>OZ251532.1:0-4944020 GCA_965243175.1 Candidatus Azotimanducaceae bacterium | reverse complement strand
ACCTCGGCCATGCCGACGATTTCTTCGCGGATTTCCGGCGCCAGCATGCCTTCGAGGACGCCGCGCACGTCGTCGAGCAGTTCGTAGATGACGCTGTAGTAGCGCAAGTCGATGGCCTCGCGTTCGATGATGGCCTTGGCGGTGGCGTCCGCCCGGGTGTTGAAGCCGAAGATCGCGGCGCCGTAGGTGAGCGCCATGGTGGCGTCGGATTCGGTGATGCCGCCGACTCCGGTGCCGAGGATCTGCACCGAGACTTCGTCGTTGCCGATGTCCGCGCAGGCCTGCACGATGGCTTCCAGCGAACCGCGCACGTCGGCCTTGACGATCAGCTTGAGGACGCGCTTCTCGCCTTGGCCGAGGCTCGCGAACATGCTCTCCAAGGACGCCGCCTTGGGCGCGTTGGCGTTGCGCTGCGCCAAGGAACGGTCTGCTCGGAAATCCGCCAAGTCGCGCGCCTGGCGCTCGCCGGTGACCGCCGAGAAGGCATCGCCGGCGTCCGGCGTGCCGTTCAAGCCGAGAATTTCGACGGGAATCGAAGGCGCGGCTTCGGCAACCGCCTCGCCGCGTTCGTTGGCGAGAGCGCGGACGCGCCCGTAGCTCTGCCCGGCGATCACCATGTCGCCCTTGCGCAGGGTGCCGTTCTGCACCAGCAGCGTCGCCACCGGGCCACGCCCGCGGTCGAGGCGCGACTCGATCACCACGCCCTGGGCGGGCGCTTCCGGCACCGCGGAGAGCTCCAGCAGTTCGGCTTGCAGGGTCACCGCTTCCAGCAGCCCCGCCACGCCTTCGCCGGTCTCCGCGGAGACGTTGACGAACTGCGTGTCGCCGCCCCATTCCTCCGGGATCACGTTCAACGTGCCGAGTTCGTTGCGCACGCGCTCGGGGTCGGCGCCTTCGAGGTCCATCTTGTTCACCGCCACCACCAGCGGCACTTCGGCGGCGCGAGCGTGGTTCACGGCTTCTTCGGTCTGCGGCATCACGCCGTCGTCCGCGGCGACCACCAGCACGACGACGTCCGTGGACTTGGCGCCGCGGGCGCGCATCGCGGTGAACGCGGCGTGGCCGGGGGTGTCGATGAAGGTGACGCTGCCGTGCTCGGTTTCGACGTGGTAGGCGCCGATGTGCTGGGTGATGCCGCCGGCTTCGCCAGCGACGACCCGGGTGTTGCGGATGTGGTCGAGCAGCGACGTCTTGCCGTGGTCGACATGCCCCATCACCGTGACCACCGGCGGCCGCGAGTGCTGCTCGCCCTCGACTTGCAGCGAGCGTTCGAGGTGCTTCTCCACTTCGTCTTCGGCCACCAGCTTCACGTTGTGGCCGAACTCCTCGACCACGAGGATGGCGGTGTCTTGATCCAGCGCCTGGTTGATGGTGGCCATCACGCCCAGGCCCATGAGCTTCTTGATGACTTCGCTGGCCTTGACGCTCATGCCCCGCGCCAGCTCGCCGACGGTGACCATCTCGCCGACTTCGACGTCGTGGACCATGTCCTCCTGCGGCCTCTCGAACTCGCCGCCCTGCTTCTCCACCGACAGCGGGCGGCGCTTGCCGCGGCGCGACGTCTGCTTGAGGGAGAGCTCGCGGCGGCGGGTCCTGGCGGCGTTGAAGTCGTCGCCGCGGCCGCGTTCGCGATGGCGCGCTCCGGCGCGTCCCGGAGCGCGCCGATTGCCGCTCTCCGCGGCGCGCGCCGCGGCTTGCGCCTTGGCGGTCGCTTCCGCCGTGGCACGGGGCACCGTCGTGGCCGCCATGTCGCCGCGTTTGCCGCCACCGGCGCCGCGGCGTCCGGCGCTTGCGGGCCTCGCGGCACCGCCACGCGCCGGCTGGCGTTCGTTTCTTTCGCTCCGCAACGGCGCTCGGCGCCCGCTCTCCTGATTCGACCTGGCCGCCACTCGTGGCGCGCGTTCCGGCGGCTTCTGCGGCGCTGGCGGCGGGGGTTCGGGGGCCGGCGCGGGTTCGACCACTGCTGCGGCCGGGCCTTCGCGGACTTCGGCTGCTGGCCGCGGTTCCGGCGGCGTCGGAACGGGCGGCGGCAACTCCGGTTCCGGCACCGGCTCGACGACCGGCGGTTCCGGCGGCGGCGGGACTTCGATTGCCGGCGCCGCGTCCGCTTTCGCTTCCACTCGCGGCGACGCGCTCTGGGCGCTGGCGCTTGCCGCGGTTTCCGGTTCCGGCTTGACGACCGGCGCGCGGATGCCGAGCACCTTCTTGCGCCGCGTCACCACCGTGACCGCGCCGCCGCGTCCGCCCTTGCCGGCGCGCAAGGTGCCGACGTTGCGCTGGCGCAGCGCGATTTTCGCCTGCGAATCGCCGCTGCGCTCGCCGCTCTGGCGGTTCTTGATGAACACCAGCAGCTGCGTCTTGTGGCCGTCGGAGAGGACGTCTTCGTCCCTCTCCTGGGGCAGTCCCGCCTGGCGGATGAGGCTGCGCAGGTGGTCCGACGGCAGCTTGAGCGTCTTCGCGAGCTGTTCGACCGTGACGTCAACCATCCGCCGCTCCTGCCTGTTCTTCGCCGTCGCCTTCCTCGCCGTCCCCGCTGTCGCTGGAAGCGTCGTCCTCGAACCACGGGGCGCGGGCGGTCATGATGAGTGCGGCGGCGCGTTCTTCGCCGACTTCGGCGTTGATCTCCAAGAGGTCGGCGACGGAGAGTTCGGCCAGGTCGTCCATGGTGATGACGCCGGCCGCGGCGAGTTGGAAGGCGAGCGCTTGGTCCATGCCCTCCATGCCCAGCAGATCCTGGGCCGGCGTTCCGGCGGTGCCGCCAGCCAGCTCGCGGGTGAGCAGGGCGTCGCGGGCGCGGCTGCGCAGTTCGTCGACGAGTTCGCGATCGAACCCTTCGATGGCGGTGAGTTCGTCCACTTGCACGTAGGCGACTTCCTCGACATCGACGAAGCCCTCTTCGACCAGCAGCCTGGCAATCTCTTCGTTGACGGAGAGCGCCTCCATGAACTCGCGGACGTAGCTGAGCAGTTCTTCTTCCTGCTTGCGCTGCGCCGCGGATTCGTCCATCACCTGCAGGTTCCAGCCGGTCAGCTCGCTCGCGAGGCGCACGTTCTGGCCGCCGCGGCCGATGGCCTGGGCGAGCTTCTCTTCCTCGACGGCGATGTCCATGGTGTGGTTTTCGTCGTCCTTGAAGATCGACTTCACCTCCGCGGGCGACATCGCGCTGATGGCCAGCTGCGCGGGGTCGTCGTCCCAGAGCACGACGTCGATCTTCTCGCCGGCCAACTCGCCGGACACCGCCTGCACCCGCGAACCGCGCATGCCGACGCAGGCGCCCACGGCATCGATGCGCCCGTCGTTGGTCTTCACGGCGATCTTGGCGCGCGAGCCCGGATCCCGCGCCGCGGCGCGGATTTCGATCACGTCCTCGGCGATTTCCGGCACTTCGATCTTGAACAGCTCGACGAGCACCTTGGGCGTCGTGCGGGTGAGGATGAGTTGCGGGCCGCGCGCCTCCGGGCGGATTTCCTGCAGCAGCGCCCGCACCCGGTCGCCGATGCGGAAGGTGTCGCGGGGGATGAGGTTTTCGCGGGTGAGGATGGCTTCGGCGTTGTTGCCGAGATCGACGATCACGCTCTCGCGGGAGGTCTTCTTGATGGTGCCGCTGACCAGCTGGCCGACGCGGGATTCGTACATTTCGATGACTTGGCTGCGCTCGGCCTCGCGCACCTTCTGCACGATGACCTGCTTGGCCGTCTGCGCGGCGATGCGCCCGAACTCGACCGACTCCACCGGCACTTCGTGGAACTGGCCGATCTCCAGCGCCGGATCGATCTCCTGCGCCTGGTCCGGGGTGAGTTCGGAGTCAGGGTCCGAGACGAGCTCCGCCACGCGCCACCAGGGCGGTTCCGGGTCTTCCTCCAGCTCGCGCTGCGGGTCGATCACTTCCCAGCAGCGGAAGGTTTCGTAGGTGCCGGAACCGCGGTCGATGCGCACCTGGAACTCGGCGTTCGCCTCGCGCCGACCGTGTTCGTCCTCGACGATCTCGTGGTGCTTCTTCTTCGTCGCCATGGCCAAGGCGGCTTCGATGGCCTGGAAGATCACTTCCTTGTCGACGCCCTTCTCGTTGGACACCGACTCCACCACCAGCAGCACTTCCTTGTTCATCTCCGCCATGGCTAGCCGGCCTCCGCATTGACGGCGGTTTGCATGCGAGGGGCAGGCCCCTCGCACTCCCCGGCTTGCATGGCAGGAGCGTACTCTTCGCGCGTTTCGGCGGCGAAATCGGGAACGATGCGCGTACGCTGGATCTGTTCGATGGGCAGCAGGTATTCGTCCTCCGCCACCCGCAGCACGACGTCTTCGCCTTCCACGCCGGCAAGCTGGCCCTGGAAGCGCCGTTGGCCGTCGAACGGCACCATGAGCTGGACGTCTACCCGCTGGCCGATGCTGGCCTCGTACTGCTCGGCGCGGAACAGCACGCGGTCCAAGCCGGGCGAAGACACTTCGAGGCGATACGACTGCGCGATGGCGTCTTCGACATCGAGCAGCGCCCCGACCTGATGGCTGACGCGCTCGCAGTCGTCGATGGTGACGCCGTTCGTGGAATTGATGTAGAGGCGCAGCGTGGTGCGCCCGCGCCCATGCGGACGGTACTCCAGCCCCCAGACCTCGCAGCCGAGGGCGCGCACGGTCGGCGCGAGCAGAGCTTCCAGCTCGCGCTCCTTGTTCGTTGGCTTCGCCATGTTCTACCGTCGGCTCTCGCCCTCGTTCGGCGCAACCGCCAAAACGCCCGCACAGCGAGCGTTCGCGCAAAAGTGGGCGCCATGCCCATCCGATTGGAATAGGGCACGCCCGTTTCGTCTGACACGGCGTGCGCTTACCTTCCCTGCCGAACCGATTGCCCGGCAACTGAAAAAGGCCTCTCCGTGGGAGAGGCCCTTCCTGGTTGGTAGCGGGGGCGGGATTTGAACCCACGACCTTTGGGTTATGAGCCCAACGAGCTACCAGACTGCTCCACCCCGCATCAGGTTGGCGGCATTATAGGCTCGTCTACGCCAAGTGCAAGCGCTTTTTGGGCGGCCTTCGGCGGCGCTTTTGCGCGACGGATCCTGCGTGACGGATGCTGGGAACGGGGGCGTCTCGCCGGGCCTGCCCCTCGCATGGGAGCCCTCAGCGGGGGCCGCTCGCTGACGAGCGGAGCCCGAGAGCTTGCCCTCGCATGGCAACTTCGCCTCAACGCACGGCGCGAATGCTCTAACATGGTGCGATTCGTTGTGGAGTTCCGAGTCGACCATGCTGGATCGAATCGCCGATGCGCGCGTCGTCGCGGTCGCCCTTGCCAGCCTGCTGCTCGCCGCGTGCGGCGGTGGGCCGGGGGGCGATCAGACGCCGCTGACCACCTGCCCGGGCAATCAGGTCATTCTGGACAACGGCCAGTGCGGGCCGCCGCCGGTTCCCGAATGCGAACTGCCGGAGGTGGCGGTGGGCGGGCGCTGCATCGTGCCGGACAAGCCGACGCCGAAGTACGTGCCTGGGCCGAACGAGGCGGTCGTCTACTACAACCGCCGCGATCAGAACTTCGACGGCTGGGTGCTGCATCTGTGGAACAACGGCTGCGAAGCGGGCAGCTGGGATGCCGAGCGGGTCACGCTGCGCGGGCCGGACGGCACGGTGGACTACAGCTACGAAGGCGGCGGCACCAGCTGGCCGGACGGCCCGCCGCCGAACTACTCGCACTATCTGGACGGCACGCCCGATCCCATCTACGGCATCTACTGGGTGCTGCAACTGCAGGAGAGCGGCGTCTGCGGCAACTTCATCGTCCACGGCCCCACCGGGCCGCCGCAGACGGTGGACTTGCGCATCAACTTCAGCGAAGACACCGCCAATCCGTACCGCAACATGTACTGGGTGGTGGTGGATTCCACCTTGGCGGAGAACGAACTGCGCGAAGCGCGGGTGGCCGCGGAACCCCTCTGCATCAACGACGTCTGCGAGGAGTTCGAAGCGCCGCCCTTGGCGGTGGAGGATCAAGCCGCGCACTGGATCGATTCCGGCACCATCGTTTGGGACCGCGAGCTCACGAACGTGCGGCTCTACGCGGCTACGGACGGGATGCTGGACGTCGCCGCCGAAGCGCGGGACGACGGCAGCGTGCGCGGCGTGGTGACGGGCGGCGCGATGGCGGCGGCGCTTTCGTCCATCGAACTCGTCGACGAGCAAACGGCGCGGATGCCGCACTTGGCTGGCTACTCCGCCTACGCCTTGGATTTGAGCGCCGAGCGCGTGAAGGAACTGCTGACGCAGCAGTTGTGGATCGTCGGCGAAGACGGCGACGGCAACCAAGTCGGCACCCAGCTGCAGCTCGCTGGCGTGCTGGACGATCTCTACACGGCCGGCGCCGAGGACGCGGACGAAGCCACGCTGGGGCCGGTGTACGCGGGTGGTTCCATCACCGCGTCCGTGTGGGCGCCCACCGCGCAGGACGTGAAGCTGCGCCTGTACGACACGCGGGCCGACGGCGCCTTGGTGTTCAACGCGGACTTGGACATGAACCGGAATGCCGAGACGGGCATCTGGAGCTTGAGCGGCAGCGTTGGCGAGTGGGATCGGCGCTACTACCGCTTCGTCGTCACCGCCTACCACCCCAGCGAAGGCGCAGTGCTGGTGCGCGAAGCCAGAGACCCGTACTCGGTCAGCGCCTACACCGGCTCGCTGGCATCGCAGTTCGTGGACGTGAATGCCGCCGAGTTGAAGCCGGACGGCTGGGATGCGGAGCGCGATCTCGCGCCGCTGGCCCCGGAAGAGGCCGTCATCTACGAAGGCCACATCCGCGATTTCAGCGCCCGGGACGAAAGCACCCCGGCAGCGCATCGCGGCAAGTACCTCGCCTTCACCGCGGACGATTCCGCGCCAGTCACGCACCTGAAGGAACTGGCCGAAGCGGGCGTCACCCACTTCCACGTGCTGCCCACGTTCGACATCCGCTCCGTGAACGAAGACCCGGCGCAGCAGGTGAATCTGCAAAACGCCATCTTCGAACTGTGCCGCTTAGACGATTCCAACAAGGAACTCTGCCCCGGCGACGTCCGCGACACCACCACCATCCTCGAGAGGCTCCAAGACCTCGACCCCACCACCGATGCCGCCCGCAAGGTCATCGCCGCCATCGCCGAACTGGATGCCTTCAACTGGGGCTACGACCCGGTGCTCTACAACGTCCCCGAAGGCAGCTACGCCACGGATCCCACCGGCCCGGCGCGCATCCGCGAACTGCGGGCGATGGTCCAGGCGCTGCACGGCATGGGCCTGCGCGTGGTGATGGACGTGGTGTACAACCACACGTCGGACGAAGGCGCGGACGGCAGCTTCTCCGTCTTCGATCGCATCGTCCCCGGCTACTACTACCGCCGCAACGCCACCACCGGCGGCATCGAACGCGCCTCCTGTTGCTCCGACACCGCTTCCGAACACGCCATGATGGGCAAGTTCATCAAGGATTCCGCGGTGTTCTGGGCCACCCACTACCAAGTGGACGGCTTCCGCTTCGACTGGATGAGCCTGCATCCGAAACCGCTGATGCAGGAGACGCTCGGCGCCGTGCAGGCGGTGAATCCGAACACCTACTTCTACGGCGAAGGCTGGGCGCCAGGCACCGGCTCGGCGCCGGATCGCATCGAAATGTCCACCCAAGCCGCCATGGCCGGCACCGGCATCGGCACCTTCAACGACCGAATGCGGGACAGGCTGCGCGATATCTCGATTTCCTCCGGCGGCGATCTCACCCGCATTCGCGCCGGGCTGGCCGGCAACCTCGCCGAATACCGGCTGGTGTTGGATTCCGGCGTCACCGTGCAGGCGGCAAGCGATGGCGGCTACACGGCGGACCCGCAGGAGAGCATCAACTACGCCTCCGTCCACGACGGGCTGACGCTGTGGGACGAGTTCAACCAAGGCGGCGTGCTGCCGAACGGCGCGGCGACCAGCACTGCGGACCGGGTGCGGATGGCGAACCAGGCGCAATCGCTGGTGCTGTTCAGCCAAGGCGTGCCGTTCGTTCACATGGGCGCGGATCTGCTGCGCTCGAAGTCGCTCAGCCGCAACAGCTACAACGCTGGCGACTGGTTCAACACGGTGGACTTCACCGGCCAAACCAACAACTGGAACGTCGGCTTGCCGCCGGAGGGTGTTTCGGACGACGCGGCCCGGGCAGCCATCGCGGACGCCAATGCGATGCCGATGCCGGAACACGTCGCGCTCGCCAAAGCCGTTTTCCAAGAATACCTGGCCATCGCCCAGAGCAGCCCGATGTTCAGCCTCGCAAGCGCGGAAGACGTGATCGACCGCGTGGGCTTCCACAACGTCGGGCGCGGTTCGCAGAGCAACTTGATCGCCATGAGCATCGACGACGGCGCTGGCGTCGTCACCAACACCGAAGACACGCCCCGCGCCGACCTCGACCCGGCCTTGGACGCCGTGGTGGTGGTGTTCAACGGCGCAGACGAAGCACGCAGCATCCAGATTCGCACCGCGGAGGGCTTCGCGCTCCATTCGATGCTGAGCGAATCCGCGGACGAAACCGTGCAAGCGGCCTCGTTCACCGCACCCGAAGCGATGGACGATGGCGGCACATTCACGGTGCCAGCGCTCACCACGGCGGTCTTCGTCAAAGCCCAGGGCGCTGCCCAAGGCATGGGGCTCTCCGCCTTCGTCACCGCAGGCTTCGAGCCGCCAGTGCCCTACGGCGACACGCAAATCTATCTGCGCGGCCAGTTCAACGGCTGGGGCACGGGCAATGAACTGGCCTACATCGGCGGCGGCAGCTACGAGGCGTACATGACGCTGGAAGCTGGCGACTACCTGTTCAAGGTGGCGTCCTCCGATTGGGCAACGGTGAATCTGGGCGCCGCCAGCGAAAGCGCCGCCACGGTCGCCGTGGATACGCCCTACCAAGGCTTCATGCAAGGCGTGGACACGAACCTCACGCTAACCGTTGCGGAAAGCGGCGAGTACCGCATCGTTCTGGACGCCCTCGACAGCGCCTCCCCGATTCTCACCGTGCGCAACGCCCAGGCGCTGCCGGCACAGGCATACATTCGCGGCAGCCTGAACGGCTGGGGCACGGACGACCCGTTGCAATACGTTGGCCGCGGCGTCTACCAGGCATCCATCACCTTGGAAGCGGGCGATCACCAGTTCAAGGTGGCGTCCGAGGATTGGAGCACGGTGGATATGAGCGCCGCCGAGGGTTCCACCGCGGTAGCGCTGAACGCCGGCCTGGCCTTGAGCGGCCCGCGCAACCCGAACCTCGCCATCACCATTCCCAATGCTGGCGACTATCTGTTCACGCTCTCCGCCGGCGGCTTCATGAGCACCGAGGCCGGCCAAAGCGGCACCACGCTGTGGGTTGCCGCGGCCGAACCCTTCGCCGCCACACCGGTATTCCTGCGCGGCGGGTTCAACAGCTGGGGCACGGCCACTCCGTTCGCGTTCGAAGGCGACGCGCAGTATCGGGCGGACATCGAACTCGGCGCGGAGAGCTACGAGTTCAAGATCGCAAGCGAAGATTGGAGCACGGTGAACATCGGCGCCGCGGACAGCGACACGGTGATGGTCGGCCAGCCGCTGCCCTTGGCCGACATGGGCGGCCCGCCGAACTTGAAGCTGACCGTTGCCGAAGCCGACACCTACGCCTTCACGCTGGACATGAGCCGCGACGGCCCGGTGCTGCTGGTGCGCAAAGCCGCCGATGTGCCACGCAGCGGCCCGCCGCCGGAACCGGCGCTGCAAACGCCGCTGGACTTCGACGACATGGCCATGGACTACCAGTTCGAGGACAGCGCTGGCAGCATGACGATGCTGGTTGCGGACCCGCTCGCGGACGACGCCATGAACATGGTGGCCAGCACCACGAAGACGATGGGCAGCGCCGAAGACGCCAGCACGGGAATCGTGCTGGAGAACGCCGCCATCGCCTTCGACGAGCAGCTGACGCACATCGCCATGCGCGTCTACGTGGCGAACGGCAGCGGCACCGTGGCGCTGACGATTGCCGACAGCGGCGGCGATGCCACGCTTTCGGCGATGGCGGACTACAGCGGTTCCGGCGCCTGGGAAACGCTGTACTTCGATTTCTCCGCGTTCGACGATTCGGCGCGCTACGACACCTTGAGCCTGGTGTTCGACCACGGCGTGCTGGGCGATGGCCGCACCTGGCATTGGGACGACGTGCGCCTTTCCGAACCCCCGCCCGGCACCGCGCCGCCCTACGGCAACACCACCGTGTACGTGCGCGGCCTCGCCAACGACTGGGGCACCACCA
The DNA here is from genome assembly GCA_965243175.1 of Candidatus Azotimanducaceae bacterium. GTDB lineage: Bacteria > Pseudomonadota > Gammaproteobacteria > Pseudomonadales > Azotimanducaceae > VXYL01. Next base: position 4,933,756 of record OZ251532.1, on the reverse strand, counting down.
ACGCCATGACCTTCATCGGCGATGGCGTGTACCACTTGGACATCGAACTGATGCCGCACGAGGAAGGCAGCCATCCGTTCAAGGTCGCCTCCGAAGATTGGTCGACGGTGAACTTCGGCGCGATGGATGCGGAGAGCACGACGGTGGCGCTGAACGCCGCAATGGTGCTGGCCAGCCCCGGCGAGAACTTCGCGTTCGCCGTTGCGGAAGCAGGCAGCTACCGCTTCCGCTTGGACGCCAACGACAGCGCGGCGCCAGTGCTCAAAGTGATCGATCTCGGCACCGCGCCGTTCGGCGACACGGCCATCTACGCCCGCGGCGCCTTCAACGAATGGGGCACCGGCAACCCGCTGCACTATGTGGGCGGCGGCGTGTACCAAGGCGTGGTGGTTGTGGAAGCGGGCGAACCGGCCTTCAAGGTGGCGTCCGAAGACTGGGCCACCGTCAACCTGGGCGCTGCCGATGCCGCCGCGACAACCGTTTCGATTGGCACTGCTTACTCCGGCTTCCTCGCCGGCAGCAACGACAACCTGACGCTGGCCGCAACCGAGGCGAACACCTACCTGTTCACCTTCGATGCCGCCAACGCCGACGAACCCGCCTTGTGGGTCGCCCCCTTCAAGCCGTTCGGCAACACGGAAGTGTTCGTGCGCGGCGGCATGAACGGCTGGGGTGCCACCCATCCGCTGGCCTTCAAGGGCGGCGCCGTCTACTCGGTGGCCATCGATCTCGAAGCGCAGAGCTACGAGTTCAAGGTGGCGTCCGAGGACTGGGCCACCGTCAACCTGGGCACCGAAGACGAAACGATGCGCGATGTCGCCATCGGCACCCCGTTCGCCGGCCTGGTGCAGAACGGCCAGACCAACCTGATGGTGGAAGTCGGCTCTGCCGGCACCTATCGCTTCCAACTCGACGGCAGCCGCAGCGTGCCGCCAACGCTTGTCATCGAACCAACCGCGAGTACCCAGCAATGAACGCGACACTCCGACATCCCCTGCTTCTGCTCGCGGCAATCGCTGCGCTGGCGCTAGGTTCCCCGTTCGCCCACGCCCAGGACGAGGCGGAAGACGCTGAGGCCGATGAAGCGCCCACCGAGGAGGAGTTCGACGAAGAGGTGGTGGTCACCGGCTACCGCATCTCCCTGCTGAGCTCCATCCGCGCCAAGCGCGAGGCGGATTCCATCGTCGAAGTGATCACCGCGGAAGACATCGGCGGCCTGCCGGATTTCTCGATTGCGGACAGTCTCTCCCGCGTGGCTGGCCTCACCACCACGCGCTCCGGCGGCCAAGCCTCGGACATCCAGATTCGCGGCCTCGGCGACGAGTTCGTATTCGCCACCATGAAGGGCCGCGAGCAGGTCTCCCCCAATCTGCGCCGCACCATCGAGTTCAACCAGTACCCCTCCGAACTCATCAGCCGCGTGACCATCAACAAAACGCCCAAGGCTTCGCAGATCGAAGGCGGCGTGGCCGGCAGCATCGACCTCGACATCGTCAACCCCTTGGACATGCGCGAGCGCCGCAAGGTGGCCATCAACGCCCGCCGCACCTTCAACGACCGCGCTGGCGACGTCTACGGCGCCGACGAAGGTGGCTACCGACTCACCCTTTCCTATCAAGAAAAGCTGTTCGACGACCGCGTGGGCCTCTCCCTCGGCTACGCCAAGCTCTCGCAGCCGAACGCCACCGTGCAGTACCACGGCGACACGCCCGGCCAAGCGCGCAACGTCTACCCGCCAACGGATGTGGACGTGTACGTGCCGCAGACCATTCAGATCTTCCAGATCGGCGGCTTGGAGGAACGCGACGCCTACCTGGCTTCGCTGCAACTCGAACCGATGGATCGTCTGAGCATCCAAGCGGACCTGTTCCGCACCGAGTTCAGCACGGACACGTCCCGCGACGGCCTCTCCCTGCAAGGCTCGCAGAACTACGCCATCGCCAACCCGGTGCTGCGCGGCACCAACTACGCGGTGGGCGGCCAGTTCTACGACGGCACCAACATCTTCGTGGTTTCCGGCGACACCAGCGACGACGACGAAGTGTTCTCCGGCGGCCTGAACGTGGCGTGGACGGAAGACACATGGTCCTTGAGCTTGGACTTTTCGCGTTCGGAGTCCTCCGGCTTCGAAGCGGACGGCTTCCACTACGCCAACCTCTACCGCCGTTGCACCGAAGAGGACGCCGCCTGCAACCGCAGCGGCTACACGAGAGTGAACGGCCAAGTGAATTGGCGGAGCGACGGCCAGAAGCTGCCGAACATGGCCTTCCACGAGCGCTACGACGATTTCGCCACCCTGCGCATGACCCAGTACGGCATCTACCCGCGCCTGGCGGACGACGAAGTGGCGGCGGTGAAGCTGGATTTCGACATGGACGTGGACTGGGCCGTGTTCACCACCCTTCGCGCCGGCCTGCGCCAATCCCAACGCGACTACCGCTACGGACGCCGCGTCTTCCAGTACGGCCCTGGCTCCGGCTACGTCCACGACATCGACATGCCCATCAGCGACGCCACCGGAGACGTGGTGTGCTGGGGCGGCGACTATTCGCACTACCCGTGCTTCATCTCCTTCGACGCCGAAGCCATCCTGCAACAGGCCGCCGCCCAGAACCTGGTGCTGCAATGCGACCCACAAGCAGTGTACGACTGCGAAGCGAACCAACTCGGCGCCAACGGCCAGCCCTTGCCCCGTTCCACGCAAGCCATCGCCCGCTGGGGCCGCAACAACCGCTCCGAATGGAGTGTGCGGCAACGCGGCGACGTGACCGAGGAAGTGCTGGCCTACTACTTGGAAGCCAGCATCGAAACCGCGCTGATGGATCGCCCCCTCACCGGCAACATCGGCGTGCGCGTGGTGGACACCGACCAATCCTCCGTCGGCATCTACGACGTGTTCGGCGACCCTTCCTTGAACCCAGTGGAAATCTGCGATGGCGACGGCATCTGCCGCAGCAACTTCGCCTACGCCCGTTTCGGCGAGCAGTACACGAAATCCCTGCCCAGCCTGAACCTCAACTGGCAGCTGGACGACGACATGTACCTCAGATTCGGTGCCGCAACAGTCATCTCCCGCCCGCCCATCAACCGCCTTTCCAGCGACCAGCCGGTAGACGGCGGCGGCGGCAACAGCATCGACGAATCCACCGCCGACCAAGGCTACGTGACCTTCAACTTCTCCAACACCAACTCCCCCTTCCTGCGCCCCTTCGAGGCCGTGCAGGTGGATTTCTCCTTCGAACGCTACTTCGGCGACAACGGCATGATCGCCATCGCCCTCTACCACAAGGACATCAAATCCTTCATCCAAGACCTCACCATCGAAAACTTCGACTTCCGCGCCAACGGCTTCATCCTCCCAGAAACCTACGAAGCCGTAGTCACGGACGAAGAAACAGGCGGCCGCGTAGTCACCCCGGTAGAAGTCCGCAACGGCGCCTACACCTTCGCCATCAACAACAAGCAAGGCGGCTACATCCGCGGCCTCGAACTCACCTGGACCCAGACGCTGGACGCCTGGTTCGAGCAGGAATGGCTGAAGGGCCTAGGCTTCAACGCTACGCTGGCGTTCGTGAACAGCAAGATCACGGTGGACAACCCGTTCTCCAACGCCCCCACCGCGACGTTCCCCTACCCTGGGGTGGCCGACCGCTCCGGCAACCTGACGCTGTTCTACGAGATGGGCGGCTTCGAAGCCCGCTTGGCAGTGAACCACCAGAGCGACAAGGTGAGTAACTTCGGCGTGGCGTTCGCGAAGAACACGCTGTTCGCCGCGGAGACGAAGGTGGACGCGCAGGTCTCCTACGAGTTCGAGAACGGGCTGGAGGTGACGTTGCAGGGCTACAACCTGACGGACGAACCGAACCGCAGCTACTGGGGAGAGGAGTACCTGACGGGGTACATCCAGAATTTCGGAAGGGGGTTCTATCTGGGGGCTAGTTGGGCGTTGTGATCGCCATGATTGGTCCATTCCAAATCCTCTGAACCCCAGATAGGACCGCTTTCTTCGGACGTTGCTGACCGTAGAGTTATGGATCAAGACTCCAAGAACATAACGAGGTCGGCGATGAAGCTGGTTGCCGTCCTAACTACGATCGTGCTGGTTGTATTTGCATGGGATTGGATCCAAACATCGAGCAATGGCGGAGGAGACACTCCCCCGTCCCGCGAGGTTGGCGTTGATGCAGATTCCGAATCCAAGCAGGTCATTAGAGAGGTTGACGTCAACGGCACGAGGTTCAAAATCGATGCTCATGCTACGATGCTCGACATTGAGGACGACGAGGTCCTCGCCCTTCTGGTAGGGTTGATCAGACTCCATGGATACCGTTGTGACACCATGAATGCAGCGTACCCGTCTCCATTCGGTGGCGGGGTGACGGTGATTTGCCACGACTACGCCTACAAGTACTCAGTTGAGGACCGTGGCGGAAGGTGGAGTGTCACACTCGATTGATCACATTGAATTACGTTGAAGAAGCTCCCTGTTCGTGGGGATACTGCGATCTGTTTTGCGCATTCTCGACCGATACCACATTATGCTTTTGATGCTCGTATTGCCCTCGGGAAAGGTGCGCACGATCCTCTCCAGCACTTCCTCATTACTGAATCCTTGTTTAATGTAATCCTTAGCAACGGCACCGATTGTGCCTTGTCTTGGATCCCAAGGCGCGGCATTCGTCATACGAGTGCGCTCGGATCCGTCACCTTCGTGACTAGGGCGCGTGGCTTCATATGCGGCCCGCGTGGCAGAATCCTCCGGCACCAGCTTCTCCAAGTGTTTCTTGTTCTCGGCGCAGAGCTTATTGATGAGGTCATATTGAGTTTGGCAAAATCGTTGAATGTTGTTGAAAGGCTTGGCGCGTTCACGATATTGTGCGTACTCCATGAATTCCTCGATCTTGCGTAGACGGTCTTCGTCACCTTTGAGGAACTCCTTGTAGTCTTCGTTACCCTTACCCTTGGCGTTGTTTGCCTTCCTTGTAGCAGGCACGACGTTGCCAAAGAGGTGCAATCCGCAGTGTGTCCTATTGATGGGTATGGCGTGCTCCTTCACAAGTTTCCCCTCTTCGCCGGTATATGCACAACGGTGGTCGAAGTACTTCAGCGTACACTTCCACTGACTGTCGCTTAGGCCCCCAACCAACCTGCCAGCGTCACTCAGCAGAACGCGAACGAAAGCGTTTGCCACATCCCCCGGATCCCTCTGCCCCGTTTGTGCCATTTCTTTGCCCCAAGCGTAAGGCAGCAACGTCCGCTGCCGTTAGTGAGTCGACATCCTACCGCAGATGGACCTGCGTTGTAGTAGTCGAGTCCGGCGAGACCTGCTCCGGAGCGGTAGGCGCGCTCGACGATGCCGCTGAGTTCGGGCAAGCGCGGCGGCGCCTAGATGCGGACATGGCCCATCTCAGCTTCAGCAGCGGGCTGTCCGGCGACTCCGGGCGTGGCGCGAGGGTGCGATTGTCGCAGTCCGCCACCAAGTCGAGCCCTTCGAGCACGATTTGGCCGATCAACGGCTCGCTCGAAGGCGGCCCGACGATGCAGTCCGCGTTCATGAAGCGGTTGCCGATTTGGACCGTCACTGGCCCAGCGACTTGGCGGGTCTCCCGGTATTCGTTGGCGTAGGCCACGAGGACCTCGCGCCGCGTTCTCAATCCGAGGCGGTTCACGACGTCCTGCGGCAGGACGAGCATGACCGCGCCGGTGTCCGCCACGCCATCCACCGTGGTGCGGCGCACGGTGGATTCGTCGCGCAAGCCCTCGCTGACGATGTCCCGGTCAACGGTGTTCTCCAGTTCCATGGAGACGGCTATCCCGCTCACTCGCTGCTCTCCTCGTTCATCTGCCTGTCGGCTAGCATCGCGCCATGCTGACAGGGCGGCTTGTCCAGACTGTCCGATCATACTACGGCGGTGCCGCTGGCGAGGACCGCCTCGAATCGGCCTCGTCGGTGGATGGTGCTGCCGGGTACGCCTAGCTGACCCGCGAACGCCGCAGGATGGCCTCAAGCGGGTGCTGCGAGTGCCCCGGCCAGCTCGTCCAGATCGACCACGCGACCTTCTCCCGCGACGGCCAGACCATCAAGGAGGTTCCCGCGGACGCACGATCGCCGGCAAATGTCCTACAGCGGGCATGGGCGATGTCGGGCGTGAAAAAGCACGGATCTCCTACATGTCCACTGGGCGATCTCATGCAGGACCGCCTCCCGACAGCGGCTACGGTAGCCGCATGAAGAAGAACACCCCCACCAGCGACCCCGTCTACAAGCGCGTCTACGCCTTCGCGGAGATGGTCGTCGACCTGCTCCGCAGCGTCGTGCCCAAGGCCACGCTCGAAGCGCTGGACCTGCGCACGTTGGAAAAGGTGCCGGCCGAATACGTCGGCGAACACTTCCAACAGCGCCACGGCGACACCGTGTGGCGCGTCCGCGCGGGAGGTGCCGACAGCGCCTGGGCCTACGTGCTGGTGCTGTTGGAATTCCAAGCAAGCAGCGACGCGACGATGGCGCTGCGGGTGAACGAGTACACCGTGATGCTGTACCGCGAACTGCTCCGAGCGAAAAAGGTGGCGCCTGGCGAGCTGCCGCTAGTGCTGCCAGTGGTGCTCTACAACGGCGAGTCCCGCTGGACCGCGGCGGACGACGTGCGCGATCTGATCGTCTCGACCGGCCAGACCGACACGGTGCTTGACGCCTTCCAGCCGTCGCAGCGCTACCTGCTGGTTGACCTGCGCCACGCCAAGGCGGACTATGTGGGCGAGTTGACGACCGGGTTGGCGCGGGTGGAACAGATCCGCTCGCCGGACGACATCGGGGACGTGGCGAGGTTCTTGGCGGCAGCACTCGGCGCCCCCGAGCACAAGGAGCCCTCAGCCGGGGAGCGCGAGGGGCCTGCCCCTCGCATGGAAGAGCTGTGGCGCGCTTTCAGGGACTGGCTGTTTGCGATAGGCGCGCGCATGGAGGGCGTGGACGATCCGGGGCTGCCGCCACCGGACCTGACATTCGAGGACATAGCGATGACGGCGGAAGAACGTGCGGCCGAATGGTCGGAACAGCGGAGGCGCGAAGGCGAGCTCCGAGGCATCGTGCAGGGAAGGCGGGAGCAGTTGCGGAGTCTGGCCGAGGTGCGTTTCGGCGCCCCCACGGCGCAGCGCTTGTTCGCCTCGCTGCAACGCGAGGACGACCCGCGACGGCTGGACGCGATCAGCGAAGCCGTGGTGCGCTGCGAAACGGCGGACGAGCTCCTCCGTCAGGCCAACCGCCAGCCGGCACCTGGCGGGCCTGCGACCAATCCCGACGCCTAGCCGCGGCCACCGGAACTGGCTTATGGAGGACGCAAGGATGACGCTGGAAGAATGCGCGGCCGACGGGCCGGAACAGGGGCTCGAAGAGGGCGGGCAGGATAACGCCGATCGGGACTTCGCGCGGAGCGTCATGCAGGACATCAATCTGTGCGTCGTGCAGGGCAAACGGGAGCAGCTGCGGCTTCAGGCCGAAGCACGGTTCGGCACTCCGGCTGGGCAGCGCCTTTACACTTGGCTGCGACTCGAGGACGACCCGCAACGGCTGGACGAGATCGCCGTGTTGCTGGTGCGCAGCGAAACGGCCGACGAGTTGCTCCACCATCTGTCCCCCAACGGGCTCGATGGCCTGCCGCAGCCGCCGGATCTGACGCTTGAGGAGTTGGCCCGGTCGGTACGTGAATGGGCGGCCGGCTGGCCGGACCAGTGGGCGTGCGAAGACGAACGCCGGGCCAAGGAACACGACGTCGATCAGTGCATTTTGCGGGGCAAACGGGTGCTGCTGCGGTGTCTGGCTGCGGAGCGGTTCGGTTGGTCGATGGGAGATCATCTGTACTTCTTCCTGCAACGCGAAGAGGATTCGCGACGGCTCGACGAGATCGGCAAGGCGATGTTCCGCTACGAAACGCCCGACGAGTTCCTCTGGTGGCTAACGCCCGTGCCCATCCCCTTGGCCACCGCCCGCCCACCATCGGCGGCAAAGCGCCTCCCCAAGCCCGCAGCATGAGCCGCGTTGCGAGTGTTCGCATGTAGCTGGACACGTCGCGTATAGAGCGTCACCCACCTTGCTCATCGAGAACGCGGTTGATCAGCGCGCCACCGGCCACACGACGTGAGAGAGAGCAACATGAAGACGCGAGGTGAAGGCATGGCCGAGGACGAGGACACCATGCGCCCAGAGTACGACTTCTCCCAAGGAAGGCGCGGCGTAACGGCGCAACGCTACGCGCAAGGTGCGAACGTGGTCGTCATCTCGCCGGAGGTGCTTGATGTGTTCCCCGACGGTGCGGCCGTCAACGAGGCCCGTCGGGCTCTGGCCCCTGTCCTGAGACGCAGCCGGTAGCGAAGCGCTGAGCTGCCCATGAGGCGGCCCGAGACGCCAGCCAGCCAGTAGAACGCCCGATGGCAGAACAAGCGACACTCAGCAGAATCACTGTGCGCCCGGACCAGATGGGCGGTGTGCCTGCGTGCGCGGGCTCCGAATACCGGTCGCGACGAAGGCCGCTACTGGCGTGTGGTGTCCACGACGCCGCTCCGATGCCAGTGTGCCCGCAAGCGTTCAATCCGCATGAAGTCGGAGCTTCTGGACAGCCGCGTGGCTTTCTCGACCACGGCATCCAAGTCGTCGGCGCACCACCATCTGTTCTCCAAGTGGCCGGCCAGCATGGGCGCACTCGTTCGCCGCAGCCTGTCGCACAGCCCCGTTAAGTCGTCCTTGGCTTGATCGACGGACCAGTCGCCATCGGGGACAATCGTACACAGGGCGATGATCAGCAACTGCTCGGCGGCTTGGCCGCTGGGGTGCGCTCGCATGATGGCGTCGTCGAAGGTCAGCACGAATCCCGTGTTGCTGCCCCACCGTTTGGCCACGATGTCGTTGACTTCGTAGTGGTTGATGGACCGTACGTCGCCGGACACCAGAGCGTCCGTACCCAAAGCCAAGGCCTGGGACGTGATGATCGCGTCTGGATGCCGATGGATTCTGTCGCTCGGAACGCCGAGGAAGCATCCTTCGGTGAACGAGCTTCTGATCTCGTAGGCCAGTCGCAGTTGATCCTGGGTGAGTTCCGCCCATCTGAAGGGCGTGCGAGCCAAGTTGCGAATGCCAATCCATGCGGCGGCCGTCATCGAGCCGACCTGCCCTTCGGGGTTCGGGGTCAGCTCATCCCATACCTTCGGGAGCACGAGCGTTCGCAAGCCCGCGTACTCCATCCAACAGCCCGCCAGCTTCCTGCCCGTTGGCTGCCTAAGGAGGTTGCTGTCGAAAGCAGGCCCAAGCCGTTCAGCGTCCATGTTCGCCTGGCAGTTCGCGAATGGTTGGCAAATCGACCTCAGCAGCGGTGCGGGCGGAGCTTTCCCTGTTTCGCCGGTCGCCACCCCGTCGGCACCAGTCGGGCATCCGCGGCGGGTCCTCGCCCGGAGGCACAGCCGGCGTGTCGAACTCCCACGGCGGGATGTCGCTTTCGTACGTTGCTGCGGCGAGGCCGCGCAAGGTCGGATCGGTCGGGTAGCCCATGATGTCGTCGCCTCTGATGGCGAGACTATACGCCGACTGGCGGCGAAGCGGCTCCGAGTGCCCGGCCGCCCGCTTGGCGCTCTGCGTCCGATGGTCCGATGGTTGCGCCCATCCGGGCACGGTGGAATACTGTACTTTTGTACGGGTTCGATCATGCCGCAAGCGCAGGTGAACGCGGTTGCGCAGTGCAAGCGAAACGGCGCGTACTACACGCCGGACGGGCTGGCGGGGATGCTGGTGCGCTGGGCGGTTCGGTCGCCTGGGGATCGGCTGCTGGACCCGTCGTGCGGCGATGGTCGGTTTCTCGTCGCGCACGGCAACAGCGTTGGCGTGGAACGAACGCCGGAGGCGGTCGGCAAGGCGAAGGCGCGGGCGCCGCAGGCGCGGGTGTGCCAAGCGGAGTTCTTTGCGTGGGCGGAACAAGCGCACGGGGCAGGCGAACGCTTCGATTGCGTGGTCGGCAATCCGCCCTTCATTCGCTATCAGACGTGGGGGCGCGACGTGCGGACGTCCGCGTTGGATCTGTGTCGTCGTTTCGGCGTCGCGTTTTCGGGATTGGCGGCTTCGTGGGCGCCCTTCTTGGCCGTCTCCGCCAATCTGCTGCGGCCTGGCGGCCGGATGGCGTTCGTCGTGCCAGCCGCCTTCGGCCATGCACCCTACGCGGGGCCGCTCGTCGAACACCTCGTCGCCCGCTTCCAAAGCGTGCGCATCGTCGCCGTCCGACGCAGGCTTTTCCCACGGCTCTCCGAGGACTCCTGGCTGTTGTTCGCGGACGGCTTCGGTGGTTCGACGGGGGAGATGAGATTCGGCGCCGCAGATGCAATTCGCAAGTTCGACGCGCCGCCATCTACGCCGGTGCGGGTTGCCGTCGCCGAGTGGCGGAACAGCTGGAATCGGCGGCTGCGCCCTTATCTCGTCAGCGACCGTGTTCGCTCGCGCTACTTGGCGGCTGCGCGCCGCGCGGACGCGCTTGCGGCTGCCAACGGCGGGGTGGCGCGTGAGCCGACGTTGCCAGCGCGTCTCGGCACGGTCGCGTCCATCGCTCTCGGATACGTCAGCGGCGCCAACGGCTTCTTCCATCTCACCGCGTCCGAGGCGAACAAAGCGGGGGTTCCAAGCAGGTTGCTGCAGGCGACAGTGCGCAGTGCGCGGGTTCTGCCGCAAGGGGAACTCACCCAGCAAGCCGTGGATTCCTGGCGGCGCAGCGACGAGTCGATGCTGCTGCTGCGAATCCCCAAGGGCGCCGAGGTGCCAGCGCGAGTGCGACGGTATCTGGAAAGCGATGCCGGCATGCGCGCTCGCGAGGCGTACAAGTGCCGCCATCGAAGCCCTTGGTACTCGGTTCCGGACGTGCGCGTGCCGGACTTCTTCCTCACCTACATGGCGGGGCGGGCACCCCATCTGGTGAAAAACGCCGTGGGTGCCACGTGCAGCAATGCGCTGCACGGCGTGAAACTGCGTCTGCCCGCGCTGCCCGATGCCGCGCTGTTGAGCGCTTGGCAATCGCCGTTGACGCGGCTGAGCTGCGAGCTCGAGGGCCACGCCTTGGGGGGCGGCGTGCTAAAGCTCGAACCACGCGAAGCGGCGCGAGTGATCTTGTCGAATCCGATGCCGCCCTGCAGTTCCTCGGAGCTCGAAGAGGCCGTCTCGGTGTTGCGTCTATGGAGGCACTATGACCAGTAGCAGCGACGACGCGGCGCCCGTGTTCAACCGCTCGGCCGCGTTCGAACACTTGCCGTCCTAATCGAAGGTCGGCAGGTGCAGCGTCGGCGGCATGAACAGCGTTGCGGTGCCGGCTAGGCAGAGGAACGTGCCGAAGGGGATGGGGGTGTTGCGGGTGGCGGTGCCGCGCAGCATGGCGGCCACGGCGAAGGCGATGCCGGCGGCGCTGGCGATGAGCACGATGGGGAGGAGGGCGCGCCAGCCGAGCCAGGCGCCGAGCATCGCGAGGAGCTTGAAGTCGCCGTAGCCCATGCCTTCGCGGCCGGTGAGCAGGCGGTGCGCCCAGTAGAAGAGCCAGAGCAGGAGGTAGCCGGCGACGGCGCCGATGAGGGCGTCGACGAGCGCTGGGGTGGTCTCGAACGCGGCTGCGGCGGCCATCCCTAGCCAAAGCAGCGGCACGGTGATCTGGTCCGGCAGCAGCAGCGTGTCGAAGTCGATCAGCGCGAGCGCCAGGAGCGCCATCAGGAGCGCGTAGTAGCTTGCCGCCAGCGGGGTGACGCCCCAGGTCTGCACTGCGGCCAGCAGCAAGGCGGCGCCGGCAAGTTCCACCAGAACGTAGCGTGGGCTGATGCGGGCTTTGCAGCTTCGGCAGCGTCCTCGGAGCAGCAGCCAGCCGAAGACCGGGATGTTGTCCTGGATGCGGATCTGCGCGTGGCAGTGGCGGCATTGCGAGCGGGGCAGGAGCAAGTCGAAGCGCGGCAGGCGCGGCGGTTCGATGTCCAGCGTTTGCAGCGCTTCCGCCCGCCACTGTCGGGCGAGCATCACCGGCAGGCGATAGACGACGACGTTCAGGAAGCTGCCGAACGCCGAGCCGACCAAGGCGGCAAGTGCCAGAATCGGCCAGCCTAAGGTGTCGATCTCAAGCTCCTTGGTGCTCGGAAGATGCGCGAGAGTTTCGAGCGCGACTGCCCGCCCGTCCCTCGAACGGCACGTTCCAAACGCATCCGCGTTGTCCGTCGAGCCTCTGCTGCCGTCATTTCCAACCCCAGCGTCAGTCGTGCTCGATGACCCAGGTGTCCTTGCTGCCGCCGCCTTGGGAGGAGTTGACCACCAGCGAACCCTTGCGCAGGGCGACGCGGGTGAGGCCGCCGGTGGTGACGTGGACGTCCCGGCCGGAAAGGATGAACGGGCGCAAATCGAGATGGCGCGGCTCCACGGCGTGTTCGCCTACCAGGGTCGGCGCGGTGGAGAGGGTGATCACGGGCTGCGCCATGAAGTTGCGCGGGTCGGCGCGGATCGCCTCCGCCATCGCATCGCGTTCCGCGGGCGAAGCGTGTGGGCCGATCAGCAGGCCGTAGCCGCCGGATTCGTTGGCCGGCTTCACCACCAGATCGGCCAAGTTGTCCAGCACGAACTCGCGCTGGTCGGGGTCCGCGCAGCGGTACGAGGGCACGTTGGGAAGGATCGGCTCCTCGCCCAGAAAGTAGCGGATGATGTCTGGCACGTAGGTGTAGATGACCTTGTCGTCCGCCACCCCGCAGCCCGGTGCGTTGGCCAGCGCCACGTTGCCGGCCTGCCATGCGCGCAGCAGGCGCGGCACGCCGAGGGTCGAATCGGGGCGGAAGACGGTGGGGTCGAGGAACAGGTCGTCGATGCGCCGGTAGATCACGTCCACTCGCGCCAGGCCGCCGATGGTCTTCATGTACACGCAGTCGTCGCTGCCCACCAGCAGGTCGGAGCCTTCCACCAGATCGGCGCCCATCTCGCGGGCCAGATAGGCGTGCTCGAAGTACGCCGAGTTGTACACCCCCGGCGTCAGCACGACGATGCGCGGCGGGCGTCCGGCGGTCTTCGCCAGCGAACGCAGGCAGGCGCGCAGCTGCGCCGGGTAGTCGTCCACCGGATGGATGCCGTAGTCGTCGAAGAGTTCGGGGAACACGCGCTTCATCACGGCGCGGTTTTCCAACATGTAGGAGACGCCGCTCGGCACGCGCAGGTTGTCTTCCAGCACGTAGAGGGTGCCGTCCTTGTCGCGCACCAGGTCGGTGCCGCAGACGTGCGCCCACACGCCGTGCGGCGGATCGATGCCGGCGCAGCGCCGCCGATACTCGCGGGAGCCGACCACGTAGCGTTCGGGCACGACGCCATCGCGCAGGCATCGGCGGTGGTGGTAGACGTCGTTGATGAAGGCGTTGAGGGCGCGGACGCGCTGCTTCAAGCCTTCGGCGATGCGGTCCCACTCGGCCTTGCGAATGAGGCGCGGCACGATGTCGAACGGCCACTCGCGGTCGATGTTGGCGTCGCCGTCGTAGACCGTGAAGGTGATGCCCATGGCCTGTATCGCCAGTTCCGCGGCGGTCTTGCGTTCCTGCATCTCGTCGGCGGAGAGGCGGGCGAGGGCGGCGAGGAGCTGCGCGGCACCGGGGCGCGTTTCGCCGTCGGACGTCACCAACTCGTCCCAGGAGCCGACGCTCTCGTAGTTCCGCCAATCGATGGTCATGGGCGCATGGGAACCTGCCCGCCAGCGCTGGGTTGCGGTGCCGGGGTGGCCGCCTGCCGCACCAACTCGTGGACGTAGCGGAGCTTCTCCACCACGGCTGGCGGCAGCGCGAAGGGATAGGCGTCCGCCAGGCCGAGGCTGCGGTTCATGTCGTTCATCGCCGTGGCCAAGTGGCGCCAGCCGGCAATCGCGTCGGCGAAGCTCGCTTGCCGGTCGCCGAGCAGGTTCGGCAGGCGGCATCCGGCCACTGAAACGCCGGTGTGGCAGGCCGTCTCCAAGGCGTCCGCGATGTGCAGATAGTGCGCCCAGCACTCGGCGAAATCCTCCAGCGGATGGCAGGACGCATAAGCGCCGACGTAGCGCTCCTGCCAGTCCGCGGGCGGGCCGTTTCGATAGTGGGCATCCAGGCTCTCCTGGTAGGGGGCGCGTTCGTCGCCGAACACGGCGCGGAAGGCGTCCAAGCCGCAGCCGGCGACCAAGCGGTTCCAGTAGTAGTGCCCGGCTTCGTGGCGGAAGTGGCCGAGCAGCGTACGGTAGGGCTCGTTCAAGGCCATGCGTTCGCGTTCGCGCAAGTGCGGGTCGGCTTCCAGCAGATTGATGGTGATGCGCCCGTCGAGGTGGCCGGTGGTCACCGCGTCGTCGTCTGCGGCGGAGGTTTCGCCGCCGTCGAGCCGCGCATCCGCCAGAATGCGGAACGAGAGCCCGTCCGGTCGCGTCGCCCGACCTTCCACCGGCAGCCCCAAGCCGAACAGCGTACACAGCAGGCGGCGCTTCGCCTTCTCGACCTGGTAGTAGAGGGAGACGCGGCGCTGGTCGGATAGGTCTGGAACGATCTCGTTCAGCGAACAGGCTCGGCAGAACGGATCGTCCGCGCTCTCGGCAAGCCAGTTGCAGGTGCCGAGCGCCGCGTGGTTGGTACACAGCCGGTCGCCCGGGCGAATCGCCCGCACGGCCAGCAGCGCGGGGTCGAAGGCGAGCGCTCGGCCACAGCGCAGGCAGCGGTCGTTCTCGAAGTAGACCGCGCTGCCGCACTGGCATTGAAACGACCGCACGGTTGGGCGCTTCCGGCTCCCTGGGCCGGGACGCTAGCCGTGGCCGTTCGAGATCGCCTCCAGCACTTTCGGCGGCGACAGGGGCAGATCCGCCATGCGCACTCCGATGGCGTGGCTGACGGCGTTGCCCACCGCGGCCAGCGGCGCCACGATCGGCGTTTCGCCCACCCCGCGCACGCCGTAGGGATGGTTGGCGTTCGGCACCTCGACGATCTGCGTGTCGATCATCGGCAGATCGGAGGCGACCGGAACGCGGTAGTCCAGGAAGCCGGGGTTCTCCAAGGCACCGTTGGCGTCGTAGATGTACTCCTCGTTCAGCGCCCAGCCGATGCCCTGGGCGGCGCCGCCCTGCATCTGGCCTTCGACGTAGTCCGGGTGGATGGCCTTGCCGGCGTCTTGGATGGCGGTGAAGCGGGTCACCGTGGCGCGGCCGGTCTCCTTGTCCACGTGGACGTCGGCCATGTTCACGGAGAACGACGGCCCCGGCCCTTGGGCGTTCAACGATGCGCGGCCGGAAATCGGGCCGCCGGTGCGCGCCATGTCGCGCGCCAGTTCGGCGAGCGAGAGGGGCTGAACGTCCACGTTCACCCCGGGGGCCGGACGCGCTTCGCCGTCCGCCCACTCGACCTGCTCCGCCTCGATGTCCCAAGTGGCCGCGGCGCGGCGCTTCAACTCGCCGATCACGTCTTCGCAGGCGCGAATCACCGCCATGCCGGTGGCGAAGGTGACGCGGCTGCCGCCGGTGGTGGCGCAGTAGCCGGTGCTGTCGGTGTCCGCGACGTGGACGCGGATGCGCTCGTAGGGCACGCCCAGGGTCTCGGCGGCCATCAGCGCCATCGACGCACGGCTGCCGCCGATGTCCGGGCTGCCTTCCACGACCTTCACCATGCCGGAATCGGCGATGTGGACTTCGGCGCTCGATTGGTTGGCGCCGTTGAACCAGAAGCCGACCGCCACGCCGCGGCCAGCGTCCTCCGCCACCGCGCTGGCGTAGTGGGGATGGGCTTTGGCGGCGCGCAGGCAGTCGCCGAGGCCGATGGCGCCGAACGTCGGCCCGTAGGCGGCGTGGGTGCCTTGCTTGGCGGCGTTCTTCAAGCGCAGATCGAGCGGGTCCATGCCGAGCTTCTCCGCCAGTTCGTCGAGCACCGATTCGCCGGCGAACATGGACTGCGGGGCGCCCGGCGCCCGATAGGCGGCCACGCGGGGCCGGTTGACCACCACTTCGTAGCCTTCGATCAGCAAGTCCGCCACGTCGTAGGGCGCGAAGATGCACATCGAGCCAGCACCCAGGGGGCTGCCCGGATAGGCGCCCGATTCGTAGATGAGCTTGGCGTACATGGCGACGATGCGGCCGTCGCGCTTGGCGCCGATCTTCACCGTGTTGACGGTGCCGGATGCGGGCCCGGTGGCGCGGAAGACGTCCTCCCTGCTCATCACCATCTTCACCGGCCGGCCGGTCTTTTCGGAGAGCTTCACCGCCAGCGGTTCAAGGTAGATGGTGGTCTTGCCGCCGAAGCCGCCGCCGATTTCCGCCGGAATCACGCGGATGTCGCCGATGTCCATGCCGAGCGCCATGGCCGTCATGCTGCGCACGGCGAAGTGGCCTTGGCTGCTGCACCAGACGGTGGCCTGGCCGTCTTCGTTGAAGCTGCCGACGCAGGCGTGGGGTTCGATGTAGCCCTGATGCACCATCGGCGTCACGAAGGTGCGCTCGACGATTTCGTCAGCTTCGGCGAAGGCCGCCTGCACGTCGCCCTTCGAGATCGCCTGCTTCTTCGCCAGATTGGAGGGCGTCTTGGGCGTTTCCTCCAGCCCTTCGGTGAACAGATCGTCGTGCAGGATCGGCGCGTCCGGGCGCATCGCCGCCAAGGCGTCGGTGACGGATTCCAGCACCTCGTACCCCACCTCCACCGCGGCCGCCGCGGCTTCCGCGGCCTGGTTGGAGGTGGCGGCAACGGCGGCCACGGCGTGGCCGTGGTAGAACACCTTGTCGCTCGCCATGAGGTTGTCGTTGAAGCCCTTGCGCCGCCAGGAGAACTCGGAGCGGTCCGGAAAATCGGCCGCGGTGATCACCGCCAGCACCCCCGGCATCGCCGCCGCGGCGCTGGTGTCGATGGCGCGGATGCGGGCATGGGCATGGGGACTGCGCACGACCTTGCCGTAGAGCATTCCCGGCAGGCTGCGGTCGGCGCCGAAGTTGGCGCGGCCGGTGACTTTCTCCACGCCGTCCGGGCGAATCGGGCGCGTGCCGATGTAGTTGAGTTGCGGCGCATCGCTCATGCAAGCTTCTCCTCGGGCAAGACGGGCAACGCGGACTATACGATGGGCTACGAGATGCTGCACAGCCGAGCCAAGCGCCTCGGCGACATCGAGCACGCGGTGGCGATGCTCTCCTGGGACGAAGCGGTGATGATGCCGAGCGGCGGCGGCGCGTCGCGCGCCGGCGCCTTGGCGACGCTGAAGGACGCGGCCCGCGAGCTGCTGGTCGCGCCGGACTTCGCGGAACTGCTCGACGCCGCGGCGCAGGACGACCTCGACGCTTGGCAGGCTGCCAACGTCGCGCTCTTGCGCCGGCAGCGTCAACGCGCCCTCGCCGTGCCGTCCGACCTCGCCATCGCGCTCTCCAAGGCGGCGTCGGCCTGCGAACAGGCGTGGCGACCGGCCCGCGCGGCGAACGACTGGCCGGCGGTGGCGGAGAAGCTCGCTCTTGTCATCGACCTGACGCGGCAGCAGGCGGTGGCGCTTGGCGAAGCGCTGGGCTGCGCTCCCTACGATGCGCTGCTCGACGAGTACGAGCCGGGCCTCGACCGCGAACGTGTCGATGCGATCTTCGCCGAACTGTCCCAGGCGCTGCCGCCGCTCATCGATCGCGCGGTCGAACGCAAGCCGGCGCACAATCCCGCCGGCCCGTTCTCCGGCGAACGCCAAGCGGCGCTGGGAAGCGCGCTGATGGCGGCGCTCGGCTTCGACTTCGAGCGCGGACGCCTCGACACCAGCCACCATCCGTTCTGCGGCGGCGAACCGGACGACACGCGCATCACCACCCGCTACGACGAGGCCGACTTCCTCAAATCCATGTTCGCGGTGCTGCACGAGACCGGCCACGCCCTCTATCAGCAGGGCCTGCCGGCGGCGTGGCGCGGCCTGCCGGTCGGCGAGGCCTGCGGCATGGCGCTGCACGAGAGCCAATCGCTGACCATGGAAATGCAGGTGTGCCGCAGCCGCGAGTTCCTGGAGTTCGCGGCGCCGCTCGCCCAGCGCCATCTTCTCGGCGGCGCCACCAACGCCGCCGAGTGGCAGCCGGACAACCTGTGGCGGCTGGCGACCACCGTGGATCGCGGCTTCATCCGCGTGGACGCGGACGAACTCACCTATCCGCTGCACGTGATCCTGCGCTACGAGTTGGAAACCGCGCTGGTGGACGGCAGCTTGGCGGTCGCTGACCTGCCCGACGCCTGGCAAGAAGGCATGATGCGGCACCTCGGCGTGGACACCGCCGGCGACTTCGCCAACGGCGTGATGCAGGACACCCACTGGTTCGGCGGCCTCGTCGGCTACTTCCCCTGCTACACCATCGGCGCCGTCATCGCCGCGCAGCTCTTCCGCGCCGCCAAGGCCCAGCTCGGCCACGTGCAGGACGCAATCCGCCAAGGCGATTTCCACGCGCTTCTGGAATGGCAGCGCGCCAACATCCACGGTCGCGGCAGCGCACTCCTCACCTTCGATCTGGTGGCCGAAGCGACCGGCAGCGAACTCGGCACCGAAGCGTTCATCGACCACCTCCGAACCCGCTACCGGGAATGAGCGCACGACGTCGCCCCCGTGTACACGGCGCTTCGCGCGCCATGTTCGCGGCGCTTGCGATCTCGCTCGCCGCTTGGGCAAGCGCCGACGAACGCCCGGCGTCCCCTGGCAAGGAGGGCACATCGGGACGCGGGAGCGACGAAGAGCCAGCGCTGACGGCGCAGGAGATTCTCGCCAATCCGTTGGACGACGACGCCTACTCCAACACCACCCGCTGTCTGGCCACCGTGCGCTATCGCCGCATCGACATCCTCAGCGAGCGGGCGCTGGTCTTCCAAGGACGCGGCGGCGTGGCGTGGTTGAACCTGCTGCCGAGGCGCTGCCCGGGGCTGCGCCCGGACATGGCGCTGATCATCGAACAGCCGCACTTCCGCGTCTGCGCGATGAACCGCTTCCGCGGCCTCTCCCAAGGCTCGGTGGAACTCGGCTCGTCGTTCTGCACCCTCGGACGTTTCGAGCGCATGACCATGGAGCAGGTGCGGGCGCGAACCGACGCGCTGCTCGCCGAACAGCGCAACCGCGTCGTTGGACGCACGATCCGCTCCGCCGAACGCGCCCCTCGCCCGGAGCAAGGTCAAGACAAGATGCCATAGCGCCCACTGAGCCCGCTTCGCGCTGGCCGCTAATGGAAGTTCCTCGATTTGAACAAAGCATCCGGGGCGTCGCCCGAGACGCGGGCGACGTTCGCCAGCGCCGGTTTCGTTTCAGCGAGTTCGGCGAGTTTGTGGCTGAGGTTGCGGACTTCGCCGGCGACCACGTGGATCACCACGCCTTCCCGTTCGACGATGCCCTTGACGGCGATCAAGCGGCTGCCGAGCAGCGCGGCGCGGAAGCGTTCCAGAACCGAGTTCCAAACCACGATGTTGCTGTTGCCGGTTTCGTCCTCCAAGGTCATGAACACCACGCCGGTGGCGCTGCCCGGGCGCTGGCGGCAGGTGACGATGCCGGCCACCTGCACGAACTGCTCGTGGCGGCAGCCTTCGAGGGCCTTGGCGGTGCGGCAGTTGCGGAACGCCGCGTCGCTGCGCAGCAGCGCCATCGGGTGCGGGCCGAGGGTCAGGCCGAGGTAGCGGTAGTCGGCGAACATTTCGTCCTCCACGCCGGGGCCGGGCAATGTCGCCGCGGTGCGGTAGGGCGCGATGGCGTTCGGATGATGGTGGATCGCCAGCGGCTGTTCGACGCCCGCCGCGTCCCAATGCGCCTGGTGGCGGTTTCGGGAGAGCGTCTCGAGGGCGCCGGCACGGGCAAGACGGGTGAGATCGCCGTCGTTCAGCCCGGCGCGCAGGTTCAAGTCGTTGAGGTCGCGGTAGGGCTGGCCGGCTTCGATGCGCAGCGCCGCCTCTTCGCGCAGGCCCTTGACTTGGCGCAGCCCTAGGCGCAGGGCCGGCTGCGCCGCGCAGTCCGAATACGGGGCGCTTCTTGGAACGGGCTTGCGGGGCGGTTCCAGCCGATAGTCCCAGCCGCTCTTCTGCACGTCCGCCGGCAAGCAGCGAATGCCGTGGGCGATGGCGTCTTGAAGCAGCTGCGACGGGCTGTAGAAGCCCATCGGCAGGCTGTTCAGAATGCCGCAGTAGAAGGCGGCCGGATGGTGGCGCTTCAGCCATGCGGAAACGTAGACCAGCAAGGCGAAGCTGGCGGCGTGCGATTCGGGGAAGCCGTACTCTCCGAATCCCTTGATCTGGTTGAAGATGCGCTCCGCGAACTCGCGGTCGTGGCCGCGCTCCATCATGCCGTCGACGAGCTTCTTCTCGAACGGCTCCAAGCCGCCGTGGCGTTTCCAGGCCGCCATGGCGCGGCGCAGTTGATCCGCCTCGCCGCCGGAGAAGCCCGCCGCCACCATCGCCAGTTCGATCACCTGCTCCTGGAAGATGGGAATGCCCAGCGTGCGTTCGAGAACTTCGCGGACGGCGTCGTTCGAGTAGACGACCGCTTCCTGGCCAGCGCGACGGCGCAGGTAGGGGTGCACCATGTCGCCTTGGATGGGCCCTGGGCGCACGATGGCGACTTCGATCACCAGATCGTAGAAGTTCTCCGGCTTCAAGCGCGGCAGCATCGTCATCTGCGCCCGCGATTCCACTTGGAAGACGCCCACGCTGTCCGCCTGCCGCAGCATGGCGTAGGTCTTCGGATCTTCCGCCGGGATGTCGGCGAGCGACGCGACCGCTAACGCGGTCGCCCCGCGAATCCGCTTTGCGGATTCGCCGGTGGATGGGAATTCGCCGTGGAGCGTGGATTCCCTGTGGAACGAGGCCGATGTGGAATCCGGCGCGACGAGGGCCAAGGTCTTACGGATGGCGGTGAGCATGCCGAGCCCGAGCACGTCCACCTTCAGCAAGCCGAGCGCTTCCAGATCGTACTTGTCCCATTGGATGACGGTGCGCTCCGGCATGGCGGCGTTCTCCACCGGCACCAGCTGCGCCAGCGCACCGGCGGAAATGACGAACCCGCCCACGTGCTGCGAGAGATGGCGAGGGAACCCCAGAATCTCGTCGACCAGGAAGGCGAACTGCCGGGTGGTGCGGCTGTGCGGGTCCACTCCGGCCTCCTTGAAGCGGGCGAGCATCTCCTTGCGGCTGTCCCACCAGGCGATGGATTTCGCCAGCAGGTCCACGAGGGCGGTGCCGAAGCCCAGCGCCTTGCCCACGTCGCGGATGGCGCTGCGTGGCCGATAGGTGATGAGGGTGGCGGCCAGCGCCGCGCGATCCCGCCCGTAGCGCTGGTAGATGTACTGGATCACCTCCTCGCGCCGCTCGTGCTCGAAATCCACGTCGATGTCCGGCGGTTCGTTGCGTTCCTTGGAAACGAACCGCTCGAACAGCAGATGCAGGCGCGACGGGTCCAGTTCGGTGATGCCGAGGCAGAAGCACACCGCCGAGTTGGCCGCGGAACCGCGGCCCTGGCAAAGGATGCCGCGGCTGCGGGCGAAGCGGACGATGTCGTGGACGGTGAGGAAGAAGTGCTCGTAGCCGAGCTCGGCGATCAGCGCAAGCTCCTTGGCGATGGTCTCGGCGGCCTCTTTCGGCACGCCGTTCGGCCAGCGCCTGCTGGCGCCGCGTTCCACGAGCCGGCGCAGATGCGCCGCCGGGGTGGTGTCGTCCGGCACCAGTTCGCGGGGATATTCGTAGCGCAGTTCGCCGAGACTGAACGTGCAGCGGTCGGCCAGATTCATGGTCTCCGCCAGCATCTCCCGCGCATAGATGGTCGTCAGCGTTTCGAGCGGCCGCAAGTGGCGTTCGCGGTTCGGGTCGAGCCGCGTGCCGAGTTCGCGCACCGGCGTCTTCAGGCGAATCGCGGTCAGCACGTCGCGTAGCGGCTTGCGTTCCGGCACGTGCATCACGGCGCCGTTGCTGGCGACGACGGGCAGTTCCAGCCGCGCCGACAGGGTGAGGGCGCGGGCCGTCTTGTCGAGGTCGTCGTGGGCGAGGAAGAGTTCGAGCGCGATCCAGAGATTCGGCAGCAGCTTCTTGAGCGTTCGCCCAATCGCCATCTCGTCCGCGATTTCGCCTTGGCCCGGAATCCACAGCGCCAGGCAGTCCGCGACGAGACGCAGATCCCGAAGGAAGAGCCGATATTCGCCCTTGGGGGAGCGGCGCCGGCCCAGGGTGACGAGCTCCGAAAGCTGCCCGTAGGCGCGCCGGCTGGGCGCGAGCAGGACCAGATGGATGGTTTCGGCGCTGCCCGCCCCGGCCTCGCGGACGATGCGGAATTCGGTGCCGACGATGAGCTTGATGCTCAGTTCCCGCGCCGCCAGATGCGCCTTCACGACCCCCGCCACGGAACATTCGTCGGTGATGGCGATGGCTTCGTAGCCCAGCGCGTGGGCGGTGCGCACCAGTTCGTCCGGATGGGAAGCGCCGCGCAGAAAGCTGTAGTTGGAGATGGCGTGCAGCTCCGCGAATGCCGGCGGCAGGAAGGCGGGCCTGCTCGCCCCGCGCGAACGGACGCTAGGGGAAGTAGCCATGCAGAAACCATGCGTCCGATTGCTGCGGCTGTGCCGACTGGTGTCGGTACAGCCAGCACCGTGCGCCGGATTGCGAGACGGCGACGAAATAGTCGCGAAGTTCCTTGCGAGACGCCTCCTCGTGTACTCCGCTGAGGGCTGTTTCATGCGAGGGGCAAGCCCTTCGCGCTCCCCCGCTGAGGGCTGTTTCATGCGAGGGGCAAGCCCCTCGCGCTCCCCCGCTGAGGGCTCCATCCCACCAGCCGGTTTCGATGCGTTCCGGCCCGGCGAGCAGCTCGAAGTCCGCAATAGCGACGGGCCGGGGAGCGGCGAGCAGCCACAGCGGCCGGTTCGTTCGCGTCGCAGCCGGGGTGGAACGGCGGCGGGAATCGCCAACGGCGGGAAGCAGCGCCCATGCGTGTTCCGGGCGCGGGTCGTCGACGCTCCTCAAGATGCTCAGCGCCTCTTCGCCGAGCCGGGCGGCGAGCAGGTCCACCAGTTCGGAGCGCGACATCGCCTGCTTTCCCGAGGAACTTCCCACGGCCAGCAGGTCCGGCATCGCCGGCTCGAACGGCAGCGTCGGACCGGTGCGCAGGGCGATGCTCGTCACGTCTTCCGGCAGTTCGGCGCGTTCCAGCCGCAGCTGGCTGAGGGAAAGAAACGCCGCGACGTCCCGTGTCGGCGTCGCGAACCGAACGTCGAAGCCAGCCGCTTCGCCGCGCAGCGGCTTGAACTCCCAGATCAGCCGCGCGGTGCCGAAGCGGCGCTCGGCAAGCCAGCGCCCAAGCCGCACGGCGAGCTGGCGCATCGGCATCAGCAAGGCGTTCTTGCCGTCCACTGCCGCCAGCAAGTGGACGCTGGACCGAAACGGCGCCGGCGGTTCGATGAATGGTCGCGGGTCGGCTTTGTGTCCCGTCAGCCGCGCAAGGAAATCCACAAGTTGCGGCTGGAAACGCTTGCCGAGTTCGTTCCAGCCCTCCCCCATCCTCTCCCCGGAAATCGTCAACGCCGTATCGAGCGGTTCGCCGTGCGCCGGAAGCGCGTCCAGCAGCGTCAACAGCGGGCCGAAGTGGCGAAAGCCCATGCTCGCCAGCCGTTCCACCTCGCCAGCGGGCAGGTCCGAGCAGGCGAGCGGCACGCGCCGCAGTTCCGCCCAGGCATCTCCCGGCAGGCCGCGCAGCCCGGCTCGGGCCAGCAGCAGCGCTGCCAGCGGCGTTGGCGCGACGGCCATTCGCGCCGCATGGCCCAAGCGCCGAACGCAGGCGGCGAACTGCTCCACGAGGGCGTCCAAGCCGCCGAACAGCTTCAAGCTGCCGCGTATTTCGACTAGGATGCCCGCTGGCGGCGCAACGCCGACCCGCGAGGAAAAGCGGTAGCAGGCGAGGCCCACCCACATCAGGCGCTTGCGTTCCGCCGCCGCGTCGCGCTCGAAGTGGACGAGGCGGGATTCGATGCTGAGCGCGGCCGCGAACGACATGCCGGCTTCGATGCCGCTCTGCGACGCCAGCGCATCGGCCTGCGCCACATGGCCGTCTTCGACCAGCACCGTCGGCCGCTCCGATGCCGGATGCATCTCGAAGCCGAGCAAAGGCAGGTGGATCGCCAGCCAACGGGGCGTCACGCCGGCTACCTCGAACCGTGGTTGGCGAAGCTGGCATCGAGGCCCACTTCGATGCCGGGCAGCTGCCAGCCGCCACGCCGCTTCACGACATCCACCCGAAGGCGGTTGCCCAGGCCGGGCGAGAGCCGCAGCCGCAGTTCCGCGCCGGATGCGGCGTCCGCGGCGCGCAGCGGGCGGAACAGAACGCCCCAGGTTCCGCCCTGGCGTGCCGCGAGCGCGAGCCGCCGCAGTTCGGAAAACCCCAGGCTCGCTTCTGGAAGCCACCCCAGCACGGCGCTGCACGCGCCCGTCCGCAGCGCCTGCTGCAACCCCCAAAGTGCCTCGCGCTGGCTTCCTGGGCGAATCAGCAGCACTTTGCCAAGGTCGACGCCAGCGGCTTCCAAGGCCGGCGCGTAGGGCACGAAGGGCGGCGCGACCCAGGCGATCCAGCGCGCTTCCTCCTTGGAGAGCGACGCCAGCGCCGGCATCAGCAGCCGCAGTTCGCCGATGCCGCAGACGTCGCAGAGCAGTTCCGCAAGCCCTTGGCGCGGCCAGCCGCGATCGAAGAGCGCCGCATCGAGCGCCGCGAAGCCGGTGCGAATGCCGCCGCCCCTCGGCGATTCGACGCGCGGCGCGAAATCCCGCGCCCGCCACAGACTGTCGCGCCACGCTCCGCCGCGCCACATCTCGGCGTTCGACGAGAACTGGTTCCGGGCCACGTGTTCCACGGCACACCCGCCGCAAATGCAAGGCCGGCCAGAATATATGTTTTTTCATACAGTAGTCAAGGGCGCAGATGGACGAGAGGTGTGCGACATATGGCGGCATCTGCTGGTACGCCCTGGGAGCGCGGGCGTCCCCGCCCGCACCGTCGTTCGCGCGTTTCACCGCTGAGCGGGCGAGACGCCCGCGCTCCCAGGGGGCGAACGGGTGCTCGGCTGTCGGCGCACTACGGCATCGGCTCAGCGAAGAACGCGGGAAACTCTCACGCCTCCTTCAACGCTCCGTCCTTGTGCGATGTGCCGCGTCCGTCGCCGCTCGCACTCGAGCGCGTTCGACGTAGCCGCCAGGTCCCTTGCCGATTCGATCACCTGTTCCAAGTCGTCGTCGATCCGAAACGCCACCAGCAGGAACTCCGCGGTTTCGCGCATCCGCACCCCTTCGGCTAGGCGCTTGCAGAGCGCGCTCAACACGTCGTGGGTTTCGGCGATGTTTAGAGGCCGGCCGTCGTCCGGCCATGCGCTTGCCAAGGCCGTTGCAAGGAAGTTCCGTGCTGCTTCGCCTCCGGAGTGCGCATCCAGGACCGCCCTGTCCGCGGTGACCACCACCGGCGTGTTCCTGCCCATCTTGCGGGTCATCAGATCGTTCACTTCGTGGTGGTTGATCGAGTTCATGTTGTTGGTAATGACCACGTCGGTGCCGAACGCCACGCCTTCGGCGATGATCGCGGCGTCCGGGTGGTTGGCTATCTGGCCTTCCGTCTCCAACTCGGGAAAGCACTTGAGGTCGAACAGCTCGATGATCTCGCGGACTTGAGCGCTGGTTTCGGGCGTCGCGTCCAGCAACGCGAAGGGCGAGTGCGGCGCTTTGATGACGTCACGCCAACCTTCGCGGTGGAGCGTGTTGGTGCGCATCTCTTGCTGGTTCGCGTGCCGCCTTGGGCCTCTCATGAGTTCGTCCATCACGGTCGGCAGAATCGGCACGGCAAGGCTGGCGCTCTCCATCCACAAGGACATCAGCCGCCGTGGGGTCGGCGTGTTGAGCAGGTTGGTGTCGAACGCAGGGCCGATGTCGACCATCAGGCGCTGCCCGCATCCTTGGCGACGGCCCGCGGATTCGCGCTAGGAAGCCCCGGGCTGCGGTTCCGCTTCGTGTTCTGCTCATCCAGATACCGCCGCCAGCTCGATGGCGGGGTTTGGGGATCGCCGTGGGTGTTCCGAACGGCGTCCCTGCGGCGTTCGATCTCTTCGGCGGTCAGCGGCGGGTTCCGGTAGGTGGCCCTTGCCAAGCCTCTCAAGCCGCTGCCTTCGGTTGGGTAGCCCATCGGGAATCTCCACGCTTGCGCCGCCAACCGTAGCACAGCGGGTCGCGTCGTCGAACACCGCCTGCGTGGCTTTCGGTCACGCGCATCGGCAACGGTGGTATAACCCGCGTTCCGTATTCGGCGATCCGTCCGGGCTGGGGGAGCGAACGCTCGGCGTCGGGCGGCAAAGCACACAAGGAGAAGACATGGGCGAGATGCTGCAGAGCGAGTTCAACGACAAGGTGGCGATCGTGACTGGCGCCGGGGGCGGCATCGGGCGCTGCCACGCCATCGAGTTCGCCAAGCGCGGCGCGAAGGTGGTGGTGAACGATCTGGGCGGTGGCGTGGACGGCACTGGCGCTGGCGATGCCGCCGATCAGGTGGTGGCGGAGATCGAGGCGATGGGCGGCGCGGCAATCGCCAACAAGGCGTCCGTGGCGGACCGGGACGGCGCCAAGAGCATCGCCGAAGACGCCATCGCCGCCTTCGGGCGCATCGACATTCTGGTGAACAACGCCGGCATCCTGCGCGACCGCACGTTCAAGAACATGACCTTGGACGAGTTCGACCTGGTGATGCAGGTGCATCTCACCGGCACCGCCTACGTCACCCACGCCGTCTGGCCGCACATGTACGAGCAGCGCTACGGGCGCGTCGTCTTCACCAGTTCCGGCTCCGGCATCTTCGGCAACTTCGGCCAGTCCAACTACGGCGCCGCCAAGATGGCCATGCTCGGCCTCGCCAACGTGCTGGCCTTGGAAGGCGCGAACCGCAACATCCGCGTCAACTGCCTCGGCCCCGGCGCCGCCACGCGCATGACCAACACGGTGCCCGGCCGCGACGAGAACCTGGACGCCCCGGACCCGGCCCGCCACCCCGCGCTGGTGAGCCCGGCGGTGCTCTTCATGTGCAGCGAGAACGCCCCCAACGGCGCCGTCATCCACGCTTCCGGCGGCAACTACAGCCGCAGCGAAGTCTGGGTGAACGACGCGGTGGAGCTGGGCGCCGGCGCCACCTACGAGGACCTCCTGCCGCACGTGGACGACCTGATGGACATGTCGAACGCCCACCCGCGGCAGCCGAGAGCGCCAAGGCGGAGGGGTTAGGTTCCGGGTCGGCTACGCGAGGGCGTCCGCGAGGTACTCGCCGCACTTCATCAGCCTGATCGTGCAAGGCTGGCCGCGATAGCGGACGCGGTGCTTGGCGAGCCTGTCGATTTCCAGCGGGAACGTACCGCGCACGGTATCCAGTGGAATCTCTGTCACCACCGATCCTCCTCGCAGACTTCGCCGAATTTGGGGCGATACTTGGGGGAAACCAACGGAAAAAGGGGCTCCAGGGGTGGGGCACGAGGCGAAGTTCGGATGGATCTGCCGCCCTTTCTGGCCCGGCGGGAGGGTGTGCGACAGATCGTAGGTCAGTGGTTGCTCACCAAGTCCATTCTCAAGCGGCGAGTGCGGCGACGCGGTCGTTCCAGTAGTCGTCGAGCTGGCCTCCGATGCGCGCGCAGCGGAGCCAGAGGACGGGGTTGGCGCCGGCCACGGTCCAGCGCATTCCGGGGCCTTTCGCGCGCTGGCCGACGACGTTCTTGCAGCCCGCCTCGATGACGCCGGAACCGATCGGCAGGCCGCTGGCGAGGTATTCGTCGTAGCGCATGCGGTCGCGCCGGGCGCCGAGGTACGCGACCGCGCGGCGGCACTCCTCGGCTTCGCCGCCGCGCTTGCGCAGGTCGTCCAGGGCGTCGTCGACGCGGCCCGCCTTGAGCATCGCGCACAGCTTCTTCGCCCACGCCTCGGCGAGGTCGCCGTCGCCGTGGCGGGCGCGCGCCGCCGCCCACAGGTACTCCGCCGCGTGGTAGTAGTCGACGATCCTCTCGGCGTCCGGGAACCAGTCGTCGAACACCCGCCGGATCCACTCCGCGCCGTCGCCGACGCACACGTCGACGTCGCCCGGCCCGCAGCCCGCCGCCGCCAGTTCGCGCAGCAGCCGCCGCTCGAACGGCGACTCCCGGCCGGGCGTCTCCGCCGCGCTCTCGATCGCCGCGAACAGCACCGCCGCGCCCTCCACCATGCGCGGGCGGCCCTCGGCGTCCGTCTCGGACACCCACAGCGCGCCCACCTTCGCCTCGCGCGTGCCAGCCCGTCCGCCGTCCTTGCCGGAACGCCCCTCGGTCTCGCTCGGCAGCGCCGGAACGCCCGTGCCGTCCACCGCGCAGCACAGCTTCCGCCCCGGCTTCGACGCCTCCCGCGCCAGCGAGGCCCCGTCGCCGTCGCCTCCCCCTTCCGACCGCCACGCCTCCAGATCGTCGCCCACCGCCCGCGTCGTCCGCTCCACCCGCTTCGCGCCGAAGTTCAGCCCCGACAGCTCGCGCAGCAACTCGTCCGCCCCCGCGTAGCTGCACTGCGAACCCGCCAGGCTCGCCAGACGCCGCGCCGACGGCGTCATCGAACCCTCGACGCCCAGCCGCCGCGCCCGCGGGCGAACGCTGCGCCCGCACTCCCGGCACCCGCGCCGCGCCATCTCCACCCGCACGCTCCCCAGCACCGTCTCCACGCGCACCTCGTCGACCCGCAGCAGCCGCGTCCGACCGCCGCACGCCGGGCACGCGCACGGCGCCGCGTCGTCCTTCCCGTACGCCAGCTCCAGCCCTTGCCGCGCCAACTCCTGCATGTCCGCGCGCAGCCGCATGTCCAGCAGCGCCGCATCCCTCGAACCGGACCCGCAGCGCGCCATCTCGAACCGCGCCAAACGCGCCGTCGCCGCCACCAGCTCCCGCCGCAGCCCCGCGCCTTCACCCTCTTCGCGCTTGCGTTCCTCTTCCAACTCCTCGACAGTCCCTGTCGCCATGGCGGGTCTCCTTCCCCTGGCTCGTTTCGCAAAAACGCCAAGAGTACGAGACCCGCCTTGGCTCAACCCCCTCGACCGCCGACCTCCGCGCCAGAACGGCCCGGGCGCGGCGACCACCGACGACGGCGGCTTCAGCCACGGCGCGCTCTGAACGGCATCGGGCGCCAATCCGTCCTCCGCAACGGCCGCGTCGCTCGACTCGCCGCCCGAGATCGGACCCAGTGAGCAACCACTGACCTACGATTTGTCGCACACCCCCGGCGGGATCCGAACTTGCGCCCGCCGCGTCGCCACCGTCTATACTTCGGCACTCCACATCGACGTGGCTGCAAAGCCAACAGGAGGGAGGCCATGCCTCAGGACGCTCGGGTCGCCAGTCCGGTCTACCAGCAGCGGGCGCAACGCGCGAGGGCCGACAAGCCGCCTTCGCGCTCGGGGCCGCTCGGTGCCGTTGCCAAGGCGCGCGTTGCGGACACCAACAGCCGCAAAGCGATGGCGGAGAAGATCCGCGCCGAGGACGACTTGGTGGCGGGCAGCTTCGGCACCGTGTTCTACAAGCCGGTCACCGTCTGCGACGTGCCGCTGAAGCTGGAGCCGGTGCAGCCCAGCATCGGCACCATCGTCCACGGCATCGACTTGGCCAAGGACCTCGACGAACCGGAGATGGTGCGGTTCCTGCGCGAGCTGTGGCTGGAGCGGCGGGTGATCATGTTCCGCGACCAGAACCACCTCACGCGGGAGGAGATGGCGAACTTCGCCGCGCACTTCGGTGAGATCGGGGTGCCCTTCGGCGAACGCCAGCACATGCCGAACTCGCCGCAGGACTTGAGCGGGCAGATCAAGATCGGCGATCAGCTGGCGATGCTGGTGCTCACCTCGGACGAAGCCGTGCCCGGCGCCGCGTCCGGCTGGCACGCCGATGCCACCTGGCAGCCGCGGCCGCCGATGGCTTCCGTGCTGATGTGCCGCGAAGCGCCTCCGGTGGGCGGCGACACCTGCTTCTGCGACTGCTACGCCATGTGGGAAGGCCTGCCGCTGGAAGTGAAGAACCGCGTCGAGCACTTGTCGGCGATTCACGTCGGCAACATCGGCCACCAGATGAACGGCATCACGCCCAGCGCTACGCACCCGGTCGCCCGCACCCATCCCGAGACGGGCCGCACGACCCTCTACGTGCAGCAGGGCTTCGTGCGCAGCTTCGCCCCCGAGCACAACGTCCCGGAAGACGAAGAGCGCGAACTGCTGCTGCGCATGAAGATGCAGGAAGGCCGCCCGGACTACACCTGTCGCTTCCGCTGGGAGGCCGGCTCCATCGCCATGTGGGACAACCGTGCCGCCCTGCACTCCGCCAGCGGCGACTTCTGGCCGCATCGCCGGGTGATGGAACGCTTGACCATTCTCGACCGCGACGAATCCCGCCGTACGCCGTACTACGCGCCGGAGGGTGGCGAAGCGAAGCTCTCGGCGGTCGCGAGCTAGCGCCTAGGCCGCAACGGGCACGGGCGGCGTCCTTCG
Organism: Candidatus Azotimanducaceae bacterium; assembly: GCA_965243175.1. GTDB lineage: Bacteria > Pseudomonadota > Gammaproteobacteria > Pseudomonadales > Azotimanducaceae > VXYL01. The sequence goes on along the minus strand of OZ251532.1, from coordinate 4,903,278 downwards.
CCGTCCGTGCCTCGGCGCGGTTTCCTTCCTTTACCCCACGGCCCGCGCCAGATCGGCCTCCGCCAAGTCGTCCCACAGCGCGTCGGGGATCGGCTGGGCGAAGAGGTCGAGGTTCTGGGCGACTTCCGTGGTGCTCCAAACGCCCGGAATCACCGCCGCCACCGCGGGATGGCGCAGTGGATAGCGCAGTGCCGCGGCGCGGGGATCGACGCCGTGGGCTTCGCACATTCGGCGGATGGCTTGCGCCTTCTCGAAGAGGTGGTCGGGGGCGGGCTTGTAGTCGTAGGTGGCGCGGCGGCGGTCGTCGGTGGCGAGGATGCCGGAGTTGTACGGGCCGCCGATGATGATCGAGACCTTGCGGTCAAGGCACTTCGGCAGGAATTCGTCGAGCGGCGCTTGTTCGAGCAGCGTGAAGCGGCCGGCGAGCAGGAAGCAGTCCACGTCCATTTCGTCGAGCACGGCGCTGCACACCTGCCATTCGTTCACGCCGAGGCCGATGGCCCGCACCGTGCCTTCTTCGCGCAACGCCCGCAGCGCTGGCAGGGCGCCCTTCCGCGCCGTCTCGAAGATGCCCGGCTGCGCATCGCCGTGGGTCCAGACGTCGATGTCGTGGCAAAGCAGGATGTCCACGCGACTCAAGCCCAAGCGTTCGAGGCTGGATTCCAAGGAGCGACGCACGGCGTCGAAGGTGTAGTCGTAGCGGATCGCCACGGGTTCGGCGTCCCTCATGCCGGCGAAGCGTTCGCCTTCGTCGCGTGGTACCAGCAGGCGGCCGACCTTGGTGGAGAGCACGAAATCGTCGCGTCGCCACCGGCTCAGCACGCCGCCGAGGCGCTTCTCGCTGAGGCCGTGGCCGTACAGCGGCGCGGTGTCGAAGTAGCCGATGCCGCCGTCCTTCGCGCTGCCGACGATGTTCGCCACGTCCGCGTCGTCGATGCGGTCGCCCACCGCGCCGAGAAGTGCGCCGCCGAAGCCAAGCTCCGTCACCAGAACGCCGCTCTTCCCAAGTTCGCGTTTCGCAATCTTCAAAACCAGTCCTCCTTTTTTCGTTCGCCTACAGTCCTCAAGCGCCGGTGCGCCGAGGAGTTACCAGAAAGGGCAGATTGGCATGAGCGGCACCGCCTTGGCCATCCTCGATGTAGACGAAGAGCCGATAGGCGCCTGCTTCGGCCGGCGCCCGCAGGCTAATCCGCGCCGCGTGCTGGCCAACGACGAACCCCTTAAGAGTCTCGGGGATTTCCTCCCGATCGCCGCCGCTCTGCGTCGCCTGGCTCTCGCGCATCAGCCGCCACTCGTAGCGCAAGGCGTCCTGCTCTGGATCCGTGCTTGCCACCGAAGCTCGATAGAGCCGGCCCGGCCGTAGCTGCACCGAATCCTCAGCGCGCTTGCCGTCGAGCAGCAGGTCTTCGATCTGGGGCGCGCGGTTGGCGGGCCATTGCCCGGTCCAGATGCGCTGCATCACGTCCACGGCTTCCGTGCGCCCGCCGTCGCTGGTGAACACGCCGTACCAGGTCGGCGTGCGCTCCTGCTTTTGCCCCCACAGGAAGGCGTAGTTGCCGATGACGCGGCCAGCCAAGGGAGCGATCACCTCCTCGTAGCCCTGTTGGAATCTTCGCGCCTTCGCCGAACTGTTCGGCTCGATGGGCGCTCCCCAGTCGGTGGTCGGCACCTCCCAATGGCCGACCGTGCCCCACTCGGTCACCATCCAAGGCATAGCCGGGTCGAGTTTGGCGAGGGCGTCCGGGAAGCCCGCGAGGCCGCCGTAGGTCTGCACGCTCACGAAGTCCAAGTCCGGGGCGCGGCTTTGGATCACGCGCACCATTTCGTCGCTTACCCCGGCGATGGTCGTGGTGGTGGGATGGTTCGGGTCGAGCGCATGGATCATCTTCGACACCTCGTTCACCGCGTCGTACACGCGCGGGTTCCGATAGTCGTGGTTGAGTTCATTGCCGATGAGCCACGCCAGCAGCGCCGGGTGGTTTCGATGCGCCAGAACCTGGCGCCGCATCTCCGCGTGCTGACGTGCCACCGCCGCTTCGTCGTTGTAGTCGAAGCCGTGCCGTTCGCGCACGAGATTCAGGCACAGCGCCACCGTCAGCCCGAGTTCCTGCGCCCGGTCGAGAATGGAACCGTCGCCCACCGCCCAGTTGCGCACCGAGTTGCCGCCGTGCCGCTTGAGTGATTCCAAGTCGTCGATGGACTGCACGCCCGCGCCCTTGACGACGTAGGGCGCACCGCCCCGGTACAGCTGGTAGCTGCCCGCTTCGCCGCGGATTTCCACCCGAACCGGGCCGTGCTGCGCCGCGTTCATGCTTGCCGCGAACGCGCAACTCGCCGCGCCGGCCAGCACCGAGCGCTTCAAGTTGCGAATCACGATCCGGTGCGGCGCGTTCCGTCTCGGCCGAGAGCAGTCACGCGCTGGAAACCGCGCGGCAGCAGGTGGCCGCGTTGGGCGCGGTTGCCGAGGTAGTTCGGCAGGTCCTTGAAGCGCAAGGCGGTGTGGCGGGCGCCGGCATGGACGACCAGCTTCTCCGTTTCCGCGAACGCCTGCACGGCCACCAGCCGCTCGCCTTCGTTGAACGCCTTGGGCGGGATGGCGATCAGCTTCTGCCCCTTGCCGCGGCCCAACGCAGGCGCCTGCTCCAAGGGGAAGACCAGCAGCCGCCCTTTGTTGGTGGCCGCCGCCAAGTGCGTCGCTTCGGCGGGAATCGGCGACGGGGGCAGAGCGACGGCATCGCTGCCGACGTTCAGCACCGCCTTGCCGGCGCGGTTCTTGGTGAGCATGTCGCCGAGGGTGGTGCGGAAGCCGTAGCCAGCATCGCTCGCAAGCACGAACCGCTGCGCCGGTTCGCCCAGCGCGAGGCCGATGAAGCGGGCGCCTTCGCCAACCTTCAATCGCCCGCTGAGCGGCTCCCCCTGGCCCCGTGCCGAAGGCAGCGTGTGCGGCGGCACCAGATAGGCGCGGCCGTTGCAGTCGAGGAACGCGCAGGCGTCGCTGGTTCTGCCCTTGGCCGAAATGAGGAACGCATCGCCGGTGCGATAGGAGAGCTCGGCGGGGTTGATGTCGTGGCCCTTGGCGGCGCGCGCCCAGCCCTTCTCCGAGAGGATCACGGTGATCGGCTCGGTGGAAAGCAAGTCGGCGTCCGTGAAGGCCTTGGCTTCGTCGGCGCTCCCGATGCGCGTGCGCCGTTCGTCGCCGTACTTTTCCGCATCGGCGCGAATCTCGCGCTTCACCAGCGTCTTCATGCGGGCGGCGGAGGCAAGCACCTTCTCCAGTTCCTCGGCTTCGGCGGTGAGTTCGCGCTTCTCGGCGTTGAGCTTCTCCTCCTCCAACCGCGCCAGTTGCCGCAGGCGCAGATCGAGGATCGCGGTCGCTTGTTCGTCCGAAAGCTCGAACTTCGCCATCAGCGCGGCCTTCGGCGCGTCCTCTTCGCGGACGATGCGGATCACTTCTTCGAGGTGCAGATACGCGACCAGCAGGCCGTCCAAGAGATGCAGCCGACGCCGAATCCGCTCCAGGCGGTAGGCGATGCGCCGTCGCACCGTCTCGATGCGGAAACGCAGCCATTCGCCGAGCAGTTCGGCCAGGCCGAAGACCTTGGGGCGGCGATCCAAGGCGATGACGTTGAAGTTCACCCGATAGCTGCGCTGCAGGTCGGTGGTGGCGAACAGATGGCTCATCAGCCGTTCGACATCGACGCGGTTGGAACGCGGCGTCAGCACCAGGCGGGTGGGGTTCTCGTGGTCGGATTCGTCGCGGATGTCCACCAGCATCGGCAACTTGCGCGCCTGCATCTGTGCCGCGATCTGTTCCAGCACCTTCGACGGCGAGACCTGGTACGGCAAGCCGGTCACCACGATGTCCGCGGCGCCGCCGTTGCCGTTCTCGCGCACGTACTGGGCGCGGGCGCGCAGCGAACCGCGGCCAGTGGCGTAGGCGTCCAGAATCTCCTCTGGCGGGGTGACGACGGTGCAGTCGGCGGGGAAATCCGGCCCGCGCAGATGCGCCATGAGGTCCTCGGTGCTGGCGGAAGGGTTGTCCAGCAGATGGATGCTGGCGTTCGCCACTTCGCGCAGATTGTGCGGCGGAATGTCCGTCGCCATGCCCACGGCGATGCCGGTGCAGCCGTTCAGCAGCACCATCGGCAGGCGCGCCGGCAGCTGTCTCGGCTCTTCCAGCACGCCGTCGAAGTTCGGCACGAAGTCCACCGTACCCTGGGCGGCTTCGCCGAGCAGCAGTTCGGCATGGGGGGAAAGCCGCGCTTCGGTGTAGCGCATGGCGGCGAAGGATTTGGGGTCGTCCGGCGCGCCCCAGTTGCCTTGCCCATCCACCAGCGGGTAGCGATAGCTGAACGGCTGCGCCATCAGCACCATCGCCTCGTAGCAGGCGCTTTCGCCGTGGGGATGGTACTTGCCGAGCACGTCGCCGATGGTGCGCGCCGACTTCATGTACTTGGCGGCGGCGGAAAGGTTCAGCTCCGACATCGCGTAGACGATGCGCCGCTGCACCGGCTTCAGCCCGTCGCCCACGTGCGGCAGGGCGCGCTCGCCGATGACGTACATCGAGTAGTCCAGATACGCCCGCTCGGTGTATTCGTGCAGCGCCATGCGCTCCACGCCGTCGTCGGGAAGGGGGGGCGGGCCTTCGTGGGAGGCGCCGTTGCTCTGGTTCGTGTCCACGTTCGTCTGCCGCCTTAGGCCGCGTTGGCCTGGTCGCCTTTCGTTTCCAGCCAGGCACGACGGTCCGCGGCCCGCTTCTTGGCGAGCAGCATGTCCATCACGCGCAGCGTTTCGGTTTCCGCATCCAAGCCGAGCTGCACGAGGCGGCGGGTGTCCGGCGCCATCGTGGTCTCGCGCAGTTGCAGCGGGTCCATTTCGCCCAGCCCCTTGAAGCGCTGCACCATCGGCGTGGCGCGACGGTTCTCGGCGGCGATGCGGTCCAGAATGCCCTCGCGCTCGGCTTCGTCGAGGGCGTAGTGGACCTCCTTGCCGACGTCGATCCGATACAGCGGCGGCATCGCCACGTAGATGTGCCCCGCCGCCACCAACGGCCTGAAATGCATGAGAAACAGGGCGCAGAGGAGCGTGGCGATGTGGGCGCCGTCCGAATCCGCGTCGGCGAGAATGCACACCTTGCCGTAGCGCAGGCCGGAGAGATCCGTGGAACCGGGATCCACGCCCACCGCCACCGCGATGTCGTGGACTTCCTGAGAACCGAGCACTTGCGACGGCTCCACTTCCCAAGTGTTCAGAATCTTCCCGCGCAGCGGCATCACGGCCTGGAACTCGCGGTCCCGGGCGCCCTTCGCCGAACCGCCAGCGGAATCGCCCTCGACCAGGAAGAGTTCGCTCTGCGCCGTGTCCTGGTTGGCGCAGTCGGCCAGCTTGCCGGGGAGCGCCGGGCCGCTCAGCACCTTCTTGCGCATCACCTTCTTCGCCGCTTGCGCACGGCTCTGGGCGTTGGCGATGGCCATTTCGGCGAGGCGGTCGCCATCCGCGGGATGCTCGCCCAGCCAGAGGCTGAAGGCGTCCTTGGCGATGCCGGCGATGAACGCCGCGGACTGCCGCGACGACAAGCGCTCTTTCGTCTGGCCGCTGAACTGGGGTTCGGCCAGCTTCGCCGAGAGCACGTAGGCGCACTGCTCCCAGATGTCGTCGCCGGAGATCTTCACGCCCTTCGGCAGCAGGTCGCGGAACTCGCAGTACTCGCGCAGCGCTTCGACGAGGCCGCTGCGCAGGCCGGTGACGTGGGTGCCGCCGAGCGGCGTGGGAATGAGGTTGACGTAGCTCTCGGCCACTATGGCACCGCCTTCCGGCAACCATTGCAGCGCCCACTCCACGCCCTCGCGGTTGCCCTCGGCCTGGTGGTGGAAAGGCGCTGCGGGCAGCCGTTCTTCCGCGTCCAGCGCCTCGCTCAAGTAGCCGCTGAGCCCGGCCTCGAAGCACCAGTGCTCGCTTTGGTGCGAACCCGGCGATTCTTCGACGGTCAAGGAGACGGTGAGGCCGGGGCAGAGCACGGCCTTGGCGCGCAGCAGATGGCGCAAGCGGGACGCGGAGACCTGGGCGGTGTCGAAGTAGGCGGGATCCGGCAGAAAGTGGATGGTCGTGCCGGTGTTGCGGCGGCCTACGGTATCCACTTCCTGCAACGGCCCGGCGGGTACGCCGGCCTCGAAACGCTGGCGATGGACGCTGCCGTTCTGCTTCACTTCCACCACGAGCCACTTGGAGAGCGCGTTCACCACGGACACGCCGACGCCGTGCAGGCCGCCCGCGAAGCGGTAGCTTTCGTGGTCGAATTTGCCGCCGGCGTGCAGCTTGGTGAGGATGAGTTCGACGCCGGAGAGCCCGTGTTCGGGGTGGATGTCCACCGGCATGCCGCGCCCGTCGTCCACCACTTCGATGGAACCGTCGTGGTTGAGCGCGACGTCGATGTTGGCGCCGAAGCCGTTCAGCACTTCGTCGACGCTGTTGTCCACGACTTCCTGCACGAGATGGTTGGGGCGGCTGGTGTCCGTGTACATGCCCGGCCGGCGGCGCACCGGGTCGAGGCCGGACAGCACTTGGATGGATTCGGCGGAATAGGCTTTGCTCATCGGCGGTCTCGGTCCCTGAGATCGATGGTCAGTTGGAAGTTCTCGGCGCGGCGCACCTCGGTGGTCACCGTGCCGTCGTCCGCGAGGTGCAGCCAGCGATAGCCCGGTTGGGCGGTGTCGATGGCGAAGGTGGGCGAGTCGACGGCGAACTGGAAGCAGGTGGAGGGCGTTCCGTAGAGCGCCGGCCCGATGCTCGCCGGCCGCTCGAAGGGCTGATGAATGTGCCCGAAGGCGTAGGCGTTCGCTTCGGCGAGCGCATCGAGCAGCGCATTGCCGTTCGCAATGCGATGTTCGTCCAGCCACGCGCAGCCGGTACTCACCGGGCAGTGGTGCCCGGCGACCAAGGCATGGCCTTCCAGCCGCCCTCGCAGCCGCCGCAGCTCGCTATCGCCAACCACTCCGCCCACTTCGCCATCGACGTGCGTATCGACGCCCACCAGCCGCCAATCGCCGAGTTCCAGATCGTCGGTCGGCAGTTCGGCGCCGAACGGCGCACCGAGATCGTGGTTGCCGGGCACGCACAGCAGCGGCCCGTCGAACCACCCCCGCAGCGTGGCGAGGAACAGCCGATACGTCTCCGCCCCCGGCTGCTGCGCGATGTCCCCGGTCGCGAGCACCGCATCCGGCCGACGCTCCCCGCAAGCCGCCTCGAGCACGGCGCTCAAGCTGGCATGGCAGCACACGCCGAGCAGCGTATCGCGTGGTTCCGCAAACAGGTGGCAATCCGTTACCTGCAAGATGTGAAGCACTTCCCTGCTCCAAAATGGGCCTCGGAACGCTGCCGAAGCCGCCGCCTTTCGCGCCAATCATAGCGCCCCTCTGCGGCGCTGGCTAATTCGCCGGAACTGCCCGACGCCATGCGAGTCCGAAGACTGGCGCTGGGCTCTGGCATCGCGTGATCGAACGCCTGCCCGTCAAGCACGGCTGTGGCATCATACGCTCGCCTTCAACCCCAGCCTTCAACCCTCAGGCAATGCGCGACCACAGCTACTTCGCCAACCTGATCTGGCAGATCGCCGACCTGCTGCGCGGCCCCTACCGCCCGCCGCAGTACGAGCGCGTGATGCTGCCGATGACGGTGCTGCGCCGCTTCGACTGCGTGCTGGCGCCCACCAAGGCCAAGGTGCTGGCGGAACACAAGCGGCGCAAGGGCGGCAAGCTGAAGGGGGATGCGTTGGAGAAGGTGCTGAACCACGCTGCCGGCCAGCGCTTTCACAACCGCTCCCCCTTGGATTTCGAGAAGCTGCAAGGCGACCCGGACAACGTCGCCGCGCACCTCACCAGCTACATCCAAGGCTTCTCCGCCGACGTGCGCCGCATCTTCGTGGACTACTTCGACTTCGGCGTTGAAATCCAGAAGATGGCGGAGGCCAACGTCCTCTGGTTGGTCGTCTCCGAGTTCCGCGACGTGGATTTGCACCCGGACCGAGTGCCGAACGAGCAGATGGGCCTCATCTTCGAGAACCTGATCCGCCGCTTCAACGAACTCGCCAACGAAACCGCCGGCGACCACTTCACGCCCCGCGAAGTCATCCGCCTGATGGTGAGCCTGCTGTTCATCAACGACGACGAACTGCTGGCCAAGCCCGGCATCGTGCGCACACTGCTCGACCCGGCCTGCGGCACCGGCGGCATGTTGGCCGAGGCGCAGAGCTATTTGCGCGACCACCACGAGCAGGCGCGGCTGTACGTCTACGGGCAGGACTACAACCCCCGCGCCTACGCCATCGCCGCCTCGGACATGCTGATGAAGCAGGTGGACCACAACGGCGGCGAAGACAACGTGCGATTGGGCGACAGCCTGACGGACGATCAATTCGACGGTCAGACCTTCGACTACTTCCTCACCAACCCGCCGTTCGGCGTGGATTGGAAGCAGCAGGCCCCGTCGATCAAGCGCGAACACCAGGCACGGGGCCACGCCGGCCGCTTCGGCGCCGGGCTGCCCCGCGTGAACGACGGCTCGCTGCTGTTCCTGCAACACCTGATCGACAAGTTCGAGCCGGTGTGCCCGGAGAAACGCAAGCACGGCGCCCGCCTCGCCATCGTCTTCTCCGGCTCTCCGCTCTTCATCGGTGGCGCTGGCTCAGGCGAGAGCAACATCCGCCGCTGGATCATCGAGAACGACTGGCTGGAAGCCATCGTCGCCCTGCCGGAGCAGATGTTCTACAACACCGGCATCGGCACCTACATCTGGATCGTCACCAACCACAAGGAGCGACGGCGCAAGGGCAAGATTCAACTGCTGGACGCCCGCGACCTCTGGACCCCCGGCGGCAGCGCCGACAGCAAGCGCAGCCTAGGCGACAAGCGCCGCCATTTGTCGGAACAGCAAATCGAACAGGTCGTGCGCCTCTACGGAGGGTTCAGGCGCGGCAAGCGCTCCAAGATATTCAAGGGCGCGGACTTCGGCTACACCCGCGTGACGGTCGAACGCCCCTTGCGGCTACGCTATCAGATGGACGTTGACCGCAAATCCCGCTTCTTGGACGCCTGCCCGTGGTTGCTGGACGACATTCAAGCCATCGACAAAGCCCTTGGCCGCAACCCCATGCCTGACTGGGTTGAGGTGCGGCAGCGCATCGGCGAGTTGCTATGCGAACAAGGGTCTCGGTGGAAGAAGAAGGAGTGGGAGGTATTCCGTTACGTCTTCACCGAGAAGGACCCGGAAGCGGTAGCCGTAGCGAAGGATGCGGCCGCCCAAGAGCCCGAACCCGATCCTGACCTCCGCGACCAGGAACGGGTTCCGCTTCCCGAGGATGTTGATGCCTACTTCGAGCGCGAGGTGCTACCCCATGTACCTGATGCTTGGATGGACCGGAGCAAAGACCGGGTGGGGTACGAGATTAACTTCAACCGGCAGTTCTACAATTACACGCCACCAAGGCCGCTAGAGGAGATTGACGCGGATTTAAGGGAGGCCGAAGCAAAGATGATCGACCTCCTGCAAAAGGTAGTTGGATGAATCACTTGGATTGGATAAGTGACCTCCCAAAAGCCTGGGATGTCGGACCATTGCGAGCAGTCGCCGATTGCCGCGTCAGCAACGTTGATAAAGTCACTGGTGCGAAGGAAGCCCCTGTGCAACTGTGTAACTATACTGATGTGTACAATAACGAGTTCATTCATCTGGGTTTGGACCTTATGCAGGCCACCGCGTCGAAGCTGGAGATTGAGCGCTTTAGGTTGTCCGTTGGCGACGTCGTCATCACGAAGGATTCGGAAACTTGGGAGGACATTGGGGTTCCGGCCTTGGTGATAGAAACCGCCGATGATCTTCTGTGCGGCTATCACTTGGCGCTGCTACGCCCGAAGGCCGGCGTCATGTCCGGCCGCTTCTTGCTCCGCCTTCTTCAAGCAAGGCAAGCGCAGGTGCAACTTGAGCTCGCCGCCAAAGGAATGACTAGATACGGGTTGCCGAAGTACGAGATTGGCAAGATTGTCCTTCCCCTACCGCCACTCCCTACGCAAATCGCCATCGCTGACTACCTCGATCGGGAAACAGCCCGGCTGGACGCCCTAACGTTAGCGCAGAAACGCCTGCTCCCGTTGCTTGCAGAGAAACGCCGGACGTTCATCACCCGCGCCGTCACCCGCGGCTTGCATCCATCCGCGCCTTTGCGCGACTCTGGCATCGTTTGGCTGAATGAAGTGCCAGAGCATTGGGAGATATGGAAGCTCGGGCACCTAGCAACCGTTGGCAACGGATCAACTCCTAGCCGCAGCAATGAGTCCTATTGGGCTAATGAAGACGTTCCTTGGCTCAATAGCGGCGTCGTCAAGCGGCCGGAGATCACTTCCGCAGACCAATTCGTGACGAAACTCGCCATTCGCCGATGTCATCTTCCGATCGTTAGAAGGGGGGCTGTCCTGATCGCGATTACCGGCCAAGGGAAGACTAGGGGAAGAGCGTCCGTGCTGTCAATTGACGCCACCATCAGTCAACACTTGGCGTTCATTCAGCCGAGGGACCGCTTTAGACCTTGGTTTCTGAGGTGGGTGCTTGTCGCCGCCTACGATTTTCTCAGGAGTATCAGCGACGATGCCGGCGGGACCAAGGGCGCGCTGACCTGCGAGCAGATTGCGAATTTGCGTGTCCCGGTTCCACCGTTGAACGAACAGGATGAGATACTCAGCCAAGTGACTGCCGCCGTAGCGAAGACGGAGTCCTGTCAATCTGCGGTGGAGAGGACAATCTCCATCATCAAGGAACGCCGTGCTGCCGTTATATCCGATGCGGTTGCTGGAAAACTGGACTTGGGGAGCACAACATGAGGGTGACGCATCTAAAGCTCGCGAACGTTCGGGCCATACGGATGGCCGAGTTCGATTTCAGGCCCGGCTTCAACTTGATAGTAGGCGTGAACGGCGTTGGCAAAACCACCGTGCTCGACGCTCTGGGCGTCTGCTTGTCGAGCGTGATAAGGCACGCCTATGACACTAATGCGGAACACAAAGGTTTCGGCACCTCTGACGTGCATGTTGGAACTGATATGCTAAATCTGGTCTGCAAGTTGCGGTACGGCAAGTCGGAGTATACCACATACGCTAGAGTCGACATTCATCCGGTTCGAGAGTGGAACTCTAGGCGAAATCCATCGATACAGACGATTACGGGCGATGGGATCGATCCCGATAAAGTGGCAGATCCGAGCGGCTCGCCACTTGGCGTCTTCTTTTCCACTCGCAGGGCCTTTGCTTCTAACCGGGCAGTGGCGAAAGGACAAGCAGCGGGTGGCACTCGGGCGGCGATTGCGCGGGCGTTCGCCGACCGAGAACTGAACGTTCGAGAGTTTGCAGAGTGGATGCGCTCGCAGCAGCAGGTCAGTTCGGAACGGCCGTCGGTCAGACGTGTCTTGCAGGAGCTTGAGAGGACCGTTTCTGCCATCCTTCCTGGATATGACAATCTTCGAGCAAGTAACGCCAAGCGCGTGGAGTTGCTGATCGACCATGAAGGTGTCGAGCTTAGCGTGAGCCAACTGTCTGATGGAGAGCGTAGCCTGTTGTCGATGGTGGTCGACTTGACTAGGCGGCTGGTGCAAGCTAACCCGTTGATGGAGAGTCCTACCGCCGAGGCGGAGGCCGTTGTTTTGATCGACGAGCTGGAACTCCACCTGCATCCAAAATGGCAGCGCGAAGTCGTAGCTAACCTTACGAAGGCATTCCCCAAATGTCAATTTATTGCAACTACGCATTCGCCGCAAATTGTCGGCGAGCTGGAGGCGCATCGCGTTCATATTATCTCGGAAGATGGGGTATACTCACCCGCTCATTCCTACGGGGTTGATTCCAGCCGCGTACTGGAGGAAATCATGGGTACCGAGCCTCGAACGGGAAAGGTTCAAGTCGTACTAGCTCAGGTTAGTCGCCAAATCGACGAGGATCACCTTGAGGAGGCTCGCAATTCACTTCTGTCCATAAAGGATGTTCTCGGCGAGAACGATGCGGATGTAGTCAGACTTGACACGCTCATTTCTCTTTTGGAGGGCGATGAATGAGGCAAATTTTGAAGGGAAAGGAGCCGCATAGTCTTGCGAAACACAGGGCGACCGGAGGTATCTACGACGCCTACAGAGACACGGATGGTCTTCGTGCCGCACTCGTAGATGAGCAGCGGGGCCTTTGCTGCTATTGCATGCGGCGCATTTCCGAAGATGGAGGAAAGATGAAGATTGAACATTGGCACTGCACGTCACGTTACCCGGACGAGGAATTGGACTACGGTAATCTGCTCGGTGCTTGCAAGGGTGGAGAGGGGAGCCCGTATGGTGTCCAGCACTGCGATACGAGGAAAGCAAATAGGGACCTGCAGTGGAATCCAGCGGATCCTAGGCGTCGCATTGAGGAGCGAATCAAATATGGCGCGGACGGTACCATCAGATCGACAGATGCGACTTTTGATGATCAGCTAAACGACGTCTTGAACCTAAACGTTTCGCACATCAAGGACCGCCGTAGAGCAGTTCAAGACGGAATCGTAAAGTGGTTCGAGGTCAGTAGGCGGAGAAAGCGGTCCATGTCTCGTTCCAGGCTGAGGGCGAAAATTGACAAGCTGTCTTGTGCCTCCCCCATGGATGCTTACGGCCCGGTCGTAATCTGGTGGCTAGAAAGGCGATTGGCGAGGATGAACGGGGATTGAGCACTGCATTCGTCTATGGCCCGGATATCCGGTGCCTCAGATTGATCTGCGTTCTGCGCGACGTAATGGCCTTGCTCTTGCTTATGGAGATGAGATATTCTGGCGGGACCGCGATTGGAGCTGTTGACGACGATCCGATCGGTTTGACGCAGTGCGGGTACATCGGTATCAGGTGCTCAAGGAGGACTTCATGGGGTCGCAGTACGAGCTGGCACTGGTAGAGCAGGACTGCCGCCGCGGAGTCGTGTTGGTGAGGTGCAACGGGAGGGATCTTAGGGGCGTTGCGTCGCTGGGACTCATCACGGAGGAGGAGATCGTTCATGAACCGCACCACCGAGGCCGCCTTCGAGGCTGTCATTGAGGCGCATCTGCTGGCGAACGGCTACGTCGCCGTTCCCAGCAGCGGCTTCGACCGGGAACGCGCTATCTTCCCCGAGGTTGCCCTCTCCTTCATCCGCGAGACGCAGCCGACCGAGTGGGCCAAGCTGGAAGCGCAGCTTGGCGAGCAGACTGGCCAGCAGGTGTTGGCGGATCTCTGCAAGCGGATGGACGATCAGGGTGCGCTGGCTGTCTTGCGGCATGGCTTCAAGTGCTATGGCCGCAGCTTGCGCATCGCCTACTTCAAGGCGGCGCACGAGCTGAACCCGGAGTTGAACGCTCGCTACGCGGCCAATCGGGTGGGCGTCACCAGGCAACTGCGCTTCTCCCCGAACTCCGAACAGTCTCTGGATGTGGTGCTGAGCGTGAATGGGGTTCCGGTCGCCACGCTTGAACTCAAGAACCCGCTGACGGATTCAAACACTGAGGATGCTCAGGAGCAGTACCAGCGCGACAGGGATCCGCGAGCGCCCATCTTCGAGTTCAAGCGGCGCACGCTGGTTCACTTCGCCGTCGATACCGACTCCATGCTGATGACTACTCGGCTGGCGGGCACGGCCACCCGATTCCTGCCCTTCGACAAAGGCTGTGATGGCGGCGCCGGCAATCCGCCGGACCCGCAAGGACGCAGCTACCGCACCGCGTATCTCTGGGAGGAAGTGCTGGAACGGGGCAGTCTGTTGGACTTGCTCGCCCGCTTCCTGCACCTGCAAAGCGACGAGAAGCGCGACGATCAAGGGCGCAAGGTGAAGGCGGAGACGCTGATCTTTCCGCGCTACCACCAGCTGCAAGCCGTGCGCCTGCTGGTGGACATGGCGCGGCGCGAAGGCGTGGGGCACAACGCCTTGATCGAGCACTCCGCGGGCAGCGGCAAGAGCAACACCATCGCTTGGCTGGCGCATCGTCTGGCCTCGCTGCACGATGCGGAAAGCGCCCGCGTCTTCGACAGCGTGATCGTGGTGACGGATCGCATCGTGCTCGATCAGCAGTTGCAGGACACCATCTACCAGTTCGAGCACAAGCACGGCGTGGTGCGGAAGGTGGACGAAAGCTCGCGGCAACTGGCCGAGGCGTTGGAGAGCGGGGTTCCCATCGTCATCACCACCTTGCAGAAGTTCCCGTTCGTCTCCCAGCAACTGCTGAAGATGGCGGAGGAACGGGGCGCCGATGCATCCGGCGCCCTGCCCACCCGCCGCTGCGCCGTGCTCATCGACGAGGCGCACAGCTCCCAGGGCGGGGAGACGGCCACCGCCATGAAGGAAGTGCTCGGCGGCGAGGCGCTGCGGGCGAAGGCGAGAGAGCAGGCGGCCGAGGAAGGCATGGCCGGCGAGAACATGGAGGCGCTGTTCCTCAGCATGGCGAAGCGGGGCCGGCAGGCGAATCTGAGCTTCTTCGCCTTCACCGCCACGCCGAAGCACAAGACCCTCAAGGTGTTCGGGCGCGATGGCGAAGCCACCCATCGCTACACCATGCGCCAGGCCATCGAGGAGAGGTTCATTCTCGACGTGCTGAAGAGCTACGTCTCCTACGACCGCTACTACAAGCTCATCAAGGCGCGCAACGACGATCCGAACGTGGAGCGCAAGAAGGCCGCCAGCGCCCTGGCCCGTTTCGTGCAACTGCATCCGCACAACATCGCGCAGAAGACGGAAGTGATGGTGGAACACTTCCAAGCGTCCACGCGGCACAAGATACGCGGGCGGGCGAAAGCGATGGTGGTCACCGGCTCGCGCCTCGAGGCCGTTCGCTACAAGCAGAGCTTCGACCGCTACATCCAGGAGAAGGGCTACGCCATCAAATCCTTGGTAGCGTTCTCGGGAACCGTCGAGGACGACAAGGCGCCAAGCGTTTCCTATACCGAAGTCGCAATGAACGGCGGCATCCGCGAGACGGAGTTGCCGGAGCGGTTCGCCAGCGGCGAGTACCAAGTGCTGCTGGTGGCGGAGAAGTACCAGACCGGCTTCGACCAGCCCTTGCTGCACACGCTGTACATCGACAAGCGCCTGGCCGGCATTCAGGCCGTGCAGACGCTTTCGCGACTGAACCGCACGCATCCGCACAAGGAGGACACCTTCGTTCTGGATTTCGTGAACGACCGGGAGGAAATCCGCGAGGCGTTCAAGGCGTACTACGAAGGCGCGGAAATGGGCGAAGAGGTGGACCCGGCGCGAATGTATGCGATCAAGGAGGAGCTCGACGCTTCCGGCATCTATCTGGCGGAAGAGGTCGAGCGATTCTGCAAGGTGTTCTTCAAGCCTGTGCGCAAGCAGAGCCGGCAGGACCATCAAGCGATGAACGCGGCGTTGGACCCTGCGGTCAGGCGCTTCGCTGATCGCCACAAGGAAGACGAGAAGGAAGCCGAACTGTGGCGGGGCAAGGTGCAGGCGTTCCGCAACCTGTACGGATTCTTGAGCCAGGTGATTCCCTATCAGGATTCCGACCTCGAACGCCTCTACACCTACCTGCGCCATCTCTCGCCGAAGCTTCCTCGCCGCCGCTCCGGCCCCGCGTACCACTTCGACGACGACGTTCGCCTCACCTACTACCGACTGCAGAAGATCGACGAAGGCTCCATCGTCCTGGACGAGGGCGTCGCCAATCCCCTAGACGGCCCCAAGGAAGTCGGCAGCGGCTTGGCGCGAGAAGACGAGGCGCCGCTCTCGCAGCTCATCGACATCATCAACCAACGCTTCGGCACGGACTTCAACAACGCCGACCAGCTCTTCTTCGATCAGATCGTGGAAACGGCGATGGAGGACGAGAGCTTGCGCGAGACGGCGGCAGTCAACTCCGCGGAGCGATTCGAGATCACCTTCAAGAACCTCGTCGACGGCCTGTTCACGGAGCGCATGGACCAGAACGAGGAGATATTCATCCGCTACATGAACGACGCGGCCTTCCGCCAAGTCGTCGGCCAATGGATGGGCGCGGAAGCCTATCGCCGCCTACGCCAACTGGCCGAGGCCCAGGATGCCGAGGCACCGCACGACCGCCGTCTCACGCCGATCGAGGGTGCGCCCGAACCCCAAGCGCCACCAGCTCTGCGCCTCGTCGAAGGAAGGCCGGAAGAGCGCTACGTCACCTGCATCCCCTTGGTGCCGTTGTCCGTAGCCGCCGGCGCATTCGGCGACCCGCAGAACGTCGCCGCCGAAGACGAATGGCAATGGGTGGAACCGAACCCCAAACGCCCCTTGACCAAAGGCATGTTCGTCGCCCGCATCGTCGGCCGCTCCATGGAACCAACCATCCCAGAGGGCGCCCACGCCTTGTTCCGCGCCCCGGTCCGAGGCACCCGCCAAGGCAAGACGGTCCTCGTCCAACTACGCGACGCCATCGACCCGGAAACCGGCCGCTACACGGTCAAGCGCTACGAAAGCGAGAAGACGGCCAGCGACGAGTGGCAGCACGCGAAGATCACCCTGAAGCCCAACAACCCCGA
This sequence comes from Candidatus Azotimanducaceae bacterium, assembly GCA_965243175.1. GTDB lineage: Bacteria > Pseudomonadota > Gammaproteobacteria > Pseudomonadales > Azotimanducaceae > VXYL01. The sequence continues at coordinate 4,886,729 of OZ251532.1, read as the reverse complement.
TTTCACCCCGATAGTCCTCACCGACTTGGACGAAGACGCCGTGCAAGTCGTGGCGGAGCTGCTCGCCGTCATTTGAGTGCTCCAAGTCGAGGCGCGGGCTGCGGGTGTAGACTCGGCGCATGGACCGTGCGGCGCTCTTGAAACACATTCGAAGGACGCACTTCGCGCCCGGGGACCGGGCCTTGGCGCGTGCCCAGGCCCACGCCATCGCCTGCCATCTCTACGAGAACGGCGCGACCCGCGTGATCGGCATCGGTTCCGCGTTCGACGACGGGCGTGCGTTCACGACCCGCTCGGACATCGACTTGGTCGTGGCAGGCATCCATCCGAACGTTTTCTACCGCGTGTCCGCGCAAGCGGAAGACTTGACCAGCTTCGAGTTGGACTTGTTTCCCTTGGAGTGCGCCACCGCGTCTCTGCGCCGCGTCGTGGAGTCGCAAGGGGTGGCCTTGTGAAGCTGGAGGAGGTGCTGGTTCGGCGCTTGGCCGCCGAGATCAACGACGAGTTGGACGCCCTCGACGCCTTGGCGCAGGAACTCGCCCACGCGCCTCAGTCGGACGACAGCTACGCTCGGCGTGCCCGTGGGTCCATCCTGCACGACTTCTACAACGGCGTTGAGCGCATCTTCGAGCGTGTGGCCCGCGAGCTGAATGGCGGCGTTCCCCGCGCCGAACAGTGGCATCAGGAGCCCTCAGCCGGGGTGCGCGAGGGGCTTGCCCCTCGCATGAAAGAGCTCCTGAACAACATGGGGCTCGCCATCCCGGAAGTTCGGCCACCGCTCATCGATCAGCCGCTGGCCGGAACGCTGCACGAGTATCTGCGCTTTCGCCACCTGTTCCGCAACGTCTACGGCACGGTCCTGGAGACTGGTCGCATGCGCATCCTTGAAGAACGGCTGCCGGACACGCTCGCTGCCTTCCGGCGGCAGGTGTCCGCGTTCTTGCGGTGGATGGTGGGCGGCGGCGAGGGCTGAGGGGCGGCAAAGGCGTCCTTTGCGGTCGGGGCCATGCCTACCCCGGCTGCCAACGCATCGGCAAGACCGCAACTACGGCATGGACCGCGTGGCCTGAACAAGAGCCGCCAAGCGAGCTTCCACGGCGCGGCGGATCGGCTTGGAAACGACTTGCCGGCGAATCAGCCGGCGCAGTTGCGGCGCATCGACTTCGCCCAAGTCCACTTCCGGCAGGCTGGCGAACCTGCGCCCTCGGCGGGTGGCCATGTAGAGCGTGTCCAATAGCGCTTTGGGCGCCGTAGCCAGGTTGTAGGGCGGCTCGGAGGCGCTTGCGGCCATGCCCTCCACCATCATCGACGGCTGGATCTGCAGGAACTCGTAGCGCGCCACCGGCGTGGCGAGGCAGCGCGCATGGCCGGTGGTGGCCACTTGCACGCTGCCGGGAATCTGTCCGATCAGGCCGTGCAGGTGCATGGCGGAAAGAAACGACACGTAGCCTTGTTCGCTGCCGAGCAGCCACGGCACCGCCGCGAAGGGCGTGAAACGCGGATGTTCCGGCTGGCTCCACACGCCGCGGGTGAGGCGAACCAGCACGCCGCGGCTGGCCAAGCGCGCCAACTGGCGCGACGCCACATCGATGCGGCTGTCGCACAACACGGCGTAGTGCCGGGTGGTGAACACCGCATGACGCAACAGAAACCCAACGCCGTTCACGCCCTTTCCACCAACGCGAACGCACGCTCGACGACTTCGCCCCATAGCGCCTCGCCAGCGAAGCGCTGACGATCGGCCGGTTCGAGGTACTCCAACACCTGCCCCGCGAAGTCCGCGTAGGTGAAGCCCAACACGGTGTCCGCCGCTCGCTCCCGCTGGGCGGGCGTGAGCGAACCCGCGGCGCCCGGCTTGACGTGGCCGCCAAGCCACAGGAGGTAGAGATCGAACGCATCGCGGGCCTGAACCTGACGGCGATTGGCCAGAGCCAGCAGCTTCTGCTGGCAAGCGGCGGCCGCGGAATAGTGCCGACAAGGAAAAGACAGCCGCCGATACGCCTGGGCAACGGACGGATCGATGGTCTCCAAGACGCTTTCGCCGGTTTGCGCGCGCCGCGAGAACTCCACCTTGGTGGGATACGACTCGCCGGCGGTGTTCACCAAGCGGGCGCGGAATCGCTGCGTCGTGGCCGTGTGCTTCGCCTTGGCGGGGTCGCCGAGGGTCAACTCAGCGATGCCGTAGGCGGCGAGCCGTTTGGCGAAGGCGGGATCCCGCAAGATGCGGTAGCCGTTCTTGCGCAGCGTGCCGACGGCGCCGGCCAGCACGTCCAAGTCCATGTCCTCGGAATACCGCGGGCTGGCGAAGAAGAAGCGCAGGTTGATCCCGCCTTTGAGAACGAAAGCGCGTGGGTCGGAGATCCGCAGCAACCGCTCCAGGAACAGGAAGTGGAATGCCTCGCGTTGTTGGCGATGCGTGAACATGGAAGCCATTATGTGTCTGAATAGGCTTGATCGTCAATCAGAACGGATAACGTGAAGATTGAGGGGCTGGCCGAAGCGCGGTGCTACGATACTTGCGTCACGCGACACTCGAAACAGCAACGGAGACGGTGGGAAGGCGATGTTTGGAGAGGCGATCGAGGGATTTCGCAGCGGGCTTGGCGCGATGGCGTGGCGGGCGCGGGGCGTCGTCTGCGTAGCGGCGTTGGCGCTTCCGGTTGCCGAGGCGGTGGCGCAGCAAGCTGGCGACGAAGGCGAACGGGCGGGCGTCGAGGAGATGATCGTGACGGCGCAGCGCCGCGAACAGAACGTGCTGGACGTGCCTTTGGCGGTGAGCGTGCTCGACGACGCGGCGATGGAGGAGCTGGGCGTGTCTTCGCTCCGCGATTTGGAGTTGCTCACGCCGTCGGTCAGCTTCGGCTTCGACAATCCGCTCACCATTCGCGGCGTTGGCCAGCAAGCGTGGCGCGACGCCTCCGCCGAAGTGGGCGCGGCGCTCTATCAGAACGGCCTCTTCTACAACGAGACCTACGGCCTCATCGAGTCCGGCATGTTCGACCTCGAGCGCGTGGAAGTGCTGCGCGGGCCGCAAGGCACTCTCTACGGGCGCAACTCCATGGGCGGCGCCGTCAACTTCATCAGCAAGAAACCGGCGGCGGAGTTCGGCGGCGAGGCGTTGCTGGAACTCACCACCTTCAATGGCCGTCGCGCCGGGGCGGCGGTCACCGGCCCGATCGCGGGGGCGCTGAGCTACCGTCTCACCGTGGCCTACACCCAGCGCGACGGAACGGCGGAGAACGTCGGCAGCGCACCGGACGCCGGGCGGCTGGACAACAACTTCGTCTCGCCGCAGGTGCGCCTGCAAACGGATCGTTGGGACGTGAATCTGCGCTTCGCCCGCTACGACGCCTACGAAGGCCACATCGATCAGATCTTCTTCACCCAGCCGAGCACGGACGTGCCGTTCTTCATTGGCCGTGCTGGCGGCGAAGGAGCGCAGAACACGCACTACATGTACGCCACGCCAGCGCCTTCGGCGACCTTGTTCGGCACCGCCCGTTTCACCGACAGCGTGGGCGAAATCAAGCGCAAGGCGGTGGATCACAATCGCCGCAACGATCGCAGCATCGAACGCGACGTGGTACACGTCGATGCCCTGTTCCGGCTGAACGAGAACTGGGCGCTGCGCTACATCGGCGGCCGTTCGGATTCGGAAACCTTCTATACGCAGGATTCGGATTTCACCAGTCGAGTGGCCTCGGCGGAAAGCCCGTTTCTTTCCGCGGATGCCGGCGTGCCGTTCCGCGACGGCTTCTCCAGGCTGTCCTTTCCCAAGGAGATCTCCTCGCACGAACTGCACCTGCTGGGTGAAACGGACGCCTTCACGCTGCTGTTCGGCGCCTACCAGTTCAACGAAGAGAGCCCGTTCTCCCTGGTTACCCGCGAGTTCGCCAATCCGTTCCTGGTCACGGTGGTGCGCGAGTGCGCGGACACGGCGCCGGTTTCGCCCGAGTGCGCCCGCAACTTCACCTGGTTCATCGACGCGGAAACGGATTCGATGGCGCTGTTCGCCAACGTCGACTATCGCTTGAGCGAACAATGGACCGTCTCCGCCGGCGTGCGCCAAAGCGAGGACGACAAGACGCAATCGCGCAACGAAATCAACATCGGCACCTTCTTCGATTTCGCATTCGCCGAAGAAGCCGCGCAGCGCACCTACGACGGCACGATGGGGCATGTCACGGTGGAATACCGGCCGCAGCCGGATCACCTGCTGCACGGCCGCTACGCGCGCGCCTTTCGCGCTGGCGGCTTCAACAGCTTCACTTTCGGCGAAGCCGAACGCACCTACGGCGGCGAAACCATGGATTCCTTCGAGCTCGGCTACAAGGGCAGCTTGGCGGACGGGCGCTTCACCTTGGCGGCCAACGCCTATCTGTACGACTACGGCGACTACCAGCAGAACCTCTCCTACCGCGTGTTCATCGGCGGCAACGAAGTGGACGTGAGCGAGTGGATCAACGTCGACGGGTCGCGCATTCTCGGCGCCGAGTTCGAAATGCAGTGGATGGCCAGCGAAACGCTCTCCCTGCGCGGCTTCTACACATGGACGGATTCGTCTCTCGGTAGCCTGCTGGCCTTCAACGGCAGCAATCCAGATCAAGCGTGGGCGCAGGGCGAAGAAGGCGACTTTCCGGTGAATCCGGTGAACTTGAAAGGCAATCCGTTCCCGAGCCTTGCGAAGCACCAGTTTTCGGCGAGCGCCAATTGGCGAATCGACACCGGTTTCGGCCTAGTGGAGTTGGTGAACACCTACAGCTGGGTGGGCGACCGCGCCGGCTCGATCTGGAACATCGCGCTGGACGAAATGCCCGCCTATGGCCGCTGGGATCTGCGCGCCAACTGGTCGCGCGGCGATTCGTCGTGGAAGCTCGTCGCGTTCGTGGACAACGTGCTGGACGTCTACGGCGTCACCGAGAACGAAGCCCGCGGCTGGGACGAGGAGTTCATCCGCGAAGGGCAGCTGACGGACGGGCGCATCGTCGGCATGGAAGCGCGGTTCAGCTTCTAGTTCGGTTCGGCGAAGTACGCGAGCGGAGGGCGAATCGCATGACGGCGCAGCAACCCGTTCTGCTGATGGACGACCAAGTGCGGCGTTTCCTCGCCGACGGTTTCCTCGTGCTGGATTCCGCCCTGCCGGCGGACTTCCACGCCGCGGTGGCGGACGAACTGCACTACTGCATGAAACACGAAGCGCCGTGGCCGGGCGACAACGTGCTGCCGCGCATTCCGCAGCTGGGGCAACTGATGGAATCGCCGGTGCTGCGCGGCGCCTTGAGCAGTCTGCTTGGCCCGGAGTTCGCGTGGACGCCGCACCGCACGCCGCACAACAGCGAACCTTTGCAGGAAGCCGGCGGCGAGTTCGATCCGTTCGAGAACAATCCGCGCATGGGCAAGGGTTCGGTTTCGGGTTCCGGCTGGCATCAGGACGGCCACTCCCGCGCTGGTCGCGCCCGCTGGCATCGGCCGCGCGCCATCAACGTCTTCTACTTCGCCCACGACGTGCCGCTGGCGATGGGCCCCACGCGGCTGCTGGCCGGCAGCCATCTCTACGCCAATCTGCACGGCGTGGAAGCGGGCCAAGTGTTCATGCGGGAGATGCCCGCCGGCACCATCGTGATCGCGCACTTCGACATCGCCCACGCCGGAGCGCCGAACCGCACGGCCCGCTCGCGCTACATGCTGAAGTTCGTCGCCCTGCGGCAACGCAATCCGCGCGGTGCCGCGTGGGCCGCCGAAGACGCCGATTGGCACACGCCGTCCGGGTTGCTGAACCCGCACATGGTGCCGCAAGCATGGGAACACTCGTGGCGTTGGCTGCACGGCTTGCCCGCCGCGAAACCGAAGGCGAACGTGCCGCCAGCGCAAGTGGCGGAGACTCTCGCGGCATTGCGAACGGCGCACCAAGGGCGGCGTCTGGCCGCACTCTACGATCTCGTCAACATGGGCGAGGCGGCCGTGCCCGGTCTGGTGGATGCGCTTCTCGCCACCGCCGGCAAGGACCGCCACGTCTCGCCTGCCGCGGACGACATGCGCTTCTACGGCGTTTCGTCCGACGCGCAGGCGCGCTGGTTCTCGCACCGCCAATGCGTGCCGGAGGACTACGCCGTGGCCTTGGGATTGATCGGCGCCGCCGCGTTCGAGCCTGTGCTGGCGCTGCTCTCGCACGACGATGCGTGGATTCGATTGAACGCCGCCTACGCTTTCGGCGAGTTGGGCGACAGCGTTTCCGCCGACCACGCCGACCGCTTGGCCGAGCTGTTGGACGACCCTTCGGACGCCGTGGTGCGCACGACGTTGGACGCCCTGTGCTGCCTTGGCAAGTTCGGCCCGCCCACCGTGCAACGCATCCGCCGCCTGCTTGTGGAAGAGAGGCCCGGCTGGGAAGTCCCCGCCATGGGCGAACATTGGAGCATTCAGGATCAAGTGCGCTACGCCGCCTGCTGGGCGCTGACGGCCAACGCCAGCCAGGACGAGCCAGCGCCGGAACTGGAATCCGCGCTCGTTGCCGCGCTGGCCGACCGCACCGGCTACGTTCCCGCGGTGGCTTGCGAAGGCATCGAGCGCCTCGGCGCGCCATCCGCGTTGGCGGCAGCGGTTCGGCATCTGCGCACCCGCGCCTGGGACACCGTTCACCACCGTTTCTCCCGTGCGCGCACGGCTGTTGGCGCAAAGTCGTAGCCACCCCTTTTGGCCGTTGTTGCTTTGCGTTGAAATCCAACGCTGCGGCATTGAAACCAACGTCCGGTTTTCGCTAGCATCTTCGTTTGACCGGGCAGCGGAGGCTGCCCGTTTCTGTTTGGGCTTGGCGAAGGGCGTCCGCGTTGGCTGAGCGGCGCGGTGCCGGTTCTTCGCAGCCTGTTCAGCCCTGCAAGGAGATTGTCCATGGCAGATGCTTCCCCGGAGATTCCCGCCACGGTAATGCCGACCTACGCCCGCCTGCCGGTGTCCTTCGTGCGCGGCGAAGGGAGCTACCTCTACGACGACGCGGGAAAACGCTACTTGGATGCCCTGACCGGAATCGCCGTCTGCGGCCTTGGCCATGCCCATCCGAAGGTCGCGCAAGCCATCGCCGGGCAGGCGTCCACGCTGCTGCACACCTCCAATCTGTACCGCATTCCGGCCCAGGAACGCTTGGCGAACCGGCTCTGCGGTCTCTCCGGAATGGACAACGTGTTCTTCTGCAACTCCGGCGCGGAAGCCAACGAAGCGGCCATCAAGATCGCCCGGCTCTACGGCCACAGCCGCGGCATCGATGCGCCGGGCGTGGTGGTCGCGGACGGCAGTTTCCACGGGCGCACCATGGCGACCCTCACCGCCACCGGAAACCGCAAGGTGCATGCGGGTTTCGAGCCGCTGCTCGCCGGTTTCGTGCGCGCTCCCTACGACGACGTGGCCTCCATCGAACGCATCGCCGCCAACAACAAGGAAGTGGCGGCGCTGCTGGTGGAGCCGATTCTCGGCGAGGGCGGCATCCGCATTCCCGACGCTGGCTATCTCGATGCGCTGCGCGCCATCTGCGACGCCAACGACTGGCTGCTGATGCTCGACGAAGTGCAGACCGGCAACGGGCGCACCGGCCGCTACTTCGCGTTTCAACACACGAACACGGTGCCGGACGTGGTGACCTTGGCCAAGGGTCTCGGCAACGGCATGCCCATCGGCGCTTGCATGGCGAAGGGCGTGGCGGCGCAGATGCTGGTGGCCGGCACCCACGGTTCCACCTTCGGCGGCAACTTCCTGGCCAGTGCCGCCGCCAATGCCGTGCTCGACGAACTGGTCGAAGGCGGCATCACCGAACGCGCCGCCGAACTCGGCGAGCGGATGCTGGCGCGGTTCCGCGCAGGCTTGCAGGGCAACAACCGCGTCAAGGAGATTCGCGGCAAGGGGCTGATGGTGGCGGTGGAACTGAACGAACCGTGTACGCAGCTGATCGGCGCGGCGCTCGAAGCGGGGCTGCTCATCAACGTCGCTGCGGACTCCGTGGTGCGCCTGCTGCCGCCGCTGACGATGAGCGACGCCGAAGCAGACGAGATCGTGGATGCGGTGATCGGCCTGATCGAGGCTTTGGACTAGGCGATGGCCGCCCGCCACTTCCTCACTCTGGCGGACTTCAACCGCGACGAACTCGCGCACGTGGTGCAGCGCGCCGCCACGCTCAAGGCGATGACGGCCGACGGGCAGCGCTACGAGCCCTTGCGCGGGCGCACCTTGGCGTTGATCTTCGAACTCAGCTCCACGCGCACGCGAGTCGCCTTCGAGGTCGGCATGCATCAGCTGGGCGGCCATGCGCTGCTGATCAACGCCAACGATTCGCAGCTCGGCCGCGGCGAACCCGTGGAGGACACCGCCCGCGTGCTCTCGCAGATGGTCGATGCGGTCGCCATCCGCGCCCTCGACCAAGGCCAGCTGGAATGTTTCGCAACAGCTTCGCGGGTGCCGGTGGTGAACGCCATGACGAGTCGTTTTCACCCCTGCCAGTTGCTGGCGGACGTGCAGACCTACAACGAGTTCCGCGGCGACATCGCTGGCGCCACCGTGGCGTTCATCGGCGACGGCTACAACATGTGCCAGTCGTACATCGACGCCGCGCCGCTGTTCGGTTTCCAGTTGCGGGTGGCCACGCCGCACAGCCACGCGCCGACGGGGGAGTGCGGCGAGTCCGTGCGCTTGGTGGAATCTCCCGCCGAAGCCGTTGCCGGCGCCGATCTGGTGGTGACGGACGTGTGGTCTTCGATGGGGCACGAGGGCGAGGAGTCGCAGCGGCGAAGCGCCTTCGACGGCTACCAGATCACCGCCGCCCTGTTGGACCAGGCCGCGGACGACGTGCTGTTCATGCACTGCCTGCCAGCGCACCGGGGCGAAGAGATCAGCGCCGACCTGCTCGACGATCCGCGCTCGGTGGCGTGGGTGGAAGCCGGCAATCGTCTCCACTCGCAGAAGGCGTTGCTGGAGTTCCTGCTCTGCTAGGCGGCTCGGCTTCCCGCGAGGGCCAGGCAGCGGACTTCCCGGCGCATCTCGCAAGCGCAGTTTCGCTGCTCGCGGTGGACATCGACGGTACGCTGGTTGGCGACGACGACGAGGTTTCGGCCGCCAATCGGGACGCCGTGCGTCGCGCTTGCGAACAGGGGCTGCACGTTGTTCTTGCGACCGGGCGGCGCTACCGCACGACGCGGTTCGTCGCCGATCGCATGGAAACGCCGCTGCCAGCGATTTGCCTGGGCGGCGCGCTGGTGAAGGACGCCGCCGGCGAAGTGCTGCAAAGCGAACCCTTCGCGGCGAGCCAAGTCGCTACGCTGTTGACGCTTGCCCGCGAGCATCGCCTGACGCTCATGCTGCATCGCGACTCGCACCAACGCGGCGGCGCGGACTTCCTCATGGACGCCAACGTTCCATGGAACCCGGAGACGCACCACTACATGGACGTCAACGGCGATGTCGGCCAGCCGGACACCGAAACGGAACTCGCCGGGCGCGAGGACGTGCTGATGGTCGGCTGCTTCGGCGAACGCGAACCACTCGCGGCGCTGCAACGCGCCATCGACCGCTTGGACGCTTTCTCCACGGTGCTGGTGGAGTCGAAGAAAACGCCGGGCTGGTACTTGGAGACCATCCTCGGCCACGTGAACAAGTGGCATGCGCTGGAGCGCTACGCCGCGGGGATCGGCATCGTCGAGAAGACCGCCATCGCAGCCGTTGGCGACGCGCTGAACGACCTGCCTATGATTCTGGGCGCCGGCTTGGGGGTGGCGATGGGCAACGCCGAACCCGCGGTCCGCGAAGCCGCGAACTGGACGACCCGCTCGAACAACGACGACGGCGTGGCGGTGCTGATCGACCATTTGCTCGCCGCCCGAGACTCCACCGGCAATGCAGCGGCACTTATCGGGCGTCGAACCAAGGGCGATGACGGCGGCGATTTTCAGACATCTCGCACACCGCGCCGGGGCGATCGCCCCTAACGAACGCCTCCCCATCCGCTTACGGTTGCTCTCCGCTCAATCAACCAACAAAGGAGAGCAGCCATGAAGAAGAACGCGAGGACTCGCTTGCTTGCAAGCGTTGTGGCCGTGATCGCGGTTTGCGGCATCGTCCAGGCGCAGCCGTTCGCCCCGGACGGGCAAGGGCAGGGCGCCGAGTTCGCGCCGGTGGGCAACGGCGCCGAGTACTGGGGCCCGGACCCATCCCAAACGTGCCCCTACTTCCCCACGCCCGGCGGCCCTTGCTACTCGCTGTAGCCAGCGCCAACCACCGGCCCGCCGCATGTTCGAGAGAGCGAATCAGTAGCAGCGGCGGCGGGCCGGTCTTGCGCCTAGCCCATGACCTGCTGCCAAGTGGGCAGGTCTCGCACCGCTAAGTAAGCGTTCACTTTCTTTGTTTCGCCCATGGTGGCGTTGGGCACGGCGCCGTAGTTGTGGCCGGGCAGGAGCAGGGTGTCGTCCGGCAGCGCCTTGAGCTTCTGCAGGCTGTGGTACATCTGCTCGGAATCCGAGCCGGGCAGATCGACCCGCCCGCAGCCGTCGATGAACAGCGTGTCGCCGGAGACCAGGGTGTTCTTGACGCGGAAGCACTGCGAGCCCGGCGTGTGGCCAGGGGTGTGCAGGAACTCGATCTCGATGGCGCCGACGCGCAGCCGGTCGCCCGAATCCACCTTGGCGATGTCCGATTCCGAAACGCCGGTGACGCGGCGGATGCCAGCGGCTTCGTGGCGGTGGGCGTGGATCTTCACCGGATTCTTCGCCAGCAGTTCGGTGACGCCAGCGATGCTGCGCCCGCCCATGCCGCCGCCGACGTGATCCGGGTGGTAGTGGGTGGCGAGGGCGGCGGTGAGGGTGTAGCCGCGTTCCTCGATGTGGGCGAGCAGGCCGTCGATGTCCCACGCCGGGTCCACCACGGCCACCTCCCGCGTGCTGCGGGAGCCCACGAGATAGGTGAAGTTGGCCATCGGGCCGATCTGGATCTGCTCGACGATCAGTTCGCTGTCCGCTTCGTTCATGCTCTCCCCGTCGCTTGCGCCCCTTGGAGGTCGTCATTGGAACACGAACGCGCCGCGTTCTCGGCGAGTTCTTCGGCGACGAGGGCCCAACCGTTCTCGCTCGCCTGCAGTTCCACTTGTGCTGGTGCCACGAAGGCAGTGCGCGCCCCGAAGCGAACATCGCCGGCGCGGATTTCGCCGGCCTGCACCCAGCCGACCGACCACTGCGGGACCACTCTGCTCGCGCCCGGGCCGAGCGCGACGACGGCGAAATCCGCCGTGCGCGTTGCCTCGCCGGTACCGGGGCGCCTGCGCACGTTCGGCGCGAGGTCGATGTCCATGGCGGCGACGGCCGCCGCGCTGTCCCAGCCGTTCTGCGTCGTCACGGGCTGGCTGGCGGCGAGGATCTTGCGTTCGAACGCCGGGGTCTGGAACTCGATGACCCGCACGCCGCGCAGCAACGAATGAGGCATCCGTGGCGGAATCGTCACCAAGTCGCCGGGGCGCAGAGGAACGGCATTGAGGAAGCCAGCGACCCGAGGGAGCTTCGCGCCGTCGGACTCGGCCTCTTGCGCCGCTTCCAGCAGCGCCGCCCGGAACCCCTCGCCGAGCATCCGCCGGCGGCACTGGTTCGCGCCGAGCAGCATGGCGCCGCCATCGGGTCGAAGCGACTCGTCCACGTGGTCCACGACGTAGACCTCCCACTTCGCGTCGTGGACCTCCATGTACAGATCGCCCTTGTCCGGGCACAGCGCCTTCAAGAGCACGACGTCCGCGTCGCGGCCATGCTCGCGCAGATAGCGCGACAGCGGAACGGATGCGCCAGCCGAATGCACGCGGCTCTCCCCCCGCGCCTCGATGCCGCTGTACCAGATCTCCCGCCCCCAAGCCTTCTCCACCACCACCGGTTCCAACTCTACGGGCGGAAGCTGCATGGTCGTTCGGCTCGAAGCGGCAAACGCCCGCCATTGTATTCGGATCGCGCTGTCGCCCGCTTTGGGCCGCGCATCCCCAGCATCCCCACAGGATCGGGGGCTACTCCCCGTGCGCGGCTTCTTTCGCGTCGTGTGGCCGTTGGTGGATGTGGCGACCACGACGCCTTGGCCGCCGGCGAGCCACTCTACCAGGCGTTGATGCGTTCGTCCCGAGAGTGAGCCAGCGGCACCGTCGGCGGGCCACGGCGCTCTCGCTGTCGGTCAGCCCGCTTCCACGGCTTCCGCGCTGGCGAGTTTCCAGCCGTGGTAGACCAGCGCCAAGCCGACGTAGCGAACGCGCGGGCGACGCTGCCGAAGCGATTCGTCGCCGAGATAGCGGCGCAGCTGTGCTCTTGCTTCGTCGGCCAACGCGGACACTTGGACGTCGCTTGCGCTCGGCTTCAGCCACTTGAGCTCCAAGAGGTAGCCGAGCGGCGCCTCCGGGTGCGCCACTGCGTTGGGTTCCAGCCAGATGTCCGCGTAGCCGCCGCCGAGTTCCCGCTCCGAGTGGAACAGGTAGTAGTTGGTCGCCGCCAGATACGCCGCCAGGAAGCCCTGGATCGTCTTCTCGCCGGCCAGATGGTCGCGGATGCCAGCGTGCCGCTCCACCGCCTCCGCCAGATGCTCGAACACCGGCCGCCAGGCAGCGCGGTAGGCCATCTCGTGGACGAGGTCCGTGAAGCGGTAGATGTCCACGGACAACACGCCGGCCTCGTCGTAGGCGTCTCGCAGGATGCCGTACATGAGGCTTTTGACGGTCTGGTTGGGGATGCCGAGGCGGGGCCGCCCCTCCACCGTGCCGCGGATGCTGAGCAGGCCGAAGCAGTGCAGCAGCGAGAGGAAGTTCTCCCGCTTGCCGAGTTCGCGCAACGGGAAGCCGTCGCGCAGGTCGCATTGGGCGCCTTCCTCTTCGATCACTTGCCGCAGCAGGTCGAAGTTGCCGTTCAACTCGACCGCGCCCCGCTCCCGGCGCGCCTTCTCCGCCTGCTGGCGGCTGACGATCAAGAGGTGCCGCAGCTTGCCGTAGTCCACGCGCACGTTGCGGTCGATCAGCTGATCCGGGGGCTCGCCGAGCGCGATGGATTCGTTGAGGTAGTAAAGCACCATGTCGGTGTTGTACAGGTCTTCCCGGGCGGTCTTGGCGAAGCGGTAGCCGTTGTACCACTCGCGCATCGTGACAAGCGCATCGTCGACCTCCTCGCGGATCGCGCCCGCCTTCCGGTAGATTTCCAGCATGGCCCGCGCCTCGCCCTCGCTCAAGCCCAGCATTGCGTTGAACTGCGGGCGCAGGCTGATGTTGGTGGCGATGTTGAAGCCGCTGGTCACGTCGTCCATCGTCACCGGGGAGACGCCGGTGACGAACAGCCGCTCGATGCCGCCAGCCTCCGCGGTACCGGCCTTCAGCGTGCCGAAGAAGCTGCGGTAGAAGCCGCCGCCGTGGGTGAAGGCGCGGTACGCCTCGGCACCCTGCTCCGAGAGAATCGTGTTGGCGAAGTTGTCGTACTCGTCGATCAGCACGTACAGCGGAATGTCGTGGTCGCGGACGTGCTGGAAGAGCGCCGCGAGTCTCTGGTTGATCGATGGCTGCTCATCAACGCGCTGCCTGATCCGCTCGTCGAAGAGATCCTTGTTGCGCCGCAGCACGCCCTCCAGTTGGATGGCGCAGTAGCCTTCGAACTCCGCCTCTAGCGTCGGCAGCGCGTGCTTGACCGCGGAAAAGTCGAAGTAAAGCACCACGTAGCGGCTGCGGTTGGCGGTGGGGTTGGTACCGATGTCCGTGCCGGCGAATACCGCCTCGAACTTGTCCGCGACGTTGCGGTTGTAGTAGGCGTCCAGCATCGTCAGCCAGAGCGTCTTGCCGAACCGACGCGGGCGCACGAAGAACGCGAAGCGGACTTTCTCCAGTTCGCGTACGAAGCGCGTCTTGTCCACGTAGTAGAAGCCGTCGCGCCGGACGGTGGGGAAGTGGCCCAGTCCGTAGGGAATCGGGGGATAGGAATCGGACATCGCCTCGCCGTCGTTCCGCATGCCGCCGGCGCCAGCATACACGCCGCCTGAGCGGCGCGTCGGTTCCTACCGCGCATCTCCACAGGATCGGGTGCTAATCTACGCCCACCATCCAATGCAAGCGCCCACATGGCGTCGGGTGTGCGACAGATCGTAGGTCAGTGGTTGCTCACCAAGTCCATTCTCAAGCGGCGAGTGCGGCGACGCGGTCGTTCCAGTAGTCGTCGAGCTGGCCTCCGATGCGCGCGCAGCGGAGCCAGAGGACGGGGTTGGCGCCGGCCACGGTCCAGCGCATTCCGGGGCCTTTCGCGCGCTGGCCGACGACGTTCTTGCAGCCCGCCTCGATGACGCCGGAACCGATCGGCAGGCCGCTGGCGAGGTATTCGTCGTAGCGCATGCGGTCGCGCCGGGCGCCGAGGTACGCGACCGCGCGGCGGCACTCCTCGGCTTCGCCGCCGCGCTTGCGCAGGTCGTCCAGGGCGTCGTCGACGCGGCCCGCCTTGAGCATCGCGCACAGCTTCTTCGCCCACGCCTCGGCGAGGTCGCCGTCGCCGTGGCGGGCGCGCGCCGCCGCCCACAGGTACTCCGCCGCGTGGTAGTAGTCGACGATCCTCTCGGCGTCCGGGAACCAGTCGTCGAACACCCGCCGGATCCACTCCGCGCCGTCGCCGACGCACACGTCGACGTCGCCCGGCCCGCAGCCCGCCGCCGCCAGTTCGCGCAGCAGCCGCCGCTCGAACGGCGACTCCCGGCCGGGCGTCTCCGCCGCGCTCTCGATCGCCGCGAACAGCACCGCCGCGCCCTCCACCATGCGCGGGCGGCCCTCGGCGTCCGTCTCGGACACCCACAGCGCGCCCACCTTCGCCTCGCGCGTGCCAGCCCGTCCGCCGTCCTTGCCGGAACGCCCCTCGGTCTCGCTCGGCAGCGCCGGAACGCCCGTGCCGTCCACCGCGCAGCACAGCTTCCGCCCCGGCTTCGACGCCTCCCGCGCCAGCGAGGCCCCGTCGCCGTCGCCTCCCCCTTCCGACCGCCACGCCTCCAGATCGTCGCCCACCGCCCGCGTCGTCCGCTCCACCCGCTTCGCGCCGAAGTTCAGCCCCGACAGCTCGCGCAGCAACTCGTCCGCCCCCGCGTAGCTGCACTGCGAACCCGCCAGGCTCGCCAGACGCCGCGCCGACGGCGTCATCGAACCCTCGACGCCCAGCCGCCGCGCCCGCGGGCGAACGCTGCGCCCGCACTCCCGGCACCCGCGCCGCGCCATCTCCACCCGCACGCTCCCCAGCACCGTCTCCACGCGCACCTCGTCGACCCGCAGCAGCCGCGTCCGACCGCCGCACGCCGGGCACGCGCACGGCGCCGCGTCGTCCTTCCCGTACGCCAGCTCCAGCCCTTGCCGCGCCAACTCCTGCATGTCCGCGCGCAGCCGCATGTCCAGCAGCGCCGCATCCCTCGAACCGGACCCGCAGCGCGCCATCTCGAACCGCGCCAAACGCGCCGTCGCCGCCACCAGCTCCCGCCGCAGCCCCGCGCCTTCACCCTCTTCGCGCTTGCGTTCCTCTTCCAACTCCTCGACAGTCCCTGTCGCCATGGCGGGTCTCCTTCCCCTGGCTCGTTTCGCAAAAACGCCAAGAGTACGAGACCCGCCTTGGCTCAACCCCCTCGACCGCCGACCTCCGCGCCAGAACGGCCCGGGCGCGGCGACCACCGACGACGGCGGCTTCAGCCACGGCGCGCTCTGAACGGCATCGGGCGCCAATCCGTCCTCCGCAACGGCCGCGTCGCTCGACTCGCCGCCCGAGATCGGACCCAGTGAGCAACCACTGACCTACGATTTGTCGCACACCCCATGGCGTCCACCGCCGCACAGCAACGCCAACCCGCCGCGCCGGTCGAAGAACCGGCGGCCGTCCCCGCCGCCCCGTCGCCGTTCGCCAGCGGACCCCGGCTCGCGTGGTACCGCAGCCCCATCGACGGCGACGTGCTGGCGGAACTGATGCGCCGCAACAACCTCCGCGCTTGGGCGCAAACGCTCTGCCATCTGGGGCTCTTCTTCGCCACCGGCGCCGGTGCCTACTTCGTGTTCGCCAACATCGACGGCGGCAACTGGCCGTGGAGCGTGCCGCTCCTGGTGGCGGCGCTTTTCGTCCACGGCACCATCGGCCCGTTCATGGGCCTCATCGCGGTACACGAGCTGCAGCATCACACGGTGTTCACCTCGCGGGCGCTCAACGGATTCTTCGAGAAGGTGTACGCCTTCATCAGCTGGTCGGACTACATCTGGTACCAGAAGAGCCACGCCATCCACCACCAGGCCACCTGCCACGCGCACTACGACGGCGAGGTGCTGCTGCCCATCCGTTTCAGCCTGCGCCGCTGGCGGGTCTGGCTCGGGCTGGTGGCGTGGAATCCGCAAGCCACCTGGCAGCGCCTCGCGACGGTGTGGCGGCATGCGCGCGGGGAAGTGCGCGGCGCGTGGTACCAGCATGTGCTGCCGGAATCCGACGTACGCTTGCACCGCCGCCATCGCGCCTGGGCGCGGACGCTGCTCGTCGGCCACGGCGCCTTGGCGCTGGCGTTCGCGGCCAGCGGGCACTGGTTTCTAATCGTCGTGTACACCTTCGGCACGTTCTACTGCGGCTGGCTGGGGTTCCTGTGCGGCCTGCCGCAGCACTACGGCCTGAACGCCAACGTGCCGGACTTCCGCATGAACACGCGCACGTTCACCTGCTCTTGGCTGCCGGCGTTCTACTACTGGAACATGCAGTACCACTTGGAACACCACATGTACCCGGCGGTGCCGTTCTACAACCTGCCGAAGCTGCGCAAGGCCATCGCCCACGACCTGCCGCCGGCGCCGCACGGCCTGCGCGCCACCTGGCGCGAAATGCTGGCGCTGAAGCGCAAGTTCCTCGCGGACCCGAACTTTCGCCACGTGCCGCAGGTGCCGAGTTCGTGATGGCGGAGGAGGCGACTCTCTGATGGGGCTGTACGCGCGCCATGTGCTGCCGAAGCTGATCGAAGCGGCCTGCGGGCAGAAGCCGATGTCGGAACTGCGCGCGCAGTTCGTGCCGCGTCTTCGCGGGCGCGTACTGGAGATCGGCTTCGGCACCGGCCACAACCTGAAGCACTACGCCGATGGCGATGCGGGGCCGAAGTCGCTGGACGCCTTGGAACCGGCGGCGGAGATCGTGGCCTTGGCCAGCGAGCGCATCGCCGCAGCGCCCTTCCCAGTGCGAATCCACAACGCTTCCGCCGAGGCCGTCCCGGCCGAGGACGCCGCCTTCGACGCGGTGCTCACCACTTGGACGCTGTGCTCGATTCCCAACGTCCACCGCGCGCTTGCGGAACTGCGCCGCGTTCTCGCGCCGCGAGGTCGGCTGGTCTTCATCGAACATGGCGCCAGCCCGGAGCGCAAATGGCTGCGCTGGCAGAGGCGCTTGGAGCCGGCGTGGAAGTGCATCGCCGGGGGCTGCCACCTCGCCCGCGAGCCGGACCGCTTAATCGCGGACGCCGGCTTTCGCATCGACGAACTGCAAACTAGCTACTTGCCGGGGCCGAAGTTCGCCACGTTCACCTATCGCGGCGTCGCCACCCGGCGCTGAAATCGGCAGCTCCCTTTTGGCGACATCGCGCCGAGACGGGCTGCGCGGCGGTGTCGAGCACAGTTTGCCGTTGCGCCAGCCCTACAACGCGGCGTGGGTGTTCTCGTTTCTCGCCGTGCGAGCCGTCGGCGGCATCGAGGCTGGTTCTGGCTACCGCTTTCGCCGACGCTTTGCCGATGACACTTGGATCGAGGTGTCTCTTGGCGACGACGCCCTGCACGTGGCGATTCCGGCGAAGGCAGCCGCGAAAGCCGACCGCGTTCTCGCAAGCGTACGCCGCGTCTTCGACGTCGACGCGGATTCGACCGCCATCGACGGCCACTTGGCGAGTGTGCCGACATTGCGCCCCTTGGTGCGCGACGCGCCGGGCATTCGCGTCCCCGGCGTCTGGGACGCCTTCGAAGGCGCGGTGCGGGCGATTCTCGGCCAGCAGGTGAGCGTGGCCCGCACGACGCGGCTCGCGACCGTCCTGTGCGAGCGCTTCGGCGCTGGCGCTTTCCCCAGCGCAAGCGCGCTGGCGCAGGCCGAGGTGGCCGCCATCGGCATCCCGGGAACGCGCGGCAGGGCGGTCTCCGAACTGGCTCGGCGCGTATGCGACGAGGGCGACGCGTGGCTGCTGGACGCGGACTCTCTGCGCCGAGGCTTCGCCGCCATCCGCGGCGTCGGCCCTTGGACGACGGAGTACGCCGCCATGCGCGTGAGCCGCGACGCCGACGCCTTCCCCGACTCGGACTGGGGCGTTCACAAAGTGCTAGGCGTCAAGGGCGCCAAAGCGCGACAATGGGCCGAACCCTGCCGGCCTTGGCGGGCTTACGCGACGATGCTCCTGTGGCAGTCCCGTTCCAGCGCCGCCGAGGCCAGCCGTGCGCCGACGGCTTGCCAATCAACAGACGAGGCATCGCAATGACGACCTACACCTACACCTACACCTACACCGCAACGCCCATCGGCGACTTGCTGCTCGCCGGAACCAACGGTGTGCTGGAGATCATCGGCTTCCCCGCTGGCGACCAAGCGCAACGGCCCGATCCAAGCTGGCATCACCAGAAGGGCGCCTTCCCGCAAGCGCAGGCGCAACTGGCCGAGTACTTCGCAGGCAAACGCCGCAAGTTCGACTTCCCCTTCGAGCCGAGCGGCACCCCCTTCCAGCGCCAAGTGCTCGACGCCCTGCAACGCATCCCCTACGGCGAGACCCGCAGCTACGCCGACATCGCCGAAGAACTCGGCAACCCCCGCGCCGTACGTGCCGTCGGCGCCGCCAACGCCCGCAATCCCCTGCCGATCGTGATTCCATGCCACCGCGTGATCGGCAAGAACGGCGCCCTCACCGGCTTCGGCGGCGGCCTGGACACGAAACGCCACCTACTGGCCTTGGAACGGGCCGCCTAGCGGAACAGCTCGCATACGATTGTTTGATGGTGTCGAGGGGGAGCCGGCCATGCGAATCCCGCCGCCTTTGGAGATGCTGAAGACGCTCGTTGGCGAGCCGTCGGTGAGCTGCACGGATCGTGAACGCGATCAGGGCAATCTGGGCGTCGTCGAGCACCTTGCCGGGTGGCTGGAGGACCTGGGTTTCGAGGTGGAGGTGCTGCCGTTGCCGGAGAAGCCCGGCAAGGGCAACCTGATCGCTCGGCGCGGGGGTGGCGGCGGGGGCGGGCTGGTGCTGGCCGGGCATACGGACACCGTGCCTTGCGACGAGGCGCTGTGGCGCGACGATCCGTTCTCGCTGCTGGAACGGGACGGGCGCTACTACGGGCTCGGCAGCTGCGACATGAAGGGCTTCTTCCCGCTGGCGCTTGCCGCCGCGCAGCGTCATGCGGACTCGAAGCTGGCGCAGCCGCTCACCATCGTCGCCACGGCGGACGAAGAGTCGTCGATGGACGGCGCTCGCTATCTCGCGGCACAGGGCATTCCCAAGGCCGCGGCGGCGGTGATCGGCGAACCGACCGGCATGCGTCCCGTGCGCGCGCACAAGGGCGTCGCCATGCTAACCATCGCAGTGCAGGGCTCTTCCGGCCACTCCTCGAATCCGGCCCTTGGCGACAACGCCTTGGAGGGGATGCACCGCGTGATGGGCGCTCTGCTGGAGTTTCGCGCCCAGCTCGCCCAGCGCCATGTCGATACGGCCTTCGAGGTGCCGACCCCCACCCTCAATCTCGGCTGCCTGCGCGCTGGCGACAACCCGAACCGCATCTGCGGCCACGCCGAACTGCAGATCGACTTGCGCCTGCTGCCCGGCATGGACACGCCGACCGTGGTGGACGATCTGCGCACTTGCGTAGAGGCAGCTGGGGGCGCGACGCCCACTACCGTCTACACCAAGTTCAATCCGGTCTCGCCCTACGAAACGCCGGCGGAAGGGGCCTTGGTGGGCGCGTTGGAGAAGCTCTCCGGGCGACGCGCCGGCGCAGTCGCGTTCGGCACCGAGGCGCCGTTCTTCCAATCGCTCGGCATGGAGACGGTGGTCTTCGGCCCGGGGTCCATCGACCAGGCCCATCAGCCGGACGAGTTTCTGGACGCCCGGCAGCTGCAGCCGATGGAAGACGCGCTGACGGCGCTCATTACCCAGTATTGCTTGTGACCGCCCGGTACTGCTCGCGGGCACCGGTGCCGCCTGTGACGACGCCTGAGTCGCGTGGCGCACCGCGCCGCCGTGGAGCCTTGACGATGCCGTATCCATGAGCGCCGAGGCGGCGCGGCTACCGCGACGCGCCGAGTTCCCTTGGTATCTCGCGAGTTCGAGCGCGTGGCTCGCGGCGATGACCGTGCAGACCTATCTGGTGCAGTGGCTGCTCGTCTTCCACTTGGACGTGGAAGCGATGGAGCTCGGCGCCAGCCGGGCGCTGATGGAGATGCCGCCGCTGCTGATGCTGCTCGTCGGCGGCGTCTTCGCGGACCGACTCGACAGCCGCAAGCTGCTCATCGTGCTCGCCTTGGCGGCCTGCCTGCCGCCGTTGGCGATGATGGCCGGCGTGGGGCATCTCTCGTACTGGCCGATCATCGCCTTCGGCATCGCCATGGCGCTGCTGCAAACCGCGAGCGACCCGGCGCGCGCGCGGATGCTGAACAACGTGACGCGGATGGACATTCAGCGCACCGTCGCGCTGACCACGTTCGCCACCACGCTGGTCGGCATCGGCGCATATCAGCTCGCCGGCCAGTTGGAAACTCTGGGCCTCGGCACCGTGCTGCTCATCCAGGCCGGCTTGTTCGCGGTGGCGGCCGCTGCCACGGCCCGGCTGACGCCGCAGCCGCTGACCAACGCGGCGCCAGCGCTGGGATCGGATCTCGCCGCGGGTGCTCGGGCGCTGTGGAAGGCGCCGTTGTTGCGCGACATCATCGCCATCAACTTCGTTTCCGGCCTGTTCAACGCCGGCGCCTACATCGTCGTGATGCCGCTGGTGGTGCGCGACGTCTATGCCGGCGACGGTGCCTTCCTCGCCAACATGTTCACGGTTTTCACGGTCGGCAGCACGGGGGCTACGCTGCTGCTGTTCTTCCTGATGCCTCTGCGCCGTCCGGGGCGCGTCTTTCTGCTGATGCAGATCACCCGCGTCGTTCTTCTGCTCGGGCTTTGGCTGCAACCGCCGAGCTGGCTCTTCTTCGCCCTGATTCTCGGCTGGGGCGTGAACATGGGGGTCACCACCACGGTCGTGCGAACGACGGTGCAGGAGCTCGCCCCGGAGGCGCATCGGGCGAAGATCCTCGCCATCCTCATCGCCAGCTTCATGGTGGCGAGCCCGGTCTCCGCGCTGCTGCTGGGCGGGGTGGTGGCCGCCACGGACGCGCTGACGGGCTTGCTGCCGGGCGTGGTGGTCTCGCTCGCGATCCTGCTGGCGGGGACGACCCTCACTGGCCTGTGGCGCTTCGAGCCGCCGAGCTCCGCCGCGAACAAGGCGGACGCCGCGGCGTGAGCAGCGGCCGGAGGCGCGATCTCACCGCATCGGCGTGGTTGCGGCGAGGGCGCGCTGGAAGTAGCCATTGGCGGCAGCCTGCTCGCCGTTGGCCGCGCACAGGTTGCCGAGTTCGGCAAGGGCGGCGGCGCTCGATTCGGCGCGAAGACTCGCTTCCAGATGCTCCTTCGCTTGCGGCAACTCGCCCGCTTCGGCAGCCAAGCGGCCCAGGGTGAGAAGCAGGGCGGGATCGTCTGGATGGTGTTTCAGCCAGTTCGAGGCCGTTTTCAGCTGGCTGCTCGGATTGGCGCGGATCTCGCCGTAGCGCAACACCCAGGCGTCGGTCCAGCGCCGCTTGATGCCGGTGCGCAAGGCCGCTTCGGCAGCGGTCGCGTCGCGGTTTGCGAGCACGTCGACGTAGGCCAGGAGCAGGGCTTCTTCGTCGTGCAGGCGCTTCGGCATGGCGCGCCAGACTCCGGTTGCGTGTTCGGTGGCATCGACGCCCTCCGGCGTATTGCCTAGCCGAGCGCGCCAGATAGCGACCTGGACGTCCACGGGCATGTCGTCCGGCAGGGAAGGTGCGAGTTCCGCCACCGCGTCCCAGTCGCCGAGCGCCTTGTGCGCCTCGAACAAGCGGGCGTGTACCGCTGGATGACCCGGGGCTCGCTGGCGCAACGGCGCAAGCGTCGCGACGCTCTGCCGCCACTGGACGGCCGCTTGCTGGAGTTCGGCGCGGCGCAGTTCCACGACGAAGTCGGCACCCGGGATGGCCTCCTTGGCGCGGTCCAGCGTCTGGTCGCGCCGTTCGTAGTCGTCGAGTTCGTTCGCTGCCTTGGCGGCGCCGAAGTAGTCGAGCAGCGGCGTCTGCGTTGCGGGCGGTGCGAGCAGGGCCTTGCCGGCCTCGCGCCAGCGTCCCTCCGCCAGCAGCATCGCGCCTTGCAGGGAGCGCTGCCGGGCGGACTGTTGTCGACGCGACGCGAACCAGGCGCGCGCGCCAACGCCGCCGCGCATCAGCCGGCGCAGCAGAAACAGGGCGCCGGCCAGCGTGAACCAGAGCGCCAGCAATACCGCGAGCGAGACCCACAGGCTCGTTTCCAGCGTGGCGTCCGCGTAGGCGATCAAGACGTAGCCCGGGTCGTGCAGCAGCAGCGCCGCCAGGACGCCGCCCAAGGCCAGCGCCAGCAAGGCGAGAACGAGCCACGCGATCACGTGGCGTCCGGCGTCGCTTGATCGTCCTGCGCCGTGCGCGAGGCGCGGAGGCGCGAGAGCGAACGCGAGATGTCCGGCGGTTCGCCGCCGAAGTCGATGGACAGCAGGGCGTCGAGTTCGCGCAGCAGGTGTTCGGTCGCCGGCCGAGTCGGATCGACGAAGCGGCGCAGCCAATCCAGTGCCGCCGTCACGCTGGCCCGATGGACTTCTCGGTCGTGGCGCAGCGCTGCGAGTTGGGCCCGGTCCAGCGCCAAACGCAAGTTGAGCTCCAGATACTCCGCCTGACGCGGTGCCAGCAGCGGCCGCACCGCTTCGCCGTCGTGGCGGCGAAAGCGAACCAGCCCGCCGATGCGCTGGAACAGCGTGTCCAGCGCCGATGACTCCTCTTCCTGGGCTGGCTCAGCGACTGGACGCGGCGCCGAGTACGCTGGCAGACGCAGCGGCAGCTGGTCGAGCTGTCCTTTGAGCGCCTCTAAGCGCAGGAAGATGCCTTGCACATCGACGCTCTCGAAGGCCCTGAGCGCGGCCATCTCCTCCGCGAGCAGCGCCCGCACGTCGTGGTAGGCCAAGGCGCCGGCGTCGGCTAGGACCTCGTCCGCCAGCGCAAGCAGGTTCTCGGCGCCGTCGGCGTCGCGTTCCATCAGTAAGCGGTGGTTGGCCACGCGCATCAGGTACTCCGCCTCCGCCAGCCGCCAGCGCCGAGGGTCGGCTTCGCGGCTCTCGGTGGCGGCTTCGGCAATGAGGTCGCGGTGCTGGACATGGCCCTCGCGCAACGCGGCCAGGTTTTCCTCCGTGCGCGACGCGAGCGCTTCCAGCTCCGTGCGCAAGGCGCGAAGTTCCGTCGACTCCTGTTGCGCCTGCGCGGCAAACCGCTCGTCGAGCGCCGCGACCGCATCGTGACTGGCCGCCTGCCAAGCGAGCCAGGCGGCATAGCCGGCGACTCCCGTGGCCGCAAGCGACAGGAGAAGCGCCAGCATAGCGAGCGCTCGCCCGGTGCCGCCGCGTTTGGCGGGGCGCTCCGCCGACGGCCGCACCGCATCCGAGGGATGCGCCGCTTCCGAGGAATGCGGCGCTTTCGAGGGCAGCGCCGCGTCTTCCTGTTCCTCCGGTTCAGCCAAGCCTATGTTCTCCGCTGCATGTGCGGCGCAAGCCGGCAAGAACCGCTGCCACCGCCTTTGGATTCGCGCCGAGTGTAACGACCACGTTGGCGAAACCGGAACGCGCCGCTAGCTTGGCGACGCGCTCGGACGGCGCCAGCAGCGGCACTGTTCGGCTGCGTCCCTCCGCGAACCAGACCTTGGCGACCATTCCCGCGCCTTCGCCGCTGCCGACGACGATGGCATCGATCTTCTCGCCAGCGATGTTCACATCCGCTGCGACGCGACGATAGACGTTCCATTCCGCCACGCTGCCGCCCCGTTGGCGGAGCTCCTGTTGCAGAACCTCGCGGCCGCCCTCGCCCTTGACCACGATCGCCCTTGCCGGTAGCGGGCGCAGAGCCTGCAAGACGCTCGCGGCGTTCGCTTGGGGGGGCAAGCAGGGGGCGAGGCCGTGTTCGCGCAGCGCGGCGTCCGCCGCGGTGCCGATGGCCGCGGCCGGGCAGCCGCGCCACGGCGCATGCCGCCAGCCGTTGCTTGTCGCGTGGACCACGGCGTGTTCGGAAACGAACAAGGCGAAGTCGAAACTCTCTTGAGGCGGCTCTGCCTGGCGGCGTTCTATGCGCAGCACGGGGGCGACGAAGACCCCGATGCCGAGTTGCCGCAACGCTGCCGCCAAACGCGAGGCGCCCGGTTCCGTTCTGGTGATCCACGCCCGCATCGACGCGCGGCATCCAAATGCCGCTCCTAAGCCACTTCCAGTCGCCGCCCAACGGCGTCCAGCGCCGCCGCGATGTGATCGAGTCGCGAGCGGTGTTGGACGTCCAAGACGCGATCTATCCTCGGCAATCGCCAACCGAGTCGCCTTGCCAACTCGGCCTTGCCCACACGTTGACGCTTCATCTCCTGATAGAGGACCACCTTCGCAGCCGTCAATGGGGGCAGCGCGATCCGATGGCGGCCGGAGGACGGCGCAGGAACGTCCGCGCCGTCGTCCATGCGGGCGGCAATCGCCTCCTCGAGCGCGTCTTTGGCGCGGACCATCGCTTCGTCTTCGTCCTCGCCGTAGGTCGTCAACTCCGGGAACGCCGCCGACGTGACGAGCACGGTGCCGTCGTCGGACATCAAATCGACTGCATAGGAGATGACCACTAGCCCAGCTCCAGATCCTTCTTGATCTTCGCCACCAGCCCCGCCCCGAGTTCCTTCCGCCCGCCATGCATCGGCAGCTGCGTCGTGCGATTGCCAAGCCCAACCGTAACATGGCCGCGCCCGCCCACGCCTCACGATGTGGAGAGCAGCTCGGCCACGCCCAGTGCTTCCAAGCGGCGCGCGGACTCGTCGCCGAGGGCGAGCGGGTCCGTGCCCGAGCACTGAATGCGCAGCAGGCGCTCTCCGTTGTTGTCGGCGACAGCGGCGAGGAGGCGCAGCGTCGCGCCGTTCTGTACGCATGTCGCGCCGAGAGGGGTGGCGCAGTCGGCGCCGAGACGCCACGTCAAGCGCCGCTCCGCCGCGACGCAGCGTTCCACGGCATCCACCGTGCCGAGGCCGATCAAGCCGTCGAGTTCGGGGCGGTCGGCGTATTCGACGGCGATGGCGCCTTGGCCGGGCGCCGGGACCAGCACTTCGGGGGGGATGCGTTGGGCGATGCGGTGCGCTAGGCCGAGCCGTTCCAGACCGGCGCAAGCCAGCACCAAGGCATCGAAGTCGCCAGCGTCGAGGCGACGCAGGCGGGTGTCCACGTTGCCGCGCACGGGCGCGACGTCCAATGCGCGGTCGAAGGCTGCCAGCAACGCGGTGCGGCGCCGGCTGGAGGTGCCAAGCCGGGCGCCGGGGGGCAGTTCGCCGAGCGACGTGCCGGGGGCCCGGGCGACGAGGGCGTCGCGGGCATCGGCGCGTTCGCCGAAGGAAACGAGCGCGAAGCGTTCGTCTTGCGCGGTGGGCATGTCCTTCATGCTGTGGACGGCGATGTCGGCGCGACCGTCGAGCAAGGCGCTCTCCAACGCTTCGACGAACGCGCCCTTGCCCTGTACCGGCTGGTCGCTGGCCGCGGAGAGGTCGCCGCGGGTGGTGATTTCCACGCGCTCGGTGGCGAGGCCGGGGGCGAGTCGGCGCAGCTGGCTGGCCACCGCATCGGTCTGGGCGAGCGCAAGGCTGCTGCGGCGGGTGGCGATGCGTATTCGTTCCACGAACGTCTCTATACTTGGCGGCTTGCGAACTCCCCAGTTTTTCGTCCATGAGCCAGAAGGACACGGGCCGATCCAGCATCTGGGGCGGTCGTTTCGCGGAACCGACCGACGCTTTCGTGGAGCGGTTCACCGCGTCGGTGGATTTCGACAAGCGCTTATACCATCACGACATCCTCGGCTCCATCGCCCACGCCGACATGCTCCACTCCATCGGCGTGCTCGACGCCGCCGAACACGAGGCGGTGGTCGGCGGGTTGACGCGCATTCGCGAGGAGATCGAGCGCGGCGAGTTCGTTTGGCGCGAGGCGCTGGAAGACGTCCACATGAACATCGAGGCGCGGCTCACCGAACTCGTCGGCGATGCCGGCAAGAAGCTGCACACGGCGCGCTCGCGCAACGATCAAGTGGCGACCGACGT
Source organism: Candidatus Azotimanducaceae bacterium (assembly GCA_965243175.1). Lineage (GTDB taxonomy): Bacteria > Pseudomonadota > Gammaproteobacteria > Pseudomonadales > Azotimanducaceae > VXYL01. The sequence goes on along the minus strand of OZ251532.1, from coordinate 4,860,362 downwards.
GCGGCTCTGGCTGCGCGACCGCATCGACGCGCTCGACGAACAGTTTTCGGCGCTGCTCGGAGCGCTGGTGGACTTGGCGAGCGGCCATGCGGACACCGTGCTGCCCGGCTTCACGCACTTGCAGACCGCGCAGCCCGTCGTCTTCGCCCACCACCTGCTCGCCTGGTTCGAGATGGCGCACCGCGACCGCGACCGCTTCCGCGACTGCCGCCGCCGCCTCAACTTTTCGCCCCTCGGCAGCGCGGCGCTGGCCGGAACGACGTTTCCAATCGACCGCGAACAGACCGCCGCCGCGCTCGGCTTCGACGCGCCTACCGCCAACTCGCTGGATGCCGTGAGCGACCGCGACTTCGCCTTGGAGTTCTGCGCCGCGGCCAGCATCGCCGCGGTACACCTCTCGCGCTGGTGCGAAGAGCTGGTGCTGTGGACGTCGCCGCAGTTCGGCTTTGTGGCGCTACCGGACGCCTACTGCACCGGCTCGAGCATCATGCCGCAGAAGAAGAACCCGGACGTCGCCGAACTGGTGCGCGGCAAGACCGGGCGCGTGATCGGCGATCTGAACGCCCTGCTGGTGCTGACGAAGAGCCAGCCGCTCGCCTACAACCGCGACAACCAGGAGGACAAGACGCCGCTCTTCGACGCCGCGGACACGCTCCTCGACTGCCTGCGCGCCATGGCCGACATCGTGGCGGCCATGCGCCCGAACGCGGCGGCGATGCGCGCCGCGGCACAAGCCGGCTACTCCACCGCCACCGATTTCGCCGACTACCTGGTGCGCAAGGGCGTACCTTTCCGCGATGCGCACGCCGTGGTGGGGAGCGCGGTCGCCAGTGCCGCCGAACGGGGCTTGGCGCTGTCGGAACTCGGGCTTGCGGAACTGCGGGAGCTGTCGCCGCGCATCGGCGAGGACGTCTACGCCGTGCTCTCCGTGGAAGGATCGGTGGCCGCCAGGGACCATTTCGGCGGCACCGCGCCGGCCGCCGTGCGCCGCGCCGTGGAGGCCGCTCGGCAACGCATCTGAACGTCGCCTTCCGCACCGCCGAGCTACGCGGCGCCGGGACAGAACATGTAGCCCTTGCCCCAGATGGTGCGGATGAAGATGGGCGTTGCCGGGTCCGGCTCGATCTTGCTGCGCAGGCGGGTGATGCGCACGTCGATGCTGCGGTCGAAAGGCGAGCGCTCGGCGCCGGTGAGGAGGTCGAGGATGCGGTCGCGGTCCAGCACCCGGTTCGGATAGCGGACGAGAATGCTCAGCAGGTCGAACTCGCCGGAGGTGAGCGGCACCGTCTGGCCTGCTCTGGAGAGGCGGTGGGCGTGTACGTCGAGGCGAAAGTCGCCGAACTCCACCACTTGGGCGTTGCCGCTGGTGCGCCGCATGACGGCGCGGATTCGCGCCAGGAGCTCGCGTGGATTGAAAGGCTTGCCCATGTAGTCGTCGGCACCCACCTCCAGGCCGACGATGCGGTCGACGTCCTCGCCCTGGGCGGAGACGATGATGATCGGAACGTCCGCTTCGCGCTTCAGCCGCTTGGCGATGGAGAGTCCGTCCTCGCCCGGCAGCATCAAGTCGAGGATCACGAGATCGACGTCCTCGGCCGCCAAGGCGCGATCCATGGCGGCGCCGTCGCGCACGGCGACGATCTCGTAGCCCTGCTTGGCGAGGAAAGCGGAGATCAACTCGCGCAGTTCGGCGTCGTCGTCGACGACGAGCAGCTTCGCCGGCTGGTTCACGACGCCCTCTCGCGCGGCGTCCATTCACGACGAAGCCGACCGCCCCGGCGAGGCGGTCGGCTTGCGTGTGCGCTCCGCGAGCCGGAGCGCGATGCGTCGGCTAGGCGCGTTCGAACAGGCCCGCCGCGCCTTGGCCGCCGCCGATGCACATGGTGACGACGCCGTAGCGCTTGTTGCGGCGTTCCAGTTCGCGCAGGATCGTGCCGGTGCAGCGCGAGCCGGTCATGCCGAACGGGTGGCCGATGGAGATGCTGCCGCCGTTGACGTTGTACTTGTCGTTGTCCAGGTCCAACTCGTTGCGGCAGTAGACGCACTGCGAGGCGAACGCTTCGTTCAGCTCCCACAGGTCGATGTCTTCCTTGCGCAGGCCGGAGTTCTCCAGCAGGCGCGGGATGGCGAACACCGGCCCGATGCCCATTTCGTCCGGCTCGCAAGCCGCGACCGTGAAGCCGCGATAGACGCCCATCGGCTCGACGCCCAGCTGGTTGGCGCGTTCGGCGCTCATCAGCAAGGTCATGGAGGCGCCGTCCGAAAGCTGCGAGGCGTTGCCGGCCGTCACCGTGCCGTCTTCCTCGAAGGCCGGCGCCAGGCCCGCCAAGCCGTCGATGGTGGTGGTCGGGCGGTTGCACTCGTCGCGATCCACGATGACCTCTTCGAAGCTCTCCTCGCCCGTTTGCCTGTCCACCTTCTTCATGGTGGCCTTCATGGGCACGATCTCTTCGCCGATCCAGCCTTCGGACTGCGCCTTGGCGTAGCGCACCTGGCTTTGCAGCGCGTATTCGTCCTGCATCTCGCGGGTCACTTGGTAGCGCCGCGCCACGACCTCGGCGGTGTTGCCCATCGCCATGAAGATCTCGGGCTTCTCGTCGAGCAGGCGCTGGTTGCGCTTCGACTTGCCGGGCTGCTGCCGGGCGCCCATCGAGATGGAGTCCACGCCGCCGGCCATGGCGACGTCGGTCTGCCCGGAGGCGATCTGGTTGGACGCGATGGCGATGGATTGCAGGCCGGAAGAGCAGAATCGGTTGATGGTCATCCCCGCCGTCGAGATCGGCAGCTTGGAGAGCACCACGGCCAAGCGGGCCAGATTGCCGTCCTGCTCGCCGGTGTGGTTGGCGGCGCCGACGACGACGTCCTCCACTTCGCCCGGCGCGATGTTGGGATTCCTTTCGAGCAGCGCGTCGATGCAATGCGCGAGCATGTCATCGGAGCGCGTCAGGTTGAAGCTGCCGCGGTGGGCTTTGGCCAGCCCGGTGCGGACGCTGTCCACGACTACGACTTCTCGTACCGCCATTCGTCTTTCCCCTCAAGAGTTGCTTGTGTTGCGCGGCCAGTTCGAGCCGCGAGTGCGCCGAGTCTACTCCATATCCGAACGGCGCGTGGGCAGCGTTAGGCCGCCCATTCCTCCGGCCTCAAGCCGGCAGTTCCGCGATGGACGCGACGACGCTGCCCACCAGCCCGTATTCGATGGATTCCTCCACGCTCATCCAGTAGTCGCGGTCGGTGTCCTTCGCCACCCGTTCCAGCGGCTGGCCGGTCTGCTCGGCGATGATGCCGTTGATGCGCTCGCGGGTCTTGACGATCTCGCGGGCGTGGATCTCGATGTCCGAAGCGTCGCCGCCGAAGCCGCCCGCCGGCTGGTGGATGAGGAAGCGCGTGTTCGGCAGCGCGAAGCGGTTCTCCCGCTCGGTCGCCAGATAGATGTGCGTTGCGATGCTGCCGACCCAGCCCGTGCCGACCATGCGCACCGCGGGCTTGACGAAGCGCACCATGTCGAAGATGGAATCCCCCGACTCCACATGGCCGCCGGGCGAGCCGATGAACACGGTGATCGGATCGTCGCTCTCGAACGAGAGGGCGAGCAGCTTCTCCGTGGTGCGCCGCGCCACCGCGGTGTCGATCTCGCCGAAGATCGTGAGCGTGCGGTTCTTGAGCAGCGTGTTCTCGAGAAAGGCGAACTGCCGCGCGGCTTCCGCCGCCTCCTTCGCGCCTTCCGGAGCGTCCTCACCCATGCCGACCGTCCCAAGCACCGTGGAAACGAGCCATCTTACCGGAATTCCCGCCGCCCATGCCGCTATCGGCTAACATCGCCGCAACGCACGACGAGGAGACGCGAATGCTGCACCCGGAATACGACGCCATGCTGCGTCAGCTCGCCGAACTCGACGGGCCGCCCCTGATGGACCTGCCCGTGGAGACCGGGCGCGAGATGTATCGCGCCATGCAGCCGGAAGCGCCCGAGGTCGCCGTCCGCATCGTCGAAGAGCACGATGCCGACGGCGTGCTGGTGCGCATCTACCGTCCCGAAGGGCTTGGCCCCTATCCGATCGCCATGATGTTCCACGGCGGCGGTTGGGTGATCGGCGATCTGACCACCGCCGACTGCCAAAGCCGCGAACTGTGCCGAGGCGCGAACGCGGTGGTCGTCTCCGTGGACTACCGGCTGGCACCCGAACATCCCTTCCCGGCGGCCGCCGAAGACTGCTACGCGGCGACCGTCTGGACGAGCCAGCGCGCCGCCGCCTGGGGCGCCGATGCGGCCCGTTTGGCGGTCGTCGGCGACAGCGCGGGCGGCAATCTCGCCGCGGTGGTGGCGCAGATGGCGCGGGATCGTCGCCGGAGCGGCGACGCGGAAGCGCCGCGAATCGCCTACCAGATGCTCGTCTATCCGGTGGTGGACGGCGTCAATTTCGATACCGCTTCGTACCGCGAGAACGGCGAAGGCTATCTGCTCACCGCGGATTCCATGCACTGGTTCTGGAACCACTACGCGCCGGACGTCGAGGGGCGGCGCAATCCCTACGCCTCGCCGCTGCTCGCCGACGACTTCTCGGATCTGCCCCCGGCACTGGTACTGACCGCCGAGTACGATCCGCTGCGCGACGAAGGCGAAGCCTACGCGGCCAAGCTCGCGGATGCTGGCAACGCCTGCGAACTGGTGCGCTACGACGGCTTCATCCACGGCTTCTTCGGCCAAACACGAACCATCCCCGCCGCCCGTGCCGCGATGAAGAAGGCTTGCGGCGCATTCAAGGAGGCACTCGCCCTCGAGGAGACACTATGAGCGACGCTCGGAACATCGCAATCGTCGTGGGCGTCGGCCCGGAGGACGGCCTGGGCGGCGCCCTCTGCAAGCGCTTCGCCAAGCGCGGCATGCACGTCTTCGTGGCTGGCCGCACCCAGAGCAAGCTGGACGCCGTGGCGGCAGCGATCACCGCGGCCGGCGGCAGCGCCACTGCGCAAGTCGCGGACGCCACCAGCGAGGCGGCGATCACCGCGCTCTTCGACGCCGCCTGCGCGGCTGGCGATGTGAAGGTCGCCATCTACAACGCCGGCAACAACTTCGCCGGGCGCGTCAAGGAAATGGACGCCGACTACTTCGAGCGCTGCTGGCGGGTCGGTTGCTTCGGCGGCTTCCTGTTCGGGCGCGAAGCCGTGCGGCGCATGGCGAGCGGCAGCGTGTTGTTCACCGGCGCCAGCGCGTCGCTGCGCGGACGCGCCAACTTCGGCGCCTTCAACGCCGCCAAGGGCGCGTTGCGCAACTTCGCCCAGGCGCTGGCCAAGGAAGAGGCGGCCAACGGCTTCCACGTCGGCCACGTGGTGGTGGACGGCGCAATCGGCGGCGAGAAGATCAAGAAGGGCCTGCCGCAAGTGGCCGAACGCCTCGGCGACGAAGGCATGGTGGGGCTGGAGGGCATCGTCGACGCCTTCGAGTTCCTGCACGACCAGCCGCGCAACGCCTGGGCCTTCGAGGTGGACCTCCGCACGTCGTTGGAGAACTGGTAGCGGCCCCGGTTCGGGCGGCGCTACAGAATCGACGGCAGAATCTGGAAGTAGAGGTAGAAGAGGCAGAGCGCCAGCATCACCAGCAGCACCACCCACATGCACCACATGACCCAGTTCCTCGGCTTCACGCGGGCGTCCATGCGGGTGCGCTGCATGTAGATGGTCGCCAGCGCCTGCACCGGCAGCATGAAGGCGCCGAACGTCGCGCCGAACAGGATGAGCACGATCGGGCTCTGGTAGGCGGAGTAGATGCCCGCGCTCACCAGCGGCATGACGATGATGTAGCCCTTGATCCAGCGTTGCCGCAGCGCCAGGTTCTGGCGCGGAATGAAGCCGAACGTCACCAGCAGATCGGGGAACGAGCGCGAACCGGCGCCGAGACCGGAGAGCGTCGTCGAAAAGAGGATGAAGAATGCGCCGATCATGAACAGCCAGAACGCGCCTTGGCCGAGGGTGACCGTGTACATGTTGGCGAGCACCGAGACCGTCTCCTGGCCTTCCGGCACCACGCCGAGCCGGTGCAGCACGCCAGCGCCGAGGAAGTAGAACGCGAGCGTGGCGCAGGTGAGCACGGCAAGCGTCACCCACACATCCGTCTGCACGACGCGAATCCAGCCCTTGGCGCGGGCCGTCCAGCCGGCCTCGTTGGGATCGCCGCCGACGAAGCTGGGATAGCCCTTCTCCACGCACCAGTAGGTGTAGGCGGCGATTTCGCTGGACGCCACGCCGGTCGCGCCGTACATGCCGATGGCGAGCGCGAGGTGTTCCAGCGGGAAGTCGAAGCGCAGGCCGGATGCGATGTCCGCGAAGGTGGCGCGGTATTCGGTGGTCTGCATCAGCAGGGCGCAGGCGATGGTGATGAACGTGAACGTCACCACCATCGCCACGAGCACCTTCTCGATGCGGGCGTACTTGCCGGTCCACAGCAGCAGCATGACGATGGCGGCGGCGAGCAGCGTGGCCCAGCCGCCGCCGAAATCCGGGAAGATCGGTTCGATCAGCCTTGAGAGCGCTTGCCCGGCGCCGCCGATGATGCCGCCGGAGGTGAGCAGCCCCGGCACGAAGCCGAGCAGCCCCAGCCAGATGGGCCACGCGATCGGTTCCATCTCCCGGGCCGGTTTGGACTGCGCCGGGCGATGGAACAGGCGCCGCAGCAGCGTCTTGGTTCCTCGGATCAGCGGCGGCGGGCGGAACTTGCCAGGCATCCGGTTGAGGGCGCGCAGGTAGGTGTCGCCGGTGGTGATGACGTAGCGCGCGAGTTCCGCCTGGATCAGCGACTTCAGCCAGCACGACAGCAGCACCCACCACAGCAGCACGAAACCGGCGCTGGCGCCCAGGCCGGCGGTGAGCAGGATTTCGCCCGAACCGACGATCGAACCGGAGACCACGATGCCCGGCCCGAGGCTCTTCAGGCGGCCAAGCAGCGACGACGGCGGTGCCTTCGTGCGGCCTTCCTGGATGGTGTAGGGATCGTCGCGCACCTGGTGCGCGCTCGACGTGTCCGGGGCCGACATCTTCGGCGGCCTCAGTTCGGCCTCGGCGCCTCCATGCCGATGGACGCCGGCTCGCGGCCGAACTCGCGCAGCACGTCGTCGGTGTAGCGGATGCCTGCCGTGGTCTGTTTCGGGTCCGCGGCGATCAGCGCGTGCGCGGCTTCGGCGATGGCCTCGACGGGTTCCGAAGCGTCGAGCATCTCCTGGCTGTAGCGGCGCCCGAACATCTGCCCCGGCGTCGCCACCACCTTGCTCGGCGCCAAGGCGTTGACGCCGATGCCGTGCTCGAACATCTCCGCCGCCAGGCCGGTGGTCATGCGTTCGATGGCCGCCTTGGTCATGCCGTAGACGGCGCCGTCGTAGGAACGCTGGCCGGGCTTCGGATGGACCGCGGCGATAGAGGAGATGTTCAGGATGCTGCCGGAGCGCCGCTCGATCATGCCCGGCAGCGTCAGCTGGCAGAGGTGGTACGGCGCCTTCACGAGCAACTCGAACATGCGGTCGTAGTAGCGCTCGGGGAAGTCCACGGTGGCGCCGGGAACCAGAATCGCGGCGTTGTTCACCAGGATGTCCACCCGCCCGTAGGCCGCCACGGCGCTCTGCACCAAGGCTTCCCGCGCCTCCTTCTTCTGCAAGTTGGCCGCCACCGCCGTGGCTTCGCCGCCATGTGCGCGGATCGCCTCCGCCACGCTGTGTACCGTGCCGGGCAGCCGTTCGTCGCGCACTTCCACGGTGCGCGCCGTCACCACCACCTTCGCGCCGGCAACGGCCAGCCGCCTCGCGATGCCTTCGCCGATGCCCCGGGACGACCCCGTGACGATGGCGACTTTGCCTTGCAGATCGTTCATGCGACCCCTCCCGTTGCGCCTCTGGCGCGAAGACGCCTAAGCGCCATCCCTCGACCGACGAGCTTAGCAAGTTGCGCACCAGCCGGTGTCAGCCAGCGCAGTTCCCCGCGTTCGCTGCTTGTTCCGCCATTCGACGAAGGACTTGAGGCGGTTCAGATCTCCACCATGTCGAAGTCCGACTTCGGCGTCGCGCACTCCGGGCATACCCAGTCCTCGGGCACGTCCGCCCAGCGCGTGCCGGGCGCAATGCCCTCGTCCGGCAGCCCCTCCGCTTCGTCGTAGATGAATCCGCAAGTCGCGCACTGCCACTTCTTCACTGCTCTTCCCTCCCTTTCGGTGCCGGCCCTCGACAGGCCATTCTGCTTGAGGCGCAGGAGTCTACCCGCTCCTTGGCAATGGCGTCCGCAGATCGACCGGCGGCGGCTCTGGGTGATGCTGCGTCCCGGGTGCGCGGACCGTTCCTCCCGCGCTCGCATCCCTGCCACGGTAGGCATTCGCAGTCGGTCAGTCCGCCGTGACCGCCGACATGATGGCCAAAGGCCGCCCGACGTTTCCAGCAGGCTCATCACGGCGATCGGTTCGTCGGAACGTACCCGCGCCGCCACTGGCCGTAGCCGTCGCCAAGACTGCCGGCCAAGTGGTCGCTGCCCGTTTCGAGCTCGGCGGAGGTGAACGTGAGCGCGGAACCGGCTGCCGAACGTCGAGCCGTGTTGCACTCGTTGATCGGCGAAGACAGCGAGTGAGCGGCGTCCGGAGACGACGGGCCACCGCGCCGTCTGCCTCTCACCCGAGGGAGCGTGGCGGCGATGCAGCGAAAGCGCCGGGTCTGGGCACGTGGTCGGCGCGAATGGACGTCAAGTGGTTGTCCCACTTGAGGTCCGGGAAGCGGGTCGTCGCGGCGTGGCGCAGTTCCAGCGTGTCGGCGTTGAAGCGGGCGACCGTGCCGTGGCCGTTCGTCACCAAGACAGCTAAGCCGTCGCGGTGCGGCCCGCTGGGGAGCTCGAAGCATTGTCCGGCGACGGCGATCAAGAAGTCGTCGTCGGCTGCTTGCCCGGCCAAGGGTTCCCGGCGAGCTCCAGCAAGCGCTTGGTCAGGCGTATCCGCAGCCAGCCATCGGCGGACTTCGAGCAGCGGTGCGCCAGGCGTACGTCCGCCGACGATGTTCGGCGATCAAAAAGCGCTGGAATCGGCGCGGAAACGTCCCGAACTCGCCCGTCCACGGGCAGTCGGAGGGCAAAAAAGGCGACCAAGGCCGACGATGGCAGACCTGCGCGCCAGATCGCCATTAGATCAGACCTTCCCTAGCGGTGCTCGGCGATCTCGGCGCCGATTGCGTGGAGGTGCAGGTGCCGGATGCTCTGGCGCTGATAGACGGCTGGTCGATCACTTGCGGCGTGGAATGCACGCGCGCCCATGCCGCCACCTACCCCGCGCGCAAGGACGAGTACGGCTCTAGCCTGGCCGCCTTGTTGGAACCGGGCTTGCAAGCCGGCGACGACGAGTACCACCGGCTGGAGCGGGAACGCTCTGCTTTCTGCCTGGGCTTGGGCGAGGTGCTGGCCAATGTGGATGCCCTGATCGCCCCCTGCATGGTGTGCCGGGTGCCGGCCGCGGAGCGCACGCCGGCCGCGCAGTTCGATCGTCCGGCGCGGTTCGTCCGCTTCACCGCCCCGTTCGACTATTCGGGAAGCCCCACGCTTACCATGCCGCTGGATGTCGGCAGCGACGGGATGCCGCGCACCTTCCAGCTCATTGGCCGACATCTGGACGAGGGGCGTCTGCTCGCCATCGGCAGCGCATTCGAGAAGGCAGCCGGATTCTCCTATGCGATGTTGCACTAGCGGCGAAGACGCTTCGCTTCGACCAGTCCAACGCGCACGCGGGCCCAGGGCAATCGCATATGGATTGCGGCGTGGCGTGGCGAGAGGGGGATGGTGCAGAATTGGCGTCTCGATCCAAGGAAGGAGAGACGACATGCGGGAACTTCTCTTTGTCTTTCAAGACGTTGAGGACCCGAGGCGGGGAAACGCCAAGCGCCACGACCTGCACGAGATGCTGGTGCTCGCCCTGCTGGCGATGCTCACCAGCGGGCGCACCTGCGTCGACATGGAGGACTTCGGGCGCGAGCGGGAGGAATGGCTGCGGCGGTACCTGACGCTCGAGAACGGCATTCCGAGCCACGACACGTTCTCGCGGCTGTTCCGGAAGCTGGACCCGGCGGGTCTGCAAAGGCGCTGCTGCGCCTGGCGCAGGACTGGGCGGACGAGCTCGGCGACGTGGTGGCGGTGGACGGCAAGGCGCTGCGGCGGTCGTTCGAGACGGCCTCGGAGCGGTCGCCGACGCACCTGCTGCAGGCGTTCGCGGCGGAGGCGAAGCTGACGCTGGCGCAGGTGAAGGTGGACGGCAAGTCGAACGAGATCCCGGCGCTGCCGGAACTGCTGGAGCTGCTGGACGTGAAGGGGCGCACGGTGACCGCGGACGCAATGCACGCGCAGCGCGGGTCCGCGGCGGCGATCGTGGCCAAGGACGGCGACTACGCGCTGCAGTTGAAGCGCAACCAGGGCGCCATGCACGCGGACGTGGTCGAGTATCTGGACAATCCCCCGAAGTCGGCGGAACTCCTGTCGCATCAACAGGTTGACAAGGGGCACGGGCGCGTCGAGACGCGCACCGCGACGGTCTGCCACGACGTCGGCTGGCTGCAGGAGCGCCACGACTGGCCCGGCCTGTCGGCCATCGGCAAGGTGGTCGGGGAGCGGCGCCTGGCCGACGGGTCGGAGAGCGCCGACGCCCGCTACTTCCTGCTCAGCGGCAAGCCTTCGGCCGAGCGTTTCGGCCGCATCGTCCGCTCCCACTGGACCATCGAGAACGGCCTGCACTGGGTGCTCGACGTGTCGATGGACGAAGACCAGGCGCGCAACCGCAAGGGCAACGGCGCCGCCTGCCTCGGCGTCGTCCGCCGGCTGGCGCTGAACATCGCCCGGATGGATCCCGACAAGCGGTCCGTCCGGCGCAAGTTCGCCCGCGCCCAGCGCAACGACGACGTCCTGCTCGACATGATCCGGGGCATCCGCAGGCGTGAGTAGGCGGTAAATCCATATGCGATTGCCCTGCACGCGGGCCGTATTTTGGTTGACTTAGGGCATTACGGCACAGTAGATTGGGCTGCGATGAGTGTCCCAATGGTGCCGAACATGAAAACCCACGGAGAGCTGCGATCGGAGCTCGTCGGCAAAGCCACTGAAGACGAGCACTTCAGGGCACACCTGATCGCCAATCCAAAGGCTGCGATCCAAGACGCGCTCGGCGTCCGCTTGCCGGGGTCGCTGTCGGTGACGGTTCACGAGGACAGCGCGACCACTATGCACCTCGTATTGCCGCCACCAGCTAGGCTGATGGACGAAGACTTGGAGCAGATCGCCGCCGGCCACAATGTGCAGTACTTGAACGCGTATCAAAATTGGGCGCACAAGCACGACGCCAATGGACAGCACATCGGTGGTGGTAGCGGATGAGCAGGCCAATCGGAACACAGGGGAACCAAGCCGTGGCGCACCATAGCACGATATTCGGCCAGCTGCTCAAGCTGGTGCCGAGACGCCGAGACAGGGAAAAACCGTAAGCATTTGAGCCGAGGGCTTCCGCAGCGTTCAACACGTCGTCGGACGGGCTGACGGTAACCCGGAAGGGTCTGTGACGCACACCCCGATGCGTGGGCGCGTTGGCGGCGACCTTGCTACGCTCCTTGGCCGAGGCGACTGGCGAAGCGGGCTGACGAGACGATGGAAAACGAGCCGCAGTACACGGACACGCGGGAGAGCCGTCGCGCTTTGGCGTTCCATCGTGTCCTCGCCGAGGCGCTACTTGATGATCCCGAGCGCGTATGCGGGCGAGCAATCGCTCACCTTGCGCGGCTTGAGGAGCTGCATCCCCACGCCGCGGCGTTGTGGGTGCGCTGGCGTTCGTGGCTGGCGTTGCCGCCGCCGGTACTGGCGGAGCGGCTGATGGAACCGGGGCCGCTGGCGGACGAGATGCGCCATGTTTCGCCGTTTGCGGGCATCCTCTCGGCGCGGGAGCGCAGGGATGTCTTGTTGGCTTTCCGGCGAGGCGAGCGGTGACCAAGGATCAGTTCGAGCATGCCGTTCGAGCGGCTGCGGCGGTGGTCAATGCGGTCGAAGTGCTCGTGATCGGCAGCCAAGCCGTTCACGGGTCTACCGACCAGCTTATCCCCGAAGCAGAGCGCTCGATGGAGGTGGACATCGCCGTGCTCGGCGACGACGAGGGCGCTTTCGCCGACTTGCTCGACGGGGCGATTGGCGAGCTGTCGATGTTCCAGGAGACGTTCGGGTTCTACGTGCAGGGCGTGACGCCGAACACGGCGGTGCTGCCGCGGGGTTGGCAAGAGCGGCTCGTGCGCTATCGGTCGGCTGCCATGGGCGACGTGACGGCGCTGTGCTTGGAACCGCACGACCTCTGGCTCGCCAAGGCGGTCGCCGGACGCCCGAAGGATCGGGCGTTCTGCGCGGCGCTGCTGGAACGGGGGATCGTTCGACGCACCGTGCTGGTGGGGCGACTGGACGACGTGCCGGGGCTCGACGCCCAGCGACACGCTATTTTGCGGGCGTTGATCGGCGAAGACCGCGAATGAGCGGTGTCGTGCGGGGCGACGGGTTCAACATGTGAAATTGCTCTGTAGGAGGACGGCCAAGTCGTCGGCTTGGTCCTCCGGGGGATCGAAGCAGCGTTCCGCGACGGCGATCACGAAGTCGTCGTCGGCTGCGTTGCCTGGCCAAGGGTTTCCGGCGAGCGCCAGGAAGCGCTTGGTCAGGCGTATCCGAAGCCAGCCGTCGGCCTGCAAGCGGACTTCGAGCAGCGGTGCCGAGGGGTTCGCCCCTTGCGTGGCGGAACGCACCTCCAGCGAGGCGGTGCCGTCCTGGGTCGCCAATGTCGCGGTCATCGCTGGCAAATCCACTGCGCGGGTGCGTCTGGCGAGGGTGTACGTCGTTGGCCCGCCGGACCAGCGCAGCGCGCCGCTTGCGGAGAGCGTCCCGGCGTCGTTGCGAAGGTGCAGCTCGTCGATGGCGAAGGTGCCGGGGAGGTCGATGCCGTAGGCGGCAAAGGCCCCGATAAGGGCGGCTGCGGCGACTTCCCCGGAGGCGTCGAGGGCGAAGCCTTGGAAGCCGTGGGCGACATGCCCTGCGAGGCGCTCCCCGGCGCCTTGGAAGCGCCAGTGGGCGGCGATTTTCGCTCGCAGCAGCGCCAAGGGGTCGAGAGTCCAGAAGATGCGCCCGATCGCTGCGCCGTCGTGCAACACGGCCGCATTGCCGCGCCACCACGGCCCCTGCGCGTCGGCAAGGCCGGGCGTTGCTGGCAGGATCACCCTTGCCGGGGCCAGCGCGATGGCGAAGATCAGCGCGGCGGCGAAGCCGAACAGGCTCCATCGCAGCCACTTCACGGTGCCAGCAGGCGGGCGGCGATCTGTTCGTAGACCTGCGCCAATGGGCCGAGGGACGCCACATCCACGCGCTCGTTCACTTTGTGGATGGTTGCGTTGACGGGGCCGAACTCCACCACTTGGGCCCCGGCTGGCGCGATGAAGCGTCCGTCGGACGTGCCGCCGGAGGTCGAAGTCTGGGTCTCGATGCCGCATGTTTCGGCGATGGCGTCGCGCACGGCGGCGATCAGTTCGCCGCCGCGGGTGATGAAGGGATTGCCGGAGAGTCGCCAGTCGATGGCGCAGTCGGCGCCGGCCTTGGCGAATGTGTTGGCGACCGCAGCGCGGAGTGCTTCCGGTTGCTGGCGGGGGCTGAAGCGGAAGTTGAACTCGCAGGCCAGCTCGCCTGGGATGACGTTGCCAGCGCCAGTGCCGGCGTTGACGTTGGAGACTTGGAAGCTGGTCGGCGGGAAGTCCTCGTCGCCTTCGTCCCAGCGCGTGTTCGCCAACTCGTGCAATGCGCCGGCCGCCCGGTGGATGGGGTTGTCCGCCAAGTCGGGGTAGGCGACGTGGCCCTGTACGCCCTTGACGACAGCGCTTCCGCTTAGGGAACCGCGCCGGCCGATGCGTACTACGTCGCCGAGGCGTTCGCTGGAGGATGGTTCGCCGACCACGCAGAAGTCCAAGTCCACGTCGCGTTGGCGCAGCGCCTCAACCACGCGCACGGTGCCGTCCACGGCGTCCGCTTCTTCGTCGCTGGTGATCAGGAACGCCAACGTGCCGCGGTGGTCGGGGTGTTTGGCGACGAAGCGCTCGGTGGCGACGACCATCGCCGCCAGGCTCGATTTCATGTCCGCCGCGCCGCGTCCGTAGAGGAAGCCGTCGCGCAAGGTCGGTTGGAAAGGCGGCGACTTCCACTCGGCGAGCGGCCCCGGCGGCACCACGTCCGTGTGGCCGGCGAAGATCAGCGTCGGCTTCCCCTCGCCGTGGGTCGCCCAGAAGTTGCTCACGGGGCCGAAGGGCATCGGCTCAACCGTGAAGCCAGCGCCTCCGAGCCGCTCGCCGAGGAGCGCTTGGCAGCCTTCGTCCTGCGGCGACACGGAGGGCCGTTGCACCAGCGCCTCGGTGAGCGCCAACACCTCGCTTTGCACAGCGTCGTCCATCAAGCGCCCAGCCGCTGTGCGAAATCCGCAAGGCGTCGCACCGCCGAAACGCACTCATCAAGAGGCGCTACCAAAGCGATGCGCACCCGGTCCGCGCCGGGATTGCGGCCCCCGTCCTCGCGCCCCAAGTACGCGCCCGGCAGCACGACGATGTGTTCCTCCTCGAACAGCTGCGCCGCGAACGCCTCGCCGTCCACCGGCACCCGGGGCCAGAGATAGAAGCCAGCGGGCGGCGCTTCCACCGGCAGGTTTTGGGCGAGGATGGGCAGCACGGCGTCGAACTTGGCGCGGTAGGCGGCGCGATTGGCGACCACGTGGTCTTCGTCGCCCCAGGCGAGGATGCTGGCGTGGGCCGCGTGGACCGGCATCGCGCAGCCGTGGTAGGTGCGGTAGTGGTAGTAGCGGGCGATCAGTTCGGCGTCGCCGGCGACGAAGCCGGAGCGCAGCCCGGGCAGGTTCGAGCGCTTGGACAGGCTGTTGAAGACCATGCAGTGGCTGTTGCCGAAGCCGGCGTCCGCTGCCGCCTGCAGCAGGCTCGGCGGCGGGGCGTCGTCGTCTCGGTAGATTTCCGAATAGCACTCGTCGGCGGCGACCACGAAGTCGTGCTCGTGGGCGCGGCGCACCAGGTCCGCCAGCTGCGCCCGCGCCAGCACTTCGCCGCTTGGGTTGCCCGGATTGCAGACGTAGACGAGCTCCGCCGCCTGCCAAACCTCTTCCGCCACGCTTTGGAAGTCCGGCACTCCGGTGGCGGGAACGTAGTGCGGCGCGGCACCCCGCAGCAGCGCCGCGCCTTCGTAGATCTGATAGAACGGATTGGGCATCAGCACGCGGCTGCCGGGGCGCCCGGAAAGCACCGCTTGGGCGAACGAGAAGAGCGCCTCGCGGGTGCCGTTCACCGGCAGCACTTCCGTTGCCGGATCGACCTCGGCGCCGAAGCGGCGTTGCAGCCAAGCGGCGATGGCGGCGCGCAGTTCGTCGCTGCCTCGGGTTGGCGGATAGGCGCCGAGTCCGCGCCGCAGCTGGGCGGCATCCGCGAGCGCCGCGACGACGAACTCCGGCGGCGCGTGCTTCGGCTCGCCGATGGAGAGCGAGACGCGCTCGTGGCGCGGATTCGGCGTCAGCCCGGCGAGCAGCGCGTTCAGCCGCTCGAACGGATAGGGCTGCAAGGCGTCGATGTGGGGATTCTTCGTCATGCGGCCGATTGCGCGATCTGTTCGTCGAGGCGGCGGCGAATCGTCTCCGTGATCGCCTGCGCATGGCCGCTGTGCGTAATCGCCCGGCCGCTGCGGTTGGTGATCTCGAAGACGTCCTCCACGCGCTCGCCGAGGGTGGTGATGCGGGCGCCGAGGACGTTGATTTCGAGCTCCACGAACATGCCGCCGAGCGCGGCGAGCAGGCCGGGCCGATCGGACGCCTCCACGCGCAGCGTCGACGTGTGTGCGCCAAGGGTGGTGTCGAGGCGAACGTCGGTCGGCAGCACGAACTGCTTGAGTTGCCGGGAGATGCGCCGGGAGGTTCGACGGCCGCGTTCGCCAGCGGCTATCGCAGCGGCGAGGCGGCTGGCGAGGCGTTGCCGGGTGGCTTCGTCCAAAGCGAGCTGCTGGCTGTCGCTGCCGAGCACCACGTAGGCGTTGAAACACTTGCCGGAGGTGCCGGTGGAAACCCGCGCCGCCGCAATGTGCAGACCGGCGCCGTCGAGCGCCGCAACGCTGTCCGCGAACAGGTTGTCGCGATCCTCCGCGTACAGAAACACCTCCGTTGCGCCACCCTCCGGAGCGTCCGCGCTGTCCGCCGGACCGCCCATATCGAGCAGCGTCACCAGCGGCCCGGCGCTCGGTTCGTGGCCGTCGATGGCCTGCGTGATCGCCGCCACCTGAGGCGGCGAATGGTGCAGGAAGAAGCCGTCGTCGGCGCCTTCCCAGATCTCCAGCGCGCGCTTCTCGCCGATGCCGCAGCCGTCGAGTTCGGTCAACGCCGCGGCCCGACACGCCTGCGCCTTGGCGCCGCGCTCGGCCGGGGTGTCCAAGCCGCGTTGCAGCGCTTGCTTCGTGCCGGCGTAAAGCTGCTGCATCAAGGTCGCCCGCCAGCTGTTCCACAGCGTCGGGTTGGTGGCGTTGATGTCCGCCACGGTGAGCGCGTAGAGATAGTCGAGGCGCGTTTCGCTGCCGACCTGACGGGCGAACTCGTTGACCACGTCCGGGTCCGCGATGTCCTTGCGCTGGGCGGTGGCGGACATCGTCAGATGCTCGCGCACCAGCCAGGCCACCAGAGCGCAATCGTCGTCGTCGAGGCCGTGCCGTTGGCAGAAGCGCACCGCGTCGTCCGCGCCCAGCTGCGAGTGGTCGCCGCCGCGCCCCTTGCCGATGTCGTGGAACAGGCCGGCGATGTAGAGCAGTTCGATCTTCGGCAGGCGGCGCACGGCCCGCGCCGCCACTGGGAAGCGCTCCTCGGCGGCCGGCTGGAAGAAGCGCCGCATCTGCCGCAGCACCATCATCGTGTGCGCGTCCACGGTATAGATGTGGAAGAGGTCGTGCTGCATCTGGCCGACCACGCGCCCGAACTCGGGGATGTAGCGGCCGAGGACGCCGTAGCGCCGCATCCGCGTCAGCTGGCTCACCAGCGTGTAGGGCGCCCGCAGCAACGCCATGAAGTACGCGGCCACTTGCGGGTCGTTGCGGAAGCTGTCGTCGATCAGGTGCAGGTGTTCGCGCACCAGGCGGATGGTCGCCGCCCGAACGCCAGCGATGTCGCCGCGGTTCGCCATCAGCACGAACATTTCCAGCAGCGCCGCCGGACGCTTGGCGAAGACGTCGTCGCGGGTCGCTTCGATGTAGTCGTTGTTGATGCGGAAGCGCTCGTTGATCGGTTCGATGCGCCGCGCCTTGCGTCGCCTGCCGGAGGCGTGGATCGCTTCGTCGAAGTGCTGCAGCAGGATGTCGTTCACTTCCCGCAGCAGCAGCACGTGCCGATAGTAGTCGTGCATGAACTGCTCGACGGCGAGCTGGCCCTCGGTGTCGCGGTAGCCGAGGCGCTTCGCGAGTTCGCGCTGATGGTCGAACAGCAGCCGGTCCTCGCGCCGCCCGGCGACGATGTGCAGGCCGAAGCGCACCCGCCAGAGGAAGCGCCGGCCGTCGAGCAGCCACTCCCGTTCCAAGCGGGTGAGGAAGCCGGCTTCGACGAGTTCCCCAAGCGTCTCCGAGCGGCGCGGGCTGGCGCCGTCGTCGGGTTGCTCGTCGCCGCCGAGGTGCCGTTGCGTGATCCACAGCACGGTTTGGATGTCGCGCAGGCCGCCCGGGGAACTCTTGATGTTGGGTTCGAGGTCGTGGTCGACGTCGTTGAACTGGCCGTGGCGCTCCTCCTGCTCGGCCTGCTTGGCGCGGAAGAAGCGGGCGCTCGGCCAGAACGAACGCCGCGCCATGAGCTTCGCGAGCTTGGCGGCGAGTCGCGGCGAACCGGCCAGGCGGCGTCTTTCCAGCATCGTCGTGGCGACCGTCAAGTCTTGCGCCGCCTCGCGCTTGCAGTCGCCGAGGGTGCGCACGCTGTGGCCGATGTCCAGCCGCAGGTCCCACAGCAGGCGCACGAAGGCGGCGATCTCCTCGCGCACGGCGTTCGGGTTCTTGGCGAGGATCAGCAGGTCGATGTCCGAATGGGGATGCAGTTCGCCGCGCCCGTAGCCGCCCACCGCGAACAGCGCGAGATTGGGGTTGTGCTGGAACCAGTGCTGCCAGATTTCGGCCAGGAAGGCGTCGATGAAGCGCGCCCGTTCGCGCACCAGAACCGCGGCGTCTTCGCCGGCCCAGAACCGCTTCGCCAAGGCGGCGTCGGCTTGATCGATGCGTCGCCGCAAATCCTGCGCGTCGAGGTTGGCGACCGCGCCCGGCGTCAAGCGAAGTCCTCCTCGGCGCGCAGCGTGAGCACTTCCACGCCGCTCCGGGTGACCAGCAGCGTGTGTTCCCACTGCGCGGAGAGCTTGTGGTCCTTGGTCACCGCCGTCCACTGGTCCGGCAGCATGCGGATGTGGCGCCGCCCGGCGTTGATCATCGGTTCGATGGTGAACGTGGTGCCTTCCTTGATCTCGTCGCCGTCGCCGCGCTTGCCGTAGTGCAGGATCTGCGGATCGTCGTGGAAGACCGCGCCGATGCCGTGGCCGCAGAACTCGCGCACGACGGAGAATCTGTGCTTGCGCGCATGGCTGGCGATGGCATGGCCGATGTCGCCGAAGCGAGCGCCTGGGCGCACCTCGCGGATGCCGATGTAGAGGCACTCCTGGGTCACTTCGACCAGCCGCCGCGCCAGCACGCTCACCTCGCCGACGAGGAACATCTTGCTGGTGTCGCCGTGGTAGCCGTCCTTGATGACGGTGACGTCGATGTTCAGCACGTCGCCGCGCTTGAGCACCTTCTTCGGCGACGGAATGCCGTGGCAGACCACGTGGTTGACGGACGTGCAGATGGACTTCGGAAAGGGCGGCTGCTCGGCGGAGTTGGAGTAGTTGAGGGGGGCGGGAACGCACTGGATTTCGTCGACGATGTAGTCGTGGCAGATGCGGTCGAGGGCTTCGGTGGTGACGCCGGGCTTCACGTGTTCGCCGATCATCTCCAGCACGCTCGCCGCCAGTCGCCCGGCGACGCGCATCTTCTCGATTTCCTCGGCGGTCTTCGGAACAGGCGGCATGGGCGCGAAGTATCGCCGAATGTAGGGCTTGGCGCGAGTTCGGCGTCTTGGCCAAGAAACAAGCATCCATGTTGCAAGTAGTGCTGTGGTGCTGGCCGAGGTCTCCTTTCCGCGCTCCCCCTCGCCCACTCTGCCGGAGAGTCCGAAATCTACTGGGCCCACTGGGGCCCAGACGAACATTGACATCCCTTCGGCGCCGCTCTACAGTCGCGGCATCACTTCGGGGTGGCCGTTGGCCTGAGATGCGCTTGGCGCGAACCCGTTGAACCTGATCCGGACAATACCGGCGGAGGGATGGGTGATTCTCGCAGGACATCGCTCCCCATCGCCGAACGCTTGAGGGAGAGCACGATGCCGAAACGCATGTTCACTAGGGTCGCCACGGCCATGCGCATGGCCGTGGCCATCGCCGTTGCGCTGGCGGCTGTCGCCGCGCAAGCGCAGACCACGGACGCAGCGGACGATTCCGCCATCGAGGAAATCATCGTCACGGCGACGTTGCGCGACATCAGCGCCAGCGAAGTGCCGGGGAGCGTGACGGTGTTGGATTCCGCGGCCATCGCCGACCGGGTGGCGCAGCACCTCGACGATCTGCTCGGCGCCATCCCCAATCTCAACTATGCCAAGGGCGCGTCAAGGGCGCGCTTTCTGCAACTGCGGGGCGTCGGCGAGCGGGGGCAGTTCGAGGAACCGCTCAACGCCTCGGTGGGTCTGGTGGTGGACGGCGTGGACCTCTCCGGCATCGGCACCGTGGTCGGCATGTTCGACGTCGAGCAGGTGGAAGTGCTGCGCGGGCCGCAAGGGACGCTCTACGGCGCCAACGCGCTCGCCGGCCTCGTGAACGTGGTGACGCGGGCGCCCACGGAGACCGCCGAAGGCTATGTGGCCCTCGATTTCGGCAACTACGGTGCCCAAGGGATTGGCGCGGCGGTTTCCGGACCGCTTTCGGATCGCGTCCGTGGCCGCTTGGCGGCGCGTTCGGACCGCAGCGACGGCTTCATCGAGAACGATCACCTTGGCCGCGAGGACACGAACAACATCGACGAAACGACGCTGCGTGGGCGGCTTGCGATCGATCTTTCGCCCTCGGTGGACTTGGAACTCGCCGCCGGCGTCCTCGACGCGGACAACGGCTACGACGCATTTTCGTTGGACAACATCCGCGTCACCCGCTCCGACCAGCCCGGCCACGACCGGCAGAAGACCACCTACGGTACGGCGCGTCTCGCTTGGCAGGGAAGCGGCGTTTCCGCGCAGGCGCAGATCGGCATGGCGAACTCGGACCTCGCCTACGGCTACGACGTGGACTGGACCTACGAAGGCTTCCACCCCTGGGGCTACAACTACACGGACGACTACCTCCGCGACCGCTCCACCTTCACCGGCGAAGTGCGCCTGGTCTCGGAACCTTCTGGGCGCGTCTTCGGGGATTCGACCGACTGGACGGCCGGCTGGTACGTCCTCGACCAGGATGTCGATCTCACCCGCAATCCCAGCTGGAAGGAGACCTTCACCAGCGCGTTCGGCATTCGTCGCCACGCGCTCTACGGGCAAACGGAGACGGCCTTGAACGACCTCACCACGCTCACGCTGGGGCTGCGCTTCGAGCGCCATTCGGCGACCTACCGCGACAGCGCGGGCATCGCCTTCGACCCGGAGGACACCATGGTCGGAGGCCGCGTGGCGCTGCGCCGCGAACTGGCCAGCGGCGTTGCGGTGTACGGCACGGTGGCGCGCGGCTACAAGGCGGGCGGCTTCAACGCCGACGGCACGTTGCCGGAGGCACTGCGCATCTACGGCCCGGAAGTGCTCTGGAACTACGAAGCCGGCATGACCGGCGCGTTGCAGGACGGCCTGCTCGGCCTGCGCGTAGCCCTCTTCGCCATGCGCCGCGACGACGTGCAGATCGAAAGCTCGGCCACCGAGCCGAACCCGGACGGCAGCACGGAGTTCATCCAATACGTCGGCAACGCCGCCACGGGGAGCAACAGCGGCGCCGAACTGGAACTGACCTACGGCGGCGTTGCGAACACGGACCTCTTCGCGCGCATCGGTGTGCTGCGCACCGAATACCAGGACTACATCACCGCCGACGGCGAGGATTTCGACGGGCGCGAACAGGCGCACGCGCCGGGCTACCAGGTGAACGTCGGCGGCGAGTTCGCGCTGCCGACCGAAGCCGGCGCGTTCTTCGTGCGGTTGGAAGCCGAGGCCCGAGACGCCTTCTACTACTCCGACAACCACAACCTGAAGTCGCAAGCGTACCGCCTGTTCCACGCCAGCGCCGGCTACCGCGGCGGCGACTGGAGCGTGCGCATCTGGGGCAAGAACCTGGCAGACGAGGACTACTTCGTGCGCGGCTTCTACTTCGGCAACGATCCTCGGGACGGCTACACGGCCCGGGGGTTCACGCAGCTGGGCTCGCCGCGGACGTTCGGGCTTTCGGCGTCCAAGGCGTGGTGATCTCTTTGGCCGACTCAGTATGATTCGGCGCAGACACGTAGCCGCACCCGAGGACTTGCGCCGTGAACCCGCGCGACCTGTTAGAGACCGCCCGCCGCCTAACGCAATCCGGCGCGGTGCTGCCCACGCAAGCGGACCTGCGCCGCGCCGTCAGCACGGCGTACTACGCGCTGTTCCACTGCTTGGCCGCTGCGGCGGCGGACCTGCTCACCGGCAGCAGCGACCGCAGCCCGGAGTGGCACCAAGTGTACCGAGCGCTTGAGCATGGGAAGGCAAAGCGGGCATGTCGGCAGCAAGAGGCGTTGCGGGCGTTTCCGATGGAGATCCACAGCTTCGCCAAGACGTTCGTCGAGTTCCAGGACGCGCGGCACGAGGCAGACTACGCGCTTGAAGGCCAGTACATCGAGGTGAACGTCCTTGCGATAATCAACAGGGCCGAGGGAGCCATCAGCCGATTCGAGCAAGTCGATGTCCGCCACCGGCGTGGCTTCGCCGTTCACGTGCTGTTCAAGCGGCGCCCACCCATAGGAGGTTCAAGATGAACGAACAACAGCTGCGGGAGATCGCGGAGACGGCTTTCAAGCGCCAGTTCGCCGACATCGACATCGTCAGGATCAACATCCGGCAGCGGCTCGACCACGACGACGACCCCGTTGTGGACGTGGACATTTACTACGACGACGAGTGTGGGCAGCTGACTGGCGAAGGCTACTCGCGCGTTTCGTTGGAAGTCCTCGACAAGACGTGGAGCGAAGGGAAGGAGGACCTCGGCTATCCCTTGGTCCACCTCCTCGTCAAGGCCGGTCTCGAGCGGAACCCGACGGCGGCCTGACGCCTTGAGGCAGTCCGGGCGGTATCGGCCCTGTCGCTGGTAGAGCGGCAGCGACGGTCCTCTGCAGGGCGTAGTGTTGAAAGCGTGACATCTCGCACACGACATTCGGCCTCTCCGCATCCAGGCGCGATAGGCATGGTTCGAGAACAGCCGTGCGAGATCGCCGTTGCACCGGCGCCACCATCTGCACCGGCGCTGTTGCTTGTATAGGCCGAGATTTCGACGGATCAGGTCACACGGCTCTGCATCCAATGCTCTGGCGGCCACGCCTCTGGTTTCTGCCCCATGCTGCCGATCAATGTGCCGACGGTGGCCACCAGTTTCTTGAATGACCGGCATTTCCGGAATGCGGCCTCGATATCCAGTTGTGCGCTGAAAGCGACTTGATGAAGAGCAGGTTCGTAGGCACCCAACATGCGGCGGCGCAACTCTCCTTTTGCGTCGCGCGGACGTTCTGGATCGGGGTGCGGCTCTGCGTCCGCCTTTATCGCCCTGTGTTTACGCAGGGAGTCGACGGTTGCCAGAAACCACGCTTCGTATTCTCTATGCGCAATGCACACGCCACAGGGAACATCGCGAGACGCTTCAGTAGCCCAAGCTTGAACCCTCGGTCCCAGCTCGGCCGGGCAATCGTCGTCGCCGTCGAAGAGCACTAGAATGCCGCCACAATCGGGCCTTATGCGAGCTAGCGTTATCGCCCCGGCGACGCCCTCTCGCGTAGCCAGTTGGCTTCGGTTCTTTCGGATTGGCTTGCCTACGCCAACTGTGAAAACTCCGGCGTGATGCAGCAAGTGGCGCAGCAGTTCGGGGAGGGCTTTGACTTCACCGTGACCTTCTACAATTGGCTGGATGTTCATGCACGATCCAAGGCGTTTGATCGAAGCAGCTCGCCAGCATGAAACAGGTGTTCCTGCATTGCCGTTCTCACCGATGGCGACACCGGATCGACTCGCGTCGCCCCGTCTTCCCAGCTCACCAGACGCAGGTGGTTGTCTTTGATCCACTTGGCGTCCAGAACTTCCGGGCTGTGAGTCGTCACCACCACTTGCGATCTGTGCCTGGCGGCCCTCAGAACATCCAAAACGATCCCGAGTGCGCCTGGGTGTATGGATGCCTCGGGTTCCTCGATGACAAGGAGCGCTGGCGGTGGATTCTGGTGGGTCGCTACTAGAATGCCGAGTATGCGGAGCGTGCCCTCCGACATGTTGGCCGCGTCGAACTTGCCCTCGCCGTTGCGTAGATTGAGCCGAAACTCAAGCGCAAGTTCGCCTTGACGTTCTATGGCATCAACGCCAACGACGCCGGGCACCGCTCGTGCGAGAAGCTCGCATATGTCCTCGAAGTCGTAGCGGGATGCGTAGCTGATCCGGTGCAGGACGCTGGCGACGTTGCTGCCGTCGGCGTTCAACTCCCAGTCGCCGTGGGAATCGTGGTCTTGGCGAAGTTGGACGGGATCGATCCGATAGGTGCGCATGTCGGATAGGAAGTTGAACACCGGCGAGAGACAGGGGTCGCCCAACAAAGGGAGCGCCAGCGTCGAGTGCGAGAGCTTCGGTGGGGCGACCTCTCCATCCCAACGCATGCCGTCCTCGTCGTCGCTTGTTTTCTTACGACTGTACCCGGCGGGAAACAGCGGATCGTCCACAAAGCACCGCTCCGAGACGACTTCCAGCCTGTGATCGGGGCGTCCGCGTAGAACCAAGTCGTACTCCGCGCTCGCGTATGCTGGGCCCAAGCCGCGCAACTTCAGGTTGAAGCCGATCTCTGTGGAATGCCCGTTGGCATGTCGGTGCGCTACCTTCGTGAAACCGCCTCGACGCCTAAGGACGGCGGAGAGCGGCGAGGACATTGCCTCCGCGATGAAGGAAATGGCGTCCACGAAGTTGCTCTTGCCGGCACCGTTTTGCCCCACTAGGTAGGTGGGATTGTCTAGCTCGACGCTTTGCTCCCTCACGCTGCGGAAGTTGCGGAGCGTCAAACGGCTCAGCGTGGCCTCGCTGCCGGCTGCGCTGCCGTACTCGTCCTCAACCATTGGTTCTTCCCTAGTCGCGACAGCCTTGGCCGATCCGTTCAGGGCGGAGCCGTTGGCCCAACCCCGCCGACAGGACCTTAACACGGCGAGACCGGAACAGGCTACACTCCTGCGACCGACACCGTGGCGATCTCTCGGACACGCACTTCTGGCGCACTCATCGTGAACTCAATCGGCACGATCCAACCGCAAACCGATCCCCGGACTCCGCACGCGCTCGTCCGCGGGCAACACGACCTGTTCGACGACGGGAAGAACGGCGATGGAGGAGGAGCCAGCGCTCTCTCGGGCTTCCGAGACCCGGCCTTCATGGCCAATCGGCGGGCGCCCGTGCATCGGTGGGTGCCTTGGATAGCCGGCTATTCGAAGCACTTCGTCGCGGATGCGCTGGCGCGCTACGTCGCCGAGCCCGGCGTGGTGCTGGACCCGTTCTCGGGCGTCGGCACCACGCTCGTGGAGGCCGACCTGGCCGGCCACGAGGCCGTGGGCTTCGAGATCAACCCGTATGCCGCCTTCGCGTCCAGAACGAAGCTCAAGGCCCACTGCGTGTCGCCGGAGGCGTTGCGCGAGACGGCGCGGGAACTCCGCGACTTCACGGAGAAGGCGCAGGCGGACGGTTCTCCGTCGCGCAGAGAACCGCCGCCGGGTTTTCGCACCCGAGCACCCTTCTACAGCCCCAAGGTGCAGCGCAAGGTGCTCTCGGCCTTGGACTTCATCGACGGCTTGAAGGCAGGGAGGCGGACGTGTTCCGCTTGGCCTTCGCCGCAACGATGGTGGACTACTCCAACTACTCATACGAGCCAAGCCTAGGGCGCAAGGCTGCCGTGGGTCGCCCCGACGTGGACGACTTCCCGGTGGCGGACGCCCTAATCGCCAAGGTTCGGGACATGGCGGAAGACGCGCGGTGGTATTGGGACGCGCGGGCGAAGCGGCGGCGCAAGGATGCCCGCATCATCGAGAAGTCGTTCTTCGCCGCCTACCGCGACTTGCCCGCCGCCAGCGTCGACTTGCTCGTCACGTCGCCGCCGTATCTCAACAACTACCACTACAACCGCAACACGCGCCCGCACCTCTACTGGCTGGGATTCTGCCAGTCTCCCGCCGATCTCAAGCGCTTGGAGAATCTGAACTTCGGCACCTACTGGCAGAACGCCCGCGACCGAGATCGCGTGGCGCTGGAACCGGCTGCCGCCGCCCAAGAGATCCAGAACGCACTGGAAGAGGTGCGCGAACAGAACCCGGACAAGGGCATCTACGGCGGCCAAGGCTGGGCCAACTACGCAGCCCTCTACTTCAACGACTGCGCGAAGTTCGCCCGCGCCGCCAAGTGGTGCCTGGCACCCGGCGCCATGGCCTTGGTGGTCATCGGCAACAGCATCTTGCAGGGCGTCCACATCCCCACGGACCGCTTTCTCGCGGCAATAGCGGAGCGCTGCGGCTTGGAGGCCGTGGCTATCCACACGCCACGCGACGCGCGGGTAGGGAGCAGCATCGTGAACTCCAGCGTGCGGGCTGGCACCGGCGGCAGCAGATGCCTCTACGAATCCATCGTTGAATTGCGGCGATGACTACGCTCTACGGTCCGCTGACTGACGACGATCTCATTGCGGGCTCCGAGCAGGACCGGACAGCGGCTTGATTGAGGCTATCCGGATTGTCCGCGACTCGGCATCAGGGTTCGCCACTCAGTAGACGCCATTGGGAGCAGCTGTCATGGTCATCGCGCTCATCCACTGGAAGATCAAGCCCGATGCGGTCTCGGAGTTCCTTGACTACTGGCGAACGAAGGCTTTCGTCCAAGACAGAAGGGGCTTGGTCGGAGAGTTCCTCTCGGAAGCCTGCCGTAGCGATGAGTTCCCTTGGATCACTTGGGATCTCACCGGATGCGAAGGCGTTTATCGATCGTTCGTCAACGTCGGAATGTGGAACAACGCGGACGACTTCCATGAACAGATCGGCAAGTACTTCGCGGGGCCGTCAGAACGGAAGAGCTTCGAGTACGAAGTCAGAACACGCACGATCATTCGCCCAACCTGCTGGCGAGTCGGGTCCGCGAACCTTCCGCTGCACG
This sequence comes from Candidatus Azotimanducaceae bacterium, assembly GCA_965243175.1. Lineage (GTDB taxonomy): Bacteria > Pseudomonadota > Gammaproteobacteria > Pseudomonadales > Azotimanducaceae > VXYL01. Next base: position 4,833,838 of record OZ251532.1, on the reverse strand, counting down.
ATAGCGGGGACACTCTTTAGCGGGATTGCCCTTCTTGTTGCCAGCTACAGCGCCACCCAAGCGTCCTGGGTGATGCGTCGTTCGAGAATACCCTCTACTTCTTGGAGCATCAGGCGAAGTTGCGCTACCGAGAACTCCGCGTTGGATGGCACTGCCAAGCGTCGGTCTCGATAAACCATGAACTGGTGCCGAGACCCGGAGAACGGGCCGTCGAATCCGAGTTGGCGTAGTCTGCGAACGAACACCCGCCGCTTACACGGCGTCCAACGGCTCACTTGCCAACTCTCCGTCGAGGCTCAACCCGTCGAGCACCGGCATGGCGTGCCCCATCCTGAGGCCAAGTAGCAGCCAGTCCTCGAGCGTCGATTGCAGCAGTCGCTGACACTCCACCAATGTCGTGCCGAACGCGACCACGCCTTGACAGGGCGGGATTCTGCCGGCGAAGGTGCCGTCGTCGAGCTTGTCGAACGTGGCGGACGACATCGCGCTCTCGACATAGCCGGTAAGGATGCACTCAGTGGCCACTTCGCCTCCATTGGTGTTGGCGCACAAGCAAGTTGGCGATTCTGCCACGCTCGCCAACGTGACGCTACGGCGTGTCGGACAGGGCGGGCAGCCCATCCGCCACGCCGAGCTAAGGGTAGTCTTTCGCGAGTCCGCATCAGACAGGCTTGGCACGCTGGTATGCGCAGCGGAGCAGACCATCCGCCAAGTCGAAGATCAGATCCCGATGGGCAATGCGCTCCCGCCATCGTGCGGGTATGCCCTCAAGTCCGTAGTGCGCCCCGGCGATTTGCCCGTAGATGGCCGCTGTCGTGTCGGCATCGTCACCCAAGTTCACCGCCAGCAGGCAGCCCTCCTCGTAGGTTTCAGTCTTGTGGAACGCCCACAAGGCGGCTTCCAGCGCTTTGACGACGTATCCCTCGCCGGCGATTTCCGGTGGTTCGTTGCGACGAAAGGAACCTGCGGCAATCTCGTCGATCTCCGCGCACAGCGGTTCCTCGTCCCACCCTGGAGACGCCCCGGACGGGAGGAAGCGCGGTGCAAGCAGCTGTTCCTTCGCTTCGCCCCGCAGAGCACCGACAAGGAGGGACCCGAAGTAGCGGCATGCGTCAATGCAGGCCCGAGCGCCGTGCGTCGTACGCGAGCTCTCGGCGCTCATGCGAATTGCCAGGGTGGGGTTCGCCGCGTAGAACAGCGGCACTGGCGCAAGCCGCATGAGGCTGCCGTTGCCAGCGGCGTAGGCGTCCGTCGAACCAGCGAATGGCTCGCCGGTCTGCTGAAAGTGCGAGAGGGCGTCACTGACGGTGTTGCCGATGTCGAAGCAGGAGCCGTTGCTGCTCAGATAACCCTCGTCCCACCACCTCAGATAGCGCTCCATCTGATCGCGGGCATCGAACCCGTCACACTCGACAAGGCTCTCTGCCAGGCACAGCGCCATTGACGTATCGTCGGTCCACTCACCTGCACGAAGATGGAATGGGCCGCCGCCGACCATGTCCTCGACCGGCTCGAACGTACCGGGCTGGCGGAACTCCACCGTCGTACCAACCGCGTCTCCGATAGCGAGGCCCGTCAAGCAGCCCCTGTAGCGATCCTGGGCAATGGGGTCATTGTCGTTCATGGTCGTTTCCTTCTCCAGCGCCCCTAGGTTGCGCCGCTACGCCGGGCGCTGACTCTACGCCTATTGAGCAGACAGCCAGTTGCGGACGTACTCGGTCTGTTCCTGCGTCTCCGGTGTACATGGCAGGCGCGCTGACTTGGGGCAGGTGCGCCACAACTCCGCGAGTCGACGCAATGCCTGCTCCCCGGATCCGCAGTGCCGGGCGAGCCAGCAGCCGACGATCACCCCGGTTCGCCCAACACCGCCCCAGCAGTGGACGTAGACCAAGTCGCCGCGTTCAATGTGTTCGTCGATGGCATCCAAAATCGCCGTCGTCAGCTCGACGGAGCTAGGTACGCAAACGTCCTTGATCGGAAAGCGATGATGCGTGACCCTAGGCACCCTGTCTGCATAGGGTGCCAACTCGCCCGCCTCCGTCAGGTCGACGAACACGTTGACGCCAGCCTCACTGAGCGCAGCGAGCTTCCGCTTGGACGACGGCTCATCCTTGTTCCTCGGGTACTCGCCAGCAAGCAGCTTGCCGGGGAGCACCCAATAGCAGTCCTTGATAGGGCGGTCCATCACGCCTCCTTTCGATGAGGGTTGCCTTGCAACTACGCAGTATCCTCGGCATCGGTAGCGTTCAAGATCGCTATGGGCTTGCCGTTGTTGGTCACTACCAAACCCTCACTTAGCAAAATCCCGCCGCACCGTCCCGACCCTTGTTCCGCCGAAGTATGGCTCACCATTTGGCCTGACTAGGCGAACGGCTTTCTCCGGATAACTCATGCGATATTCTATGCCCTCTCGAACGTAGCGGACGTTGTCTTCGTCGACAAAGAGCTTCCGAGAAATTTCACGATCTTCTTCGATGTACTCCCAAGATTTCCAGAACGAAACAAGCGAAGTACGTCCATCTAACGGTTCGTCGTTGGCGTCGAACAACTGAACGGAACGCTCTGGCAAGTTATATGTCTGCTCGATTTCCCGGCACTTTGCCGCGACCGTATGTCGCTCGCTAGTGGAAGTCGTGGTAGACAGTTGCTCGGAGCGTGAGGACGCGCTCGGGACGTCGTCAGACTCCAGGGAGTCGAAACTGTCCGATCCCTCATCTGGCTGGACCATCATCAATAGCCAATCAATCACATGCTTCGGTCGTTCGTCTATCGTCTCCAACCCCTTGGCTATGGTCTGGCAGAAAGGAGTGCTGGTGGCGAGGCGCTGTCTCATGTATTCGTGGGCTTCGACTGGTTCATCTAGATAATCGACTTCGTCCTTTCCGAACAAGGCTTCGAACGAAACAACGGCTAGGGAGTAAATGTCCCAACTCGTCTCTGGTCGCCTAGCACGGATGTTTGTGATTTGGGGATCAGCGTACCTCACGTCCAGAATCATCCGCGACATATCTCTGTCCTGTTCGCGTGCAGCGCCAAAGTCGACGATTACCGGCTGTTGGGCCCTTGCCTCGCGCAGAATGATGTTGGATGGTTTTATGTCGCGGTGGACCAATCCCCTCGTATGCAGATGGTGAACGCCCCTCAGCAGTGGCTTTAGGGTCTGCCACCAAGCAGATGGCGCAATTGGTGCATTGCGTCTGATGTACTCCGAAAGGTCCTGGCCATCAACGAACTCCATTACGATGAAAGGCCGCTCCCACGCCACGACGTCGATGATGTCGACTACGGCTTCATGGTGGCGGCCTACGGCTTTGCCTGCTTCTTTTTTCGCATCCTCAAACGAGTCGTTGTCCAAGAACTTCAGAGCGACATCTGCACTGGTGTTCGTGTTGACTGCCTTGTAGGTCTCGCCAAAGCCCCCTTCGCCGAGCTTTCGGTCGATCAGATACTGCCCAGAGTACCCTACTTCGTCTCCCCGCCTAAAGGATGCGGTCATGATCATACTCTCTCGTTCAGTCGCTGGGTCCTCAACGCGGCTACCCCGAGGAGCTGGGAAAGGTTGTCCCAGCTCCTCGGGTTCCTACCTACTCCTGAGCGTCAATCGCCTCCAACACCCTCGGGGGCGACAGCGGCAGGTCGTCGATGCGGAAGCCCAGCTGGTCGCGGACCGCGTTCGATACCGCCGCCAGCGGTGCCACGATCGGCGTTTCGCCAACTCCCCGGACCCCGTACGGATGCGAGGGGTTCGGCACTTCGACGATCTGTGTGTCGATCATCGGCATGTCCGAGGCCACCGGGACGCGGTAGTCGAGGAAGCCGGGGTTTTCCATCACGCCGTCCTTGTCGTAGATGTACTCCTCGTTGAGGGCCCAGCCGATGCCTTGGACGGCGCCGCCCTGCATTTGGCCTTCCACGTAGGCGGGGTGGATGGCGCGGCCGGCGTCCTGGACGGCGGTGAAGGCGAGGACGTCCGTCTTGCCGGTTTCCGTGTCCACCTTGAGGTCGGTCCAGTTGACCGAGAACGAGGCGCCGGCGCCTTGCGCGTTGAGGCTGGCGCGGCCAAGCAGAGGGCCGCCGGTGCGGCCTGCGCCGCGGGCGATGTTGGCCAGGGAGAGGGGCTTCACGTCGGCGTTCACGCCGGGCTTGGGTACCGCTTCGCCGTCGACCCAATCGACTTGCTCCGCGTCCAAGTCCCAGGTGAGGGCGGCGCGCTGCTTGCATTGGGCGATGATGTCTTCGCAGGCCTGCACCACTGCCATGCCCGTGGCGAAGGTGGTGCGGCTGCCGCCGGTGACGTTGCAGAAGCCGGTGCTCTCGGTGTCGCCCACGTGCGCCTTGATCTGCTCGTAGGGAACGCCGAGGGTTTCCGCCGCCATCAGGGCCATGCCGGCGCGGCTGCCGCCGATGTCCGGGCTGCCTTCCATCACCGTCACCATGCCGTCTTCGGCGATGCGCACTTCGGCGCTCGACTGCATGCCGATGTTGAACCAGAAGCCCACCGCCAAGCCGCGGCCAGCGCCTTCCGGAACCGGCGCGGTGTAGTTCGGGTGCTCCTTGGCGGCTTGCAGGCACTCCTTCAGGCCGATGGCCGGGAAGGTGGGGCCGTAGGGGGCCTGGGTGCCTTCGCCAGCGGCGTTCTTCAGGCGCAGGTCGATGGGGTCCATGTTCAGCTTGCGCGCCAGTTCGTCGATGGCGCATTCCATCGCGTGCATGGACTGCGGGGCGCCGGGAGCGCGGTAGGCGGCCACCTTCGGCTTGTTCACCAGCACGTCGTTGCCTTCGATGACGAAGTTCGGCAGTTCGTAGGGTGCCAGAACGCTCATGCAGCCTGGGCCGATGGGCGCGCCGGGGAAGGCGCCGGCTTCGTAGGCGAGCCATGCGCTGGCCGCGGTGAAGGTGCCGTCCTTCCTGGCGCCGATCTTGGCCTTGCACCAGGTGGCCGAGGTCGGGCCGGTGGCGCGGAAGACTTCCTCCCGGGACATCATCATCTTCACCGGGCGGCCGGACATCTGCGCCATCTTCACGGCCAGGGGCTCCAGGTAGACGATGGTCTTGCCGCCGAAGCCGCCGCCGATTTCGGACGGGATCACCTTGATCTGGCCGACGCTCTGGCCGAGCACGCCAGCGGTGAGCGAGCGCACCTCGAAGTGGCCCTGGGTGCAGCACCAGATGGTGGCCTTGCCGTCTTCGTTGACGGTGGCGGTGCAGGCGTGGGGTTCGATGTAGCCCTGGTGGGCGGTGGGCACGCGGTGCTCGCTTTCGACGATCACGTCCGCCTCGGCGAAGCCCTTCTCCACGTCGCCGCGCTCCATGCGCTGCATCGCGGCGATGTTGCTGGCCGGCTTGCTCGCGTCGCCGTTGGTGTGCTGGTTTTCGTTCACCAGCGTGGCGCCGTCGGCCATCGCGTCGTCGAGGGTGAGCACCGGGGCCAGCACGTCGTACTCGACGTCGATCAAGTCCAAGGCGGCCTCGGCCTGGTCGAGCGTCTTCGCCGCCACCGCGGCCACCGCGTGGCCGTGGTAGAGCACCTTGTCGCGGGCGATCACGTTCTTGGCGAGATCGCTCGTGGCGTCGGGAAAGCTCTCGCCGGACACCGCCGCCAGAACGCCGTCCGCCGCCAGCGCCTTGCTCAAGTCCACGCTCTTCACGCGGGCGTGGGCGTGGGGGCTGCGCAGCACCCTGCCGTAGAGCATCCCCGGCAGGTTCAAGTCCGCGCCGAAGGCCGCCCTGCCGGTCACCTTCTCGATGCCGTCCGGGCGCACCGGGCGGGTGCCGATGGCTTTCAGATCAACCGCTTCTGCCACTGTCTATCTCCTTGAATGGTCTCGTGTTCAGGCGAACGAAGCCGCGCTTAGGCTTCGTAGGCCAGTTCTTCGGCCGATGCCTGCACGGCGCGGACGATCTTGTCGTAGCCGGTGCAGCGGCAGAGGTTCCCGGCCAGCCAATAGCGGATGGTGGTTTCGTCCGGGTTGGGGTTCTTGTCCAGCAGCGCCTTGGTGGCGACGATGAAGCCCGGCGTGCAGATGCCGCATTGCAGCGCGGCGTGCTCCAAGTACTTCTGCTGGATGACGTGCAGGCCGTCCGCTCCGGCGATGCCCTCGATGGTGGTCAGCTCGTCGCCGTCCGCTTCCACGGCCAGCATGAGGCAGGAGCACACCAGGCGCCCGTTCACCAGCACGGAGCAGGCGCCGCAGTCGCCCGTGGCGCAGCCTTCCTTGGTGCCGGTGAGGCCGAGGTTTTCGCGCAGCACTTCGAGCAGCGACTGGTGCGGTTCGCAGAGGAACTCGACCGCGTCGCCGTTGATGTTGGTCGAGACGTGAACTTTGCTCATCGGATTCTCCTTCTGTTCGACGCGGCTAGAGCGCGGCTGCGCGGTCGCGGGCAATCGCGCCAGCGCGCTTGGTGAGCACGCCGACGACCTTCTTGCGGTACTCGACGGTGCCGCGCTTGTCCGTGATCGGCTTGGCCAGGGCGCTCGATGCGGCTGCTGCCGCCGCAAGCGCTGCGTCGTCCACCTTCGTGCCGACGAGGGCTGCGGCGGCATCTGGCACGATCAGGGCGGTGATGGCCACGGCGCCGATCGCCACCTTCGCCGCGGTGCAGGTGCCGCTGCCGTCGAGGGTGAGGGCCACTCCGGCGCCGCATACGGCGATGTCCATCTCCGTGCGCGGAATGAAGCGCAGGTAGGCGTCGGAGGTCTTGCCCTTGGGGCGTGGAATCTTGAAGCCGATGAGGAACTCGGTGGGCGCGAGGACGTTGGTGCCCACGCCGGTGACGAAGTCCTCGGTGGGGACTTCCCGGTTGCCGCCGGGGGAGGCGATCACGCAGACCGCGCCGCAGGCGATGAGCGCCGGAATGGTGTCTCCGGCTGGCGAGGAGTTGCAGAGGTTGCCGCCGATGGTGGCGCGGCCCTGGATCTGCGTCGAGCCGATGAGGTCGGCGGCTTCGATGAGCCCGGGCAGCATGCCCTTCAACTCCGCGTTCTCGTTCAGCACCGCGGAGGCGATCCCCGCGCCGATGAACACTTCGTCGTCGCCGATGCGCAGATCGTTCGCATCGGCGATGTGCTTCACGTCCACGAACGTGCGCGGCCCCTTGTCGATGGACCGCATCTGCACCAGCACGTCGGTGCCGCCAGCGAGCATCTGCGCGCGCTGGCCGGCATTGGCCGCATCGCCGAGCGCTCCTAGCGCGTCCGCCACGTTCAATGGCGCAACATAGGCGTACCCGCCCATAGTTCAGCTCCCTTCCCAAGTGAACAATGGCGCCAAGTGTATATCAGATTCGGGGTGCCGCAATCGGCTCGTTCTCGATGTCGAGGGCGATGTTTCCACGCCGCCTGCTGCGAACGGGGAAACGAACCGCCGCCTTGGTTCGCTGCGGTCTCGGCGTTCAGGAGGCCATGCGGCCGGCGGCGAGGGTGATTCTGCTGCCGCACCGTTCCGCCAAGCTCGCGTCGTGGGTGACGAGGATCAGCGTGGTGCCGGTTTCGCGGTTGAGGTCGAAGAGCAGGTTCACCACCTTGGCGCCGGTGGCGGTGTCGAGGTTGCCGGTCGGTTCGTCCGCGAACAGCACCTTGGGGCCGCAGGCGAAGGCGCGGGCGATGGCGACCCGCTGCTGTTCGCCGCCGGAGAGCTGGCGCGGATAGTGCGTGGTGCGTTCGGCAAGGCCCACGCGGTCGAGGAACTCGCGGGCGCCGCGGCCCGCCGCGCTGTCGCCGCGCAGTTCCAGCGGCAGCATGACGTTCTCCAACGCGGTCAGGCTGTCGATGAGCTGGAAGGTCTGGAACACGAAGCCCACGCAGCGGGCGCGGACGAGCGCTCGGGCTTCTTCGTCCAGCGCCGTGATGCGGTCGCCGTCCAGCCAGACGTCGCCCGAGGTCGGCAAGTCCAGGCCGGCGAGAATGCCGAGCAGGGTGGTCTTGCCGGAACCGGATTCGCCGACGACGGCCACTTGGTCGCCGGACGTGACGTCCAGGCTCACGTCGTCCAGAATCGTCAACGAGCCTTCGGCGGTGGGTACGCGCTTGACCAAACCAGCGGCGCGCAGTATGGATGCTGACATGCGGCGTCTCTCGTTTCTCTTGACCGGGTTTCTTCTCGCGGTGCTGGCGGCGGTCTCGGCGACCGCCGCCACGCGAACCGCTGTTCCGCCCGGCGCAACGCCGGACGACCCAGCGCGCGCCCACTCGGGCGGCACTGTGCTCGTGGTGGGCGACAGTATAAGCGCCAGCTACGGCATGCAAACGGAAGAAGGCTGGGTGAATCTGCTGCGCGAACGGCTGAACGGGCGTTCGAGCGTGGTGAACGCCAGCATCAGCGGCGACACCACCGGCGGCGGCATCGCCCGGCTCGGCCGAACGCTCGCCGAGCACCGGCCGAGCATCGTCATCATCGAACTCGGCGGCAACGACGGCCTGCGCGGCTATCCGGTGGAGAACATCCGCGCCAACCTGCTGGCCATGACGGAAGCGGTGATCGCCGCCGGGGCGAAGCCGGTGCTCGCCGGCATGCAGATTCCGCCGAACTACGGCCCCGCCTACACCGAAGCCTTCCGCCGCATGTACGCGGACATCGCCGCCCTCACCGGCGCCGGCCTCGTGCCGTTCCTGCTCGAAGGCGTGGCCACCGACCGCGACCTGATGCAGCGCGACGGCATCCATCCCACCGCCGGAGCGCAGCCGCGCCTGCTCGACAACGTGTGGACGGTGCTGGCGCCGCTGTTCGAGGGCGGCGAGTAGAGCGATTGCTTGGGTGCGCGTTAGCTGCCGAGGGCCTTGCGGGCAAGGCCGGGCATCAGGAAGAGATCGGCGACCACCCAGACGATCGATATCCAGATGGTGAAGAAGCCGATGGCGACCACCATCAAGGCCACCGACGAGAGCGTGACCAGCAGCAGCGCCGTGGCAGTGCCCTTCTCGTTCAGATAGAAGCGGTGCGCGCCCAGGCCGCCGAGCACCAGCGCCAGGACGTAGGCGATGGCCAGCGTTCGCGTGAACTCGGGCTGCGGGTGGGCTTCGGACATTTTTGCGTCGCGTTGCGCTCAGGCTCTGGAAGACGACCGGAGTATAGGCCATGCGTTCGCGGGCGACCTCTCGTGCCGGTTGCAGCGCCGCAAGCCGTCGGCCTTCTTGTTCACGCTTGCCTTCGCGCCTGTCGCCATCGACAATCCGAATCATTGCGGCGACGCGGCCTAGCTCGCGTTGCGACTCTCCTTCTTCACGAGACGCCCCATGACCGATGTGAAACCGACCGACGTCAAACGCCCCTACTCATCCATCGTCGTCGATGGCGTGGAGCAGGCGCCGAGCCGCGCCATGCTCTATCCGGTCGGCTTCAAGCGCGAGGACTTCGCCAAGGCGCAGGTGGGCATCGCCTCCACCTGGTCGATGGTGACGCCGTGCAACATGCACATCAACGAACTGGCCGACGCCGCGGCGATGGGCGCGGACGAAGCGGGCGCCAAAAGCGTGCTGTTCAACACCATCACCGTTTCCGACGGCATCTCGATGGGCACGCCGGGGATGCGCTATTCGCTGGTCTCCCGGGAAGTCATCGCCGATTCCATCGAGACCGTGGTCGGCGCCCAAGGCTTCGACGGCGTGGTCGCCATCGGCGGCTGCGACAAGAACATGCCAGCCTGCGCGATGGCCTTGGCGCGGCTGGACCGGCCGAGCGTCTTCGTCTACGGCGGCACCATCCAGACGGGCGAAGAGCGGCGCGACATCATCTCCGTGTTCGAGGCGGTGGGCGGCCACGCCGCTGGCACGGTGGACGACGATCAACTGCTGGCCGTGGAGCGAACTGCCATCCCCGGCCCGGGTTCCTGCGCCGGCATGTACACGGCGAACACCATGGCGTCCGCCATCGAGGCGATGGGCATGTCGCTGCCGAACTCCTCCGCCCAGGAAGCCGTCGGCGAACAGAAGCGCCAGGACGCCTATCGAGCCGGGGTCGCGGCGGCACGGCTGGTGCAGGCCGGCATCAAGCCCTCGGACATTCTCTGCATGGAGGCGTTCGAGAACGCGATCACCGTGGTGACGGCGCTCGAAGGTTCCACCAACGCCGTGCTGCACCTGCTGGCGATAGCGAGCGCCGCCGGTGTGCCGCTCGCCATCGACGACTTCACCCGCATCGGCAGCCGCGTGCCAGTGCTGGCGGACATGCGCCCGGCGGGCAACTACGCGATGTCCGAACTCATCGCCATCGGCGGCATCCAGCCGCTGATGAAGACGCTGCTCGACGCCGGCCTGCTGCACGGCGACTGCATGACGGTCACCGGCAAGACCCTGGCCGAGAACCTGAAGGACGTTCCTCCCTACCCAGAAGGCCAGCGCATCATTCGCCCCCTCGACGACCCCATCAAGCCCGACGGCCACCTGGTGATCCTGCGCGGCAACCTGGCGCCCGAGGGCGCGGTGGCGAAGATCACCGGCCACGAAGGGCTGCGCTTCCAGGGCACGGCGCGGGTCTTCCACGGCGAGGAAGCGGGCATGGCGGCCATCATGGACGGCGCCGTGCGCAAGGGCGACGTGGTGGTGATTCGCTACGAAGGCCCGAAGGGCGGGCCGGGAATGCGCGAAATGCTCAGCCCCACCAGCGCCATCAACGGCCGCGGCCTCTCGGCGGACGTCGCCCTGCTGACAGACGGCCGCTTCTCCGGCGGCTCGCACGGCTTCGTCATCGGCCACGTGACCCCCGAAGCCTTCGAAGGCGGCCCCATCGCCTTCGTCGAAGACGGCGATACGATCACCGTGGACGCCGAAAAGCGCGAGATCAACCTGCAAGTGCCGGACGCCGAACTCGCGGCCCGCAAGGCCCGATGGCAGCGCCCTGCGCCCTACGCGAACAAGGGCACGCTGGCGAAGTACGCCAAGCTGGTCTCGTCCGCATCCGAGGGTGCGGTGACGGATTCGGGGCTGTAGCCGATTCCTGGGCAAGGCGACCGTACGCAAGATCCGCGTGAAGTGCGTCGCCACATAGCGGCGATGTTCCTTAAGGTGTAGACCAGCACCACCAGAATGCCGTTCTGGCCCGTGCGACGATGGTACTCAACCCCGCGGGTGGCCCTTGCCGCTGCGTCTCCGCTATGCATCCGGTGACCGCTCCGCCGGGTGCGGCTCCACGTCTTTCTTTGCGCCGCCCCAGCGAGCGCCCCCAACGGCACGATGCGCTCTGTACGCTTGCTCCTCGCCATCAGAAGCGACGCTTTGCCTTGCCGTCTTGCCACCTCGTACATAGATGTGCGAAGTTAAACCGATGGTGGCTAAACCGTAGGCGCGTGGCCGATCTTCCAACTCTGGCGTTCTTGGCTCTTCGGGCGAAGTTCTTCGACGATGGTGGAGAACCCATCGCCTTCGACCTGCGCGACAAGCTCAATACGCAGGATGATCCTCTCGACGAGTTCCTTGCGCAGAATGTGCTCGCGGGACTACCTGGCCTGAGCTGTTGTCCTGCACCAGGGCCTCTCATTTCCCCGGACATCGTGCTCCACAGGCCAACCGTGAGTCGCGCCGACGACTTGAACCAAGTTGTCGGCATCGAGGTGAAGAAACTCGAACGCACTACCAGCGGTAGCGTCGCCCGCGCATCCGGGATGGACTACAACACGACGCCGCCATGCGGACGCATCCGCATCTACGATGAGGATGTTGCGCCCTTGATCATTCGAGCGTTCTACCTATTCGTCTGCCTTGAACCTGCCCGACGCGGTTGGAACCGGGTGACCGTCTCCGCTTTGGCACTGGTAGACGGCAACGTGCTCAATGAGGACTTCGACCTCTATCTGGACATTGCCGGCGAGCGCGAGAAGCGCATCGGTTTGGGTACGTTCGCCGATGGGGCTGACCGGGCCCGCCCCATGTTGATATTCGGCAACCCGCTTGGCATCAGCGAGTTCGACAACGCCGCCACGTTGGTCCACTCAGACCATGCCTTGCCGGCCTCATCCGGCCTTGTAAAGGCGCATATTCTCAGGAGAAGCACGAAAGAGAGAGGACATCGAGAGTTCTCCTGCTACCGCAGAGCGGGCGACCTAGAGAACCATGCGGCAACCACTCTGAACGACCCGTTTCCGACGCCTGCAAGAGATGCTCGAACTCGTCCACGGGGCCGCTTGATTCTGCCGCTCACGGTGCCGTGAGTTCGAAAGGCAGCGCTCGCTGAACGCCTTTTGCTGCCGATGGTCCCTGCACCAATTGGCCGCGCCACATGGCATCGATCAACTCTTCCGCTCGCCGCTCCAGCGTGTCGAGCGCCCGCACTACTTGATCCGCCGACCTTCCGGGGCTCAACTCTACGAGCAGTAGACTCAACAGGACGACGCGAACGTCGTTGCGCGATAGGTGCCTCCCCATTGCGTTGAAGCGCCTGATGCGACCTTCACTGGTCGTCGCAGCCACGGCCAAGGCGTCGCCGCTCACGCGCCGGCGCCGCTGATCTCTCGCCTTTTTCCTGCAAACCAGGAGGACATCCAAATTGATCGGCTGCTTCGTTTGACTCTTTGGCATCGCGACCGACATCTCTGCCTTCACGGGCTGCGCCTCCACGATTGAGAACCGCGCACCGAGAACAGCCGCCGCCACTGCAAGCCAACCGCTCTCCCTCGAGTGGTGGTAGCTGAATACGAGCAGGCCTTCCTCTCGGAGCACTCGATGACACTCCGCGAAGACGGCTTGCAGCTTGCTCGCGAACGCTTGCAGGTCTGCGTCCTGCACTTCCTCCGGTCGCCGCGTCGTCACTCTCGTCGTTTCTTGCGTCGGGAAGTAGAGGCGCTGCCAAGCGTAGAAGAAATCCGCCAGCTCCGAGTAGTGGACGTTATCGAAGAACGGCGGATCGGTTACGACTAGATCTACGCTCCTGTCGGGCAGGTCCGTGTGCGCCGAGTCTCCACAGGAGAGGTAAATGTCGCCCCGCTCTAGACCGCCCTTGGGGTACCGGGTCAACACGCGCGCAGTGCCGATCGCCTCACTGATGCCGAAAATCTTCTTGCCGACTTTCTTTCGATCCACGTTCTCGACGCTGATCTCAAAAGGTGCTGCTCTATATTCCATGGCGCGTAGAAGGCGACTTCTATATAGAGTTGAAAACGCACCGGAACTCTTGGGAGTGCCCCACAAATTGGCTTCAATTGGAGTTCGCTCCGGCTTGAGAATGTGGTGGGCAAACAAGTGCCGAACCGCACCTGTTCCTTCTCCCTTATAGGAAACAAACATGTTGTTGAATTCGAGCATGCCAGAGAACAGCAGCGCGAGGGCGCTCCTAGCATTGCCGGTCGGCAGGTCCTGAATCGACTTGGCCAAGATCGTGAGCGCCAACAGCTGACGAGCGTTGAACATCTCGTGCCAGAAGCGATAACCGTGGTTGAGCATCTGCCTTGTGTTGTAGCCTTGTTCTATGGGTACGGACGGCAATGCCGGTGCGATTTCCCTCAGGCGTCTTCGAACTTGCTCGAATATGCGTAGGTCCTCGTGCGAAGGAGGCAGATACTCCTTCGTGCCATCGGCACGGAGGACCAGTTTCGCATACATTCGATGGTCGGCCGGCCGGCCGGCCGCCAAGGCGGTCTTCGCGATGGGGAACTCTTGATCGCAATGCGGGCAGACCGCCCGGGCGCGCCGGACAGGGGCGGCACCGGGGTCGAAATCCATGCCGCACCGGCACCTGAGAGTCGTCGCGTCGTATCGACCGTCTACGATGTCTCCGCAGTTCGGGCAGACGGCCTTCGCTTCTGGATGGCGGGCCTTCATTGCGTGAGAGGCGAAGATGTAGCTGGAGAAGAGGTCTACGCGCGTATTGCACGCGGGGCAAGGGAGGAACTTCACCCAGAAGTAGTAGAGAACAGTGCAACGCTGACCGTCGCTATCCGTAGACCGATACAACTGGCTGATCTCGCGTCCCGCGGTTGCCTCGACTTGCCTGAACTGGGCGTCGACCTCCGTTCTCCGCAGAGGGCCGAGAGCAGTCTGGACGGCTCGATGCGCTACTGGATTAATGTCACGTCCGATCGTCGTGCAGCCGAGTTTCGCTGCCTCGCCAACAGTCGTTCCGCTGCCCATGAAAGGATCGAAGACCACGACGCCTGGAAGATGAATCTTCCTGTAGAAGAGGTCCATGAGGGACGTTCCACTGGGTGTCGTCGCGGCGATGATAGCGGAGCGGAAAACAGAGCCAAGCCGCTGGGCCCACCACTTGTGTAGGTGGTAGATTGGCCGATTGAGCTCCTTCCGCCAGCTCTCCATTTCGGCGACGTCGCTGACGAGCTCGAATGGAAACCCGTCTTCAATGACTCGCCGGCGGTCCCCGACTGCAACTCGCTCACGCTGGAGTTCAGTGCCGTCTTCCGACATGCTCGCTGGCTCCTCAACGTGGCCCACGGGGTCTGCCGGTGGAGAAGAGTGATGATGCTTGGCGTCAGAGACACCGACCTTGGCTGCCTCGCCGTGGAGCGCTGGTCGATCGCCGCCCATGTGCGGTCGCGGCCCGACCACTCGTCGGTCGTCACGTCTGCCATCGGCGAGGCGACGCTCGCACTGTCCGGCACCTTCGCAAGCGGCTGCCCACAGGTCGCCAGCGGCTTCCTTCATGTTGTTCTCCAAAGCGCAAGAGCGTAGCAGAAACGGCAGTTTGGCACCTCTGCGCCGTCTCCGCCACCGAGGTCGCCCCCGTCATTCGCGCCCTTGGTGGCAGGCGACACCGGCCAACGGGCGCTCGACCGTGTGTTCCGCGCCGTGCTCAAGCCGCGCGCACTCGCAAGCGCGCCGCCTCCCACATCCGATAGACGGCGCAGCCGAGGGCGATGCCGGCCGCGTCTGCGCCGAGGTCCGTGAACTGGCTGCTGCGTCCGGCCACGAACAGCTGGCCGACTTCGATCAGTACGCCGACGGCGAACATCCACAATGCGACAGCGAGCGCTCGATAGCGGGCTTCGCCGGCTGGCGCGTTCGGGTTCGACGCTGGGAAATGAGCGACGAAGAGAGCGACCGTGAGGTAGGCGAACGCCGTCAAGTGCGCGAGCACGTCGCCGATTTCGACGGCGACTCTCGGCGGGCGGGGCGTGAAGGCAAGATAGAGGCACAACGCCAAGGCCACCCAGAACGCCGCCTTCAGCGCGATCCAGTGCGTCAGCCTGGCACTGCCGTTGCGCTGCGCACTCGCCGCTAGCATGTCCGCGGTGCCGTTCAAGGGACCGTGCGCGGATCCACGTCGGCGTCGTAGTCCACGCCGTCGAAGCCGAAGCCGAAGAGCGTGAGGAACTCGGCGCGAAACGCATCCAGGTCGCTGAGCGATTCCACGTTGCCGCTGTCCACGATCTCCCAGCGGCGGCGGACTTCCGCCTGCACCGCGCCCGCCAGTTCGCGTTCGTCCGCGCGCAGGCGCCCGGCTTCGTCGATGGGCATGGCGTTGCCGTAGAGACCGTCGGCGAAGAGGCGGCGGATGTGTTCGATGCAGGTTTCGTGGCTGCCCTGCTCGCGCATGACGCGGAACAGGATGGACATGTAGAGCGGTACCACCGGAATGGCTGTGCTGGCCTGGCTGACGATGGCCTTCAAGACCGCCACCCGGCCTCGCCCGTCGATGGCGGCGAGACGTTCGGTGATGGCGTTGGCGGCGCGGTCCACGTCTTCCTTGGCGCGGCCCAAGGTGCCGCGGCGGTAGATGCGCTCGGTAAGTTCACTGCCCAGATAGGAGAAGGCCACGGTTTGGAAGCCCTTGGCCAGTGCGCCAGCCTCCTTGAGCGCATCGATCCAGAACTCCCAGTCTTCGCCGCCCATCACCTGCACCGTCGCCGCGGCTTCCTCGTCGCTCGCCGGTTCCAGCACGATTTCGCGCACTTCGCCCTTGTTGACGTCCAGATTCTTCACCTCGAAGGGAGAGCCGAGCGGCTTGATGGCGGAGCGATGCAGCGCGCCGCTGCGCGGATGCGGGCGCACCGGCGCCGCGAGGCTGTAGACGAGCAGGTCGATCTGGCCGAGGTCGCTCTTGATGGCCGCCGCGACCTGCTCGCGCATGGCGTCCGAGAAGGCATCGCCATCAAACGTCCGCGCGTACAGCCCGCGCTGCGTGGCCACCGCCTCGAACGCCTTGTTGTTGTACCAGCCCGCGCTGGCGGTGCGCTTCTCCGAGGGTTCCTTCTCGAAGGAAACGCCAAGCGTGGAAGCGCCGCAGCCGAAACCGGCGACGATGCGCGAAGCCAGCCCGAAGCCGCCGGAACACCCGACCACGAGCACGTTGCGTGGGCGCGGGGGATCGAGCGGCCCGGCGTTCTCGACCGACGCGATCTGCCGCTCCACGTTCGCGCGGCAGCCTTGGGGATGGGCGGTGGTGCAGATGAAGCCGCGAATGCGGGGCTTGACGATCACGAGAAGTCCAGCGGCGACGATGCGGCCATTCTACGCGCTTGGCGCCTCGGTCGGGGCTGTTCAAGGAAGGACGTGAACACCGGCGCGATTGCGGCCAGCTTCGAGCGCTCGCGTGGTTGGCGCTACCGTTCGGATCGGATGTCGAAGGCCAGGGCCAGCGTGCCGCGGCCAGCCGCGAGGGCAAGGGAGCGACTGGCGGCCATCGCCGTGCCGCTTGGCATCATGCCTCTATGCGCCGGCTAGCCCTTCGGTCTCCGGCGGAACCACGGGGCTGGGCCTTGGCGCCGCCTCAGCGTGGGCGTGTTCTTCGGCGCCTACCCGGCCAGCCGCTCTGCGCCCGACTAGGTCGGATCGATCGCGCTGCACGATCGCTGCGCGGTCACGCCGTTGCCGCTGCCGCTGAAGGTGAACGTCTCTCGTTCGTTCGCGGCGCATTCCTTGTCCAAGCGGATCGGGCCGATCTCGCCGGGCACACGGTACAGGATGCTGTCGGAACTGCATTCGAGGTCGTCGGACCCGTTCGCCGCCATGACCGAAAGCGTTGCCGTTCCGCCGCAGGCGTACAGCAGATCGCCCGCCGCGTAGTCGACGTTGGAGTCGGTGGTGGCCGGGGTGGTGGTGTTGTTGACGATCGTGTACTGGTTGTCCACGCTCGCATCGGCAACCGAATCCGAGCCTCCCGTCCACACCCGGTCACACCAATGCTCGCACTGCGGCAAGTCGCGACAATCGGACACCGCACATTCGAGGGGCATCGGGCGGTGGTCGGTCGCCGCATCCCCGGCAAGCAGGACTGCCGCGAGTGACGGTCAACGATGCTGCAAGTCTCATGACGGTCTCCTCCAAATGAGGCGGGGCAACGTCTGAAGCCTAGTGACGCCACCCCACGGCGTCAATGCCAACGGCGTCCTTGATGGCCTTGGCGAAGATCGACGTTGTCGCACCAGCTTGCGGGCAGCTTTCAGGGATTAGTGCTGGCGCTACTGCGCGGGTTCGATATCGAAGGCCGCGGCCAGCTTGCGGGCGGCCATGCCGCTAAGCGCAAGGGAGCGATCGAACTCCGCAGCCAAGTAGCCGGTCATCGACGGAATCTCCACGCCGAGCAGCGTCGCCCCGCGTCTCGCCAGCAGGCCGCCATCGATCAAGCCGTTCAGCACCTCGTCCGCAGTCTCCGCATCCGTCTCGCGGGCGACGAGCCGCGTTTCAGCAATGCCGTGGCCACGCCAACCACCTTCCCGACGTGGCTCTCCGCCCGCTCGAACCCAGGCAGCCTGCCGAGCAGATCCATGCGAACCGGCACGTCGGCGGCCAGTTCCTTCACCATGCTCGCCGGCGTCCTGTCCAGAAAATCGCAATCCTTGGAGACGACGACCACCGGCGCTTCCTCGCCAATCGCAGCACCGAGTTCCTTCTCGAACCGCCCACACAGCGCGGACTTGCCAAACCCCCGGCGCCCCCTGCACCACCGCAGTGACCCCCTCGGCGCCGGACTTCGCCGCCGCAACCGTGTCGCGCAGGAAGCCAAGCTCTCGCTCGCGGCCCACGAAGACAGGCGGCGACGATCGATCCCGCCGACGATCGTAATCGCGCAAGGCCGCTTCGACGTGGGCTGGCAGTTGCATCGGATCGCTTGAACCAAGCCGTGACCGCGCCAGTGTAGCGGAACGGCGGACTGTTGCTTCGGCCCGCTGTGCCGCTCGGCGTTGGCCATGCGCTGAACGCTCGCAACTCTTCTGGCTGGCCGCTTGACGTTCGTACTTCCACGCATTAGGTTGCCGCCTGTCTCTTCGGTGGACGGACCAATGGGAAGGGTGTTTCCCACTGCCCGACTCGGCGTGGCGGGGCCAGATCGCACCGCCGAGTCGCCAGCGGCCCGTGGTTTGAGCGGGTGGGGGCGGATTTTCGTTCTCTGCTTTGTGACGTTGCTTTCGTCTATGGCGGGGGCCCAGCCGGCGGCGCCGGACCAATTCTGGGCGGAAGCCGGCGAGCAAGAGGCGGTTCTGCGGTGGACACCCTCCGACTGGAATGTCGTGCATTACGAGTTTCGCTTTGGCGCCCGTGAAAACCAGCTGGAGTTCAACACTTGGGCGGAGGTGCCGGGCAGCAGTTGGAACACTGGAGAACACATCGTGGCAGGACTGGCCAACGGGTCCCGCTACTTCTTCGAGTTGCGCGCGGTAGACGACGATGGCCCCGGGGCGGCGGCAAGGACGTCGATCACATTGGCTGCGTCGCCTTCGTCCATGGTGCAGGTGCCGGACGCGCAGTTGCGCATGGAGATCGAGCGCAAGCTGGGACTGGCCAGCGGTGCGCAGATCACCCAGGGCGATTTGGCGACTGTGAATTACTTGGACATCGAAACGGGGCAGGTGGCCAATCTAGCCGGCTTGGAGTTTGCCGTAAACCTAGTGGTGCTCGACGTGCGGGGCGGCGACATAGAGGACGTATCGGCGCTGGCGGGCCTGACCTTGTTGGAGCGGCTCTTTCTTTCTGGCAACAGAATAGCGGACGTGTCGGCGCTGTCTAACCTAACCTCGCTGACGAGGCTCTGGCTGGATGGCAACGGAATAGCGGACGTATCGGCGCTGTCGGGGTTGACTTCGCTGTCGGAGCTCTATCTGTCCGCCAACAAGATAAAGGACGTATCGGCACTGTCGCGTCTAATCTCGCTGACGTGGCTCTGGCTGGAAGACAACGAGATATCGGATGTGTCGGCGCTGTCGGGGTTGACCTCGCTGTCGGACCTCCGGTTGGACCGCAACAGAATATCGAACGTGTCGGTGCTATCGAACCTAAAGTCGCTATGGGAGCTTCGGTTGGACGGCAACAAGATATCGGACGTGTCGGCGCTATCGTCTTTGACGTCGCTGAGGCTGCTCCATCTTCGGAGCAACGAGATCATCGAGGTCTCGCTCTCTGACCTGACTTCGCTTTGGACTCTCGAGCTGTCGGGCAACCCTCGGATAACGAAGATCCAGCTCTCGAACCTGACTTCGCTGACGAGTCTCAGCGTGCCGCACAGCGAGATTGTGGAGGTCTCGCTGTCCGGCCTGACTTCGCTTGAGTTCCTCTTTCTGCATGGCAATGCGATAGAGGACATCTCGCTGTCGGGCCTTGCTTCGCTGACGGATCTGTGGCTGCACGACAACAAGATATCGGATGTATCGGGGCTGGTCGGGCTGACCTCGTTGACGACGCTTTACCTGTCCGGCAACGAGATATCCGACGTATCGGCGCTGTCGGGGTTGACCTCGTTGTTGGTGCTCTATCTGTCCGGCAACGAGATTTCGGACATGTCGCCGCTGTCCGGCCTGACTTCACTGGGGACGCTCGGTCTGTCCGGCAACGAGATAGTGGACGTGTCCGCTTTGGCGGGGCTGACCCGGTTGGGCCAGCTCTATCTGTCCGGCAACGAGATAGTGGACGTGTCGCCGCTGTCCGGGCTGCTTTGGCTGGGGACGCTTGATCTGTCCGGCAACCAGATAGCGGATGTGTCGGCGCTGTCCGGGCTACCTTGGCTGGGGGATCTCAATCTGTCCGGCAACGAGATAGCGGACGTTTCGGCGCTGGCGGGTCTTGTCGCGCTGGGGCGGCTCCAGCTAGCAGGCAACGACATATCCGACGTTTCGGCGCTGGCGGGCCTGACCTCGCTGACGTCGCTCTCTCTGAGCGGCAACGAGATTTCGGATGTGTCGGCGCTGGGGAGCCTGACCTCGCTGAGATCGCTCTATCTGGATGGCAACGCGATCTCCGACATTTCCTCCCTTGGCGGCTGGCAGCTTGGGGAGCTTTGGTTCTTCGTTCTCAGCCGCAACGCGATCTCCGACATTAGGCCGCTCCTCGAGAGCGGACTGCAGGGTATTGGCGGCTACGTCGACTTGCGAGGAAACCCGCTCGGCGATGGGCAGGCCGGTCACGTCCTGGCGCTGCGCGAGTCGCGCACCATCGTCGTGTTCGACGATGGTGGTCATCGCGTACCGCTGTTTCCGTCTGCCGCGGCGGAGTCTGCGGTCGCCGGCTTCGTTCGAGTGATCAATCACTCGAACGAAGCGGGCAGCGTAAGCATTGAAGCGGTCGACGAGACGGGCGACCGGCGGGGGCCGCTGTCGCTGGCCATCGACGGTGGGCAGGCGCTGCACTTCAATGCCGAAGATTTGGAGCAGGGCAACCCGACCAAAGGGCTACTTGGCATCGGCGAGGCAATCGGCGATTGGCGGCTGGTTCTGCGTTCGGAACTGGACATTGAAGTGCTTGGCTACGCCCGTACGCCGGATGGCTTCCTCACCAGCCTGCACGATTTGGCCCCGGAAGCCTACGGCACGACTTTGGTTCCCACCTTCGAGCCCGGTAGCAACCAGCATCAGGTAAGCAGGCTGCGTGTGACGAACCCGACGGCTTGGGACTGGCGGGTGAGGATCGCCGCTCAAGACGACGCCGGCATGGCTCGGTACCTTAGTCTGCGGACGCCGGCACGCCAAACACTCGACTTGACGGCGGCGCAGCTCGAGTCGGGACAGGGATTGGACTTCGGTGAGGGCATCGGCGATGGCGCAGGCCGGTGGGCATTGGCCATCGCCGCGCCCGGCCAGCGGGTGATGAGCCTGCTGCAGAGCCCCACAGGACATCTGGCGAACGTCTCCACTGGCACAGCGGTGCTGGGGGACGATCCCGATTACTACTCTTGGGTGCGTGCAGGCGGACGCTACCGGGTGCCGCTCTTTCCCGCGGCATCCAGCGAGACGCAGGGCCTCCTGCGCATCGTCAACCTGTGGCCAGACTCCGTCGCGATTACGCTGCGAGCCTTCGACGGGCTGGGCGTGGAACGCGAACCGACCATCTTGACGCTCAGGAGCGGCGAGGTTCTGCACTTGAGCTCCGACGAGCTGGAGTCGGGGAACGCCGACAAGGGCATGGTCGGCATCGGGCCGGGAATGGGCGACTGGCACTTGGAAGTGAGCGGGGATCGGCTCTTCGAGGTGCTCGCCTATGCCCGCACGGCGGATGGGTTCGTCACCAGCATGCACGACGTCGCGCCCCGGGCAGAGGACGGCAGCCTGTGGATTCCGTTCTTCAATCCGGGTGGCGACCCTGAGGAGGCTACTAGCCGGCTGCGGCTGGTGAATTGGGGCGAGGCAGCGGCAGAGACCACCATCACGGGGGTCGACGATGCCGGCACGCCGGGCGAAGCCGTGCGCGCGATCCTGCCGGCGGGGTCGGCTAGAGACTACACGGCCTGGGAGCTGGAGACGGGACAGGGCGCTGGCCTGTCCGGTGCGCTGGGCGATGGAAACGGCAAGTGGCGGCTGCGCGTGTCCTCACCAGGCGACATCGAGGCGATGAGTCTGCTGGCCCTGCCCACCGGCCACATCACCAATCTCTCGACGACGCCGAGGCATCCGCCAAAATAAAGCCTCTCGGCGAAGTGCAAACGGCACTGGACGCAGCCGAGGCGCTCTGAAATCGCTCGCTCCTACGCCCCGGCCAAGGTCCCCTCTCGGGCTGAGGAGTCGTTGCTCCTCTCGGCCCGTTGGGGGTTCATTCGCACCAGTGATCCACAATCGTCCGCCGCTTCCACCACGTCCAGGGCTGCATGAACGCGGCGGACACGGAGAGTCTGATCGACGAGACGCTGGCGAAGAACGAAGGCCACGGCTTCCGCAAGAAGGCGAACCGCGACTACATGAGCGCCACCACGTCCCTCTTCCTGCGCCGCGAACTGCTAGGCGAATCGCTATACGATGCGGCAGATGATGCTCGACGCGAGCCGATCGGGGAGCAGACGATGAGAGCTGCCAAGGCCGTTGCGACACTGGCGGTCGCCTGCTGCCTTGCCGTGCCGGGGGAAGTACGCGAAGAAGGTGCCGTCGCCACCGAATCCAAGGTGCAGACCAGTGCCTCTGACGCGCTTGCGGCATCAAACTGCGAGTCGTACGAGGGCATCATGGACCGGGTGCGGCTAGGCGCAGCGGAGTACAGCGAAAGCGGCGTACCCCTCCCCATGAAGGTGTGGAAGCAAGTCGTCAAGTTCCGCAAAGCACAGATCGACGAGGAAGCCTGGGCTTGGTTCCAAGAGAGCGTGGACATGCCGAGCATCGTGCCCGCCCTCCGAGAGGCGCATCCCGATTTCCGCACCGCCACCTTGGAGTTGGTCAAGAACGCCATGGCGATCGATGCGGGAACCGCCACAGGCCCAGGTTCAGCAACCGCAGACGACTTGGTTCTCTCGGTGTGGCGCCAGCTCATACGGCAGGAGGCCGCCGAAGGCGTTACCTTCTCGCGCATCCACCTCATGGCCGAACACGCAACCAGACCACATGGGTTGAGGGACCCGGCGACTTGGACGACCTTCGCGGCTACTTTCACCCCCCACGAAGACGTCTACAGCGGCTACGGTACGTCCGACCTGCTGCAGGCCATCTACGCCGCTTCGGACAACAGGCTCGTCATCGAGACCCACCATCTAGACGGCTACAACCTGCTCAAGATGGTGGGCTACCAAGTCGCGCAACGGCTGATGCTCGACGCGATGATCGACGTGGCCATGACATGCGGGGCCGTCGAGCCCTGCGGGGAATCCGGCGATTGCGAGACCGTGACGGAGGCAGGAGCGCGGACGTGCGAGACCGCTGCGGGCTTTTGCCGCACGAGCCAACAGGCGGCCCGACTCGGCATCTGCGATGCGTTTCCGCAACGGTGCAAGTACGCGGTCGACTGCGTCCGCCGTACCGCGTTAGGGTCGGGCACGGACGGCAACTGCATCGTCGACTCCTGGCAAGCTCTCCGGTCAAGCAAGCTTCCGTCGCCGCTCGAAAGCGTCGCGTCCGGCGAGGGGAATGCGTCGCCAGCTCGCTGAGGCCACTGTGACGCAATCAAGTGCTAGGCGGGAGGAACGCGTTGCTCAAGGCCACTTGCCCCGATTTTTCTTGATCCATCTGTCGGCCTCGTCTAAGAGACCACCGTTGTCGTCATCGTGCCAGAATTCTCTCGAAATCGTAATGTACGCCCCCTTGAACTCCAACGTCACTTGAAACCCTAGTTCATCGAACATCGAAGGAACGCGCCGGTAGAGGCATGCCAACAACTGCAACATCCTAGCTGCTCTATCTCCTCGGTCCGTCTCTCCGACGACGTCGCTGGAGAAGTACGCGTTCCAGAAGTACAAGTCCATTACCGAAGATTGCACCCAGCCGATCTTCTCAGAATATCCGGCTACCCAGGTCAACCGTGACCTTTGGGCTAACGCCTCAGCGTTCACTCCACCGAACTTGCATGATCCAATGAAGAGTCCGTAGAGTCGCCTAGGTCCCACCTCTTGGAGCACGTTCCAGAGTACCGTCCTCGATATTTTGTTCCTTCCCGCGCCTTGAATGTACCTGCTGTTTCCATGAGCCCCGATGTAAAGGTTGTGGATGTCCTTCTGAGAAGCGATTCGAGGAATCATCTCTTGGAGCGATGCTGCGTTGCTAAACATCTCGTAGTGATATCCGAACGGGTTGTCCACGAGCACACCGGCGAGCATGTCAAAGAGTCCCCGGATGGAGTCATTGCTCTCATCCCACCAGCGACTCTCGATCACGGCCAAGTCAAGTCGTTCCGCCACGTTCTCTCCTACTGACCACTTGAGGGTTGCAACCTTGCGGCGGAGCCTACCACATTTCTCGACACCGTGCGCAGTGTCGTGGGACATACGGAACCCCGCTCAGACCGCTTCCTCGTTCTGCCGTTGTAATCGGTTGTATTTTCGGTACTTTTTGTGCAACAGGTGTCGGTGCCGCACACGCGGGGAACGACCGCGGAGCAGATGGATGGGTCGAGTGACGTCAAGTTGGATGTCCAGGAGTTCGTTGGGCACTGGGCGCCTTCGCCGAAGGCTGAAGCTGTCGGGCGTCTCGTCGACCAGGGCTCCGTGTCCGTCCCGTTCATGCGGCCCAGAGCTTCCACTGATCTGCGCCAAGCCGCGACAGCCCAGGTCCCGCAGCGCCAAGCAAGCCGAAGCTGATGATGGCGATGTTGGCGTCGAGCCGCTCGCATAGCGTGGACTTGCCAGCCCGGCACCCCTGCACCAACGCAGTGCCCTTCGACCCAGGGCTCCTTCGCCGCAACGGCGTCGCGCAGGAACCTGGCTCGCACTTCACGGCCCACGACGAGCGTCCCCGCCGATGGTCATGAGTGCGCAAGGCCGCTTCGACGGGGCTGGCAACTCTACCGGACGCCTGTACCAAGCCGTGACCGCGCTAGCGTAGCCGAGAGCCGTCGGCCACGCCCAATTCGCCGCCTTCCAATCGCGGCGCGTTTGCGTCATCATGCAGCTTCGTACGCACGTGGACTGGCACGGCAGCGTCGGGCGGCACTGCGAGCACACCTGTTCGGTTCTGATGTTCTGCCGGGCAGGGCGATGCTTGAAGCGGTGAGCTGTGCCGCTCTGGAGGGGACACGGGGATGAGGAATCGAGATGGCGGATGAGTGGGGAACGGACAGATACTATGGAGGTATCCATGTCCGCGAAGAGGACGACGGCACCGCCCAACCCTGGGTGGAAGCCCTTGAGAGCGTGCAGGATGATCCGAGGGGCGCGGTAACGCGAGCGAAGAACAAGTGGAACATTATTGTCCGAGACCGGCTCCGCAACGAGACCCGGCTCGGGTTGAAGGCGCGAACGTCACGAAATGTTCACGTGCCGACCATTGGGATAGGGGAGCCCGAAGATCGTGCGAAGGCCGTGCCCGTAAGGGTAGTCGATGGACTGCCAGGGCCACTCTTGAGCGCCATTCTCGATTTCGAGAACGCTGAGTGGGCCATCTTGAACGAGGCTACGTTGAGGAACGTAGTCGAGGGTACCGAATACATGGAGAGGTTTCGCGACGACGTTAGAGACCGATGGGGCAACTTGGCGGGCCCGGCATATCCCCGCGACATTGGGCGCGTTCGGGAGACCGCCGAGGCTTGGCTCGGGCTGATTCAGAAGTTGCATGCAAAGGAGGGAATCGTAGGAATCAACCAGGACGTTCTGGGTGCTTACTTCTACGGGTTGCGCGAAGTTCGACTATATTGGACAGCGATTGGGATCGTGGCGAGGCTGATTGATGTGCCGATTGAGGCGCTCACGGTTGTCGTCTTGGCGCACAATCTCGCACACGCCTACACGCACTTGGGTTACGACATCGACAATGGGCAATGGGACACGAAGAAATTCTCTTCGACTGATCTTCATGTCGTAGAAGGACTCGCGCAGTTCTATACGGAGGCCGTGTGTGAGCAAATACGATCCAACCTTCCTGAAGCAAAGGCTGCCTTCCACAAGTTGCTGGAACAACAAGGTCCCGCATTTACATCGTTTCAAGAGTGGCTGCCCGCGGCAGAGAGTAGCGGTGAGATCATCCGCCTCAGCATGATCGAGTGCCGTAAATCCGGTATTACAGAGAATGAGGCGTTCATCAGAGCAATAGAACGCAACAGGGCGACCATCAAGGGCAGGGGCGGGCGCTGAGTTGGTCGCCGTTCGCACGAGAGGAGGACACGCTGCCGCGCAACTCAGAGCCTGCCGCTGTGGGGTGTTGGCGCATAGTTAGTCCAACGCCACACCGGCGAGGAGTTGATCTACGGCCCAGCCAAGATGCCCTCGCGGGCCGCGTAGCGCATGGCGGCGGGGATGTCCACGACGTGCGGGCCATCCCGGCGAACGGTGACGTGGGCCGTGCGTTCGTCGTTCAGCTTGTGTTCGCGGTCGCCGTCCAGGGCGAGGACGCCTTGGCCGCGGAACAGCACTGGCACGTCGAAGGGGATGCGTTGCACCGCAGCGACCGAGATGGAGCGGAAGAAGCCTGGCGAAAGCGGCACGTTCAGGGTTCGTTTTTTGGCTTCTGAGGGGATGGCTTGGGCTGGCAATTCGTTGCTCCTCTCGGCCCGTTGCGGGTTCATTCGCACCAGCAATCCGCAGTCGTCATTCGTTTCCACGACGTCCAGGTAGCCGCCGATGGGGGAGGTGCCGATGGCGTCCGGTTCCGCGCGGGTGAGTAGGAGCTGGCGGAGTTTGGTGGCGTCGAAAGGGCGCATGTTGCCGATGAAGTCGCCTTCCAAGTAGGCGGCGTCGATTACGCCTACGTCTTGTTCGCCGTCGTTGAAGGACACGTGTAGGAGTTTGCAGCGGGGCATTAGTTCGGCTGGCAGCGAGCCGCGTGCGGCTAGGCCGGCGACGATGCCGGCCAAGGTGGGTTCCGCTAGGGTGGGGAAGACGTTGTTGGTGCCGGTGGAGAGGGGTATCAGGGTGATGTCGCGTTCTTGGCGGGAGATGGCGCGGTGGGTGCCGTCGCCGCCAAGGGATACAATTGTGCTTACGCCGCGTTCGACGAAGGCCGCGAGCGCGGCTTCGGTGTCTGCTGCGCCGTGCGAGACGGGGACCGATGCCACATGGACTTTCGCGGCGAGGGGCATCCACTGCAAAGCAATCGTGGCCAGGCGGAACGGGTCTTCCACGATGTGGATGTGCTGAACGCCAGCGGCGTCCGCTCCGGCGGCGATGCGTGATACGGCGTCGCGCTTGGTCTCGAACGTGACCGTGGTTGCACGGGCGGCAACGCGGCGCACGTCGCGGCCGGCCATTGGATTGACGAGGATGGCGATGCTGGTCATGGCGGCCTCGCGGGGAATGCCCTCGCGCCCTGCCCTAGAGCGACTCGCCTAGCAGTTCGCGGCGCAGGAAGAGGGACGTGGCGGCGCTCATGTAGTCGCGGTTCGCTTTCTTGCGGAAGCCGTGGCCTTCGTTCTTCGCCAGCACGTACCACGCTGGCACGCCTTGGTCGCGCAGTGCTTCCACGATCTGTTCGGATTCGCTGGCCGGCACTCTGGGATCGTTCAGGCCTTGGGAAATCAAGAGCGGCGTGGTGATCTGCTCGACGTGGTTGAGTGGCGAGATGGATTGCAGAAAGGCGCGCATGGCCGGGTCGCGTTCGTCGCCGTATTCCTGGCGGCGCAAGGCTTGGCGGTACGGTTGGGTGTTTTCCAGGAAGGTCACGAAGTTGCTGATGCCGACGCGCTCCACGCCTGCGCGCAAACGTTCGCCGTAGTGGACGAGGGAGGCGAGCACCATGTAGCCGCCGTAGGAACCGCCGGTGACGGCCACGCTGTTGGCGTCGAGGTTCGGCTGTGCGGTGATCCAATCGAGCAGGGCGCCGATGTCGCGCACGGAATCTTCGCGCAGGCGGCCGTTGTCGAGCTTCAAGTAGGTCTTGCCGTAGCCCCGCGAACCACGCACGTTCGGATAGATGACCGCGATGCCGAGTTCGTTGACGTAGTGCTGGGTGGAGGGGGAGAAGAATGGTCGCGCCTGGCCTTCCGGGCCGCCGTGGATGTTCACCAGCACCGGATGCGGGCCCGGTTGTTGAGGTTCGTAGACGAAGGCGGGAATGTTCCGGCCATCGAACGAGGGGAAGTGGATCAGGCGCGGTTCGGTGAGGCTCTCGCTGTGTAGGCCGCCGAGTTCGCTGCGCGTCCAGCGGCTCAAGGTTCGGCTCAGGAGGTCGATGCTGTACACGTCCGAAGGCGCCGATGCGCTGCTCAGGGTGAAGCCGAGGCGGGTGCCGTCGGCGTTGAAGCGCAGGCCGGAGACGATGCCCTGGGGGAGGGCGGGGAGCGCCACGTAGGCCGGGGAGAGGCTTGCTTCTTGCGGGGAGGACGCGATGGGCAGCGTCAGCACGAACAGGCGGCTGAGGCCGTCTTCGTTCACCACATAGGCGAGCCACTGGCCGTTGCGCGAAACGGCGAACGTCTCCACGTCCCAGTTCGTGTCCTGCGTCAACACGGTGGTGGTGTTTTGCTCCCCGGCCGAGGGCGCCAAGCGATGCAGACGCATGAACTCGGCGTCCATGTCCGACGTGAAGTAGATGCTGCCGTCGGCACCGTACTGCGCTGAACCGAACGCGGCTGTGGTGTTCTCGAACAGTCGGCGCCGGGTATCCGTGCGCAAGTCGATTTCGTAGAGCCGAGATTCGTTCACGGAGATGTAGTGCGAGACGAGCACGGAGTTCTCATCGTCGCTCCAGTCCTCGATGCTCCAGCCGACGCCTTCGTCGCGCTGCAGAACCAGTTGAGCGCCGCTCAGGTTCTGGGCGTGCAGGTCCCAGTCGACGCCGTTGCCGGCGGTGGTCGAATAGCCGAGCCAAGTGCCTCGCGGCGACCAGGAGACGCCCATGTAGCGCGATTTTCCATCGCTCAAGCGCAGCGTTTCGCCGCTCGCTTCGTCGCGCCAGAAGAGCTGGTAGAACTCCGAACCGCCTTCGTCCTTGAGATAGGCGAAGCCTTCGCGCCGCGCATCCGGGTGTGCCGTGGCGCCGCGCACGGGTTCGTCGAAGAACGTGATCTGGCGGCGCATTCCCAGCGGTTCCTCCACGCGATGCAGCTGCGTGGTGTCGCCGAAGCGGGTGGCGATCAGCACCCCGTCGCCAAGCCAATCGAGAAGCTGCGCCGAGCGCGTGTTCTGGTAGCGCTGCAACTGCTCGTACACGGCGTTCGGAATCCGCGGCACGCCTTGAACGACCAGGTTGGCGTTCGGCGCCGCGGCGGAATCTGGGGCTTCCGGCGCGGTCGGGCGAATCGGCGCACAGGCGACCGCGAGGATGGCCAGGGCGAAGGCGAAGGTTCTTGCTTGCCGGCTGAGGGTCTTCATGCGTCTCCTATCGGTCCGCTGATTCGCGGCAGACCATGCCACAGGCGCGGGCGTGTTGCCGTTCGCGCTCGTAGATGTTGATGGCGTAGGCGTAGGGGTGGCGTTCGTCGATGACGTGGCGGCTGCTCTCCACCACACGCCAGCCGGCGAAGTCGAAGGGCGGGAAGAACGCATCGCCTTCGAGTTCCGCGTCGATGAAGGTGGCGTAGAGGCGGTGGGCACGGGGGAGCGCCAGCCGATACGGTTCCGTTCCGCCGATGACGAACGCTTCGTCGGCGGGATCTTCCGCGGCAGCCGCGCGCGCCTCGTCGAGGTTTCGCGCCACCACCACGCCCGGCGCTTGAAAGCCGCTGCGCGAGAGCACGATGCTCAGCTGGCCCGGCCGTTGGCTGCCGGATTCGTAGGTGCGCCGGCCCATGATGATCGGCTTGCCGGCGGTGGTGGTTCGATAGTGGGCGAGTTCGTCCGGCAGATTCCACGCGAGGTGGCCGTTTCTGCCGATGACGCGGTTGGTCGTCATCGCCCAGATGAGGGAGAGGCGCTGCTTCACGAGGTTTTCATCGCCGGCCGGGAAGCGCCTCTGAACAGCAGATAGAGCCCGAACGCCACCATCGGCAGAGACAGCATCTGCCCCATCGTCAGCAAGTCGAAGGCGACGAAGCCCTTGCCCGGATCCGGCTGCCGGAAGAACTCGGTGACGAAGCGGAGACCGCCGTAGCCGAGCAGAAACACGCCGGAGATGCGGCCAACCCGGGGAGCGCGAGAGGCTTGCCCCTCGCATGAAAAGAGCCGGGATTGCCGCGCAGCGTACAGCCAGACGATGGCGAACAGCACCACCCCCTCCGCCGTCGCTTGGTACAAGCTCGACACATGGCGCGCCACGGCCTCGAACTCGCCGAAGCAGACGAGGTTGAGCTCGCGTACGCTCGAGCACGGGAAATGCACCCCCAGAGGCGATTCCGTCACCCGCCCGGGCAGTTCGGCGTTGATGAAGTTGCCGAGCCGGCCGAGGCCCAGACCCACCGGCGCAAGGGGCGCCGCCAGATCCGTCACCGACAGAAACGCCCGCGAAGAGCGCCGCGCATACAGCCAGATCGCGCCCACGACGCCCAGCAAGCCGCCGTGGAACGACATGCCGCCTTCCCAGATGCGCACCAGCCACAGCGGGTCGCGCAGGAACTCGTCCAAGCCGTAGAACAGCACGTAGCCGAGGCGCCCGCCCACCACCACGCCGACCACGCCGTAGAAGAGCAGGTCGGCGAGCTGCGGCGGCGTCCAGGGCGCTTGCCCATCCGGCGCCGGACGACTCGCCCGCCACTTGCCAAGGAAGTAGAAGGCGGCGAAGCCGAGCACGTACATCAGCCCGTACCAGCGGATCGAAATCGGGCCGAGCGAGACGATCACGCTGTCGATCTGCGGGTAGGTGTTCATGCGAGAGATGCGAAAGTCATGTGCGAGCCTGCCTGCCGCCGTTTGCTACACTGGTTTCGTTGCCGGTCGAGCGCTCCGGCGCTTGGAGCCGGTTGCGGCGTGTGTCTGATTCTCTTCGCCTATCGGCTGCACCCGCAGCGTCCGCTGGTCGTGGCCGCGAACAGAGACGAATACTACGCCCGCCCAGCCCTTCCCGCACACTGGTGGGGCGAGGCGGGGCGCATCTTCGGCGGGCGAGACCAAACCGCTGGCGGAACCTGGCTGGCGGTTTCCAAGCACGGGCACTTGGCCGCGGTGACCAACTGGACCGAAGATCGCGACCGGCAGATGCCAGCGTCGAGGGGCGACTTGCCGCTTGGCTTTCTTGCGGACGCGTTAGGGCCTAACGGCGCGCAAGGGCGAGACTACATTGCCGCCGTGGACGGCAGCCGCTACGCTGGCTACAACTTCATCGGCTTCGATGGCGAGGAACTGATCTACACGTCCAACCGAACCGGCGAAGCGCGGCTGCTCGAACCCGGCGTCTACGGCTTGACCAACACGCGCCTCGGCACGGGGCTTGCGGCGAACGGCGAGCGGATTCCCGTGCCGTCCGGCATCGACGCGCCGCACCATGCGTACGAGGAGTGGCCGAAGGCCGTGCTCGGCACCGCGGCGTTGAAGGGCATCGCGGCCACGGCGACCACGGAAGCGCTCATCGAGTTGCTCTCGCGCCCGCTCTTGCCGCTCGAAACCCCCGCCGACCGCGAAATGACGCCGGAGCGCAGCTATTCGCCGGCCTTCATCCACGGCGTGGAATACGGCACTCGCGCCAGCACCGCCATCATCGTCGAACGCGAATCGCTGGAGTTCGTCGAGCAGCAGTACGGGCCCCACGGCGAACCGGGTAAACGCTCGGCGGCGCGTTTCGCAATCGAACCCTGCTACGCGCACGAAGAATCCGTCACTGGAACTTGAAGGAGAATCGATGAACTTGGATTTGAGCGGCAGAACGGCCTTGGTCACCGGCGCAAGCCTGGGCCTGGGACGCGCCATGGCAACCGCCTTCCACGGCGCCGGGGCGAAGGTCGCCCTTCTGGCGCGTCGGCAGGACCTGCTTGAAGAGGCGCGAGCGGCCATCGCCGCCGAAGGCGGGGCTGCGGTGGGCGCCTATTCGTGCGACGTGACGGACCCGGCGCAGATCGAAAGCGCCGTCGCGTCCGCGGTTTCCGAGCTCGGCCCGGTGGACATCCTCGTCAACAACGCCGGCCAATCCCAGACCGGACGCTTCGAGGACATCGACGACGAGACCTGGCAGTACGACCTCGACCTCAAGCTCTTCGCCGCCATCCGCCTCGCCCGCCTAGTTCTGCCCGGCATGAAGGAACGGCGCTGGGGCCGCATCGTCAACCTGCTCAACACCGCCGCCAAAGCGCCGCCGCCCGGTTCCGCGCCCACGTCCGTTTCCAGAGCAGCCGGCATGGCGCTCACCAAGGTGCTGGCCGGGGAGGGGGCGCCGCACAACGTGCTGGTGAACGCGCTGATGATCGGCAGCATCAAGTCCGACCAGATTCGCCGCGCCTACGAGCGTTCGCCCCAGGAGCAGAGCTTCGACGAGTTCGTGGCCGCGGCCGGCAAGTCGCTGCCGATGGGACGCATGGGCGAAGCCGAGGAATGCGCGAACGTGGCGCTGTTTCTGGTCTCCGAAGCCGCGTCCTATCTGAGCGGCTGCGCCATCAACATGGACGGCGGCCTGTCGCGGGTCGTCTAGCGCGACGCCCCTGAGCAACGTATAAGGAGGAACCATGCCGAAACCGCAAACCGCCGAGTGGTACGCCGCCGTGCAGGAAGACGCCGTCGATGCCGAGCGGCCCATCATCGACACCCACCACCACTTGTGGGAGAACACGTCGATGTGGGGCCGCTACGTGCTCGAGGACTTGTGGGCGGATACCGAATCCGGCCACAACATCGAGAAGACGGTGTTCATCGACTGCCGCTCGGGCTACCGCACCGATGGCCCGGAACATCT
Source organism: Candidatus Azotimanducaceae bacterium (assembly GCA_965243175.1). Lineage (GTDB taxonomy): Bacteria > Pseudomonadota > Gammaproteobacteria > Pseudomonadales > Azotimanducaceae > VXYL01. The sequence goes on along the minus strand of OZ251532.1, from coordinate 4,801,375 downwards.
GCGCCCTGTGGGCGAGACCGAGTTCGTCGCCGAAGTGGCCGCCGAAAGCGCGAAGACCGACGGCAAGGCCACCATCGCCGCCATCGTCAGCCACGCGGACATGCGCCTGGGCGAAGCGGTGGAAGAGGTGCTGGCCGCCCACGAAGAAGCCGGCCGCGGCCTGTTTCGCGGTATCCGCCACGCCGGGCCGTCCGACGACACCGGCACCCTCACCAACGCTGGCCGGGGCCGCCCCTGCCCCTACGGCGAAGAGGGCTTCCGCAATGGCGTACGCACCCTCGGCAAGCTCGGCTACACCTACGACACGTGGCACTTCTTCCACCAGAATCGGGACTACTTGGCCTTGGCGAGGGCGGTGCCGGAAACCACCATGATCCTCGACCACTTCGGCACCCCGCTGGGCGTCGGCGCCTACGCCGGCAAGCAGGAGGAAATCTTCGCGCAGTGGAAGGAAGACGTCGCAGCCATCGCCGAATGTCCGAACGTGGTCGCCAAGCTCGGCGGCCTGGCGATGCCGGACAACGGCTTCGGCTGGGACAAGCGCGACACCCCGCCCACCTCCGACGAGTTCGCGGAGGCGCAAGGGCGCTACTACCTGCACACCATCGAATGCTTCGGCCCCGAGCGCTGCATGTTCGAGAGCAACTTCCCGGTGGACAAGCTCTCCGTTTCGTACCATGTGATGTGGAACGGCATGAAGAAGATCGTCGCCGACTTCAGCGAAGACGAGAAGCACGCGATGTTCTACGGCACCGCCGTGCGCGTTTACAAGCTGTAGCGGGCGCGTTTCGAGGCTAGAAGACGCAAGGAGCTGATTGATGGCCGGGCCGCTGCAAGACATCCGCGTGTTGGAAGCCGGGCTGCTCATCCAAGGCCCGCAAGCGGCCGCGCTGTTGGCGGACATGGGCGCCGACGTGATCAAGATCGAACTGCCGGGCGTGGGCGATCACAGCCGCCATATCCACGTCGCGCCGGACGATCCGCGCAGCGCCGTCTTCGAGGGCTGCAATCGCGGCAAGCGCAGCATTGCCTTGGACCTTAGGAGCGAACCCGGTGCCGAGGCATTCAAGGCGCTTGCGGAAACCGCGGACGTGTTCGTCAGCAACTTCAAGCCCGGCACGTTGGAGGAATGGGGCCTCGGCTTCGAGCACTTGGCGAAGATCAACCCGCGCATCATCTGCGCCCAAGGGAGCACCTTCGGCCCGCTGGGGCCGGACGCGGAACGCGAAGGCGCGGACTTGGCCGGCCAAGCCGCCGGCGGCCTCATCAGCACCACCGGCCAGGACGCGGACCCGCCCACTCCCGTCGGCGCCTTCATCGCCGACCACATCGGTTCGCTGAACATGGTCTCCGGCATTCTCGCCGCGCTGCACGTGCGCGAACGCACTGGCCGCGGCCAACGCATCGAAGTCTCTCTGCTCGGCGGCCAGATCTGGGCCCAGGCAACCGAGTACACGCACTTTCTGATGACCGATCGCGTCCCCGGCCGCGCCAACCTGGGCCACCCGCTCATCAAAGCGGCATACGGCATCTTCCCGACCAAGGACGGCTGGATCGGCATCATCGGCGTTCCGCCCCAGGCCCGAGACGATTTCTTCGTCGCCATCGGACGACCGGACCTGGCCCTCGACGAACGGCTGCAAGGCGTCGCCATCGATCCGCAAGCCATCGACTGGTTCAAGGGCGAACTCGCAGCGGCCTTCAGAAGCGAGACGACTGGGAAGTGGTGCGAAGCGCTGCACAACGCTGGCGTACGCTACGCGCCGGTGCGCGACTACCGCGAAGTGGCGCAAGACGCTGGCGCATGGGAAAACGGCTACTTCGCGGCAGTGAGGGACGACAACGGCGTCGAACGCCGCGTCGTCGGCACCCCGATTCGCATGAGCGAAACGCCGCTCACGCCGGGAACCCGAGCGCCAACCCTTGGCGAACACACGGAGGACGTGCTGCGCACCGTCGGCTACGACGACCAGCGCCTAGCCGAACTCCGCGAAAACGGCGCGACGTAACGGATTCCAAGACTTCAAGACGAGGAGACTAAAAGTGGCCCACGAAGAAATCCTGACCGAAACCAAAGGCAGGGTCGGCATCATCCGCCTCAACCGCCCGCAACGGCTGAACGCCTGGACGGACACGATGAGCGGCGAGATCGTCGAGCAGATGACCGCCTGGAACAATGACGACGGCATTGGCGCCATCCTGCTCACCGGCGAAGGCCGGGCGTTCTGCGCTGGCGCGGACATCGGCAACTTCGCCAAGCGCGTGGAAACCAACCGCGAAGGCCAGGGCGAACAGATGCAGCGCGGCGGCTACAACCTCACCTCGCTGATGCGCGACTCCAAACCGACCATCGCCGCCATCAACGGCTACGCGGTAGGCGTTGGCCTGACGATGATCCTCCCCTGCGACGTGCGCATCGCCTCCACCGCCGCCCAGCTCAGCATCCGCTTCATCAAGATGGGCCTGATGCCCGAACTCGGCTCCACCCGCCTGCTCGCCCAACTCGTCGGCCTAGGCCAGGCCACGGACATGTGCCTGACCGGCCGCATGGTCCCCGCCGAAGAAGCCCTGCGCATCGGCCTGGTAAGCGCCGTCGCCGCCCCCGACGACCTCCTCCCCACCGCCCTGGCAAAGGCCGAAGAAATCGCCAACAACCCCACCCAGGCGGTAATGATGATCAAGGAACTCCTGCGCAAGAACCCAATGGACCCGGACCTAGACGCCGTAATGGAACGCGAAGGCCTACGCGACCAAATAGCCCGCCGCCTCCCCGACCACGCCGAAGCGGTCTCGGCGTTCCTGGAGAAACGCGACGCGCAGTTCAACAGGTAGGCGCACCCCAACCGAAGCGACGCCAACTGTGCCGAACGATAGGTACGTTGAATGAAGGATTGCCGCGTCAAGTTGCTCCTGACGCGGCCTATCCTTGTGTCTCTCGCTTTGCATACAGGTAGCGACGGCTCTCTCTAGGAACATCTCTCCTAGAAAAGACATCCGTCTAGACGCCTTTAAGCCAAGTTGGCCAACGGGGAGGGACGAGTCGCTCGTCGAAGTCCACGCTCTAGCCTCTTGGCCACGCCCCTTGAAGCTGCGCAAGGCGATCTGCTTCAAGGAACTCCGCATGGGAACCTCCGCCCCGAGGAGCATCGGTGTCCACGCCAACCATGTGAGGCCAAGCGTGATTGGACTCGACGGGGAGTGTCAAGCGGATTCTGGCGTATTGGCGTTGGAGTCGTCGTCGGACCGAGCTGTGCAGGCAGCAGGCGGTCGCGCTGTCCCTAGGTCAAAGCGCCGCCCCCAGCGCTATCGCGTAGCTGGCGTCGGTTTTCTGGCGGCCGGGGGCGGGGTGGCTTTCGTGTTGGAGGTCTATGCGGACGCCGGCTCGCCAGCGGTCGTTCAGGTGGAGGCGGATGCCGGTGTCGGAGTCCCAGACGGCGCCGCTTGTGGCGCCGAGCTTGTGCAGGAGCTGGTGGTTGTGGAAGACCTCCAGCCATTCCGGGAGCAGCCAGCGCTTGAAGGTGAGGCCCCAGCGCAGCGCCGGGTCCTCCGCCGAGGCGAGGGATTGCTGCAGCGTTTCGTAGACTTGGCTGACGCCGAGGTCAGTGGCGAGGGCGCCGCGTGGCGAATCCCAGAGGGTGTGGCCCATGCCCAGGCCACCGGTCATGCGGCGTTCGATGTTCTTGATGGGGTCGCGGAAGTAGTCGAAGCTGGCGACGGCGTACCAGCGGTCGCCGCGGGCTCCGTCGGCGGCGAATTTCCAGCGCAGGTCGTAGCTCAGGTCCAGCTGGTCCTTGGTCTCCGACACCGGGCCGTCCACGCCGAGCCGGGCGGAGGCGCGGCGAATGGCGAATCCGGCGACGTTGTCGAAGCGCTTGCCGGTGCGTTCGGCGCCGAGCACCAGGTTGTAGTCCTCGGTGCGCGTATTGCCGCGAGCGACGACGAGGCCGAGGTCGGCCACCAGGTCCCAATCGGCCAAGTACGAGGCTGGCGTCGCCTCGCCTTCCACGGCGTCGGCCACGCGCTCCGACGGCACGTTGGTCGCGTCTTCCGAGCCTAGACGCACCAAGCGGGCGATTCGGCTTCTCGGCACCACGATCGTGCCGATGCGCTCCACGTCGATGGTGACCGACTCCGCGTTCTGCTCGGCGATGGTGCCGGTGAGCCGGTCGCCGTTCTCGAAATGCACGACGTCCAACGGTGCGGCGACACCATCGAGAGCGAACAGGACGCCGCAGAGTCCGGCAAGCCTCAGCAAACGCATTGCGCTTCTTCGCTGCGTCCTCGTCTCGGCATCGCGAGCATCACGGCAAGGGCCACTCCTGCCAAGGCTGCTCGCGCTCGAAGGCCCGCGATGCCTGCAATACGAGGTCGTCGCGGTGATTGGCGGCGGCGATCTGCATTCCCATCGGCAAGCCGGACCGGGTCAACCCAACGCGCACGGATGCCGCTGGCTGCCAGCACAGGTTGAACGGCTGCGTGAACGCCGCGGCCGCGAACGGGTCTTGCGGCTTGCCATCGGTCTCGGCCGGCATCGGGCCGCGGGCTGGAGGCGCCTCGTAGGGAACCGTCGGCGTCACCAGAAGGTCGCAGCGCTCGAACACGTCGGCGCACCAGTTGCGCACCCCGGCGCGGCTTTCGCCGATCTTGGCCCAAGTCTCCGGCGTCATCCGGTGCCCGGCCTCGATCAGCGGCAGCAAGTAGCGCTGGATGCGGTCTTCGTTGCCCGGCAGCACGTCGCGCAAACGCCCCGCCATGCCGAAGCCGGCCAGCGTGTTCCACTCCTCGCCTACCGGCGGCGGCCCATCCGCCACCGTCTCGATGCGCGCGCCAAAGCCCTCGAAGACGCGCACAGCATCTTCCACCGCGGCGGCGACTTCGCCCTGCACGACAACCCGCCCGAAGTCCGCGGCGAAACCGATGCGCAAGCCGTTCGGCGGCGGTTCGCGCACTCGGTCCAAGTAGCGGTAGCCGGGATGCGGCAACGCGGATGGATCGAGCGGCGTCGGTCCCACCACTTGATCGAGGTACAGGCAAGCGTCTTCCACCGTCTTCGCCAAGGGGCCGTAGACGCTCATCATCGTGCTGTCCCAAGCACCCGAAGGCGCGATTGGAACGCGACCCTGGGAGGGCTTGTGGCCGAACAGGCCGCTCCAAGCCGCCGGAATGCGCACCGAGCCGCCACCGTCGCTAGCCGTGGCCACCGGCAGCACGCCGCCAGCAAGGGCCGCCGCCGAACCTCCGCTGGAACCGCCCGGCGTGCGTTCGGCATCCCACGGGCTGCGCGTCACGCCGTGCAGCAGATTCTTGGTGATCGGCATGGGGCCGAACTCCGGCGCGTTGGTCTTGCACATCGGAATCGCGCCAGCCGCCCGCAGCCGCGCCACATGGACGTCGTCGCGCTCGGCCACGTTGTCGCGGAACAGCCAGGAGCCTTGGCTGGTCACCAGGCCTTCGACGCTCTCCAAATCCTTGACGCCAAGCGGAATCCCCTCCAAGGGACGCGCCTCGCCTTTCCCGATGCGTTCGTCGGCGGCTTGCGCGACGGCCAGCGCCTGCTCGCGATCCAGCTCCGCGACCACGGCGTTCAGCGTTTCGCGGGTGGCGTCGATGCGCTCGAAGACCGCCCGCATCAGTTCCACCGCGCTCGCCTTGCGTTCGCGCAACGTATCCGCCAAGTCGATCAGCGACAGGCCAAGGAGTTCGGACATGATGGTTCCCAAGTCAAGGGCGATGCGGCCATTGCGCCAAAACGGAACCCGTCGCGCAAGTGGCGCTGGTTCGCGCACGGCGCTGCAAGCACTGGAGTAAGCTAGAGCGCAAAGGACGGGCGGAGCGCGAGATGGGCGACATGGGGCGGTACGGACGGCGACGGCAACGCGGCGGCGCAGTGCGGACGGTGCTGATCGCCATCGGCGTGCTGGTGCTTGTGCTCGTCGGCGCCTACTATGTGCGCTGGCCGGGCGAGGAGCCGCCGCCGGCAGTCTACGAACACGGCCCGGGCTGGGTGGACGAAGCGCGGGTCGGAAGCGCGGCCCAGGACGAACCGGGAAGCTGGCTCGCGCACGGCCAAACCTACGACGAACTGCGCTTCCCCACGTTGACGCAGATCAACCGCGACACGGTGGCGAACCTCGGCCTCGCCTGGTTCAAGAACCTGAACAACCGCCATCGCGCCCAGAGCACGCCGCTGGTGATCGACGGCTTCATGTACTTCACCGATGCGTGGAGCGTCGCCTACGCCGTGATCGCCGAGACCGGCGAAGAAATCTGGCGCTACGACCCGCAGACCGACCGCCGCTCCATGCGCTACGCCTGCTGCGGCGGCGCCATCAACCGCGGCATGGCGGCCTACCGCGGCAAGCTCTACTTCGCCACCTTCGACGCGCGGCTGGTGGCGCTGAACCAGGCCACCGGCGAACTGGCCTGGGAAGTGGACACCAGCGCCCATCCCACCAACAACCCCTACACCGTCACCGGCGCCCCCCGCGCCGTCCACGGCAAGGTGTTCATCGGCCAGAGCAGCTCCGAGTTCGGGCTGCGCGGCTACCTTTCCGCGTACAACGCCGAGACCGGCGCGTTGGAGTGGCGCTTCTTCATGGTGCCGGGCGATCCCTCGCAGCCCTTCGAGCATCCAGAACTGGAAGCGGCGGCGAAGACGTGGAGCGGCGAGTGGTGGAAGTTCGGCGGCGGGGGCACGCCGTGGAACGCCATCGTCTACGACGAGGACTTCGACCAGCTGCTGGTCGGCACCGGCAACGGCGCCCCGTGGCCACGCGCCATTCGTTCCCCTGGCGGCGGCGACAACCACTTCCTCGGCGGCATCCTCTCCCTCGATCCCCACAGCGGGCGCATGAACTGGTTCCACCAGATGACGCCGGGGGACAACTGGGACTTCAACGCCTCGCAGGACATCGCGCTGCTGGACGTCACCCTCGAAGGCGTAGAGCGCAAGGTCCTGTTCCAAGCGCCGAAGAACGGCTTCTTCTACATGGTGGATCGCGCCAACGGCGAGTTTCTGCGCGCCGCGCCCTACGCCACGGTGAACTGGGCGACGCACATCGACCCGCAAAGCGGCCGGCCCGTCGAGAACCCGGAAACGCGCTACGAAGAAACGCCAGCGTGGATTCTGCCCGGCAACTCCGGCGGCCACAGCTGGCAGCCGATGTCCGTGGACCCCGAACGCGCCATCGCCTACACCGCGGTGCAGGACATCTCGCTCCTCTATTCCCTAGCGGACGACTTCAAGCAAACGGGCAAGTACGAGATCAGCAAAACCAGCATCAGCTTGGGCGTCGAACTCGGCCCCCGCTACTCCGAAATGGCGGCGGCCGCACCCCCGCAGCCGGAATCCAAGGGCTACCTCAAGGCGTTCAACCCGCTGGCCGGAACGGGCGGCGAAGTGGTCTGGTCGGTGGAACGCGCCACGCCGTACAACGGCGGCGTGCTCGCCACCGCCGGCGGCATCGTCTTCCAAGGCGACGGCGCCGGCCAGTTCGCCGCCTACGACACCCGCGACGGCGCCTTGCTCTGGGAATACGACGTCTACGGAGACGCCGGCGCCCCGATCACCTACGAGCTCGGCGGCGAGCAGTATCTCGCCGTGCAAGTCGGCGGCGGCGGACGCGAACGCTACAACGACGGCCGCATGTTGGCGTTCAAGCTCGGCGGCACCGCCCGAATCCCAGAACCACGCCGCCCTGACGTGGAGGTTCCAGCCCCGCCTGCCTTGACCGCCACCGAGGAGCAACTCCGCACCGGCGCCGAGCTCTACTACGAACACTGCGTCTGGTGCCACGGCATGGGCGCCGTCGGCACCGTGAACGCCGACTTGCGCCTGATGACCCCCGAGACCCACGAACGCTTCGCCGCCATAGTGCGCGGCGGCATGTTGCTGGAGAAAGGCATGGACTCGTTCGCCGACGTGCTGAACGCGGAAGAAGCGGAGTTGGTACGCCAGTTCGTGATCTCGAAGGCAATCGAGGCGCGAACGGAGGAAGAGGCAACGGCGGAGCCGAGCGGCGAAGCAGCCGACGAACCCTCGCAGGAGCAGCCCAACCGGGGTTAGAAAAATCACACCTCGGTGTCGTGATAGTGCATAATGCACCTCGCATATAGTGGCTGAGGAGGTCCAGAGGTGCCACCGACCGCAAAGATGAAGCTCGACCCTTCGCAAGAGAAGTTCTGTACGTCTAAGGCCGACCACATCCGGCTCTTGGCCCCCGCGGGGTGCGGGAAGACGTTCGCGATCCTTCATCGTTGCCGCGAGATCGGCGCGAAGGGCGATCACATACCTCGACTCCTAGTCGTGACGTTCACCAAGGCGGCGAGTCACGAACTGCATTCGCGCCTGTCGGCCACGCCAGCATTCCGCGGTATCCGCGACCACATCACGGTAAGTACGCTCAACGCCTACGGCTTCCGCCGAATGCGCAACCAGCTGAGTAGCACCAAGCTGCTGTCGTCAAGTCAGGACAGGTTCTTCGCCATGCGAAATCAACTGCGTCCGGTCTGGCTAAAGTTTCCGCACATTCAAGCCGTCGCGGAGCGTCACGGCAAGGAACCACGACGGCTAATGGACGTCATGGACGCTCTGAAAGCACTTGGATTCGATCACACGACTGACAGCAACATTGGACGTTTCAAGGAGCGATTGGATTCCATTCAGCGGAGCGGTCTCGCCCATCAAATGGCGATCCAGTTTGACCTGCTGACGCAAATCGGCGTCTTAGAGAGCCGCACCACTAAGGGTGGTATCGAGGCGATTGCAGAGAGCCCGCGAGCCTTCTATGACGGGTTCTTCCGATTTTGGCGCGAGGCAGTGGCGGCATTGCACGACCAGCTGACGTTCACCTTCGAGGATCAGAAATACTGGTGCTGGCTCGACTTGCGATCGCCTGATGCCGCGGGCAAGAAGAAACCTCACGTTACTGGAGCCGCTAGATTCGACCACATACTTGTCGACGAGTTCCAGGACATCAACGCGCTCGACCTCGCTTTGATCCAGACTTTGGCGAGGAGGCACCGTGCCTCGCTTACGATCGCGGGTGACGACGACCAAGCTATCTTCGAGTGGCGTGGCGCCACGCCTGAGTACATCCTCGATCCTACTCAGCATCTCGGTGTTGATTTCAAGACCTTTACGCTTGGCGTCAATTATCGGTCACCCTCGAATGTCGTTCAGCACTCTCAAGCTCTCATTGCCCATAACAAACGTCGCGAAATCAAGCGCGTTCGAGCAGCGGCAAATAACCCTGTCGACGCAGAGATTCGAGTCGTGGCAACTGACTCGATTGGGGAGCGTTTGGCGTTAGTGACTGAAATTGCTAAGGAAACGCCATCACCGGGGCGCGTCGCCGTCATAGGTAGATTGCGAGGGCAACTGATTCCCTATGAGGTCTTCTATGCGACTGAAGGTGGCGACGTAAGGATGTCTACGGATTTGGATGCCCTTGCTAGCGTGGCGTTTGCGAATTTGCTGAAGCTGCTCGAAATCTGGGGACGGGGAAGGCGCCGGGAGAGGCCATCCAAAGTCGCAGAAGACCTCGTGACGATCTTCAACCTCATTAGGAGGGCTCCGTTTAGCAAGAAGGATGACGCTGGAGTCCGGACGTATCTCAAGAATCGTCGCTCCGGCATGCTTATCGAGGCGGCCGATGATTTCGCAGGCTATGACGGCACGAAGCTCCGCGGGAAGACACACGATCATCTGTCCGACGTGGCGGATAGATTCCTTCTGTCGGATAAGGCTTGGGAAGCTGTCATGTGCATCAATGATGACTTCGATGGCCTTCGGTTCGACTACGAGAAGAGCGAAGACGACCCTTGGTTCGTCAATCCTCCACTGAAACAGCTCGCTGACATGGCCAGAGAAGAGAAGCTCGACGCTGACGATTTGATCGAGCGACTGGAAACGGCTCGTGACCAAGTGCAGGACGTTCCCCCCTTCGAGGACGACAGCGCGTCAACGTCCGTTGACGATCAGACGCTCCACCTGATGACTGCGCACCGTGCGAAAGGCAAGGAGTTCGATACAGTCATCATGCTTGATACGGTCGAAGAAATTTGGCCTCACAAGCGTGCGAAATCTGTCGCGGAGATAGAAGCCGAGCGGCGTCTCTTCTACGTTGCGTTCACACGGGCGAGAAAGCGTGTCGTCATGCTCACGACGGAGGCTTCGCGCCAGAGCCGGTTCATCTCGGAACTTGAGCTCCCGGGGTCAGCGTAGCGAGATCTCGACCGGTCGAAACGTGGTGCCTAGCGTGACGTTGTCGAGTACCAGCAGCCGGCGGCGCTTGGCGGCGTACCGCAAGGCGGTTTAGTCAATGGGGCCGTTGAGCGCCGGATGAACGGCGGCTGAGTGGGAGATGTCGAATGACGGCCAAGATGCATGTGGAGTTCACGGTTCCTGCCGAGGTGCGGCAGGAGGGCGCATACTTCGTCGCCGGTTGTCCGCCGCTGGATGTCTTCAGCCAAGGCGAGAGCGAGGAATCCGCCCTCGTCAACCTCGCCGAGGCCCTGCAACTGTTCGTCGAGTCCTGCTACGAGCGGGGAACGCTGGAAGAGGTGCTCAAAGACTGCGGCTTCAAGCCGGCGGGGAACAACAGCAGCGTCAAAGAAAGCGGACGCATGGTGCGCGTACCGCTCCCGCTGGTTGCACAAGTCGGGTGAGCAGGGTCACGCCGACCGACTGGCGCACTTTGGTCAAGGTCTTCGAGGCAGCGGGATTCCGTACCGATCGCATCGCAGGCTCCCATGTGATCATGTCGAAGCCCGGGGTCGGCCGGCCCGTTGTCATACCGAAGTACGCCGAAGTGGGCCTAGACATCATCCGCAGCAACATGCGTACCGCCGGCATGTCGAAAGAGCGGTACCTGCAATTGCTCAAGGAGGTGTAGCTGCGGAGCAAGCGCGTTCGGGAGTCCGGTAGGGCAACTCAGGCCGCCACCAGCCAAGCACCTAGGATGCAGGCCGCGGCCACGGCGCCGAAGAACCGCTGCGCCGGTAGTCCGACGAGCTGCAAGCGCGTCTTCGCCACCCAGAGGCCGAGCAGGAAGCCGCTGGCCAGGCCGGTCAGGTGGGCCAAGGTGTCGGTGTCTTCGTCGCCGATGCCGGTGTAGGCGAAGAAGGCGACTGCGGCGAAGACCGGGGCGAAGGCGCGTTGCCAAGGGCGGGTGCGGAAGTGGCCGCTTCGCCACATGAAGGCGGCGTAGAGGCCAGTGGCCGCGAAGGTCGCCGTGGATGCGCCGATGGAGCTGAAGTGCTCCGGGCGCAGCATCGCGTTTAGGGCGTTGCCGAGCACGCCGCCGAGGACGATGCAGAGCCACGCCACGCCGCTGCCTAGGTAGCGGCCAGCGAGCCAGCCGAACAAGCCGCCGAAGACCGAGTTGGCGACGACGTGGCCGAGGTCGGCGTGCAGCGTGAGGGCGGTGGCGAGACGCCAGAGTTCGCCGTCTTCCACCGCCGCGACATGCAAGCGGCCCGAACCGCGCCAGTTCCAGCCGAAGGCCGAGGCCCGCTCCAACGCGAAGACTCCCCAGACGACCGCCAGATATGCCCAGACTCCCCACCAGCCGCTGTCGATTTTCGACGGCGCTGGGGGCGCTATCGAGACGACGTTCTCGCGCTCGTAGCTGTCCAGTTCGCGTTCCGCGGCGGCAGCGTCTTCTTCGTGAACCAGCAGACGCCAGATGCCTTCCTGCCAGCCGATGCGGCTGTCGATGCCCCGCGCCGCGAGGACGAGTTCCAAGTGGCGCAGCTCGCGCCGCTCGTTCCCCTCCCGCAGCAGCAGCCAAACCTCGTCCTCCAGCATCGCCGCATCGTCGCACAACGGTGCGCGCCGAGGCTTGGGCGATTGGTCTACAGATTGTCGCGGTAGTCCGCGGCGATGGCGGCGTCGATGGCCTGCACCACCTTGGGCGCGGCCTTCTTCCGCGCCGCGTACATCTTGCCGAAGGAGACCTTGTGGCGGGCCTGCCAGCTTTCCGGCTGCCAAAGCCGGGAGCGCAGGAACGCCTTGGCGCAGTGGAAGAACACTTCCTCGATCCGCACGCGAATGGCAAGCACGGCGGGTTTGCCACGGGCGGCCAGCCGTTCCAGAAGCTCCGCGTCCGCCGTGAGTTCGGCGCGGCCGTTCACGCGCAGCGTCTCCGGGGTGCCGGGGATCATGAACAGCACCCCAACGCGCGGATTGGCGAGCACGTTGCGATGGCCGTAGACGAGCCGATTGCCGGGCCGGTCCGGGATGACGATGCAGCGCTCGTTCTCCACATGGACGAAGCCGGGCGCATCGCCCTTCGGGGAAGCGTCGATGCGCCCTTCGGCGTCCGCCGTGGACAGCACCAGAAACGGCGACTTGGCGATGAACTCGATGCCGAAGTCGTCCAGAAAGGGCTGGTTCTTCTCCGCGAGACCGGGCGGCTCGGCGCCGATCACGGCGCGCAGGTCGGCTTCAGTGGCGATGGTTGTCATTTGGATTCCTTTGCTGGCAGGGCACAGGGTTGGCAACGCGGCGCTCAAGGTGGAGTCCATTCCGAGACCACGTCCTCGTACTCCGGCCGCGACCGGTCGCCCAGCGGCGCGGCGTTGCCGATGTACAGGAAGCCGGCGATGCGGTCGTCGCCGCGCACTCCGAGCGCGTTCAGCAGCAGCGGTTCGTAGGCGTACCACTCGGTGAGCCACTGCGCGGCGTAGCCGAGGGAGAGCGCCGCCACCAGCAGGTTCTGGCAAGCGGCGCCGGCGGAGAGCACCTGCTCCCACTCGGGGATCTTCGCCTCCTTGTCCACCTGGGAGACCACCGCGACGACCACCGGCGCCCGCGCCAAGCGTTTGCGTTCGAGTTCCACGCGCTTCTCCTCGACGTCCGGATTGTCGCGCCGAAACGCCTCGCCGATGACTTGGCCGAGCGCGTGGCGAGCGTCGCCGCGAATCAGCAGGAAGCGCCACGGCACCAGCCGCCCGTGATCCGGCACACGCATGCCCGCTTCGAGGATCTCGCGCAGGTCTTCGGCGCTTGGCGCCGGCCCCTCCATGAGATTGGCGACCACGGAGCGGCGCGAAAGCAGAAGGTCTATCGGCCGCTGGTCGCGGATGTTCAGTTCGTCCATTCGTTCCCTCTGGAGTCTGGACAATCGCTAATGCGAATGATTTGTATTCCCAATTCGGGGGCGTGTCAACCCCCAAAGAGGCGTTTCTCGCGATATTCCACGCGCAGTCTTGAACGTGCGCACTCGCTGCCGAACAATGGGTACACGTCGGCAACTTCAGGCGCTCCAATGGGCCGCATTATCGCGCAGACCGAAGTCACCAACCCCTTGGACGAAGGCGAGCGCGTTGCCGCCGCGATGCTGGTCGATACGGGCATAGGCGCCCTCGTGCTGCCCGTCTCGTGGAAGGAGAAGTTCGGCAGCTTCCTGCATGAGGAGCGTGTGGAGCTGGTGCTCGCCAACGGCGAGACCATGCGCGGCGAAGCCTGCGCTCCGGCGAAGATCCAGATCGAGGGATTCCGGCCAGTCTTCAACGAGGTGCTGTTCGTCGCTGGCGAAGACACGGAACCCCTGATCGGCTACGTCATTCTGGAACAGGCGCAAGCCGCCGTGGACATGGTGGGCCATCGGCTGGCGCGGGTGCCTTACATGGACCTGCGCTAGGGAATCTCTGATCTATTGCGCGGGAAGCTGCGACAATTGACGTATCGAAGGCGGGGAGCGAGACGGTGATGGCGGCAGGGGCGCAGGCGACGTTCGCGGAGTTGGAGTACGGGGCGAAGAAGAGGAAGACGCGGCGGGAGAGGTTCTTGGAGCGGATGGATGGGCCGATTCCGTGGAAGGACCGAGATCGTTGAAGCTTGTCGTGAGTCGCTAGTCCGCTAGACGCTCACCATATCGGCGTAGATCCTCCTCACGCTCGAAGTCGACGTGCGTCTGCCCTGCCTCGTATTTCGCGTGGAAGATGCTCTCGACGATCTTCGTGTACCGATTCGCGCCGCGCTGCGGCGAGCGCTCCGATCCGCCGCGCATCACGGCCACTCCAACAGCACGACTTCCTCGCGCAACTGCTGACCCGTGGCGGTGGACAGTCGCGTGCGGAAGAGGTCGATGCCGGTCACTCGGTAGCCGAGGGACTGCGCCAAGTCCGCGAGCAGTTCGCCGGTGCGTATCATCACGCGCAGATAAGACGCTTGGTCGCCGACCACGTAGGCCAGCTTCGCGCCGCGCTTGAGGCAGGGCCGCAGGGAGGCGAGGTGGCGTCGCATGCCGCCGAAGTACAGTTGCGTCACGCGGGGATAGAGGCGTTCGAAGCCGGAGGTCTTGCCGAGCTCGATGCGGCGGCGCTCTATCGCTTCGGAGATGCCGCGTATCGTCGCGTGGTTCGCCACTTCCTTGTCATCCGTATCCGCCTTGTAGACGCCTCTGGTGTTGGAGCGCACCAGCTGTTGCTTGAGCGTCCGCAACTCCCGCTTGTCGCGGATCAAGCCGAGGATCACGGACTCCAAGCGCACCGTTCTGGTGTAGTCCTTTTCGTTCGGATACGGCGGCGACGTGATGACCGCATCGACGGTCGCCGGCTCGATCTCTTCGCCGGCTGCCCGGGAATCCGCCAGCACCACCCGCGCCCCCGCATCCGACCGATGGCGGTCGAGGTCAGCCGCCATCGCGCGCATGTTCTTCAGCCACGCCGCCAATACGGGCGCGTCCTGCTTCGCCTTGCCGACGCCCACTTCCGGCCCGAACTTGAGGTTGCCGATGCTCCGCACCAGCGCCTTGGCCAGTGCCAAGCGGGCGCAGCGACGTTCCTGGGGCGTACCGTGCGCGTCGATGGCGTCCAGCAACACCAGGGTACGGTGCAGCGGCAGCGGACTGATGGAGTTCTTGAGCAGCAGTTGCGCTTGGCCGTCCGGCAGGCAGCGCAAGGGAACACACGAATCCCGTCGTGCGGCAAGCAGCGGCAGGTCGTGGTTGTCCACGTCCTGCTCGGCGAACGCTTGGGCGGCAACCGCGGCGACGGTTTCGGCGTAGCGCGTCAGCCGGCGCCCGCCAATCGTCCAATCCACCTTCACGGCGCTGGCGAAGTGGGCCATCGGGTTGGGTTCCAGGCCGACGCTGCGAATGTCGAGCTTCTTGCACTCCACCAGCGTCGTGCCGGTACCGCAGAACGGATCGAGCACCGTCTGCCCGGCGCCCAAGCCAAAGCGCTCCGCGTATTCGCGCACCAGATGGGGCGGAAACGACAGCACGAACCGGTACCAGTCGTGAAATGCCCGGTCCGCCGGCCGCAGCCGATTGCGTTCCGCGCCGGCTACTGACGGTGCGCGGGCGGCCGGGTTAGCATCTTCGGCCAAGGACTCGTATGCGACTTCGGACAGCATCATTCGACGGCTTTAGCAGACCAACGGGAACAGCGACCGAACGCGATCCTAAGCGACCAGCGTTCGCTAGAGGCGCCGGAGCAGTCGCAGCGCTACGCCGACTTCGCTGCCGTTGATGGTGGAGGGGATGATGACGCCGCCTTCGAACAGGCGGTCCCAGCTCTTGCGCTGGTGGTCGAGGAAGCGCACTTCCAGCTGCATGGCGAAGCGTTCGCCAAGCTGTCGCTCCAAGCCGGCGCCTACCGTCCAAGCGCCGAGTCTGCGGTCCACCGCTTCGGTGAAGCTGGCCAAGGGCGTGGGCGGGCATTGCAGGTCTGGGCCGGGGCAGCCGGTTTCCGTGATCGAGAATTCGGTGGCGACGGCGCGTACGCCGGCCAGCGCGTAGAGGTCGAAGTTGGCGCGTTGCAGCAGGCCGCCGAGCTTCAGCACCAGGCCGTAGCTGAACTCGCGCTGCAGCCACCAGTCCTCCGGCCACGTGTCCGTCCATGTGTAGCCGGTGCCTTCGAGATGGCCGTCGAGCCTGTTCGGATGCCAGGCCACGTCCACCTCGGCGCTCAAGTGCAAGCCGCTTATCGGCAGATCCCAGCGATAGCCGCCGAAGACGCCGAGCGTCGTCAGCGTCTGGTCCGCATCCCCCTCGGCGCTGGTGACTTCGCCTCGCGCCAGCCCTTCTTTGGTGTAGACGGTCTTGCCGTAGGTGAACTCCTGCCCGTCAACGCCCGCGCCAAGCCCCATGTAGAGCCCGCCCGGCGCGGCTAGGACGCCCAATCCGCCAAGCGCCAACAGCCCGCCGAGCACCCAACGTACACACCTTTCCATCAACGGATGCCTCGGAACGCTCAAGACCAGACCTGAGCATACCCGATCACGTTTTCGCCGCCGTGTGCAGTGGTGGAACCGTGGCGCACCCTCCACCACCCACCGTCATGCGCTTCGCAGGCGCATGAAGGCCGCGTATTCGCCGTCGTCGCGGGCGGACAGTTCGGCGGGGCTGCCCTGTTCGACGATGTGCCCGTCGCGCATGAACAGAACGCGGTCCGCTCGGGCGATGGTCGAGAGCCGATGGGCGATCACGAAGACGATGCGCGTCGGCGCGCGGATGCCGGCGTCGTCGTCGCTCTGGCCGGTCAAGGCGGCGACTAGAGATCGTTCCGTCTCGGGATCCACCGCCGCTGTCGGTTCGTCGAGAATCAGAATCGGGCTTTCGCGCACCAGGGCGCGAGCGATCGAGAGGCGCTGCTTCTCGCCCACCGAGAGCGCCCCGCCGTCGCGGCCCAGCACCGTGTCGTAGCCCTCCGGCAGGGCGGCGATGAAGTCGTGTGCGCCGCTCGCTCTGGCGGCCCGCTCCACCTCGCCCCTGCTGGCCATCGGCCTGCCGAGGCGCAGGTTGTCGAACACGCTGCCGGAGAGCAGCAGGTGTTCCTGGAAGACGTAGCTGGCCGTATCGCGCAGGGCGTCCAGCGGCCATTCCCGCGTATCTACGCCGTCGACCAGCACACGCCCTTCGGTGGGAACCAGAAACCCAGGAACCATGTACGCCATGCTGGTCTTGCCGGCGCCTGTCGGCCCGGCAATGGCAACCAGTTCGCCAGCCTCGGCGCGAAAGGAAATCCCGCGCAGAGCTTCGCGGCCATCGGGGTAGGTCAGGCCAACATCCTCGAAGACCACGCTGCGTCCTTGCGGCTGCGCGTCGCCCGCCCTCGATCGCGGCTTCGGCATCACAGCGTCGCCCGGCAAGTCCAGATAGAAGAAGACGCGCCGTACCCCGGCCGCATTGCCTTGGAAGTCCACCCACAAGCGGCCAAGGGACATCGAAGCGCCGGCCACGGCGAAGAACAGGCTCAAGGCGAGCAGGAAGTCGCCGGGCAGCAGATCGCCGGCAACGATGCGGTCGGTGACGAGCAGGAACGCCCAGACGCCCACGGCCAGCAACGCGAGGCCGGCCGTCAGCTCGATGCCGATCTCCACCGCCACCAGATGCCGGAAGCGCCGGTAGGATTCTCTGCTCGCGGCGCCGAACGCCTCGCGTTCGCGCTCTTCCGCGTTGTGGCTCTGCACCGCGGCCATGTTGGCCATGTTCTCCTCGATGCGGTTGGTCGTGGCGCTGCCAGCGCCACGGCTCGCTTGGCTGGCGCGCCTGGCCACGCCGGCCAGCGGGACGGTGAAGAGCAGCGTCAGCGGCAGCGTCGCCATGGCCAGCCAGACCAGCTCGGGAACCTTGTCGCCGAAGCTGTAGTTCACCACGTAGACCGATGCCGCGGCGCCGAGCAGGGCGATCACCGGCGTCAACGTGATGTCGAAGCAGATGCCCTGAATGGCCGGCGCGTCGTACATCGTTCGATAGACGCTGTCGCCGATGCGCTGGTCGTCCAGCACCGTCATCGGCAACCGCGTCAGCCGTCCGAACAGCTGCGTGCGCAACCCGTTGGTGACGCGCTGCACCAGGCGGATGTTGCACAGCAGATCGGCCAGCCCCCAGAACCCGCCAGCCAGCGACCAGCCGGCGCTGATCATGTTCTCCGATTGCGTGGCGGTGTCTTCGCCTTGCGCCAGGAAGGCGGTGGTGGCCTCCGCTTCGCCGCTGCCGGCGCCGAAGATCAGCAGCAGCGCGAGCAGCAGTGCCAGCGTGGCGAACAGCAGGCCGGTCGGCGGCAGGCCGATGGTCGCGTCCACGAAAGGCTGGAAGAAGGGCGGAAAGGCGATGGTCGCCTCGGCCAGCGGATTGCCCAGCAGCACGTGGTCGGTGAGCACCTTGAGCGCCAGCGGCGCGACGAGAATCGGCACGAAGGTCACGATCATCAACAGGAACTTCAGCGCGAACAGGCGCCAGGCGGGTTTGATGTAGGCGAGCGCGCGGACCAGGATGACGAACACATCCTTGGCGCCGAGGCGGGTATCGACGTCCAAGCGGTCGTCGTAGGCGGAGTCCTTTGGCATCGCGTTCACGACGCCAACGCCGTTTCGCTGTTTACGAACTGCGCGTAGCGGCCGTCCACCCGTGCCATCAACTCCTCGTGCGTGCCTTGCTCCGCCACGCGCCCGTTCTCCAGAAAGAGAATCTGGTCGGCGTGGCGGATGGTGCCGATGCGGTGCGTGACGAGGAAGATCACCTTGTCCGAAGCGCTCGCGGCCAAGCGCTCGAAGACCCGCTGCTCGGTGGCCACGTCCAGCGCCGCGGTCGGTTCGTCGAGAATCAGGATCGGCGCATCCTTGGCCACCGCGCGGGCGATGGAAAGCCGCTGCCGCTGGCCGGTGGAGAGCTTCGCGCCGCGTTCCCCCAACTCGGTGGCGTAGCCGTCCGGCAGCGCGGCGATGAACTCGTCCGCGCAGGCCACCTTGGCCGCGTCCTGCAACTGCTGGTCGGTGGCGTTCGGTGCCGCGTAGCGAATGTTCTCCGCGATCGTGGTGGGGAACAGCGCGTTCTCTTGCAGCACCACGGCAATCGCGGCGCGCAGGTCGGAGACGCGAATGTCGCGGATGTCCACGCCGCCCACGCGCACGGCGCCGCCATCCACCTCGTAGAGCCGCAGCAGCAGGCTGAGCAGCGTCGACTTGCCAGCCCCGGACGGACCGACGATGGCCACGGTTGCGCCGGGCTTGGCGTGGAACGTCGCATCCTCGAGCACGGGGCGCTCATCGACGTAACTGAAACGCACGTTCTCGAAGCGGACGCCTTCGGCCAGCGCCGGCATGGGCGAAGCGCCGGGCTTGTCCACCACCTCCGGCTCCGCGTCGAGCAGCAGGAAAGCGCGCTTGAGGCCAACGCTCATGTCTTGCAGCACGCACCAGGTGGCGGCCAAGGAGATGCCGGTGCCGGCGATGGTGAGCGAACGATCCTGCGCCGCTTGGAACGCACCCAGATTCCACACCGCGAAGCCGATGAAGGCGACCACCCCGTAGCCGAAGGTGGCCGCTTCGTCCCAGACCCAGCGCACCATCAAGTAGTCCGCAACGAGGGCCGCCAAGGCGGCGCACAGATAGACCAGCAGGCCGAGCACCGCCACGGCGCGACGCAACTCGTAGGCGCGGTCCAAGGCGATGGCCGAACGGTCGCGGAAGACGTCCAGTGCCCGCGATTCCGCCCGGCAGGCCTTGAGCAGCCGTGCCCCGCCCACGCTCTCCTGAATATGCGACGTGAGTTCGCTGTTCGCCGTCCGCGCCTTGGCGCTGCGCGTTCGCAGCTGCGGCGTGAAGCGCCACGCCAGCAGGAGCGCCGGCACCGCGGCGATGAGGAACAGCAGCCCCAGATAGGGCGAGAAGAACGACACGGCGCCAGCCGCGGCGAGCAGGTTGAAGAGCGCCACCACCGGCGCGATCAGCGCGTTGCGCACCACGCTCGTGACCATCGCGCTGTCCTGGTAGACGCGGTAGATGGCGTCGCCCGCTTGCCGATTGTCGCGGCGCCGCAGCGAGAGATGCACCGCGGAGTCCATCATGGCGAGGCGCAGGTGCTGGTTCACCCGCTGCAGAATCCACGTCAAGTAGTAGCGAAGGCCGCTGCCGAGCGCGAAGCCGATCACCAGCATGGCGCCGGCGAGCGCCAGCACCGTCGTGCGCAGAGTGAGACGGGCGTCGGCGCCGAGTTCCTCCACCGTCACGAACTCGGCGGCGTCGAGGCCGAGGGCGGTCGCTTGGAAGGCGGTCAGCGGTTCGCCGAGGAAGACCTTGTTGGTGAGCAGGTCGAGGCCGAGCAGCGACACTGCTACTTCCAGCAGCGTGGCGACGCCGGAGAGCGCGGCGAAGATCAGGAAGTGCCGCAGCTGCGGCAGCAGATGGCGCCGCGTCCGCCAAAGCGCCGCGGCGAAGCCGAAGCGTTCGGGTTCGCTGTTCGTCACCAGCGGTATTCGATGCGCAAGTCGTAGTTGCGGGGCAGCTCCGGCAGCACGATGACGCCGCCGAACAGGTTGGGGAAGTTGGCGCGGAAGTAGCGCTCGTCGGTCAGGTTCTTCGCCACCGCCGCCAAGCGCCAGTTGCCGCGTTCGAGAACCAGGCTCGCGTCCACCAGCGTGTAGGCCGGCAGGCGCACGGACTTGGCGAAGCCCGAAGTGGTGGCGTCCACGTCCGAAACGCTCAAGCCTGCCGCCAAGCCGCGGCCCAGGTAGACCGTGCCGGTGAATGAAAGGATGCTCTCCGGCACGCCAGCGCGGATCGCCCCGGCCTTGCCCGGGCGCAGGATCTGCCCGCCGAGGGTGCCGCCGTAGAAGGTCTCCGGCGGGATGCCGGGGATGTCGTCGGCGCCTACGAACGAGAAGCGCCCGCCGGCTTCGAGGGTGTTGAGGTTCACCACTTCGATGTCGGTGTAGGCCAAGGTCAGCAGCAGCCGTTCGTGCGCCGCCCAGCGCATTTCGAACTCGGTGCCCTTGGTGCGGCTCGCCTGGTTGGTGGTGGTCATCTGCACGGCGGCGTCCGTGCGCTGCTGCTCGTAGCGCGCCAGGGCGAAGTAGAGGGCGTCGTCCAACAAGCTGGCCTTGACGCCGAACTCGCGCAGCTTGGAGGTGTCGAAGGCGCCGTCGCTCGCCAGATTGGAAGTGCCGAGGTCCGCGCCTTGGCCGGCCACCACAGTGGCTTGGCGGGAGAACGTGGCGTACGGGTAGAAGCCGCCGATGCGATAGCTCAGGCTGGCCGTCCGGGAGACTCCGCGCAGCTGGTCTTCGGCGTGCGTCACCACGCAGGAGCCGTCCGGGCAGAAGTGCGCGGAGCTCGGCAGCAGCAGCTTCTCCAGCGGCTGGCGGCTCTCGGCGTCGATGCTGTCGAAGCGGGCGCCCAGAAGCGCGTTGAAGCGCCCCCAGTCGACGTCCGCGAGCGCCGCCACGCCGAGGTCCAGATAGTCGCCGACGTAGTATTCGGTGTAGTCGTCGTCGATCTGCGTGGCGAGCAGGCGCGTATCGAGGGGGCCGGGCGGCTTGGTGAGATCCCGGCGGTCGAAGTGTTCGTTGGTGTAGTCGTCGCCGTGCCGGAAGTCCGTCAGCCGCACCGATGGCGAAAGCTGCACGTCCACGTCCGCGGTACCTAGCCGCAGCGACCGCGAAGCCACCAGCTTGTTCTCGAACACCCAGCTGTCGTGGAACTGCGAGAAGCCGATGGCCACTTCGTTGACGTGTTCGTAGCTCTCGAAGAAGCTCTGGTTGCGCCATGTCCACGCCCCCGTTTCCAGAATGGCGTCGAAGTAGAGCGTGGTCACTTGATTGTCGATGCCGTCGTCCGGCGTCACGTTCACTTGGCTGCGGCGCAGAGTCGTGACGCCCGGATCCACAAGCCTCAGCAGCGTCGGATGGCAGCCGAACACCGGCGTCGCGCCGATGGTGCAGAACGGCGCGGCGCTGGCATCCAGCGTGGCGTTGGTGCCCGGCGTCAGGCCGGCGGCGAACGGGTTGAGGTCCGTGAAGCCGTCGCCGTCCAAGTCGTACTCGCGATGCGAAATGCGCCCGTCGCCGTTGGCGTCCAGCGGCAACGGCTGGCCGGTGACATAAGTGCCGCTGTCCACCAGCGCCTGGGTGAGGCGGTTCCAGCCGCCCACCTGGTTGCCGGCGTAGTCGTGGTGCATGCCGCCGAACTGCAACTGCAAGTTGGTGCGCAAGTCCATATCGAAGGAGGCTTGCAGCAGCGACTGCCTCGTCTCCGTGTATTCGTAGTAGCTGCCCGAATCTTCCCCTTCCGCGTACAGCCAGTAGCCGAAGTCCTCGCCGCCGATGCGCCCGCGCCCGCCCACTTCGACGCTGGCCACGGTGCGCCCCCAGCTGCCGAGGTCCAGCGCCACCGCGCCTTTGGTTTCGTCGATGAACTCCCCAGTCGCCTCGATGCGGGCCGACTTGGGGTTGAAGTTCAGGTAGCCGCCGATCTTGGCCGGGCCGTGGATGGGCGAGGCCGGGCCGCGCACCACGTCCACGCGCTCGGAAGCGCCGATGGGCGTGGGGTAGTTGCCGGCGTTGTCCAGTCGGCGGATGCCGCGAAAGTAGACCTCGCCGCTAGTGCCGCGGATGTCGAGCGTTCCGGCAACGCCGAAGAAGGACTGCGTGAAGGAACCGGGAACCAAGGCGATCAGGCCGTCGATGTCGCGGATGTTGAAGCGCGTCATCAACTCGTCGCTCACCGTGGAGGCCGAGCGCGGCGTCTCGGTCAGCGGCTTCGCGAAGCCGGTGAGCGACGGCACGTTCTCGCCGGGCAGGCTGTCCAAGTGGCCAGTCACCACCAGCACTTCCAGCTGTTCGGATTCGTCCGCGGTCGCCTCTTCCGCGCCAGCCGCAGCCGCGCCGAAGAGGCAGACGCACGCAAGGGCGGCGAAGGGTCGGGAAATCAAGGTTGTCGTTCCAAGGCGGCGAACGGCTGGCGATTATACGGTCGCGAGGATCTCCCGCAGTTGCGCCGACGTCGCTTCTTCGCCTGCGGCAAGACGGGCATCCAGCCCGGCGGCGAGTGCGCCTTCGATGTTGGCGCGGTTGTCGTCCAGAAACACGATGTCGGCGGGTGCGATGCCCATGTCGGCGGCGACATGCAGATAGGCGTCCACGTCCGGCTTGCGGCAGCCGATCCGCCAAGAGGCGTACACCTTCTCGAACGACGGCAGAAGGCCCGCCAACCGCGATTGCCAAACGGCTTCGTGGACGGCATTGGTGTTGGAGAAGCAGAACAGCGGCACGCGGCTCGCCAAGCGCGGCAGGATGTCCGCCACCGCCGGGTAGGGCTCGCCCAAGAGCGCGTTCCACCCTTCGCGCCACTGGTTCGCCGAGAGTTCGATGCCAAGCCGTCGCGAGAGCGCCTCGGTGTACTCCTCGAAATCGATGGCGCCGATCTCCAACGCCTTGTAGGCGCCGTCGATCCGCCAGCGCTCCATCAGCGGCTCCACGTCTTCCCCGGCGGCATCCGCCCAGAAGGTCAGCACGGTGCGCGGGTCGATGTCGAGAACGACGCCGCCCATGTCCAGCAGCACCGCCTTCATGAGTCGCCCGCCAACGCAGCCGCCACCCGTTCGCCCAAGTCGGAGAGCCGGTACCCCGTCTCCAAGCTCCGCGTCAGCCCGAGCGCCTTCAGCTTGCGAACGTTGGCCTTGAACTTCGGCGTCTCCCAGCCGAAGGCAGGCGCGAGGTCTCCCGCTCGAACGCACGGATTCGCCCGAATCAACAGCAGCGCCCTAGCGGTCCACGCGCCCGCGCTGCGACGGTCGATACCGTTCAGCCGTTCCCGCGCCTGTTCCACGCTCAACGTCGGCGGACGCTGGAGGTTTTCGTCGCCGACCAGCTCGAACTCCACCTTGGTCACCATCGCCTCCGGCGGCAGCTTCAGGAACGCCGCCAAGGCATCCACCGACTCGAAACCAGCGCGAACCGCCTCCGCGGCATCGATCTCTCCGAGACGAACGGCATCCACTTCAGTCACGCGCACCGCGCCGTTCGGTCGCAGCCGGTAGACGCCGCCGACCTTCGCGTGCGGCCGCCGCCAATTGCGGAACGAAACGGTGACTTCGCCAGCGCGTATCGCGGTGCTGTTGCGGGTGGTGAACTGCACGGGCGGGCAGCGTAGCGCACTTCGCGCCGAAGCGCGGGCGTATGATTGCGGCCATGGACTACGGCGCGTTCGGATTCGTGAAGGTGGTGGCGGCAGCGCCGCCCGTCGCCGTGGCGGCCCCGGCGGCGAACGCGGCGGCGATTGCGGATGCCTATGCCACCGCGCCGATGGATGCGGCGATTGTGCTGCTGCCGGAACTCGCCGTCAGCGGCTATACATGCGAGGACCTGTTCTTCGGCGACGACCTGCGCCGCGCCGCGAACGAAGCGCTGGCGACGCTCGCCGCGGCGACCGACGAGCGGGTGCTGGTGGTGGGGGCGCCGTGGTGGATGGCGGACGGGCGGCTGCTGAACTGCGCGTTCGTCTGCCGCGAAGGTCGTGTTCTCGGCGCGGTGCCGAAGATCGCGCAGCCGAACTACGAGGAGTTCTACGAAAGGCGCTGGTTCGCATCCGGCGACGGTGTCGTATTGGATGTGGAAGACGCCGCGTTGGGCGCCTTCGCGCTGCGCCCGGATCAGATCTTCCAGCTGGGCGAGACGGCCTTCGGCGTCGAACTCTGCGAAGATCTGTGGGCGCCGACCCCGCCGAGCACGGCGTTGGCTCTCGGCGGCGCGGAAGTGCTGCTCAACCTCTCGGCGAGCACCGAACTGGTGGGCAAGGCGGACTACCGGCGCGACCTCGTTCGCCTGCAAAGCGCGCGCACCATCTCCGCCTACGTCTACGCCGCCGCCGGGCCCACCGAGAGCACCAAGGACGTCGTCTTCGGCGGCCATCTGCTCGCCGCCGAGAACGGCCGCATGGTGGGCGAATCGCAGCGTTTCGAGCTTGGCGGCTCGCAGCTGTGCGTGGAAGTGGACTGCCAACGCCTGCGCCACGAGCGCGTTCGCAACGCGACGTTCGCAAGCGCCGGGCGTCCTTCGCCGCTGGTTCGCGTTCCCGTGGGCCAGCCGCCGAAGCTCGGAGCGCTCGAACGCCGCTATTCGCGCCAGCCCTTCGTGCCGGCGGACGAAGCCGAACTGGATTCCCGCGCCCGCGAGATTCTGGCGATCCAAGCGACAGGGCTGGCGCGGCGCATGATGGCGGCGGATGCCCAGCGTCTAGTCCTCGGCGTCTCCGGCGGGCTGGATTCGACGCTGGCCTATCTCGTCTGCCTTGACGCCTTGGGCAAACTCGAACGCGACCTCGATGCGCTCTGCGCGTTGACGATGCCCGGGCCGGGCACCACGCCGCACACCATCGAATCCGCAAGGGGGCTGGCCGCGGCCACCGGCGTCGAACTCGAAGAGGTGTCCATCGACGCCGCGGTGCGGCAGCACTTGGCGGACCTGGGGCACGGCGGCGAACCGGATGTGACGTTCGAGAACGCGCAAGCCCGGGAGCGCACGCAGATCCTCTTCGACGCCGCCAACCAGCGGCACGGCATCGTCGTCGGCACCGGCGACATGTCCGAACTCGCCCTCGGCTGGTGTACGTTCAACGCCGACCAGACGGCGAACTACAACGTCAACGCCGGGGTGCCGAAAACGCTGGTGGCCTACCTGGTGCGCTGGTACGCCCGCCACCGCGCTGACCCAGCGCTGCGCGCGGTGCTGGAACGGGTGCTGGCCACGCCCATCACGCCCGAACTCATGCCGCGCGCGGGCGGGGAAATCGCGCAGCGCACCGAGGCCATCATCGGCCCCTTCGAGCTGCACGACTTCTTCCTCTACCACTTCCTCCGCGGCGGCGCGGGAGCCCGGAAGATTCTCGCCCTGGCCACAAGCGCTTTCGCGCAGACCCACTCCGCCGCGGAAGTCGAACACTGGCTGCGCGTCTTCCTCGAACGCTTCTTCAAGCAGCAGTTCAAGCGCACCACCTTGCCGCCGGGGCCGAAAGTCGGCACGGTGAGCCTCTCGCCAAGGGGCGACTGGCGGATGCCGGACGAAGCGAGCGCCCGCACCGCGCTGGCCGCCCTCGACGGCGACCCGGCGCAATCTTGAAACAGGAACCCAACGCATGATCCGCAACCCCCATCGCTGGCTTCGCACCTGCCTGCTGACTCTTTGCGCCGCCCTCGCAGCGACCAGCGCCGCCCAAGACGTACCCTATTGCGGCGACGAAGGCGTGTGGCTGCAAATCCTCGGTTCCGGCGGCGTCGAACTCACCGACCAGCGCAGCCCGCCGAGCTATCTGGTGTGGATCAACGAGAACGTGCGCCTGATGGTGAACGTCGGCTCCGCCGCGGCGCTCCGTTTCGACGAAGCCGGTGCCGCCTTCGCCGACCTCGACGCCGTCGTCTTCACCCAGCTGACGCCACGCGCCACGGCGGACTTCGCCAGCCTGATCGAGGGTTCGGAGGACGCCGGCCGAGAACGCCTGCTGCCCGTGTTCGGCCCCGCCACCCCGGAAGGAGACTCCGCCACCGCCTTCGTGGAACGCATGATCGGTGCGAACGGCCTGTACCCGGACTTGGCCGACTACCTCACGTTTCGCTCCCGCGGCGGCTACAAGCTCTCGGTGCGCGACGTGCCAGCCGTCGGCAGCCGCCGCTGGGCCCAGTACCGCTCCACCAACATCGCCCTCGCCGCCATTCCGGTCGATCACGGCGCCGTCCCAGCGCTGGCCTGGCGCGTGACTGTCGGCGAACATTCGCTCGTCTTCGCCGGCAGCTTCAGCAACCGCAAGGACGTGGTGGCGGACTTCGCTAAGGACGCCGATGCCCTGATCGTCCACCACGCCGTGCAGGAGGACGTCCGAGGCGAGGCCCGGGAGCGCTTCGCACTGCCTTCCCAGCTGGGCCGCATCGCCGCCCAAGCCAACGTCCGCATGCTCGTCCTGGGCCACCGCACATCCCGAACCCTGGGCCGCGAAAGCCTCAGCCGAGCCGCCATCGAGGAGCACTACGCTGGGCCGCTGGTCTTCGCCAACGAAATGGAGTGCTGGGGGCTGTGAGGCGTCGGTGCTACTCGGCGCCTCGCGTGTCCGCCGGCAAGGTGAGCGCTTCGCCAGCCCAGATGCGCTGCAGCTGTTCGTCGACCATCCGATACTGCCCGGTAAGCACTTGATCGATGGGATAGTCTGGAAGGTGCGCCGTTGCCACGCAGCGCTCGTCGAGCAGCCAGCAGCGGCGGAAGGTGCAGGCGAAGTCCAGGTTGTCGTAGCCGTCCGCCGACCTGCGAGGTGCCAGATTGGCTGCATCCTCCGGCCAGACATGCAGGAAGAACAGCACGTCCAGGTCCGTCCACGTACACGGCGTCTTCGTGTAGACGATGGTCCAACCTTTTCGCTGACCCCGTCCGATCCCGCCAACAGAGTCGTCCGGATCGTCGGCAATCGCGTGGATTCTCCAGCCCGCGGCCACTTGCAGCGGCACTTGATTCTCCAGCTGCCGATAAAGGTCCTCCCCGCGACTGACCTGCTCCGGCTTGGTCAGATTCGCCACGATCAGCCATGTCGCAACGGCCAGAAGCGACGCGGTCGATGCGGCCAGCCGATGGTTCGCGTCCGTCCGTATATGCGTCCGTCCGGCGTTTCGCGTAGGTCGCGCCTGCCCAAGTGTTCGCTTGGCGAAGAAGCTGTCCGCCATCGCCGCGCACAGCAACAGACCGCCGAGCAGGAAGGACAAGACGGCGGTCAGCCCGTGCCGCAAGTATTCCATCGCATCCCCATGCCAAGCCATCCAAAGCTGCGGGAGGGACAGCAGGGCCATGCCCACGGGAACGAGCAGCCAAGGCGCCTCCCGGAACCGTCGCCGTCGCCACAAAGCGAACGCGGACAGCACCGCAGCCGCGTAGCCGAGCACAACCGCCCACCCCAAGACGTCCGTGAGCCACGGCGCCAGCGGTTCGTCGGGCGAGCTCCAATCCATGTGTACGGCCCAGCCGAGCCGACTGAGGAACGTCTCGCCGATCTCCGTGGCGGGAGCGGTCAGCGAGTAGAACGGATGGGCGAGCAGGAATTGCATGTAGGTGGCCATGCCACGGTCGGCGGACCACTCCCGAAACCGCCCCAACCGCACGTCCTTATAGAACGCGCGGCCATCGTCCGATGCCCACTTTCCGCTGCGCTCGGCCAACGCGGAACTCGTGGGCATGCCGCGAGACGCGAAGAAGTCGACGCGATCCGGGTGCGGCAGTATCCGCTGGCCGACGACGTTGTAGAACGGAAACGTCCAGCGGTCGCTACGACTCTCCAAGGCGTTCGCCACGGCGAACGCGGCGACGAGGGCGATGCACAGGGCCACGGCCTTCGCCGTCCTCCAACGCCTGCCAACGCGGCGACGGGAACGAACATGAGCACCGTGTAGGCGTTGGTGTCGCGCACGAGGGCCCAGCACGCCGCGGACGCGGCGATCGCGGCCAGCGCCCACCAGCTTGGCCGATGGAAGTGCAAGCACAAGGCGGCGACGAAGACGGCGAACAACGACATGGAGAGCGATTCGCTCATGACCACTTGGTTCCATTTGGCGACCAGCGGCGCGAGGCTGACCGCAAGCGGCAGCGCGAACAGCAACCGGCGCCCCGCTCGGGAGCGCGCCGTCCGAGCGCAGGCGAACGCCAGCAACGTGAATGAGAGAAGACTCAGCGCGGTCTGCGCAGGCCGCAGAATTGGTTCTCTCGCCCCGTTTCCCGCCTCAACGGCACGCGTCCACACCGGCGAAGGACGCGGCAAGTCCCTCCTCTTGTCCCCAGCGCCGACCGCCTTGTACCAGAGCGCGTAGAGCGGCGGCGCATTCCAGATCCAGAACCGGCTGTCCGCCAGGGGAAGCTCGGCCTTCGTCTTGTACCTCGCGGAGTCCACCAGCCACAGCGCTTCGGCGTGTCTCAAGTGCAGCAGATGACCGGCGACGCAGGCCAGAAGGATCAACGCGCATATCGGGTCGACGACCCACCGGCGCTGCACCGTGCTATCGGATGCCATTGAGTACCGACCCGCCGAACGACAGCGTCAGGTGCGATGGCCCTGCGCCTGCCACAAGCGCTTGAAGACGCGCTCCGGCATGGCCCGCACGACGAACATGATGCAGCGCCAGATGCCGCGCACGTAGATCACGTCGCGACGCTGGCGAATCGCCTTGAGCGTGGCGGTGGCCACTTCGTCGGGGGTCGCGGTGAGCCTTTCGGGCAGTTCCATGCCGTCGGTCATGCGGGTGCGGACGAACCCGGGCTTGACGGTGACCACGTGTACGCCCGAGCGGGCGCAGCGGTTGCGCAGGCCGGAGAGGAACGCCGTGAATCCGGCTTTGGCGGAACCGTAGACGTAGTTGTCGGCGCGCCCGCGTTCGCCGGCCACAGAGCTGACGCCCGCCAAGATGCCGCTGCCGCGCCGCTCGAAGAGCTCCGCGAGGCCACCGAGCAGGAGCGCTGGGCCGATGTAGTTGCTGCGCATTACTGCCGCGGCGGCTCGGCTATCGCGCTGGCTCTCCGCCTGATCGCCAAGCAATCCGACGACGCAGACGGCGATTTCGGGCAAGGGATCCAACGCTTGGAGCAGCGCTATGCCGTGATCTTCTTCGAGCACGTCGCAGTGGTGCAAGGCGACGTTGGCGCTGGCGCGAACCTCAAGATCCCGTGCGGTGCGCCGCAGCCGAGTCTCGTCGCGCCCGGCAAGCTGCAACGACCAGCTGGCTGCCGCCAGTTGCCGGGCTATAGCCCGCCCGATGTCGGATGTGGCGCCGATGACGAGCGCCGTGTCGGCGCCGGGCTTCGGGCGGTCCGGTGGTGCCCGGTGCGGCTTCATTGCGGTGCTCACAGGGCGAGTCGCGTCGATAGGGCGGAGGCGAACTTCGGAGCGTCCGCTTCGGCGGCTCGACACCGCCGGAACGTCTCGCTTTGCGGATAGCCCTGTCGCAGCCGCTCCTTGGCGGAGCAGGCGTCCTTGGCGAGATAGACGCGCCCGCCGTGGCGATGGGTGATCTCGTCGAGTTCGGCCATGAGCGCCAGCACGCCCTTGCGCATCGGGAAGTCCAAGGTGAGCGTGTAGCCCTCCATCGGGAACGACATGGTTCCCTCGGCGCCAGATCCGAGCAGCTTGAGGACGGCGAGAAACGAGGCCTGTCGCGCCTTCGCGACGCGCTCCAGCAGCAGGGCGATGCCGGCCGCGCTCTCGGCTTTCGGGAGCACGCACTGGTACTGGACGAATCCACGGCGGCCGACCAGGCGGTTCCACGCGCCGATGCCGTCGAGGGGAAAGAAGAAGCCGTCGAAGTGGGTGGGCCGCGGGCCGGTGCGAAGGCGGCCGCGGTGGTAGAGGAAGGCGTTGCCGGCGCGAATGGACGTGCGGTTGAGCAGTGCCGAGGGCGCATCGAACGGCATCTTCAGCCGCGCCTTGGGCGCCGGGCGCAGCGGTTCCTGCGCCAAACGAGCGGGCAGAGAAGCGCGCGGCATGAAGTCGCCCCGAGTCAGCAGCGAGCGGCCTCGCTGGGCGCCTTGCGCGAGTGTGTCCAGCCAGGCCACGGTGTGTTGCCAATGCGCGGACGCCTCGAACAGCGCCATCGTCTGCTCCAGGCTGCTGGCGGCTACGGTTTCCGCTGAGAGATACGACGTTTCTAGGCGTCGCAGGCGAAAGGAGGCGGACACGACGATGCCGGTCAGCCCCATGCCGCCTATCGTGGCGCGAAACAGATCGGGGCGCTGCGTCCGGCTGCATTCGTGAAGGCGGCCATCCGCCGTGGCAAGCGTGAGCGACTCGACGTGGGCGCCGAAGGAACTCTCCCGATGGTGGTTCTTGCCATGCACGTCGGCCGCGATCATGCCGCCGACGGTGACGAACTTGGTGCCCGGCACCACCGGCGGAAACCAGCCGCGTGGCACGAACGTGTCCAGAATGTCGGCGAGCAGCACGCCGGCCTCGCAGGTCAGCAGGCCGCTCGCCGGGTCGAACGCCTCCATCCGGTCCATCGCCAGCGTCGACACCGTCAGGTTTGGGTTCAACGCCGCGTCGCCGTAGGAGCGACCGTTGCCGCGCGCGATCAACGTGCCCGAGCGGGCGAGCAGCGCAGGGATGTCCTCGCGTTCCCGAAGGTGCGCCAGTTTGCAATCCACCACAGGGTGGCGGCCCCAGCCGCAGAGCTTCATGGCGCCGGCCTTGCCGCTGGCCTCGGATCCGTCACAGCGCGGCGAGGAACGCGGCGGCGATTGCGACGCCCGTCAGCCAGCTGGTGCGGTCGCGAAGCGCGAACAGCACCGGGTCGTGATCCACGAGGCCGCGGTTGGCGAGCAGCGTGATGCGCCCCAGCCAGTAGATCAGTAGCGGGCAGATCGGCCAGAGGAACTCCGGTCTCGCGTACAGCTCGCTCACTTGCGGCGTTTGGATGTAGAGCGCGAAGACCAATGCCGACGCGACGCCGCTCGCGGCCCCGAACGCGGCCACGACGGGAAGGTCTTCCGCCCGCCAGGCCCGCCCTGTTCGACATCGCCGGATGCCTGCGCATGCAGCTCCTTCTGCCGCTTGACGAGCGCCAAGGCGAGAAAGACGAACACGAAGAAGCCGAGGAACCACGGCGACAGGGGAACGGGAACCACCAGCGCCCCGGCGACGACCCGCGCCATGTACAGCGTGGCGAGCACGACGACGTCGAGAAACAGCTTGCGTTTCAGCGACATCGAGTAGAAGGCGTTGACGATCAGGTAGAGCGAGATGCAGATGCCGCTGGCGGTCGATATCCAGAAGGCGCTAGCGACACCGCCCGCCGCCAAGAAGCCGCCCAAGGCCAGCATCGGCGTCGAGGACACCTTGCCGGCCGCCATCGGGCGGTGGCGCTTCGTTGGATGGCCGCGGTCGCTGGGCAGATCGACCAGGTCGTTCAGAACGTAGCCAGCTGAGGCGCAGGCGGAAAGCGCCGCGAATGCGCTCGCCGCCAGAAGATAGTGCGCGACTGCCGTGTCGTGCGCGGCGAGCAGGGGCGCGAAGACGAGCGCGTTCTTGATCCAGTGTTCAGGGCGCAGGCTGGCCCAGCAGTCGCGCAACTCCCCGTCGAGCCCAGGAAGAGCGATGTTCCTCTGCTCCGCGTTGTAGCCCGCTAGCGGCCGCCGCGCATGGAGGCGAAGAACTCCTCGTTGGTCTTCGTCTCCTTGAGCTTGTCGACCATGAACTCGATGGCGGCGATGTCGTCCATGTCGTGCAGCAGCTTGCGCAGGATCCACACGCGCTGCAGTTCGTCTTCGGCCAGCAGGCGTTCCTCGCGGCGGGTGCCGGAGCGGCGGATGTTGATGGCCGGCCAGACGCGCTTCTCGGCGATCTTGCGCTCCAGGTGGATTTCCAGGTTGCCGCGCCCCTTGAACTCCTCGTAGATCACTTCGTCCATCTTCGAGCCGGTGTCGATGAGCGCGGTGGCGACGATGGTGAGGCTGCCGCCTTCGATGAAGTTGCGGGCGGCGCCGTAGAAGCGCTTGGGACGTTCCAGGGCGTTGGCGTCCACGCCGCCGGTGAGCACCTTGCCGGAGGACGGCACGATGGTGTTGTAGGCGCGCGCGAGGCGGGTGATGGAATCGAGCAGGATCACGACGTCCTTCTTCTGCTCCACCAGGCGCTTGGCCTTCTCGATGACCATTTCGGCGACCTGCACGTGGCGCGCAGGGGGCTCGTCGAAGGTGCTGGCGACGACTTCGCCGCGCACCATGCGGCGCATGTCCGTCACTTCCTCCGGGCGTTCGTCGATCAGCAGCACGATCAGCACCACGTTCGGATTGTTGACGGCGATGGCGTCCGCCACGTTCTGCAGCATGAGGGTCTTGCCGGCCTTGGGCGGCGAGACGATCAGGGCGCGCTGGCCCTTGCCGATGGGCGCGATGAGGTCGACGATGCGCGACGAGAGGTCCTGTGTGGTGCCGTTGCCGCGTTCGAGAGTGAGGCGTTCGTCGGGAAAATCGGGGGTCAGGTTCTCGAATAGGATCTTCTGCTTCTTGGCGGTGGGCTCGCTGAAGTTCACCTCGTCGATCTTCAGCAGCGCCAAGTAGCGCTCGCCGCCGCCCTTGGGCGGCCGTATCTTGCCGGAAATGCCGTCCCCGGTGCGCAGGTTGAAGCGGCGGATCTGGTTCTGCGAGACGTAGATGTCGTCCGGCCCGGCGAGGTAGGAGCTGTCCGCCGAGCGCAGGAAGCCGTAGCCGTCCGGCAGGATCTCCAAGGTGCCTTCGCCGTGGATGTCGGCGCCGTTGGTGGCCTGCCGACGGAGAATCGCGACCACGATGTCCTGCTTGCGCGAACGGGCGACGTTGTCCAGCCCCATCTCCCGCGCCATCTCCACCAGCTCGCCGACCGGCTTGCGCTTCAGTTCGGTCAGGTTCATGGGCGGCCCTGGCGGATGCTGGGGCTCTTGCGGCGCGGCGGCCTCGGGAGGGGCGCCGCCGGAGGCGCGGGCCTCCGCTGGCACCGCGCGCCGTCGGCGCGGCGGACGCGTTCCTTGCGCCGGGCCCTGGCCCGTGTTCACTGGCGTATCAGCCACGCTTTCCTGCACTTCGACTCTCCTAAGTGTTCAAGCCGCCGGCGGCGGCTAGATGTTGCTGTCCAAGAACGTCGCGAGCTGCGACTTGGACAGCGCGCCCACCTTCGTGGCTTCCACTTCGCCGTTGCGGAACAGCATCAGCGTCGGGATGCCGCGGATGCCGTACTTCGGCGGCGTGGCCTGGTTGGAGTCGATGTCGAGCTTGCAGACCTGCACGCGGTCCGCGTACTCCTCGGCGATCTCTTCGAGAATCGGCGCGATCATCTTGCACGGGCCGCACCACTCGGCCCAGTAGTCGACCAGCACGGGCTTCTCCGCGCCGAGGACTTTGTCGTCCCAGTCGGCATCGGTGACGTGTTGAATATGCTCAGACATGGCGGCTCCTTGTAAGCGCTGAGTCCTTGGAGGGTGTCCTTGAGAGTGCCCTAGGAAGGCCATACGGCTAGGGCGGCAGAGCGCGGAGTCTACACCCGCGCGGCCAAGATGGGGGCGATGCCGCTCGCTTCAAGCGCCAAGCGCAGCCAAGCGGCAGTCGTCTCGAACGCGGTGATCATAGCGCACCTTGCAGCCGCGCCGCCACCCGCAGCGCGAAGTAGGTGAGGATGCCGTCCGCGCCGGCCCGCTTCATCCCCAAGAGCGATTCCTCGATGACCCGTTCGTCGAGCGCGCCGCCGCCCACCGCGCCCATCAGCATGGCGTATTCGCCGCTCACCTGGTAGGCGAAGGTCGGCGCGCCGAAGGCTTCCTTGACGCGGGCGATCACGTCCAGATACGGCATCGCCGGCTTCACCATCACCATGTCCGCGCCTTCGTCGAGGTCGAGTTCGATTTCGCGCAGCGCTTCGTCGCTGTTCGCGGGATCCATCTGGTAGGTCATCTTGTCGCCCTGGCCGAGCATCGCCGCGGAGCCGACCGCGTCGCGGAAGGGCGCGTAGAAGGCGGACGCGTACTTCGCGGAGTAGGCCATGATCTGCGTCTCCGGGCGGCCCGCCTCCTCCAACGCGTCGCGGATGGCGCCGACGCGCCCGTCCATCATGTCCGACGGGGCGATGACGTCCGCTCCGGCCTCGGCGCAGACCAGCGCCTGGTCGACCAGCACCTGTACCGTGTCGTCGTTCAGCACATGGCCTTCGCGGTCGAGCACACCGTCGTGGCCGTGCGTGGTGTAGGGGTCGAGCGCGGCATCGGTGATCACGCCGAGCTCCGGGCACGCTTCCTTGACCGCGGCGACGGCGCGGGGCACCAAGCCGTGTTCGTTGACGGCCTCGGCGCCGTCGGGCGTCTTCAGCGCCGCTTCGACGTAGGGAAACAGCGCCACCGCCGGAATGCCGAGGCGCACGGCGATCTTCGCGTCTTCGACCAGCTGATCGATGCTCAGCCGGTCGATTCCCGGCATCGACGCCACCGGCTGCCGCTGGCCACGGCCTTCGACGACGAACATCGGATAGATGAGGTCGTCGACGGTAAGCGCGTTCTCCCGCACCAGCCGACGCGAGAAGTCGGCCCGGCGGTTGCGCCGCATGCGCGTCGAGGGGAAGGGCATGGCGGTCATTCTACACCAGCCCTGCGCGAGCCGGGCGAGCACGGCGGACGCATCGCGGTTGGCGCTTGCAATCCGCGCGGCAACTCGGTTGACTTGCTCGGGTCTAGCAACTCTCGCACTCGCAACTTCCGCAACTCTCAACGACAGGGGGATTCCAGACGCGATGAAATTCGGCATCTTCTACGAGCACCAGCTGCCTCGCCCGTGGACCGACGGCGAGGAGCAGAAGCTCTTCAACGACGCGCTCGAACAGGTCGAAGTGGCGGACCGGCTCGGCATCGACTTCGCCTGGGAGGTGGAGCACCACTTCCTCGAGGAGTATTCCCACTCCTCGGCGCCCGAGGTGTTCCTCGCCGCCTGCTCGCAGCGCACCAAGAACATCCGCCTGGGCCAAGGCATTCGCCAGGTGATCCCCGGCTACAACCATCCGGCGCGCACCGCGGAGGTGATCGCCACGCTGGATCTGGTCTCCAACGGGCGCGTGGAGTTCGGCACCGGCGAATCCTCCGCCGAACTCGAACTCGGCGGCTTTCAGGTGCCGGTGGAGCGCAAGCGCAAGATCTTCATGGAGTCGGTGGAGCAGATCTGCAACATGCTGGCGATGGATCCGTACCCCGGCTACAAGGGCCAGTACTTCGAGATGCCGTGCCGCAACATCGTGCCGAAGCCGGTGCAGCGCCCGCATCCGCCGCTGTGGGTGGCCTGTTCCCAGCGCGAGACCATCCGCATGGCGGCCAGGCTCGGCATCGGCGCGCTCACGTTCGCCTTCGTCGACCCCAGCGAAGCCACCGAGTGGGTGGAGGAGTACTACGGCATCATCAAGTCCGAAGCCTGCGTGCCCATCGGCCAC
This sequence comes from Candidatus Azotimanducaceae bacterium, assembly GCA_965243175.1. GTDB lineage: Bacteria > Pseudomonadota > Gammaproteobacteria > Pseudomonadales > Azotimanducaceae > VXYL01. Next base: position 4,765,695 of record OZ251532.1, on the reverse strand, counting down.
GCCATCAACCCCAACATCTGCATGGTGTCGAGCTTCTCCTGCCACCAGGACCGCGAAGAAGCGGTGCGGCGCGGCCTCGACGGCTTCGAGTTCTTCGGTTTCGCCCTCGGCAGCCTGTACGCCTTCGGCGAACACAAGCCGGGGCGCACGAACCTCTGGCAGCAGTTCCAAGCGTTGCGCGAGAACAAGCAGGCGCCGGAGGACATCACCCAGGCGCTCTCCGGCAGCCGCGGCGGCATCGGCACGCCGGACGACCTGCGCGAACACCTGCTGAAGTTCGAGGCCTGCAACGTCGACCAAGTGACCTTCATCCAGCAGGCCGGGCGCAACAAGCACGAGCACATCTGCGAAGCGCTGGAACTCTTCGCCGCCGAGGTGATGCCGGAGTTCAAGGCGCGCGAAGAGGAACGCGAGCGCAAGAAAATGGAGGAACTCGCGCCGTACCTGGAAGCCGCGATGGCGCGCAAGGTGCAGATGGCCGAGTTGCCGGACGACGAGATTCCGATCTTCAAGTCGCTGGGGCGCAAGGTCTCCGAGGAATCGGAGAACGAGGAGTCCATCTACGAACAGCGGGCGGCCGCCGGGGGCTGAAACGAGGCGAAGCGCAGTCGGCGGGTGGGCTTGGAACCGCCCGCCGACCGCGGGGCGAAGGAGGGCTAGGAGCTAGGCGCGATGGCGAAGCGCAAGGACAACGCCGCGCAGATGCGGCTCGCCATCGGCATCGGCACCGCAGCGGTGGTGGTGCTGGTGATCGGCTTCGGCTTGTTCTACTCGGGCGCCGAAGGCCCGCCCTACGCCACGCTCGACAGACCCGCCGCCAGCGAGACCGCCGGCGAAGTGAAGGTCGTCGAGTATTTCTCCTACACCTGCCCGCACTGCCGGAGCTTCGACGAGATCGTGGACGGCTGGCGCGAGGATCTCCCCGACGGCGTGGTCTTCGAGCGCGTCCACGTGGCATATTCGCCGGAGAACCGCCTGCTCGCCCGCGCCCACCTCGCCCTGGTTCGCCACGGCGCCCTGGCCGCCAACCACCAACGCATCTTCAGCACCATCCACGACCGCAACAAGCGCTTCGACTCCCCCGCCGCCCTCGCCGACTTCATCGACGGCAACGGCGTCGACCGCGAAGCCTTCCTCCGCACCATGACCTCCACCCGCATCACCCGCCGCGTCGAAGCCGCCGAAGCCGCATTCATCGACTTGGGGCTCCTCTCCGTACCAGCGCTGGTCGTGGATGACAAATACGTCATCAACATGGACCTGGGCCGCAAGGGCGCCCTCGACGCCGTGGACGACCTGCTGGCCGAGTTGCGCGATCCCGCAGCGGCTTAGCCGCCACGGTTCGAGAAAGGCAAGTGCCTGAGGACGGACAGGCCCAAGTAGGTCGCGCCATGGGCTTGTTGCGCGAGGGGTTCGGGCCTTTCGTGGAAGGGCTGACGGCATCCGGTGCTGCGTGAACTCGTCTAGGACGAACGGATGTTCGTAGTCCAGAACCAGCTCAAACCGGCTGCGATCCAGAACGCACTCCACGATCTGATGCGAGATGGTCTGTCTCGGGTGCGCGTGTGCAGCGCCTACCTGTCGCGCATGGGCAGCCGATTGCTGTTGGATGCCGTCAAACGCAATGCGCCGGGTGGCGACTTGGGGAGCGTTGACAAAGCGGTCGTTACGTCGTTGGACTTCGGGATGACGGAACCGGACGCGTTGCGGATGTGGCAGAACGTGCAAGCGGACGTGCGCGTTGCCGGCGTCGCGGCCTTGGATCACGGAACGCTTATGCCCAAGGTGGCATTCCATCCCAAGTTCTACGTGTTCGACAAGCCGGACGGAACCGTGGCGAGCTTGGTGACGTCGGCTAACCTGACGAATCGCGGGCTCACCGCCAACAGCGAGGTCGGGTGGGCCGTCACCGAGGCGGATGTGATCTCCACCGAGGCAGCTTGGTCTGCCGCGATCCAGCTTGCCGAGCCACTCACAGAGGACATTCTGGGGCGATATGAAGAAGCCCGCGAAAGAGTGGGCCGAATGTCCGCAGCCGCTCCTCCTGCGAACGAACGCATCGACCGCGACCTTTTGCGGGAACCGCAAGGCGAGGACGCGGTGGAGGACGACGTCCTCGACCCGGTGGGCGAGATGGCGCCTGTTCCAAGCCGACCCTTGCCCGCTGCCCCGCCGCCTTTCCCCGATGTCCCCGACCCTAGATGCGGCCAAATGTGGGTGCAGTCCTCAAAGATGTCGGGAGGTTCGCTCACGCAGCTCGAACTGCCGCGGGGAGCACGTCGATTCTTCGGCGAAGCGGACCCAACCTTGGTGGCGGGCAACGCGGAGTGGCCGCACCGTCCGGTGCAGTGGCACAGCAATAATCAGATGTGGAGGATCAACCTGCCGTCCGAAGCCAATGGCGGATTCAACTACGTCCATTCCATGATCCTGTTTCGTCGTCTCCCCACGAACAGCTACGAGCTGCGCGTCTATCCATGGAATTCGGACACGGCGCGCGCCTGCTTGGAGGCGTCGCGGCAGCGGGGGCTGCTGTTCAGAGTGGGCGGAACCAACACGAGCCGTCTCGCTGGCTTTCTCGATTGACTCCATGGAGACGGGCAGGTTGGCCACCAGTTCACGCTCGCCGGGTGCGTAGCAGTTCTTTCGTGCGCTCGCGCAGCGCTTCGGCGAGCTTCTTCGCCACCCGCGGCCTTCCGCCGCACAGCGCACCGAGAACGACGTCGTCGACGGCGGCTTGCGCGGTCGATGCGTTCCTCGTCAGTCGCCTGCCAGCTGTAGTCAGCGCTTCGCGTTGCTGCTCGGAGAACCGCGGCACCGGCAGCCGACGCAGATGCGTTGCTTCCACCTTCAATGCGCCGCCGCCCATCGGCGTGCAGAGCGCTTCCATTGCGGCACGGCACCATGCGCTGTTCAGCAGCGCCTTCAGGGCATGGGGCGACCAAGCGCGTTGGGGCGCCCAGACGGTGGCGAAGTTGGCATCCACGAGCAGTCGACGGTGGCGATTGGCTTCGGCCCAGGGCGAGGCGTGGTTCACCCGCGGTATCGCCACCGCCGGCAAGTGGCGAGGCGCGAAGTCCGGCAGCATGTACCAGAACCGCGGTTTCGCCTTGCCGGGCCGGCATGGCCGCAGATTGGTGCGCACGGCCGACAGCTCGGGGATTGGCTTGCCCCTTGCCGATCCGTCGGCGGCAGTGCGGGCAGCCAGCCGCACGTGGTCCGAGAGGTCGGGTGGCATCGTTCGCGGCATCTCCTCGTCGCACACGCGATAGGTCCGTTCAGCCGCAAGGACGGCGGGCATGTCCTCGGCAAGCGCGAACGCGCGCAAATCGAGAACGCGGCAGTTCGGCGACAGTCCCTCTTCAAGTTTTGCGAGGTCGGTCTGTCGGCGAATCGCTGGTCGCAGCGCGGCGTTTGGCACGGCGAAGCGAAGGCCGCTGAACAGCGAGGCCGTCTCGACCACGGTCTCCGTAGCACCGGACTCCAGGGCAGTGACGTAGAAGAAGGCGTTGCAGCCGGTCCGCAGGCCTTGGCCGACGGCAACGCCTGCTTGGTCCAAGGCCGTCAGCGCGCGGCAAGCGCCGTTCGGCAATAGCTCGGCTATCGCGCTAGGCAGGGGAACGTCACTTGGCGATGCATCCCCACGGGTTTCGTCGTGTACTTGGGGCCTGCCGCGGAGTTGGCGATGCCAGCGTTTGCCGGCCACCTGCTGGACGATCGCCTTGCGCTCGTTCGCCAGATCGAAGGCAGAGACGACGATGCCAGGCTTGTCGCTGGCGGGTTTGCGTTTGCGCAGCCATGCGGCGAAGCGTCGCTCCGGGCACGAGCCCCGGAAACTGGCGCCCACCAACGAGCCCGCTGCGGCTTCGGCCCCGATCCGTATCCAAGCCGATCGCTGCTTTCCGCACGCGACCGCCTTGCCGTTGCTGGGCAGGTGCCGCCGGGCAACCACGAGGTGCGTGCAGACAAGCGCATCGGCAAACCAGGCCGAGCGCGGTCCTTCGACGACGCGCTCGACTTCGAAGCAGTGCGACATGAGAAAGCGGATCACATCGGCGTAGTCCCGAGATCGCCAAGTCGCCGGCGCGACGATCGCCAAGCGCCCACCGGGGCGAACCAGCATCGCGGCTAGGAGCCATGCGGGTATCGACAGATCCGCCAAGCCCGAGTAGCCCCCCGCGAGCACGCGCCAGACCGCTGCATCCGGGCCGGTTTGGCGTTTGCCGGAAATGCTCTGCAACTGCCGCCGAATCCTGTGGTCGCAGATGCCGTCGTCCGATCGGCCTTGGTAGCGAACATAGGGCGGGTTGGTGATCACCAAGTCGTACTGGCTCTCCGCAAGCCGTTCCTCCGCTATTGCGTCGAAGGCGTTCGCGGCGATCACATCGCTCGCGGGCGCGCTGGCGTCGCCAGCGAACAGTCCTTGCAGGCGATCTCGACAGACGTCTGCCGTCGGGCGGTGGATCTCCACGCCGTCCAGGCGATCCAGCGCCAAGCCGCGTTCGGTGGCCGCTTCCCAAGTCGCGTCCAGCAAGTCGCCGTTGCCGGCCATGGGATCGAGCACCGTGCGCGTGTTCTCGTCCAAGGACAGATGAGACAGCAGCTTGCCAACCGGCAACCCGCTGAAGTGCTGGCCCAGCCGTTTGCGTTGCGCGCTTGGCAGACGACCTTGGTGGCATCTGGCCGCCGCGCGTATCGACTCGACCCCCATGCTCAATCGCCGTTGGCGCTGCCATCGTGCGCCGCCAGCCACTTGTGGAACGCAGCGGCGCTGACGGGAACTTGCTGGTGACGCACGAGATAGTGATTCACCAGGCGCGAGTAGAGCGCTTGCGCCGAGCGTTCGGCCGCTGGCAGGGTCGAGACGTCTTGGAGTATCTGCTCCGCCACTTGCCACGGGTTCGCGGCTGCGCTCGGAAGGGAGGACTTGCGACCGTTGGCGCGACTGCGGAGCAACAGCATCGCATCGCCACGCACCGTGTTGGCGGTAACCTGCTTGAAGCTGCCTTGCAGCTTGTCCAGTACGCCAGCGCGCTGTACGTCGAACCCCGCATCCGTGTACGCCTGTTGCAGCGCCCGCCACACTTGCGCGGACGACGAGTGGAATGCCAACGTCGCCTTGCCGCCGGGCTTGAGAACACGCTGCATCTCCGCAAGGGATCGGGTGAGGAGGCGCTGGTAGTCCTCGACGCCCTTGTTCTGACTGGGACTGATGATGGCTTCGTCGGTTCGCGGGGTGTAGCGACCCGGCCAGGCCTCGTTGATGAAGTTGACCTCCGCGTAGGGGATGTTGCCGCCGAAGGGCGGGTCGGTGAAGACGTAGTCCACGCTGTTGTCCGGCAGGTCCACGGCGCCGCTCGATTGCTGGCGGACCGTCACCCGTCCTGCTCGCCCGTGGATCGCCGCAAACGCTTTCGTGATGGTGGCCAGCTTGCGGTGCAGACCCGCCAGCAGGTTCTTCTCGACCGGCAGGCCGCTAACGTAGAGCACGCCCGGTTGCGCGCTCGTGACCACCAGTTCGTTCTGGTTGGCCTTGGCGACGACGCGCGTCATGATCGTGGCGTGGGCTGCGTTGTAGCTGAGCAGCCAGAAGCGTAGAGCGTCCCGCAGGCGTTTGGGGAACGACGCCGCGTATTGCCAGAGCGTGGCGAAGACGATCAGATTGCGGCGCGTGTAGAGGTGATGGAGATGCGTGATGCCGTGGTGATAGCCGCGTCGATGGAGGTCGCCCCACGGGATCTCCACCACCGGCGTACATTCCGGCAGCCCCATGTTTTGGATTTCTTCGAGTAGAGCGAAGTCGGCGGCGTCTGCGCGACGAGACCAGTTGGCGCGGCTGGTGCGTCCGTACAGCCATGCGGGTTGGCGCATCCGTGTCTGGCATTCGGCGCCAAGCAGGTCGTCTTCCGTGGTCTCGATCATTCGCTCGGCGGCGTCGGCTTGCGTACCGTGGGCGCAATGCGGGCAAGTCCATTGTGCGGCGATGCGGGCTGGTGATTTCGATACCGCACCGTCCCAGAGGCTGGCCACCGATCGACACCGAGGGCATCGCAAGCGTTCCGACCACACCGTGTGGCGGATGACGCCTTCGCGCCCGCAGCCGTCACGGGCGGCGTACATCCAGCCAATCTCCCGATCCGCGGCATCCAGAATTTCCTCGGCGGCGCTGCGAAAGTCGGCCGGTAGCGGCGGATTCGTCAGCGTGGCGGCGACGAACGCGCCCAGCGCGCCTAGCTCGCAGAGCACGGCATCGCGCGGCCCCCACGCCACTTGCAGACCTTCGCGCACCGCCGCAGCGCGAACTTCGGCGGGGGGATCGCCGCATAGCAGCGCGGCCAAGCCGGTGGTGCCGCTGCCGGCGAAGCCGTCGAACACCGTGTCGCCCGGGCGCGTGTGGGCGGCGATGAACAGTGCAATCGCTTCCGGCGCGATCTTGGTCGGGTAGGGGAACGCTCGATACAAGCTCCCGCCACGGCTTGCCGGCAGCGACCCGCGGTAGAGCGACCCAAAGGTGCTTGCTCTTCCGCCTCGCGGCGTCAGCCCAGAGCGATGTGTTCGCATGTTGTTCGCACGGCTCTCCGATTCAACTCGAGACGCAGGGCCGACCTTCGCGCCGGCCGCTCGCTTGGTCTCGCTGACACCCGGTGCAGGTGTACTTTGGGTGTCAAAATACTGGATAGGAACACATGATTCAAGTGCCGGAGTCTTGCCCCATCCCGAACCGTCTACCGAAGCGCAAGCCGAACTCGCGGCGGTCGTTGCTGTTGATGATGAGCACCGTGGGATCCAGGTCCAGCTTGGCCAGCGGGTAGATTTCGTTGCCCAGATTGCGGGCGTATACGGAGACGCTCCAATCTCCCCCGGCGCTTTCGTAGGCCAGGTCGAGGTTGGCGATGGTCACCGGCGGCATCTTGTTCAGCGGGGTGTTGATCGGTTGGCCGAACATGGTGCCGCGGCGGTACCAGTCCGCTCGCAGGGTGATGGATGCGCCGTTGGCGAGCAGCCACTCGTAGCGGGGCGAGACGGAGGCGGTGTAGTTCGGCGTGAGCGCGGGCTTGTCGCCCTTGGCGATGCCCTGCACGCGGTCGTCCACGGCGGAGATTTCGGTGTTGAGGTAGCCGAGGGCGAACTCGACGCCGAAGTTCGCCCTCGGCTGCCAGAGCCCTTCCAGCTCCACGCCCGTGGCTGTGGAGGCCGCCGCGTTCTGGTTCAGGGTGAGAAAACCCTGTTCGATCAGTTCGTTCACTTGCACCACCAAGTCGGTGTAGCGGGCGTGGAAGAGGCTGGCGTTGAGGCGGAGCGTTGCGCCGAGCGCGCCCTTCAAGCCGAGTTCGTAGGAGTCCGCGAAGGTGGGGTCGAAGGCCACGAAGGTCGCGGCGCCGCCGAAGGGCCGTGGCGGATAGCCTCCGGCTTGGTAGCCGCGGGCGTAGCTGGCGAAGACGTTCAGGCTCTCGTTGACGCGAAACGCGAGCGACACGTCGCCGGTGGTCTCGCTCCAGTCGCCGCTGCGCCGGGCGGGCGCGGGGAAGTAGTGGAGCGAACCGACCGCTTGCTTCTCGTCGCTGGTGTGGCGGGCGCCCAATCCGAACACCCAGCGTGGGCCGAGGTCCACGTTCGCGTGCGCGAACACGGCGCGGCTCTCTGTGCGCTGTTCCAAGCGGAGCAATCCGTCGAAGTCGCTGGCCGGGATGACCGCCGGGCGCCCGTCGCCCACGCCGCCAGGGCGGAACACGAACGGGCTGTGGTTGAAGCCGTCCTCCTCGAAGGCGTAGTAGCCGGCCACCCAATCGCCCCACTCGGCAGCTCCGCTCAGCTGGATCTCCAGTGTGTTCTGGTCCGCTTCGCCGCGTTCCGGGAACTCGATGAGCGTGGCCGCCACCTTCTCGTTGTCTAGGCCGCCCTCGAACCACATGCTGCGCCTGCTCAAGATGGCTTTGGCGCGAAGGCGCTCGGCCACGTCCCATTCCATCGTCAGCGCGTAGCCCCGCGTCTCGTCCGCGGTGGACATCAGCTCGTTGTTGAGCGAGTAGGTGTCGTCCGCGTCCGCCGGCTGGTCCGCTTGGCGCAGCCCGAAGCCGTTGTTCGGATTGAAGACTTCCACCGCGTGGGGCGTGACGCCCTGGTCCGAACGCGAGACATCTGCGCTGAACAGCGCCTGGAAGCGCTCCCGTGGCCGCCAGCCGAGGGCCATGCGCCCGAAGCCTTGGAAGATCTGGCCGATGGCAGCATCCGGATTGGCGATGTCGAGCGCTTCCCCCACGCCGTCGCGGGATTTGACGCCGCCGGAAACCGTCAGCGCCATAGCGTCGCCAAGCCCCACGTCGGCGAGGAAGTTGCCGTTCAGCCGCCCCAGACTGCCGGCTTTGACGTCGATGCGCCCACTGCCGTCGCCCTTGGGCTTGCGCGTCACCACGTTCAACGCGCCGCCTAGGGTGTTGCGCCCGGAGAGCGTGCCTTGAGGGCCGCGCGCGACCTCCACCCGTTCGATGTTGAGCAAGTCCATGTTGGCGCCCATGTTGCGGCCGAGATAGACGCCGTCGATGTAGATGCCCACCGCGGGATCGGTGGTGATGATGTGGTCCTGCAAGCCGATGCCGCGCATGAACACCGCCGCGTGGCCGGTGCTGCCCTGGCCGAAGTTCGTCTGCACCACGTTCGGCGCGAACTTCTCCAGCTGGTTCAGTTCGGTGATTCCCCGTGCGCGGATGCCGCGTTCGTCCAGCACGGTGATGGCCGTGGGCACGTCCATCAGCGCTTCGCTGCGCCGCCTGGCCGTCACGACCACCTCTTCAATGCGCTCGTCGATGGCGGCGCCGGCCGGCGCGTTCGCCGCCAGCGCAGGCCAAGGCGATGCGGCCATCGCCGCGCCCAGCCAGAATGTGGACAAGGTTCTGTTCACGGTTCGCCCCGTGCCGGAAAAGTGCGGCAGTCTACCTTCGCTGCGATCTGGTAGTGTCGCCGAATGCCGGCGGGGGTGCTGGCGGAATCGGAAGAGGCGCATACGAACATGGCGATCACGGCAGGAAATCAGCGGGCGCGAAGCAACGGCATCGTCGTGCTCGACGGCGGCATGGGCGGCGAGATCCAAAGCCGCATTCCGGGCGCGGGGCACGGCGTCTGGTCGGCGAAGGCGCTGCTCGAACAGCCCGAGATGGTGGTGGACATCCACCGCAGCTACATCGCGGCCGGGGCAACCGTCGTCACCACCAACACCTACTCGACCATTCCGAGCTATCTCGGCAAGGCCGGCTTGGCGGAGCGCTACGTCGAACTCACCGCCCTCGCGACGCGGCTGGCGCGGCAAGCGGCGGACGCCGCGGACTCGACGGTGCGAGTCGCCGGGTCGCTGCCGCCGCTCTCCGAGAGCTATCGCGCCGACCTCGTGCCGCCAGCCGAAGAAGCCGCGCCGATCTACGAGAACATGGTGGCGGCGATGAACGACCACGTGGACCTGTACCTGTGCGAGACGATGTCCACCGCCGCCGAAGCGCGCCAAGCAAGCAGCGCCGCGCTGGCGAGCGGCAAGCCCGTCTACGTCTCCTGGACGCTGGACGAAACGCCCGGCCAGGGCCTGCGCAGCGGCGAGAGCGTGGCCACCGCCTTCGCCGAACTCGACGGCCTGGCCATCGACGCCTACCTGTTCAACTGCACCCACCCGGAAGCCATCGAAGCGAGCATGGCCGAACTGCGCGAGCTGACCGACAAGCCCATCGGCTGCTACCCGAACCGCCTCAACCGCGTCCCCGAGGGCTGGACCCTGGACAACGAAATCGACACCGGCCTCCGCCCGGACCTCCCCCGGGAACACTACGTCGCCTCCATCCTCCGCTGCATCGACCTCGGCGCCACCATAGTCGGCGGCTGCTGCGGCATCGGCCCCGCCGACATCGGCGCGCTTGTGGCCAAGCTCAGCAACGGCCGAGCCGCGGCGATCCCTGCGACCTAAAGTTCGGCGAACCAAGGGTTGGATGCGGTCACTCGATCAATTCCAGCCAATGCACGGCCGGCACGTCCACGGCGTCGGCTAGGTGGGTTTGGCAGCCGATGTTGGCGGTGGCGATGGCTTGCGGGTGATGGCGCTGCAATTCGCGGGCTTTGCGGCGTTTGAGTTCGGTCGCCATCGTTGGTTGCAGCAGGCTGTAGGCGCCGGCGGAGCCGCAGCAGAGGTGGCTGTCGGCGACCGGGACGAGTTCGTAGCCGGTGGCTAGGAGGATGCGCTCCACCACGCCGACGAGCTTCTGCCCGTGCTGCAAGGTGCAGGGCGGGTGCCAGGCGATTCGGTCCAAGGTGCGCCCGGCGATGGGGCGCTTGTGGAACTCGAAGCCGGAGAGCAACTCGGCGACGTCCTTGGTTTTGGCGGCGAAGGCGTGGGCGTCTGGGGTGTCGAGCAAGCGTCCGTAGTCCTTCAGGGTGACGCCGCAGCCGCTGGCGGTTGAAACTACGGTGTCCGTGGCGTTCGAGAGCGCGCGGACGTTGCTCGTCATGGCTTTGAGGGCGTCCTGGGTGCGGCCGAGGTGCAGCGCCAAGCCGCCGCAGCAACCTTCGGCTGGCGAAACGAACGGTTCCAGCCCTCGCGCTTGCAGAATGTCCACCAAGTGAGCGTTCACTTCGGGCGTCACGACACGCTGCGCGCAGCCTTGCCAGAGCAATACGCGGCCGGTCGTGGGCAACGGGCGCAGTTTCGGCGGGCGCTGCAACAAGCGTCGCTGTGCTCTCGGCAGAAGGCCCCGGACGAGGCGGCCAAGGGCCGTCAACGGCGCGAGCAGGCGCGGCTTCGGCACCACGCGCAGCAACAGGCGTTGCAGCCAGCGGCGGTTCGGGAGCTGTTCTTCTAGCAACTCGCGGCCGATCTCCGCGAGTTCGCCGTAGCGCACCCCGGATGGGCAGGTGGTTTCGCAGGCGCGGCAAGTGAGGCAGAGGTCGAGGTGTTCGCGGGCGGTGGCGTTCGCTTGGCCGTTCTCCAACATGCCTTTGATCAGGTAGATGCGACCGCGCGGGCCGTCCAGTTCGTCGCCGCGCACCTGGTAGGTGGGGCAGGTGGCGTTGCAGAAGCCGCAGTGGACGCAGCTGCGCAGGATTTCGTCGGCGCGGCGGCCACGTTCGGTGGCCAGAAGCGATGCGGCGATTTGCGTCTGCATGTTCGCCGTTCACGTCGCGGACGCGAACACGCCGTCCGGGTCGAAGGCGAGGCGCAGGCGGGCTTCGTACTTGGCGATGGCTTCCGATGCGGCCCTGCTTGGCGCGCCGAGGGAGTCGGAAACGTTGGTCGGCTCTTGATCCGTCTGTTTGTGGTCCGGCCGCATACGGAAGGCGGTGGCGAACGCGCCCGGCGGCGGAGCGACCCGACCCCGCAGCCAAGCCTGGCAACCGCCCCATTCGACGAGCGCGTTTTCGTTCGCGAAACCGCTGCCGCGTGGCAACGAGAGGCGCGTCATTGCGGTTGCGCCGTCGAGAAAGTCGTGCCGATGGTCGCGCACCGAGGCCCACAACGAGTCGTCTCCAGGCGTGTCGAAGCCCATCGTCCGGCGGGCTTGGGCGATTCCCGCCGCGCTGCCGGACAAGCGGACATTCAGCGTGCCGCCGAACCAGCATGTGGCCGAAATCGGCAGCGGCAGCAACGACCAGCGGCGGTAGCGCATCGCCGCTTCGTCCCCGTCGCAAGAGATGCGCCACGTCTCTTCCGCTTCCGGCACGGGTGCCACGCGCACGCTGGCGCTCAAGACGACGCCGAGTCTGCCCCTCGCGCCGGTCATCATTCGCGACACGTCGTAGCCAGCCACGTTCTTCATCACGCTGCCGCCGAAACGGAGCCGTTCGCCGAGGCCGTTGACGATCTCCACGCCCAGCACCGCATCGCGCACGCTGCCTCGCCAAGGTCTCGCCGGGCCGGAGAGGCCGCTTGCGATGGCGCCGCCGAAGGTGCCTTTGCCACCGAACCTGGGCGGGTCGAAAGGCAGCATCTGCCCCTCCTCCGCCAAGGCCGCTTGCAGTTCCGCGAGCGGGGTGCCGGCGCGTGCCGTGACCACGAGTTCCTCCGGGCGGTAGTCGACGATGCCGGCGTGATCGAGGGTCGAGAGCGTCTCCGCGCCGCCGATGCCGCCCAGCGCGGCCTTGCTGCCGTGGCCGCGGATGCCGATGGTGGAGCCACGTTCGTGGCAGCTCTCCACGGCCGAACGCAGGGCTTCGGCGGCATCGGCGCCCATCAGAAGCGTTCCAGATGCGGATGCGGCAGGCATCCGTTGTGGACCGTCATGCCGCCGAGTTCGGAACAGCGGGCGAGGGTCGGGATGGCCTTGCCTGGATTCATCAGCCCGGCGGGATCGAAGGCCGCTTTCAAGCGATGGAACTGGTCGAGTTCGGCGCTGCTGAACTGTTCGCACATGGTGTCGAGCTTTTCCACGCCGACGCCGTGTTCGCCGGTCACCGTGCCGCCGGCCCGCACGCACAGGCTCAGAATGCGGCCGCCGAGCTGGTGCGCCCGCTCCGCTTCGTCTTCGGCATTGGCGTCGAAGAGGATGAGCGGATGCAGGTTGCCGTCTCCCGCGTGGAAGACGTTGGCGACTTGCAGGCCGAATTCGGTGGAGAGGCTGGCGATGTCGCCGAGCACCGAGGCGAGCTTGGCGCGGGGAATCGTGCCGTCCATGCAGTAGTAGTCCGGCGCGATGCGGCCCATCGCCGGGAACGCGGACTTGCGGCCTTTCCAAAGGCGTTCGCGCTCGGCCTCGTCGCTGGCGCTGGTGACCTCCGCGCCGCGGCCTTCGAGCAAGGCGACGACCCGCGCGGCATCGTGTTCGACTTCCTCTTCGGTGCCGTCGAGTTCGCAGAGCAGAATCGCCGCGGCGTCGCGGGGATAGCCAGCGGCTGCGAAATCCTCCGCGGCGCGAATGGCGGGGTTGTCCATCATTTCCAAGCCAGCTGGCACGATGCCAGCGGCGATGATGGCGCCCACCGCATCGCCGGCGTCTTCGAGCACGTCGAAGGCCGCCAGCAGCACACGCTTGGCCACCGGCAGGGGCAGCAGCTTCACGGTCACTTCGGTGACCACGCCGAGCATCCCTTCGGAGCCGGTCATCACGGCGAGCAGGTCGAGGCCGGGCTGCGTCAGACCCTTGCCGCCGAGCACCAGTTCGTCGCCCTCGAAGGTCTGGACGCGCAGGCCCAGCACGTTGTGGACCGTGAGGCCGTACTTCAAGCAGTGGACGCCGCCGGAGTTCTCGGCGACGTTGCCGCCGATGCTGCAGGCGATCTGCGAGGACGGATCCGGGGCGTAGTACAGGCCGTGTTCGCGCACCGCCTGGCTGATGGCGAGATTGGCGACGCCTGGTTCGACCGTGGCCGTGCAGGCTTGAAGGTCCACTTCCTTGATGCGGTTCATCTTGGAGAGGGTGAGCAGCACGCCGTTGCGCAGCGGCCGGGCGCCGCCGGAGAGGCCGGTGCCGGCACCGCGGGTGACGACCGGCACTTCGTACGCGCGGCACACGGCGAGCACATGGCGCACTTGCTTCACTGTTTGCGGCAGGGCCACCGCCCAGGGGCGCTCGCGAATGGCCGTGAGACCGTCCGTCTCGAACGGGCGCACGGCGTTGGCGTCGGTGACGAGGGAGTCCGCGGCCAGCCCGGCGCGAAGGTGTTCGAGAACCCGTGGAGTCGTCATCTGAGCTGCTGGTTCGTCTTCCGAGTGAACACGATGGGCACCGGAGCGGTGTACGGCGCACGGTGTTCGGAAGCGCTACACTATACCCGTGTTCCGAGACGGCGCTTCCAGATGGAGGGCGCGAACGCGGGGATGCGATGACCGACTGGCTGCTCAAGGACGCCACCATCGTCAACGAAGGCGAGCGCGTGGTGGCGGACGTCGCCATTCGCAATGGCCGCATCGAGCGCATCGGCAGCGGTCTCGGCGGGGGCGCAAAGGAAATCGACTTGGCGGGCAAGTGGCTGCTGCCCGGCATGATCGACGACCAGGTGCATTTCCGCGAGCCGGGCTTCGAGCACAAGGGCGACATCGCCAGCGAGTCGAGAGCGGCGATTGCCGGCGGCATTACCAGCGTGATGGAGATGCCCAACTGCGATCCGCAGACCATCCACAACGACGCGCTGCTGGACAAGCACGCCCGCGCGGCCAGCCGTTCCATGACCAACTACGCTTTCTACCTAGGCGCCACGAACGACAATCTCGACGCCATCAAGAGCGTGGACATCGCCAAGGCGTGCGGCGTCAAGGTGTTCATGGGCGCCTCGACCGGCAACATGCTGGTGGACGACGAACGCGCGCTGGAGGGCATCTTCGCGCACTGCCCGCTCCTGATCGCCACGCACTGCGAAGACACGCCGACGATCCTCGCCAACGAAGCCGCGGCCCAGGCGGAGTTCGGCGACGACATTCCCTTCGACCAGCACCCGCGTATTCGCTCCGTGGATGCCTGCTACCGTTCGTCCTCGCTGGCCGTGTCGCTGGCGAAGCGGCACGGCAGCCGGTTGCACGTGCTGCACATCACCACGGCGAAGGAGCTCGATCTCTTCGCGCCCGGGCCCCTCGACGGCAAGCGCATCACCGCCGAAGCCTGCGTGCATCACCTCTTCTTCAACGACACCTGGTATGCGCCGCTCGGTGCCGACATCAAGTGCAACCCGGCGATCAAGAGCCGCGCCGATCAACTGGCGCTGAAGCAGGCGGTGAAGGAAGACCGCATCGACGTGATCGCCACCGACCACGCGCCGCATACGCGCCAGGAGAAGTCGCAGCGCTATCTGCAAGCACCCGCCGGTCTGCCGCTCGTCCAGCACGCGCTGTTGACGCTGATCGAGCACGTCAAGGCCGGCGAGCTGACGATCGAGCAGGTCGTCCACAAGACCGCCCATGCCCCGGCGCGGCTCTTCGACGTCCGCGACCGGGGCTTCGTGCGCGAGGGCTGCTGGGCGGACCTCGCGGTGGTGGATCCGAACGCGGCGACGGTGGTGGACGACGAACCGCTACACGCGAAATGCGGCTGGACGCCCTTTCGCGGCATGACCTTCCGTTCGCGGATCACGCACACGTTCGTGAACGGCGTGCTCGCCTGGCAAGACGGCCGGTTCGCTGAAGATTCCCGCGGGATGGCGCTGGAGTTCGCGCGCTAGGGCGTTCGCCGCTCGTGGATGCGCAGCCGTGAACGGATGACAGCGGAAGCGGCCACGCGGGAGTTTCGGATCGCCTTGGACGGTGGCGACGTGGGCGCGTTGCTGCGTCTTCCAGCGAAAGACCAGCGCGGGCTGCTCGTGTTCGGCCACGGGGCGGGCGCGGACATGCGGCATCGCAGCATGGAAGCCATCGCCAGCGCTTTCGCGGGCATCGGCTTGGCGACGTTGCGCTTCAACTTTCCTTACAAGGAAGCCGGCAAGCCGCGGGTGGACAGCCAAGCCGTGTCCACCGCCACCATCGCCGCGGCCTTGCAGCGCGGTCGGCAGGAGAGCGACGGCCCCTTTCTGCTCGGCGGCCACAGCTTCGGCGGGCGCATGGCGTCGCACGCCGTGGTCGAGCACGCGCTCGACGTCGCCGGGCTGATCTTCTGCTCCTTTCCGCTGCACGGCGTCGGCAAACCCGCCATCGCCCGCGCCGACCACCTCGACCGAGTCACCGCGCCGATGCTGTTCCTCTCCGGCAGTCGCGACGGCATGGCGCAGGCGCCGCTGCTCGAAGAGGTCGTCGGCCGCGTCGGCGCGACGCTGTACCGGCTCGACACCGCCGACCACGGCTACAAGGTCTTGAAGCGAACGCGCCAGCGTACCGACGACGTTTTCGAGGAGATGGCCGGCCACGCCGATTCCTGGCTTGGCGCCGTGCTGCGCTAGCGAACGCGCCGCGGCGGAGCGCGGCCCCATGGCCGAGTCGACGCCCGTATCCAGCGTTTCGGATAAGCCGCGGGAAGCGGTTCGCCCTGCCCTGCGAACGCACTGAGTACGACGATCGGGGAAGGAAACCGCTATCGGCCCGACCCCTCTGATCCAAACACGACTTGTCCAAACACGACTTGTCCAAACACGACTTGTCAAAATCAGGCGCATGGCGCACACTCCTTCAAGCGAGGGTTTGAGGGCTTCTTCTCATGGTGAAGTTCATTGGCAGAGAGCGTGAACTGGCACGGCTGACGGCGGCATTCGAGTCGCCGGAATCGGCGTTCATCCCAATCTACGGCCGCCGCCGTGTCGGCAAGAGCGAGCTCATCCTCAAGTTCATGGAAGGCAAGCCGGGCATCTACCATCTGGGGCAGCAGTCCTCGTCCGCCCTTCAGGTGCGGGCTTTCCTGGTCGAGGCTTCGCGGGCATTGGACATGCCGCTGCTCGCCGATCTGCGCGCCACGCGCTGGCGCGACGCGCTGCTGACGGTGGCGGAGCAATGGCGCCTCGCGCATCCAGACAAGAAACTGATTCTCGCGCTCGACGAGTTCCAATGGATGGCGCAGGCGAGCAAAGGTCTGCCCGCCGTGTTGCAGGCTTGCTGGGATCAGCATTGGCGCGATTCCGGCCACGTCATGCTGCTGCTGTGCGGATCGTATCTAGGTTTCATGGAACGCGAAGTGCTCGGCAAGGACAGCCCGCTCTTCGGCCGGCGCACGGCACAGATCCTGCTGCAACCGTTCGCCTACTTGGAAGCCGCGCAGTTCTTCAGGCGTTGGAGCACCGCGGACCGGGCGAAGGCGTACTTCATCGTCGGCGGTCTGCCGCAGTACCTGCAATGCTTGGACGACTCGCTTTCGATCCGCCACAACATCCAAAGGCATATTCTCGACGAGTTCGCGCCGCTGTTCCAAGAGCCTTCGTTTCTGCTGCGCGAAGAGCTGCGCGACATGGCGAATTATCACGCGGTGTTGTTCGCCGTCGCCAACAAGGCCGAGACCGCAAAGGCCATATTCACCGAAACGCGCTTGCGGGAACGGAGCCTGCACTACTATTTGGATGAGCTTTCGAAGCTCGGCTTCGTGCGCCGACGCTACCCGCTCGATCGCAAGCGAGTCAACCCCAAGCAGATGCGCTTCGGGATCGACGATCCGCTGCTCAAATTCTGGTTTCGCTACGTGTTCCCAAACACCAGCCTGTTGCGCAGCGCGGGTGCGGGGAATGTGTTTCAGGAGCGCATCGCGCCGACGCTGGACGCCTGGTTCGGCAACGGCTTCGAGAGACTATGCCGCGAGGCGCTGCCGCTCGTGTACGCGAAGGAGGGGATCGACGCCGGCTTCGAGATCGGCGAGTTCTGGAACGCGCAGACGCAGATCGACGTCGTCGGTTTGCGCGACGACAACTGGACGGACCTCGGCGAATGCAAGTGGGGCACCGTGCGTTCCCCCCGCGCGTTGGAGAAGGAACTGGATCGCAAGATGAAAGCGTTTCCGAACAGCCGCGGCGCATCCCTAGGCCGACGCTACTTCGTCCGCCGCAAACCTGCGACGGTCGCCGGGCGCGGGCGAAAGGCGACCCCCGGCTGGTACTCCTTGGACGATCTCTACGCGCTGGATCCCAACGGCTAGCGGCTCGCGTCCGTTCTCGGCTGGAAAACGCGAGCGGAGCGTCGGAACGAACGGCCTGAGCGTGCTATGTTTCGCACCACCCACGGCGGAGCACATCACCCGCCGAAGAAAGCGCTCGCCTCAAGCTAGGCGGCAAATGCCAGGAACCAACTCATTCGAGGAGTACGTATGAAGCTCTGCACGTTCACACACGGTCAGCGGTCGCGCGTTGGCGTGGTGGTCGGCGAACTGGTGATCGACTTGGCGGCCGTGTCGCCGGGCGTTCCCGACGACATGATCGCGTTCCTCGAAGCCGGGGACGAGGCGATGGCTGCGGCACGGGAGGCGCAGACCAATCCCGAGGTGGCGTTTCCGGTGGCCGACGTGACCCTCGAAGCGCCGGTGCCGCGTCCGGGCAAGATCCTCGCCATCGGCCTGAACTACGCGGACCACGTAGCCGAGACCGGCGGCGAAGCGCCAGAGACGCAGATGTGGTTCAACAAGCAGCACAACGCCGCCAACCGGCCCTACGGCAGCATCAACAAGCCCGCGGTCTCCGACATGCTGGACTACGAAGGCGAACTGGCGTTCGTCATCGGCAAGCGGGCGAAGCACGTGCCGAAGGAACGGGCGCACGAGGTGATCGCCGGCTACTGCTGCGGCAACGACGTGAGCGTGCGCGATTGGCAGGCCGCGGCGCGCACCATGCAGATCGGTAAATCCTTCGACACCCATGCGCCCTTCGGGCCGTGGATCGTCACCGCCGACGAAGTGGGCGATCCGCACAACCTCGGCATCCGTACGCTGGTGAATGGCGAAACGCGGCAGAACTCCAACACGAAGCACTTGATCTTCAACTGCTTCGAACACATCGAACACCTCACCAAGTCGTTCACCTTGGATCCGGGCGACGTGATCTTCACCGGCACGTCTTCGGGCGTCGCCGCGGCCATGAAGCCGCCGCAGTGGCTGCGCGTTGGCGACGAGGTGATGATCGAGATCGAGAACGTCGGCTACATCCAGCACACGGTCGTGGAAGAGGACGCGAAGACGGTCATCGGCTAACGCACCGTTCCGCGCACCGCAACTGAGCGCACTGCTTGGAGACGCGCCGCGCCAGATCGCGAACGTGGTCATCCTCCGCGCCGAGGGATCGCAACGCCGCGTCGAGTTCAAGCAGGTAGTCCGCATTGCGTCCGCTCGGCCCGGCCGAACGCAGAATGTGCCCGGCGATGGTTTCCAGCGGCGCCGGGCCAAGAAACGCCGCGTTGTTTTCGTCGGCCACGTAGACCACGCCGCGCACCGGCTCGACGCAGTTCTCCAGCTCGATGTCGAGCGCCACCCGCGCATAGCCGTTCTTCTCGCGGTGATCCAGGTGCGCGAACACCGCATCGTCCACCCGATACGCCATGCCCACGCACACCGCGTTCGGTTCCGCGATCAACGTCGCCACTCGGCCAGGCGCTTCCGGCGTACCCCGGTGGTCGTGGGAACCTTGCCAGAATCGTCGCGTCCAGCCGCGCAACGTCGCCCGCCTGCGTTCGAGATAGGGAAAGTCGACGCGCCAGATGAGCGAGCCGTAACCGAACACCCAATGCCGCACAGTCAGTTGACGCCGTAGGCCTGCGCCGGCAGCCAGGTGGCGAGCGCTTCCCAGTTGAAAATGATCGCCAAGCCCACGATCTGAATCACGATGAACGGCGCCACGCCGCGATAGATCACCGGCAAGTCCACGCCCGGCGGCGCGATGCCGCGCAGATAGAACAACGCGCCGCCCACCGGCGGCGTCAGAAAGCTCGTTTGCAGACAAACCGCGAACATCACCGTGAACCACACCGGATCGAAATCCAACGCCGCCACCACGGGCGCCACCAGCGGCAGAATGATGAGCGTCAGTTCCAGCCAATCGAGAAAGAAGCCGAGCAGAAAGGTGGCGATGAGAATGCAGATCACGATGCCGGTGGGCCCGAACGGCAAGCCGAGCAGCAGGCGCTTGATGAGTTCGTCGCCGCCGAGCCCCCGCAGCACCAGCGTGAAGCACACCGCACCCAGCACCGCGGCGAAGATGAACGCCGTGGTGCGCGAGGTCTCGTCCAGCACTTCGGCAAGCACGCGCCGATTCAGCGCCCCTTTCGCGGCAGCGAGAAGCAGCGCCCCGGCCGCCCCCACCCCCGCCGCCTCGGTAGGCGTGGCAAGGCCGAAAAAGATGCTGCCGAGCACCGCCAGAATCAGCAGCGCGGCTGGAACGACGGCGCGAATCAGCGCCCAGGCCGCGCGCAGATCCATTGGTTCCACCACCGCCGCCGGGGCCCGTTCCGGCTTCAGCCAGCCCACCACCAACAGATAGGCGATGTACAGCCCGCCGAGCAGAACACCAGGAAACAGCGCACCAAGGAACAGATCGCCAACGCTCATCGCCATCCGATCCGCCATCACCACCAGCATGATGCTCGGCGGAATCAGAATGCCCAGAGTGCCGACGGCACACACCGTGCCGGACGCGAGGTGCTTGTCGTAGCGGTTCTCCAGCATCGCCGGCAACCCCAGCAGTCCGAGCAGCACCACCGAGGCGCCGATGATGCCGGTGGACGCCGCCAACAACACCCCGATCACCGTCACCGCAACCGCCAAGCCGCCGCGCACCGGGCCGAACAGGCGCGCGAAGCCGGTGAGCAGACTGCGGGCGATGCCGGAGCGGTCCAGCAACACGCCCATGAAGATGAACATGGGCAGCGCCACCATCACCCAGTTCTCCATCACGTCCCAGATGCGGTCCACACTCATGGAGGCGTAGAACCAATCGACGTGCGTCGGCACTTGGAAATCCACTTCGAAGACGATGGCGATGGCGGTGAAGAGAATGGCGAGGCCGCCGAGAATCCAAGCGATCGGATAGCCGGTGAAGACCAGCGCCACGAAGGCGACGATCATGGTCAGCGCCAGCGCTTCGGCGCCGCTCATGCGGACTCCGCCTCTTCCGCAGGCGGTTGCGCTCCCGCCAAGTAGGCCCACAAGCGGCTCAAGCGGGAAAGGGCGCCCGCGAGCAGCAACAGAAACGCCGCCGGCAAAACGCCTTTGAGCAGCCAGCGAAACGGCAGCCCGCCAGCGGAAGGCGAGATTTCGCCAACACTCCAACTGTGGGCGACGAACGGCGCGCTGAAGACCAGCACCGCGGCGACGAACGGAAACAACAGCAGCAGCGTACCGTAGAACTCGATCCACGCCTTGCGCCGCGGTGGCAGGCGGTTGAACACCAGATCGATGCGGATGTGCGAGTCCATGCGGTAGCCGTAGGCGATGGCGAGCAGAAAGGCGAGCGCGTTCAGATGCCATTGCAGCTCTTCGAGTTCGATGCGCCCTTCGTCGAACAGATACCGCAGCGCCACGTTCACCACCACCACGCCGAGCAGCACCAGCCACAGCCAGCTCGCCGCCCGCCCGAAGGCAGCGAGCAGCCCATCGACGCTTCGGGAAAGCCGCGTCTCCGGCAACTCCAAACCGGCACCGCCCAAAGCCGAAGCAACGCCGCCTGCGACAGGCGCGTTCACTCGAAATCCTTGGAGAGGTAGGCGAGCTGCCGCCACGCGCGATAGGTTTTCTGGTAGCTGCGCTGGGATTCCAGAACGGCCTTGAAGTCGGCATCCTGGGCGGCTTCTTCGTCCAGCACTTCGACCGCCGCGGCCTGCAGCGTACGCAGCAGATCGTCCGGCAACTGCGCGGCGGTGACGCCGATATTGGGAAAGTCCTCCACCACCGGTCCTTGCAGGGTTTCGGAGAGTCCAAGGCCATGCGCCGTGGTGGCCGCGCACACCGTTTCGACGAGCGCGCGGTCGGCAGCGTCGATCTCCTGCCAGACATCGAGATTGACGACGAAATGCGTAGCGCTGAAGGGCTGGTGCCAGCCAGGGTAGTAGTTGTACTTGGCGATGCGGTTGAAGCCGAGCGCCTGGTCCGTGATCGGCTGCGAGAACTCGGTGGCGTCGATCACCCCCGTCTCCAACGCTTGGAAGATCTCCCCGGCCGGCAACATCGTCACCGAAGCGCCCACCCGCTGCATCACTTC
Source organism: Candidatus Azotimanducaceae bacterium (assembly GCA_965243175.1). GTDB lineage: Bacteria > Pseudomonadota > Gammaproteobacteria > Pseudomonadales > Azotimanducaceae > VXYL01. Next base: position 4,744,149 of record OZ251532.1, on the reverse strand, counting down.
GCCGCCGAGACCAGCGTAGCGAATCTTCAAGCCTTCGAGATCGGCACTCGACTGCAACGGCCCGCGAAACCAGCCAGCGGTTTCCGGCCCGGTGATGCCGCACAGCAGCGGCCGCGTGTTCTGCTTCGCGTAGATGCCTTGCGCCAGTTCCTTCCCGCCCCCGTAGTGCCACCAGCCGATGTAGGCCCACGGATCCAAACCGAAGGGCGTGGCGCCGAACAGCGCCGAAGACGGCACCTTGCCGCGATCGTAGCCAAGCCAGGTGAACCCGGCCTGCACCTTGCGATCCCGCACCGCATCCGTCACCGCGAACGCCGGCACGACTTCGCCCGGATCGAACAGCTGCAACACCGCCGCCCCGCCGCTCGACGCCGCCAACGCCTCCGCCATCCAGACGACGGTCTCCCCCGAACCCGGCAGATTGCGCGGCGAACTCAACGGCACCCGCCACCGAATCCGCGGCGCCAACTCGCCAGCAGTCGCATCCGACGCTACGTTGCGCCCCGCCCCCTCCCCGGGCGGTCGAATCGCCAAACTCGCCACCAGGCCAGCGCCGAACGCGACGAGCATGGCGACCAACGCCGCGCGCCTGGAAAACATCGCAACCTCCTGGGTGGAACGTCGAGCGCCTATTCGCCCATTCTAATGCGCGGAACCGTCCCGAATGTCGCTCTTGAGTTCCGGCAGTTCCGGCACCGCCTCCGCAAGCAAATCGTCGACCTTTCGCCGCACCTCCTCGGGCGCGCTCGCATCCAGCGCGACGCCAACTCGAAAACGCAGCCCATGGCCCGCGCTCTCTTCCATCAGCTTGGGCACGACGTCGGCCAGGTCCTGCACTTGGGTTCCATCCATCTCCAACGCGGAAGCGACGGCAGCGGTCTTCTGCGGCGTGTGGCCTTCCGGCTGCTTCAACCGCCACTCGCCAGCCCGATCGAACTCGACCGTTGCGCCGCCGGCGACAGTCTCTAGCCATCGGCTGCGCACCGCCTGGGTGAGACCCTCCCGAACCAGCCCCCAAGGCACCGCAACGCGGCGCTTGCGCGACAGCGCCCGCACCATCGCGGCGCCGTTCGTCTCGCCGTCCGTCCACGCATCGGGCAACTCGTCCTGCGTGAGCGCCGAAGGCGCCGGCATCCGTGGCGGCGGAAGCAGTTCGGCTTCTTCGTCCAAATGCCGTGAAGGGAACGTCCTCCTTCCAACAAGACGTCGGCCCGTTGAGCGTCCAAGCTGTGCCGGAGGACACGGCCTCCGCCAGCGCCGCTTCCAAGATGGTCTCGTCGCAGCCCGGAATCGCCTGTTCTTCATCCCAGCCGTCGTGCGCGATGGTCACGAATCGCACCGCCGCCGCATGGTTGCGGTTCACCCTCAGCTTATACGCTTCGCCCACCCGCTCGATGCGACCAGCGTGCCAGTCACCCTCGTCCACTTCGGCAACGGCAACTCCGGCCTTCTGCACTTTCTCCAAGACGAGTTGAAGCGCACTCTCCTTCACTTCGCCGATGGCAGGGAAGGCGTCGCCTGGGAAGGCGGCTTCCCGCTGGCGCCGGCGGGCGGCGAAGCCCTTGGTTCCGCAGCGGGCGCGGACGAGCCCGGTCGGCTTCCTTCGCCCGGAACCGACGCCGGAACGCGAGCGCCCCGCGTACCGGTCGAGGAAAAGCCCAAGCTCTCTGAGAGTGCCGCGCCGTCGCCGCCCGCCCCTTCGGCACCGCCGCCGAAGCATCGGCGCTACCGCATCTCGTCCGCGGCGATCTCGACCTGCCAGGCTTGGCGGATCTCGCTGTCGTCGACGCTGTACTGCCCCGTGCGCACGGCGGCAATTCCGTAGGCGGGCAGCTCGGCGCCGACCACGCAGCGCCCATCGACCCGCGCGCCGCCGTACTCCGCGAAGCCGAAGTCCAGGTTCGCGTAGCCGAAGGCACGGCGTTCCGGCGGCAGGTCCTCCGGGTCGGCGGCGACCACGTGCAGAAAGAACGTCATCGCCAAGTCCTCCTCGTCGCAGCCCGCCTTGACGTAGACCAGCGAGTCGCGGCCCGCGCCGACGCCTCGGACGCGGTGGACGTCCCAGTCGGCGCGCGCCAGAACCGGCGAATCCTCCGTGCGCCGCAGCATCCGAAGCGTCTCGTCCGCGGCGATCTCTATCCGCCAAGCCTGGCGGATCTCGCCATCGTCCATGCTGTACTGTCCCGTGTACACGGCGGCGACTCCGTAGGGGGGCAGCTCGGCGCCGACCACGCAGCGCCCGTCGGCCCACGAGCCGCCGTGCCGCGCGAAGTCGAAGCCCAGGTTCGCGTAGCCGTAGACCCGGCGTTCCGGCGGCAGGTCCCGCGGGTCGGCGGCGACCGCGTGCAGAGAGAACCTCAGCGCCAGGTCCTCCTCGTCGCAGGCCGCCTTGACGTAGACCAGCGAGTCGCGCTCCGCGCCGACGCCTTCGACGCGGTGGATGTCCCAGTCGGTGCGCGCCAGAACCGGCGAATCGTCCGCACGTCGCAGCAGCTCGCTCGCCGGGTCCAGCGCCAGATACTTGGCGCGAACGGCCTCGGGATCGTGGCGCATCGCCGCTGGCCGCGTCGCCCAGGCCGACGACGGCATCCAGCCGCCGAGGGCGACCGCCCGGTAGAACTCGTACCGCGCTTCGGCGAGCGCGTCGTCCGACAGGGGCGGCAAGCCCGCCTCTTCTTCCAGGAAGCGGTGCAGGCAGTGCGCCGCCACCATGTTGCCCATCTCGTTCCAATGCCAGCGCCTGTCGAAATGCACCGCGTAGTGGCTGTAGTTCGGAATCGCGTCGCTGAAGCAGGCGTGCAGGTCGACGACGTCGACCGCGGCCGGAATCGTCTCCTGCACCCAATCCTTGGGTATGTCAGGGAAGAGGGCGACATGGAACCCGCCGCCGTGCGTCTCGACGTCGCGCTTCCAGCGCGTCAGCAGCGCTCGGAACGTGGCGACGCTGTCGTCCAAGGCGTCGCCGGAGAGGGCGCTTCCTCCCTGTCGGCGCCGCACGACCCGCTGCTTCAGTTCGAGCCGGCGCTCCTCGGGGTAGTAGGCGTGTCTCGGTCGTCCGGTGCGCCACAGCCGACGGTCCTCGACGTTTCCGAGCTCCATGAAGGCCAGGTGCAGCCGCGAGGGCAGCGACCTCCAGGGGCTCGGCCGATGGGCAGTGTTCGCCACCAGGTTCCCGGACTCTTCCAGGGAGAACAGGCCGCGAAAGTGGAAATCCTCGACGTGGGTGGCGCGGAAGACGTAGACGACGTAGTCCAGCTCGTCGCGGTGTTCGAACTGCCGGTACCAGATGTACTGCTGCCCCGGGCCGTATCCGCCGACGCCGAAGCCAAGCACGTTGAACGCGAGCCCGTCGCGGAGGTTGAGGAGGAAGTCCAGGCTCTCCGTGAAGGAGTGGGCGGATCTGATGTGGACGTTCTCCAGAAAGGAATCGCCGAAGAACGCCACGTTGGTGGCGTTGCGGAGCGTCTCGGCGCTGAACTCGCGGCTCTGCCGCATGCCGAAGCCGTTGTAGACGACGGGAATCGAGGCGCCGCTGTCCGGATGCGTCTTGACGTGCCACGAGTTCGGCTTCCGCGCCCACAGGCGGCTGGCGTTCGGCGTCGTAGTGATGCTCTCGGCGACGCCCGCGTTCGGAAAGAAGACCCGCGAGGCAGCTTCCCAGACAGCGACCGCGGCGAGCACGGAAAGCATCGCCAGCACACTCTGGGCCAGCACCCGCCGAGTCTTCGTCATGGCCGTCGAATCGCCCGCCTGGAGCACCGCACCGCCAGGGACGACCGCTTGCCGGTCGGCCGCCACCGTCGAAGCGTACCAACTCGATGGCCGATGCGGCGCCGTCGAGGGGCGGCGAGCCGGCGGCACCTGTCGTCGACCGGCGCGGATCCCCCGACCGGCGGAACCAGCTTGCCGTCGATCTCGGATTGGCGCTCCGCTGCCACGCTCTGACCATACCACGGTCGCCATGCCTCGCCGCGTTCACTGTGCGATGAGGCGCTGGTTCGACGAAGAGCGACGGTGGGGGACGGCCGCGGCGATTGGGGCAGCGTGGCGGGGATTTCTGTTCACGCCACGCGCGAAACGCACGGGCACCACTGTCGAACGCAGTCCGCTGCGCGACGCGCTGGGCAGCGCGCCGCGACGGCGGCGAGCCTGCTGTTTCCGACTCTCCGCCTACGACACGCTGCGCGTCCGCTGGCCGCTCGCCGTCTCGCACGGTCGACCGGCCCTTTCAGCTCTCCGTTGGCGCAGTGCGCGAACCACGAGGTGGTACTCTACCCACGCCACTCTGAAAAACGTGCCTATGGAAGTCATGAATCCGTTGCGCCTGCGCTGGGGTTCGTCGGCGACAACGCTGACAACGCTCGTCCTCTTGTTCCTGGCACTGGCGACGGCGTTCCTCTTCGACGGCAGCCGCGGCCAACCCGTCTACGGTGCCGGCGGCTACCACTGGGAACTGACCGGGGACCACATGACCATGGCTCTGAACATGTCGCGGGAGCACGGTTTCCTCGGCTTTCGCCATCTGACCCGTACCGGCGACGGCGACCTCGACTACAAGCCGTACAACCGCTTTCCGGTGCTTGGGTACGCGCTCATCAAGCTCGCCACGCTGCCTTTCCCGGACGACTTCTCCGCGCGCGAGGCGGCGGCGCGGACGCTGATGCTGGTCCTCTTCGCCGCCGCGGCGGCGCTGGCCTACCTGGCCCTGTGCAAGTTGACGGGCAGCCGCTGGACCGCGCTGGCGGCGACCCTGCTGGCGTTCTCCTCCTACTACGCGCTGTTCTACAGGGACATGGTCGCCACGGAGGGCGTGGTCGATCTGTTCGGCACGATGCTGGTTCTGCACGGCATGGCGGTGACTGCTACCTGGGCTGGCGCCGGCGCATCGACTACAAGTACTACTTCGCGGGCTACGCCATCGTGACGTTCGCCAAGAGACGCTTCGCCGATTTCGTCGTGAGCGGACAACGCATCGAGGGCGCGCGCACCTTGACCCCGGACAACCGGTTCATGTTCCTCTACGACCGCGCCAGCCACGCCGCCGCCTTGAGCGGCTACGAGCGGCACACGAAGCAGGCCGCTCCGGTGCTGGACTTCCCCGACTACGACGTCTATCTCGTCGAAGGAGCGCGGGGGAACGAACTGCTCTACTTCCACGACCAATGCGGCGGCCGCGTCTTCACGCATGTCTGGCCGGCCGACGCGAACGATCTTCCCGCGGCCCGGCGGCCGTTCGGGTTCGACGCTCTCGTCGACTTCCAACAGCATCTCGGGGGCTGGGAGAAGGACGGCAAGTGCTACGCCGTGTGTCGCCTGCCCGACTACCCCATCGCCAAGGTGCGCGCCGGGTCGTACGCCGACGACTGGACAGGCCCAAGCGTCGCCACAGGCCCAAGCGTCGCCTGGGAAGGCAGCTTCTCGCTGGAGCCGGCGGACAGCGAAGCCTCTGGTTCCGCGGCGGCCGCGGATGAATCTCGTTGGCTTCCTTCGCTCGGAACCAACGCTGGAATACGAGCGCCCCGCGTACATGTCGAGGAAGTTCGGGCTCTCTGAGAGTGCGCATGGCCGTTGCCGCGCGCCTCTTCGGCTACTGCGGAAGCATCCCGTCCGCAGCGATTTCGACCTGCCAGGCTTGGCGGATCTCGCTGTCGTCGACGCTGTACTGCCCCGTGCGCGCGGCGGCAATTCCGTAGGCGGGCAGCTCGGCGCCGACCACGCAGCGCCCGTCGACCCGCGCGCCGCCGTACTCCGCGAAGCCGAAGTCCAGGTTCAACGCGCTCAAGGCCGAGCGAGAACGAGCTGCTGTCGCCCAGAGAAGCCCTAGGAGATTAGGCGGCACCCGGCGGGCTCGTGTACGTTGCCAGCAGCTCGTCGAGGAGCGCCAGCAGCGCGTCGTTTTCTCGCCTTGAACCGACGGTGATGCGCAAGCTGTCGGCTAGGCGCGGGGCGTTGAAGTGGCGTACCAGCACCTTGCTTTGGCGTAGGGTTCGCTGCAGATTTCGGGCGCAGATGTTGGGCGGCGCTTGCACCAGAAGGAAGTTCGTCTGCGAGTCCGGCGCGGCGAATCCCAAGTCGCGCAGGCGTTGGGCGAGGCGGTGGCGTTCTTCGCGGGTGTGCTGCCAACAGGCTGCCGCGTAGGGCTGGTCGGCGAACGCCGCGGCGGCGAGCGTTTGGGCGATGGCGTCAACGTTGAAGCTGTCGCGGGTCTTGTCGAGTATCGGTTCGACGAGGGCCGCGCTGCCGAGCAAGTAGCCTACGCGCAGCCCGGCCAGCGAGTAGCCCTTGGAGAACGTGCGCAGGAGCAGCAGGTTGTTGTGGGCGCGGAGCAAGGGGGTCAGATCGTGGTTCGCTGCCGGGGAGACGAAATCCACGTATGCCTCGTCGACCAGCAGGACGCCGTGGAGTTCGCCAGCCAGTGCGGCGATCGCGTTTGCGTCGATGAGGGTTCCCGAGGGCGCGTGGGGATTGACTAGGCACGTCAGTTTGGTTTCGGCGGCGTTGAGTCGGGCGGCGAAATCGGGGGGGAGCGCCCAGCTCCGCTGCAAGGGGACTTCGACGACCGGGCAGCCCTGCACTTCGGCCAGCACCGGATACAGCGAATAGCTCGGCGTTGCCATGCCGAACGTCGCGCCTTGATCTAGGAAAGTCGTGACCGCGAGTCGCAAGCCTTCGTCGCCGCCGTTGGTGACGACGACCTGGGCCATGTCCAGCCTGAATCGTTCGGCGATTTGCCGGCGCAGCGGATCGGCGGTCGCGGGGGGATAGCGGCGCAGCGTCTCGACATCGAAGCGCGCCAACGCCTCGCGCACTTGCGGCGATGGCGGGTAGGCGTTTTCGTTGGTGTTGAGCTTCACTACGTTCGCGTCGCGGGGCTGTTCACCGTAGGCGTAGCCGGCCATGCGCCGGATGTTGTCGCGCTCGAAGGTCATGACGTGTCGGGGGGTTCCGTTTGCACCACCGAGTCGGCCGGATCCAGCAGATGGGCGATCCAAGCCGTGGACGGATTGGCTTCCAAGGCGATCTTGGCGGTCATCGTCAAGGGTACGGAAAGCAGCATGCCGACCGGGCCGAGCATCCAGTTCCAGAACACCAGGGAGAGAAACACCACCAGCGTGGAAAGTCCCAGGCCGCGCCCCATCAAACGCGGTTCCACGACGTTGCCCATCACCACGTTGACGGCTAGAAAAACCACGAATGTCGCGGCCAGGCCGCCAGCGCCGAGTTGCAATCCCGCCAAAAGCATTGGCGGCACCGCGGCGATGACGCTGCCGATGGTGGGAACGTAGTTGAGCAGGAACGCCAGCACGCCCCACAGGATCGGATAGTCGACGCCGATGATCCACAACGCCACGCTCACGAAGATTCCGGTGCCCAGGCTCACCGTCGTCTTGATGGCGATGTAGCGGTTCACGTTCGCCGCGAAGCGTTCGAAGTGCGGCACGTCGCGTTCCGGGTCGTCGAGCACTGCGTGCAGCTTGCGCGGAAAGGTATATGCCTCGGCGAGAATGAAAATCACCGCGAGCAGGATCACGAAGCCGTTGGTGAGCACGTTGCTCAAACTCACCAGCGCATCGCCTGCGAAGCCGAGCGCCTGCTGCGGGGCGAGGCCCGGCAAACTCGCGATGTCGATGCCGAGGGGCGAAAGCAAGTCGGCAACGCTTTGCTGGAGCGTGCTCAAGCGCTCCTGGTAGGTCGGCAGTCTGGTTTGGAACTCGGCAACCGACTGCGCGATCAGCGCGCCCACTGCGAGCAAGACGCCGATCAGCGCCAGCACCACCGCGGCGATGGCGACGCCCACCGGCACTTTCAAGCGGGCGTGCAGCCAGAACACCGGCGTTGCGGCGATGGTGGCGAGGAAAGCCGCGAGCAGCAACGGAACCATCAGTTGTTCCGCCGTCTTCACGCCAGCGAAGATCACCACCAGCGCGGCCACCACCAGCAGTGGACTCGCGACGGTTGGCCGTGGTTCTGTCATGCGAAGAAGGCTCAGCCGTTCGCCGGCGAACTGTGCGCGAGGGGCGGCGGTTCGTATGTGGAGCGCCCCTGCGCATGGAAAGCTCGGCGGTTGGCGAGGCTCGGCAGTTCGGCGCGCACGTCCTCGACGCGCTTGGGATCCACATCCGCCAGCGCGAAGCCGTCGCCGTCTTCGATTTCCGCCACGATGTCGCCCCAGGGATCGACGACTAGGCCGTGGCCGAACGATTTGCGACCGCGGTGGCCGTGGTCGCCGTGCTGGGCGGGCGCCAGGATGTAGCACTGGCACTCGATGGCGCGGGCTCGCAGCAGCGCGTGCCAGTGTGCCTTGCCGCTGTTCTTGAAGAACGCGCTCGGCACCGCGATGGCGACTGCGCCCACGTCCGCGAGGGTTTGGTAGAGAAGCGGAAAGCGAACGTCGTAGCAGACCGTAAGGCCAAGCGAACCGAACGGCGTTTCCGTGGTTACGGCGCGGTCTCCCGGCGCCGTGCTCCGCGACTCGCGCATCCGCGTGCCGTCGGCGAGGTCCACGTCGAACAGATGGATCTTGCGATAGACGCTGGCGATTGCGCCGTCGGGCAGCAGATGGATGCATGTGTTGAAGGCGCGGCCGTCCGGGGCCTGTTCCGGGAATCCGCCGAGCACTAGGTGGGCGTTCGCGGAACGCGCGGTTTCGATGCAGCGGCGGAGAATCGGTCCGGGTTCTTCCGCTTCTTCGCGGGGGATGTTCTCCAAATGCGTATTGCGTTCGCGTTCGGAACCGATGAACGCGAAGGCTTCAGGGACCAGAACCACTTTCGCGCCAGCCGCCGCGGCCTCGGTCGCGAGGGACATCGTGACGTCGACGTTCGCGGCAACATCCGCCGTGGCGCACATCTGGACGATGCCGATCGTCGTCTTGCTTGCCATTCTTGGACCTCTCTATGTTCGTCTTCGCCTGGTGGTCGGCCGGTCGCTGGCGGCGTCCGCAAGCGAACTACACCTCCGGCTGCATCGTTTGGATCTCGTGGCCCAGATACGCCTCGATGGCTGGCAGGTCGAAGGCGTCGTCCTCGGAAACGAAGCTGATGGCGACTCCGCTCGCCCCGGCGCGACCGGTGCGGCCGATGCGATGCACGTAGTCCTCGGCGTCTTCGGGCAGATCGTAGTTGATCACGTGGCTGATGCCTTCGACGTGGATGCCGCGGCCAGCGACGTCCGTGGCGACGACGAGGTTGGTCTTGCCGTCCTTGAAGCGCTGCATCGTTGCCAGTCTTTTACGCTGCGGAATGTCGCCGGCCAGTCCCTCGCATTCCACGCCTTTGCCGCGCAGAAAACTCACCAGTCGATGCGCCTGGTCGCGTCGATTCACGAACACCAGCGTGTGGTCCGGCTCCTGCTTGCGCACGAACGCCAGCAAGGTCGCCCGCTTGCGATCCCGCGGCAACGCCCAGAAGTGCTGATCGACCGTTTCGACCGCCGGCGATTCCGGCTTGATGGCCACATGTTCCGGCTCGAGGGTCCATTGCCGCGCCAGGTTCATCACGTCGTCGTTGAAGGTGGCGCTGAAGAACATCGTCTGCCGGTCGCGCTTTTTCGGCGTTTGGTAGACGATGCGGCGCACGTCTGGAATGAAGCCCATGTCCAACATGCGGTCCGCCTCGTCGATCACCAGCACTTCCACTTGGTTCAGATGCGCCAGGCGTTGGCGGGAGAAGTCGATCAGGCGCCCTGGGGTGGCGACCAGAATGTCGACACCGTCGTGGCGGAGCTGTTGCCGCTGCTTGTCGTAGTCGATGCCGCCGACCAGGCAGACGACCTTCGCGTCCGTGTACTTGGCGAGCGCTTTGGCGTCCTCTTCGATCTGCATAGCGAGTTCGCGGGTCGGCGCCAGAACCAGCGAACGCGCGGTGCCCGGCGGCAGCGCGGTCGTGCGCGGGAACTCCAACTGCCGAGCGAGGATGGTGATGAGGAACGCGGCGGTCTTGCCGGTGCCGGTTTGGGCTTGTCCGGTCACGTCGTAGTCGGAAAGGCTGTAAGGCAGGACCTCGCCCTGAATCGGCGTGCAGCGGGCGAAGCCGAGGTCGCCGATGGCATCCATGATCGGCGGCGGCAGCGCCAGTTCCTCGAACAGAACCGGATTGTCTGGATCGATCATGTGTTTTGCGCCCTGTTGGCCGCGAGTTTGATGCACAGCGCGAGCACGTCGATGCCCGCTTCCACTTCCTCTAGGCTCGCGAAAGTCGGCGCGATGCGGATGTTGCGATCCTCTGGGTCGACGCCGTGCGGAAAGGTTGCGCCGGCTGGCGTCAACGCGACGCCGAGTTCCTTGGCGAGCGCCACCGTTTTCGCGGCAAGCCTTGGCAACGTGTTCAGCGAGACGAAATAGCCGCCGCGTGGCCGCGTCCACTCGGCGAGGCCGCTGCCAGCGAGACCGCGTTCGAGACCGCGCTGAACCGCCTCGAACTTCGGGCGCACCAGGTCGGCGTGCTGGCGCATGTGGGATTCCAGGTGATCGCCGAGGAATCGCGCATGGCGCAGCTGGTTGACTTTGTCCGCGCCGATCATGAACACCGAGAGCCGCTTCTCCATCGCCGCGAGAAACGGCTCCGCGCCGCCGAGAAAAGCGACGCCGCCAGTCGCGAAGGTCACTTTCGAGGTGGATGCGAAGAGCGCGATCCCGTTCTCAGTGCCAGCGTCTCGCGCATGGGGCAGGATGGGTTCGAGCTTCGCCGGCGGGAACTCGAAATCGTGAACGGCGTAGGCGTTGTCCCAAAGCACCAGAAACGGCTGCTGGGCCATCTTGGGCAGTTCCGCCAGGCGGCGCACGGTGTCGGCAGAATAGACGCAGCCGGTTGGGTTGGAGTACTTCGGCACGCACCAGATGCTGCGGATCGCGCTGTCTGCGCGCACGAGTTCTTCGACCCGCTCCATGTCCGGGCCGTCGTCGGTCATCGGCGCGGTGACCAGTTCCATGCCAAGGGCGTCGGCCAGCGCGAAGTGGCGGTCGTAGCCCGGCACCGGGCAGATCGCCTTCGCTGGGCCTTGTTCGCGCCACGGCGCACTGTTCAAGCCTGCGTTCATCGCCGCGTCCAGCACGTAGAACATCAGCGTCAAGCTGGAGTTGCCGCCGGCGATGACTTCCTCCGGCGACAGATCGAGAAAGCGCGCGCCGAGTTCCCGCGCTTCTGGAATGCCGCGCAGCACACCGTAGTTGCGAACGTCCGTGCCGTCCGCGGCGCGGTAGTCGCCGTGCAGAGAACCGTCGAGGGCGTTGGCGAGGTCCAGTTGTTCGGCGGCTGGTTTGCCACGGGTGAGGTCCAACGACAGGTTGGCGCCCTTGAAGCCGTCGAACCGGCTTTGCAGATCGTTCATGGGTCGAGTCCCAGAGTTTCCGGCAAGCCCAGCATCAGGTTCAGATTCTGCACCGCGGCGCCGGATGCGCCTTTGCCCAGGTTGTCGTAGCGGCTGACGATGGTCACTTGTTCGCGGTGGCCGAAGACGAGGATGTCCAGATGGTTGCCGCCGTTGCGGCTCGTCGGCGAAAGGAATCCATCGTCCAACGCACGGGTTGGCGCGAACTCCTCGACGTGGACGAATGGTTCGCCGGCGTAGCGAGCGGCGATGGTCTCGAAGACGTCCTCCGCCGTTGCGCCACCGGAGAGCTCGCTCGTGAACAAACCAACCTGCACCACCATGCCGGCATGGTAGTGGCCGACGAACGGAGAAAAAAGCGGCATCGGCTTGGTCTTCGCGTAGGCGCGCATTTCCGGCAGATGCTTGTGCATGAGGTCGAGCGCATAGGGCCGCGTTCGCAACGACGGCGCGTCGTTCGCCTCGTACTTGGCGATCAGCGACTTGCCGCCGCCCGAATAGCCGGAAACGGCGTGAACGCGCAGCGGCAGTTCCGGCGCCAGCAATCCGGCGTCGACGAGCGGGCGAACGCTCAGCACGAAGCCCGTGGGATAGCAGCCGGGATTCGCCACGCGCTTCGCCGCAGCAATCGCCGCGCGCTGTTCCGGCGACAACTCAGGCAAACCGTAGGTCCAGCCGTCGGCAACGCGATGCGCCGTGCTGGCATCAATCAAGCGCGTGTTCGGCGCGCTTGCCGCGGCTTCCCGCGCGGCATCGTCCGGCAGGCACAGCACGGCCACATCCGCCGCATCGTAGAGTTCCTGGCGGTGCGCGGGATCCTTGCGGGCGTGATCATCGATGGCGAGCAGTTCGACCCCCGGGTGGCCGCGCAGCCGAGTCGCCAGTTCAAGGCCGGTGGTGCCGGCTTGGCCGTCGATGAAGACCCGGTGGCGCACTTCCACGCGCTCTGTGCCGTTCGCGCCGGCCCGCTTGTTCGCAGTTGCCACGTTCTGCTTACCGTCAAGCGTAGCGGGCGTTCAGCCACGCGGAGATGTCGGCGATTTCCTGCGGCGAGACTTCGTGCCCCATGCCGTATTCGCGCCATTCGACCTGGTAGCCGAGCGTCGTCAACGCATCGCGGGAGGTGATGGCGCGCGCCATCGGAATCATCGCGTCCATCTGCCCATGCGCCATGAGAATCGGCGTGTCGATGCTGGCGAAGGAGACTTCCTCGGCGATGCGTTCGTGGTCGTGCAGGTAGGTGGAGAGCGCCATGATGCCGGCGAAGCTGGTTTGCGAACGCAATCCGAGTTGCAGCGCGATCACGCCGCCTTGGGAGAAGCCGGCGAGCACCACGTTGCGGCGTGGAATTCCCCGCTCTTCCTCGCCGTCCACCAGCGCCTCGATCTGTTCCGCCGAACCGCGGATGTCGTCCGCGCCGGCGAGTGGCGCCCGGGGATCGATGTCGTACCAGGCGCGCATTTCGGCGCCAGCGTTGATGGTGACCTTGCGCATCGGCGCATGGGGAAAGACGAAGCGCAACGGCGCCGCGAGGTCGAGCATCGGCACGATGGGTTCGAAATCGTGGCCGTCGGCGCCGAGGCCGTGCAGCCAGACGACCGTTCCCGCGGCGTCCTCCGCATCGATCTCGACGGTCTCCAGCGCCATGTGCGACTCTCCCAACGCCCCGCCCTTCAGCGCATTTCGATGGCGGTCTTGAAGGCCGGACGCGCCGTGATTCTGCCGATGTAGCCCTTGAGGTTCGCCATGTCTTCGCCGACGCAGCCGAGGCGGTCGCTCATGAAGCAGGCGTGGCCGAGCATGACGTCCGCGGCGGAGAAATCGCCGATCAGGTAGTCGCGCCCTTCGAGCTGTTCATCCACCGGCGCCAGCGCCTTGCCGAGCAGGCGCTGCGCTTGGCCGAGCACGGTTTCGTCGCGGCGTTCGGGCGGCAGCAGCATGGTCTGCACGACGATGGTGTTCACCGGCGGCATCACCATGCCTTCGCAGTAGTGGAACCACTGCAAGTACGCCGGGAACTCCGGCGAATCCACCGCCGGCTTCAAGCCGCCGTTCTCGTGCCGCTCCAGAACGTATTCGACGATGGCGCCGGATTCGTAGATGCGCACCTCGCCGTCGTCCAGCACCGGCACCCGGCCGAGCGGATGGCGGGCGCGATGTTCCGTCGACTTGAGGTCCTTCGGATGGAAGGCCATCTTGTTCACTTCGTAGGGCAGGCCCAGCTCTTCGAGCAGCCAGACGATGCGCCCGGCTCTGGAGTTGGGCGCGAAGTGCAGTTTCAGCATGTGTTCCCCCTGGTGTTCGGGTGAGGCCGGCGTGGCGGTTTCGCCGCGGCCAAGGTTCTCGCGGGTTGCGGAGTCTACACGGCTCGCGGCTGTCGCGCCCTTGAATCGTGGCCGCAGCACACGGTGTATAGTCGCCCGGTCGCCTTGCAAGGGAGCGGAGCACATGCGCCTCGTCTCGTCGATCGTCGTCGCCTTCTCTACGATTGCCTTCGCTGCCACGGCTGCCGCGAACGCGGACCAATGCCGCAAGCTGGTTCGACTCACCGATCTCGACCACGCGTTCGAACCCGGCATCGTCGTCGCCGCAAGCGACGCCGCGCCAGCGCACTGCCGCGTTCGCGGCGTGGTGAACCGCGCCATTCGCTTCGAGGTCACCATGCCGCTCGAAGACTGGAACGGTCGCCTGATGTTCACCGGCGTTGGCGGTGCGGCCGGCACCATCGGCGACACCACCAGCCTGCTGGCGCGGGGATTCGCGCAGGCGTCCACGGACACCGGCCACGAAGCCCGCGAAGGAACCGCCTTCTACGAACAGCCGGAAGCCTTGCTCGACTACGCCTTCCGCGGCGTTCACCTGGCCACCCAGGCCGCCAAGATGGCCGTGCAGCGCTTCTACGAACGCGACATCGACTATTCCTACTTCCAAGGCTGCTCCAACGGCGGCCGGGCGGCGATGCTCGAGGCGTTGCGCTTCCCGCAGGACTACGACGGCATCATCGCCGGCGCACCGGCGTTCCGCTTCCAGGAGTTCGTGCCGTGGATGGTCGCCATGCATCGAGCACAGCAAGCGAACCCGCTCACGCCGGAAGCGCTGCGCGTGCTCGACCGCGCATCCCGCGAAGCCTGCGACCTGATCGACGGCGTGGAGGACGGGGTGATCGACGATCCGCGCAAATGCACGCCGGACGTGTTCGACGTCGGCGCTTTGGAGTGTTCGGCGGGGCGAACCGAGGGTTGCCTGACGGCGGGCCAAGTCGAGACCGCGCGGGCGGTCTACGCGGACATGGTGGACGCGGACGGCAACGTGCTCTCGCCCGGCGTCCCGCCCGGTGCCGAAGCCGCTGGCGATTGGAACATCTGGATGCTGCCGAGCGACGCCATGCCCGGCGCCGGCTCGATCATCGAAGGCGTTGGCGACATGCTGACCTTGCTGATGCGCCACGACCCGACGTTCGATCTGGAAGAGTTCGATCCAATCGCCGACCGCGCGCGCATCGCCGACGCCACGGCGCCGCTGGACGTGGGCGTCGCGGACTTGAGCGAGTTCCGCGAACGGGGCGGCAAACTGCTGATGTACCAAGGCTGGAACGACTATCCACTGCGCCCGCAACGCGCCATCTCGTTTCTGGAGGACCTCGGCGGCGCGGAAGAGAACGCCGACTACTTCCGCCTCTTCATGGTGCCCGGAATGGTGCATTGCGCTGGCGGCCCGGGGCCGTGGCAGGCCGACTACGTCTCGCCGATCGTCGCTTGGCGCGAAGAAGGCAACGCTCCGAATCGAATCATCGGCGCCCAGCCCGGCCCGACGCCGATGGCGCACTTGGCGCCCGACGAGGAAACGGCGCAAACGCGGCGCTTCACGCGGCCGCTCTGCCCCTATCCGCAAGTCGCCGAATACGACGGCGAAGGCGACGTGGACGACGCGGCGAGCTTCGACTGCGTGACGGAGTAGCACGCCGGGCTCGCGGTCCAGCATTTGGTTTCGGGCGAGCGTCGGATTCGCGCGTTGCCACGGATCGATGCGTGATGGAAGTCACCGGGACTCTTCCGCGGCCGGCGGAGAAACAGGTACTTCGCCCGCTGCCCGCCGCGGCGAGAAGCTCCCTTCCCAAGTGACGTCGTAGCTGGCCCGGCGCAAGATGCCGCCGTAGCTTGTCCTGCGCTTCGTGGCGGACCCGGCCTCTATCCTGGCGATGTCGTAGTCGGGTAGGTGGCACACGGCGTAGCACTTGCCGTCCTTCCGCCAGCCCGACAGAAGCGGCTTGAAGTCCACCAGGTCTTCGAATCCGAACTGTCGCCTGTCCATGGAGAGGTCGTTCGCATCGGTGGGCCAGACATGCACGAAGACGTGCGAACCCGCCCCCATCAGGATGTTCTGGGCGTAGAAGCGGTCGTTGATCTGATGCTCCGGGCAATGGTCGCGGAAGTAGAGCAACTCGTTCCTCGTGCCCCTCTCGAGGAGGTAGAGATCGTAGTCGGGAGAATCCAGCACCGGGACGCCGCGTGTCGCTTGCCGCTCGTACCAGCTCATGGCGGCGGCGTGGCTGGCGGGATCGTAGAGGAACATCACTCGGTTTGCCGGCGTCAAGGTGGCCGCGCCCTCGATCCGTTCGCTCACGACGAAATCGGCGAAGCGCGTGTTGGAGAACATCACGGTCACGTAGCCGGTGAAGTAGTACCTCCTGTTGACGTTCCAGTCCTTGCAGGCATCCATCGCTTCCGAGACCAGGATCGTCTTGCCTACCGCCAGTTCGCGGATGGAGTCGACATCGGCGGCCAGCGCCCGTTCGTAGGCGACGTGCTCGGGGTCGGGAGCGGTGGCTCTGGCCATGAGGAAGCTCGACAGCGCGAACGTAGGCACCGCGGCTACGCCGGCGAGCATCGATGCTCCGACACGGTCGCCGAACAATCGATCGAGCTGCGGCAGCAACAGCGCGAAAAAGGCGAGCGGAATGCCGACGTCGAACAAGCCTTCGAATGGATGCCAGGACTGGTTGGGCATGCCGAACGCCCAACAAGGGCCGGACAGCGCAAGCGCGACCAGCGGGATGCGGTGGCGAACGGCCGGCGAGAGAAACAGAACCACGGTGACCGCGACGACCAAGGCGGCGAGCACGAGCCCCAGAACCACAGTCGCGGGCGCCTTGGGCAGATCGGAATCCGGCTTGCCGGAGCCGACGAAATAGCCGACGGCGTACGGGACCGACCACGCGATGCGCTTCAACTGCCGCGCAGCTACAGCCGGCCACTCCCGTTCAACCCGTTCGCCCCGCTCGGCGGCGCCCGCCCGCGCGTCGTCTTCCGCCTGCGGTCCGGCGAGACCGGTGCGCATCAGCATCGACTCCACGGACGGCAGCTGAGTCGGCGCCACTTCGCCGCCAAGCGCCAGGTATTCACGCGCGAAGTTCGTCGCGAGCACCATCGTGCCGAATGTCAGCGCGACCACTCCCAGCGTCAGATGGCGCCGCGCCCCTATCCCGTCCCGGCGGCGGAACGCGGCGACCATCCCCAACAGCAGATAGGGCAGCAGCAACGCGTACACGTGCCAGCCCAGAAGCAGCGCCACGCACGTTTTCGCCAGCAGCTGCCCGAACCGGCCTTCGGTGGCGAACACTGCCATGCCATGCCAAACCAGCATCAGGCCGAACAGATCGATCGCGCCCAGCGTGGCGACCATGTCGTTGTAGTGCAGCGCGTAGTACGAGGAGAACGCCAGCAGAGTCGCTGCCAGCGCCGCCCAACGGTTGGCCGTCAGTCTGCACAAGGCCAGATAGGCGAGCGTCGCCACAGCGACGAAGAAGGCGAGCATCAGGATCCTAGCCGCCGCCAGCCGCATGGACGCGTCGTCGGCAAAAGGCAGCGTCGCGAGCTTGATCAGTGCGTGGCCAAGCACTGGGAAGCGGTTGTACGGTTGGTAGGTGAGGTCGCCGTCCTCATCAAGGGTCAGGCTGTGGAAACCGAGAAAATCGTGCTCCGGTGACAGGTTCAGTGCCACCGTCATGTGGTTGTACGTCGGGTCGTCGTGGTGATTGGCGGAATCGATCTGGTAGGAGTGGCCGCGGCCGCCACCGAAGAAGAACACCGTCGCCAGCGCAAGGAACAAAAGGAAGATCGGTACCGTGGACAGACGTCGCATCCGGCCCTGGGCGTTGGACGCCATGGTTAGCGAGACGCCGCCGCGGCCGGCGAAGAACGAAGGGTCTCGCCTGCCGCGACACCGTGCGGCGAGAAGCTGCCTTCCCAAATGATCTCGCGGCTTGCCGTGCGGCGGGAGAGGATGCCGTGGCTGCTCCAGCGGACCGTGGCCGACCCGGCGCGTATCTTGGCAATGTCGTAGTCGGGTAGACGGCACACGGCGTAGCACTTGCCGTCTTTCCGCCAGCCGGACACCGCCGGCTCGAAGTCCAATAGACCGTCGAAGCCGAACCGCCGCCTCTCTTCCGAGAGAACGTCCGCGTCGGCAGGCGAAACGTGTACGAAGACGCGAGAACTGCCGGCCATCATGATGCGCAGGGCATGGAAACGGTCTTTGAACTGATGGTTCGGGCAGTGGTCGCGGAAATAGAGCAGTTCGTCCCTGCGCTCCCCCTTGACGAAGTAGATGTCGTAGTCGGGGGAAGCCAGCACGGGAACGCCCTGCTCCGCATGCCTTTCGTACCGGCTCAAGGCGGCGTCGAGGCTGGCGCGCTCGTAGAGGAACACCTGTCGATTGCCCGGGGTCAAGGTGCGGGCGCCCTCGATCCGTTCGCTCACGACGAAGTCCGCGGTGTGTCTGTTGGAGAGCTTGACGATCACATGGCCTTGAAAATACCGCTTCCCATTGGCGCGCACCCAGTCCGTGCGACACGCGTCGATCACGCTGGAAATCAGAATCGTCTTCCCATCCGCCAGTTCGCGGATGGAGTCCGCGTCTGCCGCCAACGCCTTTTCGTACGCAACGCGCTCGGGATCGAGCGCGGTAACCCGGGCCATGAGGAAGCTCGACAGCGCGAACGTCGGCACCGCCGCCACCCCGGCCAGCACCGAGCATCCGATTCGGCCGCCGCGCAATCGATCGAGACGCGACAGCACCAGCGCAAAAAACGCAAGGAAAATACCGACGTCGAACATGCCTTCGAACGGATGGTAGGACTGGTTCGGCATGCCGAACGCCCAACAAGGCCCGGACAGCGCAAGCGCCGCGAAAGGGAGACGGTGGCGGGTGTTCGGCGAAAGAAACAGAACCAAGATGGCCGCCACGACCAAGACGGAAAAGAGGACGCCCAACGCCACGGTCAGCGCACCCTTGTTGGCCATGCCGGAATCGGGCCTGCCATCGCCGACGAAGTAGCCGACAGCGTAGGGGATCGACCACGCGATGCGCTTCAACTGCCGGGCGGCCACGGCTGGCCAATCCTGCTCGTGCGCAGCTCCGAATTGGGTGGCCGCTTCCGCGAAACCGGTGCGCAGCAGCATCGATTCCACCGACGGCAGTTCCGCCAGAGCCATCTCGCCGCCAAGCGCCAGGTAACTCTCTCGTGAAGTTCGCCGCGAGCACCATCGTGCCGAATGCCAACGCGACCGCTCCCAACGTCAAGTGGCGGCGGACGCCCTCCCTGTCGCGGCGGCGGAACGCGGCGACCAGCCCCAGCAGCACGAAGGGCAGCAGCAGCGCGTACACGTGCCAGCCCAGCAGCAGCGCCATGCACGTCTTCGCCAGCAACTGTCCGAACCGCCCATCGGTGGCGAACACCGCTATGCCGTGCAGAACCAGCAGCAGTCCGAACAGATCGACCACGCCCTCGGTGGCGACCATGTCGTTGTAGTACAGCGCGTAATGCGAGGAGAACGCCAGCAGAGTCGCCGCCAACGCGGTCCAGCGGTTGCCCGCCAATCTGCACAACGCGAGGTAGGCGCACGCCGCGGCGGCTGCGAAGAAGACCAGCATGAGCGTTCGCGCCGCGGCAAGTCGCGCCGACGCGTCGTCGAGGAAAGGCAGCATGGCGAGCTTGATCAGCACATGTCCGAGCACGGGGAAGCGGTTGTACGGTTCGTAGGCGAGGTGGCCGTCCTCGTTCCGCATCAAGCGGTAGAAGCCGAGAAAACCGTGCTCCGGCGACATGTTCATGGCCACCGTCAGGTGGTTCCCGGTAATGTGATCGTGGGTTTCGTGGCCGTGCTGGTAGAAGTGGCCGCGGCCGCCGCCGAACAGGAACACCGTCGCCAAGGCGAGGAACAACAGGACGAGCGGTATGGCAGACGAACCCCGCCGCAGGCCCAGCGCGTCGGACTCATGCACTTTCATAAAGTCGGGGCACGTTGAGAGCGGCGGTGCGAAGAATACCACCTCGCACTGCGCGTCCTTGCGCCGACGAAGACCGATCAACATGCGAGAAGGACTTCGGCCAGTGTTACGATCTGGAGCGGCGGCAGCAAGAACGATGGGGTTGCAGCCTTGACGTGTACGCGAAGAACAGCGCTCAAGATCGGTCTCTCCTGCCCCGGCCTGGCGGCTACGGCGGGAGCGTTCGAGGGCCAGGCGCTCGGCGGCTTCATCGCGCTCTCCGCGAAGCTCACGGGCTTTCCGGCGCACGACTTGGATGCGCAGTTCGCCAATGCCCTTCTGCAGGCGCTGGCGGCCAACGGCGTGGATGTTGAGGCGCTGCGCCAAGGCGACGACGGCGCTCTGCCCGCGGACGTGGCCGTCGAGATCGTCTCGGCCTGGTACACCGGCGTGTTGCCGACCGTGCCGCAGCCGACGGTCGGCACGTTCCACGACGCGCTGGTGTGGCGAGCGTTGGATTTCACGAGCGCGCGATCCGTCTGCGCGCAGCCCGGCGCGTGGGCCGATGCCCCAGCGTCGATTCGGGAAGGAGAGTAGAACCATGCGGCCAGACCCGCGCTATCTGTACATCGGCATCAAAGGACACGTCGCGTGCATCCGCAAGGAGGACGGCGAGGAACGGTGGCGCACGCCGCTCGCGGGCAGCGGCTTCACCAACGTCGTCGTGGAACCGGACGGTCTCTTCGCCTCCACCCGTGGCGTCCTGTACGCGCTCGACCCGGATTCCGGCGACATTCGTTGGAAGAACGAACTGCCGCGCCTCGGCTTCGACGTCTGCACCATCGCTTCCGCCAACCAGACGCCGGTTGCCGTGGCCGCCATCAAGGCCGCCGCAGCAGCCGCGACGGCCGCAAACGGCTGACCGACGCAAGCAGTCCAAGGGTTCGACGTGACCGCTCTGGAAGCGGACGTGGTAATCGTCGGCGCGGGCGTCGCCGGCGCCTTGCTCGCCGCCCGCTTGGCCGAAGCGAACGTGCGCGTGGCGCTGCTCGACGCCGGCCCGTGCATCGACCGCGCCCAAGCCTTGCGGAAGTTCGCGAGCGCGCCGATCAGAACGCCGGACAGCCCCTATCCACGAACTCCGCAAGCGGACTATCCGGTCTCCTGGCAACCCAACCACTGGTACCGCCAATCCGGCCCGGAACGATTCAAGAGCTACTACCTGAAAGCGGTCGGCGGCACGACTTGGCACTGGCTCGGCACTTCCCTGCGTTTTCTGCCCAACGACTTTCGGCTGCGCAGCCAGTACGGGCAGGGAGTGGATTGGCCCATCGGCTACGAGGACATCGAACCCTTCTATCTGCAAGCGGAACGCGAACTCGGCGTTGCCGGAAGCGCAACCGACGACCTGGGCTCGCCTCGCTCCGACGGCTTCCCCATGCCCGCCGTTCCCACCAGCTATCTCGACGGCGTGTTCCGACGCCGCCTCGCCGACTCGCCCTACGTCGTCTCCGCCACGCCGCAAGCCCGCAACGTCGTTGCGTTCGATGGTCGCCCGCCATGTTGCGGCAGCGCGAACTGCATTCCCATCTGCCCGATCGGCGCGAAGTACGACGCCAGCGTCCACGTCGCCAAGGCGGAACGGTTCGGCGCCGCAATCTTTCCGAACGCCACCGCGACGCGCATCGAAACGGATGGCAGCAATCGCGTTCAAAGCGTTCGTTTTCGACGCCCGGACTTGAGCTCCGGCAATGCTCGGGGCCGCGCCTACGTTATCGCCGCCCACGCCGTGGAAACGCCAAGGTTGTTGTTGCATTCCCGTTCCGAACGCAATCCGAACGGCATCGCCAACGCCTCGGACCAAGTCGGCCGCAATCTGATGGATCATCCGACGCAGCTCAGCTGGGCGCTTGCCGGCGAACCCGTGTGGCCCTACCGCGGCCCGGGCTCCACGTCCGGCATCGAGAATCTCCGCGACGGCGACGCGCGACGCGAACGCGGTTCGTTCCGCACCGAGATCTCCAACGACGGCTGGTCCTGGCCAACCGGCGGCACGGACGCAATCGCCCGCGACCTCGCCCGCGAAGGACTGCGCGGCCAAGCGTTGCGCGACGCCGCGCGGCACAACGCCGCCCGCCACATCTGCCTGGCCTCGCTGGTCGAGCAACTCCCCTCCCCGAACAACCGAGTCGCCTTGGACGACAACGACACGGACATCTACGGCGTCCCCCTGCCACGCCTCCACTACGACATCGGCGACTACGCCCGCCGCGGCCTGGCCGCGGCAAAGCAAGTACACGCGGACGTCTTCGCAAGGCTGCAATCCACAGCCGCCCAGCACGCGGACGAATTCAAAGGCGCCGGCCACATCATCGGCACCTGCCGAATGGGCAACGACGCGAAGACGTCGGTGGTGGATCGCAACCTAGGCAGCCACCAGCACGACAACCTCTACGTCGTCGGTTCGAGCGTCTTCCCCAGTTCCGCCACCGCCAACCCAACACTGACCATAGCCGCGCTGAGCCTGAGACTGGCCGAGCATCTGCGAACGAGTTTGGCGAAGGAACCGTAGAGCGACAGGGGTTGACGCTACTCCAAACCCAAGCTGGCGACTGCCGCTGGCAAGTCGGATAGGCGGGTGACGGTGGCGGTGGCGTCTACCCGTTCGGGGGAGTCGTCGAGGTTCACCCAGATGGTCGACATTCCGGCGGCTGTTGCGCCTTCCACGTCGTCCACCGGGTTGTCGCCGATGTGTACCGCGTTCTTTGGGGCGATGTCGGCGTGGGCGATGGCGCGGTTGAACATTGCGGTGTTGGGCTTGCTGGCGCCGACGTCGGCGGCGCAGTAGCCGAAGGAGAAGAAGCGCTCTAGGCCGAGCCGCTGGAAATCGGCGTTGCCGTTGGTGAGGGCGGCCAAGGTGTAGGTGGACGACAGCTCTTCGAGCACATCGAGGGCGCCGTCGAAGAAGGTGACGCGATGCCGCCAGTCCAGGAACTCGGCGAAGGCGCCGGCGGCCAGTTCCGTCGCTTTCGGCAGGGGATAGCCGCAAGCCTTCAGCGATTCGCGCAGCACCAGTTCGCGCCACCGAGAGATGTCGTGGCGAACTTTGGGGTTGGTCTGCACGACCGTGGTGCCGATGGCGCGGTGCTGGTCCGGCGCCAGTTCGGCGTACTCCGGCGCACGCTCGACGAGCCACTCGCGGGTCTTGGACTCCGCCAAGCGGATCACGCCGTCGACGTTCCACAGCGTGTTGTCGAGATCGAAGGTAACGAGACGGATCATTCGCGCAGTCTAACGCTTGAGCGCGGTGCGGGCGTTCACGGCGTACCGCAGCCTCGTCCTTGGTAGACGCCCACGTCGTCGATCCGCACGTCCACCGGGCTCTGCGCCAGGTTGAAGACGAGCCGCGCCGTGGAGTCCGTCTCCGAGGCGATGAAGCGGTGTCGGAACTGGTGGTACGTCGTGTTCAGGCTGGCGCCTGTGCCGCGTTCGGCGGCGCCGACTTCCGGCGTGAAGCCGGTGCCCATCAGACTGCGGTAGGGGCGGTTGCCGCCGGCGCCGGTGTCCACGTTCACTTCGATGTAGCGGTAGTCGGCGGCCTTGGCTTGGTAGCAGATCGAATACTCCACGCCCGATTGCACCGACACCTCGTGAGCGAGACTCACGCGCCAAGGTTGGCTGCTCGCTTCCTCGATGGCGAAGGCGGCTTCGCCGTTCCATGTGGCCGAGGCGTTGGTGAGGTTCGCGTTCCAGTTGCCGCGGCCGTCGAATCGGCCGCCGCTGGGAACTAGGTTTCGGCTCTCCGCGCGCAAGGGTTCGTCGTGTACGAAGAACACGAAATCGTTGCTGAAGAGGCCGGCCGGGTTCTGCACTTGCAGGAGGTGCATGCCTGGTTGCGCGGGCAAGGCTGCGAGTTCGACGAACAGGGTGTCGTCCTCGCAATCGGGCAGTTCGCCGACTTCGCAGCGCACTTCGCCGGGTACGCGCCGCCCGTCCACGATCAAGTGTGCGCCGGGCTGGACGTGTTCGCCGCGCAAGCGCATCGGCTTGTTGGTGTGCAGCTCGGGGAAATCCGCTGGGCGACCGCCCGGAAACATCGGCAGGATGGGCAGTTCGTGCGGACGCAACGTCGGTTGCGGGCGGGCGTAGTCGGCATTGGCGCCGAGCCTTGCGGTCACGGTTAGCAGCGCCTTGCCGCGCGACGTCAAGCTGACGAGGCTTGCTCTGGTGAACGAGTGGTCGCGGTCGCGTTCGTGGTAGGCACCGTCGCGATATTCCAGCGCCAGAGGATCGCTCGAACCGTCGCGGCGCAGCAATGCGCCCTCGCCTTGCAGGACGATCGCGCCTTCCGCCGCCGACTGTTCGAGCGCATCGAGCAGCAGTTTCGTCTCGCGCAGTCGAGCGGTGCGTGGATTCAACGTCGTTTGCCGACCATGCGCGCCGGAGAAGCCCACGCTGCCTTCCAGGATCATCTGGAACATGTCGCGGTCGCTGGTGAAGCCGAACTTCTCCGGGAATCCTCGAGTGTCGCCGCGCACGAGATCGGCGAAGAAGAAGCGGTTCTGCGGCGCATTCTTCCAGCGGTCGTTGGCGCCCCGCCAAGATGGTACGTCCATGCCGCTGCCACCCATGTTGGTCATGGTCCAGAACGGCATCCGATGGCAGTTTCCACACTGCTTCTCGAACTGGAATTTGCGGATTCCGGTCTCCGCCTGGGCAGTCATGGCGTTGGTGTAGGGGCGCTCGGGAGAGGGTGGATACGGCACGCTCAGGAGGTATTTGGAAAGCGCCGCGCGCTTGGCCGCGGAAAGCGGGCCCGGCTTGCCTTCGTCGTTGCTTTCGCAGCCGGATTGATCGCACATGGTCGTCGCCAGCGAACCGTCGACGAGGTGCAGCGTGCAGCTTTCTTCCACTTCGATGTCGCAGTTGGGCGGCACGAACCGCGTCGTGTTGGCGGTGTTCACGCCGCCGTAGGGATCGCCCGCAACGCCGTCCCAATGATAGGGCGCGCTGCCGCGCAGACCGCGGATGTCCTGCACCAGACGCGGTTGGATCTGGTCGCAGCCGGCATCGCACAGCGGCGTGTCGAGAATCCACAGCAGCTGGTCGGTGTGGCCGTCCGGATGGCAGCTGGCGCACGCGAACGTACCGGTGCTGGAAGCGTTCGCGTCGTTGAAGGCGATGCGGCCACGGCGAAGTTCCGGTTCGCCCGGGGCCGCCAGCGGAATGGTGCGTTCCACGATTGGGTTGCGAAGATCCGAAAGGTCCACGATGGAGACGCTGTTGGCCAGCGCGTTCAGCACCCAAGCGCGTTCGGGCGCGCCGTTCGCTACGTTCCGCAAAGCGATGCCGCGTGGAATCGCACCCACGTCCACGCGGCCAAGCACCGCGCCGGTTTCCGCATCGACCGTGAACAACCGGCTGGAAGCGGCAGCGGTGGCAACCAGCGTCGCGTCGTCGGCACTGACTTCGATGGCGAACGGCGTCGCGAGGGCTTCGTGCTTGGCGGGGTGAACCGGCGGCAACGGTTCCAGCTCGAAACGGCGCGGGGCGCCGCAGCCATCGGTACACGGCAACGTGGTGATCTGGTTCAGGAAGGCGCGGTTCTCCATCTCCGCCAGGCCGTGCCCGCGCGTACCCGCCTTGCCGTTGGCGTCGTTGCGCGCTTCCGCCTGGGCGATGAAGACGCGATTGGTCGAATCGACGGCGATTCCATACAGCAGCGTGCCGAGCGTATCGACGACTTCGACCAGCTCGTCGGTCGCCGTATCGAACACGTACAAGTCGCGATCCGGGATGTCCGGGTGGCGCACGATGTCGGCCACGTAGCCTGTCGAAAGACTCTGCGCGGCGCCGCCCGGCGCTTCCGTCACATGGGCTCGGGCGTCGAGAGTACACAGTGCGCCGTCGATGTTCTCCGGCCAGCAGCCGGAAATCTGCGTTTGGTTGTTGGACTCGAACGGTACCACGAACAAACGGCCGCCCCGCACGGCAATGGCGCGAGGATCCTGGGCGGTGATCTCCAAGCGCCGAAGAATGCGCCGCGACAACACGTCGACGACGGCGATGCGGTTCGAGGACGAGAGCGCGACGTACGCCTTGCGATTGTCGGCGAAGGCGATGCCCACGGGTTCGTCGAAGCGCGTGGACTTGGTGGCTTCGTCGAAGTCCTGAATGGTGGCAAGCACTTGGTGCCGGGTTTGGCTTCCCGGCTCGGCGTCGATCACGCTCACCGAATCGGAGACGTGGTTGGACACCCACACTTCCTTGCCGTCCGGGCGCACCGCGACGCCCACCGGATCGATGCCAACGTGGACGCGGGCGACGATGCTTCCAGTCGCCGTGTCGATCACGTCCACCGTGTCCGCGGGCGTGTTGGCGACGTACGCCAGGGAACCATCCGGCAGCAACGCGATTGGATTCGAGTGTGGACTTTCGTAGTTCGCGTAGCCGACGTTGACCACCCCTTCGCTCGGCAACCGCCCGACGTGCTCCGCTTCGAGCAAGCCGAGAAAGCGGCGCATGGCTTCGTGGTCTGCCGAATCGACCACCACCTGCTCACCGCCACCATGCTCGGCACCGCCAGCGATCTTCGCAAGCACCGTCGCCGCCCCATCCGGCACACGCAAGACGAAGTTCTCGAAGGTGCGCTGGTTGCGACGCAGATGGTCCGCATCGGAAGCCGGCGCGAAGACGAGCCGCGTCCCCGCGGACCAGCCGCCCGAAACGTGGCAGCCCACGCACTTCGCTTGCACGATGGGGCCAGAGACGTGAGCGCTGAAGACGTCCTGCGCGGTCTCGGAAACAGAGTTTCGCTCCTGCGCCGAAGCGCCGACCGCTACCAACAGCACCACGGCAATGGTCGCAACCGGCACCGCCCGCCGGTCAGCGGTGCGGAAGGGGCCCTGGCTGGTTTGCGGGGCTCGCTCTCGCATGAAAAACCCCTCAGCCAGCGCCATGTCGCTGTCTCTGCCGCATGTCATTGTCTTCGAGCACCTGTTGGGCTCAGGACATTCAGACTTCAAGAGCTTCGGCGAGAGTAGCGCGGAACTCGTTGCGAGTCATGTGGCACCGCGAAGAGTGGCACCGCGAAGAGGTGGGCAACATGTGGTGGCATCTGCGGGCATGTCCTGGGAGCGCGGGCGTCCTCGCCCGCACCGTCGTTCGCGTGTTTCACCGCTGGGCGGGCGAGACGCCCGCGCTCCCAGGGGCGGTAGCGGTGGCACCCGCCCGTGCCTCTCAGTCGGGGCGGGAGAAAGAGAGCCAGCGTTGTGCTTCGTCCGCCGTGGTGTGCTTGCGGCGGGCGTAGTCGGTCAGTTGATCCTTGCCGATCCTGCCGACGCCGAAGTAGCGGGATTCCGGGTGGGAGAAGTACCAGCCGGCGACCGTGGAGGCTGGCCACATGGCGTAGTTCTCGGTCAGGCGGGCGGCGGTGTGGCGGGGGGTGTCGAGCATCTCGAAGAGGGTCGCCTTTTCGCTGTGGTCCGGGCAGGCGGGATAGCCTGGGGCCGGGCGGATGCCGCGGTAGCGCTCGGCGATCAGGGCCGCGGCGTCCAAGTGTTCGGCCGCGGCGTAGCCCCAGTCCACCTTGCGGACGCGCTCGTGCAGGGCCTCGGCGAAGGCTTCGACCAAGCGGTCGGCGAGGGCCTTCAACATGATGTCGCGGTAGTCGTCCGTTGGCGCATTCTCTTCGGCTTCAAGGCCCTCCCGCCCTGCCACGCTGACGACGAAGCCGCCCAAGTAGTCCGCGATTGGGGCAGGCGCCACGAAGTCGGCAAGCGAGAGGTTCACGTCCCGCGCCGCCTGCTGTTGCCGCAGATGGTGCAGCCGCGCCAGTTCGACCGTGCGCGTTTCGTCCTGCCATGCGACCACGTCGTCCGTGCCGGTGCGGTTGGCGGGCCAGAATCCGATCACGCCCCGAGCGCGGAAGAGCCCCTCGGCGACGATTTCCTCGAGCGTCTCCTGCGCGTCCCGATGGAGGTCCCTTGCCGCCTCGCCGACGACCGCGTCGTCGAGAATCGCCGGGAAGCGGCCGGCGAGTTCCCAGGTGCGGAAGAACGGCGTCCAGTCGATGTAGGGGACCAGTTCCGCGAGCGGAAAGTCGTCGAAGGAGCGCACCCCCAGGAAGGTCGGCACCGGCGGCTGGTAGTTCTCCCACGGCCACGCGAGCCCGCGCCGAACCGCCTCCTCGTACGGGCGCAGCGGCACGTTGCGGCGGCCTCTCGCCGTGCGCTCGCGGGTGCGCTCGTAGTCTTCCGCCACGTTCGCGAGGAAGCCCTCGCGCCGTTCGTCCGACATCAGGGATTGGCACACGCCCACGCTCCGCGACGCATCCGTCACGTAGACCACCGGTTGCGCGTAGGCGGGATCGATCTTCACCGCGGTGTGCGCCTTCGAGGTGGTGGCGCCGCCGATCAGGAGCGGGATGGCCATGCCCCGGCGCTGCATTTCGCCGGCCACATGCACCATCTCGTCCAACGACGGCGTGATCAGGCCGGAGAGGCCCACCATGTCGGCGTCGATCTCCTCCGCCGTGTCCAGGATGCGTTCGGCGGGCGCCATCACGCCGAGGTCGTGGATCTCGAAATTGTTGCATTGCAGCACCACGCCGACGATGTTCTTGCCGATGTCGTGGACGTCGCCCTTCACGGTGGCCAGCACGATGCGCCCGGCGCTGCGCTCTTCGCCGCTCTTTTCCGCTTCGATGAACGGCACCAGATGCGCCACCGCCCGCTTCATCACCCGAGCGCTTTTCACCACCTGCGGCAGGAACATCTTGCCGGCGCCGAACAGATCGCCGACCGTGTTCATGCCGTCCATCAGCGGCCCTTCGATCACTTCGATGGGGCGCGTCGCGGCGAGCCGCGCTTCTTCGGTGTCCTCGACGATGTGGCGGTCGATGCCTTTCACCAGGGCGTGGCTCAGCCGTTCGGCCACCGGCAGGGAGCGCCACGCCGCGTCTTCCCGCCGCCCGGCGCTTCGGGCCATGCCGCTGTAGCGCTCGGCCACTTCCAGCAGGCGTTCGGCTGCGTCCTCGCGGCGGTTCAGCACCGCGTCCTCCACCGCGCTCTTGAGGTCGGCGGGAATGTCCTCGTAGATGGCGAGCTGGCCGGCGTTGACGATGCCCATGGTCAAGCCAGCGTCGATGGCGTGGTAGAGAAAGACGGCGTGGATGGCTTCGCGCACGCGGTCGTTGCCGCGAAAGGAGAACGAGACGTTGCTGATGCCGCCGGAGGTGTGTACCAGCGGAAAGCGCTCGTTGGTCCAGCGCACGGCGTCGATGAAGTCGCGGCCGTAGCCGTTGTGTTCCTCGATGCCGGTGGCGATGGCGAAGACGTTGGCGTCGAACACGATGTCCTCGGGCGGAAAGCCGGCCTCTTCCACCAGCAGCCGGTAGCAGCGCTCGACGATCGCCTGGCGGCGTTCGAGGGAATCCGCCTGGCCGCGTTCGTCGAAGGCCATCACCACCACCGCGGCGCCGTAGCGTCGGCACAGGCGGGCTTCGCGCAGGAATGCCTCTTCGCCGCCCTTGAGGCTGATCGAGTTGACGACGCACTTGCCCTGCACGCAGCGCAGGCCGGCTTCGATCACGTTCCAGTCGCTGGAATCGATCATCACCGGCACGCGGGCGATGTCCGGCTCGGTCATGGCGAGATTGAGGAAGCGCCGCATGGCCGCCACGCCGTCGGTCATTCCTTCGTCCATGTTCACGTCGATGATCTGGGCGCCGTTCTCCACCTGCTCGCGGGCGATGTCCAAGGCGGTGGCGAAGTCGCCGGCCTTCACGAGGCGGCGAAAGCGCGCCGAGCCCGTCATGTTGGTGCGCTCGCCGACGTTCACGAACAGCGAATCGTCGTCGATCAGCAGCGGTTCCAGGCCGGAAAGCGCGAGGCCCGGAGGTGGTGCCGGCGGTTTGCGGGGGCACCCCGCCTCCGCTCGTTCGGCCAAGGCGCGAATGTGCTCCGGCGTGGTTCCGCAGCAGCCGCCGACCAGATTCACCCAGCCTCGCTCGATGAAGTCGCCGACGGTCTCCGCCATCTGCTCTGCTGTCTCGTCGTAGCCGCCGAAGGCGTTGGGCAGTCCGGCGTTCGGGTGGACGCTCACGAAGGTGCTGGCGACGTTGGCGAGCGCTTCGATGTGCGGGCGCAGAGCGGCCGGGCCCAACGCGCAGTTCAGGCCGACGATCAGCGGTTCGGCGTGGCGGATGGAGTTCCAGAACGCCTCCGGCGTCTGCCCGGAGAGCGTTCTGCCGCTGGCATCGGTGATGGTGCCGGAGACCATCACCGGCAGGCGCTGGCCGCTTTCGAACAACTCGTCGAGCGCGAACAGCGCCGCTTTGGCGTTCAGCGTGTCGAACACCGTCTCGATCATGATGAAGTCCACGCCGCCATCGATCAGCGCCCGGGCCGCCTCCCCGTAGGCCGCAACCAGCTCCTCGAAGGTGACGTTGCGCGCTCCCGGATCGCCCACGTCCGGGGAGATGCTCGCCGAACGATTGGTGGGGCCGAGCACCCCCGCCACCCAGCGCGGACGCCCCAGCGCGGCGGCTGCGTCCGCTGCTTGCCGGGCGATGGCCGCGGAAGCGAAGTTCAGTTCCTTGACCAGATGTTCCAGCCCGTAGTCGGCCTGGGCAATGCGCGTGGCGGAGAAGGTATTGGTCTCGATGATGTCCGCGCCGGCTTCCAGGAACGCCCGGTGCGTAGCTTCCACCACGTCTGGCCGCGTCAAGGTGAGCACGTCCCCGTTGCCCTTGAGCGCGGTGTTGTGGCCGGCGAAGCGCTCGCCGCGGTAGTCGGCCTCCTGCAAGCCGTACGCCTGCTGCATGGTGCCGGTCGCGCCGTCGAGCACCAGCACACGCTCGGCAAGGGCCTCGGCCAAGGGATGGTTGGAGTCGAGCGACAAGGCGCTTGGACGAGTGGTGAAAACGGCGAGTCTACGCGCTCCGCTTCACTTTTAACGGATTCGCCGGCAACTTGAAGTTGAACGCCGCTCATCGTCGGCGCGGCTGCGGTATATGATGGCCGTGCCGCAAGCGGAAGAGGCGTCGCGCATGGCCAAAGCAAGGAAGGCGTTGCCGGTGGTCTTGGTCGCTGGGTTCTGCTTGAGCGGTGCCGCTCAGGAAGCGATTGAAGACCCGGTGCCGGAGACCATCGCCAAGGGCGCGTTGGCAGTGGCGGCGGTTCCTTTCGTGAGGGCGCCGCGAACCGAGGATCCCACCCGGCACTGGGCAACCAACAACGCCTACGCCCGCATCCAGTATCTGCAACCGGTGCCGGGTTCGTCGCGCCTCGCCTTCAACGACATTCGCGGCATTCTCTACCTCACCGACGCGAACGGCGCCGAGCCGAACGCCTATCTGGATCTGCGCGAGCAGGACGTCGCCTTCCACAACGGGGCGTTTCCGAACGAAGCCGGGTTCATGGGCTTCGCCTTCCACCCGCAGTTCGCCACGCCGAACGCGCCCGGCCACGGCAAGTTCTACACCGCGTTCGACGCCGCCGCCGAGAGCGGCGTCGCCGACTACGCAGAGAGCGAGGACAACGTGCAGGAGAGCGTCGTCCGCGAGTGGACGGCGAGCGATCCCGAAGCCGCCGTGTTCGCCGGAACCTCGCGGGAAGTGATGCGCGTCGGCCAGTTCGCGCCGAACCACAACGCCGGCACCGTCGCCTTCAATCCCAACGCGAAGGAAGGCGACGACGACTTCGGCCTGCTCTACATCTGCTTCGGCGATGGCGGTGCCGGTGGCGACCCGAACGACAACGGCCAGGACTTGGCGAACCCCCTCGGCGCCATCGCCAGAATCGACCCGCTGGCCACCAGCGACGACAGCGCCTACGGCATCCCGCCAAGCAATCCGTTCGCTGGCGACCCCGACGCCGCTGGCGAAATCTGGGCCTACGGACTGCGCCACGCGCAGCAGTTCTCTTGGGACATGGACGGGCGCATGTTCATCGGCGACATCGGCCAGGACCAGGTGGAAGAAGTGAACATTGGCGTCGCTGGCGCGAACTACGGCTGGCGGCTGCGCGAGGGCACGTTCGCCACCGGCCACGAGTACGGAACGCGGCTCGGCCCGGTGTATCCACTGCCGGAAGCGGACCCGCAGCCGTTCGTCTATCCGGTCGCCCAGTACGACCACGACGAAGGCTTCGCGGTCGGCGGCGGCTACGTCTACCGCGGCTGGGACATCCCGGCGCTGCACGGCTGGTACGTCTTCACCGAGTTCCCGCGCGGTCGCGTGCTGGCCATCCACGCCGACGACCTGCGGCCGGGCGAACCCGCCGAGATCGTCGAAGTGCGCGTGTTCTTCGATGGCGAGGAACGCGACCTCGTGGACGTGGCGGGCTTCCCCAATCCCTACAACAGCGCGTATCCCCGCGTCGATGCGCGTCTCGGCATCGACCACCGCGGCGAACTCTATCTGCTCACCAAGGGCGACGGCTGGATACGCCGCCTCGTCGCCCACCGAACTGCGCCAGCCCCTTCCGCCGCGACTACCTACCTGCTCCAGCGACGGCAGCACATGGTGTGCGAAGACGGCAGCGTCGTCATCCCGGGCGAAGACTGCACCAAGGAATGCGAAGACGGCCAGCGCGTACCGCAGGACGACGACTGCCCAAGCGAACCCGCAACGGACGAGGCGCGATAGAGCGGCCTGCGCATTTGTTAAGGTAGTCGCCTGTTCAGTCGGCGCAAGCGGCGACATCGAAGGGAGGAAGGCAGAAATGAACAGAGCAAGAGCAACCGTGGCGGCGTTGGCGTTCGTCGCCTTCGGCGTCGCGGCATCGGAAGGCGAAGTGGACTATCGCCAGAACGTCATGAAGGCGGTCGGCGGCCACATGGGGTCCATCGCCGACATCATGCGCGGCAAGGTCACCCACAACGATCACTTGGCACCGCACGCCAACGCCTTGGCGGACTTGGCGGAAATCGCGCCGACGCTGTTCCCGGCCGGTTCCGAAGGCGGCGACGCCTTGCCTGCGGTGTGGGAGAACGCCGAGGACTTCCAAGCCAAGCTCGACGCCTTCAAGGAAGCGGCCGGCGCCTTGCGCGACGCAGCCGGTTCCGGCGACCCCGCGCAGGTCGGCATGGCCGTGCGCAACCTCGGTCAAGCCTGCAAGGGCTGCCACGACGACTACCGCGCCGAGTAGGGGCATCGAGATGAACGAACACCGCGCTCCGTCGTCGCCGCTGCGCACCGCTCTCGCGCTCGCCGCGGCGACCCTTCTGCTCGCCATCGGCGCCTGCACGACGGCACCCACCGAGCCGGAGGTCGTCGAGCCGCCCAAGCCGCTGCCGAGCCTGTGGGAAGCCGCAGCGGAGGGCGACATCGACAGCCTGGAAGCGCATCTGAAGGCCGGCGCCAACTTGAACAGCCTGGAACCGCAGTTCGGCGTGACGCCGTTGACCATTGCGGTCGGCAGCGACCAAAGCGAGACCACGCGCTGGCTGCTGGACAACGGCGCCGACGTGAACGCCCGTGGCGGCGACGGCGGTTCGCCGCTGTTGGCGGCGGCTTTCCTTGGCCGGGCCGCGACCGCGAGCATCCTGCTGGACGCCGGCGCCGACACCTCGGTGCGCGACGACAACGGCCAGACGGCGTGGGACATGATCGCCTTGGACTGGCAGACCACCAGCTACATTCTGGACATGCTCCAAATCGACATGGCGCGCGAGACGCTGGAAGCGGGCCGTCAGGAAGTCCTCGCCCTGCTGCAACCCGCGCTCGACGCGGCGAGCGAAGACGACATCTGGCTCGCCACGGCTTCCGGCAACGTAGACGCCGTGCGCAAGCTGCTCGACGGCGGCTTCGATGCGAACCAGCGCAATCCGGACGCCGGAGTGACGCTGCTTTCCACCGCCGCCATCGTCGGCAACGCGGACATCGCCATGCTCCTGCTGGAAGCCGGCGCCGACGTGAACGGCCGCAACTACCAGAACGGTTCCACGGCCCTGCACGCGGCGGCGTTCGTCGGCCAAGCGGAGATGGTGACGCTGCTGCTCGACAACGGCGCCGACCCGGCCGCCATGAGCGACGACGGCAGCACACCGCTCGACGTGACGCAGCTCGATTGGCAGACCACACAGTACGTCGCCTCTATGTTGCAGCTTGCGTTGGAGGAGGACGAAACGATGGCCGGCAAGGCCAAGGCGGCGGAGTTGATTCGCGCCCGGCTGTAGGTGCCTCAGCCGAACCAGCGCTCGGCGTTCACCACCAGCGCGACCACGCCGAACGCGAGCGCCAACGTCAGCCCGGCGCGCAGCCAGAAGTGCGGCGTGTCGGGCAGGTCCACGGCCTTGCGCCCGGTGAACATGGCCAACGGAAGGCGATCGCGCAGCACTAGGCCGTAGACGGCTTGGGCGGTCAAATGGATGCAGACGGCGCCCAGAATCAACCAGTGCAGGCGGTTGTGGATCCAGGTGGCGGCGCTGCTGAAATCATCCGCGGCCAAGCCGTACAGCGGCCCTTCGGTGAAGATGTCGTCGGTGGCGAACAGGCCGCTGCCCACCTGCACCGAAACCGCTAGAAAGAGCAGCACGACGAGCGCAACGCCCGGCGCCGTGTGCGATGCCCGCTTCGCTCGCCCTTTGAAATGCGCGAGGATTCGCTGCGGCGTTGTCCAATAGTGCCGCACCCGTGCGTAAATCCCGCCCCAAGCGGCCCAGCCGAGGCGAAACACCAGCAGACCGAGCAGGAGTAGCCCCGAGCGCTGATGCCATTCTAGCAGGCCGATGTCGCCATCCAATCCCGTGTAGAGCGAAAACGCGACGCAGCCAGCGAACGCCCAGTGCCAAAGGCGCAGCGGCCAATCCCAGATCGTCGGCGGCTTTTTCACACGTCGCGTCCCCAAGGTGTGCCGTCCTTGTGGGTGAATCCGCCGCCTCGGCCCCGGCCGACGACGCGCATGTCGATGTCCGAGTAGTCGACGTCGTCGTCCTCCCGCCTGCTCCCGACTTCGAGATAGACGACCGGCGCCACGGTCTCGTTGATCAGATGGTGGCCGTCGCCCGACCCCGCAGGAAAGCCGGCGCACATGCCCGGCTTCAGGCGCGTCCGCCCGGCGTCCGTCAGCAGCGTCGGTTCGCCCTCCAATACGTAGACGAACTCGTCCTCCCGCGAGTGCCAATGCCGCTGCGACGACCAAGCGCCCGGCGGCAGAGTCACCAGATTGACGCCGAAGTCGCCCAATCCGAAAGCATCCCCCATCGCCCGCTTCTCGCGGCTGGCGCACGGCGCATCGAACTGCGGCGGATAGCTGGTTCCCAAGCGGCGAGGCAATGTCGCGGCATCAAGCGCCGGCTGTGGATCGTCCATGTGCTTGCTCCCGGTTCACGAACGCCGAGCGTGCCACACGCCAACCCGCCGGCGCACGCCTCATTCGGTGGCATCTGCTGTAAGATGTACTGGGAGCCGTGGTTCGCCGCGGTCGAAACAAAGCAAAGGATCCCCATGGCGCTACGCAGATTCGCGCTGATCATCTTGATCGGCTTCTTCCCCTGCTCCAACGCGGCAGTCGCGGTCGACGACGTGGAGGCGGCCGACGTCTCCAAGCGGAAGACCGTCGGCGACGTGTCGGTTTCGGCGGCGCCGCCAGGCGAATCCGTGGCGGAGCCGCTGGACATGGCGGGCGCGGGTGCCCAAGCGTGGGCGTTTTCGGCCGACATCGAGGGCAGGATCGCCTACAGCATCAGTGGCGGAGGCGACGACCACGGCGACACTCGTTCGACTGCCACCCACGTCGCCTTGCGGAGCACGACGACAGGCTCGATCGAGCACGGCACCGACGCGGACTGGTTCCGCTTCGAGGTGCCGGCGAGGGGCCTCGTGGTGATAGAGTTGAGCGGCAGCATCTGGGTCATTGGCACGCTGTTCGATGCGAGCCGCAACCCTGTCGATGGGGGCGGGCCCACCTATAACATCTTCATCAAGCGAAACCTCGACGCTGGCACCTACTACGTCCGCGTCCGACCCGACGGGACCAGGAGTGGCAAGTACACCCTCCACCTGCGCACTGACGTCATCGGCAACACCCGTTCCGCCGCCGACCTCCTCGGGTCCTTTTGGGGCCATACGCCGGCCACAATCTATCCTAGCAACGACTTGGACTGGTTCCGCTTCGAGGTGTCGACGTGGGGCGACGTGGTGATAGAGTCGAGCGGCGACTTGGACACGGTTGGCACGCTGTTCGATGCGAGCGGCAACCATGTCGAGCAGGACGACGACGACGGGGACAGGCTCAACTTCCGAATCGAGCGGACGCTCTACGCGGGCGTCTACTACGTGCGCGTCCACTCCTTCCTGGGGCGCGCGGCCGGCGGTTACACGCTCCACCTGCGCACCGCCGGCGCCTACGACCGCCACGGGGGTTCCACCCGCGTGGCACTGCCGAGCACGACGACGGGCACAGTGTTTCCTCCATGGGACGTGGACGGGTTCCGCTTCGAGGTGTCGACGAGGGACACCGTGGTGATAGAGTTGGAGCCGGGCGTCTTGTGGGGCTCTTCATATACTACGGTCGGCGACCGCCTCCAACGCGAGCACGGCTTTGATTTCGGGGTGTCATTTGCCCATGAAGACCCCGACGAGAACAACATTGGCCGGGTCGGCGTCGGCAAGTTTGACGATCTTATAGGGGGCAACCGCTTTGAACGGACGCTCGATCCGGGCACCTACTACGTTTCGGTCTACTCCGAATTTTCGGACGAGTCCGGCAACTACACGCTGCACCTGCGGGGCGATGCGGACGACCCCTCGAACCGTCAGCCGAAGCAGGCGCCGAATGTCGACCGGATCGACGGCGTCGACCTCGGGATACCTGCGCAGTGCGGCCTCGAAGTAGAAATCTGCGTCAGGGACTATCAGTGCGAGGACGGAGACGAGGTGCGAGTTTCCGTGAATGACGCCATTGCGTTCGAGGGCGAGATATTCAACAGGTGGCAGTGCGAAATCGTGCCTGTGAACGAAGGATCGAACTCGGTCAGTTTCTTGGCGCTGAATGGCACCGGGTTCAAAGAGGCATGCAACGATGGTGACGTGAATACAGGGGAGTTGCGAATAACGGCTCGTGGGGGCGATGCGGAGACTCAGCGGCGGCGGCACAGTGGCGGCGCGGGATCGGAAGCCAACTTGGAAATCACGGTAGGTCCGCGCTCCAATGCGAGCTGCTCGCTGGGAACCGATGACGACACAGACGGTGGTGGAGGCGACGACCACGGCAACTCCCTTGCGACCGCTACGCGGGTTACCTTGCCGAGCATTACGACGGGCACGATCGATCCAGGCAACGATACGGACTGGTTTCGTTTCGAGGTGTCGGCAAGTGGTGCCGTGGTGATGGAGTCGAGCGGTGATCTGGACATCCTCGGCACCCTCGTCGACGCGAGGGGACGCAGCATCGTGCAGAACGACGACGGCGACGGCTCCGGATACCCCAACTTCCGCATGGTATGGACGCTCGATCCGGGCACCTACTACGTTCGCGTCGACTCCGACGGGGCTGCGCCCGGCACCTACGCGCTGCACCTTCGCACCGGCGACCGGGACGTCGCCGCTGTAGACGTCCACGGCAACACCCGTGCCACCGCGACTCGCATCTCCCTGCCGAGCACGACGGCCGGCGTCATCGATTCCGACGAGGACGAGGACTACTTCCGCTTCGAGGTCGCCGCCAGCAGTACCGTGGTAATGGAGTCGGTCGGTGCTACCTGTAACACGCTGGTCACCTTGTTCGACGCCGCGGGCAACCTCATCGAGATCACCCTCGGGTACAAGTTCCATATGGAACGGACGCTCGATCCGGGCACCTACTACGTTCGCGTCCAAGGCGTCAGCTTCTTCTGCCCTGTCGGCTCCACCAGCGGCTACACGCTCCACTTGCGCACGGGCAGCGGCGAAGACGGGGGCGGAGGCGACGACCACGGCAATATCCGCCAGGACGCCACCCGCGTTTCCCTGCCAAGCACGACGGCCGGCACCATCGATCGCGGAGTGCACGGGGACGAGGACTACTTCCGCTTCGAGGTCGCCGCCAGCAGTACCGTGGTGATGGAGTCGGGCGGTAGTCTGGACGTGGTGGGCACCCTCTTCAACGATGGGGGGCGCATCATCGTGCAGAACGACGACGGCTCCGGATTCCCCAACTTCCGCATTGAACGGACACTCGATCCGGGCACCTACTTCTTTCGCGTCCACTCCTACCAGAGGAGCACGTACGGCAACTACGCGCTGCACCTTCGCACCGGCGCGGACGGCGACGACGGGGGAGGCGCCGCTGGAGACGACCACGGCAACTCCCTTGCGACCGCTACGCGGGGTACCTTGCCGAGCACGACGGCCGGCACCATCGATCCCGGAGAGGACGAGGACTACTTCCTCTTCGAGGTCGCCGCCAGCAGTACCGTGATGATGGAGTCGGTCGGCGGTCTGGACGTGGCGGGCACCTTGTTCGACGCCGGGGGCAACCGCATCGCGCTGGACGACGACGGAGGCTTCCAGTCCAACTTCCGCATGGAACGGACGCTCGATCCGGGCGCTTACTACGTCCGCGTCCACTCCCACGGGGCTCAGCCCGGCGCCTACGCGCTGCACCTTCGCGCCGAGGCGGATGGCGGCGACGGGGGAGGCGCCGCTGGCGACGCCCACGGCAACTCCCTTGCGACCGCTACGCGGGTTGCCTTGCCGAGCATTACGACGGGCACGATCGATCCAGGCAACGATACGGACTGGTTTCGTTTCGAGGTGTCGGCAGTTGGTGCCGTGGTGATGGAGTCGGGCGGTGGGACGGGGACCGGCGACAACCGCAACGTCGTGGACGTGGTGGGCACCTTGTTCGACGCCGGGGGCAACCTCATCGCGCTGGACGACGACGGAGGCGCCGGGCACAACTTCCGCATTGAACGGACGCTCGATCCGGGCACCTACTACTACGTTCGCGTCCACTCCAATAACGGGGCTGCGCTCGGCGCCTACGCGCTGCACCTTCGCACCGGCGCGGACGGCGGCGACGGGGGAGGCGCCGCTCGCGACGCCCACGGCAACTCTCGTGCCACCGCGACTCGCATCTCCCTGCCGAGCACGACGGCCGGCGCCATCGATCCCGGAGAGGACGAGGACTACTTCCGCTTCGAGGTCGCCGCCAGCAGTGCCGTGGTGATGGAGTCGGTCGGCGGTCTGGACGTGGTGGGCACCTTGTTCGACGCCGGGGGCAACCGCATCGCGCGGAACTCCTACGGCGCGGGCTATCTCAACTTCCGCATGGAACGGACGCTCGATCCGGGCGCCTACTACGTTCGCGTCCACTCCAACGGGGCTGCGCCCGGCGCCTACGCGCTGCACCTTCGCACCGGCGCGGACGGCGGCGACGGGGGAGGCACCACTGACGATGACCACGGCAACTCCCGTGCCACCGCGACTCGCATCTCCCTGCCGAGCACGACGGCCGGCACCATCGATCCCGGAGAGGACGAGGACTACTTCCGCTTCGAGGTCGCCGCCAGCAGTGCCGTGGTGATGGAGTCGGGCGGCGGTCTGGACGTGGTGGGCACCTTGTTCGACGCCGAGGGCAACCGCATCGCGCTGGACGACGACGGAGGCGTCTGGTTCAACTTCCGCATGGAACGGACGCTCGATCCGGGCACCTACTACGTTCGCGTCCACTCCTCCTCGGCTTGGACCGGCGCCTACGCGCTGCACCTTCGCGCCGCTGGAGACGCCCACGGCAACTCCCTTGCGAACGCTACGCGGGTTACCTTGCCGAGCATTACGATGGGCGCCATCGATCCCGGAGAGGACGAGGACTACTTCCGCTTCGAGGTCGCCGCCAGCAGTACCGTGGTGATGGAGTCGGTCGGTGGTCCGTACGTGGTGGGCACCTTGTTCGACGCCGGGGGCAACCGCATCGCGCCGGACGACGACGAAGGCTACGGGTTCAACTTCCGCATGGAACGGATCCTCGATCCGGGCACCTACTACGTTCGCGTCCACTCCTACCGGGCTGCGCCCGGCGCCTACGCGCTGCACCTTCGCGTTCGCGCCGCTGGAGACGACCACGGCAACTCCCTTGCGAACGCTACGTGGGTTACCTTGCCGAGCATTACGGCGGGCACCATCGATCCCGTAGAGGACGAGGACTACTTCCGCTTCGAGGTCGCCGCCAGCAGTATCGTGGTGATGGGGTCGGGCGGTGATGGTTCGGACGTGGTGGGCACCTTGTTCGACGCCCGGGGCAAACGCATCGCGCTGGACGACAACGGAGGCGCCGGGTCCAACTTCCGCATCGAGCGAACGCTCGACGCGGGCGCCTACTATGTTCGCGTCCACTCCTGGGACGGCGGCGCCTACGCGCTGTACCTTCGCACCGGCGTGGACGGCGGCGACGGCGGCGACTGGGGAGGCACCACTGGCGACGACCACGGCAACACCCGTGCCACCGCGACTCGCATCTCCCTGCCGAGCACGACGGCCGGCACCATCGATCCCGGAGAGGACGAGGACTACTTCCGCTTCGAGGTCGCCGCCAGCAGTGCCGTGGTGATGGAGTCGGTCGGTGATCTGGACGTGGTGGGCACCCTGTTCGACGCCGAGGGCAACCGCATCGCGCGGAACGCCCACGGCGCAGGCTATCCCAACTTCCGCATGGAACGGACGCTCGATCCAGGCACCTACTACGTTCGCGTCCACTCCAACGGGGCTGCGCCCGGCGCCTACGCGCTGCACCTTCGCACCGGCGCGGACGGCGGCGACGGGGGAGGCGCCGCTGGCGACGACCA
Organism: Candidatus Azotimanducaceae bacterium; assembly: GCA_965243175.1. Lineage (GTDB taxonomy): Bacteria > Pseudomonadota > Gammaproteobacteria > Pseudomonadales > Azotimanducaceae > VXYL01. Next base: position 4,703,784 of record OZ251532.1, on the reverse strand, counting down.
CGGCAACACCCGTGCCACCGCGACTCGCATCTCCCTGCCGAGCACGACGGCCGGCGCCATCGATCCCGGAGAGGACGAGGACTACTTCCGCTTCGAGGTCGCCGCCAGCAGTACCGTGGTGATGGGCGGAGACGGCCTCCGCATCTCGACGCCCACGGGTTCCTCGGTGGAACCGTTCCAGCAAGTGTCCTTGGCAGTGGAAGGCGGCACCGAGGGCGCGGACTACGACATTCTGGTCGACCTCTCCGGCACGGGCGCCTTCGAGGCAGAGGACACCATCGAAGTGGCGCCGGTCAGAGCCGCCGAGAATCAGCTGCTGATGGCCGCCCCGCTGCCGGAGGCTCTTGCGAAGAACAACGCCGCGCGCCTCTTCGCCGTGCGGGTTCGCGAACGCGGCAGCGAAACCATGAGCACCCCGCTCACGCTCAACCTTGGCGAAACGAACGTGCCGCCCAGCCTCGCTGGCCACCCCACCGTCATCCTGGACGTGGTGCTGAAAGCGGCCTACGAGAGCTTGGACGATCCGCTGCTCACCGTGGAGGCGGGCGCCATCGAGCCTGGCCGTTCGGTCCGCACCGCGCGGGCGCTGGGCCTGAGCACGGCCTACTCGGATGCCCAAGCGGAAGCGCTGCTGCGCTCCTTGTTCGGCATCTCGCTGGTCGAATCCGACGCTGCGGATGTTGGCGGGCATCAGCGCACAATGGCGTCCGCTGGCCGGGGCGCGGCTGTGCGCTGCGAAGCCTTGGCACCGGATGCCCTGTGCGACGCCTACCGACGCTTGACCAACTGCGTAGGCGACGCGATAGACGGTTTCGGTTCGGGCAGCGTCAGCGGAGACTCCTTGGATCAGTGCGCCCGCAGCGGTGCAACCGCCGTGGTCGAAGCCTGGGACGACTATGGCGAGAAGATCCGCACCGTTGGCAACTTCCTGCGCCGCGCGGCACCGAGGCTGGCCCGCACCCTCGGCGTCGGCAAGCCCGCGCAACAGCTGAACGACCTCAACGCCACGGTGCGACAGGTCATCGGCGCGAACAAGACCCTGCGCACCGTGACGGAACGCGCCGAGGATCTGCGAGAAGCCTACGAGGCGATGCGGGACGCCACCCCAGCGCTCACGGAAGGCAACCCCGAACTCATCACCGAAGCCGAGCAGGAGATCGCTGCCGACGGTGTGGACGACGCCGAGCGCGACGCCTACTTCGCCCTCGTAGAGGAAGCCGACCACCACTACACCGACGCGGCGGCCATCGAGGAACTGGAGGACGTCTACACCGGCGAAGCGGACGTCGTGGAGACGCTGGGCAGGCCTGCCGAGGGCGGCGGTGGAACCAGCGGCGGTGCCATGTGCGGCTCGAACTACGAGGAGTTCCCGGTGGACGACAAGACCAGCACCTGCGTGTGGAACTCGCTGGTGGAGTGGAACTGCTACGCCGGCTCGCGCCACATGAGCCACCCGGACTCGGGCGGCGCCAACGCCTGCCTCTACTACTCCCTGGACTTCTTCCAGCCCGACGGCACCTGCCGCGAGAACTACGCGAAAGTGACCTTCCAAGGCCGGCAGGCTTGTCGTTGGGCGGAGCTGGGAGCGGACAAGGTAGCTTGGTACACTTTGGAAAAGGAACACGGGGTGGAGAGCCCGCAGCACGGAGTGAATGCTTCCCGCCAACTGCCACCTACTGGGCAACGTGTTCTTCGAACACGGCATTCACACCATTGAGGACAAGCACCGTGAGGGCTTTGATGAAGTGCTCGGTCAACTACAAGACCAAGACGCAGGGTTCGTGCTGACCGAGGGCTATGCGTCCGTCAGCCCTTTCTGCGTCTCGGCCTCGGCGACCAAGGCCGGGAAAGTTGGTCTCGGAGACGTACCAACGCAGGCTTCTTCGTCCCATCGAATGGCTGCGGGACACGCCTCTTGCTTGGCGGACCTCCTTGCGCTTCACGGGCGGACCTTAGCACTGTTCACGCGGCTGAGGGCGGGCGGCTCTACGACGGTGTACGGCGATCTGGGCCGCTGCGGCCATCTAGGTGTGGTGCGGTGGAACGCACCCTCTGCCACCAATGTCCCATACACCCGTGGCGGTCAGCGCTTGGAACGGATCGCCGCCAATAGGCCGGCGGTCGTCGCGTCCTGGGCGCCCGCGGCACCCCGCGAGAGTTCGTCGTGGATGGGCTCGGCGAGCGACTTGCCGAGCTCGACGCCGAACTGGTCGAAGGGATTGACCTGCCAGAGCGCGCCGAGGCAGAACACCTTGTGTTCGTAGAGGGCGAGCAGCGCGCCGAGGGCATGGGGCGTCAGTTCGTCGAGCAATAGCGTGGTCGTCGGGTGGCCACCGGCAACGCGCCGATGCGCGTTCTCGCCGTCGCGGCCTTCGTCCATTGCCTTGCCCTGCGCGAGGCAGTTGGCGAGCAGCCAGTGGTGGTGGTCGGCAAGGCGGTGGTTCGGGCGGATGCTGGCGATCAAGTCCGCGCTGAACGCCCGCGTGCCCTGGTGCAGCAACTGATGGAAGGCGTGCTGGCCGTTGGTTTCCTCTCCGCCCCAGACCACCGGCGACGTGTGTACGCCGGCGGGTTCGCCGTCGCGCCGCACGGACTTGCCGTTGCTCTCCATCTCCAACTGCTGCAGGAACTCCGGCAACCGCCGCAAGCGGTGGTCGTAGGCGAGGACGGCGTGGGTGGCGGCGCCGCCGAAGTTGGTGTTCCACACTTGCAGCAGGGCGAGCAGCAGCGGCAGGTTTTCGTCGAGGGGCGTTTGGCGGAAGTGCTGATCGACCAAGTGGGCGCCGGTCAGCAGTTCCTCGAAGCCGTCGCGCCCGAGGGCAATCGCGACCGGCAGCCCGGCCGCGGTCCACAGCGAAAACCGGCCGCCGACCCAGTCCCACATCGGCAGGCGGTTCTCCGGCGGCAAGCCGAAGTCCGCACACGCTTGCACATTTGCGGTCACCGCCAGGAAGTGCTTGGCGAGGGCGGCGGGATCGCAGGTGCGTTCGAGAAACCAGCTGCGCACGGTCTGCGCGTTGCGCCGCGTCTCCAAAGTAGTGAAGCTCTTGGAGACCACGACGACGAGGGTCGTCGCGGGATCCAGCCCGGCAAGCATCCGGCTCGCCGCGGTGCCATCCACGTTGGCGAGGAAGCGGACTTCGGGCGCGTCGGTTCCGCCAAGCGCCTGCATGCAGAGTTCGGGGCCGAGATGCGAACCGCCGATGCCGATGTGCAGCACGGTCTCGAACGGACGTCCGCTGAAGCCCCGGCGGCACCCTTCCCGCACGGCTTCGGCGATGTCCAGAAAGCGCTCGCGGGCCTGCAACACCGGTGCCGGACACGCTTCTTTCGGCAGGCGCAGCGTCGCGTGTTCGGCGCTGCGGCCTTCCGTGTTGTTCACCTTCTGGCCAGCGAAGAGGTCGCGGATGGCGGCGTCGAGGCCGCTCTCCTTGGCGAGCGCGACCAGCGCTTGGCGAACGCTCTCGTCGATGCGCTGGCGGGAGTAGTCCACCAGAAGCGGGCCGAGACGCGCCGAGAATCGCGCGAAGCGGTCACCTTCGGGAGCTTGTTCCGCCCGTTCCGCCAATACGCCGAGACGCCGCCAAGCGGCGAGGCGCTCCGGCGACCTAGGCGCCCACGCCGACATTGTCGATCAGTCGAGCGCGGCCAAGTCGAGCGGCCGCCAGCACGCGAAGGCGCTGCGTTTCGCTGTCCGGTGCCACGAGCCGGGCCGCGTCGCGCACGGCCACGTAGTCCACGTCGAAACCAGCGTCCGCAAGACGGCGCACGGCAGCCGCTTCCAACGCCGCGTAATCGTCGTCTCCCGCTGCGACGGCGTCCGCGATGTCGCGCAGGCAACGGTTGAGAAGCGGCGCGCGTTCGATCTCGTCAGCGGTGAGATAGCCGTTGCGGCTGGAAAGCGCGAGTCCGGTCGAGGAGCGCACGGTCGGCACGCCGACGACGTCCACCGACATGTCCAGCTGCCGTGCCATGGCGCGCACGATGGCCAGCTGCTGCCAGTCCTTCTCGCCGAAGAACGCGCGGCGCGGCATGACGATGTTGAACAGCTTGGCGACCACCGTGGCCACGCCGTCGAAGTGCCCCGGCCGGCTGGCCCCGCACAGCGTGTTCGCCAGCGCCGGAACGGAAATCGTCGTATGCGATTCCCGACCCGCCGGATACATCTCGGCGACGTTGGGCGCGAAGATCACGTCCACGCCCTCGGCGTCGAGCAGCTTTCGATCTTCGTCGAGGGTGCGGGGGTAGCTGCCGAAATCCTCGTTCGGCGCGAACTGCATCGGGTTGACGAAGATGGACGCCACCACCGTCGCGCACCGTTCGCGGCAGGCGCGCACGAGACGCAGATGCCCGGCGTGGAGATTGCCCATCGTCGGCACCAGCCCCACGTCGTCCGCCCCGCGCAGACGCGCCCGCACCTCGGCAATGGTGTGTAGCGTCTCCAAATGCGCGATGTTCGGATGAAGGCCGCGTGGCGGCTCAAGCGAAGGAGTGTTCCGGGCCGGGGAAGGCGCCCGCCCGCACCGCCTCCGCATAGGCTTGGAAGGCGCCTGGAATGCCGCCGGTGCTCTCCGGCAGGAAGTTCTTCACGAACTTCGGCACGCGGATGCTCGACGGCGTGAGGCCGAGCATGTCGTGCATCACCATGATCTGGCCGTCGGTATGCGGCCCGGCGCCGATGCCGATGACCGGCACTTCCAACCGCTCGGTGATCTCGCCGCCGAGTTCCACGGGCACGCACTCCAACAGGATGATCGAGGCGCCGGACTCTTGGAGGATCAGCGCCTCGTCGATCATCGCCTGCGCCTGATTGGGATCGCGCCCCTGCACCCGATAGCCGCCGATGCGGTTGATGGCCTGCGGCGTCAGCCCCATGTGCGCGCACACCGGAATGCCGCGCTCGGTCAGCAGGCGCGTCGATTCCGCCAGCCAGGCCCCGCCTTCGAGCTTCACCACGTGGGCGCCCGCCCGCATCAACGCCGCCGCGCTCTCCAGCGACTGCGCTTCCGAGGCGTAGCTCATGAACGGCAAGTCCGCCATGATGAGCGCCCCTTGGTTGCCCCGCCGCACGCAGTTCATGTGGTAGACCATGTCGTCGAGGGTCACCGGCAGCGTGCTGTCGTGCCCATGCAGCACCATGCCAAGCGAATCCCCCACCAGCAGCACATCCACCCCGGACGAGGAGATGAGCTCCGCGAACAGCGCATCGTAGGCGGTAAGCGCCGCGAACCGCTCCCCCCGCCGCTTCATCTGCCGCAGCGTGTTCAGGGAGATGGGGGACTTGCGGGCCTGCGCACTCATGGGCGCATCATAGCGCCTCGCGGCCCTTGGCTCATTGGCGCCCCTTGGCGGCGGCCTGGATTTCCATTCGCCGCAAGTACCGGCGCCCCGCTGACGTCACCCGGTACCTCTGCTTGCTGCTCTGCGGTTTGTCGGGCACGGTCATTTCGATCAACCCTCCCTGCAAAGCAGGCGTGAGGTAGGCATTGCGGAAGTGGTCTTCGTGCTTCAAGCCAAGTGCCTGCTGGATTTCCTGGCGACTCATTGCTCCGAAAACAGCCTTAAGAACAAGCAGTTGTGGGTGTACTTCCCCGGTGACTTCCCCGGTGACTTCCCCGGTAGCTTCCCCGGGACTTCCCCGGTAGCTTCCCCGGTAGTTTGTGGGGTGGGAGGCAGTTCGCCCCCGGCGGCTTGCCGCACCTCCGGGTTGGGCCGGAACGTCACCGTGACGAAGTTGTCGGCTTCAAACACTGGTTCTGGACAATCCACCGCCTTGGCGCCATCGCGGATGCGGCGGATGCCCGTGCCGGCCTTCTCGATGAAGTCTATGCGGTGCAGCAAGTCCGCAACGAGGGGGTTCCGCCGCACGGCCTTGCGACCGAGGTCCGCCACCGCCATCCCCTTCGGCAGCGTGCCGGGGCTGATCACCTCGAACTCCAGCGTCGTCCCCTCGCCCCGCTCAACGAGGACGTCGATGTCCGTCGACAAGCGCCATGGTCAATCCGTCTCTGCACGTTCAGCCGCCCCCTGTCGACGCCGACACGCTCTGCACATAGTAGCGTAGCACCGTCAGCGACCCTTCTGTGCTTCTCGCGCGGCCCAAGGGCAGGATCAAGGACGTGGGAAGTTCACAGCGGCTCAAGCTTATGAGGCCGAGATCATGGCCTCCGATGGCCGGTGCCCGGCGTCGAGCGGTAGCAGTCCTTTCGCACGGTACCGCGCATGGCACCGTCAGCGACCGGCCTAGCGCTCGTGCATGTCCGCCACCGCCAATAGGACTACGTCGTTGGGGTGCCTAAACGTCGAGCACTTCGCCTCTAGCTCACCCTCCGCGCAGGACCGGGCCTTAGAGAGAATCTCCGTACGCTCCGCCTGACTCCCCCGGATGGCTGGCGACTCAGCCCCCGTCTGTTGTTGCGTTAACATCGAGCGAAAGAAACCGGGATTTACCACCGCTCGGTCGCCACCGTGCTCTATGTATGTCGAGACCAACGCTTCCCAACGTGGCACGCCCTGATCGTTCTGCCATCGAAGTTTGTACAGCGCAACGGTTCCTGCCTTGTGACCGCGCAAGGACGCGAACTCGCCGCCAAGTTCCGGAGATTTGGCGAACGCTATGAGGTCTTGGAAGAACTTGCTTGCGAAATCCATTTGCGCAACACTCTTGCGTGCCTCCGAAAGAAGCCGATCAGCGGTAATCTGGACGACCGTTCTCGCTCCAAACTCGGAGTATTTTCCATGCATATCGGGAGGTAGCTCAATCTCCAAGACGTGCTCGTCGTGGGTTCTGCCACGCACATGCACTCCCCTGCGCGGAAGCACGCCCTCCAGAAACGACCGTATGTCATCGGGCTGAAATGCGCCAATCAGAGCGCCACTCTCAGCATCAAAACCCTCTACTTGAGCAAATAGATCGTCCTGAATCTCTCGAGCCTTCCTCGCCCGCCTAATCGCAGCTTTCACCTCCTCTTCGCTACGTTCAATCTGCATGTCTTCGTTACGAGCAAGCACCTCCGCCACGTCGACGCGCTCAAGGAGCTCGCCAACAATTTCCGTTTCGATTGCGCCATCGAATCCCTCGACCTCCGCCATGTTGTGGGCGATGTTCCACACCCGCTCGAGCAGCATCGCCAAGGCTCTGTTGTCGAATCCATCTCTCGCCATAAGATTGAACACTATTACTCGTTCGCGCTGTCCATAGCGATAGAGCCGACCTGCCCGCTGAACCAGCCGCCGAGGATTCCAAGGCATGTCGTAGTTGACTAGCACATGACACTTCCGATGGAGGTTAATCCCTTCGCCGCCGGCCTCCGCGGAAACCAAAAGAGGGACCTCCTCGTTGAACGCGTCGATGTTGTGCCTTTTCTCCTCCAGACTCATACTTCCATTGATTTGGCCAACCGATTCGCCAAACGCCTCTTGAAGCGCACTTACGATGTAATCTTGGGTAGCGCGATACTCCGTGAATACAAGCAGCTTCAAGCCACGCCCCCGAATGGGAGCTACGACTTCGTTCAGGAACGCCTTGAGCTTGAGGTCGTCCTCTTTAACGACTTGAGCAGCCCGCTGGAGGGCGTCTAGAAGTTCCAACTCGCCCGCAAAGAATGGATCACTGCGACCGCCGAGATCCACGTCGCCATGGACGAGATCATCCAAGTCGTCGCGTCCGTCCAGGCCCTCCACGAACGCATCCTGAAGTTCTTCGATGGTCGTTCCCCCGCTACCGAAGGAGTCGTCGGCATGGCCCGTCAGCCGCTTGCGACGACGATGCAGCGCCATCTCAATAGCGGCGATGCTCGACGAGGCGAGTTTGCGATAGGTTGTCATTACGAAGCCAATGGCTCGCCTAGTGCCGCCACGGGCCGACACGGCGTACCCCTTCTTGACGTACTCCTTGAGTTGTTCGTCAAAGTCCCGCGCTGCACTCGACGTCGGTACGCTTACGCGGCGCGTGTCCTGCCCCCGGAAGATGAAGTTGCCGGAGGCGTCCGTCGCTTGACTCTTGCGATTGCGCAGTACGAGCTCCGCGACGACAGCCGGGTCCACGTGTATCTTCCCAAATCTGGAACGAAGATCCGGACGCAGCAGGAGAAGCAGGTTTATGAACTGAGGCGTGTTTCCCTGATGTGGCGTTCCTGTAAGGAAGATGAGGCAGTCGGTGAGCGGCTGCATGAGCTCGGCGAGCTTGTAACGCTGAGTAACGGCGGCACCTTCGATCTTGCTCAGGTGATGGGCCTCGTCGAAGACGACCACGTCCCAATAGCCAGATTCCCTGAAGCGCAGACTGTGCGGCTCGGCCTTCGCGCGGTCTATGGACACGATTACCTTGTCGTAAGAGCTCCAGTGGGCGGACTGGTTGATGTTGAAGTCCATACCGTAGATGCGGAAATCCTCGTTGAACTTGAACTGCATCTCGTCTTGCCATTGTCGAACGACCGCGGCAGGACAAACGACTAGCACACGGCGGGCCATGCGGCGCCGTTTCATTGCAGCGAGCAAGAGGCCGACTTCAATTGTCTTGCCCAAGCCAACATCATCGGCGATCAACCAATTGGTGTGATCAGACGTCATGATTCGATGAACAATGTCAATCTGGTGGGGCAGCGGGTCGACATCGAGGCGGTCCAGAGCGCCCGTGATTTGGTTCCACGATTCCAAGGCGAAGGCGAGTGCTCGAAGCCTGAACCGCTCCGCGTCGTCAGAGTCCGTAGCCTGGGCGCGCTCGTACTTCAATGCGGCATCGCGGAGACGCACGAGGCGTTCATACGGGACAAAGCGGCTCTCGCCGCTGTTGTGGAACTGAACTAGGACCATGTCTCGGCCAGCGATGGTCTGAGAGCCGACGACCGTGCCGGTGCCAAGTGTGTTGCGGGTGTTTGACCGAGGACGGTCCTGCACGACGTGGCCGTCCCTGAACCCACTGCCAAGCTCCATGGGGCTGTGCAGTTCCAAAACGCGACTTCTGCCCAACGGACCACGACCTGCTCCTCGCGCAGTTCCTCCACGACTCCGACTTCACCTTCGTGTTGGCCCGGCCTGCGGTCCCGGACGAAGCAATCCTTGCCGGGGAATGGCGCGTCCGTCGCAGTCGGTGCGCTCATGGCGAGCTACCTGCCCATTTCGTGTGGTCAAACATTTGCCGCTGCTTCATGTCACATGCGTCACTCGGGTATGCTAAGGGAAGAACCCGTCAGGATCGAGGGCGGCTCGTCGAGTTCTCCGACCATGCCTTCGCTGCCGTACTGGGCAAGGATGGAGGGGAGCATAAAGGGCGCGAAGGTCTCGTCGTTGCACTCAGCTACTTCGGTTGCGTTGCGGCGGTCAACTCTAGCAAGGTGTTCTAGCCAGAGGGTGCCAGGCCTTAGCCCAGAGCGGTATAGGATGAATCCGGCGAATGATCGTACTCCCATCAACCAAGGTCTGTGATGACACCAGTCTTCGTACCAAGCAGGGTCGATGACCTTTGATGGCGGGACGCCGAGTCGGTTCCGTACAAGCTCCTCAGCAGCTTCCCATGTGAGTGCCGACGGCTGATACGACGGTATCCACTCTTCCCGCTCCCTCTCGCGCCATCGAAACGCTTCCCACCAAGCAACGTTGCGGCTCAACTCCCATAGCCGGCGGAACTCAAGGAGGCTCAACAGCACTTGACAAGACCATTGGTGCGCTCGCAGCCACGGCAGAATGCGGCGTAGGCGATGAGTGCTGTACTTTTTCAGCAACGAAAAGCACCGGTCCTTCTGTACAGAGGCGAGGTCGGGCACGCACGCTAGAAACTCTCCTATCCGAAGATCGACCGAGAGATCGTCGATGGTGAGGTCTGGCGGATACAGTACCTCGCTGAGTTCGCTGCGAGGTTCCGCCGTTGGTTCAGGTTCGTCCCAATCGGCGTTGTCGAGCGGATCGTCGCCCCCGGTCAATAGGCCCGCGTCCTCGTGGCCAAGGAGGTCCAGCTCTTGAAGGTGTTGGTAGCCATGCGGCAAAAACGTGGGAAGGCCGTCGGTGCTCGCGCCATCCCATGGGTCCGCGTCTAGTGGCTGCTCGGCCGGCACGAAGAAGTCCTGAGGCAGCCAGTTCGGCGGGCCCTGCGGTTGCTTGTCGGCTGGTTCTCTCACCACGAGACCCCGCCCTTGTGCTGGCGACCAGCTGCAATTGGCGTGCATCTCTGCACTTTGCTCTCAACACCTCGCATGGTTGTCGGTGAACTCTAGCGCACGGGGACGATCATAGGGCAAGTCGGCCCAATAGCCAACATGGGCTTGGCCTCGGGCGCTGGCGGCGCGGACCGCCTACTCTTCCAGCCGAGGGGCGGAGCGCCGCGGCACCAGCGGCCAAGGCCAAGAGCGAACGCCGACCAAACATGCTACGCTCCGGATTCGCCTCGCATGGCGCACACCCTGGCTGGATGGCAGAGGGGTTATGCAGCGGACTGCAACTCCGTGTACGCCGGTTCGAATCCGACTCCAGCCTCCAACCTCGCCCCAGCCCTCGGCAGCCCCAATGCGCAGGACGGCGCGGGGGCTCATGCGCGTTGGGGAGTGGTGCCTGGGGAGAGACTCGAACTCTCACATGGTCGCCCATACCAGATTTTGAGTCTGGCGCGTCTACCGATTTCGCCACCCAGGCAGCGAGAGCAGCGGATTCTGCGCCAAAAGGCGCGAGAGTCAACCATGCGTGCCACGCTTAGCTCCCGGCCGTCCCTATGTACGCCCTCGGCGGACCTCCGGCGACGAGGCGCGCATGGTCGATGTCGGATTTTGACGTGCGAGATCGGCCATATCCACTCTTTCGCCCGCTGGCGCGTGCCAGAGTGCCCGGCATGGCCACCTCCGATCGCCCTTTCAAGCTCGTCCACGCCAACCCGCGCATGGTGGAGGACGTGGTGCGCGTCGTCGCCCCGCAGTGGGCGCACCGCCTCGACTACGCTGCGCTGACCGCCGTGGACAAGGAGTACGTCGCCCGCGAGCAGCGCAACCGCGAGGCGCTGCAGGCGCTGATCCAGGACAAGGTCTGGCGAGCGCCGATCAAGGACGCCGAGCCGCTCGCCAACGGCGAACGCCCCTACGTGGACATCCTGCTGGAATTCCAGGCCGACGTGGACCCGCGCATGGCGTGGCGGATGGCGGACTACATCCACGCGCTGCGCCTGAACCAGCGCGAGAGTGGCGTCGAGCAGCGCGAGGGCCGGTTGCCGGACCTGCTGTCTGTGGTGATCCACAACGGCGCCAAGGCGTGGAACGCGCCGGCGGTGCTGCCGGGGCCGCTGGTCGGGCCGCCCACGGCGGAGGGCCGGACGCGCAACGCGGTGCGCATCTACGAACTCGTCGACTACATCGCGCTGGCGGCGCGGCGGGACCTGTTCGGCCTGCCGCTGCCGCCGGGCGGTCCGTTGGCGACCATGGTGGAGTTGGAGACGTCGCCACCCGTCGAACTGGAGCGGTTGCTGCGGGAAGCGTTCCTGCGTCATCCTCAGGCGTCCTCGGCGGGTATGCGGCGCGGCTTCCACGCCCGGGTTCGGCACATGAGGCGGCGAGGGTGTGCGACAAATCGTAGGTCAGTGGTTGCTCACTGGGTCCGATCTCGGGCGGCGAGTCGAGCGACGCGGCCGTTGCGGAGGACGGATTGGCGCCCGATGCCGTTCAGAGCGCGCCGTGGCTGAAGCCGCCGTCGTCGGTGGTCGCCGCGCCCGGGCCGTTCTGGCGCGGAGGTCGGCGGTCGAGGGGGTTGAGCCAAGGCGGGTCTCGTACTCTTGGCGTTTTTGCGAAACGAGCCAGGGGAAGGAGACCCGCCATGGCGACAGGGACTGTCGAGGAGTTGGAAGAGGAACGCAAGCGCGAAGAGGGTGAAGGCGCGGGGCTGCGGCGGGAGCTGGTGGCGGCGACGGCGCGTTTGGCGCGGTTCGAGATGGCGCGCTGCGGGTCCGGTTCGAGGGATGCGGCGCTGCTGGACATGCGGCTGCGCGCGGACATGCAGGAGTTGGCGCGGCAAGGGCTGGAGCTGGCGTACGGGAAGGACGACGCGGCGCCGTGCGCGTGCCCGGCGTGCGGCGGTCGGACGCGGCTGCTGCGGGTCGACGAGGTGCGCGTGGAGACGGTGCTGGGGAGCGTGCGGGTGGAGATGGCGCGGCGCGGGTGCCGGGAGTGCGGGCGCAGCGTTCGCCCGCGGGCGCGGCGGCTGGGCGTCGAGGGTTCGATGACGCCGTCGGCGCGGCGTCTGGCGAGCCTGGCGGGTTCGCAGTGCAGCTACGCGGGGGCGGACGAGTTGCTGCGCGAGCTGTCGGGGCTGAACTTCGGCGCGAAGCGGGTGGAGCGGACGACGCGGGCGGTGGGCGACGATCTGGAGGCGTGGCGGTCGGAAGGGGGAGGCGACGGCGACGGGGCCTCGCTGGCGCGGGAGGCGTCGAAGCCGGGGCGGAAGCTGTGCTGCGCGGTGGACGGCACGGGCGTTCCGGCGCTGCCGAGCGAGACCGAGGGGCGTTCCGGCAAGGACGGCGGACGGGCTGGCACGCGCGAGGCGAAGGTGGGCGCGCTGTGGGTGTCCGAGACGGACGCCGAGGGCCGCCCGCGCATGGTGGAGGGCGCGGCGGTGCTGTTCGCGGCGATCGAGAGCGCGGCGGAGACGCCCGGCCGGGAGTCGCCGTTCGAGCGGCGGCTGCTGCGCGAACTGGCGGCGGCGGGCTGCGGGCCGGGCGACGTCGACGTGTGCGTCGGCGACGGCGCGGAGTGGATCCGGCGGGTGTTCGACGACTGGTTCCCGGACGCCGAGAGGATCGTCGACTACTACCACGCGGCGGAGTACCTGTGGGCGGCGGCGCGCGCCCGCCACGGCGACGGCGACCTCGCCGAGGCGTGGGCGAAGAAGCTGTGCGCGATGCTCAAGGCGGGCCGCGTCGACGACGCCCTGGACGACCTGCGCAAGCGCGGCGGCGAAGCCGAGGAGTGCCGCCGCGCGGTCGCGTACCTCGGCGCCCGGCGCGACCGCATGCGCTACGACGAATACCTCGCCAGCGGCCTGCCGATCGGTTCCGGCGTCATCGAGGCGGGCTGCAAGAACGTCGTCGGCCAGCGCGCGAAAGGCCCCGGAATGCGCTGGACCGTGGCCGGCGCCAACCCCGTCCTCTGGCTCCGCTGCGCGCGCATCGGAGGCCAGCTCGACGACTACTGGAACGACCGCGTCGCCGCACTCGCCGCTTGAGAATGGACTTGGTGAGCAACCACTGACCTACGATCTGTCGCACACCCAGGCGGCGACGCGGCATGGACACGCGCCAGCTGTCGTACTATGAGGACTGGCTGCGGCGAACGCGGCAAGGAGGACAAGCGATGCCAACATTGATGGAAGCCACTTGGGACAAGTGGTTCGAAGAACACGATGCGCAGGTACACGCGCAGGGACTTGCCGAAGGTGCCACGCGCACGTTGCGCCGCCAAGCGGTTGCCCGCTTCGGCGCGCAGACCGCCGGCCGACTTTCGACGCTGCTGCGCTCGGTCGACGTCGACCGCCTGGACGACGTCGGCGACTGGATGCTCGCGTGCGAGACCGGCGATGAGCTGCTGGACCGCGTTCGCGCCCTTGGGCGGGATGGCCCGGTGTAGCGCCCCAACGTGCAGAATGACCGGGCCGGCCCTCGCGGATGAGCACTCCGGCTAGGGCTTCGTCCTTGAAGCCCTCGACGCAAGGCCTACCGGGAACTCCGCGCACGAAGCATATCGCTATTGCGCTGGCGCTCCTCATGGCCAGCGGCTGCGAGCAGTTAAGCTTCCTCTCTTGGGCGGAGGGCGCGGAACGGGCTCCCGCTTGTACATCGCCGCCCTGCCTCGATCCCCTGCTGCTGTTGGACGCCACTGAGACGGAGAAATACGTCGAGGCCTTCCCCTTCGCCGACTACGAGGAGCACGTCGTGCCAAGGCCGCCTTGGTCTTGCTCACTCCATGGGTGGGTGCAGTGCCTGTCGATCTGGTGGCGGACGCCCTACATCGGGCGCCTCTGGATCGAACCGCCGCCCCGGGATCCGATCAAAGCGAACCTTGCGAAGGGCTTGGTTTGGGAAGCCCATGTCGTCCGCAACCTTCAGGAGCATGTGGTTCCTGGCAGCGTGGCGCTGGACGTCGGCGCCTACATCGGCACCCATGCCCTGCTGATGGGCCGCCTCGTCGGGCCGCAAGGCCGCGTCTACGCCTTCGAACCTCAGCGCAAGGCCTACCGGGAGCTCCGCCGCAACATCGAACTCAACGGCCTCTCAAACGTCACGGCCCTAAGGTACGCGGTGGGCGCGGACACTCGAATCGTAGAGATGAATCCGCCTAGAGAGATAGCCGTGGTCGACGTGAAAGAGGGGCTCGTGGGCAAGGCGATGGGCGAAGGCGGCGTAGCCGTCGGCACCGGGGGCGACCGGGCGGAGCTACGCCCCTTGGACAGCTTCGGTTTCCAGAACGTCTCCGTGCTCAAGATCGACGTGGAGGGCTTCGAGGACGAAGTTCTGGCCGGGGCCGAGAGGCTCATCCGCGAGAACCGGCCCGTCATTCTGCTCGAAATTCTTGGCGGCAAATCCTATCCGGGCGCTCCGACCCGGGGCCTCCATCCGTTGGCGACACCCGATGACTTGGAGCGCATTCACGCCATCTGGCGGAGGATCGAGGCGTTCGGCTACCGCGCGCATCCGGTGTTGGACTACGACTACATCGTCCTGCCGCGCCCGGACGCATAACGCGACCGGCCCGGGCGAGTTCACTTCGTGGCGTTGGGTCGATGCCCTCGTCGGTGGCCGCCACGCTCAACGGACCCGGACTTCAGACTACATCGCTGTCACGCTCGGCTACGATCTCAGCCATCGCAGGCCGGTGCGGTAGTCGAGATGTAAGCGACGATGCGCCAGATGTCGGCGTCGCCTTGGGGAGTCTGCCTCTGAAGGCGATCATTGGGGTTTGCGGGACGCCGTTGGCGATGATGTCGAACAGGGCCTGGTCGCTGCCGTCGCCGTGTCGCCATGTGCAGTCGAGGAGGTAGGGGGCGGCGCGTTCCACGGTGGGGCTGTGGCAGTAGCCGGCGCATGTGCCGGTGAACAGGGACTAGGCGCGTCGCGGCGAGACTCTGCCAACTGTCCCGACGTTCCCGCGAAGGGGGCACCTCAACCGCGCCAGAGGCGGGGACGCGCGGGTACGCCGCCGAGGGTCTTCGCCAGCGCCTCGAATCGCGTTCGGTGGGCGCCGCGCCAGCGCAAGTCCTCTAGGGACTCGGCGAGAGGGACGTCCTCCGCCAACGTCGCCAAGGTCTTGTAAAGGGCTACTTCGTCGCGCATCTCGTGCAGGGTGGCGGCGAGGCGCATCGCGCCGCGCAGCTTGACGTCCCAGTGGGCGGAGACGCGGGGGATGGCTTCCATGGTGCGGTAGCGCGTCAGCAGCGCGGCGGCTGTCTTGGCGCCGAAGCCCGGGACGCCGGGGATGCCATCGGCGGAATCGCCCACCAGGGCGAGCCAGTCCGGGATGCTCGCCGGGGCGCAGCCGTGCTTGGCGTACACGCCGTCTTCGTCGATGACGCGCTTGCGGATTCGATCCACCTGCACCACGCGGTTGCCGGTGACGCATTGGCCGAGGTCCTTGTCCGGCGACAGGATGCGCACCTGGGCGACGTCGTTGCGCCAACGGCGGGCGGCGGTGGCGAGGGCGTCGTCGGCTTCGAAGCGGGCCATCGACCAGACGGTGACGCCTAGGGCGGCGACGGCCTGCTCCACCAAATCGAACTGGGCGACGATGTTGGGGTCCATGCCTTCGCCGGTCTTGTAGCCGGCGAAGAGTTCGTTGCGGAAGGACTCGATGGGGTTGTCGAAGGCGACGGCCAGGTGGGTGGCGCTTTCCTCGGCGTCGTCGAGGAGGTAGATGAGCGACGTCAGGACGCCGACGGTGGCTTTGACGTCGCGGCCATCGGGGGCGAGGCGTTCGGGGCGCTTCGCGTAGTGGGCGCGGAAGAGCTCGAAAGTGCCGTCGATCAGGTGCAGGCGCATTGTCGGGGTTTCGCGAATCGCAACATGGGGCGATTGTGGCGGAGGGAGGCGGTGTCGCCAAGGGCGGTTGGGCGGCGATCAGATGCGGGAGTACTGTTCCTCGAAGCTGCGGCGGTGGGACTCGTCGCGCAGCTTCGGCAAGTCGCTGCGCGACCAGGCCAAGAGCGCTTGCAAGGGGAAGCGACGGCCGGGGCAGGTGGTCTCGACGGCGCCGCGGACTTGGCGGTGGGCGCCGAGTTCGCAATCCGGGTAGCGGAGCTTCAACTGTAACAGCAGGGCCTGAAGGGCGGCGAGCTGCGTGGAGGTGGGCGGGGCGGCGTCGAAGTCGCCGTCGAGGGCTACGCCGATGCTGCGCGGATGCTGGCCGCGCTGGGCTTCTGGAAGTTCGGCGCGGCATTCGCCTTGGGCGTCGATGCGATAGTGGAAGAGGCCGCCGGGGCATTGGCCGTGATGCAGCAGGACGTACTTCACGCCGCCGCGCCTGGAGCGAACGGGCTGGTTGTTGGGGGGAAGGCTTGCGCTCATGCGGCGCTCGTGGCCAAGGCGATGCCGCGGCGCACGGCGTGGCGGTTCCAGTACCAGGCGGCGATGCCGAGCGCGACGTTGGCGAACGCCATCGCCAGGAAGACGCCCGCGTAGCCCCAGAGCATGTTGCCGAGAATCGTCAGGGGGACGTAGCAGACGAACGTTCGCGCCAGGGAAATCACCAGCGGGGGCAGCGGCTGGCCGAGGGCGTTGAAGCAGGAGGTGGCGACCTGCATCAGGCCCATGAAGCCGATGGAGAGGGGGATGATCCAGAAGAAGAGGGCGGCCACTTCGACCACCGTGGGGTTCGGGTCGATCCAGCGCACGACGGTTTCGCCGACGATTGCTAGCACGGCGAAGGTGACCACGCCCCAGACGAGGCAGAACCAGTTGCACTGGCGCAAGGCGACGCGCACGCGGTGGAAGTTGCCCGCGCCCCAGTTCTGGCCGACGAAGGGGGAGACCGAGGAAGACGCGGACCAGAGCACCATGTGGACCATCGTTTCGACTCTGGCAGCCACGGTGTAGCCAGCGACCACCTCGTGGCCGTGTTCGGCCAGCAGGCGGGTGGCGACCAGCATGGAGATGGGCTGCACGAGGGCGCTGAACGTGGCCGGGCCGCCGACGTGCAGGACCGCCCGCCAGGAGGCGAGCAAGCCTTCCAGCGACCAGCTCACCATGCGGACGCGGACCAGGATCACGCCGTAGAGGATTACGCTGAAGACGCGGGAGGCGACATAGGCCCAGGCGGCTCCGGCGATGCCGAGTTCGGGGACGCCGAACAGGCCGAAGATGAGGACCGGGCCGAGAGCTATCTGGAGCATCGAGCCGGTGGTCATCACCACGCCGGGGCTGGCGGCGCTGCCGGTTGCGCGCAGGAGGGTCGAGCCGACCATGGAGAGCATGAAGAGCGGGAAGCCGAGCATGTAGACGCTCAAGTACTCGGTGGCCATCGTCAGCACCTCGCCCTTGGCGCCGAGCAAGGCCAGCAGGTCTTCGGCGAAGACGTAGCTCGCGGCGCCGATGACCACGCCGACCAGGAGCACGAGGAACTCCGCGTGGGCGACCAGTCGCGCTGCCTGGCGGCGATCTCCGGCGCCGTAGGCACGGGCGATGACGGACGAGGCGCCGGTGCCGATGCCGCCCGCGAAGGCGAAGAGGAAGATGGTGATGGGGAAGGCGAAGCCCATCGCCGCCAACGCTTCGGTGCCGACGAAGCCGAGGTAGGCCGCTTCGGCCAGGCGCGCCACGTTCATGGAGAGCGAGCCGAGGGCCATGAAGGAGCCGAGGCGAACCAGGTGCCGCCCGACGCTGCCCTCGGTGAAACCGGCGAGGCGCGCCATGCGCCGGGCGCGCTTGCGGACTTCCGCGGAAGCACGGCGAGGGGACTGACGGCGCGACGGGGCGCTATGGGGCATGGGGACAGCTGGCGGTTTGGGCGGGGGCCTTCGCCGAGGTGGCGTGGGTGGGGTGGGCGGAGGCTAAGGGGGTGGGCGGGGGATGCATGGAACGGGCAATCATAGCCTGCTTGGATGCGGGTGGTGGGTTGGGGCCGGGCTCGCGTCGGAGGGCAGGCTTTTCGGGGGGCTTCAGGCGGGCGGATGTCTCACATTCTGTATGGCAAATGTCTCACACCACAAAGGGGCGATCGCCCGCATACAGCCGCCGCAGCGCTGCCTATGGTGGCGCCATGGCCAGCCCCAAAGACAGCGACCGCCTGCCCACCGACCCGGCGTTCAAGGCGATCTACTCCTTCCCGCGGATGATCGCCGACGCCCTGCGCGGCTACGCCGTGAAGCCGAATGGCCCGCTCGACCCGCGCACCGTCGCCGCGCTCGACTTCCGCACCCTGCGCAAGCTCCCCGCCGAGTGGGTCACGCCCGGCTTCCGCAAACGCCTCGGCGACCAGGTGTGGCAGGTGCGCTTCCGCTGGGCGCAGGACCGGGAGGACCCGGGCGGCTACCTGCTGATCCTCGTCGAGTTCCAGAGCTCGGTGGACCGCGGCATGGCGCTGCGCATGGCCGGCTACACGATGCAGCTGCTCGCCGAACTGGAGACCACCGGCAGAGTGCGCGTGGGCGGGCCGTATCCGCCGGTCTTCCCGCTCGTCATCCACAACGGGCCGCGGCGCTGGACCGCCTCCACGACGCTGCACGGGCTGATCGCGCAGCCGAGGCCGCCGGCGATCGCAGCGGTGCGCCCGGAAGACATCGAGGACGCTCGGCGGGCGGCGGACGATCTGGCGGGGTTCCAGCTGCGCCACGCCTACTTCGGGCTTGATTTCGACCGCCACCGTAGGGACGATCCCAAGCGTGGCAACGCGGTGTCGCTGCAGATCTCGTTGGAGAGCGCGTCCACTCTGGACGCCATGCTGCGGCCGGTGGCGCTGCTGCGAGGCTTTACGCCGAAGCGCCTGGCGAGGACGATGCTCGAGTGGGCGCTGCGACGGCTGGGCGTGGACGGCGAGACGGCGGAGGAGATGAAAGCGATGGCGAGTCTGGACGAGTTCCGTTCGCAACTGGAGGAAAGGGCCAGGGGCTGGACCGAGGAGTGGTTCGAGCAGGGCCGTGCCGAGGGAATCGAGCAGGGCATCGAGCAGGGAATCGAGCAGGGCATCGAGCAGGGAATCGAGCAGGGCATCGAGCTGGGGCGCGCCGAAGGCGAGCGCAGGGGGCTGCGAAGGCTGGCGACGGTGCGTTTCGGCGAGTCGGCGAGGCGTCTGGATCCGCTCCTCGACGAGGTGCGTTCGGCGGCCACGCTGGTGGAGATCGGCGAGTGGCTCATGGCAGACCCGCTCGACCAGCTGATCGCGAAGGTCGAAGCTGCGGCGGCGGACGATCGCGTCCGCTGACTCGCCGCTGGTGCGGCGGCGCTGCGACGGCTGGGCGTGGACGGCGAGATGGCGGAGGAGATGAAAGCGATGGCGAGTCTGGACGAGTTTCGTTCGCAACTGGAGGAAAGGGCCAGGGGCTGGACCGAGGAGTGGTTCGAGCAGGGACGCGCCGAGGGAATCGAGCAGGGCATCGAGCAGGGAATCGAGCTGGGGCGCGCCGAAGGCGAGCGCAGGGGGCTGCGAAGGCTGGCGACGGTGCGTTTCGGCGAGTCGGCGAGGCGTCTGGATCCGCTCCTCGACGAGGTGCGTTCGGCGGCCACGCTGGTGGAGATCGGCGAGTGGCTCTTGGCAGACCCGCTCGACCAGCTGATCGCGAAGGTCGAAGCTGCGGCGGCGGACGATCGCGTCCGCTGACTCGCCGCTGGTGCGGCGATGCGCTTCGTCGTCGCGCAACGCCGCAAGCGGCACCCGACGCTTTGGTACGCTTCGCGGCACCCGACGCTTTGGTACGCTTCGCGGCTCGATACGTTTGAGTGTGCATCTTGATCGTCGAACTGCCCTACGGCAAGGCCCGGCTGCCGCTCTCTCTCGCCGACGAGTGGGACGTGACCGTGGTGGCGGAGCCACCCATGCCGGTTGTCGCGGCGCCACTGGCGGCGGTGCGACGGGCCTTGGCCATGCCGGTTGGTTGCCCGCCGCTTGCGGAGCTTGCCGAGGGGAAGCGGTCGGCGTGCGTTCTGGTTTGCGACGTCACGCGGCCGGTGCCGAACGGGCTGTTTCTGCGGCCGTTGATCGAGACGTTGCTGGGCGCTGGCATCGACGCCGGGGACGTCACGGTGCTCGTGGCCACTGGGCTGCATCGTCCCAACGAAGGCGACGAACTGGCGGCGGTGCTTGGAGATCCGTGGGTTGCCGAGCAGGTGCGGGTGGTGAACCACGATGCGCAGGACGACGACGCGCACGTCGACCTCGGGCCCACCGCCACCCGCGGCACGCCGACCAAGCTCGACCGTCGCTTCGTCGATGCCGATCTGCGCATCGCTACCGGTCTCGTCGAGCCGCACTTCATGGCTGGCTACTCCGGGGGGCGCAAGGTGGTGGCGCCCGGCATCGCCCACGCGGACACCATCCGCACCTTCCACAGCGCCCGCTTCATGGAACATCCCCACGCCCTGCCCTGCCGCCTCGATGGCAATCCGCTGCACGAAGAACAATTGGAGATGGTGCGGATGCTCGGCGCGGTCTACGCGCTCAACACCGTGATCGACGAATCGCGCCGCCTCTCGTTCCTGAACTTCGGCGCAATCGCCGCCAGCCACCAGCAAGCCGTGGCGTTCGCCAGCCGCTATCTGACGGTGCCGGTGGCGCGGCGCTTTCGCACCGTGGTCACGACCAGCGCCGGGTTCCCGCTGGACCAGACCTACTACCAGGCCGTGAAGGGCATGGTGACGCCGCTCGACATCGCCGCTCCCGACGCCACCTTGATCCTCGCCGCGCAGTGCGCCGAGGGGATCGGTTCCAACGCTTTTCGGGCCGCTCAGAAGCGGCTGCGCGACGAAGGCGCGGAGCGGTTTCTCGACGCCTTGACGCGGAAGCGGATGGCGGACGTGGACGAATGGGAGAGCGAAATGCTGCTGAAGGCGCAACGCGCGGCGCGAGTGCGGATGCGCAGCGACCTCGACGAAGACGACCAGGCGCTCACCTGCGTGGACTGCATCGAGTCGCTGGAAGACGCCGTGGCCGAGAGCGTGGCGGCGAGCGGCGACCGAGCGGTGGCGGTGGTTCCGCAAGGTCCCTACGTGGTTCCGCAGTACCGGCCCGAGGCGGGCGTACTTCAATGAGCAAGCTGACCCGGGCGGAAATGGAACACGCCCGCGAAGTGGTGGGCGAAGCGATGCCGCCCACGCCGCAGTACCGCTGGCCGGGGCTCTGCGAACGCGCCGCTTGCGACGTCTGGCTGAAGCACGAAAACCACACGCCCATCGGCGCGTTCAAGGTGCGCGGCGGGCTGGTCTATCTCGACGAGTTGAAGCGCGCCGGGAAGTTGCCGCCGCGTCTGGTGGCCGCCACGCGGGGCAACCACGGCCAGAGCATTCCCTTCGCGGCGCGCCGCCACGACGTGCCGACCACCGTGTTCGCGCCGCGCGGCAACAGCGTCGAGAAGAACGCGGCCATGGCCGCCTGGGGCGCCGAACTGGTCGAGTTCGGGCACGACTTCGACGCGGCGCGGGTGGAGTGCGAGCGGCAGGCCGCCGAGAGCGACGCCCTGCTGGTGCCAGCGTTCCATCCCGCCCTGGTGCGCGGCGTCGCCACCTACGCGCTGGAGCTCTTCGAGGCCGTGCCGGCGTTGGATGCGGTCTACGTGCCCATCGGCATGGGGTCCGGCATCTGCGGATTGATCGGCGTGCGCGATCTGCTGGGGCTGAAGACCGAGATCGTCGGCGTGGTGGCGGCCGAAGCACCGGCCATGGCCTTGAGCTTCGCGGCCGGGCGCGTGGTCGAGACGAACAGCGCGGACACCTTCGCGGACGGCATGGCCTGCCGCGTTCCCGGCCCCGAAGCGCTGGCGATCATCCGGGCCGGCGCGGCGCGAATCGTCGAAGTCGGCGAAGCGGAAATCGCCAGCGCCATGCGCGCCATCTACACGGACACGCACAACGTCGCCGAAGGCGCCGGGGCGGCCGCCTTCGCCGCGGTGCTGAAGGAGCGCCAGCAATGCGCCGGCAAGCGGGTGGCCGCGGTACTCACCGGCGGCAACGTCGATGCGGACGTGTTTCGCGGCGTACTCGCTGGCGAGCGGTAAGATGGCGACCATGCCCGCACACGCTTCCATGCCGGTGCTGATCGGCGTCGCGCAACTTGAGCAGCGCGACGCGGACCCGGTGCGCGGCCACGGCGCCGAACCGCTGGACTTGATGATCGACGCCGTGCGCGAGGCCGCCGCGGACGCCGAGGTTCCGGCACTGTTGCGGCAAGTGGATTCGGTGCGCGCGATCCGCGGCATGTGGCCCTATCGGAATCCGGCCAAGGCGGTGGCGGAGGCCATCGGCAGTCCGCAGGCGGAGACCGGCGTCTCCACCTGGGGCGGCAACTCGGTGCAGTCGGTGCTGAACGAATCGGCGTTGGAGATCCAGCGCGGCGAACGCGGCATCGTCGTGCTGGTCGGCGCCGAGTGCGGGCGCACCCAGGCGAAGGCGCGGCGCGGCCGAGTCGAACTCCAGTGGCGCGACGCGCCGGGAGAGCCGGATCGGCGCTTCGGAGTGGAGCTGAAGATGCGCCACCGCATCGAGGCGAAGCGCGGCATCGCCGAGCCGATCCAGATGTATCCGATCTTCGAGAACGCCATTCGCCATGCGCGGGGCGAGTCGCTGCCGGCGCACGTCGAGCGGATATCCGAACTCTGGGCGGGCTTCAGCCGCGTCGCCGCGGGCAATCCCCACGCTTGGCTGCGCGATGCGAAGACAGCGGAGGAAATCCGCGAGCCGAGCAGCTTCAACCGCCGAATCTCCTTTCCGTACACGAAGCTGATGAACTCCAACAGCAACGTGGACCAGGCCGCGGCGCTGATTCTGTGTTCGGTGGAGACGGCCCGCCGCTTGGGTGTGCCGGAGCGCAAGTGGATCCATCCGTGGGCGGGCACCGAGGCGCACGACACCTACGCCGTGTCCAACCGCGACGATCTGCACAGCTCGCCCGCAATTCGCATCGCTGGCGCCCGCTGCCTGGAACTCGCGCAGGTCGAGCTCGCCGACATCGGCCACGTCGACCTCTACAGCTGTTTTCCCTCCGCCGTGCAGATCGCCGCGCAGGAACTCGGCCTTGGCGAAGATCGCCCGCTCACCGTCACCGGCGGCCTGACCTTCGGCGGCGGGCCGCTGAACAACTACGTGATGCACGCCATCGCCCGAACCGCGCAGGTGCTGCGCGAACGGCCGGGCGAGGTCGGGCTCGTCACCAGCAACGGCGGCTTCGTGACCAAGCACGCCTTCGGCGTCTACTCCACGGCGGCGCCGCTTGAAGGCTTCCGCCACGACGAACCGCAAGCCGAAGTGGACGCCGCGCCGACTCGGGAAGTCGCCGAATCGTGGACGGGACCGGTGCGCATCGAAGGCTATACCGTGATGTACGGCGCCGACGGCCCGACCCAGGGCCTCGCGGCCTGCCTGCTCGACGACGGGCGGCGCACCTGGGGCAACACGCGGGAAGCCGACGTGCTCGACGCCATGACGAAGGAAGAGTTCTGCGGCCGACCGGCAGCCATCTCCGCGGAGGGCGCGTTGACGTTCTAGGCGGGTCGGCACACCGCCAGCGCCGCACGTCTCGAAGGCGAGTGCAGGCGATATAAACCGTGTAATTTTGAAGTTGAACTTCAAAATTGCATGTAATTTTGAAGTGACGGTTCAAGAATACACGCCACTTGAAGAGGCCCCGCGACGGTGAAGAGATGTGTACGAGGTGTGAATTTCGCGTGTAATTTTGAGGTGCTACTTCAAAATATCATGTAAATTTGAAGTTGAGGTTCAAAAATGCAGCATTCTGGAAGGCGGTGAATCGTGTCGGACCCCGTGGCCATCGGAAGAGAATTGCGGCTGCCCGCGCTCGGCGAAGAGACGTTCTTCCTGTGGGGGCCGCGGCAGACCGGCAAGACCACGCTGCTGCGAGAGCGCTTTCCGAGCGGACCGCGCGTGCGCTGGATCGATCTGCTCAAGGCGGACGAGTTCCGCCGCTACACGACGAATCCCGAGCGGCTGCGGGAAGAGATGGCGGCGGCTGGCTGGCTGCGGGGCGGGCAGGACGGGGAGAACGGCCAAGTCGTGATCGACGAGGTGCAGAAAGTGCCGGGGCTGCTCGACGAGGCGCATTGGCTGATCGAGAACCGCGGGCTGAACTTCGCGCTGTGCGGTTCGAGCGCCCGCAAGGTGCGGCGCGGCGCAGCCAACTTGCTGGGCGGACGCGCGTTGCGGTTCGAGTTGCGCGGCCTGACCGCGGCCGAACTCGACGCCGGCTTCGACTTGACCCGCATGCTGAACCACGGCTATCTGCCGCGGATGCTCGAAGCCCGCAGTCCCGACCGCCGCCTGGACGCCTACGTCGACAACTACCTGAAGGAGGAGATCGCCGCCGAAGGGCTGGTGCGCAACCTGCCGGCGTTCTCCGGCTTCCTGCACGCGGCGGCGCTGTGCGACGGCGAGATGGTGAACTTCACGAACGTCGCCGCGGACTGCGGGGTCTCCAGCCACACCGTGCGGGCGTACTTCGAGATTCTGGAAGATACGCTGCTTGGCCGCTGGCTACCGGCCTATCGCCGGCGCCCGAAGCGGCGCATCCTGCGCGCCTCGAAGTTCTACTTCGCGGACGTGGGCATCGTCAACCGGCTGGCGCAGCGCGGCGTCCTCGCGCCTGGGTCCGAAGCCTACGGCAAGGCGTTCGAGAACTGGGTGTTCCACGAACTCACCGCCTGCATCGCCTACCGCGAGCTCAAGGACAAGCTGAGCTACTGGCGCTTGTCCAGCGGCGCGGAGGTGGACTTCGTGCTCGGCGACGCCCGCGTCGCGGTGGAAGCCAAGGCGAGCGCCCAGATCGGCAGTCGCCATCTGAAGGGGCTGCGCAGCTTCGCCAAGGACCATCCGGAAGCGCACCGCGTGCTGGTCTGCCTGGAGCCGCTCCCCAGACGCACCGAGGACGGCATAGACATCCTGCCGGCCAAGGCGTTCGTCGAGCGGCTGTGGCGGGGGGAACTGGGGCTCGGCTAGCTCGGCGCCGCGCTGACACCACGCCAATCGCGGATGACACCGTGGCGCGAGTTGCGCTAGGCTGACTCATCGACGTGCCGGCGATCCCCCGCCGACGCCATGACCACATGCCTCGCCGCGCTTCGGCGGCGAGGGAGGAAAAAGCGAGAGAACGCCGAATGCCCAACGGAAACGCCGTGTTGGTGCGCACCGCTGCGACGCGCGGCCAAGCCACCGAGAGAACCGTCGAAGTGCCCGCCTACGACCGAGCGCGTCTCGAAGACGTGGGCTTCATGACCGCCATGACGCTCACGCTGCTCGGCAACTACCAGCAGACGGGCCACTTCGGCGGCCCGCTTGCGTACACGCCGTACAACATCGCCCTGCACCTCGCCGGGCCGGAACACGGTGGGCTGCGCTACGACTACCGCCGCCCGAAGCATCCCTTCGGCGACAAACTCCTGCTCGCCGGCGGGCACAACATTCCGACCCTCTACGCGCTGTGGATGATCCAGGGCGAAGCGATGGCGCGACGCTTCGCGGCCACCGGCGACGCCCGCTACCGGGTGGATCCGAAAGTCGCCATGCTGGCCGTGGACGCGATCGGCTTTCGGCGCGGCGCCGGGGCGCTCTCGACGCTGCTGGCGGACGCCGGACTGCTCGACGATCCGCTGTTCGCCCAGGCCAAGGAACGCGGCATCCGCTCCCTCGCCGGGCACTCGGAAACCACCGACCTCATCAACGACGTGAACGGCGGGCCATCGGGCATCGGCATCGCCACGGCAGCCGGCAAGGCCGCGTTCTGGGACTTCATGGGCGCAGGCGACGCGCCGAAGATCGTCGCCCTCGAAGGCGAGTTCGCCATGACCTCCGGCCACGCCCAGGAGTTCAAGACGCAAGCGGTGGCGCAGCGGGTCGGCAAGCGGCTGCGCGTGCTGCTTTCGTACAACAACGCCGGCATCGACGATTCGCTGATCGGCGGCGTGGTGGCGGAATCCATCGGCGGCTACGACATCGCCGACCAGTGGGCGTCCTACGGCTGGAACGTCATATCGCTGGACGACGGCAACGACTACGACCAGGTGCTCGCCGCGCTGAAGACGATGGAGGGCTGGGACCCGAACGATCGCCGGCCGATGATCGTCGTCGGCAACACCACCAAGGGCTGGTGGCCAGCCGCGCAGGACGGGCGGATTCCCGGCTACGGCGACCAGGTGGTCGGCCATCCCAGCCACCCCTACGACATGAAGATGAACGCGCCCTACTTCGTGGCGCTCGCCGAAACCTTCGAGCAGCGCTTCGGCGTGACCTTCCAAGGCATTCGCGACGGCGCCATCGAGGATCCCGCCGAGCGCCTTCGCCAGTTCAAGACCAACATCGACGTGGCGATGTCCGTCCTCGAACAGAACGGCCTGGGCGAGTGGCTGAGCGACCGCGTGGTGGCCATCGGCGATCAGGTGCGCGACGATCACAAACTGCGCGTGACCAACAGCCGCGACCCGTTCCAGGACGACCGCCTGCGCGTGGACAACCTGCCCACCGCCCCGCAGACGGTCACCGGAGCGCAGGGCGAGGTCGGCATCGAACTCTTCAAGAAGGCCGGCGAAGTGGCCGGCACGCGGCGCGCGATCTCGGAGGTCGTGAAGTGGATGAACCACGTCACGGACAACCGCTTCATCACCATCTCCGCCGATCTTTCCAGTTCCATCAACGTGGAGAAAGGCTCGCTCACCGGCCACTACGACCCCGTCTCCAACCAATCCGGCACGCGCTTGAAGGCGGCCATTCAGGAAGCCGGCAACGCCTCCACCGCGGTCGGCCTCGTCGGCCAGAGCGCCTCGCTGGACCCGGCCATGCACAGCGGCGTCTGGGCGCTCTCCGGCAGCTACGGCGCGTTCACGCCCTTCATGTACCTGCCGGCGCGGGTGTGGAGCCAGCAGAACCAGGACAGCCCGTTCCGCCTGGGCGTGCTGAACATCCTCGCCGGCCACTCCGGGCCGGAAACCGCTGCCGACGCCAGAACCCACTTCGGCATCTTCGCGCCCGGGGTGTGGAAGCTGTTCCCGCGCGGGCAGGCGATCACCCTCAACTTCTGGGACTACAACGACGTGGCGCCGGGTTATTTCGCCGCGGCGGAAATCGCCGCCCGGGATCCGCTGGTGGGCGTGATCGTGCTGGAAGTCGCCCGCCCGGACTTCCCAGTGGCGGATCGTTCGACGTTCGCCGATTCGGACCCGCTCGCCGCCCGCAAGGGCTTCTACGTGCTGCGCGATTTCGACGCCGACAAGCCGCGCCACGGCTACGTTCTCGTCCAGGGTTCGAGTTCCACCGTGAATCTGATGCGCACCCTGCCGCAGCTGGAAGCCGACGGCATCAACGTGAAGGTGATCGCCGCCATCAGCGAAGATCTGTTCGAACGGCAGCCGCAAGCGTATCGAGACGCGGTGCTCCCCCCGCAAGCGCGCTACGACTTGATGGTGGTGTCCACCGGCACGCGACGGATGTGGCCGCTGCGCGACGTCGGCCCGCTGACCGACGAATACTCGCTGGTCTCGGACTGGCACGACCGCTGGCTCACCGGCGGCCTGGAGCCGGACGTGATCGCCGAAGCGCACCTCGACCAGAGTTCCATCGCCGAAGGCGTGGCCCGCTTCGCCGCCGAACGCGAATCTCGGCTCAAGCGCCAACGGGAAGCGTTCGCGGCGTTGTAGAAGCGGGGGTTGTGACCCAGGCGCTCATGGGCATCGATTCGAACGGCGACGATTCGCCTCTGGGCCGACCAGTGGACGTGTACCTGCGTTGCGCCTTCGAGGACGAGAGCGCGGGCGTCTGGCTCTACCACGGCAACTGCTTGGACTTGATGGATCGCCTTTCCGAGCAACACCCCGACGGCAGGTTCGACGCCATCTTCGCGGACCCGCCGTACTTCCTCTCCAACGGCGGCATCTCCTGCCACGCCGGGCGAATGGTCAAAGTCGACAAGGGAACTTGGGACAAATCGCGCGGCCCGCAACTGAACCACGAGTTCAACCACGCCTGGCTGATGCGTTGCCAGCGACTACTCAAGCCGAACGGAACGATCTGGGTCTCCGGCACGCACCACGTCATCCACTCGGTGGGCTTCGCGATGCAGCAGCTGGGCATGAAGATACTCAACGACATCACTTGGGAGAAACCCAATCCGCCCCCGAATCTCTCCTGCAGGTACTTCACCCACGCTGGCGAGACGATCATCTGGGCGGCGAAGAACGAACGCTCGAAGCACTTGTTCAACTACGACCTGATGAAGGCCCACAACTCCGGCAAGCAGATGAAGTCCGTGTGGCGACTAACCGCGCCGAAACGCGACGAGAAGGTTCATGGCAAGCATCCCACGCAGAAGCCAGTGAGCCTGCTGGAGCGCATCCTGCTCTCGTCCACGAACGAAGGAGACCTCGTATTCGACCCGTTCGCTGGCAGTTCGACGACAGGTGTGGTGGCGATCCAAACGAAGAGAAGATTCGTTGGTTGTGAACTCGAAGACGATTTCGTGCGTCTCTCGAAGGATCGCCTAGGCACGGCGCTAGATGCCACCATGTCGGACATTTTCCAAACAGGAGATGGCCAGTGAAGGAAGGTGGGCGCGGTGGAGGGAGCACCGCAACGGGACTTCTGTTTGAGAAGAAAGTGAGTCTCGAGAGCAGGTTCCGGGAACTGGTCGGATACGACGTCAAAGCGTCGTCCGACCAAGCCGGCCTCAGCGTTCTATACGAAGGTCGCCAAGTAGCGCGGATGTTCCAAAAGCACGGGTTCTACAAGTTCCTCGACGAAAAAGGCGTCAATTGGCGACGTTTGATCTCTAGGCAGATCCTACCGGACGATGCACTGTTGGTGGTTGTTCGCGACACGCTGTTCATTATTGAGATCAAATTCCAGCAAGTAAATGGATCGGTGGACGAGAAGCTGCAAACATGCGATTTCAAGCGAAAGCAGTACGTCAAACTCACGCGGGAACTGCATCTCAGGGTCGAATATGTGTACGTGCTAAACGACTGGTACAAGCAACCCAAGTACAAAGATGTACTCGACTACGTTCACAGCATGAATTGTCACTACATGTTCAACGAAATCCCACTCAAGTGGTTTGGGCTGCCGGTACCGAAGGCCGAGTGATGCAAACACCGGCCTCCCACGCCGATCTCCGCTGCCGCGTAGAGTCCTCAGCAGTTGTCGCCCAAACGGGCGCGGGCGGATGCCGCGTGGGCGGTCAGGCCTTCGGCTGATGCGATGTCGGCGGCGATTCTGGCCAGCGGGGCCACCGATGCGGCGGTCGAGCGGATGATGGACGAGCGCTTCTGGAAGTCCGACACGCCGAGGGGGGAGGCGTAGCGGGCGGTGCCGAAGGTCGGCAGCACGTGGCTGGGGCCGGCGCTGTAGTCTCCCAGGACTTCCGCCGACCACGCGCCGAGGAAGATGGCGCCGGCGTGGCGGATGGCCGGCAGCAGGGCGTCCGGGTCGCGCACAGCGAGTTCGAGGTGCTCCGGGGCAACGCGGTTCGCAATCTCGCAGGCTTCCGCCAAGTCCCGCGTTCGCACCAAAGCGCCGCGCTCGGCGAGCGAGCGGCGGATGATGTCGGCTCGCGACAGACGTTTCAGCTCGGTTTCGAGGGCGGCCTCCACGCGGTCCAGATGCGCTGCGTCCGGGCTGAGCAGAATCGCCTGCGCGGTGACATCGTGTTCTGCTTGCGCCAGCAAATCGAGGGCCATCCAGCGCGGGGCGGCGCTGCCGTCCGAGACGATCAGCACTTCGCTCGGCCCGGCGATGGAGTCGATGCCCACCGGGCCGAACGCCAGCCGCTTCGCCGCAGCGACAAGTGCCCCGCCGGGGCCCACGATCTTGTCCACTCTCGGCACGGTGTCCGTACCGTAGGCGAGCGCGGCGATGGCTTGCGGCCCCCCCACCGTGAACACCCGGTCCACGCCAGCGATGCGCATGGCGGCGAGCACATGGGCGTTGCGTTCGCCGTTCGGCGTCGGCACGGTGACGACCACTTCGCCGACACCGGCCACGCGGGCGGGAATCACCGTCATCAGCACCGTGGAGGGATAGGCCGCCTGGCCGCCAGGCACGTAGACGCCCACGCGGTCGAGCGGCGTGACGCGCTGCCCCAGTTCGTTGCCAAGATCGTCCACGAACGTGAAGTCGGCACCTGGCTGCCGTTCGTGATAGCTGCGAATCCGAGTCGCCGCGGCCTCCAGCGAAGCGCGACCCGCGGCCGGCAAAGAGGCCAAAGCGCGGTCGAGGTCCTCGGCGTGGAGTTCCAAAGCGGCCACATCCGACACGCGCAGGTTGTCGTGCCTGCGCACGAGGTCCAGAAGCGCCGCGTCGCCACCCTCGCGCACCGCTTTCATGGCGGCCGCGGCAATGTCGGCAACCTCCGAAGACTCCCTGGCCTCCCAAGCGAGAAGCGCCTGAAGTTCGCCCTCGAACCCCGCCGAGCGGGTACACAAGCGCCGGATCACGAGGCGTTCAACTGCGTTCCGCCTTCGTCGCAGCCCTGATGGTGACGGCGTGAATGGCGCCGGAGGCGATCAGGTCCTGGATCGCCGCGTAGACCGCCTGCTGCCGCTTGACGCGGCTCAAGCCCTCGAAGTCGTCCGAGACCACGTCGATGACGAACCGATTGCCCTCGCCATCCACCGCGACTTCCGCCTCGCCAAGCGCGTCGCGCAGCCGCGCCTCGATGTCTTCGACCATCGCGGCCCCTTGCAGCCGGTCGGAATGGCGATTGTAAGTGGCGAAGGAGGATTGGCAAACACGACGGTTCGGAAGCGGGCAGGGCTTGCCGTCAAGCCGCGTCGCCTTCCTCCGGCGCGACACTCACCCGCAAGCCGGTGACGGCGTTCGAGAGTTGCGACGAGAGGATCGTGGCGCCGTTCGCCAATGCGGGAGCGCGAACCAGCAGCTTGAGGGTGCCGTCGGGGGTGGTTGTTTCGCCTAGGCGTTCGATGTCGATGCCGACGAGCAGGTCGTCTTCGATCAGGAACAGGCGGCGTTGGCCGTACACTGACGGGACCGGAACGGCCACCGCGTTGGCCACCGGCGGCAGCGTGATGCGCAGATTGACGGCGCGGCCGAGGTCCGGCGGGCGGGCACCACCTTCGAGCCTTACCAAGCCATCGACGCCAGACTGGCCCTTGGCAACTGCGCCGACTAGGCGGTCTAGGGCGCCATTCGCGCGGCGGTCGCCGAAGTCCACGCTTGCCGCCGGGTTCTGCCCGGCCGCCAATGCCCGTTCCAGCGTTGGCAGATGCGCGGTGGGGATCTGTACGCGGACTTCGAGAGCGCTGTCGTCGTAGATTTCGGCGACGACCAGACCGGGGGAGACCAGCTCTCCCGGCGCCACGGCGATGCGCGTGACGCGGCCGGCGAAGGGGGCGCGGATGCTGGTGCGCTCCAGGTTCACTTTCGCCTCCTCCAAGGCTGCGGTGGCGGTTTCCAACTGCGCCATCGAGCGCGCCAGGCGGTGCTCGAAGCCGTCCACCAGATTGCGCTGCCGCGAGAGGGCGATGGACTGCGCGTGGCTCTCCTGCAGCACCGCGTTCATTGTTTCCTGGGAGATCGACCCCTGCTCGCGCAGTTGCCGGTGGCGCTCCACCTTGTTCTGCGCCAGGCGTTGCAGCTGCTTCTGGTGTTCAAGCACTTCCGCGTCGTCCAAGCCGGCGAGCTTGAGCGCTTCGAGGTCCGCTTCCGCCTGCGCCACGGCGGCTTGCCGACGCCGCAACATCAATCGAGCGTCCGTGGTGTCGAGCTGCACGAGCACCGCGCCTGCGGCCACGCGCTCGCCTTCCTTGGCTTCAAGGCCGGCTACGGCCGCCGAGACGAGGGCGGTGAGGCTGGCGCTGTGCGGCGTTTCGACGCGGCCAAACAGGTTCAGGTGCGGCGAGTGGACGCCCGGCGCGACCCGTTCGCCGATGACCGGCAGGGCGCTCCGGTCGGCTGGCACGCGGTCGGGTTCCGGTGCGAACGCGACCAGGCCGGTGCTCACCAGCGCGGTCGTTCCCAGGACGCCCATCAGCACCCAGTTGCGGCGCTTGATGGTGCGCAGCCGCGAGAGCAGCCGCTTGCCAATCGATTGACGGGCGTTGTGCGTAATCCCTTCGTCCACGTTTCTACCCTCTCATGTTCCTGTGCGGACTTCGGCCTGGCGCGGCACCAACTCCCGAATCCTCAGCCCGATGCGCCGGCGCCAGTCGGCGGCGCGTTCGCCGGCGCCGATCACCAGCGAGAGCAGCACCGGAATCACCACCAGCACCAGCAGCGTGCCGTACAGCAGACCGAAGCAGATGGCCGCAGCCAGCGGCTTGAAGATTGCGCCGATGGGCGCTTGTTCCAGCATCAGCGGGAACAGGCCGGCGAGCGTCGTCAACGAGGTGAGCAGCACCGGGCGCAATCTCATGCACACCGCGTCCTCGATGGCCTGATGCGGCGCCGTGCCTTCGGCGACGAGGCGCTTGTAGGTGTTCACCAGGATGATGGAGTCGTTGACGATGATTCCCGTGAGCGCGAACAGGCCGAGCAGCGACATCGGATTGATGTGCAGGCCGAGCAGCACGTGGCCGAGGATGGCGCCGGTCAGCCCCAGCGGGATGGCCGCCATCACCGCGAGCGGCCAGCTCCACGACGCGAAGATCCACGCCAGCACCACGTAGATGAGCGCCAGCGCAATCGGAAACTGCACGGCGAACGCGCTGGTGGTCTCGTACTGCGCCAGGCTCAGTTCGTCGAGGCGGGTGCTGATGCCGTAGCGCTCCACCAGCCGTTCGCGGATGTTCTCGTTGAAGTACTCGACCACCTCGCCGCCGCTGATGACGCCGAAGTCGACGTCGCCGCGAATGGAGAGCGTGCGTTCGGCGTTGTGGTGGCGGATGGCGTCGATGCCGCGCCGCGCTTCGATGTCGGCCACGGTGGCCAGCGGCAGCATCTCGCCGCCCGGCGTCTTCACCGGAAAGCGGCCGATGCGCGAGAGGTCCGCGCGTTCGCTCTCCGGCAGCATCAGGCGCACTTCCAGTTCGTTCTCGCGGTCTTGGAAGATCTGGATGCGGCGGCCATCGTAGGCGGCGCGGAGCTGGCGGCCGAGATCGCCGGTGGAGAGGCCTAGCGCGCGGCCCTGGGTGGTGAGGTTCAAGAGCCATTGGTCGCGGCCCCAGGGCAGGTTGTCGCGCAGGTTGGAGACGCCGTTCAGGGTCACCAGTTCGGCCATCGCGTCGTCCGCGGCGCGCTTCAAGGCCGCGGCGTCCGAGCCCTTGAGCAGGATGGAGAAGTCCGACGACCAGCTGCGTTCCTGGGCGATGGTCAGGGCGTCCACCACCGGCGAGCGCCGCGCGCTCTTGCGCCACGTCGCCGAGAACTCGTCCGCGGAAAGGGCGCGCTTCTCCGGCGACACCATTTCGACGCGGATGGAGGCGAACTGCGGGCCGCCCTTGAACTCGTTGTTGATGCGCGCCGTGTTCATCTGCACGACCTGGTTGACGAGGTTGCCGCCGCCCTCGGCCGCGTCCGCGTCCGCCAACGCTTCCTCGAGATGCGCCATGAAGCGGTGCTTGTCCTCGGTCGTGGCGCCGGAGACGAAGCGCACGTCGGCGCGGATTTCCTCGAAGTCGACGTGCAGGTTCATCTCCATCTTCAGCCAGCCCGCCGTCCAGATCAGCAGCGTCACCAGAAACATGCCGATGGCGATGCTCATCGTGACGGCGCGATTGGCCACGGCGTAGCGCACCAAGGGGCGGAAGCGCTGCTCGCGGAAGTGGGCGAAACCGGCGTTGAAGCGTTGGCGCAGTTTGCTCGGCTGCTTCCGGCGCGCCCGCTCGAAGGCGTGCCGCAAGTGGCCGGGCAGGATCAGGAAGCACTCGACCAGGGACGCGCTGATGACCACCAGCATGATCAGTGCGATCTCGGTGAGCGGCGCGTCTTCCGAGGTGATCAGCGGCGTGAAGGCGCACAGCGTGGTCAGGGAGGACGCCACCACCGGCGCGAACATGCGCTTGGCGCCAGCGGTCGCCGCTTCCGCCGGCGACTTGCCAGCGTCGAACTGCGTGAGGGCCTCTTCGCCGACCACGATGGCGTCGTCGACGACGATACCCAGAGCCATGATGAAGCCGATCAGACTGACCGCGTTGATGGTGCCGCCGAGGTAGTAGAAGCCGAGCAGGGAGGCGAGGAACGTCACCGGAATGCCCATCGTCACCCAGAACGCAGGCCCCACGCGCAGGAACACCACCAGGGCGACGATGACGAACGCGAGGCCGCCGAGGCCGTTGCCGACGATCAGCCGCAGTTCGTCGCGGATGAAGGCCCACGCTTCCAGGAAGAGGTTGAAGGAGACGCCCTCCGGCAAGGTGGGGCGCTTGGCGTCCAGGTAGGCGTTGAGATTGCTGGCCGCCTCCAGCGAGTCCGATTCCATGTCGCGGCGCACGAAGAGGGCGATTGCCGGCTTGCCGCCGACCGTCATGTAGGGCTGGTCGACGTGGCCGCGCCGCTCCACTTTGGCGATGTCGCCGAGGCGCACCAAGGCGCCGGACGCCGTGGTGACCGGCAGGTTCTCGAACTGCGCGGCGTCGCGGCGTTGATCGAGGCTGCGCAGCTGGCGGGAGAGATCCCCAGCGCCGATGGTTCCGCCGGGCGAATCGGTAGAGAGCGCGGCCAGCTGGGCACCGAGTTCGGCGAAGGTGAGGCCCAGCTCGAACAGCGTCCGGCTGTCCACCTGGATGGCGATCTCCTGGGTCGGCAGGCCGACGAACTCCACCGCGTCGATGCCGCGGCCGAGCAGTTCGTTCTCCATCTCGCGCACCAGCGGAATGAGTTCGTCCAGGCTGCCGCTGCCGGTGACCAGCACCGCCGCCACCAAGTCGCGCTGGCGCAGCGCGTAGATCGACGGCGGTTCGATGTCCGGCGGCAGGCTGCGGATCTGCGAGACGCCCTGCTTGACGCGATCCACGGCGTCCTGCACGTCCGCGTCCGGCTCGATTTCGACCTCTACGAAGGACGAACCGTCGCGGGTGACGCTCCACACCGAACGGACGTCCGGGATGGTCTTCAACTGCTGTTCGAGCGGCGTGGTGACGAGCTTCTCGACGTCCTCCGCGCTGGCGCCCCGCCAGCTGATCTGCGTATTGACGTAGGGCCGCGGCTGGTCGGGGTTCAGCTGCACCCGCAGCTCCGAAATCGCCCAAACGCCAGCCAGCACCATCAGCGCCATGCCGAGATTGGCGGCCAAGCGATGCTCGACGAAAGTGCGTATCAGCCTCATTCCACGCCCTCTCCACTTGGAACGCCCACTCGCCGGAGCGTTCATTGCTTGGATTTCGCAAGAGCACTATTCATGCCATCGACCGGAAGCGAACCGATGTTTCGGCTTCAACCCATTGATTTCATTTACGTCTTGGGGAAGAGTTCCAAGGCGGCGGTCGGCAGCAGGCAGCGTGGGCTTGGCCTTGAATTGGCGAACTTCGCCGCTTTGCGTTGTCGTGGCGTTCACCGTGTACACTCGCTGTCGGAGACGAAGCGGGGGCAGGCGTATGGCAAGAGCATCCGGCATGGGCGCGGCCGTGTTGCTCGGTTGGGCCCTGTGGACCGCCCAAGGCGCGGCGGGGCAGGAGCCGATAGACGGCGTCTGCAACGAGGGCGTGCGCAACGGTTGCGCCGCTGGCAGACCGAACGACGCCGTGTTCCCGGACAGCCAGGTCGTCCATGTGTGGCGCTGCGACGGCTTGAACGGCGGCGCGAACTCCGAGAAGTGCGTTCTGTACGTGTCCGTGGACGGCGTATGCGACGAGAGCGTACGCAACGGCTGCTCGGCGGGCAGGCCCAACGATGGCGCGTTCCCGGACCGGCCCGACATGTACGCGTGGCGCTGCGACGGCCTGAACGCCGGCGCGAACTCCGGGCGATGCGTCAAATTCCTCCCCGTGGATGGTGCGTGCGACGAAAGCGTACGCAACGGCTGCTCCGCAGGCACGGCCAACGACGACGCCTTCCCGGACACCCCCAACGGCTACCTCTGGCGCTGCGACGGCGAGCACGGTGGCGCGAACTCGGACAAGTGCTTCATGCGCATGCCGGTGGATGGCGTGTGCGACGAGAGCGTGCGCAACGGCTGCTCCGCAGGCACGGCCAACGACGACGCCTTCCCGGACACCCCCAACGGCTACCTCTGGCGCTGCGACGGCGAGCGTGGCGGCGCGAACTCGGACAAGTGCTTCATCCGCGTGCAGGACGTGCCGGTGGATGGGGTCTGCGACGAGACCGTCCGCAACGGCTGCAGTTCGGGAACGGCCAACGACGCCGCGTTCGCGGACATCGCCACCGCGTACCTCTGGCGCTGCGACGGCGAGCATGGCGGCGCGAACTCGGACAAGTGCTTCAAGCGCCGGCCGGTGGACGGCGTGTGCGACGAGAGCGCCAGGAACGGTTGCAGTTCGGGAACGGCCAACGACGCCGCGTTCGCGGACACGACGAGCCACTACCGCTGGCGTTGCGACGGCGACCATGGCGGCTCGAACTCCGCCACCTGCTCCTTGGCGAAACCGCCGCCGGCCCAAGTCTCCTGCGGCGGTGCTTGGTCTCCGAGCGCCTCCACCGTCTGTTCAGGGCAATCCCTCACCCAGACGCGCACCTGCAACGCCGGCTGCAATGACGGCGACTGCTCCACGAGCCGCAGTGCGACGGGGACGAAGTCCTGCGTGACCTGCGGTGGAGCTTGGTCGCCGAGCCCGGCCACGGTCTGCTCGGGACAGTCCTTCACCCAGACGCGCACCTGCAATGCCGGCTGCAATGACGGCGACTGCGCCACGAGCCGCAGCGCAACAGGAATGATGCACTGCGTGACGGCATCGATCACCTGCGGCGGCGCCTGGTCGCCGAGCCGTTCCACGGTCTGCTCGGGGCAATCCTTCACGCAGACGCGAAGCTGCCGCAGCGGCTGCAACACCGGCAACTGCGCCACGATCCGCACGCTGCCGGGGACGAAGTCCTGCGTAACTTGCGGCAGTGGCGCTTGGTCTCCGAGTCCCGACACGGTCTGCACAGGGGATTCCTTCACCCAGACGCGAAGCTGCAACGCCGGCTGCAACACCGGCGACTGCTCCACGAGTCGTTCTGAGCCCGGGGCGAGGGAGGCAAGCGACTGTGTGTGGGGACCTTGGTCGCAATGGAGTGACTGGACCGACTGCAGCGTCAGTTGCGACGGCGGCACGCAGAGCAGCAGCAGAACGAGAAGCAAGACAGCGCCGGCAGCGTGCGGCGGTGCCTGTCCTGGATCGGCCACCGAAACACGAAGCCAAGCCTGCAATACGCACGACTGCCCTGTGGAGTGCGGTCGGGACCCGTGGTCTCCCGGAGTCGGCTCGGTCTGCGCAGGGCAGTCCTTCACCCAGACGCGAACCTGCAACGCCGGCTGCAACACTGGCGACTGCACCACGACCCGCCTTGCGACGGGTACGAAACCACCAAGCGACTGCCAGTGGGGCTCCTGGGGACAATGGAGTGATTGGGGTGCGTGCAGCGCGACCTGCGGCGGCGGCACGCAGAGCAGCAGCAGAACGAGAAGCAAGACAGCGCCGGCAGCGTGCGGCGGTGCCTGTCCTGGATCGGCCACCGAAACACGAAGCCAAGCCTGCAATACGCACGACTGCCCTGTGGAGTGCGGTCGGGACCCGTGGTCTCCCGGAGTCGGCTCGGTCTGCGCAGGGCAGTCCTTCACCCAGACGCGAACCTGCAACGCCGGCTGCAACACTGGCGACTGCACCACGACCCGCCCTGCGACGGGTACGAAACCACCAAGCGACTGCCAGTGGGGCTCCTGGGGACAATGGAGTGATTGGGGTGCGTGCAGCGCGACCTGCGGCGGCGGCACGCAGAGCAGGAGCAGAACGAGGGGAAAGACCGTGACGGAAGCGTGTGGTGGTTCCTGTCCAGGATCGAGTACCGCAACGGAGAGCCGCTCCTGCAACACGCAGAGCTGTTCGGTACCAGCGACGCTGTGCGGATCGAACAGGAACTGCGTTTCGGGCGCGACGTGGTCGTACGGAGACTGTCCGGACAACGAGCGCGGCACACCCGGGCATTGCTTCTGGTTCTGCACTCTGGGGGACAGGACCGAGACTTGCGATGATTGACGCCGAACGAGCGCTTTCGTCGCTCAGGAGGCTGCCAACGACGGCGGCCATCGGCCTCGCGTTTGCCTGTGGCGACTTCGGGCATGCGTCCGGCGTCTTCTTGCCGGCGCAGGCACCGGACAGCCAAGCGGTGCAGGTGCCGGCGGGGGAGCGCGAGGGCCGTTTCGTGCGTATCGCGCACGACGAACTGCGGCGCGCCCGCGCCGAAGTCGGCGACTTCGGACGCAGCCGGCTGCTGTTCAACGTCGGCGAGCGCGTGGAGTTCGACGTCACGGTCGATCGGACGGCGTGGACCCCCGATGGCTACACCCTTTCCGGCCACATCGACGGCGGCAAGGGCGGCTTCCTCACGCTCGCGGTCCATCAGCGGGCGGTGGCGGGATCCATTTGGACATGGGGGGCGAACTACGAAGTGGCGCACGTTGGCGGCGGCGTCCATGCCGTGCGGCAGGCTGCGGACGAGCCTTTCGCATGTGGAGGCGTGGCGCCGGCGCCATCCGTCGAGCTTCGCGCACCGGCGCCAGCGAGCTACGCGGGCGACGACGCCGCGGTGGTGGACATTGTGGCGTTCTGGACGCCGGCGCTGGAGGCAGCGCGAGGGGGCGAATCCGAAGTGAAATTGGCCATCGACCTAGCCGTCGCCTACGCGAACGACGCCCTCGAGCGCAGCGGGGCCCTCGTGTCGCTGAATCTCATCGGAGCCGAGCGACTGGACGTCGAGGAGGTCAGCATGGCCCAGGTCCTTGATGTGCTGAAGGGTGAACATGCCCATGGGCGTGCGGACACGCTCGGCGCAGACTTCATCAGCGCGTTTGTTGCCCTAAACCACGGCGGTCTAGCTGGCGGGCGAGAGTCCGTAGTCGGAAATGCAGACGCTTGGGTGTTCGCCCACGAGGTCGGCCACAACCTAGGCCTCTTGCACGACCGAGGAGCTTGGCTAGTCCCCAGCTACTCCTACAACGGTGGATATACTTCACTTTACACGAACTACGCCCGGATTCTTTGCGGCGTCACGATCATGTCCTATACCTCGACCTGCCTAAGCGCTGGTCTACAAGAATACAGACGGATCCCTTTCTACTCCACCCCAAACCGCTATAGTCTCGGAACCGGAAGGCCACTTGGTGTATCGAGGCTCAGCAACGTCCGAGATTTGGACGGCCCAGCAGACGCCGTCCTGAGAATCAATCGAAATCGTCATCGCAAGAGCGATATTCGGCGGCGCCGTCCGGCGCCGTAAAACGTCATCAGGAGACATGGCACCTCAAGCCGCAAGCCCCTCTGGACTGTTTGCCGTCGCCGGCAGACTTCCGCCGGCGCTCGTGTGTGCCCTCGCCCTCGCCCTCGCCTTAAGCATCAGCGCATTCGCCGACACTCCGGTGGAAATCCCCGACGACGCACTGCGACAGTGTGTGGAGAACGCACTAGCCAAGGACGAGGGCGCCGAAATCACGCAGGGTGACATGGCGGGGTTAACGGACCTTGTTGACTGTGACGGGGTCTCCAACTTGGACGGCCTTGAGTTCGCGACCAACCTTACGCGCCTATCCTCGTCCGAGGGCGGAGTCGCGGACCTATCCCCTCTTTCCGGCCTCACCCGGCTACGGACGCTCGCACTATATCGACACCCCGTTGGCGACTTGGCGCCGCTGGCTGCCCTTGAATCGCTGTATCTCCTCCAGCTCACTGCAACCAACATAGTCGACCTATCTCCGCTAGCTGCCCTTCCGCTGAGGGTCTTGCGTATCGGCGAAACTCGCGTGAGGGATTTGTCGCCGCTGAGCGCGTTGACCCACCTCTCAACGCTTGGACTCGATCGTTTGGACCTTTCGCTCTTGGATCTCACTACATTGTCTCGCCTCCCGTCACTGACATCTCTTGGCTTGAGCGGGACAACCAATGTCGATCTCAACGCCTTCCCGGCGCTGTCGAGCCTGACGCACCTAGTTTTGGTCAGTGCGTACATCGTGAGCGACCTATCCTCGTTGGCGAGTCACACGTCCCTTCGATATCTAGACGTTGGAGCGACGGGGCTTCGAAGCCTCGACGAGATCCCGCCGTCTGTTCTTGCGTCGCTGCAGTACATCGGCCTATCACGAAATCTGCTCAGTGAGATCACTCCACTATTGAGCGGCGGCGAACTACGCCGCGTGGAATTGCGACACAATTCTTGGTTGAGCCGGAACGCTGTCGAGACAGACATTCCCGCCTTGAAGGCGAAAGGCGTAGATGTGCTCTATGACTTGCCAACGGGACAACGGTCAAACGCAGAAATCGTCGACGACCCTGCGCTACGCCAGGCTCTGATTCTCCAGCTAGTAAACGACACCCTTCTATACGGAGGAGTTATCGGAAGAAGCCACCCTTACTTCTACGAAGCGCCAGTGCCCGCCGATAAGCTCGCCCGTGTACCTGGCCTTGGCCTCTCGAACAAGGGCATCGTGTCCTTGCGGGGGTTGGAGCGTGCGCAGGATTTGAGATATCTGTGGCTGAGCGGGAACGACGTTTCCGACATTTCGCCGCTTGCGGACTTGCCACTGCATGTCTTGGCGCTCGATGGGAACCCGATCGGCGACTTCGGACCCTTGGCGGGGATGGAAGAACTCAGATACTTGGCCTTGGACAACACTGCGCTGCGGGAGATTCCGGCACTTCCAGTAACGACGCTGCTGCAATATCTCTCTTTCGCCGACAACTCGATCTCCGATCTCAGTCCACTGACGGCATTGGCGCGCTTCATCGTCATCAATGAACTCTGGCTCGGCGGCAACTCGATTTCCTCGCTGGAACCGTTGCCAGGAAGGACTCGCTTCCTCCACTT
Organism: Candidatus Azotimanducaceae bacterium; assembly: GCA_965243175.1. Taxonomy (GTDB): domain Bacteria; phylum Pseudomonadota; class Gammaproteobacteria; order Pseudomonadales; family Azotimanducaceae; genus VXYL01. Next base: position 4,662,719 of record OZ251532.1, on the reverse strand, counting down.
GAACGATAACCAAGTCGCCGATCTGGCCGGCCCGGACTGGTCCGCCACCGAGGAACTGCACATCAGGAACAACGCGCTGCGGGACATCTCGCCGCTGTTGGACGCCGCGTCGCTGCTGATGCTGGACGCCCAACGCAACCCCTTGGGCGAGGAAGCGCTCGCGGTCGCCGAGACCCTGCGCGAGCGGGGCGCGGCCGTGCTCACGGGCGAGGCGGTGCCGTTCCTCCCCGCCGCCGGGGCGACGCGCGAGGGCTTCGTGCGCGTGATCAATCGAAGCGCCGAGGCAGGCGCGGTGTTCATCGAGGCATGGGACGATGCCGGCGTCCGCTTCGGGCCGGTGAGCTTGCGCATGAAGGGCCGGCGCGCGGTCCACTTCACCTCGGGGGATCTACAGAACGGGAAGGCGGGCCTCGGACTCGTCGGCATCGGGGTGCCGACCAGCGGCGAATGGCGGCTCGCGCTGACTTCACCCTTGGACATCGAGGTGCTGTCGTACGTCCGCGCCGTCGACGGGTTCCTGACGCCGATGCACGACGTGGCGGCGGAGGCGGTGCTGCCGACGTTGAACCCGGGTGGCGACGCCACGCGCCGAAGCGTCCTGCGGCTGGTGAACCGGGACACCGAGCGAGCGAAGGTCGTGGTTGGCGGCTACGACGACCGCGGCGAGTGGGAGCAGATGCCGCAGGCGGTGGACGTGCCGCACGGAGAGGCGTGGACGGCGAGCGCCGAAGCATTGGAGGACGAACACGGCCTCGGCGACGGAGCGGGGATGTGGCGGCTGCGGGTGCCCGGCTGGCCGTGGCTGGCGATGGGTCTGGTCGAGAGCGGCGGCGGACATCTCGCCAACCTCTCCTCCGTGCCGGACAACGCGGAAGAGACGGCCGACGGGCGGCGCCGCCACCGCGTGCCGTTGCTGCCGGCAGCTGGCGGCTGGTTGGAAGGGTTCGTCCGCGTGGTCAATTTGGGCGGTCTCGGCGGCGAGGTGCTGATCGATGCAGTTGACGACTCGGGCGCAAAGCACGGCCCGCTGCGACTGCAACTGGACGGGAGGCGGACGGTTCAGTTCAACAGCAGGGACTTGGAGCAAGGCAACGCCGACAAGGGGTTGGTCGGCGCGGCGGGCGCCGGGCGCGGTGACTGGCGCCTGACGCTCACATCCGCGCTCGACCTGCAGGTGCTCTCCTACGTCCGCGCGCCAGACGGATTCCTCGCCGCCATGCACGACGTGGCGCCCATCGCCGCGGACGGATCCCACCGGGTGCCGTTCTTCAATCCCGGGTCGAACATCTGGCGGCAGAGCAAGCTGCGGTTGATCAACAACGGCGCCGAGGCGGTGTCCGCCACGGTCACCGGCATCGACGACGCGGGACGCGCATCCACCGCGGCAACGCTCATGGTGCCGGCCGGCGCGTCGCTCACCGCGACGGCCGCCGAGCTGGAGACCGGCGGCGAGGGCATCTCCGGGCGGCTGGGCGACGGCTACGGCAAGTGGCGGCTGCGCGTCGCGGCGGACGGCCCGTTGACGGTGATGAACCTGCTGGAAAGCCGCCGAGGCCATCTCGCGAACATGTCCACGACCACGCGGACGGACTAAACCCAGGGCACCGAGACGTAGGCCGACAGGCCGCGACATTCCGCTTGCGGCGACGCCTGGCCTGCGGACATGGCGTTGCTTGCCGGCGGCCAACGGAGTAGGTTGCTCCGGCATGGCTGCGGGAAACGGCATGGGCGTCGCGGTGGCAGGCGGGGTGGCCGAACTTCGGCTGGCGTCGGTCGCCAAGTTCGCCGATCCGATGTGGACGGCGGACGGCAAGCGGCGCGCGACGGTGGCGCTGCGGCGGCTGCGCACGCTGTGGTTCAACACCGGCACGTTGTGCAATCTCGCCTGTGGGCACTGCTACATCGAGTCCAGCCCGCGCAACGACCGGCTGGTCTACCTCTCCCGTGCCGACGTGCGCGACTATCTGGACGAAATCGCGGCGCTGGAACTCGGCACGGAGGAGATCGGCTTCACCGGCGGCGAGCCGTTCATGAACCCGGAGTTCCCGGCGATGCTGGTGGACAGTCTGGATTCCGGTTGCCGCGTACTCGTGCTCACCAACGCGATGCGGCCGATGATGAAGTGCGCCGATGCGCTGCTGGCGCTGCGAGACCGCCACGGCGAGCGGCTGGTGATGCGCGTTTCGGTGGACCACTACCGCCGCGACCTGCACGAGGAAGAGCGCGGCGTCCGCTCCTGGGCGCCGACGTTGAACGGCCTGCGCTGGCTCGGCGACAACGGCTTCGCGGTGCGCGTGGCCGGGCGGCTGCGCTGGGGCGACGACGAAGCGGAGATGCGCGCCGGCTTTCGGGCGCTGTTCGAGACGTATGACATTCCGGTCGATGCGGATTCGCCGGCCGAGCTGGTGCTGTTCCCGGAGATGGATGCGCAAGCGGACACGCCGGAGATCACCACCGAGTGCTGGGAACTGCTCGGCGTCGACCCGGCCGAGGTGATGTGCGCCACGTCGCGCATGGTGGTTCGGCGCAAGGGCGCGTCCGGCCCGCAAGTGGCCAGCTGCACGTTGCTTCCGTACGAAGACGAGTTCGCGCTTGGGCGAACGCTTGCCGAGAGTCTCGGCGGCGTCGCCCTCAACCATCCGCACTGCTCGCGCTTCTGCGTCCTCGGCGGCGGGCAGTGCTCCGGCTGAACCGCGCCTCTACTCCGTCTCCTCGGCCTCGCCGTTCGTCGCCTCCGCCGCGTCCTGCGGCTGCAAGTTGCGCAGCTGGGTTTCCAGCACGTCGATGAGCTGGAAGACGTGCCACGGCAGCACGTCGCGGGGCATGGTGTATTCGCCCCTCGGCAGGCGCGTGTGTTCCGCGCCTTGGCGCTCGGCGAGGTAGACGAGCTCGCCGTGCAGCATGGCGGCGAAGTCGTAGATGTCGCTGGGGGTGATGTCGTCCTCGTCCGGCTCGCTCTCGAACCGCATGTCGATCACCTGCGCGCCCGCCTGCGAACCGATGTCGCGCACGAGGTCGAAGTTCGCCACCAGGCGCTGGTACACGTCCAGCGGCGTCATTTCCTGCGGCGAGCGGGCGAACGGCGGATAGCCGGCGCCGAGATCGCCGGCGTAGTTGACGGCCTGCAGGATCAGATCGTAGACGTTGCGCATGGGGAACTCGCGGGCCAGCATCCGGTTGAGCTGGCGCTTGATCCTCAAAATCTCGCCCAGCACGTCCGCCGAGCGCATGGACAGATCGAGCGGCGGCGGATCCTGCAACGAGACGTTGACGTTGCGCAGACGCAACAGCGCCCGGACGCGATCGTGGGAATCGACGATGACCCGCTGCGCGTCCGCCGGCACGATGTCCCGTCCCGTGGGCGCGGGCCGCGCCCGCGTCCGCCGCCAGTCGGCGTTGACCGCTTCGAGCGGCAGGGCGCGATCCCCGGCGACTTCCTCGCCGAGCTGGTTCGTCTTCATGAACAGCACTTGGGCTTGGTTGAAGACGTGCCGCGTCGAGGCGGCGACCACCTCCGGCGTGGCGCCGGAATCCCGCGCGCTCGACCCGCCGAGAACGTAGCGCAGCGCCACCAGCTCGAAGTGCAGCAGCCGAGCGGCGACGAAGAGATGCCCCGGCTGCACCGCCGCCTGCTCTTCCGCCGCCTGTTCCGCCGGTGCCGTCTCGACGGCGTCGTCGCCGGGTTCGGAGGCCGCGTCCGGCGCTTCGCCGCCTAACGCGCAATACGCGAGCGCCGCGGCAACGCCCAGCACAACGCTCTTCGTCGCCCGCGTTCCTTTCAAACTCTACCTCTCCAACAACGCGCCACTACCGTGGGGTAGCGGTAACCATACCTTTGCGCGAACGCGCCGCACAACGCCCATGCGACCTGCCGATTGCCAGAGTGCGATATCAGCGTGATATGCCTTGTGCGACATGTCTGCAATCCGCTTGCGAAATCCGCCCGGCGCGCCCCACCGCAGCACGGAACCAGCCACCATGCCCGCACTTCGACCAGACGGTGCGCGACGGTGGTACTCTTGAGACATGTTCGTGACGACTCCGCTCCATCGCCAAACGCCCGCGCCCCGCGCGAGGGTACCCGTGCGCCGGTGGGCGGCCTTGGCGCCGGTGCCAGCGCCAACTCGGGAACCCCTGCCGGCTCAGGAGCCGGCCGATCCCCGCGTCGACTACATCCCCGTCCCGCCGATCGGCTATGACGACGAAGGCTACCCGGTCGACGACAGCGTGAGCCAGAACCTGGAACATTACGAGCAGACGTCCGACTCGTTCTGGACGCTGCGCGACTGGTGTCGGCGAAACAGTCTCGGCGAGGTGTTCTCGGACCTGCTCATGCCCTACTGGCAGGGGCAGCGGAACAAGGTGGTGTGTCCGGACCTGATGGTGTCGCTGCGGGCGGAGCGCCGGAAGGACCGGCTGTCGTACAAGCTGTGGGAGAACCCGACGCCGGACTTCGTGATGGAAGCGCTGTCGAACAGCACTTGGAAGGCCGACGTGCGGGCGAAGAAGCGCCTGTACCGGCGCCTCGGCGTGAGCGAATACTGGCTGTTCGACCCGGACGGCAAGCGCCTCGAGGAACGGCTGCGGGGCTACCGGCTGCGACGGTACACGTATCGCGGGCGCGTCTTGCATTTGTACGGACTGGTGCGCCCGAACCGCTACGGCCGCTGGGCGACCGAGGTGCTGGGGCTCGAGCTGTGCGTACGGGAGCAGGGCGAGATGCGCCTCTACGATCCGGTGGCAGGCGAGCTTCTGCCTAGCGTGGAAGAGTCCTACGCCAGCGCCTACGCATTGAACGACGAGCGGAAGCGCGCGGATCGCGAGCGGGCGGAACGAGAGGCCGCAGTCGCAGAACGGAATTCCGCCGTGGCCGAACGAGAGGCCGCCGTAGCCGAACGGGACGCCGCGACCGAGCGCATCGCCGCGCTGGAGGCGGAACTGCGGGCGCTTCGCAAGCCCGACTGATCTACGAAGCGCTCTTCAGCAAGTCCATCGCCCGCCCCAAGGTGTCGAGTCGTTCGGTGAGGTCCGCGCCGGCCGGGGCGAGGCGGATGGTGTTGACCCCAGCGTCACGGTAGGCGTTCAAGCGAGCGCTTACTTCGGCTTCCGTGCCGAGCAGGTTGGTGGCGAGCACGAGCTCGGTGGGGATCGCCTCGATGGCCGCGTCGCGGCGTCCGGCCACCCACAGCGCCTGGGCTTCGCGGGCGACCGTCTCCCAGCCGGCGCGCTGGTACGCCTCGTTGTAGAAGTTGGTGGTGGCGGATCCCATCGCCCCCAAGGTGAAGGCGAGGCTGGCCTTGAGCGGCTGCGCCAGTTCCTCCGCATCGCCGAAAGCGACCGTGCCGCCCACTTGGATGTCGATGTCGCGCAAGTCTCGACCAGCGGCCTCGGCGCCTTTGCGGATGTGCGCGAGGTGGGCATCCGCAGCGCTCGGCACGAACGAGGTGCCGAGCCAGCCGTCGGCCTCGGCGCCGGTGTACACGAGCGCCTTCGGGCCGAGGGTGGCGAGGTAGATGGGGATGTTCTGATTGCCGCCTTGGGCCAGCCGCAGCGCCTTGCCTTCGCCGTCGGGCAGGGGCAGCTGGTGGTAGCGCCCGAAATAGGCGAGGCGCTCGCCGATGAACGCCATCTTCACGATGTCCACCGTTTCCCGCAGCCGCGACAACGGCGCCTTGAACGGTCGGCCGTGCAGTCCCTCCACCACTTGCGGCCCGCTGACGCCGAGGCCGAGCAGGAAGCGGTCGCCGGAAATCGCCGCTAGGCTGAGCGCGGTCATCGCCGTCATGCTCGGCACCCGGGCGCTGATCTGCATGATGCCGGTGCCCAGGCGGATGCGTTCCGTGCGCGCCGCCAGAAAAGCGAGCGGCGTCACCGCGTCCTGGCCCCAGGCTTCCGCGCTCCACGCCGTGTCGACGCCGAGCTTCTCGGCTTCGACGACGAACGCGACGTGCTCGGCGAAGTCCCGGCGCGCGTTCGACGCCGCGCCGCCGATGCCGATGCTCACTTTCATCGCTTGTTCTCCTTGACTGCCTGGGCTCTCGTTCGCGGGCGCGTCAGCCCTCGGATGCCGGCTTCTGCGACGTCTCCGCCGGCGCTTCCGAGGCGCCGCCCGGGTCGCTCTCGAACGGGCCTTTGAGACCCAGTTCGGAGCCGATTTCGCGCACCGCGGGGATCACGTCGGAACCCATCAGGCGCAGGCTGCGCATCTGGTCGTCGTGGCTCATGGCGCCGTCGCCGTCCCAGAAGAAGATGGTGCCTGGGCGGATGGTCTCCAGCACTTGCCGCACCTTCGGGATCACCGTGTCCGGCGTGCCGGAGATGATCGAGAGCTTCTCGGTCTGGTCCTTGTAGATGTCCTTCGGCGGTGGCGGCGGCGCTTCCTGCTTCTGCTCGGCCTGCTTCTGCTGCTCCTTCACGTGCTGGCTGGCGCGGCCACGGGATGCCGCCGCGGCAAAGCTCTTCATCGTCGGCAGCAGGTTGTTGCGCTGGGTGAGGCCGGGGAGGTTCTGGATGAACGGGCGGACGATGCCCTGGTTGCCTTCGAGGAACGGGTTGCTCGGCCCCTGCACGTACTTGCGGCCCGCCTCTTCGGCCAGTTCCTCGGTTTCGTCCACATGCACCTTGAAGAGGTAGCCGCGATGCTCCGTGCCGGCCTCGAAGCCCGCCTCCGCCGCCACTTCGTCGTAGTAGGCGAAGGATTCCACCGTCGGCTGCAACTCGGTGGCGAGCATCAGATAGGGATAGCGGTGGCGGGCGGCCCAGGCCACCGTGTTGCGGCTCATCACGCCGGGAATCCAGATCGGCGGGTGCGGGTCCTGGTAGGGCCGCGCCCACGGGTTCACGTAGCGGTAGTGGTAGTGCTCGCCTTCCCAGCGGAAAGGGCCGGGCTTCGTCCACGCCTCGACGATGAAGTCGTGCGCTTCCTGGAAGCGCTCCCAATTGTAGGGCGGCACGGCGTTGTGGGCGACGCTCTCGCGCCCGGTGCCGCGCACCCAGCCGGTCACCAGGCGGCCACGCGAGATCATGTCGATCTCGGCGAGTTCTTCGGCCAGGAACAGCGGGTCGTCCCAGATCGGCAGGATGTTGCCGAGCAGCACGATCTTGGCGCGGCGGGTGATGCGGGCGAGGATCGCGGCTTCCAGATTCATCACCCCGCCCATGCAGAAGGGCGTCGAGTGGTGTTCGTTCAGCATCAGGCCGTCGAAGCCCATCTCTTCGGCGAACACGCGCTCGTCCAGATAGCGGTTGTAGAGATCGGCGCCGAGCTTCGGGTCGTAGCTGGCATTGGACATGCCGAGGTCCATGATGCTGCGCCCGGTGGCGCCGAAGTAGCCCGAGCTGGGGTCCTGGTAGGGGCGTTCGGTGAAGTGGCCGATGAACATTGCGCGTCTCCTAGGTCCCTTGCTTTGGCGGGCTTGGCTTTCGGGCGTCGATGGCGGCTAGGGGGAGCGCGACCAGCGCTGCGGGAAGCCGTCCACCATGCCGGCCAGACGCCGCGGCTCCTCGAGCTCCAGAACGTGTCCGCATCCGGGCATGATCTCCACGTGGGCGTTCGGCAGCGCTTCTTTGTAGAGGTGGGCGCACTCCCGGGGCACCACCTTGTCCTGGCCGCCCCACGCCAGCAGCGTCGGCACGTGCATGTCGCCGAGCAGCGGCGCCAAGCGGCGGTTGAACATGTAGGGCTTCCACGTCACCCGCGCCGTCATCTCGCGGGAGAAGTCCCACAGGTCGCGGAGTTCGTCCGCCGGTTCCTCGCCGAAGCACTCGGCGTAGGCGTCGGCATCGCGGAAGCTCTTCTCGATGTACTTGCGGTGGGAGAGCATCATCTGATCGAGTATCTCGCCTTCCTTCGGCTGCAAGCCGGCCGCCCCCACCAGAACTAGCGCTTGGAGCCGGCTCGGATTCATCGTCGCCAGTTCCGCGGCCACGAACCCGCCGAAGCCGAGGCCGACCAGCTTCGCGTCCTCCAACCCCAGCGCGTCCAGCAGATGCGAGACGATTGCGGCGATGTCGCGCGGTTCGCGGGCCCACTGCGGACGTTCGGAACCGCCCCAGCCGGGCATGTCCGGCACGATCACGCGGCAGCCCCGGGAGGCCAAGTCCGCGTGGAAAGGCAGCCAGCCGGGGCTGCCCCAGCTGTGGTGGAGCACCACCACCGGCCCCTTCGCGCCGGCCTCCGCGCCGCCGTCGAGCAGCTTCACCGTGCCGGTGGCCAGCGCGATCTCGCGCTCTTCGTAAGCCGTGGCTTCGGACACTTCGACCCTCCCCTCTGCGCTTCGAGTGTACCCCAACGCAGCTTCGCCGCAGGCGGCTTCGCGTATGATCGCCCGCATGGATCGGGTGCTGGAGATCGGCGGCTACGCGGCGGGCTACTGCGGGCGGCTGTTCGCGCAATCCGGCTACGACGTCGTCCGCTTGGAATCCCCCCCGGCGCCAGCGTGGACGAGCCAGGAGGCGCAGAACCTGTATCTGCACGCTGGCAAGCGTCGCGTCGCCATCGCCAGCCCAGGGATGACCGCGGAAATGGCGGCCAAAGCGGACGTCGTGGTCGTAGAAGCCGAAAGCGCGGACGCAGTAACGGCGCTCGGCTTCGACGACTGGCCAACGCCCGTGAAGGTCGCGATCACGCCGTTCGGGCGCAGCGGCCCGAAGCGCAACTGGCGCGCCTCGCCGCACGTGCTGCTGGCGATGGGCGGCTACACCAATCTGATGGGCGACCCCGGGCGGGCGCCGCTCTCGCTGCCCGGCCACTACGTGGAGTTCCAAAGCGGCGGCTTCGCCTTCGCCGCGGCCAACGCCTGCCGGCTGGCGAACGAGCGCAACAGCATCGACATCGGCATGTTGGAGGTGGTGATGGCGCTCAGCCAGTTCACCACCGTGATGTGGCACTGCGGGCGCACGGTGCGCTCCCGCCACGGCAGCGACTTCTGGTCGGTGGTGCCCACCAACCTGTTCAAGTGCGCGGACGGCTGGGTCTACATCAACATCGTGCCGGGGTTCTGGGACCCGTTCACGGTCTTCCTCGACATGCCGGAACTGCTGGTGGACGAACGCTTCGCCACCAACGAATCGCGCATGCGCAACCGCGACGCGCTGCACGCCATCGTCGGCGAGGCGCTGGCACTGCGGGAGAAGGCGGAGATCGGGCAGCGGGCGGAGGAGTGCCGGATTCCGCTGGGCGTCGTGCAGTCCTTCGACGACGTGCTCGCCGACCCGCACCTGGCGGAACGCGAAGTCTGGCAGCACATCGAGACTCCACGCGGCGCGTTGCGTTCGCCGCGACCCTCCTGGCGCATCCACGGCGCACCGCGACCGACGCCGAAGCTGGCCGAAGTGGACCGCTCGACCGGCACTGGCTTTCGCAATCGAGTCGAGTCCGCCCCATGTACGGAGTCTGCGAAGCAAACTCGGACGCGCCCGGCCGGGCGCGCGATGGCCGAAGGCCCGCTGCGCGAGCTGCGCATTCTCGACCTCACCCACGTCTGGGCCGGTCCGCTGGCGACGCGCACCCTCGCCGACCTCGGCGCCGACGTGGTGAAGATCGAAGCGCCGATGGGGCGCGGCCCGCGCGAGTTCCGCGGCGGTCTGCCGCTTGGCGGCTGGCTGGGCGGCGAACCGCCGGAGCAGGAACCGTGGAACGTCAACGCCATCTTCGTGAAGTTGCAGCGCAACAAGAAGAGCGTCGCCGTGGACCTCAAGCAGGACGCCGGTCGCGCCGTGTTCCTCGACCTCGTGCGCGAAGCCGACGTGGTGATGGAGAACTTCAGCGCCCGCGCCATGCCGTCCCTCGGCCTCGGCTACGAACAGCTGCGCGAAGCGAACCCGAAGATCATCCACGTCTCCATGCCCGGCTACGGCCAGAGCGGGCCGTACCGCGACCGCGTGGCCTTCGGCCCCACCGTGGAGCCGATGTCCGGCCTCACCACGGTGATGGGCTACGGCCCGGACGAGCCGCGCAACACGGCGATGGCGCTGATGGACCCCATCACCGCGGTGCAGGCCACGGCTGCGGTGATGGACGCCGTGCGCTACCGCGAACGCACCGGCAAGGGCGCGTTCGTCGAAATGTCGCTGCACGAGGGCGGCGTGGCGTTCTGCGGCCCGTGGCTGGTGGAAGCGCAACTCGGCGCGGAACGCATCGTTCGGCGCGGCAACCGGCATCCGGAGATGGCCCCCCACGGCGTCTACCGCTGCGCTGGCGAGGACGCCTGGGTCGCCGTCGCGTGCCGGAACGACGACGATTGGCAGGCGCTGCGCGGCATGGTCGAAGGCTTGCCCGCAGGCGACGATCTGGAAGCCCGGTTCACGGCCCACGACGCCATCGACGAAGCGATAGTCGCATGGACGCGCCGCCGCCCCAAGGCGGACGCGGCGCAGCTGCTGCAAACGGCGGGCGTTCCCGCCGGGCCGGTGAACATCACCCCGGACATGACCGCGGACCCGCAGGTTCGAGCGCGCGGCTTCTTCGTGCCCTTGGAACCGGGCCCGACGCCAATGCCCGGCAATCCGATCAAGATGGCCGGCATCGGCAGCGACGACTGGACCCCCTGCCCGCGTCTCGGCGCCGACAACCGCGCCGTGCTGAAAAGCTGGCTCGACTACGACGACAGCCGCGTCGCCGCGCTGGAAAGCGCGGGCGTCCTGGTGGACAAGCCGCCGAAATAGCCTGCGGCGAGCCGATCTCCGCCGCCCCTGCCCGCTCGGACTTGCACAAAATTGGCGCAGTCGCGGCAGCCAAGGAACGGCGCCGAACGGCTAATGTCGCGTCGCCTGCCAAGGGACGACATAGGACGCGATGGCCAAGCCCGGTCTGAAACTCGTGGAGCCGGCCGCGGATGCCGCGGTCTCCCCGCGCCATCTCGCCATCGTCATGGACGGCAACCACCGCTGGGCGAAGAGCCGTCGCCTGCCCGCCGCGGCGGGCCATCGCGCCGGCGCCAACAACGTCAAGGTGGTGGCGCAAGCCTGCGCCGATCTCGGCGTGGAGTGCCTCACCCTGTTCGCCTTCAGCACCGAGAACTGGCAGCGCCCGAGGCGCGAAGTGAGCCTGCTGCTCGACCTCATGCGCGGCGTCCTGAACGACGACATCGAAGAACTGAACGCCAACGGCGCGCGGCTGCGCTTCGTCGGCGACACGCGCCGCTTCCCAAACGACCTGCAGGCGCTGATGGCAAGCGCCGAACGCGCCACCGCCGCCAACGAGCGCCTGCAACTGCGCATCGCCGTGAACTACGGCGGCCGCTGGGACATCGTGCAGGCCGCGCAACGCCTGGCGCGAGCCGTGGACGCGGGCGACCTGCCGCCGGACGCCATCGACGAGGACCGCTTCGCGTCGTTCCTTTCCCTCGCCGACATGCCGCCGCCGGACCTGTGCATCCGCACCGGCGGCGACCGCCGCATCAGCAACTTCCTGCTCTGGGACTTCGCCTACACCGAGTTCTACTTCACCGCCGACTACTGGCCGGACTTCGACGAACACAAACTAGCCCACGCCTTCGCCGACTTCGGCAGCCGCCAACGCCGCTACGGACGCCGCGCACGGCGCTAGCGCTGCGTCCTTGTTCGGCTCGCTGCTGTCGTGTTGGGCTGCTTGATTGAAGAGGAGGCGAGCCATGAGTCAGCTGGGGCAGCGGGTTGCTTCGGCGCTGGTGCTGGCCGCTGTCGTTGCCGCAGCGATCGTGTGGTTGCCGACGGCGGGGTTTGCGGCGTTTCTGCATTTGCTGGCGTTGGTGGCGGCCTACGAGTGGGCGCGGCTGGCCGGGGTGGAAACGCGGCCGGCCTGGCTCAGCTACGCGGCGCTGCTCTCGGTGCTGGCCGTGGCGCTCTGGCTGCTGCCGGTGGAGCGCCACCTCGCGCTTGCCGTTGCGGTGGCGTTCTGGCTGGTGCTGGCGTCGGGGCTGGTGGTCTTGTATCCCGTGACCGCCGATCTCGTGCGTCCGCAGGTGTTCCTGCTGCCGGCCGGCGTGATCGCCATCATCGGCGCCTGGACCGCGCTGGTGATGCTGCACGGCGGCCACGGGCCGGGCTTCGTGATCTGGCTGCTGGTGGCGGTGGCGTTCGCGGACACCGGCGCGTACTTCGCCGGGCGACGGTTCGGGCGGCGCAAGCTGGCGCCGAAAGTGAGTCCGAACAAGACCTGGGAAGGGCTTGCCGGAGGCGGCGTGGCGGTGTGCGCGTGTGCAGCCGTTGGTGCGCTAGTGCTTCCCGGCACGCTGCTCGCGTGGCTGGGCGCGGGGTTCGCCGTGCTGCTCTTCGCGGTGATCGGCGACCTCTTCGAGAGCGTCCTCAAGCGTCTGCGCGGCGTCAAGGATTCCGGCCACCTCCTGCCCGGGCACGGCGGCGCCCTCGACCGCATCGACGGCGTCCTGGCCGCCGCGCCGATCTTCGCCATCTACGCGCACGTCGTTCTGCCGGCGAACTGATTTGCGACGTTTCCGCGACGCGAACGTGTACGGCGAATGTGGCCGCGTTGGTATCATGGCCATGAACTCGCGTGACGGATGCATGTCGAAGGCGACGTGATGGGGCTGCTCGATCAAATTCTGCCGGTGGCGGCGCCAGCCGCGGTGAGCGTGTTCTTCCTCATCGTCGCCATCGGCATTCTGGTGACCTTCCACGAAGGCGGGCACTTCCTCGTGGCGCGGATGGTGGGCGTTCACGTCGTGCGCTTCTGCGTCGGTTTCGGCAAGGTGCTGTGGAGTTGGCGCGACCGGCACGGCACCGAGTTCGCCATCGCGGCGCTGCCGCTCGGCGGCTACGTGCGCTTGTTCGACCGCCGCGACGAGGACGCGGAGGAGGTCGCGCCGGCCGACCCGCAAGCCGCCGAACGCTCCTACGACCGCTTGAAGCCGCAGTGGCGCATCGCCATCGCGGCGGCCGGGCCGGCGGCGAACTTCGTGCTCGCGTTCGTCTTCTTCTGGCTGGTCGCCGTGATCGGCAGCGAAGTGGCGGCCCCGAAGGCCGCGATCGTGGAAGACAGCCCTGCACATCGCGCCGGCATGGAGAGCGGCGAAGTGGTCGTCGCCGTGGACGGCGAACCCACCGCGACTTGGCGGCAAGTCGCCTTGGCGCTGGTGGACAGGCTTGGCGACACCGGCGCCATCGAGATCGAAACGCGGCGCGGCGAACAGACGCAACGGCACTCCATCGAAATCGAGAGCTGGCATGCCAGTACCGAAGATCCGGACCCGCTGCTGTCGCTCGGCATCGAGCCGCTCGACCTGCCCTACATGGGCGCGGTCGAAGCGGACGGCGCCGCGGCCGAAGGCGGCCTGTTGGCGCGGGATCTCGTCACTGCCGTGAACGGCAGGCCGGTCGCCGAATGGGCCGAGTTCGCCGCTCTGGTTCGCGCCAGCCCCGAAGAACCGCTGCAGCTCACGGTGGAGCGCGAATCCGGCACCCGCCTCGTCACCGTGACGCCGAAACGCCGCTTCGACGACGCGGGCGACGAGTACGGCTACGTCGGCGTGGCCGCCGGGCAGCCGACGCGGCTGCAACGCGCCGGAGTGTTCGAGGCCATCGGCGTGGCCGTGGTGGACACCTGGGACTACACCGCGCTGACCATCCGCATGATCGGCAAGATGGCGACGCTTGCCATTTCGCCGAAGAACGTCGCCGGGCCGATCACCATCGCCAAGGTCAGCGCCGACTCGGCGCAGGCCGGCATCGTGCCCTTCCTGACGCTGCTGGCGATACTCTCCATCAACCTCGGCATCGTCAATCTGCTGCCGATTCCGGTGCTCGACGGCGGCCAGATCGTCCTCAACGCCGTTCATCTGGTGCGCCGCAAGCCGGTTTCCGCGGGGACCGAAGCGATGACCGGCAGAGTCGGCATCGCCATCGTCGCCGGGCTGATGGTGCTGGTGTTCTACGTCGACATCGTGCGCTGGTTCTAGCAGGCGCGGAAAAACGGAGTGCGGCCCATGCGAAATCGAACGCCCCTCAAGCGCCTGCCGACGCATGTTCTGGCCGCGTGGCTGGCGGCCCTCCTGTTCACGGCGCCAGCGCAGGCCAGCGAATCCCTGATCGCCATGCCGCGCTCGGAAGCGCCGTTTCGCCTCGCGGACATCCAGCTGCAAGGGTTGCAACGGGTGTCTTCCGGCACCGTCTTCAACGCCCTTGCGGTCAACGTCGGCGACACCGTGGACGCCACCGACACGCGCGGCCTGGTGCGCGACCTGTTCAAGACCGGCTACTTCGACGACATCTCGCTGTTGCGCGATGGCGACACGCTGGTGGTGCGCGTCCGCGAACGACCAGCCATCGAGAAGATCGAACTCGACGGCAACAAGGCGATCAAGACCGAAGACCTGCTGCAAAGCCTCGGCGACGCCGGACTGAAGGAGGGCGAGATCTTCAAGCAGGCGACGCTGGAACGCATCGGCATCGAACTCACCCGCTCCTACTTCGCCCAAGGCCGCTACAGCGCCAGCATCGACCCCAGCATCGAAGAACTGGCTCGCAACCGCGTCAACGTCAAGATCGAGATCGACGAAGGCAAGAGCTCCGGCGTCCGCCACATCAACTTCGTCGGCGCCAACGTGTTCAGCCAGAGCGAGCTTCTGGCGCCGCTGGAACTTCAGCACCCCACCCTCTTCTCCTTCATCCGCGGCAAGGACAAGTACTCGCGGGAGAAGATGCAGGGCGACCTCGAGAAGCTCGAAGCGCACTACCAGAACCGCGGCTACGTGGAGTTCGACGCCCGCTCCGTGCAGGTGAGCATCACGCCGGACAAGCGCTCCGTCTACATCACCGTGAACGTGAAGGAAGGCGAGCGCTACGTCGTGGACGAAGTGAAGCTCATCGGCGAGCTTTCCGACGTGGACCCGAAGCTGGTTTCCAACCTCTTCCTGGTGCGCAAGGGGCAGGTGTTCAACCGCGCCCTGGTGACCGGCACGGAAGAGCGCATCACCGCCGCCTTCGGCAACTCCGGCTACACCTTCGCCAGCGCCTCCGGCGTGCCGGAAGTGAAGGAGGACGGCCTGGTGGACGTGAAGTTCGTGGTGGACGCCGGCAAGCGCGCCTACGTGCGCCGCATCACCTTCACCGGCAATTCGCTCACCATGGACGAAGTGCTGCGCCGCGAAATGCGCCAGATCGAAGGCGGCTGGGCGTCTACCCAGCAGATCGACCGCTCCAAGGTGCGGCTGGACCAGCTCGGCTACTTCGAACCGCAATCGGTGAACGTGGAAACGCCCCAGGTGCCCGGCACGGACGATCAGATCGACGTCGATTTCTCCGTCGAAGAGCTGCCCACCGGCGCCTACACCGCGCAACTCGGCTACTCGCAGTGGGGCGGCCTGCTCGTTTCCGCTGGCGTGAACCAGAAGAACGTGGGCGGCAGCGGCAACAGCATGGCCGTCTCCGTCAGCTGGAGCGACTACCAGCGCTCCGCCAACTTCAGCTACCACGATCCGTACTACACGGTGGACGGCATCAGCCGCGGCTTCAACTTCTTCGCCCGCGAAACCAACTACTACGCCATCAACATCGCCAACTACTCCACGGACACCTACGGCGCCGGGGTGAACTTCGAGTTCCCGGTGGGCGAAGCGCAGCGGCTGCAATTCGGCGTCACCGCGGAACTCACCTCGGTGCAGGACAGCCTGGTCTCGGCGCAGGAGATCACGGAATTCGTGGACAGCGTCGGTTCGGACTTCATCAACCTGAAGATGCGCGGCCTGTGGATGAAGACGACGCTGAACCACGGCCTGTTCCCCACCGCCGGGCGGCGGCAGTCGCTGAGCGCCTCGCTGGCGGTGCCCGGCAGCGACTTGCAGTTCTACCGCATCAACTACAACGCGGACCTCTTCTACCCGCTGCCCTTCGCGCGCTCGTTCTCGGCCCACCTGCGCACCCGCCTGGGCTACGGCGGCACTTACGCCTCCACCGAGACGTACCCGTTCTACGAACACTTCTTCTCCGGCGGCTTCGGCTCCGTGCGCGGCTACGAGAAGAGCACGCTGGGGCCGAAGATCACGGACACCTTCTACCGTCGCCCGGAAGGCAGGCCGTTCGGCGGCAACCTGCTGCTCGAAGGCTCGGCGGAGCTGATCTTCCCCCTGCCCTTCATCGACGCCTCGCGCGGCGTGCGCTCGCTCTACTTCGTCGACGTCGGCAACGTCTTCAACACCGACTGCCCCGCCTACAGCGAGCGCTGCCTGAGCTTCGACGCCGAGGAACTGCGCATCACCACGGGCCTCGCCATCAGCTGGCTCTCGCCGATGGGGCCGATGTCCTTCGCCCTCGCCCATCCGCTGAACAACAAGCCGGGCGACGAAGTGGAGCGCTTCTCCTTCGAGGTGGGGCAGACGTTTTAGATTGCCGCCAAACGCCCGTATAATGTGCGCCGAATCGAGACGCGCATCCGCGCAAGCGCCACGGCGCGAATATCGCAACCCCGGGAGGTCTTGGGCGTGAGGAAACTGAGAACGAGTCTGGCCGCCGCCGCGCTGTTCGGCATGGCCGCCGCCTGGGCGCCCTTGGCTGCCGCGCAGCTCAACGTCGCGGTGGTGGACACCGCGCAGGCCATCCAGCAGAGCGAAGAGGCCAAGAACTTCGCCGAGACCATTCGCCAGGAACTCGAACCGGAATCCGAAGAACTGGGCGGGCTGCGCGACGAGATCGTCGCCCTGGAGCAGAAGGTCGTGGACGAAGGCGACGTGATGTCCGAGCAGGAGCGGCTGCGCCACGCCAAGGACATCGAGAACAAGCGCATCGACCTGGACTTCGGCGCCAAGAAGCTGGAGAAGGCGCTGCAGGATAGACAGGCCGAACTGCTGCAAACCATGGCGCCGAAGGTGCGCGCCATCGTCAACGATCTCGTCGAAGTGGAGCGCTACGACCTCGTGTTCGAGCGCCGCAACGTCGCCTTCGTGAATCCCCGCCACGACATCACGGCCAAGGTGACCGAGAAGCTCAACGAGCGCTACGCCGAAGAGAACTAGCGTCCGTCCGCGTGCCGACCGTCGGCGCCATCGCCCGCGCCCTCGGCCACGACGTGGTCGTGCGGGGGAACGCGGACGCCGAGATCAAGCGCCTCGCGCCAATCGACTGCGCCGAGCCCGGCACCATCACCCACCTCTCCGGCAGCGCCTATCGCCGCTTCCTGCCGACCACCCGGGCTTCCGCCGTGCTACTGCGGCCAGCCGATGCGGAGAACTGCCCCACCACGGCCATCCAAGTCGCCAATCCCTACCTCGCCTTCGCCCGCGTTTCCCAACTCTTCTGCGACGCTCCGCCCGTCGCCACCGGCCGTTCGCCGGATGCGCACATCGACGCTAAGGCGAACCTCCACCCCACCGCATCCGTCGCCGCCAATGCCGTCGTTGCCGCTGGCGCCACACTCGAAGCCGGAGTGCAGATCGGCCCCGGCGCGTTCATCGGCCAGAACGTGGCGATCGGCGAGCGCTCGGTCGTCCACGCCAACGCCACCCTCTACCACGGCGTCCACATCGGCGCCCGCTGCGTGATCCACAGCGGCGCGGTGATCGGCGCCGACGGCTTCGGCTTCACCCCCGACGAACGCGGCCGCCTGCAAGCCATCGCGCAACTCGGCGGCGTCTTCATCGGCGACGACGTATGCGTCGGCGCCTCCACCACCATCGACCGCGGCACCATCGCCGACACGGTGATCCGCGACGGCGTGAAGATCGACAACCAGGTGCAGATCGGCCACAACTGCGACATCGGCGAACACACCATCATCTGCGGGCGCGTCGGCATCGTCGGCAGCACCAGGATAGGCCGCCACTGCGCCTTCGCAGGCGGCGCAGGCGTGGCGGGCGACCGCCCCATAGAAATCTGCGACGGCGTACAAGTGGGCGCCGTCACCACGGTCACGCGCTCGATCAAGAAGCCGGGCGTGTACCAGGGCAGCATCCTGCACGACGTCGCCAACCGCTGGCGGCGCAACGCCGTGCGCTTCCAGGAACTGGACGGCCTGGCCAAGCGCGTTGCGAAGCTGGAGAGCGCGGCCTCGTCGGGAGAGAAGCGAACGTGAAGCTGGACATCAACCAGATCCTCGACTACCTGCCGCACCGGTATCCGTTCCTGCTGCTCGACCGGGTGGACGAACTGATCCCCGGCAAGCGCATCGTCGGACGCAAGCTGGTCTCCGCCAACGAGCCCTATCTGCAAGGCCACTTCCCCGACTACCCGCTGATGCCCGGCGTCCTGCTGGTGGAAGCGCTGGCGCAGACCTGCTGCGTGCTCGCCTTCGAGACCCGGGGCCGCAAGCCCGCCGACGGCTACCTGCACTACCTCGCGGGGGTGGACGATGCCCGCTTCAAGCGCCCGGTGCGCCCCGGCGACGTGCTGGAACTCGAAGGTTCGGTGCTGCAGGAACGCCGCCAGCTGATGACCTTCGACTGCGCGGCGCGGGTGGACGGCGAACTCGCCTGCACCGTGAAGCTGCTCTGCGTCGAACGCAAACTCGAAACCGGCGACGGCGCGACCAACCCAGGGAGCGAGAGGTCTCCCGCCGCAAAAAAGCGTTGATCGACCCCCGCGCCATCGTCGAGCGCGGCGCCGAGCTTGGCCGCAACGTCACCGTCGGCCCCTGGTCCATCGTGGGCGAGAACGTGGTGGTCGGCGACGACTGCGAAATCGGCCCGCATGTGATCCTGCGCGGCCCCACCACCCTCGGCCGCCGCAACCGCATCTACCAGTTCGCCACCGTGGGCGAGGGTTCGCCAGCCTTCGCGTACAAGGGCGAATCCACGACCTTGGAGATCGGCGACGACAACGTGATCCGCGAAGGCGTGACCATCCACCGCGGCCTCGCCACCGACCGCAGCCGCACGGTGATCGGCAGCAACAACCTGTTCATGGCCTACGTCCACATCGGCCACGACTGCGTACTCGGCGACCGCATCGTCATGGCCAACAACGCCTCGGTGGCAGGCCACGTGACGGTAGGCGACGAAGCGGTTCTAAGCGGCTACGTCGGCGTCCCCCAGTTCCGCAGCATCGGCGCGTACTCCTTCGTCAGCGCCATGTCCCTAGTCACCAAGGACGTCCCCGCCTACCTCTCCATCGACGGCAACCCGGCCGGCGCCGTCGGCCTGAACGCCGAACGCCTACGCCGCCTGAACCTGGACGACAGCGTGAAGAAAGCCCTGCAAGACGCCTACAACACCGTCTACCGCCGCGGCCTGACCTTGAAGAACGCCCTCGAAGAACTCCGCCCCGCAGCCGAGCGCATCCCCGAAGTCGCCCTCTTCCTCGCCTCCATCGAAAGCTCGGAACACGGCATCGTGCGGGAACGGCGACGGCAATAGACGGCACTTGGGCCACGAGAGACATATTATGTCCATTTTTTCGCGTCAGAACGCTTGACACGCCCGCCGAGCGTGCTATGGTGCAGCCCACATCTGGGGGAGATCAGGGGATTCTGCGCTTGCAGCCCACGGTTCTGATCGTCGTTTTGAGTGCGCTAGCGGGTGGCGTTTTCGCCTCCCGTAGTGTCGTTTTGCCGTTGACCGGGGGCGCTCTGCGTACGCAGTACATGAATTCCCCCCCCCCCCCCCCCCCCCCGATTTAGGCGATTCGCCAGCCGCCTGACCCCTAACCTACGGGTCGCCAACGCCTTAGAACAGCGCCGCCACCGCCCTCGGGGAGGCGGCGATGCTTGACTGCTTGGCCTTCCTCCTTAGCGACCCCCGTCGGCGCGTACGCCGGCAGTTGGGATCTGCGGCACCTCGTGTGCGCGTACCGACGACTGATTCCTCTTTATGGCCGTGTCCGTCCTGCAACCTGAAGGGCAACAAGGCCGCACAACGACAACGTCGAAGGGGGAACCATGAAGATGAACGCCATTAGGTTGGCAGCAGCCGTGCTTGCGATAGCAGCGGCACCAACGGCGATGACCGCCGATTGGGTGATCAACGATTTCGCTACCGAGTACGACTGGGGTTGGAACGCTTCCTGCAGGGCAGACATCGGATACGGCCAACCGGACATCATGCTCACTCTCTCTGAGTGGACGATGCGATTCCGGGCAACGCGCGGCGAGGACATCTACCGGCCCACCATCGCATTGGACGGCGACGCCAGCCTAGGCCTTCGGCGGCCTTCAAGCGAGCACGCCTATTCGTCTCGAACTTGCACCCGTACGGGATCGACAGCAGGGTTCGATTGCGAAGAATTTCAAGAGGAGTTCCGAATCACGTACAGCCTCTCCGGTGTGAGGGGTACGCAAGAGGCATGGGTCTCCAACAGTACGTACCGGACCTACCGTGCGGAAGAGGGCCGTACAGACGACGTCTGGTGGAGCAGCGCCAACGTGCTATGGATGGACTATCCCGCCGAGCTCTTTGCGACCAACGAGGCCAAGAGCCTTCGGATCAACATGAGCGGATCGCTAGACAATTTCGGAAAGCGGGTTACGACCGACCACCGGCGGCACCAGCGCATCAACTACAGCCACGGTGCCGAGGTGATGAAGTTGCTGAAAGCCTGCATGGATCGCCACGTTGCGGCCGGACGGGTTGACCTGCCAGACGGCACCGCATCCGTTCAGGAGATCAAAAGTGGCCTAGCACGGGAAGCCAGAGCCCTGATGGAGGCAAGGCACCCGCGTTAGCGCGTGCTGGCCGCCCCTGAGAGCGCCTGCAAGCCTCTCAGGGGTGCTTCCGGCGCCTAGGTGTTGCGACGAATGCCTGGAAACGCCAAGCGGCCTCTTGATCAACATGTCGACGACCACAGCAGATTGGCACCGCGCCAGAAGCTCCCACTCGGCGACCACATCCAAACCACGGCACGGCACCCTGACGCTCAGTAAAGACATATGATGGCTGAAGCCAACGACCAACGTGAGAGCGCCGACGACACCAAGAAGGAGCGCCACGTAAGTATTCGATGGGAAGACAAGGACATTCCATGGCGCTTTGTGTCCTTTGTTGCCATTGCGGCGGTGGTGCTGCTGGTTGGGTTGCCAATCGGTGCCGTCTTAATAGTGAACCTCTCCGGCTGCTGTTTCGCCAACGGCCCAGAGAACGTGATCACCTTCTGGGCCTCGATGATCGCTGGGTTCTTGACGCTCTTCGCCATGATCGTCACTGGCGTTTTCATCCTGACGGCGTTCAAGATGGAGGCGCACGCGAAAGTCGAGGCAAGGGAAGCGGCGAAGGATGTGACTAAGGCTTTAGTAGCGAATGCAAAGAAAGCAGCCGAGGATGTGACTAATGCGGTAGCGGCCGACGCAAAGGAGACGGTTGCGCGGGGCGTAGAGGAGGCCACAGAGCGCGCACAGGGCAAGGCACAGGAAGTAGCCCAAGGCGTGGCACGGGAGGCAGCGGAAGATGTCGCGCGTAAGGTGACGGAAAACTTCGTGATACTCCGCGAGAAAGAACTGAAGGAAAAAATGGAAGAAGCCGTGGAGAATGTAGCAGAACATGCTGCTACGCGCACTTCGGAGCTTGATCAAGTTAAGAAGCATGTAGAGGACCGAGGAAACGTGGCGACGAAAGCAATCAAAGAGGCGGGAGAACAGACGACAAGCGCTGCAGATGAGGCGCGAAGGGCGATTAGGCAAGCGCGGGGGCAGACAGCTAATTCCGCTGCCGAGGCGCAGAGGACGATTGGTGGCGTGCGGGAGCAGACGGCCAACGCCGCAACCGAAGCGCAGAGAGCGATTGGCGGCGTGCGGGAGCAGACGGCCAACGCCGCAACCGAAGCGCAGAGAGCGATTGGTGGCGTGCGGGAGCAGACGGCCAACGCCGCAACCGAGGCGCAGGGGGCGATTGGCAGAGCCCAAGAGCAAACGAGCAATGCGATGCGTCAGGCAGCCCGTGACGTAGAAGCCCAACGCGAAACGGCGATTCGTGCGATTGACAGTGCGCGAGAAGAAGCCGAGGCGGCAGCTAGGACGACGGGAGATCAAGGCGGTTCCTCCACCGGAGATCGGACCGACGACCGGGATGACCCCAGGCAACCCGATGAGTAGCAACGCATGGCTCCGCGTGATGGCGTGCTTGGTGGTTGGCTCTTTCACAGCGGGATGTGATGGTCCGAAGCTGTGCCGGCCATGCGAGAGGGAGGCGGAGACTGTAGAAACTGTGAAGGTTGACGTCGATTGGCAAGAGCTTGCCGACGCGCTCAAGGAGATTCAGCCGGCCGGCCAGGGTGGCACGACAGTGCGGACGGACTCGATCAATGTAACGATCAGTGCGGATCAGCCAGATGGTGAGCGGACGATAACCATCGCGGATTGGGACAAAATGGTCGAGGCCTTGAGCTCGATCCAAGGTTGTGCCGATTGCGAGACCGCCGCGGAAGCCCCCAAGATACACCACTCCACCTTCACCTTTCGTTTCGCGCCACCGTGGTTCAATAGCGATCTGCGTTCGCTGTTCACGTCGTACGTCGTATTCCCCGAAGAGGCGAAGCTGGATGAGTGGCTTGGCCGCAAAGCGGACGAGGGTTGCCGAAAGGACGGACAGGCACCAAGTTCGATCTGTCCAGACACGGTTTTCTATAGGAAGGCGATGGGACCGTTCCTCAAGGGGCTCTCGCAGTGTGGGACCAAGGACAAAAAGGTGGAGCTGCATACAGTAGGCTTTGCAAGTTCCACTCGGCTGAACAACATAGAGGAGGGTAGTCAGAGGGCGACAGATCTGGAAAAGCGATACGACCAACACATAGGTGACCGGGCAAAAGATTGTCTCGGCGAAAGGACGCAGCCAAGCGACAGCTCGGATAGATTCAATCTGCTCGTCGCAAATCAACGGGCGGCCAATGCCGCCGCCATGCTACGGGAACTTGTACCGGAGAAGGCCAAAGATCTCTTCGATATCAAGCCGAGGTCTTGGTGCTCCCACGCCGGCATGGAGGGGAAGCGACATTGGGACGATCAGAAAGACCCCACCATAGGCTTAGTGAACCGCCGGGCGGAGGTTCATGTAGTGGAGCTGCCCCGCTGCGTGGACATAGATCCGGACAATTGGCTTGGCAAGACCGACTGAGCCGAATCACCGCTGAAGTGCGCACTGGCTATGTAGCCGGTTGTGGCGTAGTCGCGTCGTACGCGGCCCGAGCACGTATCTTTTTCGCACCCGGTGCGTGTGCGATCTTCACAGCGGCTTGCGCTCTGAACTCTGTTTCCCCGCACCGGGTAGCTTGGGCCTGCGCCGGAAGACGTTGAAACGCTCGCCGTGACCATTCGTCAAGCACCCGGCGGTGCGTAGGCAACCCGGTAGATGCGTCCGCCCTGGTCGTCGGAGACGAGCAGGCTGCCGTCCGCCGCGACCAGTACGTCGTTGGGCCGGCCGGTCGATTTCTGCCCGTCCAACCACACGTCCACGAACGGCGCGTATTCCGGGCCGGATTCCTCGAACCGCAGTACGCTCACTCGATAGCCGACCTTAGACGAGCGGTTCCAAGAGCCGTGTTCGGCGATGAACAGGGCGCCGGCGTACTCCGGCGGGAACATGGCGCCGGTGTAGAAGGCGATGCCCAACGCTGCCGAGTGCGCTTGGATCTCAAACTCCGGTGGGGCGTAGTCGGCGGGGTCGTGGCCTTCGCCGAAGCGTGGGTCGGGAATGGCGGCGCCGTGGATGTGGGGGTAGCCGTAGTGGGTGCCTGGTGCTGTGACGCGGTTGATCTCTTCCGGGGGCACGTCGTCGCCGAGCATGTCGCGGCCGTTGTCGGAGAACCACAGTTCGTTCGTTTGCGGATGCCACGCCATGCCGACCGAGTTGCGCACGCCCTTTGCGTACACCGTGGTTTCGCCCGTGTTCGGGTCCATGCGCAGGATGCTGGCGAAGCGCGGGTCTTCGGAGAGGCAGATGTTGCACGGTGCGCCCACCGGCACGTAGAGGTGGCCGTCCGGGCCTAGGGAGATGGACTTCCAGCCGTGGTGGCGCTTGTCGGGCAAGGCGTCCGTTACCAGCTGCGGCTCGGGCTCGTCGCGGAAGGTGGCCTCGATGTCCGGGTAGCGCAGGACGCGGTTCAGGGCGGCCACGTAGAGATCGCCATTTCGCAGTAGCAGGCCGCTTGGCAGCGTCAATCGTTCGTCGACCACCACCACTTCCGGCGCTTCGGCCCAGCTTTCGCCCAAGACCACGGCGTAGACCCGCCCGCCACGCATCGAGCCGACGAACAACACGCCGGAATCGGAGAGCGCCATCTGCCGGGCGCCGGGCACGTCGTCCGTCACTACCGAGAGCGTGAAGCCGGGCGGCAATCCCTCCGCCGCGTTCGCAGCGCACGCGAAGCCGAGCAGCAGCGTGGCGAACGCTCGGAGGCATCGCCGAACCACCGGCCGGCGCGAAGTTTCGGCGGCTTGCTTCATCACACTCTCCCGTTCACCACAAGTAGCGGAATTTCAGGTAATACTGCCCGCCGCTCAGTCCGAACGGCGCCGTGGTGGGATAGCGCGAGCCGGCGGTGCGCTGGTACTGGTGCTCCACGGGGAAGTTGTCGAACACGTTGGCGGCGCCGCCGATCAACTCCCAACTGTCTCGAGGCGAATAGCCGACTTCCGCGTCCAGCGTGATCTCGCCGTCCGCATCGATCCACTCGCTGCCGTTGTTCAGGTGCGCTTCGCTGTAGCTGCCGTGGAAGTTCATGCGCAGCAGAACGCGCCAGTCGCCTTGGTAGTAGCGCAGGCTGGCGTTGCCCTTCCAGCGCGGCAGGTTCTCCTCCAGCTGCCGCAGCCGGGTCGCGCCCAAGCCGCCGATGCGGACCACTTCGGTGCGGGTGTGGTTGACGGCCAAGGCGAACGTGGAATCGCCGCCGAACAGGTTGAAGCCGGCGCTCGCCACCATGTCCACGCCGCTCGTCTCGGTGTCGAAATCGTTGCTGAAGAAGGCGAAGGTGGCCAAGTCTTCGGAACCGGCGAAGTCCGCCGCGTTCAGAACGCCGGCGTTGCCTAGGGAGTTGAGGATCTTCGAGGTTTCGCCGTCGTCCGCATCGATGGCGCCGTCGCCGTTCGCGTCCGCCGTGATCTGCAAATCGGCCAGCGAGAGGCCGCTGCGCTGGCCAGCCGCCACCAGCAGGCCGCGGAAGTCCTGCTGCTCGGAAATGGCGATGCGGTCGTCCACGGCGATGTTGAAGTAGTCCACGGTCACCTCGAACGGGCCGATGGGCAGGCTCATGCCGATGGTGAAGTTGCGGGCGGTTTCGGAAGCCAAGGTGAACCTGCCGTCCAGCTCGTTGTTGACGAACTGCCCGGCCGGGCTCGAAAGCGGGAGCGTGCCTTCTTCCATGATGACGCTGCCGGCGAAAGCAGTGGAAACGTTGGTGACGTTCGCTTGGCCGGCGGTGGGGGCGCGGAATCCGGTGGAATAGGTGGCACGAATGGCCATCGCATCCGTGGGCCGCCACAGGCCGCCGAACTTCACGTTGGTGGTGCTGCCGAAGGTGCTGTAGTCCTCCCAGCGCACCGCTGCCTGGAGCGTCGTGTTCGGCGTGGCGTCGCCCTCGACTTCGGCGTAGAACGAGATGCTGTCTTCGGCGTTCGAGCCGCCCCGCGTGAAGCCGCCGAAGCCGTTGGAACTCGATGCGAATCCCTGGCCGGCGGGGAAGGCAGGCGAGGGCCTGGCGAGCGGGCCGAGCTGGTGGGAGGCTGGGTCGCCTGGGGTGATGTCGAAGCGTTCTTCGCGCCTCTCGAAACCGACGGCGACGTTCAGCGGCGAGGCGAAGGCATCGACGGGCAGTTCGTAGGAGAGATTGACGTTGAAGTCGCCGTCGATCTGTTCGTAGGCGCCTGGCTTGAAGAACGTGGGCGTGTCCGGGCCGAGGCTGGCGTTCACCGTTCTGTAGATGTAGTAGTCGATCTTGTTGTAGCCGTAGGCGTAGCTCACGTCGTAGAAGAGGCCGCTGCCGATGTTCAGCAGGCCGCGCAAGCCCACCACCAGCGAGCGGTCCGTGCTGTCGCCGCCGAAGCGCGGCACGAAGCCGCCCGGAAAGCGTTCCACGAAGGCGAAGCAGTTGGGGTCGGCGCTGACCGCGGCGAAGATCGCGGGATCGGGCAGCAGGCCGCCGGCAATCGTTGGGATGCCGGCCGGGCAATCGCCGCGGTCGTTGCCGGAAAGATCGCCCACGCGCACGGAAGCGGCGGAGGCCGGTATCGCTTCGCCGGTGATGGCGTCGCGGATGGTGCCGTCCTCGGCCACCGCCACGGGGTTGCCGTTCGCCGGATTCACGCGTGGGCCGTCGTAGATGCGGCGGTTGTCCAAGCCCGTTGGATGGCGGAAGAAGAAGCCGCCTTCGACCGTGCGCGCGGCGTAATTGCCGAAGGCGTAGAGCTCCGCCGCTTCGCTGAATTCGTAGCCGGAGTTGGCGAACAGCTTGACGCTGTCGCGGACTTCCGGCTGGCCCCAGATCTGCGTCACCTCGGTGGTGATGCCGTTGACGTCGATGGAGCGTACCGCGCTGTTGCCAGCGGCGAGCAACGCCAGCGCGTCGCCGCGCTCCACGGAGCGGATGGTGTCGTCGGTTTCGCCGTATTCGGCGGAGAGGTTCAGGAAACCCGTCGCGCCCAACGGCAGGCCGACGTTGCCCGCCACCTGGTAGTTGGCGCCGTCGCCCGAGTAGGTCGCGCCGTACTTCGCCTCGAACGCGCCGCCCTCGGCGTCGTCCTTCATCACGAAGTTGACGACTCCGGCGATGGCGTCCGAACCGTACTGCGATGCGGCGCCGTCGCGCAGCACTTCCACCCGCTTGAGGCCGATGGCAGGGAACACGCCCACATCCGGCCCGTGGGCGCCGTCCGCGAGACCGCCGCCGAGAAAGGTGATCACCGCCGCCCGGTGGCGCCGCTTGCCGTTCAGCAGCACTAGCGTTTGGTCCGGGGAGAGCCCGCGCAGATTGGCCGGGCGAACGATGGTGCCGCCGTCGGAGATCGGCTGCGTGTTGACGTTGTAGGACGGCACGACGACGCGCAGCAGATCGGAAATGTCCGACGTGGCCTGGTCGGTGAAGTCCTCGCCGTGGATCATGTCCACCGGCGCCGGGGCGTCCGCAGCCGAGCGGGCGGCGCGACGAGACCCGACGGTGACGACCAGTTCGTAGTCCCCTTCCGGCAGCGCCTCCTCTTCGCCCGCCTCCTCGGCCAAGGCGGTGGGCGCTTGGAGCGCGAAAGCCACGGCCAGCGCCAAAGCGGCCACCCCCTGCTTTCCGGTGTTCACAGCCAACCCCTTCACGACGCCAGCGCCGTGCCCATCAGGTCTTCGAAGTTCTCGCGGAAGAAGCGCTCGCGGTGTGCTTCCGGGAGCTCAGCGGTGCTTCTGTCGAAGCGGCCGAACGGATTGCGCCCGCCCTCCACGTGCGGATAGTCCGAGGAGAACAGGCAGATGCGCGGCGACGACTGCTCGATGATCCAGCCCGCCGGTTCCGTGGGATACGGCGTCACCCGCACCTGCCGTTCGATGTACTCGCTCGGCTTCAGCGAAAGTTGCTGCAGGCGTTCCTCGTGGCGCCCGAACGCCTCCAGCGCCGAATCCAACTGGCGCATGAAGCCCGGCACCCACGCCGCGCCGAGTTCGATCACGCCGATCTTCAACGCCTCGAAGCGCTCCAGCACACCGTCCAGCACGAGCATGGAAAGCGCCTGCATCGGCCCGTGCGGAATCGCCATGTAGGAAATGGAACGAAAGTTCTCCTCGCCGCCGTGGAAATCCGGCACGGCCGGCAGCCCGTTGTTCTTATGCGCCTTCGGCAGCACCCGGTCCGCCAGCCCCACATGCAGAAGCACCGGCACCCCAGCTTCCGCCGCCTGCCCCCAGACGGCATCCAGCGCAACATGGCTGGTGGCATGATCACGCGGACAAGCCCAAGGCACCAGCAGCGCCTTGACGCCAAGCCGCAGCGCTTCCGCCGCGGCCTGCGGCGCGCGCTCCAGATCCGCAAGCGGCACGTACCCCACCGGCAGCAGCCGCGCATCCACCTCGCAGAAGGCGACCTGGGCGCGATTGGTGGCCGCGGCAACGGCGTAGAGCAAGTCCAGATCGGCCCCGTGTTCCAGTTCCTCGAGCCAGACGTTCGGCGAGGTGGGGAACACCAGCTGGCTCGCCACCCCCATGTTGTCCAACGCCTGCGAACGGTCCTCGCGCCGAAAGGCACCAAGCGCCGCGTGGTTCTTGTGCAGCATCACCTGCGCCGGATCCCGCGCCACGTAGTCCGCCCGCTCATGCTCCGCGGCAAGCCCATCCAGCGTCTTCGAGTAACCACCGCCAAACCGCGCATTGAACGCCGCCGCGGTCTCCGCCGTGCCGAACTCGTCCAGCCAATGCGGCACCTCCATCACATGCGAATCCGCATCATGGACCACCCGCCCTTCGATATACGCCACGCCTTCTCCTCAAACTGGCTTCTGGTCTACCGTCGCGCCTTCGAGCATATCCGAACCGCGAGTGTCCTGCTGTGGCCCTGGTCCGCGTCTGGCAGCAGGCGGACATCGTCGGCAACGCCAAGGAGATTGAGTCCGTCGGACGGGACCGCAGCGCAGCACACTGCACTTCGGTGGCAAGTGCCAGCGCGTCGGCAAGGTGCTCGAGAGCGCGGTGAAGGCGCACAACGAGTCGCCACGTTCGATAGTACGCCTCTCCCGGAAAGGACGACGGTTCACCGAGTTGCTGGTCGGCGATGCGACTAACCGCGTTCTGGACAGGTTTCTTCAGGCGGGGCTGCAAGCGGCTCGCCGCGGGGCTCGCTCGCCGATTCGATGAGGCGGCTGCCGAGGTCCGCGGTCTCGCGGGCGACATCCGTCAGTGGGCCGCCCTCGCGGACTCCGACAGCGGAGGCCAGTACACGGCGTCCATGCGATGGCACGCTGAGCGTCCCATGACTTCGGAAGGCAGCTTGGCGGCCACGACCCTCTACTTCGGTTGAGACCCTGGACCCGAAGGCGGGTCTGGCCAGCGGCGATCTGCCAGCCGTCGAGTCCGGGGAGTGCGTGGACGTGCCGGAGGGTCGCGTCGTCTACTTCTACCAACCAAGCCTTGCCCGCACGACGTTCTGATAGCCCGGGCGCTATAGGCCGCGCACCTCTAGGCGATCCTCGCCCAGTGCCGCGCACGTTCGCACACCGGGCAGGGCATGCCGCCTGTCGCCTACGTCACCGACGAGGCCCTTCGCTTCCATGACGAGCGGAAGCTTCATGGACGCCTGCCGCCCGTTCGGGCGCATTCTGCGTCCTCGCCACGCAGCCTTGCAGCAGCCTGAGGCCTGCGGCGCGTCGTTCGACGCGGACGAGCACGGTGGAGATGCTGCTGGCCAAACGTCCACCAAGCCGGTGCCAGGACGCCCCTAAGTGGTTGAAATTTAAATGTGTTTATAAAGATAACCTAAACGGATGCCGGGCAGCACACGAGGCGTCAGCCACGTCATAGCCCATGCGTTGTCAGCGCGAAAAACCTTGATGGAGTGCAAGAAAAACAGTTGACCAAAGGTGCGCGATGGCGTAGGCTTGCCCGCCTGTTGGCTCAGTCGGCGGGCAGACGACGGAGATACATGTCGCTTGGCTGCGCCAAGAGGCGCGACTAAGGCACTGCCGTGGATGAAAGAAAACTGGCGCTGGTCGTTATGCGGCGACCGTGGGGGGGAGTGCCTTATGGCGATCACACTAGTGCTGCTGGCGATGGCAGCCTTTTTGACGGTTGTTCCAAGGGCACTTGGCTTGCCCCGCGTTTCAAGCTCCCGTCCCGATGGGGCGGCTCGACTCGTTGGTGATCCCGACGCTGGTTGCATCGTACGACACGGCTCCCGACTCCCTAATTTGACTGCAGACGCCCTGGTGCGGTTACGATCCATCCTCATAGGGTACGAGCTTCGTGTCGTATTGGCCCCCTACTCCGCCTCGTTCGTGCAGGTGAGAGACCCAGCCAGCCATTGGCGAGGTGGCCGTCGATGGCGCGTCTGCGCCCAAGGTCGTTCCGCCTCCCCTCGCCCCATTGGGGATTGTAGCCGGCGTCGAAACTCCGCCCTGAGAGGAAACCAGGAACCGCAAATGGCCAGTCATAACAGCATTCGCAACACCATAGGGCCCACCTCCATACTAGAGAGCGCACGACTTGCCGTCTGGGCGTCATGTGCATTCCGAACTCTTAAGGCTCGCACGTTCGATGCCGCGGGCTGCTATTCGACGCCGGGCGGGCGTTTGGTTGATCTCATCTCCCGGATTCTCGCTCTTTCCGTTGTCACCCTCTATCCGATGTCCGCGCTGGGTGCGGAGTCGGATGGCGGCATCGGATTTGTCGTCTCGGCGGTTTTTGTGTTGGGTGGGCCCATACTTGGGGCAGTTGTCGTATACGCTATCTTGAATGTCCCAAGAGCGGCGACGAGATGGCCTTGGGTAACTGACATAATGGTGCGCTGGCGCTGGTCCAAGGTCCCGAAGAGTTTTGCTAAGGCCGACATAGCCAGCATACTAGTTCCACTCGTTGACCACGCGGGATTTTCCGATGGTACAATTCAAATTGTTGGAAGCGATGGCGGCTACTTGACCGGCCCCAAAGAGGGCAAGTTGACGAAGGCCATCGAAAAGTGGACGACCGGAGCAGAAAAGGAGTATAGAGTGCGGTACATCCTCGTTGCGCCCAACCGTAAGGAGGCCGTCTGCAAGCTAGATGAGCTAAAAGGGAGAGCGGGCGATCGTCTTGAAGTCCTCGTGCTTAGCTCTACGAACAAGAGCTTGCCCAAGAAAACACGTCTCCTGAAGGATGTCCTTATCACCTGCCATCCAGTCCTAGTTTGGTCGGACGATGGTAAACGCAAGGCGATGTGGATTGAGGCCAATCATCCCCTTGATGAGGATGTGTCCTACAACAATCAGTGGATTCCTCCAGCGGCAATGGGTAATGTTGTCCCTGAGTGTTCCAACCTAACATGGGAGGATGTGTTTTCAACATGGCAGAGCCAACTAGACGTTTTATGCGACCATATTCGCAAAGAGGAAAGCACTTAATGACCAATTCCGTTTTGGCGATTGCTCTATCTCAGGCCGCCTTCGGTGCCGTGACGTTGATGTTCATTGCCTATTCCACCGTCGTAGCAAACAAGGTGGATGAGAGGGACCCAGATCGAGAGAGAAAACAAGCGAGGAAAATTCGCAAGGCTCAGATTGTCGGTCTGCCAGAACCTGTCTGCTATGTCCACAGGGGCAGGAAAGCGGAAAATCTGAGTCGTACCCTTCGTCAAACGTCTACAGTTCTTGCTTGGACGTATGTGGTTTTTTTCTGCCTGTCTATGTTGATGATCGCTCCCAAATGGTTGTCTTGGTCGATCCTGCAATCCTTAGCGAAAACCCTCCAATGCTATGGCTTCTCTCCGCATGATCCGGCCATACTGTACACGTTATTTGTCGTTTTCCTTGCTTGGCGGGTCAAGCGGAGTTGCGACGCATTCTTCGCGTGTGGTCGTCCATGATGGTCAGCTAGTCGTCGTAGCGCGTGACTCCGTGATCTCCATGACGACCTCCTTGTCGTCTTTACCCTATTGTTGCAGGTTTTTCGGCGTCTAAGTTGTCAGGGGGTCGAGGTACTGCGACATGGCGGCTTCGACCTTTGGGTCGTTCATGAGGGATAGGATCCGCTTCTGTCCGGAGTTGACGAAGCGGCCGGCGCGAAGAAGGAAGCCGTTTCTCATGGAGCGCATCTGGGCGAAGGCCCACAGCGGCGAACGCTTGGCGTTGGTGCGTCGGCAGGGGGGAGCGGCGGCCATCTGCAGTTCGCGGCCGAGGTTGTGGGCGAGCACGGACGCGAGCGCGAAGACGCGGTTGGCGGCCTCCTTGCGGCTGGGCACGTAGCCGAGGCCGCACTGCGACTTGAGTTCGGCGAACAGGCCCTCCTGGGCGCCGCGGCCTTCGTGGAACAGGGCCACGGCGCGGCCGCCGACGCGCTTGTTGGTGGCCACGACCTTGAACTCGAAGCCGTGCTCGCGGGGTTCGAACAGGTCGAGCTGGAGCGGCTCCCGGCGGCGCAGGGGAACCCGCCGCCGGACGACGACCAGGCGGCGCCGGCGCTTCCAGCTGGCCGGCTTCCAGGGCAGTTCGAAGAACGCGACGTCCGCGCTGGCGCGGCGCCAGCGGCGGCGCCCTTCGACGGCCGCCTTGAGGCCGGGGAAGCGCGCGAACGGCACCGACACCGAGTATTCGACGCCGCGCCGCTCGATCCCGCCGAGCAGCCCGTCGTCGAAGAACGCGGCGTCCATGCGCGCTTCGAGCCGAACGCCCGGCAGCGCCGCGCGCAGCCGCTCGGCCGTCGCGCCGATGAACTCCGGCGCCCCCGTCGAGTCCGCCACGTTGCCCGGACGGTGCAGCACGTCGAGCACCTGCCCGGTCTGCGCCACGGTGGCGAACAGCGGCCAGTAGCTGCGCTCCCCCCTTGCGCCCCGGGTTGTAGCCCACCGCGGAACCCTCCGCCAGCCGCCGCGTCCCCAGCACCGTGCCGTCGAAGTCCACCGTGACCCGCCGCGGCGACAGTTCCCGCAGCCGCTCCAGCGCCAGCTCCCCGGCCAGCGCCCGCAGCCGTTCGGCGCCGCGCGCGTCCATGTCCGACAGCGCCCGCGACACCGTCGACACGTCCGGCAGCCGGCGCAGCCCCACCGCCCGGCGCACCGCCTCGTCGTTCCGGTAGCGCGCCATGTCGCGCAGTTCGCGGCAGCCGAGCAGCAGATGCACCACCAGCAGCAGCGCCACCGCGTGCGGCGCGTAGGCGCGCCGGCCCGACTCGTGCCGGAAGCAGCCGCGCAGCCGCTCCTTCAGGCCCAGACGCGAGAACAGGCGCTGGAACACCACCAGCCCGGCGTGCGACGTCAGGCTCTGGTCCTCGAACCGCACCTCCGCCGGGCCTCTCGTTTTCCCGCACACCTCTTTCCTGATACGATTCATCCCGGCGGCCTC
This sequence comes from Candidatus Azotimanducaceae bacterium, assembly GCA_965243175.1. Lineage (GTDB taxonomy): Bacteria > Pseudomonadota > Gammaproteobacteria > Pseudomonadales > Azotimanducaceae > VXYL01. Next base: position 4,629,877 of record OZ251532.1, on the reverse strand, counting down.
CCCGATGCTGTTTTTCGACGATCAACATCGTAACAAAGGAGGCCGCCTCTTCACTTCCGAAAACGATTGGGTGGCCGGTTTCGAAACCGCCCGCAAGACTCCGAACGGCCCCCGGTCAACCTCACCCACGGTGAGCCCAACCGGCCGCCTCGCCAGAGACGCGCAAACCTTGCCAATCGCTGGACATCGTGGACCTTCCAGACCCTTCAACCTGCAACAATAGGGTTTACCCCGCGCCAGTTCATGCGCTATGTCAACACGCCCTAGCTAATGTTCGGCAGCGTGTCCGTGGTTGCGGTTCGATCTTCCGACTAATCTACGCAATAGTCGCCGACGATCAGACGGGTACAGCGTAACAGCGCGAGGACGATAACAGGTCGCTGAGGTCAAATGAGCTGAAGTGCGTCTTCCTGTCGAGATCGAGGGCGGACGGGAACCGCCGCCCCGGGGCAACGCCGGTGTTGACTTTCCCCGCGCCGCTGCGAGACGGTTGCGCCATGCTGGAAAGACTGCGAAACCGGCAGGAGTGGCGGTTCGTCGGGGTGTTGGCGAAGGCGAATCCGGTGCTGGCCGTGTTGTGGTGGGTGGCGCTGGTGCTGCGGGGGTTGCTGCCGGCGCTGTTCGCCATCGTCATGGGGGCGCTGGTCGGGGCGGTGCAGGCGGGGGAGGGGCTTGCCTGGCCGCTTGCCATGATGGGGGTGGTGTTCGCGTTGCAGCAGCTGCTCGGGCCGCTGCATCAAGCCGTGAGCGCGAATCTTGGCTTTCAGACCGCGGCGTGGCTGTACGACCGGCTCACGGTGTCCTGCGTCGACCCGCCGGGCATGGCGCATCTGGAAGACCCGGAGCTCGCCAACGACATCACGATGGCGCGGGATTTCGACCTCGGCATCAGCGGGCCGCCGCTCTCGATTTCCATGGACTTCATCGCCGCTGGCTTGGTGGAACTGCTGGCCGGTCTTGCTTCCGTGGCGGTGCTGGCGGCCTATTCGTGGTGGGCGCCGCTGCTGCTTGGCGGGGCGTGGCTGGCCACGCATTGGCTGCTGCGCGAGAGCGGCGTGTGGAAGGATCGCAACACGGACGTGGTGCGGGAAGCGCAGCGCCATGCCGACTACGCCTACCGGCTGGCGGTCGATGCGCCCTCGGCCAAGGAACTGCGGCTGTTCGGCATTTCCGACTGGACGGTGGATCGCTTCCGCCAGCATCGTCGACGCCTGCACGATCTGCGCTGGCAGGCGACCAAGCTGCGCGAACGCCCGGTGGCCGCGAGCCTGGTGCTCGTCGCCATCGCCAATGCCGCCGTCTTCGCCGCGATGGCGGTGGACGCAAGCGCTGGCGCGTTGCCGCTCGACCGCATGGTCACCTTCGCCAGCGCCGCTTTCGCCGGCAGCATGATCGCGTTCGGCGGCCTCTCCTGGGCGCTCGACGGCGCCGCGTCGCCAGCCGCAGCGGTGTTGCGGCTGCGCTCGGCGATGGCGCAGAAGGGCGCGTTGCCGGATGGCGAGAAGCCAGCAGCGGCGATGCCGGCGCGGGAGATTCGCTTTCGCGGCGTCAAGTTCGCCTATCCCACGACGCCGGACGAGATCGTGCTCGACGGCTTCGACTTGACGCTGCCGGCCGGATCGTCGCTAGCCATCGTCGGGCAGAACGGCGCTGGCAAGACGACCTTGGCGAAACTCCTCTGCCGTCTCTACGAGCCGCTTGGCGGCAGCATTGAAGTGGATGGCGTGGATCTGCGGCAGCTGGACATGCGCTCCTGGCGGCAGCGAGTGACCGCCGTGTTCCAGGATTTCGTGCGCTTCGAGTTGCCGCTGCGCGATAACGTGGCGCCGAGCGGGGCGTCCGACGACGTGATTCAAGCGGCGCTCGCGGAAGCTGGCGCCTCCGATCTCGCGGCTTTGGAAACCGTGCTGTCGCGGGGCTACGACGGCGGCACGGACCTCTCCGGCGGCCAGTGGCAGCGGGTCGCGCTTGCGCGGGCGTTGGCCGCGGTGCGCCAAGGCGCCGGCGTGGTGCTGCTCGACGAACCCACCGCGCAGCTCGACGTGCGCGGCGAAGCGGAAATCTTCGACCGCATTCTGCAAGCCACGCGAGACGCCACCACCATCCTCATTTCGCACCGCTTCTCCACCGTGCGCCACGCCGACCGCATCTGCGTGCTGGAGAATGGCCGCGTCGCCGAACTCGGCAGCCACGACGAACTGATGGCGCTCGGCGGACGCTACCAGACGATGTTCGAACTGCAAGCCCAGCGCTTCGACGAAGACGCGGAGGAATCCCGCGATGCCCTCGGCTAACGAAGCGGCAGCGGGCGTCGAAGCCAACGCTTCGGAAGCGCCCGCGGCGAAAACGTCCAGCCCGCGCCTCGACGAACTGCCGGCAGCCCTGCCTTCGATGTGGCGGGCGGTGAAGCGCGGCTACAGCGCCGAACCGGCGCTGATCGTCATCGCTTTCGCGCTCTCCGTGCTGGCGGCGCTGCCGGATGCGCTGCTGCCCTGGCTGCTGATGAAGCTGGCCAACGGCCTGCTCGGCGGCGAGGCGTCCGACGTCTACATCGCCGCCTTCGGCCTTGCGTTCGCCGCCACGTCCACCTGGGTGCTGAGCATCGTCAGCGACCGCACCCAAAGGCGCTTCCGCGACCGCGTGGCCATCGCCTTGGAGTCGCACGTCGCGGCGTTGCAGGCGAGCGTGGCCACGGTGGAGCACCACGAACGCCCCGACTATCTCGACCGCCTGGCCATCCTGCGCAACCAGGTCTTCGTGCTCGACCACATGTACATGGCGCTGTTCAGCACCTGCGGCTGGATTCTGCGCCTCGGCGTGGCCGTCGCATGGCTGATGTCCGTTCATCCGGCGCTGGCCGTGCTCGTGCTGTTCGCGCTGCCGACGGTGGTTTCTTCCTCCTGGCGGCCAGCCGTGGAAAGGGCGGCGGAGCAGGCCGGCGCGCAGTCCGAACGCTTGGCAAGGCACTTGTTCGACACCGCCACCACCGCCCCGCCCGGCAAGGAAGTGCGCGTCACCGGCATCGGCGAACGGCTGGTGCGCGAACGGCGCGAGGCGTGGAACCGCTGGTACGCGGGCGTGGCGAAGGCAAGGTGGGGCAGCGCGGCATGGCACACCCTCGGCTGGGCGGTCTTCGCCGCTGGCTACGTGGGCGCGGTGGTCTTCGTCGCCTACGGACTTTCCGCTTCGCCCGGCGAAGTGCTGCTGGTGCTCGCGGCTGGCGGGCGCCTTTCCGCCTACATCAGCGCCACGGTAGGCGAAATCGGCTTCCTGCGCGGCATCTGGATGGACGGTTCCAAGCGCATGGCGTGGCTGGAAGACTACGCCGCGGCCAAGGCCGAGCAGGCCGACCGGCCAGCGCCGAACGCCATCGCCGAGGGCATCTCGCTGCACGGCGTTTCCTTCGCCTATCCGGGCACCGAGGCGCTCGTGCTCAAGGACGTCGATCTGGAACTGCCAGCGGGCGCGGTGGTGGCGCTGGTGGGCGAAAACGGCGCCGGCAAGACGACGCTGGTGAAGCTCTTGGCCAAGATGTACGAACCCACCGCCGGGCGCATCCTCGTCGACGGCGAGAACCTCTCGCGCATTGCCGCGGTGGATTGGCGCGAACGGCTCGCCGGCGCGTTTCAGGACTTCTTCCGCTTCGAGTTTCCGGCCCGCCGCACGGTCGGCCTGGGCGATCCGCCGCGCATGGACGAAAAGCCCGCCGTCGCCGCCGCGGTCGAGCGAGCCGGCGCCGAAGACGTGGTGGAAGCGCTGACGAACGGCTTGGAGACGCAACTCGGCCCCACCTGGCCGCAAGGCGTGGAAGTGAGCTTCGGCCAATGGCAGAAGCTCTCGCTCGCGCGCGGCTTCATGCGCGACGAACCGCTGCTGCTGGTGCTCGACGAACCCACCGCCGCCTTGGACGCGGAAACCGAACACGCCCTCTTCGAACGCTACGCCAGCGCCGCCCGACGCGGCAGCGACGAACCCGCGAACGGCCGCGTGACGCTGCTGGTCTCGCACCGCTTCAGCACCGTGCGCATGGCCGACCTGATCGTGGTGATGGACGGCGCCCGCGTGGTGGAATCCGGCAGCCACGAGGAGCTGATGGCGGCTGGCGGCCAGTACGCGGAGCTGTACGGGATCCAGGCGGCGGCGTATCGCTGAGCACCCCTTGACAAGCGCCATTGGCAGGGTCACTCTCCAAGTATCGCTCTCACGGAGCCCACACGGTCTTCTGGAACTTAGGCGAGGTTCTTCACCGCCGATCTGTCCAAGAAGACACCTTAAAGGCAGGAGGCTTACTCCCATGATGAATTCCCCCCCCCCCCCCCCGAAGACGACGCGGATAGGGACAGCAGCGTAGAACCGCACGAAGCCGCCGTTGCCGCGACGAAGAAGCCGTGGTCGAGGCCGACCTTCATCGTTCTCGAAGATAAGACCCTTTCGCGAGTCGGAAGCGGGCCGATCCCCTTTCCGGCGCAACCCGAGGGCGCTGTTTACAGCTCACCATCTTAGCAAAACGTCGTGAAGTAGCCACCGACTGACAACCGGAAGACGGCCTGATGCCGGCCTTCTATCGCGCCCACGGTCTGCGCGTGTGCTCCGCATTGCCTCTGCCGTTCGATTCCCTGCCTGCGCCGGTGCAGGATGTGGACGTCACGGTGCGTCTCGGCACCGTTCCCGTCGAGCTATCTGGCTGCGACATCGTCCGCTCGGCCATGTGGCAAGCCCGACCCGGCACCTTCCTCATGGAGATCGAGGGTGTCGCGCGGTATCTGGTCGAGGGCGGTCGGGATGTCACCGTGGCGCCGCTTGGCGGCGACGATGCCGACGTCGCCGCGTTCCTCGCCAACACGCCGTTCACCGTCCTGCTGCAACAGCGCGGGCTGCTCACGCTGCACGGCGCCAGCGTGGCGACCGACCAAGGCGCGGTGCTGCTGCTCGGCAGGAGCGGAATCGGCAAATCCTCGCTAGCCGCGGCGCTCGTCGAACGCGGCTTCCCTCTGATTGCCGACGACGTGACCGGAATCGCCATCGCCGACGAGCGCATGACGGCGCTGCCAGCGTCCGCCAACTTGCGCCTGTGGGCAGACACCTTGGAACAGATGCGCTGGCGGGGCCGTGGCGAGTCGAAAATGCGGCGCGGCGTGGAGAAGTACCTGGTCGCCGCCGAACGGAGTTGCGCCGAGCCGATGCCGGTACGCACCGCCCTCGTGCTGACGGCCAGCGCGTCGAACGCCATCGGCATCGAGCCGGTGTCCGAGCGGGATGCGCTCTCGCTGCTATGGAGCAACACCCATCGCAGGTACGCGATGGCCGCGATCGGCAAAGGCCGGACGCGGTTCTGCGCGGTCGCCGCGATGGCGCGGCGCGTTCCGGTGGCGCTGGTGACGCGACCACGCCATCCGTTTCTGCTCGATGCGCTGGCGGACCGCGTCCAAGCCGCTTGCTCGACGGCATCGGCCTAGCCGCTTCGGCGCTTCCGCGCAGCCGGCGGAGTGCTGCTGGGCTTATTCCTTCCTGCTGCGCCTGGTCTTCTTCGCCATGTCGTCGGCACGGCGGCGGGCTTGGACGGCTTCGCGCAACGCCTCCACTTGCACCGGGTCGATGGTCTCGAAGGAGCCGAGGCGACACTGGGCGTTGATGGCGCCCATTGGGCTGAATCGGGGGCGGCCGACGAATCTGTCCAGCCGGCAGATGCTGCCGCCGTAGCCGCGCAGTTCCACGAGCATGTCCTCGCGCAGCCCCAGGCAGCGGGTGGAAAGCTGGTTCAGCCACAGCTTGTTCTGGCGGCCGTGGAAGACGACCAGTTCGTCGTCGAGCACTTCAACATCGTCGATGGCGCGCATCCGCAGGCAGTTTCTGCGCTGCTGGTAGTCCTGGTCGTCCAGAGGGGCGCTCAGGATGGCTTCCACGTCGAGCCGCGCCTCCGTGGCCGGTTCAGCCGGGGCTTCGGCTTGGGCGGCGGTTTCCGGCGGCTGTTCCTGGGTTTGCTCCGCCGCCTGGGCGCCAATCGCCGCGCTCAGGACGACGCTGGACAAGCGCAAGGCCGATGCATTCACTGCTCGCTCTCCGGCAAGGCAACGCCTCCGAACGCCGCTCGCTCTTCGAGTGCGCTGGCGTCTCCGCTCGCTTGAGTCTACTCGCCCGCGCACCTATCGTAGAAGGGATGAAAGCGCGAATTGCTGGGGCGGTGATCGCGGCGGCCATCGCGGGTTGCGAGAGCGGCAGCAACGACTCCGTTCCCGTGGCGCCGGAATACCAGCTGGTGTTCGAGGACGATTTCGAGACCGCGGGCATCGACAGCGGCAAGTGGACGGTTGCGGTTGGCGACGGCTGCCCGGCGCTCTGCGGGGACTCGAGCCAGCCGCGGCGCTACGCGGCCACGAACGTGGACGAACGCGATGGGGCGCTGCGGATTCAAGCGCAGCACGGCATTGACGGGGCGATGCTCTCCGGCGGCGTTCACACCCGGGGCAAGTTCGCCTTTCGCTATGGTCGGCTGGAGGTGGCGGCGCGGCTGCCGGCGGATGTGGCGCTGCGGCCGGCGATTCGCTTGCTGCCGGCGGACGAAGGGCGCTTCGGGCCTTGGCCGTCGTCCGGGGAAATCGCCCTCGTTGAGCGATTCGCTGCGGCGGATGGCAGCGCTGCGGTGCAAAGCGCGACGCGGTATGGCCTGCCGACGCCGCCTCATCTCGGCGCTGCAGCAGCCTACGATCTGGGGCATCCATCGGACACGCGCCTCGTCGAGTACGCCTTGGAGTGGGGCCCGGGCGAGCTGCGTTTCTTTCTGGACGGCGAGCATGTCCACACGCAGTCCGCCGACCAGTGGTACGCCTACTATCCGGCGGACGCGGACGGGAACCACGACAGTTTCGGCGTGTACCGATCCGGCGCAGAGGACGCTCCTTTCAACCAGCCGTTCCACTTGGCCATCGTCCTCGCCGCGCCTGTGGACGGGGAACCGACGTTGCCGGCGACTTTGGAAGTGGACGCGGTGCGCATCTACCAGTGCGTGGGCGGCGGGGCGAACGACGACGCTTGCGGCACGCGCAGCGAATCCGTGAGCGTACTTGCGGACAACACCGGCGGGCCCCTCGAGGATGTGCAAACGGGCCGCCCTTTCGTGGAGCGCCTAGAGTTGTACGCGGACGGCCCGGCGACGCTTGCGGTTCCGGTGGACGATGCCGTTGTGGAAGTGGCGCTCGCTGCGGAAAGCCGCGGAGCGACTGTTTCGAGCGACCCGCAATTCGCTTCCCCGAACGATGCCGACAACTCCGTTTGGCGCTTCGCGGTTGCTGACGGCGACGGCCAAGCGCTGCTGACCGTACCCAATCGATCCGCGAACGCGATGCTGACGAGCGGCTTCGATTTCTCCGGGCATCGGTTGGCGGGCCCCGGCAGCGATCCAGTCGGCGAGATCGCCTTCGACATGTACGCCGAGTCGCTGGCGGAAACCGCGACGCTCGCGGTCGGCCTAGGCGACGGCTATCCGCTGGCTAGGGCCGTCGATCTGCCCCGGGATCGCGTCCCCTTGGGCACGTGGAAGACGCACTCGGTGAAGCTCGCCGACCTCGCCGAAGCCGACGAAGAGAACTGCTGCGATCTGGACCTCGCCAACGTCGAACGCCCCTTCGTGCTGCACGTTCGCGGCGGCGATGCGGAGTTGCTGCTGGACAACATTCGCGTCACCAACGCCTGCAAGGTCGTTGGCGGCTGCGGCGCAAATGCCTCGGAGGTCGTCTCGCCGCGCCGCGCCTGCACCTCCGGCGAGCGCTTGCGCTTCGGCTTCTACGCCTTCTTCGCGCCCGTCAGCTACAGCGCGGACGAAGACCCAGATTCCGCCGGCTTCAACGACCACCGCGGCTTCGAGGCGGACCTGCTGACCGCACTGGAATCCCTAAACGGCGCCGCCCTCGCCTTCTCCCGCCACCCAATCACCCTGTGGCCGAACATCTGGCTGCGTTCCGCCAGCGAATACGACGTGGTAGGCGGCGGCATCACGATTCTGGAAAGCCGCACACGCAACGCCGCTGGCGAAACGCTGGTGCAGTTCACCACGCCCCACATCGGCTTCGAGCAGTCGCTCCTCGTGCGCAGCGAAGACGCCGAGCGCTTGGCCACCCACGCAGCGCTGACCGGCGACGTGCGCGTAGGCGTCCTCGCCGGCACTACCGGCGAAGCCCGCCTCTTGGAACTCACCGGCCTGACGGACGCCGACGGCAACCTACTCGCCGGCACCAGAGTGGAAACCCCCACCGCCACACTAGTCGCCGACGGCACCGAGAGCTACCGCATCACCTCGGCCGGCACAACCGAGAATCTCCTAGAGAGAACCCGCCTGCATCCCCCAAACGACTCGAAGCCGCAAGTGATCTACCTAGGCGCCGAACTCGGCGAACGCGAACTGCTGCAAGCGCTGGAAGACAGCAACATAGACGCCATCGCCCGCGGCACCATCGGCAACAGCGACGCCGCAGTCGCCTCCAACAACAGATTCGTCGTAACAGCCCGCGACCCAGACCCGGAATACGGCGGCTGGACCATCGCCGCAAACAGACCGGAACTGCGAGCCTGCCTAAACGACAAGATCCGCTGGCTCACCAACGGCGGCCGCATCGGCTACCCGCAATGGCGCGCGGATCAGACGGTGTTCATGCGAAGAGCGGAGGTTTGGAACGAGTTCTGAGGCGCCGGAACGGATGCGCCAGCGACGAGCGTCACATCCGGTCCGCATCACGGGCGCACAGAATGCTCGACGGCTCGACTCGGGTTCCCGCTGCCTTCTTGCGGCGTTGTACGCTCTGCAACAGTGCGTTGCGGGAAGGCCGCGCCGCGACTCGTTCCAGCTCGCCACGCAGGAACTCCTGCATGGATAGGCGTTGCCGCGCTGCCCGGGCGGCGAGCGCATCGCGCACCTCCTCGGGAACGTCCTCGATCGTGATTCGTACCGCCATGCGCCAACCTTGCCAGCGAAGGTGGGGCTTGGCAATGCAGGCAGCGGGAAGAGGCGACGCCGCGTACCGGTGCGCATGGCGTTGTCGGGCCGTGGCGTCAAGGTGCTATGCTTCGCGTATGGCGAATAGTCACCGCGCAGCACCACACCCGTTCCCCTATCAGGGGAGCAAGCGGTCCATCTGCCGCCACATCCTCCCGCACATCCCGGCCGGTGCAGACCGTCTGGTAGAGCCCTTCTGCGGTGCCGCCGCCATCTCGCTCGCAGCCGCCGTGGGAGGCAGAGCCAAGCGCTTCTGGCTGAACGACGCCAACGGCCCTCTCATGGCGCTGTGGCGCGAGATCCTCGAACGCCCCATGCAGTTGGCAGACGGCTACGAGCGCCTGTGGCGCGAGCAGCGACCAGACCGCAAGGCGTTCTTCTTCCAAGCAAGGCGCCAGTTCAACGAGACCCACGCGCCGAAGCTGCTGCTTTATCTGCTGGCGCGAATCGTCAAGGGCGCCGTGCGCTACAGTGCCGACGGCCAGTTCAACCAGAGCGCCGACAACCGACGCTGGGGCATGAAGCCCGAGACCATGCGCCTGCAGCTCCTCGGCGTTTCCGCCGCGCTAGCCGACCGGACGACGATCAGCGCCCGAGACTTCCGCAGCGTGGTGCTCGAGACCACGGCAGACGACGTGATCTACATGGACCCACCCTACCAAGGCACGTCGTCTACCCGCGACCACCGCTACTACGACGGCCTCCCCTTCGCCGATTTCGCCGACGCGCTTCGGGCCATGAACGCGGCCGGCAAATCCTACATCGTGAGCTACGATGGCCAGACCGGCGCGAAGAGCCACGGCCAGCCGCTTCCCGCCGACCTGGGCCTGCACCACCTGCACATCCACGCGGGCCGGTCCAGCCAATCCACGCTGCTTGGGCGGGACTGCGAGACGGTGGAGTCTCTGTATCTGTCACCAGCGTTGACCGAACGACTCGATGCGAGCGGCCGTGAACGAGAGGCCGAGCAACGTACCAACCAGCGGACGCTGTCTTTCGCATGACCAACCAGCTGCCTGCCGCGTTCATGGACTTGCTCAATGGCGTGACGGAGAAACGCGCCCGAACGGTCATCGACCACATCCTCGCCCACGGCTACGTCACCACCGAGGAACTGAAGGAGCGCTACGGCTACAACCATCCGCCACGAGCCGCGAGAGACGTGCGCGAGCACGGCATTCCGTTGGAGACCTTTCGCACGACGGCCACCGATGGCCGAAGCATCGGCGCCTATCGCTTCGGCCACCCTGAGCAAGCCCGCCCCGACCGGCTCTCCGGCCGAACCGCACTGTCGTCCCGGCTGAAGCAAGCGCTCATCGAACGACACGGAGCGCACTGCCACATCTACCGTATGCCGTGCCCTGAGCGGGATCTGCAGATCGACCACCGTATCCCGTTCGAGATCTCGGGCGAGCCAGACACTTCGGACGACGACGCCGATGCTTACATGCTGCTCTGCGCGTCGGCGAACCGGGCGAAGTCGTGGAGCTGCGAGCACTGCCCGAACTGGCAGGCCAAGGTCGAGGACACTTGCCGCACCTGCTACTGGGCCTACCCCGACGAGTACACGCACATAGCGACACGCGAGGAGCGGCGACTGGACCTCATCTGGTCAGAGGACGAAGTTGCCGACTACGAGCGACTAGAGGAGAAGGCGGGCAGCAGGGACGAACTACCGGACTTCGTGAAGGAAGTGCTTCGCAGGCACATTACCGTCGTACGAGGTGGAGCAAGAGAATGAGGGCGGACCTTCCACCATCGCGGCTAGCGGCGAACCGCATGATAGCCAACCACGCGACGCGCCAAGTGCGGAGCTTCTTTGACGAGATCAAAAACGGCTCGAGGAACTATCGGACCGTCGCCAGTCTGGGTGCCCAAGTTGCCCAAGAGTATCGAGGGCGCTGCGTCCTGGAGTTGCTCCAAAACGCCCACGACGCGCTCGCGGAGCCGCAGCCGAACGATCCGAGGCGCATCTCCTTTACGTTGCACACCAACCCCGAACCGATGCTCCTTATCGGGAACACGGGCAACCCGTTCCATTACGAGGATTTCCAAGGAATTTGTGAGCTCGCCCAAAGCCCGAAGGATCCGAACGAAAGAATCGGCAACAAGGGGCTAGGCTTTCGGAGCGTACTAGAGGTGTCCGGGCGTCCCCAAATCTGGTCCACACCCATCGCCGGAAGCGGCTTGTGCTTCGCCTTTCGTTTCGACCCTGACTCAGTCGACCTGGTCGCGCAAGCCGCACAGGCCCTCGAACAGCACGGCATCGACACTCGCTCGCCTTTCGATGACGGCCCACTGTTGGACTGGTCACAGGACCAGCTACGTCAATTCCTTGCCCACGTGGCAGAAAGGGGCCTAGACGTCTCGGCCGAGGCAAGGAAGTTCCTTTCGCCGTATCTGTTGCCCCTCGTCCTTGAAGAAGCACCATCCGACGTGCAGACGCTGCTCGACGCGGGTCACGCGACGGTCGTCCGGTTGCCCTTGGACGGCGGAAACATGCTCTCTAGCGCCGACGCGGTTCAATCCGTTGAGAAGCAGCTCGATGATCTACGGGATGTCCGATCTGTCGTCTTCCTTGATCGACTCGCCGAGCTTGTCATAGAAGTCGACGGCGATCGGCACTGCCTTCGGCGCACCGTTCACTCCGATAGTCTCCTTGCAGGCCCCAAGTGGGTCCGTCAACACGAGCTGCGCATCCAACGCGCCGCGCCATTACCCGACAACGTGAGCATGCGCCACTTCCGCGTGTGGAGCCGCGTTGTCGGCGGCAACGAGGACCCCGCTGGTGCTGAGCGCATTCATCGCGTCGTCTCTCACTTGCCGAATCGGTGGCCAGAGGTACGACAAGCCCGTGTGGGCGTCGCTGTTGAGGACGTGCCCGAACAGCCGGAGGGTGTCTTCGTGATCTTCCTGCCGACCGAACAAGCCACCGGCACCGGAGCACATATAAACGCCCCCTTCTATGGTTCTCTCGACCGCCGCCAAATTGACTTCGAAGAGACATACAACGCCTTGATTCTAGATGAGGTCTTGGACTTGTGTCTCGACACGATTGGCGAACTAAAGGGTGGCGACGAAAGCTGGAAAGCAAGGGCCATCGTGGACATAATGGCGTCAAGAGCTTCGGTCGGCGGTGAACATTGGTATCTGACGTCAAAACTCCTGAGTCGCGCCGAGGAACGGTGCAACCAACTCGCCGACCAAGCAATCATCTTCTGCGACAACGGCTGGCGTACACCGCAAGAAGCGCGCCTGATGCCGGCAGTTCGTGACGGCGACCAAATCGGAGTTGGTTGGCGCCGAAGCGCGGCGTTCTCGGTTGTGTCCGAGGTGCTCGACGGAAGAAGGAGAGCCATCGAGCGCTTGCTCCGCCACTTCCCCGGCTCTCCGAGCCCGACAGATCAGGAGTGGATCAAGACGGTCGAACGGGTGGCGCGACAGATCGGAAAGGGCGAAATAGACGTTAAATGGGGCGACTTTATGTGCAGCCTTCTCGAAGTTCTACCCGGCCATTTGCGCGACAAGCCAGTTCTTGACATCCCAGATCCACTCGCAGGAGCTCACTTTCTTCCCACGTCTGACGGGCGCCAAGTCGCAGCGTCTAGCCCCACCAAGTTGTTCTTTCGACCCATTCAAGGCATCGACGACCTCGCGGAGTCCGTCGGAGACGTGCCCCGAACACTTCGTGAGCGCATCGCTTTCCTCCACCCCGATGTTCAAACTCACGAGGGCCCAGCGCGTAGCAACACAGACGTTCAGAAGTTCCTTGAGGGCCGCTTCGTAAAGACCTATCGCACCGAAGAGATTCTTCGAGATGTCGTCATTCCTGCGATACCTCCGCTTCCCGTTGCGCACGGGAGTGCAGAAGCCGTCAGTTGCGCCGAGATCCTTGCTTGGACGCTAGGGCTCATTCAGGACACCACTTCGGACGCCTTGCTGCCATTTCTTCGAGCTCTGCCGGCGTCCTGCTACGGTGGCTGGTTTCGTGCTGGCGAGGCGAGTTTCGGCCCTGGTTGGCTCGGACGGCACGGTGGCGATGTGAGCGCACTGGTGGCCGAGCTACCTGCCCGTGTAGGTTCACAACTGGGAAGGGCGGTGTTGCTTCCACCTCATGATGAGCGCTGGCTCGTCGAGGTCGACCGTCGGAGCGAGTTCCTCGCCCGTGCGGGCGTCGTGGATGGTCTGCGCCTACACATGATCGTGCGCGCCGGTAAGGAGTTCAACATCACCTTCGACATGGACGCCTGGAGCAACGACCTCATTGAAAACCTGTCGCGGGCGGTCGGCGACCGGCACCCGCTCCACCCGGTCGCCCCTACCGAAGCGTACGCTGACTGGTACAGTGCTGTAGAAGGTGCTATACAGCCATACTACGTCGGATCGTACGAGTACGAGCTGTCCGGACTTCGACTGCTTCCTGAAATCCACTACTTGGACGCACTGAAACGATCAGGACGCCGTGCGTTCTCCAACCTTCTGCTTCGTTCAATTGGCACTTGGAGCGTTGGCTGGGAGTCTGTAACAATCCGTAAACGCTCCGGTAACTCTTGGGCCGTACGGGTGACCTCGCCCCTTAAGCACTGGTTGCAGAACATGCCTTGGCTCAGCGATCGAGACAGAAACGCTCAACCGCTCTGGCAGCGTTGGCTGGTTCCTGAGTCGCTCCTCAGAGGGCAATCTGGACGCTACGCGCACCTTGACCCATTGGCCCTCGACCTCGTGAAGAGGATCGGCGGCGAGCCTACATTGCAAGATCAGCTGGTCAGACTCGAGCTGAATGTATATCCGACGGAGGGCGACAGAACCGGGCCGGCGCTGCTGGACGCCTTGGCCAAAGCTTGGGCAAGAGGTCGGGTCCCGGCCGGTCGATTTGACGTGTTTCTAGGCCAGGTACGCGAGGCTTGGCGCTTTCTTGATTCGGAGCAGGGCCTTCCGGCCGCGCTCCTCGTGAGAACAGGGAGACGCTCATTCGCCCTGCGGCCCCGCAATGAAATGACGGACGTATTCCTGCCCGACGATCGAGACCGCAGTCGGGCGCTTCGAAGTCATGGCAAGGGTGTCTTGGACATGGGACGTGCGGACGCTACTCGACTAGCTGATGCCCTTGTCAAGGAAACGGGAATCAACTTGGCTTCTCAGCTCGACGAACGCCACGAGGTGGACGGTTCTTTTTTGGTCCCGGCGGGAGCCGAGGCGGTGGGGCTTGACGCTAGCGCATATGCATGGTTGTCTGTGGTGCTGCTATCTGTCGCTGCGTACGGGGGAACCAATCCGGTAGGTACGACGACTAGAGCTTGGCGGGAAGCTGCAATCAGGCTTCGGCGTACGCGCGTTGTGGAGTGTAACGAGATCATCACGAGGATTGTCCACAACGACAACGTAGTCGCTGAGAGTCAGCCGATGTCTCAGTGGCTCCCCGGCGACGTTTTGGTCGTTAGGAGAGATATGGTGTCGCACGAGGACCTTGCGCTTGCCGGGCAGGCGATTCTTAATCGACAGGACATCTCGAAAGATCTCCTCCTGGTGCTTGGTGCGCTACCAGCTCAACGTCATGTGACGCGAGGTGACATCGAAGCCGCTCTGGAGAAGGCGGAGATAGACTCGCAAATGTATGCGGACGTTCAAGAGCAGTGGATCGGCGACATGGGCACGGTCGTCGACCGCGTACGTCCGGTGCTGAGACTGTTGCAGGTCTCTGAAGATGGTCTCGAAACCGCGGCCAGAGATACCGAAAACCTGACCGCATGGCTGACGAGCAACCTGCCATGCTGGGATGCCGCGGAACTGCTATCGGCGGCGAGGAGGAGCCACGACGACTACGCGATGGGCATGGCGGCTTGGTATGCCTTGGGCGAAGTAGCACGACTTCCGAATTGGAATGGAGTCCTCGCGGAACTGGGAGGGAAGTACGACGCTGTCGAGAACCCACACGTGTTTGAGCAGACGAAGGATCGTATAGATGAAGCCAAAACTGAGCTACGGGCATTTGCTCGACATGTCGCTCTTGCAGCAGCTGACCCATCTCTGTTTCGTCGCGTTGAGGAGGCAGTCTTGGACTTCGATGGCGACGCGACCTGGTCTAACCAATGGTGGAACGTTCCGTTTTCGGTGGTCATCGACTCACTAACCAATCACTTCAGGGAGATCGCTGCTTTGGCGCGTTACGTCGATCTTATCAGAGGCTCCGAAACTGCTGACGACTTACGCGACAGACTAGAGAGAAATAGCAATTGGATTATACCCGATCCCTATGAGACGGCTGACGCAAATCGGCATCGTCTCCAACAAACTCTGTCTGCGCTTCAAGATATTCATCGGGAATGGATAGAATCTGATGCGTCACGTGGCGCGGCGCAACTCGCCGATCCATCGGTGATGCTCGACGGACGCGAGTATCTGCACGATTGGTCCGACATCAAGGTGCTCGAAATGGCCTTTCGTGCCCTTAATGACGAAATGTTCGAGAAGGCATGCGTTGGTTGTTCAACTCTCGACGCGATTCGTTGCCGACTAGATGTAACGTCGCAAGCCATCGAGCAGCGTCGCAACGAGCGGCAGCAACAGGAGCGGGAGGCCGAACGTCGGCGGCTGACCCATGATGTAGCTGGCCATCCCTTTGAAGTTGGCACCACGAGCTACCGCGACCTCTTTGATCGTCTCAGCAAGCGGACCACTCCCGATGGCCCGCGAGCGAGCAAGGATGAGCTGACGACACTATTGAAGGTTGGGGGGCGAAAGGCGGAGGCGCCGGCGGAGGTCCCCCGAGGAAGCAAGGCTCCACCTGTGCGTCCTCCCGCCCATTTCACCGATCTGGTCGGTGTAGTCGGCGAAATCTTGGCCTTCCAGTATCTTCGCTCGGAGTTCGGAGAGGCCTTTGTGAAGCGGGAGTGTTGGGTCTCGGAGATCCGACGGAGTGTTCTGCCGCCTACGGCAGATGAGCCCCATACCATCAACGACGGTCTCGGTTTTGACTTCCGATTCAAAGATCGCCGACGGAGAACGTGGTGCGTGGAAGTGAAGGCCACTGCCGGAGATGACTCGTCGTTTGATCTAGGAATCAGTGAAATCAGGGCCGCGACGCAACTTGCTCGATCCGGCGGTGGACAGTGGCGGATCCTCCGAGTTCGGAACGCGCTGTCCGTGGAGCCAGAGGTCGATTGGCTCCCCAACCCGTTCGAGGATGAGTTCAAGGATCGGTTTCGCCTACACCGCGGTGGAATGCGAGTGTCGTACCGCGTAGGCGAATCGTGAATACTCTACCACCAAACTTCCTTGCGACAGTGCCCATTTCATTACGGTCAGAGTGGGACGCTTCTACGAGAATCCCTATGCTAATCGCTTCGTTCGGGAACACTGCAGCGGCCCGCGATCTCGCAGGCTAAGTCCCGAAAGGACCGGTGGCAGGCGGCTACGGGGCGGCTATAGCCGCTTAGCGCACCATCTGCCGGCTTGAGTGCGAACATGGGCTTGCGGGCTTCGTAGGCGAGGGGCAGCAGGCTGCGGAAGGGCTCGATCGTCGCTAGGCAGTGCTTGTCCTTCGTGTCGGGCAGGGTCGCCGATGCGATGTTGTCTTGCAGCACGTGTTGGCGATAGGCGTTCGGGATCCGCGCAATCCACTGGTCGTACGCATGGATCGGCCTGTCGAATCGAATAGCGTGCGGCAACACAACGTAGCCGATGGGCTTCATCGCGCCATTCGACATCGGCAGATCATCGACGGGGCTGCACGCATAGCGCTCCTTCCACTCGCGACGCCATTTGCGCAACGTCGGACCCAGACTGCGCAGCCCATGCAAGGAGCGCAAGTCCGGTGCGACGGGCACGACGACGTAATCCGCAGCAACTAGAGCGGCGCGACTCAAAGCACCCAAGTTAGGGCCGGGATCCAGCAGGACCAAGTCCGCCTGAACATGATCCGCTGCCAAACGCAGCGACCGCCAGATTGCCGAGAGGACTCGGAAAGCCCGTTCCTTCCCGTCGAGACTCGCCAGCCACTGGCTGGAGAACTCGTCCTCCGCGCTGGCTAGGCGCAGATCTCCAACCGCCAGACTGAGACCAACCGTTGGCTCCACCAACTTCGGCACCGTTGCGTCGCCGGTTCCGGCCAGCAGTGGTTGCAACGATGCGTAGATGGTGGCGTCCGGTGCGTCCCACAGCGACTCCAGCTCCTTGTCGGTCAAGAACATCGTGGTCAGGTGGGCTTGCGGGTCGAGATCGGCCACCAGCACGTTGTAGTCCAGCTTGGCGTACATCCACGCCAGGTGGTAGACCAGAGAGGTCGCGCCGACTCCGGCCTTGTTGCTGAAGACGGCGATGCTATTCAGGCGTCGTGCCATCTGCTTGCCTCGCTCGTACCGTCGCCGTTACGCGCTGGTGCTCCAAACGGAACTCCGGCATTGGGTTGCGGTTGGCGCTGAGTGCTTCCTTCGCCAGAGGAATGCCAAGGCCGAACCGCTGGGCAAAACCGAGGTTGGCCATGATCTCCGCCAGCAGCGGATTACGGTAGTCCGTGTCGCCTTCGCCGAAATTCTCCTGGGTCATTCGCCCGTAGAGGCCGCCCGGACTCGCAATCTCGACGCGATCAGAGTACCAGTAGACTCGCACCGGCGTGTGTGTACCGTCGTAACTGCGATGCATGATCGCGTTGTGCGCAAGCTGGCGCAAGGCGTCTACGGGATAGTCGGGGTGGCGTTGCTCCGTGGGCGTGCCGGCCACTGTGGTGCGCTTGGCGATGTTGAGATCAATCAGCTCGTTGAGTCGTCTGACGACGACGTCCAGTCGACCGGCAAGGGTTTGCTGACTGAGTATCGGCGCCGTGATCGAGTTGCCGGCGAGACGCAGAAACTGAACGGACGCGCCCAGAACGAAAGCTAGCGGGTCCTGCGCGAACGCGATCAGCGCGCCCCAAGTGGGTACGTCTCCCCGTACAAGCCTCAGCGAACGCAGCTGCTGGTCAAAAGAACGGGCATTGCTGGCCAACACGGCCTGATCGATGGCGCTTGGGAGATAGTGGTTGCGCAAGAACTCCGCATCGAGAGCGTCAAGGCTTGCACCCTTCGCGGGCCGCGAGTCGAAGGGCAGATCCGTGGCGCGACGGCGTTCCGCCAAGCGTTGTTCGTCGGCCACCGAGCCTTCACGCAAGGACGGCCCCACGCGCACCCAAACGCGGCCTTGAAACCGCACCGGCGGTTCGGACGACGGTTCGACGGTGACGACTGCCACTTCGCAGCCCCTCAAGACTCTTCTCTGAACGGTGATGGACGGCAACGGCAGAATCTGCCCTTCGCCGTGGATGGCCGCTAACCGATTGAGCAGATCGTCGTCCACCCGCAGAGATGCGCAAGAACCATCGTCGCGGACCCCGATGAACAGGACGCCAGCCTTCTCGTTGTCCGGCAGATCGTTGGCGAAGGCGCAGATGTTGCGACGGATCTTGCGCCCGTCTTGACTGGACTCCTTGCGCTCCACCAAGTCGGATTCGAGGTCCACCATCATCGCTTCGAGCTCGGCATCCGTATAGCTCATCGCGTGACGGCCTCTTGTCGGCGTTGCACCATGTCGTGCCAGCGGTACATGTCGCTTAGGTGGCCGGCGTAGAAGCGGCATAGGTGCTCGTAGCTGTGGTTGGGGGCGTTGGGGTCGAAGAGGTGGCGGAGGCTGTTTGCGCCGCTGTGCCAGCCGGCGGCTACGCCGATCCATGGGGTGCCGGGGCCGCCTGGTTGGTGGGCTAGGGGGCCGTCTTCCTCGAATTTGGAACCTTCGTGCCATGTGTCCAGGAGCGTGAACATTGTGGCTTCGCCGTCTGGTCTGATCTCGAAGCGTAGGCCGCCGGTGGCGGCGTAGCTGCCTTTCGGTTCGGCGAAGTCGATGTGGTCGCGCTCCTTGAACGCGGTGACGGTGTTGTTCCAGTGGTGGTTGAAGGCGCCACCGACGCGCAGTTCCAGGGCGTGTATCGGCATGCCCCACCATTTGGCGAGGCCGTCCTTCGTGCTGATCGTTTCCCATACCGTGTCCAACGGTGCGCTGACGCGGCGAATCCATGCCATCGCGTGGCAGTCCACTAGGCGGCCGGCATCGGCTAGCAGCGGGAGGTCGGCGCGGGTTCTCATGGACGTAAGTCGCTGCGCTCAGCAGAGTTGGTCCGCGAGGTCGCGGTAGTCTTCGGCGCGGATGTCGAAGGTGTCGGTGGCGCCGTGGCTGCCTCCTTCCAGGAGCTTCGGCTTTACGTAGGCGGTTTTCAGGCCGGCTTTCGCGGCGGCTGCGAGGTCTGGTGGGTGAACGGCGACCATCATTGTTTCTTCCGGTTTGGCGCCGAGCAGTCTGGCGCCGGTTTGGTACGCCTTTGCTTCGGGCTTGTAGACGCGGAGGAATTCGCAGGAGAGATAGGCGTCCCAGTCGATGCCAGCGTGTTTGGAACTGTCCACGACGATGGAAAGAGAGAGCACCGTCAGAATCGAGACGATGTAGCGTTGGCGCAGTCGCAGGAGGGATTCCGGGACGTCTTCCCAGACGCCCATGCGGTGCCAGGCGCGGTTGAGCTGGTCGCGGTCGGCAGCGCTGAGGTCGAGTTGCGGGAACTGCTCGGCGAGTTCGTCGAGGACGGCGCGATGGATCTGGTCGGCGTTCTGCCACGGGCGGGCGCCGCTGCGCACTTCCGCCAGCTGCTCGAACATGCGGCGTCGCCAAGTGAACGCGAACTTGGCGTCGTCCACTTCGACGTTGCGTTCCTCGGCTAGCGCGCGCACGGCGCTTCGCGTGGCGGTTTGCCAGTCGAAGACGCTGCCGCCGACGTCGAATACCAGAGCCTTGATTCCTTCGATCATGCGTTGGCGACCTCCTTCGCCCAGCGGTAGTCCGCCTTGCCGTTCGGACTGCGCAGAATTGCATCGATGAAGACGAACGCTTTGGGTAGTTTGTAGCGGGCGATGTGCTTGGCACATTCCGCCAGCAGATCGTCTTCGTCCGCGCTGCAACCCGGCTTGAACTGCACGATGGCCACCACCTCGTTGCCCCAGCGCTCGGACGGTCGGCCAGCCACTACCGCATCGTAGACGTCCGCATGGTGCTTGATGGCCTGTTCCACTTCCTCCGCGAAGATCTTCTCACCGCCGGAGTTGATGGTGACGGATTCGCGGCCATGCAGTTCCAATGTGTTGTCCGTCAGCAGCCGCACGCGGTCGCCCGGCACCGAGTAGCGTACGCCGTCCACGACCGGGAAGGTTCTGCGGGTTTTCGCTTCGTCGCCCAGGTAGCCGAGCGGAATGTTGCCGCTGCGCGCCCACCAGCCGAGGCCGTCGTGGCCGGGCGGAAGCGCCTTGGTCATGTCTTCGTTGAGCACGGCGTTGTGGGGCGAGAGCTTGAACTTGCCGGTGGCTGCGCCGGACTTCGCATTGCTGGTGTGGGACGCTTGGCCGCCGGTTTCGGACGACCCGGCGGTGTCGATGATGTTCACTTGGGGCAACGCGTCGAGCAGTTCGCGCTTGATCTTCGCGGTCATGATGGCGCCGCCGGTGATGAGATTGCGCAGGCTGGGGCACTCGGCGTTGGTCGCCCGAAGCGCATCAACCAGCGGCCGTCCGAAGGCGTCGCCCACCAGCAGCATATTGTGTACGCCTTCGCGTTCGATCAGTTCCACGCAACCCACGGCATCGAAGCGCCGCACTTCGTCCTGGATGACCACGGTGCCGCCGGTGTTGAACGCTTGGAACGCCGCCCAATGCCCGGCGCCGTGCATGAAGGGC
Source organism: Candidatus Azotimanducaceae bacterium (assembly GCA_965243175.1). Taxonomy (GTDB): domain Bacteria; phylum Pseudomonadota; class Gammaproteobacteria; order Pseudomonadales; family Azotimanducaceae; genus VXYL01. Next base: position 4,609,147 of record OZ251532.1, on the reverse strand, counting down.
GGCGTGGCCAATGCCTTGCGGTGGCTCGCGGTGGCGCGGCGAACGTAGCCCTCCAAGGTGTCGATCACGGTGCCGTCAGTGCGGCGCGCACCGAGGCTTGCGATGAGAATGTCGCTCTGCTTCCACAACACGCCCTTCGGCATGCCCGTGGTGCCGCCGGTGTAGATGACGTAGAGATCGTCCGGCTGCCACTCCGGTTTCATTTCGGAGTCGCCCGCTTCGATGGCCGCCTCGAAGGGAACGGCGCCGTCGAGCAGCGGTCGGTCGTCGTCCTGCACTTGCAGCAGCAATTCGAGCGTCGGCACATGCTCGCGGATCGCCGCCACGTGGTCGGCGAGGGAACTGTGGAAGACCAACGCCTTGGCGCTGGCGTCGTTCAACAGGTAGACGAGTTCTTCGTCCACGTAGCGGTAGTTGACGTTGAACGGCGCGAGGCGGGCCTTGAAGGCGCCCACCATCGCTTCGAGATACTCGTTGCCGTTGTATAGGTAGATGCCCAGATGGTCCTGGCCGGATTGCCAATCCTCCAGTTGGGATCGTTCGGTGTGCAATCCCAGCCCCTGTGCCGCGAGATAGCTCGCCAGACGCCGGGTGCGTTCGGTGAACTCGCGGTAGGTGAAGCGACGATCACGAAAGACGATGGCGTCGCGTTCCGGAACGGCCTCGGCGATGGTCTCGTTGATGGTGGCGAGATTGAAGTGCAAGGGAAGTCCTTTGGTTTGCTGTTCAGGTCTTGGAGAGGGGAACGGAACCGTCCGCCGTTGTTGCTTCCTCCAGACGCACCGTAGCGAGGAACCGGGCCACGGCCTGCCAGACGGACGGTTGGTGGAGGAAGTCGGCGTGGGCGACGTTCAGCGTTTGCAACTCCGCTCTGTCGCCGAAGAGGCGCACCATCGCTTCGCTCTCGGCGAAGCGGATCACGCGGTCGGCAGGGGATGCGAAGACCAGGGCGCGGGGGATGGCATCGACGGCCTCTTCGGCGCGGAAAGGATGGCGCAGCAGCAGGCGGATAGGAAAGATCGGGTAGGTGGAGCGGGCGATCTGTTCGACGCTGCGGTAGGGGCTTACCAGAATCGCGGCATCCGGCTTCACGCTTGGTGCCGCGAGGGTGACGACGCCGGAGCCCAGGCTCAGGCCGAACAGTACCAAGGGACGGTCGGGGAAGCGCTCTCTGCCCCATTCGACGATGGCCACGGCATCCTCGACCAGCGCCTTCTCCGAAGGAGCGCCGTCGCTCTCTCCGTAGCCGCGGTAGTTCACCAGCAACGTCGTCGCGGCGAGATGCGCGAAGGCGTCGATGTGTGCCGACACTTCCTCCGCGTTGCCGCCGCTGTAGATCACCAGCGGGGTTTCCGGTGCGGCATCCGCGTTCACCGCCCAGCCGCGCAGCGTCGCCTCGCCACTGGCGATGGCGATGGGTTCGGCGGCTGGGTGGTTCGGCGTGGCGGCGAGTTTCTGCGGATGGAAGATCAGCTTGTCCTGCAGCGCCCACAGCAAGGCGCACAGCAGCAGGTAGACGCCGCCCAGAATCAGGACGACGCGCAAGGCGACGGGGGCGATTTCGGCTAGGGACACGGGGCGGCGGGGTACAGGTCGGCGAAGTTGCGGAAGTAGAAGCGATCCTGGACTTCCGCGCTGGCTTCCGCCAGAGAGCGCGAGAAGCGACCGATGGGATCGCGGCCGCCTTCGGCGTGGGGATAGTCGGAGGAGAAGAGATAGAGTTCCGGCGCCGATTCGCGAATGAACGCGCCGACGTCTTCGAAGGGATACGGCGTGAAGCGCAGCTGATCGCGGAACTGTTCGGAGGGCTTGCGCAGGAAAGTGCCGAGGAACGGTTCCGAACGCGCCCAGATGTCCACCGCGTGGTCCAGACGGCGGATGGTGTCCGGCACCCAGCCCGCGCCGAGTTCGATGACGCCGCCTTTGAGGTTCGGGAACTTCTCCAGCACGCCGTCCAGCACCAGAACGGAAATGAAGCGCTGGGCGGCTTGGAAGATGACCGTGAGATCCTTCGAACCGATGACTTCGGCGCGGCCGCGGGCGCTTTCGCGGGTGGAATGGCCGTCGTTCATCCAAACGTCGTCGATGGAAAGCGTGGAACTGCCGACGTGCTGGATGAACGGCGTTCGCGTTTCCTCCAAGGTGCGCCAGATGGGATCGTGCGCGGGATGGCCCGGCGAACGGCCGCCGGGCGCCGCGGAAGGAATCCAGACCGCGCCAAGCCGCAGACGTAGCGCTTCGTGTATCAGTTCCAAGGCGCGTTGCGGATCGTCGAGCGGCGCAAGCGCGACGCCGATCAAGCGCGAGTCGCCATCGCAGAACTCGGCCATGGAACGGTTGTGGGCAGCCGCTGCCGCATAGCGCGCGTCGGGTTCCGCGCCGAAGACCTTGGTGGCGCAGAACGACGAGAACACCACTTGGCGTTGAAAGCCGAGCAAGTCCAAGGCGAGGCCGCGTTCCTTGCCGTTGAAGGAACCGAGCGCGCCGTGCCACTTGGGGCCGCGCGTCAACCCATCGCCGAGCGCCATCAACTCGGCAACCGTTTTCGCGTCGTGGCCGGCGGAGTTGCCGGAGAGGGAACGCATCTTTTCGCCCACGTCCGCGAGGCGAATGTTGTTCAAGGTCGGAATCCTGTCGCGCATGGCGGATTCGACGTTGCGCGAGAGGAAATCCGGCAACTCCATCAGGTGGCTGTCCGCATCGCAGATGGTTGCGACGGAAGGCGCTGCGCTGGCCGCGTAGGTCATCTCGGCGGGTCCTCGGAATCGGAAGCTAGGGAAGAACCACCACGGCGTGGCCGGGGCAGGTGGCGCCGCCACTTTGGTTGACGACGTTGATGTCCAGCCGGACGCGGTTTTCGCCGCCTTCGGTGGACTTCTCGGTGATTTCGCCAACCACCGTGAGTACGTCGTCCTTCTGGTTGATGGCGCGGTATTGGCAGCCGACTTCGCGCACGACGCCTTCGTCGCCGACCCAGGCGTGCAGGGCGTTGACGATGTAGGCGTAGCGCAGGTTGCCCATGCCGAACGCGCCCTGTTCGTTGCCAGCGCGCCGGCCGGCTTCGTCGTCCATGTGGAAGGGCACGAACTCCTCGTTCACGGCGGCGTAGCGGTTCCACTCCGCGAAGCTGGTCTTGCGCGACCACTCCGGCAGCTTGTCGCCGACCTGGACGTCGTCGAAGGCAATGGTCATGGTTGGTCTCCTTTGGGTTCGTTGATGCTTGGGCCCGCGGCTGCGAACACGTGGTCGACGTCCACGGCGAATGTCGGGAAGACCAGCGATGTCGCTCTTTCGCCGCAGCCGCTGGCGCAGTGCTCCACGTACTCGCCCGCTTCGAGCTTGAGAATGGTGATCGTCTTGGTGCGTGGATCGACTATCCAGTACTCGGGGATGGCCGCTTCCGCGTAGTCTTGGCGCTTGGCCACGAGGTCTCTGTCTGGATCGCTGGCGCTGACGACTTCCACCACCAGGTCCGCGCCGGTCCAGTAGCGATCGGCATTGCGGGAATCCTGCGCGTCTGCCAGCGCCAGCAGATCCGGTTCGCGGAACTTGCCGGGCCGAACGCGCAGCCGCAACGGGGCGAACAGCGCCTCGCCGCCCTTGGCCACGAGGAACCCGTGCAGCGCCGAGTACAGGAACGCGAGAATCCTCTGGTGGCCGCATGTCGGGAACGGCGGCATCTCCAAGTAGCCATCGGTGAACTCGACGAGGCGCCGGCAGCGGTCGGTGAGCCACAGGTAGTCGTCGTCGTTCCAGCAGCCTTGGGGAAGCGTTTCGCCGACCAAGCCGTTGACCCGCTCTTGAGAGACGGGATCGACATCTGTCGGTGCTGTCACCATGCCTCGTTCGCCTACGCCTGCGACTGCTCAGTATCGAATGGAGATGGAGAGGCGCGTCTTCACGTGTTCGTCGCGCTGATTCCGCCACTCGGTTTCCGAACGCACGTAGAGGGTGTGGCCCAAGCGTCCTTCGCGTTCCCACCAGTCCACCAGGCGGCTGCGGGCGGAAATCACGTCGCCTGGGCGCATCGGCGCACCGTAGGTGTCGGTCTGGCCGCCGTTCATGCCGGTGAGCTGCTTGCCTTCGGGGTGTTGGCCGCCGAGTCCGGCCTGGCCGCCCTTGGGCCGCTCCACCGGCCAAGCGAAGGGATTGAAGTCCGGTGGCGCGACGATGCCGCCCCAGCGCGTCGAGGCGGCGTAGCCCGCATCCCAGTAGATGCGCGGCGGTTGCTGCGGGTAGAACGTGGCCATCGCCCAGCGACGAATGTCCGTTTCCGTGATCGGCGGCGCGACGCGGGCTTCGCCCCACTCCCCCTGCGCTTCGCGCATCTGCGGCGTCACGTAGGTGACTGCTGCTGCCATTGCCTGCTCCGGCGACGAATCCCGAGTACGCGATTATGGCGCAGTCGGCAGCGGTTGTGCGCCTGATGGCGCTATCCGTTCTCGACTTCCTCGAAAGCGGTCTTGAGTGCCGTACGCGCATCGGCCAAGGCGTGTTGCGTGTTCTCGAGCCAATGTTGCTGGGCTTCGAGGGCCGCGCGGTGCGCGGCGAGGGAGCGGGTCATTGCCGCTGGCTGGGGGCCGCCGAAGCCGCGGCGGTTGGCGAGGAGAGCGACCGGATCCAGAGCCTTCCGCAAGACTTCGGGCGCTATCGGCAAAGGCGTCTCTGCGATTTCCAAGTGGATGCGCCGAAGTTCCGCGTCCGTGAGCGTTGCGGCGGCTCTTCCCTCGGCGCGGCAGAAGTCGACCAGCGCGGACGCGTATGCGTGCGCCGCGCGGAACGGCACGCCGGCTTCGCGCAACAGCGCGTCCGCGACTTCGGTCATCGTCGAATAGCCCAGCGCCAACTCGTCGCTAGCCCGCTCGCCATCCACCCGCAACGAACCGACCAGCGCGGCGTAGCGGCGGTACATTTCCTTCGCTTCCATCGCGAGTTCCATGAGCGGTGCGGGTTGGCGGTAGTCGTGCATGCCGGTGTTCGTGTTGTGCGCCAGCAGAACGAGGGTCTGCGCCTTGCCGACGACTTCGCTGGCGGTGCTGCGCAGGCGGTCGATGGGGCGGGGGTTGCGCTTCTGCGGCATGATGCTGCTGCCGCTCGTGGCGCCGGCGTCGAGGGCGATCCACGGATGCGGATCGTGGTACTGGGTGTGCAGGTTCTGGGCGAACTGGCCGACCGTGACCGCGGATGCGGAGAGGACGCCGGCGAGTTCCAGTCGGTAGTCGAACGAAGAGACCAAGTTCGCGTCGTAGCTGTTCTCCACTGGTGCGGCGAAGCCGAGCAGCGTGGCGAGGCGGTGCCTGTCCAGAGCGAAGCCGGAGGTGCCGAGGGCGGCTGCGCCGAGGGGGCTGCGGTTGAGGCGCGTAAAACCTTCGATCAAGCGTTCGGCGTCGCGACGCAAGGCTGCGGAGAAAGCCAGCAGGTAGTGTCCGAAGGTGGTCGGCTGCGCTTGCACGCCGTGGGTGTAGGCGGGGATCGGCGTATTCGCTTCGGCAGCCGCGAGTTCGAGGATCGCGGCTCTCGCTTCGAGTACGCCGCCCAGAATCGCGAGCCATTCGCTTCGCGCCAACATTCGCCGCGCGGTGCCGTGCAGGTCTTGTCTTGAGCGGCCCATGTGGACGTCCGCAGCCGCCTTTCCCGCCAACTCGATCAGGCGTTCCTCGAAACGCAGGTAGTTCGCTGGCCGGGCCGCTCCCGGCCGCGCCTGTTCCTCTTCCACCCAAGTCGCGGCGGTGGCGATCCGCGCCGCTTGCTGTTCGCTGAGCAGGCTGGTTTCCGCCAGCATCACCAGAGACGCCGCGTTCGCTTGCGTCATGTTGCAGAAGAAGTCCGGGCAGGGTGGGGGAGGGTCGGCATCGACGGCGGCCAGCACGTCCACCAGGGCTTCCGCGAAGGCACTGGCGGAGCTGGCGATCATCTCGCGGTCCTCTTCGTCGGCCACTTCGTAGGTGATGGAGGGAATGCCGAAGCGTCCGTAGAAGTAGTTCTTCGCCGTGCCGTTGCCGGTGAGCGGGCGCGGCGCGTTCTCGAAACCGTAGAGTTGGCCGTGTTGGGCTGCTGCGTCCAGCCAATGCGCCGCGAACTCCGGTGGTCGGGTTGGCGAGTCCGCATCCTGGGTGTAGAAGACGTTGCGGCGTGTGGAGTGGAAGTCCAGCACCACGCGAGGGGCGCGGCGTTCGGCCTCGAAACCATCGACCATATCGCGCACGGTCTGGGTTTCCGGTTGCCGGAAGGCGCCCCAGTCGCGGTTCAAGTCGGCGCCGCCGAGGTTGTGGCGCCAGTGGCCCGCGTCCACGCCGTCCGGGTTGAGGAGCGGCACCACCACCAAGCCGTGGGTGGCGAAGAAACCGCAGTGGGCCGCGTTTCCGGGACACGCCTCGCTGCGCATTTCCACCAGGCGTTCCACGAAGCGCAGCAGCGCCAACGCGCCGGTGACCTCCGGCGGATGCTGCCGCCCCAGCAGCAGGATGTAGCGCTTGGCGGCTGGGTTGATGGACAGCGCGTGAATGGGGCGGCCGCCTATCGACTCGCCGATTGGCATCCACTCGGCGCCGGTGGCGGCGGCGATGCGCTCGCGCCAAGCCGCGTAGAAGGCGCTGTCCAGATTCTCGCCGGCGGACACGAACTCGCCCTCCGGGTCCGGGCTGAGCGTCAGCATCGCGTCGTCGCCCACTCGGGCTACCGCGCTTTCCCCCAAGGGTCGCCAGTTTCGGCCATCCACGCTGATCTTCGGAACGTAGCGATGCTTGTGCAGACCGTACTCCAACTGCACGCTGAGTTCGCCCGAGGCCCGCGGATGGCGACGAACGTGGAAGCCGTACCAGGGGCTGGGGTTGATCCAGCCGTCGTCTTCCGGGCGAATGGCGACCACCACTTCGTTCCCGCCGACCACGCGACAGGCGCCGAGTCCAGCGCCAGGATAGTCCATGCGCAACGTGAACGCGCCGGTGTCGCAGACGGAATCTTGCGCCGCCGCCCCGCCCGTCAAAGCCAGAACCAACGCCGCAGCGGCGCTAATCGTGGACTTCGCCATCGGCAACCTCCGTATCGAGAACTTCAACGCGATGGTCGCACAGTGCGGCGACAAGTGGGATCCGGGCAGGAGTCCGCGGCTCTTTTCAGACATTTCGTACATGGCGACGGGCGGATCGTCCCTATTTTCGGCCCTTCGCCGCTCGCTAACGTAGGCGTCCTTCAACCACCAACCACAGGAGAAATCCGATGAAACTGAAGACGACCCTCGCTGGCGCCGCCATTGCGTTCGGTCTCGCCCTCACGGCTTGGCTGCCAAGCGGCGCCGTCAACCCCACGGCTGCGGTCGGCATGTACATGTACGACATCTTCGAGTTCTACGGCGTGTCGCTCCTTTACACTCCGCCCGTGTGCTCGCCGCTTGCGATCACGCCTGTGGACCCGGGGCAGCCGGGGCCTTCGCTCCCGCCCTGTTTCCTGTTCTGACGGGAAACGTAGCGGGCAGCGAGCCCCCTGCATGATGCGTGGCGCCGGCGAGACGTAGCGATTCGTCCTCGTCGGCGCCGCGTTGCGGCTATGGACCGCGCTCAGGTCACGCGGCGGCGGCGTCCTCCAAGATCATCGCCGCGCCTTTCTCGCCGATCATGATGGCTGGCGCGTTGGTGTTGCCGGAAAACCAGCGTCAGCATGATGGACGCATCGGCGACGCGCAGGCCGCGCACACGCAAGCGTTCGTCGACCACCGCGTTCGCATCGCTGCCCTGCCCGCCCGCCAAGGCCAGAACCAACGCCGCAATGGCGCTAATCGCAGATTTCGCCATCGGCGACCTCCGTATCGAGAACTTCAACGCGATGGTCGCACAGCGCGGCGTCGAGCGGCACCGGGCTGATCTCCGCGGCTCTTTTCAGACATTTCTCACATGGCAACGGGCGGATCGTCCCTATTTTCGCCCTTCGCCGCTCGCTAATGTAGGCGTCCTTCAACCACCAACCACAGGAGAAATCCGATGAAACTGAAGAAAACCCTTGCTGGTGCCGCCGTTGCGTTCAGCCTCGCCCTCACGGCTTGGCTGCCTGGCGGTACCGTCAACCCAACGGCTGCGATCGGCATGTACATGGACGACATCTACGACTTCTACGGCTTCGTACCGATCCCGCAGTTCCCGTGGGTGTGCCCCCCGATCGGGCCTTATCAGATCTGTTCCTGGCCGTTCTGACGAGGGATGTGGCGCGGCATGAGCTGTTGCGTGATGCGGGGCACCGGTGGGACGTTTGCGAAGGGGAACCAACGCCACGTTGGGAACGGCCTGTCGAGTCGGATACGTTCCTAACGGTGCCCCGTTGTCACCGACACGGCGATAGTGCCCCGACCAGTTCAACCTGATCGGGGCACTATTTGGCTGGCCCTCATGCGGCTGCGGCGTCCTCCAGAATCATCGCCGCGCCCTTTTCGCCGATCATGATGGCTGGCGCGTTGGTGTTGCCGGAAACCAGCGTCGGCATGATCGACGCATCGGCGACGCGGAGACCGCGCAGGCCGCGAACGCGCAAGCGCTCGTCGACGACCGCGTTCGCGTCGCTGCCCATCTTGCAGGTGCCGATCGGGTGGAAGACCGTGGCGCCTGTGCGGCGACAGAAGTCCAGCACTTCGTCGTCCGAGTTCACGTTCTCTCCCGGATAGAGTTCGCGCGCCGCGAAGCGCTTGAGCGCGGGCGTTTCGCCCAAGCGGCGGGCGATGCGCATGCCTTCCACGAGCGCCGCCCGATCCACCATCGCGTCGAGGAAGTTCGGCTTGATCGCCGGCGATGCGTTCGGATCCGCGCTTTGGATGTGGATGGAACCAGTGCTCTCCGGGCGCAGCTGGCACACCGAACAGGTCATTCCCGGCTCTTTCTCCAACATGCCGCGCCGTCTGCTGCGGGCGTAGCTCGCGTGGGCGAAGTGGAACTGGACGTCCGGCGTTTCGAGTTCGGTTCGTGTGCGCACGAAGCCATGCGCGATGCCAGCGGTGTAGGTGAAGGCACCGCGTCTGGAAAGGCCGTACCGCAGCGCTTCCCAGATCAAGCGCGGGCCGCGGGTGGCTTCGTTCAAGGTATTCGCGCCCTGCACGCGCCAGGCAACGGAGCTGGAATAGTGGTCGCGGTAGTTCTCGCCCACTCCGGGCAGGTCGTGGACGACCTCGATGCCGTGGCTGCGCAGCAGTTCCGGCTGGCCGATGCCGGAGAGTTCCAGAAGTTGCGGCGACTGCACCGCGCCGGCCGAAAGGATCACGTCCTTGTTCGCGGTTGCGGTTTCGGTTCGCTTGCCGCCGACGGTGTACTGCACGCCGGTCGCACGACCGTCTTCGATCACCACTCGCTGCGCCATCGCTCTGGTGACGACGGTGAGGTTCCGGCGCGAACGCGCTGGTTCGAGAAACGCCTTCGCGGTGCTGAAGCGGCGGCCGTTGCGCTGGGTCACCTGGTAGATGCCGAAGCCTTCCTGGGATGCGCCGTTGTAGTCCGGATTGCGTGGAAAGCCGGCGTCTTCGCCAGCATCCACCCAGGCGTCGAGGATCGGATGGCTTTCCACCATGTCCGCGACGTTCAACTCGCCGCCGTCGCCGCGGAAGTCGTCGCTGCCGCGCTCGAAGCGTTCCGAACGCTTGAAGAACGGCAGCACTTCCTCGTAGCCCCAGCCGCGGTTGCCGAGTTGCGCCCAGGTGTCGTAGTCGAGGGCCTGGCCGCGCACGTACAACATGCCGTTGATGGAACTCGACCCGCCCAGAACCTTGCCGCGCGGAATCGGAATCTTGCGGTTGTGGGTGTTCTCTTCGGGAACCGTCTCGAAGCACCAGTTGACGCTGGGCCGGTCGATCATCTTCCAGAAACCCACCGGGATGTGGATGAGCGGGCTCCAGTCGCGGCCACCCGCTTCCAGCAGCAGCACGGAGTTGCCCGAATCCGCGCTCAGGCGGTTGGCCAGGACGCAGCCCGCCGAACCCGCGCCAACGATGATGTAGTCGAATTGCGCCATCGGACGTTTTCTCCTTTGTGTTCCTTTGCGAGCAGCCGGCGTTGGCTACAGCGCGTCGTAGAACGCCTTGCCCAAGCCGCCGCCCCGTCGGTCGCCGACGATGGCCGCCTTCATCTGGTTCATCACGTAGGAAAGGCAGACCCGGGCGGGTTGATCGACGACGATGGTGGAACCGCCCGCGCCGCCCCAGAACATCGCCGTGTCGTTGGGCGACATGGGCATGAGTTCGCTCGGGAAGGCGTAGCCGAGGCCGAAGCGAATCGGCATCATTAGCACGGCGTCGGCGCCGTTGGTCTGCTCTTGCAGCATCAGCTTGGTGGATTCCGCGGACATCAGATCCACGCCGAACGCCTTGCCGTCGTTGGCGAGCGGCGTCTGCGCCCGGACGACCGCGCGGGCGTTGCCGTGGCCTCCGGCGGCGGGGATTTCGGCGCGTCGCCAGCCGGCGGTGTTCACGGCTTCGACTCCCGCCGGCACGCTGGCGAAGACCCGCGCGGCGATGGAGTCCGGCGGCAATCCGGCGAAGGCGCCGTCTCCTTCCGCCGCGTCGTCCGCAATCATTTCGGCAACGCGGGGGAAGTGGTCGTCCGCCATGCCGATGTGGAAATCGGCGCCCAGCGGCGCGGCGATCTCTTCGCGGAAGAAGGCGCCGATGGAACGCCCGTCGATGCGCCGCACCAGTTCGCCGATCAGATAGCCTTGCGTGATGGCGTGGTAGCCGCTTTGGCCGCCCGGCGTCCACCACGGCTCCTGCGCGGCCAGGTTTCCAATGCAGCCTTCCCAATCGTAGAGTTGCTCGGCTTTCTCGAAGCGCGGCGCGAAAGCCGGCACGCCAGCGCTGTGGCTCATGAAGTGCCGGACTTCGGTGTCTTCCTTGCCGTTGGCACCGTATTCGGGCCAGTAGTCGGTCACTTTGGCGTTGAAGTCCAGCAGCCCGCGATCGGCGAGCAGGAAGGCGCACAGGAAGGACATCGTCTTGGTGGTCGAGTAGACGTTGACGATGGTGTTTTCTTCCCAGGGCCGGGTGCGCGCCTTGTCCGCGTGGCCGGCCCAGAGGTCGACGACGAACTCCCCTTCCACGGTAGCGGCGAAACTCGCGCCGACATCGCCGTATTCCTCGAAGTTGCGCGCGAAGGCGTCGCGCACCGGCGCGAAGCGCTCGTCGCAAAAGCCGTGGATTTCCATGTTCTCGCTCCTCTTTACTGGGTCTGCTTCTTTACTGGGTCTGCTTCGATCCGTTGTCGATGCCGTGTCGGTCAGAAACCGTTCATGCAGTGTGGTCGGTAGCGCGTGGAGAAGAGCGCGTCGAGTTCCGGCAGGCGCTTCTCGTTCTTCACCGACGCCCGGCCGACGCGCACCAGCTGGCTCAACGCCGCGTGGCCAGCGAGCAGCGACGCGAGCGCTGCCGGGGTGAGACGAATCTCGGCCTCGACGTCCGTCTTCTCGGCTTCGGCCTGGGTGGCGTCGGTGGCGAAACGATAGGCGCCGACGTTCCATGGACATTCCGGGTCTTCGTCGATGGCAAGGGTGGCTTCGCCAGCGAAATCGTAGCCGCGACCGGCGAGCGCCGCGGCGACGTCCACCACGCGCAGCCAGATGCCGTCCGACGTGCGGCGCTGCAACATGCGCGGCTCCAGAAGCATGTGCGGCGCCGGGTCGTCTTCCGCGGCGAAGTTCGTCGTCACCTTGCCGACCAGGTCGTGGCTGCGCACGAACTCCCACAAGCCGCGGTAGCCGTTCATGTCGCGCCAGACGAAATCGACGACTTGCAGTTCCTGGTCCGAGGGCGCGTCGTCGCTCGCCTGCTCCAGCGACTTGACGTTGTAGAAGACGTAGCCGTCCGCTTCGCCTGACTCCGCGTAGTGGACCGCGCAATGGTTGCGGCGCCCTTCGCGAACGCGGAACGGGATGTCCCACAGCACCGGCGCCCGGTGCAGCAGCAGGTTGCGGGGCTCGATGAACGCTCGATATATCTGGCTGACGACCGGCACCGCGTCGTCCTTCTCCAAGCGCCGCGTGTAGCCTTGCGGGCGGTCGCCGAACTGGAACTCGGCGAAGCGCGGATCGAAGGCGTACTGCACCTGCGTGGTGGCCAGGCCATAGCCGAAACGCTGGTAGATCGCCCCCATCGACGCCCAGAGAATGGCCACCGGCTGCGCGTTCTCGTGCGCCAGGGAGAGGCGATCCGAGATCAGCCGCCGCACCAGCCCGCGCCGTCGAAAGCCGGGATCCGTGCCCACCGCGGTGACGCCATCGGCCAGCACCCCCCGCCCGTTCATGCGCATCTTGAACGGAAAACCGCCCGAACTCGCCACGACACGCCCGCCGTGGAACGCCGCCAACGTCCACTCCGGCTGCAACGGCGCATCGTCCTCCTCCTGCTGCTCGTTGGAAGCGAAGACGTATGCCCCAAGACGAAACAGCTCCACCATTTCGTCCTTGGCGGCTGGTCGGAACTCGAACTCGGCCATGGCAGATAGTCCTCTTGGATGGCGTCAGAGTAGCCTAGAAGCGGCCCAGATCAGGGCCGACAACGGGGCCGCCAGCGCCGTGACGCCTATCCCAACCCACGCGATCACTTTCTTGCGGTTCTCTCGCTGCACGGCACGCACCAAATCTGGTCGGTGTTCCGAGAGGATGCCGTCCACCTCGCGGAGCGAGGCGACAGCGCTTCGCACCTCTTGGTAGTACTTCTCCCGATCCTCCAACGCTTCGCGAGTGATCTCGACCAAACTCCGCGCCTTGGCGAGCGTTGCGACTACGTCGCTGTAGTCGGGCACGACCGACGCAAAGTCGACTGTCGGGAAGTGGCGGTACCGAAGGTCGTCGATCTGCTGGATGTAGAACTGGATCGCGGAGTCGTTGATGTCGTAGATGGCACGCTGCGCATGCTTCTTTGCTGCGTCTAGTTCGCTGCGGATCCGCTCGTCGTCGTCAGCCACGAGGGCCCTCAGGAGGTGTTGGCCCACGTATCGGCACTGATTGACACCTGTTACGATCAGCGAGTGCTCGATGCGGCCGACATTCTTCAGATCCGCCTCTGCGGTGTTGTAGAGACGCTGGATCTGCTGAATGTCGTGCCCGTAAGGTCCCCCTACGATCACCGATGCCCAGCCCCCGCTTGGTCCACGTCCTCCGCCAGCAGGTCGCCAGTGATCTCGAACTTGCCCTCGCCAAGCAGCGTGCTGCCTTCCGCGTACTGCATCACGATCTCTCTCGCCAGCCGATCGCGATCCCGATCCAGTTCAGCCTCCGACGGCACATGAACCAGCGGCGCTGGGAACAACCGTCGCCACCACCTCGGCTTTTCCATGTAGCGCATCCTCTCCCTCTCGACTCGTCTACTGAATCCTAGTTTCCGCCTCGGCAGGCGTCAACGGGCACGTCACGTGGCGACCAGCGCCCTCAGTTCACCCGCGTGCTGGCTTCGTTGCCGAGTTCGAGGAGGGTCAGTTCGCCGCCATCGGTGGAGAAGCGGGTGACGGAGCCGTTGTCCGGGCGGAAGGCGATGAGGCGGTCGTCGCCGGTGGCTGCGCCGACGATCACGTTGATGGCGACGAAGTGGCAGAAGGCGACCGTGTCCGTCTCGAAGCCGAGGACGCAGTCGATCATCTCCTGGCGCCAGCGCAGCAGGTCCTCGGACAGCGCAGTCCACGGGCCGGCCATGACCTTGCGCAGCCAGACGGTGCGTTCGCGGAGGTCTTCGATCGGCGCGGGGATTTCGGCGATGCGCGGCTCGATGGTCGCTTCGGAACCCCAGCGCGCGGTGAGCGCGGCGGCGGTCTCCTGGGCGCGCGCCAAGGGGCTGGTGCGGATCGGGATCGGCGCGGCGAGTTCGGCGTCCAGAGCGGCTGCGGTGGCGGCGGCCTGGCGACGGCCCACGTCGTCGAGGCCGGGGTCGCGGTGGTTGGCGAAACTTGCCGCGGCGCGCCCGTGGCGCACCATGTACACGGTTGGCATGAGGTCGGCTTCCTTGCTTTACAATGGTGCGCTTGTGCCCGTCGCGTCTTGGCGGGCCGCAAGCAGCCGAGATGCCAAGCATGAACGTCCACGACTCGTCGCTGTCGCCCGACATGCTGCCGGACACCACGGTCAGTGTGCGCGAACAGTTCGGCCTTGATCAAGACTTGGCCGTGCCGGCCTTCAGCTACCGCACCGAGCACGTGCCGGTGATCGACGACGACTACCGTTTCGACCCGGACACGACGCTGGCGATCCTCGCCGGCTTCGCGCACAACCGCCGCGTGATGATCCAGGGCTACCACGGCACGGGCAAGTCCACGCACATCGAGCAGGTGGCGGCGCGCCTGAACTGGCCGTGCGTGCGCGTCAACCTGGACAGCCACATCAGCCGCATCGACCTCGTGGGCAAGGACGCCATCGTCATCGAGGACGGCAAGCAGATCACCGCCTTCAAGGAAGGCATCCTGCCCTGGGCGTTGCAGCATCCCACCGCGCTGGTGTTCGACGAATACGACGCCGGGCGGCCGGACGTGATGTTCGTGATCCAGCGCGTGCTGGAAGTGGAAGGCAAGCTGACGCTGCTCGACCAGAACCGCATCGTTCGCCCGCACGACGCGTTTCGGCTCTTCTCCACCACCAACACCGTCGGCCTCGGCGACACCACCGGCCTGTACCACGGCACGCAGCAGATCAACCAGGGGCAGATGGACCGCTGGAACATCGTCACCACGCTGAACTACCTGCCGCACGACATGGAAGTGGACATCGTCTACGGCAAGGCCAAGGCATGGCAGAGCGCGGACGAAGGCCGACGCATGATCTCGAACATGGTGGCGGTGGCGGATTTGACCCGCAAAGGCTTCGTCAACGGCGATGTTTCGGTGGTGATGTCGCCGCGCACGGTGCTCACCTGGGCGGAGAACGCGGACATCTTCAACGACGTCGCGTTCGGCTTCCGCGTCTCGTTCCTCAACAAGTGCGACGAACTCGAACGGCCCATCGTCGCCGAGTACTTCCAGCGCTGCATGGGCGAGGACTTGGGCGACGCCACGCGCGGCATCGCGTTGAAGGCGTGACCGAACTGCGGATGCCAGAGCCGTGATGGATCGCGACGAACCGTTCGAGGTCTACAAGCGCGCCACCACCGCGACGCTGCGCGCCATCGCCGAGAACGACGAGCTCGAAGTCACCTTCGGCAAAGGCGCCGCTGGGCTGCGCGGGGCGAGCATCCACGTGCCGCTGCCGAATCTGGGGTGCAGCGAGCAGGAACTGAACGCCATCCGCGGCATCGGCGACGAGTACGCGCTGAAGCTCCGCTACCACGACGACGCCGTCCACGCCCGCAGCTCGCCTCGGAGCGGCCCGGCCCAGGAGATGTTCGAGTGGGTGGAGGACGCCCGCGTCGCGTCCATCGGCTCGCTGCGCATGGAAGGCGTGGCGCGCAACCTCGAAGCGGCGCTGGAAGCGGTCTGCAAGCAGGCGGCCTTCGACACCGTGACCGCGGAAACCGAGGCGCCGTTGAGCGTGGCCGTCGGCTTGATCGTCCGCCAGCGCCTGACCGGACGCGCATTGCCGCCTTCGGCGGAGAACGTCGTACGGTTCTGGCGCGATTTCGTGGAGGAACGCGCCGGCGAACACATCGCCACGCTCACCGACTGCATCCACGACCAACGCGAGTTCGCCGGGCGCTGCCGTTCGATTCTGGCCGACCTCGGCTTCGCCGCCGATCTCGAAGAGCAGCCGGAGTACCAGGACAGCGAGCAGGACGTGGAGACCGTGGAGGACGGTGCCGAACCGGACGCCGAGTTCGCGCCGGAGGACGTGACCCTCGACGAAGATTCGCTCGGCGACGAAGACGGCGAAGGCGAGAGCACGGTGGTCGAAATGGACGCGGACTTCGACCTCTCCGAACTCGGCGCGGAGAGCGAACCGGAGGAATCGCCGAACTTCCTGCCGGACGACGCCGGGCGCATTCGCGTGGACTTCAACTACGGCGCCTTCACCGAAGAGTTCGACGAAGTGGTGAAGGCCGAGGAGCTCTGCGATGCGGAGGAACTGCTGCGCTTGCGCCAGCTCCTGGATCAGCAGCTGCTCTCGTTGCAGCACGCCACGTCGAAGCTCGCCAACCGCCTGCAGCGCCGCCTGCTCGCCAAGCAGAACCGCTCCTGGGATTTCGACCTCGACGAAGGAATCCTCGACACCTCGCGCTTGCCGCAAGTGGTGGTCGATCCGATGAATCCGCTCGCCTTCAAGCAGGAGAAGGAAGTCGAGTTCCGCGACACCGTGGTGACGATGCTGATCGACAGTTCCGGCTCCATGCGCGGCCGCTCGATCACCATCGCCGCGGTGTGCGGCGACATTCTGGGGCGCACCCTCGAACGCTGCTCCGTGCGCGTGGAGATCCTCGGCTTCACCACCCGCGCCTGGCGCGGCGGCCAGTCCCGGGAAGAGTGGATCAACGCCGGCAAGCCGACCAACCCAGGCCGCCTCAACGACCTGCGCCACATCGTCTACAAGGCCGCCGACGACCCGTGGCGCCACGCCCGCCGCAATCTCGGCCTGATGATGCGCGAAGAACTGCTCAAGGAGAACATCGACGGCGAAGCGCTGATCTGGGCGCACAACCGCCTCGTCGTCCGCCACGAGCAGCGCAAGGTGCTGATGGTCATCTCGGACGGCCTGCCGGTGGACAACTCCACGCTCCTGGTCAACCCTAGCAGCTACTTGGAGCAGCACCTCAAGTACGCCATCGAAACCATCGAAGACCACTCGCCGGTGGAACTCATCGCCATCGGCATCGGCCACGACGTCACCCACCACTACAAGCGCGCCGTCACCATCACCGACGCGGAGCAACTCGGCGGCGCCATCACGGAGCAGCTGGCGGCCTTGTTCGAGGTGGCGGGATGACGGAGATCGCCGGAAAAAGCCCGACGCTCCTGTAGGCGATCTGCTCAAGACCCGCCCGACTCCTTGGCTTAGGATCGAACAAGCGTCATGGAGGCACCACGGATGAGACGAGCACAGAGGAAGACCCGAACAAAGCGGAAAACCAGCATCGCCGAAGCCGGCGCGCATTCCCGAGAAGCGCTTGAGCAGATGGCATCGGATGCCCGCTACGCATCGAGCAGCTACCACAGGGCAGTGCCCGATGGCGGCTCGGCACCGATGCCGCGTCCAGACAAGACCATTTGCAGTTGGTGCGATGGTCGCTATCCAGACGCGCTCAAGCTCTTGCGTACCGGCTTCCGCCGCGGAATGGTGAGCGCGAACAAGCAGGGCGCGTGGCCGCGCAACGTCTGGGCCGTCGATTGCGACGGAACGGCCTACGAGGCCTGCTCTTTCATGCGAGGGGCTGGCCCCTCGCGCTCCCCGGCTGAGGGCTCTGCAATCGCGAGAGCGGGCAATACCACGGCTATCCGATGAAGATGGCCGAGGCGTTCACGCGCCATGTCCTGCTCGAATGGGAGAAGCGGAAATGGTCATGAAGTTCAACGCCGCTTGGCGGGGCGAGCTTGGCCAAGGCGTCCTTGAGGACGAGCCCTTGGAGGACGGCCTGACGCTGAGCGACATCGAGATCGTCGCCGCGGGAACGCTCATGACCGAAGCGGTGGACGAACGCAGCGCTAGGCTGAGGCGGGGCGGCACACTCTCCGCTTACCACTTGGCCGAGTGGCTTGCATGGCACTGGTGGCGTCTGCGCTGGGAACCGGCGCGTCTCGGTACCGCACAGGCAGGCGAACTCGGTTGGCAGAGGGCTCATTGCCTAGGCGGCATCGGCGGCGGTTGGCTGTGGCCGAACGTCACGTTCGTTTCGGACGGCACGCGGATGGTCCTTCGCTCCGAACCGTCGTCGGACGCGCCGGCGGAGCCGCTCCGCTATCTCGGTGGCCGTGGCGCGGCGGTTCCGGCGACAGCTTGGGAGCAGGGCGTGGACGCGTTCTTCGAAGACGTTCTCGCTCGCCTCGACAAGGGCGGCCTTGGCCAAACCGACCTCGCCCGGATGAGCGCCGAACTGCGCGAGGAACGCGACGATGCGGAGTTGACGGCGTACAGGAAGATCGAAGCGCGGCTCGGCTTCGACATCGATGGCGCGGATCCGAACGCCGTCGAGGCGATCTTCGATGCCGGCACGTCGCTCGGCCAAGAGGCGATGGCGGAAGTCGCTGCGGACACGTCGATGTCCGCCGAGCGGTTCCAAGACGCCGCCAAGCAGTGCGGCCACCCATCGCGCCCTGCCGACAGTCCGCGGCGAATCCGCGGCGTCGGTTATGGCGACGCAAAGCCGCCGTGGCAAGTCGGCGTCGATGCCGCTCGCCGACTCCGAAAACGCGAAGCTCTCGGCGATGGCCCCTTGGCGGACAAACGACTCGCGGAGCTGTGCGCCATCGGTCGAAACGCGCTGCAACGGCGCCCGAAGGCGGACGCTGGCATCGCCTTCGCCCTCAACGTCGGCAGCGCGGACCGAGTCGTGCTGCGGTCGAACTGGCGTACCGGCAGACGATTCGAGGCCGCGCGGCTGCTTGGCGACCGCTTGATCGTGAACGGCGGGGAGCCGTTGCGCCCGGCAACCGCAGCTTTCACCTATCGCCAGAAGATGCAGCGCGCTTTCGCCGCCGAACTGCTCTGCCCCATCGACGCTCTGGTGAAGCACTTGGACGACCTTGCGGACGAAAACCGCCAGCAAACGGCGGCGGACCACTTCGAGGTCTCCGCATGGACGGTCGCTTCGCTGTTGGCCAACAACGGCTATCTCGAACGCGACGCGGCGAGCGAGCCGGACTTCGCCGTTCAAGTGCGCTAGGCTTCGCGCAACGGAAGACAGGCAAGCTACGACGGGAGGGGCGATGACCAAACCCACGTTCAAGGCCATCGACGCCACGCTTGGCGCGGTGGTCACCGATGTCGATCTCAACGACGTGGACGACGAGACCTGGGGCCACATCCACGCGGCGTTTCTGCGCTACGGGGTGCTGGTGTTTCCGGGGCAGCATCTGAGCAAGGAGGCGCAAGGGCGGTTCGCGCATCGTTTCGGCGACCGCATGGAGGGGGCGGCCACCGGGCGCATCTCCAACGAACGGCGCGACGGCAGCATCGCCACCGCCAAGGACGAGGGCTTTCGCCTGCAGCGGGGCAACGAGGGCTGGCACATCGACAGCACCTACATGCCGCTGGCCGCCAAGGCCGGGATGCTCTCGGCGCTGAAGGTGCCGCCGGTGGGCGGGCAGACCGAGTTCGCGGACATGCGCGCCGCCTGGGACGAACTCGACGCGGCCACGCGAGCCAAGCTCGAAGGGCTCTCGGCGTACCACTCGCTGTATCGCTCGCAGAAGCAGATCGGCTTCGTCCACAAGACCGACCAGCTCTACGGCTTCCACACCAAGGGCGCGCCGCTGCGGCCGATGGTGAAGCGGCACCCGGAGACCGGCCGCAAGGCCATCTACGCTGGCCGCCACGCCTACGGCATCCCCGGCATGGACGCCGCCGAGTCGGAGCGGTTCATCGCCGACCTCATGACGTGGGCATGCCAGCCGCCGCGCATCTACAGCCATAGCTGGCAGGTGGGCGATCTGGCGGTGTGGGACAACCGCTGCATCATGCACCGAGCGGCCCCCTACGACACCACGCAGCCGCGGGTGTTGCAGAGTTCGCGCGTTTCCGGCGATCCGGCGACGGAGATGGCGCCCACCGTCGCCGACCCGTTGGCGGAAGGATTCGAGCCGGAGGAGATTCGCGCCGCCGGTTGAACGGGCAGCGCTTTGCGAAGGGAGATGCCATGAAAATCGTGCCACTCAACGGCGGCTGCGGGGCCGAAGTCCAAGGCGTGGACTTGAACGCCATGTCCGATGTCGAGGTGGAGGCGGTGTCCGATGCCCAGGCGGAGCACGGCGTCGTCTTCTTCCGCGACCAGTCGCTTGCCCCGGAACGCCAACTCGCTGCCGCCGAGCGCTTCGGCGCCATCAACGTGAACCGCTTCTTCACGCCGGTTCCGGAAGAGCCGCGGGTGGCGATGGTGCTGAAGGAGCCGCACCACGACACGAACGTGGGCGGCGGCTGGCATACGGATCACTCCTACGATCAGGTTCCCGCCCTCGGCTCCATGCTGCACGCGCTGGAAGTGCCGAGCCAAGGCGGCGACACGCTGTTCGCGAGCATGTACCGAGCGTGCGAAGCGCTCTCTCCGGGGCTCCGCGAAACGCTCGAAGGGATGCGCGCGGTGCATTCGAGCCGCCACGTGTTCGGCGCCCGTGGCGCGTACGCGGAACGCGGCGACGAGCGCTACGAGAACGCCGACAAGGCCACCCAGGACGCCGTGCATCCGGTGATCATCCGCCATCCGCGTTCCGGGCGAGCGGCGCTGTACGTCAACCCCGGATTCACGCTGCGCTTCGACGGCTGGACGGACTTGGAATCCCGCCCGCTGCTCGACTACCTCTATCGCGTCGCGGCAAGGCCGGAGCACACCTGCCGGTTCGCCTGGCGCGTCGGCAGCGTCGCGTTCTGGGACAACCGCGCCACTTGGCACTACGCGCTGAACGACTACCCCGGCGAACGCCGCTTGATGCACCGCGTGACCATCGACGGCTGCGAACTGGCGCCATACTCGGGCGCGCTTGAACAAGGAGCAGCAGCTTGAGCACGCCCACCAGCTACGAACTCGATGGCGACGTCGCCGTCGTCACCATGGACGACGGCAAGGCCAACGCCTTCGGCCCGGCCATGATCGCCGCGGTGAACGAACAGCTCGACCGTGCGGAGAAGGAAGCCAAGGCGGTGCTGCTCGCCGGTCGCCCGGGCCTGCTCTCCGGCGGCTTCGACCTCAAGGTGATTCGCGGCGACGACCCGGCCGCGGCCAACGCCATGCGGCTCGGCGGCTCGAAGCTGATGATGCGTCTCTACGGCCTGCCGCTGCCGCTGGTGATCGCCGCTCCTGGCCATGCGGTGGCGCTCGGCGCGTTCTGCCTGCTCACCGGCGACCATCGCGTCGGCGTGGCCGGCGATTTCCGCATCGGCCTGAACGAAACCTCCATCGGCATGAGCCTGCCGCCCTTCGGCCTGATGCTCGCCCGCGAACGCCTCTCCAAGCGGCACCTGGCGCGCGCCGCCATCGGCGCGACGCTGTTCATGCCGGCGGAAGCCAAGGACGCGGGATTTCTCGACGAAGTGGTAGCGGTGGCGGACCTGCGCGAGGTCGCAATGGCCAAGGCGAGGGAGCTTGCGCAACTCGATGGCGCAGCGTATGCGGCCGTGAAGAAGGGACTGCGCGGGGAATCGATCGCCAAGGTTCTCGATGGACTCGACTGAACGGGCTCGTCGTCGCGTTCCCAAGACTCCATGCTGGCCTCGTCCATGGCCCAGCTCGTGTCGATGGTTCGGAGTGCCCCGGCTTACGCGTAGCTGATCCCGATGGGCGCTCGGCTGTTCTGGAAATCCTGGGGCGTCGCCGTGCCGATCGCATGGGCGGCGACGATTCTGCTCTGGGTGCTGGGCCCCAGCGAGGAAGCGGTCTACGCCGTGATGGTTCCGGCGGGAATCGTGCCCGCCGCTTGGACGCTGTACGGCGGCTTCGTCCTTCTGCGGCGCGCTTGGCGAAACGCCATCGACCGCATCGCCGCCGCTTGGACGATTGCCCTGCTCGGCAGCCTGCCGTTGACCGCCCTGGCGCTGCAGGACGCGGGCGAGCAGCTCTTCGCCGGCTACGCCATCGGCATCGCCGCCGGTCTCCTGAGCGCTGGCATCTACCTGCCGTTCGCGGCCGTGGTCTACTGCGCGTGGCTGGCCGGAACGTCCGGCCGGCGGGCGATCCGCATCGCAGCGACGGCCGCGGGCATCGTCGCGTGGACCATCGCCGCCATCTTGGGCACCGCGCTCGGCCAGTCCGGCTAGCGCAGTTTCAGGCCTTCAAGCCTCAAGTTCGCCCCGATTTCGCCTTCCATCCCGACCAAACGTAAAGCCTACTTTCCATTTAGCGCTCCAAATGTAAAGTTGACTTGCGTTTCGCCGACCTCCGAGCCATGTGCAGGACAGGCGTATCGCGAGCTGGATGTCGTCGTTCGGCGCGACCTCGTGTTCACGGTCTGCTCAAGCGGAGACCTCGTTTGAGGAGAGGCGATGCTGTCCTGCGGCGGTCGAGCGAAGCTACTTCACCAGTTTCAGCGTCGGGGCCTTGGACTTGGGGGGCGAGGGTGGGGGATCGTCCTTGTCGCTGCTGTCGTTGTCGAAGGTCATGCCGATGCCGCTCTCTCGGGAGTACACGGCGATGACGCTTCGCGTTGGCACGCCGACGTGGATCGGGCGGCCGCGGAAGCGGCAGTCGACGTGGATTTCAGCGTTGCCGACGTTGAGATTGCGCGTGGCGCTTGGCGACACGTTCAGCACCAGCTTGCCGTCGGTGGCGTATTCGCTTGGCACGTTGACGCCGGGCGCTGCGCAGTCCACCACCATGTAGGGGGTGTGGTCGTTGTCCGCGATCCACTCCAGTACCGCGCGGATCAGGTACGGGCGAACGCTGGTCAGTTGCGCGTCCTTCTGCGTCATTCGCGCATTTCGACTTCGAGTTCGGTCAGGCTGTCGCGGAACGAGCGGCGGGCGAACATCTTGTGCATGTAGCGCGTCATGGCGCGGGTGAGGCGCGTCGGCAGATCGACGTTGACGTGCTTCAAGCGCCACAGGATCGGCGCCACGCAGCAGTCCACCAGCGTGAACTCGTCGCTTAGGAAGTAGGGCTTTTCGGCGAACGCCGGGGCGACGGCGATGATGCTCTCGCGCAGCGCCTTGTGGGCGCGGTCGCGCACACGGGTGGCGCCTTTGGGGCGCATCAGCACTTCGAGATGGCCGCTCCAGTCCAGCTCGATGCGATGCATCAGCAGGCGCGCCTTGGCGCGTTCCACCGGATAGACGGAGAGCAGCGGCGGATGCGGAAAGCGCTCGTCGATGTACTCGATGATGACGTTGCTGTTGTAGAGCACCAGATCGCGGTCCACCAGCGTCGGCACCGCGTGGTAGGGGTTGGCGTCGAGGAGCTTCTGGTTGCGCCGCCCCGGGTTCACGTCCACGACCTCCACGAAGACGTCCTTCTCCGCCAGCACCATGCGGACGCGATGGCTTTTGTGGTCGCGCGGGTCCGAATACAGCGTCATCGACGAACGTCTGACCGGGTTCAAGTCCATCGTGTTCTTCCTCGATAGCCGTTCAATGCACGTCCTTCCAATACTCGCGATTCAGGAGCGTGGCCAGGACGAAAAGGAACGCCAGAAAAGCCAGCACCCAAATGCCGATCTGCTGCCGCTTCAAGCGCCCAGGTTCCCCGACGTAGTGCAGGAAGTTGGCGATGTCGTAGGCCGCCTGGTCGTACTCCTGCTCGCTGAGGGCGCCGGTGCCCGGCACCACCTCGATGTGGTTCGGTTCGCGATCCGGCAGGAAGCGCTGGCCCCCGGCGCTCGCGGCGACGAGGGTGCCCTTGTCGAGCACGTCGTCGAGCAGGTCGACGGGCTTGTAGCGGTTCTCCGCGAGTTCCGGCACGCCCTGCAAGCCGATCAGCACGTGCGGCATGCCGATGTCCTTGAAGACGCGGTTGTTGACGCCGAACGGCCGCTCCGGATCGACGTAGAAGTTCTTCAGCATGTTGTAGACCCACGCCGTGCCGCGCACCCGATCCACCATGGTGAGATCCGGCGGCGGCGCCCCGAACCAGTTCTGCGCACTCTGCGCGGGCATCGCCGTTTCCATCAGGCTGCCGATGGGCTGGCCGGTGAAGATCAGGTTGTCGAGCGCCACCTGGTGCGGGATGCCGAGGTCGTCGGCGGTGCGCTCGTAGCGCTGGAACTTCAGCGAATGACAGCCGACGCAGTAGTTCATGTAGAGCCTCATGCCGCGCTGCAAGGAGGCTTTGTCCCTCAGGTCCGGCGACATCGGCTGCAACTCGAAGGTGGACTCCGCCGCGCTTGCGAAGGGCGCGGCGAGCAGCGCCAGCAAGCCAAGCGCCAGAGCGAACCGTGCCCCACGAGCAGCCGACCGGATCCACTGCCTAGGCAAAATGCTCACGTCAGGCGCTCCGGCGGCGGCTTCGTCTTCTCCACCCGCGTGTACCAAGGCATCAGGACGAAGTAGGCGAAGTAGATCATCGTGCAGATCTGCGCGAGGCCGGTGGTCATCGGCGTGGTGTGGATCGTGCCCAGATAGCCGAGCACGAAGAAGCTCACGACGAGCAGGAAGAGCATCAGCTTGGACGCCATGCCCTTGTAGCGGATCGACTTCACCGGGCTGCGGTCCAGCCAAGGCAGCATCGCCGGCATCAGGATCGCGCCCACCATCACCACGAATCCCCAGAACTTCGCTTGCAGCCCGAAGAGGGGGAACGTGGACGCCCGCAGCATCGAGTAGTAGGGCGTGTAGTACCACACGGGCGCGATCAGCTCCGGGGTCTTCAGCGGGTCCGCCTGCTCGAAGTTCGGCTTCTCGATGAAGTAGCCGAACATCTCCGGCAGGAAGAACACCACCGCGCAGAAGATGAACAGGAACGCCACCGTGGCCTGGAAGTCGTGGACCGTGTAGTAGGGATGGAAGGGGATGCCGTCCACCGGCACACCGTCTTCGTCCTTGTTCTCCTTGATCTCCACGCCGTCCGGGTTGTTGGAACCCACCTTGTGCAGCGCCACGATGTGGATGAACACCAGCCCCACCAAGGCCAGCGGCAGCGCCACCACGTGCAGGGCGAAGAAGCGGTTGAGGGTGATTTCGGACATCAGGTAGTCGCCGCGCACCCACTCCATGAGGTCGGCGCCCACGATCGGCACCGCCCCCACCAGCGAGACGATCACCTGCGCGCCCCAGTAGGACATGTTCCCCCACGGCAGCAGATAGCCGAAGAAGCCCTCCGCCATCAGCACCAGAAAGATGCCCATGCCGATCAGCCACACCAGTTCCCTGGGCTGCCGGTAGGAGCCGTAGGCTAGGCCGCGGAACATGTGCAGATAGATCACCACGAAGAACGCCGAAGCGCCGGTGGAGTGCAGATAGCGGATGATGTCGCCGTATTCGACGTCGCGCATGATGTACTCGACCGACGCGAACGCGCCGTCGCCGCTCGGCACGTAGGACATCGTCAGCCAAATGCCGGTGAGCAGCTGCATCACCAGCACCACCGTGGCGAGCACGCCGAAGTAGTACCAGAAGTTGAAGTTCTTCGGCGCGTAGTACTTGGTGGCGTGCTCCTCGACCGTCTTGGTCAGCGGGAAGCGCTCGTCCACCCACGCCAGCAGGCGCATCAGGGGGCGCGTCGACGTCTGTTCCGACACTTACGCGGTCTCCTCGTCCACGCCGACGATGATCTGCGTGGCCGACAGGTAGGAATACGGCGGCACCACCAGATTGTCCGGCGCCGGCACGCCCTTGACGACGCGGCCGGCAAGGTCGAAGCGGGAGCCGTGGCAGGGGCAGTAGAAGCCGCCCTGCCATGCGGCGTCGAAGTTGGTCGGCTCCGCGGTCAGATAGGGCTTCGGCGAGCAGCCCAGATGCGTACACAGGCCCAGGTAGACGCCGATTTCCGGGTTGCGGGAGCGGTGCGCGTTGCGGGCGTAGTCCGGCTGGTTCAGCTCGTTCTCGGAGGCCGGGTCCGCCAGCGCCTCCGGCGCTTCGTCCAGCTTGGCCAGATCGGCATCGCCGCGCGCCACGACGAACACCGGCTGCCCGCGCCACGCCGGGATGGGCTTCAGAATCTCGCCGGGCTTGAGCCTCGAAATGTCGATGCGGATGGGCGCCCCAGCGGCCCGCGCCTTGGCGCTCGGCTGCCAGGAACTGATGAACGGCACCGCCGCGCCCATCGCGCCGACCACGGAGACCGCAGCCGTGGAGGCGATCAGAAAGTACCGCCGCCCGGTGTTGTCTGTTCTGCTCTCTTTTTCCAAGGATCCCGCCCGGTCGCCCTATTCCGGTTTTCCCGGTTTCTCCGGTTTCGCGCTCGCCGCCCTCGGCCGACGTCCGCCCAGGATGCGCAACCCCACAGCCCGCATCGCCTTGCCCGCGGCAGCTAGCGCTTCGAGTACTGCGGCCGTTTGCGCGCTTTCCGCAACCCCACCTTCTTGCGCTCCACCTCGCGGGCGTCCCGCGTGAGGAAGCCGGCCTCGCGCAGCGGCGCGCGCAGCCCTTCGTCGTATTCCACCAGCGCCCTGGCGATGCCGTGGCGGATCGCCCCGGCCTGCCCGGAGCCGCCGCCGCCCTTCACCGTCACGGTGAAGTCGAAGCTGTCGTCGATCGCGGCGACGCGCAGCGGCTGGCGCACGATCATGCGCGCCGTTTCGCGGCCGAAGTATTCGTCCAGCGGGCGCCGATTGACGAGAATCCGCCCGATCCCCTGCTTCATGAACACGCGGGCGGTCGAGGTCTTGCGGCGGCCGGTGCCGTAGTTCGTTTCTGGCATGGTGCGTCGTTGGTCCCTTGAACTTGCTCGGATGGCGCCGTCGAACGGCTATATCTCCAGCGCCTGCGGCTGCTGGGCGCCGTGCGGATGCTCCGGCCCGGCGTAGATCTTCAGCTTGCGCAGCATCGCCCGACCGAGCGGATTGCGCGGCATCATGCCCTTCACGGCGTTCTCCAGAATGCGCTCCGGATGGCTGCCGCGCATCTTGCCCAGCGAAGTCGCCTTGATGCCGCCGGGGTAGCCGGAGTGCCGGTAGTAGGTCTTGTCCGTCTCCTTCTGGCCGGTGACGCGCACTTTCTCCGCGTTCACCACCACGATGTAGTCGCCCGTGTCCACGTGCTGCGTATACGCGGCCTTGTGCTTGCCGCGCAGCCGATGGGCGATGCCGGACGCCAAGCGCCCCAAGGTCTTGCCCTCGGCGTCCACGACGTACCAGTCGTGCTGCGCATCCTGCGGGCGCGTGGAGACAGTCTTCATCGGGTCGGATCAAGCCGCAAGCGAAACAGCCCGCCATATTACGCCCCAGCCACCCGGCGAACAACCCCTTGAAGCACGGCAGCGATGGACGTCGCCCGACCGTCCCATGCCGTGCGAGATCCGCACTCCCCGCTCGGCTGGCAGGCGGAACGGGATGCGGTGGTAGTATGCGGGCAAGCACAGTCGGGGAGGCATGAGGATGCGCGACGTAGCAGGCAAGACGGCGTTCATCACGGGCGGGGCCAGCGGCATGGGCCTGGCGATGGCGCGTTCCTTCGCCAAGGCGGGGATGAAGGTGGTGATCGCGGACATCGAACAGGCGGCGCGCGATGCCGTGCAGGCGGAGTTCGAGGCCAGCAACGCGGAGTTCCTGGTGCTGCCGCTGGACGTCACCGACCGCGCTGCCATGGAGGACGCCGCGGCTGCCGCCGAGGAGCGCTTCGGCAAGGTCCACGTGGTGTGCAACAACGCCGGCGTGGCGGTCGGCGGCCCGATCGATGAGATGGGCTACAACGACTGGGACTGGGTGACCAAGGTGAACCTGGACGGCGTGGTCAACGGCATCCAAGCGTTCACCAGCCGCATGAAGGCGCACGGCGAAGGAGGCCACTTCGTGAACACGGCCTCGATGGCCGGCCACATCTCCATCCCAGGTCTCTCGGTCTACACGGCGACGAAGTTCGCGGTGGTGGGCATTTCGGAGACCATGCGGGCGGATCTGCTGGAACACGGGATCGGCGTCTCGGTGCTTTGCCCCGGCCTCGTCAACACCAACATCTTCGAGTCGCAGCGCAATCGGCCGGAGGACATGCCCGGCGCGTCGCTGGTGCCGCTGGCGGCTCGGAACTTAAGCGGCGACCAGTTGGCGCAACAGCTCGAGGAGATGCGGGCGTCGGCTTTGGATCCCGCAGTGGTCGGCGACATGGTTCTGCACGCCATCCGCGAGGACGAGTTCTACATCTTCACGCATCCGGACCTCGAAGCCATGACCGACGCCCGCAAGGACGAAATGGCCGCCGCGTTCGCCCGCTGGCGCAGCTACCGCGAGGAACGGGGCGTCTAGCCGCGAGTCCCGTGCGTCGCTCGCTGGTCGAGCGGTTGCGCCTGCACGTCGAACGAGGAAAGCGAATCGCCATGCCGAATCCGCTGGAGAGCTTCCCCGACCCCGTGCTCGGCGCGACCTGGGGCGAACTGGGGGCGATTCGCCGCGCCGCGCGCCTCGACGAACGCTGGCACGTGGACGCGGCGCTCGGCTATCCCGTGGCCGGCCTCGAAGACGCCTACGCCAAGGCGCTTGCCGAGCGCGTCGGCGAAGCCGTGGTGCTGGACTTGAGCTTCGCTCCGCCGCCGGGCGAAGGCGTGCAAGGCGCTTCGCACATCATCGCCGTGGCTTCCGGCAAGGGCGGCGTCGGCAAGTCCACCACCGCCGTCAACCTCGCCTTGGCGCTCGACCGCGCCGGCGCCAAGGCCGGCATCTTGGACGCGGACATCTACGGCCCCAGCCAAGGCATGATGCTCGGCGTGGCCGAGGGACGGCGCCCGGAAGTCCGCGACCAGCGCGCCTTCGTGCCCATCCGCGCCCACGGCATCGAGGCCATCTCCATGAGCATGATGGTGACGGACAGAACGCCGATGGTGTGGCGCGGCCCGATGGCGTCCGGCGCCTTGCAGCAGCTGGTCGCGCAGACGCTCTGGAGCGGCCTCGACTATCTGGTGGTGGACATGCCGCCGGGAACGGGCGACATCCAGCTCACGCTCTCGCAGCAGGCGCGGGTGAGCGGCGCGGTGATCGTCACGACGCCGCAGGACATCGCCCTCCTGGACGCCCGCAAGGGTATCGAAATGTTCGGCAAGGTGGACATCCCGATCCTCGGCATCGTCGAGAACATGAGCTGGTTCGAATGCGATGGCTGCGGCAAGGCGCACCATCTGTTCGGCGAAGGCGGAGGGGCGCGGGTCGCCGAGGAGTACGGCGTGGAACTCCTCGGTTCGTTTCCGCTCGATCCGAGCATCCGCGAAGCCACCGATGGCGGCGAACCCACCGTGGCGAGCGATCCGACGGGCGGGAACGCCGCCCTCTTCATCGACTTCGCGCGGCGCGTGGCCGGGGCGCTGTGGCGCAACGCCCAAGGCAGCGCCAAGCCGCCGGTGATCACGATGGACGACCAATGACCATCAAGTCGGACCGCTGGATTCGGCAGATGGCGGCCAGCGGCATGATCGAGCCGTTCGAGCCCGGGCAGATACACACCGCGAACGACCAGCGGGTGATTTCCTACGGCACGTCCAGCTACGGCTACGACGTGCGCTGCGCGCCCGACTTCAAGGTTTTCACGAACATCCACTCCGCCACCGTGGACCCCAAGCAGTTCGACAGCCGCAGCTTCGTCGACGTGGCTGGCGACGACTGCATCATCCCCCCCAACTCCTTCGCGCTGGCGCGCACGGTCGAATACTTCCGCATCCCCCGCGACGTGCTCACCCTGTGCGTCGGCAAGTCCACCTACGCCCGCTGCGGCATCATCGTCAACGTCACGCCCCTCGAACCGGAATGGGAAGGCCACGTGACCCTGGAGTTCTCCAACACCACCAGCCTGCCAGCGAAGATCTACGCCAACGAAGGCGTGGCCCAGCTGCTGTTCTTCCAGAGCGACGAAGCGTGCGAGACGTCCTATCTGGACCGCGGCGGCAAATACCAGCGGCAACGCGGCGTAACGCTCCCCCGCGCCTGACCGAAGTGGCACGATCCCCGGTAAGTGGCGCGATTCTAGGTATCGCGCCAGATTAAGTGGCGCGATTCCCCCTCAAGTGGCGCGATTCCCCCTCAAGTGGCGCGACTCCCCCTCAAATGGCGCGATTCTCCCCTTAAATGGCGCGATCCCGATATCGCGCCACATCTATCTGTCGCGTACATCCGTCGCGTAAGATGATCGCGCCACATGAACGGCCAGCTAGCGATGCCCAAGCAGATCGCGCGAGCGGAGTTGGACGTCGGACAATTGAGGAACGGTGCAGTGTCTGCAGGAATGAGAAGGGCGGAAGCCCGCTTGATCGAGTCCTTGGCCGAGCATGTGCGTCTGCGGCATCCAGACATGCCCGAGAGCGCCGTCTCGCAGGAAGCCCGCAAACTCTACGAAGGGCCGTCTCATGCGGACCCTCTCGGTCCGGTGGGCAGACACATGAGGGACTTGCGGAAACGCCGCATCATGGCGGACATCAAGGCCCATCCATAGAGGCGAAGGCACGCTGTGGACCTAAGCGGCGCGTTCCTGGACACCAACAGGCTCATCAGGCCGCTGCAGAGGCGCCTGCACGCGGCATGGTGCGAACTGCGCGGCGAGACCGCCCTGACCGTGCCGTCGGCGGGATGGGAACTGGCGCGAACGCTCGACCTCTCTTCCCCGGAGGCCATGGCGGAGAGCCGCGACAGGCTCTCCCAGCGACTGGACGCAGGCAGCAACGATATCCGCGTCCGCATGGAGAAGCTCCTGCGAATCCACCTGTGGTGGGCGGACGTCTGGCTGTCCGACGACACTCCCTACGAGCTCCGCTTCCTGTCGCCGGACGAGCAGGACAAGGCGCTGCTGTTGCTCGACAGCATCGACCCCGCTTGCTTCCCAAGCGCCGACTCGAGCGCGATCTCGACCCATAGGGACGCCATGATCATCTGCGAAGCGCTGGCCTGCGACGGCAAGGTCCTGCTGACCTCGAACATGGAGCTGGTCGACGAAGTGCTCGTCAACCGTTGGGTGCGCGAGCATCAAGAGCAGTTCGACCTCGCCGCCAACAAGGTCGTCTACCCGGTGGACGAGGTGTTCGTGGACCTCATGCAAACCCCGGACGAAGAACAGGCGATGCTCAACGCCGCGCTAGGCGCGTACTGGCCCGACGACGAGAACTCCTCGCTTCGGGGCGTGCGCGACGCATGCACGCAGGCACTGCAAAGGCTGGCGAACCCAAGCTCGCACCTCCGCCGCACCGGGCAGCACTTGCTGAACGTATGGCGAATGGAGCCGGATCCCGTTCAGCGCATGGAGGCCGTTCGAGCAGCGCTGCCCGTGCGAACCAGGGCATGGGAGTTGAAGCACCCCGCGGCGCCGAGCCGATAGTTCCCGCCTGGACAGGCGGAATGGAAGCGTGCCGGCGACGAACGCCGAGGCCGAAGACGATCAGCAGTCGATGCACACGCCGATGGGCTTCGACTGCATCAGCGAAGCGCGCGTTCGGCTCCACGAAGGAATGAACGCCGAGTGGCCGCCGGCGTCGCCCCCGGCCACGGTCACGATGATGTCCTCGGCGCCCATGCCGCGATGCACGTCCGCCGTGCCTTGCCGTTCGTGCTCGCGCGGGACGTACTTGCGCACTCGCCGCATCGCTTCGACGCCGCGCTTGCCGTGCTCGAACAGGAAGCGCTTCAGGTCGTCCTTGGAGAAGCCGTCGTCGGCCACGATCGCCGCGTGTTCCGGCGACAGCACCACCACCGACTGCCCGCTGGTGATGCAGCCGAGGTTCGCCATCGAATCCGCCACGCATTCGAGAATCGCCGGTGCGCTGTTGCCGCCGTGGTTCTCGACGTTGCAGAAGCCGGCCCCGGCGAAGACGGTGACGCTGGAGATGTCCTCCCCGTAGCCGAGCTCGACGTGCAGCGGCGGCCAGGGGTTGCGCTCCGCCCGTTCGGCGATGCAGAAGCTGTACTTGCCGGGGTGCCCTTGGGTGGACTGGTCCGCGATGCCGGGCGTCATCCGAAAGACGTTCAGCACGATCAGCCGCATGGCGCGCCCGATGGTCGCGTTGGCGCGATTGCCCGCCCCGAAGACGTTCCCCGCCGCGTTCATGCCGATGTCCCGCGCCACCGGTCCGGAGACGATCAGCAGCGGCGCCGAACCGCCGGTGCTGGCCGTGGACGCATGGAAGTTGAAGTCGGGCTCGTTGGCCGCTTCGAGCGCCGCCACGACCACGGGAAAGAACTCCGGCAGGCACCCCGCCATCACCGCGTTGGTCGCCGCCGCAAGGAGACTGCACTCGATGCCGGTGGTCGGATGACTTGCGACCACGGTCTCCGGCGGCCGCCCTTCCATCGCCAGCATCGCCTCCACCCGCGACGCCTCCGGCGGCATCACCGGCAACCCATCCGTCCACCCGCGCTCGTAGCAGGCGTCGATGGCGGCGAGCGCATCCGCCCCCACTTCCACGGTCGAGGCATCGGCCAGAGCGGACATTCGGACGACTCCAATAGAGGGAGCCGAGTAGCATACGCGCATCGAGTGTCGCGGATGCAGATGGCGAGGCGGCCGCCGTGCCAGCATACGCACGGGCGGCCAGTCACACGGCTCCATGCTGACTTGCAGTGTCGTGGTAGGGGTTGCGTCGAGCGTGTCGGCGTGTAGTACGCTCGCGTCCGAGTCAAATGGAGTGTCCTCGATGACGCCACGAGAAGCGCCGCTGACAGTCGACGAAGCGTGGGAAGAGGTCGCGAAGGTCGCTGAAGGTCTGTATCTCCGATACCTCGACCTCAACCGGCTCAACCTCTCGTCCGTCCAAGACACATCTCTGCAGGAGGAAGCCGAGCGCAATTGGGATGTGCCAACCGGAGTCGAGGTGACGGGAGAGTCGCACAGTGCCGACCTGGCCTGATCGTGTTCGAGCAGTCGGCTGCTGTGAGGATCGTGCGCAATCACAAGGGCCAAGGATGGGTGAAGAGCTTCCGGATGAAGCAGTGAGTCACGTGCTCCAGCAAACCGAGAGGTGCCAAGGTCGCGCCTAGGCCGCGTTTAGGCGCCTGCCCTGCCTTAAGCTGTCTTGAGTCGCTCAGTTCGCCGGTTGGCCCAATAGATCGAGTTCCTCCTGCACCGCGAGCCAAGCGTCTTCGCACCGAGTCAGTGCTTGTGCCGCCTCTTGTCTGGACTTCGCCAGAGCCGAGAGCCGCTCGGATCCGCCGTGGAGCGCCGGGTCGGCGAGGCTGCGGTCCAGCTCTTCCACCCGTTTCGTCTGCGCCGCGATTTCCGCTTCCAAGTCCCGCTGCTTGCGTAGCAGAGGCTGGGCGTTGCCGCGTCGCCGCGGCGTGGTTGAGCGCGAGCGGCCGTTGCGCGAGGGTCTGAGCGATGCGTAGTCGTCCAAGTCGCCGGCGAAGGGTTGGACGCGGTGGTTGGCGATCAGCCAGAAGGAGTCGACGCTGCGCCGCAGCAGGTGGCGGTCGTGGGAGACCAGCAGCAGCGCGCCTTCGTACTGTTGCAGGGCGAGGGCGAGCGCCTCGCGCATCTCCAGATCCAAGTGGTTGGTCGGTTCGTCGAGCACCAGCACCGCCGGTTGCTGGCAGGCGATGAGCGCCAGCACCAGGCGCGCCTTTTCGCCGCCGGAGAACGTATGCGCCGGGCGCCGGGCGTCGTCGCCGCGAAATCCCCAGCCGCCGAGGTAGTCCGCCGCTTGCTGGCTGGTGAAGGCGCGGCCGGTCGCTTCGGCGGTCTCGTCGAGGTGCTCGTTCGGCGTTCGCGCGAGGTCGAGGGATTCCAGCTGATGCTGCGCGAAGTAGCCGACCGCCGAGTGGCGACCGCGAACCAGCGCGCCGGCGAGCGGCTCGATCTCCCCGGCCAGGCAACGCAGCAGTGTCGTCTTGCCGGCGCCGTTGGCGCCGAGCACGCCGATGCGGTCGTTCGGATAGACGCGCAGCGTGGCGTCGTGCAGCACCGGTTCGCCGTCGTAGCCAAGCGCGGCGTCGTCGAGTTGCAGGATCGGATTGGAGATCTTGCGCGGCGCCGTGAACGTGAACCGATAGGGCGACTCGGCATGCAGCGGCGCCGCGACGGTGAGCTTCTCGAGCGCCTTCAAGCGGCTCTGCACTTGCCGCGCCTTGCTCTCCTTGGCGCGGAATCGGTCCACGAAGCGCTGGATCTCGGCCACGCGCAGTTGCTGCTTCTTGTGCAGGGCGGCTTGCCGCGTCAGCGCTTCGGCGCGTTGCCGCTCGAAGGAGCTGTAGTCGCCCACGTACACCGCCGCCTGGCCGCGTTCCAGATGCGCGATGCGCTGCACGGTGCGATCGAGGAAGTCGCGGTCGTGCGCCACCATCGCGAGGGTGCCGGGGTACTTGCGCACCCAGGATTCCAGCCACACGGTTGCTTCCAAATCCAAGTGGTTGGTCGGCTCGTCGAGCAACAGCATGTCCGAGGGCGTCATCAGCGCCTGGGCGAGATTGAGGCGGATGCGCCAGCCGCCGGAGAACGCCCGATGCGGCTTGGCGAAGTCGTCCTTGCCGAAGCCGAGGCCGCCGAGAATCTCCCCGGCGCGTGCTTCGGCATCGTAGCCGCCCACGTCTTCGTAGTCCGAATACAGCCTGCCGAGGGCGTCGTCGTCGCCATCGCGTTCGGCAACGGCGATGGCGCGTTCCACCCGGCGCAGCGGCCCGTCGCCGTCGAGCACGAAGTCGAGGGCGCTCCTGGCCGAAGGCTGCACATGCTGGTCCAGCCAAGCGACGCGCCAGGCGCTTGGCCGCACCACGTCGCCTTCTTCCGGCAGGATGCGATCCCGCGCCAAGGCCAGCAACGTGCTCTTGCCGACGCCATTGCGCCCGACGATGCCGATCTTGTGGCCGTGATGCACCGTCAGGTCGAGGCCGTCGAACAGCAGCCGGTCGCCGCGATGCAGCGTGATGTTGCGCAGTTGCAGCACGGCTTGGCAGAAGTCGCGTCTTGGTGCTTGCGCGGCTCGAACTCGCGCCGCCGCGTCCTCAGGAGCCGGACCTAGCCTCTTCGCCCACCGCGTCGAAGTAGCTCCGCGCCGCGGCGAGGTGGTCGTCCACCGTGGCGTTGCCGGCGTTGTGGGTGGCGATGGCGAGGTGCGTGCAGCCGAGTTCGCGCCAGCGCGCCGCGTGGTTTCGCCAACGCTCCGGGTCGCCGCCGCGAAACTGCGCCTGGGCCTGGATGCCGAAGCCCTCCCAAGGCAGGCCAGCGGCTTGCCGGTGGTTCCGCAGCGCGTCGATGGCGGCGGCGGACTTCTCGTTCGGGCCGCCAAGCGGGAACCAGCCCTCGCCAATCGTCGCGCACCGCTTCAATAGTGCTGGCGCACCTCCGCCGAACCAGATCGGAATCGGCGCGCTCGGACGCGGCAGGATGCTGGCCTTGGTGACGGTGTGGAAGCGGCCGTCGTAGCTGAAGCTGTCCGACGCCCACAGCCGCCGCAGCAAGTCGACCTGTTCCGCCTGCCGCCTCCCCCGCGCCTCGAACGGCACACCGAGCGCCTCGTACTCCACCTCGTTCCAGCCGCTGCCGATGCCGAGGCGGAAGCGGTTGCCGGAGAGGATGGCCAGTTCCGCGGCCTGCTTCGCCACGAGGGCGGTCTGCCGCTGCGGCAGGATGAGCACGCTGGTAGCGAACTCGATGCGCTTGGTGATCGCCGCCATGAACGCGAAGATCGTGAACGGCTCGTGAAACGCCACGTCCTTGTCGTAGGGCCCGCTCCAGCCGCCAGGCCGGTCCGGATCCGCGCCGAGCACGTGGTCGTAGAGCAGCATGTGGTCGGTGCCGAGCGCTTCCGCGCCCTCGGCGTAGGCCCTGACGGCACCGGGGTCCGTGCCGATCTCGTGATGTGGGAATACGATGCCGAGCTTCACCCGTCGCCTCCGTTGCGGGAACGCCCGCGAGCGTAGTTCGCAGGCGCGGGTTTCGCAATCTCGGCGGCCACGCTCCGCCCGGAACGTGGCGGAGCGGACATCCGACAACAGCCGAACTCCCTGGCACGGCTGTTGGACAACGTCATCTGCCCCAGCGGCATGAGACCGCCTCTGTTTCGCAAGAATCTCGCATTCCGGTGCTTGCGAAACAAGCCAAGCGGACGCGCCCGCCGGGCGGCGCCTTCGCCACCACCACGCCAACGCGATGTTGTAAGCTCCAACCATCAGCTCATTACGCAGGAGCGGAAGCAATGAAGCAGCGGGTTCTGGAGCAGGCGCGGGGCATCGTGGATGGCTTCCTGCACCGGCACTGCGCGGACACCACGCTCGGTGTGCTGTCGGTGAACCCGGAGGTGAACGGCTACGACGAAGACGTCCTCCTGATCCGCTTCACCTACGACGACAGCAACGGCGCCAAGGGCCTTCCCGACTCGTTGGCGCGAATCGAGCTGGTAGACCGCTTGTGGGACGAGTTCGAAGACGCGGAAATCGAGGCGAATCCGGTCGTTTCGTTCATCGCCGAGTCGGAAGTCGGCCACGAGCCGGAATAGCGCCGTGGACCCGGATCACCTCGTGCAGCTTGCCGCGGACCTTGCGGAGATCAATCCCCGCCGACCGCGCCGGACGGACTTGTGCCGCGCCGTCAGCACCACGTACTACGCCTTGTTCCACTGCCTGGCGCGCGCCTGCGCGGACCGTCTGGCCGGTCGCGCTGGCACCGTCGGCAGCCGGTCGATGTGGCGGCGGGCGTACCGGGCGCCAGAGCACCGGCAGGCCAAGGCACGTTGCGAGAGCATGCCGTCCTCGTTTCCCGACGGTGTGCGGCAGTTCGGGCGGACTTTCGCAAGGCTGCAGGAGAAGCGCCACTTCGCGGACTACGACCCGGACTTTCGGATAGGCAAGTCCGAAGTGATCGCGGACATCAACGATGCCCGAACGGCGATCGACCGCTTCCGTGCGGCACCCGCCAACGTTCAGCGCGACTTCGCCATCCATGTGCTGACGAAGGTGCGGGCCGTTGCCTGAATCGGGCGCTGTCGGGCCGAGTCTCTTCGCGTATAACTATTTGATCTTACTAACTTTAGAATATCCGTTGTGCCAGCGGAGCACGGGGCGTTTCGGGCGACCACGGCGCTGCCAGCCGAGCAGGCCCGGGCGATCCATGTCGAACCAGCGGCCCTTGAAGGCGTTCTCGTAGCCTGCTGCTCCGGCGCACCACCTCCGTCCGCGGCAGGTCGTCGCGCGGCAGCAACTCGCCCTGCCGCACCATGGCGATGCCGGACGCGACCAGGGCGCTGGCGGCGACCCATGAGATGTGCGATGAAGCGGTGCTCCGCAACCCTTGGCGATGCTTGCCCGCGTCGCCTCCCGGCCACGTCCCGATGGCCGCGAAACGTGCCCTCGCGAAGCGCCGAAAATCGTTTGCAGGGCGGCGAGAGATAGTGCAGAGTCCGCAAGCGGTCGCGCAGGGCTTGGGCGATTTGGAGCCTCTTCCTGCCGCCCGCTGGTGAAGTAGTCGGTGGACGGAGTCTGCGCGGTATGGCGGACGTGCAACTTGAAGCTGTTCGCGATCAGGATCGGCGCTTTTTGGTGAGCGCCGGCCAGTGGCTTGGTACGCCCGCTACCTCTAACTACCCCCCCCCCCCCCCCCCCCCCTGATTTGCGGCAGTCGGATGCAGGTGGTTCGGCATCAGACCGCTAGCGGCCCTGCCGATGAGCGGGTCGGCGGATGGGCAAGACGGGCAGCGTCCTTGGCCAAGCGCGTGACGCGTGCGGACTGCGTCGCTCTGCTCGGAGCCCTGTTCGCAAGCGCGGCGCACGCCCAAACCGCCGCCATCGTCGCGGACACGGCAGCGCTTGCCGTCGACGAGGGCGCTTCCGCCACCTATACCGTCGTGCTGGCCACGCAGCCGAGCGCCAACGTCACGGTGGCGGTGGCCAGCGACAACACCGACGTCACGGCGGACACCAGCACGGCGTCCGGCGCCCAGACCACGCTGACGTTCAGCAACGCCAACTGGAACACCGCGCAGACGGTGACGGTAACGGCGGCGGGAGACGCCGGCAGCGCCGACGAGACGGCGACCCTCACGCACACCGCCAGCGGTGGCGGCTACGGCAGCGTCACCCACTGCCTGTTCGTCGCCGTGCAGGACGACGAGCAGACCGGCACGGACTACGACACGGACGAAGACGGCCTGATCGAGATCAGCTCCCTCGCTCAGCTCAACGCCATCCGCTGGGACTTGAACGGCGATGGCGCGGTGTCCGCCGACGACGCCACCAACTACACGACCGCGTTCCCCACCGCTTCCGCCGGCATGGGTTGCCCGGACGGCAGCGACGCCGGCGACGCGCCGGACGCCTGCACCGGCTACGAGCTGACGCAGAACTTGGATTTCGACACCGACGACGACGGCGACGTCGACGCCGACGATCCGAACTCCTACGCCAACTGGGCGCCTATCGGCGGCACCTATTCGGCCACCTTTGACGGCAACCACCACCGCATCTTCAACCTGACCATCGACCGTGCCGGCGCCGCGGCGCTGTTCTCCACCATAAGCGGCACCGTCAGGAAGCTGGGGCTGGTGCACGTCAACGTCCGCGCCACCGGGGCGCGGAGCAAGGCGGCCGCGCTGGCCGACGTGCTGAGTGGCACCGCGCTGGCCTGCTGGAGCACGGGCAGCGTCGTCGCCGTGGACCGGGCCAGCGGCCTGGTGAATCTGGTCAGCGGCCGCCTGGCGGCCAGCTTCTCCGCCGCGGCTGCCCACGCCACCGACGCCAATGTCAGGACTCCCGAAGTCGGATACGGCGGCGGGCTGGCGGCGGAGGTCAGCGGAACGGTCGTGGCGTCGTATGCCGTCGGCACCGTTCGGGGGTACCGAGCCGTGGCGTTCGTTGCCCAGCAGAGCGGAACGCTGCGCGCCAGCTACGCCGCGGGTACGCAGTTCGCGGTTGGCACGGGGAACAGTGGCGCGGCAAGAGCGAGGGGCTTCGTCAGCATCCGTTCCAGCAGCGCCGGCAACTTCGACAACTATTGCAGGGCAGCGAACTGCGTCGGCGCCACGCCCGCAAGCGCTGGCCAGCTGCAAGCGCCCACCAGCGCGGCCGGCATCTACGCCAACTGGGACGACCTGGACGTGAACGGCGACAGCACTGCGGACGAAGACCCCTGGAACTTCGGCGCGAGCAGCCAATACCCCGTGCTCAGCTACGCCGGCCTCGACACCGCCTTCCAGTTCGCCATGCAGGGGCCGTTGCCGGACTTCGGCAGCGGCACTGTGCCGGACAGAACGGTCGGCGCCGGCGCGGACATCCAGGCGTTCCAGGTTCCGGCGGCCAGCCGGGCGATCGACTACACGGCGAGCTGGCTGCCGCCCGGCCTGTCGTTCGACGCCGACGGCACCGGCGCCTGCTCGGCGCAGCGCACGATATGCGGCACCCCGCAGCAGGTCGGAACCTTCGCCGTGACTCTCTGGGCGCTGGCCGACGATCTCGGCGCGCGCCGGGCGGCCTTGCGCTTCACCATCACCGTGACGCCCGCCGTCACGCATGCAGCGACGCTCCGCACCACGACCCGTGCCGCGACCCTCGATCTGCCGACGCTCCTCGTCGACGAGGGCGCCTCGTCAGCCTACACCGTGGTGCTCGCCAGCCAGCCGAGCGCCAACGTCACGGTGACGGTGGCCAGCGACAACACGGACGTCACGGCGGACACCAGCACGGCGACCGGCGTCCAGACCACGCTGACGTTCAGCGCCACCAACTGGAACACCGCGCAGACGGTGGTGGTGACCGCGGCCGAGGACGCCGGCAGCGGCGACGAGACGGCCACTCTCACCCACACCCTCAGCGGCGGCGGCTACGGCAGCACCACCTACGCGCTGTTCGTCGCCGTGCAGGACGACGAGCAGACCGGCACGGACTACGACACGGACGAAGACGGCCTGATCGAGGTCAGCTCTCTCGCTCAGCTCAACGCCATCCGCTGGGACTTGAACGGCGATGGCGCGGTGTTTGCCGACGACGCCACCAACTACACGACCGCGTTCCCCGCCGCTGCCGCCGGCATGGGCTGCCCGGACGGCAGCGACGCCGGCGACGCGCCGGACGCCTGCACCGGCTACGAGCTGACGCAGGACTTGGATTTCGACACCGACGACGACGGCGACGTCGACACCGACGATCCGAACTCCTACGCCAACTGGGCGCCCATCGGCGGCGCTTACTCGGCCGTCTTCGACGGCAACCACCACCGCATCTTCAACCTGACCATCGACCGTGCCGGCGCCGCGGCGCTGTTCTCCACCATCAGCGGCACCGTCAGGAAGCTGGGGCTGGTACACGTCAACGTCCGCGCCACCGGAGCGCGGAGCAAGGCGGCGGCGCTGGCCGACGTGCTGGACGGCACCGCGCTGGCCTGCTGGAGCACGGGCAGCGTCGTCGCCGAGGACCGGGCCGGCGGCCTGGTGAATCTGGTCGGCGGCCGGCTGGGGGCCAGCTTCTCCGCCGCAGCTGTCCACGCCACCTCCACCGAAGGCGCGAGTTTCCAGCGCGGACAAGGGGGCGGGCTGGCGGCGGAGGTCGGCGGGTCCGGGCTGATCGTGGCCTCGTACGCCATCGGCATCGTAAGGGCGCACCGAGCCGGGTCGTTCGTTGGCCGGCAGAACCACGGCGCAACGCACCGCGCCAACTACGCCACAGGCCGGCCATTCGCGGTTGGTACTTCGGGAGTTGCGACTGGCTTCGCCGGCTCCTTTTCAAGCGGCGCCCGCAACTTCAACAACTGGTGCGATTGGTACACCACGGGGCGGGGCGGTTGCATCGGCGCCACGTTCCAAAGTACCGGAGTGCTGCAAGCGCCCACCAGGGCGGACGGCATCTACGCCGACTGGGACGACCTGGACGTGAACGGCGACAGCACCGCGGACGAGGATCCCTGGGACTTCGGCACGAGCAGCCAATACCCCGTGCTCGGCTACGCCGGCCTCGACACCGCTTTCCAGTTCGCCATGCAGGGGCAGTTGCCGGACTTCGGCAGCGGCACGGTGCAGGATAGAACTGTCGGCGCCGGCGCGGACATCCAGTCGTTCCAGGTTCCGGCGGCCAGCCGCGCGATCGACTACGCGGCGACCGGGCTGCCGCCCGGCCTGTCGTTCGACGCCGACGGCACCGGTGCCTGCGCGGCGGCGCGCACGATATGCGGCACGCCGATATGGCCCGGAACCTTCGCCGTCGCGCTCTGGGCGCTGGCCGACGAGCTCGGCGCGCGCCGGGCGGTCTTGCGCTTCACCATCACAGTGACGCCCGCCGTCGCGGCGCAGGCCGTGACGCTCCGCACGACGACGCGCGCGGCAACGCTCGACTCGCCGACGATCCTCGTCGACGAGGGCGCCTCGTCCACCTACACCGTCGTGCTGGCCACCCAGCCGAGCGCCAACGTCACGGTGACGGTGGCCAGCGACAACACGGACGTCACGGCGGACACCAGCGCAGCAGCCGGCGTCCAGACGACGCTGACGTTCAGCAGCACCAACTGGAACACTCCGCAGACGGTCGTGGTGACAGTGGCCGAGGACGCCGGCGGCGCCGACGAGACGGCCACTCTCACGCACACCGCCAGCGGCGGCGGCTACGGCAGCGCCACCTACGGCTTGTTCGTCGCCGTGCAGGACGACGAGCAGACCGGCACGGACTACGACGCCGACGAGGACGGCCTGATCGAGATCAGCTCCCTCGCGCAGCTCAACGCCATCCGCTGGGACGCCCTCACCTCCGGCACGCGCTCCGCCAGCGACATGGCCAACCACGCGCTCGCCTTCCCCGGCGCAGCCGCCGGCATGGGTTGTCCAGACGGCAGCGATGCCGGCGACGTCCCGGACGCCTGCAGAGGCTACGAACTCACACAGGACCTGGACTTCGACACCAACGACAGCGGCGCCGCGGACAGCGGCGACGAATTCTGGAACAACGGCGCCGGCTGGGTGCCCCTGCCGGAGTACCGCGGCGTCCTGCGCGGCAACGGCCACATCATCTACAACCTGTACATGAACCACGCCTTGCCGGAGAGCGGCCTCTTCGACACCATGAGCGGGCGTGTCGAATGGCTCGGCCTGGTGGACGTGAACATCACGAACACGCGGGCGACCCAGATCACCGCCGGCGGGCTGGCCGCGTACAGCTCCGCGGGCACGATAACCGGCGTCTTCGTCACCGGCGTCATCAGCGGCAATCCCGCCGCGACGGATGGCAGCCAAGTGCGCAGAAACACCGTTGGCGGATTGGTCGGATTGAACTTCGGCTTCCCGTCCGGCACCGCCGTTCGCAGTTGCTGGGTGGACGTGCGCGTGTCGGGCAAGAGGGCGGCCGGGCTCGTTGGCAACGTCGCGGATGGAACGGTCCGGTCGCAGGCAACGGTGCATCACAGCCTGTCGCGGGGCACCCTCGCGCCGGGCTCGAATCCGCTGTTCCACACCCAGCAGGGCACCGGCAACGTGGTTGCCACCTACTTCGACAGCACCACCCACGGCACCACCACCGATGGCGGCTGCTCGGCCTGCGCCCGCACCACCGCGGAGCTGCGCACGCCCACCGGCTACGAGGGCATCTACGCGACTTGGGACGACGCCGACCTCGACGGCGACGGCGAGGCGGACGCGCCCTGGGACTTCGGCGACCAGTGGCACTACCCGGTGCTGAGCTTCGGCGGCTTCGACCCGGCCGTCCAGTTCGCCCTGCAGCCCAACCAGGCGCCCACCTTCGGCGATGGCGATGATGCCACGGTGTTGAACAAGACCTTCTGGAAGGGCTTCCCCATCGACGAGTTTCGAGTGCCGGCGGCCACCGGCGGCGAGGGCACGATCTACACTTACGAAGTCAGCGGCCTGCCGGCGGGTCTCTCCTTCGGCGCTCCCAACTGCGCTGCGCGGACGGTGTGCGGCACGCCGTCCGCGAACACGACCGGCGCGGTCACGGTGACGCTGTACGCCCACGATGGCGACATCAACCGCGCGGACAGCGACCGCGCCTCCCTGACATTCACCATCACGGTGGTCGATGCGTCGGTCTCGCCGGCGAGCTTGGCGCTGAATGAGGCCGCTGGCGTCGCCAACGCCAACGTCGGCACGTTCACCGCGACGCTGCAAGAGCGCCCGCTGTCCGCGGTGTCGATGTTTGTC
This sequence comes from Candidatus Azotimanducaceae bacterium, assembly GCA_965243175.1. GTDB lineage: Bacteria > Pseudomonadota > Gammaproteobacteria > Pseudomonadales > Azotimanducaceae > VXYL01. The sequence goes on along the minus strand of OZ251532.1, from coordinate 4,566,462 downwards.
GCGAGCAGCGACCCGGGCGCCGCGACCGTGGACAAGGCGACGCTCACGTTCACGCCGCAGAACTGGAACACGGCGCAGACGGTCACCGTGACGGCCCAAGCCGACGACGACGCGGACGACGAATCGCTCACCGTCACGTTCTCGGCGACGAGCGTCCGCTTGCGCGCGACGGTGACGGTGACGGACGACGACCGCGGCACGGTGCTGATCGACGCCGATCCGGCCACCGCGGCGCTGGACGCCGGGCCGCTGCTGCTGAGCGAGGCGTCCGGCGCCGCCAACAACGCCTTGGGCTATGCGGTGCGGCTGTCGGCTGCGCCGACCGGCAACGTGACGGTGGCGGTGGCCAGCGACGGCCCCGGCGCGGCGACCGCGAGCCCGGCCTCGCTGACGTTCACCACGCAGAACTGGAGCACGGCGCAGACGGTGACCGCCACCGCGGTGGCCGATGCGCCGGACGCCGTGGACGAGTCCGCGACGATCGCCCACACCGCCACCGGCGGCGGCTACAACGGAACGACGTCGCGGCTGCGCGTGGCGGTGTCCGACGACGAGCGCACCGGCACGGACTACGACGTCGACGAGGACGGCTTGATCGAGATCGCGAGCCTGGCGCAGCTGGACGCGGTGCGCTGGGATCTGAACGGCGACGGCGCCGCGGCGAGCGGCGACGGCGGCGTCTACGCGCGCGCCTTCCCGAACGCCTCCGCCGGCATGGGCTGCTCCGCAGGAACCGGCGGCGCGCCGGCCTGCCGCGGCTACGAGCTCGCCCGGGACCTGAACTTCGACACCGACGGCAGCGGCACCGTAGGCGCCGGCGACGACTTCTGGAACGGCGGCGCCGGCTGGGCGCCTATCGGCAACGCCGGTGGTGGTGGCGGCGGCGCATTCTCGGCCGTCTTTCAGGGCAACGGCAGGACCATCTCCAACCTGACCATCGACAACGCCACGATCACCCGGGCGGGGCTGTTCGCGCGGGTTTCCGGCAGGGTGGAGGGCCTGGGCCTGCCCGACGCGAACGTTAACGTTCGGGCCGGTGCCTCCCCGGCGTACGTGGGGGCGCTGGCGGGCCTTCTGACGGGCACCGTCGTCGCCAGCTACTCGACCGGCAGCGTGGCAGCGGACTCGACCGGCGGCGCCAACGGCGACGCCGGTGGCTTGGTGGGGCGGATGCGCATTCGCGGCAGCCGCGTGGCGGCGAGCTACTCGACGGCGGAGGTGTCCGCCGACAGCGCCGCCGGCGGCTTGGTGGGGCGCAAGCATCGTGGCCTCGTCTTGGCGAGCTACGCCGCCGGGCCGGTACGGGCGCTGACCGGAGCGGCCAACGTGGGCGGGCTGATCGGCTGGGACCTGGGCGGCGCCGTGACGGCGTCCTACGCCGCCGGACTGGTGGACGGTTCGGCGCCCGCGGCTGGCGGCTTGGTCGGAACCGACAGCGCCAACGGTGCCTTCACGGTGAGCTACTGGGACACCGAGGCAAGTGGACGCAACGCCAGCGGCGGCGGCTCGGACCGCGCCACGAGCGCCTTGCAGACGCCGACCACGGCGACCGGCATCTACGCCCGCTGGGATCGATTGGACGTCGACGGCGACGGCTCTGCGACGGAAGCGCCCTGGGACTTCGGCGACGCGTCGCAGTACCCGGTGCTGAGCTACCGGGGCATGGATCCGTTGGCTCAGCGCGGCGACTACGACACGAACGACAACGGCCTGATCGAGATTCGCACCCTCGCCCAGCTGAACGCCGTCCGCTGGGACCTCGATGGCGACGGCGCCCCCTCCTTGGGCAACGCCGCCGCCTACCGCAAGGCGTTCCCCGGCCATGCCGAGGACATGGGCTGCCCGACCACTGCGGACGACCCGGACCACAACGACTGCACGGGCTACGAGCTGTCGAACGACTTGGACTTCGACACCGATGGCGACGGCGATGTCGATGCCGACGACCCGAACTCCTACCCCAACTGGACGCCCATCGCCGGCGCATTCTCGGCCACCTTCGACGGCAACCACCACCGCATCTTCAACCTGACCATCAACCGTGCCGGCAGCGCGGCGCTGTTCTCCACCATTAGCGGCACCGTCAGGAAGCTGGGGCTGGTACACGTCAACGTCCGCGCCACCGGGTCGCTGAGCAAGGCGGCCGCGCTGGCCGACGTGCTGAGCGGCACCGTGCTGGCCTGCTGGAGCACGGGCAGCGTCGTCGCCGTGGATCGGGCCGGCGGCCTGGTGAATCTGGTCAGCGGCCGCCTAGGGGCCAGCTTCTCCGCCGCGTCCGTTCGCGTCACCGACACCGCCGTCGTGCATCCCGAGGTTGGATTTGGCGGCGGACTGGCGGCGGGGGTCGCCGGATCGGGACTGATCGTGGCGTCGTACGCCATCGGCGCCGTGGAGGCATACCGGTCCGGGTCGTTCGTTGGCCAGCAGAACAACGGCGGAACGCAGCGCGCCAACTACGCCACAGGCAGGCCACTCGCGGTTGCGGCGGGCGGGTCGGGAGGTGCGGGGGGCTTCGTCGGCAGCAGGCAAAGCGGCGCCCGCAACTTCGACAACTACTGCGACTTTTACACCGTGGGCCGGATCAACTGCGTCGGTGCCATGCAAAAAACTACCGGCCAGCTGCAAGCGAACACCAGGGCGGACGGCATCTACGCCAACTGGGACGACCTGGACGTGAACGGTGACAGCACTGCGGACGAGGATCCCTGGGCTTTCGGCACGAGCAACCAATACCCTGTGCTCAGCTACGCTGGCCTCGACACCGCCTTCCAGTTCGCCATGCAGCAGCCGTTGCCGGACTTCGGCAGCGGCACGGTGCCGAACAAGACGGCCGGCGCCGGCGTGAACATCCAGTCGTTCCAGATTCCGGCCGCCAGCCGGGCGATCGCCTACACGGCGACCGGGCTGCCGCCCGGCCTGTCGTTCGACGCCGACGGCACCGGCGCCTGCGGTGCCGAGCGCACGATATGCGGCGCCCCCACGCAGGCCGGAACCTTCGCCGTCACCATCTGGGCTTTGGCCGACGACCTCGGTACGCGCCGGGCCGCCTTGCGCTTCACCATCACCGTCACGTCCGACCCGGCGACGACGCTCGCCGTGACGTTGGCGCCGACGTCGATCGCGCTCGCCGAGGGCGCCTCGTCCACTTACACCGTGGTGCTCGACACGCAGCCCGGCCGCGGCGTCGCGGTGACGGTGACGGTGGCCAGCGACAACGCCGCCGTCACCGCGGACACCAGCGCGGCGCCCGGCGTCCAGACCGCGCTGACGTTCGATGCGAGCAACTGGAACACCGCCCGCATCGTGACGGCGACGGCGGTGGACGACGCCGGCGGCAGCGACGAAACGGCCACCCTCGTACACACCGTCAGCGCTGTCTACGGCACCATCACCCAAGACCTGTTCGTCACCGTGCAGGACGACGAGCAGACCGGCACGGACTACGACGCCGACGAAGACGGCCTGATCGAGATCCGCTCCCTCGCCCAGCTCAACGCCATCCGCTGGGACCTCGACGGCGACGGCGCGACGACCGGCTTCGGCGCCGCCAACTACGCCGTCGCATTCCCTGGCGCCGCCGCCGGCATGGGCTGTCCGGACGGCGGCGGCGCCGGCGACGTCGCGGACCCCTGCACCGGCTACGAACTGGCCGGCGACTTGGACTTCGACACCAACGGCGACGGCGATGTCGACGCCGACGATCCGGACTCTTTCAGCAACTGGACGCCCATCGGCGGCACTTACTCAGCCGTCTTCGACGGCAACAACCACGCCATCTCCAACCTCACCATCAACCGCGCCGGCAGCGCGGCGCTGTTCTCCACCATCAGCGGCACCGTCAGGAAACTGGGGCTAGCGAACGTCGACGTCCGCGCCACCGGGGGCGGCAGCAATGCGGCCGCGTTGGCCGACGTGCTGAGCGGCACCGCGCTGGCCTGCTGGAGCACGGGCAGCGTCGTCGCGGTGGACAATCAGGCCGGCGGCCTTGTGCGGTTGGTGAGCGGCCGACTGGCGGCCAGCTTCTCCGCCGCGTCCGTCGTCGTTACCGATACCGTTTCCAGGAGTGCCCATGCCGGCGGGCTGGCGGCGGAGGTCAGCGGAACGGGCGTGATCGTGGCGTCGTACGCCGTCGGCGCCGTCAGCGCGCGCTCAGCCGGGTCGTTCGTTGGCCAGCGGAACACCGGCGGGACGATACGGGCCAGCTACGCCACGGGTTTGTCCTCCGTCTCCCAAGGCTTCACCAGCGTCCGTGTCGACCCCGCTGCCCTCAGGCTCGACAACTGGTGCAACTTCCACACCACGGGCCAGGGCGGCTGCCAAGACGCTGGGCTGGGAACCACCAGCCAGATGCAGTTGCCCACAGCGGCGACCGGCATCTACGCCAACTGGGACGACCTGGACGTGAACGGCAACGGCGCCTCGGACGAAGATCCTTGGAACTTCGGCACGGGCAATCAATACCCCGTGCTCAGCTACGCCGGCCTCGACACCGCCTTCCAGTGGCCGCCGAGCTTCAGCGGCACGGTGCCGGCGCAGACGACCAGCGTCGGCGCTTCCCCGTCGTTCCAAGTGCCGGCGGCCAGCCACGGCGCGGGCGGCACGATCGCCTACGCGGCGACCGGATTGCCGCCCGGCATGGCGTTCGACGCCGACGGCAACGGCGCGTGCTCGGCGCAGCGCACCATCTGCGGCACGCCGACGCTGGCCGGAATGTTCAACGTCACCGTCTGGGCGGCGCTCGACGTCCCCGGCGCCAGAAGGACCGGCCTGAGCTTCACGATCGCGGTGGCGTCCGACCCAACGACGATCGCCGCCACGCGCGCCGTCACGCTCGACACGACGACCCGCGCCGCGACCCTCGACTTGCCGACGATCCTCGTCGACGAGGGCGCCTCGTCCACCTACACCGTCGTGCTCGCCAGCCAGCCGAGCACCAACGTCACGGTGACGGTGGCCAGCGACAACACGGACGTGACCGCGGACACCAGCACGGCGACCGGCGTCCAGACCACGCTGACGTTCAGCGCCACCAACTGGAGCACCGCGCAGACGGTGACGGTGGCGGCGGCCGGCGACGCGGGCAGCGGCGACGAGACGGCCACCCTCACGCACACCGCCAGCGGCGGCGGCTACGGCAGCGCCACCTACGCCCTGTTCGTCGCCGTGCAGGACGACGAGCAGACCGGCACGGACTACGACGTGGACGAGGACGGCCTGATCGAGATCAGCTCTCTCGCCCAGCTCAACGCCATCCGCTGGGACCTCAACGGCGATGGCGCGGTGTCCTCCAGCGACAGAGCCAACTACACGAATGCGTTTCCCGACGCTTCCGCCGGCATGGGCTGTCCGGACGGCAGCGACGCTGGCGACGTCCCGGATTCCTGCACCGGCTACGAGCTGACGGGCGACTTGGATTTCGACACCGACGACGACGGCGACGTCGACGCCGACGATCCGAACTCCTACCCCAACTGGGCGCCGATAGGCGGCACGTACTCGGCCACCTTCAACGGCAACCACCACCGCATCTTCAACCTCACCATAAACCGCGCCGGCAGCGCGGCGCTGTTCTCCACCATCAGCGGCCAGGTCAGGAAGCTGGGGCTGCCGAACGTCGACGTCCGTGCCACCGGGTCGCTGAGCAAGGCGGGCGCGCTGGCCGACGTGCTGGACGGCACCGCGCTGGCCTGCTGGAGCACGGGCAGCGTCGTCGCCGTGGACAAGGCCGGCGGCCTGGTGAATCTGGTCGGCGGCCGGCTGGGGGCCAGCTTCTCCGCCGCATCCGTCCACGCCACCCAAACCACGAGCACGAATTTCCGGCGCGGACAAGCGGGCGGGCTGGCGGCGGAGGTCGGCGGATCGGGAGTGATCGTGGCGTCGTACGCCATCGGCACCGTAAGGGGGCACCGAGCCGGGTCGTTCGTTGGCCGGCAGAACACCGGCTCTACGTACCGCGCCAACTACGCCACGGGCATGCCAACCGCGGTTGGTGCTTCGGGATCTGCGAATGGCTTCGCCGGCTCCTTTTCGTCCGGTGCCCGCAACTTCGACAACTGGTGCGACTATTTCACCACGGGCCGGACGGCTTGTAACGGCTCCTCGTTCCAAAGTACCGGCCAGCTGCAAGCGCCCACCAGTGCGAGCGGCCACTACGCCAACTGGGACGACCTGGACGTGATCGGCGACAGCACGGCGGACGAGGATCCTTGGGACTTCGGCACCAGCAGCCAATACCCCGTGCTCAGCTACGCCGGCCTCGATACCGCCTTCCAGTTCGCCATACAGCGGGCGCCGAGCTTCGGCGGCGGCTCGGTGCCGGCCCAGACGGCCCGCGCCGGCACGGACATCCGGTTCCAGGTTCCGGCGGCCAGCCACGGCGCCGGCGCGGTGGTCTACTCGGTCGAAGGATTGCCGCCCGGCATCGCGTTCGACGCCGACGGCACCGGCGCCTGCTCGGCGGCGCGCACGATCTGCGGCAGGGCGACGCTGGTCGGAGAGTCCGCCGTCACCGTCTGGGCGACCGACGCCGTCGGCGCAAAAAGGACGGCCTTGAACTTCACGATCACGGTGACCGCCGCCGATCCGCCGATCGTCGCGGCGTACGCCGTGACGCTCCGCGCGACGACGCGCGCCGCGACGCTGGATCCGCCGACGATCGTCGTCGACGAGGGCGCCGCGTCCACCTACACCGTCGTGCTCGCCAGCCAGCCGAGCGGCAGCGTCACGGTGACGGTGGTCAGCGACAACACCGACGTGACCGCGGACACCAGCGCGACGGCCGGCGTTCAAGCGACGCTGACGTTCAGCACGACCAATTGGAACACCGCGCAGACGGTGGCGGTGACAGTGGCCGAGGACGCGGGCAGCGGCGACGAGGCGGCCACCCTCGCCCACACCGCCAGCGGCGGCGGCTACGGCAGCGCCACCTACGCTCTGTTCGTCGCCGCGCAGGACGACGAGCAGGTCGGCACGGACTACGACGCGGACGAGGACGGCCTGATCGAGATCAGATCCCTTGCCCAGCTCAACGCCATCCGCTGGGATCTCGACGGCGACGGCGCGGTGACCGGTGCCAACGCCGACGACTACGCCAGCGTGTTCCCCGCCCCCGCGCCCGGCATGGGCTGTCCGGACGGCAGCGACGCTGGAGACGTCCCGGATTCCTGCACCGGCTACGAACTGACGGGCGACTTGGATTTCGACACCGACGGCGACGACGACGTCGACGCCGACGATCCGAACTCCTACCCCAACTGGATGCCCATTGGCGCCGCCGGCGCCGCCGGCGCAGCCGGCGTTTTCACGGCCACCTTCAACGGCAACCACCACCGCATCGACAACCTCACCATCGACCGCGCCGACAGCGCGGCGCTGTTCTCCACCATCAGCGGCCAGGTCAGAAAGCTGGGGCTGCCGAACGTCAATGTCCGCGCCACCGGCGCGATGAGCAGGGCGGCCGCGCTGGCGGACGAGCTGAGCGGCACCGCGCTGGCCTGCTGGAGCGCCGGCAGGGTCTTCGCCGGCGAAAGTGCCGGCGGCTTGGTGAATCTGGTCAGCGGGCGGCTGGCGGCCAGCTTCTCCGCCGCGTCCGTCCACATCACCCGCACCAGCTTCGTCGGCGCCGGTACCGGCGAGGGTTTCGGGGGCGGACTGGCGGCGCGGGTCAGCGGAACGGTCGTGGCGTCGTACGCCATCGGCCCGGTTCGGGCGCGCATCGCCGGGTCGTTCGCTGGCGAACCCACGGCCGGCAGCGCGGTGCATTCCTCCTACGCCACGGGCAGGCCTTCCCTGGTTGCCTTGACGTCGGACTCGCGGCCGGGACGGACCAACGGCTTCGGCGCCAGCAGCGCCTCCACTCACAACTACTGCGACCGGCAGACCACGGGCCAAAGCGTCTGCGGCGGCGCCTCTGCCCAAAACACCAGCCAGCTGCAAGCGGCGTCCACCATCCCCAACTGGGGCAACCTGGATGTGGACGGCGACGGCAGCCGGGGCGAGGACCCTTGGGACTACGGCGCGAGTGACAAGTACCCCGTGCTCAACTACGCCGGCTTCGACACCGCCTTCCAGTTCACCCTGCAGCTGCCACCGCCGGACTTCGGCAGCGGGTCGGTGCCGGCCAAGACGGCGCGCGTGGGCGTGAACGTCCAGTCGTTCCAGGTCCCGGCCGCCAGCCACGGCAGCGGCGCTGTCGCCTACCGCATCGAAGGGCTGCCGCCCGGCCTGTCGTTCGACGCCAACGGCGCCGGCGCCTGCTCGGCGCAGCGCACGATCTGCGGTGCCCCGACGCGCACCGGAAGCTTTCCGGTCACCGTCTGGGCAAGCGACGCCATCGGCGCCAAGAGCACGGCCTTGCGCTTCACGATCACCGTGGGCGGCATCGAGATCGACGCCGATCCTTCGACGACCTCCACGGTGGATCCCGGGCCGTTGGCGCTGAGCGAGAACGAGGCGCTGGCGGCGTACGCGAAGCGCTATGCGGTGCGGCTGACCGGCGCGCCGTCCGCTGCCGTGACGGTGACGATCACCAGCGCCGACACCGGTGCCGTCACCGTGGACGACACCGACGGCGGCACCGGCGGCGTGCAGAACACGCTGTCGTTCTCGACGGCCAACTGGAACACTTGGCAGACGGTGACGGTGCGCGCCGTGCAGGACACCGATGCGCTCGACGAGAGCCTGGCGCTCACCCATGCGGCGAGCGGCGGCGGCTACGACGGCGTCTCGGCAACGCTGACGGCCGTTGTCGATGACGACGAGGTGACGAGTTTGCTGCTCGACCGCCGGCGGCTGCTCCTCGACGAAGGCGCGGCGCGGCTGAAGCGCTACACGGTGAAGCTGTCGCGTGTACCGTCGGCGTCGGTGACGGTGACGCTCGCCAGCGACAATCCAGCGGTGTCCTCGGCACCGGCGCAGTTGACGTTCAACGCCACCAACTGGAACACCGGGCAGACCGTGGCGGCACGGGCGGCCGTGGACGCCGACGCCGTGGACGAAACAGCGCGGGTAACGCACACGGCCAGCGGCGCGAGCGACTACGACGGCGTCTCGGCGACGCTGCGCGTGGCTGTGCGCGACAGCGAGCGCACCGGCACGGACTACGACGCGGACGAGGACGGCCTGATCGAGATCGACTCGCTGGCCAAGCTGAACGCCGTGCGCTGGGACTTGAACGGCGATGGCGCGGTGTCCGCCGGCGACGCCACCAACTACGGCAACGCGTTCCGAGGCGCTGCCGCCGGCATGGGCTGCCCGGACGGCCCCGACGCGAACGAGAGCCCGGACGCCTGCATCGGCTACGAGCTCACCCGCGACTTGGACTTCGACACCGATGACGACGGTGCCACCTGGACGGAACCGAGCGGCGGCACCTTCACCGCCGACAGCGGCGACGCCTACTACAACGGCGGCGCCGGCTGGGATCCTCTCGGCTGGCGCTGGGCGCCGAGCGACACGACGAACTTCACCGCGATCTTCGACGGCAACGGCCACGTGATCGAGAACCTGCTGGTGAATCGGAGCCGCGACTACTCGGGCCTGTTCGCGGCGCTGCGCCCCGGCGCGGTGGTGCGTTCGCTGGGCCTGCCGAACGCCCGGGTGCGCAGCGGCCACGGTTCGGTGGCGCCGCTGGCCGGCACGGTGGCCGGCCGTGTGGCTGCCGTTTGGGCGAGCGGTGCCGCGGCCGGCCAGACCAACGTCGGCGGCCTGGTGGGAACGATCGGTTCGGGCGCGACGGTGGTGGCGAGCTACTCGACGGCGACAGCGTCTTGCGTCGCCGGCGCCGGCCGCTTCGCCGGCGGCTTGGCGGCGGTGAACTCGGGCACCATCGCGGCGAGCTACGCCACCGGCGCGGTGACCGGCGGCTGCCCGGCGGCGAACAGGCCCGGCCTGGCCAGCGGCGCCGGCGCGTTCATCGCCAGCTATTGGGATGTGGACCGCAGCGGCATCACGGACGACGCCGGCACCGCCTCGCCCGAGGGCGAGACGACGGCGAACATGCGCGCTCCCACCGGCTACGCGGGCATCTACGCGTCCTGGGACGACCAGGACGTGGACGGCAACGGCACCCCCGGTGAAGCCGGCTTGCCGGCGGAGACGGGCGACGACGACGCTTGGGACTTCGGCGAACGGTGGCAGTGGCCGGTGCTGAAGTTCGGCGGCCTGGACGTGGCGCGGCAGTTCGCCCTGCAGCCGAACGAACCGCCCACTTTCGGCAGCGGCACGGTGCCGAACAAGACGTTCCGGCGGAACATGCCGATCGCGGCGTTCCAAGTGCCGGCGGCCAGCGGCGGCGAGCTCGCGATCGCCTACTCCGCGACGGGTCTGCCGGCCGGCCTCTCCTTCGGCGCCCCGAACTGCGCGGTGCGCACGGTGTGCGGCACGCCGACGGCGAACACCGTGTCCACGGTGGCCATCCACGCCCACGACGGCGACACCAACCTCGAGGACAGCGACCACGCCACGCTGATGTTCACCATCACGGTGGTGACGCCGACCGTGGCGCTCACGAGCCGACCGGCAACGCTCACCGAGGCGAACCTGGACGGCGCCGAGGTGACGGTGACGCTGACCAACACCACGTTCGCAAGCGGCGTCACGAAGTCGAGCTTCAGGCTGAACACCACCATACGCGGGCTCGCCGTCCACTCGCTGGCGGCGGTGACTGCTGGCGACGCCGCGGCGACGCTCACGCTGGACTACAAACGCATGGACTTCGACGCGGTGCGCGCCTTGGGCGTGACGGTGGCCGCGTCCGCGCACACGCTGGCCGGCGCCCTGACCACGGCGCCGGTGGCCGTGGCGCCGTCGCTGGAGATCACGGCGACGCCATCGAGCCTGGCGCTCACCGAGGCCGCCGGCGCCGCCAACACCGGCACGTTCACGGCGGTGCTGGACAGCGCCCCGGCGGCGAACACGACGGTGGCGGTCACGAGCAGCGACGCCGGCGCCGTGACGGTGGACCCTTCGACGCTCACGTTCACCACGCAGAACTGGAGCACCGCGCGGACCGTGACCGTCTCGGCCCGCGACGACGACGACCCGGACGACGAATCGCCGACCATCACGCTCTCGACCGCCGGCGTCGGCACCTTGGCGACGGTCGGGGTGAAGGTGACGGACGACGACCGCGGCGCAGTGCTGATCGACGCCGACCCGGCGACGCCGGCGCTGGATGCCGGCCCGCTGCTGCTGAGCGAGGGCGACAGCGCCGGCTACGCGGTGCGGCTGTCGGCGCGGCCCACGGCCGATGCGACGGTGGCGGTGGCCAGCAACGACGCCGGCGCGGTGACGGTGGATCAGTCGTCGCTGACGTTCACCACCCGGAACTGGAACACGCCGCAGACGGTGACCGCCACCGCGGTGGCGGATGCGACCGACGCCGTGGACGAGTCCGTGATCGTCGCCCATGCCGCCACCGGCGGCGGCTACGGCGGCGCCGCGGCGCGTCTGCGCGTGGCCGTGTCGGACGCCCAGCGCGCCAACACGGACTACGACACGGACGAAAACGGCCTGATCGAGGTCTCCACCTTGGCGCAGCTGGACGCCATGCGCTGGGATCTGGACGGCGACGGCGCCCCGACGACCGGCGATGGCGGCGCCTACGCGAATGCCTTCCCGCAACGCGCCGTCGGCATGGGCTGCCCGGCGGTTTCCGGCACGCCCACCTGCACCGGCTACGAACTGACCCAGGACCTGGACTTCGACACCGACCGCGACGGCACGACCCACGCCAGCGGCGTCAGCGACTCCGACGACAAGTACCACAACGGCGGCAGCGGCTGGGATCCCATCGGCCCGGCCTCGGCGCCGAGCGACGGGACGCACTTCAACGCGACCTTCGACGGCAACGGCCACACCATCCACAACCTCTACGTCAACCGTTCGCGCCGCTACGCCGGGCTGTTCGGCGGCACGGCCAGCGGCGCGACGGTGCGGTCGCTGGGGGTGGCCAGAGCCTACGTCAACGCTCGGAACTTCAGTGGCGCACTGTCGGGCGAGAACGCCGGCCGCATCGCTGCGGTGTGGACCAGCGGCTCGGTGCGCGGCGGCTCGCACATCGGCGGCATGGTGGGCGCGGCGACCACGACGTCGACGATCGTGGCGAGCTACTCGAAGGCGTCGGCGGAATGTACCGGCACCAACTCGACCGACCTCGCCGGCGGCCTGGTCGGCGCCAACGCCGGAACCATCGTCGCCACCTACTCGACCGGAGCAGTCGCCGGCGCCTGCCCGACAGCGAACAAGCACGGCCTGGCCGGCGGCGCCGGCACGGCGACATCGAGCTACTGGGACCGCGAGACCAGCGGCACCACGGTTTCCGCGCAGGGCGTCGACCGCACCACTGTGCATCTGCAGGCGCCGACCTCGGCCACCGGCATCTACGCCGGCTGGGACCAATTGGATGTGGACGGCGACGGCGACCCCCGCGAGTCGCCCTGGCACTTCGGCAAGAGTTCGGAATACCCGGCGCTCCGCTATCGCGGCGCCGACCCGGTGCTCCAGCGCGGCGACTACGACACCGACGACAACGGCCTGATCGAAGTGCGCACACTCGCCCAGCTGAACGCCATCCGCTGGGACCTGGACGGCGACGGCGCCGCGTTCTCGCTCAACGCCGGCCCGTACCGCAACGCATTCCGCAACCACGCCGCCGACATGGGCTGTCCGACCAGCACGGACGACGCCGACGACAACGACTGCGCCGGCTACGAGCTGGGCAACGACCTCGACTTCGACACCGACGGCGACGGTTCCACGCACACGGGCGGTGCCGGCGACTCGGGCGACGCCTACCACAACGGCGGCGCCGGCTGGCGGCCCATCGGCAGCCAGGGCGCGCCCTACACGGCGACCTTCGACGGCAACGGACGCCGCGTGTCGAACCTGTTCATCAACCGCTCGCAGCACTATGCGGGGCTGTTCGGCAACGCCTCCGCGGCCGCCGAAATCCGCTCGCTGGGCGTCGCCAACGGCCATGTCGCCGCGCGGAACTACGCCGGCCTGCTGGTCGGCGAGAACGCCGCCCGGATATCCGCGGTCTGGACCACCGGTTCGGTGCGCGGCGGCTCGCACGTCGGCGGCCTGGCGGGCAGCGCGACGGCGTCTTCGGCGATCGTGGCGAGCTACTCGACGGCATCGGCGGCGTGCTCCGGTTCAGCTTCGAGCGACCTCGCCGGCGGCTTGGCGGGGGCCAACGCGGGAACCATCGCCGCCAGCTACGCGACCGGCGCGGTGACGGGCGCCTGCCCGAACAAGCACGGCCTGGCCGGCGGCGCCGGCACGTTCACGGCCAGCTACTGGGACGTGAACCGGAGCGGTATCGACGACGACTCGGACGCTAGCTCGCCCGAGGGCGAGACCTCGGAGAATCTGCGCGCCCCCACCGGCTACACGGGCATCTACGCCGCCTGGGACGACCAGGACGTGGACGGCGACAACTTGGTCGGCGTGGCAGCGGACGCGGACGACGACGCTTGGGACTTCGGCGACCGCTGGCAGTGGCCGGTGCTGAAATTCGGCGGTCACGACGTGGCCGGGCAGGTGGCCCTGCAGCCGAACGTGCCGCCGATCTTCACCGGCACGGTGCCGGACATGACCTACCGCAAGGACTTCGAAATACTGACGTTCCAGGTGCCGGCGGCCGGCGGCGGCGAAGGCGTGGGCTACACCTACTCGGCGAGCGGGCTGCCGCCGGGTCTCGTCTTCGCGGGGGTCTGCGGCGCGCGCGGGGTGTGCGGCACGCCGCGCGCCAACACCGCCGGCGCGGCCACGGTGACGATATACGCCCACGACGGCGACACCAACCGCGCCGCCAGCGACCGCGACGAGCTGACCTTCGCCATCACGGTGGTCGATCCGACCGCCGTGCTCACGAGCCGCCCGGCAACGCTGACCGAGGCCAACCTGGACGGCGCTGAGGTGACGGTGGCGCTGACCGACACCACGTTCGCCAGCGGCGTCACGAAGCAGAGCTTCATGCTGAACACCAACGTGTCCGGCCTCGCCGTCGGCTCGCTGGCGGCCGTGACCGCCGGCGACACGTCCGCGACGCTGACGCTGGCGTACAACGACACGGACTTCGCCACGGCGCGCACCCTGTCGGTGACGGTGGCGGCGTCGGCGCACCCCTTGCCCGGCACGCTGACCACGGCCGCGGCGTCCGTGGCGCCGTCGCTGGGGGCGAGGGTGTCGCCATCGAGCTTGGATCTGAACGAGGCCACGGGGTCCAACTCGGGTTCCTTCACGGCGGTGCTGGACAGCGCCCCGGCGGCGACCACCACGGTGGCGGTGGCGAGCGCGGACCCGGGCGCGGCGTCGGTGGACGTGGCGACGCTGACGTTCACGACGCTGAACTGGAGCACCGCCCAGACGGTGACCGTGACGGCGCAGGCGGACGACGACTCGAACGGCGAATCGACGACGATCACGCTCTCGGCGGCCGGCGTCGGCACTCTGGCGCGGGTTGCGGTGACGGTGACGGACGACGACCGCGGCACCGTGCTGATCGACGCCGACCCGGCGACCACGCCGCTGAACTCGGGCCCGCTGCTGCTGGCCGAGGGAGCAAGCGCCGACTACGCGGTGCGGCTGTCGGCAGCGCCGACCGGCGCCGTCACGGTGGCGGTGACCAGCGGCGACGCTGGCGCGGTGACGGTGGACGCGGCGTCGTTGACGTTCACCGCGCAGAACTGGGGCACGGCGCAGACGGTGACCGCCGCCGCGGTGGACGACGCGCCGGACGCCGTGGACGAGTCCGTGACCATCACCCACCGCGCCACCGGCGGCGGCTACGGCGACACGTCGTCGGTGCTGCGCGTCGGCGTCTCGGACGACGAGCGCACCGGCGCGGACTTCGACGTGGACGAAGACGGCCTCATCGAGATCGCAACGCTCGCCCAGCTCAACGCCGTCCGCTGGGATCTGGATGGCGACGGCTCGGTGTCGGCCGGCAACGCCGCCAACTACAGCGGCGCCAGCGGCGCCTTCGCCAGCGCCAGCGCCGGCATGGGCTGCCCGGCCGTCTCCGGCGCCGCCACCTGCACCGGCTACGAGCTCACCCAGGACCTGGACTTCGACACCGACGGCGACGGCGCCACGCACACCGGCGGCACGAGCGACCCGGACGACGCTTGGCACAACGGCGGCAACGGCTGGGATCCCATCGGCCCCAGCGTGGCGACGACCTACCAGGAGCGCCTGCGGCGCATCCGCGAGGAGTCGTTCAACGCGGTGTTCGACGGCAACGGCCACTCCATCCACAACCTGTTCATCAACCGCGGCCGCGACTGGGCGGCGCTGTTCTCGGGGGTGCGGGCGGACGGCGTGTTGCGCTCGCTGGGCCTGCCGAACGCCTACGTGGACGGCGGCGTCAGCGGCAGCGTGGCGCCGCTGGCGGGGACGCTCTGGGGCCGTGTAGAAGCCGCCTGGGCGACCGGCGCGGTGGCGGGCGGCACCAACGTCGGCGGCCTGGTGGGGTCGACGAACGCCGGCTCGACCATCGTCGCCAGCTACTCGAAGGCGTCGGCGGACTGCGGCACGGGCGGTGCCGGCGGCCTCGTCGGCCATAACGTAGGCGCCATCGTCGCCAGCTACGCGACCGGCGCGGTGACCGGCAGCGGCTGCCAGACGCAGAACAAGCACGGCCTGGCGGCTGGCACGGGCACGGCGACGGCCAGCCACTGGGACCGCGAGACCAGCGGCGTCACCACCTCCGCGCAGGGTGCCGGCCGCACCACGGCGCAGCTCAAGACCCCAACCTCGGCCACGGGCATCTATGCCGGCTGGGACGCCGTCGACGTGGACGGCGACGGCGTCCCGCACGAATCCCCCTGGCACTTCGGCACGAACGCGCAGTATCCGGCGCTGAGCTACCGCGGCATGGACCCGATCCCCCAGCGCGGCGACTACGACCTCGACGACGACGGCCTCATCGAGGTGCGCACGCTGGCGCAGCTGAACGCCATCCGCTGGGATCTGGACGGCGACGGCGCCCCGGCCTCGGGCAACGCCGGCGGCTACGCCAAGGCGTTCCGCAACCATGTCGCCGACATGGGCTGCCCGACCAACGGCGACGATGCGAACGCCTTCGATTGCATCGGCTACGAACTGGACAACGATCTGGATTTCGACACCGACGGCAATGGCGAGGTGAACGCCAGCGATCCGAACTCCTACAGCAACTGGACACCCATCGGCGGCGACTATGCGGCCACCTTCGACGGCAACCACCACCGCATCGCCAACCTGACCATCGACCGCGCCAGCAGCGCGGCGCTGTTCTCCACCATCAGCGGCACGGTCAGAGAGCTGGGGCTGGAGGACGTCGACGTCCGCGCCACCGGAGCGCTGAGCAAGGCGGCCGCGCTGGCCGACGTGTTGAGCGGCACCGCGCTGGCCTGCTGGAGCACGGGCAGCGTCGCCGCCGAGGATCGGGCGGGGGGCTTGGTGCGGCTGGTCAGCGGGCGGCTGGCGGCCAGCTTCTCCGCCGCGTCCGTCCACATCACCGGCAACAACTACGTCGTCTTTTCCAGAGACGGCGAGGGCGTCGGGGGCGGCCTGGCGGCACGGGTCGGTGGAACGGTCGTGGCGTCGTACGCGGCCGGCGCCGTTCGAGCGCGCATCGCCGGGTCGTTCGCCGGTGAAACCGCAAGTGGCAGCGTGGTGCGTGCCTCCTACGCCACTGGCGCGGCTTCCCTGGCTGCCTTGACGCCGGCGTCGCAGCCGGGAGATGCGGGAGGATTTGTCGTCCAGGGCCCCGGATCCTCCTCCGACAACTACTGCGACCGGCAGACCACGGGCCAGAGCGCCTGCGGCGGCGCCTCTGCCCGAAGCACCAACCAGCTGCGAACAGCGAGCGCCTTGCCCAACTGGGGCGACCTGGACGTGGACGGCGACGGCACTCGCGGCGAGGCCCCGTGGGACTTCGGCGCAAGCTACCAATACCCCGTGCTCAGCTACGCCGGCCTCGACACCGCCTTCCAGTTCCGTCTGCAGCCGAGCGAACCACCGACCTTCGGCGCCGGCACGGTGCCGAACAAGACGTTCCGCAAGGACTTCCCCATCGACGCGTTCCAGGTGCCGGCGGCCAGCGGCGGCGAAGGCGTGGGCTACACCTACTCGGCCAGCGGCCTGCCGGCGGGGCTCGCCCTCGGCGCCCCGAACTGCGCCGCGCGCACGGTGTGCGGCACGCCCACCAGGAACACCGCTGGCGCCGCCACCGTGACGGTGTACGCGCACGACGGCGACATCAATCGGAACGACAGCGACCGCGCGGCGCTGATGTTCACCATCACGGTGGTCGAGCCGACCGCGGCGATCACCGCCAGCACTCCGGCGGCGCTGACCGAGGCGACGCTGGACAACGCCACCGTGACCGTGACGCTCACCGACACGACGTTCGCGAGCGGCGCGACGGCGTCCGACTTCATGCTGAACACTGACGTCTCCGGGCTCACCGTCGGCGCGCTGGCGACGGTGCCCGGCGACGCCGCGGCGACGCTGACGCTGGCCTACGACGACACGGACTTCGACACCGCCCGCACCTTGGGCGTGACGGTGGCGGCCGCCGCCCACAGCCTGCCCGGCGCCATCGCCACGGCGTCGGTCTCCGTGGCGCCGTCGCTGGATGCCACCGCGACGCCGTCGGAGCTGACGGTGAACGAGGCCACGGGTTCCAACACCGGCATGTTCGACGTGGTGCTGGACAGCGACCCGGGGGCGACCACCACGGTGGCGGTGGCCAGCGCGGACACGGGCGCGGTGACCGTGGACAAGGCGGCGCTGACGTTCACGACGACGGACTGGGCCACCGCGCAGACGGTGACCGTGACGGCGCAGGCGGACGACGACGCGAACGACGAGACGGTGCCGGTGACGCTCACGGCGTCCGGCGTCGGCGTGCTGGCCAGGGTGACGGTGAACGTCACGGACGACGACCGCGGCACCGTGCTGATCGACGCGGACCCGGCGACCACGGCGCTGGACCCCGGCCCGCTGCTGCTGGCCGAAGGCGACACCGGCGCCTACACGGTGCGGCTGTCCGCGCAGCCGAGCGCGGATGCGACGGTGGCGGTGGCCAGCGACGATACGGGCGCGGTGACGGTGGACCTGGCCTCGCTGACGTTCACCACGACGAACTGGAACACGCCGCAGACGGTGACCGCCACGGCGGTGGCGGAGGCGAGCGACTCCGTGGACGAGTCCGTGCTGGTCGCCCACGAGGCGACCGGCGGCGGCTACGGCGGCACGTCGTCGAACCTGCGCGTGGCCGTGTCGGACGCCGAGCGCACCGGCACGGACTACGACACGGACGAGGACGGCCTGATCGAGGTCTCGACGCTGGCGCAGCTGAACGCCGTCCGCTGGGACCTGGACGGCGACGGCAGCCCGGCCAGCAACTCCGCGGACTACAGCGGCGCCAGCGGCGCGTTCGCCAGCGCCAGCGCCGGCATGGGCTGCCCGGCGGTCTCCAACACCGCCACCTGCACCGGCTACGAGCTGACCCGGGACCTCGATTTCGACACCGACGGCGACGGCGCCACCCACGACGGCGGCACCAGCGACTCGGACGACACCTACCACAACGGCGGCAGCGGCTGGAATCCCATCGGCCCGGCCTCGACGCCGAACGACAGTACGCACTTCAACGCCGTCTTCGACGGCAACGGCCACTCCATCCACAACCTCTACGTCAACCGCAACCGCAACTACTCCGGCCTGTTCGCGGCGCTGCGCGGCGGCGCGACGGTGCGCTCGCTGGGGCTGCCGAACGCCCACGTCCGCAACGGCCAGGGCAGCGTGGCGCCGCTTGCCGGGGCGCTCTGGGGTCGGGTGGAGGCGTCGTGGGCGAGCGGCTCGGCGGCGGGCAACACCAACGTCGGCGGCCTGGTGGGGGCGACGGCGGCGGGTTCGACCATCGTCGCCAGCTACTCGACGGCGTCCGCGGCCTGCGGCTCGTGGGGTCCCTACGCCGCCGGCGGCCTGACGGCCGCGAACGGCGGAACCATCGTCGCCAGCTACGCGACCGGCGCGGTGACGGGCGGCGGCTGCGTGAACCACCACGGCCTGGCGGGCGGCGACGGCACGGCGACGGCGAGCCATTGGGACCGCGAGAGGAGCGACGTGACGACCTCCGCACAGGGCGGCGGGCGCACCACCGCGCAGCTGCAAACCCCGACCTCGGCGACCGGCATCTACGCCGGCTGGGACGCCCTGGACGTGGACAGCGACGGCGATCCGCACGAGTCGCCGTGGCACTTCGGCACCAGTTCGCAGTACCCGGTGCTGCGCTACCGCGGCATGGACCCGGTGCCCCAGCGCGGCGACTACGACCTGGACGACGACGGCCTGATCGAGGTGCGGACGCTGATGCAGCTGAACGCCATCCGCTGGGATCTGGATGGCGACGGCGCCCCGTCCACCGGCAACGTGGGGAACTACGGCAAGGCGTTCCGCAACCACCGCGCCGACATGGGCTGCCCTTCGGACGCCACCGGCGACGCCGACCTCAACGACTGCGCCGGCTACGAGCTGGAGAACGACCTCGACTTCGACACCGACGGCGACGGTTCCACCTGGACGGACGACGGCACGTTCACGGCGGATTCGGGCGACGCCTACTACAACGGCGGCAGCGGCTGGGATCCCATCGGCCCGGCCTCCGCACCCAGCGACACCACGCACTTCACCGGCACCTTCAGCGGCAACGGCAAGGTCGTCGCCAACCTGCTGGTGAACCGCAGCCGCAACTACTCCGGCCTGTTCGCCGCCCTGCGCCCCGGCGCCGTGGTGCGCTCGCTGGGCCTGTCGAACGCCCGCGTACGGCAAGGCCGGGGTTCGGTGGCGCCGCTGGCCGGCGTGGTCGCGGGCCGGGTGGCGGCGGTGTGGGCGAGCGGTTCCGCGGCGGGGCAGACCAACGTCGGCGGCCTGGTGGGCGTGGTGGAATCGGGCGCCACGGTGGTGGCGAGCTACTCGACGGCGGCGGTGTCGTGCGCGACGGGCAACCGCGTCGCCGGCGGCTTCGCGGCGGCGAACTCCGGCACCATCGCCGCCAGCTACTCCACCGGCGCGGTGACCGGCGGCTGCCCGACGGCGAACAAGCACGGCTTCGCCAGTGGTTCGGGCACGTTCACGGCGACCTACTGGGACGTGAACCGCAGCGGCATCGCAGACGACGCGGGGACGGCCTCGCCAGAGGGCGAGACCTCCGTGAACCTGCGGACGCCCACCGGCTACACGGCCCTCTACGTCGACTGGGACGATCAGGACGTCGATGGCGACAACACCGCCGGCGAGTCCACCGACGACGACGCCTGGGACTTCGGCGACCGCTGGCAGTGGCCGGTGCTGAAGTTCGGCGGCTTGGACACCGCCCGCCAAGTCGCGCTGCAGCCGGACGTGCCGCCGGTCTTCACCGGCACGGTGCCGGACAGGACCTACCGCAAGGACTTCGAAATACTGACGTTCGAGGTGCCGGCGGCCAGCGGCGGCGAAGGCGTGGGCTACACCTACTCGGCGAGCGGGCTGCCGCCGGGTCTCGTCTTCGAGCAGGGGGTCTGCGGGGCGCGGCGCGTATGCGGTACGCCGACCGCCAACACCACCGGCGCGGCCACGGTGACGATCTACGCCCACGACGGCGACACCAACCTGGGCGACGGCGACCGTGGCGAGCTGACCTTCACGATCACGGTGGTCGATCCGACCGCCGCGCTCGCGAGCCGACCGGCGACGCTGACCGAGGCCAACCTGGACGGCGCCGAGGTGACGGTGACGCTGACCGACACCACGTTCGCGAGCGGCGTCACCAAGCAGAGCTTCATGCTGAACACCAACGTGTCCGGCCTCGCCGTCGGCTCGCTGGCGGCGGTGACCGCCGGCGACACGTCGGCGACGCTGACGCTGGCGTACAACGACACGGACTTCGCCACGGCGCGCACCTTGGCGGTGACGGTGGCGGCGTCGGCGCACGCCCTAGTCGGCACGCTGACCACGGCCGCGGCGTCCGTGGCGCCGTCGCTGGGCGCGAGGGTGTCACCGTCGCGCTTGTATCTGAACGAGGCCACGGGGTCCAACTCGGGTTCCTTCACGGTGGTGCTGGACAGCGCCCCGGCGGCGACCACCACGGTGACGGTGGCGAGCGCGGACCCGGGCGCGGCGACGGTGTCCGTGGCGTCGCTCACGTTCACCGCGCAGAACTGGAGCGCCGTCCAGACGGTGACCGTGACGGCGCAGGCGGACGACGACGCGAACGGCGAGTCGACGACGATCACGCTCTCGGCGGCCGGCGTCGGCGCCTTGGCGCGGGTTGCGGTGACGGTGACGGACGACGACCGCGGCACCGTGCTGATCGACGCCGACCCGGCGACCACGCCGCTGCACCCGGGGCCGCTGCTGCTGGCGGAAGGCGACAGCGCCGGCTACGCGGTGCGGCTGTCGGCGGCGCCGGTCGCCAACGTCGCCGTAGCGGTGACCAGCGGCGACACCGGCGCGGTGACGGTGGACATGGCCTCGCTGACGTTCACCGCGCAGAACTGGGATACGGCGCAGACGGTCACCGCCGCGGCGGTGGACGACGCGCCGGACGCCGTGGACGAGTCCGTGACCATCGTCCACCGCGCCACCGGCGGCGGCTACGGCGGCACGACGGCGCGGCTGCGCGTGGCGGTGTCGGACGACGAGCGCGCCAATACGGACTACGACACGGACGAGAACGGCCTGATCGAGATCTCCACGCTGGCGCAGCTGGACGCGGTGCGCTGGGACTTGGACGGCGACGGCACGGCGGCGAGCGGCGACGGCGGCGCCTACGCGACCGCCTTCCCCAACGCCTCCGCCGGCATGGGCTGTCCGACCAGCGGATGCAGCGGCTACGAGCTCGCCCAGGACTTGGACTTCGACACCGACGGCGACGGCTCCACGCACACCGGCGGCACGAGCGATTCGGACGACACCTACCACAACGGCGGCAGCGGCTGGGATCCCATCGGCCCGGCCACGACGCCGAACGACACGACGCACTTCAACGCCGTGTTCGACGGCAAGGGCCACTCCATCCACAACCTGTACGTCAGCCGCGCCCGCAACCACTCCGGGCTGTTCGCCGCGCTGCGCGGCAGCGCGGTGGTGCGCGCGCTGGGACTGCCGAACGCCCATGTGCAAAGCGGCCAGAACTCGGTGGCGCCGTTGGCGGGCTCGGTCTGGGGCAGGGTGGAGGCGGTGTGGGCGAGCGGCGCCGCGGCGGGCGACACCAACGTCGGCGGCCTGGTGGGGGCGGCGAACGCCGACTCGACCATCGTGGCGAGCTACTCGCGGGCGTCGGCGTCGTGTACGACGGGCGCCGGCAACCTCGCTGGCGGCCTCGTCGGCAGCAACCTCGGAACCATCGCCGCGAGCTACGCGACCGGCGCGGTGACCGGCGCCTGCCCGACCGGCAACAAGCACGGCTTGGCGGGCGGTTCCGGCACGGCCACGGCGAGCCACTGGGACCGCGAGGCGAGCGGCGTCGCGGTCTCCGCGCAGGGCGGCGGCCGCGCCACGGCGCAGCTGCAAACCCCCACGTCGGCCACCGGCATCTACGCCGGCTGGGACCGGCTGGACGTCGACGGCGACGGCGACCCGTCCGAAGCGCCGTGGCACTTCGGCGAGGCGTCGCAGTACCCGACGCTCGAATACGGCGGCCTGCATCGGTCGCCGCAGATCGGCGACTACGACCTGGACGGCGACGGCTTGATCGAGGTGCGGACGCTGGCCCAGCTGAACGCTCTTCGCTGGGACCCGGACGGCGACGGCGCACCGTCGTCGGGCAACGCCGGCAGCTACGGCAAGGCGTTCCGCAACCACGTGGCGGGCATGGGCTGCCCGACCACGCCGGACGACACGGACGCCTTCGATTGCGTCGGCTACGAGCTGGAGAACGATCTGGACTTCGACACCGACGGCAGCGGCGCCGTGGACGGCGGCGACGAATTCTGGAACGACGGCGCCGGCTGGGTGCCCCTGCCCGAGTACACCGGCGTCCTGCGCGGCAACGGCCGCATCGTCTACAACCTGTACATGAACCACTCCTTGCCGGAGAGCGGACTCTTCGACACCGTGAGCGGGCGCG
Source organism: Candidatus Azotimanducaceae bacterium (assembly GCA_965243175.1). Taxonomy (GTDB): domain Bacteria; phylum Pseudomonadota; class Gammaproteobacteria; order Pseudomonadales; family Azotimanducaceae; genus VXYL01. Next base: position 4,543,358 of record OZ251532.1, on the reverse strand, counting down.
TCGAGTTGCTCGGCCTGGTGAACGTGAACATCACGAACACGAGGGCGACCCAGATCACGGCCGGCGGACTGGCCGCGTACAGCTCCGCGGGCACGATAGCCGGCGTCTTCGTCACTGGCGTCATCAGCGGCAATCCCGCGGCGACGGATGGCAGCCAAGTGCGCCGAAACACCGTTGGCGGATTGGTCGGATTGAACTTCGGCTTCCCGTCCGGCACCGCCTTTCGCAGTTGCTGGGTGGACGTGCGCGTGTCGGGCAAGAGGGCGGCCGGGCTCATCGGCAACGTGGCGGATGGGACGGTCCAGTCGCAGGCAACGGTGCATCACAGCCTGTCGCGGGGCACCCTCGCCCCGGGCTCGAATCCGCTGTTCCACACCCAGCAGGGCACCGGCAACGTGGTCGCCACCTACTTCGACAGCACCACCCACGGCACCAGCACGGATGGCGGCTGCTCGGACTGCGCCCGCACGGCCGCGCAGCTGCGCGCGCCCACCGGCTACGAAGGCATCTACGCGACCTGGGACGAAGGCGACATCGACGGCGACGGCGAGGCGGACGCGCCCTGGGACTTCGGCGACCAGCGGCAGTATCCGGTGCTGAGCTTCGGCGGCTTCGATCCGGCCGTCCAGTTCGCCCTGCAGCCCGGCGCGCCGCCCACCTTCGGCATGGCCACGGTGGCGAACAAGACCTACCGCAAGGACCACGAGATACTGACGTTCGAGGTGCCGGCGGCCAGCGGCGGCGAGGGCGTGGGCTACACGTACTCGGCCAGCGGCCTGCCGGCGGGCCTCCTCTTCGAGGGGGTCTGCGGCGCGCGGCGGATCTGCGGGACACCCACCGAGAACACCGCCGGCGCCGTCACGGTGACCATCCACGCCCACGACGGCGACGCCAACCGGTCGCCCATCGACCGCGCGGCGCTGGCGTTCACCATCACGGTGGTCGATCCGACCGCCGTGCTCACGAGCCGACCGGCAACGCTGACCGAGGCGAACCTGGACGGCGCCGAGGTGACGGTGACGCTGACCGACACCACGTTCGCGAGCGGCGTCACGAAGCAGAACTTCAGGCTGAACACCAACGTGTCCGGCCTCGCCGTCGGCTCGCTGGCGGCGGTGACCGCCGGCGACACGTCGGCGACGCTGACGCTGGCGTACAACGACACGGACTTCGCCACGGCGCGCACCCTGTCGGTGACGGTGGCGGCGTCGGCGCACGCCCTGGTCGGCACGCTGACCACGGCCGCGGCGTCCGTGGCGCCGTCGCTGGGGGCGAGGGTGTCGCCGTCGCGCTTGTATCTGAACGAGGCCACGGGTTCCAACTCGGGTTCCTTCACTGTGGTGCTGGACAGCGCCCCGGCGGCGACCACCACGGTGACGGTGGCGAGCGCGGACCCGGGCGCGGCGACGGTGTCCGTGGCGTCGCTGACGTTCACCGCGCAGAACTGGAGCGCCGTCCAGACAGTGACCGTGACGGCTCAGGCGGACGACGACTCGAACGGCGAATCGACGACGATCACGCTTTCGGCGGCCGGCGTCGGCGCCTTGGCGAGGGTTGCGGTGACGGTGACGGACGACGACCGCGGCACCGTGCTGATCGACGCCGACCCGGCGACCACGCCGCTGCACCCGGGGCCGCTGCTGCTGGCCGAAGGCGACAGCGCCGACTACGCGGTGCGGCTGTCGGCGGCGCCGACCGGCGCCGTCTCGGTGGCGGTGACTAGCGGCGACACCGGCGCGGTGACGGTGGACGCGGCGTCGCTGACGTTCACCGCGCAGAACTGGGGCACGGCGCAGACGGTGACCGCCGCGGCGGTGGACGACGCGCCGGACGCCGTGGACGAGTCCGTGACCATCGCCCACCGCGCCACCGGCGGCGGCTACAACAGCGCGTCGGCACGGCTGCGCGTGGCGGTGTCGGACGACGAGCGCGCCAACACGGACTACGACACCGACGAGAACGGTCTGATCGAGATCTCCACGCTGGCGCAGCTGGACGCGGTGCGCTGGGACTTGGACGGTGACGGCGCGGCGGCAAGCGGCGACGGCGGCGCCTACGCGACCGCTTTCCCGAACGCCTCCGCCGGCATGGGCTGCCCGACAGGTACGGGCGGCACGCCGGCCTGCGAGGGCTACGAGCTGACGCGGGATCTGGACTTCGACACCGACGGCGACGGTTCCACGCACACCGGCGGCACGAGCGACTCGGACGACACCTACCACAACGGCGGCAGCGGCTGGGATCCCATCGGCCCGGCCACGGCGCCGAACGACACGACCCACTTCAACGCCGTGTTCGACGGCCGGGGCCACTCCATCCACAACCTGTTCGTGAACCGCGCCCGCAACCACTCCGGGCTGTTCGCGGCGCTGCGCGGCAGCGCGGTGGTGCGCTCGCTGGGACTGCCGAACGCCCATGTGCGAAGCGGCCAGAACTCGGTGGCGCCGTTGGCGGGGGCGTCGTTGGGCAGAGTGGAGGCGGTGTGGACGAGCGGCGCCGCGGCGGGCGACACCAACGTCGGCGGCCTGGTGGGAGTGGCGAACGCGGGTTCGACCATCGTGGCGAGCTACTCGCGGGCGTCGGCGTCCTGTACGACAGGTGCCGGCAACGTCGCCGGCGGCCTCGCCGGCAGCAACCTCGGAACCATCGTCGCGAGCTACGCGACCGGCGCGGTGACCGGCGCTTGCCCGACCGGCAACAAGCACGGCCTGGCGGGCGGTTCCGGCACGGCCACGGCGAGCCACTGGGACCGCGAGGCGAGCGGCGTCGCGGTCTCCGCGCAGGGCGTTGGCCGCGCCACGGCGCAGCTGCAAACCCCCACGTCGGCCACCGGCATCTACGCCGGCTGGGACCGGTTGGACGTCGACGGCGACGGCGACCCGTCCGAGGCGCCGTGGCACTTCGGCACGAACTCGCAGTACCCGGCGCTCAGCTACCGCGGCGCGGATCCCGTGCCGCAGCGCGGCGACTACGACTTGGACGACGACGGGCTGATCGAGATCTACACCTTCGCCCAGCTGAACGCCATCCGCTGGGACCCGGATGGCGACGGCGCACCGTCGTCGGGCAACGCTGGCAGCTACGGCAAGGCGTTCCGCAACCATGTGGCGGGCATGGGCTGCCCGACCACGACGGACGACGCGGACGTCTTCGACTGCGCCGGCTACGAGCTGGAGAACGATCTGGACTTCGACACCGACGGCAGCGGTGCCGTGGACGGCGGCGACGAATTCTGGAACGGCGGCGCCGGCTGGGTGCCCCTGCCCGAATACTTCGGCGTCCTGCGCGGCAACGGCCGCATCATCTACAACCTCTACATGAACCACGCCTTGCCGGAGAGCGGGCTCTTCGACACCGTGGTCGGGCGCGTCGAGCTGCTCGGCTTGGTGGATGTCAACATCACGAACACGAGGACGGGCTCGATCACGGCCGGCGGGCTGGCGGGGTACGGCGACGGCGCGACGATCACCGGCGTGTTTGTCACCGGCGTCATCAGCGCCAATCCCGCGGCGAGTGACGGTCGCGTCAACACCGTCGGTGGATTGATCGGACTCAACTGGGGCGGCAGGGGCGCCACCACCATTCGCAGTTGCTGGGTGGACGTGCGCGTGTCGGGCAGAAGGGCGGCGGGGCTCGTTTCGAACCTGGCGGATGCGACAAGCAGGTCCGCTCCAGGGCAGGTGCATCACAGCCTGTCGCGGGGCACGCTCGCCCCCGGCTCGAATCCGCTGTTCCACACCCAGACGGGCACCGGCAACGTGGTCGCCACCTACTTCGACAGCACCACCCACGGCACCACCACCGATGGCGGCTGTTCGACCTGCGCCCGCACGGCGGCGCAGCTGCGCGCGCCCACCGGCTACCAAGGCATCTACGCGACCTGGGACGAAGGCGACGTCGACGGCGATGGCGAGGCGGACGCGCCCTGGGACTTCGGCGACCAGTGGCAGTACCCGGTGCTGAGCTTCGGCGGCTTCGACCCGGCCGTCCAGTTCGCCCTGCAGCCGAACCTGCCGCCGACGTTCGGCAGCGGCACGGTGGAGAACAGGACCTACCGCAAGGACCACGAGATACTGACGTTCGAGGTGCCGGCGGCCAGCGGCGGCGAAGGCACCGGCTACACGTACTCGGCCAGCGGCCTGCCGGCGGGCCTCTTCTTCGAGGGCGTCTGCGGCGCGCGGCGGATCTGCGGCACGCCGACCGCGAACACCGCCGGCGCGGCCACGGTGGCCATCCACGCCCACGACGGCGACACCAACCGCGAGAACAGCGACCGCGCCGAACTGACGTTCACCATCACCGTGGTCACCCCCGCGGCGACGCTCGCGGCCAGCAACCCGACGACGCTCACCGAGGCGAACCTGGACGGCGCCACCGCGACGGTCACGCTGACGGACACGGCGTTCGCCAGCGGCGCCGCGAAGTCGCACTTCACACCGAACACCAACGTCCCCGGCCTGACCATCGACGCGCTGGCCACGGTGACCGCCGGCGACACCACGGCGACCCTGACCCTGGACTACACGGGCGCGGACTTCACCGCCGTCCGCACCCTGTCCGTGACTGTGGCGGCCGCCGCCCACGATCTCCCCGGCACACTGGCGTCCACCAGCCTGAGCGTCACCCCCACGCCGGGCATCGCCCTCAGCCGCAACGCGCTGGCGCTGCAGGAGGATCCCAACGCCGGCGGCGGCACGAACGCCAACGTCGGCGCCTACACCGTCCGCCTCACGGCCAACCCGCGGACCGCCGCCGGCGGCAACTGCACGGTGGTGATCACCGCCACCAGCGGCAACGCCGACGTGTCCCTCGACACGGACGCCACGCCGCAAACCAAGGCGCTCACCTTCACCCAGTCGAACTGGAACACCCCGCAGACGGTGACCGCCACCGCCGCCAGCGACAACGACAGCCAGAACGACGCGGCGACCGTCACCCACGCCCGCACCAGCGCGGCGTGCAGCGGCGGCTTCTTCGGCGCGCCGACGCTGCCGAGCCTGACCGTGAACGTGAGCGACGACGAGACGGCGGGCATCCTCATCGACGCCGACCCGAACACTGCGAACGACCAGCCCGGCCCGGTGCTGGTGAACGAGCTCTCCACGGCGACCAACAACACCCACGACTACACCGTGCGCCTGTCCTCGGAGCCGACCCAGACGACCACGGTGACCATCGCCAGCAACGACGCCGCGGTGACCGTGGGCGACACCGACGGCGACAGCTTGAACGGCGTCCAGAACACCCTCGTGTTCACGAACGCCAACTGGAACACGCCGCGGACGGTTACCCTGACCGCCGCCCAGGACGACGACGGCGTGGGCGAGTCCGCGACGATCACCCACACGTCGTCCACGCCGACGACGAGCGAGTACACGAACCTGCAAGCGACGTTGACGGCGAACACCAACGACGACGACCCGCGCAGCTTCGTCTTCGACGCCGACCCGGACACGGCGAACGACCAGGCCGGCCCGCTGGCGCTGGACGAGCTGCCGTCGTCCGCCACCAACTCCAACGACTACACCGTGCGCCTGTCGTCGGAGCCGACCCAGACCGTGACCGCGACGATCACCAGCGGCGACGCCGCCTCGGTCGCGGTGGGCGACACGGACGGCGACACGCAGGGCATCCAGAACACGCTGACGTTCACGGCGGCGAACTGGGACACCCCGCAGACGGTGACCCTCACCGCCCAGGAGGACGACAATGGCTACGACGAGAGCGTGACCATCGCCCACGCCGCGACGACCGCGACGAACAGCGAATACAGGAACGTGAACGGCAACTTCACCGCGAGCGTGAACGACGACGAGGCGCCCGCGATCACCTTGTCGGCGACCACCCTGACGGTGCCGGAGGAAGACGACGCCGCCTACACCGTCCAGCTGGCCACCGAGCCGGTGGGCGGCAACGTCACGGTGAGCATCACCGGTGCCGCCGACGGCCTCTCGGCCAGCCCGACGTCCCTGACCTTCACCACGGCCAACTGGGACACCGCGCGCACGGTGACGGTGACGGCGGCGAACGACCAGGACGGCACCAACGAGGTGGTCACCTTCCGCCACGCGGCCACCGGCGCCGACTACGCCAGCGCGTCCACGGCGGACATCGAAGCGACGGCCACCGACAACGACACGCCGAGCCTGAGCGTGAGCCGCACCACTCTGACGGTGGAGGAGAACGCCAGCGCCACCTACGCCGTCCGCCTCAACACCCAGCCCACCGCCGACGTGACGGTGACCGTCTCCGGCGCGACCGGCGCGGTGACCGTGGACACGGCCACTACGAGCGGCGACCAGAACACCCTCACGTTCACCAGCACGAACTGGGCCACGAACCAGACGGTGACGGTGTCCGCCGGCGACGACGGCAACGCGACGAACGAGGAAGTCGCGCTCGCCCACGCAGCGAGCGGCGGCGACTACGGCGGCCTGGCGGCGGGTTCGCGCCCCGGCGTGACGGTGACGGTGGACGACGACGACACCGCCGGCATCCTCCTCGACGCGGACCCGAACACCGCCAACGACCAGTCCGGCCCGCTGGCGCTGAACGAGCTCCCCACCGCGTCCAACAACTCGGTCAGCTACACCGTCCGCCTGGCGAGCGAACCGACCCAGGACGCCACGGTGACCATCGCCAGCAACGACGCCGCAGTGACGGTGGGCGACACGGACACCGACACCCCCGGCGACCAGAACACCCTGACGTTCACGAGCACGAACTGGAACACCCCGCAGACGGTGACCCTGACCGCCGCAGACGACAACAACGGCACCCCCGAGTCCGCCACCATCACCCACACGTCCACCACGGCGTCGGCGAGCGAATACACGAACCTGATGGCGACGATCACCGCCAACACGACGGACGACGACGCCCCGAGCTTCGTCTTCGACGCCGACCCGAACACGGCGAACGACCAGGCGGGCCCGCTGCAACTGAACGAGCTGTTTTCGTCGAGCACCAACTCGGCCGACTACACGGTGCGCCTGTCGTCGCTGCCGACCCAGGCCGTCACGGCGACGATCACGAGCGGCAACACGTCGTCGGTCACCGTGGACGACACCGACACCAACACCCCCGGCGACCAGAACACCCTCACGTTCACGTCCACGAACTGGAACACCCCCCAGACCGTGACCCTGAGCGCCCAGCAGGACGACAACGGCTTCAACGAGTCCGTGACCATCACCCACAACGCGGCCACGACCACGAACAGCGAATACAGGAACGTAACCGCCAACTTCACCGCGAGCGTGACCGACGACGAGACTCCGGCCATCATGCTCTCGACGACCACGCTGACGGTGCCGGAGGAAGGCGACGCCGCCTACACCGTCCAGCTGGCCACGGAACCAGTGGGCGGCAACGTGACGGTGGCGATCACCGGCGCGGGCGACGGCTTGGCGGCGGACGCGTCCACCCAGGGCGGCATCCAGACGTCGCTGACGTTCACCACCGCCAACTGGGACACCGCGAGAACGGTGACGGTGACGGCGGCGAACGACGACAACGGCGAGAACGAGACGGCCACCTTCCGCCACGCGCCGAGCGGCGCCGACTACGGCAGCGTCGCGGCGGCGGAGGTCGAGGCCACGTCCACGGACAACGACGCCGTGCGCCTGCAAACGAGCACGGCCACCCTGACGGTTAACGAGAACAGCACCGCCACCTACACCATCCGCCTCAGCACCCAGCCGAGCGCGAACGTGACGGTGACGGTCTCCGGCGCGAGCGGCGCTGTGACCGTGGACACGTCCGCGACGACCGGCGACCAGAACACCCTGACGTTCACGACCATGAACTGGGCCACCGCCCAGACGGTGACGGTGGCCGCGGCCGACGACGGCAACACCCGCAACGAGGAGGTGTCGCTCACCCACGCCGCAAGCGGCGGCGGCTACGCCAGCCTGCCGCAGAGTTCGCGCCCCGGCGTGACCGTGACGGTGGACGACGACGAGCTCGGCACCGTGCTGATCGACACGAACTCGACGACTGCGGCGCTGGACCCCGGCCCCCTGCTGCTGGCCGAAGGCGACAGCGCCGTCTACGCGGTGCGCCTCTCCGCGCAGCCGACCGCGGACGCGACGGTAGCTGTGACCAGCGGCGACGCCGGCGCGGTGACCGTGGACAGGTCCTCGCTGACGTTCACCACGCAGAACTGGAACACCCCGCAGACGATCACCGCGACCGCGGTGACCGAGGCGAGCGACTCGCTGGACGAGTCCGTGCTGATCTCCCACTCGGTGACCGGCGGCGGCTACGGCGGCACGTCGGCGAGCCTGCGCGTGGCAGTGGCGGACGCCGAACGCACCGGCACGGACTACGACACGGACGAGAACGGCCTCATCGAGATCGCAACGCTCGCGCAGCTGAACGCGGTGCGCTGGGACCTGGACGGCGACGGCTCGGTGTCGGTCGGCAACGCCGCCAACTACAGCGGCGCCAGCGGCGCCTTCGCCGGCGCAAGCACCGGCATGGGCTGCCCGGCGGTCTCCGGCACGGCCACCTGCACCGGCTACGAGCTCACGCAGGACCTGGACTTCGACACCGACGGCGACGGTTCGACGCACACCGGCGGCACGAGCGACTCGGACGACGACTACCACAACAGCGGCAGCGGCTGGGATCCCATCGGCCCGGCCTCGACGCCCAGCGACAGCACCCACTTCAACGCGACGTTCGACGGCAACGGCCACTCCATCCACAACCTCTACGTCAACCGCAGCCGCGACTACTCCGGCCTGTTCGCGGCGCTGCGCGGCAGCGCCGTGGTGCGCTCGCTGGGCCTGCCGAACGCCCACGTGCGCGCCGGCCAGGACTCGGTGGCGCCGCTCGCCGGGGCCTCGTGGGGCCGCGTGGAGGCGTCGTGGTCGAGCGGTTCGGCGGCGGGCAGCGGCAACGTCGGCGGCCTGCTGGGGCGGAACCTCGCCGGCGGCGTGGTGGTGGCCAGCTACTCGAAGGCGGCGGCGCAGTGTGGAACGGGTGCCGCCGCCGGCCTGGTCGCGAACAACGCCGGAACCATCGTCGCCAGCTACGCCACCGGCGCCGTCTCCGGCAGCTGCGCCGCGAACCTCAAGCACGGCCTGGCGGGCGGCGCCGGCACTGCGACGTCGAGCCACTGGGATCGCGAAACCAGCGGCGTCACCACCTCCGCCCAAGGCGGCGGCCGCACCACGGCGCAGCTCAAGACCCCGACGTCGGCCACCGGCATCTTCACCGGCTGGGCGAACATGGACGTGGACGGCGACGGCGACCCCCACGAATCCCCCTGGCACTTCGGCACGGACTCGCACTACCCGGCGCTCAGCTACCGAGGCGCGGATCCGGTGCCCCAGCGCGGCGACTACGACCTCGACGACGACGGCCTCATCGAGGTGTACACGCTGGCGCAGTTGAACGCCATCCGCTGGGACTTCGACGGCGACGGCGCCCCGGCCTCCGGCAGCGCCGCCGCCTACGGCAAGGCGTTCCGCAACCACCGCGACGACATGGGCTGCCCGTCGGACACCACCGGCGACGCCGACCTCAACGACTGCACGGGCTACGAGCTGGAGAACGACCTCGACTTCGACACCGACGGCGACGGTTCCACCTGGACGGAACAGGGCGGAACCTTGACCGCCGACGCCGACGACGCCTACTACAACGGCGGCAGCGGCTGGGATCCCATCGGCGGGTCCGGGAAGCCGAGCGACTCGCCGAACTCGCACTTCACCGCGACCTTCGACGGCAACGGCCGCGTGATCGCCAACCTGCTGGTGAACCGAAACCGCAACCGCGTCGGGTTGTTCGGGACGCTGCTCGGCACTGCCGAGGTTCGCGCGCTTGGGCTGCCGAACGCGCGGATACGGAACGAGTCCCACAGAGCCTTCACCGGGCCGCTCGCCGGGCAGAACGTCGGGCGCGTCGCCGCGGTCTGGGCGACGGGTGCCGTGCGCGGCGGAACGGAAGTCGGCGGTCTGGTGGGCAACAACATCGCCGGCGCGACGATCGTGGCGAGCTACTCGACGGCGGCGGTGGTTTGCGACAACACTTTCGGCATCCCGATCTCCCGCGGCGGCGGCCTGACGGCCTGGAACCAGGGCACGATCGCGGCGAGCTACTCGACCGGCACGGTGACCGGCGTGTGCCTGTACAAGTACGGCCTGACCCTGGCCGACGCCGCCGGCACGGTCGCGGCGAGCTACTGGGACGTGGATCGCAGCGGCATCGACGACGATTCGGACACGACCCCGCCGGAGGGCAGGACCTCGGCGAACCTGCGCGACCCCACCGGCTACACCGGCATCTACGCCGACTGGGACGACCAGGACGTGGACGGCGACAGCGTGGTCGGCGTCGCGGCGGACGCGGACGACGACGCCTGGGACTTCGGCGGCGAGTTCCAGTGGCCGGCGCTGAAGTTCGGCGGCCTCGACACGGTCCGCCAAGTGGCCTTGCAGTCCAACGTGCCGCCGACCTTCGGCAGCGGCGCGGTGCCGGACAGGACCTACCGCAAGGACCACGCCATCGCGCCGTTCCTGGTTCCGCCGGCCAGCGGCGGCGAAGGCACGGGCTACACGTATTCGGCGAGCGGCCTGCCAGCCGGCCTCTCCCTCGGCACCCCCGACTGCGCCTCCGCCCGGCAGATCTGCGGCACGCCGACCGCCAACACCACCGGCGCCGCCACGGTGACCATCCACGCCCACGACGGCGACACGAACCGGGAGAACAGCGACCGGGCGACGCTGACCTTCACCATCACGGTGGTGACGCCGACCGCGGCCGTCACCGCCACCACCCCGGCGGCGTTGACCGAAAGCAACCTGGACGGTGCCGAAGTGACGGTGACGCTGACCGACACGACGTTCTCAAACGGCGTGACGAAGACCAGTTTCATGCTGAACACCACCGTGCCGGGACTGACCATCGCCGCGGTTGCGCCGGTGACGGCCGGCGACGCCACGGCGACGCTGACGCTGGCCTACGGCGGCGCGGACTTCGACGCGGCGACCACCCTGGAGGTGACGGTGGTGGCGTCCGCGCACGCGCTGGCCGGCGCACTGACCACGGCGACGGTGCCGGTAGCGCCGACGCTGGAAGCCACCGCGACGCCGGCGGACCTGTCTCTGAACGAGGCCACGGGTTCCAACACCGGCATGTTCGACGTGGTGCTGGACAGCGACCCGGGGGCGACCACCACGGTGGCGGTCGCAAGCCGGGACACCGGCGCCGCGACCGTGGACAAGGCGGCGCTGACGTTCACGACGACGAACTGGAACACCGCCCAGACGGTCACCGTGACGGCGCAGGCGGACGACGACTCGAACAACGAGACGGTGCCGGTGACGCTGACCGCGTCCGGCGTGGGCGTTCTGGCCACGGTGACGGTGACCGTCACCGACGACGACCGCGGCACCGTGCTGATCGACGCGAACCCGGCGACCACGGTGCTGGACCCCGGCCCCTTGCTGCTGGCCGAGGGCGACAGCGCCGCCTACGCGGTGCGCCTCTCCGCGCAGCCGACTGCGGACGCGACGGTGGCCGTGACCAGCGGCGACGCCGGCGCGGTGACCGTGGACAGGTCCTCGCTGACGTTCACCACGCAGAACTGGAACACCCCGCAGACGATCACCACGACCGCGGTGACCGAGGCGAGCGACTCCGTGGACGAGTCCGTGCTGGTCGCCCACGAGGCGACCGGCGGCGGCTACGGCGGCACGTCGTCGAACCTGCGCGTGGGCGTGTCGGACGCCGAGCGCACCGGCACGGACTTCGACGTGGACAACGACGGCCTCATCGAAGTCTCGACCCTCGCGCAGCTGAACGCCATCCGCTGGGACCTGGACGGTGACGGCTCGGCGTCGGCCGGCAACGCCGCCAACTACAGCGGCGCCAGCGGCGCGTTCGCCAGCGCCAGCACCGGCATGGGCTGCCCGGCCGTCAACAACGCCGCTACCTGCACCGGCTACGAGCTCACGCAGGACCTCGACTTCGACACCGACGGCGACGGTTCGACGCACACCGGCGGCACGAGCGACGCGAACGACGACTACCACAACGGCGGCAGCGGCTGGGATCCCATCGGCCCGGCCTCGGCACCGAACGACACGACCCACTTCAACGCGACGTTCGACGGCAACGGCCACTCCATCCACAACCTGTACGTCAACCGCGGCCGCAGCCACGGCGGCCTGTTCGCGGCGCTGCGCGGCAGCGCGGTGGTGCGTTCGCTGGGCCTGCCGAACGCCTACGTGAACGTCGGCACGCAGAGTTCGGCGGCGCCGCTCGCGGGCGAGTCGATCGGCCGCGTGGAGGCGGTGTGGACGAGCGGCTCGGCGACGGGCGGCGGCAACATCGGCGGCCTGCTGGGGCGGAACCTCGCCGGCGGCGTGGTGGTGGCCAGCTACTCGAAGGCGGTGGCGCAGTGCGGAACGGGCGGCGCCGCCGGCCTGGTCGCCGACAACGCCGGAACCATCGTCGCCAGCTACGCCACCGGCGCGATCACGGGCAGCTGCGCCGCGAACCTCAAGCACGGCCTGGCGGGCGGCGCCGGCGCCGCGACGTCGAGCCACTGGGATCGCGAAACCAGCGGCGTCACCACCTCCGCCCAAGGCGGCGGCCGCACCACGGCGCAGCTCAAGACCCCGACGTCGGCCACCGGCATCTTCGCCGGCTGGGACGCTCTGGACGTGGACGGCGACGGCGACCCCCACGAGTCCCCCTGGCACTTCGGCATGGACTCGCACTACCCGGCGCTCAGCTACCGAGGCGCGGACGTGGTTGCCCAGCGCGGCGACTACGACCTGGACGACGATGGCCTCATCGAGGTGTACACGCTGGCGCAGCTGAACGCCATCCGCTGGGATCTGGACGGCGACGGCGCCCCGGCGTCGAACGCCGCGGACTACGGCAAGGCGTTCCGCAACCGCGCGGCCGGCATGGGCTGCCCGACCAGCGGGGGCTGTACCGGCTACGAGCTGGAGAACGATCTGGACTTCGACACCGACGGCGACGGTTCCACCTGGACGGAACAGGGCGGAACCTTGACTTCCGACGCCGACGACGCCTACCACAACGGCGGCGGCGGCTGGGATCCCATCGGCACGGCCACGCAGGAGAGCGACGCGCCGCACTTCGACGCGACCTTCGACGGCAACGGCCACGTGATCGCCAACCTGCTGGTGAACCGCCGCCGCAACCGCAGCGGATTGTTCGCGTCGCTGCGCGCCAACGCCGAGGTCCGCGCCCTCGGGCTGCCGAACGCGCGGCTGTGGAACACGGACAACACCACCTACACCGGGCCGCTCGCCGGGCGGAACTTCGGCCGCGTCGCGGCGGTCTGGGCGACGGGCGCCGTGCGCGCCGGAAGGGAGGTCGGCGGACTGGTGGGCGCCAACTCCACCGGCGCGACGATCGTGGCGAGCTACTCGACGGCGGCGGTGGCCTGCGACAGAGCTGTCAACAGCCCGTTCGCCCGTGGCGGCGGCCTGGCGGCCCGGAACCAGGGAACGATCGTGGCGAGCTACTCGACCGGCGCGGTGACCGGCGTCTGCCCGCACAAGAACGGCCTGACCCTGACCACCGACGCCGGCACGGTCGCGACGAGCTACTGGGACGTGGATCGCAGCGGCATCGACGACGATTCGGACACGAACCCGCCGGAGGGCAAGACCTCGGCGAACCTGCGCGACCCCGCCGGCTACACCGGCATCTACGCGGACTGGGACGACCAGGACGTGGACGGCGACAACGTGGTCGGCGCGGCGGCGGACGCGGACGACGACGCCTGGGACTTCGGCGGCGAGTTCCAGTGGCCGGCGCTGAAGTTCGGCGGCCTCGACACGGCGCGGCAGGTGGTCCTGCAGCCGAACATGCCGCCGACCTTCGGCGATGGCGCGGTGTCGAACAGAACCTACCGCAAGGACCACGAGATACTGACGTTCCAGGTGCCGGCGGCCAGCGGCGGCGACGGCACGACCTACACCTACTCGGCGAGCGGCCTGCCGGCGGGCCTCTTCTTCGAGGGCGTCTGCGGCGCGCGGCGGATCTGCGGCACGCCGACCGCGAACACCGCCGGCGCGGCCACGGTGGCCATCCACGCCCACGACGGCGACACCAACCGCGCGAACAGCGACCGTGCGACGCTGACCTTCACCATCACCGTGGTGACCCCCGCGGCGACGCTCGCCGCCAGCAACCCGACGACGCTCACCGAGGCGAACCTGGACGGCGCCACCGTGACGGTCACGCTGACGGACACGGCGTTCGCCAGCGGCGCCGCGAAGTCGCACTTCACGCCGAACACCAACGTCCCCGGCCTCGCCATCGACGCGCTGGCGACGGTGACCGCCGGCGACGCCACGGCGACCCTGACGCTCGACTACGCGGGCACGGACTTCACCGCCGTCCGCACCCTGTCCGTGACCGTGGCGGCCGCCGCCCACGACCTCCCCGGCACGCTGGCGTCCACCAGCCTGAGCGTCACCCCCACGCCGGGCATCGCGCTGAGCCGCAACGCGCTGGCGCTGCAGGAGGATCCCAACGCCGGCGGCGGCACGAACGCCAACGTCGGCGCCTACACCGTCCGCCTGACGGCCAACCCGCGGACCGCCGCCGGCGGCAACTGCACGGTGGTGATCACCGCCACCAGCGGCAACGTCGACGTGTCCCTCGACACGGACGCCACGCCGCAGACGAAGGCGCTCACCTTCACCCAGTCGAACTGGAACACCCCCCAGACCGTCACCGCCACCGCCGCCAGCGACAACGACGGCCAGAACGACGCGGCGACCGTCTCCCACGCCCGCACCGGCGCGGCGTGCAGCGGCGGCTTCTTCGGCACCCCGACGCTGCCGAGCCTGACCGTGAACGTGAGCGACGACGAGAGGGCGGGCATCCTCATCGACGCCGACCCGAACACCGCGAACGACCAGCCCGGCCCGGTGCTGGTGAGCGAGCTGTCCACGGCGACCAACAACACCCACGACTACACCGTGCGCCTGTCCTCGGAGCCGACCCAGACGACCACGGTGACCATCGCCAGCAACGACGCCGCGGTGACCGTGGGCGACACCGACGGCGACAGCTTGAACGGCGTCCAGAACACCCTCGTGTTCACGAGCGCCAACTGGAACACGCCGCGGACGGTGACCCTCACCGCCGCCCAGGACGACGACGGCGTGGGCGAGTCCGCGACCATCACCCACACGTCGTCCACGCCGACGACGAGCGAGTACTCGAACCTGCAGGCCACCCTCACGGCCAACACCAACGACGACGACCCGCGCAGCTTCGTCTTCGACGCCGACCCGGACACGGCGAACGACCAGCCCGGCCCGCTGCCGCTGGACGAGCTGCCGTCGTCCGCCACCAACTCCAACGACTACACCGTGCGCCTGTCGTCGGAGCCGACCCAGACCGTGACCGCGACGATCACCAGCGGCGACACCGCCTCGGTCACGGTGGGCGACACGGACGGCGACACGCCGGGTGTGCAGAACACGCTCACGTTCACGGCGGCGAACTGGGACACCCCCCAGACGGTGACCCTCACGGCGCAGGAGGACGACAACGGCTACGACGAGAGCGTGACCATCGCCCACGCCGCGACGACCACGACGAACAGCGAGTACAGGAACGTGAACGGCAACTTCACGGCGAGCGTGAACGACGACGAGGCGCCCGCGATCACCTTGTCGGCGACCACCCTGTCGGTGCCGGAGGAAGACGACGCCGCCTACACCGTCCAACTGGCGACGGAGCCGGTAGGCGGCAACGTCACGGTGGCGATCACCGGCGCGGCGGACGGCCTCTCGGCAAGTCCGACGTCCCTGACCTTCACGTCGGGCAACTGGAACACCGCCCGCACGGTGACGGTGACGGCGGCGAACGACCAGGACGGCGCCAACGAGGTGGTCACCTTCCGCCACGCGGCCACCGGCGCCGACTACGCCAGCGCGTCCACGGCCGACATCGAAGCGACGGCCACCGACAACGACACGCCGAGCCTGAGCGTGAGCCGCGCCACCCTGACGGTGGAGGAGAACGCCAGCGCCACCTACGCCGTCCGCCTCAACACCCAGCCCACCGCCGACGTGACGGTGACCGTCTCCGGCGCGACCGGCGCGGTGACCGTGGACACTGCCGCCACGAGCGGCGACCAGAACACCCTCACGTTCACCAGCACGAACTGGGCCACGAACCAGACGGTGACGGTGTCCGCCGGCGACGACGGCAACGCGACGAACGAGGAAGTCGCGCTCGCGCACGCCGCGAGCGGCGGCGACTACGGCGGCCTGGCGGCGGGTTCGCGCCCCGGCGTGACGGTGACGGTGGACGACGACGACACCGCCGGCATCCTCCTCGACGCGGACCCGAACACGCCGAACGATCAGTCCGGCCCGCTGGCGCTGAACGAACTCCCCTCGGCGACCAACAACTCGGTGGACTACACGGTCCGCCTGTCGTCGGAGCCGACCCAGGACGCCACGGTGACGATCACGAGCAACGACGCCGCGGTGACCGTGGGCGACACGGACGGCGACACCCTCGGCGACCAGAACACCCTGACGTTCACGAGCACGAACTGGAACACCCCGCAGACGGTGACCCTGACCGCGGCCGACGACGACAACGGCGCCGCCGAGTCCGCCACCATCACCCACACGTCCACCACGTCGTCGGCAAGCGAGTACGCGAATCTGATGGCGACCATCACCGCCAACACGACGGACGACGACGCCCCCGCCTTCGTCTTCGACGCCGACCCGGACACGGCGAACGACCAGTCCGGTCCCTTGCAGCTGGACGAGCTGTCGTCGTCCAGCACCAACTCCGACGACTACACGGTGCGCCTGTCGTCGCTGCCGACCCGGACGGTCACGGCGACGATCACCAGCGGCAACACCTCGTCGGTCACGGTGGACGACACGGACGGCGTCGCCAACGGCGTCCAGAACACCCTGACGTTCACGTCGAGCAACTGGAACACTCCGCAGACGGTGACCCTGACCGCCCAGCAGGACGACAACGGCTTTGACGAGTCCGTGACGATCACCCACACCGCGGCGACGATCCCGAACAGCGAGTACACCAACGTAGACGGCAGCTTCACGGCCGGCGTCAACGACAACGAGACCCCGGCCATCACCTTGTCGTCGTCCATCCTGACGGTGCCGGAGGAAGACGACGCCGCCTACACCGTCCAGCTGGCGACGGAGCCTGTGGGCGGCAGCGTGACGGTGGCGATCACGGGCGCGGGCGACGGCCTCGCGGCGGATACGTCCACCGAGGTCGGCATCCAGACGTCGCTGACGTTCACCACGGCCAACTGGGACACGGCGCGGACCGTGACGGTGACGGCGGCGAACGACGACAACGGCGAGAACGAGACGGCGACGTTCCGCCACACGGCGACCGGCGCCGACTACGGCAGCGTCGCGGCGGCGGATCTCGAGGCCACGTCCACGGACAACGACACCGCGAGCCTGCAAACGAGCACGGCCACGCTCGCGGTGAACGAAAACGCCAACGCCACCTACACCATCCGCCTCAACACGCAGCCGAGTGCCGACGTGACGGTGACGGTTTCCGGCGCTTCGGGCGCCGTGACCGTGGACACGTCCACGACGACCGGCGACCAGAACACCCTGACGTTCACGACCATGAACTGGGCCACCGCCCAGCCCGTGACGGTGGCCGCGGCCGACGACGGCAACGCCGTGAACGAGACGCCGACCCTCGCCCACACGGCCAGCGGCGGCGGCTACGGAAGCCTGCCGTCCGGCTCGCGCCCGAGCGTGCAGGTGACGGTGGACGACGACGACACGGCGGGCATCGTCCTCGATGCCGACCCGAACACCGCGAACGACCAGCCCGGCCCGCTGGCGCTGAACGAACTCCCCTCGGCGACCAACAACTCGGTGGACTACACGGTGCGCTTGTCCTCGGAGCCGACTCAGGACGCCACGGTGACGATCGCCAGCAACGACGCCGCGGTGACCGTGGACGATACCGACGGCGACAACACGAACGGCGACCAGAACACCCTGACGTTCACCAGCACGAACTGGAACACCCCCCAAACGGTGACCCTGACCGCAGCGGACGACGACAACGGCGCCCCCGAAAGCGCCACCATCACCCACACGTCCACTACGGCGACGGCAAGCGAGTACACGAACCTGCGGGCCACCATCACCGCCAACACGACGGACGACGACGCCCCCGCCTTCGTCTTCGACGCCGACCCGAACGCGGCGAACGACCAGGCGGGCCCGCTGCAACTGAACGAACTGTCGTCGTCCAGCACCAACTCGGCCGACTACACCGTGCGCCTGTCGTCGGAGCCGACCCAGACCGTCACGGCGACGATCACGAGCGGCACCACCTCCTCGGTGACCGTGGACGACACCGACACCAACACCCCGGGCGACCAGAACACCCTCACGTTCACGGCGACGAACTGGAACACCCCCCAGACCGTGACCCTGAGCGCCCAGCAGGACGACAACGGCTTCGACGAAACCGTCACCATCACCCACAGCGCGGCGACGACGTCGAGCAGCGAGTACACCAACGTGTCCGGCGACTTCACCGCATCGGTGAACGACAACGAGACCCCGGCCATCACCTTGTCGTCGTCCACCCTGACGGTGCCGGAGGAAGACGACGCCGCCTACACCGTCCAGCTGGCGACGGAACCAGTCGGCGGCAGCGTGACGGTGACGATCACGGGCGCGGGCGACGGCCTCGCGGCGGACACGTCCACCGAGGTCGGCATCCAGACGTCGCTGACGTTCACCACCGCCAACTGGGACACGGCGCGGACCGTGACGGTGACGGCGGCGAACGACGACAACGGCGAGAACGAGACGGCGACCTTCCGCCACGCGGCGACCGGCGCCGACTACGGCAGCGTCGCGGCGGCGTTGCTCGAAGCGACGGCCACGGACAACGACACCGCGAGCCTGCAGGTGAGCACGGCCACCCTCACGGTGAACGAAAACGCCAACGCCACCTACGCCATCCGCCTCAACACCCAGCCGAGCGCGAACGTGACGGTGACCGTCTCCGGCGCGTCCGGGGCGGTGACCGTGGACACGTCCACGACGAGCGGCGACCAGAACACCCTTACGTTCACGAGCACCAACTGGGCCACGAACCAGACCGTGACGGTGTCCGCGGGCGACGACGACAACGCCCGCGACGAGGAAGTGTCGCTCGCCCACGACGCAAGCGGCGGCGGCTACGGCAGCCTCGCGCCGGCTTCGCGCCCCGGCGTGACGGTGACGGTGGACGACGACGACACGGCGGGCATCCTCGTCGACGCCGACCCGGACACCGCGAACGACCAGCCTGGCCCGGTGCTGGTACACGAGCTGTCCACGGCCACCAACAACACCCACGACTACACCGTGCGCCTGTCGTCGGAGCCGACCCAGACCGCCACGGTGACGATCACCAGCAACGACGCTGCCGTGGCAATCGGCGACACGGACACCGACACGCCGGGCGACCAGAACACCCTCGTGTTCACGAACGCCAACTGGAACACCCCGCAGACGGTGACCCTGACCGCCGCCCAGGACGACGACGGCGTGGGCGAGTCCGCGACCATCACCCATACGGCCACCACGCCGACGGCGAGCGAGTACACGAACCTGCAAGCGACGTTGACGGCCAACACCAGCGACGACGACCCGCGCAGCTTCGTCTTCGACGCCGACCCGAACACGGAGAACGACCAGTCCGGCCCGCTGGCGCTGAACGAGCTGTTTTCGTCCAGCACCAACTCCGCCGACTACACCGTGCGCCTGAGGTCGCAACCCACGCAGACGGTCACGGCGACCATCACCAGCGCCGACACCGGCGCGGTCACGGTGGACGACACGGACGGCGACACGGTCGGCGACCAGAACACCCTGACGTTCACGTCCGCGAACTGGAACACCCCCCAGACGGTGACCCTCACCGCCCAGCAGGACGACGACGGCTACGACGAGTCCGTGACCATCGCCCACGCCGCGACCACGGCCACGAACAGCGAATACGCCAACGTCAACGCCAACTTCACCGCCAGCGTGAACGACGACGAAACCCCGGCCATCACCTTGTCGACGACCACCCTGACGGTGCCGGAGGAAGACGACGCCGCCTACACCGTGCGCTTGGCCACCGAACCAGTCGGCGGCGACGTCACGGTGACCATCACCGGCGCGGCGGACGGCCTCACGGCCAGCCCGACGGCCCTCACCTTCACCACCGCCAACTGGAACACCGCCCGCTCGGTGACGGTGACCGCGGCCAACGACCAGAACGGCCAGAACGAAGACGTCACCTTCAGCCACGCCGCGACGGGTGCCGACTACGGCACCGTGACGGCGGCGGAGCTGGTGGCGACGTCCACGGACAACGACATGCCGGGCCTGCAAGTGAGCACGGCCACACTCGCCGTGAACGAAAACGCCAACGCCACCTACACCGTCCGCCTCAGCACCCAGCCGAGCGCAACCGTGACGGTCACGGTCTCCGGCGCCAGCGGTGCGGTGACCGTGGACACGTCCACCACGACCGGCGACCAGAACACCCTGACGTTCACGAACGCGAACTGGGCCACGCCGCAAACGGTGACGGTGGCCGCCGGCGACGACGGCAACATCCGCGACGAGGAGGTCGCGCTCGCCCACACGGCGAGCGGCGGCGACTACGGCGGCCTGGCGGCGGGTTCGCGCCCCGGCGTGCAGGTGACGGTGGACGACGACGACACCGCCGGCATCCTCCTCGACGCGGACCCGAATACGGCGAACGACCAGTCCGGCCCGCTGGCGCTGAACGAACTCCCCTCGGCGTCCAACAACTCCGTCGACTACACCGTGCGCCTGTCCTCGGAACCGACCCAGGACGCGACGGTGACGATCACCAGCAACGATGCCGCTGTGACGGTGGGCGACACGGACGGCGACACCCTCGGCGACCAGAACACCCTGACGTTCACGAGCACGAACTGGAACACCCCCCAGACGGTGACCCTGACCGCGGCCGACGACGACAACGGCACCCCCGAGTCCGCCACCATCACCCACACGTCCACCACGTCGTCGTCGAGCGAGTACGCGAACCTGCAGGCGACCATCACGGCGAACACCGCGGACGACGACGCACCCGCCTTCGTCTTCGACGCCGACCCGGACACGGCGAACGATCAGTCCGGTCCTTTGCAGCTGGACGAGCTGTCGTCGTCCAGCACCAACTCCGACGACTACACGGTGCGCCTGTCGTCGCTCCCGACCCGGACGGTCACGGCGACGATCGCCAGCGGCAACACCTCGTCGGTCACGGTGGACGACACGGACGGCGTGGCCAACGGCGTCCAGAACACCCTGACGTTCACGTCGAGCAACTGGAACACGCCCCAAACGGTGACCCTGACCGCCCAGCAGGACGACAACGGCTTCGACGAGTCCGTGACGATCACGCATACCGCGGCGACGACCCCGAACAGCGAGTACACCAACGTAGACGGCAGCTTCACGGCCAGCGTCAACGACAACGAGACCCCGGCCATCACCTTGTCGTCGTCCACCCTGACGGTGCCGGAGGAAGACGACGCCGCCTACACGGTCCAGCTGGCGACGGAACCAGTCGGCGGCAGCGTGACGGTGACGATCACGGGCGCAGGCGACGGCCTCGCGGCGGATACGTCCACCGAGGTCGGCATCCAGACGTCGCTGACGTTCACCACCGCCAACTGGGACACCGAGCGGACGGTGACGGTGACGGCGGCGAACGACGACAACGGCGAGAACGAGACGGCGACGTTCCGCCACACGGCGAGCGGCGCCGACTACGGCAGCGTGGCGGCGGCGGATCTCGAGGCCACGTCCACGGACAACGACACCGCGAGCCTGCAGGTGAGCACGACCACGCTCGCGGTGAACGAAAACGCCGACGCCACCTACACCATCCGCCTGAGCACCCAGCCGAGCGCCACCGTGACGGTCACGGTCTCCGGCGCTTCGGGTGCCGTGACCGTGGACACGTCCACGACGACCGGCGACCAGAACACCCTGACGTTCACGACCATGAACTGGGCCACCGCCCAGCCCGTGACGGTGGCCGCGGCCGACGACGGCAACGCCGTGAACGAGACGCCGACCCTCGCCCACACGGCCAGCGGCGGCGGCTACGGAAGCCTGCCCTCCGGCTCGCGCCCGAGTGTGCAGGTGACGGTGGACGACGACGACACGGCGGGCATCCTCCTCGACGCGGACCCGGGCACGGCGAACGACCAGTCCGGCCCCTTGGCGCTGAACGAACTGCCCAGCGCGAGCAACAACTCGGTGGACTACACCGTGCGCCTGTCGTCCGAACCGAC
The DNA here is from genome assembly GCA_965243175.1 of Candidatus Azotimanducaceae bacterium. GTDB lineage: Bacteria > Pseudomonadota > Gammaproteobacteria > Pseudomonadales > Azotimanducaceae > VXYL01. Next base: position 4,520,995 of record OZ251532.1, on the reverse strand, counting down.
CCAGACCGCCACCGTGACCATCACGAGCAACGACGCCGCGGTGACCGTGGGCGACACGGACGGCGACAGCCTGAACGGCGACCAGAACACCCTGACGTTCACGAGCACGAACTGGAACACCCCGCAAACGGTGACGCTGACCGCGGCCGACGACGACAACGGCGTCCCCGACTCCGCCACCATCACCCACACTTCCACCACGTCGTCGGCAAGCGAGTACACGAACCTGGCTGCGACGATCACCGCGAACACCACGGACGACGACACCCCGGCTTTCGTCTTCGACGCCGACCCGAACACGGCGAACGACCAGTCCGGCCCGCTGGCGCTGAACGAGCTGTTTTCGTCCAGCACCAACTCCAACGACTACACCGTGCGCCTGTCGTCGGAGCCCACCCAGACCGTGACCGCGACGATCACCAGCGGCAACACGTCCTCGGTCACGGTGGACGACACGGACGGCATCGCGCAGGGCACCCAGAACACGCTCACGTTCACGTCGAGCAACTGGAACACCCCCCAGACCGTGACCCTGAGCGCCCAGCAGGACGACAACGGCTTCGACGAGAGCGTGACGATCACCCACACCGCGGCGACGACCACGAACAGCGAATACAGGAACGTCAACGGCAACTTCACCGCGAGCGTGACCGACGACGAGACCCCGGCCATCAGCCTCTCCACGACCAACCTGACGGTGCCGGAGGAAGACGACGCGACCTACACCGTCCGGCTGGCGACGGAGCCGGTGGGTGGCAGCGTCACGGTGTCCATAACCGGCGCGGGCGATGGCCTCGCCGCGGACGCGTCCACCCAGGGCGGCATCCAGACGTCGCTGACGTTCACCACCGCCAACTGGGACACCGAGCGGACCGTGACGGTGACGGCGGCGAACGACGACGACGGCGAGAACGAGACGGCCACCTTCCGCCACGCGGCGACCGGCGCCGACTACGGCAGCGTCGCGGCGGCGTTGCTCGAAGCGACGGCCACGGACAACGACACCCCGAGCCTGCAAGTGAGCACGGCCACGCTCACGGTGAACGAAAACGCCAACGCCGCCTACACGATCCGCCTCAACACCCAGCCGAGCGCAACCGTGACGGTGACGGTCTCCGGCGCGACCGGCGCCGTGACCGTGGACACGGCGGCCACGAGCGGCGACCAGAACACGCTGACGTTCACGAACGCGAACTGGGCCACCAGCCAGACCGTGACGGTGTCCGCGGGTGACGACGACAACGCCCGCAACGAGGAGGTCTCCCTCGCCCACACGGCGAGCGGCGGCGACTACGCCAGCCTGCCTCTGGGTTCCCGCCCCGGCGTGACGGTGACGGTGGACGACGACGACACGGCCGGCATCCTCGTCGACGCGGACCCGGACACGGCGAACGACCAGCCCGGCCCGGTGCTGGTGAACGAGCTGCAGAGTGCGACCAACAACACCCACGACTACACGGTGCGCCTGTCCTCGGAGCCGACCCAGACCGCCACGGTGACGATCACCAGCAACGACGCTGCCGTGGCAATCGGCGACACGGACACCGACACGCCGGGCGACCAGAACACCCTCGTGTTCACGAGCACGAACTGGAACACCCCGCAGACGGTGACGCTGACCGCCGCCCAGGACGACGACGGCGTGGGCGAGTCCGCGACCATCACCCACACGTCGACCACGCCGACGTCGAGCGAGTACACGAACCTGCAGGCCACCCTCACGGCGAACACGAACGACGACGACCCGCGCAGCTTCGTCTTCGACGCCGACCCGGACACGGCGAACGACCAGTCCGGCCCGCTGGCGCTGAACGAGCTGTTTTCGTCGAGCACCAACTCCGCCGACTACACCGTGCGCCTGTCGTCGGAGCCCACCCAGACGGTGACCGCGACGATCACTAGCGGCGACACGTCCTCGGTCACGGTGGGCGACACGGACGGCGACACGCAGGGCGTGCAGAACACGCTCACGTTCACGGCGACGAACTGGAGCACCCCCCAGACGGTGACCCTCACGGCGCAGGAGGACGACAACGGCTTCGACGAGTCCGTGACCATCGCCCACGCCGCGACCACGGCGACGAACAGCGAGTACAGGAACGTCAACGGCAACTTCACCGCCAGCGTGACCGACGACGAGACCCCGGCCATCACGCTCTCGACGACCACCCTGACGGTGCCGGAGGAGAACAGCGCGACGTACACGGTGCGCTTGGCGACGGAGCCGGTCGGCGGCAACGTCACGGTGGCGATCACCGGCGCGGCGGACGGCCTCTCGACGAACCTCACGTCGCTCACGTTCACCACGGGCAACTGGAACACGCTGCGCACGGTGCGCGTGACGGCGGCGAACGACCAGAACGGCGAGAACGAGATGGCCACCTTCCGCCACGCGCCGAGCGGCGCCGACTACGGCACCGTGACGGCGGCCGAGCTTGTGGCGACATCGACGGACAACGACACGCCGAGCCTCGACGTGACCCCGACGCAGCTGGAGGTGGACGAGAACAACAGCGGCACGTACCGCGTCCGCCTCAACACCCAGCCGAGCGGCAACGTGACGGTGACGGTCTCCGGCGCGACCGGCGCCGTGACCGTGGACACGTCCACGGCGGCCGGCGACCAGAACACGATGACATTCACGACGACGACGTGGAGCGCCTACCAGACCGTGACGGTGGCCGCCGGCGACGACGGCAACGCCGTGGACGAGACGCCGACCCTCGCCCACGCCGCGAGCGGCGGCGGCTACGGCAGCCTCGGGGCAGGCGCCCGCCCGAGCGTCCAACTCACGGTGGACGACGACGACACGGCCGGCATCCTTCTGGACGCGGACCCGAACACGCCGAACGACCAGTCCGGCCCCCTCGCGCTGGCCGAACTCTCCACCGCGACCAACAACTCGGTGGACTACACCGTCCGCCTGTCCTCGGAACCGACCCAGACCGCCACCGTGACCATCACGAGCAACGACACTACGGCGGTGACGGTGGACGACACGGACACCATCGCCCCCAACGTCCAGAACACCCTGACGTTCACGAGCACGAACTGGAACACCCCGCAGACGGTGACCCTCACGGCGGCCCAGGACCCCGACGGGGTAGGAGAGAACGTCACCATCACCCACACGGCGAGCACCGCCTCGACCAGCGAGTACACGAACCTGCGGGCGACCATCACCGCCACCACGACGGACGCCCTGGTGCCGGACTTCGTCTTCGACGCCGACCCGAGCTCCCCGGCCACGGACGAGGCCGGCCCGCTGCAGCTGAACGAGCTGTCGTCCTCCAGCACCAACTCCGCCGACTACACCGTGCGCCTGCCGTCGCAGCCGACGCAGACCGTGACCGCGACCATCACCAGCGGCAACACCGCCGCGGTGACGGTGGACGACACGGACACCGACACCCCCGGCGACCAGAACACCCTGACGTTCACGTCGAGCAACTGGAACACCCCCCAGACCGTGACCCTGAGCGCCCAGCAGGACGACAACGGCTTCGACGAGTCCGTGACCATCACCCACACCGCGGCCACGACGCCGAACAGCGAGTACACCAACGTAACCGCCAACTTCACGGCGAGCGTGACCGACGACGAGACCCCGGCCATCACCCTCTCCACGCCTACCCTGACGGTGCCGGAGGAAGACGCCGCCGCCTACACGGTCCGGCTGGCGACGGAGCCGGTCGGCGGCAACGTCACGGTGGCGATCACCGGCGCGGGCGACGGCCTCGCGGCGGACACGTCCACCCAGGGCGGCATCCAGACGTCGCTGACGTTCACCACCGCCAACTGGGACACCGAGCGAACCGTGACGGTGACGGCGGCGAACGACCTGAACGGCGAGAACGAGACTGTCACCTTCCGCCACACGGCGAGCGGCGCCGACTACGGCAGCGTCGCGGCGGCCGACCTCGAAGCGACGGCCACGGACAACGACACGCCGGGCCTGCAGGCGAGTCGCACCCAGCTCACGGTGAACGAGAACAGCAGCGCCACCTACACCATCCGCCTGAACACGCAGCCGAGCGCCAACGTGACGGTCACAGTCTCCGGCGCATCGGGCACCGTGACCGTGGACACGGCGACCACGAGCGGCAACCAGAACACCCTGACGTTCACCAGCACCAACTGGGCCACCACCCAGACGGTGACGGTGGCGGCGGCCGACGACGGCAACGCCGTGAACGAGACGCCGACCCTCACCCACACCGCGAGCGGCGGCGGCTACGGCAGCCTCGCGGCAGGCGCCCGCCCCAGCGTGCAGGTGACGGTGGACGACGACGACACGGCCGGCATCCTCCTCGACGCCGCCCCGGACACGCCGAACGACCAGTCCGGGCCGCTGGCGCTGAACGAACTCCCGTCGGCACCCAACAACTCGGTGGACTACACGGTGCGCCTGTCCTCGGAACCGACCCAGAATGCCACGGTGACCATCGCCAGCAACGACGCCGCGGTGACCGTGGGCGACACGGACGGCGACAACACGAACGGCGTCCAGAACACCCTCGTGTTCACGAGCACGAACTGGAACACCCCGCGGACGGTGACCCTGACCGCGGCCGACGACAACAACGGCACCCCCGAGAGCGCCACGATCACCCACACGTCCGCCACGTCGTCCAGCAGCGAATACACGAACCTGCAGGCGACCATCACCGCCAACACCACCGACGACGACGCCCCCGCCTTCGTCTTCGACGCCGACCCGGACACGGCGAACGACCAGTCCGGCCCGCTGCAGCTGAACGAGCTGTCGTCGTCGAGCACCAACTCGGACGACTACACCGTGCGCCTGTCGTCGGAGCCGACCCAGACCGTCACGGCGACCATCACGAGCGGCAACACGTCATCAGTCACGGTGGACGACACGGACGGCATCGCGCAGGGCATCCAGAACACCCTGACGTTCACGAGCGCCAACTGGGACACCCCCCAGACCGTGACCCTGAGCGCCCAGCAGGACGACAACGGCTTCGACGAGAACGTCACCATCACGCACAGCGCGGCGACGACCACGAACAGCGAATACAGGAACGTCAACGGCAACTTCACCACGAGCGTGACCGACGACGAGACCCCGGCCATCGCCCTCTCCACGCCCAGCCTGACGGTGCCGGAGGAAGACGACGCCACCTACACCGTCCGGCTGGCGACGGAGCCGGTGGGCGGCGACGTGACGGTGACGATCACGGGCGCGGGCGACGGTCTGGCAGCGGACACGTCCACCCAGGGCGGCATCCAGACGTCGCTGACGTTCACCACCGCCAACTGGGACACCGAGCGGACCGTGACGGTGACCGCGGCGAACGACCTGAACGGCGAGAACGAGACGGCCACGTTCCGCCATACGGCGACTGGTGCGGACTACGGCAGCGTCGCGGCAGCGTTGCTCGAAGCGACGGCCACGGACAACGACACGCCGAGCCTGCAGGTGAGCACCGCGACCCTGACAGTGGACGAGAACGCCAACGCCACCTACACCATCCACCTCAACACCCAGCCGAGCGCGACCGTGACGGTGACCGTCTCCGGCGCGACCGGCGCCGTGACCGTGGACACGGCGGCCACGAGCGGCGACCAGAACACGCTGACGTTCACGAACGCGAACTGGGCCACGAACCAGACCGTGACGGTGGCCGCCGGCGACGACGACAACGCCGGCGACGAGGAGGTCTCACTGACCCACGACGCGAGCGGCGGCGACTACGCCAGCCTGCCGCCGGGTTCGCGCCCCGGCGTGACGGTGACCGTGGACGACGACGACACCGCGGGCATCCTCGTCGACGCCGACCCGGACACGGCGAACGACCAGCCTGGCCCGGTGCTGGTGAACGAGCTCTCCACGGCGACCAACAACACCCACGACTACACCGTGCGCCTGTCTTCCGAACCGACCCAGACGACCACGGTGACCATCACGAGCGACGACGCCGCGGTGACCGTGGACGACACGGACGGCGACAGCCTGAACGGCGACCAGAACACGCTGACGTTCACGAGCGCCAACTGGAACACCCCGCAAACGGTGACCCTGACCGCGGCCCAGGACGACGACGGGGTAGGGGAGTCCGCGACGATCACCCACACGTCGTCCACGCCGACGACCAGCGAGTACACGAACCTGCGGGCCACCCTCACGGCCAACACGAACGACGACGACCCGCGCAGCTTCGTCTTCGACGCCGACCCGGACACGGCGAACGACCAGTCCGGCCCGCTGCAGCTGAACGAGCTGTCGTCGTCGAGTACGAACTCGGCCGACTACACGGTGCGCCTGTCGTCGGAGCCGACGCAGACCGTCACCGCGACGATCACCAGCGGCAACACCGCCGCGGTCACGGTGGGCGACACCGACGGCATCGCGCAGGGCGTGCAGAACACGCTGACGTTCACCGCGACGAACTGGGACACCCCGCAGACGGTGACTTTGAGCGCCCAGCAGGACGACAACGGCTACGACGAGTCCGTGACCATCGCCCACAGCGCGACGACGGCCACGAACAGCGAGTACCGGAACGTACACGGCAGCTTCACCGCCTCGGTGAACGACGACGAGACCCCGGCCATCGTCCTGTCGGCCAACACCCTGACGGTGCCGGAGGAGAACAGCAGGACGTACACGGTGCAGCTGGCCACGGAGCCGGTCGGCGGCAGCGTGACGGTGGACATCACCGGCGCGGCGAACCGCCTCTCGGCAAGCCCGACGCGCCTGGTCTTCGCCGCCGGCAACTGGGACACGGCGAGAACGGTGACGGTGACGGCGGCGAACGACAACGACGGCACGAACGACGAGGCCACGTTCAGCCACGCCGCCAGCGGCGCCGACTACGGCAGCGTCCCGGCGGCGGAGATCGTGGCGACGTCCACGGACGACGACGCGCCGAGCCTGCAGGTGAGCACGACCGCGCTGACGGTGGACGAGAATAGCAGCGGCGCCTACACCATTCGCCTCAACACGCAGCCGAGCGCCACGGTGACGGTGACCGTCTCCGGCGCGTCCGGCGCGGTCACCGTGGACACGGCGACGACGACCGGCAACCAGAACACCCTGACGTTCACGAACGCGAACTGGGCCACGGCGCAGACGGTGACGGTGGCCGCCGGCGACGACGGCAACGCCCGGAACGAGCAGGTGTCGCTGACCCACACCGCCACCGGCGGCGACTACGCCGGCCTGGCCGTCGGCACCCGCCCCGGCGTGACGGTGACCGTGACCGACAACGACACGGCAGGCATCCTCCTCGACGCCGACCCGAACACCCCGAACGACCAGTCCGGCCCGCTGGCGCTGGCCGAACTCTCCACCGCGACCAACAACTCGGTCGACTACACCGTCCGCCTGTCCTCGGAACCGACCCAGACCGCGACGGTGGCCATCACCAGCAACGACACCACCGCGGTGACGGTGGACGACACCGACGGCGACAGCCTGAACGGCGTCCAGAACACGCTGACGTTCACCAGCGCGAACTGGAACACCCCGCAGACGGTGACCCTGACGGCCGCCCAGGACACCGACGGCGTAGGCGAGAACGTCACCATCACCCACACGGCGAGCACCGCGACGCAGAGCGAGTACACCAACCTGCAGGCGACCCTCACCGCGAACACGACCGACGCCCAGGCCCCCGGCTTCATATTCGACGCCGACCCGAGCTCCCCGGCCACCAACGAGGCCGGCCCGCTGCAACTGGCCGAGCTGCAGTCGTCCAGCACCAACACGGACGACTACACCGTGCGTCTGACCTCGCAGCCCACGCAGACCGTGACCGCGACGATCACGAGCAGCAACACCGCCGCGGTGGTCGTGGACGACACGGACACCGGCAACCCCGGCACCCAGAACACCCTGACGTTCACGGCGAGCAACTGGAACACCCCCCAGACGGTGACCCTCACGGCCCAGCAGGACGACAACGGCTTCGACGAGTCGGTGACCATCGCCCACACCGCGGCGACGACGACGAACAGCGAGTACCGGAACGTCAACGGCAGCTTCACGGCGAGCGTGAACGACGACGAGACCCCGGCCATCACGCTGTCGGCGACCACGCTGTCCGTGCAGGAGCAGAACAGCGCGACCTACACGGTGCGCCTCGCCACGGAGCCGGTGGGCGGCAACGTCACGGTGGACGTCACCGGCGCGGCGGACGGCCTCTCGGCGAGCCCGACGCGCCTGGTCTTCACCGCCGGCAGCTGGGACACCGAGCGCACGGTGCGGATAACGGCCGCGAACGACCAGGACGGCGACAGCGAGGTGGTCACGTTCAGCCACGCCGCGTCCGGCGCCGACTACGGCAGCGTCCCGACGGCGGCGCTGGTGGCCACGTCCACGGACAACGACACGCCGAGCCTGCAAGTGACGCCGACCACGCTGGAGGTGGACGAGAACGGCAGCGGCACGTACCGCGTCCGCCTCAACACCCAGCCCACGGGGAACGTGACGGTGACGGTCTCCGGCGCGACCGGCGCGGTGACCGTGGACACCGCGACCACGAGCGGCGACCAGAACACCCTGACGTTCACCACGACGACGTGGAGCGCCCAGCAGACGGTGACGGTATCGGCCGGCGACGACGGCAACGCCCAGGACGAGATGCTCACGCTGACGCACACGGCGAGCGGCGGCGGCTACGGCGCCCTCGCGACCGGCGCCCGCCCGAGCGTCCAGCTGACGGTGGACGACAACGACACGGCGGGCATCGTCCTCGACGCCGACCCGAACACCGTGAACGACCAGCCCGGCCCGCTGGCGCTGAACGAACTCTCCACGGCGTCGAACAAGTCGGTGGACTACACGGTGCGCCTGTCCTCCGAACCGACCCAGGACGCCACGGTGACGATCGCCAGCAACAACACGTCGGTGACGGTGGGCGACACGGACGGCGACAGCCTGAACGGCGTCCAGAACACGCTGACGTTCACCAGCGCGAACTGGAACACCCCGCGGACGGTGACCCTGACCGCGGCGGAGGACGACAACGGCGTCGGCGAGTCGGCGACCATCACCCACACGTCGTCCACGTCGTCGGCCAGCGAGTACACGAACCTGTCGGCCACGCTGACGGCGAACACGACCGACGACGACGCGCCGGCCTTCGTCTTCGACGCCGACCCGGACACGGCGAACGACCAGTCCGGCCCGCTGGCGCTGAACGAGCTGTCCACGTCCTTGACGAACTCCGACGCCTACACCGTGCGCCTGTACACGCAGCCCACCCGGCCCGTCACCGCCACCATCACCAGCAACACCTCGTCGGTGACGGTGGACGACACCGACGGCGACAGCCTGAACGGCGTCCAGAACACCCTGACGTTCACGTCCACGAACTGGAACACTCCCCAGACGGTGACCCTGACGGCGCAGCAGGACGACAACGGCTTCGACGAAACCGCCACCATCACGCACCGGGCGAGAACGACGCCGAACAGCGAGTACACCAACGTCAACGGCACGTTCACCGCGAGCGTGACCGACGACGAGACCCCGGCCATCACCCTCTCCACGACCACCCTCACGGTGCCGGAGCAGACCACCGCCACCTACACCGTGCGCCTCGCCACGGAGCCGGTCGGCGGCAACGCCACCGTGGACATCACCGGTGCCGCCGACGGCCTCTCGGCGAGCCCCACGCGCCTGATCTTCACCGCCGGCAACTGGGACACGCAGCGCACGGTGCGCGTAACGGCGGCCAACGACCTGGACGGCGACAACGAGACGGTCACGTTCACCCACACTGCCAGCGGCGCGGACTACGGCAGCGTCCCGACCGCTGCGCTGGTGGCCACCTCCACGGACAACGACACCCCGAGCCTGCAAGTCACCCCGACCACTCTGGAAGTGGACGAGAACGGCAGCGGCCGCTACCGCGTCCGCCTGAACACCCAGCCGAGCGCCACCGTCACGGTGACGGTCTCCGGCGCATCCGGCGCCGTGACCGTGGACACCGCGACCACCAGCGGCAACCAGAACACCCTCACCTTCACGACGACGACGTGGAGCGCCCAGCAGACGGTGACCGTGTCGGCCGGCGACGACGGCAACGCCGTGAACGAGATGCTGACGCTCTCCCACACCGCAAGCGGCGGCGACTACGGCGCCCTCGGCGCGGGCGCCCGCCCGAGCGTCCAACTCACCGTGGACGACGACGACACGGCCGGCATCCTCGTCGACGCCGACCCGAACACGCCGAACGACCAGTCCGGCCCGCTGGCGCTGAACGAGCTCTCCACCGCGTCCAACAACTCGGCGGACTACACGGTGCGCCTGTCCTCCGAACCGACCCAGGACGCGACGGTGACCATCGTCAGCAACCTCGCCGCGGTGACGGTGAACGACACCGACGGCGACAGCCTGAACGGCGTCCAGAACACCCTCACGTTCACGGCGGCGAACTGGAACACCCCGCGGACGGTGACCCTGACCGCCGCCGAGGACGACAACGGGGTCGGGGAGAGCGCCACCATCACCCACACGTCCGCCACGTCGTCGGCGAGCGAGTACACGAACCTGACGGCCACCCTGATGGCGAACACTACCGACGACGACGCGCCGAGCTTCGTCTTCGACGCCGACCCGGACACGGCGAACGACCAGTCCGGCCCGCTGGCGCTGGACGAACTGTCGTCGTCGAGCACCAACTCCGACGACTACACCGTGCGCCTCTACACGCAGCCCACGCGCACGGTCACCGCGACCATCGCCAGCAACACGCCGTCGGTCACCGTGGACACGGCCCCGGCAAGCGGCGACCAGAACACGCTGACGTTCACCGCGACGAATTGGAACACCCCGCAGACGGTGACCCTCACGGCGCAGCAGGACGACAACGGCTTCGACGAAACCGCCACGCTCACGCACCGCGCCAGAACGACGCCGAACAGCGAGTACACGAACGTCAACGGCACGTTCACCGCGAGCGTGGCCGACGACGAGACCCCGGCCATCGTCCTCTCCGCGTCCACCCTCACGGTGCCGGAGGAGAACAGCGCGACCTACACCGTTCGCCTCGCCACGGAGCCGGTGGACGGCAACGCCACGGTGACCATCACCGGCGCCGCAGACGGCATCGCCCCGAATCCGACGCGGCTGGTCTTCACGGCGCGCAACTGGAACACGCAGCGGACGGTGCGGGTGACGGCGGCGAACGACAACGACTCCACCAACGAAGTCGTCACGCTGTCGCACGCGGCGAGCGGCGCGGACTACGGCAGCGTCCCGACGGCGGCGATCGTGGTGACGGCGACGGACGACGACACGCCGAGCCTGCGCGTCTCGCCGACGCGCCTGCCGGTGCGCGAGAACGGCAGCGCGAGCTACACGCTCCGCCTCAACACGCAGCCGAGCGCCCCGGTGACGGTGAGCGTGAGCGGCACCACGGCGGAAGTGACCGTGGACGCGGACCCCGACACCACCGGCGACCAGACCGCCATGACGTTCGACGCGACCAACTGGAACGCCAACCGCACGGTCACGGTGAGCGCCGCGGACGACGGCAACGCCACGGACGAGACGGTGAACCTGCTGCACGCGGCCACCGGCGGCGACTACACGGGACTGGCCCCCGCCTCGCGCCCCGGCGTGGAGGTCTCCGTGGACGACGACGACACCCCTGCGCTGCTGATCGACGCGGACCCGGACGCGGCGGGCGACCAGCCCGGTCCGCTGGCGCTGAACGAGATGTCCGGCCACGCGGACAACGCGAAGCCCTACACGGTGCGCTTGAGGACCGAGCCGACCGCGCAGGTGGAAGTGGCCGTGTCCAGCGGCGACCGCGCCGTATCCGTGGACAACGACGCCACGCCGCGAACGCGGACCCTGACCTTCACCACGACCAACTGGGCCACGGCGCAGACGGTCACGGCCACCGCCGCCGAGGACGACGACGCTTCGGACGAACCGCGCGTCGCCATCTCCCACACGGCCACTGGCGGCGACTACGAAAACGTCTCGGCGCAGCTTCTCGCCGCCACCGTGGACGACGACGAGCCGGCCATCGTGGTGGCGGCCAGCGCCCTGACCGCCTCCGGCGTCGCCGAGGGCGGGGAGGCGACCTACACGCTGCGCTTGGACACCGAACCGGACGGCGTTGCCCGCGTGTCGGTCGCGGCGACCGGCCCCGTCTCGGTGGACCTGGATCGTCACCAGGCGGGCGTCCAAGGCTGGCTGCGCTTCGACGCGACGAACTGGAACACCCCGCGCACGGCGCAGGTGCGTGGGGTTCCCGACCCCGACGCCGCGTCCGGCACGGCGATGCTGCGCCACACGGCGACCGGTGCGGACTACGGTGGCGCCCCGGCGGTGGACGTGTCGTTCGCGGTCTCGGACGACGACACGCCAGAAGTGCTGGCCGACGCGACCTCGGTGGAGGTGAACGAGGGTTCGACAGCGGCGTACTCGGTGACGCTGGCCGCGGCCCCGACCGGCGGCACGGTCGAAGTGACCCCGACCAGCTCGGACGAAGCGACGGCGACCGTCTCCCCGACGACGCTGAGTTTCACGGCGACCAATTGGAACGTCCCCCAGCGCGTGACCGTGCGCGGCGTATCGGACGGCGCTGCCAGCATCACCCACCCGACGACCGGCGCCGACTACGACTCGGCCCCCACGCCCACCGTGAGCGCCACGGTGCGCGACGAAGACGCCCCCGGCGTCCGAGTCGAACCGACGCTCCTGCGCCTCGCCGAGGGCGCCTCGGGCAGCTACCGCGTCCGACTGAACACGCAGCCGTCGAGCAACGTGACGGTGACCGCGACCAGCGGCAGTTCGGAACTGACGCTCCGCGACGGCGCCCAGGACGTGGGTACGCTCACTCTCACGTTCACGGCGCAGAACTGGAACGCCGACCAGGAGGTCCGCGCGCAGTCCATCGTCGACGACGATGTGGACGACGAAACGACCATGGTGACGCACTCGGTCGCCGGCTATGTGGGCGTGTCCTCCGCCCCAGCACTGGCCGTCGAAGTGGAAGACGCCGACGCTCCCGGCCTGGCGTTCGACCCGCCGGAGGGACTCGCCCTGACGGAAGGCGGCGCGAGCGCCACGTACACGGCGGTCCTCACCGCACGCCCTGCAGGCACCGTGACGGTCACGGTGTCGAGCGACGACGCCGGCTTGGCGTTCGACACGAACGGCGCTCCCGGCGACCAGACGGAGCTCACGTTCACCACGCTGAACTGGAACGTGCCGCAAACGGTGACGGCCCGCGCAGAGACGGACGCCGACGCCGCGACGGAGGACGCGGCGCTGCTGCACTCCGCGTCCGGCGGCGGCTACGACAACGTGACGGCGGAGTACGCCGTGCAGGTCTCGGACGCCGAAGCGATGCCGGCCCCGGCGCGTGTGCAGGCGTCCTCGGCGGGCACGACGAGCCTGTCGGTGAGCTGGTCCGCATCTCCCGGCGCGCACGGCTACTGGGTGCAGTGGCGACCGGTCGGCGGCGAGTGGAGCCTCGACCGCCTGGTCGAAGTGCCTGCTGCCGGCGCTGCATCCGCGGGACGAACGCTCCGCGTCGCCACCGGCCCGCTCTCCGCCCGCATCGACGGCCTGCGCGAAGGCGTGGTCTACGAAGTCCGCGTTCTGGCCCTGAACCGTGACGGCTACCCCGGCGACCCGTCCGTGATAGCGATCGCCACGCCGCGCGCTGGCGGCGCCGGCGGCAACCGCGCGCCAGAGGTCGCGGCGCAGCCGGAGATCGTGCTGCTGGAAGTCGGCGACCAAGCGGAACTCGACCTCTCCGGCCTTTTCCGCGACCCGGACGGCGACCCGCTGACGTACTCGGCGGCATCGACCAACCCCGAGGTGGCGACGGCAACGGTTGCGGGGACCACGCTGCGCATCTTCGGCGGCCGCCCCGGCAACGCCGAGATCGCGGTGACGGCGGAAGATCCCCAGGGCCTCTCGGCCAGCCTGGACATCCGCGTAGGCGTCATCGGCACCGCCTGCTCCACCGCCCCGGCGCAAGCGCCGGAAGGCGGCACGGCGGTGGTGATGGCGGAACTGGCCGCCGCGGTGGAAGGTTCGACGACGGTGCGCTGGCGCATTGTGCGCGACAGGGATCCCGCGACCGCCAACGCGACCGCCGCCGACCACGGCGGCGTTTCGGGCGCAGTCGAGATCCGCGGCGGCGAACGCTGCGCCGAGATCGAGATCCCGATCCTCGACGACGCGGACGTGGAGCCAGCCCGCGAGTGGTTCGAGGTGGAACTGCGCTTGCGCAACAACCGCGACGCCCGCTTGACGACGACGACGGTTCCGGTCGCGGTGCTGGAAGGCGTCTGCGACCGCACACCAGCGGTCCGTCGCACCCTGATGGCGGCGACCGGCGCGGCGGGATGCGAGGAACCGGCGCCAGCGGACCTGCGCCTGGTGCGGACGCTGGACCTCTCCGGCGCGAATCTCGGCGCACTGGCGACGGACGACATGGGCGGCCTCTCCGGGCTGTGGACGCTGAACCTGTCCGACAACGCCTTGACCGGCTTGCCGGCGTTGCCGGAGGCGACGCGCTTGGAGCACCTCATCCTGCCGGGCAACGCGTTCGAAGCGGTGCCGCTGGCCGCCCTGCCGGCCCCGGAGCGCCTGCGCAGCCTGTCGCTCTCGAACAACGCCCTGGCCGACCTCCCGCCGGACGCCTTCGCGGCGGTTCCCGGGCTGCGGTCGCTGCGCTTGGACGGCAACCGCCTGCGAACGCTCCCGAACGGCCTGTTCGCCGGCCTCGCTTCGCTCCGCCTGCTGCGCCTGGACGACAACCCCGGAGCGCCGTTCGCGCTTCGCGTGGATCTGGAGCGCGCGGACGCCGAGCCGTGGGCGCTGTCGCCCGCGACGCTGCGGGCGACCATGCCCGTGGGCGCACCGTTCGAGACGACGCTCGCCCTCGCGGCGGAGGGCGGAGTGTTCGCCGACGGCGCCACCGAGTCGCAGACGACCGTGCCACCCGGCGCCACGACGAGCGCCCCATTCACCGTGGACTCGGAGAACGGCTTCGCCCGAGTTTCCCTCGCGGTGCCCGAACTCCCGCCCCGCCAATGCCTGACCGGCCTCTGCTGGCAGGGCTTCGCCCTCGAAGCAGGCGAACCGCTGGCGCTGTTCGCCCGCCAGCCGCGGGTTCTTGGGACGCCAGCGCCGGATGCGCTCCGCGGCGACGGCCTGCGCGTGGCGCTGTCGTCCTTGGCGGAGGCGCACGAACCGGGCGGCGAACTCGAATGGACCGCCCGCTCGTCCGACCCGACGGTGGCGACCGTGCGCATCTTCGGCGATGTGCTGCTCGTGGAGCCGGAGCCCGGTGCGGAGGGCGTGGTGGTGATCGAGGCAACCGCCACCGACGCCTACGGCCAGACGGCGACGGTGCATTTCGAGGTGCGCGTGGAGTTCCACTGGCCGATCAGCCGGACCCAAGGCTGGCGCGGAGTACTGCCGATGTGGCAGTAGCCACGGGAACCACCACTTGCCGACCGTCCCTTGCCCGGTCAACGCCGCGACGGTGCTTCATTCGCCGACGTTCAGCGTCGCCTTCGCGGGCGAACGGCAGCTTTGCCGAAGGGTGCTGCGCACATGGCATCTTCACCGCGTCAGCGGCGGTTTCGTCAGTCGCATGGGCCTATCCCGCACGAGTGCGGGACCACCCTTCATGTAGCGGAAATGACCTAAATCAATAATTCATATGCGCTTTTGGCGGAGCGGACGGGACTCGAACCCGCGACCCCCGGCGTGACAGGCCGGTATTCTAACCAACTGAACTACCGCTCCGTGGTGGGTGTTGCAGGGCTTGAACCTGCGACCTACGGCTTGTAAGGCCGTCGCTCTCCCAACTGAGCTAAACACCCTGCCCGACGTATCTTAGCGGCGACCTGCTGGCTGTCAACAGAGGATGCGACTTCGTGCTCCGACGAGCGTTCGCAATTGCGGTGCGTGGAAGGTAGGCTCTTGGCTGCCGATTGAGGAGGGATCAGGCCATGCGCATGCGCTTTCTTCTTCTGCTCGTCCCGCTGTGGGGAACCGCTGGGCTTGCGGACGAGGCGAACGCTCCCCAGACCGAGGCGTCGGCGCTCTCCGGCGGCGCCGCTGCCGGCGGCCACGTGGAAGAGATGACCGTGGTCGGCAAGCGCATCCTGACGGTGGACGAACAGCGGGCGCTGTATCGGGATCTCGCCAAGGCGAAGCGCCTGTTCTCGACCAACCAGGTCGACGAAGCGTTCCCCTACCTGCTGCGAACCGCCCGCCACGGCTTCAAGGGCTCGCAGGCGACGGTGGGGCACATCTACTTGCAGGGTCTCGGCGTCGTCGAACGGGATTCGGAACAGGCGGTCGGCTGGCTGGGCGTGGCGGCGTCCGGCAGCACGTCGCCGAGCATCCGCAACTACTTCCAGGACATCTGGCGGCGCGTGCCGGAGCGCTACGTGCCGCACTTCGAGGAGGTCGTGGAGGAGTACCGGTCCAAGTACGGCGAGCGCGCCACCGGCGTCGTCTGCGACATGCGCCGCCCCTTGCGCAGCCACATGAAGTCGCTCGGCTGCTTCTTCGAGAAGGAGCTCGAGGAGAACGTCCGCGTGACCTTGCGCGACATCGAGCGCCAGCGCGGCACCATCGACTACACCGAGCAGGAACGGCGCGACGCCCAGTTGCAGACACTCCGCGATCAGCTGCGCACCGCGGTCACCAACAGATAGACGCCGTGCCGTCGGGCGGCCGAAGCCGCGCGAGCCGGAAGGCGTCTCTGGGGGCTGAAGCGTTCAGAGGGGGAGACGGTGCCGGGCAACGAGGCGTCGCGTCCGCCTTGGCGACAGCGATGCGGGCTGCCGACTTTCCAGCCGAGGGCTGGCGCAAAAGCCCGGCAAGAGTGCTTGACAACAAGCGGGCAGCGTGCCAAGCCTACCCGCAAGCCACTTTAACCACGGAGCAGAGCGATGGACTTCAAGACCATTCTCGGCGTGCTGCTGGTCAGTGTCGGCGCAGCCGCCCCCTCCTTCGCCCAAGAGGCCCCCGCCGACGCGGAAGCGTGGGAGCGCGACCAGAAGGTCCGCGACCTCGCCCGGGAGCAGGCGGATGCCCTCGTCAGGCGCGACTTCATCCAGAGCGTCGAGGCACTTGGCGGGCAGCAAGAGGATTTCGCGTCCACACCGTCCGTTCTCGACGCGGCACCAGCTGACCTCGCGTGGGTGCAGGCCACGATGCACGCTCTGCAAGCGGAAGAGACGGCGGTCGACGCCGACGAGTTCCTGTCGAGCCCGTCGCTTCAGCTGAGCTACAAGCTGCTGGCGGACGTCGCCTCGCAACCCTATTCGGGGTCCAAGTCGCTGGCGCCGAACGCCGTCGACTTCAACAACGCCCTGTTGCTGCATTTCGGCCGGGAGTTGGTGCCGTATCTGAGTCTGCACGGCGCGGTGCCGCAAGCCAATGTCGATGATCTGCTGTGGCTGGCGGCCGCGGCTCAACTGGACGAAATCGCGCTACAAGACGATTCGCTGACTGCGCAAGATATGCTTTCGAGGCCGACATACTTGCTTGCTCGGAAGATTGCGGCCGACACGATGGTCGAAGCGGCGACGAGTTGCGTACGGTGCTCGGATCCCTCGGCGAGCTACTACGCGGAGCCATCGTGCGGGGCTTCCGTTGGCGGCGGCTGCGCGGCGCAGTTTGCCGTAAGCGCCGCAGGATGCGACATCTCCTTTGCTCGCACCGTGTCGGCCTTGTGAGCGAACTCGCTCCCGAGCGGAGGGAGCGTCGAGTCCGTCCTCAGCCGGCGTACCGAGGCCGCATGGGTGTGCGACAAATCGTAGGTCAGTGGTTGCTCACTGGGTCCGATCTCGGGCGGCGAGTCGAGCGACGCGGCCGTTGCGGAGGACGGATTGGCGCCCGATGCCGTTCAGAGCGCGCCGTGGCTGAAGCCGCCGTCGTCGGTGGTCGCCGCGCCCGGGCCGTTCTGGCGCGGAGGTCGGCGGTCGAGGGGGTTGAGCCAAGGCGGGTCTCGTACTCTTGGCGTTTTTGCGAAACGAGCCAGGGGAAGGAGACCCGCCATGGCGACAGGGACTGTCGAGGAGTTGGAAGAGGAACGCAAGCGCGAAGAGGGTGAAGGCGCGGGGCTGCGGCGGGAGCTGGTGGCGGCGACGGCGCGTTTGGCGCGGTTCGAGATGGCGCGCTGCGGGTCCGGTTCGAGGGATGCGGCGCTGCTGGACATGCGGCTGCGCGCGGACATGCAGGAGTTGGCGCGGCAAGGGCTGGAGCTGGCGTACGGGAAGGACGACGCGGCGCCGTGCGCGTGCCCGGCGTGCGGCGGTCGGACGCGGCTGCTGCGGGTCGACGAGGTGCGCGTGGAGACGGTGCTGGGGAGCGTGCGGGTGGAGATGGCGCGGCGCGGGTGCCGGGAGTGCGGGCGCAGCGTTCGCCCGCGGGCGCGGCGGCTGGGCGTCGAGGGTTCGATGACGCCGTCGGCGCGGCGTCTGGCGAGCCTGGCGGGTTCGCAGTGCAGCTACGCGGGGGCGGACGAGTTGCTGCGCGAGCTGTCGGGGCTGAACTTCGGCGCGAAGCGGGTGGAGCGGACGACGCGGGCGGTGGGCGACGATCTGGAGGCGTGGCGGTCGGAAGGGGGAGGCGACGGCGACGGGGCCTCGCTGGCGCGGGAGGCGTCGAAGCCGGGGCGGAAGCTGTGCTGCGCGGTGGACGGCACGGGCGTTCCGGCGCTGCCGAGCGAGACCGAGGGGCGTTCCGGCAAGGACGGCGGACGGGCTGGCACGCGCGAGGCGAAGGTGGGCGCGCTGTGGGTGTCCGAGACGGACGCCGAGGGCCGCCCGCGCATGGTGGAGGGCGCGGCGGTGCTGTTCGCGGCGATCGAGAGCGCGGCGGAGACGCCCGGCCGGGAGTCGCCGTTCGAGCGGCGGCTGCTGCGCGAACTGGCGGCGGCGGGCTGCGGGCCGGGCGACGTCGACGTGTGCGTCGGCGACGGCGCGGAGTGGATCCGGCGGGTGTTCGACGACTGGTTCCCGGACGCCGAGAGGATCGTCGACTACTACCACGCGGCGGAGTACCTGTGGGCGGCGGCGCGCGCCCGCCACGGCGACGGCGACCTCGCCGAGGCGTGGGCGAAGAAGCTGTGCGCGATGCTCAAGGCGGGCCGCGTCGACGACGCCCTGGACGACCTGCGCAAGCGCGGCGGCGAAGCCGAGGAGTGCCGCCGCGCGGTCGCGTACCTCGGCGCCCGGCGCGACCGCATGCGCTACGACGAATACCTCGCCAGCGGCCTGCCGATCGGTTCCGGCGTCATCGAGGCGGGCTGCAAGAACGTCGTCGGCCAGCGCGCGAAAGGCCCCGGAATGCGCTGGACCGTGGCCGGCGCCAACCCCGTCCTCTGGCTCCGCTGCGCGCGCATCGGAGGCCAGCTCGACGACTACTGGAACGACCGCGTCGCCGCACTCGCCGCTTGAGAATGGACTTGGTGAGCAACCACTGACCTACGATCTGTCGCACACCCAGGCCGCATTCCGTGCTTGACACCGCTGGTTCGGAGGCGTAAACACCACGATGCTGTCCCTTTTCGGGCGGCGGTTCTGCAACTGAGGGAGGGAGTGGAACATGGACCTACGGCCAAAACGAGCCGTGCTCTGGGCATCTGCGTTCGCGATGACGCTTATTGCCTGGAGCGCCAAAGCGCAAGACGAAGAGGACGAAGACGCGGAAGACGACGAAGACGTCGAAGAGATGGTGGTCACCGGCTCCTACATCCGGCGCACCAACTTCGACCTGCCTTCGCCCCGCGACATCGTCGACTCGGTGGACCTCTCGCTGGCGGCCACTTCGGACCTCGGCGACATCGTCTTCGACCAGACTTTCCAAATCGGCGTCAACGCCAACTCGGCGCCCACCGAGTTCCACGGCGCGGACGACCAGCAGTTCCAGCAGGGCGCGGAAACATGGGCCAACCTGCGAGGGCTCGGCACCCGCGCCACCATGACGATGATGGACGGCCACCGGGTCCCGGCAAGCGTGACCGGCATCGGCTCGTCCACGCGGCGCGCGGGGTCCGACCTCAACAACCTCTACCCCGGCATCGCCATCGGTCGCATCGAGACCATTCTGGACGGCGCCTCGGCGCTGTACGGCGCAAGCGCGGTCTCGGGCGTCATCAATCTGGTGCCGCGAAAGGACTTCGACGGCCTGCGGGTGGACTACGAGTTCTCGCAGCCGTTGGAGAACGGCGCTCCCGAGAAGCGCCTCGGCCTGCTCGCGGGCGCCCAGGGCGAACGCACGAGCGTCATTTTCGCCTTGGAAATCCGCGATGTGGAGCGGATGAAGCAAACCGATCGGCCGGACTACATCATCAGTTCCGCGGGATGGACGGGGCAGTACCTGCATCCCTACCAGGAGCGTCCCTGGGCGCATCCGGGCGAATACCTCATTCCGGTGCGCGACGAAGCTGGCAATCTCGAGCCGGCGCCGTCGAGCTCCACCTGGTATCGGTTGCCGGAGTCCGAGCGCTGGGGCTGGGGCAACACCGGAGGCTGGCTGGCCGAGCGCTACTCGCCAACACGAGCTGGCCACACCGAAGGCGGCGTTCCCGCCGCTGGCCCGTCCGGCGGCGTTTTCTCCCCCTTGTACGACGTCAACGACCCTGGCGTGGTGCCGATCCACTTCATGGGCTCCGGGTTCGGCGGGCGCGGCGCGTGGCGAGGTCCGCGCCTGAGCGACGGACAGACCCCCATCGGCGACGGCGGCCTGTGGACGGCGTTCCGTCAGGATCCGGGCTGCGGCTACGCGTTCGGAGGCGGCAACGACTTCACGCCCTACCGTCCGCCGCTGGGGCCGGACGACCCGCGTCGGCTGGCCATCATCTCCGGCGTCGGCCATGTTTCCGCGGACACGGAGCTGGGCAACAACCCGCTGGTGACGACGAGCGGCTTCCACGCTTCCGAGCAGAATCTCGGCTACACCGACAACACCAAGCCCGGCAACTATCTCAACGGCTTCATGGTCGGCGAGCTGGATGGCTGGTCGGCTTGGGCGGGTCAGGAAGGCAGCCCGGCCGGCGAGCCGCAGGACTGCCGGATGTCCCTTGGCGACCAGGCGGACATCCGCGAAGAGCGCAACCAAGAGTCCGGCATGGCCTACTTCGAGCACGAGTTCAACGACTACGTGAAGCTGCGCGGCGAGTTCGTGGTGTCGCGTCTGGACTACAACACGCGCCAGTACTCGGTTCGCTTGGACGACTGGGACGCCGCGGCGTCCAACGGCCCGGCCGCGGCGATGGTCGTCGGCTCGAACCCAGGCAACCCCTATCGCGCCTACGCGGACGGCTCCAGCGCCTGCGACTACATGCCCGGCATGGCCGGCTGCGGCGACTGGAACGACCGCTGGGCGCAGCGCGAGCAGTGGGTTCTCACCTCCTTCGCGTCCGGCGCGGAAGCGGGGCAGGAATTCGTCGATCGCGGCGTCCATGCGGACTCCTACCTGAACTACATGGACAGCAACGGCAACGGCCGCTACGACTACCTGCAGGAGCCGGGCGAGATGCTGATCTTCGCCCAGGACGCCAACGGCGACGGCATCCCGGATCGCACCACCGGCGTGGACGCGGACGGCGACGGCATCCCGGACGCCGACTTCGGCCTCACCCGCAACCCCGAGTACCGCGTGGTCCTGCTCTCGGACACGATGGACGCGGACGGCGACGGCATTCCGGATCGCTTCGACCCGGATTCGCTCAACTCTGGCGGCGTCCGGCTGTTCGAGGACGTGCGCGCTTGGCACGACAACAACGTCACGCCGAAGCAGCCGTACAACAACAACATCCCGTGGCTCAACGACGACATGACGTGGAACGACCGCACCCAAGTGGACAACTTCCGCATCCGTCTGGGCACCGAGGTGACCATTCCCGACACCGAATGGATCGTCGACGTGGACTGGATCTGGCAGCTCAGCCGGCGAACGGACGACCGCATGGAGGCGGCTTGGCCGCTGACCCTCGCGGCGTTGCGCTGTCAGGGCGGACCGTTCGGCGACGCTTGCTGGAACCCGTTCAGCACGGCGTGGCTGAACACTACGGAAGACGGCGAGCTGCTGCCCGAGTGGCGCGCCTCGGATGCCGAGGAAGTGAACACCGAGGAAGAAGCCCGCTTCGCCGGCATCCAGCTGACGCGCATGGAGCGCACGGTCGGCCTGAACGTCATCGACGTGGTGGCGTCGAACAGTTCGCTGTTCGACCTCTGGTACAACGACCAGCCGGTCGGCATCGCAGCCGGCATGCACTGGCGGATCGAGAGCGAAGAGTTCATTCCCGACGCCATGGGCGCCGCTGGTCTCGGCATCGGCACCGCGGACTTCGACCCCTGGTCCGGCAACACCTCCATCAACTACCAGAAGACCGAGGAAGAGACGAGAGCGCTGTTCGTGGAGTTCTCGCTGCCGCTGCTCAACGACGAACGCTGGGGCACGATGGAAGTGCAGGCCGCGGCGCGCTACGCGGAGTTCGAGGCGCGAGGCGGCTTCAGCACCGCCGGGCAGTCCGCGTCCTTCGACACGGTCATCCCCAAACTCGCGATTCGCTACCAGCCGCTCGACTGGCTGGCGTTCCGCGGCAGCATCACGGAAGGCTTCGTCCTGCCGGGCATGGCGCAGCTGTTCAACGTCGCCGTGCAGCAGTCGGGGAGCTACTCCAGCAACACCGCCGACCTCGTGGACTACGTCTGCGACCAGATGCCCGAACTGGCGGCCTGCGCGAACACCAGCGGCGGTCTGGTGCCCAACGTCGCCACGCCGGACTCGCAGTCGCCGGACTTGGCGGCGGAAGTGTCCGACCTCTGGAACGTGGGCATCTCCGTGCAGTTCATGGATGGCGATCTGACCTTCGACGTGGACTACACGACGGTTGACTTCAACGGTCGGGTGGACCGCTTCACCGCCGCCTCGAACATCGGCGCCGCCGGTATCCGCTTCGGCACTTTCGTGCGCGGGCGCTGCCCAGGCACCATCCTCGACTACGACAACGAACAGCGCGTGGACGGGCGCCTCGAAGTGCCGCAGTTCATCGCCATGACGTCCGCCGAGGAGCTGGAGTGCCGCCGTCAAGCCGCCCTCGCCTACGTGCAGACCGAGGAGAGGGGCGTCGCCGGCAGCGAAATCGTGCGCGGCGGCATCGACGGCCTCGAGCTGCTTGAAGTCGGGTCGCCGTGGACCAACCAGGGCGAGCAGACCACCACCAGCGTCATCTGGGGCGCGCGGTACCGCTTCGACGCCCAGGACCTGCCCTTCATCGGCGGCGAGTTCGGCAGCTTCGAGGCGACCATGCAGGCGACGCAGATGCTGGAAATGAGCATCGTGCGGTTCACGCCGGACAGCGGCCACGACTGGGGCGGCGTTCGCGTCGACGGCGTCGGCAACCGCAACAACGGCGTTCACTACATCCGCAACCTCAACGAGTTGTAC
Source organism: Candidatus Azotimanducaceae bacterium (assembly GCA_965243175.1). Taxonomy (GTDB): domain Bacteria; phylum Pseudomonadota; class Gammaproteobacteria; order Pseudomonadales; family Azotimanducaceae; genus VXYL01. Next base: position 4,497,570 of record OZ251532.1, on the reverse strand, counting down.
TGGAGCCTGCCGGCGACGCCCGAGTGGCGCGTTCGCGTGAACCTGCGATGGTTCTACCGCGACCACATCGCCCAACTCGGCGTTCGCTGGCACGACGAACTGCGCGACGTGATGGCGTCCTGGGACGAGGTCTCGAATACCGGCGCCGACCTGAGCGGCGTCTGGGTGAACGGCCAGCGCGACCAGTCGACGCTCACCGAGGACGCGGTGTGCGTGGACCAGGACCGCAACCCGCACTGCCGCATCGACTCGCGCCACTACTGGGACGCCAGCTACACCTACACGCGCCCGGACGTGTTCGGCCTGGGCTACGTGGCGGTGAACCTCGCGATGCGCAACATCTTCGACACCAAGCCCGACGCGATGCCGTCCGGCGTGGGCTACGACACCTACGTGGACAACATCATGGGCCGCATCGGCTTCATGCGGCTGACGGTGGGCTTCTAGGAGGCGCGCAAGCCAAGTGGCGAAGGAGCGCGACGGGACAGCGTCGGATTCGATCTCCCAGGAGAACGGATCCGGCAGCGCTCGGAACCTCCTTCGTCCGCCAGCTAAGGCTCGGCAGGGCTGCGGCCCGCGCCGAGCCTTTTTCCTTTCCGTGCCGTTCGCGGCGCTTCTGTTCTTCTGTTCCCCCGTGGCTGCCGACGAGGCAGCGGAGAACTGCGCCAACCTTGCGGAAGCCGAGCAAGCCGCCTGCTGGATGGCCGAAGGCTGTCGCCGGTTGCGCGATGCCGAGCAGCGGCGGGAGTGTCTGCGTTTGGCGGCCGACCTGCGCTCCGCGCTGGTTGCGGAAGCAGACGTCGACGAAACCCAGTCCGATGCCGCAGACGCGCCTACGCCTCCGCCCGCCCCACCGACGCGGGAACTGGAAACCACGACGGTCGCTCCTCCCAACGAGTCCCGACTGCCGGAGCGCCCGGAACCCGTGCGCGAAGCCGTGGTCGCCGACGAAGCCATCCCGCCCCAGCCGGCGAGACCGACAACGACCGCGCCAACACCACCGGCGCCGAACCGAGCCGCCGAGCCCGCCATCTCGCAGCGCACCGTCGAGCGGAAAGTGCTGGACATCCCCAAACGCTTCGTCGCCGAGATCACCGCGCTGCGTCGTCTGGTTCGAGACAAGCAGCTCATCGCGTTGGACGATCAACTGTTGTTCGAGGGCGATGTCGCGGCGGAGAGCGCGCTCAAGCTCGGCGATCAAGTGGATGTGCAGCGCATCTCCAAAGGCTTCGGCGAACGCTACCGCGTGCTCGGCCCATCGCAGCGCGCGGTCACGGCCAGGCGCATCTACTGCGAACGGGTGGAGTTGAGCAAGCAGAGCCGCCGTCGCTGTCTGATGATTGGCCGCGACGACGCCGAGTGACCTCTTGGCCCTTCGACCGGACGCGACGCCCGGCGGCGGTGCGCGCGATGTGACTTGCAGGCGCTGCGGCGGCGTGGGTCTGCTGGCCGCCGCTGCCTTGATCTGCGCGCTCTCGGCCTGCTCGGACGACAGTACCTTCGACCCGAGCGAAGGCCCCGTGGTCGTGTCCTACAACCCCACGGACGTGGACTTGGCGAAGTTGTTCGAGCGGCTCTTGGCCGACGTGCGCACATCGCCCAGATCGGGCGCCGCCCGCGGACGCCTCGGCATGGCCTACGAGATCAACGACTACAAGGAAGCGGCGATCGAGTCGTATCGGCAAGCCGCGGCGCTGGATCCAAGGGCGTTCAACTGGACCTACTTCCGCGCCCTGCTGGTCGCCGAACTCGGCGATCCGCAAGCCGCCTTGGAAGTGCTGGACGCCGCCATCGCGGTGGACGGCGACTATGCTCCGGCATGGCTCTGGCGCGGCAGCTGGCTGCGCGACCTCGGCCGTTTCGACGATGCGATCGCCGCGTTCGAGCGCGCCAGCGAACTCGGCGCCGAGACCACCGCCGAGGTCGGCATCGCGCAAACCCTTCTGCGTCAATCCAAAGCCGAAGAAGCGCTGGCCCTCCTGCGGCCGCTGGCCAAGAAGGCGAACCATCCCCACGCCTTCCGCTTGCTGGGGCGGGCGCACCAGGCGCTGGGGAACGAAGACGAAGCACGCATCGCCGCAGCGCGAGGGCGAAATCCAGCGCCCCTGCAATGGCGCGATCCGCGCCATGCGGAGAAGTGGGATCTGCTCGCCAGCTACGGCGGCCGGCTGGTGCATGCCGAGCAGCTGCTCAAGGCCGGGCGTTTCGGCGAAGTGATCGAAGTGCTCTCGCCGATGCTGGAAGCCTACCCCGAGGACGAAGTGGTGCTCGCCAACTTGGCGATGGCGGTGGGGCGCGACGGCGACATCGAACGCGCCAACGAACTGGTCGAACGCGGCCTGCGAATGAACCCGGACTACTACCGCTTCCACAACGTGTCGGCCAGCCTCCGCTTCCACCAAGGCGAGGACGCCGCCGCTCTCGCCCACCTCGAAGAATCCGTCGCCGTCAATCCCGTGCAGGCGTGGCCCTACCGCCAGATGGGCACGATCCTCATGCGCCAGGAGCGCTACGACGACGCTCTGGATGCGTTCGACAAGGCGCTGGAGTACGGCGTGGAGAACCCGGAACGCGTCCTCCACACGGCGGGCATGATCGAGGGAGCGCGCGAGCGCTGGCCGGAAGCCATCGAGCGTTTCGAGCGCGCCACCGCGATTCACCCGGCTTTCACGATGGCGTTCGTCTATCTGGGGCGGTCGCTGGCGGAAGCGCGTCGTTTCGACGAAGCCCGAACCGCGCTGGCCTGGGCCGAGCAGTTGGACACCCACCCTTCCGACCTGCGCGGCGCGCGAGTGCGTCTGGCGGCCTTGGAGAAAGCGTCGGCCGCCGACTCGGGCGCCGTGGCCGCAGCAAGCGGCGGCTAGGCTCCCCTGACGTGAACTTGAGAGCGTTTGCAGCCCCGAGCCTGTTCGGAGCGCTCGTGCTGCTCGGCGCCTGTTCGCCAAGCGACGCCTGGTTCTCCGAAGAGGCCGCGCAGCGCGGCTTGGACTATCGACACCAGTCGGGCTTCGCCGAACGCCCACTGCTGCCGGAAATCACCGGCAGCGGCGCCGCGCTCGCCGACTTGGACGGCGACGGCGACTTGGACGCCTACATCGTGCAGTCCGGCAGCCTCTATCCGCCTGGCCACCCGGACCGTTCCGGCACGGTCGGCAACCGCCTCTACTTCAATCGCGGCGACGGCACGTTCGCGGCGGCGCCGGAAGGCAATGGCGCGGCGGATACGGGCTACGGGATGGGAGTGGCGGCGGGGGATTTCGACGACGACGGCGACGTGGACCTCTACGTCACCAACGTCGGCCCGAACGTGCTGCTTCGCAACGACGGCAGCGGCAAGTTCGAGGACGTGACCGAAGCGGCCGGCGTGGGCGATCCGCGCTGGAGCACGGGCGCCGGCTTCATGGATCTCGACCACGACGGCGACCTCGACCTCGTGGTCGTCAACTACATCAACTGGAGCATCGCCGGCGAAATCAAATGCTACGTCGGCATCGCCCGCACCTACTGCCCGCCCGCGAACTACAACGCCCCGACCGCGGACCGCCTCTATCGCAACGACGGCGACGGTACCTTCACGGACGTGAGCGCCGAGTCCGGAGTCGGCGGCGCCTTCGGCAACGGCTTCGGCCTGGTCGGCGTCGATTTCGACGGCAACGGCTTGACCGACCTGTTCGTCGCCAACGACATGATGCTCGACCAGCTGTGGATGAACCGAGGCGACCTGCGCTTCGAGAACGAGGCCATGCTGCGCGGCACCGCAGTGGACGAGCACGGCATCGCCAAGGCGGGCATGGGCGTTGCGGCCGGCGACATCGACCGCGACGGCGACACGGACGTGATGGTGGTGAACCTCGAAGGGCAGACGGATTCGTTCTTCCGCAACGAAGGCACCCACTTCCGCGACGCGACGGCGGAACTGGGCTTGGCGCTGACCGGCAGGTACACGCGCTTCGGCGTCGTGCTGGCGGATTTCGACAACGACGGCTGGCTCGACCTCTACGAAGCCAACGGCAAGGTGAGCGCGCCGTCGCCCACCGCCGGCAACGTCTTCGACGAGCCCAACGTGCTGCTGCGCGGCTTGGCGAACGGTCGTTTCGAGGAAGTCCTTCCCCAAGGCGGCGTGGATGCGCCCCTAGTGGCCACCAGTCGCGGCCTTGCCGCGGGCGATGTCGACGGCGACGGCGGCATCGACTTGCTGATCGTCAACCGCGACGCGCCGCCGCACCTGCTGATGAACCGCATCCGCAATCGCGGCAACTGGCTGCGGCTTCGCGCCGTGCTGGCCAGCGGACGGGATGCCTACGGCGCAGCGGTCTTCGCCACCGTTGGCGACGCGCGGGTGGTGGGCCACGTTCGACCGGACGGCAGCTACCTCTCCTACAGCGACCCGGGAGTACACCTCGGTCTAGGCGCGGAGACGAACGCCGTCGACGTGGCCGTCCGTTGGCCGGGAGCGAACGACCTCGAACACTTCGGCGATTTCGCCGCCGGACGCACGACGACGCTGCGCAAAGGCGAGGGCGAGTCGCGAGCCGCCGTGGACGGTTGACTTGCCTGGTCGCTTCGCTGATGCTCGAAGCCAACGAAACCGAGGGGAAGGCTGCGATGCAGGGCTTGTTCAAGTATCGGCGCGGGATGCGCGCCGCAACGGCAGCGTTGGTGGCGGGCATCGCCCTGATCGCCTGCCAAGCAGCCCCGCCGGCGGGCATTCCGGCGACCGACGAGCATCGGCAGCTCTTCGCGGGCACCTACTCCACCACCATCAGCGGCGGCGCGGAGGTGTACATGCACGTCCGTCCGGACCTATCCTACGAGATCAGGCAGCCGCTGGCGGAATACAAGGTGAAGGCGTTGAAGGGGACGCTGTCCGTCACCGGCGACAAGACCGCGAGCGCCGGCCGCGTCAAGCTGGAGTGGCGGTCTCCGAGAACGGTCCATATGAGGTCGCCCTTCGGCACCTCGATGACTTCGGGCGGTTCGGGCGGATCCGTGCAGAACCAGTGGGGCGCCGACTACACGCTGCGTCGGCAATAGAGGCGCAGCCGGGGCGTCCATTCGCCCGGTGCCGCAAACGGCTGCGGAGAACCGCTCAAGCGGCCTCAGATGTCGATGTCCAGTTGCGGATACTGGCCTTCGTCCTGGAACTTGCAGCGCAGCAGGCGCGTATTCGTGCCGAGACGCTGGTCGAGTTCGCAGGAGACCCGCGTTAGGCGGCCATCGTACATGGTCTTGAACTGTTCGATGACGCCCTCCAAGGCCGCATGGTGAGCCTCCGGGATGGTGGTCCACACGTCCTCGAACAGCTTCTTGATCTCCACGTCGGTGGTTCCGGAAGCCGCCACGCCAAGCCAGCCGATGCCTTGAACCAAGTCTTTTTCCACCTCGCCCAGTCCGTTGACGTAGATCGAGCCGAGCTGCGCCTGCGCCTGCTTGAACCCGCGTTGGGCCGCGAACTCCAGGTACGGAACGGCTTCCTGATGCTTGCCGGCGCGGTACAGATGTTCGCCCTGCTTCTTGGCGCGATAGGTGTCTTCAATCTCTTGCTGCGACACGCGGTCGCCGTCCGCGGCCAAGGTGGGCAACCACCAAGCGGCCAGTCCAAGCAGCAGCGCGGCTTTCAGAGTGCGCGAGCGGCGCATGGGCGACCTCCGTTGCTCGATCCACCCGACTCGCGCATCGTAGCCGAGGCTAGGCCGCGTTGCCACTTTGGGGAGCCGCATCGGCTCTCGTACCTGCTAAGCTCCGCGCAAAGTTCGGGGGAGTCGCGGCGCCGAAGCGCGAGCGCTTGTCCGGTATGCGTGCAGCAAGGGAGAACTCATGAGGATCGGCATCTACGGTGGCAACGTGCGGCGGGGGCAGCCGCTGGCGAGCTTGGTGGACGAGATCGCGCAGCGCGAAGAGCAGGGCTTCGCCAGCTACTGGACGCCGCAGGTCGGGACGTTCGATGCGCTCACCATGTTGGCGCTGGCCGGGCGCGAGACCAGCCGCATCGAACTGGGCACCGCGGTGGTGCCGAGCTATCCGCGCCATCCGAGCGCCTTGGCGCAGCAGGCGGCCACCACCAACGCGCTCTGCGGCGGTCGCCTGGTGCTCGGCGTCGGCCCTTCCCACGCGCCCGGCATCGAGGCGCTTGGCCTCGCCTACGAGAAGCCGGCCCTGCACATGCGCGAGTACGTGTCGATCCTGAAGGCGCTCGGCAGCGAAGGGCGGGTGGATTTCCAAGGCCGCATGTTCAACGTCCGCACCGGCTTCGCGTGTCCGGACGCGGCGCCCTTCGCGGTGGTGGTCTCGGCGCTGGCGCCGCTCATGCTGAAGGCCGCTGGCGAAGTGGCGGACGGCACCGTGACGTGGATGGTCGGCAAGAACACCATTCGTTCGAGCACCGCGCCGCGCATCGCCGAGGCCGCGGCGGACGCTGGCCGCCCGTCGCCTCGGGTGGTGGTCGGCCTGCCGGTCTGCGTCCACGACGACAAGGCCCAGGCAACGGCCCGCGCCGTGCAGATCTTCCAAGGCTACGGCCAGCTTCCCAACTATCGCCGCCAGCTGGATGCGGAAGGCTTCGACCAGGCCGGCGAGATCGCGGTGGTCGGCGACGAAGCGGAAGTGACGGCGGAACTGCAAGCGTACTTCGACGCCGGGGCAACGGAAGTGATCGCCAGCATCTACCCGGCCGGCGACGACAGCCGCGGCTCCTTCGCGCGCACCACGGCATTGCTCCAGAACCTCGCCGGCGAAGGCTGAGGCGCGTCTCTCCAACCACCGAACACAAGAGGACGAACGGATGATCGGCTACACGACTCTCGGCACCAACGACATCGCCAAGGCGGCGGCTTTCTACGACGCGCTGTTCGCGGAAGTCGGCGCCACCCGCCTGCTCGACATGGACAACCTGGTCGGCTGGGGAACCGGCATGGACCGGCCCATGGTGGCGGTCATCAAGCCCTACGACGGCAACCCCGCCACCGTCGGCAACGGCGTGATGGTGGCGCTCGTGGTGGAAACCTCGGAGCAGGTGGACAAGCTGCACGCCAAGGCGCTGGAACTCGGCGCCGCCAACGAAGGCGACCCCGGGCCGCGCGGCGCCGGCTTCTACGGCGGCTACTTCCGCGACATGGACGGCCACAAGCTCAACTTCTTCTGCATGACCGCTGGCTGAACCACGGCTGCGGCAACGGGGCGAACGCCTCGTTGCCGCTGGTCGCCCGCAGCGCGCTTCCCACGCTGGCGTCGGCCCGGCCGCACGTTCCCGAATCGAGTCACGGCGAACTGCTGCGCCTCGAGAAACAGCTTCATCCTGCCAGTGGACGCAGGAACGCAATCATGTACTCCATCTCCGCCTCGGATTAGGCAATACGTTTCCCTATTCAGCCACATCGCGCAAACTTCGCAAGGAAATCACTCGCCGAGGCGAATAGGGTGCGACTGTCCACTGATTCCTACCACCAACCTTCTCCGAGGGAGCACACACGCCATGCAATGCGAGGATTTCCACCGCGTCGTGATCCGCAACGACCCCGCGACCGGGCTGCGCGCGGTCATCGCCATCCACGACGTCACGCTTGGGCCGGCCTTGGGCGGCGTCCGGCGCTGGGTCTATCCCGATCAGCAAACCGCCATCGCGGACGTGCTCGCGCTTGCCCGCGGCATGACCTTCAAGAACGCCCTGGCTGGCTTGCCGTTCGGCGGCGGCAAGAGCGTCATCCTGGCGGAGCGCCAAGGCGCCACGGGCTCGCGCCCCATCACCGAAGCGGCGCTGGCGCAGTTCGGTCGCTGCGTCGAGGAACTCGGGGGCGAGTACGTGGCCGCCGAGGACGTGGGCATGCGCGTAGCGGACCTTCGCCACATGGCCAGGACGACGCGCCACGTCACGGGCATCGGCCGCCGCGGCATCGGCGGCAATCCCGGCCCGAAGACCGCGCAGGGCGTGCTGGCCGGCATTCGCGTGGTCGCCGAGCGCCTGGGATTCGACGGCCTGCAAGGCGTGCGCGTGGCGGTGCAAGGGCTCGGCAACGTCGGCATGGCGCTCTGCGAACGGCTGCATCGCGCTGGCGCAAAGCTGATCGTGGCGGACATCGACGCCGCGAAAGTGCAAGTCGCGGAACAGCGCTTCGACGCTGTGGCGCTGCCGGTCCATGCGGTCTTGGCGGCGGATGCGGACATCGTGGCCCCTTGCGCGTTGGGCGGCGCCGTGACCGCGACCTTGGCGGAGACGATGCCAGCGCGCGCCGTCGCCGGTTCCGCCAACAACCAGATCGCAACCGACGACGTCCCGGCGATCCTCAAGCGGCGCGGCATCCTCTACGCGCCGGACTACGTGATCAACGCCGGCGGCGTGATCAGCGCTGGGCTGGAATATCTGGGCCGCCCCGGCTTCGAACAGGCCGTGTTGGGCATCGGCACCCGCTTGGCGCGCGTCTTCGACGAGTCCGCGGCGAGCGGCGAACCGGAGAGCGTCGTGGCGGACGCGATGGCGCGGCAGGTGTTGGCGGAGCAGGCGTCGGCGAAGCCGCGGCTTCGCCGCGTGGCGTAGAGGTCGCGGTTAGCCGAGAGAGTCAACGCCAAGCGGGTCCTCGGCTGGGAGCGCTGGGGGCTGCCTGCATGAAGAGCCGAGACGCGGTGCCGCGGGTGTGCGACATTCGGTGGCACCAGTGCTGGGAGCCGCGACTTCGCCGCCAAACGCTACCGCGTCCAGCCGCGGCGGCCCTGGGAGCACGGGCGTCTCGCCCGCACAGGCGAACGCCGTGAACCAGAATGCGGGCGAGGACGCCCGCGCTCCCAGGATGCGGGAGCAGATGCCACCAATGTCGCACACCCCCGATGCACAGCCTTTGCGTCGTCGCGGTGAACGCTACAGACTGACCGCCTCGAAGCTCGGCGCACTTCGGCCCGATGGAAGATCACAGCTTGCGTTCGTCTGCGAGCGATGCCGTGCCGTGCATGACGGTGCAGGTCGCGGTGCCGAGGCCGTTGCGCCAGGTGTTCGACTACGCGCCGTCGGAAGCGGGCTTTCCCGAGCGCGGCACGCGAGTGCGCGTCCCTTTCGGCAACGCATCCGTGGTCGGCGTCGTGGTCGGCAAGGGCGAATCCGCCATGCATTCGCTCAAAGCCGTTGAAGAGGTGCTGGACGAAGCGCCGCTGTTGCCGCCCGATCTGGTCGCGCTTGCGGAGTGGATCGCCGGCTACTACCACCACCCGATCGGCGAGGTCTTCGCGGCGATGCTTCCAGTCGCCGCGAAACGCGGCCGGCAGCCGCCGGACTTCGGCGAGACCGTCTGGCGCACCTTGGACGACGAGGGGGACGTGCTTCGTCGCGCGCCGAAACAACGCGAGACGTTTCTGCGCTTGCAGAGTCTCGGCGAGGTGTTGGATGCCGACCTCGCTGGCGCCGACATCGACCGCAGCTATCTCCGTGCATTGCTAGAGAAAGGACTGGTGCGGCGCGAAGCGACCATGCCTCGCTACAGCGTCCGCGAAGATCACCGGATCGCGCCGACCGCCGCGCAGACCGCGGCCACCGAAGCCATCGTCGCGTCGCTCGGCACCGCAACCACGCACCTGCTCGACGGCGTGACCGGCAGCGGCAAGACCGAGGTGTATCTGCGCGTCATCGCCGAAGTCCTCGAACGCGGCCAGCAGGCGCTGGTGCTGGTGCCGGAAATCGCCCTGACGCCGCAGACCACCGCTCGGTTCAGAGAACGCTTCGGCGCTGCGGCGACCTTGCACTCGGCGGTTTCGGACGTGCGCCGTTTCGACATCTGGACGAAGTGCGCGCAAGGGGTTCACCGGGTGCTGATCGGCACCCGTTCGGCGGTGTTCACCCCGTTCGCGGATCTCGGCGCGATCATCGTCGACGAAGAGCACGACGCCTCCTTCAAGCAGCAGGAGGGTTTGCGCTACTCGGCGCGGGACGTGGCGGTGAAACGCGCGGGGCTGCTCTCCATCCCGGTCGTGCTCGGCAGCGCCACGCCCTCCTTGGAGACCTTCGAGAACGCGCGTCGGCGCCGCTATCGGTACGCCCGCTTGCCGGAACGGGCTGGCGGCGCGGCGATGCCCGCCTACCGCGTGCTAGACGTGCGCGGCGTTCGACTCGATCAGGGGTTCAGCGCGCCGTTGCGGGACGCCATCGCCCGCCATCTCGCGGCCGGCGGGCAAGTGCTGGTGTTCGTCAATCGCCGCGGCTACGCGCCGGTGCTGCTATGTACGACGTGCGGCTGGCGGGCGCAATGCCCGCACTGCGACGCGAAGTTCGTCTACCACCTTGCGGGGCGCCAGCTGCGCTGCCACCACTGCGGCGCCCGGCGCGACGTTCCGCAGGCGTGTCCGGATTGCCACGACACGGCGTTGATTCCCCTCGGCGCCGGCACCCAGCGCACGGAGGAAGCGCTGGCGGAACACCATCCGCATGTGCCCCTGCACCGCATCGACCGCGACACGGTGCGCAGCGCGAGCCGCCTGGACGCCGGTCTCGCGGCGATGCGCGAGGGCGGCCCGGCCATCCTGGTGGGTACGCAGATGCTCGCCAAGGGCCATCACTTCCCGAACGTCACCTTGGTCGCCGTGCTCGGCGCGGACGCCGGATTCCTGTCTGCGGACTTTCGCGCACCGGAGCGCACCGCGCAGCTGATCGTGCAGGTGGCGGGACGCGCCGGGCGCGCCGAACGGCCGGGCGAGGTGTGGATACAGACGTTCGATCCGAACAATCCGAATCTCCGCGCATTGATCGCCGCCGGCTATCGCGGCTTCGCGAAGAACGAACGCGCGCTGCGGGCCGCGGCGCAACTTCCGCCGTTCGCCGCTCTGGCGCTGGTGCGCGCGCAGAGCGCGAAGGCGGCGAACGCGCAAGCGCTGCTCGGGCAGGCCGCCGAGGTGCTGGCGACTCCGGAGGTGGACGTGCTCGGCCCGGCGCCGGCGCCGATTGCGCGGCGCGCCGACTTGCATCGCAGCCAGCTGCTCGTGATCGCCGAGCGCCGTGGGCGTCTGCACGACGCGCTGCGCCGCTTGGAAGACGCCGACGTCAAGGCCGCCGGAGTGCGCTGGTCCATCGACGTGGACCCGTTGGACTTGTCGTGACGGTTCTCCTGAAGGATCTCGGCAACGCTGTATAGTCCGCGTTGTCCAAGGAAGGAATCGCGTCGGCGTTCGCGCTGGTCGTGGCGCCGAGCAGTAGCAGGGACGGACATCGGCATGGAACTCGCCCGCTTGATCGTGAATCTGGACGCGCTGCGCGCCAATTACCGCCGCATCGCGGACGCGGCGCCGAACGCGGGCGCGGTGGTGAAGGCGAACGGCTACGGCCTCGGCGCGGTCCCCGTGCTGCAGGCGCTGCGCAAGGAAGGCTGTGCAGACTTCTTCGTCGCCACGCTCGAGGAAGGCATCGAACTGCGCGCTGCGGACGACGCACCTCGCATCTACGTCTTTTCCGGCCCCTTAGACGACAGCGACGCGCAAACGATGGCGGAGCGGCGGCTGACGCCGGTGCTCAACGATGTCGCCCAAGTGGAACGCTGGCGACCGCATCGGCGTCTGCCAGCCGCCGTCCATGTGGACACCGGCATGAACCGCCTCGGCTTCTCCTGCGGCAGCGCGCGCCCGGAGTCGTTCGCCGAGTTGAACGTGGCGGTGCTGATGACGCACCTGGCCAACGCGGACGACCCCGCGGACCCGATGAACGCGCGCCAGATCGAGCGTTTCAAGGAGGTCGCGGCCAAGTTCCCGAACGCCAGGACCAGCATCGGCAACTCGGCCGGGGTTCTGCTCGGCGCACATTCGGACCTGGCTCGCCCAGGCATCGCCTTGTACGGCGGCAATCCACTCGCGGCGCCGTGGAGTCCGATGCGTCCGGTCGCCACCTTGGAGGCGCGGGTGGTCGCCTTGCGCACCGTAGGGGATGGCGAGCCGGTAGGCTACGGCGGCGTCTTCGTGGCCGATGGCGAGACCCGCGCCGCGGTGCTGGGAATCGGCTACGCCGACGGCGTTCCGCGCCGCCTGCACGGTGCCGAGGCGGCCTACGAGGGAACCCGCTTGCCGGTGATCGGGCGCGTGTCGATGGACATGATGCACGTGGACGCGAGCGCGGTCGCGGAGCGCATCGCGCTGGGCGACTGGGTGCAGCTGTTCGGCGACAGCGTGCGCGTTCAGGAAGTGGCGGCATGGGCGGACACCATCGACTACGAACTGTTCACGCGAGTCGGTGCGCGAGTGCGCAGGTGCTACGTCGGCGATTGATCGCTATGATTGGCCGCTGATCGAACAAGACGCGCAGCGGACAACGGGAGGGAAGGAGATGTCGGCAATGCCAGCAGTCAACGCGAACGGGGTTCTAGCGGGGCAGGTCGCAGTGGTCACGGGGGCCAGCCGCGGCATCGGCGAAGCGATTGCGAAACGCTACGCGATGGAGGGCGCCAAGGTCGTGGTGTCGGCGCGTTCCGTCACCGCCGAAGACCACTTTCTGCCCGGCTCCATCAACGAGACCGTGCAGGCCATCAACGACGCTGGCGGCGAAGCCCTCGCCGTCAAGGCGGACCTCTCGCTGGAGCAGGACCGCCAGGACCTCGTCACCGCCACCGAGTCCGCCTACGGCCCGGTGGACATCCTGGTGAACAACGCCGCGGTGACCTGGTTCATGCCGGTGCGCGAGTTCAGCGAGAAGCGCTTCCGCATCATGATGGACGTGCAGGTCTGGGCGCCGTTCGAGCTGGCGCAGCTGTGCCTGCCTTCCATGCTGGACCGTGGCCACGGCTGGATTCTCAACATCTCCTCGCACGCCGCCATCCACCCCGACGCCAAGGCGCCTGGCGGCCACGGCGGCACGGTCTACGGCATGTGCAAGGCGGCGCTGGAGCGCTTCACCACCGGCCTCGCCCAGGAAGTCCACGGCAAGGGCGTGGGCGTGAACGTGATTTCGCCGGGCTTGGTGGCGACCCCCGGCGTGGTGCATCACAAGCTCATCAACGAGAGCAACAAGGACCGCGTGACCCCGGTGGAGCACATGGCCGAGGCGTGCTTGCGGCTGTGCCACGGCGATGCCGCGGCGATCACCGGGCGCATCGACTACGCGGACCAGGTGATCGACGAGTTCAAGCTCGAACCCGCCGACTTGATTTGAACGCCAAGCGTTCGCCTGACCTGAACGCGAGAAGGGATCGAGGTTCGACCGACCGATGACGACGCGCCTGCACAACGAGCTGAACCTCGACGCCTACTGGATGCCGTTCACGGCGAACCGCGCGTTCAAGGCCAAGGCGCGGCTCGTCGAATCCGCCTGCGGCACGCGCTACCGAACCGTGGACGGGCGCGAACTGCTCGATTCCATCGCCGGCCTGTGGTGCTGCAACGCCGGGCACTGCCACCCGAAGATCGCCGAGGCCATCGCCAAGCAGGCCGCCACGCTCGACTACGCGACGGCCTTCCAACTCGGCCATCCGACCGCGTTCCGCCTCGCCGAGCGGCTCGCGGCCATGGCGCCGGAAGACTTGAACGCCGTCTTCTTCGTCAACTCCGGCTCCGAAGCCGTGGACACGGCGATGAAGATCGCCTTGGCGTACCACGATGCGCGGGGCGAATCGGCGCGCACGCGCTTCGTCGGCCGCGAACGGGGCTACCACGGCGTGGGTTTCGGCGGCACCAGCGTTGGCGGCATCGGCAACAACCGCAAGCGCTTCGGGCCGTTGCTGCCCGGGACGCTGCACCTGCCGCAGACCTACGACATCGAGCAGCAGCGCCACAGCCGCGGCCAGCCGGCTTGGGGCGCCCACCTCGCCGACGACCTCGAACGCATCGTCGCCGTCAACGACGCGTCCACCATCGCCGCGGTGATCGTGGAACCGTTCGCGGGTTCCGCCGGCGTCCTGCCGCCTCCCGTCGGCTATCTCGAACGGCTGCGCGAGATCACCCGCAAGCACGGCATCCTGCTGATCTTCGACGAAGTGATCGCCGCCTTCGGGCGCGTCGGCACCGGCTTCGCGGCGGAACGCTTCGGCGTCACGCCGGACCTGATCACCTGCGCCAAGGGCGTCACCAGCGGCACCGTCCCGCTCGGCGCGGTACTGGCCCGCGATGCCATCCGCGACGCCATCCTGGACAACGCCCCCGAAGGCCAGATCGAGTTCTTCCACGGCTACACCTACTCCGGCCACCCCCTGGCGACCGCCGCGGCGATGGCCACCCTGGACGTCTACGAAGAGGATGGCCTGTTCGCGCGGGCAGCCGCTCTGGCGCCGGTTCTGGAGGACGCCCTGCACGGCTTGGAGGACGAACCGAACGTCCGCGACATCCGCAACATTGGGCTCGCCGGCGCGGTGGAACTCGAACCGCGTCCCGGCGCCCCCGGCGCAAGAGGCGGCGAAGCCTTCGCCCGCGCCTTCGACCAGGGCCTCTTCATCCGCACCACCATGGACACCATCGCCATCGGCCCGTCGCTGGTCGTCTCGGAAGAAGAGATCGGCGCCATCGCCGACACGCTGCGCGCGGTGCTGCGCACGATCGACTGACGGAGCCGCTTGGCGCAGTCGTAGCGCCTGAAGGGACTGGCTCGCTTCGCCAGTTAGACCTGAAACACCTTCATCACTTCGTCGCCGAGGTGGTTGATCACCTTCACGGCGATGCGGCCGGACGTGGGCTTGGGGAAGGGCCGGGAAGTGTCGCTGTTGAGGGTCGCCCAAGCGTCGGCGTTGATCTCGGCCTTCAGGGTGGTTCTCAAGGATCTGTAGGGGTCGCCGGCGCCGAGGAAGTACGCTTGGCGGACGAAGAAGCTCTCGTGGTCGTAGTCCGTGTCCACGAACCAGCAGGCGATGCCGCTCGTTTCGTCGCTGCGGATTTCGCCGCTTGCCGGGTGGTAGACGTCCACGCCGTTGATCTTCACTTGCAGCTGGTCGTCGTCCGCGCCGCCGTTCGTCGGCAGGATGTCGATGTCCGGCTCGCCGAAGACGACGAAAAGATTGGCGCTGGACGTCTTCTTGAAGTCCTTGGCCATGTGCAAGTCCGCGTTCATGCGGGCCTTGAGGATCGGTACGCGGCCGAGCTTGGCGAACTCGGAGGCCGCGGCGTCGTAGTTGAAGGCGCAGGCGATCAGCACGTCGAAGCGGGCCTCGGCGGCCTCGTGCGCCGCTTCGACCAGATCGGTACGCGAGACCGTGCCGAACTCCGGGCCGACGAAGATGGCCGCCCGCGTCTCCTTGCCGTTGCCGCTCTCCGCATAGCGTCCTTCGGCGCAGACCATCGTGCCGGGCCACGGCTCCAGCGATGCGAACGTGATGCGATCGTCTTTGTGGACTTGCTGCACGCCGGCGGTCTGCAGGTTCTCCAGAATGATGCCGGCGAAGTCGGGGTTGTCGTCGCCCGTTTGGTATCGGGCGCGTTCGTCGCGTATCTCCTCGGCTGGCGCGTCCGCGTCTTCGTCGACGGTGAGCGCACGATGCGGCGACAGGCTTTCCACGGTGAACGGCCCAGCCACCCGCACCCGCTTGCTGTCCTCGAAGGGCTTGTCGTAGAGGGTCTCGTAGTCGGCCTTGGCGGCGATGGAAGCGTCGATGGCCTGCTGACGGGCGATGCGCTGCCGCCACCACTCGGCGTGGAGTTGCTTTACTTCCCTCGGCCACCCTTCGTTCGCTTCGCGGGGAATCTGCCACTCTTCATACTGCTTGCCCAACGCTTGGTTGAGCGCCTCGCGCAACGGGTCCAGCTTGGTCTCGTACTCGTCGTAGATGACGTCGATTTCGGCGTTGTTGGCGATGGCCTTGAGCGTGATGTGCGGCACTCGCTCGTAGACGAAGCCTTGGCGGACGGAACCGTGAGTCGGGGCTTCGGAAGGCGCTTTACCAGAGAGTTCCGCTTCCTTGACTTGGCCTTCGGGCGAGTCGGAGAGCAGGTAGTATGGATAGCGAGCGCCCATGATGCGGGCACGGGCCAAGGCGAGAGCGACGCGGGACGTGTCGATGGTGATCCAGCGGCGGCCCCATTGCTCGGCGACGTAGGCTGTGGTGCCGGAACCGCAGGTTGGGTCTAGGACTAGATCGCCCGGGTCAGTGGCCATCAAGATGCAGCGCTGTACAGCCAACCACGACGTCTGGACAACATAGGTCTTCTCGGACTCGCCGAAGGTGTCGGACCAGACATCATTGATCACCTCACTTGGCGCGTCGTCAAAGAAATACCTCCAACGGAGGCTTGTCTTGAGCGGTTGCAGGCGATCAGATCGATAGAGCCGACGCATACCATCTCTGTTTGTCTTCCAGCTCTTGCCTCTGGGATGGTTGAAAACCTTTCCTTGGACTTCTACTTCATACATACATGACGGCGTATATCCAGAAGAACCGAGGTTTTGGGCCGTAAAGAAACGGATGTCACTAGGAGCATCTGACTGGACTATATCTTTCCGAGAGACAACGGATCGGTCGGCAACAACAGCAAGGGAAAACTCGGGGTGGTTGTCAAGATCCTTAGCCAACCTGAATTGACGGAACTTCATCTGCATCTTGTCCTTGGCGTACCAAATGATGAAATCTGTAGTACGGGCTAAATCTGATACGGCCAGGGGGCTCTTGACTCGAAATGTAATCTGTGCAGTGAAGTTCTCGTCCCCAAATACCTCGTCCATTACCGTCCGTACGCGATGCACATTCTCGTCGCCAATCTGCACGAACACGGAGCCGCTCTCCGTCAGCAGATCCCGCGCCACCGTCAGCCGGTCGCGCAGGTACGTCAGATACGAGTGGATGCCGTGCTGCCAAGTGTCCCGAAACGCCTTCACCTGTTCTGGCTCGCGGGTCATGTGCTCGGCCTTGCCGTCCTTCACGTCACGACTGCCGGTGGACCACTGGAAGTTGGAGTTGAACTTGATGCCGTAGGGCGGATCGATGTAGATGCACTGCACTTGGCCGCGCAGGCCCTCGCGCTCGGCCAAGGACGCCATCACTTGCAGGCTGTCGCCGAGGACCATGCGGTTCGTCCAGTTGGCGTCGTGCTGGTAGAACTCCGTGCGGGCGTTGTCGTCCGGCAAGCCGTTGAAGTCCGCGAACAGGTCCACCTGCGGTTCCGCCGCCGCTTGATCCTCCTTGCTTCGCCGCAAGAGATCGTCTATGAGCGCCTTCGGCTTCACCTTCTCCTGGATGAAGAGCGGTGGCGCTGGCACCACCAGATCCTGCCAATCCTGCTCGTCCTTGCCCTGCCACATCAGCTGCGGGTCGAGATCGCGGTCGCGCCGCTCGTAGGTCACCGGCACCGCCTTGCGCTCTCCGTCGCCAAGCACGGCCTGATGCTCCGCGGTCGGGATGTTCTTCCGCGACGCTTCGTCGTGCGTCAGCGCGGTGATCTGCTTGGGCTGTTTGGGCTTTCGTGCCATCAGTGGGCCTCTGTGGGCTGGTTCTCGTTGTCCTCCCAAGGCACGCCTTGGAGGAAGCGCGCCAAGTCGTGGCTGAGTTCGCACTGCTCGAACTGCTCACGCGGGATGCCGCAGCGCGCGACGGCCGTTGAGAGCGGTGCGCCGGGATGATCGAACTGCGCAGCGGCAGTGATGATGGCCTTCAGCCGGCGCGCGCTGCTTGTTGACGGAGCGTCGCCGTCACGTCTGTTGTCGTCAATGAAGGCGCGGGCACCGCCGTAGTATTCGGGCCAAGTGGCCTTCGCCATCGGGGCCAAGTGATCTTCGAGGGTACCGAAGGGCTCCTCGGGCGACCTATGGAACACGAACATGCCAACGTGGCAGTTAGTCGTGCGTAGCCAACGAGCGTGGCCGGCACTTGCCAAGCTCCCAAAATGTCGCTCGTAGGCAGCACGGAAGGTCTCAACTCTCTGACGCAGACCACTGCCGTTGGCATCGAACAGGAACGCTACCGCGTACTCTCTGCTAATGTCCATAGGGCCGGCGTCGAAGGAATCGTCCAGAGCCCCGAGGAGGTCCGTGACAGCATCAGCCTTCCCGTCGCCGCCCGCGCGAACCTGCATGAAGTAAGTCTGTTCCCCCTTGTCGACGACTGCGGACTCGAAGTGGGGCAGCACCGAATAGGATGTCTCACGCAACGTGAGTTTTTCGGCGTCTCGCGCCATTCGCGTCGCGATCAACCCACGGGGCGAGCGATGCGGGGCACCCCCGAACGGCGAAGGCAGCTCTTGGACAGTGCCATCAAACCAATTGCAACCCGCAACTGCGCCCAAGCTCCGTTGAACGAAGATGACATCGTGCAACCCTTCGCAGATCACCAGCACCGCCTTCTTCACATCATGCCCCGAAGATCGAAGTCCAAAGCCTTGTGCAGCCGCACGAGCTTTTCACCGTCGAAGCGCCGAACGCCAACACCGTCGTCGTTACGGCAGATGGCATAACCGGCGATGTCCGCTGTAGCGTAGTCGTTCAGAAGGAAGGCATCCAACGCCTCCTTGCTGTGCGTCGTGAGGAATACCTGCACGTTATGTTCGACTGCGAGTTCTTGAACCACATGCGAGAACGCACGCAGCAGCCGCGGGTGAATCGCGCTCTCGAACTCGTCGATCAGAAGTACGCCGCCGCGAACGCTGGCGAACAGCAGACCGATTTCGAACACACGCCGAAGCCCGTCGCCGAACGACGATAGGTCAGAGGCTCGCTCGAAGTCGAGATGGGTCACCAAGAAACGGCGGTGCTCGTCCGCGAGCTCGATGTTGATCAGGCGCGAGTCGACGTGTTCCTTGATGAAGTCGATCACCTTCGCTTTCGTGCCAGCTTCCAAAGCCGCTTCGTTGGCCTTCACCAGAGCATCTTGGTGGTTGACGCCGAAGGAGCTGGTGAGCGCGGAGCGGCAAAGCCAGTGGCGCCCCTCGAAGTGCGTCCGTTGCGGCCAGTCTGAGAAGATGGCGACGTCGGAGTTGTGCGTCTGCCCTGCGTACCGCGATTCGATCAAAAGTCGTGATAGAAACGACGTTTGGTCCTTGATGTCGTTGCCGGGGTCGTCCACACGCTCGATGGTCAACCTGGCTGCGTTGTCCGGCAGTCTGTCGAAGGTTCCGACAATGTGAATGCGCGGTGGGACTTGCTCTACGAACCACAATGGGCTGGGTTCGCCTTCCAAGCGACCACGCCAGCGTATGGCATCGAAGAGCGCAAGCTCGTCGTTCTGATGGGCGAGCAGATGGATCGCCTCCAACACGGAGGTCTTGCCAGCGTTGTTGACGCCGGCGATCAGATTGATGCGGCGAAGGTTTTCCATGGCCAAACCGTCGATGCCCCGATACTGGCCGACCTGAATGGTGGAGAACTGGCACTGGGGCCACTCGTTGAATGGTTGCCAAGGCAGCCTCTCGCCGGACATGGCAGGCCGTCTCTTGTGCGCGAAGGAGACTCCGTGCAGCTGCCGGATCAACTGCTCGACTCTGTCCAGATCTTCCGAGTCCAGCTCACGCGCTTGGCTGTGCAAGCGCTGTATTCCGTCGGAACAAGTGGCGAAGGCGCGATCGACGTCGGCTTTTGCCAAGAGGTCGCTAGAGAGCGTTGCTTCCTGCAGGCTTCGGGTCTCGTCCAAGCGATCTAGTGCCTTGGGGTCTTCAATCAGCTTGGCGAGCTCTCGCACATGGCCGAGCGTGGTGATCACAGGGCCAACGTCTGCATCCGTCTGGACATCTTCGTCGTTATCTTCTCCGCCCCCAACTCTCGACATCCAGTTGAACAGGCGATCGAGGTTGTCTTGGTCGGCGGCTTCACTGGTCACGTTGTTCCAGCCTAGCCATCTGCGGATCGGCGGCCTGCCCAGCACCTCTCGGAAAAGCGTGTACTGATCGGATTGGAACTGGTCGCCGTAGTCGCTCTCCCGGTAGGCGTCGACTAGCGCGAGAGCCCTGATGGAGCGGTTGAAGTCCTGCTTGGTCACGCCAAGCGCCTGGCATACGGCGTCCGAGTCGCCATCGAATTGCACGAGTAGACGCTTCATGGCCAGTGCGCGGTTCACTGCCGGCCAGCGCTTCTTGCCGCTGATGTGGTGCAGACCCATCATCACCAGATGTTTCCGCTCATCCGCGGTGTCGTACAAGGCCACCGGCAGTTGGGTGAAGATGTCTGGGTTCAAGCGGTCGAGATCGATGGCTCCTTCGTCGTATTGCGCTCGCAGGTGTTTGAGGGTGGCGACACGCCGATTCCCCTCAACGACTAAGTAGCGTCGGTCGTCTTGTCGTTGCACGAGGATGGGATCTAGGTCCAGCCAACCGTTCGCCTTGATGCTCTTCACGAGGTCTTCGACGTTCGCGAGGTTGTCGCCTAGCACGAGCTTCATCGTGCGACGCTGCACATCTGCCTTGAACACGTCCTCCGCCGCGACCGGACGATAGTCCCCATGATCCACGAACCGAAAGTTGTTCGGGTCAAGGTAGAGGCTGGTCAGCGACACGCGCTGGCGCCTGCCCCGGGGCTGCTCCGGCTGTTCATCCGACATCGACTCGTCCTCCTCCCAGCGCAGCGTCCAACTCCTCCCGCATACTGTACACGTCTCGAAGCTCAACGAACTTCCAGCGCCCGTGCTCGCGCAAGCGGTTCACGCCCGGCACCCACTGCGTCTCCATCGTCTCCTTCTTCACCTTGGCGTCCTCTAGGCGACGGCCCTTCACTTCCACCACCAGATGCAGCAGGTCGTCGTCGCCGTGGCCATCGTCGGCCAGCACGATGAAGTCCGGCAGGTAGGTGCGGGCTTCGTCGCCGAAGCGGTACGGCACGGTGAAGCCGAGCCCTTGGTTCTTCACATAGGCGTACACCTTGGGATGGGCTTCGATGGTGCGGGCGAACTCGGCCTCCCAGCCGCTGTCGCAGACCACGTAGTTTACGTGGCAGCGGCGGGAATCGGTGCGGTAGGTCTCCTTGGAGGTGGCGAAGTTCACGTCGGCCGTGGAACCGAACGGGTTGTAGGGATCCAGCACCACCGTGGCGGGGCGGCTCTCGATGTTCTTGCGCACGATGGCGTCGGTGATGCGTTCGCAGGCCTCATCCCCCAACTGCTTGTAGAGGAGTTGCGCGGGATGGGTGCCGCCGCGGCAGACTAGGTGGCTGTGGAGCCACTGCGAGGCGATGCGTTTGAGTTGCCCGAAGAGATGCAGTTCCGGGGTGCCGTCGGCGTCCCGCCACTTGGTTTCCACCAGATTCCTGGCAAGGTGGTAGGCCACCGTGGCTTGGCGGGTGGAGGCGGTGTGCGCGAGAGTGAGCAGAGCGCTCTCGCCGAGGATGCCTTCGTTCGACGTCTCTGTCGGACCCACGAGATCGGGCGTCAGCTCCATCGTGGAGTCGTCGTTGAACGTCGCGGTCAGACGTTCTTGGGGAAGTTCCACCCGATAGCCGGCCACGCGCGGGAAGCTAATCGCGCAGGCGTCTCGATCCGGACTGACGGCCTGCACCTGCACGGTGTTGCGCGGCGGCTGCGGCTTCACGATGGTCGGTTCAGCGGTGAAGTCGAAGGGGATGCCGAGGACGTCCGCGTACTCCACGTTGAAGCGGCCCGCCTCGTTCAGTTCGTAGGACTGGCGGCGCAGCGCGCGGCCCACCACTTGCTCGCACAGCAGTTGCGTACCGAAGGCGCGCACGCCGAGAACATGCGTGACCGTGCTGGCGTCCCAACCCTCGGTGAGCATGGAGACGGACACCACGCAGCGCGTTTCGCCGCCCAGCCTGCCGGCCTTGCCGACGGTGTTCATCGCCTCGCGTAGAAGCTCTTCGTCCGTGAAGTCCTCGGCGCGGCGGCCTTGGCCCGTGCGTTCCACCACTTCGCGCCGGAAGCGCTCGATTTCGTCCCTAGCGAACTGGCGGAAGTTGGCGTCCAGCCCGGCGCCTGATTCCAGTTGCTCGCTGTCGATCAGCAGCGTGCGTGGACGCGGATAGGCGGCGCCGGTTTCGTCGAAGTTGCGGAAGAGTTCCAGTTGGCCTTGCACCAAGGTCTCCGATCCATCGTTGCCTTGCCGATGGAAGCCAGCGATGTAGTCGTAGACGAGCTTGGACGTGGCCGTGTTGTTGCACACGACGATGAAACACGGCGGCACGTCGATCTGTGCGTCCTGCCATGCGGCGAACACCTGCTCGTAGTGTCCGTACAACGCGGCGAGGGCGCTTTTCAGGCGTACAGGCAGCGCCAATGGGTCCAGCGCATTGGCTTTGCTACGGCGACCCTTCTTCGGCATCTCCTGCCCGATGTGCTCCCAGAGGTTGCGATACACGGGCATCTCGTCGATCTCGGCGCTCTTTGCGTTGGCCGCCACTGGCACACGGGGCAGCTTGACGATGCCGCATTCGATAGCGTCCAGCAGCGAGAAGTCGCACACGGTCCACGGGAACAGGGTGCCTTCGGCGTAGCCGGAGCCGCGCAGGAAGAAAGGCGTGGCGGAAAGGTCGATCACGCTGCTCAGCGCCAGCTTGGCGTTCACGGCTTCCAAGCCGGAAATCCACACCTTGGCAGCTTCCTGATTGCGCTTGGCTTCGTCGCCTTCCTCGCCCTTGAGATCGCCTTCCTCGACGTCCTCCGGCGGGCGCAGCCGGTAGCAATGATGGCCTTCGTCGTTGAACGCCAGGATGCGCTTCATGCCCATCAGTTCCGGCATCACGCGGCGCAGCATCTGACCTTGCGTCTCCTGCGTTCGCAGATCCGGCCCGTGGCCTTGCAGCAAGGTGCGGCTGCCTTTCGATAGCTGCATGCGCTCGCGGCGGATGAAAGCGTGGTAGTTGGTGATGACGATGGTGGCGCGGCGCAGATCCGGCAGCATGTCCTGGGGCACCAGCTCGCGCGCTTGGTAGTAGCTGTCCGGGTCGTTGGGTTGCAGCACCCGCAGGCGTTCACGGATGGTGATGCCCGGCGTTACGACCAGGAAGCCTCGCGTGAAGCGATTGCTGCCCGGATGCCGCACGGCATTCACCGTCTGCCATGCGATGAGCATTGCCATCACCGTGGTCTTGCCGGCGCCGGTGGCCAGCTTCAACGCCAGCCGCGAGAGGCCCGGATTCGCCCCGTCGTTGGCATCTTGGATGTGCTTGAGGATGTTGCGGGCTTCGCGGCCAAGGTTCGGTGCGACCTCGGTGAGCCAGATCACCGTTTCCGCCGCCTCCACTTGGCAGAAGAACGGCCGGATGCCGTTGAAGGGGTGGTCTCGCCAGTGTTGCAGCAGCCGCGCGGTCTGCGGCGTCACCCGCCACTGTTGCGCCGGCAGCTGCCGCCATGCGTCCAGTTGCCGGCGCAAGCCGTTGATATGGGCATCCAAATCGTAGCGCTGGCTGTCGCTGCTGACTTCCGCGGCAGCACGGTCGAACACCAATTGTGCTTGTTGACGCTTTTGCTTGCGCGGTTTCGGCACCGGGATCACGAACGCCGCGGGGCGGCGGTTTGGGATGCGCGTATTGGTCGGCTGGCGGTTCTCGTCCAGCTCCCAGTATTCGCCCGGCCGCTCGTAGGGCGAGTTGATGATGGGCTGTTCGTGGAAGTCGGCCATGCCGCCTCGGGCCATACTCAGGTACGGGTGATTATAGAGGGGGTCTTTCGCCGATCTCAGAGGACGATCAGCGATTGTTCGTCCGCGTCCAATACCGCGTTGGCAGAGACCGACCTGTCGAGCGTGACGAACCGCATGTCATGCGCGACGGCAAGCGCAAGAAGATAGACGTCGGTAATTTGGCGGGCGCTCAACAGCTGCTGGCGTTCGACCAACGCCGAATCGAGAAGGCTCGCGTCGTCGGCTACGAAGCGGTGGTGTTGCGTGGAAGTGGCTTCGCGCAGCAGGCCGATGGCATCCGCGACGCCAAGGGGATTGGGGTAGGAAGGTTGCGACAGAATGCGAACGCAGCCGTTTTGCGTGATCGGGCAAGACGCCCAGCCATCGTCGATGTGGTCGTCCAGCCAGCCGCAGACCACCGAATGGTGAAGGTGGTTCTCGTCAAGCAACGCGATCAGGATGTTCACGTCCAACAGCGAGAACACGCCTCTATATCCCCAGTTCGTCGCGCATCTCGTTGACGAGTTCGTTGCTGACCGGCGATCGTCCTGCCGGGATCGGCCGGAACCCATGCCGACCTTTTGCGACCGTCGCTGCCTCCTTCGCACGGTTCTGCAGCGCCTCCCGCATCAGCTCGGAAGCCAACTTGCCAGCAGTCTTGCGCTGGCGCCGCGCCAGTTCCTTCGCTGCCGCCAGAACATCCTCGTCGATATTCAGCGTGGTTCGCATCCAAGGCCGCCTTTGGGAGCCAATGTCGGGCGACCTTAGCGCATCACGCACACAACATCAAGCATCAATCTGAAGGGTCGATGTCGCGCATATGGGCTCGGGATGCACGAACGGCGGTGCTCGAAGGAATCGGCCAAGCGGCCAGTCGAGCCTCATGGGGCCGGGCTGAAGTCGGCGACCAGCGTGCGCATTATGTCGCGCTTCTCGTTGATGAGCAGCAGGGTCGAGGGGTTTTGCCAGGCGATGGCTTCGAGTTGGCGTTGCCAGATGTTCTGCGGGAGGTCGAGTTTCCAAGCGCGGCCGGCGAGCCAGTTTTCGCCTTCTTCGGGGTGGTCGAAGATCCATAGGGCGGTGTAGGTGGCGACTGCCAAGCGGTTGCCGTCGGGGGAGATGTCGGCGCCGGTGACGACGGCGATGTCGTCGTGGTGGCCGACTAGGGTGAGGACGTTTTCTTCGTCCACGTGTTGGGTGTCCAGGCGATACAGCTTCGCGCCGGGCTCGAACTCGCCGATGCGGCGCGAACGGCGGTGCTTGGTGATGAAGTGCAGCTTGCCGTCGGCTACGAAGACGGCTTCGCAGTCGAAGTGCCAGACGTCGCCGGGGTGGGCCTGCTGGTCGGGATAGCGCAGGGGGAGGTACTTGAGCGCCTTCATGCGCTGCACGGCGCGGGGATCCGGTTCGTTGACGACGTAGACGCCGAGGTCGCGGCGGGCGTTGCCGTTGTTGCCGACGTCGGCGATGTAGAGCGTGCCGTCGGCGAGCGCAATGGCTTCCCAGTCGGCGTTGGTGGCGTGGTCGATGACGTGGCCTTGCCAGTCCTCGGCGGCGATGCCGAGCCACGGCGGGACGAGGGGAACGCCAGCGGCGTCGATGGCGAACAGGGCGGCGCTGTTGCCGCTGTCGTTGTGGACCCAGTAGAAGTCGCCACGTTCGGACTTGACGATGCCGCTGACTTCGGGAAGCCCGGGATGGGTCACGCTGCCGACGCGCTCCACGCCGGTGGCGAGCGGAGCGCTGGCGAGAACAGCGGCGACAAGCGCCATCGAGACGCGCCGCCGCGTGGTGCGGCGGGAGTCGTCCGGCTGCGTCACGCGAATCGGGCCCGGTTCGGCGCCGCGGCTTCCCGCGGTCGGTCAGGCATCCAGTCGGTAGCGGATCATCACACGGCCGCCGTCGGCCAGGCCTTCCTTGAAGCGCGGTCCCCAGCGCGTCCAGCCGTCGTCCGCGTACTTGGCGCCGAGTGCTTCGAGCACTTGCGCGTGGACGCTGGCGTCGGCTTCCAGGCTGGCTTGGGCCATCGCCATCGGCGCGTCGCGGTAGGCGCCGTCGCTCTGCGTCCAGACGCCGAACTCGCCGACCCAGAGCCGCGTGCTGGTGAGCCCCCGCGTCACGGCTTCGGCCCGCCAGGCGTCCGGCGGTGTCACCACGAAGACGTCGCCGTCGTGGTAGGCGAACCAGATTTCCGCCTGGCAGCGGCTCTCTTCGCCGTTGCTCTTGATCGGCGTCAGGTAGACCAGCTTGGAGGTCGCAAGCGCCTCGCGCGGGGACGCCAGCGCTGGTCTCGCCCAGAGGACGGCCGGCGCAATGGCGATGCCGGCCATGCCGGCGGTGAAGATTCGTCGGTTCATGCGGATGGCCTCTCTTCGCCAACGATGGAAACCCGTTCGCCGTAGCGGCTGTGCGGATAGTAATCCCAGACAGCGTGGTGCTGGGTGCAGCGGTTGTCCCAGAACGCCAGCGTATTCGGTTCCCAACCCAGCCGGCACCACAGGCGCGGGGTGGAGTCGATGTGGCGGTAGAGCATGTCGAGCACGGCTTTGCTCTCGGCTCTGGAGAGGCCGACGATGTGCGACGTGAAGCCTTGGTTCACGAACAGGATCTTGCGCCCGGTCTGCGGGTGGCGGGTCACCATCGGATGCTCGTTGCGCGGATAGCCGCCCGGCGGCGGCTTGGACTTGTAGGAGCCGATGTACGGAATGGCGCCGTCGTGGATCGCGCTCAACCCTTCGACGAACGCCTGGATGGGCGCCGAGAGCATCTCGTAGGCGAGGTACATGTCCGCGAACAGGGTGTCGCCGCCACCGCACTCCGGCGTCTCGGTGACGTAGAGCATGGAGCCGAGCGGCGGCACTTCGTCGCAGGTGACGTCCGTGTGCCAGCCGTCGCCCGCGGTATAGGGCGACTTCGCGGTGGTCTTCACGGTGAGAATCTCCGGGTCGCCGCCGTACTTGTGCTGCATCGGGTGGACGTGCAGCTTCCCGAAGCGTCGCCCGAACGCCTTGTGCTGCTCGCGGTCGAGGTGCTGATCTCTGAACACCAGCACCTTCCAGTCGAGCCAGGCGTCGTGGAGGTCCTGGGCGGTCTCGTTGCCGAGCGGCGCGGCGAGGTCCACGTCGCGCACTTCCGCGCCGATGTGCGGCGTCAAGGGCGCGACTTCGAAGGTGCGGTACGCGCGCCGGATGTCGCCGCTCTCGAACTGGTCTTCCCGCGTGTTGAACATGGCGGTTCCCTGCTTCGTGGGTGGCGCACGATGCGCCGTAAGCGGTTTGTACAGCCATCGCCGCCCCGAGGCAAGGACGTAGCGTGGGCGGCGACAGCAGGAGTGCCGGCGCTTCGCCTGCAGGCGACCGAGACGCCTGCGGCGGCGGGTGCTCCGTAGAGCGCGTTAGGGGGCTAGGCGGAGGCTGGTCGATACTTCTTGAACCTCGTGTTCTGGAGAGGAGGAATGCTCTCGTCCTCACTGACCGGGGTCCCAAATGGGTGGTGGGTCTTGCCCCCCGGGGCACCGTGGCTTTCGATCACGTCGGTGAGGACGTAGAAGGTGGGCCTGCTCCAGGGCTTCTTCGCGGGCGCTTCGCCCGCCTCGTGTTCGCTCGATGCGCTAGCCACGGCAGGGCTCCCGCTCGATGCGCCATCGTCGGGGGGGGGGAATTCTGCGTGTTCGCCATCTCTCTAGGCTCCTCTCTTGCGTACCCGCTTCATAGCTCCGTCTTGCTGCGGCTGGTCCTCCGCCTTCAAGGCTGGAGACTGCCTTGCGCGAGCCTCGCTCGTTGGAGACGTGCCTAGGCTTGCGCACCGTCCTCAACGGGTAGGCCACAGCGCATTTAGAGCGCAGCTTGACCGCACGATCACCGCTTGTCAAGGGCTTGTCGAGCGGCTCGGGCGGTCGTCCTCCGGCGGCCATGCACGGAGCGAACCGGGCGGCGACGAATGCCGTGAAACGCGCGCCACCGTCACGGCTGAATTGGCGAACGACGGCGGGGCGGCGAACCAGTCGCCGGTGCCGACGTAGAGGCCGACCGTGGCGGCGATTCCGGACGGGCGATGCCGCGCGGCTCTGAGGATCGCGGCGACCAGACCGAACGTGGCGACGCCTTCCGCGAGCTATTGGCCGCCACCGGTTCCCTCGTTCGTCCCCGCTCGCCGGTCTAGACCCACATCGGATGCCGCCGCGTCCGCGTCCTCGGTCTCTTCCTGATCCTGTTTCCTGCGCGGCATCTCCTCGATCAGCCCCTTCGGCGTCAAGTCGAGCGCCTTCAGGCCGGGATAGTTCGGCGCGTAGCGAGTCGCCCGATAGAGGAAAGTCTCGGTTCGGGTCCCGATGGCCCACGGTTCGCCGGGTTCGACAAGCACGTCGAGATTGCTGACTTCGATCGGGTCTCCTTGGCGCAGAATGTCCAGCGCCACCGGGCTCACGTACTTCCACACCGTCTCGCCGCTTGGGGTCACCTCGACCAGCACGCCGTGCTCGCCAACGCAGATCAGCGTGTTGCCGTTGGGAAGCCGCTGCGTACCGCCCGCACGGTACGACAGGAACTCGCTCGGCGGCGATGCCTTGTACTCCCAGAACGGCTCGGGCGGGCCCCAGGCACTGCCGGGCATCGGTGGCTGAAGCCCCGCAAGGCCAGGCCAGGTGACTTCGACAATGGACGAATGGTCGCGCTCGAAGCCGGCGAACTCCCAGCCGTTGTTGAAGACGAGGACATTGCCGGTGCCCGGCCCGGCCTTGATCCAGTGCGCGTGGTGCGGCCGGAACAGGCGCTGGTCGGCCGCGGTTCCGCGGCGGTAGGCGCGCGGATTGCCCCAGCGGTACAGCAGGTCGCCGCCTCGGCCTCGCCGGCCGCCGCTCCTTCCCTTGGCCTCTTCCGTCGTCGTGCCGTGATCGACGACCCACAGTTCGCCCCAATGCCGCACCGTGATCATCACCAGATCCAGCTCTTCGTGGTAGTCGATGGCGTTCGCGTGCATCCAGTTGTCGCTGCCGAAGCGGCGGCCGTGGAGCAGTCGCGCTCTCGATGCGGCGAGTCCGGCAAGCGGATAGTTCAGGTCCACGCGCTCGGGGTGGTCGCCGACGACGCCGAAGTTTGGCTTGCTCGGGTCGTGGTCCTGGATCAGGCGGTCCCAGGAGGACCACTCCCAGACGACTTCCCCGCCTTTCCGGCGGAGTCGGCACGACTTCGACCAGATGCGAGTACCACAAGTGCTCCGGGGCGAACTGCGGATCGGCGCCGGCGGCAACCAGCTCGGACTTCTCCTTGATCGACTGGAGCAGGAACAGGATGTTGCCGTTGGGGAGGCGCAGGTAGTCGTGGTGAAGCCGCGGTTCGCCGGGCGTCGTCAGCCGCCAGATCTCCTCGCCAGCGGCACTGTACTCGGCCAGCATACGGCCGGAACGCGCCAGCAAACTGCCGTTCGCCATCAACTTGACCTGGATCGCTCCAACCGGCAGATCCCACTTGTGGCGCAGCTGTCCGGCGTTGTCGATGAGATACGCCTGCCGGTACTTGGAGAACAGCGTGTAGCCGTCGAAGGAGCGCGGGTCGTTCAGCACGGTGCCGAGCTGAGCGACGACCTCGAACGATTGGGCGCCTTCCGTGGGGCCATCGGCGGCGAAGCAATGGAACGCAGCGAAAACGGCTGCTGCGCCCGCGACCCGGTGAAGGCGCGTGCCTGCCTTCAGTCGGCGATTACTCGACATGCCGTATTCGACCTAGATGCCCGCGCAGTGCATTCCCTGCTCAAGGTGCTGGCGCTCTTCGAGGAAATCTCGGTGCATGTTCCTTGCCCAGCGTCTGTTCCTTGCGCGGCATCTTCTCGATCGCCCCCTTCGGCGTCAAGTCGAGCGCCTTCAGGCCGGGAAAGTCGGGCGCGTAGCGAGTCGCGCGATAGAGGGTGGTCTCGGCATGGGTTCCGATGGTCCACGGGTCTGCGGGTTCAAGAAGCGTGTCGAGGTCGCTGACCTCGATCGGGTCGCCTTGGCGCAGAATCTCGCGCCCTACCGGGCTCACGTACTTCCACACCGTTTCGCCGCTTAGGGTCACCTCTGTCAGCACGCCGTGCTGACCGACGCAGATCAACGTGTTGCCGTTGGGAAGCCGCTGCGCGCCGCCCGTGCGGTACGACAGGAACTCGCTCGGCGGCGACGCCGTGTATTCCCAGAACGGCTCGGCCGGGCCCCAGACGCTGCCGGGCGTCAGTCGCTGGAGACCCGCAAGGCCAGGCCATGCGACTTCGACAATGGACGAATAGTCGCGTTGGAAGCCGGCGAACTCCCAGCCGTTGTTGAAGACGAGGATGTTGCCGGCGCCCGGCGCGGCCTTGATCCAGTGCGCGTGGTGCGGCCAGAACAGGCGCTGGTCGGCAGCGGTTCCGCGACGGTAGGCGCGCGGGTTGCCCCAGCGGTACAGCAGGTCGCCGCCCCGGCCTCGCCGGCCGCCGCTGCTGCCCTTGGCCTCTTCCGTCGTCGTGCCGTGATCGACGACCCACAGTTCGCTCCAATGCCGCGCCGTGATCATCACCAGATCCAGCTCTTCGTGGTAGTCGATGGCGTTCGCGTGCATCCAATTGTCGCTGCCGAAGCGGACGCCGGGGGGCAGTCGCACCCTTGCCGCGGCGAGTCCGGCGAGCGCATAGTTCAGGTCGAGGCGCTCGGGGTGGTCGCCGACGACGCCGAAGTTGGGCTTGCCCGGGTCGTGGTCCTGGATCAGGCGGTCCCAAGAGGACCACTCCCAGACGACCTCCCCGCCCTCCGGGGTCGGCACGACTTCGGCCAGATGCGGGTACCCTAGGCGCTCGGCAGCGAACTGCGGATCGGCGCCGGCGGCAACCAGTTCGGGCTTTTCCTTGAACGACCGGCGCAGGAACAGGATGTTGCCGTTGGGGAGGCGCAGGTAGTCGTGGTGAAGCTCCGACTCGCGGGGCGTCGTCAGCCGCCAGATCTCCTCGCCAGCGGCATCGAACTCGACCAGCATACGGGCTGAACGCACCAGCAAGTTGCCGTTCGCCATCAACTTGGCTTGCTGCAATCCAAAGGGCGCATCCCACTTGTGGCGCAGCTGCCCGGCGTTGTCGATGAGATACGCCCCTCGGTGCTTGGCGAACAGCGTGTAGCCGTCGAAGGCGCGCGGCTCGTTCACCACGACGCCAAGCTGAACGACGACCTCGAACGTGCGCGGGAGTTCGTCGGGAGCATCGGCTGCGAAGCAATGGAGCGCGGTGAAGACGGCTGCTGCGCCCACGGCTTGGTGAAGGCGCCTGCCGGCGTCAAGTCGTCGAGTGCTCGGCATCCGTTCTTTGGCCTGAGCGGAGGCTGGTCGCGGCTCAATCGCCCGGCACGGTGGCCGCAGTCTTGGTCTCTTCCTGCGCCTGTTCCTTGCGCGGCGTCTCCTCGAGCGGCCCCTTCGGCGTCAAGTCTAGCCCCCTCAAGCCGGGATAGTCGGGCGCGTAGCGAGTCGCCCGATAGACCCAGGTTTCGGCTCGGCTTCCCATGGCCCACGGCTTGCCGGATTCGACATGCACATTGCGATCGGCGATCTCGATCGGATCTCCCTGGCGCAGAATCTCCCGCGCCACCGGAATCACGTACTTCCACACCGTTTCGCCATCCGGCGTCACCTCCACCAGCGCCCCCTCCTCGCTGACGCAGATCAGCGTGTTGCCGTTGGGAAGCCGCTGCGCCCCGCCCATGCGGTACGACAGAAACTCGCTCGGCGGCGACGCCGTGTATTCCCAGAACGGTTCGGCCGGCCCCCAGGCCCGGCCCGGCGACGGTCCCCGAAGCCCCCCGAGCCCGCCCCAAGCGACTTCGACGACGGAAGAGTGGTCGCGTTCGAAGCCCGGGAACTCCCAGCCGTTGTTGAAGACGAGGATGTTGCCGGCGCCCGGCCCAGATTTGATCCAGTGCGTGTGGTGCTGCCAGAACAGGCGCTGGTCGGCCGCGGTTCCGCGACGGTAGGCGCGCGGGTTGCCCCAGCGGTAGAGCAGGTCGCCGCCGCGGCCTCGCCTGCCGCCGCTCCTGCCCTCGGCTTCCGCCGTCGTTGTGCCGTGGTCGACGACCCACAGTTCACTGAAATGGCGCACTGAAATCATCACCAGGTCCAGCTCCTGATGGTAGTCGATGGCGTTTGCGTGCATCCAGTTCCTGTCGAGACGGCGCCCTATGCGCATGTGGGAAAGCCGCTCTCTTGCCGTGGCGAGTTCGGCCAGCGGATAGTTCAGGTCGATGCGCTCGGGGTGGTCGCCGACGACGCCGAAGTTGGGCTTGCTCGGGTCGTGGTCCTGGATCAGGTGATCCCAGGGCGACCATTCCCAGACGACTTCCGCGCCCTCCGGCGGAGTCGGCGCGACTTCGGCCAGATGCGCGTACGATATGCGCTCGGGAGCGAACCGCGGATCGGCGCCAGCGGCGATCAGCTCGGGCTTGTCCTTGAACGACCGGAGCAGGAGCAGGATGTTGCCGTTGGGCAGGCGCAGGTAGTCGTGGTGAAGCACCGTTCCAGGCGTCACCGTCATCCGCCAGATCTCGTCGCCAGCGGCATCGAGCTCGAACACCCGATTGTTGTAGCGCACCAGCAAGTTGCCGTTCGGCGTCAATCTGACTTGGGGCGCTCCAGAGGACAGATCCCACTTGTGGCGCAGCTGCCCGGCGTTGTCGATGAGATACGCCTCTTCGTACTTGGAGAACAGCGTGTAGCCGTCGAAGGCGCCCGGTTCGTTCACCACGGTGCCGAGCTGAGCGACGACCTCGAACGTGCGGGCGTCTTCCGGCGGAGGATGAGCGCCGAAGCAGTGGAGGGCGGCGAAAACGGCTGCCGCGCCCACGACCCCGCGAAGGCGCGGGGACGCCAGCGCTGGCCGTTGCCAGAGGGCCAACGCAGTGGCGAGGCCAGCCATGCCGCTGGTGAAGATTCGTCGACCTATCATGGATCGCTTCTCTTTACGCCAACGATGGGAACCCGCTCGTCGCCGCGTCGTGGATGGCTGCCGTTCTATACCGGAACCCAGCGTGCTGTCAATCAAGAGCCATCGGAGCCTTCGGGCCGCGCAGGATGCGGCGGCTTGCGCAAGGGGAAGGTTGCCGACCAGATGGTCGATAATGTCTGCCCCTGCCCAGTGAACTGTCCGGTGCGGACTTGGGCCTTTGCGTACGTGGGCAAGCGGATTTCCGCAGTGCAGCCCAAGCTGGAGTTGGTCGACGTCCGACGAGCGCAGTCCGATGTCCAACAGCGTCGCGAGTCGACCGCAAAGTGGACGCCGCGCCCGCGGAATGTGAAATCCAGATTGTGGTAGCCGCGCCATCGCTGGTCTTCGGGTAGATCGGCCGAGCTCTCCGGGTAGACGTGCAGCAGGAATGTCGGGGCCGTGTCGGCCTTCGTGCATGGCGATTTGAAGTAGGTCAGAGTGTCTCCTCTGGAGTAGACGTGGAAGTTGGATTGCACCGCAAGGTCGCCGGAGAGCGTGTCGAACGGGTCAACGTAGGCGTCCTTCTCGTAGAGGAAGAACCGCTTGTTTCGAGGTGTGAGCGTCTTGGCGATCGAGTCGCGCCGATCGGAGAACAGAAAATCGACTGCGTCGAGCTTCTGTTGGCGCAGTGAGAACTCGAGCGGGTGTCTCTCCGGTACGAGGACTCTCGAGTTGAGGTAGTAGAGCAGAGGCTTGTACACGTATCCGGCCCTTAGCGTGACATCGGTCTCCTTCGACATGATCCCGATGACGCCTCCATGCGTGAGGCTGCGGATCGCTTGGAAGTCTGCGACGATTTCCTTCTGGAGATCGTCGTAGTCCTTCTGCCGCTCTCCCCCGACGAGGCTCATTCGCCAACTTGAGAAGACGAACGTCAATAGCGCGACGATGGCAAGGCGGGCCATGAGGGGCTCGCCGGACAGTCTCCGCATGTGCAGCAGAGCCAACGAGAACAGAGTCATGGGTACGCCGACATGGAACACCATTTCGTAATCGTGGAACGCCGTCGTGTGGCGCATAGGCAGACTCCAGAAAAAGCCGAACGACGTCAAGGTCGCCAGCAATAGGCGCTGGCGGACGAAGCACAGCCCGACGATGCAAATGGCTAACGCGAAGACACCGATATAAGGCATGTCCGCGAATGCCGCCTCGGCGCTCGGATATCCGTCCAATTGCAGCGGGCCGGCGTAACCCGGCAGGGCAAAGGGGAAAATCCCGTTGCCGAGGGCGTGAAGTTGGTGCTCCAAGATAATCGGCCATGCGAATCTCTGGCTAGGGTAGGGGAGAACAGACGGATCGATCCCGGTTCGCCCCAATATCGATTCGAGTGTCGACAAATCGTCGCTTGGCGCCGCATTGCCTAGCGCAGTCCATTCATTGATCAACTGGAGCCCCAGAACCAAGGAACCAAAAGCCAAAGCGACGGCGCCGAGTGCGGTGGGGCGGCCAAGAACGAGCACACCGGCAAGACGCCGCATCCGGGCCAGCAACGGAGCATGTCGGAGCTGTCCGTAAGCCCGATACATCTCGATCGCGACGCTCAATGCAATGAAAGGCAGCAGCAAGGCGTAGACGTGCCAGCCCAGCAATAGCGCAACGCACACCTTGACGACGAGCTGCCGGAAGCGGTTTTCTTGGACGTATATGGTCAGCGCATGGAAGACGAGCATCACGGAGAAAAGGTCCAGCGACACCTCGACGCTGATCATGTCGCTGTAGTAGAGGCAGCGACGGATCGAAAACGCCAAGGCGGTTGCCGCGCAAGCGATCCAGGGACTGCCGGTAATGCGGGCTAGAGCGAGGTATGCGAGTACGGCGGCAGCGCTGAAGAAAGCGAGCATCAGCATCCTGGCAGCGAGGATCTTCGCGGAGAGATCGTCGCCGAAAGGGATGGTGGCAAGCTTGATCAACGCGAAGCCACCTAGCGGAAAGCGGTGGTACAGACGGGTGGGCGCTGGGTTGCCGTCCTCGTCGAGCGCCAAGGCCTGGAATGGAGCGAAGTCGTGTTCAGGCGAGAGGCTCTCGGCGAGCGTCAGCGCCTCCGCCGAAACGTTGTCGTGATGCCCGATCCTGTAGAAGTGCCCGCGGTCGGCGGCGAAGAGAAACAGCGTACTCAACGCCAGCAGCAGAGCGACCAAAGGCGGATTGATGCGCTGCCGCCAGCCGCCCTTGAGTGCCTCGATGCGGCGCCGCGCCTTCAGAATGGCGACACGGGTCGATTGGCGGTTGAACCCAAGCGGCGCGGGGGATGTTCCGCGACGAGTGGCGGTCACGGAGACCTACTCCTCACTCGGATGGCCTCTCTCGGCAACCCAGCCGTAGTCGTTCGTCGGGTCGCGGTAGATGGAGTGGTAGTGGCCGCCGTCCGCGCTGATTCGGCCCTGGGTGGAGAACTCGATGATCAGGCGCGGCCCTTGTACGCGGTAGTAGATGGCGCTGGTGCCGTTCGTGTCGCCGTGCCAAGTGAAATAGGTGCCGGGGAGGTCTGTGCGCACTTCCGCCAAGCGCGCCTCGGCGCTTGCGGCTGGCAGCATGTTCAGCCACAAGCCCACGAGATCGAGCAGTCGATGTTGCTGCTCCGTGTTCCAAGCGCCCACGGCAACGCCATCGACGGCGGGCACGACGCCGTCCTTGCCGGCGCCGGTCAGCGTCTCCCGCGGGCGCGTGTCCGCCAAGGCGTCGCGGCGCTGGGATTCGTCGAGCGCGTTGACCAGCGCCAGGCCGGCTGCGCGATGGTCGTCCAGCGGCGCCACGATGCCGGCGGCGGTCTCGTAGCGCGCCGGTTCGACGCCGACGAACGTCGGCGAAAGGGTGCTGCGCTCGCCGGCCACGGTCGCGTTGACGGCGAGATGGTGGCCGCCGAACTGCCAGCCCCAGCGCTTGGGCGCGTTCGAGGGTTCGCCGAAGAACGCCAGCCAGTAGTCGCCGCTGCTCCAAAGGAAGCGCCCGCCCACTGAACTCGCGGCCAGCTGATCCTCGGCGCCCACCACCGCCATCGTCGTGGCGTAGCCGTGGGCGCTCAAGGCGCTGGCGAGGAAGCGATGCAGCGCCTCGGCCTGCGTGGCGGTCAAGTCGCCCAAGCGAACGCCGTTGCGCGAGTCGAAGATGCCCGGCGGGAGATTCGACCAGTAGCTCCGGCGCGCATCGCGGAAGTCGAAGAGCGCTTGCGCGCGTTGCTCGGCGGAGAGCGTGTCGAGGAAGGCCAGCGCCGCATCCGCCGGCGTGTGGTGCGCGCTCGACAGTTCCGTGTAGTCGAGACCAGGGTACGCGGGACCAGACCTGGCGACGACACGCCCTTGCTCGTCGGGCGGCACGGCCTCGGCGCAACCGCCAGCCGCCAGAGCCAACGCTGCGGTCAGCGGCGCAAGCCACGCGAACAAGCGCGACGCGCCCACGATAGGCGTGTCCGTGGGGTCGCCTTCGGCGCTTGAAAGCCGGGCGCTACGCCGCCTGCTTCGCTTGGATGACTTCGACTTGATCCTTCGGCACGTAGAAGTACGAGCCCGGGCGGAAATCGTAGCCGAGGTCGCCAAGCAGCCGACGCTGTCGCGGGGTGCCGCGTTGGGCGGCCGGGGGAATCGCGTCGTAGTCGTAGCAGCGCATCCACAGCTGGCAGTAGTTGTACAGCAGCACCTTGCGCGCGTTGCCGGAGTCGTTCCGCGCCGGGCCGTGCCAGAGCGCGTGCGGGAAGAGATACACGTCGCCAGCCTTGCCGAACAGTTGCGCTGCGCCTGGGGAGTACGGCGTAACGGCGCTCAAGCCTCTCGGCGTGGCTTCGTCGCCGCCAGCCCAGCCGAGGTTGGGGTAGGGCGCGCGCTCGCCTTTGTACGGAATCTGCCGCAGATGGCTGCCGGGGAAGACGGTGAGATTGCCGCTGTCGCGCTGCTCGACGTCGGTGAGCAGGAACATGGCCTTCATCGCCAAGGGCGGGCTGGAGTCCTGCAAGCGCATCACGCGCAGGGATTCGCCGCCGTCAGTGTGCGTGTAGCCGGGGAACTTCGGATCCGCCGGGCGCACGATGGCCTGGGTCATGGAGAGCAGGATGTACGGCCCCATGACGTCCACGATGTAGTCGAACACCGGCGAAGCGTCGACCAGATCCATGAAGGCCGGGTGGTATTCCAGCAGGTCGCGCCGATCCATGAAGCCGCCCGGGTCGAGATCGCGGGCGTGCTTCTGCCAGGAATAGTGGCCGATGGGCAGGTCCTTGCCTTGGCGCGGGTCCGGTTCCCAGCCGGGCACCGTGCGGATGCGGTCCATTTCGTTCGAGAAGAACTCCACCTGCTCGGCGTCGAGCACGCCGGGCAGGTGCAGGTAGCCGTCGGTCTGCCACTGGCGGCGTTGTTCGGTGGTGAGCGTTTGCATCGGTCTCTCCTAAATGCCGTACAGCGCCTTCACGTTGTCGTGGGTGATCCTGTTGCGCTCGGCGACCGGCACCCCCTCGAAGATTTCGTCCAGCACTTGCGTGGAGCAGGGCCAGGTGGAATCCACGTGCGGGTAGTCGGAACCCCACATCAGGTTGTCCAGGCCGATGATCTCGCGGGTGAGCACGGCCGGGCGGTCGTCTTCGATGGTGGCGTAGAACTGCCGGCGCCAGACCTCGTGCGGGCGCTCGCCGGTGAAGTCCTGGCGCTTGAAGCGGTATTCGCGCAGCAGGCCTTGATCGACGCGATCCAGCCAATGCGCGATCCAGCCGGCGTTGAACTCGCCGACCACGAACTTCAGCTTCGGATGCCGGGCGGCCACGCCGCGGCACATGAGATCCACGAGCGTACGTTGGATGGTGGCGGGGGTGGCCGCGTAGTTGGCGGTTTCGTCCTGCGGCAGCGGGCTCTTCTGCCGGTACTGCGCCGGCACGTAGGCGTTGGTGCCGACGTGCATGGAGAGCGGAAAGTTCGCTTCCTCGGCAAGCGACCAGACCGGCTCGTAGCACTCGTCCTTGTACGGCTGTTCGGGCGGCGCGGCGCAGGGAATGCAGCCGCCCTTGAAGCTCTTCTTGATGACCCGTTGCAGCTCTTCTACGGCGGCCTCGGGGTCTTGGATGGGAATGGCGGCGAGGCCGAACAAGCGCCCGTTGGAGGCGGTGGCGTAGTCGTGCAGCCAGTCGTTGTAGTTCTTCTGGCAGGCGACCAGCAGCTCGGTGTTCTCGAAGCTGAAGAGGCCGAAGAAGCCGGGGTAGAGGAACTCGGCCTGCACGCCGTCTTCGTCTTGATCCTCGTGCCGCCAGGCGCCGTCGCGGATGCCGGCGCGCAGGCCATCGTAGCCCTTGGCGAGGATGCGCTTCGCTTCGTCGTCGCGCATGTCGTCCACTTCCGGCTTGTGGCCGCGCCGCCTCTGCAACGTCAACCCGTCGCGCTTCCTCATGCCGGCGAAGCCCATGCGCCGCCGCACTCCGCGCGGCCCCTTCGCCGGCACGACGATGGAATCCTCCACCGTGCCGGCGCCGACGATGCGCGGCGCGTCGTCGCCGAAGCGCTCGGCCAAGCCGACGAACACGTCCGCGTGCTCCACCACGTGCGAATCGGCGGAAATCGGCATCGCTGCCTGCATAGCTCCCCCTTGTGCGTCCTCCAACTGAAGCCTACTGTCTCGCAAGCGGGGCGGCTTGTCCATAGGTGCCGGTTGTTGGACGAGAGCCCATCACGCGGCCCGCTCCACCTCGAAGGCGGCGATGTTGCGTTCCTCGGCGCTGAACTCGACGCCGATCAGGTGGACGGGGCGGCCCGGCTGGCGGTACTTCTCGGCGTAGCCCTTGTCCTTGATCTGCGCCAGCGCCGTTCCAGGCGCCCCGCGATCCGCCAGCTTGAACTCGAACACGTAGACGCTCTGGCCGTGGCGCACGGTCATGTCCGCGCGGCCGCCGCTGGTGCTGTCCTCGGCGACCAGTTCCAAGCCCTGCGATGCGAAGTAGGAGTAGACCACGCTGGCGTAGTACCCCTCGTAGCCGCGGATGTCGTTCCGCGTGTGCCACTGGTGCGGAATGGCGGCGAAGACCGACCGCAGCAGCGCCTCCAGACCCGCGAAGTCGTCGGCCGCGAGCAGCTTGCGCAGCGAGGCCCTCTGCGCCAGCCGCCGCGAGGCGTCCGGCAGCAGCGCCATCAGCAGGCGTTCGTTGAGGCTCTGGCGCACCTCCCGGTTCGGATAGCCCAGCCGGTACTGCACCAGGCCGTCCTCCGCGTCCTCGCCGACGATGGTCAGGTAGCCGGTCTGGAACAGCAGCGCCTCGACCGACATCTCGTCGACGTCGAAGGCGGAAAGCAGCGCCTCGGAGCCGACCATGCCGTCCAGGTCCAGAGTGGGAACGCCGCGCCGAAGGAGCGTGTCGATGAGGAACTTCGGCGAGCCGGTCTCGAACCAGTGCGCCTTGAACTCGCGCTGCCGGAACAGCAGCAGGATGTCGAAGGGGTTGTAGACCTTCTCCTCGCCCCGCCAGTTGTAGCCGTTGTACCAGCGGCGCACCTCCTTGAGGTCCAAGCCTTCGAGTTCCAGCGCGAACACGTCGATCAAGTCCTGTTCGCGGTAGCCGCAGATGGCTGAATAGCTCGGGTCGAGGGTGATGTCCTCGAGGTTGTTCATGCCCGAAAAGAGGCTCACCTTGGAGAACTTGCTGACCCCCGTAAGCAGCGTGAACTCGATGTCCTCGTCGCGGTCCTTGACGACGGAATAGACGCCGCGCAGGAAGTCCCTGTTGGCGCGGGCGATTTCCGGCGCGTCCAGCGCGTCGAGAATCGGCTTGTCGTACTCGTCCACCAGCACCACGACCCGTCGCGCGTCGCGCGCTCGCAACGCCTCGATCACCGCAGCGAGGCATCCGGCGGCCGTCGAGCCTTCCATGCCGACGCCGACCGAGTCGCCGATGGGCCGCAGCATCTCCCGGAAGCGGGTCTGCAACTCGCCGGGCTGGTTGAACTCCCCGGAACCGAAGCTGAGCCGCAGCACCGGGTGGCGGACGCCCCAGTCCCACTGCCCGTGGATGGCCAGCTCCCGGAACAGCGGCTCGCTGCCCTCGAACAGCTCCTTGATGGTGTCCAGCAGCAGGCTCTTGCCGAAGCGCCGCGGGCGGGAGAGGAAGTAGTGCTTGCCGCGCTCCGCCAGCTGCCCGATGAGGGCCGTCTTGTCCACGTAGTAGTACCCCTCCTCGCGGATCTCCCGGAAGGTCTGGATGCCGATGGGCAGCTTGCCCTTGGCGACGAGTCCCTGCGCTGCGCTCATGGAAGGCACATTAGCCCTCTGCGGATGGAGGGTCAAAGCACCCGCTGCTGCATGTACAGGTGTGCGGCGTCAGGTACCGCCCTGATCCGAGGGTGCCGGCGTTCTTTGGTGCGCTGCTCTCCGCCACAACCGTAGGCGGCGGAGAGGGTGCTGGCGGTGTTGCGGGCATCGAGGTGGTCATGAACAGGCGCACAAGCGCCATCCCCTGACGCACGCCATGCCGGAGTCGCCAGCGCGCTGCGGCGAAACCGGATGGAGCGTAGGCGACTTGGTCGTCCTCGACCAGCGGGCATGTCCTCTCTTGCGGGGGCGCTGGCCAGTGCCGCCGACTTGCGGAAAAATGGCAAATGTCCTACAGCCGGCATGGGTGATGTCGGACGTGAGGAAGCAGAGATTTCCTACGTGCCCAATGGGCGATGTCTCACATGGTCGACGCCCCATGCCGGCTATCGTTCCCCGCGTGGACGAAATCAAAGCCACCAGCGACCCCATCTACAAGCGCCTCTACTCCTTCCCGGACATGGTCGCGGACCTGCTGCGCAGCGTGCTGCCTAGCGGAGTGCTTGAGAAGATCGACCTGGACTCGCTGGAGTATCTATGTTGCAAGTGGTCTTTGAGATGGCCTCCTTGGCTGGTCATGCTTCCAGTGGTGCCTTGGGGGTTCAGGCGAGGGTTGGGAGCGGCGGGCCGATGCCCGCGCTCGGCTGTTCGCTGGCGGAGGCGCCGGAGGATGGCGGCTGGCCCTTCGGGCCTTGGCTGCGGTCGCCGAGGCTCCCTTCGCCAACGCCCGAAGGGCCGCCGGCGTCCCCGGTCGCTTCCGGCGGCGGCGCGTCGTGCTGGCCGCCCGCTCTGGGCGTCCAGAGCCGGTCGTCGCGGAGCAGGACGTTGGCGAGCAGGACGAGCTTGCGCATGACGGCCACCAGGGCGACCTTCCCCGGCTTGCCGTCGGCGACCAGCTGCCGATGCTTGGCGGCCATGTCCGGGTTGCAGCGGACGGCGCTCATCGCCGCCCGCACCGCCTCCAGGAAGAACCGGCACCATTCAGTCCAAGCATCGTCCCGGGAGACGGCAAGCAGCCTGTCGTAGTAAACGTCGCGCCGCGCTTCGAAACAGGCGCTGATGTAGAACATGGGTTTGCTGATGAGGCGGCATTTCCAGAGGAACAGCGGCACCAGCATCAGCCCCAAGCGGCCATTGCCGTCCAGAAACGGGTGCAGCGCCTCGAACTCGGCATGCAGAACGGCGAGTTGCACCAGCCGATCCGGCGCATCGTCGTTGAGGTAGGTTTCCCACGCGCTCATGGCGTCGAGCAGCCGGTCGGCACCCTTCGGCCCTCGGTGGGGCCGCTCGCGGGGCCGAGCGCCCGTTCCACATGGGTGAGGATGCCGCGCAGCATGGCCGTTTCGGTTTCGTCCAGGGAGACGCGGCTGAACAGTCGGCGCAGGCGCACCAGGGCGGCGCGGGAGCCGTCGGCCTGTTGGAAATCGATGGCCAGCAGCACCTTCTCC
Organism: Candidatus Azotimanducaceae bacterium; assembly: GCA_965243175.1. Taxonomy (GTDB): domain Bacteria; phylum Pseudomonadota; class Gammaproteobacteria; order Pseudomonadales; family Azotimanducaceae; genus VXYL01. The sequence continues at coordinate 4,456,462 of OZ251532.1, read as the reverse complement.
AAGTGCGCGTAGAAGCCCGCCAGCTGTTCGGCGCTGGCGAGGCGGCGATCCCAGACTTCGCCAGGGCCGGCCGCGCTGGTTTCGGCGAAGGCGCGGTGGAGTTCGTAGCAGACCACCTGCACGGCCATCGCCAGGTTCAGCGACGAATAGGCGGGATGGGCGGGGATGACGACGTGCCAGTTGCAGCGCTGCAGTTCCTCGTTGGCCAGCCCGCTGGCTTCGCGGCCGAACAGGACCGCCGCCGGGCGCCCGCCGAGGCCGCGTTCGGCCACGCCAGCGGCGAACTCCGCAGCCGTTTGCGTCGGCCAGGGGACTCTGCGGGCGCGGGCGCTGGTGCCGGCGATCAGGCCGCAGTCGGCGATGGCGGCGTCGAGGTCGTCGAAGATTCGGGCGCTCTCGAGGACGTCCACCGCAGCAGCCGCACGCCATTGCGCCTGGGGGTCCGGGAAGCGTTTGGGACGCACCAGCGCCAAGTCGCCTAGGCCCATGGTCTTCATCGCCCGGGCCGCGGCGCCGATGTTGCCCGGGTGGCTTGGTTCCACCAGCACGATGCGGATGTTCGCCAACGGCTCCGGGGGGCTTGCGCCATCGCCCGTGCCTGTCGCCGGCAGTTCGCCGGAGGGATCGCTTTGTTCCATGCCGTCCATGCAAAGGGCCACCGGGTGCGCGATGCCGCGTTCGCCGCATCGAACCATTGGAAAGAGACCGTGCTAGTGTAGTTCGACTCGCCTTGGCAGAAGTCGCAAATGGAAGCGCTCGTCAACATCGCTTTGCGGGCCGCGCGTCGGGCCGGACGGATCATCCTGCAATCGATGGATCGCGTGGACACGCTCACGGTGGAGGAGAAGGGGCGGAACGACTTGGTTTCCGAGGTGGACAGGCGCGCCGAAGACGCCATTGTCGAGACGATCCTCAAGGCCTACCCGGAGCACGGCATCCTCGGCGAGGAAGGCGGGGCGCGGGCGCCGGATGCGGAGACGACGTGGGTCATCGACCCGCTCGACGGCACGACGAACTTCCTGCACGGCATCCCGCACTTCTGCACCTCGATTGCCGTGGTGCGCGGCGCGACGTTGCTGCACGGCGTGGTGGTGGATCACGTTCGCAACGAAGAGTTCATCGCCAGCCGGGGCGGCGGCGCCTATCTGAACGGGCGGCGGATGCGCGTCTCGCGCCGGTTGCAGATCGACGACGCCATCATCGGCGGCGGCCTGCCCTTCCACGTGGTCGCCAAGCACCTCGACGCCTACGCGGACGTGCTGCTGGAGTTCATGACGCGCTGCCGAACCATCCGCCGCCAAGGCGCGGCAGCGCTCGATCTCGCCTACGTGGCCGCGGGGCGCATCGACGGCTTCTTGGAACTGGGACTCAAGCCTTGGGACATCGCCGCCAGCACCGTCATGGTGCGCGAAGCGGGCGGCTTCGTCGCCGATGCGGCTGGAGGGGAACGGTTCATGGACACGGGCAACGTGGTCGCCGCCAACCCGCAACTCTTCCGCGAAATTCTGCGCGCAGTGCGGGCGAGCGCCCGCAAGAATGGCGACGAAGCGCTGATGGCGGGGTGAACGGAGTTCGAAGCGGAAGTGGTAGGCAGTGGCGGTGAGACGCCACCGGGCACTGTGGCGGACTACGCCCGGTGGGAACGCAGTTGCGCTTCTAGGGCCTCGACTCGCGCCAGCGCAGCGGCTTCGCGTTGTTCCGCGGACTCTCGACGGGCACGTTCGGCGGCTGCCTGGGCTTTGTACTCGGCCGGGGTCGGCAAATAGCTAGCCGTCTCGGGGTCGAAGAATCGCACCAAATCGTCCTTCACGCAGAGCTCCAGCCCCAGCGCCTCGCTCGGCAGGCGGCCGGCGTCGTTGGCCGGTATCCGTTCGTAGTCGCCCTTGCACAGCCGGTAGCCGACGAGTCGCACACCAAGGCGCACTCCAGAATCGTCGCGCAGCCGGTGCCCCGTCTCGTCGAACATCCAGTACTCCTGCACGCCAAGGCGCCGGTAGAGCACACGCTTGTCCACCGCGTCCTTGCGCCAGTTGCTGGGCGACAGATCCTCAAGCACGAACTCCGGCAGCGGCTCTTCCCACAGTTTGTAGGACGGTCTGTCCTCGCGCTCCTCGCCCTCCCGCGCCACGAACAGGTCCGGCGACAGCGTCTTCCCCCGATTGCCCTGCACGTAGGGCATCGACAGGTCCGCACCCACCATGCCGCCACCCCGCTCTTCGTAGAACATTTTGAGCGCCGGCGCATAGGCCAGAAGCCGCCTGAGATGTCGTTCGTTCTGCGACATGGAATCCGAGACCAGATAGCCGTCAGCGTCCAAAACGAACGGGGGCACGGGCACGTAGTCCCAGGGTTCGCGAGCCTCGGCGCCGAAGCGCAGGGCGCTGCCGTTCGCCGACTGTTCGACGAACGGTGGCGGTTCGGCTTGCGCGGGCGTTGCGCCCTTGGCCTGGGGTTGGGCGGTCATGCTTGAAACATAGCACGGCGGACGCGCTCTCGTTGGGGTTCGGACACGATCCTGGACCACGGTTTCGGGCGCGTGGTCACGAATGGCCGATGTCTCACACGAAAAACAGCGATCTCGCACAAACGGGGCGAAGCTGGCGCTGCCGCGAAGGAAGGCGAGCGGAGGAACTCAAGATGCAAGGGGCATTCAACGATGGACATCGCCGGGTTGCCCTTGCGCCGGCGATTCACGCGGTGCGCCGGAACGTCGCCGCCTTCTTGCGTCAGGATTCGAGGGCCCTCGTGGGACCCGTTTCTTCAGGGCGTTTCTTCCACGCCCTCTTTCTCTGGCAGCGCCAGGTCCTGCTTGCTGATGCCCATTGCCAGGAGGACGTTGGCGGCGACGTAGATCGACGAGTAGGTGCCGACGACGACACCGATGGCCAGCGCTGTTGCGAAGCCGGAGATCTGTTCGCCGCCGGCGATCAGGAGGGCGCCGAGCACGAGGAGGGTCGTCAGCGAGGTGACCAACGTGCGGCCGAGGGTCTGGTTCAGGGAGCGGTTGACGATTTCCACCGGGGTGCCGCGCCGCACCGTGCGGAAGTTCTCCCGCACCCGGTCCGAGACGACGATGGTGTCGTTGAGCGAATAGCCGATGACGGCGAGCAGCGCCGCCAGTTCCGGCAGGTTGAACGTCCAGCGGAAGACGGAGAACGCGCCGACGACGATCACCACGTCGTGTACTAGGGCGGTCACGGCGCCGACCGCGAACTTGCCGGTGAAGCGCCACATGATGTAGATCATCACCGCGCCGAGGGCGACGAGCAGGCCGAGGCCGCCGTTCTCGGTGAGTTCCTCACCCACCGAAGGGCCCACGAAGTCGTTGCGGCGCAGCTGCACTTCCGAGAACGCTTCCGCCAAGGCCGCGGCGACGCCATCGCCAAGCTGCGACTGGTCGACGTTCGGCACCGGCGGCATGCGCACCAGCACGTCCGTCTCGGTGCCGTAGTGCTGCACCACGGCGTTCTCGTAGCCCGCGGCTTGCAGCACTTGGCGGACCTCTTCCGGCGCCACCGCCTGCGGGAAGCCGAACTCCACTTCCACGCCGCCGGTGAAGTCGAGGCCGCGGTTGATGCCGGCGAAGAGCACCGACGCCACGGAGATCACCACGAGCACCGCCGAGACGACCGTCGCGATGCGACGCCAGCCCATGAAGTCGAACGTGGTCATGCAGCGTGAGTCTCTATTTTGCGAGGGGCTCGTCTGGTGGTTTCGCGGCTCAAATCAGCACTCTCTCGAGGCGCGGGCTGCCGTAGATCAGGCCCACCATCGCCCGCGAGCAGAAGATGGCCGTGAACATGGAGGTGACGATGCCGATGGACAGGGTGACCGCGAAGCCGGCGACCGGGCCGCTGCCGATGGCCAGCAGGATCAGGGCGACGAACAGCGTCGTCACGTTGGCGTCCAGAATCGTCAGGAAGGCGCGGTCGTAGCCGGCCTGGATGGCCTGCGCGGGCGGGCGCGTCTTCAGTTCCTCGCGGATGCGCGAGAAGATGAGCACGTTGGCGTCCACCGCCATGCCGACGGTGAGCACGATGCCGGCGATGCCGGGCAGCGTCAGGGTCGCTTCGAGCAGCGACATCACCGCCACCAGCACCACCAGATTGAGCGTCAACGCGATGTCCGCGACGAGGCCGAAAACCTTGTAGTAGAAGGCCATGAAGATCAGCACCAGCACGAAGCCGACGCCGACCGCCAGCATCCCGCGCTCGATGTTCTCTTCGCCGAGCGAAGCGCCGACCGTCCGTTCCTCAACGATGTACATCGGCGCCGCCAGCGCTCCGGCGCGCAGCAGGAAGGCGAGTTCCTGGGCTTCGCGCAGCGTCAGGCCGGTGATGCGGAAGTTGTAGCCGAGCGCGGCCTGGATCGTCGCCAGGCTGATGACGCGCTTCTCCGCCCGGCTGCCGTGCTTCTCCACGCGCTCGCCGTCCACTTCCTCGACCGAGACGATGGGCTTGTGCTCGATGAAGATGACGGCCATGCGGCGGCCGATGTTCGGGGCGGTGGCGTCCTGGAACATTTCGCCGCCTAGGCTGTCCAGGCGGATGTCCACCTGCGGCAGGCCGGATTCGGGGTCCCGCGCTTGGGCGGCGTGCGTCACGCGGTCGCCGGTGAGGATGACGCGCTTGTTCAGCTTCACGGCGCGGCCCTCGTAGAGCCAGTCCTCCACGTCCGAAGGCCGGTCGTTGGCTTGGGCTTCCAGACGGAACTCCAGATTGGCGAACTTGTTGAGCTTGCGCTTCGCTTCCGCGCTGTCCTGCACGCCGGGCAGGTCGATGACGATGCGCGAGCCGCCGAGCTTCTGCACCAGCGGTTCGGCGACGCCAAGCTGGTTGATGCGGTTGCGCAGGCCGGTGAGGTTCTGTTCGATGGCGGTGTCTTCGATTTCGTCGATCTTCGCCTGCTGCACCGTGACGACGACGCCTGGGCGCCCTTCCACCTCCTCTTCGGAAACGATGTAGTCCGGCTGCCGGAACTCTTCCTCGATGATCGCCACGGCGCGGGCGCGAAGATCCGGGGTGACGAAGCCGATGCGGACCGCGTTGCCGCTCACTGCGTTGTCCGCGCGTCGGTAGCGGATGCGTTGCTCGCGGAGCAGGTCCTTGATCTTCTCCACTTCGTCGCCGAGGCGCTTGGCGAGGGCCTGGTCCATGTCCACCTGCAGGACGAAATGGGCGCCACCCTTGAGGTCCAACCCCAGCGCCATCGGTTCGCCGCCGAGATCGCGCAGCCAAAGGGGCGTGGTGGAGGCGAGATTCAACGCCACGACGTATTGGCGTTCCTCGCCGGCGGGATTCAGGCGCTGGCGCAGCAACGAACTGCCGCGCAGCTGGTCTTCGCTGCTGCCGACGCGGAGCAGCCCGCCATCGGCGAGCAGCTCGCGGCCGGCCACCGCGACGCCCGCTGATTCAAGCTGCTGCGCGAGTTCGTCGAGCAGGCCCTCGTCCACGGACCGCTCGGCGTTGTCCACGGTGACTTGCAGCGCGAAGTCCGGCGGGAAGAGATTCGGCGCGGCGTAGAGGCAGCCGAGCGCCACCACCAAGCCGAACGCGAGGAAGCGCCACGGCGAAGGCCGTGCCGGGGAACCGCTGCGCGGTCGGGCGGCGCCGAAGCCTAGGAACGTGGGAGTGCCGAGGCCCGAGCCGGCGTTGCCGCTACTTCTTCTCATCCAGCGACTTGAGGGTGCCCTTCGGCAGCGATGCGCCGACCGAGCTTTTCTGGACGCGGATTTCCACGTTGTTGGCGATGCTCACCTTCACGAAGTCGTCCTCGACCTTGGTGACGGCGCCGGTGATGCCGCCCACGGTGACTACTTCATCGCCCTTGGCGAGCCCCGACACCAGCGCCTGATGCTCCTTGCGCCGCTTGCTCTGCGGGCGGATGAGCATGAAGTAGAAAATGAGCGCGAAGCCGCCGAGCAGCAGGAACATCGTCCACGGACTGCCGCCTGCGGGCGCTGCGCAGGCTGCCGCGGCGTGGGCCGCCGGCGCCAACTCTAGCGGCGCGAGTTCAAGCATGGCCAGATTCCCAGCCGTCGACGACGGCACGAGCGAAGTGCGCCAACCTACCCGATTCGATTGCCGTTCGCAATTGCGCCATGAAGGAGTGGTAGTAGCGCAGGTTGTGCATCGTCGCCAGCATGCCGCCGAGCATCTCGTTGCTGCGGTGCAGGTGGTGGACGTAGGCGCGGGAGAAGTTGGCGCAGGCGTAGCAGTCGCAGTCGGCGTCGATGGGGGCGGGATCGTCGCGGTGCCTGGCGTTGCGTATCTTCACCACGCCGCGCGAGGTGAAGAGATGCCCGTTGCGGGCGTTGCGGGTCGGCAGCACGCAGTCGAACATGTCGATGCCGAGCTGCGCGCCGCGCAGCAAGTCCGCCGGTGCGCCCACGCCCATCAGATAGCGCGGCGCTTGCGCCGGCAGGCGAGGCGCCGTGTGGGCGAGCACGGCGTCCATCTCCTGCTTCGGCTCGCCGACCGAGAGGCCGCCCACCGCGTAGCCGTCGAAGCCGATGTCGAGGAGCAGGCCGAGGCTCTCGTCGCGCAGGTCGGTGAACATGCCGCCTTGGACGATGCCGAACAGCAGGCTCGGCGAATCGCCGTGGCGCTCGAAGCCGCGCTTCGCCCAGTCCATCGACAGCCGCATCGACGCCGCCGCTTCGTCGCGGGTGGCGGGATACGGCGTGCATTCGTCGAAGGACATCACCACGTCGGCGCCGAGGTTGTGCTGCACCGCAATCGAGCGCTCCGGCGTGAGTTCCACCAGATCGCCGTTGATCGGCGAGCGGAACACCACGCCGTCCGCCCTCACCTTGCGCAGTTCGCGCAGGCTGAACACCTGGTAGCCGCCGGAATCGGTGAGGATCGGCCCTGGCCACTGCATGAAGCGGTGCAGGCCGCCGAGACGCGCTATCAACTCATCGCCCGGGCGCAGCATGAGGTGGAAGGTGTTGCCGAGCAGCATCGTCGTGCCGGCATCCTGCAACATGCGCGGCGTCATGCCCTTCACCGTGCCGGCCGTGCCGCAGGGCATGAAGACCGGCGTTTCGACGCTGCCGTGGCGCGTGTGCAGACGGCCCCGGCGCGCGGCGCCGTCCGTCGCCAGAACCTCAAACGCCGGCGGCATCGTCGCTGGCGCGTTCGCAGAACATGGCATCGCCGTAGCTGTAGAAGCGGTAGCCGCGCTCGACCGCCTGCCGATAGGCGGTGCGCACCGCATCGAAGCTAGCAAAGGCCGAGACGAGCATCAGCAAGCTCGAACGCGGCAGGTGGAAGTTGGTCACCAGCGCATCGACGACTCGAAAGCGGTGGCCCGGCAAAATGAAGAGCCGCGTCTCGCCGCGATCGCAGCCGCTTGCCGCGGCAGCTTCGAGGGTGCGCACCACGGTCGTGCCCACCGCCACGACGCGCCCTTCGCAAGCATCGACCGCGCGGCGCGTGGCCGCCGGTATCGCGTAGCGTTCGGCGTGCAGACGATGCGTCGCCAAGTCCTCGCCGCGCACCGGCTGGAACGTGCCGGCGCCGACGTGCAGCGTCACCCGAGCGATCCCCACGCCTTGGGTTTGCAGGCGTTCCAGCAACGCGGCGTCGAAGTGCAAGCCGGCGGTGGGCGCGGCAACGGCGCCGGCCTCGGCCGCGTAGACCGTCTGGTAGCGTTCTTCGTCCACCGCGTCGGGCGGGCGTTCGATGTAGGGCGGCAGCGGCACCTCGCCGTGGCGTTCGAGCAGGTCGGCGACGGGCACGTCGAAGCGCAGCAGGTAGAACTCGCCGCGTCGTTCGAGGACGCGGGCGCCCTCCCCTGCCACGAACAGATCTCGGCCGGGCTTGAGCGGCTTGCTGGCGCGCACTTGGCACAAGGCGCGAGTTTCGTCTTCGATGCGCTCGACGAGAATCTCGGCCTTGCCGCCGGAATCCTTGACCGCCGCGAGACGCGCCTTCATCACCTGCGTGTCGTTGACCACCAGCAGGTCCTTCGGACGCAGCAGTTCGGCGATGTCGGGGAAGCGACGGTGGCGGATCTCGCCGTCGCCAAGGACGAGCAGGCGGCTGCCGGTGCGTTCGGCGGCCGGGCGCTGGGCGATCAGCGACGGGGGGAGGTGGAAGTCGAAGTCCTCGGCACGCACCTGCTCCACGGGCGACACTTCAGCCATCGCGCAGATCTGACGAAGAAGCCAACGCGATCAATTGCCCCTCGCGTTGCAGCGTCCTCGTGACCGTCGGGGCACCGCGGTAGAGCAGCCGCCCACGGCCGCCGACTTCAGCATCGAGGGTCTCGGAGGCCCAAACGAAACCTTGCGCCGCGCCCGCGACTTGCGCTGTCGCCGCCACGACACGCAGCCGAGCGCCGCGAAAGGCGGCCGAGCCGCGGACGTTCAAAGCCAGCGCCTCGGCTTCGCCAGCCGCGGAGACGTGCGCGGAACCGCTGATTTCGCAATCGATACGCCGCGCGGCCAACCCGGCGATGGCGATCGCGGCCGCGCCGCTCGCCGCAATCGTCACCTCCGAAGCAGCCACCCCGGCAACGTCCACACTGCTCGCACCCTTGGCTTCGAGCCGCAGCGGCGATTGCGAATCAAAGCCTCGAATCGCCATCGCGCCGCTGCCGGAGACGCGCGCCTCGGCAAGCCGCGGCATGGACACGTGGTACTCAATCGGCAGTTCGGCGCGGATGCCGTCGATGACGTCGACGTCCCGACGCAGCATCAACGCGCTGCCCTCGCGCAGCACGCGAAGCGACGGCAGCACGTTGTCTTCCGCGGACGCCGAGACCGCGAACTCGCCCGGCGTGATCGTCACCGAACCTTGCCCGGCAAGCGCGACCACATCGAAATCGGCAACCGGATATGTCTCGAACGCCAGCTCGCCGGAACCTTCGCCAGAGTAGCAGCCAACAACCGCCAAGGCGCAAACCGACGCAGCGACGCTGAGGACGACTCGATGCATGAGTCCTTCGAGACCCAGAAGCAGGCGGACGAAGCGATCATTATCGTACATGGGCGCCAAGTCAGGCTCGTCTTCTCCTTGGACTTCGCCGCGCTCTCGATTCCCGGGCGATGGCCTCTCGACGATCTGCTCGAAACAAGACCTAGGACCCGACCGCTCCCTCGCAAGCAGAGACGAAACTCGCATGGAGTTAGTGGGACAGTAGTGATCCGACCTTCACCCGCGCCAACGGCACAGCCAGCCCCGGCGTCTCGACCCGGGCTCGGAACACCGCGCCTTCGCGGGTTCCTTCCACGCCGTCTGATCCCGTGACGACGTAAAGGTCGCGGAGGTCGTCGCCGCCGAAGCAGAGGCTCGTGACCATCGGCATCGGCACGTCGAGGTTCTGCGCCAGCGCACCGTTTGGGTGGAAGACGCTGACGACGCCGCCGCCCGCGATTGCCACCCACACCGTGCCGTCAGTGGCCACCGCGAGGCCGTCGGGAGTGCCGGTGGGGGTCTCGGCGAAGAGGCGCTTCGGGCCCAGGTCGCCGTTCTCCGCCACGTCGTAGCAGTGGATGGATTGGCGGCGGGAGTCGGAGTGGTAGAGGGTGGCGCCGTCCGGGGAGAAGCCTAGGCCGTTGGTGAGCAGCACGTCCTCGGCGACGACGCGGCTGGCGCCGTCGAGGTCGATGAGGTGCAGGTTGCCGGGGCGCTGTTCGCCCGGTTCGAATACCGGGCTGCCGAGCGAGCCGACGTAGATGCGCCCGGCGGCATCGGTGGTCAGGTCGTTGAAGCCGACGTTGCCGTGTTCCGGGTCGCTGTCGAGCAGCACCACGCTCTCGCCGCCTTCGAAGCTCTTGAAGGCGATGTTGCGCCCGCCCACCACCACGCCGCCGCGTTCGTGCAAGGCCATGCCGCCGATGCCGCGGCGGTGCGGAAACACCGTTTCCACGCTCGCATCCGCGGCCAGCGCGTAGACCCCGCCGCCGTGGACGTCGCTGAACAGCAGTCCGCGCTCCGGCATCCACAGCGGGCCTTCGACGAGTCCGTAGCCTTTCGTCAGCATTTCCATCGATCGTTCTCCTCCGTGGCTGGTTCCGCTCCGCCGTAGAGCTGGCGCAGTGTCGCAAGGGCGCCGTCGCGCAGGAAGCGCTGCGTCGCCATCATGCGTGGCGTGTCGGCGGCATTGGGCGCCGGGGTGTGCAGCAAACGCAAGTCCGTCAAGATCACGTCGCCGGGGCCGCCGTGCAGTTCCACCGCCTGCACCGGCACGCCCTCCACGCAGGCGCCCGGTTCCATGAAGCGCAGACGGTTCTCGCAGCTGGCGCCGAACAGGTCCTCGAACCAAGGCTTGCGCTTCAGCACGCGCTTGATGTCGCGGGAGCGGGTGAAGCCGCGGTCGTTCACCAAGCGATGCGAACCCTTGACGACCAGCGTGCCGCCACCGCCGGGCCGCACCTCGTTCAGAAATGCGAACGCCTGGACGCCGGCGATGCCCGCGGCAGGCAAGCGCGGCAGGTCCACATGCCAGACGCTGCGCGGCACCGTCCAAGCGTCGGCGTTCGGCAGCGTGAACAGCAGGCTGGGCGACTTGGCGAGCGTACACAGCGCCGCGCCATCGAGCAGAGCGGCAACGGCTTCGCGCAAGCGCGGAGTGAAGAGATCCCGTAACGCCCGCGCCCGTTTCGCGCCCTTGACGAGGTGTGCGCCGGCGGCGATTCCGCCATCCCGCGAAAGGCCGTTCAGATGCCACTGCCCGGCAGACATGAGCGACGCGCCGCCGTTGCTTCGAGAGAGCGCCCGCAGCACCGCTTCGCGGGCGGTCGCCACCACGTCTTGAGGCAGGAAGCCGCGCAGTTCGAGCAGGCCATCGGCGGCGAAGGTGTCGCGTTGTTCGGACGAGATCATTCGTGCAGGGCACTGGTGAACGAGCCTCGCCTACTGCCGAACAAGCCCCGCCTACTGGCGGACGACTCCCGCCTACTGGCGGACGACTCCCGCCTACTGGCGGACGACTCCCGCCTACTGGCGGACGACCTGCTCATCCGCTTCGAGGTCCAGCGCGGCGTGGAACAGCGCCTTGGTGTAGTCGCTGCTTGGGTTCTCGAACACGTCGGCGGCCGGGCCTTGCTCCACGACCACGCCGTCGCGCATCACGATCAGCCAGTTCGCCAGCGCTCGCACCACCTTCAAGTCATGGCTGACGAACAGGTAGCCGAGGTCGTGGGCGGTTTGCAGGTCGCGCAGCAGGTCGACGATCTGCGCCTGCACGGACATGTCCAGTGCCGAAGTCGGCTCGTCGAGCACGACGAAGCGCGGGCGCAGCACCATGGCGCGGGCGATGGAGATGCGTTGCCGCTGGCCGCCGGAGAACTCGTGCGGATAGCGTTCCATGTGCTCCGGTTCGAGGCCCACCTCTTCCAGCACTTCGGCGACCCGCCGGCGCCGTTCCTCCTTGGGAACGTCCGCTTCGTGGATGCGCAGCCCTTCCTCGACGATCTGCAGCACGGAGAGGCGCGGCGAGAGGCTGCCGTAGGGGTCCTGGAAGACGATCTGCATGTCCCTGCGCAGCGGGATGAGGCCCCTGCGCTTCACGTCGCTGATCTCTTCGCCGTCGAAGCGGATGCCGCCTTCGCTGGTGAGCAGGCGCAGCATGGCGAGGCCGAGGGTGGTCTTGCCGGAGCCGGATTCGCCGACCACGCCCACGGTCTGGCCAGCGCGCACCTCGATGTCCACCGTGTCGACCGCGGTGAAGAAGCGGCTCTTGCCGAACCAGCCTTTGCCGATGGGGTACTTCACGGTGAGCTCGCGCGCTTCCGCCACCAGCGCCGCCTTGCGGTTCGCGGCTGGCGGGTCGCCCTTCGGCTCGGCGGCCAAGAGCTTGCGCGTGTAGTCGTGCTTCGGCGCGGTGAATATCTGCCGGTTGCTGCCCGCTTCGACGATCTCGCCGTTGGTCATCACGCACACGCGGTTCGCCATGTTGCGGACGATGCCGAGGTCGTGGGTGATGAGCAGCATGGCCATGTCCAGCCGCGCCTGCAGATCTTTGAGCAGCTGCAGAATCTGCGCCTGGATGGTGACGTCCAGCGCCGTGGTGGGTTCGTCGGCGATGAGCAACTGCGGTTCGTTGGCGAGCGCCATGGCGATCATCACCCGCTGCCGCTGCCCGCCGGAAAGTTCGTGGGGATAGGCGCCGAGGCGGCTCTCGGCATCCTGCAGGCCCACCAGTTCCAGCAGTTCCAAGGTGCGTTCGCGGGCGAGCTTCGCCGAAAGCCGCTTGTGGACGACCAGCGCTTCGCCCACCTGCTTGGCGATCACGTGCAGCGGGTTCAGGGAGGTCATCGGCTCCTGGAAGATCATGCTCACCACGCCGCCGCGCACGTCGAGCAGGCGCGTCTTGTCCGCGCCGAGCATCTCTTCGCCGTTCACCAGCACGCTGCCGGCGGGATGGCGCGCCTGCGGATAGGGCAGCAGTTGCAGCACCGAGAGCGCGGTGACCGACTTGCCGGAGCCGGATTCGCCCACCAGCGCCACGGTCTCGCCCGCTTCGATGTCGAAGGAGACGCCGCGCACCGCCGGCGTCTCGCCGAAGCTCACGTGCAGGTCGCGCACTTCCAGCAGCTTGGACATCCGCCCTCCTCGGTTGTCCGTCAGATCGGGTGGATTCTAACCGTGCGGGCGCGCATTGGGTCCACCGGTCATTTCTCTCCGTCGCCCGAGAACATCTCGTCCGCCGTGAACTCGACCATCCAGGCGTGGCCGGCGCCGTCGTACTGTCCCGTGCGCACCGCGGCGATTTCGTAGGCGGGCAGGTCGACCGTGACCACGCAGCGCCTGGCGCTCTCGACGCCGTTGCCCTCGAAGTCGAAATCCAGGTCTTCGTGGCCGATCGCCTGGCGTTCCGACGGCAAGTCCGCTGGATTGGCCGCGTCCACTTGCAGCAGGAAGGGCCGCGCCCGGTCCTCTTGCTGGCAGAGCATCTTCAGATAGACGAGCGAATCCGCTCGGCCTGCCACGCCGGGAACGAAGTAGATGTGCCAGCCTGAGTTCGCCAGCGCCCCGTCCTTGCCCGCCAGTTGCAGCGGGCGTTCGCCGCGTCCGCGTTCCAGCGCCAGATACTTGGCGGAAATGGCGATGGGATCGTGGCGCATCGTCGCCGGCCGCTTCGCCCAAGGGGAAGACGGCATCCAGCCGTCGCTGCCGGCAACGGCGCGGTAGAACTCGTAGCGGGCCTCGGCAAGGGCGTCGTCCGAGAGGCTCGGCAAGCCCGTCTCCTCTTCCAGCAACCGGTACAGGCAGTGCGCCGCCACCATGTTGCCCGCTTCGTTCCAGTGCCCGTCGCGGGGGTCGTCGAAGCTCACGGCGTCGTAGCTGTAGTTCGGGATCGCGCGGCTGAAGCAGCCGTGCAGGTCGACGACGTCGATTGCGGACGGGATCAGCTCTCGCACCCACTCCTCGCGCATGTAGGGCAGAAGGGCGACATGGAACTTGCCGCCGCGCGTCTCCACCTCCTGCTTCCAGTGCGAGAGCAGCGCCTGGAACGCGGCGATGGCATCGTCCCAGGCGTCGCCTGAGAAGGCGTCCCCTTCTTGCCGCCGTCGGAGGATACGCTGCTCGATGCGGGCCAGCGTTTCCTCGGACGTCTCGATCCCGCCGGCAAGCGGCCTGCGCAGTTCGGCCACGGATGGCTGGGGCGGTGCGTCTCGTCGGCGAATCAGGCGCATCCAGCCGTATTCGACGCGCGCAGCGAAGTCGATCGCGAGATACGTCAGATGCAGTCGAGAGAGCAGGTATCTCAACGAGCTCGTCTCGCCGGCGACGTTCGCGACCAGGTCGCCCGACGGGTCCAAGGAGAAGATCTCTCGTTTGTAGAAGTCGCGTATGTCGCTGTGGCAGAAGACGTAGACCACGTGGGCCAGCTCGTCGCGGCCTTCGAACTCCCGATACCAGTTGAACGCCTGCCCCGGGCCGTAGGCCGCGGCGCCGAACTTGAGCACGTTGAAGGCGACGTTCTCGTGCAGGTTGAGAAGGAAATCCAGGCTCTCCGTGAAGGAGTACGCGGACTCGAGGTGCCTGTTTTCGGTAAAGGAATCGCCGAAGAACGCCACGTTCGTGGCGTCGCGGAGCGCTCCGGCTGGGAACTCGCGGCTCTGCCTCATGCCGAGGCCGTTGTAGACGATGGAGACGTACGCGCCGCTGTCCGGATGCCTGCTGATGTGCGACGAGTTCGGCACCAACGCCCAAGCGCGCGTTTCGTGGGGGTGGCGGAGAGTGTTGGCGGCGGCGGGTTCGTGGTACCTCGGAAGGAAGAACCGCAAAGCGGCTTCGCAGACGGCGAGCGCGGCGAAGCACGAGAGCAGAGTCAGGGCGCACCGCGTCAGCACCCGCCGAGGCCGCGTCATCGTCCTTGAATCGCCCACCCGTCGAAGATGTTGTCGGCGGTGGTCGGCGCGTCTTCGCGGAAGTTGCGCGTGTCCACCCACCACTGGTACTTCTCGCCGGGGCCGAACTGCTCGTCGTCGAAATAGCCGAGTCCGGCGCACTGGTAGTCGCACGGCACCACCAGCCGCACGGTCGGCGCGCCGTTGCCCGCGTCCGCCGAACTGTTGACGCCGGCGGAGTGCAGCATGCGCGGATGCCAGAACACCACGTCGCCCGCCTGGCCGGTGAACTCCACCGGCTCGATGTCGCGCAGCACGGCATCGCGGGCGAGGCGGAATCCATCGCCGCGCTCCGCCGACATTCGGCCGCCATGCACCGTGTCCCAGTGCGGATGCAGCAGCCGATGCGAACCCGGCCACAGCGTGAAGCCGCCGCTCCGAGGCCGAATGTCGCTGGCCAGCACCATTGCGGAAAGCTGCGCCGCCATGTAGTCGGCGTGCGGGCCCAGGCGCCCCTCGGTAGCTGGCGGCTTCGGAAAGACCGCGTAGATGCCGCGAACACGACTTGCCGGCTTCACCCCGCCGCTCTGGCCGCACAGGAAAGCCCGCACCACCGCTTGCACGTTGGGATGGTTGGCGATGCGATCCACCAGGAACGGTTCCGTGCCGATGCCGTTCGGCCCCGGCGAACGCATCTTCCAGTTCCCTTTCCAGAAGCGCCCCACCCGCGCCACGTCTTCGTCGAGCCACTTCCTGTCGTCCTGCGGGTCATGGGCGGCGAGCCACGATTCCGGGTCGTCGCGACGGAGAATGTCCCGGGGCACGTTGCGCCACAGGTGGTCCGCCACTTGGGCGAACGCGCTCGCGTCGTCGACGAGGCCGCGCTTGACGATGAAGCCGTGCGTCTTGAAATGGTCGATTTCGCTTTCCGAAGGCTGCGGGCCGGATGTGCCGCAAGCCGGATCCGCGAACACCCGCGGTTCGCGCGGAACCGCGTCTTCGGCGACCGCCTGGCCGGTCAAGTGCCCGGCGTTGTACTCGGTGTAGCCCATCGCATCAGTCCCTCTTGCAGGCAGGTGGCGACGAGTTCGCCGCCGCGGGTGTAGAAACGGCCGCTCGCTAAGCCCCGACCGCCGCCCAGCGCTTCCACAGACTGCGCGAACAGCAGCCAATCGTCGGCTCGCGTGGGGCGATGGAACCACATCGCATGGTCCAAGCTGGTGCCGCCGAATCCGGCGTCCTGCCAGCGCCGGCCGAGCGGCAGCGGCACATGGTCGACGAGCGTGGTGTCCGAAAGATAGGCGAGGGCGGCCTGGTGCGCGGCTGGGGAATCCGGCAGACGTTCGTCGATGCGCATCCACATCAGCTGCGCTTCGGTCACCGGCTCGCCATGCGCGGCTTGCGGCGGGTTGACGTAGCGGATGTCCACCGGCCGCGCCGAACCATGCCAAGCGTCCTTGCCGGTCTGCGCCATGGTGAAGTCGTCGTAGGTGTATTCCACGTCCTCGGGTGGCGGCACCGCGGGCATCGCCGCGCCAGCGTACTCCGGCGTCTCTTCCGGCGCCTGGAACGACGCCAGCATCCGAAACAGCTCCTTGCCGCGCTGCGCGGCGACGACCTGCCGCGACGAAAACGAGCGCCCGTCGCGCACCACGTCGACCGCAATCGACACCGCTTCGTCCACGTCTCCCGGACGCAGAAAGTAGCCGTGCAGCGAGTTCGCCGGCCGCCCCGTCGGCAACGTCGCCTGCGCAGCCGCCAAGCACTGCGCCAGAAACTGCCCGCCGAACATGCGCTCGCCCTTGTCCGGCGAAGCGGGCGCGGCGAAGGCACCGTCGCCGGTCCGTTCGAGTTGCAGAAGCGAAGAGAACATGGGCGCGAAGTGTGCGTGTCGAACGGCCATCGGCGCAAGCCGGCCCGATTCTCAACGTCGTCCGGCCCCTAGTCGGCGCTCTGCCGAAGCGTTTCGTTTGCCGTGATCTCCACTCGCCAAGTGGGGCGGATTTCGCCGTTGTCGATGTTGTACTGGCCGGTGCGTATCTCGGCGATTCCATAGGCGGGCAGGCCGGCGCCGACGACGCAGCGTTCGCCGACCCACGCTCCGCCGTTTTGCGCGAAGCCGAAGTCCAGGTTCTGGTAGCCGATGGCCTGGCGCGCTGGCGGCAAGTCCGTTGGGTTGACGGCGTCCACGTGCAGAAAGAACGTCCTCGTCAGGTCCTCCTCGCGGCAGGGCGCTTTGACGTAGACGAGCGAATCGCTCTCGCTGGCCTCCTGGACGAGGTAGATGTCCCAATCGGCGTGCGCCAGAAACTCGCGCTGGTCCGACTGTTGGAACTGGCGTTGCATCCTGTTGTGGTCCAGCGCCATGTACTTGGCGCGAATGGCGTTGGGATCGTGGCGCATCGTCGTCGGGCGCTTCGCCCAGGTCGCCGACGGCATCCAACCGTCGCCGAGGCTGACGCCGCGGTAGAACTCGTAGCGAGCTTCGGCAAGGGCGTCGTCGGCGACGGGCGGCAGGCCTGCTTCGTCCTCCAAGGCGCGGTAGAGGCAGTCGGCTGCCACCATGTTGCCGGTTTCGTTCCAGTGCGCGTCTTCGCTCTTGAAGCTCACTTTGGCGTAGCTGTAGTTCGGAATCGCGCCGCTGAAGCAGCCGTGCAGATCGATGACGTCGATTGGCTTCGGAATGATCTCCTGCGCCCATTTCTTGCGTATGTAGGGGAGCAGCGCCACGTGGAACGTGCCGCCGCGCGCTTCGACCTCCCGCTGCCAGCGCAGCAGCAGCGCTTGGAACGTGGCGATGCTGTCGTCCAGGGCATCGCCGGCGAAGGCGCTTCCTTCCTCTTGCCGGCGGATGATCCGCTGCTCGACGTCCGCCAGATCCAGCAGGGGAGGCGGCGCGAACGGGCCGTCCCTGGAGCGCAGACTCATGCCCTGGGCGGCGTCGCGCACCAGATAGGTCAGGTGCAGCCGGGAGAGCAGGGAAATCAACGGGCTCCTTCGGTCCGCGGCGTTCTCGACCAGATTGCCGGCGTCGTCCAGCGAGAAGAGGCCGTGGCGATGGAAGTCGCCGATGTCGTTGTCGCAGAAGACGTAGACGACATGGTCCAGCGCATCGCGCTGCTCGAACTGCCGATACCAGATGAACTCCTGCCCCGGCCCGTAGCCGTCGACGCCGAACTTGAGGACGTTGAACGCCGCCCTTTCGTGCAGGTTGAGGAGGAAGTCCAGGCTTTCCGTGAAGGAGTAGGCCGACCTGATTCTGCGGTTTTCGGTAAAGGAATCGCCGAAGAAGGCCACGTTCGTGGCCCCGTCGAGCATCTGCGGGTCGAACTGGCGATGCTGTCGCATGCCGAAGTCGTTGTAGAAGACGGGGATGTACTCGCCGGTGTCCGGATGCGCGGTGAAGTGCGAAGAGTTAGGCCGCGGCGACCAGATGCGGCTCACGTTCGCGTAGTAGTGGTGCCCCTCGGCGACGCTCGCGTACTTCGGAAAGAAGAACCGCAAGGTGGCTTCGCAGAGGGCGAGCGCGGCCAGGATGGAGAGCGCCGCCAGTGCGCCCTGCGTCAGCACTCGCCGGGCGCGACCGGATGGAATGCTGGCCAAGATGCTGGAAAACAGGCGCTTGGGTGCGCCGAACGCCAGAGCTGGTGCGGCTGGCGTCTCGACGGCGCGGGTCACGCCGCCGCCGCTCGATTGAGCACTGGGCGGATCTCGGCGAGGAACTTCTCCGGATGCTCGCTCATCGGGAAGTGGCCGAGGCCCGGCATGGTCCTGTAGCGGGCGCCGGGAATCGACGCGGCGAGTTCGGCGCCGGCCGTGGGCGTGCCGCTCCAGTCGTATTCGCCGTTGAGAATGTCCACCGAGCAGACCGACGTGTCGATGGTGGCCGCGCTTTCGCGCACGTCGTGGTCGACGCTGTAGTAGTAGAGGTCGCCCTTGAAGACCGCCGGCGCGCCTTGGCTGTACACCCAGGCCGTCTCGTGCCGCAGCGCCTCGGGGCTGCCGGGCGCCATCATCCCGTACATCAGGTGCGCCTTGTAGTCGTTGCCGATGCGTGGATGGTGGAACTCGTCCACGAAGCCGCCGGGCGTGTACGCCGAAGCCTCCAAGCCGACCACGGCGCGAAACGCTTCGCCGTGGTGCTGCGCCAGATCCACCGCCAAGTGGCCGCCGATGGAACTGCCCATGTAGACCGGCCGGTGGAGATCGAGCGCCTTGGCGAGGGCCAGCGGCACGGCCATCAGGAAGTCGCGGGTGAGGCGGTATTCCTCGCGCCACCACGCCTTGCCGGTGGGCGGCACGGAGCGGCCGTGGAAGGGCAGGTCGTAGGCGATCAGCTGGAAGTTCGATTGCAGTTCGGGATCTTCGAGAACGTGCCGCCACTGGCGACTGTCCGCCCCGGCCGTGTGCTGCAGGAGCAGGCCGACCGGCCCTTCGCCGGTGGTCTCGAAGTAGACGCGATGGGCGACGCCGTCGATGGCGAGATGCGCGTAGCGGCCCACCGCGGCATCGAGGTGCGGTTCGCCGTTCGTTTCCGACACGGTAGGCGCTGGCGGCGTCGTGGCGGTGTTTTCCGCATCGCCGTTTCGCGCCTCGCGCATGACTTCGACGAGACGGCGGATCGCCGGGTAGTAGGCGCAGTAGTCGCCGATGTCGCCGACGACCTCGAAGCCGTGGTGGATGCTGGCGGCGTAGATGTCTTGGTAGAAGGGGCGCGGGCACGATTGCAGCAGCGCGTCCCAATCGGCTTCCGGCGCGCTGATCGAGAGATCCGCCGCCATGCCGCCCGGCCACCGCTCGATGGTTGTGACCGCGCCATCCTGAACGCGCATCTTGTACCTGCGGGCGCCGACGCCGAAGCGCACCGTGGCGTTCCAGAAGCGGGCGTGCAGGCGGAACTCGGCGTCGCTGTTCGCCCGCGCCTGCACAGCTGGCCAATCGATGATGGGTTTTCGCTCGCTCAAGTTTCGGTCCGTGACGGTGGCGGCAAAATCGGGGCGCGCGGCTCCAAGCCTCTTTGACGGCCCAGGCGCTCCATTGCCGGGGTCGCCGCATCGCGCACAGCTATTGTAGTCTAGCCGCTTGCGCTTTGAAGTCGCAAAAGCGGCGCAAAGGCTGGACGTTCAAACGGGCGGGGGGAAGATGGCGACTCGGATCGGCTTGATCGCGGACACGCACATACCGGAGGCGCGGGCGACGCTCTGGCCGCAGGTCTTCGATGCGTTCGCCGGCGTGGAGCGCATCCTGCACGGCGGCGACGTCCACGACCTGGCGCTGCTCGACGAACTCGAAGCGGTGGCGCCGGTGTACTGCGCCCGTGGCAACGGCGAGGACGGCTCCGGCGGGCGTCCGATCCAGCCTGAGGACCCGCGCGTGAAGTACGTCTGGACGATGCGCATCGAGTCGCTGCTGGTCGGGCTGACGCACTACGTTCCGGTCGAGGCCGGCCCGCCGGGGATGACGCTGGAGAGCGCCGTCGCCCGCTACTGGCCGGAGCAGCGCCCGGACGTGATCGTCTCCGGCGACAGCCACACCGAGCTGATCGCCAATATCGGCGACATTCTGTGCGTCAACCCCGGCTCGCCGACCTATCCGCACAACTACGACACGCAGTACGGCACCATCGGCTTCCTGGACATCGACGGCGACGAAGCCGAGGCGTCCGTCTGGCTCATCACCGACGACGGCATCGAGCCCTTCGACTGGGACGCCACGCCGCCGTGGAAGCTGCGCTGAGGCCGTTCCGGCGCCGGGCGTTTGCTCCCCGCCTCGGTATGCCATAATCCGGCGCTTTCCTGACCGGACACAGCGCAGATGCAGGCAACCGAAGCTAGGGCGAACGGCGTGGACGAGGCGGCTGCCTCCGCCTACATGCCGCCGTTCCAACTCACCAAGGGGCAGCCCGCGCCTATCGCCGCGAACGGCGGCATCTCCTACATGGCGTTCGAGGAACAGGGCGACGCTGGCACCGCGGCGGCCACCGAAGCCGCCCTCGCGCAGGTCGCCGAAGGCACCGGGCAGGCGGTCATCGACATGATCGAGAATGCGCCGCCGGGGCCCATCGAGACGAAGTGGGGCTTGGGCTTCCGCACCTACGACGAGTGCCTGGACCACATCCGGCAGGCTGGCATCGTCGCGCCCGAAGGCGGCGTGGCGCTGCCGCTGCGCTACACCGTCCACGAGGAACCGTCCTACTCCATCGTCTCCTCGAACGCCCTGTGGACGGACCCCGCCCGCGAGGACGAAGCGAAGGCGGTGCGCGCCTACGAGCGCGACCACGGGCGGCGCTGCCTCTACTTCCCGCAAGTGCTGCGCGACGCGCGGCGCATCGAGGAGTACCACCCGGGGCTGTCGCCAAGCAGCCCGGAGTGCATGGACAAGCTCGGCGTGTCGCTCGGCCACTGCGAATCGAAGTGCGGCAACTTCTACGACTCGGCGGAAGTGGAGCGCGTCTTCTACCCGGAGATCGAGAAGCTCCTGCTGGAGTTCTTCCCCGGCGCCACGGACGCGCTGGTCTACAACCACGACGTCTTCGACAAGGACTACCAGGGCGATCGCCGCGAAGATCAAGCCGCCAAGAATCCGGGCGTCAACGCCGGCTACGCCAACCTCGTCCACAACGACTTGAACGACAACAGCGGCCGCGTGCGCTGCCGCGAACTGCTCACGAAGAACCTGCGCAACTTCGGCCGCGAGCAGCACTACACGGAAGCCGAGGCGGACGCCAAGATGGCGCGCCGCTTCATGTCCATCAACCTCGCCAAGCCGATGGAGACGGTGGGCCAGTTCCCCTTCGTGCTCTGCGCCTGGCCGTCGTTCGCGGACCAGCCCTACATCACCAACTACCGCATCTACGACGACCGCGTGGGCGAGACGACCCGCTTCACCTTCCGCCCGGAACACGAGTGGTACTGGTTCCCGCAGCAGAAGTCGACCGAAGTGTCCATGCTCAAGTGCTACGACTCGGTCACGGACGGCTCGGTTTCGCGCTGGTCCTTCCACACCGCCTGCGTGGATCCGACGGCGCCGGCCGACGCGCCCTGCCGCAAGAACGTGGTGGTGCGTTCGTTCGTCTTCTTCTAGGCGGGCATCGTCGCTTCGTCCAGAGCAGCGAACTGCCGCGTAGTGTCGGCGCTTTGGAAGCGTCGGTTCTACGCGGGCGTCGGCATCGCCTGCCTTGCTGCGCTGGCTTGCGGGTGCCAATCCCAGACGCGGGTCGTGCCCATCGGCGCGAACGGTACGGCGACGTTGAACGCGTTAGGCGGCTACACGTCGTACGCGGTCGACAGCGGCAGCGGCCCGATCGACACGCAGCGCGTGACGATCACCAACCAACGCGAAGTTCCTGTTTCCGTGCGGCTGACCCGCCCCGGCTGGCCGGACTTGACGAGCGCCGAGACCATCCTGGCCAGCATCCTGCGCGAGGGCATGTCGGACGAGGCGAAGGCGCTCGCCATCTACGGCTTCCTCAGAGACTGGCGAAGCCACTGGCATCCACCGGACGCCGAAGACAATCACGATCCGGTGAAGATGGTCGGCGTCTACGGCTACGGCTATTGCGACGACGCGGCGCGCAGCCTCGACCAGCTGGCGCGCAAGGCAGGTCTCAAGAGCCGTGTGTGGGAACTGGAAGGCCATGTCGTCTCCGAAGTGTTCTACGAAGGGCGTTGGCACATGCTCGACGTCGACCTCGGCAAGACGTATCGACATCCGCTTGGCCACCTGGCCAGCGTCGAAGAAATCGCGCGCAACCCGCACTGGATCGCGGACCCGGATGTGCGCGGCGTCTACGCGTCGACGGAGAACAACGTCGTCTCTCCCGGTCTCCCCTCCCTGTCGCACGAGTTGCGGCTTCCGCTGCATCCTGGCGACAGCGCCACCTTCGCGACCGGCAAGGCGGATGCGCCGCCGCCTGCCGCCGTTAGGCGCCCCAGAGCGGTCCTAGGCGATCCGCTGCCGCCGGTATACGGCGTAGGACGCTTGGTCAGGAGACTGGCGCCCGGCGACCACCTCGTCGAGATCCCCTATGTTCTTCTTGGTGGCCGGATCAAAGCCGCCACGTGCTGCCTGCGCGGCAGCGTGGCGTTTGGCGACTGGCGCCCGCACGAAGCCGTTGATCTGTCGGTCGACGCGACAGGCAAGCTGGCGAACCTCGGCCAGCTGGTCGCGGCGCCAGGAGCCGCCCTCTATCAAGTCTGGCTGAACGTGAACGCGCCGGTAGACCTGGAGTTGGACTTCCAGTTCGCACCGAGGTCGATCCCGTGGCTGACGCCTGGAACGGCCCAGTTCGAGGTCTACGTCGAGAATCTTCAACCGGAGACCTGCACGACCGGCGGCGCGTGCCAAGGAGACGAAGGGGTCGAGATCGTCCATGAAGTCGAAGTTCGTTCAGCGAGGCCGAAGATCGACGAGGTTTTCTTCCGTCGCGCCCCGGCCAACGGCGAGGCCTACCGGCTTGGCGAACGCATCGACCTGAGCGTCGACTTTGACCGCCCGGTGGCGGTGACCGGCACACCGCAGCTGGCGCTGACCATCGGCCAGCGGACGATGCAGCTGCCCTTGTTCCGGTTCGTGCCCCCGGCCCGGATGCGCTTCCGCCACGTCGTGCGGGCCAGCGATTTCGACGCCGACGGCGTCAGCGTCTTTGAGGGCGCCCTGACGCTGAACGGCGGCGCCGTCAACGACGACCGCGACGCCACGGTGGCCGCCGACATCCGCCTCGGCCGCCACGCTTTCACCAACGCCTCGCGGTACAAGGTGGACGGCCAGGCTGGCCCGCCCGCGGTGGTCGGCGGGACGCTGAACGCGCCGGCGCTGGACGACATCGACGAAGGCGAAATGTCTTCCTCGGAGCGTGGGCGCATGTGAGCCAGGCGTAGCCCGCCGACCTCTTCGCAGCGCCCGCGCCTTTCCCTCGTTCAGACGATGCGGCTGCCGGATTTGCCCCAGTATTCGTCCTTCAGCAGCCGCTTGTAGAGCTTGCCGGTGGGCAGGCGCGGCAGTTCGGCGCGGAAGTCGATGCTCTTCGGGCACTTGTAGTGGGCGATGTGCTCGCGGGCGAAGCCGATGAGCTCGGCCTCCACTTCGGCGCCGCCTTCCACGCCTTCGGCAAGCTGCACCACGGCCTTCACTTCCTCGCCCATCTCCGGGTTCGGCACGCCGATCACGGCGACGTCCGCGATCTTCGGGTGCATCACCAGCGCGTCTTCGATTTCCTGCGGATAGATGTTCACGCCGCCGGAGATGATCATGAAGGTGGCGCGGTCGGTGAGGTAGAGGTAGCCGTCGTCGTCCACGTAGCCGACGTCGCCCAAGGCGGACCAGTTGGCGTGCTGCGGATGCTGGACGTCCTTCGTCTTCTCGGGATCCTTCAAGTACTCGAAAGGCATCTCCGGCAGTTCGAAGTAGACGATGCCGGGCTGGTTGTTCGGCAGTTCGGCCCCGTCTTCGTCGCAGATGTGGATGGTGCCGAGCAGGGACTTGCCCACCGTGCCCGGATGCGCCAGCCACTCCTGCGGCCCGCAGTGGGTGAAGCCGTTGAGTTCGGTGCCGCCGTAGTACTCGTAGATGATCGGCCCCCACCAGTCGAACATCTGCCGCTTGACTTCCTTGGGGCAGGGCGCGGCGGCGTGGATGGCCACCTTGTGCGAAGACAGATCGAAGCCGCCGCGCTCGGCTTCCGACAGCTTCAGCATCCGCGTGAACATGGTCGGCACCCACTGGCTGTGCGTGACGCGGTGCTCCTCGATGGCCTTCAGCGCCTCCACCGGGTCGAAGCGGCGCAGCATCACCACGGTGCCGCCGAGGCCCTGCACGGCTTGGCAGAAGCCAATCGGCGCGGAGTGGTAGAGGGGCGCTGGCGAAAGGTAGACGGCGTTTTCGTCGAAGCCCCAGAGCGCCTGCTGCAGGCCGCTCACCGGGCCCGGATCGTCGGAGATGGCGGCTTCCGGCAATGGCCGCAGGATGCCCTTCGGACGCCCGGTGGTGCCGGAACTGTAGAGCATGAACGAACCGGCCGGCTCTTCCGCCAGCGGCTCGGCGGGATGCGCGGCGATGGCCGCCTCGAAGTCCTCGAAGCCGTCCACGGCGCCGTCGGTCATCAGCCAGGTCTCGCAGTTGGGCGCATGGCGGGGAATCTCCGCCGCCGTTTCCGCCAGCCGCTGCGAGGCCACCAGCACCTTCGACTCCGAGTTGTCGACGATGTAGCCCGCTTCCTCGCCGGTGAGATAGCGGTTCACGGTGGTGAAGTAGAGGCCGGAGCGGAACGCCGCCCAGAGCACGTCGAAGAACGCCAGGTTGTTCTCCATGAAGATGGAGACGTGGTCGCCACGGCGCAGCCCGCGCGCGTACATGAGCTGCGCCAGCTGGTTCGAGCGCTCGTCCAGCTCGCCGTAGGTGCGCGTCTCGCCCGTCGCCGCGTCCACCACGGCGGGTTTGTCCGGGAACGCCTTCGCCCACTTGCCCGGGTACATGCGCCGCCCTCCGTCTATTCTTTCGTAGTGCGCCGTGCGGCGCGAACCGGACGCAACGCTATCGAACTTTGGCGGCGAATGCGACAAACTCTCGCTACTGCTCGCTCGACCATGTGGGGAACGCCATGAAGACCGTACACGACGTCCTGCATCACCGCTCCCGTCTGAAGGGCGGCGACGGCACCGGCGAGGTGTTTTCCATCGCCCCCATCGCCAGCGTCTTCGAGGCCATCGAGATGATGTCCAACCATCACGTCGGCGCTCTGCCGGTGATGATCGACGACAAGCTGGTCGGCATCGTCTCGGAGCGCGACTACGCCCGCAAGGTGATCCTCAAGGACAAGTCCTCCAAGACCACCCGCGTCTCGGAGATCATGACGCGGGACGTCGTCACCGTCACCGACCACGACCGCATCTCGGACTGCGTGGATCTGATGATCGACCACCACTTCCGCCATCTGGTGGTGGTGGACGAAGGCGTTGTCACCGGCATGCTCTCGCTGCGCGACCTGTTCGTGGAGATCATCGACGAGCAATCGGAAACCATCGACCGCCTGCAGGACTACATCCGCGGCGGCCAGTGAGCGCCACGCGCTCGCGTCAGGATTCGGGCGAGGTCCGCCACACCCAGGCACCCTCCGCCCCGGTCAGATGGTTCACCGCGTCGTCCACGGTGCGGAAGACGCGCCCGGAGAGCCATTCCGCCATCTCCGCGTTGGCCAGCTGATCGCGCAGCGGCCCCTTCACGTCGCACAGATGCAGCGCCGCCCCCCGCTGTCGCAGCCGCCCGGCGAACCGTTGCAGCATCTCCAGCCCAGACGCATCGACGAAGTTCACCGCGCTCATCACCAGCA
The DNA here is from genome assembly GCA_965243175.1 of Candidatus Azotimanducaceae bacterium. GTDB lineage: Bacteria > Pseudomonadota > Gammaproteobacteria > Pseudomonadales > Azotimanducaceae > VXYL01. The sequence goes on along the minus strand of OZ251532.1, from coordinate 4,430,831 downwards.
CCACGTGCTCCAAAGCTGCGTCGCTCGCCAACTCGGAAAGGCGGCGCTCCACCTGCTCCGCGTTGGCGAAGTAGAGGCTTTCGTCCACGCGCACCGCCAGCACGTTGCGCACCGTCGAAACATCCGCCGGATAGCGCCGCACGTTGCGAAAGTGCGGCGTGTCGCCCAAGCGCCCGAGCACCGCGATATGCGGATCCCGCGAACACCGCACGAACAACGCCAGCGACACCGCCACCCCGATCAGCAACCCCGCTTCCACGCCGAACGCGAGCACTCCGGCCAGCGTGGCGACGTGCGCCACCGCATCGGGCCGATGGAAGCGCCAATGCCGACGCAGCGATTGGAAGTCCGCGATGCCCCAAACCGAGGCGATGACGATGGCCGCCAAAGCCGCTCGCGGCAGCTGCGCGAAGAGCGGCGTCAGCCACAGCAGGGCGACGACGATGGTCGCGGCACATACCAACCCGCTGACCTGCGTTCGCCCGCCAGCCGCCGCGTTGACGCTCGAACGGCTGAAGCTGCCAGCCACCGGATAAGCACCGGACAGCGCCGCGCCGACGTTCGCGGCGCCGAGCGCCAGCAGTTCCTGATCGGCATCGACCCGCTGCCGCTGCCGGAACGCCAGCGTCTTGCCGACCGCGAAGCTCTCGACGTAGACCACCAACGCGATCAGCGCCGCGTTTGGCGCCAGGTCCAGCCACAGCGAGGCATCGAACGCCGGAATCGCAAGCGCCGGCAAGCCCGCGGGCACTTGCCCCACCGTCGCCACGGGCAAGTTGAACGCTGCAACGGCGACGGTAGCCGCGACCGCCGCCAGCAGCGGCCCGGTGCGGCTGGCGGGATGGTCGCTACGTCCGCCGGGCAGCAGGCTTCCCGCATAGCGCCGCACCAGCCACAAGAGCGCCAGGCTGCCGACGCCGATGCTCGCCGAAGCCAGGTCGATCTCGCCGATGAACGCCGCAAGACCGACCACCCGCTCCCACGCCGCCCCGTGCGCTGCATCCGCCGGTTCGACGCCAGCGAACGAGGGCAGCTGGCTGACCACGATCAAGATAGCCGCCGCGTTCACGAAGCCGACCAGCACCGGATGGCTGAGCAGCCCGGCGATGGCCCCCAGCCGAGCGACCCGCAGCAACCAAAGAAACGCCCCCACTTGCAGTGCCAGCATCGCCGCCACATCGATGTGGCGGGCCGAGTGCGCGGTCGCGTGTTCGCCGAGCGTGGCCGCCACCATCAGCGCCGCAATCGCCACCGGCCCGACCACCAGCTGCCGCGACGAACCGAACACGGCGTAGACCACCATCGGCACCAGACTCGCGTACAGCCCAGCCTCCGGCGGCAATCCGGCGAGGTAGGCGTAGGCGACCGCCTGCGGCACCGTCACCACGCCAAGCACCAGCCCGGCGGTCAAGTCGTGGGGCAGATCGTCGCGCCGATAGAGACGCAGCGCCCCAAGCAGCGGCAGCCAACGGGCCGCCTTCGCCAGCCCGTCTTGCGGCGCGCTCATCTAAGCGTCTTGAACGGCATCTTCCACCTCACTAAGGTTCACACCGAACGGCGGGCGGTGTCACCCGTTGTTGTCGTTCGGTGTTCTTGACGCCATAGGTAATGGAGGTCCACGCAGTGATGAAGCGGCTTGCGGCTCTCGCGACGATGCTGGCGGCGCCGCTCGCGCTCTCCGGCAGCGCGGAGTACCCCGACCCGGAGCGCTTTCGCCCCGCCATCGACGCCTTCTTGGCGGCGGAGGCCGAAGCGCCGCCTCCCCGCGGCGCCATCGTCGCGGTCGGCAGTTCGAGCATGCGCGGCTGGCATCGCCGCATGGCCGAGGACCTGGCGCCGCTGCAACTGATCCCACGCGGCTTCGGCGGCAGCAACATGGCGGACGCGCTGCACTTCGTCGACGAACTGGTGCTGCGCCACGAGCCGCGCGCCGTGCTCCTCTACGAAGGCGACAACGACGCCGCTCTGGGCGCATCGCCGGAGCGCATCCTCGCCGACTTCGACGCCTTCACGAACGCCATCCACCAGCGCCTGCCGGAGGCCCGCGTCTACGTGCTGGCGATCAAGCCGAGCCTCGCCCGCTGGCAGCTTTGGGACGTGATGCAGGCCGCCAACGCCGCGCTCGCAGAACGCGCCGCAGCGGACGCCCGAATCGTCTTCATCGACGTGGCCACGCCCATGCTCGACGCCGAGGGGGTGCCGCGAGCAAACATCTTCATCGCCGACGGCCTGCACATGAACGACGCCGGCTACGACATCTGGCGCGATGCGGTGTACCCGGTGCTGCTCGCCGGCGAAGGCGAGGCGCCCCAGTAGCCGATGGCCAAGCGGCGCTGCGACTGGTGCGGAGACGACCCCCTCTACGTGCGGTACCACGACGAAGAGTGGGGCGTGCCCCTCTTCGACGACCGCGCCCTGTTCGAGTTCCTGGTGCTCGAAGGCGCCCAGGCCGGCCTCGCCTGGATCACCGTGCTGCGCAAGCGCGAGGGCTACCGCGCCGCCTTCGACAACTTCGACCCGGCCAAGGTCGCCCGCTACTCGGACGCGAAGATCGAACGCCTGCTCGAAGACCCGCGCATCGTCCGCAACCGCCTCAAGGTGCGCAGCGCCCGCCGCAACGCCCAGGCGTTCCTGGCGGTGCAGGAAGAGCGCGGCACCTTCGCCGACTACATCTGGAACTTCGTCGACGGCGCCCCGGTGCAGAACCACTGGCGCACATCGGCGGAAGTGCCCGCCACGACCCCTCTCTCCGACCGCATCAGCAAGGACCTCCGCCGCCGCGGCTTCAACTTCGTCGGCAGCACCATCGTCTACGCCCACATGCAAGCCACCGGCATGGTCAACGACCACCTCGTAGACTGCTTCCGCCACGAGGAATGTCGAAAACTGGCCCCTTAGCGTCGCCCGCTTAGGCTTGCCAGACCGCCCAATAGCGCCCACCAGCCCTGCTTATTGAACGTTCAGTGTTCAATTTGCAGGGATCACGCCCCACCAACCTTGCTTATTGAACGCTAGCTGTTAAATTAGCAGGGATGATTCCACGACACGCCAAGCAGAACGTGCTGCGCAGCCTCGCCCAATCGCCGGCGGTCGCCCTGCTGGGGCCGCGGCAGATCGGCAAGACGACACTGGCGCGAGACCTCGCCGACGACGTGCCGGAGAGCCTGTACCTCGACTTGGAGGACCCCCGCGACGCCGCTCGCCTGACCGACCCGGCCAGATATCTCGGTGCGCACTCCGGCAAGCTGGTCGTGCTGGACGAGATCCAGCAGATGCCGGACCTGTTTCGCGTGTTGCGCGGACAAATCGACCAGCGCCGCCGCGAGGGTGTGCGCAGCGGCCAGTTCTTGCTGCTTGGCTCCGCCTCCGACACGCTGATGAAACAGTCTTCGGAATCCCTCGCCGGGCGCGTCGTCTACGACGAGCTGCCGGGGCTGACGGCGCTTGAAGTGGGCGGTGCCGGTCAGCAGCAATTGTGGGTGCGCGGCGGCTTTCCCGACGCCTTCAGCCCCGACGACGATAGCGACGACGATGGCGACGACGTCAGCGCTCGTTGGCGCACGAACTTCATCCGCACCTATCTGGAACGCGACATTCCGCAGTTCGGCATAAGTGTGCCTGCGCCCACGCTGCGGCGTCTTTGGACGATGCTTGGCCACCGCCAAGGTGGAATGCTCAACGCCTCGGACATCGGGCGCAGCTTGTCCGTTTCCGCCCCGGCTGTCGGCCGCTACGTCGATCTGCTGGTGGATCTGATGCTCCTGCGCCGCCTGCTGCCCTACTTCGTCAACGTCGGCAAGCGGCTGGTGAAGGCGCCGAAGGTGTACATCCGCGACAGCGGCGTTCTGCATTCGCTGCTGGGCATTCGCACCCACGACGAGCTGCTTGGCCACCCCGTCGTCGGTGCCAGCTGGGAAGGATTCGTCATCGAGAACCTGCTCGCGGTCGCGCCCTCCGGTACCGAAGCCTACTTCTACCGCACCCGAACCGGCGCGGAGATCGACCTGCTGCTCCAGCTGCCCGACCGCCGGCTCTGGGCCGTCGAGGTGAAACTGTCGTCCGCGCCCAGCATCGGCAAGGGCTTCGCGATTGCCAGCCAAGACGTCGGCGCCGACGAACAGTTCGTCGTCCACTCGGGCGACGAGGCCTTCCCCTTGAACGAAGAAACGCTCGCCATCCCCCTGACGGCGCTCATGGAACGTCTGGCAGCATCGGGGTAGAACTAACAACCCTGCTTATTGAACGTTCAATGTTCGATTAGCAAGGATGATCTCACGACAACATTGCTTATTGAACGTTCAGTGTTCAATAAGCAAGGAAGAACCTACAACGAGCCAGGGAAGAACGCCCGCTCCGCCGCACTTGGATAGCACTCCCGCCGCCATTGCCCCTCGTGGCATCTGCGCTTTAGGCTATCGGCAGACGCCGAAGGGAGATGCGCATGGAGACGAAGGCCGCCATTGCCACCGCAGCGGGGGAACCGCTCGCCATCGACACCGTGACGCTCGACGGGCCGCGCGCGGGCGAGGCGCTGGTCGAGATCAAGGCCACCGGGGTTTGCCACACCGATGCCTACACGCTCTCCGGCGCGGACCCGGAAGGGCTGTTCCCCGCGATTCTCGGCCACGAAGGGGCCGGCGTGGTGGTGGAGACCGGGCCGGGCGTGAGCAGCGTGACCGTTGGCGACCACGTGATCCCGCTCTACACGCCGGAGTGCCGCGAGTGCAAGTTCTGCACCTCCGGCAAGACGAACCTGTGCGGCGCCATCCGCGAGACGCAAGGGCGCGGCGTGATGCCCGACGGCACCTCGCGCTTCGCCCGCGGCAGCGAGACCATCCTCCACTACATGGGCACCTCCACGTTCTCCAACTACACCGTCGTGCCCGAGATCGCGCTGGCGAAGATCCGCCCGGACGCGCCCTTCGACAAGGTCTGCTACATCGGCTGCGGCGTCACCACCGGCATCGGCGCGGTGATGAACACGGCGAAGGTGGAAGCCGGCGCCAGCGTCGCCGTGTTCGGCCTGGGCGGCATCGGCCTGAACGTCATCCAGGGCGCCCGCATGGCTGGCGCCGAACGCATCATCGGCGTGGACCTGAACCCTGCGAAGCGCCCCTTGGCGGAGCGCTTCGGAATGACCGACTTCATCGACCCGAAGAGCGTGGACGACGTCACCGCCGCCATCGTGGACTTGACCGACGGCGGCGTCGACTACTCCTTCGAATGCATCGGCAACGTGGACGTGATGCGCCAAGCCTTGGAGTGCTGCCACAAGGGCTGGGGCGAGAGCGTCATCATCGGCGTCGCCGGGGCCGGCCAGGAGATCGCCACGCGGCCCTTCCAGCTGGTCACCGGCAGAGTCTGGCGCGGCACCGCGTTCGGCGGCGCCAAGGGCCGCACCGACGTGCCGAAGATCGTCGACTGGTACATGGACGGCAAGATCAACATCGACGACCTCATCACCCACACCATGCCTCTCGAAGACATCAACAACGCCTTCGAGCTGATGCACGCCGGCGAATCCATCCGCTCCGTCGTCGTCTACTAAAGCGCCCCGCCGCGAGGTCTGCGCCGTGGCCGAAGCGGCGGCGCCGCGCGCTTCGGCGCTCGCCAGTCTCAAAGCCTACCGCCACCCGAAGGTGGCGGCGCTGCTGTTCCTCGGCTTCTCGTCCGGGCTGCCGCTGCTGCTCATCTTCGCCACGCTCTCGCTGTGGCTGCGCGAAGCGGGGGTCGCCCGCGCCGAGGTCACCTACTTCAGCTGGGCGGCGCTCGGCTATTCGTTCAAGTTCGTCTGGGCGCCGCTGATCGACCGCCTGCCGCTGCCCGCTCTCGCCGAACGCCTGGGGCAGCGCCGCTCCTGGCTCCTCGTCGCCCAGTGCGCGGTCATCGGCTCGATCGTGCTGATGGCGATGAGCGACCCGAGCACCCCGGCTGGTCTCGCCGCGATGGCGGTGGCGGCGGTGGCGCTCGGCTTCTCGTCGGCCACCCAGGACATCGTCATCGACGCCTACCGCATCGAGGCCGCCGATCAGTCGATGCAGGCGCTGCTGTCGTCGGCCTACGTCGCCGGCTACCGTGGCGGCATGCTGGTGGCGGGCGCCCTCGCGCTCTACTTGGCCGCAGGCTTCGGCAGCACCGCCGAGGCGTATTCGTACGCGGCGTGGCAGTGGACCTACCTGTGCATGGCCGCGGCGATGCTGCTGGGCGTGGCCACCACTCTGGTGATCGACGAACCCGTGCGCCGCGCCGCGTCTTCGTACTTCCGCCGAACCCAGGACTACGCCCGCTTTCTGCTGCTGTTCGCAATCGTGGCCGCGACCTTCGTGGCCGTCTTCGCCGTGGTCGGCGGCGGGGCGGTTGCGGGCTGGCTCGCAAACATCGGTCTGAACGCGGCGCTGGCCGGATTCCTCGGCGAAGCGCTGCGCCTTCTCGCGGCGCTAGCAGTAGCCCTAGCAGTGGCCCGGCTGTGCGTAGCGGCTGGTCTGGTCCGCCGCGAGTTGGTGCGCGAAACCTACGTCGCACCAGTGGCCGATTTCTTCTCCCGCTACGGGCGCCGGGCCGCGCTCCTGCTCCTCTTACTGGTCGGCTTCTACCGCGTCTCGGACATCGTGCTCGGCGTGGTGGCCAACGTCTTCTACTTCGACATGGGCTACAGCAAGGAAGCCATCGCCACCGCCACCAAGGTGTTCGGCATCTGGATGACGATTCTCGGCGGCTTCCTCGGCGGCTGGCTCGCCCTGCGCCACGGCACCGTGAAGATCCTCATGCTCGGCGCGGTGCTCACCGTGGCGACCAATCTGCTGTTCATCGCCTTGGCGACTTCGCCCGGCGACCTGCCCCTGCTCTACGTCGTCATCGGCGCCGACAACCTCACCGCCGGTCTCGCCAGCGCCGCCTTCATCGCCTTCCTCTCCAGCCTCACCAGCCTCAAGTTCACGGCGGTCCAGTACGCCATCTTCAGCTCCCTGATGACGCTGTTCCCGAAACTCCTCGGCGGCTACTCCGGGCAGGTGGTGGACGCCTTCGGCTATCCCGCCTTCTTCCTCGGCGCCGCGGCCATCGGCATCCCGGTCTTCCTGCTGGTGGCCTTGGCCCGTCGTTACGCGAACGACGCCCCGTCCAAGGCGACGTAGCTGCGGACAGCCTGCGCACAGTTGTGTGGTAGTGTGTGGATGGAGGGCAACGGATGGACAAGAAAGCTCTTCTCGACGAACTCCGCATCGACCGCGACGCGCCCGTCCAGGGGCGGCGTCCGCTGCGCTGGTTCGTGCTCATCGCGGTGCTTGGCGGCTTCGCGTTCGGCGGCTGGATATACGGTGTGCCGCTGCTCGCGAGCCCGGACGCCCGTGTGCAGACGGTCGCCGCCCGCACCGCCCCGGCCACGTTCGCCGGCGACAGCGTGCTCGACGCCAGCGGCTACGTGGTGGCGCGGCGGCAGGCCACGGTCAGCTCGAAGACCACCGGCAAGGTGCTCGAAGTGCTCATCGAAGAGGGCATGGTGGTGGAGGAAGGGCAGCTGCTGGCGGTGCTCGACGACAGCATCCCCCGCGCCCAGCTGGCGCTCGGCGAATCGCAGCTGGCCGCGGCCCAGGCGGCGCTCGAAGAGATCCGCGTCAACATCCGCCAAGCGCAGCTGGACGTCGACCGCACGGGAAACCTGGCCGAACGCAATCTCGCCAGCCTCGCGGACCTCGACCGCGACCGCCTCGCCCTCGAAGGATTGCAGGCGCGTCTGGAACGCGCCCGCATGGACGGCATCGTCGCCGAGCGCAGCCTGGCGGTGCAGCGACGACTGCTCGAAGACATGCAGATCCGCGCCCCTTTCGGCGGCGTCGTGATCGCCAAGGCGGCGCAGCCGGGAGAGATGATCTCGCCGGTCTCCGCTGGCGGCGGCTTCACGCGCACCGGCATCTGCACCATCGTCGACATGGACTCGCTGGAAGTGGAAGTCGACGTCAACGAGGCGTACATCAACCGCGTCTCCCCCGGCCAGCCGGCCAGCGCGAGGCTCAACGCCTATCCCGATTTCGAGATCGCGGCGCAAGTCATCGCCACCATCCCCGCCGCCGACCGCAGCAAGGCCACCGTGCGCGTCCGCATCGGCTTCCTCGACCGCGACCCGCGCATCCTGCCCGACATGGGCGTGAAGGTCGCTTTCCTGGCCGAAGGGCTCCGCGAAGCCGCCGCGGCCACGCCAGAGCCGCCAAGCGTGCTGGTGCCGAAGGCGTCGGTCGTCCAGGAGGGCGGCGATGCGTACGTCTGGGTGGTGGAAGAGGGCGTCGCCGAGCGCCGCAGCGTGGTCGTCGCCCGGCAGAGCGCTGGCGAGAGCAGCCGCGTCACCAGCGGCCTGCGCAGCGGCGAGCGCGTGGTGGCGCAGTTCGATGAAGACGTGCTCTCGCTCCTGCAAGACGGAGGCCGCGTCCAAGTCGTAAACTAGCGCACAGCTTCCAAACGCCCATCCCAGCGGTGAACGCAAAGGAAGAAAACGGAGACCATCAATGCCAATCGTCGATCTCAAGAACGTCGAGAAGTTCTTCGTCAAGGGCCGCGAGTCCGTGGAGGTCCTGCTCGGCATCGACCTGGCCATCGAACAAGGCGACTTCCTTGCGCTCATGGGCCCCTCCGGCAGCGGCAAGACCACCCTCCTGAACATCATCGGCGGCATCGACAGCGCAAGCGGCGGCGAGGTGCAGGTCGCGAACGAGAACCTCAACGCCATGAACTCCCGCGAACTGGCGCGTTGGCGGGCGGCGAACATCGGCTTCGTCTTCCAGTTCTACAACCTGCTGCCGGTGCTGAACGCCAGGCGCAACGTCGAACTGCCGCTGCTGCTCACCGGCCTCTCCGGCGGAGCGCGGCGCAGGAACGCCGACACGGCGCTGGAAATCGTCGGCCTCGCCGATCGCGCCCGCCACAAGCCGGGCGAACTCTCCGGCGGCCAGCAGCAGCGCGTGGCCATCGCCAGAGCCATCGTCGCCGACCCGCCGATCCTCGTCTGCGACGAGCCCACCGGCGATCTTGACCGCGACACCGCCAACGAAATCCTCGATCTGCTCGAAATCCTCAACCGCGACCACGGCAAGACCATCGTCATGGTCACCCACGATCCGAAGGCCGCCGACCACGCCCGCCGCACTCTGCACCTGGACAAGGGCCAGCTGGTCCGGGAGGCCGCATGAACGCCTTCCTCATGGTCTGGGCGAACCTGAACCGCCGCCCGGTGCGCACGTACTTGACGCTGTTCTCGGTGCTGGTCGCCTTCCTGCTCTTCACGCTGCTGCGCACCATGGCCGCCTTCTTCGAGGGCGGCGCTGGCGACGGCGTGGCCGGCGCGCAGCGGCTGGTGACGACGGCCAAATTCTCCATCATCGAGGCCCTGCCCATGGGCCAACGCCGCGAGATTCTCGCCGTGGACGGCGTCGATGCGGTCACCCACCTGACCTGGTTCGGCGGCAACTACCAGGAGCCGATGAACTTCTTCCCCAAGTTCCCCGTCGAGCCCCGCGCCTACTTCGACATCTACTCGGAACTGAACATCTCCGAGGAGCATCTCGCCGCCTTCGCGAGCACTCGCACCGGCGCGGTGGCCCCGAAGGAGATGCTCGAAAGGTTCGGCTGGCAGGTCGGCGACAAGATCCCCATCGAGGCGGACATCTATCCAATGGGCGACGGCAACCGCCTCTGGGAGTTCGACCTGGTCGGCTTCTACGAATGGGAGGAGGGCGACCTGCCAGCGACCAACTTCCTCTTCCACTACGACTACTTCGACGAAGCCCGCGCCTTCGGCCAAGGCTCGGTCGGCTGGTGGACGGTGCGCATCGACGACCCCGATCGCGCCCCGGAGGTCTCCTCCGCCATCGACGCGCTGTTCGAGAACTCCATGAACCCCGTCAAGACCATGACGGAAGACGAGATGGCGCGTTCCTTCAGCGCCCAGGTCGGCGACATCGGCCTCATCGCCAACGGCATCCTCTCCGCCGTCTTCTTCACCATCCTGCTGCTCACCGCGGTGGTGATGAACCAGGCGCTGCGCGAACGCATCCCCGAACTCGCCGTACTGAAGACCCTCGGCTTCACCGACGCCAAGGTGGCGTGGCTGGTGCTCGGCGAGTCGGTGCTGCTCTGCACGGTCGGCGGCCTGCTCGGCATCGGCATCACGACGGTCGCCATGCCGTTGGTCGGCGGCCAGCTTGCGCAGTTCGGCATGGGGCCGCTGCTCTTCTCGCCCGCCACCGTCGCCCTCGGCTTCTGCGTCGCGGTGCTGCTCGGCGTCGTCGTCGGCATCCAGCCGGCGTTGCAGGCGAACCGCCTCACCATCGCGGACGCCCTGCGGAGGATCTAGCGATGTTCGGCCAGATCGTCGAAATCACGCTGATGAACTTGAGGAACCTGCCGTCGCGGCTGGGCAGTTCGGCGGTCATCGTCGTCGGCATCGCTGGCGTGGTCGGCGTGATGGTGGCGATTCTGGCCATGGCGGCCGGATTCCGCGCCACTTTGGATCGCGGCGGCGAACCGGACCGCGCCATCGTCCTGCGCGGCGGTTCCGATTCCGAACTGTCGAGCACCATCCTAGTGCCCGAAATGAACGTCGTGACGAGCATGGAAGGCGTCACCTTCGCCAGCGGCGAGCTCTACACCGTGGCCGACGTGCCGAAGCGCTCCACCGGCCTCGACGCGAACCTCATCGTGCGCGGCGTCACCGAGGCGGCGTTCGACATCCGCCGCGGCATCGAAGTCGTCGAAGGGCGCGCGTTCTCCACCGGCCGCGACGAGGTCATCGCCGGTCGCGGCGCCCACGTCGAGTTCGCCGGCATCGACGTCGGCAACTCGATCACGGTGCGCCAGGCGGAGTTCACCGTGGTCGGCATCTTCGAAGCCGGCGGTTCCGCCTTGGAATCCGAACTGTGGATGGACCTGCCGGTGGCGCAATCGGCGTTCCGACGCGGCGACAGCGTCACCTCCCTGCGCGTGCAGGTGGATTCGCCAGCGCGGATTCCCGAACTCGCGCAGCGCATCGAGGACGACCCGAGGCTGGATCTGAAACTCGTCGGCGAAGAGGAATACCTGGCCGCGCAGTCCGGCGGTCTCGCCGGCCAGATCGAAGGCTTTGGCTTCGCCATCGCCGTCATCATGGCCATCGGCGCCTTGTTCGCGGCGTTGAACACGATGTACTCGGCGGTCGCCACGCGCACGGTGGAGATCGCCACCTTGCGCGCCCTCGGCTTCGGCAACGTGCCGGTGGTGGTCTCGGTGATGGTCGAGGCGATGGCGCTGGCGCTGCTCGGCGGCCTGCTCGGCGCGGCCATCAGCTACTCCATCTTCAACGGCTACACTGCCTCGACGCTGAACAACGTCTCCTTCTCGCAGATCGCCTTCGACTTCGCGGTAACGCCCGAACTCCTGTACACCGGCTTGATCTGGGCGCTCGCCCTCGGCGCGGTGGGTGGCCTGTTCCCGGCCGTGCGAGCGGCGTGGATGCCGATCACCGCGGCCTTGCGTGGCGAATAGGCTCGTTCCCGCAGCGAACGGCGACAGCCAGAGCCTTGAGCTTCCTCAACCGCCACTTCTTCGTCGGCATGTTCTTCGGCGCCGTGGTGCTGGCGATCATCGGCATCGGCGGCCTCGGCGCATTCGCAGTGGCGGTGTCCTCGTTTATGGAGGGGGGCCGCCAGCAGGAGGCGCCCTTCGGCGACGTGCCGGAGTTCCCCACCGACCCCGCTGCGCCCCCGGCGATGATGGCTTGGGCACTGACGAGCCTGGACGGCGACGAAACCTACCTAGGCGAGTTCGCGGACTCGGTCGTCTTCGTCAACAACTGGGCCACCTGGTGCGCCCCGTGCGTACGCGAGATGCCCTCAATCGAGAGCTTGGCCGAGCGCTACCAAGGCAGAAGCTTGGCCTTCGTCATCGTCTCCACGGAACCGTTGTCGCTGGTCCGCGATTTCGTCGAGGAGAAGGGCTGGAACCTCCCCGTCTTCGTCGCCGAGCACCGGCCGCCCATCTTCCAAACGAAAGGCATCCCCTCCACCTTCGTCCTCACCCAAAGCCCGCACGCACAGAATCTCCAAGTGGCGTTCAGCCACGTCGGCGGCGCGAACTGGGACGCCCCGGAGTCGCACCGCTACTTCGACCACCTGCTGGCCCGAAACTAACGCCCGCCCCGACAGCCCTGGGCGTCGCTACGCTGTGGGCCTCCCGTTGGTGGCTTGGCGGAGCAGCTCGTCGGCCGTTTCGCAACGCACCACCGCCTCGGCGAGCGCGTCCAGCCGTTGCCCATAGCGGCTGTAGGAGATTCGCCCGGCAATCCCGCGGTCGACAGCCGAGTTCCCTCGCGGCCGCCTGGTGGCGAGACGCCGCGAGACGTCTGCGCTCCCGCGTCGTCGCCCACGCGCCGTTTTCGTGCAGGCGGTTGCAGGACGGCCCGGAATAGGGCAGAGTCCACAAGCGGTCGCACTGGCTCGGCGCTCTGTCGCCGTGCCTGTGCTGCGAACGCCGAAGGGGGGCTGTAGACGGGAATCTGCACGGGATCGTGGACGAGCGGCTAGGAGGATTCGGCGACGCCGCTGCTGCCACCAGGCAGCGGCGTTGTACGTCCTGCATGGCACAACCCTCAAATCCCCCCCCCCCCCCCCCCCCCCCCGAATAGCCCGGCCGGCGTGTGATGAGCACCCTCCGTGCCCGCGTCGTCCGCGCGGTCATCGCGCTGCTATTCGCTGCGGGTGCGCTGCCGGCCGCGGCCCAGGCGAACATCAACAGCCCCCACGCGCTGTTCCAGAGCAGCCTGAACAACTCCACGGTCAGGATCTGCGGGCTCTGGAATCACGCTAGCAGAACCACTTCGAACGGATACGTTCTGCAGAACTGGCCGTCCGCGGGCGCCGGCTCGCTGAGCATCGCCAACGTCGATGCCGCCCCCGGCGCGTGCGTGGACCTGCGCTTGAGCTACACCGGCTCGTTCACCACCGACCAGCAGATCCGTTTCCTCGTCAAGAACTGGGTCTCGCACGACAGCACCGATCAGAACACCGGTTTCATCTGGGTGCATGCGGACGATCCCGCGCTGGTGGTCGGCGATGTCGCGGGTTCGACCACGGAGGAGGGCGCCGAGGCGCGATTCGCGGTGCGGCTGCGCACCCGGCCCAGCGCCAACGTGACTGTCGCGGTCACCAGCACGGACACCACGGAAGGCACGGTGTCGCCTTCCTCCCTCACCTTCACCCAGGGCAACTGGGGCGGCAACAGGACGGTCACCGCCACCGGCGTCAACGATGCGCTCACCGACGGCGACCAGAACTGGAACGTCCGCCTGAACCCGTCGTCCACGGACGCCGCCTACAACGCCCTCGCCGACGTCGACGTGGCCATGACCACCGTCGACCAGACCGGCGGCCCCTCCCAGACCGGCATCGCCGTCACCAGCACGCCGGCGAACGCCGCCGGCTACCGCGTCGGCGAGACCATTGAAGTGCGGCTGCGCTTCGACCAGGTCACCGCGGTCACCGGCACGCCGCTGCTCGCGCTCGGCGTCGGCACGGGGGTCCGCCAGGCCCGCTACGCCTCGGGCTCGGGCACGCGGTCGCTCACCTTCCGCTACCCGGTGGTGCCCGGCGATGCGGACGCGGACGGCATCAGCGTCGCCGCGGGCGCCCTCACCCTGAACGGCGGCAGCATCCGCTTGAGCGGCGGCACGGCGAGCGCGCGGCTGGCCCTCGGCAGCACTTTCAGCAACAGCCGCAGCCACCGCGTGGACGGCAGCCAGGGTGCGCCGGGCATCCAAGGCATCACCCTCAACCGCCCGATCGGCAACGCCTACGAGCGCGGCGAGAACATCGACGTCACGCTGCTGTTCACCAGGAGCGTCCATGTGGTGGGCCTGCCGCAGCTGGCGCTGAACGTCGGCGGCGTCGTCCGCCAGGCGGTCTACGCTCGCGAGCTGAGCACCCCGGCGCGGCTGGTGTTCCGCTACACGGTGGTGGAGGCGGACGTCGACCTGGACGGCATCAGCATCGGCCCCCGGGCGCTCGCCCTGAACGGCGCGGCCATCCACGATGGCGGGGGCGACGTCCACGCCGTGCTGGCGATCGGCCACCGCGCCATCACCGACAGCGCCGCCCACAAGGTGACCGGCGGCACGTTCAACGCGGCAAAGATCATCGGCCATGGCAGCGGCACCGGTAGCGGCGGCGCCCGCCTCATGGCGGTCGATCCATCGAAGTCCGTTAACAGCAAGTACACCTACATGTGGGGCGAGATCGTCGAACTCCATGTGACGTTCGATCGTCCGGTGGTCGTGACTGGCACGCCGACGGTCCAGTATAGGTTTGGCTCGAACCGTCCGCTTGCATCTTACATTCCCAGTGCCAGCACGCCGACGGTGCTGGTGTTCCGGTACGTGGTGCAGGACGCGACGCTCGTCGATTTTGGGGTCTACGCCACGACCACCGTCCGCTTGGATGGCGGCGCCACCATTCAGGACGCACGCGACACGACTGTGGCGGCGAACCTTGGGCTGGATACGATCCGCCATACGGGCCAAAGGGTGGCGAGGAACAATTCATTGCTGGACATCGATGCTTCCCGCGAGACCGATCCGGAAGTGGAGGCCGTCGCGCTCAACGCGCCGGTGTCCGGCGACACCTACGAGCGTGGCGAGACCGTCGAGGCCACGGTCACGTTCGACCGCGTGGTGGACGTCACCGGTGCGCCCCAGCTGGCGCTCGGCGTCGGCTCGAACACCCGCCAGGCGAGCTACGCATCCGGCACCGGCACCGATTCGCTGGTGTTCCGCTACAAGCTGGTGCAGGCGGACGTCGACACGGACGGCATCAGCATCGCCGCCGGTGCGCTGACGCTGAACGGCGGCACCATCAGGCTGTGGCAGCGCACCAGGAACGCCGTGCTCGGCCTCGGCACCCACGCCATCGCCGACAGCGGCGACCACAAGGTGGACGGCACCCGGCTCACGAGGCCGAAGGTCGCCAACGTGTTCTTCCGCCGCGCCCCGGCCAACGACCAGACCTACCGCCTCGGCGAACGCATCGACCTGAGCGTCGACTTCGACCGCCCGGTGGCGGTCACCGGCTCTCCCCAGCTCGCTCTGGCCATCGGCCAGCAGACGAGGCAGCTGCCCCTGTTCCGAGTCGTGGGGACGACCCGGCTGCGCTTCCGCCACGTCGTCCAGGCCGGCGATTTCGACGCCGACGGCCTCAGCGTCTTCGAGGGCGCCCTGACGCTGAACGGCGGCGCCGTCAACGACGCCCGCGACGCCACGGTGGCCGCGGACATCGCGCTCCGCCGGAACGCCTTCACCAACGCCTCCCAGTACAAGGTGGACAGCCAAGCCGGCCCGCCGGGCATCGTCGGCGTGACGCTGAACGCGCCGGCGTTGGGCGACACCTACAACCTGGGCGAGACCATCGAGGCCACCGTCGCCTTCAACAAGTCGGTGGACGTGACCGGCGCTCCACAGCTCGCGCTCATGATCGGCGCCCAGACCCGCCAGGCGGCGTACACGTCCGGCGACGGCGGCACGGAGCTGGTCTTCCGCTACACCGTCGTGGCGGCGGACTCGGACACCGACGGCCTGAGCATCGAGGCCACCGCGCTGACGCTGAACAGCGGCGCCATCCGCATCCTCGGCGGCACCGAGAACGCGGCGCTCGCCCTGGGCGCCGCGGCGGTCTCGGACAGCGCGGCGCACAAGGTGGACGGCGCCAACGCCCCGCGCGCCGCCGTCAGCAGCACGAACCCGGCGGAGCTGGAGGAAGCGAACCTCGACGGCGCCACGCTGACGGTCGAACTGGTCAACACGACCTACGCGAGCGGCGTCGTCGCGACCAACTTCACGCTGGCGACCGGCGTGCCGGGCCTCACCGTCGATTCGTTGTCGCCGGTGTCGTCGGGAGACACCGAGGCGACGCTGACGCTGGCCTACAACGACACGGACTTCGACTTCGAGCAGTCCCTGGCCCTTTTCGTCGCCGCGTCGGCGCACATGGGGTCCGCCACCCTGGCGACGCCGGCGGTGCCGGTGGCGGCGACCTTCGAGCTGCGGCTGAGCCGCACCACGCTGGCGCTGAACGAGCGCCCGGGCGCGAACACCGGCACCTACACGGTGCGGCTCGACGAGCCGCCGACAGATCCGGTGGCGTTGACGGTGGCAAGCACCGCCGCGTCGGTGGCGGTGGACGTCGACGGCGGCACGGCCGGCGATCAGAGCGTGCTGACGTTCACCGCGGCCGACTGGGCGACGCCGCGCACGGTGTCCGTGAGGGCGCTGCCGGACGACGACTCGGACAACGAAACGGTCGCGATCACCCACACCGTGCCGGTATTCGGCAACGTCGGCGAGGTGACGGCGACGGTGGCGGACGACGACCGCGGCGAGGTGCTGGTGGACGCGGCGCCGAGCACGCCGCGGCAGGATCCCGGGCCGCTGGTCCTGCACGAGGCGCGCGGACACCGGCTGAACGCGGCGCGCTACGCGGTGTCGCTGTCCATGCAGCCGACCGCCAACGTCACCGTGGCGATCACGATCGACGACGCGGAGCTGGTGTCCGTGGACGCCGCGTCGCTGACGTTCACGCGGCAGAACTGGGCCACCGGGCGGACGCTGACCGCGAAGGCGCTGGAGGACCTCGACCCGATCGGCGAGTCGGCGTCGATCTCGCACGTCGCGAACGGCGGCGGCTACAACGCCGTCAACGGCCTGCTGCGCGTGGGCCTGGTGGACGACGACGGCGCGACCATCGACTACGACGTCGACAACGACGGCCTGATCGAAGTCTCGACGCTGGCGCAGCTGAACGCCATGCGCTGGGATCTGCGCGGCGCCGGCGCGCCGTCGGCGGCCAACGAGGCCTCCTACCGCGCCGCCTTTCCGGGCCATGCGGCAGGGATGGGGTGTCCGGTGGACAGCGGCGCGGCGGTCTGCGCGGGCTACGAGCTGGCGGCGGACCTGGACTTCGACACCGACGGCGACGGCGCCACGTGGACCGGCAGCCCGCCGGCCAGCGACTCCGGCGACGCCTACCACAACGGCGGCAGCGGCTGGACGCCGATCGGCGACGGCACCGATCCGTTCCGGGCGGTCTTCGACGGCAACGGCCACGTGATCCACAACCTGTTCGTGAACTCCACGGATCGCTTCCAAGGGCTGTTCGGCGTGCTGGACGGCGCGTCGATCTCGCGGCTGGGCGTGGCGGACGCCCGCGTGGTCTCGACCAGCAACCGGATCGGCCTGCTCGCTGGCCGCGTCGTCGGCAGCGCCCGCGTGGCGGCGGTGTGGACGACGGGCGCGGTGGACGGCAGCGGCGTCGTCGGCGGCCTGCTGGGGCTGGCGGGAAGGCGCTCGTCGGTGGTCGCCAGCTACTCGACGGCGGCGGTGAACGCGACCGCGGCGACGGGGTGTGCGACAAATCGTAGGTCAGTGGTTGCTCACTGGGTCCGATCTCGGGCGGCGAGTCGAGCGACGCGGCCGTTGCGGAGGACGGATTGGCGCCCGATGCCGTTCAGAGCGCGCCGTGGCTGAAGCCGCCGTCGTCGGTGGTCGCCGCGCCCGGGCCGTTCTGGCGCGGAGGTCGGCGGTCGAGGGGGTTGAGCCAAGGCGGGTCTCGTACTCTTGGCGTTTTTGCGAAACGAGCCAGGGGAAGGAGACCCGCCATGGCGACAGGGACTGTCGAGGAGTTGGAAGAGGAACGCAAGCGCGAAGAGGGTGAAGGCGCGGGGCTGCGGCGGGAGCTGGTGGCGGCGACGGCGCGTTTGGCGCGGTTCGAGATGGCGCGCTGCGGGTCCGGTTCGAGGGATGCGGCGCTGCTGGACATGCGGCTGCGCGCGGACATGCAGGAGTTGGCGCGGCAAGGGCTGGAGCTGGCGTACGGGAAGGACGACGCGGCGCCGTGCGCGTGCCCGGCGTGCGGCGGTCGGACGCGGCTGCTGCGGGTCGACGAGGTGCGCGTGGAGACGGTGCTGGGGAGCGTGCGGGTGGAGATGGCGCGGCGCGGGTGCCGGGAGTGCGGGCGCAGCGTTCGCCCGCGGGCGCGGCGGCTGGGCGTCGAGGGTTCGATGACGCCGTCGGCGCGGCGTCTGGCGAGCCTGGCGGGTTCGCAGTGCAGCTACGCGGGGGCGGACGAGTTGCTGCGCGAGCTGTCGGGGCTGAACTTCGGCGCGAAGCGGGTGGAGCGGACGACGCGGGCGGTGGGCGACGATCTGGAGGCGTGGCGGTCGGAAGGGGGAGGCGACGGCGACGGGGCCTCGCTGGCGCGGGAGGCGTCGAAGCCGGGGCGGAAGCTGTGCTGCGCGGTGGACGGCACGGGCGTTCCGGCGCTGCCGAGCGAGACCGAGGGGCGTTCCGGCAAGGACGGCGGACGGGCTGGCACGCGCGAGGCGAAGGTGGGCGCGCTGTGGGTGTCCGAGACGGACGCCGAGGGCCGCCCGCGCATGGTGGAGGGCGCGGCGGTGCTGTTCGCGGCGATCGAGAGCGCGGCGGAGACGCCCGGCCGGGAGTCGCCGTTCGAGCGGCGGCTGCTGCGCGAACTGGCGGCGGCGGGCTGCGGGCCGGGCGACGTCGACGTGTGCGTCGGCGACGGCGCGGAGTGGATCCGGCGGGTGTTCGACGACTGGTTCCCGGACGCCGAGAGGATCGTCGACTACTACCACGCGGCGGAGTACCTGTGGGCGGCGGCGCGCGCCCGCCACGGCGACGGCGACCTCGCCGAGGCGTGGGCGAAGAAGCTGTGCGCGATGCTCAAGGCGGGCCGCGTCGACGACGCCCTGGACGACCTGCGCAAGCGCGGCGGCGAAGCCGAGGAGTGCCGCCGCGCGGTCGCGTACCTCGGCGCCCGGCGCGACCGCATGCGCTACGACGAATACCTCGCCAGCGGCCTGCCGATCGGTTCCGGCGTCATCGAGGCGGGCTGCAAGAACGTCGTCGGCCAGCGCGCGAAAGGCCCCGGAATGCGCTGGACCGTGGCCGGCGCCAACCCCGTCCTCTGGCTCCGCTGCGCGCGCATCGGAGGCCAGCTCGACGACTACTGGAACGACCGCGTCGCCGCACTCGCCGCTTGAGAATGGACTTGGTGAGCAACCACTGACCTACGATCTGTCGCACACCCGCGGCGACGGGCCAGGCGGCGGGTCTGGTGGGCTGGAACCGCACCGGCGGCGCGGTGTCGGCGAGCTACGCGACCGGCGCGGTGACCGGTCCGAGCGGCGCGTCGCTGCACGGCGTCACGAACGGCCCGGCGACGTCCAGCTACTGGAACTCGGCGAACATCGCCGACGACGCCGACGCGACCTCGCCCGAGGGCCGCACCGCCGCGCAGCTGCAAGCCCCCACGTCGGCGAGCGGCATCTACGCCGGCTGGGACGCCCTGGACGTCGACGGCGACGGCGAAGCCTCCGAGTCCCCCTGGGACTTCGGCACGTCCTCGGAGTACCCGGCGCTGTCGGTCGGCGCCAACCACGCCGGCAACCTGGCGGCGCAGCGCGGCGACTACGACCAGGACGACGACGGCCTGATAGAAGTCAGGAACCTGAAGCAGCTCAACGCCATACGCTGGGATGTGGACGGCAACGGCGCCCCGTCGAACACTGCGGCCTACGAGTCCGCGTTCCCGAGCCACGCCGCGGGCATGGGCTGCCCGACCGGCTGTACCGGCTACGAGCTGGAGAACGACCTCGACTTCGACACCGACGGCGACGGTTCCACGTGGACCCAGAGCACCGGCGGCGACGGTTCGTCATGGACCCAGAGAAGCGCCACCTTCACCGCCGACGCCGGCGACGCCTATCACAACGGCGGCAGCGGCTGGAATCCCATCGGGGCCACCACGGACCCGAATGCCACCGATTTTTTCACGGCCACCTTCGACGGCAACGGCCACGTCATCGCCAACCTGCTGGTGAACCGCGACCGCAACCACGCCGGCCTGTTCGGGGCCCTGTTCAGCAACGCCGTGGTGCGTTCGCTGGGGCTGCCGAACGCGCGGGTGAACGCCGTATCCATCGTCGGCGTTCTCGCGGGGTGGAACGAAGGACGGATCGCGGCGACGTGGACGTCCGGCAAAGTAGAAGGGGATAGCTCCGTTGGCGGTCTAGTGGGCAGCAACGAGGAGCCGACGGCGACGATAGTGGCAAGCTACTCGACGGCGGCGGTGTCGTGCGGCGCCGGGGGCGAAGGTGCCGGCGGATTGGCCGTGAGGAACCTCACTGGCACCATCATCACGAGCTACTCGACCGGCACGGTGACCGGCGAACCCAGCTGCCAGGTAGCGAACAGGCACGGCTTCGCCGGCGGCACGGGCACCTTCACCGCCAGCTACTGGGACGTGAACCTCAGCGGCATCGCCGACGACACGGACACCGCCTCCCCCGAAGGCCGGACCTCGACGAACCTGCGCACCCCCACCGGCTACACCGGCCTCTACGCCCTCTGGGACGACCAGGACGTCGACGGCGACAGCGTGGCCGGCGAATCCGTGGACGACGACGCCTGGGACTTCGGCGAGAGCTGGGAACACCCGGTGCTCAAGTTCGGCGGCCTCTCCACCGAGCTGCAGTTCGCCCAGCAGCGCAGCATGGCACCGACCTTCCCGGCAACGCCGAACCGCACGTTCCAGCGCGGCCAAGCCATCGCGCCGTTCCAGCTGCCCGCCGCGACCGGCGGCGAAGGCGGCACGTACACCTACCACGCCCAGAACCTGCCGGACGGCCTGATCTTCGATGCCGACGGCAGGGGTTCCTGCCCGGGTTCGGCGGTGCGCACAGTCTGCGGCACCCCGACCGTGGGCGGCAGCTACCTGGTGGAGTTCCACGCCCACGACGGCGACCGCGACACGTCGGACGCCGACCGCGGCGAACTGACCTTCACCATCGCGGTGGTGACCCCGCTGGCGTTCGCGACGGCGACGCCAGCGCTGACGGAAGGCAGCCTGAACGGCGCCACGCTGACGGTCGATCTCACCGGCACGGTCTTCGCCAGCGGCGTGGCGCGGACCCACTTCACGCTGACCACGGCGATCTCCGGGCTGACGATCTCCGACCTCGACACGGCCCCGGGCACCGCTAGGGCGGTACTGACCCTCGCCCACGACGGCACGGACTTCGACGCCGCCGCCACCGTGACGGTCAACGTCGCCGACGCGGCGCACATGCTGGTCGGCAACTTGGTGACCAATTCGCTGCCGGTGTCGCCGTCGTCGCTGGACATCATCCTCAGTCGCGCTGCCGTAGCGTTGAACGAAGGCGCCACCGGCAACACCGGCACCTACACCGTAGCGTTGCAAAGCGACCCGGCCGCCAACGTGACGGTGACGGTCGCCAGCGGTGACGTCGGCGCCGTGACGGTGGATGCTGCATCGCTGACGTTCACCACGACGAGCTGGAACACGGCGCAGACGGTCACCGCCACCGCGGTGGCGGACGACGACGCCCGCGACGAGACGGTGTCCATCGCCCACTTCGCCGGCACGGCCAGCGTCGTCGCCCAGGTGAGGGCGACGGTGACGGACGACGACCTCGGCACGGTGCTGATCGACGCGAACCCGTCCACCCCGGCGCAGGACCCCGGCCCGCTGCTGCTCGGCGAGGGCGGCTCCGCCGGCTATCTGGTGCGCCTGTCCGCCCAGCCGACCGGCGCCGTCGCCGTGGCGGTGACGAGCGCCGACACCGGCGCGGTGACGGTGAACCAGTCGTCGCTGACCTTCACGGCGATGAACTGGAACACGGCGCAGACGGTCGCCGCCACCGCGGTGGCGGAAGCGGACGCCCTCGACGAGTCGGTCGTCGTCACCCACGCCGCCACCGGCGGCGGCTACGGCGGCACCGCGTCGCGGCTGCGGGTCGGCGTCTCGGACAACGGGCGCACCGGCACGGACTACGACGCGGACGAAGACGGCCTGATCGAGATATCCACCCTGGCGCAGCTGAACGCGGTGCGCTGGGACGTGAACGGCGACGGCGCGGTGTCGAGCAGCAACCAGGCGGCGTACAGCGGCGCCAGCGGCGCCTTCTCCGGCGCCTCCGCCGGCATGGGCTGCCCGGCGGTCTCCGGCACGGCCACCTGCACCGGCTACGAGCTCGTCCATGACCTGGACTTCGACACCGACGGCGACGGTTCCACGTACACCCTGAGCGGCAACACCGCCACCAGCGACTCCGACGACGCCTACCACAACAGCGGCGCCGGCTGGGATCCCATCGGCCCGAACGCGACACCGACCGACAGCACCCACTTCAGCGCCGTGTTCGATGGCAACGGCCACTCCATCCACAACCTGTTCGCCAACCGCGGCGACCGCAACCAGGTGGGCCTGTTCGGAGCGCTGCGCCCGAACGCGGTGGTGAGGTCCTTAGGGGTGTCGAACGCCTATGTGGCGGGCCAGTGGAGCACGGCGCCGCTCGTCGGCGAGAACTACGGCCGGGTGGCGGCAGTCTGGACCAGCGGCGTTGCGCGAGGGCTGGGCGACGTGGCCGGCATCAGCGGGGCGCTGCGCCAGGGCGGGAGGATCCTGGCGAGCTACTCGACCGTGTCGGTGGCGTGCAGCGGCACCGGGCCGTACCACCGCGCCGGCGGGCTGGCGGCGCTGAACCAGAGCACCGTCGCTGCGGGCGCCATCGTCGCCAGCTACGCGGCGGGCGAGGTGACGGGTGGCTGCCCGACGAGCGTCAAGTTCGGCGTCGCCGCCACCGGCGGCACGGTCGAGTCGAGCTACTGGGACGTCGACACGAGCCGCATCGCCGACGACGAGGACACGGCGGCGCCCGAAGGCCGGACGACGGAGGCGTTGCAGACGCCCACGTCCGCGATCGGCATCTACGCCGGATGGGACCGCGTGGACGTGGACGGCGACGGCGACGCGGCCGAGTCGCCTTGGGACTTCGGCACCGACTCGCAGTATCCGGCGCTCTCCTACCGCGGCATGGACGTGATAGCCCAGCGCGGCGACTACGACTTGGACGACGACGGCCTCATCGAAGTCCGCACCCTCGCCCAGCTGAACGCCGTGCGCTGGGATCTGGATGGCGACGGCGCCCCGTCGTCCGGCAACGCCGGCAGCTACGGCAAGGCGTTCCGCAACCACGTCTCCGGCATGGGCTGCCCCACGAACGGCGACGACCTCGACAACAACGACTGCACCGGCTACGAGCTGGAGAACGACCTCGACTTCGACACCGACGGCGACGGTTCCACGCACACCGGCGGCACCAGCGACTCCGGCGACGCCTACCACAACGGCGGCAGCGGCTGGGACCCGATCGGCCCCGCTTCGACGGTGTCCGACTCCACCCACTTCAACGCCGTCTTCGACGGCAGGGGCCACGTCGTCCGAAACCTCTTCGTCAGCCGCTCCCGCGGCAACGCCGGCCTGTTCGCCGCCATCGCCAGCGGCGCCACCGTCCGATCGCTGGGCGTCGTCGATGCCTACGTCGCCGCCGGCAACTTCGCCGGCGCCCTCTCGGGCGAGAACGCCGGCAGGATCGCCGCCGTCTGGACCAGCGGCTCGGCAAGCGGCCGCACCCACGTCGGCGGCTTGGCCGCCAGCGCCACCGCAACCTCCACCATCGTCGCCACCTACTCCGCTGCGGCGGTGGAATGTACCGGCTCGGGGGCGACCGACCTGGCCGGCGGCTTGGTCGGCCCCAACGCCGGGACCATCGCCGCCAGCTATTCGACGGGCGCGGTCACGGGCACCTGCCCGACGGCCAACAAGCACGGCCTGGCGGGCGGCACGGGCACGTTCACGGCCAGCTACTGGGACGTGAACCAGAGCGGCATCGCCGACGACGCCGGCACGGCCTCGCCGGAGGGCGAGACCTCGGCGAACCTGCGCGCCCCCACCGGCTACACGGCCCTCTACGTGGACTGGGACGACCAGGACGTGGACGGCGACAGCACCGCCGGCGAGACCCCCGACGACGACGCCTGGGACTTCGGCGACCGCTGGCAGTGGCCGGTGCTGAAGTTCGGCGGCCTCGACACGGCGCGCCAGGTGGCCTTGCAGCCGAACGTGCCGCCCACATTCACCACCACGGTGACCGACAAGACGTACCGCCGCAACGTCCGCATCGCCCCATTCGAGATTCCGGCGGCCACCGGCGGCGAGGGAATCGGCTACGCCTACACGGCGAGCGGCCTGCCGGCGGGCCTGGACTTCGGCGCCCCGAACTGCTTCGCGCGGCAGGTCTGCGGCACGCCGACCACGAACACCACGGGCGCGCAGACGGTGACGATATACGCCGCCGACGGCGACACCAACACGGACGACAGCGACCGCGGGATGCTGACTTTCACCATCACCGTGGTCGAGCCGACCGCGGCGCTCACCAGCAGCCCGGCCGCCCTCACCGAGGCGACCCTGAACGGCGCCGAGCTCACGGTGACCCTCACCGACACCGCCTTCGAGAGCGGCGTCACGACGGGAAGCTTCACCCTGAACACGGACGTCGTCGGCCTGACCGTCGGCTCGCTGGCGACGGTGGCCGCCGGCGACACGTCGGCGACGCTCACGCTCGCCTACGACGACACCGACTTCGACACCAACCGCACCCTCGGCGTGACCGTGGCGGCCGCCGCCCACGCGCTGCCCAACACCATCGTCTCGCCGACGGTGACCGTGACGCCATCGCTGGAAGCCACCGCGACGCCGGGCTCCCTCGGTCTCACCGAGGCCGCCACCGGCGGCGGCAACGTCCGCACCTTCACCGTGGTGCTGGACAGCCTGCCGGCGTCGGACACCACGGTGGCGGTCGCGAGCGCGGACGCCGGCGCCGCGACGGTGGACAAGGCCGCGCTGACGTTCACCACCACCAACTGGGCCACGGCGCAGACGGTGACCGTCACCGCCCAGGCGGACGACGACCCGAACAACGAGACGGTGCCGGTGACGCTGACGGCGGCCGGCATCGGCGTGCTGGCCACGGTGACCGTGACGGTGACGGACGACGACCGCGGCGTCGTCGTGGTCGACGCCGACGCGTCGACGCCCGAGCTGGACGCGGGCCCGGTGCTGCTGGGCGAGGCGGCGGTCGGTCTGGAGGCGCACGGGAGCTGCAGCAACTGCGGCGGCTACCGGACGTACTCGGTGCGGCTGTCGGCGGCGCCGCCCGTTCCGGTGGCGGTGAGCGTGACGAGCGCCGACAGCACCAAGGTGACGGTGGCCACGTTCGCGACGATTCCGGGTCCGCTCACGGTGCTCAGCGCCCTGACCTTCTCGCAGGGGAACTGGAACACGCCGCAGCAGGTGACGGCGGTGGTAATGGGCGACAACGACGCGGTGGACGAGTCCATCGTCATCACCCACACGGCCACCGGCGGCGGCTACGGCGGCACGTCGACGACGCTGCGCGTGGGCGTCACGGACGACGAGCGCACCGGCACGGACTACGACGTGGACAACGACGGCCTGATCGAGGTCTCCACGCTGGCCCAGCTCAACGCCATCCGCTGGGACCTGGACGGCGACGGTTCCCCGGCCAGCAACGCCGCGGACTACAGCGGCGCCAGCGGCGCGTTCGCCAACGCCAGCACGGACATGGGCTGCCCCAGAGACGGCTGCACCGGCTACGAGCTCGCCCAGGACCTGGACTTCGACACCGACGGCGACGGCGCCACCCACACGAGCGGCACCAGCGACTCGGGCGACACCTACCACAACTCCGGCAGCGGCTGGGATCCCATCGGCCCGGCCTCGACGCCGAACGACAGCACCCACTTCAACGCCGTGTTCGACGGCAACGGCCACTCGATCCACAACCTGTACGTCGACCGCAACCGCAACTACGGCGGCCTGTTCGCGGCGCTGCGCGGCAGCGCCGTGGTGCGTTCGCTGGGGCTGCCGAACGCCTACGTGGACATCAGCGCGCAGGGTTCGGCGGCGCCGCTGGCGGGGTCGTCGTGGGGCCGGGTGGAGGCGTCGTGGGCGAGCGGCTCGGCGGCGGGCAACACCAACGTCGGCGGCCTGGTGGGGTCGACGGCGGCGGGTTCGGTGATCGTGGCCAGCTACTCGAAGGCGTCGGCGCAATGCGGCGCCGGCAGCGCCGGCGGCCTGGTGGGCGGCAACGGCGGAACCATCGTCGCCAGCTACGCGACCGGGGCGATCACGGGCAGCTGCGCGGCGACCAACAAGCACGGCCTGGCCGGCCACACCGGCACGGCCACGGCGAGCCACTGGGACCGCGAGACGAGCGGCGTCGCCACGTCCGACCGGGGCGCCGGCCGCACCACGGCGCAGCTGAAGACGCCGACGTCGGCCACCGACATCTTCGCCGGCTGGGACGCCCTGGACGTGAACGGCGACGGCGACCCGCACGAGTCGCCGTGGCACTTCGGCACGAGTTCGCAGTACCCGGCGCTGAGCTACCGCGGCATGGACCCGATCCCCCAGCGCGGCGACTACGACCTGGACGACGACGGCCTCATCGACATCCGCACGCTGGCGCAGCTGAACGCCGTCCGCTGGGATCTGAACGGCGACGGCACGGCGTCCACCGGCAACGCCGGCAGCTACGCCAAGGCGTTCCGCAACCACGTCTCCGGCATGGGCTGCCCGACCGCCGACGGCTGCGAAGGCTACGAGCTGGAGAACGACCTCGACTTCGACACCGACGGCGACGGGTCCACATGGACGGACGACGGCACGTTCGCGGCGGACAGCGGCGACGCCTACTACAACAGCGGCAACGGCTGGGATCCCATCGGCCCGGCCTCCGCCCCCAGCGACACCACCCACTTCACCGCCACCTTCGATGGGCAAGGCAAGGTCATCGAGAACCTGCTGGTGAACCGCAGCCGCAACTACTCCGGCCTGTTCGCGGCGCTGCGCCCCAGTGCCGTGGTGCGTGCGCTGGGCCTGCCGAACGCCCGGGTGCGGCAAGGCCAGGGCTCGGTGGCGCCGCTGGCGGGCGTGGTCGCTGGCCGGGTGGCGGCGGCGTGGGCGAGCGGCGCCGTGGCGGGGCAGACCAACGTCGGCGGTCTGGTGGGCGTGGTGGAGTCGGGCGCGACGGTGGTGGCCAGCTACTCAACGGCCTCGGCGTCGTGCGCGACCGGCAACCGCATCGCCGGCGGCTTCGCCGCGGCGAACTCCGGCACCATCGCCGCGAGCTACTCCACGGGCGCGGTGACCGGCGCCTGCCCGATGGCGAACAAATACGGCTTCGCCAGCGGTTCGGGCACGTTCACGGCGACCTACTGGGACGTGAACCGCAGCGGCATCGCCGACGACACCGGCACGGCCTCGCCGGAGGGCGAGACCTCGGCGAACCTGCGCGCCCCGACCGGCTACACCGCCGTCTACGCCGACTGGGACGACCAGGACGTGGACAACGACGGTTCCGTCGGCGTGGCGGCGGACGCGGACGACGACGCCTGGGACTTCGGCGGCGCGTGGGACTGGCCGGTGCTGAAGTTCGGCGGCCTCGACACTGCGCGCCAGATCGCCTTGCAGCCCAACCTGGCGCCCACCTTCACCGGCACGGTGACGAACAAGACCTTCCGCAGCGGCGGCTTCCCGATACAGCCGTTCACGATTCCCGCGGCCACCGGCGGCGAGGGCGCCGCCGGTTCCGCCGACATCGCCTACAGCTACACGGCCAGCGCCTCGCCGATCAGCCTCTCCTTGCTCGGCCTCGCCTTCGAAGGCGCGTGCGGCGCCCGCACGATATGCGGCAGTGTGACGGCGACCACCACCACCGGGTTTTCCACCACGGTGACCATCCACGCCCACGACGGCGACGGCGACGAGACGAACAGCGATCGCGCCGAACTTACCTTCACCATCAGAGTGGTGAACCCGACCGCCGCCATCACGTCCACCACCCCGGCGACTTTGACGGAGGCGACCCTTGACGGCGCCGAGCTCACCGTGACGTTCACCGACGCCACCTTCGAGAGCACCGCCACGGCGTCGCACTTCGCCCTGAACACGGACGTCGACGGCCTGACCGTCGGCGCGCTGGCGCCGGTGAGCGCCGGCGACACGTCGGCGACGCTGACGCTGGCCTACGACGACACGGACTTCGACACGGCGCGCACCGTGGCCGTGACGGTGGCGGCTGCCGCCCACAGCCTGCCCGGCACCATCGCCACGGCGTCCGTGGCCGTCACGCCGTCGCTGGAAGCCATGGCGACGCCGTCGACCCTGACGCTGAACGAGGACTCCAACCACGCCGACAACGCCCGGACCTTCACGGCGGTGCTGGACAGCGACCCGGGGGCGACCACCACGGTGACCGTCGCCAGCGCGGACACCGGCGCCGCGACCGTGGACAAGGCGGCGCTGACGTTCACCACGACGGACTGGAACACCGCGCAGACGGTGACCGTGACGGCGCAGGCGGACGACGACGCGAACGACGAGGAAGTCGCGGTGACCCTGACGGAGGCCAGCGTGGGCGTGCTGGCCACGGTGACGGTGAACGTGACGGACGACGACCGCGGCACGGTGCTGATCGACGCCGATCCGACCACCGCGGCGCTGGACCCCGGCCCGCTGCTGCTGGCCGAGGGCGACACCGGCGCCTACACGGTGCGCCTCTCGGCGGCGCCGAGCGCGGACGCGACGGTGGCGGTGGCCAGCGGCGACACCGGCGCGGTGACGGTGGACCTGTCCTCGCTGACGTTCACCACGCAGAACTGGAGCACGCCGCGGACGGTGACCGCCACCGCGGTGGCGGAGGCGAGCGACGCCGTGGACGAGTCCGTGCTGGTCTCCCACGAGGCGACCGGCGGCGGCTACGGCGGCACGACCTCGAACCTGCGCGTCGGCGTCTCGGACGCCCAGCGCACCGGCACGGACTTCGACGTGGACAACGACGGCCTCATCGAGGTCTCCACCCTGGCGCAGCTGAACGCCATCCGCTGGGATCTGGACGGCGACGGCTCGGCGTCGGCCGGCAACACCGCCAACTACAGCGGCGCCAGCGGCGCGTTCGCCAGCGCCAGCGCCGGCATGGGCTGCCCGGCGGTCTCGAACACGGCCACCTGCACCGGCTACGAGCTGACCCGGGACCTGGACTTCGACACCGACGGCGACGGTTCGACGCACACCGGCGGCACAAGCGACTCCAACGACACCTACCACAACGGCGGCAGCGGCTGGGATCCCCTCGGCCCGTCCTCGACGCCGAGCGACAACACCCACTTCAACGCGACGTTCGACGGCAACGGCCACTCCATCCACAACCTCTTCGTCGCCCGCAGCCGCAACTACGGCGGCCTGTTCGGGGCGCTGCGCGGCAGCGCGGTCGTGCGCTCGCTGGGGCTGCCGAACGCCTACGTGAACGTCGGCACGCAGAGTTCGGCGGCGCCGCTGGCCGGGGCCTCGTGGGGCCGGGTGGAGGCGGTCTGGGCGAGCGGCTCGGCGACGGGCAACACCAACGTCGGCGGCCTGCTGGGGCAGAACCTCGCCGGCGCCGTGGTGGTTGCGAGCTACTCGAAGGCGGCGACGCAGTGCGGCGCGGGCGCCGCCGCCGGCCTGGTCGGCCACAACGCGGGAAGCATCGTCGCCAGCTACGCCATCGGCGCCGTCACGGGCAGCTGCGCCGCGACCGCCAAGCACGGCCTGGCGGACGGCCCCGGCACCGCCACGGCCAGCTACTGGGACACCACGACCAGCGTCGGCACATCCGACCAGGGCACGGGCCGCACCACGGCGCAGCTGAAGACCCCGACGACGGCCACCGGCATCTACGCCGGCTGGGCGGACCTGGACGTGGACGGCGACGGGAACCCGCACGAATCGCCGTGGCACTTCGGCGCCAGCTCGCACTATCCGGCGCTCTCCCACCGCGGCGCGGACCCGGTGCCGCAGCGCGGCGACTACGACTACGACGACGACGGCCTGATCGAGATCCGCACGCTGGCGCAGCTGAACGCCATGCGCTGGGATCTGGACGGCGACGGCGCGGCCTCCAGCGCGGCGAACTACGGCAAGGCGTTCCGCAACCACGCGACCGGCATGGGCTGCCCGGCCGTCGGCGGCTGCACGGGCTACGAGCTGGAGAACGACCTCGACTTCGACACCGACGGCGACGGTTCGACGCACGCCGGCGGCACGGGCGATTCCGGCGACGCCTACTACAACAGCGGCAGCGGCTGGGCGCCGATCCCGGCGCAGTTCACGGCCACCTTCGACGGCAACGGCAAGGTGATCGCCAACCTGTTCGTCAGCCGCGGCAGCGGGGTGGCGGCGCTGTTCACGGACCTGCGCGCCGGCGCGGTGGTTCGCGCGCTGGGGCTGGAGGACGCCTACGTGTCGGGGACGGGCGCCACGGCGCCGCTGGCCGGGCGGGCGTGGGGCCGGGTTGCGGCCGTCTGGGCGACCGGCGAGGCGCGGGGGGACACCAACGTCGGCGGTCTGGTGGGCGCGGCGAATGGAGGATCGACGATCGTGGCCAGCTACACCACGGCGACGGTGGCCTGCATCGGCGGCTCGCCGAGCTACCGCGCCGGCGGGCTGACGAGCATCAGCTTCGGCTCGGTGCTGGCGAGCTACTCGACCGGCACGGTGACGGGCGGGTGCCCGGGCAAGGCGGGGCTGGCCGCCATCAGCGGTTCCGGCTCGGCGCAGGCGAGCTACTGGGACGTGGACCGCAGCAACATCGCCGACGACTCGGGTTCCCTGGCACCGGAGGGCGAGACCTCGGCGAACCTGCGTTCGCCCACCGGCTACGCGGGCCTCTACGCGCTCTGGGACAACCAGGACGTGGACGGCGACACCCTGATCGGCGCCGCGGCGGACCCGGACGACGACGCCTGGGACTTCGGCGGCCAGTACCAGTGGCCGGTTCTGAAGTTCGGCGGCCTGGACGTGGCGCGGCAGGTGGCGCTGCAGCCGAACGTGGCGCCGACGTTCGGCGCGGGTTCGGTGACGAACAGGACCTACCGCAAGGACCACGCCATCGCGCCGTTCCTGGTTCCGCCGGCCAGCGGCGGCGAAGGCACGCCCTACGCCTACTCGGCGAGCGGCCTGCCGGCGGGCCTCTCCCTCGGCGCGCCGAACTGCGCCTCGGCGCGGCAGGTGTGCGGCACGCCCACGGCGAACACGACGGGCGCCGCCACGGTGACCATATACGCCCACGACGGCGACACGAACCGGGCGAACAGCGACCGCGCCGTGCTGACCTTCACCATCACCGTGGTCACCCCCACGGCGACGCTGGCGGCGAGCAACCCGACGTCGCCGACCGAGGCGAACCTGGACGGCGCCGAGGTGGCGGTGACGCTGGCCGACACGACGTTCGCCAGCGGCGTGGCGCAGTCCAGCTTCACGCTGGTCGACAACGTGCCCGGGCTGGCCATCGCTTCGCTGGCGACGGTGACGGCGGGCGACGCCACGGCGACGCTGACGCTGACGTACACCGGCGCGGACTTCACCGCCGTGCGCACCCTGTCGGCGAGCGTGGCGGCGTCCGCCCACGACCTGCCGGGGGCGATCGCGTCGAGCGCGGTGAACGTGACGCCCACGCCGGGGGCGGTCGTCAGCCGCACGACGCTGGCGCTGGAGGAGGACCCGACCGCCGGCGGGGGGACGAACCGGAACGTGGGGACGTACACCATCGCGCTCGCCGCCGACCCGACGACCGCCGCCGGCGGCAATTGCACCGTGGTCGTCACGGCGACCAGCGGCAACGCCGACGTCTCCCTGGACACGGACGCCACGCCGCGGACGAAGGCGCTCACCTTCACGCAGTCGAACTGGAACGCCGCGCAGACCGTCACCGCCACCGCGGCGAGCGACGACGACAGCCAGGACGACGCCGCGACCATCACCCACGCCCGCACCGGCGCGGCGTGCGGCGGCGGCTTCTTCGGCACGCCGACGCTGCCGAGCCTGACCGTGAACGTCAACGACGACGAGACGGCGGCCATCCTGCTGGACGCGGACCCGTCCTCGCCGGCCACGGACGAGTCCGGCCCGCTGACGCTGGACGAGCTCTCCACCTCGTCGGACAACTCGAAGAGCTACACGGTCCGCCTGTCCGCCGAGCCGACCGCGGACGTGACGGTGAGCGTCACCAGCGGCGACACCACGGCGGCGACGGTGGACAAGGCGTCGCTCACCTTCACCTCCTCGAACTGGAACACGCGCCAGACGGTGACCGCGACCGCCGTGCAGGACGGCGACAGCACCGGCGAGAGCGTCACCATCACCCACGCCGCCAGCACCACGGCCATGGGCGAGTACGCCAACGTGCAGGCGACCATCACCGCCAACCTGACGGACAAGGACACTCCCGGCTTCGTCTTCGACGCCGACCCGAGCTCGCCGGCCACGGACGAGGCCGGCCCGCTGGAACTGCAGGAGCTGCAGTCGTCCACCACCAACGCGGCCGACTACACGGTGCGCCTGGCGTCGCTGCCCACCCAGACGGTGACCGCGACCATCACGAGCAGCGACACGTCCGCGGTGACGGTGGGCCAGAGCACCCTGACGTTCACCACGACCAGCTGGAACAGCCCCCAGACGGTGACCCTGAGCGCCCAGCAGGACGACGGCGGCGCCAACGAGAGCGTGACCATCGCCCACAGCGCCGCCACCGCCACCAGCAGCGAGTACACCAACGTGTCCTCGGACTTCACCGCCACGGTGGACGACGACGAGACCCCGGCGATCACCCTCTCCACGACGACCCTGTCGGTGCCGGAAGGGAGCAGCGCCGACTACACCGTGCAGCTGGCCACCGAACCGGAGGGCGGCAACGTGACGGTGGCGATCACCGGCGCCGGCAACGGCCTGACGCCGAGCCCGACGTCGCTGACGTTCACGGCGGCGAACTGGAACACGGCGCGGTCGGTGCGCGTGACCGCGGCGACCGACCCGAACGGCGAGAACGAGCAGGCCACGCTCACCCACGCCTCGAGCGGCGGCGAATACGACGACGCGACCGACGTGGTCCTGACGGCCACCGCGACCGACAGCGACACGCCGAGCCTGGCCGTGAGCGCGACCACCTTGACGGTGGACGAGAACAGCACGAACACCTACACCATCCGCCTGAACACCCAGCCGAGCGCCACCGTGACGGTGACGGTGGGCGGCGCCAGCGGCACGGTGACCGTGGACACCGCGGCCACGTCCGGCAACCAGAACACCCTGACGTTCACGAACACGAACTGGGCCACCGCCCAGACCGTGACTGTGGCCGCCGCCGCCGACGACAACGCCCGCAACGAGCAGGTCTCCCTCACCCACACCGCAAGCGGCGGCGACTACGCCAGCCTCGCGCCCGCTTCGCGCCCCGGCGTGACGGTGACGGTGGACGACGACGAGACGGCCGGCATCCTGCTGGACGCCGACCCGGGCACCCCGAACGACCAGTCCGGCCCGCTGGCGCTGAACGAACTGCCCACGGCGACCAACAACTCGGTGAGCTACACCGTTCGCCTGTCCTCGGAGCCGACCCAGGACGCCACGGTGACCATCGCCAGCAACGACACGACGGCGGTGACGGTGGACGACACCGACGGCGACAACAACAACGGCGTCCAGAACACCCTGACGTTCACGAGCACGAACTGGAACACCCCGCAGACGGTGACCCTCACCGCCGCCGACGACACCGACGGCACCCCCGAGTCCGCCACCATCACCCACACGGTCGCGGGCCCGACGGAATACGCGAGCGTCCAGGCGACGATCACCGCCAACACCACGGACGACGACGCCCCGAGCTTCGTCTTCGACGCCGACCCGGACACGGCGAACGACCAGTCCGGCCCGCTGGCGCTGGAGGAACTGCAGTCGTCGAGCGCCAACTCGGACGACTACACCGTGCGCCTGAACGCCGAGCCGACCCAGACGGTGACCGCGACCATCGCCAGCGGCGACACGTCCTCGGTGACGGTGGGCGACACGGACACCGACACCCCCGGCGACCAGAACACCCTGACGTTCACGAGCGCCAACTGGAACACCCCCCAGACGGTGACCCTGAGCGCCCAGCAGGACGACAACGGCTTCGACGAGAACGTGACCATCACGCACACGGCGGCGACGACGCCGAGCAGCGAGTTCAACAACGTGTCCGGCAGCTTCACGGCCAGCGTGACCGACGACGAGACCCCGGCCATCGTCCTGTCGGCGACCACCCTGACGGTGCCGGAGGAGAACAGCAGGACGTACACGGTGCAGCTGTCTACGGAGCCCGTGGGCGGCAGCGTGACGGTGGACATCACCGGCGCGGAGAACCGCCTCTCGGCCAGCCCCACGTCGCTGACGTTCACCGCCGGCAACTGGGACACCGCGCGCACGGTGACGGTGGCGGCGGCGAACGACAGCGACGGCACCAACGACATGGCCACGTTCAGCCACGCCGCCAGCGGCGCCGACTACGGCAGCGTCCCGGCGGCGACGATCGTGGCCACCTCCACGGACGACGACGCGCCGAGCCTGCAGGTGAGCACGACCGCGCTGACGGTGGACGAGAACAGCAGCGGCAGCTACACCATCCGCCTCAACACCCAGCCGAGCGCCACGGTGACGGTGACCGTCTCCGGCGCCAGCGGGGCGGTGACGGTGGACACGGCGACGACGACCGGCAACCAGAACACCCTGACGTTCACGACGGGCAACTGGGCCACGGCGCAGACCGTGACGGTGGCCGCCGGCGACGACGGCAACGCCCGGAACGAGCAGGTGAGCCTGACGCACGACGCCACCGGCGGCGACTACGCGGGCCTGGCCGTCGGCTCGCGCCCCGGCGTGACGGTGACCGTGACCGACAACGACACCGCCGGCATCCTCGTCGACGCCGACCCGAACACGGCCAACGACCAGGCGGGTCCGGTGCTGGTGAACGAGCTGTCCACGGCATCGAACAACACCCACGACTACACCGCGCGCCTGTCCTCGGAGCCGACCCAGGACACGACGGTGACCATCACGAGCAACATCCCGTCGGTGACGGTGGGCGACACCGACGGCGACAGCCTGAACGGCGTCCAGAACACGCTCACGTTCACGGCGGCGAACTGGAACACCCCCCGAACGGTGACCCTGACCGCGGCGGAGGACGACAACGGGGTAGGGGAGAGCGCCACCATCACCCACACGTCGTCCACGTCGTCGGCCAGCGAGTACACGAACCTGACGGCGACCCTCACGGCGAACACCAACGACGACGACGCGCCGAGCTTCGTCTTCGACGCCGACCCGGACACGGCGAACGACCAGTCCGGCCCGCTGGCGCTGGAGGAACTGCAGTCGTCCACCACCAACTCGGACGCCTACACCGTGCGCCTGCACACGCAGCCGGTCCAGACCGTGACCGCGACCATCACGAGCAACACGTCCTCGGTGACGGTGGGCGACACCGACGGCGACAGTCTGAACGGCGTCCAGAACACCCTGACGTTCACGGCCACCAACTGGGCCACCCCGCAGACGGTGACCCTGACGGCGCAGCAGGACGACAACGGCTTCGACGAGACCGCCACCATCACGCACGCGGCGGCGACGACGCCGAACAGCGAGTACACCAACGTGAACGGCACGTTCACCGCGAGCGTGAACGACGACGAGACCCCGGCCATCACCCTGTCGGCGACCACCCTGACGGTGCCGGAGGAGAACAGCAGGACGTACACGGTGCGGCTGGCGACGGAGCCGGTGGGCGGCAGCGTCACGGTGGACATCACCGGCGCGGCCAACAACCTCTCCGCCAGCCCCACGCGCCTGGTCTTCACGGCGGGCAACTGGGACACCGCGAGAACGGTGACGGTGACGGCGGCGAACGACAACGACGGCACGAACGACGTGGCGACGTTCAGCCACGCCGCGTCCGGCGCCGACTACGGCAGCGTCCCGGCGGCGACGATCGTGGCCACCTCCACGGACGACGACGCGCCGAGCCTGCAGGTGAGCACCACCGCCCTGACGGTGGACGAGAACAGCAGCGGCAGCTACACCATCCGCCTCAACACGCAGCCGAGCGCCACGGTGACGGTCACGGTCTCCGGCGCGACCGGCGCGGTGACCGTGGACACGTCCGCCACGACCGGCAACCAGAACACCCTCACGTTCACGAACGCGAACTGGGCCACGGCGCAGACGGTGACGGTGTCCGCCGCAGACGACGGCAACGCCCGGAACGAGGAGGTGTCCCTGACGCACACCGCGAGCGGCGGCGACTACGCCGGCCTGGCCATGGGTTCGCGCCCCGGCGTGACGGTGACCGTGACCGACAACGACACGGCGGGCATCCTCCTCGACGCCGACCCGAACACCCCGAACGACCAGGCGGGCCCGCTGGCCCTCGCCGAGCTCTCCACCGCGACCAACAACTCGGTCAGCTACACCGTCCGCCTGTCCTCGGAGCCGACCCAGACCGCGACGGTGACGATCACGAGCGACGACACCACGGCGGTGACGGTGGACGACACCGACGGCGACAGCCTGAACGGCGTCCAGAACACGCTGACGTTCACCAGCGCGAACTGGAACACCCCCCAGACCGTGACCCTCACCGCGGCCCAGGACACCGACGGCGTGGGCGAGAACGTCACCATCACCCACACGGCGAGCACCGCGACGCAGAGCGAGTACACCAACCTGCAAGCGACGATCACGGCGAACACCACGGACGCCCAGGCCCCCGGCTTCGTCTTCGACGCCGACCCGAGCTCCCCGGCCACGAACGAGGCCGGCCCGCTGCAACTGGCCGAACTGTCGTCGTCCAGCACCAACACGGACGACTACACCGTGCGCCTGACCTCGCAGCCCACCCAGACGGTGACCGCGACGATCACGAGCAGCAACACCGCCGCGATAACGGTGGACGACACCGACACCGGAAACCCGGGCACCCAGAACACCCTCACGTTCACGCCGAGCAACTGGAACACCCCGCAGACGGTGACCCTCACGGCGCAGCAGGACGACAACGGCTACGACGAGTCGGTGACCATCGCCCACGCCGCGGCGACGACGACGAACAGCGAGTACCGGAACGTCAACGGCAGCTTCATGGCCGCCGTGACCGACGACGAGACCCCGGCCATCACGCTGTCGACGACCACGCTGTCCGTGCAGGAGCAGAACAGCGCGACCTACACGGTGCGCCTCGCCACGGAGCCGGTGGGCGGCAGCGTCACGGTGGACGTCACCGGCGCCGCCGACGGTCTCTCGGCGAGCCCGACGCGCCTGGTCTTCACCGCCGGCAACTGGGACACCGAGCGCACGGTGCGGATAGCGGCGGCGAACGACCTGGACGGCGACAGCGAGGTGGTGACGTTCAGCCACGCCGCGTCCGGCGCCGACTACGGCAGCGTCCCGACGGCGGCGCTGGTGGCCACGTCCACGGACAACGACACCCCGAGCCTGCAAGTGACGCCGACCACGCTGGAGGTGGACGAGAACGGCAGCGGCCGCTACCGCGTCCGCCTCAACACCCAGCCCACGGGGGACGTGACGGTGACGGTCTCCGGCGCGACCGGCGCGGTGACCGTGGACACGGCGACCGCGAGCGGCGACCAGAACACCCTGACGTTCACCACGACGACGTGGAGCGCCCAGCAGACGGTGACGGTGGAGGCCGGCAACGACGGCAACGCCCGGAACGAGATGCTGACCCTGACGCACACGGCGAGCGGCGGCGGCTACGGGTCTCTGGGCGCCGGCGCCCGCCCGAGCGTCCAGCTGACGGTGGACGACGACGACACCGCCGGCATCCTCGTCGACGCCGACCCGAACACGGCGAACGACCAGGCAGGCCCGGTGCTGGTGAACGAGCTGTCCACGGCATCGAACAAAACCCACGACTACACGGTGCGCCTGTCCTCCGAGCCGACCCAGACCGCCACGGTGACGATCGCCAGCAACACGCCCTCGGTGACGGTGGGCGACACCGACGGCGACAGCCTGAACGGCGTCCAGAACACCCTGACGTTCACCAGCGCGAACTGGAACACCCCGCGGACGGTGACCCTCACCGCGGCGGAGGACGACAACGGGGTAGGCGAGTCCGCCACCATCACCCACACGTCGTCCACGTCGTCGGCGAGCGAGTACACGAACCTGACGGCGACGCTGACGGCGAACACCACCGACGACGACGCGCCGGCCTTCGTCTTCGACGCCGACCCGGACACGGCGAACGACCAGTCCGGCCCGCTGGCGCTGAACGAACTGTCGTCGTCCACCACCAACTCCGACGACTACACCGTGCGCCTGTACACGCGCCCCACCCAAACCGTGACGGCGACCATCACGAGCAACACCCCCTCGGTCACCGTGGGCGACACGGACGGCATGGCGCAGGGCGTCCAGAACACGCTGACGTTCACGGCGACGAACTGGAGCACCCCCCAGACCGTCACGCTCACGGCCCAGCAGGACGACAACGGCTTCGACGAAACCGCCACCATCGCCCACGCCGCGGCGACGGCCACGAACAGCGAGTACCGCAACGTGAACGGCAGCTTCACGGCGAGCGTGATGGACGACGAGACCCCGGCCATCACCTTGTCGGCGACCACCCTGACGGTGCCGGAGCAGACCACCGCCAGCTACACCGTCCGCCTGGCCACGGAGCCGGTGGGCGGCAACGCCACCGTGGACATCGCCGGCGCCGCCGACGGCCTCTCCGCCAGCCCCACGCGCCTGATCTTCACCGCCGGCAACTGGGACACGCAGCGCACCGTGCGCGTAACGGCGGCGAACGACCTGGACGGCGACAACGAGACGGTCACGTTCACCCACGCCGCCAGCGGCGCCGACTACGGCGGCGTCCCGACGGCGGCGCTGGTGGCCACCTCCACGGACAACGACACCCCGAGCCTGCAAGTCACCCCGACCACCCTGGAGGTGGACGAGAACAACAGCGGCCGCTACCGCATCCGCCTCAACACCCAGCCGAGCGCCACCGTGACGGTGACGGTCTCCGGCGCGACGGGCGCCGTGACCGTGGACACCGCGACCACCAGCGGCGACCAGAACACCCTCACGTTCACCACGACGACGTGGAGCGCCCAGCAGACCGTGACGGTATCGGCCGGCGACGACGGCAACGCCGTCAACGAGATGCTGACCCTCGCCCACGCCGCAAGCGGCGGCGACTACGGGTCTCTGGGCGCGGGCGCCCGCCCGAGCGTCCAACTGACGGTGGACGACGACGACACCGCCGGCATCCTCCTCGACGCCGACCCGAACACGCCGAACGACCAGTCCGGCCCGCTGCTGCTGAACGAACTCTCCACCGCGTCGAACAACTCGGTGGACTACACCGTGCGCCTGTCCTCCGAACCGACCCAGGACGCCACGGTGACCATCACCAGCAACGACACCACTGCGGTCACGGTGGGCGACACCGACGGCGACAGCCTGAACGGCGTCCAGAACACGCTCACGTTCACGTCGAGCAACTGGAACACCCCCAGGACCGTGACCTTGACCGCGGCCGAGGACGACGACGGGGTAGGGGAGAGCGCCACCATCACCCACACGTCGTCCACGTCGTTGGCGAGCGAGTACGCGAACCTGTCGGCGACCCTGACGGCGAACACCACCGACGACGACGCGCCGAGCTTCGTCTTCGACGCCGACCCGGACACGGCCAACGACCAGTCCGGCCCGCTGGCGCTGGACGAACTGTCGTCGTCCACCGCCAACTCCGACGACTACACCGTGCGCCTGTACACGCAGCCCACCCGCGCGGTGACGGCGACCATCACGAGCAACACCCCCTCGGTCACCGTGGACACGGCCCCGGCCAGCGGCGACCAGAACACGCTCACGTTCACCGCGTCGAACTGGAGCACCCCGCAAACGGTGACCCTCACCGCCCAGCAGGACGACAACGGCTTCGACGAAAGCGCGACCATCACGCACCGCGCCAGAACGACGCCGAACAGCGAGTACACCAACGTCAATGGCACGTTCACGGCATCCGTGACCGACGACGAAACCCCGGCCATCACGTTGTCCGCGTCCACCCTGACGGTGCCGGAGCAGAACAGCGCCACCTACACCGTCCGCCTCGCCACCGAGCCGGTGGGCGGCAACGCCACGGTGACGATCACCGGCGCTCAAGACGGCATCACGCCGAACCCGACGCGCCTGGTCTTCACGGCCGGCAACTGGGACACGCCGCGGCAGGTGCGGGTGAGCGCGGCGAACGACGACAACTCGGGCAACGAGGTGGTCACGCTGTCGCACGCGGCCAGCGGCGCCGACTACGGCAGCGTCCCGACGGCGGCGATCGTGGTGACGGCCACCGACGACGACACGCCGAGCCTGAACGTCTCGCCGACCCGCCTGACCGTGCGCGAGAACCGCAGCGCGACATACACCATGCGCCTCAACACGCAGCCGAGCGCGGCGGTGACGGTGAGCGTGACGGGCACCACCGCGGAAGTGACGGTCGACGAGACCGCCCTGACGTTCACGACGACGAACTGGAACGCCGCCCGCACGATCACGGTGAGCGCGGCGGACGACGACAACGCCACCGACGAGACGGTGAACCTCCTCCATGCCGCCACCGGCGGCGACTACACGGGCCTGGCGCTCGCCTCGCGCCCGGGCGTGGAGGTGTCCGTGGACGACGACGACACTCCGGCGCTGGTGATCGCCCCGGACCCGAACGCGGGTCCGCTGGCGCTGAACGAGATGTCCGGCCACGCCGACAACGCGAAGGACTACACGGTGCGCCTGATGACCGAGCCGACGGCGCAGGTGGAGGTGGCCGTGTCCAGCGACGACCGCGCCGTGTCGGTGGACAACGACGCCACGCCGCAGACGCGCACCCTCACCTTCACCACGACCAACTGGGCGACGGCGCAGGCGGTGACGGCGACCGCCGCCGAGGACGACGACGCCTCGAACGAGACCGCGACGATCACGCACACGGCCACGGGCGGCGACTACGAAGGCGTCTCGGCGCGGCTCTCCGCCACGACGCTGGACGACGACGAGCCGGCCATCGTGGTGTCGGCCAGCGCTCTGGTCGCCTCCGGCGTGGCCGAAGGCGGGGAGGCCGCCTACACCGTGCGCCTCGACACCGAACCAGCCGGCGTGGCGCGGCTGTCGGTCGCGGCGGAAGGTCCGGTGTCGGTGGACCTGGACCGGAACCAGGCGGGCGTCCAGCGCTGGCTGCGCTTCGACGCCATGAACTGGAACACCCCGCGCACGGCATCGGTGCGCGGCCTGCCCGACGCCGACGCCGCTTCGGGAACCGCCACGCTCCGCCACGCGGCGTCCGGCGTGGACTACGGGCGCGCCCCGGCGGTGGACGTGTCGTTCGCGGTGACGGACGACGACACCCCGCAGGTGCTGGCCGACGCGACGACGGTGGAGGTGAACGAGGGTTCGATGGCTTCGTACGCGGTGACGCTGACGGCAGCCCCGACGGGCGGCACGGTGGAAGTGGCCCCGACCAGCTCCGACGAAGCGGTGGCGACCGTCTCCCCGACCACGCTGCGCTTCACGGCGTCGAACTGGCACGCGCCGCAGCGCGTGACGGTGCGCGGCGTGGCGGACGGCGCGGCGAACATCACCCACCCGACGACCGGCGCCGACTACGGCTCGGCCCCCACGCCCACGGTGTCGGCGACGGTGCGCGACGAAGACGCTCCCGGCGTCCGCGTCGAACCGACGCTGCTGCGCATGGAGGAGGGCGCATCGGCCGGCTACCGCGTGCGCCTGAACACCGAGCCGTCCGGCGACGTGACGGTGACCGCGACCAGCGGCAGTTCGGAACTGACCCTGCAGGACGGCGCGCGGCAGGTGGGCACGCTGACGCTGACGTTCACGACGGGCAACTGGAACGCCGAGCAGCAGGTGCGGGCGCAGTCCGTCGACGACGACGACGTGGCCGACGAGACGACGACGGTGACGCACGCCGTGGCCGGCTACGCGGGCGTGTCGTCCGCCCCGACGCTGGCCGTCGAGGTGGAGGACGACGACGCGCCGGGCATCGCGTTCGAGCCGGCGGAGGGCCTGTCGCTGACGGAAGGCGGCGCGGCCACCGGCACGTACTCGGCGGTGCTCACGGCGCGCCCGTCGGCCGCGGTGACGGTCGCGGTGTCGAGCGACGACGCCGGCCTCGCGTTCGACACGGACAGCGCCCCCGGCGCTCCCGGCGACCAGACGGAGCTGACGTTCACGACGACGAACTGGAACGTCCCGCAGACGGTGGCGGCGCGCGCCGAAACGGACGCCGACTTCGCCACCGAGGAGGCGGTTCTGCTGCACGCGGCGTCCGGCGGCGGCTACGACGGCGTGGCGGCGGAGTACGACGTTCAGGTGTCCGACGCGGATGCCGCCCCGGCCCCGGCGCGGGTGCAGGCGTCCTCGGCCGGCACGACCAGCCTGGCGGTGAGCTGGTCCGCGTCCCCGGGCGCGAACGGCTACTGGGTGCAGTGGCGCGCGGTCGGCGGCGAGTGGAGCCTCGACCGCCTGGTCGAAGTTCCCGGCGGCGGTTCGGCGGGCGGCGGCGGAACGCTGCGCGTGGCCACGGGCGCGCTGTCGGCGCGCATCGACGGCCTGCGCGAAGGCGTGGTCTACGAAGTCCGCGTCCTCGGCCTGAACCGCGGCGACCCGGGCGACCCGTCGTCCACGGCGAGCGCCACGCCGCGCCCGAGAAGCCCCGCCGGCAACCGCGCGCCGGTCGTCGTGGCGCAGCCGGAGATCGTGCTGCTGGAAGTCGGCGGCCAGACGGAACTCGACCTCTCCGGCCTGTTCCGCGAACCGGAGGGCGACGCGCTGACGTACTCGGCCGCGTCGACGAACCCCGATGTGGCGACGGCGACGCTCGCAGGAACCACGCTGCGCGTCTTCGGCGGCCGCTCCGGCAACGCCGAGATCGCGGTCACGGCGGAAGACCCCCACGGCCTCTCGGCCAGGTTGGACATCCGCGTGGGCGTCATCGGCACGGCGTGCTCCACCGCCCCGGCGCAAGCCCCGGAAGGCGGCACGGCGGTCGTGACGGCGGAACTGGCGTCGGCGGTGGAAGGTTCGACCACGGTACGCTGGCGCATCATGCGCGACACGGATCCCGCGACCCCCGACGCGGACGCCGGCGACCACGGCGGCGCTTCGGGCGAAGTGGAGATCCGCGGCGGCGAGCGCTGCGCCGAGATCGAGATCCCGATCCTCGACGACGCCGAGGCGGAACCAGCCCGCGAGTGGTTCGAGGTCGAACTGCGCCTGCGCTACAACCGCGACGCCCGCCTGGCGCACGCGGCGATTCCAGTGGCCGTCCTCGAAGGCGTCTGCGACCGCGCCCCGCCAGTCCGCCGCGCCCTGATGGCCGCGACCGACGCCCGCCGCTGCCACGAGCCCGCCCCGGCGGATCTGCGCATGGTGCGGACGCTGGACCTCGCCGACGCGGCCCTGGGCGCGCTGGCGACGGAAGACCTGGGCGGCCTCCCCGCCCTGCGGACGCTGGACCTGGCGGGCAATGCCCTGAGCGCCCTCCCGGCTCTCCCGGAGGCGACGCGTCTGGAACACCTGCTGCTGGCCGGCAACGCCCTCGAAGCGCTGCCGCTCGGTGCCCTGCCAGCCCCGGAGCGGCTGCGCA
The DNA here is from genome assembly GCA_965243175.1 of Candidatus Azotimanducaceae bacterium. Taxonomy (GTDB): domain Bacteria; phylum Pseudomonadota; class Gammaproteobacteria; order Pseudomonadales; family Azotimanducaceae; genus VXYL01. The sequence goes on along the minus strand of OZ251532.1, from coordinate 4,387,316 downwards.
GCCTGTCGCTCTCGAACAACGCCTTGGCCGACCTCCCGCCGGACGCCTTCGCGCCGGTTCCCGGCCTGCGCTCCCTGCGCCTGGACGGCAACCGCCTGCGAACGCTCCCGAACGGCCTGTTCGCCGGCCTCGGCTCGCTGCGGATGCTGCGTCTGGACGGCAACCCCGGAGCGCCGTTCGCGCTGCCGGCGAAGCTGGAGCGGACGGACGCAGAGCCGTGGGCGCCGTCGCCCGCGACGCTGCGCGTGGCCATGCCGCTGGGCGCGCCGTTCGAGACGGTGCTCGCCCTGACCGCCGAAGGCGGAATGTTCGCGGACGGCGCCACGGAGTCGGAAACGACCGTGCTGGCCGGTACCACGGCGAGCGAACCGTTCACCGTGGAATCGACGACCGGCTTCGCCCGAGTCTCGCTGACCGCGCCGGAACTGCCGGCCCGCCAGTGCCTGAGCGGCCCCTGCTGGCAAGGCTTCGCGCTGCAAGCCGACGAGCCGCTGCCCCTGTTCGCCCGCCCTCTGCGGGTCCTCGCCGTGCCGGAACCCGAGGCGCTGTTCGCCGACGACCTGCGCGTGCCGCTGTCGTCGCTGGCGGAGGCTGGCGAGCCGGGCGGCGAACTGGAATGGAGCGTCCGCTCGTCCGATCCGACGGTGGCGACGGCGCGCATCCTCCGCGGTGTGCTGCTGGTCGAACCGGAGCCCGGCGCGGAAGGCGTGGTGGTGGTGGAAGCGACGGCCACCGACGCCCACGGCCAGACCGCGACCGCGCGCTTCGAGGTGCGCGTGGAGTTCCACTGGCCGACCAGCCCCGCCAGAGGCTGGCGCGGCGTCATCCTGAACAGCCAGCGCTGACGGCGACTTGCGCCTTGACTGGTTGAGTCGGCAGTGAAGTCGCCGCGAACGGCCGATGCTGCGTTCGACGCATCCGCCCCGACGTGCCCGCGGGATAGGCACGTTGACGGGCCGTCCCGGTGCGCGCAACGGGACGGCGGCGGGTGCGTTCATCGAGGGCATTGCGATGCCCAATTGCGGTGCGCCCGCGAGTCGGCTATAAACGCGCCTCGCCGTGGGGGGCCGCGGGGCGGCGAAGTCGTCCGCGTGGGCTGCTTGCCGTTCGCATCTTCGAGCGTCCGCGTGTGCGCGCGTTGCGGGACACGTGGCGCGGTTGTTGCATGGCATCGTGCGAAGGGCGAAGACCGGGGCTGACGAACAGGCCGGTCGGCCTTTAGCGAACAGCCGCACGGCTAGGGAACAAGCACACAGGAGACATCGACGGAATGAAAACGAAGCTGGAATACATCTGGCTGGACGGCTTCACGCCCACCCAGGGCCTGCGCAGCAAGACGCGGGTGGAGGAGAACTTCAGCGGCGATCTGGCGGATTGCCCGCTTTGGTCGTTCGACGGCAGTTCCACCCAGCAGGCGGACGGCAGCGCGTCCGACTGCCTGCTCAAGCCGGTGGCGCTGTTCCCGGACCCCGGGCGCAGCGACGCCTTTCTGGTGATGACCGAGGTGTTGAACGCCGACGGCACGCCGCACGAGTCCAACGGGCGCGCCACCATCGAGGACGACGACGACAACTTCTGGTTCGGCTTCGAGCAGGAGTACTTCCTCTGGGACACGCGCACCAATCTGCCGCCGGGCTTCCCCATCGGCGGCTATCCCGGTCCGCAAGGCGCCTACTACTGCTCGGTGGGCGCGCGCAACGCCTTCGGGCGCGACTGCGTGGACGAGCACCTCGACGCCTGCCTCAAGGCCGGCATCAACGTCGAAGGCATCAACGCCGAAGTCGCCGCCGGCCAGTGGGAGTTCCAAGTGTTCGCCAAGGGCGCGGCGCGGGCTGGCGACGAGACGTGGCTGGCGCGCTATCTCGCCGAGCGCACCGGCGAGAGGTACGGCCTCTCCATCAACTGGCATCCCAAGCCGGTGCAGGGCGACTGGAACGGCTCCGGCATGCACGCCAACTTCTCCAACACCCCGATGCGCGAATCCGGCGACGAGGAGACGTTCACGCGCATCTGCGAGCACTTCGGCAAGAACATCGCCCGCCACATCGCGGTCTACGGCGCCGACAACGACATGCGCCTCACCGGCCTGCACGAGACGCAGTCGATCGACAAGTTCAACTACGGCATCTCGGACCGCGGCGCGTCCATCCGCATCCCCATCGCCACCATCGAAGACGGCTGGAAGGGGCGCCTGGAGGATCGCCGCCCGGCGTCCAACGCCGATCCCTACAAGGTCGCCGCCGCGATCGTGAAGACGACCAAGGAAGCCTTGGCGTAGCGGCAAGCGCGGGCCGCGGCGGGAAGCTGCTGCGGCTCGCGCGGCTAGGGGATTGACAGGCCGTGGTCGCTCGGCGCATGGCCGTCACCATGGGCGACGCCAACGGCGTCGGGCCGGAGATCCTTCTGCGGCGGTTCGCGGGCGGCATGTTGGACGACTCCGTGGTCGTCTTCGGCGATGCCGAAGTGCTGCGCGCCGGAGCGGAACTGCTCGGCCTAAGCGTGGACGTGCGCGAAGTGGCGGTGCCCGGGGAGGCGATCTCTGGCGAACTCAACGTGGTGGACGCTGGCCTGCTCGGCGCAAGCGATCTCGATCCGGGCAAGCCGAACGCTCGCGTTGGCGGGGCAGGGCGCGTCTACGTGGAACAGGCAACCCAGGCGGCGCTTGCCGGGGAGGTCGCCGGAGTCGTCACGCTGCCGCTCAACAAGGAAGCGACCCGCGCCGCCACGCCGGGCTTCGTCGGCCACACCGAGTTCATCGCCGCGCTGTGCGGCGTGCGCGAGTTCGCCATGATGCTTGTCGGCGAGGACGTGGCGGTCTCCCACGTCAGTGCCCATGTGCCCCTTGCGGAAGCGATCCGCCAAGTCACGCCGGAGCGGGTTCGCACCGTCGTCCGCCTGACTCACGAAGCGTTGCGCCGAGTCGTCCGCGATCCGCAGATCGCCGTCTGCGGACTGAATCCCCATGCCGGCGAAAGCGGCATGTTCGGCCGCGAGGAAGCGGAGATCATCGCGCCGGCCATCGAGGCTGAGCGCGGTCGGGGGATCGACGTCTCCGGCCCCTATCCGGCGGACACGGTGTTCTACCAGGCGATCAACAACCACCGCTTCGACGCCATCGTCTGCATGTACCACGACCAAGGCCACGCGCCGATGAAGCTGGTCGCGTTCGAGTCCGCGGTCAACGTCACCATCGGCCTGCCCATCGTGCGCACGTCGGTGGACCACGGCACCGCCTACGACATCGCGTGGCAGGGCAAGGCGTTCACGCACTCCCTGGAAGCCGCGCTCCACTACGCTTGGCAGCTGGCCGCCCCGGGCGACGCGACGGTTTGAGCGCCGAGACGCGAACGCAACCTCAACCACATCGAAAGGAAGGAGAAGCCGAGTGGCCGACGCACCATTCGCTTGGGACGATCCGCTGCGGCTCGACGCCCAGCTGACCGATGAAGAACGCCTGATCCGCGACACCACGCGCCAGTACGCGGCGGACAAGCTGATGCCGCGGGTGCTCGAAGCGAACCGCCGCGAGCGCTTCCACCGCGAGATCATGAACGAGATGGGCGAACTCGGCTTGCTCGGCGCCACGCTGCCGGCCAAGTACGGCTGCGCGGAAGCGAGCTACGTCTGCTACGGTCTGATGGCGCGGGAAGTGGAGCGCGTGGACTCCGGCTACCGTTCGGCGATGAGCGTGCAATCGTCGCTGGTGATGCATCCGATCCACGCCTACGGCACCGAGGAGCAGCGCCTGAAGTACCTCCCCAAGCTGGCCAGCGGCGAATGGGTGGGCTGCTTCGGCCTCACCGAGCCGGACCACGGATCGGACCCGGGCGGCATGGTCACCCGCGCCGAGAAGAAGGGCGACGGCTATCTGCTGAACGGCGCCAAGATGTGGATCACGAACGCGCCCATCGCCGATGTCGCGGTGGTCTGGGCGAAGCTCGACGGCCGCATCCGCGGCTTTCTGGTGGAACGCGGCGCCACCGGCTTCTCCACGCCCGCCATCGAAGGCAAGATGAGCCTGCGCGCTTCCGCCACCGGCCAGATCGTCCTGCAGGACGTGCTGGTGCCAGCGGAGAACCTGCTGCCGAACGCCAGCGGGCTCGGCGGCCCGTTCGGCTGCCTGAACCGCGCTCGCTACGGCATCGCCTGGGGATCGATGGGCGCCGCCGAGTTCTGCTGGCACGCCGCTCGGCAGTACACCTTGGAGCGCAAGCAGTTCGGGCGCCCGCTCGCCGCCAACCAGCTCGTCCAGAAGAAGCTCGCCGACATGCAGACGGAGATCGCCCTGGGGCTGCAAGGCTGCCTGCGCATGGGGCGGCTGTTCGACGAAGGGCATCTGCCGGTCGAGAGCATCTCCCTGCTCAAGCGCAACAACTGCGGCAAGGCGCTGGACATCGCCCGCATGGCGCGCGACATGCACGGCGGCAACGGCATCTCGGACGAATACCACGTCATCCGCCACGCGATGAACCTGGAGACGGTGAACACCTACGAAGGCACCCACGACATCCACGCGCTGATCCTCGGCCGCGCGCAAACCGGCATCCAAGCGTTCACCGGCGCTTGAGGCGACCGCCTGCCGCGTCGTTCGGGCGGGCATCGGATCGCGGCGGCCGACCGGGCTCGTCCGCGCATTCCGACCAGCGGCACGGGAACCCTGCAGCTATCGTCCCTGTCGCGCGGCCCAGCGGCGTGGCGGCTCGAAAGACCCGCGCCAAGCGCCCGCTCGACGGCGCTGCGCTTCGTCTTGCAGTTCGCCGAGCAGCTCGGCGCCGTCGCCCTCCGCGAAGGCCAGGCCAGCGCTCACCATCATCGGGGCAAGCCCGCGGCGGCTGTACACGTCCCGCAGCCTCGGCCGCGGCGCCCCTTCCGCGACGATCGCGCAACCAACGAGGTCCGGGTACGTGAGGAAGCAGGCCACCAGATCGTCCTGCACCAGCGATTGCAGGAACGTCGTCGCCTCGGCGCCGCAAGGGTAGGCGACGCCGCCGGCGTCGAAGCACGTCTGCCCCGGACGCAGCGCGTCGATGCCGGCCAGCACGACGATCCTTCCCCCTTCCAACAGCAGCGTCTCGCCGTTCAGCGCGTTGGCGCGGCTCGGCGGCAGCGGCTGCCAGTCGTCTTCGTAGAACATCACGCGTGGCAGATCGGGGCTGGTCGCCAGGATGCCGCCGACGAACAACAAGCCAGCGACGACGATCCGCACCAGGCCGATCTTCAGACGACCGCCGTGCAGCCGCTCGAGGATCCGCCGCAGAGGCCGCGCGACGCTGGCGACGCCGTACGCGCCGACGCCAAGGGCGAACAGTCCGTACATGGTGAACGCCGGCGTCTCGTTCACGGACACCGCGGCACCTTGCACGATGGTCGCGGAGAAGGTCAATCCGGTGCTGATGCCGAAGAACAGGCTCCAGTTCCACAGCAGCACGGAGAACCCGGACAGCAGCGCGAACTGGCGCAGATTGCCGGCGTCGAAGACGTCCAGCACCGGCGGGTCGAGGCGAAAGATGTCGCGCGCCATGGTCGCGGTCAGGTCGTCGTCGCTCAGCGCCGCGTCCAACATTCGCAAACGGCTCGCGGTCAGCCAGAACATGAACATCGCGAAGCACAGGCAGGCGGTGGGCAGCACGGAGAGCGGAATGCTGTACTCGCCGAACGGCACGGAACCGCCGACGTGGCCGAGGAGGTTGGCGAGCGAGGCGAGGAAGATCGCCACCACCGTGCCGGCGATGGAGACCCAGAAGAATCTGGAGAGCGTGCGAATCGACCGCACCAACGCCTCCGCGGGAATCGACAGCGGCCCGAAGCCTACGTAGTCGGCGCCGCGCAGGCCGAGATCCTTGGCGGTCGCAGGCAGCGATTGGAAGTCCGGCAGCCGCGTCGCTTCTTCCGTGCCGCTCGCCGGCAACAGCTCGATCTCGGCTTCCACCTCGACTGGAGCGCCGAAGGGCAGTTCCGCAACGCCAACGGCGGAGCGCGAATGGCGTCCGCGCTCGCCGAAGACCTCCAGCAGAACATCCGAGAAGCCGTTGACGACGGCCGGCAAGGCGTCGAAGCCAGGCGCGGCGTTGACCATGCCGAACGCCTTGCGCCACGCCACGCGATCCAGATCGATGCCAGCGGCATCGAGGCTTGCGATCATGGCCAGCGCGACTTGACGGGCGGACTGGTACGCGGCGTCCACGTCCACGTCGGCCCCGACCTTGCCCAGCGGCCCGGCCACGGTGCCGCCTTGGTCGATGGGCAAGTGCCCGGCCAGGCAGACGCGACTTCCCGAGACCCGCACCGTCTCGAAGCGCTGGTTCGCCAGACGCATCGGCGGCGGCAGCTCGAGGCCGAGTTCAGTCAGCCGCTCCTTGATGGCGATGGTCGGCTCCGCGAACTTGGGTTCAACGAGTATATGACGGCTGCCGTCCGCTGCCGGATTCGCGAAGTGGAGCGAACCGAAGCCGTCGAACGCGACTTGCCGGCCAACGGTGCTATGATGCGCGGCGAACGTCTGGGGCGGCCTTGAGCGCGAGAGGGGGATGGATTCAACGCACTTGACCCGCTTGCGCGCCGGCTCCCACCTCTCCGCCGGCAACGCCTACGTGGAGGCGCTCTTCGAGGCGTATCTGGAAGACGCCACGGACGTCCCCGAGGAGTGGCGCCGCTACTTCGACAGCCTGCCGAGCGAAGGCGACGACGCGCCGGACATGCCCCACAGCCGCGTGGTGCGGCACTTCGAGCGGCTGGGGCGCAACCGCCTCAAGGCGCGTCCGGAGCGGGTGGCGGCGGATGTGTCGTCGGCGCACGAACGGGCGCAGATCCGCGTTCTCGAACTCATCAGCGCCTACCGCCACCGTGGCCATCGCCGGGCGAGGCTCGACCCGCTCGGCCTCTGGGAACGCGCCCCGGTGCCGGAACTGGAACTGGGCTACCACCGCCTCACGGACGCGGACCTGGACACCGTGTTCGACACCGGCTCGGCGCAGTTCTTCGAGCAGGCCGCCCCGCGCGCACCGCTGCGCGACATCGTGGCGGCCTTGGAGCGCGTCTACTGCGGCACCCTCGGCGCCGAGTACATGCACATCACCGACGCCGAGGAGCAGCTTTGGGTGCGCGAACGCCTCGAATCCGCGCACGGCGCGCCGGCCCTTTCCTCCGAGGCGCGGTTCAACATCCTCGATCGCCTGAGCGCAGCCGAGGGCTTGGAACGACACCTGCACGCGCGCTTCCCCGGTACCAAGCGCTTCGGCCTCGAAGGCGCGGAATCGTTGATCTGCATGCTGCACGAAGCGCTGCAACGCCTCGGCGAGAAGGGTTGCGTCGAGACCGTGATCGGCATGGCGCATCGCGGTCGGCTGAACGTGCTGGTGAACATTCTCGGCAAGGATCCCAAAGACCTGTTCGACGAGTTCGAGGGCGTGATGCCCGAGACCGACCGCAACGGCGACGTGAAGTACCACCAGGGCTTTTCGTCCAACGTGATGACGCCCGGCGGCGAGATGCACCTCGCGCTGGCGTTCAACCCGTCGCACTTGGAAATCGTCGCCCCGGTGGTGGCCGGCTCGGTGCGCGCCCGCCAGGATCGACGCCGCGACTACGAAGGCGACAAGGTGGTGCCGCTCATCCTGCACGGCGATGCCGCCTTCGCTGGCCAGGGCGTGGTGATGGAGACCCTGCAAATGTCGCAGACGCGCGGCTTCAGGGTGGGCGGAACGATACACCTCATCGTCAACAACCAGATCGGCTTCACCACCCACCGCGTCGAAGACGCCCGCTCCACCGAATACTGCTCGGAGATCGCCAAGCTCGTGCAGGCGCCCATCCTGCACGTCAACGGCGACGACCCGGAAGCCTGCGTCTTCGCCACGCAGCTTGCAGTGGACTACCGGATGCGCTTCAGGAAGGACGTCGTCATCGACCTCGTGTGCTATCGGCGGCGCGGCCACAACGAAGCCGAAGACCCGACGAAGACCCAGCCGCTGATGTACCGGGCCGTCGCCAAGCATCCGTCCACGCGCAGCGTCTACTCGGATCGGCTGGTCGCCGAAGGCGCCGTGCCGGCGGAAGAGGCCGAGGCGCTGGTGGGCCTCTACCGCTACGCCCTCGACACCGGCGACCGCATGGCGCTGTCCCTCGTCAACGAGCCGGACACGTCGCTGTTCGTGGACTGGCGGCCCTACCTCGGCGATTCCGCGCCGGCTTCGGCGGACACCCGCGTGCCGTTGCCGCGGCTGCGCGAACTTGCCGAACGCGCCAACGCGGTGCCGGACGACTTCCCGCTGCACCGCCAAGTGCGCAAGGTGCTCGACGACCGGCGCCTCATGACCAACGGCGAAGCGCCGGTGAACTGGGGCTACGCGGAGACCCTCGCCTACGCGACGCTGCTCGACGAAGGCTACGACGTGCGCCTCACCGGCCAGGACGTGGGCGTCGGCACCTTCTCGCACCGCCATGCGTCGCTCTACAACCAGCAGGACGGCAAGCGCATCGTGCCGCTCAACAAGCTCTCGGCGGAGACCACGTTCGACATCTACGACTCGCTGCTCTCCGAAGAAGCGGTGCTCGCGTTCGAGTACGGCTACGCCTCCACCTCGCCGCGCACGCTGGTCGTCTGGGAGGCGCAGTTCGGCGATTTCGCCAACGGCGCCCAGGTGGTCATCGACCAGTTCCTGGTGAGCGGCGAGACGAAATGGGCGCGGCTCTGCGGCCTCGTGATGCTGCTGCCCCACGGCTACGAGGGGCAGGGGCCGGAACACTCCTCGGCGCGCTTGGAGCGCTATCTGCAGCTGTGCGCCGAGCAGAACATCCAGGTCTGCGTGCCGACCACCCCGGCGCAGGTCTTCCACCTGCTGCGCCGCCAGATGGTGCGCCCGGTGCGTCGCCCGCTGGTGGCGTTGACGCCGAAGAGCCTGCTGCGCCACAAGCTCGCCGTCTCCACCTTGGAAGAATTGGCCGACGGCGGGTTTAGGCCGGTGCTCGGCGAAGTGGACGAACTGGACCCGGCCGGCGTCGACCGCCTGGTGATGTGCAGCGGCAAGGTCTACTACGACCTGCTTCAGGCGCGGCGCGAAGCGGGGCTGGAGAACGTGGCGCTGGTGCGCTTGGAGCAGCTCTATTCGTTCCCGGAAGAGGAGCTTGGCGCCGTCCTCGCGCCGTACCGCAAGCTCGCCGCCGCGGTCTGGTGCCAGGAGGAACCGATGAACCAGGGCGCGTGGTATTCCAGCCAGCACCACATGCACGCCGTGCTGGCGCGGCACGACGCCGCCTTGCGCCTGGCCTACGCAGGGCGCGAGGCTTTCGCGGCGCCGGCTGGCGGCTACGCCGCGCTCCATGCGCGACGGCAGCGACGACTCGTGCGCGACGCGCTTTTCGGCCCGGAAGGCGACGCGCCTTCGGACAGCGAAGCAGGCGGCTGAACGGGCCGTCTCGGATAGGAGCCTAGGGTGAGCGTAGAGATCAAGACGCCGACGTTTTCCGAATCGATCTCCGAAGGGACGGTGGCCGTCTGGCACAAGTCCATCGGCGACGCGGTGCGCCGCGACGACGTGCTCGTGGACATCGAGACGGACAAGGTCGTGATCGAGATCTTCGCGCCCGAGGATGGGGTGCTCGCCGAGATTCTGAAGGCGGAAGGCGAGGTGGTGGAGTCCGAGGACTTGCTCGGGCGCCTGACGGAAGCCGCGGCCGCGCCAGCGGATGGAGCGCCCGCCGAAGCCGCGCCAGCCGTGGAGAGCGCCGGTGCGCAAACCTCGCCAGCCGCCCGCAAGCTCGCCGCCGAATCGAACATCGACGTCGCCGCGCTTTCAGGCACCGGAAAGGGCGGGCGCGTCACCAAGGAGGACGTGCTGCGCGCCAGGGCCGGCACGGAACCGGTCGCCGAGGCGGGGGAGGGCGAAGCGACCGCCCCGGCACCGGAACGGTTGCCGGAAGCGGACGCCGCGGAGCGGGTCGAACGCCGCGTGCCGATGACGCGGCTGCGGGCGAGCATCGCCAAGCGCTTGGTGGAGGCGCAGCAGACCGCAGCCATGCTCACCACGTTCAACGAAGTGAACATGCAGCCGGTGATGACCATGCGGCGCCGCTACGGCGAGGAGTTCCAGGCCCGCCACAACGGCACCAAGCTCGGCTTCATGAGCTTCTTCGTGCGCGCCTGCGTGGAGGCGTTGAAGCGCTTCCCGTCGGTCAACGCCAGCATCGACGGCAACGACGTCGTCTACCACGGCTACTACGACATCGGCGTCGCGGTGAGCACCGACCGCGGCCTCGTCGTGCCGGTGGTGCGCGACGCGGACGCGCTCGGCCTGCACCAGATCGAGGACGCCATCGTCGAATACGGCAGCCGCGCCCGCGACGGCAAGCTGGCGCTGGAAGACATGCAGGGCGGCACCTTCACCATCTCCAACGGCGGCATCTTCGGCTCGCTGCTCTCGACGCCGATCCTCAATCCCCCGCAAACGGGCATTCTCGGCATGCACAAGATCGAACAGCGCCCGGTGGTGGAAGAGGGCGAAGTGGTGGTGCGCCCGATGATGTATCTGGCGCTCTCCTACGACCACCGCCTCATCGACGGCCGCGAAGCCGTCCGCTTCCTGGTCACGGTCAAGGAACTGATCGAAGATCCGGCGCGAGTTCTGCTGGAGCTCTGACCTTCGCCTTGAGCGGCGAGGCCGCAGGTGCCGTCGCGATCAATCGCGCCGCAGCTTCTCGACCAGCGCCTCCAGCTCCGCCACCTTTGCTTCCGCCTCCGCGGCCTCGGACTCCATCTTTGCCGTCTCTGCTTCCAGCGCCGCCGTCTCTGCCTCCGCTTGTTGCTCGAGCTTGGCCAGTTCCAAGTTGGTGGGCATGAACTCGTCTGTGGCGGGGTCGTACAACCGCAGTGTGACGTCCATCGGTTCCGGCCCTAGCGGCACGAGGCAAAGGCATAGTTCGAGCACCTTGCTGCGAACGCCGACTATGCCTTTCCGCAACTCCTCCTTGGGCAGCGGCTTGTACTTCCCGTCGCAGAGCTCGAAGCCCGACAAGGGCGGATCCAGGCAGTCGTCCGGGTCGTACAGGAAGAACTCCGGCACGCCCATCTCCGCGTAGATGCCCGGTTTTTCCTCGGCGTCCTGTCTCCGGCTCCACGGCGCCGCCACCTCCATCACGAAGTCCGGCACTTTGCCTTCCTCCCACGGCACGTAGGAGCCGCGGTGCCGGTTCGCCACTCCGAACGCCACGTACACGTCCGGCGCAATCGGCGGCTTGTCCGGGTTCGTCTTCGGGTCGTAGTCAGGGACTCGGTGGATGAACTGGTCCGCTCCCACGAACACGTCGCGCTGGCCACGCCAGTGGCTGCGCAAGCAGTCGAAGCAGTAGAAGATGGTGACCGACTGGCGCGTGGTCTTGGGCGTCGGTTCGTCGTCGTCCGAGGGCAGGCGCAGTTCATCCGGGCCAGGCGTCCAGCGCAAGGGTGCGCGGTCGACGCCGCCCGGTCTCCGTGCGCAGGCTGCCGGCGAGTCCGCCGAACGAGAAGGGGTGCGCATCGCTTCGGTCATGGGTTCCACTCCATCGGCCGCCGTGCGAGCGACCGTGCCTGCTTCGGAAACGACCGCGACTGTAGCATGGCTCGCTGTGCGCCGACCTGCGGCGTTGTGCGTGTCGATGAGAGTGCGCCGGCGCCCTGGTTCAGAGGTGAAGAACAGGGCGAACGTTGGACTCGAAGCTCTCAGTCGCGGCGCAGCTTCTTGACCAGCGCCTCCAGCTCCGCCACCTTTGCGTCCGATTGGCGCTTGCCCTCAGCCAGCTGGCGGTTGTCCTCGGCCAGCAGGCGCTTGTCCTCCGCCAGCTGCTGGTTGTCCTTGTCCAGTTCGCGGCTGGTGGGCACGAGCTTGCCCGTGGCCGGATCGTACAAGCGCAAAGCGTGGTCCATCGTTTCCGGGCCGGGTGGCACGAGGCACAGGCACAGCTCGAGCACCTTGCTGCGAACGCCGACCACGCCATCGCGCAGCTCTTCATCCGGCAGCGGCCTGTACTTCCGGTCGCAAAGCTCGAATCCCGACAGCGGGGGCGTCAAGCGGCCCTCCGGGTCGTACAGGAAGAACTCCCGTACGCCCATCTCCGCATAGATGTCCGGCTTCTCGTCCACGTCCTGCTTCCGGCTAGACGGCGACATCACCTCCAGCACGAAGTCCGGCGGCTTGCCTTCCTCCCACGGCACGTAGGAGCCCCGGTGCCGGTCCGCCACCCCGAACGCCACGTACACGTCCGGCGCAATCGGCGGCTTGCACGGGTTCTTCTTCGGGTGGTAGTCCGGGTCGCGGTGGATGAACTGGTCCAAACCCACGAACACGTCCCGCTGGCCGGCCCAGCGCCGCTGCAGACCGTCGAAGCAGCCCACGGCGGCGGCCATCTGGTGCGTGTTCTGAGGCATCGGCTCGTCGTCACACGAGGGCAGGCGCAGTTCGTCCGGGCCCGGCGTCCAGCGCAAGGACGCGCCGTTGACGCCTGCCGGCCCCCGCCCACGGGCCAGCGCTGGCGGATTCGCCGAACGGAAGGCGTCTCGCATCGCTTCGGTCATGGTTCCACTCCTCGGCCACCGTGCGGGGGCGCACGGCCACGAATTTAGCACGCACCCGGCCTGCTGCCTTGCGGCGTTGTGGGTGTCGACGAAGCATGGCCGGCGTCCTGGCATATGCGTTGGTCAGCGAAGACGCCACTTTGCGACCGGACGGAGGCGAAAAATACGGCAGATGTCTCAAACGTCTGTAGGAAATCGTCCATGCGTGAACTCGACGTGAGAGACTGCGCGTTCATCCACTTGGGGAACGGGAATGCCCTACGTCACCTACGAAAAGCGCGGCCACGTCGCCGTCATCACCTTGAACCGGCCGGAACGCATGAACGCCCTCGGGCGCGAACTCAGCGCCGAACTGCGCGACGCCGAGGCGGAGTTCGTCCGCGACGACGACGTATGGCTCGGCATCTACACCGGCGCCGGCGACCGCGCCTTCTGCGCTGGCCGCGACTTGAAGGAAGCGGCGGAGCAGGAAGCGAACGTGACGCGCCCCGAACCGCAGACCACCGCGCCCATCTCCCGCTTCGAGCGCATCGCGCCGGACCACGGCAAGCCCACCATCGCCGCGATCAACGGCGCCGCCTACGGTGGCGGGCTGGAAAAGGCGCTCACCTGCGACATCCGCATCTGTTCGGAGAACGCCCGCATGGCGCTAGCCGAAGTGAAGGTGGGGCTGTGCCCGCCGGGCGGCTCCTTCAACCTGCCCCGTCTCGTGGGCCTCTCGAACGCCATGTGGCTGCTGCTCTCGGGCGAGCCGGTGGACGCCGAGGAAGCCCTGCGAATGGGCCTGGTGAGCCGCGTCGTGCCACGTCAGCAACTGCTGGACACCGCCATCGAGATGGCCGAAACCATCGCCGCCAACGCCCCGCTCGCTGTCCGCGCAACCCGCAAACTCGCCCATCTGGGCTTGGAGATGCCCTTGGACTACGCCCGCCGCATGGCCGCCATGCTCATCGAGTCGGTGTGGTCATCGGAGGACGCCGTGGAAGGCGCCCGCGCCTTCGCGGAGAAACGCCCACCAGAATGGACGCTGCGGTGACCTGACCTGGCGCTTCGGGCTCGATGCCCAGCGGAAGAGAGCAGCGAGTCGAGCACCGTCGCGCTCGACCGATGGTGGACTGTCCGACCTGATTCCGCGAAGGCCCTCCTACAGCAACCCAGCCCCCCGCGCCCACCGATACTTCGCCCCCAGCACCGCCACCGGCTTTTCCGCGGTGTAGGGGTAGGCCAGGATGTCGCGCTCCATCAGGTAGTCGCAGGCGTCCTCGATCTCCACGTCGCCTACCAGCGAGGCCACGACGGGCTTGTCGTTGCCGGCGTTTCGCGCCACTTCCACGGCTTCGCCGAGCAGTTCGGCGAACACCATTGGCGGCGTGATGATGGTGTGCCAGTAGCCGATCACTAAGGCGTGGATGCGGTCTTCGTTCAGCGCCAGGTCGATGGTGGCGCGGTAGGTCGTCGGCGGTTCGCCGCCGGTGATGTCCACCGGGTTGCCAGCGGCGCCGAACGGCGGAATGTACTCGCGGAACGCTTGATCCAGGTCGTCCGGCATCGGCATCAGCGTCAGCCCGTTGTCCGCGCACGCATCGGAGAGCAGCACGCCGGAGCCCCCGGCGCCGGTGAGGATCAGCACGTTCTCGCCCTTCGGCGTCGGCAGCGTCTGCAGGCCGCGCGCGAACTCCAGCATGTCGTTCAGGCTGTGGGCGCGAATCACGCCGCTCTGCCGCAGCACCGCGTCGTAGACCCGGTCGTCCCCCGCCAAGGCGCCGGTGTGCGAGTTGGCGGCGCGCGCCCCCATCGAGGTGCGGCCGGCCTTCAGCACCACCACCGGCTTCTTCTTGGAAACCCGCGCCGCCACCTCGGCGAAGGCGCGGCCGTCCTTCAAGTCCTCCACGTGCATGGCGATGACGCTGGTGTTCGGATCCTGCTCGAAGAAGGTGAGCAGGTCGTCTTCGTCGATGTCCGCCTTGTTGCCGAGGCCGACGATGGCGGAAACCCCCATCTTCGTCGAGCGGCTGAAGCCGACGATGGCCATGCCGACGCCCCCCGATTGCGACGACAGCGCCACGCGCCCGCGCTGCGTGTACGGGGTGCAGAAGGTCGCGCAGAGATTCTTGTGCGTGTAGTAGAAGCCGTAGATGTTCGGCCCCATCAGCCGCACGTCGTTCTGCCGCGCCACCTCGACGATCTCCGCCTGCAGCGCGTGCTCGCCCACTTCCGCGAAGCCGGAGGGGATCAGCACCGCGCCGGGGATGTTCTTCTGCCCGCACTCGGCGAGCGCCCCGGCCACCAGCGCGGCGGGAATGCAGAACACGGCGACGTCGATGTCGCCCGGCACCTCGGTAACGCTCGCGTAGCACTTGCGCCCCAGGATTTCGCTCGCCTTCGGATGAATCGGATGGATGGTGCCTTCGTAGCCGCCGTCGATGAGGTTCCGCATCACCGAGTTGCCGATCTTGCCTTCGCCCGCCGAAGCGCCGATCACCGCCACTGCGTTCGGCTGCATGATGCGCGTCATCGAGGCGAGGATGGCGTCCTGGCTCGGCCGGAAGCGCGCTGGGCTGGGATCGAAGTCCAGCAGCACCCGCGCATCCACTGCCGTGGCGCCTTCGGCGGTGGCGAACACCGGGTTGAGGTCCAGCTCGGCGACTTCGGGGAAGTCGTCCACCAGCCGGCCGACGGAAACGATGAGCTCGGCCAGCGCCTTGCGGTCCACCGCCTCCTGCCCGCGCACGCCGTCGAGAATCTGTGCGCCGGCGATCTCCCCCAGCATCGCCTCTGCGTGTTCGGCCGTGGTGGGCGCGAGCCGAAAGGTGACGTCGCGCAGCACTTCGACCAGCACCCCGCCGAGACCGAACGCCACGAGCTTGCCGAAGGAGGGATCCGTCGCTGCCCCGACGATCACTTCCTGAGCCGCCGGCAACTGCTGCTGCACTTGCACCCCGACGATCCGCGCATCGGCCTGGTGGCGCTTCGCCGCGGCCAGAATGTCGTCGTGGGCGCGCATCGCCGCCGCTCGGTCGGCGATGTCGGCAACCACGCCCCCGGCATCGGACTTGTGCAGGATGTCCGGCGAGACGATCTTCATCACCACCGGATAGCCGATGTCGTCCGCGATGTCCCCGGCCAGCTCCGCCGAGCCGGCGATGCCCTCGCCGGGCGTGGCGATGCCGTAGGCGTCGCACACCGCTTTGGCTTCGTCCGCGTACAGCGAAGCGCGCCCCTCGGCCCTCGCTTTGTCGAGCACGGCTCGCACCGCATCCTGATTCGGCATGGCGTTCCCCCTCTTCGTTCGCGTTGTCCGCCCGCGTCGTCACCGCGCACAGTCTCGCGGTCGCGGCGACGCCAAGCGTTGCTCTACCGACGAGGTTACTTCGGAATGAACCGCAAGGCGATATCCCCGCGAGCAGGCCGCCCTGAAGGAGATCAGCGTCAGCCGCCGCACCATGTTCTGGTGGAAGGCCGCGCCGGTCCGCCGCCCGTCGTGCAGGCCGAGCGACATCGAGGCCGTCATGGACTCCCGCGCTATCGCCATCGGCCACATGCCCCGCTCCAGCGCCTGCGAAGGCCGCCTCCAGCAGGTGCCGGAACTCGGAATCGTCCTCCGGCAGCGCCTCTAGCCGCAGCCACGCGGCCCCTTCCTTTGCGGGTTGGTTCTCGGTATGTTCGCCGGCCATTCAATCCGGCGCATGGGGACGAGCTTTGGACGACAACGCAGGCGGCATCTTTCAATCCATCCGGTTTTGGCAGGGATGGGCCGTTTTGGCCACGGCGGCCGCGCTATTCGCCTACATCGCCAACGCCGAGTTCGTCGTTGGCGGCCACACGCCGGACTACGTGGCGGTGGTCGGCGACGAGACGGCGCCGCTGTGGGTGGCGAACGCGGACTTGCGCGACGGCGCCATCCACGTGCGCGCGGAAGCGGCCAAGGCAGCGGGGGAGGGCAAGCATCACGTGCTGTGGATAACAGGGCCGAGCCCGCAGCGCCTCGGGGCGCTGCCCGTCGGGCGCGAGCGCAGCGCGTTGCAGCTCACGGACACCTCGGCCGCTTTGCTCCGCTTCGGCAGAACGCTCGGCGTGGCCGTCGAGGAAGTCGCGGCGCCGGCGGAAGAGCCGCCGAGCGAGTGGGCGCATTTGGCGAGCGTCAACCGCCTGTAGGAACGTCGAGCGCCCGGCGTTCCTGCCATGCGCATCGCCATCGTGGGCGCCGGCAACTTCGGCACCGCCATCGCCAACATCGTCGCCCGGGGCGGCATCGACGTCCACTTGTGGATGCGCGACGAAGCGCAACTCGCCGACATCCGCGAACACGGCGAGAACCGGCGCTACCTGCCCGGCCATGCGCTCGATCGCCGCGTGCTGCCGACAGCCGATCTGGAAGCAGCGGTCGGCGCGAGCGAGCTGGTGTTCGTGACCGTGCCCAGCGCCTCCTTCCGCACCGTCGCCAACGACCTCAAAGCCGTCGCGCAGCCCGATACCGGCGTCATCAGCGCCACCAAGGGCATCGACGCCAGCGGTTTCCAGCTGATGAGCCAGATTCTCGAACAAGCGCTGCCGAAGGCGCGCATCGGCGTCATCAGCGGGCCGAACCTCGCCGAGGAAATGGCGGACGGCCGCTTCACCGGCACGGTCGTCGCCAGTCGCCACGGGGAACTGCGCAGCACCGTGCAGGACGTCCTCAAGAGTCCGACGTTCCGCGTCTACACCAGCGAAGACGTGTACGGCGTGGAACTCGGCGGCGCGTTGAAGAACATCTACGCCGTCGTATGCGGCTTGGCCACCGCGCTGGACGTCGGCCAGAACGCGCTGGCCATGCTGGTCACGCGCAGCCTCGCCGAGATGGGCCGTTTCGCCGTGGCCCTGGGCGCCAATCCGCTGACTTTCCTGGGCCTGGCCGGCGTTGGCGACCTGTTCGCCACCTGCACCTCGCCGCTGTCGCGGAATTTCCAGCTGGGCGCCAAGCTCGCCCAAGGCGCCAGCCTCGAAGAGGCCATGACGGACCTCGGCAAGCTGGCCGAAGGCGTGAACACGGTGCGCGTCGTCTGCGCGAAGAGCGCCGAACTCGGCGTCTACATGCCGCTCGCCGGCGCCCTCGACCGCCTGCTCTTCGGCGACGCGGACCTGTCCCAGGTGGTCGCCGACCTGATGTCGAGCGAACAGCGCGCCGATGTCGAGTTCACGGCGCTCGAATCGGTGGCGGGCTTGAGAGGGTAGGGCGACGTGGGACGCGGGCTGGGCAACGGTCGCGCCTTGGCGGCCGCGATGTTGTGCCTCGGCGCTCCTGCGGTCGCCGCGGACGTCGATGGCGCGGAAGATCCCCCGGTCGCTGCGCGTTTTCCCGGCTCGACCATCGTCGCGTTCCAGCCGGAGGCCCGCCAGCGCAGCTACGAGTTCGTCACCGGGCGCGTCGACCGCAGCAGCCGCGACTTGCGCGTGGACCGTGGCGAGCGCGTACCGGCAACGCTCTCGCGAGTCACCTACTTGACGCCGGAAGGCGCGAGGTTCGACGACGTGGCCGGCCACTATCGAAGCATCGTCGCCGGCCTAGACGCGGAGGTCGCCTTCACCTGCCGCGGCCGAGACTGCGGCCGCAGCACGGTCTGGGCGAACGACGTGTTCGGCGTGAAGGAACTGGTCGCGCCGGACGCCGCGCAGTTCTATCTCGCCGCGACGACGAACGACGCGGTGCTTGCCATCTACGTCGTGCAGCGGGGCAACCGCCGCGTCTACGCCCACGTCGACTACGCGCGCACCGAGGGCGAACGGCGCAACGCTCTCGATGCTGCGGCGCAGCCCAGAGCCGATCTTGCGGATGCGCTTGCCGAGCGCGGCTACGTAGTGCTGCAAGATGTCGAGCCGAACGCCACCGGCGAACTCGCGCCCGCGGCCCTGGATGCGCTGGACGCCGCGGCAGGCGTTTTGGCGACGCTCGGCGATCGGACCATCTACTTGGTGTGCCACTTGGACGGCGACGCCCAGGCGGCGCTGCGTTCGTCGCGCAAGTGCGCGGCCCTTGCCGTGCAACGCTTCCACGCCGCGGGTTTGGACGCGAGGCCGTTCGCGGCCGGCGCGCTTCTGCCGCGCCTAGGCGAGCGTGGGCGGCGCATCGAACTGGTGCTGCCGTCGGCGCCGTGAAGCACGCCGCCGAGGCTTCGACGCTCTGATTGACGATCCGCAAGGCTTGGTGGAGGAGTTCGCGGCGCGTCTGGCGAGGGCGGGTGTCGTCTTCGGCCACGGCACGGCCAACGCCTGGGACGAAGCCCATCGTCTCGTCACGGATGCGTTGGCGGCGCGGCCGGAGCTCGACGTGGACGCGCTGCGGAGGATGCTGGAGCGCCGCATCGTCGAGCGCGTGCCGGTTCCGTATCTGACCGGCACCGCATGGTTCGGCGGTCGTCGCTTCAAGGTCGCTCCCGGGGTGATGATTCCGCGCTCGCCAATGGCCGAAGTGCTGGCGCATCGGGTCGAACCCTGGCTTGCCGGCGAACCGAAGCGAATCCTCGACCTGTGCTGCGGCTGCGGCGCCATCGGCATCACGGCCGCGTTCGCGTTCCCCGCCGCCACCGTCGATCTGGTGGACATCGACGCCCAAGCCCTTGAGCTGGCGCAGCGAAATGTGGACTTGCATGGCGCAGACGGGCGGGTTCGCGTAGTGGAGTCCGATCTGTTCGCCAACCTGCTCGACGCCCGCTACGACTTGATCCTGTGCAATCCACCCTACGTTCCAACCGCCGAGTTGGAAGGCTTGCCGGAAGAGTTCCGCCACGAGCCGCGCAACGGCCTGTTCGGCGGCGCGGACGGCTTGGACGTCTGGCGGCGCATTCTCGCCGAGTTGGACGTGCGCATCGAAGCAGGCGGTGCGCTCGTCGGCGAAGTGGGCAACGGCAGCGCCGCGTTTGCCGCCGCCTTCCCCGAGCTCGGCGCCGTCTGGCTCGACCTCGACCATGCCGAACCCCAGGCCGACGGCAGCTACGGCATCTTCGTCGCCGTCGTTCGCTGAAGGCGCGGCGGTTCCACGGATCGCGCAAACGGGGCTGTTGGCGGTTTCATGGCCGGTCGCCGCTGCTGTACGCTTCCGGTATGGCGGGCAACACGTTCGGTCAGGCATTCACCCTCACCACCTTCGGCGAGAGCCACGGCCCGGCGCTCGGCGCCGTGGTGGACGGCTGCCCGCCAGGGCTTGCCCTCGACGCCGCGGACCTGCAGCGCGACCTCGACCGCCGCCGCCCCGGCCAGTCCAAATACACCACCCAGCGCCGCGAGCCGGACGAAGTGCGCATCCTCTCCGGCGTCTTCGAAGGCGTCACGACCGGCACGTCCATCGGCCTCGCGATCGACAACGTCGACCAGCGCCCGCGCGACTACGGCGCGATCAAGGACCAGTTCCGCCCGGCGCACGCCGACTTCACCTACCACGCCAAATACGGCCGCCGCGACTACCGTGGCGGAGGACGCGCCTCGGCCCGCGAGACGGCCATGCGGGTGGCCGCCGGCGCAATCGCCCGCAAGTACCTGGCGGAACGCGCCGGCGTGGCCATTCGCGGCTACCTGGCGCAGATCGGCGAGCTCGAACTGCGCGTGGAGAATCTTGACGCGGTGAACGACAACCCGTTCTTCTCGCCGGACCCGCAAGCCGTCGACGACATCGCCGCCCTCATCGACGCCTTGCGCCGCGACGGCGACTCCATCGGCGCCAAGGTGGTCGTCGTGGCAAGCAACGTGCCGGTCGGCCTGGGCGAGCCGGTCTTCGGCAAGCTCGACGCGGAGCTCGCCGCTGCGCTCATGGGCATCAACGCCGTCAAGGGCGTGGAGTTCGGCGCCGGCTTCGCCGCCGTATCGCAGCGCGGCAGCGAACACCGCGACGAACGCGACCGATCCGGCTTCCTTTCGAACAACGCCGGCGGCGTCCTCGGCGGCATCTCCTCCGGCCAGGACATCATCGCCAGAATCGCCCTCAAGCCCACATCGAGCATCATCAAGCCCGGCCGTAGCATCGACGTCCACGGCGCGGAAATCGAGGTAGCAACCAAAGGCCGCCACGACCCCTGCGTCGGCATCCGCGCCGCCCCCATCGCCGAAGCAATGGTGGCGCTGGTGCTGATGGACCACCTGCTCCGAGACCGAGGCCAGAACCCGCGCTGACCATGGGCATCGTGAGAATGCGCTGCGGTGGTAAGCTCGTGAAAGCGTGAGCAGGTTGGCCGGCGCGACGAATCGCACTCGGCATGCGGGAACGATGGAGAACGCCGTTGGCAATTGACGCATCGCCCCAAGTGATGGTCGCAACCGGCGATGGCGGTCGCAATTGGGGCCATCGACCTCTCGCTGGGAAGAGCCGAATCGTCGAGCCGGAGAGCGCGGACGCGAGAGAGTCGCGCGAAGAGCAGTTGGGTACGCGCATTGCAAATCGGTTCAGAGGAGGCGACTGGACGCGCCATTCGAGGAACTGCGCGGAGCGACGATTCGACCGTTGGGTATCTCCTAGATGGGTTCTCGACACGAACGAGATGTCCGCAACTATGCAGACCGAAGGCGGCTCTCGCGTCGTTTATGGACGACTGGCGCCTATGCGAGGCAAGGACGTCCTCACCTCTCGAATGAACGTCGCAAGGTCTAGAATCTCGCCCTTGATGTCGCCTTGGTACGCTCTATGCACGGACGTTGGCACCACCAGCCGAACGCCTGCGCTCCTCATTTCCTGAAACTGAGTCGGCGAGACGCCTTCTTGCAGAGTGAGCAAGTGCTTGGTTGGTATCCTATCTGCCTCGTTGAGTATCTGCCGCCAACGGTCCCTGCACGTTGTCTTCACAGCTAGCATCTTCAACCGGTCACGAGGGAACGCTGCATCGCCATACGCCTTTGCACTTGGGAATAGGAAGTCTGGTCGTTTGCCTGGCTCCGATTCCGCTTGGTACGAGAAGTGCAAATCCTCCTTGAAATCTTCCTCTTCGAGGATCGTCTTGAGGTGGAGCTCCAGCGAAAGCCCTGATCGAGACTTGCGCCGCTGCAGAATCGTATTGGCCCGTTGGATGAAGCTCGTTATGTCGTTGAATCCGCTTCGGATTCTTGGCAACTCCACGGCTTCCTCCAAGCTCTGGAAGATCTCGAACTCGCACTCCCTGCGCTCGATCAGCCGCCTGTCGGCACTGCCCTCGGTTGCGGGCCTCAGCGCCACGGCCTTGCGGATGATCTCCACAGCGGAGGGGTAGTTCTCCAGCCAACTCGCGGGAAAGTCGTCCGGTTGCAGCCAGCACGGAGCATCGGTCCGCCGGAGTTGACCCGCGTTGCTGAAGTCGATCAGCCGCCAATGTCCCGGTTCAATTGGGCCCCAACGATTCTCTACCGATTCTTCTTCGTTGGTACTGCAAATCCAGACGCGACAACTATCGGCTGACCCCTGCCCGAATAGACGACGAAACGCGAAGACCGCGAGCGCCCCTGTGTTTTCGACGTCGAGGAGCGGAGAAGCCCTGCCGCCGAGGCGGGTAACGCGGACTTCATTGCGTCCACCTGTCGGATTGTCGTGAAGCGCGTTGTTGTACCAGACGGCGCGAGCCTCAGCCTTTGGTGCGCTTGAGTCGCTGTCTACGGTGAGGTCAAAAAAGTGGTCCGGATTGCGTTCGGCCGGCCGATCGAGAGTCGGAAACAGCAGGAACATCACATCCTTAGGCACATACGGGCCCGCTTGATGCCCGCCGGTAAGTTGCGTGTCGTTGGCGGACAGCCGCTTCAAGTACCAAATGTAGCCTTGGGCCGCGACTTCCTCCAACCAGGCTTCGATGGCCATCGTCAAGATTCCGCGACCATGTATGGGATCATCTGGTTGGCGATGCGCTCAACCACGGGCGCGACCACCGCGTTCCCGAACTGTCGGTAGGCTTGCGTATCAGAGACGGGTATCTTGAACGACGACTCTCCCGGCCTATCGAAGCCCATGAGTCGGGAGCACTCGCGTGGTGTCAAGCGCCTGGGATTGCGGCCATCTTGGCGCACCAAGATTTCGGCGCCGTCCTTGTAGTAGCGGGCTGAGATCGTTCGCGCGACGTCACCCGGCCCCACCAAACCGAAGCCAAAGCCGTTGCCTCTCTTGCGGTGCTTCTCCGCATAGGCTTGCAGGTACTCCCAGAGGTGGTCGGTCAGCGTGTACTTGCCCTGCACATGGCCTTGCTCGTCGGTGTATGGGTCATCCTGCGCTTCGCTGCCGTCTTGGGGATGGAGGATGGCTTCCAACCGTGGACCGGTGGACGAGTGCGGAATCGCAACGTCTGCGAGGTCGAAACCGCAGTCGCTGGCGAATCCAGCCATGAAGATGCGCTCTCGATGTTGGGGGACGAATCCCTTGGCGTCAATGACGCGGTACGTCACGTGGTATCCCAGTTCGTCTTCCAACGTGCGCCGGATGACCTCGAACGTCCGCCCCTTGTCGTGATTCACTAGGTTCTTTACGTTCTCCAGCAGGAACGCTCGTGGTCGGTGGCGCTGCAGGATGCGGGCCACGTCGAAGAACAACGTGCCTTGCGCCTCGCAACGAAAGCCGTGCTGCTTCCCCAGCGCGTTCTTTTTCGACACGCCTGCGATCGAGAAGGGCTGGCAAGGGAAGCCGGCTAGGAGCAGGTCGTGCTGTGGCACCTCGTCCGCTCGGACTTGCGTGATGTCGCCAGCGAACGGGTGGTGCTCAAGTGCTTGGCCGTAGTTCGCGCAATACGTCTTCCGAGCGAACTTGTTCCACTCGGACGTGAACACGCATTGGCCGCCGGCAGCCTCGAAGCCCCGGCGCATGCCACCGATGCCGGCGAACAAGTCGATGAAGCGGACGGGAAGCGGAGCCACCTTGGAGCCTCGGGACTCGGCCTTTCCGGCCTCCTTCCGGCCAGCAGAGACCGCGCTCGCCTCGCTTGCCGGGCGCTTGCTCCTTGGACGGCGCACTGCAGCCCGCTCTGCGGCGACACGGGCGGTGCCTTGCGCGGACTCGCTGCCCGGCGCGGACCGTCTAGCCAGTTTTGTCATCTTCAGTGCCAAGGTGCTGCCCCCTATGAGAGTACGCAAGGATCGAAAGCGCTTGTATCTTCATACAGCTTTGAAGTCTCGTCAAGCATCCTGCATAGCGTCCACGTCGCGCACTTGGTGTGTACTGCCGAGCGCAGCCGACTCGTCAAGTGTCGCATACCCGTGGCTAGCAGCGCCCCGTATAATGCCCGCTCGCCGCACATGCCCGGTCCCGGGCAGGAGGAGCAGCGTCGTGGCTGGTCGGACCGTCTACGACAAGATTTGGGATGCTCATGCCGTTGCCGAGCGCGACGACGGGATGACCATGCTCTACATCGACCGTCATCTGCTGCACGAGGTGACTTCGCCGCAGGCGTTCGAGGGGTTGGGGCTGGCCGGGCGCGAGCCGTGGCGGCGGGGGGCGAATCTGGCGACGCCGGATCACAACGTGCCGACGACCAACCGGGCGGCTGGGATCGACGGCATCGCGGATGCGGTGGCCAAGGCGCAGGTGGTGGCGCTTGACGAGAACTGCAAGCGCTTCGGCATTCGGCAGTTCGAGATGACGGATTTGCGGCAGGGGATCGTCCACGTCATCGGGCCGGAGCAGGGGGCGACGTTGCCGGGGATGACCATCGTCTGCGGCGATTCGCACACGTCCACCCATGGGGCGTTCGCGGCGTTGGCGCAGGGCATCGGCACGTCGGAGGTGGAGCATGTGCTGGCCACGCAGTGCCTGGCGCAGCGCAAGAGCCGCAACATGCGCATCGAAGCGAGCGGACGGCTTGGCGAAGGCGTCGGCGCCAAGGATCTGATCCTTGCGATCATCCGCGCCATCGGCACGGCTGGCGCGACGGGCCACGCCATCGAGTACATGGGCGAGGCGGTGCGGGTGCTGTCGATGGAAGGGCGCATGACGCTGTGCAACATGTCCATCGAGGCTGGCGCCAGGGCCGGTCTCGTCGCGGTGGACGACACCACCATCGACTACGTTCGCGGGCGGCCTTTCGCGCCCAAGGGGGCGCTGTGGGAGCGAGCGGAGGCCGATTGGCGAACGCTGGTTTCTGATGCGGACGCCTCCTTCGACCGCGAAGTGGCGGTGGACGCGGCGGCGGTCTCGCCGCAGGTGACGTGGGGCACGTCGCCGGAACTCGTGCTTGGCGTGGACGAATCGGTGCCTGCGCCGGGCGACTTCGAGGACGCCGCGAAGCGCGAACTCTGCGAGCGGGCGCTTGCCTACATGGACTTGACGCCCGGCACGCCGATCGCTGCCGTGCCGGTCGATCGGGTCTTCATCGGCTCCTGCACCAATGGCCGCATCGAGGATTTCCGCGCCGCGGCGCAGGTTCTCGATGGGCGCAGGGTGAGCAGGGGGATCACTCAGGCGATGGCGGTGCCCGGCTCCGGGCTAGTGAAAAAGCAGGCCGAAGACGAGGGCCTCGACGTGGTGTTCAAGTCCGCTGGTTTCGAGTGGCGCGACCCGGGCTGTTCCATGTGCCTAGCCATGAACGACGACCGCCTGCTCGCCGGCGAACGCTCGGCGGCCACCTCCAACCGCAACTTCGAAGGTCGGCAAGGCTATCGCGGGCGCACCCATCTGGTGAGTCCGCAGATGGCCGCCGCGGCCGCCGTGGCCGGCCGCTTCGCGGACGTGCGGGAGATGCTCTGATGCGGGCTTTCCAGCAGCACAAGGGCGTGGTGGCGCCGTTGGATCGCGCCAACGTGGACACCGATCAGATCATCCCAAAGCAGTTCCTCAAGTCCATTCGACGCACCGGCTTCGGCGACAACCTGTTCGACGCCTGGCGCTATCTGGACGAAGGCGACATCGGCATGAACGCCAACGAGCGCCGCATCGACCACGATTTCGTGCTGAACCTGCCGCGCTACGCGGACGCCAGCATCCTGCTCGCAAGGCGCAACTTCGGCTGCGGTTCGAGCCGCGAGCACGCCGTGTGGGCGCTGCTCGAGTACGGTTTCCACTGCGTCCTCGCGCCGAGCTTCGCCGACATCTTCTTCACCAACGCGCAGAAGAACGGCCTGCTGCTGATTACTCTGTCGGAAGAGGTCGTGGCGGAGGCGTTCGCCCAGGTGGAGGCGAACGCCGGCTTCGAGCTGACCATCAACCTGCCGGAACAGACCATCAAGGGCGACGGCTTCACGGCCGAGTTCGCCATCGAACCGGAGCGCAAGCGCCTGCTCGTCCAAGGCCTGGACGACATCGGCCTGACTCTGAACCATGCCGACGCCATCCGCGCCTTCGAGGCCGAACATCGTCGCCGCGCGCCTTGGGTCTTCGGCTGAGGCGACGCCCGTTCCGCAGACTCGCATCGACAACCCGCCGCCGGCGCAAGCCGCCCGGCAAGCAACCCGAGGAGAACAACCCCATGACGCATCGCGTCCTCGTCATCCCAGGCGACGGCATCGGCGCCGAGATCATGCCGCACGCGGTGCGCGTGCTCGACGCGCTCGGCCTCGACTTCGACTTCTCCTACGCGGACATGGGCGGCTGCGCCATCGACAAGCACGGCGCGCCGCTGCCGCCGGAGACGCTGGAAGCGGCACGCGCCGCCGACGCCGTTCTGCTCGGCGCGGTGGGCGGTCCGAAGTGGGACGACCTGCCGGTGGAGAAGCGCCCGGAGAAAGGCCTGCTGGGGCTGCGCTCCGGCCTCGACCTGTTCGCGAACCTGCGCCCGGCGCTGTTGTTCGCGCCGCTCGCCCACGCATCGTCGTTGAAGCAGGAACTGGTGGCAGACCTGGACATCCTCATCGTCCGCGAACTCACCGGCGGCATCTACTTCGGCGAACCGCGCGGCGTCGTGGTGGACAATGGCGGGCGGCGCGGCTTCAACACCTACGTCTACGACGAGCGCGAAATCGCCCGCATCGCCCGGGTCGCGTTCGACTTGGCGAGCGAGCGCAACGGCAGGCTGGCCTCCGTGGACAAGGCCAATGTGCTCGAAGTGACGCAGCTTTGGCGCGAGGTGGTAACCGAAGTCCACGCCGACTACCCGAACGTGGAACTAAGCCACCTCTACGTGGACAACGCCGCCATGCAGCTGGTGCGCGAGCCGAAGCAGTTCGACGTGGTGGTGACCGGCAACATGTTCGGCGACATCCTCTCGGACGTGGCGGCGATGCTCACCGGCTCCCTCGGCATGCTGCCGTCGGCGTCCTTGAACGCGAGCGGGCAGGGCATGTACGAGCCGGTGCATGGCACGGCGCCGGACATCGCCGGGCGCAACGTCGCCAATCCACTGGCGACCATCCTCTCGGCGGCGATGATGCTGCGCTACAGTCTGCATGAGGGTGCCGCAGCGGACCGCGTCGAGAGCGCGGTGGACGCGGTGCTGAAGCAAGGCTTGCGCACAGCGGACATCCTCGGCCGCACGGCCGACAATCTCGGCGCCAATCCGAGCGCCGAACTGCGCCGGGTCGGCACCGACGAGATGGCGGACGCGGTGGTCGCGGCGCTCGGCTAGCGCCTCCGAACTGGGCGGAGACCAAGGGAGCGGAAGGTGGAAAAGCTCAACGTCGCCATCGTCGGCGCCACCGGCGCGGTGGGCGAAGCAATGCGGGAAATCCTCGACGAGCGCGGATTCCCCATCGACGAAGTGCAGCTGCTGGCCAGCGAACGCTCGGCTGGCAAGCGCTTGCAGGTGGGCGGCAGGTCCGCCACCGTCGGCGTGCTCGACGACTTCGACTTCGAGAACACGCAGATCGCGCTCTTCTCGGCGGGCGGCAGCGTCTCCGCCGACCATGCGCCGCGCGCTGCGGACGCGGGCGCCGTAGTCATCGACAACACCTCGAAGTTCCGCATGGACGACGGCATTCCGCTGGTGGTGCCGGAAGTCAACGGCCATCGCATCGCGGACGGCCTGGGGCCGAACATCATCGCCAATCCCAACTGCTCCACCATTCAGATGGCGGTGGCGCTGAAGCCCATCTACGACGCCGTCGGCATCGAGCGCATCAACGTGGCCACCTACCAGGCGGTGTCCGGCGCGGGCATGGCTGGCGTGCAGGAACTGGCCAGCCAAACCGCCAACCTGCTGAACGCCAAGCCGCTGGACGATTTCAGCGCCCACCCCGCGCAGATCGCCTTCAACGCCGTCTCCCACGCATGGGAGGTGGGCGACAACGGCTATTCCGTTGAAGAGATGAAGATGGTCAACGAGACGAAGAAAATCTTCGAGGACGAAGACATCCGCGTGAATCCGACGTGCGTGCGGGTGCCGGTCTTTGTCGGCCACTCCGAAGCGCTGCACATCGAAACGCGGGATCCGATCTCCGCCCTAGATGCGATGGAGTTGCTCGGCCGCGCGCCCGGCGTGGTCGTGGTCGACGATCCCAACGCCGCGCCCACTGCCGTCGACCACGCCGCCAACAACGACGCCGTCTTCGTCGGCCGCATCCGCGAGGATTTGAGCCACGAGCGCGGCCTGAATCTCTGGGTGGTGTCGGACAACGTGCGCAAGGGCGCGGCGCTGAACAGCATCCAGATCGCCGAAACCGTGCGCGACCTCCTCTGACGGGCGCTTCGCCGTGGGCGGCATCATCGAGCGCGCCGGGGAGATGCTGGAACGCTATGCGTCCGCGATGCAGGCGACGCGGGCGCTGCTCGACGAACGCTTTGCCCGCGCCGTTGAACTGATCGCCGGCCTCGACTCCATCCTCATCGTCACCGGCCTGGGCAAGAGCGGCCTAGTCGCGCAGAAGGTGGCGGCGACGCTTTCGAGCACGGGCACCCAGGCGGCCTTCGTGCATCCGGTGGAAGCGCTGCACGGCGACTTGGGCATCGTTCGCCCCGGCTCGGCGATGCTGGCGCTCTCGAAGAGCGGCGGCAACGTGGAAACCATCGAGTTCGCCCGCCAGTTCAAGGTGGTCGCCCAGGGCCAGGTGGTGTCGGTGACGGCGCCGGACTCGAAGCTCGCGGCAGTGGCGGACATCGCTTTGCGCATCCCGGCGCTGCCGGAGATCGATCAGTTCGACCTCGCGCCCACCACCAGCGCGGTCACCACGTTGGCCATCTGCGACGCGCTGGCCATTCTCGTGCAGCAATCCAAGGGCCTCACCGAACGCGACTTCGCCCGTTTCCACCCAAGCGGAACCTTGGGGCGGCGGCTGCTGCTCTCGGTGGCGGAGGTGATGATCCAGGGCGAGGCGCTTCCGGTGGTGGCGACGGCCAAGCGCTTCCCGGATCTGGTGTTCCAGATCTCGTCGAAGGGCATCGGCATGACGGTGGTGGTGGACGACGCCGGCAAGCACGTGGGCGTGGTGACGGATGCGGACATCCGGCGCCTGCTGTTGCGCGGCGAGCACGTCAACGAACTCACGGTCGGCGAGTGCTTCGCCCGCAGCCGTCGCGGCAGCGAGAGCACGGCGCCGCCGGAAGTCCACGGCTCCGCCACGCCGCAAGCGCTGGCTTTCGACTGCCTGCGGCAAATGCAGGAGAACCAGATCACCCATCTGGTGATTCTCGACGGCGGACGCCCGGTGGGGGTGGTGCGCCTGCAGGACCTGGTGGCGGCGGGAATCTAGCCGGTCGCCCGACTCCGGCAGGGCGTCCTGCCGCGCCTGCAAAGAGCGCGAAGGGTGCCCCTTTTCGTCCAAAAGACCCTCTGCATCCGGGCGAAAGTCTGATTTTGATGTAGGAAATCGACCATTCGACGCCACTCTGCGTCCAACGCCCCCTATGGTTCGCGCCGCAACTGAAGGCACGGACGGAGGTGCGGCATGAAACCGATTGGATGGACGCGGGGATTCATTCTCTCCTGCGGAATTTGGGCGCTGGGCATCGGGGCCGGCTACGCGCTCGTGGACTGGGCGAACGGCGCGTCGTCGGCCATGGACGAAGCGCTGTACGAGGCGTGGCGGAGCGCGGAGGAACACGCGGGCGGCACGGATGCGCCTGTGGGGAGCGCGGGCAGCGAGCCCGCCAAAGCGGACAGATCCGGCTGGGACCTGTTCACCTTCATCCTGGGCCGCAATCTCTCGGTGTACGTCTGGCTGCTGGCTGGCCTGCTTTCCGCCGGCGCCATCACGTTCTTCGTGCTGTTGATGAACGGCGTGACGCTGGGGCAGACCATCGCCATGGCCATCTGGGCCGGCGTGCCGGGATGGGCGCTGTGCGATCTGCTGCTGCCGCACGGAGTGCTGGAGCTGGGCGCCTTCTGCATCGCTGGCGCGGTGGGATTCCAAGGCTTTCGGCTCGCCTTCGGCGGTCTTGCCAACCGCGAAGGCATCCGCGCGTTGCGTCTGGGGCTGGTGGCCGCGTTCGGCGTCTGCGCTCTGAGCGTGGCGGCGGGCGTCGAGGCGTTCGTGACCGCGCAGCTTTCGGAATCCTTGCGCGAAGCCGTAACTGGAAGAGGAGCCTAGATCATGCGTCGCCTTAACACCTTTCGCGAGCGCCTCGAAGGCGCGCTGCTGCCGCTCGCCGTCTGGATCGCCGGCATGGCCGCCTTCACGCTGCTCAGCGTCGAGACGGCCTTCGGCGGCGAACACCCGCTCTTCGTCGTGGTGCGGGTGACCGCCTACGTGACCGCGGTGGTGACCGCCGCGCTCATCGTCGGCGTCGCAGCGCTGTTCGGCCTCGGTTGCGGCGCCATGCTGCGCTGGCTGGACGAGCCGTTGAGCGTACGCGCCGTGGCGCGGGCCGTCGGCGCCGGCTTTTGGGTCATCGGTGCCTACGTCTGGTTCGGCGTTGCGCTGCTGATCGCGGCACCCCCTGCCGAAGTCTCGGTGGCCGCGCTCATGGGCGACGCCCAGGAGATGGAGGCGAGCCTCTTGGACGTCACCGCCTACCACTGGATGACCCGCATCCGCTACGCGGTCGGCGGTGCCTTCCTGATCGTCGTCGCATGGCTGTTCGCCCGCGCAGTCAAGCCGCTCAACGCGGTGCTTGCGGTCGCATTCGGAACCGCCGCCATGATGGCGCTGGTGACCGCCTTGGGCGCGCTCGCCGGCGACTCGGCTTCGCAGTGGCAAGTGTAGGTGCGCGGACGTGTTCGGCTTGCTAGAGTCCGCTGGTGTGCGTAGCCAGACGCCCGTGCGAAGCGGAGGAGACATGTTCGTTCATGCCATCTTGTTGACCGACGACAGCGACGATGTGGTCGCCCGCATCAAGAAGCACTACCCCAAGTGCTTCGAGGTCAACCAGGGCTGCTACCTCGTGCGTTGCGACGACCTGACCCAGGACGTCGCCATCGCGGTGGGCATCAAAGGGGATGACCGCGCCGAGGACGCAGGCGGGGTCGTGGTGAAGCTGAACGGCGCGTACTCCGGCTTCGCGTCTCGAGCGCTGTGGGAGTGGCTCGACATCGGGGAGATCACGACATGATGGCCGAGAAGTTCGACGACTACAGACCAGAAGAACCGTCGCCTGCTGGCGGTGCCGGCGGAACGACCGACGTGCGGCTTCGGGCACTCGAGATGCAAATGGTTCGGCTCCATGAAGGCTTCAAGCGCCTTGAAGACGCGCTGAAGCGCTATGGAGACGAGTTGAAGCGTCATGATGAGGAGATGAAGCGCCACTTCGCCACCAAGGCCTGGATCCTCGGCGGCGTGTTGATTAGTGTGGGCATAGTGGCAACAGTGACGGTCGCAGCTGCAGGGGTGGTCGTCAGGCTGCTTTCTCCTTGAGCGCCGGTCCGCCTGGCTCGTCAACACGCATCGTGCGCCCCCATGCCCGCCGACGCGCCTCGGTTACAATCGCCGGACTCCACCACCAAGGAAGAACGCGCTCATGTCCGAACATCCCGCGGCGCTGCTGGAGCAGCTCGCCACCATCGACACGCCCACCGTCTGCAACGCGCTGGAGGTCGTCGCGCCGAAGCGCCGCGGCTATGGCTACACCGTGGAACCGCTCGTCTGCACGCGCCCGCAGCTCGGCGTGATGGTCGGCTACGCGCGCACGGCCACCATTCGCGCCCAGCATCCGGCGGACCCGCGCCCCAATCCCGGCGACTACTACGACTACATCGACAACGGCGGCGCCAAGCCCGCCATTTCCGTGATTCAGGATCTCGATGGCGAATCCCGCGGCTACGGTTCGTTCTGGGGCGAAGTGAACAGCAACATCCACGCCGGGCTCGGCTGTCTGGGCGTGATCACCGACGGCAGCGTCCGCGATCTGCCGGACGTCGCCGATGGCTTTCAGATGCTGGCGGATCGGGTCGGCCCGTCGCACGCCTTCGTCCACGTCGTCTCCTTCGGCGGCGCGGTCGACGTCTGCGGGATGAGCGTCAACGACGGCGATCTGATACATGCGGACCAGCATGGGGCGGTGGTGATCCCCCACGACGTGGCGGAAAAGGTGATGGACGCGGCCGCGGCGATCGCCAGCCGCGAGGCGGTCATCATCAACGCCGCCAAGCAGCCCGGCTTCAACATCGAGAAGCTCCGCCAAGCCCAGGGCAAGGCCGCCGAGATCCACTAGCCGCCTGTTTCGGCGGCCTTCCAGTCACTGGCGCGGGGTGCGCGCGAAGGTTCCCGTGCCAGCGGCTGGCGCATCGCCGAAGCGGTTCGGCTGCCAGTGCAGCGCGGTTCCGCTGGAGCCGCGCACGTGCCAAGGGATGCGGTTGTCGATTTCGTCCGCGTCCCAATCCACGGCCATGAGACTGATGCGCACCGCCTGCCAAGGTTTTCCGGCTTGCGCGCTCAGGAACTCGCCGGACACCTTGGCCTCGGCGACGTAGCCGTTCTCCGCGCGCGCCGTGCGCCAGTCCACGGCGGCGAGCGAGTCGGCCAGCCGCCTCGCGGTGTCGTCCGGTGCCGCCTCCGCCAACGTCATCCGCGCCAGCGCCATCTGCGCCAAGTGGCCGCGTCGCGTGGCGGGAAAGAGCAGCACGTTGGCGGAGCGTTCTGGTTCCGGGCGAGCATCCGCGAACAGCACCAGCGCGTCCTGCACGTCGGGGCCGAATTCGGTCGACGCCACCAGATCGTCGTCGACGACCCGCGCCGCCAAGTAGATGTCGCCGTCGGATTCGCGCAGGCCGAAGGCGAAGCTCACGTCGGTGGCGGCGGTCGGCTTGGAGGCGACGTCGCCTTGGCGCGTCGCCTTGAACGGCAGCTCCGGCCATTCGCCCAGATCGCCATCGACGACGGCGCTGCCGGAGGGCAGGGCGAAGGACGACACCGGCAGCAGCGCATTCGCGAGCTCGACGCGCACTGTGTCTTCGCCAGCCTTCGTTTCGAGCATCCATTCGATCCGCCCAGGCGCCAAATCGGCGAACGCCATCGGCGCCTCGGCGACGAGCGGAACGTCAATGCGCGCCGCCGCGCCTGGCGCGAGGGTGAACTCTCGCGGCGTACCGGCGAAGCGCAGATGCGGGCCGGCGTCCACGTCGTAGCGCAGCACCACCGTCTCGGCGTTGGCGTTCTTCGCCTCGAAGGACACCTCGCCGCGCTCGAACAGCGCGCCCGGCGCGTCGACGAACCGCGGCAGCGACTGCACCAGCGGCCCACCGCGAATGCCTGCCCCCACCATACCGAGAATCGCCTGCCGCGACGCATCCGTGACGACGTTCTCGTCTTCGATGCCGTCCAGCATCAGGTTGGCGATGCGCGGGCCTTGCGCGGCCATCGTCACCCAAGCCACGTGGTCGAACTCGCCGTAGATGCCGCCGCGCAGACTGCTGCCGCCGCCGGTGGTCGCCAAGGTGATGTACTTGCGGTCGTTGCGGACGTTCTTGACGTAGCGATGGAAATGGCCGGCGAACACGGTGTAGTCGCGCTCGCCGAGCATCGCTTCCACTCGCGGCCAGTCGCCGCGCGGACCGTCCGCGTAGTCCCAAAGCGGCTGGTGGACGATCACGATGGTCCAGCGCGGCGTCGGAAACTCGGCCAGCGTCCGTTCGATGAACGCCAGCTGCTCGGCTTGCGTCCACGGCCCGGGCACCGGCGTCTCCGGCTCGGTCACCATGCCGAACAGTTCCGAGTTCAGCACCAGAAACAGCACGTCCTTGTAGACGAAGCGGTAGTAGGAAGGGCCGAAGCGCGCCCGCCACGTGTGCGCCATCACGGCATTGTTCATGTCGTGGTTGCCAGCCGCGTAGAAGAAGGGCGCCTCCAGGCCAGCGACGAAGCCCTCGAACTCGTCCCACTCGCGATCCAGCTGCGCTTGATCTTCCGTGTAGCCCTCGATCAAGTCGCCAACGCTCACCACGAACGCCGGTTCGAGCAGGTTCACCTTGGGAATGGCGGACCGGAAGACGCCCGGCCGGGCGCCGCCGGTGCGGTCGCTGACGATGACGAAGTGGAAGTCTTCCTCAGCGTCGTTCGCATCGAGGCTCGTCCACGGCGCGGCCGACTCCGCCGTGCTCGCCTCGATCCGCGTGGCTTCGCCGTGCGATGGCGAGACCATTGCGACGCTGACCACGAGCGCCACGGCTGCGCGACTGAGCGCCGATTGCATGGACATCATGGCGTCGTACCCGATGGAAGGGCGGCGGAGTGTACACTCGCGCTTTCGTTTCCGTTCGCACGGCTGCGCCAAGGAGCACGATGACCACCACGCTGCCGCCCTTTTCGCTGGCCGACATGTCCGGCCGCAACTTCGCATTTCCGTCCGAGCAGCCCGCTGGCAAGCCGACCTTGCTGTGCTTCGTGAAGGAGGACTGCCCGACCTGCAATCTCGTCATGCCGTTGCTGCAGGCGCTGCACGACGGCGGCGACCTCGACGTGCTGGCGCCGGGGCAGACCGCCGACGGCAACCGAACCCTGATCGAACGGCACGGCCTCTCGCTGCCGCTGCTCGACGATTCGATCCTCAAGGTCTCGTTCGCCTACGACGTGGAGACGGTGCCGCTCGTGCTGCTCGTCGATGCGGACGGCGCCGAAGTCGACCGCTTGGTCGGCTTCGACCGCAGCGAGTGGCGACGGCTCTTCGAGCGACGGGCGCCGAACGCTACCGAGGTGGATTGGGACGCCCTGCCGGCTTGGCGTCCCGGCTGCGGCTCGCTCACCCAGGACCCGATCATCGCCGACCGCCTGCGCGCCGAGTCGGAGAACAGCCCGCTGCGGGCGCGGAAGATCGAAATCGCGCCGGCGGACGACGTCCACGAGTTCCTGTTCGACCAAGGCTTCACCGACGGCCTGCCGGTGGTGCCGCCCACCGCCGAGCGCGTGATGCGAATGCTCGGCGGCACCGAACGCGACAGCCAGGAAGTGATCGCCGAGATCGCCCCGAACTACGCCCCGGCGACGGTGGAGAAGATCGCCATCAACGCCGTGCTCGCCGGCTGCAAGCCCGAATACCTGCCGGTGGTGATCGCCGCCATCCAGGCCATCGCCAACAAGCAGTTCAACATCCACGGCGTCAACGCCACCACCATGGGCGCGTCGCCGGTGCTGGTGGTGAACGGCCCCATCCGCGAGCGCATCGGCATGAACATGGGCCTCGGCGTTCTCGGCCAAGGCACCCGCGCCAACGCCGCCATTGGCCGCGCCGTGCGCTTGGCGGTGCGCAACATCGGCGGCGCCAAGCCCGGCGGCACCGAACGGTCCACGCTCGGCAATCCGATGAAGTTCACGATGTGCTTCGCCGAATGGGAGGAACGCAGCCCGTGGCCGCCGATGCACGTGGAGCGGGGCTTCGAGGCCAGCGATTCCGTGGTGACCGCCTTCGCCATGACCAGCGGCCCGGCGCTGTGCGTCGACCAGACCTCGCGCACGGCCCGGCAGCTCGCCGGCAGCTTCGCGCTGTCGATGGAAGCGGCGCACCACCTGCGCGCCCACAACAGCAGCGACGCGCTGCTGGTGATCTCGCCGGAGCATGTGGACACGCTGTGGCGCGACCGCTTCGACAAGGACGACATCCGCGAGCACGTGCAGAACGTGACCTCGCGGCCCTTGGCGGAACTGGCCGCGGACGAAGACGTCGGCGGGGGGATTTCCCAGGAACGTCTCGAAGCGATGCCCCCCGAGCGACGAACGCGCCGCATGCCGAAGTTCGCCTCCAAGGACAACATCCACATCATCGTCGCCGGTGCCGAAGCGGGCAAGTTCAGCGGCGTCTTCCACGGCTGGGCCGGCGGCGAGATCGGCTCGGTGCCGGTTTCGCGCAAGATCGAAACGTAGGACACTCGCAATGCCGCCGAGCCCGAACTCCAAGCTCGGCGAACAAGGACGACTCAAGGAGAGAAGGAGCTGCAAACCATGACCACCATTCTCGACCCCACGGACGAACGCGTCCCCGTGACGCGCTCGACCACGCCGCGGCCAGCGGCGATCCGCGGCAGCGTGGCGCTGCTCGACATCGCCAAGCCGCGCGGCAACGTGCTGCTCGACCAGCTCGAAGAGCGGCTCGGCGAACGCCTGCCCGGCGTCACCGTGAACCGCTACGCCAAGCCGACCTTCACCAAGCCGGCGCCGGACGCGCTGCGGCGGGACATCAAGGCCGGCAACGACTTCGTGATCGAGGCGCTTGCCGACTGAGGCTCCTGTACCACGTGCAGTTTGCATGACACGGTATGGTTCGAGATCCAGGGCGTGCCGGCGGTGAGCATCGCCTCCAACGCGTTCGTCGATGCGGCGGCGACCCAGGCGAAGGCGCTCGGCATGGATGACGCGAAGTGCGTCTTCGTCGAGCATCCGATCCAGGACGCCACCGACGACGAAATGCGCGCCAAGGCGGACGCCTGCGTCGAGCAGGTGCTGAAGGCGCTGACGGCCTAGAGCGCGAGGGCAGGGCGCGGCATCGCTCCGCGCCGCTGCTCGAACAAGGATGAAGGCCCGCCGAGCGTCGGCGGAAGCGTCGCTCGCTCGTTTCGCCGGCGGCTCAAGCGCCGCCGAGACGCCAGCCCTTCCACATGGCCGAGCCGTCTTCGGCGTCCACCGCGTCGTCGTCGCGAAAGAGCTTGGTGTCCTTGAACCACTCGTAGAGGCCAGCGGCGATGTGGGCGTCGTCGTCCAGCGTCTCGCGGTCGTGCGTGAAGTCCGCGAACACCGCCCAGCGAATCCGCCGTCCGAAGTGCGCGCCGGCGGAGTGCATCGTGCGGCCATGCCAGAAGATCACGTCGCCTTTGCCGCCCGCGATCTCCAGCGGCGTCACGTCCCGAATCACCTGCCGCATCGCGTCCCTGAAGTCCGGCAGCGGCGACCAGTTGGCGGCCAGTCGATGAGCGCCGAACATGACGCGGTGGCTCCCCGGATAGACGGTGAACCCGCCGCCGCGCGACGGCACGGCGTCCAGATACGCGCAGGCGTTGAGCTGCTGGCATACCTGGTCGGTATGCGGCCCGAGCGCCTTGGCGACGAGTTCGTCTTCCGCGACCTCCGGCGGCTTGGCGTCGCGACTCGGAAAGAGCGCATAGACCCCGCGAGTTCGAGAACTGTTGCGCAAATCGCCGAGCAGCGCGGTCGCGACGCGGCGCACGGCAGGATTGTTCGGCACCAGATCGACGAGAAAGTCGGCCCCTCCAAGCTCGTGCAGCTTGACGGTCGCCCCATGATGGGCGATGCGCTGCCGACCGCGATGCGGCCCCGCCTTCGGCACCGGAGGCATCGACGCCCACCGCGGATCCAGCCACGTCGCGGCGTCCTCCCGGCGCAGTCGCCAGCCGGAGTCCAAGGCGACGGGCACCCGGTCCAAGAGGTAGTCCCAGACGCGATCCATCGCCGCATCGACGGCATCCATGCAAAGCAGCCGCGGCTTCACCAGAAAGCCGTGCTCGACGAAGAAATCCACCTCCGCGGCCGACAGCGCCACGCCAGGGGCAGCCAGTTTCGGCGCCTCGAAGATCGCGCTCGGCCTGCGGTGGATTTCTTCGGCCATCCCGCTTTCCACCTCGCTCCAAAGCCCGTCGCCGCCCGCTCCCGAGCCGATGTCGCCATCCTCCGCGCTGAGCGCGGCAGCGTCAAGCGCCTGTACGGGCTAGCCCTTTGTTCCGCGACCAGCCACACTTAGGGGCACAACCGTCAGGGGGAGAAGCCATGGCCACGTTGCCAGCGGACTACGAGGAGCGCGTCTACGCTGGCGTGCTCGGCAAGCTGATCGGCGTCTATCTCGGGCGGCCTTTCGAAGGGTGGACGAACGAAGCCATCGAACGGCGCCTGGGCGAGATCGACTACTACGTTCACGACAAGCTCGACGTGCCGCTGATCGTCACCGACGACGACATCAGCGGCACCTTCACCTTCATTCGCGCCCTGGAGGACTACGGCTGCGACCCGCAGCTCACGCCCAGGCAGATCGGCCAGACGTGGCTCAACTATCTCATCGAGAACCGCACCATCCTCTGGTGGGGCGGCCTCGGCAACTCCACGGAACACACCGCCTACATGCGCCTGGCGTCCGGCGTGCCAGCGCCGGAGAGCGGTTCCATCGCCATGAACGGCAAGGTGGTGGCGGAGCAGATCGGCGCGCAGATCTTCATCGACGGCTGGGCGATGGTCACTCCCGGCGATCCCGAACACGCCGCCGATCTGGCCCGCCGCGCAGCCAGCGTCTCCCACGACGGCGAGGCCGTCTACGGCGCCCAGGTGTTGGCGGCGATGGAAGCGGCGGCGTTCGTCGAGCGAGACACCAACAAGCTGCTGGACGTCGGCGTAGCGCAGATTCCCGAAGACAGCGTGCTCTATCGCATGATCGGCGACATCCGCGGCTGGCACGCCAAGCACGGCGACGACTGGCGCGCCACGTTCGGCGAGATCAAGGCCAACTACGGCTACGACAAGTACGGCGGCAACTGCCACATGGTGCCGAACCACGGCCTGATCGTCCACGCGCTGCTGCACGGCGACGACGACTTCCAGAAGGCGCTGAAGATCGTCAACACCGCCGGCTGGGACACCGATTGCAACTCCGGCAACCTCGGCTGCCTGCTCGGCATCCAACACGGTCTGGAGGGCATCGACGCCGGCCCCGACTGGCGCGGCCCGGTGGCGGACATCTGCTACTTGCCGAGCGCCGACAGCGGCGGCGGCGTGAGCGACGCGGTGGCCCAGGCCGACCGCATCGTCCGCACCGGCTACGCCCTCGCCGGCGCCGAGTTCTCGCCGCCCAAGGGCGGCGCCCGCTACCACTTCTCGCAACCGGGTTCGGTGCAGGGCTTTCGCGGCCACGAGTGCGTGGTGAAGAACCGCGTCAACGCCAGCGGCGAGCCCTGCCTGGCGATCCACTTCGACCGTCTCGCCCCGGGCGAAGGCGCCCGCGCGACCACCGGCACGTTCGTCGGTTCGCTGGAAACGGCACAGTATTTCGAGCGCCGCGGCTACGGCTTGATGGCGAGCCCGGCGTTGTCGCCAGGGCAGACCGTGCGGGCGGCGGTGGAACTGGAGCCGAGCGCCGACGAGCCCATCGAAGTCGCGGTATGCGTGCGCGTCTTCAATCAGGACGACCAGCTGCAGACCTTGCGCGACACCGCTCGGCAGCTGGAACCGGGCGTACGCGAGACGCTCGAGTGGCAGGTGCCGGATCTCGGCGGCTATCCGATTGCCGAAGTGGGCGTCGAGGTCGTGGCGGCGCCGGCGGGCGGCACGCTCTATCTGGCGCACTTGGATTGGAGCGGGGCGCCGTCGGTCACGTTGTCGAAGCGCAGCGGCAGCATGTGGAGCCGCGCTTGGGTGAACGGCGTCGATCAGTACTCGCGCAGGTACCCGGAGTCGTTCCGGCTGGTCCACAACCGCGGCACCGGCTTGCTGCTCCACGGTGCCCGCGACTGGCAGGACTACCGCGTGAGCGCGGACGTCAAGCCGCATCTGGTGCGCCGCGCCGGCCTCGCCGCGCGCGTACAGGGCATGAAGCGCTACTACGCCCTCGTCCTCACCGCGTCCGGCAAGGCGCAGCTGGTGCGGGAACTCGACGGCACGACGGTGCTCGCGGAAGCCGACTGCCCGCTGGAGCTGTACCGAACCTACCGCCTGGAAGTCGCCGTCGTAGGCGCGACCATCACCGGCAGCATCGATGGCGAAATCGCCTTGACGGCGAACGACGCGGCGCTCGCCAGCGGCGGCATCGCCTTGCTGGTGGACGAAGGCCGCACCGCCACGCAGACGGTGACCGTGGCGCCCGTCTGAGGCGAGCGCGCACCGGGCGCCGCGTTGCGGCGTTCGAGCGTACGCTCGCTCAGTGCATTTCGAAGGCGCCGGCCACGTTCAGGGCGATGCCGCTCACGTTCGGCGCCGTGGCGAGGAAGACCGCCGCCTGGCCCATGTCCTCGGCCGTCTGCGGCCGGCCCAGCGGAATGAGGTCGCGCATCCGCTCCTGGAACACGGCGTCGCCTTGGTTGGCCATCAGATGGTCGTGCCACATCGCCGTGTTCACCATGCCCGGGCAGAGCGCGTTGACGCGGATGCCATCGCCAGCGAGCTCCAGCGCGAACGACTGCGTGATGCCCACCACGGCGAACTTGGAGCCGCAGTACGCCGCCATGCGCGGGGCGCCGCGCTTGCCGGCGATGGAGGCGGTGTTCACGACCGCGGCGTCGTCCGACGCGCGCAGGGCGGCGAGGGCGGCCTGGGTCATCAGGAAGACGCCCTTCACGTTCACCGCGAACGTCTTGTCCCACTGCGCTTCGCTGAACTCGTCGAGCGCCCCGCTGTCCACCACGCCGGCGTTGTTCACCAGCACGTCGAGGCCGCCGAAGGCGTCCACGGTCGCCTGAACCGCCGCCGCGCAGGATTCGGCGTTCGTCACGTCGAGAGGCGTGCAGCGCACCTCGCCGAGCGGCGACAGTTCCCCCACCGCGTCTTCCATCTCGGTCTGCGAACCCAACTCGTAGCGCCAACCGCCGCCCGCCGCCAAGTCCGCGATCATCACCTTGTGGCCAGCATCGAGGAAGCTCCTCGCGATGCCCTTGCCAATGCCCCGCGCACCCCCAGTGACCAGAACGCTCCTTGCCATGATTCCCTCCTCCGGCTGCCCGTCGAAAGCGAGCGTGGCCGCGATTATAGGCACTTGCTTGCAGGCTTGACCGTGCTTGAAGCGTCGCTGCGTCGCCTGCTCAGCAGGTCGGTGTCGAAGACACGTCCGAACGATGGATCACTCGCCACCGGGCGGCTCCGCGCGGTTGACGCCCGTCTTCGCTTGCATCGCTTCCGTGATGTGGATGGTCGGGTCGGGACGACGGTGGGCCGCCTTCCAGCGCCGCCACGTGGGCGTTGGCGGGGGCGGCGAGTCCGGGTCCATCGCTTCGCCGTACGACGTGGCGGCGCCGTTGTCGTCGGGCGGGTTTTGGTAGGTCGCTCGCGCCAAGCCCCGGAGGTTGGAGTTCACTGGATAGCCGCCGCGAAAGGGTTTCGGGGTGTTCTTCTGTTCGCTCATCAGTGCTCTCCTCACTCTGTCGAACGCCGTGTTTGATCGTACCAAAGGCAAGCGGGCGGGCGATCTCTTTCTTCGAGGTCAGAGTCGTTCAGAAGCCGAGATCGACCCACGACAGGCGGCCCGCAAGCGCCCTCGGCGGACCGCTGCGGGTGCGGGCGTAGGTGGTCTGCAATGTCGCCCGTGCGTTGCCGACGCTGCGGGCGGTGATGCGAAAGATGTCGATCGTGGTCGCCGGCAGAGGGTTGCTGGCGGTGCCCCGGTCGACGATGGCGGCAAGCCACTCCACGATGTAGCGCGTGTCCACCGACACGCCGGGCGGAGCGGTGGCAGCGCGGCTGTTCTCGGCCGCCCAGATGTTGCCGTCCAGCCAAGGCGCTGGTTCACCATAGCTGGGCGGCGCGTACAGGCCGCCGCCATCGACGAACAACGCCGATGGATCCGCGGCGTTGGCCTCGACCCACGCCTCGGCTTCGTCCAGCGCGGTTTCCGCAGCGTGGAACGCCAGCGCGGCCTCGCGTTCGGCGCGCGCCATCCGCAGTTCCAAAGTCGCGGTCTGCGCTGCCGCCATCCCGCCCACGGCGAGGGCGAGCAGCAGCGCCAGGCAAATGAACAGCACGTTTCCGTGCGCGAGGCGTCGGGAGCGGAGATTCATGTCGGGAGGTCTCGATTGCGCAGGGCCACGGTCTTCGCGAACGTGCGCGGCTGGGCGCCGTCGTTGGAAAGCGTGACGGTGAAGTGGACGGTGCGCACGGCGTTGCGCCCGATGGCGGAGGCGGCGACGTAGCGTTCCACCGCGTCGACGTCGTCAGGCGTGGCATCGATGCCGAACAGCAGCTGCATGTCCTCAACGCCGGCCACCAGCTCCGCTGGCGATGCCGTGGACGTCTTCCGCCACAGCGACCAGCGTTGCTCGCTGGCAGTCGTGCCAGCGCTGCGCGCCACGAAGTAGATCTCCGTGATCACCCGCGCTACCGCCGCACCTTGCGGCCCGGCGTTGGTTCCGAAGGACGAGCCTGCGTCGAGAAGCGCGTGTCCGGCGCGGTTGGCGAAGTGCCCGCTGCCCCTGCCTCTGGCGAGAGTGACGCCCGAAGCCGAGGTGGATGTCGAAGTGACGCGAAACAGCGCACCTCCCCCGCAAGCGGAGACGAGCGCGAAGTCGTCCGCTCGGAAGGCATCGCTATCCGCCATGGCCACCACGGCATCGACGTTGGAGAGCAGCGGCGCGGCGAGAGGGACGCCCGGGGCGGCGCGGCGGAAGACCACGACGTCGCTGCCCGGGCGCAGGCGACGCAAATCGATGCGGTGGCGCGGCTTGAATGTCTGGGCGCCGCCTTGGCGAACCGGCAGCGTTTGCAGACTCGGCTGCCAGTCGTCGCCGTCGTTGCCGCTGGCGACGGCCTCGAACCCTTCGACCGATCGCGTGACGTTCAACTCCGGCAGGTCGCCCCAGTCGCCCTGAAGGGCGTTGCGAAGAGGGCGGCCAGCACACCCCAAATGGCCAGCGCCACGCGCCGAGCGGGCGAGGAAGCCCAGGGCATGGCGCGCGGACTCTTGCAGCCGCGCTTGAACGCCGAGCGCCCCTTGGCTGCGGCTGCTGCCGACGAAGAGCTGCACCACTGCCACCGTGATGGTCAAGCCGAGCGCCACCGCGATCATCAGCTCCAGCAACGAGACCCCGGCGGGCCTGCCGTTCGCGCCGAACCGCTTCTGCCGAGGTGTCGCCCTGTCTAACGTCCGCGTCTTCATCGAACGCCGCCGATGGCCAAGCGCGACGTACCCCACGCGATCACCACGGTCACGCCGCCTGTGGCGTTGGGTTCGATGCTGCCGTCTCCTTCCGGCAGCGCGACCTGGCGGCCAGCATCGGGCAGTGCACCGAGCGCTCGGCCCCGAGCGCAGCTGGCCTCCCGCCGCCATCGCCCCAGCGAGCACTTCCACGTCGCCATGTCGAACGCCGCGAGTTCGGATGGCGAGCAAGCGTTTGCTAGACAATCGACGAAAGCGGGCGGCGGGGCGCCGAGGGCCGTGCCGTAGGCGCCGAGAGGATTGGCGCGGACGCGCTCCAGCATGTCCTCGGCGAGCATGGTGGCGAGGCTGTGTTCCAGCGCTGCCCGGTTGTTCTGGGCGCTCAGCATGTGCAGCTTGGCGCTGCCCATGGCGCCGACGCCGACGATCAAGGTGGCCACCAGCAGTTCCACCAGGGAGTGGCCGCGCTGACGAATCAGGGCCGCCACGAGTGCTCGTCCTCGTCGTCGAAGTCGCCGTCGTCGTTGCGATCCCAGCGCGTGGCGCC
Organism: Candidatus Azotimanducaceae bacterium; assembly: GCA_965243175.1. GTDB lineage: Bacteria > Pseudomonadota > Gammaproteobacteria > Pseudomonadales > Azotimanducaceae > VXYL01. The sequence goes on along the minus strand of OZ251532.1, from coordinate 4,344,233 downwards.
GGTGCTGTCCAGTTCCAGTGCGCCGTCGTCGGCCATGCGCCCGGTCGCGCTTGCGGCTTCCGCCCGCAGCACGAAGCGGCTCGCGTCGGCGGTGCGCACGGTAATGCGATGCAGTTCCGCGTCCGGTGCGCAGAGGTTGGCGGAGACTTCGCCGGTCGATGCGTCGCCGATGCCGTCGCCGTTCGTGTCGAGCGCCAAGGCGTAGCTGAGCGCGGTGTTGGCGTGTCGCTCCAAGCCTTGTGCGCAGCGCAGCAGATCCGACTGCGCGGCGAGGCGATGCGCCCGCTCCGTGTAGGCGTTGTAGGCGGGCAGGGCCACCGCCGCGACGATGGCGAGGATCGCCAGCGTGATCATCAATTCGAGAAGCGAGAAACCGCGCACTTGCCGCACCGTTCGGGCTGAAGTTCAGGGCGATCATGAGGCCGCCGAAGGTGCCCGGACTAGCGAGATCGCCCATGGCGCGTGTGCGAGATCGCCGCTTTGTCGTAGGGGAGATCGGCGCAATTCAGGCGATGCCCGTGCATGGGCTCTAGCCCAAGGTGCTCCCGCCGCTGCGGCGTCGAGCGCGGTCGTTGCGGGAACGCGATGCGAGAGCTACTCCGCGTGGACGATTCCCTGCTCCGCGGCGGATTGCAGGAACTCCAGCGTGCTCTCTTGACACTCCTGCGGTTCGACCGCGTATTCGGCGGCCAAGGCACTGCAAATGCCGCTCACGGTCGGGCCTTCCTCGACGATCTCCCAGATGCGGGCCGCGACCGGGTCCAGTTCGTAGTACTGCCCTTCGTCCACGTCCATCATGACGATGGTGTCGTCGAGGTCCGTGAAGACGATGTTCTCGTTCCGCGTGATGGTGGTGGAGAGTTCCAATTTCGCCGTTTGTGCGCTCACAGGGTGCCGTTCCTCAAGCAAGGCAATGATGCGAGAGCATAGCAAAGAAGCGCGCCGCGGTCTTCGGTGGCTTTGAGCCTCACGCGGCGCCGTCGAACACCTCGAAGACGAAATGGATGCGATCGTTCGCGCCGCCGTTGTGGACGGAATGGAGGGCGAGGTTGTTCACTTCGTACGCTTGGCCGGCGCGCAGGTGGAACCGCGAGCCGTCCACCGTGAGCGTCGTTTTGGAGTTCGTGAAGAGCGGCACGTGGATGCGATGGGTCAGCGGGTGGGAGCCTTCGCCGTCCACGTGCGCGTCGATGCCGTGCCCGGCCTGCAGCCGCGCCAGCATCGCCTTCGGATAGATCGGTTCGCGGAAGCCGTAGCGCGCCGTGGCCTCGCGCATCACCGGCAACAACCAAGCGCGCCAGATCTTCCAAATCGGATTGGAGTAGTGCCGCCACGGGCAACGATTGCCTTCAATGAAGCGAAAGACCACGTGCCGCGTGTGGTGGAAGCAGCGGTAGTCGTTTTCCTTGCGGGCGTCCTCGAACTCCCACGCCTTCTCCGACATCCGCTCGACGAGACCAGCCAAGGCGGAGACGTCCACCGCGCCGAGGCACCGCACCGTCGCCGGTTTGCGCACAGGCGACAGTTGCGCGGAATCTTGCGCTCGCATGTATTTCGTCGCTGCTGCTGATCGCATGGCCGGACTCGCTGCTTGAAAGGGGATTTCCGCAAGCGTTCGCGGGGTCGTGGTTGGCGGCGCTGCTAGTACACGTTCCCGTTGTGGAGCAGATCTCTGCCGCGCCGCAGCAGTTCCTGCGCACTCCCGCAGTCGCTCACCAGATCGCCCACTTTCGCCAGCCGTTCGACATTCTCTTCGTTGGCCAGCAGCGTCGCCAGCCCGTCGCCCGTCGCAACGTCGAAACGTTGCGCCGCCAAGCGCCGCAACAGCGTTCGTTCCAGCGAAGCGCCTTGCCGCCTGCCTTCGGACATGCCGAGTTGCATGCCCTCGTCGATCGCTTCCTGGCGCCATCGCGTGACCGTTTCCGCCAGCATCCTCGGTTCCTCCATGTGGCGCAGAGCGCGCCGCAGTTCCTCTGTGTATCCGTCGCTCGTCTCATCGCCGCCGAAGCGAGCCACCAGCATGCGCATCAGCGCGTCCGACAGCCGTTCTGCCAGCCGCGCCAAGCCTTCCCGCCGCAACGCGCCGAACAACACGGCCGCCAAGCCCGGCAGCTCCGCTTGCCGCCGGCAGCGTTGCAGGCGAAGCAGCGCCGCCACCGGGTTGATATCGCCATCCTCCGCGTTCAGTGCCGCAGCGTCAAGCGCGAGCATCGAATTGGAACGCCATGCTGGCGGCATGTACGAAGGCGAACCCTCACTCGAACGAGGGCAGCGCCACGAAGGTGCCGTTGTTGCGGTAGGTGAGTTCGCGCATCAGGGCGGCGAAGCGGTCGCCGGTGCGGGTGCCGAGCACCACCGGGAAGCCCACGGCGTGGATGCGCACGCGGCGTTCGCCGGTTTCGTCGACGCGGTTCATGGCGTCCACGCGGTCCACCACCTTCTCGATGGAATCGCCTTGGAAGTCGTCGCCGAAGATGTAGATGCTGATCTTCTTGTCGTCGGCGTGGAAGACGCGGATGGCGCGCTCGATGCCTTCCACGGGGCTGGAGTTCGAGTTCACGTTCCAAGTGGCCATGCGCTGCACGATGTTGCGGCGGATGGCGTCCGAATCCGGTATCCACTGCCCGGCGTACTGGCCGAACATGTAGTCGCCCATGTCGTTCATCACCTGGATGCCCTTCACCCGCGGATAGATGGCGAGGGTCTCGCTCACCTTCCGGCGCACCAGATTCCAGGCGTAGCCGTACATGCTGCCGGAGGTGTCGATCACGAAGATGATGTACTCGCTGTCCACGGTGATGCCGCCGATGGTGTTGTCGGCGCGGGTGAAGTCGAGGCCGAGCAGCCGCTCCATTTCGTCCGAGAGTGACTGCTTGGCGCGGGCGAAGTTGGAGCGCACGGCGATCTGCTGCTCCGCTTCGTCCTGGGTGGCCTCGAAGCGGCCAGCCACCTCGCTCAGTTCCTGCTCCACGCGGGCGAGTTGGAAGAGCTCGCGGGCGAGCTGGCGTTCTTCGTCGCTCACCTGGCGGGTGAGCACTCTGGTCTCGCCGCGAATCTCGTGGACCGAGTCGCGCTTCTGCGCCACCAGGCCGTCGAGGTCCACTTCCGGCTCTTCGAGCACGATGGGTTCGACGATCTTGATGATCATCAGCAGCAGGATGATCGCCCCGAAGCCGCAGCAGATGACGTCCAGGAAGGAGAGGCCGATCTCCTCCAGTTCGCGGCGCCGGATCACGGCCAGTCCTCGGATGGCGACATGTAGGTGCCGCCAGTCGCCCTCGCCAGCGCCCAGTAGGCCGACGACGCCTGCGGATCCCCTTCGAGCGGCAGCAGAATAGGGTTCACCGGCACGTCCCTGGGCAGCAGCCGCACCGCATCGGTGAACAGCCGCATCCGCTGCCGTCCGCTGATGGTGGCGCTGCGCGGATCGCGTTCGGAACGGGTTGGAAGACCATCGGTGATCAGAAAGACGTTGTCCGGCAACGGCGACATGTCGGCCACGAGACGCGCCAGACCCGCCAGATTCGAGCCGCCAGAGGGAACCTCCTCGGCCAAGGCTTCCAGCGCGTCGTTGAGTGCCGTGGGGTGCAGAACCTCGTGCCAGGCGCTCTCCGGCAGCAGATGCCGCGCCTCGACGTTGAACAGCGCGATCTGGAAGTTGCTGTCGAGGGGCATCTGCGCCGCCAGCCACTCCACGGTGCGCTTGGCGCGCTGCCATTTCGGCGCGTTCAGCTGCCGCTCCTGCGGCATGTTGCGCCGTCGCAGCACCTGCACGATGGTGCTGTCGAGCATGCTCGCGGAAGCGTCCAGCGCGATCAGAATGTGGCGCCCGCCGACGAACAGCCCGGTGAGGTACTGGCGGTCGCCTTCGCCCTTCACCTCCCGCGCCCTGGCCCCTTGCGATGCTTCTTCTTCGGCCTGCAGGCGCTTCACTTCCCGTTCGCGGCTCTCGACGTCCGCCTTCAGCGCCTCGATGCTCTCGCGCTCGGCGATGGTGCGCGCTTCGAGTTCGTCCGCGTCCTGCTTGCGGCGTTCGGCGTCTTCCGTCGTCGTGGCCAGCCGACGACGCGCCTCGGCGACGCGCTTACGGGCGTCCTCCAGCCGTTCGCGCAGTTCCGCCAGATTCGTCTGCCCGGTGGTGATCAGGTAGTCGAGCTTGCGCGACTCGGCCAGCAGCTCCCGGTCCACCTCTCGCGCATCGTCGTCGACGCGGTGGTTGATGACCAGGAAGATCAGCACCACCGCCCCGAAGCCGCAGGACATCACGTCCAGAAACGCCAGCGAGAAGACGTTGAAGCGACGGCGGGAGGCGCGGTGCGGCATGGCGGTTCAACGCACGACGATGAGCTGGAACTCGTTGCCGCCGCAGCGAACGACGTCGCCACCCCGCAACGGCTGCGCGAAATCGATGCGCGTACCGTTCAGCAGCACGGACGCATCGGCCTCCGGCGCCACGGAGACGCCGCGTTCGTCTTGACGCACTCGAAAGAGGGCGGTCGCGGCGCCGCACGAAGGATGGCCGCCGCCCGTGGTCTCGGCGCCGAGCGGCACCGCCACGGCGCCGCACAGCAGATGCGTCGGCGGCAACGGGTCCGCTTCCCGGGTGCTCTCCCGAACACACGGCAGCGTCGTCACGAGGCGCGCGCCGCCACCGTCCGCAGCGGCGATGGCGCTTTCATGCGTTTGCAGAGCGCGAACCACGGCGTCCGCCGGCAATGCCACGAGGGTGTGCCCGGCATCCTCCAGAAACGCCGCCAGCCCCGGCGCCTTGCGCGCCCGGGCCGTCACCGCCAGCGTCTTCGGAGCGCCGATGGCGCGGGTGAGCAGTTCGTAGCGCTGCGCCGATTTCTCCGCGAACACGCGCCGCGGCACGTGGACGTCGCGCACCGCGTCGCCATGCTGGACGCCGATGGCGAACTCGGCGTCGTCGCGTTCGATGCCGGCGCGCACCTGGTCGAAGACCTGCTGCTCCGCTTCGGCGATGCGCAGCGGGTCGAAGCGCGTGCTCTCGACGAAGCGGTCCGCCACCGCGTCCACCCAGCCTTCCAGAAGCGCCGCGCTGCCAGCTGCCGGCACGGCATCCATCGCCCCGCGCTGCAATCGCGGCGGCGACTGTGCTGCCTCCAAACTCGTCAGCACGGCGCGATGCAGTCCGAGGTCCAGCATGTGGCAGGCCTCGTCCACGTGCTGGCACGCCGCAGCCACCGCCGCATCGACGATGGCCGTCACCGAAAAGCTCGCTTCCTGCGCGATGCCGAGCAGCATCGCCAACTGCGCTTGCGTGGTCGCGGCCGAGGCCGCCACCACCACGTCGCAGCGCCCCTTCAAGCCAGCCGCGACGCGAATCGCCAGCAGGTGCCGATAGACCAGATCCGCTTGATTGGCCACGCCGCGCCCGGAAGGCGTGACCGCGTCCGCGTTCAATCGCTGCCAGAACTCGCTGTGCGACTGCCGCGGGTGCAGCCGCGACTTGGCCAGCGCCGCAGCGCCGAACTCGGCGCCGTCGCGGTCCACGAAGGCAACGCCCGGTTCCGCGTAGCGCACCTCGCCATCGACCGCCAGCGTGATCTCGGCGTCGTTGATTTCCAGCACGTTCATGGTCAGCGCAGCTGCATGTGGCGAATCAGGAAGTCGTCGCAGTAGTGCTGCGTGTCCAGCACCAGCCGCTCCTGCACCAGTTGCAGCTGATGCATCAGAAACATCACGAAGATGCTGATGACGAGGGCGACGAAGGTGGAGTTGAAGGCGACGCCGAGGCTGGTGGTCACCCCGGCGATGTCGCCTTCCACCGCTTGGTACGCCTGCCCGAGCGCGTCGCCGATGCCGCGCACCGTGCCGATGAAGCCGATGGACGGTATCGCCCAGGCGATGTAGCGCACCATCGCCAGTTCGCTGTCCAGCCGATCCGATTCCGTGTCGCAGACGGTGCGGACCGCGGTCGACACGTCCTGCACGTTGCGCGTGGAGGCGAACCGCTGCAACGCCGCCAGCAGCGCCCGGGGCAGCAGATTGGCGCGGGTCTCCTCGGGCAGCGCCTGCAACGGGCGGGCGTATTCGCGGGTGTCCTCCGGCAGGATGCTCATGCCCTCGGTCACTTCGATGAAGCGCTGCTGCAACATGCGCCGTTCGCGCAGCGAGTTGCGCGCCTTCAAGCCCATGATGGAGATGGCCCACAGCGCCAGAATGAAGCACGACTCCTGCTCGTAGTCGCGCAGCACCACGTACAGCGAACGGTCCGGAACGTAGGCGCCGCCAGCCGCTGCCTGTTCCTCCTGGGCGAGCAGAATGGCGTCCGCGTTCGGGCGCACCACGGTGACGTAGACCAGGTGGACGAGGATGATGGCCAGCAGCAGCGCGATCACCTGGTAGACGAACTCGAAGGGCAGCGTCTTCTTCATGCGGGGTCCTTAGCGTTTCGGCGCCACGGCACGTCCTTGAGTGGCGGGAACCTTAACAAATGCTGCTCCCGCCGCACCCGCCGAAGGTCGGCCCACCCTCAGCCCGCCAGCCGCTTCGCGATGCCCTCGAACACCGCCTGCGCCTCCTTGAGATCCGCGGCGATTTCGCCGGCCAGCACCTCCGGCGGGGGCAGGGCGCTGGTGTCCGTCAGGCTGTCGTCCTTGATCCAGAAGATGTCCAGGCTGAGCTTGTCACGTTGCAGGAGGTCCTTGTAGGCGAAGCTGCGCCAGCGGCCTTGCGGGTTGGCTTCGCTCCAAGTCTGGCGGCGGGCATGGGCGCGGCCCGGCTTGTAGCAGGCGACGAACTCGTCGAAGTCCTGCGGGCGCAGCGGCTTCTGCTTCAAGGTGAAGTGCTTGTTGGTGCGCAGATCGTAGATCCACAGCTTGTCCGTCCACGCCTTGGCGCGCCCCTCCTTCTTGTCGAAGAAGATCACGTTCGCCTTCACGCCGGGCGAATACCAGATGCCGGTGGGCAGCCGCAGCAGGGTGTGGACGCGGCACTTTTCCAGGAGATTCCGCCGCACCTTCTCGCCCGCGCCGCCCTCGAAGAGCACGTTGTCCGGCACCACCACGGCGGCGCGGCCATCGATCTTCAGCAGCGTGTAGATGTGCTGTACGAAGTTGAGCTGCTTGTTGCTGGTGGAGGTCCAGAAGTCCTCCCGCACCACCACCTGATCCTCCTTCGACGATTCGCCCTCCTGGCTGGCTTCGTTGACGAACGTAAGGCTCTGCTTCTTGCCGAAGGGCGGATTGGCGAGCACCACGGAGTATTCGCCGCCCCACGCCGCGGCGAGGCTGTCGTGGCCGCTGTGAACCACCACTTCGTCCTCGCCCTCGCCGCCGATGCCGTGCAGGTACGCATTCATCGCGCACATCCGCCCCACCTTCGGCGACAGTTCCATGCCCTCCACCAGTTCCATGCGCAGCGCCCGCAACTGGTCGCTGTCGAGTTCGCCGCCGTGCCGTTCCAGCACATGCTGGTAGGCGTTGCAGAGGAACCCGCCCGTGCCAGCGGCGGGATCGCAGATGCGATCTTGCGGCGCTAGCCGCATCACTTCGCACATCGTCCGCACCAGCGGGCGCGGCGTGAAGTACTGGCCAGCGCCCCGCGAGGACTCCTGCGCCGAACGCGCCACCAGTTCCTCGTAGATGGTGCCCTTCACGTCCACCGGCAACGCCATCCAGTTCACGTCGTCCAGCAGATTGACGATGAGCTGCTTGAGCAGCGCCGCGTTGTGTATCTCGCAGCGGGCGCCGCGAAAGATCACGCCCAACATCCCCGGCTCTTTGGCCAACGCCTCCAAGCTCCGCCGAAACTGCGCTTCGAGCGCCTCGCCGTCCAAGCGCAGCAGCGGCTGCCAACCGAGTTCCGACGGCACCAGCGGCCCGCGCTCGTAGGGCGGCTGCGTAAGCTGATCCGCCATCTTCAGGAAGAGCAGCAGCGTAAGCTGCTCCACGTACTCGAAGCAGGAGAGCCCGGCATCCTGCAACACCCCGGCATAGCTCCACGCCCGCTTGCCGATCTGCGAAGCGTCCATGGGCTTGGCTAGGGGATGGTGATGGCGAGGGGGTGGTCGACGAGCAGGCGGTCTTTGGTGAGGAATCGCAGACCTTCGACCTGGGCCTGGGTGAGCAGGATTTCGTCGAACGGATCCTTGTGGAGCAGGGGCACTTCGAGGGCCTGCGCAGCGTGGGCCTCCGTCAGAGAAAGGAGGCTGACATCGACGTCACTCAGCGCCTCAAGAACGTGCTGTGGATCAAAGGGACTCTTCCGTTCGCCGGAGCGACGCCGCGAGCGGTACTTGAGGCGCATCTCCCAGATCGACACCGTGCTGACCACAACGTCAGCATCTCGTTCCGCAAGGAACTCGCGTTCGGAAGCCGTGAACATCGCCCTCGATGCCATCAGTACATAGAGGTGCGTCGTGTCGACAAGGACACGCATTGTGCTAGTCGGCTAGTAGTCGTCTGGCAGGCCAAGTACCTCGCGGCTGAGCGCCGGATTGTGAAACATGGCGATTACTTCTTTCGCCACTTCCGGCGGATCCTGCTCGATGCCGAGCCGCTTGCAGGTTTCCTCCAGCTTCTCGAAGTCGATGCCGCCGCGCCGCTTCCGCTTGGGACACGCAACCAGTTCCACCGCGGGCTCGCCGCGCTTGGTGATGACCACCCGTTCGCCGCGTTGCGCCGCGGCGATCAGTTCCGAGAGGCGCGGCTTGGCCGCGCTGACGGCAAGTTCCATGGTTGCTGCTCCTGCTTACATCGAGAGCATCATACGACAGAGTGGCGCAGCTTTCTCGCAGTTTTCGTGAGGCTTGGGTACGGCGACGGCCAAGGGCGGCTGACCACGGCCTGTCCGTCGTGTAAGGGGCGAAAGCGCTTTGCGTAAATCGGCTAGTCGCGCCGAGGTACGCAGTACGGCTCGTAGTCGTCTCCTAAGCCGAGCACCTCACGGCTGAACGCCGGATCGTCGAACTCGGCAAGCAGCTTCCGCGCTTCGTTCGGCGATAGCTGCTCAATGCCGAGCCGCTTGCAATCCGCCGTCAGCTTCTCGAGGTCGAGACCGCGGTGCCGCGTCTTGGGACAGGCAATCAGTTCCACCGCGGGCTCGCCGCGCTTGGTGATGACCACCCGTTCGCCGCGTTGCGCCGCGGCGATCAGTTCCGAGAGGCGCGACTTGGCCGCGCTGACGGCGAGTTCCATGCTGCTGCTCCTGTAGCGCCGCGGCAAGGAGTCTATGCTTCCTCGTCGCACGAAGGCGAGGGCCGCCCGCCTGCCGAATCGTCGCGGACATACGGCTCCCAGTCGTCTCCCAGGCCGAGCACGCGGCGACTCAAAGCCGTATCGAACAAGGCCGCTCTGAACTCCCGCGCTTCATCCGGTGGCATCGGCTTGATGCCTAGGCGCTCGCGGGCCTCCTTCACGCGGGCGAAGAAGTCGCCTTTGGGCTCTTCCTGTGGCTCTGGGCAGGCAACCAGTTCCACGGCGGGTTCTCCCCGCTTGGTGATGACCACCCGTTCGCCGCGTTGGGCGGCGGCGACCAGTTCCGAGAGGCGCGGCTTGGCCGCGCTGATGCCGAGTTCCATGCTGCCGCTCCTTTGCGGCGAGCATTCTACACGCGATGGCGCTTGGACTTCTGCCGTTGCCGTGCCTCGCGCTCGCTGGCGATGCGTTCAAGGAGCTCCGATGCTGGCTCGTCGTCGGGGTCTTGTGGAAGCAGGTCGCCAGTGAAGGCGCGGTGGAGGATCGACTGGCGTAGGCGGCTTGCGCGAGAAAGCTCGTTGGCAAGGGCGCTCTCGACGCTCCGGATGCCTGCCAGTTGGTTGCGGATCGTCTCCGCTAGGGCGCACTGTTCTTCGGGTGGAGCGACAGGTATGGCGACGGTGCGCAGGGAACGCAGGTTCAGCCGCGGCCTGCCGACGCCGTGGATGAGGCGCTTGGCCCACTGTCGTGTTGGGCTGGCATTGACGAAGTGGTTGATGCAGGCCGTGGACATCAAAGCACTTGGTCTGAACCGAACGCAGTCTGCTTTGACGATGGCAGGTCCGAGGCGATCAGGCAGGACGCAACACCTGGGTAGATTATCGCCAAGGGAAGCAAAGATGACGTCGCCGGGCTTCGCTTCGTACTTCTTGAGCGCTTGGAAGTGGTCGTGGGAAATATGTGCCTCGGCGTCCACGAACTCTCCATCGCCGACATTCTGAAGCCGAATGACCCGTGGGCCATCGGCAGTGTAGTGGGACGTCTTCAAGTTGGAACCAAATGGGCCGTCGGTCATGGCACGATGCTCCGGTGCCGCAAGCTGATCCAACGTCGCCCAGACCCAACCTGTTGGCAGCGATGGAAAGTCGTCCGCTTCCGGAGCTACGGGTTCCTTGTACTTCGCCTTCCAGTTCTTCGGCGGCGTCTTGCCTTTCTCGGCGTAGATGCGAAGCTGCTCTTGCTCCCATCGTTGGCGGCGTTCGGCGAGGATGCGCTGCAGGAGCTTGCTGGCTGGTTCGACGTCGGGATGTTCCTTGCGCCAAGCGGCGGTGAGGTCGCCTTCCACCGCAGCCTTCCGCACCGAGGCGCGGTAGCGGGCCAGTTTCTCTTGGCAGCGCTGCAAGGTGTCGATGCCCGCGTCTAGCTGGTCGAACAACTTGGCGAGCATGTCGGCGATTCGGGTTTGCTCTTTCTTTGGCGGAAGCGTCAGCGCGAAAGGACGCAACTGGCTGAAATCCACCCGTGGGCGATCTCCCGCGTTGAGGTGGCTTGCGAACTCAACGAAATCTTGAGCGTTCAAGCGATGCTTGAGGAACGCGCCCGAAACGGCTTGGTTCTCGGGCATCACGACGAACTCTCCGGAACAGAGGCCGTCGAAGTCGGGCTGGCACACCTTGTTCAAGTATGGGCGCAGCCTGCCGTAGAGCACATCGCTCTGCTTGAAGGTACTGGCGCTGCTCTTCATCGCGGCTGCGGATGTGGTGCCGAGCAGTTTCGTGGTGTGTGCCTCGACGTGCTCCAATCCTACGAACTCGGCGGTTGGCGTTGCCTGCGGGTCCGCCTTGATACGCCGGGGTTCTATCAAGTCGCCGAGCGTTGTCTGCGCCCAACCTTGCGGCAAAGCAGCGCTCACGCCGCCAGCCTCTCGTTCAACTCCGCCATCAGCGGTTTGAGTTTTTCACCGAACAGCGCATGGGCCTGTCCCAAGCTCCCTTGCTGTCCGAACCAGCCGCTCTCGAAGTCTATCGGTGCGATGGCGAGGCTGTTGGCGATGTGTTCGGCGATGTGGTCGAGCCACGCTCGCTGCTCCTTGCTGAAGGTGTTGTCGGCGTCGCGTTCTTGCAGCCACGTTTCGTAGCGCTCGCGCAAGGCGTCGCGGTAGGGCACCAGCGTAAACGACGGGATCAGGGCGCTGCGGACCAGATGCACCAGATCCGCCAGCGGTTCGCCGCCTTGGCCTTGCACACGTTCCGGCGAGGCGGCCTCGAACGCTTGCCACAGTTGCGTGGGCGAGACGGCGAGCGGCGGCCGGGCGAGGGCGTCTTTCAATTGGCGGAGGTCTGCGAGCGTCAGCTTCAGTGGTCGCGTACCGGCGTAGATGGCTTGGATGGCGGCGATTTCGTCCTTGTGGTCTTGCAGCCAGGCTTGGAAGTCCGTCACTTTGGCGCGCGCCTTCGCCAATGCGGTTGCGTCGAAGCCGGAGTAGAGCACGTCGTCGATGGTGTGGCGGTCCATCGTTTGTTCGCTGGTGCGCTGCATTTCCAGAATGCGCTTGCGCAGCGCCGGTTTGAGGAACGGCGTCACGGCATCGCGGGCAAGTTGGTGGGCGGCGGTTTCGACTTGGAGCGGGGTAGGGGTCTTGGTGTCGAACTGCGCTTTGGCGGCCTCGGCTTGCGCGTCCGCATCGCAGGCTTGCAGCAGGGCGTGGGTGAGTTCCGGGATCGATTTGCCGCTGGCCAAGTCGCGCAGTTCCGCCAGTTCGGCGGCGTCGAAGCGGTGTTGCAGGCGCGCAAGGCGGCTGGCGAGGGTGGTCAGCGCATCGGCATCCAAACCGCCACGGGCCACGTAGTCCAACACTTGCTTGAGCGCCTTGGCGGGTTGTCGGTTGAGGGTGCGCGAATCCGTCTTGTCCTGTTCGCAGACGCCCACCGCGTCGACGATGACGAAGCGCTCCTTGGCCTTGGCGCTTGGCGTCACAACTTGCAGCTTGTTCGGCGAAATCACCCGTACGCCGCGCCCCTTCATCTGTTCGAAGAAGCCGGCGGATTTCACGTTGCGCAGAAAGAAGACGCACTCGATGGGCTTCACGTCGGTGCCGGTGGAGATCATGTCCACGGTCACGGCGATGCGCGGAAAGTAGCTGTTGCGAAAGTTGGCCAGCAGTTCCTCCGGCGTGAGTTCCGCCGTGCGTCTCCATTCGACGGCTTCGGATTCCGTGCCATCGTCGAGCGTCACCGTGGTGGCCACTTTCGTGAAGCCGGTGCGGTAGGTGATCTTCTGGCAGAACTCGTTGCCTTCGCCGAACACCTCGCGGGCTAGGCGCACGATGTCTTCGGCGTGGGAATCGTCCTTGGCGAAGATGAGCGTCTTCGGCACTTCCTTGCGGCCGGGAAACGCAGCGGGCAACACGCGCTCGCGGAACTCCCGCAGCACGGTGCGAATCTGGCTCACGGCGACCACATCCCGATCCACTTGGTTGGCGGTGTAGGTGAGGTCGTTCGTCAGCTGCTGCAAGCGTTCCTGGCGCGTCAGCTTGTCGCGCTTGGCTACGTACACGTCCTCCGAACCCGCCTCGATCGTGGCGCCTTCTTCGGTGATACGGGTCTTGATGCGGTAGACGTCGAAATCCACGTTCACGCCGTCCAGCACCGCCTCGTCGTGGCCGTACTGCATCACCAGATTCTGATTGAAGAAGCCCAGCGTCTTGCCCGCCGGCGTGGCGGTGAGGCCGATCAGGAAGGCGTCGAAGTAGAGCAGCACCTGGCTCCACAGGTCGTAGATGGAACGGTGGCACTCGTCGATGATGACGAAGTCGAAGAACTCCGGCGGAATCCGAGCGTTGTAGGCCACCGCTGGCGGCTCGCCTTGCCAACCGCCGCTCTCGAACGCGGAATCGTCTTCGTTGCCAGCGTCGTAGTCCGGCTCGCCCTTCAGCATGGCGAACAGCCGCTGGATAGTCGTCACCACCACCTTCGCCGCGGGATTGATGGCGTTGTCGGCCAGCCTCTGCACGTTGTAGATGGCCGGGAACTTGCGCCCAGCCCCCGGCGCATCGAAGTTGGCGAACTCATCGAAGGTCTGGCGGCCGAGATTGTTGCGATCCACCAGAAACAGAATGCGCTTGGCGCTGGCGTGCTTCAGCAATCGGTAGGCGAGATTCACCGCGGTGAACGTCTTGCCGGACCCCGTGGCCATCTGAATCAGCGCCCGCGAATCGCCGCGCGCAAAGGAGTTTTCGAGCGCCTTGATCGCTCTTGCCTGCGCCGCCCACAGCCGCGGCTCGTCCAGCCCCGGCATGGCCCGTTGCAGCCGCTGGCGCAACGGCCCGTCTGGATTCTCGCTCCACTCCTTGAGCGTCTCGGGACGCGGGAAGTTGAACACCTCGCGGCTGCGCGGCCTCGGATCCCGCAGATCGGTGAAGTACGTCTTGTGCCCGTTGGACTCGAACAGGAACCGTGGCCGTTGCTCGCCGACGCCCCGCTCTCCGCCCCGCGCGCGGATGGCGTAGCGCATGGTCTGCTCCTCCGCCCCGGAGAGCGCGCCATGCGCCTTGGCCTCGACGACGCCCACGGTCGCCCGGTCCAGATAGAGCGCGTAGTCGGCAAAGCCCCCGTCAACCGGCAACTCCGCCACCGCCACGCCAAGACTGGCCGAGACGTCCACATCGTCGGCGCTCTGCACCGCCCACCCGGCAGCGCGCAGGTTGTCGTCGATGATGCGCCGCGCCGCCTGTTCGGGGCGTTCGGGCTGTACGGGCGTAGCGATAGTCGGAAGGCCATGCACTGGTCGCGGCCAATCATACGCCGCTCGTACACGCGAGTTCGGCCCCGGCGGCTGTTCGCAAGTGCGTCTGGAGGTCTGAGGGGGACGCGCTAGATGTCCACTGGGAACGGCACGGCGATGTCTTCCGAGATCTCCTCGCTCGGTGTGAACACGTCCGCGAGCGTTCCCGAATCTTCGTCCGGCTTCTCCGGCGTCTCTTCCTTGGGCTCCTCCACCGCGTCTTGCTCCCGTTCGTTCGATGCGTCGGCGTCTCCCTCAGCCGCGGCAACGGCGATTGCGCCGAGCAGCACCACACCCGCGGCAAACCTCCTTGCCGTCTGCAGAAGCAGTGCGGCGATGCTCATTCGGCGAACCGGGCGATGCGGAAGCCGAGGTCCTGGCGCCCGGCGCTGCCGTAGTCGCGAAACGAGAGGCGCAGATCCGTCACCGTGCCTTTCTGCCAGCTGGCGCCGCGGATCACGTGGTAGTCGCCGGAATCCGGGCCGAGCGGATCGGTCGTCTCGGCACTGCCGGGAATCTCGTAGTAGTCGTGCATCCACTCCGCCACATTGCCGCCGAGGTCGTGGATGTCCTTGGCGTTGGCGGCGAAGGTGCCGATCGGCGCGCTGACGATATGGTTGTCGTTGTAGCCGAGGATCACCCGCGCCACCAGATGCGACGCCGAGCGGTCGGCGTAGTTGCCGTGGCGGTCGGGCGGCGGCAGCTTCTCGCCCCAGGCGAAGCGTAGCGGCCCGTCCTCGTCGCTGTCGCGAGCCGTCCACGCCCACTCGGCTTCCGTGGGCAGGCGGTAGCCGAGCGCGCTGGCGTCGAAGCCCACCACGTCGCCGAACTCCTCTTCGTAGAAGGGCGCCAGCCCATCCTGGCGCGAGAGCCAGTTGCAGTACTGCGCCGCTTCCGTCCAGGACACGTCCACCACCGGCTGCTCGTCCGCATCGAGGCCGATGTTCTGGTAGTCGCCGGAGGAATGTCCAGCGGCGAAGGCGCGGAACTGCGCGTTGGTCACTTCGTGGCGGCCTAGGTAGAAGAGCCGCGTCAGCTTGGCGGTGCGCAGCACCTCGTTGGCTCGCCGCCCGGGTTCCCGCCGCGACGCGCCCATGTCGATGTCGCCGGGATGGAGCAGCACCAGTTCGTGGCCGAGGCTGGTGCGGCGCACCCGTTGCAGCGCCGCCATGCGCGCCTCTTCCAAGGTCAGCAGGCGCACCTTGAGTTGCTGCGTGAAGCCGGGCTGCGGCGTCACCGTCTTGCGGTAGCTGGCGTAGCCTTCCTTCTTCACCTCGACGTCGTGCGGCGTGGCCGAGAGGACGAACACGCCAGCGGCCACGCCGCGCCGTTCGCCGTCGATCCACAGTTCGGCGTCTTCCGGATCGGCTTGCAGCGCAAGCTCGCCTTGCAGCTGTTCGAGATCGAAGCGGAGCGTCTGCCGCGCTTCGGAGCGCGACGCCACGGTCTTCGTCTGCGCGGCGTAGCCAGCCTTGAAGACGCGCACTTCGTGGCTGCCGGGGGCGAGCGCGATGTCGAGCGGCGTCGTGCCTTGGAAGGCGCCGTTCACGGTGATGCTCGCGTCCGTTGGCTCGGAGGACACCCGCAGCCGCCCGCTGGCGCGGCGGAGCGTCACCGGCGGCAGCAGCAACGCCTTGCCGGCCTCGACGTTCAGTATGTCCGTCCACGTCTCGTAGCCGGCGAGCCGCGCCATGATCCGCCGTTCGCCGGCAAGCACCTGCACTGGGCCGGGTGTCGTCGCGCCGGCCGGTTCACCGTCAATCAGCACCTCGGCGCCGTCCGGCCGGGTCGGCAGCGTTACATCCGCCCAGTTCGGCGCCAAGGTTGCGACAACGGTTTGCGGCTGATCCATGCCCGCCACCTCGAAGGACACGGTGGCCGGCTGGTAGCGTTCGTAGGTCACCAGCGCACTCTGCGGCCCGGCTGCCACCAACGCCTCGAAGGGCGCCGCGCCGGCCGGTTCCGCATCGCCAGCGAGGGTCACTTCGGCGCCGGCCGGCGTGATCTCGAAGGCGACCCGGCCCGGCAGCTTGCGCATCGCCACGGCGATGGTCTGGCTGCGCTCGTCGCCGATGCGAACGCTCTGGTTGACGTCGTGGTAGCCGGCCGCGGCCGCGGTCAGGCGGTAGCGCCCCTCGCGCAGCAAATGCACCTCGCCAAGCGGCAGCCGGAAGCCGCCGCTGAGCGCAAATTCGTCCGGCGCTGGCGCGATCTCGAAGCGCACCGATTTGGCGGTGAAGATGAACCAAAGAAACCAAGCCGCCAAGAGAGCAACGGCCAGTATGGCCAGCGGCACCGGCCGGAACAGCCGCGTTCGCGCTGGCGCGGTGGCTGGCGTTGGCCGAAACCCGGCGGCTTCGATGACCGACGTGCTCTCCGCCGCGGAACCGTCCGGCGCTAGGGGAGGGGGCCGATGGGTTCGGCTCTGGTCGTCCAAGGGCGTGCGTCTCAGATGGGTTCCGCGCAGCGGATGTCCACCGGCGCCATGCCATCCGCCAGCACGATCTCCTTGCGCACGTCGCGGCAGCCGTCGCGGCTGCCGACGATCACGTAGCGCCCCGGCCGCAGCGCCAGTTCGTGGCGCTCGAAAGCGCCGATGGCGCCGACCCGGTGGATGATCACTTCAGTCGCGTTGTCGGACACCAGCACCAGCGGGATCGGCACCGCGGCCTGTTCCAGAATCGCCCGGAACCGCGCTAGCCGAGCGGCGAACCGCTCCCCAGCGTCCGTTTGCTCTGCGGCATCGGCAAGGGTCAGCTGCGCCGCCTTGAATACCTGGTCCGACGACAGGCTGCTTGGGTCGGCAACGACCTCGTCCATTGCATTGATGAGCGCCACCCGCGCGTCCACCACCTCGCGCCCTTCGCGGGCGAACTTCAGCGACGAGTCGATAGCGAGTGCCTGGTCGTAGGTGGCGAGCGCGTCGGCCCACTGTTCGGCGCGCATCTGTCGGGCGGCGGCCTCGCGCAGATCGTCTATGGCTGCGAGCGTCCGCGCCTGCTCGGCCTGCTGCTTGCCGGCAAGCGCCGCGGCATCGTTCGGGAACGCTTGCAGCGCGTCCTCGAAGAGCCGCAGCGCCTCGCCGTGGTTGTCCGCTTCGAGCGCGGCGAAAGCGCGGCTCAGCATCGCCTTGCGACGATCGGCTTGGCGCGTGGCGGCGACGTCGGCAAGCAGGGTGGAAATGCCATCCGTCGCCGGGTCGAGCTGGCGCACCTCCACCAGCAAGCCATGCGCCGCTTCGACATCGCCGCGCAATCGAGCGCGTTCGGCTTCCCGCAGCAGGCGGACGACTTCCGGCAGGGCATCGGCGCGGGCGATTCCGGCGATCACGCGTGGCTCGTCGGGGCGAATGGCTCCGGCGCGAGCGAACGCGGCCGCTGCGCTCTCGGGGTCGCGGGCGTCCAGAGCCGCGTTGCCCTCTGCAAGAGCGGCTTCGAAGAGCGCGTCGCCCTTGGCGGCCAGTTCCCGCAGCGCATCCACCGCCGCCGCGTATTCGAGCAGCGCTGCCTCGAAGCGCGTCTCCAGAAAGAGCGCATCGCCAGCGTTGGCGCGCTCCTTCGCCGCCGCCAAGTCGTCCGCGCCCCAGGTGCCGACGTTGAGCGTGTCTTCGAGGTCCAGCTGCAAGGCGACGAAGTCGTTCAGCCTCTCTTGCGCCTGCTCCCGCGCTCGCTGCATTTGCAGCGCTTGATACGGTGGCGGGGCGTCGTCTTCCACGGCAGCCGCCGGCGCTGTGGCTGGCGGCGTCGTGCCAGGCGCGCGCACAGGCGCTTCCACTTGCTCCGGCAGGGCGACGAAGACGAACGCCGCGACGCCGCCGAGCGCTGCCAAGGCGCCGCCGAACCACCAAGCGCGGCGTTTGGTCCTTAGGCGAGTAAGGATGCCGAGTCGGGCGCTTGCGTCGTCGGCGCGGCCCGACAGCGGCGCCGCGACCGGCTCGATGACGAGCTGGTCGTCAGCGGACGGCATCGAGGCGTTGGTCCGGGTCGCCAGCGTCCATGGCGTGGTCGGTCGCGTCCAGCGCCAAGCCGAGTTCTTCGTAGTAGATCTGCTTGAGGATCAGGCGCAGGTGTTCGTACTGCGCAGCGACCGTGCCTTCCAGGCTGATGGTGCGGTTTTCGAGTTCGATGGTGTGCGGCGAGATCTCCTGCTCCGCCGAGGTGCCGAGTTCGTGCAGCACCTCGCTGTGGATCTTCGCGTCGGCGTAGTCCTGGATGGCCTTGCCGACCATCGCGGCGCCGCCGATGACGCTGACGATGCCGCCGTACTGGGTGACGCGGGTGTTGCTGGTCTGCGCGGCCAGGCCAGCGGCGATGCCCACCGCCCCGGCGATGGCCCTGCGTCGCGCCTTCTGCCGCTGCTCGCGGTAGGCGATGGCTTCCGAATAGGTGGCTTGGCGCCAGTTCTGGTAGGTGGGGTGCATGAGCGCGCTGAAATCGTCGAAGTACTCGTCCAGCGTGTCGATGAACAGATACTCGCGCTCCCGCACCTTGCGCACCCGGCCGAGCATCGGGTCGTCCGCGGCTGGCAGCCGGCGCACCAGGAACACGCCCGGCGCCGCTTCGTCCACGTAGTCGCCGAAGGCGTCCGGCGCCATGTCGCGCGCGAACTGCATCTCGGCGGTGGTGCGAATGGCGCGGATCTCGGCTTCGGTGAGCCCCTTGCGATGCGCCAGCATGTCGTCGGCGATGCGCCTGTAGACCGACTGGAACGGGTCGATGTCGTCCGGCACCAGATCGCCGTAGGCGAACTTGCTGGCCAGCGCCTCGTAGACGTCGTCGAGCCAGACCTCGCCGCGGGCGTCCTCGGCGCGCGCATGCACGATCAGCCGCTCGCCGTCGGAGTGGATGATGGTGCCGGAGAGCGTCACGTCCACCGCGTGGGTGGCGCGGGGCACGACCCGCACCGCGCCCCAGTTGCCGGTGGACTGCAAGAGGTTCTTGGCGAAGTAGGCGATGTAGTTGGCTTCCGCCCGCCGCACTTCGGGGGTGATGTTCTGCGCCACCTGATCGTCGAACGCCTGCGGCACGTTGGCGTCGAACACGGCGACCCCGACGTCGAGCAGCATCTCCTCGTCGATGGCGTCGAACTGCTCCGGCGGCGTCATGTCCACCACGCGCACGGTGTGCGAGCCGCAGCCGCTCAGAGCGAGCGCGAAGCCGCCCAAAGCGAACGCGCAGACGACGGCGAACAAGCGCATCGGCAGCGGACTCAACGGCGGCGGGACAGACCGGACTTGTAGCGTTCCAACTCTTCCCACAGCGCCTCGCGCAGTTCCGGGTCCGTCTCCGCCATGGCCGCTTCGCGCAGCTGCCGCGCCACCACGTCGTCGTCGCGGGCATCGGGCGTGTCCGGCGCGCTCGGCAGTGGCGGACGCGGTGTCGGAGGCATCGCCGAGGCGACCGTGCGCCGGCCCGGCATCGCGCCGCCACCGGACTGCGACGTGCCCTGGCCATCGGCGTTGCCGCTTTCGCCCGACTCGTCACCTTGGCCTCCGCCGGCACGGTCGACCTCGCCGTCCGAACCAGCGGGCCGCGCTCCGGCGCGGTGCGTCGCGGCGATGCGTTCGTCGCGGATTTCGCCATCGAGATCTTCGAGGGCGCGCGCCAGCACGTCGCCCTCGCCAGCCGTTTCGTCGCCGCCCGATGCGCCGCCGGGGCGTTCCTCGTCGCCGCTTTGCGGGCCGCCGTCCGCGATTTCCTCGCCGCCAGCGCCTTCGCGTTCCTCGTCGGATCCGCCGGCGCCTTCCGCATCCCCGGAGGACGACTCGGCGGCGTCGCCGTCCTCGCCGCGTTGCTTGTCCGACCCTAGATCGCCGAGAACGCTCGGCAACTCCGTGCTCGTCTCCCAGCCATCGTCTTCGCCTTGGCGCTCGTTCCCCGCTGCGGTCTGCGGCGCGTCCTCGCCGCTCTGCTGACCTTCTTGGCCTTGCCGCTGCTGCTGGTCTCCGGCCTCGGCTTGTCTCCGATCGCCGGCATCGCGTTGCGCGTCGCTCGCGTTCTCGGCGGAACTGCGTTCGCCTTCGGAGCGGCTCTGCTCCCGTGGCGGCGTACCGCCGGAAGTTGCCGACGGGCGCGAAGGTGGCGTCGGCCTGCTCGGGCGCGAAGGCATCGACGGCGTAGCGCTCGGCGACGAGGGCGAAGGCATGGCGCTTGGCGAGGGCAGCGACGGCCGCGAACTCGGCGACGACGGCGAAGGCAGCGACTGCGGCGACGGACGCGACGGGCTGGACGGGGAAGGCAGGGACGGCGAAGAGGAAGAGGGCATCGGCATCTGCCGCGGCATCGGCGGCGTCGGCAGGCTGACCTGTGCGCAGCTGGCCGCCAACG
The DNA here is from genome assembly GCA_965243175.1 of Candidatus Azotimanducaceae bacterium. Lineage (GTDB taxonomy): Bacteria > Pseudomonadota > Gammaproteobacteria > Pseudomonadales > Azotimanducaceae > VXYL01. The sequence goes on along the minus strand of OZ251532.1, from coordinate 4,323,964 downwards.
CGGCGCTCAGCGCCATGCAGGCGAGCCGACCGGCGCATGCTGCGAACTTGGCCTTGATCATTGGCGTTCTCTCCACGCGCTGCGAAGCGTGTTGGTGCCGTTCGCCCGAGGCGACGCGGCACTTGCGGACTCGCTCGACGGTCCGCTCGAAGGATAGTAGACGAACGTGTGGGTGACGCGGACGTCGTTGGCGGGATGCGAGGTCTCGCCGTCGAAGACCGGGCGGTAGCGCGCCTGCTTGACGGCGCGTCGCACCTTGAAGTCCATCAGGTCGGGTGGTTCGGAACGAACGGTGTCGATGCGGCTGACGACGCCGCGGTCGTCGATGTCCACGGACAGCTCGACGATGCCGTTGCGGGCGTCCTCGTCGGGCGCGCCGCGGTTCCCCCTCGGCGCCCTCGGCAACGGCAGGTAGAGCGCCGCCGGCGCCTCGAACGTCTTTGCCAGCAGCGACGCATCGTGTTCCAACAGTTCCCAGACTCGCCGGTACAGCGAGAGCGCCCGCGTCTGCTTGTCGAACATCAGAAACCAATCGCCGAGTTCGAGCATCGCCCGCGCCAGCTCTTCGCCGCCTGGCCCGCCGTCGGCGCCGTCGCGCGCCTGGACGATGTTGATGACCTTGATCAACGCCCGCTCGCCCTTGGCGAAGCTGTTCACGGATGCGCGATCCGTGGTGCGGTAGCGAAACCCCGCGTAGGAGCCGAGCGTGGACGACGACGTGCTGCGCCGCGTGTAGAAGGGCGGAAAGCGCTCGTTGCGGTACGTCGCGGCGACGCTGCGCAAGGCGCGGATGGCGGCCGGGTGATCCTCCGCCAGATTGTCCTCGGCCACCTGCGCGGCGTGTTCGTACAGCGCCCGCGCCGAGAAGATGTTGTAGCCGGACATGTACCAGTCGGCCAGCGCGAACATGCCGGGCAGCAGCGCCGGGCTGTCGCCGCCGTAGCTGCGCAGCAGCACCGTGTAGGCGTATTCATGGCGCCGGTTCGCGGTGCCGAAGTCGCCGCCCTCGGCCAGCAGCCGCGCCTGCCGATACACCACCGCCACTTGGCTCGGATGGTGCAGGCCGCGGTTCACGCGGGCGATGTGCAGCGCCCGGTCGTAGGCGCCGAAAGCGCCCTCGGTGTCGCCCACCCCGGCCAGCGCGTCGCCGAGCAGCGTCAGCGGCCGCACCAGTTCGTCGACGTAGCGGTTCGAGCGCTGCTCGATGGCCTCGATGGCCCCCTCGATGATGTTGATGGCTTCGAGGTGTTCGGCGACTTCAATGCGCTGCGCCGCGCTCTCGACCGGGTCGCCCGGCCCGTTGCCGAAGGTGGAAGAGGGGATCGAGGCGTCGTCGTCTTCGGCCCCGGCAGGAGCGCGATCCGCAGCCATCGCCACGCCCGCCCAGAACAGCGCAAGCAGGGCGACTCTGGCAGGTCTTCTCAACATTCGCTTCAACACACGCGCCAGTTTGGATTGTCCGCAGCGAGCCGAGTTCCTCTGACCGTCAGTGTCCGCACGCCCACAAGCGTAGTCAAGCGTTTGCAGGCGCGATCTTGCTCTTGCGTACAGCGTTGTCGTTCGGCCGATCGACTGGTGGGCGGCGGGGCGAAGCTGAACGAGGCTTGGGCTACCGAGATCGCCAGTTCAGCAAGGCGGTCTCCAAGTCTCTCGCCAGCGGTTCGATGTCGCTGCCGTCGCGGCTGGTTTCCTGCCGCGCCACGACGCGGCAGACGTCGGCCACGTCCCAGTCCAAGGCGTCGGCCAAGTCGCGCAGCTTGGCCTTGGCGATGGCCGAGGGCGTGTCGGAAGCGGAGTCGAAGACGGCATCCAGCCTGCTCGCCCGTTCGTCCAGATCGCGGGCCGCGATGCCGAGCTCGGCGGCGAAGACCGCGGGTTCGCTGCGCAGCTTCCGCCACACCCATATCTCCGGCGCCTGATCGCCGACCACGTAGAGCACAGGTAAATCGTCGCGTTCTGCTTGCGAGCGGATCTTCGCCGCGATGCCGCTCTCCCGCATGTCGCCGTCGAGCGCGAACACGAAACCGTCGATCCGACCGAACTTCCTGAACGCCGCCGCATGCATGGGGAACTCGCTTGCGCCGGTATCTCGGCCAATGCGAACGGACTCTCTCTTCACGCGATGGCGGGGCAGCAAATGGTCGAAGACGCCGTGCAGAATGCCTTCGGCGGCGTCGTCTTCGCAAAGCAGGTTGAGCGCGTCGCCCGAACGACCGTAGAGCGCGTTCTGAACGAGGTCGCGGTAGGGCGGAACCACGGCGACTCGACCATCTTCGTCGCGTTCCAGAAAGATGCGTCCGTGTTCGGGTACGCAGTCCAGCACTACCGGACTGTGCGTGGTCACCACCACCTGCAGGTCGTTCAGCAACGCCAGCTGCTGCAACTGCACCATGAGCAGCTGCTGCACCCACGGATGCAGCCCGGTCTCCACCTCGTCGATGAGCACCAGGGCTTCGCGCAGCTGGGCGACATCGTGCGCCAGGCGCAGGATCGCCCGCTCGCCAGCGGCCATGTGCAGCTCGGAGTAGGCGGCGCCCCCCTGCTGGCGCGCGAAGAGGAGGTTCTTCGCGCCGCTCGACAGCTTGACCACCTGCGAATAGCGAAACGGCAGCAGGCGCTGCGCGAAGTCCACTTGCAGCGCGGTCAGCGGCGCTTGCGCCGGCGCCGCGCTCAAGCGCGACATGCCGAGTACGCCGCGCGCTTCCGAAGGATTGCTGAGATTGCTCAGCGTGCGGAGATACACCGGCCGTTCCGGCTGCGCCGCGCCGCGGCGACCGAAGAAACTGCGGCTCCAGCTCGCCGACCGTCGCCAGCGCATCGCGCTGGGGCCGTCGGGCGTGGAGTACTGGAACTCCAAAGTGGTCTTCGGCCGGTCGTCTTCGTGAGCGCCCGCCTTGGGGCGGTAGTCGGGAAAGAGCGTCGACGGCGCGAAGTCCTTGACCCCGGCAAGCGGCACCTTGTAGGCGCATGCCGCGGCGAACAGCACCGTGGACTTCCCGCTCGCGTTGCCGCCAGCGACGACGCTGACCGGATAGTCGAAGACGACGCGCAGGTCGTGGATGCCGCGGATGCCGTCGATCCACAGCTGGCCCAGAAAGTGCGGAAAGTGCGGCTTCTTGCCCTGCAGCTGCTGCCAAAGCTCCGCAAGACGCCTCTCGAACACCGCCCGCTCCCTTTGCCCTCTCGCGGGCCGTGTAGTCAGTATAGCCCGCGACCAGAGGACAACGCCGGGCCCATCGGCCTTGGGTCACGGTCGAGAGTCGCGACAGTTACTAGGGCGTGTTGACACTACTGCAGGGCATCGACGATGAGCGCCAGATAGACGAACGAAGCGAAGACGACGTCCAGCTTGTCGTAGCGCGTGAATATCCGCCGGAACCTCTTCAGTCTCCCGAAGAGGCGCTCCACTTCGTTGCGGCGCCTGTAGATCCCCTTGTCGTAGTCCCACGGCTTCTTGCGGTTCTCCTTCGGCGGAACCACCGGCATTGCGCCCATCTCCTCCACCAGCGCCCGCGTCTCGTCGCCCTCGTACGCCTTGTCCATCGCCACGTTCTCCGCGGTCAGCGGAGTCGCCGCCAGCAGCTTCCTGCCCTCCGGCCCGTCTCCCGCCTGCCCGCCCGACAGCGAGAAGTTCACCGCCGTGCAGGCGTCCGCCGCGATCGCGTGGATCTTCGTCGTCCATCCCCCGCGCGACTTGCCGATGCTTTGCGCACCGTTTTTTTAACGCCCCGGTCCCATCCGGATGCACCTTCACCAGCGTGCTGTCCAGCGACACCGTGTCCCCTTGGCCGCCGACCACCCCGAGCTCGCGCAACTCCTTGAAAATCGCTGCCATGACGCCCTTCTTCGACCACCGCTCCCAACGCCGGTACACCGTGTTCCACGGCCCGTAGCGCTCCGGCAGCGCGCGCCACTTGCACCCGTTCTCCAGCACGTAGAGCATCCCGTTGAGCTGCGTCAGCGGGTCGTGCTTCACGTTCCCCCGCGGCCGCGGCAGCACATGCTTGATCTTCTCGAACTGCGACTCCGTGATCTCCATGACGACCTCCTTGTCGTCTCAAATCTCCACGCCAATGTACCACGCGTTATGTCAACACGCCCTAGTGAATTTGATAGTGATTAGTAGTCGATTGACAGTAACGCTTGCACCCACGATGGCGCTCTACGCTGCCCCTGTGCGGTCGAGCAGCCGCTTCAAGGCGTCTTCGTCGCCGATGCCGCCGCCCTTGGTGACGACGCGCAAGCCATCGTCGGTGCGGCACAGGGGGATGCCGGTGTCGACGCTGCCTTCAAGCCGCAGTTCGCGGCGGCCGAGAATGGCGAGCGCCGTGTCGCCGCCGAAGACGACCAGCGCCGCGGCATCGGCGCGGCGCTGCCAGTCCCATGCGGTCTCGGCCAGCTGCTCGGCGATGCGTTCGGCGCTGGCGTCGTCGATGGGGTTGTTCGGTACCGGCGATGCGAGCACCACGTCGCGGCCAGCGCCGAGCGCCTGCAACGCAGCGCGTTCGTCGCCGGGCAGCGTCGTCTTCAAGCATGATGCTCGTGCGATCTGCGCCCAACTCAGCGGATGCAGGCTGCCGCAGACGATCAACGCCGGTCGCGGCAGCACCGGCGCTCGCCGCGTTCGCACGCTGTTCGCGTCCCGCAGCAGCGCGGCGTAGGCGGCGATGGCGCCGGTGGCGCCGACCAGCAGGCGGCGTTCCGCCTTGCAGCGCGCGGCGGCGTCCGCCAACTCGGCATCGTCGTCGGCGTCGAGGACGACTACGTCGCCGCGAGCAAGCGACGGTTCGCAGCCGGCGAGGTGCAGATAGTCGGCGGGGCGGCTCGAAACCAGCGGGCTTCTTGGATCGCGGCCGAAGGGGCTGTCGGCCACCGGCACGTCGTGGATGAAGACCGTGCCTTGGCGGCAACGGCGCCCGGCGGCTGGATAGCTGGCGAGCACGCCCACGCGCCAGCCGGCTTCCACCAGCGCCGTGACCTCGAAGTGCCAGTTGCCGCGCAGTCCGGAATCCATCTTGTGGCAGCGATGGCGCGCCGGCGCCGCATGGCCGCCGAGAATCCGCTGCGCGGCGAGCTTCGCCGAGACGTGGCGGCTGGCGATGTCCACCACCACGCATTCGTCTTCCGCCGTAGGCGCCTTCGCCAACCGCACGTCGAATCCCAGATCGGCGCAGGCGCCGCCGCTTTCCAGCGCGCCGGTGCGGTCGTCGGCGGTGATCAGCAGTTCGCAGGCGTCCAAGGTCGCGTCGTCGAAAGAGGCATCAGCGCTCAAGCGGGCGTTTCATTGCCGGTAGGTGGCGAGGAAATCTCCAAGGTGGGCGATGGCGCGGCGCAGGTCGTCCGCGGCGGGCAGGAACACCAGGCGGAAGTGGTCGGGCGTGTCGATGTTGAAGGCGCTCCCTTGGACGACGAGGATGTGCTCCTTGCGCAGCAGGTCGAGTACGAAGCGCTCGTCGTCGACGATGTTGAAGCGCTCGCGGTCCAGCTTCGGGAAGGCGTACAGGGCGCCGCTCGGCTCGACGCAGCTCACGCCCTCGATCTGGTTCAGCATCGAGTGCGCGATGCGCCGCTGTTCGTACAGGCGCCCGCCCGGCGCGATGTACTCGCCGATGCTCTGGTAGCCGCCGAGCGCGGTCTGGATGGCGTGCTGCGCCGGCACGTTCGCGCACAGCCGCATCGAGGCGAGGATGTTCAGCCCTTCGATGTAGTCCGCGGCGCGTTCCGTGGCGCCGCTCACGACCATCCAGCCGCTGCGGAAGCCTGCCACGCGATACGCCTTGGAAAGGCCGTCGAAGGTGATGGTGAGCACGTCGTCGGAGAGCGATGCCAGCGGATGATGCACCGCTCCGTCGTAGACGATGCGCGAGTAGATTTCGTCCGCGAACTGCACCAGATTGCGTTGTCGCGCCCATTCGGTGATGGCGTCGAGCACTTCGCGCCCGTACACGGCGCCGGTCGGATTGTTCGGATTGATGACCACCACGCCGCGCGTCCGGCTGGTCGTCTTGGCGCGCAGGTCGTCGATGTCCGGCTGCCAGCCGGCGCTCTCGTCGCAGCGGTAGTGGACGGCCACGCCGCCGGCCAAGCGCACCGCCGCGGTCCACAACGGATAGTCGGGCGCCGGCAGCAGCACTTCGTCGCCATCGTTCAGAAGCCCCTGCATGGCCATGCAGATCAGTTCGCTCACGCCGTTGCCGATGAACACGTCGCCCACGTCCACGCCGAGGATGTTCTGCCGCTGGCAGTCCTGCATCACCGCCTTGCGCGCCGAGTAGATGCCCTTGGCGTCGCAGTAGCCCTGGGACGACGGCAGGTTGTGGATCACGTCGCGCAGGATCTCGTCCGGCGCGTCGAAGCCGAACGGCGCCGGGTTGCCGATGTGCAGCTTGAGGATGCGGTGGCCTTCGTCCTCGAGCCGCTGCGCTTCCTCCGCCACCGGGCCGCGGATCTCGTAGCAGACGTCCGCCAGCTTGGTGGACTTGCGGATGGCGCTGCGGCGCGGCGCGAGCGGGGTGACCGTTCCGCCTTCATCCACTAGGGCGGCGCTTCTCGAATCCACTGGTTCCACCTCTCCTTGGCAGCATGGGCGATGAGCAACTTGGGACGCGGCCTGTGGTCATCCAAGGTCGAAACGCGCCGAACGCCAACGGAGCGCGAGCGGCAGCGCAATCATTCTGGCACAGCGCCGACGATTCCGCTATGATCCGGCACATGAACGCCGCGTCCATTCCCCACTTCGCGCTTGGCAACGCCGAGCGTGCGCTTCTGCTGCTACCGCCGGCATAAGCCGGCACCACCTCATCCCCACAGGGCAAAGTCAGCCCACCGTCGAACCCTCAACCTTCCTCCGAAGGCTCTGCCAAGCCGCACTGGGCTTGGGCAGCGCCATGCACAAAGGGTCTCCGTGATGAACGCGCAGCACAGCACCGCCACCGCCACGCCCCGGGTCGGCAGCCGCCAGGGCGCCATGCCTTTCGCCAAGTACCACGCCTTTCCGCCGGTGGTTCTGCCGGACCGCCGCTGGCCCGGCAACGTCCTCGACGCGCCGCCGCGCTGGTGCAGCGTGGACTTGCGCGACGGCAACCAGGCCTTGATCGATCCCATGAACGTGGACGAAAAGCTGCGCCTCTTCGAGCTGCTCCTCGAAGTCGGCTTCGTCGAGATCGAGGCCGGCTTCCCGGCCGCCTCGCAGCCGGACTTCGACTTCATCCGCGCCATCATCGACCGTGGCATGGTGCCGAAGGAAGTCGCCATCCAGGTGCTCTGCCAAGCGCGTGCCGAACTCATCGAACGCACCGTCGAAGCCCTCGACGGGGCGCCGAACGCGATCTTCCACCTCTACAACTCCACCTCCGCGTTGCAGCGCCGCGTCGTCTTCCAGCTGGACCGCGCTGGCGTCGTCGCCCTCGCCGTGGAAGGCGCGGCGGTGGTGAAGGAGGGCGTGCGCCAGCTTTCCGGCACCAACGTGCAGTTCGAGTACTCGCCGGAGAGCTTCACCGGCACCGAGCTCGACTTCGCCGTGGAAATCTCCGCCGCGGTGGCGGACGAATGGGGCGCCACGCCCGCCGAGCCGATCATCGTCAACCTGCCCTCCACCGTGGAGATGGCAACGCCGAACGTCTACGCGGACCAGATCGAGTGGTTCATCCGCAACTTCCCCGAACGCGAGCGCATTGTCGTCAGCCTGCACACCCACAACGACCGCGGCACCGGCGTGGCGGCCACTGAACTCGCGCTGATGGCGGGCGCCGAGCGGGTGGAAGGCACGCTCTTCGGCAACGGCGAGCGCACCGGCAACTGCGATGTCGTCACCGTCGCCATGAACCTGTTCTCCCAGGGCATCGACCCGCAGCTGGACTTCCGCGACATGCCGCGCATCCGCGAAACCGTCGAGGCCATCAACAAGCTGCCGGTCCACGAACGTCACCCCTACGCTGGCGATCTGGTGTTCACGGCGTTCTCCGGCTCGCACCAGGACGCCATCAAGAAGGGCATGGCGCAGGTCGATCGGCGGCATTGGGAGGTGCCGTACCTGCCCATCGACCCGGCCGACGTCGGTTCCTCCTACAAGGAATCGGTGCGCGTCAACAGCCAGTCCGGCAAGGGCGGCGTCGGCTTCGTGCTCGAAGAACACTTCGGCGTCTCCCTGCCGCGCCCGATGCTGGTGGAGTTCTCCAAGGCCGTGCAGGCGCTCACCGAACGGCTGCGGCGCGAAGTGCGCGCGGACGAAATCATGCAGGCGCTCAAGGACGAATACCTGGTGGACGGCCCCTACCGCTTGGTCCACTACGACCTCGGCCAAGGCGACGACGGCGCTCAGTACTGCACCGCCAAGCTGCGCGTGCCGGACGGCGAAGTGATGGTGGCAGGCGAGGGCACCGGCCCCATCGAAGCCTTCGTCAACGGCATGGTGACGACGCTGAACGAACCGCTGAACATCGTCGACTACAACGAGCGTTCGCTGGGCGCCGGCAAGGACGCGCAGGCCATCTGCATCGTGCAGATCGGTGCTGGAGCGGGAGCCCTCAGCCGGGGAGCGCGAGGGGGCAGTTCCCCCTCGCATGAAGACGCGCTCGGCTGCTTCGGCATCGGCCTCAGCCGCAACACGGTGACCGCCGCGCTCACGGCCATCGTCTCCGCGGTGAACCGACGCTGGAAGCCGGCCTAGCGCAACGGCGGAGAAAGGCGGAAAGCGCAGCCCCCGCGAGCCGATGAACGTCGCCGCGGACGCGCTGGTCGTCGTCCACTTCGCGTTCGTGCTGTTCGTCGTCTTCGGCGGCCTCTCGACGCTGCGCTGGCCGCGCATGGCGTGGCTGCACCTGCCGTGCGCCGTCTGGGGCGCCCTCGTGGAGTTCGCCGCCCTGCCGTGCCCGCTCACCGCCTGGGAACACGCGCTGCGCGGGGTGGATGGCGAAGCTGGCTTCGTTGCCCGCCTCATCACGCCCATCCTCTACCCGGACCTCGCGCTGCCCGGCGTCCTCACGCCAACCGTGCGTTTCGCCCTCGGCGCCGCCGTGATCGCGGTGAACGCCGCGATCTACGGCTGGGCGTTCACACGGCGTCGGGCGTCTCGAACGCCCTGACCTGGCGCACCACGTTGTCCGCGATCTGCATGGTCTCCAGCCGGTAGCGCCCGATCTGCAAGCAGACGTTCGCTTCTGGAATGAACTCCAGATGCTCCAGAATCAGCCCGTTCAGCGTGCGCGGGCCGTCGGTGGGCAGTTCCCAGCCGAGGTTGCGGTTGACGTCGCGCAGCACCGCCTTGCCTTCGATGGCCCAGCAGCCGTCTTCAAGCTGCCGCGCCTCGGCGAACTGCGCCGCCACGTCCGTGGTGAACTCGCCGACGATCTCTTCGAGGATGTCCTCCAGCGTCACCAGCCCCTGCACCTCGCCGTATTCGTCCACCACCAGCGCGATGCGCAGCCGCTCCTTCTGGAAGTTCACCAGCTGGGTGTGCAGCGGCGTTCCTTCCGGCACGAAGTAGGGCGGTTCGATCTCCTGCTTCAGGTCGGCTTCGGTGAACTCGTCCTGGCGCAGAAACCGCGCCGCCCGGCGCAGATGCAGGAAGCCTTCCACGTCGTTGAAGCCGTCGCGGTAGACGGGCAGGCGCGTGTGCTCCGATTCGCTGATGGCCACCGCGATCTGCGCCAGGTCGTCGTCGAGGTCGATGCCGACCACTTCCGAGCGCGGCACCATGATGTCGTTGACCGTGCGTCGTTCCAGGTCGAGGATGCCGATCAGCATGGTCTGCCGATCCCGCGGCAGCGCCGTGCGCTCGTTCACCACCGTGCGCAGTTCGTCCGCCGAGAGATCGTCGGATTCGCTCCTCGACGACGCCACCATCGGCGCGGCGACCAGATTGCTCATCGAATTGATGAGCGCCACCACGGGATGGAGGACCTTGAGCAGCGGCTGCAGCAGATAGGACGCAGGAAACGCCACCGTCTCCGGCCGCTGCGCGGCAACGGTCTTCGGCGACACTTCGGCGAACACCAGCACGATCACCGTGAACACCACCGCGGAGACGAACGGCCCCCAGTCCACGCCGAGCAGCCGCTGTCCGATCACCGTCGCGAACGCGGCGGCGACGAAGTTCAGCAGGTTGTTGCCGAGCAGAATCACGCCCAGCAACCGATCCGGACGCTGCAACAGCCGGCTGGCCTTGCGCGCCCCCCGATGCTTCTCGTTGACGAGGTGGCCCAGGCGATAGCGGTTGAGCGCCATCATCGCCGTCTCGGAAGCGGAAAAGCACGCAGAGGTGAGCAGCATGACGACGATCGTCAGCACCAGTGCGCCCGTCGAGGCTTCGTTCACGTTGGCTGTGGTGCGCGGCCCAGGTGGTCCGTGGAAGTGCGCGAGTGTGGCATAGGGAACTTGGCGATCAAAGGCAGGAATTACGGTCGGGTGCGCGGCAGGTTTTAGGTCGCTCACTGAGCGCCGGCACGGCCACTTCTGATGCGCAACGACTGCGCGGACCGCGCCGAACGACGACAGTGGCGACATTCGCACTTGAGCATTGCCGCCCGACGCGATAGGTTCCGCACGGCTCGCGGATCGCGGGCGCGAAACCAAGAAGCTCGTACCAAGGGGGAAAGGGGAAGGATATGGCCACCGTTACCGGCGCTCAGTTGATGGCGCGCAGTTTGAAGAAGCAGGGCGTCGACTACATGTTCGGCATTGTCGGGTTCCCGGTGCAGGGCTTCGCGGCCGATGCGCAGAAGGAGGGCATCACCTACGTCGGCATGCGCAACGAACAGGCGGCGAGCTACGCGGCGCACGCCGCCGGCTACCTCACCGGGCGGCCGCAGGCGTGCCTGACGGTCTCCGGCCCTGGCGTCATCCACGCCTTCGCCGGTCTCGCCAACGCCAAGCAGAACTGCTGGCCGATGATCCTGATCGGCGGCGCGTCGCCGGTCTACCAGAACGGCATGGGCGGCTTCCAGGAGGAGCGCCAGGTGGAGCTGGCGGCGCCGTACTGCAAGTACGCGCACGCCATCGAGCACGTGCAGCGCATTCCGTACTACGTCAACCAGGCGGTCCGCCACTCCCTCTACGGGCGTCCCGGCGCCGTCTATCTCGACTTCCCGGACGACATCATCCGCGGCGAGTGCGAGGAAGAGGATGTGACGGAAGCCGCCCGCGTACCGGAGCCGCCGCGCACGATGGCCGATCCGGACGCCGTGGAGGCTGCGCTGTCGGCGTTGGAATCCGCCGAGCGCCCGCTGGTGGTGGTCGGCAAGGGCATGGCGTGGTCGCGCGCCGAGGACGAAGTGCGCGAGTTCGTCGAACGCACCCAGCTGCCGTTCCTGAACTCGCCGATGGGCAAGGGCACCATGCCGGACGACGATCCGCTCTCGGTCGGCGCGGCGCGGAGCACGGCGCTGCGCGAGGCGGACGTGGTGATGCTGCTCGGCGCTCGGCTGAACTGGATCATGCACTTCGGCCTGCCGCCGCGCTTCCACAAGGACGTGCGCATCATCCAGCTGGACATCGAACCCACCGAAATCGGCGCCAACGTGCCGGCGGAAGTGGCGTTGGTGGGCGACGGCAAGGCGGTGGTGGGGCAGCTCAACCGCGCCCTCGACAACCGCCAGTGGTTCTACCCCTCGGAAACGCCGTGGCGGGCGCTGCTCAAGGAGAAGGCGCAGGCCAACATGGAGGCCGTGCAGCCGATGATCGACGACGACTCGGCGCCCACCAACTACTACCGCGCCTTCAAGGACATCGTCGATTGGCTGCCGGAAGACGCCATCATCATCGGCGAAGGCGCCAACACCATGGATATCGGCCGTACGCAGATGCCGAACCGCCTGGCCCGCCACCGCCTGGACGCCGGCACCTACGGCACGATGGGCGTGGGCCTGGGCTTCGCCATCGCCGCCGCGGTGACCAACCCGGACAAGCCCGTGGTCTCGGTGCAGGGCGACAGCGCGTTCGGCTTCACCGGCATGGAGATCGAGACGATGGTGCGCTACAACCTGCCGGTGAAGCTCATCGTGCTCAACAACGGCGGCATCGGCGGCGGCGTCCATCCGCTGAAGGAAGGCCAGACGGCGCCCCCCGGCAACCTCACCTACGGCGCTCACTACGAAGGCATGCTCGAAGCCCTCGGCGGCAAGGGCTACTATGTGGAAGACCCGAAGGACCTCCGCAAGGCGCTGGACGACGCGATGGCCTACAACGGCCCGACCCTCATCAACGTGCCGCTGAACCCAAGAGCCGGCAGGAAGCCGCAGCAGTTCGGCTGGCTGACGACGTAGGCGCCCGCCGCGTCTTCCACACGGAAGGCGCGGCGTTGAATCTGCCGGTTCCGCGCTGGTAGAGCCGGCGTACTACTGGCGTTCGAGCAGTTCTCCAGAGCTGGTGACCGCGTGGGCGGTGGCGACCGGCGCGAAGGAGCGGCGGTGCAGGGGCGTCGGGCCAAACCTCTGCAGCGCAGCCAAGTGGGTCGGCGTCGCGTAGCCCTTGTGGCGTTCGAAGCCGTAGTCGGGGTAGTGCTCGGCTGCCGCTCGCATTTCCGCGTCCCGCGCCACCTTGGCGACGATTGACGCAGCGCTGATCGACGGCACGGTCGCGTCGCCGCCGACCACGGCGACCGCCGGGCAGGGCAACGCAGGCGCGATGTTGCCGTCCACGTAGGCGAGGCGGACGTTCGCGCCGAGCGCCACCACGGCGCGGCGCATGGCGACCAGGCTGGCGCGCAGGATGTTGATGCGATCGATCTCGGCCACCTCCGCCCGCCCGAGCGCCCAGGCGAACGCGCGCTTGCGGATGCGCTCATCGAGTTCTTCGCGTTCGGTCGCGGACAGTTCCTTGGAGTCGCGGAGCCCCGCAATCGGTTGTTTCGGATCCAGCACCACGGCCGCCGCCACGACCGGCCCGGCAAGGGGCCCGCGTCCCACTTCGTCCACGCCCGCGATGTGTGCGCCTTGCAGCGGCTCTCCGCTGCCTACGAGGTCGAGCATCGGCGGTCCAAGAGCCCTAGGACGGCGCTTGCGGCCTTCGCCGCGCCGTCCTGGCGCAGTTCGCGGTGCCAATGGGCGCAGGCGTCGAGGTATTCGCTGTCGCGCTGAGACCGTTCGTGTTGTTCGGCGAGAGCGGCGGCGAGGCGCTGCGGCGTCGCGTCTTCCTGCAGCAGTTCCGGCACCAGTTCGCGGCCGGCGAGGATGTTCGGCAGGGCGACGAAGTCGGAACGGCTCAAGCGCCGCACCAGCCACGCCGAGAACGCGCCGAGTCGATACGAGACCACCATCGGGCGGCGCAGCAGCATGGTCTCCAAGGTCGCCGTGCCGGATTTGGTGAGCACCAGATCGGCGGCGGCGATGACCGTGCGCGACTGGCCGCGCACGAGGCGCACATCGAGTTCGCCGTTCGCTGCCTGCCGGTGCGTTTGGCACACCTTCGCCATCGCGTCGTGAACTCCGGGATGGGGCGTGGGCACCAGAAACACGGCTTTTGCGAACTGCCCCGGAAGCAGGGCCACCGAATCTAGGAAGAGCCGGCCGAGATGGTCGACTTCCGAGCGCCTGCTGCCGGGCAGCACGGCGACCACCGGGCGTTCCGCGGCCACGCCTAGGGTCTCGCGCGCTTGGCGGCGGGCTGCTTCGCTGCCGTCTTCCAAGCCGATGGCGTCCGCCAGCGGGTGGCCGACGAAGACCGCGTTGCCGCCGCGTTCGGCGTAGAGCGCGGGCTCGAAGGGGAAGAGCGCCAGCACGACGTCCGCCGCCTTGGCGATTTTCTTGATCCGGCCTTGCCGCCAGAAGTACACCGAGGGGCTGACGTAGTGGGCGGTGGGAATGCCGGACGCTTTCACGCGCCGTTCGAGCATGAGGTTGAAGACGTTGAAGTCCACGCCCACCACCACGTCCATGGGCTCGGCGACGAAGCGGCGTTGCAGCCGCCGCAGCAGCCGATAGAGGCTCGGCAGCTTGAGCAGCGGATCCTTGAAGCCGTTGACGGAGAGCGCTTCCAGCGGTGCCAAAGGTGTCAAGCCCTCGGCGAGCATCGTGTCGCCGCCGACGCCCACGAACCGCGCATCCGGGCGCTGTGCGCGAATGGCCGCCATGAGCCGGCCGCCGAGGATGTCCCCGGACGTTTCCCCGGCGACGATCCCCACCCGCAAGCCGTTCGAGCCAGCCAACCGTCCGCTCCCCGTTCAAGCCGCAAGTGTGGTGGATGCGCGGCACTCGCGGCAACCATCGCGCAAGGCGGCATCGAAGGATGTGCCATCATGTGCCGATGGCGGTGCGCCCAGCATGTAGACGTCGGAACGACCCTTGGGGCGCATGAGCGCTCGGCCGCCGGTTGCGGACGCGACGCCCGCGGCAGAGGAACGTGCGGCGCCGGAGGTGGACGAGACGGCGCGGTACTTCCGTCGCAACGCCGCGGTGCAGCTGCTGCACGGCTTGCTGGGGCAGACCGGCTTTCGCCTCGTCTCCGCCCCCACGTTCCTGCCTGCCTACCTGTTCGCGCTCTCGGGATCGGACTTCGCGGTGGGCTTGGCGCGTTCGCTGCAAGCGGCCGGGACGGTGGCGACGCCGATGCTCGGCGCCTCGCTCATCGGCCATCGCAAGAAGATCCTCGGCATCACGCTGGCCTCCAGCGGCTTGATGCGCGTGCAGATCCTGGGCATGGCGGCGGCCGGATTCCTGCTCGGCGCGAATGCGACGGTGGCGGCGATCGTCGTCTTCTTGGCGCTCATGGGCTTCTTCCAAGGCATCGCTCAGGTGACGATGAACTCGCTGCGCGCCAAGGTCGTGCCTGTGCATCGGCGCGGCATCGTCAGCGGGGCGCGCAACTTCCTCGCGGGCCTCTCGTCCGCGGCGGTCTCCTACGTGGCGGGCGCATACGTGATCGACGCGAACCTTCTCGGCAACGGCTATTCGTCGGTGTTCCTGCTGGCGTTTTCGATCACCACCTTGGGGTTGTTCGCGCTGGCGCTGACGCGGGAACCGAGGGCGGAGAGCGTACGCGGGCGCGAGTCAATTCTGGAGACGTTCAAGGCGATCGCGCCGATTCTGCGGGCGCAGCCGGACTTCCGGCGCTTCTTCGTCGCCCGCGCCCTCGGCTCCTGCGGGCGCATGGCGCTGCCGTTCTACATCCTCTTCATCGGCACCCGCATCGAACTGACCGGCGCGGTCCTCGGCCTGCTGACCACCGTGTGGATGATCACGTCCAGCGTCGCCAACCTCGGCTGGGGATTGGTGGCGGACTGGCGCGGCTACAAGGTGGTGATGGTGGCGACGCTGGCGTGCTGGACCGCCTCCCACGTTCTGCTGCTGCAGGTGGAGGGCCTGGCCGGCGTCATCGCGTTCTTCGTGGTGATGGGCATGGCGTCCGGCGGCTTCAACCAGTCCGGCCAGAACATGGTGCTGGAGTTCGGCCAGCTGCGCGACATTCCCATTCGCCTGGCGGCTTCGGGAGCGGCGGTGAATCTGGTGGGCGCCGTCGGGCCGCTCCTTGGCGGCGCGCTGGTCGCCTTCGCTGGCTACCAGACGCTCTTCGTCGTCACCATCGCGTTGCAGATCGCGGCACTCGGCATCATTTGCGTCGCGGTGCCGGAACCGCGCCGCCGCATGGGTTAGTATTGCCGCGTTGTCGGCCTTGGCTCTTGGTGGGCCTTGGGTTTTCTTGAGGGTAAAGAGGGGAAAAGATGAGCGGAGCGGAAATCGGCGCGGAGGCGAGTTTCGTACTCAACACCTTCGCCTTCCTGCTGTGGGGCGCGCTGGTGATGTGGATGTGCGCGGGCTTCACGATGCTGGAGGCGGGCTCGGTGCGCACCAAGAACGCATCGATGATCTGTTTGAAGAACATCGGTCTGTATTCCATCGCCGGGCTGGCGTACTACATCATCGGCTACAACCTGATGTACACGGACGTCGGCCAGTTCCTCGGCACGGTCACGCTGTTCTTCGGCTCTTCGGAGGCCGAACTGGCGCTGATCGCGGACGAGGCGGGGGCTGCCGCGAGGGTGGCGGAGGAGTCGGACGGCTATTCCAGCATGTCCGGCTGGTTCTTCCAGATGGTGTTCGTGGCCACGGTGGCCTCCATCGTGTCCGGCACGCTGGCCGAGCGGGTGAAGCTGTGGACGTTCCTGGCCTTCGTAGCGGTGCTGACGGCGTTCATCTATCCGATCATCGGCTCGTGGACATGGGGCGGTGGTTGGTTGACCGAGATGGGCTTCAAGGACTTCGCCGGTTCCACCATCGTCCATTCCACGGGCGGCTGGGCGGCCTTGGCCGGGGTGTTGATCGTCGGCCCGCGGCTCGGCAAGTACCGTGCGGACGGCACTGTGAAGTCGACGCCGCCTTCCAACGTTCCGGCGGTGACGCTGGGCGTCTTCATCCTTTGGCTCGGCTGGTTCGGCTTCAACGGCGGTTCGCAGCTGGCCATGTCCAGCGCCTTGGACGCGGTGATGATGAGCAACGTGCTCGTCAACACCAACCTCGCCGCTGCCGCCGGGGTGGTGGCAGCGTTGAGCGTGGCGCGCGCCATCCTCGGCCGCGTCGACCTGCTCGCGGTGCTGAACGGCGCCATCGCCGGGCTGGTCTCGATCACCGCCGGGCCGGACTTCACCGATCACTACTGGGCCATCGTCATCGGCGCCGTCGGCGGCGTTGTCTGCGTGGCGGGCATGAAGTTCCTCGAAGTGATGAAGCTGGACGACGTGGTGGGCGCCGTGCCAGCACACTTGTTCGCTGGCGTTTGGGGAACGATGGCGGTCTGCATCGCTTCCGGCGGCAACTTCGTCGACCAGCTCGTGGGCGTGCTCGCCATCGGCGGCTTCGTGTTCGTCGTCTCCTTGGGCGTCTGGTTCCTGCTCGACAAACTGCTCGGCGCGCGGGTCACGGCGAAGGTGGAGGAGCTCGGCCAGGACGTCTCCGAGCTTGGCATCGAAGCCTATCCGGAGTTCGTCGTCATGCCGGACGCGGACGACGTGGACGCGCTGGCTTCGGCGCAGGGGAAGTAGCGCCATGGCGGACAATCGCCCGGTCTTCGCGCTCGGCCACCTGGAACTGCCGGTGGCCGACGTGGGCGAAGCGCTCGCCTTCTTCGTGCGCCACGGCCTGCGCGAGGTGCATCGGGCGGAGACCTTCGCCATCCTCGAACTGCGCGGCGGGACGCACATCATCCTCTCGCCGGCGAAGTCGGCCATCGCCGAGGGCCAACGCGCGCCGTTCGACTTGATGACCGACGACGTGGACGCGGCGCACGCCCGCTTCGAGGCGGACGGCGCCGTGGTCTCCGCCATCGAGCGCGGCTCCATCCACGACCGGTTCACGGTGCGCGGCCCGTCGGGCTACGAGATTCCGGTCAACTCGTCGCACGTCGTCGGCGAGGTCTGAGCGGCGGCGCGAGGGCGGGGGCAGCGCTCAAGGCGAATGGAGCACCTGTTCTCGGGGCTGCGCGTCGTCGATGCCGCCTCCGTCATCGCGGCGCCGGCCGCGGCGATGATGCTGGCGGACTTCGGCGCCGACGTGGTCAAGATCGAAGAGCCCGGCAAGGGCGACATGCTGCGCATGTTGTCGCGGATGCCGGGCATTCCTGAATCCGGCGACTGGTTCTGGCAGCAGGACGGGCGCAACAAGCGCAGCCTGACCCTGAATCTGAAGACCGAACGCGGGCTGGAAGCGCTGCATCGCCTCGCCGCCAGCTGCGACGTCTTCATCACCAACCAGCCGTATGCCTCCCGCGAGGCGATGCGCCTCACCTACGAAGACCTCAAGCCGCGCAATCCGCGCCTGATCTACGCCTCGCTCACCGCCTACGGCGAACGAGGGCCGGAACGCGAGCGCAAGAGCTTCGACCAGCTCGCCTACTGGGCGCGCAGCGGACTGATGGACTTGATGCGGCAGTCCGGCACGCGGCCCACCCAGGGCTTGGCCGGCATGGGCGACCATCCGACCGGCGTCGCGCTCTACGCTGGCATCGTCACCGCGCTCCTGCACCGCGAGCGCACGGGCGAGGGCGGCATGGTTCACACCTCTCTGCTGGCGAACGGCCTGTGGTCCGCATCGGGCGTGGCTGGCGGCGCCATGGCGGGCGGCGACATGGCCATGTTCCGCGAACGCAGCGCCGTCCCCTCGGCGCTGATGCGCGTCTACCAGGCAAGCGACGGCCGCTGGCTGCAACTCAACATGGTTCGCAACGAAGAGCTGCTGTCGCTCCTGCTCACCGGCCTCGGCGCGTTGGACCTCTTGGCGGACGAACGCTTCAAGACGCCAGCGCATATGTGGGAGCACCGCGCCGAACTCGGCGACGCCATCGCGGCCATCGTCGCCACGCGCACGTCGGACGAATGGCTAGCCGAGTTCGCGGTGCTGGAGGTGCCGGTCAACCGCATCGCCCTTGTGGAGGAAGCAGCCCGCGACGAGCAGGTCCTAGCCAACCAGATCGCGATCGCGCCCGACGACGAAGGCATCGCCGCCCCCCTGCTGATGACCCACCCGGTGAAAGTGACCAGTACGCCGCCAGTCAGCCCGAAACGTGCCCCGTCACTCGGCGAACACACGGGCGAAGTTCTCGCCGAACTCGGCTACAGCGCCGACGAGATCGCGGCCATGCGCGAAGACGGCGTGGTCTAGGCACCCTGCCGGGCGCGTTCGAGTTGCTCCGCAAACTCGGCTACGACATGCCGGGTGGCGGTTGGACAGCGCATCGCCTCGGTGTGAGAATCGAATCGTCAACCGCACTGCAGGGCGCAGGCGCCATGGCCACCGCCACCCGCAAGCTCTTCCAGCCGATTCCCTACGGCATGGCCGACTTCAGCGCCATCCGCCGCGAGGGCTTTCTGTATGTGGACAAGACGCGCTTCCTGCGCGATCTGGAAAACGAGCGCCATGTGTTCCTGCTGCGGCCGCGGCGATTCGGCAAGTCCTGCTGGATATCGATCTTGCAGCACTACTACGACCGTACGCGCAAGGATCGCTTCGAGGCGTTGTTCGCGGGTTTGGACATCGGCCGCGAACCCACCGCCAACCGCAGCCAGTACGCGGTCCTGCGGCTCAACTTCTCCGCTTTCAGCAAGGAACTCTCGACCTTGCGGAAGAACTTCGAGGCGCACTGCGACACTTGGCTGCGGGCCATGTTTCGCGTTAACGCGGACCTGTTCCCGGACGAGTTGGTGCGCAGCATCCTAGCCCGGGAAACGATCGGCGGGCGGCTGGACGAACTGTTCTCGCGCACCGGGGAGATCGGCGTTCGGCTGTACCTGCTGATCGACGAGTACGACAACTTCGCCAACACGATCCTCGCTGGCGAAGGCCACGCCGCCTACCACGCCATGACCCACGGCAGCGGCTGGTTCCGCGACTTCTTCGCCACCCTGAAGGCGGGCACCGAGTCCGGCAATCTGGAGCGGCTGTTCATCACCGGCGTCTCGCCAGTGACCATGGACGACGTGACCAGCGGCTTCAACATCGGCACCAACATCAGCTTCGACGCCGCGTACAACCAGATCGTGGGGTTCACGGAGAAGGAGGTGAGCGATCTGGTGGCGATGTACCGCGGTAGGGGCGTGTTCGACCAGGACCCCGAAACCGCCATGACGGTGATGCGCGAATGGTACGACGGCTATCGGTTCTCCGAAGACGCCGACGAGGACATGTACAACACCGACATGGTGCTGTACTACTTGAAGCACTCGATCCCGAACAAGCGCGGCCCCGGCTACCTGATCGACACCAACGTGCGTGTGGACTACACGAAGCTGCGGCATCTGGTGGTGGTGAACCGCGCCGCGGTCGCGGGCCGCGCCGCCGTGCTGGCCGGAGAGCGGGCCCCGGGTGCCGACGCGGGGATCGACGGCGATCCGCCGCGCCGGATCTCGAACCATGCCGAGTTGCGCGACGCGAAGGCGCTCGGCCTGAACGGCAACTTCGACGTGCTACGCCAGGTGATCGCCGAAGGCCAGGTGGACTCCGACTTGCACCCCAGCTTCCCGGTGGACCAGCTCGGCGAGCGCGAGAACTTTCTCACGCTGTTGCACTGCTTCGGGCTGCTCTCCGTCCGTGGCGTGGTGAATGGCAGGCCGCGCTTGGGCGTGCCGAACCAGACCGTGCGGCAGCTGATGTACGGCTACCTGCGCGACGCCTACCGCGACATCGGCGTGTTCTCCGTTGACCACCTCAAGTTCGAGGATCTGACTTGGGCGATGGCCAGCGACGGCGCCTGGCGCCCGGCGGTGGACTACCTGGCGGATGCGCTTCGCCGGCAGACCGGCGTACGCGACTACGTGCAGGGCGAACGGCTGCTGCAAGGCTTCCTCGCCGCGTACCTGGGCGCGGCCAGCTGCTTCGTGTTCCATACGGAAAAGGAACTAGGCAAAGGGTACGCCGACATGGTCCTGACGCCACTGACGGTTCGCTATCCGATGCTGCGCCACGGCTACGTGATCGAGCTCAAGTATCTGAAGCGTGGCGACCAGAGCGAGACGTTGGCGCAGTCCGTTCTCGAGGCTGCGAAGGAACAGCTGCGCGGCTACCTGGCAGACGAACGCTTGGCGCGCGAGCATCCGACCGTGCGCTTCAAGGGGATCGCGCTGGTGTTCCGCGGCTGGGAGGTCGTCGGCACCGAGGAAGTCGACGCCTGAAGTCGGAACGGGGCCGTCGCCAACGGAGATCCACGGACTTGCCGCCTGAACAAGGACTCCGTGAGCAACCACCGACCTGCGATCGGTCGCACATCTCTCCGCAAATCGACCAAGACAGGCGTTCGCAGCCGCGTTATCATCGTCGCAGTCACACACCACACGCGCGGGGAGATGCGTAATGGATATCGGCTTGGAACGGCAGGAGGGTGCGCTGATCGCCAAACCGGAGGGCCGCATCGACGGCATCAATGCGAGCGACTTCGAGAAGGCGCTGCGCGACGCAATCGACGAAGAGGGCGGCTCGCTGGTGGTCGATCTCGGCGACTTGACGTACATCAGCAGTGCCGGCCTGCGCGCCATCCTGCTCATCGCCAAGCTGCTGGCGCAGCGCAACGCCAAGTTCGGCCTCTGCTCCCTCTCCGACCCGATTCGCGAGGTCTTCGAGATCAGCGGCTTCGACAAGATCGTCTCGATCCACGGCTCGCGCGCCGAGGCCCTTGCCGCGGTCGGCTAGAGTTCAAGCGTTCGGTCGCCGGCCAACGCCGGCGACCGATGCGATGCCATCGCAAACGGTGGGAGTGCGTTGGCGCCGGCCCGTCGCGCTAGCTTGAGTCCTCTGAATCCTCCGCCGTCTCCGTGGCCGCGTTTGTGGCCGGAGACAGCGGGATCGACACCGTCATCTGCGTGAACGCGCCGGCTTCGGTCTCGACGGCGATGGTGCCGCCGTGCTGGCGCACCACGTCGTTGGAGAGCGCGAGTCCCAGGCCCGTGCCTTTGTCCGTCGGCTTGGTGGTGAAGAAGGGGTTGAAGATCTTGTCCACCACGTCGTCGGGAATGCCGCTGCCGTTGTCGCGGATGGTCACCTCGAAGCGGTCGTCGAAGCGTTGTGTGGCGATGTGCAGGGTGGGCTGGTAGTCGCTGTCCGACTCGGCGACGCGCCGCTCGTTCACGGCGTAGCACGCGTTGGTCGCCATGTTCACGAAGACCCGGCTCAAGTCCTGGGCGACCACCGACACGGTGCCAAGGTTCGGGTCGAGGCTCTTCTCGATGGCGAGTTGGAAGTCGGGGTCGGTGGCGCGCGCGGCGTGGAAGGCGAGTTGCGTGTGTTCCTCGAGCAGCGCGTTGATGTCCGTCGGCTGACGTTCGCCTGCGTCCCGCCCCATCGTCAGCATGTCGCGCACGATGCGGTCCGCGCGGTCGCCGTGGTGCCGAATGCGCTCCAGATTCTCGGTCAGGTCCTGGCTGATCTCCTTGACCAGGTCGCGCTGCTCCTCCTTCAAGGATTCGCCGGCCTCCTCCAACGTCTCGCCGAGCTCTTCGACCAGCTCTTCGGAGGCTTCCGAGAAGTTCTTCACGAAGTTGAGCGGATTCTTGATTTCGTGGGCGACGCCGGCGGTCAGTTCGCCGAGGGCCGCGAGCTTCTCCTGCGCGACCATCTGATCCTGGGCGCGTTCCAACTCCGCGAGCGCGCTCTCCAGCTCGTCGTTCTTGCCGCGCAGTTCCTCGGCGAGCTTCTCCACCAGATTCAAGCGCTGCACTTCCAAGGCGTGGCGGCGGAACACTTCCAGCGCCTTCGCCATGTCCGCCACTTCGTCGCGGCCGTCGATGTCCACTTCCGCTTCGAGTTCGCCGTCCGCCATGCTGCGCATGCGCTCGGAGAGGCGCTCGATGCGGCTCAGGAGCACGCGGCCGATGAACAGCCAGGCGATGAGCACGGCGCCGACGATGCTCAGCACGTTCAACGCCAAGAGCACCGTGCGGCTGGTGAGAATGGTCTGCTTGGACGCTTCGATGGAGGTCCGCGCCTGCTCGCGGGCTTGGCCGAGTGTGCTCTCCGCTTCGGTCACCAGCTGGCTCGCGATTTCACGGTTGCCGCTGAGCAGTTCCTGTTGCCGCCGCTGCAACGCCAGTTCGGCGCTGTGCAGCGCGAACGCGCCGTCGTCGGCGATGCCGAGCTCGCGCAGCTGCGTGAAGTGGGGCGCGATGGAAGCTAGCAGGGGCGACTCGCCCAAGGCGACGAGATTGCGCTCGAAACTGCCCACGGTGGAGAGGAAGCGATCCCGCAGCGGCGCCAGCAGGTGCTCGTCGGAGAGGTTGAAGGCGCTGGCCAGAAGCTGCGTGCTGATGGTGGCGTCCGCGTGCAGTTCGGCGAGGCGTCGATAGTGGTCGATCTCCGCCTCCGAGAGATGTCGTCCGCGCGGCGCCGGCGGTTCGTCGAGCGCGCGGTAGCCGGTGAGGGCGAAGAAGAGCTGGTCGTCGATCGCCGGTATCAGGATGCGCGCCAGTTCCAGTTGCACCACGCCGATGTCGGTGCGCACCTGCTCGCTCCGTTCCGCCAGCGCGAAGCGTTCCTCCATGGCGCTGGCGATGGCGTCGATGTTCTCGGTCAGCGTCCGGCCCAGATCGCGGATGCCGCTGCCGGCGCCGTCGCCGTTCGCGCCCAGCAGCCGCTCGAACGCCTGCTGGTCGGCGCGTACGCTCTCGGTGGTGGCGGCGAGCTCGGCCGGATTGGCGGCGGAGATCAGGCGCGGCCCGGCGGCGACCAGCACGCCGGCTTCTTGCACGATGCGAAAGGCGTCGACGATTTCCGGCAGGATGTCGTCGTTCACCAGATCCCGCTCGTCGTCCACGCGGTCGAAGGAGAGCCAGGCGACCAGGCTCGCGCCCAAGGTCATTGCCACCGCGGCGCCGATGCCAGCGTAGAGCTGCGTGGAAATGCGGTAGCGGCTCGCCGCGAGGCGGCGCAGCGGGGCCATCATCGCAGCGCCTCCCGCAACGACGCGATCGGGCGGTACCCGCCTTGCTTGTCGATGACCGTCAGAAACACCTGGTCCGATCCTTGGTTGTCGTCGTCGGCGTAGCGCAGCGTGAAGCCGTCGAGATCGACGCCGCTGCCGCGCAAGGACGAAGAGAAGCACGCGCGGTCCAGCTGCTCGGCGCAGCGCTCGACCGCGGCGATGGCGAGACGGCCGGCCAGGTAGCCCTCCAGCGAAACGAAGCCGGGCGTCGCGTCGGGCGCAAGCGCCGCCAAGGCGCGCGCGTAGTTCGGCACCACCGCCGGCTGGTCGGCGCGCGGGAAGGGCACGACCTGGGTGACGAAGACGCCCGCGCCGCCCGCGCCCAGTTCCTGCGCCAGCGCATTGCTGCCGACGAAGGAGATGGTGATGAACACCGGGTCGAAGCCGATGTGCCGCGCCCAGGCGATCATCGCCGCTACGGGCTGGTAGGCGCCGACCAGGATCACCGCCTCTGGATTTCCAGCACGAACGTCCAGCAGTGCCGTCTTCACCGCCGTGGTGTTGCGTGGATAGACGCCCACCGAGACCGCCGCCATGTCGCGGCGCTTGAGCGCTCTCTGGGCACCGCCGTGGCCAGCGCGTCCGAACGAGTCGTCCTGGTAGATCACGGCGATGCGCGAGATGGCCAAGTCGTCCGTCAAGTGGGCGACCATCGCTTCCGTTTCGTCGTCGTAGGAGGCGCGCAGATTGATGACGTTGTCGCCGCGGCCGGGGATTTCGCGCAGGAACGCCGCGCCGGTGAACGGCGCCACGTAGGGAACCCCGGCTGCCGCGGCCACCGGCGCGGCGGCCAGCGACGTAGGCGTGCCCACCGCGCCGATCAAGGCGAACACGCCCTCGTCTTCGATCAGGCGGCGAGTGTTGGGAATGGCGCGTTCCGGCTCGTAGGCGTCGTCGAGGGAGGTGAGCCGAAGCTCGCGGCCGTGGACGCCGCCGCGCTCGTTGGCCTCCCGAAACGCGGCTTCGATGCCGAGGCGCATGTTGCGGCCCAGTTCCTGGGCGGGCCCGGAGAACGCGGCCGACTGGCCGAACAGAATCGGCGCCGCGCTCGCCGCCTCGGCTTCGTCCGGCTGCCCCTCGGCAGCGTGGGCGGCAACGGCGAAGGCCAGCGGGGCCAGAGCCCGCAGCGCGCTCATTGGGCATCCGGCGGGGAACGCCGCTTGGTCAGGGAAATGTGGTTGCGGTCGCCTTCGCGCCGATAGCGCGTCTCGTCCATCATCGTCTTCACGAAGTAGACGCCGAGGCCGCCGATGGGGCGGTCTTCGACGGCGGAATCCAGATCCGGCGCCGGCGCCTCCTCGAAGGGGTTGAAAGCGATGCCGTCGTCCACGATGTCGATGGAGAGGCTGTCGGCGGAGGATTCCAGCACGAACTCGATGCGATGGCTGCCGTCGCCGCCGTAGTTGACGATGTTCACGCACAGCTCTTCGACCACCAGCTGCACCTGGTAGGCGAGGTCTGGCGGCCACTTCTGCGCTTCGCCGAACGCGCTCAACGACTCCTCCAAGCGCCGCATCTCGTCGAGGGTGGCGTCCAGATCGAGGGCGAGCCGGGCGGCCACGTCACGTCCCCTTGCGGCGCAGCGTCAGGCAGGTGATGTCGTCGGACTGCGGCGTGCCCTCGGCGAAATCGTTTACCGCTTTGAACACCGCGCGGTTGGCGGCGATGGCGTCCTCCGGCGGCGCGTTGGCGAATACCTCGCTGAAGCGCTCCATGCCGAATTCTTCGTGGACGCCGTTCATCGCCTCCGAGACGCCGTCCGTGTACAGCACCGCGGTATCGCCCGGCGCAAGCTCCACCTTGCTCTGCTCGAAATCCATGCCGCCTATCACGCCCAGCGCGATGCCGTTCGTCTGCGCCAACTCGACGGAGGTGCCGTCCGGGTGGACGATCAAGGGCGGATTGTGGCCGCCGTTGGCGTAGACGAGCTCGCCCGTGGCCGGGTCGTAGACGCCGTAGAACAGCGTCACGAACATCATCGATTCGTTGTCCTGTTCGAGCAGATCGTTCACTTCGCGCAGCACCTCGCCCGGCTGCCGCAGGCCGATGGCGGCGCCCTTCAGCAGGGTGCGGCTGGACATCATGAACAGCGCCGCTGGCACGCCCTTGCCGGAGACGTCCGCGATGGCGATGCCGTAGCGCCCGTCTTCGAGCTGGATCAGGTCGAAGAAGTCGCCGCCGACTTCGCGGGCGGCCTCCATGTTGCCGTAGATCTCGCAGTTCGGCAGTTCGGGGAAGACGGTGGGCAGGATGGACTGCTGCATCTTGCTGGCGACGTCGAGCTCGTTCTGCAGCGCCACCAGCTTGTCGCGGGTGGCCAGCGCGTCGCGCAGCACCTGCAAGTGGGTGAGCGTCTTGTCGATGGTGATGCGCAGGTCGTTGAAGTCGATGGGCTTGGTGACGAAATCGAACGCGCCGCGGTTCATCGCCGTGCGGATGTTCTGCATGTCGCCGTAGGCGGAGACGATCACGGCGCGGATGTTCGGGTCGACGTTCGGGATCTGATCGAGCAGCGTCAGGCCGTCCATCTCCGGCATGTTGATGTCCGACAGCACCATGTTGATGTGCCGGTCCTCGGCGAGCTTGGCCAGCGCCTCGACGCCGTTGTGCGCGAAGACCAGCTCGAAGCGGCCGGCGCGCACGTCGCGGCGCAGGCGCTGCGTCATCAGATGCTCGAGGTCCGGCTCGTCGTCGACGACGAGAATCTTGTTCACTACATCGGCCATTCAGGCGCGGCTCCGCATCGGGCTTGGCTGGCAAGCCTATCGTGTTTGCGCGAGGCAGGGAATCCGCTGCCTGCCGTTTTGCCGCCGGGCCGTGGTCAGCGTTTCTCGCTCCACTCCTCGAGGAAGCTCTTCAGGTGCTCGCTGCGGCTCGGGTGGCGCAGCTTGCGCAGCGCCTTGGCCTCGATCTGGCGGATGCGTTCGCGCGTGACGTCGAACTGCTTGCCGACTTCCTCGAGGGTGTGGTCGGTGTTCATGTCGATGCCGAAGCGCATGCGCAGCACCTTGGCTTCGCGGGTCGTCAGGCCGCCGAGCACCGTTCGCGTCGCGTCCTTGAGGCCGTGGCCGGTGGCGAGTTCCGCCGGGGAGCCGATCGTCACGTCCTCGATGAAGTCGCCGAGGTGCGAGTCCTCGTCGTCGCCGACGGGGGTCTCCATGGAGATCGGGTCCTTGGCGATCTTGAGCACGCGGCGCACTTTCTCCTCGGACATTTCCATGCGTTCGCCGAGCTCTTCCGGCGTCGGCTCGCGGCCCTTCTCCTGCAGCATCTGGCGGGAAATGCGCGTCAGCTTGTTGATGGTCTCGATCATGTGGACCGGGATGCGGATGGTGCGCGCCTGGTCGGCGATGGAGCGGGTGATCGCCTGGCGAATCCACCAGGTGGCGTAGGTGGAGAACTTGTAGCCGCGCCGGTACTCGAACTTGTCCACCGCCTTCATCAGGCCGATGTTGCCTTCCTGGATGAGGTCGAGGAACTGCAGACCGCGGTTGGTGTACTTCTTGGCGATGGAGATCACCAGGCGCAGGTTCGCTTCCACCATGTCTTTCTTGGCGCGGCGCATCTTCGCTTCGCCGATGGACATGCGGCGGTTGATGTCCTTGATCTCGGCGACCGTCATGCCGGCCTCGGTGGTGACGGCGCGGATCTTCTTCTGCGCCAGCACGATGTCGTCGCGCAGCCGGGCGAGGCGGCGGCTGTAGTCGCGGCGCTGCGCGATGCGGCGATCCAGCCAGGCGGTGGAGGTCTCGTGGCCGGGGTAGTCGGCGAGGAAGTCCTTGCGGCGCATGCCGGCCTGGTTGACGCAGGCGTTCTGGATGGTGCGCTCCTGGCGGCGAATGCGGCGCAGCGCGGCGCGCGGCATGTCCACCGCGGCGTCGTAGTGCTTGGGCACCAGCTTGAAGAAGCAGAACACCGAGGCCATCTTGACCATGTCGTCCTTGGCGCAGGCGCCGGCCGTGTCGCGCTTCTTGGCCAGCGCGAGGGAGCGGCGCGAGGCGTTGAAGGCGCGCTTGAGGGCGGTGAAGCGGCGCCGCGCTTCCACCGGGTCCGGGCCTTTGCGTTCTTCGGTGGTGTCGTCGTCCTTGTTCTCGTTGGCGGTGGTGAGGTCGACCTTGGCGGCGGGCGGCACATGGTCGGCCGGGTCGAGATAGCCGACGAGCAGGTCCGGCAGCTTGTCCTGCCGGGCCACGTCGGCGTAGCGGTCGAGGATGTACTCGACCGTGCCCGGGTAGTGCGCGGTGGCGGAGAGCACGTCGCGGATGCCCTCTTCGATGCGCTTGGCGATGGCGATCTCGCCTTCGCGGGTGAGCAGTTCCACGGTGCCCATTTCGCGCATGTACATGCGCACCGGATCGGTGGTGCGGCCGGTCTCGGTCTCCACCGCCGCCAACGCGGCCGCGGCTTCCTCCGCCGCCAGCTCGTCGGTGGTGTTGTCGCCGGCGTTGAGCAGTTCGTCCGCGTCCGGCGCGGCCTCGGCGGATTCGTAGACGGTGATGCCCATGTCGTTGATCATGGAGATCACGTCTTCGATCTGGTCCGGATCGCTGATGTCGTCCGGCAGGTGATCGTTGACTTCGGCGTAGGTCAGGTAGCCCTGCTCCTTGCCCTTGGCGATCAGTTCCTTGACGCGGGACTGCTGCTTCTCTTTTTCCGTGGCCATGTCACCTCTTGCGAGCGTTGGGGGATGGGTGGCGCGTGGAGAGGGCGCGAGAGCGAAAAAACGCGCCATCGTAACATATGGGGGCGAACAGGCTGAATTGCGAGTGCGAACGTGCAAACCGTCATGCCGGTGGTCGTCTTCGTCCATCCCGACGGGCGTCGGGAGAGCCACGCCGCGGACCTCGACGGTTCGGTGATGGACTGCGCGGTGGACAACGGCGTGGCCGGCATTCGCGCCCAGTGCGGCGGCGGCTGCACCTGCTCCACCTGCCACGCGGTCGTCGACGAACAGTGGTTCGCGCGCGTCGGCGAACCGGTCGGCGACGAACGCGACATCCTCGAGTTCACTCCCGGACGTCAGCCGCGCAGCCGCCTGACCTGCCAGATCGCCATGCGCGACGACCTCGACGGTCTCGTCGTCCACGTTCCGCCGGAGCCCAGCGCGTAGCGTCAGTGCGAGAGACGGGCGATGCGCGCCGGGTTCCGACTGGTGTTGTAGAGGCGCCCGCCCATCGCCGTGGCCACCGCGGCGAGGCCGATGGCGAGCGCCAGCCAGAAGCCGTAGACGCCGAGCGAGGGCAGTCCCCAGAGACCGAATCCCAGAACCACGCCCAAGGGCAGGGCGAACGCCCAGTAGCCGAGGATCGAGTAGACCATCGGCACTCGCGTGTCCTTGTAGCCGCGCAAGGCGCCGGCCATCGTGCCCTGGGTGTCGTCGAAGATCTGGTAGACGGCGACGATCAGGATCAGTGCCGCGGCCAGCGCCTTCACCGCCTCGTCGTCGCTGTAGATGGCGACCACATGGTGGCGCAGCAGCACCAGCAGGCCGCTCACCACTACCGCGTAGCCGAGCGACAGCGCGAAGGCGGTTCGCGCCACGCCAGCCGCCCGGGCGTAGTCCCCGGCGCCGACGCAGAAGCCGATGCGGATTCCCGCGGCGGTGCCGAGCGCCATCGGGATCACGAACGTCGCCCAGTTGATGTTGCCGGCGATGGTGTGCGCGGCGATCGCCGTGACGCCGATGCTGCCCACCAGAAAGCCGACCACGGTGAACAGCACCATGCCCACGAAGGAGGACAGCCCGATGGGCACGCCGACCTTCAGAATGTGGCCGATGCGCCGCCAATCCGGCCCGCGGAAGCGCTGCCACAGGCCGGTCTTGCGGAAGTAGGGGAAGCGGGCGAGCAGCAGCACCGCCGCCAACTCGAACCACATGACGATGGCGGTCGCCCAGCCGCAGCCCTCGCCGCCGAGCTCGGGCGCGCCGAAGGCGCCGTAGATGAAGGCGTAGTTGAGCACCGCGTTCAGCGCCAATGCCGTGCCGGCGATCACCATCGGCCCCACCGTGTGGCCGAGGCCTTCGGAGGCGCCGCGCAGCAGGATGTAGCACATGCCGGCTGGCAGCCCGAACGCCGCCGCGCGCAGATAGCGGATGGCGATGTCCGTGGCGTCCGGGTCGATGCGGAAGAGGGTGAAAAGCGGCGCCGACGAAATCACGATGATCACCGCCGGGATGCTCGCGATGGCTGCCAGCAGCAGCCCTTGGCGCACCACCGCGCCCACTTCCGAGACCCGCCCGCCGCCCACCATCTGCGCCGCGATCGGCGTGATGGACATCGTGAATCCGGCGAACAGCAGAAACACCGGCCACAGCACGTTGCCGCCGAGCGCGACCCCGGCGAGGTGCAGGGATGCGTAGTGGCCGGCCATCACGGTGTCCATGAAGCCCATGCCCATGATGAAGAACTGTGTGGCCGCGATCGGCGCCCCCAGACGCGCCAACGCCGCGGTCTCCAGCCGCCAGGCGGGCTCTGCCGATTCGCGCCGAATTCCAGGCGGTTCCGCCGGGCGCTCGGCGGCGTCCGCTCGGCGCTTGCCTGCGCTGTCGATCAGGCCGGACTCTTCTCGAACTTCGGCAGTTCCGAAGAGGTCTCGGCCCAGGGCTGGGCGCTCGCGGTCCAGATATGGAACGTCGGCGCCAGCCAGCCGGGATCGTCGAGGGTGGCGGCCTTCAGCACGACCATCGCCGGATTGGCGGAGAGCTCGGAGAGCATCGGCGAGCCGCACCGCGGGCAGAACTTGCGCGTCACCTGGTTGCCGCTGTCCGTATCGACCGTGTAGCCGGAGAGTTCGCCGCTGAGGGCGAGCGCATCGGCCGGTACCCCAAAGATGGTGGAGTAGCCGCCGCCCGATGCGTACTGGCAATCGCGGCAGTGGCAGTGGCCCGTGAACACCGGCGCCGCGGAACACTCGTAGCGCACTTCGCCGCAGCGACACCCGCCGCTGAATCGGCTCGCTTGATCGGCCATGTCGTCGTCTCCCGGTTTTTCGAAGCCGCAGTGTAGTGGATGCGCGACTCTGGTGTGGCGCGCGGCCCGATACTTCAGTGGACGACGTTCGCGACTTGAGGCGTCTGGGATGGCTTGGGCATGGCGAAGAGTTCTTGCCGCACGGTTCAGCTCTCAAGCGGGCGAGGCGGCAGTGCGCTTGATCAGTCCGGCTGGCGTTGCGCGCGCAGTTGCGCCTCCAGCGCGGCGATGCGGCTGTCGGCAGCCTCCTGCGCCGCCTTCGCCCGCGCTTCCGCGGCCCTTGCTCGCTGCTCGGCGCTCTCCGCTCGCTTATCGGCGCTCTCCGCTCGCTTATCGGCGCTCTGCGCTCGCTGCTCGGCGGCTTGGCGAGCCGTCCGCTCGCGTGCCGCGTTCTGCCGCTCGTCGTCCAATGCGTGGGCGCGGGCATACGACTCTTCGATGCTGTGCAGAAACTCGCTGGCCGCCGGATCGTAGAGGCGCATGTCGCCCTTCTCCCGTACGCACAGTTCAAGCCCCAGCACCTCGCTCGCCCACCGGCCTTGGCGGTTCGGGCGCACCAGTCCGTACAGATGCAGGACGCGCCCGCGATACGTGTACCGTCGCAGCCGGTAGCCCCGCAGCCGCTCCTCGAGGCGCTTGCCGGCGGGGTCGAACAGCCAGTACTCGCTCACGCCGAGGTGCCGGTACAACCGCTTCTTCGCCCGCACGTCGGCCTTCCAAGTGCTGTTCGACAGCGCCTCCATCACGAAGTCCGGCGTCGAGTTCTCCCACAGCTTGTACGACGTGCGCTCATCGCGCCGCTCGGCCCGCAGCGACACCATCAGGTCCGGACACACCACCTTGTTCCGCTGCCCGCGCAGGTACGGCATGACCAGGTCCGAGAAGACTTCCCCGAGACCCTTGCGCCGGCACCAGTCGCGCACCGTCGCATAGGAGTCGAGCGTCTGGTCTATGTGCTTTTGGCTTTGGCCCACGCTGTCCTCGACCGGGTAGCCTTCGTCGTCATAGCCGACCGGCGGCACGGGGATGTAGTCGACGCGGGGGTCCGCCGGCTCCTGAGCCGGCACGGGCGCCCGAGCTGGCGCAGGCACCGCCGCCAACGCCGCCCGCTGGCGCAGAGCCTCCTTCGCGCGCGGCGCGGGCGTCTGGCGATGGAGCAAGGGCATCACGAACATGCTTTGAGCGTACCACTGTCGCGCACCGTCTGGTCGAAGTGCGCGCATCATGGCGGCTCTCCGCAGGCCGTGGATCACGCCGGGCGGATTTCCTACACGAATTGCAGCGATGTCGCACAAATGGAGGCCGTTCCGTCGATGTGCTCGCCCGTTGGCGACGCTCGAATCCCCTTGCCAACTGTTGATGCATCCAGCATAGTCGGCTCATGGACGCTTGGCCGCGCACCGTCCTTCACGCGGACATGGACGCCTTCTACGCCGCCGTCGAGCAGCGCGACGATCCGCGGCTGCGCGGCAAGCCGGTGCTGGTGGGGCCGACCAGCTGGCGCGGCGTGGTGCTGGCGGCCAGCTACGAAGCGCGACGCTACGGCGTCGGCAGCGCGATGCCGGTGGGGCAGGCGAGACGTCGTTGTCCGCACGCGGTTTGCGTGCCACCGCGCTTCGACCGCTACTCGGAGATCTCCGAGCGCGTCATGCGCGTCTTCGCGGACTTCTCGCCCCGCGTCGAGGCGCTGTCGCTGGACGAAGCGTTTCTCGACATGTCCGGCGCCGAGCGCCTGTTCGGCCCGCCGCGCACCATGTGCCAGCGCGTCAAGGAGGCCGTGCGACGCGCCACCGGGCTGACCATCTCCGTGGGTGCCGCCGGCAGCAAGTACGTCGCCAAGGTGGCGAGCGCCCACGACAAGCCGGACGGCATCACGGTGGTGCCGCCGGAACAGGCCAAGGCGTGGCTGGCGCCGCTTCCGGTGGCTCGACTGTGGGGCGCAGGACGCAAGACAGTGCCTCGCTTGACCGCGCTCGGCCTGCACACCATCGGCGATGTCGCGGGTGCCGATTTAGGCTTCCTCGAAGAACGGCTCGGCGGCCTAGGTGTTCGCTTCCACCGCTTGGCCAACGCCGCCGACCCGCGTCCAGTGCTGCGCGCCCGGCGAGCGCAGAGCATCGGCTCGGACCGTACTCTCGCCGCCGACGTGACCAGCCGCGCCGAAATCGTGCGCCACTTGCGCCGCGCCGCCGAGCGCATCGCCCGCCGCGTCCGCGCCAAGGGCTGCGCGGCGCGAGGCGTGCGCGTGCGCTTGAAGACGAGCGGATTCCAAATGCTCACGCGGCAGCGTCGGCTACGCAAGCCAGCGCATCTCGGCCGGGAATTCCTGGAAGCGGCACGGCATCTGCTTGGCCAGTTCGATCACCCGGGCCCATTCCGCCTCGTCGGCATGGCGGCCTTCGACCTGACCCGCCGCGAGTCGCCTTGGCAGCTCGACCTCTTGGAGGACGGGCCGCAGCACCAGCTGGAAACCACCATCGACTCGCTGATCGAGCGCTTCGGCAGGGGCGTCGTGATGCGAGCGAGGGACCTCCGCCATCCCGGCACGATTGCCGACGGCGTCAATCTGGACTTCATGGACGCGGTGGTCGCCGAATCGTAGAACCGAGCCGACAGCAGCTACTCCCGCTGATTCCCGGCGCCGCGTGGCGCAAGCGCAGGCGTGGCGTTGAGTAGCCCTCGCAGGCTATTCGGTTGGAATCGGAGCGATCCTTGGAGGGGATCCCCAGAAAAGATCCAAGGATGGGGCGCGAGGCGAAGTTTCGGAGGATCTGTCGCTGCCGGGATGCCGGCGGAGATGTGGCGCTGCTTCGCGCCGACGCCACCGCATGGCTGCCGACGGCCAAGGTTCTCTGCCATGACCTGGAGCAGACGACCGCAACAGCGGCAACGTCGTGCTCGATGCTTTCAGCGACGAGCGCTCGGCAGCGCGTGTTCGCGGGACTAGGCGGAGGCTGGTCGATAGTTCTTCTGGAACGGGGTGGTGGTAGGGCCGGTCTCGTTCTCACTCGCCGCGAATCCATAT
Source organism: Candidatus Azotimanducaceae bacterium (assembly GCA_965243175.1). Taxonomy (GTDB): domain Bacteria; phylum Pseudomonadota; class Gammaproteobacteria; order Pseudomonadales; family Azotimanducaceae; genus VXYL01. The sequence goes on along the minus strand of OZ251532.1, from coordinate 4,290,580 downwards.
ATGGTGTGGCTCTTGGCCGTCGGATTGCCGTGGCTCTCGATCACGTCCGTAAGGCGGTAGAAGGTGGGCCTGCTCCAAGGCTTCTTCGCGGGCGCTTCGCCCGCGTCGTGTTCGCTCGACGCGCTAGCCACGGCAGGGCTCCCACTCGACGCGGCCGTCGGGGGGGGGGGGGGGGGTCTTCGAGTTGGTCATTTTCCTAGGCTCCTCTGTGCTTCAGCTTGGTTGGCCCCGCAGCCACGGCGAGCCGCTCTACCTTCATGCGGCACCCGCGAAACGCTCGCCCAGCATATGTCCCGCGCACATCCCTCGTCAGCGGAGCGAACAGCGTACTTCAGCAAGGAGACTGCCTGCAAGAGCGCCCGATGTCAACCGCCTGTAGAGGCTCTGTCAACGCAAAGTAGAGATGTCCCCTTCTGTGCAAAGTAGAGATGTCCCCTTCTCCTAGCCTCGGAACCGCCTGCCGCCGCGCGAGGCGGTTCGCCTGGACGAGCCGAGCTGCGCTTTCCACCGCCTTTCCACGGCCGCGATCCCCTCGACTTCAAGAGCGGCGGTGGGAAGGCGGTGGAAAACGCGGGGCGCGTCCGGACGAAACCGCCGGCTCACGCCGCGTCCCGCCGGGAGGCCTTGAACGCCCGCCGCCAGGGATGGTCCCGCGCCGGCTTCCAGCCTGCCCGCGCCGCCTTGGCGGCGTCCACCCGCCCGCCGACGTCCTTCTCGTCCGCGACCGGAACCGCCGCCTCGCCTTCCCCGAGCACGCGGAACGCCAGCCGCCGCCCGCCGAGCAGCACCGCCACCGACCCGCGGAACCAGACCCGCCTCGCCGCCCTCCTTCAGCCGCTTGCGCCACTCGTAGTACGTCGCCCGCGACACCTCGAACGCCCGGTACGCCTCCGCCGCCGTGAAGCGCTCCCGCATCGCGTCGATCCCCTTCAGGAAGCGGACCGGGTGAATGAGAAAGGACCCGCTGGCCAACTACCAAGGGCCGTGGCCGGAGGAGCGCCCGCGGGCGGTGCAGTTCTTCTCCGACGAATACTTGGAACGCTACCGCCAGTTCACGCCTGCCCAGATCGCGAGATTCCTAGACGAATTCCGGCGGAACTACGCCGCCGCGGAAGTCAGCCGCAGCAAGCGCCGGCCCTGAGCCCGTAGAGCCCGGCAACGGCTAGCGGGGCACCTCGCGAACCAGCTTGCGAAGCGGGTCTTCGCCCTCTTCCAGAAACCATCCGGCCCAGCAGATTCTCTGGGTCGCGCTCTCCACGCGACACACGCGGTGGACCAGCGAGGCGTCGATGTCGAAGATCGTGGCCTCTCCGAACGATGGCGGAGCGAACGTGGACGCGGCGCCCGTCTTCCAGTTCTTCATCTCGAACTCGCCGCCGACAATGGCCTCGCGCTGCAAACCGAGACTGAAACCAGCGACGCGCCCGCAGATGTCGTCTCCATGCCAGTCGTCGAAGTGCTCGGGGCCTCTTTTGTAGCACCGTCCATCCAAAGCGCGGACTTCGCGGCCGACGAGTTCGGAGATGGCCTGGTGCAACTCCCGCCGAGAGGTGATGAAGCGCAGCAGTTTGGCCAGAGGGTCGCGATGCCACAGACGCAATTCCGTCGTGCAGACGACGCCTCTCTCGTTCAGGTGGGCGCCGTAGCGGAAGTCGCCCGCGGCCAGCAAGGGCGTCAAGGCGTCGAGCAAACCCGGCTCGACGAACCCCTCGAAGCGAGCGAAGTGGCGTTCCTTGAAGGCTGCCCGCTGCGCGGTCCATGCCGCGTCCCTAACGAAGGACAGCCCATGCCGGGCGATCTGAATCACTATCGGCGCTCTGCTCCCGCCCAGCGAAGCGATGCAACATAATGGACCCGGTGCCGCCTATCAACCCCGACGCAGGGACTGTCAACGCAAAGTAGAGATGTCCCCTTTTGTGCAAAGTAGAGATGTCCCCTTCTCCTAGCCTCGGAACCGCCTGCCGCCGCTGCGCGAGGCGGTTCGCCTGGACGAGCCGAGCAGCGTTTTCCACCGCCTTTCCACGGCCGCGATCCCCTCGACTTCAAGAGCGGCGGTGGGAAGGCGGTGGAAAACGCGGGGCGCGTTCGGACGAGGCCGCCGGCTCACGCCGCGTCCCGCCGGGAGGCCTTGAACGACTGCCGCCAGGGATGGTCCGGCGCCGGCTTCCAGCCCGTCCGCGCCGCCTGCGCCGCCTTGGCGGCGTCCACCCGCTCCCCGACGTCCTTCTCGTCCGCGACCGGAACCGCCGCCTCGCCTTCCCCGAGCACGCGGAACGCCAGTCGCCGGCCGCCGAGCAGCACCGCCACCGACCCGTCGTAGCCCTTGCACACCGTCACCGCCGCGCCGCGAAGCCGGCGGCCCTTCCTCTCGCCCGTCAGCTGGTGCTCGCGCCGCTCGAACTGGAACGTCAGGTTCTTCGACAGCTTGCGCGCGTGGTGCTCGCTGAGGATCAGCGCCAGTTCGTCCGCGTCGTGGAGCACCGGACGGTGCGCGTCCTCCGCCTCCCGCGGCGCCACCGCGAAGCGCCGGTTGTGCTCCGCGACGAACTCCGGCAGGTACGCGCGTTCGCCGCCTCCATGCCGCCGATGCCGCGCAGCCGCATCTCCTTCGCCAGCCGGTCCTGCAGCGTCCGGTTCGCCCGCTCCACCCGCCCCTTCGCCTGCGGCGCGCGCGCGTGGATCGGCTCGATGTCCAGCGTCCGCAGCGCCCGCGTGAACTGCGTCGGCACGCCCTCGCGGCCCTTCCGGTTCACGCGGAACACGCCGTAGCGGTCCGAGTACAGCGACACCGGCCGGCCGTGCTCGGCGAGGTGCCCGCGCAGCGTCTCCATGTACGCCTCCGTCGTCTCCGCCGCGAAGAACCGCAGCGCCAGCAGCCGGCTCGTGGCGTCGTCGATGAACACGATCAGCGCGCAGCGCGGCCCGCGCCCCTCGAACCAGTCGTGCGGCGAACCGTCCACCTGCACCAGCTCGCCGAGCCGCGGCCGGCGCTCGCGGCTCTGGTGGACCACCGCCTCCCGACGGCCCTTCGGACGCCACAGCCCGTCCTCCGTCATCCACTTCCGCAGCGTCTCCCGCGACACCGCCACCCCGTGCCTCTCCAGCAGCTTCTCCGCCGCGAACGTCGGCCCGAAGTCCGCGTAGTGCTCCCGAACCAGCCGCAGCGCCTCCCGCCGCGCCTCCTCGCCGAACGCCCGGTTCGACGGAACCCCGCGCCGCGCCGACGCCATCCCGGCAGCGCCATGCGCCCGGTAGCGCTTCGCCAGCCGCTTCACCTGCCGCACGCACAGCCCCAGACGCTCCGCCGCCTCGCGCTGCCTCATCCGCTTCTCCACCACCGCCATGACCACCGCCGCGCGATCCGCCTCCGCCACCGTCATCGTCCCCTTCAACTTCCACCTCCTCGCTTCCGCGAAAAGGCAACACCCTAAGTCCAAAGGGGACATCTCTAACTTGCGCAAAGGGGACATTACGGTCTTGCGCTAACACCGCCTGTAGAGGCTCAGGCCGACAGCCGAGGCGTTGAGCGGGAACCCGATCTGGGCTACGTTTCGCCGCATCGTCGCCGCCGAGCGCCGAGCCGAGCGAGCAGCGATGACGCCTCTCGACACGCCCCAAAGCCGCGACGTCGTGCTGCTCGGCGGCGGCCACGCGCATGTGCAGGTGCTGAAGGCGTTCGGCATGAAGCCGGCACCGGGGGTGCGCCTCTCCATCGTCGCCCGCGAGCCGCACTCGCCCTACAGCGGCATGTTGCCGGGCTACGTCGCCGGGCACTACGGCTGGGACGACATCCACATCGACCTGGCGCGGCTGGCGGCGTTCGCCGATGCGCGCTTCATCGCCGCCGAAGCCACCGGCTTGGACTTGCAGGCGCGGCGCATCGAGTTCGACGACCGCCCGCCGTTGGGCTACGACGTGCTTTCCATCAACACCGGCGGCGTTCCGGGCGGCGGGACCGCGTCGGCCTTCGCAACCCCGGTGAAGCCCATCGGCACCTTCGTTCCGGTCTGGGAGCGGCTCTTGAAGGACGGTGCGCTGCGCCGAATCGCGCTCGTCGGCGCCGGCCCCGGCAGCGTCGAGCTCGCCTTGGCGATTGCCTCCCGCCACGGCGTGAAGTGTGTGCTGCTCGAAGCCGGAGCGCGGATTCTCCCCGGCTTTGGGGCTGCGGCGCGGCGGCACGTGGCGAAGGCGCTGGAACGTCGCGGCATCGAGACATGCACTGGTTTCCGCGTCGTGAGCGCTGAGGACGGCGAAGTCGTCGCCGAAGACGGGGGCGCCGTTCGCGTCGACCATGTGCTTTGGGTGACCGGCGTAGCGGCGCCGACTTGGCCTGCGGCTGCCGGCTTGGCCACAGATGCCGACGGCTTCATCGAGGTGAACGACGCGCTACAGTCGACCTCCCATGCGACCGTCTTCGCCGCTGGCGACGTGGCCACGGTCGTCGGCAGCCCGCGACCGAAATCCGGCGTCTACGCCGTGCGCCAGGGGCCGACGCTGGCGGCCAATCTGCGCGCCTGCGCGACGAACGGCCGCCAGCGCAAGTTTCGGGCGCAACGCCACGCCATGGCGATTGTCGGCTTGGGCAACGGAAGAGCGGTCGCGAGCCGTGGCCGATTGACCGCCGCCGGCGCTTGGGTGTGGCGCTGGAAGCAGCGCATCGACCGCCGTTTCATGCGCAAGTTCAACGAGTTGCCGACCATGGACGCGGCCGCGCCTGCCACGTTCGTATCCGGCGAGGACGCTCCCCAGACGATGCGCTGCGGCGGCTGCGGCGCCAAGATCGGCGCGGACGTTCTGCGTCGAACGCTGGACCGGCTTGCCGTCGAGACTTCGCCGAACACGGTGCGCGGCATCGGCGACGACGCGGCCGTCGTGCGCGCCTCCGGCGAGTTGGCGGTCAGCTGCGACGGCTTCCGCGCCATGATCGGCGACCCGTACCGCTTCGGACGAATCGGCGCCCACCATGCCTTGAACGACCTGTTCGCCATGGGCGCGACGCCGACCTTCGCGTTGGCGCTCGCCACCGTGCCGCTGATGGCGGACGCCATGATGGAAGAGGATCTTTTCCAGATGATGGCCGGCGCGCTCGCGGTCTTCCGTCGCCACGGCGTCGATCTCGTCGGCGGCCACTCCGCCGAGGGCGCCGACCTAGGCATCTCCTTCACCGTGTCCGGGGCCCTTGATGGCAACTCTCTCGACAAGGGCGGGCTGCGCGAAGGCGATAGTCTCGTCCTGACGAAACCGCTCGGCACCGGCGCGGTGCTCGCCGGGGCGATGCGTGGCCGCGCTCGCGCCGCCGACGTGGTGGCGGCAATCGAGCACATGGACCAGTCCAATGCCGACGCCGTGCAGGTGCTGCGCGACCACGACGTCCACGGCTGCACCGATGTTTCGGGCTTCGGCCTCGCCGGCCACCTCTCCGAAATGACCCGCGCTTCGCGCCTCGGCGCAGTGCTGGCGGCGAGCGTGCCGCTCCTGCCCGGCGCATCGGCGCTCGTTGCCGACGGCGTGGCGAGTTCGCTGCAACGCAACAACGAACAGGCCCTGGACGACTACGTGATCAGCAAGATCCGCCCCGACAACCCGGCGGTGCGTCTGCTCGCCGACCCGCAAACCTCCGGCGGCCTGCTGGCCGGCATCCCCGCCGCGGCAGCGTCGAGTTGCATGCGCGAACTACGGCGTCTCGGCTACGCGGAAGCCGCGGTGGTCGGGGAAGTCGTCGCCGAGGGCCTGGTCGTCCAACCTTGAGGCCACGCCACGGGCCGCTAGAAAAAACTCGCCACCGCTGGCCGGAATCGGTCCATGTCCACCAGAAACGAGTCGTGGCCCTGGATCGAAGCCAAGGGCTTGAACTCGACGTCCGCCACGCTCTGCCGCAACCCGTCCGCAAGCTGCCGCTGCTGATGCAGCGGAAACAGAAAGTCCGACTCCACGCCGATGACCAACGCGCGCCGTGCCGTAACCCGCCTCAAGCCGTCGTCTAGCGAGCCGCCGTGGTCGGCGATGTCGAACAGATCCATCGCCCGCGAGAGATACAGATAGCAATTCGGATCGAACGCCCCGACGAACTTGTCGGCGTGGGCTTCCAGATAGGACTCCACCTCGAAGTCGATGCCGAAGCGCTGTCCGGCGCCGCGGTCGGTCGCCCGTTCGCGCCCGAAGCGCTGCCGCCACTCGGCCGCCGAGCGGTAGGTGATCATGCCGAGCTTGCGCGCGAGCCTCATGCCCTGCACCGGCGGCTGGTCGAGCGCGTACTCGCCGTCGCGCCAGGCCGGGTCGTTGCGGATCAGCTCCCGCTGCAGCGAGCGCAAGGCGATGGCGAACGGCTCCGAGCGCATCGCCGACGAAATCAGCAGCACGCCGTCCGCGCGCTGCGGGTGGCAGACCGCGTAGGCGAGGGCGGTCATGCCGCCCATCGACGCTCCGACCACCGCATGCAAGCGCTCCACGGCGAGACTCTCCACCACCGCCTCGCCCGCCTTGGCGACGTCCTCCAGCGCCAGCATCGGGAAGTCGAGCCGATAGCGGCGCCCGCTAACCGGATTCGCGGAAGCCGGGCCGGTGGAGCCGAAGCAGCTGCCGAGGGAGTTGACGCAGATCACGAAGTAGCGCGAGGTGTCGATGGGCTTGTCGGCGCCGATCATGTCCTCCCACCAGCCCGCCGAAGCGTCCTCGGGCGACGACGCCGCGTGGGCGGAAGGCGAGAGGCCGGTGAAGAGCAGCACCGCGTTGTCCGCGGCTGGCGAGAGCTCGCCCCAGGTCTCGTAGGCGATGGTCGGCGACTCGATGCTGCCGTGCAGCATCGTGAAGGGCCCGTCGAGTGTGACGAAGCGGCGCGCGTCAGCCATCGGTCGAACGGGCCGCCAGCAGATAGCACAAGCAGTCGAGCCGCGCCGCCTCCACATCCGCGGTGTACATGCCGAGCACCGTCGGCTTGCCCAGGCGCGTGATGTCGCTGTCTACTACCAGATAGTCGTCGTCCACCCGCCGACCATCCGCGGACCACGCCTGCAAAGCGCCGCCTTTCGCCAACGCGAGTCCGCGCGGCGCACGGCGGAAGTTGAACGCCTGGGTCTGCGGCACCACCGCCGCGTCGGCGGACACGGTGACCCGCGCCGCGGTCTCGAACAGGCGCAGCGGCGTCCCGTCGTTTGATGGAACGTGCCGCTCGGCGAGCAAACGCGCCAGGTAGCCACGCGCCCGGCATCGGCTCAATGGATCGTCCGGTGTGCCGACCTCGATGGTCAGCGCCGTGCAGAAGCGCGCGAAGCGCCGCGTCTGCACGCCGTTCGGCTGCGTGGCCAAGAGCGCTTGGGAAGAGAACGCCCGCGCTGCCGCAAGGGTTCGGCGGTCGGTCTCGAAGATCACGGAGTAGGGCGGGTTGCGCCCGGTGTTGTTGTGGACGTCCACGGCAAGCCACGGCTGCGCCTCTTCCGCAATCGCCACCAGTTCCTCGGCGACCGCTGCGGCTGGCGAGTCGCCGCCCTCCCAGACGCGGTTGAAGTCGATGCCGTCCGCCGCGCAGCGTCGGTCGAGACGCGCCGCCGCGACGTTGCCGACGAAGAGCAGCGACGACGCCGCAACGAGCTCATCACGCAGCCCGCGTACGGCGTCCCACCCCGAGACCTCGTTGCCGTGCTGCAGCACCGAGACGAAGAGCGGTGCCTCGTCGCCCCGGCGCATGTCGAACAGCGTCGGCCCGCCGAGCGCATTGGCGAGCGCCCCGGCCGGCAGCCCCGCGACCGCTGCCGGAAAACCGCGCTCGACCCGAAGCCGCACGACGTCCCTCAAGACCAGGTATGCACAGGCTCGCCGCTCTCCTGGGCGTCCACGTAGGCGCGGGTCAGCGCCGCCCAGTCCTCGCCGTGCCTGGCGACCCACTTGCGCTGCCAGTTCGCGCCGGTCTGCCGATTCGCCACCCGCGCTTCGGCGATGCCGATGTAGCGCGAGACGTCGTCTTCCGGAATGCCGATCCCGGTCAGCGCGGCCTTCGCCAACGGCAGCAGCCGCTCGCCGAGCAGCTCCCCGGCGCGACATTCGACGCCATCTGCCCACACCAGCTCGGCGTCCAAGCCATGCTTCGCCGCGGCGTAGAAGTTGCGCTCCGCGACCTCGAAGGGGATGCGCGATTCAATCGGCTCGGCGTCCTCCACCAGCCCGCGCACCATCCCCAGATACGCCGCCGCGTTGGCCACGCAGTCGCGGATGGTCGGCCCGGCCGGCACCACCCGGTGCTCGATCCGCAGATGCGGCTCGCCATCGTAGTCGAAGCCGAGCAGCGGCCGGTTCCAACGCCAGATGGTGCCGTTCTGGAAGCGCACGTGGGCGAACTTGTGCGCCGGTTCGTCGGGCTGCACGAACGGCAGCAGGATGGGGTGGTCGCGCTGGTTCTCGGCGAAGATCTCGAACAGCGAGCGTTCCGCATAGCCGGTGCCGAAGGTGACCCGCGCCGGCGCCCGCGGCCCCACCGCCACCGCCTGCTCGAAGAGCGGAATGCGCGTCTCCTCCCACAGCGAGTGGCCGAACAGAAACGGCGAGTTGGCGGCCAGCGCCACCATCGGCGCCGAGGCCACCAGCGCGGCGTTGAAGTCCCGCGCGGCGCGTTCCGGCCGACATTGCAGGTGGATCTGGAACGACGTCGCCGCCGCCTCCAGCATCACGTCGTCGTGGGTCATGTCCAACTCATCCGCGGCAGCCACGCGAAGATGCAGCGGATTGCCGTCGCGCAGCGCGAGGATGCGGTCGTTCAGCGCCTGGTAGCGCACCAGCGCGGACATGTGCTTCGAGTTCAGCAGTTCCGGGCGGATGGTCGGCAGAATGCCCACCGTGGCGAGCCTGCAGCCGAGCTGATCGGCACCGGCCCGGCAGATGTCCCAGGTCGCCGCGAGTTCGTCGTGGATGCGCGAAAAGATGTGCCCGCTGAGCGCCGTCGGGCTGCCGTTGAGCTCGACGTTGAACGCCGCCAGCTCCGGCACCACGAGCGGACTGTCGATGGCTTCGAGCAGCCGCTGGTTGTGCGGATGCGGCTGCCCCTCGGCATCCACGATCCACGCTTCCAGCTCGAAGCCGACGATGTCGCCCCGCTTGCTGAGCCCGTCCTCCTCGAACAGCTCGCCCACCAGCGCCGTCTCGGCGTTCAGCCGCCGCCGAAACCGACTGAAGTCCTCGGCGTCGAAGTGCCGCTTGCGTATCTCTTCCCCCATCGCCGCCCATGAGATACGAAAAGCGGGGTGAAAAACAAGCGCTTGCGAGCCCCCTGCTGGCCGTGTCGTGTCGCTTGCGTCGCGTTCCCCGTTCAGCCAGCATGGCCGCTTGGCCAAGGGGGAAGGGCTGCCCCATGCAACGTCGTCGCCAAGGCATGTACCGCGCTGCTCGGCGGATTGAACAGTCGCTCGCGGACGAAGTGAGGGCGGCGTTGCCCGATACGTCCATCGGCTTCGACATGCCTCTGGCGGAGGCTTGCCCTGCTATCTTCGCGCCGTCGCCAGCCGACGAACTGGCGCTGATCGACGCTTCGTTCCAAGCGCTCTCCGCCCGATGCCGCGACACCGAGCGCTTGCGCGAGCTGGCGGAGGACGCCGCGAGTTTGCGCAAGGCAGCGTTGGAGCGAACGTGACGGTCTGGGTGGCGGACACCAATCTGCTGCTGCCGTCGTCCAGCCGCAGACTGCTTCTGGGTTTGGCGGCGAGCCGTGGCGAGCGTCTCGGCGTCACGCGAACGGTGGCCGAAGAGTTGCGCGTCGGACTGCCGAGGTACATGCAGGACGCGAGGGAACGAGCTGCCGCGAAGCCGCTCCCATACGGCGAGTCCGAGCAGCTCGTTGCCGCCTGCCACCGCTGGCTTGACCACAACGTGTCCGACCGCGACGACGCCCCGATCCGGTTGCTTAGGGGAACGCACAGCATCGCGCTGATCGACGAAATGCCCACCCGGGCGTTCGCGCCCGTGCTCGACCGGCGGGAGCACAACGACGCCTACATCATCGCCGAGGCCATCGCTGGCGGCGCTTCTCTGTTGCTGACGAACAACATCCGCTCCATCCGCCACGCCGTGCTCAACGACTGGTGGCGCGAGCGATTTCAGCGGCCCGCTGGCGACAGCCTGCTGGCCAACGGCGACGACGGCATCGAGCGGCTGCTCCCAGGGAACGCGGAAGTGGGAGAGGCCGTGTGCGACATCGCCTTGACCATGTGCGTCTCGGACCTGCCAAGGGAGACGGCCGACGATGCTCTCTCGCTGGAAAGGATGATCCGCTCGCTCAACGAGCAGTACCCCTTCTCGGCCCGGCTAGCTTGGCGGGCTTTCGAGACCGCCGAGAACCGCAGCGCCAAGATCGCCTTCGCAAGGGACCTCGCCAGCGTTCCCGCTTGGCGAGCGGCAAGACGCACCGAGGCGTCGCTGCATCAGGCAACCGGACGATGACCGTGCCATGCCTCGACGGTGCGGCTCTCTGGCGCGTCAGCGTCAAGCGGATGAAGGGTTGGCTGGGTCGGCGGAAGGCAGCTGTGAACGCTCGATCCACCGTCATGGTAGGGTTTGGTCAAACGCGCCCGTGCGGTGCATCCATCGAGCGTGTCGCACCATCGGCAACGCCGCTGCCGAACTTGTCACTAGAACCGCCATGGCCCGACCCAGGACATCAAAGCCATCGACTTCTGCTGCGGCGCCGGCGGCCTGAGCCGCGGCTTGCTGGACGCGGGCATTGCCGTCGTCGCGGGCTTGGACAACGACGAGCGCCTCCGCCGCACCTATGAGCACAACAACAAGCCCAGTCGCTTCGTTGCTGGCGACTTGGCCGCAGTGGACATCGACGCGCTGCGCGCCGAACTGGGCATGGGCGCGAACGACATCACCCTCTACGCCGCCTGCACGCCATGCCAGCCGTTCTCCACCTTGAACACGGCCAAGGGCGAAGACGCGAGAAAGTCCTTGCTGCTGGAGTTCGGCAAGATCATCGCCCAACGCCCGCCGGACTTCGTGATCGTGGAAAACGTGCCGGGCCTGCACAACGCCTTCGGTCTGGACATCTACCAGGAGTTCATGGCCGTGCTGGAAACGCACGGTTTTCGCTCCGACTCGGGCCTCCTGGATGCCAAGGACTACGGCGTTCCGCAAACGCGCAAGCGCTTCATTCTGGTGGCCGCCAAGGACCGCGAGCCGCGGCTGCCCGCGGCCACCACCAAGAACGCCCCGCCCACCGTGCGCGAGTGCATCGAGAAGTATCCGCCACTGGCCGCCGGCGAGCAGGATGGCGCCTTCGCCAACCACGCCGCTCGCAAGCTGCCGCCGCATCACCAGCGGATCGTCGCCGCCGTGCCCATCGATGGCGGCAGCCGCAGCGACGTCGCCGACACCTCGATTCTGCTGCCTTGCCACCAGCGTCACCCCAAGGCGCACAAGGATGTCTTCGGGCGCATGGTCTGGGATGCGCCCAGCCCAACGCTGACTTGTCGCTGTACGGACGTGTACTGCGGCCGCTTCATCCATCCGCAGCAAGACCGCGGCATCTCCCTGCGCGAAGCCGCTGCCTTGCAGACGTTCGACGACAGCTACGAGTTCTTCGGCAGCTCGTTCCTGGAGCAGGCGCGGCAGATCGGCAACGCCGTGCCGGTGCGGCTGGCGGAGGCGCTGGGCGCCGCCGCTGTCGAGTGCCTGCAATCGGCCAACGGCTAGGAGATCGCGGAAATCAAGCGTCCGAACAAGAGGGCGTCGAACCGAGACCTGGCTCAGATAGAGCGCTATGTCGGGTTCGTCAGAGATCAGGTGCAACGAACGACGGACCCGTCTCGAACGCAAAGCGTCGTCGGCTATCTGCTGTGCGGCAACTTGGTCGACACATGGGAAGTTCGGCAGAAGAGGGCAAATCTGGAGAACTCGCAAATTTACGTGAGGCGATACGGAGATCTCCTGGACATGGTGAAGAGGATGCACCGGGAGTTCATCGAGCGCTACGAGCAACTTCGGGAGCGACTCGAAGCGGCCTGATCCGACGTCAGACAAGCAGATGGGACACCATGCTTGATTGTGCAGCGTACGCCGTGCCGAGTCAGTCGAGTGTCTCTACCACCGCGACCGAAGAAGAAGCGGACGCAGCCGACCGAACCTGCCTTCGACACCCCTCTCAGCCTCGCAACGCCTCCAGCTCGGCGACGAACGCCGCGTGTGCTGGCGAATCCAGCCCGCGCTGCAGTTCGGCGAGCACGGCGGCGACTTCGCCGGCCAAGAGTGCGCCCACGACCAAGCGCAGACCGGGAAAGCGCGCACCTTCAACGACGCCGGTGGAGTCGGGCGCCACAGGCCGATACTCGTCGTCCTCCAGGATGAACCAATCGACTGCGCCGTCGAGGACGCGCCAGACGACGTACTCCGACACCCCGTTGCGGCGATAGACGTTCAGCTTGGCGTGCAGGTCGTAGCTCGCGCTGCTGGCGGCGATCTCCACGGCCAGTTCCGGCGCGCCTTCCACGTAGTCGTCCGCGGACAGGCGCGACTGGCCACCGGCTGCGGCGTCGATGCGCAGCAAAGCGTCCGGCTGCGGTTCGTTGTCCAAGTCCAGGCGCACGGTGGCGTTGTCCAGCGCCGAGGTGTGGGGCGTATGGGCGCTGTAGATGCTGAGCCAAGCATTGACGACGCCGTTGGGCTGCGCGTGGCTCCGGGCGCGAGCGGGCGATGGGACGTGGACGATTCCCTCGATGAGCTCCGCCTTCTTGACGTTCGCCGAGGCGTCGTAGCGGCGCTCGAATTCGCTGCGCGAGAGCCGATCGCCGTTCTCCAACGGAGGCGTCTTGGGAAGGGGATGCAGGAGTTCGGCAGGCATGGCCTCGGACTCTACTTGATGCAGCGCTGGTGCGCCTGTCCAAGCCTAGGCGAATGCTTGCGGCGGTTGCGGCTGGCGGACCGGTTCCGCTAGAGTCTCGAACAGAAGCGGAGCAAGACATGGCGTGGCATCCCATCAGGCAGGACCATTCCATCGAGTCCGTGCATTGGCGCGTGACGCTGCTCCATCCCTTGGGGCAGCGGCACCAGGCTTGGATCCAAGCCAAGGACGCGAGGCTCCGCACGGTGCTGCCTCGCGTCGAGACGCAGCAGAAGTTCCTGCAAATCGGCCCAAGCGGGGTGACCGTCCTCGCGGATGGCGCATCCGTCGACCAGAACGTGCCCGCCCACCTGCGCTACGAACGCTACTCGGCCAACGGCAAGTTGGAGATCGGGTTGCAGGTGGACGGCGCCACCGTGGCGTTCGTCAACCACAGCTACACCAAATGGCGCGAGACGAGCGGCGTCGTCTATCAAACGCTTGCGGATGTCGGCACCGCCTTGCGGGAAGCGGACGAGCTGCCCATCGTCCAGTTGGAGTTGGAGTACAAGGACGTGTTCTGGTGGGACGAACCGTGGCAGGGCGATCCGCTGGGCCAGCTGCTGAAGCCGCACCGCCGCCTCGTCCCGAGTTGGGTGTTCCAAGCCGGCCCGCTGTGGCACGCCGACCAAGGCTGGGTCGTCTCGATAGACGGCTTCGGCGACGAGGCCGTGGTGAAGCGGATGTTCCTGCAAGGGGTGAACGGCACCGTGAACGACGAACCCCGCCCGCTGCTGGTGACGCTCACCACGCTGCGATGGCGCCCCGCACCAGGACAGCAGGCGCTGCCGCTGCGAATGCAAGATGCGTTCAGCGGCCTCGCTTCCGTCGAGCACCGCCGACAGAGCGCCCAGGATCGCTTCAACACGATGCACGACCACGCGATCTGGATGTTCCGCGACATCCTGCACGCCACCATGCGCGAACGCATCGGGCTGGCGTAGGCGGGATCGGATGTCCACGACCGCCATCGGTCCTGCTGTCGCTGCCAGAGCGAAGCAGGCCCTGCTGGACGATGTGCGCAAGCTCGTCCTGGAAGGCCGTTGAACCGCGCTTGGATGGGTTGCACCGCAGCCCGTCGACAGTGAGCTTGGCGATAGCTGAGCGGTTGGTTTCTTCACCGCCGGACGATGTGAGCTGTTTAGTTTCGCAGTTGCCTCTCGCTATGCTGCGATCTCCAACTTGGTCCGAAGGTACTCCATGCCGCGGTCGCCCTTGACGCGGTTGCATTGGCCACACAGCAACTGGAGGTTGTCGATGTGATCGGTGCCGCCTTTCGATCGAGGCACTATGTGATCGACCTCCAGATTCCGGTCCCGAAAGTGCTCGCCACAGCCCATGCAGCATCCGCCTTGCTCGCCGTATAGGCGATGTTTGTTCTCGACATCGTTGTAGCGGATGACCCGGCCGAGATCTGTGCGTCGCGGAATGTCGGTGCGGTGAGCGCCCTTGTAGAACATGCCCAACTCATCGTGCATTCTGGACTTGACCAGAGCGGCAGCCTTCGGGGATATGTCTATGCCGGCCCACTTCCGCCCACGCTGCTCGGCCGCGATGCAGGCTGTGGCGCAGCCGCAGAATGGATCGAGCACCACATCGCCTTCGTTGCTGCTGGCGTCGATGACACGTCGCAGCAATGCCAACGGTTTTTGCGTCGGATAGCCGGTGCGTTCCTTCGCTTGCGAGTTGAGATAGGAGATTTCCCAAACGTCGCGCATCGCCTTCTCGCGGCTCGTGTCGCTCGTATAGCTCTGTTCAAGCAATCCATCCCGCACCTCGGTCACTCGCGCGGCCCGATGTTTGGACTTCTTGCTATAGGACTCTTTCAGGATGTTGAAGTCGGCGTCGGCGTTGGCGTAGAACAGTACGTCATCATGCATTCTTTGGAAGTGCTTAGTGGCTCCAGTCCAACGCTGATACGCCCAAATCACCTCGTTGCGAAAGGCCCGTTTGCCGAACACCGCGTCCATTAGCAGCTTGAGATAGTGACTCATCGTCGGATCGCAGTGCAGGTATATGCTCCCCGTCGCTCGCAGTAGGCGCTTCATTTCGAGAAGACGGGCTGCCATGTAAACGAGATAAGACTTGTCGCTCGCCGTCATGGCCGCCAGCAAGACGCGATACAGCGCCGGGTGCTTGGCTTCGATCAAGTTGATCCACTCGACATCTACGTCCTGTAGCGTCCAAGTGTCCTTGAAAGCGGCTCCGGCAGCCTTGCTGCCGATTGGTGCGGCATAGTTGGCCTTGGAGTTGAACGGCGGGTCGAGGTAGATGAGGTCGACGGACGCGGTATTCATTCCCCGCATGATTTCGAGGTTGTCACCCGTCCAGATCGTCTGGTTGTGCCAGTTGGGTCTTCCTCGGGGGGGGGGGGCCGCTTTCCCTCCCGCCCACCTTCATTTTAGCGCGACTGGGCATCGGAAGGCCACCACATCTCTGCGCCGTCCTTGGTCGCGCCGTTCGAGGCCTCCGCCCAAGCATTGCCGCTCTGCGACCTGCGGGCGTCTTCGCCACTGTCGACGTCACGCGCCTCTGCTTCGGCAGCGGCGACACTCAACGACGGAGCGACGTTGGCGACCACGTTGACAGCGTGCTTCTCCCCGTTGGGGCCAGTCCGCATGTGAGGCCTCCTCCCTTGGTCACGTGCCGCAACACTAGGTGTTGTCAACAGGTTGTGCCAGTCGATATTCATACAGGACTCGAGTGCTGCGACGTTGGTGCGGAGATACTTGCGGAGTGCGGCATTGCAGGAGAACCGCAGCCGCCTCAGCGTACTCACGCCTCCGTTCCGTCTCCCTCCATCGGCACCACCATCGCCAGCGTGGATTCTGGGAGCCAGCCGCTGGTGCCGTCGGCCAGAGCGACGCGAGTCCACGGGGCGCGGTGTTCCATCACCGTCAACTCCGTGCCGGCGGGGAGGGGATTGGCGAATGCTGGCGCGGCGCCGCGGCTGTCCGCCGAGCGCAGGGTCGTGCCGTCGGCGACGACCACTGCCGCGGCTTCGTCGCTGTCCGCGAGCCAGGCGGAGGCGCTGGCCACGGCCCAGACGGCGAGCAGGGCGATGGCGATGTTCCGCTGCCAACGCGGTTGGCGGGTGCGCCAAGGCGCGAGCAGCAGCAGGGCGGCTGCGAACGCGAATGCGCCGGCAAGGAACAGCTGCGTTGGCGTGAACCGCGTCTGCCAGAACAGCAGCGAGTCGATGGCGCTTGCCGTGGATGGTCGCGGCAGCCACACCGGTTGGCGCGTGCGCAGCCAGTCGAGGTTGGCGCGGGCGCGTTCGTCGCTGGGCGCAAGGCGCAGCGCGCGTCGAAAGGCGAGGGTGGCTCGTCCGGCGTCCTGGGCGCCGAGGGCGGCGTTGCCCCAGTCGGCCTGCAGTGCCGGGGCTTCTGGATGTGCCGCGGCGAGGGGACGCAGCGCCCGTTCCGCCTTGGCGAAGAGTCGGGCGCGGAGCAGGCGGTCGGTCTCGTCCAAGGCTTCTTGGTAGGCGGCGCGGGCGCTGTCGAGCATGACGGGCGTCTCGCTCGCCGTTGCCACTGCGGAGGCGAGAGAGAAGATGCCAGCGCACAGCCACGCCGCCACGCTTGCTGCGGCGGGCCGGGGCCGCCGCTGCTGCCAATCGTCCGCGAGTGCTCGCACTTCCTCGACGAGTTCCTGGTCCAAGGCGTGTTCGGCGGCGGCTGGATCGAACGCGGTCGTCTCCACACGTTCCAGCAGGGGCGCGAAGGTCGCCTGTTCGATGCCGAACGACTGCGCGAGGCGGCGCGTGGCCGCGATCAGTGCTGGTGCGGCCTGGCGCGCTGGCAAGTCGCTGCGCAACGCCTCGCCGAGCGCTTTCGATGCTTCGCGCCGGGCGCGGCTTCGCGCTCTTCGTCCGCCGCTGCGGGAGCGGTACCACGCCCCGGCGAAGGCGAGGCAGGAGAGGGCGTAGAGGCTCGTCGTGGCGACCATGCCGGAGGCGCTGCCCCAGGGTTCGGCCAAGGTTCGGATGGAAGCGGAGAGCGACATGTCGGCGCCGAGCAGCGTCGTGACGGTGGGCGCCTCCTGAGGACGTTCGCTTGACCGCGCGGCAACGCTTGGCGCCGCCACGACCTCGTCGACGCCCACCAGCCGCCCGGCGTCCACCGAGAGCGCGATCGGTGCGCTTTGGACGCTGCGGTACTCCCCGGCTTCGGGGTCGAAGAAGGAGAACTCGATGGGCGGAATTTCCTCGGCGGTCGCGCTCTTCACGCGCACCGTCGCCGTGAACCGCTTGGTGTTGGCGGCTTCGTCCACTTCGCCGACGGTGCTGCCTTCGGAGACGCCGAATTGCGCCGGGGGAAGCGCTTGCGGCCCGGCGAGCGGCGGCAGGCTCAAGCCGGTGAGCGAACCGTCGCCGCGCACTTGCAGAGTCAGTTCGATGGGTTCGCCGACCGCCACCACCGTGCGGCTGGCCTGGACGTCGATGGAGAAGCCGCTGCCGATGGCGTTGACGAAGCTGCTCGGTCGTCCGGCTTGGGGCAGCGCCCGGACGGTGACGCGGCGACTTTGGCCTTCGGCGCGGTAGACCCCGTAGCGGGCGCGGCGAAAGCCCCAGGAATCGCGGGCGGTGCCGACCTGCAAGCGCGCCACGACCTGCACCGGGCCGAGGTCGACCACGCCGGGGCGGTTCAGCGTCACTTCGGCGGGGAAGGTGTAGCGGACGTAGTCGCGCCCGCCTTGCCGAATCTGGGCGCGTTGCAGTGGCAGTGCCACTTCGCCGGTGCCGGCGCCGAAGCGCACGCTCTGCTGGCTGGCCACGGGCGTGGGCGGCGGGGCCACGTGGGCGCCGTCGATGTTGAACAGGGGCACCGCGAAATCGTGGCTTTCCACATCGCGCGCCACCAGCCATTCGATGGCCACGTCGAAGGTCTCGCCGGCCCAGACCGGGCGCTCCGGCAGGCTCATGCGCACCGCCATGTCCGCCGTGCTCGGCAGTTCGGCGACCTCGAATGCGACCGCTTGAGTGAATGCTTCCACGCCAGCCTGCTGCAAGCTCAGACTCGGCACGAGGTAGCGCCCGGTCGCCGCGGCGACGACTCGCCACTGGTAGTTGAAGGTCACCTGCTTCCACTCCGAGCGGCGACCGTTGATGATCTGGATGTGCGAGGCGACGCTGGGGCTGACGCCGAGAAAGGAGACTTCGCAGCCGGCGATGACCAGCGGCGGCGCTTCCGGCACCGGCTCCTCCTCGAAACCGTCCACTTTCAGCGTCAGCGTGAACGGCATGTCGGTGTAGATGGCGTCGGTGGAGACCGCCCAGGACGCGGTGGGGCCGGCCGCCGTTCCTTGGGCGCAGACGACATGCGCTGCGACGACGGCAGCCGCGGCGGTGAACAACTGCCATGCCGAGGCGCGGTTCGTTCTGCCGAGATCGCGCACCGTCACCAGTCCTTCTCCACGGGTTCCCGGGCAGCCGCCTCGCCGCGACGACGCTGCCGCTGCGCCTCGCGGTCGCGGATCGCCTGCAAGCGCTTCAGCGCCTGGCGCTGCGACATCCTCTCCTCCTCGCTGCCTTGGCGCGCTTGGGCGGCCTGCTGCTGCTCCTGCTCCTGCTGGCCCTCGCCCTCGGAGTTCTGGTTCTCCTGTTCGCCATCCGGCGGCGAGATTGCCAGCAGCGCATTGTCCAGATGATCGAGGGCTTTGAGCTGGTCGTCCAGCGCCGGTTCCAACTCCGGCGACATGTTCCGCGCCCGGGTCGCGGCGTCGCCCAGAATCGCCGCCGCGCTGTGCATGCGCCCGCCGGCCTTGCGCAGCTCTTCGGCGGCTTCGGCCAGGCGCTCGGCTGCTTGCTCGGCGTTCGCTTCGGCTGCCTGTTCGCCGTCCGCATCGGGAGCGCTTGCGGCTTGCGTGTTGGCGGCGTCCGCTTGTCGCGCCAGCGTCTCGGCGATGGCGTCGCCGAACTGCCCGTGCTGGGTCTGGCGGCTGGCGTTCGCTGCGATGCGCGTGCCCAGGTCGTCGCCGGCATCGGCGGTGGAGTCGAATTGCAGCGTCGCGGTGGCGTCGTGGGTGTCGGCTTGGTCGCGGCGCAGCGCCTGGATGTGTTCGACGAGGGTGAAGAAGAGCCGCCGCAGTTCCGCCAGCGCGGCAAGCCCTTCGTCCGCGGCGGTGCGGGCGGCGCTTGAGTTCGGGCCGTCGGCGATGCGGTCCGCAAGGGTGTCGAGGGCGTCGAGCGCCCGTTCGCGGAGCGCCTCCGCTTGGCGATGGCGTTCCTCGGCCGCTTGCCGCGCCTGCTCGTCGGCTTGTTCGTCGTCTGTCGCGGCACCTTGGACTTCCTTCTCGAGCAGCGGGCCGAGGCGGTGCAGCCGGCGCTGGTTGTCCGTGGTGCGGGCGAACAGCGCCTCCGTTCGCTCGGCGCCGGAAGGTGCCGCGCCATCGCCCGGCGTCAGCAGAGCGAGGATGTGCTGCTGGTCGGCGAAGGCGAACTCGATCAGTTCCTTGGCGCCGGCGAAGAGTTCGATGGCCTGTTGCAGCAGTTCCAGCGCGTGCGTCTGTTCGGGCAGGGCGGTGGCCGGCTCGTCCGACTCCAGCGCTTGGATCGCGTTGCGCATCGCGGCGAGACCGCCTTCGACGATGGGCGTCGCTTCCGCCACGGCTTGCAGCGCTTCGGAATCGGCGTCTGGGTTTTCCCGGCTCGCCGCGGTCACGGCATCGAAGCGTCCGAGCACGCCGCCGGTGCGAGCGCCCACGTCCTCCTGCCGTTCGGCCAGGTGCTTGGCCGTCAACCAGGCCCCGGGCGCTTGCTCGAACCGCTCCGGTTCGCCGCGGTAGGTGGCCAACGCGGCGGTTTCCGTGGCCAGCCGCATCTGGTCCTGGGCGGCCGCCTGCAGCACACTCAACGGGTCGAACAGCTGTTCCCGCGCCCGCTTCAGTTCGGCGAGCGCCGCATCGGCGCGGCGGTGCGCTCGTTCGCCTTCGAGCCGGCGCAGCCGCCTTCGGGCATCGCTCAACGACTGCCGAGCGCGTTCCAGGAAGTCCACGACGCCGCGCAGCTGGTAGGCGCGCCCTTGCTGTTCCGGGGCCAGCTGATCCGGCGGCGTCTGTTCGATGAAGAGCCGCTCCTCGGTCGCCAAGTCGATGCACTCGCCCACGTCGGCCGCCAACATGCGCTCGCGGCTGGCCAGGGCGTTGTAGGCGTCGTGGTCTTCGACCAGCGCCACGGTGATGCCCCGCGTGTTTTCGGTTGCAGGCGCGTCTGCATCCTGCGAAGCGCGGGCCGAGCCAGAAGGGGATGCGTCTTGGAGCACGCTGCGGATGCCGTCGCGGATGCTGCGCTGGTCGTCGATCAGGCGGTCGAGGCGGGCTTGCAGCGTCGCGCCTTCGTTGAGCTGATCGGCCAGCGCGAGGACGCGCTTCGACACCAGTTCCAGATTGATGCGGGCGTCGTCGTCGCCCGGCGGCGCCAGGCGCACCGCGTCGTTGAACCACGCGGCGCTGCGGCGCAGCGTGTCGATTGCCTCCGCCGGCGGAGCGTCTTCGGCGACTCCGTGGGCAAGCGCGAGGCCGAGGTTGAACGCGGCGCGGTAGCGCAGTTCGGGATCCGGTCCGGCGTCGTCGCGGGCCGCGAGGAAGGTCTCCGCCGCGGCTTCGTACTCGGCGCCGGCAAGCTGCGTCAAGCCGAGGTTGTAGCGACCGCGCGGCGTCAACGCCTCGACTTCCGCATCCTCCTCGGCGACCGGCGGCTCGGCGGCTTCGGTTGCGGGCGCTGCCGAGTCGTCGTTCTCCGCGCCGACCGCGGTGGAGGCGGCCAGGAGCAGCAGGCCGACAATTCCTCTGGCCGCGTTCATGGCAGGTTGCCTGTCGCGGTCGGTGTCGCCCGCAAGCGCGGCGAAGCGCACCACACCGCGCCGATCAGACACACGAGTGCGCCGAGCAGCGGCCAGACGTAGTGCTCGGTGGGGGCGCGGCGGCGCAGCATCGAGTCGTCCGCGGCGACCAACGGTTCCACATGCGCTTCCACGATGGCGTCCAGATCAATGGCGGAGGTGCCAGCGGGAACGTAAACGCCTTCGGTGCGCAGCGCGATGTCGCGCAGCAGGTCGCCGTCGAGGCGCGACAGCACCAGTGCGCCGTCGGCATCGCGCAGCCGCTGCCTTGCGCCGGTGTCCGGGTCGGTGATCGCGATCTCGCTGCCGGTCTCGCTGCCGAAGCCGATGGCGACGATGCGCACGCCGGCTTCCACCGCCTCCTGGGCGGCGTCCAAGGGGAACGAATCGTGGTCTTCGCCGTCGGTGATGAGCAGCATCAGCCGCGACACGCCGCGGTTGGCGCCGAAGGTGGCCACGCCCTTGCGGATCGCTTCGCCAAGCCGCGTGCCGCCACGGGACACGGCGTTGTGGTCCACGCCGCCGAGGACCAGGTGGAAGAAGCCGTAGTCGGTCGTCAACGGGCTCATCACCGCCGCCCGGCCGGCGAACGCCACCAGCCCGACGCGGTGCCCGCTGACCCGGTCCACGAACTCGGCGATGTCCGCCTTGGCGCGCGCCAGCCGGTTCGGCGCCGCGTCTTCCGCCAACATGCTCTTCGACACGTCGAGCAGCACCACGATGTCCGCGCCCACCTTGCGCGCCGCCACTTCGGTGCCGCCGGGCGTCTGCGGACGCATCAGCGCGACGATGCCGAGCAGCGTCGCCGCGAACACCAGCGCGACCTTGGCGACCCGTCGCGTGGTCGATGCCCCGGCGACCAGACGCGCCTGCATCGTCGGCGAGACGAAGCGGCCGAGGGTGTCGCGGCCGCGCAGTTCCAGATGCGCCAGCAGGGCGGCGAGAGCGAGCGCCGGCCAGAGGCCATGCACGAACGCCGGATCGGCGAACACGACGTCGCCCATCACGGCACCCTTGGGAACAGCGCGGCGCGGCTGCACCAGCCGAGGGCCATCAGCAGCAACGCTGCCAAGAGCGGCAGCGCGAACAGTTCCTCGTACTGGCGCGAGCGGTCTTCGGTGATCTTCGAGCGCTCCAAGCGGTCGATCTCCTTGTAGATCTCGGCCAGCGCCTCGGCGCTGTCGGCGCGGAAGTAGCGCCCGCCGGTGCGCTCCGCGGTCGCCCGCAGCGTCTCTTCGTCGATTTCCACGGCGACTGCCCGCAGCGCCGTGCCGCGCCGCCCGTCGGGCACGCGCATGTGTGCGATGCCGGTGCTGCCGGCGCCGATGCAGTAGACCTTCACGCCTTGCGAGCGGGCGAGTTCCGCGGCGGCGATCGGCGTCTCCACGCCAGCGTTGTTGACGCCGTCCGTCAGCAGCACGGCGATGCGCGACTGCGCTGGCGACTCGCGCAGCCGTTCGACCGCGAGGCCCAGCGCATCGCCGATGGCGGTGAAGTTCTCCTCGCGCAGGGTGGTGATTTCGAGATTGCGGGCGACTGCGACGAGGCTTTCGTGGTCCAGCGTCAGCGGCGCCGCGGTGTCGGCGAAGCCGGCGAAGCTCACCAGCCCCACGGCGTCGTCCGGGCGACCGGGAAGACCGCTGCCGCCGAGCACGAACTGCTCGAACACGTCGAGGGCGGCTTGCAACCGCGTTCGTTCGCGCACGGGGGTCGACAGGTCGAGGGCGGCCATCGAACCGGACGTGTCCACCACCATCATGATGGCGATGCCTTCGCGCTGGATGCGGCTGTGGCGTTCGCCGATGCGCGGCCCGGCCAAGGCCACGACGAGGGCGATCAAGGAGAGTGCCAGAACGGCATCCGGTAGCCATGCCAGCCGCGTTCGCCAACTGCCGGCCGTGGCTGGCAGCAGTGCCAAAGAGGAGTAGAGCACGCGCCCCGGCGGACGGCGGGCGAGCAGGTAGAGGGGAATGGCCAGCGCCGCCAGCAACAGCAGCAGCGGTTCCCGAAACTCGATGGCGGTCATGCCGTGGCCGCCTCGGGGCTTGGACTGCGCGGAGCGGTTATCTCCGGCGCATCGTGTGGCACGGTCGCCGAGGGCGCGCTCGTGTCGCGGGTCTCCTGCAGGAACTGTCGGGCGAGCGTAAGCGCCTGCTGCGACTCGTTCTCGCCCGGGCTGTAGCGCGCGAACTTCACCCGGTCGCAGCGCTCGAGGAACGCCGAGAGGAGGTCGCGGTGGGAGGGCGTCAGGTCCGCCGAGCGTCCCGCTTCGAGCAGGAACTCTTCGGTGGTGAGTTCCGGCGCCCGCAGGCCGAACCGCGCCTCGATGTAGCGCCGCACGATGTCCGACAGTTCGACGTACCAAGCGTCGAGTTCCTTGAGCCCGGGCAGGCCACGGCGCTGCAAGCGGTCGAGCCGCGCCATCGCCCGCTCGAACGCGGTGCTGCGGGCGCGTTGCTCGGCGCGGCGCAGCCAGAAGACGACGCCGAACGCACCCGCCGCGACGGCAAGCGCGGCGACGACCAGCCAAGGCCAGTAGCGCGACCACCACGGGCCCTGCAGCTCCGCGAGCATTGCCCGCGCCGGGCGCAGCTCGTCGCCGACTTCGCCTTCGGGCAGCACGGACTCCACCTCGAAACCGAGCTCGTCGGTGAGCAGCTCGTGGGATTTCGCGTCCTCGCGGCCGTCGCGTTCGTCGACGAACTCGACCCGCAGGCGCGGGATGCGCTGCCGTCCGCTCGCTGCTGCCTGCAAGGTGTAGCGCTGCGATGCCAACGTGCCGCCGTCCTCGGTGGTTTCCTCGCGGGGCGCGTAGTCGACGATCGAGAAGCGGCCGAGCGCGTCGCCGAAGGCGGGCATTTCGACGCTGACGCCGGCTGCCGCGGTCACGGTCAGCGTGAGGGTCATGGCGTCGCCGAGGCGTGGCCGCGGGGGAGACAGCGTGACGTTGGCGGTGACCGGCCCTTCGCGGGTCTCCGCTGCCAGCGGCTCGTCGGCAGCCGCCGACTGCTCGTTCTCCGGCGCGTCCTGGGGCTGCTCCGCGCAGGCGGCGAGCGCGCAGGCGAGGCCGGCGACGATGGTTCGAAGGAACGACGCGGTTGCGCGGGTGTTCGCCATTCGCTTGGGCTATGCGGCTGACTTCGCGGTCAACGACGCAGGCGCCGTTCGCGCATGTGGAAGAACTGCAGCAGCGGCGCGATGACCGGCTGCGCGGCATCGATGGTCACGAGGTCGACGCCGATCGAACGCAGCTGGTGCTGAAGGTCGTCGGCGCGCTGGGCCGCGCCTGCGCGCATGGCGTCGCGGAACTCGGCGGCGCTGGTGTCCACCAGGCGCCGCGTGCCTGTTTCGGCGTCTTCGACGGTCATCAGGCCGCCGCTGGTCATCGTGGTCTCGCGCGGATCCGTGACCCGCACCGCGACCACGTCGTGCTTGCGGTTGGCGTTGGAGAGGGCGCTCAGATAGTCGCGGTCCACGAAGTCCGAGACGAGGAACAGGATGGCGCGGCGCGGCAGCACGCGGCGGCAGAATTCGAGCGCGAGGGCGATGTCGGTGCCGCGCCGAGGGCGTCGCTGCCGACCGCGGACCAGCGCTGAGAAACGGGCGAGAAGGCGGCTTGGCGACCCGGCGAGCGGTGCTCGATCGCGGCGGGGGAGGGCGTCGTCCTGGCCGCGCGCCAGCACTTCGCGCACCACCCGCAGGGCGTGCTTCTGGCCCTTGCGCGGCGGGATGTACTCGTCCACTTCGCGGTGGAAGAGCAGCAGCCCCACCTTGTCGTCGTTGTGGATGGCGGAGAACGCGAGCAGCGCCGAGAGCTCCACCGCCGCTTCGCGCTTGGAGCGCTGCGCGGAGCCGAAATCCTGCGACGCGCTCACGTCCACCAGCAGCATGACGGTGAGCTGCCGTTCTTCGACGTAGCGCTTGACGTAGGGTGCGCCGACCCGCGCCGTGACGTTCCAGTCGATGGTGCGCACGTCGTCGCCTGGAACGTAGGGGCGCACTTCGTCGAACTCGACGCCGCGCCCCTTGAACACGGAAACGTACGCGCCCGCCAGCACGTCCGCCACCTGGCGGCCGGTGGCGAGCTGGATGCGGCGAACCTGGCGGACGATTTCTGCGGGGAGCATCGAGGCGGGCTGGGCGGGAGGCTCAAGGCACCTCGACGTGGGCGAGGATCGCGGCAGCCAGGTCGTCCGTGTCGCGGCCTTCGGCTTCCGCTTCGTAGGTGGCCACGATGCGGTGCCGCAGCGCGTCCGTGGCGACGCTCTTCACGTCGTGCGGGCTCGCGTAGTCGCGGCCGGCCAGCAGGGCGTGCGCCTTGGCCAGCTGGACGAGGCTCAGCGAACCGCGCACCGATGCGCCGTACTCGATCAGGTTGCCGAGTTCGGGCAGGCCGGCGGCGGCTGGTTCCCGGGTCGCGGCGACCAGCTCCACGGCGTAGCGCTTCACCTTGTCGTCGACGAAGACCTGGCGCACGACGTGGCGGGCGTGCAGGATGTCCGCCGCGGTCAGCACCGGCGACGCGCTGGGCGCGTCCCCGGCGCCGGCCATGCGGTCGATGACGCGCACTTCGTCGTCCTTGCTCAGATAGCCGACGCGCAGCTTCATGATGAAGCGGTCCAGCTGCGCTTCCGGCAGCGGATAGGTACCTTCCTGCTCGATGGGGTTCTGCGTGGCCAGCACCAGAAACGGGTCGTCCAAGGGGAACGTCTCTTCGCCGAGCGTCACCTGCCGCTCCTGCATGGCTTCGAGCAGCGCCGCCTGCACCTTGGCCGGGGCGCGGTTGATCTCGTCGGCCAGCACGAGGTTGCCGAACACCGGGCCCTTGCGCACCGAATAGGTGCCGTCCCGGGGATTGAAGATCTGCGTTCCGGTGACGTCCCCGGGCAGCATGTCCGGCGTGAACTGGATGCGCGAGAAGCGGCAGTCCACGGTGGCCGCCAACGTGCCGACGGCCAGCGTCTTGGCGAGGCCGGGCACGCCTTCGAGAAGCACGTGGCCGTCCGCGAGCAGCGCCATGAGCAGGCGCTGCACCAGTTCGTCCTGGCCGACGAGCACCTTGGCGACCTCGGCGCGCACGGCGTCGAAGCGCTCCTTCATCGCCCCGTCGCGAACGGCCTCCATCGCGACGCTGCCGGTCGTCGCCTCTGCCATGCTTGTGTCCTGTGCGAGAAAAGACGCGGATTCTAAAGCAACGCCGGCCGGAAACGACGCCGACGCGGTGCCGAGTCGCCTAGCGAACGATGGCGAACATTCGCCGTTCGCCGCGCTGGATCAGCAGACCGGCCGCGCTCGCTTCGGACAGCGCCTCTTCGAGTTCCTCCACATCGCCCACCGGGTGCCGGTTGACGCGCACGATCACATCGCCGGAGCGCAGGCCGGCGTTCCACGCCGGGCTGTTGCGGTCCACTTCCGCCAGTTCGACGCCGCGGACGCTGCCGTACAGATCGTGGTCGCGGGAGAGATTGCGCCACTGGGCGCCAGCCAGCAGCGGCACGGCGCCGGTGCCGCCGCGCCGGTCGCGCATCGCGCCGATGACCGCGTCGAGGGTCTTGCGCTTGCCGTCGCGGACGACGTCGATCGCCACTTCGTCGCCGATGGGGGCGAGCGCGACGCGGGTGCGCAGATCGCGGCTGTCGGTGACCTCCTTGCCGTCGAGGCTGACGATCACGTCGCCGGGCTCGATGCCGGCGTCGTCCGCCGGCGTGTCGGACATCACCTCGCTCACCAGGGCGCCGCTGACGCTGTCGAGGCCGAGCGCGTCCGCGTCCTCCGGACGCAGGTTGGCGATCATCACGCCGAGTTGTCCGCGGCGGACTTCGCCGTGTTCCAGAAGCTGCGAGGTCACCACCTTGACGATGTTGCTGGGCACCGCGAAGCCGACCCCGGCGTTGGCGCCGGAGGGGGTGATGATGGAGCTGTTGATGCCGACCAAGTGCCCGTCGAGGTCGACCAGCGGCCCGCCGGAGTTGCCGCGGTTGATGGCGGCATCGGTCTGGATGAAGTCTTCGTAGCCTTGGCGACTGAAGCCGCCGCGCCCGAGGGCGCTGACAATGCCGGACGTGACGGTGTGGCCGAGCTCGAACGGATTGCCGACCGCGACCACGAAATCGCCGACCGCCAGCTCTTCGGAATCGCCGAGGGCGAGCGCTTGCAGGCCCTCGGCGTCGATGCGCAGCAGGGCGATGTCGGTCGCCGAGTCGCTGCCGACGAGCTCGGCTTCGAAGCTGCGCCGGTCCTCCAGCACGACGGTGATTTCGTCCGCGCCGTCGATGACGTGGTGGTTGGTGACCACGTGGCCTTCGCTCGCGTCGATCACCACGCCGGCGCCGGAGCCCCGGCTCTGCATCGTTCGGCCGCGCGGCCAGGCGGAGCGGCGGGTGCCGACAATTTCGATGTTGACCACCGCTGGCGTCACCTTCTCCAGCACCGGCGCGAAGGTGAGCTTGCCTTCGTGCGCCGACGCGGCGGCGCCGAGGAACGTGCATGCGGCCGCGAGCAGAGCGGCAATCGATAGCGGGAGCGGTTTCACGGGATGCGGCCTCCTTGAGACGTGCCAGTCGTGGATCGTGCGGGGCGGCAATGCGCCACGCGCCCTTTGATGGTAGCGAAAGGCGAGAGTTCAACCGCCTCGGCGGTACACTGTGGCGAAACTGCCGGAGGGGCGGCCTGTGCGGCGAATCAGCGAGAGCCATGTCGAACACTACCGCGAGCACGGCTATGCCGTCGTGGAGAACTTTCTGACCGAGCGCGAGCTCGCCGGCGCGCTGGACGAGTGGCGGCAGGTGCTGCCGGGATGGGTGGAATTCTGCGAGGACCCGAGCCGCCCCAAGCCGGAGAACTGGCAGCGCCCGGGGCGGCCGTTGAACGTCCAGGCGTACCGCTTTCCGTTTCCCGGTTCGCACTTGAACGCCATCACGCTGCATCCGGATCTGATCGAGTTCGCCACGCGCATGGCCGGCGGCAGCGAGATGTACTGCGAACAGTCGCATCTGAGCTTCAAGTGCAAAGGCCACGCGGCGGATCAGGACCAGGTCATGCACTGCGACTACGGCAACCACACGCTGGCCTATCCGCCGAACGATCCGGCCTACTGGCAGACCGCCTACCTGCTCTACTACACCGAGGTGACCGCCGAGCACGCGCCCACCGCGGTGTGTTCGCGCCGCCACTACCCGGAGAAGATCATCTGGCCGGCGCACTACACCCGCGAACAGCGCAAGGCGCTCTACGACGCCGAAGTGTCCGTGGTGGCGCCGGCCGGATCGCTGCTCGTCTACAGCATGCGCACGTTCCATCGCGGCACGCCGTTCCGCGCCGATGCCGGGCGCCTCGCGCAGTTCATAACCTACGCGCCAGCGGCTTGGAAGTGGCTCGGCATCGTCGGCTGGTCGGCGCAGGCCATCAAGCCGGAGTTCCGCGCGTGGGTCGAACGCGCCTCGCCGGCCGAGCGCGAACTGTTCGGATTCCCGCCGGCCGGCCATCCCTACTGGACCGAAGAGACCTTGGCTGGCGTGGCCGCCCGCTATCCAGACATGGACATGGCCGTGTACCGCGAAGCGATGCCTGTCGCCGCCGACTGACGGACGGTGCGCTGGCGCCCCGACCAGGATTCGAACCTGGGACCTGCCGCTTAGGAGGCGGCCGCGCTATCCAGCTGTGCCACCGGGGCTTTGAGCGCATGTCGAGAACGCTGCGGATGGTGCGTTGCGACCACCGACGCGCTATATTCTCGACTGCTACAGCGTAACCGAAGGGGGGACAATGTTCGAGAAGCGCAAGGACACGGCGGCGGAGGGCGGCCCGACGGCTGGCCGAGGAGCTGCGGACGCCCCGCCGGACCGGCCTGCCGCAGCGGCGCGTCCGCCGGCCGGGGCGTCCGTGGCGACGATCGGGCCGACGATCTTCATCAAGGGCGAACTCTCCGGCGACGAGGACGTGGTGATCGCCGGCCAGTTCGAAGGCGCCATCGATCTCCCCAACCAATCGCTCTCGGTGGTCGAAGGCGGGCAGGTGCGGGCCGACGTCAAAGCGCACATGGTGGTGATCCAAGGCGAGGTCACCGGCGACGTCGAAGGCGTCGAGAAGGTGACCATCGTGCGCACCGGCAGAATGCAGGGCAACATCAAGTCGCCGCGCGTGATTCTCGACGACGGCGCGCTCTTCAAGGGCAACATCGACATGGACCCGCCGCAGGCCGCAACCGCCAAGGCCGCGCCGGTGCGTCAGCAGGCCGCGCAAGGGGGCCCGAAGCCCGAGCCCAAGGCCTAGGCGGTGCCGGATCGCCGGTCCGAGTCGTCGTCGCGGTCGTTCGACAGCTATCCCACTAAACTCCCGAGGCCACGCGGGGCAAGGCGGCGATCGTCCATCGATCAGATGTCGGCCCCGCGTCGCAATGCGCTCTCGGCCAAGCGCTCCGCCAATTCGCCGAAGTCGATGCCGAGCGTGGCGCAGGCGTCTGGGAAGAGGCTGGTCGGGGTCATGCCGGGGAGGGCGTTCACTTCCAGGACGCAGATGTCGTCGTCGACGATGAAGTCCGTGCGCGAGAGGTCGCGCAGGCCCAGGCAGCGGTGGGCGCGCAACGCCATCGCTTGCAGTTCGGCGACGAGATCGGGCGGCAGGGCGGGGCGGCGGTGTTCGCTGCGGCCCGGGGTGTAGCGGTTGCGGTAGTCGTACCACTCGCCTTCGGCCACGGCGATTTCGATCACCGGCAGCGCGATGGCCTCGCGCCCGTGTTCGTCGAGCACGCCGACGGTGATTTCCTTGCCTAGAACGTAGCGTTCCACCAGCACGCCGTCGCCGAACGCCAGCGCTTCGCTCAAGGGGGCTACGAGATCGCCGCCGTTCGGCAAAGGCGTCAGCCCGAGGGCGGAGCCTTGGCGCAGCGGCTTGACGACCACGCGCGGGCCGAGTCGCTCGGTCACCGTGGCCGCGGCGGCGCGCGGATCGCTTGCCGCCGGCACGAGCAGGTCGGGCGCCACCGGCAAGCCTTCGGCGCGGAACAGCGCCTTGGCGACGTGCTTGTCCATGGCCACCGCGCAGCCCTGCACGTCGCTGCCGACGAAAGGCAGTTCCAGCATCGTCAGCAGACCTTGCACCGTGCCGTCTTCTCCGGGCGGGCCGTGCAGCATCGGCACAGCGACGTCCGGCGCGAAGGCGCGCAGGTTGTCGACCAGATCGCGGTCCATCTCCAGCGTCGCCACGTCGTGCCCGCGCTCGGTCAGCGCGCCTGCGATGCCGGCTGCCGAAGACCGCGAGATGTCCGCTTCGGCGGATGCGCCGCCGGCCAGAACCGCCACTTTCACGCGGGTTCCCTTGCAGCGTTGCCGCCAGCGAGGCCGAACACCCGAGCGAAGAACGCATGCTCGGCCTCGATGGCGCGGCGGACGTTCTCGGCGCGGCGGAAGCCGTGGCCTTCGCCTTCGAACAAGTGGTATTCGACCTCCACGCCCTTGGCCAGCAGCGCGTCGCGCATCGCTTCGGACTGGCTCGGCGGCACCACCTTGTCGTCCGCGCCTTGGAAGAAGATCACCGGGCAGTTCAAGCGCTCGACATGGTTGATCGGCGAACGCTCGTCGATGGCGTCGTCGGTGCCGATGAGAGTGCCGATGTAGCGCGACTCGAACTTGTGCGTGTCTTCGTCCAGCGTCCGCAAGTCGCCGATCCCGTAGTGGCTGGCGCCGGCTCGGAACGTGTCGGAGAAGGCGAGCGCCGCGAGCGTGGTATAGCCCCCGGCGCTGCCGCCACGGATGGCGACGCGCATGGGGTCCACGCGGCCTTCCGCCGCCAAGTGGCGTACGCAGGCGACGCAATCCTCGACATCGACGACGCCCCAGGCGTGGTGCAGGCGTTCTCGGTAGGCGCGCCCGAAGCCGGTGCTGCCGCCGTAGTTGACGTCGGCCACGGCCCACCCCCGCGAGGTGTAGAACTGGATCCTCAACGACAAGTCCGCATCGGTGGCGGAGGTCGGGCCGCCGTGGGTCGTCACCAGCAGCGGCGGCGGCCCGGACTGGTCGCCGACTGCCCTGGGCCAGGGCGGGTGGAAGATCGCGTGCGCCTCGCCTTTTGCAGACGCGAAGGCGATCGCTTGCGGCGGCGCGATGTCGTCCTCGGTGAAAGGCAGCGCTCTAGGAGAGGCGATCGTGCGCTGCGTTCGCGTGTCGAGCGCCATCTCCACGATGCTTTGCGGCCTCTGCGACGCCCCGGCGACGAAGGCGACGCCGCCTTGGCTGCGCACGAGGTCCCGATACGACGAACACGCGCTGTCCAAGGGGGTTCGCAGCCCGAGGTGGAGATCCACCAACACCAGCGACTGCTCGCCGTCTGCGACACGCCGTGCAACGACATGCTGCGGACCGACCACGGCGAAATAGAAAGCGCCGAGCTGCCACATGGGCCCGGCGTACTCCGCGGCGTCTTCCAGAACGCAGTAGACGCCCGATTCGTCGTAGGCGTGCAGATTCCAGAATCCGCCGCGGTCGGAAGCGAACAGCAACCGCTCGCCGCACCACGTCGGCTGCACGATGGATTCGGCGGCCCCGCCAGCGGCAACCGTGGCGTCGGCCAGCCCCTGCCCGTCGTAGCTGGCGACGATCAGCTGCGTGCCGTCCCACGGCATGTTCGGATGATCCCAGACCAGAAACGCCAGCCGCCCATCCATCGATGGCCGTGGCGCCGCGTAGAAGTCGTGCCCCTGATGCAGCGCCTCCACCTCGCCGCTGCTCGGCTCGATGCGCACGAGGTCGTTCACGGGTTCGCCGCCCAGCCCGTGGCGTTCGCGCACTGCAAGCACGCATCGCCCGTCCCAAGCGAGGTCGCCGAAGCGCGTCTTCGCGTCGCCAGCCAGAACTCGGCGTGGCGGCGAGGCGGAATCGAGCCGCGCCGCGCAGATGCTCTGATCCGCGAAGTCGACGAAGTAGGCGCAATCGTCGCCAACACAGTACGCCCCGCCGCCGTACTCATGCACCCGCGAACGCGCATTGAACGGCGCCGGCGTCAGTTCCCGCAGCACCCCCTCGGCCAGCCGCAGAAGCGTCGTTCGCCCGCCTTCCTCCGGCCGCGATTCCAGCCAGTGGAGCGCGTCTTCGCTGGCCCGAAGCTCGGAGTAGCCTTTCGGTCCGGTCGCCACCAGATCGGCATCGACCGGCGAGCGCCACGCATCAGCAGTGGTCATTGCAGCCCCTCGCGGCGAGCGACGACCGCCCAGCGCTCGTGGTCGCGCCAGGCGCCGTTGATGAACAGGAACTTCGGCGACATGCCCTCGCGCTCGAAGCCGCAACTGCGCACCAGGGCGATGGATGCGGCGTTGCCGGGTTGGATGTTGGCCTCCAAGCGGTGCAGGCCGCGTTCGGCGAAAAGGTGTTCCGTCACTTGCAGCAGCCCCTCGCGCATGAAGCCTTGGCCAGCATGGGCTTGGGCGGCATAGTAGCCCAAGGACGCCGACTGGAAGGTGCCGCGCACGATGTTGTTGACGTTCACCACGCCGACGATGGCCTCCGTGTCGCTGCGGCAGATCACGAAACCTTCGTGGTCGTCGCGCTGAGTACGCCGCAGATAGATCTTGAACATGTGCGGCGTCATGGGCGGCGCGATCCACGGCGTGTGCAGTTCGCGGCTCGACGCCGCCAACGCCAGCATCTCCCGCCGGTCCTTGCTGGACACGCTGCGGAAGAAGGTTCGCGCCTTGCCCGCACGGCGCGGCTGGTCGCCAACCGCTGGCGCATCCGCCAGCTGGCTCATCACGAAGTCTCCGCTTCCGTGTTGGAAGCGTCCGTCGCGTCGCTCGCTGCGCGTTCCGCTTCCAAGTCCTGGCGCGCCTGCGCCTGGGCTTCGAGGTCGATGGCGAGTATCTGCCACAAGGCGACGGGAATAGCGCACAGGCCCAGCACCAGCAAATGCACCGGGTGCGGCCGCCAGCCGTTGTCGTAGAGCCAGAGGCCGTGCATGGTGAGGTCCCGATAGTGCCAGTCCATCGCCCCGTAGGTGGCCAGCGCGAAGCCGAGCGTCAACGCGAACAGGCGCGGCAGAAGCCGATACGGCGGCTTGTACCCGGCCCGCCGCCTCGGTAGCGCGGCGGATTGGTTCTCCACAGTCACGAGCGGCTCGGAGCGAAAACGTAGGCCACGCCGCGGCGGCGCATCCAGACCGCGGCGAACTCGGCGGCGTCGTAGCGCCGTTCGACATCCTCCGGCTGCGCCGCCGGATCGTTGACGATCACCGCGCCGTCGTCGAACCCGCGTACCTGCACCAGATGCCCCGCGGTCTGCTGGCGCGGACTGCCGGCGAGTTCGCCGCAGCCAAAGCGGATGCTCGCCACCAGCGCGCCGCCGCGGCTCAGCACGTCGTGCGCGAGGTTCCAATCCGACGCCACTTCGACGCCGCCGTAGACGCCTAGCCGTGCCGCCGCCCAGATGTTCTGTGGCCAAGCTCCGTAGAGGCCGGTCGGCGGATGGCGGGCGCTTGCGACGAAGGACTCGAACGCTGTTCTCCCTTCGATTCCCAGGGCCATCGCCGTGGCGGTCGGCGAACACGCCTGCAAGCGGATGGGGTCCGGCAACGTCATCTGGCTCAGTCTTGGCGCGGCCTTCGGCGCGATGTCGGCAGGGGTGCATTGCGGAGGCGCGATCTCCCTTGGCCGCACGGCGACCACCAGCAGGTAGTCCGCTGGCCGCCGTGCCGCGTACACAAGGCTCAACGTCGGCGCGCGGAGATCGCGCCGCGCCTCGAAGTAGTCCACCGGCACGACGACGCTGCCGGCGGTGCCGCGCTCTCTGCGCCGTGCCCGCGCCCCAAAACGCGCCGATTCGTAGCGCTCGCGGCCCGTCTCCAGCCGAAACGAGAACGGCGCCGCGGTGCTGCTCGAAAAGCTCGCCGTGACGATGTGATCGGCCGGCACGTCCGGCAAAGGCACGCGCACCGGCGTCCGCCCGCGGCCCCACTCCGCTGGTCCGTCGATGGACAAAGGGTAGGGCACGTTCGCGGAGGCGAAGCGAACGCAGTGCGTGAGCGAATCGGCCATCGCGCGTCAGCCCTGCGCCAGTGCGCAAGATTCGGGTACAGGCTGGAAACGCGCTGGCAGCCGGAAGAACAGCGCCGCGTTGGCCTGCGTCTGCCGCTCCAGCGCCGCCTGATCTTCGCCACGGCACGCGGCCAGGCGCTTCGCCACCCAGGGCAGGAACGCCGGTTCGTTGCGCCGCGAGCGCGGCTTGGGGTGGATGCTGCGCGGCAGCAGATAGGGCGCGTCGGTCTCGATCATCAAGCGCTCGGCGGGAATGCGCGGCGCCAGCGCGGCCAAGTCTCCGCCGCGCCGCTCGTCGCAGATCCAGCCAGTGACGCCGATGCTGTAGCCGTCCTCCAGATAGCCGTCGAGCTCCGCCTCGGTGCCGGTGAAGCAGTGGATCACGCACGCCGCCAAGTCGGCGCGGTAGTCGGCGAGCAGCGCTCGCGTTTCGCCCCCGGATTCGCGGTCGTGAACGAAGAGGGGCAGCCCCGTCTTCGCCGCCAGTTCCACCTGGCTGCGGAACGCCTCCCGCTGTGCGGAGCGGCTCGAATAGTTCCGAAAGTAGTCGAGGCCGGTCTCGCCGATGGCCACTACTTCGTCCGCGTCCGCGAGTTCGGCCATCCGTTCGAGCCAGCCGGGCTGAACATCGTCGGCGTCGTGCGGATGGACGCCAGCGGTGGCGAACAGCCGATCGTGCTTGCCCGCCAAAGCGAGCGCCGCCTCGCTGCTGGCAACGCTGGTGCCGGTGACCACCACCGCCTCGATGCCCGCGGCCCACGCCCGGTCAAGCACGGCATCGCGGTCCTCGTCGAAGGCGGCGTTGGCGAGATTGGCGCCGATGTCGATCATGGGAAGCTCTGCACCGTCAGTCGCCGCCGATGCGGCGTTCGTGGGCCGCGAGCACCGGCACCGGATCGCCGAGCAGACGGCTGTAGACGCATTGGAAGGCGAGCACGCCCTTCACGTAGTCGCGGGTTTCGCGGAAGGGGATGCGTTCGATCCAGACCGCCGTTGGCATGTCGCGCACGTCCTTCGTCCAGCGCTTCACGCGGCCTTCGCCAGCGTTGTACGCGGCGGCCGCCAGTGCGCGGTTGCCGTAACGCTTCATCAGCATGGCGAAGTGGTGGGCGCCGAGGCGCACGTTGACGTGCGGATCGGCGAGGTCGTCGCGAGTCGGGCGCGACAGACGCGCCCGGTCGGCGGTGAGGCGGGCGGTCGCTGGCATTAGCTGCATCAGGCCGCGAGCGCCCGCCCCGGACACCGCGCTGACGCGGAAGGCGCTTTCTTGGCGCGAGATGGCGAACAGCAGATGCGCCGGCAGATCGACCTCGGCGGCGTAGCGCCGATAGATGTGCAGGCGCGGCATCGGAAACCGCACCGCAAGCATGTCGTTCAGGTCCGCATCCCGGGCGCCGAAGATGGCTCGATCCACCCAGCCGATCTCGGCGGTCAGCTCCACCAGATGCCGCTGCTGATCCTCCGACAGATCCGGGAAGGCGAAGCGCCACTCGCGCCGCGCATTGGCCAGATCGCCGACGAGAAAGAGCTCGCGCATTCGCAGCACCGCGGGAATCTGGAGCAGTTCCCGCCAGGCGTCGCGATCCCGGCGCAACGGTTCGGCGTTGAGCTGGGGTTCCACGCCCAGATCCGCAGCGGCTAGGAAGCCGTAGTACGTGCGCAAGCCAGCGACCGTCGCCAGCTGCTCCCGGCCACTTTCGTCGCTGCCGGATTCGACCAGCGTCCGGCCAAGCCAGTAGCGCCACATGGGCTTGCCAGCGAGGTCCTCCGGCAACGCCTCGATCCACTTCGCCGCCGCCGCCCACTGCTGGTGCTCCACGAGGCCCAACGCGATGGGTTCCCGCACGGCAACGGAAAAGCTGCTCGGCTCCTCCGGCGGAATCCGTCCCTGCTCCGCCGCGGCCACGGTCAGCCCTTCGTGGATGTAGCGCCGATCCGCCTCGGCGAAGGAGTGCGAGCCTTGCGCGTCCTCCCACAGCGCCAGCGCTTGCTCCGCGTCGTCGCGGGCGTGGCGCAGCAGGCCGTGGCGCAAGGCGCGGCGTCCGCCTTCGGTGTTCGGAAAGCGCGACAGCGTGCGCACCGTGCGCGGACGGACGTGGACGTCGTAGTAGAGCTGCCCGGTCGCCGCGTTCTGCTTGTCGAAGAAGCGCAGCAGATAGCGCGCCAGCGTGCGTTCGTTGGCGTCGAGCGCCAGCGTCAGCCGCGCCCACACCGTCTCCTGATCGAGCCGCCCGGAAGCGATCCACACCTCGAACAGCGGATCGCAGGTCTTCGGCATGGACTCGGCGGCCACCCACAGGTCGCGCACGAGGTCGAGGGCCGCGCCGCGCTCCCCGGACCGATAGAGCGCCCGCGCGTAGTTGCAGCGCGCCGCCACGTCGTCTTGCGGCTCGTAGTTGGCCAAGTAGACGTCCCAGTTGCCGCGCCGCACTTGCGCGTTCAGCCATTGCCGGTAGAGGCGTTCGCCGATGGGCGTGTGCGCGAACTCGGCGCGCAGCTCTTTGGCTCGCCTGGCGCGCGTGGTGCCAAGGCGTCCTTGGACGGCGTAGTAGTCGAGGTAGGGGTGCAGCGCGTAGTCCTCGAGCTTCGCGGTTTCGCGGCGGAACTCGCCGGACCGACCGGCGCGCAGAGCCTGCACCGTGCGCCGGTAGGCGATGCGCTGCTCGTAGAGGGGCAGGGCGCTCGATTCGGCCTCGCCGGCCTTCGCCGGCCACCCAATGGCCAGCAACGCAACGGCCAGCAGGCCGCCGACGCGACGTGGCCTTGGGTGCTTGCGGCTTCCGCCTGCCGCCCTCACCGGCGAGCGACGCGCTTAGTCGCCATCCACGGGCCTAGTCGTCGTCCGCCGGAACGTCGCTGCCGACGCGGACCGCCAGCACGTCGCAGCTCGCGCCGTGCAGCACGCCGTTCGCCGTGGAGCCGAGCAGCAGCGCCAAGCCGTGGCGACCGTGGCTGCCGACGACGATGAGGTCCGCTTCCTCGGACTCCGCGAGACGGTGGATTTCGCTCTCCGGACGCCCGAAGACGAGATGCCGCCGCTCCTGGCCGATGCCGAACGAATCGGCGAAGTCCGCCAAGTGCGAACGCGCCTGTTCGTGGATCTGGTCCTGCACGGACGTGAGATCCATCGGAATGTCGCCGCCGTAGGCGATGGTCAGCGGCTCGATGACGTGGACGACGTGCAGATCGGCACCGGACTTCTCCGCCATCGCCCGGGCGCGATGCGCGACGTGGCGGCACTCTTCGGTGAGATCGACGGCTAGAAGGATGCGGCGGTAGTCGCTCATCGGAACCCTCCAGGCAGCCCCTTTTCGTGTGGACTCGGCCACCGTCCTTCGCGTGGCCGCATTCGGCTTTCGGCGCGACCATACACTACACTCCAAGACCGTCTCAACAACGGCGAACCGGATTTCCCGTGGCGTGGATCGTCGTCGCCCTGGTGCTGGCCGTCGCGGTCGGCCCTATCCTCTGGCTGCTGCCCTCGAAGCGCGACAAGCGCGTCGCCGAACTGCGCGCCGCCGCCCGCCGCGCCGGCCTCGTGGTCGAGACAGTCGCCCTGCCGAAGGTCGATGCCGCAGCCGACGAACGCGTCTCCGCCGGCGGCACGGAACGCGAGCCAAGCATCGACTGCGCCGCCTATCGACTGCTGCTGTCGAAGCCCCTGCGCGGCGCCCCCTGCTGGCGCTTGCTGAAGTCGCGACGCGAAAACCGCTTCCTGCCCGGCTGGACGACGCACCGCCCCCCGCGCAACGTCCCGCCGAACGCAGCGGACTACTGGCAACGGATCGGCGCCGTCCTCGACGCCCTCCCAGGCGGCTGCCTCGGCGTGGACGCCAACGAGGAAGCCATCGCCTGGCTCGGCCAGGAGCAGCCCGGAGATTCACCCCCGGACGCCCTGGTGCGCGACGTGCGCCAAGGGCTGCAAGCGATCGCCGAGATCCACGCCGCGCTGGTCTAGCCGCTTCGGTTCCCAGACCATCCGGTCGAACCAACCGACTCGTCGCTCACCTTCCATTATCCGGTGGTGCCGGGCGATGCGGACGCGGACGGCATCAGCATCGACGCCAGGGCGCTCAACTTGAGCGGCGCAGCCACGATCGGCGGGTCCGACGCCTAGGCCGCACTGCCATCTGCCACCGCGCCCTCGCCGACAGCGCGTCGCACAAGGCGAAAGGGCGGTGCAGCGACTCCGCCAAAGTAGACTCTAAGCGGTTGATTCATAACACGCTTAAGGCCGCGCTGCGCCGTTGGCGTCGCAAGGCTTGACGACTAGAACAAGACCTGTATAAAAGGCACCTAGACGGGCGTGGCGCGTAGTGCGGCGCCGACTTGGGACCAACCCACAACGAGAACGAGAGAGGACGTCAATGGAAAGCGAAGTCGCAGCCGCCATCGTTAGCGACTGGCAAGCTGTAGGGGTCATCATAGCTGTAGTGGTATTGGCCGTGGGCGCGTTCTCGTTGGTCTCGTTCTGGGTGGGCCGACACATCGACGCCATGTTCGGCAAGCAGAGCACCGCGATGGACGCCATGTTCGACAAGCACACTGCCGCGATGGACGCGAAGTTCGACAAGCACACTGCCGCGATGGACGCGAAGTTCGACAAGCACACTGCCGCGATGGACGCGAAGTTCGACAAGCACACTGCCGCGATGGACGCCAAGTTCGACAAGCACACCGCCGCGACAGACGCCAAGTTCGACGCGATCGACGCCAAGTTCGACGCGCTGGAGGCCAAGTTCGACAAACACGCCGCCGTGGTGGAGGTGCGTCTCGATCATGTCGAAGCCGCGATTGCTCGCGGCGCGAAGGAGCATGAGGATTGGCGGGTCGAGATGAAGGCCATCAACGAGAAGGTCACCGACCTTGTCATCGATAGAGAAGTCGAGCGGCGGATGCAGGCATCCCGTGGTGGCGCTGGAAGCGACGTCGCATAGGGATGCCAAGCCCCACGCAGCCAACCGCGCTATGCGCGCCGCCCGGAGTCGCCGCATCTCCCCCTGCCGAAGCCGAACCCAGGTGACCAGGCACGTCGCGTATGATGCTTGGCCGATTCGGCCAACCACGACGAGAAAGGACGTCACGTCATGGATAGCGAACTCGCGAGTGCCGCCATCATCGCCGGCTACTGGCAGGCGACGGCCGTCATCGTCGGCGTGGTGGTGTTGGCCACGGGGGCGTTTTCGCTGGTCTCGCTCTGGGCGGGCCGACACATCGACGCCAAGTTCGACAAGCACGCCGCCGCGACGGACGCCAAGTTGGACAAGCACGCCGCCGCGACGGACGCCAAGTTCGACGCCATGAACGCCAAGTTGGACAAGCACGCTGCCGTGATGGAGGCGCGTCTCAATCGAATCGAAGAGGCAGTTGCCCGTGGCACGAAAGAGCATGAGGATTGGCGGGTCGAGATGAAGGCCATCAACGAGAAGGTCACCGACCTCTACATCGACAGAGAGGTGGAGCGGCGGATGCAGGCGTCCCGTGGTGGGGCTGGGCCTGGAAGTGAAGGCACCAACGCCTAGCGCCACCGATAGCGACGGCAAGCCGTGGCGATTCCGCCGCGGCCCGTCCCATCGCGCCCGCCAAACCTCTAATCTCCCCCCCCCCCCCCCCCCCCTCGAATAGCCCGGGCCACCGAGTGATCGGCCACCTCCGCGCCGTTCGCGCCGCCATCGCGCTGTTGATCGCGGCCGCCGCCCTGCCGGCCGTGGCGCAGTACCTCGCTCATCCCCACGCGCTGCACCAGAGCACCTTGAACGGCGCCGCGCTCAGGATTTGCAACATCTACTTGGGCTTCGGCTCCCAGAAGGACAAGAGCAAGTACGCCATTCAAGGCTGGCCCGCCCAAGGCGCGGGCACGCTGACCATCGCCAGCGTCACCGACGGCCCTTCCAGCCGCTGTTTCAATTTGAACTTGAGCCACACCGGCTCGTTCAGCGTCGACCAGTCGATCAGGATCGCCTACGATGAGTTCGTGTCGGCTGGGGGTGCGAACGGCGTCACCGGGTCCATCCAAGTGTTCGCGGCGGACCCGGCCCTGGCGATCGGCGATGTCGCCGGCCAGCCGACGGAAGAAGGCGCGACGGCGACGATTCCGGTGCGGCTGCGCACGCTGCCCGCCGGCAACGTGACCGTCGCCGTCACCAGCACGGACACCACCGAAGGCACGGTGTCGCCCTCGTCGCTCACCTTCACCCAAGGCAACTGGTGGCGCAGCCAGACGGTCACGGCCACCGGCGCCAACGACGCCCTGAGCGACGGCGACCAGCCCTGGAACGTCCGCCTGAACCCGGCCTCCACAGCGGACACCGCCTACAACGGCCTCGCCAACGTCGACGTGGCCTTGACCACCGTCGACCAGACCGGCGGCCCCATGCAGAGCGCCATCGCCGTCACCAGCACCCCGGCCAACGCCGCCGGCTACCGCGTCGGCGAGAACATCGAAGTGCGGCTCACCTTCAACCGCGCTGCGGCCGTCACCGGCACGCCGCTCCTCGAGCTCACCATCGGCACGGAATCCCGCCACGCCCGCTACCTGTCGGGTTCGGGCACCACGGCGCTCGTCTTCCGCTATCCCGTGGTGCCCGGCGATGCGGACGCGGACGGCATCAGCGTCGCCGCCGACGCGCTCACCCTGAACGGCGGCAGCATCCGCTTGAGCGGCGGCACGGTGAGCGCCCGGCTGAACCTCGGCAGCACCATCACCGACAGCGCCGCCCACAAGGTGGACGGCAGCCAGGGCGTGTCGGGCATCGAAGCCGTCGTGCTCAACACTCCGCAGGTGGGCACCGCCTACGAACGCGGGGAGAACATCGACGTCACGCTGGTGTTCAGCGAGGGCCTGCACATCGTCGGCCTGCCGCAGGTGGCGCTGAACATCGGCACGGCCACCCGCCAGGCGGTCTTCGCCCGCGAACTGGGCCGAGGGGCGCGCCCGGTGTTCCGCTACACGGTGACGGCGGACGACACGGACACCGACGGCATCAGCATCGGCCCGTCGGCGCTCACCCTGAACGGCGCCACCATCCACGACCGCCGCGCCAACGCCCACGCCGTGCTGCACATCGGCCACCGCGCCATCGTCAACAGCGGCGCGCACCGGGTGACCGGCGGATCGTTCAATGCGCCGACAGTCGTCGACTTCACAGTGGCAAGCGTGCCGGCGCACATCAACGGGGGGCGTCTCGGATCGCGCGCGTATGTGCGGGGCGAGATCATCGAACTGCACTTGACGATGAATCGCCCGGTGGTCGTGACGGGTACCCCGAGGGTCCAGATGGAGGCCCGTCCCAACGACCCCTACTTGCTCTATGTTGCTGCCAGCAGCACGCCGACGGTGCTGTCGTTCCAATACGTGGTGCAGGCGGCAGACGATACTGGTGGGAGTACCCACACAGGAACCGGGCTTTACAATTACTGGGGCTTTCTAACCTATCGATCCGGTGTCGACTTGAACGGCGGCACGGTCCAAGACGCTCGCGACGAGACCGTGGCCGCGAACCTCAGCGTAGCTCATATAGGAAACAACGGAGGACGGATCGGCGACGATGGAACCGCGGGCCAACATCTGCGCAGTCCGCGAGTGAAAGGCATCGCGCTCAACGCGCCGGTGTTCGGCGACACCTACGAGCGCGGCGAGACCATCGAGGCGCGAGTGACGTTCGACCTCGTGGTGGATGTGACGGGCACGCCGCAGCTCGGGCTTCGGATCGGAGAGAACACGCGCCAGGCGGACTACGTCAGCGGCGCCGGCACCAACAACACCGCCGTGTTCCGCTATCAACTCGTCCAAGCGGACGCCGACAGCGACGGCATCAGCATCGCGGCGAGCGCACTGACGCTGAACAGCGGCACGATCAGGCTCACCGGCACCACCACGAACGCCACGCTCGGCCTCGGCGCGCACGCCATCACGAACGACGGCGACCGCAAGGTGGACGGCACCCGGCTCACCGTGCCGAGAGTGGACGAGGTGTACTTCCGCCGCGCCCCGGCCAGCGACGACACCTACCAGAACAACGAACGGATGGACGTGACCGTCGATTACAACCGCGCGGTGACTGTCACCGGCATGCCGCGCATGGCGATCACCATCGGCGACGCCGTCCGCCAGGCGGACCTCTTTCGGCTCGTAGGGTCCAATCGGCTGCGCTTCCGCTACCTGGTGCAGGCCAGCGATCTGGACACCGACGGCGCCAGCATCTTCCGGGACGCCTTGACGCTGAACGGCGGTGCCATCAACGACGCCCGCGACGCCACCGTGGCGGCGAGCGTGAACCTGGGCCGCCGCGCCTTCACCAACGCCTCCCAGTACAAGGTGGACGGCCGCCTGGGCCCGCCCGGCGTCCTCGCCCTCGCGCTCAACCCCCCGGCCGCCGGCGACACCTACAACAACGGCGAGACCATCGAGGCCACCGTCACCTTCAACAAGGCCGTGGACGTCACCGGCACCCCCCAGCTGGCGCTCGGCATCGGCTCGAACACCCGCCAGGCCAACTACGCCTCCGGCACCGGCACCGCCTCCCTGGTGTTCCGCTACACCGTAGTGTCCGCGGACACGGACCCGGACGGCGTCACAATCGAAAGCGGCGCCCTGACGCTGAACAGCGGCACCATCGACGTGGCGAACGGCACCACCGACGCGATCCTCACCCTCGGCCCGCTCGCCTTCTCGAACGCCCCGGCGCACAAGGTGGACGGTGCCAATACCCCGCGCGCGTACATCGCCTCCACCACCCCGTCCCCCCTGCGCGAAGACGACCTCGGCGGCGCCACGGTCGTCGTGGGCCTTGCCAACACCACCTTCGTCAGCGGCGTCACGAGCGCCAACTTCGCCCTGAACACGGACGTCCCCGGCCTCACCGTCGCCTCCCTGGCCCCCGTGTCCTCCGGCGACACCACCGCCAGCCTCACGCTCGCCTACGGAAACACGGACTTCGACACCGCCCGCACCCTGTCGGTCACCGTGGCCGCGTCGGCGCACACGCTGACCAGCGCCGTGACCACGGGCACGGCGCCGGTGCTGCAGTCGTTCGACATGAGCGTCAATCCCACGGCCCTGGCGCTGAACGAGAACCCGGGTTCCACCAACGCCAACAGCCGCACCTACACGGTCACCGTCGGCACCGCGCTGACCGAGGAAGCCACCGTCACGATAAGCGGCGCCACCCGCCACGTCCGCGTGGACGCGGACTCCGACACCCCCGGCGACCAGCACGTCCTCACCTTCGACGCCGCCAACTGGGCCACGCCCCGCACCGTCGCGGTCATCGCCGAGCCGGACGACGACACCGACGCCGAGAGCGCCACGCTCACCCACACCGTGCCCGTCGAAGGCAACCGCGCCACCGTCCAGGTCACCGTCGCGGACGACGACCTCGGCCGCGTCCTCGTCGACGCCGACCCGAGCACCGCCGCCCTGGACCCCGGCCCGCTGCTGCTGCAGGAGCCGTCCCCGAACAACATCGGCATGTACGGAGTGCGGCTCTCGGAACGCCCCACCGGCAACGTGACGGTGACGGTCGCCAGCGGCGACGCGGACGCCGTGGCGGTGAACACGGGTGCGCTCACCTTCACCGCCCAGAACTGGAACGCGGTCCAGACCGTCACCGCCACCGCCCAGACGGACGC
Organism: Candidatus Azotimanducaceae bacterium; assembly: GCA_965243175.1. Lineage (GTDB taxonomy): Bacteria > Pseudomonadota > Gammaproteobacteria > Pseudomonadales > Azotimanducaceae > VXYL01. The sequence continues at coordinate 4,247,235 of OZ251532.1, read as the reverse complement.
CGACGCCCTCGACGAATCCGCCGCCATCGCCCACTCCGCCGTCGGCGGTGGCTACAACGGCACCTCGGCCCGCCTGAACGTGGCGGTGTCCGACGACGAGCGCACCGGCACGGACTACGACGCGGACGAAGACGGCCTCATCGAAATCGCAACGCTGGCCCAGCTGAACGCCATCCGCTGGGATCCCGAAGGCGACGGCGCCCCGGTGGGCGACAGTGGCGCCTACGCCACCGCCTTTCCCGGCGCCTCCGCCGACATGGGCTGCCCCGGCGTGAACAACGTGCCCACCTGCACAGGCTACGAGCTCGTCCAGGACCTCGATTTCGACACCGACGGCGACGGCGCCACCCACTCGAGCGGCACGAGCGACGCCCAGGACGCCTACCACAACGGCGGCAACGGCTGGGATCCCATCGGCCCGAGCGTCTCGGGCGGCTTCACCGAGCGCGTGCGCCGCATCAACGAGGAGTCCTTCAACGCCGTCTTCGACGGCAACGGCCACTCCATCCACAACCTCTTCATCAGCCGCGGCCGCGACTGGTCCGGCCTGTTCTCCGCGCTGCGCCCGGACGCCGTGGTGCGCTCCCTCGGCCTGCCGAACGCCTACGTGGCGAACGGCGGCGGCAGCGTGGCACCGCTGGCCGGCACGCTGCGCGGCCGCGTCGAGGCCGTCTGGGCGACGGGCTCGGCGTCCGGCAACACCAACGTCGGCGGCCTGGTGGGCTCGACGCAGGCGGGCGCCGTCGTCGTCGCCAGCTACTCGAAGGCGTCGGCGGCGTGCGTGTCGAGCGGCGGATTCGCCGGCGGCCTCGCCGGCGCGAACTTCGGCGCCATCGAAGCGAGCTACGCGACGGGCGCGGTCACCGGCGCCTGCCCCGCGCAGAACAAGAGCGGCCTGGCGAACGGTCCCGGCATGGCAACCGCCAGCTACTGGGACACCGTCGCCAGCGCCATCGCGGTCTCCGCCCAAGGCACGGGCCGCACCACGAGCCAGCTGCAAACCCCCACCTCGGCCACCGGCGTCTTCGCCGGCTGGGACGCCCTGGACGTGGACGGCGACGACGACCCAAGCGAATCCCCCTGGCACTTCGGCACCGCCTCGCACTACCCGGCGCTGCGCTACCGCGGCATGGACCCGGTGCCCCAGCGCGGCGACTACGACTACGATGACGACGGCCTGATCGAAATCCGCACCCTCGCCCAGCTGAACGCCGTCCGCTGGGATCTTGACGGCGACGGCGCCCCGTCGTCGGGCAACGCCGTGAGCTGGGGCAAGGCGTTCCGCAACCACCGCGCCGACATGGGCTGTCCGTCGGACACCACGGGCGACGCCGACCTCAACGACTGCACCGGCTACGAGCTGGAGAACGACCTGGACTTCGACACCGACGGCGACGGTTCGACGTGGACGGACGACGGCACCTTCACGCCGGACAGCGGCGACGCCTACCACAACGGCGGCAGCGGCTGGGATCCCATCGGCCCGACCTCGGCGCCGAGCGACACGACGCACTTCACGGCGACGTTCGACGGCAACGGCAAGGTGATCGCCAACCTGCTGGTGAACCGCAGCCGCAACTACGCTGGCCTGTTCGCCGCCCTGCGCCCGGGCGCGGTGGTGCGTTCGCTGGGCCTGCCGAACGCCCGCGTGCGCGGCGGCCAGGGTTCGGTGGCGCCGCTGGCAGGCGTGGTCGCTGGCCGGGTGGCGGCGGCGTGGGCGAGCGGTTCCGTGGCGGGGCAGACCAACGTCGGCGGCCTGGTGGGCGTGGTGGAGTCGGGCGCGACGGTGGTGGCGAGCTACTCGACGGCGGCGGTGTCGTGCGCGTCGGGCAACCGCATCGCCGGCGGCTTCGCGGCGGCGAACTCCGGCGCCATCGTCGCGAGCTACTCCACCGGCGCGGTGACCGGCGACTGCCCGACGGCGAACAAGCACGGCTTCGCCAGCGGTTCGGGCACGTTCACGGCGACCTACTGGGACGTGAACCGCAGCGGCATCTCCGACGACACGGGCACGGCCTCGCCGGAGGGCGAGACCTCGGCGAACCTGCGCGCGCCCACCGGCTACACCGCCCTCTACGTGGACTGGGACGACCAGGACGTGGACGGCGACAGCACCGCTGGCGAGACCCCGGACGACGACGCCTGGGACTTCGGCGACCAGTGGCAATGGCCGGTGCTGAAGTTCGGCGGCCTGGACACGGTGCGCCAGATAGCCCTGCAGCCGAACGTGGCGCCCACCTTCGGCACGGGTTCGGTGCCGAACAAGACCTACCGCCGCAACGTCCAGATAGCGGCGTTCCAGATACCGCCGGCGACCGGCGGCGAAGGCACCGGCGGCCACGCCTACACGGCGAGCGGCCTGCCAGCGGGGCTCGTCTTCGAGGGCGTCTGTGGAACGCGGCGGATCTGCGGCACGCCCACGGCGAACACCAGCGGCGCGCAGACGGTGACGATATACGCCGCCGACAGCGACACCAACACGGACGACAGCGACCGCGCCGTGCTGACCTTCACCATCACCGTGGTCGAGCCCACCGCGGCGCTCACCAGCACCCCGGCGGCGCTCACGGAGGCGACCCTGAACGGCGCCGAGCTCGTCGTGACCCTCGCCGACACCACCTTCGAGAGCGGCGTCACGGCGGGGAGCTTCGCCCTGAACACGAACGTCGTCGGCCTGACCGTCGGCTCGCTGGCCACGGTGACGGCGGGCGACACGTCGGCGACGCTGACGCTGGCCTACGACGACACGGACTTCGACACCGCCCGCACCCTGGCCGTGACCGTGGCGGGGGCCGCCCACAGCCTGCCCAACGCCATCGTCTCGCCGTCGGTGCCGGTGACGCCCTCGCTGGAGGCCGCGGCCACGCCGGACGCCCTGACGCTAAGCGAGGATTCCAACGCCGCCAACAACGCCCGCACCTTCACCGCGAAGCTGGACAGCCTGCCGGCGGCGACCACCACGGTGGCGGTCGCCAGCGCCGACGCCGGCGCCGCGACCGTGGACAAGGCGGCGCTGACGTTCACGACGACGGACTGGAACACCGCGCAGACGGTGACGGTCACGGCGCAGGCGGACGACGACCCGAACGACGAAGAGGTCGCGGTGGCGCTCTCCGCGGCTGGCGTCGGCGTTCTGGCCACGGTGACCGTGACGGTGGACGACGACGACCTCGGCGCCGTGCTCGTCGACGCGAACCCGGCCACCCCGGCGCTGGACCCCGGCCCGCTGCTGCTGGCCGAGGGCGACACCGGCGCCTACACGGTGCGGCTGTCCGCGCAGCCGACGGCGGACGCGACGGTGGCGGTGGCCAGCGGCGACACCGGCGCGGTGACGGTGAACTCGTCCTCGCTGACGTTCACCACCCAGACCTGGAGCACCCCGCAGACGGTGACCGCCACCGCGGTGGCGGAGTCGACGGACGCCGTGGACGAGTCGGTCGCCGTCACCCACACGGCGACCGGCGGCGGCTACGGCGGCACGTCGTCGGACCTGCGCGTCGGCGTCTCGGACGCCGAACGCACCGGCACGGACTACGACACCGACGAGGACGGCCTGATCGAGATCTCCACGCTGGCGCAGCTGAACGCGGTGCGCTGGGACCTGGACGGCGACGGCTCTCCGGCCAGCAACTCGGCGGACTACAGCGGCGCCAGCGGCGCCTTCGCCAGCGCCTCGACCGGCATGGGCTGCCCCACCGGCGGCTGTTCAGGCTACGAGCTGACGCAGGACCTGGACTTCGACACCGACGGCGACGGTTCCACCCACGCCAGCGGCACCAGCGACTCGGACGACACCTACCACAACAGCGGCGCCGGCTGGGATCCCATCGGCCCCAACGTGTCGCCCACCGACAGCACGCACTTCAACGCGACGTTCGACGGCAACGGCCACTCCATCCACAACCTGTTCATCAACCGCGGCAGCCGCAACCTGACGGGCCTGTTCGCGGTGCTGCGCGGCAGCGCGGTGGTGCGCTCGCTGGGCCTGCCGAACGCCCACGTGGTGGGCCGCTGGAACACCTCGCCGCTCGTCGGCGACAGCTGGGGCCGCACCGCGGCGGTGTGGGCCACCGGCACGGTGCGCGGCCACGGCAACGTCGGCGGCCTGCACGGGGTGCTGCGTCCGGGCGGCACGATCGTGGCCAGCTACTCCACCGCGTCGGCGGAATGCACCGGCACGACCACGCACGCGGGAGGTCTGGTGGGGCAGAGCCAGAGCACCGTCGCCTCGGGCGGCATCGTGGCGAGCTACGCGACCGGCGCGGTGACGGGCGCCTGCCCCACCGCCAACAAGCACGGCCTGACCATCGGCGGCACGGTGGCGGCAAGCTACTGGGACGCGCAGACCAGCGGCGTCGTCGACGACGAGGACGGCACGCCGCCCGAGGGTCGATCGACGGCCAGCCTGCGATCCCCCACTTCGGCCACGGGCATCTACGCCAGCTGGGACCGCCTGGACGTGGACGGCGACGGCGACCCGGCCGAGTCGCCGTGGCACTTCGGCACCAGTTCGCAGTATCCGGCGCTCCGCTACCGCGGCATGGACGTGATCGCCCAGCGCGGCGACTACGACCTGGACGACGACGGCCTGATCGAAGTCCGCACGCTGGCGCAGCTGAACGCCGTCCGCTGGGACCTGAACGGCGACGGCACGGCGTCCACCGGCAACGCCGGCAGCTACGCCAAGGCGTTCCGCGGCCACGACGTCCGGCATGGGCTGTCCCACCGTTGGCGGCTGCACCGGCTACGAGTTGGACAACGATCTGGACTTCGACACCGACGGCGACGGTTCGACGTGGACGGACGACGGCACCTTCACGCCGGACAGCGGCGACGCCTACCACAACGGCGGCTACGGCTGGGACCCCATCGGCCCGGTCTCCGCGCCGAACGACACCACGCACTTCACCGCCACCTTCGACGGCAACGGCAAGGTCGTCGCCAACCTGCTGGTGAACCGCAACCGCAACTACTCCGGCCTGTTCGCGGCCCTGCGCCCAAGCGCGGAGGTGCGTTCGCTGGGCCTGCCGAACGCCTTCGTGCGCAACGGCCAGGGTTCGGTGGCGCCGCTGGCGGGCGTGGTCGCTGGCCGGGTGGCGGCGGCGTGGGCGAGCGGTTCCGCGGCGGGGCAGACCAACGTCGGCGGCCTGGTGGGCGTGGTGGAGTCGGGCGCGACGGTGGTGGCCAGCTACTCGACGGCGGCGGTGTCGTGCGCGTCGGGCAACCGCATCGCCGGCGGCTTCGCCGCGGTGAACTCCGGCGCCATCGCCGCCAGCTACGCCACCGGCGCGGTGACCGGCGGCTGCCCGACGGCGAACAAGCACGGCTTCGCCAGCGGTTCGGGCACGTTCACGGCGACCTACTGGGACGTGAACCGCAGCGGCATCGCCGACGACACGGGCACGGCCTCGCCGGAGGGCGAGACCTCGGCGAACCTGCGCACTCCCACCGGCTACACGGCCCTCTACGTCGACTGGGACGACCAGGACGTGGACAACGACAGTTCCGTCGGCGTGGCGGCGGACGCGGACGACGACGCCTGGGACTTCGGCGACCAGTGGCAGTGGCCGGTGCTGAAGTTCGGCGGCCTGGACACGCAGCGCCAGATCGCCTTGCAGCCGAACACGGCGCCCACCTTCACCGGCACGGTGCCGAACAAGACCTACCGCCGCAACGTCCAGATACTGACGTTCCAGATTCCGGCGGCCACAGGCGGCGAGGGCGCTGGCGGCTACACCTACACGGCGAGCGGCCTGCCGGCCGGCCTCGTCTTCGAGGGGGTCTGCGGCGCGCGGCGGGTGTGCGGCACGCCCACGGCGAACACCAGCGGCGCGCAGACGGTGACGATCCATGCCGCCGACAGCGACACCAACATGGACGACGGCGACCGCGCCGTGCTGACCTTCACCATCACCGTGGTCGAGCCCACCGCGGCGCTCACGAGCAGCCCGGCGACGCTCACGGAGGCCACCCTGAACGGCGCCGAGCTCACCGTGACCCTCACCGACACCACCTTCGAGAGCGGCGTCACGACGGGGAGCTTCACCCTGCACACCGACGTCGTCGGCCTCGCCGTCGGCTCGCTGGCGACGGTTACGGCGGGCGACACCGTCGGCGACGCTGACGCTCGCGTACAACGACACGGACTTCGACACCGCCCGAACCTTGGCCGTCACGGTGGCGGGGGCCGCCCACAGCCTGCCCAACGCCATCGTCTCGCCGTCGGTGCCGGTGACGCCCTCGCTGGAAGCCACGGCCACGCCGGACGCCCTGACGCTGAACGAGGACTCCAACCACGCCGACAACGCCCGCACCTTCACCGCGACGCTGGACAGCGTCCCGGCGGCGACGACCACGGTGACGGTCGCCAGCGCGGACACGGGCGCCGCGACGGTGGACCCGGCCACGCTCACCTTCACCACCGTCAACTGGGCCACCGCGCAGTCGGTCACCGTCACGGCGCAGGCGGACGACGACCCGAACGACGAAACGGTGCCGGTGACGCTGACGGCGGCCAGCGTCGGCGTGTTGGCCACCGTGACGGTCACGTGAACGACGACGACCGCGGCACCGTGCTGATCGACGCGGACCCGGCCACCCCCGCGCTGGACCCGGGCCCGCTGCTGCTGGCCGAGGGTGACACCGGCGACTATGCCGTGCGCCTGTCGGCGGCGCCGACCGCCAACGTCACGGTGGCGGTGGCCAGCGGCGACACCAGCGCGGTGACGGTGGGTTCGTCCTCGCTGACCTTCACCACGGCGAACTGGAGCACCCCCCAGACGGTCACCGCCACCGCGGTGGCGGAGGCGAGCGACGCCGTGGACGAGTCCGTGCTGGTCTCCCACACGGCGACCGGCGGCGGCTACGGCGGCACGTCGTCGGACCTGCGCGTCGGCGTCTCGGACGCCCAGCGCACCGGCACGGACTACGACACCGACGAGGACGGCCTGATCGAGATCTCCACCCTGGCGCAGCTGAACGCGGTGCGCTGGGACATGGACGGCAACGGCGCGGTGGCGAGCGGCGACCAGGCGAACTACAGCGGCGCCAGCGGCGCCTTCGCCAGCGCCTCGACCGGCATGGGCTGCCCGGCCGTCTCGAACACGGCCACCTGCACCGGCTACGAGCTCACCCAGGACCTCGATTTCGACACCGACGGCGACGGCGCCACCCACACATCCGGCACCAGCGACTCGGGCGACACCTACCACAACGGCGGCAGCGGCTGGGATCCCATCGGCCGGAGCTGGTCGCCCAGCGACGCCACCCACTTCAACGCCGTGTTCGACGGCAACGGCCACTCGATCCACAACCTCTACGTCAACCGCAACCGCAACTACGGCGGCCTGTTCGCGGTGCTGCGCGGCAGCGCCGTGGTGCGTTCGCTGGGGCTGCCGAACGCCTACGTGGACATCAGCGCGCAGGGTTCGGCGGCGCCGCTGGCGGGGTCGTCGTGGGGCCGGGTGGAGGCGTCGTGGGCGAGCGGTTCGGTGGCGGGCAACACCAACGTCGGCGGCCTGGTGGGGTCGACGGCGGCGAGTTCGGTGATCGTGGCCAGCTACTCGAAGGCTCAAGCGCAGTGCGGCGCCGGCAGCGCTGGCGGGCTGGTGGGCGGCAACGGCGGAACCATCGTCGCCAGCTACGCGACCGGGGCGATCACGGGCAGCTGCGCGGCGACCAACAAGCACGGCCTGGCCGGCTACACCGGCACGGCCACGTCGAGCCATTGGGACCGCGAGACGAGCGGCGTCACGACGTCCGACCAGGGCGCCGGCCGCACCACGGCGCAGCTGAAGACCCCGACGTCGGCGACCGGCATCTTCGCCGGCTGGGACGCCCTGGACGTGGACGGCGACGGCGACCCGCACGAGTCCCCGTGGCACTTCGGCACCAGCTCGCAGTACCCGGCGCTGAGCTACCGGGGAGCGGACCCGATCCCCCAGCGCGGCGACTACGACCTGGACGACGACGGCCTCATCGAAATCCGCGCGCTGGCGCAGCTGAACGCCGTCCGCTGGGACATGGACGGCGACGGCGCGGCGTCCACCGGCAACGCCGGCGGCTACGCCAAGGCGTTCCGCGGCCACGTCACGGGCATGGGCTGCCCCACGGGCGGCGACGGCTGCGCCGGCTACGAGCTGGAGAACGACCTGGACTTCGACACGGACGGCGACGGTTCGACGTGGACGATCAGCGCCCAAGGCGTCCCGGTTCCCGATGCCGGCGACGCCTACGGAAGCTGGACCCCGATCGGCCCGGCGTCGACGCCGACCGCGACGACGCACTTCAACGCGGTCTTCGACGGCAAAGGCCACGTGATCGAGAACCTCGTGACCACCTCCGGCGCGGGCTACAGGGGCCTGTTCTCGGGGCTGGCGAGCGACGCGGTGGTGCGCTCGGTGGGGCTGCGGAACGTACGCGTCTACAGCCTCGGCGGCACCGCGGGATCGCTGGCGGGGGAGCTTTCGGGCCGGGTGGCCGCGGTCTGGGCGACGGGCGCCGTGCGGGCGACGACCGCCGTCGGCGGCTTGGCGGGCGCGACGAACTCGGGTTCGACGATCGTGGCGAGCTACTCGACGGCGGCGGTGGAATGCACCGGCACGAACGCCGGCGACCTCGCCGGCGGGCTGGTCGGCACGAACGCCGGAACCATCGCCGCCAGCTACTCGACGGGCGCGGTGACGGGCGCCTGCCCGACGGCGAACAAGCACGGCCTGTCGGGCGGCAGCGGCACGTTCACGGCGAGCTACTGGGACGTGAACCAAAGCGGCATCGCCGACGACGCGGGCACGGCCTCGCCGGAGGGCGAGACCTCGGCGAACCTGCGCGCCCCCACCAGCTACACCGGCATCTACGCCGCCTGGGACGATCAGGACGTCGACGACGACGGCACCACCGGCAGAACCGCGGATGCCGACGACGACGCCTGGGACTTCGGCGACCAGTGGCAGTGGCCGGTGCTGAAGTTCGGCGGCCTGGACACGGCGCGCCAGGTGGCCTTGCAGCCGAACGTGCCGCCCACCTTCACGGGCACGGTGACCGACAAGACGTATCGCCGCAACGTCCGCATCGCCCCGTTCGAGATTCCGGCGGCCACCGGCGGCGAAGGCGCCGGCGGCTACACGTACACGGCCAGCGGCCTGCCGGCGGGCCTGGACTTCGGCGCCCCGAACTGCTTCGCGCGGCAGGTCTGCGGCACGCCGACGACGAACACCACGGGCGCCCAGACGGTGACCGTGTACGCCGCCGACGGCGACGCCAACACGGACGACAGCGACCGCGGGATGCTGACCTTCGCCATTACCGTGGTCGAGCCGACCGCGGCGCTCACCAGCAGCCCGGCCGCCCTCACCGAGGCGACCCTGAACGGCGCCGAGCTCACGGTGACGCTCACCGACACCACGTTCGAGAGCGGCGTCACGTCGGGGAGCTTCGCCCTGAACACCGACGTCGTCGGCCTGACCGTCGGCTCGCTGGCCACGGTGACGGCGGGCGACACGTCGGCGACGCTCACGCTGGCGTACAACGACACGGACTTCGACACCGCCCGCACCTTGGCCGTGACGGTGGCGGCCGCCGCCCACAGCCTGCCCAACGCCATCGTCTCGCCGTCGGTGCCGGTGACGCCGTCGCTGGAGGCCACGGCGACGCCGTCGCCCCTGACGCTGACCGAGGCCAGCGGCGCCAACAACGCCCGCACCTTCACGGTGGTGCTGGACAGCGTCCCTGGGGCGACCACCACGGTGGCGGTCGCCAGCGCGGACACGGGCGCGGCGACGGTGGACAAGGCGGCGCTGACGTTCACGACGACGGACTGGGCCACCGCGCAGACGGTGACCGTCACCGCCCAGGCGGACGACGACCCGAACAACGAGACGGTGCCGGTGACGCTGACGGCGGCCAGCGTGGGCGTGCTGGCGACGGTGACCGTGAACGTCACGGACGACGACCGCGGCGTCGTCGTGGTCGACGCCGACGCGTCGACGCCCGCGCTGGACGCGGGTCCGGTGCTGCTGGGCGAGGCGGCGGTCGGTCTGGAGGCGCACGGCAGCTGCAGCAACTGCGGCGGCTACCGGACGTACTCGGTGCGGCTGTCGGCGGCGCCGCCCGTCCCGGTGGCGGTGAGCGTGACGAGCGCCGACGGCGCCAAGGTGACGGTGGCCACGTTCGCGACGATTCCGGGTCCGCTCACCGTGCTCAGCGCCCTGACCTTCTCGCAGGGGAACTGGAACACGCCGCAGCAGGTGACGGCGGTGGCGATGGGCGACAACGACGCGGTGGACGAGTCCATCGTCATCACCCACACGGCCACCGGCGGCGGCTACGGCGGCACGTCGACGACGCTGCGCGTGGGCGTCACGGACGACGAGCGCACCGGCACGGACTACGACGTGGACAACGACGGCCTCATCGAGGTCTCCACGCTCGCGCAGCTGAACGCGATCCGCTGGGATCTGGACGGCGACGGCAGCCCGGCGAGCAACGCCGCGGACTACAGCGGCGCCAGCGGCGCCTTCGCCAACGCCAGCACCGACATGGGCTGCCCCAGAGACGGCTGCGAGGGCTACGAGCTCACCCGGGACCTGGACTTCGACACCGACGGCGACGGCGCCACCCACACATCCGGCACCAGCGACTCGGGCGACACCTACCACAACTCCGGCAGCGGCTGGGATCCCATCGGCCCGGCCTCGACGCCGAACGACAGCACCCACTTCAACGCCGTGTTCGACGGCAACGGCCACTCGATCCACAACCTCTACGTCGACCGCAACCGCAACTACGGCGGCCTGTTCGCGGCGCTGCGCGGCAGCGCCGTGGTGCGTTCGCTGGGCCTGCCGGACGCCTACGTGGACATCAGCCAGCAGGGTTCGGCAGCGCCGCTGGCGGGGTCGTCGTGGGGCCGGGTGGAGGCGTCGTGGGCGAGCGGCTCGGTGGCGGGCAACACGAACGTCGGCGGCCTGGTGGGGTCGACGGCGGCGAGTTCGGTGATCGTGGCCAGCTACTCGAAGGCGTCGGCGCAGTGCGGCGCGGGCAGCGCCGGCGGCCTGGTGGGCGGCAACGGGGGAACCATCGTCGCCAGCTACGCGACCGGGGCGATCACGGGCAGCTGCGCGGCGACCAACAAGCACGGCCTGGCCGGCTACACCGGCACGGCCGCGTCGAGCCACTGGGACCGCGAGACGAGCGGCGTCACGACGTCCGACCAGGGCGCCGGCCGCACCACGGCGCAGCTGAAGACGCCGACGTCGGCCACCGGCATCTTCGCCGGCTGGGACGCCCTGGACGTGGACGGCGACGGCGACCCGCACGAGTCGCCTTGGCACTTCGGCACGAACGCGCAGTACCCGGCGCTGAGCTACCGCGGCATGGACCCGATCCCCCAGCGCGGCGACTACGATCTGGACGACGACGGCCTGATCGACATCCGCACCCTGGCGCAGCTGAACGCGATGCGCTGGGATCTGGACGGCGACGGCACGGCGTCCACTGGCAACGTCGGCAGCTACGCCAAGGCGTTCCGCAACCACGTGTCCGGCATGGGCTGCCCGACCGCCGACGGCTGCGACGGCTACGAGCTGGAGAACGACCTCGACTTCGACACCGACGGCGACGGTTCCACCTGGACCGACGACGGCACCTTCGCGGCGGACAGCGGCGACGCCTACTACAACAGCGGCAACGGCTGGGATCCCATCGGCCCGGCCTCCGCCCCCAGCGACACCACGCACTTCACCGCCACCTTCGATGGGCAAGGCAAGGTCATCGAGAACCTGCTGGTGAACCGCAGCCGCAACTATTCGGGCCTGTTCGCGGCGCTGCGCCCCAGTGCCGTGGTGCGGGCGCTGGGCCTGCCGAACGCCCTCGTGCGGGGCGGCCGGGGTTCGGTGGCGCCGCTGGCGGGCGTGGTCGCTGGCCGGGTGGCGGCGGTGTGGGCGAGCGGTTCCGCGGCCGGGCAGACCAACGTCGGCGGCCTGGTGGGCGTGGTGGAGTCGGGCGCGACGGTGGTGGCCAGCTACTCGACGGCGGCGGCGTCGTGCGCGTCGGGAAACCGCATCGCCGGCGGCTTCGCCGCTGTGAACTCCGGCACCATCGCCGCCAGCTACTCCACCGGCGCGGTGACCGGCGCCTGCCCGATGGCGAACAAATACGGCTTCGCCAGCGGTTCGGGCACGTTCACGGCGACCTACTGGGACGTGAACCGGAGCGGCATCGCCGACGACACCGGCACGGCCTCCCCCGAGGGCGAGACCTCGGCGAACCTGCGCGCCCCCACCGGCTACACCGCCCTCTACGCCGACTGGGACGACCAGGACGTGGACAACGACAGTTCCGTCGGCGTGGCGGCGGACGCGGACGACGACGCCTGGGACTTCGGCGGCGCGTGGGACTGGCCGGTCCTCAAGTTCGGCGGCCACGACGTGGCGCGGCAGGTGGCCTTGCAGCCGAACCTGGCGCCCACCTTCACCGGCACGGTGACCGACAAGACCTTCCGCAACGGCTTCCCGATACAGCCGTTCACGATTCCCGCGGCCACCGGCGGCGAGGGCGCCGCCGATTCCGCCGACAACACCTACAGCTACACGGTCAGCAACCTGTGGCAAGGCATTGCCTTCCAAGGCCATTGCGGCGCCCGCACCATCTGCGGCACGCCAATTGGCATCTCACCGTTGCTCCCCTCCGTGTCAAGGACGATCACTGTCCACGCCCACGACGGCGACGCCAACCGGACGAACAGCGACCGCGCCGTGCTGACCTTCGACCTCACCATCGTGAACCCGACCGCGGCCATCTCGTCCACCACGCCGGCGACGCTCACGGAAGCCACTCTGGACGGCGCCGAGCTGACCGTGACGCTCACGAGAGCCACCTTCGAGAGCACCGCCACGGCGTCGCACTTCTCGCTGAACACCAACGTCACCGGCCTGACCGTCGGCGCGCTGGCGCCGGTGAGCGCCGGCGACACCTCGGCGACGCTGACGCTGGCCTACGACGACACGGACTTCGACACCGCCCGTACGCTCGGCGTGACGGTGGCGGCGGCCGCGCACAGTCTGCCCGGCACCATCGCCACGGCGTCCGTGGCCGTGGCGACTTCGCTGGAGGCCAACGCGACGCCGTCGGCGCTGACGCTGAACGAGGCCACGGGCACCAACACCGGCACGTTCGAGGTGGCGCTGGACAGCCTGCCGGCGGCGACCACCACGGTGGCGGTCGCCAGCGCCGACGCCGGCGCCGCGACCGTGGACAAGGCGGCGCTGACGTTCACCACCACGGACTGGAACACCGCCCAGACGGTGACCGTGACGGCGCAGGCGGACGACGACGCGAACGACGAGGAAGTCGCGGTGACCCTGACGGAGGCCAGCGTCGGCGTTCTGGCCACGGTGACGGTGACCGTGGAGGACGACGACCTCGGCACCGTGCTGATCGACGCCGACCCGTCCACGCCCGCGCTGGACCCCGGCCCGCTGCTGCTGGACGAGGGCGACATGGGCAGCTATGCGGTGCGCCTGTCGACGCAGCCGAGCGGTGGCAGCGCGACGGTGGCGGTGGCCAGCGGCGACACCGGCGCGGTGACGGTGGACCTGTCCTCGCTGACGTTCACCACGACGAACTGGAACACCCCGCAGACGGTGACCGCCACCGCGGTGGCGGAGGCGAGCGATTCGGTGGACGAGTCCGTGCTGGTCTCCCACGAGGCGACCGGCGGCGGCTACGGCGGCACGTCGTCGGACCTGCGCGTCGGCGTCTCGGACGCCCAGCGCACCGGCACGGACTTCGACGTGGACGAGGACGGCCTGATCGAGATCTCCACCCTGGCGCAGCTGAACGCCGTGCGCTGGGACCTGGACGGCGACGGCTCGGTGTCGGCCGGCAACACCGCCAACTACAGCGGCGCCAGCGGCGCCTTCGCCAGCGCCAGCACCGGCATGGGCTGCCCGACGGGAGGGTGCAGCGGCTACGAGCTCACCCGGGATCTGGACTTCGACACCGACGGCGACGGTTCGACGCACACCGCTGGAACCAGCGACTCGGGCGACACCTACCACAACGGCGGCAGCGGCTGGGATCCCCTCGGCCCGTCCTCCGCGCCGAGCGACGGCACCCACTTCAACGCGACGTTCGACGGCAACGGCCACTCCATCCACAACCTCTTCGTCAGCCGCAACCGCAACTACGGCGGCCTGTTCGCGGCGCTGCGCGGCAGCGCGGTGGTGCGCTCGCTCGGGCTGCCGAACGCCTACGTGGACATCAGCCAGCAGGGTTCGGCGGCGCCGCTGGCGGGCGAGTCGAGCGGCCGCGTGGAGGCGGCGTGGGCGAGCGGCACGGCGGCCGGCAACACCAACGTCGGCGGCCTGCTGGGGCAGAACCAGGCCGGCGGGGTGGTGGTGGCCAGCTACTCGAAGGCGTCCGCGCAGTGCGGCGCGGGGACGGCCGCCGGCCTGGTCGCGAACAACCTCGGCGCCATCGTCGCCAGCTACGCGACCGGCGCCGTCACCGGCAGCTGCGCGGCGTCGCTCAAGCACGGCCTGGCGGGCGGCGCCACCGGCACGGCGACGGCCAGCCACTGGGACCGCGAGACCAGCGGCGTCACGACCTCCGCCCAGGGCACGGGCCGCACCACGGCGCAGCTGAAGACGCCGACGACGGCCACCGGCATCTTCGCCGGCTGGGCGGACCTGGACGTGGACGGCGACGGCGACCCGCACGAATCCCCGTGGCACTTCGGCACGGGTTCGCACTACCCGGCGCTCTCCTACCGCGGCGCCGACCCGGTGCCGCAGCGCGGCGACTACGACTACGACGACGACGGCCTGATCGAGATCCGCACGCTGGCGCAGCTGAACGCGATGCGCTGGGATCTGGACGGCGACGGCGCGCCGGCCTCCAGCGCGGCGAACTACGGCAAGGCGTTCCGCAACCACGCGACCGGCATGGGCTGCCCGACCGTCGGCGGCTGCACCGGCTACGAGCTGGAGAACGACCTCGACTTCGACACCGACGGCGACGGTTCGACGCACACCGGCGGCACGGGCGATTCCGGCGACGCCTACCACAACGGCGGCGCCGGCTGGGCGCCCATCCCGGCGCAGTTCACGGCCACCTTCGACGGCAACGGCAAGGTGATCGCCAACCTGTTCGTCAGCGTCGTGAACGGCACGGCGGCGCTGTTCACGGACCTGCGCGCCGGCGCGGTGGTGCGCGCGCTGGGGCTGGAGGACGCCTACGTGTCGGGCGCCGCCTACGCGGCGCCGCTGGCCGGCCGCCTCTGGGGCCGGGTGGCGGCGGCGTGGGCGACCGGCACGGTGCGCTCGTTCACCGGCGCCGGCGGCCTGGCGGGGGCGGCGGAGCCGGGTTCGACGATCGTGGCGAGCTACTCGACGGCGACGGTGGAGTGCACGGGCACGGGTTCCAGCAACCGCGGCGGCGGGCTGACGAGCATCAGCTTCGGCTCGGTGCTGGCGAGCTACTCGACCGGCACGGTGACGGGCGCGTGTCCGGGCAAGGCGGGGCTGGCGGCCATCAGCGGCGCCGGCTCGGCGCAGGCGAGCTACTGGGACGTGGACCGCAGCA
Organism: Candidatus Azotimanducaceae bacterium; assembly: GCA_965243175.1. Taxonomy (GTDB): domain Bacteria; phylum Pseudomonadota; class Gammaproteobacteria; order Pseudomonadales; family Azotimanducaceae; genus VXYL01. The sequence goes on along the minus strand of OZ251532.1, from coordinate 4,231,656 downwards.
ACATCGCGGACGACTCGGGTTCCACGCCGCCGGAGGGCGAGACCTCGGCGAACCTGCGTTCGCCCACCAGCTACGCGGGCCTCTACGCGCTCTGGGACAACCAGGACGTGGACGGCGACACCCTGATCGGCGTGGCGGCGGACCCGGACGACGACGCCTGGGACTTCGGCGGCCAGTTCCAGTGGCCGGCGCTGAAGTTCGGCGGCCACGACGTGGCGCGGCAGGTGGCCCTGCAGCCGAACGTGGCGCCGACGTTCGGCACGGGTTCGGTGGCGAACAGGACCTACCGCAAGGACCACGCCGTCGCGCCGTTCCTGGTTCCGCCGGCCAGCGGCGGCGAAGGCACGCCGTACACGTACTCGGCCAGCGGCCTGCCGGCGGGCCTCTCCCTCGGCACGACGAACTGCGCCTCGGAGCGGCAGGTCTGCGGCACGCCCACGGCGAACACCACCGGCGCCGCCACGGTGACGATACACGCCCACGACGGCGACACGAACCTGGCGGACAGCGACCGCGCCGTGCTGACGTTCACCATCACGGTGGTCACTCCGACGGCCACGCTGGCGGCCAGCAACCCGACGAGCCTGACGGAGGCGAACCTGGACGGCGCCGAGGCGACGGTGACGCTGGCCGACACGGCGTTCGCCAGCGGCGTGGCGCAGTCCAGCTTCACGCTGGTCGACAACGTGCCCGGTCTGGCCATCGCTTCGCTGGCGACGGTGACGGCGGGCGACACCACGGCGACCCTGACGCTGACGTACACCGGCGCGGACTTCACCGCCGTGCGCACCCTGTCCGTAACCGTGGCGGCGTCCGCCCACGACCTGCCGGGGGCGATCGCGTCGAGCGCGGTGAACGTGACGCCGACGCCGGGGGCGGTCGTCAGCCGCGCCACCATCGCGCTGGAGGAGGACCCGACCGCCGGCGGGGGGACGAACCGGAACGTGGGGACGTACACCATCGCGCTGACCGCCGATCCGACGACCGCCGCCGGCGGCAACTGCACCGTGGTCGTCACGGCGACCAGCGGCAACGCCGACGTCTCCCTGGACACGGACGCCACGCCGCAGACGAAGGCGCTCACCTTCACCCAGGCGAACTGGAACACCGCGCAGACCGTCACCGCCACCGCCGCCAGCGACGACGACAGCCAGGACGACGCGGCGACGATCACCCACGCCCGCACCGGCGCGGCGTGCGGCGGCGGCTTCTTCGGCACGCCGACGCTGCCGAGCCTGACCGTGAACGTCAACGACGACGAGACGGCGGCCATCCTGCTGGACGCGGACCCGTCCTCGCCGGCCACGGACGAGTCCGGCCCGCTGACGCTGGACGAGCTCTCCACCTCCTCGGACAACTCGAAGAGCTACACGGTCCGCCTGTCCGCCGAGCCGACCGCGGACGTGACGGTGGCCGTGACCAGCGGCGACACCACGGCGCTGACGGTGGACAAGGCGTCGCTCACCTTCACGTCCTCGAACTGGAACACGCGCCAGACGGTGACCGCGACCGCCGTGCAGGACGGCGACAGCACCGGCGAGAGCGTCACCATCACCCACGCCGCCAGCACCACGGCCATGGGCGAGTACACCAACGTGCAGGCGACGCTCACCGCCAACCTGACCGACAAGGACACCCCCGGCTTCGTCTTCGACGCCGACCCGAGCTCCCCGGCCACGGACGAGGCCGGCCCGCTGGAACTGCAGGAGCTGCAGTCGTCCACCACCAACGCGGCCGACTACACGGTGCGCCTGGCGTCGCTGCCCACCCAGACGGTGACCGCGACCATCACGAGCAGCGACACCTCGGCGGTGACGGTGGGCCAGAGCACGCTGACGTTCACCACGACCAGCTGGAACACCCCCCAGACGGTCACCCTGAGCGCCCAGCAGGACGACGGCGGCGCCAACGAGAGCGTCACCATCACCCACAGCGCGGCCACCGCGACCAGCAGCGAGTACACGAACGTGACCTCGGACTTCACGGCCACGGTGGACGACGACGAGACCCCGGCCATCACGCTCTCCACGACCACCCTGACCGTGCCGGAGGGGAACAGCGCCGACTACACCGTGCAGCTGGCCACCGAGCCGGAGGGCGGCAGCGTCACGGTGACGATCACCGGCGCCGGCAACGGCCTGACGCCGAGCCCGACGTCGCTGACGTTCACGGCGGCGAACTGGAACACGGCGCGGTCGGTGCGCGTGACCGCGGCGACCGACCCGAACGGCGAGAACGAGCAGGCCACGCTCACCCACGCCTCGAGCGGCGGCGAATACGACGACGCCACGGACGTGGACCTCACGGCCACCGCGACCGACAGCGACACGCCGAGCCTGGCCGTGAGCCCGACCACGCTGACTGTGGACGAGAACAGCACGAACACCTACACGATCCGCCTGAACACCCAGCCGAGCGCCACCGTGTTCGTCGTGGTCGTCGTGACCACCAACGTCGGCGCAGTGACGGTGGACGTGGACCCGGCGGTCGGCAACCAGACCGCTCTCTCGTTCACGACGAGCAGCTGGGCCACGGCGCAGACGGTGACGGTGGCCGCCGGCGACGACGGCAACGCCCGCAACGAGATGGTGCCGCTGACCCACACGGTGACCGGCGGCGACTACGCCAGCCTGCCCGTCGGTTCCCGCCCCGGCGTGACGGTGACGGTGGACGACGACGAGACGGCGGGCATCATCCTCGACGCCGACCCGGGCACCCCGAACGACCAGTCCGGCCCGCTGGCGCTGAACGAACTGCCCACGGCGACCAACAACTCGGTGAGCTACACCGTCCGCCTGTCCTCGGAGCCGACCCAGGACGCCACGGTGACCATCGCCAGCGACGACACCACCGCGGTGACGGTGGACGACACCGACGGCGACAACAACAACGGCGTCCAGAACACCCTCACGTTCACGTCCACGAACTGGAACACCCCGCAGACGGTGACCCTCACCGCCGCCGACGACACCAACGGCACCCCCGAGTCCGCCACCATCACCCACACGGTCACGGGCCCGACGGAGTACGCCAGCGTCCAGGCGACGATCACCGCCAACACCACCGACGACGACGCCCCCAGCTTCGTCTTCGACGCCGACCCGGACACGGCGAACGACCAGGCGGGCCCGCTGGCGCTGGAGGAACTGCAGTCGTCGAGCACGAACTCGGACGACTACACCGTGCGCCTCTCCGCGCAGCCCACCCAGACGGTGACCGCGACGATCACCAGCGGCGACACGTCCTCGGTGACGGTGGGCGACACGGACACCGACACCCCCGGCGACCAGAACACCCTCACGTTCACGTCGAGCGACTGGAACACCCCCCAGACGGTGACCCTGAGCGCCCAGCAGGACGACAACGGCTTCGACGAGACCGTGACCATCACGCACACGGCGGCCACGACGCCGAGCAGCGAGTTCAACAACGTCAGCGGCAGCTTCACGGCCAGCGTGACCGACGACGAGACCCCGGCCATCACCCTGTCGGCGACCACCCTGACGGTGCCGGAGGAGAACAGCCGGACGTACACCGTGCGGCTGGCGACGGAGCCGGTGGGCGGCAGCGTCACGGTGACCATCACCGGCGCGGAGAACCGCCTTTCGGCCAGCCCCACGTCGTTGACGTTCACCACCGCCAACTGGGACACGGCGCGCACGGTGACGGTGAGCGCGGCGAACGACAACGACGGCGCCAACGAGATGGCGACGTTCAGCCACGCCGCCACCGGCGCCGACTACGGCAGCGTCACGGCGGCGGCGCTGACGGCGACGTCCACGGACGACGACGCCCCCAGCCTGCAAGTGAGCACGACCATGCTGGCGGTGAACGAGAACGCCAGCGCCGCCTACACCATCCGCCTGAACACGCAGCCGAGCGCCACGGTGACGGTGACCGTCTCCGGCGCGACCGGCGCCGTGACCGTGGACACGGCCACCACGAGCGGCAACCAGAACACCCTCACGTTCACGACGGGCAACTGGGCCACCGCCCAGACGGTGACGGTGGCAGCGGGCGACGACGGCAACGCCCGGAACGAGCAGGTGAGCCTGACCCACGCCGCCACCGGCGGCGACTACGCCGGCCTGTCCGGCGCTTCCCTCCCCGGCGTGACGGTGACCGTGACCGACAACGACACCGCCGGCATCCTCCTCGACGCCGACCCGAACACGGCCAACGACCAGGCGGGTCCGGTGCTGGTGAACGAGCTGTCCACGGCATCGAACAACACCCACGACTACACCGCGCGCCTGTCCTCGGAGCCGACCCAGGACACGACGGTGACCATCACGAGCAACATCCCGTCGGTGACGGTGGGCGACACCGACGGCGACAGCCTGAACGGCGTCCAGAACACGCTCACGTTCACGGCGGCGAACTGGAACACCCCCCGAACGGTGACCCTGACCGCGGCCGAGGACGACAACGGGGTAGGGGAGAGCGCCACCATCACCCACACGTCGTCCACGTCGTCGGCCAGCGAGTACACGAACCTGATGGCGACCCTCACGGCGAACACCAACGACGACGACGCGCCGAGCTTCGTCTTCGACGCCGACCCGGACACGGCGAACGACCAGTCCGGCCCGCTGGCGCTGGAGGAACTGCAGTCGTCCACCACCAACTCGGACGCCTACACCGTGCGCCTCTACACGCAGCCGGTCCAGACCGTGACCGCGACCATCACGAGCAACACGTCCTCGGTGACGGTGGGCGACACCGACGGCGACAGCCTGAACGGCGTCCAGAACACGCTGACGTTCACGGCCACCAACTGGGCCACCCCGCAGACGGTGACCCTGACGGCGCAGCAGGACGACAACGGCTTCGACGAGACCGCCACCATCACGCACAGCGCGGCGACGACGCCGAACAGCGAGTACACCGACGTGAACGGCACGTTCACCGCCAGCGTGACCGACGACGAGACCCCGGCCATCACGCTCTCGGCGACCACCCTGACCGTGCCGGAGGAGAACAGCAGGACGTACACGGTGCGGCTGGCGACGGAGCCGGTGGGCGGCAGCGTCACGGTGGACATCACCGGCGCGGCCAACAACCTCTCCGCCAGCCCCACGCGCCTGGTCTTCACGGCGGGCAACTGGGACACCGCGAGAACGGTGACGGTGACGGCGGCGAACGACAACGACGGCACGAACGACGTGGCGACGTTCAGCCACGCCGCGTCCGGCGCCGACTACGGCAGCGTCCCGGCGGCGACGATCATGGCCACCTCCACGGACGACGACGCGCCGAGCCTGCAGGTGAGCGTCACCGCCCTGACGGTGGACGAGAACAGCAGCGGCAGCTACACCATCCGCCTCAACACGCAGCCGAGCGCCACGGTGACGGTCACGGTCTCCGGCGCGACCGGCGCGGTGGCCGTGGACACGTCCGCCACGACCGGCAACCAGAACACCCTCACGTTCACCAACGCGAACTGGGCCACGGCGCAGACCGTGACGGTGTCCGCCGGAGACGACGGCAACGCCCGGAACGAGGAGGTGAGCCTGACGCACGACGCCACCGGCGGCGACTACGCCGGCCTGGCCGTCGGCTCCCGCCCCGGCGTGACGGTGACCGTGACCGACAACGACACGGCGGGCATCCTCCTCGACGCCGACCCGAACACCCCGAACGACCAGGCGGGCCCGCTGGCCCTCGCCGAACTCTCCACCGCGACCAACAACTCGGTCGGCTACACCGTCCGCCTGTCCTCGGAACCGACCCAGACCGCCACGGTGGCCGTCACGAGCGACGACACCACGGCGGTAACGGTGGACGACACCGACGGCGACAGCCTGAACGGCGTCCAGAACACGCTGACGTTCACCAGCGCGAACTGGAACACCCCGCAGACGGTGACCCTGACGGCGGCCCAGGACACCGACGGCGTGGGCGAGAACGTCACCATCACCCACACGGCGAGCACCGCGACGCAGAGCGAGTACACCAACCTGCAAGCGACGATCACGGCGAACACCACGGACGCCCAGGCCCCCGGCTTCGTCTTCGACGCCGACCCGAGCTCCCCGGCCACGAACGAGGCCGGCCCGCTGCAACTGGCCGAACTGTCGTCGTCCAGCACCAACACGGACGACTACACCGTGCGCCTGACCTCGCAGCCCACCCAGACGGTGACCGCGACGATCACGAGCGGCAACACGCTGGCGGTGACGGTGGACGACACCGACACCGGAAACCCGGGCGACCAGAACACGCTGACGTTCACGTCGAGCAACTGGAACACCCCGCAGACCGTGACCCTCACGGCGCAGCAGGACGACAACGGCTTCGACGAGTCGGTGACCATCACGCACGCCGCGGCGACGACGACGAACAGCGAGTACCGGAACGTCAACGGCAGCTTCATGGCCGCCGTGACCGACGACGAGACCCCGGCCATCACGCTGTCGACGACCACGCTGTCCGTGCAGGAGCAGAACAGCGCGACCTACACGGTGCGCCTCGCCACGGAGCCGGTGGGCGGCAGCGTCACGGTGGACGTGACCGGCGCGGCGGACGGCCTCTCGGCGAGCCCGACCCGCCTGGTCTTCACCGCCGGCAACTGGGACGCCGAGCGCACGGTGCGGATAACGGCGGCGAACGACCAGGACGGCGACAGCGAGGTGGTGACGTTCAGCCACGCCGCGTCCGGCGCCGACTACGGCAGCGTCCCGGCGGCGACGATCGTGGCCACGTCCACGGACAACGACACGCCGAGCCTGCAAGTGACGCCGACCACGCTGGAGGTGGACGAGAACGGCAGCGGCCGCTACCGCGTCCGCCTCAACACCCAGCCCACGGGGAACGTGACGGTGACGGTCTCCGGCGCCGCGGGCGCGGTGACCGTGGACACGGCGGCCACGAGCGGCGACCAGAACACCCTGACGTTCACCACCACGACGTGGAGCGCCCAGCAGACGGTGACGGTGGAGGCCGGCGACGACGGCAACGCCCAGAACGAGATGCTGACCCTGACCCACACGGCGAGCGGCGGCGGCTACGGGTCTCTGGGCGCCGGCGCCCGCCCGAGCGTCCAGCTGACGGTGGACGACGACGACACGGCGGGCATCCTCCTCGACGCGGACCCGAACACGGCGAACGACCAGGCGGGCCCGGTGCTGGTGAACGAACTCTCCACCGCGACCAACAAGACCCACGACTACACGGTGCGCCTGTCCTCCGAACCGACCCAGGACGCCACGGTGACGATCACGAGCAACGACGCCGCGGTGACGGTGGGCGACACCGACGGCGACAGCATGAACGGCGTCCAGAACACGCTCACGTTCACGTCGTCGAACTGGAACACCCCGCGGACGGTGACCCTGACCGCGGCCGAGGACGACAACGGGGTAGGGGAGTCCGCCACCATCACCCACACGTCGTCCACGGCGTCCAGCAGCGAATACACGAACCTGACGGCCACCCTGACGGCGAACACCGCCGACGACGACACGCCGAGCTTCGTCTTCGACGCCGATCCGGACACCGCCAACGACCAGTCCGGCCCGCTGCAACTGAACGAGCTGTCGTCGTCCAGCACCAACTCCGACGACTACACCGTGCGCCTGTACACGCAGCCGGTCCGGACCGTGACCGCGACCATCACCAGCAACACCCCCTCGGTGACGGTGGGCGACACCGACGGCGACAGCCTGAACGGCGTCCAGAACACGCTGACGTTCACGGCGACGAACTGGGCCACCCCGCAGACCGTGACCCTGACGGCGCAGCAGGACGACAACGGCTTCGACGAGACCGCCACCATCACGCACCGGGCGAGGACGACGCCGAACAGCGAGTACACCAACGTCGACGGCACGTTCACCGCGACGACGACCGACGACGAGACCCCGGCCATCACCCTCTCCACGACCACCCTCACGGTGCCGGAGCAGACCACCGCCACCTACACCGTCCGCCTCGCCACGGAGCCGGTCGGCGGCAACGCCACCGTGGACATCACCGGTGCCGCCGATGGCCTCTCCGCCAGCCCGACGCGCCTGATCTTCACTACCGGCAACTGGGACACGCAGCGCACCGTGCGCGTAACGGCGGCGAACGACCTGGACGGCGACAACGAGACGGTCACGTTCACCCACGCCGCGAGCGGTGCCGACTACGGCGGCGTCCCGACGGCGGCGCTGGTGGCCACGTCCACGGACAACGACACCCCGAGCCTGCAGGTGACCCCGACCACCCTGGAGGTGGACGAGAACAGCAGCGGCCGCTACCGCGTCCGCCTCAACACCCAGCCGAGCGCCACCGTGACGGTGACGGTCTCCGGCGCGACCGGCGCGGTGACCGTGGACACGGCCACGACGAGCGGCGACCAGAACACCCTCACGTTCACGACGACGACGTGGAGCGCCCAACAGACGGTGACGGTGGCGGCCGGCGACGACGGCAACGCCGTGAACGAGATGCTCACCCTGTCGCACGCCGCGAGCGGCGGCGACTACGGTGGCCTTGGGCCAGGCGCCCGCCCGAGCGTCCAGCTCACCGTGGACGACGACGACACGGCAGGCATCCTCATCGACGCCGACCCGAACACCCCGAACGACCAGTCCGGCCCGCTGGCGCTGAACGAGCTCTCCACCGCGTCCAACAACTCGGCGGACTACACCGTCCGCCTGTCCTCGGAGCCGACGCAGGACGCCACGGTGACCATCACGAGCAACGACACTTCGGTGACGGTGGGCGACACCGACGGCGACAGCCTGAACGGCGTCCAGAACACGCTCACGTTCACGTTCACGAACTGGAACACCCCGCGGACGGTGACCCTCACCGCGGCGGAGGACGACGACGGGGTAGGGGAGAGCGCGACCATCACCCACACGTCGACCACGGCGACGCAGAGCGAGTACACGAGCTTGTCGGCCACCCTGACGGCGAACACCACCGACGACGACGCGCCGAGCTTCGTCTTCGACGCCGACCCGGACACGGCCAACGACCAGTCCGGCCCGCTGGCGCTGGACGAACTGTCGTCGTCCACCGCCAACTCCGACGACTACACCGTGCGCCTGTACACGCAGCCCACCCGCACGGTGACGGCGACCATCACGAGCAACACCCCCTCGGTCACCGTGGACACGGCCCCGGCAAGCGGCAACCAGAACACGCTCACGTTCACGTCGTCGAACTGGAACACCCCCCAGACCGTGACCCTCACGGCGCAGCAGGACGACAACGGCTTCGACGAGACCGCGACCATCACGCACCGCGCCAGGACGACGCCGAACAGCGAGTACACCAACGTGAACGGCACGTTCACCGCGAGCGTGAACGACGACGAGACCCCGGCCATCGTCCTCTCGCAATCCACCCTGACGGTGCCGGAGGAGAACAGCGCCGCCTACACCGTCCGCCTCGCCACCGAGCCGGTGGGCGGCAACGCCACGGTGGACATCACCGGCGCGGCGGACGGCATCTCCGCGAACCCGACGCGCCTGGTCTTCACGGCGCGCAACTGGAACACGGCGCGGCAGGTGCGGGTGAGCGCGGCGAACGACAACGACTCGACGAACGAAGTCGTCACCCTGAGCCACGCCGCGACCGGCGCCGACTACGGCGGCGTCCCGACGGCGGCGATCGTGGTCACGGCCACCGACGACGACACGCCGAGCCTGAACGTCTCCCCGACCCGCCTGACCGTGCGCGAGAACCGCACCGCGACGTACACCATGCGCCTGAACACGCAGCCGAGCGCCGCGGTGACGGTGAGCGTGAGCGGCACGACCGCGGAAGTGACGGTGGACGAGACCGCCCTGACGTTCACGACGGCGAACTGGAACGCCGCCCGCACGATCACGGTGAGCGCGGCGGACGACGACAACGCCACCGACGAGACGGTGAACCTGCTGCACGCCGCCACCGGCGGCGACTACACCGGCCTGGCGCTGGCCTCGCGCCCGGGCGTGGAGGTGTCCGTGGACGACGACGACACCCCGGCGCTGGTGGTCGACCCGGACCCGAACGCGGGCCCGCTGTCGCTGAACGAGATGTCCGGCCACGCCGACAACGCGAAGGACTACACGGTGCGCCTGGCCACGCAGCCGATGGCGCAGGTCGAAGTGGCCGTGTCCAGCGACGACCGCGCCGTGTCGGTGGACAACGACGCCACGCCGCAGACGCGCACATTGACCTTCACCACGACCAGCTGGGCGACGGCGCAGGCGGTGACGGCGACCGCCGCCGAGGACGACGACGCCTCGAACGAGACCGTGACCATCGCCCACGCGGCCAGCGGCGGCGACTACGAAGGCGTCTCGGCGCAGCTCCGCGCCACGACGCTGGACGACGACGAGCCGGCCATCGTGGTCGTCGCCACGGCCCTGGTCGCCTCCGGCGTGGCCGAAGGCGGCGAGGCCGCCTACACCGTGCGCCTGGACACCGAACCGGCTGGCGTGGCGCGGGTGTCGGTCTCGGCGGAGGGCGCGGTGTCGGTGGATCTGGACCGGAACCAGGCGGGCGTCCAGCCGTGGCTGCGCTTCGACGCGGCGAACTGGAACACGCCGCGCACGGCGCAGGTGCTGGGGCTGGAGGACGCGGACGCCGCATCCGGCACGGCGACGCTGCGCCACGCGGCGTCCGGCGCGGACTACGGACGCGCATCTGCGGTGGACGTGTCGTTCGCGGTGACGGACGACGACACGCCGCAAGTGCTGGCCGACGCCACGACGGTGGAGGTGAACGAGGGTTCGACGGCGGCGTACTCGGTGACGCTCGCGGCAGCGCCTACCGGCGGCACGGTGGAAGTGACTCCGACGAGCTCGGACGAAGCGGTGGCGACCGTCTCCCCGACGACGCTGCGCTTCACGGCGTCGAACTGGCACGCCCCGCAGCGCGTGACGGTGCGCGGCGTGGCGGACGGCGCGGCCAGCATCACCCATGCGGCGACCGGCGCCGACTACGGTTCCGCCCCGACGCCCACGGTGGCGGCGACGGTGCGCGACGAGGACGCTCCCGGCGTCCGCGTCGAACCGACGCTGCTGCGCATGGAGGAGGGCGCATCGGCCGGCTACCGCGTGCGCCTGAACACGCAGCCCGCCGCCGACGTGACGGTGACCGCGACCAGCGGCAGTTCGGAACTGACCCTGCAGGACGGCGCGCGGCAGGTGGGCACGCTGACGCTGACGTTCACGACGGGCAACTGGAACGCCGAGCAGCGGGTGCGGGCGCAGTCCGTCGACGACGACGACGTGGCCGACGAGACGACGACGGTGACGCACGCCGTGGCCGGCTACGCGGGCGTGTCGTCCGCCCCGACGCTGGCCGTCGAGGTGGAGGACGACGACGCGCCGGGCATCGCGTTCGAGCCGGCGGAGGGCCTGTCGCTGACGGAAGGCGGCGCGGCCACCGGCACGTACTCGGCGGTGCTCACTGCGCGTCCGTCTGCAACGGTGACGGTCGCGGTGTCGAGCGACGACGCCGGCCTCGCGTTCGACACGGACAGCGCCCCCGGCGCTCCCGGCGACCAGACGGAGCTGACGTTCACGACGACGAACTGGAACGTCCCGCAGACGGTGGCGGCGCGCGCCGAAACGGACGCCGACTTCGCCACCGAGGAGGCGGTTCTGCTGCACGCGGCGTCCGGCGGCGGCTACGACGGCGTGGCGGCGGAGTACGACGTTCAGGTGTCCGACGCGGATGCCGCCCCGGCCCCGGCGCGGGTGCAGGCGTCCTCGGCCGGCACGACCAGCCTGGCGGTGAGCTGGTCCGCGTCCCCGGGCGCGAACGGCTACTGGGTGCAGTGGCGCGCGGTCGGCGGCGAGTGGAGCCTCGACCGCCTGGTCGAAGTTCCCGGCGGCGGTTCGGCGGGCGGCGGCGGAACGCTGCGCGTGGCCACGGGCGCGCTGTCGGCGCGCATCGACGGCCTGCGCGAAGGCGTGGTCTACGAAGTCCGCGTCCTCGGCCTGAACCGCGGCGACCCGGGCGACCCGTCGCCGACCGCAAGCGGCACGCCGCGCCCGAGAAGCCCCGCCGGCAACCGCGCGCCGGTCGTCGTGGCGCAGCCGGGGATCGTCCTGCTGGAAGTCGGCGGCCAGACGGAACTCGACATTTCCGGCCTGTTCCGCGAACCGGAGGGCGACGCGCTGACGTACTCGGCCGCGTCGACGAACCCCGAGGTGGCGACGGCGACGCTCGCGGGAACCACGCTGCGCATCTTCGGCGGCCGCTCCGGCAACGCCGAGATCGCGGTCACGGCGGAAGACCCCCACGGCCTCACGGCCCGCCTGGACATCCGCGTGGGCGTCATCGGCACGGCGTGCTCCACCGCCCCGGCGCAAGCCCCCGAAGGCGGCACGGCGATCGTGACGGCGGAACTGGCATCGGCGGTGGAAGGTTCGACCACCGTGCGCTGGCGCATCATGCGCGACACGAACCCTGCGACCGCCGACGCGGACGCCGGCGACCACGGCGGCGCTTCCGGCGAAGTGGAGATCCGCGCCGGCGAACGCTGCGCCGAGATCGAGATCCCGATCCTGAACGACACGATCGCGGAACCAGCAAGAGAATGGTTCGAGGTGGAACTCCGCCTGCGCTACAACCGCGACGCCCGCCTGGCGCGTGCGACGGTTCCGGTGGCCGTCCTCGAAGGCGTCTGCGACCGCGCCCCGCCAGTCCGCCGCGCCCTGATGGCCGCCACCGACGCCCGCGCCTGCCAGACCCCGGCGCCGTCGGACCTGCGCCTGGTGCGAACGCTGGACCTCTCCGGCGCGAATCTCGGCGCACTGGCGACGGCAGACCTGGGCGGCCTCCCCGGGCTGCGAACCCTTGACCTGACGGGCAACGCCCTGAGCGGCCTCCCTGCGCTGCCGGAAGCAACCCGCCTGGAACACCTGCTCCTCGGCGGCAACGCCTTCGAGGCCGTGCCGCTCGCCGCCCTGCCAGCCCCGGAACGCCTGCGCAGCCTCTCCCTCTCGAACAACGCCTTGGCGGACCTCCTGCCAGACGCCTTCGCGGCCGTGCCCGGCCTGCGCTCCCTGCGCCTGGACGGCAACCAACTGCGAACTCTCCCGAACGGCCTGTTCGCCGGCCTCGATTCCCTGCGGATGCTGCGCTTGGACGGCAACCCGGGTGCGCCATTCGCGCTTCGCGTGGATCTGGAGCGCACGGACGCCGAGTCGTGGGCGCCGTCGCCCGCGACGCTGCGCGTGGCCATGCCGCTGGGCGCGCCGTTCGAGACGGTGATCGCCTTGGCCGTCGAGGGCGGAATGTTCGCCGACGGCGCCACGGAGTCGGAGACGACCGTGCCGGCGGCGGAGACGGCAAGCGCGCCGTTCACGGTGGACTCGGAGAGCGGCTTCGCCCGCGTCTCCCTGACCGTGCCGGAACTTCCGGCCCGCCAATGCCTGACCGGCCCCTGCTGGCAGGGCTTCGCGCTGCAAGCCGGCGAACCGCTGCCGCTATTCGCCCGCCCGCTGCGGGTTCTCGCGGCGCCGGAGCCCGAGGCGCTGTTCGGTGACGATCTGCGCGTGGCGCTGTCGTCGCTGGCGGAAGCGGGCGAGCAGGGCGGCGAACTGGAATGGAGCGTCCGCTCCTCCGACCCGACTGTGGCGACCGCGCGCATCCTCCGCGGCGTGCTGCTCGTCGAACCGGAGCCCGGCGCGGAAGGCGTGGTGGTGGTGGAAGCGACCGCCACCGACGCCAACGGCCAGACAGCGACCGTGCGCTTCGAGGTGCGCGTGGAGTTCCACTGGCCGACCAGCCCGACCCGTGGCTGGCGCGGCGTCATCCTGAACGGCCAGCGCTGACGACCGTGCCGCCAACTGGCCCCAAAGGCCGGACGGATCTGCGCTTGCCTGCAGCAAGTGTTACTCTCGCTCGCTCTTTCGGAGCACGGTCGTTGGAGGGAAGGCAATGGCGATGCTGCAACTGAACGTGAACGGCGAGCGGCGCCAGCTCGACGTCGAGGAAGACACCCCGCTCTTGTGGGTGCTGCGGGACACGTTGGGGCTGGTCGGCACGAAGTACGGCTGCGGGATCAGCCAGTGCGGCGCCTGCACGGTGCTGGTCGACGGCGCGCCGGTGCGATCCTGCTCGTTTCCGGCGGTCTCGGCGGGCGAAGCCGAGGTCACCACCATCGAGGGCCTCGCCGAGCCGGCCGGAGAGCTGACTCCGGTGCAGCAGGCGTGGGTGGACCTCGACGTCGCCCAATGCGGCTACTGCCAAGCGGGGCAGATCATGGCCGCCGAGGGCTTGCTGCGCAGCAACCCGAAGCCCAGCGACGAGGACATCGATCAGGCGATGGCCCCGAACATCTGCCGCTGCGGGACTTACCTTCGCATCCGCGAGGCCGTGAAAACGGCCGCGGCGAATCGCGCCTGAGCGCACCTCAACAGGGAGCAACAAGCCATGAGCGCGTTGAACTACCGAGACATTCACGAGACCACCGCCGCGGTGAACGACCACCGCCTGCTGCATCGTGCGTTTCGCATCCGCAAGGTCGGGCGCCGCGAGTTCATGCAGCTGACCGGGCTGGTGGGCGGCGGGCTGATGCTGTCGTTCGCCCTGCCGGCGGTCGCCACCGGGCGCGGCGGTGCGCAAGGCGCCACGGCACTGGCGCCGAACGGCTTTCTGCGCATCGACGAGAGCGGCATTCTCATCTATGCCAAGAACCCCGAGATCGGCCAGGGCGTGAAGACCTCGATGCCGATGATCGTCGCCGAGGAACTCGACGCCGCTTGGGAAGACGTGGCGGTCGAGCAGGCGCCCATCGACGCCGCCGTCTACGGCCCGCAGTTCGCTGGCGGCTCCATGTCCATCCCCATGAACTGGGATCGGCTGCGGCACGCTGGCGCCACCGCTCGGGCGATGCTGCTCGGCGCTGCCGCCGCTCGCTTGGGCGTCTCGCCGGCGGAGTTGCGCACCGAGGACAGCCACGTTCTCCACAGCGGCGGCAAGCTGGCGTACACGGAACTCGCTACGGAAGCGGCGGCCATGCCGGTGCCGGAAGCCGAGTCGCTCACGCTCAAGCAGCGCGGCGAGTACCGCCTGCTGGGGCGGCGCATCACCGGCGTGGACAACGACGCCCTGGTGCGTGGCGAGCCCCTCTTCGGTATCGACAAGACTCTGCCGGGCATGAAGTACGCCACCTATCAGAAGTGCGACGCCATCGGCGGCAAGGTGAAGTCCGCCAATCTGGAGGCCATCAAGGCCATGCCGGGTGTGCATGACGCCTTCGTGCTGGAAGGCAATGCCAACGCGATGGAACTGGCGCCGGGCGTCGCCATCGTCGCCGATTCCACCTGGGCCGCCATCCGCGCCAAGCGGGCGCTGGAAGTGGAGTGGGACGAAGCGGAAGCCGCCACCGACAGCTGGAGCGATGCCGCGGCACGGGCCGCGGCGCTGCAAGGCGAGGCCGGAACGCAGGTCGTCGACGTGGGCGACGTGGACGCCGCCTTCGAGAACGCCGCCAAGCGCGTCGATGCCTCCTACACCTACAACTTCGTCACCCACGCGCAGCTGGAGCCGATGAACTGCACCGCGCAGTTCAAGGACGGCGCCATCGAGATGTGGTCGCCCACGCAGACGCCCGGTTTCGCCATCCGCAACGTCGCCAACGTGCTGGGCGTCGCGCCGGACAAGATCACCGTTCACCAGTTGCGCTGCGGGGGCGGCTTCGGACGCCGCCTCTACAACGACTTCATGTGCGAAGCCGCCGCCATCGCGCAGCGCGTCGAAGGCGTGCCGGTGAAGCTGCAATGGACCCGCGAAGACGACATGTGCTGCGATCTGTTCCGCGCTGGCGGCTTCCACCACGTCTCCGGCGCCGTGGACGGCGACGGCAAGGTCTCCGGCTGGCGCGACCACTTCGTCACCTTCACCAACGATGGCGAGCGCCCGGTGAGCGGCCTTTCCGAGCGCGTCTTCCCCGGCGGCCTGCTGCCCAACCTGCGCTTCGAGCAGACGCAGCTGGATTGGCAAACGCGCTGCGCCGCTTGGCGGGCGCCGGGTTCCAACGTCTTCTCCTTCGTCGTGCAGAGCTTCCTGCACGAGCTGGCGCAGGAAGCGGGCCGCGACCACTTGGAGGTGCTGCTCGAAGTTCTCGGCGAACCGCGCTGGCTGAAAGAGGGCGATCCGCAGGTGCTGCACACCGGCCGCGCCGCTGGCGTCGTCCAGCTGGCGGCGAAGAATGCGGGCTGGGGCCGCTCGATGCCGGAGGGCAGGGCGCTGGGCCTCGCCTTCTACTTCAGCCACGCCGGCCACATCGCCGAAGTGGCGGACGTGAGCGTCGATGCGCAGAAGAAGGTGAAGGTCCACAAGGTCACCGTGGCCGCGGACGTCGGCCCCATCGTGAACTTGAGCGGCGCAGAGAATCAGGTTCAAGGCTCCGTGGTCGATGGCCTTTCCACGATGATGGGCCTCGCGGTGACGTTCGAACGCGGACGCGCCGAGCAGACGAACTTCGACCGCTACCCGATGCTGCGGATGCCGGCGACGCCCGAAGTCGACGTGGCCTTCATCGACAGCGACTACCCGCCCACCGGCCTCGGCGAACCGGCGCTGCCGCCGTTGGCGCCGGCCGTGTGCAACGCCATCGCCGCGGCGACCGGCCAGCGCGTGCGCACGATGCCGATCAGCGCCGAGGGCTACTCGCTGGCGTAGGCGCAGCCCAGACCGCCCGGCAACTGCTGCGCCGCGGCATCGTGCAGGGCGCAGGCGTCGTTAGCGAGACGACGTGCCACGGTGTGCGCGTCGTCGGCTTGGACGTGGACGCGCAGACCCGTTGCGCCCACTACCACTCGCCGTTGGACGTGGTGGCACTCAAGTTCAGATGTTGCGGTGTCTGGCATCCGTGCATCGAGTGCCACCGCGCCCTCGCCGACCACGAGCCGCAGGTGTGGCCGCTCGCCGAGCGCTCGGCGCAGGCCGTGCTCTGCGGCGTCTGCGGCCTGTCCATGAGCATCGCGGCGTACTTGGAGTCGGGGAGCTCGTGCCCGCGTTGCCATGCGGCGTTCAACCCCGGCTGCGCGGCGCACTACCACCTCTACTTCGAGATGCCGTCTTCAACGTTCGGCCCCAACGAGAGTGCCGATGGCTGACGACCGCGTGGCGGTGGACATTGGCGGCACGTTCACGGACGTGGTTCTGGAAACGGACGGTCGCCACGTCTCCACCAAGGTGCTCACCACCCATGCCGAACCGGCCGCCGGAGCGCTGCACGGCCTGCGCGAAGTGCTTGAGCGCGCCGGGCGAACCCCGGCGGACGTCGGCGTGGTGCTGCACGGCACCACGCTGGCGACCAACGCCATCATCGAACGCCGCGGCGCCCGCACGGCGCTGGTGACCACCGAGGGGCATCGCGACGTGCTGGAAATGGCGTTCGAGAACCGCTTCGAGCAGTACGACGTGAACATCGACCGCCCGCTGCCGCTGGTGCCGAGACCTTGGCGGCTCACCGTGGCCGAGCGCATGAACGCGGCCGGCGAAGCCCTCGTGCCCCTCGCCGCCGAGGCCGTGCGGGCGCTCGTGCCGACGTTGCGCCAAGAACGCATCGAGAGCGTCGCTGTCGGCTTCCTGCACGGCTACGCCAACCCCGCCCACGAGCTGCTGACCCGCGACGTGCTTGCCGAGGCGCTGCCGGGCATCTCCATCACGCTGGCGAGCGAAGTCTGCCCGGAGATACGCGAGTTCGAACGCTTCTCCACCGCCTGCGCCAACGCCTACGTGAAGCCGCTGATGTCGCGCTATCTCGCGGACATGCAGCGGCGCTTGGCCGAACTCGGCATCGCTTGCCCCTTCTTGATGATGACCTCCGGCGGCGGCCTCGCCGCATTGGAGACCGCGCGGGAGTTCCCGATCCGGCTGGTCGAATCCGGCCCCGCCGGCGGTGCCATTCTCGCAGCCCGCATTGCCCAAGATCTCGGCTTGGCCCGGGTCGTCTCGCTGGACATGGGCGGTACCACCGCGAAGATCTGCTTGATCGACGATGGTCAACCTCAGGAATCGCGCTCGTTCGAGGTGGGCCGCAGCTATCGGTTCCGCAAGGGCAGCGGCCTGCCGGTGCGCATCCCGGTGATCGAAATGGTGGAGATCGGCGCTGGCGGCGGCTCGATAGCATCGGTGGACGGCGTCGGCCGACTTCAAGTCGGGCCCCAGAGCGCGGGTTCGATGCCCGGCCCGGCCTGCTACGGACGCGGCGGCGTCCATGCCACGGTGACCGACGCGGACCTGCTGCAGGGCCGTCTCGACCCGTCCCGCTTCGCTGGCGGCGCCATCGCGTTAGATGCGGATGCCGCGCAACGCGCCGTCGAACGCGACATCGCCGCGCCGTGGCAAGGCGCTTCGCTCGCCGTGCCGGACGCGGCGGAGGCCGTCGGCGAAGTCGTCGACGAAAACATGGCCGCTGCGGCCCGCGCCCACGCCGCCGAGTGGGGCAGGGACATGAGCGGCAGAACGCTCATCGCCTTCGGCGGCGCGGCGCCCATCCACGCCGCCCGCATCGCCGAGAAGCTGGCCCTCGAAGCCGTGCTGGTGCCGCCCGCCGCCGGCGTGGGTTCGGCGATGGGCTTTCTGGCCGCGCCGGTGGCTTTCGAGGTCGTGCGCAGCCGCCACATGCGCCTCTCTGAGTTCCAGCCCGCGGTGGCGACTTCGGTGATGGCCGACATGCGCGCCGAGGCCCATGCCGTGGTCGGCGCGGTGGTCGGCGGCGAGCTGGAGGAAACGCGCCGTGCCTACATGCGCTACCTCGGCCAGGGTTTCGAGATCGCCGTGGACGTGCCGGAACCGCTGGCGGCGTCCGCCCTCCGCGAAGCGTTCGACGCCGCCTACGAGGCGCTCTACGGCCGCCTGATCGACGGCTTGGACGTGGAGGTGCTGAGCTGGACGCTCACCTTGCGAGCGCCGACACCACCGCTTTCGTTCGCCATACAGTCCACGTCTCCGTCGGCACGAAACGAAGCCGAGAGCCGCCCGGCGCGTGTCGAACGCGACGCCTTGGCTTCGGGCGATCAACTGGCCGGGCCATGTACGATCGTGGAAGATCAAACCGTGACCGTCGTTCCCGCCGGCTTCACGGCGCGCGTCGATGCGGTCGGCAACATCGTCGTGCGACGAACGCTCACGGAACCCGCAGAGGCCGCAGCCTCGGAAAAGGCACCATGAGCGAGCTCCGAAATCAGCTGGTCTGGAGCCGCCTCCTCGCCGTCGTCGAGGAGCAGGCGCAGACGCTCATGCGCACCGCCTTCTCGACCGTCGTGCGCGAAGCCGGCGATCTCTCGGCAGGCGTCTTCGCGACCGACGGCGCGATGCTGGCCCAAGCCGTCACGGGCACGCCGGGCCACGTCAACGCGATGGCGGCGAGCGTCGGCAAGTTCCTCGCCGCCTATCCGCTGCGCGAGCTGGCGCCGGGCGACGTGCTGGTCACCAACGACCCGTGGCACGGCACCGGCCACCTGAACGACTTCACCGTGGTGACGCCGGTGTTCGCCAACGAACGCCCGCTGGCGCTGTTCGCCGCCACCAGCCACATCGCCGACGTCGGCGGGCGCGGCTTCGGCCCGGACGCCGGCGAGCTCTTCGAGGAAGGCTTGCGGATTCCGATCATGAAGCTCTACGACCGCGGCGAGCCGAATCTGGCGTTGATGCGGATTCTCGCCGCGAACGTCCGCGATCCGCTGGTGGCGGAGGGCGACCTGCACTCGCTCACGGCCTGCAACCGCAACGGCGCCCAGGCGCTCCTCGCCATGCTCCGCGAGTTCGGCCTAGAGGACCTGCAAGCGACCGGGCGCTGGATCATCGAGACGTCGCGCAACGCCATGGCGAAGCAGATTCGCGCGGTGCCGGACGGCGTCTACCGCCAGACGATGGACGTGGATGGCTACGACCAGCCGGTGCATCTCGCCTGCGCCCTCGCCGTGGCTGGCGACGCCATCGACGTGGACTTCGCCGGCACCTCCGGCCTCTCGCCCTTCGGCATCAACGTGCCGCTCAACTACACGGAAGCCTACGCCTCCTTCGGCGTGCGCTGCGTGGTCGGCAACGACGTGCCGAACAACGCCGGTTCGCTGGCGCTGGTGACCGTTCGCGCCCCGGCCGGCTGCATCCTGAACGCCGAGTTCCCGGCGCCGGTCTCCGCCCGCCACGCCATCGGCCAGATGCTGCCGGACGTGGTGCTCGGCTGCTTGGAGCAGGCGCTGCCCGGCGTCGCTCCGGCGGAAGGCGCGTCGTGCATCTGGAATCCGGTGCTGCGCAACGTTGGCGGCGAAGGCGAACCGTTCGTCGTCAACCCGATCTTCAACGGCGGCACCGGTGCGCGCCCGGCGAAGGATGGCCTCTCCACCACCGCCTTCCCATCGGGCGTGCGCACCACCCCCACCGAAGTGAACGAAGTGACCGCGCCGCTCGTCTTCAGGCGCCGCGAGTACCGCCCGGGATCGGGCGGCGCCGGCGAACACCGCGGCGGCCTCGGCCAGGTGATCGAGGTCGTCCACGCGCAAGGCGCGGCGTTCGTCATCTCGAAGATGTTCGACCGCATCGGCCACCCGGCCCGGGGCCGAGGGGGAGGGGAGAGCGGCGCCCCCGGCCGCGTCTACATCAAGGGCGGCGCCGAACTGCGCGGCAAGGGGAAAGACATCGTCCCAGCCGGCGCCACGCTGGTGCTGGAAACGCCCGGCGGCGGCGGCATGGGCGACGCGAGCAAGCGCGAACGCGCTGCGGCCCAAGCCGACGAAGCAGCGGGCCTGATCGCGTCCAGTGACGATTCGCCGACCGCCTGAACTCGCCCGCCAACCTTCAACGGCCTCGCGTTTGTCGCGCCCCCCTCGTGCGCAGGTCGTGTTCGAGCCGCAGGCAGCGCGACTCGACCCCCGTGGCCATTGCTTCGAGGCGTTGGTTGACGTCCGCTTGCGACCGCCGTTCGTCCAGCTGGGCGCTGTCGCGCTTGGCCTGCTCCACGGCGTTCGGCAGCCTGCCGGCGATGTCCAGCGCCAAGGCGGTGGCGTGTTCGCCGTCGATTCCGCAGCTCTCCGCGAGGTCGCCGACCGCAGCGGCGTTGAAGCGCGTCGGGCTTGTCGCGCCGCCAATCGGAATCGCGAACGTCTCGGCGTAGTCGTCCGGGCGTCCATCGGCGCAGGACACGTCGTACATCGGCGCGATAGCGCAGCGCGGGCCGTCGCCGGTCATGCCGGTGTGCAGGAAGCCGATATTCTGCCGGTGCAAGTCCGTGTGCGCGATCAGAGCGCAGGCGATCAGAACCTTGACGAACGCCGCGTCCGCCGCTTCCTTCGCGGCCGAACACGCCGCCAGCATGGCATGGAACGCCGCCCACCCGGGATCTTCGCGCTGATGGCTGAACTTCTCGGGCGTTCCGAGGCACGCGGCTTGTCCCCACTCTTCCTGATGCCTGGCGATCACGGCGCCGCCCTGCGTGACTCGATCCGTGCGCCGGCCGAGAATGCACGACCGGCCGCCCCAGACGCGCACCACCGTCTCCGCGACGGCCACGCCCGCGTAGCCCAACGCGCGCATGCTCACCGACTCGGCGACGGCCTCGCCGGGAAGATCCGGCGTGTCTTCGAGCTTGACGACGTGGGTGCTGAGGCGTCTGGCGTGCGCCACATGCCAGAAACCGGTCGCCGGATCGCGGTGCAGGCCGAGCTTGGGCCGCATGCCGCTCAACGACGTGCGGGAAGGGAAGTCCGGCGGCACCGGCCGCGGTCCGCTGTTCGCCGTCTCGAAAGCCGCCCAGCGCACCAGCTTGCCGATCTCGTCCGCCGCCAACGCGGGACTTTCGGCGAGTGTCTCGCTGGCGAGTTCGGCGCCGCCGAGTTCGGCGCCGACGCCGGCCGCGCCGGGACACTCGGCATCGGCGTTTCCCCATAGAATGTCGGCTGGCCCGCCCGCTTCCCGCATGAAGCCGTGCTTGCGCAGGGCGGCGTTCGCGCGCTGCCTGGCGTGCAGCAGCCGACCGTTCTCGGGCAGCAGGTGTTCCAGCCAGTTCGTCAGTTGGCCGACAGCTATGGGTGGGCGCCAACCGCACGAGAGCGCATCCGCTGCCTCCAGCCACTCGACGGCGTCCGGCGCGGCGAAGCGACCGCCGGCCGGGTCGAGACGCACCGCCGGAACCCCACCGATGTTGACGACCAACGTCGCGTCGCTCACTCGCGCACCCCAAAGCCGGTCATCTTGGCAACACGCTACCACGGCAACTGGAAGATGTGGCGACGGAATGCAAGCACTCCGTACAGGATCGCTAGGCCCGCTCGCTCCCACAGCCGCAAGGGCATGCCAGCGGCACGAACAATGCGCGCACCTTCACTGGACAGCGACCGCGGCTGGCGCGGCGTCCTCTTCCCCGATTGACATGGTGCCGTGCCGTTCGACGCCGGGAACTCGCTATTTCGAGTGCGGCTGTCAAGGACATTCCTGCATCGAACGCCGACTCCAGCCGTGTACAATCGCTCTCGAAGGAGAGGTGCCAGAGCGGCCGAATGGGCCTGACTCGAAATCAGGTGTGTCCTCGCGGGCACCCAGGGTTCGAATCCCTGCCTCTCCGCCACCCACCGTACATATTTTCTTGATTTTATTGCGTGCAAACACAGACCTTCGTGCAACCCCGCGGCTAGACGTAGTGCAGCCAGTGCTCGAACTCGGTCTCTTCGCCGCGCACCACCGCGAAGTACTTGTCGCGCAGGCGTTCTGTCTTCGGGCCGACGCGGCCGTTGGCCACCGGCTTGCCGTCGATGCTTGCTACCGGCCAGACGCCCACCGATGTGCCGGAGAGGAATATCTCGCGGGCGTTGGCCAGCTCCTCCACGGCGATGTCGCGCTCTACGCATGGGCAGTCGAGTGCCGCTCCCAAGGCCATGATCGTGTTTCTGGTGATGCCGAGCAGCACCTTGTTGCCGGGGGGCGTGGTGAACTCGCCGTTGGCTGCCACCATGAAGAGGTTGGTGGTTGGCGCTTCGGTCACCAAGCCCGCCTCGTCCAGCAGGATCACGTCGTCGAAACCTGCCTCGCGGGCGCGCCATTTGGCGGTCATGGCGGCGGTGTAGTTGGCGGCGACTTTGGCGTGGGGTGGCACCAGGTCGTCGCGGCGGGCGGATTTCTCGCGTTCGATCTTGAGGGTGAGTTGCGATGCGCGGCGGAACTCGCCGGGGTTCTTGGCGATGATGTCCGCTTGGTTCTCGTAGGCGGCGATGAAGACGGAGACGCGGGCGTCCTGGGGGATGATGTCCACTTCCACCGAGGGGATGAGGGCGCTGATCTTCACGGACCTGGCGCCTGGGTTGCGGCGCACGGTTTCGGCGCAGGCTTCCACCAGCTGGTCCGCGGCGTAGTGGAGCGGCAGGCCGACCAGGTGGCAGGTTCGCAGCAGGCGCTGCACGTGGTCGCTCACCCGGAACATGGCGATTCCCCGCTTCGCGGCGTGGACGCTCAGGTAGTCGAACGCGAGCGAGCCGCGTTGCAGGCTCTGGGCAAGCACATGCACCGTCGCGTCCTGCCAAGGGACGAACTCGCCGTCGCGCCAGATCGTTCGCTCGCTCATCGCCTGCCTCCCGGCTCGCAGCGTCTAGTGCTGGCGATTGTATGCCCGCCGAGCATCGTCAACGCCGCGAAAGAGCCAGGCCGCCGACGATCAGTGCCAGCCCAAGCACCGCGCTCGGGTGGATGCGTTCGCCGAGCACCACGGCGATCAGCACCAGCGAGAGGAACGGCGAGAGGAAGATGAGCTGGCTGATGCGCCCGGCCTTGGCAGTCAGACGCAGCGCCCGCTGCCAGAGCAGGAAGGTGACGCCGATCTCCACCAGCCCCACCCAGGCGCCGAAGCCAAGCGCGCGCGCGGTCAACGCGGGCAGCCCTGGCCCGAAGTGGCAGACCACGGCGACGAGCGGCGTCGCCACCGCGAAGCCGTTCAGCATCATCGGCACCGGCGGGATGCGCAGCCGCACCGTGGCGATCCAGTAGCCCGCCCACAGGAGCGTGCTGAAGAGCGCCAAGGCCACGCCCAGCGCATCGAACGCGCCGAATCCGGTGAACTCGCCTCGGCTCAGCAGCACCGCCACGCCCGCGTAGCCCACCCCCACGCCCAGCCAGCCACGGGCGGAGAGGCGCTGCTTGAGGATCGGAACGGCGAGCACCGCGATGGCGATGGCCCAAGTGTAGTTGAGCGGCTGGGCGATCTGCGCCGGCAGGCGGTCGTACGCCTCGAACAGCACGAGGTAGTAGGCGAACGGCGTGACGAGACCGAGCAGCGCGCTCGCCAAGTGCTGGCGCGGGGTGAGCTTCGCCGTCACCACGCAGCGGGCCGCGGCGAAGAAGACCAGCGCCACGCAGCAGCCGAGGAAGAGCAGTTGCAGCGGCGCGAGTTCCCGCAGCCCCAGCTTGAAGCCGGTCGCCACCGTTGCCCACAGCGCAACGCTCGCCAAGGCGTAGAGCAGCGCTTGCCGTTCGCGGTGCGTGCTCACGCTCGTCGATGGCTCGATGCTGGCACGGGGTCTGCGCCGTGGTGGACGCACCGTCGTTTCGCCACTTTCTCGCCCCCAGCCCGCCCTCAACTCCGGCGCGAGCTTAGCAAGCGCTTGCGTTAGACTTGCCGCATCCTTCAACAAAGCGACAAGGGGAGACATGGCGATTCAAGAGGGAGACAAGCTGCCGGATGCCAAGCTGCACGTGATGCGCGACGGGCGGCCGGCGGCAGTCACCACCGGCGAGCTCTTCGGCGGCAAGAAGGTGGTGTTGTTCGCGGTGCCGGGCGCGTTCACGCCCACCTGTTCGCAGGCGCACTTGCCGGGCTACGTCACGTACGCGGATCAGATCAAGGCGAAGGGCGTGGACGAAATCGTCTGCGTGGCCGTCAACGACGCCTTCGTGATGGATGCCTGGGGCAAGAGCGGCAATGCGGACGAGTTGGTGATGGCGGGCGACGGCAACTCGGACTTCACCTCCGCGCTCGGCCTGGAAATGGACGGTTCCGGCTTCGGCCTGGGCACCCGTTCCCAGCGCTACGCGATGATCGTGGACGATGGCGTCGTCACCAAGCTGGCCGTGGAGGCCGGCGGCGCCTTCGAGGTGAGCAAGGCCGAAGCGATTCTGGAGGCGCTATGAGCTTGACGATCTACGGCCCGGCGCAGAGCCGGGCCATGCGGGCGCTGTGGATGGCGCACGAACTGGGGCTGGACTTCACCCACGAGCCGGGCATGAGCATGGAGAGCGGCCCCAGCGAAGCGCTGCTCGCCGCCAATCCGATGGCGCAGGTGCCGGTCATCGACGACGACGGCTTCACGCTGCCGGAATCCATGGCCATCAACATCTACTTGGCGAAGAAGCACGGCAAGCTCGCGCCCGCCACTCTCGAAGACGAAGCGCAGACGCTGCGCTGGTGCTTCTGGGCGATGACGGCGGTGGAGAAGACGCTGCTCGACGTGCTGCTGGATTCGCGCGGGCTGATGGGGCGGGAGCAGAACGAAGCCGCGGCGAAGGCCGGCATCGAGGCGCTGCAACGCCCGTTCAAGGTGCTGAACGACCATCTGGCGGGCCGCGAGTATCTGGTGGGCGATGCCTTCAGCGTGGCCGACTTGAACGTGGCCGGGGTACTCGGCTGGGCGGTGCCGGCGGGCATCGACTTCTCGGAACAGCCCAACATCGCCGCGTGGTTGCAGCGCTGCATGGGGCGGGAAGCGGCGGCCAAAGCACGGGGCTGAACGCCACCGCATACGCGTTGTCGAGGCCGCAAGGGCCTCGGCGACGCGATGCGGCACCGGGCGAACGCCGGTGCCGCTTCACCCACCTTCAACCCTCGCTCTCGTCCTCCACCGCGACGAGGCAGACGGTGATGTTGTCCCGTCCGCCCGCTTCGTTGGCGGCATCCACCAAGGTTTGCGCCAAGCGGGCCGGGGGCAGCGATTGGCGCGCACTGTCGTTCAGGATGCGCAGCATGTCGTCGTACCCCAGCATGTCGCTCAAGCCGTCGGAGCAGAGCAGGAACAGGGTGCCTTCTTCCACCGTCAGGACGTCGATGTCGAAGGCGATCCGCTCCCACAGACCCAAGGCGCGATCCAAGCCGCTGCCTTCGCCGTGGTCGAGAGTGATCTGCTTCAGTTCGGTTTCGCGGTAGCGAGCGCCGGGGCGGTAGCGGTAGATGCGGCTGTCGCCGCCATGCACGATGGATGCCTTTTCGCCGTGCAGGCATAGCGCCGAGAGCGTGGTGCCCATCCGGTCGAAGATGCTGCGTTCGTTCTTGTTGTGTTCCCAAACTGCGGCTTCGGCCTTGCGAGCGGCCTCCAGCAAGTGCCGCGCCACGCCGCGAATGGGCAGCCGGACGTCCGCCTTCGGCAGCTTGTCCATGTGTTCGCGGAAAGCGCGAACGGCATCGGCGCTGGCCACGTCGCCTTGCGGATGCCCGCCCATTCCATCGGCAACGACTGCCCAGCCGGCCTGCTCGTCCACCGCGAACGCATCCTGATTGGCCTCGCGCTGCTGGCCTACGTCCGTCAACCCGCAGATCGCCGCGGTGCGCCCTTCCACCAAGGCCGTGGACTCCGTCCATCTCCCCTTCGACCCAGAGCCCCATCGCGCCTTGGGCAGCCAAGCCCGGCTCTGCACGCGCAGCCAACGCTGGTCGCCGAGCAGGAACGCCGTGACGCAGACCAGACAGCGGTTGCTGAGCGGCGCCCTGACGACGCCGAAGCCGCGCTCGTCATCGGTTTCCATGAAGTCCGCTTCCGAGGGGGCTTCGCCATCCACCACCAAGATGTGGTACGGGTCCACTTGGTACTCGTAGAGCACGTCGCCATCCCAGTAGCTCGCGCATCTTTTCTCGACCTGGTGCCAGAAGGCGCGTGCCGTCTTCCGCTCGTCCACATCGCCGCACGTGTCCAGCACGAAAGCGATGTCCTCCTGTGGCGTCTTGCCGCTTGCGGCGCGGAGCTTGCCGTACTCGCCCCGCAGCCGCAGCACCGGAGCGGCCCTGCTGGTGAACAGGTTTTCCTTGAGCGCCCTGTCCCGCTCCGACAACGAGTACTCCCATCGAGAGAAGAGTCGGTGCAGGGCCTGTTCCTCCAGCTCGCGCACGTCGACGATGTGCACATGCATGGCGTCGTCCACGAACAACGCATCGACGATGCTGTGGGGTTCCTCGAATTGGTCGAAATACGCGAGACCCGCCGCCACCTGGAACTTGCGCGGCGCCAGCAATCCCGGCGGCAGCCACCCCATCACCTCCGGCAGAACCGCGAGCATGCCTTCCTTCCGGGAGCCTCCCGGCAGCCACCACTGCTCGGCGCCCCGCCAATCCCCATCCGGCGGAGGTGCAGACTCAAGCCCTTGTTCCGTCTGCCGAAACCAGAGATCTCTGGAGAGCAACTGCTCGCTGCCGAAGGTGAACAGCGTGGTGCCGTCGGCCAGCGTGTGCGATTCGTGGTTGGCGGTGGACATCGACATGACTCCTAGACGCGGCGGCTGAGTAGCGTAGCGCAAAGCGCCTTGGCGGTCAGCCAACGGAAGCCCTTGACAACGAGATTTTTGGCATCAAAATCGTTGGCAACGAATCTGTTGGAGAACGCGATGCGAAAGGCTGGCGGCAATTGGGTGGTCGGGGACGACTTCTTCGACCGCGAGGCGGAGCTGGAGGCTCTCAGCGAGCACGTCTTGGAGGGAACGCACACGCTGCTGACCGCGCAGCGGCGGATGGGCAAGACCAGCTTGGTGCGGGAGCTTCTGCGCCGGCTGGAAGACAAGGGGCAGTGCGAGACGATCTTCGTCGATCTGGAGAGCGCTTTGGCTCCGGCGGACGCGGTTGCCGAGATCGCGTTCCAATCGAAAGGAGCGCGGGACACGTGGGGTCAGATCAAGCAGCTGTTCGTCAACATCCTGCCCGACACAGAAGTGGCTGCTCATATTCCCGGTGTCGACTTGAAGATGAAGCTCCGCGCAGGCGTTGACGCCGGCAACTGGCAGCACCAAGGTGATCAGATTTTCGCAGCGTTGGCGCGTGGCGACCGCCAAGTCGCACTCGCTCTGGATGAACTGCCGATCCTCGTCAACCGGCTGCTCAAAGGAGACGACGAGCGCATCACGGCGGCGGGCACGCGCACAGCGGACGAGTTCTTGAGCTGGCTTCGCAAGAACGGGCAAGAGCATCGTGGCCGGATCAGCATGATCCTGTCCGGCAGCGTGAGCCTCGAACCCATCCTGCAACAGGCGGGCCTGAGCGCCCACGCCAACATCTTCCCCTCCTTCGACCTGGAACCTTGGAAAGAGGAGACTGCCATGGCGTGCTTGGCCGCCTTGGCGAAGACTTACGGCCTTGACCTGCCAACGGCGGTGCGCCAGGAAATGTGCCTGCGGCTGCGCTGTCAGATCCCCCACCACGTGCAGCGCTTCTTCGACGTGCTCCGTGAACACCTTCGCCGGGATCGTCGGACCACGGCCTCGGTCCACGACGTAGCGCACGTCTACAACAACGAGATGCTCGGCGTTCGAGGGCAGATGGACATGGCGCACTACGAAGGGCGGCTGCGGATTGTGCTCGGCGAAGAGGCATGTCGGATCGCACTCGACATGCTGACGGAGGCCGCGGTCAACCACGGCCGGTTAAGCGCCGACGCCATCGCTCGGCAGCGCGAACTGCAAGCGTCCGAAGCCGAGCCTGTGCGAATCGAAGACGTGCTCCACGTCTTGGAGCACGACGGCTACTTGGCCAAAGAGGACGACGGCTACTGCTTCACGTCCGGTCTGCTCGAAGACTGGTGGCGTGTTCGGTATGGAGGTTCGCGCACTTCCTCGTCGCCAAGCATGGAACCGACACGGAGCGCTCAGCGATGACCGTCGGCACCGCCCGGAAGTACAACCCCGGATTTCTCACCGACGACGAACTGGTGGCGTCGTTCTGCATCCGTACGAACGAGTTCGAGTCGATGGTCGAGATGTTGCGCGACTGCACCGGCGACTCGAACCCCCACCAGATCGTCATCGGCCCGCGCGGCAGCGGCAAGACGAGCCTGCTCCTGCGAGTCGCAGCGGAGGTGCGCCGAGACGCCGAGTTGACGCGCAGCTTCTTCCCCATCGTCTTCGCGGAGGAGAGCTACGAGGTCGCCACCGCCGGCGAGTTCTGGCTGGAGTGCCTTGCCCGCTTGGCTGACCAGGCACCACAACGAGAGGATGGGCCCGACCTGCATCGCACTCTTGAAGACCTACGCGCTGTCCGCGACGACCAGACCCTCGGCGAGCGTTGCCTTGCCGCCCTGCTGGACTTCTCGGACCGCGAGGACAAGAGGCTGGTTTTGCTGGTCGAAAACCTGAACATGCTGTTCGCCGACATCACTGATCGGGACGTGGGCTGGCAGCTGCGCCAGCCCCTTCAAACCGAACCGAGGATTGTGCTGCTCGCCAGCGCAACCAGCCGCTTCGACGAGATCGATCAACCGGACTACGCCCTGTACGACTTGTTTCGCACCCTGACGCTACGCCCTCTCAACACGGAGGAGTGCTCCGTCCTATGGGAAACCGTGTCCGGCCAAAGCCGTCCGTCTGGGACGATTCGTTCGCTGGAAATACTAACCGGTGGCAGCCCGCGTTTGCTGGCGATAGTGGCCCGGTTTGGTGCCGGCTTCTCCTTCCGCGAGCTCATGGACAACCTCCTTGATCTCGTCGACGACCACACGGAATACTTCAAGAGCCACCTTGAATCACTGCCACCGCAGGAACGCCGCGTCTACCTCGCCCTCGCCGACCTTTGGAAGCCAGCCCTCACCAAGGAAATCGCCGAGCGGGCGCGCCTCTCCACCAGCCAGTGCAGTGCCCAACTCAAGCGCCTCATCGAACGGGGTGCCGTTTTGGTTGCAGGCGGCAGCACCCGGCGCAAGCTCTACTACCTAACCGAACGCCTATACAACATCTACTACTTGCTACGACGCAACCGCAGGCCACACCACCTCATCGAGGCCCTCATCCAGTTCATGGCAGCTTACTACTCGCCGAATGAACTGGAGGACATCCGCAATCGCCTCGCGCAAGAAATGAAGAGCTCAGCGCCGAAGACGCGATCTTTGCACGAACTCGCGTACGCACGACTAATGGAGCTCAGCGCCTCGGCCGAGCACCGTACCGAAGCAGCAGGAATTGCGCATCCTGACCAGGACGAACGCAAACGAGTGGAGGCGGCGAGAACTCTCTTCCTGAAAGGTGTCGTACTGTACGATCAGAGTCGCATGGAGGATGCACTCGCCATCTTCGACAAACTCGTGATTCGTCTCATTGAGAACGACGTGCCGGCTCTCTCCGGGAGGGCCGCGAAGGCGCTCGTCAACAAGGGATTGTCTCTCAGCGCACTCAACCAACCGGAAGAAGCCCTGGCCGCCTACGACGAAGTCCTGCATAGGTTTGGCGAAAGCGATGTGTCGGAACACTTTGAACCGGTCGCGAAGGCGCTCATCAACAGGGGGGTCACGCTCAGCGCACTCGGCCGCTCGGAAGAAGCACTGGCCGCCTACGGCCAAGTCCTGCATAGGTTCGGTGAAAGCGACGTGCCGGAACACCTTGAACGGGTCGCGACGGCACTGTTCAACAAGGGGATCACGCTCGGCGTGCTCAATCGACCAGAAGAGGAGGTGGCAGCCTACGACGAAGTGTTACAGCGGTGCGGCGAAAGCGACGCACCAACGCTCCTTGAACTGGTCTCGAAGGCGCTGCTCAACAAGGGGGGAGCGCTCGCCAAGCTCGACCGACCGGAAGAGGAACTGGCAGCCTACGACGAAGCCCTGCGACGGTTCAGTGGAAGCGACGCCCCCGAAATCCTTGAACTGGTCGCGACGGCGCTGTTCAACAAAGGTGTCAGGCTTGGCGCTCTCGACCGACCAGAAGAGGAACTAGCAGCCTACGACGAAGTCCTGCGACGGCTCGGCAAAAGTGAAGCCCCAGAACTCATTGGACTGGTCTCGATGACACTGTTCAACAAGGGAGTCACGCTTGCAGCGCTCGACCAATCAGCAGAAGCACTGGCAACCATTGAGGAAGCCTTGCGCCGATTTGGCGAGGAAGATGCGCTAGGTCGCCTCGGGCACGTTGCGACGGCGTTGATCGAGACCTTGATGAAGGTCAGCGTCGACCTTGGGCCCGCTCAAGTGCGGGACATAATCCAAGCATCGCCGGCGGCCAGTCTCCTTCTGCCGCTAAAAACGGCGCTAGAACAGGAAATGGGGCTAGCACCCAGAGTGGCGCGGGAGGTCGCGGAGGTCGTGGATGACATCCGGCAGAGGTTGGCCACGCTGAGACGGGTCTAGTCCGCCCTTCCAGATGGACGTTGTTTCCAACAGAATCGTTGCCAACAGATTCGATGTAGACGGTCGCAGGCAGTGCATACTGCCGGCGACGCCTTGGGCCGTCGATAGACGGCCTTCATTCACCCGTCAGTCATCTAAGCATACCCACAAAATCATAATCAGAGATTGCTTATAGGGGTCAATAGCGCTATCTTCCCACCCATGCACCGCCATCAGATAGGAAATCTCCAGCGCTGGCTCCACAGCGTTCGGCGCAAGCCCTTGGTCATTCGGGGGGCGCGGCAGGTCGGGAAGTCTACGCTGGTGGAGCTGTTCTGCGAGGCGGCGGGGCTGGATCTCGTGGCGGTCAACCTGGAGCGGCATCCGGACCTCGCCCGGGCGTTTGCCGAGTCCAACGACCCGGCCAGCCTCCTGAACCTCATCGGGGCGGTGGCTGGCAAGGCGGTGTCTGGCGGGAGTCTGGTGTTCCTGGATGAGATTCAGGCTGCGCCCCATGCGCTCGTTTCGCTTCGGTACTTCCTGGAGGACATGCCGGAGCGTCCCGTCGTTGCCGCCGGGTCGCTCATGGAGTTCACGTTGGCGGAGCACAGCTTCTCCATGCCGGTCGGGCGCATCGAGTATCTGCATCTAGGGCCGATGACGTTTACCGAGTTCCTCAGGGGCGTCGGCAAGGAGCAGCTTGCGGAGGAAATCGAAGCCTTCGAGTGGGCCGGTGGGGGCGAACCGCCGGTGCTCCACCCTCTGATTCACGGGCGCCTGTTGGAGGCGCTGCGGCTGTACCAGTTCGTTGGCGGGATGCCGGAGGCGGTTGCGGCCTATGCGGAGTCGGGGATTCTGCGGGCGGTGAGTGCGGTTCAGGCCAGCATCGTCGAAACCTACCAGGACGACTTCCCGAAGTACGCCGCTCGGCGCGACTCGGCAAGGATGCTGCGCGTGTTCAACTTCGCGGCCCGGCAAGTGGGGCGCAAGGTGAAGTACAGCAATGTTTCCCCCGACGAGCAGAGCGCGACCATCCGCCGCGACATCGACCTGCTGGCCATGGCGCGGGTGGTCGCCAAGGTCACCCACAGCCATTGCACGGGGTTGCCGTTGCAGGCGGAGTTGAAGGAGACCGTGTTCAAGCTCGTCTTTCTCGACATCGGCTTGATGAACGCCCTCTGCGGCCTCGACTGGCAGGCGGTGCGGGCGCAGACCGAGTTCGACCTGATGAACGCCGGGCCGGCAGCGGAGCAGTTCATCGGCCAGCACTTGCAGCATCTCCTTGCCGAACGGCCGAACCGCGAACTCACCTACTGGCTGCGCGAAGGGCGCTCCAACAACGCCGAAGTGGACTACGTGGCCGAGTTCGGCGGGCGCATCCTGCCCATCGAAGTGAAGGCGGGCAAAGCCGGCACGATGAAGTCGCTGCATCAGTTCGTGGCCGAAAGGGGCACGCCTTTGGCCGTCCGCTTCGACGCCAACCCGCCAGCGCTGCAAACGGTGGAGGCGCAAGTGCGGCACCGAAACGGCGCCAGGGAGGTGGAGTACGAGTTGCTTTCCCTGCCGCTCTATCTGGTGGAGCGGCTGCCGGAGATCGTTGCCGCGCTGCCGCCACCCTCCAGCTGAACCGAAGTCCCGACCGAGACCTCAAGTGCCTCAATCGACGAATTCGCCTCCGTCGTCGAAGGATCCGCGCGTTCCGGGCAATCGCGGCACATCGAACTCCGCTTCCCAGATCCGGCCCACTGCGCTCACTTGGCCGGTGCGGATGTGGGTGAAATGGTAGGCCGGTAGCCAGACTTGGGCGAAACAGGCGCCGTCGGCGGTGAAGGCGCCGCCGTGGGCGAATGTGAAGTCCAAGTTGTCCGACCCGTAGGGCTTGCGTTCTGGCGGCAGCGTGTCGGGGTTGCTCGGTGTGACGTGGACGAAGAAGGGTGCTTCGGTGTCTTCTGGGAGGCACGCTTCGCGTCGGTAGACCAGCCATTTGCCGTCGCGCAAGTGGACGTCGTAGTAGTTTTCGGCGACGAGGACGTCCGGTTGAACGGGTCGTCTCGCCGCAGCGAGGGCCGACTTTCGCGCTTCGGGCTGGGCCTTCGCTCGGCGGCGGACGGCTGGTTTGATCGCGTCCACCATGCGTGTCGCGAGCATCCGCGCGCCGCGTGGATTGACGTGGCAGCAGGTGTCTATGTAGATCGTCTCGGCAACTTCCGCGAACGTTTGGGTCAGGTCGACGAAGGCTACGCCGGCTTGGCGCAACTCGGCGCCGCGTTTCGCAACGAGGGGATAGGATTCGGCGTAGTTTCCTTCGCTCCAACCCGGTTCGTAGGCGGTGGCCAACTCCTCGGCGGTGAGCGGTTTCGAGCCGGCGATGTACTGGCTTGGTTGCAGGAAGTGGACGTAGTCGGCGCCGGCGGTCGCGGCCAGGTTCGCCATCACGAGAGAGCTTCGGAACCACACTTGCACGGCGAGTTCGCGCACCGCGTCTTCGTGCTCGCCTTCGCCGCGTCCGTACCAGGCCCAGCGCGGGCCGTGGGTTTCCACGTCGTACTTCTGCACCTGCACCATCAGTTGCTGGTTCAACCCTAGGATGCGCTCGTCTAGGCTCTCGAAACTGCGCCGCAGCACCAGGCCGACGATCGCGCTCAAGCCCAGCGCGGTGTCGCCGATCTCCTTGAGTCGATCCCGATCGCGTTCCAGCAGGAGGGCGCGGCCCAACAGCAGCTTGTCGTCCGCAGCGGTGCCGACGCGCTTGTCCCACAGGTGCGGGAAGGTCGGAAAGAGACCGCGCTGCGCGTTGTAGTGCGGGGCGGCCAAGTCGTTGTGGCCATCGAGGTTGACGATCAAGTCGAACTCGGCGCCGGCGGCCAGCATGTAGGCGAGCGCGTGGACCTGCTGCGGCTGCTTCATTCCGCCCTGGGCGAGTTCGACCACGACTGGTGCCAGCGGGACGCCTTCCTCCGCCAGGAACGCGGCAAGGCGTTCCCGGAACACGTGCCGCACCTGCTGCGCCACCGAACCGCCGAAGACGCCCACCACCAAGGTCGAATCGTGGGCGAGCAGCGGTGGCATGTTGTTCAAGGGATGGTGGACCCAAGGCGTGGTGAAGCCGAAATACGGATGAGTCACGCCATCGGTGGTGAAATCGTCCCGCGCTTCCGATTCCGACCAAAGCTGCCCCCGTGCGTAGAACTCGCCGTAGACCGCGAAGTGGAACAGATGCGCGAGCCCTTCGAGCGCGAGCGCCATCAGCACCGCCGTCAAGCCGACGAAGAGCGCTTTTCGGCGCACGCTTGGGGCGGTGTCGGCGCGGGTCTCAGCCACGGCGGATGTCTCGCTGCCAATAGCGGCGCAGGGAGTCGGCGTCGTATTGGCCCGTGCGCAGCTGTCGGAACGCGAACGGCACTTCGCGCTCGAAGACGCAAACGCCGTCTTCTCCCTGAACGTCGTCGAGCGTCTGCGTGAAATCCAGATTCGCGTAGCCGTCGGGCCCAGTCGGCGGGACCTCGGAGCTCCCAGGCACACGTTCCGGCAAGGCGCGCAGATGGAACGGATGCCGCAGGTCTTCCAACGTGCAGTCGGGTCTCTTGTAGACGAGCCCGCGAGCGCCGCTGCGAAACACCTTGAACGGCGTGGTCGGCGCCGCCTCTCCGATGTCCACGATCGCAGCCCAGTAGTGCTCCATCGACGTCGATGTCGAGCCGTACTGGCCGGTTCGCAGCCGCATCACCGGGTAGTCCGGCAGTTCCTGTTCCACGACGCAGAAATCACCCACGCGCACACCTTCCCTCTCCTGGAAGTCGAAGTCCAGATTCTCGAACCCATGTTCGGACCAAGGGGACGGAAGATCGCCCTGGCGAAGCGGCACGGCGTGGAGGAAGAAGGTCGCCGGTGCTTCCACGCAGCCCTCGCGCTGGTAGACCAACTGGCGCTGCCCCAGCAGATACACGTCGTAGTCGTAGCCGTCGAGGACGAGCCTCTCGGAAGGAACGGGCTCGGCATCCAACGCTGATCGCCACGGTTCGAGTGGCCGAAAGACGTACCATGCGCCAACGGACACCAGAACGAGCGCCGAAACGACAATCGCCGCCTTCGCAACCGACGTCATGGCCGAACGACCGCTCTCGTTGCGGACCACGCCGCGTCTTTCGCTGGAACCAACACGTCAGCCGCGCTCGATTTCGCGTCGCCAGTGGTGATCGAAGGTGGCCGGATCGAACTGGCCCGTCCTCAAGCGCACGAAATCGAAAGGCAACATGCGTCTGATGTCACACGATCCGTCGCTCCGCACCGCATCGGCAAAGGCCACTTCGAAGTCCATGTTGACGTAGCCGTCGGGCATCGTCGCCAAGGCCGCGTGGTCGGCGTCCGGCACCGCCAGCACATGCAGAAAGAAGGGCCGATGCACGTCCTCCGCGGTGCAGTCGCGCTTCCGGTAGACGAGGCCGCGAGGGAAGCGACCGCGAAACACCTTGAACGGCGCAACCACCGTATGGAGTTGCGCCCAAGTCAGCCAGCGCCGTTCATGGGTCGCCGCGTCGTACTGTCCGGTGCGCAGATACTCGATGGGATAGTCCGGCAGTCGCTGTTCGACGATGCAGCGTCCGCCAAGGCGCACGCCGCCGCTGCCGAAGAAGTCGAAATCGAAGTTCTCGAAACCAACGCTCGTGGCGCTGGCATCCAAATCGTCGCCGCGCAACGCCATGACGTGCAGGAAGAAGGGCGCTTGCATGTCCTCTTCGGCACAGTCGGCGCGTTTGTAGACGAGGCGATTCGAGCCGCGCCGGTACACGTCGTAGTGCGCGGAAACAAGAAGCTCGTCGGCTGCCACGGGGGCGATTCCGATTCCGCCTTGCGAACCACCCTCGGCCTGAACCAGCGCGTCCACGGAAGGCGCGATGCCGCGAAGGACGCTGGCGGCGAGAAGCTCGCGGCCATGCTGCGTCAAACGGCAACATTCGTCTTCGTAGAGTGTGCCATCGTCCACCGCGAACGCCCCGCCGAGGTCGAAGAACGCGACGCCTTGGCGCGTCAGTTCGAGGCCGAGTTCAGCCAGCATCGGGCGCATGGCCGGGTAGTTCAGCTCCCCGTCCACCGCGCCACGACGATGCTCCGCGTTGTTGGCTTCCGACGGATCGGGTTGCAGAAAGTGGTAGTAGTCCGCGCCGGCCGCCTTGGCGATTCCCGCCAGCAGCATCGAGCTGCGGTACCACTGCCTTGCCGCCTCGGCAAGTTGCCGGCGCTTGCTCCATGCGCGGCGCGGCCCGTCGCGCTCCAACGAGTAGCTGGCCGACACGGAAGCCAGCCTGGCCTCGCGTCGCCGAAGGTCGCTTTGCAGTTCGTCGAGTCGGCGATCCATGAACAGCCCGAACGCCGCGCTCGCGCCCAACGCGCCGTGGCGGCTCGCCAGAAGCCCCTGCCGCCGTTCCCGCAGCACGGCGATTTCGGCCATCAACTGCAGTTCGGAAGCAGTCGTCGCATGCGAGCGAGGGAAGTGGGCCAAAGTCGTGTCGTTCCGCCAGGTCATCTCGTGCAGACCGTCCAGATTGACGACCATGTGCAAGCGCGCACCATGCACCAGACGATTGATCACTGTCATCAGCTGCTGCGGCTGCCGGCCCCCGTTCTGGGCCAACGCCAACACCACGGGTTCGATGTCCGCGCCCTGGTCCGAGATTTTCGCCGCCAGCGCCTGTTTCAATGCCGGCGTGATCTCCCCCGCCATGCCGCCACCGAAGACGCCGACGACGAAGGTTCCGCTGCCCCCCGGATGCGGCGGGTGGCTGTTGCGCTCGTCGCGGGACGCCACGGGCGTGAACGCCGTGTACGGATGCCGGCGCTCGCTTGGCCCGGCCCGAGCGCGGGGCGCGGCTTGGGCGTCCATCGGCACGGCGTCTTGCGGTTCGCCATCGGCAACCGGGTAGTAGACGCGCACCGCGACTTCAACCGCGACGAGAGCTACGACAAGCGCCGCACCGCAAACGAGGGCTGTCTTCAGCGTGGACATGCGGCGAAGCGGCGTTCGCTTCTCAGTCGGGCCGGAACCGGTTCTTGTAGTCCTCGCGCAGCGCCGGGTCCTGGGCCGCCTTGCGCACTGCGATGTTGCCAGCCACGAGCAGATCGAGTTCCGTGCCCATCAAGCAGCGGAAGGCGTCCTCCGGCGTGCAGACGATGGGTTCGCCGCGCACGTTGAAGCTTGTGTTGACCAGCACCGGGCAGCCGGTGCGCGCCTTGAACGCCGTGAGCAGCGCGTGGAAGCGCGGATTGGTTTCGCGGTGAACGGTCTGCACGCGGGCGGAATGGTCCACGTGGGTCACCGCCGGAATCGTCGACCGCGGCACGTCGAGCTTGTCGAGGCCGGTCGGGCAAGCATAGGCGCCCTCTTCC
The DNA here is from genome assembly GCA_965243175.1 of Candidatus Azotimanducaceae bacterium. Taxonomy (GTDB): domain Bacteria; phylum Pseudomonadota; class Gammaproteobacteria; order Pseudomonadales; family Azotimanducaceae; genus VXYL01. The sequence goes on along the minus strand of OZ251532.1, from coordinate 4,194,052 downwards.
GCGACGCGCTTGCCGGCAGCGACATCCGCCACCAGCAGCATGTACGGGCTGGCGGCGTCGAGATCGAACCACTGCGCCGCGTCTTCGCTCAGCACCGCGGGCGCGAACGGCCTGAAGCTCTCGCGGTACTTGATCTTCAGATTCAACGTCTTCTGCACCGCTTGGCCGCGCGGGTCGGCAAGGATGGAACGCGCCCCGAGCGCGCGCGGCCCGAACTCCATGCGACCTTGGAACCAGCCCACCGCTTCGCCCGCGGCGAGCGAACCAGCCGCAAGGGCGATGGCCGCCGCTTCGCCGTCGAGCCGTTCGACAACGGCGCCGACGGCCTGCAAGCGCTCCTCGATGGCATCGTCGTTGAAGCGCGGGCCCAGGAAGCTGCCCCGCATCGCGTCCATGCATCCCGCCACGGCCTGGCGCGGCTTGCCGAAGTGCTGATGCCAAGCGGCGTAGGCGGCGCCCAGCGCGCCCCCGGCATCGCCTGCCGCTGGTTGCACCCAGATGTTCTCGAACGGGCCGGAGCGCAACAGCTTGCCGTTGGCGACGCAGTTCAACGCCACGCCGCCGGCCAAGCAGAGGTTGCGCTCGCCGCTCTCCTTGGCCGCGTTCGCCGTCAAGCGCGAGACCGCCTCTTCGGTGACCACCTGCACCGATGCGGCGAGGTCCATTTCGCGCTGGGTCAGGGGGCCTTCGGGCTCTCTGGGCGGTCCGCCGAAGAGGTCGTCGAAGCGACTGTTGGTCATGGCGAGGCCGGTGGCGTAGTCGAAATACTCCTGGGCGACGTGGAAGCTGCCGTCCGGCTTGATGTCGATCAGATGGTCGCGGATGCGGGTGGCGTATTTCGGTTCGCCGTAGGGCGCCAGCCCCATCACCTTGTACTCGCCGGAGTTCACCTTGAAGCCGGTGTAGTAGGTGAACGCCGAATAGAGCAGGCCGAGGGAGTGCGGGAAGTGGATTTCCCTCTGCGTTTCGAGGGCGTTGCCGTTGCCGATGCAGACGCTGGTGGTGGCCCATTCGCCCACGCCGTCCATCGTCACCACCACGGCGCGCTCGAAGGGCGACGGGAAAAACGCGCTCGCGGCGTGGCTCTGGTGGTGTTCGGCGAACAGCAACCGCGCTTCCACGTCGTGCCCGCCGAGGCCCTCCAGTTCCTTGCGCAGCGTACGCTTCTGGAACAGTTTCTGCTTGATCCAGATGGGCATGGCGGCGCGGAAGGAGCGGAAGCCGCGCGGCGCCGTGGCGAGGTAGGTCTCGAGCAGGCGCTCGAACTTCAGAAAGGGCTTTTCGTAGAAGACGATGGCGTCCACGTCGTCGAGGGCGACGCCCGCATCCTGCAAGCAGAAGTCCACGGCCTGCGCCGGAAACCGCGCATCGTGCTTGACGCGGGTGAAGCGTTCCTCCTGGGCGGCCGCCACGACGGCGCCATCGCGCAACAGAGCCGCCGCGCTGTCGTGGTAGTAGGCGGACAGCCCCAGAACCAGCATGGCGGCGAGCGGCGCCTAGAAGAGCGTGTAGATGAACGGCGCCGCCGCGCTGCCCTCGGTCACCACGAGCATGCCGCCGAACAACGCCGCCACGAGCAGGATCGGCAGCAGCCAGAACTTCTTGCGGACTTTCAGAAAGAGCCAGAACTCCTTGACGAAACCCACGTTCTCTCCTTCGATGCCACGGGCCGCCGCCATCCCGCGGCGAATCAAGCAAGCCTAGCACGGCGACGAACCGGCCACCAAAGAAAGCGTGTCCGCGGGTGTGCGACATTCGGTGGCACAAGTGCTGGGAGCCACCACGATTTCGCCGTCAAGCGCTACCGCGTCCAGCCGCGGCGGCCCCGGGAGCGCGGGCGTCTCGCCCGCACAGGCGAACGCGGTGAACCAGAGTGCGGGCGGGGACGCCCGCGCTCGCAGAATGCGGGAGCAGACGCCGGTCGAGATTCGTCTTGCACGCGCAATGCGAAGCGGTGCGGCTTTGCGTTACGCTTGGCGGCACGGTCGGGCAAGGCGACACGGTCTGGCAAGGGCGGATGAACGCGGTGGATCGAACGATGAAAGGCATCGGCTTCGCGGCCTGCGCACTGGCGGCATTGGCTTGCGCAGGGGAGGACGCGGCGCCGCCGGGCGAGGTCACCGCGAGAGAGCTCATCGAAGGCGCCCTCGACCTCACCCGTGGCGTCACCTCCCATACGCGGCTGGCGATGACCATCCACCGCCCGGACTGGGAGCGCAGCCTCGAACTCGAAGCGTGGACGCGGGGCCGCGAGGACGCGCTGATCCGCTTCACCGCGCCGCCCAAGGACGCGGGCGTGGCGACCTTGAAGCGGGGCGAGCGCATGTGGACCTACGCGCCGAATCTGAAGCGCGAGATCCGCCTGCCGGCCAGCGTCCGCTCGCAAAGCTGGGCGAGCTCGGACTTCTCCTACAACGACCTCTCGCGCACCGACCACTACCTGCGCCACTACGACTTCGCCATCTCCGCCACCGAGCAGCGCGACGGGCACACCGTCTACACCTTGGAACTCACCCCCCACGACGACGCGCCGGTGGTCTGGGGCAAGGAAGTGATGGTGCTGCGCGACGACTACGTGCTGCTCAGCCAGACCTACTACGACCAAGGCATGGAACCGCTCAAGGCGATGCGCACCGTGGAAGTGGGCGAACTCGGCGGGCGCACCATCCCCGTGGTGATGCGCATGGGGGAACTCGAGCGCGAGGACAGCTGGACGGAACTGCGCTACCTGAGCGCCGATTTCGACGCTCGAGTCGAAGACGCCATGTTCACGTCCTTCGCGCTGCGGGGAGAACGGTGACCGACGAAGCGCTGCCGCTGCCGCAGCGCGCCGCCTCCGATGCGCCAGCAGCGCCGCGCGGCCTGTTCGCGCGCATCGCCTGGCGCAATCTGTGGCGGCGTCGGCTGCGCACTTGGATGTCCATCGGCGGCATCGCCTTCGCGATCTTTCTGGTCTCCGTCTTCATGGCGCTGCAATCCGGCACCTACGGCGGCTGGATAGAGACCGCGACCGGGCTGATGCACGGCCATGCGCAGTTGCAGCACCCGCGCTACTTCGACGATCCCAAGCTCGCCCACGCCCTCGACCACGGCACCGAACTCGCGCGCCGCGTCGAAGCCGTGCCCGGCGTGGTCGGCGCCGCGCCCCGCGCCGAGGCGTTCGCGCTGGTCTCCGTGGGCGAACGCAGCTACGGCGCGCTGGTGATGGGCGTGGACGCGAAGCGCGAGGCGGCGCTGTTCTCGCTGCCGGCGAAACTCGTCGAAGGCGAGTACCTGCCGCGCGCCGACAGCGCCTTCGTCGGCGCGTCGCTGGCCACCAACCTGGGCGTCTCGCTGGGCGACGAGATCGTGGCGCTGGGCACCGCGGACGAAGGCGGGGTGGCAGCGCTCGTGGCGGTCGTGGACGGCATCTTCGATACCGGCGTCGTGGAGCTCGATCGCAGTCTGATGCAGGTGCGTCTGCCGGCCCTGCAAGGCGCGTTCCAACTCGGCGACGCCGTGCATCGCGTGGCGGTCGAGACCGCCGACGCCAATCGCATCGCCGAGTTCACGCCGGCGATTGCCGCCGCTCTGCCCGACGGCGGCGCGCTGGTGGAATGGACGACGCTGATGCCGGAACTCGAACAGTCCATCACCCTGGATCGCATCTCGGCGCTGATGATCTACTGGCTGCTGATGATCCTCGTCGCCCTGTCGCTGGTGGGCGCCTTCATGATGACGGTCTTCGAGCGCACCCGGGAGTTCGGCATGCTGCTCGCCATCGGCATGCGGCCCAACGCCATCGCCGGCATGTTGGCGGTGGAAGCGGTGTGCGTCTGGGCGCTCGGCGCCGTCCTCGGCATCGCGCTGTGTACCGCGGTGGTGGTGCCGCTCAGCAACGTCGGCATCGACATCGTCGCGCTCGGCGGCGAGCGGATGGAGGGCATGACGGAGAAGATGATGATGCCGACGCACATGTACCCGGCGCTGGCCGTCGACGCCTTCGTGCAGGCGCCGCTCGCCATGCTCGCCGGCACGCTGCTGGCGATGCTGATTCCCGGACTTCGCGTGCGCCGCCTGAAGCCGGTCGAAGCGCTGCGGGAGGAAGAATGAGCGATGCCGCGATCCCGCTGGGCTTCGAGGCCGCCGCGCCACGGGCCGGCGCCCGCCGCACCTCGATCGCGGCCATCGCCTGGCGCAACCTCTGGCGCAACAAGCGCCGCACCTGGCTGACCGCCGGCGGCATCGGCTTCGCCGGGGTTCTGGTGACCGCCGCGAACTCGTTGCAGGTCGGCACTTTCGACATGATGGTCGACACCACGGCGCGGTTCTTCGCCGGCCATGTGCAGGTGCAGCATCCGCGGTTTCTCGACGACCCGCGCGCCGACCATGCCGTCGCGGATGCCGCGGCTCGGGTGGAGACCCTTGCCTCAAGCGGCGAATTCCAGGCCGTCGCTCCCCGCGCACAGGCGTTCGCCCTGCTCTCGGCGGCGCAAAGCAGCGTCGGCAGCGAAGCGCCGGCCTTCGGCGGCTTGGTGGTGGGCGTCGATCCGCAACGCGAGTTCGCCGCCATCCGCCACCAGCCGGCGAGCGGTCGCTTTCTGCAGGCGCCGGGAGAAGCGTATCTGGGCGCGGTGCTGGCGAAGAATCTCGGCGTGGCCGTCGGCGACGACGTGGCGATTCTCGGCAATGCCCAGGGTGGCGGCGTGGCGGCGATGGCGGCGACCGTGGTGGGCACCTTCGACACCGGCCAGGCGGACTTCGACCGCTCGCAGCTGCATGTTCCCTTGGCGGATTTCCAGCAGGCGTTCGGCATGGCCGACGCGGTGCATGCCATCGCGCTGACGCTTGCCGACCAGAGCGCGGCGCGCGATGTGGCCGAGTCGCTGCGCGATGCCGCGACGGTCGGCGTCTCCTGGCAGGCGCTGCTGCCGGACATCCATCAGCTGGTGGAGCTCAAGTACCAGAGCAGCTACATGATCTACGCGCTGCTGGTGGTGCTGGTGGTCTTCGGCATCGTCAACACCTTCCTGATGACGACCTTCGAGCGCACGCCGGAGTTCGGAATGCTGAAGGCGCTGGGCATGCGGCCGGCGGCCATCTTCGGAATGCTCGCCTTGGAAGCATTGTGGATGGCGCTGCTCGGCTTGGCGCTCGCCTTCGCGGTGGCCGGGCCGCTGATCGGCGCGCTCTCCGTGACCGGCGTTTCCTTGGGCGACGCCTACGCGGAGATGACCGGGCAGTTCATGATGCCGGAGCGCCTGCATCCCAGTTTCGGCTTCCGCGCGGCGCTGGAGTTCGGCATCGCGGTGGTGGTGCTGACGCAGCTTGCCGCCGCCGTTCCCGCCTGGCGTCTGCGCCGGCTGCGCGTGGTCGACGCGCTGCGCGACCAGGACTAGCCGCCGATGCCGTTCGCGCTTCTGATCCGTCTCTCCTGGCGCAATCTCTGGCGGCATGGCCGGCGCAACGGCATTCTGCTGAGCGCGATTGCGGTCGCCGTTGCCGGCGTGGTGCTGTTGAACACGCTGCTGCGGGGGATGCAGTCGGAAATGCAGAACATGGTCATCGACAGCTTGAACGGCCATGTGAAGGTCTTGCAGCCGGGCTATCTGGACGACCCGAGCGTGCAGCGCGGCTTCGAGGTGGGGCAGGACTGGGAGGCTGCGCTGCCGCAGCCGCAGGTCGCTGGCTGGGCGCAGCGGGTCCGTGTGCCGGCGGTCATCATGAGCGAACGCGAAACCCGTGGCGTGCAGCTGATCGGCATCGATCCGGCGCGCGAGGGCATCTCCTTTCTCGACCGCGTCTCCTATGCCGGACCGGATGGCGGCGGCGAAGGGCTGGACGGCCCGGACGACCGGCGCGTCGTCATCGGCGCCGAACTTGCCGCGCAGTTGGAGACCACCGTGGGCCGGCGGCTGGTGCTGGTGACGCAGGGCGCGGACGGCCGCAACCGCGAGGCCGGTTCGCGCATCGCCGGCATCTTCAAGGCCGAGTCCGCGACGCTGGAAAAGGCGTTCGTGTTCACCGGCGCGGAGGCGTTGCAGGGCCTGCTGGACACGGCGGTGGTGACGGAAGTGTCGGTGCGGCTCTCCGACGACGCTTTCGAGGCCAGCGTGATGGACACGCTGACGGACGCCTTCGACGGTCTCGACGTGATGAGCTGGAAGCAGTTGTCGCCGCAAGCCGCCAACATCGTCGCGTTCGCGGACAGCGCGATCTTCATCTACTTCCTGGTCATCATGGGCGCTTTGGTGTTCGGCTTGGTGAACACGCTGGTGACCGCGGTGATGGAGCGCGTCCGCGAACTCGGCATGCTGCGCGCCTTGGGGATGCGCCCGCGTTCGGTGGTGGCGCAAGTGGTGGTGGAATCGAGCCTGGTGATGTCCGTGGGCGTGGCTGCCGGACTGCTGATAGCCTTCGGCGCGTTCACGCTGATCGACGACGGCATCGACCTCTCGGCGTTCGACGAGAGCCTGGCCACCTTCGGCATGCGCTCGGTCTTCGTGCCGGTCATGCGCGGCGACGACGTGGTGCTGGTGGCGGCGATGAGTCTGGTGCTCGGCCTCGTCGCCAGCTTCTATCCGGCGCGGCGCGCCGTGAAGCTGAAGCCGCTCGACGCGCTGCGGCGGTAAGGCGTACGAACGCCCAGCAGGGGGAACACATGGCGGAAACGGCAGAGACGGTGGTGGCGTGTCGCGGCGTCAGCCGCACCTACGCGGACGACGCGGTGCCCGTTCACGCCCTGCGCGGCGTCGACTTCGAACTGCGCGCTGGCGAGTGGGTGAGCTTGGCCGGGCCGTCCGGCTCCGGCAAGTCCACCTTGCTGCATCTGATCGGTGGCCTGGATCGCCCCACCGCCGGCTCCGTGGTGGTGGACGGCGTCGAGGTGACCGAGCTTTCCGAGGCGCGGCTTTCGGACCTCCGGCTGCGCAAGATCGGCTTCGTCTTCCAAGCCTACAACCTCATCCCGGTGCTCTCGGCGGTGGAGAACGTGGAGTTCATCATGCAGCTGCAAGGAGTAGCCGGTGGCGAACGACGTCGTCGCGCTTTGGACGCGCTCGATTCGCTGGGCCTCGCGGACTTGGCGGATCGTCGGCCCGGCGAGATGTCCGGCGGCCAGCAACAGCGGGTGGCCATCGCCCGCGCCATCGTGACCAATCCGGTGCTGCTGCTCGCGGACGAACCGAGCGCCAACCTGGACACCGCCACCACTGAGGAACTGCTGGATCTGCTGAAGGCGCTGAACGCCGAGCGCGGCGTGACCATTCTCACCGCCACCCACGATCCGATGGTGATGAGCTACACCGGCAGACAAGTGAATCTGCGCGACGGCGGCGTCGTGGACGCGGCATAGCGGAATGCGTTGCTTCGGGCAGGTGCGCCGATGGCCGGTTCGCTTCCTGCCGGCGGTGGCGGCTGTTTCGCTCTGCGGCGCGGCGGAAGCTGGCACTGGCCACTGGATTTCCGTCGGCGCGTTCCGCGCGCCGGAGGCCGCGGAGCAGTTGGCGACGGATGCTTCGGCGCAGTCCGGGCTGCGTTTCGAGGTGGTGAGCGCGGACGTTCACAGGAAGGGAGCGCTGCAACGGGTGTTGGCCGGCCCCTACTCCTCCCGGGAAGATGCCGACGGCGATCTTGCGGCCGTTCGCCGACAGGGCTTCGGCGATGCGTGGGTGTTGGAAGTTGCCGCTGCCCCGGTGCCACGCGCGCCAGCCGCCGCTTCTCCCTTGACTTCGGCACCTGGGCCGCCGCTGGTGATCGGCGCACCGCGGTTCCTTTGGTCGATCATGATGGCGGGCCAGGCAACGGACGTTCCAGAAACAGCCGACGATGGCGAGAGCACGGAACTGCCTTCAATCGAGTTCCTGCTGCAAGGCTGGCCGGATGCGCCAACGCAGTTGCCGTCTCGGGACGAGCCGGACGAAGGGGCGCCGGCTGTCGAAGCGACACCGACCAGCGAGGCGGCGCCGACCAATCAGGCGGAACCAGCCTTGGCCACCGTGGCGCCGCCGGACGGTTTCCAACTCCACAAGCTGCACCGCGCTGGCGCCCGCAACACGCTGCGAAGCGCGCCGTTCAACGGCTTCGACGGCTTCGACATGCGCCTCAAGTGGTACACCGTCGCGCAGTCCCTGCCCGCCGGCGATGCGTTGCGGCAGTTGACGGGCGAACGCCTGCCCCTTTCGCACAACGCCGACATGCGCCTGATGTGGCGTCGGGAAGTCGGCGCGCTGCGGCTGCACGTGGATCATTCGACGACGTGGCTGCGCAGCGACGTGGCCGCTGGTTCGCCAGGCCTGACCCTCGACCAGACGCCGATGGGCGACGACCGCCGACTCATGAACCTCACCTGGGAAGTGGGAACCGGCTCACATGGGCAGGCGCTGCATCGGTTCGACCGTTTCGCGCTGGAATATCGGGGCGCGAACTGGACCGTCGCGGCTGGCCGTCAGGCCGTGAGCTGGGGCGGCGGTCTGGTCTTCCAGCCGATGGATCTGTTCAACCCCTTCGCGCCGACCACCGTGGACCAGGACTACAAGGCCGGCGACGACATGCTGCGCTTCGAGCGCCTGTTCGCCGACGGCTCCGACCTGCAAGTGCTGCTGGTCGGCCGACGTTCCGCAGCCGGCGACCCTTCCCGCCACGCATCGAGCCTGGCGGCGAAGTACCGCGGCCACTTCGGCGACAACGAAGTGGAGTTCATGGCTTCGCAGCACTACGGCGGCCAAGTCTACGGCGTCGGCTTGCGCATCCCGGCGGGCGGCGCTCTGATGCGCTCCGACATCACCTGGACCGTGGAAGACGGCAGAGCGACCATCTCCGGCCTCGTCAACGCCGACTACAGCTTCACCCTCGCCGGCACCATCGTCCACGTGTTCGGCGAGTACTTCCACAACGGCTTCGGCGTGCAGCAGCTGCCGAACGATTTGCGCCTGCTGCCGGCGCCGCTCCTCGCCCGCATCGGCCGCGGCGAACTGTTCAACCTGATGCGCGACTACCTGGCGCTCGGCACCTCCTTCCGCTGGCACTTCCTGCTCAACCAGAGCTTCGCCGTGATCGCCAACCTGCACGACGCGTCCTTCGCGGCCCAGCTCGCGCTGACCTACGACACCAGCGACGCTTCGCGGCTGCAAGTCGGCCTCACCATGCCGTTCGGAACACGCGGCGACGAGTTCGGCGGCGTGACGGTGGGCGACGGGCTGACGATAGGCGGCGGCGAGCAGGGCTTCGTGCGGTTCGTGTACTTTTTCTAGAGCCCGCCTTGAGCGAGGCGTGCTTCGAGGCGCTGAAGTGACGCACCCCTGCCGCTACTCCATGGTGGTCGATTGGCCGCGCCAGCATCCCTACCAGGCCGAGGTGCTGCTGCACACGCTGCGGGAAAACGCTGGCGCGCCGCCGGAGGCCATCGTCGTGCAGTGTACGACGCGGGTTGGCGACGACGTGCGGGCGGAGTTTCGCCGCGCTGGCCATGCGGTGGTGGAGATCGCTCCCTATCTGGACGGCGTCTACTGCAACAAGATCGCGCAGTTGGACCATTTCGCGGCACGGCCAGACAACGACGCCCAAGGAATCTTTCTGCTCGACTTGGACGTGGCTATCCTGGCGCCGCTGGACATTCCCGACCCCGCGGCGGTGTGCGGCAAGATCGTCGATGGCGACAATCCGCCGTTGCCGCTCGTCCGCCGCCTGTTCGCCGCCGCCGAGGTGCCGCTGCCGCCGCTGATGCCCAGCGATTGGCAAGGGCGCGGCGACACCATCGCCACCAACCTCAACGGCGGCTTCCTCTATCTGCCGATGGATCGCATCGAATCGCTGCGCGCCGCGTGGCGCAAGTGGGCGGAGTTTCTGTTCGCGCGGCCCGAACTGTTCGGCCCCCGCGGCGCTTCCGAGGCGGCGTTCAAGCATGTGGACCAGCTGGCGTTCGCTTTGGCGCTGGCGGCCGACGACGTGCCGCTGCGCCACCTGCCGACGAACTGGAACTTCCCCGGCCACAAGGATCGCCAACCGCGCCTGTTTCAGCAGGACGAGCCGTTGTACGCGCTGCACTACCACGACTGCCTGGACGCCTTCGGCTTGCTGGCGCCGAAGGTGCGCGGGTTCGCGGCGCTAGACCAGGCGGTGGAACGGACGAACGCGAGCATCGGCGGCAAGCCGGCCACGGAGTTCTTCGAGCGGTTCAAGCGGCAGCGGGCCCTCGAAGCGGTGCGCGACGTGCCGACACTGCCGAAGACCACGTTCAGCGCCGAGTTCCTCGCCCACGCGCGAACGCCCCAAGGCGGCCAGCGCCGGCTGATCCTCCATGCCGGAGCGCCGAAGACCGGCACCTCATCCTTGCAGCGGCACTTGGGGGAGCACCGCGTCGCGCTTGCCGCCAAGGGGTGGTGGTATCCGCAGCCTTCGGACCCCGTGGAACCGAAGCATCAGCGGTTGAACGCGCTGTTGCGCCGGGGCGACAGCCGCGCGTTCGCAGCTCATGTGGAGGCGGCGTTGCGCGACATGCCGGACGACGCCCACACCGTGATCTTCTCGACCGAGGGCATCTTCAACCACTGGTGGGACTACGCGCCGTGGGCGAAGGCGGCGCTGCGCCATCTGGCGGCGCTCTTCGACTTCGAACTGTGCGTATGGCTGCGGCCGCCGGACTCCTTCGCGGCCGCCTTGTACGTTCAGTACCTGGCCAATCCGCCCAGCGCCGAGGAGCCGCGCCACGTCTACGGACGCGACATCGATTTCGCCACGGCGCTGGCGGACCCTTGGTTCCGTCGCCACCTCGACTGTCTCGGCTTCCTGCACGAAGCACGGCTGCTGTTCGGCGCCAGCCGTGTGCGCGCGTTCCCGTCCGGCGAGGACACCGTGCGGGCGTTCATCGACGAGTACGACGTGCCGTTGCCGCCGCAACACGAGCGCTGGAATCCGTCGCTGCGCAACGCTGGCGTGGAAGCCATGCGCATCGCCAACCGGGTGGAGACATCCGGCCACGAACGCGACCGCGTGACCGCTCTGGTGAGGGAACTCGACGACATCGTCGGCGAGCGTTCCGGGCCGTTTCGGTTGCGCGAGCGGGAACGCGAGGCGGTGCTGCGGTTCGGGCAACGCTGCTGGTACCGAGTTCAAGCGGGCCTGCTCGCCGACCAGGACGCCATCGCCCGGCGACGACGCCGGGTGCTGACGCGACAGGGGCGGAAATACAGCAAGGTGTTCTGCATCGGCTTCCACAGGACCGGCACGAAGTCCCTCGCCGAGGCGTTGCGGGTGCTTGGCTGCCGGACCGTCGGGCCGATGGGCGCTCGGGAACCGGACATCGGCCGCAACGCCTTAGTCAAGGCGCTGGCGGTCGCGACCGAGTTCGACGCCTTCGGCGACAACCCGTGGCCCCCGCTCTACGAGCAGCTGGACGCGACCTTCCCAGGCAGCGCCTTCATCCTCACCATCCGCGCCACGAGCGCCTGGCTGGAGAGCGTCGTCGGCTACTTCGGCGACGAGGACACGCCGATGCGCCAGTGGATCTACGGCGCCGGGCGACCGCGCGGCAACGAGAGCCGTTACATCGAGCGCTACGAACGACACAACGCCGCCGTCCGCAGCTACTTCAAAGGCCGCAACGACCTGCTGACGATGAACATGGAAGCGGGCGACGGCTGGCGGGAACTCTGCGACTTCCTAGACGCCCCGGTTCCCGACATACCCTTCCCGCACCGCAACCAGCGCTCCGAACATTCGGAAGCGGCGTCGGGTACCGCCTTGATCTGAGGCGCGGCGTCAACCAGCGCTTCGCTCCCTTCGGTTGCGTGGAACGGCCGGTCGCCCTTTACCGTGACGCGCAGGCCGCTGCGCGTTTGCGGGTGGAGTCCCAGATCTGTGCAGATGGCAGCTTGCGCTTCGTGCCAGAAGAGACCATCACGCGGCCCGCTCCACCTCGAAGGCGGCGATGTTGCGTTCCTCGGCGCTGAACTCCACCCCGATCAGGTGGATGGGCAAGTCGAGATGCCGGTACTTGTCGGCGTAGCCCTTGTCCTTGATCTGCGTCAGCGCCCTGCCTTCCGACCCGCCTTTCAGGAGCTTGAACTCGAACAGGTAGATGCCGCCTTCGCAGCGCACCACCATGTCCGAGCGTCCGGCGCTCGTGCTCTCCTCGGCGATCATGTCGAAGCCGTGGGCGGCGAAGCAGGAGTAGACGACGCTGGCGTAGTAGCCCTCGTAGTTCTGGATGTCGTTGTTGACGTGCCACTGGTGCGGAACGCCGGCGAACAGCGAGCGGAAGAACGCCTCCAGCCCCTCGAAGTCGTTGGCGGCGAGCAGGTCGTGCAGCGGCGCGTCGTCGGCGCGTCGCCTCGCGGCGTCCGGCAGCAGCGCCATCAGCAGCCGCTCGTTCAGGCTCTGGCGCACTTCCTGGTTCGGATAGCCCAAGCGGTAGCGGATGCGCCCGGGCCGGTCCTCCCGCTCCTCCAGAATGGTCAGGTAGCCGGTCTGGAACAGCAGCGCCTCGACGGCCATCTCGTCGACGTCGAAGACGGAGAGCAGCGCTTCCGTGGTGACCATGCCGTCCAGATCGACGGACGAAAACCGCCGCCGCATCAGCGTGTCGATGAGGAACTTCGGCGAGCCGGTCTCGAACCAGTGCGCCTTGAAGCGGCGGCTGTCGAACAGCAGGAGGATGTCGAAGGGGTTGTAGACCTTCTCCTCGCCGAGCCAGTTGTAGCCGTTGTACCAGCGGCGCAGTTCTTTCCTGTCCAAGCCTTCGAGCTCCGGCGCGAACACCTCGACCAGATCCCGTTCGCGGTAGCCGCAGATGGCGGAGTAGCGCACGTCGAGCGTGATGTCCTTGAGGTTGTTCAGGCCCGAGAAGAGGCTCACTTTCGAGAATTTGCTCACGCCCGTGAGCAGCGTGAACTCGATGTGCGCGTCGCACGACTTGATGACCGAGTACAGCCCGCGCAGGAAGCTGCGATTGGCGCGCGCCACTTCCGGCGTTTCCAGCGCGTCCAGAATCGGCTTGTCGTACTCGTCCACCAGAACCACCACCCGGCGGCCGGTGCTTCGATGCAGCGCTTGGACGAGTCGGCGGAAGCGGATGGATGCGGTCGCGCCTTCGGAACCGAGGTCGGCTTGCGCTTCCATGTTCGCCAGTTGGTCCGCAGTTTCTTCCGGCAGGAAGTCGGGATCCCCGAAGTCGCCGCTGCCGAAGTCCAGCCGCAGCACCGGGTGGCGGACGCTCCAGTCCCACTGCCCGTGGATGGCCAGCTCCCGGAACAGCGGCTCGCTGCCCTCGAACAGCTCCTTGATGGTGTCCAGCAGCAGGCTCTTGCCGAAGCGCCGCGGGCGGGAGAGGAAGTAGTGCTTGCCGCGCTCCGCCAGCTGCCCGATAAGGGCCGTCTTGTCCACGTAGTAGTACCCCTCCTCGCGGATCTGCCGGAAGGTCTGGATGCCGATGGGCAGCTTGCCCTTGGCGACGAGTCCCTGCGCTGCGCTCATGGGAAGCACATTAGCCCCCTGCGGATGGAGGGTCAAAGCGCCCGCCGTGTAGCGGTTCGCCGATTCCCTATGGAAATGCGCCAGCGGAGCTGCGCAAGGCTCAAACGGTATGCTCCGGTCGCCCTGCGCAAGCTGGCGAAACCGGTCCGCGTGGTCGATCGCCCCCTATCGTCACGCGCAGGCCGCTGCGTGTTTGCGGGTGGTAGTCCCAGATGGCCATGTGCTGGACGCAGCGGTTGTCCCACATCGCCAGCGAGTGCGGACGCCATTCGAAGCGGCAGGCGAAGGTCGGGTTCTTGACGTGCTCGAACAGCATGTCCAGCAGCGCCCGGCTTTCGCGCCTGCTCAGGCCCTCGATGTGGCGCGTGAAGCCGGCGTTGACGAACAGCGCCTTGCGGCCGGTGACCGGGTGCGTGCGCACCACCGGATGCGAAGCGCGGGGGAACTCGCGCTGCGGCTGGTGGTCGCCGTAGTAGCCGGTGTAGTCGGCTTCGTGCCGCGCCGTGAGGCCATCCAGCAGGTCGCGCATCGGGTCGCTCAGCGCCTCGTAGGCCGCGTACATGTTGGCGAATACCGTGTCGCCGCCTTGTTCCGGCACCTCGTGGAGGTGCAGGATGCTGCCGAGCGGCGGCTCTTCGTCGGCCGAGACGTCCGAATGCCAGCCGCTGCCGTTGTTGCGCTTGGAATCGGCGTCGGTGCAGATCACCATCAGCGCTGGATTGCCGTGCGCGTAGGGCGCCGCCGGATGGATGTGCAGTTCGCCGAAACGCTTGCCGAACGCCAGATGCTGGGCTGGCGTCATGCGTTGATCGCGCATGAACAGCACCAGATGCGCCATCCACGCCGCGTGGATTTCCTCGAACGCCGCGTCGCTCAACGGCTGCGCCAGGTCGACGCCATGCACCACGGCGCCGATGGTGGGCGTGAGCGGCGAGACCTCGATGTGGGAATAGCGAGTCATCGGCGCATCATGGCAGAAGCGGGCGATCTTTGCTGCGGCGCGTCGAGCGCCCTTGCCGCCTTCGCCACGACGTCGAAGAGTTCGGTCACCTCCTTCGATGGCGGCGCGGTCGCCAGTGTCGCAACCACGCCGGCGAGCACCGCCACGGTGCAGCCCGGAGCGGCCGGTTGGATGTCCATCACGCCGAGCGGCCCACCGTCGAAGTAGCCCCAGATGGTGGCGACGAGCGTGCCCGCCACCATCGCCGCCAGGGCGCCAGCCGCATTGAAGCGCCGCCAGTAGAGCGCCAGCACCGTCACCGGCGCGAACGCAGCGCCCATGCCGCCCCAAGCGTAGGAGACCAGCGCGAACACGGACTCTTCGCTGAAGATCGAGAGCGCCGCGGCGACGACTCCGGCCGCCACCAGAAACGCCCGCCCCAGCCACACTCGATCCTTGGCGTCGAGGGAAAGCGCGAAGCGGCGCACCACCGGCAGATCGTCGGTGGCCACGGCGGAGGCCAGCAGCAACTGCGAGTCCGCGGTGCTCATCACCGCGGCGATCACCGCCGAAAGCAGAAGGCCGCCTACGAGCGGATGGAAGAACACCTGGCTCGCCACCAGAAAGACCCGCTCCGGGTCGGCCAGCACGTCCTCCAGCCGCCCGACTTCCGCCAAGGCCGGCAGCGCCACCAGGCCGAACAGCAACGCGAACAGGTAGAGCAGGAACATCCACGCCGTGCCGATGTTGCGCGCCCAAGGAATCCGCGCTTCGCTCTCCACCGCCATGAACCGCTGCACCACGCGCTGCGAACCCAGGTAGCCGAGGCCCCAGCCGAGCGCGGAGAGCAGGAAGACGACGCCGATGGATTCGCCAGCGCGGTCGGTGAGCGGATTCCAGAAGCCGGGCGTCTTCGCGCCGAGGCCGGCGAACGGCGCGTCCGCCACCACGATCAACCACAGCGGCATGACGATCAGCGCCAAGAGCATCATCGTCGCCTGGAAGACGTCCGTGCGCGACACCGCGACGAAGCCGCCGATGAACGTGTAGGAGGCGACGGCCAGCAACGTCGCCAGAACGCCAGCGGTCTGCGGCAGCCCGAACGCGGTGTTCAGCAGCTTGGCGCCGGCGATCAGCCCGGAGGCGACGTAGAAGACGATGAAGAAGATCGTCACCAGCGCGGCCACGGTACGCAGCGCGCCCGTTTCGTCCGCGAAGCGGCGTTCAAGAAACTCCGGCATGGTCAGCGCATCGCCGGCTTCGATGGTGTAGCGGCGCAGCCGCTTGGCGATGACCGTCCAGCTGCACCAGATGCCGGCGACCAGCGCGAGCGCGGTCCACATCTCGCCCAGCCCGTGCTGGAAGGCCAGCGCCGGGAACACCAGGATCGCCCAGCCGCTGGTGCCGGACGAACTCGCGCTCAACGCCGAGGTGAACGCGCCCATCCGCCGCCCGCCGAGCACGTAGTCCGACATCGCCGCCATGCGCCTCGCGCGCACCAGCGCAATGCCGATGAGCACCGCGAGGTAGCCGAAGAAGACGGCGATCAACCAGAGATCGGACACCTGAACGCGCACCGAAGAGCAGACCGCCACTATACAAGCGCCCTGTGCCGCAGCCGCGTCGCCCGTGCCGAAGCGACTCGGCGTCGGTTGTCGTACAATGCGCCGCGCAATCCACGAGTCTTCGCCACTTGCCGCTACGGGTCGCCGATCACCACATCGACCGCTCACGGGTATCCGTGAACGCGGTGGCCGTCGTTGATCAGCTGCGCCACGCTGGCTTCGACGCCTATCTGGTGGGCGGCTGCGTGCGCGACCTGCTGCTGGGACGAACGCCGAAGGATTTCGACGTCGCCACCAGCGCTACGCCCGAGGACGTGCGCGGCGTACTGCCCCGAGTGCGCATCGTCGGGCGGCGCTTTCGCCTCGCGCACGTGCGGATGCGGCGCGAAGTCATCGAGGTCTCCACTTTTCGTGGTGCCCCGAGCAGCGGCACCACGACGAGGACAGGCGCGTCGTTCGCTAGACGCGCAAGCGACGGCCGCGGGATCGCCGATGGCGAAGTGTCCGAGAACGGCCTGATTCTGCGCGACAACGCCTACGGCAGCATCGACGAAGACGCCTTCCGCCGCGACTTCACGATCAACGCGCTCTACTACGACCCGCAGGCGAACGTCGTTCTGGACTATTGCCGCGGCATGGCCGACGTCGAAGCCGGCGTCTTGCGCGTCATCGGCGACCCGGAGGAGCGCTTCCGCGAAGACCCTGTGCGCATCCTGCGGGCGCTGCGCTTCGCCGCCAAGCTCGACTTGGCGCTGCATCCGCGCACGGAAGCCGCCATCGCGCCGACCGCCGACCTTCTGGCCGCCATCGCGCCGGCGCGGCTCTTCGACGAGTTCTCGAAGATGTTCCTGCACGGCCACGGCCAGCGCGCCTTCGAGCTGCTCCGCGAACACGGCTTGACGGAAACGCTGTTGCCGGCATCGGCCGCGGACGACGCCATGGGGTGCATCGCCGTGGCGAACACGGACGAGCGGGTGGCGGAAGGAAAGCCCGTGACGCCGGGCTTCCTGCTGGCGGCGTTCCTGTGGCGGGACTACCTCGCCCGCGCAACGCCGTTCGGCACTGGCAAACGGCGGCGACTACCGGACCCGGACGAAGCGGCAAGCGCGGCCCTGCGCAACCAGCAGGCCATGTCGGTACCGCGGCGGCACGGCTGGTTCGCGCGCGACGTCTGGGCTTTGCAGCCGCGCTTCGAGCGCCGCACGCCGAAGAACGTCGCCGCACTCCTCGAACACCGCCGCTTCCGCGCCGCCTACGACTTCCTGATGCTGCGCGTCCAGTGCGGCGAGGCGCCAGCGCAGCTGGGCGCTTGGTGGACCGACGTGCAAGAGGATGATGGAGCGCTGGTCGCCGCGTTGGCAGAGACGCAGTCCGGCGAGTTCGATGAGACTGGTTTCGACGCCGAGAACTCTCCCGCTGCCGCAGCGAGCAGCAGCGCTCCTCCGCGCAAGCGCCGCCGCAGACGGCGGCGACGCGCTCGGGCGAACATGGCGCACATGCCGGCGGGCGAGGGCGGCGCCGTCGCCGCGGCGCCAGGCGTCTAAGGTGGCAGAGGCTGTCCCCAAGGCGCCGCGCTACATCGCCGTCGAAGGGCCGATCGGCGTCGGCAAGACCACCTTGGCGCGGCGCCTGGCGGATACGTTCCACTACCCACTGGTGCTGGAACCGGCGGCGGCGAATCCGTTTCTGGACGGCTTCTACCGCGAAGGCCAGCGCAACGCGCTCTCGACGCAGCTCTACTTCCTGCTGCACCGCGCCGAACAAGTGGCGCGCTTCGCCCGCGACGACCTGCTCGGGCCGATGCAGGTGACCGACTTCCTCATCGAGAAGGATCGGCTGTTCGCCGAAGCGACCTTGGACGAGAACGAGATCAAGTTGTATTGGCAGATCGTCGAACGGCTGCGCATCGATCCGCCGAAGCCGGACCTGGTCATCTACCTGCAAGCGCCGGTGGCGGTGCTTCTGGCGCGCATCCGGCGGCGCGGCATCGGCTACGAACAGCGCATCGGCTCCGAGTACCTCGCCACCTTGAGCACCGCCTACGCCGAGTTCTTCCACTACTACGACGATGCGCCCCTGCTGGTCGTGAACGCGGCGCAGATCGACTTCGCCAGCAACGAACGCCACTACGAAACGCTGATAGAGCAGATCGGCGCCATGGACGGCGTGCGCCACTACTTCAACCCCAACCCGGCGCTGCTGTAGGGCGAGGGCGGCGAAGCTGCCGCGGGTGTCCGTGCCCACGGCGAATCGGAGTGAGGTCCGCCGTGGGCGGAGACTGGAGTTTGGCCAACCCGCTGGCTAGGCAGCCGCAGTCGGCTAGTCGGACTTGCGAAGCGCTTGCAGTTGCGCCTCCAGCGCTGCGATGCGCCGTTCGGCGGCCCGGCGCTCGACCCGCTCGGCCTCGGCGCGCCGTTCGGCGGCTTGGCGCTCGACCCGCTCCGCCTCCGCCTGCCGTTCGGCGGCTTGCCGGGCTGCTCGCTCGGCGTCCGCTTCGCGGGCGCGGACATGCGACTCGCGTACCCTGAGCAGAAATTCTTCGGCCTCCGGGTCGTAGAAGCGCAGGTCGCCATCCTGCACGCACAGATCAAGGCCCAGCACTTCGCTCGCCCGGCGGCCCCAGCGGTTCGGGCGCACCAGGGCGTACACATGCGCGGTGCGCCCGCGATGCGTGTGCCGCCGCAGCCGATACCCTCGCAGCTGCTCGGGGATGCGCTTGCCGGCGTTGTCGAACAGCCAGTGTTCGCGCACTCCCAAGCTCCGGTACAGCCGCTTCTTCTCCCCCACGTCGGCCTTCCAAGTGCTGTTCGACAGCGACTCCAGCACGAACTCCGGCGTCGGGTTCTCCCACAACCTGTACGACGTGCGCTCCTCGCGCCGCTCCGCCTGCAGCGACACCATCAGATCCGGCGACACCACCTTGTTCTTCTGCCCCCGCAGGTACGGCATGAGCAGGTCGGAGAACACGTCGCCCAGGGCCTCTTCATGCGCGGTGTGGTCCCCTCGCGCTCCCCGGCCGAGGGCTCTGCGCCGGCACCAGTCGCGCAGCGCCGCATAGGAGTCCACCGTCTGGTCCATGTGCCTTTGGCTTTGGGTCACGCTGTCCTCGACCGGGTAGCCTTCGTCGTCATAGCCGACCGGCGGCACGGGGATGTAGTCGCAGCGGGGATCCGCCGGCTGCTGGGCCGGCACAGGCACCAAGGCCGGCCGCAGGCGCACGGCCACCCTCGCGCGGGGCGCGGGCGTCTGGCGATGGAGCGAGTGCATCAAGGACATGCTTTGAGCGTACCACTGTCGCGCACCGTCTGGTCGAAGTGTGCGCATGGTGGCGACTTTCTCAAGCCGGTGGTGTACGCCGGGCGAATTTCCTACACGATTTATCAGCCATGTCGCACAAAACGGGGCACCGGGCACAGACGGCCGCTCGCGAGACCCATGTGGTGGCGGTCGAAGCATGGCGTACTTCAGTTCCCGTCGTAGAGGCCCTCCTTGAGCGACGGCCAAGCGGCGCGCAGGTAGGCGACCATGGACCAGATGGTGATGAACACCGCCGCGTAGAGCAGCACCAGCCCCACCACCACCCACGGCACCATCGCCGGCGGGTTCGCCAGCAGGATGACGATGGCGACCATCTGCATGGCCGTCTTCACCCGCGTCGTCCAGGAGACGGCGACCAGGCCGCGGCGGTTCATCTCCGCCATCCACTCGCGCAGCGCCGAGATGGCGATTTCCCGACCGACGATGACCACGCCGGGGATGGTCAGCCACAGGTTGCCGTGATTGCCGATCAGCAGCACCAGCGCGGTGACGACGATGAGCTTGTCCGCCACCGGATCCAGGAAGGCCCCGAACGGCGTGGTCTGGCCGAGGCGTCGCGCCAAGTAGCCGTCCAGCCAATCCGTGGCCGCGGCGGTCGCGAACAGGATCGCGGCGACCCAGTAGTAGGTTTCCGTCGCCATGTAGACGAGCGCGAACACCGGAATCAAGGCGATGCGCCCCAGCGTGAGGATGTTCGGCAGCGTCGTCATCGGTTCCTTCCGCTTGTGTTGCTAGCCGCCATGCAGCACTCCGTGAATGTCCGCCGCCAGCTTGCGGCTGATGCCTGGCACTTTGGAAATCTCCTCAACGCTCGAACCCTTGATGGAAGCCACGGAGCCGAAGTGTGCCAGCAGTTCGCGTTTGCGGCGCGGCCCGACGCCAGCGACTTCGTCCAGCGCCGACTGCCGCCGCTTCTTCTGCCGTCGCCCGCGATGGCCGGCGATGGCGAAGCGATGGGCTTCGTCGCGGATGTGCTGCAGCAGATGCATCGCCGGGCCGTTCGGCGGCAGCGCCAGTTCGCCCTGGTCGGCGAGGACGATGGTTTCCAATCCGGCCTTGCGGGTCGGCCCCTTGGCGATGCCGATGATGGCGACGTCCTTCACTTGCAGTTGCTCGAGCACCTCGGCGGCGCGCGCCAGCTGGCCGCTGCCGCCGTCGATCACCAGCGCGTCCGGCAGCGTGCCTTCGCCTTCCGCCAGGCGCGTGTAGCGGCGGCGGATGGCCTGCTCGATGGCGCCGTAGTCGTCGCCCCGGGGCACGCCTTCGATGTTGAAGCGGCGGTAGTCCGACTTGCGCGGCCCGTTGGCGTCGAAGACCACGCACGACGCCACCGTCGCTTCCCCGGCCGAGTGGCTGATGTCGAAGCATTCCAAACGCTGCGGCACGTCCTCCCAGCCGAGCGCGGCTTGCAGGTCCACCAAGCGGCCAAGCACGTTCTTGCGGTCGGCGACGAAGGCGTCGAGCGCCAGCTGGGCGTTCTCGGTGGCCATCGCCGCCCACCGGGCGCGCTGGCCGCGCACGTGGCACGCCACCTCGGTGTTGCGCCCGGCCTTCTCCGTCAACGCCGTGGCGAGCAGCGGCGCGTCGCCGAACGGCGCCGCGGCGACCACGGCGCGGGGCACTTCGCGCTCGGTTCCGCCCAGGTAGTATTGCGAAAGGAACGCGAACAGCAGTTCGCCGTCGGCAACGCCCAGCTCGTTGCGCGGAAACCAGGTGCGGTGGCCGAGCAAGCGCCCGCCGCGCACGAACAGGCCCTGCACGCAGGCGTGGCCGACGTGCGTGGCGACGCCGAAGATGTCCGCGTCGCCACCCTCGCCGTGGACGTACTGGCTCTCCTGAATGCGCCGCAAGTGGCCGATCTGGTCGCGGTAGCGGGCGGCGCGTTCGAACGCCAGGTCCTCTGCCGCCCGCTCCATGCGCGACTTGAACTCGGCGAGCACGTCCGCGCTCTTGCCTTCGAGGAAGAGCACCGCCAAGCGCACGTCCTCGGCGTAGCGGTCGCGGTCGATCAAGCCGACGCAAGGGGCGCTGCAACGCTTGATCTGGAACTGCAGGCAGGGCCGCGAGCGGTTCTTGAAGAAGGTGTCCGCGCAAGGCCGGATGCTGAACAGCTTCTGCAGAATGTTGATGCTGTCGCGCACCGCCGCGGCGCTTGGGAACGGGCCGAAGTAGCGGCCCTTGCGCCTGGCGCCGCGATGGAACGTCAAGCGCGGATAGGGGTGTTCGCTGAGGTGGATGAAGGGATAGGACTTGTCGTCGCGCAGCACGACGTTGAAGCGCGGCCGGTGCTCCTTGATGAGGCTCTGTTCCAGCAGCAGCGCCTCGGTCTCGCTGCCAGTGACCGTCACCTGCACGTCGCGCACCTTGGAGGTGAGGGCGAGGGTCTTCGCCGCCAGACCGGAGGCGCGGAAGTACGACGTCACCCGCGCTTTCAGATTGCGCGCCTTGCCGACGTAGAGCAGTTCGCCGCCTTCGCCCACCATGCGGTAGACGCCGGGGCGGGTGGTCAGCCCGGCGAGGAGGGCTTGTCGGCGCTCGTCGGCGCGCGCCGCAGGGTCGTCGAGCGGCGCCACCGCCTAGCCGCGTCGCCTGGGGCGTCTCGCCAATGGAATGACGTTGCCTTCGCGCTTTCGATAGGTCTCGCGCTTGCGTCCCGGCCCGTCGAGGCCGATGCGCCCCGGCGCGAAGAGACGCAGCTCGAACTGCGCCGCCGGAGGGTGATCGCCGGACTCCGACTCGATGGGTTCCAACATCAGCAGGTGGCCGCTGAGCCGCCACTTGCCGCGATGCACGGCGTCGCCGTCCCGGGCCACGTAGCGCCCGCCTGCCAGATCGCCGCTGAACGTCAGCGAACGCTGCGCGCCGTCGTCCCGGGCCGACGTTTCGAGTTCCCACTTGCCGACCAGATTCAGATCGAGCAGCCAGTTCTCCCGCGCCCGACTGGCGCCGCGCCACCAGATCCAGCCCAGCAGCAAGCCGCCGAACAACAACGTCCAGATCATCGCTCACCCCGCGAACACGTCGCGGCCCACGTCGACGATGGTGGCGTCCACGAACTGCGCCACCCACCGCTCCACTTCCGCGAGCGAGCGTTCCACCACGCCAGGGTCGCCGGCCACGGCGACGATCTCCCAGCGGGATCGCCGGTGGTTGTCCTGGTAGCCGCTCTCGCACACCGCGAGATTGGCGATGCGCCCGAATTTCTCGCGCAGACGGCCAAGGCGCCGCCGCTTCTCCTTCAGCGAGCGGCAGCCGTCGAGGTGGAAGTCCAGAGCGAGGACGCCGATGTGCATGGTTCGTCCTTGTGGCGAGCGGTCGGCGTTCGCTTGCTGCTGCCCGGCAACGAGGTGGAGGGGCGTCAGCCCGCCGCCACGGGTGTGCGCAGCTCGTCGAAGCCGGTGCGCGCCACGTCGCCGGGAATCAGCGGATAGCGAATGCCCGCCCACTTCTGCGCCACGCGCACGACCTGGCAGGCGTAGCCGAACTCGTTGTCGTACCAGGCGTAGAGCACGGCCCGGTTGCCGTTCGCCAAGGTGGCGCCGCCGTCGATGGCGCAGGCGTGGCGGTTGCCGATGAAATCGCTGGACACGCGCTCCCGGGAAGAGGTGTAGTCGATCTGCCGTTGCAGCGAAGAGTAGAGGGCCGTATCGCGTAGGTAAGTGTTCACTTCGTCGCGGCTGGTTTCGCGCATGAGGGTGAGGTTCAGCACGGCGAGCGAGACGTCGGGCGTCGGCACGCGAATGGCGCTGCCGGTGAGCTTGCCGTCCAGTTCGGGCAGCAGTTCGGTGACCGCCTTCGACGCGCCGGTCTCGGTGATGACCATGTTGAGGGGAGCGCTGCGGCCCCGCCGGTCGCTCTTGTGGTAGTTGTCGTGCAGGTTCTGGTCCGGCGTGTAGGCGTGGATGGTCTCCATGTGGCCGTGGGCGATGCCCCAGCGGTCATGGACGGCCTTGAGCACCGGCACGATGGCGTTGGTGGTGCAGGAACCGCAGGCGAGCACGCCGTCCTCGTTGGTGACCAGATGCGAGTTCACGCCGGAGACGATGTTGCGCACGCCAGCCTTGCCAGGTGCCGTCAGCAGCACCCGCGAGACGCCTTTGGACTGTAGGTGGGCGCTCAGCCCGGCATGGTCGCGCCAGCGCCCGGAGTTGTCGATCAGCAAGGCGTCTTCGATGCCGTGGCTGGTGTAGTCGATCGTCGACCGATCGCTGGCATAGATCACGCGTACGACGTTGCCGTTCGCGATCAGGCACTGGTTCTCCTCGTCCACGCGGATGGTGCCGCGGAACGGCCCATGCACGGAATCCCGCCGCAGCAGCGCGGCGCGCTTGCCCAGATCGCCGGGGCTGCCCGGCCGCAGCACGATGGCGCGCAGCCGCAGCTGATCGCCGCTGCCGGTCTTCTCGATCAGCAGCCGCGCCAACAGCCGGCCGATGCGCCCGAAGCCGAACAGGACGATGTCGCGGGGCTTGGAGAGCGGCTGCACGTGGCGCCCGATCACGTCTCCGCAGGCTTCGCGGGTGTAGTCGAGGGGCGTCAACGTCTCGCCCTTCGCCACCTGCTCCATGTAGTCTACCGCCAGCAGCCCCACGTCGACATGGGAGGTGCCGATGTCCAGCTGCGCCATCGCCTCCAGAATCGGATAGCTCTCGAACTCCGAGAGCTCGTTCTGCGCCACCTGGCGCACGAAGCGATGCGCCTTCATGATGTCCGTGACGCTCTTGTTGTAGAGCGCCCGCCCGTAGCAGTACACGACCACGTTCTTGCGATACAGCCGCCCGATGATCGGAATCATCGCCTCGGCAAGCGCTTCGCGCTCCTTCCAGTCCGGGAAGTAGTCGTTGAGATTGGGCAGTGCCACGGCGAAGACCTCGGTGCGGCAGGTGGCCGCGATTATAGCCACCTGCGGCGCCGAGGGGCGCCTCGAAATATGGCCATCGAGGGCGTCTCGCCGAACCCGTCTCTGCCGGAGCCTCGGCAGGCGGACAAGCGTACTGGCCTCGACGCTTCCTCAGGCGCCCGTGGTCGTGGCCGACCGTCCTGCTGCGCCTTGGGAGAGGACGCTACATCTCCTTTCCCGCATCAACATCAAGCCGATCAGCGATCTCCCTGCTGGAACAGAGGCCGCACGTTAGCGCCGGTGCCCCTGCGTTGCCCAGAGCCAACCGCATCCGGCTCGAAACGGCGCTCCAGTCCGGTCCATCGTTGCTTTCCGGAGCGCTTGAGAAACACGAGGAAGTAGGAGTGGTTCTTGCGCGCATGCGCCTGCCTCAACATTCTGCTGACGCCTGGCTTGCTTGTTCTCACGACGACGAACATGTCCTCGGCCACGAAGCCGTAGGTCGACAGCTCGTTGATGAGTTCGACGTGGGTGAAGCGCTGGATGTTGGCACACACTTCGTCCTGGCATTTGACGATGTACACGCCGCCCTCCCGCAGGACGCGCCACGCCTCGCGCGCTGCCGTGTAGTAGAGGTCGAGAACGGCCTCGTGGTACTTCTTGTTCGATCCCGTTGAGCCGTTGTTGTTCCTGTAGTAGCTCTCGTAGTTCTGGTGGTTGACGTGTGCGGTTCCGCCCGGCGTGTGCATGTAGGGAGGGTCGAACACGACGCAATCGATGGCGCCGTCATCGTAGGGCAGTTCTCGACAGTCCGTGCCGGTGGCGGCGTCCGAGGGGAGGAGTTGGAACATGTCCGGCGGCACGTTGCGCCAGAACACGCCTTTGCCATGCGTCACGTCCGCGACGGTGCTTCCCCGCGCTACGTAGAGCGAGAGCACGTGGGGGAACACATCGTCGTTCGACCCCATGTGGGCGCTGAACACGAGGTCGTTCGTCGCCCGACCATCCGGCGACTTGCGTTTCTTGGCCACTGCGGACATGGCCTCGGCTCGGTTGGGCAACAAGCGCCCAATGTAGGCGCTCTCCGATGCGTTGGTCAAGGCTGCGTCGCGTTTTCGTCAATCGCAGCGTCTCGCCGAGGCCGCCGAGCACCCCGCCTCATCCCCGATCCACCGCGCCATGCCGCCACGGCAGGAAGGCCAGAATGTGTTCGCGGTTGACGCGGAGCGTGGTGCCGTCGTCGATCAGCAGCCGACGTTGCACGAGCGCTTGCACGTCGCGGATCAAGGTGCGGCGAGAGAGGCTGGCGTAGGCTCGCGCTACATCGGGAGAGAGGCCGGGCAGGTCGGCGAACGCCACCGGGGCGGTGCGCGACGAGAGCGCCAGGGCGAGCGAGCGTCGTCGTCGGTCCGTTGGGCTGCGCGGGGCGCGGAACTGCTCGTGGACGAAATGCACCCACGCCACCTCCCACTGGTGCTGGCGGATCATGGCGAGCTGTTCGGTCAAGCCGTCGGCGAAGCCGCGCAGTGCGTAGGCGACGAAGCCGTAGATGCCGTTCGGCTGTTGGCTGGCGCGTTCGAGTTCCCGGTAGTAGCTCGTTCGCGTCAGGTTGTAGTGGTTGCTGAGCAGGTGGCAGGTGGGTTGCGGCAGGCCGGCTTCGAGCAGGATGGCCAGTTCCACTAGGCGGGCCGTGCGGCCATTGCCGTCGCCGAAGGGGTGGATCCACACGAAGTAGACGTGCGCGAAGACGGCCTTGAGGATCGCGAACGCGGTCTCGTCGATGTCCGGCGCGCTCATGTCATCCAGCATGGTGCATAGGCGCTCCACGAGGAACTCGGCGTCGCGCCCCTCCGGACAGCGGTAGCGGCCGACCGACACGTTCACGGTCCGCACCCGGCCCGGCGCCACTTGGTCGTCCACGTCCAAGCCGTCGAGGACGAGGGCGTTCATGCGCCTCAAGCGCTCGACCGTGATCGGGATGCGGCGCTCCGCCTCCAGTTCCGCGACCAGTTCGTTGCAGGCGGCGACGATGTTGTCTATCTCGCGTTTCAGGTATTGGCGAGAGGGAGGCAGGTCGAGGCTGCCCGCCACCGCCGCGAGCGCCTCTTCCTCGGAGAGCGTGTTGCCCTCGATGGCCGTGGTCGCGAGGGCGCCTTTCGCCAAGTAGAGCTGGTGAATGGTCTCGGAGACTTGCGGCGCCAACGGCGCGGCGGCGACTTGCGAACAGTCGGCGGCTGCGCGACCGAGGGCAAGCCAATCGTGGTGCGTCAGTCGGCGCAGGTCGATTTGGAAGGTGAGCCACGGGTGCGTGTTCTGGTATGGCCTTCGGGTTGTCATCGATCTTGTCCAGATCTGATCTCCGTTAGCTATTGATAATACGTCGTTATCTCAGTGCGCGTACCTTTCTTGACATGGAACTTGTCCACGTCCTTGACCGCACGAGAGACCACGCTTCCGGCTGGCGGCAGCGGTCGTGCTCTGCTCCTGGGAGCGCCTTCGGTGGGTTGCGAGCCGGCCCTTTCAGGCCGCTTGTTTCTGCAGCAGCTCCGGCAGGTAGCGGGCGGCGCGCTTGGCCAGCTCGGCTTCCTTGGTGCCGCGTTCCGGCTGGAAGTCCACTCGGTGGCGGAGCCAGTGCCAGAGGCGGCGCACGCCCGCGTCGTTCGCGGTGAGGGCTTGCGCCTTCGGCACTTGCCAGCGCTCGTTCACCCACGCCGCCAGTTCTTCGGGCGTCGCCAAGTCCAGCAAACGGCGCCGGCGTCGGTAGTTCTTGCGCGCCGCGCCGCGATGGGCGTGGCCGTGGCGCTTCATCGTGCCGAGGACCTGCTGCGATGCTCGCGGGTCGCGAAGCAGGTCGTCGAGGTCGTCGCGGAGGTCGTGCAGCAGGCTGCGCCACTCGTCGCTCGTCTTCGCCTTCTCGGTGAGAGTGCCGATGGCGTGCGCGGCGGCGCCGCGTTCCCGTCGGCCGCCGTGGCGCGCTCGCTTGAAGATGTCGCGCCAGAGCGCGAGGTCGCGGGCGCGGTTGTTGCGGCACGGACACAGCTCGCGCAGCGCGAGGCACCGAGCGCGGTGGTCGCTCTCGTGCAGCGCGGCGTGCAGACCGCGGTTCTTGTCGCTGCTTGGCATGGCGGAAACAGTAGGCGAAGCGGCTGCCTGGCGCAACCGCCTGGCAGCGCCAACTCCGCTCCGGTCAATTGGGAAAGTAGATGTACTCGTCGCCTAGGCTGTAGCTCTCCGCTTCGGTCTTGTCGATCAGCTGCGGGCCGTCGACAACGCTCGGCCACATCGGCTCCGCCTGCTGCGCGTTGTGTGCGTCGAGCAGCACCTGCAACTCGGCCACCCGCTCCGGCAGCTGCGCGGCCAAGTCGTGCTGCTCCGTGGGATCGGTCGCCAGATCGAACAGCCAGCGCTTGGTTTCGCGCTCGGCTTGCGTCTCCCGCTCGCTGACGGTGAGCTTCCAGTCGCCGTGGCGCACCGCCTGATGGTGGCCTTGGCGCCAGAACAGCGTCTCGTGCGGGCGGCCTTCGGCCTCGCCGTCGAGGAACGGCAGCAGGTCCACGCCGTCGATGACGCGGTCGTCGGGCAGCGCGGCGCCTGCTGCTGCGGACGCGGTGGCGAAGACGTCCAAGTGCGCGACCGGATCGTCGAAGACCGTTCCGGGCGCGATTCTGGCCGGCCACTGCATGAAGAACGGCACCTTGATGCCGCCCTCGAACAGCGTGAGCTTCCAACCGCGGTAGGGGCTGTTGACGTCCGCCAGGCCCAGATAGCCGGCGGCGCCGTTGTCGCTGGTGAAGATCACCAGCGTGTTCTCCTCCAGGCCGTTCTCGCGCAGCGCGTCCATTACCCGGCCGACGCCTCTGTCCAATGCCCGAATCATGGCCGCGTAGACCCGCTCGGCGTGGTCTTCGATGTGGGCGAGCGCGTCGTAGTCCGCACGGCTCGCCTGCAGCGGCGTATGCGGCGCCCAGTGCGACAGGTAGAGGAGGAACGGGTGGTGGCGATTGGCCTCGATCACGCGCACCGCTTCGTCCGTGTAGTAGTCGGTGAGATAGCCGCTCGGCGCGAACATCTCGCTGCCGTTGAACCTCGCGGCGTAGCGCATCGAGGCCCAGACCATCTTGTCGATGGGGCTGAAGTCGAGCTTGGCGTTGACCACTTCCGCCGAGTCGGTCGGCAGGTACAGGCCGCTCGACATGTCCAGGCTGTCGTCGAAGCCTTGGCGTTCCGGGCGCATCTCGCCGGTGCCGCCGAGGTGCCACTTGCCGACGTGCGCGGTCTGGTAGCCAGCCGCTCCCATCGTTTCCGCCAACGTGATCTCGCTCGCCGGCATCCCCAGCTCCGCCATTGGCGGCAACGCCGCCGCGAGATCGTGATGAATCACCGTGCGCAAGGGGTTGGAGCTGCTTTGCTGCATCCAGTCGATGATGGTCACGCCGATGCTGAAGAACGGCGTGAACTCGAACCCGAAACGGGTGGAGTAGCGCCCGGTCATGATGGCGGCGCGGGATGGCGCGCAGACCGCGTTCGCCGCGTAGCCGTTGCGGAAGGAGACGCCGGCCCTGGCGATGGCGTCGATGTTCGGCGTCGTCGGCGTACCGTCGGGTAGCGTCCGGCCGCTGTGCAGGGAGACGTCGTTGAAGCCGAGGTCGTCGGCGAGAATGAGCACCACGTTCGGCGGCCTCTCGCCCGGCGGCGAGAGCGGCTTCGCCGGCCCGCGCTGCCAGACGATTGGCCTGTGCGGCGCTATCGGCTCGCGGATGTCGTTCACGATCGGCGCCGCGGCAATCAGCAGTTCCAGCCGACAGCTGTAGGCGAGGAACGCCAGCAGCGCCACGACCACCAACGCCACGCCGGCTTTCTTCATCCGTCCCTCCCCGCGTCGTTCCAACGCCGCGCCATTGTCGTCGTGGACGCGCATGGGCTGCAAGCCGGCTTTGGGCAGTGCCTTGCTATGCTCTTTGGCTCTTGGGGCGGCTCGGCCGAGGAGGGCACAGGCGATGGACAAGGGAACGAAGCGCAGCGCGGTCCTCTGGTTCGCAAGCGCGCTCGTCTACGCCGTTTTCTGCTGGTGGTACACGAACACCGGCGGGCCGCTTTCGGATGACGAAATCGAAGGTTTCCTGGACGCGATGCGCGTCAACGACAGTGCGCCGGAACGCATCGCCAATCTCCGCCGCTTCATGGAGGAGGACGACGGCGGGCAGTTCCTGATGGTGAACGTCATCGACTTGGCCGCGACGCCCAAGGCCGGGCCAGGCGTACCGGCGGGGGAATCCGCGGCTGCGCTCATGGCGCGCTACATGGATCACATGATTCCCGAACTCCTCAGCCGCGCCTGCCATCCGGCGCTCGCCGGCGACGCCATCTTCGAGGCGATGGACATGGCCGGCGTCGAGGACTTGCCGACTGCGGAACGGTGGACCAGCTTCGGCCTCGTGCGCTACCGCAGCCGACGGGACTTGCTGGAAATCGGCCTTGCGCCCGCGTTCTCGGGCGAGCACGAGTTCAAGGTCGCGGCGTTGGAGAAGACCATCGCCTATCCGGTCGAACCGACGCTCTACTTCAGCGACCCGCGCCTGTTGCTGTTGTTCGCTCTGGTTGCCGTCGCGGCCCTCGCGGACAGGTTTCTGCCGCGAAGGAGTGGCTAGGACAGCAGCCGCTCGATCTCCCGGCTCACCAGCCACAGCCGGTCCTGGCCCCAAACGGCCAGTGCGGTCTCGCCGTTGGCATCGATCAGGCGGTAGCTCGGCACGCCCCACAGGCCGAGTTCGTACATGGCGCGGCGATTGGCTTCGATTTCGTTTTCCCACGCCGCGTCGCCCAAGTGCGACCGCGCCTCCTGCCAGTCCAAACCAGTGTTCTCGACGACGTGGCGCAGGCCAGCGTCGTTGTTCGTGTGTACGCCTTCGAAGAACGCGGCGCGCAGAAACGCGCTCAGCAGTTCCGTGCCGCGCCCTTGCTGGACGGCCCAAGGGTAGAGCGAGTAGCAGCGTTCCACCGGCTTGCCAATGGGATCGTAGAACGGGCCCCAGTCCATGCCCAGCGCCCGAGCCTCCCGCGCCGAGTCCGTGAAGATGTAGACGCCCTTGGCGCGGGTCGCCGGAACGCCGCGCATCACCATCGGCAACACCGGGCGGACGACCAAGTTCACGCCGGTTCGCGTCGCGAGGTCCACCGTGCGGTCGAAGGCAATCGCCGTGTATGGGCTGCGTATGGAAGGGTAGAACTCCAACGTCGGCGCTTTCGCCTGTGCGCTGGGAACAGCTTGGTCCCGACCCGACGGCACCGCCACTTCCGGGCGCGGCGCAAGCGGGCCACCATCCGATTTCCTCGCGCCCAGTTCCGTCAACCGCCGCTCCAAGTGGTAGAGCCGGTCCACGCCCCAGTACCACTCCTTGCCGTAGTGGAACATCGCGCCGCTGTAGTGGCCGAGTTGCTCGCGCCGCGCTGCCCCGGCGGCAAGCGCGCGTTGAACCGCCTCGCCGTCCGCCGTCTCGCGGCCTTGCGTCGCCGCCTGCATGGCGTCGCGGGAACCGCTCCAAACGGCATGGCCGAGACGCGGCGCCAGTTGCGCGAAATCCGCGCCTGTCGCCGCAAGCGCACCGAGCGCGGCGTCAACAAGCTCTTTGTCGGGAACGGAACTGTTGCCGAAGCGCAATCCGTAGTGTGGCGCGACGAGCGCCGCGTCGTAGGCGGAGAGCTTGGAGAGCAGTTCCGGTTCCGGCGCGTTGGGGCCGCTCGGCGCTGGCACGAGGTGGCAGACGAGGTCGATGTCGTACGCCTCTTGAAGCGGCGCCAGGAGCTGCGCCGCCAAGTGGCTGTAACCGTCGTCGACCTGATGGAAGTACTCCACCACGTGCCGCTCCCCGGCCTTGCGCCGCGCCCGTTCGGCTTTGTCGCGCCGAGCGTCCACGTAGGCCGCGCTTGCGATGCGCCCCAGGACCTTGGAGACCGCCCAGCGGAGCACGGGCGACGGGTTCGAACTCGAGGCGCCGCCTTGGTTCGGAAAGCGCTTGGCCATGTTCCCCTCGCCGCGCAAGCGTAGAAACTAAGGCGCGAGGACGCGAATCACGCTGCTGTCGCTCGGCAGCTCGAAGATCATCCCGTCCTTCGTCAGCACCGCGTCGCTCGGCAGATTGCGCTTGAAGACCTGCTCCATCAGGTAGTTCCTGGGCACCGGCACGAAGTGGTAGAGCGCGAGGCGGCCAACGCCGGCCTCTTCCGCCAAGGTGCCGAGGTCCTGCGCGTACGCGTGGTAGGTGGGGATGTCTGCCATGATCTTCGAAGCACGGTTGCCGGCGGCTTGGGCTGCCTCGCCCAAGGCGTGAACGAGGGGCAGCGAGAGCGCGTCGTGAAGCAGCAGATCCGCCCCTTGCGCCGCGTCCCGAACGCTCTGCGTCACCACCGTGTCGCCGCTTATCACCACCGAGCGCCCGCGGTAGTCGAATCGATAGCCGAACGCCGGCACCACCGGCCTGTGGTCCACCTCGAACGCCGTGACGACCAGGCCCCCTTCCTCCAGCACGACGCCGGTCTCGATGGTCCGCGCCTCCAGTGCCGCCAACTGCGGCGGCAGCAGTTCCGGCCCGTGGTGGGCGACGCGGTAGCCGTAGTCCAAGTCGAACGCCATGTTGATTCCCGCCACGACCTGCTCGACGCCGGTCGGCCCCAGCGTCAGCACACGCTGTTCTCGCCCCATCACCCAGGAGTTCAGATTGATGTCCGGAATGCCGGTGATGTGGTCCGAGTGGTAGTGGGTGAGGAAGACAGCCCGCAGCGGCGCCAAGGTCTCGCCGTGGAACTGGAACGTCCCGGCGGCGCCCATGCCGGCATCGACGATGTAGAGGTCGTCGCCAGCCATCACCCCCATGCAGGACTGCGCATGCCCAGGCGCGATCAGGGGCGACGAGGTGCCGCACATGAAGACCCGCAACCCGTCGAACGAAGTCACCGGCTGGTTGCCCAGCAGCGCCGGAATCGACCGCGCCAGGAACCAGTCCTGGCCACTCGGCGTGAACACGACGAACCAGCCGCCCCCGGCCGCGAGCACGACCAGCACCACGACCACCGCCAAGGCCTTCTTCACCACTCCCACGCTCCGAGTTCGCCGCCCGCCGAAGGCGAGAGAATGCTCTATAGCACGGTTCAGCCTCAGCTGCTGCCCGGAATCCGCTGCGACAAGTCGACGACCCGCGTTGCCGGCAGCACGCTGATGCGTTCGGACGCCGGATACTCATGCGCTGTTGGGCAGACGACGAACAGGTGGTCGAGCCGCACCGTGTCGACGACGGCGTGCATCGACCGGGTGATCGTCGGCGCTTCGTTGAACTTCACCTCGAAGCCGATGCGCCGCCCTTCGACGACGACGAGCAGATCCACCTCGCCGCCACCGTGCGACGCCCAGAACCACGCGTTCCTCGGCCGCAGCGCCCGCAGCACCTGCTCGATCACGAAGCCTTCCCACGACGCGCCGATCCGCGGATGGGAGAGCAGCGCCGCTTCGTTGGGGATTTCGAGCAGCGCGTGCAGCAGGCCGGTGTCGCGCAAGTAGACCTTGGGCGCCTTCACCTGCCGCTTGGCGACGTTCTCGAACCACGGCTGCAACTGCCGCACCATGAACGTGCCGGTGAGCAGGTCGAGATAGCGCCGCATCGTCTTGTCCGAGGCGGACATCGCCCGGCCGAGTTCCGAAGCGTTCCAGGTTTGGCCGTGCCAATGCGCCAGCATCGTCCAGAAGCGGCGCATGGCCGCAGCCGGCGTGGAAATGCCAAGCTGCGGGATGTCGCGCTCGAGGAAGGTGCGCAGAAAGCCCTCGCGCCATGCCATGCTGTCGTCGTCCGATGCCGCGAGATACGAACGCGGCGAGCCGCCGCGCAACCACAGCCGCGGCCACGCTTCGACGCCCGTTTCCGCCAGATCGAAGCCGGCGAGTTCGACGAACTCCACGCGCCCCGCCAAGGATTCCGACACGCCGCGCACCAGCTCCGGCGACGCGCTGCCGAGGATCAGAAAGCGGACGTCCGCGTCCGGCCGATCCACCAGCACGCGAAGCGCGTTGAACAGCGCCGGCTGGCGTTGAATCTCGTCCAGCACGACCAGGCCGTCGAGCCGCCCCAGCACCAGCTCCGGGTTGGCCAGCCGTCGCGCGTCGGGTTCGGACTCGAGGTCGAAGTAGCTGGCGCCGCGTTGGCTCGCGAACAGGCGCGCGAGCGTGGTCTTGCCGCACTGCCGGGGACCAAGCACCGCCGTGACAGGCGAGCGGCGCAGCGCCGTCTCAAGCTGTCGCATGTAGCTGTCGCGAGGCGTCATCAGCGCAGATTACCTTGAAAACTCGGACTCCGCATCCGAGATTTCAAGGTTCCGCGGCGTAAATGCCGTCTTTTGCCGTCGTCGCGAATTGGTTGCGTTTACGGCAAGAGGGGGTATAGTGCGCGGCCTTCCAACTGGCCAAGGAGACCGTCATGCAGTTCTCCGCATCCACTGAGCGCAATGTGATGCCTGCCATGGGGCGCGTTCGCGGCTGAAGGCCACGCGGCCGCCTAAGGTCGCTGCGGCTTCGGGCCGCGCCAGGGCCTGGCAACGGGCCGGCATCTCAAGGCGTCGTCGACGTTCGGGCGCGAGCATCTGCTCGCAGGCCCGGGCCGTCTCTCGACGCAAATCGTCGTTCGCACTGCTTCGCATCGGCGCATTCGTGTGCGGTGCGGCGTAGTGGCGATGCTCTCGCAGCAATGGTGAATCATGGAATCGAGCAAGCGCGCGCGGCGCAATCTCTGGGTCGTCACCGGCGGCCAGCGCTTGCGCTACATCGCCGCCATCGCGGCCATCGGGGCGTCCAGCGCCTGCATGTTGGCGGCGCCGGTCGTCGGCGGCTATGCGCTGGACGTGATCTCGGAACGGGATCTGGGCGTCGGCGCGGAGAATCTGGTCGCCGCTACCATGCAATTGGGGAACGTCCTCGGTTTCGACTGGGCGGTCGATGCCGCCGTGGAGGACGGCGCGTTCATCGGCTATCTCGCGCTGTCCGGGCTGGCCGGGTTGCTGCTGGTCGTGGTCGGGGCGCTGTTCCTCTATTTGCGTGGACGTTGGACGGCCATCGCCGCGGAAGCCATCGCGCGGCGGCTGCGCGACGAGCTCTACCGTCGCCTGCACTATCTGCCGGCGAGCTTCTTCGACGCCGCGGACACGGGCGATCTGGTGCAGCGCTGCAGTTCCGACGTGGAGACCATGCGCGTCTTCCTGACTTCGCACGTGGTGGAGATCGGGCGCTCGGTGCTGCTGGTGGTGGTGATGGTGCCGATCATCTTCTCCCGCGATGCCCGGCTGGCGTGGCTGGCGGTGTGTCTGATGCCGTTTCTGGCGATCGGCGCCTTCCTGTTCTTCTCGCGGGTGCGGCGCCAGTTCCAAGTGGCCGACGAAGCCGAGGGCGCCATGACCGCGGTGCTGCAGGAGAACCTCGCCGGCATCCGCGTGGTGCGCGCCTTCGCCCGCCAGGAGCACGAGATCGGCCGCTTCGGCGCGAGCAACGGCGCCTATCGGGACGCCTTCTACCGCGTGAACACGCTGGAAGCGTGGTACTGGGGCATCAGCAACGCGCTGGCGATGGGGCAGCTGGGCGTGGTGCTGATCGCCGGCGGCTACTTTCTGGCCGCCGGTTCGATCAGCGTCGGCGAACTCTTCGTGTTCGTGAATCTGGTGACGATGGTGGTCTATCCGGTGCGGCGGCTCGGCGAAGTGCTGACCGATTCCAGCAAGGCCATCGTCGCGCTGGGGCGCATCAACCACATTCTGGAAGCCGAGGAAGAGAGCCGCGAACGGCCGCCGGATCGCGCTCGGGCGGTGGGCGCGGTGGTGTTCGACATGGTCCGCGCCGGCTACAAGCCGGACCGCGCCGCGGTGGTGGATTTCTCCGCGCACATTCCGGCCGGGCAGACCGTGGGCATCGTCGGCCCGCCGGGTTCCGGCAAGACCACCCTCGTGCGCCTGCTGATGCGCCTCTATCCATTCCACACCGGGCGCATCCTGGTCGATGGCGTGGACGTGCGCGAAGTGGATAGGCAGTGGCTGCGCCAGCAGATCGGCGTGGTGCTGCAAGACCCGTTCCTCTACTCGCGCAGCATCGCCGCGAACCTGCGCGTGGCGCGCCCGAACGCGGCGGAAAGCGAGTTGCACGCCGCCGCCCAGGAAGCCGCCGTCCACGACGCGATTCTCGACTTCCCGGCCGGCTATGACGCGCAGATCGGCGAGCGCGGCCTCACCCTTTCCGGCGGTCAGCGGCAACGGCTGGCGCTGGCCCGGGCGCTGCTCAAGGAACCGCCGATTCTGGTGCTGGACGACTCGCTCTCGGCAGTGGATACCGGCACCGAGCAGCGCATTCTCGAAGCGTTGGAAGAGCGACGGGGCCGTCACACCACCATCGTCATCGCGCATCGGCTCTCGTCGGTGCGCCACGCCGACCGCATTCTGGTGATGGAGCGCGGTCGTCTGGTGCAGGACGGCACCCACGATGCGCTGGCGGACGTCCCCGGCCCCTATCGCCGCTTGTGCGACATCCAGGGATTGCTGGACGAATCGATCAGCCGCGACTTGCGCGCTGGCGCGCCAGCCGCAACCGGCGAATCAGGAGGAAGCAGCGGTGGCTGAAGCGGAAAGCTACGACGACGAACTGTTCGAGGACGGCTTCGACGAACGGGCCGCCGCGGAGGGCGTGCAGACGCAGCTGTGGCGACGCCTCTTCCGCTACACGCTGGCCTATCCGAAGGAGCTGGCCATCGTGGCCGCGTCCTCCATCGCCTGCGCTGCCACCGAAGCCATCTATCCGCTGATGACCAAGTGGGTCGTGGACGACGTGCTGGAAAACGGCGCCGATGCGTCGTTCGTGCTCTGGGGCGCGCTCTACGTGCTGTGTTCGCTGGTGCTGGCGGTCTCCATCGGCGCGTTCGTCTGGGGCGCCGGCAAGGTGCATGCCTACACCAGCCACGACATCCGCCAGCACGCCTTCGGCAACCTCCAGCGCCTGTCGTTCTCCTACTACGACTACCGCCCCACCGGCTGGTTGATGGCGCGCCTGACCTCGGACTGCAACCGCCTGACGGACATCCTCGCGTGGGCGTTCCTGGACGTCATCTGGGGCGTGACGATGACCTGCGGCATCGCCGTGGCCATGCTGGTGATGCACTGGCCGCTGGCGCTCGTGGTGCTCGCCATCCTGCCGTTCGTGGCATGGATTTCGGCGAAGTTCCGCAAGCGCATTCTCGGCAGCGCTCGGCTGGTGCGGCGCACGAACTCGCGCATCACCGGCAACTACAACGAGTCCATCATGGGCGTGGTCACCTCCAAGGCGTTCGTGCGCGAAGAAGCCAACGCGAAGGACTTCGGCCAACTCACCGACACGATGTACCGCGCCTCGGTGCGCAACATGGTGCAGGCGGCGGTGTACGTGCCGCTGGTGATGATCTTCGCCGCGGTGGCGGTGAACCTGGCGCTCACCTTCGGCGGCCGATTCATGCTGCTCGGCGCAATCGGCGCCGGCACGCTCATCGCCTTCATGATGCTGGTGCGCGAGTTCTTCAATCCGATCACCGAACTGGCCGAGTGGTTCGCCGAGATGCAGATGGCGCAAGCCGCTGCCGAGCGCGTGCTCTCGCTGATCGACGCGCAGCCGGAAATCGAGGATTCGGCGCAGGTTCTGGCCGCGTTGGCGAAGTTCGAGGACGCGCCGCGCAGTGCGGAAACAGCCGCGGACGGCGGCGCCGCCCGCATCGGCGAAGTGGAGCTCAAGGGCGTGAGCTTCTTCTACGAGGAGCAGAAGCCGGTGCTGCGGAACATCGACCTCAAGGCGAAGATGGGCGACACCATCGCCATCGTCGGCCCGACGGGCGGCGGCAAGAGCACCTTGGTAAACGTGATCTGCCGCTTCTACGAACCGACCCGCGGCCAGGTGCTCATCGACGGCGTGGACTACCGCGAACGCAGCCTGCACTGGCTGCAATCGAACCTCGGCATGGTGCTGCAGAACGCGCACGTCTTCGGCGGTTCCATCCGCGAGAACATCCGCTACGGACGCCTCGAAGCCACGGACCAGGAGGTGGAATGGTGCGCCAAGCTCGCCGGCGCCCACGAGTTCATCAAGGAAATGGAGAACGGCTACGACACGGAAGTCGGCGAAGGGGGCGGACGGCTCTCCGCCGGCCAGAAGCAGCTGGTCTCCTTCGCCCGCGCCATCCTCGCCGAACCGCAGATTCTGGTGATGGACGAGGCCACGTCGTCCGTGGACACGGAAACCGAGCTGAAGATCCAGCAGGGCCTCAAGTTCGTGCTGCAAGGCCGCATCAGCTTCGTCATCGCCCACCGCCTCTCCACCATCCGCAACGCCACGCGCATCGTGGTGGTGGACGACGGCCGCATCACGGAAACCGGCGACCACGCCGAACTCATGGCCCTAGGCGGCCACTACGCCACCCTCTACCGCCAGCAAAGCCTGGACGAAGCCACCCGAGATTGGGGCGAAGACGCCGAGCGAAGCGAACCCGACGGGCCTACGCGCCAACCGTCCCCGAAAGCGCCGCCTGGTCAAGCACATACTGCATGAGCGACGGAATGCCCGCGCTCCAGACCACCGGGGGCAACTGCCCCGGCGGACACCAGATGTAGCCGAGACCGTTCAGCGCCTCCCTGGCCGCGAGCCGCTCGGCGGCCGGCAAGCCTTGAGCCGCGAGCGCGGCGTCGATGTCCTGATCGGACGTCGCAGCGTCCATGCCAGCATCGAACAACGGTGCCACTGCGGTGGCGGCAGGCAGCAGATCCGCCGCCTCCAACTCCCGGTAGCGCCGTTGGCAGTACTCCGTCGTTCGCACTTGCACTGCTGGTTGAGCCGCTGCCGCGTGTTCGGCGGTCAGCCGCGTCTCCCCTGTGGCCAAGCGCTGGTCCCACAACGCCTCGCCCCAAAGCTGGATGAAGTAGGCGTAGCGCTGGCTTTCTTCGATCACGCTGTCGAGTGCATCGCCGTCGATGCTGGTGCATTGCCCCGCCAACGGCTTCTCCAACGCCTCTTTGGCAGCCGAATCGCTGAGCCGACCAATGCCCAAGAGCCCGCGTCCGAGGCGATCCCAGAACGTGGCGTTCATCTTGCCGAGATGCCCCAGCAGTCCAGGCGTACCCGCCAGCACCAGCAGAAACGGCGCCCGGACGCGCACCTGCTGGCTGGCGTTCAGCAGGATATTGCCGACATCCAAGTCCAGCGTGTGCGCTTCGTCCACCAGCACGGCAAGAGGCCGTCGCTCGCACCTTGCGATCAACCGCCGCCTCAAGTTGCTCGATGCGCCAGTTCCCGTCCACTCCGCCGACCCCAGCCCCGCGATGTCGACTTTGCGGGGCAGCAGCCTCCCGAACCGAGTTGGCGCAAGCTCGCTCAGCAAGGCTTCGCGCGTCGGAACGTCCGCAGCGCTGATCGCCACCACGTCCAGTTTGGCCGTACTCTCCTGGCAAGCACGTTCAAACCAGTTCAGCAGCACCGTCTTTCCGTTGCCCCGAGGCCCGATCAGCACCACATCGTGCGGCGGAGACCCACCGCCCGCCAAGTCCGAAAGACACAGCGACAACACCGCCTGTTCCCGCTCGCGCCCGACAAGCGCCGGCGGGAAAGCGCCGGTACCAGGCGCGAACAGCCTCTTTTCCGCGGCTTCCATGTGGACAGTGTAAGTGAGACGGTCTTGGATTATGAGGGCGGCCTCTGGGGGGAGCGCAAAGAGTAGAGCAGGTCCGCTGCCGGAGCCCAAAAGGAGCAACGGCGGGCTGGAGCCCGCCGCGCAACGTGGTGCATGCCTAATGAGGGCCGCTTGTTGTTGGCGCCCGTGGGCACCGCCAACCGCTGCGTCGAGTGGGCTGCGCAATAGTTCGCCAAATCCCATCCTAGACGGAGTCGACAGACTGCGCCTGCCGCTCTCCACCGTGGCGGGTCAGGGAATGGCTGGCCGCCAAAACCATGCGCGCGGACGTTGCGCGTCAGCGGTCGTATCGATAGACGAACTGTCTTGTCAGCCGTTGGCGCTTCTCGCAGACGCCGTTGCTTGGGTCGTCGAACTCGTAGCGATAGCGCTCGACGATCCTGACCGCGTCGTCGGCGAACAGATCGAAGAAGGTCGGCCTGGTCGCCGAAGACGCGCCCTCGATGACCTCCACGCTTTCGTCGAGCGTCTCTCCCTGGTCGTCGACGACGTAGCTGAGCGTGACCGTGGCCGAGCCGTAGTTGACGCGGTACCGGCCTGGGTAGGCCGGCGCCAGAAGAGCGAACCGCGGCAGAAGCCGGGCGTCGCAACTCGCCACGTCGGCGATGTCGGTTGCAGCGACGGCATCGGCGGCCGATTCCGCCGGAACGCCCGCCTCCGTGGGGACGTCCATCTGCTCCGGGGGCGTGGCTGTTTGCAGGGCCGGGGCCGTGGGTTCCGCATCGGCCACGGCCGCTACGTTCGAGGACGGGCTTGCGTCTTCCGCTTCTTGCTCCACCTCCTGCCGCGCTTCTTGCTGTTCGCCTTGTTCAGGCGCTGGCTGTTGCAGCCTCTCCAGTTCGGCCCGCGCTTGCGACAGCTGCGCGAGTTGTCGCTCCGCGGCTTCGCGCTCGCGCTGCAGACGTTGGCGCTCGACCCTGGCGGTCTCGACGATGCTGGGCCGCTTCTCCGGCGTCGCTACCGAGTAGCTCCGCGTGATTGGCAGGTCGACGAAGCGCGGCACTCCGGCGGTGGCATCGGCGAAGTAGTCGTGCCAGAACTGCTGGTGTACTGCCTTGGGGCGCGTGGTGTCGGTGACTCCTTCCCTAGGCACGTAGTAGAGCGTCGCGGCGAGGTCTGCCACGGCTTGTGGTCGCGGGCCGATCTGCGCGTCCTGCTTCTGCCGGGCGGCGAGGTAGTCGGCGAAGTTCCAGCCGTCCCAGCCGAGCTCGAAGTGCGAATACCAGTCGGTGTGCGCAAGCATGTCCGAAAAGACGTACAGCGATTTCCGGCCGGGCATCGCAGCCAGCGCGAAACTGACCTCCTCGATGGCCTCGATGACGAACGCGTTCTGAACCGGTACCGACGACTGTGCCATGAGGCCGTCGATGCGAATACGCAAATTGTCACGCCGAGCACAGAATCGCCTTGCGTTTTCAAGGTCTCGTTCCGCCAGATGCACCAGTGGACCGGCGCAATCGGGGTCGTCCTGCGGAACGCCGGCTTCGCCGGTCGCCGGTGCGGCGCTGTCGTAGGGCTTGCACAGCCGCGCCAAGCGCTGCGCCGGGGCAACTCGATCGGAGCTCGTTGCGAACACGGTGAGCTCGGTTCCCGCGCCGAGTTCCGCAACAATGGACCGCAAGGCGTCGCCAGCTAGACTGCCTCCGGTCGCTTGCGCCACCGTCGTCGGTTTGTGCAAGTCGAACAAGAGCGCGGCGCGGTGGGCGATGTCGCTTGGCGAGACGGGACACAGGTCCGCATCGAGTTCCTGCGCGGGTTCCAAGTCGACAAGAAACCACACCGCCGCGGCGATGGTGACGACGAACAGCGAGGGCACGGTGATCCACAGCGACGATCGGCGATCGCGCTGCTGCGGGGGACGATAGACCGCCACCGCGGGAGCCTGTCGGTTCGTGTCGCCGGATGTCGCCGAATCCCAAGGCTAGAACAGGTAGCGGAGCCTTCCGTAGAGCACGCGCCCGTTGTAGCCAGCGGGAGAGTAGCGCGGGTAAAGCCGCCCGGAGGACGGCGACCGAACGGCCTCGTCGGGATAGGCGTCCAGCACGTTGTCGGCGCCTAGCGACAAGCGCGCCTTGCCGAACTCCCTTTCCAGCGCCAGATCCAGCAATCCATAGCCGTCGTGGGCCGTGCCGTCGTCGGTGTCGAACCACTCGCCGTAGTGGTTGTATCTGGCGGACAGCCGCCAGCGCTGCCAGGAATGGACGACACTGGCGCTGATGCGCATCTCAGGCACGCCCTCCTCGAGTGCGCGGCGGCGGCTGGCGGTGGAAGATGCCGCGAAGGCCGTGAGATCAGTGCTGGCGCGATTGACGCGCAAGGTCCAATCGGTGCGCCGCGCAGCGGTACCGAAACCGTGGCCGAGCACCACGTCGATGCCGCTGGTCTCGGTGCTGAAGTCGTTGGTGAAGAACCGTACGCGGTTGAAGAGCTCGGGGTTGGACACCCCGCCCGCCCTCAGCGTTTCGCGAATGGCGTCCGTGACTTCGAGATTGGACGACAGCGCCAAGCGATCGTCGAGATCGACGCGGAACCAATCCACGGTGAACACCATGCCGTTGCTGCCTTCCACGACGATGCCGAAGGTGTAGTTCTGCGACGTCTCCGGGTCGAGCAGGCCGCCGCCGAGCGCGGCCGCGACCGGGTGGCTGCTGGCAATGGTGCCTTGTTCGCGGAACTCGCCCGTGGCGGAATCCACCACCGTGGCCAGATTGCTGGCGTTCTGCTGCCCCGGCGTTGGGGCGCGATAGCCGGTGCCGTAGGCCCCCCGCAAGGCGAAGGTGTAGGTGAGCTGCACGCGCCCGGTCAGCTTGTAGTTCGTCACCGCGCCGAAGCCGTCGAAATCTTCCCAGCGCACGGCGCCGCTTAGGCGCAAGCGTTCGGTGAAGTCGGCTTCCAGATCAAGATAGGCGGCGACGTTGGCGCGGCGCCAGCTGCCGGAACTGGCCGGATTGAAGCCGCCGAAGCCATTGGAGCGCGCGGCGAAGCCATCGACGCCGTACGTCCCGGTGTCCCACGACGCTCGCTCGCCGGTGACGATGTCGAATCGCTCCTCGCGCCACTCCAAGCCAGCCGCGACGTTGAGGTCGGACGTGAGGCCCACGTCCACTGGATAGACGAAGTCGGCGTGAACGTTGGTTTCGATCTGCAAGTACTCGCCGATGTCGAACGATCTCGGCGTGTTCGGCCCGTGCGAAGCGTTGACCGTGTCGTCGATGTAGAAATCGACCTCGTTGCGCCCCCACGTGGCGTAGAGGTCGTAGCCGAAGCCGCTCGGCAGCGCGCCGCGTACGCCAGCCACCGCGGATGCGTCGGCCACTTCGGCGCCGAACGATGGCGTGAAGCCAGCCGGCAGGATCTCCGCGAAGGCGAAGCAGTCGCCGTCCGCGCGCAACTGATCGTGGACAGCCAGGACGTTCGCGGCAGTGGCGTCGAAGTCGTACTTCGCCTTGCAGCCCGGCGCGCCGCCGATCAAGAGCGTGTCGCCGCCCACGTAGACGCCTTGGCGGCCCTGCGGCGGCCGGTAGAAGAAGGGCGTCTCCACTTGGCGGCTGCTGAAGTTCCCGTAGCCGTAGAACTGCGTCGTGTCCGTTGCCTGGACGCCGAGATTGGCCAGCAACTTGATCGAATCCATCACGTTCGGATTGCCCCAGGGCTTGGCGGGATCGGCCACGTCCGCCAGACCGAGAGCTTGCAGCGCCGCGGCGTCGGGATGCTGGACGCTCCGATCGGTAGGCGCGGACTGGCTGAACTCGGCGCTCAAGTTCGCGAAGCCGCGTTGCGAAAGCGGCAAGCCGACGTTGCCGGCAATCGTGGCCATGTCTTCCGCGCCGTCGTGACTGTGGGCGCCCCACTTCACATCCAGACTGCCGCCTTCGCTCGCGTTCTTCAGCACGAAGTTGAGAACGCCGGCAATGGCGTCCGAACCGTACTGGGCCGCCGCGCCGTCGCGGAGCACTTCGACGCGGCGCAACGCGATTGCGGGTATGGAGGCGATGTCCGGCCCCTGCGCGCCATCGGATGCGCCGTTGGAAATCCACTGGATGACTGCGCCTCGATGCCGGCGCTTGTTGTCCACCAGCACCAAGGTGTGATCCGGCGCGAGGCCGCGCAGGTTCACCGGCCTCATCAACGCGGCCGAATCCCTTGATGGATTGACGCTGACGTGGAACGAGGGCACGACCGTGCGCAGCAGGTCCGACATGTTCGCGCTGCTTTGACTGAGCAGCGCATCCACCCCCACCGCATCCACCGGCACCGTGGAATCGACCTCCGGACGCGACGCGGCCCGGCTGCCGACGATGACCACTTCGATGTCGTCTTCGATGGCCTGCTCGACGATTTCATCGTCCTGCGCGAAAGCGGATTGGCCGAACAAGCCGATGACGAACGCCACGGCGGCGGTACGAGCTGCGTGTCTCTGCATGGTGTCTCTCGAAACGAGGGGTGATTGGACGAGAACCTATGGCGCACCGATCGCGGCTGCGCGGCTCCCCAGTTTCCGTCGCGACCAAGAAAAGGCAACCGTAACATGGATATACACATGGTGTCCACGGCTTGCGCAGGCTCGGGCGTGCGACATTTTGGTGCGCCAGCCGCTCGGCTGGAAGAGTGACGGCCCGCGCCGCTGGTGCCGACCAGATCAATCTGCCAGTGTGTCGTAGACGAGCTGTTGGAGCCGCGCGGATACGGCGTTCGGCGTGCCGATCCGTTGCGGCATGAAGACGCCGATCAGCTGCTTGGCGGGATCCACCCAGAAGAACGTGCCTGCCGCGCCGCCCCAGTAGTAGGCGCCGGGCGACAGCGGCCCGTTCGTCTCCTCGCCAGCGATGGCGAAGCCGAGACCGAAGCGCAGCGAATCGTCCGCGTCCAGCTGATTGGCGGTCATCTCGGCGACGGTGGCCGCCTGCAGGAGACGCCCTTCGCCAACGCTGCCGCCGCTTGCCAGCATCAAGCAGAAGCGCATGTAGTCGCCCACCGTGGTGACCAGTCCGCCGCCGCCGGACAGGAACGTGACGCCGATGAACTCCGGGTCCTCGCGTGGGCTGTCCTGCACCGTGACCGTGCCATCGGCGCCGACGTAGTGATTCGTGCCGAAGCGCCCCAGCACAGATTCCGGCACGTCGAAGTAGGCGTCCGCCATGCCGAGCGGCGCGAACACGCGACGTTCGAAGAATTGATCCAAGCGCTCGCCGCTGGCGCGTTCGATCAGATGGCCTAGCACGTCGGTGGAGAAGCCGTAGTGCCAGCGCGAACCGGGTTGGAACAGCAGCGGCAGGTCGGCCAGCTTCCGCACCAGTTCGCGGGTGTCTCGCACCAGGTAGTCCCAATCGTCGATGAGGCCGGCGGCTCGGTACAGGCGATCCACTTCGGTATCGCCGTCGTAGCCGTAGGCGAGGCCAGCGGTGTGGGTGAGCAGATGCCGAATCGTGATGGGTGTTTCCACGGGTACGCGCTCGTCGCCAGCCAGCACGGTCATGTTCCGCCACTCCGGGAAGAACCGCGCAACCGGAGCGTCCAACTCCAGCACGCCGTCTTCCACCAGCATCATCGCGGCGACGCTCGTGATCGGCTTCGTCATGGAGTAGATGCGCAGCAGCGAATCGAGCCGCATCGTCGCGCCCGTTTCCACGTCGAGCTTGCCCGCGGCGTGAGCGAAGGCTACTTCGCCGCGCCGCGCCACCATGCCGACGATGCCAGGGAACACGCCGCGCGCCACCATCCCGTCCATCTCGGCGCGCAAATCCGCAAGACCTTCCGCGGCAAGGCCGACGTCGGCGGGTTCGGCCCTCGGCAACGGTGCGGCGGCGATGTGCAGGGCAGCGGCGACCAAGCCGATAGCGAATACGTGGGAAGCGGCGCGAATCATGTCGATT
The DNA here is from genome assembly GCA_965243175.1 of Candidatus Azotimanducaceae bacterium. Taxonomy (GTDB): domain Bacteria; phylum Pseudomonadota; class Gammaproteobacteria; order Pseudomonadales; family Azotimanducaceae; genus VXYL01. Next base: position 4,149,344 of record OZ251532.1, on the reverse strand, counting down.
GCTCCAGTGTGCCCCCGGCTGGGAGAACCGCGATGTCGGTGAGGCAGGCCGCCTCCAACTCCTACAGCATCCAGACCGTCACGCCGCGCTCGTCACCGCCAGCCTCCGCTTGGCCGTCACGGGCGCCGCGATCCTCGCGTCGGTCCATCACCACCAGATGCCCTTCCTCCGCGCCGCACTGCTGCATGTACGCCAACGTCTGCTCCACGCCCCGCTCCACCGTCCACTCCAGGCTCTTGCGGTCCGAGTCGCGCAGCACCTTGCACTCCACCACGAAGCGCGCCCACAGATCCGAGGGCTGGCCCGCCTCGCGCGGCCACAGCACCAGCAGGTCCGTTCGGCCACGGCCCAGCCCGTATTCGCGCTCGATGCGTCCGCCGCCGTTCACCACCCGCTGCAAGTACGCTTGCAGGATCAGCTGCGGCGCCGCCTCGCGGTAGTCGCCCAGAAGGCCGAGCCAGTGCTCCGCGTGTTCGCCGAAGAACGTGCGGAAGGCGCTCAGCAGCTTCGTCATGTCCAAGCCGCCGTCGGCGTCCACGTACCATTTGGTTTGGATGTCCAGACTGCTTTGAAGGACGTAGCCCAGCTCGCGCGGCACCACCTCCTGATAGATCGGGTTGGCGATGCACGGCGGGTCGGTGGCGGCGACGAGACCCAGGTCGCGCACGTACTCCAGGTCGCGACCGTCGTGCTGGACTTCGCTGCCGCCCAGGATGGGCGCGACCACCCGCCGCACACGTTCCTCTTCCAGCTTGTGCGCCAACTGGTCCAGATGCGTGCGCCGTGAGAGGATCAACTCCTCCCGCGCCGCATGGATGTCGTCCGCCTCGATGGGCCGCGAGCGATCCCGTCCGGCCTTGTTGTCGAAGCACGCTCCGGCGCACAGCGCGTTCACCAGCCAAGGCTGGCCGCAGGTCTGCTCCCACACCTCTTTCCGCGCCGCCTCGGTGAAGCACTGGCCGGTCTCCGCCTGGTGCTGGTCCATCAGAGCGAACGTCTCGGCTGCGGTGAAGTCGCCTAGGCGCATCGACTTCGCGGCGACGTTGAACGGGCTGCCGCCGGCGATGACCTCGCCGGTGCTGGACCGAATCCGATAGTCCCTGATGTCGCGTACGCCGCACAGCACGATGCTCTGCGGGAAGCCTGCGGGGCGTCTTTGGTAGCCGGCGCGGAGCTGGCGCAGCACCGAGAGCAGCGTGTCGCCGACCAGCGAGTCGATCTCGTCCACCAGCAGCACCAGCGGCACCGGGTTGGCCCGGCACCAGCGGGCGAGCAGTTCCCTGAGCGCGTCGTCCGGGCCGACCTTCGCCAGGATGTCCGGCCAGATGTCGTCCGGGCAGTCGTCGCCCAGCTCGCGGGCGCTGCTCGCCAAGCTGCTCAGAATCGAGCGCATCCCCCGCGCGGTGTCGTCGCGCGCCACTTGGCCGACTTCGACGTTCACGTCCACGCAGCGGAGGTTGCCGGCCTTGCCGCTGTTGATCCGGTTGCGCAGCGCGATGAGCGCGGAGGTCTTGCCGGTCTGGCGCGGCGCATGCAGCACGAAGTAGCGCTCCGCCTCGATCAGACGCAGGAACTCGCCGATGTCCACGCGATCCAACGGCTGGATCGCATAGTGCTTGTCCAAGCGCACCGGCCCTTCGGTGTTGAAGAAGCGCATGGGTGGATTATGGCACTTGTTTTGCGCGGTGCTTGGGCGACGCCGGGTGCTTAGCTATTGGCGTCCCGACGCCTCGAAGCCGCGGACCAGGAGGTGGAGTGGTGCGCCAAGCTCGCCGGCGCGCACGAGTTCATCGAGGAACTGGAGAACGGCTACGACACGGAAGTCGGCGAAGGGGCGGGCGGCTCTCCGCCGGCCAGAAGCAGCTCGTCTTCTTCGCCCGCGCCATCCTCGCCGAGCCGCAGATTCTGGTGATGGACGAGGCCACGTCGTCGGTGGGCACGGAATCCGCTTGAAGGATCGGGATGCATGGCCGAGGCGCCAAGATGCTCGTGCGCGAGCAGCCGTATCGATGGACGAACTGTCCCGTCAGCCGTTGGCGCTTCTCGCAGACGCCGTTGCACTCCGCGCCGCTCGGCTATCGTTCACGGCCGCGAATAGGCTGTACGAACAGCCATTGTTTCGGCTAGCCACGCCATCCGCGTCCAGCACGGTGGTGTCCGCATCAGCTTGATTTGGCTTGAAAAATAGATTCGCTTCCCGCCTTTTGCAACGCCGGCTGGACTAGCATATGCTTCACGGAGTTCGGATCACCCTTGGGAGTACGAGACCCTTGGCCAAATTGTCAAGCGGAACGCCGGCAGCCACCGGCCGAGTCAGAGGAAGACATCGCGAAGTCATTGGCGAGATGGCGAAGGCGGGAACAGGCGAGTTGGACATCGGGGCAGTTTCCAAACCGAGCAGCAGCGAGAGAACGGTCAGCAGCGGCGCAAGTTCGGCCGATGACTGGCACGACGCCATCCATTGGGGAGATTGCCTCGATGTCATGCGGGGGCTGCCGGACGACTCGGTAGACCTGATCATCACGTCGCCACCCTACGCGGACGCGCGCAAGCACACCTACGGCGGGATACCGCCCCATCGATACGTCGATTGGTTCTGCGAGCGCGCGGTCGAAATGCGCCGCATTCTCGCGCCCAGTGGCTCGTTCGTGCTCAACATCAAGGAAAAGGCCGTCGACGGCGAACGCCACACCTACGTCTTGGAGCTGATTCTCGCGCTCAAGCGGGAGGTGGGGTTCCGCTGGGTGGAGGAATACGTCTGGCACAAGACCACCGCTGCCCCCGGCAAATGGAAGTACCGCTTCCGCGACTCCTGGGAGCGTTTGCTGCACTTCTCCAAGACCCGCGATGTGAAGATGAATCAGGACGCCGTGAAGGTGCCCATCGGCGACTGGACTGCAAAGCGCCTTTCCAACATGAGCAGGAACGACCGCAGCCGCCAGGAGTCCGCCACGCGCTCCAACGTCGGCCGCCGCATTGCCAACTGGGAGAACAAGGCCACCGTCTATCCCACCAATGTCCTGCACCGCTCGCCGATCGCCCACAACACCGGCCACAGCGCGGCCTTCCCCGAATGGCTGCCGGAGTTCTTCATCAAGCTGTTCACTGATCAAGGAGACGTCGTCCTCGACCCGTTCCTAGGTTCGGGAACCACCTACCGCGTCGCGAGACAACTGAACCGCGTAGCGGTAGGCATCGAACTAAACAGAGAGACCCCAATGAATGTGGAGACGGCACGATGATCTCTTGGATCGCGCCAGAGACGTTGGATGGCCACATCGAGAAATTGAAGACGCACGCCATGCGCGCAGCGGATAAGGCAAGTGAACGAAGAGAAGAGAACGTCGTGGACCCCTTCTCCTCGCTTCTGATCGCTACCACCTTCGGCGCAGCAGATCGAGATCAACTTACTCGCTTGCAGGACGCCGAGTCTGCACTCAGGGGCATGAGTAACGCCCTAGGGAGTTTCCACCAAAACGTCCTCGCATCCATCGAAGGATGGGCGAACCACGACGCTGGCTACGACTTAGAGTGCTCTTCTCGAAGACTCTTGGCCGAGGTCAAGAACAAGTGGAACACCATGAATACAGCCAATCGCCGAGAGGTCGTTAGGGATCTAGAGACGGCCATCCGACAGCGACGCGACTGGCATGCATACTTGGTGCTTGTGATTCCCAAGACGCCAAATCGCTACATGCACCACATTGCACCGAGAGTAAGTGAAATAGACGGCGCATCGTTCTACCACAAAGCAACTGGCGATCCGAACGCGCTGCACGAGCTGTTCGACTACCTTTGCGACGCTATCTCGCCGTCAGAGGACATTGCGAGACACTGCCGGCAAGTCATGGCGCAAAGCCTGCCACCCAAAGAGATCTAAGGAAACACCGTAGCGGCGTGAACAGCTCGCCCAGAGGCAGCGACGGCCTTGACCTTGCTGCACACCGCGGACTGGCACTTGGAACTGACGCGGATGTCTCCGAATCCGCACGAGCCGCCCGCAGTTCGGCCTACCAGTTGGTGAACGCGCCATCCGGGCGGCGCAGTTGGGGTGGCCAGCCGGAGAGTGGGGCGCGGCGCGACTCCGCTAGTTCCTCGTTGAACGCGACGCCGAGTCCTGGCGCTTCGGTGCAGTTGGCGTAGCCCTTGTGCCAGTCGATCTGCATCGGGAACAGATCGGTGTCGAAGGTGCCGGGGGCGCGGGGCATCTCCTGCACTGCCACGTTGCTGGTGGCCATGCACAACGCAACGCCGGCAGCGGCGCTCACCGGCCCCAGCGGGTTGTGCGGCACGATGTCGATGTAGTGCGTTTCGCACCAGTGGGCGATCTTCAGCGCTTCGGTGAGGCCGCCGACTATCCCCAGATCGATGCGGGCGTAGCTCACCAGTTCCTCCTCGATGACCTCGCGGAAGGCCCACTTCGACGCCCACTGTTCGCCAGCGGCGATGGGCAGGCTCGCGTGGCGGGCCAGCGTGCGGTAGCTGGCGGGGTTCTCGCTCCGCAGCGGGTCTTCGATGAAGAACGGGCGGTACGGCTCCAGGCGCTTGCAGAGTTCGATGGCGCGCGGCGTGTCGAGGCGCGTGTGGACGTCGAGGCAGAGGCCGATGTGCTCGCCGACGGTCTCGCGCACTGCGGCCATGTGCTCGACCGCCTCAGTACACGCCAGGCCCGGATCTAGGACGCCGCCCGTGTCGTCCTCCTGCGTGGGCAGGTGCCAGCGCAGGAACCGCCATCCCGCGGCCACCGCCTCTTGGCAGTTGGCGAGCAGCTCCTCCAAGTCGCGGCCTTGGACGTGCGGATAGCACACCACCTTGTCGCGCACCGGGCCGCCCAGGAGCTTGTAGACGGGCACGTCCAACGCATTGCCCTTGATGTCCCACAGGGCGATGTCGATGGCGCTGATAGCGCAGCAGTAGACCTTGTCGGCCGGGAAGAACCCGGCGCGGAACATGCGCTGCCAGAGCCGCTCGGTGGCGAACGGGTCCTCGCCGACGACGATCTCCGCCAGATGGCGCACGGCCTGGTCGACGGCGCCGCCCCAGTTGCCGATGCCTACCTCGCCGAGACCGGCGATGCCGGCGTCGGTCTCCACCTTGACGATGAAGTACTTGCGGCCTGCGCCGTGGCAGCAGAAGGTCTTGATGGCGGTGACTTTCATGTGGGCGACTCCGAGGCTCCGGCGGCGGCCTATGCTGCCACACGGGAGCCGCGTGGCGTGCGTGGCGTCACGTCTTGCCCAGTCGAGCAGCCATCGGTGGTAGGATGCGGTCTTTCGCCCGCGAGCTCCGCCGCATCTTGTCTCTGTCCTTCGCCACTCGACCCGCTTCCGATCCGGCCTCGCTTCGGCTTCGGGCGCGTTCCTTATTGCGTGTCGCTGGCTTGCTGTCGGCGCTGCTTGCGCTGCCCGGGTTTGGGGCCGAAGGCCGCGTCGGCGTTGCTGTGTTCGGCAGCTACGTGGATGCCGAGCTTGCCGAGCGGGAGCGGTTTCGCCTCGGCGCGGTGCTTAGCTTGGAGCTGCGCGTCGTGGAAGCGTTCCGCGACGGCATGCGGCGGCATCGCATCGTCACCGAGAGGCTGCCGGAAGCGCAGGCGCGGCAGCGGATCGAGAGGGCGTGGCGCGGCAATGGGCAGGACGGCTGGTTTCTCGCCGATTCGATGGCAGCCGCGACCCGGCAGGCCTCGGCCGCATACGAGGATCGGGCGGCGTCTTCGCGGCGCCGAACCCAGGTGGTGCGGCCGCGGCCCGTGGACGACGCGCCAACGCTTGCCGACGCGGCGGTTTCCGTCGATGAAAGGGCGCTCGAAGAAGATCTCGCGCCGCTGGGCGATGCGGTCGCTGCCTCCGTGGAAGCCGCTGTCGATGCGCCGCGAACCGTTGCGGCAGCGCCTATGGTCGAACGCCGCCTGCGCTCGGCCGACTCGCCACCGGCCAACGACGACGCCGTGTCCGTGGTCGTCGCCACGCGCATCGAGAATCCAAACATCGTCGTCGATGGGCGCGTGGACGAACCGGCTTGGCGGGAAGCGCCGGCCTACGACAACATGCGCGTGATGGAGCCGGAGACGCTCGACGAACCCACCTACGGCACGGCGTCGCGCTTCATCTACACCAACGACGGCTTGTACGTCTCGGCGGTGATGGAGCAGCCGGCGGATACGCTGGTGGCGCGGCTGTCCTCCCGCGACCAGTACATCAACCGCGACGGCTACGGCATCACCTTGGACACCTCCGGCGCCGGGCTCTACGGCTACTGGTTCACGGTCAATCTCGGCGGTTCGCTGGCGGACGGCAAGGTCGCCGCGGAGCGCTCCATCACGCATCTTTGGGACGGCCCCTGGACTGGCGCTTCGGCGGTGACCGACACCGGCTGGAGCGTGGAGATGTTCCTGCCGTGGTCGATGATGTCCATGCCGCAGTCCGGCCCGGATCGCACCCTCGGCTTCTGGATCGACCGCAAGGTCGCGCACATGGACGAACGCTACAGCTGGCCGGTGCTGCCGTTCACGTCGCCGCGCTTCATGTCCGCGCTCAAGCCGATGGCGCTGGAGCAGGTGCGGCCGGCGAGGCAATGGGCGGTCTTTCCCTACGCCGTGGCGCTCACCGACGGCATCCACGACGAGCAGACCGCCAACGCCGGGCTGGACGTCGTGTGGCGGCCCTCCACCAACGTGCAGCTGACCGCCGCCGTCAACCCGGATTTCGGCGCCGTCGAATCGGACGACGTGGTGGTGAATCTCACCGCCTTCGAGACCTTCTTCCCGGAGAAGCGGCTGTTCTTCCTGGAAGGCAACGAAGTCTTCGAGACTTCGCCGCGCGCCAACCCGCAGTCTTCGTCGAGCGGCCCGCAAGGGCAGGGCGCGCGCCGTTCGCCGCAGACCTTCTTCCGCGAGCCGACGACGCTGCTCAACACGCGGCGCATCGGCGGGGCGCCGCGCCACGTGGACGTGCCGGACGAGTGGGACATTCCCGGCGTGGAACTCAGCACGCCCACCGACCTGCTCGGTGCCGCCAAGCTGGTCGGGCAGTCCGGCGGCGTTCGCTACGGACTGCTCGGCGCCTTCGAGGACGACGTGCAGCTGCGCGGTACGCACAACGGCAAGGATGGCGTCTTCACCGCCGACGGGCGCATCTTCAGCGCCGCCCGGCTGCTCTACGAGCACAGCACCAGCGGCGGTCGGCGCGGCATCGGCTACATGGGCACGATGGTGGACAAGAGCTTCGACACCGCCCGCGTGCATGGCGTGGACACGCACTGGCTGGGCGGCGGCGGCAAAGTCCAGTGGGATACTCAGTTCATCGCCAGCGAAGTGGACGACGAAAGGGGCTACGGCGTCTACACCGACATCGCCGTCACGCCGCGCATCGGCACCTTCATGCGCTGCTCGCTGGACTATCTGGAGGCGGACCTCAACGTCGGCGATCTCGGCTTCGTGCGCCGCACCGACCTGGCGGGCGCCGTCTGCGGCGTGTTCCAGTACTTCGCCCGCGGGCTGCCGGACAGCCTGCGCAACATTCGCACCTCGGTGTTCGCCAGCTACGAAGAGAACACGGACGGCCTGCCCACCCGCGCTGGGCTGTTCGTCGGCACCGGCTTCACGTTCCGCAACAACTCGCAGCTGCGGCTGATGGCGAACTACTTCCCCAAGCGCTGGGACGATCTGAACAGCCGTGGGATGGGTGCCTTCCGCGTCACCGATCGGGTGTTCGCGCAGGCGCAGTTCGGCACCGATTCCTCCAAGCCGTTCGCGTTCTCGGTCGCGCTCGGCGTCGATGGCGAGGAACAGGGCGGTTCGGCGCTGCTCTTCGACACCGGCTTCACGTTCACGCCGTTCCATCGCTTCTCGGTGGATTTCGACGTGCGCTACAAGGACCGCGACGGCTGGCTGGTCTACCGCGGCGACGGCCGGTTCACCACCTACCGCGCCTACGACATCCAGCCGCGCATCGCCATCGACCTGTTCCTCTCGGCGCGCCAGCAGCTGCGCCTGACCACGCAGTGGGCCGGCATCCGCGCCGACGAACAGCAGTTCCTGGAAATCCCCAACGGCGGCGGCGAACTGCGGCTGCGCGATGCGCCGGCGGAGAGCGACGACTTCGCCATCTCGCGCCTGGTCGCGCAACTGCGCTACCGCTGGGAGATCGGCCCGCTCTCGGACCTGTTCGTGGTCTACACCCGCGGCGCCAACCTGCCGGACCGCGTCGACGACGGCTTCAACGACCTGTTCCTGGACGCCCTCGAAGAGCCCATCGTGGACGTCTTCATCATCAAGCTGCGCTACCGCTTCGGCTCCTAGGAGCGGGTATCGTCGGCGAAGGCGTGAAAAGCGCTTGACAAGCGGCGATTGCGCAAGCACTCTGCGCCTTGATGGCTGTGCGCCGCCCGTTGAGGACGACGCGAGGGCTTGGGTACGCCTTCAACAAGCGAGGGCTCCCGTGGACGCTCCTTGGCCTTGAAGACGGAGAGGGCCAGCAGTCGCAAGGCGGGATCAACGAAGCCGACCCGCAAAGGAGGAACCTAGGACATGGCACATTCGCAGAATTCCCCCCCCCCCCCCCCCCCCCCCTGATGGCAAGTCGAGCGGGAGCCCTGCCGTCGCTAGCGCATCGAGCGAAGACGACGCGGGCGAAGCGCCCGCGAAGAAGCCTTGGAGGAGGCCCACCTTCTACGTCCTCACCGACGTGATCGAGAGCCACGGCGCCCCAAACATCAAGGTCGATCAAAACACCGGCCAAGGAACCGAGGACGAGACCATTCCCCCCAGCAACCTCACGCACTACAAGAAGTACCGACCAACCACCGCCTAGGCCAACGAACAACGCTCCGCCGAGGGCGTTGGCACGGTGCTGCTTGGCTCTGCAGGTGGGTACGCCCTTGTCCGTCTGCCGGAGGATGGCTCTTATTCGTCGTCGCCCATGTGGTGGGCTGACCGTCGCCGTTTCTTCTCTAGGCTTGGCGGCCGCGTTAGGCTTGCCTGTTCAGGCTAGGCGGCCGATTGCGCTGCCGCGACCACCTCCCCCATGCCTTCCCATTCGTCCCACTGGTTGCAGAGGGCGTCCTTGGAGCGTTCCCAAGGGTCGTTGCCGGGTTCGTACTCCAGCCATTCGCCGCGCTGGCCGCGGTCCGGGTGGTCGGTGACGCCGTTCACCATCTTTTCCGGCTGCCGCTTCTTGTTGCGGATGCGGAAGATCACGTTCTTGCGCGATTCCGTGCCGTTCTCGTTGCGGGTGCCGGAGTGGGGCATGTGGAAGACGGTGATGCACGCATCGCCCGGTTCCATGAGGATCTGCGTCGGGCGGGGCCATTGCACGCCGTCCGGGGTGTGCTCGGAGGTCTCGTCGATGAACTGTTCGCGCACCGCTTGCGGCAGATAGACCAAACCGCAGCGATTGGGCGCGTCGTGGTTCAGGCGCGGCCAGCCGGGGCCTTCCGGGCCGATGCAGCCGTTCACCGAGCGCTGCCAGCGGAAGAATTTCTCCGTGGCGTGGTGGGCGCCCTTGAGCAGCGCCGTCTGGCCGCAGCCTTCGCGGGTCTGATCGTTCAGGCAGACGAACACGAAGGCGGTGAAGCTGCCCATGCCGAGGGTCATCTCCGGATCCTCGAAGAGCGGCACGCTGTTGTGGCCGATCACGTCGGCGCTGCGGCCGAGGTCGCCCTTGGGGCCCGAGGCGACGTAGCGGCTGTAGATTTCCGCCTCCGTGCCCTCCTGGACTTCCTGCGGCACGCCGATGGTACACAGGCCATCCATGTGCGATTCGGCGGCGTAGTAGGGCTGGTCGCGTTCGCGGTAGCCGAGATTGTTGAAGTGGTCGCCGGGCTTGCGGACGCCGCTGAAGCCCACTTGGCAGACGATGGGCGGGTCGAAGTAGCCCATCGCGTCGTGCAGGATCGGCGTGATGGACGAGGCGTTCACCAAGTCCGTCATCGGCGCCTTGCGGCCCGAGTAGTCGCCCTTTTCGGTCTTGGCGTGGCAATCGAGCGCCGCGTCCACCAGTGCTTGCGAGACGGCGTTCTTCACGACGATGTAGCCGTCGCGGTAGAGCGCCTGCTTCTGTTCCAAAGTCAACGTGGTCAAGGAAGTCTCCCCCGGTTCAGTCGAGATTCCGCTGCGCTGTCCATCGAGGCGATCACGGCGCTTGCCTTGTCCCCTCGCTTGGCGGAACATGCCAATCCTAGCAGGTGCCTTGGCTGGCGACACGAACGCTTGCCGGGGCGCGAGAACAGCGGAGGCAACGATGAGCGCATTTCACGATCTCGCCATGGCGACCATCACCGGCGAGCAGCTGAGCTTCGAGCAGTACAAGGGCGCGGCGTGTCTGGTGGTGAACCTCGCCAGCCAATGAGGGCTGACCCCCCAGTACGCAGGTCTGCGTACCATTGAAGAGAGCGGCGCCGCCACCGTGCTCGGCTTCCCCTGCAACCAGTTCGGGGCGCAGGAGCCGGGCACCCACGAGGAGATCCTCGAGTTCGCCAAGTCCAAGTACGACGCCAACTTCCAGATCTTCGGCAAGGTCGAGGTGAACGGCCCCGGCGCTTGCGACCTGTACAAGCATCTGAAGGCGGAGCAGGCACGGCCGGACGGCGAATCCGACATCGCCTGGAACTTCACCAAGTTCCTCGTCGATGGCGAGGGCGCGGTGCTGGCGCGCTACGAGCCGGGCGTCACGCCGGAAGAGATCGCCGCCGACATCAAGGAACGCCTAGGGTAGGGGTGCGTGCGGCGTACTCAGCGCTAGGCAGAGGAGGACTCAAGCCATGCCGGCACTCGACGGTCTCCGCATTCTCGACATGACCCAGTACGAAGCGGGCACGTCCTGCACCCAGGCGCTCGCTTGGCTGGGCGCGGACGTGGTGAAGGTCGAGCGCCCCGAGGGCGGCGATCCGGGCCGCGGCCCGTCGGGCAGCGCCGAGTATTTCGTGGTGTGGAACTCCAACAAGCGCAGCGCGGCCATCGACCTCTCGCGGCCCGACGGTCGCAAGCTGCTGTTCGACATGCTGCCGAGCTACGACGTCTTCGTCGAGAACTACGGCCCCGGCGTGATGGAGAAGCTCGGCCTCGACTACGCCGCCATGCGCGCCGCGAAGCCGGACATCATCTACGCCCGCATCAAGGGCTTCGGCACGTCCGGGCCGTGGGCGGACTACAAGTGCTACGACATGGTGGCGCAGTCCGCGGCCGGCGCCTTCTCCATCACCGGCGAGCCGGACGGCCCGCCGATGCGCCCCGGCCCGACCACCGGCGATGCTGGCACCGGCATCCAGATGGCGCTCGCCATCGCCGCCGCCTACGTGCAGCGGCTGAAGACCGGCAAGGGGCAGTGCATCGAACTCTCGATGCAGGAAGCGATGACCTACTACCTGCGCACCGCCACGTCCAGCGGCAACTACGGCGAGCGGGCGGCGCGGCGGCACGGCAACGGCGCCACGGCGAGCATGGCGCTGTACCGCTGCAAGGGCGACGGCGCCAACGACTACGTCTACATCATGGCCGTGACGCCGCGCATGTGGGAACACCTCTGCCAGGCCATCGACCGCGAGGACCTGCTCGCCGACGAACGCTACGCGGACCCAAGGCGCCGCCACGCCGAGCGCGACGCCCTGCATCGGGAAATCGAGGCGTGGACGCTGCAACGGGGCAAGTACGAGGCGATGCGCGTGCTCGCCGAAGCCGGGGTGCCGGCAAGCGCCGTGCTGGATACCAGCGACCTCTACCGCAACCCGCATCTCGTCGAACGCGGCTTCGTCCACGAAGTGGAGCACGCGACGGCCGGCAAGGTGAAGCTGCTTGGCTGGCCGGCGCGGATGTCCGAGAGCAAGGTGCCGATCAAGGCCGCGCCCCTGCTCGGCCAACACACCCGCGAAGTCGTCGCCGCGGACCTCGGCCTCTCGCCAGCGCAAGTGGAAGCGCTTGCCGCCGCCGGCGTCATCGCCTGAAAGCTGGCTTTCGACGCCCACTCCCCTGCGCCATCTGCTAATGTCGCGCTCCCGTTCCGCGCATCCGGCGCCGAACACGAACCATGAGGGGAGCAACGTGAAAGTAGACGGCGGAGTCGGCTGGGACGTGACGAAGGTCGGGGCGCAAGCGCGCGAGTTGGAAGCGATGGGCTACGGCGGCATCCAGACCGCGGAGACCGCCCACGATCCCTTCATTCCGCTCGCCTTCGCCGCCCAGGAGACCGAGCAGGTGGACCTCATCACCGGCATCGCGGTGGCGTTCGCGCGCACGCCGATGCTGCTCGCGCAGCTGGGGCACGACCTGAACGCGGCCTCGAACGGGCGCTTCGTGCTCGGCCTGGGTTCGCAGATCCGCGCCCACATCACCAAGCGGTTCTCCATGCCGTGGTCTTCGCCAGCGGCGCGGATGCGCGAGTTCATTCTGGCGATGCGCGCCATCTGGGCCACTTGGCACAAGGGCGAGCCGTTGCAGTTCACCGGCAAGTTCTACAGCCACACGCTGATGACGCCCTTCTTCACGCCCGACAACACCGAGCACGGCGCCCCGCGCGTCTTCCTGGCGGCGGTGGGGCCGCTGATGACGGAAGTGGCCGGCGAAGTGGCGGACGGCATCATCGTGCATGCGTTCACCACCGAGAAGTACCTCCGCGAGACGACGCTGCCGGCCTTGGAACGCGGCTTCGCCAAGGCGCGCGCGAAGGGCGAGGACAAATCCCGCGCCAACTTCGAGATTTCCTATCCCTGCTTCGTGGTGACCGGGCGCGACGAAAAGGAGCTTGCCGCCGCGCAGATGGCGACGCGCCGCCAGATCGCCTTCTACGGTTCCACCCCGGCCTACAAGCCGGTGCTGGACAGCATCGACGCTGGCGACTTGCAGCCGAAGCTGAACGCCATGTCCAAGCAGGGGCGCTGGGCGGAAATGGGCGAGCTGATCGACGAGGAGATGGTGCGCCGCTTCGCCATCGTCGCCGAACCGGAGCGCATCGCCGCGGAGATGAAGTCGCGCTTCGGCGACATCGTGGATCGAACTTCGGCGGCCTACGCGCAGCTGCCCAAGGCCGACCGCGAACGCATCGTCCGCGAGCTGGCCGCGTAGCCGAAGGCGCGGCCCTCGACGGCGAAGGCCGCGCCTGTTCTTGCGGGTGCCGAGCGCGTGAAGCTCCACCAGATCGCCCTTCGCGTCGCGGACCTGGATGCCGCGGAGGCGTTCTACCGCGACGTGCTGGGCGCGGACTTCGTGGCCCGCTTCGACCCGCCCGGCCTCCTGTTCTTCGACTTCGACGGCGTTCGCCTGCTGTTCGAGACCGGCGCAACAGCCGCCGCGAACAGCGCCGTCCTCTACATCCAGACCAGCGACATCGACGCGGCAGTCGCCGATCTCCGCGCCAAGGGCGTGGAAGTCGCCAATCCGCACCCCATCCACAAGGACGAAGACGGCACCTTCGGGCCCGCTGGCGAAACCGAGTGGATGGCGTTCTTCGAGGACCCGAGCGGCAACACGCTCGCCTTCGCCACGCGGCGGAAGTAACCGGCGCGAGCATGCGCCGAACGGCCGCCAAGCGCCGGGTGAAGTGAGGGTCTGTTTCCGCCGAATTCGAGGCGAGCGGTCTATGTTCCGGCGGCGGTTTCGACTATGCTTCGCAGTCCGTTGCCGAAACGGTGTTTCCTCACGATGCGTGTCGCCGTGCCCAGGGAGACGTGGCCCGGCGAACTGCGTGCCGCGCTCGTTCCCGGCAGCGTCAAGAAACTCGCCGCGCTCGGTTTCGACGTGATGGTCGAAGCCGGCGTCGGCCTCGCGTCCGGGGTCGAAGACGACGCCTACCGCGATGCCGGGGCCGATGTCGTGACCGACATCGCCTCCGCCGTCGTCTCCTCCGAAGTCGTGCTGCGCGTGCGTCCGCCACGGCCCGAGGACGTCGACCTGCTGCCGGAACAGTCGCTGCACGTGAGCTTTCTCGACCCCTTCAACAACAAGCCCCTGGTGGAGAAGCTCGCCGCTCGCGGCGTCACGTCCGTGTGCATGGAGATGGTGCCGCGAACCACGCGGGCGCAGAAGATGGACGCCCTCTCGTCGCAGGCGAATCTGGCCGGCTACGTCGCGGTCGTTCTCGCCGCCGCGCACTGTCCGCGCATTTTTCCGATGATGATGACGCCGGCCGGCACGATTTCGCCGGCGCGGGTGTTCGTGATCGGCGCCGGCGTGGCGGGCTTGCAGGCCATCGCCACCGCGAAGCGCCTGGGCGCCCGCGTCGAAGCGTTCGACACGCGGCCGGTGGTGGCGGAGCAGGTGCAGTCGCTCGGCGCGAAGTTCGTCACCATCGACGTGGGGGAAGCCGGCGAGACCGCCGACGGCTACGCCCAAGCGCTCACCGCGGAGCAGCTGGAACGGCAGCGCCAAGGCATGAAGGAAGTGGTGGCGCGGGCCGACGTGGTGATCACCACCGCGCAAGTGTTCGGGCGTCCGGCGCCGCGCATCGTCGACGAGGACATGGTGGCGGCGATGCGCGCCGGCAGCGTCGTCGTGGACATGGCGGTGGAGTCGGGCGGCAACGTGGAAGGTTCGGTGCTGGACGAAGTGGTCGCCATCGGCGGCGCCAAGGTGCTCGGCCTCGGCAATCTGCCGTCGGAGGTGGCGAGCAACGCGAGCGAAATGTATTCGGCGAACGTGACGCACCTTCTGGACGAGTTCTGGGATGCCGAAGCGTCCGCGGTGCGCTTGAACCCGGACGACGAAATCGTCGCCGGCTGCGTATTGACGCGCGATGGCGACATCGTGAGCGAGACCATCCGCGCTCTCTAGCGCCCAACGCCGATGGAACTCCTGCCCGTCTATCTCGCCTTCATTCTCGTCCTCTCGATCTTTCTCGGGTTCGAGTTGATCTCCAAGGTGCCGGCGACCCTGCACACGCCGCTGATGTCCGGCGCCAACGCGATTTCCGGCGTCACCATCGTCGGCGCCTTGCTGGCCGCCGGGGCTGGCGGCCCGGACTGGCTGGCGACGCTGCTCGGTTCCGGGGCGGTGTTCTTCGCCACCGTGAACGTGGTGGGCGGCTATCTGGTGACCGACCGGATGCTGGGGATGTTCCGCAAGCGCGGAGCTGGCGACACGAAGGACGAGTCGAAGTCGCCGTGAGCGCCCTGGCCGTCAACCTCGCCTACATCGCGGCGGCGGTGCTCTTCGTGTTCGGCTTGAAGATGCTCGGCTCGCCGGCCACCGCGCGTCGCGGCAACCTGCTTTCCGCGGCCGGCATGTTGATCGCCATCGTCGTGACGCTGCTTTCCAGAGGCGTCGTGGAACTGCACTGGATCGCCGTGGCCGCCGCTGCCGGGGCCTTGGTGGGCGCATTGGCGTCGCGCCTGGTGGCGATGACGGCGATGCCGGAAATGGTCGCGCTGTTCAACGGCTCCGGCGGCGTGGCGAGTCTTCTGGTGGGGTGGGCGGCGCTGTTCGCCGACGGCGTTGGCGACGCCACGGGCGTTTCCACGTTCACCGCGGCGACCGTGTTCCTCTCGGTGATGATCGGCGGCATCACCTTCACCGGCAGCCTAGTCGCCTGGGGCAAGCTCGCCGGCGCGATTTCCAGCGCCGCCGTGGTGTTCGGCGGGCAGCGCTTCATCAACGCCGCGCTCCTGATCGCGCTGCTCGCGTGCGGCGTGCTGTTCGTCCTCGACCCGCAGCCGACCTCGCCGTACTTCGTCGCCGTGCTCGTGATCGCCGGCCTGCTTGGCGTGATGGCCGTGGTGCCGATCGGCGGCGCAGACATGCCGGTGGTGATCTCGCTGCTGAACAGCTACTCGGGCCTCGCCGCATGCGCCGCCGGTTTCGCCATCAACAACAACGTGCTGATCGTCTCCGGCTCGCTGGTCGGCGCGGCGGGCATCATCCTCACCAACATCATGTGCAAGGCGATGAACCGCTCGCTCGCCAACGTGCTGTTCAGCGGCTTCGGCGCCGTCAAGGCGGCGACCAAGGTGGAAGGCGAAGCCAATCCCATCAGCGCCGAGGACGCGAGCCTGATTCTGGAAGCCGCCAGCGCGGTGACCTTCGTTCCCGGCTACGGCATGGCGGTGGCGCAGGCGCAGCACGTGGTGCAGGAACTCGGCGAACTGCTGGAGGAGAACGGCACCGAGGTGACCTACGCGATCCACCCGGTGGCCGGGCGCATGCCTGGGCACATGAACGTGCTGCTCGCCGAGGCCAACGTGCCCTACGACCAGCTGGTGGAGATGGAGGACATCAACCCGCGCATGGCGAACATCGACGTGGCGGTTGTGATCGGCGCCAACGACGTGGTGAATCCTTCGGCGCGGGAGGACGAAGCGAGCCCCATCTACGGGATGCCGATCATCAACGTCGACCACGCCCGCACGGTCTTCGTGCTCAAGCGCTCGATGGCTTCCGGTTTCGCCGGCGTGGACAATCCACTCTTCTTCGGCACCAACACCCGCATGCTGTTCGGCGACGCCAAGGCGTCCATCGCGGACGTGATCGCCTCGCTGAAGGGCTGACCGTGCGCCTCCCGGAAGCGCTGTTTCCGGTCGCCAATCGAACGAAGGCGCTGCTGTGTTCGCCGCTGGACGGCGCAGCATGATGCTGCTGCTCGCAAACTGCTGGGTGGTGCCGAACGCGACAGCGTGACCGTCCAGTCGTCGTGGCGGCGAACGTCCCGGACGTGCTGGCAGCGCCGTGGTAGGTAGCAGGTGATGTGGTTCGGGGGCGCAGTGCTGAACGGGTGCCGCGGAATCGTGCAAATTGCGCTCCGTTCTCTGGCGCGAGGGCGACGATGCGCTAGACTTGCTCGTCTTGTGCAGCCAAGGGGTTCGGGAAGGAGCAACGCATGGCACGGGGCATCAACAAAGTCATTCTGATCGGCAATCTGGGGGCCGATCCGGAGATGCGCTACACCCAGAGCCAGCAGCCCGTCGCCAACCTTCGCTTGGCGACCAGCGAGAGCTGGAACGATCGCAACTCCAACGAGCGCGTCGAACGCACGGAGTGGCACCGCGTCGTCTGCTTCGCGCGGCTGGCGGAAATCTGCGGCGAGTACCTGCGCAAGGGCTCGAAGGTCTACATCGAGGGCCGGTTGCAGACGCGATCCTGGGAAGGGCAGGACGGCCAGACCCGCTACAGCACCGAAGTGGTGGCGCGGGAAATGCAGATGCTGGACAGCCGGGGAGGCCAAGGCGATGGCTACGGCGGCGGCTACGGCCAGGAGGCCAGCGCCCCGCAGAACGCTCCGTCCGGCGGCGGCTACGGGCCGCAGCGCTCCGCCGGGCCGTCGCGCCAGCCGCCGCCTCCGCCGCCCCCGGACGACGACTTCGAGGACGACATTCCGTTCTAAGTGGCGCGGCGCCGATCCGCCCTAGAAGAACAGCAGCAGCGCAGCGCCGAGCAACACGCGATAGACGGCGAACGGCGCCATGCCGATGCGTTCGACGAAGCGGATGAACGCGGCGATGCACACGAACGCGCTCGCCGCGGCCAAGGCGAAGCCGAGCGCCAAGTCGCTCCAAGGCGGCATGGCGCTGGTCGGCGTTTCCAGCGCGGTCAGCAGCGCGGCGCCGGCAATCGCCGGGATGGCCAGCAGGAACGAGAAGCGCAGCGCGGTCGTTCTGGCGAAGCCGAGCGCAAGCGCCGCGGCCACGGTCACGCCCGATCGCGACGTGCCTGGCACTACCGCCAGCGCCTGGGCGCAGCCGACCAGCAGCGCCTGCCAATGGCTCGGCACATGGGTCACGTCGACGTCGCCTCGCCAACGCCGACTATCCGCCCACCACAGGGCGATGCCGAACACCAGCGTGGTTGCGCCGATGACCGTCGTCGTGCGCAGATGCGCCTCGACGGCGCCCTTGAACAGAACTCCGACAACCACGATCGGCAACGTGGCCAGCGCGATGCGCGCCATCATCGCCACGTTGTCGTCGCGCTCGCCGCGGGTCAGCAGGGCGAGTCCGCTGTGGGCGAAGCCGGTCAGCTCGCGCCGAAAGTAGGCAAGCGCCGCGAGCAACGTGCCGCAATGCACGGCGACGTCGAACGCGAGGCCTTGGTCCGGCCAATCGGAGAGCGCGGCCGGCAGCACCAGATGCGCGGAGCTGGAAATCGGCAGAAACTCGGCGACGCCCTGGATCAGCGCCAACGCGACGATCTGAACGAGACCGAGATCCGGCGCTGCCATCCGCGCAGTCTAACCACAAGCGCCTTCGCTGCGGCGCGTCTTGACGCGCCGACGGCTACCGCGGACGATGGCCGTCGACTTCGCGCACAAAGACCGCCGCACCGCGGCCGAACTTGCGCCAAACCAGGAACCCACCTCGGAAGCGATGACGACACGCAAGGAAATCCCGCTGTTCCCGCTCGGCAACGTGCTGTTCAGCGGTGGGCGAATGCCGCTGCGCATCTTCGAGCCGCGCTATCTCGACCTCGTCGGGCGCTGCATGAAGACCCAGAGCGGCTTCGGCGTCGTGCTCATCCGCGAAGGCGTGGAGGCGCGGCGGCGCAAGGACGAGCGCCCGCCGACGCTGTTCGAGGTCGGCACCTACGCGCGCATCGCGGACTTCAACCAGCTCTCGAACGGCATGTTGGGGGTCGTCTGCGCAGGCAAAGGGAAGTTCCGCATCCATCGCTCTTGGCAGGCCGCGGACCATCTGACGCTGGCCGAGGTGGAGTTCCTGCCGGAAGAACCAGCCGCGCCCATGCCGGAGGAGTTCGAGTCGCTGATCGCGACGCTGCGCATGCTCGTCGCCCACCCGCTGGTGCGCAAGCTCGGCGCCGAGGTCGACTACGAGGACGCGCGATCCGTGGGCTGGCGGCTGGCCGAACTGCTGCCGGTCGATGCCGAGACGAAGCAGGGCATGCTGGAAATGCAGGACCCGATGGCCCGGCTCGAAGCGCTGAAAGACATTCTTGCCAAGCTGAGCAGCTGAAGCCTTGCCAGCTCCTTCACTGCCGCATCCGCAGCGCGGCGCACTCAAAGACGCGACCGGGCAGCGCGAGCGCAGCGACCGAGTCCCGGTTTGCCGCGCCGTCTTCGGCGGCACCTTCGATCCTGTCCATCTTGGCCACCTTCACGCCGCGCGTTTGGGCCGCGACGCGCTCGGCATTGCCAGCGTCACGCTGCTGCCGGCCGCTCGGCCTTGGCATCGCTCGGCGCCGCAAGCAAGCGCCGCGCATCGCTGGCGCATGTTGACGCTCGCCACCGCCGGCGACCGCCTCGACGTCTCGCGGCTGGAGCTCGAACGCGACGGACCGTCCTACACCGTGGACACGCTCCGCGACCTGACTCGCGACGGGCCTGTAGTCTGGTTCATCGGCGGCGACGCGCTGGATTCGGTCTCCGAATGGCATCGGGCCGCCGAGGTGCCCACGCTCTGCAACCTGCTCGTTTTCGAGCGCCCCGGCGCGCCTCGGCAGCGTTCCGCGCCGCCCGGTTTCGAGGTCGTCGGCGATCCAACTGCGCTGGCCAGCCGCGAGCACGGCGGCATCCACTTCCTGACCGCCGGGATGCTCGACATCTCCGCCACCACGGTGCGGCGCACCATCGCCACGGACCGGAATCCGGGCGCATTGCTACCCGCCACGGTCTGGGACTATATTAGGCGCAACGGCCTGTACGGTGCGCGAGAGCCGCCGGCCAGCGGCTGAAGTGCGTCGCTGATCGCGTTGCGCAGGAAAGGCCAAGCGACGAGGCGCTTGCCGGTTTGTCGAACATCTTGAACCTGGTGATGGCCGCCATCGACGACCGCAAGGCCGTCGATGCGCTCGCGCTGCCCGTTTCCAGCTTGACCGACGTCACGGACCACATGGTGATCGCGAGCGGCACCTCCAACCGTCACGTCCGCGCAATCGTCGATCATCTGCTGCAGACCGTGAAGGCGAACGGCTTCGCGGTGCTCGGCGTCGAAGGGCGCGACCGCAACGACTGGGTGCTGGTGGACCTGGCGGACGTCGTCGTTCACGTCATGCGCGCGGAAACCCGCGCCTTCTACGATCTCGAGCGCCTGTGGGAAGCTCTCGACCCGCCCACCGTCGCCCCGACGGACGCGGACGCCGCGACGGACGCCCGCGCCACGGCGTCGGCAAGCGCTTGAGACTGCGGCTGCTCGCGGTCGGCAAGGCCCCCTCATGGATCAACGAAGGTTTCGCGCACTACGCCAAGCGCTTGCCGTCGGAGAACTCGTTGGATCTGGTGATCGTGACGCCGCGCCTGGGGCAGAGCGACGAGCAGCGCCTGCTGAGCGCGCTGCGGCCACGCGAGACGGCGGTGCTGTTCGACCAGCGGGGCCGGCCCACGACCAGCCGCGAACTGGCGACGCTGCTGGCGGATTGGCGGCAGGCGGGGCGCGACGTGGCGTTGCTGATCGGCGGCGCGACGGGCTGGAGCGAAACGGCGCGCCAGCGGGCGGCGCACGTGTTGTCGCTCTCCACCCTCACTTTTCCGCACCAGCTGACGCGGGTGCTGGTGGCGGAGCAGCTGTACCGTGCTTGGGCGATTCTGCACGGGCATCCGTACGGGCGGCAGTAGCCGCCGGCCGAGCGCGACCATGCTGATCGGATTCGGCGAGACGCACCGCGTCAAGGACGCGGCCCGGGAACAGGCCGCCTTCGCCTCGCGCACCACCGCCATCATGGTGGTGCTGGCGGCTCTCTTCTGCGTGCTGATTTTCCGCTTGGCGTGGCTGATGGTCGTCGAGCACGACCAGTACAGCACGCTCTCCGACGAGAACCGATTCCAGAGCGTCGCGCTGGCCCCGGCGCGCGGCCTGATCTACGACCGCCACGGCGAACTGCTGGCGGACAACCGAACCGTCTACTCCATCGCCATGGTCGTCGAGAGCACCGCGGACCGGGACCGAAAACTGGCGCAGATCCGCGCTTTGGTGGAACTCTCGGATCAGGAGATCGAGGCGTTCCGGGAGCGCGTCGACCGCAAGCGCCATCGGCTCGAACCGGTCGTCGTGAAGCGCGACATCGACGCTCGGGAACGCGCCGTCATAGAGGTCAACAGACACCGTCTGGGCGGCGTCGACATCCACACCGAGACGGTGCGCAGCTATCCGTTCGGGCCGCTGATGGCGCACGCGGTCGGTTCCGTGCGGCGCATCTCGAAGGACGATCTGGCCACCCTCGACCCGCGCCGCTACCGCGCCACCCAGGTCATCGGCAAGCGCGGCGTGGAGGCGTTCTACGAGGCGTCGCTGCACGGCGAACCCGGCATGAGCAGCGTCGAAGTGAATGTCGAAGGCGTCACCCAGCGCGAAATCGACCGCGCCAGGCCCACCGCCGGCTCGAGCATCACGCTGCATCTCGACACGGACCTGCAGATCGCCGCCAGCGCGGCCCTCGGCGAGCGGCGCGGCGCGGTGGTCGCCATCGATCCCGGCACCGGCGGCATCCTCGCCCTCGTAAGCAGCCCCGCCTACGATCCCAACCTGTTCGTCACCGGCATCGACGCGGTCCGCTACCGCGCGCTCTCGGAATCCCGCGACACCCCCCTGCTCAACCGCGCCGTCCAAGGGCGCTACGCCCCCGGCTCCACCTTCAAGCCGATCGTCGGCCTCGCCGGCCGGGCCTTGGGCATCACCACCTGGGAACGCACCATGCACGACCGTGGCGAGTTCCGGCTGCCGAACCAGCGCCGCGTCTACCGCGATTGGAACTGGCGCCCCGGCAATGCCGGCGGCCAAGGCGTCGTCGACCTGCACCGCGCCATCTACCGCTCGTCGAACGTCTACTTCTACGATCTCGGCTCGAAGATGGAGGTGGACGCACTGCCGGACTTCGCCGCGCAATTCGGCTACGGGCGGGTGACGGCGCTGGACGTCGCCGATGCCGACCCGGGACTGCTGCCGGACAGCACGTGGAAGGCCGGCTACAAGGGCGAGGTCTGGTATCCGGGCGACACGGTGAACATGTCCATCGGCCAAGGCGATCTGCTGGTGACGCCGCTGCAACTGGCCACCGCCGCCGCGACCATCGCCAACCGCGGCCTGCTCGTGAGACCGCGCATGCTGCGCGCCAGCGACGCGCCGCTGGCGGAGTTCGTGGCCGCGCCGGTGGAAGCCGTCGGCGGCCTCGAAGCGGAAGACTGGAACCGCATGGTGGACGCGATGACGGACGTGGTGCATCGCGGCAACCAGGGCTATCAGCAGAACGGCACCGCCTGGGCCTACATCGGGCGCGACGTCGCCTACCGCATGGCCGGCAAGTCCGGCACCGCGCAAGTGGTGGAAATCCCGCAAGGCGTCGAGTACGACGAAGAAGAACTCGACGAGTACAGCCGCAAGCACGCTTGGTTCATGGCCTTCGCGCCGGTCGAAGCGCCGGAACTCGCGGTCGCCGTGCTGGTGGAGAACGGCGGCGGCGGCAGTTCCGTGGCCGGGCCGGTGGCGCGGGAAGTGCTGGACGCCTACCTGCTGCCGCGCCTCGTCGTCGACGAGCGTCGCCCGGTCGCCTTGGCGACGCCGCCCGCCACCAGCCTCGACACTGATCGACGGCTCATAGCAGGCACGTAGCAGGGCATGTAGCAGGAGCATGTAGAGAGTGGCGCACGACTACACGCACACGATGCCGCTTGCCGCGGGCGACGGCAAACGTCGCCTGCACGACCTGCACCTGGACCCGCTGCTGCTCACGGCGCTGCTCGGCCTGGTCGCCTTCGGCCTGGTCGTGCTGTACAGCGCCGCGCACGGCAACTCCGACGTGCTCGTCAACCAGCTCGTGCGCATCGGCGCCGCGCTCGGCGTGTTGGTGGTCGCGGCGCAGTTCCAGCCGCACGTCTACCGTCGCTGGGCCTGGGTCATCTACGGCGTCGGCCTGGCGCTGCTGGTGGTCGTGTTCGTGGTCGGCGTCACCGCCAAAGGCGCCCAGCGTTGGCTGGACTTGCCTGGGCTGCCGCGCTTCCAGCCCTCGGAACTGATGAAGCTGGCGGTGCCGTTGGCCATCGCCGCCTACTTCCACGACCGGCCGCTGCCGCCAAACTTGAAGGAACTCGGCGTCGCGGTGGTGCTCTTCGCCTTGCCGGCCGGCCTCATCGCCATGCAGCCGGATCTCGGCACCGGCATCATGGTGGCTGGCGGCGGGCTGGCCGTCGTGCTGCTTTCCGGCATCCGCTGGCGGCTCGTAGCTGGCGCGACGGCTCTGGCTGCTCTGGCCGCGCCGCTCTTGTGGCTCGTCCTGCGCGACTACCAGAAGGCGCGGGTGCTGACGTTCCTCGAACCCGAACGCGACCCCCTCGGCGCCGGCTGGAACATCATCCAGTCGAAGATCGCGCTCGGCTCCGGCGGCTTCTCCGGCAAGGGGCTGACCCAAGGCACCCAGGCGCAGCTCGAGTTCCTGCCGGAGAGCAGCACGGACTTCATCATCGCCGTCATCGGCGAGGAACTGGGGCTGCTCGGCACGGCGCTGCTGCTGGGGCTGTATCTGCTGGTGGTCGCCCGCGCCCTGCTCATGGCAGCCCGCGCGCCGGACACTTTCGGACGGCTGGCGGCGGGTTCGCTGACGCTGGTTTTCTTCGCCTACGTCTTTGTTAATATCGCCATGGTCTCCGGGCTGCTGCCGGTGGTGGGCGTGCCGCTGCCGCTGGTGAGCTACGGAGGCACATCGGCCATCACGCTGCTGGCCGGATTCGGCATCGTCATGTCGATCCACACGCACCGGCGATGGTAGGGACGCCACGACCGCAATCGAAGGGAACTCGATGGATGTGATGGCAGCGGCGGCCGCTTCGCGCGGTGCGCCAAGGGGTTTTTTGACGTCTGGGTTAGGAATGGCCGCGGTCTTGGCGCTGGCGGTCGCCACGCCGGCGGCGAACGCCGGCTACGGCGACCGCGCCGAGGTCGGGCAGTACATCGACGAGCTGGTGGCCGAACACGGCTTCGCCCGCGACTGGCTGGACGACGTCTTCGCCAGCGCGCAGAAGAGCGACGATGTGCTCGCCAGCATCTCGCGGCCAGCGGAGCGGGCGCTGAAGTGGCACGAATACCGCCGCATCTTCATGACCGCCAAGCGCATCGAAGGCGGCGTCGCTTTCTGGCGCGAACACGAGGCGGCCATGCGGGCGGCCCGCAACCAGTTCGGCGTAAGCGAAGAGATCATCGCTGCCATCATCGGCGTCGAGACCTTCTACGGCAGAATCCTCGGCAGCCACCGCGTGCTGGATTCGCTCGCCACGCTGGCCTTCGACTATCCTCGTCGCGCCGCCTTCTTCAAGGGGGAACTCACTCAATTCCTGCTGTTGGTGCGCGAGGAAAACGCGGATCCGTTCGTCTTCAAGGGATCCTACGCCGGCGCCATGGGCTACGGCCAGTTCATCCCGTCGAGCTACCGCGCCTACGCTGTGGACTTCGACGACGACGGCCTGCGTGACATCTGGAGCAACGAGACGGACGCCATCGGCAGCGTCGCCAACTACTTCGCCAAGCACGGCTGGCGCGGCACCGGCCCGGTGGCGCTGCCGGTGGGAGTGGCGAACGAGGAGCTGGCGGCAGGCGCGAACGCAGGCTTGGACCTCACGCTCGCGGTCGGCGATCTGCGCACCCAGGGCGTGACCGGCATCGAGGCGGTCGGCGACGACGAGAGCGCGGCCCTCTTCCGCATGGAAACCGAGAGCGGCGTCGAGTTCTGGCTGGGGCTGCACGACTTCCACGTCATCACCCGCTACAACAGAAGCGCCATGTACGCGCTGGCGGTGCTGCAACTGAGCCAGGCGATACGCGAGCGCTTCGACGGCGAGCTGGCGCTCGAACATTCCGGCAGCGCTGGGGGCGACCGTGGCGCGTAGCGTCCGCGCACCGATGGCGCTCGCGGCTGGCCTGTTCGGCGTCGGGCTCGGCGGCTGTGCCGCGCTGCCGAACGGCACAGCGTCGAGCGCTTCGTCGAACGGAACGCTCGAGTCGGCGACCACGAACTTCTCGGTGCCGCAGCCCGTTGGCGTGCTATCGAGCGCCGCGCAGCCGGAGGCCATCGCCTCGGCAAGCCAGGACCATGCGCCGCTAGGCCCGCCGCCGAACTTGGCGTCGCTGCCCGATCCAGTGGTGGTGAGCATCCCCAAGAGCCCGCGCGGCAATCGGCCCTACGTCGTCTGGGGCAAGCGCTACACGGTGCTGGACAGCGCGGAAGGCTACGACAGCACCGGCACGGCGTCCTGGTACGGCACGAAGTTCAACGGCCGCGAGACCTCCAGCGGCGAGGTCTACGACATGTTCGACCTCACCGCCGCGCACCGTTCGCTGCCGCTGCCGTCCTTCGTGCGGGTCACCAATCTGGACAACGGCAAGAGCACCGTGGTGCGCGTGAACGACCGCGGCCCGTTCCACCCGCAGCGCATCATCGACCTCTCCTACGCCGCGGCGGTGAAGCTCGGCTTCCACGAGCAGGGCGTCGCGCCGGTGCGCGTGCAGACGGTGGCGCCGCAAGTCCAGCCGCCCATGCTCGACGAACCGCTGTTCGTTCGCGCTGGCCGTTTCGAGCGCTACCGCGATGCGGACGCCGCCTGCGACCAGCTTGCGCCGATGGTGTCCACGGATGCCTACGTGATCCGCGCCCACGGCGCCTTCACCGTGCGCATCGGCCCGCTGGAAACGCCCAGGGACGCCGAGCGCTTGACGGCGCTGCTGGCGTTCCAGGAGCGCGCGCCGGTGACTGTCGAGGAGTAGCCATGCCCGTTCCGATCGCGCGAATCTCCATCTTGTGCGTCGCCGCGCTGGCCGCGGCGATTTCGTCCGCCGCGCCCGAGATCGTTCCCGACGCGCCGCCCATCTCGGCGCGAAGCTACGTGCTGATGGACGCGGATACCGGCTGGACCATCGCCGAACGCGACAGCGACTTGGCGTTGCCGCCGGCAAGCTTGACCAAGATCATGACCAGCTACGTCGCCGCCAGCGAGTTGGCCTCCGGGCGCATCGCCTTGGACGACGAAGTGCCCATCAGCGTCAAGGCGTGGCGCACGGGGGGCTCGAAAATGTTCGTCCGCGAAGGCACGACGGTGAAGCTCGAAGACCTGCTGCGCGGCATCGTCATCCAGTCCGGCAACGACGCCAGCGTCGCGGTGGCCGAGTACATCGGCGGCGAGGAGGACGGCTTCGCCAACATGATGAACGCCCACGCGCAGTCGCTCGGCATGACGTCGTCGCATTTCGTCAACGCCACCGGACTGCCAGGCGACGGCCACGAATCCTCCGCCCGCGATCTGGCTCTGCTTTCGGCGGCGCTCGTCGCCCGCTATCCAGACCACTACCGCATGTACGCCGAGAAGTCCTTCGAGTACGGCGACATCGTGCAGCCGAACCGCAACCGCCTGCTGTGGCGCGACAAGTCCGTCGACGGCGTGAAGACCGGCCTCACGGACGCCGCCGGCTACTGCCTCGTGGCCTCGGCGCTGCGCGACGGCACGCGGCTGGTCGCCACGGTGATGGGCGCCGCCAGCAACGACGCGCGGTTCCAGGACGCGCAGAAGCTTCTCGCCTACGGCTTCCGCTACTTCGAGAGCAGGGATCTCTACGAGGCGAACGAAGCGCTGGCCACGCTGGACGTCTGGTACGGCACGGCGGAGACGATGGACGTCGGCACCGCCGAAGCGCTGCGTTTGACCATGCCGCGCGGACGCTACGACGACCTCGACGCCGTGCTCGACCTGCCGCAGCAGCTGGAAGCGCCCATCGCCGCCGGCGCCGAACTCGGCACCTTGCGCATCGCCTTGGACGGCGAAGTCCTGGCCGAGGTGCCGCTCGTCGCTTTCGCCGCGGTTGCCGAAGCCGGTGCCCTGTCGCGCTTCGCGGACGCCATCGCGCTGTTCTTCCGCGGCCTCTTCGGCGGTTCCGAAGACGCGGACTGATCGCCCTCGCGCCAAGCGGACGCGGCGAGTCTCCATGCAAGGGACAAGCCCTACGCTCTCGGTGCGCGACCTCGGCGCCGGCACTGCCTACCAAGAGGTCTTCGACGCGATGCGGGACTTCACCAACAACCGCACCGACGCCACGCCCGACGAGTTGTGGCTGACCGAGCACAGCCCCGTGTACACCCAGGGCCAGGCCGGCAAGGCCGAGTTTCTGCTCGCGCCAGGCGAGATTCCGGTAGTGCAGAGCGATCGCGGCGGCCAAGTGACCTACCACGGGCCGGGCCAGATCGTCGCCTATCTGCTATTCGACCTGCGACGCCTCGGCATGACCGTGCGCCGCTTGGTGGACGGCATCGAAAACGCGGTGATCGCGCTGCTGGGCGAATACGGCGTCGCCGCCAAGACGCGGGCGAAGGCCCCAGGCGTCTACGTCGGCACGGAGAAGATCGCCGCCCTTGGCTTGCGGGTGCGTCGCGGCTGCACCTACCACGGCTTGAGCCTGAACGTGGACATGGACCTCGCCCCCTTCGCCGGCATCGTCCCTTGCGGCCTCCTCGGCACAGGCGTAACCACCCTCGCCGCTCTCGCCGGCCCGTGCTCGACGGCCGAAGTCGCCCCGAAGCTCGTGCGGTGCCTAGCTAAGGAGTATGGGTTCGAGTTGGGGTAGCGTTCGGTACGGCTACAGCAGCCAAACCGCGACGCTGCCGGCTTCCCGCTGGCGTTGCTCTGATCCACGTCGCTGCCGGCTGATTGTCCTTGCGCCGGTCGAAGACGACCAAGTGCTCCTTCCTCCGCACGACACTTGGCCATGCTGCTCCACACCGCGCTCGATGGTTCCCGCCAAGCTCTTGCGATCCGACTCCCGCATGGAATGGCGCGATTCGAGTTAATCGCGCCAAAATTGCGTTCTAATCGCGCCAAAATCGCGCCAAAATTGGCTCCGAATCGCGCCAAAATCGCGCCATAATGGGTACCGAGCGCGGTGGTTGAGCAAATGCCCGAATCGGCCCAACAGTTGCTGCAGAGCCTCCACGGGGAGAGCGGCGGGCTCACGCTTGCCGAGATTCTGGCTCGGCATCCGAACGTCACCCGACGGACAGCGCAGCGTTGGCTCGCGCAGCTTGCCGCGCAGGGGCTCGTCACCGCGGCGGGTGCTGGCCGGGCGCGACGCTATCTGCTCGCGCAGCGTAGCGAAATCCCGTTGACCACGGCCAGCAAGGAGATTCTCTCCTACGTCGAGCAGCCCGTCCCGGCACGCAAGCCGGTTGCCTATCAACAGGAACTCCTGCTCGGCTACCGCCCCAACGAAACGTCGTACCTGCAGCCGCCGTTGCGGGAACGATTGCAGCGCATGGGCGAGCTGCCGCCGGAGCAGAAGCGCCTTGCCGCGGGAACCTATGGCCGCGACCTCGTCGGCCGCTTGCTGATCGACCTCTCGTGGGCGTCGAGCCGGTTGGAAGGCAACACCTACAGCTGGCTCGATACCCAGCGACTGATCGAGGAATCCCGCGAAGCGACCGGCAGCGCGGCCATCGAGACGCAAATGATCCTGAACCACAAGGCCGCCATCGAGCTCTTGGTGGACAACGTGGACGCCATCCGCTTCAACCGCTTCACCCTGCTGAACCTGCACAGCCTGCTCGCCGAAAACCTGCTGCCGAACCCCAACGACGAAGGCCGCCTGCGGGAACACGTGGTGGAGATAGGCGCCAGTGCCTACCGCCCGTTGGCGATACCGGCGCAGATCGAGCACACGTTCGACATCCTGCTGGAAAAGGCCGCCGCCATCGAGGATCCGTTCGAGCAGTCGTTCTTCGCCCTAGTCCACTTGCCGTACTTGCAGCCCTTCGCGGACGTGAACAAGCGCACCTCGCGGCTGGCCGCGAACATGCCGTTGATTCGCGCCAGCCTCTGCCCGCTGACCTTCCTCGGCGTTCCGCAGCAGCTGTACGTTCAGGCCATGCTGGGCGTCTACGAGACGATCCGCATCGAGCTGCTGCGCGATCTCTACGTCTGGGCATACGAACGCTCGACGCGGGAGTACATCGCCATCAGGCAGGACCTGGCAGAGCCTTCCAGACTGCGCTTGGCCTACCGGGACGTCATCAAGCAGTCCGTGCATGACGCGGTGATGCGGCCTTCGCTGGATGCAGCCGACAGGGAGGCGATCATCGAACAAGCCGTGCCGAGCGACGACCGCGAGGACGTTCGATTCCTCATCGCCGACGAACTGCAACGCCTCCACGAGGGCGTGCTGGCGCGCTACGGCATACGTCTCGACGCATTCCGGCGCTGGCGCGAATCCAAATCGGAGAAGGCCGACGCGCTGTAGGGCCGCGCTTCCCCCGACCGGGGCGTCGGGCTCACCGCCCAGCAGGACGACAACGGCTTTGACGAAACCGCCACGATCACGCACAGCGCGAGGACGACGCCCAACAGCGAGCACACCAACGTGAACGGCGCCTTCACCGCCAGTTCGGACGCGACCTCCTTGATGGGTGGATGAGGCCGCTTCTGCCGTCCTCGTCTTCGCATTTCAGGATGTTCGGCGGAGCGCATCCAACGACAAGCTGCTTCAAGCCATCAGAAGGGCGTTGCCAAATCGGGCGGCGACGTAGCACTCTCCAACACGCTTCCCGTAGGAACATGAGGAACCGTTGTGGCTGCAATGAAATCGAATCCCGTGGTGACGTTGTCGGCGCTGGCGTTGGAGCGCTATGGGCGCGGGCCGGTCTTCGGCGGCATGGAGGGACAGGTCGCTCGGCAGCTCGGCCTTGCCAAGCTCGGTGCGACGTACGTGGAGGTGGAACCGGGCAAGTCGCTGTGCCCGTTCCACGTTCACCACGTGGTGGACGAGATGTTCGTGCTGCTCGAAGGCGAGGGGGAGTACCGGTTCGGCGACGAGACGCATCGGGTTTCGGCTGGCGACGTGCTCGGCGCCCCCTGCGGCGGGCCGGAGCTGGCGCATCGGCTCACCAACGTCGGCAGCGGCACGTTGAAGTACCTCGCCATTTCCAGCATGGCGGAAGCGGACGTCTGCGAGTACCCGGACAGCGGCAAGTTCGCCGTCGGCAGCGGGCTGCCGGACGGGCGCTTCCACTTCGTCGGGCGGCCCGAAGACAAGCGCGACTACTGGGAAGGGGAGACGAATTGAGGCAAGGGGCCACGCCTTTCCTTCGCAAGCGCCGGGCAGGCAGGGGAGTGGAGCGGGAAACGGGGATTGAACCCGCGACCCCAACCTTGGCAAGGTTGTGCTCTACCACTGAGCTATTCCCGCAGCCAGAGGTGAAGCCTGCCCAAGGTGGGCGCGGAATGCAAGGGCGATGGTTCGCTGTGGCTAGGATGCGGGCGGAACAAGGGGCGGTCTTTTGAAATTCGCGGTCTTGCAGTTCTTCAGTTGGCCGGGGCGGCGGGTGGCGCTGCGCACGGTGTACCAGCGCGCCCTCGAACGGGTGCGGATCATGGACGGCGCCGGCTACGACGCGGTGTGGCTGGCCGAGCACCACTTCTCCACCTACAGCGTGTGTCCGTCGGTTCACATCATGGGGATGCACTGCGCGGACATCACGCGCCGCCTGCGCATCGGCACCGGCGTCAGCTTGGCGGCGTTCTACCATCCGCTGCGCTTGGCGGAGGAAGTGGCGCTGCTGGACAACCTCTCCGGCGGGCGCGTGAACTGGGGTGCCGGGCGGGGCTTCGACCGCAAGGAGATGGAGGTCTTCGGCGTCGGGCGCGAGGATTCCTACGCCCGCTTCCGCGAGAACGTGGAGGTGGTGCTGCGGGCGTGGCGCGACGGGCCGCTCGACTACGAAGGGCGCTTCAACGCCTACCACGATGTGGAAGTGCTGCCGAAGCCGTTGCAGGATCCGCTGCCGACGTGGATCGCCTCGTCTTCGCCGGAGGCCATCGACTGGTCGGCCTCGCACGGCCACGCGATTCTGATGGACCCGCACTCCACCCACGACGAGACCGCCGCCAAGTACGCCCGCTATCGCGCGGCGCTCGCCGAGCACGGCCACGACAACGCCCAGGACACGCCGATGGCGCGGCTGGTGGCCATCGCCCGCACGGACGAAGCGGCGCGGGAAGTCGCTAGGCAGGGCGCGCAGTGGACCCTCGATGCCTACGCTGCGCCGGGGCCGGGCGCGGCCACCAAGGAGGAACGCATCGAGCGCTACGTCGACGAGGTGATCATCCACGGCTCGCCGGCGAAGGTGGTGGACGAACTCAAGCGCTTGGAAGAGGAGATTCCGCTCAACTACCTGCTTGCTTCGATCCTCAGCCACGAGTCCTTTCTGCTGCTCACGGACGAAGTCATCCCGCGCATGTAGCGGTCTATCGGTCTATCCGGGCTTGTACGGTTCGCCGTCCGGCAGTTCTTCCGGCTCGATCTCCCACGGCGGCGCATCCAAGCGCCAGGCTTCGACCTCGGATGTCGCGTTCCACTTGCCAGCGTGGTCGCGGGCCAAGGTCAGGAAGAAGCCGCGTTCCTCGCCGCCGAACACCTCCACGCAGACGATGGCCTCCGAGCCGGCGATGCCCACTCTGGAGACGGCCACCACTGGTCGCCGGTGCTCGGCGCGGAGCGCGTGCGGCGGCGCGCCGCTGGCGTCGATGCGCAGACGCCCGGCGTGGGGTTGCAGATCGAGCGGTGCCGAACCGCGGGCGTTGGCGCTCAGGAACGCGGCGAAGAGCGCGGCCGGGATCGCGGCGCTGGTTTCTCCGCCGCTGCCGCAGTCGCTGCGTCCGCCGACCACCAGCACGTCGCCCATGGGCGCGAGGACGTCCGCGGCCAAGGCGCGAACGACGCCCTGTTCGCTCGGTGGCGGGAGTCCCGGGCCGCAGCAGGCGAGCAGTACCGCGGCGACGGCGAGCGCGCTGGTTCGGCGCACCGCTCGCGAAACCGCCGCCAAGCCAGCGGCTACGCCGCGTCTCGGGCCCGCACCACGCGGCGCTCGAGCAAGTCGGCGACTTGCGCGGCGTCGTAGCCGAGTTCCGCCAACAGCGCCGTGGTGGAGTCGCCCATCGCGCTTGCGCCCTGGTAGGCGCCGCCCTTGGCGAAGCGCGCCATCGGGCCGTTGCGGTAGTAGTCGCCCCAATCCGGGTGGATCGCCGGCACGCGCAGTTCCTCCACGCCGCAGTGCGGATCGTTCAGGAAGAAGTCGGGCGGTTGGGCGCCGTCGGCACGGACGCAGCCGACGCCTTTGGGCGCGAGGCGGCGCTCGAAATCGTCCGCGTCGCCACTCTCGAAGAGCTTGGTCAGCACTACGCCGAGGTTGGCATCGTCGCGCGTGATGGCCAGATTCGTGTCGCGAGCGAAGACGTCCCACTCGGCGTCGCTCGCGATCATCAGGAAGACCCAGCCGTCGCGGCAGCGGTAGAGGCGCTGCAACGGGCCGAGGCCGTAGCCTTCGGCGTCCACCGGCGGGCGTTCCGGCTTGCCTTCGTAGGCGAGGAAGTCGTCCCAGTTCGCGTAGGCGTTGGCACCGAACATGTCCACGAAGATCTTCTGGCCACGGCCGAGCGCCTTGCGGGCGGCCAGGCCGAGCAGGGCGCTGGTGGCGACCACCATCGACGTGTTCGGGTCCGGATTCACTTCGTTGGCGCGCAGGAGCTTGCGCGCCGTTTCGCGCAGTTGCCCGACGTCCTGCGCTTCGCCTTCCGGCGGCAGCTCGCCGAGTTGCCAAACCACGCCGCCGAGCGCGGCGCCGGGAATCGGGTGCGTGGACGGGCGCTTGGCGCCGGGGCCGGCCGGGCCGTAGCCGTTCGCGGAGAGGTACACCAGATTCGGGTTCAGCGCCGAAAGATCGTCGTAGCCGATGCCGAGCTTCTCCGGCACGCCCATGCGGTAGTTGTGGATCCAGATGTCCGCCTTGGCGGCGAGGGCTTGCGCGATGCGCTGGCCTTCGGGCGACTTCAGGTCGAGGCAGATGCTCTCCTTGCCGGCGTTGCACTTGGAGGCGCCGAAGCCGTGGAACATGCTGCGGAAGGGGTCGCCGCCCAAGGGTTCGAGCTTGATGACGCGAGCGCCGAGATCGGCGAGCACCGAAGCGCCGAGCGGCGCCGCGATGATGGTGGCGCTCTCCACTACGACCACGCCTTCGAGGGGCCGCTTCGGCGCTTGGCCGCTTGCGGCGCGAGTGGCGACCTCGTGCGGCGGGATGGCGGCGAAAGTGGTCTCCTGGGCCGCGTCGCCGACTTCGCCGGGAGACGTGGTGAGATTGGCGAGCAGCCCCAGCTGGCGGCTGCCGTTGCGCTCCACGACATGGCCGTTGGCGACCACGTCCGGGTCCTCCAGCGCATCCTGCGTGGTCTGGTAGGGGTGCGAGACCACGCCGCCGTCCGTGACGAACAGGTCGGTCCACTCGGCCAGCGTCTTCGTTTGCATGTGGCGGAACAGGTGGTCGCGGAAGCCTTCGAGGGTCTCCCGCGGCCAGCGCATCGGGTCGCCTTCGTATTTCGGGTCCTTCAATTCGTCGGCGAGTCCGGCGGCGCGGAAGAAGTTGGCCAAGAGATGCGGCAGCAGGTTGCCGAGTTGCAGCCACTTGCCGTCCTTGGTGCGCACCGGGTGGTAGTTCAGCGTCGGCATGGAGCGGGTGCGGTCGCGCGCCGCCTGCGGGCGTTCGAGGATGCCTTTGTCCCACAGCTGCGCCATCGCCATGATGCCCATCTCGTAGGGCATCATGCCGCGCAGCAGCGAGGTGTCGAAGGCGAAGCCGTGGCCGGTCGCCTCGCGCCCGATCAGCGCCGCCAGCAACGCCGCGGCCGCGCTTTGCGCCGTGGCGTGGGTACCGACCTGCAACGCCGCATAGTTGGGGCCGTCGCGGTCCGCCACGCCGGCGAACGAGAGCATGCGCCCGGATTTCGCCGCCACCACCGGCTCGTAGCCGGGATAGTTGGCGTACGGCCCTTCTTCGCCGAAGCCCGAGACGACGCCGAGCACCAGATCCGGCCGGCCGAGGCTCTCGCGATCCAAGCCGAGACGCTCCCGTTGGGCCTTGTTCAGCGTAGTGAGCACGGCATCCGCGGAGTCGACGATCAGTTTGCGCACCTGCGTCGCGTCTTCGGCATCGCGCAGGTCCGCCGGCACCAGGCGCTTGCCGCGGGTCCACAGCGGCCACGAGCCGAGCTTGGCGAACGGGTCGCCGGAGCGGGGCACGATCTTCACCACGTCGGCGCCGAAGTCGGCGAGCACCATGGTTGCGAGACCGGACGCCGGGCCGATGCCCAACTCGACGATGCGGAAGCGGGAAAGGGGAGCCATGCGCTGGCCTCGTGGAAGCTCAAGACGCAGCGCACTGTGCGCGAAGCGGCGCGTTCGGGTCAACCTTCGGAGCTTGAGAGTGACGGGTGCGGTAAGCTCTCGCGGCTGGTTCGGTACGGCGAACGATTCGACGATTGGCGCAAGGAGGGGCCGCGCGTGGTTTTCAACTCTTCCATCACCTTGGGCGTCGAGGAGGAGTTCTTCCTCGTCGATCCCGAATCGCGGGATCTCATCGCCGAGCCGGCCGAGGCCATCTTCGCGGCCTGCGAGCGGGCGAAGGGGCCGCACAAGGTGGTGCCGGAGTTTCTGCGTTCGCAGATCGAAACGAACACGCGGGTCTGCAAGTCGATTGCGGATCTGCGCGAGGCGCTGGGCGAGACGCGGCGGCTGGTGGTGGACGCGGCGGAGGAACACGGCGCCGCGGTGCTGGCCACCGCCACGCATCCGTTCGCGGACTGGCAGATGCAGGTGCCGACCGCCCGCGAGCGCTATCGGCGCTTCGCCGTCACCTACCAGGAGAGCGTGCGGCGCTTTCTGGTGGCGGGCATGCACGTCCACGCCGGATTCGGCGATGCCGAGAGCCGAGTGCGCGTGATGACCGCGCTGCGCCGCCACCTGCCGCTGCTGCTGGCGCTCTCCACGTCCTCGGCGTTCAGCTCCGGCCGGGAGACCGGCTTCAAGTCCTCGCGGTTGAATCTCATCGGCGCCTTGCCGCGCACCAATCTGCCGCCGCCGCTGCACTCGGTGCGCGACTACGAACTGCTGGTGGACAACTTCCGCCAGCTGGACTTCATCCAGGACGGCAGCGAACTGTGGTGGGACATCCGCCCCTCGGCGCGCTATCCCACCATCGAACTGCGCATCTGCGACGTATGCCCGCGGCTGGACGAGGCCGTCGCCATCGCAGCGCTCTACGCCTGCCTGATCTCCTACCTGTTGCGCTCCACGGCGCTGCCGAGCGAACCACCGACCGAACTGATCGCCGAGAACCGCTGGCTCGCCTCGCGCTACGGCGTGCTCGCCTTCTTCGGCAACATGACCGCTGGCGGACGCCAGGACATCGACGAGTACGCCGAACGGCTGCTCGGCGAGTTGCAGGAGGACGCCGAGCGGCTCGACTGCGAGGCGGAGCTGAACCGCGTGCGCTCGATCATCCGCGAGGGGGCCGCCGCGGACCGGCAGATCGATCTGTTCCGCCTGCGCAAGCTCGAAGGCGACGACGACGCCACGGCGCTGCGTGCTGTGGTGGACCAAGGCATCGCCGAGACGCGCTCGGCGGTGCCTTAGCCGAAAGCCATGCGAGGCGGCGTGTTTGGGCGCTGCGGTTGCGCCGTGGCGGCCCTGTGCTTGGGCGGCGCGCTCCTGTTCGCGGCCGACGCGCAGGGGCGTGGGCTGGTCGATGGCGGGGCGTTGGTGGCCGCCAGCGCGGTGCGTTCGTCCAGCGACGATGGCAACGTTCCCCGCTTTCGCGCCGAGGTGCGGCGCACCGCCTATGGCATTCCGCATGTGCGGGCGGCGACCTGGGGCGGCCTCGGCTACGGTCTCGGCAATGCCTACGCCGTGGACAACTTCTGCGCGGCGATGCGCGACATCGTCTTCGCCACGAGCCGCTCGGCCGAGTTCTTCGGCGAGACGGAAGGCGACGTGGTGGCCGACTTCGTGCTGCGGCTGGTCTTCGGCACGAAGGCGGAGTTCCGCGCCAACCACGTGCCAGCTTCGACCAGCGCCGTGGCGCAGCTGGTGGAAGGCTTCGCCGCTGGCATGAACCGCTACCTCCGCGAAACCGGCCTCGGCGCGCTGCCGGAAGCCTGCCGCGACGCGAGTTGGGTGTACGCCATCGACGACGTGGACGTGTGGATGCTGATGGCGCGGCTGACCTTGCAGGCGAGCTCGGATCATCCGCTGGTGCGCCAGGCCATCTTCGCTGCTTCGTCCCCGGTCGGCGCGGCGCCGAGCGCTCCTGCCATGCCGAGCATCGGCGGCGCGGATTGGGGCGCGTTCGAGAGCGATCTGCGGCGCTTCGGCCAAGCCTTGGGCGATGCGGAAGCGGGCAGCAACGCGCTTGCCGTGGGGCGCGGCCTGAGCCGCACTGGCCGCGGCCTGCTGCTCGCCAATCCGCATCGGCCCTGGGGCGGCAGCGGCAGCTTCTACGAGGCGCATCTGACGATTCCGGGCGTCTACGACGTGGCCGGCGCGACGCTGCCCGGCATGCCGCTGGTCGGCATCGGCTTCAACCGCGATCTGGCGTGGGCGCACACGGTGTCGCTGGCGACGCGCTTCACGCTCTACGAACTGCAGCTGCATCCGCGCAACGCCACGCGCTATCGGTACGACCGGAGTTTCCGCGACTTGACGAGCAAGACTGTGACGGTGGCGGTGAAGGAGCCGGATGGCCAGGTGCGAACCCGGCAGCGGACCTTTCGGCTCTCCCACCACGGCCCGCTAGTGGACCTCTCCGGCGTCAGCCCGCTGCTCGGCGGCATGGTGGCGGCGATCCGCGACGCCAACGCCAGCCGCTACGCGACGATGGTGGACCAGTATCTGCGCATGGGGCAGGCGCGGAACATCGCCGAGTTCGCCGACGCCTTGCGCACCATCGGCGTGCCCGTCTTCCACACGCTGGCCGCGGACCGCGCTGGCTACGCGTTCTACGCTGAAGCCGCGCCGGTGCCGCGCTTGACGCAGGCGCAGCTGACCCTCTGCGTGAACACGCTGCCGCGCTTTCTGCTGCGCTGGCAGACGAACAACGCCGCCTTGGCCCTCGACGGCACCATGGCGCGCTGCGAATGGGGACGGGACGAGGACAGTCCCGCGGATGCGGACGTCTACGGCTACGCGGCGCGGCCCAAGCTGCACACCGTGGACTACGTGGCGAACAGCAACGACAGCTACTGGCTGGCCAACGCCGACGCGCCCTTGCGCGGCTTCCCGGTGGTGTTCGGATTCCTCGGCTTCGAGAACCGCCAACAGCAGTTGCGCACGCGCATCGGCCACTTGATGGTGGCGGAGCAGCGGCGCTCGGCGGAGGGCTTCGACCTCGGCGCGTTGAAGAGCCTGCTCTATCGGCACCGCGTCCACGCCGCCGAACTAGTGCTGGACGACGTGCTGCGCATCTGCGCGCTAACGCCTGGCGTTGCTGGCGCTGCGAGCCCGGCGGGGCGGGCCAAGCGGGCGTGCGATGTGCTGCGCGCTTGGGACCGGCGGGCGGACCACGACAGCCGCGGAACCCAAGTGTTCACTGAGTTCTGGCGGCGCATCCGCGGCGAGCTCGGCAGCGAGTTCACCAGCGTGGTGGGCAACCCGCGCTTCTGGGCGGTGGGCTTCGATCAGACGGCACCGCTGACGACGCCGCGCGGCATCGACGTCGCCCAAGTGCGCAATCGCGAACTGGTGGTCGATGCCTTGAGCGACGCCGTGCTGGCGCTCGACGCTGCCGGTGTCGCTCTCGACGCGCCGTGGCGCGAGGTGCAGTTCGACGCTCGTAGGGTGCAGCCCCCGGCGGGAGAGGAAGATCCCTCGGCGGGGGAGCGCGAGGGGCTTGCCCCGCACACAGAAGAACGCCTGAGTATTCATGGCGGCGACGGCAACATGGGCGTCTACGGTGCGATCTCGGCGGCGCTGCGGGAAGGCGGCTACTCGGCCATCCAATCCGGCACTTCCTACGTGCAGGCGGTGACCTGGGACGACAGCGAATGCCCGATCGCGGACACGATTCTTGCGCACTCGCAGTCCTCCGACCCCGCTTCCGCCCACTACCGCGACCAGACCGCGCTCTACGCCGCCAAGCAGTGGGTGCGCTTCCCGTTCTGCGAAGCCCAGATCGCCGCTGAGCAGGTCGGCGAAACCACGGTGGTGGAGGAGTGACCTCGGCATCCGCGCACGATCAACGAGTCGCATGTGCGAAAATCGCCTGACGCTCAAGCGGACAGAGACGCGACCAGCATGGAGATAGAGCCGGGCGAGGGAACCTTGGGCGCCGTTGTTCGCGGCGCTCGTCTCGGGGCGCTCGCGGACGACGCGTGGCGCGGAGTCGAGGACGCCTTCCATCGGTTCGCGGTGCTGGTCTTTCCCGAAGCGCACCTGAGCGAGGCGGAGCACATCGCCTTCAGCCGGCGCTTCGGCACGCTGGAACGCACGTTGTCGAAGCGCGACGAACGCGCCGAAGTCTCGCTGCTCTCCAACGTGGACGCGGGCGGAACGGTGGCGAAGCCGGACGACAAGCTGGGCTTGTTCCTGAAGGGCAACCGTTTCTGGCATACGGATTCGTCGTTCAAGAAGGTGGGCGCCAAGGCGTCCTTGCTGCGCGCGGTGGAGGTTCCGGCGTCCGGCGGCGACACCGAGTGGGCGGACATGCGCGCCGCTTGGGATGCGCTCGATGCCGCGACCCAGCGGCGCTTGGAAGGCCTGACGGCGGTACATTCCTACGCTTGGTCGCAAGGCCAGCAGATCGGCGGCGCCACCATCCTCACGCAGCGGGAATGGGATGCGCTGCCGCCCGTGACGCATCCGGTGGTGCGCACGCATCCGGCGACCGGACGCAAGAGCCTGTACGTCGGTCGCCACGCCTCGCACGTCGTCGGCATGGACGTGGAGGAGGGCCGGGCGCTCCTGCGCGAACTCACCGCCAACGCCTGCCAGCCGCCGCGCATCTTTCGCCACCACTGGCGGGCCGGCGATCTGGCCGTATGGGACAACCGCTGCGTGCTGCACCGCGGCCATCCTTGGCCGTTCGAGGAACGGCGGGTGATGAAGCGCACGACGGTGGCGGGGGAGGGCGACAACCCGTGGGCGATGGAGAAGGCGGAGGCGGCGAGTGCTTAAGCGTGTCGGCGGCTATCTGTTCGCCCGCGAGGAACCGGCGCCGGAGGCGAGCGCCCACTTGGAGCGCGAAGGCTACGCAGTGTTGCGCGGCGTGCTGGGGGGCGAGGCGCTGAGCGCCGCTCGCGCCGAGATTCTGCGCGTCTACGAGACCGAGCCGGCGGATGGGCGCGCCAGAGTCCACGACGACGACTTTCGCTACGGAATGTTCAATCGCTGCCCGGCGGCGCGGAAGCTGGTGGCGCGGCGCGAGATTCTGGACGTCATCGAACCGCTCATCGGCGAGGACTGCCACGTCATCGCCAACACCTGCTGGCGCAACCAGGCGGGCGCCGAGCATCGCCACGGCGGTGGCGGCTGGCACATCGACGCCGGGCCGCATCTGCCGCGGCCGCCGGGAACGACTTGGCCGGACGACATGCCCTATCCGGTGTTCGCCGTCGGCGTTCACATCTTCCTCGACGACTGCCCCATCGAGTGCGGGCCGACTGCGGTGATTCCGCGCAGCCACAAGTGCGGCCAGCCGCCGCCCGCCGACCGGCGCGACGACGAGACGCTGCGCTGCGACGGGCGAGCGGCGTTGCCGCTGGTCGCCGCGGCTGGCGACGTGGCGCTGTTCGTTTCCGACGTATGGCATCGGCGCCTGCCGGCCCGCGAAGGCGACCGCGGGCGTTTCTTTCTGCAAGTCCACTACGGGCGGCGCGACATCGCGCAGCGGGTGAAGCCGACCAGCGTCGTCAACCATGTGGACGCATCGGCCTTGGCCGAACTCGGCACCGAGCGCGAACGACGGCTCTTCGGCCTGCACCCGCGCGGCTTCTACGACGGCTGATGGTTCCCGAACGCTGGCGAACGCCGGTCGGCTTCCTGGTGCTGGCCAGCGTGGCGATTCCGCTCGGCTTCGCCGTGTGGCAGGCGCTGCTGAACAACTTCGCCATCGAGCGGGCGGCGTTCACCGGGCGCGAAATCGGCATTCTGCAAAGCCTGCGCGAAGTGCCGGGGTTCCTCGCTTTCACCGCGGTGTTCGTGATTCTGGTGCTGCGCGAACAGACGTTCGCGGTGCTGGCGGTGGCGCTGTTCGGCGTGGGCGTGGCCGTGACGGGGTACTTTCCGAGCGAGTACGGGCTGTACTGCACGGCGGTGCTGATGTCCATCGGCTACCACTACTTCGAGACCATCCGCCAGTCGCTCTCCCTGCAATGGCTCTCGAAGGAGGAGGCGCCGCGCATCCTCGGGCGGCTCATCGCGGTGGGCTCGGCGACTTCGCTGCTCGTCTACGCGGCGATGTACGTGGTGCTCGAAGTCTTCGAGGCGGCGTACCACTGGATCTACCTCGTCGCCGGTGGCGGCGCTCTCGCCATCGCGCTGGCGCTTTGGCGCTTCCCGCACTTCGACTCGAAGACGCCCCAGCGCAAGGAGATCGTGCTGCGCGGGCGGTACTGGCTCTACTACTCCCTGACGTTCCTCTCCGGCGCGCGGCGGCAGATCTTCGTCGTCTTCGCCGGCTTCCTGATGGTGGAGAAGTTCGGCTACTCGGCGGCGAACATCGCCGCGCTGTTCCTCGTCAACCACGTCTTCAACTTCCTGTTCGCCGAGCGCATCGGCGCGTGGATCGGGCGCATCGGCGAACGCCATGCGCTGACGTTGGAGTACGTCGGCCTGATCGTGGTGTTCACGGCCTACGCTTTCGTCGAGAACGCCTACATCGCCGCCGGGCTGTACGTCCTCGACCACATGTTCTTCGCCCTCGCCATCGCCATCAAGACGTACTTCCAGAAGATCGCGGACCCGGCCGACATCGCCTCCACCGCCGGCGTCTCCTTCACCATCAACCACATCGCCGCGGTGGTGATTCCGGCCTTGCTCGGCTACGTCTGGCTGGAATCCCGCGCCGCCGTGTTCCTGATCGGCACGGCGTTCGCCGTCTGCTCCTTGCTCATGTCCCAGATCGTGCCCTTCCGCCCACGCCCCGGCAACGAGACGGCCTTGCGCTTAGGGAGACTGGCGGAGCGGTTCGGGTAGGGCTCTTTCCGCCGCGGCCAGGCACCCGGATGTGCAGGCACGCCTTCAAATGGACAGCGAGACGGTGCCGTCCGTCCCGTTGTAGACGAGAACCGCAGCCTGCAGGAAATCGCGGCCAATGAGCGCGATCAAGTTCTGGCTTTCGAGATTGGCACCCATGGCGTACTCCAACTCTATGCCGCTGAAGCCGGGGATTGAGAGCTTTCCGCTGTACACGGGCACTTGATGATCAGCGTGGGACGCGGTGTTCATCATTGCTTCGCCTATCACGGGAAGCCCTGCACGTTCGGCGGTTGCCTGATCTACGCAGGTCCTGCCGGCGCCGGTGTCGATCAACGCGGACCCGTTGATTGCGCTGGGTACGGGCTCTCCTTGTTCGGCACGCGCTTGCCTGTAGGAGTCCGACACCGTCAACGTTGCAGGCAAGAGGGGGCCGCTCCGCACTAGGATGGCAGGCGCGGGAACCCTCTGACCGTCCTTGTCCGGTGCTTCTGCTCGAAAGTTCAACGTTGGCACTGCAAGATCCCCAAAGACAGGGCGGGAGCGGAGAACTCGATTGCCTTGTCGCCGGTGCGGCGGACAAGGAACGGGCCTCGACCGAACCGACGTGCGCCTTCAGCGACTGCTTCCGAGTGGCGCTCGAAATCTCCAATGACCTCTTCGCCGTGGATCAACAGATAGCGATTCGGATAGGTCAAGAGGAGCTCCTTGGCGTTGGTGTCGAAGTAGGCCGTCTCGGCGGCCAGTAGCGTGCCTGACATGGCGGTTCTCCTTAAGCGTGTCCTAGCGACCAGCGCCGGTAGCATCCAGTGCAAGGCCGTCAGCGATAGTTGGAATGATGCCACGATCCGCTCGCCATGTGGTCAACGTTAGGCGGGGGCGCGCGTATCGGTAAGATCCTCGTCGACTACGGCTTGGTGTCGTCGCTTCCCAGAGTGCTGCGCCAGCCCCGCGTCGGGCCGTTTGGCCAGTGGAACTCCACGTACACGTTGAAGCTCAGAGTCGTCGAGAGGCCTGCGGTGTCGGTGGCGGTCAGCGTGATCTCGGCGGTTCCGGAGATCGCCAGTTGGGGAGTGACCTCTAGGCTGCCGTCCGCGATGCGCACCGTTGCCAGCGTGTCGTCCGAGGATGTCGCGGTCCAGTGGAGGTCCGCGAGCGGGTCCTCCGCTTCGACCAGCGTTGCCAGCGGCAGGCGCAGTGGGTTGCCGCCTTGTAGGGGGGCGAGTTCGGGGATGGGCAGTGCGCGGGGCGGCTGTCGGAACAGCGTCAGGGTCGGGCCTGGGGCTGTTCGGAGGCCGCGGAAACAGGGCCGGTCTCCGCATTGGGCTGAGGGGAACGGGGCTGCGGCGACGTGGAGCCTGAGTGGTGCGCTATTGTTCGATGCTGCCCGGAACGGCTGGCCTGTCGTTGCGCCTGCGGCGATGTTCACGGTTGTGGGCAGAGTGTTCGAGACGAGTTCGGCGGGCGAAGCGGAGAGGGTGGCCACGAGGTCGAAAGGTGCCGCCCACTCGGTTCGTGGCGCCAGCCGCGCCGGGCCGGGTGCCCACGGTTCGGCGTCGATGCGCACCAGTTCCACCGTCAGCGCGAAGGGTGCGCCGGGATTTCCTTCCAGCGAGGCTTCGCGCAAGCCCTTGATGCCGGCGAACAGACCCGCCGGCAGTGCCTCCAGCGCGTTGTCGGACAAGTCCAGGCGGCGCAGGTCGTGCAGCCCAAGCAGGTCCTTCGAGCGCAGCGCGTTGATGTTCCTCCCGCTCAGGTCGAGACTCCGCACCGTTGTCAGGGCCAGCGGCTTCGGCCAGTGGCAGCCTTGCCAGCGCAGCGACAACTCGTCGCGGATGGCAGGCGTTCGGTCGCAGACGCCCTCCTGGATCACGGCCTCCACGCTCGCGTTGCCCGCCCAGCCGATGTTCTCGTCGTCGGGCTTCTCGAACCGCACGACGAAGTGCTCGCGGGCCGGCTCGATGTCCGCGTCGTCGGCGATGGGGATTTCGACGGTGGCGATCGTCTCTCCCACGGGGATCAGCGCAACGTCCGCCGCTTCGCCGTAGTCGGCGGCGTCCGCATCCGCAGTGGAGGCATCGTCGTCTGGGGCCAAGCGCCAAGGGACGGCAATCGGTGCCTGTAGTGGTCTGCTGAGTTCAAGCGCGAGAACCACCGTGCCGCCTTCCGGTGCGCCGACTGCCGTTGGCACCGAGAGCAAAGCGCCGACGGCCACATGGAGGGTCGCGGTGGCGGTTCGACCACCTGGATCCTCGGCCACGATGGTCACCGTCGCGTTGCCGGGCCTCGTGCCGCGCACGCTGACGATGCTGCCGGCGACTTGCACCGAGATGAAGTCGTCCTCGGACGATGCGGAGTAGCTCAAGCGGTCGAGTTCGGGGTCTCTGAAGACCCGAGCGACGTTCGCGGTTCCCGTCTCGCCGACGTCGATTTCGAGGGTCGGCGGAGGGTTCAGCACCCGAGGCGCCTGGTTGCCGTCGGGCGGCGGGTCGTCCTCGTCGTCGTCACCGGCATTCTCGCCGTCGACTCTGGGCCGGGGGGCGGAGTTGGCGATGGCGCGGCTGCCGATGTCGAGTGCCGCGTCCGTCGTGCCGCCGCGAATCTTGATCGTGCCGCCGTTGAGCGTCAGCGCGTCGGCGCGGATGCCGATGCCGTTCGCATCGCTGTCCGAAGACTCCACCGTGTAGCGAAAATGCACGGGCGGCTGCGGGAAAACCGGGCCCTCCGGGGAAATCCGCGCTGGGTCGTCCTCTCGGCGGAACGTCGCATGGCGCGTCCGTGTGCCGATCGTCAGCGCGAGCTGGGGCGTGCCCGTCACCGCCACGGCGCGGTTGAACCAGACTCTCACCACGATGGTCTGGCCCCGTCGGAACGTGTTGCCGCTTGGCGGGGACGAAATGGCCACGCGGCGCACTGTCGGCGTCGTCTCCTGGCGCCCGTCGACCTTGCGGAAGGAGGAGCCCGAGATCGCATGGCTGCCGAGGTCGAGCAGCGCATCCGCCGTTCCGTCCAAGGATTTGATCGTGCCGCCGTTGAGCGTCAGCGCGCCCGCGACGATGCCGACGCCGTCCGAATCGCTGTCCGACGCCTGCACCGTGTAGCGAAAGTACACGGAGTTGTCGGCGCCGTCGGGTGCTTCGATGTACGACGCCTGCCGCTTCTGGGTGCCGATTGTCAGCTCGATCTCAGGAGCGCCCGTCACCGCAATGGCGCGGTCGAATCCCACCACGATCCAAATGGACGTTGCGAGTTCGAAGGTGTAGCCGCCGAGCGGCAGGAAGATGAAGACGTTGTTCACCGCTGGCGCCGGTGGCGACTGCGCATGCGCGGCGCCTGCTCCGAAGAGCAGGCAGAACGGCAGCGCTTTGGCTAGCAGGAACTTGGCAGGCGAGCGGCAGGCCATCCGGTTCTCCGTTGCGGCGTCATCGCCGACTCCGGTGGCGAAACGCACGGGCACGTTCGCCGGGTGCCGCGAGACATCCTCGCCAGCGCGGCGCCACGGTACACTAAACGCCGGCCTTGGGGCAGGGAAGCGCTTGTGATCGTCTCGCATCGGTATCGGTTCATCTTCTTCGCCGTGCCGCGCACCGGCAGCCACTCCGTTCGCGCTGCTCTGGAGCCGCTGCTCGGGCCCGAGGACTGGCAGCAGGAGGCGTTGCAGCGCGGCGTCGTCAGCCCGGTTCCTGGCTTGGCGCGC
Source organism: Candidatus Azotimanducaceae bacterium (assembly GCA_965243175.1). GTDB lineage: Bacteria > Pseudomonadota > Gammaproteobacteria > Pseudomonadales > Azotimanducaceae > VXYL01. The sequence goes on along the minus strand of OZ251532.1, from coordinate 4,104,754 downwards.
ATTCGCCACGGCCACGTGGGGCTGCGCGCCGCAGCGGCGCATCTGCCCGAAGACGTCTGGCGCAACTACTTCAAGTTCGCGGTGGTGCGCGAGCCCTTCGACCGCTTCGTCTCCGCTTGCGCGATGTTCAACAGGCGCAATTCGAGCTATGCCGGCTCTGAGGTGGCGTTCATGAGGAAGGCGCTGGTCGCCGATTCGCTGCGCCAGCACTTTCTGATGCGCCCGCAGGCGGAAATGCTGGTGGCCGAGCAGGGGCGCCTGGGGATGGATTTCGTCGGGCGCTACGAGAACCTCGCCGGCGCGTGGAGCGAAATCTGCGCCTCGATTGGCATTGCCGAGATTCCCTTGCCGCACAGCGCCGCCACCCGGCACGGGACGTTCGACAGCTACGGCGACGACGACCTGAAAGCGCAGGTGGCGCACTTCTACCGGCGCGACTTCGAGCTCTTCGGCTATTCGCCGTGCGCTTGAGCCGGCCCTTCATCCGCTTGCCGCTGCGCTTCGACGCGGCGCGGCTGGCCGAGGAAGCATCGAGCCTGCCGAGCGGTTGCTGGATGCCGCATCCGAGCGGGATGCGCGGCAACTCGGCGGTGGCGCTGATTTCCAGCGGCGGTGGCGACAACGATTCCTTCGACGGCGAGAAGCGCGAGACGCCGCATCTGGTGCGCTGCCCCTACGTGCGCCAGACGATGGCGAGTTTTGGCGAGGTGCTGTCGCGGTCGCGGCTGATGAAGCTGGAGGCGGGCTGCGAAGTGAGCCTGCACGTGGACTTCAACTACCACTGGTTCAGCCGCGTGCGCATCCACGTGCCGGTGACGACGAATCCCGGGGTGGTGTTCCACTGCGGCAGCGAACGCCTGCACATGGGCGCCGGGGAGTGCTGGATCTTCGATTCCTGGCGACGCCATCGGGTCGTAAACGGGGGCTTTGAGACGCGCATCCACCTAGTGATCGACACCTGCGGCTCGTCGCGCTTCTGGGCGATGGCGCGCGAGGCGGAACGGTGCGGCGCCGATTCGACAAGCGCTGGCGCGCGGCTGCTGCCCTTTGCGCCCGACGCGCCGCAAGCGCCGCTGCGTCTGGAGCGTTTCAGCGCCTCTGCGGTGATGGCGCCGGGGGAATGCACGGCGCTGGTGGAGGACTTGGTCGCCGACTTCCTCGCCAATCCAGCCAACGACGCCGCGCTTGCGAACGCCTACGCGAACCTGCTGCGCGGTTTCGCCCAGGACTGGCGCGAACTGTGGCTGCTGCATGGCGGCGAAGCCGGGGGGGTGGCGCACTACCGGCGGCTGATCGAAGCGACCCGAGCGCGGCTGCATCCGAATCGGCGTGCGCTCGTCACCGCCAGCAACGGCATCGGCGTGAACGCGGTGTTCGCGCAGCGGGTGCTGAACGCCGCGCTTTCGGCGTAGGGATTTCGCTGCCCATGCCGGCCCTCGAGCGCATGCCGGAGGAGCACATCTACCAGGCGTACAGCATCTATCTGCTCACCTCCCAGCACCGCCTGATTCGGCGCTTGAAGCGCGCCTACGAGCCGTCCATCTACGGCACCAAGGCGTGGAAGGCGAGCTTTCTGCTGATGGACTACCTGCTGCACAACCCGCCGCGGCGCGGCGCCAAGGCGATGGAACTGGGCTGCGGCTGGGGCAGCGGCGCGGTGTTCTGCGCACGGCGCTTCAAGGCCAGGATGACCGGGCTGGACCTCGACAGAAACGTCTTTCCCTTTCTGGAGGTGATCGCGGCGCTGAACGACGTCGTGGTGGAACCGCTGGAGGCCGATTTCAAGAGCTTGAGCGCCGAACGCCTGGGCGAGGAGTACATGCTGATCGGCTCGGATATCTGCTTCTGGGACAGCCTGGTGAAGCCGCTCTTCGAGGTGGTCGAACGCGCCATGGAAGGCGGCGTGAAGCGCGTGGTGATCGCCGATCCCGGCCGCCCGACGTTCTACGAACTGGCCGACTTCTGCGCGAAGCGCGAGTGGCGAACGACCTTGAACGAGTGGTACGCGGTGGAACCTTCGCGCACCACCGGGGAGGTGCTCGAAGTCCGGCCTTGAGGTCGCTCGGCTAAGGCGGGGCCTGCACGGCGGCGAGCCAGTCCTGCACTTCGGCCTGGTTGCGGAACTGGAACGAAAGCAGCGCCGCTGCATCCCGCAGCGCCCAGATGGTGGCTTCGTTCAGGCCGGCCGCCTTCTGGTCGATGCTGCCGTAGTTGCGCTCGTTCGCCTTGCCGTAGCCGATGAGCGGCCACTCGGCGAGGGTGGCGCCATTCGTGTCGTAGATGCGGATTCGATAGCGGATCCACACCTCGAAGAACTCGCCGCCGGTTTGGTCCGGAATCGCGAACTGCACCTCCTCGATGCTCGGCGCCAGGATGCCGTCGACGCTGCCGGGGACGATGCCGACGAAGGACGGCGCGGCGGCTGTCGGCTGGGCGCCGGATTGCTGCTCGGCTTCCGCGCCACCTTCGGAATCCGGCGGCTCGGCGGACACCTCGACCACCGAGTCGAACATGGCGTCGAAGACGCGGGCGAAGACGGGCGCTTGGGATGCGCCGATGTCGATGCTGTACGAGCCGTGGTCTTCGAGTTCCTCGCGGTGGATGTAGCTGCGCAGCGTGCCGTCGAAGTAGACGCCCATCGCCACGTCGAGCGGTTCCACCAGCGGCCGTGGCACGTCGATGTCCACCGTGACCGTCGCGCCCCCCTTGCAGCCGGCGAGCAGCACGAGCACTGACGCGAAGGCGAGCGTTCGCCAGCGGCGACCATGCGCTGGGCGTTGGTTCTTGATGGGGTGCGGTCCGTTCACGCGGTCGGGCCGAGGAATCCCTTGATCTGGTCGGAGAGGTTCGCGCAGGCCTTCTGGCGGACGCGGGCGATGAACGGCACCGGAACCACCACCGCCGGCACGAAGCTGGTGCCCGACGCTTCCGAACTCAGCGTGCCGACGCTCATGCCCCTGTGGACGTCCCACACCGATGCCTCGTAGTTGGCGCCGTTCTCCCAGGAGAGGAAGCCGAAGCAGGCCGGAATTCCGCCGGTGACCACGGTGCATTGCAGGCTGCCGCCTTCGTCCGAACGCTGCGTGGTGCCTTCGATCCACACCAGATAGCGGACGCCGATCTGCTGGATGCGCTCGGCGATCAGCGGGCGGTTGATGACGTCGGCCAGGTCGCCCATCGTGATCGGCGCCGTGCGCGGCTCGAACCAGGGGAAGGTGGCGTCGACGAACTCCTGCTCGCTCAACACCGGCAGCGGGCTCGTCCCGGAGTTGACGCTCTCGCTCACGCAGGCGACGAAATCGTCCTCCGTCTCGCCTTGCGTCTTGTGCTTGCGGGAGAGGATGACGATGGAGTGGTCGCCCAGATCCGTCTGCGCCTGACGCACCTCCTGCACCGTGGACTGCACCCCGCAGCCGCCAAGGAGCACCGCGAGGATCACGCCGCAGCCGGCTCGCAAGCGCCAGCGTTCAAGCATCGGAAACCGCTTCGAGTACACGAGACCTCCATCGGCTGGTGCGCGGCGGACCCGCGAAGCCCGTTCGTGCAGTACCTGCTGACAATACTATGGCCGACATCGGCTCTTCCGCAAGGCTGTACGGGCTCCGCGATGGCGAGTTCGTCCCTTGGCAGGACGCGACGGTGCATGTGCTTGCCCAGAGCCTGCAACGCGGCGCCCTCGCGTTCGACTACCTGAGCGTCCACGCCGCGAAGCGGGGAGCCGCCATGTTCCGCGTCCGCGACCACGTGCTGCGCCTGCTGCGAACCTGCCGCCGGTCGGCTTGCCGCTCGGCTACGGCGCCGACCAGCTGGTGGAAGCCTGCACTGAAACCGTGCGCCGCAACCCAGGCCAAGTCGGTGAAGATCAGCGCCCTCATCCCCTCGGTGGAAGTGGATGACGGAACGCCTGCGCGACAAGTGCTTCGCGGTGGTACGTGGCGAAGAGCCGGAGTTCGAGCACTGGCTGCACTACGTCTAGCCGGCGGGGTTGCACGAAGGTCTGTATTCGCATACAGTATCGTGGAGTCGCACGAAAACGAAGGAGCATCCCGTGGCCGTAGAGTTGCCCGAATGGCTAGAGGCCGTACAGGACGTCGAGGCCGTTGACCGAGCTTGGAACGATCTGCGGTCCGAGTCCGCCGGGCCCGACGTCCCAGGATTGGTCTACAGACCCAACTTCCTAGAGGAAGAACACGAACGACGCCTCGTCGAGTGGATCGACGCGCAGGAGTGGAGCAACGAGCTGAGAAGGCGCGTTCAGCACTACGGCTGGCGCTACGAGTACAGAAACCACCAGGTGGATTCGTCGATGCGCCTCGGCGATCTGCCGCCGAAACTCCTTGAACTTGCCCATCGCCTCTACGACAGCAAGCTCGTCCCGCAGATGCCGGATCAGGTGATCGTCAACGAATACAACGCCGACCAAGGCATCAGCGCCCACGTCGACGCAAAGAGCAGTTTCGCCGACGGCATCGCCACGATCAGCCTCCTCGAATCCTGGGAGATGAGCTTCCACCCGCCCGGCCGCAAGAGCACGAGAGCCGCAGTGCCTTGGCTACTCGAACGCGGCAGCGTAGCCGTCATGAACGGCGACGCAAGATGGAAGTGGAAGCACGAGATAGGAGTTCGAAAAAGCGACCCACCCCTCAACGCAACCAGCAACCGACGCCTCCGCAACCGCCGCATCTCCTTGACATTCCGCAAAGTTCTGGCGAAAGCCGTGCGTTGATCGCTTGCGACTCGGCCAACAGAGGATTTCCAGACGATCTCATCGATCGGCCAGCTCGCGGCTGAGTCTCTGTGCGACGTCGATCTGCGTACGAGTCATGCGCTCCTGCAAGGCAGTAACGTAGCGTCCGGCATCCTCGGATCCTCCCATGGTCGCCAGATTGGACCAAGCATGAGCTTGGACTAGGTCCAAGGGAACACCCTCGCCCTCTGCGTGCAGAAGGCTCAAATCATGCTGTGCCGCCGCGAGTCCTTGTCGGCGGCCTTGCGGAACCAGACCATGGCTTGGCTAACGTCCTTCAGTACGCCTTCGCCTTGGGCGTACAGGTTGCCTAAGTCGTGTTGACAACGCCTAGCCCAAGGCCGATCGTAGGGACCCCAACGCTTGTGCCGCCAGGTGCCGCACGCCCTGTGGGCAAATCGGAGGTTGAACTGCACCATGGAGCTAAAGTGCTATGCATACGGGAGCGGGGCCTCTTGGGAGGCCATTTGCGTTGACGTGAATGTTGCCGTGTGCGGCAACTCGGAGCGGGAAGTGCGAGCATCCCTCCGTACCGCTGTCGACCTGTATCTTGAGACCGTAGCAACCTTGCCGGCCGCTGAGCAGGGCGGCTTCCTGTCGCGCCGCGCCCCTTGGCACACGCGAGCGAAGCTGGCGACACTGACTTGGCTCAGCGCCTTGCGGAGGGATCGTGGCCGCCCAGAGGCGTTCATCTTCCAATCGCAGATGCCTGCTCACCCTTAGCGGAACAGCTTGCGGGGCAACCCGGATTGCCGCCTGATGGCCGTCAAGGTGCCAGGCTTGATGTCGTCACCTTCCTTGCCCGCCACCGTCACCAACATGCGTTGACCGTCGACGAAGCCCACGAACTGGCGATGGCTTCCCTTCCGACGGACAAGACGAGAGCCCTCGTCTTTCAACACGCGGATCACATCGCGCACCTTCATTCAAGCCGCGCCCCCACCTTGACGCCGCTGTCGGCGGCGAGTTGCCGGAGGCCGCGCACGGTTGGGCCCGGCGGACTGTCGATGCGTGTGCGAGATGCAAGATATCCGTCCCGTCTAGGCGCACTTGCGTCTCCGAGGTCGCCCGAACCACTGCACCGGGGGATACCTCCTGTTCGCCAATGTGCCCTTGTCTCTCGCTCCGGCAAGATTGGTCGCACGTCCTCATGACCCTGCCTCCGTGGAGGCATCGCCGCCGTACGCGGAACTGGCACCAGCCGCGTTTGAGCAAGCCGCGCTACCTGCTAAGAAGCCGCAACAGAGCCGCACGGGGCATCGCGCCGCTTCCAAGGCCATGCCGGAAAGGACGAACGCGCTGTCCGTGTCGCCGTGGCTTGGAAGCGAGGTCTAGTCGTCGGTCGGCGCCGGCGCCACGAGGCGATGCCGAAGCTCCTGCCAATTGCCGATTCCGGCGACGCGGCCCGCTTCCAGCAGGATGATGCGGTCCGCGGCCTGCATCAGGCCGGGGCGGTGGGCGATGGCGACCACCGTGGTTTGGCCGCGCAGCGAGCGCAGCATCGAGGCGACTTGGCGCTCCGTTCCCGCATCGAGCTGCCCGGTCGCCTCGTCGAGAAGCAGCAGCGCGGGCTGGCGCAGCAACGCCCGGGCCAGCGCGATGCGTTGCCGTTCGCCGCCGGAGAGCAGGCTGCCGCGGTCGCCCACCGTGGTGTCCAGGCCCTGCGGCAACCCCGCCACGAAGGCATCCGCGACGCACAGGCGCAGCACGTCCCACAGTTCGTCCTCGGAACGCTCGATGCGGGGCCAGAGCAGATTCGCGCGGATCGTGTCGTGGAACAGGTACGGTTCCTGGGGTGCGTAGGCGATCGATTTGCGCCAAGCGCGCAACATGTCCCCGACCAGCGGCTGGCCGTCGATCAGCACCTCGCCTCGTTCCGGCCAGCCGTTGCTCTCCGCGTCGTTCGCGCTGTATTCCGGCGATGCAATCGTGGGCGCCAGCAGGCCGAGCAGGACGTCCGCCAGGGTGCTCTTGCCAGCGCCGGACGGCCCCGCCACCACGGTCAGTTCATCGGCGTTGACGTCCAAGCTCAAGTCGCGCAGCACATCGACGCCTTCGGTGTACGCGAAGGAGACGTGGCGCAGCGCAATGCCCGTCTTCAAAGACATCTTCGGCATCTGTGCGCTCGGCGAGACGGTGGCGACTGGCTGCGCGGATTCGTCCGTGCGAGGGGCGGGCCTCGCGCGCTCCGCTGCTTGGCGCAGCCCCTCGTACATCGACGTGGCGTATTCATACGCGGGGAGGGTGTTCGCCAGGCCGCGGAACTGGGCCTGCACTCGGGACAGAATAGGAACGACGCGCATGAAGATCAGCGCCGTCACGGCGAGTTCGGACATCGAGGCCATGTCGAGCGCGACCGCGAACCAGACCATGCCGCTCAGAATCGCCGCCATGAACAGGCCGCTCGACGCCCCGGCAAGCGCCGAGATGCGCTGGTAGTCCAGCTGCCGCTCCCGCGCCTCGCGGAGGTTCCGCCGATAGCGTTCCACGTGGTGCGATTCGGCGCCGTGCCCCTTCACCAGCTTGAGGCCGGTCATGAAGTCCGAGGACAGCCCGAACAGGCCGCGATTCGCCTGCGTGAGCTGTTCGCCGACGACGCGGGAACGCCGCGTCAACGGATGGTAGATCAGGAACAGCCCCCCCCCGGTGGCCAAGGCGAGCACGGAGATCGCTGGCGAAATCGCGATCAGCACGGCCAACTGCCCGGCCGTCAGAACCGCGCTGACGCCCATTTGCAGGACGTTGAACGCGCCGTTGCCGACGCGCTGCAACGTCGAGGACAGCACATGCTGGACGTCGGATTGCCGTTGGCTTACGAGATAGTCCCACCTCGCGCCGGCCATCGCCGCGTAGAGTCTTCCGCGCAGCCAGTCCACGAAACCTTGTTGGATGGTCGCGACTAGGACTTCGCGCTGCCAAGCGGCGACGGCGCGAATGACCGCCAACGCCAGAAAGAGCAGCAGCACGTTGGCCAGGCTGAGCTCCACGCCGAGCGCGTTCGCAGCGTTCTCGATGGTTTCCACGACTGGATTGCCTTCGCTCGTCTCGTCGTCCAGGCCGACCACGTGCAGCAGCGGAATGAGCATGACGATGCCGAACGCCTCGGTGACTCCGGCGGTCAGCAGCAGCAGAATCGCCAGCGTGGTGCGGCGCGGCGCGTAGTCGAAGAGCGCCTTCGCAAGAGCCCCGATGCCGCGCAAAGTGGTTCCGTTGGCCGGCTGCTCCAAGGGCGGCGAGGCTGCCGCGCCATCGCCGTGGTTGGTTCGACTAGCGGGCATGGAGAGTCTTCGCCAGCGCAGCCCCGCGCTTGCGACGGCTGAAGACTTCGCGCAGCAGGGCGTCCTTGGCGCATTCCCGGAGCATCGCCTGCCAGCGCTCGAAAGCGGGCGCGAGCGCCAGCGCCTTCTGCGGATGGCCGAGGCTCCAAGCGAGCCAAGTTTCTACCATCCACGGCTTGCACGGCAGATTGAAGTGCAGCACCCGCGCCGCGTCGATGTCCAGCCCGTGGCGCTTCTTCAGCGCGTCCGCGGTGCCGAGCAGATAGTTGTGGCTCGAATCGAACATGGTCTGGCGACCGGCGAAGTAGCGGTTCAGCACCAGCTGATCCATGAGTTCGTCGCGCACTCCGCGCCAGGTCGACGGCGTCACGAGCTCCAGAAGCTCGCCGTGGCAGCGTGGCCCCGGCAACGCCCCGTCGATGGCGAGCAGGCCGCTGTTGAAGGGCTTCTCGATGACGCCGGCAGAGCAGCCTTCCCCACGCCGCATCGGCAGATAGCTCGCCGCGTCTCGGCATTTGCCCGCGATGTAGGCGCGGTCGCCGCAGCAAGCGAGCTCGCCCGGCGCATCGAGCAACGCATCGACATGCCCTTGGAAGAGCAGATCGGCATCGCAGTAGAGCACCTTCCGGTAGCCGCCAAGGCGAAACGCTTCGAGCGTGAAGAACCGCGGCAGCCGGTCGCGCCATTGCGGGAAAGCGTCCGCCAGCGCCTGGCAGCGGCGTTCGAGTTCCTCTGAGACGCGCTCGAACCGCAGCCCACCGAAAGCGCCCTTGAGGACATCCCGCAGCCTGCTCGGCAGCCCGTCGTGAAAGACGACGACCTCCCCCTCGAAGCGCGGATGCGCCTTCAGAAAGGACCCGATCGCGACCAACGCCCCAGGCACGAACCCAGCGGTCACGCCAGTGCAGACGCAGACCTCACGATGGCGCTGGGGCGAGCGGGAGAAGTGGCGTGGCCGCATCGACGTATCGTACACGCTGCCACGCGATCCTGCCCCACGGTATTGGCGTTCGCGGCTGGCGCGAGACCCCGAGGCTCAGGGTTGCTCACTTTAGGGCAGTGTGATTCGTACACTTGTGTACGGTATATTCACAGCAACTCCACTGGTCCAAGCCCTCCCGTGCCGACGAAACGCGACATCTTGCCTGAGTTGACTGCGGCTGAACTTCGTGCGGCCGTGACGAGCCACGGGCTGTCGGTGTCGGACAGGCGGATCAAGGAGCAGCTTGTCAGCGCCCTGGAACGGACGCGCAAGGTGCCGATCGCCGAGATTCTCGGCACGCTGCCTCTGCCGCGGCTGAAGGACCTGTGCCGCACGCTGGCCATTGACGACTCGGGGCGAAGGAAGCGAGATGTCGTCGCTCGCTTGACGAGCCGTGCTCAACCAGCCAAGAAGAAGCCGAGGGCCGCCCGGAAAGCGCCCCGCGACTCCGTCGAGCGGACGACGCCGAATCCGAAGACGTTGAGCGTCGATGAGCTGGAGAAGCACCTCTGGGCCGCCGCCGACATCCTGCGCGGCTCCATCGACAGCAGCGACTACAAGACCTACATCTTCGGTCTGCTGTTCCTCAAGCGCCTCTCGGATCGGTTCGAGGAGGAGGCCGAGAAGCTCATCGCCGAGGGCGAACCGAAGAAGGCAGCGTGGGGAGACCGGGACAACCACCAGTTCTTCGTGCCGGACCGCGCTCGCTGGGATGCCATTCTGAAAACCTCCACCAACATCGGCGAGTGCCTGAACAAGGCTTGTGCGGCGCTGGAGGAAGAAAACGCGGGGTTGGAAGGAGTATTGGCCGGCATCGACTACAACGATGAACACCGCCTCGGCGACGGGCGCCAACGCGACAACGTGCTGGCAAGGCTGGTGCAGCACTTCTCGCAGATTCCGCTGCGAAACGACAGCATGGCCGAACCGGATTTGCTCGGACGCGCCTACGAATACCTCATCGAGCAGTTCGCCGACGACGCCGGCAAGAAGGGCGGCGAGTTTTACACCCCTCGCATGGTGGTCAAGCTGATCGTTGAGCTGCTCGCCCCTGAGGCAAGAATGCGTATTTGCGACCCCACGGTCGGTTCGGGTGGCATGTTGATCGAGTGTGCGCACTACCTTGAGGACCACGGTGGCAACCAGCGCGACATCACGTTGCACGGCCAAGAAAAGAATCTCGGCACCTGGGCGATCTGCAAGATGAACATGCTGCTGCACGGCCTGCCCGACGCCCAGATCGAGAAAGGCGACACGATTCGGGCACCGCGGCTCGTGGAAGATGGCGAGCTTCGGCTCTACGACCGCGTGATCGCAAATCCTCCGTTCAGCTTGGACGAGTGGGGCCGGGACGAGGTGGAGAACGACGCCTTTGGCCGGTTCCGCTTCGGCCTGCCGCCAAAAAGCAAGGGCGACCTCGCCTTTGTTCAACACATGGTTGCGGTGCTGAACGCCGAAGGCAGGCTCGGCGTCGTCATGCCTCATGGTGTGCTTTTCCGCGGCAACTCCGAAGCGAAGATTCGCGAAGGGATGTTGCGGGAAGACCTGTTCGAGGCCGTGATTGGCTTGCCCGACAACCTCTTCTACGGAACGAGCATTCCCGCCGCCATCTTGGTGCTCAACCGCAGCAAACAACCAAGACGACGCCGCAAAGTGCTGTTCATCGACGCCTCCGGCGCGTTCGAGGATGCCGGCAACCAGAACCGCCTGCGCGACGAAGACATCCGCCGCATCGCCGACGCGTTTCGCGGCTTCAAGGACGTCGAGAAGTTCGCCCGCGCAGTGCGGCTTGAGGAGATCGAGCAGAACGCCGGGAATCTCAGCATCAGCCGCTATGTGGACACCCACGAAGAAGAGGAACGCATCGACTTGGCCGACGCGGTACGAAGGCTCCGCGAGCTTGAGCAAGAGCGGGCGGCGGCCGAAGTGAGGATGAACGGCCACCTTGCGACATTGGGATACGGCGAATGAGAACCGACGAGGTAGAACTTGTTTCGCTTGAGGCCGAGATTCCAGAGGGTTGGACGCAGCGGCGGCTTGGCGAGTGCGCTGACCAGAGAACCGAGAAAGTCCAGCCAGACGCGACAGACAGCCGCCGGTATGTCGCTCTTGAGCACCTTGCGCAAGGATGGCCCGCGATTCTCGGTTGGTCTGTGGCCGGGTGTGCCGTCAGTGCGAAGACTGTCTTCCGCAAGGGTGACGTGCTGTTCGGAAAACTCCGACCTAATCTCAGGAAAGCAGCCGTCGCCCCGTTCGATGGACTGTGTTCTACTGACATTCTGCCGATATTCGGCAGGGACGGGCTCGAGACCCCCTACCTTCTCCAACTCGCCCAGTCGGACCACCTGCGCCAGTACGCGATAGCGACTGCATCGGGCACCAAGATGCCAAGGACCTCTTGGAGACAACTATCCGAGTTCTTAGTCAATCTTCCCCCTGCGTCGGAACAACGCGAGATTGCCGCGGTTCTATCCGCGGTGGACGATGTGATCGAGAAGAGCCGTGAGGCCGTGGAGCAGTATCGGGTTGTCAAGTGTGGGTTGCTACAGGAGCTAGTCCAGAGGCGCGACTGCAACATTCGTTGGGCTGCATTGTCGGAAGTCGTCGACCTGCGGCTAAGCAGTGTCGACAAGCTGATCACGCCCGGACAGAGAACAGTCCGGCTATGCAACTACCGAGATGTGTACTACAATGAAGTCATTGTCGATAGCATGGAGTTCATGGAAGCCACGGCTACCGAGAGGGAGGTCAATAACTGTCAACTACATGCGGGCGATGTAGTTATTACAAAGGACTCCGAGACGCCAAAAGACATCGGTGTTCCCGCGGTGATTCGAGGATCGGTAAAGAATTTGGTTTGTGGCTACCATCTTGCAATCCTCCGCCCACAGAAGTCTGTGCTAGACGGAGAGTACCTCCACTACGCTCTCTGCACTGAAGAAGCAAAGAGGCAGTTCCAGATGTATGCAAACGGAGTTACTCGGTTTGGATTGCGGAGAGGCGATATCGAGCGCATAAGAGTACCTCTTCCCGTGCTTGCAGAACAGCGGAAGATTGCCGGCGTCCTTTCGGCCGTAGACGACCTCACGAAGCAGACAGAAGCCACGATTCGGCAGGCCCAAGTTGCCAAGCGATCTCTGATGTCGGCCCTCCTGGCAGGGGAACTTCGCGTTGCCACGCGACAGTGAAGGCAGTTCGCACGATGTCCAATCTGTCGTGGAATGAGCAAGGTCTCTCGGAAGACCCTGCGGTCGGGTTGCTCAAGGCCCTTGGGTACACCTACGTCCCACCTGAGACCCTTGAAGGGCAGCGAGAGGGCCTCAAGGAAGCCGTCCTCAACAACCGCCTTGCCTCCGCCCTCAAACGACTGAACCCTTGGCTATCCGATCCCAATGTTGCCCAAGCGGTTCGGAAGATCGCGCAAGTCTCCGCAGTCAGCCTCGCCGAAGCCAACCAAGCGGTCTACACCTCGCTTACCTACGGCGTTGCGTTGGAGCAAGATCGCGGGGATGGGCGCAAGAGCCACACGGTGCGATTCTTCGACTTCGATGAACCGGAGCACAACGACTGGATTGTGACGCGGCAATACCGGGTGCGTGGCGCGAAGAAGGACATCGTGCCGGACGTCGTTGTCTTCGTGAACGGACTACCACTGGTAGTCATCGAGTGCAAGAGCCCCACCGTTGGCGATGGTTGGAAGGGCGAGGCGGTCGCGCAACTGCGTCGCTATCAGGAGGCGGACGACCGTTGGAAACAGCAAGGGGCACCGAAGCTGTTCGAGACGGCGCAGATTCTCATCGGCACGTGCGGTCAACGCGCCGTCTATGGCACGGTGGGAACGCCCGAGCGGTACTACTTCGAGTGGAAGGACCCGTATCCGCTGAGCACGGCGGAGCTAGCCGAGAAACTTGGACGGGAGCCGACGATCCAAGACATCTTGCTCTATGGGTTGCTGGAACCGCGCAACCTGCTGGACATCGTGCGCAACTTCGTCGTATTCGAGGTCGAGGGCGGGCGCTCGGTGCGCAAACTCGCCCGCTACAAGCAGTTCATCGCCGTGAACAATGCGATGGAACGGATTCGGAGGGCGCATACGCCCACCGGCCGGGGAGGCGTGATTTGGCACACGCAAGGCTCCGGCAAGAGCCTCACGATGCTGTGGCTGGCGTTGAAGCTGCGGCGGGATCACGCGCAACAGCAACCCACTATCGTCATCGTCACGGACCGCACCAAGCTGGATTCGCAGATCGCTGGCGTGTTCAGGGCATGCGGGTTTCCCAACCCAGAGCGGGCCGCAAGCGTGCGCGATCTGAAGCGGATGCTTGAACATCCAACGGGCAAGACGGTGATGACGACGATTCAGAAGTTCCAAGACTTCGACGATCCGAACACAGGTCAGGTGAGCGAGCCGACGGGCGCTGCGCTGTCGAACGCGTCCAACATCTTCGTAATGGTGGACGAGGCGCACCGCTCGCAATACCGGAGCTTGGCCGCCAATATGCGTCAGGCGTTGCCGAACGCCTGCTTCCTTGGCTTCACCGGTACGCCCATCGACAAGGAAGATCGGAGTACGCGCCGCACATTCGGGAGCTACATCGACACGTACACTATCGAACAATCGGTGCGGGATGGTGCGACTGTCCCCATCTTCTACGAGAGTCGTCTGCCGGAACTCCAAGTCGTTGGCCAGACTCTCGATCAGCTGTTCAACCGCACATTCGCGGATCGCTCGGACGAGGAGCGCGCTGCCATCAAGCGCCGCTACGCCACCGAACAGGCCATAGCGGGTGCTCCAAATCGCATAGACGCGGTGTGCTTGGACCTGATTCAGCACTACACCGAGTTCATCGCCCCCAACCGCTTCAAGGCGCAAGTGGTTGCCGTCAGCCGCCATGCGGCGGTCACTTACAAAGAGACGCTGGACAGACTGAGTGGCCCAGAGTCGGCCATCATCATGTCCGCGGGCCACAACGACGAAGAGCGGCTCTCCAATTGGCATCTGGCTAAACAGAAGCAGGACCGGCTCATCGAGCGGTTCAAGGATCGGGATGATCCACTCTCCATCCTGATCGTCTGCGACATGCTGCTCACCGGCTTTGATGCGCCAGCCGAGCAGGTGATGTATCTCGATGCGCCGCTCAAGGAGCATGGACTGCTGCAAGCCATCGCGCGCGTGAACCGTCCGTGCGGGGATGACAAGACCTACGGTTTAGTGGTTGACTACTGGGGCGTCTCTACTCGGCTGCATGAAGCCCTCGCGATCTTCTCAGCGGCGGACGTCGACACTGCGCTTGCGCCGAGAGAGGATGAACTGCCTCGGCTGCAGAGCAGGCACGCAGCGGCGATGCGCGTGTTCCAAGAGGCCAAAGACCGGAGCGATCTGGACGCCTGCATACGGATGCTGGAGCCCGAGGACGTGCGAGCGGAGTTCGATTTGGCGTTCCGCCGCTTTAGCCGCTCTATGGACATTCTGCTTCCAGACCCGCGAGCGTTGCGGTACCGAGGCGATTTGCTTTGGCTCGGAAAAGTCCGTCGTGCCGCCCAGGCGCGCTATCGGGACAGCGGGCTAGACCTTAAGGGTTGCGGCGAGAAAGTCCGCCAACTGATAGACGGTGCCGTGGTTGCGGACGGCATCGAGATATTGGTGAAGGAGGTGCAGATCTTCTCCGCGGAGTTTGATGAGAAGATCGAAGCGCTGAAGACGGACCGTGCGAAGGCTAGCGAGATGGAGCACGCCATCCGTCACGAGATCAACCTGCTCGTGGACGAGAATCCGGACTACTACCAATCGCTGCGGGAGCGATTGGAGGCGATCATCAAGGAACGACGCGAGGAACGCATTGAGGCCGCGCAGCAGCTTGCCCTTCTCAAGGGCCTTCGAGAGGACTTGAGGGGCGAGAGAGCTCAGGCGCAGAACATTGGTCTCAATGCTCTCGCTTTCGCCATCTACGGCTTGCTGCAACGGCATCGACTGCCACGGCAGGTCGGCGAGAGTCGTGCCCAATACCGCATCGGCGAGTCGAACGCTGATAGGCCGTCGTCGAGTTCGGATGTTCCCGGCAGTGCGGCCGCCGACGACGTTGCCATGCGGGAGGTAGCGTCGCAAATTGACGATGCCATTGCGCCGTTCACCGATGTAGTGGATTGGCAGCAGAGAGACGAACAGCAGCGTCTGATGCGCCAAGCGATCAAGCGGTGCTTTCGAGGAAGCGTCTACGATGTCGACACAGCCATCGAGGAGCTTGCAGTGGAGATCGTCGAGCTCGCCAAGATGCGAACCGGCCCGTGAGCGCACTGGAGACGTCTGTCATCGCGTGGGGCGACACGCAAGTGCCCTACACCATCCGGCGCAGCACCCGTCGGCGGAAGACGGTGTCGGTGTCGGTCGATGCGCTCGGCGGCGTACTGGTGGCGGCGCCAACCGGCTTTCCGACCTCCGATCTCGATGCGATGGTTCGGCGCAAGGCGGCATGGATCCGCATGAAGCTGAGTGGCGTGGAATCGCGGCACACGCCCCCCGGCACCCGCGAGTTCGTCAGTGGCGAGAGCGTCCTCTATCTCGGCAGGCACTATCGCTTGAGGGTCTGTCCGGGTAGCGGTGGGGCGGCGAAGCTGCATGGCCGCTGGTTGAACGTGCCGGTTGGCGAGGGCGAAGGTCAGCAGGATCGGGTACGCGCCGCGCTAAGCTCTTGGCTTCGGCTTCGCGCGGAGGAACGGTTGCCGGAACGGGTGGACGCTTGGCGCTTGAAGGTGGGTGTGCCGATGCCGCCGGTCTTGGTGGCAGGCCAGAGCAAGCGCTGGGGCAGTTGCGACCGACACGGAACCGTTCGCCTCAATTGGCGCATCGTCCAAGCGCCGATGCGGTTGGTCGACTACGTGGTGGTCCACGAGCTGGTACACCTGCGGCATCGCGGCCACGGCCGGGAATACTGGCAGGCCGTTGGGCGCGTCATGCCGGACTACGAGCGCCGGCGCAGGGAACTCCGGGAGATTGGCGGTCACCTCACCTGGTAGTGCCTGTCGCGGCATTGCAGTCAGCGCAATGGGCTGCCACCATCGCGCTTTGTCGGGGAGTTAAGGGCGCGCGCATGAAATTCGGCATCTTCTACGAGCATCAGCTGCCTCGGGACTGGCGGCCGGACAGCGAGCATCGGCTGCTGAAGCAGTCGTTGGAGCAGATCGAACTCGCGGACCGGCTGGGCTTCGACTACGCGTGGGAGGTGGAGCACCACTTTCTGGAGGAGTATTCGCACTCCTCGGCGCCCGAGGTGTTTCTGGCGGCGGCCAGCCAGCGGACGCGGAACATTCGGCTGGGGCACGGCATCGTGCAGCTCACCACGAACCATCCGGCGCGGGTGGCGGAGCGTATCGCCACGCTGGATCTCGTCTCCGATGGGCGCGTCGAGCTTGGTCTGGGGGAGGGCGCGTCGGTGACCGAACTGCATCCCTTCAACCTGCGCTACCGCGACAAGCGCGACGTCTGGGAAGACGCGGTGCGCTGCACGCTGCCGATGTTCTGGAACCACGGCTGGGAGTACGAAGGCGAGTTCTTCAAGTTCCCGCTGCGGGCGGTGGTGCCGAAGCCCTTGCAGAAGCCGCATCCGCCGCTGTGGGTGGCGTGTTCGCAGCTGGACACCATCAAGTACGCGGCGCATCGCGGCATGGGCTCGCTGTGCTTCAAGTTCGTCAGCCTCGACGCCGCCCGCGCCTGGGTCAACGCCTACTACAACACCTTCACCCGCGATCTCGAGAAGCTCGCCGACTACCGTACGAATCCGAACATCGCCGTGGTGTCCGGCTTCATGTGCGCGGAAACCGACGACGAGGCGTGGCGCAAGGCGGATGGGTGGACGTTCTTCCAGTTCGCCTTGCAGCTCTACAACAAGGAAGGGCCGTTCGCGCCCGGCACGATGAACTTCTGGGAGCGCTACCAGGAGTGGAAGCAGACGCCGGCCGGCCAGAAGCGCTCCGGCAGCGAACTGATCGGCTCGCCGGACACCATCCGCGAACGGCTGCGCGAACTCGAACGCGCCAACGTAGACCAGGTGATCTTGCTCAACCAGGCCGGCAAGAACACCCACGAGGACATCTGCGCGAGCCTGACCCTCTTCGCCGAGGAGGTGATGCCGGAGTTCCACGCCCGCCACGGCGAGCAGGAGGCGTGGAAGGCGGCGGTGCTGGCCGGCGAACTGGAACTCGACGACATCGACACCGAGCCGTTCAACTTCGCGGCCAGAGGCAAGCCGAGCAAGCCCTCGACCAAGGAGGCGCGCAACATGATCTCCGGCGTCAGCGGCCGACCGCAAGCGCAGAGCGTTGCTTGAGGACGGACCGAGCGCTTTTGCGAACGCGATTGCTTGCCGTATGCGGCGACTGTATGGTGCGCCGCTTGTTTCGCGGTTGGCGCATTCGAGGCGGCGCGAATGAGGCGCATGGGCGGATGAGAAGGGCACCCGAATGACCATCGACGAACGGCCACTCTTCGGCATGATCGACGCGGCCGGCGGCTTGGTGGACTTCGCCGCCTACGAAGCCAACGGCGGCTATTCGGGCGCTCGCAACGCCCTCACGACGATGGCGCCCGCGGATGTGGTGGCGCTGATCAAGGAAGCGAATCTGCGCGGTCGTGGCGGCGCCGGATTCCCCACCGGCATGAAGTGGAGCTTCGTGCCCCAGGACGTGGACGGGCCGAAATATCTCGTCTGCAACGCCGACGAGATGGAGCCGGGGACTTTCAAGGACCGCTACCTGCTGGAGAACAACCCGCACCTGCTGGTGGAGGGCATGGTCATCGGCGCGTGGGCGATCCAGGCCGAGGTCGGCTACGTCTTCCTGCGCGGGGAATACCACGAGCCCTATCGCCGCCTGCAAGAGGCCATCGACGACGCCTACGCCAAGGGCTGCCTGGGCGAGAACGTCTTCGGCACCGGCTTCCGCTTCGACCTGCGCATCCACCGCAGCGCCGGGCGCTACATCTGCGGCGAGGAAACAGCGCTTCTAAACGCGTTGGAAGGCAAGCGCGCCCAGCCGCGGCAGAAACCGCCGTTCCCACCGGCGAGCGGCGCTTGGGGGCGTCCGACCATCGTCAACAACGTGGAGACGTTCTGCAACGTGCCGGCCATCGTCCGCAACGGTGCCGAGTGGTACCAGGAGCTTGGCAACGGCGACGACGCCGGGACGAAAATCTACGGCGTCTCCGGGCGGGTGAAGAAGCCGGGCCTGTGGGAACTCCCCATCGGCACCACCATCCGCGAGATCATCGAAGACCATGCTGGCGGCATGGCCGAAGGCCGAACGCTGCGCGGGCTGCTGCCCGGCGGCGCCTCCACGGATTTCCTAGTGGAGGAACACCTCGACCTCGCCATGGACTACGGCACCATTCAAGCCGCCGGCAGCCGCATGGGCACGGGCACTATGATCCTGATGGACGACACGATCTGCCCGGTGGACATGTGCCGCAATCTGGAGCACTTCTTCGCGCAGGAATCCTGCGGCTTCTGCACGCCCTGCCGCGAAGGGCTGCCGTGGGTGGAGCAGCTGCTCGAAGACATCGAAGCCGGGCGCGGGAAAGAGGGCGACTTGGAACTGCTGCAGCGCAACGCCATGTTCATCGGCGGCACCACCAATACGTTCTGCCTGCACGCGCCTGGGGCCATGGAACCGCTGTCGAGCGCGTTGCGCTACTTCCGAGAGGACTTCGAAGCCCACATCCGCGAAGGCCGCTGCCCGTATCGCGCTTGATGGCGGTGCGCCGTCGTCGCGCCTCAGACCTCCGGCGGCTGCCGACGCTGCTTCGTTTCGCTGCGGCGTTGCTTCTGCTCCCGACGTCGCGCCCTCTGCGCCGCCGAAGGCTTCGTGGGAATGCGCGGCTTGGGCGCTTCCTTCGCCTTGGCGAGCAGCGCTTCCAGCCGTTCGAGAACGTCGGCGCGGTTGCGGCCCTGGGTGCGCTGGGCGTCCGCGAACAGGACGATCTCGCCGGTGGCGGTGAGGCGATTGCCGGCCAGCCCCTCCAGGCGTTCGCGCACCGGCCGCGGCAATGCGGCGCGGTCGAGGTGCAGACGGCACTCCACCGCGGTCGCCACCTTGTTCACGTTCTGACCGCCGGGGCCGGACGACCGCACGAACTTCCATGTGTACGCGGCTTCGGGAATCTCGAAGCCGGCAAGCGAAATCGATGCCATGCGCTAAGGTCTCCAAGCGGCGATCCTATCGCCGTGCTTCGGATGCGCAAAATGCAATAGACTGGTCGCCACGGGCCTATAGCTCAGTTGGTTAGAGCAGTGGACTCATCGAGAGATGGTGCGCTGCCGTCGAAAGGCGGCAGATGAACGGGATGAATTCAGGGGAACCGTCGGGCGGGCGCCAGTTCGCCCACGGCAATCCTGAGCCAAGCCGGCGGTACACCGCCGGAAGGTGCAGAGACTACCTGGGGACTGGCGCTTGCGCCGTTGGGCGAGAGCCGCCGAGCGTCCTTAATCACAGGCTGGAGCGTCCCGCGCCCGGCGTTGCGGCGAGGGTGCCGCAAGCAGGGCGATGAGATAGTCCGCGCCCGGTGGAAACGCCGGGGCTACGCGAATCCATTGGTCCCAGGTTCGAGTCCTGGTGGGCCCACCAGCATCGCGTCTATCTGGCGGTGTAGCCGCCGTCTACCGGCAGCACGACGCCGGTGACGAAGCTGGCGTCGTCGCTGGCTAGAAAAGCCACCGCCGCGGCCACTTCCGCCGGCTGCCCCAGGCGCGCCAGCGGGTGCAGGGATTCCAGAAACCGCGTGCCTTCCTCCTGTTCGCGCAAGGGCGCGGTCATCGCCGTCTCGATGTAGCCGGGCGCGACCGCGTTCACGCGCACGTTGCTGGCGCCGAAGGTGATCGCGTACTGGCGCGTCAACCCGGAGACGCCGTGCTTCGCCGCCACGTAGGCCCCGGCGCCCGGCGGCAGCGGTTCGTTGCCGAGCGGCGTCATTCCCGTCAACCCGACGAGTCCGGCGACCGAAGCGGTGGAGACGATGCTGCCGCCGCCGCGTTCGGCCAGGAACGGCGCGCCGTGGAACAGGCCGTAGTGGACGCCGCTCAAGTTGACGGCGATGGTGCGTTCCCAGTCTCCGCCGCCGCCGATGCCAGCGTTGTTGAACAGGATGTGCAGACCGCCGAAGGCGCTCTCCGTGCGCGCCAGAGCGCCTTTCACTGCCGCTTCGTCGCTCACGTCCAAGGCCATCGCGGCGGCGTCGCCGCCGGCCTCGCCGATGGCCTTGGCGGTGGCTGCGGCGCCATCGGCGTCGACGTCCGCGCACATCACCGCCGCGCCTTCGCTGGCGAGCCGCAAGGCGGAAGCCGCGCCGATGCCCCGCGCCGCCCCGGTGACGAGCGCCGCCTTGCCCGCCAGGCGCGCGTTGGTAGCCATGCGCCTAGTCTCCGTAGCCGGCGCTGGCTTTCGGCGCGGACTTGTCCATGCCGGCGACGGGCCGATCCTTGGGCGCGCTGTCGTAGGCGCCGCGGAAGTCGCGGAACGGGCCGTCGCGCCATTCGAGAGCCGCCTTCAAGCCGTCGTCGCGTACGCGGCGACCCCACTCGGACGCGGCTTCGCGCTGCGCGGAGAGGGCCTGGATTTCCGTGCCGGAGTGCAGGCCGTCGCGGATGCCCTGGGTCTCGTACTGCCGGTTCACGGCGCGCTTCGAGTACATGAGCATTTCGTTGTCCACGTGCGCCATGCGACGGGCGAACTTCTCCGTGAAGTCGCCGAGTTCGCCGGCCGGCACCGCGTAGTTCGCCCAGCCGAGGCGGGCCATTTCGGCGCCGGAGAACGAATCGCCCACGTAGGCGAACTCGCGCGCCTTGCAGGGCGGCAGATGCCAGGGCGTCCACATCATGTCCATCGTCGTCATGGCGCGCACCGGCGGATAGCCGATCTTGGCGTCCTCGGCGCAGATGCGGAAGTCGCAGACGGTCGCCAGCTCGGTACCGCCGGCGAGGCAGTGGCCTTGGATCTGCGCCACCACGGGCTTCGCGAGCTCCCAGATGATCCAGTTGGTCATCACCACGTGGCGTGCCCACTGGGTCTTGCCGGGGTGGGTGGAGCCGGTGTCCGGCAGGCCGGAGCGCGGGCTCACGAAGTCGAAGTTGTCCGCGGCGCGGGCCGGCGAGAGATCGTAGCCGGCGGAAAACGAACGCCCGGCGCCGCGCAGCACGACGACGCCGATGTCGTCGTCGCTCTCCGCTTCGCGCATCGCGTCCATCACCTCGCCGCGCAGATTGTTGCTGAGCGCGTTGAGCTTCTCGGGCCGATTGAGCGTGATGAACGCCAGACGGCCGTCGGTTTCGTACAGGATGTCCGTGTACGCCATGAGCTTCCTCCCCTTGAACTGACGGCGCCTATTCTACGGCGTTCGCGAGGCCGGCCGCCTTCTCCGCCTCGATGCGGCGCAGCGCATCCAGATTGAGGTCGATCCGCGCCTGCGCCGACCACTGCGCCTGCTCGGAGTTCTGCGCTGGCACGTTCTCGAACGTGCGCAGCGCGCCGATGCGCCGCTGCCGGCTGAAGACCCGCAGCGTGTTGCCGTGGACCTCCCACTGGAAGTCGCCGTGAACGCCGGCGTATTCGTTCATGTCTGGTGTCCTCTTTAGGCTGGGAAGAGAGATTGGGGAAGCGTCGAATTGTCCTCCCGTCGCATCGGCGAGACAAGCCGCGCCCGCCGTCGGGCGGTTGTGCTATGGTTGTGAACGTGTCGTTGACGACTGTGAAGTTCCTGGCCGCCCTCGCCACCTTCGGCATCGCCTTGCTCGGCGGCCTGATTCCCCTGTTGGCCGCCCGCGAGCCGTCCAGCGGTCGCTTCTTCTCGCTCGGCAACGCGTTCGCCGGCGGGCTGTTCCTCGGCGTCGGCTTCATGCATCTGATGCCGGAAGGCTTCGAGCAGCTGGCCGCAATCGACTATCCCTTAGGCGCGCTCATGGTCGGGCTCGGCTTCACCGGCCTGCTGCTGGTCGACCGGGTGGCGGTGAACAAGCGTCGGCGGCCGGAGGACGGCGCCATGCGCTCCCCGTACGCCTTCGTGCTGCTCGGTCTCCTCTCGGTGCATTCCGTCATCGCCGGCGTCTTGCTGGGTTTGGAAGAGCACCTTTACGCGACGTTGGTGATTCTGCTGGGGGTTCTCTGCCACAAGGGATCGGCCGGGTTCGCGCTCATGGTGAGCGCGCATGGCGCCGGGCTGACGCTGCGGGAGCAGCGCGCCGTGCTCGCGACCTTCGCGGCCATGACGCCGGTCGGCGTGCTGGTCGGCATGTTCGCCGCCGATGCGCTGCACGGGAATCTGGCTGCGGCGGCGCCGCTCAGCGGCGTCTTCAACACGCTCGCGGCGGGCACGTTCATCTACGTCGCCGTCTTCCACATCATCGACGCGGAACTGACGAGCGGCGACGCCCGCAAGGCCTGGTTCGTGTGCTGCTGCTGGCGCCAGCTGCCAGCGGACGGACCGGGTGCGACGGGGAGCGAAGGCGTACCGTTACCGGCCGCGGATCCGGACCGCGTCGCGAAGTTGGCGCTGGTGATCGGCGGCCTCGCGGCGATGGCGCTCCTGGCCACGCTGGACACGCATTAGCGCCACGTCCGCGGTCGCTTCACGACGGCCGCTGGAGCCGTGCCCGGAAATCCTGCTCGCTGGCGCAGTCCATCGCGGCGTCCAGCAGAGCGTCGGCGGGGACGTCGGCGAGGTCGGGAATGTCCGCCGGGAACGTCGGCGACACGGCGATGCCGCGGCGTTCGAGAATCTGCCGTGCCATCTGCGCTTGGCCCTGCGCCCGCCCTTCGGACAGACCCTGGGACTGCCCTTCTTCGCGGCTCTCCTGGCGCATGATGCGCATCACCGGATGGTCGTCCGGGCCGGTGCCGGTGCGCGCCCCGAAGCGCCGGCCGAGGTCCACCAGGACTTCGCTGTGGCGCTGCGACAGGCCGCGCAGATCGTTCAGCGCGGCGTGGATGTCGTCCGACTTCCAGCCCAGCAGCGCCCGGCTGGCCCGATGTATCCGGTAGCGGCCGCCTTCGAGCAGGTAGATCGTCAGCCCCGGCACCACGCCCGCCGGCCGGCGCGGCGGCTTCGCGTCGTGGGATTCGAGCCAGATGTCCGGCACTTCGATCCACAGTTCCGGCACGCCCATGTGCTCGTACAGCGCGAGCTTCCCCTTGCGCGTGTCCGTGGTGTTGTCCACTTCCATCACGATGTCCGGGAAGCCGACTTGCTGCACCGGGATGTCGCCGTGGCCGTCGTACATCATCGGCGGGTCGAAGTACGTCAACTGGTCCGGGTGCAGCACCCGCACCCGCTTGCCTTCGTCGTCCAGCAGCGCCAGGCCGCGGTCGCCGTAGCAGGGGATCTGGACGCCGCGCACGGTGCTGATGAGGACCATCATTTCCAGGAGCGCGAAGATGGGCCGGTTGTGCAGCGCGGAGGGGCCGTCGCGCACTTCCCAGGCGGTGCCGGCGTCGCGGTCCCACAGTTCGAAGCGGCGCTTGGCGGCGCGCATCGTGCGGTACTGGTGGTAGTTCGCTGGCACCGGGTCGCAGGCGATGAACTCCAGTTCGGAGACCATCGGCGAGGCGGGCTCGGCGCGCTTGGGCGGCAGCGGGCCGCCGTTCGCCAGAGCGTCGTGGCGCGTCTTCGGCGCGGGGTTGCCGTCGGCGCCGCCGTGGCGCGTTGCGGCTTTCGCTTCCCTTGCTTTCATCTCTCTGCCCTCGATCAGACGGGAGGGATCGTAGCTGGCTCTCCGGTTGCGGGTCAAGACTTTTTCCTTTCGTACAAAGGTGTACGAGCGAAGTGGTTACTAACATATTCGTCGGACTAGCCCACAGGTTGTTCCCCCGTCAGCGCAGTTCTTGCAGCACTTCGTCGGCGACTTCCATGCCGCAGATGGCGTGCAGCGCGCCGATGGTGGGTACGAGCTCGAACAGCGCCTGGTAGACGTCGGAGTCGCATTCGCCATCGTAGAAGGTGGCGTCGAAGTGCGGCGCGAGGGCGTCCGCCAGCAGCAGCGTGTTCGCTTGGGGCACGAGACGGTCGTACCTTGAATGGTAGAGGTGGATGCGCGTGTCCGAGGAGATCGCGTTCTGCAGGCCCACGAGGTTGGCGAAGGAGTTGAGCTGCAGCACCGCCTTCAAGTTGTCGTAGCGGGCGTCCGTGCCGAGCATCCCGGAAACGAAATCCGCGTTCAGCGCGTTGCCGTCGATCACGTCCTCCGGCGTCAGTCCCGTGTCCACGTAGGCGAGCAGGCCCGGCAGGATGCGTCCGGTGGCGTAGGGCACCACTGATTCGTTCACGTGGCGGCACCAGGGATTGCCGTCGCAGCGGCCCGCCAGCGCCTGCAAAGTGCCGCGCAGGGTCCGGTAGAGGTCGTAGGGCGCCCCGCCGATGTGCAGGTCGCGGACATGCGCCGGGGCGCCCCGCGTCTGCATGGCCAACCACAACCCGAAGGCGCTGTGCCCGCCTTGGGAGTAGCCGAAGACCGTGGCCGCCGCCGGAGTACCTTCATCGCGGTAGTCGTGGAACCGTCGGTACGCCGCATCGTTCAGCACCGTGCGCACCAGATCGAGGCTGTTGTTCGCCGTGCGGTTGGCCAGCAAGTAGGTCTCGGGAAACTCCGACGTGCCTTCGCCGCGGCCCCAGTTGTCGGGCGCGACGACGAGAAAGCCGCGGCCGGCGATCATGTTCGCCAGCACGAACCAAGTGTCCGTGAAGCGGAAGGCGCTCGGCGTCGAGCCGGTGGCGTGGCTGAGGATCACCACGCGGTCCCGCCGCTCGAAGTCGCCCTCTACGTTCGGCATGGCGATGAGCCCGGTAAGGGCGGCCGAAGACTCGCCGTTGGGCGCTTCGGAGAGGTAGGAGACGCGTTGCGCGACGACCCCGTAGCGCGCCCGCGGGTTGCGCAGATCCCGCCATGTGCGGCGGGCGATCTGGTCGACCAGCACTTCCGCCGCGATCCTCGCCCGACGCGAATCGACCGAGTCGAGCAGCGCATCCTCCACGTAGCGCCCGAACAGTCCGTTCACTTCGGCGCGCGCCAAGTTGTGCGTGGCGAGGACGCGGAGCACGGGGCTTGCGGACGCTTCGGTAGTGGTGAACTCGACGGTCGCCTCGAACTGGCCCGGGCCGTCTTCGATTTCCACCGTCACGGCCTGCGCAGCGTTTGCTTCGAGTTCGCAGCGGAGGTGGTGGTCTATCGCCTGCAAGCCGTCGCGGCTGAGATCGACCAGCGAGCGGCGCAGCGCCACGGCGTTCGGCTGGCACTCGCGCGGATAGTCGAAGATGGCGTTCGGCGAACCGAGGTGAACCACGTTCAGCTCGCGTACGCCCGGCGCGATGGCAACCCCGGGACTCGGCATCGCATCCAGAAGCGCGACCGCGCCCGGCCCGATGGGCGCGTCCAGCTGCGCGACTTCCAGCACCGCCTTGCGCCAGGACGAGGCCAAGCCGCGGGGCGATGCGGTGACGGCAACCGCGAACGCCAGGCTGGCACGTTCCTCGTTGGCATCGACCGCCACGACGGTGATGCGCGCTTCGCCTTCCTGGCCTGCCGCGTTAGCGGTAAGGACGAGCGAACCGTCCGCCACCGCGGCGGTCGCGATCTCCGGGCGGTTCGAGTCCGCAAGGAACGCGAGCCCTTCGCCCCGGAAGTGCCGGGCAAGCGGCACCGCCACGACGTCGCCCGGCGCGACGAGTTCCTGGGCCGGAATAGGCCGCGCCACCACCGGCGCCGCGGTCGCGCTGCAAACCAGCGCCGTCAGAGCGGCGCACAACAGCCTTCCGGCGCTGCCCGATGCATCCGTGCGGGCGCGGCGCGTTGGTCGGCCCACAACGCCAGCCAAAACAGTCGATGGCGACATGACTCAGCCTCGCCGGACGCACCCGTTCGCCGAGCCGCGCCAAAGCTGGCATTCTAAGCGCTTGTCGCCGCCAGAGCCGCCGCCCGTGCCGAAACCGCCGCATCCCAATCCGAACACCCCGGTCGTCGTTGGCGTCGGCCAGTTCCTGAACCGCATCGAATCGTTGGAGCACGCTGTCGAGCCGTTGCAGATGATGTTGGCGGCGGTGCGCCGGGCGGAAGCGGACACTGGCGTTGGCGGCATGCTCAAGCACGCGCAGTCGGTGCGGGTCGTGCGCGGCATGTGGAACTACCAGAACCCCGCCGCGGCCATCGCCGAGCAGTTGGGCGCGTCCAGCGCGCAAACGGTCGGCACGCTTATCGGCGGCAATCAGAACCAGGCGCTGATGAACCACACCGCGGCGGAGATCCTCGCCGGCAAGTTCGACCTCGTGCTCATCGCCGGCGCGGAGAACGGCTACAGCAGCGGCAAGGCGCGGCGCGTCGGCCAAGACTTGCCGCAGAGCGAAGCGCCCGGCAAACCCGATCTGATCTTCGGCGCGGAGCAGCAGCCGGAGCATCACGACTTCGAGCGGGCGAAGGGCATCAGCCGCGCCATCCAGGTCTATCCGATGTACGACAACGCCATCCGTCACGCCCGTGGCGAGACGCTGAACGAACACATCGAGCGCGTCTCCGAACTGTGGTCGCGCTTCAACGACATGGCGCAGGACAACCCCAACGCCTGGGTGCGCCGCAACATGAGCGCCGAGGAGATACGCACCGCCAGCCCGCGCAATCGGCAGATCAGCTTTCCCTACACGAAGTTCATGAACGCCAACCTCGCGGTGGACATGGCCGCCGCGCTCATCGTCTGCTCGCTGCGCAAGGCGAGGCAGCTGGGCATCGCCGAAGAGAAGTGGGTCTATCCGCTCTCCGGCGCCGAGGGCTACGACCACTTCTCCGCGTCCGTGCGCCGCGACTTCCACACCTCGCCAGGCATCCGCATCACCGGGCGGCGGGCGCTGGAACTGGCCGGGGTGGAAGCAAGCGACCTCGATTTCGTGGATCTGTACAGCTGCTTCCCCTCGGCGGTGCAGGTGGCGGCTGCCGAGCTTGGCCTTCCCGAAGAGCGCCCGCTCACGGTGACCGGCGGCCTCACCTTCGGCGGCGGGCCGCTCAACAACTACGTCATGCACAGCATCGCCCGCACGGTCGAGTTGCTGCGCGAGACCCCCGACGGCCACGCGCTGGTGACGGCCAACGGCGGCAACCTCTACAAGCACGCGCACGGCGTGTACGGCAGTGCGCCGCCGGAGCGCGATTTCGAGTGCGCGGACGTGAAGGCGGAGATCGCCGCGCTGCCGAGCCGCGAGTGCCTGCCGGAGCACGACGGCGAGGCGACCATCGAGTCCTACACCGTGATGTACGCGAACGACGAACCGGCCATCGGCCACGTCTCCTGCCTCACCCACGGCGGCGAGCGGGTGTGGGCGAACACGGAAGACGCCGACTTGACCGCGGCGATGGTGCGCGAGGAGTTCTGCGGCCGGCCGGTGCGGCTAAGTGGCGGCGAATTGCGCGTCGCCGCTTGAGCTCGCGCTGCCGTTGACCAGACTTCCGCCCGTTCGCCGATCTCAAGATGGACGAGTGGATAGACGCCGCGGTGCGCCCGTTCGCGGACGTGGCGAGCGCGGTGATCTTCGCCAGCGTGCCGCTGTTCGGCGCGGACGTGCCGTTGATCGTGCTCTGGCTGGTCGCTGGCGGCGCCTTCTTCACGATCTATCTGCGCTTCGTCAACGTGCGCGGCTTCGCGGAAGCGCTGCGCATCGTCTCCGGGCGCTATCGGGACCCGCAGGATCCGGGCGAAATCTCCCAGTTCCGAGCGCTCACGACGGCGCTTTCCGGCACTGTCGGCGTCGGCAACATCGCTGGCGTGGCGTTGGCCATTTCGCTGGGCGGCCCGGGCGCGACCTTCTGGATGATCGTCGCCGGTTTCCTCGGCATGTCCACGAAGTTCGCCGAGTGTACGCTGAGCGTGGTGTATCGACGGCAGAACGAAGACGGCAGCTACTCCGGCGGCCCGATGTACTACCTGCGGCGGGGCCTGGCCGAGCGCCAATGGCCGCGGCTTGGGCGGGCGCTGGGCGGCTTCTACGCGGCGGCGATGGTGGTCGGCTGCCTCGGCATCGGCAACATGTACCAGTCGAACCAGGCGAGCGCGATTCTCGTCGACCTGGTGGGAAACCCATGGCTCGAACACAACGCGTGGCTGCTGGGCTGCGTTTTCGCCGCGTTGGTGGCGCTGGTGATCGTCGGCGGCATCAAGGGCATCGCGCGGGTGACGGTGCGGCTGGTGCCGAGCATGGCGCTGCTCTACGTCGTCTCGGCGCTGATCGTGATCGTCCTCAACGCCGCTGAACTGCCGGCGGCAGTGGCCGCGATCTGGCACGGCGCGTTCCTGCCCGAAGGCATCGCCGGCGGGATGCTCGGCGCTCTCGTGGTCGGCTTCGGGCGCGCCGTCTTCTCGAACGAAGCCGGGCTTGGCAGCGCCGCCATCGCCCACGCCGCGGCGCAGACCGCGCGCCCGCTCACGGAAGGATTCGTGGCGTCGCTCGGCCCGTTCATCGACACCGTGGTGATCTGCACCATGACGGCGCTGGTGATCGTCACCACCGTCTACGAACCCGGCATGGCGGGCGGCGACGTGCAGGGCATCGAACTCACCACCCGCGCCTTCGCCTCCACGCTCTCGTGGTCGCCGCTGCCGCTGGCAATCGCCGCGGCGCTGTTCGCCTTCTCCACCATCATCGCTTGGGCCTACTACGGCTTGAAGGCGTTCACCTATCTCGCTGGTGAAGGCCGCGCCAAGGACCTCGGCTTCAAGCTCGTCTTCTGCGCCTTCGTGGTCGTTGGCGCGGCGGTGAACCTGGGCACCCTGGTGGAACTCTCGGACGCCTTGATATTCATGGTGGCCATTCCGAACCTGCTTGGGCTCTACGTCCTGGCGCCGGTCGTGCGTCGCGAGTTGGCCAGCTACGTGCCGATCAAGGAACGCGCATCGACGGGCGAGCAACCACATCGCTAAAGGCGCATAATTCGCAGAAGCAGCCCGCTAAAGTCGGATTTCTCTCCTATGCAAGGGTTAACGCCGGAAAGTTCGCGCAGCGCCGCACGCTTGGTGGACGCCATGCCGGAAGCGTTCGTGTCCAGCACCGCCATCAGCCGGGAGGTCTCGCGACGGTGCAAGGCCGGCCTCCTGCGCAAGCTGGGTTCGCGGCTCTACACCTCCAATCTGGTCGATGCGCCGGAGGCCATCGTCCTGCGCAATCTCTGGGACATCGTCGCCGGCTACTTTCCCGGCGCCTTGATTGCGGACCGGACGGCTTTCGAGAACGCGCCAGCCGCGGACGGCTCGGTGTGCCTCGTCGCCCAAACCGACGGCACGCACATCCTGCCGGGCATCACGCTGCGGCCACGACGCGGCGTCGGCGCGCAGGATTCGGACCGCCCCTTCTTGAACGCGCTGCGCTTGAGTTCCACCACGCGGGCCTGGCTCGACAATCTGCGCCCGTCGCGACCGCGCGAGGGGCGGCTGCCGCGCACCCTTGGCCGGCGGGAACTGGAGGAGCGCTTGGACGGCCTGATCCGACGCGCCGGCATCGATGCCGCCAATCGGCTGCGCGACGAGGCGCGAGCGCTGGCGCCGGCCATCGACCGAACGGCGGAAGCGGACCGGCTCGACGCCTTGGTGGGAGCGGCTCTCGGTACACGGTCGACGCAAGCGGAGCCTTTGAGCTCGCCGATGGCGCAAGCGCGACGCGCCGGTCGGCCTTTCGATCCGGCACGGCTGGCGTTGTTCCAGACACTGCACCGGGCGTTGCGCGACATGCCGCCCACGGACAGGCCGGCCGCCAAGCGCGACCCGGAAGCCGCCGCCACGCTCGCCTTCTACGACGCCTACTTCTCCAACTTCATCGAAGGCACAGAATTCGCGGTGGCGGAAGCCGCTGACATCGTGTTCCGAGGCCGCATCCCGAGCGAACGTCCCGCCGACGCCCACGACGTCGTGGGCGTCTGGCGAATCGTCTCCAACGATGCGCGGATGCGCTCGACGCCAAGCAACGCTGGCGCGTTCATCGACCTGTTGCGGCAGCGCCATGCAGTCGTCATGGCTGGTCGCCCCGAACTGCGGCCCGGCGAGTTCAAGCGCGTTCCCAACCAGGCCGGCGCCACGCTCTTCGTGCAGCCGGAGGACGTGTTCGGCACGTTGGAACGCGGCTTCGAGCTTGGCCGCAGCTTGGAGACGCCCTTTCAGCGGGCCGTCTTCATGCATTTCCTAGTCGCCGAGGTACATCCGTTCGCAGATGGCAACGGGCGCATCGCCCGCATCGTGATGAACGCGGAGCTTGCGGCCGGCGGGGAGGAGCGCATCGTCGTTCCGGCTGTCTATCGCGGCAACTACTTGGCCGCGCAACGGGCCCTGACACACAACGGAGTCCCGGAGCCCCTGATCCGCACCTTGGACTATGCGCAACGCTGGACCGCGGCGGTGGACTGGCGCACGGTGGAGGCCACGGCGGAGACGTTGACGGAGTGCAACGCCTTTCTGGAGTCCGACAGCGCCGAGCAGGAGGGGCGCAGGCTGCGCATGCCGCCGTTGTCGTGACGCCCAAGTCGCCGTTGCCGAACCCTGCTGTATGATGGTCGGCATCTGCTCCGTGCGTGTTCGGCCATGAAGCACAGTTTCGACTTGGATCCCCACCCGGAGGTATGGAAGCCGATTGCGCCCATGCCGGCGGGTGCCCGCGAGTGGCATTTCCTTGGCTACAAGGAGCGGGCCGACCGTTGGCTGAGCTTGCTGCGGGAGATCAAGAAGGACCCTGAGAAGGACACGTACGTCAGCAACTGGCTGGCCGAGCGCCAGCGGGCCTTCTCCATCGAAACCGGCCAGATCGAAGGGCTCTACACCCTCAAGTTCGGCGTCACCGAACAGTTGATGGTGGAGGGACTGGCCGGCGTCGTGGCGTCGCACACCCTCGAGAACGTCGAGGATCGCACCATCAAAGGCTTGCTCGCCGACCAGAACGCCGCGTTCGACATGATGTTCGACACCGCCTTCAGCGGCCGCCCGCTCACCGCCCACGACCTGCGCGAGTGGCATCAGCTGATCACTCGGCATCAGGAAACGGTGGTCGGCCTGACGATGGACGGCAAGCACGTGCAGGTGCCGTTCAAGAACAAGGGCGTGTGGAAGATCCAGCCCAACAACCCGCGCCGACCGGACGGCGTGATGCACGAGTACTGCCCGCCCGAGCACGTGCAGTCCGAAATCGACCGGCTCTTCGAGATGTACGCGGACATCCGCGAACAGAACTACCCGCCGGAGGTGGAAGCCGGCTGGCTGCACCACCGCTTCGTGAGCATCCATCCTTTCCAGGACGGCAACGGGCGCGTGTCGCGGCTGCTGATGGCCTACGTCTACGTGAAGCAGAACTTGCCCCCGCCGGTGGTGAGCGCCCAGGGTCGCGAGGACTACATCCTTGCTCTGGAAGACGCCAACCGCGGCAACCTGAGACGATTCACCGATCACCTCGGCGCCCTTGCGGTGGGCACGATCACCCCTGCGGTGCAGATTGCCGAGGACGCTCTGGAAGGAAGGCTGACCCGCCCCCACGCCTGTGGCGGGCGAACGGTCGACAACGTGTATCTCCCGCCAGTGAGGGAGAAAGACAGGGTTTCATCATGGGCAAAGAACTAGAGCTAGAGGACCACTTGGTGCTGACCGATCACTCTTTCATCTTGGACCCCCGGCCGGAAGTGTGGAAGCCCATTGCGCCCATGCCGGATGGTGCTCATGAGTGGCGCTATCCCGGCTACAAGGAGCAAGCCGACCGTTGGCTGCGCTTGCGCTGGGAGATCAGGAAAGACCCCGAGAAGGACAAGTACGTCAACGACTGGCTGGCCGAACGCCAGCGGGCCTTCGCTATCGAGACCGGCCAGATCGAAGGACTCTACACGCTCAAGCGCGGCGTCACCGAACAACTGATAGCCGAGGGCCTTGCCGGGGTCGTGGCGTCGCACACCATCGAGAACGTCGAAGATCGCACCATCAAGGGGCTGCTGGCCGACCAGAACGCCGCGTTCGACATGATGCGCGACATGGCCTTCGAACGCCCGCTGAGTGCTCACAACTTGCGGGAGTGGCACCAGCTGCTCACCCGGCATCAGGAAACGGTGGCCGGCTTGACGACGGGCGGCGAACGGGTGCAGGTGCCGTTCGAGAACAAGGGCATGTGGAAGGGCCGGCCCAACAACCCGCGCCGCCCCGACGGCGTGATGCACGAGTACTGCCCGCCCGAACACGTGCAGTCCGAAATCGACCGGCTCTTCGAGATGTACGCCGACATCCGCGAACGAAACTACCCGCCAGAAGTGGAAGCGGGCTGGCTGCACCATCGCTTTGTGCGTATCCACCCGTTCCAGGACGGCAACGGGCGCGTGTCGCGCTTGCTGATGGCCTATGTCTACGTAAAGCAGAATTTGCCGCCGCCGGTGGTGAGCACCCAAGGCCGCCCGGACTACATCCGCGTTCTGGAAGACGCTGACCGTGGTGACCTCAGACGATTCACCGATCACCTCGGCTCTCTCGCGGTGAGCACGATCACCAGCGCTGTGCAGATTGCCGAGGACGCCCTAGAAGGAAGGCTGACCCGTCCCCACGCTTGCGGCGGACGCACGGTCGACAACGAATATCTGCCGCCGGTGAGGGAGTGATCGGGAACGCTCACCATGCGTAAAGAACTGCCAGAACACCTGTCGCTGACCGAGGACTACAGCGCTCACGGCGCTTCCCGCCCAACGCGCCGTTCGGCTAGAATCGTCGCAACTCCACTTCACGAAGGCAGGGGATAGGCAATGGCGAGTTTCGTGCGCGGCGACGTCGAACTGCACTACGAGGTGCATGGCGAGGGGTTTCCGATCTTGCTGTTCGCGCCTGGCGGGATGCGTTCGGCGGCTTCCTTCTGGCGCAGCGCGGAGTGGGATCCCATCGAAACCCTGTCGCCGCACTTCCAAGTGATCGCCATGGACCAGCGCAACGCGGGCGACTCCCGCGCGCCGGTGAGCGCGGACGACGGCTGGCACGTCTACACCGCGGACCACCTCGCGCTGCTCGACCACCTGGGAATCGAGAAGACGCATCTGATGGGCGGCTGCATCGGCGGCCCCTACTGCTTCGGCATCATCCAACAAGCCACGGACCGCGTTTGCGCGGCAGTGTTGCAGCAGTCCATCGGCAACGACGGCAACAACCGCGAGCTGTTCTTCGCGATGTTCGACCAATGGGCGGACGACGTGAAGGCCCGCCAGCCGAACGTTTCCGAAGCCGCGTGGACCAGCTTCCGCGCCAACATGTTCGACCAGCCGTTCCTCTACAACACCTCGCGGGAGTTCGTGGCCGCCTGCCAAACGCCCCTCCTGGTGCTGATGGGCGACGACCCCTACCACCCCCAACCCATCTCCCGCGAAATCGCCGAACTGGCACCCAACGCCCGCTTGGTGGAACAGTGGAAGGACGCCGCGGCGCATGGAACGGTGGAGACCGTCGTGGACTTCCTGAAGGAGCTCACGCCGGGCTGAGCGTCAGCTGGGAAGGCTCTCGAGGGTTGCAAGAAACTCCGTTTCGAAGCGCTTGGCCTCCGTCAGCCTTGCGGAGACGCAGGGCCATGCCTTCTCCAGCTCCCCTTCCTTGCGTCGATAGTCCTTCGGGCGCTTCTTGAACCGTTGGCCTTTGGGCAAGGTCGCGAGTTGGCCTTCCGGGTTGAGGTGGCACTCCCAGTCGTCCTGTCGAACCAGTCTATTTTCCGGGCAGATCGCGGCCAGCACCCAGGCTTCAATGCTCTTCGAAGGCGTGCATAGGACAGTCCGAGGCGGACACTCTTGCTCGCCAAGCCAGTTGAGAACCACCGCTCGCAAGGCGTTGGTCGTGTTCTCGGGCGGCGGGCAGGGCTCTTCACAAGGCAGGTCTTCGCATGGTGCATCTCGAATGTTGCCACTGGTGTAGGTCTTGCCAGCCACGTCGGCATCTACATGCACGATCAACAAATCGTGACTCGACAGGGCGGAAGAGCCGGACACCGAGCCGCCGCCTTCGCGGGCAGATTTGCGGCTCCAACGATAGACTCCCGCCCATCCCGTGCCACCGAACGCATCCGACTCGTCCGGCTGCAATGTCTGAAGCTGGAAGTCCATGCTTGGCAACAACGCTGTCAGGATCGCCTCAAGCACGATCGCGTCGGTTGGTCCTTCGACAACGGCCCCGATGTGCAAGCGCTCAGACATTGGGAACGCCTCCTCCTAGGTGCCCCATCACCCACAGTCTGGACAAGGACCACCCCTCTTCCGCGGCCTTCCTCAAACGGTCGTCGATGACGACGCGACGGACCGCCGTGCGTCCCGATCTGGTCCTAGAGACGGTGAACAGCCGCACACGCTCGTCTTGCAGCGGCAGGCCATCCAGAACCAGTGGATTGTGCGTGGTCAGCAGGATTTGCCGAGGCCGACTCGATTCCAGATACCACCGACACAGGCATCTCATCAGCGAGCGCGCCAGCCGGGGATTCAGCCCATGATCCGCGTTGTCCACGGCGCACAGGGCGGGGCCTGCTTCGTGTCCGGCAACCACCGCGAGAAACAGAGCGTACAAGGCGCCTTCCGAAGCGTCGTAGCCTGACAGCACGTTTCGGCCTTTGCGCATGAATCGATCACGAAACCGGATTACGTCCTTCGTAGCGGCCGCGGTTGGCGAGAGCCGCAGCTGGTCGGCGGTGGACCAACCAAAGTCGTCGGCCCAATCAAGGAGATCGCCCACACCCTCGCAGATCTGCTCGCTGCCTTTCTGTTCGAGAAGATCCCGAATAGCCCACGGCAGGTTCCCACCGGACAAACCCACAGGCCGCCTTGGCTGCGTCTCCGGTGCGACGCCGCGCAAGACGGCGGTTGCCGGCGAAAACACGACGTAGCCTTGAAGCAGTCTCAACAGATCAAGCGCGGCTCCTTCAGGGGCTTCCACTGCCTTGAGCGCAGCGAGTCCTAGTTCAGGATTGGCCTTGACTCGCTGAGCAGGCGAACGTCCAACGATGTGGTTGCCAGTGTCCTCCCACCTCTCCGTCTTGAACCGCCAAGCAGGTTTCGGATCCCTCAAGGGGTTGTGTAACGAGATCTCGTACTTTGCTTGTGAGGTGCTGCGGGCGCCGAAGAACAGGTGCGGATGGACTCTCTCCCCGGGTCTAGCCGGAAAGGCCGACTTGTACAGCGCTGGCAGACCCGGACGGACGCCGCGGGCGAGCAGCGCTTGGTCATCCACCTTGCCGTCTGCCGCTGCCGCGAGAACGCCCAGCGCTTCCAGCAAGTTGGTCTTCCCGCTTCCGTTGGCGCCGATGAAGACGTTGACCACTCCAAGTTCGACGGTGACGTCCTCCAAGGACTTGAAGGTTCTGACGGACAGCCTTTCGAGCATTCGATGCGCTCCGACGAACGTAGCCGGCCTAAGCGCCAGTAAAGAACCGCTGCGGGTTGTCCACGAACAGCGTTTCGATCACATCGTCGCCCACGCCCATCGACTTGAGCTCCGGAATCACATGCCTGTGCATGTACAGATAGCCGTCCGGGTTCCGCAGGGCCAAGGCGTGTTCCTCCGGCAGAGTGCCGTCGGCGCGTTCGTTCAGGATGTGCAGGCAGATGCAGTCGTGGGCGGGGCAGAGGCGTTCCGCGTAGCCGTCGTCGATGAGCGCCTTCATGGTGGCGGTGCGCATGTGCGGGCTCACCAGGTGGCCGGGGTAGCGGTCAAGGCCGAGGAAGCAGCCTTGGTCGAGAATCCACTTGAGGTATTCGGTGTCGGTGGTGTCGTTGGAGTGGTCGATCTTCACCCGTTCCAGATCGACGCCTTCCTCCTTGAAGATGGCGATCTGCCGCCGCGCCACCTGGCCGGTCGGGTAGGAATGAACCATGATCGGAACGCCGGTTTCGTTGTGCGCTCGGGCCACGGCGCGGTTCATGATCTCCAGTTCGGGCGTCACGCCCTCGAAGTCGGCGGCGCACTTCAACACGCCGGCCTTGATATCCGTGCCGCGAAACCCCTCTTCGATGTCGCGCACGAACTCCCGCGCCATCTGGTTCGGCGACACGTTGCGGATGAAGCGCGGCACGTCCAGCCACCAGCCGGTGACGTTGACGATGTGTACGCCGGAGGCTTCGGAGACCGTGCGCAGCAGTTCCGGGTCGCGCCCCAGATCGAAGGTGGTGGCGTCCACGAAGGTGTCGATGCCAGCGGCCTTGGCCTCCTTGAGGCGGGCGATGGCGCGTTCCTCGCGGTTCGGGCCGAGCAGGTCGGGATAGCTGCGGTACATGCCGCTCGCGCTCACCATCACATGCTCGTGCATCAGCGTGAAGCCAAGCTGCTCGGCGGCGATGGGGCCGGTGACGGAGTTGATCATCGCAATGTCTCCTGCGCAACGTGGCGAGCGTATACCACGGCACGGCTTGCGACCACGCCTAGCGGCAAGAGCAGTTCAGCGCTTGATCTTGGCCACGGCGATGTTGAACGCTCTCTCGGACATGAAGGGATCGCTTTTCGTGGTGGTGATGGGCTTGGATCGGTCGGCGGCGGCAACTGCCGAGACGACCGCCCTGGCGAGGACGACGAAAGCAGCCTCTGTACGGTAAACGGTCGCTCGAAGATTCAAGAGGTCGATAGAGTTTCGAGCGAGGACGACCAGCGCGGCCTCGTAGCAGCCGACGCATTGTTGCGACGGAAGAATCAGCGCGAGCTCAAAACAACGCCATCTGCTTGTCGTCCCCGACCACGCGGTCGAACTCCAGCCCCAACGCCGCCAGCACCGGTGCGGCCACCGGGCGCACCTGCTTGTCCAAGTAGTGTTCGCGGTCGGGTTCATGGCGCACCGCGTCCAAGGGTTCCGGCCCATCGGTCGTCATCAAGTACGCGATCACCCGGCCCGATTCCGAAGACTTGCGCGCCGCAGCCACGTGGGGCGGCGTGTTCGCCGTGTATTCGGTAGGCCGCTTCCGCAGCCCCTTGCGGTAGATCAGCTTTTCGTCCAGATCCCCATTGCGCAACGCCTTCGCGACGCCTTCCAGAT
Organism: Candidatus Azotimanducaceae bacterium; assembly: GCA_965243175.1. Classification (GTDB taxonomy): domain Bacteria; phylum Pseudomonadota; class Gammaproteobacteria; order Pseudomonadales; family Azotimanducaceae; genus VXYL01. Next base: position 4,067,747 of record OZ251532.1, on the reverse strand, counting down.
ACTCCGCGACGGGTTCGTCGGCGAAGAGCCGGGCGTAGAGTTCGCGCTGCACGTCCTTGGCGAGGTCGGTCCAGTCGCGGCGCACCACTTCCATGCCCACGAAGTCCACTTCGCTCTCGCCGTCGATCATGCCGGCGTAGCGCTTGCGGGCGCCGCCGCCACCGTGGCGCACCGATGGCAGGAAGAGCTTGGCGTAGAGCTTCTCGAACTCCATTTCCAAACGGCTCGCCACGCCCCACTCGCGGTCGATGTAGGTGGCGACCGCCTCGTTCAACTCCCCCGCCAGCCGCGGCCCGCCTTCCCGCGCCGCTTCCAAGGCCATGCCGGAGAGAACGAACACGCTGTCCGTGTCGCCGTACAGCACGCGCCAGCCGCGTTGCTCGAACCAGTCCTTCGCCCACAGCAGCAGACGGCGGCCCATGCCGGTGATGGCGTTGGCGATGGCGACGTTGTGAAATCGGCAGGCGGGGGTGCCGAGAACGCCGTAGAAGGAGTTCATCAGAATCTTCACGGCTTGGGACGCGGTGGCGTCGCCAGCCCGCTTGGCCGCTTCCCGCTGCGGAAAGAGGCGGTCGAGGATCGCCGGCAGAATCGCTTCGCCGCGGCTGAACGCCGCGTCTTCGCGGAGGCGCACCACGTCCTCGCCGCGCGAACCCGCCTCCCGCCCCAAGTAGCCCAGGGGGTCGATGTTGAAGGTGCGGATGACGCTCGGATAGAGGCTCTTGAAGTCGAACACCCACACGTTGTCGTGCAGCCCGACCACCGGCTCGAAAACATGCCCCCCGGCCTGGTGCCTGCGCGATACGTCGGCATCGCTGGAACGCACCGACGGCGCGACCACGCGGCGCTTGCGCAACGCCGAGAGATAGAGGAAGTCGAACGACGCGATGCTCGCCGCCACCCGATCCGGCGTCATGCCGGTAAGCTGGCTCCGCGCCGTGGCCAGCGTGACGAGGCCGAGTTCCTCCACGATCTCCAGCGCCAGTCGCGCATCGGTGCGGGCGTAGGCGGCGAAGGTGGGCAGGTCGTCCTGATAGCGCGCCAGAATCGCCCGCGCGCGGTTGCTCTCCGGACCGGTCGAGCCAAGCGCCACCTTGCCCTCGCCGAGCACCGCGCTGGCCACGCCGTCCAGCGAATAGTCGTCGAAGCGCTGGTAGGCGCCGCGCACCAAGTCCATCCCGTCGAGCACCACGCGGCCGGGAATCGACGCCTGGCCGCTGCCGAAATACCCCTGCGCTGGCCGAACGCGCACGCCGCCTTCGTCGCGGCCAAGGTGCAGCGGCACCCGCAGCCGCTTGGCGATGCGCGCCAGCACATTGAGATCGAAATCCACCACGTTCCAGCCGGTCAGCACGTCCGGGTCGAGTTCCCGCACCCGGGCGACGAAGGCGGTGAGCGCCTGCTTTTCGTCCGCGAACCCGATGGCCCGTTCCGGCATCGCTCGTCCGGCGCGGTCCACAACCAGCACTTCGTCCACCGTGTACGTCGCCTCGCCCGCACCGAACCGCCCATAGAGCGCGATGGCGAGCAGCCGCTTCGCCTCCATGTCGGTCTCGATGTCGAAGGAGAGCACGCTCGGCGCCATCCGCACTTGCGCGGGCTGCAGCACCGGATCGTCATAGATGCGCGAGATGTGCTCGCCCGCCGTCCAAGCCCCGCTGATCGCGCAGCCGCCGCGAATGTCGCGGTCGATCAAGTACCGCGTGGCGAACCGCACGTCCGCCTCGAAGGTCCGCACGTCCTGCGCTTCCAGACGGTCTCGCAACGGCGGCGCATCGCTAGGAATCCCAACCTCCACCCGCACCGATCGACGCCCATCGAAGGTGGTGTTCGCCGTCTCGAACTGCCGAGTCGCCCCCAGCCGCCAAGCCGCCGCGGCATCGTCGCGGGCGATGTGGAAACTCGGCCGCTGCCGATGATCGCGGACGAGGAACGAGCCGCCCTCCTCAAGCGCCCCGTACAGATGAACGACCGCCGCCGCGCCTTGCACACGGTAGGTCGCTTGCAGGATGAAGCCGCGAACGGCGCTCTCGGCAGCGCGTTCCTCGGCCATCGGCGTCCTTCGTCTACATCGACGAGCGCGAACGCTGGGCGCTGACGAGGTCCTCCGCTACCGCCACATGTGCGTACCGCCGCAGACCGCGATCGCCTGCCCGGTCACGTACGCGCTCGCGTCCGAGGCCAAGAACACCGCGATGCCCTTCAAGTCCTCCGACTCGCCGAGCCGTCGCAGCGGCGTGTTCGTCTCGGCGTTGCGCTTGGCGTCTTCGTTGTCCCACAGCGCGCGGGCGAAGTCCGTCTTGATGAGGCCGGGGCAGATGGCGTTGGCGCGTACGCCCTTCGGCCCGTACTCCAAGGCCAGATTCCGCACCAGCGCGATGTCCGCCAGCTTGGAGATGCTGTACGTGCCAAGCGTTGCCGATGCGGAGAAGGCGCCGGTGCTGGCGGTGATCATCATCGAACCGCCCCCGTTGGCCACCATGTCCGGCGCCACCATCTGGCACAGCCAATGGTTGGAGCGCACGTTGGAGTTCATGATCTTGTCGAAGGCCGAGTCCGGGATTTCGGACATCGGCCCGTAGAAGGGATTGATGCCGGCGTTGGCGACCAGAATGTCGATGGGGCCGAGCTTGCTGCGCGTTTCCGCCACCAGCGCTTCGAGCTGTTCCTTGTAGCCGATGTTGCAGGCGATGGGAATCGCCGAGCCGGTCCCGCACTTGGCGTCGATCTGCTCGCACGCCGCCGCGCACTGATCGAGCTTGCGGCTGGAAACCACCACCTTGGCGCCGTGCTCGGCCAAGCCCTCGGCCATCGCCAGGCCCATCCCCTTGGATGCGCCGGTGAGAAGCGCCACTTTGCCGGTGAGGTCGAAAAGATCGGTTGCTACGCCCACGGAATCCCTCGCTGCTTGAAACCAGTCGCCGTTCAGCGTACCACGGCGACAGCGCCGGTGGCCGACGACCCCGCACACGGCGCGGTGGGTTACTGCCGGTTGCGCGTCGAGGTTGGAACGGCGCAAACCACGCCCTCCGCTTTCGCCGCTCTCTGGTAACGAGTAGTCTTCGCCATCAGCCGAGTGGGGGAGAGAAATCCGTGAGCGGATTCGACAGCATCGATTACGAAGTGGACGACGGGCGCGCCCGCATCACGTTGAACAGACCGGAGAAGCTGAACGCGCTTTCGTTGAAGCTGCAATCGGAGCTCAACGAGGCGCTTTGGGAGGCGGACAACGACACCGGCGTCCACTGCGTGATTCTGCGCGGCGCCGGGCGCGCTTTCTCCGCTGGCTACGATCTCACCGGGGCGGACGGCAACGTGCCGGTGTCGCGGGTGCAGTCGTCGGTGAACAGCTACCGTGGCGGGCGCGGCATCGACGACGATGCCTGGCAGCTGGAACGGGCGCAGCGCTACCGCATGGCGCTGTTCGACATGCACAAGCCGTCCATCGCCCAGGTTCACGGCTACTGCCTGGCCGGAGGCACGGACGTCGCGCTGCTCTGCGACATGATCGTCTGCGCGGAAGACGCCCTGTTCGGCTTTCCGCCAGCCCGCGATCTGGGGGCGCTGCCGAACAACATGTGGCTCTACAACGTCGGCCCGCAGTGGGCGAAGCGGCTGATGCTCACCGGCGATTCCATCACCGGCGCAGAGGCGCAGCAGATCGGCCTGGTGCTGAAGGCGGTGCCGAAGGAACACCTCGAATACGAAGTGGAGCAGTTGGCGGATCGGCTCTGCAAGATCGACCCGGACCTGCTCTCCACCAACAAGCGCATCATCAACATGGGGCTGGAACTGATGGGTGCGCGCACCTTGCAGCGCATGGCGGCGGAGAACGACGTGCGCGGCCACAACGCCAAGGCGGCCACCGGCTTCCGCGAATCCGTGGCGAAGATCGGCCTGCGCGAAACGCTGCGCAACCGCGACGCCAAGTTCGGCGATGGCCGCGTGCGCGTCAACGGCCCGGAGTTCCGCGACGAGGACGGGCGGCTCACGGAGGGCAGGGCGGGCGAGGTCGAATAGAGCGCCCGCTCGGGCATCCTGGCGAACCGCACGGGTCTCTCGATGGAAGTCCTGCAGCTGCTCTTGAGCGGCGTTTCCCACGGCTGCGTCTACGGGCTGATCGCGCTCGGTTTCGTGCTCGTCTACAAGGCGACGGAAATGCTCAACTTCGCCCAAGGGGAGCTGATGATGGTGGGCGCGTTCGTCGCGTTCACGCTGATCAATCTCGTCGGCCTGCCGTTCGTCGCCGGTTTCGCGCTCACGCTGGTGGTGATGCTGGGGTTCGGGATGGCGCTGGAACGCGGGGTGCTGCGGCCGATGATCGGCGAGCCGCCCTTCGCCGTGCTGATGCTCACCATCGGCCTCGGCTTCGTGCTGCGCGCCGTGGCGAGCGCGGTGTGGGGCAACGAACCGCGCACCTTGGACGTGCCTTTCGCTGGCGAAGTGATCCACGTCGGCGGTCTCGTGGCCGGCTACGACAATCTGGTCGTCATCGGCGGCACCGCGCTGCTGTGTCTGGCGCTGTGGTTCTTCTTCCGCTTCTCGCGCATGGGCGTGGCGATGCAGGCGGCTTCGCAGAACCAGCTCGCGGCCTACTATTCCGGTGTTCCGGTGAAGCGCGTCACGTCCCTCGTGTGGGGCATTTCGGCGGCCATTTCCGCCACCGCTGGCGTGCTGGTGGCGCCCATCGCGCTGATCGACCCGGCGATGGGTCTGGTCGGCATCAAGGCGTTCGCGGCGGCCATCGTCGGCGGCTTCGGCAGCCTGCCCGGCGCCATCGTCGGCGGTTTGGTGATCGGCGTGGCCGAGCAGTTCGTCGGCCTCTATCTGCCGCCGGGCCTGGGCGAAGTGAGCGCCTTCGTGATTCTGCTGGCGATGCTGTTCGTGCGTCCGCAAGGCATCTTCGCCTCGCTGCAAGCGAAGAAGGTCTAGGTGCGCCCTGTCGGGCGCAATCGAGTTTGCTTCGCAAAACTCGGCGGCGTGGCAAACTTGATCCATCTGCAAGAACCAGTGCTCCCCGAAGGAATCTAGGCCATGCGGTTCGTTCTGACCACGCGCTACGCCGAGGACCTGGCGTTCTTCCGCCACAACGGCGAGCGCTTCTGGTACGCGCTGCTCGGCGTCCTCGCGGTGGCGGTTCCGTGGCTGATGGGGCAGTTCTACGTCGGCGAGCTGGCGCTGGTGTTCATCTTCGCCATTGCCGGCGTCGGGGTGATGCTGCTGGTCGGCTACACCGGCCTCGTCAGCCTCGGCCACGCCGCGTTCCTGGCCATCGGCGCCTACAGCCACGCGCTGTTTCTGGACTACGGCCTGCCGTTCGCCGTGTCGCTGCCGTTGGCGGGCGCCGTGGCGGCCGGGGTGGGAGCGCTGGTGGGCATTCCGGCGCTGCGCATGACCGGCGTGTACTTGGCGGTGGCGACGCTCGCCTTCGAGCGCATCGTCGCCTACGCGGTGGAACACTGGACGCCGGTCACCGGCGGCTTGCGCGGCAAGCTGGTGCCGCAGCCGGAGTGGTTCGGCGTCAGCGTGGCGGAGCCGCACCTCTTCTACTACATCTGCCTCGCGGTGCTGACGGCCACGCTGCTGGCGGCGCGGAACCTCCTGCGCAGCCCGACCGGACGCGCCTTCGTGGCCGTGCGCGATTCGGAAATCTCCGCCGAAAGCATGGGCGTTCACTTGGCGCGCACGAAGACGCTGGCCTTCGCCGTCTCGGCCGCCTTCACCGGACTGGCGGGGGGGCTGCTGGCGCACAAGATCGGCCATCTGTCGCCGGAAGCGTTCACCGTGCAGACCTCGATCCAGTTGCTGCTCTTGGTCGTGGTCGGCGGTCTCGGTTCGCTGCACGGCGTCGTCTTCGGGGCGCTCTTCGTCGGCTTCCTGCCGCAGGCGCTGGCCTTGGCGCGGGACGTGCTGCCAACCGGGGTGGGGCAGATTCCGGGGCTGGAACTGGGCGTCTTCGGCGCGATTCTGGTGCTGTTCCTGGTTTTCGAGCCGCTCGGCATCTACGGACGCTGGCTGAAGGTGCGCGCCTGGTTCGACGAGTTCCCCCTCTACCGCAAGGCGACGTTCAAGCGCCAGAGGTCGTATCTGCGCACGGAGCGGGTGCATTGAACGGCGAGCCCTCGCGGGAGAAGCCCGCCCCGCTGTTCCAGGCGACCAATCTGTCGCTCGGCTTCGGCGGCGTGAAGGCGGTGCGCGACCTCTCCTTCGAGATCGCCGAAGGGGAGGTGTTCAGCATCATCGGGCCGAACGGCGCTGGCAAGACCACCGTGTTCAACCTCGTCAGCCGCTTCTACGATGCCGACGCCGGCCAGCTCGTCTTCGCTGGCGAGGACATGACGCGAACGCCCACCCATCACGTCGCCGAACTCGGCATCGCCCGCACCTTCCAGAACACCGAACTCTTCGACCGCGAAACCGTGCTCGACAACCTGCTCATCGGCCGCCACGTCCACGTGCGCAGCGGACTGATCGCGGAACTGCTCTTCCTGCCCAAGGTGCGGCGTCAGGAAATCGCCTTTCGCCGCAAGGTGGAGGACGTCATCGACCTCCTGGACTTGCAGCGCTACCGGCGGCAGACGGTGGCCAATCTGCCCTACGGCGCCCGCAAGATGGTGGAGATCGGGCGAGCGCTGTGTACCGAGCCGCGCCTGCTGCTCCTCGACGAGCCCTCTTCCGGCCTGAACCCCGAGGAAACCGAGGACCTGGCGTTCTGGATCGAGGACGTCGTCGAGGAACTCGGCGTCACCGTCGCCATGGTGGAGCACGACATGAACCTGGTGACGGCGGTCTCCAGCCGCGTCATGGCGATGGCGGATGGCGCGGCCATCGCCACCGGCGAGCCAGCGGCGATCCAGAAGCACCCGGACGTGCTGCGCGCCTACCTCGGCGAGTGACCGGCGATGGCACTTCTGACGCTGCGCAACATCGAGACCTACTACGGGCCGGTGATGGCCATTCGCGGCGTGTCGCTGGAAGTTCCGGACGGCGCGATCGTCGCGCTCCTCGGCGCCAACGGCGCCGGCAAGACCACGGTGCTGAAGACCATCTGCGGCGCCATGGACCCGCAGAAGGGCACCGTGACCTTCGCCGGCCAGGACATCACCGCCCGCGACCCGGACCGAGTGGCGCGCCTGGGACTGGGCCACGTGCCCGAAGGCCGCGAGGTCTTTCCGTTCCTGAACGTGGAGGAGAACCTCGGCGTCGGCGGATTCGCCCGCCCCCGCGCGGACCTGAGCGCGGACATGGAGATGGTCTACGGCTACTTTCCGCCTCTGGCCGAACGGCGCAAGCTGCCGGCCGGGTTCCTTTCCGGCGGCCAGCAGCAGATGCTCGCCATCGGCCGCGCCCTCATGCTGCGGCCCAAGCTCATGCTGCTCGACGAACCTTCGCTCGGCCTAGCGCCGCGCCTGGTCGCGGAGATCGCGGCAATCGTCGAACGGCTGAACAAGGAGCAAGGCATGGCCATCCTGCTCGTGGAGCAGAACGCCCGCATGGCGCTGGACGTGGCGGACTACGGCTACGTGATGGAAGTGGGCCGAGTGGTGATGGAGGACACCTGCGAACGCCTCAAGAACGCCACCGACATCCAGGAGTTCTACCTCGGCATGAAGGACCAGGGCGTACGCGGCCGAAGGCGCTGGAAGCAACGCAAGACCTGGCGCTGAAGCCGGCCAAGCGGCTGGTAGGCGCGATTGGATTCGAACCAACGACCCCCACCATGTCAAGGTGGTGCTCTAACCAACTGAGCTACGCGCCTAGCGTCAAAGCCGCGCCGGGAGACCGGCAGCGACCTTGGGAGATTCTACCCCAGCGGCAAGCACGCGGGGCCCTCTTTCGCGTGGTGGGTGCCAACCCGTGAGCCCGCTGTTGCCCTCGTCTTGGAAGCTGTATATCGTTCCAGCCATTGGAGGCGAGCGCTCATGCGGGATGGCTCGGGTGGTCGCGAATAACGAGGTGATGAGGCGGGCAACCATGAACGGAAACGCCCCGGCGGATGCCGCCTTCGAGCGGATGGCGGCCTACGCAAGCGCCTTGGAGCGAACGTCGCCGCCGGTGTTCGTGGGGCGCGAGGCCGAACTGGCCGAGTTGAAGGCCGCGCTCGAGCAAGTTGCCCTTCGCAATCCCCGCAGCATGACGCGCATCGTCCAGGGCGTGCCGGGCGCCGGCAAGAGTTCGCTGTGCGACGAGTTTCTGGCGGCCGTCCAAGGGCAGCGCATCGGCGGTCGGCGCGTACTGTGCGCTAGGCTGCACCCGAGCGATCTCGACCTGCCGCCGCTCTCGCTGGTGGGCAAGCTGACGGAAGTGCTGCCGAAGGAGCTTGCGTTGCTGCCGAACACGGGTCGCTTCGCACGAGTCGCCTCGGAGGCGCTGCGCAAGGCCGTGTCCACCGTCTTGCAGGTGGGATTCCGCATGGCCGAATACCGAGTCCACAACGAAACCCACGGCTTGACGGACACATCCGACTTGGGAACGTGCATCGCGTCCTACGCCAAGCACATGTGGCCGCAGGACGCCCTCGTCGTGCTGGCGCTCGACGAAATGCAGGACTGCCCGACGACCGACCGGGCCGTCAGCACGTTCCAAGTGCTCAACGAATGTCTGCACGACAGCCGCATCTTCGTCGCCTGCTTCGGCCTGCAGAACACGGCGACGGTTATCCGCGAGGGCCTCAAGCAATCCAGAGTCTCCAAGGGCGCCGTCCTCGAGATCGGCCCTCTGCTGCCCGGGGAAGGGCGGCAGGTGCTCGAACGAACGCTCGACTACCTCGGCATGGCCACCGAGGACCCGGCTTGGCGCGAACACGTCGCATCGGCCAGCTTCGGCGAAGACGGCTCGTGGACAGCATGGCGAACCCGCTTGACGGATCGATTAGAGCGCCAGTCCGGCGACTTCCCACAGCACTTGACGGCCGCCTTGCGCTCCGTGTGCCTGACGTTCGCCAGCCAGCGCGAAGCGTTCACCGCGACTGCGGACGACCTGCTGACGGCCATCGCCGAGCGCCACGAAAGCGAGAAGATGGACTACTACGAGCAGCGCTTGGGTAAGCCCTTGGAATCCCACGTCCTAGCGTTGGGCGCCATCTGCAAGATGGCCGCATCCGCCGAAGACGGCGCGGTGCCCCACGCCGCCGCCCTCGCGGCCCTAGAAGTGGGCGACGACAACGACGAGCGCGTCGACCACCCGTACGCGCTCCGCCTACTGGAAACCGCCGAGCGCCGCGGCATCCTCAGAAAGCGCAAGGTGAAGACCAAAGACCACTACCTGCCACCCCCGATCCCGTCCATGGCCACCTACTTGGCCAACACTTTCGACGAAGTGGCCCGGGAAGGAGACCGAGTCGCCTTGGCGATCGCGAAGGCGTGTGGCTTCCGTGTGTCGTCGTGAGGATGATCCATGGTCACCCACGCCTTGCATCCGCCTTGGCGTTCCGACTCTTTCGAATGTCGGCGTGTGCTGGCGACTCGGCGCTACGATCTCTTGCAGGTGAGCAGGTCCTCCATTTCGTCCCGCGCTAGGCGGTTGCGCACCAATTCGACCGACCACGGTTCGTCCAGTTTTCTGTTTTGCACGTCATCCACGAGAGCTTCGAGCGGGCAGAAGCTGCCGCTCAGGGACGTGCCGCTCTTCTCGAAGAACTCGGATCTGCTGAGCACCGCAGAGACGTCGTTCGTGTTCGCCCGCCACTCGTAGGCGATGCCGACATGCTGGGAAGTCCGCCCTCCGTTGCCGAAATAGACGGATCCCAGGAGGCGCAAATCCCGTTGCTCCACCTGCAGTCGCAGCTCTTCTTCGAGTTCTCTGACGGCGCAGCGAAGCAACGGATCGCCGTTTGCCGCGTCCTCGCAGCGAACATGGCCACCCGCCCAAATGACGACCTTCTCGTGAAGCGGGTTGGTTGGCGTGCTCTCCCTGCGCCGCAGACGCAATACGTCGCCATCGGCGTTGCGAATGACGACGATGGGCAGCGCCTGAACGACGGTCTCGTCCGCTTCGACCTCCGCTCTGGGTCGATAGGTGGCGCGATCTCCTCTGAACTTGCCTGCAAGAGATTCCGAGTCTTCGGCGTCGATGAAGCAGCCACCGGAGAAGGCTTCGGTGACTTCGTGCTTTGGACAGGAAAGTATGTTCTCTTCGACATGTCCTTCGGCAAGCGACAGGATGGTCTCGACGACGACCTCGGCGGTTCTCTGTGGGTCGTCTTTGGTCTCCCCGGCGGACGTGTCTACCGGAAAGAGGCGAAACTTCGTTTCCAGCTCATCGATGCACTGCAAGTTCACGTTTCTGATCTTCTCGAGTATCTGAGGATTCATGATCGACCCTTCCGCGCCTTCCACAGGCAAGATGCCTTGCTCGCGGCGCATCGAGTCGTCGGGCGAAGCGAGCATGACGAACACCGCGGATATGCGTTTTCTCCAGTCGTCGATCATCAGAAAGCGCTGGATCAACTCGCGGTCTTCCGTTCGCACTCTGGAGATGCGTTCCATCATCGTCATCCAGCAGATGGAGTCGAACAGTCCACGGTCGAGAAACAGGATTTGGGGATCGTCGGGCCGCGGTGGGTTCTGCGTCTTCTCGAGAACCTGAGCCAGAGTCGTGCAGGCGGTCCAAACGTTGAAGTTCGCGTGCTTCTTGTCGCGGATAGGGCAGACCGAGGCTCGTTCGACAACGACGTCCGTCCGAAAGCCGCACCGCTTGAGGAAGGTCTGGACATTCGAGAGAGTGGTCGTCTTCCCCGCCTTGGGAACGCCAGCGAACTCGATGACGAGCGGCCTACGGGACTTCTCCGCGAACAGCTTGGAGGCGCGTTCTGCGCGTCTTTGGAGATCGGAACACATGGCAGAACCTCGACGGGTACTCGCGTCCAACGGGGCGAGGGTGGAGTCTACGCCAGCGGCCAGGCGGCAATCAAGCGGCAGGGAAGATCGAGACGGAGAGGGAGCGGTGACCGGTCGGTCACATGCGCTCCTAGGGCGACCCGCGCGACCGGAGGTGCTGCTGCCATGCTTCAAGCTCAATCACCATCCTCGAACAGCGACGGAAAGAACCAGTGCGCTCCGGCCGGTTCCGCCAGCAGCAGCTCCTGCCGCTTGGTGAGTTCGACGCCGGGCGGCGGCGTCACCCGCGCCCGCGACCAAGTGAGCTGCGAAGCGCAGTACTTGTAGAGCAGGCTGCGGCGTTCGTGGTTCGCCTTCCAGCGCATGGTGCCGTGGGTGGTGGCTTCGCTGAAGATGGTGAGGCTGCCGGCGGGGGCTTTCGGCACCACCACCACGTCGTCGTACTCGCCCTCGCGGATTTGCCGCGGCAGCTTGATGTGGCTGTTGTGGCTGCCGGGAATGCAGCACAGGCCGCCGGTTTCCGGCCCGCTGTCGGTGAGATTGAACGCGGCCACGCCGAAGCCGTGCAGCGCTTGGAACGCCGGTTGCGGGTAGAACTTGCCGGGTTCGGCGCGGGTGAACGGTTCCGAGGCGCCGTAGTCCGAGTGCAGGCGTCCGCTCGGCATGCCGGGGCGCATTCTCATGCCGAAGATGCGGTCTAGGCGGAAGCAGTCGCCAAGCTGATTGCGCATCACCGCCATCGTCACCGGATGATCCATCAAGTCGACGAACGGCTGGCCCCAGCCGAGGAAGCCGGGATTCGTCTCGTGGGAGCCGCCCGCGGTGCCGAAACGATAGGTGCCGTAGGGGCCGCGCGGATCGTCCTTGCGCCGTTCCTGCCAGTCCTCGGGAATTTCCGGCAGGCGTTCGTCCAGAATCGCGTTCAACGTCGCCACCTGCTCCGCGTCGAGCACGTCCTCGATGACGAGGTAGCCCTGCAGATCGTAGAGGTAGTTGCGCAGTTCGGTCGCTTCGTCCATGGCCTGGTCCTCGCGGCGTTGCGCCTTCACAGCCCGAACACCCACAGCACGCCGCCCTGGGGCACCACCTTGTCCGTGACGCCGAGGACGCGGAAGGCGTCCTGCTGACGTTCCGCGTCCACCCCCCAGCCGGCCAGCACGGCGATGTACTGCTTGCCGTCCACGGCGTAGGACGACGGCACGCCGGTGATGCCGGAGTTGGTGCGCTGGCGCCAGAGTTCGGCGCCGGTCTTGGCGTCGAAGGCGCGGAAGTAGCGGTCGCTGGTGCCGCCCATGAACACCACGTCGCCAGCCGTGGCCAGCACCGGCCCCCAGTTGTGGCCGGCGAAAGGCACCGTCCAGACTTCCTCGAAGGTGTCCACGTTCCACGCCTGGAGTTCGCCGATGGAAGGCGCGTCGTCGGCCACGACGAGGGTGAAGGTCTCGTTGTCCGCGCCCATGAAGGTGCGCCCGGGGCGGTATTCCTCGGCGACGCCGCCCAAGGTCGCGCAGACGTTGTCGTTGGCCGGCACGTAGAGCAGCCGTGTGCGCGGCGAGAACGCGGCCGGTGGCCAGTCCTTGCCGCCCCAGTGGGAGGGGCAGAAGGTGGCCGGCTGGCCGATGCGCGGCTTCTTCGTTTCGTCGTAGGTGGGGCGACCCGTTTCCGGGTCGATGGCGGTGAAGACGTCCTGCTTCACGTAGGGCTTGGCGTCCACGAAGCCGATGCCGCCAGCGTCCTGCCGTTCCAGAAACCACAGATAGCCGTTGCGCCCCGGGTGGACGAGGCCGGCGATGGTCCTGCCGGCGCGGTCGAAGTCGATGAGCAGCGGCGCGGAGACTTCGTCCCAGTCCCAGGAGTCGTTCCAGTGGTACTGGTGGTGGCCGCGCATTTCGCCGCTGTGGACGTCCAGGGCGATGACGGAGGTGGCGTAGAGGTTGTCGCCGGCGCGCGCATCGCCCGTCCACGGCCCGCCGTTGCCCGTTCCCCAGTAGCTGATTCCGGTGGCCGGTTCGTAGGCGCCGGTGATCCACACCGGCACGCCGCCGGTCTTCCAGGAGTCGCCGGGCCAGGATTCGCTGCCGGGTTCCCCCGGCGAAGGGATGGTGTACGCCTTCCACGCCGGTTCGCCGCTCGCCGCATCGAATGCGGCCACGAAGCCGCGGATGCCGAACTCGCCGCCGGAAACGCCCACCATCACTTTGCCCTCGGCGGCCAAGGGCGCCAGCGTCATGTAGTAGCCGCGGCCGTAGTCTTCCACCTCGGCTTCCCACACGACTTCGCCGGTCGTCGCGTTCAGCGCCACCAGATAGCAGTCCGCGGTGGCCATGTAGACGAGTTCGCCGTACAGCGCGACGCCGCGATTGGTGGGGTGCATCTGCGAGAGGTCTTCCGGCAGGTCGCGCCGATAGCGCCAGCGCTGCTCGCCGGTCGCCGCGTCCAGCGCCAGCACATGGTTCTGCGGCGTGGTGACGAACATGGCGCCGTCGTTCACCACCGGCGGCGCCTGATGGCCTTCCCGCAGCCCGGTGGAGAACGTCCACAGCGGCTTCAGGCTGGCGACGTTCTCCGCGTTGATCTGATCCAGCGGGCTGTAGCCGTGGGCATCGTAGGTGCCCCGATACATCAGCCAGTTCTCCGCCTCCGGATCCGCCAGCCGCTCGTCGGTGACCGGCGCGTACTCGGCCCCCCCGGTGCAGGCCGCGAAGACCAAACCGACAATCGCGAACGCAGCCGCCGGATTCCGCATGGCCCCTCTCCTTTCCATTCATCCCCCCTCGAAGCGTCGAGCATGGCGGATTGACGTTGCATCGGCAAGCGGACGCGAAGGCTCAAGCCAGCAACCGGCGCGCGTTCTCCTTCGTCACCAAGGCGATGTCGGCGGCGTGTTCGAGGAAGGGGCGCACGTCTTCGGCGGCGCGTCGCCAGTCGAAATGGTCGAGGCGCTCTCGGACGACGTCTCGCCAGTTCGCTGGCGTCATCGCGGCGCCCCGCCAGTCGCTCTGTTCGAGCGCGGCATTGAGCATCTCGAAGTTGGGCGGCGGCCACTCGCGGTCGCTCAAGTACCAGATCAAGTCGTAGAGGTCGCGGCCCTTGGTGTAGCCCCTCTGCAGCACGGCGTGCAGCTTGCCCGCCAACAGCGTCGCCCGGTCGTGGTGCAGAAGCCGCAACGTGGCGTGGCGGCGCACCAGCGAGACGTCCGTGGCGGCGCCTCGCGGCGGGTTGGTGTCGACTTCGAGCTTGATGGCGAACACTTCGTCGCGATGGGGAGACAAGCCGATTTCGTGCAGCAGGCCGGGAAATCGCACCCAGCCGCTGTGGACCGCGCGATGTTCCCTGATGCGCAGCTCCACATGGAAGTTCTCTCGCGCCAACATCGAGCGCATCGCCTTCATGTAGTCGGACAAGCTGTAGCGCCGCCGATCGCCTTCCAAGGCGAAGTCCAGATCTTCGGAGTAGCGCGGCAGGGCGAACAGAAAGCGCAAGCAGGTGCCGCCCTGAAACGCGAGCGCCATGGTCGCGCCGGTGCCCTGCATGGCGGCGAGGATGCGGCTTTGCAGATACTCCCTGGCGAGGTTGCGCGCCGGCAACGGCGCCGACTCGCGCACCAACGCCTGCAAGTGGTCCTTCACAGCGCGCGGTAGGGCGGCAGTCGCTGCGCCATGCGGCAGATGCGCTGCGCGGCTCGTGTCAGCTTGGGCGATGCGCTGCGAGCGGCGAAGTCGGCGAGCGTCGGCAGGCGGAGCGCGTCGTAGTCCAGTCGAAGTTCGGCCAGATACGCGCACTGGTCGCCGCCGGGGTGCAGGTGGACGAGATCGAGCAGTGCTTTCTCCGGCGTGGCGACGAAGGCTTGCTGGTCGTCACCCAGCGCCACGGCGCGATAGCCGAAGCGCAAGCGCGGCTTCAGGTGGCGGAATGAGAACCGCCCGCAAGGGGACTCTCGGATGTGCGGGCGACCAGGGCCGACGCTGGTGGTCTCCGCCACGTATTCGGGAATCGCGTGCGCGAAGGCGAGGGCGCTCAAGCCGCTGACGTACGAGCCGGGTGCGATCCGGTTGGCGATCAGGAAAGGGTGCGGATGGCGGCGCTGCCAAGGCGGCGCCAGCGCGTAGAGACCACGGCGGAGTTGGATCGTCCGCCCGCTGCGGGTCCAGCGCGAAAGCTGCCGACGCACGGCGTCCGGGTCGCTTCGCCCGGCCAGCAGCAGACCGGTCTCGAACACCGGCTCGTCGCCGACCGTGGCCACCAGTTCGCGGAAATCCATGACGGTAACTTATCGTGTATGTCCGGTTTCTGCAATGAATTGGCGCGTTGGGGCTACGGCGGGTTCCGGCCCCACCCGGCGCGAGAACTTGCCGACGACGCGGAAGTTGCCGTCGAGCAGTTCCGTCTTCAGCATCGCCAGCGGTCTCGGCGCCGGCCCGTTCACCACAGCGGCCGCGGCGTGAACATCGAACTCCGAGCCGTGGCAAGGGCAGACCAAGCGCCGCGACGCGCTGTTCCAGCCGTTCACTTCGCAGCCGGTGTGGGTGCAGGCGGCGGAGTAGACGATGAACGCCGCGCCGTCCGCTTCGACGAGGTAGTCGCGCGCCTTGCCGTTCACCGCGGCGGCATCGACGCGCACGACGAGCAGCTGGTTGTGCAGCGAACCGTCGCGCACGAGGCGAATCGCGGCGTCCAGCGGAAACGCCGAGAGCGGTTCCGCGCCCACGTCCTCTGGCGAGATCAACTCGCCGGCGCGATCGCCGAAGGCATGCGCCAGGAGGTCGCCCGGCTGCGGCTTCATGCGCGTCGGCTTGGCCGCGACCGCATCCAACGCGAGGGCGGCGGCGCCGCTCGCGGTGTTGGCCGCGCGGGGCCGTTCGGCCACGGATGGATGAACATGGCGGCGAGCGTAGTGCTTGGGGGCTGTCTCCGCACGGTCGCCGAATCATGGCCCAACACCCCTTGACAGCGGGTGTCTCGCGCAGGCAAGCTCCGCCGTCAAGTACGGTGCCCGCTCTGATGTCGAGGGACGACGCTGGAGCAAGAACACGTCCCGGACGGATGGAGGGCACTTGTGTGAACGACATCCGCTCTCGGGCGGCGGGCGTACCGAGTTGACTGAGCTGAACGTAGGGAGACTAGGAAAAGTGACAGATTCGCAGAATTCCCCCCCCCCCCCCCCCCCAGACAGTGGCGCATCGAGCGGGAGCCCTGCCGTGGCTAGCGCGTCGAGCGAACACGATGCGGGCGAAGCGCCCGCGAAGAAGCCCTGGCGCAGGCCCACCTTCTACATCCTCACCGACGTGATCGAGAGCCACGGCGCTCCGAACGGCAAGACCGAAGCACACGAGAATGAGTCGCTGCCGCCAACCTCCCAAGCGAAAAACAAGAGCTATCAGCCTGCCACTGCCTAAGGCGCACGGCAAGGGTGCGTTCGGCGGGTGAAGCCGCCGCAGGCTTCGTGTTCGTCGCAAACTTGGCTCATCGCGGAATTAGGTGCCGTCCTTGGGAAGTCCAGCCATCCCGTCGCCGAGCACACTGCCCATGCCAACATCCCTCGAAGGTGCCGAGTTCGGCGCCGCCAGCCGCAATCGCGCCCTGCTTGCCCGCAACGACGCCGAGGTCGAGCGGCGAAGTCGGCGAGCGTCGGCAGGCGGAGCGCGTCGTAGTCCAGGCGAAGTTCGGCCAGATACGCGCACTGGTCGCCGCAGGGGTGCAGGTGGACGAGATCGAGCAGCGCCTTCTCCGGCGCGGCGACGAAGGCTTGCTGGTCGTCTCCCAGCGCCACGGCGCGATAGCCGAACCGCAAGCGCGGCTTCAGGTGGCGAAACGAGAACCGCCCGCAAGGGGATTCTCGAATGTGCGGGCGACCAGGGCCGACGCTGGTGGTCTCCGCCACGTATTCGGGAATCGCGTGCGCGAAGGCGAGGGCGCTCAAGCCGCTGACGTACGAGCCGGGCGCGATCCGGTTGGCGATCAGGAAAGGGTGCGGACGGCGACGCTGCCAAGGCGGCGCCAGCGCGTAGAGACCACGCCGCAGCTGGATCGTCCGCCCGCTGCGAGTCCAGCGCGAGAGCTGCCGACGCACGGCGTCCGGGCCGTTTCGCCCGGCCAGCAGCAGACCGGTCTCGAACACCGGCTCGTTGCCGACCGTGGCCACCAGTTCGCGGAAATCCATGGCGATAACTTATCGTGCATGTCCGGTTTCTGCAATAGAACGGGAAAGCAATGGAGCTAGGGCGGTTCCGGCCCCACCCGCCGCGAGAACTGGCCGACGACGCGGAAGTTGCCGTCGAGCAGTTCCGTCTTCAGCATCGCGAGCGGTCTCGGCGCTGGCCCGTTCACCACCGCGGCGGCGGCGTGGACATCGAACTCCGAGCGGTGGCAAGGGCAGACCAAGCGCCGCGACGCGCTGTTCCAGCCGTTCACTTCGCAGCCGGTGTGGGTGCAGGCGGCTGAGTAGACGATGAACGCCGCGCCGTCCGCTTCGACGAGGTAGTCGCGCGCCTTGCCGTTCACGGCAGCGGAATCCACGCGCACGACGAGCAGCTGGTTGTGCAGCGAACCGTCGCGCACGAGGCGAATCGCGGCGTCCAGCGGAAACGCCGAAAGCGGTTCCGCGCCCACGTCCTCCGGCGAGATCAACTCGCCGGCGCGATCGCCGAAGGCATGCGCCAGGAGGTCGCCCGGTTGCGGCTTCATGCGCGTCGGCTTGGCCGCGACCGCTTCCAACGCAAGGGCGACGCCGCCGCTCGCGGCGATCAGGCGGCGGCGGTTCACGGCGTCATGCGCGCACAACGCGCTCGCGGCGCTGGCCGCGCGGGGCCGTTCGGCCACGGATGGATGCTCATGGCGGCGAGTGTAGTGCTTGGGAGTCGTCTCCGCACGGTCGCCGAAATCATGGCCCAAACACCCCTGTTAGCGCAAGACCGTAATGTCCCCTTTGCGCAAGTTAGAGATGTCCCCTTTGGACTTTAGGGTGTTGCCTTTTCGCGGGAGCGAGGAGGCGCGGCGGGAGGCGCTGCGGCTGGTTCGGGAGCACTACGCGGACTTCGGGCCGACGTTCGCGGCGGAGAAGCTGCTGGAGAGGCACGGGGTGTCGGTGTCGCGGGAGACGCTGCGGAAGTGGATGGCGGAGGACGGGCTGTGGCGTCCGAAGGGCCGTCGGGAGGCGGTGGTCCACCAGAGCCGCGAGCGCCGGCCGCGGCTCGGCGAGCTGGTGCAGGTGGACGGTTCGCCGCACGACTGGTTCGAGGGGCGCGGGCCGCGCTGCGCGCTGATCGTGTTCATCGACGACGCCACGAGCCGGCTGCTGGCGCTGCGGTTCTTCGCGGCGGAGACGACGGAGGCGTACATGGAGACGCTGCGCGGGCACCTCGCCGAGCACGGCCGGCCGGTGTCGCCGTGCTCGGACCGCTACGGCGTGTTCCGCGTGAACCGGAAGGGCCGCGAGGGCGCGCCGACGCAGTTCACGCGGGCGCTGGCGACGCTGGACATCGAGCCGATCCACGCGCGCGCCGCAGGCGAAGGGTCGGGTGGAGCGGGCGAACCGGACGCTGCAGGACCGGCTGGCGAAGGAGATGCGGCTGCGCGGCATCGACGGCATGGAGGCGGCGAACGCGTACCTGCCGGAGTTCATGGCGGAGCACAACCGGCGCTTCGCGGCGGCGCCGCGGGAGGCGGAGGACGCGCACCGTCCGGTGCTCCACGACGCGGACGAACTGGCGCTGATCCTCAGCGAGCACCACGTGCGCAAGCTGTCGAAGAACCTGACGTTCCAGTTCGAGCGGCGCGAGCACCAGCTGACGGGCGAGAGGAAGGGCCGCCGGCTTCGCGGCGCGGCGGTGACGGTGTGCAAGGGCTACGACGGGTCGGTGGCGGTGCTGCTCGGCGGCCGGCGGCTGGCGTTCCGCGTGCTCGGGGAAGGCGAGGCGGCGGTTCCGGTCGCGGACGAGAAGGACGTCGGCGGGCGGGTGGACGCCGCCAAGGCGGCGCAGGCGGCGCGGACTGGCTGGAAGCCGGCGCCGGACCATCCCTGGCGGCAGTCGTTCAAGGCCTCGCGGCGGGACGCGGCGTGAGCCGGCGGCCTCGTCCGAACGCGCCCCGCGTTTTCCACCGCCTTCCCACCGCCGCTCTTGAAGTCGAGGGGATCGCGGCCGTGGAAAGGCGGTGGAAAACGCTGCTCGGCTCGTCCAGGCCAACCGCCTCGCGCAGCCGCGGCAGGCGGTTCCGAGGCTAGGAGAAGGGGACATCTCTACTTTGCGTTGACAATGGCCCCAGGGCAATCGCATATGGATTGCGATGTGGCGTGGCGAGAGGGGGATGGTGCAGGATTGACGTCTCGATCCAAGGAAGGAGAGACGACATGCGGGAACTTCTCTTTGTCTTTCAAGACGTTGAGGACCCGAGGCGGGGAAACGCCAAGCGCCACGACCTGCACGAGATGCTGGTGCTCGCCCTGCTGGCGATGCTCACCAGCGGACGCACCTGCGTCGACATGGAGGACTTCGGGCGCGAGCGGGAGGAGTGGCTGCGGCGGTACCTGACGCTCGAGAACGGCATTCCGAGCCACGACACGTTCTCGCGGCTGTTCCGGAAGCTGGACCCGGCGGGTCTGCAGAAGGCGCTGCTGCGCCTGGCGCAGGACTGGGCGGACGAGCTCGGCGACGTGGTGGCGGTGGACGGCAAGGCGCTGCGGCGGTCGTTCGAGACGGCCTCGGAGCGGTCGCCGACGCACCTGCTGCAGGCGTTCGCGGCGGAGGCGAAGCTGACGCTGGCGCAGGTGGTGGTGGACGGCAAGTCGAACGAGATCCCCGCGCTGCCGGAACTGCTGGAGCTGCTGGACGTGAAGGGGCGCACGGTGACCGCGGACGCGATGCACGCGCAGCGCGGGTCCGCGGCGGCGATCGTGGCCAAGGGCGGCGACTACGCGCTGCAGTTGAAGCGCAACCAGGGCGGTCTGCACGAGGACGTGGTCGAGTATCTGGACAATCCCCCGAAGTCGGCGGAACTCCTGTCGCATCAACAGGTCGACAAGGGGCACGGGCGAGTCGAGACGCGCACCGCGACGGTCTGCCACGCCGTCGGCTGGCTGCAGGAGCGCCACGACTGGCCCGGCCTGTCGGCCATCGGCAAGGTGGTCGGGGAGCGGCGCCTGGCCGACGGCTCGGAGAGCGCCGACGCCCGCTACTTCCTGCTCAGCGGCAAGCCTTCGGCCGAGCGTTTCGGCCGCATCGTCCGCTCCCACTGGACCATCGAGAACGGCCTGCACTGGGTGCTCGACGTGTCGATGGACGAAGACCAGGCGCGCAACCGCAAGGGCAACGGCGCCGCCTGCCTCGGCGTCGTCCGCCGGCTGGCGCTGAACATCGCCCGGATGGATCCCGACAAGCGGTCCGTCCGGCGCAAGTTCGCCCGCGCCCAGCGCAACGACGACGTCCTGCTCGCCATGATCCGAGGCATCCGCAGGCGCGAGTAGGCGGCAAATCCATATGCGATTGCCCTGACAATGGCCCAAACACCCCTTGACAGCGGGTGTTTCGCGCAGGCAAGCTCCGCCGTCAAGTACGGTGCCCGCTCTGGAGTCGAGGGACGACGCCTGAGCAAGAACACGTCCCCGACAGAATGGGCGCTCGTGCGAACGGTCTCCGCTGTCGGGCGGCGGTGTACCGAGTTGACTGAGCTGAACGTTAGGGAGCCTAGGAAAAAGTGACGAACTCGCAGAATTCCCCCCCCCCCCCCCCCGGTGGCGCATCGAGCGGGAGCCCTGCCGTGGCTAGCGCGTCGAGCGAACACGATGCGGGCGAAGCGCCCGCGAAGAAGCCCTGGAGCAGGCCCACCTTGTACGTCCTCACCGACGTGATCGAGAGCCACGGCGGGCCGACGGCCAAGACCCATGACATTTGGAGTGGGCAAGCTGTCGCGCTCGAGGATGAGTCGGCCCCGCCAAACACCAGGTACAAGAACTACGTGCCTACCAGTTTCTAAGGCGCACCGCAAGGGCGTGTTCGGCGGGTGCGAGCCATCCGCGGGCCTTCGTGTGTTCGTGGCAGACTTGGCGCATCGCAAGTAGGTGCTGTCCTTGAGGAAAGTCCAGCCATCCCTTAGCCGAGCACACTGCCCATGCCAACGTCCCCGAAGGTGCCGAGTTCGGCCCCCTAGCCGCAATCGCGCCCCGCTCGCCCGCACCGACGCCGAGGTCGAGCGGCGAAGTCGGTGAGCGTCGGCAGGCGGAGCGCGTCGTAGTCCAGGCGAAGTTCGGCCAGATACGCGCATGGTGGCCGCCGGGGTGCCGGCGGACGAGATCGAGCAGCGCTTTCTCCGGCGTGGCGACGAATGCCTGCTGGTCGTCTCCCAGCGCCACGGCGCGATAGCCGAAGCGCAAGCGCAGCTTCAGGTGGCGAAACGAAACCTCCCGCAAGGGGATTCTCGGATGTGCGGACGACCTGGGCCGACGCCGTCGAGCAGTTCCGTCTTCAGCATGGCGAGCGGTCTCGGCGCCGGCCCGTTCACCACAGCGGCGGCGGCGTGGACGTCGAACTCCGAGCCGTGGCAAGGGCAGACCAAGCGCCGCGACGCGCTGTTCCAGCCGTTCACTTCGCAGCCGGTGTGGGTGCAGGCGGCGGAGTAGACGATGAACGCCGCGCCGTCCGCTTCGACGAGGTAGTCGCGCGCCTTGTCGTTCACCGTGGCGGCATCGACGCGTACGACGAGCAGCTGGTTGTGCAGCGAGCCGTCGCGCACGAGGCGAATCGCGGCGTCCAGCGGAAACGCCGAAAGCGGTTCCGCGCCCACGTCCTCTGGCGAGATCAACTCGCCGGCGCGATCGCCGAAGGCATGCGCCAGGAGGTCGCCCGGCTGCGGCTTCATGCGCGTCGGCTTGGCGGCGACCGCTTCCAACGCGAGGGCGGCGCCGCCGCTCGCGGCGATCAGGCGGCGGCGGTTCACGGCGTCATGCGCGGACAACGCGCTTGCGGCGCTGGCCGCACGGGGCCGTTCGGCCACGGATGGATGCTCATGGTGGCCGAGCGTAGTGCTTGGGAGTCGTCTCCGCACGGTCGCCCCTGCTGTCAGCCCAAAAACACCCCTTGACAGCGGGTGTTTCGCGCAGGCAGACTCCGCCGTCAAGTACGGTGCCTGCTCTGGAGTCGAGGGACGACGCCTGAGCAAAGAACATGTCCCCGACAGAGTGGGGCGCTCGTGCGAACGGTCTCCGCTGTCAGGCGGCGGCGTACCGAGTTGATTGAGCTGAACATAGGGAGCCTAGGAAAAGTGACGAACTCGCAGAATTCCCCCCCCCCCCCCCCCCCCCCGGTGGCGCAGCGAGCGGGAGCCCTGCCATGACTAGCGCGTCGAGCGAACAGGAGGCGGGCGAAGCGCCCGCGAAGAAGCCCTGGAGCAGGCCCACCTTGTACGTCCTCACCGACGTGATCGAGAGCCACGGCGGGCCGACGGCCAAGACCCATGACATTTGGAGTGGGCAAGCTGTCGCGCTCGAGGATGAGTCGGCCCCGCCAAACACCAGGTACAAGAACTACGTGCCTACCAGTTTCTAAGGCGCACCGCAAGGGCGTGTTCGGCGGGTGCGAGCCATCCGCGGGCCTTCGTGTGTTCGTGGCAGACTTGGCGCATCGCAAGTAGGTGCTGTCCTTGAGGAAAGTCCAGCCATCCCTTAGCCGAGCACACTGCCCATGCCAACATCCCTCGAAGGTGCCGAGTTCGGTGCCGCCAGCCGCAATCGCGCCCTGCTCGCCCGCACCGACGCCGAGGTCGATGCCGCGCTGCGCGGCGAGGAAGCCCGCCAGCGCGCCGGCGTGGAACTGATTCCGTCCGAGAACTACACCTACCCGGAGGTGCTCGCCGCCCTCGGCTCGGTGTTCACGAACAAGTACTCCGAAGGCTATCCCGGGCGGCGCTACTACGGCGGCCAGGAGTTCACGGACGCCATCGAACGCACCGCCCGCCAGCGCGCCTGCGAGCTGTTCGGCGCTGAGCACGCCAACGTGCAGCCGCTCTCCGGCGCACCAATGAACGCCGCCGTCTATCTCGCCATGCTGGAACCCGGCGACACCGTGCTCGGCATGGACCTCTCCCACGGCGGGCACCTCACCCACGGGGCGCCGGTGTCGCACATGGGCGCCCTCTACAACTGGGTGCGCTACAAGTCGGACCCGGCGCGCGGCGGCCGCATCGACTTCGAGCAGCTGCGCGACCTGGCCCGCGAACACCGCCCGAAGCTGATCGTCTGCGGCTATTCCTCCTATCCCCGCGACTACGACTACGCGGATTTCAAAGCCGTGGCGGACGAAGTCGGCGCGCTGACGATGGCGGACGTCTCCCACATCGGCGGCCTGATCGCTGGCCGCGCAATGCGCAACCCCTGCGAACACGCCTTCGATTTCGTCACCACCACCACGCACAAGTCGCTGCGCGGGCCGAGAGGCGGCATGATCCTCGCCAAGAAGGCGTTTCGTCGCGAGATCGACCGTTCCGTGTTCCCCGGCCTGCAAGGCGGCCCGCACATGAACCAGATCGCCGGGGTCGCCATCGCCCTGGGCAAGGCGCTGCAACCGAGCTTCCGTGACTACGCGAGCGCCGTGCTGGCGAACGCGAGAACCCTGGCCGACGCGCTGCTCGAACGCGGCGCCGTGCTGGTCACCGGCGGCACCGACAACCACATGATGGTGCTCGATTGCGTGCAGAGCTTCGGCATCGACGGCCGCACCGCCGAGGAGGCGCTGGACCGCGTCTCGATCACCTGCAACAAGCAAGTGATCCCGGACGACCCGAACCCGCCTCTGCGCCCAAGCGGCATCCGCCTCGGCACGCCGGCCGCCACCACCCGCGGCATGGGCGGCGCGGAAATGAAGCAGCTGGCGGAGTGGATCGTTCTGGCGCTGCGCAAGCATGAAGACGAGGCGGCGCTCGCCAAGCTGAAGGCGGAGGTGGAGGACACCTGCCGGGGATTCCCGGTGCCGGGCATCGCGAACGATTGAGGCCGGGGCGCACGGTAGCGCGGCCCGTCAATCCAGCTTGCCTCCGGCCTCCAGAACGAACGTCGTCAGCGACGGGATGCCAGCGCTCCACACGATCGGCGGCGTCTGTCCTGGCGGCTGCCAGATGTAGCCGAGGCGGGTCAAGGCGCGCAACGTACGGGTGCGAGTCGCTTCGTCTTCGATGCCTGCCCCGGTCAGCGCAGCGTCCAACTCGCCTTCTTTCGCCGTGGCGCCCCGACCGGCTTGAAAGAGCGGGGCGATGGCTCTGGCGGCCGCAAGCAGTTCGCGGTCGCGCAATTCGTCGTAGCGAACCTGGTAGTAGTCGGCGATGTGGCCGATGACTTCGGGCCGTGCCGCGTCCACGGTGTCCGCGGTGACGGCTGCTTCGCCCGTGTCCGAATGTCGTTGCCACAACGCATCGCCCCAGAGCTGGATGAAGTACGAGTAGCCTTGGCTGTGTTCCACCACCGTCTCCAAGGCGCGGGCGTCGAAGGCGACGTCGTGCTCGGCCATCGGTTTCGCCAGAGCGTCTCGGGCGGCGCTGGCTTCAAGCCGCCCGACGCCAAGCAAGCCCTGGCCGAGGCGCGACCAGAACGAGGCGTCCATTTCGCCGAGCCGCTCCGGCAGCCCCGGCGTACCCGCCAGCACCAGCAGAAAGGGCGCGGCGACGCGAACCTGCTGGCTGGCGTTGAGCAAGGCGCCCCCGACATCCTGGGGCAGCGTGTGCGCTTCGTCGAGAAGCACCGCGAGCGGCCTTCTGGCGCAACGAGCCGTCAACGCCCGCACGAGGGTCGCGGTGCCTTCCGGCTGCCACTCCGCCGAGGCAACGGAAGCCACGCCGACCTTGCGCGGCAGCCAGCGCGCGATGCCGCGTCGCGGCGCCAAGGCGTCGACAAGAGACTTGTGCTCGGCGATGCCATGCGGCGTCAAGGCGAGGACATCCACCTCTGCTTCGGCGCAGACGCCCTTGAACCAATTCAGCAGCACGGTCTTGCCGTTCCCTCGCGGCCCCAGCAGGACGACGTTGTGGGGCGGCGCGCTGCGGGCGCTCAGGTCCGCGAGGCAGCGCGACAAGACCGACTGCTGCCTTTCGCGGCCAGCGAGGAACGGCGGCGTCGCGCCATCGCCGGGCTGAAAGAGGCGCGGCATCGTTTGGGTCATGGCGCGGGCAGTATACGCCGCTGATTGGCGCCCTTGTTCTTCGCGCCGGTCGCGACTGGACGGCTAATTCCGCAGCAGGTAGTACACGTCCGTGCGCCGTTGCGCCGGGTCGTCGTGCCAGTCGCCGTAGACCTCCCAGCCGACTCCGGCGGTCTCGTGGCCGTGCTCGGCGCACCAGTCCATGACCGCTTGGTAGACGCCCGGCAAGGCGCTGTAGTCGCCGTAGTGGACGGCATGCGCGGCGCGTCCGCTCGGCGTTGACGAGCAGACGACTTCGCCCTTTGCCGAAAAAGACGACGCCACTTGCACGCCCACTTCGACGTCCATCTGCCCGTCGCCGGTGGGTCGATAGAGCCAGACGTTGTGGCCGTGGTCGCCGATGCTCTCGGCGCGAAGGAAGGCCCAGACCTTGTCCGTCAGCGCCATCGTCTTCTCTGGAATGTCGGACGGCGAGAGCCGGGCGGCGATGGACGCCATCGGCTGCGCCTGGACGTCGACAATGTCGATGGCTTCGCTCATGCTGTGCTCCGCCTGTGCGTTGTCGTTGCGCTTCCATGCAGCAGCGCATGGAAGGCCGTTTGCAATCCGCGAGAGCGTGCGACAATAGCACGCGATTGGTTAGGGGATCATGCATGGCTCGCGACGCCGCACCGGGGGGAGAGGGCAGAAGGCCGCTCACCACCTACACCTACATGTCCTACGGAGCGCCGGCCGCGCCTCTGTCGTTGGCGGGGCTTCCGCTGGCCGTGTATCTGCCCGTCATCTATGCCGACTCGGACGGATTCGGCCTGGGGCTCACGGCGGTTGGCGCGATCCTGATGCTGACGCGAGTCTTCGACGCCGTCACTGATCCGATGATCGGCCGCTACTCGGACAAGTGGCGCACTCGGTGGGGCCGGCGCAAGCCGTGGGTGCTGCTGGGCACGCCGATCTTCGGCCTCGGCATGTGGTATCTATTCCACCCGCCGTTCGAGTTCAGCGACGTCACCTTCCTCGGCAGCACCTTCTCCAACGGCTACATCTGGCTGTTCGCCACGCTCCTCGTCTTCTTCGTCGGCGCGACCATCAAGGACGTGCCCTACGGCGCTTGGGGCGCGGAGCTCTCCAGCAACTACAACGAACGCACGCTCATCATGAGCTGGAAGGAGATGTTCAACGTCGGCGGCTCCATGCTGGCCGCCTTCACGCCGGCGATCATGCTCTTCTTCGGCTACCCCAAGCCGACGGAAGCCGTGTTCGCGCTGGCGGTGATGATGTGCATCACCATGCCGCTCATCAATCTGAACTGCCTCGTCGGGGTGCCGGAGTGGCCCGTGGTGGAGCAGGACAAGAAGCCCATTCGCATCATCGACGGCTTGCGCGTGGCCGCGAGCAACAAGCCGTTCATGATGCTGATCGTGGTGTTCGCCGTCGGCAGCATCGGCAGCGCGATGACCAACAGCCTGTCGTTCTTCTTCGTCAAGCACGTGCTGCTGGCGGGCGATCTCTATAGCCTCTATCTGGCGCCGTACTTCGTATGCCAGTTGGCGGCCATCCCGCTCTGGTTCAAGCTGTCGCGGCGCATCGGCAAGCACAAGGCGACCATGTGGGCGGTGGGCTGGTACGCGCTGTGGTCGTCCTTCATCCCCGTGATCGCGGTGACACCGGCTGCGTGGTACACGGCATTCGAGATAACCAACTTCACCGCCTTCCTGCCGGCCAGCACCCACGCCAGCGCGGTGGCCTATTTCGAGGGCGTGGAGACCGGCAAGTTCCTGTTCTTCATCGTCATCATGTGCTTGAAGGGGTCCTCCATCGGGGCGCTCTCCGCCTTGCCGTTCGCCATGTTCGCGGACGTGGTGGACGTCGACACGGCGGAGACCGGCAAGCGGCGCGCCGGCGAGTTCATGGCCATCTGGTCGATGACCAAGAAGGGTGCCTATGCGCTCGGCATCTTCATCGGCTTGGCGCTGGTCGAGTTCTGGGGCTTCGACGCACTGGCGGATCCGCTCAACACCACGAACACCGCGTTCGCGCTGCTGATGCTGGCCTGCTCCTACTCGGTGATTCCGGCGCTGTTCAAGTTCATCGGCATGCCGCTGCTCTGGAAGTATCCGCTGACCGAGAAGAAGCTCAGCGAAGTGCAGAAGGAGGCAAACCTCAAGTTCGGCCTTGCCGGGGATGCGGCGCCGAGCACCACGTAGCCGAAGTCGCGGCGGCGCACTCCGGCGAGTGCGCCGCATCCAAAGAACCGTCAGGGCGCCATCCAGATCGGCGACGACCAGGCGCGTTCCTGGATCGTCGTCGACAGGTCGAGGCGCGGCGTCGTGCCAGCGCGGATGGCGTCCCACGTGGACCAACGGCAAGTGGGATTCTCCAGGACGCGGACGTAGTAGAAGGCGCGGGCGTCGCGGTCGAACTCCGGGTCGCGCCACAGGGCGCGCAGTTCCGCAGCGCCGAGACCTGCGCTGATGCTGCAATCCTCGATGTCCACCGTGGCGCCGTTGTCCGGGCAGCGCTGCGTCTCGGCGTCCACCGCGAGGCCGTCCGAACAGGCCACGTCGAACACCTTCTCGTGTGCGCGGCCTTCTTCCTCCCAGCCCTTGACGATTTGCAGTCGTTGCAGCGCCGTGCCGTCGGGGTCGCCGACGGCCCATGCCAGAAGGGTGGGCGCGGCGTCGCCTTCGAGCGCCAGGTCGCCGCCTTGAACCACGCCTTGGGCGGCGGCGCGGGTCAGCAGGTCCGGGGCGTCGGCGAGGTCGTCGTCGAAGTAGCCGGCCAGGAAGCGCACTTTGATGCGCGGGCCGCTGGTGGCGAACGTCTCCTTGCGGCGGAAGGCGGCGAAGATGGCCTCGCGGGTGTTCTCCGGCGCCCATGCGCCGGCGAGGCCGGATGCGCCCCAGTAGCGGAAGTAGGTCTCGCGAAAGCCGTCTTCCTCGACCGGCACCGAGCCGCGCAGGTCGGCTGCGCTGCCGTCGAGGACGCCGACCTTGCCGACGAACTCGTCCTCGCCGAAGCGCTCGCCGGAGTTGTGGGTGTCGCTGGCGCCGACGATGCCGAAGCGGTAGGGGTTGAAGCCGTCGCTCGCCTCCATCGCCAGGCCGTTCATCCACGCCTCGCGGACGTAGCTGCCGCGCGGCCGGCTCTTGCTCCAGCTGGCCACCTGGAAGGGGAAGATCTCGAAGTCCGCCCACTCGTCGTCGGGCGAGAGGAACGGGTGCGTGTCCGACGTGCCCTTCACCTGGGTGATCTCCACCAGCGGTTCGTTGCGCATGCGCAGGTCCGCGTAGGCGGCGCTCAGCGGTTCGCCCTCGAACGTCGCGCTGTCGAACATGCCGCCGTCGGAGCCGTTGGGGTTGTGCGGGATGGCGATGGCGTCCATGCCGGCGGCGCGTTGCACGTCCATCCACGCCCACAGGTCTTCCGGGTTCAAGGAGTCGAGGCGGCTGAACGGCAGGACGGGCGCCTCGCTGCCGCGGAAGAAGACGTTGCGGTGCAGATTGCCCGGGTTGGAGGACGTGTACTCGTAGCCGACGAAGGTGGTGAAGGTGCCCGGATCGTTGTGGCGCTCGGCGGCGGCTTGGATGTCGCGCCAGGCCGTCAACGAGTCTTCGCGTCGTCCATGTTCGCCGAGCGTGTCGAAGCAGTTGCGGAACGCATAGGCGCGTTCGTCCACGGTGTTCGCGTGCGCGCACTTGCGCACGTCCGGATTGGCCGCGTCTGGATGATCCGGCTGCGCCCACGCCCAGAACATGCCGAGATAGAAGGCGTGGTCGGTGACCGCGTAGAAATCGAGCGGCGAATCGATGCGCAGGTCGAAGCCCGCGGCGTGGGGAATCGTCTCGCCCTTGGCGTAGCGGTAGGCGTCGTCCGGCGAGGTCGCGGTGCCGAACAGAAAGGCGTCGAACGAATACCGCGTGTGAACGTGCAGGTCGCCGAAATAGGCGTTCTTCGCCTCGGCTGCGCCAACCGTGCCAGCGCAGCCGAGCGCCAAGCCTGCGATCAAGCGTTTGACCATCATCTCTCCCATCCTCATCAGCGAGTCTGTCCGCAATCCTAGCCGATTCCGCGCAACGTCGTTGCCGACGCCGTCAAGGAGCGTGGCGTGGTAGTGTCGGCTGTCCAGACCTTGGAGCTTGTCGCCCATGTCCGACGCGAGAATCGCCGCGATCGAGCGGCAGATCGGCGAACTCACCTCCGAACTCAACGCGCTGCGCAAGGAGAACGCGCCGACGCCGGTGCCGAACTACGCCTTCGAGACCGCCAGCGGCGCCACGACGCTGCGCGACCTGTTCGGCCAGCAGGAGAAGCTGCTCGCCATCCACAACATGGGCCAAGGGTGCCGCTACTGCACGCTGTGGGCGGACGGCTTCAACGGTCTGCTGCCGCATCTGGAGTCGGCGATGGCCGTGGTGCTGGTGTCCAAGGACGCGCCGGAGACCCAGCGCCGCTTCGCCAACTCGCGCGGCTGGCGCTTCCGCTTGGCCTCCCACGGCGGCGGCGCCTACATCCAGGAGCAGGGCGTCTTCGGCGAGGCCGAGAACTACCCCGGCGCGGTGGTCTACGAACGCGACGGCGAGGCCATCCTGCGCAAGAACACCTGCGTGTTCGGCCCAGGCGACCTCTACTGCGCCCTGTGGCCGTTCCTCGGCATGGCCGGCATGGACGGCGGCGACTGGTTTCCGCAGTACGCCTACTGGCGAAGGCCGGCGACTCTGGACGACGGCGGCACTGGCTTGGTGGACTGACTCCTCGCAAAGCCGCCTGGGTGCCTAGAGTGGCGACGCCCCTTCGCGCTTGAGCCGAGTTCGCTCCCATGCACCGAGTTTGCGGAGCAAACTCGTACGCGCCCCGTAGGGCGCGCCTAGGCTGAGGTTCCCCCGCCCGCCAGCTGCAGGAACTCGGCGCGGGTCGGCGCGTTGTCGCGGAAGTCGCCGAGCATCACCGAGGTCTTCATCGTCGAGTGCTGCTTCTGCACGCCGCGCATCGCCATGCACAGGTGCTGCGCTTCGACGATCACGCCCACTCCGGCCGCTTGCGTCACCTCTAGAATGGTGTTGGCGATCTGCTGCGTCAGGTTCTCCTGGATTTGCAGCCGGCGGGCGAACATGTCGACGATGCGGGCGACTTTCGAAAGGCCGAGAACGCGGCCCCTGGGCAGATAGCCGACGTGGCACTTGCCGATGAAGGGCAGCAGATGGTGTTCGCACAGCGAGTACAGTTCGATGTCCTTCACCAGCACGATCTCGTCGAGGTCGGTCTCGAACAGGGCGTCGTTCACCACGTCGTCGAGGTTCTGCTGGTAGCCGCGGGTGAGGAAGGCGAGCGCCTTCGCCGCTCGGTCGGGCGTTCCGCGCAGCCCTTCGCGCTCCGGCGCCTCGCCGATGCCGACGATGAGTTCGCGGTAGGCGCTGGCCAGGTTCTCCACGCTTTCGGTCACTGCGTCCTCGCCCCGGCCTAGAAGGAGATGGCGGTGTCGAGGGTCACCCAGCGTCCGTCGCGCACTTGCGAGAGCGTCGAGTGATCGACGCCCTTGTGGTCGTTCGGGCCGAAGCTCAGCGTGTTGCCGAACGGATCGACGTAGTTGGAGAGCGATTCCAACGCCGCGATCATCTTCTCCCGCGTCAAGTCGCGGCCGGCGATCTCGAGGCCGCGCAGCGCCAGGTCGGCGGCCCGGTAGCCGAGCATCGGCGGCAGGTCCGGCGCCTCGCCGAAGCGCTCCCGATAGCGCGCCAGCCAGGCGCGCACTTCCGGCGCCAGACTCTCGTCGTCCTCGTAGACCAGCGCGATAGGCACGAAGGCGTAGTAGCCCTCGCCAGCGCCGCTCTTCTGCTCGGCGATCACTTGGCTGTAGGCGGCTTCGTTGCCGACCCACGCCACGTCCTCCCAGCCCATCTTCCGCGCCGTCTCCAGCACGAGAATCGTGTCGCGGTGGACGAGGCCCACCATCACCAGGTCGCAGCCGGCGTTCTTCAAGCGCAGCACCGCGGCGGTGAACTCGGTATCCGTCGGCTTGTGCGCCGAAACGGCGGCGATCTCCAAGCCCATCGCCACCGTCTGGTCCTCCACCGCCTCCTTGATTTCGTGCCCGTACTCGGTGTCGTGGTAGATCGCGCAAGGGGTCGTCCTGCCCTTCTCTTCGACGAAATAGCGCACGCCAGCGCGAATCTCCTCGTAGTAGAGCCCCATCTGGCTGAGCACGTGCTTCTTGAACGGCATCACCATCGCCCGCGCCCCGGTCGCCGGAAAGAGATTCGGCACGTCCTTGGCGTAGGGCTGCTCCATCACCGCCACGTTGGTCTGCGTGCCGACCGAGGAGAGCATGGCGAAGACCTTGTCGCGGTTGACGAGCTTGTTGGCGGCGGCGATGGCCTTCGGAATCTGGTACTGCGAATCCTCGACGATCAGCCGAATCTGCCGCCCATGCACCCCGCCAGCCGCATTCGCTTCGTCGAAGCGCATCCGCAAGCCATTGACGATGCCCACGCCCCAGACCGCGATGGGCCCGGTGAGGTCCGAATGCGTGCCGAACACGACCTCGCTATCGGTCACGCCGTCCGTTACCACAGCCGCCGCCCCGTCGTCCGCCTCCGCCGGCTCCCCGCTCGGCGCCGCCGCTTCCTGCCCGCAACCGGAAATGACCAGCAAGCCCGCCAAGGCGAGCGGCGCAATCGCGTGGTTCATGGAATCTCCCGACCGAGCAAAAGCGCGAGCTTACGAAATGCGCCGCTTGGACGCCATCGCGCAGATGCCGTGGGTGTGCGAATCGTCCGAGGGCCAAATGGTCGCCCGCCGCCTCTTCAGCGGTCAGGCGGCGTGGCGCCGCACTTCCTTTTCCAAGCGATCGCCCAACGAGTGCCGGGCCTCCTCCAGGTCGTAGTCCGCCTGCAATCCCAGCCAGAAGCGTTCCGACGTGCCGAAGTAGCGGGCGAGGCGGAGCGCCGTGTCTGCTGATACGGCGCGCCTTTCAAGCACGATCTCGTTGATGCGGCGGGGCGGCACGTTGATGTCGCGCGCTACGCGATTCTGGCTCAGCCTTAGCGGAACCAGGAACTCCTCCCGAAGAACCTCGCCGGGGTGTATGTTCGGAAGTCTTGCCATCGGGCCACCCTCGAAAGACGCGCTAATGGTAGTCGACGATCTCCACACGCGAAGCATGGCCCGGAGACCAAGTGAAACAGACGCGCCATTGGTCGTTCACACGAATGCTGTACTGACCGCGCCGATCCCCCTTCAGTGCTTCAAGGCGGTTGGCGGGCGGCATCCGCAGATCCGCAAGTGTTTGGGCGTTGTTCAGCATCCTCAGCTTCCGACGCACGGTGCGTTGAATGTCGCTTGGCAGCCGGCGGGACACCTCGCCACGCCAGATGCGTTCGGCCTCGGCATCCAGAAAGTCATCGATCATGGGACCGCCACTGCCGTAACGCGGCGCGTTATAGCACCGCCACTGGCCGCGGGGCAAGCCGCCAGCCAGAGAAGAAACGCGCCTCTGCCAGTACAAACCAGTTGGTGCGCCTTCTGAATCCCAGCCGACCTCGAAGCAGTTCATCGCGTTGTCGCCAAAGGGGTGTCTAGGGTAGAGTGCGCTCGCTCGCCAAAGCGTCGCGCAGGGGGCGCTTTACGCGGGAGCATCGGTGGCTTCGCCACCATCGTCCGGCAGCTTGCTGTCGCATCGACAAGAGGAAACCGCGCTTTGATGTTTGGCTGGGAAGTTTGGATTTGGGGGGCGCTCGTTTGCGGGATCGCGGCGTTGGCCTACGGTGTCGTGGCCGGGCGGCTGGTCTTGGCGGCGGAGGCCGGCAGCGAGCGGATGCGCGAGATCGCCGGCGCCATTCAGGAGGGCGCGGCCGCCTATCTGAATCGGCAGTACACCACGATTGCCATCGTCGGGGTGGCGGTGGCCGTGGTGCTGGCGGTGACGCTGGGTTTGTGGGTCGCGGGCGGATTCGTCCTCGGCGCGGTGCTGTCGGGGCTCGCCGGCTACATCGGCATGCACGTTTCCGTGCGCGCCAACGTGCGTACCACCCAGGCGGCCACCAGCGGCCTGGCCCCGGCGCTCAACGTCTCCTTCCGCTCCGGCGCCGTCACCGGCATGTTGGTGGTGGGCCTTGGGCTGCTGGGCGTGGCTGGCTACTACGCGCTGCTGGTGTGGTCGGGCGCGGATGAGCGCTTGACGATTGAAGCGCTGGTCGCGCTCTCCTTCGGCGGCTCGCTGATCTCCATCTTCGCCCGGCTCGGCGGCGGCATCTTCACCAAGGGCGCGGACGTCGGCGCGGACCTGGTCGGTAAGATCGAAGCCGGCATCCCCGAGGACGACCCCCGCAACGCCGCCGTGATCGCGGACAACGTAGGCGACAACGTCGGCGACTGCGCCGGCATGGCGGCGGATCTGTTCGAGACCTACGCCGTGACGCTGGTGGCGACGATGCTGCTCGCCACCATCCAGACCGCCATCGATCCCGCCGCCGGCATGTTGATGCCGCTGGCAATTGGCGGTGCCTGCATCCTCGCCTCGATCGTCGGCACCTTCTTCGTGCGGCTCGGCAGCAGCGGCAGCATCATGGGCGCACTGTACAAGGGCTTCGTGGCCACCGCGGTGATTTCCGCCGTGATCATCTGGTTCATCGCGGATGCCCTGCTCGGCGACAACGCGATGCCGTACTTCTGGTGCGCCATCGTCGGCTTGGCCGTCACCGGCTTGGTGGTCTGGGTGACGGAGTACTACACCTCCACGCGCTACCGCCCGGTGAAATCTGTCGCCCGATCTTCAGAGACCGGCCACGCCACCAACGTGATACAGGGGCTGGCGATCTCCTTGGAAGCCACCGCCGTGCCGGCCATCATCGTCGCGGTCGGCATCGCCGTCGCCTATCAACTCACCGGCGACATCTACGGCATCAGCATCGCCGCAACGACCATGTTGGCGCTGGCTGGCATGGTGGTGGCGCTCGACGCCTACGGCCCGGTCACGGACAACGCCGGCGGCATCGCCGAGATGGCGGACCTCGACGCCGACGTGCGCCGAACCACGGACGCCCTGGACGCCGTGGGCAACACCACCAAGGCGGTCACCAAGGGCTACGCCATCGCCTCGGCCGGATTGGCGGCGCTGGTGCTCTTCGCCGCCTACATCGCGGACCTGCAGCACTACTTCCCCGATCTGGAGATCGACTTCGACCTCGCCAATCCCTACGTCGTCATCGGCCTGCTGATCGGCGGCATGCTGCCGTATCTGTTCGGCGCCCTCGGCATGCAGGCCGTGGGTCGCGCCGGCGGAGCGGTGGTGGAAGAAGTGCGCCGCCAGTTCCGCGAAATGCCCGGCATCATGGACGGCAGCACCCGCCCGGACTACAGCCGCGCCGTGGATCTGCTCACCCGCTCGGCCATTCGCGAGATGATCGCGCCGTCGATGCTGCCAGTGCTGGCGCCCATCGTCGTCTATCTCCTGGTGCGCATCCAAGGCCAGGAGGAAGCGTTGGTGACGGTTGGCGCGATGCTGCTCGGCACCATCGTCACCGGCCTCTTCGTCGCCATCTCGATGACCGCTGGCGGCGGCGCTTGGGACAACGCCAAGAAGTACATCGAGGACGGCAACCACGGCGGCAAAGGTTCCGAGGCGCACATGGCGGCAGTCACCGGCGACACCGTGGGCGACCCCTACAAGGACACCGCCGGCCCGGCCGTGAACCCGATGATCAAGATCATCAACATCGTCGCGCTGCTGCTGCTGGCCGCCTTGGGCGGGTGACGCAAGGGCCGCGCGCGCGTCTCTGGCCTGAGGCTCCGCCGGCCCTGTGCTCACCGGCAAGGCCAGCGACTTCCTGAAGATCGGCGTCGCCGCGGCCGGGCGCGGCGACTTGAGCGCGATTCGCGCCGTCCTGCGCGAACAGCCCGACTGGATACGCCGTGTCGGTTCCCACGGGCGGACGATGCTCTGGGAGGCGGCCTATCGCGGCCGCCTGGCGACCGTGCGCTTCCTGCTGGATGAAGGCGCGGACATAGACGCCTGCGGCTGCCACTTCACGCCCTTGCTGGTGGAAGTCTCGCCCTACTGCGCCGCCCGCTTCAAGAAGCGGCAGGACGTGGCGGTGCTGCTCCTCGAACGCGGCGCCCGGCTGGATTTCCACAGCGACGTCTTCCTCGGCGATGTAGCCGCCGTTCGCCAACGCTTGCGCGACGATCCGCAGCTCGCGAACGAAGAGAAACCCCAGCACGACCCCAACGTCCGTTGCACCGGACTGCACTACGCCGTAAGCGCCGGTCACGCCGCGCTGGTGAAGCTGCTGCTGGAGCACGGCGCGAACCCGCAGCCCTACAGCGACTGGCTCGTCCGCTTCTGCATCTGGCGCGATCGCGCGGACCTTCTGGAGACGCTGCTCGCCGCTGGTCTCGACGCCGCGCTCGCCGAGCCGCCACGCTCCGGGATCGCCAATCCCCGCATCGCCGATTTGCTGAGAATCCACGGCGTAGCCATCGATCCAGACCACGCCGAAGGCGGTTGGCCGCCCATCGTCTTCCAGTGCCGTGGCGACCGTGGCGGCAACATCGCCCGGGTGCGCCAACTGCTCGACGACGGAGCGAACGTGGACGTGCGCAACCACAAGGGCGAATCAGCCCTGCACTGCGCCGCCAAGGCCGGCTTCGCGGACATCGTGGCCCTGCTCATCGACCGCCGCGCCGAAGTGGACGCCGAGGACCGCGACGGCGCAACGCCGCTCGCCTTCGCCCTGCGCTCGACCGTCAAGGACAAGACCAAGCTCCATGCCGTGGTCCGAACGCTCCGTGCCGCCGGTGCCGACCCCAATCGAGCGGACCGCCAAGGACGCTCGCCCCGCGACATCGCCTCCCGCAAGCGCGACCCGAAGGGCTGGCTCGCTGCCTTGGGCGTAGCCTGACAATCGATCTATCGCAACGCGAGGACGGCGTTGGCGCCGGGCCGCTCTCCCAGCGACGAACGTAGGCATCCCGTGGTGGCGCTTGTCCTGCTGGAAGTGACGCCGTACAGGAATCGCTAGGCCCCACTCGCTCCCAGCCGCAAGGGTACTCGGCTGCCGACCCCGCACGATCGCCGGGCGAATGTCCTACAGCGGGCGTAGGCGATGGCGGGCATGAAAAAGCACGGATCTCCTACATGTCCACTGGGCGATCTCGTGCAGGCCCGCCTCCCGAGAGCGGCTACGTTAGCCGCATGAAAAAGAACACCCCCACCAGCGACCCCGTCTACAAGCGCATCTACGCCTTCGTGGAGATGGTCGCCGACCTGCTCCGCAGCGTCGTCCCCAAGGCCACGCTCGAAGCGCTGGACCTGCGCACCCTTGAGAAGGTGCCGGCCGACTACGTCGGCGAGCATTTCCAGCAGCGCCACGGCGACACCGTATGGCGCGTCCGCGCAGGCGACCCCGACAGCGCCTGGGCCTACGTGCTGGTGCTGTTGGAATTCCAGTCGAGCAACGACGCGACGATGGCCCTTCGGGTGAACGAGTACACCGTGATGCTCTACCGCGAACTGCTCCGAGCGAAGGGAGCCCTCAGCCGGGGTGCGCGAGGGGCTTGCCCCTCGCATGAAAAGACAACCCGGCCAGCTGCCGCTGGTGCTGCCGGTGGTCCTCTACAACGGCGAGACCCGCTGGACCGCGGCGGACAACGTGCGCGACCTGATCGTCTCGACCGGCCCGACCGACACGGTGCTGGACGCCTTCCAGCCGTCGCAGCGCTACCTGCCGCTTGACCTGCGCCACGCCAAGGCGGACTATGCGGGCGAGTTGACGACCGGAGTGGCGCGGCTGGAACAGATCCGCACGCCGGACGACCTGGATGAGGTGATAGAGCACTTCGCAGCGGCGCTCGGCAGCCCGGAGCAAGAAGAGCTGTGGTGCGCCATCAGAGACTGGCTGTTTGCGGTGATCAAGCGCATGGAGGGCGTGGACGATCCGGGGCCGCCGCCACCGGGACTGACTTTGGAGGGCTTGAGGAAAATGACGCTGGAAGAACGCGTGGCCGAATGGCCGAAACAGTGGAAGCGCGAAGGCATCGTGCAGGGCAGGCGGGAGCAGCTGCGGAGTCAGGCCGAGGTGCGCTTCGGCACCTCCACGGCGGAGCGCCTGTTCGCCTCGCTGCAACGCGAGGACGACCCGCAGCGGCTGGACGCAATCGGCAAAGCCGTGGTGCGCTGCGAAACGGCGGACGAGCTCCTCCGCCAGGTCAACCATGTGACCTCCGACGCCTAGGCGTGGTTCGGCGCTAAGGGGTAGTGGGGGTGGTTGGGGTAGCAGCGCCCCAAGACGGCGCAGGATCCGCGAACGGTCGCATCGATTCGGCATTTTGTCGCCCGCCTGCGCTGCGAGCGGCGAAGTCGCGGCCTTCAGCCCGCCAGCTCGCCTGCCTCGGCTCAATGGGCATCCATGCTTGCAATGTGGCAGACTCCCACTCCGCAGCCCGATGGGCGAAGGAGAGCAGGAGAGTGGGCGAGATCATCGCTTCGATGGAACTGGAAACACTGTCGACCGCGAAGTCGTCGCCCAAGGACTGCGCGACGAGTCCACGGTGCGCCAAACGACGGTGGACGGCGTAGTGGACACCCGTTCGTTCATGCTCATGTTGCCGGAGAACGTGGTAAGGCGGCTCGGTTTGAGGACGCTGCGGCAGGTCATCGTGACCTACACGGATGAACGCGCAACCCTCAGCCGGGGAGCGTGGGAGGCTTGCCCCTCGCATGGAGCCCTCAGCCGGGGAGCGCGAGGGGAGACCAGGCAGGTCGCCGGGCCGGTGACGGTCCAAATCGCCGCCCGCTTCATGATCACGGACTGCATCGTCGGCCCACCTTCGAGCGAGCCGCTCATCGGCCGGATCGTGATGGCAGTGCTGGACTTCGTGGCGGACTCCGCCAGTCGCACGCTCGCTCCGCGCCGGAGTCTCTGGACAGTCCGCTGCTGAAGCTGAAGTGAGCCCGGATGCATAGAGCGGAACGCGCAGGCGATTCGCGCCGACCTGCGGCGAAGGTGCCGCACGGGCCAGTGCGCTCGCTCGTTCCTCAATTCCCCCCCCCCCCCCCCCAGAATAGCCCAGGCCGGCGTGTGATGGGGACCATTCGCGCCCGCGCCAGCCACGCGGCCATCGCGCTGCTGCTCGCGCTCGGCGCGCTGCCTGCCGCGGCGCAGAACATCTCTTCCCCCTCCGCCCTGTTCCAGAGCAGCCTCAACGGCGCCGTGGTCAAGATTTGCGGCCTCTTTACGGGCGGCGGCAGCTATTTGCAAGCGCAGTTCTACACGCTGCGAGGCTGGCCTGCCACAGGCGCCGGCACCCTCACGATTGGCAGCAGCAGCGATGGCGGCGGCAACTGCGTCAACCTGCACCTGAGCTACACTGGCTCGTTCACCACGGACCAGCAGATCTATTTCGACATCAGCGACAGCGTCACCACCAGCAGCAGCCCAGAGCAGACAAGCAGCCGCACGGTGTACGCGGCCGATCCCGGGCTGGTGGTCGGCGAGGTCGAGGGCACTACCTCGGAAGAAGGCGCACAAGCGCGGTTCACGGTGCGGCTGAGCACTCCGCCCTCCCAGCAGGTGACCGTCTCGGTCACCAGCACGGACACCACGGAAGGCACGGTGTCGCCTTCTTCGCTCGCCTTCGGAAGCAACTGGTGGAGGGAGCAGACGGTCACGGCCACCGGCGTCGCCGACACGCTCACCGACGGCGACCAGAGCTGGAACGTCCGCTTGAACCCGTCGTCCGGCGACGCGTCCTACAATGCCCTCGCCGACGTCGACGTGCCCATGACCACCATCGACCAGACCGGCGGCCCGGCCCAGACCGGCATCACCGTGGCCAGCACGCCCGCGTTCGGCTCCGGCTACCGGGTGGGCGAGACGATCGAGGCGCGGCTGCGCTTCGACCAAGCCGTCGCGGTCACGGGTACGCCGCAGCTCGCGCTCGGCATCGGGCAGGCCCTCCGCCCTGCCCGCTACGTTTCGGGATCGGGCACTAGGTCGCTGACCTTCCGCTACCCGGTGGTGCCCGGCGACGTGGACACGAACGGCATCAGCATTGCCGCCAACGCGCTTACGCTGAACGGCGGCAGCATCCGCTTGAGCGGCGGCACCGTGAACGCGCGGCTGACCCTCACCCGCACTTTCACCAACAGCGCCAGCCACAGAGTGGACGGCAGCCAAGGCGCGCCGGGCATCCAAGGCATCACCCTCAACAGCCCGGCGATCGACGACGCCTACGAGCGAGGCGAGAACATCGACGTCACGGTGACGTTCACCAAGCGGGTCAACGTGGTGGGCTTGCCGCAGCTAGCGCTGACTGTCGGCACAGCCACCCGCCAGGCAGTCTACGCCCGCGAGCTGAGCGGGCCGGCCCAGCTGGTGTTCCGCTACACGGTGGTGGAGGCGGACGAGGACACGGACGGCATCAGCATCGGCCCCCAGGCGCTGACCCTGAACGGTGCGGCCATCCACGATGAGGGGAGCGACGCGCCCGCCGTGCTCGCCATCGGCCACCGCGCCATCACGAACAGCGACGGCCACAAGGTGACGGGCACGTCGTTCATTACGGCCGAGATCATCGGCTTTGGCCGAGCAGACCTGGATGACAACGAGCTCTATATGGAAGGCGGCCCAACGAAAGTCGCGACGGTTCACGTCTCCGGCTTTGGGAACCGGTCTCGACCCGTCTACATGTGGGGCGAGATCGTCGAATTCGTTGTCACGTTCAATCGTCCGGTGGTCGTGACGGGTGTGCCAACGGTCGTTATGAGACTTGGAAGCAATCGACCGCATGCGAGCTACGTCGCAGGTGCCAGCACGCCGACGGCGCTGATGTTCCGATGGGTGGTGGACCAAATGTGGAACAGCAACATTCGGATATATGATCGTCCGCGACTTGGCGACGCCACCATTCAGGACGCGCGCGACGCGACAGTGGCGGCGAACCTTGTCTTGCCTAACCAACTTGCCAGTAGCGATGGCAGATTCAGTCCTCGAAGTTATGCGCCAGCCCCTAGCGGCATCGAAATCAGAGTGGCGGGCGGCGTCGAATCCGATCCGGAAGTGGAGGCGGTCGCGCTCAACGCGCCGGTGGTCGGCGACACCTACGAGCGCGGCGAGACCGTCGAGGCGACGGTCACGTTCGACCGCGTGGTGGACGTCGTCGGCACGCCCCAGCTGGCGCTCCGTATTGGCACGAACACCCGCCAGGCCAACTACGCCCGCGGCACCGGCACCGATTCGCTGGTGTTCAGCTACAAGCTGGTGCGAGCGGACGTCGACGCGGACGGCATCAGCATCGCCGCGAACGCGCTGACCCTGAACGGCGGCACCATCAGGCTGATGCAGCGCACCAGGAACGCCGTCCTCGGCCTCGGCGACCACGCCATCGCCGACAGCGGCGACCACAAGG
Organism: Candidatus Azotimanducaceae bacterium; assembly: GCA_965243175.1. Classification (GTDB taxonomy): domain Bacteria; phylum Pseudomonadota; class Gammaproteobacteria; order Pseudomonadales; family Azotimanducaceae; genus VXYL01. Next base: position 4,027,390 of record OZ251532.1, on the reverse strand, counting down.
TGGACGGCACCAGGCTCACGAGGCCGAGGGTGGACGCGGTGTTCTTCCGCCGCGCTCCGGCCAACGACGAGACCTACCGGCTCGGCGAACGCATCGACCTGAGCGTCGACTTCGACCGCCCGGTGGCGGTCACCGGCGCGCCGCGGCTCGCCCTGACGATCGGCCAGCAGACGAAGCAGCTGCCCTTGTTCCGATTCGTGCCCTCGAACCGGCTGCGCTTCCGCCACGTCGTGCAGGCTGGCGACTTCGACGCCGACGGCGTCAGCGTCTTTGAGGGCGCCCTGAGGCTGAACGGCGGCGCCGTCAACGACGACCGCGACGCCACCGTGGCCGCGGACATCCGCCTCGGCCGCCGCGCCTTCACCAACGCCTCGCAGTACAAGGTGGACAGCCAAGCCGGCCCGCCCGCGGTCGCGGCCGTGACGCTGAACGCCCCGGCGCTGGGCGACACCTACAACCTGGGCGAGACCATCGAGGCCACCGTCGCCTTCAACAAGGTGGTGGACGTGACCGGCGCTCCACAACTCGCGCTCGCGATCGGCAGCCGGACGCGCCAGGCGGCGTACACGTCGGGGGACGGCGACACGGAGCTGGTCTTCCGCTACACCGTAGTGCAGGCGGATTCGGACCCGAACGGCCTAAGCATTGAGGACGCCGCGCTGACGCTGAACAGCGGCACCATCCGCGAGCTCGCCGGCACCGAGGACGCGGCGTTGGCACTGGGGGATTCGGCGATCTCGAACAGCGGCGCGCACAAGGTCGACGGCGCCAATGCGCCGCGCGCCGCCATCGTCGCCACCAACCCGGCGGAACTGGAGGAAGCGAACCTCGACGGTGCCACGCTGACGGTCGAGCTGGCGAACACGACCTATTCGAGCGGTGTCGTGGCGGCGAACTTCACGCTTGCGACTGGCGTGCCGGGCCTCACCGTCGGTTCGGTATCGCCAGTGTCGTCGGGAGACACGCAGGCGACGCTGACACTGCGCTACAACGACACGGACTTCGATTCCGAGCGGTCGCTGGCCCTTTTCGTCGCCGCGTCGGCGCACATGGGGTCCGCCGCCTTGGCGACGCCGCCGGTGCCGGTGGCGGCGACCTTCGAGCTGCGGCTGAGCCGCACCACGCTGGCGCTGAACGAGCGTCCGGGCGCGAACACCGGCACCTACACGGTGCGGCTCGACGAGCCGCCGACCGACCCGGTGGCGTTGACGGTGGCCAGCACCGCCGCGTCGGTGGCGGTGGACGTCGACGGCGGCACGGCCGGCGACCAGAGCGTGCTGACGTTCACCGCGGCCGACTGGGCGACGCCGCGCACGGTGACGGTCAGGGCGCTGCCGGACGACGACGCGAGCGCCGAGTCGGTCGCGATCGTCCACAGCGTGCCGGTGTTCGGCAACGTCGGCGAAGTGACGGTGACGGTGGCGGACGACGACCGTGGCGAGGTGCTGGTGGACGTGGTGCCGAGCACGCCGCGGCAGGATCCCGGGCCGCTGGTGCTGTACGAGGCGCGTGGACACCGGCTGAACGCGGCGCGCTACGCGGTGTCGCTGTCGGCGCAGCCGACCGCCAACGTGACGGTGGCGATCACGATCGACGACGCGTCGCTGGTGTCCCTGGACGCCACGGCACTGACGTTCACGCCGCAGAACTGGGCCACCGGGCGAACGCTGACAGCGAAAGCCTTGGACGACCTCGACCCGCTCGGCGAGTCGGCGTCGATCTCGCACGTGGCGAACGGCGGCGGCTACAACGCCGTGAACGGCCTGTTGCGCGTGGGTCTGGTGGACGACGACGGCATTTTCGTCGACTACGACGTCGACAACGACGGCCTGATCGAGATCTCGACGCTGGCGCAGCTGAACGCCGTGCGCTGGGACCTGCGCGGCGCCGGCGTGCCGTCGGCGGCGAACGAGGCCTCCTACCGCGCCGCCTTTCCCCGCCACCCGGCGGGCATGGGGTGTCCGCTGGACAGCGGCGCGGCGGTCTGCACGGGCTACGAGCTGGTCGCGGACCTGGACTTCGACACCGACGGCGACGGTTCCACGTGGACCGGCAGCCCGCCGGCCAGCGACTCCGGCGACGCCTACCACAACGGCGGCAGCGGCTGGACGCCGATCGGCGACGGCAGCAACCCGTTCCGGGCGGTCTTCGACGGCAACGGCCACGTGATCCACAACCTGTTCGTGAACTCGACAGCCCGCTTCCAAGGGCTGTTCGGCGTGGTGGATGGCGCGTCGATCTCGCGGCTGGGCGTGGCGGACGCCCGCGTGGTCTCGACCAGCAACAGGATCGGCCTGCTCGCCGGCCGCGTCGTCGGCACCGCCCGCGTGGCGGCGGTGTGGACGACGGGCGCGGTGGACGGCAGCGGCGTCGTCGGCGGCCTGCTGGGGCTGGCGGGAAGGCGCTCGTCGGTGGTCGCCAGCTACTCGACGGCGGCGGTGAACGCGACCACGGCGACCGGCCAGGCGGCGGGTCTGGTGGGCTGGAACCGCACCGGCGGCGCGGTGTCGGCGAGCTACGCGACCGGCGCGGTGACCGGCCCCAGCGGCGCGTCGCTGTACGGCGTCACGAACGGCCCGGCGACGTCCAGCTACTGGAACTCGGCGAACATCGCCGACGACAGCGATTCGACCTCGCCCGAAGGCCGCACCGCCGCGCAGCTGCGGGCCCCGACGTCGGCGAGCGGCATCTACGCCGGCTGGGGCGCCCTGGACGTCGACGGCGACGGCGAGGCGACCGAGTCCCCCTGGGACTTCGGCACGTCCTCGCAGTACCCGGCGCTGTCCGTCGGCGCCAACCACGCCGGCAACCTGGCGGCGCAGCGCGGCGACTACGACCAGGACGACGACGGCCTGATCGAGGTGAGGAACCTGAAGCAGCTGAACGCCATACGCTGGGACCTGGACAGCGACGGCGAACCGTACACCGCCAACAGCGCAGCCTACGAGTCCGCGTTCCCGAACCACGCGGAAAGCATGGGCTGCCCGACCAACGCCGACGACGCCGACAACCACGACTGCACTGGCTACGAGCTCGAGAACGACCTCGACTTCGACACGGACGGCGACGGTTCCACGTGGACGGAACCGACCGGCGGCAGCTTCGCCGCCGACAGCGGCGACGCCTACTACAACGGCGGCAGCGGCTGGTTTCCCATCGGGGCAACCGCGATCTTGAACAACACCAACTCGTTCAACGGCACCTTCGACGGCAACGGCCACGTGATCGCCAACCTGCTGGTGAACCGCGCCCGCCACTTCGCGGCCCTGTTCGGGGGACTGAGCGACGGCGCGACGGTACATTCGCTGGGGCTGCCGAACGTGCGGATACGGAACGCCTTGTCCGGCGCCGCCCTCGCGGGGACGAGCACCGGGCGGATCGCGGCGACATGGGCGTCAGGCACAGTGGAAGGGACTGGAGCTGCAAGCTACGCCGGCGGTCTATTGGGCTCCCTTGGCTCGCCGGGGACGGTGGTGGCGAGCTACTCGACGGTGGCGGTGTCGTGCGTCAGCGGGGGGACTGCCGGCGGCTTCGCCGACTCGATCACCGCCGGCAGCACCATCGCGGCGAGCTACTCGACCGGCGCGGTGACCGGCGACTGCGTGGCGGCGAGCAAGCACGGCTTCGTCCGCGGCACGGGCACGTTCACCGCCAGCTACTGGGACACGAACCTAAGCGGCATCGAAGACGACACGGACGCCGCTTCCCCCGAAGGCAAGACCTCGGCGGATCTGCGCACGCCCACCGGCTACACCGGCCTCTACGCGCTCTGGGACAACCAGGACGTCGACGGCGACAGCACGTCCGGCGAGTCCGTGGACGACGACGCCTGGGACTTCGGCGAGAGCTGGGAACACCCCGTGCTCAAGTTCGGCGGCCTCTCCACCGAGCTGCAGTTCGCGCAGCAGCGGAACATGGCGCCGAGCTTCCCGGCGGTGCCGGATCGGACGTTCCAGCGCGGCCAGACCATCGTGCCGTTCCAGGTGCCCGCCGCGACCGGCGGCGAAGGCGGAACGTACACCTACGAAGTCCAGAACCTGCCGGACGGCCTGGTGTTCGATGTCGACGGCAGGGGTTCCTGCCCGGGTTCGGCGGCGCGCATGGTCTGCGGCGCCCCGACCGTGGGCGGCAGCTGGCTGGTGGAGGTCCGCGCCCACGACGGCGACCGCGACACGTCGGACGCCGACCGCGGCGAACTGACCTTCGCCATCGCGATCGTGACCCCGCTGGCATTCGCGACGGCGACGCTGACGGAAGGCAGCCTCGACGGCGCCACGCTGACGGTCGACATCACCGGCACGGTCTTCGCCAGCGGCGTGGCGCGGACGCACTTCACGCTGACCACGGCGATTTCCGGGCTGACCGTCGTGCGCCTCGCGACGGCCCCGGGCACCACCAGAGCGGTGCTGACCCTTTCCTACGACGGCACGGACTTCGACACCGCCAGCACCGTGACGGTCAACGTCGCCGACGCGGCGCACACGCTGGTCGGCAACCTGACGACCAACGCCCTGTCGGTGTCGCCGTCGTCGCTGGACGTCACGGTCAGTCGGGCAACCGTGGCGCTGAACGAAGGCGCCACCGGCAACACCGGCACCTACACCGTGGTGCTGCAGACCGAGCCGACCGCGAACGTGACGGTGTCGGTCGCCAGCGGCGATGTCGGCGCGGTGACGGTGGATCCGACGTCGCTGACGTTCACCACGACGAACTGGAACACGGCGCGGACGGTCACCGCCACCGCGGTGTCGGACGACGACACCCGCGACGAGACGGTGTACGTCGTCCACTCCGCCGGCGCCGCTGGCGCTGTCGCCCAGACGAGGGCGACGGTGACGGACGACGACCTCGGCGTGGTGCTGATCGACGCCGACCCGGCCACCCCGGCGCAGGATCCCGGCCCGCTGCTGCTCGGCGAGGGCGACAACGCCGGCTACCTGGTGCGGCTGTCCGCCCAGCCCACCGGCAGCGTCGCGGTGGCGGTGGCCAGCGCCGATACCGGCGCCGTGACGGTGGACCAAGCGTCGCTCACCTTCACGGCCATGAACTGGAACACGGCGCAGACGGTCACTGCCGCCGCGGTGGCGGAAGCGGACGCCGTCGACGAGTCGGTGACGGTCACCCACACCGCCACCGGCGGCGGCTACGGCGGCACGGCGTCGCGGCTGCGCGTTGGTGTCTCGGACAACGGGCGCACCGGCACGGACTACGACGCGGACGAAGACGGCCTGATCGAGATATCCACCTTGGCGCAGCTGAATGCCGTGCGCTGGGACGTGAACGGCGACGGCGCGGTGTCGAGCAGCAACCAGGCGGCGTACAGCGGCGCCAGCGGTGCCTTCGCCAACGCCTCCGCCGGCATGGGCTGCCCGGCGGTCTCCGGCACGGCCACCTGCACCGGCTACGAGCTCGTCCGGGACCTGGACTTCGACACCGACGGCGACGGTTCCACGTACGCCTTGAGCGGCAACACCGCCACCAGCGACTCCGACGACGCCTACCACAACAGCGGCGCCGGCTGGGATCCCATCGGCCCGAACGCGACACCGACCGACAGCACCCACTTCAGCGCCGTCTTCGATGGCAACGGCCACTCCATCCACAACCTGTTCATCAACCGCGGCGGCCGCAACCTGGTGGGCCTGTTCGGAGCGCTGCGCCCGAACGCGGTGGTGAGGTCCTTAGGGGTGTCCAACGCCTATGTGGCGGGCCAGTGGAGCACGGGGCCGCTCGTCGGCGAGAACTATGGCCGGGTGGCGGCGGTCTGGACCGGCGGCGTTGCGCGAGGGCTGGGCGACGTGGCCGGCATCAGCGGGGCGCAGCGCCAGGGCGGGAGGATCCTGGCCAGCTACTCGACCGTGTCGGTGGCGTGCAGCGGCACCGGGCCGTACCACCGCGCCGGCGGGCTGGTGGCGCTGAACCAGAGCACCGTCGCTGCGGGCGCCATCGTCGCCAGCTTCGCGGTGGGCGAGGTGACGGGTGGCTGCCCGACGAGCGTCAAGTTCGGCGTCGCCGCCACCGGCGGCACGGTGGCGTCGTCCTACTGGGACATCGACACCAGCCTCGTCGCCGACGACGAGGACGAGGCGGCCCCCGAAGGCCAGACGACGACGGCGTTGCAGTCGCCAACCTCGGCAGTCGGCATCTACGCCGGCTGGGACCGCGTGGACGTGGACGGCGACGGCGACCCGGCCGAGTCGCCGTGGGACTTCGGCACCAGTTCGCAGTATCCGGCGCTGAGCTACCGCGGCATGGACGCCGCGTTCCAGCGCGGCGACTACGATGCGGACGACGACGGCCTCGTCGAGATTTCGACGCTGGCGCAGCTGAACGCCGTGCGCTGGGATCTGGACGGCGACGGCGCCCCGTCGTCCGGCAATGCCGGCATCTACCGCAACGCGTTCCGCAACCACGCCGCCGACATGGGCTGCCCGACCAACGGCGACGACGCCGACAACAACGACTGCATCGGCTACGAACTCGCCGAGGACCTCGACTTCGACACCGACGGCGACGGTTCCACGCACACGAGCGGCACCAGCGATTCGGGCGACGCCTACCACAACGGCGGCAGCGGCTGGGATCCCATCGGCCCGGCCTCGACGGCAAGCGACTCCACCCACTTCAACGCCGTGTTCAGCGGCGACGGCCACGTCGTCCGCAACCTCTTCGTCAGCCGCGCCCGCGACTACGCCGGCCTGTTCGCCGCCACCGCCAGCGGCGCCATCGTCAAGGCGCTTGGCGTGGCCGATGCCTACGTGAACGCCGACGACTACGCCGGCGCCCTGTCCGGCGAGAACGCCGGCAGGATCGCCGCCGTCTGGACCAGCGGCTCGGCAAGCGGCGACTCCCACGTCGGCGGCCTGGCCGGCAGCGCCACCGCGGCCTCCGCCATCGTCGCCAGCTATTCCACGGCGTCTGTGGAATGTACCGGCTCGGCGGCGACCGACCTGGCCGGCGGTCTAACGGGCGCCAACGCCGGAACCATCGCCGCCAGCTACTCCACGGGCGCGGTCACCGGCGCCTGCCCGACGGCGAACAAGCGCGGCCTCGCCGGCGGTTCCGGCACGTTCACCGCCAGCTACTGGGACGTGAACCGCAGCGGCATCGCCGACGACTCCGGCACCGCCTCGCCCGAAGGCGAGACCTCGGCGAACCTGCGCGCCCCCACCGGCTACACCGGCCTCTACGCCGCCTGGGACGATCAGGACGTCGACGGCGACAGCATCGCGGGGGAATCCCCCGACGACGACGCCTGGGACTTCGGCGACCGGTTCCAGTGGCCGGTGCTGAAGTTCGGCGGCCTGGACGTCCAGCGCCAGACCGCCCCGCAGCCGAGCACGGCGCCCACCTTCGGCAGCGGCACCGTGCCGAACAAGACCTTCCGCCGCAACTTCCCGATCGCCGCGTTCCAGGTTCCGGCGGCCAGCGGCGGCGAAGGCGCGCCCTACACGTATTCGGCCAGCGGCCTGCCGCCGGTCCTCTCCTTCGGCGCCCCGAACTGCGCCGCCCGCACGGTCTGCGGCACGCCCACCTCCGCCACCACGGGCCCCATCCCGGTGACCATCCACGCCCACGACGGCGACACCAACCGATCGGCCAGCGACCGCGCCGAGCTCGCCTTCACCATCACTCTGGTCGAACCCACCGCGGCCATCGCGGCCAGCAACCCGGCGACCCTCACCGAGGCGACTCTGGACGGCGCCGAGGTCACGGTGACGCTGACGAACTCGACGTTCGCTAGCGGCGTCGTGGCGTCGCACTTCGTCCCGAACACCACCATCGTCGGCGTCACCGTCGACTCGGTGGCCACGGTGACCGCCGGTGACACGTCGGCGACGCTCACGCTGGCCTACGACGACACGGACTTCGACGCCACGGCCTCCTTGGGCGTGACGGTGGCGGCCGCCGCCCACGCGCTGTCCGGCCCCATCACCTCGGCGACCGTGGACGTGACGCCGTCGCTGGAAGCCACCGTCGCGCCCCCGACGCTGACGCTGAACGAGGCCACGGCTTCCAACACCGGCACCTTCACCGCGGTGCTGCAAAGCGCCCCGGCGGCGACCACCACGGTGGCGGTCACGAGCCCGGACACCGGCGCCGCGACGGTGGACCCCGCGACGCTCACGTTCACCACGCAGAACTGGAGCGCCGCCCAGCCGGTGACCGTCACCGCCCAGGCCGACGACGACCCGAACGACGAGACGATCCCCGTGACGTTGACGGCGGCCGGCGTCGGCACGCTGGCCACGGTGACCGTCAACGTGGCGGACGACGACGCCGGCATCGTGCTGATCGACGCGGACGCGACGACCGCGGCGCAGGACCCGGGGCCGGTGTTGGTTGTGGAGGACCTGGTCGGCTCGTTCGAGCAGAGCTACACGGTGCGGCTGTCGGCTCAGCCGACGGCGAACGCGACGGTCGCGGTGGCGAGCAGCGACGCGCCCGCGGTGCGTGCTACAAGGGGGACGATCGGTGGCCATGCAGTCGTCTCCTCGCTGACGTTCACAACGCAGAACTGGAACTCCCCGCAGACGGTGTGGGCGACGGCGATTGGCGACAGCGACGCCGTGGACGAGTCCGTCACCATCACCCACGCCGCCACCGGCGGCGGCTACGGCGGCACGTCGTCGGTGCTGCGCGTGGGCGTCTCGGACGACGAGCGCACCGGCACGGACTACGACACCGACGAGGACGGCCTGATCGAGATTTCCACGCTGGCGCAGCTCAACGCCGTCCGCTGGGACTTGGACGGCAACGGCGCGCCGGCCAGCAACGCCGCGGACTACCACGGCGCCAGCGGCGCCTTCGCCAACGCCTCGACGGGCATGGGCTGCCCCACGGGAGGCTGCAGCGGCTACGAGCTCACCCAGGACCTGGACTTCGACACCGACGGCGACGGTTCCACCCACACGAGCGGCGCCAGCGACGCCGAGGACGACTACCACAACGGCGGCGCCGGCTGGGACCCCATCGGCCCCAGCATCTCCACCGGCTACCAAGAGCGCCTGCGGCGCATCCGCGAGGAGTCGTTCAACGCGGTGTTCGACGGCAACGGCCACTCCATCCACAACCTGTACATCAACCGCGGCCGCGACTGGGCGGCGCTGTTCGCGGCGGTGCGGGCTGACGGCGTGGTGCGCTCGCTGGGCCTGGCGAACGCCTACGTGGACGGCGGCGCCAGCGGCAGCGTGGCGACGCTGGCGGGGACGCTCTGGGGCCGCGTCGAAGCCGCCTGGGCGACCGGCGCGGTGGCGGGCGGCACCAACGTCGCCGGCCTGGTGGGGTCGACGAACGCCGGCTCCACCATCGTCGCCAGCTACTCGACGGCGTCGGCGGACTGCGGCACGGGCGGCGCCGCCGGCCTCGTCGGCCACAACGTGGGCGCGATCGTCGCCAGCTACGCGACCGGCGCGGTGACCGGCAGCGGCTGCCAGACGCAGAACAAGCACGGCCTGGCGGCCGGCACGGGCACGGCGACGGCGAGCCACTGGGATCGGGAGGCGAGCGGCGTCACGGTCTCCGCGCAGGGCAGCGGGCGCACCACGGCGCAGCTGCAAGGCCCTACCTCGGCCACCGGCATCTTCGCCGGCTGGGCGGACCTGGACGTGGACGGCGACGGCGACCCGCACGAGTCGCCGTGGGATTTCGGCAAGAGCTCGCACTACCCGGTGCTGAGCTACCGCGGCATGGACCCCACGCCGCAACGCGGCGACTACGACTACGACGACGATGGCCTCATCGAGATCCGCACCCTGGCGCAGCTGAACGCCGTCCGCTGGGATCTGGACGGCGACGGCGCCCCGTCGTCGGGCAACGCCGCGAGCTGGGGCAAGGCGTTCCGCAACCACGTGGCGACCATGGGCTGCCCGTCGGACACCACCGGCGACGCCGACCTCAACGACTGCACCGGCTACGAGCTGGAGAACGATCTGGACTTCGACACGGATGGCGACGGGTCCACGCACACCGGCGGCACGAGCGATTCGGGCGACGCCTACCACAACGGCGGCAGCGGCTGGGATCCCATCGGCCCGAACTCGGCGCCGAGCGATTCGACGCACTTCAACGCGATTTTCGACGGCAAGGGGCAGGTGATCGAGAACCTGTACGTGAACCGGAGCCGCAGCTACTCCGGCCTGTTCGCGGCGCTGCAAGGCGACGCCGTGGTGCGTTCGCTTGGGCTGCGGAACGCCCACGTGCTGAACGGCGCCACCTACGTGGGCCTGCTGGGCGGGCGCAGCGCCGGACGCGTGGCCGCGGTCTGGACGTCGGGGAGGGCGCATGGCTCGAATGTCGTCGGCGGCCTGGCGGGCCTCGTCGCGACGGGAGGCACAATCGTGGCGAGCTACTCGACCGCGGCGGTGGAATGCACCGTTGCGGGCGCCCAAAGGGCCGGCGGCCTCGCCAGCGCCAACAACGGCAGCATCGTGGCCAGCTACTCGACCGGCACGGTGACCGGCCCATGCCAGAACAAGAGCGGGCTGGCCGGCCCCCGCACGTCCGGCACCGAAGGCACGTTCGCCGCCAGCTACTGGGACACCACCCGTAGCGGCATCGACGACGACTCGGACGCGAACCCGCCCGAAGGCGTCACCTCGACGAACCTCCGCACGCCCACCGGCTACAGCGGCATCTACTCCACGTGGGACGACCAGGACGTGGACGGCGACACCACGGTCGGCAGGGCTCTGGACGCGGACGACGACGCCTGGGACTTCGGCGACCAGTGGCAGTGGCCGGTGCTCAAGTTCGGCGGCCACGACGTCGCCCGCCAGGTGGCGGAGCAGCCGAACCTGCCGCCCACCTTCACCGGCACGGTGGCCCAGAGCTTCACCTACCGCCGCAACTTCCCGATCGACCCGTTCCAGATCCCCGCGGCCACCGGCGGCGAAGGCGCCGGCGGCTACGCCTACACCGCCAGCGGCCTGCCGCCCGGCATCGTTTTCGACGCCGACGGCACGGGCAGCTGCCCGGGCGCCGCGCCGCGCATGATCTGCGGCACCCCCACCACCAGCGGTACCACCCGGGTGACCATCCATGCCGCCGACGGCGACGCCAACACGGACGACGACGACCGCGCCGAGCTCGAGTTCGTCGTCGCCGTCGTCGACCCCACGGCTGCGCTCGCCAGCAACCCGGCCGCCCTCACCGAGGCCACCCTGAACGGCGCCGAGGTCACGGTGACGCTTGCGTCCGCGGTCTTCGAGAGCGGCGTCGCGGCGGCCAGCTTCATGCTGCACACCAACGTCACGGGTCTCACCATCGGCTCGCTGGCCACGGTGGCGGCCGGCGACGCGTCGGCGACGCTGACGCTGGCCTACGACGACACGGACTTCGACACCGCCCGCACGCTGGCCGTCACCGTGGCCGGCGCCGCCCACGACCTGAAAGGCGCGCTGACCACCGCCAGCGTCGCCGTGACGCCCTCGCTGGAGGCCACGGTCTCGCCGGCGGACCTGACGCTGAACGAAGGCGCGACGGCGACGTTCACGGCGGTGCTGGACAGCCTGCCGGCGGCGACCACCGTGGTTGCCGTGGCCAGTTCGGACCCCGGCGCCGCGACTGTGGACGTGGCGGCGCTCACGTTCACGACCACGGACTGGAACACCGCCCGCACGGTGACCGTGACCGCGCTGGCGGACGACGACGCGGACGGCGAATCGGTGTCCGTGACGCTGACGGCGGCCGGCGTCGGCACGCTGGCGACGGTGCCGGTGACGGTGACGGACGACGACCGCGGCACGGTGCTGATCGACGCCGACCCGTCCACCACCGAACCGGACCCGGGCCCACTGCTGCTGGCGGAGGGCGAGAGCGGCGGCTACTCGGTGCGCCTCTCGGCGCGTCCGACCGCGAACGCCACGGTGTCCGTGACGAGCGCCGACCCGGGCGCCGTGTGGATGAACCGCTCGTCGCTGACCTTCACGCCGACGAACTGGAGCACGCCGCAGACGGTCACCGCCACCGCGACCGCGGATTCCGACGCGGTGGACGAATCGGTGGCCATCGCCCACGCGGCGACGGGCGGCGGCTACGGCGGCACCATGTCGAGCCTGCGCGTGGGCGTCGCCGACGCCGAGCGGACGAACACGGACTACGACGCCGACGAGGACGGCCTGATCGAAGTCGCGACGCTCTCGCAGCTGAACGCCATCCGCTGGGATCTGGACGGCGACGGCTCGCCCACGGGCGACGGCGGCGCCTACGCGACCGCCTTCCCGACCGCCTCGGCGGGCATGGGCTGTCCGACCGGGGGATGCTGGGGCTACGAGCTGACGCAAGACCTGGACTTCGACACCGACGGCGACGGTTCCACGCACGCGAACGGCACCAGCGACTCGGACGACGCCTGGCACAACGGCGGCGACGGCTGGGATCCCATCGGCCCCAGCGTGGCGACGACCTACCAGGAGCGCCTGCGGCGCATCCGCGAGGAGTCGTTCAACGCGGTGTTCGACGGCAACGGCCATTCCATCCACAACCTGTTCATCAACCGCGGCCGCGACTGGGCGGCGCTCTTCTCGGGGGTGCGGGCGAACGGCGTGTTGCGCTCGCTGGGCCTGCCGAACGCCTACGTGGACGGCGGCGTCAGCGGCAGCGTCGCGCCGCTGGCGGGGACGCTCTGGGGCCGCGTCGAGGCCGCGTGGGCGACCGGCGCGGTGGCGGGCGGCACCAACGTCGGCGGCCTGGTCGGGTCGACGAACGCCGGTTCCACCATAGTTGCCAGCTACTCGCGGGCGTCGGCGGACTGCGGCACGGGCGGCGCCGGCGGTCTCGTCGGCAGCAACGCCGGCGCCATCGTCGCCAGCTACGCCATCGGCGCGGTGACCGGCAGCGGCTGCCAGACGCAGAACAAGCACGGCCTGGCGGCCGGCACCGGCACGGCGACGGCGAGCCACTGGGATCGGGAGGCGAGCGGCGTCACGGTCTCCGCGCAGGGCAGCGGGCGCACCACGGCGCAGCTGCAAGGCCCTACCTCGGCCACCGGCATCTTCGCCGGCTGGGACAAGCTGGACGTGGACGGCGACGGCGACCCGAACGAGTCGCCGTGGCACTTCGGCAGGAACACGGACTACCCGACGCTCTCGTACCGAGGCGCGGACGCGGCGCTGCAGCGCGGCGACTACGACGCCGACGACGACGGCCTGATCGAGATCCGCACGCTGGCGCAGCTGAACGCCATCCGCTGGGACAAGGACGGCGACGGCGCGCCGTCGTCGGGCAACGCGAGCGCCTACCGCCTCGCCTTCCCCTACCACCGCGACGACATGGGCTGCCCGACCGACAACGCGGACGCCGACGACAACGACTGCAAGGGCTACGAGCTGGAGAACGACCTCGACTTCGACACCGACGGCGACGGCTCGACGTGGGCGGGGAACAACATGGACGGCGAACCCATCGGCGACAGCGGCGACGCCTACTACAACGGCGGCGCCGGCTGGGATCCCATCGGCGTGTCCGACTCGACGGTCGGCGCTCATCTGTTCAGCGCCGTCTTCGACGGCAACGGCCACGTCGTCGCCAACCTGCTGGTGAACCGCGCCTCAAACGATCTGGGGCTGTTCTCGAGGCTGTACACCGATGCGACGGTGCGGTCGCTGGGGCTGACGAACGCGCGGATTGCCGGCGCCGCCTACGTGGGCGCGGTTGCCGGGCAGAACAACGGGCGCTTGGCGGCGGTCTGGTCGACCGGCGCCGTCAGCGCCAACAACGGCGTCGGCGGCCTGGCGGGGCGGAACTGGGGGACGATCGCGGCGAGCTACTCGACGGTATCGGTGCTCTGCACAACTCCCGGCAACGCCCACGGCGGCGGTCTGGCGGGCGGAAACTGGGGCACCGTGCTGACCAGCTACGCGACCGGCGCGGTGACGGGCAGCTGCCAAAGGCACGGTCTGGCACAAAACGCCGCCACCGTCACCGCCAGCTACTGGGACACGGACCGCAGCGGCATCAACGACGACGCGGACGGCAACCCGCCCGAAGGCGTCACCTCGGCCAACCTCAAGAGCCCCACCGGCTACACCGGCATCTACGCCACCTGGGACGACCAGGACGTGGACGACGACGGCACGACGGGCAGGGCGGCGGACGCGGACGACGACGCCTGGGACTTCGGCAACCAGCACCAGTGGCCGGCGCTGAAGTTCGGCGGCCACGATGTGGCGCGACAGGTGGCCCTGCAGCCCGGCGCGGCGCCCGCCTTCGGCAGCGGCTCGGTGCCGGACAAGGTCTTCCAGACCAACGTGCCGATCCAGACGTTCCAGATCCCCGCGGCCAGCGGCGGCGACGGCACGGTCTCGTACTCGGCCATCAACCTGCCGCAGGGGCTCTCCCTCGGTGCCCCGAACTGCGCCGCGCGCACGGTGTGCGGCACGCCGACCCTGCGCACCCCCGGCGCCGCCACCGTGACCGTCCACGCCCACGACGCCGACACCAACCGCACCGCCGCCGACCGCGACACGCTGACGTTCGCGATCACCATCTTCGATCCCAGGGCGGCGCTCGCCACCACCCCGGCGACGCTGACCGAGGGGAACCTCGACGGCGCCGTCGCCCAGGTGACGCTCGGCGACACGACGTTCACAAGCGGCGTCACGCGGTCGAGCTTCATCTTGAACACCACCGTGCCGGGCCTGACCATCGCCTCGCTGGCCGCGGTGACGCGGGATCGGACCACGGCGCTGCTGGCGCTGGCCCACGACGGCACGGACTTCGACGCCGCGGCCACGCTGTCGGTGACGGTGCCGGCGTCCGCGCACGCCCACCTCGGCGCCCTGACGACGCCCATGGCGCCGGTGTCGCCGGCGTCCGTGGACGCCACGGTGTCGCCCGGCAGCCTGTCGCTGAACGAGGACGGCGGCAGCACGAGCGCCAACGAGGGCAGCTTCACCGTGGTTCTGCAGAGCGCCCCGGCGGCGAACACCACGCTGACGGTGGCCAGCAGCGACACCGGCGCGGCGACGGTGTCGCGGACGACCGTGGGCTTCAGCCCGTCGAACTGGAACACGGCCAAGACGGTGACGGTGACCGCGCAGCAGGACGACGACGCCAACGACGAGACGGTGGCCGTGACGCTGACCGCGCCTGGCGTTGGCGTCGTGGCCACGGTGCCGGTGACCATCGACGACGACGACGCCGGCACGGTGCTGATCGACGCCGACCCGTCCACCCCCGCGCTGGACCCCGGCCCGCTATACCTGACCGAAGCGACCGGCGCCGCGAACGCCCGCGGCTACGCGGTGCGGCTGTCGGCGGCGCCCACCGGCAGCGTCACGGTGGCGGTGACCAGCGGCCGCGCCACGTCGGTGGCGGCGAGCCCGTCCTCGCTCACCTTCACCGCGCAGAACTGGGCCACGGCGCAGACGGTCACAGCCACCGCGGGGAGCGACACCGGCAGCCGCGACGAGTCGGTGACGATCACGCACGCGGCCACCGGCGGCGGCTACGGCGGCGCCTCGGCGAGCCTGCGCGTGGCGGTGGCGGACGACGAGCGCGACGCCACGAAGACGGACTACGACACGGACGAGGACGGGCTGATCGAGATCTCCACCATCGCGCAGCTGAACGCGGTGCGCTGGGACGAGGACGGCGACGGCACGCCGATCAGCAGCGACGCCTCGAAGTACAACGCCGCGTTCGCCAACTTCGCCGCCGGCATGGGCTGTCCGCGCGGCGGCTGCCGCGGCTACGAGCTGACGCGGGACTTGGACTTCGACACCGACGGCGACGGTTCCACCTGGAGCGAGCCGCTCGGCGTCTTCACCGCGGACTCGGGCGACAGCGCCTACAACGGCGGCAGCGGCTGGCTGCCCATCGGCCGCGATCTCACTGGCCACGGCACGACCGACGCGAACCGCATCGCCAACGGCTCCTTCAACGCGGTGTTCGACGGCAACGGCCACGTCGTCTACAACCTGCTGGTGAACCGCAACCGCAACTGGAGCGGCCTGTTCGCGGCGCTGCGCTCGAGCGCGGTGGTGCGCTCGCTGGGCGTGGCGAACGCCCGCGTGCGCGGCACGGGCGCCAGCGTCGGGGCGCTGGCCGGGCAGAGCTGGGGCCGGATCGAGGGCGCGTGGGCGACCGGCGCGGTGCAGGGCGGCGCCAACGTCGGCGGCCTGGTGGGGCGCAACCTGACCGGCGGCGTCGTCGTGGCCAGCTACTCGAAGACGTCGGCGGACTGCACCGGCACGGGTTCGGCCCGTTCCGGCGGCCTGACGGCGGTGAACGACGGCACGGTGACGGCGAGCTACGCCACCGGCGAACTCACCGGCGCCTGCCCCAACAAGCACGGGCTGGCGGGCGGCGGCGGGACGGCGACGTCGAGCTACTGGGACGTCGAGGCGAGCGGCGTCGACGAATCGGCGCAGGGCGGCGGCCGGACCACGGCGCGCCTGCAGGCGCCGACGGCCGCGCTGGGCGACTACGCCGGCTGGGACGCCCTGGACGTGGACGGCGACGGCGACCCGCACGAGTCGCCGTGGGATTTCGGCACCAGCGCGCAGTACCCGGCGCTCCGCTACCGCGGCGCCGACGACCCGCTGGTGCAGCGCGGCGACTACGATCTGGACGGCGACGGCCTGATCGAGATCCGCACCCTGGCGCAGCTGAACGCCGTGCGCTGGGATATGAACGGCGACGGCGCCCCGTCGTCCAACGCTGGCCCCTACGGCCGGGCGTTCCGCCACCACCGCCCGGACATGGGCTGCCCGATCACGGACGCGGACGCCAACGCCAACGATTGCACGGGGTACGAGCTGGCGAACGACCTCGACTTCGACACCGACGGCGACGGTTCCACGCACACGAACGGCGCCAGCGACTCCGGCGACGCCTACCACAACGGCGGCAGCGGCTGGGAGCCCATCGGCGCGAACGCGAGCCCGAGCGCGACGACGCACTTCGCCGCGACGTTCGACGGCAACGGCCGGGTGATCGACAACCTGTTCGTGAACCGCAACCGCAGCTACCTGGGCCTGTTCTCCGGGCTGCCCGGCGGCGCGACGGTGCGGGCGCTGGGGCTGCCGGACGCGCAGGTGCGGGGCGGGGCGCTCACGGTCTTCGCCGGCACGCTGGCGGGCTACGGCAGCGGCCGCGCGGCGGCGGTCTGGGCGTCCGGCCTGGCGCGGGGGACCAACGGCGTGGGCGGCCTGGTCGGCCAGAACGCCGGCACGGTGACGTCGAGCTACGCGACCGCGGCGGTGGAATGCACCGGCACCACCTCCGGCTCCGTCGGCGGCGGCCTGGCGGGGCTCAACACCGGCACCATCGTCGCCAGCTACGCCACCGGCACGGTGACCGGCGCCTGCCCCAGGAAGCACGGCCTGACCCGCAACACCCTCGGCACGACGACCGCCAGCTACTGGGATTCGGACTTGAGCGGCATCAGCGGCGGCCAGACCTCGACCAACCTGCGCACGCCGACCGGCTACACCGGCCTCTACGCCGACTGGGACGACCAGGACGTGGACGACGACGGCGCCACCGGCGTGGCGGCGGACCCCGACGACGACGCCTGGGACTTCGGCGGCCAGTGGCAGTGGCCGGTGCTGAAGTTCGGCGGCCACGCCACGGCGCGCCAGATCGCCTTGCAGCCGAACACGGCGCCGACCTTCGGCAGCGGCACGGTGCCGAACAAGACCTTCCGCCGCAACTTCCCGATCCAGTCGTTCCAGATTCCGGCGGCCACCGGCGGCGAGGGCGTCGGCTACACGTACTCGGCCACCGGCCTGCCGGCGGGCCTCTCCCTCGGCGCCCCGAACTGCGCGGCGCGCACGGTGTGCGGCACGCCGACCGCGCAGCCCGCCGGCGCCGTCGCGGTGACCGTCCACGCCCACGACGGCGACACCAACCGGGCGGACGGCGACCGCGCCACGCTGACGTTCACGATCACGGTGGTCGAGCCGGAGGCGGTGGTCTACGGCCGAGGGGTGTTTCTGACCGAAGCGACGCTGAACGGCGCCCCCCTCGGGGTGGATCTGTACAACACCGCGTTCACCGCCAGCACGATGCTGTCGAGCTTCACGCTCAACACCGACGTGCCGGGGCTGACCATCGGCTCGCTGGCGCCGGTGTCGGCGGGCGACACGTCGGCGACGTTGACGCTGGCCTACAACGGCATGGACTTCGACACGACGCGCACCGTCGGCGTGACGGTCGCGGAGGCCGCCCACGCGCTGGTCGGTTCCCTGGTCTCGGGGGCGGCGAACGTGACGCCGGCGCTGGAGGTCACCGTCTCGCCCTCGGGCCTGACGCTGACCGAGGCGTCCACCGGCGGTTCCAACGCCGGCATGTTCACCGCGGTGCTGGACAGCCTGCCGGCGGCCACCACGACGGTGACGGTGGCGAGCGCGGACGCCGGCGCCGCGACCGTGGACAAGGCGACGCTGACGTTCACGACGACGAACTGGGCGACCGCGCAGACGGTGACCGTCACGGCGCAGGCGGACGACGACCCGGACGACGAATCGACGACGATCACGCTCTCCGAGGCCAGCGTCGGCGCGCTGGCCACGGTGTCCGTGGACGTGACCGACGACGATCGGGGCCGGGTGCTGATCGACGCGGACCCGACGACCCCGGCCGCGGACCCCGGCCCGCTGCTGCTGGCCGAAGGTGCCAGCGCCGCCTACGCCGTGCGTCTTTCGGCGGCGCCGACGGCGGACGCGACCGTGGCCGTGACCAGCGGCGACACCGGCGCGGTGACCGTGGACCGGTCCTCGGTGACGTTCACCACGCAGAACTGGAACACGCCGCAGACGATCATCGCGACCGCGGTGACCGAGGCGAGCGACTCCGTGGACGAGTCCGTGCTGGTCTCCCACTCGGCCACCGGCGGCGGCTACGGCGGTACGTCGTCCAGCCTGCGCGTGGCCGTCTCGGACGCCGAGCGCACCGGCACGGACTACGACACGGACGAGAACGGCCTCATCGAGATTTCGACGCTGGCGCAGCTGAACGCGGTGCGCTGGGACCTGGACGGCAACGGCGTCGTGTCGGCCGGCAACCACGCGAACTACAGCGGTTCCAGCGGCGCCTTCGCCGGCGCCAGCACCGGCATGGGCTGCCCGGCCGGCACCGGCGGCACGCCGGCGTGCCGCGGCTACGAGCTGACCCAGGACCTGGACTTCGACACCGACGGCGACGGTTCCACGCACAGCAGCGGCACCAGCGACTCGGACGACGACTACCACAACAGCGGCAGCGGCTGGGATCCCATCGGCCCGGCCACGACGACGAGCGACAGCACGCACTTCAACGCCGTCTTCGACGGCAACGGCCACTCGATCCACAACCTGTTCGTGAACCGCAGCCGCGACCTGACCGGGCTGTTCGCGGCGTTGCGGCCGAACGCCGTGGTGCGTTCGTTGGGGCTGCCGAACGTGCGTGTGCGCAACGGCGCCGTCTGGGTGGGTGCGCTGGCCGGCGAGAGCCGCGGACGGGTGGCCGCGGTCTGGGCCACTGGCGCGGTGCAGGGCCGAACCGTCGTCGGCGGCCTGCTGGGCGTCACCATATCTGGCGCGACGCTGACCGCGAGCTATTCGACGGTGGCGGTGGACTGCACTGCGACGAGCGGCGCGCGCCTGGCCGGCGGCCTGGTGGGCGGCAACAACGGCGCCATCGCGGCCAGCTACTCGATTGGCGCGGTGACCGGCAGCTGCACGGACAAGAACGGGCTGGCCGGCGCATCCGGCACCGCCACGGCGAGCCACTGGGACACGGTCGCGAGCAGCGTCCCGACCTCAGCGCAAGGCACTGGCCGTACCACGTCGCAGCTGCGAACCCCGACGTCGGCCACCGGCATCTACGCCGGCTGGGACGCCGTGGACGTGGACGGCGACGGCGACCCGCACGAAGCGCCATGGCACTTCGGCACGAACTCGCAGTACCCGGCGCTCAGCTACCGCGGCGCCGACGTGGTGCCCCAGCGCGGCGACTACGACCTGGACGACGACGGCCTGATCGAAATCCGCACGCTGGCGCAGCTGAACGCCATCCGCTGGGACTTCGACGGCAACGGCACGCCGTCGTCGGGCAACGCCGCCGACTACGGCAAGGCGTTCCGCAACCACGTGTCGAACATGGGCTGCAAGAGCACCGGCTGCACGGGCTACGAGCTGCAGAACGACCTCGACTTCGACACCGACGGCGACGGCGCCACCTGGACCGACGACGGCACGTTCACGGCGGACAGCGGCGACGCCTACCACAACGGCGGTGCCGGCTGGGATCCCATCGGCGCGGCCTCCGGTTCCACCACCGCCACGCAGTTCGACGCGACCTTCAACGGCAACGGCCATGTGATCGCCAACCTGCTGGTGAACCGCAGCCGCAGCCAGTCGGGGCTGTTCGCGGCGCTGCACAGCAGCGCGGAGGTGAGCGCGCTGGGGCTGCTGAACGCGCGGGTGCGGATAGGCGGCACGGCGACCGCCGCTGGCGCGCTCGCCGGGCGCATCTGGGGGCGCGCAGCGGCGGTCTGGACGACCGGCGCCGTGCAGGCGGCCGGCGACGTCGGCGGGCTGGCGGGCGACAACTCCGGGGAGATCATAGCGAGCTACTCGACCGCGGCGGTGGTCTGCACCGCCAGCTCCGGCACGACCGCCCGAGGCGGCGGCATGGCGGCCGTCTCCTCGGGAACCATCACGGCGAGCTACTCGACGGGCACGGTGACGGGCGCCTGCCCGGCGACGCAGAGGGTCGGCTTCGCGTCGGCCGTCGGCAACACCATCGGCACCAGCTACTGGGACACGGACCGCAGCGGCATCGACGACGACTCGGGTTCCGATTCGCCCGAGGGCGTGACCTCGGAGAACCTCCGCGAGCCCACCGGCTACACCGGCATCTACGCCAACTGGGACGACGAGGACGTGAACGGCGACGGCAACTACGGCGAGCCCGCCGACGACGCCTGGGACTTCGGCGGCCAGTTCCAGTGGCCGGTGCTGAAGTTCGGCGGCCTGGACGTGGCGCGCCAGATCGCCCTGCAGCCGAACGTGCCGCCCACGTTCGGCAGCGGCGCGGTGGCCAACAAGACCTACCGCAAGGACCACGCCATCGCGCCGTTCCTGGTGCCGCCGGCCAGCGGCGGCGAAGGCACGGGCTACACCTATTCGGCGAGCGGCCTGCCCGCCGGCCTCTCCCTCGGCACCCCGAACTGCGCCTCCGACCGGCAGGTCTGCGGCACGCCCACCGCCAACACCGCCGGCGCCGCCACGGTGACCATCCACGCCCACGACGGCGACACCAACCGGGCGGACAGCGACCGCGCCGAGCTGACGTTCACCATCGCCGTGACGACGCCGGAAGCGACGATATCGAGCAGCCCGCTGGCGCTGACGGAAGCGACGTTGAACGGCGCCGAACTCACGGTGACGCTGACGGGCACCACGTTCGAGAGCGGCGTGACGGCGGCGAGCTTCAGGCTGAACACCGACGTCGCGGGGCTCGTGATCGGCTCGCTGGCGACGGTGGCGGCTGGCGACACGTCGGCGACCCTGACGCTGGCCTACGACGACACGGACTTCGACGCGCCCCGGTTCGTGGGCGTGACGGTGCCGGCGGCCGCCCACGCGCTGCCCGGCGACATCACCTCGGCGACGGCGTCCGTGACGCCGTCGCTGGAAGCCACCGTGTCGCGGTCGAGCCTGACGCTGACCGAGGCGTCCGGCGGTTCCAACACGGGCACCTTCACGGCGGTGCTGGACAGCGCGCCGGCGGCGACCACCACGGTGGCGGTGGCGAGCGCCGACGCCGGCGCCGCCGCCGTGGACAAGGCGACGCTGACATTCGCCACGACGGACTGGGCGACGGCGCAGACGGTGACCGTCACGGCCCAGGCGGACGACGACCCGAACGACGAATCGACGACGATCACGCTCTCGGCGGCCGACGTCGGCGTCCTGGCGACGGTGTCCGTGGACGTGACCGACGACGATCGCGGCCGGGTGCTGATCGACGCGAACCCGGCGACCCCTGCCCTGGACCCGGGCCCGCTGCTGCTGGCGGAAGGCGACACCGGCGACTACGCGGTGCGGCTGTCGGCGGCGCCGAGCGGCGGCAACGCGACGGTGGCGGTGGCCAGCGGCGATGCCGGCGCGGTGACGGCGAGCTCGTCCTCGCTGACGTTCACCGCGACGAACTGGAACACGCCGCAGACGGTGACGGCCACCGCGGTGGCGGAGGCCTCGGACTCGGTGGACGAATCCGCGACCATCGCCCACGAGGCCACCGGCGGCGGCTACAACGGCGCCTCGGCCAGCCTGCGCGTGGGGGTGTCGGACGCCGAGCGCACCGGCACCGACTACGACACGGACGAGGACGGCCTGATCGAAATTTCCACCCTGGCGCAGCTGAACGCGGTGCGCTGGGATCTGAACGGGGACGGATCCCCGGCCAGCAACTCGGCGGACTACTCCGGCGCCAGCGGCGCCTTCGCCAGCGCCTCGACCGGCATGGGCTGCCCGACGGGCGGGTGTTCGGGCTACGAGCTGACGCGGGATCTGGACTTCGACACCGACGGCGACGGTTCGACGCACACCAGCGGCACCAGCGACAGCGACGACACGTATCACAACGGCGGCAGCGGCTGGGATCCCATCGGCCCGGCTTCGACGCCCAGCGACGGCACGCACTTCAACGCGACGTTCGACGGCAACGGCCACTCGATCCACAACCTGTTCATCAACCGCGACCGCGACTACAACGGCCTGTTCGCGGCGCTGCGCGGCAGCGCTACGGTGCGCTCGCTGGGGCTGCCGAACGCCCATGTGCAAGGTGGCCAGGGGAGCAAGTTCGGCGCCGCGCCGCTGGCCGCGGTGGTGAACGGGGGCCGGGTGGAGGCGTCCTGGGCGAGCGGTTCCGTGGCCGGCGCCACCAACGTCGGCGGCCTGGTCGGGGGAGCTACCGGGAGCGCGGTGGTCGTGGCCAGCTACTCGACCGCGGCGGTGGCCTGCGCGAGCGGATCCGGGAACCTCGCCGGCGGGCTGATGTCCGCCAACGGCGGCACCATCGTGGCGAGCTACGCCACCGGCGCGGTAACGGGGTGCGCCACGGCGAACATGCACGGCCTGGCCAGCCACGTCGGCGGCGGGACGGCGATCTCGAGCTACTGGGACCGGGAGACGAGCGGCATCACCGTCTCCGCCCAGGGCCGCGGCCGCGCCACGGCGCATCTGCAGACGCCGACGTCGGCCACCGGCATCTACGCCGGCTGGGACGCCCTGGACGTGGACGGCGACGGCGACCCGCACGAAGCGCCGTGGCACTTCGGCACCAGTTCGCAGTACCCGGCGCTCTCCTACCGCGGCGCGGACGTGGTGCCCCAGCGCGGCGACTACGACCTGGACGACAACGGCCTGATCGAGGTGCGTACGCTGGCGCAGCTGAACGCCATCCGCTGGGATCTCGACGGCGACGGCGCGCCGTCCACCGGCACGGACGACGCCGCGAACTACGGCAAGGCGTTCCGCGGCCATGCGACGGGCATGGGCTGCCCGACGAACGGCGGCTGCACCGGCTACGAACTGGAGAACGACCTGGACTTCGACACCGACGGCGACGGTTCCACCTGGACGGACGACTTCAGGTTCATCATCGACCGCGGCGATGCCTACGCCAACGGCGTCAACGGCTGGGATCCCATCGGCCCGGCCTCGGCGCCGACCGCGACGACGCACTTCAACGCCACGTTCGACGGCAAGGGCCACGCGATCGCGAACATGGTGGTGAACCGCAGCCGCGACTACCAGGGGCTGTTCGCGGGACTGGCCGCCGACGCCGTGGTGCGTTCGCTGGGGCTGCCGAACGTTCGCGTGTACCGGGCCTTCGGGTTCGTCGGCGCGCTGACCGGGCGGAACGCCGGGCGCATCGCGGGGGCGTGGTCCTCGGGCGTGGTGGAGGCGCGGGACACCGGTGGCGGGCTGGTGGGGCGGAACGACTCCGGCGCGACCATCGTGGCCAGCTACTCGATCGCGGAGGTGGAGGGCTGGCAATCGACCAGCGGCCGGGTCGTCGGCGGCCTGGCGGCGGTGAACGAAGGCGCCATCGCCGCCAGCTACGCGGCCGGCGCCGTGACCGGCCTCGCGCCGGTGAAGCACGGGCTGGCCGGCGGCAGCGGCACGTTCACCGCCAGCTACTGGGACACGGACTTGAGCGGCATCGACGACGACGCCGGCACGGCCTCTCCCGAGGGCGCGAGTTCGGAGAACCTGCGCAAGCCCACCGGCTACATGGGCATCTACGCCGCCTGGGACGAGCAGGACGTGGACGGCGACAACGTGGTCGGCGCCACGGCGGACGCGGACGACGACGCCTGGGACTTCGGCGGCCAGTTCCAATGGCCGGCGCTGAAGTTCGGCGGCCTGGACACGGCGCGGCAGATCGCGGAGCATCCCAACGTGCCGCCGACCTTCGGCAGCGGCGCGGTGTCGAACAGGACCTACCGCAAGGACCACGCCATCGCGCCGTTCCTGGCGCCGCCGGCCAGCGGCGGCGACGGTACGCCCTACACGTATTCGGCGAGCGGCCTTCCAGCCGGCCTCTCCTTGGGCACGCCCAACTGCGCCTCCGCCCGGCAGATCTGCGGCACGCCGACGGCGGACACCACCGGCGCGGCGACGGTGACCATCCACGCCCACGACGGCGACGCCAACCGCGCCAACAGCGACCGGGCGACGCTGACCTTCACCATCGCCGTGGTGACCCCCACCGCGACCCTCGCGGCCACCAACCCGACGACGCTGACGGAAGCGAACCTGGACGGCGCCACCGCGACGGTGACGCTGACCAACACGGCGTTCGCCAACGGCGTCACGAAGTCGCACTTCACGCCGAACACCGACGTGCCGGGGCTGACCATCGATTCGCTGGCGACGGTGACCGCCGGCGACGCCACCGCGACGTTGACGCTCGACTACGCGGGCACGGACTTCTCCGCCGTCCGCACCCTGTCCGTGACCGTGGCGGCGACGGCCCACGACCTCCTCGGCGCGCTGGCGTCCACCAGCCTGAGCGTCACCCCCACGCCGGGGGCCGCCCTCAGCCGCGCGACCCTGCCGCTGGAGGAGGACCCGAACGCCGGCGGGGGAACGAACGCCAACGTCGGCACCTACACCGTCCGCCTCACTGCCAACCCGAGAACCGCCGCCGGCGGCAACTGCACCGTGGTCGTCACGGCGACCAGCGGCAACGCCGAGGTGTCCCTGGACACGGACGCCACGCCGCGGACGAAGGCGCTCGCCTTCACGCAGTCGAACTGGAACACCCCGCAGACCGTCACCGCCACCGCGGCGAGCGACGACGACAGCCTGGACGACGCGGCGACGATCACCCACGCCCGCACCGGCGCGTCGTGCAGCGGCGGCTTCTTCGGCACGCCGACGCTGCC
Organism: Candidatus Azotimanducaceae bacterium; assembly: GCA_965243175.1. Classification (GTDB taxonomy): domain Bacteria; phylum Pseudomonadota; class Gammaproteobacteria; order Pseudomonadales; family Azotimanducaceae; genus VXYL01. Next base: position 4,002,003 of record OZ251532.1, on the reverse strand, counting down.
GAGCCTGACCGTGAACGTCAACGACGACGAGACGGCCGGCATCGTCCTCGACGCGAACCCGACGACCGCGAACGTCGACGAGTCCGGCCCGCTGGCGCTGGACGAGCTCTCCACCTCCTCGGACAACTCGAAGAGCTACACCGCCCGGCTGGCAGCCGAGCCGACCGCGGACGTGACGGTGAGCGTGACCAGCGGCGACACCACGGCGCTGACGGTGGACAAGGCGTCGCTCACCTTCACGTCCTCGAACTGGAACACGGCGCAGACGCTGACCCTCACCGCGGTACAGGACAACGACGGCATCGGCGAGAACGTCACCATCACCCACGCCGCCAGCACCGCGTCGCCGAGCGAGTACACCAACGTGCAGGCGACGATCACCGCCAACCTGACCGACAAGGACGCCCCCGGCTTCGTCTTCGACGCCGACCCGAGCTCGCTGGCCACGGACGAAGCGGGCCCGCTGGAACTGCAGGAGCTGTCGTCGTCGAGCACGAACTCGGACGACTACACGGTGCGCCTGACGTCGCTGCCGAGCCAGGACGTGACCGCGACCATCACCAGCAGCGACACGTCCGCCGTGACCGTGGGCCAGAGCACCCTGACGTTCACGAGCACCAGCTGGAACACCCCGCAGACGGTTACCTTGAGCGCCCAGCAGGACGACGGCGGCGCCAACGAGAGCGTCACCATCACCCACAGCGCCGCCACGGCCACCAGCAGCGAGTACACGAACGTGTCCTCGGACTTCACCGCCACAGTGGACGACGACGAGACCCCGGCGATCACCCTCTCCACGACCACCTTGACGGTGCCGGAGGGGAACAGCGCCGACTACACGGTGCAGCTGGCGACCGAACCGGAGGGAGGCAGCGTCACAGTGGCCATCACCGGCGCCGCCGACGGCCTTGCGCCGAGCCCGACGTCGCTGACGTTCACGGCGGCGAACTGGAACACGGCGCGGTCGGTGCGCGTGACCGCGGCGACCGACCCGAACGGCAGCAACGAGCAGGTCACGCTCACCCACGCTTCGAGCGGCGGCGAATACGACGACGCGACCGACGTGGTCCTGACGGCCACGGCGACCGACAGCGACACGCCGAGCCTGGCCGTGAGCCCGACCACGCTGACGGTGGACGAGAACAGCACGAACACCTACACCATCCGCCTCAACACCCAGCCGAGCGCCACCGTGACGGTGACCGTCTCCGGCGCCAGCGGCACCGTGACCGTGGACACGGCGACGACCAGCGGCAACCAGAACACCCTGACGTTCACGAACGCGAACTGGGGCACGAACCAGACCGTGACGGTGGCGGCTGCCGACGACGGCAACGCCGTGAACGAGATGGCGTCCTTGTCGCACGACGCCACCGGCGGCGACTACGGCAGCCTGGCGCTGGCGTCGCGCCCCGGCGTGACGGTGACGGTGGACGACGACGACACCGCCGGCATCCTCCTCGACGCCGACCCGGACACGCCGAACGACCAGTCCGGCCCGCTGGCGCTGAACGAACTGCCGAGCGCGAGCAACAACTCGGTGGACTACACCGTGCGCCTGTCCTCGGAGCCGACCCAGGACGCGACGGTGACGATCACAAGCAACGAGGCCGCGGTGACGGTCGACGACACCGATGGCGACAGCCTGAACGGCGTCCAGAACACCCTGACGTTCACCTCGACGAACTGGAACACGCCGCAGACGGTGACCCTCACCGCGGCCGACGACGACAACGGTGCCGCCGAGTCCGCCACCATCACCCACACGTCCACCACGGCGTCCAGCAGCGAGTACACGAACCTGCAGGCGACCATCACGGCGAACACGACGGACGACGACGCCCCGGCGTTCGTCTTCGACGCCGACCCGGACACGGCGAACGACCAGTCCGGCCCACTGGCGCTGGAGGAACTGCAGTCCTCGAGCACCAACTCGGACGACTACACCGTGCGCTTGAGCGCCCAGCCCACCCAGACGGTGACGGCGACGATCGCCAGCAGCGACACCTCCTCGGTGACCGTGGACGACACGGACGGCATAGCGCAGGGCACCCAGAACACCCTGACGTTCACGAGCGTGAACTGGAACACCCCCCAGACCGTGACCCTGAGCGCCCAGCAGGACGACAACGGCTTCGACGAAACCGTGACCATCACGCACACGGCGGCCACGACGCCGAGCAGCGAGTTCAACAACGTCAGCGGCAGCTTCATGGCCAGCGTGACCGACGACGAGACTCCGGCCATCACCCTGTCGGCCACCACCCTGACGGTGCCGGAGGAGAACGACAGGACGTACACGGTGCGGCTGGCCACGGAGCCGGTGGGCGGCAGCGTCACGGTGGACATCACCGGCGCGGAGAACGACCTCTCGGCCAGCCCCACGCGCCTGGTGTTCACGGCGGCCAACTGGGACACCGCGCGCACGGTGACGGTGACCGCGGCGAACGACGACAACGGCGGCAACGAGACGGCCACGTTCAGCCACGCCGCCAGCGGCGCGGACTACGGCAGCGTCCCGGCGGCGACGATCGTGGCCACCTCCACGGACAACGACGCGCCGCGCCTTCAGGTGAGCACGACCGCCCTGACGGTGGACGAGAACGCCAACAACACCTACACCATCCACCTCAACACCCAGCCGAGCGCCACGGTGACGGTCACGGTCTCGGGCGCGTCCGGCGCGGTGACCGTGGACACCGCAACCACGAGCGGCGACCAGAACACCCTCACGTTCACGAACACGAACTGGGCCACCAGCCAGACGGTGACGGTGTCCGCCGGCGACGACGGCAACGCCCAGAACGAGATGGTCTCCCTGACCCACACCGCGAGCGGCGGCGACTACGCCAGCCTCGCGCAGGCTTCCCGCCCCGGCGTGACGGTGACGGTGGACGACGACGACACGGCGGGCATCCTCCTCGACGCGGACCCGGACACCCCGAACGACCAGTCCGGCCCACTGGCGCTGAACGAACTGCCGAGCGCGAGCAACAACTCGGTGGACTACACCGTGCGCCTGTCCTCGGAACCGACCCAGGACGCCACGGTGACCATCGCCAGCAACGACACGACGGCGGTGACGGTGGACGACACCGACGGCGACAGCCTGAACGGCGTCCAGAACACCCTCACCTTCACGTCCACGAACTGGAACACCCCGCGGACGGTGACCCTGACCGCCGCCGACGACAACGACGGCACTGGCGAGAGCGCGACGATCACGCACACGGTCACGGGCCCGGCCGAGTACGCCGGCGTCCAGGCGACCATCACCGCCAACACCACCGACGACGACGCCCCGGCGTTCGTCTTCGACGCCGACCCGGACACGGCGAACGACCAGTCCGGCCCCTTGCAGCTGAACGAACTGCAGTCGTCGAGCACCAACTCGGACGACTACACCGTGCGCCTGAGCGCCGAGCCCACCCAGATCGTGACGGCGACCATCACGAGCGGAAACACGTCCTCGGTGACGGTGGACGACACGGACGGCATTGCGCAGGGCGTCCAGAACACGCTGACGTTCACGTCGAGCAACTGGAACACCCCGCAGACGGTGACCCTGAGCGCCCAGCAGGACGACAACGGCTTCGACGAGAACGTGACCATCACCCACACGGCGGCCACGACGCCGAGCAGCGAGTTCAACAACGTCGCCGGCAGCTTCACGGCGAGCGTGACCGACGACGAAACCCCGGCCATCGTCCTCTCGTCGTCCACCCTGACGGTGCCGGAGGAGAACGACAGGACTTACACCGTGCGGCTGGCCACGGAGCCGGTGGGCGGCGGCGTCACGGTGACCATCACCGGCGCCGCCAACAACCTCTCCGCCAGCCCGACGCGCCTGGTGTTCACCGCTGGCAACTGGGACACGGCGAGAACGGTGACGGTGACCGCTGCGAACGACAACGACGGCACCAACGACATGGCGACGTTCAGCCACGCCGCGTCCGGCGCCGACTACGGCAGCGTCCCGGCGGCGGAGATCGTGGCGACGTCGACCGACGACGACGCGCCGAGCCTGCAGGTGAGCACGACCGCCCTCATGGTGAACGAGAACGCCAACGCCACCTACACCATCCGCCTCAACACCCAGCCGAGCGCAACCGTGACGGTGACCGTCTCCGGCGCGACCGGCGCGGTAACCGTGGACACGGCGGCGACGAGCGGCGACCAGAACACGCTGACGTTCACGAACACGAACTGGGCCACGAACCAGACCGTGACGGTGTCCGCCGGCGACGACGGCAACGCCGTGAACGAGGAGGTCTCCCTGACCCACACAGCCACCGGCGGCGACTACGCCAGCCTGGCGCTGCCTTCCCGCCCCGGCGTGACGGTGACGGTGGACGACGACGACACCGCCGGCATCCTCGTGGACGCCGACCCGGACACGGCGAACGACCAGCCCGGCCCGGTGCTGGTGAACGAGCTGTCCACGGCGTCCAACAACACCCACGACTACACGGTGCGCCTGTCCTCGGAGCCGACCCAGACGACCACGGTGACCATCACGAGCAACGACGCCGCGGTGGCGGTGGACGACACCGACGGCGACAGCCTGAACGGCGTCCAGAACACGCTGACGTTCACGAGCGCGAACTGGAACACGCCGCGGACGGTGACCCTGACCGCCGCCCAGGACGACGACGGGGTAGGGGAGTCCGCGACCATCACGCACACGTCCACCACGCCGACAACGAGCGAGTACACCAACCTGCAGGCGACGCTGACGGCGAACACGAACGACGACGACCCGCGCGGCTTCGTCTTCGACGCCGACCCGGACACGGCGAACGACCAGGCGGGCCCGCTGCAGCTGAACGAGCTGTCGTCGTCGAGCACCAACTCGGACGACTACACCGTGCGCCTGTCGTCGGAGCCGACCCAGACCGTCACCGCGACGATCACGAGCGGCAACACCGCCTCGGTGACGGTGGGCGACACCGACGGCATCGCGCAGGGCGTGCAGAACACCCTGACGTTCACCGCCGCGAACTGGGACACCCCGCAGACGGTGACCCTGAGCGCCCAGCAGGACGACAACGGCTACGACGAGTCCGTGACCATCACGCACAGCGCGGCCACGACGACGAACAGCGAGTACAGGAACGTGAACGGCAGCTTCACCGCCTCGGTGAACGACGACGAGACCCCGGCCATCGTCCTCTCGGCGACCATGCTGACGGTGCCGGAGGAGAACGACAGGACGTACACGGTGCGGCTGGCGACGGAGCCGGTGGGCGGCAGCGTCACCGTGGACATCACCGGCGCGGAGAACCGCCTCTCCGCCAGCCCCACGTCGTTGACGTTCACCGCCGGCAACTGGGACACGGCGCGCACGGTGACGGTGACGGCGGCGAACGACAACGACGGCACGAACGACGAGGCCACGTTCAGCCACGCCGCGTCCGGCGCCGACTACGGCAGCGTCCCGGCGGCGGAGATCGTGGCCACCTCCACGGACGACGACGCGCCGAGCCTGCAGGTGAGCCGCACGGCCCTCGTGGTGGACGAGAACAGCAGCGCGACCTACACGATCCGCCTCAACACGCAGCCGAGCGCCACCGTGACGGTGACCGTCTCCGGCGCGTCGGGCGCGGTGACGGTGGACACGGCGAGCACGACCGGCGACCAGAACACGCTGACGTTCACGAACGCGAACTGGGCCACGGACCAGACGGTGACGGTGGCCGCCGGCGACGACGACAACGCCCGCGACGAGGAGGTCTCCCTCGCCCACGCCGCCACCGGCGGCGACTACGCCAGCCTCGCGCTGGCTTCGCGCCCCGGCGTGACGGTGACCGTGGACGACGATGACACCGCGGGCATCCTCGTGGACGCGGACCCGGACACGCCGAACGACCAGGCGGGCCCGGTGCTGGTGAACGAGCTCTCCACGGCGACCGACAACACCCACGACTACACCGTGCGCCTGTCCTCGGAGCCGACCCAGACGACCACGGTGACGATCACGAGCAACCTCGCCTCGGTGACGGTGGGCGACACGGACGGCGACAGCCTGAACGGCGTGCAGAACACGCTGACGTTCACGGCGGCGAACTGGAACACCCCGCGGACGGTGACCCTGACCGCGGCCCAGGACGACAACGGCATCGGCGAGAGCGCCACCATCACCCACGCCGCCACCACGCCGACGGCCAGCGAGTACACGAACCTGCAGGCCACGCTCACGGCGAACACGAACGACGACGACCCGCGCGGCTTCGTCTTCGACGCGGACCCGGACACGGCGAACGACCAGTCCGGCCCGCTGACGCTGGACGAGCTGCCGTCGTCGAGCGCCAACTCCGACGACTACACCGTGCGCCTGTCGTCGGAGCCGACCCAGACGGTGACGGCGACGATCGCCAGCAGCGACACGTCGTCGGTGACGGTGGGCGACACGGACGGCGACAGCCTGAACGGCGTGCAGAACACGCTGACGTTCACGGCGGCGAACTGGAACACCCCGCAGACGGTGACCCTCACGGCGCAGGAGGACGACAACGGCTTCGACGAGTCCGTGACCATCGCGCACGCGGCGACGACGGCCACGAACAGCGAGTACGGGAACGTCAACGGCAGCTTCACCGCGACCGTGAACGACGACGAGACGCCGGCCATCACGCTCTCGACGTCCACCCTGACGGTGCCGGAGGAGAACAGCGCCACGTACACCGTCCAGCTGGCGACGGAGCCGGTCGGCGGCAACGTCACCGTGGACATCACCGGCGCCGCCGATCGTCTCTCCGCCAGCCCGACGCGCCTGATATTCACCACCGGCAACTGGAACACGGCGCGACAGGTGCGGATAACGGCGGCGAACGATCTGGACGGCGAGAACGAGATGGTCACCTTCCGCCACGCCGCGTCCGGCGCCGACTACGGCAGCGTGACGGCGGCGGAGCTGGTGGCCACGTCCACCGACAACGACACCCCGAGGCTGCAAGTGACCCCGACCACGCTGGAGGTGGACGAGAACAGCAGCGGCACGTACCGCGTCCGCCTGAACACGCAGCCGAGCGCCGACGTCACGGTGACGGTCTCCGGCGCCTCCGGCGCCGTGACCGTGGACACGTCCACGACGACCGGCGACCAGAACACCCTCACGTTCACGAGCGCGAACTGGGGCACGAACCAGACGGTGACGGTATCGGCCGGCGACGACGGCAACGCCCAGAACGAGATGCTCACCCTGACGCACACCGCGAGCGGCGGCGGCTACGGCTCTCTGGGCGCAGGCGCCCGCCCAAGCGTCCAGCTGACGGTGGACGACGACGACACGGCCGGCATCCTCCTCGACGCAGACCCGAACACCGCGAACGACCAGTCCGGCCCGCTGGCCCTGGCCGAACTCTCCACCGCGTCGAACAACTCGGTGGACTACACCGTCCGCCTGTCCTCGGAACCGACCCAGACCGCCACGGTGACCATCACGAGCGACGACACGACGGCGGTGACGGTGAACGACACGGACACCGGAAACCCCGGCGTCCAGAACACCCTGACGTTCACCAACGCGAACTGGAACACCCCCCGGACGGTCACCCTGACGGCCGCCCAGGACAACGACGGCGTAGGCGAGAACGTCACCATCACCCACACGGCGAGCACCGCGACGCAGAGCGAGTACACCAACCTGCAAGCAACGATCACCGCGAACACCACGGACGCCCAGGCCCCCGGCTTCGTCTTCGACGCCGACCCGAGCTCCCCGGCCACCAACGAGGCCGGCCCGCTGCAACTGAACGAGCTGTCGTCGTCGAGCACCAACACCGACGACTACACCGTCCGCCTGACCTCCCAGCCCACCCAGACGGTGACCGCCATGATCACCAGCGGCAACACGTTGGCGGTCACAGTGGACGACACGGACACCGGCAACCCCGGCACCCAGAACACGTTGACGTTCACGGCGAGCAACTGGAACACCCCCCAGACCGTCACCCTCACGGCGCAGCAGGACGACAACGGCTACAACGAGAGCGTGACCATCACCCACAGCGCGGCGACGACCACGAACAGCGAGTACCGGAACGTGAGCGGCAGCTTCATGGCCACCGTGAACGACGACGAGACCCCGGCCATCGCCCTCTCGACCAACACCCTGACGGTGCCGGAGGAGAACAGCGCCACGTACACCGTGCAGCTGGCCACGGAGCCGGTGGGCGGCAGCGTGACGGTGGACATCGCCGGCGCCGCCGACGGCCTCTCGGCGAGCCCGACGCGCCTGATCTTCACGACGGCCAGCTGGGACACGGCCCGCACCGTGCGGATAACGGCCGCGAACGACCAGGACGGCGAGAACGAGACGGTCACCTTCGGCCACGCCGCATCCGGTGCCGACTACGGCGGCGTGACGGCGGCGAATCTGGTGGCGACGTCGACGGACAACGACACGCCCAGCCTGAACGTGACCCCGACCACGCTGGAAGTGGACGAGAACAGCAGCGGCACGTACCGCATCCGCCTCAACACCCAGCCCACCGCCAGCGTGACGGTGACGGTTTCCGGCGCATCCGGCGCCGTGACCGTGGACACGTCCACGGTGTCCGGCGACCAGAACACCCTCACGTTCACCACCACGACGTGGAGCGCCTACCAGACGGTGACCGTGGCGGCGGGAGACGACGGCAACGCCGTGAACGAGACGCCGACGCTGACGCACGCCGCGAGCGGCGGCGACTACGGGTCTCTGGGCGCAGGCGCGCTCCCAAGCGTCCAACTCACGGTGGACGACGACGACACCGCCGGCATCCTCGTCGACGCCGACCCGAACACCGCGAACGACCAGCCCGGCCCGGTGCTGGTGAACGAGCTCTCCACCGCGCCCAACAACACCCACGACTACACCGTGCGCCTGTCCTCGGAGCCGACCCAGGACGCGACGGTGACCATCACGAGCAACCTCGCCTCGGTGACGGTGGGCGACACGGACGGCGACAGCCTGAACGGCGTCCAGAACACCCTCACGTTCACGTCCGCGAACTGGAACACCCCGCGGACGGTGACCCTCACCGCCGCCCAGGAGGACAACGGCGTCGGCGAGTCGGCGACCATCACCCACACGTCGACCACGGCGACGCAGAGCGAGTACACGAACCTGTCGGCCACCCTGACGGCGAACACCACCGACGACGACGCGCCGGCCTTCGTCTTCGACGCCGACCCGGACACGGCGAACGACCAGTCCGGCCCGCTGGCGCTGAACGAGCTGTCGTCGTCCTCGACGAACTCCGACGACTACACCGTGCGCCTGTACACGCTGCCTACCCGCACGGTGACGGCGACCATCACGAGCAACACCCCCTCGGTCACCGTGGGCGACACGGACGGCATCGCGCAGGGCGTCCAGAACACCCTGACGTTCACGGCGGCGAACTGGAACACCCCGCAGACGGTGACCCTCACGGCGCAGCAGGACGACAACGGCTTCGACGAGACCGCCACCATCACCCACCGCGCGGCGACGGCCACCAACAGCGAGTACCGGAACGTCGACGGCACGTTCACCGCGACCGCGACCGACGACGAGACCCCGGCCATCACCCTCTCCACGACCACCCTCACGGTGCCGGAGCAGACCACCGCCACCTACACCGTGCGCCTCGCCACGGAGCCGGTCGGCGGCAACGCCACCGTGGACATCACCGGCGCCGCCGACGGCCTCTCCGCCAGCCCGACGCGCCTGGTCTTCACCACGGCCAACTGGGACACGCAGCGCACGGTGCGGATCACGGCGGCGAACGACCTGGACGGCGACAACGAGACGGTCACGTTCACCCACGCCGCGTCGGGCGCCGACTACGGCGGCGTCCCGACGGCGGCGCTGGCGGCGACGTCCACGGACAACGACACCCCGAGCCTGCAAGTCACCCCGACCACCCTGGAAGTGGACGAGAACGGCAGCGGCCGCTACCGCGTCCGCCTCAACACCCAGCCGAGCGCCACCGTGACGGTGACGGTCTCCGGCGCATCCGGCGCCGTGACCGTGGACACCGCGACCACCAGCGGCGACCAGAACGCCTTGACGTTCACCACCACGACGTGGAGCGCCCACCAGACGGTGACGGTGTCGGCCGGCGACGACGGCAACGCCGTGAACGAGATGCTCACCCTGTCGCATGCCGCAAGCGGCGGCGACTACGGCGCTCTGGGCGCAGGCGCCCGCCCGAGCGTCCAGCTCACGGTGGACGACGACGACACGGCGGGCATCGTCGTCGACGCCGACCCGGACACGCCGAACGACCAGTCCGGCCCGCTGGCGCTGAACGAGCTCTCCACCGCGTCCAACAACTCGGTCAGCTACACCGTCCGCCTGTCCTCGGAGCCGACCCAGGACGCCACGGTGACGATCACGAGCAACGACGCCGCGGTGACGGTGGGCGACACCGACGGCGACAGCCTTAACGGCGTCCAGAACACGCTGACGTTCACCAGCGCGAACTGGAACACCCCGCGGACGGTGACCCTGACCGCCGCCGAGGACGACGACGGGGTAGGGGAGAGCGCCACCATCGCCCACACGTCCGCCACGTCGTCGGCGAGCGAGTACACGAACCTGATGGCGACGCTGACGGCGAACACCGCCGACGACGACGCGCCGGCCTTCGTCTTCGACGCCGACCCGGACACGGCGAACGACCAGTCCGGCCCGCTGGCGCTGAACGAACTGTCGTCGTCCACCACCAACTCGGACGACTACACGGTGCGCCTGTACACGCTGCCCACGCGGCCCGTGACCGTGACCATCGCCAGCAACACCCCCTCGGTCACGGTGGACGACACCGACGGCGACAGCCTGAACGGCGTCCAGAACACCCTCACGTTCACGAACACGAACTGGAACACCCCCCGGACCGTGACCCTCACGGCGCAGCAGGACGACAACGGCTTCGACGAGACCGCCACCATCACGCACCGCGCCAGAACGACGCCGAACAGCGAGTACACCAACGTCGACGGCACCTTCACGGCGAGCGTGACCGACGACGAGACCCCGGCCATCACCCTTTCCACGACCTCCCTCACGGTGCCGGAGCAGAACAGCAGGACGTACACGGTGCGGCTGGCCACGGAACCGGTGGGCGGCGCCGTCACGGTGGACATCGCCGGCGCGGCGGACGGCCTCTCCGCCAGCCCGACGCGCCTGTTCTTCAACTCGGGCAACTGGGACACGCAGCGGACGGTGCGGATAACGGCGGCGAACGACCAGAACGGCGAGAACGAGACGGCCACCTTCCGCCACACGGCCAGCGGCGCCGACTACGGCAGCGTCCCGGCGGCGGACATGGTGGCGACGTCCACGGACAACGACACCCCGAGGCTGAACGTGACCCCGACCACGCTGGAAGTGGACGAGAACAGCAGCGGCACGTACCGCATCCGCCTGAACACCCAGCCCACCGCCAACGTGACGGTGACCGTCTCCGGCGCGTCCGGCGCGGTGACGGTGGACACGTCGACGACGACCGGCGACCAGAACACCCTCACCTTCACGACGACGACGTGGAGCGCCTACCAGACGGTCACGGTGGCCGCCGGCGACGACGGCAACGCCGTGAACGAGATGCCGACCCTCGCCCACGCCGCAAGCGGCGGCGGCTACGGCGCCCTCGCGGCAGGCGCCCGCCCGAGCGTCCAGCTCACGGTGGACGACGACGACACGGCGGGCATCCTCCTCGACGCCGACCCGAACACGCCGAACGACCAGTCCGGCCCGCTGGCCCTCGCCGAACTCTCCACCGCGTCCAACAACTCGGTCAGCTACACGGTGCGCCTGTCCTCGGAACCCACCCAGACCGCGACGGTGGCCATCACCAGCAACGACACCACCGCCGTGACGGTGGACGACACCGACGGCGACAGCCTGAACGGCGTCCAGAACACGCTGACGTTCACGAACGCGAACTGGAACACCCCCCAGACCGTCACCCTGACGGCGGCCCAGGACCCCGACGGGGTGGGGGAGAACGTCACCATCACCCACACGTCGTCCACGTCGTCGGCCAGCGAGTACACCAACCTCCAAGCGACCATCGCCGCGAACACCACGGACGCCCAGGCCCCCGGCTTCGTCTTCGACGCCGACCCGAGCTCCCCGGCCACGGACGAAGCCGGCCCCCTGCAGCTGAACGAACTGTCGTCGTCCAGCACGAATTCGGACGACTACACCGTGCGCCTGACGTCGCAGCCGACCCAGACCGTGACCGCCACGATCACGAGCGGCAACACGTTGGCGGTGACGGTGGACGACACCGACACCGGAAACCCCGGCACCCAGAACACCCTGACGTTCACGGCGAGCAACTGGAACACCCCGCAGACCGTGACCCTGAGCGCCCAGCAGGACGACAACGGCTACGACGAGAGCGTCACCATCGCCCACGCCGCGGCGACGACGACGAACAGCGAGTACAGGAACGTGAGGGGCAGCTTCACCGCGAGCGTGAACGACGACGAAACCCCGGCCATCGTCCTCTCGACCAACACCCTGACGGTGCCGGAGCAGACCACCGCCAGCTACACCGTGCGCCTCGCCACGGAGCCGGTGGGCGGCAACGTCACCGTGGACATCGCCGGCGCGTCGCTCGGCCTCTCCGCCAGCCCGACGCGCCTGTTCTTCACGACCGGCAACTGGGACACGGCCCGCACCGTTTGGATAACGGCCGCGAACGACCTGGACGGCGACAACGAGACGGTCACGTTCACCCACGCCGCGTCCGGCGCCGACTACGGCAGCGTCCCGACGGCGGCTCTGGCGGCCACGTCCACGGACGACGACACCCCGAGCCTGCAAGTCACCCCGACCACCTTGGAAGTGGACGAGAACGGCAGCGGCCGCTACCGCGTCCGCCTCAACACCCAGCCGAGCGCCACCGTCACGGTGACGGTCTCCGGCGCATCCGGCGCCGTGACCGTGGACACGGCCACGACGAGCGGCGACCAGAACACCCTCACCTTCACGACAACGACGTGGAGCGCCCACCAGACGGTGACCGTGTCGGCTGGCGACGACGGCAACGCCGTGAACGAGATGCTGACTCTCGCCCACGCCGCAAGCGGCGGCGACTACGGGTCTCTGGGCGCGGGCGCCCGCCCGAGCGTCCAACTGACGGTGGACGACGACGACACGGCCGGCATCCTCGTCGACGCCGACCCGAACACGCTGAACGACCAGTCCGGCCCGGTGCTCGTGAACGAGCTCTCCACCGCGACCAACAACACCCACGACTACACCGTGCGCCTGTCCTCCGAGCCGACCCAGGACGCCACGGTGACGATCGCGAGCAACAGCACGTCGGTGACGGTGGGCGACACCGACGGCGACAGTCTGAACGGCGTCCAGAACACCCTCACGTTCACCAGCGCGAACTGGAACACGCCGCGAACGGTGACCCTGACCGCGGCCGAGGACGACAACGGCGTCGGCGAGAGCGCGACGATCACCCACACGTCGTCCACGTCGTCGGCGAGCGAGTACACGAACCTGTCGGCCACCCTGACGGCGAACACCGCCGACGACGACGCGCCGAGCTTCGTCTTCGACGCCGACCCGGACACCGCCAACGACCAGTCCGGCCCGCTGGCGCTGGACGAACTGTCGTCGTCCACCACCAACTCGGACGACTACACCGTGCGCCTGTACACGCAGCCCACCCGGACGGTCACCGCCACCATCACTAGCAACACCCCCTCGGTCACGGTGGACGACACCGACGGCGACAGCCTGAACGGCGTCCAGAACACGCTGACGTTCACGGCGACGAACTGGAACACCCCGCAGACGGTGACGCTCACGGCGCAACAGGACGACAACGGCTTCGACGAGACCGCCACCCTCACGCACCGCGCGAGGACGGTGCCGAGCAGCGAGTACACCAACGTCGACGGCACGTTCACGGCGAGCGTGACCGACGACGAAACCCCGGCCATCACGCTCTCCACGACCACCCTCACGGTGCCGGAGCAGACCACCGCCAGCTACACCGTGCGCCTGGCCACGGAGCCGGTCGGCGGCAACGCCACCGTGGACATCGCCGGCGCCGCCGACGGCCTCTCCGCCAGCCCGACGCGCCTGATCTTCACGACCGGCAACTGGGACACGCAGCGCACGGTGCGGATAACGGCGGCGAACGACCTGGACGGCGACAACGAGACGGTCACGTTCACCCACGCCGCCAGCGGCGCCGACTACGGCAGCGTGCCGACGGCGGCGCTGGTGGCCACCTCCACGGACAACGACACCCCGAGCCTGCAAGTCACCCCGACCACCTTGGAGGTGGACGAGAACGCCAGCGGCCGCTACCGCGTCCGCCTCAACACCCAGCCGAGCGCCACCGTGACGGTGACGGTCTCCGGCGCATCGGGCGCGGTAACCGTGGACACCGCGACCACCAGCGGCGACCAGAACACCCTGACGTTCACCACCACGACGTGGAGCGCCCACCAGACGGTGACCGTGTCCGCCAGCGACGACGGCAACGCCGTGAACGAGATGCTGACCCTCGCCCACGCCGCGAGCGGCGGCGACTACGGCGCCCTGGGCGCAGGCGCCCGCCCGAGCGTCCAGCTCACCGTGGACGACGACGACACGGCCGGCATCCTCGTCGACGCCGACCCGAACACGCCGAACGACCAAGCCGGCCCGCTGGCCCTCGCCGAGCTCTCCACCGCGACCAACAACTCGGTGGACTACACGGTGCGCCTGTCGTCCGAACCGACCCAGGACGCCACGGTCACCATCACCAGCAACGACACCACCGCGGTCACGGTAGGCGACACCGATGGCGACAGCCTGAACGGCGTCCAGAACACGCTGACGTTCACGGCGGCGAACTGGAACACCCCGCGGACGGTGACCTTGACCGCGGTGGAGGACGACGACGGGGTAGGGGAGAGCGCCACCATCACCCACACGTCCGCCACGGCGACGAGCAGCGAATACACGAACCTGATGGCCACCCTGACGGCGAACACCACCGACGACGACGCGCCGAGCTTCGTCTTCGACGCCGACCCGGACACCGCCAACGACCAGTCCGGCCCGCTGGCGCTGAACGAACTGTCGTCGTCCACCACCAACTCCGACGACTACACCGTGCGCCTGTACACGCAGCCCACCCGCCCCGTGACCGCGACCATCGCCAGCAACACGCCGTCGGTGACGGTGGACGACACCGACGGCGACAGCCTGAACGGCGTCCAGAACACGCTGACGTTCACCGCGACGAACTGGAACACGCCGCAGACCGTGACCCTGACGGCGCAGCAGGACGACAACGGCTTCGACGAAAGCGCCACCATCACGCACCGCGCAAGGACGACGCCGAACAGCGAGTACACCAACGTACACGGCACGTTCACCGCCAGCGTGACCGACGACGAGACCCCGGCCATCGTCCTCTCGGCGACCACCCTGACGGTGCCGGAGCAGAACAGCGCCGCCTACACCGTCCGCTTGGCCACGGAGCCGGTGGGCGGCAACGCCACGGTGGACATCACCGGCGCCGCGGACGGCATCACGCCGAACCCGGCGCGCCTGATCTTCACGGCCGGCAACTGGGACACGCCGCGGCAGGTGCGGGTGAGCGCGGCGAACGACAACGACTCGACGAACGAAGTCGTCACCCTGAGCCACGCCGCGACCGGCGCCGACTACGGCGGCGTCCCGACGGCGGCGATCGTGGTCACGGCCACCGACGACGACACGCCGAGCCTGAACGTCTCCCCGACCCGCCTGACTGTGCGCGAGAACCGCGCGGCGACGTACACCATGCGCCTCAACACGCAGCCGAGCGCGGCGGTGACGGTGACCGTGAGCGGCACGACCGCGGAAGTGACCGTGGACGCGGACCCCGACACCACCGGCGACCAGACCGCCCTGACGTTCACGACGACGAACTGGAGCGTCACCCGCACGGTGACGGTGCGCGCGGCGGACGACGACAACGCCACGGACGAGATGGTCAACCTGCTGCACGCCGCGACCGGCGGCGACTACGCCGGCTTGGCGCTCGCCTCGCGCCCAAGCGTTGAGGTCTCCGTGACCGACGACGACACGCCGGCCATCCTGCTCGACGCCGACCCGGACGCGGCGAACGACCAGCCCGGCCCGCTGGCGCTGAACGAGATGGCCGGCCACGCGGACAACGCGAAGCCCTACACCGTGCGCCTGGCCACCGAGCCGACCGCGCAAGTCGAGGTGGAGGTGTCGAGCGGCGACCGCGCGGTGACCGTGGACACCGACGTCACCCCCCGAACACGCACCCTGACCTTCACGACGACCAACTGGGCCACCGCGCAGACGGTGACGGCGACCGCCGCCGAGGACGACGACGCCTCCGACGAACCGCGCGTCGCCATCGCCCACGCGGCCACGGGCGGCGACTACGAGGGCGTGTCGGCGCAGCTCTTCGCCGCCACCGTGGACGACGACGAACCGGCCATCGTGGTCGTCGCCACAGCGCTGATCGCCTCCGGCGTGGCCGAAGGCGGGGAGGGCGCCTACACCGTTCGCCTCGACACCGAGCCGGCTGGCGTGGCGCGGGTGTCGGTCGCCGCGGAGGGCTCGGTGGCGGTGGACCTGGATCGGAACCAGGCGGGCGTCCAGCGCTGGCTGCGCTTCGACGCGACCAACTGGAACACGCCGCGCACGGCGTCGGTGCGCGGCCGCGACGACGCGGACGCGGCATCCGGCACGGCCACGCTGCGCCACACGGCGTCCGGCGCGGACTACGCGGTCGCCGCGGCGGTGGACGTGCAGTTCGCGGTGTCCGACAACGACACGCCGGAAGTGCTGGCGGACGCGACGACGGTGGACGTGAACGAAAGTTCGACGGCCAGCTACTCGGTGACGCTCGCGGCAGCCCCGACCGGCGGCACCGTGGAAGTGACCCCCACCAGCTCCGACGAAGCGGTAGCGACCGTCTCCCCGACGACGCTGCGCTTCACGGCATCGAACTGGAACGCCCCGCAGCGCGTGACCGTGCGCGGCGTCTCGGACGGTGCCGCGAACATCACCCACCCGACGACCGGCGCCGACTACGCCACGGCGTCCACGCCCACGGTGGCCGCAACCATACGCGACGAAGACGCTCCCGGCGTCCGAGTCGAACCCCCGCTCCTGCGCATCGTCGAGGGCGCGATGGGCAGCTACCGAGTCCGCCTGAACACGGAGCCCTCCACCGACGTGACGGTGACGGCGACCAGCACGAGCTCCGAACTGACCCTCCGCGACGGCGCCCAGAACGTCGGCACCCTCACGCTCACGTTCACGCCTCAGAACTGGAACGCCGACCAGGAGGTGCGCGCCGAGTCCATCGCCGACGACGACGCGGACGACGACACGACGACGGTGACGCACGCGGTGACGGGCTACGCCGGCGTATCGACCGCCCCGACCCTCTCGGTCGAAGTGGAAGACGACGAAGCCCCCGGCCTGGCGTTCGACCCCGCCGAGGGCCTCTCCCTGACGGAAGGCGGCGCCGCCACCGACACGTACACGGCGGTTCTCACCGTCCGCCCAACGGCCGCGGTGACGGTCGCGGTGTCGAGCGACGACGCCGGCCTCGCGTTCGACACGAACGGCGCCCCCGGCGACCAGACGGCGCTCACGTTCACCACGACGAACTGGAACGTGCCGCAAACGGTCACGGCGCGCGCCGAAACGGACGCCGACGCCGCCACCGAGGAAGCGTCCCTGCTCCACGCGGCGGCAGGCGGCGGCTACGCCAACGTGACGGCGGAGTACGCCGTGCAGGTCTCCGACGCGGACGCCGCCCCCGCGCCAGCCCGCGTGCAGGCGTCCTCTGCCGGCACGACGAGCCTCGCGGTGAGCTGGTCCGCATCCCCCGGCGCGCAAGGCTACTGGGTCCAATGGCGCCCGGCCGGCGGCGAGTGGAGCCTGGACCGGCTGATCGAAGTGCCGGCCGTCGGCGCGGCATCCGCCAGCGGAACGCTGCGCGTGGCCACCGGCCCGCTGTCGGCGCGCATCGACGGCCTGCGCGAAGGCGTGGTCTACGAAGTCCGTGTGCTCGGCCTGAACCGCGGCGACCCAGGTAACCCGTCGCCCACGGCGAGCGCCACGCCGCGCCCCAGAAGCCCCGCCGGCAACCGCGCCCCGGAGATCGCGGCGCAGCCGGAGATCGTGCTGCTGGAAGTCGGCGGCCAGACCGAACTCGACCTCTCCCCCCTGTTCCGCGAACCCGACGGCGACGCCCTCGCGTACTCGGCCGCATCGACCAACCCCGAGGTGGCCACGGCGACTGTCGCCGGCGCCACGCTGCGCATCTTCGGCGGCCGCCCCGGCAACGCCCAGATCGCAGTAACCGCGGAAGACTCCCACGGCCTCACGGCCCGCCTGGACATCCGCGTAGGCGTCGTCGGGACCGCCTGCTCCACCACCCCGGCGCAAGCCCCCGAAGGCGGCACCGCCATAGTGATGGCCGAATTGACATCGGCGGTCGAGGGTTCGACCACCGTACGCTGGCGCATCATGCGCGACACGAACCCCGCGACCCCCGACGCGGACGCTGGCGACCACGGCGGCGCGTCCGGGGAAGTGGAGATCCGCGGCGGCGAACGCTGCGGCGAAATCGAAATCCCGATCCTCGACGACGCGGACGCGGAGCCAGCGCGCGAATGGTTCGAGGTGGAACTGCGCCTGCGCTACAACCGCGACGCCCGCCTGGTACGCGCGACCGTTCCAGTGGCCGTGCTGGAAGGCGTCTGCGACCGCGCCCCGCCAGTTCGCCGTGCGCTGATGACGGCCACGGACACCGCAAGCTGCGAAGAACCGGCGCCTGCGGATCTGCGCTTGGTGCGGACGCTGGACCTCGCCGGCGCGGCCCTCGGCGCCTTGGCGACGGAAGACCTGGGCGGCCTCTCCGCCCTGCGGACGTTGGACCTGGCGAGCAATGCCCTGAGCGGCCTGCCGGCGCTGCCGGAGGCGACGCGGCTGGAACACCTGCTGCTGGCCGGCAACGCGCTGGTAGCCGTGCCGCTGGGCGCTCTGCCGGCGCCGGAGCGGCTGCGGAGCCTGTCGCTCTCGAACAACGCCCTCGGCGACCTGCCGGCGGACGCCTTCGCGGCGGCGCCCGGCCTGCGCTCACTGCGCTTGGACGGCAACCAGCTGCAAACCCTCCCGAACGGCCTGTTCGCCGGCCTCGCTTCGCTGCGGCTGCTGCGCCTGGACGACAACCCCGGCGCGCCGTTCGCGTTTCGAGTGGAACTCGAGCGGACGGACGCCGGGCCGTGGGTGCCGTCGCCCGCGACGCTGCGCGTGGCCATGCCGCTGGGTGCGCCGTTCGAGGCGACGCTCGGCCTAGCGGCGGAGGGTGGAACGTTCGCCGACGGCGCCACGGAGTCGGAGACGACGGTGCCGGCGGGCGAGACGGCAAGCGAACCGTTCACCGTGGACTCGGCGACCGGCTTCGCCCGCGTCTCCCTGACCGCGTCGGAACTGCCGGACCGCCAGTGCCTGACCGGCCCCTGCTGGCAGGGCTTCGCGCTGGAGGCCGGCGAACCGCTGGCGCTGTTCGCGCGGCAGCCGCGGGTTCTTGCGACGCCGGCGCCCGACGCGCTGTTCGGCGACGGTCTGCGCATTGCGCTGTCGTCGCTGGCGGAGGCGGGCGAACCGGGCGGCGAACTGGCATGGAGCGTCCGCTCGTCCGACCCGACGGTGGCGACGGCGCGGGTCCTCGGCGGCGTGCTGCTGGTCGAGCCGGAGCCTGGCGCGGAAGGCGTGGTGGTAGTCGAAGCGACCGCCACCGACGCCCACGGCCAGACCGCGACCGTGCGCTTCGAGGTGCGCGTGGAGTTTCATTGGCCCACCGGCCCGACCCGGGGCTGGCGCGGCGTCATCCTGAACGGGCAGCGCTGAAGTCCGAAACATCCTGAGCCGGACGGGCGTGCGACATTTGGTGGCATCTGCTCCCGCATCCTGGGAGCGCGGGCGTCCCCGCCCGCATTCTGGTTCACGGCGTTCGCCTGTGCGGGCGAGACGCCCGCGCTCCCAGGGCCGCCGCGGCTGGACGCGGTTCCGTTCGGTGCCGTCGTCGGCTAGAATCGCGGCTTCACTTTCGTGAGGTGTCCTCGTTGGTCACGATTCGACTGGCCCGCCACGGCGGGAAGAAAAAACCCTTCTACCACGTCACGGTGGCGGAGAAGTCCGCCAAGCGCGACGGGCGCTTCGTGGAACGCATCGGCTTCTACAATCCGGTTGCGCGAGGCAAGGAGGAGAAGCTGCGCATCGACTCGGCGCGCTTCGACTACTGGCTGAGCGCCGGAGCGCGTCCCAGCGCCCGCGTCCATCAGCTGGCGAAGCTCTGGCGGAAGGAACAGGCCGCGCTCGCCGCGGGAGCCGAAGTCGCCCAGGCCGACAGGGCCGTGGTGGAAGCGGAGACCACCGGGGCTGCCGAGGGGGACGTCGCCACGTCCGCGTAAGTCGGCGCGTTGAGGCGCCGACGTCGCGAATCCGCGCGGCGCCCATGTCGGAAGTGGTTGTCGTTGGCACCGTCGGTGCGCCGTTCGGCGTCAAGGGATGGATGCACGTGAAATCGCACACGGAACCGGCGGGGAACATCCTCGGCTATCGGCCTTGGCAGGTACGATCGCACGATGGCCAGCATTGGCGCGAAGTAGACGCCGAGGCGCAGGCTCGCCACGACGGCTTCGTAGCCCGTTTCCAAGGTGTTGCGAATCGCGACGAAGCGGCGGCTTGGCGTGGAGCGCGAATCGGCGTCGCCGCCGACGCGCTGCCTCCGCCCGCTGCCGACGAACACTACTGGCGCGACCTGACCGGTCTGCGCGTCGTCACCGGCAATGGCGACGATCTGGGACGGGTGGCGCATCTTCTTTCCACGCCGGCGCACGACGTGCTCGTCGTCCAGGACGCCGAGCGCGAACGCCTCGTTCCCTTCGTCCGCGACATCGTGCAGGCGGTGGACGCGCAAGCTGGTCGCATCGTCGTCGATTGGCAGCGCGACTGGCTCTAGCCGCTCGAACAATGGAAACCGCCATCGTCAGTCTGTTCCCGGACGCCGTCGAAACGGCGCTGGACATGGGCGTGACCGGGCGGGCGAGGCGCGATGGCCGCTTCTCCTGCAGCGTCTACAACCCGCGAGCCTACGCGGACGACGCTCGGGCTACTGTGGACGACCGTCCGTTCGGCGGCGGGCCGGGCATGGTGATGATGGTGCCGCCCCTGCGCGGCGCGGTGCATGCCGCCAAGGCGGCGTTGCCGGCCGAATCCCCGGTCATCTTCCTTTCCCCCCAAGGCGAACGCTTCGACCAGCGCTTGGCGCTCGAACTCGCCGCGCTGCCGGGCTTCGTGCTGGTGGCGGCGCGGTACGAGGGCGTGGACGAGCGCTTCGTGGCCAGCGAAGTGGACCGCGAGGTCTCCATCGGCGACTACGTTCTCTCCGGCGGCGAACTGCCGGCGCTGGTGGTGATCGATGCGGTGGCGCGGCTGCTGCCCGGTGCGCTCGGCAACGCCGAGTCCGCGCTGCGTGAATCGCATGTGGACGGAACGCTCGATTGCCCGCAATATACGCGCCCCGCCGAGGACGCAAGCGGCAGCGTGCCGAGCGTGCTGCTGTCGGGCGACCATGCCGCCGTGGAGCGCTGGCGGCGCAAGGAGGCGCTGCGTCGAACTTGGCGTCGTCGCCCGGAGCTTCTGCTGGAACGCGAGCTCGCTGCCGCCGACCGCGAGCTGCTGGCGGAAGCCATTGAAGACGAGACGCTTTTCACATTAGGAGACGAGGACTAGGAGATGCGCCGCAACAACGTGATCGAGCAGTTGGAAACGGAACAGACGAGAACCGACCTGCCGGACTTTTCGCCTGGCGACACGGTGGTGGTGCAGGTGCGCGTGCGCGAAGGAACGCGGGCGCGCTTGCAGGCGTTCGAGGGCGTGGTCATCGGCAAGCGCAACCGCGGTCTCAACTCGGCGTTCACCGTGCGCAAGATGTCCCACGGCGTGGGCGTCGAGCGCACCTTTCAGACGCACAGCCCCTTGATCGCCAGCGTCGACGTCAAGCGGCGGGGCGACGTGCGCAAAGCCAAGCTCTACTACCTGCGGGAACGCCGAGGACGCGCCGCGCGCATCCGCGAGAAGATCTGAAGCTGGCACGGCTCGGAAAGAAAACCAGCTTGCCAGGGTGGGGCTGCCGTCAGGAAGCGGAACCGCTGACAAGCTGGCTTGTCCCAAGACGCCGGGAGAGGCAGCCGGCGCTTGAGGACGGTCCGCGGTTGTCGGTGCGCGGACGACTTCGGGCAAGCAGATACCGTGCCAACATCGCCTCCTCCGGCGGCTGCGGGCGCTAGGCAAGGCAGGTAAGCGCGGCGGCGTGGTCCGAGCGCTCGCCGGAATGGTCGCAATGGGAGCACTTGCTAGTCACATGCCCTCTCATGGTGCAATCGACGCCCACTTGGACTACCTGTGGCTTGAGCGCGGGTTGAGCCGGGCGACCCTCGACGGCTATCGCCAGGACCTCGCCGGCTTGGCGGAGTGGCTGCGGCGCGACCTCGCCACGGCGACCGAGGCCGACTTGCAGGGCTATCTGGCGGCGCGTCTGGCGGCCCGCCGTTCGCCTCGCACTGTGGCGCGGTTCCTCTCGGCGGCGCGCTCCTTCTATCGGCGTGCGGTGGAGGAGGGCGTGGTCTCGACCGACCCGACCGCCAACCTGAATCGCCCGCTGCTCGGTCGGCCGCTCCCCGGTTCGCTCTCCGAGGAAGAAGTGGAACGCCTGCTGAACGCGCCGCGCAGCGACGATCCCGAAGGCGAACCCCGCGGCTTCCGCGACCGGGCGATGTTGGAGACGCTCTACGCGACTGGTCTGCGCGTCACCGAGCTCGTCTCGCTGACTCTGGCCGCGGCGAATCTGCGCGCCGGCCTGGTGCAGGTCGTCGGCAAGGGCGGCAAGGAGCGGCTGGTGCCGATGGGGGAGGTCGCCTTGGACTGGATCGAGCGCTATCTCGCGGCTGCGCGGCCGCACATCCTCAACGGTCGCCCCTGCCAGGCGCTCTTTCCGAGCAATCGCGCCCGCGCCATGACCCGGCAGACGTTCTGGCACGCCATCAAGCGCTACGCCGCCGTTGCCGGCATCGACCGCGACATTTCCCCGCATACGCTGCGCCATGCGTTCGCCACCCATCTGGTGAACCACGGCGCCGATCTGCGCGCCGTGCAGCTGATGCTCGGCCATGCGGATTTATCGACCACGCAGATTTATACTCACGTCGCCCGCGACCGCTTGAAGCGGCTGCACGCGGAGCATCATCCGCGCGGTTGAGCGCGAACGCCCAGGAGAACGGAGTTGAGTTTGATTCGATTGCTGATGCGATGGCCAGCCCCTCGGCGCATCGTGGCGATGGTCTTCTGCTTGGCGGCGGCGCTGTTCGCTCGTAGCGCGTTGGCGGAAGAGCCCTCAGCGGGGGAGCGCGAGGGGCTTGCCCCTCGCATGGAACAGCCGGCGAAGGCGGACGATCAACCGGCCGGGCTGGATGTGAACGCCGTCAACGAGCATCTGCTGGCGCGTGGCATCGACTTGACGGCGGAGGCGGTGCGCCCGGTGGACATCCCCGGCATGTACGAAGTGGCGATACGCGACGACCAGTACCTCTACGTCACCGGGGACATGCGCTTCATGATCGCCGGCGACCTCTACGAGCTGCTCGACGACTCGGTGGTGGCGGTGACGGACCGGCAGCGGCGGACGAAGCGCTTGGCGCTGATGACGGACGAAGCCGCCGCCGATGCGCTCGCCTTCGCGCCGGACGCGGAAACCAAGGCGAGCGTGCTGGTGTTCACGGACACCGACTGCGGCTTCTGCCGGCGTCTGCACGACAGCATGGCCGAGTACAACGCCCTCGGCATCGAAGTGCGCTACCTCGCCTACCCAAGGGCCGGGGTCGGTTCGCCGACCTACGAAAAGATGGTCTCGGCCTGGTGCGCCGACGATCCCCAAGGCGCGCTGACCGCCCTCAAGCGCGGCGACGAGATTCCGTCGAAGAGCTGCATCAACCCGGTGGCGGAGCACTACGAGCTCGGGCGCCAAGTGGGCATCTCCGGCACGCCCTCCATTCTGCTGCCGGACGGCAACCTGCTGCCCGGCCTCGTCGGCGCGGACCAGCTCGCCGAACGGCTGGGCATCTAGGCCCCAGTTCGCGTGCCAACGATGAGCAAAGGCGAAGCCATGTTTGGCGGAGCGCTGGCGCTTTGACGCCGCTTCGAGTCGGGCTGGCCGGGCTTGGCACGGTCGGCGGCAGCGTCGCCAGGCTGCTGGTCGAGAACCGCGACGCCATCGCGGCGCGCGCCGGTCGCCCAATCGAGCTGGTGCGCGCCGCCAGCCGAACCCCGAAGCCGGACGTGCCTCTCGGCGGCGCCGCCTTCGACACCGAACTGCGTTCGCTCGCCAGCAACGACGTCGACGTGCTGGTGGAACTCATCGGCGGCGAGGGCGCCGCCAAGACTCTGGTGGAAGACTCCATCGCCGCTGGCCAGCACGTCGTCACCGCCAACAAGGCGCTGCTCGCGGCCTGCGGCGACGAACTCTTCGCCGCCGCCCGCGAACGCGGCTTGTCGTTCGGCTTCGAGGCGTCGGTGGCTGGCGGCATTCCCATCGTCGATGCGCTGTGTGCGGGCCTTGCCGCCAACCGCATCGATGCGCTGGCCGGCATCGTCAACGGCACGTCGAACTACATTCTCACCGCCATGGAAGAGGACGGGCGCAGCTTCGCGGACGCCTTGGCGGAAGCGCAGCGCCTCGGCTACGCGGAAGCCGATCCGACCTTCGACGTCGAAGGCATCGACGCGGCGCAGAAGCTCGCCATCCTGGCCGCGCTCGCCTTCGACACCGGCATCGACGCCGCCGGGGTACATGTGGAAGGCATCTCCCGCATCGACATCGAAGACGTCCGCTATGCCCGCGAGCTGGGCTTCGCCGTGAAGCATCTGGGCATCGCCCGCTTGCGCGAAGGCGGGGTGGAAGCGCGGGTGCATCCGGCGCTGGTACCGGAGTCGCTGCTGATCGCCAAGGTGGCGGGCGTGATGAACGCGGTCATGGCGCACGGCAACGCCGTGGGGCAGACGCTGTTCGTCGGGCCGGGAGCCGGCGGAATGCCCACCGCGTCGGCGGTCGTCGCGGATCTGGTGGCGTTGGCGCGAGGCGCGTTGCGGGTACCAGCGCCGGCCAGCCGCAAGCTGCGCAGCATCGGCATCGACGGCGTCGTCTGCCCGCACTATCTGAAGATCCCCGCGGTGGACCAGCCCGGCGTGTTCGCGGAAGTCGCCGATGTGCTGAGCCGTCACGACATATCCATCGAAGCGGTCATCCAGCGCGCCCAAGCCGTTCGCGACGGCAACAGCGGCGAACCGTGGGTGCCGATCGTCATCCTCACGGACGACGTCTTGGAATCGGTGGTGGAAGCGGCGGTGGCGGACTTGAGCGGCCTCGCTGGCGTTTCCGGCGCCGTGACGCGCATCCGCGTCGCCGACCTCGGCGCGATGATGCCCGCCGCTTGAGCGGTCGCGGAACGGGGCGGTGAGGGTCGAGACCCGCGAGACGCGGCCGGAAACGCTCGACCCGGCGCTGCCGCAGTTCCTTCGCAAGGCGCTGGCGGCGCGCGGCACGGTCTCCCCGGCGGACCTGCAACTGCGGCTTGCCGAACTGCACCCGCCGCACACGCTGCCCGACATCGAGCGGGCGGCGGAGCGTTTGGCGACGGCTGTGGAAGAGGACGAGTGCATTCTGATCGTCGGCGACTTCGATGCCGACGGCGCCACGGCTTCCGCGCTCTGCGTCTCCCTGCTGCGGGCGTTCGGCGCCGACGAAAAGAACGTCGGCTTCCTCGTTCCCAACCGTTTCGAGTTCGGCTATGGGCTGACGCCCGAACTGGTGCGCGTCGCCTTGCGGCGCGAGCCGCAGGTGCTGGTGACCGTGGACAACGGGGTGTCGAGCATCGACGGCGTGGAAATGGCGCGCGCGGCTGGCGTCGATGTGGTGGTAACCGACCATCACCTGCCAGGCGAGAAGCTGCCGGCCGCGTTCGCGCTGGTGAATCCGAACTTGGCGGACTCCGCTTTCCCGAGCCCGCATCTGGCTGGAGTCGGAGTCGCCTACTACCTGATGGGCGCCGTGCGCGGCGTACTCCGTACACGCGGGCACTTCGACGCCCGGCCGGAACCGAACTTGGCGGACTGGCTCGATCTCGTCGCCGTGGGCACCGTGGCCGACGTCGTTCCCCTCGATCGCAACAACCGCATTCTGGTGCATCAGGGTCTGCGGCGGATTCGCGCCGGCCGCGCACGGCCCGGCATTCAGGCGCTGGTACAAGTGGCCGGGAGGGCGCAGACGAAACTCGCCGCCTCGGACTTGGGCTTCGCCATCGGCCCGCGCCTGAACGCGGCTGGCCGGTTGCAGGACATGGCGTTGGGCATCGCGTGCCTGCTCGAAGAGGACCCCGCCAAAGCGCGCAAGGCGGCGGAGTCGCTCGATGCGCTGAACGTCGATCGGCGGCAGATCGAAGCGGAAATGAGCGCCGATGCGTTGGCGCTGGTCGAAGAAGAGACCGTAGGCGACGCCGTGGACGCCGCGGTCTGCGTCTACCAGCCCGGCTGGCACCAAGGCGTGGTGGGCATCGTCGCGGCGCGGCTGCGCGAGCGCTACCACCGTCCGGCGGTGGTCTTCGCGGACGACGACACGGCGCCGGACTTGCTCAAGGGTTCCGCCCGCTCGATTCCGGGCCTGCACATCCGCGACGCCATCGCCGACTGCGCGAGCCGCTACCCGGGCCTCGTCGGGGCGTTCGGCGGCCACGCCATGGCCGCGGGCTTAAGCGTGCCGCGCATCCACTTGCCGCGCTTTCGCATCGCCCTCAAGGACGCCGTGGCGAGGCGCGTCGACGAGCGCACCCTCGCCGGCATCGCAACCACGGATGGCGAGTTGCCGAGCGACGAGTTCAGCGTCGCCAACGCGCAGCTGATCGCTCGCCACGGCCCCTGGGGGCCGGGCTTCGAGGAACCGTCGTTCCACGGCGAGTTCGAGGTTGTGACGCAGCGCGTCGTTGGCGAACGGCACCTGAAGCTGGTCTTGAAACAGAGCGGGCGCGTCGTGGACGCCATCGCCTTCAACCAGATGCACGTCAACGGCAAGCCCTCGGCGAAGACCACTCGCATGGAGCGCGTGGCGGCTGTCTACCGCCTCGGCGTCAACGACTACGACGACGCGGAGACGTTCCAGTTGCAGATCGACCGGCTCGAAGCGCTTTGAGCGCTTGGCGGCTTCGGCTCGCGATGGCTTGTCCGTCGTAAGTTCTCGACGGCTGCCCGTCCTGAAGAGTCGCTGCGCTATGATTGCTTCGTCGCAGCGTCGCCACGCCCAAGCCATGCTCAGATTCGCCGAAGAGATCATGTTGCTGCTGCTGCACAACAGCAACGGTAGGTTCGTCGGCGTATCCGACCGCGCCGTCGGCTACGCGCTCGCCGGCGCCGTGCTCATGGAGCTCTCCCAGGAAGGACGCCTCGATACTGACCTGCATCGGCTGGTGCTCATCAGCGCCAAGCCGACCGGCGACCGCCTGCTCGATCCCGTGCTGGAGGAAATCGCCGCTGCGGACGGTACCAGCCACGATGCGCGCTACTGGGTGGAGCACGTCGCCCGGCGCGCCAAGGGCATCCGCAACCAGGCGTTGGAGCGGCTGGTGCAGGCGGGCATCCTCGAACGCAGCGGGGGGCGCTTCCTGTGGGTGCTGCGGGCGCGCCGCTATCCGCTGGTGGACGGCCAGGCGCAGCGCGAAGTGAAGCTCCGGATTCTCGACGTGCTCCTTGGCGACGGCATCCCCGACCCGCGGGACGTGGTCATCATCTGCCTGGCCGACGCTTGCGGCATCTTCCACGAACTGCTGACGCCGGCGGAACTGAACCGCGCCTTTCCGCGCTTCGAGCAGGTGCGCAAGATGGATCTTATCGGCCAGGCGGTGGCTGCCGCGGTGGCGGACCTGGATCGCCAGACCGAAGAGCGCAGTTCCTTCCTGGCCAGTCGAGCGAGTGCGCCGCAGCTGTAACCCGACACGGCACCAAGCCCCAAACAACGGAAACGCCCAATGAGCATCGAAATCCGCGACGAACGCTTTCTCGGCATCGCAGACGAAGCCTTGGAACTGGAGCAGCTGGCTGGCGACTTCCAGTTCACGGAAGGGCCGATCTGGCATCCCCGCGAGAAGCATCTGACCTTCAGCGACATTCCCGCCAACCGCATGTTCCGTTGGAGCGAGGCTGCCGGCCTTGCGGTGTTCCGCGAACCGAGCAACATGACCAACGGCAACACCTACGACCGGCAGGGCCGCATCCTGAGCTGCGAACACGCCACCAGCCGCGTCGTCCGCGCCGAGGCGGACGGCTCGATCACGGTGCTCGCCAGCCACTACGACGGCAAGGAACTGAACAGCCCGAACGACATCGTGGTGCGCAACGACGACACGGTGTGGTTCAGCGACCCCACCTACGGGCGTCTCGGCAACACCGGCGTGGTGCGCGAACCGGAGCTCGACTTCCGCAGCGTCTACCGCCTGCATCCGGACAGCGGGCGGCTGGAGCCGCTCGCCAAGGATTTCGAGATGCCGAACGGCCTCGCCTTCACGCCGGACCACCGCAGCTTGTACGTTGCCGACACGCCGCGCATGCACATCCGCAAGTTCGCCATCGAGAGCGACGGTTCGCTGCGCGGCGGCGAGGTCTTCGCCGAATC
Organism: Candidatus Azotimanducaceae bacterium; assembly: GCA_965243175.1. Taxonomy (GTDB): domain Bacteria; phylum Pseudomonadota; class Gammaproteobacteria; order Pseudomonadales; family Azotimanducaceae; genus VXYL01. The sequence continues at coordinate 3,973,249 of OZ251532.1, read as the reverse complement.
GAGCGGCAGCGGGCCGGGCGCGCCGGACGGCTTGAAGACCGACAGCGCCGGGCATGTGTTCTGCGCCGGCCCGGGCGGCGTTCACGTCTACCACCCGGCGGACGGAACCTGCCTGGGCGTTCTGCGGACGCCAGCGTTCTGCGCCAACTTCACCTGGGGCGGCGACGATTTTCGTACCTTCTTCCTTACGTCCTCGACCGGCCTCTACCGCACACGGCTGAAGGTGCCGGGCATTCCGTTGTTCTAGGTTCGCTTCGGCATCACGAGTCGCTCTGCCCTCTTCGCAGCCGGGCGAGGAAATCCGCAGCGCTTCGACAGGCAAGGGCTGCTTCGACGATCCGCGCTTGCGGGCGCGTCGCAAGCCGGCTCTCCGCGAGATCGGCGGCGAAGGTTGACGGAACGTCGATGCCGCGGTTGGCGAGAATCGCCAGCGCTGCTTGCCGGTGACCCTCTGCCCGGCCTTCCTCCCTGCTTTCCTCTTGGCTTTCCAACAGCAGGGAGCGCAGCTGCGGGTCGAGCGCAGGCGCCGTGCCTTCCTTCTCGCCCAGCGCTCGCCCGACGCGGTGCAGGGCCGCCCAAGTCGCTTCGGAGACGTGCGGCTCGTTCAGCGCCGCGTGGATCTCCGCCGTGGTCCAACCACGCAGCACAGCGCTCTCGGCGACTTGTCGATAGCGTTTGGTGCGTTCGTTCAACGCGTAGATCGTCAGGCCGGACCGGCGGCTCTTCCGGCGGCTTGGCGCGGGAGCATCCGGCACTTCCACCCAGATCTCCGGTATCCGCCACTGCTTGTAGAGGCCGACCTTCCTGCGCCGCGCGTCGGTGGTGTGGTCGACCTCCAGCACAATGTCCGGTCCTTCGCCGTCGCGCACCTGCACATAGGCGTGGAGGGCGCTGACGCGTTCCGGGTCCAGGTAGATGATCTGGTCCGCCTCCATCACGCGGACATTGCCGCCCGGGCGGCGATCGTAGAGCGACGCCGTGCCGCAGCAGGTGATCTCCGCACCGCGAACCTGGGCGATGCGGTGCGCCAGCACGGCCAAGCGCACGGCCGGGCGCTCGTGCGCCAGGGTGGTCTCGCGCACCATCCAGGCGACGCCGCTCTGGGCGTCCCAGTATTCGACGTGCCGCTCAAGGCGCTCGAACTGCTCGGCGGTCATGGGGACGGCCTCGCAGCCGGGAAAGCCCGCCGCTTCGGCGTTCGGCAGCGCTTCCCCGCCGTTCGTCTTTCGGCGCGGATTGGCGGTGGAGTAGATGGCTCTGGTCTCAGTCATGGCGATGAGCGTAGGCGCATCACGCTGCGCTCGCAATGTTTTTTTCAAGAAAATCAACCTCGTACAGATGTGTACGACTCTGAGGGGTGCTGGCGGATCGGCAGGGGTTGGCGAAAGGTCTGGGATTTCGTACATTTATGTACGAAGCCATTGCGCGGGCGTCCCGCTGGTCGGGTCACCTGCCGAATACAACAGCCGCTAGTCGGGCAAAGGGTCGCTCCCTGCGCCCCGGCGAATAGGCAGGACGTCCACGTTCCCGTGTGATGGCTTCAAGGGCCCGGCATCGTGCCGGAACGGTTGCCTGCGGCGCAACGGGTGTTGCCGAGCCGCCTCCAAGTGGACGACTTTTGACCGCCGACGTCCCATCCGCCGACCCCTTCGAGCGCATCGTCGCCGCGCTCCACGAGGCCGCGTTCGACGATGACGCGTGGCTGCGCGCCACGGCGCTGATCGACGACGCCTGCGGCATGGGCGGCAGCCAGCTGTGCGTGGTCGATGCCAGCCGCGAAGAGCCGGAGTACCGCTTCGGCTGGTTCCGCCGGCATGGCCGCGCGCTTGCCGAGCTTGAACGGGCGTACGTCGGCCACTTTCAACAGGACCAACGCATTCGGCGTCTGCTCTCGATGCCCGCTGGCACGCTGCTCGCCAACGCGGACCTGCTCGACGAGCGCGAACTCGCGGCCTCGCCGCTGCACCGCGACCTGCTTCCGCGTTGGGACGCTGCGAACCAGCTCGTGGCGCGGCTCGACGGTGCCGCCGGCGAACACGTCTTCTGGCTGCCGACGCGAACATCCGGCCAAGGCGAATGGTTGCCGACGCATCTGCGCTTACTGCGCAGATTGCTGCCGCACGTCGCCCATGCGGTGCGCTGCGGGCAGGCGTTGCGGCAGGCCGAGGCGAAGGGGCGCGCACTCGCCGCCTTGCTGGACGACGCACGGATCGGCAGCGTCCTTCTGGATCGCAACGGCACCGCCATCGAAGCGAACTCCGAAGCGCGACGCCACCTCGACCGCGATGTTCTCGCCGCTCTTGCCGAGGCTCTGGACGCGCCTGGCCGGACCGCCGTGGTCGCCGGCCGCGCATCCCGTCTCAAGGTCCACGTTCGCCGCATCGAGACCGCCTGCACCGTCGCGCTTCTCTTCGAGGTCGCATAGCACGACGCCTTCGCAGCGGGAAAGGGCGAGCGGGCCTTCGGCTGGCGAGTCGCCGCTGGTCTCGCGGTGCGCGGTCCGTGCGCTGTCGGTGAAATCGGTGGAAATGGATAGAGGAACGGTTGAACAACGGCCTTCTTTCGCACACAATCCGCGCACCTTCGCCGAAGCGCTTCGTGCTGCGGGGCTGGCGCGAGGGGTTGCGGGGGAGCGCAAGGGCGAGCAATCCGCATGGACAAGCGCTTCGCTCGGCGCAACGCCGAGCGAAGGTGGATGGCGAGACATGAGGTGACATGGCGGTAGCGATATTTCTGCTGATCCTGGTGGTGGGGTCGGTGCTCTTCACGTTCGTCAGCCCGTGGTGGTTTACGGAAATCGCGTCCAACTGGGGCGGCATCGACACCACGGTGCTGATCACCTTCTGGGTGTGCGGCGTGGTGTTCGTGGCGGTGGGCCTGTTCATGGTCTACTGCGTCTGGAAGTACCGCCATCGAGAGGACGCCCGGGCGGATTACGAACCCGAGAACTCGCGCCTCGAATGGGGGCTCACCATCGTCACCACCATCGGCGTGGTCGCCATGCTGGCGCCCGGCCTCATCGTCTGGGACGACTACGTCAACGTGCCGGAGGAAGCGCAGGAGTTCGAAGTGCTCGCGCAGCAGTGGCGCTGGTCGTTCCGCTTCCCCGGCGAAGACGGCAAGTTCGGCGCTGTGGACGTGCGCAACATCGAGGCGAACAATCCCTTCGGCATGGACCCGAACGACTCGCGCGGCAACGACGACGTGCTCGTCGCCACCAACACCGTCCACCTGCCGGTCAACCAGCCCTACAAGGCGCTGCTGCGCTCCAACGACGTGCTGCACGACTTCTTCGTGCCGGAGTTCCGCGCCAAGATGGACAGCGTGCCCGGCATGATCACCTACTTCTGGTTCGAGCCGACGAAAGAGGGCAAGTACGAAATCCTCTGCGCCGAGCTTTGCGGCTGGGGCCACTACACGATGCGCGGCTGGGTGCAGATCGACACCCGCGAAGACTTCGACGCCTGGCTCGCTTCGCAGCCGACGTGGGAGCAGATGCAGGCCGGCATCACGCCGAAGGCGTACAGCGCGCTTGCTCGGCAAGGCCGCGAAGTGGCGGAGAGCACCGGCTGCTTCGCCTGCCACTCGCTCGACGGCAGCCAGGTGGTGGGGCCGACCTGGCAGGGCCTATGGGGCACGGAGCAGACGTTCACCGACGGCACCACGGCCACGGTGGACGAGAGCTACATCGTCGAATCCATCCGCGAGCCGGCCGTGAAGCTGGTCGATGGCTTCGCGCCGGTGATGATCCCCTACGACGAATCCATGATCTCCGAGGAGGACATGGAGGCGCTGATCGCGTTCCTGCGCGAAGAGTCGGCGAGCGAGGAAGCCGCGCCGGAAGAGACGACGGCGCTGTGAGCGCCCTTGGCCGAGACGGCGCGTAGTGGGCGAAGTGGTTGGGAAGAAGTGGTCGGAGAGTGGTGGGAAGTGGGGTGAAAAGAGTTGAGTCGGATGCGGCTTGATGGCGTAAACTTGCGGCTGCCCGCCAAAGGCGGCCGGCGCTAACGGGAGTTCCTAGTGGCACAGGCGGAAATACCCTATCAGGAGGCGATGCCGCTTCACGACCCGCACAGCTGGGTCACGAAGTACTGGTACAGCCAGGATCACAAGGTGATCGCCGTGCAGTACGGCATCACGGCCATGGCGGTGGGCCTCGTGGCGCTGATCCTCTCGCAGATCATGCGCATGCAGATCGGCTTCCCGGACACGATCCTCTCGGACTGGATCACGCCGCAGCTCTACTACCAGTCCATCACCATGCACGGCATGATCATGGTGATCTACCTGCTCACGGCGTTCCTGCTGGGCAGCTTCGGCAACTATCTGATTCCATTGATGCTCGGCGCGCGGGACATGGTGTTCCCGTTCGTCAACATGATCAGCTACCACGTCTACCTGCTGTCGGTGGTGATCCTGCTGATCCCCTACATACCAGGCATCCCGGTGACTCCCACCGGAGCGGGGTGGACGCTCTATCCACCGCAGGCGATTCTCACCGGCACCCCCGGCGCGGACTGGGGCATCATCACCATGCTGGTGTCGCTGGCGGTGTTCATCGTCGCCTTCACGATGGGCGGGCTGAACTACATCACCACCATCCTGCAGGCGCGCACCCGGGGCATGACGCTGATGCGCATGCCGCTTTCCATCTGGGGCATCTTCGCAGCCACCGTGCTAGGCCTGCTGGCGTTTCCGGCGCTGTTCGTGAGCGCCATCATGATGATGCTGGACAACCTCATCGGCACCAGCTTCTTCATGCCGGCCATCCACTCCTCCTTGGAAGGCGGCAACCCGCAGAACTACGAAGGCGGCAGCCCGCTGCTGTTCCAGCACCTGTTCTGGTTCTTCGGGCACCCGGAGGTCTACATCGTGGCGCTGCCGGCGTTCGGGGTGGTCTCGGACCTCATCTCCGTCCACGCCCGCAAGAACATCTTCGGCTACCGGATGATGGTCTGGGCCATCGTCGCCATCGGCGCGCTCTCGTTCATCGTCTGGGCGCACCACATGTACGTCGCCGGGATGCACCCGTACTTCGGCTTCTTCTTCGCCACCACCACGCTCATCATCGCGGTGCCGACCGCCATCAAGGTCTACAACTGGGCGCTCACCCTGTGGCGCGCCAACATCCGCTTCACCGTGCCGATGCTGTTCGCAATCGCGTTCGTCCTCACCTTCGTGGTGGGCGGCCTGACCGGGCTGTTCCTCGGCAACGTGATCGTCGACGTGCCGCTCTCGGACACCTACTTCGTGGTCGCCCACTTCCACATGGTGATGGGCGTGGCGCCGATCCTCGTCATCTTCGGCGGCATCTACCACTGGTATCCGAAGATCACCGGGCGGATGCTGAACGACACCATCGGCAAGGCGCACTTCTGGATCACCTTCCTCGGCACCTACGCCATCTACTTCCCGATGCACTATCTGGGCTTCGTCGGCGTGCCGCGCCGCTACTACCATAACGAACCCCTCGGCGAGTCGGCGTTCTACCCGGCGAGCGCCGAGTACCTGAACATGGGCATTTCGGTCGCCGCCTTCATCGTCGGCGCCGCGCAGCTGCTGTTCGTCTACAACCTGGTGGTGAGCTATAAGCGCGGGCGCCCCTCGGGCGACAACCCGTGGGAGGCCAACTCCCTCGAATGGCGCACGCCGCAGACCCCGCCGGTGCATGGCAACTGGGGCGACGAACTGCCGACCGTGCATCGCTGGGCCTACGACTTCGCGGTGCCGGGCGAAGAGAAGGACTACATCCCGCAGGACGTGCCGCCAAAGGCGTGATCGGGCCGACGGCGACACCGCAACAAGCAACAACAAGGATTTCATCGACGATGGCGCAAGCGGCGGCAGGCCACGCGACGCTCTTCCAGGACTGGGGCTCCGACATCACCACCTTCAAGGGCGTGCCCTGGGGGAAGGCGATGATGTGGATCTTCCTGCTCTCGGACACGTTCATCTTCTCGTGCTTCTTGATCAGCTACATGACCGTGCGGATGACCACCGCCGAGCCGTGGCCGAACGCTTCGGACGTGTTCTCGCTGTCGTTCCTGCACTGGCAGTCCGTGCCGCTGCTGCTGATCGCCATCATGACGTTCGACCTCATCACCTCCAGCGGCACGATGGCGCTGGCGGTGAACTATGGCTACCGGCGAGAGAAGAAGAAGGCGGTGCGATTCATCTACGCCACCGCGTTCTTCGGCGCGGTGTTCGTCTTCATGCAGATGTTCGAGTGGTACAAGCTGATTTCGGAAGGCGTGCGGCCTTGGGAGAACCCTTGGGGCGCTGAGCAGTTCGGCGCCTGCTTCTTCATGATCACGGGCTTCCACGGCTTGCACGTTTCCGCTGGCGTCGCCTATCTGCTGGTGATCGCGCGGCGGGTGCAGAAGGGAAAGTACGACCACACCAACTACGAGATCGTCGAGATCGCCGGCCTGTACTGGCACTTCGTGGACCTGGTGTGGGTGTTCATCTTCGCGTTCTTCTACCTGTGGTGACCCACGGGCGGCCGCGACCAACCAAGGGAGTGAGTGCGTGTCCTCGGAAGTAGGCCAGCAACATCCGCTGTCGCTGTATTTCTGGATTTGGGGACTGTTGTTCGTGGTGAGCGCCGGCTCCTACGCGACGGACTTCATGCAGGCCGGCTACGTGCGCTGGTCGCTGATCCTCATCTTCATGCTGGTGAAGGCTGCGTACATCGTGGCCATCTTCATGCATCTGAAGTGGGAGCGCTGGGCGCTGATCTACGCCTTGCTGCTGCCCCCCGGAGCGCTTCTGGTGCTGATGTGGCTGATGGCGGTGGAGGCGGAATACACTTGGCTCACCCGCATAGTGCATTTCGGCGCGGATCCCTTCCCAGTACGCATCGGGCCGAGCGACGTTCCGCATTAGCAGGCCGACGCACGGCGTACAGCCCGCTCCGCAGCGGAGCGGGCGTATAGGGGAGGGACTCGGCAGTTCTACGCCGGCTTGGCGACCCAGACCATGCACCAGCCCTTGGCCGCGACCAGATGGCCCGGGATGACGGCGCAGGTGCCCCAGCCGTCCTCGGCGCTTGCGACGTAGTGCAGGCAGTTGTCGCAGAATTGCGTCTGCTGCGCGTCGCTCGTACGCTTCGGGCTTGCCGCGGCATCGTGGACGTAGGCGAGCGCCTTTGCCGTCGGGTTGCTTTCTTCCACTTTCGGTAGCGCGTCCGCGGCGAAGATCCGCTTGCTGCCAACGGCGAGCACGGGAATTGTCGCGGCGCCGGCCATGATCTGTCTGCGGTTCATCGTTCCTCCCTTCACTGCCGCAAGGCGCTAAAGACTCCATTATAGCTGTCGGACATGGCGAACTCTCTGTCGACGCCTATTGCTCGCACGGTCGCAGCGCGGCTTGGATGCCGCGCGTGGCTGGACTTCCGCAGGCTCGCGGGCCATCCGGCCAGCCTCGGGTTGCTCGCCCTCGGCCTCTGCGCTTTGGGCGTCGGACTCGTGCTGGGGAATGTGCCGGCACCAACGACGCGCTTCGCGTTGGAGGCGGTGGAAGTCTACTTCGGCTTGTTTGCGGGCCTCGCGATCATCGTCGGCAGCGCCCTCCTGAGACCAGTCCGTTCCGGGCATCGCGTCGCCGCTCGGTTCGTCGCCTTGGCGCTCCTCGGCATGGCCTTCTGGTCGGTGGCGGGGCTGGCGGCGATGGCTTGGCAGTTGCTGAACGGACAGGCACCGGAGCTTGCGCGCTTCGCCGTTGGCCTCTACGTCAACCTCGGCTGGAACACGCTGCACCTTGCCGCGCTGGCCGTGTTTCTGCAGGCTGCGACAGGGAACCGTTGGCTGGGGGGAGCTGCGACGATCGCGCTCTACGCGATCTCGAACTTGGCGTTCGCGCATCCCTTGCTGCGCTTCGGCGCCCCGGTTCTCGTCTGGTCGGACATGAACGGCTACGGTCAGGCGCAAACGTGGCAGCTTGTCGCCGGTCTCCATTGGACGGCGATCTGCGCACTGCTGCTGGTGGCCGCGCACTTGGTCGCGGTACCGCGAACGTCCCTGCGGCATCGCTTCTCGCCCCAGGCGAGGGCAGTCGCTTGGGCGGCGACCGTCGCCGTCGTAGGCATCGCCACATGGACGCTCCACAACGCGCCGCCAAGCATCGACGAAATCCGCGGCGACGATCCAGTGCCAACCTACTCCCGCCTCGACCTGACCGTGGACGTCTTCCCCGCCGACCTCGACTTGACGATCGCCGGCAGCGCCGTGGTCGTCAACCGCCATGCCGCCCCCATCCCGAACGTCCTCTTGGCACCGCCGCCCCCGCTCGTGTTCACCGACCTGTCGCTCACGGGCGACTTGCTGGAGAGCGGCCCGAACTGGCGACGCTACCGCCTCAACCGCCCGCTCGAACCCAAGGAAACCTTGCGCTTCGACTTCAGCGCCCATTGGCCAGCACCGCCTCTGCCGAACTTGAACCGCGAACACGAGCTGTACGCCAACGGCACGTCCCTGCGCATCGCCGACCTCGTGCCCCTGCTTGGGGAACGCGAGCCCACCGACGCGGCCCTCCTGCACATCCGCATCGGCACCACGCTCGACCAAGTGGCGGTCGCCCCCGGCCAGTTGACTCGAACCTGGAAGCAGGAGGGCCGCCGCTACTTCCAATACAGCACGCAGCACCCCGTCCCGCTGGCAGCCAGCATCCACTCGGGGCGCTACGAGGTCGCCCGAACGCCATGCGGCGGCGCGGAGATCGAAGCCTACATCCATCCCCCACATCGAGCAGCAGCCCCGCGCCTACTGGCCGCAGCTCGCGAGGCGTTGCAGTGTGCTCGCGACACGGACCAATCCGGCGCACTGCGCATCGTGGAAACGCCGGACTACTCGCGCACGATCGGCCCTTGGCGAATGTTCGCCGGAGTGAACCAACTCGCCGTCCCTTCCGAGCGCCTCACCCAGGCAATCGCCACTGCGTCGGCTGGGGTGCTGACTTACTCCGAGATCGATGCGGCGCGGCTGCCTTGATCAGGGCCGCCCACAGCCCGTGAGACCAAGCGCGGCCTTCACAAGCACGGAAGGGATGTTGGGGCTCTCGGGGTTGACGGTCACTTGCTCCAAACGCGGGTTCACCACCAGGTCCATGTCCTCCAAGGGAATGGAACCCAGCAGCACGGCATCCCCCAGCACGAACGCGCCTGTGAAGCAGGAGCGATTGCCGAAGGTCACCTGCACCGGGCCCACGTAGGGTACGAGCGAGTGTCTGCCGGCGGCTGTCGTCACCTCGCGACGTTCCAGTTCGGCCAACTCCAGCTGCACCGCGACATGCTCGGGAACGCAGAGATTCACGGCGCCCGTGTCCACCAATGCCTTGACGGTCAGCGGCGCGAGGTCGCTGTTCCTTGGGTTGGACAGATGGACTTCCGTGTGAATCGGCCCCATGCGGATTCCTTCGGCTACGCCGCGCCTTCGTTCGCGGCGCTCACCACGCCGTCGCGCTGCAACTCGGCGCGCCGTTCGGCGTCGTAGCCGAGTTCGGCGAGCAGTTCCATCGTGTGCTCGCCGAGGTGCGGGGCACCGTGGCGCATCTCGGTCTCGGTGGCCTCGAAGCGGGCGGCGTTGCGGGCTTGGCGCAATGCGCCAGCGTGGGGGTGCTCCACTTCGACGACGATGCCGCTCGCTTCCACTTGCGGGTGCTTCACCATCTGGCTTCGTGTCAGCACTGGAGCGCAGGGCACGCCGGCGTCTTCCAGCAGCGAGAGCCATTCGTCGGCGGTCTTGGCGAGCAGCGCCTGCTGCGTCATTTCCAGCCGCTCGTTGGCGTTGCGGTCGCGCCCCGCCGGGGTCTTGAAGCGTTCGTCTTCGAGCCACTCGGGGTGGCCGACGGCGTGGCAGAGGCCGCGCCATTGGTCGTTGCTCATCACCGAGACGCTGATGTAGCCGTCGGCCGTTTCGTAGACGAGATCGATGAAGGTGGCCGCGGCGGCGATGTCCGTTTCCTTGCCGACGAAGGTTTGGCTGCCCATGTCGGACGACCACATGAAGGCGACAATGGCGTCGAGCATCGACAGCCGGACGTGCTGGCCTTCGCCGGTGCGTTCGCGCGCGAAGAGCGCCGCCGAGACCGCTTGCGCGGCGGTGATGCCGGTGAGCTTGTCCGGCAGGATCGTGCGGATCAGCCTCGGCCGCGCCGTGTCGGAACCTGCCTGAACGCTGGCGAGGCCGGAGAGCGCCTGGATGATGGGATCGTAGACGGGCTTGTGGGCGAACGGGCCGCGTTCGCCCCAGCCGCTCATGGAGACGTAGATGATGTCCGGCTTGACGGCCTTCAAGTCGTCGTAGTCGATGCCGAGTCGCGCCATCACGCCGGGGCGGAAGTTCTGCACGAAGACGTCCGCGGTGCGCGCGAGGTCGAGGATCACCTGCCGGCCGGCGGGCGACTTCGCGTCCACGGAGATGGAGCGCTTGTTGCGGTTGTTGTTCACGAACGCCGCCGAGAAGTGGCGCTGCCCGTAGCCGGCGCGGCGCACGTGGTCGCTGCGCAGCGGCGCTTCCACCTTCACCACGTCGGCGCCTTGGTCGGCGAGGACCATGGTGCCGTAGGGCCCGGCGATCATGGTGGTGAAGTCGACGATCCGCACGCCATCAAGCGGCCCGGCCATGTGGGAACTCCTAAGCGCCTCGAATCGGCAACCTTAGCAGATGCGGAAGGGCGGCAGTCCGAACGGGCCGCCGAGGGGTGCGCGACAGTCCTTGCGACTGCCCTGGGAACGCGGGCGTCCCCGCCCGCCTGCAGGCGAGACGCCTGCGCTCCCAGCGTCAGCGTTCTCGGCGCGACGCTACATCGCTGCGCACTGCTGGTGCTGATTGTCGCAGCAGAACGGCTGGCCCTGGACATCGAAGCACTTCAAGCCGGTGGTCATTGGCACCACTTTCGGCATCGCTTCGCGGATGTAATCCGGCGAGACGCAGAAGAAATCCCGCGAACGCGGCCGCATGGCTCGGGAATCCGGCGCCAGCACGGGCCGCACCTCCATCCAGTTGCGGCGGATCTTCTCCACCACCTGCTGGCAATTGGCACCGATGCCGACGCCCCAGGTGAAGCCCCCGCCTCCCGGCTGGTTGCCGACGGCGACCGCCCCCGCAACCGAAAACGCCAGTGCGACGGCGAGTAGGCCCCAGGCGGCGCGTATCGTCTTCCCTCGAAGGAAGGGGAGCGGGGTACGGTTTTCCGAGTCAAGGCACAGTCTGTTGCGCATAGCGAGTCGACCAAGCGGGCTTGGCCGACTCACATAGCACGGGTACACCCTTGGCGCAACAGCGTTGTCGGGACCGACGACGACCCGCCTGATCAGTTGACCCGATCGGGTGGGCCGATTGTCGACTCGGAAGCGTCCGCTAGACGGCGAACTGCGCCTCCTCGGTGGAACCGCTGAGCGCCGTGACCGAAGACTGGCCGCCTTGGATCACCTCCGCCACGCGGTCGAAGTAGCCGGTGCCCACCTCCTGCTGGTGGCTGACGAACGAGTAGCCGGCGTTGGTGGCGGCGAACTCCTTCTCCTGCAAGTCCACGTAGGCGGACATCTGCCGGTTCACGTAGTCGCGGCTCAAGTCGTACATGTTGAACCACATGCTGTGGATGCCGGCGAGGGTGATGAACTGGAACTTGTAGCCCATCGCCGCCAGCTCGCGCTGGAACTTGGCGATGGTGGCGTCGTCGAGATTCGCCTTCCAGTTGAAGGAGGGCGAGCAGTTGTAGGAGAGCATCTGGTCCGGATGCTCCTTGTGGATGGCTTCGGCGAACGCTCTCGCTTCGTCCAGATCGGGCACCGCGGTTTCGCACCAGATGAGGTCCGCGTAGGGCGCGTAGGCGAGGCCGCGGGAGATGGCCTGGTCCAGGCCGTTGCGGGTGCGGTAGAAGCCCTCCGGCGTGCGTTCGCCGGTGAGGAACGGCTTGTCCCACTCGTCGATGTCGCTGGTGACCATGTCCGCGGCGTTGGCGTCCGTGCGCGCCATCAGCACCGTCGGCACGTCGCAGACGTCCGCCGCCAAGCGCGCCGCCACCAGCTTCTGCACGGCCTCGACGGTCGGCACCAGCACCTTGCCGCCCATGTGGCCGCACTTCTTCACCGACGCCAGCTGGTCCTCGAAGTGGACGCCCGCGGCGCCAGCGGCGATCATCGCCTTCATCAGCTCGAAGGCGTTGAGCACGCCGCCGAAGCCGGCTTCCGCGTCCGCGACGATGGGCGCGTAGAAGTCGATGCCTTCGTCCACGCCGGTCGCCCATTGGATCTCGTCGGCGCGCCGGAAGGCGTTGTTGATGCGGTTGACCACGCTCGGCACCGAGTTGACGGCGTACAGCGACTGGTCCGGATACATCGTCTCGGAGGTGTTGTTGTCCGCCGCCACTTGCCAGCCGGAGAGGTAGATGGCCTTGATGCCCGCCTTCACCTGCTGCACGGCCTGGCCGCCGGTGACCGCGCCGAGGCAGTTCACGAAGTCTTCCGCCTGCAGCAGATCCCACAGCTTGTCGGCGCCGTGGGCGGCGAGCAGGCTGCGGTGGGGAATGGTGCCGCGCAGGTTGACGACGTCCTCGGCGGTGTAGCCGCGCTTGACGTCCTTCCAGCGGGGATTGGTGTTCCACTCCTCGTTGAGCTCGGCGATTTGTTCTGCTCGCGGCTTGCGCGGCACGAAATGCAGTGCCATGTTTGGTTCCTAGCTGTTGGGCGAAAAAAGCGGCGCATCCTAGTGGCCGTGGGCAGCGACTGCAAGCACTGAAAGACGGACCTTGATCGACGGGAGCGCAGCATAACGATTCGTGCCGAACGGATGCCGCTGTTGGGGTGGCGATCATGCGCCTGGCTGAAATGGAACCGTCTCGCGCCGCCAGCGGTTTGGGCTGAAGATGCCGGACGCGCCTGACGCCAAAGCCGCTTCGGACGTCGCCGCCCAGGGCGTGGTGGTCGGCGGCATGACCGTGCTGTCGCGCATCTCCGGCCTGGTGCGCGACATCGTGCTCTCGCACGTGCTCGGCGCGGCGGGAGTCGCCGACACGTTCTTCCTCGCCTTCCGCATTCCCAACTTCTTCCGGCGCTTGTTCGCCGAAGGCGCGTTCGCGCAAGCGTTCGTGCCGGTCCTCGCCAGCTACCGCGAAGACGGCGACGAGGCCGCTTTGCGCAAGTTCGTCGGCGTGATGGCGGGCAACCTCGGCACCGCGCTCCTTGGCGCCACGGTGCTTGGCGTCGTCGGCGCCTGGCCGCTCGCGGCGCTGTTCATGTGGGGCCTCATGGATCAGCCGGAGCGCTTCGCCTTCGCGGTGGATCTGACGCGCATCGTCTTCCCCTACCTGGCTCTCGTCTCGCTGGCCGCCTTTGCGGGGGCCGTGCTGAACGCCGCCAATCGCTACGCCGTGCCTGCATTCACGCCGGTGCTGCTGAACGTGGCGCTGATCGCCGCGGCTCTGCTTGGCGCGGCCACCGCCGCTCCGGGCGCGACGACCGTGGGCTACGCGCTGGCCTGGGGCGTGTTGGCGGCGGGTGCGGCGCAACTGCTCTTTCAGATGCCGTCCTTGGCGCGCATCGGCTTGCTTTCGCTGCGCCGCCCGGACTGGGCCCATCCGGGCGCGAGAAAAGTCGGCCGCTTGCTGGTGCCGGCGGTCTTCGCGGCTTCCGCCGGGCAGATCAACATCCTGGTCGGCACGATGCTCGCCGCGCTTCTGGAAGAGGGCAGTCCGTCCTGGCTCTACTACGCGGATCGGCTGATGGAACTGCCCATCGGCATCGTCGCCGTGGCCTTGGGCACGGTGCTGCTGCCGAACCTCTCGCGGCTGCACAGCGCTGGTCGCCAGGACGAGTACAACGCGACGCTGGACTGGGGGATGCGCACCGGTGTGCTGCTCGGCGTACCCGCGACGGCTGCTCTCGCGCTGCTCGCCCTGCCGATGGTCGCGACCATCTTCCTGCACGGCGAAACGGTGGCCCGCGACGCCGACATGATCGCTGCGGCGCTACGCGCCTTCGCCATCGGCCTGGTGCCTCTGGTGCTGGTGAAGATCGCCGCCCCCGGCTATCTAGCGCGCCAGGACGCGAAGACGCCAGCGAAGTTCGCGGCCGCTGCCGTGGCCACCAACGTCGCGGGCAGCCTGGCGACCTTCACCTGGCTTGGGCACATCGGCCTTGCGCTGGCAACGAGCGCTGCCGCGTTCGTCAACGCTGGCCTGCTCATCGGCGGCCTCGTGTACGCCGGGCACTATCGCCCAAGCTCTCGGCTTGCTCGCACGGTGCTTGCGACTGCTGTGGCCACCGCGGCCATGTCGGCAGCGCTCGTCTTTGCTCTGCCGAGCAGCGGCTGGTGGCTCGCAGCCGGGCATTGGGAACGCATCGGCGCGCTCGCCGGGCTCGTCGTCGGAGGCTTCGGCGTCTACGCGGCGGTGGCGTTCGCCTGCGGCATCAGGCCGCGGCACCTGCGCCATCGCGCGTAGCGCTCGCTTCAAGACGACGCAACGGCCTTCCGCTTGCTCGGCGATTCCGCCACACTCGCGGCATGGAGATCATCCGCGGCCTGCAGAACATCCGCGAGCGCCACTCCGGCTGCGTGGCGACGATAGGCACCTTCGACGGCATCCACCACGGCCACCAGGTGCTGCTCGCGCATCTGAAGGCGAAGAGCGAGGAACTGAACGCGCCGAGTGTGCTCATCACCTTCGAGCCGCAGCCGCGGGAGTTCTTCTTCGCTCGCGGGGCCGAGGGATCGCGCCGCCCGGTGCCGGCCCGTTTGACGCGGTTCCGCGAGAAGATCCACATCCTGCGCGGCATCGGCATCGACCGCGTGCTGTGCATTCCCTTCAACGAGCGCACGCGGGCGATTCCGGCGGCGGAAGTGGTGGAGCGGTTCCTGGTCGGCATGCTGGGCGTGCGCTATCTGGTGGTCGGCGACGACTTCCAGTTCGGCAAGGACCGCGAAGGCGACTACCAGATGCTGAAACGGGCCGGCGACCGCTACGGCTTCGGCGTCAGCCACCTCGGTACGCTCACCTTCGACCACGAGCGCGTCTCCAGCACGCGCATCCGCGAGGTGCTGGCGAGCGCGGATTTCGCCTTGGCGGAGAAGCTGCTTGGGCGCCCCTACTTCATGATGGGGCGCGTCGTCTACGGGCGACAGCTTGGGCGCACCATCGGCGTGCCCACCGCGAACATCCGCCTGCAACGCTACCGCGCCGCGCTCGAAGGCGTGTTCGCGGTGACCGTGGACGGCGTCGGCGCGACCCGCCACGGCGCGGCGAACATCGGCGTTCGGCCCACCGTGGACGGCAAGGAGCCGCTGCTCGAAGTCCACCTTCTGGATTTCGCGCAGACGATCTACGGGGCGCTGCTCACCGTGACGCTGCACTGGAAGATCCGCGAGGAACGCCGGTTTCCTTCGCTGCAGGCGATGAAGGTGGAGATCGACCGCGACATCGAGAAGACCCGCGCCTTCTTCGCCGCCCGATGACGCCGTTCGCCCACCGCCGAGCATGATGCGACCGCTTGGAGGACGCGCCGCCTTCGGCTGGTACGCGCTTGCCGCTGGCATTCTGGTGCTGGATCAGCTCACCAAGGGCGTTGCCACGGCGTACTTGGACTACGGCGAATCGGTGGCGGCGCTGCCGTTCCTCGCTTGGACCTTCGCCTGCAACACCGGCGTCGCGTTCAGCCTGTTCGAGGGCTTCAGTTCCGCCTTCGCGGTGGTGGCGGCGGTGGTCGGCGCGTACTTGGCGTTCGAGATCTGGCGTTGGCAAGGTGGCGGAACGCGGGGGTTGGTGGAGGGCGCCGCCTACGCCTGCGTGCTCGGCGGTGCGCTCGGCAATCTGACCGACCGCCTGCTGCACGGCTGCGTGGTGGACTTCGTCCATGTCCGCTACGACTGGTTCAACTTCCCGGTGTTCAACGTCGCCGACAGCGCCATCACCATCGGCGCCGCGGCTTGGATCGGCCTCGTTCTCCTCGACATCAAGGGCGGCGCAAAGCCGTCCGACAAGGAGAACGAGGCGAAGTAGGCGTGGCGCTTGGCCGGTCAGGCGGCCCGCTTCAACCGTATGGTCGGCAGCTTTTTGAGCCCTTCTTCGCGGGGATCGACCTCCACGCCGGCCGACTCCAACGCGGTGACGCCGAGCAGCGGTTCCGCATCGTCGTCTCCGAACAGCACGATGCCAGCGGTAAACGTGTCCATGAACTCGAATCGTGCGGCTGCGACCCCGATCTCCAACTTGCGTCCGTCGGCGAGCTCGTAGCTGCGCGTCTCCTCCGGTTCAAGGCCGATGTCGCGCAGCCACCGCGCTGGCACCAGCGAATCCGTCGCGCCGGTGTCGACCAGAAACCGACCGCTCTGACACCGGTCGCGTTCCACCAAGTTGCGAATGGTCACGTCTACATGAATGGCCATGGCTGCCTCCTCGTTTGCGTGCGCCATTCTTACGCGCACAGTACGCTTGGCAGGTTGAGCATTGACGTTCGCCATCGGCTGCGGCAACTTGCGCCGCAAGATACGCACTGAAGGAAATCCGCCATGCCGAAATTCGCCTACGACGGCAGCGTGACGCTCTCTTCCACGGTCAAGGACCTGGACGCGACGCTTGCCTGGTTCAAGGACAAGCTCGGCTTCGAGGAGTCGTTTCGCGTTCCCGGCTGGGCGGAAGTCCACACGCCCGCGGCCGGCGTGACCATCGGCCTCGCCGAAGGCGAAGTCGATGCGGCCAGCGGCAACACGGTGCCGGTGTTCGGCGTCGTGGACATTGCGGAAGCGCGGGCGGAGCTGGAGGCGAACGGCGTCGCCTTCGACGGCGAGACCATCGAACTGCCGGGCATGGTGAAGCTCGCGGTCTTCGCCAGTCCGGACGGCAACCGCTACATGCTGGCGCAGTCGCTGATGCAGTGAGGGGCCGGGGTCGCCGTTCAGTTCACGACGACGACCTTGCCCACCACTTTGCGCTCGGTGATGAGCTGAAGCGCCTCGGCGGTTCGCGCCAGCGGCAGGCGGTGCGAGATGTGCGGCCGGATGCGGCCGGCCGCCAGCCAGCCCATGAGCACGCGCTGGTTGCGCGCCGCCCAAGCCGGATCGTGGCGGCCCAGCCCGCCGATGGTGAAGCCGATGGCTTCGGCGTCCTTGATGAGCAGGTGGTTGGTCTTCGCCAGCGCAGGCCGCCCGCCGGTGAAGCCGACGATCAGGATGCGCCCGAACGGCGCCACGCAGCGCATCGACTCGTCGAACACGTCGCCGCCCACCGGATCGAAGATCACGTCCGCGCCGCGTCCATTGGTCAGCGCCTTCACCTGTTCGCGGAAGCCGTCGCCGTAGTTGATGGTGTGATCCGCGCCCATCTCGCGCACCACGGCGAGCTTGTCGTCGGCGCCAGCCGTGGCGATCACCGTGGCGCCCATGAGCTTGCCGACGTCCACGGTGGCCAGGCCGACCCCGCCCGCCGCGCCATGCACGAGCAGCGTCTCGCCAGCCTGCAAGCGGCCACGCTGCATGGCGTAGAGCGCGGTGGCGTAGTTGGCACGAAACGCCGCCGCCTGTTCCAGATCGACGCCGCGCGGAACGGGCGTGGCGCGTTTCGCATCCACCACCACGCGCTCCACGCAGCCCGCCGGCACGAGCACCGAGTCGCCCACCGCGAGCCCGTCCACGTTGCTCCCGACCGCGGCCACTTCGCCCGCGCCTTCGCCGCCGATCACGAACGGCAGCGGCGGCTGCACCTGGTACCCGCCACGGCTCATCAGCACATCGGTGAACGACATGCCCCGCGCCGCCACCGCGACTTCGATCTGCCCCGGCCCGGGCGGCCCGGGTTCGGCGACTTCCCGAACCACCAGCGCTTCCGGCCCGTCATGGGTCTCGCAGTACACCGCCTTCATACGCCACCTCCCACTCGAACGACCGCGAAAGACTACCGCACCCAAGCGCCCCATTTGTTCGGCATGGCGATGCCGCCGGCCCTGAGATAGACGAACGCCTTGCCGAAGAACAAGAGCAGCGCCTCGTTGAAGACCAGCAGATGGGCCGCTAACGGCACCTGCACCCCTTCGCGGCGGACGCTGCGCCCGGCATCGGCTTTCGACAAGCTCTCCAGCGCGCTCTCGAACTCGCTGTCGAGATGGCCGTGCCATTCGCGCAGGCGCTCGATGCTGCCGGCGATGGAGGGATCCGGGTGGCGATAGTCGAAATCGGCCACGAAGGTGCGGAACGACTCCGCGTAGCTGTGCTGCGTCTCGCCGATGCGCAGACACAGTTCGCCGAACGTCGGATTGTCGCCGCCGGGCTGGAACGCCAAGTCTCCGTCCGTCAGCGCCAGAAGCAACTCGTTGCGCGGCACCAGCGACTCTTGGATGAACTCCCGAAAGGGCGTTGCGACTTCGTCGATCATCGCGTCCTTGCAGGCACCGGCCAAGGTGGGGTGGGACCAAGGAGACTACATGATGATGTAATCTCTTCGACTCGTCGCACGGAGGACCTGGCCAGTGGAGTTGTTGGAGCTTGAGGAGAACGAGTGGGTCTTTCGGGATCCTGCGCTTACCTACGAGATCGAGAGCAGCTTCAACGATGCGCTCGACGCATACGACGACGGGCAACACGAGGAGGCCGAAGCGCTGATTCGGGACATCGCAGGGGCATGCCCGAACCACATCGACGCATTGCAACACCTCGGCGTGTTCCTCGGCGATCACGACCCCCTCGAGAGCTACGTGTACTGCCAAGCCGCGGTCGCGATTGGCTTGCAGGCGCTGCCTGCCAAGTTCCAATGGGAGACCGCTCGATTGAGCTGGCTGGAACTGGACAATCGGCCTTTCATGCGTGCGTACCACACGCTCGCCGTTCATCGCATGGACCAAGGCGCCTGGCACGACGCCATCGTCATTCTGAAGCGACTGGTGGCCGTCAACCCGAACGACAACCAAGGCGCTCGACACCTGTTGCCGAAGTGCTGGTTCGAGGTGAAAGACAAAGAGGCCGTGCTCGACCTCTGCGAGCGGTACGCGGGCGACCAGATGCCGGAAATCCTCTACTCGAAGGCGCTTGCGCTCGCCCTCGCCAAGCGCCTGCCGGAAGCTCGCGCCGCCTTGGAGACCTGCATCGACCAGTTGCCGCTGGTGGCCAAGGAACTCCTCAGCCGCAGCCATCCCGAACCGAAGCGCTCCTACCCAGGCTCGATCACCGTTGGCGGAGCGGACCAAGCGTGGGAGTATTGGAAGGAGTACGGCCGGTACTGGCGCAAGTCGAAACCGGCGATGGCGCTTTTGCGCGAAGCGGCGAAGGGCGTTCAATGATCGGCGCCGGCTGCGTCGCCAAGCGGTGCTGCGTGGAGTGTGCGACATTTGACGGCATCTGCTGCTGCACGTCCTGGGAGCGCATGCGTTTCGCCTGCAAGCGGGCCGCCTGTACACAGGCGCGGACGCACGCGTTCCCAGATAATCACCAAGGATTTGTCGTACACACTACTAAGCCCCATTGAGCCAAGAAAACGCCACCGCGCCGAGCGATGGGGTAGACTCCAAACGTTCAAAGTCGTCGAGCAGGAGCGGAGCGATGAAGCAGCGGGTTCTGGAACGGGCGCGGAGCACCGTGGATGGCTTCCTGCACCGGCAGTGCGCGGATACGACGCTCGGGGTGCTGTCGGTGAACCCGGAAGTGGACGACTACGGCGAGGTCCTCTTGATCCGCTTCACCTACGACGACAGCAACGGCACCGAGGGCCTCCCCGACTCCTTGGCGCAGATCAAGCTGATCGACCGCTTGTGGACCGAACTCCAAGACGCGGAAGTCGAGGCGTCTCCGGTCGTCTCGTTCATCGCCGAATCGGAAGTCGGCCACGAGCCGGAGTAGCGCGTCGTGGACCCTGATCACCTCCTGCAACTCGCCGTGGATCTCGCGGAGATCAACCCCCGTCGGCCACGCCGCGTGGACTTGTGCCGCGCCGTCAGCACCGCGTACTACGCCATGTTCCACTGCTTGGCGCGCACCTGCGCGGACCGTTTGGCAGGCCGCGCTGGCACCGTCGGCAACCGGCCGATGTGGCGGCGGGCGTACCGGGCGCCGGAACACAATCAGGCGAGGGCGCGTTGCGAGAACATGCCGTCGTCGTTTCCCGATGGCGTACGGCAATTCGGGCGGGTGTTCGCAATTCTGCAAAGCAAACGCCATTTCGCGGACTACGACCCGGATTACCGGATCGGCAAGTCCGAAGTGCTCATGGACATCCACCGTGCCCGAACCGCCATCGACCGTTTCCTCGCAGCCCCGGCCAACGTGCGGCGCGACTTCGCCATCCACGTGCTGACGAAGATGCGGGCCGATGCCTGAGTCGGGCGCTATCGCCGTCCCCGGGCCGCCGAGTGGACGCGGTAGCGTTGCGCCGAATCCCGACAGCTCTCAACACTTGTGCCACCGAATGCCGCACGCCCTGCTGCGTGGGCGCATTGTGCGCGGGCGGGGAGCGCGTTAGACTGCGGGCAACGCTTGTGGAGAAAGGGACTTCTCCATGTCTCGTCCTGCCGTGCTTTCCGCTTTGCCGGGCCGGGAAATCGGCCTTGTCGCGTGTGTCGCTGTGGCGCTGTATCTGCTGCTGGCGCTTGGCTCCTATTCGCCGATGGATCCGGCGGTCACCTTCGCTGGCACCGATCTCGCCGTTTCCAATCTGGTCGGCAGGAGCGGGGCGCTGGCGGCGGATGTGATGTTTCTCGCCTTCGGCTGGGCCGCGCACCTGCTGCCGGCCGGTCTTGCGCTGTGCGGCGCGATGCTGTTGCGGCGCGGCCTGCCTGATCTTCGCTCCTGGCCCGAGGGGCTGATTCGCGTTGGCGGATTCGTGGCGGTCTTGGTCTCCACGTGCGTTCTGACGCGGCTGCACGCGGTGGACGATGGCGGCCTGCCAGCGGGGCCTGGCGGCGCCGTGGGGGCCAGCATCGTGGCGGTCGGTCTGCCGGTGCTGAACTGGGTGGGACTCACGCTGTGCGCGGTGGCGGCGTTGCTGGTGGGTTCCCAGGCGGCGCTGCGCTATTCGTGGCTGCATGTCGTCGAACAGGTCGGGCGCGGCATCGAGGCGTCTGCGCGGCGGCTGGTTGCGCTGGCGATGGTTGCGCATCGAAGGAGTGGATTGGTGGTGAAGCTGCCGAGCGTTGCGCCGTTCGCGCGAAGGCGGGCGCCCGAGGTCGAAGCGCCGCAGCCCGAGCCCGCTCTCGTTTCGCTGCCGATTGTGGAAGCCGCGCCGGAGCCGGTTGTTCCCGCGCCGAAAGCCGAACGGGTGCGCAAGGAACCGACGGTGGCGGTGCGCGGGCGGCCCAGCGCCAAGACGCAGCGCCTTGAACCCACTGTTGGCCTCGTGCGCGAGCCTGTCGTTGATCCCTTGCCGGCAGCGGCGGCGGAAGAGCCCGGCGAGCCCTTGGCATTGGAAGAGCCGAGCGAATCGTTCGCGGTCGAAGAAGCACAGTCGGCGTTGCGGGAGAGCACCGTTGAAGACCCTGAGCCGGTGTTCGAGGAGCTCGCTGCCGAGGAACCTCAAATCGCTGCATCGGCGGCGCCGTTGGCCGTGGAAGACCCACCGCCTGCGCCAATCGCGGCCCCGCAAGAACCGCCACCCGCGCCGGTCGTGGTATCCGAAGAACCGCCGCCTGCGCCGGTCGCGGCACCGGCACCAGTGCCGGTCGCTTCCGAAGTTCAAGCGACCGCACCCATAGCCATCGACGTCCGCAAGCGTCCGGCCGCCGGCGAGTCGCCTGTCACCGAACTCCCCGATCTCGGTCTGCTCGAGGACTACGACCGCCTAGCCAGCGGCGGCTATTCCAAGGAGCTTCTCGAGGATCTCTCGCGCCTGCTCGAAGAACGCCTCGCCGATTTCCGCGTCGAGGCGCGGGTGGTCTCGGCGCTGCCCGGCCCGGTGGTCACGCGCTTCGAACTCGAACTCGCCAAAGGTACGCGGGTCAGCAAGATCAGCGCCTTGGCGAAGGATCTCGCGCGCTCGCTGGCGGTGGTGAGCGTGCGCATCGTCGAGGTGATTCCCGGCAAGTCCGTGGTCGGCATCGAGATCCCCAACGAACAGCGCGAGACGGTTCGCCTCAAGGAAATCCTCGACGCGCCCCAGGTGCGCCGTTCCAAGTCGCCGCTGACCTTGGCGCTTGGCAAGGACATCGCTGGCGTGCCGGTGATGGCGGACATCGGCAAGATGCCGCATCTGCTGGTGGCTGGCACCACCGGGTCCGGCAAGTCGGTGAGCATCAACGCCATGCTGCTGTCGATGCTCTACAAGGCGACGCCGGACGAACTGCGCCTGATTCTGGTGGATCCGAAGATGCTGGAACTGGCTGTCTACGACGACATCCCGCATCTGCTCACGCCGGTGGTGACCGACATGAAGGACGCCGCCCAGGCGCTCAACTGGTGCGTCGCCGAGATGGAACGCCGCTATCGGCTGATGGCGGCGCTCGGCGTGCGCAATCTCGGCGGCTACAACAAGCGCATTGTGGAGGCGGAGTCCAGCGGCGAGCCGATTCCGGACCCGCTGTGGCCGGACGATGCTGGCGGGGCGCCTCCCGCGTTGGAACACCTGCCGTTCATCGTCGTCGTCATCGACGAGTTCGCGGACATGATGATGGTGGTCGGCAAGAAGGTGGAACAGCTGATCGCCCGCATCGCCCAGAAAGCGCGCGCCGCTGGCATCCACCTGCTGCTCGCCACGCAGCGCCCCTCGGCGGACGTCATCACCGGCCTCATCAAGGCGAACATCCCGGCGCGGGTCGCCTTCCAGGTGTCGAGCGACGGCAACTCGCGCATCATTCTCGACCAGGGCGGCGCGGAACATCTGCTCGGCCACGGCGACA
This sequence comes from Candidatus Azotimanducaceae bacterium, assembly GCA_965243175.1. Taxonomy (GTDB): domain Bacteria; phylum Pseudomonadota; class Gammaproteobacteria; order Pseudomonadales; family Azotimanducaceae; genus VXYL01. The sequence goes on along the minus strand of OZ251532.1, from coordinate 3,950,445 downwards.
TGCTCTTTCTGCAGCCCGGCACCAGCATGCCCACCCGCGTCCACGGCGCGTTCGTTTCCGACGAGGAAGTCCACGCCGTGGCGGCGGACTGGAAGAGCCGCGGCGAGCCGGACTACATCGCCAACCTGCTCGACGGCGCCCCGCCGGACGCGGAGGTTCCGGGCACGGTGGATTTCAGCGATGGCGACACGGAGAGCAAGGAGCCGCTGTACGACGAAGCGGTGGCGTTCGTCCTGCACTCGCGGCGGGCATCCATTTCCGCCGTGCAGCGCAAGCTGCGCATCGGCTACAACCGCGCCGCGCGGCTCATCGAAGCGATGGAGCAGGCCGGCGTCGTTTCGCCGATGAACTCCAACGGCGGGCGCGACGTGCTGGTGCCGAAGCGGGCCGATGACGCTGCCTAGCGCGGTTCGCGCCAGCGCTTTGGCGCTGGCGGTTGTCGCCGGGCCCGCGTTCGCCGAGAGCGAGGATGCCGCGGCCGACCTTGAACACTTGCTGGCGAGCATGGAGACGTTCGCCGCCGAGTTCGAGCAGGTGGTCGCCAACAGCTACGGCGAAGTGCTGCAAACCAGTTCCGGGCGGATGCGCCTGCAACGGCCCGGGCGGCTGCGCTGGGAAGTGGACGATCCCTATCCGCAACTGCTCGTCGCCGATGGGGAGTCGCTCTGGGTCTACGATCCGGACCTCGAACAAGCCACCGTGCAGCCGCTCGCGGAGGCGATCGAAGGCACGCCGGCGGTCTTCCTGCTGGATGTCGGCGGCAGCGCGACGGCGCAGTTCCACGTTCGTCGGGCAGATGCCGAAGACGCGGAAGAGGTGCGTTTCGTGCTCACGCCCCGCGACCCGGGCGCCGTGCTGCGCGAGGCGACGCTGTCGTTCTCGCAATCTCCCGAAGCGGTCGTGCCGAGCGGCATCGTCGTGGTCGACCACCTGAACCAGTACACCCGCATCGCCTTCCGCGAGGCGACGCTGAACGCGGTGCTAGACTCGTCGCTCTTCGAGTTCGAGGTCCCCGCCGGGATCGACGTCATCGGCGATGTCCCAACGCCAAGCCCAGACGCCGCGCGCCCAGAGCAGCCTGCTCCCCGCTGACGAAGCCGCCGAAGCCGCGCCGCTCGCCCGCCCGCTGGCGGATCGGATGCGGCCGCGCAGCCTCGACGAGTACGTCGGCCAGGAACATCTGCTGGACGCTGGGCGGCCGCTGCGCCAGTTGGCGGAACGCGGCAGCGTTCACTCGATGATCTTCTGGGGCCCGCCAGGAACCGGCAAGACGACGCTGGCGCGACTGCTCGCCGAAGCCGCCGAAGCGCACTGGATCAGCCTGTCCGCGGTGCTCGCCGGGGTGCGCGATGTGCGCGCCGCCATCGCCGCGGCCGAAGCGCTGCCGGAGCGCACGACCGTGCTCTTCATCGACGAAGTGCATCGCTTCAACAAGGCGCAGCAGGATGCGTTCCTGCCGCACGTGGAGAAGGGCACGGTGGTGTTCGTCGGCGCCACCACGGAGAACCCGTCCTTCGAGGTGAACGCGGCGCTGCTCTCCCGCTCCCGCGTCTACCTCCTCAAGCCGCTCGAAGCCGAGCATGTCGCGGCGCTGCTGCGCCGCGCCGCCGAGCGCGATTTGCGGCTGGCGCTGGCCGAGGACGCGGTGGACGAACTGGTGGCCTTGGCGGACGGCGATGCCCGGCGAGCGCTCAACACGCTGGAGATCGCCGCGCAGCTGACGGGCGAGGTGGTCGAAGCGGCGCATGTGCAGGAGGCGAGCGGGCAGAGCTACCGCCGCTTCGACAAGGGCGGCGACGCCTTCTACGACCAGATTTCGGCGCTGCACAAGGCGGTGCGCGGTTCGTCGCCGGACGCTGCGCTCTACTGGCTGGCGCGCATGTTGGACGGCGGCTGCGATCCGCTCTACGTCGCCCGCCGCCTCGTGCGCATGGCGAGCGAAGACATCGGCAACGCCGATCCCCGCGCCTTGCAGCTCTGCGTCGCGGCTTGGGACGCCTACCACCGCCTGGGTTCGCCCGAAGGCGACTTGGCGCTTGCACAGGCCGTGCTCTACCTGGCGAGCGTGCCGAAGAGCAACGCCGTGGAAACGGCCTTGGGCAAGGCGATGGCGTTCGTCCGCGAACAGCCCTCGCATCCAGTGCCGCTGCGCTTGCGGAACGCCCCGACGCGCCTGGCCGAATCTTTGGGCCATGCGAAGGGCTATCGCTACGCCCACGCGGAAGAGGGCGCCTACGCCGCTGGCGAGCGCTACTTCCCGGACGAAGTGCCGGACCAGGTGTTCTACGAACCAACCAACCGAGGCTTGGAGGCGAAGGTGGCCGCGCACTTGGCAGCGTTGCGCGAACAGGACCGTCTGGCGCGGGCGAAGGAAGACGATACGGCTGGGCGCGAGGAGTCGCCAGCTTCGCCGACGGACTCCGCGGCACCGCCGCCACGTTTGCCATAGACTTCCATCTTTACCGCTAAGCGTTCGAGGCTCGAGTTGAAGGCCATTCTTTGGGTCGCGGCAGGTGGCGCCTGCGGTGCCGTGCTGCGCTACGGCCTGCAAGCCTGGGCTTCGGGTGCGTTGCCGTGGGGCACGTTCGCAGCCAACGTGCTGGGATCCTTCGCCGTCGGCGGATTGATCGGCGCTTTCGCCGATGCGCCTTGGTTCGAGACCGTCGGCCGGGCGTTTCTGGTGGCTGGTGTGCTCGGTGCCTTCACCACGTTCTCCGCGTTCTCGGCGGACGCCGTGGCGTTGTGGGAACAGGAGCGCTACCGCTGGTGCGCGGTGTACGTGTTCGGCAGCGTCGTCCTGAGCCTTGGCGCGGCGTTTGCAGGCTATCGCGCGATGGGAGCGCTGACATGATCGATCCGAAGCGCTTGCGCCAGGACCTCGAAGGCATCGCCGCGAAGATCGGCCGCCGCGGCTTCGACTTCGACGTCGAGCGCTTCCGCGAGTTGGAGAGCCGCCGCAAGGCGCTGCAAGTGGAAACCGAACAGCTGCAGAACGAGCGGCGCACCGCCTCCTCGCGCATCGGCAAGGCCAAGGCCGCGGGCGAAGACGTGGCGCCGTTGATCGCCGCGGTGGGCGACCTCGGCGAGCGGCTTGCCGCCGCTAAGGCCAGCTTCGAGACCGTGCGCGGCGAACTCGCGGACTTCGCGATGGCGATTCCGAACGTGCCGGACGACGCCGTGCCGGCGGGCCGCACGGACGCGGACAACGTGGAACTCCGGCGTTGGCGCGAACCGCCGACGTTCAACTTCGAGCCCCGCGACCACGTGGCGCTGGCCGACGACCTGCTCGACTTGCCAGCCGCGGCGAAGATGTCCGGCGCTCGGTTCTCGGTGCTGCGCGGCCCGCTGGCCAAGCTCCATCGCGCCCTGACGCAGCTGATGATCGACACCCACACCGGCGAACACGGCTACGAGGAGGTCTATGTGCCCTACGTGGTGGATCGGGCCACCCTCGAAGGCACCGGCCAGCTGCCGAAGTTCGAGGACGACCTGTTCGCTGTCGGGCGCGAGCGGGATCAGTTCCTCATCCCCACCGCCGAAGTGCCGGTGACCAATCTGGCCCGGGACACCATTCTGGACGCCGACGACCTGCCGCTGCGCTTCGTCGCCCACACGCCGTGCTTTCGCAGCGAGGCCGGCAACTACGGCAAGGACACCCACGGCATCTTCCGCCAGCATCAGTTCGAGAAGGTCGAACTGGTGCAGATCGTCCATCCGGCGCACTCCTGGGACGCGCTCGACGAACTCACCGGCCATGCCGAGGCCATTCTGCGCAAGCTCGAACTTCCCTACCGCGCAGTGGCGCTGTGTACCGGAGACCTGGGCTTCGCCGCCGCCAGAACCATCGATCTCGAAGTCTGGCTACCCGCGGAGCGGCGCTACCGCGAAATCTCCTCCTGCAGCAACTTCCTGGACTTCCAAGCGCGCCGCATGATGGCGCGTTTTCGGGGGGAGGACGGGCGTCCGCGCTACGTCCACACCCTGAACGGCTCCGGTCTCGCCGTTGGGCGCACGCTGATCGCCGTGCTCGAGAACTACCAGGACGGCGACGGCGTGATGCATCTGCCGGATGCCTTGCGCCCCTACATGGGCGGCGCCTCGCGCTTGGACGCCTGACTGGCGCAGCTTGCCGATGCAGGCGTTGCCGCTGTCGCTGAAACTGGCCGGCCAGCCTTGCTTGGTGGTGGGCGGCGGCGAAGTGGCGCGGCGCAAGCTCGAACCGCTCGTCGCCGTGGGTGCTGAACTCGTGGTGGTGGCCAAGGAGGTTTCCCCCGGCGTCCGCGAACTCTGCGAATCCCACGGCGCCCGTATTGAAGAACGCCCGTTCGCGCCGGACGACGTGGCCGGGCGGCTGCTCGTGATCGCTGCCACCAACGACGCGGAAACCAACGAGGCCGTGAGCCGAGCCTGTGCGCAGCGGCGCGTGCTGGTGAACTGCGTGGACGACGGCGAGCGCTCCACGGCGCTCTTTCCCGCCATCGTCGACCGCGGCAGCGTGACGGTGGCGATTTCCACCGGCGGCGCTTCGCCCACCTTGGCGCGGCGCTTGCGGGAACGCATCGAGGCTGTAGTGCCGAGCGCGGTGGGCGATCTGGCGGACTACCTTCGCAGCCGCCGCGAACGCATCCGCGCCGCGTTGCCGGACCTTCGGCATCGACAACGCTTCTGGGATTTGGCCATCGACTCGGAACTGGCGATGCTGGCGCAACGCGGCGACATTCCGGCAGCGGATCGCGTTCTCGATGCGGCGCTGAACGCGCCGCTCGCTACGGGCTTCGTGTCCTTGGTGGGCGCTGGGCCGGGCGATGCCGATCTGCTGACGCTGAAGGCGCTGCGCTGCCTGCAACGGGCAGACGTGATCTGCCACGACCGGCTAGTGAGCGCCGATGTGCTGGCGCGTTGCCGCCGCGATGCGGAACGAGTCGACGTTGGCCGCGAACCCTTCGGTGGTGGCGTCGGCAGCAAGCAGCGCCAAGCGCGGATCATCGAACGACTGGTCGAGGGTGCCGCGCAGGGGCTGCGCATGGTGCGCTTGAAGGGCGGCGATCCGCTTGTCTTCGGGCGCGGCGGCGAGGAGATCGAAGCGTTGGCGCGGCGCAACGTGGCGTTCGAGGTGGTGCCGGGCGTGAGCGCGGCGCAGGGGTGCGCGGCTGTGGCGGGAATTCCGCTGACGCACCGCGACTGGGCGGACTCGGTGTGCTTCGTCACCGCGCGGCGGCACGGTGGCGAAGTCCGCATGGACTGGGCGGCGCTGGCTGGCGCCGTGCGGCAAACGCTCGTCGTCTACATGGGCCTGGATGCGCTCGATGGCGTCTGCGAAGGCTTGATGGCGCACGGCATGGCTGCTGAGACGCCAGCCGCCACCGTGCTGCGCGGCACTCGCGCGGACGAACGCATCGTGGTCGGCACGCTCGGCGACTTGGCGTCGAAGGTTCGGGCTCGCGGCGGTAAGGGCCCAGCCACCACCATCGTCGGGCGCGTGGTCTCGTTCGCTGCGGCATCGCGGGGGGCTTGAAGCCGCCGGAGCAGCCTACAGGCACTTGTCCGGGCGGGGCAGGCCGGCGATTCTGGCGGCGACCACCGCCGGGCTGTCGGGACTGCCGGCTGGGCTTGGAAAGAGGCGTAGGAGCGCGATGCTGGAGGCCAAGGGCGGGTCGCTCTGGCGCAGCAGCTTGACCAGCGGGCGCATCGAGGGCGCGACGCCGGTTTCGGCGTGGAAGCGGCGGAGGATGCGCAAGACGCGCCAGTGATCCGCGCCGAGTTGGACTCCGGCGGCTTCCGCCAGTTGCCCGGCAACCGCATCGTTCCAATCGTTCGCGCTGGCCAAGTGGCCCTGTGCGTCCAGCCTCAAGTCCATGTGACGCTGCGTTCGCACTCCACCACCCAGGCGACGAAATCCGCGTAGGAGAGCCGCTCGACGCCCGCGACCGCCGCCAGCCCGAACCGTTCCGCGTCCTCGGCCAGCACGCCCTGGCGCACCTTCGGCGTCTCGATGGTTAGGAGCAGCGGCTGCGCGAGGACGCCTTCGCCAATGAGCAACAAGGAATCGTCGGCGGCGAGAGCGCTCCGGCAGGATGCGACCGCCGCGGGATTGGCGAGGAGATGCAGTACGGCCATCAGTCGGTCACCACCACGTCGTGGCTGGCGAGGAGGGCGCGGATGGCGTCGGAATCCGCGATCTGCACGGCCAGCCCAATCTCGGCTTCATCGATGGCCCGTTCCGTCAAGCTGGGCCTGGAGACGTGGATGGCTTCGATGTCGTAGGTCGGCAGCGCCTTGACGGACGATTGGCGTTCGTCCAGGCCGACCAGCTGGTACACGCCATCGTCCATGAACAGCATGGAGACCCGCTGCTCGAAGACGCCGGACACCAGCGCCAGGTCGATGGTCTCGTCCGCCGCGACTCCGGGGCCGCGCCGAACGAGGTAGAGAACGCTTTTCACGGTCTGGGCAATAGTTCGGGTGGAAGGAAGCGCAGCGGCTAGGCGTCGGCCTCGAAGACCACCATCCAGTTGATGCCGAACCGATCCGTACACATGCCGAAGTAGGCGCCCCAGAACGTGGTCTCCATCGGCATGGTGACGGTGCCGCCCGCCGAGAGCTTGGCGAGCAGCTCGTCGCCCTCTTCCTTGCTGGAGGTGCCAACGGAGAGGGAGAAGTTGCTGCCGGTCACCAATGGCGGGGCGCCGGGCATGGTGTCGCTGCCCATCAGGATGCCGTCGCCAATCGGCAGCGACACGTGCATCACGCGATCCCGCTGCTCCTCCGGCACGTCCATCTCCGCCGGCGCTTCCGCAAACGTATCGAACACGTGGAAGTCTTCCCCGAACACCGAACTGTAGAACTCGAACGCCTCGCGGCAGTTGCTGTCGAAGGTGAGGTAGGTGGAATAGGTGTCGGCCATGCCCACGTCTCCGCTTGGTTGCGTTAGCCCAAGTATGTGCCAGGCGCTCAGACTGCGCGAACGATCTCGCGCAACGCGCAGGCGACGCTCGCTGGCTGGCCGACATCGACCGTCGCAATGTCGAGCCGCGTCTGCGTACCCTGCACACGCCAAGATTTGACGACTCCTTTCTCCAATCCAGCCCGCCACGGGTAGAGCAGCACCAGCCGCTCCGCATCGTACGCCTGTCCGTAGACAAGCACTTGGTAGACGTCGTCCTGCACAACGCCGAGCTTCCTGCCGTCGTCGGCTGAGAGCGCCTTCCACTTGGTATCCAGCACGATCGGCCCTGCCGGGGAGCGGATCACCACGTCGGGCTGTAACGCGAACAACGGCCCGGCGTCGTCCGCCAAGGCACTGTGCCGTCTCTCCTGTGGCGATACAGACCAAGGTGCCGCGCTCCGCAGGAGCAGCTTGCCGACAAACCTCTCGAACAGCTCCGCCATCGGAAACAGCAGCGAGAAGCCGAGCGCCTCGCCGCCGGTGGTGCTCTGCCAATCGCCGCTCAGGAGCAGCCGCGCCAGCCGGTGCAGGTCGTGGTAGGCAGCATTGGTGCGATCCAAGCGCACCGGCTCCTTGAGCGGCGTCGGCGAATCGCCCACCGACTCGAAACGAGCGGCGAGTTCGCCCAACAGCCTCGCGTTGGCCGCCGAGCGCGTGACGCCCACGAGGCGCCGAACAGCGGCCTTCAGCACCCGATTCAACGGCGTATCCGCCGACAGTTCCTCGAACCGACACGCCAGCACGTCCGGCCTCGCCGCCAACGACGTGATTTGGCGAACCACGTTCAAGCTGCCCCGAAGCAGCCTCAAGTCCTCCTCGAACCCGACGTACCGCCGCGGCAACCCTCGCCGCACCGCCACGAGCAGCCGGTTGGCGAACAGACCGATCAGCACTTCCAGCAAGTCGTTGCGCTGCGTATCGAGACCAGCGAGCTCGCCATCGGCAACGCGCAAGCCCCAAGCGAGGGAGAGCATGGATACCAGCGCCTTGCGAACCGCCCCGTCTTCGCCATCGACCTTGGGGAGTATCTCAAGCGTGACCCCGGGTGCCGCGACGATGCCGACGACTCCGGCGGCCTTGAGCCCGGTGCGGGTGCGCTCGAGGACGCTTGGAACCCTGAGGCGTTTCTTCGCTCGCAGGGCGGTCGCGGAGAGCCGCTCGGCAAATCGATCCTCAAGCGCGAACCGTGCGTTTTCCCGGACGGGCGGGAGGATCCTACTCGCTCGCATCGCCCTCGGTCGTAGGTGCCTGTCCGCGGATGAGGCGGTCGTAGGCGTTGTCCGCGTAAGGAGGTTCTTGGATCGCCCAGCGGAAGCGCTGATCCGCGTCTAGGTCGTCGAGTCCGGGCGGCGCGTTCAACGGCTCACCCTTCACGAAGTCGTCGGTATTGCCGAGTACGGCGCGAACCTTGCGCCAGTCGTCGTAGAAGTACTCGGCGATGAGCGGGATGATCTTGCGTCGCATCACCCCATCCACGTCGCTCTTGTTTGCTGCTTTCATCAGCCACGCATGGCCGATCAGATGATCGCGGTCGATGAGGTATTCGAGCCGCTCGTTGATCTTCGTCAACACGTTGGGCAAGTGGACGCCATCCACAATGCGCAGCATGCGGGCGTCTGGTGCCATCTCCTCGAAATCGAAGCGGCGTCGCAGTGCGGTGTCGATCAGCGCGATGGAGCGGTCGGCCGTGTTCATGGTGCCGAGGATGTGCAGATTCGACGGCAACGTGAACCGTTCGCCCGAGTGTGGCAGCGCAACGGCGATCTCGTTCTCCGCGCCCTCGCGCTTGTCCTCTTCGAGCAGCGTGATGAGCTCGCCCATCACCTTGGAGATGTTGGCGCGGTTGATCTCGTCGATCACGAGGACGTAGGTGGATTCCGCGTCGTCGCGTGCCCGATCCGCGATCCGCTTGAGTACGCCGGGAACAGCCTCCAAGCGGAAGCCTGCGCCGCCTACATCGGCCACCGCGGGGCGCAGTCCCTCAACGAACTCCTCGTAGCCGTAGGACTGGTGGAAGGTGACGAACTCGACCTGCCCATCGGCGACCAAGTCCCGGTAGCGGTCGCGAACGTCGTGATCGTCATTGCTTTGGTCGCAGATCTCCACGCAACGCTGCGCTGTTTTGTAGGTCTTGCCTGTGCCGGGAGGACCATATAGGACGACATTGAGCGCAGTGGTTGATGTGTCGGGCTGTTGCCCAACTCTTGGCGACGTTGCGCCCTGTTGCCGCGCACCCAAGAGGGGCGATGGCGGCCCGACGTGCATTTGTCGTTCGCTGGATCCGAGATAACCGCAGAGGCGCAACGCCTTGCGGCCCTGCGAGACCTTGGTTGCCGCCGAGGCGGGCGTATTCCCGCGCTGGATAGCGTTCTGTACGAGTGTTTGATGTGGAATAGTCTCATCCATCAAGTCTTCGACAGTCTCCTCGAACCACTGCTTGCCGCATGACCTCAGAGCCTTCATCACGGCAGCGTCGTGATCTGCCCTCTTGAATACACTTGCGACTATCGGGTTCATGCGACCTTCTCCAATCGGTGCCGGATGTCTGCGAAGTGGGACGACAACGATGGCAAGGCGAGGCGGCACGTGCCCGCACGCCGCTCGACGTAGCCGTTGGCGCACAGCTCCTTGAGCATGGTCGTAGCCTTCCCTCTGTCCACAGGATCGCCGAAGTCGTCCGCCGCCATCAAAGCCCGCTTGACATCAGCAACCGGCGTCCATCCGTCTTGCGTGTTCGAGAAGCCTTGCGCCAACGCTGTCATGTGGTCTGCCCAAGGACGCAGCCGTGCATCGTAGTATTCGCGCCTGTGGTCTCGGCATCTTTCGCGCAAACGCTCCACCGGCGGCACCTCCCCGATGCCCTCGTCCAAGACGATCTTCGCCAGCGCACGGCACCCATTCGCCAGATGATGCGGGAAATTGCCGCTCTCGGCAAGGATTGTCGCTGTCGCCGTGCCGATCCACTGTCCTTGGCGCGCATCGTCACCCTGCTCGTCTTGGAACGCGAAGTCGGCGAGCGCCGCATCCAACGTGCCGGCCACTGTGCGCTCCGCATCCTCTTGGGATAGGACACCAATCGATTTCGCGTGGCCCGTAGCAAGCCGCGACAGTCCAAGCTCATGCAGACGCTCGATGGTGTTCGCCAATCCGAAGCAAGCCAGCAGCACCGTCATGTGCGCTCTGACGCCGCCGTGCAGCGCATCCAAGTGCCGTCGAACCTGCGCCGTGTCGTCCAGGTTCTGCGCCTCGTCGACTAGCAGAACGACGGTGCTGTCGCGGCGATCGAACCGGAACGCGAAGTAGTCATCGAGCGCGACGGGGAGCGAGTTGGGTGCCTTTGCGGATCGGCGGAACTCGTTGAAGTCCCGCTTCGTGGCTGCTGCGAACAACGCATGGCCGAGCAGGGATGCGCCGCCGGCCATGCGGTTCAGCCTGTCCTGCCACACGTCGGACGCCTCGAACTCGCGGAACTGCCGGTCGATCTCTTGAAGGATTGCCATGGGAGACCCGTCGAGGTCGCCTGGTCGCAGCGGCACGGCTATGGTCGGCCCAGCCGTTCCGCCGCCATACGTCAGCAACCGCGCCGCGTACTCGTTCAGCAGCGCTGTCTTGCCGGCGCCGGGGACGCCGTGGATGACGACGGTGTGCCCCGGCTCTCCGCGTTGAGCGCCACGCACTGCGGCGTTCAGCAACTCGAACTCGGCTTCGCGTCCGGCGAAAACCGTGGGCGAAGCGCGGTCGCTGGATTCGGCAAGCCGAACCAGCGCGTCTCGAACGTGTACGGGCAGGTTGATCATCGAATCATCGAGTCGAGGGCAGCCCCGTGTACCTGCCAAGTCTAGCACTCGGCGTGACGGTCTCGGTATGCCGCAAGTGACCAAGCGATAGTCACCGCTTGTGAACGCTTTCTTCACGGTTTTCGCAGCGTCGATTGTAGAGATGTCTTACACGGACTATGGCAAATGTCCTACATACAGGCGTTGCGCGGGGCGCGACACTGTCCGGTTCCAACGCAAGAACCGGTGTGCCGATGACGACCTTGAAGCCGACCCCGCTGCTGCTCCGCCGCGCCCTGAACCGCAAGCTCGAACCCCGCCTGGTCGACCAGCACGGCTGGACGGACTTGCACTACGCCGCCATTCTGAATCTGCCCGGCCTCGTCGACGCGCTGGTGCGACGCGGCGCGGACGTGCAGGCGCGGCTGCCGGAAGACGATGCCGAGGACGAGACGTTGATCGCGTTTCTGGCCGGCTTCGGCGTCGAGTACGGTAGCGGCGCTGGCGAGACGCCGCTGCATCTCACCTGCCGCGTCGACGCGGCGCTCGCGGCGTTCGCCCTGATCAAGCGCGGCGCCGACAAGCACGCCGTGCTCCCCGCCGTCTCCCACTGGACGCCGCTGCACTTCGCCGCTCGCTACAACGCCACGAAGGTCGCATTCGCGCTCCTGTGGCACGGCGCGAACGTGAACCAGCGCGACGAATTCGGCGCCTCGGCGCTGCACGTCGCCGCCTGCCACAACGCCGTGGATACGGCGGACACGCTGCTGGCGGCCGGCGCAAGCGTCCACGTGCAAGCCCAGGACGACCTCACCGCGCTGCACTTCGCCGCGCAATTGGACTCGCCGGGCATCGCCGGGCGGCTGCTGGATCACGGCGCGGAGGTGAACGCGCTGACGATTCTGGAAGGGTTGACGCCCCTCGACCAGGCTGTGGCGAAGAAATCCCGTTCCACGGCCGACCTGCTGCGTCGGCGCGGCGGCCATCACACGGTGGAGACGCGGCTGGACTTGAAGACGGTGCTGAAGGCCGATGTCGGCGGCCAAGAGGTGCTGATGCCGGTGCTGGAACACACCTGGGCGCGGCGGCCCCGACCGCACCCGGCGGCGGCCATCTACGGGTTCGCCCGAATGATCCAGGACCTGCTGACCGGCTACGTGGCGAAGTCGGCGCCGCCCGGCTGGCTCGACGACTTCGATCTCGACAACATGGAGCAGGTGCCGATCGATTGGGTGCCTCTGGAGTGGCGCTTCGCGGACGTGACGTGGAGCGTGCCGGTGCGACCGAAGCGCGAGCTGGAGGCGACCCACATGCTGGTCGTCATCAAGCTGACGGACGACGTGTTGCTGGATGCGGGCGAGCGGCTGGCGTACCACGTCACCATGCTGATGCGCGAGTTGGATCGCCGCGAGCTCTACGGTGCGCCGAAACGCCCGCCGCTGGTGAAGAACATCGTCATCAACATGGGCAAGGATCCGTGGCCGGACGACGCGCCGCACATGGAGCGGCTGTTGTGACGGGCGACCCTCCGCGCCTGACGACCGGCGCTGCGGCCATGCTTCACTTGCCGACGCGACCCACGGCGGTTCGCCGTTCGGGAGCCGGCGCGTGTGCTAGATTCGCGCCCGTGGCCGAGGTGCCTACGGCACCTGCCTTGGTGCGTGAGGAGTGGAACCATGACCAGAGCGACGTACGAGCAGTTCCCGCCGAACTGTGCGTTGGGATCGATCGGTCCGCCGCAGGCGGTCAACGGCACGGCCCTGCGCTGGGCGCCCGGGCCGGACGAACTGCGCCTGCCGTCGTGTGAGGACGAGCCGGTGCCCCAGAACACGCGCCATGCGGTCGCCATCGAGGATGGCTTCGGCGGCCTGCGCGTGTACTGGCACGAGCGGCTGGACGTGTTCGTGGGCACGGACCAGTTCGTCTACTGGGACCCTGCCTACGACTCGAGGACGAAATCCGGGAATCCCCCGTTGTCGCCGGACGTGTACGTGGCGTTCGGAGTGGCGAACCGGCACCGCAGTTCCTACGTGGTGTGGGAGGAGGGCAAGCCGCCGGATTTCGTGCTGGAGGTGGCCTCGCCCTCGAGTCGGCAGCGCGACGAGAACGAGAAGCGCGACGCCTACGCGAAGATTGGCGTACCGGAGTACTTCCTCTACGACCCGCATGGCCAGCTGAAGCCGCCACTGTCGGGTTTCGAGCTGCGCGACGGCGAGTACCGCCAACTTCCGGAGGAGACGTTCGCGGAAGGTGTGGTCGGCGTCCGCAGCAAGTTGCTCGGTTTGTGCCTGTGCTTGAGGGAGCCCGGCGCCAATCCGCTGGATGTTGCGCTGGGCTGGTACGACCCGGCGACCGGAGAGTTCCTAGAGACCCGCTACGAGGTGACCAACGCCAAACGCCAGGCGGTAGCAGAAGCGGAAGAGGCCAAGGCAGAGGCGGAAGAGGCCAGAGCGAAAGCGGAAGCGTCCGAGGCAAGGGCGAAAGCGTCAGATGCAAGGGCGGATGCGTCCAAAGCAGAAGCGAAGGAGGCCAAAGCAGAGGCCGAAGCGTCCAAAGCCAAGGTGGCGGAATTGGAGGCCTTGATCGAGAAGATGCGCCGCGGCTAGTCACTGCGGAGCGGCGTTGTCGTCCGTCCGGCGCAAAGGTGCCGGTATCGTGTTGGTCATCGAGTGTTCTGGTCCAAGTTGCCGCCGGCGCCCTCCGTTCGTTCGTAGACGACGCGACCGCCAAGCATCGTCATGTGTACGCGAACGGCGTGGATGCGGTGCGGCTGCTCGGCGAAGAGGTCGCGTTCCAGAACCACCAGGTCCGCCTGCTTCCCCTCCTCGATGCTGCCGGTCTGCTCCGCCAAGCGCAGTTGCCGGGCGCCGTTGATCGTGTAGCCAGTCAGCATTTCCGGCAGCGTCAGCGCTTGGTCGGCTGGCGGCAGCGGATCGCCTTGCGTCGCTCCCGGCGCTCGCCGGGTGATGCCGATTTCGATGCCGTGCAGGGGCGAGGTCTGCTCGAAAGGCAGGCCGGTGGCCGGATAGTCGGCGCCGAACGCCAAGAGCGGTGCGGACTCCCAAAGATCCCGCAGGCGCATCGTGCTGGCGCCGCGCTCCGCATCCAGAAGGCGCGAATACAAGGCGAAGGAACCACCGAGATCATGCGCCCAGTGCGGCGTGGTCTGCACACCCATTCCCACGTTCCGCAAGCGCCGCAAGTCCTCGTCCGCGGCCAGCATGACGTGCGCGACGACCGCTTGGCTGTCCGCTTCTGGATGCGCCGTTCGCGCCTTCGCCCACGCATCGACGGCCACCCGCAGCGCGGCATCGCCGATGGCGTGGATGTGGGCGTCGAAGTCGGCTTGGCGCAAGCCACCTAGGTAGGCGGCCAGCGGCTTCTCGGCCAGCATCACGGCGCCGCTGCCGCCACGGGCGTACGGCGACAGAGTGGCGGCGGTCTCGCCCTCGATGGTGCCGTCGTTGCCGATCTTCGCAGTGCGCAAATCCACCAGCGGCGAGGCGATGGGTTCGCGCAACGCGCGGATGCGCTGCGCCATCTGTTCGCCGGTCACGCCGATGCGGTTCAGGTAGGCGCTTGCCCGCACACGCACCGGCAAGGCGCCGTCGCGCTCCATCTCCACCAGCGCGGCGAGGGCGTTGCGCACCATCGCATCGCCGCCGGGGATGCCGGCATCGAACACCGTCGTCACGCCCATCGCCGAGAGCTTCGGCAGCATTTCTTGGAACGCCGTGCGGAAATCCGCCTTGGTGCCGACCCCGAAGAGCGGCAGCAGCGGCCAGAACGCGCCGCCTTCCACCATCCAGCCGGTCGGTTCGCCGCTGCCGTCGCGCTGGTAGTAGTGGACGCCGGGCAGCGGGTCGGGCGTGTTCTTGTCGATGTTCGCCATGCCCAGCGCCTTGCTGTTCAGCCAAGCGCTGTGGGCATCCAAGGCGATCAGCACCACCGGGCGGTCCGCGACGACGGCGTCGAGATCCTTGCGATAGGGGCCGATCACGCCGGCAGCGTTCACCGCGGTGTTGAGCGCGCTTGGAAAGCCGAAGCCGAACAGCACGCTCTCGTCGGGGTGCGCCTGCGCGTAGTCGGCCAGCGCCTTCTGCACGTCGGCCACGGTGCGCGTGCCGATGACTTGCAGTTTGGAGTTGAGCAGACCCGCCACCGCGGGATGCGAGTGGCTCTCGACGAATCCCGGCAGCAACATTCCGCCTTGCAGGCGAACGACCCGAGCGCCCTCGGCGGCCTGCTCGGTCGCCTCCGCCAAAGTGCCCACGTAGCGGATGACGCCATCGCGCACCAGCACGGCCTCCGCATGGGGCTGAGCCGGATTCGCCGTCCAGACCACGCCGTCCACGAACAGCGTCTCGGGCGCGTTTGCCGCGGCCGGCCATCCCGTCGCGGCCGCGATGGCAAGGGCGACGGTGGACGAAATGCGACGCAGCGACATGCGCGATCTCCTTGGCGTCGGCAAGCAGGCGGGCATTGTACTGCCGGCGTTTCTTGGCAAAGCGTCGGAACGAAATCGACCGGCTCGATCCGTCGTACACTCAAGCGAAGGGAGAGTGGGGGCGAGCAATGGGAAGGCTGGACGGCAAGGTGGCGATCGTCACCGGCGGCGCAAGCGGCATGGGCGCGGCGACCGTGCGGCGATTCGTCGAAGAAGGCGCTCGCGTGGTCATCGCCGATCTGCAGGCCGACAAAGGCGAGGCGTTGGCGGCGGAGTGCGGCGACGCGGCGTTGTTCATCGCCACCGACGTCGGCGTGGAGGCGGACGTCGAGGCGATGGTGGGCGTGGCCGTGGAGCGCTTCGGGCGTCTCGACTGCGTGTTCAACAACGCTGGCTTCGCCGGCGTGGCCGGCGCCATCGAAGAGACCGACATGGGCGAGCCGTACGCCCGCACCGTCGCTGGCCTGCTGACCGGCCCGGTACACGGCATGAAGCACGCGACGCCGGTGATGAAGGCGCAGGGCGGCGGCAGCATCATTTCCACCGCCAGCGTGGCCGGACTGCGCGGCGGCATGGGGCCGCACGTCTACAGTGCGCTGAAGGCGGCGGTGATCGGCCTCACCCGCAGCGTCGCGGTCGAGTTGGCGGCCTTCCACATCCGCGTGAACGCCATCTGCCCCGGCGGCATCATGACGCCGATCTTCCTCGGCGGCAGGCGGATGAAGCCCGGCGTCAACGTGAGCTTGGAGGATGTGCTGGAACCGGCGTTCGCCCAGATCCAACCGATACCTCGCGCCGGCGTTGGCCGCGACATCGCCAACATGGCGCTGTTCCTCGCCAGCGACGACTCGGCGTTCGTCACCGGCCAGGCCTTGGTGGTGGACGGCGGCCTCACCGTCGGGCGCCGCCGCCTAACCGACCCCGAACAAAGCCCGCTGCGCCAAGCGCTGCAAGATGTCGTGGAGGCAGCGGAGGAAGGCGAGGAAGAGTAGTCCGATCGTTGGTCGGCGCTGGCTAGTGCGGCAGCGGCGGCAGCGGCGGCAGCCAGCCCACCACGAAGAGGGCGAACAGGGCCATGACGAGCAGGTAGCCCGCGCAGTATGCCAGCGCCCGTTTCAACAGGGTCTTCACGATGGGGAACGTAATGGAAGAGCTCGTTGCCGACAAGCACCTCTTCGCCGCCTTCCTCTAGAAAGTCACCAGCCGGTCGCCGTTCTCCATCGCGTCGATGAGTTGGCCGAGGCCGACGATCACGAAACCTTCCGCCAACGACTTGCCTTCGACGAGGCCGCGGCGTTCGGCAGCCGCAACGCAGACGGCCAGTTCGAAGCCGCCGCGCTCGGCAAGTTCGCGCCAAGCCTCGCGCAGACCACCATCGTCCGCGGCGAAGCGGTTGCCGACAGCGACAGCTTCTTTGTAGAAGAAGACGCGCCCGATGGCGTGCCCCGCGTCCAATGCGGCTTGCGCGAAGTGCCGGGCCGTGGTCGGCGCGGACGTGGCGAGCGGGCCGCCTTGGACGAGCAGGTTGATGCGCATGGCACGGCGGCGCTTGCTGACGACCGGGCTATGATAGTCCACCAGCCATCCTGGACAGCCTCAAGCGTGCTCAAGGACCGCTTCGACCAGCCGATCACGGCAGCCTCCGCGCTGGCGGTGGAACGCAACGACGAAGCCATCGACCGCATTTTCGCGCTGCAACTCGGCGGCGAGGCGTTGGCGGACGAGGCGCTCGCCGCGGATCCGGACTTCGCGCTGGCGCACTGCACCAAGGCGCGCGCCATGCTGCAACGCGGCGACGTCAAGAGCGCCTGCGAATGGGCGGCGCGTGGCCGCGACTTGGCGATGCGGTTGTCGGAACGGGAGCGCGTGCATGCCGACATCGTCTGCCGCGCCATCCACGGCGAGTCTCCCGCCGCCCTCGGTCTCCTGCGCGAACACGCCGCGGCGCATCCGCGCGACGCCGTGCCGCTTTCGTTCGCCTTGGGCGTCTACGGCCTGCTCGGCTTCGGCGGCTTCGCCGACTTCGAGACGCAGCAGGTGGCATTGCTCGACAGCTTGGCGTCCGCATGGGGCACGGGCGACGAGGCGTGGTGGTTCCTGGCGGCGCATGGCTGGGCGAAGGTCGAAGCGGACGATGCGGAACGCGGCATCGCCTTGCTGGAAAAGGCGCTCGCGTTCAAGCGCGACAACGCCAACGCAGTTCACGGGCGCGCCCACGGCTACTACGAACAGGGCGCGCCGGCGGACGGCGAAGCGTTCATCGCCGACTGGCTGCCGAGCTACAGCCGCGACGCCGTGCTGCATGGCCACTTGGCCTGGCACGTGGCGCTGTTCGCCTTGCAGCAGGGCGAGGCCGAACGCGCTGTCGCGGTCTACGAAGACGCGGTGAGTCCGGCGGCGTCCCGGGCGCTGCCGATGTTCACGATGATCGACTGCGCCTCGCTGCTGTTTCGCCATCTGCTGCACGGCCATCGGCGCGATGCGACTCGTTGCCGCCGCTTGGCGGACTACGCTGCCGAGCGTTTCAGCAAGCCGGGCGGCCCCTTCGTCAACATCCACTTGGCGCTGGTCCACGTGCTCGCCGAGGACGAAGCTGCCCTGTCCGCGCATCGGGAAAGCGTGGCGATGTTGCTGGCGGACGGACGCCAACCATCGGGGCCAATCGTCGCCCAGATATGCGCCGCCTTCGCGGACTACGCCGCCGGGCGCTACGCCGCGGCGGCAACCATCCTCGAGAATCTGCTCCCGGAAACCGCAAGACTTGGCGGCAGCCGCGCGCAGCGCGACCTGCTCGTAGACGCGGCGGTCGCGGCGTGGCTCCGCAGCGGAGACTTCGCCGCCGCGCAAGCCGTGGCCGAAGGGCGCTGGAAGAAGCGCGCCGGGCATTTGGACGAACGCTGGCTGAGTCGCGTCTCGGCGCAGTTCGCAGCTGCCTGATCTCTTCCGCCGTGCGCGTTCCGCGTGGCCGCAAAGTGTTAAATTCGCCGCCACGACACGAGGGGCGAGTGTTCCAGCAGGCCGGGATGGTGTTCGCGCGGGCGAGGAGCGCCGCCTTTGGATGGGTAAAGGGGAGGAATCGATATGAGAACTGTTGTTTGCACGGTCGCATGTGCTGCGCTGTTGATCGCGCCGACGGCCCTGGCGCAGACCGAGGACGAAGTCGCTGCGGAAGACGCGACGATTGACGAAGTGGTGGTCGTGGTCGGCACCCGTGCGGCGCCGCGTTCGGCCACGGATTCGCCGGTGCCGGTGGACGCCATCCCCGCCGAGGCGCTCACCAGCCAAGGCAGCGGCGACATGACCAACCTGCTGCGCGCCACCGTTCCCTCCTACCACGTCAGCACCAACCCGTCGCGCGATGCCGCGGCGTTGCTGCGCCCGGTCAATCTGCGCGGCCTGGCGCCGGACCACACGCTGGTGCTGGTGAACAACAAGCGCCGGCACCGTGGCGCCGTCATCCAGTGGATTTCCAACGGCGCCTCGGACGGCGCCCAGGGGCCGGACATTTCCGCCATTCCCGCGGTCGCCATCGAACGGGTGGAAGTGCTGCGCGACGGCGCGGCGGCGCAGTACGGCTCGGACGCCATCGCCGGGGTCGTCAACTTCGTGCTCAAGGACGCGAACGAAGGCGGCAGCGTGGAGGCGAAGTGGGGCGCCTATTCGGAGAACACCAGCGAAGACGTGACGGTGGTTTCCGGCAACATCGGGCTGCCTCTCGGCGATGCCGGCTTCCTCAACCTGAGCGCGGAGTACAACACCTCCGCGCCGACCGACCGCAGCGTCCAGCACCCGGACGCCGTTGCAATGCAGGCGCTTGGCGTGGCGGTGGCCAATCCGGCCAAGCCCTGGGGCGATGCGGAAGTGAGCGGCGGCCTCAAGACCTTCGCCAACCTCGGCTTCGACCTCGGCAGCGCCCGCCTGTACGGATTCGGCAACTACACCACGCGGGAGATCGAAACCGCCTTTTTCTACCGCTCGCCGCAGGGACGTTCCGGCGTCTACGTGAGCGGCGGCAAGATGCTCATCGGCGGCGGCGAGGACTGCAAAGCCAGATACGACTACGACGCCACCGCCGAGAACGTGATCACCGTGCGCGACATGCTGCGCGGCGATGCGGAGTGCTTCGCCTTCGCCGAGATGCTGCCGGAAGGCTTCACCCCCGCGTTCGGCGCCGAGATGACGGATTTCTCGACCGTGGTCGGCATCGAGGGCGCGTTGGCGAACGGCCTCGCCTACGATTTGTCGCTGAACATGGGCCGCAACAGCATCGATTTCTACATTGACGAGACGGTGAACGCCTCGCACGGCCCGGCCACGCCGCGCTCCTTCGACCTCGGCGAGTACATGCAGGCGGACACCAGCTTCAACGTCGACGTCGCCTATCCGATCGACGTGGGCCTCGCTTCTGACCTCAACCTCGCGGCCGGTTTCGAGTGGCGCGACGAGGAGTTCGAGATCACCACCGGCGAACGCGCTTCGTGGGACACCGGCCCCTTCGGTGCGGACGGATTCTCGTCGCGCTCGAACGGCTTCGGCGGCTTCAATCCGGCTAGTTCCGGCGCCTGGAACCGCGCCAACACCGCCGCCTACCTGGACGCGGAAGCGGACGTGCTGGACAACCTTCGGCTCGGCGCCGCGGTTCGCTTCGAGAACTTCGACGACTTCGGCGCGGTGACCAACTACAAGCTCGCCGGCCACCTGCGCTTGAGCCCGACGATGGCGGTGCGCGGCTCGGCCGGCACCGGCTTCCGGGCGCCGACTCCCGGGCAGCAGAACGCCAACAACCTCTCCACGGTGGTCGATTCCGCCACCGGCGTGTTCCGCGAGCAGGGCACCGTCGCTTCCACGAATCCGGTGGCTCGCGCCTTGGGCGGCGAGCCGTTGGACGCCGAACGCTCGAGGAACTACACGTTCGGCTTCGTCTTCGAACTGGACAACGGCATCGACCTCACGGTGGACTGGTTCCGCGTCAATCTGGAGGATCGCATCGCGCTCTCCGCCAACATCGATGTCGACGACGCCATCCGCGAGCAACTCTCCGCCGCAGGCGTCGCGGCGGCCTCGGACTTCAACCGCATCCGCTACTTCGCCAACGACTACGACACGGAAACAAAGGGCGTGGACGCCGTGCTCACCCGCAGCTTCGACTGGAGCGGCGGGCGCACCAACCTGCTCATCGGCTACAACCGCACAGTCACCACGCTGAAGAGCTTCGAGCAGGCGACCACGGCATCGAGAAGGCGAGCGATCCTGCGCGGCTCGCCGGGTTCGCGGTTGAATCTGGTCGCCGAGCACGGCATGGGGCCGTGGGGCCTGATGGCGCGGGTCAACTACTTCGGCAGCTGGTTCGACTCCGACGACAACCACGTCCACGACGGCTACGCCTACCTCGATCTCTCCGCCCGCTACGACGTATCGGGCAACTTCTCGTTGATCGTCGGCGCCGACAACGCCCTCGACGAATACCCGGACGAAGCCGTCCGCTCGCCGAGCTCGGGCCGCCTCTACCCCCGCTACTCGCCGGCCGGCTACAACGGCCGCCTGATGTACGGGCGCGTACGCTACGAGTTCTAGCGAGGCCGCGCCCGGAACGGCGCATGGGAGTCAGTCGTAGCTGACTCCCATGCCGGCGCGCACGTCGTTGTTGACGCCGTATTGGGGGATGGGATAGCGCAGGCCGTTGCGGGAGAGGCGGTCCAAGCCGGCGATCACTTTCGGCAGAAAGCTCGGCGGAATGGCCATCAGCAGTTCGTCTTCCATCACCCCGCCGTAGCGTCGTTCGGCGAAGCAGGGGATGGAGAGGCTGGGTTCGCCGGTGGCGAGCGCTCGGCCCCAGGAGTCGGCGCAGGCGGATTCGCCCACGCAGCCCCAGTCGAGCTTCTTGAAGCCGGTCCATTGCAGGCCGTTGATGAAGAGGATCATCTGCGCTGGCGTGGCGTAGATGAGCGCCACGTCCGGCGGATTCAGCCGCCCGCTGGCCAAGGGGCTCACCGCCAGCGCCTGGTGCTTGCCGAAGGGCGCGGCGTCCATCGCGTGCTGGTGCTTGGACGCCTCCTCCGCGTTCTCGTACCACACGCCGGCCATGCGGTCGCCGGAGAGCCATGCGTCGTCCCTGGGCGCCAAGCCGACCACCACCCGGCACTGGTCGCCGACCAGATCGTCCGCGGTGATGCCCACGGTCCAGCCGTTGCGGCTGGCCTGGCCGACGATCTGATCGGTGGTGTGGACATGCGACGGGCGGCGAATGCGCGGCACCGCCTCCATCGCCTCGACGGTCTCGAAGAGCTTCATGCCGATTGGCGTGGTGCGCAGCCGCAGATAGCGGTTCAGGCCAGCGACCAGCTCCGCCCAGTCGATGTCTTGCAGATCGCTTGCCAGCAGTTCGGCCACGGCTACTCCACCTTCAGCGGCGCGAAGTTCGGCGCCCGCTTCTCCATGAACGACTTGACGCCCTCGCCGAAGTCGCTGCGCTCCAAGCTCTCGTCCATCCACTGGTTGGTCTGCGCCATCGCCGGGCCGAGCTCCGCGTTCAGATGCTTGTACACCTGCCGCTTCATCATCATCAGCGACATCGGCGCCGCGGACGCCGCCAGTTCGCCGATGTACGCCTTCGCGTCCGCCACCGATTCGCCGTCCTCGCAGAGCCGATCCGCAAGGCCCAGCCGGTACGCTTCTTCGCCCTGCACGCGCTTGGACGTCCACAGCAGATCCAACGCCCGCGAAGGCCCGACGAGGCGCGGCAGCATCCAGCTGGCGCCGTGTTCGGCGACCAGTCCGCGCTGCGAGAAGGAGGTGGTGAGCTTGGCGCCGCGTTCGACGAAGCGCATGTCCGAATACAGCGCGTAGCAGAGACCCATGCCCGCCGCGGCGCCGTTCACCGCCGCGAGCAGCGGCTTGCCGATGCCGAGCAGGTAGGTGAGGGTGACCTTGAAGTTGGGGTCGTCGTCGGGATTGCCGGGATCGCAGGCGAGATGCTCGAACTGCGCGTTCGCGCGTTCGCCGCCGGTCATCTCGTTCAGCGCGTTCATGTCCATGCCAGCGCAGAACCCGCGCCCGGCGCCGGTGAGCACGATGCCGACCACCCGCTCGTCCCGCTCGGCAGCGCCGAGAGCGTGGCGGACCTCGGCGAGCATCAACTGCGTGAAGGCGTTGAGGCTGTTCGGCCGGTTCATCGTGATGACCGCCGCCGGCCCGTCCACGGCGTAGAGAATCTCCTTGTACATGGTTTCGTCCCTCCCGGATTCGTTCGCGCAATCTACCCGAACTGGCGTTCTAGCCCAACCAGCGTCGCGGCGGATGTCACTCCACCGTGACGGTCTGTGTGCCGACGTACTCGCCATCCAGGACGGGTTCGCCGTCTTCAAGGAGGAGCGCGACGACTTCCCGAAGGTTGGCGTTCAGCTCGTCCAACGTCGCCCCTTGGCTGCGGGCGCCGGGAAAGCCCGGCACATGGCCGACGTACAAGCGGGTCTCGGCGCAGCGTTCGACGATGGCGGTGTAGGTGCGCATGCATTGGGCCTCGCTGTTGGTGGGTTAGCTTCCCGGCATGGGAACGGTCGCTTGAAAGGCCGCGACCGTGGCGCCTATCATCCTGTTCGCTGATCAACGCTGGCGCTTCAACGGGGGAATACCGTCAATGCCCATGATTCTCAACGACGAGCAGAACATGCTCAAGGACGCCGCCAAGGACTTCTGCGGCAACAACGCGCCGATCGCGCAGTTGCGCAAGCTGCGCGACGACAACAGCGCGGACGGCTTCGACCGCGGCACGTGGGCGCAGATGGTGGAGCTCGGCTGGGCGGGGATTCCCTTTCCCGAGGAGCACGGCGGGCTCGCGTTCGGCTACAAGGGGCTGGGCGTCGTCACCGAGGAGACCGGGCGCACGTTGGCGGCCAGCCCGCTCTTCGCCACGGTGTGGATCGGCGGCACCATCGTCAATCTCGGCGGCAGCGACGCGCAGAAAGCGGCGCTGCTGCCCAAGGTCGCGAGCGGGGAGCTCCTGCTCGCGCTGGCTCTCGAAGAGTCCCATCGCCACGACCCCTACGGCGTTGCCGCGCGGGCGGAACGCAGCGGCGACGGCTACGCGATCTCCGGCGCCAAGAAGTTCGTGCTCGATGGCCATGTGGCGCAGAAGCTCATCGTCGCCGCCCGCACGTCGGGTTCGCCGGGCGAGCGCGACGGCATTTCCCTCTTCCTGGTGGACGCGGACGCCTCCGGCGTTGCCGTGACCCGCACCAGGATGGTGGACAGCCGCAACGCCGCGAACATCGACTTCGAGAATGTCGCGGTGGGCGCCGATGCCCTGATCGGCGAGGAAGGCAAAGGCGCGGACGTGCTGGACCCGGCGCTCGACATCGCCCGCATCGGCATCTGCGCCGAAATGCTCGGCGGCACCGAGGAATGCTTCGAGCGCACCGTGCAGTACCTCAAGGAGCGCGAGCAGTTCGGCGTGCCGATCGGCTCGTTCCAAGCGTTGAAGCATCGCGCCGCCAACATGTTCTGCGAGATCGAACTCTCGAAGTCCTGCGTTCTGGAAGCCTTGACCGCCCTCGACGAAGCCCGCGATCCGGCGGAGATCGCCAAGCTCGCGAGCCTGGCCAAGGCGAAGGTGGGCGAGACCTTCCACACCGTCTCCCGCGAAGGCATCCAGATGCACGGCGGCATCGGCATGACCGACGAGTTCGACATCGGCTTCTTCATCAAGCGCGCCGCGGTCACCGAGCAGACCTTCGGCGACGTCCACTTCCACCGCAACCGCTACGGCGAACTGGAAGGCTACTGAGCTCCGGGCCGTAGGCCCCGCCGCAAGCCCGCCCGCGCCGACAGTCGGCCGGGCGGTTTCGCTCTAGGAACCCGCGCCCACTCGCGGCCCGCTCGGTGGCGGCGGGCTGGCGCAGGGCGCGGACTGATGGTGGAAGAGCCGCATGGTGCCGCCTTCCATGAGAAAGCCGTTCGTGGCCACGCAGATGGAACTGGCCAGTTCTTCGTAGCAGGTGACCATCACCACGTTGCCGACGGTGTGCGCGACGACGTTGTAGAAGTCGATGCCCGGCTGCTCCGGATTGCCCAGGATGCGCCGCCAGCTGCGCAGGATGGCGTCGCGCTCGGTGATCGCTGGCCAGCCGGGATGGATGCACACGGTGGGATGGTCGCTCGCCCACAAGCGCTCCATCGCCTTCGCGTCCTTCTGCGCGAACGCCAGATAGAAGGCGTCGTTGGCGAACAGCGCCACCTGCTCTTCGTCCTGCGTGGGCGTTCTCGCCGCGCGCATCAGACGAGCAGCCGCGTGGCGTAGGCGATGGTGCCTCGCGTCAGCGTGTGGCGGCGGCGAAAGCGCTCGCCAGCGTTCCCCGGCGGCGTGCGCGACGCTTGCCACGAGTTCAGCCCGTCGTACCAGGTACACAGCAGCATCCTGCCCGCTTCCGCGCTTACGTCCTGCTGCCGGAAGAGCGCTTGCGGGATGGCGTCGTAGTCGCCGCTGTTCTCGAAATCCCGCCACGCCTCGAAGGAGAGGCTGGCGATTTCGTCCACGTCCTTGTGCAGCACGTCGAAGAAGCGGAACACGTACAGCCCCTCGCGGCTGCGCGGCGCGTCCTCGGTGGGGCGCACCGTCGGTTCGAGCAGCAGCGTGTCCACATGCGCCACGTCGGGAAGCGAGCCGATGGCCTCGTCCACATGCCCCACCTCGCCGTAGGTGACGACGATCAACTCGTTCGAGCCGACCCCGAACAGGCCGTGAAAACAGCCCCAGACCGACGCCGGCGCCAAGCTCGCGTCTTCGCGGAGCCGGTCGTAGACCCCCCGGAAGTCCCGCTGCGTGGCCCGCAAGCGCGAAAAGGCGTAGGTCACAAGCATCTCCCGCCGCTCGAATCCCTGCCAGTATATACAATGCCGACCATGGCACCGGCGCGAATGTCCAAGCTGGCGGTCGGATTGGCCACGCTGAGCTACCCATTCCTGGTGTACGCCTACATCGAGAGCCACCCTGGCATGGTCGTTGCGCTGCTCGGCGTTCTAGGCGGCTTGCGCCTTGCGGTCGCCGGAAAGCTGGATCGGGGAAGTCTGCTGGCGCTGCTCGGCCTGGCCGCCTTCTGCGCGGTCGCCTGGTGGGTGGGCACGCGCTTCGCGGTGGTCAAGCTCTATCCGGTGTGCGTGAGCATGGCTGCCGCGGCATACGGGCTGTGGACCTTGGCGCACCCGCCCTCCGCCGCCGAGCGTTTCGCGCCGCTCTGGGCCCCCAACGAGCAGATCGACGAACGCACGAAGGCGTACATGCGCCGCGTGACCGCTGTCTGGATCGCGTTCTTCATCGGCAACGGCAGCGTCGCGGCGTACACGACGGCGTGGACTTCCACCGGCGTCTGGGCCATCTACAACGGCTTCGTCAGCTACGTGTTGATGGGTCTGCTGTTCGGCGGCGAGCATCTGTTCCGCGTCTGGCGCCGTAGACGCCACCGCCCAAGCATCGGCTAGTCGCGGGTGCCGATGGTTCAAGGTTCCGCCCGTCGGGGCAACTCGGACGAACCGTCAGCGGCGTGTCGCTTGCCGCCATCGCCGAAGAGCCGCGGGTGGATGGCCTGCTCGGGCTGCCGCGACATGTCGTGCGTCAGAAACGCGATCAGCATCTGCGAGCCGACCAAGAAAGGCAGCCCTGCGACCATCACGGTGCCTGGAGTCGCAGGCCCTCCCCAGTTGGCGATGCCGTAGCCGGTGCCGAAGCCAATGAGCGCCAGTCCCGTCACCAGCATCAGAGACGCTACGCTGAAGCCCCTCAGATAGTAGCTGTAGAGCACTCGCCAGAATGCGTTCCGCAGACAGCGCGCCAAGAAGGGAAGCGCCTCGCGCCAAGGCCGGACGCCACTCGGTTCCTGGCCGTAGATCGCTTCCATCGGCACTTCCAGCACCTTCGCCTGCAACAGGTTGAGGTGGAAGAGCAGGTCGGTCTCGAAGAAGTACCGTTTCGCTATGCGCGCCATCGGCAGCCTGGATGCAACCTTGCGATGGACGGCGAAGAGCCCGTTGGCCGGGTCGAAGACGTCCCAATAGCCCGTGGACAGCTTGGCCAGGAAGGACAACGCCAGATTCGCGAGCAGCCTTCCCTTGGGCATGGCGACGACATCGCCGACATCGTAGAACCGATTGCCCTTCGCCACGTCCGCCTCGCCGTTCGACACCGGGCCAGTGAACTGGGGAATCCACTCCGGGCGGTGCTGGCCGTCTCCGTCGATCTTGACGATGATTTCCGCGCCTTCGTCCAAAGCGCGACGAAAGCCCGCCAAGGTCGCGCCACCGACACCCATGTTCCGCCCGTTCCTGATGACGATCACCCTGTCGTCGGCTTTCGTGTGCTGGAGTACATGCTCGCCGGTCTTCTCGGGGCAGCAGTCGTCCACGACGACGATGAGGGACACGGAGTCGTCGATGCGGCTCAGCACGTCCAGAACGAACTCCCGGACCTGGAAGGCGGGGATGACGACGGCAACTCTCAACGTACAGCCTCGTTCAGTGCTCCTGGCGCGGCACGGTAGACCTTGAAGCGGAGATTCTCCATGAGGAGATCCGCTCCGGCGGCTTCAGCAGACGACTGCACGGCTGGCTGGCCGTACGCTGCCATGTTTCTGGTCACCAAAGTCCCTCCGGACGACAGCAGGCGTTTGGCCTGCTTTTGGGTGCGCAGACCGGAGACGGTGGTTCTGCGACCTGCCTCGTCCAACAGAAGCGTCAGCACTCGTGGCTTGACGTAGCCGATTTCGCCGCCGTCGTGGTTCTCGGCCATCCACTCTACGACTTCGCGCATCGGTGCCGAGGCCGCATCGCTGACGCGCCGAGGCTCGGACCACTTGTCCACCGAAGCCCAGACCGCCCCGGCCACAACGGCACTGGCGACGGCCCATGACAGTGCCGGGCTGATGCGATTCACGGCGTCTTGAAGAGCCGTGATCACGTAGAACCAGAACGGCGCCAGAAGCGGCAGCGCGTAACGCCCCGGCACGGTTCCTTTGCCGATGATCAGCACGAAATAGCCCGTGATCACCAACAGATGCGCCGCGACGAACAGCTTGTCGGCGTGGAGCAGGCCGCCGCGGCAGAATCCCCGGAGGAATAGCGCGACGATTGGCAGGACGAGGAGCGGGATGTCGACGCTCGCCCGATCGGAGAACGGCACGGTGAACACAGGCCCCGATGCCGTAACTTCATTCGGCACGACGAAGTGGACGAGCTCGACAACGTAGGTCGCCATGGCGTAGCTGAAGGCCGGCAGCAAGCCTTCCCTCGCCAACGGCGACTTGCGCTGCTGGCCGCTGGCGAGATAGCGATCTTTCAGTTCTCCGAACGTGGCCTCCTGGTCCAATGGGACGCTACCAACTGCGTCGAAGAGCGCGAGACCGGCGAACGCGACCGCAGCGACGGTTGCCCAAGCCCATCGGCGGCGCATTGCGAAGCAGAAGCCGACTACGCCAAACAACGCCAGAGCCTCTTTGCGAACAAGCGCTGGCAGGAAGAGCACCACGCCCAGAAGAAACAGCTGCCACGGCTTGTTCGGGCTGTTCGTCTCGACGTGTCGCAAGACGCAAAGGGCGGCCATGGCCGCGAGGGCGTACAGGATGTTCGGCTGCACGTGCTGCTGGAAATGCGTCACGAACTGCGCGAATACGACCACGCCCATGAAGGCCCATGCGGCCGCGGCTGTTCCGAGCCTGGGCGAAAAGTAGCGCAGCGCAAGTACGCAATAGCCAGCCCACATGAGACTGTTCAGCAGCCCGTACCAGTGGAAGTCGGCGCCGAACAGCCACATCGGAACCGTCAAGAGCGCAGGATAGCCGGGCAGAACGGAAGGGTAGTGCTCCAACAGGTCGCTGTACGGACGGCCGAGGAGCAAGTTTCGCGCGTGCATGAGGTACTGCGCGAAGTCCCCGCCGAGGGCTTGGTAGTCTCCCAGCACCAGAGTGGCGGAAACGGCGACGAACAACGCCGGCAGCACCAGCAGGGCGGCCCGGCCAAAGGTGCTGCGTTCCGATTGGGCGACCGTGGTCAAGTGCGGGCCGCGTTCGCGGGTGTCTGGCGGTAGTCGTCCGCGAGCCTCGGGCGAACGCCGACCGCTTCCGGTGCCCGCGCCCAAGCGTCAACCTGCGCCTCGACGCCCACCGCCGCAGTCTGGTCGTCCGTCGCCTTCGCCATGGGCCGACAGTCTCGCTCAACAGGTGCGGCGGGCGCAATGGCGAATCACGGGGTGGGTGTGCGACAGATCGTAGGTCAGTGGTTGCTCACCAAGTCCATTCTCAAGCGGCGAGTGCGGCGACGCGGTCGTTCCAGTAGTCGTCGAGCTGGCCTCCGATGCGCGCGCAGCGGAGCCAGAGGACGGGGTTGGCGCCGGCCACGGTCCAGCGCATTCCGGGGCCTTTCGCGCGCTGGCCGACGACGTTCTTGCAGCCCGCCTCGATGACGCCGGAACCGATCGGCAGGCCGCTGGCGAGGTATTCGTCGTAGCGCATGCGGTCGCGCCGGGCGCCGAGGTACGCGACCGCGCGGCGGCACTCCTCGGCTTCGCCGCCGCGCTTGCGCAGGTCGTCCAGGGCGTCGTCGACGCGGCCCGCCTTGAGCATCGCGCACAGCTTCTTCGCCCACGCCTCGGCGAGGTCGCCGTCGCCGTGGCGGGCGCGCGCCGCCGCCCACAGGTACTCCGCCGCGTGGTAGTAGTCGACGATCCTCTCGGCGTCCGGGAACCAGTCGTCGAACACCCGCCGGATCCACTCCGCGCCGTCGCCGACGCACACGTCGACGTCGCCCGGCCCGCAGCCCGCCGCCGCCAGTTCGCGCAGCAGCCGCCGCTCGAACGGCGACTCCCGGCCGGGCGTCTCCGCCGCGCTCTCGATCGCCGCGAACAGCACCGCCGCGCCCTCCACCATGCGCGGGCGGCCCTCGGCGTCCGTCTCGGACACCCACAGCGCGCCCACCTTCGCCTCGCGCGTGCCAGCCCGTCCGCCGTCCTTGCCGGAACGCCCCTCGGTCTCGCTCGGCAGCGCCGGAACGCCCGTGCCGTCCACCGCGCAGCACAGCTTCCGCCCCGGCTTCGACGCCTCCCGCGCCAGCGAGGCCCCGTCGCCGTCGCCTCCCCCTTCCGACCGCCACGCCTCCAGATCGTCGCCCACCGCCCGCGTCGTCCGCTCCACCCGCTTCGCGCCGAAGTTCAGCCCCGACAGCTCGCGCAGCAACTCGTCCGCCCCCGCGTAGCTGCACTGCGAACCCGCCAGGCTCGCCAGACGCCGCGCCGACGGCGTCATCGAACCCTCGACGCCCAGCCGCCGCGCCCGCGGGCGAACGCTGCGCCCGCACTCCCGGCACCCGCGCCGCGCCATCTCCACCCGCACGCTCCCCAGCACCGTCTCCACGCGCACCTCGTCGACCCGCAGCAGCCGCGTCCGACCGCCGCACGCCGGGCACGCGCACGGCGCCGCGTCGTCCTTCCCGTACGCCAGCTCCAGCCCTTGCCGCGCCAACTCCTGCATGTCCGCGCGCAGCCGCATGTCCAGCAGCGCCGCATCCCTCGAACCGGACCCGCAGCGCGCCATCTCGAACCGCGCCAAACGCGCCGTCGCCGCCACCAGCTCCCGCCGCAGCCCCGCGCCTTCACCCTCTTCGCGCTTGCGTTCCTCTTCCAACTCCTCGACAGTCCCTGTCGCCATGGCGGGTCTCCTTCCCCTGGCTCGTTTCGCAAAAACGCCAAGAGTACGAGACCCGCCTTGGCTCAACCCCCTCGACCGCCGACCTCCGCGCCAGAACGGCCCGGGCGCGGCGACCACCGACGACGGCGGCTTCAGCCACGGCGCGCTCTGAACGGCATCGGGCGCCAATCCGTCCTCCGCAACGGCCGCGTCGCTCGACTCGCCGCCCGAGATCGGACCCAGTGAGCAACCACTGACCTACGATTTGTCGCACACCCTCACGGGGTGGGCAGGGCGATTGCATTAGGACATAATATGTCACCCGATGGCCCGAAGTGCCGCGTAAACGCCCCCTTCAGACCTGCCGGGCGGGTCAATGCTGGCCCTCCACAGGTCAATTTCGGCCCCAGCGACGCCCGCAATGCCCCGAATTGACGCTCAAGAATCTCAAATGCAATCGCCCTGACGGGGTGGGGAGAAGCGACAAACGGCGTCCGCTCGCGTTGTTCGCCGAGAGTCCAGACGCTATACTTGCCGAACATGTACGCACAGCCGCAAGGCGCGACGAAATCGTCGGCGCTCTCGCGGACCGAAATCGAACCCATCGACAGGTTAACGCTCAATGCAAGCATTCGTGCTGGGAATGCACAGATCCGGTACCTCCGCGGTGGCCCGCGTGCTCAACCTGATGGGATTCTACTTCGGCGGCGAAGAGGTCGGTACCGGCCGCAGTTCGGAGAACGAAAAGGGCTTTTGGGAGCGGCGCGACGTGCGCGCCTTGAACGACGCGATCCTGTTCGATGCGGGATGCGACTGGGACTGCCTCTCGGCGCTGGATCTGGATGCGCTGGCCGGGCAAAAGCGGGCCGAATACTCGGCTCTGGCCACGGACATCGTGATGCGTCTCGACGCCCACCGCCCCTGGTTCGTGAAGGAACCGCGCTTGTGCGCCCTGTTTCCGGTCTGGCGAGACGTGCTGGAAATGCCCGTCTGCGTACACGTCTGCCGCAATCCACTCGAAGTCGCCGACTCTCTGCATGCGCGCAACGGGATACCGATCGAGGTCGGCGTGGCGTTGTGGGAGGCGTACAACGTCCGGGCCTTGGCTGCGTCCGCGAACTTGCCGCGGGCTTTCGTGCGCTACGAGGAACTGCTGCGACGGCCAATGGAGACGGTGCGTTCCATGCGAACGGTCTTCGACGGCCTTGGCGACTACCGGCTGCGCTCGCCGGAACAGGCCGAGGTGCAGCGGTTTCTGGAAGCGAAGTTGCATCGGCACCGACGCACGGAAGAGGAATTCCACGCTTTCGCCACCGCGCCGCAATCGAAGCTCTACGAGTGCCTCTGCCGGGCGGCAACGGGAGAGGACGTCGAGTTCGCCGCGGCGGTCGTCTCCGAAGAAAGCAGCGCGGTGCTCGGGGCGTACGAAGCGACGGTGGACGTCGCGGAACGTAGAACGCGGGCCGACGCCCGTGGTACCCGGCGCTCGGAGTTAGGGCTAGCGCTGCAAGTGGCGTTCAAGGACCTCGACCTGCATCACGCGAACGAGCGCATCAAGGACGCCGTAGCGCAACGCCAAGCGGCCGAGGATCGGCGACAGCGATTGGAACGCCAAGTCGGCGAGTTGGAGGACACGGCGCGCGATCTTCGGGCGCAGCTTGCACGGGAGCTGGATCAGGCCAACGACTTGCGGCGCGAGACCGAGGCGGAGTGGCGGCGCTTGGAAGGCGAAGCCGAAGCCGAACGTCGGCGCTGGGAACGCCAAGTCGGCGAGTTGGAGGACACGGCGCGCGATCTTCGGGCGCAGCTTGCACGGGAGCTGGATCAGGCCAACGACTTGCGGCGCGAGACCGAGGCGGAGTGGCGGCGCTTGGAAGGCGAAGCCGAAGCCGAACGTCGGCGCTGGGAACGCGAAGTCGACGAGTTGGAGGACACAGTGCGCGATCTTCGGGCGCAGCTTGCACGGGAGCTGGACCGGGCCAGCGACTTGCGTAGTCAACGCGAGTCGTTGGCCAACAAGAACGCGACCCTGCGCTCGCAGGTGCGCCGCGTGGCTACGCAAGCCGCTGCACGGCGGGCGGAGGTTCGCGGCACTGTCAAGGACTGGGACATCGAGCTTGGCTTTCGCAAGTCGAAAATCGCCGACCTGAAGCAACGCGCGAACACCTTGAACGAGCACATTCGCGCATTGTTGGAGTCGAGGCGATGGCGGCTCGGCAATGCGCTGGTCTCGCTCGCATCCCTTGCGCCGCTGCGTGGAAGGCGAGAGCGTTTGCAGGATCGGCTGGCCCGTGCCTTGGACTTGCGTACGTCGCGACACGAGGCAATCGCCGCGGTAGTGGACGACTTGGACGAGTTGCCGTCGGCGCTCGCGCCGCTCGTAGTCGATGGCGACGAGGCGGCAGCGGTCCTCGGCACCGATGCGAAGCGCGACTACGAACTGTTGCGAATGCCAGTGCAACGCCGCTTGGCGGTCGCGCGTCGCATCGCGGAGACGGTCGCGCTCCGCCAACATGTCGAGGAACTCGTCCAGATCGCCGAGACGTTGTGCGGTTCCTGGCGGTGGCGGATCGGCAACGCCCTGCTTGGACTGCCGAGGCGAGCGACGTTTCAGCGCCAGCCGCGCACGGCCGCCGATTCGGTGGCCGATTTGGTCGGAGAGTATCGCGCGGACCCCATCGAAGTCGATCTGCCGCCCGAGTTGCTCGATGAAGAGAGGCGTGGGCGCGAGTCTCCGAAGGTCGTCTCTTCGGTGGTACCGATGTTTCACGGCAACGAACTCTGGCGCTCGGCGAAAGTGGACGTTGTCGTCTGCGTTCACAATGCGTTAGAGCATGTGGAACGGTGCTTGGTCTCCGTGTTGACGAGAACGACGACGGCCTTCCGCTTGATCGTCGTCAACGACGGTTCCGACGACCGGACCACCGCTCGGCTGCGCGAACTCGCGGCTGGCAATGCCGCGATAGACGTCTTGGAAACGAACGGCCCAATCGGCTACACCGGCGCCGCGAATCGCGGCTTGCGCGAGAGCACTGCGGAGTACGTTGTTCTACTGAACAGCGACACGATCGTGCCGCGGCTGTGGATCGAAGGAATGCTCGACTGCATGGCCAGCGGCGAAGAGGTCGGTCTGGTTGGGCCGCTTTCCAACGCGGCCAGCTGGCAGTCCGTGCCCGAGCGCTCGGATGACGCTGGCGGCTGGAAGGTCAACGACTTGCCGATTGGCTACAACGTCGACGACTTCGGCGAATTGGTGTACGCGCTCTCGCGAAGACGATTCCCCCGGGTGGAGTTCCTGAACGGCTTTTGCCTCATGTTTCGCCGTTCCGTGCTGGACCGAGTCGGGCTGCTCGACGAAGCAGCGTTCCCCCAGGGCTACGGCGAAGAAAACGACTACTGCCTGCGGGCCCGCAGCGCTGGATTCGAACTGGCCATCGCCGATCACTGCTACATCCATCATGCGAAGTCGAAGAGCTTCGGCGCCCGACGCGCCGAACTCGCCCGCCAAGGCGACGAAGCGCTGTTTCGCAAGCACTCCCGGGAAGCAATCGAAGCCGGCACCAGGCAGGTGCGAAACTGCACGGACTTGGCGTACATGCGCACGGCGATTGACAGATTTCTACGTACCGACGAACGGACTTGGGCGCAGGCGTCCAACGGTGAGCAAGGCGATCGTCCTAAAACGTGCGACGTGCTGTTCCTACTGCCTGTGAGAGGTGCGAGCGGCGGCGCCAACTCCGTCGTTCAGGAAGTGGCCGGCATGAGGGCTTTTGGGATCGATGCCAGAGTCGCAACACACAACAAATACATCGACTCGTTCAAGCTGTACTACCGTTCGTTCTTCGACGATGGCGGCTTCTTTCTGTTCTACGGATCGGACGACGAACTCTACGACCAGGCGGTGGATTTCGATGTCGTGGTTGCGACGCTGTGGTCCACGCCAGCGCTGATCGCGCCTTTCGCCAATCGACATCCGGAGAAACTCTACTTCTACTACGTGCAAGACTACGAGCCGTGGTTCTTTCCCCACGACCCGCAGAGCGAAGCCGTCGCCAGAGAGTCCTACACGCTCGTGCCCAACATGGTTCTCATGGCCAAGACGGACTGGATATGCCGCACGGTTCTCGACAAGCACGGCTGCCGGGTGAATCGCGTCGTGCCCAGTCTGGACAAGAGCGTCTACCACCCGCCTCCGCTTCGCCCGCAAGCGAGCGGCATCGTAAC
Source organism: Candidatus Azotimanducaceae bacterium (assembly GCA_965243175.1). Lineage (GTDB taxonomy): Bacteria > Pseudomonadota > Gammaproteobacteria > Pseudomonadales > Azotimanducaceae > VXYL01. The sequence goes on along the minus strand of OZ251532.1, from coordinate 3,916,389 downwards.
GGTTGCCGCCATGGTTCGCCCAAGCACCGCCCGACGAGCGCCGCTGCGGACGCTGCGCGTCCTCAAGGCCGTGAGGAAAATCGCCAGGGCGAATGTTCGCATCGAGGTATTCGGTGTCGATCAGACGGACCTCGAGCGCTACATCCAAGCGAACCGCGAGGCGCTCGGCGACGGTTTCCCGTTCGAGAGTCGCGGCGTCCAGCCTCGGGAGGGCGTTGCCGCGCTGCTGCGGGACGCCGACGTCTTTATCGATCTCTCGGACTACCAGGCGTTCGGCAGAACCGGTCTCGAAGCGATGGCCTGCGGCTGTGCCGTGGTGTTGCCAGCCGCAGGTGGCGCCGACGAATACGCCGTGCATGGCGAGAACGCGGTCGTGGTCGACACTTCGTCGTTCGAGAAGGTCGTTGTGGAACTGACGAAGTTGGTCGACGACGAGAAGTCGAGGCAGCGGCTAGCGAAGCGCGGCATCGAAACGGCTGCGCAGTACAACATTGCCCGGGCAGCGCTGTCCGAGCTGGGCGTGTTCCGGCAGGCTTGGACGCTCCGTTTTGCGCAACGCGACGCGGACGACGCGTTGTTCAAGCGCGGGGTCGAGGCGGTTCGAGAGGGCGAGAGCGACCGTGCGACGGACCTGGCGGCCGAGTGACTGTGGAAACGCCGCATCATGTCCGCAGGGCTCTTTTCTTGTGCGGCGTCGGCCGGTCGGGCACGACCGCGCTTGCGTACTGCCTGAATCGCCACCCGAGAATCGTCATGGGGATCGAACGCTATGCGCGTACGCTGATGGTCGCGCAACCGAGCGGCTTCGATTATCGGGGACTCTTCCGGAAGAAGCGGTTTTTCGAGTTCAGTGAGTCGGACTCGGCTAGGAACGCATCCGCCGATGCGGATCTCTACGCGGATGCGCATCGCAAGTACGATGACGCGATCTACGTGGGCGACAAGGTGCCGGGTCTGTATCGCCGAGTTCCGTTTCTTCGTGATGCCTTTCCCGCGTGCAAGGTGATTTATCTGCTCCGAGATCCAGTGGCGGTTGCCGCTTCGTGGCAGGCGCGAGCGGACAACCCGCGAGACGCTTGGCCGAGCAAGAACGACTTTGCTGCCGCGGTCGCGCAGTGGAACAAGGCGCTAGCGACCACGATGTTCGCGAAGAGCGTTCTCGGCGACGACCTGATCGTCGTTCTTTACGAGGATGTCTTTGCCGAAGGTTCTCCCGGCTTGGTGCGCTTGCTCGCCAAACTCGGTTTGCAGTTCAGCGACCTGCGGGAAAATGCGGCGGAGCTGCTCGCGGCTGGACGGCGAATCGTGGAGCGGAAGAGAGACCCCGAAACGGCGCTCGCGCGCTACGTGGCGCGGAACGCCGACTACGAGACGTACCAGTGGTTCAAGGAAGAAACATGCGCCTGACTCCGCGCGGCCAAGGAACGTCCACGATGGTTGCCGTTCTTGGCGAAGGTGGCCAAGGGAAACGTGCGGGAGGCGGCGCGATGTTGATGGAGAGGCGCTATTGGCGCTACGCGGTGCATCGCGGATGGGCGAATCTGCTCGCGGAGGCCGCCCGCTACCACTTGGGTTGGCTGTGGTGGATCATGGAACCACTTGCGATGACGGCGGTGTTCTACGTCGTCTTCCGCTACCTGCGCGGCGCGGACGAGAACTTCGTCTACTTCCTGATCGTCGGCGTCGTCGCTTGGCTGTGGTTTTCGTCGGGCGCCGGCAACGCCGCGTCGAGCCTGGCGAACGCGCGCAGCGTCGTGATGCAGATGAAGCTCCCGAAAGTGATGTTCCCGATCGTGGGCGTGATTTCGGTGACGTTCAAGCAGGCTTTCGTGTTCGCAGCACTACTGGCGGTGGTCGCCGTGCTGATTGGCGTCGATTCTGCGTGGCTGGCGCTGCCGGTCTTGTTCCTCGCGCAGTTGCTGCTCATCGCGGCCGTCGCGTGTACGTTCGCGTTCTTGTGCGCTTGGTTGCCCGACATGCGTTTTCTGGTCGCGTCGGGATTGCAGCTGATGATGTTCTGTTCCGGCATCTTCTTCGAGATTTCGTCCTTCCCAGAGGCGATTCAAGGCTGGTTTCGCGTCAACCCGATGGCCGTGATGTTGGAGCAGTACCGCCTGGTGCTGCTTGACGGAGCGTGGCCGGACTTCGCGTGGTGCGCAATGGTTGCCGCCGTGTGCGCGCTCTGGCTGGCCGTGCTGCAACTTGCCTATCGGCGGTGGGACGACGCGTTGACGAGGCGAATCATCTCCTGATGCGGCTTGTCGACGTCGTGGTTCGCTATCGCGACGGGCTCCGCGCCCAGAAGGGCGTCGTTGCACTTGCTGACGTTTCGCTGCGTGTGGACGCCGGCGAGAAGCTCGGCGTCATTGGCGGCAACGGCGCCGGAAAGTCGACGTTGCTGCGGGTAATGGCTGGCGTGTTGTCCGTGGATGAAGGCGTTTGCGACGCCGAGGGCGCATCGACGGCGCTGCTCTCCCTCAATGCCGGGCTCGACGTCGATTTGTCGGGTGCGCGCAATGTCGTCATGTACGGCATGTTGACGGGACTGACCCGAGCGGAAGCTGTGTCCCGTGTGCCGGAGGTGGTGGAAATGTCCGGCTTGAAGGACGCAATCGACCGACGGGTGTCGACCTACTCGACCGGGATGCGGGCGAGGCTGGGTTTCTGGACCGCGATGAATCTGGCACCCGATGTCCTGCTTGTGGACGAAGTGCTCTCCGTGGGCGACCGCGAGTTCCGCGAGCGATCTCGGCAGGCGATGGTCAACCGCTTCGAGGGCGATCGAACGGTCGTCTTGGCGACCCACAACGTCGGCTTCGCCGGAGACATGTGCGACCGCGTCGTCTGGCTCGACCGCGGTCGCGTACGGATGGACGGTGCCGCGAAGGACGTCGTGCGCGCCTACAAGGGTGCCGGCGGAAAGGCTGTCGCCGTCGACAAGGGCCGCGGGAAGAAGGCAGCGTCTTCGACTACGAGATCGAGCGCCGCAGCGCCTGTTCCGAAAAAGCCGGGCGTTCCCAAGGAGCGGCCCGTTCCGCAAGTGCGGCCAGTTCCGAAGCACCTGTTCGTATGCGGTGCCGCCGGCTGCGGTGGTTCCGACGTGGCGAATCTGCTCAACACGCATCCGGCGGTCGTTCTTGGTCTGGAGCGCTATTCGCGGCTCTTCTCGCGCGTCGAGACACGCGACGATTGGCAGACGCTCTTTGGCAGCGAGCGCTTTCTCTTGCCGGTGCCTGGCGACAGCGACGAGGCGCCGCCGCTGCTGCCCGACGAGGCCGATGCACTGGAGCGCAAGTTTGGTGAAGCGGCCTATGTGGGCGACAAGGTGGACTCGCTCTATGCGCGCTGGGATTTCCTTTGCGACACCTACCCTGACTGCACGGCGATCCAAGTCGTGCGGGATCCGGTCTTCGCGGTGGCGGCTTGGCTGCGCGAGGCGATGGTGCCCGGCCAGGACGCTGCGCCACTGGCGAACGAACTGAAGGACGAGGTCGACGAACTTGTCGGGCGATGGAACGAGTCCGTCGCCTCTGCGTTCGCGACGCGAAAGCGCTTTGGTCGGCGGTTTGCCTGCGTTTCCTACGACCGACTGTTCGGATCGTCAAGGCACCGGACCTACCGCGATCTGTTGCGCGTTCTTCGCCTCCATCCAGCGTGGAGCGAGACATCGAGCGCCTGCCTCGAGGAGACAGCGGCACGGATGAAAGCGGATCGCAACGTACCCGCTGGACTCCGCTCGCGTGTGGAACGCATCGCGGACTTTCGTCGGTACTCGAAGTTGCTGCATCTGGCGGTATAGCGCCATGCGTGGCAACGCCAAACGGTCTGTCAGTCGATGCACAGTGGACATTATGATATCTAAAATGGCCATAATCAGCACGTTTTAGATACTATGATGTCCTTTCCGTGTGCAAGCATGGCTGCCCAGTCGTTCACCGCGCCCATGAAGGCTGCGGAGCGAGCGCGGACGGCGTACCGCGGCTGGTGCGGTAGGAGAGGCCACGATGGATGGCGACGGTCGAAAGTGAGACACTTGCGCCTGATTCGGCTGGGAGCATGGCGATGGACTCGACGCGCAAGGTGCCCGCGGTGGATGCTCGCCCCAACCGCTGCGGTGGCGACGTGTGCTTCGCTGGCACGAGAGTGCCGGTGAGCTTCTTGTTCGGCTCGTTCGAGGCGGGCGTGACGTTCGAGCAGTTCCTCTACGACTACCCGGGCGTAAGCGAGGAGCAGGCCCGCGCCGTACTCAAGGAAGCGTGCAGCTACTTCGAGCGCAAGTATGGACTTGCTCAGCGACGCCCGCAGGTGCGCGAAGCAACGTAGGGGTCTGCACCGTACTGGCGTCGGCAGGCATCTTCCATAGCCTACGGAGGGCCCAGCGTGGATGGTGGCGACGTACCGCCTGCTCGCGTACTCGTCGACGAGCACTTGCAGGTGCGGTTCGCGCAAGAGTTGGACCGTCGGTTGGGCGGCGGAAGTGCCTGCATTCATGCTGTCCAAGCAGGCTTCGGCGGATTCGCCAACGGCGAGTTGCAGGATGCCGCGGCCACGGCGAACTACGGTGCCCTTGTGACGTCCGACATGAACATGCCCTTTCAGACACCTCCTCGACTGCCTGTCTTGGTCATCGCCACTACGAACGACATTCAAGTCGCCCTTGCGCATGTGAGTGGCGTCGTGGAGCTGCTGCGCACGCCGCCTCTTGCCATCCGCTACCACACGATCCGACCGCAAGGCGCGACGCTTGGCAGGCGTGCCTTGGAACGGCTGGCTCGGATCGACGCCGATCAACTGGCGCCATCGCCGTAGCCACGGTCGCGGTTCGCTTGGGCATCGCGGGCAGGGCGCTTGGTTGTCGCCGTTGCTGGCCTGGACGGGGAGTACCTCGTCTCCGAAGCCGAAACGTGCTTGGGCGGCTGTAGATGGCGGGATGTCCAATCCACCACGTTTGGACAATATGATGTCTAAAATGGCTGAAATCAGGCCATTTTAGACAGTATAATATCCCTCCAACTTGCGAGGACACCTCATGCCGGACCTGTCGTTCACCACGCCGGCCGACGTTCAGCGGCGGCTCGCGGATGCTCTGCGCCAACGTCGCAAGGGGCGCCGGCTCTCTCGCGCCGCGTTGGCTCGGCAGAGCTCCGTGCCGGCGTCCACCATCAAGCGCTTCGAGACCACCGGCCAGATCTCCCTGCGCCAGTTCATTCTTCTTTGGCAGTGCGTGGACGACCTCGCGGCGTTGGCGGCGCTTGCCGCCGAGCGTCCCGCGCTGCCGCGCAGCATCGACGAAGTGCTGGCGCGATGAGCGGCTTCGAACACGCCCGGCGGCTCGACGTCTTCCGGCGGCTCGAGTCCGGCGACCGTGTGCTGGCGGGCCAGCTGGCGCAGAACCGCCAAGGCGTCTTCTTCCAGTACGCTGCGGACTACCTGCGGGCCCATCCCAGCCTCTCGCCCTTCCGCCTGCCGTTCAATGCCGCGCTGCATCAGGCGCCGGCGGACGGGCAGGGCGGCTTGTTCGGCGTCTTCGCGGACTCGTTGCCCGATGGCTGGGGAACGCGGCTGATGGACCGGGCGTTCCGGCAGCACGGCATCGCGCCGAGCCAGGTTGCTGGCATGGATCGCCTCGCCTATGTGGGCGACCGAGGCATGGGTGCTCTGGAGTATGCGCCGGCGTCTCCCCTTGCTGCGGAATCCGGCGGAGAAGCGGCGCTGGATGCCTTGGGCAGAGAGGCGCAGGAGATATTCGAGGATGCGAACGGCGACTTGGACGAGATGCCGCGCACTCTCGCCGGCGCGGCCAGCTCCGGCGGCGCGCGGCCCAAGGCGCAGATCTGGCTTGAACCCGGATGCTTGGAACGTGTGCATCTGCGCCCTGCGGCCGGCTTGACGCCGTGGCTGGTCAAGTTCACCTCCACGCTGCTGCCGCTCGGCCACGAGGAGAGCTTGTGCGAAGCGGCCTACCTCGTCTTGGCCGAACGGGCGGGAATCGACGTCTCGGGGTGGCGCCTCTTTCCCGCGCCGCTGTCGTCGCCAGCCATCGCTTGGCTGGCGGTGGAGCGCTTCGATTGCCGCGGCGAACGGGGCCGCCAGCACATGCACAGCGTCTGCGGCCTCCTCGACGCCGACTATCGCGTTCCTTCGCTGGACTACGAGGATCTGTTGAAGGCGAGCATCACGTTGTGCCGCAGTCCAGCGGTGGGGCAGGCGCAGTTCGCTCGCGCCGTCTTCAACCTGTTCGGGCTCAACCAAGACGACCACACCAAGAACTGGGCGTTCCTTCAGAACGACGCCGGCGAGTGGCGACCAACGCCATTCTACGACGTGACGTTCAGCCCCAGCCCGTCCGGCGAACACGCCACGGCGTTCCTCGGCTACGGCCGCAACCCGCCGCTCAAGACCATGCAGCGCCTCGCGGAGCAAGCCAGTTTCGCCAGTTGGCCCCGGGCGCGCGAAGTGGTCGAGCGCGTAGTCGATGCGCTCGGCGACTGGCTCTCGGTGGCCAGCGAACTGGGCGTTCGCAAGAACACGCGAACGCTGATCGGCAGGCAGCTGGAGAACATGCGGCGTCGCAATCGCCACCTGCTTGCGGCGTAGGAGCGGTAATCGCCTAATCGGGAAGCCGGAAGTTGGCGACGATGTAGCGCAGCGCGGCGTCGATGCTTTGCTCGATGGTTTGGCGGCCCGTAGGGATCACCAGCTCGGGCGCCTCGGGTTTCTCGTAGGGCGCCGAGACGCCAGTGAAGTCGGCGATCTCGCCGGCGCGGGCCAGCTTGTAGAGGCCTTTCGGATCGCGTTCCTCGCACGTTGCGAGGTCGACGTCCAGGAACACTTCGTGGAACCTTCCATCCGCGGCAACGCGGGCGGCGTGTCGGTCCGAACGGTACGGCGAAATGAACGCCGAGACGCAGACGAACCCAGCGTCCGCGAACAAGGCCGCGACTTCGCCCACTCGGCGCACGTTCTCGGCGCGGTCCGCCTGGGAGAACGCCAGGTCGCGGTTCAGGCCGTGGCGCATGTTGTCGCCGTCGAGGACGTAGACTTGATAGCCGCGCTGGAAGAGCGCTCCCTCCAAGGCGAAGGCGAGGGTGGACTTGCCGGCGCCGGAAAGGCCCGTCAGCCAGAAGACGCCGCCGACGTGCTTGTTGCGGCACTCGCGGCGCACCGTCGAGACGCGGTGTTCGAGCCGCGTGAGGTGGGCGGACTTGGGTGTGGCTCTGCTGCTGGCCGGCATGTCGTCTCGATCGCGAAGCGAGGGGCGGTTCCTAGGACGGGCGCATTTCGCCGTCCAGGTCGTGGTCGTCGCAGAAGTAGAAGAAGCTGTCGCGCAACTCCACGATGCGGATTTCCGGCGGCACTTCCACTTCCATGACCAGCGAGAAGATGGGCGTGCCGGTGTGCGGAGCGCGTTCGGTGACGGTGTCCATGTTGTAGATGTTGATGTTCTGCGAAGAGAAGAACTCGGCGACGCGATGCACGATGCCGGGGTGGTCCATCGCGGTGACGCTCACCGTGTAGGGAATGCGCCCTTCGACGTTCGGGCGTTCGTCCGTGCGGCGAAACAGAAACGCCAGATCCATGCCCTCGGCCAGCTTGCCGAGCTTGGTTTCCAGGCGTTGCAGCGGCAGCGTGCCTCCGGCCACGGACATCAGCACCGCGAACTCGCCGCCGAGAACGGTCATGCGGCTGTCCTCGATGGATAGGTTCAGATCGTGGACGATTTCGGCGATCTGGTTGACGATGCCGGGCCGGTCCTGGCCGACGGTGGCGATGACGGCGCGGGTCATGCGGCGATGCGCTCGCGGACGTAGCCGCCGAGGGCGCCGAGGCCGACGCGCTCCTGGCGCATGGTGTCGCGGTCGCGCACGGTGACCGTGTCGTCGTCCAAGGTCTGGAAATCCACGGTGAGGCAGAGGGGCGTGCCGATTTCGTCGTGGCGACGGTAGTTCTTGCCGATGTTGCCGCTGTTCTCGAACGACACCCGGCCCAGCCCGAGCTTCATCAGTTCCGCCTTGATGGTCCGCGCTTTGGCCACGATGTCCGCGTTGTTGCGCTTCAACGGTATCACGGCCGTCTTGATCGGCGACAAGTGCGGCTTCAGGGAGAGCACCACGCGCTCGCTGCCGTTCTCCAGGCGTTCCTTGGCGTAGGCGTCGTTGAGGACGGCGAGGACGCCGCGGTCCACGCCGGCGGAAGGTTCGATCACGAAGGGCACGATCCAAGGGGGTTGCGCCTTCTCGCCAGCCGGGCGTTGGACAGCCAGCTTGGCGTTGGAATCGCTGTTCGCCGCCACGGTCGCCGAGATGCCGAGCTCGGCCTGGTTCTTGGTGTGCGAACCGAGGTCGAAATCGGTGCGGTTGGCGATGCCTTCGAGCTCTTCGAGACCGTGGGGGAAGCGGTACATCACGTCCACGGTGGCTTTCGAGTAGTGCGCGAGCTCCTCGGCGGGCACGTGGTAGAGCTCCAGATTGTTGCCGTCCACGCCTTGCTCCTGCCACCACGCCAGGCGCTCCATCACCCAGCGCTCGTGCCACGCTTCGTCGCTGCCGGGGGCGACGAAGAACTCCAGCTCCATCTGCTCGAACTCGCGCACCCGGAAGACGAAGTTGCGCGGCGTGATCTCGTTGCGGAACGCCTTGCCGATCTGCGCGATGCCGAACGGCAGGGACGCCGCGGTGGAATCGAGCACGTTCTTGAAGTTCGTGAAGATCGCCTGCGCCGTCTCGGGGCGCAGATAGGCGAACGCCGAGCCGTCCTCGACCGGCCCGACGCTGGTCTTGAACATCAGATTGAAGGGGCGCGGCTCGGTGAGCTCCCTGGCGCCGCAGCGCGGGCAGGCGCCGCCGTCCAGATGGTCGGCGCGCCAGCGCGACTTGCACTTGCGGCAATCCACCAGCGGATCCGCAAAGGTCTCCTCGTGGCCGGAATAGCGCAGCACCTTGGGGTTGGTGAGGATCGCCGCGTCCAGCCCTTCCACGTCGTCGCGCTCGTGAACCATCGACCGCCACCACGCCGCCTTCAGGTTGTTCTTCAGCTCCACCCCCAAGGGCCCGTAGTCGTAGACGCCCTGCAGGCCGCCGTAGATTTCACTGGCTTGGAACACGAAGCCGCGTCGCTTGCAGAGCGCGACGAGCTCGTCCATGGATGAGGCAGGCATGAGGGCTTGACCAGAGGCAGGGCGTTGAACCGCAACGGCGCAAGCTCGCCACTATACCGATTGCAGCGCGGAACCGGAACCGGCCTGCGGCGAGAGGGTGTGCGACAGATCGTAGGTCAGTGGTTGCTCACCAAGTCCATTCTCAAGCGGCGAGTGCGGCGACGCGGTCGTTCCAGTAGTCGTCGAGCTGGCCTCCGATGCGCGCGCAGCGGAGCCAGAGGACGGGGTTGGCGCCGGCCACGGTCCAGCGCATTCCGGGGCCTTTCGCGCGCTGGCCGACGACGTTCTTGCAGCCCGCCTCGATGACGCCGGAACCGATCGGCAGGCCGCTGGCGAGGTATTCGTCGTAGCGCATGCGGTCGCGCCGGGCGCCGAGGTACGCGACCGCGCGGCGGCACTCCTCGGCTTCGCCGCCGCGCTTGCGCAGGTCGTCCAGGGCGTCGTCGACGCGGCCCGCCTTGAGCATCGCGCACAGCTTCTTCGCCCACGCCTCGGCGAGGTCGCCGTCGCCGTGGCGGGCGCGCGCCGCCGCCCACAGGTACTCCGCCGCGTGGTAGTAGTCGACGATCCTCTCGGCGTCCGGGAACCAGTCGTCGAACACCCGCCGGATCCACTCCGCGCCGTCGCCGACGCACACGTCGACGTCGCCCGGCCCGCAGCCCGCCGCCGCCAGTTCGCGCAGCAGCCGCCGCTCGAACGGCGACTCCCGGCCGGGCGTCTCCGCCGCGCTCTCGATCGCCGCGAACAGCACCGCCGCGCCCTCCACCATGCGCGGGCGGCCCTCGGCGTCCGTCTCGGACACCCACAGCGCGCCCACCTTCGCCTCGCGCGTGCCAGCCCGTCCGCCGTCCTTGCCGGAACGCCCCTCGGTCTCGCTCGGCAGCGCCGGAACGCCCGTGCCGTCCACCGCGCAGCACAGCTTCCGCCCCGGCTTCGACGCCTCCCGCGCCAGCGAGGCCCCGTCGCCGTCGCCTCCCCCTTCCGACCGCCACGCCTCCAGATCGTCGCCCACCGCCCGCGTCGTCCGCTCCACCCGCTTCGCGCCGAAGTTCAGCCCCGACAGCTCGCGCAGCAACTCGTCCGCCCCCGCGTAGCTGCACTGCGAACCCGCCAGGCTCGCCAGACGCCGCGCCGACGGCGTCATCGAACCCTCGACGCCCAGCCGCCGCGCCCGCGGGCGAACGCTGCGCCCGCACTCCCGGCACCCGCGCCGCGCCATCTCCACCCGCACGCTCCCCAGCACCGTCTCCACGCGCACCTCGTCGACCCGCAGCAGCCGCGTCCGACCGCCGCACGCCGGGCACGCGCACGGCGCCGCGTCGTCCTTCCCGTACGCCAGCTCCAGCCCTTGCCGCGCCAACTCCTGCATGTCCGCGCGCAGCCGCATGTCCAGCAGCGCCGCATCCCTCGAACCGGACCCGCAGCGCGCCATCTCGAACCGCGCCAAACGCGCCGTCGCCGCCACCAGCTCCCGCCGCAGCCCCGCGCCTTCACCCTCTTCGCGCTTGCGTTCCTCTTCCAACTCCTCGACAGTCCCTGTCGCCATGGCGGGTCTCCTTCCCCTGGCTCGTTTCGCAAAAACGCCAAGAGTACGAGACCCGCCTTGGCTCAACCCCCTCGACCGCCGACCTCCGCGCCAGAACGGCCCGGGCGCGGCGACCACCGACGACGGCGGCTTCAGCCACGGCGCGCTCTGAACGGCATCGGGCGCCAATCCGTCCTCCGCAACGGCCGCGTCGCTCGACTCGCCGCCCGAGATCGGACCCAGTGAGCAACCACTGACCTACGATTTGTCGCACACCCGCGGCGAGAGGACGCGGAAGGTCTCCGGCCGACTTCGCTCGACGACGGGCTACGGAACCGCGATGCCGCGAACGCGGTCGAGCAGAGCTCCAGCGGTGTCGCATTCGTGTACCCAGTTGGCGATGTCCGCGAGGCGTTCCGGATCGACCACACGGCTCAGCATTGGCGTGAGGCTTGTCGCCGTCCCAGCGCCGAAGCGCCGCTCGGCTAGCCGCAGCAGCATCCGGGCTTGCCCCTTTGCTTCGCCTTCGGCGATGCCGGCTTCCCGGCCTTCGGCCATCACGTCGTCGTGCCACTTTTGCATGGTGGCTTCGAGGTAGCTCGTCATGCGTCCTCCACGTCGTTCTTCCAGCGTCGCTTCGTATTCTGCCAGTGGGGGCAAGGTCCTGCCTAGTCTTCCGAGGAGGTGGCGCACTCGGGCGTGCATTCCGCGTCGCAGTCCGGTCGATTCGCGGCCCGGATAGCGCTCGAAGGTGCCCACGAGCAGCGCTTCGAGGCGTTCCGGCGGTGCCGTCTCCAGCAGGATCAGCGCACTCTCCCGATTGTTCGGCGGCAGCGGCATCCCGAACAGGTCGCTTTGCTGCGCCAGCGCCGGGTAGTCGATCAGCGCATGCGCCCGCCACTGGTTCAGCGCTCGTCCCTCGGCCGTCGGCGGACCGAACAGCGGGCCGTCGCGCAGCGTCGTCGCTCGCCACGGCTTTGCGCCGTTGTGGATGACGACCGCCAGCATGTCGGGCACCCTGCCTTCGCGCTCCACAACGCCGGCGTCGCGCAGGTTCTGCTCCAGGAGCGTCATGTACTCGTGCAGGCGCCACGCCATGTGCGGGTCGGTATCCGATTGAAATTCAAGGAGGATGAGCAGATAGGGCGGGCGTCCGTCGGCAAGGGGCGGGGCGTCGCGGTACTCGACGCGCCAGATCTTGTCCTCGATGCGCACACGGAACGCCTCGCTGACGAGTTGCGTGTCGAAGGGCGTGAGCGTCCGAAAGTCGAGCCGGTCCGCCCAGCCGACGGCCAGGAAGCCGCGCACGACGTCCTCGACGACGGCCGGGTCGGCGTGGATGACCTTGAAGGGGTGGTCGCTGGATGACATGCGGCCACTGTGCGCGAGGCCGCTAGACAATAGTGCGCGCCGGGCGGATGTCTCACATCATTTGCAGACATCGCCCCGGCCGACGGGCTTTCAAGTGGCGCTTCGCCAACGGGTCTCGTCGATCTCCAGGCGCTCGAGCAGCGGACGCCACCATTGCGGGTTGTCGCGGTACCAGTCCACGGTGCGGCGGAACCCGTCCTCGAACTCCACCTGCGGCGCCCAGCCCAGGCGCTTGCGGAGCTTGGTGCTGTCGAGCAGATAGCGGCGGTCGTGGCCAGGGCGATCCGGCACGTAGGTCTTGCAGGATTCGTCCAGGCCCAGACGCTCGATGATGCGCGCCGCGATGCCCTCCACGTCCACTTCCACGCCGCTGCCCACGTTGTAGGTCTGCCCGGCCTCGCCGCCTTCGAGAATCAGTTCGATGGCGCGGCAGTGGTCGTCCACGTGCAGCCACTCGCGCTTGTTGCGGCTGTGGCGATAGAGCGTCATCGGCTCGCCCCGCAAGGCACTGACGACGAAGCGCGGGATCACCTTTTCCGGGAACTGGTAGGCGCCGTAGTTGTTGGCACAGTTGGAAATGGTCGCCGCCAGGCCGAAGGTCTCGACGAATGAACGCACCGCCAAGTCCGCGGCGGCCTTGGAGGCGTTGTAGGGCGTCTTCGGCAGGAGCGGCGACGCCTCGGTGAAGGCGAGCGGCGATTCCAGCGCCAGATCGCCGTACACCTCGCAGGTGGAGACATGGTGGAAGCGCGAAACGTCGGCCGCGAGCGCGGCGCGCATCAGCTGCACCGTTCCCACCACGTTGGTCTGGAAGAACGCGTCCGGGTGCAGCAGCGCGCGGCTGTTGTGCGATTCCGCGGCGAAGTTGACGACCACGTCCACGCCGTGTTCGCGCAGCGTCGCCAGCGCCAGATCGTAGTCGCCGATGTCGCCCTTCACGAAAACATGGCGCGTGGCCTGCTCGGCGGGCAAGCCGGCCAGATTTTCCAAGTTGGCGGCGTAGCTCAGCACGTCGTAGGTCACCACCATGTCCTGCGGATGCCGCCGCAGCCAATAGCGGACGAAGTTGGCGCCGATGAAGCCGGCGCCGCCGGTGACGAGGAGCGTGGACATGGGGTAGGCGGTTTGAGCTGCAAAGGTCGATTGTAGCGCCAGTGCGGAGCCGCCACGCCGCCCTTCAAGCAATCCGTGTTAGGTTGGCGTCTGCGCCGAGCGAGAGGCATGGGGCATGTTGACCGCGCACGACATCGAACAATACGAGCGCGACGGCTTCGCCGTGGTGCGCGGTGCGCTCGACGGCCAGGAGATCGAGCGCTTCGCCAACGCCTTCGCCCGCCATCCGCCGCTGCACGGCCCGTTGCCCGGCGAATATCCCGCGCCGGGCCGCTACACCTTGGCGGAAAGCTGCATGGCCGATCCGGATCTCGGCTTCGTCGTCGGCCACCCCGCCATCCTCGAGGCCGCCGAGACGCTGCTGAACGCCAAGCCCCGGCTCACCGCCTTCGTCGTCTACGACCGCACGCCCGGCGGCCCGGGCATCCCCAAGCACAACGACTACAAGCGCTGGCGGCCGGTCGGTTCGTCGATGAACTGGCTGTTCGCCATCGTGCCCCTCGCCGACTTCGACGCCGAACGCGGCCAACTCTTCGTCGCTCCCGGGTCGCACCGCCTCGAACGCATCCGCGACGCTGGTGGACGCGCCTTGGAGGTCGCCCCGGCGGTCGTGCCGGACGACGACGCGTTCGTCGATCCGCAGCTCGAACGCGGCGACCTGCTGCTGATGAACATGCACTGCTGGCACAAGGCCGCGCCGAACCGTTCGTCCGAACACCGCATCGGCTTCTTCAACAAGTACGCCGCGGCGCACTACCCGCCAGCCGCTGGCTACTACCCGTTCACCGATGCCGCCTACCAGGGCCTGACGCCGCAAGGCCGCGAAACGGTTGCTTTCCACAGCAGCAAGCCCATCGCTACCGCCCGCGTGCTGCTGCAACGGGGCGACCGCTACCTGTTCGTGGACGATGCCCTGCCCGGCGGCCCCACCTTCCACGAACGCGCCATCCCGGACTGGGACCTGGGCAACTACATCGCCGCGGCGCACGCCGCGATGCGCAAGCAGGTGAAGGTTGAGACGCCGTGGCTCACCTACGTCGGCGACTACGACGAGGGCGACGCGTTGGCGCGGCTCTACGCCTTCGAACTCAACGACAACGGCTTCCCGGCGCGCTATTCCGGCGAGTGGCTGACGCTGGACGAGATCCGCGACCGCGCAACGCCCTTCGGCTACGAAGCGAGCGCAATCGAGACGTGGACCGACCCGGCCATCGTGCGCGGCAAGGGCGTTTCCCAAGCCCAGGCGCGCGTGGACCAGTATGCGTATTGAGCAGCGCCCGCTGCTCGGCGGCTTTGCGCTGCTCGCGGGCGCCTTCGCCGCCGCCAACCCGGAACACCTGCTGCCAGCGCTCGAGTTCGGCGCCAAGGACTGCGCCTTCTGCCATGTGACGCCGCAGGGCGGCCAAGGCCACAACGAACGCGGCGCCTGGCTCGTGGCCGAACGCGAACGCCGCGGCGCGGACGCCATCGACGTCGGCTGGCTGGCGCTGCGGGAATCCGTCGTCGAGCGCGCGCAGGCGCCAGCCGCTCCACGGATGGACGAGACGCAAGCAGGCGCTCAAGCCGAACCGCTTGCACCACTCGAATCTGCCGAGCCGGAAGGCCCGCGCCCATTCGACTACTCCACCCGCCACGGCGACTGGCCCGCCTACGGCGGCGACCCGGGCGCCCGCAAGTATTCCCCAGCCGACCAGATCCATCGCGGCAACGTGGACTCCCTACGCGTCGCGTGGGTGTGGGAAGCGTTCGACAACCATCGCTACCTCGGCAGTAGCCGCGGACGGAAGGTGCCGGACGGCTTCAAGGTCACGCCGCTGATGGTGGAAGGGCGCTTGTTCGTGCGTACCGCCTTCTCCGCCGTGGCAGCGTTGGACCCGACCACCGGCGAAACGCTGTGGACCTACGATCCAGGCACCGGCGACGGTCCGCGCCCGCCCCAGTTCGGCTTCTCGACGCGAGGTCTCGCCTACCATCGCGGCGATGGCGAGGGCAGGGTGCTGCTGGTCACCAGCGACGGCTGGCTGATCGCCCTCTCCGCCGAGACCGGCCAGCCGTTCGAGGACTTCGGCGACGATGGACGCGTCGACCTGTCGCAAGGTCTGCGGCGGCCCGTTCGCCGCGCCTCGTCGACTTGGAACTACGCGCCGTCGGTTTGTGGCGACGTGGTGGTCGTCGGCAACCAGTCGACGGACAACTCGCACTTCGAGGGTGCGGATTGGCAACGGAACGTCCCCTTGGGCGACGTGCGCGGCTTCGACGTGAAGACCGGCGAGCAGGCGTGGACCTTCGAGACCGTGCCGCAGGAGGGCGCGTTCGGCAACGACACCTGGGGCGAGGAGTCGTGGCGCTGGATGGGCAACACCAACGTCTGGACGATGACCAGCTGCGACCCGGCCCTCGGCCACGTCTACCTGCCGGTGAGCGCTCCGACGAGCCACTTCTACGGCGGCCTGCGCCCGGGCGACAACCTCTTCGGCACCTCCCTGGTCGCCGTTTCTTCCCGCACCGGCGAGCGGCTCTGGCACTTCCAGACCGTCCATCACGACATCTGGGACTACGACCTGCCAGCAGCGCCTGTCGTCGTGGACGTCGTAAAGGACGGCAAGCCAGTCGCGGCGGTGGCCCAGGTGACCAAGGTGGGCTTCCTCTACGTCTTCGACCGCGCGACCGGCGAACCCCTGTGGCCGGTGGAGGAACGCGAAGTGCCGACCAGCGATCTCGCCGGCGAGCGCGCTGCGAAGACGCAGCCGTTCCCCACCTGGCCGCCACCGTTCGAGTTGCAGGGCGTTGGCGAGGACGACCTCATCGACCTGACGCCCATGTTGCGCAAGCGGGCGCAGGAGAAGCTCGAAGGCGTGCGCACCGGCGGCTTGTTCCTGCCAGCCTCGAAGGAGGGCTCGCTGGCCGTGCCGGGATGGGGCGGCGGCGCCAACTGGGGCGGGGCGGCCTTCGATCCCGAGACGCGCATGATGTACGTCGCGTCGCGCCGCATGCCGCTCCTGCTCACGGCGCGGGAGATCGACGTCGAACGCTTCGGCTTCCCCTATCGCATCCGGCCGTCGCGGTTGGACATCGGCGGCTTGCCGGTGGTGAAGCCGCCGTGGTCGTCCATCACGGCCTATCGCATGGACACCGGCGAGATCGCCTGGCAGGTAGCGAACGGCGCCGGCCCGAAGCAGCACCCGCTGCTCGAGGATCTGGACTTGCCGGACCTCGGCGTGCCCGGCAACGCGCCGGGCCTCGTCGTCACCAAGCACCTGATCTTCCACGGCCATCGCGCCGGTTGGCAGCAGCCGTCGAGCCTGCGGGCACTCGACAAGGCGACCGGCGGCGTGCTCTGGGAACACCCCGTCGAAGGCACGCACATGGTGTCGCCGCCCATGACCTACATGGCCGGCGGCAGGCAGTTCGTCGTGATCGCCACCGGCAGCGGCCTGGAGCCGGGGCGCCTCACCGCCTTCCGGCTACCTTGAGGGCGCCGTCGATGCAAGCCGTCAGCGAGTTCAAGGTCGTCGCCGACTACCGCCCCGCGGGAGACCAGCCGGCCGCCATCGCCGAACTCGTTGACGGCGTGCAGTCCGGCCTCACCCACCAGACGCTGCTCGGCGTCACCGGCTCCGGCAAGACCTTCGCCGTCGCCAACGTCATCGCCGCGGTGCAGCGCCCGACCCTCGTGCTGGCGCCCAACAAGACGCTGGCGGCGCAGCTCTACGGCGAGTTCCGGGAATTCTTTCCGCGCAACGCGGTGGAGTACTTCGTCTCCTACTACGACTACTACCAGCCCGAAGCCTACGTTCCTTCGTCGGACACCTACATCGAGAAGGACGCCTCGGTGAACGCGCACATCGAGCAGATGCGCCTCTCCGCCACCAAGGCGCTTCTCGAACGCCGCGACACGGTGATCGTGGCGTCGGTTTCGGCCATCTACGGCCTCGGCGATCCGCAGTCCTACTTGCGCATGGTGCTGCATCTCGACCGCGGCGACCGCGTGGACCAGCGCTACGTGCTGCGCCGCCTAGCGGAACTCCAGTACACGCGCAACGACATGGCCTTCCAGCGCGGCACCTACCGGGTGCGTGGCGACGTCATCGACATCTTCCCGGCCGAATCGGAGAAGGACGCAGTGCGCGTGGAACTCTTCGACGACGAGATCGACAACATCTCCACCTTCGACCCCCTCACCGGCGAGGTGCTGAGCCGCTTGCCGCGCTACACGGTCTTCCCGAAGACCCACTACGTCACCCCCCGCGAGCGGATACTCGGCGTGATCGACGAAGTGCAAGTGGAACTCGGCGAACGCCTCGCCGTGCTGAAGGAGGAGAACAAGCTGGTGGAAGCGCAGCGCCTCGAACAGCGCACCCGCTTCGACATGGAGATGATCCGCGAACTCGGCTATTGCAGCGGCATCGAGAACTATTCCCGCTACCTCTCCGGCCGCGCCCCCGGACAACCGCC
Organism: Candidatus Azotimanducaceae bacterium; assembly: GCA_965243175.1. Lineage (GTDB taxonomy): Bacteria > Pseudomonadota > Gammaproteobacteria > Pseudomonadales > Azotimanducaceae > VXYL01. The sequence continues at coordinate 3,898,768 of OZ251532.1, read as the reverse complement.
GCCGACCCTGTTCGACTATCTGCCGAAGAACGCCCTCTTGGTCATCGACGAATCCCACGTCACCGTGCCGCAGATCGGCGGCATGTACAAAGGCGACCGTTCGCGCAAGGAGACGCTGGTGGAGTACGGCTTCCGCCTGCCGTCGGCCTTGGACAACCGGCCGCTGCGCTTCGACGAATGGGAAGCGCTCGCCCCCCAAGCGATCTTCGTCTCGGCCACGCCCGGTGCCTACGAAGGGGAGCGTTCGGACACCGTCGTCGAGCAGGTGGTTCGGCCCACCGGCCTGGTGGACCCGCAGGTGGACGTCCGCCCGGCCTCCACGCAGGTGGACGACCTGTTCGAGGAAATCCGCCGCACCGTGGACCGCGGCGAGCGCGTTCTGGTGACCACGCTCACCAAGCGCATGGCCGAGGACCTCACCGACTACCTGGACGAACACGGCGTGCGCGTGCGCTATCTGCACTCGGACATCGACACCGTGGAACGCATGGAGATCGTGCGCGACCTGCGCCTCGGCAAGTTCGACGTGCTGGTGGGCATCAATCTGCTGCGCGAGGGCCTGGACATGCCGGAGGTCTCGCTGGTCGCCATTCTCGATGCCGACAAGGAAGGATTCCTGCGCGCCGAACGCTCGCTCATCCAGACCATCGGCCGCGCCGCCCGCAATCTGCACGGCCGGGCGATCCTCTACGCCGACGCGATGACCGGCTCGATGCAGGCGGCCATCGACGAAACCAACCGCCGCCGCGACAAGCAGCTGGCGTTCAACGAGAAGCACGGCATCGTGCCGCGCTCAGTGGTGAAGGCCGTGGCGGACGTGATGGAGGGCGCTCGCACGGCGCCGGGCGCGCCACGTTCGCGTGGCGGAAGGGACCGCAAGGCGGCGCAGCCGGCAAGCCGCCCGGTCGATGGCGATCCGAAGGCGCTGGGCAAGCTGATCGCGGATCTGGAAGCGCGCATGTTCGAACACGCCAAGAACCTGGAGTTCGAGGACGCCGCCTCGGTGCGCGACGAAATCCGCGCCCTGCGCGAGACGCACTTGGCGGCCTGACGGCTGCCGAGCGAAATCGAAGAGGCGGCCCGTGATCGCGCTGATCTACAACGGCGAGTACTTGGTGTTCGGGTTGCTGCTGACGGCGCTCGTCCTCTCCCTCTCCGGCCACGAGTTCGGCCACGCCTTCGTCGCCAAGCTGTGCGGCGACGACACGGCGCAGCGCGCCGGGCGGCTAACGCTCAACCCGGTGCGGCACATCGACCCGCTCGGCCTGGCGATGGTGGTGCTGGTCGGATTCGGCTACGCCAAGCCGGTGCCCGTCGACCCGCGCCGGTTCCGCTCGCGACGTTCGGATTTGTGGGTGGCCGCGGCTGGCCCGGCGATGAACCTGCTGCTCGCCGCCACGGCTTGGAACGCCTTCCTGATGCTGCGCGCGAACGGCGTGCAGTTCGCCTTCGGCGAAGGCGCGGAGACCTTCTTCGTGCTGCTGGTGCAGATCAACCTGCTGCTGATGGTGTTCAACCTCGTGCCGCTTGGCCCGCTCGACGGCCACTACATCCTGCCCCACTTCCTGCCGGACGGCCTCGCCCGCGCCTACCGCCACTACAACGACCGCTTCGGCCTGTGGGTGCTGCTGGGGCTGATCGCGGTGGGGCTTCTCGGCGTGCCGGTCTTCGCGACGCTGATGGCGTTGGCGGAGTCGTTGCTGCCGTGGATCACCTTGGTGGGCTGATGGCAGATGTCGAATCCCAGCCAACAGCATCAACTTGCGCTTGACTTCGCGCCCGACTAACGGCGCAATCGCCCCCATGAACGCAACGAACACGAACCCCGCGACCGTCGCCGTCATCGGCGCCGGCGCCGTCGGCTGCTACTACGGCGCGCGCTTGGCGGAAGGCGGCCACGACGTGCGCTTCCTCGTGCGCCAGAACGTGGACGTCGTCCGCGAGCAGGGCATTCAGCTCACCAGCCACCTCGGCGACCTCCACTTGCAGAACCCGAATCTGGCCGCCAGCGCGGAGGAACTCGGCGCGCAGGGGCAGGTCGATTGGCTTTTGGTGGGCCTCGAGTCCTACGACCTGCCGCAGCTGGGCAGGCTGGCGGCGCCCGTCGCCGGGCCGCAGACGCGCATTCTGGCGCTGGTGAACGGCATCGGGATCGAGGACGACGTCGCCGAGGAAATGCGCCGCTACGGCATCTTCGGCGGCTTGGGCTTCATCGGCGTCGGCCAGCCGCAGCCCGGGCGCATCTTCCACCGCGAGTTCGGCGCTTTGGACATCGGCCACCACGGCGACGACGACAGCGCGGTGCAGGAAGCCGTTGCGCTCTGGGAACCTACCGTGGTCGCTGCGCGGCCAACGGACTGCCTGGTGCGCGCCCGCTGGCACAAGATGATCTGGGACGTGCCATTCAACGGCATCTCCGTGGCGGCTGGCGGCGCCACCAGCGGCTTCATTCTGGAAACACCGGCGCTCGCCTCGTTCGCGCGGGGCGTGATGGACGAGATCGTCGCCATCGCCAACGCGGACTTGGAATCCCAGGGCCTCGCCGCCTTCGAGGATGCGGACGCCGTGTGCGAACGCGCCATGCGTCTGATGGGCACCACCGAAAACTACATCCCCTACGCCGGCGTGCGCTTCGTGCGCCAGCTGCCGCTGGAAGTGGAGACGATGTTCTCGCGCCCAGCGCAACGCGCCGAAGAACTCGGCGTGGACGCCCCGCAGACCGCGTTCCTGGCGGCGTTGATGCAGAGGCTCAATCCCGCCGCCACGTTCTAGGCCGCAACGCTACGACGAACCGGCCGCTTCTTCGCACAGCGCATGGATGTGCTCGGCGACGAGGCCGGGCTCCTGCATCGGAATGAAGTGCGTCAGTTCCGGCAAGTAGACGTCCCGCCCGTTCGGGAAGGCCGCCGCCAGATCCTCCCAGGTGGGCGACTGGCTGAAATCCATGTCGCCGTCGCGCTGCGCCTTGCGCTTGGCGCGGAGCACGACCACCGGATGCGGCAGCGCGGCGACCAGCCCACGGATGTCGCGCCCGGCGCTCCCCAGATAGATCGACGCCTCCACCAACGGCGGACAAGCGAGCGTGAAGCCGTTGCCGTCGGCGGCCGGTACCAGCCCGTGCCGGCAGTAGTCCTCAAGCACGTCCCGGTCCCACAGGCTGAACGGATGCCGACCCTCGAAGCGTTCGATCATCGCCTCCGGCGAGGCCCAGCGATCCCGCCGCCTCGACACCGGATGTTCTTCCGCCGACGCGAACGAAATCGTCGCCTGGTAGGCGTCCGGCGCGAGAATCACCGGATCGACCAGCAGCAGCCTGGAGAATCGAGTGGGCGCTTGCGTCGCCGCTTGGACGGCGCAGTGGCCGCCCATCGAGTGGCCGGCGACGATCGCGCCCTCGAGATCCAACGCTTCCGCGAACGCCGCCAAGTCGGCCCCGAACTGCTGCCAGTCGTACGGCGGCGTCTTGCTGGAGCGCCCGTGGCCGCGCATGTCCAGCGCCACGACGCGCTCGAAGTCGCCGCCTAGGCCGCGCACGACGCCGTCCCAGCAGCGGGCGTGGAAGCCGGTCGCGTGAACCAGCAGCACGGTCGGGCCGCGGCCAGCGCCCCGCCATTCAAAGTAGACGAGATCAGCGCCGTTGACGGCCACCCGTCCTTGCCGCGGCTGCGGACTCACGACTTCATCGACGCCAAGCGGCCGTAGGTCAGCGAGCGCCATAGCCACTCCAACGGACCGAAACGGTAGCGCCGCAGCCAGAACACGCTGAAGGCGATCATCGCCACCCACTGCGCCAGCACCACCAGATAGAGCTGGTGCCGCGGCAGTTCGTTCCACAGCCCGAAGGCGAAGCCGTGGAACAGCAGCAAGCCGAAGACGCTCTGCAGGATGTAGTTGCTGAGCGCCATGCGCCCGACCGCCGCAAGCGCCCCCCGAACTCTCTCCAAAGCCCCCCGCTGGCAGACAAGCGCGACGATTCCCACATAGCCAAGAGCCAGCGCCACGCGCCCGACGTCGTTGGTGAACGAGGACGCGCTCGACACCCAGTGCAGCGCGAAGCCGCTGCCGGCCTTCGTCGCCACCTCGAAGGCGTTGACCGCCAAGCCCACCGCCAACCCGCCGACCGCCAAGCGCCCGTAGAACGCGGCGCTGCGCGCGCCGCGCAACACGCCGGTCTTGTACAGCGCCATGCCGAGCACCATGCACGCGAACGCATCCCAGAACAGAAACAGCGGATAGGCCGCGTAGAGCAGCCCCACATCCACGGCGTTCGCCTTGAACGCGGCCAGATAGTCGTCGCCGAACTTGATTCGCTCGTTCTCCAACGCCTCCGGCGTCGGCACGAAGTTCGCCTTGAGCTCCGCCCATTCGTCCAGCAGCGCCTGTTCCGAGGCGGAGATCTGCTCGCCAGCGGCGATCCGCGCCTGCAAGGCATCCGCCTGTTCGGGCAGCGACGCGAGCAGCCAGAACATGAGCAGGTAGAAGCACGCGAGATAGGCGAAGACGATGCCGGAAGCGACGAAGAGCGCTTTCGGCCGCCAGTTCCGCATGGGATACAGCACCAGCCCGACCAGCGCGTAGAGCACCAGAATGTCGCCTGTCCACAGCAGCACGAAGGTGTCCAGCAGCCCGAAGCCGAGCAGCAGAAACTGCCGCCGATAGTAGACGCCAGCGGACTTCGCCCGCTCGCCGGTGGCGAGAATCGCCACGCCAGCGCCGAAGAGCATGGAAAACAAGGCACGAAAGACGCCTTCCGCGAACAGTTCGACGCCCACGAACGCGGCGAAGTCGATGCCTTGCGTGGCACCGTCCGCCGACGGATCCGAATACGCCTGAAAGGGCAGCCCGAAGGCGAGGATGTTCATCAGCAGAATGCCGAGCACGGCGAATCCGCGCACCACGTCGATGGCCTCGATGCGCTCCGAGGGCGCGACGGGGGCGGGGTTCGGCATCCCGCGCACTATAGCACCGCCCTCGCCGCCGGAGCGTCGATCGCCAAGGGCTATCGACGCCGCGCAGCTCACCCGGCCCGACCGAACCGCAGCCCTGCCTTCTCGAACGGGCGATCCCGATGCTTACCGTGCGCTTGTTAGACTGCCGCACCATGAACGCCGCCACCCGACACGAGGTCGTCTCCAGCGACGACGAAGAGTTGATCCTCGTCAACGCCGAGGACGAGCCCCTCGGCACGCTCGCCAAATCCGCCTGCCACGACGGCGAAGGCGTGCTGCATCGCGCCTTCTCGCTGTTCGTCTTCAACGACGCCGGCGAGACGCTGCTGCAACGCCGCCACGCCAGCAAGCGCCTGTGGCCAGGCTACTGGGCGAACAGCTGCTGCTCCCATCCGCGAGCGGGCGAGGGCATGGTCGCAGCGGTGCGCCGCCGCGCCAGGGACGAACTCGGCATCGACGTGTCGCCGGAGTTCCTGTTCAAGTTCCAGTACCAGGCCGCCTTCGCCGACCACGGCACGGAGTTCGAGCTGTGCTCCGTTTTCCTCGGCAGGGTGAGCAGCGCCCCGTGCGTAAACACCACCGAAATCGCCGACTGGCGCTGGACGCACCCGCGCGACCTCGACCGCCAGCTCGCCGAGTCGCCGCAGCTGTTCACGCCTTGGCTCAAGCTCGAGTGGCACCGCTTGCGAGGGGATTTCGGCGATCGCATCGCGCCGTCGCGGGGTTGAGTCCGCGGGCGGCCGCCCGCCTAGCACGTCGGCGAAGCTGGCTGTCTCCGTGCCTTGCGTTCGCCCCACATTGGGCACTATGTTCCCGCTGACGACTATGCCGTTGCGCGAGCGACAGGGCATTCCGAACCATGTTGGGAGGGGACCCTTGAAACATTTGATGGCACTGCTAGCCATGTTCTTGGCCATGCCGATGTTCGCTGAACTCAGCACCGAAGATGAACTGACCCATAAGGAGGTGCAGGACGCCATCCTGAATTCCATCGCTGCTCTGGATAGCAAAGTTGCCAGCCTGCAGACGGCCTTGGCGACGGCCCAATCCGCCATCACGGCGCTGCAGAGCGCAGCGACCAGGATCGAAGTTGCCATCGTCATGACCGTCCCTGACGATCGTCGATGCATGGCGGGTTCGGGCCAGAGGCAATGCTACGGTAAGACTCTCCTGATGGGGAGCACCATTCCTGGTTTCCCTCAGGGCACCGTGAACCGCACAACGTACGAGTTCACGGATAGCAGCCTGCCGGCAGGCACCTATCTGGTCGAGTTGCAACAGCCGTACAGTGACAACCCGCTCTGCCACGGATCCGCTACCGCGACCATAAAGATAAACCGACGGGCTCTCAGACGGTTCGCCAGCGAATGCCCGCGTTTCAGAATTTTCGGAAATACATGGCGACTCGACAACGGTTCACGCATCTACACCGTTCCTAGCGGTACTCGCAGTGGGGACCTAAGCCCCGAGCATCGCTTCCCGAGCCCATGGGAGTTCACAACCTCGGCACCGCTTATCTCCTACACGGGTACGATCAAGATCACGAGGCTGAAACCCTGAAGCCGCGTTAGGCTCGGGCGTCGTCCTTCAACAGCCAGGCGCACAGCGCGGCGGCCAAGGCGGCACCGACGAGCTGGGCGGCGACGAACGCCGGCGCGTGGGCCGGAGCGATGCCGCTGAAGGTGTCCGTGAAGGCGCGAGCAACCGTCACGGCAGGATTGGCGAACGACGTCGAGGCGGTGAACCAGTAGCCGGCGCTGATGTAGAGGCCGACCATGGCGGCGACGGCGGATGGACGATGCCGTGAGGTCAGGAGGATCGTGGCGACCAGGCCGAACGTGGCGACGCCTTCCGCGAGCCACTGGCCGCCGCCGGTTCGCTCCTTCGTGCCCACTTGCAGCACGTCCAAGTCGAACATCAGATGCGCGAGCGCCACGCCGGAGACGGCGCCGGCAAGCTGCACGGCGACGTACGACGCTGCTCGCCAGGAATCGATCTCCCGCCGAATCAGGAAGACGGCGGTGACCGCGGGATTGAAGTGAGCGCCGGAAGTCGACCCGAAGATCGTGATGAGCACGGCGAGCATTGCGCCGGTGGCCAGCGTGTTGCCGAGCAGCGCCACCGCGTCGTTGCCGGCGGCCAGGTTCTCCGCCATGACGCCGGAACCGACGACGGCCGCCAACAGCAGCGTCGTACCGACTCCCTCGGCGACGAGCGCTCGGCGCAGCGTGTTCGCGGGGCTAGGCGCTGGTCGGTCGAAATTTCTTGTCAAGGGCGTTCTTCGTCGCGGTCCAGGGTTGCTCGCAGCGCTCGGAATCGTCGATTTCGGACGGTGCTGGCGGGATGGCGAGAGGGTAGAATCACGCTCTTGAAGGCGCAACCGCGCAGCGAGCACGAGGAGAGGCGCAACCATGTCCGAGGAATCCGCGGTCCTGGCCCACGAGGCCGAGAAGGTGGTGAAGAGCGATGCCGAGTGGAAGGCGGAGCTGACGCCGCTCGAATACCAGGTCATGCGGCGCGCCGGCACGGAACGCGCCTTCACCGGCGAGTATTGGCGGACGAAGACCGAAGGCGCTTACAACTGCCGTGGCTGCGGGGCGCCCCTCTTCCACTCGAGCACGAAGTTCGATTCCGGCACCGGCTGGCCGAGCTTCACTGAGCCGATGTCCGCGGACGCCGTCGCCACGAAGAAGGACCGCTCGCTGTTCATGGTGCGCACGGAAGTCCTCTGCGCCCGCTGCGACGCCCACCTCGGCCACGTGTTCCCGGACGGCCCGGCGCCGACGGGCCTGCGCTACTGCTTGAACTCGGTGTCCTTGGCGTTGCAGGCGGACGATCCCGCGGACTGACCAGGCGGCAAGGATTGGCGGCGTTGAACGGCCGCCACGCCTCGCCGCACACGCTCACGGATCCGCACTGGAACCAGTCTGGTCGCTCGCCTTCGCGTCGTACGACTCCCACCCGAACGGCCCGCTCCCGCGCTGGAGTTTGCCGTCCACGAAGCGCAGCTGGCCGAGCGCGAACTTGTCCCAATAGCGCATTTCCGGCGTCTCGGGATGGCTGGAGAACTGGTTGACCCAGAGCACGGCCTGCCACTGGCGAACGTCCAGATCGAGGAAGAGCGCGGCCATACGCCGTGGCGTCGCTCCCGCGGCGCGCATCACCTGGGCGATCTCCGGCCCGTCCAGTTCGGTGAAGAACGCGCGCAGGCCCTCGCGTTCGTCTTCGTCCGCGGAAGCGGCGCCGGCGATGATCGCCTCGGCACGGTTCCACGCCACCTTGCAGCTGTGGCCAGCGAGCTTCTTGAGGAGCAGCCACTTGGCGTGCCCAACGTCGGCATCGCTTGCCGCCATCACCAACGAGGCCGTGGACGTGTCGAACGTCTCCAGCGGATGGACGCGCTGATTGTGCGGCGCGAACCGCAGCCGATCATCCTTGTCCACGACTTGCTCTCTTCGAGAGTTTCACTTCCCGCTGCGGATGCTGGAAGGCTCGCGCCGCCAGCCTCCACAGCCCCTGTTCCAGCACGTCGGGGTAGGTGGGCTCTTCGACGCCGCGGCCTTCGCGTGTCGGCGGCTCATCGACGAGGGCGTCGAAGGTGTCGGCGATGGCGTTGGACTGGTCTTCGTCCAACTGTGCGACGGCATCGCGGAAAGAGGTCGGATCAACGCCGTGCGCGACCACGAAGTCGTAGGCGTCCCGCGGTACCGCCCGACCTTCGGCCAACACCCTCCCTTGCATCTTGCGCATCAAGATGTCCGCGCTTGGCGCTAGCGGCATGCCAGTCGATGCTTCAACGCAAGGATCATGATCCTCCGTCCAAAACCCGCGAGTACCAGACAACGACACGGGTACGCCAGAGACGACGGTGTGCATCTGCCCCAGCCCAGCCGAGGCTTTGGCGCTCTCTCCTCGCGCCTGCGCCGCCAACTCCCTCTCGAAGCGGTCCCTCGGCACGCGCAGCAGGTTGGACAAGTACGGCAGTGGCGCGAACAGGTCGAGATCCGTTGAACGCCGATGGTGCCAGCGGGCTTCCAAAGCCGTCCCGCCACCGATCACGACCCCGTCGAGTTTGAACCAGCGACCAAGGAGGGCAATAGCCGGGCCGATCGCCTCGTTGGGGCCGGCATGAAGTCTGACTTTCCTCGGCACTGGGTCTGCGTTCCTTGCGCCACGGCAGCGCCGACGAAAACCACGTCGCGCTCCCATCACTGCGAACTGTAGCACCGCTGCCGAGACCGCGTATGTGGAACTCAGCCCCAAACGCCATCGCGCCAGTGGACTTGGTTGTTGCGGTAGTCGAGGCCGGGCGAGCGGTCCTTTGCCAGCAGCAGCGGGCCGTCGAGGTCTACGAACCGGGCCCGTGCGGCGAGCAGCAAGGCGGGGGCGATGGCTAGGGAAGTGCAGACCATGCAGCCGACCATCACGAGAAGGCCCCGAGCCTCGGCTTCCTGCGTCAAAGCCAACGCTTGGGTGAGGCCGCCGGTCTTGTCCAGCTTGAGGTTGACGGCTTGGTAGCGCTGGGCGATTGCGTCCAGGTTCTTGCCGTCGTGGATGCTCTCGTCGGCGGCGAGGGGGATCGGCGGCTGGTAGTGGGCGAGTTCGGCGTCCGCGGCGGCTGGCAGGGGCTGCTCGATGAGCGCCACCTCGGCGGCTACGGCGGCGGGCATGAAGGCGTCGAGGGCGGCCATGTTCCAGCCTTCGTTGGCGTCCACGACGAGGCGTGCGTGCGGCGCGGCGGAACGGACGATGCGAAGGCGCTCGACGTCCGCTTCCACGTCGCTGCCAAGCTTGATCTTCAGCAGTGGTCGGCGACGTTCGGCTTGCGATCGTTCCCGAAGCTGGGCTGGTTCGAGCAGGCTCAGCGTGAACGCCGTGGTCGCGGCGGCCGGCCTCTCCGCGCCGGCGAGTTGCCAAGCGCGTTTGCCTTCGCGCTTCGCCTCCAAATCCCACAAGGCGCAGTCGAGGGCGTTGCGGGCCGCTCCCGGCGGCATCGCGTCGATGAGCGCGGTGCGCTGGAAAGGCCCGTCGAAGGCGTCGATGACGGCGGCGACTTGCGCCGTGGATTCGCCGAAGCGGCGGTAGGGCACGCACTCGCCGCGGCCGATGTGTTCGTTGTCGGCGATGGTTGCGACCACCACTTCCGCGGCGGTCTTGGTGCCGCGGGCGATGGTGAAGGGGCGGGCCAGCGGCCAGCTCTCGACGTTGGCTCGGGCGGCAGGCACGGGCGTCAAGCCAGCAACGCATCGACGATGGGCGCTACGCCGCCCCGTCGGGGATCGCAAGTCGGCAGGGCGAACCGTTGCTGCGTGTCCTTCACCAGGCGCTCGGCGTCGTCTTCGGCAATAGCGGCGGTGTTGAGGGAGATGCCCACGCAGCGGATCGCTGGGTTGGTCAGCACTCCCAGCGCGATGGTCTGGTCGATGACGTCGCCGATGCTGGCGATGGGGGCGGCGACGTTGCGCATGGTGCGGCGGGTGGGTTCGTGGCAGACCACGAAGGCGTCGGGCTGGGTGCCGTGCAGCAACGCCAGGCTCACGCCCGCGAACGACGGATGGAAGAGCGAGCCTTGGCCTTCCACGACGTCCCAATGGTCGTCGTCGTTGTCGGGCGAGAGCGCCTCGGCTGCACCGGCGGCGAAATCGGCCACCACCGCGTCGATGGCGATGCCGTTGCCGCTGATGAGAATGCCGGTCTGCCCGGTGGCGCGAAAGTCCGCCTTCGCGCCGCGTTCCCGCAGCGCTTGTTCGATGGCGAGCGCCGCGTACTTCTTGCCCACCGAACAGTCCGTGCCCACCGTGAGCAGGCGCTTGCCGCGGCGCTTGCGGCCGCTGGCGGTGCGCAGTCCGCTCGGCGCTTGGCGCACGTCCACCAGCTGGCGCTCGAAGCGCGATGCGGCTGCCGCGACGCTCGGCAGACTGGACAAGCGCGTGTGCATGCCGCTTGCGATGTCCAGCCCGTGTTCGAGACCGTCGAGCAGCGCCGCCTGCCAGCTCGGCGGCAGAACGCCGCCGGGATTGACTGCGCCGACGATCAACGTTCGCGCGCCGCGTCGGGCCGCTTCCTCGGCGGCGAGTTCAGGCACGCCGAGGTCGGCGCCGCAGCCGGGCAGCCGCCACTGGCCGACGACGTGCTGCGGTCGCCAATCGACGATGCCCTGCCCGGTCTTCGCCGCCAACGCGTCCTTGGCGTCGCCGAGAAAGAGCAGGTAGGGCGTTTTCAGGTCGATGGTCATGGCTTGGGAGGGTCTCGGAATTTCGGCGCCGGCTCTCGTTGCGGCAGGCCACGACACAAGCGTAATCTACAGTCCTCGTTTTCGTCACTGTCACCGGGGAGGTGCCGTGTCTGATCAAGCCGAGCCTTCGGGCGCCAACCGTCGCGATTTCCTGCGCATGGGCGCAGCCGCGTCCGCCGCCTTGCCGCTGGCGAGCGTCGCCGCGCAAACCAGCGGGATGCCGGCCGGGGAAGTGCGCCGCTACGTCACTCTGGGCCGCACCGGCCTTTCCGTCTCCGACATCTCCTTCGGCAGTTCCGGGCTCAGCGCCGGTGGCGAGGACGCCGTGCATTTCGCGCTCGAACGCGGCATCAACTACTTCGACACCGCCGAGAGCTACCGACGCGGCCAGTCGGAGACGGTGCTGGGCGAGACGCTCAAGGGCAAGCGGGACAAAGTCGTCATCACCTCCAAGGTGGTCACGGAAGCCGACAGCAGCGCGGATTGGCTGATGGAGCGCTTGGAGGGTTCGCTGCGGCGCTTGCAGATGGACTACGTGGACATCTACATGAACCACGCCGTCAACGACATCGCCGTGGTGCGGAACCCGGAATGGCACACGTTCATCGAGCGGGCGAAGGAGCAGGGCAAGATTCGCTTCTCCGGCCTCTCCGGCCACGCCGGTCGCCTCATCGAATGTCTCGACTACGCCTTCGACGAAGACATCGCGGACGTCGTGCTCGTCGCCCACAACTTCGGCCAGGACCCGGCCTTCTACGAAGGCATCACGCGGTCGATGGACTTCGTGGCCACGCAGCAGGATCTGCCCCGCGCGCTGGCCAAGGGCAAGGAGAAGAACGTCGGCATCACGGTGATGAAGACGCTCAAGGGCGCCCGCCTCAACGACATGCGCCCGTTTGAGACCGGCGGCGCCACCTTCGCCCAGGCGGCGCTGCGCTGGGTGCTCTCCAATCCGCACGTCGATGCCGCCGTGATCTCGATGAACAGCGTGGAGAAGATCGACGAATTCCTCGGCGCTTCCGGCTGGCGCGAGCTCGCCTACGACGACCGCCGGCTCTTGGAGCGCTATCTGGCGCTGAACGGCGAGAGCTACTGCCGCCACGTCTGCAACGACTGCGAAGGCGCCTGCCCGTTCGGCGTGCCCATCGCCGACGTGCTCCGCACGCGCATGTACGCCGTGGACTACGGCGACCTCGCCCAGGCGCGGGAGGAATACGCGCTGCTGAAGGGCAACGCCCAGGCCTGCATCTCCTGCGACGGCCAGCCCTGCGCCAGCGCCTGTACGCACGGCATTCCCATCGCCGACTTCTGCCGCCCGGTCCACGGCCTGCTGGCCTAAGGCCCGGCAAGGGCGCTGCGGCGTTGCCGAGAGCGCTTTACTACGAGTGCTTCGCCGGCATCGCCGGCGACATGCACTTGGGCGCGCTCATCGACGTGGGCGTGCCGGCGGCGCATCTGCGCCACGAGCTCGGCAAGCTGCCGCTGGCCGGCGAGTTCGAGCTTGTGGTGGAACCCGCGATGAAGATGGGCATCGGCGGCACCCGGGCGACCGTGCGGCTCGCCGAAGGCGTCGAACGCCCAGCGCGCGGCATCAAGGCCATTCGGAATCTGGTGGAAGCGGCTGGCTACCCGCCCGACGTGCGGGCGAGGGCGTTCGCCATGTTCGAGGCCATCGCGGTCGTGGAAGCCCGCATCCACCGCAAGACGGTCGAAGAGATCCACTTCCACGAAGTGGGCGCGACGGACTCCATCGTCGACGTGGTGGGCGCCGCCATCGGCTTGAGCCATCTCGGCGCAACGGTGGTGCATTGCGGCCCGGTGGAGGTGGGCGGCGGCATGGTGCGCTGCGAACACGGCCTGCTGCCCGTGCCCGCGCCAGCCACGGCGGCACTGTTGAAGGGCGTGCCGTGCCGCTACGGCGGCGTCGATGGCGAAGCGACCACGCCCACCGGCGCCGCCATCCTGAAGTGTTCCGTGGACGTCTTCGAGCCGCCGTCCGCGTTCACGCCGGAAGTGGTCGGCTACGGCGTCGGGCAGAAGGACTTCGCGCGCCCCAACGTGCTGCGCCTGACACTCGGCGAAACCGAAGCGCGCATGGAGGCCGAAGCGAACCTCGAAGTGGCCTGCAACATCGACGACATGCCGGCGGAAGCGTTCGCGCCGCTGATGGACGGGCTGTTCGCCAAGGGCGCGAAGGACGTCTTCCTGACGCCCATCGTGATGAAGAAGTCGCGGCCGGGAACGCGGGTGTCCATTCTGGTCGCGGAACAGCACCTCGACGCCGTGCTCGGCGAACTCTTCACCGCGTCCACCACCATCGGCGCCCGCATGCACGAGGTCGCCAAGCGGATGCTGCCGCGCGAAAGCCGCGTCGTGGCGACGACCTGGGGCGATGTGCGCGTGAAGGTCGTCACGTTGCCAAACGGCAAGACGCGCTGGAAGTCCGAACACGACGACATCGCCGCCATCGTCGAAAGCTCCGGCGGCGACTATCTGACCACCAAGGCCGCCGTGGACCGCGAGATCGAGCGCGAACTCGGCGCGGCCACCACCGGCCCCGGCTAGCAACGACCATGCGCGACATCGAGAGCATCCTCGACGAGTTCGCCGCTGGCGGCATCGACCGCGAGGCTGCGGCGGCCGCCATCGACGGTGCCTACTTCGAGAATCTGGAGCACAGCACCATCGACCACCACCGGGCGCGCCGCACCGGCGCCCCGGAAGTGGTCTACGGCCAGCACAAGACGCCGGAGCAGGTGGCGGCAGCGTTCAAGGCCATCGCCGAGCGCGGCCACGACGCCTTGGCGACGCGGGTACACGATGCGGCCGCCGTCGCGGTGCGCGAGGTGGTTCCGAACGCCGTGCATCACCCGGAAGCAAGGCTCCTCGCCTTCAAGCAGAGCCCGCCGCGCCCTGCAACAACCAGCATCGCCGTGGTCACCGCCGGCACGTCGGACCGCGCAGTGGCCGAAGAAGCGGCCCTCACAGCCGAGTTCTACGACAATCCGGTGCTGCGCATCAGCGACGTGGGCGTGGCCGGCGTACATCGCCTGCTGGCGCGGGTGGAGGACATCCGCAGCGCCCGCGTGGCGATAGTCGTCGCGGGCATGGAGGGCGCGCTGCCGAGCGTCGTGGGCGGCTTGATCGACAAGCCGGTGATTGCGGTTCCCACCAGCGTCGGCTACGGTGCGTCCTTCGGCGGCTTGGCCGCGCTTCTGGGCATGCTCAACAGCTGCGCATCTGGGGTCGCCGTCGTCAACATCGACAACGGCTTCGGCGCCGGCTATCTGGCGAACATCATCAACCGGCTATGAACAAGACTCTCGCCGCCAAGTACGAGACCCTCCAGGCGAACATCCGCTCGCTGGAGCGGGTCCTGGTGGCCTTCTCCGGCGGCGTGGACAGCTCCCTTGTGGCGTATGTGGCCGCCGCCACCCTGGGCGAGAACGCGCTCGCCGTCACCTCCGGTTCCCAAAGCCTCAAGCGCAGCGACTTGGCGCTCGCCGGCGAACTCGCCGAGCGCTGGGGAATGCGCCATCGCGTGATCGTCACGGACGAAGTCGCCAACCCCGCCTACCGCGCCAATCCTGTCAACCGCTGCTTCCACTGCAAGACCTCTCTGTACGAGGCCCTCACGCGCATCGCCAGCGAAGAAGGCTTCGACCACATCCTCAACGGCACGAACACCGACGACCTGGGCGACCACCGCCCCGGCCTGCAGGCGGCAGGCAACTACCGTGTCGTTTCCCCTTTGGTGGACGCCGATTTCGCCAAACCCGACATCCGCGCCTTGGCCGCGGAACTCGGCTTGGAGAACGCCCAAAAGCCCCAAGCCGCCTGCCTCTCCAGCCGCTTCCCCTACGGCTCGCACATCACCGAGGCCCGCTTGGCGCAAGTGGAAGCGGCGGAGAACGCCTTGGCCGACTTGGGATTCGGCCAGTTCCGCGTCCGCCACCACGAAGAGGTGGCCCGCATCGAACTCACCCCCGCCGAACTCCCGAAAGCGCTGGAACTGCGCATGGACATCGAACAGCGCCTGAAGGCGGCCGGCTACCGCTACGTCGCCGTGGACCTGGGCGGCTTCCGCTCCGGTTCGCTGAACGAAGGACTGATCGACGTGGTGCAGGTGTACGACGCACGGGGAGCGACAGGGAGTTCGCAAGCGGGGGCGGCGTAGCTTCCGTTCCATAATCGAGCGATTGAGGGCGAGAGGATGCCGACACGATTGGAGATCGAGTTCCACGCCGCAATGGAAAGCATCTACCGGCGTGCGAAGGACGAAGCCGACTACAACGCGACTCTGTTGCGAGGAATGGTTGCCGAACATGGGGGACTGGAGGCGGCACGCATACTGATCAATGCCCACTCGGTCTCTGACGGATACACAGCACTTTGGGAACTGGGCCGGCTCGACCTGACGGTTGAGGCGATGGTGATCGAAAACCCAGAGTTTCACACCCTGTTTACTGACGACGAACTGGAAAGGTGCCGCCAACGACTAAGGAACTACGGCTACTAGGCTGTCTTTAGGGCAGCACACTCGGCGATGAAGTCCATCGACACCGCCGCGGTGCCAGAACTGCTTGCACCGGGCATGTCCGTCTTCGTGGCTGGCAGTTCCAACGAGCCGCGGGCGTTGGTGGCGAGTCTTGGCGAGCGCCCTGAGTGCGCGGCTGGCGTGTGCTTCTTGCAGTTTCCGTTGCCGGGGGTGAACCGGACCGACTTCGCGGCGCTGCATCCAGATGCCGCGATGACCACCTTCTTCTTGACGCCCGCGCTCCGGGAGAGCTACGCCACCGGGCGGGTGCGGTTTGCGCCGATGCACATGCGGCACGTCTTCGACCACTTGCGTGATGCCGACCTGGACGTCGCGTTCATCCAGATCGCGCGGGATGCCCAAGGCGATCTGCGCCTTGGTCCGAACGCGGACTTTCACGACGCGGTGCTCGCGTCGGCGAAGCTGGTTGTGGCCGAGTTGAACCACGGTCTGCCGGCGCCGGCGGGCGCTCCGCGCATCGACGAACAAGCGATCGACTACGTGGTGGAGAGCGACAGCGGCCCGGCGACGTTGCCGACGCCTCGCGTGGACGAAACCGCGGCCGCGATTGGCCGGCATGTCGCGGGCCTGGTGCGCGATGGCGACTGCATTCAGACCGGCATCGGCGCCATCCCTGCCGCGATCCTCGGCGCGCTCGGCGACAAGAACGATCTCGGCCTGCACGGCGGCCTCGTCGACGATGGCGGCATGGCGCTGATCGAACGCGGCGTAGTGACCGGCGCGGCCAAGACCAGCAGGCGCGGTCAGCACGTGGTCGGCATGGCGCTCGGCAGCGCGGCGCTGTTCGACAAGGTCGCCGCGCATCCGCAGATCGTCTTCGTCGGCGCCAACGTGACCCATGACGCCCGCGAGATCGCCCGCATCGACAACTTCGTCTCCATCAACTCTGCCGTGGAGGTGGATCTGCACGGCCAAGTGAATGCCGAAGTCGTGGGCGGGAGGCAGATTTCCGGGCCGGGCGGTGCCGTCGATTTCATGCGCGGCGCACGGCTCTCCAAAGGCGGGCGCTCCATCGTCGCGCTGACTGCGACCGCCCGCAACGGCACGGTGTCGCGCATCGTCGGGCGCGTTGAGATGGCCACCGCGCTGCGCACGGACGTGGACATCGTGGTGACCGAGTACGGCGTCGCCGAACTGCGCGGCGCTTCCGAACAGGAGCGTCGCGCAGCGTTGATCGCGTTGGCCCATCCCGACTTCCGTGCGGGGCTTGCTCAGGCGCGATAGCGGCCGGCGTCTCATCGAACGGGCAGCCAGCGGATGGCGTCCGCGACCACCACTTCTCCGTCGGTCTGGTTGGAGACGATCAATCGCACGGGCCCGGATGGCAGGTCGAAATCGCCCACATGGTTCCAGCCGGGCGCCGCTATCGAGGCGTCGAATTCCAATGTGACCGGGCCGTCGGCGGAGACGAGGCGCAAGTCGTAGCGGCCTTGCGCTCCGTACCGCGAGGTCGGCGAACCCATGCTGCGGTAGCGCTCGCGGTTCGGCAGGTGGTATTCGAGCCGCCACCGCCCATCGGCCGGCAGTTGCGCCGCGAACACGGCTGCCGCCCGCCCATCGCCGGGCGTCGCCAGCGCAACGGTACGGCGGTACCGCCCCCAGCCCCAGCCTTCGTCCGCGAGACGGTGCCATCGGCCCGCTGGCGCGTGGGCCGCTTCCGCGTACACAGGCAGTCCGCGGTCGAACTCGATGGCTTGTCGACCACGCGATGCGAACAGGGAACGCCGCTTGCCGCCGCCGCTTCCGTCGCTCTCGATGGCGAAGCCAGCGTCCAAGTCATCGACGACGATCTCCCGCCCGCCGCCGCTTGCCCAGGAACTTGGGCGCGCGCCTGAGAACGGTACTTTGGCCACGGTCCGTTCGGCATCCACGTTCGGCACCTCCAATGCCAGCCGCGAACGGTTCAAGGACAGATAGGGATCGAGCCAGATGCCGACCGGCGGATCCGCGGAGACGATGCCGATTTCCAAGGACGCGAGCCCCGGCACGCGGATCGGATTCGTCGTCCCGAAGCGCCCCGCGCGGTAGTTGACTCGCACCGGCCCCGGCGTCGGTTCGCCGTTGCGAACGTGCAGGCTGGTTTGGTAGCGCGGAGAACCGTTTGCGTCGTCGGCGAGACGAAACACCTCGACGGGCGAAACAAGGAAACCCGGCAGCGACCGGCGGC
Organism: Candidatus Azotimanducaceae bacterium; assembly: GCA_965243175.1. Taxonomy (GTDB): domain Bacteria; phylum Pseudomonadota; class Gammaproteobacteria; order Pseudomonadales; family Azotimanducaceae; genus VXYL01. Next base: position 3,880,859 of record OZ251532.1, on the reverse strand, counting down.
CCATCCACTCTTGGAGCGGCAGCGGTGTACCGAGCTCGTCGGCAAGGCGCGCCACGTCGGCGTTGTCGAAGTGCGTACCCGCATACCGCCGCCCCAGTTCGCCGAGCAGGGCCGACGCGGCCTGGGAACCAGCCTCCGCGATAATCGTCCGTGCGATCCCTTCGGCCTTGAGCGCCAGTGCGGCTGCTTCCGCAGGCGTGCTGCCGGCCACGAGCGCATTGAGAGGAACGCGCTCCACGAAGTCGAGCACCGTGGGTCGTTTGCCTTCGTTCCTGGCCTTGCGATGGACGAGCGCCGGGTCGGTCATGGCCCAGCTGAAAGGCGTTGCGGCGGTCTCCTCGAGCGCGAACAGACGCGGCGCGGAAGGATCCCTCTGCACATCGAACCAAGGGGCCAACGCATGGAAGGTCAGCTTCTCCAGCACGAGGTTCGTGGCCACGCTGGTCGACGTCGTGCGGAAGCGTGAAATGTTCCGCAACACGCCGACCAGGGGGCTGCCGCCACTGAAGTCTTCATCGAAGTAGTACCGCAGCGCCGCGACTCGCCCGCTGGCTTCGAGATCGCGAATATCGGGCGGAAACGCGGCGGTAGGGAAGCCATGCTCCCGAAGCAGCAGGACGCCAGGCAAAGACTGCGCCGATTCCATGCGCGAGCCGCCGGCGTAGGTGCGCAGCGGCCCGGGCGTCTCGACGATCGTCAGGCTGTCGAACGGGTAGGGCAGTCCGAGTCTGGATGCGGCGTCGAAGGCGAACTCGATCTGCGCGGCAAGCGCGTCGTGGGCGCCTGCCAGCATCGTCACGTTCGCCAAGTGCGACGGATGCATCAGCAACTCGAACTCGACCCCGGCGACATCGAGCGTGCGACGCGCGAACCGAGAAGCGAACACGGCTACCTCCGGCACCGGCGTAGAAGGACGAAGACGAAACTGCCCCTCGGCGCTGCCATCGATCGGCTTGGTGCGCCCGGGTCCGGCAACCAGCCACCCGCTCGGCACGACCACTACCAAGTCGAGCGTGAAGAAATCCCGATGCGCCAGACCGTCCGCCTCGAAGTTCGCGCCCGGCATCGGCAGCCAACGCACGGCTGGCATGAGCGCCACGTAGCGCGGGTGGAAGACGCTGCCTTCCGTGCCAAGAACATGCAGCAGGCTGTTGGCCAGCGTCCTGCGCGTCGCATCCGTCGCGCTGTCGAGATAGGCGAAGCGCGCTGCCGGTACGCCCCCGGCGCGCAGGCTCAGAACCACCTCTTCCATTGCCAAAGGCAGTTCCACGGTCAGCAGCCCGGAGGCGTGGCGGTACGTTGCCGGCGCCCCATCGACCCGCAGCTCCTCGACCGTCAACCCCGGATTGAAGCTCAATGCCAACTCCGCTTGGTCCTCGGCCAGCCGCAGGCGCATCTCGATCTCCAGCGCCATGTGCCGGCCGGGTTCGATGGCAAGCCGCCCTTCGACGTGCTCGACATCCGCTCGCGGCGCATCGCGTTTCTCGGCGTGCAACTGCGCCCATCCGTCGCGTTCTTCCAAGACGTCGAGAGCGGCAACGACGACGGCGAGCAAGCCGCTCAGGCCCAGAACGACGAGTGCGCTCCCGCCACCAAGAGCGCGGGCCTTGCGGTCGTCCAGGCGCGGATAGGCCCCCGCCGCCAAGGCGACGAAGCCAGCGGCCAGCAACAGCAGGCACCCACGCTGCGCCAATACGTGCCCATCCGCGAACCGGGGTACAAGGTCCGAGACGATCGCGCTCGGATCTCCGACCAAGGAAGCCGCCGGCAGCAAGTGGAGCGGGGTGTGCAAGAGCCAATAGCACTGCAAACCGAGCAGCGGCAACGCCGCCCCCGCGACCAGCAGCCGGTTGCGGAGGGAAGCTGCGAGCAGAGTCACCGTCGCGCCCCACAGCGTCAGTGCCGGAAGCGCATCGACCAACGCGAACGAAATCAACGACATCGGTGCCGGCACGCCGGCCACCGGCCCCACCGTCACGGCGAAGCCCACCGCGACCCCAACCGGCACCGCCGCCGTCAACAGCACCGTGGCGAGCCACGTCATCACCACCAAGGCGGCGAACCGACCGACCAGCAGATCGATCGTCGAGACAGGCTTCGACTCGATCACCTGCGCGATTCGCGCCTGTTCGTCGCGTACTCGACCGTCGAACCCCATGAAGATCGCACTGAACAGCATCACCCCCAGTACGCAGGCGCCGAACGCATCGACGAGAAACCGCGGATCGACCGCAGCGTGGGTGGACGAGTAGCCGCGAACCGGATAGTGGACGACGAAGAATCGAAGGTAGGCGGCGACCCCTGCGCCGCCCGCAGCCGCCACGCAGCACCAGAGAAACGCCCGCCGCCGAAGCGAACGCAGTTCAGCGACGAATACGCTAAGTACGGCCATGTTGACTAGGGGCGGATTGGCGCTGGGGACCGACGCACATCCCCCAGCGCCTGAACCGCTAGCAGCCCGCCTTGCAGGTGTTCCTGTTGCCAAGGCAGGCCGTGCAGTTGCTCGACGTGGGCTGCTGACTACACATGATGCACGGGAAGTCCACATCGCACTTCCTCTTGCACTCGGACCCGTAGTCATCTTGGCAACTGCTGTGGTAGCACTCGCAGGTCCCCATCAAGCAATGCGACGGCCGCCAAGCGGTATCGGGAAGGATGGATGCGCGCGGGGGAGGCGGTGCCACTTGGGCCTCCGCGGTGCCGCCCAAGGCGGTGTCCGGCAAGCGCAACGCGAAGTGGTCGTCGCAGGCGGGCAGCGCATGGCTTGCCACCGGCGCGAACAACAGGATGCCGAGAGCGCAGAACCGCAGCACGGCGAGGATGTCTTTGACGTTGGACATTGCTACTCTCCTTTCGAGTGGATGTCGAGTCGAGATTGCGAGTCGCCCCGCCCTTGACTGTCATGTTCACGCTACGCCTTCTTCTGCGGCACGTCCTTGCTAATTCGCCGCATCAGGCAGGCGTGTTGCAAGGATCCGTCCTTTTCCTAGCGGAGAGGGGCAGATTCAACCATTTCGCGCTTGTCGGCGAAGAACGAGATGACGCGCAACGTCGCGGTCGAAATTGACAAACAGCCGCAGCAGCGGCATATTGTGCAGCCTTTCGTGCCCAGCAAGCGAGGTCCTCTTTGGCAAACAGCGCTCAAGCCCGCAAGCGGGCTCGCCAAGCGACGCGACGCCGCGCCCGCAACGCGAGCCACCGTTCCACGGTGCGCACGTACATCAAGAAGGTCGTTGCGGCCATTGACGCGGGCGACCAAGCCGGCGCAACCAGCGCCTTCCAGGCTGCCGTGCCTGTCATCGACAGGATGGCCGGCAAGGGGATTCTGCACAAGAACAAGGCCGCACGGCACAAGCGGCGCTTGGCAGCGCGAATCCGGGCCTTGCCGGGCGCGACGGAAGCGCCGGTGCAGGAGGACGCGGCAGCACCGCTGGACCCGACTGCTTAGAGAGTCCTTACGCCGCGGCGCCTGAGGTCAACATGCAGCGCCGCAAGCAGCGCCCCGCCGGTGGATACAAGCGCCCCGATCCAGTGCGCTTCGGTCATCCGGCGACGGCTTGATCGGCTTCCTCGATGTAGCGCTCCGCGAGTTTGACGAAGTCCGAGAGGTCGGACTCGTCCGTCCGAAGACGCAAGTGCTCGTTCAAGAACGCCTTGTCCATATGGCATTCGCGAACCAAGCCGCCAAACGCCTCCTCCAGGAACGACGAGCCGAAGCCCGCGATCCCATCGAAGACGACCTCAACCCCTTCGGCGTTGTTGAGGGCGTCCACCAGCATGTCGCGGAACGCGGCGCCCGATGCCTTGCCATCCTCGCGGAACCTTCCCGCCGGGAACTTCGAGAAGTCCCGTGCGATCACGATGGTCTTGGGCGCTCCGTTCGCTTTCATCTCAAGGGCCGACGACTGCGCTGTGGCACAGTGTACACGCCTTCCGCTGCTCACCTCGTAATCCGTTTTTCGTGTGCCTCGATGTAGCGCCGAACGTCCTGTGGCCCCTTGGCCGACCTTTGTTCAGCTGGAACGCGATACCACCAGATTGTCGCGGTGGACGAGTTCGGGTTCGTTCGCGTAGCCGAGGATGGATTCGATGTCCGAGGATTTGCGGCCGAGCAGGCGTTTGGTTTCGGGGGCGTCGTAGTTGGCGAGTCCCTTGGCGACTTCGGTGCCGTGCTCGTCCAACACGCGCACTATGTCGCCGCGTCTGAACGCGCCGTGGGCGGTGGTGGCGCCGGCGGGGAGCAGGCTCATGCCGTGGTCCGTGATGGCGCGGGCCGCGCCGGCGTCCACGGTGACCTCGCCCTTGGCGCGCAGCTGGCCGGCCAGCCAGCGCTTGCGGGCGTCGAGGGGGGCGACTGCCGCGGTGAGCAGGGTGCCGACGGCATCGCCGCTGGCGATGCGCCGAAGCACGTCGGGCGCGTGGCCGTCGGCGATTGCCGTGTGCGTTCCAGAGAGCGCGGCCAAGCGCGCCGCGGCGAGCTTCGTGGCCATGCCGCCGCGGCCCAATCGACCGCTGCCGCCGCCGGCCATGGCGTCGAGTCGCGGGTCCGCGGCGGCTGCTTCGGCCACTAGGGGCGCGTCCGGGTGCTGGCGCGGGTCGGCTTCTCGAAGGCCGTCGCGGTCGGTCAGCAGCACCAGCGCGTCGGCGGCGAGCAGGCTTGCCACCATGCCGGCCAGCGTGTCGTTGTCGCCGAGTTTGATTTCGTCCGTTGCCACTGAATCGTTTTCGTTGACGATGGGGACGACGCCCAAATCCAGAAGCGTCGTCAGGGTTGCTCGGGCGTTGAGGTAGCGCTCGCGGTTGGCGAGGTCGTCGTGGGTGAGCAGCACTTGGCCGGTGCGCAACCCATGCCGTCCGAACGACCGTCCGTAGGCTTCGACGAGCCCGGACTGGCCGACTGAGGCGGCGGCTTGGAGGTCGCGAACGGTGGTCGGGCGGCTGGCGAATCCCAAGCGCCGACAGCCTTCCGCCACGGCACCGCTCGACACCAGGGCGATGCGTCGTCCGGCGCCGGAGAGGGCGGCGATCTGTTCGCACCAGCCGTCGATGCCGCGTTCGTCGACGCCTTGGCCGTCGTTGGTCAGCAGTGCGCTGCCGATCTTGACGACCCAGACTTTCGCCCTCGCCAATGCGGTGCGTCCAGCGCTTGCGGTCACAGGGCGGCCTCGTTCGCGGCTGATTTGGCGGGCTGGTCGAAGGCGCGTTTGCGGATGTCTTCGCCGATGCGTAGTTCGAGGGAGCGTTGCTGTTCGGCGAAGGCGGGATCGGCGGCGACGCGCTCCCCGAATTGCGTGACATGGGCCATTGCGCGCGACGTCAACGCTTCGACGCCATCGCCGCGCAGCGCGGAAATGCCGCAACAGACCCGGGCAGGGAAGGCTTGGCGCAACGCCTCGAGCGCGGCCTCGGCGCCCGGCAAATCGAGCTTGGTGGCGACCAGCCAGATGTCGCGTTCGCGGAGCGCTTCGCTGTAGGCGAACAGTTCGGCTTCGATTCGCCGCACGTTGGCCACCGGGTCGCTGCCGTCGGCTGGCGCCGCGTCCACGAGGTGGAGCAGCAGCTGCACTCGGGAAAGGTGTCGAAGGAAGCGGCTGCCGAGGCCGGCCCCGGACGATGCCCCAGGCACCAGCCCCGGCACATCCGCCATCACGAAGCTCGCGTCCTCGCCGACGCGCACCACGCCCAGATTCGGTGTCAACGTCGTGAACGGATAGTCCGCGACCTTGGGCTTCGATGCCGAGACGCGGCTGATGAGGGTGGACTTGCCAGCGTTCGGCAGGCCGAGCAAGCCGGCGTCGGCGATCACGCGCAGGGTCAGTCGCAAACGGCGTTGTTCGCCCGGCGCGCCGTCCGTGGTGCGGCGCGGCGCGCGGTTGGTGCTGGACTTGAAGTGCGCGTTGCCGTAGCCGCGCCGTCCGCCTCTGGCGACGAGCAGCGTTTCGCCTTCGCGCGCCACGTCGCCGATGGTCGATTGCGTCTCTTCGTCCATCACCGTGGTGCCGACCGGCACGCGCACGTGCAGCGAGTCGCCACTGGCACCGGTCTTGTCGCGGCCGCCGCCGGGTTTGCCGTTCGGCGCCGAATAGCGCGGCATGAAGCGGAAATCGACCAAGGTGTTGAGGGCGGCGTCGCCCACCAGCTCCACGTCGCCGCCGTTGCCGCCGTTGCCGCCGTCCGGTCCGCCTCGGGGCAGGTTGCGGGCGCGATGGAAGCTCAAGCAGCCGTTGCCGCCGCTGCCCGCCGCGACGTCGATGACGGCTTCGTCGACGAATTGCATGGCGGCGGATGCCCTCGGCGGAAGCTGGGCCTCTTGAACAGGCCTTCGGCGAGAAAGTCGCCAGCGGGTCAGGCCCCGGCGGCGGATTCCGCTTGCGTGGCGTCCACGCTGACGGTCTTGCGCTGGCGGGCACCGCGCGTCTCGAATCGCACCACGCCGTCCGCGGTGGCGAACAGCGTGTGGTCGCGGCCGCAGCCGACGTTGCCGCCGGGGTGGAACTTCGTGCCGCGCTGACGAACGATGATGTTGCCCGCGACGACGCGCTCGCCGCCGTACTTCTTGACGCCGAGGCGCTTGGAATGGGAGTCGCGGCCGTTGCGCGTGCTGCCGCCTGCTTTCTTGTGTGCCATGTTCCGTTGTTCCGCTGGGTTGCGTGGGGCTCGCGCTGGCCTCGCGATGCCGAGTGGCGCTAGCGCGAGATGGCGGTGATCCGCACGTCCGTGTATGCCTGCCGATGGCCTTTCGTGCGCATGTAGTTCTTGCGCCGCTTGAACTTGATGACGCGGATCTTGCGCCCGCGCCCTTGGCCGACCACTTCGCCAGCCACCTTGCCGCCCTGCACCAGAGGCGTGCCCACGGCGACCTCTTCGCCGTCGCCGATCATCAGCACGCGGTCGAACTCGACGTTCTCGCCCGGCTCGCCATCGAGCCGCTCCAAGCGCACCACTTCGCCTTCGACCACCCGATGCTGCTTGCCGCCGCTCTCGAATACAGCGAACACCTGTTCTCTCCCTGTGTGCTGGCTGCGCGATGCCGGTGTGTGGCCGCCGATTTGTTCTACAATGCCTTCGACGGACGGGCAACCGCAAAGGCGCGGCATTCTAAGGAGCGGTCTAGGCGATTGCAACGATTCTTCGCCGCTCTCCTGCCGTCCCGTGCATTGCCGAAGCCGCCCATTGCCGCCAACTCGAAGGTCAGCGTGCCCCGAACCGCCGCCCAGACAGCGCATCCCGCACCTTCGCCGAATCTGGCGTCGATCTTTCGCCTGGTGCGCGAGGATTTCGAGCGCGTCAACCAGCTGATCCCGCGCCAGCTCTCTTCCGGCATCGCGCTGGTGGAGGAGATCGGCCGCTACATCGTCGAAGCTGGCGGCAAGCGGCTGCGGCCGTTGATCGTGCTGCTGGCCGCCAGAGCTTGCGGCTGCGAAGGCAGCGACCACATCCGCCTGGCGACGATCATCGAGTTCCTCCACACGGCGACGCTCCTGCACGACGACGTGGTGGACAAGAGCGCGCGACGGCGTGGTCGCGCCACGGCGAACGCGCTGTGGGGAAACTCCGCCAGCGTACTCGTCGGCGACTTCCTCTACTCGCGCGGCTTCCAGCTCATGGTGGAACTCGACAACATGGACGTGATGGCGATCATCTCGGACGCCACCAACGTCATCGCCGAGGGCGAAGTGATGCAGCTGGTCAACATCGGCAAGGTGGACATGACCGAGCGCGACTATCTGGAAGTGGTGCGCCGCAAGACCGCGATGCTGTTCCAGGCCTCCGCCCACACCGGCGGCGTGCTCTGTTCGGACGATGCGGACGTGGTCGATGCGCTGCGCCGCTACGGCCTGCGCTTCGGCATGGCCTACCAGCTGGTGGACGACTGGCTGGACTACGCCGGCGACAGCCGCGTCATGGGCAAGGACGCGGGCGACGACCTGGCGGAGGGCAAGGTGACCCTGCCGCTCATCCACACCATGGCCCAGGGCTGCCCCGCAGATGTCGCCTTGGTGCGCACGGCGGTTGAAGCGCGAGCCGAAGCGGACTTCCCCACGGTGGCGAGCGCGGTGCGACGCAGCGGCGGCCTCGACTACACGAAAGGCCGCGCGGTCGAAGAGGCCGACGCCGCGATGGAGGAGACGCTGGCCTTGCCCCCCGGCCCGTACCGCGACGCCTTGGAATCGCTGGCGGAGTTCGCGGTTTCGCGGATGCGCTGACGTCTGAAGCGACTCTTGGCGACTCAAGCCGCAATTCTTGCGACTCGGTGCAATCGGCCTGTTCTCTCGCCGCGCCACTGGCGTTACAATGCGCCGACAACGCCGGAGTGTAGCTCAGTCTGGTAGAGCACTGCCTTCGGGAGGCAGGGGCCCCCGGTTCAAGTCCGGGCACTCCGACCAATCCCCGCCACGCGACCAGCGTTCGACTCTAACGCACGGTGCCTTTGCTGCCGTGCGCCGAAGCGCCATGCCGCAGTAGTTCGACCACTGCGCCGCGTTCGCCCCACCGTTGCGCCGCGATTTCGCAACAGCCAATGGGTCGATTTCACGCCAACGGACGGGCTGATTTCGCACAAGCCGACGGGCTGATCGTCTCTAGCGACGCCAGTTTCGCGGGTGTCAAGCTGCGCATCCTTTTGGGTGTACGACAAATCTTAGGTACGCGCATTGGAAGCCGCCATGCCGCCCGTTTGCAGGCGGTCGTGCCCGACGATAGCGAACTGGCCGAGGGAGACTGGCGTAGTGCGGCCTCAGGGACGAAAGCCCGCAGCGGAACACCGCCTCGGTTTCGGACAGCGAAGTGTTCACTCACCTAAGTTCTGTCGTACACCCCATCCTTTTCGCTCTTCACCGCGAGGCGTGGCAGCCGTGGTACGGTTCGGACATGAACGCATTGCGCCATTCCCAAATCAACGGCGAGCCGGTGGTTCGCCGCAGGAGCCGGCTGGCCGCGGAGTACGACGACGGCCTGTACCGCTACGTGCCGGTGCCGCCCGTGTACCGCGATGCGGAAGGCTATCCCCTTGAAAGATGGCATGTGGCAGGAGGAAGACCACCAGAAGGAGACTGCGTACTGGTGCAACGTGCTGCAGTGCCGCTTCCCGCAGGCGACGGTGTGTTCGGACCTGCCCATGCCCTACCAGCGGGGAGACGGCAACCGCACGATCGTGCCGGACCTGCTGGTGGCGCTGCGGGCGCCTGCGCTTGGGAACAGGAGTTCCTACAAGCTCTGGGAGAACCCCCTGCCGGATGTGGCGATGGAGATGCTGATGCCGCGAACCTGGCAGGAGGACGTCGGCCCGAAGTGGCGCACCTACGAGCATGTGGGAGTGCGTGAATACTGGCTGTTCGATCCAGGCGGGCGGCATTTGTCGGTGCAGCTGGTGGGCTATCGGCTGCGCGGCAAGCGCTATCGGCGGATCGCCGCAAACGCCGCCGGTCGCCTGCCGAGCACAGTGCTGGGCCTGGAAATGCATGTGCGCGACGGTCGGCTGCGCTTCCGCGATGCGGCGACGGGGAAGGATCTGTTGACTCACGCGGAAGAGATGGCACGCCGCGTCGCGGCCGAGCGACGTGCGGCTGCCGAACGCGCTGCCCGGGAAGCTGCGGAGCGCCGAGAAGATGCCGCCGAAAGCGAACTGGCCCGTCTGCGGGAGCAGAAGGGCTAGGTCGCACTTCATGCCTGCGGTCGCGCCTCGCATTCATCTGGACGAGGACTTGGTTGCGTCTGGATGGCCCTCAAGGAGTCGCCGGCGCCCCGCCGTCTCCATCGCCGGAAATCACGCTTTCGAGCGGCGACGGGAACTCGCTTGATCGCAGAGCTTCCCAGGAGTCGACGATGCAGTTGCCGTCCGTGTCCGAGCCGAACGCCGTACGCTGGACGCACTCGATGGCGTACTCGCACCGTCGCGGCAACGCATCGCAGATGCCAAGCCGGTCGGCTTGTTCGCTTATGCGGCAGAAGTCCGCGGCCGTCTCGCACGTTTGCGGGCCCGCCTCCACCAAGGTCTGGCAGTGCTCGGCTTCCCCGCAGGATTCGCCGGTGCCGCATGTCGTAGCCACGTCCGTCATTGCGGCGAGCATCACCCGTTGCGCCACTTGGTACCCGACCATGTTCAGCAGGTTGTAGCCGTCCAAGTGGTGCGTCTCCATCACCAGCTTGTTGTCCGCAGCGGCGTAGACGGCTTCCAGCTTTTGGATCGCGTTGTAGCCGGGGAAGGAGTCGAGTTCCTCGTGTGGACTGATCGTGTCCGCGAACCGCTCCCACGCCATCGCCTTGTCCGAGTCATCCAAGTGGCGTACGTCGCCGGGCAGCACCGCGTACTCGGGCACGAACAGCCTCCCGACGAGGGTCAGCCCCTCGGCGGAGGTGCTTCGTAGGAGCTGCCGCATGGCGGACAAGGCGATGTCGTCTGCCGTCGCGCCGCCCGGACGAGGGGCGCTGATGAAGCCAGCGTCGATCTCCATGGCGATCCGCACCCACGCCAAGTGATAGGCAGGGAAGTCGGGGTGCGCCTCTCTGAGCGCGGCTGTGATGCTTGGCGCGTCGACGCTCTCTTGGAGCCAGCCCCACCATTGATCGTCGTAGTCCGCCTTGGCGTGCTCGACGAATTGCTTCCAGTCGTCGTCGCTGAAAGGCGACTCGCTCTGTTCTTGGAGCAGGGTCCGCAACCGATCCGAGACTCCCTCGCTCGCCTTGTCCGCGGGCAAGGTAGGTGCCTCGGCGGTGTCGGTTTGCTCCATCGTCTGCGTGGCCAGCGCCTCCGCGAAGGCGCTGGCGGCCAATGCCACTGCAAGTGCGACAGCCGCTCTCATGGCGTTCCCGCCGCGCCGCGTTTGTCGTTGTTGGAAGCCACGCCTTCGAGCGGTGATGGGAACTCGCTTGATCGCAGAGCTTCCCAGGACTCGACGATGCAGTTGCCGCGCGTAGCCGAGCCCTGGGCGGTGCGATGGACGCACTCGATGGCGTATTGGCATCTTCGCGGAAACGCATCGCAGATGCCGAGCCGTTCGGCTTGCTGGTTCGTGCGGCAAAAGCCGGCGGCCGTTTCGCAGGTTCGCGGCGCTGCCTCGGCCACGGTCCCGCAAGACTCGGCTTCGCCGCAGGACTGGCCGGTCGTGCATGTCGACGCGACGCCTACCATCGCGTCCAGCATCAGTCGTTGCGCCACTTGGTAGCCGACCATTCCCAGCAGGCCGTAGCTGTCCAAGTGGTGCGTCTCCATGACCAGCTTGTTGTCCGAAGCGGCGTAGACGGCTTGCAGCACGTCGAACGTACCGTAGCCGAAGGAGTCGTAGACGGCCTCGTGGGGGCGGAGGGTGGCCTCGAAGGTCGTCCAGACTGACGGGATCTTCGGCCCGCTCGATCCGGTTGCGCCCTCGAAGAGGTGGAGCTGCGAGAACGTCACTGCCTCGGCGAACTCCTGCCGTGTGAGCTGGATCGCGACCGAAAGAACCAAGTCGTCGACGGTCGCCCTGCCTGGGCCCGTGGCGGTGATGGCCGCGTCGTTCTCCCTGGCTAGCCTGACGAACTCCAGGTTGTAGGCACGGAAGTCGGGATGCGCCTCTCGGAGGGCAGGCACGGTGCTCGGCGCGTCCACACTCTCCTGGAACCAAGCCCAAGTCCGCTCGCTGAACTCCGCTTTGCTCTGTTCGAGTATCTGCTGCCAAATCTCCTCGCTGGCTGGCAGGCCGCTGTGGCTGTGCTCCGCAGCACTCAGCCGGAGACGGTCCGAGATGTCCTCCGGCGCCTCGCAGTCTGGTGCGTCGAGGACGCTCGCTTGTTCCGTCGATTGGATGCCGTCTGCGTGTACCTGCCCCAGTGCGCCAAAGCAGGCGACTGTCGTTGCGATCACCACAGCGGTTCTCATCGTCTGCTCGCCCCTCATCGCGGGCCTCCTTCTGGTGTCGGCTCGTCGAGCCTTCGAAAACGACACTAACCGCAGCTTTGGTGGCATGTCCTTGCCAAGTAACCCGAATTCCGTTGGTCGTTTGCAAGGATCGGTCGCTGTTCCGGCTCTTGGCGGGCGAACCTGCCGCGAACTGCGTTCGGTGACTGGGCCCACTCGTGGCTCCGATGCCTCTGCTACACTCGCCGCAAGGTCTGCGAGGGGGAAGCGCGTGGCCGAGACTCGAATCGACGAGTTGGCGCCTGTTGAACGACGGATTCTCAGCGAGCTGCAAGCGCAAGGGCGTCTCACCAACGCCGAGTTGGCGGTGCGCGTCCACACGTCCGAGTCCGCTTGCTCGCGCCATCGACGCCGGCTGGAGACCGCCGGCCTCATCAAGGGCTACGTGGCCGTGGTCGACCAGGACCTGGCGGGCTTGCCGGAGAGCGTCTTCGTGTCCATTTCGCTGCACGACCAGCGCGACGAGCACTTGGCTGGCTTCGAGAAGACCGTGGCGGAAGTGCCGGAGGTGATGGAGTGCCACGCCCTCACCGGCGAAGCGGACTACTTGCTGCGCGTCGTCGCCAAGGACGCCCACGACTTCGACCGCGTGCGAGCGCGACTGGCGCGGCTGCCCGGCGTGGAGAAGCTGCACTCCGTCGTCGTGCTCAGGACGGTTTGGAGGAAGGACGCGCTGCCGCTGCGTTACCGAGCGATGACCACGAAAATGGGGGTGGCCCCGTCCGGCTAGTGTTCATTTCCAAAGTGCCACTTACAGCGTCACGCCGCCTCCAGATCGTCCAGTCCGCAGCCCCACTTGAAGACCACGGGGTCGGCGTTGAGCCAGTCGAGGTGCTGCAGGATGCGCTCCTTGAGTTCGTCCTTCGAGTCCACGCGGATGCCGCGCAGCAGTGTCCCGCCAGCTTGCCGAAGAACGACTCCACCAGGTTCAGCCACGAGCCGTGCTTCGGCGTGAACACGGACTCGAAGCGGTTCGGCGCGCTCGCCAGCGTAGGTGCGGTCTCCCTTCGAGACGTGCTGCGCCACCAGCGCCGTTGTCCACAACTTCAGCGAGTACCCCAGATCCGTCGGCTTGCGGCACGCCAGCGACACCAGCCACGCCCGCGCCTCGTCCGTAATCTCCCGCTTCCGACCGCGCCCCGGCAGGTCGTCCAGCGCCACCACCGCGCCGATCGACAGCGCCTTGTCCACGCACCGCTCCGCCTCGGACGGTTCGTGCGCAGACGCCGCATGGCGTTCCAGTTCGAGCGGCGCGAGCACCAGCTGACGGGCGAGGGGAAGGGCCGCCGGCTTCGTGGCCGGCGGTTCCGAGGCTAGGAGAAGGGGACATCTCTACTTTGCGTTGACACAGTGCTGCCGGCGACTTGCGGGTAGGCGGTGGAAGTGCGAGACTCGATGCAATTGCTCGATGCGCGCAACGCACGGTTGGCGGGAGAGCGATGGAGTGCGGTTGGGTGCGGTCGGCAAGAGGGGGACGGATGGCGAACCACGGAATCGAGGCTGAACGAGCATCTTCGCAGCCGCTCTCTTGCGCATCCCGCGCCTTGCGGGTCGCCGCTCTTTGCTTGCTCGCGTTGCCTTCGGCGGCGCAGACCGACTACGTGGCGCCGCGCGGCCCCGGCGGCGTCAATCCGGATCTGAACGGCGTCTGGCAGGCGCTCAACGAGGCCAACTACGACGTCGAACGGCACATGGCGCGGCCTTCCATGTCGTTGCGCGAAGGCCCGCACGGGCCGCTGCCGGATTTGGCCACCGTGCGCTTGGGCGCCGTGGCGGCCGTGCCGCCGGGCCTCGGCGTGATCGTCGGTGGCGGGAAGATTCCCTACACGCCGGAGGCGCTCGCCAAGCGCGACGAAAACCGCCGCCTGTGGGTGCAGCGGGATCCTGAGATCAAATGCTTCCTGCCGGGCGTACCGCGTGCCACCTACATGCCGCAGCCGTTCCGCATCCTGCAGGGCGAGAAGGAGATCGAGATCGTCTACCAGTTCGCCGGCGCCGTGCGCAACGTCTACAGCGAAGATCCCGGCCCGGCGCCCATCGATTCGTGGATGGGCCAGTCGGTGGCGAGCTGGGAAGGCGACACGCTGGTGCTCACGGTCACCGGGCTGATCGAGGACACGTGGCTGGATCGTTCCGGCAACCACCACAGCAACCAGATGACGGTGGTGGAGCGCTACACCCCCACCAGCCCCTACCACCTGCACTACGAAGCCACGATCACCGACCCCGAGACGTTCACGCAGCCGTGGAAGATCGCCATGCCGCTGTATCGGCGCATGGAGCCGAACGCCATGATTCTGGACTTCAAGTGCGTCGAGTTCGTGGAGGAGCTGATGTACGGTGAGATGCGCCGCAACCCGCTGCCGCGCTGGGACGACGGCGAAGGCGGGGAGTAGCGCAACACGGGAACCAAGAGGCAGCACGAGAGCAGAGAGGGCAAAGAGATGAGAGCACAACGGGCCAGCGCCTCGAACAGGATGCTCGGCTGGATTCAGATGGCCTTCGCCGCCGCCGCGGTGGTGCTGGTCGTCATCGCCGCCCGCATGGCGTGGGGCGACATTCCGCGCACCAGCGACGGCAAGCCGGACCTGTCCGGCTACTACGACACCGCCACCGCCACGCCGTTGCAGCGGCGCAGCGACACGGCGACGGTCTCCGAAGAGCGCGCCGAGTTCCTGGCGAACCAGACGGCGACGGGCCTGCTGGAGGGTTCCGGGCAGTTGGACCCGAATCGCGAGGCGCCGCCGGAGGGCGGCGACGGCTCGCAGGGAGCTGCCGGCAACGTCGGCGGCTACCAGGGATTCTGGGTCGATCCCGGCGAGAGATACACCAAGATCGACGGCGAGTACCGCACGTCCATCGTCATCGACCCGCCGAACGGTCGCCTGCCGGCGCGCAAGGCCGAGGCCAACGAACGCATGGCCAAGCGCTACCGCGGCTACTCGCGGCGGCAGAACGACGGCACGGCTTGGTGGGGCGACGATCCCGGCCCGTACGACGACCCGGAAGTTCGGCCCATGCCGGATCGCTGTCTGCTCGGCTTCAGTTCCACCGCCGGGCCGCCGATGCTGCCGGCGCTCTACAACAACCACAAGCGCATCGTGCAAACGCCCGAGCACGTCATGATTCTCACCGAGATGGTGCACGACGCCCGCATCGTGCGCATCGGCGCCGATCACGCGCCGGACGACATCCGGCGCTGGGTGGGCGACTCCATCGGCTGGTGGGATGGCGACACGCTGGTCGTGGAAACCACCAACTTCAACGACACCCCGGCGCTTGGCCAGGGCGCATCCCGCCACTTGAAGGTGGTCGAACGCTTCACGCCGGTCGATGCGGATTCCCTGCTGTACAATTTCACGGTGGAGGATCCCACCACTTGGGACGCCCCTTGGAGCGGCGAGTACATGTGGCCGCGCACGGACGAACCCGTGTACGAGTACGCCTGCCACGAAGGCAACTACTCGATGGGCAACATTCTCTGCGGCGCCCGGCGCTTGGAAGCCGAGGCCGCGGGCGAGGAGGCGTTGGCGGCGTTCGCCGAGACGCCGTGCGGCGCCAGAGTGGGAATGTCCGCCGATGCGGAGCTTGCGTCCGGCAGCGGCGCGGACTGACATCGAACGTCCGAACACCAGGAGGAGCGAAACCATGACCAACCGCCCAGCAGCGGCACGACGCGGCATTGCCGCGGCAACCCTCGCGGCATCCGTTCTCTTCGCCGCGCCGGCCGCGGCGCATCACGCCTTCGGCGCCGAGTTCGACCCCAACCGCCCGATCATCGTGCGCGGCCCGGTGGTGAAGATCGAGTGGACCAACCCCCATGCGTGGTTCCACGTCGAGCACACCAACGAAGACGGCAGCAAGGACGTGTGGATGATGGAGGCGGGAACGCCCAACACCCTGCTGCGACGCGGCATCCACCGCAACTCCGTGCCCATCGGCACCGAAGTGATCATCGACGGCTACCAGTCCAAGGACCTCTCGAACCGCGGCAACGGACGCAACATGACCTTCGCCAACGGCGAGACGCTGTTCATGGGGTCGAGCGGCACCGGCGCGCCCCGAGACGGCGCGGATCCCACCGAACCGCCGCGCCCGGGCAAGAAGGAGGCCGCTGCCGAAGAGGACGGTTAGCGGCCTTCGCGTCTAGATGAACCAGCCGAGCCACTTCCGGCCGTCGCTGGTCCACGACTTCGCGGCTTGGCTGGACACCCACGCGTGGAGCACGGCGCTGCACGAGTCGCTGTGGGTCTATCCGCTCGTGGAGTCCACCCACGTGCTCTCGCTGATGCTCTTCGTGGGCATGCTGGCGATGGTGGATTTGCGGCTGCTCGGCGCCGCGTTCCGCGCCATGCCGGTCTCCGAACTCACCAGCCGGCTGCTGCCCTGGGCCGTCGCCGGTTTCGTGGTGATGGTCGCCACCGGCGTCCTGCTCTTCTACGCGATTCCCGTGCGTACGGCGCACAGCGTCTGGTTCCGGGTGAAGGTGGTGCTGCTGGTCGCCGCGGCCGTCAACGCCTGGTGGTTCCACCGACGCGTTTCCCGCGACCGCGAGCGTTGGGATGGCCAGCAGAAGCCGCCGGTTCCCGTTCGCGTGACCGCTGGCGTCTCGCTGACGCTATGGGCTGGCGTGATCGTCGCCGGGCGGATGATCGCCTACAACTGGTTCGACTGCGACCGCGGCCAATCGGCGTTCGTCTCGTGGATCGCCGGCTGCGCCGTGGAACTGGCCGAGGCGAGCACCTGATGGAACCGACGTGGTGCGAGACCTTCGGCTGGTTCGAGACCTACGACCGCCTTGAGCAGACCGCGATCGGCAACCTCATCCGCGAGTCGCTGTGGCTCTTTCCCGCCATCGAAGCGGTACATCTGATCGGCCTCGCGGTTCTCGGCGGCTCGGTGCTGGTGGTCGATCTGCGTCTGCTCGGCGTGGGCCTCGTGCGGATCTCGCCCGCCGCCGTGCATGCCAACGCCAGACCGTGGTTCCTCGGCAGCCTGGCGCTGATGTTCGCCACCGGCATCCCGCTCTTTCTCTCGGAAGCGGTGAAGTGCTGCTTCAACCACTCCTTCGAAGTAAAGATCGCCGCGCTGCTAGTAGGCATCGCCTTCACCTTCGGCGTTCGCAACCGCCTCCTGGCCGCCGCTTCGCCCTCGCCGTGGCTGCTGCGGGCGAGCGCGGTGCTCTCGCTGGCGATCTGGTTCACCGTGGCAGCCGCTGGACGCTGGATCGGCTTCTCCGGCTGAACGCCTCCGCAGCGCGTTCAGCTCGCCAGCTTGCCGATCTCGCGGTCCAGTTCCGTCTTCGGATCGGTCGCGATGGCTTCCAGCGTCTGCACGCGCTCTTCGAGGTCTTCGAGCGCCGCGATCCGCGCTTCGAGCTTGGCAACCTCCGTGTTGCGAGCGCCACGCGACTTCACGAACGCACGGTACGCCTCCAAGGAGCAGCCGCAAACAACGCAGAGGGCAAGAAAAGTCCAAAATCCCATCCGGCCCACCTCCTCGTGGCCGCGACACAGGCGTCCAATCATAGAGCAGTTCGCGGCCTCTGTTGCCCTACAATCGTCGTCTGCACATGGTTTCGGAGTGTTGGGTGCGTAGGTGGACCGCTCTCTTTGCTGTCGCGGCGTCCGTGCTCTTGGGGGGGTGCGGCGGAGACGAACCGGCCTCTCCGATGCCGGTGCAGTCGGTGGGCGACGTGAAGCAGACGATGGAGTGGGTGCTCGATCCGGCGGCGGATGCGATTTGGGGATCGGCCGGCTTCATCCTTTCGGCAGAGGGCGAGCGCGACCTCGCGCCGACCACGGACGAAGGATGGGCGGCGGTGCATCATGCGGCGGCGGTGGTGGCCGAGGGGGGCAACCTGCTGTTGATGCCGCATCTGCTTCCCGCCGTTGAAGCCGAGGCGGGCGAGTACGGCCAGTCCGAAGCCGCGTGGGTCGAGTTCTCCAACGGCATGACGCGGATCGCGCTGCAGGCCATGCAGGCGGCCGAGGACCAGGACGCGGCGGCGTTGTTCGAGATCGGCGGCCACCTGTACAACGTCTGTCGCGCCTGCCACCAGGTCTTCGCCCGCGACATGGGCCAATCCGGTGAGGCGGAAGCGTCGTAGCCAGTGTTCGGCCATCGCCGCTGGTCGCCTGCCTCGTTCTGGCGACGTTGGCGGTGGCTGCGCCAAGCGCCTTCGCGCATGCGATTTCCGGCGACAACGCCGCCTATGTGCAGGCGTTGGACGGGCCCGCCGTGCCGGCCTTCGCCTACCTGGGCGCGAAGCACATGGTCACCGGCGTGGATCACCTGCTCTTTCTGGTCGGCGTCGTGTTCTTCCTGCATCGCATGAAGGACGTCGTGCTCTACGTCTCGCTCTTCACCTTGGGCCACAGCATCACGCTGCTCGCCGGAGTGCTTGGCGAGTGGCAGGTGAACGCGCATCTGGTGGATGCCGCCATCGGGCTCTCCGTGGTCTACAAGGGCTTCGAGAACATCGGCGGCTTCGAGCGGACGTTCGGTTTCGCACCGGACCCGCGCCTCGCCGTGTTCGGCTTCGGCCTGTGCCACGGTCTGGGCCTGGCCACCAAGGTGCAGGAGCTCTACCTTGCCGAGGATGGCCTGATAGTCAATTTGGTCAGCTTCAACGTCGGGGTCGAGATGGGGCAGTTCACGGCGTTGGCGGTGGTGGTCGGCGCACTCGCGTGGTGGCGACGACGAGCGGCCTTCGCAAACTCGGCGTTCGCCCTCAACACGGCGCTGATGGCGGCCGGGTTCCTGCTCGCCGAACACCAGCTGGCCGCTTGGCTGCTCGCGGAATGAGGCGGGTCGCGCTCGCCACGGCTGGGGCGCTGGTCGCCGCCAGCGCCGTCTTCGTCGCCTTGGTGCTGCCGGCGGAGTTCGGCATCGACCCGACCGGCATCGGGCGCACTCTGGGGTTGACCGGTCTGTCCGGCAGTGAGGCGCTGCGCGGCCTCGAACCCTTGCCTGGCGCATTGATCGTCGACCAGCGCGATTTCGAGCTCGCGCCGTTCGAGTCCGTGGAGCTGAAGTACGACCTCGACGCAGGGCGGGGGATCGTCTACTCGTGGACGGCGAGCGCGGAAGTCGTCTACGACCTGCACGGCGAACCCGTGGACGCCGCGCCCGAATACGCAGAGAGCTTCGCGCAAGGCCGGGCGGAGGCGGACAGCGGCGTCTACCACGCGTCGTTCAGCGGCATCCACGGCTGGTTCTGGGAGAACCGCGGCGCTTTGCCGGTCTCGTTGCGGTTGCGCGTCGCTGGCTTCCCGAACGGCGCAACGCTGTTCGGCGATGGGGTTCCGCAGCAGTTGCCGCTGGCCGATCCCTTCGAGTGAATCTGGCCGGGAGCGCACCTTTGGACGCGCCCAAAGGCGTAGAATAGGTGCATGGGCATCTTCAAGACGCTTGCCGAAAAGCCGTGGCTGAACGAGGACTCGACGGTCGCCGAACTGCGACCGGCCTCCTACGCGGCGCCGAACCAGAAGGTCGCCCTCGTCTGCTTCCTCGCCATCGTCGGCGTGCTGTTCTCTCTGTTCTTCGCCGCCTACCACATGCGGCTGGAACCGCTTGAGTTCGCGGTCAGCGAACAGTCGGACTGGGTACCGCTGCCGGAACCGCCGCTGCTGTGGTTCAACACAGTCGTGCTCGTCTTGGCGAGCGTCGCCTACGAATGGGCGCGGCGTCTCGCCAACCGCGGCCAAGCGAACGCGGCGAAGCTGCCGTTCCTCGCCGCCGGCGCGGCGACTCTGGCCTTCCTGGTGTTGCAGCTGGCGGTCTGGAACCAGCTCTCGGCGCGCGGCTACTACGCCCACGCCAATCCGGCCAACGCCTTCTTCTACCTCATCACCGGCGTCCACGGCGTCCACCTGCTCGGCGGCCTCGTGGCCTGGGCACGAGCCGCGCACCGCTTCGCCCGCAACGACGCCGAAGCGAGCCGGATCGCTCGCAGCGTGGATCTCTGCGCCTTGTACTGGCACTTCCTACTGCTGGTCTGGCTGGGGATGCTGGCGCTCTTCGTCAACACCTAGACCTCTCGCCCGACGCACAGACTTCGCAGTTGAGTAGAGTTTGCGACGTGGACCGAGTTTGCGCAGCAAACTCGCACGCGCCCGTAGGGCGCGCGCTGAACGCGAAACACGCCTTCGCCGTGGAAGGGATGACGTGCAGCGCGTGTTCCACGCGGGTCGAGAAGGCGTTGCGCGCTGCCCCAGGCGTGGTCGCCGTGAACGTCAACCTTGCGCTGGACCGCGCCACCGTGGCCGCGCTGCCGACGGTGAACCCGCAAACGCTCGCCGAACACGTCGCCCGCGCCGGCTACAAGCTGGTGCCGGAAGCGCCGGGCACAGCCTCGGTTGGCGAACGGGAGCAACTCGACGTCCGCCGCCGCGACGCGGAACGACGTCGCGTAGTCGCCGCCGGGATGCTGACGACGCCGATGGTGGTCGGCATGATCTTCGCGCTCCTCGGCTACGAGGATCTGCACTTGATGCCGGCCGCGGAAGTGCTTCTGGCGACGCCGGTG
This sequence comes from Candidatus Azotimanducaceae bacterium, assembly GCA_965243175.1. Taxonomy (GTDB): domain Bacteria; phylum Pseudomonadota; class Gammaproteobacteria; order Pseudomonadales; family Azotimanducaceae; genus VXYL01. Next base: position 3,860,433 of record OZ251532.1, on the reverse strand, counting down.
CAGTTCGTGTTCGGTGCCCGCTTCTACCGCGCCGCTGCAGCGGCGCTGTGCCGGGGTACCGCCAACATGGACGTGCTGGTGGCGCTCGGCACCACCGCCGCCTACCTCTACAGCTGGTATCTCCTGCTCACCCTCGGCGATGCCGCCGACGGCGAGCTCTACTTCGAGGCGTCGGCCGTCATCATCACCCTCGTCTTGCTGGGCAAGCACTTGGAAACGAAGGCGAAGCGGGCCACCGGCCTGGCGATTCGCCAACTGATGGGCTTGCGTCCGCTGCGGGCGTCGGTACGCCAAGCGGACGGCACGTTGCGAACCGTCCCGGCCGCGGAAGTCGCCGTCGGCGATCTCGTGGCCGTGCGCCCGGGCGAGCGCGTGCCCGTCGACGGCGAAGTCGTCGACGGCGGGAGCGAAGTCGACGAATCGCTGCTCACTGGCGAGAGCATGCCGGTGCGCAAACAGCGCGGCGACGAGGTCATCGGCGGCGCGGTGAACACCACCGGCTACCTGGAGATTCGCGCCGCGCGGGTGGGGGAGGACGCGACGCTGGCGCGCATCGCCCACGCGGTTGCCGAGGCGCAGCAGGGCAAGGCCCGCGTCCAGCGCATGGTCGACAAGGTGAGCGCCGTGTTCGTGCCGGCGGTGATTGCGGTCGCCGCGGTCGTCTTCGCGCTCTGGTTCGCGCTTGGCCACGGCTTCGAACCGGCGTTGATCGGCGCGGTGTCCGTGCTGGTGATCGCGTGTCCTTGCGCCCTGGGATTGGCGACCCCGACTGCGGTGGTGGCCGGCACCGGCGCCGCGGCCCGCGCCGGAATCCTCGTCAAGGACGTGGACGCCCTGGAACGCGCGCCGCGCATCGACACGGTGGTGTTCGACAAGACCGGCACGCTCACCCGTGGACGCCCGGGCGTGACCCGCGTCGTCGTCGAAAGCGGCAGCGAAGACGAACTGATCGCCGTTGCGGCCGCGGTGCAACGGCAAAGCGAACACCCCTTGGCGAAGGCGTTGGTCGCCCACGCCGAGGTGCGCGGCTTTCCGTCGCTGCCGGCAACGGCGTTTCGCAACGAGGTTGGCCGTGGCGTCAGCGCCGAGGTCGAGGGCCGAACCGTGCGCGTCGGCAACCGCGAGTTCGCGGGCCTTGCCGAGCACGGGAGCGACGAGGGCGTCTTCGGCGAAGAGAGCGTCGTCTGGGTTGCCGCCGACGGGCTGCGCGGCGCGATTGCCTTTGCCGACCCGCTTCGGCCGCAGGCGAAACAGGCGGTCGCGGAACTGGAAGCGCTCGACATTCGGCCATTGATGCTGTCCGGCGACGCGGACGCGGTCGTCGAGCGCGTTGCCGCCCAAGTCGGCATCCGCGAGGCGCGGGGCGGTGTCCGTCCAAACCAGAAGGCGGCGGCGGTGCAAGAAATGAGGACTGCCGGCCAGCGCGTGGCGATGGTCGGCGACGGCGTGAACGACGCCCCGGCCTTGGCCGCCGCCGACCTCGGCATCGCTGTCGGCAGCGGCACCGACATCGCCATCGAGACCGCCGACATCACGCTGATGCGCCCCGACCCGACGCTGATTCCCGCGGCGCTCGCGGCGAGCCGCGCGACGTTGCGCAAGATCAGGCAGAACCTGTTCTGGGCGTTCGTCTACAACGTCGTCGGCATTCCAGCCGCGGCGCTCGGCTATCTGAGCCCCACGGTCGCTGGTGCCGCGATGGCCCTATCCAGCGTCTGCGTCGTCGGCAACTCGCTGCTGCTCAGGAGGTGGCGACCGGCGGTGTAGTCCGGCAAGGCAGAATCGCGCTGTGCCAGCTCTGATAGGTTGGCGCTGTGCCGGACTTTCTTAGTCGCTCTCCTTCGGGCGCACCCTTGAAGGGCGGCCATCTCACATTTGCCCCAACCGCGCCCGCATCTCGGCGTTCTGCTGCTTGAGGCGCCGCCGCAGCTCGTCCATCGTGCTATTGCCCTTCGTGCTGTTGCAGTGGCCGCAGAGCAGTTGCAGATTGTCGAGATCGTCCGTGCCGCCCTGTGAGCGCGGCGTGATGTGGTCGATGTGGAAATCCTTGGCGTGGTAGTGCAGGCCGCAGCCGATGCAGTTGCCGCGTTGTACGCCGTAGAGGTAGTCGAGATTGGCCTGCGCCCGGTAGGCGACCGTGTTCGGCTTCGGTTCGTCGTCGAGGTCGGTGCGTGTCGGGGGGGTGCGGCGGATGTGCGCCTTGTAGAGATCGGCTTGGGCGCCCAACTCCCCGCCGGCCGCCTCGGACAGCCGTACCTGCACGATGTCCGCAGCGGCTTCGCACGCTTCGATGGCCACCCAACGGCGGCCCTCGATGGCGGCGGCCACGCAGCAGGTGGCGCAGCCGGCGAACGGGTCCAGCACCAGATCGTCTGGATCGGAACTGGCGCGGATGATCCTCTGCAGCAGCGCGAGGGGTTTCTGCGTGGCCCAGCCGGTCTTCTCCTTTGATTGCGCTTCGAGTTTGCCTATGTCGGCGAATATGTCCTCCACGGCGACGCCTTCGGCTGACGCCAAGTACCGCTTCATGGACGGCATCCCGCCTCCTTTCTTCGGCCAGTGGATCAACCCTGCCGCATCCATTGCGTCGAGCCGCTGATGCACCGAAGGATAGGCGTCGGGCCAGCCTGGAATCATCCCGTGTGCGCGGATGAAGTCGTTCATCCCGCCTTTCGTGGGAGTTCCCCAATGTCTGCCTTTGCGGGTTGGATCTATGCCTCTCCAAGGTTCGCCGCTTTCGCCCTTGCGGATGCCTGCAGCGGTGATGTCGCTTGCCCGGTAGGGGCCGCGGCCATCCCCGTCGTCGTGCCGATAGCTCCTTCTCACGTAGTCGGAGTCGACGGCATGGGGCGCCGTGGGGCGATTCCACGTCGCCGTCTTCGCGGCGTAGAACAGGATGTTGTCGTGGACGCGCCCGAATTGACTGGCATCCGAGCGGCCAGCGGTGCGCTTCCACACGATCTCGTTGCGGAAATTGCTCTTGCCGAACACCGCATCCATGCTGGCGCGAAGGTAGGCGTTCGCGGCATCGTCGCAATGGAGGTAGATGCTGGCGGCAGGCTTCATCACGCGGGCGAGTTCCAGCAACCGCACCCCCATGAAGGCGAGATACGCGCCCGTGCCGTCGCCTTGCGTCAATCGCGCTGCGTGGATCACAGCCGAAAGGGCCGGGTTGCGACGGTCGATCTCGCCGAGCCATCGCTCATCCAACGCATCCCATCGCCAAGTGTCGTCGAACGACTGGCCTTCCGCGGGAGTGCCTATGGGGGCGCGGTACTCGCGCTTCGAGTTGAACGGTGGGTCGAGATAGACCAGATCGACGGTGTCGCTGTCCATGCCGCGCAGCACCGGCAGGTTGTCGCTGATGAACAGCGTACTAGGCTGGTAGTTGGGCTCGGCCATCGGAACAACCCGTCGCCTCGTGGAGTTGAAGTGGCGGAAGAGGTAGGAGTCGAACCCACCGGACGCTGTCTGAGCGTCCCGACGGCTTTGAAGGCCGCGCGCCCCACCGGAGACGATGCTCTTCCGCCGCGCAGTATAAGGCGGAGAGCCATGCGGGGTTGAACTGTCTGCGCGCTGGTCGCGGCGTGAGGGCTGTGGTCAGACGACTGCGTTGCGGTCGCCGACTACGCGCCGTGCATCTCCTTCGCGGCGCGTGTAGCCGCGGGCGTCGAAGTGTTCGAGGACTTCGATCACCACGTTGCGGCCCACGCCGGAGGCGTCGCGGAACTGGCGCACGGTGAAGGGGCCTTGGGCGTGCAGATGCGCCGCTACGTCGGCGAGGGTTGTCAGGTGCTGCGGCAGGTAGTAGCGGTTGTCGCTTACGCGCACTGCGAGGGAGAACGCGGGCAGGCTTCGCATCTCGCGTTCGAAGGCGGCGAAGGGGCGCTTCAGGCGTTTGGCGATGTCGCCTAGGCTTGGCGGCTGCGTGGAGTCTAGGCTGGTCTTCACGAGGTCGAACAGGCGCTGTACTTCCGGCGGCAGGGCGGCGTGGTGGGTGGCGAGGGCGTAGCGGCCGTTCTCGAAGCGGAGTTCGCCGCCTGCGGCAAGCGAGGCGAGCACTAGGTCGCGGGCGGTCGCGTCCACGCCGCCGATGTCTTGCGCTTCGAGGCCGGCGCCGTGGGGCTCGCGGGCATGGTGCGCTTTCAGAGCCGCCACGATGTGCTCGCGGACCGCGGCGACCAGATCGCGATGCAGCAGATGGCCGTCCAATGGCTGCAATTCGGCTTCTTCGCCGAGGCGGGCGACGAAGGGCTGCGGCAAGTTCCAGTGCGCGGCGAAGGTCGCCGCGTGTACAGGCAGCTGCTGGGTGAGCGCGTCGAGGGTTCGCGCAGGCTCTAGCGTGTCGATGGCCGCGAGTCGGCGCTGCCGTGCTTGGCCGCGTCGCCGTGCCGCCTGTGCGAGGTCGACGACTTCGCCGCCGCCCAAGGTGCGCTCCAGGTCGTGGTCGCGCAGCACCACGCGGTCGCCGACCTTGACGTGCAGCGCCTTGGCGCAGGCGACATCGACCGTCGCGTTGTCGCCAGACGCGAGCGGTGCGCTGTCGAGCAGCAGCAGGCGGCCTTGGCTGTGGCTGGTGGCGTGGTAGACGTGGATGGGCGCGTTGTGCTTCACGGCGCGCGGAAAGTCGCCCACCACCTCGATCCGCGCCGCGAACTGCTCGACCGGAGAGCGCAGCGCGGGTTCGAGCAGCCAGTCGCCGCGCTCGACCTCGGCGATGTCCACGCCGGCGAGGTTCAGCGCGGCCCGATCTCCGGAGTGCGCTCTCTCGGCGGCCGCATCCTGCACATGCAGACCGCGTACGCGCGCGGTTTCGCCGCTCGATGCCAGCGCCAGGCGATCGCCGACTGCGACGCTACCGTTCAGCACGGTGCCGGTGACCACGACGCCGCTGCCGCGCACGGTGAACGCGCGGTCGATGGCGAGCCGGAACCCGCCTTCGGCTGCTGTTGCGGCGAGCGAGCTGGCGGCGCGGCCCAGATGATGGCGCAGTGCGTCGATGCCGGTTCCGGTTTCGCAGGAGAGGGCGACGATCTCCGTGCCTTCGAGGAAGGATCCGCTGGCGAGCGCGCGGATGTCCTCGCGCACTTCGTCGAGACGCTCCGGGCTCGCCCGGTCGGTCTTGTTCAGGGCGATCACGCCGCGGCTCAAGCCGAGCAGGTTCAGTATCTGCAAGTGCTCGCGGGACTGCGGCATCACGCCGTCGTCGGCCGCCACCACGAGCAGCGCGTATTGGCGGCCGGCGATGCCGGCGACCATGTTGTGGACGAAGCGATGGTGGCCGGGCACGTCCACGAAGCCGACGCGCTGGCCGTCGATGTTCGCGTAGGCGAAGCCGAGGTCGATGGTCAGCCCGCGGCGCTTCTCTTCGGCGAGACGATCAGTGTCGACGCCCGTCAGCGCCCGCACGATGGACGTCTTGCCGTGGTCGACGTGGCCGGCGAGGGCGACGATCATCGAAGCTGCGCCAGGATGGCGACCAGTTCGTCCAACGGCTCGGCGCCGCGCATGTCGAGCCACAGCCGGCCGGCACCGATGCGCCCAAGCACCGCTGGCCGTAGCCGGCGCAGGGCGGCACCGAACTCGCGCAGATCTCGGTCGTGGGCGAAGGCGACGGTGACGGCGCGGCTCTCGATGGGTTGGCGGGGCAGGGCGCCGCTGCCCACCTCGCAGTGCGACTTCGCGGTCTCCACGTCGCCATGGACGACCGGCGCGAGTGCCGCGGCGACCTGTTCCGCACGCTCTTCAAGCGTAGGCAGCGGCAACGCCAGCATCGCCAGCGCGGGGATGCGCGCGACCGCCGTGGCCTCGTTCTCGTGTTCCTTCAGCACGCTGTCGAGCAGCGCGAGCGCCAGTTTGTCCAGCCGCAAGGCGCGCTTCATCGGATTGGCGTTGAGGCGCTCGATCAGTTCGCGCTTGCCGACCACGATTCCCGCTTGCACCCCGCCGAGCAGCTTGTCGCCGGAGAACGCGACGAGGGACGCGCCGGCGTCGAGCAGTTCGCGCGGCGTGGGTTCGTGCGCGAGTCCGAAGCGGCGCAGGTCCAGCAGCGAGCCGCTGCCGGCATCGACGCAGACCGGCAGGCCGTGGCGGTCGCCGATGGCGGCGAGCTCGCGGACGCCGACCGCGCTGTGGAAGCCGTCGACGCGGTAGTTGCTCGGGTGGACTTTGAGCAGCAGCGCCGTCCGTTCGTTGACGGCGTTCTCGTAGTCGGCGGCGTGGGTGCGGTTCGTGGTGCCGATTTCGCGCAGTTCGCAGCCAGCGCGCTCCATGATCTCCGGCAGCCGGAAGCTGCCGCCGATCTCGATGAGTTCGCCCCGCGAGACCGGCACTTCGCGGCGCAGCGTCAAGGTGTTGAGGACGAGGAGCACCGCGGCGGCGTTGTTGTTCACGACCGTCGCGTGTTCGGCGCCGGTGAGCAGCTTGAGGCGATGCGAGACGACGCGCTCGCGGTCGCCGCGCCGCCCGCTCTCGAGATCGTATTCCAGCGCGAGGGGGCGGGTGGCCGCTTGCAGGGCGTCCTCGGCGGCCTGCGCCGGCAACGGGCTGCGGCCGAGGTTGCTGTGGACCAGAATGCCGGTGAGGTTGAAGACCGGCGCGTAGCCTCGCCCCAGCTGCCGTTCGATCCGCGCGCGGACGACTTCCGCGTAGGCGTCGCAATGCTCGGCCCAGTCCGGCGGCGCAGCGTCTTGCCGAAGCTCCGCCTGGACGTTCTGCACGGCCTGCTTGACGGTGAGCGCTCCCCAGCGGCGAACCAGGTCCGCCACCGACGGTTCGCTCAACACGCGATCAACGCTCGGCAATCGACGCCGCGACATGGGCCGAGCGTACCACCGCGCATCGTCGGCGGAGATCTCAAGTGTTGGCAGAGCTTTCGGTTATGCTGCGTTACAGGCAGCGAACTGCGAGCTTGGATTTCAGGAGCGATGGTGAGCGAATCGAGCGGTGGGCACGGCGCATCAGGGAAGAGCGCGGCGGGGCAGGCGGTCGCCTTCGTCGGCCTCGGCGTGATGGGTTATCCGATGGCCGGGCACTTGGCGTCGGCTGGCCACCGGGTGCGCGTCTACAACCGCACGGCCACCCGCGCCGAAGCGTGGCTCGCCGAACACCAGGGCGCCGCGTTCGCAACGCCGCGCGAAGCCGCCGAAGGCGCGGACTGCGTCTTCATGTGCGTCGGCAACGACGACGACGTGCGCCAGGTCGCGCTGGGCGACGACGGTGCGCTGGCCGGCACGAAGGCGGGCGCGGTGCTGGTCGATCACACCACGGCGTCGGCGCTGCTCGCCCGGGAACTGGCGGATGTCGCCGCGTCGGATGGCATCGGCTTCGTCGATGCGCCGGTGAGCGGTGGCCAGGCGGGCGCCGAGAACGGCCAGCTGACGGTCATGGCCGGTGGCGAAGCGAAGGACTTCGAGCGCGTCGCGTCGGTGATCGAGGCGTACGCCAAGTCCGTCAAGCTCATGGGCGGCGTCGGCAGCGGCCAGCTCACCAAGATGGTCAACCAGGTGTGCATCGCCGGCGTCCTGCAGGGCTTGGCGGAAGGGCTGCACTTCGCGGAGAAGGCGGGGCTGGACGTCGATGCCGTGGTGGACGTGATCTCCAAAGGCGCGGCGCAGTCCTGGCAGATGGACAACCGCGCCGCCACCATGTCGCGGCGCGAGTTCGAGTTCGGCTTCGCGGTGAACTGGATGCGCAAGGATCTGGACATGACCCTCGCCGCCGCCCGGCAGCTGGGCGCCCGAATGCCCTTGGCGGCGCTGGTCGATCAGTTCTACGCCGACGTGCAGGCGATGGGCGGCGGTCGCTGGGACACGTCGAGCCTGATCGAACGGCTGCGCCGCGTGGACGAGCCGACGCCATGACGCGCTTCGCCTCCGCCGACGACCCGTATCCGATGGTGTCCCTCGCGGACACCGACAAGCCGCTGCCGAAGCGCCTCGACGCGCACACCCGCTACGCCTACTTCAAGACCATCGCCCGCGGCGGCAGCTCGATCATCCAGTCCTGCAAGGATCTGCGCATGATGCGCATCCTCTGCTACAAGAGCCTGAAGCCGGAGTTCGCCGACGACCCGGTGGAGCAGCGCCGCTTCGTCCGCGAAGCCAGGGTCAGCGCCATGCTCCAGCATCCGAACACGGTGCCCACCTACGACCTCGGCCGCGACTTGCAGGGGCACTGCTACTTCACCATGAAGCTCGTCCACGGCTACACGCTGCGCGAGATTCTGGAGTACCGCGAACGCTACGACTTCGCCCGCCTGATCGAGGTGGTCATCCAGGTCGCCCACGCCCTGGGCTACGCCCACAACCACGGCGTGGCGCACCGCGACATCAAGCCGGAGAACGTCCTCGTCGGCCCGTTCGGCGAAGTGCTGCTGCTCGACTGGGGCCTCGCCAAGGTCTGGCAGACGCCAGGGGCGAGCGACCCAAGCGCCCCCGTGCCGGATGACGCTGGCAAGCGGGCCGCGCCCAGCGAATCGGACCTCACGCTCACCAGCGACGGCAAGCCGCAAGGCACCGTCTCCTACATGTCGCCGGAGCAGATCCGCGACGACCCGGCCATCGACTACCGCACCGACATCTACAGCCTCGGCGCCGTGCTCTACGAGATTCTCGCCGGCCGCCCGCCGTTCGAGGGCGAATCCTTCGACGAAATCCTCGACAAGACCCTCAACGCCGACCTGGTGCCGCCCTCCGAGCGCACCAGCCTCCCCGCGCCAGTGCCGGAACGCTTGCAGGCACTCTGCCTGCAATGCCTGTCGCGTTCGCCTGAGAGGAGGATACAGACCGCGGAGGAACTGATCCGCGAGCTGCAGGAGGATTGGTAGCAATCCGCTAGTCCAGATTTTCACCATCGGGTAGAAAGAGTGCTTGCAGGCGCCCTCGGTACCGACTACGTTGCGATGGTGTGCAGAGCGAAGGGCTAGGGCATGGGCTTGCTACAGGGCTTGATCGATGCGCTACAGGGCTTGCACGATTGGCTACAGGGCTTGAGCGCGGGTGGGCAGTTCGCCGCGTTCTTGGTCGTCGTCGCGTTTGCGAGGATGGTTGGCGTATCGTGGTTCTCAATCGTTGTCTTGGCAGTGGCGAGCATATTCTTGGATGATGCGCCGTGGTATGTCTGGACAGCGTTGATGCTCTGTTTGCTTGTTGAAGTTTGGTTGAAGGACGCTGTGAACCAGTGTGCAGTCTGTGGCGCGACAGCGAGCAAGAAGGGTTGGCGCGTTGATCGTGGTCGAACGCTCTGCTTTAGATGCAAGTTCGCAGTGGATGCTGCCGAGCAAACCGGCGACTTGGATGCGTTCATTGCCCACCTTTCCGACGATGGCCGACCAGTCGCTGCGTCCTCGGCGGGCACTGCCGAAGGTGGCCAAACGTCAGTGGCCATGCGGCCTACCGGCCAAGAGCTCGAGACAGACAACCACGCGGTCAATCGCCAAGGCGTCTAGGGAGCCCTGCGCGGCGCGTTCCGGATAGCGTGCGGGCGTGCTACCGCTTCGAAAGGGCGACTGAGGGCGCGCCAGCATCTTTGACCGTCACTTCGAGAGGATCGACGCTACGCTGCATCATGCCGGAGAGAGAAGCTGAAAAACTCTAAGCCAGTCCGCCCTTTCCTTCGGCAAGAAGCTGACGCGCCTCGGTCCGGAGGATTTCCAGCGGTTCATGGACTCCAAGGATCCAGCGGTTCTTTGTGTATCCGTTGCGGCATTGAAGCGCTCGCAACAGTTGGGTTGTGTGTGGTGACGTGCCTTCCACCGGCGTTAGGCTAACCAGCGTCCGGGGCCGGCTCGGCCTGTTCCGAGTCCGCGGCCCGCTCCGACGAGGACATCTGCTCCAAGACGCGGTTGGCGCGGGCGCGCCACTCCGCATCGGGATGCCAGAAGACGGTCTTCTGCAGGTGCTGGCGGGCGCGGGCGGTTTCGCCGATTAGTCGATATGCCTGGCCTAGGTAGAAATTGATGCGCGGCGACCACGGGGCCCGGAAGTGGGCCGCCAGCAGATGGTCCAGCGCATCTTCGGGGTGCCCGCCGTAGAGGTAGAGCAGGCCTAGGCCGTAGGCGGCGTCGGCGCGGTGGCCGGCCGCCTGCAACGCCTGGTGGTAGAAGGTCGCGGCGCCGCCCAAGGACTCCACGCAGGGTGCGTCGCCGCTCTGGCAGCGCTCCAGGCCAAGCTGCGCCATGCGCACATGGGTCGTTGGGTCCTCGGGTGCCGCGGCCAGCGCGCGTTCTGCGTAGGCCAACGCTGCCGGCGCGTCCTCGGTGATGCGCGAACGGCCGAGCAGTGCGCCGACATGGCTCGGGTCGCGGCGCAGGATGAAGTCGTACAGCGCTTGGGCCTTCGTTCGCCGGTGCGGCGCGACCGCATCGGCGAGCACCAGCCGCGTCTCGACGGCGTTCAGGCAGTTGCGGTCGATGGCCGGCGGATCGTAGTCGTCCATCGTAAAGCGGAATACCTGCGCGGCGCGGTCGTCCTGGGCGTCGAAGTAGGCGCGCATTCGGGTGCGCAGTTCGTCGCTGCGGATGCCGACGTGCTCTTGCAGCGCCTGCGCCGACGTTGCGCCCTGGTCGATGGCGTCGAGCATGGCGCCCACGTCTTCCGCGTAGCGGCTGCCGTCTGCGCGCTTCGCGTGATGCAGGAAGCGCACCACGCCCCAGGCCAGCGCGTAGACGTTGGAGAGGTCGTGGCGCTGCCAGTCCATGCGCAGGCGCTCGCCCACCACCTGCTCGACCGGCGTGCGCGGCTGCTTGAGCAGAAAGCGCAGCAGGGCGTGCGGGCCGCGCCCTAGGGTCACCACCCCAGCGCCGTCCACGTCGAGGCTCGCCAAGTAGGTGGCAAGGCCCTCTTCGTACCAGATGGGCAGATTCAGCATGGTGCGGCTGCGCAGCAGGAAGTGCGTGTACTCGTGGTACGCGAAGGCGTCTAGGTGGCGACCGTTGCGGTCCGGCCCGAACGCCAGCAGGCTCTGCTCCAGCGCCGGCTGCGCGAAGCCGACGATCTGCGCCGGGAACTCGAACAGCGCGGCGAAGTCCTGGGAGCGCTTGAACACCAGCAGCCGCGGTGCCGCGGGGGGATCCAGCGGCCGCCCGGGCAGCAGCGCGTAGGCGGCGTTGCGGAAGCGGTCCAGAGACAGCAGCAGCACCATCGACTGGCGTTCGGAGAGATCGGTCACCAGCTCGAAGTGGTCGGTCGCGTAGCGGCACCAGCGCCGATCCTCCACCCCGGCGTGGGCGGCGAACGCCATGCCGGCGCAGAACGCGGCGAGGACGCGCCTGGTCGAAGCGCTAGCCATGCTTGGCTTCCAAGGCGTTGCCGCGTCCAATGGCGATGTGGTCGAAGCCTTCCTCGGCGAGCGCTTCCGGGTCGTAGAGGTTGCGCCCGTCGAACACTGCCGGCTGCTTGAGTTCGGCCTTCACGGCAGCGAAATCCGGGCTGCGGAACTCGTGCCACTCGGTCACCACCGCGAGCGCGTCGGCGCCGCGCAGCGCATCGTCGCGGCGCTCGCAGAGCACGAGGTCCGGGCGTTCGCCGCACAGCCGGCGGGCTTCGCCGAGCGCTTGGGGATCGTAGGCGCGCACCGTGCCGCCGGCGGCCCAGATCGCCTCCATCAAGGCGCGGCTCGGCGCTTCACGCATGTCGTCGGTGTTCGGCTTGAACGCCAGGCCCCACAGGGCGATGGCGCGGCCAGCGAGCGAGCCGCCGAAGTAGGCGACGATCTTTTCGCCGAGCAGGTGCTTCTGCGCCTCGTTCACGGCTTCCACGCTGGCGGCGATGCGGGCCTCGTAGCCAGCCTTGGCCGCCATGCGGGCGAGGGCGCGCACGTCCTTCGGAAAGCAGGAGCCGCCGTAGCCGCAGCCGGCGTAGATGAAGTCGTGGCCGATGCGCGGATCCGCGCCGATGCCTAGGCGCACGGCCTCGATGTCGGCGCCCAGGCGCTCGGCGACGTTGGCGAACTCGTTCATCAGGCTGATCTTCGCCGCCAGCATCACGTTGGCGGCGTACTTGGTCATCTCCGCCGAGCGCGGATCCATGTGCAGAATCTTGTCGTGGTTGCGGTTGAACGGCATGTAGATGCGCTCGAGGAGGCGCGTGGCCGCCGCGTCGTCGCTGCCGATGACGATGCGATCCGGCTTCATGAAATCGCTCACCGCATCGCCTTCCTTGAGGAACTCGGGGTTCGCCGCCACCGCGAAGGGGATGTCCACGCCGCGCTTTGCGAGCCCGGTCGCGATGGTCTCGCGTACGCGCTCCGCGGTGCCCACCGGCACCGTGGACTTCGTGACCACGACGGCGCGCCGCTTCAGGTGGCGGCCGATGGTCTCCGCGGCGGCGAGCACATGGGCGATGTCGGCCGAGCCGTCTTCCTCCGAGGGCGTGCCGACGGCGATGAAGATCGCCTCGCCATGCGCCACGCCGCGTTCGGCGTCGGTGGTGAAGCGCAGCCTGCCGGCGCGTTGGTTCGCATCCACGAGCGGCGTCAGGCCGCGCTCGAAGAGCGGCACCTCGCCACGGCGCAGGGACTCCACCTTGGCTCCGTCCACATCGACGCAGAGCACGCGGTTGCCCATCTCGGCGAAACAGGCGCCGGTGACCAGACCGACGTAGCCGGTGCCGAAGATCGTGATGTTCATCGTGGCGCTTGCCCTTGGCGGATGCGGCCACGATTCTAGCGTTCCATGACGCGAACGACGCCGCGAGTCCACATGAGCAGCCGATGCGTCCGTCGTTGTGAAACTCCGTGCGCTCTGGCGAAGGCGCTCTTGGCCCTCTGCGGCGGTGCGCTGGCGGGCGGCTGCGGCTACGAGGCGGTGAAGGGCAGGGCGATGGGCACCACTTACGCGGTGCAGGCGAACTGTCCCGACGGCGTTCCTCGGCAGCGCATCGTCGCCGTCCTCGAACGGGTCGATGAACGGATGTCCACCTACGATCCCCAATCGGAGCTCTCCGCCTTCAACCGCGCCCCCGTCGGCGTTCCGGTGCCGGTCTCCGAGGACTTGGCGGCGGTTGCGAGCGTCGCCCAGCGCATCGCCGAGGAAACCGGCGGCGCGTTCGACGCGACGGTCGCGCCGTTGGTGGCGTTTTGGGGGTTCGGTGCGCAGGCTGCGGTCGATCCACCAGACGAGGCTGGGCTGCGCCGAGCGCGGGCCCGGGTCGACTTTCGCCAATTCAAGGCATCGGAGCAGCCTCCCGCGTTGGAGAAACGCGCCGCGGTGACGGTGGACTTCTCGGCCATCGCCAAGGGCTACGCCGTGGACCGCATCGCCGACGCGCTTGCCGAGTCGTCCTGCCGCGCTTACCTGGTGGAGTTCGGCGGCGAAGCGCGCGTCTTCGGCCCAGCGCCGGATGGCGGTCTCTGGCGGCTCGGGATCGAAGCTCCAGACGATGCGTTCGGCGGCGACCGGCTGGCGCCGGTGCTGCTCCTCCGCAACGGCGCCGTCGCCACGTCCGGCGACTATCGCCAGTTCAGGACGCCGACGCCTGCCGAACAGCGGCTGCTGCCGCCTGCGCAGCGGCGCGTCTCGCACATCGTCGACCCGCGCAGCGGTCTGCCGGTCTCGCACACGTTGGCGGCGGTCACCGTGGTGGCGGAGAGCGCGATGTCCGCGGACGCCTACGCCACCGCGTTGCTGGTGCTCGGCGCCGACGCCGGCCTCGCCTTCGCCGAAAGCCGCGGCCTCGCCGCGCTCTTCGTCGAACGCCGTGGCGACGGTCTCGAGTTGCACCACTCCACAGCGATGGCTAGGCACTTGCGCACGGAATCGCCGGCCAACTCGCGAAGCTGAGCGCTTCCACTTCGTTCAGCCCCGTCGCCTTGCCGTAGACTTGCCTGCTCTGCAAGCCGGATGGCTCTTGTGTTTCGTCCCCTCGCGGTCAACGTCGGCCTGCGCTACGCGCGCTCGCGGCGCAGCTTCATCTCGTTCGTCAGCGGCTTGTCGCTCGCGGGACTGGCGTTGTCGGTCGCGATCCTGCTGTTCGTGCAGGCCGTGATCGCCGGTTTCGAGCGCGAAGTGCGCGAGCGCGTACTCGGCGTGGTGCCGCATGTGACCGTCGCCGGGCGAGTGCCGGTCGCGGACTTCGGCGAGACCTTGCGGGCGATTCGCGACCTCGACGGCGTGGTTGCGGCGAGCGCGGTGGTCGAAGGCGCTGGCTTGCTGGCGGCTGCCGAGCGCGTACACGGGGTCGGGCTGGTCGGCATCGCGCCGGAGAGCTACGCCGCGGTTTCCAACCTGTTCGACTTCGCGCAAGGGGAGGTGCTCGGCACTGGTGGCTATCGGATTCTGCTCGGCGTCGATGCGGCGCGGCGGCTGGGTGTGGACGTAGGCGACGACGTGACGGTGGTGCTGCCGCAGGCCACGGCGACGCCGTTCGGCGCGTTCGCTAGGCAAAAGCGGTTCCGCGTTGCCGGGCTCGTTTCCACGGACTCGCAACTCGACCGCCACGCCGCCTATCTGCACCGCGACGACGCCGCACGGCTCTTTCGCCTCGGCGACGCCGTGCACGGCTTCCATGTGCGTCTCGCCGACCCGTTGGCGGCAGCGGGCGCGCGGCAGCGCATCATACGCGCCGTCGGCAGCCGCGACTTCCGCGCTGGCACTTGGCAGCGCACCCTCGGCGGCGTCTACAACGCCATCGGCACCACCAAGAGCATGTTGTATCTGCTGTTGTCGCTGCTGGTGGCGGTGGCCGCCTTCAACTTGGTCTCCAGCCTGGTGATGATCGTCAACGAGCGGCGCGGCGACGTGGCGATGCTGCGCACCCTCGGCAGCAGCGCCGGGCTCGTCGTGGGCGCCTTCGTGGTGCTCGGCGTCGCCATCGCCACGGCGGGCATCGGCATCGGCATCGCGGCTAGCTTCGCGCTCGGCGCATTGGCCGAGGCCGGCTTCCCGTGGCTGGAGAGTACGCTCGGCACGTCGCTGATGGGCGAGTATCTGATCACGCGCCTGCCGATGCGGTTCACGCTGGCGGACGTCGGGCAGGTGGCGGCGACGGCGCTCGCGTTGTGTTTGGCGGCGACGGTATTTCCAGCGTGGCGGGCGGCGCGCCTGAACCCAGCCGAGGTCTTGCAGCATGAGTGACGCGGCGCTCGAAGCGAGCGGCGTCGCCAAGGCGTACGTCCAAGGCGGTGAGCGCTTGACCGTGCTGCGGCAGGTGGACTTGGCCGTGCAGGCTGGCGAGCGCGTCGGCATCGTCGGACGTTCCGGCGCTGGCAAGAGCACGCTGCTGCACATTCTGGCCGGCTTGAGCGACGCCGACCAAGGCTCGGTGGCCGTCATGGGCCAGTCGTTGACGATGGCGAGTCCGGCCGAGCGCGCCCGCATTCGCAACAAGCGCATGGGCTTCGTCTACCAGTTCCATCACCTGCTGCCGGAGTTCACCGCGTTGGAGAACATCGCCATGCCCTTGCTGATCGGCGGGGCGACCTTCCGCGCCGCGAGCGCCCGGGCGCGGCAGCTGCTCGACGAGGTGGAGCTGGCCGCGCGCGCCGGGCACCGTCCGCACGAACTCTCCGGCGGCGAACGGCAGCGCGTGGCGGTGGCGCGGGCGCTCGCCACCGCGCCGGGCATCGTCCTCGCCGACGAACCGACCGGCAACTTGGATAGGCAGAGCGCCGAGGCGGTCCTGGCCGCTCTTGCGGCGCTTGGCGCGAGCCACGGCACCGCCTTCGTGGTGGTCACCCACGACGACGGCATCGCCGGCCGCATGGACCGCGCCCTGACGTTGGCCGACGGCGCGTTGCAGGCTCGGCAGCCCGGCTGATGGCCGCATCGCAGCCCACGGCGCTTTGGATCGCGCGTCGTTATCTGTTCGCCCGCGGCCACGGCTACGCGACCTTCATCAACTGGGTGTCGTTCGTCGGCCTGGCCTTGGGGGTGGCGATCCTGACCGTCGTGGTCAGCGTCATGAACGGCTTCGACCGCGAGATCACGACGCGCATTCTCGCCGCCGTGCCCCACGCCGTGATCCTCGGCGACGGCGCCGAGCGAGCGGAGGCGTTGCGGGAGGTCGAGGGCGTCGCCGCCGTGGGCCGCTACTTCCAAGCGGAAGCGATGCTGACGCGACGCGGCGGTGCCGACTTCATCGTGCTTTCCGCTGTCTCCCCAGCCAGCATCCCGGCCTTGGCCGCACTCGCGGACGCCGAGGTTTGGCAGCGCTTGCAGGCGCGGCCTGGCGGCATCCTGCTCGGCGCGCCGCTTGCCGACGCAAGGGGCATCCGCATCGGCGAGGCGGTCACTCTCGTCGTTGCCGCGCCGGCGCCCACCGGCGTCCGGCCGCGCATCGAGCGCTTCGAGCTCGCTGGCACCTTCGAGGTCGGCGCGGACCCGGACGCGACGCTCGCCTTCGCCATGCGCGACGACGTGGTTCGGCGCGGTCTAGCCAGCGCCGGCATCGACGGCTGGCGGCTGCATCTGGACGACCCGCTGGCGGCGCCTCTGCTCGCGCCGCGAGTGCGCGCGGCGTTGGGGGAGGGCGCGAGTTCGGTGCGCTTCTGGATGGACGACTACGGCGCGCTGTTCCGCGCCGTGCGGATCGAAAAGGCCATCATGTTCGCGCTGCTCGCGCTGATCGTCGCCATCGCCGCCTTCAACATGGTCTCCGGCCAGGCGATGCTGGTGAACGACAAGCGGCGCGACGTGGCGATGCTGGCGACCATGGGGGCGTCGCGGCGTCTGCTGACCACCGTGTTCTTCCTGCAGGGCTTCGCGGTCGCCACGGTTGGCGTGGCCGTTGGGCTCGGCGCCGGGGTCGCCATCGCCGTCAACGCCGATGCCGTGGCGGCATTGCTGGCGCAGCTGCTCGGCGCCAGCATCATCGACGGCACTTGGTTCGCCACCATTCCCACGGATGTGCAGGTGGGCGACCTGGCGACGATCGCGGTGCTCTCTCTTGGCCTGAGCCTGTGCGCCGCGCTGATGCCGGCGCTCAAGGCGACCGCGGCGAATCCGGCCGATTCCCTGCACTCGGCCTGACCGACGGCCGTTGCCGCCCTCTGCGGCGTTCGCGCCGCTGCCGCCAGCGGCGAACGACGTGCAGCCGCCAGAGCACACGCGCCAGCACGTTGCCGGTGAGGCCGGCGACCCAGCCGCAGACCAGCGAACCGAGCAGCAGCGGCCACCAGATGTGCCGCAAGCGCTCCCAGAGCCACGCCCAGGAGAGCTCCCAGCCCGGTTCCGCGGCGTCGATGCCGAGCAGCCAGGCACCGAGCTTGTAGGCGAAGTAGAAGAGCGGCCCGAAGGTCAGCGGATTGGTCACCCATACCAGGGCAACGGCAATCGGCAGGTTGCAGCGCGCGAACACGGCGAGCAGCGCCGCCAGCGGCATCTGGCCGATCGGCAGCGGCAGGAAGGCGCAGAACAGGCCGATGAACACCGCGCCGCCCGCCGAACGCCGGTGCAGGTGCCACAGCTCGGGCTCGAAGAGCAAATGTCCTACAGCGCCTAGGGCCTTTTGCCGGCGAATCGCTTCCGGCGACGGCAGATACTTGCGAATCCTGTCTCGAAGCATGGCTGCGGTCGTCCGTGGCGACGGCGCACCGGGACGATCCATTATGCCGGCGGCGATGAGCGGTGGACATTCGATTTCTCGCATTGGCGTTCTCCGCCGGGGTGGTTGCCGCGCACTGGCTGCCGGCGCTCCACGCGCTGTGGCCCTGGCTGCTCGGCGTCGGCGCCGCCTACGCGGCGCTCGCCCGCTTGCGCGTGGCCGGAGCGGTGCTCGTCGGCCTCGGCTGGGGCTGCTGGCACGCTTCGATGGCGGTGCAGGAGCGCGTGGATTCGAGTTGCGTGGAAGCCGAAGTGGTCGGCCGCGTCGAGACGCTGCCGACGCGACGCCCGCTGGCCCCGGCCAGCTTCGAGACTTCGCAGAGCTTCGTCTTCGCGCCGGAACAGGCGAGCTGCGGTGTTCCCGGCCGCGTCCGGTTGCACTGGGTGAGCGGTCCCTTGGTGAGTGGTGGCGAACGGTGGCGGCTGCATGTTCGTCTGAAAACCCCGCGCGGGAGCGGCAACGCGACCGGCTACGACCGCGCACGATGGTTCGTCCGCGCCCGGATGGCAGCGACCGGCTACGTCAAGTCCGGCGTTCGCCTGGACGCGGCGCCGGCAACGGCCGTCATCGCTTGGCGGGAGCGCTTGCGGGAACGCCTGCAAGCAATCGGGCTGGTTCACGAGGGCGTGATCTCGGCGCTGGCGCTGGGCGACGCGGCGGCGATACCGGAGCAGGCGTCGGAGCGGTTTCGGCGCACCGGCACGCTGCATCTGCTGGTGATCTCCGGCCTTCACGTCGGCATCGTCACGGCCATCGGCTTCTTTCTCGGCCGCGGCGTCGGGCTGCTGCTTGGCTTCTCCGCGAAGGGCGCTGGCGTCGCGCTGGCGTTGACCTTCGCGGCCAGCTACGTCGCCTTGGCTGGCGCTGGCTTGTCCTTGCTGCGCGCCTTCGTCATGGCGGTCGCCGGAATGGCGGCGCTGGTGTCGGGGCGGTCGTCGTCTCCGGCGGCGACCTTCAGCTATGCGTTGGCGCTCTTGCTGACCGTCGATCCGATGGCGCCGTTGGCGCCGGGATTCTGGCTCTCGTTCGGTGCGGTGGCGGTGCTGCTCGGCTTCTTCGCGCCACGGCCGAGCAAACGTTCGTGGGTCGCCTCGGCGTTTGTCGCGCAGATCGTCATCGTCGTCGCCTTCGCGCCGGCCAGCATCGGCGTGACGGGCCTCGTCCACCCCTTGAGTCTGTTCGTGAACATGGTGGTGGTGCCGCTGGCGACGATGCTGGTGGTGCCCTTGGCGCTGGCCGGGACGGCGCTGCTCGGCTTCTCCGCCGATGGCGCGGCGCAACTGCTGCTTGCCGGCGCGGATTTCGGCATCGCCGTGATCGTCGTGCTGCTGGAGGTCGCCGACCGCGTCGCGCCGATCCACATCGCGGACCTGGGGCCTTGGCAGGCGTGGATGGTGGCGGTCGCGGCCGCCTGCCTGCTGCCCCTTGGCAGAACCGCGCTCGTCGCCTTGGCGAGTACAGCGTTGCTGATGTTGTCGATGGCGGTCGCCCGCGACGACATCGCGGAAGGGGAGGCGCGCGTGACGATGCTCGACGTCGGCCAGGGCACGGCGGTGATCGTCGAGACCACCAACCATGCGCTGCTCTACGACACGGGCGCGGCGTTCCCCGGCAGTCCCGGCAGTGGCGCGCTGGTGGTGCTGCCGGCCTTGCGCGCGATGGGCCACGCGGAACTGGACGTCTTGGTGCTCAGCCACGCCGACAGCGATCACATCGGCGGCGCCGCGGCGGTGCAGGGCGGTGTGCGGGTCACCGACGTGCTGGCTGGCGAGCCGCGCATCGGCGTCGCCGAGCGGCCTTGCAGCGCTGGCATGCCCTGGCGCTGGGACGGCGTGGACTTCCATGTGCTGAGTCCGCCGGCCGGCCACGGGGAGGCGGGCAATAACGCTTCCTGCGTGCTGCTGATCGAGGGGAAGGCCGTCGGCAGGTCGAAGCGGCCTCGCGCGCTCCTCGCCGGCGACATTGAAGCGTCGGTGGAGCGCGACCTCGTGCGCGAGTTCACGTTCAGGCCGGTCGACCTGCTGCTGGTGCCCCACCACGGCAGTCGCACGTCGTCGTCGTCGGTCTTCGTCGCCGCCACGCGGCCGCGCTTCGCGGTCGTCTCGGCAGGCTACGGCAACCACTTCGGCCACCCGCACCCGGACGTTGTCGAGCGCTACCGCGACGTCGGGGCGCATCTGGTCTCGACCGGCGCCTCGGGCGCACTGCGCTGGACCACCGCTGCGCCGGACGTTCTGCATGCGCAGCGCTGTCGGCCGGCGCGGTACTGGCGGCTGGCCGATCCGGGCCGCCGCCTGCTCGCGCAATGCGAAACGTGGCGACGTGTACGCCATTGAAATGCGCCGAAGAGGGACGCACTAAATGCGCTGACGCAGCCACCAGACCCGAACCAGTCGAGAGAACCATGAGAATCGAACGGCTCACCACCCGCTTGCAGTCCGCCCTCGCCGAGGCGCAGTCGCTCGCCGTCGGTCGCGACCACGCAGCCGTCGACCCCCTGCATCTGCTCGCCGCGCTGCTGGACGAAGGCGGCGCGGACGCGCTGCTCGACGCCGCTGGCGTGGACCGACGCCAATTGCGCGGCGGCGTGGAGGCCGGGCTGGATGGATTGCCGTGCATCGGGCGCCCGACCGGCGAAGTCGGCGTCTCGCCGGAACTCGGCCGCATCCTCAACCTGGCCGAGCGGGAGGCACAGCGCCGCGGCGACGAGTTCCTGACCTCCGAACTGGTGGTGGCGGCGATGGCCGCGGATCGCGGCGCCGCTGGCGAAGCGTTGCGCAACGCCGGCTTCGACGCGACGCGCTTCACGCAAGCCGTTGATGCCGCCCGTGGCGGCGAGACCGTGCGCGACGCCAACGCCGAAGACGCCCGCCAAGCCCTCGCCAAGTACACCATCGACCTCACCGAACGCGCCGAACAGGGCAAGCTGGACCCGGTGATCGGGCGCGACGACGAGATTCGTCGCACCGTGCAGGTACTGCAGCGGCGCACCAAGAACAACCCGGTGCTGATCGGCGAGCCCGGCGTCGGCAAGACCGCCATCGTCGAGGGCCTGGCGCAGCGCATCCTTGATGGCGAAGTGCCGGAAGGGTTGAAGAACAAGCGCATTCTGGCGCTCGACATGGGCGCGCTGATCGCCGGCGCGAAGTTCCGCGGCGAGTTCGAGGAGCGCCTGAAGGCGGTGCTCAACGAACTCGGCAAGCAGGGCGGCTCGGTCATCCTGTTCATCGACGAACTGCACACCGTGGTGGGCGCCGGCAAGGCCGAAGGCGCCATGGACGCCGGCAACATGCTCAAGCCGGCCTTGGCGCGCGGCGAACTGCACTGCGTCGGCGCCACCACCCTCGACGAGTACCGCCAGCACATCGAGAAGGACGCCGCCCTCGAACGCCGCTTCCAGCAAGTGCTGGTGGAGGAGCCCAGCGTCGAAAGCTGCATCGCCATTCTGCGCGGCCTCAAGGAGCGCTACGAGCTGCACCACGCGGTGGACATCACCGACCCGGCTGTCGTCGCCGCGGCGCGGCTCTCGCATCGCTACATCTCCGGGCGGCAGCTGCCGGACAAGGCCATCGACCTGATCGACGAAGCCGCCAGCCGCATCCGCATGGAGATGGACTCCAAGCCGGAGAGCATGGATCGCCTGGAACGCTCGCTCATCCAGCGCAAGATCGAACTGGAGGCGCTGCGCGGCGAGCCCGACGACGCATCGGCGAAGCGTCGCCGAGCGCTCGAAGCGACCATCGCCAGCCTGGAGCGGGAGTACGCGGACCTCGACGAAGTGTGGACCGCCGAGAAGGCGAGAGTGAACAACGCCCAGCAAACAAGGGCGTCCTTGGACGCGGCGCGGCTGGAGTTCGAGGCCGCCAAACGCGCCGCCAAGCGTGGCCAACCACTTGCCAATGAAAAGATGGCAGAGCTGCAGAACGACCGCATTCCCGCGCTGGAGAAGCAGCTGGCGCAGACCGCGGCGGAGGACGACGGCAAGGCGCTGCTGCGCAATCGGGTCACCGACGCCGAAGTCGCCGAGGTCGTCTCGAGCTGGACCGGCGTGCCGGTCGCCAAGCTGCTCGGCGGCGAACGGGAGCGCCTGCTCAAGCTCGAAGACGAGCTGCACAAGCGCGTCGTCGGCCAGCACGAAGCGGTGCGGGCGGTCGCGCAAGCGGTGCGTCGCGCCCGCTCCGGGCTCGCCGACCCCAATCGCCCGAACGGCAGCTTCCTGTTCCTCGGCCCCACCGGCGTCGGCAAGACGGAACTGTGCCGGGCGCTGGCCGAGGCGCTCTTCGACAGCGAAGAGGCGATGGTGCGCGTGGACATGTCCGAGTACATGGAGAAGCACTCCGTGTCGCGGCTGGTCGGCGCGCCGCCGGGCTACGTCGGCTACGAGGAAGGCGGCCAGCTCACGGAGCGGGTGCGGCGGCGACCCTACTCGCTGGTGCTGCTCGACGAGATCGAGAAGGCGCACGCGGACGTCTTCAACATCCTCCTGCAAGTGCTCGACGACGGGCGCTTGACCGATGGCCACGGACGCACCGTGGACTTCCGCAACACCGTTCTGGTGATGACCTCCAATCTCGGCTCGGAGGCGATCCAGGCGCTCGCCGCCGAAGGTCTCGACGACGACATCCACGACGCGGTGATGGACGTGGTGGGGCGCAAGTTCAGGCCGGAGTTCGTCAATCGCGTCGACGAAATGGTGGTCTTCCACGCGCTGAGGAAGGAGCATATGGCGGCCATCGCGGAGATCCAGATTCGCGGCTTGCGCGGCCGCCTGGCCGAGCAGGACCTCGGTCTGGTGGTGGACGACGACGCCATGGCGGCGCTGGTGGAGCAGGGCTACGACCCGGTGTTCGGCGCCCGCCCGCTGAAGCGCGCCATCCAGCAGGCGCTGGAGAATCCGCTCGCCAGTGCGCTGCTCGAAGGCCGCTTCGCGCCGAGCCAGACCATCGCCGTGAGCCACGGCGCCGACGGCCTGCGCTTCGCCACAGCGAACTGAACGGCGCGGGCCGCGTTCCCAACGCGCCTAATCGCCATCCGGTGCCAGCCAGCAACGGTGTAGGATTCGCCCACCTCGCTGATCGCCCTCGGCAATGTCCGTCGGCGTCGGCAGGCGCAGGGAGGCGTCGATGGGAACTGAGAGCGCGACGGCAGCCGTGGCCGAGGGCGCCGGCAGCTGGGCCACCTACCGACGGCTGCTCGGCTACGTGGCCGATCAGAAGCTCTGGTTCGGCCTGGCGGTGGTGGGCTTCCTGCTCACCGCTGGCGGCGAGGCGGGCTTCGCCTGGGCCTTCGGGCTGATCGTCGATGCCATCGGCGCGCCGGCAACCGGCCACGCCTGGACCTTTCCGGTGCTGATGCTGGCGCTGGCCCTGCTGCGCGTGATCGGTTCCGTGTCCGGCGAGTACACGCTGTCGCGTATTTCGTTTCGGGCGATCCACGTCGTCCGCAGCCATCTGTTCGAGCGACTGCTGCTGATGCCGAGCAGCTTCTACGACACGAGCAGCCAAGGCCACCTGGTCTCCGAGCTCACCTTCACCACCGCCCAGCTGCGCGACACCACCACCGATGCCTTGAAGATCATCGTCGCCGATGGCCTGAAGGTGATCGTCTTCCTGGGCGCCATGATCTACATGAACTGGAAGCTGACGTTGACCTTCCTGGTCGTCGCGCCGCTGGTGGGCGCGATCGTCCGCTTCGCGTCAGGGCGCTTTCGGAAGCTGGCGCGGAACATCCAGGACTCGATGGGCGACGTCACCCACGTCGTCTCGGAGGCCGTCTCCGGCTACCGGGAGGTGAAGATCTTCGGCGGCGAAGAGTACGAGCGCGCCCGCTTCTTCGCCGCCAGCGAGCGCAATCGCCGCCAGAACCTGAAGATGATCGTCACCAAGGCGTTGAGCGCGCAGACGATCCAGTATCTGGCGGCGGTGGCGCTCGCGGTGCTCGCGTTCCTCGTCTTCCAGCCCAGCATCGGCGGCGGCATGTCCGCCGGCGACCTGGCGACGTATCTGGGGCTGGCCGGGATGCTGGCCAATCCAGTGAAGAAGCTCTCGGACGTGAACGCGCGCTTGCAGAATGGTCTGACCGCCGCCAGGCGCGTGTTCGCGCAGCTCGACCAGCCGGAAGAGGAGGACTCGGGAACGCACGAGGTGGAGCGCGTCGCCGGCGCCATTCGCCTCGAAGACGTGTCGTTCGGGTACGCCGCCGACCGCGACCCTGTACTGCGCGAGGTCACGCTCGACATCGAGGCCGGGCAGACCGTTGCGCTGGTCGGCCGCTCCGGCGCCGGCAAGTCCACCTTGGCTGGCCTGATCGCCCGCTTCTACCAGCCGAGCGCCGGGCGCATCCTGCTCGACGGCAAGCCGCTGGCCGACTACCGCCTGTCCTGTCTGCGTCGCCAGATCGCGCTGGTGACGCAGAACGTCACGCTGTTCAACGACACGCTGGCCAACAACATCGCCTACGGCGGCTTGGCCGGCGCGACCACGGATGCGGTCGCGGATGCGGTGCGGCGCGCCCATGCCGAATCCTTCATCGACGCCATGCCGCAAGGCATGGAGACGGTGGTCGGCGACGACGGAGCGCTGCTTTCCGGAGGGCAGCGGCAGCGCATCGCCATCGCCCGGGCGCTGCTGAAGGACGCCCCGGTGCTGATTCTCGACGAGGCCACGTCGTCCCTGGACACGGTCTCCGAAAGACACGTGCAGGCGGCGTTGGACGAGGTGATGCGCGGCCGCACCACGATCGTGATCGCGCATCGCCTCTCCACCGTGGAGAACGCCGACCTGATCGCCGTGGTGGAGGAGGGGCGGATCGTCGAGACCGGCGATCACCGGACCCTGATGGCGAAGCAGGGCGCGTACGCCGCCCTCTACGAGTCGCAGTTCGAGAACCGCTCCGGCGACGACCAGCCAAACGCGACGGCGCCTGCATTGCCGGCGGCGAAGACCACGCCGCTCGTCGGCGCCTGGTACGAAGACCGCGTCTGGCCGCGCCTGCTGTGGCCCTTGGCCGCGCTGTTCGGCTGGCTCGCCATGCGTCGCCGTCGCCGCTTCCTGACTGGGCGCAGCCGTTCCTGGCGAGCGCCGGTGCCGGTGGTGGTCGTCGGTAACATCACCGCCGGCGGCACCGGCAAGACCCCCCTTGTCATCTGGCTCGCCCGATGGCTTAGCGAACGCGGCATGAAGCCGGGCGTGGTGTCGCGGGGCTACGGCGGCAACGCGAGGCAGCCGACGCTGGTTGCCGCCGAGACGCCGGCCGCGCTGTGCGGCGACGAGGCGGCGATGGTCGCGCGCCGCACCGGCGCCCCGGTCGCGGTGGCGGCGGACCGCGTTCGCGCCGTGCAGCTGCTGCTGGCGAACGCCGACGTGGACGTCGTGATCGCCGACGACGGCTTGCAGCACTACGCGCTGCAACGCGACGTGGAGATCGCCGTGCTGGATGGAATGCGGGGCGTCGGCAACGGGCTGTGCCTGCCGGCCGGGCCGTTGCGCGAACCGGTCTCGCGACTGGCCGGCTGCGACTTGGTGGTCGCCAACGGTCGCGGCACCGGTCTCGTTCCCGACGAGTTGGTGATGGCCGCCGAGGCGACCTCGCTGATCCACGTGGCGAGCGGCCAGCGCCTGTCGCCGAAGGAGTTCGCGGCGCGTCACGGCAGCGTTGCGGCAATCGCCGGCATCGGCAACCCGGCCCGTTTCGAGGCGGCGCTGCGCGGCGTCGGCATCGACGCGCCGGTACGGGCCTTTCCGGACCACTACCGGTTCAAGCGCCGGGATCTGGACACCGCGGCCAGCGCTCTCGTCGTCACCGAGAAGGACGCCGAGAAGATCAAGGCGTTCGACGACATCGACCACTGCTGGCGCCTCGAAATCGAGATGCGCTTCGCGGTTCCGGTCGAAGACCGGCTGCGGGCCGTCTTCGCCGCCGCCGGCATCGCATTGTCCAACCACCTTGCCAACGGCGCTGGCGAATGACCTACCGCGTGGTGATTCCCGCCCGCTACGCTTCGTCGCGCCTACCGGGGAAGCCGCTGGTCGACCTCGGCGGCAAGCCGATGGTGTTGCGCGTCGTCGAGCAGGCGCTACGCTCCGCGGCGGAGGACGTCGTCGTCGCCACGGACGACGAGCGCGTGGCCGCCGCCGTGGAAGGTTCCGAGGCGCTGGCGGTGATGACTCGCGCCGACCACCCGACGGGTTCCGACCGCGTGATGGAGGCGGCGCGGGCGCTTGGCTGGAGCGGCGACGACGTGGTCGTCAACGTGCAGGGCGACGAGCCGCTGATTCCGCCGGCGGTGATCGATCAAGTGGCGGCGCTGCTTCAGGCGCAAGCTGGCGATTGTCCGGTGGCGACGCTGTGCGAGCCGATACGGCGCTCGGCGGACGTCTTCGATCCAAACGTGGTCAAAGTCGTCGCTGACGAGCATGGCCGTGCGCTGTACTTCTCGCGTGCGCCGATTCCCTGGGCGCGGGGCGCGTTCGCCGAGGGCCGGCCGCGGAATGTCGCCGAGCACTGGTGGCGGCACATCGGCATCTACGCCTTTCGGGTGTCCGCGTTGGAGGCGTTCGTCGCTTGGCCGCCGAGCGCGCTCGAGGAAGTGGAGGTGCTGGAACAGTTGCGACTACTCGAACACGGCGTCGGCATCGCGGTCGCGGAAGCCGCGGCGGCCGTGCCGGGCGGCGTCGATACGCCAGCCGACGTCGAGCGTGTGCTGCAGGCGCTTGCCTAGCCGCCGCTGGTGGTGGCCGGAACCAGCTTGCGAATCCAGCCGTCGCCCTTGGTGAGCAGGTAGAGCTCGCCTCGGTGGTCGATGCCGAGGCGCAGATCGACCCGTGGGAACTCCTCGCCGTGGTAGGTGTTGCGAAAGCCGGCGACATCGACGAGGTCGCGTTCCTGGCCGTCGAAGAGCAGTCGGACTTCCTCGATCCGCGTCGGCTCGTCCGGCGTCAGGTCGTCGGTGGCGATGGCGAACAGGCGTCCGCGGGCGATGTCCGAGAAGAGATACCTGCCGCGCAGCTGCGGGATGTCCTCGCCTCGGTAGACGAAGCCGCCGCCGATAGCGAAGCCTTCGTCGTGGTCGTACTCCGCCACCGGATAGATGAACGGCTGCGGATCCGCCGGGCGCGCGAAGACCGGGCCGGTCTGCGCCACGTCCACCCCGAACGCCGTGGCGAAGGTGCCTTCGCGCAGCGGCCAGCCGTAGTTGCCGCCGGCCACGCCCAGATTGACCTCCTCGATGTGGTCCTGGCCGATGTCGCCGATGAACATGCGCCCGTCGACGTCCCAGGAGAACTGCTGCGCGTGGCGCAGGCCGTAGGCCCAGATTTCCGGCGCCGCGCCCGGCGTTGCGACGAACGGATTGTCCGGCGGAATGCCGTACCCGCGCTCCTCGTCGCCGGCCAAGGGGTCGATGCGCAGGATGGCGCCGAGCGGCGTCGCCAGGTTTTGCCCGTTGCGCTCCGGGTCGAAGCGGCCGCCGCCGTCTCCGAAGCAGATGTAGAGCAGGCCGTAATCGGGCGTTCCCGGCTTCGCCGTGGGGTTGAAGGCGAGGGTGCCGACGTTGTGCGTCGGCTCGAACTGGCCGACCCGAAGCACCTCCCGCGACGCGCCGCGGAACACGTTCGCCGTCGGATCGGCGGCGGTCCACTCGCGGATCACGCTCTCTTGGGCTTCGCCGCTCTTGTCCTCGTAGGCGGCGGCGCCGCTGTCCGGCCCGGCGCTGAATCCGGTGTAGAGCTTGCCGTAGCCCGGCTCGCCTTTGGCCGCGAACTGCGGATGGAAGGCGAAGCCGAGCAGCCCGGCCTCGTTCGGAAACGCATCGTTGTGGAAGTCGACGTCCTGGCGGCGGAGATCCAAGTACAAGGCGGGCGGGCTTCCGGCGGCGTCGGTGACGTAGAGCTGGCCGTGCAGGTCGTTGAACACGAGCCGCCCGGAACCGTCCGGGATCGGCAGCATGTATTGGATGCGCGCATGGGCGTCGTTGGTCATGGGCGGCTTGGCCGGGTCGATGCTCGGCGGCGCCCGCACGAAGGGTTCGACGGCGACCACGAGGTCGCCTTTGGCGATCTTCGCCGGGATCGGATCCGCAAGGGGTCGCGGCGTCGCCGAATCCTCCGCGGCGCAGCAGAGCGCGGTCGCGAACGCGATGGCGCACAGGCGCTGCGACGCGGCGCCGCTCGCGCGCGGTCGAACTGTTCCGAGATCGTTCGTCATGCTCCCTCCGCGGTTGCTTTCTTGCCGCCCGGCCATGTACGCCAGCGACGCCTATCATACGGGCCATGAGTAGCGCATCGTCGCTTGGGCTGCGGACGGGCAGGGGAAGGGCGGGCGTTGCCGTACCCAACACCCTCGGCGTGGCCTGCTTCGCCGACGATGTATGTACTGTCGGCAGCGTGGACCTGTTGCTCGACGTCCTCGGTGGAGCCGATACGAAGGACGTGCCGGTCACCATCGTCGGCCAAGGCTCCAACATCGTCCTGCGCACCCGTCTGCCCGGCCTCGTAGTGCGGCCGTTCGTGCGCGGCATCGCTGCGGAACGGCTCGACGCCGAGCGCTGGCGGGTCACGGTGGGCGCTGGCGAAACATGGCAGGAGGTCGTGCGCGCGACCTTGGGGAAGGGCATCCGTGGGCTGGAGAACCTGATCCTCATTCCCGGCCTGGTCGGCGCGGCGCCGGTGCAGAACATCGGCGCCTACGGCCGCGAGTTGTCCGATGTGCTCGAATCGGTCTCGGTGATCGATCGGCAGCGGGGCAGGCTCGTGACGTTGGCCGCCGACGACTGCCAGCTGCGCTACCGCAGCAGCGTCTTCAAGGCGGAAGTTCGGACGCGCTACGTGATCGTCTCGGCGACGCTCGTTCTCGGGGCCATCTCGCCGTGCGCGGACTATCCGGATCTGCGCCGCGAGCTGGCGCGGATGGGCCGCGAGGCGGCTGTGGCGAAGGGAAGCTGGAGAGCGGCGTTGCAGGTCGCGGAGGCGGTGGCGCGGGTCAGGCGGCGCAAGCTGCCCGACCCGCGTCGCATCGGCAATGTCGGCAGCTTCTTCAAGAACCCTTGGTTGACGGCCACCCAACTGGATGAGTTGCGTACGCGCATCGACATTGATGCCCACGCGAATGGCGAGGGGCATCAGCGATACAAGGTGTCGGCGGCGCGTCTGATCGACGTCGCTGGCTGGAAGGGTGTTCGCCACGGCCAGGTCCAGGTGTGGCCGCGCCAGCCGCTGGTGCTGGTCAACCGCGGTGGCGCATCGGGCCGCGACGTGTTGGAGATGGCGCGGCGCATCCGTGACGATGTCGCCGCCAAGTTCGGCGTCGCGCTGGAACTCGAACCTGCTGTGTACGGCGTCGGCTAGCCGCCCAAAGGCGCCTAGCCGACGCCGTGCGGTCAGTCCGCCGCCTGTTGCCGGCGCATCTCGCGGGGATCGTTGCTGGCGCGGCCCAGGGACGCTGGCGGCACGTCCTCTTCTGGCGTGTCCGGCTTCGTTTCGGCTGGCGCTTCTTCGACCGCGGCCAGCAGCGGCTCTTCCACGCGAGGGGCGTCCGCTTCCTGCGCCGCTTGTTCGCCGGACTCTTCGGTCGTGCCGCGATCTTCGGCCGGTTCGGGCGCTGCCGCCACGCTCGACTCGGCGGCATCCTCCGTCGCGACTGCCTCGACCTCGGCTTCGGGCGCTGCTCTCGCCGCGTCTTCACTGGTTTCCGCTGGGTCGCCCGGTTGGTCTTGTGCGACCTCCGCGACGCGATGCGGCTCGGCTGCCGCGTCGTCGTCGCCAGCGGCCTTGCGGTGCGCAGCGCGCGGATCGTTGCTCGCGCGCCGATGGTCCTGCGCCTGCGCTGCCTTGTCGTCGGACGCCGTCGCTTGCGCCTGAGGTGCCGTCTGCGGCGCGGGTTCGCTGGTCTCGGGTGCCGGCGCCGCGGCTGGCGGCTGCGCGCCGCCGCTGCGCACCGACGAGCGGTCGCGTCGCGGCTTGCGCTTGCTGGCCTTCATCTCTTCGGAGCTGGCGGTGCTCGGCTTGTTGGCCGCGCCCTCGCTGGCGGCGGGCTTCTCCGAGCGCTGACCGCGCTGCCGCTGCTGCCCGTCCGAGTTGGATTTCCGGCGGCGCTCCTGGCCCTCGCGCCGGTCCTGGCCGCGATCGTCGGCGGAGGTGCCTTTGCCGCGGTTGCGTTGCCCGGAGCGATTGGTCTGGCGGGAGTCCCGCGGGCGCTCGTCCTTGGCGGCCCCGGCGGTCCGCTGTTCGCCGTCCCCGCGGCGCGGCCGGCGCCGACGGTTGCGGCTGTTCTCGCGCCGGTTCTGCGGCTCGGAGCGCCGCTCGGCCCCGGAGCGGCCCGTTCGCCCTTGGCTTTGGGTGGCGCGGCGCGGGGTCTGCGTCGGTGCCTCGGCCGGCGCATCTTCGCTGCCGCCGCCGAAGAGGCTCTTGCCGATGCTGCGCAGAACGCCCATGAAGCCGCCGCTCTGCTTGGCGGGTGTCTCTGGTGCGCTCGGTGGTCGCGGCGCTGGCGGCGCCGCTTGGACGACGGCCTGCTGGCGCGGCTTCGCTGGCGCGTCGTCGGCGACCACGACGTCGCTGGCGGGGGAGGCCATCAGCTCGTAGCTGGGTACGCCGCCCTCGACCTCGGCCGTGTCGTCGCGGATGCGCGAGATCTCGAAGTGGGGCGTTTCCAGGTCCGCGGCTGGCACGATCACGAGGTGCGTCGACGTGCGTTCCTCGATCTGCGCCACGTCGCGCCGCTTTTCGTTGAGCAGATAGGCGGCGACGGGCAGCGGAACGCGGGCGCGGACGATGGAGCTGCGCTGCTTGAGGGACTCCTCCTCGACGACGCGCAGAATGGTGAGGGCGAGGGATTTGATGTCGCGGATGCGGCCTTGGCCCAGGCAGCGCGGGCAGATCTCGGTGGTGAGGTCGTCGAGCGACGGGCGCAGCCGTTGCCGCGACATTTCCATCAGGCCGAAGCGGGAGATCTGCGACGTCTGCACCCGGGCGCGGTCGGCCTTGAGCGCCTCGCGCACCTTGGCCTCGACGGAGCGCTGGTTGCGCGCCGACACCATGTCGATGAAGTCGATGACGATCAGCCCGCCGACATCGCGCAGCCGCAGTTGCCGCGCCACTTCCTCGGCGGCTTCCAGATTGGTGTTGAGGGCGGTCTCCTCGATGTCCGCGCCCTTGGTGGCGCGGGCGGAGTTGATGTCGATGGAGACCAGCGCTTCCGTTGGGTCGATGACGACGCTGCCGCCGGATTGCAGCTTCACTTCGTGCTCGAAGGCGGTCTCGATCTGGCTCTCGATCTGGAAGCGGTTGAACAGCGGCACCTGCTCGTCGTAGAGCTTGATGCGCTCCTTGTACTGCGGCATCACCGGGTCGATGAACTCCCGCGCCTGCTCGAATGCCTCCTTGGAGTCGATCAGCACCTCGCCGATGTCCGAGCGCAGGCAGTCGCGGATGGCGCGTACGACGACGTTGTTCTCCTGGTACAGAAGGGCGGGCGAGCGTTCTTCGGCGGCGGCCTTGTCGATGGCGTCGCTGAGCTGGCGCAGGTAGTCCAGGTCCCACTGCAAGTCCGCGACGTCGCGGTCCACGCCAGCGGTGCGCACGATCACGCCCATGCCGTTCGGCACGTCGAGTTGCGAGAGCGCCTCGCGCAGCGAGTCCCGGTTCTGGCCTTCGATGCGGCGCGAGATGCCCGCCGAGCGCGGATTGTTCGGCATCAGCACCAGGTAGCGGCCGGCGATGCTGAGGAAGGTGGTGAGGGCGGCGCCCTTGTTGCCGCGCTCTTCCTTGTCCACCTGGACGACCAGTTCCTGGCCTTCGTCGAGGACGTCGCGGATGTTGACGCGGCCTTCCTTCGGCTGCCGCTTGAAGCAGGAACGGGCGATGTCCTTGAGCGGCAGAAAGCCGTGCCGCTCGGAGCCGAACTCGACGAACGCGGCCTCCAGGCTCGGTTCCAGGCGGGCGATTCGGCCCTTGTAGACGTTGCCCTTCTTCTGCTCGTAGGTGCGGTTTTCGATGTCTAGGTCATAGAGCTTCTGACCATCGACCAGAGCGACCCGGACTTCCTCCGGCTGGGTCGCGTTGACAAGCATGCGTTTCATGATGGGGTTCTCGTGTTGATGACGCCTCCGGGCGGCAGCGACGGGTCGCGTGGCCACCGCCGCGCACCGGCGCGGTTGCGGCGCCGAGCGCAAGGAGCGCAACGGGTGGTGCCGCTTCGGGGCCGAAGTCGTGTCGCGTCATGGCCGGGAAAGAAACACCGAGCGGCGCGCTGAACGTCCAGGGACGCAGGAGCGCCGCAACGTGCCGAGGGGCCAGCCCTCGCGCGTCCGGGGCTGTAGGCAGTGGGCGCGGTTCGCTTCGGCGTCGGCTTGCGCAAGGCCGGACGCTTTGCGCGTGCTGGCGATGCGGTGGCGACGTGTCGCGCTTCGAGGCGTTAATCGTTGTCAAACTCGTGGTGTCGAACGCTTGACCGATCCAGACGCCGGACGTGCCCTTGGGGCAAGAACGGCGTCTCTCAGGCCAAGCGGAGGCGAGCGTAGCACAACGCCAGCAAGCGATACAATCAAAAACGAGGCGGCGTGGCCGGCGTCTGCGAACCCTCTTCGGCGCTGGGGATGTCCGTTGATTCCCGCAATAGCGGGAACGCAAATTGCGGGAACGCATGATTCGGGAACGCATGATTCGGGAACGCATGATTCGGGAACGCAAATGTGCGTAGCCTAATTTTGCGTTCCATTGATCTGCGTTCTGATGTAGGCTTCTCCGCATGGCAGACAAACCCACGTCTGGAAAGCGCGAAGAGCGGGGGCTCGTTGGCGAGGCGCCGTCTCCCGCGGATGAACTGTTCCCGCTTGGCGTCGCCACGGGGATCGCCCACTGCAACCGCAAGGCCGAGCGCGACGAGCTGGTGCGCAACGTGCTCGATGTTCGCCATACCTGGCTTTGGGGGCGGCGGCGCATGGGCAAGACCAGCCTCGTCGAACAGGTCGTCGAAGATCTCGATCGCCGGGGCAGCAACGTCGCCGTCGAGACCATCGACCTGCTCGTCATGCACGATGCCGAGGATTTCGAGTCGCAGCTGTTGAAGGCCGTGGCGCGGATGGGCGTCGCGATCGCGCCGCGGGCGCCGTCGTCCGCGAGTCGGCTGGGCACCGCGTTCAGCGCCTTGAAGCCGGAGTTCTCGGTCGGCGCGCAGGGACTGTCGATGAAGCTGCGCTCGCCCGGGCGCGAGACCCAGGGGATCGTCGAGGCTATCGCCGGGCTGGACGAGGCAGCCGCTGCCCACAACCGCCGCGCTCTGCTGGTCCTCGACGAGTTCCAGCAGCTCACCGCGATCAAGGACAGCGCCAACCTGGAAGGAGCGGTGCGGCACGCAGTAGAGCGGGTTCGGCACGTCACCTGCGTGTTCGCCGGCAGTCAACGGCATTTGCTGGCACCGATGTTCGAGCAGGAGGATCGCCCACTCTTTCGCCTGTGCCGCAAGATGACGCTGGGGCGCATCGCCGCTGCGGACTACCTCGACTTCATGCGCGAAGCTAGCGCTCGACGGTGGGGCGAGCAGCTCGGCGACGCAGCCGTCGAATGCATCCTCGACGTGACGGCGCGCCATCCGTACTACGTCAACGCGCTCTGTTCGCGTTTGTGGGGCGGCGCGGCGCCGCCGAACGCCAGCGCCGTGGATGCCGCTTGGGAGCGCGTTGCGCTGGACGACAAGCCCATGTCGGCAGCGCGCATCCTCGGCCTCGCGGGAAGCCAGCGAGCTTTGCTGAGCGCCATCGCGAACGAGCCGGACGGCGTCGAGCACCCGACGTCGCACGACTTCCTCGGCCCCATTCGGCTCGCCACGTCCACCGGCAACCGCGCCAAGGAGGTGCTGGAGCAGGAGGACCTGATTCGTCGCGACGACGACGGCCGATGGCGGCTGGTCGACCCGGCGATGTCGTTCTGTCTGCAGCGCCTGTAGCGGCGCTGGCTGCCGTGGCAGGCGCGAGTCCCGACGACGAAGAGGCGGCACCTTCGGAGTCGACTGCGAGTCGCGACTCCAATGGGCGGACGCCAGCGCGACTGGTCGACGTCGTCGCCGAGCACGGTCAGCGCTTGGACAATTTTCTCCTAGGAAGGCTGAAAGGGGTGCCGAAGGCCCGCGTCTACCG
Source organism: Candidatus Azotimanducaceae bacterium (assembly GCA_965243175.1). Classification (GTDB taxonomy): domain Bacteria; phylum Pseudomonadota; class Gammaproteobacteria; order Pseudomonadales; family Azotimanducaceae; genus VXYL01. Next base: position 3,826,764 of record OZ251532.1, on the reverse strand, counting down.
CATGGTGCGGCGCGGCGAGGTGCGCGTCAACGGCGCCCGAGCGCGACCGAGCAGCCGCCTTCAGCGCGGCGATCGGGTGCGCATTCCGCCCCTGCGCGTCAACGCGAAAGCCGAAGCCGCGACCCGGGCGCCGGGCGCGCTGTTCGAGTCGCTGCTCGAGAACGCCGTCCATCAGGACAACGATCTGCTGGTGCTGAACAAGCCGAGCGGCATCGCCGCGCATGGCGGCAGCGGCGTCTCCTTCGGCGTCATCGAGACGCTGCGCCAGTTCGACCCGGCCACGCGCTACGCCTTGGCGCACCGCCTCGACCGCGACACCTCCGGCTGCCTCGCGTTGGCCAAGACCCGGCGCGCGCTGCTGGCGCTGCACGCGCAGTTTCGCGCCGCGCAGGTGCGCAAACGCTACGACCTGGTCGTCGCCGGGCGCTGGCCGGAGCGTCTGCGGCGCATCGAACAGCCCTTGCAGCGCTTCGTTCTCGCCAGCGGCGAAAGGCGCGTGCGGGCGGCGAACGACGGCGACGCGGCGCGCACGGACTTCGCCATCGTCGCCCGCCACGAGCAATCCACTTGGCTTGCCGCCTATCCGAAGACCGGGCGGACGCATCAGATCCGCGTTCATGCGGCCGCCGCCGGCCATCCCATCCTCGGCGACGACAAGTACGCGCCACGCCAAACCCGCCAAGCGAAGCGTCTGATGCTCCACGCCACCGAGCTGGCGCTGACTCTGGATGATCGGGCGCTGCGTCTGAAGGCGCCGCTGCCGGCCGAGTTCGCGGCTTTCAGCGCAGGGGACTGACGCCCATTTCGCGCAGCATGGCGCCAAGCTTGATCAGCGGCAGGCCGATGCCGGCCGTGGGATCTTCGGTGTCGACGCCGTCCAGCAGGAGCGCGCCGCGGCCCTCGAAGCGGATGCCGCCGGCGCAGTCGAGCGGCTGGTCCAACTCCACGTAGCGCTCGATCTCGGCCCGGCTGGCGTGGCGGAATCTGCTGGTGGTGACGTCGACGTGGCGGAGCGAGCGCCCATTCGCCGTGTTCAGAACCACGAGGCTGGTGAGGAACTCCACCTGCGTGCCGCCGAAGCCGAGCAGCGTCTCGACGGCGACCTTCGCGCTGCCGGGCTTTCCGAGGACGCGGCCGGCGCAGACGGCGGCCTGGTCGGAGCCCACGATCACCGCGTTCGCGTGTCTCGATGCCACCGCCCGCGCCTTGCCGAGGGCGAGGCGCAGCACCATCTGCCGCGGCGTCTCGCTCGGCAGAGGCGTCTCGTCGATGTCCGGCGAATCGGTCGTGAACGGCACGCCGAAGCGTTCCAGAAGGGCGCGGCGATAGCGGGAGGAGGAGGCGAGCACCAGGTCCATGCGTGAAAGAATCCTCGGGGTGGGCGAGGGCGCGTGTCGCAGCCGCGGCACCACTCGGCCAAGCCGCGCCGGTGCTTTGACACTGCCAAGAGCGAACTCTATCATCCGCGCTCGTTCCGAACGTGCCGCGAGGCTAGGGCGACGGCGATGCGAAACGCTCCGCGACTCGCCCTCGTCGAACTGGCGACGCGCGGCGACGGCTGGCGAGGCGCCTTGCCGGTCGGCTTGTTCACGCGCTTGTGCAGCGTGGTCGCTGGCGGCGACGTGGATGCGCGGTTGCGCTTCAGGCTGGAAGAAGGCCGAGTGCAAGTGCATGGCGAGTGTCGCCTCGTCGCCCGGATATGCTGCTCGCGGTGCTTGGAGGACAAGGACGTGGAAGTGGTTGCCGAGCTCGATTTTCGCGTCGTCGGCAGCGAAGCGGAGGCGGAGGCGCTGCCGCCGGGGCTCGATGCGGTCGTGGCGAAGGAGTCGGTGCTGGCAACGGAACTGATCGAGGACGACTTGCTGATGAGCTTGCCGGAGTTCGCTTGCGCGGATCGCGATTCCTGCCCTGACGCGCCGAAGACGCTGGCGTTCGGCGGCGACCGCGACGCGGGGCCTTTCGCGGCGCTGCGCTCGCTCAAGCCGCGCCCTGCATCCGACGCCGACGCCTGAGTCGCCACGTCCACACGCGAAGAGCCCGAGTTTTCAAGGTCAAGGAGACGAAGCACAGATGGCAGTGCAGCAGAACAAAGTCACCCGTTCGCGGCGCGACAAGCGCCGTTCCCATCACGCGCGGCAAGCGCCCACGCTCGCGTCCGATAGCGGAACCGGCGAGATCCATCGCCGCCACCACATCACCGAAGACGGCTTCTATCGCGGCCGCAAGGTCGTCGAGGCGCGCGGCTAGCGCCCAAGGGCCTTCGGCCGCACGGCAGCGGGCAGCGCCATCCGCATCGCCATCGACACCCTCGGCGGCGATGCGCCTCCCACCGACCTCGTGCGCGGCGCGCTCGATGCGCTGCCGGCCAGCGGCGAACAGACGCTGGCTTTCTTCGGCGACGCGAACGCGATTGCGCCATTGATCGAAGGCACCGGCCACGAAGCGATCCACGCGCCCCGCTGCCTGAAAGTCGACGACGCGCTGCGAACCACGCTGCGCAACGACGTTCCCTCCTCCATGTCCGCCGCGGTCGCGGCAGTCGCCGCCGGCGATGCCGACGCGGTGGTGAGCGCCGGCGCCACCGGCGGCCTCATGGCGCTCTCCCGCCACTTCGTCGGGATGCTGCCGTCGGTTCGCCGCCCGGCGATAGTCAAGACCTTGGACGGCGAAGACGGGCGCCGTTTCGCGATGCTGGACCTCGGCGCCAACATCGGCGTCGGCGCGGAGCAGCTGCGGCAGTTCGCCCGCATGGGTCGGGCGGTGGCGTACGCGGGCGGCGTGGACGATCCCAGTGTCGGATTGCTCAATATCGGTGCCGAACTGCGCAAAGGTCCCGCCACCGTGCGCGCCGCCGCGCGGCTGCTGACGGCGGACGAGCAGGTGCGCTACGTCGGTTTCGTCGAGCCTGACCGCTTGCTCAAGGGCGGCGTCGACGTGGTGGTCGCGGATGGCTACGCTGGCAACATCGCTCTCAAGGCGACGGAGGGCGCGGCGCATTTCGCTCGGCGCGTCCTCGAGGACGAGTTCAGGCGCCTCGCGAAGCCCTTGGCGCCGCGCACCGCTCGGGCGCTTCGCCTAGTCGCCGAGTCCTGCGATCCGCAGCGTCGCAACGGCGCGAGCCTGCTCGGTCTGAAGCGCGTGGTGGTGAAGAGCCACGGCGGCGCGGACCGGCGTGGATTCGCGAGTGCGGTGAGCCATGCGCTGGAGGCGCTGACGACGGACCTCGTGGCCAAAGTGGCCGCCGGCCTCTGAGTCGGCACGGGAAGCGAAGATGTCAAACACAATACACAAGGAGAGGAGATGAATCCGGGGTTCTTGTTCCCAGGGCAGGGCGCCCAGCGAATCGGCATGGCGGAGGACGTCGCCGCGGTCGCGGACCTGGTGGCCGAACGCTACGCCGAGGCTGCGGAAGCGCTTGGCTTCGACCTCCGCCGCATCGTCCGCGACGGCCCCCTCGAAGAGCTGAACAGCACCCGCATCACCCAGCCGGCGATGCTGGTCGTGAGCGTCGCCCTGCACGACGTCTGGATCGCGAAGGGCGGACCGCCAGCGGCGATGGTCGCCGGACACAGCCTGGGCGAGTACTCGGCGTTGACCGTCGCTGGCGCGTTGGACTTCGCGTCCGCGGTGCGCCTGGTCTACGAACGCGGCAAGCGGATGCAGGAGGCGACGCCGCTCGGCGCCGGGGCGATGGCCGCCATCATCGGTCTCGACGACGACGCGGTGGCCGAGTGCTGCGCGGCGACCGAGGGCGTGGTGACGCCCGCGAACTACAACTCCCCAGGCCAGGTGGTGATCGCCGGCGCGGCCGCTGCCGTCGAAGCCGCCGCTGCCGCCTGCAGCGAATCCGGCGCCCGTCGCGTCGTGCCTCTCGACGTAAGCGTTCCTTCGCACTGCGCGCTGATGGCGCCGGCCAGCGATGGTCTCGCGGCTCTGCTCGACGACGTGAAGCTCGGCCGGCCGACGGTGCCGGTGGTGCAGAACTTCAGCGCTGCCGCCACCTCCGACCCGGCAACCATCCGCGACAATCTGCTGCGGCAACTGGTCTCGCCGGTGCGCTGGTCGGCTTCCGTGACCACGATGGCCGCGACCGGGCTGGGAACCTTCATCGAGTGCGGCCCCGGCAACGTGCTGACCGGGCTGGCGCGACGCATCGACCGCAAGCTCTCGGTCCACGCCATCGGCACATTGGAGACGCTCGAAGCCGCGCTGCGCGAAGTGGGGACCGAAGCGTGAGCGAGCAGCGCGTGGCCTTGGTCACCGGCGCGAGTCGCGGCATCGGCCAGGCTATCGCCAAGCGCCTGGTCGCCGATGGCTTGTTCGTGGTCGGAACCGCCACCAGCGACGCGGGTGCCAGCGCGGTGCAGGCGGAGCTTGGCGGGCAGGGCGCCGGCATCGTGCTGCGCATCGACGACGATTCCGCCGCCACGGCTCTGGAAGACGTGGCGAAGCGCTTCGGCGCCCCGCTGGTGCTGGTGAACAACGCTGGCGTCACCAAGGACAACCTGCTGCTGCGCATGACGCCGGCGCAATGGAGCGACGTCGTCAATACCAACCTCGGCGGCCTCTACCGCACGGTACGGCCGCTCTTGCGCGGCATGATGCGCGTACGCTGGGGACGCATCGTCAATCTCAGTTCCGTCGTGGCGCGGATGGGCAACGCGGGCCAGGCGAACTACGCCGCGGCCAAGGCCGGCATCGAGGGGTTCACCCGCGCGCTGGCTCGGGAAGTCGGCTCGCGCGGCATCACCGTGAACGCCGTCGCGCCCGGCTTCGTGGCCACCGACATGACCAGCGCGCTCTCCGAAGAACAGCGCGAGGCGATGATCTCCCGCACCGCCCTGGGCCGCATGGGCACTGCCGAAGACGTCGCCGGCGCCGTGTCGTTCCTCGCCAGCGACGCGGCTTCCTACATCACCGGCGAAACGCTGCACGTCAACGGCGGCTTGTTCAGCGCGTGAAGTGGCGGCATTCGATGCGCGGCGCGATGGTTGGCGGCATGGAAAGCGGCTAGAATGAGCATCTCAGGGGCCGCTCGCAGACGAGCGGCGCACCGCTAGTTTTCCAACGTCGAACAGGAGTCCGAATACGATGGCCAGTGTCGAAGAACGGGTCAAGAAGCTGATCTGCGAGCAGTTGGGGGTGAAGATGGAGGAGGTGAAGGACGAAGCGTCGTTCGTCGACGACCTCGGCGCCGACTCGCTGGATACCGTGGAACTCGTGATGGCGCTCGAAGAGGAGTTCGAGACCGAGATCCCCGACGAAGAGGCGGAGAACATCACCACCGTCAAGGAGGCCATCGACTACGTCATGGCGCACCAGTAGCCGAACGCCCTCGCCAGCCCGAGGCCATCCCCAAGCCCGCATCAGGACGAAGCATGAGCAAACGACGTGTCGCCGTGACCGGTCTCGGCCTGCTGTCTCCCATCGGCAACACCGTGGACGAAGCGTGGCGGAACGCCCTCGCCGGCGCCAGCGGAGCGGCGACGATCGACTCCTTCGACACCACCGGCCAGAGCGTCACCATCGCCGCCGAGGTGAAGAACGTCGAGGTGGCGGACTACATCGAGCGCAAGGAGGCGCGGCGGCTCGACCCCTTCATTCAATACGGCATGATCGCCGGCATCCAGGCCGTGCGCGACGCTGGCATCGAAGAGCCGAACGGCGATGCCGAACGCATCGGCGTCGCCATCGGTTCCGGCATCGGCGGCATCAACACCATCGAGGCGACCCACTCGATCTGCCTGAACCGCGGCCCCGGCCGGGTGTCGCCGTTCTTCGTGCCGTCGAGCGTCATCAACATGATCTCCGGCAATCTCTCCATCAAGTACGGTTTCCGCGGGCCGAACATCGCCGTGGTGACTGCCTGCACCACCGGCACGCACAACATCGGCTTCGGCATGCGCATGATCCAGCACGGCGAGGCGGACGTGATGGTGGTCGGCGGCGCCGAACAGGCGACTTCGCCGGTGACCGTCGCCGGCTTCGCGTCCATGAAGGCGCTGTCCACGCGCAACGCCGATCCCGAACGCGCGAGCCGCCCCTGGGATCGGGGCCGCGACGGCTTCGTGCTCGGCGACGGGGCCGGCGTGCTGGTGCTCGAAGAATACGAGCGCGCCAAGCGACGCGGCGCCAACATCTACTGCGAACTCAAGGGCTTCGGCATGAGCGCGGACGGCTGGCACATCACCAGTCCGCCGGACGACGGGCGCGGCGCGGTGGCCTCCATGCGCAACGCCTTGGCGGACGCCGAGTTGCCGACCGAAGGCATCGACTACATCAACGCCCACGGCACGTCCACGCCCCAGGGCGACATCGCCGAGACCTTGGCCATCAAGGCCCTGTTCGGAGAGGACACGAAAGTCGCCGTGAGCTCCAGCAAGTCCATGATCGGCCATCTGCTCGGCGCCGCCGGAGCGGTCGAGGGCATCTTCTCCGTGCTCGCGGTGGCCAAGGGGGTAGCGCCGCCCACCATCAACCTGGACGAACCCGATCCGGCCTGCGACTTGGACTACGTGCCCCACGAGCCGCGCGAGATGCCCATTGGCGCCGCGCTCTCCAACTCCTTCGGATTCGGCGGCACCAACGGCACGCTGATCTTCACCGCCGTTTGACACTCGACGGTTGCGGCCGAGGGTTGCGGCGCCGAGCGAAGCATCCACCGTGCGCAAGCGCCATCTGCTCCTGCCGGCCAGCATCGTCGTCGCCGGCTTGCTCTTTCTGGCCGGCGCGAACGCCTACTTGGCGCATTGGGCGGCGCAGCCTCTGCCGGTGGCCGAACGGGTCAGCGTGGTCATCGAACGCGGCGCTTCGTTCTCGACCGTCACCGAGGTGCTCGAAGCTGCGGGCGTGGTCGCGCCGCGGCTCTTCGCCCTGCGCGCCAAGCAGCGCAACCTGCAGGCTTCCGTGCGCAGCGGCGAATACACCGTGGCGCCTGGCGACACCGCGGACATCCTGCTGGATCGACTGGTGCGCGGCGACGTCGCTCTGCATCGCTTTCGGATCGTCGAGGGGAGCACGGCAGCGCGGCTCGTCGCTCGCCTGCGTGAGGACGAGCGGCTGCGCGACGACCTCGGCGACGTGGATGCGGCGGACCTGGTCGCGCATCTCGAACTGCGAACGTCGCCGGGGGAAGAGGCGGATTCGGACCGCCCGGCCCATGCCGAGGGGCTGTTCTTCCCCGACACCTATCATTTCCCACGCGGCTACAAGGCATCGGCGCTGCTTGCGCGGGCGAACGAGAAACTCGCCGACGTGCTTGCCGCCGCGTGGGCCAAGCGCAGCGCCGACCTTCCCTACGCCACTGCCTACGAGGCGTTGATCATGGCCTCCATCGTCGAGAAGGAGACCGGAGCGTCGGCGGACCGACCGCGCGTCGCTGGCGTCTTCGCCCGCCGCCTTGCCCGAAACATGCGCCTGCAATCCGATCCGACCGTGATCTACGGCCTTGGCGAGCGCTTCGACGGCGACTTGAAGCGCAGCCATCTGCGCGCCGAAGACAACCCCTACAACACCTATCGACGCCACGGCCTGCCACCGACGCCGATCTCGCTGCCGGGACGCGCCGCCATCGAAGCGGCGTTGAATCCGCAGGACGACGGCGCGCTCTATTTCGTCTCCCGCGGCGACGGCACCAGCGAGTTCTCGCGCACGCTCGCCGACCACAACGCGGCGGTGCGGCGCTACCAGCTTGGCCGCCGCGACGGATGACCCGCGCCTGCTTCATCACGCTCGAAGGACTCGAAGGGGTCGGCAAGACCACGCATCTGGAGTCCATGCGTGGGGTGTTGACGGCGGCCGGCGTCGACTTCCTCGCCACCCGCGAACCTGGCGGAACGCCGTTCGCCGAGGAGATTCGCGGCCTCGCACTGGCGCGGCGCGACGAGGCGGTGGACCCGGTGGCGGAAACGCTGCTGATCTTCGCGGCGCGCGCCCAGCATGTGGCGACGGTGATCGAACCAGCTCTACGCACGGGGCGCTGGGTGCTGTGCGACCGCTTCACGGACTCGACGTTCGCCTACCAGAGCGGCGGCAGGGGCGTGGACGCGACATTCGTCGAGCGTCTGGCGGCGGAAGTCCACGGCGACTGCTGGCCGGACTTCACGCTGTATCTCGACGCGCCGCCGGAGGTCGCCCTCGGACGCATCGCGGCGCGGCCCCGGGATCGCTTCGAGCGCGAGACCGTCGCCTTCTTCGAGCGCGTCCGCGAGACCTTCCGGCAACGCGCTCGACGACACGACCGCATCGTCGAGATCGATGCCAGCGGCACCCAGGAGTCCGTCGGCAGGGCGGTGGAGCAGGCGCTGCGCGGCTTTCTCGATGCGCATCGACACGGGCAGCAGCCGTGAACGAACCGCCGTGGCTGGAAGCTGCGTTTGGCCGCGTGGACGCGTTGGTCGACGACCGCCTGCCGCACGCTCTGCTGATTCAGGGCCCGGGCGGCTGGGGCGAGGCCCGAGTCGCCAACGCTCTCGCGGCCAGGCTGCTCGGCGAGGACGCGGCGATGGACATGCGCGACGTCGCGCACCCGGATCTGCGTTGGGTGGAGCCCGACGACGGCGTGGTGAAGATCGACGCCGTGCGCGGCGCAATCGAGTTCCTCATGCAGACGCCGAAGCTGGCCGGGCGCAAGATCGCCGTGATCTGCGATGCCGAGCGCATGAACCTGAACGCCGCGAACGCGCTGCTGAAGACCTTGGAAGAGCCCCCGGCGGAGAGCTTTCTCGCCTTGGCGAGCGGTGCGCCAGGGCGCTTGCTGCCGACGGTGCGCAGCCGCTGCCAACGCATCGACGTTCGCGCCGCGGCCATGCCAAGCGTGATGGCCTGGCTGGCGACGCTCGACGTGGACCGCGACAGCGCGAGCTACCTGGCCGTGGAATACGGCGGTGCGCCGTTCGCGATCCTGGAAGCCGCGAAGCGCGAGCAGCCCCCGCTGTGGCCAACGCTCGTCGACGTCGCCAAGGCGCCTGCCCAGGCCGCCAAAGCGGCGGAGAGCCGCCGCGACGAAGACCTTGCCGACTTCGCCGCGCGCTGGCTGCGCATCCTGCACTGGCTGCTCCGCCGCGTCGCGAAGGCACACGTCGGCCCACTGCTCGATTTCGCCGCCGAACTGATGCAGGTGCGCGAAGCGGCCCTCTTCAACACCGGCCTCAACCGCCCGATGCAGATCGAACGCCTGCTGCTGCTCTGGGCCGACATCGCGCCGCGCCTTCCGAACGAGATGCAGCCGAAAGTACCTGCGGCTTAACGCCGGGACGATTTCCTACACAACGCCGGGCTGTTTGCCGCTATTCGGCCCAGGATGAACGGGTGATAGTGCGCGTTGCCTACACCCGATACGAGGAATCGCCATGTCCCTGTCCCGAACGCAAACCACCGCACTCTCGCCGCTGCTTCTTCCGCTCCTCTTTCTGCTGTTCGCGTCGGCTGCGGCCCAAGCGCAGTCGGCGCCGGCCGTGTCGCTGGCGCAGACCTACCGCGAAGGCGTCGATGTCGGCACCTATTGGGTGAGCGAAAAGCTGGACGGCGTCTACGCCCACTGGGATGGCAGTGGGCTGGTCTCGCGCGCTGGCAACCGCTTCAACGCGCCAGCATGGTTCGTCGCCGACTTCCCGACACTGCCGCTCGCCGGCGAACTGTGGATGGGCCGCGGCACTTTCGACAAGCTCTCCGGCGTGGTACGACGGCAAACGCCAGACGACGCCGCTTGGCGACAGGTGCGCTTCATGGTCTTCGATCTGCCCTCGCACAGTGCAGACTTCGATGGCCGCCTGCAGCGGCTAGAGGAGATCTTCGCCACTCTCGACTCCCCCACCATCGCGTTGGTGGAACAGCGCCGGGTGGCGAGCCACGATGCGCTGATGGCGCTGCTCGACGAGGTGGTCGAAGGCGGTGGCGAGGGGCTGATGCTGCGTCGGGCGGGCTCGTTCCATCGTGTCGGACGCAGCGCCGACCTGCTCAAGCTCAAACGCTTCGACGACGCCGAAGCCGAAGTCGTGGCGCATCTGCCAGGCAAGGGGAAGTACACCGGCATGATGGGGGCGTTGGTCCTGGAAATGCCGGGCGGCCGCCGTTTTCGCGTCGGCACCGGCTTCACGGACGAGCAGCGCCGCAAGCCGCCGCCGCTCGGCACCACCGTCACCTACAAGCACTACGGCCACACAAGCACCGGCCTGCCTCGCTTCGCCAGCTTCCTGCGCGTTCGCGACGAACACCCGTCGCCGAGTGCGGCTTCCGTTGTGGACTAGGCGCGCACACGAACGGCGCCGCGGTGATGCATCCATGCACGCCGCGGCGTCGAAGCGCTGCGTCGGCGCCACGACGCCGAGTTCAGATCGCGTTGCTGAGCGCTCTAATGCCTTCCCGGAAAACGCGAAAGCTCGGCGAGGCGTTGTTCTCGACGTTCATGCGCGTCGCGATCTTCGTTGCCCACTCGGATTTCGCCTTGCCGGCCTCCTGCCAGTTCTTGAGCCGTGCCGAACCGCCTGGGTGGACGGCGTCGGCGAGCCGTTCCCAAGTACCGCAGATGGAGTCCTGAACGTAGCTGGCGAGCACTCTCTGGCGTACGTTGGGGTAGGCTGCCCGAACAGCTGCATGGTCGCCCAGCAGCCACGCTTCGCTTTCCTCTATGGCGATTCTGAAAAGCGTTCGGGGGCAAGGGGAGCAGCGGTTTAGCACGTCGAGCAGTTCGCGCTTGAAGGCGCGGCAATCGCGGTCGTCCAGGCCCACAACGACAACGACCGACGACTCTGGGCCGAGACTGCGACCGTAGCCTCGGAGGATATTGGGAAGCCGGTCCAAGAGGATTCTCTTGCTCGGATCGGTCGTGCCCGGAAGACCTTTCGGCAGACGACCTGCACCTTTGTAAGCGTGCAGTTGCCAAGTGTGGACATCCCCGTTTCTTCCCAGCATCTTCTCCAACACGACGTTTACGGTAACGCTTGTCGATCTGTCTTCGACCAATACCTCGAAGTGCATGTCCCTTCAGTCCAAGTAGTCGCTGTACCAAAGTCCACCCAGCGGCAACTCTTCGTTCGCAAGAGCGACGACCATCGGGTCGTCGCTGGCCCGTCTGATCCTCGCAAAGCCGTCGTCCTCCTTTTCCATCACCCAGGTTTCCTCCGGCGAAAGGGCATCGACGAAGTACGGCTGATGGGTCGTCACGAACATCTGCGGCGCGTTTGCCGACTTGGTCGCATGGTCTCGGAACTCGATTGCCAGGACTTCCAGCAACTTGTGGTAGATACCGTTTTCCGGCTCCTCGATGCAGATGAAGGGTGGTGGCGCAGGGTCCTCCAACAGCAGCAAGTATGCGAATACCTTCAACGTCCCGTCGGACATCTGCTGCGCGAAGAAAGGATCGTCGAAGCCCTTGTCGTTGAAACAGAGCAGCAACCTCCCGTCTTCGCTCTGTTTGGTCTCGATTCTATGGATGCCCGGAATCTTCTCGGAGATGTCCTGGAGAATCCGTTCGAACCGAGCTGGATGATCGCGCTGCATGTACTGGACGACGTTGCCGATGTTGTCGCCATACATGTTCAGGTGCCTCTGCGGCCCGGCGAGCGGCAGGCCGCGGGCGGCGTCCGGGTTGAAGTAGCTGAGATACCAACCCTCCATGAACTCTCTGAAGGCCGCTATGCGCGGATGCTTGCTCAACACGCCGAGCGATGCGATGCCGAGCCTGCGACTGTCGTGCATTTCTATCGATTCTCTCGCCGCCCGCTCTTCATCTTTTTCTTCTTCATCGTGCTGTCGCCCGGCGGCATCGCCGGCCCACACTTCGCCTCGGCCGTCTTCCAGCATCAGAAAAGAAAAGGGCCAGCCTTGATGTTGGCCTCTACGCCGTTGCCGAAGGCGTTCGTGCGCAACGTAAGGGCGCTCTGCTTGATCGGTGCCGATCCCCAGCTCGTAGGTGATGGGGCGAGCTTCAGAGCTCTGCTGATAGTAGACGGTGAACTCGATTGCCCCATCGGCCCCTTGGGACCGAATGCGCTGAAAGCCGCCGCGTCCCCGTTCGTCGCAAGCCTGCTCGACGCCGAGCTTCAGGCAGTCAGCGAGGAATCCGAAGGCATCGAACAGGGAGCTCTTGCCGACGCCGTTCTTGCCGATCACCGTCGTGAGCGGCGTCAGCGGCTGGATGCTGCGTGGCGAATTCCAGAGCTGGCCGAGGGTCACGTCTCGCAAGGCGCGGAAGTTCTGGATCCGAATTCCTTCGATCTTCGCCATGTGCGTGCGTCCGCGACCGTCAGAGCGACTATACGCGCGGCCAACTAGTGGCGCAAAGGAACCGCGCCTCGCCTATCGACATTCACGCCGCGGACGTCTGCAGCTCCACGAAGCGTCGGTAGTGGCCGTCGGTCTTCGCCATGAGGTCGCGGTGGCTGCCTTGTTCCATGACGCGGCCGTCGTCCAGGAAGACGATCTTGTTGGCTTGGGCGATGGTGGAGAGGCGGTGGGCGATGATGATGACCAGGCGGTCCTTCGCCGCTTCGTGCAGCGATTGGACCAGATAGCGTTCCGTTTCGGGGTCCAGCGCCGAGGTGGGTTCGTCGAGGATGAGGATGCGGGAGTCGCGCAGCAGGCCGCGGGCTATGGAGATGCGCTGCTTCTGGCCTACGGAGAGCTTGCTGGCGGCGGCGCCGCCGAGCTTGGTGTCGTAGCCGTCGGGGAGGGCGGCGATGAAGTCGTGGATGCCGGCGGTGCGGGCCACTCGCTCCACTTCCTCCTGGGCGGCGTCCGGCTTGCCGTAGCGGATGTTGTCGCCGATCGAATCGGAGAACAGCTGGGTCTCCTGGAAGACGTAGGTGACTTGGCTGCGCAGGCTCTCCAACGTCAGGTCGTTGACGTCGTGGCCGTCGACGTACACCGCGCCTTCGCTGGCGGTGCGGTAGCGGGGAATCAGGTAGGCCAGACTCGTCTTGCCGGCGCCGGTCGGCCCGACGAACGCGATGATCTCGCCGACTCGCGCATCGAGGTCCACGTCGTCGAGCGCCCGCCGGCCATCGGGATAGACCAGCCCGGCGCCGCGCATGGCGACGCCATCGGCAACCGGCGGCAGGGTGGTCCTTCCCAGGTCGGCTTCGGCCGGCAGGTCCATCATGGCGAAGACGCGCCTCATGCCGGCCACGTTGTCCTGGAAGCGGATCCAGAAGATGCCCAAGGCCATCGCCGGGCCGCGAAGAAAGCCCCAGAACACGAACATCGCGCCGAAGTCTCCGGCGGTCAGGGCGCCGTCGATGATGAGGCCGATCAGGAAGACGAAGAACGCGGTCTGCGCGATGGCGTTGATGGTGTCGCCCACCTGCGGAATGATCATCCACAACAGCGCCACGCCGCGGAAGCGCTTGAAGGATTCCGAACTGTCCTTGTCGAAGCGTCCCTTCTCTTCGGCGTTGCCGCCTAGGCTCTGCACCGCTAGCACGTTGTCCATGCCTTCTTCAATGGTGCTGGTCGTCAACGCCCCGGCGGCCCGCGCGGCCTGGCCGCGGCGCCGCACGATGCGCGAGAACAGGCCGGAGAGGATGGCGTAGATGGGGAACATCGCCAGCGTGATCCAGAAGATCTCCGGCACCGAGGGGTAGGTCACCAGCACCGTCAGCGCGGCTTGCAGATAGAGGAGCGTGGACATTACCGGCGTGTGCGTGATCTCGTAGAAGATCTCCTGCACCTGGGGCGCGTCGTACATTACGCGATACACCGAATCGCCGATGCGCTGATCCTCCAGCTGCGTCATCGAGAGCGCTCCGATGCGGCTGAAGAGCTGCCCGCGCAGCGTGTGGTTGAGGGCCTGGCTCAAGCGCGTGTTCAGCTTGAACTCCATGTAGCCCCACAGGCCGCCGAACGTGCTGTGGCCGCCGTGGATGGTGTTCTCGGTCCGCGTGGCGTAGTCGTGCCCTTGCGCGAGACCGGCTTCCACGTCGTCGTTGTAGCCGGTGGTGATGAAGCGGCCGAGCAGCAGCACGCAGGTGAAGCCCATCACGGCGAGCCAGACCAGCACCTCGAAGGGCGACATGCCGACCATCGCGTCCAGCACCGGCTGCCAGTAGATGGGGTAGTTCTTCGCTTCCTCGATGGGGCGACCGAGGATCACGTTGTCCACCATCATCTTGGCCGGCCACGGCAAGATGCCGAGCTGCACCACGTAGGCGCCCAGCTTCAGGGCGAACTTGCCCATGTAGCGCCAGAAGAAGAAGCGGATGTAGCCCGCGCTGCGCCCGATGATGCGCAGCGAATCGCGTTCGCCGATTTCGGTGCGGGTGTCGATGCCGCTGGTGCGCTCGTCCAGCGAACGGTTGTCGCCGCTCGAACTTGGCGGCGTGGGCGCTTGCGGATCCAGCGTGTTCTCGGCCACGGCTTCGCGTCCTATCCGGCCACCGCCGGTGCGGCGTTGGTGAGCGTCGATTCGGCCTCCACGAACGCCCGGTAGCGGCCGTCCTCCCGCGCCATCAAGGCCTCGTGGGTGCCGCTTTCGACGATGCGTCCGCCATCCAGATAGAGGATGTTGTCGGCGCGGCGAATGGTGGAGATGCGGTGCGTGATGATGAAGATGGCGCGCTCGCTGCCCCACGCGGCCAGGTTCCGCATCACTTCGTGTTCGGTGGCGGCATCGAGCGCGGCGGTGGGTTCGTCGAGCACCAGAATGGGCGTGTCGCGCACCACGGCGCGGGCGATGGAGAGCCGCTGGCGCTGACCGGTGGAGAGCTTGCCGCCACGGTCCGCGAGCACGGTGTCGATGCCCTGCGGCAGTTCGGCGACGTATTCCTCCATGGCCGCCACGCGCACCGCCTCGCGGATCTGCTCGTCGCTGGCGGCTGGCGCCGCGTAGCGGATGTTGTCGCGCACCGACATGGCGAACAGCACGTTCTCCTGCAGAGCGGTGGCGACGTGCTCGCGCAAGGACTGCACTTTCAGCTCGCGCAGATCCTGGCCGTCGATGGTGACTTTGCCGTCGTCCGGGTCGAACAGGCGCAGCAGCAACGCGGTGATGGTGCTCTTGCCGGAACCGGTGGGCCCGATGATGGCGGTGATGGAGCCGGGCCTGGCCGCGAAACTCACGCCTTGCAGCACCGGGCGATCGGCTTCGTAGGCGAAGCTCACGTCGTGGTAGCGGATCTCGTTGCTCAATCCGCGCAGCGGCTTGGCGTCCGGGCGATCCTGGATGTCCGGCGAGAGGTCGAGGATGTCGAACACCCGACGCAGCCCCATCGCCATGTCCTGCGCGGTCATCCAGTCGCGCAGCAGCTTGCGGATGTCGCCGGTGGACTCGTGCAGCTGGTTCTTCGTCCAGTCGTAGCTGGCGAGATTCCACACCACCCAGCTGATGCCCAGCAGCGCCATGAGTTCGACCGCGAAGGTCGGGTCGCCGCGATTCGCCCACAGCGCCATGAAGAACGTGCCGCCGGCCACGAACGAAGCGGCGATGGTGAACATGACGATGGTGACCACGGCGATCAGCACGCGCACCCGGTAGGCGGCGTTGAAGGCGATGACGGAGTCCGCCTCCAGGCGCTCTTGCGCGCGGTCCATGGCGCAGAACGCCTTGATCAGGCGAATGGCGCCGAACCCCTCCTGCACCGTGGACGTGACGTCCGACGTCGCGGCGCGGTAGACGAGCGCCCGCGTTCGCATGTGCGGCATGGCCCATCTGGCCCACAGCAGTGCCGGCGCCACTAGGACTGCCGCTATCAGCCCCAGCCAGGGGCTCAGCAGAGTCACCAGCGCCACGCAGCTGTAGTAGCTCATCATGGCGAGCGTCATGCCGATGAGATGGCCCACCACCGCGGTCACCATCGCGCTGTCCTGGTAGATGCGGTAGATGGAATCGCCGGTGCGGTGGTCGCTGTGGTAGTTCAGCGAGAGCTGATGCCAGCGCGAGAGCAGATCCAGGCGCAGATCCTGGTTGATGCCCTGCATGATCCACATGTTGTAGTACGGGTTGAAGATGCGCAGCGGCAGCCGACACAGGTGTGTGCCCAAGGCCACGTAGACGTACGCCCACTTCAGTTCGTGGCGTTGCGCCTCCGCCAGGCTGCCTTCGACGGCGCCGGCAGCCAGCTCCGGGTACCCGAGCAGCGTCGCCAGCCCCGGCGCCAGCGGTTCGGCCTGCAGCAGGCTCTGGTTGAGCAGGTCGGCCAGCACCACGCCGAGCGCCAGGTCCAGGAAGCGCTCGAAGAAGTTGATGGCGTAGAAGTACACCAGATGGGTGCGCGAACGGACGCGGTAGTCCAGCCGCCCGTCCTTCAGCCGCAGCTGCACCAGCCAGCCGAAGACGCAGGCGCCGATCACGGCGAGCACGTAGGGGCCGGTGGTGTACAGGTCGATCAGAAAGACGCCAGCGAGAATCGCGCCGATGGCGGAGAGCAGGATGGCGACGATGCCGATGCTCTGCAAGGCGCCGCGGGCGTAGTTCATCAGGAACGTGCCGACGACGATGGCCGCCACCGGCCCGTACAGCAGGTTCATCGGCCATTCCAGCGTCCACTCGGTCCAGCCGGTCGCGGGCCCGGTAGCCGCGACCAGGAACACGAGAAACGGCGCATAGGAGCGGTAGCCGTCGCTGCTCGACAGCTCCGCGGTGCCGCCCTTCACGCCTTCGCCCGGATACCACCACTGGCCGAGGAAGCGCGGCCGGATGTAGGGCCAGGAGCGCAGCAGCAGGAACAGCACGCCGCGAAACCCGCTGGCGTCGTGGGCGAGACCTTCGTAGCGCTCCAAAGGAACCGGGCCGTCGCCGAACATCGGCAACGCCCGAGCCCGCAGCCGGTTGGCGGCGCGATCGGCGCGGGCGTTCATCTCAGTCAGCCGTCGCCTTGCGCGACGAGAGCGCCCGGACGCCGGCCCGGTGCGGATGGCAACGCGGCTTGCTCAAGAATCGTCCCCCTTCGCTGGCCCAACGGCGCACCCACAGCATCGCCGCTCCTAATTGGGCGCTGCCCTCTCTGCTGCGGCTTCGCGCTCCCCAGCGCACCGCCCATACATGGAAACTACCCTTTTTCCCCACGCTCGCCAAGGTGTTGCGCCAAGGTATTGCACCACGGTCAACAAGGTCGACTGTAGAGAGGGCGTACGAGACGCGGCAGCGTGGTACTCGCCCCCACGACGCAGGGCTAGGTCAGCGTCGTGTCCGGCGTGGACGAGACCGCGAGCGTTCCCGGTGGCGACATCCGTGCTGCCCGAGTGCGCGGCCAGCACCCGCACCGCCAGGGTGGACGGCCTGCTGAAGCCGTAGCCAATGCTGGTGGCGAGCGTCAGCGTCGCGTTCCGGCGATGCTGACGCCAAGCGACGACACCCGCGGCCGGAGGACGGGTGCCGGTTCAGGCATCCGGCCTCACCTTCATCAGCACATGGATGGCGAAGTCGCGCTGAACGTTGGCGGGTGTCGCACGGAAGCGGTCGATCGCCGTTCTGGCATCGTTGATGTCCGCGATCACTTCGGATTTGCCGATCCGGAAATCCGGGTCGTAGTCCGCCAAGTGGCGCCTGCGCTGCAACTCTGCGAACGTCCGCCCGAACTGTCGCACTCCGTCGCCGAACCAGGATGGCACGTTCTCGCAACGTGCCCGGGCCTGCCCGTGATCCGGCGCACGGTACACCCGTCGCCACATCGGTCGGTTGCCGACCGTACCGGCGCGGCCTGCCAAACGGTCTGCGCAGGTATGCGCCAGACAGTGGAACATGGCGTAGTACGTGGTGCTGACGGCCCGACATAGATCCGCTCGCCGTGGCCGGCGGGGATTGACTTCCGCAAGGTCGGTGGCGATTTGCATGAGGTGATCTGGATCCACGGTTCGCTACTCCGGCTCTTTCCCGACTTCCGATTCGGCGATGAACGAAACGACGGGAAACGCCTCGACCTCCGCGCTCTGCAGTTCAGTGCGCAAGCGGTCCTTGAGTTGAATGCGCGCCAAGGAGTCCGGGAGACCCTTGGCGCCGTTGCTGTCGTCGTAGGTGAAGCGAATCAAGAGGAACTCGTCGCCGTAGCCATCCACTTCCGGGTTCACCGACAGCACCCCGAGCGTGGTGTCGGCGCACTGTCGGTGCAGGAAGCCATCCACGGTGCTCCGCGCCTGTTCCAGCACCCGCTGTTTCATCGCTTCGCTCCTGCTCGATGACTTGAACGGTGGAGTCTACCCCATCGCTTGGCGCGGTGGCGTTTCTTGGCTCAGTTGGGCTCAGCGGTGTACGGCAAGTCCTTGGTGATTGCCCTGGGAACGCGGGCGTCCCCGCCGCATGCAAGCGGACGCCTGCGCTCCCGGAGGTGCGGCAGCAGATACCGCCATGTCGCACACCCCTGCCCACGGCGCGGGTTGCGGCGCGAGTTGCGGGGAGCGGGGGGAATCCGTCACACTCGCTCGCGTCATCAGGGTGGCGAGCGGGCTGTTGCAGCGACACGACTACGACCTGTTCGTCATCGGCGCGGGCTCCGGCGGGGTTCGCGCGGCGCGGGTCTCCGCGGCCTTGGGCGCCAAGGTCGGCATCGCGGAGGAGCGCTATCTCGGCGGCACTTGCGTGAACGTCGGCTGCGTGCCGAAAAAGCTCTTCGTCTACGGCGCCGGCTTCGGCGAGGAGTTCGGGGCGGCGAGCGGCTACGGCTGGCGTGTTGGCGAGGTCGGCTTCGACTGGAACACGCTGCGCGACAACAAGACCCGCGAGATCGAGCGCTTGAACGGCGTCTACCGGGGGCTGCTCGAAGGCGCAGGCGTGGAGATCTTCGAGCAGCGGGCGACCCTCGTCGGCGAACACGCCGTCCGCGTTGGCGATGCGGTCGTCTCGGCGCGGCACATTCTGATCGCCACCGGCAGCTGGCCGGTCGTACACGACTTTCCGGGCGCGGAGCTGGCGATCACTTCCAACGAAGCGTTCTACCTGCCGAGCTTCCCGAAGCGGGCGCTGGTCGTCGGCGGCGGCTACATCGCCGTCGAGTTCGCCGGCATCTTCGCCGGGCTCGGCGCCGAGACCACCTTGCTCTACCGTGGCGACCTTTTTCTGCGCGGCTTCGACGAGGGGATTCGACGCTTCGTGTTGAAAGAGATGGCGGCCAAGGGCGTGGCGGTGCGGCTGAACACTCAGGTCGCGTCTCTGCGTCGCGCAAGCGCGGGGCTGCTTTGCGAAACCCAGGCCGGCGAGACCATCGAGACCGACTTGGCGCTGCTCGCCACCGGACGCGCTCCGGCGAGCACCAATCTCGGCTTGGAGGCTGCTGGCGTGGCGACCGCCAGCAACGGCGCGATTCCGGTGGACGACGCGTACCGCACCAATGTGCCGCACATCCTCGCGATCGGCGACGTGATCGACCGCGCCCAGTTGACGCCGGTGGCCATCGCCGAAGGCATGTGCGTGGCGCATGGACTGTTCGGCGAGGGAGGGTGCCAAGTGGACTACGAGAACATCCCGACGGCGATCTTCTGCCAGCCGAACATCGGCACGGTCGGCCCCACGGAGGAAGCCGCGAGACGGCGCTTTCCGCGCTTGCAGGTCTTCGAGTCCACGTTCACGCCGATGAAACACACGCTCACCGGAATCGGCGAGCGCACCATGATGAAGCTGCTCGTCGATGGCGATAGCGACCGCGTGGTGGCGGCGCACATGTGCGGCCCGGATGCCGGCGAGATCGTCCAAGGCCTGAGCGTGGCCATCACCGCCGGCGCGACCAAGGCCGATTTCGACGCAACCATCGGCATCCACCCGACGGCAGCCGAGGAGTTCGTGACGATGCGCGAGGCCGCCCGCTGAGGCGGGCGCGCCCGCTAGAGCGGCGACTTGAACACACAGGGATGATCCAATGGCAAACCTGAAACTGGCGACGCTTCCGCTGCTCTTCGCTTTGGCCTTCAAGGCAAGCGCGGCCGACGACGCCCCGCGCAACGTGATTCTCTTCGTCGGCGACGGCATGGGCGTTTCCACGGTAACCGCGGCGCGCATCCTCGACGGCCAGAACAAGGGCGGGCAGGGGGAAGAGAATCTGCTCTCCTTCGAGCACTTCCCGAACGTCGCGCTGGTGAAGACGTACAACGTCGATGCCCAGGTGTCGGACTCGGCGGGCACGATGACGGCGCTGATCGCCGGCCAGAGAACGCGCGCCGGCGTCATCAGCGTCGGCCCGCAAGTCGAACGCGGCGATTGCGCGACGCAGCAGGAGCACGAGCTGACGACGCTGCTCGAAGAAGCTGAACAACGCGGCTTGAAGACCGGCATCGTCAGCACCGCCCGCATCACGCACGCGACCCCGGCCGCCGCCTACGCGCACGCCGCCGACCGCAACTGGGAAGCCGCCGTGCCGCCGGACGCCGAGGGCGTCTGCGCGGACATCGCAACGCAGCTGGTGGAGTTCCCCCACGGCGATGGCGTCGACGTGGTGCTGGGCGGCGGTCGATCGGTGTTCCTGCCGACGGACGTCGCGGACGTGGAGGAGCCTTTCCTCAAAGGCTACCGCCAAGACCAGCGCAACCTCGTGGCGGAGTGGATCGGCGGGGGGAAGAACCGGCGCTACGTCCATGACTTGGCCGGCTTCGAGACGCTGCCGGCACAAGGCCAGGTGCTCGGCCTGTTCGAGCACTCGCACATGGAGTTCGAGGCGGACCGCGCCTCGGATCGCGGCGGCGAACCATCCTTGGCGCAGATGACGCGCTTCGCCATCGAACGGCTGCGTGGCGAAGGCGGATTCCTGCTCGTCGCCGAAGGAGGGCGCATCGACCACGCCCACCACGCCGGCAACGCCTACCGAGCGCTCATGGACGCCATCGCCTTCGCCGAAGCGGTGGAGCAGGCGGTCGCCATGACGAACCCGGAGAATACGCTGATTCTCGTCACCGCCGATCACAGCCACACCTTGACCATCGCCGGCTATCCGGCGCGTGGCAATCCGATCCTCGGCTACGTCGTCGAAGTGGACGGCGAGACCGCAACGGATGCCGAAGGCCAGCAGTACACGACCCTCGGCTACGCCAACGGCCCCGGCGCCAGGACGGCGGGGGAGGGCGCGGCGGACGAGGGATTGCCGCCGACCCACATCGACTACCGCCAACGCGCCACGCATCGAATGTTGGCGGAAACCCACGCTGGCGAAGACGTCGCTGCCTATGCGCTGGGCGTTGCCGCAGAGCAGGTGCGTGGCGTGATGGATCAGCACGAACTCCACGGCGTGATGCGCGCGGCGTTGTTCGGCGCGGATGAGTCGGCGGAGTCGCCGCGAACCGATGTGGCACCCTAGCAGCCGGCCCGGCACGAGCCCAGCGGAAACGAGGCCAGCCGCATGACCGCGCTCAGGGACATCCTCGGCGAGATCGACAGCTGGCTCGGCGCAGCCGCCTACTTCCCCTTCGTTCTGCTCGGCGTGGGGCTGTTCTTCACCCTCTACCTCGGCTTCCCGCAGCTGCGCTACTTCAAGCGCGCCTGGGGGGTGCTGTTCGGCCGCCACACGCGCTCGGACGCGGAGGGCGACACGTCGCACTTCCAAGCGCTCTCCACCGCGCTTTCCGGCACGGTCGGCACCGGCAACATCGCTGGCGTCGCCTT
This sequence comes from Candidatus Azotimanducaceae bacterium, assembly GCA_965243175.1. Taxonomy (GTDB): domain Bacteria; phylum Pseudomonadota; class Gammaproteobacteria; order Pseudomonadales; family Azotimanducaceae; genus VXYL01. Next base: position 3,805,250 of record OZ251532.1, on the reverse strand, counting down.
CGCCATCTTCCTCGGCGGCCCGGCGGCGCTGTTCTGGATGTGGATGACCGCGTTCCTCGGCATGACCACCAAGTTCGTGGAGGTCACGCTTTCGCACAAGTACCGCGTGAAGGACGACAAGGGGGAGATGGCGGGCGGCCCCATGTACTTCATGGAGCGCGGCCTGAACATGAAGTGGCTGGCGGTGATCTTCGCCGTCGCCACGGTGCTGAGCACGCTCGGCTCCGGCAACATGCCGCAGAGCGCGAGCCTGGCGAGCGGCCTCAACGCCTCCTTCGACATTCCGCAGTGGGCGAGCGGGGCGGTGCTCTCGCTGCTGCTCTTCCTGGTGATCGTCGGCGGCATCAAGACCATCGCCCGCGTGGCGTCGGCCATCGTGCCGCTGATGGGCGTCTTCTACGCCATCGGCGCCTTCGCGGTGCTCGCCGCCAACCACGAGCAGGTGGGCGCCTCCTTCGTGGCCGTGTTCCGCGACGTGTTCACCGGCTCGGCGGCCACCGGCGGCTTCCTCGGCGCATCAATAGCCTACGCCTTCAACCGCGGCGTCAACCGCGGCTTGTTCTCGAACGAAGCGGGGCAGGGCTCCGCGCCCATCGCCCATGCCGCGGCGCGTGGCGACGAGCCGGTGTCCGAGGGCCTAGTCTCGCTCTTGGAACCGTTCATCGACACCCTCGTCATCTGCACGCTGACGGGCATCGTCATCCTCTCCTCGGGCGTCTGGAGCGAGAAGTTCGAGACCGAGTTCCAAGTGACGGACACGGAGTACCTCGCCGGTGCCTACAGCGACCAGAGCCCGGACGACGTGCAGGCCCTCTACGGCCACCTGCATAGCGGCGCCCACCCCTTGGGTTCGCTGTTCCGCAGCCGGCACTCGGCGGTGCCCTTCGCCGAAGGCCAGTTCGAGGTGGTCGATGGCCGCCTGCGCGACGCGGACATCACCATCCTGCACAACCGCTCGATAGCCGAGAACGTGGTCTTCGAGCGCGACGGCACCCCCTACACCGGCACGATCACGCTGGTGGACGGTGCCTTGGAGGAAGACCTGACGCTGCGCGGCGAATCGCTGCTCCACTCCGTGGAACTGACCGCGGAGGCGTTCAAGCGCAGCTTCTTCGGCGTCTACGGCCAGTACGCCGTAACCATCGGCCTAGTGCTGTTCGCCTTCAGCACTGCGGTGGCCTGGTCCTACTACGGCGACCGCGCCATCACCTATCTCTTCGGCGACACCCGAGCGGTGCTCTGGTATCGGCTGGCCTACGTGGCGATGTTCTTCATCGCGGCCATCTCGGACACTTCGCTGGTGTGGCTCATCTCCGCCGTCACGTTGGCGGCAATGTCGCTACCGAACCTGCTCGGCATCGTCCTCCTGAGCGGCGAAATGAAGCAGACGGTGCGGGATTACTGGCGGGACGTGGAGGGGTAGCGTAAAGCGCTTTTCACGCGACTTGAACTCGGCTTGCGATGCGGCGTTGCGAAGAGTCGATGTGGACGCGGTGCGGAAAGACGACCAAGTTCGAGAGGGTTGGCACTTTCGCGGAGGGCGTGAGGAAACCCTCGACATTGGCGCGGTGTTCCAATGCCGCCCCTAGCTGCTGAGTTGGCGCTTCGGATGCTCTCGAACGTACCAACGGAGGGCTGCCGGCGAATGGATGCTGTGCTCGCCAATCGCCGGTGAGTTCCTGTACCGATGTCTGCACCGCCGACCGACAACTAGGGTCGCCGAAGTCGATCACGTTGTCGAGCGCGACCGAGATGGGCCAGATGGTGTAGGCGCTTGGCCGAAGGTTGTGTTCTTGCGGTGGATTGTGCGTGGCAACCACGGCTTCCACTTCCAGCAAGGCGGTCATCGGGTCAGCCGCGAAGTAGAGTATGAAATACTGGGAGCGAGCGGAACCAAACCGCGTTGTGGCCTTGGAAGTGTGGCGAAACTCCAACGGCGAGCGACGCCCCAGGGTGGCCCGGTACCAAGTCGAGTTCGCCAGCTGCGTTCCGGCAATGCCCGCCACGCGATCCAGATTCACGAAAAAGCGCCTTGCTCCATCTCGGCGATTACATAGCCGAGACGACAGCGGCCTTGCGCATCGCCGCGAAGCAGATCGTCGGGACGATCGCCGCCTAGCGACGGATTCGGCGTCGCCAGCCACGCGGCGATTTGCGCTTCCGTGTTCTCTCTTGCGTTGGCTGCGCGCACAACCAACGGACGATCAGCCGAGGCGTGATCTTGGCCATCGGCGAAGAGCTGTTCCCTCGAGAGCACCGTCATGTCGCCATCGGCGGCCACTGGCGACAGCAATGCGACGAGCCTTTCGTACAGTTCGTCGGCGCTTGGGGTGCCGCCCCAAATCAGCCGAAGGGGAGGTTCCGACGATCCACGCCGCCGCCGCGTCTTGGCTTCGGTGCAATCGTCCGTCTTGGTGCCATCCTCTGTGAAGTAGTCGAACATGGTTCAATCGTCCCCATCCGATGCGCCAAGGCCAAGGACCTGAAGAACCGCCGTTCCGACATCTTCAGGCGGCAGATCGCGGCCGGGATTGAGCGCTTGAAGTCTAGCCGTCTCCCGAGACGCCAGCTTCTCTGCCGTCTCCCGACTCATGTGGACTTCAATCGTCACTTCGGACTTGGCCTGCGCCGCCAAGTGTACAACCCAGCGATCGTGGCCATCGTGCCACACACTCGCCACGACAATTCTCCTGTCCGCCTGCTTGCCAGTGTCGTCGAAGCGTTGGTGGCTGTCAACACGATGCGGTCATGCTCCTGCTTCTGCGACCAACGCCTGCCGCGCCGAGCCAAGTCGAGCAGCACGGGAGATTCGTCGGCAGGTCCACGCGGCGAGGTTCCTGCACCGCAGCCCGTCCGCCACCGTCAGCAGCACGCGCTCCCAACTGCATCTCGGTCAGCGGCGGTGTCAACGCAAAGTAGAGATGTCCCCTTTTGTGCAAAGTAGAGATGTCCCCTTCTCCTAGTAGGGCAACCGCGTTGAATTGATGGGGTATTGCGAGTAGGGTTCGGGGTCTGGAATCGGACAGGGAGGTCCGGGGATGGCGAAACGGCATCGAGTGGTGCTGACGGCGGAGGAGCGCGACGGGTTGAAGGCGCTGGTGTCGAAGGGGAAGACGCTGGCGTCGAAGCAGACGCGGGGGCGGATCCTGCTCATGTGCGACGAGTCGGAAGGCCGCAAGTGGACGAACGAGGAGGTGGCGTCGGCGCTGTCGGCGGGCACGGCGACGGTGGAGCGGGTGCGCCGCCGGTTCGTCGAGGAAGGGCTGGAAGCGGCGCTGAACCGGCGGGAGCAGAAGCGGCGCAAGGCGCGGGTTCTGGACGGCGAGGCGGAGGCGCGGCTGGTGGCGATTGCGTGCGGGGATCCGCCGGAGGGTCGGGCGAAGTGGACCCTGCGGCTGCTGGCGGATCGTCTGGTGGAGCTGGACGTCGTGGAATCGGTGTGCCCGGAGACGGTGCGCCAGGCGCTGAAAAAAACCGCCTCAAGCCGTGGCTGAAGGACTGCTGGTGCATTCCGCCGAAGGAGGACGCGGGCTTCGTCGCGGCGATGGAGGACGTGCTGGACGTCTACCAGCGGGAGTTCGGCGAGGACGAGGTGCTGGTGTGCATGGACGAAAGCAGCAGGTCAAGGAGACGCGGACGCCGCTGCCGCCGAAGCCGGGCGAGGCCGGGACGCCGACGCGCTACGACTACGAATACGAACGCAACGGCGTGAGCAACCTGTTCATGCTGTTCGCGCCGCTGGAAGGCTGGCGGCGGGTGGAGGTCACGGACCGGCGCGCCAAGGTGGACTGGGCGCGGGCGATCGGGCGGCTGGTGGACGTGGACTTCCCGGACAAGCGCGTGGTGCTGGTGATGGACAACCTCAACACCCATGCGCCGGGGTCGCTCTACGAGGCGTTCGAGCCGGCCGAGGCGCGGCGCATCGCCCGGCGGCTGGAGATCCACTACACCCCGAAGCACGGCAGCTGGCTGAACATGGCGGAGATCGAGCTGTCCGCCCTGGCCGCGCAGTGCCTCGACCGGCGCATCCCCGACCAGGACGCCCTGCGCCGCGAAGTGGAGGCCTGGCAGGAACCCCGCAACCGCCAGTCCACCCGCGTGGACTGGCGCTTCACCACCGACGACGCCCGCATCAAGCTCAAGCGCCTGTATCCATCAATACAACGCAGTTAGGGTACTAGCCTCGGAACCGCCTGCCGCGGCTGCGCGAGGCGGTTCGCCTGGACGAGCCGAGCAGCGCTTTCCACCGCCTTTCCACGGCCGCGATCCCCTCGACTTCAAGAGCGGCGGTGGGAAGGCGGTGGAAAACGCGGGGCGCGTTCGGACGAGGCCGCCGGCTCACGCCGCGTCCCGCCGCGAGGCCTTGAACGACTGCCGCCAGGGATGGTCCGGCGCCGGCTTCCAGCCCGTCCGCGCCGCCTGCGCCGCCTTGGCGGCGTCCACCCGCCCGCCGACGTCCTTCTCGTCCGCGACCGGAACCGCCGCCTCGCCTTCCCCGAGCACGCGGAACGCCAGCCGCCGGCCGCCGAGCAGCACCGCCACCGACCCGTCGTAGCCCTTGCACACCGTCACCGCCGCGCCGCGAAGCCGGCGGCCCTTCCCCTCGCCCGTCAGCTGGTGCTCGCGCCGCTCGAACTGGAACGTCAGGTTCTTCGACAGCTTGCGCACGTGGTGCTCGCTGAGGATCAGCGCCAGTTCGTCCGCGTCGTGGAGCACCGGACGGTGCGCGTCCTCCGCCTCCCGCGGCGCCGCCGCGAAGCGCCGGTTGTGCTCCGCGACGAACTCCGGCAGGTACGCGTTCGCCGCCTCCATGCCGCCGATGCCGCGCAGCCGCATCTCCTTCGCCAGCCGGTCCTGCAGCGTCCGGTTCGCCCGCTCCACCCGCCCCTTCGCCTGCGGCGCGCGCGCGTGGATCGGCTCGATGTCCAGCGTCCGCAGCGCCCGCGTGAACTGCGTCGGCGCGCCCTCGCGGCCCTTCCGGTTCACGCGGAACACGCCGTAGCGGTCCGAGCACGGCGACACCGGCCGGCCGTGCTCGGCGAGGTGCCCGCGCAGCGTCTCCATGTACGCCTCCGTCGTCTCCGCCGCGAAGAACCGCAGCGCCAGCAGCCGGCTCGTGGCGTCGTCGATGAACACGATCAGCGCGCAGCGCGGCCCGCGCCCCTCGAACCAGTCGTGCGGCGAACCGTCCACCTGCACCAGCTCGCCGAGCCGCGGCCGGCGCTCGCGGCTCTGGTGGACCACCGCCTCCCGACGGCCCTTCGGACGCCACAGCCCGTCCTCCGCCATCCACTTCCGCAGCGTCTCCCGCGACACCGACACCCCGTGCCTCTCCAGCAGCTTCTCCGCCGCGAACGTCGGCCCGAAGTCCGCGTAGTGCTCCCGAACCAGCCGCAGCGCCTCCCGCCGCGCCTCCTCGCCGAACGCCCGGTTCGACGGAACCCCGCGCCGCGCCGACGCCATCCCGGCAGCGCCATGCGCCCGGTAGCGCTTCGCCAGACGCTTCACCTGCCGCACGCACAGCCCCAGACGCTCCGCCGCCTCGCGCTGCCTCATCCGCTTCTCCACCACCGCCATGACCACCGCCGCGCGATCCGCCTCCGCCACCGTCATCGTCCCCTTCAACTTCCACCTCCTCGCTTCCGCGAAAAGGCAACACCCTAAGTCCAAAGGGGACATCTCTAACTTGCACAAGGGGACATTACGGTCTTGCGCTAACATCTCGGTCAGCGGCGGTGGCACTCGGCGGCGTGCGGGAGTGGCCGTAGTCCGCAAAATGACGTTGCCTGCTGTGCAGGCCGCCGACGACAGAGTAAACTCCCCGCCGTTCACACTGGCCGCCGCCCCCGCATCGAGGACTTGCGCCGTGAAGTCGCGTGACTTGATAGAAGCCGCCCGCAGCATGGCGGAAATGAACCCCCGATGCCCCACGCAGGCGAGCCTCCGTCGTGCCGTCAGCACCGCGTACTACGCCATGTTCCATTGTTTGGCGTACGCAGCGGCGAACGCGCTGGTGGGCAGAGACCGCAGCCCGGCGTGGCATCGGGTGTATCGCGCCCTAGAGCACGGGAGAGCCAGAAACGCGTGTGAAAACAAGCGGGCACTGGAAGAATTTCCGCCGGAGGTGCGCGGGTTCGCCGACACCTTCGCCATGCTGCAAAGGGCGCGGCAGCGCGCGGACTACGCGCTCGACGAAGGCGTCTACCGCAAATCGGACGTTCTTGGCGACATCGCTTCCGCCGAGACCGCGATCAGCCGATTCGAGCAAGCCGACGTTCGGCATCGTCGCGAGTTCGCCACCCAGATGCTGTTCAGGCAGCGCCAGCCATAGGAGGTTTCGGGATGAACGAACGGCAAGTAGGGGAAATCGCCGAGGCGGCCTTCCGCTCCAGCTTTGGCGACGTCGAGGTGGTTCGAGTCAATGTCCGCCGTGGGTTCGACTATGACGAAGATGACCCCACGGTGGACGTGAACATCATCTACGACGGCAAGGTCGAACAGTTGGATGGACAGGGCCTCGTGCAGGTGCGCTCCGAAGTCGTCTCGAAGGTGTGGCGCGAGGCGGAGGACTCCCCCGGCTTCCCGCTAGTCCATTTCATCGCGAAATCCGACATCGGGCGCCGCGACCCGGCCACCGTCTGAACCCCTACGGTCGCCTCGCCTCGATCGAAAATTCGCTATCATCCAGATGGTGGTCGTTAGCGAACACGAAGCCGGCAACCGAACCAGTCGTCCCGTTGAGCAAAATCAGATCGCAAGGCTGGTGAGGCGAATGGCCGAAGAGACCCGCATCCACGGGGCGACGAGCAGCGGCGGTATGGCGCGAGATCTCGTCACACTCCGCGAGTTGCCGATGGAGGTTCAACTCGCCGGTGGCTGGCGGTCGCCGGAACTGGCAGCGCACCGTGCATGGCGCGAGACGGGATCGGTGGCTCGGAACTTTCTGACCGGATGATGCTGTGATCGAACTCTTTGACGAACTGGACGCATCGCACATCAAGGTTGTGGAGCTCCTTGCGCGGGGAGCTGTGGACGAGAGGTGTCGGAGAATTGGCGGCTTTGGCTCCCGGGACGAAGACAGACCGGAGTTGGGTAATCGGCATGGGCCCCAATCACCCGCCGCTCACTTGAGAAAGTACGTTGCCTGCTGGAATGTGAACGTGCTTGGGCGGTCGAGTTGGTGCGACGCCATAATTCCGATTTCCGATCTCAAGGTCTTTTCGCGACAAGAAAAAGATTGGACATCGGCCTCCAGGAAGAACACGCCAAGTCACTTGGTCTCCGTTGATGGAGATGCCATGGCGAAATTGAAGGACTTGGGCATTGCGGATGTTGAGGCCCAACCTGCACTGGCCAGTCTCATCATCCACCGCGAGAGTGGCAGCGAGATCACGCATCAATCTGCGCTCTTCAACGCCACCCTTACTCTCAGAGGGTGGGACTTGGCAAAGATGCGGGTGTTCAGGGCCGTCTGCAAGTATGGCCCGCCGTTGGGGTTTGCGCCGCAAGCTCATAGGGATGATCAGCGCGGTGCTGGCATTGGGCATAATACCAGGGACATTTGCGACCATGTTTGTTGTCGCTGTGGTTGGAGCAAGTGCATTGACGATCTGGCACTACGGGCCGTCGTTGTACGCATGGTGGGTGAAGGTGCCGCAGGACGTCGCAACCGCCATCAACATGCATCAGAAGGGTGCTTTGAGAGGGTACTTCTAGAAGCTCGATGATGCCGCAAAGGAAGGGAAGTTGGAGGTCCTTTACGGCGGGAGTTCCATTACGGATGATGAGGCCGACAACACTACATCTACACGTTCCGCAGCATTAGTCGCCCTTGGGACGTATGGGAGATTCATATAGGAACATAGCCCACGAGGGCCGGGTTTGGAATGCCGTAGTTATCGCGACAGATCGTAATGTCGCGTTTCGGAAACGGCTACATTCGAACTTTCAGGTTGCCTGCGATGTTGCTCCACTGAAGAACTGTGCCTGTTCGCATATCGATTTCTACGCTGCTGTAGCCGTAGCTCCAGACCTCTTTCCGCGATGCGCTGTACCGCTGGATGCCCGAAGGTGTACCTTGCAGACGCAGCACGTCGTCGCTGTACGATCCCCGCGTGAAGTAGGGGGCGTTGGTCATGTTGCCGCCCGGAAGCAACTTGGCCTTGAGGTTTCGCGAGATGTTGCTCCATTGAAGGACTGTGTTCGTCCGTATGTTGATTTCCACGCTGCTGTAGCCGTAGCTCCAGACCTCTTTGCGCGGTGCGCTGTACCGTTGGATGCCCGAAGGTGAGCCTTGCAGACGCAGCACGTCGTCGCTGTGCGATCCCCGCGTGAAGTAGGGGGCGTTGGTCGTGTTGCCGCCCGGAAGCAACTTGGCCTTGAGGTTTCGCGAGATGTTGCTCCATTGAAGGACTGTGTTCGTCCGTATGTCGATTTCCACGCTGCTGTAGCCGTAGCTCCAGACCTCTTTGCGCGATGCGCTGTACCGCTGGATGCCCGAAGGTGTGCCCTGCAGACGCAGAACATCGTCCTTGTTTGATCCTCGCGTAAAGTAGCCAGCCGGTGAAACCGGCTTGGCTTGTAGTGCGACACGCAGCACGGTCGGCCCCGCTCTATGCGTTATGTTCTCCGTCGCGGTCTCGTAGCCTTCCGCGCTCACTTCCACCCGGTACGAACCCGGCCACAGCAGCATCCCCGGGCGATACGGCTGCGCACGATCCAACAGCCGAACCCGTGCGTCCACCGGCTCTACCAGCACCGTGAAAGGCTGGCCAAGCGGCGACAGGGTCATCCGATGCAGTGTTGGCAGGGCACCGTGCGCCACCGCTTCGGTCTTCGTCGCGTAACCCGGCGCACTCGCCTCGACTTCGTACGACCCTGCCGCCAGCTCCATCCCGGCGCGGTACGGCAGGCCGGTGTTCAGAAGGCGCACTAGCGCATCGGCGGGCTCTGTGCGCACCGTGAAGGGCTGGCCAAGCGGCGACAAGACCATCCGATGCAGCGTCGGCGCGCTGCCGTGCGCCACCGTCTCTGCCTTCGTCGCGTAACCCGGCGCACTGGCCTCGACTTCGTACGACCCTGCCGCCAGTTCCATCCCGACCCGGTACGGCAACCAGAACTTGCGGTCGACGCGATGCAAGAGGCCGGCGTTCAGAATGCGCACCCGCGCGTTCGCCGGGTTCACCTGCACCGTGAAAGGCTGGCCAAGCGGCGACAAGACCATCCGATGTAGCGTCGGCGCGGTGCCGTGCGCCACCGTCTCTGTCTTCGTCGCGTGACCCGATGCACTCGCCTCGACTTCGTACGACCCCGCCGGCAGTTCCATCCGGCCCGGTACGACAGGCCGGCGTTCAGAAGGCGCACTCGAGCGTTCGTCGGGTCCGCCTCCACGGTGAAGGGCTGGCGAAGCAGCGACAGCACCATGCGATGGAACGTGGGCCCGGTGCCGTGCGTCACCGTCTCCGTCTTCGTCGCGTAACCCTGCGCACTCACCTCGACTTGGTACGACCCCGCCGGTAGCTCCATCCCCGCGCGGTACGCCAGACCGTTGTTCAGAACGCGCACCTGCGCATCTGCCGGGTCCACCTGCACCGTGAACGGCTGTTCCGCGTGGTATTGCATGGCCAACCAAGCCGACGCCGGCCGCAACGCCGCCAGCACGAGCGCGGCTACAACAAGGAAGAAGCCGGCCGCTAGCCATGCGGCCCTGCGGCTGCTCGTGGCGGCCTCTCGCTCATCCGTTCGATGGGTAGTCGGAGGCGAAGAGGCTGGCGTGGTTGCCCCGACTTGCGAGTCATGCGGCCATCGCGGTGTCATACGCCTTTCCAGTCGCGGCAGCCAATCATCCAAGCTCTGCGGGCGCTCCGTCTCGATTAGGCGCAAGCCCCAATCCACGGCCTTTACGAACGCGGGCGAATAGCCCGTAGCCACATCCGCCAACTTCGGTAGCGGGTCTGTCTGCGAGCGCAGCAACTGGCTCTGGCGCTGCGTCGCCTCCATTGGCGCATCGCCCGTGATGGCGCGGTAGCACAAAGCCGAGAGGGCGTAGATGTCCGTCCACGCGCCGTGCGCTCCGTTGCTCTCGTACTGCTCCGGCGGCGAATACCCTGCCGAGGCGATGGCCGTCACGCTCCTGCTTCTACGACCAAGCGCCTGCCGTGCTGAGCCGAAGTCAAGCAGCACGGGCGATTCGTCCGAGCGGCGCACGAGATGTTGGAAGGCTTGATGTCACGGTGCAGGAAGCCCGCCGCGTGGACCTGCCGCAGCCCGTCCGCCACCGGCAGTAGCACCCGCTTCAACTGCGCCTCGGTCAGTGTACCGTGGCGTCGCAGCAGGGCGTCGAGCGGTTCGCCGTCCTCGTAGTCCATCACGATGTAGGCGGTGTTGTTGGCCTTGAAGCAGTCGCGCACCCGCACCACGTTCGGATGCTCGAAGCGGGCCAGCGTCCTGGCCTCGTCCAGAAACCGGCTCAAGCCCCACTCGAACCCCTCGCGGTCGCCTGCCGACTTCGGGTGGACCTCCGTGCCGTCGCGCACGGCGATCTCATTCGGCAGGTACTCCTTCACGGCGACCTGGACGCGCAGCCCCGCGTGCTCGCACAGGTAGGTCACGCCGAACCCGCCAACGCCCAAGACGCGCACCACATGGTAGGCGCCAAGCTGGAAGCCAGCCGGTAGCGCTTGTTTGTGATCTTCGCCGCTCATGGGCGGGCAAAGTAGCACAGTGGGAACCGTGCTTTGGGAGGAGGGGAAGATGCACTCCGGAGCTGGGTTTCACGCGGGAGGACGAAGTGCGGCTGACAGCCGACATCGTGGTGGACAACGAGGGCGACATTTCGGTGGACCGCACTTACACGGGGTACGCGCTCGGCTACAGCGGGTGTCGCTGAGGGGCATGCCAGAGTCTGAGCAAGCGGGCCTTGACACAGAGGGCGTCAGGACGCGGCGGAGCAGCCGCCGAGCAAGTTCGCGCCACCGCGAACCGACCGTTAGAACTCCGCCAACGCCCGCAAACGGTCTTGGTTGCCCGCATCCAGCCAAGGCCGCTGCTGGCGGAGTTCAAGGCAGGCGTTGATAGCCGCGACCAAACGCCCTTGGTGCATTGACGAAATCTCCTCGCCGAGTGCGCTTCCAAACCAGCACTCGACATCGGTCCAGCGCCACAGGCGGTACCTGCCCCTGGGATCCGTGACAGGAGGCGGAAACCCGCCAGGACCGCGGGCACCTGAAACCAACAGCCGCACGCCTTCCCGGGTTCGTCCAGTGCGGGCAGCGATGTCTGCCATGGAAGCCAGCCCCGCATCGGCAAGGCGGACGACTCGAACGCCATTCACCCGTTCGGCGTCGGCCACAGCGGAAAGCACGGCTTCGCCCAGGCTGGCGGCGTCACGGTCGAAATCAAGGAACTGCACGCCGTCCGACCTGCCGGCCAGCGCATCGTCGCATCCCGCCTCGAAGAGGCCGTTCACGACGGATTCGTCCTGCAAGTCCGCGCCATCGACGATCAGGGTGAAGTGGTGGGTCGACACCTTAGCTCTCCTCCTTTTGCGTGCCGCTGGCTTCGCGGCCATTCGGACAGTTTCCAACCAGCCGCCGCAACTGCTTGGCGTGGGCAGCAGGACTGCGGGGCGTGGACCAGATCGACGCTTGGCAGCCCGAACGATCACCCTTGCCGCAGCGCATCAAGCCCCAGCGATGACCGGACGCAGTGGGCGTGACGCGCCAACCGACAGCTTCGGCATCTGCAAGCGCGGCTTCCACATCCTTCTTTGGATGCCTCGCCCGCCGCATGTTGACAGCATACAACAGCGACAATCTCCTTGCTGCCGGTCTCAGCCTGCGCCTTCCCCGTCCTCGGCCGCGTCCGCTGCCAACGCCGAACCAACGCGCTTCGCTGCCCGCTCCATCCACTTCGCGTTGACGCCGTCCTTCACCTCCTGCTCCTCTTCCAGCGGCGGCACCCATCCCGGGGCGCAGCCGCAAATCCAATACCCGCGAACCAGCCGGCCCAGCAACCACAGGGGCCAACACCGGCCCGCGACTGCGGAACCATCCGCGCCCAACACCCGCCGCAGCGCCGCCAAGTGCCATAATCCGGCCCCATGCGCTTCTTCAACACCGAAGGGCCGATGCGCCCGGACAAGCACTACGCCATCGAGCCGCTTGGCCGCGTCGATGTGGACGACGTGTTGGGCCTCGTTCGGGACGAGCGCTACTTCGTGCTGCACGCGCCACGGCAAACGGGCAAGACCTCGGCCCTGATTGCCTTGCGCGATCTGCTGAACAGCGGCGACGTTGGCGAGTACCGCTGCGTACACGTGAACGTGGAAGCGGCACAAGTGGCGCGCGACGACGTGGCGCGCGGCATACGCGCCGTGCTGAGCGGCTTGGCCACGCGCGCACGGTTGCTGGGCGACAGCCGCTTGGACGACATCTGGCCGGAGGTGCTGGCCAAGGTTGGCGCGGAGGACGCGCTGAAGGAAACGCTGACGCAATGGTGCATGGCGAATCCAACGCCGCTGGTTCTGCTCGTGGACGAAATCGACTCGCTGGTCGGCGACACGCTGCTCTCCGTGCTGCGCCAGCTGCGCGCCGGCTACGACCAACGCCCCGAAGGCTTCCCGGCGAGCATCGTGCTCTGCGGCGTACGGGATATTTCCATGCGAGGGGCAAGCCCCTCGCGCACCCCCGCTGAGGGCTCCCGAGACTATCGAATCCGCTCAAGTTCGGGCGAGGTGATCACCGGTGGCAGCCCCTTCAACGTCGCCGCGAAGTCGCTGCGGCTCGGCGACTTCACCGAGGACGAGACGCAAGCGCTGATGAAGCAGCACACCGACGAGACCGGGCAGTGCTTCTCGCCGGAAGCCGAAGCGGCGGTGTGGGCGCAGACCCAAGGCCAGCCTTGGCTGGTGAACGCGCTGTGCGCCGGGGCGTGCTTCGAGAACAAGGCTGGCCGCGACCGCTCGCGCACCATCGAGGAGGACGACATCTTCGCGGCGCGGGAGGAACTGATCCTGTCGCGGCGCACGCATCTGGACCAGCTGGCGCACAAGTTGGAAGAGGAACGGGTACGGCGCGTGATCGAGCCGCTCCTAAGCGATGCGGAGGTGCCGTGCGGCGACGCGGCGGACATCCGCTTCGGGCGCGACGTGGAATATGTTCGCGATCTGGGACTGATCGCGGCGGGCCAAGGCATCCGCATGGCGAACCCCATCTACGCCGAAGTGGTGCCGCGTGAACTCACCGCCATGGCGCAGGAACGCCTGCAAGTGCAAGCGTCTTGGTACGTGGATGCTGCTGGCCGCTTGGACATGGCGAAGCTGCTCGCCGCCTTCCGCACGTTCTTCGGCGAACACGCCGAACAATGGATGCAGCGCTTCGACTACCGCGAAGCAGGGCCGCAGCTCATCCTGCAAGCGTATCTGCAACGGGTCGTGAACGGCGGCGGGCGCATCGAACGGGAATACGGCCTGGGTCGCGGCGCTACCGACCTGCTGGTGCTGTGGCCGCGCGAATCTGGGCAGCCTTCGGACCTTTGGGAGCGCTTCGTGATCGAGTGCAAGGTGCTGCGCGATTCGGATCGCAAGAGCTTGGAGGGAACCATCGAGCGGGGCCTCGAGCAGACCTTCGGCTACATGGCCCAGTGCGGTGCCGCACAAGGGCATCTGGTGCTTTTCGACCGGCGCGTGAGCAAGGGGCGAGGCGGAGCGGCAGACCGAGACGAACGCCAAGGAGAAGCGGGCAGCGTGTCCGTGTGGGTGCTGTAAAAGGGCACGACATGCCGAGACCTCTTGAGCAGGAGGCCGACGCTTGCCCGCGCTAAACCAAAGCGAACCATGCGACACTGCCCCCATGCGCGACTTCAACATCGCCGGCCCCATCATCGCGGAAGACCACTACCACATTCCGCCTTTGGAGCGCTTGGACATCGAGGAGGTGCTGCGCCTGATCGAGCGCAAGCTCTACTTCGTCCTGCACGCCCCGCGGCAGACCGGCAAGACCACCGCGCTGCTGGCACTGATGGAACTGCTGAACAGCAGCGAGCGTTACCGCTGCGTGTACATCAACGTGGAGATCGGCCAGTCGGCGCGGGAGGATGTGGGCGCGGCGATGCGCGCCATTCTGCGCGCATTGGCTCAGGAGGAAGAAGCCGTGCTTGGCAGCGCGCACTTGCGCGGCATCTGGCCGGACGCGCTCGACGCTGGGGGGCCTCACAACGCGCTGCAAGAGTCGCTTTCGCGCTGGGCCGAGGCCGAAGAAAAACCGCTGGTGCTGTTCATCGACGAGATCGACGCGCTGATCGGCGACACGTTGATCGCCGTGCTCCGCCAGCTGCGCGCCGGCTACCCCAAGCGGCCACGCCGCTATCCCCACAGCATCGTGCTGTGCGGCGTCCGCGATGTCCGCGACTACCGCATCTGGTCCAGCGCGGAGAACGCGGTCGTGCTCGGCGGCAGCGCGTTCAACGTGAAGGCCCGCTCGCTGCGCCTTGGCAACTTCTCGAAACGTCAGACGTTCGCCCTGTTGCGTCAACACACGGAGGCCACCGAACAGCAGTTCCACGAGGACGCGCTGGACGAAGTCTGGCGCCAAACCCGCGGCCAGCCTTGGCTGGTGAACGCCCTTGCGGACGAAGCCTGCTTCCGCAGCGAAGCCGGGCGCAACCGCCGCCAACCCATTGCCCAAAGCGCCATTCGCGACGCTGTGGAGCAGTTGGTGCTGCGCCGCGAGACCCACCTCGATCAACTTGCTCGTCAGCTCGAGGACGAGCGCGTACGCCGCGTGATCGAACCTTTGCTGTGCGGCGATGCCGGCCTCGAGAACGTCGCCGACGACGACATCGAATACGTGCGCGACCTCGGCCTCGTCAGCCGGCAAGACCCCGTGGCCATCGCCAACCCGATTTATAGGGAAGTGGTGCCGAGACAGCTCACCCATGCCGCCCAAGCGATGCTGCCGGTCGATGTGCCCTGGTACGTCGCACCAGACGGAGGGTTGCGAATGGATGCGCTGATGCGCGGCTTCCAGGATTTCTTCCGCCAGCATTCGGCGCACTGGGTGGAGAGGTTCCAATACCGAGAAGCGGGCCCGCAGTTGCTGCTGCAAGCGTTTCTGCAACGCATCGTCAACAGCCGCGGACGAATCGAGCGCGAATACGGCGTCGGCCGCGGACGCACGGACTTGACGATTTTCTGGCCCGCCGCCGCTGGCCGCCCGGAACGCCGAATCGTCATCGAATGCAAGCTGATTCGAGGAAGCCGCGAGCACACGATGCGCGAGGCCCTCGGCCAGATCAGCACCTACATGGATTCCTGCAACGCCGACGAAGGCCACTTGGCGCTGTTCGACCGAGACCCGGACAAGCCTTGGGGCGAGAAGATCTTCCGCGAGGAACGCCAAGCGCCCGCCGGCGCCATCGTTGCTTGGGGCATGTATCGCCAGTGCTTGCAGCAGACCTCGACGGATTCAGGAGACTTTCCATGGCAGCCTCGCCGATAGACAGCATCCCGGGCAAGCTGGGCGGCACCCCTTGTTTCGCTGGCACCCGCGTCACGATCGACATGCTGTTCATGCATTTGGGACGCGGCGGGACGGTCGATAGCTTCGTTGAGAGCTACGATTCGATCTCCCGCGAACAAGCCGTGGCCGTGATCCACAAAGCTTGCGATGTCCTGAACGACGACCGCGCCTTGCCGTTGGTGGTGGAAGGCGACGAACCGGCGCTTGGAGTTGCCGCCGCTCGGCATTGAAACTATGAAGGTTCTGCGGAGCGATGCTCAAGGGTCACTGCTAGGCGCGAGGCAGTATCAGACCTTCCAGATGTGGTCCTGTTCGTCGAGCTTGAACGCTCGGCGCATGTTGCGATGGACCCGCGGCCATAGCGCTGGCCAGCGCAAGATCACGATGAAGGCGAAGAACGTCAGATAAAACGCCATCTGAACCACGGGCATGACTGTGCGGAGCCCGAAGAACTCCATCGCCACCAACAGCAAGCCGGTGACCGCCGCCATCGAGAACACTGCGAACCAAGGCTTCCGCAACGTCGTCATTGTGCGTTGCGCCGGCCGGTCAGAACGTCGTGTCGCACGCCCCGCACAGTGCGTAGACGTGCTTCGGGTCGTTGAGCGCTCGGATCTGGCCCAGGCTGCGCAGCAGCGTCTTGGCCTTGCCGGCCAGGGCGGGGGAGGGGAGGGGTTGGGCGCCGTACTCCTCCAACGCGGTCTGCAGGGCGGCTTGCCACGGGGGTAGCGGTTCTTCCAAGTGCCGCACCCTGTAGTTTTCGATGCCGGCGAGGGTGGCTGCGCTGGCGATGGCGTCGTCTAGGTGGCCGAGCTTGTCGACCAGGCCGAGTTCCTGGGCTTTGGCGCCGCTCCAGACGCGGCCTTGCCCCACGGCGTCCACTTGTTCGGTGGACATTTCGCGGCCGTTTGCCACCACGCGCAGGAACTGTCGGTAGCCGTGGTCGACGGTGGATTGCAGCGCTCGGGCCATGCCGTCGCTTAGGCCGACGAAGGGGTCTAGGGCGTTGGCGAAGGGGCCGCTGACCACGCCGTCTCGGGTGACGCCCGCGGAACCCAGGGTGTCCTCGAAGGTGGGGACGATGCCGAAGATGCCGATGGAGCCGGTGAGGGTGGTCGGCGCGGCCCAGATTTCGTCCGCGTCGGCGGCGATCCAGTAGCCGCCGGAGGCTGCGACGCCGGCCATGGAGGCGACCACAGGCTTGCCGAGTTCGCGTACGCGCTCGATTTCGAGGCGAATGATCTCGGAGGCGAAAGCGCTGCCGCCGCCGCTGTGTATGCGCAGCACCAGCGCCTTCACAGCGTCGTCTTCGCGCGCCTGGCGCAGCAGCTTGGCGACGTTCGTAGCGCCGATGGCGCCGCGCGGCTGCTTGCCCATGAGGATGTTGCCGGTCGCGGTGAGCACCGCCACCGTGTCGCCGAAGACAACGGGCGGGCGTGGTTGCAGGTAGTCGTCCAGCGCGATGTGGCGGAAGTCGGGGGCGTCCGTGCTGGCGCTCTCGGCTTCTCCGACTAGATCCCGCAGCCGCTCGGCGATCTGCTCCTTGGTCAGCAGCGCGTCCACCAGCCCGTATTCCAGCGCCGCTTGGGCGGTGTTGCCGTCCGCCGCGGCCAGGAACTCGTCGAAGCGGTCCGCGTAGGCGACGATGGCTTCGGGCGACAGTCCCCGGTTTGCGCCGACCTGCGCCGCGTAGCGTTCCCACAGGCCATCGACCAGCGCCTGGTTGGCCGCTTTCGCCTCCGGCGACATGTCGCGGCGCGTGTAGGGTTCCACCGCCGCCTTGTAGGTACCGACGCGGAACACGTGGACGTTGACGTCGAGCGTTTCCAGCAGGCCCTGGAAGTAGTCGCCGTAGAGGGCGTAGCCGCCGAGCGTCACTTCGCCCATCGGATGCATGTAGATCTCGTCGGCGAAACTGGCCAGGTAGAACTGGTCGCGGTTGTAGTAGTCGCCTTTGGCGACGACCATCTTCCCGCGCTCGCGGAACGCCGCCACGGCCTCGCCCAGCACTTCGAGCTGCGCGGGGGCCGAGAAGGCGGTGGAGGTGAGGTCGAGCACCAGCGCCGCCACGCGGTCGTCCTCGGCGGCGCGTTCGATGCCGCGCAGCAGATCGCCGACGTCCGCTTGGCCGAGTTCGCCAGCGAGCAGGAGCATCGGATCGGCGCTCTGCTGTTCCACCACGATGCCCTTCGGCGCCACCAGCAGCGCGCTCCCTTCGTCCACCAGCGGGCGCGACGGCCCGGCGCCGATGCCGATGAAGATCGCCACGACCAGCAGCAGAACGAGCAGCACCAGCATGTTGGCCAACGTGACGCGCAGGAAGGCGAACAAGCGGCCGATGCCGGAGAAGAGGGCGCGAATCGACATGAGTTTGCCACCAGATGCCCGAGGCGGGCGCGGAGCTTAACAGTTCGCTTGCCGAACGCGCCCCGGATGTACACAGGTTGTCGCCGGCTTCTCCACAGGATGCGCCTAGCCGGTGGGTGTCGCGTCCGCGTAGCCGTTGGGATGCGAGGACTGCCAGCGCCAGACGTCTTCGCACATCCGCTGGAGATCGAAGGTGGCCTCCCAGCCGAGTTCGGCGCGGGCGCGGGTGACATCGGCGTAGGACTCGGCCACGTCTCCCGGGCGGCGTTCGACGACTCGGCGCGGCACCTTGCGGCCGCTTGCCTGCTCGAAGGCGCGGATCACCTCGAAGACGCTGTGGCCGCGGCCGGTGCCGAGGTTGTGGATGGCGAGCCGTGGGCTTTCCGCTAGATATTCCAATGCCTTCACATGGCCTCTGGCGAGATCGACCACGTGGACGTAGTCGCGGATGCAGGTGCCGTCCGGCGTTGGATAGTCGTCGCCGAACACGTCCAACCGCTCGCGCAGTCCCGCCGCCACCTTCGCCACGACTGGCAGGAGGTTCTGCGCTTCCCCCGCCGGATCTTCGCCGACGAGGCCGCTGCGGTGGGCGCCCACGGGGTTGAAGTAGCGCAGGATGGAGATGCGCCAGTCGCTGTCTGCGGCGTGGAGATCGCGCAGCATCTGCTCGGCGATCTGCTTGCAGCGGCCGTACGGATTCACCGGCGCGAGCGGGCTGTCTTCCGTCAGCGGCATGGCCGAAGCGGCGCCGTAGACGGTTGCGGACGAGCTGAAGACGATGGTCTTCACGCCGTGGCGGGCCATGCTGCGCAGCACGCTGGCCGTGCCGGAGACGTCGACGTCGTAGTAGGCGAGCGGTTGGGCGACCGAGTCGGCCACCGACTTCAAGGCCGCGAAGTGGACGACGGCGTCGAAGCGGCCATTAGCGAAGACCGCATCGAGGCGCTTGCCGTCGCGCACGTCGGCCTGCACGAAGGGGATGTCGCGGTTGGCGAGCAGGCGCAGGGCCGCCAAGGCGCCGGGGGAGGAGTTCGAGAAGTCGTCGAGCAGCGTGGGTTCGTGGCCAGCGTCGAGCAGTTCGACGGCGGTGTGGCTGCCGATGTAGCCGGTGCCGCCGGTGACGAGGATGTTCACTTGCGCGGCTTCAGACCGGCCCGAAGTAGTCCCGATACCACGCCACGAACCGCTCGATGCCGGTCTCGATGGGCGTTCGCGGGGCGAAGCCGAAGTCGCGTTCCAGCGGCGTCACGTCGGCGTGCGTCTCCGCCACGTCGCCCGCTTGCATCGGCAGCAGGTTCTTCGTCGCCTTGCGCCCCAGGTTCTCTTCGATCAGCTCGATGAAGCGCAGCAGTTCCACCGGCTTGCCGCCGCCGATGTTGTAGAGGCGATAGGGTGCGCCGTCGTTGGGCGCGGGCGGGCGGTCGAACACCCGCACGGCGCCTTCCACGATGTCGTCGATGTAGGTGAAGTCGCGGCGGTGGTGGCCGTGGTTGAACACGTCGATGGGTTCGCCGGCGAGAATTCGGCGCGTGAACACGAACAGCGCCATGTCCGGGCGGCCCCACGGCCCGTAGACGGTGAAGAAGCGCAGCCCGGTGGTCGGCAGGCCGTGCAGATGGCTGTAGGCGTGCGCCATCAATTCGTTGCACTTCTTGGTGGCGGCGTACATGGAGAGCGGGCGGTCGACGTTGTCGGAAACCGCGAACGGCAGCTGCGCGTTGCCGCCGTAGACGGCGCTGGTGGAGGCGTACACCAGATGCTCCACGCCGCACGAGCGGGCCGCTTCGAGAACGCTCAGAAAGCCCGCGACGTTGGCTTCCACGTAGGCGCCTGGGTTCTCGATGGAGTGCCGAACGCCAGCCTGGGCCGCCAAGTGCATGACGCGCTGCGGTTCGTGTTCAAGGAACGCCTCGCGCACTGCGGCCTGGTCCGCAACGTCAATGCGCTCGAACGCGAACTGCGGATGCTCCGTCAGGCGATCCAGCCGCGCCTGCTTCAACTGCGGATCGTAGTAGCTGTTCAGATTGTCGATGCCGAGCACCGCGTCGCCGCGTTCGAGGAGCTTCATCGCGACGAACGAGCCGATGAAGCCCGCCGCGCCCGTCACCACCGCGCGCATCAAAGCCGCCCGTCCACGGCTTCAGCGGGCAGCAGATGCTTCACGTCGAAGAGCACGCTGTTCGCCTTGCCGAACGCGCGGATGCGGCCAGCGCCGAGTTCGCGGAAGGCGTCGTGCGCCACCGCGATCAGCACCGCGTCGTAGGCGTTCTCCGCGGGCATGGCGAGCAAGGTCTCGCCCACCGCGTTCGCATCCACGCACGGGTCGAACACGTCCACCTCGGCGCCGCGTTCGCGCAGCGACGCGATCACGTCCGCCACCTTGGTGTTGCGCACGTCCGCGCAGTTCTCCTTGAACGCGAGGCCCATCACCAGAACCCGCGCCGTGGCCACGTCGATGGACGCCTCGGCCATCAGCGCCGCGAGCCGTTCGGCGATGTACTCCGCCATGCCATCGTTGATGCGCCGCCCGGAGAGCAGCAGTTCCGGCTTGCAGCCCGCGGCTTCCGCCTTCGCAGCGAGATAGTAGGGATCCACGCCGATGCAATGCCCGCCGACCAGCCCCGGCCGGTAGGCGTGGAAGTTCCACTTGCTGCCGGCGGCTTGCAGCACGGCCTCGGTATCCAGGTCCAAGCGGTTGAAGATCATGGCGAATTCGTTCACCAGGGCGATGTTCAGGTCGCGCTGGATGTTCTCGATCACCTTGGCTGCTTCGGCGGTGCGGATGTCAGGTGCTTGGTGGGTGCCGGCGGAGACGATGCTGCGATAGAGCGCATCCACGAAGGCGGCGGCTTCGGGCGTGGAGCCGGATGTGATCTTCACCACGTTCGGCAGGCGGTGCTGCTTGTCCCCTGGGTTGATGCGCTCCGGGCTGTAGCCGGCAAAGAAGCCGCGGTTGTAGACGAGGCCGGATTCGGCCGCCACCAGCGGCACGGCCACCTCTTCGGTGGCGCCGGGGAACACAGTGGACTCGAACACCACCACGGCGCCGGGCGCGATCACCTGGCCGACGAGCCGTGCGGCTTGCTCGAAGGCGGAGAGATCCGGGCGCTTGCGTTCGTCGATGGGCGTCGGCACCGCCACGACGAAGACGTCGCAGCCGCGCAAGGCGTCGAGGCGTTCGCTCACCGTCAGCTTGTCCGCGGCGCCGATTTCGGCGGGCGTCAATTCCCGTGTGGCGTCGTGTCCCGCTTTCAGCTCGGCGACGCGGCACGGTTCGACATCGAAGCCGCGCGTCTCGAAGCGCTTGCCGAACTCCACCGCCAGCGGCAGCCCCACGTAGCCGAGGCCCAGAACGCCAACGACGGTTTGGTCGCCAACGGCGCCAGGGGAGGGCGGTTGCGGCGCAACGGACATCGCCGAGGATTCTACAGGAGCGACCGCGCGGCGCACCGGCCCTGGGAGCGCAGGCGTCTCGCCTGCATGCGGGCAGAAGCCCGCGTTTCCCAGCGTGGGGTGGCCTAGGGCTTGTCGTACACCCCGTCGGCGGGAACGCCTCTCTCGATGTCGCGCTTTGCGTTAAGCTCGACTCGCAACCTCATGCAGGCGTGGACATGGAACCGTCGAACAGGCGCCGAGCGATCCGCTGGACCGCGGCAGTGCTCGGCATCGTTGCCGCGCTGGCCATCGCCTTCGCCGCCCTCGACATTCGCCCCGGTGCGATGTCGCAGCCGCTCGCCCGGCCCGCCGTCGATCAGCCGGTTGAAGTAGAGGCGGAGATCGAAGCCGCGCGCCGCCAGATCGCGGCCGAAGGCCGTGGCGAAGCACGCCCGGTGCAAGTGCGCGAACCCCCGCTTCCAATGGCGGCACCGGGCCAGTTGGGGCCTGCCCCTGTTCCAACGCCCCCTGACGGCTATTCCTTCACCAGCGCTCCGACGACCATGGAGCAGTCGTGGATGGACCCTCCGCTCCGTGTCGAAGCGCAGCAGGACGACGGTTTGGATTGGCTCTTCGCCGCCGCACCGGTCGCGGCCATCGCGGGCGAGGCGCGGCGAACGCAGCGGGATTGGGTGTTCGGCTGGCTGCGCTTGGCCGACGGCGCCAACGCTGCGGACGCGGCCAACGCGGTATCCCGCTTCGGAATCGACATTCTCGGCGCGTCTGGAAGACTGCTCCGCGCTAGGCTGCCAGCCGACGAAGCCAGCCTCGCCGCCGCGGCTGCTCTGCCAGCCGTGTCCGGCCTTGGCGTGGTGCCGCCGCAGCGCAAGACCCACGCCGCGTTCCAAGCCGAGATCCAAGCCGCACCGTTGCAGCGCGTACCGGTGCTGATCACCTTGATGGCGCAAGACCAGGACGGTCGCTGGCGCCACGAGTTGCTGGCCCGCGGCGCCGAAGTCGGGCGCTTTGATGCCGACATCCGCGCCTACACGGCCAACATCGATGCTGCCGCCTTCGACGCCATCGTCCAAGCGGATTTCGTGCTGGGGGTGGAGCCGATGGAGATCTTCCGGGCGACCCACGACACCGCCGTGCCGGCCATGGGCGCGGACGCGGTGCGCTTCCACGCCGACGCGCCGGGGCTGTTCACCGGCACGGGCGGCGGCGCCGTTCCCATCGGCGTAATGGACACCGGCCTCAACACCAACCACCTGGACATCGCCAGCCACCGCCAGAGCATCTGCGGCGCCAACTTCGTCTGGAGCGACCACAGAACGGAAGATGCCGACCTGTGGGTGGACCAAAGCGGCCACGGCACGCATGTCACCGGCACCATCGCCGGCAACGGTTTCGCAGAAGCGAAGTACGCCGGCATGGCGCCGGCCGTGGCGCACATACGCTTCGCCAAGGTGCTGAGCCGCTACGGCGGCGGAGCGTTCGACAGCATCTCGCGTGGGATGGACTTCATGACGCTCGCATCGGGCTGCGGGGCACAAGCCGTTGCGGTCAAACCGCTGGTGGTCAACATGAGCCTTGCGTCCACCAGCAGGACGTGGCGCGGTCGATCATCGGGCGAACGCAAGTTGGATGCCGTGGTATGGGCGCATCGACAGCTGTACGTGGCGGCGCAATCGAATGCCGGCATCCACGGATTCTCGAGCTTCGGCTCGGCCAAGAGCTCGCTGTCGGTAGGCGCCATCCAGGACAACGGCGAACTGGCCGAGTTCAGCAGCGTGGGCCCTACGTTCGACGGCCGCTTAGTGCCGCAGGTCGTTGGCATCGGTGTGGACGTCTACTCGGCCAAAGGAGACGGCAGCCGCGGCAGCTACGTTGGTTCTAGGGGCACCAGCATGTCGTCGCCTGCCGTCGCTGGTGTGGCTGCGCTGCTGATGGACGCAGTCGCCGACTACCGCGAGCACCCGGCACTCGTCCGGGCGCGGCTGATGGCCAGCGCCATCAAGCCGGACGCCTGGTTGGCTGGCGGTGCTTTCGCGGCGACCAACAGCGCTGGGCCAGGTGCCCTGCAAGTGCAGTTCGGTCTCGGCAAGGCGTCGGCCCGCACCAGCGTGTTGCAGAGACCGGAGGCGGACGGCTGGGAAAGCGGCGCGGCGACCGCGACGCTGGAACAGGATGGCGTCGGCCATCAGGACATCGAAGTGCCCGAAGGCGCGAGCCGTCTGGAGGTCGTGTTGACCTGGGACGAGCCGCCCGCGGACACGATCGGCAGCGCGGTGCTGAACGACCTCGACCTCTGGCTGGACAGGGACGGCGATTGCGAGAAGTACGCCTGCGGCGAGTACGCATCGACTTCGCGGCGAGACAACGTCGAGTGGATCATCGTCGAGAACCCCGCGCCGGGCACCTACCGGGCCGGTGTCGTGGCGCATCGCGTCTACACCGAAGCGCCTCGCGCCGGCTTGGCGTGGACCGTCGTGCGCGGTCCGTCCACGCCCACGCTCGACCTTGCGCTGGACGACATGCGCGCGATCGAAGAGCGCCGCTATCGCATTGCGCTGTCGCTGTCCGTGGATGGCTACGTTGCCGCCGGCGTGCGGGTCGGCGTCGCTGCCTGTCGCACCGCGGCGGATGCGGAGTGCTCCACGGACATCGAAGTGAGACCCGTGGGCAGCGAAAGTGGCGTCGCGCACTCGCCGTCGACTGGGGCAGAGTACGTGCTGGTCGGGGAAGTGGGGGCAGGAGAACGACAGCAAGTGGTGTTCGACGTGGACGTCTACAGCGGCGAAGCATCGCGACTGTACTTCTCGGCTGACGCTTGGAACGCGAACTCGGCCACCACATCAGTGGTCTTCCCAGCCATTGACGACATGGAAGCGGAGCCGCCAATGGAAGCAGCACGGCCGGCAAACGACGACTTCGCGGATGCCACCGAGGTCGACGGCGCAAGCGGCAGCATCGAAGTCGATCTGCTGGCTGCGACTTTCGAGCCCGGCGAACCGCCAGCCTACTTCTCATTTCACGGCGGCGAACGTCCGTTGGCTTCGGTGTGGTTTCGCTGGACCGCACCGGCGTCAGGAGCAATGCGCTTTGGAGTCTCGGCGCCCGGCGGCGAAGTCGTCGATCTATTGCAGGGCCAACGCATCGCTGCGCTGACGCAGTTGGCGTACGGCCAGTGGGGGCTTTCGTTCTTCGCTGAAGCAGGCGAGACGTACCACGTCCGCGTTAGTCGCAAGGACACCCACTCAAGCCACCCGGCTCGGATGACGCTGGCCTGGTTCCAAGGGCCGCGTCCAACCAACGACGACTTCGCCGCGGCGTTGGAGCTGCAGGACGAGGCAGGCGAGGTTTCCGGCGACAATCGCGGCGCCACGTTGGAGCCGGCAGAACAGTTCGGCACATTGGCCGCGACGGTCTGGTATCGATGGACCGCTCCCGAAGACGGTGCTTGGCGTTTCCGCACCGATCAGTGGTACTCGAGGGTGCTGGTCTTCGCGGGCAGCAGCATAGCGTCGTTGCGACTCCTCTCGGGGTACCCCCAAGACTTCGCTACGTTGCCGGCCAAGGCGGGCGCCGAGTACCGCATTGCCGTCGCCGCTGGGAACGCGCTTTCCCCGGGGCGGACCTTCAACCTCGAGTGGGAAAAGCACGAGCGCGAGGCGGATGCCGACGACTTCGCCCACGCCACGGAGCTGACCGGCGCATCCGGTTCCGAGCACGTCAGTGTTGGCGGCAGTGTAGAACCAGAGGAGCCCGCGCATACCGGCGTAAGGACGTCTTGGTGGCAGTGGACGGCGCCCTCGAGTGGGCGATTCACCTGGCGACTCGTGGATACCGCCTTTACGGAGATCAAGGTCACCCTGTTTGCGTCGGCAGGAGTCGACGAAGAGGCTGCGGATGGCGAAGACGGTGCCGAGGCTTCGCTGGCCGCGTTGCGACTGGTTGCCGGCACCGGGCCGCAGGTGACGTCCACCGAGTTCAGTTTCGAAGCGGTGGGCGATCGGCGCTACTGGATTTCCGTGGGATTCCACAACGGCGATTTCGCTTCATTCACCGACACCGGCAGCGCCACGCTGGAGTGGGGCGAGACGCCAGCCAACGACACTCTGGCGCAGGCGATTGCGCTTGCCGGCAGCAGCGGTTCGGTGGACGCCTCCAGCGACTTCGCGACGCTCGGGCCCGAAGAGCCGAGTGGCGTGCTGGGGCACTCCTCCGTGTGGTGGTCGTTCACGCCCGAGGATGCCGGCTGGTACCGCTTCTGGGTTGAGGACGCCGACACGGCCACGCTGGCCGTCTATCGCGTGAGTGGCGAGGGGTTCGATGGCCTCGAGCGGGTGGCGCGCAGTCATGGCGACTGGCAGGCGCCGAGCGAAGAAGACTCGGTCTCGGTGCGCTTCGACGCTGTCGAAGGGCAGCGCTATCTGGTCCGGGTAGGGCAGCGGGGCGACGGCACCGACGCCGAATGGACGCTGAACTGGGCGCAGGCCGACGCGCCTACCTGGCTGCGCTACGCCGGCCGATTGCCCCCATCGGCCCTTGGCTTTGCGCCCGACGAAGCGCCCGACAGCGTGGCGCTCGCCTTCGAGGATGGTGGCGAGGTGCTCTATCTGGGCACCTCCGAAGGTCTGCACGTTCTTGCCCGAGATGCCGCTAGCGGCGCGTTGGAGCAAGTGCGCATCGTCGAAATGGACGAACCGCAGGCGCTGATTTGGGACGCGACACGGAGCAAGCTCTACGCATTCGCGGGCTGCATATGGCGGCAGCTCGCGCCTGGCGAGGACTCGCGTTCGGCGCTGCAGGACGAAGGCGCGTTGACGATCGTCGAGGGCGAGACGCCTCCTTGCGAAGTGCGCGCCGCGTTCCTGGACGCGACCGGCGCTTTCCTGCACCACGGTCATGCCTACGGCCTGGATGTGCATGCTTTGGCCGAGTCCCGCCTCAGCGCCGTGCAGAGCTTGTCCATCACCGACCTCCAGCGCGCCGTAGCGGGTGCAGGTGCGCTGGTCTACGCCATCGACGGCCACGCGCTGGAAGTCTACGAACGCGACCAAGAAACCGGCGCCTTGGCCTCGGTCCACTCCTCCTCGATCGCCGACGGCGTCGTTGCGCTTGCCGTGGGCGAGGGCTATGTCGTGACGCTCAGCGAAGAAGGCGTCACGAATGCCTACACGGACGGCTCGCCGCCGGAAGAGATCGACACGCTGGCCGCCTTCGGCAACGCGACTTGGTGGGACGAAGACGGCGAGTGCAGCTTCATCGCCACTCGACCCGGCGCAGCCGGGTTCGATGCCTTCTGCCGCAATTCGGCGTTCAGCGCGACTCTTTCCCAGGCGGCCTCCCAAGCCGAAGAGACGGCCTCGCTCGCCGCCACCGACTACGTGGCCAACTGGCAAGCGGATCGCTTCAACAACTACATCCGCTCGTTCGAGTCGCAAGCACTGGCGACGAGCCCGGATGGTCGCCATGCCTACGTCTATTCCAAGGGCGAAATCCTCATCTTCGAACGCATCGGCGAGCGCCCAGCGCCGTAAGCGCTTGCGCGATTCAGAGGCGCCGGCCAAGCGCGTATAATCGTTCGCCAACATTCGACCCGGAGGCAGGCACATGAGAGCCGCCACCACCGCAGCATGCGTCGCATTGTTCGGCGTCGCTGGCCAAGGGTTCGCCCAGGAACAGGCCACCGGCGCCATCGAGGAGATCATCGTCACCGCCCAGCGCGTGGCCGAGAGCGCGCAGGACGTGCCCATCGCGGTCACCGCCATCGGCGGCGACGCCTTGGAAGACCAGCAGGTCGTCAACCCGTCGGACTTGCAGCTGAACGCGCCGAACGTCTCCTTCACCGCCACCAACTTCGGCGGTTCCAGCTTCAGCATCCGCGGCATCGGCAATCTGGTGATCGGGCGCACCGGCGAGTCCGGCGTCTCCCTGCACCTCAACGAAGTGGCCGTGCCGACCAACCTGAACTCCATCGAGTTCTTCGACATGGAGCGGGTGGAGATCCTGCGCGGCCCGCAAGGCACCTTGTTCGGGCGCAACGCCACCGGCGGCGCCATCAACTTCGTCACCAAGCGCCCCGAGTTCGGCAACACCAGCGGCTTCGTGGACGTGGAATACGGCGACTACGCGCACCGGCGCTGGAAGGGCGCGCTGAACGTGCCGCTCGGCGAACGCGTCGCCATGCGCATGTCCGGCTTCAGGCTCAGCCGCGACGGCTACATCGAGAACCTGGCCTACGGCCAAGCCGATGGCCTCGGCCAGACGCTGCCGGGCATCGACGACGACGTCGACGGGCGCGACGTGCAAGCGCTGCGCACCACCTTCGCGTGGGACATCAACGACGCGGCGAGCGCCTGGCTGCTGTTCAGCGTCTTCGAGGAAGACGACGACCGGGCGCGCATCACGAACCAGGTGTGCGTGCGCAATCCGCTGCCCACCACCGGCTGTCTGCCGAACCAGTTCGGCTGGCAGACGCCGCACCTCGGCGCCACCACCGCCGGCATCTTCGCCGGCCTCGCCGGGGCGCTGCCCCTCGGCGCAGACGGCGGCGATCCATCGCTCTACGACTACCCGCGCCCGCGAATCGACGGCTTCCGCAAGATGCACACGGACTTCGAGCCGGTCTTCCAGGACGACGAGGAGATCTTGGCGTTTGGCGTGGACTACGACTTCGACGCGCTGCGGCTGAGCGTGATCGGCGCCCGGCGCGAAGGCCAGTACCTCTCGCGCCAGGACTACTCGATGGACGTCGGCCCCAGGCTCTCCGGCACCGCGGCGAATCCGTCCGGCGCCTGGCCGGTCTCGGCGCCGGCCGGGGGCGCTGGCGAAGAGTGGACGTCGGAGACCTGCAACCTGCTCGCCGGCACCGCCGGCGTGCCGGGCGGCTGCATCCTGCCGGTGCATCAGAACCGCGTCTTCGGCTACGACCAGCTGGACTCGGACACCGAGTTGTGGACGGTGGAGGCGAAGCTGAGCTCCAGCTTCGACGGGCCGTTCAACTTCCTGGTCGGCGCGAGCCGCTTCGACGGCAGCAACTACGGCGGCTACTACGTGCTCGCCAACACGCTCGACCTGGCGACGGTGGCACCCCCGGCGGTGTTCCCCGCGCCCTTGTACCCAGGCTTCTTCATGAACGCCAACAATCCCGAAGGCGGCGCCCAGCAGGAGGGCACCGCGCTCTTCGGCGAGCTCTACTACGACTTGAACGACCGGCTGACGCTGACCGCCGGACTGCGCGTCAACGAGGACGAAAAGAGCACCAGCGATTCGAGCGTGCTGCTGAACTCCACGGATGCCAGCGCCGCCGTGGGCGGATTGCTCGGCTCGGAACCCATTTGGATTCGCAACGGTCTTTTCGGCCAAATGGCTGCCACGGCGGCAGACCCAACGCTGCAACTCAGCCAGGCAACCAGCCGACTGTTGGAGTTTAACGGCGCTCGCGCTGCGTACGACAGCAACGCCCCGACGGCCATCGGCCTGCTCGCCGCCATCGGCGCCGCGCAGCAGATCGGCGCCTTGGTGCAAAGCGGCGTCTTGCCGCTTGAAGCGCTTGCCGCCACCATCGGCGCATTGCCGGTGCCGCCAGTGTTGCAGGCCACAGTGGCGGCGCTGCTTTCCGGCAATCCGCAAGCGATCGGCGCGGACGCCGGGTTGGCCGCCGGTACCGCCGCCTTCAAAGCCATCGCAGCCGCGGTGCCGCCGGTGCCGGCCTTCGGCGAGACGCGGTTCATTACCGGCAGCCCGTCGGATGCGTCGTGGCGGGAGATCAGCGGCCGCTTTGGCTTCGACTACCGCATCACCGACGACGTCATGCTCTACGGCTTCTACAGCCGCGGCTACAAGCCCGGCGGCTTCAATCCGGCGATTCCGCCGGTCTTCCAGAGCACGTCGGCGTTCACGTTCGACTCGGAGCAGGTCAACGCCTTCGAAGCCGGCGCCAAGAGCCTGCTGCGCGACGGCCGGCTGCTGGTCAACGCCTCGTTCTTCATATACGACTACGTGGGGCTGCAAGCCACCCGCATCCGCAACAACACCTCGATCAACGAGAACATCGACGCCAATCTGATGGGCTTGGAGTTGGAGGGGCAGTGGCGACCGGAAGGGCTGCCGGGGCTGACGCTGGACTTCGCCTACGGCTGGCTGAGCAGCGAAGTGGACGGTTCGGAATCGCTGGACCCGGTGAACCGAACCGGCGGCAACAGCGACTACATCCTGCTCAACAACATCGACCCAGGCTCGCTCACCGGCGTCAACTACATCGCCCGCGAGTCGCAGATCAGCAACGCGATCATCGCCGCGGCGGCAGGGATGAACGCGGTGATTCCAGTGCCCTATCCCGCCAACAGCGCTGGCGTCGCCATTCCCGCGTACTTCTCGCGCAACTTCCTCAACGCGGTGGGCGTCGAGACTTTGGACGGCATCCCGACCAACCTGGACGGCAACGAGCTGCCGAACGCGCCGGAACACACCCTGAAGCTCGGCCTGTCGCATACGTGGACGATGGACGGCGGCGGGGCGCTGACGGCGCGTTGGGACTGGTACTGGCAGAGCGAATCGTTCGCCCGCGAGTTCAACACCGTCGGCGACGAAATCGACGCGTGGTCGCAGCACAACGCCACGGCGATCTACGAGCGCGGCGCCTGGCAGCTCAAGGCTTGGGTGCGCAACATCCAGGACGACGACAACGTGACGGGCAAGTACCTCACGTCGGACACGTCCGGCTTCTTCCGCAACTACTTCCTCACCGAACCGCGCATCTTCGGCGTTTCGGCCAGGTACCAGTTCGGAAACTGACCGCGCACCGGCATCGCGTCGACCACTCGGAAGTGGCGGTGGTCGACGCGACGCCGGAACCGCGCGGCCCGGCTCGCGCGGCAGCGTCTGGCATCGACACGCGTCGCTTGGCGCAAGCGAAGCGGATCGCCGCTGGCCTCTATCCGCACCAGGTGGAAGGCGTGGCGTTCCTGCTTGGCAGGCACCGCTCGATCCTTGCCGACGACATGGGGCTCGGCAAGACCCGCCAATCCATCGTCGCTATGACCACGGCGGTTCCGAACGGCCCGTATCTGGTGGTCTGCCCGGCGTCCGTCAAGCACAACTGGGCGCGCGAGATCGCGCTGGCGCTGGACGACGCGGAGGTCCGCATCGTCGGCCCCGCGCCGCCTCCCGAGGCCGGCTTCCAAGGCTGGGCAATCGTCAACTACGACCTGCTCAAGCGCCATTTCGACGCCCTGGCGCGGCATCGCTACCGCGGCCTCGTGTTCGACGAAGGCCACTACATCAAGAACCACCGCTCGCAGCGCAGCGTCTACTCGCGGCGGCTGCTGGCCGAGTCCGCCAGCGAGCCTGTGGTCCACGTGCTCACCGGCACGCCGCTCACCAACCGCCCGCGCGACCTGTTTCCGCTGCTGCAGCTGGTCGGCCACTCCCTCGGGCGCAGCTTTCTCGCCTTCGCCAAGCGCTACTGCGACGGCCGCAAGAACGACTACGGGCATTGGCTGACCGGCGGCGTCAGCAACGCGCAGGAGCTCTCCGTGCAGTTGCAGGGCATCATGCTGCGGCGGAAGAAGGACGACGTGCTGGATCTGCCGCCGAAGCAGCGGACGTGGATCGAAGTGGACGTCGACGCCGAAGTGCGCGAACGGCTGCACAACGCCGTGGCGCGCTTCCTCGACGACGAGCGCACGGAACGCGGCGGGCGGCTCGGCATCGCCATGTTCTCCGGCGCCCGTCGCCGTTTGGCCGAAGCCAAGGTGCCGCAGACCCTGGACTTCGTGCGCGGCGCGGTGGAGCAGGGCGAAAAGGTGATTCTCTTCTCCTGCTTCACCCACGCGACGCGCCGCTTCGAACGCGCCCTCGGCGACCTGTGCGTGACCGTGACCGGCGAAGTGCCGACCGCGAAGCGCCAGGCGCTGGTGGACCGCTTCCAGAACGACGACTCGGTGCGCGTGTTCATCGGCCAGATCCACGCCGCCGGGGTCGGCATCAACCTCACCGCGGCGAACCAAGTGGTGTTCAACGATCTGGACTGGGTGCCGGCGAACCACTGGCAGGCGGAAGACCGGGCGCACCGCATCGGCCAGGCCGGCACGGTGAACGTCACCTACATGGTGGCGCGGAAGACGCTCGAAGAGTTCGTGCGCACCGTGCTCGAAACGAAGGCGCAGCTGGTGGACGACGTGGTCGAAGGGCGCGCGCTAGGCGACGCGGTGCAAGGCGACGTGCTGCAGGAACTGCGGCGCATGGCCGCGCATCTCGGCGAATACGCGGCGATCGCCGGCGAACTGGCGCCCGACGCCGCGCAAGCATGGCTGCGCCGGGCGAGCGAACGCTATCTGCGTCAAAACGCGCCGCGCTTGAGCGAACAGGCGCGGCGCGAACTGATCCCGATCTCGGAGAGCGCCATCCACGCCTTGGCGGCAGCGCTTGCCGCGCCGCGGCACGTCGTCTACGCCATCGCCAGCGCCTCGAACGCCGCTGTCGAATACCGTTTGGAAGTGGACGGCGCGGACGTGGCGTGCGACTGCAAGGGCTTCGCCTACCGCGGCATGTGCCGCCACGCCCGCGACTTGAAACGCGCCTTGGCGACGGGCAAGCCGCTGCCGGCGGCGTATCGGCGCATTGACGACGCCGCGCCGGACGTGTCGAGCGCGGCCTGAACGCGAAGGGGAGCGCCTCAGCCGCGCTGCGCCAAGGGCACGTAGTCGCGGGCGGTGGCGCCGCGGTAGAGCTGCCTGGGGCGCCCGATCTTGTACGGCTCGCTGACCATCTCGCACCAGTGCGCGATCCAGCCCGGCGTACGCCCGACGGCGAAGATCACAGTGAACATCTCGGTCGGGATGCCGACCGCCTTCAGCGTGATGCCGGAGTAGAAATCCACGTTCGGATACAGGCGCCGCTCGATGAAGAACTCGTCTTCCAACGCAATCCGCTCCAAGCGCTGCGCCATCTGCAGCATCGGGTCGTCGTACACGCCGAGTTCCGCGAGCACTTCGTGGCAGGTCTCCTGCATCACCTTGGCGCGCGGGTCGTAGTTCTTGTAGACGCGGTGGCCGAAGCCCATGATGCGGAACGGGTCGTCGCGATCCTTGGCTTTGGCGACGTACTTGTCCATGTTCCCGGCGTCGCCAATTTCTCCAAGCATGGACAGCACGGCCTCGTTGGCGCCGCCGTGGGAAGGCCCCCACAGCGCGGCGATGCCAGCGGCGATGGCGGAGTAGGGATTGGTGCCGGTCGAGCCAGCCAAGCGCACCGTGGACGTGGAGGCGTTCTGCTCGTGGTCCGCGTGCAGCATGAAGATGCGATCCATCGCCCGTTCGATCACCGGATTGACTTCGTAGTTCTCGTCGTCGGCGAAGGTGGCGTAGAGGAAATTGGCGGCGTAGCTCAAATCGTCGCGCCAGGGCAGGGCGGGCTTGCCTTGGCCGTGGCGGTAGGTGAGGGCGGCCAGCGCC
This sequence comes from Candidatus Azotimanducaceae bacterium, assembly GCA_965243175.1. Lineage (GTDB taxonomy): Bacteria > Pseudomonadota > Gammaproteobacteria > Pseudomonadales > Azotimanducaceae > VXYL01. The sequence goes on along the minus strand of OZ251532.1, from coordinate 3,772,525 downwards.
GGCATCTGCGCGATCAGCCGTTGCGCGGTGGCCGCGCGGTCCGCCTCGACGGCGATGTCCAGCCCCTCGTGGTATTCGGCGGCGAGAGCGCCGGCAAGCGCCGTCATGATGCCCATCGGATGCGCGCTCGGCGAGAAGTGGCGCACCATCGCCTGCACCGCCTCCGGCACGTTGCGCTGCTCCGCCGCCACCGCCCGCTCGAACGCGGCGCGCTCGGTACGCGAGGGCAGGGCGCCGTTCAACAGCAACTGGCAGAGTTCGAGGAAGTTCGACTGCTCGGCCAGCTGCTCGATGGGATAGCCGCGATGCAGCAGCACCCCGGCATCGCCATCGATGTAGGTGATGTTGGAGTCGCAGGACGCCGTGGAGACGAAGCCGGGATCGTAGGTGAAGTAGCCGTTCTTCGTCAGCGCCCCGATGTCGATGACGTCGTTGCCCAGACTCGGCTTGAGCATCGGCAACTCGATCGGCGCCTCCTGCCCATCGACGAACAGACGCGCGCGTTTTGCGCTTTCCACTGCTGCCACCATCGGCTCTCCCCCCTCGACTGCGAACTTGAGCGTATTCAGTGCGCGGCGTTCAAGTCAACGCCGAATACGTTCCGAGTATGGCGTACTCGCTCTGGATCCGGAGAGAGCAGCCCCTCTGGCTCGCTAGGCGTAGCTTCCGTTGCTGCACGGAAGAGCATCGGGCGAAGCGCGTGGCGGCGTAGCCGCCTAAAGCAACTGCTCCAACAACCAGAGATGGAAGGCCCGCCTCAGGCTCTTGTGCGGCCCGTAGCCATGCAGCGCCAGCAGATTGGCAATCGCACTGCTCTCGGGACCGGCGACGTTTTCAGGCAGGTTGGAAGGGCATCCACCGTAGTGAAGCTTGCACAAGAGCTTCTTCGCCTTGGCGTCGTGGCCCGGCTTGAAGTAGTTGTCGACGGCTTGGCCGCAGCCGCACCAACACAGCCCACGCCCATCGCTCGAACCGGCGCCATTGAGGGCGTCGCGCAGGCTATGTGGTGCATCGTGGAGTGCATCCAACGCGCGCAGTGCATCCTCAACGGCTCGCGCTGGACTGCCTTGGACGTCAACGTCGATGAATGCCCAAGTGCCCCCGGCGTACTCCGGCCGGTCGCGCAGATCGTCGGGGCAACTTGGCCTCGGAATCTCCACGTCGTCGTCGCTGCAATAGAGTTTCACGGCTTCCCGAACGTTGTCGGGCAGGCTCGACCAGTCGTCCGCACCGGAAAAGCAGCCGGGGAAGTCCGGCATCGTGGCGCCGAGCGGGCCGTCGCCATCTTGATGTACGCAAACGGGATACAGCACGTGGACCTCCTGTCTATCCGCTTTGTCCGGTGTCGTCGGGCCAGTGCCAGCCGGCCTGCCTGTAGATGTTCCTCAACGTCCCGACCGGTATGTCCTTGCTCGGGTGCTGGACGACGACATGGCGTTTGGCGTTGGGGTGCTTGTACTTGCGATGACTACCCCTATGGCTCGCCTCGGTCCAACCGTCGTCCTTCAATCTCCTGATGATCCTGCGGCTGTCCATGGGGCCCCTTCTTGCATCGGATCGCCTGAGGATCAGCGCTGCCCGAACTCATTATAGCGTTCGCGCTCAGTACGCCATGCGACTCCTGGCGCCACCAGCACAAGCCTTGCCGGAGCACTTGCCGGCCTTTGTGAACGGGCGCATCGTTGGCGAAACCGCAGAAAGGAGACGAACCATGTGGACGTCGATCCGAGGTCCGCTTCTGGCGGGCTTGGCGCTGCTGATCGGTGCCTGCGGCCCGAGCGACGATGGAGGCGAGACCGTTGCGGACGACGAGAACCGGCAGACCGTGCAGGACTACGAGGATTTGGACAGCGACGCGCTCGAAGCCGTCGTCGCCCGCACTGCGGAGCCGGTCCAGAAGGCCACGGTGCGCTACCACTTGGCCGTCAACTTGATCGAGCAGGCCAACGCCTGGACGACGCTCGCTGAAGAACGCGAGCGCTTGCGGGAGCGCGCTCAGCAAGTCATCGCCGGCTTGAGCGACGGCGTGGCCGAGGAGGAGTTCCCGCAAGCACGGCTCGCCGCGGACGGCACGATGCTGACGGGAACCTTCGCGGACGTGGAAGCCGAACTGCTCTTTCGCCTCGACCACGCGACCGCTGGCGGAACGCTGCCGGAAGCCGGCGGCAAGCGCTTGGACGGGGAGCGGGAGGGCCTATCTGCCTACGCGGGCAAGGTCGTTCTGGTGGATGTCTGGGCGACTTGGTGCGCGCCGTGCATTCAGGCGCTGCCGAAGCTGCGGGAACTGCATGGGGAACTGCCGCCCGCTCGGTTCGCTCTCCTTTCCATCAGCGTCGACAACGAACTGGAGACGGTGACCGACTTCATGCGCGACCAGCCCATGCCGTGGTCGAACTGGCACGTCGGCTTGGCCAGCGAAGTAGCGGCGGCGTGGAACATCAGAGCGTTCCCCACCTACATTCTCGTGGATCCCCAAGGGACCATCCTGGCGCACACCAATCGCTTGGACGAGTGGTTGATCGAACTCGCCAAGGAGTCCGTTGCCGCCGCCCCGGGAGCGCAGGCGTCTCGACTGCAGGCCGCCTGTACGCAGGCGCCCGTGTTCCCAGGGTCGGTGCGAGGGGCGGGCCCCGTCTTGGTGCCGCCTAGTTGTCCACGTAGGTGTTGTTCACCAGCACGCCGGCGGCGCTGCGGGTGAGTTGCTGGACGGAGATGTCGCGGGTCGAGTGGATGGTGCAGGACATCCGGCCGGTTTCCCAGACGCCTTCCCCGAGGTCCAGCGCGTCGCTCAGATCCTCGGCGGTCAGCACCAGGGTGGAACGGCCCTGCACCGGTTCCGCCACCTGCCTGAAGTAGGACATGCCGTCCTGGTCGTCGCACTCCAGGTACAGCGTGCAGGGCGTGGAGCCCTTGCAGTTGACGCGCACCGTGCCGGAGTCGCCAGCGCGCTGCGGCGGAATCGCGTAGGCGATCTGCATGTCCTCGGTCAGCGTGTAGCTCGTCGTGTGCCTGTTCTCGAACGGAACGCGCCTGCCTAAGCGCTCGCTGTAGAAGTCGACCTTGTCCGCAACCGTCGCGCTATCGGTCGTCAGCGTGAGGGTCGTGCGGTACTCCCCTGGGCGCAAGGCGTCCGTGCCGTTCGGAAGGTAGTAGAGATTCATGGTGGCCACGCCTTCCTCGCGGTCCAGCTCGCCCGCTTCGCCGTCCAGCGCGTTGGGGTTGCCGGCCACGTAGTCGAGGCGGAACGACTCCTGCATCGAGCCGTCGGCCTGCAAGTCCAAGTCCTCGCCGGATCCCGGCATTCGGTCGCCGTCGAGGTCGAGGAACACCATGTCGCCGGCGCGGAAGTCGCCCGTCACGGTGACGTTCAGGTCGCCGCGACCATCGCCCCGCCGGCCAAGACTGAACGGCCTGCCGTCGCGTTGCTGAATACACCAGTTGAACCCACCATAGGGGGGGACTCGGCTAGTGCATTGGTTGGCACCCAACCTGCCCACCCGGACTATGGCCAAGTGGGCTCGGCCTGGTGCGGTGAAGCCGGTGCGGCCGGCCGCCAAGTCGATTTCCGAGCTCGTCGCGTTCACGAAGCGGCCGTTCTGAGTGCCGGCGCCGAGTACTTCGACACGCAACGCCTCTCCGTAATTGATGAGGCTTCCTATCTCTACGCCTTGAGCATCTACACGGCTCGTGGAGATTTCCTCGCCTGCGCTCAAGGTCGGCCAGCCGCTGCCAGCCGGTGCATCCACCGCCAGTTTCGCCAGTACCGGCTTGGTGTTGTCCAAACCCGTGAGCGCTGGCAACGCGAGAGTGAAGCTGGGATTGCGCGGGACCGGCTGCGGCGACACGGCGCAGTCGCCGCTGTCGCCGGAGGAACGAGGGACGGTTTCGACAGTGAACGTCGCGCTGGCGGTGCCAGCTTCGCTGTCGACGCTCCTCACGCGCGTGTCGCATTGAGCGACTCCCGGAAAAGTCAGCTCCAGGGCGCTGCCGCGGACGGCTCGGGCGAACTTCGCGTTGACCAACGTGAACGTCAGGTCGATGGTGTCGTTCCGATCGATCAAGTCGACTTCGTCGTCCGTCAGAACAACGCTGGCCTGCACCTGTGGTCGCGCGCCTTGGAAGTCGACCACGACATCCCCCGACGTGACGGACTCCGTCGCAAAGGCTCTTTGCCCGACAACGGCCACGCTCCACGTCGCGGCCGACGCAACGGGCGCGAACGCCAGCAAGGCCGCGGCGAAGGCCGCCCAAATGGAACTCCTAGCCATGACTCGGCTCCTCCAAGCGCAATGCGTCAAGCATAAGGGATTGCACTTGCCTTGGCGATCAGCCGACGACACCTCCCGCCGAACCGCCTCCGCCAGAGGGAGAGACCGCGGAAGCAGCCCCTCCCTCTCGTTCCGCTAAGCCGCTTGGCCGTTGCGCAGCACCTGGCCGGCGCAGACGCCGGTGTGTTCGTCGTCGCGCAGGGTCACGCGGCCATTGCAGATCGTCGCCTTGTAGCCCACGGCCCGTTGCTGGAAGCGCGGTGCGCCGCCGGGGAAGTCGTGGACGATGTAGGGCTGGCGTTCCTCCAGGCGGTCGATGTCGATGACGTTCACGTCCGCCTTGCGGCCCGCTTCGAGCACGCCCCGGTCCGAGAGGCCGAGCACCCGCGCCGGTTCCGCGGCGATGCGTCGCACGGCTTCCTGAATGGAATAGGTGCCCTTGTCGCGGTGCCAGTGGGAGAGCACGAAGGTGGCCCAGCCGGAGTCGATCATCTGGCTCACGTGGGCGCCGGCATCGCCGAGGCCGGGCATCGCCCAGTCGGTGGTGATGAGCGTCTCGAGGTTCTCCAGATTGACGTTGAAGGCGCGGTTGTGGAAGAGCGCCTTGCCGTTGCTCTCCAGCGTCAGGCGCAGCCACGTTTCCACCGGATGCTCGCCAGCCGCCGCGGCGAGGTCCGCGAGGCTCTCGTAGCGCGGCTGCGTGTAGTTCGGCCTGGCGTCGTCGCCCATCGGGTAGACGCGCTTGGACATGTTCAGCACGTGTTCGTTCAGCTTCTCGCGGTCGCGCACGTCGGCCACCAGCCGGGCGCGGAAATCGGCATCCTTGATGGCTTCGAGGCGGGCTTCGAGATCCATCCCGCGCAGTTCGTTCCAGCACGGCGTGTGCCAGAAGTTGCCGGTGGAGAGGCCGGTGACGCCGCCGCCGGCGCGCGGCACCGTGACCGCGGTGATGTCGATGCCGTCGGCGCGCATGGCGCTCACCTTCGCATCAAGCGTTTCGCGGTGTTCGCCGATGGCGCTGAACAGGATGCGGCTGGACTTGCCTTCGGCGGCGAGCAGGTCCATCTCGTCTTCGACCTTGCCGAAGTTCGGCACCGTCTGCATGAGGCCGCCCTGGGCGCCCACCGCTTCGGCGATGGCGAGCATCTCTTCCTTGGAGGCGAAGGTGCCTGGTATCGGGCGGCGGTCGGGCAGGGTGTGGCCGGGGTGGCGGTTGACGGAGAAGCCCAGCGCGCCTTGCGCCACGGATTCGCCCGCCAGCGCTGCGATCTCCTTGATCTCCTGCTCGGTCGCCTGTTCCTCGATGGCGCGTTCGCCCATCACGTGGAAGCGCGTGGCGCTGTGGCCAACCAGGCCGCAGACGTTGATCATCGGCCCTAGGCGCTCGATGGAGTCCAGATAGCCGCCGTAGGATTCCCAATCCCAGGGCAGGCCGGTGAGGATGGCGTGCTTCGGGATGTCCTCGACCGTTTCCATCATGCCGGCCAGGAACTCGCGGTCTTCCTTGCGGCAGGGCGCGAAGGTGACGCCGCAGTTGCCGAGCAGGGCGGTGGTGACGCCGTGCCAGGTGACCGACGTCATCTGCGGATCCCAGCCGATCTGGGCGTCGAGGTGGGTGTGCAGATCGACGAAGCCGGGCGTGACGACCAGGCCGGCGGCGTCGATCTCTTCCTTGCCGGAGTCGCTCACTTGGCCCACGGCGGCGATGGAGTCGCCGTCGATGGCCACGTCGCCCTCGAAGGGCGCGCTGCCCGTGCCGTCGACGACGGTGCCGTTGCGGATGACCAGATCATGTGCCATTTGGGTCCCCTCCCATTTGAGTTCGCCTACTATGCCACAAGATGGCCTCGGCGCTTCGCCGCGATCCTTGAACGCGCATTGACCAGCCCGAGCGCCAAGGCTAGATTCCGCAGGCAACGCAGACGAGGGCGAAGGCATGATCGAAACGCCGGGCGCGAAGATGATGTACCTCATCAAGCGCAAGCCGGAGACTTCCCGGGAGGAACTGGTCGTCCACTGGTTCGCCAACCACATGCCAGCGGTGATCCAGAGCCAGAAGGACGGCGCCGCCCGCAAGCGGCTGCATGCGACGCGCTACGTCGCCACGCTGTTCGACGCCGATGCCTCCGGCGAGCATCCCTGGGACGGCGTGGCGCAGCTGTGGTGGCCACGGGCGCTGCCGAAGCCGAAGACGGGTTTCGGCGCCGAACCGCGCGACACCTTCCAGCAGAAGACCGTGCCGTACATGCCGTGGGCGACGCGGGAGTACGTCGTCATCGACGGCAGCGAGCATCTGTCCACCGAACCGCTGACCTTGAACGCGCCGTACCCGATGACGCGCTCCGGCTTCTTCAAGGTGAGCTTCCTGGTAACGGCGAAACCGGATACCGACTACGACGCCTTCTTCAAGCACTGGCTGGAGGTCCACGTGCCGAACGTGCGGGAGACGATGCAGGCGGTGGACGGCTTCCGCTACGCCGTCAGCCACAGCCTCGAACCGGCCGACGAGCCCTACGCCGGCATGGCCGAACTCTACTTCCACGACCCCGACGGCTGGGCCGGCTATCGGCAGCGCATCAAGCCGGACGGCATGGAGCGCTGGGTGGACGGCGAGCGGATGCACGTGCTGCGCGCTCGAACCGAAATGGTGGGCATCCCGTGACGGCGGGTGCTCAATTGACAGCGGGGCAGGGGGAAGGCGGCCGCGAGCTGACCTGCTGGAACTGCGATGCGTCCCTCGCCGAACTGCCGCGGCCCATCACCCGCCACATGAACTGCCCGCAGTGCTTCGAGGACCTGCACTGCTGCCGCATGTGCCGCCACTACCGCGCCAACGCCACCAGCCCCTGCGCGGACGAACGCGCCGAACCGCCGGTCCACAAGGAAGGCGCCAACTTCTGCGACTACTTCCGCCCGGCGAGCAACCGCTACCGGCAGGGCGCCAACGAACGCCAGCACCGGGCGAGGGCGGATCTGAACGCGCTCTTCGGCTCGACGGGGGAGGAGAGCGGGGCGGAGGCGCAGCCCGTCCACGAAACGCCGGAAGCGAGCGAGGCGAAGCGGAAGCTCGATGCGCTGTTCGCGAATCCGACGAAGTGAATAGACCCTGCTTTTCGATGGACTGCCCGATGGCGCTGCCGAGCCGAGCAATCCGGTGACCGGACTCACCGCCGCCCAAGTCGAGCGCTTCCAGCGCGACGGCTTCCTGTTCCCCATTCGCGTCTTCTCCGAGGCGGAGACGCTGGCGTACCGAGGCCGCCTGGAGGCCGCGGAGGCAGCAGCGAAGCCGGGCGCCGAACGCGCCGCTCGCGCCGGGCTGCCGATCACCCACGCCTGGGCCTGGGATCTGGTTCACGACCCGCGCATCGTCGAACCCGTCTCGGCGGTGCTCGGCCCGAACGTCCTGCTCTGGTCGATGGACTGGTTCATCAAGCCGCCAGGGCCGTCCTACGTCACCTACCACCAGGACGCCACCTACTGGGGCCTCTGGCCGCACCATGTCGCCACGGCGTGGGTGGCGCTCTCCGACGCCAGCCCAGACACCGGACCGATGCGCTTCGTCCCCGGCAGCCACCGCGGCGAGCTCTTCGAGCAGGAGGAGACCTACGCCGAAGACAACCTGCTGAGCCGCGGCCAAGCCGTGAAGACCACCATCGACGAATCGAAGACCGTGCTGGCCCCGCTCGCGAGCGGCGAGATGTCGCTGCACCAAGTGCGCATCGTCCACGGCTCGTCGCCGAACCGCACCGACGACCGCCGCATCGGCATGGTGCTCCGCTACTGCGCCACGGACGTGCGCCAAACGAAGGCGGAAGGCGACCGCGCCATCCTGGTGAAAGGCCACGACGATTACGGCCACTTCGAAATGATCCCGCGCCCCCGCTCGGACATGGGCGAAGAAGAACGCGCTCTGGCGCGACAACACGGCAGGACTCGCCATAGGGCGTTGATGGAGGATTGAAGGCCGAGCAGCTGCGTCGGTACTGCTTGGCGTTGACGACGCCGCAATGCGCACCTAAAGTTCTGTTCATGGCGAGCGAGCATCACATTTCTCAAGTCTGGCACGGCCTGTTGGACGCCGAGCGTCTCTCGCGCTACTACTTGGCGATGGCAGCGCGACAGCAGCGCTGGCACATGGGCCTGACCGCATTCGTCGCCTTGGGGTCGGTTGGCGTGGCGGCCTCGTTGCTGTTTGGCGCACCGGACTGGGTGGCGGGCTCTCTCGCTGCTTCGGTGGCCGCGATTGCGGTGTTGCCCTACTTCCACAGCCAAGCATCGAACGCCGCCCTGACGGAAGCGACCGCGGCCAGCTGTTCTGATCTGACGTTGTCTTGGCGGGACCTATGGGCGCGTCTCGAAAGTCTCGACGAGGAAGACGCATGGCGGGAGATTCATGCCCTCAAGCGCGAGGAAGCGTTGACCACCGCTCGCGTGCCGTCGCACTTGACGACGGACCGGCGCCTCAACGAGCAATGCGCCGAGGAGGCATACGCCGTGCTGGGAGACGAGTACGCCGTCGCTGGCTAAGTCAGCGGAGACCCATCGCGGCACCCGAAGCCAACGCCAAGCCGCCCGTTCGTGTACGCTTCGCCGCACTTTCCTAGCGGCACCAAAGGCGAATGCGCGTACTGCACGTCTACCGCACCTACTTTCCACAGACCCAGGGCGGGGCGGAGGAGGTCATCCGCCAGATTTGCCTGAACACGCAGCGCCACGGGGTGCGCAGCCGTGTGCTGTGCGTGAGTCCGAACACGCAGCCGCGAGTGGTGCGGCGCGCCGAGGCGGTGGTGTTCCGGTCGCGGCTCGATGTCGAAGTCGCCTCGTGCAGCATGTCCTTGCAGGCGCTGCCGATGTTCCGCCGCTTGCTGCGTTGGGCGGACGTGGTGCACTACCACTTCCCCTGGCCGTTCGCGGACCTGCTGCACTTCGCCTGCCGGGTGCGCCTGCCGAGCGTGGTCACGTACCACTCGGACATCGTGCGCCAGCGCATTCTCGCGTCGCTCTACGCGCCCTTGATGAAGCGCTTTCTGCGCTCGATGGATCGCATCGTCTGCACGTCGCCCAACTATCTGGCGAGCTCGGACGTCCTCGGCGGCTTCAAGGACGACGTGGACGTCGTGCCTATCGGATTGACGCCGGACTCCTATCCGAAACCGCCCCAGGCGCGGCTAGAACAAGCGCGGCAGCGCTACGGCGAGGGGTTCTTCCTGTTCGTCGGCGTGCTGCGCTACTACAAGTGCCTGCACATCCTGCTCGACGCCTTGGTCGGTGCGCCGTACCGGGCGGTGATCGTCGGCGCCGGCCCCCTTGAAGGCGAACTCAAGGCGCAAGCGCGACGGCTCGGCCTCTCCAACGTGGTCTTCGCCGGCCGCGTCTCGGACGAAGACAAGGTGGCGCTCCTGGAACTGAGCCGCGCCTTCGTATTCCCGTCGTACATGCGCTCGGAGGCGTTCGGCGTCACGCTTCTCGAAGGCGCGATGCACGCCAAGGCGCTCGTCTCCACCGAGGTCGGATCCGGCACCAGCCACGTCAACATCGATGGCGAAACCGGCCTGGTCGTCGAACCCGCCTCGCCAGCCGCGCTGCGCGAGGCAATGGCCCGGCTTCACCAAGACCCCGAACTGGCCGAACGCCTCGGCGCCAACGCCCGCCGCCGCTTCGAACGCCTCTTCAATGGCCGCCTGATGGGCGACCGCTACGCCGCCATCTACGCTTCATTGGCCGGCACCGGCGCAGCGTCAAGCGTGGACATGGCCGCCTTGGCGTGCGACTAGGGACCTTCGACGCGACTTGACTAAGCCATCCCGCGCCGACGGGATTCAGTTGGTGCGATCGTCCCTCGCTGCCGCTTCGACCTTCGCGATCAGCTGATCGAGCGGATCGACCATGAGCCACTTGCCGACCTCCACCAGCTTGGCCGGGGAATGCACCTCCTCGAGCAGCGGATCCAGACGCCTCGCCGACGCACCGAACCGCTCCGCCGCCAGCGTCCGGAGCACCGTGCGCTCGCCTTCAACGCGGCCCTCGGTGCGCCCCTGCTCGATTCCCTCGACACGCCCCTGCTCGAACCACTCCTCGGTCCAGCCCCTGGCCCTTTCCTCCAGTTGCGAACGGAACTCGTCCAGACTCGCCATTCTCTTCATCTCCTCCGCCGTCTCGCCGTCCACGCCCAGCCGTCGCAGCGCCCACTCCAGCATCGTCCTCGCCAGGCGCGTCGGCGCAAAGCCTCGCAGCAGCGCCACCGGCCGCAGCATGGCGTCCAGAGTGGACGCGCTCTCCAACGAGATCTGCAGCGACACCGCATTGTCGCGCTTGGGATCGTCTCCGCGGTAGCGGTCGAAATCAAGCCCGAAGTAGGCGTGGCGAAGCTGGAACGCCGCCAGGTCCTCGGCCGCCCGCCGTGCGTCCTCTAGATCCTCGGGGCGCACCGCTGCGACGGCCGGCGGCCCCGGCTTCGCGATCTTCTCGTGCAGCGTCGTGGAGGCGGTCCAACGCCGCGGCCCGTTGTGGATGACGAGCGGGAAGACCGGCGGATACGGCCCGCCCACGCGCACTCTGCCGGTGGTCTCCAGTTCGGCGAGCAGCTGCATCGTGTAGCCGGCCATGCGCAGCGCCATGCCGCGGTCCACCGAGCTCTGGAACTCGACGAGGATCAGCAGGTAGCCGCCCGGGTCCTCCCGGTCCTGCGCCCAGCGGAAGCGCACCTGCCACACCTGGTCGCCGAGGCGTTTGCGGAAGCCGGGCGTGACCCACTCGGTGGGGAGCTTGCGCAGGGTGCGGAAGTCGAGCGCCGCGACGGTGCGCGGGTCGAGCGGGCCCTTCGGCTTCACGGCGTAGCCGCGCAGGGCGTCGGCGATCATCCGCGGGAAGGAGTAGATCGCCTTGAACGCCGGGTCGGTGGGCAGGCGGTTGCTGTCTTTGGGGCTGGCCATGGCGCCACCATAGGCAGCGCTCCGGCGGCTGTATGCGGGCGATCGCCCCTTTGTGGTGTGAGACATTTGCCATGCGGAATGTGAGACATCCGCCCGGAAACGCGGCACGAAGCTTCGCGGCGACTCCAACGTCCGAACGAACGTGCCGCGAACCAGCAGGCTCGCACCGCTCACGGTCGCCACGCGGCGTGTATGATGATCCCAACGAACGTGCTAGGTGCGACATGGGCTATCCACGCGACCCGAAGCTCAAGGGTTTGGCGGCCGTCACGTACCACCCCGAACACTTGAGTTGGGAGTACGACATTCGCGCCGTCATGCCGGAATCCGACGAGATTCCCCGCGTCAGCGACTGGCACCGGCGCCACGGCAGAGCGAACAGGAAGGACGGCAACCTCGAACGCGCGGCCAAGGCGCTGGTGCGCCCCGTCCAAGGCCAGCGCAGCGACGATGGATGATCCCCTCGGCCCGGCGTTCGACACCGCCACGCTGCTGCGCCCAACGCAGCGCAAGCTCGTCTGTTGCTGGATGGAATCCGCGGGCTTCAAGACGCTGCTGTTGCCGCGCGTCTGGCAGCAACTCATCGACGGCGCGGGTTCCTCGTCGCGTTTCATGTCCACGGACGCCTGGATGCGATTGGCGAAGGAGCCGAACTTGCCGTATCGGTGGGTCGATTGGACGCCCGACCTTGAAGACGCCGCCTACGACCTCCGCAGCCACTTCACCGAAGCGTGCTTTCCGAACCGAACCGCCGAACAGATCTCGTACGACAGCGACGCCGTCATCGTGTCGCAAGCCTTGGCGCTGGGTACCGACATGCTGGTGACTTCGGACGTCAACACGATAGATCACTACGAGATCAACCTCGTCGTCGAGCAGCGCCTGGGGCGCAACACCGGATTCGTCGTCACGCTGGACGACGCGCTGCAGCAAGCGCACCCCGGCTGCGACGCCGGCCAATCGCTGCTGACGCTGGCCTTGGCCACCATCGCGCCACCGCCTGAACAGGAATGGCCGGTCGAGGCGGCGCGCAGAGACTTGGAGAAGTTGCAGCAAGCGGCAATCGGCGCATCTCTGCGAAAAACGGCCATGCGGCTCGACACAAGGTGGAATCAATGCCTCGATTTGGAGGACACGTTGGCGCGCGCTCAAACGATGGCCGCACAGTCGAGAGCGCTGGAAACCGAACGTCTGCTAGCCGCCTGGCAGACATCGTGCGGGCACTCGCCGAGCAAAGGGAATGGGGCGACCGCATCGCCGTCAAATCGCCCATTCTTCTCGCGAGCACCGACGATGGCTTCTACCGCTTCAAGGATGGCGTGGACGCCGTGTCCGTCGGGTTGAGTCGGATTTCCTATCCGAATCCGCCCCTGCGGCGCCTTGAACAAGCCCATCAGCGCTGTGGCGAGCGGTTGTTCACGGCGAGGGACGCACTCCAGGCATGAAAGCCCCCTCGGACGCCGCGCCGTCGCGCCAGGGGTTCTCGCGTCTGCGGTGGCGTGTGAGCCGCGCTCTCTTCTTGGCCGCGAGCCATCACTGCATCGCTCGCTTCGCTGGCGGCTATCTCTCGGCAGCCGGCATTGCGTTTGATCTCCTGCGAGCGCGAGGACTCGGCGCCGTGCTGGGCTGGGCGACCACCGCCGCCGCCCACGGCCAATACCTGGACGCCAAGCACTACAACCGCTGGCTAGCATCGCGCCCTCGGACCCACAATGGCGGCAGCGTCCTGGTGGCGGCGTCCACGCTCGGCATCGACCATGCGCGAAGAAGCGCCTTTCTCCGCCTCTTGGCGGCACAGCTGCATCGCCTGCGCCAAGAAGCGGGCACCGAGCGGATCGCCTGCCTGCTCGTGACCGACCCGCTCGGCGAGGCCACCTTCCAAGCACTGCCCGACATCCACCTCCTGAACGTGTCGGTGGCGAGCGCCGAGACGCCGACCTTGAGCTCAATGCTCGGCGCCGTGCGCGACCGCGCCACCGGAGAGTTCGACTACGTGGCGCTGATGAAGCCCGGCTACCTGCCGGGCGCTTTGACTCTCCCGGCCAGCAAAGCCGATGCCCTCGTCTACGGCGACGAGGATCGCATCGACGCCACGGGCCGACACTCGGCACCGTTCTTCAAGCCCGCTTTCTCGCCGGATCTCCTCTTGGCGCACGACTATCTCGGCTGCCTGCTTCTACCAGCGGGGATGGCGGCGGCGTTGCCGGAGGATGCCGAGGACTACCACAGCCTAGTGCTCCGCTTGGTGGAACAGGCAACCGCGGTCGAGCACGTCGACGCGGTTCTCGCGCATCGCTTCATGCCGCCTTGTACAAGCGAGCCCGCCAAACCGCCTAGCTACCTGGCCCAGTTCCTACGCAACCGCTACGGCCCAGCAGCCGAGGTTGTTGTCACCCGTGCGGCCGCTGTGCCGTGGCGCTGCGACTTCGGCCACGGCGACGCATCGGTCTCCGTGATCCTGCCCACGCGAGACCGCCTGCCGCTCTTGCGGAACTGCATCGAGGGAATCTTCGAGAGCAACCACGGCGACTTCGAGGTGATCGTTCTGGACAACGAGTCGGAGCAGCCGGAGACCTTGGATTGGCTGGCGAGCGCCGCCCGGAAGTGGCCAGCGCTCAAGGTCGTTCCCGCGCCCGGCCCGTTCAACTGGAGCCGCCTCAACAATCTCGGCATGGCCCATGCCCGCGGCGACGTGTTCGTCTTCCTCAACAACGACACCGAGCCCCGCTCGAAGAACTGGCTGGCTCGCCTAGCCGACGTAGCGTTGCGCCCGGACGTCGGTGCCGTCGGTGCCCTCCTGCTCTACGCCAGCGGACGCATCCAGCACGCCGGCGTCGTGGTCGGCGATGGACGCTGGGCGGACCACATCTACCGCGGCGACTTCCCAGACAGCCACGGCCACATCTTCGTCCCCCCGAACCTCCCGCGCAACGTCTGCGCCGTCACCGGCGCCTGCATGGCCCTCTCCCGCCAGACAGTGGAGCACATCGGCCCCTTCGACGAGGACTACCTGGTGGCCGGCAGCGACGTGGAAATCTGCATCCGCGCCTTGAACCACGGCCTACTCAACGCCTACCTGCCGGACGTCGTGCTCCTGCACTTGGAATCGCAGACGAGAGGACGGCGCGACCCAGCCTCGGATGTGGTGCGCTTGGTCGAGCTCCTACAAGCAACCAGCCCCGAAGACCCGTACTTCAGCCCCCACTTGCGAGCCGCGCCGCTCTACATGACGCGACGAGGGGGCGGCACATCCGTTCGCGACCAATAGGGATCAAGCGTGACAACCGCTAGACTCCGAGCCCAAGAGGCTGCCTACGGGCTGGCCGCCTCAAGCGGCATGACCAGTTGTTGACAAGGGCCAAACCAAGACAGGGCTGGACGACTGGACGATGAAACCGCCACTGAATGACGAGATCGCTAGGGCAATCGAGAAACACTTGGTTGATGCAATCAGTCACTCCGAACTCGGTGACGAAGTCAAACGCACACCGTTGGTGGTTCACGATCCGGGGCCATCGGAGGGAAAGACCAGACGTTTGCGGTCCGTCTTGTTTTGGGCCGTCGACCACGATGTTGAGGCCGGGAGAGACTTCATCGAATTGCTCTTTGCCCGCATTAGAGGTGGGCGTGGCTTTGGTGCGGTAGATGAGGCAGGTAGGGATGCGTTGAGAAAGGCCTTCAAAGGAGCCGGCTGCGAACTTACCGACGAAGGAGAGTTCCGTCCTCTGATTCTCAACAACCTCACAGACCGCGAGCTCTCCCAGGCCATTCGGGCCTACGTTCAGAGGGCTAGAGCTGGTGAGTCGGACGCCGCGTTGGTGACGGGTACCGGTAAGGATCTCATTGAAGCGGTTGCGGCGCACGTTTGCGACGAGACCCAAGGTACGCTCAAGCATCTGCGCTTCCCCCAGCGCTTGGGGAAGGCATTTAGACGTCTACACATGGCATATGAGGGATGTGCGGGGAGTCCATCACGCGCACATGCACATGACCTTGAGAGATCGATGTACACCGTTGCCTGTAGCGTCAATAGGCTTAGGAACACGGAAGGAACCGGCCACGGCCGCCCATGGCCAGCGAATGTGTCGGTAGATGAGGCGAAGGCGGCAACAGAGCTTATGGGCGTGATTGCGGAATACATGCTTGCTCGATACGACGAGTTTAGGAGCAAGTAACATTGATACTTCGACAGAGAGTGTGTGCGAAGCACGGCGATTTCGCTAGCTGCTGACCAGATCGCCCAGCCAAGGGCGCGACAGGCGGATGAACGTGCCTGCTGCCTGCGCCAGTTGGTTACCGCGCAAAGGGCTGGCGACGAACACTCTCTTCCCGTGCCGCTGGACTTCACGCACCACCGGCACGAAGTCGCCATCCGCCGAGAGCAGATAGGCGAGGTCGTACTCGTCCCGCTGCGCCATGCCCACCATGTCCACGGCGATCAGCACATCCACCTGCTTCTCAACGTAGTATGCGGTGTCCTGCTCGCATATGGACTCCAGCTCTGCGGCAAGCGCTAGCGGCAGTTCCGTGCGCCGGGTGGCCAGCACCTCGCGCAAGCGATGCGCGAGCGGATTGGAGTGGGCTGGCATGGTGTTCTTCTCCACCCGCCCAAGCTCGATGTGGATGCCTTGCGAACGAAGGGCGTCCAGGGCATGGCTCTGACGGCGCATTCGTCGCAAATCGCCGGACAGTTTGCCGACGTAGTAGCGTATGTCCTGAAGCTCTCGGCCCATGAGGAGCTTCTCGACCATGCGCCGGTAGTCGAGGTCTTGGCTGTCCAGACCGATGCGCCGCAAGCCATGGTAGAAGTTGCTGCCGTCGATGAACACGGTGCAGCGCGTGACCGCCACGGCATTTCCTCTACATGGATTGGATGCGAAAAGCCCCCGGGGCGCCGTTGCCGGCGAAATCCCGGGGGGGGTTATCGGTGCCACGATGCGTGACCGTGGCTGTCGAGCCCGTACTGTAAGGCGCACGAGCGAGCTGTCAAGGGGTTTGCGAAAAAAATCGATGCGTCGCCTACGCGCTCAGCAGCGGCGCGCTGCGGGGCGTCTTTGGCGGTTTCTGCGGTGCGTCGTCCACCGCCGCAATCGCCGTGGCCTGAAGGCATGGCGCGGCCACCACCTTCGCGAGCAGTCGCTCCTGTTCGGATTGCAGCGCCAGCGTTCCTTCCAGCACCCAGAGCAGCGCCAGCAGCTCGTCGGTGAAGGTTGGCGGCCAGCGGGTTGGGCGGATGTCGTTGAGCGGGGAGGATTGGCGGCCGGCGCCGTGCTTCATGCGGTAGCGCAGCCACGATTGCACCACCTTCAGGCCGGATGCCTCGAACTCGTAGACGGCGCTCGGAACCGGCGCGAACTCGCCGTCGCCCACCCGCAGCGTCTCCTTGGCCGCATCGTGCGAGAACGAGTCCGGATAGCCGTCTTCGTCCATCGGCACGCCCTTGGTGCAGCGCGCCACGCCGGGCGGCACGCTGGCGGGGTCGTCTTCGGCGCGGAAGCGGCGGTGGTAGGTGTGCAGCTTCAACAGGCTGCAGCCGACCTCGCGCACCTCGCGGAACAGAGCCGCGTCGGTGGTGATGGGCAGGCGCAGTTGGCGGCTGTCGAGTTCGTCGGCGAAGCGCGCGGTGAAGGCGGGCTGGGCGAGCAGGCCGTAGACGTAGGCCGCGAAGTCCTCCGCACTGGCGTTGGCGAGGGGGAGTTGGCGAAGCAGGTCCGGGGCGATGTTCGCGATCTCTCCCTCCGCATCGCGATAGAGCGGGATGGCGTCCTTGGCACCGCGCCCCGAGAAGTGATGAAGGTCTGGAACGTCGGCGCAGGCCATCACGGCGGGTCCGCGGCCGAGCGGCTGGGTGAGCAGGCTGGTCAGATATAGCTGACGGTCGCTGTGAATTCGCCAGAGATCGGGGCGTGGCCGCGACATCAAGCGCCCGTCCGCCAATATGTGCTGGCGGTCCAGCGCACGGTAGGCGTAGCGGCGGATCGGCGGTGTCTCCATGTCGGGCGCCAGTTCCGCGATGGGCGTGTCTTCGCCCGTGTGGGGCCCGACCAGGTCGGCCTGGTAGCGCCCGGCCACCATGCGATCCGCCGTTTCCCGAAAGGCGGCGGCGCTGTTCTCGGAGTTCAACAGCGCCCGCCAACGCTGCTCCAACGTTTCTGCGTTAGGCGCGATCGGCCAAGTGCGCTTCAACTGGACGCCGGAGTGCTGCCACGGCATCAGGTCGGCCAGAAGCGGCCACTTGAAGTAGTCGCCAGCGCCCGGCGGAAGGAAGGGCGCCGTCCACGCCTCGGCGCAGTCGCGCCAGCGCACGTCCCGAAAGCCGCCGATGGCGTCGAGCCGCTTGAGCTTGTCGGCGCGGCTGCCGTCGATGCGGGCGTAGCGGACCCGCGCGGGAGTGTCCTGCTGCACTGGCCCACGCCGCATGGCAATCGCGATGGCGACCGGCGTCTGGATCGCGAAGACGTTCTCGCTCAAGCGTCCGCCTCGTCCTTCGCCGCCGAGATCGAGGATCCAGATCTCGTCGCACAGCCGGCGCATGTGCTGGCGCATTCCCTCGAACGCCGCGCCGTCCAGGTAGCTCGACGCCGTGATGAAGCTGACGATGCCGCCGCGCTCGTCGTCCTGCTCGAACACCTTCCACAGCGCCCAGCGCCAGAAGTACACGTAGAGGTTGTAGAGGTTCTTCAACTGCCCGCCGTGCCAGGCCGCCGTCACCGGTGCTACGAAGTCGCGGAAGATGGCGTCGTCGGCGCGGCCTTCTTCGCCCCAGCGCACCCAGGCGCCGGTGCGATGGCCGTTGTCGCTCCGGGCGGCCTCGTGCCGGTCGTAGGGCGGATTGCCGAGGCAGACCACCACCGGCGTCCGCGCCTTCACGTCGAGCGCCAGCCGGTGCTGCTCGGCGATGGGCTCCATGAACAGCGGCAGCTGCGGTGGCGTCGCATGTGGGCTTTTCCATGCGAGGGGCACGCCCCTCGCGCACCCCGGCTGAGGGCTCTCAAGAGTGTCGGTCAGCCAGATGTTGGCGCGTTCGCTCGTCGCGCCGCGTTGCCGCAGCGCCCGGCTGACGCGCAGTTCGCTCACCGCGTAGGCGCCGACGAGGCGCTCGAAGCCGTGCAGATTGTCCGCCAACGCCGAGGCGTAGCTGCCGACCGCGCCTTCCCCGTGGCTGCGCGCCACGCGCTCCAGCGCGTGTTCGACGATGGCGAGCAGATAGGTGCCGGTTCCCGCCGCCGGGTCCAGCGTCGTCACCTCCAGATCGGCGAAGCCGAGCGGCCGGCCGAGGCGGTCGACGAGCAGCTCGTCCACCAGCCGCACCTGCGCCCGCACCACCTCGGTGGGCGTGTAGTAGACGCCAGCGTCCTTGCGCAGCGCCGGGTCGTAGGCGGCAAGGAAGTCCTCGTAGAAGTACGGCCACGGATCGCGCACGGTGCCGAACAGAGCCGGCGGCACCACCGCGAGCACCCGTTGCAGCAGCGCCAGGGACGCCGACATCTCCGAACGCACGCTCGCGTCCGTGAGCACTTGCAACGCCCGCGACAGCAAACCGTGGTGCGCGGCGAGGGTCTCCCGGGCCGTCTTGTCTGTTTAGATTCGCGTTGATTGGGCCTTCGGGAGGGCCCATCCCCTCCGGCCTTCCGGTACCGGAAGGCCGGAGGGTGGCGGTGGTCGGACCGTGCATCTTGTGGACCGTTGCGGGCCGAGCTGGAGAATGGTCGCCACCGTCTTTCCCAAGTCCTGAATGGATACGTGGGCGTCGAGGCCCGAACGACAAGAGCAGGAGAAGGAAAGCATGGCCGATCATAGCGGAGATGCCGCCGTCGGCGTGGACATCTCGAAGGCGCATCTGGATGCCTGGCGGCCGGACGATGCGAAGCGCTTCGGCAACGACGCCGAGGGCTTCGAGGAGTTCGCCGCGTGGGTCGCGCCGGCGGACCCGATGGTGGTCTACGAGTCCACCGGCCACTACCACCGCGGCTTCGAGGAGGCGCTGGCCGGCCGGCTGCGGCTGGCGCGGGTGAACGCGGCGCGCGCGAGGCGCTTCGCGCAGGCGATGGGCGAAGAGGCGAAGACGGACGCGGCGGACGCGCGGGTGCTCGCCGCGATGGGCCGGGCGCTGCCCCTGCGCCAGGTGGAGGCGAAGCCGCAGGCGCTGCGCGACCTCGACGAACTGGCCGCGGCGCGCGACGGCCTGGTCAAGGACCGCGTCGCGGCGCTGAACCGCCGGGCGCACGTCCGCGACCCGCTGCTCAGGCGGCAGAACCGCAACCGGCTGGCGCAGATCGACCGCCAGCTGAAAGCCGTGGACGCTCGGGTCGGAAGGCTGCTGGCGGACGACCCGCGGCTGGCGCGGCGCGCCGAGGTGCTGGCCTCCATCCCCGGCGTCGGCCCGGTCACCGCCGCCGGACTCGTCGCCGACATGCCGGAACTGGGCGCGCTCGACGCCAAGGCCGCGGCCAGCCTGGCCGGCGTGGCGCCGATGGCGCGCGAGTCGGGGAACTGGAAGGGCCGCAGCTACATCAAGGGCGGCCGCGCGCGGGTGCGGCGGCTCCTCTACATGGCGGCGATGAGCGCCGTCCGCTGCAACCCGGACATGGCCGCCAAGCATCGGCAGCTGGTCGCCGACGGCAAGCCGGGGAAGGTCGCCCTGGTGGCCGTCATGCGCAAGCTCGTCCTGCTCGCCAACGTCCTGCTCCGCGACGACCGGCTCTGGACGCCCAGAGCGGGCGGCCAGCACGACGCGCCGCCGCCGGAAGCGACCGGGGACGCCGGCGGCCCTTCGGGCGTTGGCGAAGGGAGCCTCGGCGACCGCAGCCAAGGCCCGAAGGGCCAGCCGCCATCCTCCGGCGCCTCCGCCAGCGAACAGCCGAGCGCGGGCATCGGCCCGCCGCTCCCAACCCTCGCCTGAACCCCCAAGGCACCACTGGAAGCATGACCAGCCAAGGAGGCCATCTCAAAGACCACTTGCAACATAGATACTCCAGCGTCAGCGGCTCGGCGCCCTCGGCGCGGCCGAGCAGCATGGCGAAGACCACGGTCTGCGCGTAGGCGTCCGCGAACTGCGCGTCCGTGGCGTCGGGAAACAGCAGCTGCCGCCAGTCGTTCGCCAACTGCGCGAGCACGGAACCGCCAGCTCTTCGCGCGGTCGAGTCGCCGGGCCGAACGCTGGCGGTCGCGCCCAGCGCTTCCGCCACGTCGTCGCGCAGCAGCTGGCACAGCGGCGCCAGGAGGGCCGCGAACGCCTTGAGATCGATCCGCCCGCGCGCGTCCAGCGGCAGGATCGGCTGCCAGGCCAGGAACTCGCGCAGCAGGCTGTCGAGCTGCGCTGCGTCCTGCTCCTGCACCGCGCCGGCGCCTTCCCGGACGATGTCTCCCGCCAATCTGACGACGCGCCCGGCGCGTTCGCCGCCACGGTAGAGCGCCCACTCGTTGCCGTCGCCGTAGAGGATGTTCGGAATCGCCGAGAAGCGCTTGAACTGCCGCCGGTTGCGCCCGCGGAAGCGCCGCTGATCGGCCCCCGTGCCGGGCGCCTTCAACTCCACGTAGCCGGCCAGCGCCCCACCGCACGAAACCGCGAAGTCCGGCCGCCCCAGGCGGTTCGGCAACGCCGCCTCGCCCACGCACGTGGCCTCGACCCCGAACGCCGCCGCAGCCGCCGAAAGCAGATTCTCGAACGGCGCCCGCAGCTGTTCTTCGGAACCCGCCGGCAGCGACGTCGCGCTCTTCTCGGCCACCGCGTCGGCAAGCTCCGCAACGCGGCAAGCAGGACATCGGCCATCGCGGAACCGCTCAGTTATTCGCCAGCGCTGCGCTAGTGTAACGCTTCGACACGGTGCGCCGTGCAGGGATCATGCGGCTGAGGGGTGCCGAGTTGACAGGCCAAGTGGGCAGCGCAACACTCTAGCCGTTCATCTAGACAGGAGAGTGCATGGACGCTTGGCCGCTTCAGGACGCCGAGAACCAATTCGGTGCCATTGTGGACGCCGCCTTGGCGGGAACCCCTCAACAGGTGACGCGCCGGGGCAAGCCGGCCGTCGTTGTACTGGCCGCTGAGGACTACGAACGCCTGCGGCACTTGGAGAAGGCGAATGCGTCCGGTTTTGCGGACTTCTTGCTTGCCATTCCCCAAGACGACGGGGAGTTTGAGAGGATCCCGCATCCCCTCCGTCCGACGGATTTGTGATGTTTCTGATCGACACGGACGTGCTGTCGATGCTGCGGCGACGGGAGCGCAATCCCGCTGTTGCGCGTTGGATGGCGAAGCAGAGAACGTCGGATCTGCACCTGAGCGTCGTTTCAGTTGGGGAAGTAGAGCGTGGCATCGCTCAACAGCGGCGTTTGAACCCGGCCTTCGCTGCTGCGCTGGCCGCTTGGCTGGATGGCATGGTCGCTCTGTACAGCGGACGCATTCTCCCTGTCGATATGCAGATTGCTAAGCGTTGGGGCCGACTGGTGGACTCCATCGGCAATCGCAATCCGGATTTGCTGATTGCCGCCACGGCGCTTGAGCACGGCCTGACCGTCGTGACTCGCAACGTACGGCACTTCGAGCCGACCCGCGTACCTGTTCTGGATCCATCCACAGCCTTGGACTCTTCGACACCGTCAGATCGCTGATCCAAGCGGCACCGCTCGCCACTTGAACGGCCTAAAGCGGCCGCTAACGATCCGTTTCCAAGTGGCCGCAGAATCGGGCCGCGTCTTGGAGGGCGTGGCCGCAGCGGAGGGAGATGCCGATGGCGACGGGTAGCCAGAACAAGAGCCAGGTCCAGCCGATCTTGTCCACGAGTTCGTGGCCGTCGAGGAGGTAGGCGGGGAGGGCGAGGGCCCACACCGCCAGGCCGAGTTTGGCGTCGGGGTGCCGGTAGTGCTGGAGCAGGGTGCGCAGAGTGAAGGCGACGATGGCCAGCATCAACGCTAGGCCAACGACGCCGCCTTGGTGGGCGACCGCCAGATAGAGACTGTGCGGGTGCATATGCACCTCGGGCGCTGGAACGTTCGTGGTGTCGTTGGCCTGGATGCCAAGCCCGAACCACGGGCCCTCGGCGGCGATCCGGCCGACGAACTGGGCCCAGATGTCCAAGCGGAAACTGTCGCCGCGGGGGAGCACCAGCGCTTCGCCGCCAGGGACGGCGAAGTAGACCGCCAGCAGAATCGTCGCGAGAGCGCACGCTGCGGCGAACGCTAGACGCAGGAAGTGGCCGACGTTCGCGATGCGGTGACTCAGCAGGAGGCAAGCTAGGCCGAACGCGCCGCACGCCGTGGCGGTTCTCGAACCCGTCAACCCCACCGCGATGGCAAGCATCGCCACCGCAGCCGCGACACCCCAGACGACGAACCGGGGCGCACTGCCCGGACCATCGTGCAGCCAGGCGACGCCGCAGAGCGCAGCCATGGCGTAGACCACGCCGGCCTTCACGTGGGTGTCCAGTTGGCCGAGGCCGTTCAGGCGCTCGTCCCAAGGCGGCTCGGTGAGAAACGTCCACAGTGCGGCAAGCGCTGCCAAGGCCGCAACGGTGGCGATGGCGAGGGTCAGGCGGCGGCGGAACCAGTCCACCTGCAGGCATTCGGCGAAGGACACGACGAACGTGAACACTAGTAGTGCGCGGACGGACTGGCTGAACGCGCCGCGCCCGTCCCAAGTGGCGGACCAGACGCTCGTCAGCGGGATGTAGACCAGCAGCGCCGCAACGAGCAGGACGCCCCAATCCAGAAACACCCCCCGCCAGCGCGCTGCGCCGAGAAGCACGTAGACGGCAAGGACGTAAGTGACGAAGCTCGACGCGCTCTGGGAACCGAGCACGAACGTGGAGGCGAGGGCGACGATCATCAACGTCGCGCAGAGGGGCACGCGGTAGTCGACGAGCAACCGAAGCGGGGCGCTTCGCGGCGGCCGCAGCAGCGCTTCGCCGCTCGCTCGGATCACTGCGCGGCCAGCGCCTCGTAGGCGTCCAGCAGGTCGAGCAGCGCCTGGGGCTCTTCCAAGCGTTCGACTCGCGCCAGAATGCCGACCGCGCGATGGTCGAGATAGTGGTCTTCGCCGTTCGCCATGCGTCGGCGCTGGGTCAGCAACGCGATTCTTCCAGACTGGTGCCGGTACTGAAGCCGCCCCTCCCAGTGGACGAAGCGCGCCGCGACGATGCTCAGCCACCCTTCGACTGGAAACCGGCCATCGGCATCGCGGACTCCCGCCTGCACGAGCAGCGGCTGCGGCTGATCCCGACTGGGCACGGGCTGATGCCACGATCCGGCGACCACGACTCGGTACGCATCGCGCAACCGGGGCAGCAACCGTGCCAGCCCGGGCGTCGTCGGTCGCCAACGATAGCTGCTTGCGTGAAGCCCCTTTTCGTACTCCCGAAAGCCGTCGAGCAGCGCCTCCAGCGCCGCGCCTTCGGGATCGAGTTCCTCGGGCGTTGCCGTGCGCTTCGGCGGTCGATCCTCCGGCCACACCGCGTGCGGATCGTCCGCGAAGTACGCCTCCAAGTCCGCCTCCGGCAGACACGGATCGTAGGCGTTGCCCTCGGGTGCCGTACCCGGCGGAGAGACGCCAGCGCACACTCCCGTCACCCACAGCGGCGGCGCGACGTTCGAGATCAAGAGCGGAAGCTGGTCGTCGTAGCGCGGCGCCGCGCCCACCCGCCACGGCGCCAGCGGGGTGGTGTCTTCGGCGAGGGTGAGCGCGAAAGCGTCCAAGGGCAGGCGCATCGCCTCGAGCTGCCGTGGACGCGCCGGCGGCCACTCGCCCCCTTGCTCGAACAGCACGAGTTCGATGCGGTACCAGCGATGCTCCAGATAGTCCTCCGCGTCCGCCGCGAAGATAGGCGTAGCGGTCAGCAGAAGCAGAATCGCCACGACCCGCACGGCGCCGCGGCGCAAGCTCCCGGCGGTGTTCGCGTCGCTGCGCATTGCCTTCGCGGTAGGGCGGCTAGCCGACCCCGCTTCCCACCGCCTCGGCAACGCCGCTCGGCGCGCTCTCGCCGCTCTCGAATTCCTGCAGCAGCGCTTCGACGAACACGAACCGGGCGTCGGGCTGCTCCATCTGCTTCTGCACCAGCAGCCGGCTCGTGCCGCCCTGCGCCGAGTCGCGCAGCCGGTAGGTGTTCGGTTCCCGTTGCAGCAGCTTGACGAGGGCGACCGGCGCCACGGCGGTGTTCGTGCCGAACTCCAAGCGCCCGCCGTTCGGCCCGAGGTCCACGCGGTCGATGCCGAGATTGGCCGCCGCGAGCTTCACCGCGGTGGTGCGGAAGAGGTTCTGCAGAGGCTGCGGCAGGAGGCCGAAGCGGTCGATCATCTCCACGCGCAGATCGTCGAGGGCGGGCCGGTCCGCCGCGTTGGCGATGCGCTTGTACATGATGAGCCGGGCGTGGACGTCCGGCAGGTAGTCCTCTGGAATCAGCGCTGGCGCGTGCAGATTCACGTCGTGGCTGGTTTGCAGCGGTTCGTCCAAGTGCGGCGTGCGGCCAGCCTTGATGGCCGCCACGGCGCGTTCGAGCATCTGCATGTAGAGCGTGAAGCCGATGTTGGCGATGTGCCCGGACTGCTCCTCGCCAAGAAACTCCCCGGCGCCGCGAATCTCCAGATCGTGGGTGGCGAGCGAGAAGCCGATGCCGAGTTCGCCGGCGGCCTGCACGGCGTCCAGGCGCTTGCGGGCATCGGCGGTGAGCGCCTTCGGATGCGGCGTCATCAGGTACGCGTAGGCTTGGCGGTGCGAGCGCCCGACGCGGCCCCGCAGCTGATGCAGCTGCGCTAGGCCGAAGCGGTCGGCGCGGTCGATCAGCATGGTGTTGGCGTTCGGAATGTCGATGCCGCTCTCGATGATGGTGGTGCAGACCAGAATGTTGCTGCGGCGGTGGTAGAAGTCCGCCATCACCCGCTCCAACTGGCGCTTCGGCATCTGCCCATGGCCCACCCCAATGCGGGCTTGCGGCGCGACCTCGGCCACTTCCTCGGCGGCGCGTTCGATGGTTCGCACTTCGTTGTGGACGTAGAAGACCTGGCCGCCGCGCGCCAATTCGCGGGCGATGGCTTCCGCGACCACGCCGCGCCGCTTCTCCATCACGAAGGTCTTGATGGAGAGCCGCTTGGCCGGCGGCGTGGCGATCACCGAAAGGTCGCGCAGGCCGGAGAGCGAGAGGTTCAGCGTGCGCGGGATGGGCGTGGCGGTGAGGGTGATCACGTCCACGTGGGCGCGCAGGTTCTTCAGCTGCTCCTTGTGGCGGACGCCGAAGCGATGCTCTTCGTCGATGACGACGAGGCCCAGATCCTTGAAAACGAAGGACTTGGCGAGCAGGCGATGGGTGCCGACCAGAATGTCGACGCGCCCGGCCGCGAGGCGTTCGGCGACCTTGCGCACCTCGCCTTCGGAGCGCAGCCTGGAGACGACTTCGACGGTCACCGGCCAGTCGGCGAAGCGGTCGCCGAAGGTCTCGAAGTGCTGCTGGGCGAGCAGGGTGGTGGGGGCGAGCACCGCCACTTGGCGTCCGCTCGCCACGGCCAGGAAGGCCGCCCGCATCGCCACTTCCGTCTTGCCGAAGCCGACGTCGCCGCAGATCAGGCGGTCGGTCGCCTTCGGGCTGGTGAGGTCCTCGATGAGCGTTTCGATGGTGGCTTCCTGGTCCGGCGTCGCCTCGAACGGGAACTGTTCGACGAAGCGCCGGTAGTCGTCGTCCGGCGGCGCGAAGGCGAAGCCGTTGGCCGCTTCGCGGCGGGCGTAGACGTCGAGCAGTTCCGCGGCGGCGTCCCGCGCCTTCTCGGCGGCGCGCCGCTTCGCCTTGCTCCACTGGTCCGAGCCGAGCCGGTGCAGCGGCGCCGTGTCTTCGTCCGCGCCGGCGTAGCGCGAAACGAGGTGCAGGGAAGTGACCGGAACGTAGAGCTTCGCTTCCTCGGCGTACTCGATGGCGAGGAACTCCATCGGGTCGTCGTCGATGGTGAGCGTCACCAGCCCTCGGTAGCGGCCCACGCCGTGGTCGATGTGGACCACCGGCGAACCGATGTTGAGTTCGACCAGATTCTTGACCACCAGATCGGGATCGATGATGCGCCTTCGCGCCCGCTCCACGGCTGCCTCGGCGCGATGGCCGAAGATTTCCGTCTCCGTGACCGCCGCGTGTTCGCCCAGCCAGTAGCCGCGTTCGATGGGCGCGACGGCCACCGCGATCGCGGAATCGCCATCCTCGAAGGCGGCGAAATCGTCCACGTCGCGGGCCTGCAGCCCCTCGCGCTGCAGAAAGTCGTTCAGATGGACGCGCCGCCCGGCCGTCTCCGCGGTGAGCAGCACCCGCGCCCCGGCATTGCCGATGAACGTGCGCAGCTTGGACGCCGGATCCGCCGCCCGGTGGTTGGCGGCAAGGTCCGGCAGCGCCCGCCCGCCGAAGCCGACGCGGTGGCGATGCTGCTTGCCGTGGGGGTCGAGCCGCACGCGCCCGTGCTTCTTCAACCGCTCGTCGAGCTCGCCGGTGCTCAGGAACAGCGCGCTCGGCGGCAGGATCGGGCGCTCGATGTCGTGGCGCAGGGATTCGTAGCGCGCAGCCACCTCCTGCGAATGCCGTTTGGCGGCGGCGGAGGTCTGCGTTTCGAGCACGAAGACGGCGTTCTCCGGCAGGTAGTCGAACAACGTCGCGGTACCCGTCTCGGCGGACGATTGCGGCGACGCGAAGAACAGCGGCAGGTAGTACTCGATGCCTTGGGGCGCCATGCCGGCGCTCACGTCCTGGTAGATGCGGCAGTTGCGCACGTCCACATCGAACGTGCGGTGCCAGGCGTCGCGGAAGCGGGCGATGCCGTCCGCGTCCAAGGGGACTTCCCGCGCCGGCAGGATGCGCACTTCCGACGTTTCGGAGAGCGTGCGCTGGGTGTCCGCGTCGAACAGACGCAGCGTGTCGATTTCATCGTCGAAGAGGTCGATGCGCACCGGATTGCCAGCGCCCATCGGGTAGATGTCCATCAGCGAGCCGCGCACCGCGAACTCGCCGCGTTCGGACACCGTGTCCACGGCGCGGTAGCCCGCCGCCACCAGGCGATCCCGATGGTCGGCGATGTGGAACCGCTGGCCGACTTCCAGCACCAGCGATTGCGCCTGCACGAAGCGCGTGGGCGGCAGGCGTTGCAGCAGCGTGGAGACCGGCACCACCAGCACGCCGTGGGAGGCGGTCGGCAGTTCGAAGAGGGTCGCCAGGCGCCCGGAGGCGATGTCCTGATGCGCGGAGAAGTTGTCGTAGGGCAGGATTTCCCAGTCCGGGAAGGTGCGAACGGGCAGCCCCCCGCCGCCGTAGAAGCGGATCTCGTTGCCAGCGTGGTAGGCGGCCTCGGTGCTCTCCGCCACATAGACGACGAGCTGCTCCACGGACGCCGCGAGACGCGACGCGGCGAGACTGCCGGCGCTGCCGAGCAGTCCCTGCCAGTTGTGCAGAAGATGGGGCGCTGGCGCTTCCGGCGCCGGCCGCATCGCGCTGGCTTCCTTGAGCGGCAAGGCCCTCGACAACTGAGTCAAGTTCGGTTCCCGTTTGCGACGATGGAGTGCGAGGGCGCCACGGGCATCGGCTTTTCAAGCGCCGCGCCGCGTCATCCGCCCGGATGCCGCGCGCCTAGCCGACGCGCAGCCGCGCTATCGTACACTCTCGCCATGTCTTCCGTCCGCACCCGCATCGCGCCGAGTCCCACCGGCGAACCCCATGTCGGCACGGCCTACGTCGCGCTCTTCAATCGGGCGTTCGCCAAGAGCAGCGGCGGCCGCTTCGTGCTGCGCATCGAGGACACGGACCGCGCCCGCAGCAGCGCCGAATCGGAAGCCGCCATCTTCGACGCCCTGCGCTGGGCTGGCCTCGACTGGGACGAAGGCCCGGACGTGGGCGGCGCCTTCGGCCCGTATCGCCAGAGCGAGCGCCGCGCCCTCTACGCGGAGCACGCGGAATCGCTGCTGCGCGAGGGCAGGGCGTTTCGCTGCTTCTGCACCCCCGAACGCCTCGACGCGCTGCGCCGCGAACAGCAGGCGGCGGGCGAGACGCCGCGCTACGACGGCCTCTGCCGCTCGGTTTCCGATGCCGACGCGCGGGCCCGCATCGCCCGTGGCGAACCCCACGTGCTGCGCCTCGCGGTGCCGGAAGAGGGCGCTTGCACGTTCCAGGACGGCTTGCGCGGCAGCGTCGAGATTCCCTGGCGGCAGGTGGACATGCAGGTGCTGGTGAAGTCCGACGGCTTCCCCACCTACCACTTGGCGGTCGTGGTGGACGACCACCTCATGGAAATCAGCCACGTGCTGCGCGGCGAGGAGTGGCTGAACTCGATGCCGAAGCACGCGCTCCTCTACGACGCCTTCGGCTGGCCCATGCCGACCCACTACCACCTGCCGCTGTTGCGCAACCCCGACGGCAGCAAGCTCTCCAAGCGCCGCAACCCCACCGGCCTCGACTACTTCCGCCGCGCCGGCTACCTGCCCGAAGCGCTGCTGAACCATCTGGCGCTGATGGGCTGGTCGATGCCCGACGAGCGCGAGATCTTCGGCTTCGACGACATGGTGGAGCACTTCGACATCGACCGCGTTTCCGTGCGCGGCCCGGTCTTCGATCTGGTCAAGCTCGGCTGGCTGAACGGCCAGCACATCCGCGCCCTGAGCGCCCCGGAGTTCATGGACCGCGTGGCGGCCTGGGCGCTCAACCGCGAAACGCTCGCCCCCCTGGCGCCGCTGCTGCAAACGCGCACCGAGCGCCTGAGCGACCTCGTGGCGCATGCCGACTACCTGCTTGGCGACCGCGCGGCGCTCTCGGAAGCGGACTTCGCCCACAAGACCTTGGACGCAAGCGACTGCAAGCGCATCCTCCACCACGCCAGCCGACGCTTGGACGAACTGCGAGGCTGGCGCCGCGACGACCTCTACGACGCCCTGAAATCCCTCGCCGAGGCGATGCAGTTCAAGATGCCCGACTTCGTGCATCCGCTCTTCATCGCCATCGCGGGACGCGCCAACGCGCTCTCGCTCTTCGACTCGATGGCCTACCTGGGCCGCGAACTGACGCGAGCACGGCTGCGCAGCGCATTGGACGCCCTGGGCGGCGTCAGCAAGAAGGAGGCGAAGCGCTTGGAGCAGGACTACCGGGCGCTGGCGTGAAATTGGCGTTGAAACGCGGCTCGCCACGGCCTATTGTTCGCACTTGTCGCCCCAAGCGGTTGGGGCAGGGCACGGGGCCATAGCTCAGCTGGGAGAGCGCTACAATGGCATTGTAGAGGTCGCCGGTTCGATCCCGGCTGGCTCCACCAAACCCCAATCACACTCGGCTGGTTCGGCACTTCACGGGTGCCGGGCTTCGCCTCTGACGAAGAACCGCGTCGCTTTCTGTTGACCCTTCCCTAGCCGAGCGCTGCTTTGAGTGCCTCGATTTCAGCTTGCGCGGCATCCGCCCCAGGGCGCTCCCGGCCAGCCCGCCCGTACCAGTAGCTGGCGTTGCCCAAGTCGCCTTCCATCAGGTGGACGATGCCGTGCGCCCAGCTGCCGTGCGCCGACGAGTCGTTCTGCACGATTTTGTGGGCGGCCTGCCAGTCGCCTGCCTCCAGCAACTCGACCGCCTCGACGAGTGTTGCCATGTCGCTTGCGCTCCCTGCTTGATCTGTCCGCTCAGCGTACCAGTTTCGCTAGCTCGCCCGTGCTCCCCCGGCGTGTACTACGCCATCGCCCACTCGTTGTCGGGATCGTCGCCGGCGACCGTGGAACGCGCCATCACGCGGGCTTGTCCGGGCGGCCAAGGCCGGCCTCGGTGCAGTACGCAGCGGTTGTCCCAGATGGCGATGTCGCCGGGCTGCCAGCGATGTCCCCAAATGCGCGGCGGTACACATGCGTTCGCCGTGAGGTCGCGCAGCAGCTGGCGGGATGACGCCAGGTCCTCGCCGACGATGTGGCTGGCGTGGCGCCCGACGAAGAGGCTCTTGCGCCCGGTCTGCGGGTGAATCCGCAGCAGCGGATGCGGCACCGGCGGCAAGTCCTCGAGCTCCTCTGCGTTCAGGATGTCCAAGCCGCCATGCCACGTGTGGCTGAACCGATAGCTGTGGATGGCGACCTTGTCCTCAAGCCACCCTTGGCGCTCGGCGTCCAGCGCATCCCAGGCGGCGCGCATGTCCGCCCACTCGGTCTCGCCGCCTTCTTCCGGCACCACGTGCGCCGCCAGAATGGACGCCTTGGCGCCGACGCTCTTGTAGGAGCTGTCCGAGTGCCACTCGCGATTGCCGCGCTGGAAGCGCGCCTGGATGTTCTCCTCGTCCACGACCGCGCCGTCCTTGCCGACGTTCGAAAGCCGCCCCAAGCCGCCCGTCGAACGCCGCGTCAGCCCCCGTTCCAAGCGCCCGAAACGCCGCGTGAAGGCGATGTGCTGCTCATCGCTCAGATGCTGCGCCGGGAAGACCAGCACGGCGTGGCGATGCCAAGCATCCAGCACCGTGCCGAAGCCCTCGTCGTCGAGTGCGCCCAGATCGACGTTGGTCACCGTGGCGCCGAGCGTCGCCCCGCTTGCTTCGACTCGCATTCCTTTCGACCTAACCCCAAGAGCGAAATCGCCGCCTAGCCTACACCACCGGCCTTGCTGTGGGGCCGTGACCCATGGCCCGCATGGCAGATGTCGGCGGCGTTTTGTCAGCGATCTCGCACAAGGCGCATGGCCAATGTCGACTTCCGGCACCGATTCCGACCGTCCATGCTGACCCCATGTACGAAGACCAAATCAACCACATCGCCTTCGCGGAACCGGACATGGTGCGCCGCCTGCTCGCACTGCTGCCAGCGGACGCCGTGGCCGGCCTGGACACCCGACGGCTGCGCCAACTGTCGACGGAACAGGTCGGGCGAGGCGCCCGCAAGCGCCTGCCGGACATGGCCTGGGCGGTCGGCGCCCCGACGCCCGAGCACCCGGATGCCGAGGCGCTCCTGGCAGTCGAATTCCAGGCCGCGCCGCACAAGCACATGGCGCTGCGCATGGAGTCCTACGTCGCGCTGCTGCGCCAGGCGATGGCGGACGAACTCCCGGCCGCCGAAGGCCTGCCACCGGCGCTGCCCGTGCTGGTCTACACCGGCGCCCGCCCTTGGCAGCCGCCTACCCTCCGCCAGCTGAACGCCTCGACGCCAGCCGGCCTCCGCCGCTGGCAACCGGACTTGGAGATGCTCACGCTTGACGCTGCGACGCTGAACGCAGAGGATGGCGACATCAACCCGGCGGCGGCGCTGCTTCGCCTGCAGCGCTGCCGACGGCAAGCGGAGTTGCCGGACTTGGCTGCGGCACTGGTCAGCACCCTGCGGCGCAATGGCTTGGCCCGGCTCAGGGGGCGGCTGTCGGACGCCCTGATGCGCCTGCTGGTGGTGCGCTTCGGCGGCGACGAGACGGGCGAGAGGCACACAGAGGAACTGCAGCGTGCGCTGCGCTACATGGAGGAACCAACGATGCTGGCGGAAACGGTCACACAGTGGCGCCAGGAGGCCATCGACGAGGGCTTGAGGCGGGGCATCTCGCACGAGCGGGCGCTGTTGCGGCGCCTCGCCACGCGCCGGTTCGGCGTTGCGACGGGCGATGCGCTGGGGGTGCTGCTGGCGAACGAGGAGGATGTCGAGCGACTTGCGGAAGTGGGCGATCTGGTGATCGGCTGCGACAGTGCGCAGGAGCTGCTGCTGCGCGGCAAAGGTCTGCTCAACGGCGGGCACTAGCGTTCGCTTGCGCATGGTGGCCCGCTTTACGCACTTGCCGGCTTCTCCTGCACGGGTCGTCGCGTGCGCGGTTCTGCTCTGCTGGGCCGTCCTTGGCCACCCCGCCGAACAGCCCTCCTCAACCGAAGGCACCTACGTCGGCGATACCGTAGCTGGCGAGCGGCACGGGCACGGCGTGCTCGTCTGGGGGAACGGCTACCGCTACGAAGGGGAGTTCCGCAACGGGCGGATGCATGGCCAAGGGGTGCTCGGCGCGCCGAACGGCGAGGTCTATTCCGGCGCGTTCGAGGATGGCGTCCGCCAAGGCGAAGGAGAGCTGCGCCAACCGAACGGCGATGTCTACCGTGGCGCCTTCCGCAACGATCTGATGAACGGCAAAGGCACCATGCGGTGGCCCGCTGGCGATGTCTACGAAGGCGATTTCCTCGCCGGCGAACGCACCGGCCACGGCATCTACCAATGGCTGAGCGGCGACCGCTACGAGGGCGATTTCCTGGCCGGCGATCCGCACGGCCACGGCACCTACCGCTACGCGGATGAGCGCGTCTACACCGGCGGCTTCGCGCACGGACGCCGGCACGGCTTCGGCGAACTGGCGTGGAAGAACGGCAACCGCTATCGCGGCGCCTTCTCCGAAGACCAGCGCCACGGCCTAGGCCACCTGGCATGGCGCGACGGCACGCACTACCGCGGCCTGTTCGCGTTCGACCGCCAAGACGGTCCCGGCGTCAAGGACACGCCGGAAGGCGAGCGCCTGTTCCAGATCTGGGACGATGGCGAGCTCGTCCGTGAGCACAGCGTCCTCGCCATCCCTCGTTGCGCGCTCGACATCGACGACCAGCCGTGGATGTACGATGGCGACGAATGCATCAACGGCCTAGCCCACGGCGATGGCACCGCGGTGCGCTTGGACGGCCTCGCCTACGTCCTCGACGGCCGCTTCGTCCTTGGCAGTCTCGTGCGCGGCGAGGTGTCCTCCCTCGTCGTCGCCCCAACGCACTGATCGCCGTGGCGGAACCCGCACCATTCCCACCTCTGGCGGCACCAGCGCCCGCGTTTACGCTGCCGGGCTACAGAATCCAACGGCGCATCGGCGAAGGCGCGTCGGCGCAGGTGTACTTGGCCGTCCAGCACGCTTTCCGGCGCGCCGTGGCCATCAAGGTGCTCTCGCCGGAGGTCGCGGGCGATGCGGCAGCGCGCCAACGCTTCGAGCGCGAAGCGGAACTCGCCAAGAGTCTCGACCACCCCAACATCGTCCGCGTCCACGAAGCCGGCGTCCATGCCGGCGCCCTCTACCTGGTCATGGAGTACCTGCGCGGCGGCGACTTGAACTGGAACCTGCACCGCGGCCTGCACATGCAGAACGTGCTGATGGTCGTCAAGGACGTGGCCGCGGCGCTCGACCACGCCCACGCCAGAGGCGTCGTCCACGGCGACGTGAAGCCGGAGAACATCCTCTTCAACGCCCAGGGCAGGGCGCTGCTCTCCGATTTCGGCATCGCCGCAGTGCTTGGCGAGAGCAGCGGCCGCCGAGTACGCGGCACGGCGCCCTACATGAGCCCGGAGCAGCTGCGCGGCACCACCGTGGATGGCCACGCCGATTTCTTCAGCCTAGGCGTGGTGCTCTACCTCATGCTGACCGGCCGGCTGCCCTTCACTCGCTCCGGCGGCCTAGCGCTGGCGGTCCGCATGGCTCCCCCACCGCTGCCGCCGGGCCTGAAGGTCTTTCAAGACGTCGTGAAGCGGTTTCTAGCCCCAGCCCCCGAAAATCGCTTCCAAACCGCTTCCGAAATCGTCGCCGCATTGGATGCCGTGCGCCTGGATGGCGACGTGCCCGACGCGCTGGTGAAGACGGCCCCGGTGGCCACGAGCGAGATCGACGCGGCGATGGGCCATCTAGAGGACTTGAGCGAGCGCGGCCACGCGAGCCGAAGACGCTTGAGCGGTCGCCGATTGGCAGGCGCCGTGCTCGGCGGCATTCTCGCCCTCGCTCTGGTCGCTGGCGCCGGCTATCTGGCCGCGCGGCCGGAAGGCGTGACGCGAGCCTTGGCCTTCGCCGGTCTCGCCGAACACCCGGACGTCACCAGCGCCTGGGAAGAGGCGGAGGCGCTGCGCCTCGACCCCAACCAGAGTCTCGGCGTGGTCGTCGCCGCGTACCGCCAAGTCTTGCAGCAGGACGCTGGCCACCCCGGGGCGGCGAACGCCATCGCGACCGTCCTCCAACAGTGGAAGAGCGACGTGGCCGCTGCGCTGGACGCGGGCGATTCCGCTCTGGCGGCCGCGAAGCTCGGCGAACTCGCCACGGTCGCCGCCACGGACTCCGACCTCGCTCCGCTCTTCGACCGCTTGGACGACTTGCGCCACGCCGAACGCCTGCTGGCCAACACCCAGCGCCTGCTCGCCCGCTCCGGCCTGGATGACGTGGCCTCGGTCGACGCCGCCGTCATCGCCTACAAGGAGGTGTTGCGGCTCCGCCCAGGCAGTCTCGACGCGCAAGCCGCGCTCGACGAGATCGCCATCCACTACGGCGCCTTGGCCGAACGCGACGCGAGAGGGCGCGACGTGGTGGCGGCGATGGCCAACTTCGAACGCGCGGTGGCCGCGAACGCCGAATTCGAGGGCGTGCAGGCCGTGCGCAGCACCCTTTCGGAAGCCGAAGCGCTGCAAGCCGAAATCAACACGTTGCTGCAACAGGCCGCGGAACTCCGCCAAGCCGGCCACCTGATCGACCCGGCCGACGGCAACGCCGCGGAAATCTACCGCCGCGTCCTCGCCACCAAGCCGGACGACGCCGTTGCCGTGCAAGGCCTGGCGGAAGTCTCCGCCCAAGTGCTTGCGGACTTCCGCGACCTGCTCGCCGCAGGCGAACTCACCGCTGCCCGCGCTCTGGCCGACCGCGCCGCGGCAACCGGCATCGGCGACGCCCCAGTGAACGAGATGCTGGCCCGCTACGACGCCGAACTGGACCGCATCGAAGCAGTGGAGACGCACATCGCCGAAGCGGAGGCGTTCTTCCGCGAGGGCTACATCACCGGCCCGTCCCTCGACGACAACGCCGTGGCGCATCTGCGCGAGGCGCTGCGCTTGGACCCAGGCAACGCCGACGCGGTGCGCCTGCTCTCCGTAGCCGCGACGCGACTGGCGCAAGCCGCCGAGGAAGCCTACGACGCTGGCATGGCGGAAGAGGGCCTGCTTTATCTGGACCTGGCCCTCACCGTCACCCCCGGCATCAGCCGCTGGCGAGAAACCCGCGAGCGCTGGCAGGTGGAGACGACGCTCGACGTGACTGGGCGGTAGCCGCAGGAATCCTTGAACCACAGCAGGTTAGCGACCGCTAATCCCCAAACGATTGCTGAAACTGCTTCTGTTAGCGTCCACTCACTAGAAAGGCGCTTGCGGCAGTCTCCCGGCCAGCAAAACGACGAACAGAGCGGTTTGCGTATACTCCGCGCATCAAGCCCAATGCGAAGCGAAGACATGGCCATTCCCTTTCGCCGCGAGCTGGAGTTCGAGTACGGCGCGGTGACCCAGCTCTCGCCGTTGATCCGCCGCGTGATCGCCCGCAATCCCAGTGCGTTCACGCTCTACGGCACCGGCACCTACATCGTCGGGCGGGGCAGCGTGGCGGTGATCGACCCCGGCCCCGCGGATCCCGCCCACATCGACGCCATCCTTCGCGCCACCGCTGGCGAGACCATCACCCACATGCTGGTCACCCACACGCACATGGACCACTCCCCCGGCTGCCGCCTGCTGGCCGAACACGCCGATGCGCCCACCTACGGCTACGGACGCCACGGCGCCGGCAAGATCGAAGCCGGCGTGCAGGTGGAAGAGGGCGGCGACATGGATTTCGCCCCCGACGAGCGGCTCCGCCACGGCGACATCGTGGAGGGCGACGGCTGGGCGGTGGAGTGCGTCTACACCCCCGGCCATACCTCCAACCACCTTTGCTACGCGCTGCCGCAGGAGCGCGTGCTGTTCACCGGCGACCACGTGATGGGCTGGTCCACCAGCGTCGTCTCGCCTCCGGACGGCGATATGAAGAACTACATGGCCAGCCTGGACACGCTCTTGGAACGCGAAGACGCCGTCTACTGGCCAACCCACGGCCCCTCCATCGTCGAGCCGAAGACCCACGTTCGCGCCTTCATCGCCCACCGCAAGGAGCGCGAAGACCAAATCCGCCGCTGCCTAGCCTCCGGCGCCACCCGCATCGCCGACATGGTGCCGACGATGTACGCCAACGTGGACAAGCGCCTGCACGGCGCAGCAGGGCGCAGCGTCTTCGCCGCGCTGGCCTACATGGTGGAACGGGGCGAAGCGGCCTGCGAAGGCGAACCGTCGATGGACGCGGAGTTTCGGCTCACCGCTTAGCGCCGCGGAAAGCTCGCTTCATGCGCCTTGCGTATCCGGATCACCTCAACAAGCACCCGGACACGGTCCTCGTGTCGTTTCCAGACATCCCCGAAGCGTTGACCGAGGGGCGACGGAGGCGGAAGCTCTTGCGGAAGCGAAGGACTGCTTGGTGGCCGCGCTCGGCGGCTACGTCCAAGAGGGGCGGGCGATTCCCACGCCATCGCCAAGTTCGGGCACTGCCGAGATCGTCTTGCCGGACCTGGCCGCCGCAAAGGTCGCCCTGTACAAAGCCGCCCGGGCAAGGCGCTTGGACACGTCCGCACTGGCGCTGCGGCTCGGTTGTTCCAAGCGCACCGCGCTGCGCCTTCTGGATGTGGATGCGTCGTCGCATCGCCACGAGGTCGAGGCAGCCCTGCGCTCTCTCGACGAGCACAAGCCGCTGGCCGTCGGCACCGCCTGATTCGGCAAGCGGCAGCCCTCGCCGAGCGCTACCCCCGCTGGTACGTCCCCACGAGCCGGTTCATGGCGAGCACGTGCGGTTCGATGCGCTCCAGCAGTTCCCATAGGCCGAGACCGGCCTCCAGCCCAAGGTCGTCGTCTAGGGCCAGCACCCAGAAGTAGTAGTTGTGGACGCCGTGGCCTTCCGGCGGCATCGGGCCGCCGTAGCCGGGTTTGCCGAAGTCGCTCACCCCTTGCGTGTGCAGCGCCGTGCCTTCCGCAAGCTCGCTGACCGAGCCGGGGATGTTGTAGAGCACCCAATGCACGTAGCCGTAGTGCCCCGGCGTCACCAGCGGCGCATCGGGGTCGTGGCAGACCACCGCGAACGACTTGGCCTCCGCTGGCGCATCCTGCCAGCGCAACGCGGGCGACACGTCCACCCCTTCGCCGGTGTGCTTGGACGGAATCGCGCCGCCGCTCTCGAAGGCGGGGCTGGCAAGCTGCATGGAAGACAAGGCGAAGCCCATGGACGCATCCTCGGTGGCGACAGTGGCGGGGGAGCATAGCGGAAACCGAGCGCGGGCGTTGACGCGCGAGGCACCCGGGTGGGCGGCAAATCGCAGGGCAGCGGCCATTCGCTGGCCCGAAGCCGGGATAATCGCAGGACTCCGCCGCGGACGCGGAACTGCCGGCAATTTCCTACGGCATGCATGGGCGATGTCGGGCATCACAAAGGGCTGATTTCCTACAGGTCCACTGGGCGATCTCGTGCAGGTTCGCCTCCCGATGCCGGCTACGGTAGCCGCATGAAGAAGAACACCCCCACCAGCGACCCCATCTACAAGCGCCTCTACGCCTTCGTGGAGATGGTGGCCGACCTGCTGCGCAGCGTCGTGCCCAAGGCCACGCTCGAAGCGCTGGACCTGCGCACCCTTGAAAAGGTGCCCGCCGAATACGTCGGCGATCACTTCCAACAGCGCCACGGCGACACCGTGTGGCGCGTCCGCGCAGGCGGCCCCGACAGCGCCTGGGCCTACGTGCTGGTGCTGTTGGAATTCCAGTCGAGCAGCGACGCGACGATGGCCCTTCGGGTGAACGAATACACCGTGATGCTCTACCGCGAACTGCTCCGAGCAAAAAGGTGGAGCCCGGCCAACTGGCCAACTGCCGCTGGTGCTGCCCGTGGTGCTCTACAACGGCGAATCATGCTGGACGGCGGCGGACAACGTGCGCGATCTGATCGTCTCGACCGGCCCGACCGACACGGTGCTGGACGCCTTCCAGCCGTCGCAACGCTACCTGCCGCTTGACCTGCGCCACGCCGAGGCGGACTATGCGGGCGAGTTGACGACCGGAGTGGCACGGCTGGAACAGATACGCACGCCGGACGACTTGGACGAGGTGATAGAGCACTTCGATGCGGCACTCGGTGCTCCCGAGTACCAAGAGCTCTGGCGGACTATCAGAGACTGGCTGTTTGCGGTGTTCAAGCGCATGAAGGGCGTGGACGATCCGGGGCCGCCGCCACCGGACCTGACGTTAGTATCTATGTTGCAAGTGGTCTTTGAGATGGCCTCCTTGGCTGGTCATGCTTCCAGTAGTGCCTTGGGTTCAGGCGGGGGTCGGGAGCGGCGGGCCGATGCCCGCGCTGGGCAGTTCGCTGGCGGAGGCGCCGGAGGATGGCGGCTGGCCCTTCGGGCCTTGGCTGCGGTCGCCGAGGCTCCCTTCGCCAACGCCCGAAGGGCCGCCGGCGTCCCCGGTCGCTTCCGGCAGCGGCGTGTTGTGCTGTCCGCCTGCTCTGGGCGTCCAGAGCCGGTCGTCGCGGAGCAGGACGTTGGCGAGCAGGACGAGCTTGCGCATGACGGCCACCAGGGCGACCTTCCCCGGCTTTCCGCCGGCGACCAGCTGCCGGTGCTTGGCGGCCATGTCGGGGTTGCAGCGGACGGCGGTCATCGCGGCCATGTAGAGGAGCCGCCGCACCCGCGCGCGGCCGCCCTTGATGTAGCTGCGGCCCTTCCAGTTCCCCGACTCGCGCGCCATCGGCGCCACGCCGGCCAGGCTGGCCGCGGCCTTGGCGTCGAGCGCGCCCAGTTCCGGCATGTCGGCGACGAGTCCGGCGGCGGTGACCGGGCCGACGCCGGGGATGGAGGCCAGCACCTCGGCGCGCCGCGCCAGCCGCGGGTCGTCCGCCAGCAGCCGTCCGATCCGAGCGTCCAAGGCTTTCAGCTGGCGGTCGATCTGCGCCAGCCGGTTGCGGTTCTGCCGCCTGAGCAGCGGGTCGCGGACGTGCGCCCGGCGGTTCAGCGCCGCGACGCGGTCCTTGACCAGGGCGTCGCGCGCCGTGGCCAGTTCGTCGAGGTCGCGCAGCGCCTGCGGCTTCGCCTCCACCTGGCGCAGGGGCAGCGCCCGGCCCATCGCGGCGAGCACCCGCGCGTCCGCCGCGTCCGTCTTCGCCTCTTCGCCCATCGCCTGCGCGAAGCGCCTCGCGCGCGCCGCGTTCACCCGCGCCAGCCGCAGCCGGCCGGCCAGCGCCTCCTCGAAGTCTCGGTGGTAGTGGCCGGTGGACTCGTAGACCACCATCGGGTCCGCCGGCGCGACCCACGCGGCGAACTCCTCGAAGCCCTCGGCGTCGTTGCCGAAGCGCTTCGCCTCGTCCGGCCGCCAGTGGCCGGTGGACTCGTAGACCACCATCGGGTCCGCCGGCGCGACCCACGCGGCGAACTCCTCGAAGCCCTCGGCGTCGTTGCCGAAGCGCTTCGCCCCAGGCGTCCAGATGCGCCTTCGAGACGTCCACGCCGACGGCGGCATCTCCGTTATGATTGGCCATGCTTTCCTTTCTCCTGTGCTTGTCGTTCGGGCCTCGACGCCCACGTATCCATTCAGGACTTCGGAAAGACGGTGGCGACCACACTCCAACGCGGCCCGCAACGGTCCATGACATGAACGGTCCGACCACCGCCACCCTCCGGCCTTCCGGCACCGGAAGGCCGGAGGGGATGGGCCCTCCCGAAGGCCCGATCAACGCGTATCTAAACAGACAAGGACTTGAGGAAAATGACGCTGGAAGAACGCGTGGCCGAATGGCCGGAACAGTGGAAGCGCGAAGGCATCGTGCAGGGAAGGCGGGAGCAGTTGCGGAGTCTGGCCGAGGTGCGTTTCGGCGCCCCCACGGCGCAGCGCTTGTTCGCCTCGCTGCAACGCGAGGACGATCCGCAACGGCTGGACGCGATTGGCAAAGCTGTGGTGCGCTGCGAAACGGCGGACGAGCTCCTCCGTCAGGCCAACTAGGCGGCGCCCGGCGGGCCCGCGGCCAATCCCGACGCCTAGCCGCGGCCACCTGAACAGGCTTTTGGAGGACAGGCCGAAGCACGGTTCGGCACCCCGGCTGGGCAGCGCCTCTACACCTGGCTGCGACTCGAGGACGACCCGCTAGGCCCCACTCGCTCCCATCCGCAAGGGTGCTCGGGCTGCCGCCCCCGCACGATCGCCGGGCAAATGTCCTACAGCGGGCATGGGCGAAGTCGGGCATGAGAAAGCATGGATCTCCTACATGTCCACTGGGCGATCTCGTGCAGGACCGCCTCCCGCGAGCGGCTACGGTAGCCGCATGAAAAAGACCAGCCCCACCAGCGACCCCGTCTACAAGCGCCTCTACGCCTTCGTTGAGATGGTGGCCGACCTGCTGCGCAGCATCGCGCCCAAGGCCACGCTCGAAGCGCTGGACCTGCGCACACTCGAGAAGGTGCCCGCCGAGTACGTCGGCGAGCACTTCCAGCAGCGCCACGGCGACACCGTATGGCGCGTCCGCGCGGGCGGCCCCGACAGCGCCTGGGCCTACGTGCTGGTGCTGCTGGAATTCCAAGCAAGCAGCGACGCGACGATGGCCCTGCGGGTGAACGAGTACACCGTGATGCTGTACCGCGAATTACTGCGCGCGAAAGCGAAAATGGTGGCACCCGGCGAGCTCCCGCTGGTGCTGCCGGTAGTCCTCTACAACGGCGAGTCCCGCTGGACCGCGGCGGACAACGTGCGCGACCTGATCGTCTCGGCCGGCCCGACCGACACGGTGCTGGACGCCTTCCAGCCGTCGCAGCGCTACCTGCTGGTTGACCTGCGCCACGCCGAGGCGGACTATGCGGGCGAGTTGACGACCGGGCTGGCGCGGGTGGAACAGATCCGTACGCCGGACGATCTGAAGGAGGTGGCGAGGTTCTTGGCGGCGGCGCTCGGCGCTCCCGAGCACCAAGAGCTGTGGCGCGCTTTCCGGGACTGGCTGTTTGCGATACGCGAGCGCATGATGGGCGTGGACGAGCCGGGGCTGCCGCCACCTGACCTGACATTCGAGGACATAGCGATGACGGCGGAAGAACGTGCGGCCGAATGGTCGGAACAGCGGAGGCGCGAAGGCGAGATCCAAGGCATCGAGCTGGGCAAGCAGCAGGGCATCGAGCTGGGCGAGCGCCGGGGCATCGAGCAGGGCATCGTGCAGGGCAGGCGGGAGTTGCTGCGGAGTCAGGCCGAAGCGCGGTTTGGCGCATCGGCGGCCCAGCGCCTGTTCGCCTCGCTGCAACGCGAGGACGACCCGCAACGGCTGGACGCGATCGGCAAGGCCGTGGTGCGCTGCGAAACGGCCGACGAGCTGCTCCGCCAGGCCAGCCACCCGACGCCCGACGCCTAGCGACGCCCTGCCTCATCCACGACAGAGCCGCGACCATGCGGCTGGCGCTATCGGTACGCCCGGCGGCTCGTCGACGCGCTGACGTGGCTCGCCATGCCCCTCGCATGAACAACCTTGTGAGTGGTCGCTAACCTACGACTCGCCGCACACCCGAAGCGCCCCTCGGATGCAGTCAGCTCCCGCGCCGCCCTCGCAGCCGAGTTAGTGTTCGCTTACCGGCGACAGGCCGAGCCACTTCCGCAGCATGCCGCAGGACGTGGTGATGTGAGGATGGCGTACAGCTGGAGGTGCTTGGACGGAGTGTGCCGCTGCTCTCGGTCAGGTGCCCGCGGCCTTGCGCCCTAGGCCGTGTTGTCCAGCGGCCAGCCGAGACGCTCCCGCAGTTCGGAGCAGGACTTGATGACATGGCAGTCGTCGAACAGGTTGCGGTGCGTTTGCCCGTCCTCGTAGTTGGTAGGGCGCTCGCTCTTTCCGTTCACAATCCATGACGCCCAAGGGCGGGGATCGCCAAGGTAGTAGCTGACCCCACGGGCGGAGCCCCCCACAATGCACGCGACAGCGCCATAAGTAGCCCGCACCTTACGCTTGTTCAGCTCGCACAGGATCTTCTCCGCGACTTCGCGCCGTTCCTCAATGATGAGTCGTCGCTGTTCCTTCTTCGTCATCTCTGTCTCCTCGCTCTCCTCGCCAAACACGAGCAAGCGTACTGACGCCACCCGGCCGGCGCAACAAAACGCCTTGCTTGCACCACCGGAAAGGGTGCTACACTCGGCGCGTTCGCTTAGGGATGGAACGTGGCAGAAGGACTTGCCGCGTGCGGGCCCGCGATTTCGCGGCCACAAGGAGGTGACATGTTCAGGGGCTTTCGTCTTGCGCCCCACGCCGAGGGCGAGTCGCGCCCGTCGGCTGGGTCGGCATCCGTTTCCGAGTTCGCCGCCAATCGGCGCGGCAAGCGCTTCTGGCACCGCCTCTTGCCGTTGCGCCTCTCGCTCGTCGTCGCCTTCGCTCTGGCGGGAGAGGCGGCGTGGGGCGCGGAGTTCGTGGAGTTCAAGATCGACTCGACCCCGCGCACCGCCGGGTGGTACGCGATTGGCGAAACCATTGAGGTGCAGGCGGTGTTCGACAGCGCCGTTCAAGCCGGCACCGCGCCCGCCACCACGCTGACCTTGACGATCGGTGACATGGAACGGACAGCCACGATCGTGGGAGACGACCAGGGCATCACCATCGAGTTCCACTACCAAGTACAGGCCGGGGACAACGACACGGACGGCATCGAGATCCTCGCTGGCGCGTTCCGAGGCGGCTTTATGGACACCGCCGACAGCACCCCCGTGGATGTCATGGCCGCGGCTCTGTCGACCCGGAGCGCCCACAGAGTGGATGGCCTCGCGCAAGCGGTAACTGCCGTGAAGCTGGTCAACGCTCCGCAGTCGGGCAACACCTACATCCGTGGCGAAAACATCGATGTGGCCGTGGAGTTCGACGGCAGAGTCCATGTGAGCGGGAGGGAGAGGCCGCACCTGCAGCTCTCCATAGGGTCGCGCACGCGCAACGCCAGATTCATTTCGGGCGATCAGACGGACACGCTGCTGTTCCGCTACCCCGTTCAGGACGACGATCTGGACGAAGACGGCATTACGGTCGCGCGAGACGCGTTGCAAGGCGGGACGATCACCGACCCCGTAGGCAACCCGGCCCTGCGGACGCTGGATGTTCCCCTCGAACCGGCCGGTCGCCTAGTGAACGCCGTCTCCCAACAGGTGCTCTCCGTCCTGCTGACGACCGACCCGGGGACGGACAACACCTACAGCATCGGCCAACTCATCGAAGTGGAGGTGGAGTTCGACGAGATAGTCCACGTGTCGGGGGCGCCGGAACTGGTGCTCTCGCTAGGGCCCAATGGGGGAACAAGGCCCGGCCCGCAATCGCAGCGAGCTGCCTATGTCTCGGGCGACGAGACGGACACGCTGCTCTTCCGCTACCGCGTTCAGGTAGGCGACTTGGATGAAGACGGCATAAGCATCCATCCGAACGCGCTGATGGGCGGGTCGATCAGAAACGCCGCCGGCAACGACGTCCGCCGCACGCTGCCCGACGTGACCTTCCCCAATGACCAAGTGGACGGCGTCCGTCCGGCAGCGGTACAGGGCGTGGAGATCATCTCCACTCCGGCCAGCGGCGACACCTACGGTCGGGGCGAAGCAATCACCCTTGACCTCACCTTCGGCGAGACGGTGCATCTGACGGGAGGTCCGGGGAACCCGGCGCTTCTGCTCTCGATCGGTCGCCACACGCGACGCCAGGCCGAATACGTCACTGGTGCCGGTTCAGAGACGCTGCGGTTCGAGTACGTAGTGCAAGCCGACGACGAGGACACCGATGGCATCAGCGTCGGCCCGGACGCGCTCTGCTGGCTCGACAACGATGGCGACGGCGAGCTGTGCGACGTCCCTGATCAGCTGGAGGACGCCGCCGGAAACCCCGTGTCTAGGCGGATCATCCCCATTCGCGAGCAGCCGAACCACAAAGTGGACGGCGGTCTCGCCAACCCCACGGCCACTGGTGCGAGCATCCTATCCGACCCCGACGACGGCCTCTACGGCCTCGGCGACCCGATCCGCGTCGCCGTGGACTTCAACGTGCCGGTGCATGTGCGCGGCGACGTGCAGTTGACTATCGCCATCGGCGGGCGCAGCGCAGCCGCCGACCTCGTTCAGGGCAGCGGCACTACGCGCCTGATCTTCCGCTACATCGTCCAAGCGGGCGACTACGACGACGACGGCATCAGCATCGGCCCCAACGCTCTCGTTGGCGGCACCATCGAAGCCAGCACCGGCAACGCCGCCGGGCGAGTCTTCGTCGAGCTTCCGCCGCAGAACGGGCACAGGGTCGACGCGGTCCCCCCAGGGGCCGCCCAAGTGGCCATCAGGCCGGCCGGCCCCTACGGTCTCGGCGAGCCCATCAACATCACCGTGGAGCTGAACGAGGTGGTGTACGTCACCCAGGACGTCGCCGACGACCCGCTCTCCCTTCTGCTCTCCATCGGCGAGCGCACCCGTCGTGCCAGCTACTTCAGGGGCAGCGGCAGCACGGAGTTGGAGTTTCGCTACATCGTCCGCCGCGGCGACTACGACAGCGACGGCATCAGCATCGCCCCGGACGCTCTGGTCGGCGGTGTGATCGAAGATCGCGCCGGCAACGAGTGGGGCGAAGACGAACGCCGGCTCACCCCGTTCCCCCGCAACAGCCGGTACCGCGTCGATGCCCGCCGAGAGGACGATG
This sequence comes from Candidatus Azotimanducaceae bacterium, assembly GCA_965243175.1. Taxonomy (GTDB): domain Bacteria; phylum Pseudomonadota; class Gammaproteobacteria; order Pseudomonadales; family Azotimanducaceae; genus VXYL01. Next base: position 3,727,891 of record OZ251532.1, on the reverse strand, counting down.
GCGCACCGCAGATCAAGAACTTGGATTTTTTCAACCCCAGCGACCGCTACGGCATCGGTGGCAAAATCGAAGTCCAAGTCGAATTCTATGAGACGGTGTACGTCTCCGGTGCGCCGACAGTGCGGTTGGACATCGGTCGCACCCAACGCAGCGCCGAACTCGTTGATGGCAGCGGCAGCAGCCGGCTGATCTTCGCCTACACCGTGCAGGCCGGCGACCTCGACACGGACGGCGTGAGCATCGGCCCGGGCGCCCTCGCGGGCGGCGAGATCGTCGATGCCACGGGCAACAACGCGCTGCGCGAGTACGAGCCGCTGCCTGCCGAGGGCTCACCGCTCGTCAGAGTCGATGGCCTGGCGCCCCGGGTCGTAGAAGTCGGTTTCGACTCCCGCCCCAACGCAAACGACGAGTACCGCATTGGCGAGACGGTTCGTGTGGTGGTGCAGTTCAACGAGCCGGTCCACGTCACCGAGACGGATAGCGAGTTGCGGCTGGTGCTCTCCATCGGCGAGCACTCCAGGCATGCCGATTACGTTACCGGAAGCGGCAACCGCGACGGTGCCTTGGTGTTCCAATACACCGTGCAGACCGGCGACTTCGACGACGACGGCATCAGCATCGGCCCGGACGCCTTGGTGGGCGGCCTGGTCGAAGACGTGGTGGGCAACGACTGGGGCGAGTCGGAGCGCCGCCTGCCAGCCACGGGCGAAGACAACAAGCACAAAGTGAATGGCGGCGGCGGCTTGGTGGTGACGGTGGCCAACGTGGAAATCGTTCCCAAATCCACCGCTGGCCCGTACCGTCTCGGCGAGGCCATCGAGGTGCGCATCGAGTTCACCGAGATCGTCCACGTGGTGGAGACGGAGGGCCAACTGGAACTGCTGCTTTCCATCGGCGAGCACTTGCGCCGTGCCGCCTACGTGGAAGGCAGCGGCACGATGATGCTGCGGTTCCGCTACGTCGTCCAGGACGGCGATTTCGATTCCGACGGCATCAGCATCGGTGCCGACGCGCTGGTGGGCGGCTCGGTGCAGACCGAAGCGGGCGTCCCGGCGCAACGCGCGTTCCTGGCTGAGGAGGCAGACCCAGGCCACAAGGTGGACGCCCGCCGCCCGACCGTGGACAGCGTGGAAATCGTTCCCAAGGCCACTGCTGGCCCATACCGTCTCGGCGAGGCCATCGACGTGCACATCGAGTTCACCGAGGTCGTCCACGTGGTTGAAGCGGATGACGAACTGGAACTGCTGCTCTCCATCGGCGAACACACGCGGAACGCCGCCTACGTGGAAGGCAGCGGCACGGAAACGCTGCTGTTCCGCTACGTTGTCCAGGACGGCGACTTCGACGACGACGGCGTCAGCATCGGTGCCGACGCGCTGGTGGGCGGCTCGGTGCAGACCGAATCCGGCAGTCCCGTGCAACGCGCACTCCCTGAAGCAGTCGAGGCAGACCGCGGCCACAGGGTGGACGCCCGCCGCCCGACCGTGGACAGCGTGGAAATCGTTCCCAAGGCCACTGCTGGCCCGTACCGTCTCGGCGAGGCCATCGACGTGCACATCGAGTTCACGGCCGTCGTCCACGTGGTTGAAGCGGATGACGAACTGGAACTGCTGCTCGCCATCGGCGAACACACGCGAAGCGCCGCCTATGTGGAAGGCAGCGGCACGGAGACGCTGCTGTTCCGCTACGTCGTCCAGGACGGCGACTTCGACGACGACGGCGTCAGCATCGGCACCGGGGCGCTGGTGGGCGGCTCGGTGCAGACCGAATCCGGCAGTCCCGTGCAACGCGCACTCCCTGAAGCAATCGGGGCAGACCGCGGCCACAGGGTGGACGCCCGCCGCCCGACCGTGAACAGCGTGGAAATCGTTCCCAAATCCACCGCTGGCCCGTACCGTCTCGGCGAGGCCATCGACGTGCGCATCGAGTTCACGGACGCTGTCCACGTGGTCGAGGCGAGCGGCGAACTGGAACTGCTGCTCTCCATCGGCGAACACACGCGCCGCGCCGGCTACGTGGAAGGCAGCGGCACGACGCAGCTGTTGTTCCGCTACGTCGTCCAGGACGGCGACTTCGATTCCGACGGCGTCAGCATCGGCGCCGGAGCGCTGGTCGGCGGCCTGGTGCAGACGGAGTTCGGCAATCCGGCGCAACGCGAATTCGACGCGCTGCCGGCGGACGACAGCCACACGGTGGATGCCCGCCGCCCAACCGTCCATGCCGCAAAGATTACGACGAAACCTCTCGGCGACACCTACCGCATCGGTGACCTCATTGAGGTGGAGGTCGAGTTCACTGAGGCGGTGGAGACGAAGGGGGACGTTGAACTGCAACTGACCATCGGCAGCGAGCGGAAGAATGCGTCGTTGTGCCCCGACGGTGCCGAAGGTCGGATCCTCACCTTCTGCTACTACGTCGAACTTGGCGATGAAGACGCCAACGGCATCGCCATCGCTGCGGATGCCCTGACCGGCGGCGAAGTCGTCGATGGACACGGCAATCCCGCTGCCCGCGAGATCGCTGCGCTGGCCGACCAGTCGCAACACAAAGTGGACGGCTCGCCATTCGTGGGGACGCTGGCAGTGACCCTGACCACCGCCGACGGTCCGCGCGAACAGAACTTGCGGGACGTGCTCACGGCACTCGGCATCGGCTTCGACGACGCGTTCGCGCAGCCTATCAACACCGAACCGGGCGTGGTCGCGGCGAGCCTCGCCGGACAAGCTCTCGTGCTGACGCCGATCGCCGAAGGCACGGCCCAAGTGCGCGTGACCGACGGCAACTGCGGTCTGGCCGACGAAACCTGCGCCATCACGCTGGACTTCCTGGTCACCGTGCAGGCGAACCAAGCGGAAGTCGCGGTGCTCCAGCAAGCGTTGGCCGCAGTCGGGCGCGGACTCTTGGCGGGCGCAGCGAACACCATCGGCGCGCGCTTGGAGATGGGCGGCTACGGGCCGCACTTCAGCGTCGGTGGGCGTCGCATCGCGCCGCTCGGCCTCGACGCCGCCACGTCGAACATGGCGAACGGCGATTTGGCCGGAAGCGATCCGTTCCATCCGTGGCGGGGCGCGTCTGACCCGATGCGTTCCGCATTCCCGCAGGATGGCGGCTGGTCGAACGGTGGCCACCGCGCGGGAGCGGCTCTGGGATCGTCGCATCTCCTGCATGGCACCGCTTTCGAGATGCCCCTCGTCGGCGGCCCGAAGCGCAACTCGTCCTGGGCGATGTGGGGCGCTGCGGACTTCCAGTCGTTCTCCGGCAACCCGGAGGAGGGCGGCTACGACGGCTCGATGTCCACCGCCTATCTCGGCGTGGACGGACGCGGCGACGCATGGGTGGCCGGCGCATCGGTCTCGCGCACCCGCGCCGAATCGGACTACGACTTCGAATCGCAACCTGGCACCGACAGCGCGACATCGGGCAAAGGCACCATGTCCACGGATCTCACCGTCTTCCACCCCTACGCCCAGTGGTCCATCGGCGAGAAGGGGCGGGCGTGGGTGATAGGCGGCTTCGGCACCGGCGAAGCCGAACTCGAACGCGAAGGCGCCGCCTCGCCGCAGCCGAGCGACATGGCCGTGACGATGGGCATGGCCGGCGTGCGCGTCGAACTGGGCCGCCCCGGCGGCGTCGATTTCGCCCTGCGCGGCGATGTCGGCACCGCGCAGCTGGAGACCAAGGACGGCCTCGGCGCGCTCGACGAACTCCAAGTGAGCGCGCAGCGGGCGAGAATAGGGCTGGAAACCTCGCTGCCGCTGGTGGTCGAGGATGGCAGCGCCCTGACCCCGTTCCTGGACGTGGGCGCCCGCGTCGATGGCGGCGACGGCCAGACGGGAACCGGCGTCGAAGTAGCCGCCGGCATCCGCTTCGGCGGCAAGTCGGTACGCTTCGAGGCCAAGGGCCGCACCCTGGTGATGCACGAAGGCGAAACCGACGACGACTACTCGGAAACCGGCGGCAGCGCCACCCTGATGGTGGCCCCAGGCACCAACGGCCGCGGCCTGAGCCTCTCCCTCTCCCCCCGCTGGGGCGCATCGGCCGACTCAACCGACCAACTTTGGCGCAACAACGGCCCGGTCTCCGCCCGCGATTTCCACAATAAGGTGGACGCCAGCTGGGGCGTAGCCGGCCGCATCGGCTACGGCCTGCCAATGAAGCAACGCCAAGGCACGGTAACCCCGTTCGGCGAGGTGAACGTGGCCGGCGCGGAGCAGCAGCGCACCAAAGTAGGCATCCGCTACGCCATCGACCGTCTGGGCGGCGACAGCCCAATGCGCTTCGAGTTCTCCGGCGAGCGCGTGGAACGGGAGCACGGGGCGGAGCACCGGGTGATGTTCACGGCGGAGGGGAGGTTCTAGCGCGACTGCCGCAACCTCTCAGGCAACCTTCACTCCGCGTCGCCTTCCGCGAGCGTCGCGGAGCACTGGCGGCAAATCTCGCCGCCAGCTGCGAGCAGGACCGCCACCGCGGCGGCCCTGTCGATATGGAAATCCGCGACGAACTCGCCCAGCGACACGCCATCGGCCAGCCAATCGAACATCTGCTGCACCGGCACCCGACTGCCACGGAAGCACGGCGCACCGCTCATGCGGCCCGGGTCCACCCATACGGCTTGTTCAAGGGTCATCGGCTATCTCGCGCAACGCGATTCGGCTACGACATCGCGCCGGGGGCTCATGTTGACTCCGTTAAGCCTACTGTGTCTTGCTGCTCTGAATGTCGCGGTGAGAGCCTGTCGGCCACGGTGCCGAGCTGGTGACCGCTCTACGAAGGAGAATCCGATGCAAGACGACTACGCGGGCGATGTTGGCGACTTCGGCAAGTACGAGCTGCTAAACCGGCTCTGCGGCGCAGATGGCCTCGGACAGACCAAGCTGACCCTTGGCGTACTCTGGTGGGTGCCTCCGCCCTATTGCGTCAACGCAGCACGGGGAATGCAAAAGGATGGCAAACACATCGGCTACCTCGAGCCGGGAAAGTGCCGGGAGTTTCGCAGGTGCGACCCCTGCCTTTGGGAGAAGATGTACAAGGTGGTGCATGGCCATCGCTCGATTGCAGCCGTGGAGGGCAGCGGGGTACTGCCCGCCGGTACGAGATTTCATTCCGAACCGCAGGTCTGCTGGTCCTACAGGGATCGTGCGGGGACGGAGGAGCGGCGGCGCATCTGGCTGCAATATGGCAGAGATGCCGTCGAGGGTACCGAGTTGGTCTTTGTTGATCCCGACAACGGATTCGAGCCCAAGAGCGTCAAGTCGCATCACAAGATGGGCCCGAAGCACGTCTTCTACGACGACCTCGACGCTCATGTTGAAGCGGGTCAGAGCCTCGTCGTCTATCACCATCTGAGCAGGAATAAGCGGCACGTTCAGCAGATCAGCGAAAGGTTGAACACCGTAAGCGAGCGCTTCGACCTTGGAGAGCGGGCGTTTGCGCTGCGCTTCAGCCGGGGCAGTGGGCGGGCCTACTTTGTACTGCCGAATCCGGCGCACTCCGACCTGCTCGCCGAACGAGCTCAGCGGCTAATCGACTCGCCTTGGGGCAAGAGCGGGCACTTTGACCGGTGCATATACCGGCCCTGACCCGCGCGACGAACGCACGATGCCGCACGTTGGGGCTTGCCGATGACCACCACGATCACCGTGCGCGGCTTGGATCCGCAGGACGAGACTTGGCTACGCCACGAGGCGCGAACACGTGGCGTCTCGATGGCGGCCTTGGTGCGCCAGTTCATCCACGAGCGGCGGAAGAAGGCGCAACGCCATGCGGCGCCAGTGGAGGCGTTCAAGCGCTACTTCGGGCCGGAGCACGGCGTGGAGCTGCCGCTTGAGACACGCTACGGCTATCGGCTGCGGCGCTTCGAGGAAGGCCACGAGGCGTGAGCGAACACGCCGCATGCCTATTGGCTCCGACGCCGTTCACGTCGCGCACTGCTCCAAGTAGTCGTCCACGGCCTCGTGAAACGCCCTTTCCAGTTCATTGACGTCCTGCGCTTTGAACGAGACGACGTCCTGCGTCCAGAGCAGCCGTCCGTGGAGAACGCCATCGTCTGCGTCGAAAGAGACGACGGCTTCGTAACCCTTGTATTTCATGGCAACGCTCCTGCCGAGGCGAAGAGATCCCGCAGATCTTTGCGTGGTTCCTCCATGCCGAGCTGATCTATCCGCAGCAGCTCGCCTGCCGTGAACAAGCGGTCTCGTATCACCGAACGGGCCGCGTCGTCCAAAGTGCCGAATCGAGTTGCGCCTTGGTGTGCTTCCACTGTGATGATCGACTCGTCCGCGACGCCTTCGAGCAATTCAGGGCTGTGGCTGGTGGCGATCACCTGCGTGCGCAAAGCAGCTTCCCGAATCGCATCCGTCAGCGCCTCTACCGCACTGGGATGCTGGCCAGCTTCCGGTTCTTCAATGCCGACCAGCTGCCTTCCCGCGTCTTTCTGGGCAGCGCCTTGGAACAGGGCCACGAGCACGCCGAGCGCTCGCAGAGTGCCGTCGGACATGCTGCTGGCAGGCAAGCGGACTTCGCCATCGTCCACCTGCAACAGGAATCCGAGAGTTTCATCGGTGCCCTTGGGCCAGCGGCGCACTTCGGCGATGCCGGGGACGAGGCAGCCGAGGTATTCGTCGATGTGTCTCTTCGCCGTGGGAGAGCGCTTCTCCAAGCTGCCCAACACGCTGGCGACGTTGCTGCAGTCTCGGTTCAGCGAGGTGGCGTTCCCTGGCGCTTGAATGGGCCTCATGCGTTCGGGAACCGGGCTCGCAAACCGCATGCCAGCCAAGGCATCGAAGGCGGGCCGGAACTCCTCGAATCCAGATGCGGTCACCAAGTAGAGGCGATCGGCCGAGGCAGCTGGCGCCTTCGGAATCGATGCGTCGATCACTCGCCCGCGCTCTATCTGAAAGAAATGCTCGCGGGCGCCTCTACTCTCGGCGAGGCGGCACTCCTCGCGGCAGACCTCGTATCCATCCCCGGCCCTTCCACGAATCGTCAGCGCATACCAGCCGCTGCCAGTCCCTAGCTCGAACTGCAAGTGCAGGCCGAACGGCTGTCCGTCGCCTCTCGGCTTCCGCTGCACGAGTTCGACGCCGCCACGAACGCGCAACGCCTGATCCAACGATGTGTTGAGCGCGTCCGCGACGAAGCGCAGCGCGTCCATGAAGTTGCCCTTGCCGGAACCGTTGGGCCCGACCAAGAACGAAACCTGCGGGAGCCGAACGTCGGCGGCGGCTATGCTCTTGTAGTTGACTAACTTGACGTGCGTCAGGAAGCGTCGACTCGGCACGAAAATCGCTCCAACGATCCGGGAAGGCGTACCTCAAGGCAAGCCTCGATGTCACGCAGCCGAATCGACTGCATGGCTAGGAAGAGTAGGCCGGCGTTCGGTTCCACGTAGGCAAGGTACTCGATGCTCAGTCGGCGTTCGTACAGCGCTTGTTCGTGCAGCGCTTGTACGACCTCGTACATCCGCTTGATGGTCGTCCCGCGGGCACGGTGCTGGTACACGGCAACGACATTCTGGTCCTGCAAGAGTCCAAGGGCCTCGCAAGGCTTGATGTGCTGTGGCCTCGCCTCGCCCGTTGCAACGCCGACGTCCGGATCAAGGAAGAAGTCCCGACCAGAGTGGCCATCCAACTCCGCGAAGTAGCGCTGGCGCTCTCTCGTGCCCCACGGCACGTCGTGCTCCGCGATTTGGTGCGCGTCCACGCGAAGATACTTGGCGTACCGCTTGACGTCGGCTTTCCAACACGAGATGGGAGGCCGGGCCATGGGATCGACGACGAGGCCTTGCAGAAGCTCCTTTTCTCGCAGCGCACCGAGAACGGCGCCTTTCATGCGGTCAAGCTTGTTGCCGATGAGATCAGGTTGCATCTGCCCAACTCCTCGTCCAGATCCCGCCGGTGTTCCCTGCGTCGGCAGCTTCGAACATCGACGACAGCGAGTATAGCGATGATCCGCGCCAGCCCGTTCACCCCGCTCACGCCAACGGGTTAAGATAGGCCGCAAGAGGCTCCCGAACTTGGCCGTTCGCACGGCGGCCCTCGGCAGCCTTTCGCCAAAAATGGAGCAAGCGTCATGACCCTACGCATCAACAGCGAAGTGCCCGATTTCACCGCCACCACCACGCAGGGGGAGATCGGCTTTCACGACTGGATCGGCGACGGCTGGGCGATCCTCTTCTCGCATCCCAAGGACTTCACGCCCGTCTGCACCACCGAACTCGGCTACATGGCTGGCCTGGCGGACGATTTCGCGGCGCGCAACTGCAAGATTCTCGGCCTCTCCGTGGATCCGGTCACCAACCACCGCGAGTGGCTGAAGGACATCGAGGAGACCCAGGGCAACGCCGTCACGTACCCCCTCATCGGCGACCCGGAACTCAAGATCGCCAAGCTCTTCGACATGCTGCCCGAGGACGCGGGCGACACCTCCGAAGGGCGCACGCCGGTGGACAACGCCACCGTGCGCTCGGTGTTCGTCATCGGCCCGGACAAGCGCGTGAAGGCGATGCTCACCTATCCGATGAGCACCGGGCGCAACTTCGACGAAGTGCTGCGCCTGCTGGACAGCTGCCAGCTCACCGCCAAGCACCAGGTGGCCACGCCCGTGAACTGGCGCCACGGCGAGGACGTGATCATCGTGCCAGCGGTCTCGGACGACGAGGCCAAGGCCAAGTACCCAGAGGGCTGGCAAGCGCCCAAACCCTACATCCGCATTGTGCCGCAGCCGAAGTAGCCACTTACGGAGCACCAGCATGGACTTGGAGTACAGCCCCGAATACCAGGCCTTTCGCGACGAAGTGCGCGGCTTCCTGGACGAGCACAAGCACAAGGCGCCTACCGCCAAGCCGGCCGTGCCCGGCCAGCCGCCGAACTCGGCCAAGGCGTGGCAGCAGTTGCTGATCGAGCACGGCTACGCGGCGCGCACCATTCCGCAGCAGTACGGCGGCTACGGCGCCGAGCCGGACATCCTCAAGTCGCGCATCATCGCCGAGGAGTTCGCCCGGATGCGGGTTCCGCCCGGCCACTCCGGCGACAACCGGCTGGTGCCGACGGTGCTCGAACTCGGCACGGAGGAGCAGAAGCAGTGGCTGGTGCCGCCTTCGGTGCGCGGCGAGATGTCCTGGTGCCAAGGCTACTCGGAACCCGGCTCCGGCTCGGATCTGGCGTCGCTCTCCACCAAGGCGGAACTCGACGGCGACGAATGGGTCATCAACGGCCAGAAGATCTGGACGTCCGGCGCCAAGACGGCGGACATGATGTTCTGCCTCGTCCGCACCGAACCGGACGCGCCGAAGCACAACGGCATCAGCTATCTGGTCTTCTCCATGGACACCCCCGGCATCGAGGTCCGCCCCTTGGTCACCATGACCGGCGACGCCTTCTTCAACGAAGTCTTCTTCACGGACGTGCGCGTGCCGAAGAACCAGATCATCGGCAAGCGCGGCGAGGGCTGGTTCGTCGCCAACACCACCTTGCGCTACGAGCGCGGCGGCCTGGGCGATCCGAACGAAGCCGAGAACCGCTTCAACCGCATCGTGGACATCATGGAACGGGAGACGGTCAACGGCGAGCGGCTGATCGACAACCCCATCTACCGCGACCGCCTGCTGAAGCTCCAAGGGCGGATTCTCGCCATGAAATTCAACGGCATGCGCGTCCTCTCCCACAACATCAAGGAGGAAGAGCCCGGCCTGCCGCGCTGGATCGTCAAGCTGAACGGCTGCGAGCTCAACCACGTCATGGCGGAACTGGCCATCGACGTGCTCGGCGAACTCGGCCTGCTCTACGACGGCAGCCCGTACCTGCGCGATGCCGGCTTCTGGCAGGCGCGCTACATGCTCGACCTCGGCCTCGTCATCGGCGGCGGCACCGCGCAGATCCAGAAGAACATGATCGGCGAGCGGGCGCTGGGCCTGCCGAAGGAACCGAAGGCGGCGGAACCGCCCAAGCTGCAAGCGGCGGGTGCCTGAGCCATGGACTTCGCACTCAACGACGAGCAGCGGATGCTGCAGGAGAGCATCGCCGGCTACTTGGAAACCGGCTGCACCCTCGACCGCGTGCGCGCGGTCGCCGAAGCCGGCGAAGCCCGCGCCGACGACGTATGGCGCGGCCTGGCGGATCTGGGTGCCCACGCCGTGCTCGTGCCGGAGGAGTACGGCGGCGTCGGCCTGGGTCTCCTCGAAGCCGCGCTCATCGGCGAAGCGCTCGGCGGCGCCACGGCGCCGATTCCCTACGTCGCATCGTCCGTGATGGCGCCGATCGCGTTGCTGGCAGCCGGCAGCGAGCAGCAGAAGGAGGAGTGGCTGCCGCGAATCGCCACCGGCGACGCGGTGTTCGGCGTGGGCGTAACGGAAGAGATCGGCCGCCGCGAAACCGACGGCGTTCGTGCGCAGGACGGAACGCTGCACGGCAAAGCGATGTTCGTCCTCGACGCCGTGGATGCCAACCGCCTGATCGTCGCCGCAAGCGGCGCCCTCCATCTGGTGGACCCGGCATCCGCCAAGTCCACGAGGCTGAAGACCATCGACCGCACCCGCACCGTCTCCGAAGTCGTCTTTGACGGCACGCCGGCGGAACTCCTGCCGGGCTCCGCCGACAGCCGGGAACCGTTGCTGCAAGCCATCGACGCTGGCCGCATCATGCTCGCCGCCGACACCCTGGGCGCCGCGCAGACGATGCTCGACAAAGCCATCGCCTACGCCAAGGAACGCCGCCAGTTCAACCGCGTCATCGGCTCCTTCCAAGCCGTCAAGCACATGTGCGCGGAGATGGCGGCGGAGTTGGAACCGTGCCGCTCTCTCGTCTGGTACGCCGCCCACGCCTACCGCGCGATCCCGGAAGAGGGCAGGCTGATGGCCTGCCAAGCCAAGGCGCACCTGGCCGAAGTCGGCAAGTTCGTCGCCCGCAAATCCACCGAAGTCCACGGCGGCATGGGCATCACCGACCTCCTCGGCCTCCACTACTGGTTCAAGCGCATCGGCTTCAACCGCCAACTCCTCGGCGCCCCCGAACTGGTGCGCGAAGAAGCCGCCCGCGTCCAAGGCTGGGTCTGACCCGCCCTGGGAGCGCGGGCGTCCCCGCCCGCATCGCAGGCGAACGCCTGCGCTCCCCAGCCCAATCCAGCACCTACCCCAAATTCATCGCACCCCATTCTTGCCGCAGTGCGCAACTGCTTGGATAATCTGTGTCCATCCTTTGGGATCGATGTGGACGAAAGCAAAATGCGCGCTTGGCTTCTCTCTTTGCTGCTGCTCGCCGCGCCCGTACACGCCGAACAGGTGGTGCGCGTCAAGGACGGCGACAGCCTCGTCATCGCCTCGGGCGGGCAGCAGGTGGACGTGCGCCTGGCGAACATCGACGCCCCCGAATACGGCCAGCGGCGCGGCGACGAGGCCCGCGCCACGCTGCGGCGCTTGGTCGAAGGCAAGGACGTCGAACTGCACTTGCGCGGCGGCGACGCCTACCGCCGCATCGTCGCCCACGTCTTCGTCGACGGCCTGGACGTCAACGCCGCGATGGTCTCTTCCGGCCTCGCCTGGGTCGCCCGCGCCTACAACCCCGGCCCGCAGCTGGTGCGCCTCGAAGACCAGGCGCGAGCGCAAAGGCGCGGCCTCTGGGCGGACGCCCAGCCGATGCCCCCTTGGGAGTGGCGCAAGACCTGCCGCGGCAATGGATCGAACCCGCAGTGCCGCTCCCAAGCCGACCGCACCGCCCGCGCCAACACCGCCACCCGCGCCAACACCAGCCGCCGAGCCTCGTCCGCCATCGCGGCGCTCCGCCTGCCCAGAGTCCGATGCGGCACCAAGCGCGGCTGTCGCGACATGACCAGCTGCGCGGAAGCCGTCGCCTTCCTGCGCCAATGCAACCTGCCCATGGACGGCGACGACGACGGCGTCCCCTGCGAGCGCGGCGCCTGCTCCGGCTACCGCTGAGTTCTGGGAGCGCGGGCGTCCCGCCCGCACGCAGGCGAAAAGCCTGCGATCCTAGTTCCGATCAGCGCCACCTACCTAAACTCGCCACCCACTCATGCATTGGAGTTCGGCTTGGTGAACGACCCTCTGTGGACATTCCGGGAACTCGCGGCGGCGTTGGGCCTGCCGGCGAAGGACGGGCCGGACGTGCATGGCGTTTGCATCGACTCGCGCCAAGTTCAGCCCGGCGACCTGTTCGTTGCCTTGCCGGGCGATCCGGGCCCGCGCTTCACCGTCACCTCGCGTTCCGAGCGCGACGGCCACGACTTCGTCGCCGATGCGTTCGCCAAGGGCGCGGCAGCCGCACTCGTACATCGGGAAGGTGCCTACGACGGCCCGACGCTTCAGGTCGAAGACACGCTGGACGGCTTGTGGGCGCTTGGCAGGGCAGGGCGCCAGCGCATCTCCGGCCCGGTGGTGGCGGTCACCGGCAGCAGCGGCAAGACCACCTTCAAGTCCTTCGCCGCGGCCGCTCTCGGCGCATTCGCCACCAGCGGCAGTCTGAACAACCACATCGGCGTACCGCTATCCTTGGCTAGGACGCCGCGTGATGCGGCGAGGGCGGTCTGCGAGATCGGCACCAACCACCCGGGCGAGATCGCGCCGCTGTCGAAACTGGCCGCGCCGGACGTCGCCGTGGTGCTGAACGTCCATCCGGCGCACATCGAACACTTCGGCACTCTGGAAGCGATTCGCCGCGAGAAGACGTCCATCGCCGATGGCCTGGTCGAGGGCGGCACGTTAGTGCGCCATGTGGAGGTGGTCGCCGACTTCCCCGGCGCCACGCTCACGTTCGGCGATGCTGCGCAGCGCGGCGCGGATGTTCGCGTCACCCAGAGCGCGGAAGAACCCGGCGTAGCCGTGCTCGATATGCCCCTGGGCACGGTTCGCGCCCCGGTGCCGGGCGGCGGCATCCACCGCGCCCGCTCGGCGGCCGCAGTCGCCGCCGTTCTTCTGGCGCTGCGACGCCCCCTCGACGCCCTGCAACGGCTCGCCGAGGTGGAGGTGCCTCGCGGCCGCGGCAACATCGTCGCGGCCGGCGGCGTGGTGATCGTGGACGAGAGCTACAACGCCAACCCGGCCAGCATGAAGGCCACGCTGGAAACGTACTCCACGCCGGCGAACAGCGTACGCGGTCGGCGCATCGCCGTGCTCGGCGACATGCTCGAACTCGGCGCCGACGCCGAACGCTACCACGCCGCGCTCGCCCCCCTTTGCGCCGGCCTGGACGGCGTGTTCTGCGTCGGCCCTCGAATGCGCACCTTGCACGACGCGTTGCCGCCCCAGCTCCGCCTCGGCTGGGCGGAAGCGGCCGACGACGCGTTCACCGAACGCTGCGCGCGAACTCTGCAACCCGGCGATCGCGTCCTCGTGAAGGGCTCGAAAGGCGTCTTCTGGGTGCGCGGCTTCGTCGATGCGCTGACCCGTGCTTGCTCGAACGCCACCGACCTCCCCGGATGAGCCGCGTTGCGCGTATGATGGCGGCGTGAGCCCGAACTTCCGCACAGCGCCCGTTCGCCCATGATCGTCGACGCCCAAGGTCGGCGCTTCCGCAATCTGCGCGTCAGCCTCACCGCCGCTTGCAACTATGCCTGCACCTACTGCGTGCCGAACGGCAAGCGCCTGCAAGCGGCGGTGGCGGAACTGAGCGCACCGGACCTGCTGCGCGCCGTGCGCCTGCTGATCGAATCCGCCGGCATCGACAAGCTGCGCATCACCGGCGGCGAACCGCTGCTCTCGCCGAAGTTCGACGAGTTCCTGCCGGCGGCGATGCAACTGCCCCTCAAGGACGTCTCGGTAACAACCAACGGCCAGCTCCTGCCGCGCAAGGCGGAGCTCGTCAAGGCATCGGGCCTCAAGCGCATCAACGTCAGTCTCGACACCCTCAACGCCCTGCGCTTCCGCGAAATCGCCCGCAGCGGCGACTTGGCGACCGTGCTCGACGGCATCGAACGAATGCTCGACGCTGGTCTCAAGGTGAAGGTGAACATGGTGCCGATGAAGTCGGCGAACGTCGATCAGATCCTGCCGATGCTCGACTACTGCCTCGCCCGCGGCATCGAGCTGCGCTTCATCGAGCTGATGAACATGGGCCACTTGAAGCGCAGCGCCGCCTACCAGCGCGACTTCATCGGCATGGACGACATCCTCGCCCTGATCGGCACCCGCTACGAGTTCGCCCGCACGGACGCCGCCTACGATTCCACCTCGGTGCGCTACGAAATCCCCGGCAAGGGCGTCTTCGGCATCATCGCCAACGAGTCGGAACCGTTCTGCGCCTCCTGCACGCGCTTGCGGCTCTCCTCCAACGGCTACCTCTACGGCTGTCTCTCGAGCAGCAAGCGCCACGCCATCGCCGATGTGCTGGCGTTGCCGGACGACCAGGCGCGAACGCTCTTGCAGACCCGCCTGATGGGAGCGCTAGGCGACAAGCAGACCTTGCAGTTCCAAGGCGAAGTGACCGTGATGAAGTTCATCGGCGGCTGACCGGCGCCGTGAGCGCCTTCGAGGAACTGCTGGCGGTCGCCCGCGACCGCTCCCTGCCGCCGGTCGCGGACTGGCAGCCGCACCGCACGGGCGAAATCGACATCCGCATCGCCAGCAACGGCGACTGGTACCACGAGGGAACCCTCGTCAAGCGCTTCGCCATCGCCCGCCTCTTCGCCACAATCCTGCGAGTGGACGACGGTGCGCACTATCTGGTGACGCCGGTCGAGAAGCTGCGCATCGAAGTGGAGGACGCGCCGTTCATCGCCACGGATTTCGAGACCGATGGGGAGGACGAGCAACGGCGCATCGTCTTCGCCATCAACGTCGGCGACGCAGTGCTAGCCGACGCCGCCCATCCCATCACGGTCGAAGGCGTGGTCGACGCGCCGCGCCCCTACGTTCTGGTGCGCGACGGCTTGCGGGCGCGCATAGCCCGGGCACCGTTCTACCGCCTCGTGGACTTGGCGGAGGAAGCCGCTGGCGAAGTCGCCGTGTGGAGTGCTCGGACCCGCTTCGTTCTAGGCCCGGCGGAAGCAGAGTAGAGTCGCCGGAGAGGGCAGGGCGGCGAAAGATCCTGTCCCAGCCGTACCCCCAAGGCGTTCACATGTTCCCGTAGTTCGGCCCGCCAGCCCCTTCGGGCGCGACCCAGGTGATGTTCTGCGCCGGGTCCTTGATGTCGCACGTCTTGCAGTGAACGCAGTTCTGGGCGTTGATCTGGAAGCGTGGCCGGCCATCTTCCTCCACCACTTCGTACACCCCGGCCGGGCAGTACCGCTGCGCCGGTTCGTCGTAGGCGGGCAGGTTGTCGCGGATCGGCAGCTCCGCATCCGCCAGCGTCAGGTGGCAGGGCTGGTCCTCTTCGTGGTTGGTGTTCGAGAGGAACACAGAGGAGAGCTTGTCGAAGGAAAGCACGCCGTCCGGCTTCGGATAGTCGATCTTCGGCGCTTTCGCCGCATCCAGCAGCTGGTCGTGGTCCGCCACCCGATCTTTCAACGTGTAGGGCATCCGCCCCCGGGCGATGGTCTGGTCCACGAACGCATAGGCGGAGCCGAGCAGCGGCCCCAGCTTGTGCAGCGCCGGGCCGACGTTGCGGGCGCACTGCAGTTCCCGCCCCAGCCACGAACCTTCGACCCGTTGCCGGTAGTCGGCAAGTTCCGTGTGCGCATCGCCGCGCCCGAGCGCCTCGAAGACGGCCTCCGCGGCAAGCATCCCGGACTTCATCGCCGTATGCGTGCCCTTGATCTTGAGCATGTTCAGAAACCCGGCGTCGTCGCCGACGATCAGCGCCCCCGGCACGCTCGGCTTCGGCAGCGCCTGCAAACCGCCCTTGACGATGGCCCGCGCCCCGTAGGAAACCCGCCGCCCCCCGGCAAGCGTCTCGGCGAACAGCGGGTGGTGCTTCAAGCGCTGCAACTCGTCGAACGGCGAGAGATGCGGGTTGCGGTAGGCGAGATCGACGATGAGGCCGAGCGCGATCTGGTTCTTCTCCTGATGGTAGAGGAACGACCCCATGCCCGGCCCCCGAAGGCGCCCCAGCGGCCAGCCGATGTTGTGCAGCACGCGCCCGGCGTGGTGGCGCTCGGCAGGCACCTCCCACAACTCCTTCAAGCCGATGGCGTAGTGCTGCGCCGTGGCGTCTGCACCGAGGCCGAAGCGCTCGATCAGCTGCTTGCCGAGATGCCCTCGGCAACCTTCGGCGAACAGCGTGTACTTGGCGTGGAGTTCGTAGCCCGGCTCGAACGTCGCCTTGTGCTCGCCATCGGCGCCGACGCCCATGTCCGCCGTGGCAACGCCCTTCACAGCGCCTTGTTCGTCGTAGAGCACCTCCGCCGCCGCGAACCCCGGAAAGACGTTCACCCCGGCCGCTTCCGCCTGCTCCCCAAGCCAGCGGCAGAGGTTGCCGAGCGAGAGGGTGAAGTTGCCGCGATTCTTCGTCTCCTTGGGGATGGTCCAAGGGGGCAGCAGAATCCGATTCACCTCGTTGACCAGAAAGTAGAAGCGGTCGTCCACCACCGGCACCCCCAATGGCGCCCCGAGCTCCGCCGCGTCGGGAAACAGCTCGTCGAGCGCCTTCGGCGAGAGCACCGCCCCGGAAAGAATGTGCGCCCCGATCTCGGACCCTTTCTCCACCAGGCAGACTTCGAGCGTCTGCCCAGCCTCGGCAGCGAGCTGCGTCAACCGACACGCAGCCGCAAGACCCGACGGCCCACCGCCGACGATCACCACATCGAACTCCATCGACTCGCGGGCTTGCTCGGCCACGGCATCCTCCTTCCTGAACACAGGCGGCCGATTATATCGTTGAGGAGTGTGCCGGCCTTTCACCGGCTCGCCGACACAAACGTGGCGGCGAGTGAGGTCTGGCCGGGAGCTACGCGGCCGGCAACTTCGCCGTGGCGGTGCCGAAGACTCGCGTTTCGCCGGCTTCGTTGGTGACCGTGATGTCGATTTCCACCGTGCCGGCGTCTTCGTCCACATCGGTGACGACGCCGGTGATGCGGTGTGGGTGGTCGACCAGAACGGGAGCGCGGAACACCGTGTCGATGGCGACGATTTCCGCGTCCGGGGCCCAGCGATGGATCATCGCGCCGAGGAAGCCTTGGCTCATCACGCCGGGGACGATGGCGCCCGGCAGCCCCTCCTTGCGGGCGCCTTCGTGGTCGGTGAAGCGCGGGGTGTCCCAGCCGACGTGCTTGCCGAAGCGGCGCGTCGCCTCGATGCTGGTGTCCGGCGCGAAGCTCGGCAGCTCGCCGCCGAACTCGACGTCGGCGATGGTGTTGACGGTGGCGCTCACTTGATCTTCTCCCGAATCACGGTCCTGGTGTCCGCGTTGGCGACGTGGGTGTCGTTCTCGTCGTAGAGCTCCATGCGCGTGACGAGGAAGACCATGCGTCCGGAACGGCCGGTCTTCGTGTAGATGTCGTGCAGGTGGCTGCGGCCGGTCAGCGTGGCGCCAGCGCGCACCGGGGCCTTCCACTCCACGCCCTTGCCGGCGTCCATGCCCATGCCGCCGAGATTGGGGAAGTCCGGCGGCATGCTGCGCCCGCCGACCAGCGTGGAGACGAAGGTGGGCGGCGCCTGGAAGTCCGGGTGGTTCGGGTCGGTGAACCGAGGCGCGGTTTCGCCGCAGACCTTGGCGTACTCGGCGAACCGCGCGCCGTCGATCTCGAACTTCACCTCGTCGAACTCGCGGTTCAGGAACCGCTCGCGCAACTGCACAATGTCTTCGTCGACGGCTTCCTGCTCTGCCATTGGCTGCTCCTTGGGTCTTGCTTGTGTGCTCAGGTGGCGCGGGGAATGGCGCTGAACTCCTCGGCGGCAAGCGCCTCGACGAGCTCCTGTTCGTTCGCCACGTCGGCCGGGAACTCGGTGGCGCACCGGCCGATGTGGCTGACGATGTGCGAATCGCTGCCGGCGATGCCGAGGTAGCCGAGTTCCTCCGCCATCGCCTTGGCCACCGCGTCTTCGTCGCCGCGGCTGCCGCCGTTGTAGATTTCCACGATGCGCACGCCTTGCGGCACGCCGTGCTCGGCGAGGTGGGCGTGCATCCCCACGCGCGGTCGCCCGGGGTGGCAGGGCGCGGCGATGGCGTGGTGGGCGTTGCAGTGCGCGACGACTTCCTCCAGACGCAAGCCGATGCGCGTGAAGTCGAAGGCGTCGTAGAGGGGTTCGGTGACGCCGAATACGAGCACGTGGCCGTACTCCGTTTCGACTTCGGCGCCTTTGAGGATGGTCAGGCCGTGCTTGCGCGCCAAGGGGCCGTAGTCCGACTCGAAATCGAACTGACGGTGCTCGGTGAGCACGAAGCCGTCGATGGGAACGTCGCGGTTGTGGATCCACTGGCAGTAGTTGTGGACCTTCGCGCGGCCGTCGTCGGACTTCACGGAGTGGGTATGCAGGTCGAGAATCATGCTGTTTCGCCATTGGTGAGTCGTTGCCATTCGCGATCGAGGCGGGCGGCCAGTTCGGCTTCGCCGGCGCTGTTGCCGATCACCACGTCGGCGCAGGCCGTTCGCTCCTGGTTGGTGATCTGCGCTTCGATGCGCGCCTGCACGGCCGCCGCATCGACGCCGTCCCGTGCCGTGGCGCGCGCCACCGCGACTTCCGGTTCGACGGTGACGGCCCATACTTCGTCCACTTCGCGCTGCCAGCCGGCCTCGATCAGCACCGCTGCTTCCAACACCACGACGGCTTCGCCGGCATCCTTGGCGGCGGCGATTTGCTGCTTGGCGAGGCGCAGAATCTCCGGCCAGACGATGTCGGTCAGGCGCTTGAGCTGGCCCGGGCTGCCGAACACCTTGCCGCCGAGCGCCTTGCGGTCGATTTCGCCGTTCTCGCCGACGACCTCTTCGCCGAAGGCGTCCACGACCTTGGCGAAGGCCGGCCCGTCGCGTTCGTAGGCGCGATGGCCGAGCTTGTCCGCGTCGATGACCACTGCTCCGCGCCCGGCGAGATGCCGCGCCGCAGTGGATTTGCCGGATGCGATGCCCCCTGTGAGGCCGACGACGATCAATGCGCTGCCCAAGCCGCAAAACGCACGATTCTACCGAGTTGAGCAGAGTAGGACTACATCGAGTTGCGGCGAAGGATGGCAAAGCGCCGCTGCCGGTTCAGCGCCGCGCCTGCCACCAGCGGCGCAGATCTTCGGTGGAGTGGCTTTCGCGCACGTCGTGCAGCAGGGAGGCTTTGGCGCGCTGCTCGCGTTCGCCGAGAAAGCGACGGGCGCCGTCGGCGAACTCCGCCGCCAGCGCGTCGGCGGAAAGCAGCGATGGCGCCGCGGCGATTGCCGCGAGCTGCGCGTGGGCGTCTTCGCCGATGAAGCGGCCAAGCAGCGTCGCGGTGTCCGCATCGGGCTGCCCGGCCAGATACGCGACTACGACGCCGAGCAGGCCGCCGTCCGCAGTCGTGCTCGCCAGTCGTTCGCGAGTCGCATCGTCCAAGCAGCGCAGCGCCGCTGGGTGCTTCACAAGGATATGCAAGAGGCGGTTGCCGAGCTTCGACGGCTGCGCGGTGCGCTGCGGCTGGCCGCCGCGAGAGGGCAGGGCATGGTCGCGGAGCGCCTGTTCAAGCTGCTGTTCGGAGATTCGGCACAGGCGGGCGAGGTCGGCGACGAGCACGTCGTGGAGCGCCCCACCGGGCAGCACCGCGAGGTGCGGCAGCGCCAGATCGCGCAGCAGGGCGCGGCCATCGATCGCGCCGAGATCAACGCCGGCGCGGAGTCGGTCGAGGAAGTAGGTCGCCACCGGCGTCGCGTTCTCGATCCGCTCATCGAAACGCGCCTTGCCGTGGCGGCGCACAAGCGAGTCGGGGTCTTCGCCGTCCGGCAGAAAGACGAAGCGCAGCTGGCGGCCGGCGGAAAGCGCTGGAAACGCCGCGTCCACCGCCTTCCATGCGGCGTTGCGGCCCGCATCGTCGCCGTCGAAGCAGCAGGTCACGAGGTCGATGCGGTGCTGGAACAGCTTCTCGAAGTGCGCTTTGCCGATGGCGGTGCCGAGCGTCGCCACGGCGTTGTCGATGCCGTGCTCGGCGAGCGCCAGCACGTCCATGTAGCCTTCGACGACGATCACGCTGTCGAGGCGGCGCGGCGTCTGCCGCGCTTCGTAGAGTCCGTAGAGTTCGCGGCCCTTGCTGAAGTGCGGCGTGTCGGGGGAGTTGAGGTACTTGGGGCCGTCCGCAGACGCGCTGCCGAATACGCGGCCGCCGAAGCCGATGACGCGCCCACGAGTGTTGCGGATGGGAAAGACGACGCGATCGCGGAAGCGGTCGTAGGTGCGCCCGCGCTCGTTCTTCGCCACCAGACCGGCTTCGACCAGCCGCCCTTCGCCGAGCGAGCCGAGCGCCGTCTTCAAGCGATCCCAGCCGGGCAGGGCGAGGCCGACGCCGAAGCGGTCGATGGTCTCCGCGCCGAGGCCACGTTCGCGCAGGTACGCCCTTGCCTTAGTGCCTTCCGCCCCTTCGCCAAGCCATTGCCGATAGCGCTGTGCCGCCGCTTCGAGGGTGTCGTAGACGCTGCTGTCGATCTTGGGCCCGGTGGCGCGTTCCCGGGGCACCTCCAGCCCGGCCATCTCGGCGAGAGCCTCCACCGCCTCGGGAAACGTGAGGCCGTCGAGTTCCATCAGGAAGCCCAAGGCGGTGCCGTGGGCGCCGCAGCCGAAGCAGTGGTAGCCGTCTGGATAGACGTGGAACGAGGGCGTCTTCTCCTGATGGAAAGGGCAGAGGCCGGTGTGCCGGTTGCCGACCTTGCGCAGCTGCACGCGGCGGCCGATGACGTCCACCGGATCGGTGCGTTCGAGCAGCCCGTTGATGAACGATTGCGGAATCATGCCGGCCATGGACTGCGAGCATAGTCCGTCTGCGCGGGAGTGTGCAGCGGACGCCCTCGGAGCGTACGCCGGGCGGCCTAAGCGTGGTCAGCCGCTCAACGCTTCGCGCACCGCTCGGCTCGCCGCGGCCATGTCCACACGGCCGGGGAAGCGGCTCTTCAGCGTGCCCATCACCTTGCCCATGTCCTTCATGCTGGCCGCGCCGATCTCGGCGATGGCGGCCGCGATGGCTGCGGCGAGCTCCTCGTCGCCGAGCATCCGCGGCATGAACTCGTCGACGATCGCCAACTCGAAGCGCTCGATGGCCGCCAGGTCCTCGCGTCCGGCTTCGGTGAATTGATCGAGCGAATCGAGGCGCTGCTTGCGCATCTTGCCGAGCACGGCCAGCACGTCCGCGTCTTCAAGGGGCCGCTGGCCGTCGATCTCCGCCTGCTTGATCGCGGCGTTGACCAGCCGGAGCGCCTTGACGCGCTCTCTGTCCCGAGCCCGCACGGCCGCCTTGCTGGCAGCATCGATTTCGGCCTTGATGGTGCTCACGATCTCACGCCCCGTGCGCCCAGCGCCCTCGCATGGCGGCGCTGCGTGGCGTGGTCAGTAGGACTTCTCGAACCGGCGCGCTTCGCGTTGCAGCTTCTTCAAGTGCCGCTTGACGGCCGCGGCCGCCTTGCGCTTGCGCACGGTGGTGGGCTTCTCGTAGTACTCGCGCTTGCGCACTTCCGACAGGATGCCGGCTTTCTCGCAGGACCGCTTGAAGCGTCGCAGCGCGATGTCGAAGGGCTCGTTCTCCCTGACCTTGACGAATGGCATGGCGTCTCCAGTTGAGTCGGCAGCGATTCTACCGCAGACGCGGCGCAAGATGCCACGCGGCGAGGCGTCCGCTTTGACCGACTGCGAACCGCCAAGCTATGGTGCGGCCATGACGCGACGCAAACTGCCCGCTGGCGTTCAGACCTTTCGGAAGATCCGCGAGGACGACTGCTACTACGTGGACAAGACCGGCTACATCCACCAGCTGGTCACGGATTGTTCGCACTGCTTCCTTTCCCGCCCGCGGCGGTTCGGCAAGAGCCTGCTCGTGGACACGATCAAGGAACTGTTCGAGGGCAACGAGCCGCTGTTCCACGGCCTCGCGATCCACGATCGCTGGGACTGGACCGTTCGCCATCCGGTGCTGCGGTTCAGCTTCGCGGGCGGCAGCTTCAAGAACCCGCTCGATGCGGAGCGGGACTTTTTGGACCAGTTGACGGACCTAGAAGATCGGGCTGGCGTGAGGGCGCGGGCCAAGTCCCCGGCGCGCCGACTCGGCGGCCTGATCGCGGCGCTGCACGAACGGACCGGCCAGCGCGTGGTGTTGCTGGTGGACGAGTACGACCGGCCCATCAACGATGCGCTGCGCACGCCGGAGGTGGCCGAGGCGCACCGCGACTTCCTGCGCGGCGTGTACGGCATGGTGAAGGATTGCGACGCGGACATCCGGTTCAGCTTCTTCACGGGCGTGTCCAAGTTCGCCAGAGTGAGCGTCTTTTCGGACCTCAATAACCTCACCGACATCACCTTGGACCCGCGCTTCGCCGCCATCTGCGGCTACACGGACGACGACCTCTGCACGGTGTTCGCGAGCGAACTGGAAGGGCTGCCGCGGGAGACCATCCGCGACTGGTACAACGGCTACAACTGGCGCGGCACCGAGGCGGAAAGGGTGTACAACCCCTACGGCATGCTGCTGCTTCTGCAGAACAGGGAGTTCAGGCCGTACTGGTTCGAGACCGGCACGCCAGCCTTCCTGCCCGAGACCCTGCTCGAACGCCACGTCGATCCGGCCGCGCTGAACGACATCGTGGTCGGCGATGCGGATTTGGCCGCGTTCGACATCCGCCACGCCAAGACCGAAGCGCTGCTGTTCCAGACCGGCTACCTCACGATTCTGAGCGAGAGGGCTGGCGCGGCAGGCTATCTCTATCGCTTGGGCTATCCGAACCGCGAAGTGCGTTCGGCGTTGAATCTGGCGTTGCTGACGACGATGGCGCCTGGCGCTTCGGCGACGGTCGAGAGCGAGCGGCTCGAAGATCTGCTTGCCCACCACGACTTCGCCGGCGTGGAGCGGTTTTTCCGTGCGTTCTTCGCCAGCGTGCCGCACGAGTGGTACGTCAACAACGACATCGCCCACTACGAAGGCTACTACTCGGCGGTGTTCTACTCGCACTTCGCCGGCGCCGGCCTAGACGTCGTGGCCGAAGAGAGCACCAACCACGGCCGCTCGGACGTCGTCGTGCGCCACGCCAACGCCGTCTGGGTGTTCGAGTTCAAGACCAGCGGCGATGCCGGCGACGCTTTGGCGCAGATCGACGAGAAGGGCTACGCGGAGAAGTACCAGCACCTGAACCTGCCCATCCACCGAGTGGGCGTGGCGTTCAGCGAACAGGCGCGCAACATCTCGACGTTCGAGGTGAAGGACGCCGGCTTGGCAGTCGTCTAGTCGAGTTGCTCCAAGGCGGCCAGGTCGCCGTTGGCGGAGAGTTCGCCGTTCACCATCATCGCCGGGCCTTGGGCGCAGAGGCCGAGGCAGTAGACGGCTTCGAGTGCCACGATTTCGTTGGCTTCGCCCAGGCGCAGGCCGAGGCGGGCTTCCACGCGCTTGGTGAACCGCCGCCCGCCGACGGCTTGGCAGGCTTCCGCTTGGCAGACGCGCACTTGCGCGGCCGGGCCTGGGGTCGTGCGCAAGTCGTGGTAGAAGGAGACGATTCCGCGCACCTCGGCGCGGCTCAGGTTGAAGACTTCGGCGACCATGTGCTCCTGAGCGCGGCTGACGTGGCCGTTGGCGGCGACGATCTCGCGCAGCGCCCGCAGCACGCCGCCGACCCGATCGCGGTTGCGCTCGGCGATGCTCCGCGCAAGCTGCTCGGCGCTGGTTCGCCCTGCGGTCTCCACGAACGTCCCCGCGGCCGCCCTAGAACGGCGACTCGATGCCCAGCTCGCCCATCACGCCGTTGAACCACTCCAGCACCTCTGGGTGGTAGGGGATGCCGTTCGCGCGCCGGTCGATCTCGGCTTCGTGTTCGGGGATGCCCGGGTAGACCACCCGCGCTTCGCCCGGCGCCGGCTTGCAGTCCAGGATCGAGCGCAGGTAGGCGTCCATGTCGGCCTTGAAGGTCTCCACTTCGGTGAACGCGGCGACGTTGTAGGCCATGAAGTAGTGCGCCGTGCCTTGGCGTCGATGCGGCCCTGCGCCGGTTCCGGTGAGAGCGCTGCAGAGCACCTCCACCAGCATGGAGAGGCCGAAGCCCTTGTGCGAGCCGATCTCGCGGGTGCCGCCGAGGGGCAGCATCAGGAACCGTTCCGGCACCTCCGCCTCGGCCATGACGGGCGCGCCGTCCGCTTCGGCGATCCAGCCGGGCAGCACCTTGCCGCCGACGCGCTTCAAGAGCTGGATCTTGTTGCCGGCGACGGAACTCATGGACGCATCGAAGATGAAGGGCGGTTCGTCCTTCGATGGCGCGGCGATGCCGATGGGGTTGAGGCCGAGCAGGGGCTCCGCGCCCTGGGTCGGCGCCACCTGCATGCCCCCGGCGGTCATGGACACGCCGATCATGTCGTGCGCGAGCGCGAGGTGGGCGAAGTAGGCGGACGGGCCGTAGTGGCCGCTGTTGAAGGCGGTGACCACGGCCACGCCGCAGGTCTTGGCGCGTTCGCACGCGAGTTCCATCAACTCCTTGCCCTGGCCGAGCCCTAGGCCGCGGTCGCCGTCGACCGAGACCGCCGCCGGGAAGTCCCGCGTTCGCTTCATGGCGGGCGTCGGATTGATGTGGCCGCCTTTCAGCCCGGCGACGTAGGGACGCATCATGTTGCTGACGCCGTGGGAGTCGATGCCCCGCGCGTCCGCGTAGATCAGCACGTCCGCGCACTTGGCGGCATCCTCGGCGCTCATGCGAAGGGCGACGAAGATGTTCTCCACGGCCTTGCGCATCGCGTCCGGGGCGACGCGCACGGCGACATCTTCGGGGACCTTGAATCGTTCCAGCACTGGCTTCTCCTGACGCGACGAACAGCAAGGCCGCAAGAATACCGAGTCTTGGTGCCTCGCGTGTCGGCCCGTTTCGCTCCGCCGCCAGCCCCCCAAGAGGCGTGTTGGGACCGCGTGATCTGTCCGGTGTTCAGCGGCCACCCCGCCGCACAAGGTGGCAGGCAGGTCGTTCATGCGAGCTCATCGGAATTGCCGGCAATGTCCTACAGCCGAACAGGGCGATGTCCGACGTCAAAAAGCGTTGATTTCCCACATCCGGCCGGGGCGATCTCGTGCAGGTTCGCTTCCCGCGAGCGGCTACGGTGGCCGCATGAAGAAGAACACCCCCACCAGCGACCCCATCTACAAGCGCCTCTACTCCTTCGCGGAGATGGTGGCCGACCTGCTGCGCAGTATTCTGCCCGCCGAGATGCTCGCAGCGATCGACCTGCGCTCCTTGGAAAAAGTGTCCGCCGAGTACGTTGGCGACGACTTCCGCCAGCGCCGCGGCGACACGGTGTGGCGCGTCCGCGCGGCAGACGCGGAAGGCGGCTGGGCGTACATGCTCGTGCTCCTGGAATTCCAAGCGAGCAGCGACGCGACGATGGCGCTGCGGATGATCGAGTACACGGCGATGCTGGAGCGCGAACTGCTGCGCGCTGGAGTCGCGGAGCCGGGCGATCTGCCGCCGGTGCTGCCGGTGGTGCTCTACAACGGCGAGTCGAGCTGGACCGCGGCGGGCGAGGCGCGCGAGCTGATCGCTCCGACCGGCGAGTTCCTGTCCAGGTTCCAGCCGTGGCACCGCTACCTGCTGCTTGACCTGCGCCGCGCCAAGGCGGACTATGCGGGCAAGTTGACGACCGCGGTGGCGCGGCTGGAACAGAGCACCACGCCGGACGATCTGGCGAAGGTGGCGGGCCTACTGGCGGCGGAGCTCGTCGGCCCCGAGCAAGAGGAGCCTGCCCCTCGCATGGCTGAGTTGCGGCGCGTCTTCGTGGACTGGCTGTGGGTGCTGTACGAACGCATGAGAGGCGTGGCCGAACCGTCGCCTACGCCGCCGGGACTGACTCTGGAGTATCTATGTTGCAAGTGGTCTTTGAGATGGCCTCCTTGGCTGGTCATGCTTCCAGTGGTGCCTTGGGGGTTCAGGCTGGGGTCGGGAGCGGCGGGCCGATGCCCGCGCTCGGCTGTTCGCTGGCGGAGGCGCTGGATGATGGCGGCTGGCCCTTCGGGCCTTGGCTGCGGTCGCCGAGGCTCCCTTCGCCAACGCCCGAAGGGCCGCCGGCGTCCCCGGTCGCTTCCGGCGGCGGCGCGTCGTGCTGGCCGCCCGCTCTGGGCGTCCAGAGCCGGTCGTCGCGGAGCAGGACGTTGGCGAGCAGGACGAGCTTGCGCATGACGGCCACCAGGGCGACCTTCCCCGGCTTTCCGCCGGCGACCAGCTGCCGGTGCTTGGCGGCCATGTCCGGGTTGCAGCGGACGGCGCTCATCGCCGCCATGTAGAGGAGCCGCCGCACCCGCGCGCGGCCGCCCTTGATGTAGCTGCGGCCCTTCCAGTTCCCCGACTCGCGCGCCATCGGCGCCACGCCGGCCAGGCTGGCCGCGGCCTTGGCGCCGAGCGCGCCCAGTTCCGGCATGTCGGCGACGAGTCCGGCGGCGGTGACCGGGCCGACGCCGGGGATGGAGGCCAGCACCTCGGCGCGCCGAGCCAGCCGCGGGTCGTCCGCCAGCAGCCTTCCGATCCGAGCGTCCAAGGCTTTCAGCTGGCGGTCGATCTGCGCCAGCCGGTTGCGGTTCTGCCGCCTGAGCAGCGGGTCGCGGACGTGCGCCCGGCGGTTCAGCGCCGCGACGCGGTCCTTGACCAGGGCGTCGCGCGCCGTGGCCAGTTCGTCGAGGTCGCGCAGCGCCTGCGGCTTCGCCTCCACCTGGCGCAGGGGCAGCGCCCGGCCCATCGCGGCGAGCACCCGCGCGTCCGCCGCGTCCGTCTTCGCCTCTTCGCCCAGCGCCTGCGCGAAGCGCCGCGCCCGCGCCGCGTTCACCCGCGCCAGCCGCAGCCGGCCAGCCAGCGCCTCCTCGAAGCCGCGGTGGTAGTGGCCGGTGGACTCGTAGACCACCATCGGGTCCGCCGGCGCGACCCACGCGGCGAACTCCTCGAAGCCCTCGGCGTCGTTGCCGAAGCGCTTCGCCTCGTCCGGCCGCCAGGCATCCAGATGCGCCTTCGAGACGTCCACGCCGACGGCGGCATCTCCGCTATGATCGGCCATGCTTTCCTTTCTCCTGCGCTTGTCGTTCGGGCCTCGACGCCCACGTATCCATTCAGGACTTGGGAAAGACGGTGGCGACCAAACTCATTCGCGGCCCCGAAGGCCGAGCCTGGAACGGTCCGACCACCGCCGCCCGCCGAGCTTCGTCGGAAGCTCGGCGGGTTGGACCCTCCCGAAGGCCCAAATCGACTCGAAAACTAACAGACAAGGAGATAGCGATGACGCTTGAAGAACGCGTGGCCGAATGGCCGGAACGGTGGAGGCTGGAAGGCGAGCGCCAAGGTATCGAGCTGGGCGAACGCCGTGGCATCGAGCTGGGTAGGCGGGAGCAGGGGCGGGAGCAGCTGCGGCGTCAGGCCGAAGTGCGGTTCGGCGCTCCCACGGCGGAGCGGTTGTCCGCCCTGCTGCGGGGCGCGGACGATCTGCGGCGGCTCGACGCGCTGGCCGAGGCGGTGGTGCGCTGCGAAACGGCGGACGAACTGCTCCGCCAAGCGGCATCCGGCGGGCCTGGGGCCGATCCCAATGCCTAGGCACCGCTGGGCATCGTCCGCGGGAGGCACCCCCGACGGTGACCATCACGAGCGACGACGCCTAAGCCGCCCGCCCATCCGCTTCGGCGCTCGAGGGTAGTTTGGGGGGTAGTCGGGGAGGGTTGCAGGGCGGCGCGAGATAGGGCAGAGTTGCGGTTGGTCGTGGGGCTCGGCGCTCTGTCGCCTGTCCTTGCCGCCAAAGGACGACGAAGCACGATGTGGATGGGGGGCTGCGGTAGGATGGAGGACGAACGGCTTGCAGGCTGTTCGCGACGAGTGTGGCGCTGCCGGCGGGCAGCTGCCAAAGGCTTGGCGCAACCTCGATCCCTCGCCCGACCAGCCCTTCTCTGCAGCGTTCGCAGCACCTCGAACAACAATTCCCCCCTCCCTGATTAGCCTGGGCCATCGAGTGATCGACGCCCTCCGTAACCACGCCCGCCGCGCCGCCATCGCGCTGTTGCTCGCGGCGGCCGCCCTGCCGGCCGCGGCGGAGTGGATCGACAGCCCTCACGCGCTGCACAAGAGCACTCTGAACAACTCTACCGTCAGGATTTGCGGGCTCTTCAACCACCCCAGCAGAGTCGATCAGAGCGCTTACCACCTGCGAGGCTGGCCAGCAACAGGCGCCGGTACGCTGTCGATCAAGACCAACAGCGTCGTAGCGGCCTCCGGCGCGTGCATCGACCTGACCTTGAGCTACACCGGCTCGTTCAGCACCGACCAGAGTATCTTCTTCCACGTCAGGAACTGGGTGTCGGGCAACAGCAACGACGTAGACACGGATTCCATCCCCGTGTACGCGTCGGATCCCGCGCTGGTGGTTGGCGATATCGCGGGCACGCCGACGGAGGAAGGCGCGACGGCGACGATTCCGGTGCGGCTGCGCACCCGGCCTGCGGGCAACGTGACGGTCGCGGTGACCAGCACGGATACCACCGAAGGCACGGTGTCGCCCTCGTCGCTCACCTTCACCCAGGCCAACTGGAACAGGGACCAGGCGGTGACGGCCACCGGCGTCGACGACACGCTGAACGACGGCGACCAGTCCTGGCACGTCCGCCTGAACCCCGCTTCCACCGCCGACACCGCCTACAACGGCCTCGCCAACGTGGACGTGGCCATCACCACCGTCGACCAGACCGGCGGCCCGCAGCAGAACGCCATCGCCGTCGTCAGCACCCCGGCGAACGCCACCGGCTACCGCGTCGGCGAGAACATCGAAGTGCGGCTTACGTTCAACTTGGCCGTAGCCGTCACCGGCGCCCCGCGGCTAGCGCTCGGAGTCGGCTCGGACGTCCGCCAGGCGAGCTACGCGTCGGGCTCCGGCAGCACCCAGCTCACCTTCAGCTATCCGGTGCTGCCCGGCGACGCGGACGCGGACGGCATCAGCGTCGGTGCCAGCGCCCTCACTCTGAACGGCGGCGCCATGCGCCTGGACGGCGGCACGGTGAATGCTCGCCTGACCCTGACGAGCACCATCACCAACAACGCCAGCCACAAGGTGGACGGCAGCCAGGGCGTGTCGGGCATCGAAGCCGTCCTGCTCAACACCCCGGCGGTGGGCGACGCCTACGAGCGGGGGGAGAACATCGACGTCACGCTGGTGTTCAGCGAGGGCCTCCACATCGTCGGCCTGCCGCAGGTGGCGCTGAACATCGGCACGGCCACCCGCCAGGCGGTCTTCGCCCGCGAGCTGGGCCGGGGGGCGCGCCCGGTGTTCCGCTACACGGTCACGGCGGACGACACGGACACCGACGGCATCAGCATCGGCCCGTCGGCGCTCACCCTGAACGGTGCCACCATCCACGACCGCCGCGCCAACGCCCACGCCGTGCTGCACATCGGCCACCGCGCCATCACGAACAGCGGCGGCCACAAGGTGACCGGCGGATCGTTCAACGCGCCAGGGATCATCGGCTTTGGCAGAGGCACGGGCGCCAGTAGCCGCCTTTACTGGGCGCATGATCCAACGACGTCGCATACGTATTGGCGAGTTGGTCACGGTCAAACCACTAGGCCCACCTTCAGGTGGGGCGAGATCATGGAACTCCATGCGACGTTCAATCGTCCAGTGGTCGTAACGGGTACGCCGACGGTCAAAATCGACTGCAGCATCTCAACAAGAAGGTCTGCGAGCTACATTCCCAGTGCCAGCACGGCGACGAGGCTGGTGTTCAGGTGGGTGGTGCAGGGCGCGACCAGTAACTACGTTGCGTCTGCCGTCGAGACCATTACCTTGGGCAGCGCCACCATCCAGGACGCGCGCGACACGACGGTGGCTGCGGACCTCCTGTTGGGCCCACTCCGCAATTCCGACAGTAGATCGGCCTCCGGCTCAACGGTAAACTGTCGCCCTAACCTCGAGTCCGATCCGGCAGTGGAGGCCGTCGCGCTCAGTGCGCCGGTGTTCGGCGACACCTACGAGCGCGGCGAAACCATCGAGGCGACGGTCACCTTCGACCGCTTGGTGGACGTCGTCGGCACGCCCCAGCTCGCCCTCATGATCGGCTCGAACACCCGCCAGGCCAGCTACGCCTCCGGCACCGGCTCCGATTCGCTGGTGTTCCGCTACAAGCTGGTGCAGGCGGACGTGGACGCCGACGGCGTCAGCGTCGCGGCGACCGCGCTGACCCTGAACGGCGGCACCATCAGGCTGTGGCAACGCACCAGGAACGCCGTCCTCGGCCTCGGCGACCACGCCATCACGAACGACGGCACCCGCAAGGTGGACGGCACCAAGCTCACCGTGCCGCGAGTGGACGAGGTGTACTTCCGCCGCGCCCCGGCCAGCGACGACACCTACCAGAACAACGAACGGATCGACGTGACCGTCGATTACAACCGCGCGGTGACTGTCACCGGCATGCCGCGCATGGCGATCGCCATCGGCGACGCCGTCCGCCAGGCGGACTTCTTTCGGTTCGTAGGGTCCAATCGGCTGCGCTTCCGCTACCTGGTGCAGGCCAGCGATCTGGACACCGACGGCGCCAGCATCTTCCGGGACGCCTTGACGCTGAACGGCGGCGCCATCAACGACGCCCGCGACGCCACGGTGACGGCGCACCTGGGCTTGGGCCGCCGCGCCTTCACCAACGCCTCCCAGTACAAGGTGGACGGCCGCCTCGGCCCGCCCGGCGTCCTCGCCCTGGCGCTCAACCCCCCGGCGCTGGGCGACACCTACAACAACGGCGAGACCATCGAGGCCACCCTCACCTTCAACAAGGCCGTGGACGTCACCGGCACCCCCCAGCTGGCGCTCGGCATCGGTGCCAACACCCGCCAGGCCAACTACGCCTCCGGCACCGGCACCGCGTCGCTGCGCTTCCGCTACACGGTCGTGGCGGCGGACAGCGATCCGGACGGCATCACCATCGAAAACGGCGCCCTGACGCTGAACAGCGGCACCATCGACGTGGCGAACGGCACCACCGACGCCATCCTCACCCTCGGCCCCCTCGCGTTCTCGAACGCCCCGGCGCACAAGGTGGACGGCGCCAACGCCCCGCGCGCGTACATCGCCTCCACCACCCCGTCCCCCCTGCGCGAAGACCACCTCGGCGGTGCCACGGTGACGGTGGGGCTGGCCAACACCACCTTCGTCAGCGGCGCCACGAGCGCCAACTTCGCCCTGAACACGGACGTCCCCGGCCTCACCGTCGCCTCCCTGGCCCCCGTCTCCTCCGGCGACACCACCGCCACCCTCACGCTCGCCTACGGCAACACGGACTTCGACACCGCCCGCACCCTGTCGGTCACCGTGGCCGCGTCGGCGCACGCGCAGACCAGCGCCGTGACCACGGGGTCGGTGCCGGTGCTGCAATCCTTCGACATGAGCGTCAATCCCACGGTCTTGGCGCTGAACGAGAACCCGGGCTCGACCAACGCCAACCGCCGCACCTACACGGTGACGGTGGGCACCGTGCCGACGGAGGAGACGACGGTGACGGTGCGCGGCGCGCTCCCGCAGCTGCGCGTGGACGCCGATGGCGTCATGCCTGGCGACCAGCACGCGCTGACGTTCGACGCCTCCAACTGGAACACGCCGCGCACGGTGACGGTGACGGTGGAACCGGACGACGACGACATCGACGAAGACGTGATGCTGACGCACTCGGTGCCGGTCGAGGGGATTCGGGCGACGGTGCGGGTGACGGTGACGGACGACGACCGCGGCCGGGTGCTCCTGGACGCCGATCCGAGCACGGCGGCGCTGGACGCCGGCCCGCTGCTGCTGAAGGAGCCGTCGACGGATCCGGCGAACACCGGCGCCTACGCGGTGCGGCTGTCGGAGCGTCCCACCGGCAACGTGACGGTGGCCATCGCCAGCCTCGACACGGGCGCGGTGACCGTGGGCGCGAGTTCGCTGACGTTCACGCCGCAGAACTGGAACACCCCGCAGACGGTCGTGGCGACGGCGCAGGCGGACGTGGACGCCCTCGACGAAGGCACGCAGATCGTCAACACCGCCACCGGCGGCGGCTACAACGGCACCGCCTCGCGCCTGCGCGTCGGCGTCTCGGACGCCGAGCGCACCGGCACGGACTACGACACGGACGAGGACGGCCTGATCGAGATTTCCACGCTGGCGCAGCTGAACGCCGTACGCTGGGATCTGGACGGCGACGGCTCGGTGTCGGCCGGCAACGCCGCCAACTACAGCGGCGCCAGCGGCGCCTTCGCCAGCGCCTCGACCGGCATGGGCTGCCCGGCGGTCTCCGGCGCCGCCGCCTGCACCGGCTACGAGCTGATCCGGGATCTGGACTTCGACACCGACGGCGACGGTTCCACCCACACGAGCGGCGCCAGCGACGCCCAGGACGCCTACCACAACGGCGGCAACGGCTGGGATCCCATCGGCCCGAGTGTCTCGGTCGGCTTCACCGAGCGCGTGCGCCGCATCAGGGAGGAATCCTTCAACGCCGTCTTCGACGGCAACGGCCACAACATCCACAACCTCTTCATCAGCCGCGGCCGCGACTGGTCCGGCCTCTTCGCCGCGCTGCGCCCGGACGCCGTGGTGCGCTCCCTCGGCCTGCCGAACGCCTACGTGGCGAACGGCGGCGGCAGCGTGGCGCCGCTGGCCGGCGCGCTGCGCGGCCGCGTCGAGGCCGTCTGGGCGACCGGCACGGCGTCCGGCAACACCAACGTCGGCGGCCTGGTGGGCTCGGTGCAGGCCGGCGCCGTCGTCGTCGCCAGCTACTCGAAGGCGTCGGCGGCGTGCGGCTCGAACGCCGGCTGGCACGCCGGCGGCCTGGCGGGCGCCAACGAGGGAACCATCGAGGCCAGCTACGCGACCGGCGCGGTCACCGGCGGCTGCGCGACGCAGAACAAGAACGGCTTGGCGGGCGGCCCCGGCACGGCCACCGCCAGCTACTGGGACACGATGGCCAGCGGCGTGACGGTCTCCGCCCAGGGCACGGGCCGCACCACGAGCCAGCTGCAAACCCCCACGTCGGCCACCGGCATCTACGCCGGCTGGGACGCTCTGGACGTGAACGGCGACGGCAACCCGCACGAATCCCCGTGGGACTTCGGCAAGAGATCGCACTATCCGGTGCTCTCCTACCGCGGCATGGACCCGGTGCCCCAGCGCGGCGACTACGACTACGACGACGACGGCCTGATCGAGATCCGCACCCTCGCCCAGCTGAACGCTGTCCGCTGGGATCTGGACGGCGACGGCGCCCCGTCGTCGGGCAACGCCGTGAGCTGGGGCAAGGCGTTCCGCAACCACCGGGCCGACATGGGCTGTCCGTCGGACACCACGGGCGACGCCGACCTCAACGACTGCACCGGCTACGAGCTGGAGAACGACCTGGACTTCGACACCGACGGCGACGGTTCGACGTGGACGGACGACGGCACCTTCACGCCGGACAGCGGCGACGCCTACCACAACGGCGGCTACGGCTGGGACCCCATCGGCCCGGTCTCCGCGCCGAACGACACCACGCACTTCACCGCCACCTTCGACGGCAACGGCAAGGTCGTCGCCAACCTGCTGGTGAACCGCAACCGCAACTACGCCGGCCTGTTCGCGGCCCTGCGCCCAAGCGCGGAGGTGCGTTCGCTGGGCCTGCCGAACGCCTTCGTGCGCAACGGCCAGGGTTCGGTGGCGCCGCTGGCGGGCGTGGTCGCTGGCCGGGTGGCGGCGGTATGGGCGAGCGGCGCCGTGTCGGGGCAGACCAACGTCGGCGGTCTGGTGGGCGTGGTGGAGTCGGGCGCGACGGTGGTGGCCAGCTACTCGACGGCGTCCGCGTCGTGCGCGTCGGGCAACCGCATCGCCGGCGGCTTCGCCGCCGTGAACTCCGGCGCCATCGCCGCCAGCTACGCCACCGGCGCGGTGACCGGCGGCTGCTCGACGGCGAACAAGCACGGCTTCGCCAGCGGTTCGGGCACGTTCACGGCGACCTACTGGGACGTGAATCGCAGCGGCATCGCCGACGACATGGGCACGGCCTCGCCGGAGGGCGAGACCTCGGCGAACCTGCGCACTCCCACCGGCTACACGGCCCTCTACGTCGACTGGGACGACCAGGACGTGGACAACGACAGTTCCGTCGGCGTGGCTGCGGACGCGGACGACGACGCCTGGGACTTCGGCGACCAGTGGCAGTGGCCGGTGCTGAAGTTCGGCGGCCTGGACACGCAGCGCCAGATCGCCTTGCAGCCGAACACGGCGCCCACCTTCACCGGCACGGTGCCGAACAAGACCTACCGCCGCAACGTCGAGATAGCGACGTTCCAGATTCCGGCGGCCACCGGCGGCGAGGGCGCTGGCGGCTACGCCTACTCGGCGAGCGGCCTGCCGGCCGGCCTCGTCTTCGAGGGGGTCTGCGGCGCGCGGCGGGTGTGCGGCACGCCGACGGCGAACACCAGCGGCGCGCAGACGGTGACGATGCACGCCGCCGACAGCGACACCAACATGGACGACGGCGACCGCGCCGTGCTGACCTTCACCATCACCGTGGTCGAACCCACCGCGGCGCTCACGAGCAGCCCGGCGTCGCTCACGGAGGCGACCCTGAACGGCGCCGAGCTCACCGTGACCCTCGCCGACACCACCTTCGAGAGCGGCGTCACGACGGGAAGCTTCACCCTGCACACCGACGTCGTCGGCCTCGCCGTCGGCTCGCTGGCGACGGTTACGGCGGGCGACACCGCGGCGACGCTCACGCTCGCGTACAACGACACGGACTTCGACACCGCCCGCACCCTCGCCGTCACGGTGGCGGGGGCCGCCCACAGCCTGCCCAACGCCATCGTCTCGCCGTCGGTGCCGGTGACGCCGTCGCTGGAAGCCACGGCCACGCCGGACGCCCTGACGCTGAACGAGGACTCCAACCACGCCGACAACGCCCGCACCTTCACCGCGACGCTGGACAGCGTCCCGGCGGCGACCACCACGGTGACGGTCGCCAGCGCGGACACGGGCGCCGCGACGGTGGACCCGGCCACGCTCACCTTCACCACCGTCAACTGGGCCACCGCGCAGTCGGTCACCGTCACGGCGCAGGCGGACGACGACGCGAACGACGAAGAGGTCGCGGTGACGCTGACGGCGGCCAGCGTCGGCGTGCTCGCCACGGTGACTGTCACGGTGAACGACGACGACCTCGGCACCGTGCTGATCGACGCGAACCCGGCGACCGCCGCGCTGGACCCCGGCCCGCTGCTGCTGGCCGAGGGCGACGCCGGCGACTACACGGTGCGTCTCTCCGCGCAGCCGACGGCGGACGCGACGGTGGCGGTGGCCAGCGGCGACACCAGCGCGGTGACGGTGGGTTCGTCCTCGCTGACGTTCACCACCCAGAACTGGAGCACGCCGCAGACGGTGACCGCCACCGCGGTGACGGAGGCGAGCGATGCCGTGGACGAGTCCGTGCTGGTCTCCCACACGGCCACCGGCGGCGGCTACGGCGGCACGTCGTCGGACCTGCGCGTCGGCGTCTCGGACGCCGAGCGCACCGGCACGGACTACGACACCGACGAGGACGGCCTGATCGAGATCTCGACGCTGGCGCAGCTGAACGCGGTGCGCTGGGACATGGACGGCAACGGCGCGGTGGCGAGCGGCGACCAGGCGAACTACAGCGGCGCCAGCGGCGCCTTCGCCAGCGCCTCGACCGGCATGGGCTGCCCGGCCGTCTCGAACACGGCCACCTGCACCGGCTACGAGCTCACCCAGGACCTGGACTTCGACACCGACGGCGACGGTTCCAGCCACTCAAGCGGCACCAGCGACTCGGGCGACACCTACCACAACGGCGGCAGCGGCTGGGATCCCATCGGCCGGAGCTGGTCGCCCAGCGACAGCACCCACTTCAACGCCGTGTTCGACGGCAACGGCCACTCGATCCACAACCTGTACGTCAACCGCAACCGCAACTACGGCGGCCTGTTCGCGGTGCTGCGCGGCAGCGCGACGGTGCGCTCGCTGGGCCTGCCGAACGCCTACGTGGACATCAGCGCGCAGGGTTCGGCGGCGCCGCTGGCGGGGTCGTCGTGGGGCCGGGTGGAGGCGTCGTGGGCGAGCGGTTCGGTGGCGGGCAACACCAACGTCGGCGGCCTGGTGGGGTCGACGGCGGCGAGTTCGGTGATCGTGGCCAGCTACTCGAAGGCTCAAGCGCAGTGCGGCGCCGGCAGCGCCGGCGGGCTGGTGGGCGGCAACGGCGGAACCATCGTCGCCAGCTACGCGACCGGGGCGATCACGGGCAGCTGCGCGGCGACCAACAAGCACGGCCTGGCCGGCCACACCGGCACGGCCGCGTCGAGCCACTGGGACCGCGAGACGAGCGGCGTCGCCACGTCCGACCAGGGCGCCGGCCGCACCACGGCGCAGCTGAAGACCCCGACGTCGGCGACCGGCATCTTCGCCGGCTGGGACGCCCTGGACGTGGACGGCGACGGCGACCCGCACGAGTCCCCGTGGCACTTCGGCACCAGCTCGCAGTACCCGGCGCTCTCCTACCGCGGCATGGACCCGGTGCCGCAGCGCGGCGACTACGACCTGGACGACGACGGCCTCATCGAAATCCGCGCGCTGGCGCAGCTGAACGCCGTCCGCTGGGACATGGACGGCGACGGCGCCGCGTCCACCGGCAACGCCGGCAGCTACGGCAAGGCGTTCCGCGGCCACGTCACGGGCATGGGCTGCCCGACCGCCGACGGCTGCGACGGCTACGAGCTGGAGAACGACCTGGACTTCGACACGGACGGGGACGGTTCGACGTGGACGATCAGCGCCCAAGGCGTCCCGGTTCCCGATGCCGGCGACGCCTACGGAAGCTGGACCCCGATCGGCCCGGCGTCGACGCCGACCGCGACGACGCACTTCAACGCCGTCTTCGACGGCAAAGGCCACGTGATCGAGAACCTCGTGACCACCTCCGGCGCGGGCTACAGGGGCCTGTTCTCGGGGCTGGCGAGCGACGCGGTGGTGCGCTCGGTGGGGCTGCGGAACGTACGCGTCTACAGCCTCGGCGGCACCGCGGGATCGCTGGCGGGGGAGCTTTCGGGCCGGGTGGCCGCGGTCTGGGCGACGGGCGCCGTGCGGGCGACGACCGCCGTCGGCGGCTTGGCGGGCGCGACGAACTCGGGTTCGACGATCGTGGCGAGCTACTCGACGGCGGCGGTGGAATGCACCGGCACGAACGCCGGCGACCTCGCCGGCGGGCTGGTCGGCACGAACGCCGGAACCATCGCCGCCAGCTACTCGACGGGCGCGGTGACGGGCGCCTGCCCGACGGCCAACAAGCACGGCCTGGCGGGCGGCAGCGGCACCTTCACGGCGAGCTACTGGGACGTGAACCAAAGCGGCATCGCCGACGACGCCGGCACGGCCTCGCCGGAGGGCGAGACCTCGGCGAACCTCCGCGCCCCCACCAGCTACACCGGCATCTACGCCGCCTGGGACGATCAGGACGTCGACGACGACGGCACCACCGGCAGAACCGCGGATGCCGACGACGACGCCTGGGACTTCGGCGACCAGTGGCAGTGGCCGGTGCTGAAGTTCGGCGGCCTGGACACGGCGCGCCAGGTGGCCTTGCAGCCGAACGTGGCGCCCACCTTCACCGGCACGGTGACCGACAAGACCTACCGCCGCAACGTCCGCATCGCCCCGTTCGAGATTCCGGCGGCCACCGGCGGCGAGGGCGCCGGCGGCTACACGTACACGGCCAGCGGCCTGCCGGCGGGCCTGGACTTCGGCGCCCCGAACTGCTTCGCGCGGCAGGTCTGCGGCACGCCGACGACGAACACCACGGGCGCGCAGACGGTGACCATATACGCCGCCGACGGCGACGCCAACACGGACGACAGCGACCGCGGGATGCTGACCTTCACCATCACCGTGGTCGAGCCGACCGCGGCGCTCACCAGCAGCCCGGCCGCCCTCACCGAGGCGACCCTGAACGGCGCCGAGCTCACGGTGACGCTCACCGACACCACCTTCGAGAGCGGCGTCACGGCGGGGAGCTTCGCCCTGAACACCGACGTCGTCGGCCTGACCGTCGGCTCGCTGGCCACGGTGACCGCCGGCGACACGTCGGCGACGCTGACGCTGGCGTACAACGACACGGACTTCGACACCGCCCGCACCTTGGCCGTGACCGTGGCGGCCGCCGCCCACAGCCTGCCCAACACCATCGTCTCGCCGTCGGTGCCGGTGACGCCGTCGCTGGAGGCCACGGCGACGCCGTCGCCCCTGACGCTGACCGAGGCCAGCGGCGCCAACAACGCCCGCACCTTCACGGTGGTGCTGGACAGCGTCCCTGGGGCGACCACCACGGTGGCGGTCGCCAGCGCGGACACGGGCGCGGCGACGGTGGACAAGGCGGCGCTGACGTTCACGACGACGGACTGGGCCACCGCGCAGACGGTGACCGTCACCGCCCAGGCGGACGACGACCCGAACAACGAGACGGTGCCGGTGACGCTGACGGCGGCCAGCGTGGGCGTGCTGGCGACGGTGACCGTGAACGTCACGGACGACGACCGCGGCGTCGTCGTGGTCGACGCCGACGCGTCGACGCCCGAGCTGGACGCGGGCCCGGTGCTGCTGGGCGAGGCGGCGGTCGGTCTGGAGGCGCACGGCAGCTGCAGCAACTGCGGCGGCTACCGGACGTACTCGGTGCGGCTGTCGGCGGCGCCGCCCGTCCCGGTGGCGGTGAGCGTGACGAGTTCCGACAGCACCAAGGTGACGGTGGCCACGTTCGCGACGATTCCGGGTCCGCTCACCGTGCTCAGCGCCCTGACCTTCTCGCAGGGGAACTGGAACACCCCCCGGCAGGTGACGGCGGTGGTGATGGGCGACAACGACGCCGTGGACGAGTCCATCGTCATCACCCACACGGCCACCGGCGGCGGCTACGGCGGCACGTCGACGACGCTGCGCGTGGGCGTCACGGACGACGAGCGCACCGGCACGGACTACGACGTGGACAACGACGGCCTCATCGAGGTCTCCACGCTCGCGCAGCTGAACGCGATCCGCTGGGATCTGGACGGCGACGGCAGCCCGGCGAGCAACGCCGCGGACTACAGCGGCGCCAGCGGCGCGTTCGCCAACGCCAGCACCGACATGGGCTGCCCCAGAGACGGCTGCGAAGGCTACGAGCTCGCCCAGGACCTGGACTTCGACACCGACGGCGACGGCGCCACCCACACATCCGGCACCAGCGACTCGGGCGACACCTACCACAACGGCGGCAGCGGCTGGGATCCCATCGGCCCGGCCTCGACGCCGAACGACAGCACCCACTTCAACGCCGTGTTCGACGGCAACGGCCACTCGATCCACAACCTCTACGTCGACCGCAACCGCAACTACGGCGGCCTGTTCGCGGCGCTGCGCGGCAGCGCCGTGGTGCGCTCGCTGGGCCTGCCGAACGCCTACGTGGACATCAGCCAGCAGGGTTCGGCGGCGCCGCTGGCGGGGTCGTCGTGGGGCCGGGTGGAGGCGTCGTGGGCGAGCGGCTCGGCGGCGGGCAACACCAACGTCGGCGGCCTGGTGGGGTCGACGGCGGCGAGTTCGGTGATCGTGGCCAGCTACTCGAAGGCGTCGGCGCAGTGCGGCGCGGGCAGCGCCGGCGGCCTGGTGGGCGGCAACGGGGGAACCATCGTCGCCAGCTACGCGACCGGGGCGATCACCGGCAGCTGCGCGGCGACCAACAAGCACGGCCTGGCCGGCTACACCGGCACGGCCGCGTCGAGCCACTGGGACCGCGAGACGAGCGGCGTCACGACGTCCGACCAGGGCGCCGGCCGCACCACGGCGCAGCTGAAGACGCCGACGTCGGCCACCGGCATCTTCGCCGGCTGGGACGCCCTGGACGTGGACGGCGACGGCGACCCGCACGAGTCGCCTTGGCACTTCGGCACGAACGCGCAGTACCCGGCGCTGAGCTACCGCGGCATGGACCCGATCCCCCAGCGCGGCGACTACGATCTGGACGACGACGGCCTGATCGACATCCGCACCCTGGCGCAGCTGAACGCGATGCGCTGGGATCTGGACGGCGACGGCACGGCGTCCACTGGCAACGTCGGCAGCTACGCCAAGGCGTTCCGCAACCACGTGTCCGGCATGGGCTGCCCGACCGCCGACGGCTGCGACGGCTACGAGCTGGAGAACGACCTCGACTTCGACACCGACGGCGACGGTTCCACCTGGACCGACGACGGCACCTTCGCGGCGGACAGCGGCGACGCCTACTACAACAGCGGCAACGGCTGGGATCCCATCGGCCCGGCCTCCGCCCCCAGCGACACCACGCACTTCACCGCCACCTTCGATGGGCAAGGCAAGGTCATCGAGAACCTGCTGGTGAACCGCAGCCGCAACTATTCGGGCCTGTTCGCGGCGCTGCGCCCCAGTGCCGTGGTGCGGGCGCTGGGCCTGCCGAACGCCCTCGTGCGGGGCGGCCGGGGTTCGGTGGCGCCGCTGGCGGGCGTGGTCGCTGGCCGGGTGGCGGCGGTGTGGGCGAGCGGTTCCGCGGCCGGGCAGACCAACGTCGGCGGCCTGGTGGGCGTGGTGGAGTCGGGCGCGACGGTGGTGGCCAGCTACTCGACGGCGGCGGCGTCGTGCGCGTCGGGAAACCGCATCGCCGGCGGCTTCGCCGCTGTGAACTCCGGCACCATCGCCGCCAGCTACTCCACCGGCGCGGTGACCGGCGCCTGCCCGATGGCGAACAAATACGGCTTCGCCAGCGGTTCGGGCACGTTCACGGCGACCTACTGGGACGTGAACCGGAGCGGCATCGCCGACGACACCGGCACGGCCTCGCCGGAGGGCGAGACCTCGGCGAACCTGCGCGCCCCGACCGGCTACACCGCCGTCTACGCCGACTGGGACGACCAGGACGTGGACAACGACGGTTCCGTCGGCGTGGCGGCGGACGCGGACGACGACGCCTGGGACTTCGGCGGCGCGTGGGACTGGCCGGTGCTGAAGTTCGGCGGCCTCGACACTGCGCGCCAGATCGCCTTGCAGCCCAACCTGGCGCCCACCTTCACCGGCACGGTGACGAACAAGACCTTCCGCAGCGGCGGCTTCCCGATACAGCCGTTCACGATTCCCGCGGCCACCGGCGGCGAGGGCGCCGCCGGTTCCGCCGACATCGCCTACAGCTACACGGCCAGCGCCTCGCCGATCAGCCTCTCCTTGCTCGGCCTCGCCTTCGAAGGCGCGTGCGGCGCCCGCACGATATGCGGCAGTGTGACGGCGACCACCACCACCGGGTTTTCCACCACGGTGACCATCCACGCCCACGACGGCGACGGCGACGAGACGAACAGCGATCGCGCCGAACTTACCTTCACCATCAGGGTGGTGAACCCGACCGCCGCCATCACGTCCACCACCCCGGCGACTTTGACGGAGGCGACCCTTGACGGCGCCGAGCTCACCGTGACGTTCACCGACGCCACCTTCGAGAGCACCGCCACGGCGTCGCACTTCGCCCTGAACACGGACGTCGTCGGCCTGACCGTCGGCGCGCTGGCGCCGGTGAGCGCCGGCGACACGTCGGCGACGCTGACGCTGG
This sequence comes from Candidatus Azotimanducaceae bacterium, assembly GCA_965243175.1. Lineage (GTDB taxonomy): Bacteria > Pseudomonadota > Gammaproteobacteria > Pseudomonadales > Azotimanducaceae > VXYL01. Next base: position 3,686,271 of record OZ251532.1, on the reverse strand, counting down.
CCTACGACGACACGGACTTCGACACGGCGCGCACCGTGGCCGTGACGGTGGCGGCTGCCGCCCACAGCCTGCCCGGCACCATCGCCACGGCGTCCGTGGCCGTCACGCCGTCGCTGGAAGCCATGGCGACGCCGTCGACCCTGACGCTGAACGAGGACTCCAACCACGCCGACAACGCCCGGACCTTCACGGCGGTGCTGGACAGCGACCCGGGGGCGACCACCACGGTGACCGTCGCCAGCGCGGACACCGGCGCCGCGACCGTGGACAAGGCGGCGCTGACGTTCACCACGACGGACTGGAACACCGCGCAGACGGTGACCGTGACGGCGCAGGCGGACGACGACGCGAACGACGAGGAAGTCGCGGTGACCCTGACGGAGGCCAGCGTGGGCGTGCTGGCCACGGTGACGGTGAACGTGACGGACGACGACCGCGGCACGGTGCTGATCGACGCCGATCCGACCACCGCGGCGCTGGACCCCGGCCCGCTGCTGCTGGCCGAGGGCGACACCGGCGCCTACACGGTGCGCCTCTCGGCGGCGCCGAGCGCGGACGCGACGGTGGCGGTGGCCAGCGGCGACACGGGCGCGGTGACGGTGGACCTGTCCTCGCTGACGTTCACCGCGACGAACTGGAGCGCGCCGCAGACGGTGACCGCCACCGCGGTGGCGGAGGCGAGCGACTCGGTGGACGAGTCGGTGCTGGTCTCCCACGAGGCGACCGGCGGCGGCTACGGCGGCACGTCGTCGGACTTGCGCGTCGGCGTCTCGGACGCCCAGCGCACCGGCACGGACTTCGACGTGGACGAGGACGGCCTGATCGAGATCTCCACCCTGGCGCAGCTGAACGCCGTGCGCTGGGACCTGGACGGCGACGGCTCGGCGTCGGCCGGCAACACCGCCAACTACAGCGGCGCCAGCGGCGCGTTCGCCAGCGCCAGCACCGGCATGGGCTGCCCGGCGGTCTCGAACACGGCCACCTGCACCGGCTACGAGCTGACCCGGGACCTGGACTTCGACACCGACGGCGACGGTTCGACGCACACCGGCGGCACAAGCGACTCCAACGACACCTACCACAACGGCGGCAGCGGCTGGGATCCCCTCGGCCCGTCCTCGACGCCGAGCGACAACACCCACTTCAACGCGACGTTCGACGGCAACGGCCACTCCATCCACAACCTCTTCGTCGCCCGCAGCCGCAACTACGGCGGCCTGTTCGGGGCGCTGCGCGGCAGCGCGGTCGTGCGCTCGCTGGGGCTGCCGAACGCCTACGTGAACGTCGGCACGCAGAGTTCGGCGGCGCCGCTGGCCGGGGCCTCGTGGGGCCGGGTGGAGGCGGTCTGGGCGACCGGCTCGGCGACGGGCAACACCAACGTCGGCGGCCTGCTGGGGCAGAACCTCGCCGGCGCCGTGGTGGTTGCGAGCTACTCGAAGGCGGCGACGCAGTGCGGCGCGGGCGCCGCCGCCGGCCTGGTCGGCTACAACGCGGGAAGCATCGTCGCCAGCTACGCCACCGGCGCCGTCACGGGCAGCTGCGCCGCGACCGCCAAGCACGGCCTGGCGGACGGCCCCGGCACCGCCACGGCCAGCTACTGGGACACCACGACCAGCGTCGGCACATCCGACCAGGGCACGGGCCGCACCACGGCGCAGCTGAAGACCCCGACGACGGCCACCGGCATCTACGCCGGCTGGGCGGACCTGGACGTGGACGGCGACGGGAACCCGCACGAATCGCCGTGGCACTTCGGCGCCAGCTCGCACTATCCGGCGCTCTCCCACCGCGGCGCGGACCCGGTGCCGCAGCGCGGCGACTACGACTACGACGACGACGGCCTGATCGAGATCCGCACGCTGGCGCAGCTGAACGCCATGCGCTGGGATCTGGACGGCGACGGCGCGGCCTCCAGCGCGGCGAACTACGGCAAGGCGTTCCGCAACCACGCGACCGGCATGGGCTGCCCGGCCGTCGGCGGCTGCACGGGCTACGAGCTGGAGAACGACCTCGACTTCGACACCGACGGCGACGGTTCGACGCACGCCGGCGGCACGGGCGATTCCGGCGACGCCTACTACAACAGCGGCAGCGGCTGGGCGCCGATCCCGGCGCAGTTCACGGCCACCTTCGACGGCAACGGCAAGGTGATCGCCAACCTGTTCGTCAGCCGCGGCAGCGGGGTGGCGGCGCTGTTCACGGACCTGCGCGCCGGCGCGGTGGTTCGCGCGCTGGGGCTGGAGGACGCCTACGTGTCGGGCGCCAGCTACGGAGCGCCGCTGGCCGGCCGCCTCTGGGGCCGGGTGGCCGGGGTGTGGACGAGCGGCACGGCGAGTTCGACCACGGCGGGCGGTCTGGTGGGCGCGGCGGAGCCGGGTTCGGTTGTGGTGGCCAGCTACACGACGGCGGCGGTGTCCTGCATCGGCGGCTCGCCGAGCTACCGCGCCGGCGGCCTGACGGCCATCACCTACGGCACCATCGCGGCGAGCTACTCCACCGGCACGGTGACGGGCGGCTGCGGCAACAAGGCGGCGTTCGCCGGCACCGGCGGTTCCGGCAGCATCGCGGCGAGCTACTGGGACACGGACCGCAGCAACATCGCCGACGACTCCGGCGGCGCCGCGCCGGAAGGCGTGAGCTCGGCCAACCTGCGCCAGCCCACCGGCTACACGGGCATCTACGGGACCTGGGACGATCGCGACGTGGACGGCGACAACGCGGTCGGCAGGGCGGCGGACCCCGACGACGACGCCTGGGACTTCGGCGGCCAGTTCCAGTGGCCGGTTCTGAAGTTCGGCGGCCTGGACACGGCGCGCCAGATCGCCCTGCAGCCGAACGTGGCGCCGACGTTCGGCACGGGTTCGGTATCGAACAGGACCTACCGCAAGGACCACGAGATAGCGACCTTCCAGGTGCCGGCGGCCAGCGGCGGAGAAGGCACCACCTACACCTACGAAGCCAGCGGCCTGCCGGCGGGCCTCGTCTTCGAGGGCGTCTGCGGCGAGCGGCGGATCTGCGGCACGCCGACGGCGAACACCACCGGCGCGCGGACCGTGACCATCCACGCCCACGACGGCGACACGAACCTGGAGGACGGCGACCGCGCGGCGCTGACGTTCACCATCACCGTGGTCACCCCCACGGCGACGCTGGCGGCCAGCAACCCGACGGCGCTGACCGAGGCGAACCTGGACGGCGCCGAGGTGACGGTGACGCTGGCCGACACGGCGTTCGCCAGCGGGGTGGCGCAGTCGAGCTTCACGGTGGGCGGGAACGTGCCGGGAGTGACGGTGGCGTCGGTGGCCACGGTGACGGCGGGCGACACCACGGCGACCCTGACGCTGACGTACACGGGCGCGGACTTCACCGCGGTGAGCACCTTGACGGTGAGCGTGGCGGCGTCCGCCCACGACCTGCCCGGCGCCGTGGCGTCCAACAGCCTGAGCGTCACCCCGACGCCGGGCGTCGCCATCAGCCGCACCACGCTGGCGCTGGAGGAGGACCCGACCGTCGGCGGGGGAACGAACGCCAACGTGGGGACGTACACGATAGCGCTCACCGCCGACCCGACGACCGCCGGCGGCGTCGGTTGCGGCGTGATCATCGACATCGCCAGCAACAACGCGGACGTGGCCATCGACACGGACGGCTCGCCCCTGACGAAGATCGTGACGTTCGACGGCACGAACTGGAACACGCCGCAGACCATCACGGCCACCGTCGCCGGCGACGACGACGCCGCGGACGACGCGGCGACCATCAGCCACAGCCGAAACGGCGCCTGCGCCGGCGGCTTCTTCGGCAGCCCGACCATCGCGTCCGTCACCGTGAACGTGAACGACGACGAGACGGCGGCCATCCTGCTGGACGCGGACCCGTCCTCGCCGGCCACGGACGAGTCCGGCCCGCTGGCGCTGGACGAGCTCTCCACCTCCTCGGACAACTCGAAGTCCTACACCGCGCGCCTGTCCGCCGAGCCGACCGCGGACGTGACGGTGAGCGTCGCCAGCGGCGACACGACGGCGGCGACGGTGGACAAGGCGTCGCTCACCTTCACCTCCTCGAACTGGAACACGGCGCAGACGGTGACCCTCACCGCGGTGCAGGACAGCGACAGCACCGGCGAGAACGTGACCATCACCCATACCGCCAGCACCGCGTCCCCGAGCGAGTACACGAACGTTCAGGCGACCATCACCGCCAGCCTGACCGACAAGGACACCCCCGGCTTCGTCTTCGACGCCGACCCGAGCTCCCCGGCCACCGACGAGGCCGGCCCGCTGGAACTGCAGGAGCTGTCGTCGTCGACCACCAACTCGGCCGACTACACGGTGCGCCTGGCGTCGCTGCCCACCCAGACGGTGACCGCGACCATCGCCAGCAGCGACACCTCGGCGGTGACGGTGGGCCAGAGCACCCTGACGTTCACGAGCAGCAGCTGGAACACCCCGCAGACGGTGACCCTGTCCGCGCAGCAGGACGACGGCGGCGCCAACGAGAGCGTGACCATCGCCCACAGCGCGGCCACGGCGACCAGCAGCGAGTACACGAACGTGACCTCGGACTTCACCGCCACGGTGGACGACGACGAGACCCCGGCCATCACGCTCTCCACGACCACCCTGACCGTGCCGGAAGGGAACAGCGCCGACTACACCGTGCGGCTGGCCACGGAGCCGGAGGGCGGCAGCGTCACGGTGGCGATCACCGGCGCCGGCAACGGCCTCGCGCCGAGCCCGACGTCGCTGACGTTCACGGCGGCGAACTGGAACACGGCGCGGTCGGTGCGCGTGACCGCGGCGACCGACCCGAACGGCGAGAACGAGCAGGCCACGCTCACCCACGCTTCGAGCGGCGGCGAATACGACGACGCGACCGACGTGGTCCTGACGGCCACCGCGACCGACAGCGACACGCCGAGCCTGGCCGTGAGCCCGACCACGCTGACGGTGGACGAGAACAGCACCAACACCTACACGGTCCGCCTCAACACCCAGCCGAGCGCCACCGTGACGGTGACGGTGGGCGGCGCCAGCGGCACCGTGACCGTGGACACGGCGACGACGTCCGGCAACCAGAACACGCTGACGTTCACGAACACGAACTGGGCCACGAACCAGACCGTGACGGTGGCCGCCGCCGCCGACGACAACGCCCGCGACGAGCAGGTGAACCTGACGCACGACGCCACCGGCGGCGACTACGCCAGCCTGGCGCTGGCTTCGCGCCCCGGCGTGACGGTGACGGTGGACGACGACGAGACTGCCGGCATCCTGCTGGACGCCGACCCGAACACCCCGAACGACCAGGCCGGCCCGCTGGCCCTGAACGAGAACCCGATGGCGACCAACAACTCGGTCAGCTACACCGTTCGCCTGTCCTCGGAGCCGACCCAGGACGCCACGGTGACGATCGCCAGCGACGACACCACCGCGGTGACGGTGGACGACACCGACGGCGACAACAACAACGGCGTCCAGAACACCCTCACGTTCACGTCCACGAACTGGAACACCCCCCAGACGGTGACCCTCACCGCCGCCGACGACACCGACGGCACCGGCGAAAGCGCCACGATCACGCACACGGTCGCGGGCCCGACGGAATACGCCAGCGTCCAGGCGACGATCACCGCCAACACCACCGACGACGACGCCCCGAGCTTCGTCTTCGACGCCGACCCGGACATGGCGAACGACCAGGCGGGCCCGCTGGCGCTGGAGGAGCTGCAGTCGTCGAGCGCCAACTCGGACGACTACACCGTGCGCCTGAGCGCCCAGCCCACCCAGACGGTGACCGCGACCATCGCCAGCGGCGACACGTCCTCGGTGACCGTGGGCGACACGGACACCGACACCCCCGGCGACCAGAACACCCTCACGTTCACGAGCGCGAACTGGAACACCCCCCGGACCGTGACCCTGAGCGCCCAGCAGGACGACAACGGCTTCGACGAGACCGTGACCATCACGCACACGGCGGCCACGACCCCGAGCAGCGAGTTCAACAACGTGTCCGGCAGCTTCACGGCGAGCGTGACCGACGACGAGACCCCGGCCATCGTCCTGTCGGCGACCATGCTGACGGTGCCGGAGGAGAACAGCAGGACGTACACCGTGCAGCTGGCGACGGAGCCGGTGGGCGGCAGCGTGACGGTGGACATCACCGGCGCGGAGAACCGCCTCTCGGCCAGCCCCACGTCGCTGACGTTCACCGCCGGCAACTGGGACACGGCGCGCACGGTGACGGTGGCGGCGGCGAACGACAGCGACGGCACGAACGACACGGCCACGTTCAGCCACGCCGCGTCCGGCGCCGACTACGGCAGCGTCCCGGCGGCGACGATCGTGGCCACGTCCACGGACGACGACGCGCCGAGCCTGCAGGTGAGCACGACCGCGCTGACGGTGAACGAGAACAGCAGCGGCAGCTACACCATCCGCCTCAACACCCAGCCGAGCGCCACGGTGACGGTGACCGTCTCCGGCGCGTCCGGCGCCGTGACCGTGGACACGGCGGCCACCAGCGGCGACCAGAACACGCTGACGTTCACGAACACGAACTGGGCCACGGCGCAGACGGTGACGGTGTCCGCCGCGGACGACGGCAACGCCCGGAACGAGCAGGTGTCCTTGACCCACACCGCGAGCGGCGGCGACTACGCCGGCCTGGCCGTCGGCTCCCGCCCCGGCGTGACGGTGACCGTGACCGACAACGACACCGCCGGCATCCTCGTCGACGCCGACCCGAACACCCCGAACGACCAGGCGGGCCCGGTGCTGGTGAACGAGCTGTCCACGGCATCGAACAACACCCACGACTACACCGTGCGCCTGTCCTCGGAGCCGACCCAGGACACGACGGTGACCATCACGAGCAACATCCCCTCGGTGACGGTGGACGACACCGACGGCGACAGCCTGAACGGCGTCCAGAACACGCTGACGTTCACGAGCGCGAACTGGAACACCCCGCGGACGGTGACCTTGACGGCGGCCCAGGAGGACAACGGCGTCGGCGAGTCGGCGACCATCACCCACACGTCGTCCACGACGACCCAGAGCGAGTACACGAACCTGACGGCGACGCTGACGGCGAACACCACCGACGACGACCCGCCGAGCTTCGTCTTCGACGCCGACCCGGACACGGCGAACGACCAGTCCGGCCCGCTGGCGCTGAACGAGCTGTCCACGTCGTCGACGAACTCCGACGCCTACACCGTGCGCCTGCACACGCAGCCCACCCAGACCGTGACCGCGACCATCGCCAGCAACACCCCGTCGGTGACGGTGGGCGACACCGACGGCGACAGCCTGAACGGCGTCCAGAACACGCTGACGTTCACCGCCACGAACTGGGACACCCCCCAGACCGTGACCCTGACGGCGCAGCAGGACGACAACGGCTTCGACGAGAGCGCGACGATCACGCACGCCGCGGCCACGACGACGAACAGCGAGTACCGCAACGTGAGCGGCAGCTTCACGGCCAGCGTGACCGACGACGAGACCCCTGCCATCGCGCTCTCGACCAACACCCTGACGGTGCCGGAGGAGGACAGCGCCGCCTACACCGTGCAGCTGGCGACGGAGCCGGTGGGCGGCAGCGTGACGGTGGACATCGCCGGCGCGGCGAACCGCCTCTCGGCCAGCCCCACGCGCCTGATCTTCACGACGTCGAACTGGGACACGGCGCGCACGGTGCGGATAACGGCGGCGAACGACCAGGACGGCAACAACGAGACGGTGACGTTCACCCACGCCGCGAGCGGCGCGGACTACGGCGGCGTCGCGACCGCGGCGCTGGTCGCCACGTCCACGGACAACGACACCCCGAGCCTGAACGTGACCCCGACCACCTTGGAGGTGGACGAGAACAGCACCGGCACGTACCGCGTCCGCCTGAACACCCAGCCCACCACCACCGTGACGGTGACGGTCTCCGGCGCTTCGGGCGCGGTGACCGTGGACACGTCCACGACGAGCGGCGACCAGAACACCCTGACGTTCACGACCACGAACTGGGGCACGAACCAGACGGTGACGGTGGCGGCGGGCGACGACGGCAACGCGACGGACGAGATGCTCACCCTGTCGCACGCGGCAAGCGGCGGCGACTACGGGTCCCTGGGCGTCGGCGCCCGCCCGGACGTCCAACTCACGGTGGACGACGACGACACCGCCGGCATCCTCCTCGACGCCGACCCGAACGCGCCGAACGACCAGTCCGGCCCGATCGCCCTGGCCGAACTCTCCACCGCGTCCAACAACTCGGCCAGCTACACCGTCCGCCTGTCCTCGGAACCGACCCAGACCGCCACGGTGGCCATCACGAGCGGCGACACGACGGCGGTGACGGTGGACGACACGGACGGCGACAGCCTGAACGGCGTCCAGAACACCCTGACGTTCACCAGCGCGAACTGGAACACCCCCCAGACGGTGACCCTCACGGCGGCCCAGGACACCGACGGCGTGGGCGAGAACGTCACCATCACCCACACCGCGAGCACCGCGACGCAGAGCGAGTACACCAACCTGCAGGCGACCCTCACGGCGAACACGACGGACGCCCAGGCCCCCGGCTTCGTCTTCGACGCCGACCCGAGCTCCCCGGCCACCAACGAAGCCGGCCCGCTGCAACTGGCGGAGCTGTCGTCGTCGAGCACCAACACCGACGACTACACGGTGCGCCTGACCTCCCAGCCCACCCAGACGGTGACCGCGACGATCACCAGCAGCAACACGCTGGCGGTGGTCGTGGACGACACGGACACCGGCAACCCCGGCGACCAGAACACCCTCACGTTCACGTCGAGCAACTGGAACACCCCGCAGACGGTGACCCTCACGGCGCAGCAGGACGACAACGGCTTCGACGAGTCGGTGACCATCGCGCACGCCGCGGCGACGACGACGAACAGCGAGTACCGGAACGTCAACGGCGACTTCATGGCGAGCGTGACCGACGACGAGACCCCGGCCATCACGCTGTCGGCGACCACGCTGTCCGTGCAGGAGCAGAACAGCGCGACCTACACGGTGCGCCTCGCCACGGAGCCGGTCGGCGGCAGCGTCACCGTGGACGTCACCGGCGCGGCGGACGGCCTCTCGGCCAGCCCGACGCGCCTGGTCTTCACCACGGGCAACTGGGACACCGAGCGCACGGTGCGGATCACGGCGGCGAACGACCAGGACGGCGACAGCGAGGTGGTCACGTTCAGCCACGCCGCGAGCGGCGCCGACTACGGCAGCGTCCCGGCGGCGACGATCGTGGCCACGTCCACGGACAACGACACCCCGAGTCTGCAAGTGACCCCGACCACGCTGGAGGTGGACGAGAACAGCAGCGGCCGCTACCGCGTCCGCCTCAACACCCAGCCGACAGCGAACGTGACGGTGACCGTCTCCGGCGCGACCGGCGCGGTGACGGTGGACACGGCGACCACGAGCGGCGACCAGAACACCCTCACGTTCACCACCACGACGTGGAGCGCCCAGCAGACCGTGGCGGTATCGGCCGGCGACGACGGCAACGCCGTGAACGAGATGCTGACCCTGACGCACACGGCGAGCGGCGGCGGCTACGGCGCCCTCGCGGCCGGCGCCCGCCCGAGCGTCCAGCTGACGGTGGACGACGACGACACGGCGGGCATCCTCGTCGACGCCGACCCGAACACGGCGAACGACCAGGCGGGCCCGGTGCTGGTGAACGAACTCTCAACGGCCACCAACAACTCGGTCGACTACACCGTGCGCCTGTCCTCGGAGCCGACCCAGACCGCCACGATCACCATCACGAGCAACGACCCCGCCGTGACGATCGGCGACACGGACGGCGACAGCCTGAACGGCGTCCAGAACACGCTGACGTTCACGAACGCCAACTGGAACACCCCCCGGACGGTGACCCTCACCGCGGCCGAGGACGACAACGGGGTAGGGGAGAGCGCCACCATCACCCACGCCGCCGCCACGCCGACGGCCAGCGAGTACACGAGCTTGTCCGCGACCCTCACGGCGAACACCACCGACGACGACGCGCCGGCCTTCGTCTTCGACGCCGACCCGGACACGGCGAACGACCAGTCCGGCCCGCTGCAACTGAACGAGCTGTCGTCGTCCGCCACCAACTCGGACGACTACACCGTGCGCCTGTACACGCAGCCCACCCGGACGGTCACCGCCACCATCACGAGCAACACCCCGTCGGTGACGGTGGACGACACCGACGGCGACAGCCTGAACGGCGTCCAGAACACGCTGACGTTCACGGCGACGAACTGGGACACCCCCCAGACGGTGACCCTCACCGCGCAGCAGGACGACAACGGCTTCGACGAAACCGCCACCCTCACGCACCGCGCTAGAACGACGCCGAACAGCGAGTACACCAACGTGAACGGCACGTTCACCGCGACCGCGACCGACGACGAGACCCCGGCCATCACGCTCTCCACGACCACCCTGACGGTGCCGGAGCAGACCACCGCCAGCTACACCGTGCGCCTCGCCACGGAGCCGGTCGGCGGCAACGCCACCGTGGACATCGCCGGCGCCGCCGACGGCCTCTCCGCCAGCCCGACGCGCCTGATCTTCACCGCCGGCAACTGGGACACGCAGCGCACGGTGCGCGTAACGGCGGCGAACGACCTGGACGGCGACAACGAGACGGTCACGTTCACCCACGCCGCCAGCGGCGCGGACTACGGCAGCGTCCCGACCGCTGCGCTGGTGGCCACCTCCACGGACAACGACACCCCGAGCCTGCAAGTCGCCCCGACCACCCTGGAAGTGGACGAGAACGCCAGCGGCCGCTACCGCATCCGCCTCAACACGCAGCCGAGCGCCACCGTCACGGTGACGGTCTCCGGCGCGACGGGCACCGTGACCGTGGACACCGCGGCCACCAGCGGCGACCAGAACACCCTCACGTTCACCACGACGACGTGGAGCGCCCTCCAGACCGTGACGGTATCGGCAGCCGACGACGGCAACGCCGTGAACGAGATGCTGACCCTCGCCCACGCCGCAAGCGGCGGCGACTACGGCGCCCTCGGCGCAGGCGCCCGCCCGAGCGTCCAGCTGACGGTGGACGACGACGACACCGCCGGCATCCTCCTCGACGCCGACCCGAACACGCCGAACGACCAGTCCGGCCCGCTGCTGCTGAACGAACTCTCCACCGCGTCGAACAACTCGGTGGACTACACCGTGCGCCTGTCCTCCGAACCGACCCAGGACGCGACGGTGACCATCACCAGCAACGACGCCTCGGTGACGGTGGGCGACACCGACGGCGACAGCCTGAACGGCGTCCAGAACACGCTGACGTTCACGTCCGCGAACTGGAACACCCCGCGGACGGTGACCCTGACCGCCGCCGAGGACGACGACGGGGTAGGGGAGAGCGCCACCATCACCCACACGTCGACCACGACGACGCAGAGCGAGTACACGAACCTGTCGGCCACCCTGACGGCCAACACCGCCGACGACGACGCGCCGAGCTTCGTCTTCGACGCCGACCCGGACACGGCGAACGACCAGTCCGGCCCGCTGGCGCTGGACGAACTGTCCACGTCCTCGACGAACTCCGACGCCTACACCGTGCGCTTGTACACGCAGCCCACCCGCACGGTCACCGCGACGATCGCCAGCAACACGCCTTCGGTCACCGTGGACACGGCCCCGGCAAGCGGCGACCAGAACGCCCTCACGTTCACGGCGTCGAACTGGAACACCCCGCAGACGGTGACCCTCACGGCGCAGCAGGACGACAACGGCTTCGACGAGACCGCGACCATCACGCACCGCGCCCGCACGACGCCGAACAGCGAGTACACCAACGTCGACGGCACGTTCACCGCGAGCGTGACCGACGACGAGACCCCGGCCATCGTCCTGTCGGCGTCCACTCTCACGGTGCCGGAGGAGAACAGCGCGACCTACACCGTCCAGCTCGCGACGCAGCCGGTGGGCGGCAACGCCACGGTGGACATCACCGGCGCGGCGGACGGCATCGCCCCGAACCCGACGCGGCTGGTCTTCACGTCGCGCAACTGGAACACGGCGCGGCAGGTGCGGGTGAGCGCGGCGAACGACAACGACTCGACGAACGAGGTCGTCACCCTGAGCCACGCCGCGAGCGGCGCCGACTACGGCAGCGTCCCGACGGCGGCGATCGTGGTCACGGCGACGGACGACGACACGCCGAGCCTGCGCGTCTCGCCGACGCGCCTGCCGGTGCGCGAGAACGGCAGCGCGCGCTACACGCTCCGCCTCAACACGCAGCCGTCCGCCCCGGTGACGGTCACCGTCGGCGGCACGACGGCGGAAGTGACGGTGGACGCGGACCCCGACACCGCCGGCGACCAGACCGCCATGACGTTCGACGCGACGAACTGGAACGCCAACCGCACGGTGACGGTGAGCGCCGCGGACGACGACGACGCCACGGACGAGACCGTGAACCTGACGCACGCGGCGACGGGCGGCGACTACACGGGCCTGGCCCTCGCCTCGCGCCCCGGCGTGGAGGTGCCGGTGGACGACGACGACACCCCGGCCCTCCTGATCGACGCCGACCCGGACACGGCGGGCGACCAGCCGGGGCCGCTGGCGCTGAACGAACTGTCGAGCCACGTGGACAACACGAAGAACTACACGGTGCGGCTGGCGACGCGGCCGACCGCGCAGGTGGAAGTGGCCGTGTCCAGCGGCGACCGCGCGGTACACGTGGACACGGGCGCCACGCCGCGAATGCGCACTCTGACGTTCACGACGACGAACTGGGCCACGGCGCAGACGGTCGAGGCGGTCGCGGCGGTGGACGCCGACGCCTCGGACGAGCGCGTTTCCATCTCCCACGCCGCGACCGGCGGCGACTACGAGGGCGTGTCGGCGCAGCTCCTCGCCACGACCCTGGACGACGACGAGCCGGCCATCGTGGTCGCCGCCAGCGCGCTGGTCGGTTCCGGCGTCGCCGAAGGCGGGGAGGCGACGTACACGGTGCGCCTGGACACCGAACCGGACGGCGCGGCGCGGGTGTCGGTGTCGGCGGAGGGCGCGGTGTCGGTGGACCTGGACCGGAACCAGGCGGGCGTGCAGCCGTGGCTGCGCTTCGACGCGACGAACTGGAACACGCCGCGCACGGCTTTGGTGCTGGGTCTGGAAGACGCGGACGCGGCATCCGGCACGGCGACGCTGCGGCACACATCGTCCGGCGGGGACTACGGGCGCGCCCCTGCGGTGGACGTGTCGTTCGCGGTGACGGACGACGACGCGCCGGAGGTGCGTTCGGACGCGAGTTCGGTGGAGGTGAACGAAGGTTCGACGGCGGCGTACTCGGTGACGCTGGCGACGGCGCCTACCGGCGGCACCGTCGAAGTGACTCCGACCAGCTCGGACGAAGCGGTGGCGACCGTCTCCCCGACGACGCTGCGCTTCACGGCGTCGAACTGGCACGCCCCGCAGCGCGTGACGGTGCGCGGCGTGTCGGACGGCGCGGCGAACATCGCCAACCCGACGACCGGCGCCGACTACGGCTCGGCCCCCACGCCCACGGTGGCGGCGACGGTGCGCGACGAGGACGCTCCCGGCGTCCGCGTCGAACCGACGCTGCTGCGCATGGAGGAGGGCGGAACGGCCGGCTACCGCGTGCGCCTGAACACCGAGCCGTCCGGCGACGTGACGGTGACGGCGACCAGCGGCAGTTCGGAACTGACCCTGCAGGACGGCGCGCAGCAGGCCGGCACGCTCGCGCTGACGTTCACGACGCAGAACTGGAACGCCGAGCAGCAGGTGCGGGCGCAGTCCGTCGTCGACGACGACGTGGACGACGAGACGACGACGGTGACGCACGCCGTTGCTGGCTACGCGGGCGTGTCGTCCGCCCCGACGCTCGCCGTCGAGGTCGAGGACGACGACGCGCCGGGGATCGCCTTCGACCCGGCGGCGGGACTGTCGCTGACGGAAGGCGGCGCGGCCACCGGCACGTACTCGGCGGTGCTCACTGCGCGCCCGTCGGCCGCGGTGACGGTCGCCGTGTCGAGCGACGACGCCGGCCTCGCGTTCGACACGAACCCTGCCCCCGGCGCTCCCGGCGACCAGACGGCGCTCACGTTCACCACGACGAACTGGAACGTGCCGCAGACGGTGGCGGCGCGCGCCGAGACGGACGGCGACGCCGCGACGGAAGAGGCGCTTCTGCTGCACGCCGCGTCCGGCGGCGGCTACGACGGCGTGGCGGCCGAGTACGACGTGCAGGTCTCCGACGCGGATGCCGCGCCGGCCCCGGCGCGGGTGCAGGCGTCCTCGGCCGGCACGACCAGCCTGGCGGTGAACTGGTCCGCGTCCCCCGGCGCGAACGGCTACTGGGTGCAGTGGCGCGCGGCGGGCGGCGAGTGGAGCCTCGACCGCCTGGTCGAAGTCCCAGCCGCCGGCGCGGCATCCGCCGGCGGAACGCTCCGCGTCGCCACCGGCGCGCTGTCGGCGCGCATCGACGGCCTGCGCGAAGGCGTGGTCTACGAAGTCCGCGTCCTCGGCCTGAACCGCGGCGACCCAGGCGACCCGTCACCGACCGCAAGCGGCACGCCGCGCCCGAGAAGCCCCGCCGGCAACCGCGCCCCGGAGGTCGTGGCGCAGCCGGAGATCGTCCTGCTGGAAGTCGGCGGCCAGACGGCACTCGACCTTTCCGGCCTGTTCCGCGAACCGGAGGGCGACGCGCTGACGTACTCGGCCGCATCGACGAACCCCGAGGTGGCGACGGCGACGCTCGCCGGAACCACGCTGCGCATCTTCGGCGGCCGCCCCGGCAACGCCCAGATCGCGGTCACGGCGGAAGACCCCCACGGCCTCACGGCCCGCCTGGACATCCGCGTAGGCGTCATCGGCACGGCGTGCTCCACCGCCCCGGCGCAAGCCCCCGAAGGCGGCACGGCGGTGGTGACGGCGGAACTGGCATCGGCGGTGGAGGGTTCGACCACCGTCCGCTGGCGCATCATGCGCGACACGAACCCCGCCACCGCGGACGCGGACGCCGGCGATCACGGCGGCGCGTCGGGCGAAGTGGAGATCCGCGCCGGCGAACGCTGCGCCGAGATCGAGATCCCGATCCTCGACGACACGATCGCCGAACCAGCCCGCGAATGGTTCGAGGTGGAACTGCGCCTGCGCTACAACCGCGAGGCCCGCCTGGCGCACGCGACGGTTCCGGTGGCCGTCCTCGAAGGCGTCTGCGACCGCACGTCGGCGGCGCGCCGCGCCCTGATGGCCGCGACCGACGCCCGCCGCTGCCACGAGCCCGCCCCGGCCGATCTGCGCCTGGTGCGGACGCTGGACCTCGCCGACGCGGCCCTCGGCGCACTGGCGACAGCAGACCTGTCCGGCCTCCCCGCCCTGCGAACGCTGGACCTGACGGGCAACGCCCTGAGCGTCCTCCCGGCCCTCCCGGAGGCAACGCGCCTGGAACACCTGCTGCTGGCCGGCAACGCGCTGGAAGCCGTGCCGCTGGGCGCTTTGCCGGCCCCGGAGCGTCTGCGCAGCCTGTCGCTCTCGGACAACGCCCTCGCCGACCTCCCGCCGGACACCTTCGCCACGGTTCCCGCCCTGCGCTCCCTGCGCCTGGACGGCAACCAGCTGCGAACGCTGCCGGACGGGCTGTTCGCGGGCCTCGGTTCGCTGCGCATGCTGCGCTTGGACGGCAACCCCGGCGCACCATTCGCGCTTCGAGTCGATCTGGAGCGAACGGACGCCGAACCGTGGGCGCCAGCCCCGGCGACATTGCGAGCAACGATGCCCCTGGGCGCCCCGTTCGAGACCACGATCGCCCTCTCGGCGGAAGGCGGCACGTTCGCCGACGGTGCCGCGGAGTCGGAGACGACCGTGCTGGCCGGCGCCACGGCGAGCGCTCCGTTCACCGTGGACTCGACAACGGGCTTCGCCCGAGTCTCCCTCACGGCGCCCGAACTCCCGCCCCGCCAGTGCCTGAGCGGCCCCTGCTGGCAGGGCTTCGCGCTGCAAGCCGGCGAACCGCTGCCGCTGTTCGCCCGCCCGTTGCGGATTCTCGATGCGCCTGAACCAGCACCCCTGTTCGGCGACGACCTGCGCGTACCGCTGTCGTCTCTGGCCGAGCCGGGCGAACCCGGCGCCGAACTGGAGTGGAACGCCCGCTCGTCCGACCCGACGGTGGCGACGGCGCGCATCCTCGACGGCGCCCTGCTGATCGAACCGGAGCCCGGCGCGGAAGGCGTGGCGACAATCGAAGCAAGCGCCACCGACCCCCACGGCCAGACCGCAACCATCCGCTTCGAGGTGCAGGTGGAGTTCCACTGGCCCACCAGCCCCGCCAGAGGCTGGCGCAGCGTCATCCTGAACAGCCACCGCTGAGCGAGGCCGGCTTCGAACGAAAACACCACTGCGCCAAGCGATGGGGGTATGCTTCGAGCACGGCCGCAGATCGCCAACCCACAACAAGCAAGGACGTCAGGCAATGGATAGCGAACTCGCAACTGCCGCCATCATCGCAGGCTACTGGCAAGCGACCGCCGTCATCATCGGCGTGGTGGTGTTGGCCACGGGGGCGTTTTCGCTGGTCTCGCTCTGGGCGGGCCGACACATCGACGCCAAGTTCGACAAGCATTCCGGCGCGACAGACGCCAAGTTCGACACTATGGACGCCAAGTTGGACAAGCACGCCGCCGCGACGGACGCCAAGTTGGATAAATTCGCTGCCGTGCTAGAGGCGTTCCGCAAGGAAGTTGCAGATGCGCTCGACAAACAGGCTGGCGCGGTAGCTGCCGTGATGGAGGAGTTCCGCAAGGATTTGGAGGCGCATCGCCGGGAGTTGGAGGAGCACCGCAAGGAAACAAAGGCGCACAACCAGGAAGTCGAAGCCGCGATTGCTCGTGGCACGAAGGAGCATGAGGATTGGCGGGTCGAAATGAAGGCCATCAACGAGAAGGTCACCGACCTCTACATCGAAAGAGAGGTGGAGCGGCGAATGCAGGCATCCCACGGTGGCACCGCTGGAAGTGACTGACACCACCCAAGAGTCGTGGCGGAGCAGTCGGACAGCGATTAGACTGAGCACATTCGAGGGCAGGAACTGGAGTCATTCATGGCAGTGCAGGCCGAAGTGCGGTACTTGAACGAAGAGTGGCGGGAGCGCGAGGACATTCCCCAGATCGGCGACCGCGCGAGCCGTCGCGCCAACACGAGCAAGCACGTGGTTCATATCCACGATGCGCGACCGAAGCTCGAAGCGGGCGAGATCGACCTCGACGCCAACGGCTTCACGCTGTTGCGGCTCGCCTCCGAGGTGGGCGACTTCCACGACGACGCGCAGGTGCGCCGCGTCTACTACCCGGAGATCGTCGCGCTGACGAAGCAGGCCACCGGCGCGAGCGAGGTCTTCATCACCCAGCATCTGGTGCGCACCGAGGACACCGCGGACTTCAATCGCGCCTACGCGCGGTTCCTGCACTGCGACTACAGCCTCGACGGCGCCCGCGACGCGGCGATGCGCCTGCTCGAACGCCAGGGCGCGGACGCGAGCGCCTACGCGAGCGCGGACTTCGCCTGGTACAATGCCTGGCAGCCGTTCGACCATGCGGTGCGGAAGAACCCGCTGGCGCTGGTCGATGCGGCCTCGCTCGCTGCCGAGGACATCATCGACTACCAGTACACCGGCTACGCGAACGTGCGCCGGCAGCCGAGCGAGCAGCCGGCCATGCAGAGCAAGTCGGCGATCCCGGCGCGCAATCCGGCGCATCGCTTCTACTACGTCTCCGGCATGGACGTGGACGAAGTGCTGTTCTTCAAGCAGCTCGACACGCGGCGCCGTGGCGGCGCCTGCCCGCACACCTCCTTCGACGATCCGTCGTCGCCAGCGGACGCGCCGCCCCGGCGCAGCATCGAAACGCGGCTGATGGCGGTCTTCCGGGGGGCCTGAACCGAAGGAGTCCGGCGCCGGGCCAGCCTCTCGCAAGCGAAGACGCGGCGATCGACCGATGGCGCAAGCGCTCGGCTCCTTCCGCATCTGCGACTTCACCGGGCAACTGGCGGGCGCCGGCGCCACCAAGTGGCTGGCGTCGTTCGGCGCCGAAGTCGTGCGCATCGAAGATCCGGTGCGCGAAGGCCGCTGGGACATCCTGCGCGGCACGCCGCCCTTCGTCGACGAGCGGCGCGGCGTGGACATGGGCGGCGCCTTCAACAACCACAACGCCGGCAAGCGCGGCATCACCCTGAATCTGCGCACCGAGAAGGGCAGGGAGATCCTCGCTCGGCTCATCGCCGTCTCGGACGTCGTGTCCGAGAACTTCGCCAAGGGCGTGCTCGAACGCTGGGGCTTCGGCTACGAGCGGCTGAAGGCGATCAAGCCGGACATCGTCTACGTCTCCAACTGCGGCTTCGGCCACCGCGGCCCCTACAGCGACTTCAAGACCTGGGGGCCGATTGTGCAGGCCGTCTCCGGCCTCACCTTCACCAACGGCCTGCCCGAGCGCGAACCGGCCGGCTGGGGCTATTCGTACATGGACCACACCGGCGCCTACTACATGGCGATGGCAATTCTGCTCGCGCTGCTGCATCGCCAGCGCACCGGAGAAGGGCAGTGGGTGGACCTGGCCTGCACCGAATCCGCGCTGACGCTGCACGGCCCGGCGCTGCTCGACTGGACCGTCAACGGACGTCCGACGAGACGGGCAGGGCAGCCCCATTCCAACCGTTCGCAGTGGCCGCCGATGGCGCCGCACGGCATCTATCCCTGCGCGGGCGACGACGAGTGGGTGGCGATTGCCTGCCGCCAGGAGGCCGATTGGCAAGCGCTGTGCGGCGTGGTCGGCGAGGACTGGTGCCGCGGCGAGGCATTTGCGGATTTGGCCAAGCGCTTGGCGGCACAGGACGAGCTTGATCAAGCACTTGGCGCGTGGACCGGACCGCGCCGCAAGGGCGACGTGGAAGCCGCCTTGCGCGACATGGGCGTGCCCGTCGCCGCGGTGGCGAAGCCCGCCGAACGCATCGACGACGATCCGAGCACGGGCGATTTCGGCCTCTGGCCGACCGTGCGCCACGCCAAGATGGGCGAGGTGCGTGTGGATGGCCAGCCGGTGCATTTCTCGAAGACCGACTGGCGCTTGCGGCGCGGCGGCCCTTGCCTCGGCGAGCACACGGAAGAGACGCTCATGCGGCTGCTGGACATGGACGCGGGCGAGGCCGCCGCGTTGCGCGAGGAGGGCGTGATTTGACGGCGCTTCGCGGCCTGCGCGTGGTCGAACTGGCGCGCGAACCGATTGCCTTGGCCGGCAAGCTTCTCGGCGACATGGGCGCGGACGTGGTGCTCGTCGAGCCGCCGGGCGGCGATCCATGCCGCAACCATCCGCCGTATCTGGACGACGTGCCGGGCGAAGACCGCAGCCTCTACTGGTGGCACTACCACACCAGCAAGCGCGGCATCGTGTTGGACCTGGACGACGCGGCGGCCCGCGAGCGCTTCCGCGGCCTCGTCGCCACCGCGGACGTGCTGCTTGAAGCGGAACCGCGGCAGCGCCTGCGCGCTCTCGGCATCGACTACGACGATCTGCTCGCCGTCAAGCCGGACCTGATCCACGTCGCCGTCACGCCGTACGGGCGGAACGATCCGAAGAGCGACCTGCCGTACACCGACCTCACCATCATGGCCGCCTCCGGCCCGCCGTGGAGCTGCGGCTACGACGACCACGCGCTGCCGCCGATTCGCGGCCGGCAGCAGGGCTACCACACCGCCAGCCACTTCGCCGCGATGGCGGCGCTCACCGCCTTGCTGCATCGCGGCGTCTCCGGCGAAGGCCAGTTCATCGACGTGAGCATGACCGCAGCATGCAACGTCACCACCGAGGCGGCGTCCTATTCCTGGCTGGTGGCGGAACGCACCGTGCAGCGGCAGACCGGCCGCCACGCTTCCGTCTCGCCGTCCGCCGAAACGCAGCAGCTTTGCGCCGATGGCCGCTACGCCAACACCGGCGTGCCGCCGCGCAAGCCGTCGGAGTTCGCGGCCCTCGACGCCTGGCTCAAGGAACTCGGCCTCGCCGAGCGGCTGCCGGAGGCGGTCTTCCTCGAAATGGGCGCGAACTGGGAGGGGCCGTTCGATCTCTCGAAGATCGGCACGGACGACGAAGTCACCGCGGTCTTCGGCGCTGGCCGGGAAGCGTTGAAGCTCATCGCGTCCACCGTCTCCGCGCAGGAGTTCTTTCTCGGCTGCCAACGCGCCGGGCTTGCGGTGGGCGTGGTCAACGCGCCCGAGGAAGCCTTCGAGGACGCGCATTTCAAGGCGCGGAACTTCCAGGTGGGCGTTCGCCACGAGGACCTGGGGCGCGACATCACCTATCCAGGCGCACCCTACGCGCTCACCGGCAGCCCGTGGGCGATCTCGCGCCGGGCGCCGAAACTGGGCGAGCACGACGCCGAGATCGATCGGGAACTCGGTTTGTAGACGGGCGCCGACGCGCCGCTCTTCGCCGAAGCCGCGGCGAAACGTGGGCGATGTCTCACATGAATGAACCGGGATCTCTGACATCCCGGGTGGCCGATGGCGCAAGATTTCGCCGTATCGGGACGCGCAGACTACCCCCATGCGTGTCGCCTACCCAATACAGATCAAGCCGCAGGACGGCGCCTTCGTGGCGACGTTCCCCGGCCTGCCCGGCCTTGTCGTCTCCGGCCCGAACGTTCGATTGGTCCGGCAGCTGGCGCGTGAGCGCCTTCTGGAGGCGCTGCGCGTTCGCGTTGCCGCCCGCGAGGACCTGCCGGCGCCGACGAGCCGCGCCAAGCGCCAGGAACTGGTGGCGCCGCCGGTGCTGCTGGCGGCGAAGCTCGCCCTCTACCAGACCATGCGCGACCAGAGCGTCTCCAACATGGAACTGGCGCGGCGCATCGGCACCGTGGAAGGAACCGTGCGTCGGCTGGTGGACCCGCGCCACCGTTCCCGCATCGACTCCGTGGAAGACGCCCTTGGCGTGCTGAACAAGCGGCTGGTGATCGACCTGCAGCCGAGGGCGCAACGGCGCTGACCCGAACGGCAGCGCTTGCCGGCGAAGTGGACGCTACGCCAGATGGCCCGCCGATTCGCCCCGCCGCACCTCTTCCACGTCCATGCCGAGCCAGTCGGCCAGCACCGCGGCGTTGTCTTCGCCGACGCGGCGAACGCGCCGATATTCGTCGCTCGGCGCGTCGCGCAAGCGGATGGGCAGGCGGTCGGCGTAGGTGGCGCCGAGGACCGGGTGCGGTTCCTCGATTGTCCTCAGGAAGCCCGTATGGCGCAGTTGCGGATCGTGCTCGCAGAGGTCCGCGCCGGTCTGCACAACGCCCGCCGGCACGCCGGCCACTTGGCATCGACGCATCGCGTCCTCCGCCTCGATGCCTCGCGTCCAAGCCGCGACGTGATCGTCGAGAGCCGACGACGCGCAGCGCCCTTGCGCCGTCGCCAAGGCTTCGTCCTGGGCCCATGCGGGTTCGCCCATCACCGCCTTGAACGCTTGCCAATGCGCGTCCGTCATGCAGGCGATGGCCACCCAGCGTTCGTCCGCCACCGCGTCCGAGGCCGCGCCAGCGCACGGATAGCAGCCGTGCGGCGCGGCGAGGTCGTAGGGCAGGCGATTGCCGCACGGCTCGGCGACTCGACCGTTGGCGAAGTAGTCGAGCAGCGACGGGCCGGCGAGATTCACGCCCACTTCGAACTGCGAGAGGTCGATGCGCTGGCCGCGGCCGCTGTGCCGCCGCGCTTCCAGCGCCGCTAGGATGGCCACGGCGCCGTGCAAGCCAGCGCAGTGGTCGTTGTAGGAGAAGCCGATGCCGATGTCCTGGCGGCCGGGGACGCCGGTGAGGCGGGTGAGTCCGGCGAGCGCGTGGATGGTGGGTGCGTAGGTCACGAACTTCGCCCACGGGCCGCCGTCGCCCATGCCGGACATCTGCACGTAGATAGCACCGGAGTTGGTCGGGCTCACGTCCGCGTAGCCCACGCCCCAGCGTTCCAGCACGCCGACCGAGAAGTTGTCGATGACGACGTCCGCCTTGGTACACAGGCGCTTGCAGACGGCGCGGCCTTCCGGCTGCGACATGTCCAGGGCGAGGGCGCGCTTGTTGCGGTTCCACATCGCGTAGTAGATGCCGTCCGGCGCGTTCGGCCCGGCGCGGGTGGCGGAGTTCACCTTCACAACGTCCGCGCCCAGGTCGGCGAGGATGCGCGTGGCGAACGGCCCGGCCAGCACATGGGTGAAGTCGAGGATGCGCACGCCCGCCAGCGGCTTGTCGTCCTTGCCGCTGGTTCCGGTGCCGGCGTCCTGCGTTGCGGCGGCTGTTGCCGGACGCGGGGCGAATCCGCGCGCCGGCTTCGCCGGGGCCACTTGCCAAGGCGTTTCGCTGAATCGGTACGGTGGCCCCGGGCCGCGCACCGTCGCGTCGCCGAGCAGGTAGGGGCGCCACCAGCCGCGCGCTTCGAGCTGGGGATTCTCCGCCACCTTTTCGATCGGCAGCACCCAGCCGTAGGGCGAATGGCGCTCCTGCGCTTCGAAGAACAGCTCCTCGACGTCCCGCGTCGCCACCCACTGCCGCAGCACTTCCATCAGGCGGCGAATGTAGGCGCCGCGATTGGCCGGTTCCTGGTACTCGGCGTCGAGCAGATCCTGCTGCGCTTCCTGCTCGACGAGCCAGACCAGCTGGTTGTCGAGGTTCGGCGTGGGCGTGACCATGATGCTGCCGCCTCGCGCCGGCATCACGACGTAGGCGTTCGACCAGTGCAGGCTGCCGCGGCGTTCCAGCACCGGCCCGGCCGCGTTCGGCAGGTGGCTCTGGTACCAGACCCACATGAGGACGTGCTCCAGACAGGAGGCGATGCATTCGTGGACGGAGACCGTGCCGTGGTCGCCAGCGCCCGTTCGTCGCCGCCGATGGAGCGCGGCGAGCACGGCGATGGCCGCGTAGGCGCCGGAGAGGGCGAAGTTCAGCTCGCCGAAGGTCTTGAGCGGCGGCGTGTCGGCGTCGCCGGTGGTGGCGACGGCGCCGCCGAGCGCGCCGGCGACGAGGTCCGGCGCCAGATGGTCGCGCCACGGGCCGTCCGGTCCGAACGACGAGACGTCGATCACCACCAGTTCCGGTCGCTGCCGCTGCGCCGTCGGCAGTTGCGCCGCATCGACCGCGAAGGCGCCGGCGCAGGTCATCACCACGTCGGCTTCGGCCACCAGCGCCGCCAGCCGATCCTTGCCGGTCGGCGTCGCCGGGTCCAGTTCGACCTCGCCGCGGCCGGACGCGAAGAACGTGTGCCACAGCGACGCGCCGTCGGCGTCGAACGGGCCGCGACGGCGCAGCGGATCGCCGCTAGGGGGCACCGGGCGCACCACGTCGGCGCCGAGATCGGCCAGCAGCTTGGCGCCGTAGACGGCGCGTTCATCCGTGAGATCGAGCACGCGGAGGGCGTGCAGCGCACTCGGTTGGGGCATCGCGTTCCCTCTTCAGACACGCGCCGCGAATAGCGAATCAAGGCTATCCCGCAGCGACGACAGTGGCCACTATAATAGAGGCGACGGGACGGCCATCGCGATGCGCGTCCGCGCCCCATGAGGAACAGCTTAGGGACTGCCATGAAGAGAACTGCCATTGCCTCGCTCGCCTGCGTCGTCCTTGCCTTCGGCGCACTGCCGACTGGCGCGGACTGGCGCCAAGCCATTGCCGACGGCGAGACCGACGTCGCGTTTCGCTACCGCTTGGAGCAGGTCGATCAAGACGGCGTCGGGAACAACGCGACGGCGTCGACCGGCAAGGCGCGGCTGACGTTCACGTCCGCCGCCAACGGCCGCTTGACGCTCGGCCTGGAAGCCGACTACGCCCTGATCCTGGGCATCGAGGACTTCAACTCCACCGTCAACGGCAAGACCGAGTACCCGATCGTGGCGGACCCGCAAGGCTTCGACCTGAACCAGGCGCATCTCAAGTACGAGAACGACGGGCTGGTCGTCACCGCTGGTCGGCAGCGCATCAACCACGGCCGCCAGCGCTTCCTCGGCGGCGTGGCCTGGCGCCACAACGAGCAGACCTACGATGCGCTCCGTGTGCAGCGCAAGGTCGGCCGCGCCGACTTCGACTACAGCTACATCCACAACGTGAACCGCATCTTCGGCCCCAAAGGCGGCGTCCAGCCGAGCGACTGGCACGGCAATACCCACGCCGCCCGCCTCAGCTTCGCGCCGTCGGAGGGCCATGCGCTGGCCGCCTTCGGCTACCTGATCGACCTGCAGAACGACAACGGCCCGCCGAACGCCAACTCCACCTTCGGCGTCGACTACAACGGCACCTTGGATCGCTTGTCCATCACCGCCGCGCTCGCTTGGCAGTCGGACTACGCCGACAACCCGATGTCCTACGACGCCACCTTCTATTCGATCCAAGGCGCGGTGGACGTCGGCGGGGCGACCCTCACCGGCGGCTACGACGTGCTCGGCAGCGATGGTGGCCGAGCCGGCTTCCGCACGCCGCTGGCGACCCTGCACAAGTGGCAGGGCTGGACCGACAAGTTCCTCGGCACGCCGGCAGCCGGTGTTCGAGACGCGTGGTTCTCGGTCTCCGGCAAGGTGCTCGAGGCCACGGTGACCGGCGTCTTCCACAGCTTCAGCGCCGCGGAAGGCGGCATGGACTACGGCAGCGAAATCGGCGTCTCGGTGGTCCGCCCCTTGAGCGAGAACCTCGGCCTGACGTTCAAGTGGGCGAGCTACTCGGCGGACGAACTGGCCACCGACACCTCCAAGGCATGGCTCATGCTCAGCTGGCAGTGGTGAGGCACGGAAGAGACGGTCTGCCCTTGGCCGAGGAACTCGCCAAGGGCTAGCGCGGCTCTAGGTGGACGACATGAGTCGGCAGACCTCCGATCCACCATCGGAAGCGTACACGGACGCGATTGGTTGTCTCCCTCGCCGCTCACCGAGGCGAACCTGAACGGTGCCACGCTCGCCGTGACGTTGCCGAGCGGGTTCACCTTCGCCAGCGGCGTCTCAGCGCCCATCCTTCGCACTGGCGACCAGCCCCAACGGCGCATTCTCCGAACCACCGCGCCGAGCGACGGGGTACAGTCCAACGTTCAAGGTCGTCGAGCAGGAGCGGAGCGATGAAGCAGCGGGTTCTGGAACGGGCGCGGAGCACCGTGGATGGCTTCCTGCACCGGCAGTGCGCGGACACCACGCTCGGTGTGCTGTCGGTGAACCCGGAAGTGGACGGCTACGGCGACGAGTTTCTCTTGATCCGCTTCACCTACGACGACAGCAACGGCGCCAAGGGCCTTCCCGACTCGTTGGCGCGGATCAAGCTGACGGGTCGCCTGCGGACTGAACTCCAGGACCAGGACATCGAGGCGTTCCCCGTCACCTCCTTCATCGCCGAATCGGAAGTCGGGAAAGAGCCGGAGTAGCGCGTCGTGGTACCAGAGCACCTTTTGCGGATAGCCACCGACCTTGCCGAGTCCAACACGGGCAGGCCGCGGCGGACGGACCTGTGCCGCGCTGTCAGCACCGCGTACTACGCCTTGTTCCACTGTCTGGCGCACACCTGCGCGGATCGTCTCGCCGGCAGCGGCGGAATGGTTGGCAACCGGCCGATGTGGCGGCGCGTGTACCGCGCACCGGAGCACCGACAGGCTAGAACACGCTGCGAGAACATGCCGCCATCGTTTCCCGACGGGGTGCGGGAGTTCGGGCAAGCGTTCTCCGTGCAGCAGCGCAAACGTCACTTGGCGGACTACGACCCGGACTTTCGGATCGGCAAATCCGAAGTAACGGCCGCCATCAACGACGCCCGGACCGCCATCGACCGTTTCCTCGCGGCCCCCGCCAACGTCCGGCGCGATTTCGCCATCCACGTGCTGACGAAGATGCGGGCCGGTGCCTGAATCGGGCGCCGTCGGGGCGAGTCTCCTCGCCGCTGCGGGCGCAAATCCCGCGTGACTTCGCCTTCCTAGCGAAAGCCGCCGCCCATCGACTCCTGATCGAATCCGTCGTCGCTGGGCTCTGACCAGTTCGGCTTGTCCGGCGTCTCGTCGCTGCCGGCGGTGAGCTCGGCGGCGCCCTGGCTGTCTTGGAACTGCAGCTCGTGCAGGGTGTAGTAGATGCCGCGCAGCGCCAGCAGTTCCTCGTGCGTGCCGAGTTCCTTGACGACGCCGTGGTGCAGCACGAGTACGCGGTCGCACTCCTGGATGGTCTGCAAGCGGTGGGCGATTATGATGGACGTGCGCCCCTCGGTGAGCTTGTGCAGGGCGTCCTGGATGACGAGTTCGGTGCCGGTGTCGATGGACGACGTGGCTTCGTCCAGAACGAGGATTTCCGGGTCCGAGGCGAGCACGCGGGCGAACGCCAGCAATTGCTGCTGCCCTTGGGAGAGGTTGTGGCCGCGTTCGGCGAGTTCGGTTTCGTAGCCGTTCGGCAGGTCGCGGATGAACGGGTCGGCGTTCACCATGCGCGCCGCCCACAGCACCCGTTCGCGGCTGATCTCCGGGTTGTTGAGCGAGATGTTCTCCAGCACCGTGCCGGAGAAGATGTGGAAGTCCTGCAGCACCACGCCAACACGCCGCCGCAGCTCCTGGCTTGCGATGTCGTTCACGTCCATGCCGTCGACGAAGACCATGTCGTCGTCGAAGTCGTAGAAGCGCGCCAGTAGCCGAATGATGGTGCTCTTGCCGGAGCCGGTGGGGCCGACGATGGCCAGCTTCTCGCCGGGAGCGATGCGGAACGACACCTCCTTGAGCACCGCCGAGGCGACCGGATCCGTGCCCGGATAGGCGAAGGACACGTCGCGGAACTCCACCTCGCCGCGCAGACGCTCCGGCAGGGCGAGCGGATGCTCCGGTTCGTGCAGGCGTTCGTCCCAGTCCAGCGCCTGGAAGATGCGCTCGCCGGAGGCCATGGAGCGGAACAGCAGGTTGAAGAAGCGCCCCATCGACTCGATCGGCATCACCATCATGTTGATGTACTGCGTGAAGGTGAGCATCACGCCGAGGCTGATGGACTCCTGCACCACCTGGCCGCCGCCGAACCAGAGCACGCAGACGGTGGCGATGGTGGCGAGGCTCATGTTGAAGGTCTCGAACACCACCTCGTAGTTGATGGCGCGGTACTCCTGGCGGCGGTTCTCGCGGTTGAGGTCGCCGTACTGCGCCTGGTTCATCGCCTCGCGGCCGGAGATCTGCACCACCTCGATGCCGATCAGGTCTTCCTGCATGTACTGGTTCAGGGCCGAGACGGAATCGCGTATCAGGCGGAAGATGTGCCGCATCACCTTGCGGAAGTAGTAGGTCGCCACCGCCGCCACCGGAATCATGGCGAGGCCGATGCCGGTCAGATGCAGGCTCAGGGTAAGCATGATCGCCGCCGCGGCGAAGAACTGGATGAGCACTCCGGCGCGCCCGACGAAGCCGACCAGCAGGTCGAAGAGATTCTCGATGTCGTTGGTGACGCGGGTCATCACCCGGCCCACCGCCACATGGTCGTAGAACGAGGCCGGCTTGTGTTCGAGCGAGGCGAACAGGTCGATGCGCAGGTCGCGCAGCGTCTTCAAGGCGCCGCTGGTGAGGAGCAGCTGCTGCGCGAGGCCGAGCAGCGTCTGCACCACGAACATGCCGAGGAAGATCAGCACCGCGCTGGTCAGCGGTTCGATCGCGAGCAGGTTCGTCACGCCGTGCAGCAGCTCCGCCAGGTAGAAGCTCGGCATCTCGGCCGCGGCCGGGTTCGGCACCAGCACTTCGTCCACCACCACGCGGTACTGGAACACCGGCATCAGCGAACCGAGACCAACGCTCAGCACCACCAGCACGGCGCTCAGGATCAGCGTGATGCGGTACGGCTTGGTCCACTTCAGGAGGCGGAGGAACAGGCGCAGGTTCAGCGCCTGGTGGGTGAGCTCGGCGTCGAATGCCGAGTAGTTGCGCGCCGGCTGGGCACGGCGCACCGGTTCGGCGCTGGCCGCGGCGTCGCTCACGCGTCCCCCTGGGCCACCGCCAGCGGCTCGTCGTCCGCTTCGAGATCGTGCAGCAGGGCGCTGCGCCTCGAGTGGTCGCGTTCCTGGTTGCTCTGCACGGCTTCGAGCTCGGCGTAGTAGCCGTCGCGGGCGAGCAGCTGCTCGTGGCTGCCGGACTCCAGCACCTTGCCGTTTTCGATGACGTAGATGCGGTTCGCGTGCCGCGCCGTGGACACGCGATGCGAGATCAGCACCGTCGTCTTGTCGCCGCGCAGCCGTTGCAGGCCGCTTAGGATGTTCTCCTCGGTCTCCGTATCGACGCTGGAGAAGCAGTCGTCGAGCAGCAGCACCTTGGCGTCGCGGATGAGGCCCCGCGCCAACGTGGCGCGCTGCTTCTGCCCGCCGGAGAGGGTGATGCCGCGTTCGCCGACCACGGTGGCGAGGCCGTCGTTCAAGTCTTCGCGCACCGTGCGTTCAAGGCCGGCGGCGTCCACCGCGTTCCAGATCGGCTCGTCGCCGCGCTCCGGATCGTCGTAGGTGAGGTTTTCGCGCAGCGTCGCGGAGAAGAGGAACGGATCCTGCGGAACCAAAGTGACCACTTCGCGCAGATGCCGCACCGGCAGGTCGCAGATGTCGCGGCCGTCCAGGAACACGCTGCCGCGCGGCGTGTCCAGCAGGCGCACCGCCGCCTTCAGGATCGTCGATTTGCCAGCGCCCACCCGCCCGAGCAGCGCCACGGTTTCGCCCGGGCGCACGTCGATGTCGATGCCGTCGATGGTCGGGCGCGGCGCTCCTGGGTGGCGGTAGGCGAAGGAGCGGAACTCCAGCCGCCCGCCGGTCGCTGGAGAAGTCGTCGCGTCGGCGGTGTCCGCCACTTCCGGCTCGTAGTCGAGGATTTCGTAGATGCGCTCGGTGCCCGCCGCGGCGCCCACGAACATGGACAGCGCCCAGCCGATCTGGGTCACAGAATGGGTGAGCATCATCAGATAGGTGGAGAAGGCCGTCCAAGTGCCGATCGAGAGCTCGCCGGAGAGCACCAGCGCACCGCCGTGGAAGAGGATGATGGCCGGCGCGATGGTGGTCAGCGAGCCCATGGCCACGTCCATGAACTGCTGGTAGCGGGTGGCGCGGTAGAACTTCTGCGCGTAGACGGTGCTGGCGCGCCGGAAGCGCTCGACCTCGTGTTCCTCCTGCGCCATCGCCTGGATGGTGCGGATGCCGTTGAGGTTCTCCTGAGTGAAGGAGGTGACCGTGGCCAGCGCTTCCTGGCGTTCGCGGAAGTATGGATACATGCCCCGCGCCATCACGAAGCCCACCACGGCGACGAACGGCAGCGGCAGCACCACCCAGGCAGTGAGCCCGGGCGACATGTAGATCATGAAGAACAGCGAGGTGGCGAGGCTGAACAGGACGGTCGCGATCTGCACCCAGCCGAACGACACCGCCATGCGCACCATGCGCACGTCGTTCACCGCGCGCGACATCAGATCGCCGGTGCCGAAGCGGTTGAAGAACGTCGGCCCCTGGTACTGCACGTGGTTGAAGAGGCGCTTGCGCAGGTCGTAGGTGACCGCGATGGAGACGCGGCGCAGGGCCCGCCGCGAGCCGATGTAGATGACCGCCTGCACCAGCGTGATGACGAGTATCCCCAACGCCGGCAGCACATAGTTCGGAACGATTTCCGGGTCGGCTAGGCTGTCGATGGCGGTGCGCATGAGCTGCGGCACGAACGCGAACGCGAGCCGCGTCAGCAACAGGCCGGCGATGGAGAGCGCCAGCACCCACCCGTAGCGCCGCACGTAGGGGAGCAGCCGCTTCAGGTGGTGCAGATGCTTTATCGACGAGCGCTCGCGCACCACGCCGGTGCGGAACCCGCTGGTGACGGCGCCTCTCATGGCTGCTCTGCGCTTCGCCCGTCCGGCCCTGCCTGGGCGGACGAGCGGGGGTGAAGGACAAGCCGGGGTAGGGAAGACACGCGCCGCATCTTACACCATCCGACGCGCCGTGCGCTTGCCGAGGCTGGCGATCTCGCCGCTGCCGCCGGTTGCCGGCCGTCTACATCGTGTAGCTGGTCGCGTCCGCGCTTGCCGTCGTGCCGTCGCCGAGGCGCTCCTTGATGCGTCGCCGCACGCCCTCGTCGCCTGCGGAGAACTGCACGCCGATGCCGGCCATTCTGGCGCTCGTCGCGCTCTCCGGCGTGATCCACACCACGGTCGCGGCGAGCGGAATGCTCTCGGCTTCGCCGACCAAGCGCAGCAACAGGAAGACCTGCTCGCCGAGCGCGAAGCACTTCGTGGTGGGGATGAACAGGCCGCCGTTGGTCACGAACGGCATGTACGAGGCCTGCAGCGCACCGACGTTATCGATGGCGACGGACAGCAGGTCGTGGCTCGGACTGGCATTCGCTGATGCTTGGGTCATTGGCTTCTCCGTTGGTTTCCGGGCCTCAAGCAGACCACGAGAGGCGGCGTTTCGACGTGCGAGATCGCCCTGTTGCCGCGTAGGAAATCGGCTCGACGTCGCGCTCTCCGGTGCCGAAGTTGACCAGTCGTCACGCGAAAGCGCAGAATGTATGAACAGACTGCATGTTGCCTCTGTGTTCAGGAGAAGAAAGCCCATGCGCTACGGCGTCGACCTGCGGCACCTGCGGACCCTCGCGGCGTTGCGCGACACCGGCAGCCTGGTTGAGGCGGCGGAAGTCGTCTCGGTCACCCAGTCCGCGCTCTCGCACCAGCTGAAGGACATCGAGGACCGCCTCGGCGGCCCGTTGTTCTTCCGCAAGACCCGCCCGGTTCGATTCACCGCCATCGGCGAACGGCTGCTGAAGCTGGCCGACGACGTGCTGCCGCTGGTGCAGGCGGCGTCCTCGGACCTGGCGCGGCTGGCCGGCGGCGAGAGCGGACGCTTGCACATGGCCATCGAATGCCACAGCTGCTTCGAGTGGCTGCTGCCGGCCATCGACGCCTACCGCGGGCAGTGGCCGGAGGTGGAGCTGGACATCTCCGGCGGCTTCAACTTCGCCCCTTTGCCGGCCCTACTGCACGGCGATTTGGATCTCGTGATCACCGCGGACCCAATCGATTCGCCGGCAATCGCCTACTTCCCGCTCTTCGGCTACGAGGCCCAGGCAGCCTTGGCGCCGGCTCATCCGCTGGCGCGGAAGGAGTGGCTGGAACCGTCGGATTTCGCGTCCGAAACCCTCATCTCCTACCCGGTGGCGCGTTCGCGGCTGGACGTGTTCACGCGCTTTCTCGACCCCGCCGGCGTTCGGCCGGCGCGACAGCGCACCGCCGAGCTGACGACGATGATGGTGCAGCTGGTCGCGAGCGGGCGCGGCGTCTGCTGCCTGCCGAACTGGGCGCTACACGAGTACACCCGGCGCGGCTACGTCACGGCGCGTTCGCTGGGCGAGGAGGGGGTGTGGCCGAACCTCTCCGCGGCGGTGCGCAGGGACGAAGCGAACGCGGCCTACCTCGAAGCGTTCGTCGCCTTGGCGAAGGAGACCTGCTTTCGCACCTTGGTCGGCATCGTGCCCGCCGACGCCGACATGGCGGCAGAGAGCGCCTGAGCGCGGCCTACGGAATGAGCACGGTCTCGCGCCATGCTTCGTCGCCACGCCCGCCGTCGCGTTCGTAGCGGCGCCGGTCGTGGATGCCGTTCGGCTGGTTCAGGTGCAGGCGCTCCACGACATCCGGCACGGCGTAGAAACCGAGCGCAGAATCCGGCGCATGCTCCGGAACATCTGCGTCCAGCAGCAGCGCCAGGCGCCCCCGGCTCTCGACCGCCGAACCTTGCGGCCACTTCGCGTAGAGCCAATCGAGCCGCTTCGGAATCGCCGGCCGCAACTGCCAGCTGGCGTGGACGACGGCCTGCGGAATCGCCTGCAACGCGCAGCGCAGCCGGTACTGCACGGCCACGCTCGGCAGATGGACGAGCAGGGCGACGGTCTTCGAATGCGCGAGCTCCGCATGCTTCGGACTGCTGCGGTTGAAGAAGAGGGCGAAGCGCGACTCCACATCGCGCAGCACGAGGGTGCGGGCCTGGGGTTCGCCTTGCCCATCGACCGTCGCGAGCACGCAGAGATTGGCGTTCGGGTCGCTCTCGGCGCGAGCCGCCTCGCGGTCGGCGCGCAGCAAGGCGATGGGGTCCGCCACGACCCTCTCAGTCGGGCTCGCGGTCGCTGGCCACGATCGTGTCGATCCAGCGCGCCTCGCTGATGAAGCCGTCGCCCCAGCCGGGCCAGCGTTCGAGACCTTTCGCCTTGAGCGCGTCCAACGTGCCGCTGACCACGGCTTCCCGCACCATGGCCCGGCTGGCCTCGATCATGTCCGCGGCGGCGGCGACGTCCGCGACGGTGGCGAGCGGCCCGTGGCCCGGAATCACCTTCGCGTCCGCCGGCACCATCTCCACCACGCGGCGCAGATTCGCCAGCACCCCCGCCACCGAACCGCCGTTCGCCACGTCCACGAAGGGGAATCGGCCGTTGAAGAGGTGGTCGCCCATGTGGACGACGTTGGAATCCTTGAACCACACCACGGAGTCGCCGTCCGTGTGCCCGCGCGGCAGGTGCAGCACCACCACGTCGTCGCCGTTGAAGCGCAGCCGCAAGCGGTCGCGGTAGGTCACCATCGGCAGCCCGACCGGCGGCATGTCGCCGCTCGCCAAGCGCGCCAGCACGTTGTCGTGCGCCATGACGACGCCGGTGCGTCCGAAGAAGGCGTTGCTGCCGGTGTGGTCGCCGTGGAAGTGCGTGTTGAGCACGAATCGCGGCGCCTTGCCGCCAAGCGACTCGATGGCGGCCAGAATGCGCGTCGCCAAGGGCATGAACTGGTCGTCGACGATGAGCACGCCGTCCTCGCCCACGCTGACGCCGATGTTGCCGCCACGCCCTTCGAGCATGTGGACGGCGCCGCCAACATGGGTCGCGGTGATTTCGACGTCCGCGAACGGATCCGCCGGCCCGCCGAACGCCCCAGCGCTGGCGAGGGCGGCGGCGCCGGCCAGGATGCCGACTCGCCGCGGCGGCCTCACGACGCGGAACCTCCGGTGTCGCTTTGACCGCCATCCGCTGGGGCCGGCGCCGCGTCGCCCTCGAGGCGGCGGCGAACTTCCGCCACGTCGCGTTGGATCTCGCTCAAGCGGTACACCAGGTCCGGCAGTTGATCGACGATGCGCCACGCGAAGTACGCGATGGCGAGCGCCGCCAGGAAGATCAGAAAGGTCATGGAGGGCTCCTCTCGGGCGTTTATCTAAGTTAACCACGCCGGCGCATCGCCGGACTAACGAAGTTGCTTGGGCACGACGTACGCCGCCAGCGTCCAGCCCGCCGATGGATCGGGGCGCTCGAAGGCCGCGGTGCCAAGCGTCGGAACGCTGTCCGTGACGTGCCGCCTAGCCAAGCTGTTGACCAGATACGTAGTGGTCGGATTGTGCCCGACGAAGGCGACGTCGCCGCACTCCGCGAGCATCTCGTCAACGATCGCGAGAACGCCCTCGGCGGATGCTTCGTAGAGCGCCGGATGTGTGACGATTCGGCGATCCCCGGCCAGCAGCGCAGCGGTGTCCACCGCCCGCTTCGCCGTGCTGGCGACGAACAGTTCGGGCGCATCGGCAAGCCAAGCGCGCGTCAGGGCGGCGTCTTCGCGGCCCCGCTTGGACAACGGACGCTCGTGATCGACAACGCCGAAGGGTCGGGACGACTTGCCGTGCCGCATCAGCCAGATGCGCTGAGCCATCGCCAGCTCCAAGGAACACGGGCGAACGATTGTAAGGCGTCGGCGCAAGCTCTGCTCGACTGTCGTCTTCCGCCCGCGGCACCGCACCGTGGCGTGCGCTTGGTTCTCTCCGGCATGGCGAATGTCTGCATTTCATGTAGGAAATCCGCCATCCGTGAACGACCGGCCACGAGTAGGGTGTATCGTGCGCACATCGCTGACATCCAAAGGTGCGAAGGACACGACCGACATGGCCATTTCGAAGACCACATTGGAGCTCTCGGCGGTCGCGGCGCTGCTCGCGGTGATGCTCAGCGGCTTCTACTACCAAGGCAGCCGCCTCGACGAGTTCGGACGGCGCCAGGACGCCCGCGTCGACAGCCTCGAGCAGCGGATGGTCAGCATGGAGCAGCGCCTGGACGCCCGCATCGACGGCCTCGACGCCCGCATCGACGGCCTCGCCGAGCGTCTGGCGCGCATCGAAGGAATCCTCGAACGCTGGCTCGGCACGATGCAGCCGCAATCGGACCAGCAGCCAAGCTGACGCGGCCAACCAAGAACAAGACCAAGGAGAACGAGAATGACGATTTCGAAGACCAGAGCCGAGCTCTCGGCCGTCGCTGCCCTGCTCGCGGTGATGCTCGGCGGCTTCTACTACCAAGGCACACGTCTCGACGAGTTCGGACGGCGGCAGGATGCCAGCGTAAACGGCCTCGAGCAGCGGTTCGACGCCCGCGTGGACGACCTTGAGCAGCGGTTCGACGCCCGCGTAGACGGCCTCGAGCAACGATTGGATGCCCGTATCGACGGTGTCGAACAGCGGATGGTCAGCATGGAACAGCGCCTGGACGCTCGCATCGACGGCCTCGCCGAGCGCCTGGCGCGCATCGAAGGGATCCTCGAACGCTGGCTTGGCACGATGTCGCCACGACAGGAACAGCAGGCAAGCTGACGCAACTGCCGAAGGTCAACGAACCAAAGGAGAACAAGAATGACGATTTCGAAGACCAGAGCCGAGCTCTCGGCCGTCGCTGCACTGCTCGCGGTGATGCTCGGCGGCTTCTACTACCAAGGCACACGGCTCGACGAGTTCGGACGGCGGCAGGATGCCAGCGTAAACGGCCTTGAGCAGCGGTTCGACGTCCGCGTGGACGGCCTCGAGCAGCGGTTCGACGCCCGCGTGGACGACCTCGAGCAGCGGTTCGACGCCCGCGTAGACGGCCTCGAGCAACGATTGGATGCCCGTATCGACGGTGTCGAACAGCGGATGGTCAGCATGGAACAGCGCCTGGACGCCCGCATCGACGGCCTCGCCGAGCGCCTGGCGCGCATCGAAGGGATCCTCGAACGCTGGCTCGGCACGATGTCGCCACGACAGGAACAGCAGGCAAGCTGACGCAACTGCCGAAGGTCAACGAACCAAAGGAGAACGAGAATGACGATTTCGAAGACCACAGTGGAACTGTCCGCCGTCGCCGCGCTGCTCGCGGTGATGCTCGGCGGCTTCTACCACCAAGGCAACCGACTCGACGAGTTCATGCGGCGGCAGGACGCTCGCGTCGACCGCCTTGAGCAGCGGATGGTCAGCATGGAACAGCGCCTGGACGCTCGCATCAACGGCCTGGCGGAGCGTCTGGCGCGCATCGAAGGGATCCTCGAGCGCTGGCTCGCCACGACGCCGCCGCGACCGCCGCAGCAGCCAAGCTGAGGCGCACCGTGCGGCGGCTGCGCGAAGTCTGCGAGCTTCGCCGGCCGCCGCGCTTGCGCCTTGGCGACGGGCGAACCATGATTGGCGCGAGAGAGGAGGGCGGCCATGGCGTCGGTGGCACGGGTGCGGTTCGAGCGCGCGCTCGACTCGTTGATCGAGGAGGTGCGCGAGGACCGTCACATCCTGGCGGCGATCCTCTGCGGCAGCCTCTCCCACGACGAAGTGTGGGACAAGTCCGACATCGACCTGGTGCTGATCTGCTCCGACGACAAGAAGACGCAGCCGCACGACGTCGCCTTGGTCTCGGACGACGTCAACATCCACACGACCGTGCAGCCGCGCAACGACTTCCGCCGCCGCATCGAATCTTCCGTGCGCAACACCTTCGGCCACTCGCTGTTCGCCAAGGGGAAGCTCCTCTTCAGCCGCGACCCTTCAATCGAGGCGCTGTTCAAGCAGCTTGGGGAAATCGGCGCCCGGGATAGCCTGGTGCAGGCGATGCGCAGCGCCCAAGTGGCGCTGGCCTCCCTATACAAGGCGCGCAAGTGGCACGCGATCAAGGACGACCCGTCGTACACGGCGCTGTGGATCCTGCACACCGCGCAGGCGTTGGCGGAAGTGGAGGTGGGGCGGCGCGGCGAGATCGTCGGCCGCGAAGCGCTCGTCGATGCGCTGCGTCTGAACCCGACGCTGTTTCGCGCCATCTACGCCGATCTGCTGGAGAAGCCGATCGCCGTGCGATCCCTTGGTGCCGCCCTCGACGCCATCGACGGCTACTTGGAGCCCCAGGCCGAGGAGCTCTTCGCGCCGGTCGTGGAATATCTGGACGACGCCGGCGGCGAGCCGCGTTCCTGCACCGACATCGCGCACCACTTCCGCCGCCACTACGGCATGGAGCACATGGTGCTCGCCTGCGAGTGGCTCTCGGACATCGGCGTGATCGAGAAGGCGTCGACGCTGGTGAAGCTCACCACCCGCAGCCAGACCGAAGTGGAAGAGCTGGCGTTCTTCCACACGAAGTGGTGAAGGGGCGGGCGATGGCGAAGCCGCGCAGAACGGACGCTCGAAGGCGCGCCCCCCCGAAGAGCGCCGAGGGAACGCGCGAAGCCAAGCCGGTGCGGCCAGCACTGCGCACCTCCATCGCCGTGCAAGGCGCGCGGGTCCACAATCTCAAGAACATCTCAGTCGAGATTCCGCGCGACCAGCTCACCGTGGTCACCGGCCTCTCCGGTTCCGGCAAGTCGTCGCTGGCCTTCGACACGGTCTACGCGGAAGGCCAGCGGCGCTACATGGAGTCGCTCTCGACCTACGCCAAGCGCTTCATCGCGCAGGTGGAAAAGCCGGACGTGGACTACGTCTACGGCCTGTCGCCGGTGGTCTCCATCGAGCAGAAGACGATCGCCCGCAATCCGCGTTCCACGGTCGGCACGCTGACCGACATTTCAAGCTACCTGAACCTCCTGTTCGCGACCATCGGCGAAGCGCACTGCCCGTACACCGACGAACCGGTGCCGACGAAGACCTCGTCGCAGATCCTCGAATCCCTGCTGGCCCTGCCGACCGGCACCGAAGTGGAGCTTCGTGCGCCGATCTTCCAGGTACACGGGGAGACGCCGGAGTTCGTCTTCAACGAAGTCCGCAAGCTCGGCTGCCGCTTCGTGGATGTGGACGACAAGCGCATCGACCTAACCGAGGAAGTGCCGGAAGCGCTGCCCGGCGATCCCCGGCTCTCGGCGCTGGTCGACCAGCTCACCATCGCCCCAGCGGCGGAACGGCAACTCAAGGCGGCCATCGAGCACACGCTGCGGGTGGGCGACTCGATGATGTCCGCGGCGGTGGTCGGCGGCAGTTCCAGAACCGCCAAGGCCTTCGCCAAGACCTTCGGCAGCGCCACCCACGCGCTGGTCTACGGCGACATCGTGCCGGACTTCTTCATGTTCAACAATCCGGAGAGCGCCTGCCGCACCTGCGGCGGCATCGGCACCGACAAGCGCACGCATCCGGACCTGCTGGTCACCAACCCGGAGCGCAGCATTCGCGAAGGCTGCTTCCTGCGCGACGTCGGCACCTTCCGCGCCGACAGCCATCGCGGCTACACGCTGCACACGCTGGCCGAAGAGTACGGCTTCAGCCTCGATACGCCGTGGCGGGAACTCGACGACGAGCAGCGCGATCTGGTGCTCTACGGCACTCGCGGCGAACCGATCACCTTGCGGGCGCCGCCGGAAGCGAAGGAAAGGAAGAAGAACTGGGAAGGGCGGTCGTTCGCGTTCCAGGGCATCGCTGGCGGCATCGAACGCCACTACCGCTGGTACCGCCAGCGCGACGTGGCGAGTTCCGGCATGGAGGCGTGGCTGGATCGGGTGATGGTGGAGCATGTCTGCGCCGGCTGCGACGGCGCACGGCTGCGCCCGACGCGGCTCAAGTTCCGCATCGACGGGCGCACGGTCGACGACTTCGGGCGCATGAACTTCGACGAGCTGCGGCCGTTTCTGGACGCCGTCGAACCGCAGGGGCCGCAGGCGGAAGCCGGGC
This sequence comes from Candidatus Azotimanducaceae bacterium, assembly GCA_965243175.1. Classification (GTDB taxonomy): domain Bacteria; phylum Pseudomonadota; class Gammaproteobacteria; order Pseudomonadales; family Azotimanducaceae; genus VXYL01. The sequence continues at coordinate 3,648,346 of OZ251532.1, read as the reverse complement.
GGCAGGTGCTGCGCGAAATCGGCCGCCGCATCGACCTGCTGCTGGGCATCGGCCTCGACTATCTGAACTTCAACCGCGCCTCCGGCACGCTCTCCGGTGGCGAAGCGCAGCGCATTCGCCTCTCGACGCAGATCGGTTCCGGCCTGATGGGAATGCTCTACGTGCTCGACGAACCGTCCATCGGGCTGCATCCCAAGGACAACGTGAAGATGATCGAGACGCTGCGTTCGCTGCGCGACCTCGGCAACACGGTAGTGGTGGTGGAGCACGACGAGGAGACCATCCGCGCCGCGGACCACGTGCTCGAACTCGGCCCCGGGCCGGGCATCCACGGCGGCCAGGTGGTCGCCCAAGGCGGCCTCGACGACATCCTGCGCTGCGACGAGTCGCCCACTGGCCAGTACCTCTCCGGCAAGCGGCGCATCGAGACGCCCGCCGAACGACGCGCCGCCAGCGGCAAGTCGCTGATCGTGCGCGGCGCCCGCGCCAACAACCTCAAAGATCTGGACGTGGAGATCCCCCTGGGGCAGTTCGTCTGCATCAGCGGCGCGTCCGGTTCCGGCAAGTCCACGCTGGTGAACGAGATCCTCTACAAGGAGCTGTGGAAGCGGCTGGTCGATTCGCGCTCCCTTTCCGGCGAGCACGACGCCTTGGAGGGCGCGGAACATCTCACCCGCGTCATCAACATCGACCAGTCCCCGATTGGCCGCAACAGCCGCTCCAACCCCTCCACCTACGTTGGCTTCTACGACCAGATCCGCAACCTGTTCTCGAAGTCCGAAACCGCCGCCGAACGCGGCTACAAGCCCGGCCGGTTCAGCTTCAACGTCAAGGGCGGGCGCTGCGAGGAATGCCAGGGCGAAGGCACCATCGCCACCAAGCTCTACTTCATGCCCGACGTGGAAGTAGTGTGCGGCGCCTGCAAGGGGCAGCGATTCAACGCGGACACGCTCGATGTGACCTTCCAGGGCAAAAACATCGCCGACGTGCTGGACATGTCCATCGAGGAAGGGGCGGCGTTCTTCGCCTCGCTGCCGAACATCGGGCGCAAGGTGGACGTGCTGAACGACCTGGGCCTCGGCTACCTGACCCTCGGCCAGTCCGCGACCACGCTCTCCGGCGGCGAAGCGCAACGCATCAAGCTCGCCGGAGAACTCTCGAAGCTGCAACGCCGCGGCCACGTGCTCCACATCCTCGACGAACCCACCACCGGCCTGCACCTGGCCGACATCTCCAAACTGCTCGACTGCCTGCACCGGCTCGTGGACGCGGGCCACTCGGTGCTGGTGATCGAGCACCATCTGGACGTCGTCAAGACCGCGGACCACGTCATCGACCTGGGCCCCGACGGCGGCAGAGGCGGCGGCGAGATCGTCGCCCTGGGCACCCCCGAAGACATCGCCGCCAGCAAGCGTTCCTACACCGGCCGCTTCCTGCGCGAACACGGCTGCTGAGGCGAACCGGCAACCGTCGCCAAGCGACCTAGCCGCCGGGACTGCCGGCCTTGCGTTCGCCGCTCCCGCCCATCCGCTTCGCCGCGGCTTGCCGTTCGGCGCCGAGCGGATGCATCACCCCGGCGCCGGCCGGCCACTCTCCCGGGGGCGCCTTCACGCGGCGGCAGATGTGCTTGCCGTGGGGCGTGAGCGTTCGCCAGATGTCGTGCGGCATCGTGCGCCGCTCGCCGTCGGTGCGCTCGGGCAGCCACGGCGCGCCGTATTCGACGTTGGGCAGGGAGCGGATCTCGCGGCTCAAGTTGGGCGTCGCGCCATGCCAGGCGCGGTTGTCGCGGAACACGCCAGCGCCCGCCGGTGCGCCGACCAAGGTCGAAAAGCGCATCCACTGCGGTTCCTCGGCCGGCGGGGGAGGGCGCATCTGCCACGTGTGCGAACCGGGAATCTGGCGGATGGGGCCGTTCTCCCAGGTGAGGTCGCACATGGCGAAGTTGATGGTGACCACCGGCGGGGTGTAGTCGACGATCCGGCGCCGGGTGGCGTTTTCGATTTCGCCGCTCGCATCGTCGCGCCGAATCTCGATGCCGAGGGCTTGCGCGGCCTCGACCCGCGCTGCCGGCAGCGCATTGGATTCGCCGACATCGGCGTGCAGGTGCTGGTATTCGACGGCCCCGGGCAGGCACAGATCGCCCCCGGCGCCGAGCACGAGATAGTCCATGCCGCCGAAGATGGCGGCGAGGATGGGCGTGGTTGTGGGCAGGTCGACCATGCTCGCCCACTCTTCCTCGTGCAGCATTTGCCGCGACGCCGACGACGTGCCGTAGCTGTAGCGGTGCGGCAGCCGCCCGCTCTCCGTCATGTACTTGCGCTCGCCGCTGCCGGGCGTTTCCAGGATCTGCGCCAACGCTCTGGCGCTGCCGCGGCGAAACCGAGCCAGGTGTTCTTCGTCCAACAGGTCGCGCACCACCACGAAGCCGTCGCGGTGGAAGATGCGCACGGCGCGCTCCACCTCGTGCGGCGCACAGACTTCAAGGCCGCGTATCCCGTTCTCCCGGCGCAGCGTCTCGCGCAGCCGTTGGACGTCGGGATGGTCGTGGACGCGGGCGCTGGGCGCCCGGGGATCGGGAACGCCGAAGCCGCGCTGATCCGGGAACGGAACGCCGTGCTGGTCGACGGTCTCGTTCACCGGCGTCGCGGCGTCCCAACCGACCGTCGTCTTGCCGAACACTTCGAGCGTGGCGAGCTCCTCCCGCGCTGCGCTCATGCCGTGCCTCCGCGAAGGCCGAGCCGAGCGGCCACCAGCGGAATGCGGTCGTTGCCGAAGTACATGTCGTCCCCATCCACGAAGAAGGTCGGCGAGCCGTAGCCGCCGCGCTCGATCAGCTCGCTGGTGTTGTCGCGCAGCCTAGCCTTGTACTCCGGCGAGCGGATCTTCTCGAAGAACACGGTCTCGTCGAGCCCCGACTCGCGCACGACGCCAGCAAGGGCCTCGTCTTGGGAGATGTCCGCCAACTCCCCCCAATAGCGCTCGAAGACGCGCCGCGCATAAGGCACCAGCCGCCCGGCTTCCTCCGCGACGAAGGCACCGCGCATCGCCTTCACGCTGTTCACCGGAAACACCGGCGGCGACCCGATGCGGATGCCGACGTACCGCGCCCAGTCCTGCAAATCCTTCGCGTAGTAGCGCGCCTTCACGGGCACCGGATTGGCTCGCTGTTCGTAAACGCTCGGATTCACTTCGTTGAACACGCCGCCAACAAGGAACGGCCGCCAACGAACGACGACTTGGCCGCCAGCCAAGACCTCCGCCAACGTGCGTTGCAGCTGCTCGAAGGCAAGATACGTCCAAGGACTGCTGCAATCGAAGAAGAACTCGACGCACCGGGGCGCTGCGGCTTGCTCAGTGCTCATGGTATTCCAACGGCACATCGACGTAGCGTTCGCGGGACATTTCCGCACCGTAGGCGAGGCAGGCCAGAACGTCCTCTTCTTCGATGCCCGGGTACTGTTCGAGGAGTTCCTGCATCGTCCAGCCGCTCGCCAGCAGGTCGAGCACCAAAGATGTCCAGATGCGGTGTCCGCGGATGCAGAGTTTGCCGAAGCAGATGTTCGCGTCCACCGAGATTCGGGAAAGAAGCTGTTGCTTGCTCGTCCTTTCGTTCATCGCTCTGAGTGTACCCTTGAAGCGCGGCGAACGAGCGAATCAGCGTCGTACGCGGCGCCACCAAATGGCCGTTCCCAGCAAGGCCCAGGCGAGGACGATGGCCCATTCGGCTGGCCAGGAGAGGGCCGATGGGCTGCCTGGCAGGTAGAGGCAGAGCAATCCGCCGCCGAGGGCGATGGCGGCGATGCCCACCAGCCGGGGCGAGCGGATCTCGAACGGGCGTGGCAGGTCGGGTTCGCGGCGGCGCAGCACCAAGAAGGCGATGGGCACGAAGATGTAGGCGACCACCACCGCCAAGCTGCCGGTGTTGATCAGCCAGACGAGAATCGTGCGTCCGAAGAAGGGGGAGACGCAGGCCAAGGCGCCGAGGACGACGATGGCCACGTGCGGCGTACGAAAACGCGGATGCAGGCGAGCGAACGCGGGCGGCAACGCGCCGGATTCGGCCAGCGCGAACATCAGCCGGCTGCCGCCGACGATGAACGCGTTCCAGCTCGTCAGGATGCCGCCGATGCCGCCGATCACCAGCGCGTGTCCGGCCAGCGGATTGCCCCACAGCGCTGTCGCGGCGTCCGCCGTGGCCATGTCCGCGCCGCCCAGGTCGGCGTTCGGGATGGCGCTGGCGACGGCGAAGGAAATGGCCCCGTACCAGAGCACCGCCAAGCCCACCGAGCAGGCCAGCAGCACGCCGATGCGTCGCGGCGGCAGGTTGATCTCCTCGGCCGATTGCGGGATCACGTCGAAGCCGACCAGCAAGGCCGGCACCATGACGACCACGCTGAGCACGCCGACCGCCGGCGTGGCGATGAACGGCCGGGCGTTGTCGATGCTGCCTTCTGCGAACGCGCCCACGAACAAGACGCCACCAGCAGCCACGATGGCTACGGTGACGACGTTCTGCACCACGCTGGCGGTGCGGATCCCCACGTAGTTCACCACCGTCATCGCCACGGCGCCGCCGATGCCCACCAGCACGAAGCCGATGTCCACCGGGGCACCGACGACCGTCCACAGAGTGCCCATGCGAATCGACGGCAGCAGGTACTCGACGGCGGTCGGCAAGGCCACGGACTCGAACACGCACACCGTCGTGTAGGCCATCAGCAGGGCCCAGGTGCAGACGAACGACCAGTTGGCGCCGAGCGCCCTGTGCGTGTAGACATGCTCGCCGCCAGCCTTGGGCATCGCCGAGGCCAGTTCGGCGTAGGTGAGGGCGATGAAGCCGACCGCCAGGCCGCCCACCGCGAAGGCGAGCAGAACGCCGATGCTGCCGGCGTTGCCGATCCAGTGCGCGGTGATGAGCACCCAGCTCCAGCCGATCATGGCGCTGAACGAGAGCGCCACCACGGCGCGGGCGTTCAGCACCCGGGCGAAGCGCTCGGCCATCTGCTGGGTACTCGATTCCGCCGCGGCAGTTGATCTTCAGTGAGGCCAACTGTCCGCTTGGCGGTCTAGGACAGGTTACTCCGGCTTGCGGAACAGCAGCGTGAACCGATCCGTGTTGCCGGCCACGCTGCGTCGGCCCACTTCGTAGCGCAGTTCGTCGTCGAGGCGGTAGTGCAGGGCGGAGTAGTCCACGAACTCGAAGCCGGCCGCTTCGATTTCCTTGATGGCCAGCACCGGGTCCATCCGCCGCCAGTTCTCGTCGCTGTCTTCCTGCATGTGGCGACGGGTGTGGTCGACAACGCCGTAGCGACCGCCGGGCTTCAAGGCGCGGAACACCGCTTCGTTGATCGCGTCGCGCCCGACCTTGTTGAAGTTGTGCAGATTGCGGAAGGTCAGTGTCATGTCGAACACGTCCTCGCCGAAATCCAGGTCGGTGATCTGGAACAGACGCGAATCTTCCACCGGCGAGAAGTTGCCGGTCTCGATGACCTCGACGTCCCAGCCCTGTTCCTTGATGATCCCCACGGTGCCCTGGGTGCCTATGGAAAGGGCCAGCCGCCCGTTCTCGGCCAGCACCGGCGCGAGCACCTTGGTGTACCAGCCGCCGCCGGGCACCAGCTCCAGCACGTGCATGTCGTCCGTGAGGCCGAAGAACTTCAGCGTTTCCAGCGGCTTGCGGTTGTCGTCGCGGGCGGTCTCGGCGTCCGTGCGGATGTCGGCGGCGAGCGCCGCCTGCACCTTGTCGTCGATTTCGCCAGCGTTGACGCTCAGAGCGAGAGCGCCGAACCCCGCCAGGGCGAAGCAGGCGAGGGCGGTGGTGGTGTTCTTCATCGGTTTGGTCCTCGGTTCATGGGGTAGGGCTGCCAGCGCTCCAGAGGCGTCTTCGGCAGCACGGTCGGATTCACGCAGCTCATCGGCCACTTGCCGCGCAGCACCAGCGAGACTTCCCGTCCGACGCGGCGGCGCGCGGTCGGACGCATCCGCGTTGATGCGGACGCCACGTGCGGCGTGACGATCACGTTCGGCATGGCCAAGAGCGGGTTCTGCGGGTCGGGCGGTTCCTGTTCCAGCACGTCCAGGCCGGCGGACTGCACCTTGCCGCTGTTCAGGGCGTCGATCAGGTCCGCTTCCTTGATGATCGGGCCGCGCGCGGTGTTCACGATCACCACGCCGTCCTTCATCCGCGCGAACGCGTCGGCGTTCAGGCTGTGGCGGGTCTCGTCGTTATCCGGCGAGTGGATGCTGATGTAGTCCGAGCGCGCGAGCAGTTCGCCCCACGGCACGGGTTCGACGCCGTGCTCGCCGATGGTCAGTTCGCTCACGTACGGATCGTAGGCGATGACGTTGAGGCCGAACGCCTTGGCGCGGGCAGCCGTGCAGCGCGCCACGTTGCCGAAGGAGAGCAGCCCGAGCGTGCGCCCCATGAGCCGGGGCACGTGGTTGAGCTGCGGCCGGCCTCTGTGCCACTCGCCCTCGGCGGCGAAGATGTTCTGCTCCTTGGTGCGGCGGACGGCGGCGAGCAGCAGCATCATGGCGTGGTCCGCCACTTCCTCGATGAACACGTCCGGCGTGTTGGTGACGACGATGCCAGCGCGGGTCGCGGCTTCCACGTCCACCATGTCCACGCCGACGCTGCCGAGGCCGATGACCACGCACTTCTCCAGCCGGCCGACGATCGATGCGTCCAGCCGAATGCCCCAGGAGGTGATGACCGCGTCGCAGTCCGCGGCGCCTTCGACGAACGCGTCCGCGCTGGTGCTGGCCACCTCGACGATCTCGGCGACCGGCGCCAGCGCTTCGAGTTCCAGCGCATAGCGCTGTTCGAGATCCGCCACTTCCGCTCGCCGCGGCAACTGCATGGCGACCTTCTTCTGCACCTGTTTGCTCGGCGTCATGCGCGCCCCTCGGCTTCCAGCAAGGCGACGGCCTCCTCGCGCAGGCCGCGCTTGAAGATCTTCTCGGAGGCGATGCGCGGCAGGCGCTCGGCGCGAATCCAGACGTGGTCCGGCACCTTGAACTTGGCCAGCCGCGCGGCGACGAACGCCCGCACGTCGTCCTCGCCGAGCACGTTGCCGGGTTTCGCCACCACCACCGTGGCCAGCGTCTCTCCGAGCCGAGCGTCCGGCACGCCGAAGACCGCCGCTTCCTGCACCGCTGGATGGTCGTAGAGCACGGCTTCCACCTCCTGGCAGCCGATGTTCTCGCCGCCGCGCAGCACCATGTCCTTCAGGCGGTCGGTGATGAAGACGTAGCCTTCGTCGTCCAGGTGGCCGACGTCGCCGGTATGCACCCAGCCGTCGGTCAGGCTCTCGGCGGTGGCTTCCGGCTTGTTCCAGTATTCGGAGAAGTTCATCGCGCCGCGAATCCACAACTCGCCGGTCTCGAAGGGCGCGGCGTCCTCGCCGTTCGGCTTCACCGCCTTCACGTCGACGATGGGGCGCACGGCGCGTCCGCAGCTGCGCGGTCGCTCCAGAAACGCGGCGCCGCCGATGGTGGTGGCGAGGCCTTGCGTCTCGGTCATGCCCCAGCCGGTGCCGGGCGCGCCCTTGGCGATGGTCTTGTCGATCTGCCGGGCGTGTTCCGGCGCCATCGGCGCGCCGCCGCCTCCCGCGCTTCGCAAGCTGGAGAGATCGTACTTGGCGCGGTTCGGCGCCTGCACCAGCTCCCACGCCATGGTCGGCACGCCGTTGAACTCGGTGATCCGTTCCGCTTCGATGATCTCGAGCGCGGCCTGCGCATCCCACTTGTACATACCCACCACCTTGCGTCCGCGCCGGAACGACGAGAGCAGCTGCACCACCAGGCCGGTCACGTGGAAGAGCGGCACCGTGAGAATCACCGCCGGCGGGTGCTCCGGTTGCGGTGCCGAGCGACCAACCGCGGCACCGAGCTCTGGATGCATCGCCATCGCGATGGCGCCGCCGCATTCCCAGCCGAGCAGGGCGTTGGCGATGGCGCGGTGGGTCGAGAGGACGCCCTTGGGATGGGCGGTGGAGCCGGACGTATAGAGGATGGTGGCGTTGTCGTCCGGGCGGATGGCCGGTTCCGGCATCCGCGTGGACGCGCCGTCGAGGAACTCCTCCCAGGTCGCGAAACCGTCGCAGCGGTGGCGCACGGTCACCAGTTCGACGCCCAGCCGCGCGGCGCGATCCCGCAGCCTTTCAGTGCGTTCGACATCGCTGAACAGCAGCTTCAAGCCGCTGTCCTGAATGCCGTATTCCAGCTCGTCGCCGGACCACCAGGCGTTCATCGCCACCGCGACGCAGCCGCTGCCGGTGATGCCCATGAACGCCGCGATCCACTCCGGATAGTTGCGCAGCGCGATGCCGACGCGATCCCCGGCCACGAACCCGCGCTCGCGCAGCCGGTTGGCGCACTGCGCTGCCAGCTCCCACATCCGCTGGTAGGTGTAGCGCTCGCCTTCGTAGACGTAGAAGTCCTTGTCGGCATGCGCGAGGCCGCTTTGATATAGGGCGCGAAGGTTCTCCGGCGCATTGGCGAAGACGGTGAAGTCCACGCCGCAAATCCGCGCCGAGCAGGTCTCGTAAGGCTGTCCCGGCGCCGTCGTCGCGGCAATCGCGGCTTCGAGTTCGGTTGGCATCAGGCCTCCTCCCAAGGCCCCGGCAGAGCAGGGCAGTCTACAACGACTCGGCACGATGCACGGCGGTGGGAGGTTTGGCATCATCGTGGGCGCTATTGGGGAACGGTGCCGGCGCCATCGGGTTCGGTACCGCTGTCGCAACGGGCGATCACGCTGCGTCTTGATCGAAAGGTGCTGAAATGGACTTGGCGGCTTTCCTCTTGTCGTGCTGTGCCATGCTGTGGCTGAACTTGACGGTGCGGCTGGCTCGGCGGGTTGGTTGGAGCAAGTTGCTCAAGCTCCAAGTCGTTCTCACGCTGCCGATTGTCGTGTCCACGGCCCTGATGGCAATGGGGTTAGGCGAGCTGGCGTTCGTCGCCGCAATTGTAGTCGCCGGCCTCGCCGGCCTTTCGTTTCGGTACCACCGTGCGCCGTTCGGCGTCTCGAATACGACACGCTCTCGGCCGTAGAGCGGATGCCTTTCCGCGAACAAGCTCAGACGACTCGATCTTCGCGCAGCTTCGCAACCGCCGCCTCGTCGTAGCCGAGCTCGACGAGAATCTCGTCCGTGTGTTCACCCAGGGTGGGCGCACGGCGGCGGATGCCGGTTTCCGCGTTCGAGAAGTCCACCGGCATCCGCGCGACCGGGGCAGGGCGGGGCAGGTTCGGATAGTCAGTCGGCACCAGGAACTGCCGCTCCACCACTTGCGGGTCCAGCAGGGCGCGTGCTGGCGAGAGCACTTCGCCGCAAGGCACCCGCGCTGCTTCCAGTTCGGCCATCGCCTGCACGGTGGTGCGCTCGGCGGTCCATTCGCCCATGCGCCGGCTGATGTCGGCGGCGTTGTCGCCGCGGGCTTCGTCGGTGGCGTAGCGCGGGTCTTCCAGCCAGTGCGGTTCGCCCATCAGCCTGGCCCAGCGCTCGAACAGCGGGTCGCCCACCACCTGCACCAGAATCCAGCCGTCGCTGGTCTTGAAGGCGTCCGAAGGGGCGGAGGTCTGGCCGCGATTGCCGCTGCCGACGCGGTTGTTGTTCAGCAGCGCCTGCTCGATGAGCGTGCCGTTGGCGACGGTGAGGGCGGAGGCGAGCAGGCAGCTCTGCACATGCTGGCCAACGCCCGTGTTCATGCGCTGGATGATGGCAGCGAGGGTGGCGAAGGCGTTCAGCGTGCCGGTGGTGTAGTCCACGTAGGGAACGTAGCTCTTCATCGGCTCGTCGGCGTGGCCGGTGAGGTGCATGTTGCCGGACATCGCCTGCGCCACGCCGTCGAATCCCACGCGATTGCCGTACGGCCCGCCGGCGCCGTAGGCGGTCGTGGTGGTGAGGATCACGTCCGGCTTGATCGCCTTCAGACTCGCGTAGTCCAAGCCCATCTTCGCCAACGTCTGCGGCGGCAGATTGGCGATCACCACGTCGGCGGTGGCCACCAGCTTGCGCAGCACCTCTTGGCCCTGCGGCGTGCGCGGATTGAGCGTGAAGCCGCGCTTGTTGCGGTTCAGCGCCAAGTAGGCGCTGCCTTGGCGGTCTCCGGTGACCGGTGCCGTGTAGCGATCTTCGCTGCCGTCGATCTTCTCGATGCGAATGACGTCGGCGCCGAGGTCGGCCAGCAGCGCGCCGCAGAACGGCCCGGCGATGTAGCGCCCGAAGTCGAGTACCCGAATGCCGCGGAGAATGCTCATGGACTGCTCGTTTCCGTGGAGCGGCGCATTATCGTGCATCGGCCCGTGCATTGGGGAATCTCTGATCTATTGCGCGGAAGCTGCGACAATCGACGTATCGGAGGCTTGGAGCGAGAAGGCGATGGCGGCGGCGCAGGCGACGTTCGCGGAGCCGGAGTACGAGGCGAAGAAGGGGGCGCGGCGCGAGAAGTTCCTGGAGCGGACGGAGCGGCTGATTCCGTGGAAAGAGCTGGAGGACGAAATCCGGCCGCACTACTCGAAGACGCCGCTGTCGGGCCGCGACCGGCGGCCGTATCCGCTGTCGGCGATGCTTCGCGTGCATTGTGTGCAGTTGTTCTACAGCCTGAGCGATCCGAAAATGGCGAACATGCTCTACGAGGTGGCACCGGTGCGGCGTTTCGCGGGGCTGAGGCCGGAGGCGCTGCCGGACGCGACGACGATTCTGAAGTTCCGGCGCCTGCTGGAGGAGCACGGTCTCGGCGAGAAGCTGATGGCGGCGATCGACGCGAGCCGATCGGCCTGTGTCTCCGATACGCCGAAGCTGCTGCGGGCGGACGACCTGCTTCACAGTCGGGCGGAAGCCGTCCTGCGGCAGCGGCTCGCCGCGGATCCTCGAGATGCCGACGTGCTGCGGCGCCTTGGCGACCTCCACCGGCGGAGGGGGAACTTTCCTGCCGCCACCGAAGCCTATGGCCGTCTGAACATGCTCCGGCCCGGAGATCGCCAAGTGTCCTGGCTGCGCGCCGTCACGGCCGGCGAGCAATTGCCAGCCGAACCGCCGGATGGCTTGCGGGCGGCGCCCTTCGTGCATATCCGAGATTTCCTGTCCCATGCGGAGCGCGAGCGCCTGGTGACGGCCGCCCTGGCGACGCAAGGGCTCTTCACGCCCGGCGGCGTGGGGCGCGGAGCGGACCGAAAGGTCAGGCCCTTGGAGCGCCGAGCCTTGGCCGTGAGGCTGTCTGATCGGGCAGGCGTGAGTGCATGGCTTGTCCCCAAGCTCCGCGAGGCGCTGCCGATGGTCTCCATGCTGCTGCGCATCGACAGCCGCGATCTTCGCCGGACGGGTTTGACGATGGTGGCGCATCCTGACGGGGGCTTCGGTGTGCGCCATAGAGACGCCACTCCGTTGTCGGCCATCTGCTACTTCCACCGTGACCCTAGGCCCTTCTCAGGCGGCGACCTCTTGCTCCACGACACGGACGTCGAAACGGGACGTTCCAGCGCCTCCGAGTTTTCGCGGGTGGCGCCGCTCGGCGGCAGCATCGTCTTCTACCCCAGCTACTACGCGCATGAAGTCGCCGCCGTTGGCAGCGGACCGGGCGAGGGCGACTTCGCCACTGCGCGGCTCTCCGTGGCCGGAGCGTTCTCGCCGGAGGTCGGATGATCCTCGGCTATGTGAAGTGCGCCGCAGAACGGGCCGGCGATGTAGCGCTCGAAGTCGTGTACGCGAGTGCCGCGGAGGATGCTCATGGACAGCTCGTTTTCCGTGGCGCGGCGCACTATCGCGCATTGGAAGCGCGGCGCAGGGGAACGCTGCCGGCCGGCTTGCCGCGATGAAGGACTGCCGTGCGGCGCTCGACGGCGCGCTGGCGCTGTTCGAGCGGGGGAGGGCGCATCTGGCTGGCCGCGACGTGGACGCGGTGCAGATGGAGGCATACGACCTCGCCGTCTGCTGGGCCGAACTGCGTGCGGCCAGCATCGCCCTGGATGGGCAGTCGAACTCGCCGGACGCGGACGAGACCGCGTTCGAGCAGCAGCTCGTGCGCCTCGTCTGCGCCGAAGCCGTGGCCAATCTGCGCAGCCGGCTCGTAGCGCGACCATCGGCATTCGGCTTGGAAAGCGTGGATGTGGACGCCGCGTTCGTGAACGACGCCTTGTCGCCGGTGTCGATTTGCCGCCTCGGCGAGACCGTCCGCTCGCGGCAAGGCCGCCTGCCGGCGGACGGCATCGCCGGCGACCACGCGCTGATGCGCGAGACCTTCCGACGCTTCGCCAAAGAACAGGTGATGCCGCTGGCCGAGCCGATCCATCGCCAGGACATGATGATTCCGGCGTCAATCATCGACGGTCTGCGCGAACTTGGCTGCTTCGGCCTCTCCGTGCCGGCGCGCTACGGCGGCTTGCAGCCGGACGACGCCGACGACAGCTTGGCGATGGTGCTGGTGACCGAGGAACTGTCGCGGGGGTCCCTAGGCGCGGCCGGCAGCCTCGTCACGCGGCCGGAGATCATGGCGCGCGCCGTGCTCGAAGGCGGGACGGAGCAGCAGAAGCAGCGCTGGCTGCCGAGCATCGCGGCCGGCGATCCGCTGGTCGCCGTCTCGGTCACCGAGCCGGCCACTGGTTCGGACGTGGCGTCGGTAGCGCTGCGCGCATCGCCGGTGGCCATCGATGGCGCACCGCATTGGCGTCTCGCCGGCGCCAAGACGTGGTGTACGTTCGCCGGCAAAGCTGGCGCGATCCTGCTGCTGGCGCGCACGGACCCGGATGCCAAGCCCCCGCATCGCGGCCTGTCCTTGTTCGTGGTGGAAAAGCCGAGCACGGACGAAACGTCGTTCACGCATCGCAATCCGCTCGGCGGCACGTTGACCGGCAACGCCATCAAGACCATCGGCTACCGCGGCATGCACTCCTTCGAGCTCGCCTTCGAAGACTACGTGGTGCCGCACGGCGCCTTGGTGGGCGAGGACGCCGGCCGGGGCAGGGGCTTCTACTACACGATGCGCGGCTTCGCTGGCGGACGCTTGCAGACCGCCGCCCGCGCCAACGGCCTGATGCGGGCCGCCTTCGAGGCGGCGCTCGGCTACGCCGAGGAACGCATCGTCTTCGGCCGCCCGGTCGCCGACTACCCACTCAGCTTGCAGAAGCTCGCTCGCATGGCCGCGCACATCGTCGCCTGCAGGCGCTTTTCCTACGCGGTGGCCGGGCGCATGGAGAGCGGCAGCGGCCAGTTGGAGGCGAGCCTGGTGAAGTTGCTCGCGTGTCGCACCGCCGAATGGGTCACCCGCGAGGCGATGCAGCTGCACGGCGGCGCCGGCTACGCGGAAGAGACGGCCGTCAGCCGCTACTTCGTCGATGCGCGGGTGCTGTCCATCTTCGAGGGCGCGGAGGAGACGCTGGCGTTGAAGGTGATCGGCAAGGCGCTCCTGGAATGACTTGAGAACACTGCGGCGGCGATTCCGCCCTGAAACTTCGCATAATGTATATTATGTTAAATATTTGCTCTGCTACAGCCAATGACGGCTTTTCCGAGGTCGCACATGGCTAATTTCCTACACGCTCGATGGTCGATGTCTGACATGAATTGCAGCGATCTCCAACACGCCACCGGGCGAATGTCCGCTGCCGGCGACCGCCCGCACCCGCCACACTGCCCCCATGAACGAAGACGCCATCCTGCGCGCCACCCTCGGCCACCGCGCCTCGGTGCCGCCCCTGCTGGCCCTGCTGCCCAAGGACGCCACCGCCGGTCTCGACCCCCGGCGCCTGAGGCCGCTCGCCGTCGACCACGTCGGGCGTGGCGGCAGGCGGCGCGGCGGCGACATCGCCTGGGCGGTCGGCGCACCTACCGAGGACGACCCGGACGCCGAGGCGCTGCTGGTCGTCGAATGCCAGTCGCGGCCGGAACGGCACATGGCGCTGCGCATGCTGGTCTACGCCGGCCTGCTCTGGCAGGCCGCCCTGGACGGACCGCAGCCGCCCCGCCAACTGCCCCTGCCGCTGCTGGTCGTGGTCTACACCGGCGGCCGGCCCTGGCGGCGGCGCACGCTGCGCGACCTGCTGCGGCGTTCGCCCCAAGGACTGCGCCGGCGCAGTCCGCAGTTGGACTTCGAACCGCTTGACGCCAGCGCGTTGAGCGCGGACGATGGCCGCTCGAACTGGGTCGCGGCGCTGCTGAGGCTGCTGCGCTGCCGCGAGGCGCAGCGTCTGCCTTCGTTGTCGAAGACGCTGTTCGACGGCCTGCGGCGGGAAGGCCTGGCGGACTTGGCGACGCGCCTGGCGGACCTGCTGATGCGAATGCTGTACCGCCGCTTCGCGGACAGCGACCATGATCCGCACGGCGACCACCTGCGGAAAGCGCTGCGCTACATGGAGGAACCGACGATGCTGGAAGAAGCGATCACCGAATGGCGCCAAGCCGCCCTCGACGAAGGCCACTCTAAGGGCCTCGCCAAGGGTCGTTCCGAGGGCCTTCGCGAAGGCGAGCGGACGCTGCTGCGACGGCTGGCCGCGCGGCGCTTCGGCGCATCGGTCGGAGATGCCTTGGCCGCGCTGCTGGCGGACGAGCAGGACGCCGAGCGTCTCGCCGAACTCGGCGACTTGGTGTTGGACTGCGAGAGCGCCGAGGAACTGCTGCGCCAAGGTCGGATCGCGTTGGCGACTCGGGTCTGAGGACCACCTGCGGGAAGCGATGCGCTACATGGAGGGAACCGACGATGCTGGAAGAAGCGATCACCGAATGGCGCCAAGCCGCACTCGCCGAGGGCCATGCGGCGGGCCGTTCCGAAGGCCTTCACGAAGGCGAACGGGCGCTGTTGCGACGGCAGGCCGCGAGGCGCTTCGGGGCGCAGGCTGGAGACGCCTTGGCCAAGCTGATGGCGGGCGAGCAGGACGCCGAGCGTCTCGCCGAACTCGGCGACCTGGTGTTGGACTGCGAGAGCGGCGAAGAACTGCTGCGCCAGGGGCGAAGCATGTTGGCGAATAGCGGCTAGCCGCGTTCCGTCGACCGGCCCGGCACCAAAAGCAGAGCGGTCGCCTACGGTTCGTCTTCCGGCGTGGCGATGGCGATGCGCCATCCCAGGCCAGACGAGATTCCGTGGCGGGCGGCGAAATCGCCTTGGTTGAGGGCGATTGCGAGGTTGCCGATGCTGTTGACGTAGAGCAGCGGCTCGCCCGCCTCCACTTCCGCGAACGTCCTGCAGAGGGGCACGCGCCCGGCGAAGCGGCGCTCGCCGTCTGGCGCGGTGATGGCGACGTCGTAGTGCTGCCCAATCGAGAACCGCGCCTGCGCCGCCGGAATGTCCGTCCACACGTTGCCGAACTGCGGGTCCAGCACCGGGATGCCGCCAGCGGCTTCGCCATCGCCGATGGTCGGCAAGGCGCGCCGCAAGAGCAACGCCTCGGTCTGCTCGCCGATGTTCTCGAAGCGAACCTCCCCCGCCGCCAGCAACGCCCCCACATGAACGTAGAGGTCGCGGCCGTGGAACGTGTGCGAGTCCGCCGACCCCGGCAGCCGATACGCGTTTTCGTCGATGCGCCGCACGGCGACGATGCCGGGCGCCTCGTTCAGCAGCGTCAGCGTGCCGTTGTTGGGCGTGACGATCAGCTGCCCGCCGGCCAGCCGGGCGACGACCGATTCGCGCTCCGAGCCGACGCCCGGATCGACCACCGAAACGAACACCGTTCCGCTCGGCCAGTACGCCATCACCGCTTGCAGTCGGTAGGCGGCCTGCCAGATGTCGAAGGCCGGGATCTCGTGGGTCAGGTCGTCGACGACAAGCGCCGGCGAGACCAGCCGAGCGACTCCGCGCATCGCCCCCACGGCGTGGTCCTTGAGGCCGAAGTCCGTTTGCAGCACCAGCACCCCGGGCGCCGCCGCAGCCTGGCCGACGAGCAGCGCCACCGCTGCCGCCACCACTCGCAAGCGCTGCGCTTCCTTCAACTTGACCATGTATGAACCGCTCGTCCGTCGTCTGCCTGCGTCGCAGGGTGCGCGAAGATACATGCCCAACCCGCAAAACACAGCAACCGCGTGTCCGAGCTCGGACACGGCGCACGCTCGCCGCCGCTACGCGCCAAGCCTACCGAAACGTGAATCGCGCGTTGACGATGCCGGCTTCGTAGCGGTCGATGCGGGCGTTGAGAATTTCAACGCCGTGGCGGAGCTCCAGCGAGCTGGTCCAGCGAACCACCTTCTCGAAAGGCTGCCCCTCGATCTGCACGCTGATGCCGTTCGCCTCCGGCTGGATGCGGCGCAGCGGCAGTTCGAGCTCGCGCGCCGCGGCGTTGATGGTCGGCATCTCGGTACGCTGCGCCGGCGCCCCGGCCCCGGCCCGGAAGGCGGTTGCCGCGGCACCCCGGTTCAGCTGCATCCACTCCAGATCGCCGCGTTCCTTGGCGAAGCGCGCCACGGAGTCGCTGCGGTACGCGAAGAGCGACGTCGCGAGGCCGTAGAGCAGCGCCGCGCTCAGCGCGCCGAGGCACGTCCACAGCAACATGCGCTCGCGCGGCGCGAGCGCGTCGAACCGACGACGCGTCGGCGAACGTCGCCAGGCGTCGACGAGCGGGGCCAGCACCGCCCTACCCGCCCGTTGCGACCCGCAGGTTGGCGCGAACGCGCGAATCCTGCTGTTCTGCGGAGACGACGACCAGTTCGATGCCCTGCCCGGTAAACGCCTGGCGCATCTCTTCGAGCGCGTCGTAGTCGGCGACGACGACTTCGCCGCCGAAGCCGCTGCGATCCGAATAGGAGAGGCTCAGCAGCTCGTAGGGGTCTTCCAGCTCGCGAAGCGAGGCGGCGAAGACGGCGGCGAGACGATGGAAGCCAGCCGTGTCGGCCGGTCGCTGGCCGAGGCGCAGGCGCATTCTCGCGGCCGGATTGCCGGGGACGCGCTGCGCGTCGTAGACCTCGCGGTAGATGCGGCCCGCTTCGGCGCGCAGCGCGTCCGCCTGGCGCTCGGCCCAGAGGCCTTGCGCGGCGAACAGCGCGAGTGCGAGCGCCAGCCAAACGAAAGCGCCGGCGGCCACCGAACGCCACGGCGCCCAGCTGCCGCCGCTGCGCCGCTTGACCGCGTAGTCGCCCTGCAACAGGTTGATGGCGCTGGCGTCGTCGAAGGTTTCCGCAAGCGCCTGCAAGGGCGAATCGCCGATGCGAACGCTCTCGACGTGATCGGGCGCGAAGCCGGTCTGACTGAGCTCGATGTCGCCAAGTTCACCATTTATCTGCCGCAAGCGGGCCGGCGCGTCCTTGTCGCCGCCATCGAGGTCCGCGTGCAGGGCGGCCAGCGCCGGGCCGAGATTCGGCAGGTCCAGGCTCGCGGTCTGCAGCGCGGTGCGAACCAGCGCCGTGTCGTCGTCGCGAAAGAGGATGCTGGCCAGATTCGGCCCGCTCGGCAACGCGACGGCATCGGCGGTCAAGCAGCCCGGAGCGACGCCGGCCGCCTCCAAGCGACCCAGCCAATCGGCCATCCGCGCATGCGGCGCCACCAGGCAGCACACGGGTTCGTTGCGCTCGATGGCGCCGCAGGCGACGTGCATGTCTTCGATGTCGCCGGTCAGATACTCCTCGATGGCGTAGGGCACAGCGCGTCTGACCTGGCTAGCGTTGCGCCCCGGCACCGTGCAGCTCAGCGCCACGGCGTCGGACGCAGGCACGAAGACCACCACCTTGCCGGCATCGCTGGCCCAGGGCGCTTCGCTTTCGATCAAGGCCGCCAGTTCTTCGAGCGCAGCGCGGCCGGAAACGCTCTCGCCGTCGTCGCCGCGAACCAGCCACTCCACGCTGGCGTCGTCTTGGTCTTCTGGGAGGGCGAGGAACAGGCGCGGCATGGGCGACTCCACGAACCCGGCGGCGTCGGAAAAGGCGCTGGCGCCGACTGGCGCGGCGGATTAAAGCGCATCCGCGCCGACGATGGAACGCCGGAGCGAGCGCCCTACCCCGCGAACCCGTCTCCCGCCGTGCCGCTTGCGTCCTCGTCGTCCTCTTCGTCCGCCGGCGCGCTCTCGGCCTCGAACGGTTCGCCGAAGCTGCGCGACAGCACGGTCACGACGCCCGACACCGGGTCGCGGCGCAGCACCGAGGTGAGGTCGCTGCGCGCATCGCCGACGACCGCGCGCGCTTGAACGCGAAAGTACTCGCTGACGACCGCCAAGACGCCGGCGCCTGCGCCGAGGGGCGCGTGGGCGGCGATGACGGGTTCGATTTGCTCGTACTCGCGCACCTCGTCGACGAGGATCTGCGCCTCGTCCACCGCGAAGTTGGGCACCAGCGCGGCGAGCACTTCGGCGGCGACGGTGTTGACGTTGATGCGCTGGTCGAACACCGGCAGCACCGCGACGTGCGGGCGCAGCGTCGCGTACTGCTCGCTTGTCAAGGATGCCGCGACGATCAGCTCGGAGGCATGGTGGCCGCGCTGATTGGCGGCGCGCATGGGCGGGTCGCGGAGCATGTAGTCGGCGTCTTCGGCGCCGTTGCCGGTGATCTCCCGGTCCGGGTCCACCCAATCGCGCCAAGCGTCCACGGCTTCCGGGTCGAGGCCCAGGTTGGTGAACAGGCGCTTCAGCCGGGCGACGTTTTCGGCGCTCGCCTCGCCGCCGACGGCGTTGAGATTGAAGCGCCGCCCCAAATCCTCGATGTGCAGTTCCAGACTGCCGCCGGCGATCTCGAACATCTTCGCGTCCGCCATCGCTCGGGCGGTCGGTTCGCTTGAATCGCGGCGTCGTCGCTCGTCTTCGGGGCGCTCGTCGAAGCGGTCGTCCCGCGAAGCCGGGTCGTCGCCGCGTCTCTCTTCGCGAGAGCGCTCCGCACGCGAGTCGTCGTCCGCGCTCTCCCGCTCTTCGCCTTCGCTGCCGTCGCCGCCAGCCCAGACTTCCAGCAGCGTGTCCATGCGCCGGGTCTCTTCGTCTTCCCAATCCTCGTACAGCAGCTGGCGCGCGTACGCCTCGCCGCCGAAGGCGTATTGGCGCGCCTGGGCGCTGTCGAGCGTCAGCCGCCCCTGGGCGACGCTGAGCGTGTGCCGCACGACGATCTCGTAGCCGAGGGCCGTGGCCACGGCGACGACCAGCAGCGCGCCGACCAGCGCCAGACCCTGGCGGCGCGGCGTCATGCGTCGTCCTCCGCTTGTCCGGGCCGCGGCGCCAACCCGTCGCGCGGGTCGACGATTTCGTCCGCTTCGTCGAGACCGTCCTCGTCCAGATCGTCGCCCTCCTGCTCGTCTTCAAGCTGCGCCATGGGCTGCGGCACCAGCCAGAGGCGCTCGACGCGCCCGTAGGTCTCCACTTCCAGTTCGAGGCCGATGGCGGCGAGCTGCCGCGAGCCATCGTCGTTCATGCGCGGCCAGAAGCGGTGCGTCTCGCCGTTGTCGTCGTGGGCGACGAACTCGACGTCGCGGACGTTCTCCAACAGCGTCTGCACATGGGCCTCGGATGTCGGCGCGCGGTCCAGAACTTCCCAGAAGAGCCGGACCAAGCGGTCTTGCTCGACGACGTAGGCGACGCGCTGCAGTTCGGAACGCGCCGCGGCCAGCGGGTTCTGCCAGCCGTGGCGGGTCAGTTCGAGCAGCGAGCCGCTGCCGAGGGTGGCCGCTTCGAGCTCGTCGCCGAGTTCGTCGCGCACCGAACGATGCGCCAGCTGCTCGACGTCCCGCTGCACGATGGCCAAGGCGCGCTGCAGGTCCGAGAAGGCGTCGCCGCGCGTGCGCGTGTTCTCGGCGATGTCCACCATGCCGGCGAGGATGCGGGTCGCCATCACGCCGATGGCCGCGAAGACAGCGAGCGCGACCAGCATTTCCAGCAGCGTGAAGGCCCGAGCGGCCCTCGGCGCTGGCGGACGCGACAACGCTTCAGTGCCGGCCAACGAACGCCGTGAGCACATCGACCGGACCTCTCTCTCTGCCGTCGCGCACCGCGTAGACGGAAACCTCCACCCGCCGCAGCCAAGGGTGGTCGGTGGATTTCGTCTCCCGCACCACGCGCCAGACGCGGTCGCCACGGGTCACCACCGTTCGCCGACTGCCCAGCGGAATCGCCGCCGGGGCCGACGGGCTGGCATCGGCCTCGGCGGCGTCGCGGGCCGCGCGAGCGGCGCGAATACGGCGTTCCAAGCGCATCTTCGCGACCTCGTTTTCCGCCACCCAGCGCGCCAGGGCGCGCTCTTCCAAGCCGTGCAGCTGGTGCGCCGCCTCGCCGCTGCGGCCAAGAACGGCCACGGAGACGACTGCAAGCACCGCCAGCGCGATCATCAGTTCGAGCAGCGTGAACCCTCGCCCCTGCGAGCTGGACGCCCCTCGCGCTTCCCGGCCGAAGGTCTGCATCAGCGCATGGTCCTTGCCGGCCGCCGCCCAAGCGCGTCGGCTTCTTCCTCCGACATGGCGCGAACGCGGGCGATGCCGTCCGAGCGCACGACCCAGGCCGGCACGTCTTCCTTGGAAACCAGAATGGAGAGCGGCGTGATTTCGCCGCTCGGATAGATGGCGACCCCCGGCCAGTTGGCGCGTTCGTCCTCCTCGCTGTCCGCATCGTCCGCTTCGGATTCGTCGCTGCCCCGGCGACGGTCGGCGCGACGGGCGTCGCCACGGTCTTGAAGTCTCCCTTGCGCACCGTACGCGACGTCGATCTCGAACCCCACTCCCCCTTCCGCAGTCCAGCCGCCAAGCGCACCCCTCGTCAGCGCGCCCCAGCCGTCGCCGCCGTTGCCAAGGCGCTTGAAGGCGTAGCCGTTGGCGCTCACCGTCATACCCAGGACTTCGTTGCGCCCGGCGGCTTCGGTGCGGGCGTGCTCGATGGCGAGGGCCAGGCGTTCAGCCTCGGCCTGCACGCGTCGTCGCTGTCCAGCATCGCCGATGCCGACGACGACCGCTGCCGCCAGCACGCCGATGATGGCCAGCACGAGCAGGATCTCCAGCAGCGTCCAGCCGCGCGCTCCTGCTGCGACGTCAGGACGCGCCCGCATGGTCAGAGCGCCGCGTAGTCGATGTCCGCGCCGTCGCCGTCGCCGCCCTCTTCGCCGTCCGCGGCGAGGGAGCGCAGCTCAAAGGAGCTGCCGTCGCTCATGTAGACGAAGTCGTTGCCCCACTGGT
Organism: Candidatus Azotimanducaceae bacterium; assembly: GCA_965243175.1. Classification (GTDB taxonomy): domain Bacteria; phylum Pseudomonadota; class Gammaproteobacteria; order Pseudomonadales; family Azotimanducaceae; genus VXYL01. Next base: position 3,627,295 of record OZ251532.1, on the reverse strand, counting down.
CCTGCGGATAGCGGCGCAAATAGGGATCCGGCCCCCAGTTCTTCGCCTCCGGAAAGCCGGAGGGCTTGTTGACCAGCGCTTCGAGGCCCTGGTCGGTGGACGGATAGGAGCGGTTGTCGAGGCGGTACAGGTCGAGGGCGTTGCCGATGGCGCGCAAGTCGTTCTCGGTGACGACGCGGCGCGCCACGTCGTCCCTGCCGACCACATTCGGCACGATCACCGCCACCAGAATGCCGACGATGATCACCACCATCATGATCTCGATGAGCGTGAAGCCGCTGCTGCGTTGCCGAAGGCCGGTCGTTGCCACTTTCTCCTCCTTGCTTCCCCTGCTCCTTCGTGGAGCGGTTCGGCGCTCGCACCGTTCGACCGGTCAGACGACCAGCTGGTTCATGTTCAGTATCGGCACCAGAATCGCCAGCACGATGGTGAGCACCAAGCCGGCCATGAACAGTAGCATCAACGGCTGCAAAAGCTGAACCAGCGTGGTCACCAGCCGCGTCAGTTCCTCCTGCTGGTAGTGCGCGACCTTGGCGAGCATGGCGTCCAGTTCGCCACTTGCTTCGCCGCTGCCGATCATGTGCAGGAACATGGGCGGGAAGTGCCCCACCGTCTCCAGCGCGTTGCGCAGGCTCGAACCCTCGCTGACGCGCTGCACGGCTTCGCCCAGGCCCTGCTTCAGCCAAGTGTTGGCGACGGTCTCGGTGGCGATGCGCATGGCGTCCACCAGCGGCACGCCGCTGCTGGTGAGAATGGCCAGCGTCGATGCGTAGCGGCTGGCGTTGCCGCCCCGCGCCATGCGCCCGAACACCGGCAGCGTCAAGCGGCGACGATCCCAGCGCAGGCGGATCTCCGGTCGCGCCAGAAGCCAGCGCAAGCCGCCTCCCACCAAGACGCCGACGAGCGCCAACGTCCACCAGTACGCGACCAGGAAATCGCTCGTGCCGATCAAGGTCGCGGTCAGCACCGGCAGTTCCTGGCCGGTGTCCGCGAAGACGTCGACGATGTCTGGCATGACGTAGACGATCAAGCCGGCGACGATGAGCAGCGAGACGATGAACAGCAGCACCGGATAGAACAGCGCCATCTGGATGTCGCGGCTGGAGGCGTAGCTCTGTTCGGTGTGCTCGGCGAGGTTGTCCAGCACCGCGTGCAGATAGCCGGATTGTTCTCCGGCAGCGACCGTCGAGCGGTACATGGCGGAGAACACGTCCGGGTACTCGCGGAACGCGGCCGCCAGAGCGTGGCCTTCGAGCACCCGCGCACGCACGTTCATCACCAGCGCCGAGAGGCGGCGCTTCTCCGCTTGGCGGGCAATCGTCAGCAAGGATTCCTCGACCGGCAGACCGGCGCCGAGCAGCGTCGACATCTGCCGCGTGAAGAGCGCCAGGTCGAGCGGCGACATCGCCCGGCGAAGGCCGCGCCGGCCGAGCCGCGCTTCGCCGTTGGCGCCCTTGCTGGCCGCGGCCGGGGCCACCGCCATCGGCGCCAGCCCCTTGTCGCGGAGCGCCTGGCGAACGTGGCGGCCGCTGTCTCCCTCCAGCACGCCCTTGCGCTGGCGCCCGTTGGCGTCGATGGCCGTGTACTCGTAGGCCGCCAAGGAACCGCCTCAATCGTCCGCTTGGGCAAGTCGTCGCGGCCTGCCGCGAGCCGTCACTGCTCCAGCAGGCTGACGCGCATCACTTCCTGCACGGAGGTGACCCCGGCCAGAACCTTGGCGCGCCCGTCGGCGGCGATGCCGGGGCTGTTGGCGCGCACGTACTCGGTCATCGCCTGTTCCGAGGCGCGGTCGTGCACCAGTTCGCGCAAGCCGTCGTCGGCGATCACGAGTTCGTAGATGCCGGTGCGCCCCTTGAAGCCGGAGCGGCCGCACTGGTCGCAGCCGCGGGCATGGAACACGCGCCCGCCAGCGGCGCCGAGAAAGCTCTGCTCCACCGCGTTCGGTTCCTCTTCGACCTTGCAGCTTGGACACAGCACGCGCACCAGGCGCTGCGCGAGCACGCCGACCACGCTGGACGCGATCAGGAAGGGTTCGACGCCCATGTCCACCAAGCGCGTCACCGCGCCCACCGCGGTGTTGGTGTGGACGGTGGACATCACCAGGTGTCCGGTGAGGCTCGCCTGCACGGCGGTGCGGGCGGTTTCGAGATCGCGGATTTCGCCCACCATCACCACGTCCGGGTCCTGGCGGAGAATCGCGCGCAGGCCGCGCGCGAAGGTGAGGTCCGCCTTCTCGTTCACTTGCGTTTGGCCGATGCCGGCGATGGCGTATTCGATGGGGTTCTCGATGGTGAGGATGTTCACCGAGTCGCGGTTCAGCTCGCCCATCGCGGCGTAGAGCGTGGTGGTCTTGCCGGAGCCGGTGGGGCCGGTGACGAGGAAGATGCCGTGCGGGCTGGCCACCACGTCGCGCAGCCGCCCCAGCGTCTCCGGGTCCATGCCGAGGTTGGGCAGTTCGAGCGCCCCACCCTGCTTGTCGAGCAGCCGCAGCACCACGCGCTCGCCGTTGCCCGTGGGCAGCGTGGAAACGCGCACGTCCACTTCCCGCCCGCCGATGCGCAGCGCGATGCGGCCGTCCTGGGGGATGCGCTTCTCGGCGATGTCCAGCTTCGCCATCACCTTGATGCGCGACACCAGCAGGGGCGCCAGAGCGCGCTTCGGCTGCACCATCTCGCGCATTACGCCATCGATGCGGAAGCGCACTTGCAGATGCTTCTCGAACGTCTCGATGTGGACGTCCGACGCGCTCTCGCGGATCGCTTCGGCGAGGACGGCGTTGATCAGGCGGACGATGGGCGCGTCGTCCTCGGCATCGAGCAGATCTTCGGTTTCGGGAACGGAGTCGGCCAGGCTCGCGAGGTCGAAGTGATCGCCGATGTCGGCGACCATCTGCCGCGCCTCGGACGCGTCGCGCATGTAGACCGCGGCGAGCAGGCCGTCGAACTCGGCGTCCGGCACGAGGCGCACCGCGAACGGCCGCTTCGTGGCGCGCTTGATTTCGGCCAGCGTGGTGAGCGACGGCTGCTCTCGGCACGCGGCGACCAGCGCCCCGTCCTGTTCGTCCTCGTAGACGACGACGCCGAAGCGGCGTGCGAACGAGAACGGCAGATGCGGCTCGGAAACAGGCACGTCCGGGCTGGGTTCCGACGTGCCATTGGCGACGGGCTCTTCCAGAAGAGCGAGCTCTTTCTTGCGAGGGGGCGTCTCGCGAGCGAGACGTTGCCCCTCGCGGTCCCCGGCCGAGGGCTCCTCCACAAGGACGTGCCCGACCGCGGGCTCTTCCATGCGCGGCGCCTCGAGCGCGACTTCAGCCACCTTGCCACCCTTGTTGCGCGTGAGTTGCGCGTGAGCGCCCATCATAGCAGGCTGCGCCGCCATCGCTTGGCCGCAGCGCTACAATCGCGCGGCCAAGGCGCCCCGCGAGGGCCGGCAACGACGCGGAGCAAAACGGAGCCATCACGCTTGGATTTCGTCGGCAGCCACGTTCTCTCCGTCGATCAGTTCGAGCGCGGCGACATCGACCGCCTGTTCGCAGTGTCCGACGGCATGGTTCCCTACGCCAGCCGCAAGCGCATCACGCGGGTGTTGCAGGGCGCCATCCTCTCCAACATGTTCTTCGAGCCGAGCACGCGCACTCGGGTCTCCTTCGGCAGCGCCTTCAATCTGCTCGGCGGCGAAGTGCGCGAGACCACCGAGGTGAAGGCCTCGGCGCTGGCGAAGGGCGAATCGCTGCACGACACGGCGCGGGTGCTCTCCGGCTACAGCGACGTGATCGTGATGCGCCATCCGGTGCCGGGCGCGGTGGCGGAGTTCGCGGCGTCCTCGCGGGTGCCGGTTCTGAACGGCGGCGACGGGGCCAACGAACACCCGAGCCAGGCGCTGCTCGACCTCTACACGGTGCGCCGCGAACTCGGCGCCCGCGGACGCGGCATCGACGGCCTGCGCATCGCCCTGGTGGGCGATCTGCGGCATGGTCGCGCCGTCCATTCCCTGCTCAAGGTGCTGGCGCTCTTCGACGACATCTCGGTCCACCTGGTGTCGCCGCCGGGTCTCGAGGCGCCGGCCGACATCGTGGCCGCGCTGCACCGCCGTGGCCACCGCGTGGAATCCTTCCACGCGCTCGAAGACGGCATTCGCCAAGTCGACATCCTTTACGTCACGCGCACCCAGGAGGAGCGCTTCGGCAGCCAGGCGGAGGCGGACCGCTACCGCGGCCTGTTCCGCTTGAACCAGGCCATCTACACCGAACACTGCGAGCCGAACACCGTCATCATGCATCCCCTGCCCCGCGACTCGCGCACCCAGGCCCAGGAACTCGACGACGACCTCATCGCCAATCCGAACCTCGCCATCTTCCGGCAGACCGACAACGGCGTGCTGGTGCGCATGGCGCTGTTCGCGCTGGTGCTGGACATCGCCGACCAGGTCCACGACCACGCGCAGCCCGTCACCTGGTACACGGCGAAGCGAACGCCCAAGGGCCGGAATGGGGGGGCGTAGACGGCCAGGCTCCGCGAGGAGGGCGCTACCGTGCGTGGGCGGTTCAATCGCCCGGCGCGGCAGCTGCTTCCTCGGTTTCTTCCCGATCCTGTTCCCCGCGCGGCATCTCCTCGATCGGCCCCTTCGGCGTCAAATCGAGCGCCTTCAAGCCGGGATAGTCGGGCGCGTAGCGAGTTGCCCGATAGAAGGAGGTCTCGGTTCGGGTCCCGATGGCCCACCGTTCGCCGGGTTCGACATGCACATCGAGATCGCTGACCTCGATCGGATCGCCTTGGCGCAGAATGTCGAGCGCCACCGGGCTCACGTACTTCCACACCGTCTCGCCGCTTGGGGTCACCTCGACCAGCACGCCGTGCTCGGCGACGCAGATCAGCGTGTTGCCGTTGGGAAGTCGCTGCGCACCGCCCGCGCGGTACGAAAGGAACTCGCTCGGCGGCGATGCCTTGTACTCCCAGAACGGCTCGGGCGGGCCCCAGGCACTGCCGGGCATCGGTGGCTGAAGCCCCGCAAGGCCAGGCCAGGTGACTTCGACAATGGACGAATGGTCGCGCTCGAAGCTGGCGAACTCCCAGCCGTTGTTGAAGACGAGGATGTTGCCGGTGCCCGGCCCGGCCTTGATCCAGTGCGCGTGGTGCGGCCGGAACAGGCGCTGGTCGGCCGCGGTTCCGCGGCGGTAGGCGCGCGGATTGCCCCAGCGGTACAGCAGGTCGCCGCCTCGGCCTCGCCGGCCGCCGCTCCTTCCCTTGGCCTCTTCCGTCGTCGTGCCGTGATCGACGACCCACAGTTCGCCCCAATGCCGCACCGTGATCATCACCAGATCCAGCTCTTCGTGGTAGTCGATGGCGTTCGCGTGCATCCAGTTGTCGCTGCCGAAGCGGCGGCCGTGGAGCAGTCGCGCTCTCGACGCGGCGAGTCCGGCAAGCGGATAGTTCAGGTCCACGCGCTCGGGGTGGTCGCCGACGACGCCGAAGTTTGGCTTGCTCGGGTCGTGGTCCTGGATCAGGCGGTCCCAGGAGGACCACTCCCAGACGACTTCCCCGCCCTCCGGCGGAGTCGGCACGACTTCGGCCAGATGCGAGTACCACAAGTGCTCCGGGGCGAACTGCGGATCGGCGCCGGCGGCAATCAGCTCGGGCTTCTCCTTGATCGACCGGAGCAGGAACAGGATGTTGCCGTTGGGGAGGCGCAGGTAGTCGTGGTGAAGCCGCGTTTGCCGGGTCGTCGTCAGCCGCCAGATCTCGTCGCCAGCCGCATCGAGCTCGAACAGCAGATCGCTGGAGCGCGCCAGCAGATTGCCGTTCGCCATCAACTTGACCTGGATCGCTCCAACCGGCAGATTCCACTTGTGGCGCAGCTGTCCGGCGTTGTCGATGAGATACGCCTGCCGGTACTTGGAGAACAGCGTGTAGCCGTCGAAGGAGCGCGGGTCGTTCAGCACGGTGCCGAGCTGAACGACGACTTCGAACGAGCGGGCGCCTTCCGTGGGGCCATCGGCGGCGAAGCAATGGAACGCGGCGAGAACGGCTGCCGCGCCCACGACCGTGCGAAGGCGCCTGCCTGCGTTTAGTCGTCGAGCGCTCGACATCCGTTCTTCGACCTGGGCGGAGGCTGTCGAGTGGCGTTCTAGCCGAGCGCGGTCTCGAGTTCCGGCAGCGCCTGGAAGAGGTCGGCCACCAGGCCGTAGTCCGCGACTTGGAAGATCGGCGCGTCTTCGTCCTTGTTGATGGCGACGATCACCTTGGAATCCTTCATGCCGGCCAAGTGCTGGATGGCGCCGGAGATGCCGACCGCGATGTAAAGGTCGGGGGCGACGATCTTGCCGGTCTGCCCCACTTGCATGTCGTTCGGCACGAAACCGGCGTCCACCGCGGCCCGGGACGCGCCGATGGCGGCGCCGAGCTTGTCGGCGATGCCTTCGAGCAGCGAGAAGTTCTCGCCGTTCTGCATGCCGCGTCCGCCGGAGATGACGACCGACGCGGAGGTGAGTTCCGGCCGCTCGGACTTGGCGATCTCCTCGCCGACGAATTGGGAAAGTTCCGCATCGTGGATGGCGTCGAGCGCCTCCACCATCCCGGAACCGCCCTCCGCCGGGGCCGGGTCGAACCCCGTCCCGCGCACCGTGATCACCTTCCTCGCGTCCGTGGACTTCACCGTGGCGATGGCGTTGCCGGCGTAGATGGGCCGCTTGAAGGTATCCGGCGCGTCTACGCCGACGATGTCCGAGATCATCTGCGTGTCCAGAAGCGCGGCGGCGCGCGGCATGAAGTTCTTGCCGGTGGTGGTGTGCGCGCCGAGAACATGCTCGTAGCCGGCGCCGACATCCGCCACCAGAGCGCCCACGTTCTCCGCCAAGGCGTGTTCGTAGGCCGGATGGTCGGCCAGCAGCACCTTCCCTGCCCCGCCGATGGCGGCGGCTTCCTCCGCCACGCCAGCGCAACCCGCCCCGGCGACGAGAACGTCGAAACCGCCGCCTTCGCCGGCGATGGCCTGCGCCGCCGCCACCACGCTCAACGTGACTGGGCGCAACGCCTGGTTGTCGTGCTCCGCTACGACCAGAATGCTCATGCTTGGGATCCTCTTGCTCGCCGGCTACGCGGCGTTGATGACCTTGGCTTCGTTGCGGAGCTTGTCGACCAGCTCCTCCACCGTCTCCACCTTCACGCCCGCCTGCCGCTCCGCTGGCGGTGCCACGTTCAGCACCTCGGTGCGTCGCCCGACGTCCACTCCCAGCGCGTCCGGCGTGGTGGTGTCGAGGGGCTTGCGCTTGGCCTTCATGATGTTCGGCAGCGACGCGTAGCGCGGTTCGTTCAGCCGCAGATCGGTGGTGACGACGACGGGCATCTTGAGCGACACCGTCTGCAACCCGCCGTCCACTTCGCGCACCACTTCGGCGCTGTCGCCATCGATCGCGAGTTCGGAAGCGAAGGTGCCTTGGGCCAGGCCGCACAGCGCGGCGAACATCGGCCCGGTCTGGCTGTTGTCGCCGTCGATGCTCTGCTTGCCGAGGATGACGATGCCGGGCCGTTCTTGCTCATACACCGCGTGCAGCAGCTTGGCGACCGCCAGCGGCTCGAGGTCCGCCGCCGCCTCCACCAGAATGGCGCGGTCCGCGCCCAAGGCCAGGCAGGTGCGCAGCTGCTCCTGGCAGGACGCTTCGCCGACCGCCACGGCCAACACTTCGCTCGCCGTGCCAGCTTCGCGCAGCCGTACCGCCTCTTCGATGGCGATTTCGCAGAACGGGTTGACCGCCATCTTCACGTTGGCGAGGTCGATGCCAGCGCCGTCCGCCTTCACGCGCACCTTGACGTTGGCGTCCACGACGCGCTTCACAGGAACCATGACCTTGATGGACATACGGATTCGCTTCTCGGTTGTTTTGCTGTCGGACGGTGCGGCAGCCCGCACCCTTTCAGCCTACATTCTGCTACATCCCCCCGCAGTGTGGAAGCGCTTGTCGGCAGTGCTGCCGCGGGCAGTTGTCGATGGGCCTCTCGGCGTCAGGTCCGGTGCTTGTCAGGCCGGGGTGGTGGGGCGCGTAGCGAGCCGCCTGTTAGACGAAACTCGCACGTCGTGCCAGTGCGCCTCGAGGTGCCGGGTCTAAAAGGAACGCCGAATCTCGATCCGAGATTTCGAAGCGTTTGCCGAATACGGTGTCCCACGCCACAATCTCCGCGCTCGCCCATGCCCGGAGGGGTGGCTGAGCGGATGAAAGCGCTGGTCTTGAAAACCAGAGAAGGGCGACCTTCCCGGGGTTCGAATCCCCGCCCCTCCGCCAATTGCTGGCGCAGCTGTCGTTGAGCGCGAACGGCCACGGTAGACGCGCAGGTCTCGCTTCACTGGGCGGGAGTCGCGAAGATGGTTAGCCAGTGGGCGTTGGCCCGGGTTACGGTGCCCTGCCCTGCCGCGACCAGAGGCGACGACGCGCAGGGGCGGGTGGTTCGGGCTTGGAAGGTGTTGCCGTCGAGGGTGATTTCGACGTCGCCGAGGGCTAGGTACTCGCCGGTTTGCGGGTTGACGGCCTTGTAGACGGACTCCTTGGCGCTGAAGAGGACGGTGCGCCACTCGGGGGCGGGCAGGCGGGAGCGTTCCGTTGGGGTGAGCACTCGTTCGGCCAAGCGCGGTGTGACGCGGCCTGGCGTTTCGATGTCTACGCCGATGCCGGAGAAGGCAGTGGTTCGGGCCGCTGCGGCCAGTGCCAGAGTGCGGCTGTGGGCGATGCTGCCGACCACGTCCGAAGGCCATGTCGGCACCTTGCCCTGGCGGGTGATCGGCCAGTCTACTACGCCGATGATGCGGAGCGCTTCGCGGGCCGCGCGGCGGCCGGAGGAGAAGGCGAATGCGCGAGCGTCGTTGGCGCGGGGGGCCGCGAGGCGCTCGGCGGGCAGCAGCGAGCATTGGTGATCGGCGATGCGGCCGAGGACCGTTGCCGATTCGTTGTTCGGATCGCCGTCGGTCGGCGCGGCATAGGGACCACGCGGCGGCCAAGCGAAGGGTTCCAGGTCGTCTAGGCAGCGCGTCTGCATGGGATGGCCCCCACCGGGGAACGCGAAACGCGGCGCCGCGGGCGAAGCGCGTTCGGTTGCAGGCGGTTTGGGTCGAAAGGCTTGACGAAGATGGGAAGAACGGGGTTGCGGTTGCTGGCGGAATCGCACGGGCCTCTCGTACACTTCGCGCCGCTGCCCAAGGGCCTGGCCAACGGAGAGGACGCATGATGCAGGTGGAGCAGATCTGGACCGGCAACGCCTACCGCAACTTCAACTACCTCATCGCCTGCTCCGAGAGCGGCGAAGCGATGGCGGTGGATCCGCTGGACTACGAGAAGTGCCTGGCACGGGCCAAGGCGCGGGGGTGGGAAATCACGCAGGTGCTCAATACCCACGAGCACGGCGATCACACGGGCGGCAACGCGGCGATGATCGAGGCCACGGGCGCCAAGCTGCTCGCCCATGCCAACGCCGGATCGCGCATCGCCGGCATGGACGTGGGGCTGAGCGCCGGGGACGTGGTGCGGGTGGGCCGTTCGGTGGAATTGCTGGCGCTGGATACGCCGGGGCATACGATGAGCCACATCTGCCTGCTCTCCAAGACCGACCAGCCCGCCCTCTTCAGCGGCGACACGCTGTTCAACGCTGGCGCGGGGAATTGCCACGGCGGTGGGCATCCGGAGGAACTCTACGACACTTTCGCTTCGCAGCTTGCGGAACTGCCAGCGGACACGCAGGTCTATCCCGGCCACGACTACATCACCAACAACCTCGCCTTCACGCTGGACCGGGAACCGGACAACGACGCCGCGGCTGCGCTGCTGGCGGACCTCGAAGGCAAGCACGATCCGAACGCGCCGCTGGTGACGACGCTTGCCCAAGAGAAGGAGTTCAACACGTTCTTCCGGCTGGCCAGCCCGAGCGTGGTGGCGCGGCTGCGGGAAGCGTTCCCCGACCTGGCCGAGGAGCCCACGGAGAAGGAGGTGTTCCTGCGACTGCGGGAATTGCGCAACAGCTGGTGAGGCATCGGGCGAGTGCGCATTGCCCAGGCGTTTCCTCGTTCGGCGGGATGACATCGGCACCAAAAATTGCCTTAGCGCAGGACTCGCATCACGGCCTCTGCGTCCACCAGATAGGCGCCGGTCTCCGCATCCAAGCCGACCGCGGCGTTCGGAACGAACAGCGCGTGGACGATTTCGCGGTCGGCGGCACCGGGTAGCGCCGGTTGCGGGATCCGAGGCACGGCGCGGGATGTGGGCCGAGCTTCGCGCGACCACTTGACTTCGCCTACCAGCAGCCGTTTGCCGTCCACCGACCGCGCCACGATGTCGAACTCCGGCTCGTTGCCCCGCCAATGGCGCTGCGCCGGTTCCCAAGGGCCTAGGTTCGCCAGCGGAATGTCGGCGCGATGCAGCAGCGGCACGGCCATGCGGCACAGCTCTTCGAAGGCGTAGGCTTCCAGGCCCAAGCGGTGCTTCCGCCAGTATCCGAGGCGCGTTTCCGGCGGCGCCTGCGCATGCACGGCGCGATGTGGCGCCACCACTCGGAACCAGAAGCGCAGGAAGGGATCGTCGATGCGGTAGAGCGCCCGCTTGGTGCTCTTGGGGCTGCTGCCAAACGGTGTTTCCCTGTGTACCAGCTGCATCGCCGTGAGCGTGGCGAGGGGCCGCGACAGGCTCGATGCGGGGCGTTCGAGGCGGCCAGCTATCTCGCTCAAGCGGTGGACGCCGCTGCCGATGACGTCCAGCAAGGGGCGCAGCGCCATCGCTGGCGGCGTCTCTTCCAAGAACAGGCGGTCCGGTTCTACGTGCAGCGGGCCGGCCGGGTCCAGCACCAGCGAGTCGACCGCTTGTTCCAGTTCCGGGGCCCGCTCCAAGGCCGTCTGCGCCAGTTCCCAATAGCGCGGCATGCCGCCCCACAGCGCATGCAAGGCGACGAGCTCGCGCGGGTTGCTGCTGGAGAAAGCATCGGCCAGGTAGCCGGGGCGCAAGGGCCGCACGGCGAACGCTTCGGCAGCGCGGCCATAGAGGGGCGCGCCGGCGGCGAGGGCCGCGTCGTGCATCATGTGCTGGCTAGACCCGCTGACCACCGTGCAGGGCCGATTCGCGGTGGTGTCGAGCCAATTCTGCAGGACGCCGACGATGCTCGGGTCGGCGGCGATCAGGTAGGGCAGCTCGTCCAGAATGAAAGGGCCGGGCCAGCCGGCTTGCGCCGCTTCGACGCCGAGGCGAACGAAGAACGCGCGCCAATCCGGGTACTCCACCTCGGCGAAGCCGGGGAAACGCTCGGCGACCGCAGCCGCCAGATAGCGGCGCTGCACACTGGGCGCCGACTGGTCGGCGACGGCGTACAGGCCGCCGCGACGCCGCGCCCACTCGATCAGGAGGCGCGATTTGCCGACGCGCCGCCGCCCCCAGATGACGGCGAAGGTCGCCGGCCGGAGCACATTGTCCAGACGCAGAATCTCGTCTTGGCGATTCAGAAACTCCATGCGCCTATATTATGCGTGTAGGCATTATGTTTGGACGCATAATCTTGATCGGGCACGCCGGATGCGGGACTCGCCCTGTACACGGCGGATGCGGAGCACTCGGGCGCCCCGCGCCAGACGCCCTTCGCTCTCAGGCGAACGGGTCCGTGCCGGTGCGCATGAACGGCGCGACGCGCTCCGGGTGGTCGTTGTGTTCGCGGTACGGGTAGAGGTGGTCGGTGCCGAGAATCGTCTTCAACTCCGGGAAGCGTTCCAGGAGGGTCGGGTCGATTTCCGACTCCTGCCACATGTTGATGGGGCGCATGTGCATGCGCATGTAGACCTGCACCAAGGTGACGCGCAGCCCCGGATTGCTGCGCGGCGTCGAGCCGTGCCAGGTGGCGCCGTGCCAGACGGCGAGCGAGCCGGCTTTCGCCTTCAAGGTGACGGTCTTGAACGGGCAGGCGTCGATCTTCTGTTCGTGGGGCAGCGTGGCGCGTCCGTAGCGATGGCTGCCGGGGACGAAGATCGTCGGGCCGTCTTCCGGGCCCGCGTAGTCGGTACACAGCCAGGAGAGGTTGGCGACGTGGGCGATGTGGCCGCCACCCGGCGGGACGCCGTGGGCATCGCTGTGCAGGCTCAGGTCGTGCGACGTGCGCGGCTTGATGATCCAGGTGTGGCCAGCGAGGACTGCGCTGCGCCCGAGCAGCCAGCGGGCGATGGCGAGGGCGGCGGGATTGGTGGCGGCTTCGGCGAACACCAGGTCGTCGTGCAGCAGGTACCAGGAGTTCCTGCCAAGCGCCGCGCCGGTTGCTTCAGAGGTGTCGTAGTCGCCGATGGAGATGCCGTTGCGCTGTTCGCAAGCGGCGACGATGGCGTTGCGCAGACGCTGCACGAAGTCGTCGTCCACGCCCAGCTTCTCCGGCGGGATGACGGTGACACCGTAGGCGTCTAGTTCCAGCGCGTGCTTGACCAGATCGTGCTCGTCGAGCGCCAGCATCACGGCGTCGGTATCCGGGCAGGCGCCGAGTTCGGCAATGTCCATCGCGTCTCCTTCGTTTCCAGCCGTTGGTGCCCAGGGAGGGAGTCGAACCCTCACGCCACCAAAGGACACTGGAACCTAAATCCAGCCCGTCTACCAGTTCCGGCACCTGGGCGATGCGCGTCAGCGTAAAGGGCGAGCGACCGCTAGGCAAGCAGCGGTCGTCGCTCTGCGCGACGTTTCAGTGCGCCGAAGCCGCCCAGCCCGACGAGCCGTGGTCAGGCGAGATCTTCGATGCCCACGCCAAGTGCAGCCGCGAGGCGCTTCAGGGCGTCCACGGAGCCGCGTTTCGCGCCGCGCTCAATGGCGGAGAGGTAGGAGCGAGACACGTTGGCGGCGGCCGCCAGTTGAGTGGCGTTCATGCCCCGCATCTCGCGCCACACGCGCACCGGGCTCTCCCCGTTCCACATGCGCCGAGCAAAGGCGACGGGCACGTCCTCTTCGTCCGGGTCGTCGCGGACGCGGCGCATCGCCTCCGCATCCGCGGCGTCCGCCAACGCTTCCCGCAGCTCCTCGTATTCGTCGAGCGGCACGATCGCCAACACGCGGTTGGCGACGGCCACCGTTTGCAGTTGGGGTTTCACCGTCGGTAGCCCTCCTGTCGAGGCATGACACGGCGTACGCGCAGACGCCGTTGGGAGTGGTCGATCTCGAACAGCGCGCGCCAGTCGCCTACCCGCAGTCGCGAGCCGGGCTCTGCCACCAACGGCGTGACGTTGTTGTTGGGTGCCATCGGATCGGTGGCCAATGCCGACACTTTGTCGTCGATGGTGTTGCTGACGTTGTTGGGCAGCCTTCGCATGGTTCGCGTGGCGTCCTTTGAATACGATACCGAATAGGGCTCGGGGGTGTTCCCTTCCATGCTGTCTCCTCACTCGCAGACGCTGTTTGATGGTGAAGTTGGCTTGTCGCATTTGGCTGTTACTGTTCGACATGAAATCTGATCGTCGCAGGGCCACAAGCTTGGGGACTATGCCCCTGTCGGCATTTTGAATGCACGTGTCGCTTGCCTTGCGGCAGTTGGAGGCAACCTTGCGCCATGAGGGCCAACTTTGCAAGAAAATTTCGCCATTGGCGGCGAACAGCAGATCACAATGCCCGTCAGTGACCATGCCACGCGACCCAAGAGCAGCCTAGGCAGCGCGAGTCTTGTCGAGCCGAGCCGTGGCACACTTCATCAAGCGGCGGCCCGGGTGGTGGAAGCAAGGTAGACACAGAGGACTTAAAATCCTTCGGAGGCGACTCCGTGCCGGTTCGACTCCGGCCCCGGGCACCAAACTCACACGCTCTCGCACTGGCGCTCGCTCTCAACGGTCGGAGCGGAAAGTGGGTAGGATTGGCGGCCACATGGGCGGACACGCTGGTAAGGAGGCGATCCAATGGGCAAGCGAGCACACCTCGTCGTCGGCGGCTTTCCGCTGGGGGCGACGGCCGGGCACGACATGGACTATGCGCGGCTGCGGCTTCTCGACAGGCTCTACGAAGGCGGCTACCAGGGCACCACGGTCGGCAACAGCTTCAACGACGTCGCAGCGGCGCTGGACGGGGCGGACCTGCTGTTGAGCTACGTCGCCGGCCCCTACCCCGACGACGATCAGTGCCGGGTGCTGGAAGACTGGCTGGCCGGCGGCGGCAAATGGTTTGCGCTGCACGGCACCAGTGGCGGGCGCGCCAAGCGCATCGAGGGCAAGCGGCAGCGGAAGATGGTGCAGCTGGCGCACCACGATCTGCTCGGCGCCTTCTTCCTCAACCATCCGCCGGTGCGGCGCTTCGACGTCGCCGTGCAGGCGCCGGAGCATCCGCTGCTCGCCGGCGTGCCGAGTTCGTTCGAGGTGATGGACGAGCTCTATCTGATCGAACCGCGCGGCGAGAGCACGGTGCTGCTCACCACCGAACTGGCGGCGGACCCGTCGCCGGAAGGCTTCGGCTTCGTCTACGACGAGGACACCTCGCTGGGCGCGGACGGCAAGACCCGCGTGCTCGGCATCGAACGGCAAGTCGGCCGAGGCGCGGTCGCCTACGTCGCCTTGGGTCACTGCCATTCGCCAGCCACCAACAGCCAGCCGTTCGTGGACGACAGCGTGGCCGTTGGCGGCACGACGCCGAAGCGCTTTCGGGGCGCTTGGGAGACCTCGGCGTTCGGGCGGATTCTCGACAACGCCGTGGGCTGGGGAAGCGCGTAGGCAGGAACGAAGCGCACCGTTCGCCCGGCCACGCGCAGGGCAAGCGGCGCCCGCGAACCAACACCGTCGCATTGCGCTATGCTCGGCGCACCGCCCGTTCCGGCGGCCTCGGCGGTATCGGTATTGGGGCGCAGACCACAGGGCATGAAGGGAAGAACACTGCATGAACCATGAGACGATCATTTCCGGCGGCACTGTCGTGGACGGCAGCGGCGCGCCAGCGAAGCGCGCCGACGTCGCCATCGACGGCGGGCGCATCAGCCGCGTCGGCGACCTCGCCGGCGAAGACGCGGGGCAGACCATCGACGCCTCCGGCAAGCTGGTGACGCCGGGCTTCATCGACCTGCACACCCACTTGGACGCGCAGATCGGCTGGGAGCCGGAGATGCGGCCGAGTTCCTACCACGGCGTCACCACGGCGCTGATCGGCAACTGCGGCGTCACCTTCGCGCCCTGCGCGGAGAGCAACCGCCGCTATCTGGCCAAGCTCATGGAGGCGGTGGAGAACATCGCCGCGGACGCCATCATGGACGGGCTGCCGTGGAACTGGACCAGCTTCGGCGAGTATCTGGACAGCGTGCAGGCGCTGCGGCCGGCGCTGAACGTGGTGGGGCTGGTCGGCCACTCGGCGATCCGCTTCGAGGCGATGGGCGACAAGAGCTGCGACGAAGGCGTGCAGGCGGACGAGAAGGAATTGGCGCACATCGTCGAGCTGGTGAAGGAATCCGTCGAAGGCGGCGCGGTCGGCTTTTCGACTTCGCGCTTCCTCGGTCACCGCGTTCCAGACGGGCGGCTGACGCCGGGCACCTGGGCGGATCCGCGCGAGACGGAAGCCATCCAGCAAGCGGTGGTGGACGCCGGTGGGCGCGGCGGCCTCTTCCAAGTGGCGCCGGACATGCGCACCCGCTACCAAGTCGAACGCGACATGTTCGAGCGCGGCGCGGAACTCGGCTGCCAGGTGCTGTTCTCCGGCGGCGCCGGGGGCGAAGGCGACGGCGGCGTGTCGCGCTGGCAGGAGTTCCTGGCGCGCAACAACGAATCCGGGCGGCGCATCGCGTCCATCTGCCATACGCGGCCGAGCGGCTCGTTCTTCGGCCTAGCGCAGCAGGCGTTTCTGCGCACGCCAAGCTGGCAGGAATTGATGCGGCTGCCGAACATCGCCGAGCGCGTCGCAGCGCTGAAGGATCCGGCGACGCGCAAGAAGCTGGTCGAAGAAGCGAAGGAAGCAGGCGGCTTCGGGCAGACGGCGCGCATCCTGCATCCGATGGGCACCGACGAGTACCCGGACTTCGACCTGGAGAACAAGCGCAACCTGCAACAGCTGGCGGAGGCCGCTGGCGCGGATCCGGTGGACGTCTACGTCGACCGGCTCATCGCCTCGGAAGGCAAGGAGATGTGGAATCTCTGGGCCTTCGGCGGTTCGCTGGAGAACCAGTGGGCCTACATGCGGCTGCCCTACGTGGTGCCGATGCTGGGCGACGCCGGGGCGCACGTCGGGCAGTTCACGGATGCCGACTCGCCCACCTTCCTGCTCGGCGAACTCACCCGCGACCGCGGCGTGTACACGCTGCCGGAGGCGGTGCATCGCATCACCGGCAAGTCGGCGCAAGTGCTCGGCTTGAAGGAACGCGGCGAAGTGCGCGAAGGCTGGCATGCGGACCTCAACGTGATCGACTACGACGAGCTGCGCTCCTGCCACCCGGAGTACCTCAACGACTTCCCGCACAACGGCGGACGCCTGGTGGTGAAGAGCACCGGCTACGACGCGACGCTGGTGGCGGGCCAAGTCGTGATCGAGAACGGCGAGTACACCGGCAATCGGCCCGGCGAAGTCATTCGCGACTTCATTCGCGGCTGAGCCCGGCAAGTCCAAGCGGAACGCACCGCCGGCAAGGGGTGCGTTCCGCCTTCGGGCATCGCCTATCTAGAAGCGTTTGCTCAGCCGCAGGCCGACAGCCACGAAGCCCGTGTCGCTGGTCTGCACGCGGTAGCGGACGGGTTCGCTGCCGTCTAGGCGCAGTTCGGAGGCGTGGCTGCGCAGCTGGTCGTAGACGCCGCCAGCCTCGAACGCATCCAATCGCACCCAGCGCCCCTGCAAGGTCAGCGACAAGCTCTTCGAGAGGGCGTATTCCACGCCAGCGAGCAGTTGCAGGCCGCGCAGCCGGTCGCGCAAGGTGCCGCCAGCGCTGCTCACGGTGCCGGCCAGGTTGCGGCGCACTTCCTCTTCGTTCGGCAGGCCCTGGGCCGATTCGACGTCCGCTGGATCACTGCTGCGCCGCCACAGCGCCGCGTACTCCAGATCCGTGAAAGCGATGCCGACGCCGATGCCGGCGAACGGCGTGAGCGGCGTGGGGTTGGGCCAATCCAGATAGACGTTGGCGAACAGGTTGCGCGAGGCGAGGCTGTCGATGGTCTCGTTCGCCTCCGGCAGTTCGGCGCCGAAGATGCGCGTGAACGCGGTTCCTTCCGGGCTGAGGATCGATGTGGACTGATCGACTCCAGTGTCGCGCTGCAGCAGTTCCAACTCCAGCCGCCAACGATCGGTGAGGCGCAGACCCAGCGCGGCGGCTGCCGCGTAGCCCTGAGCGCCGTCGAAGCGGCTCATCCAGTCGTCGACGGCGCCGTCGCTGCGCTCGCTCGCGGTGCAGCCTTCGAGTTCCGCGAAGCGCGGATTGACGAACTGGTCGCAACGGCTGGCGCGATCCGTGTCGCCGGAGCGAAGGAGCGTTTCCGGGGCGCCGTGGACGCCGAGTTCCACGGCCACGTAGAGCTGGCCGCGGGCCGTCGCGGCGGCGAACAGGGCGAAGGCGCAAAGCAGCAGCGTCGCGTTCGTTCGAGCCGGGGTGTGCTTCGTCATCGCACTCGAAAGGGTCCGTCGGGCAGCGCGGCAAAGTGTAGTCTATCGGCAGGCCCCGCTTGGAGCGCACACAAGGAGAACGACCATCGGCAACGCAGTCCTCGATCAGCTGAATCTGGTTGCGCGGGACATGGAGCGATCCATCGCCTTCTACCGCGCCGTCGGCTTCGACATTCCGCCGGACGCGATCTGGGCCACCGAGTCCGGCGCACACCATGTGGTGATGCGCATGGCGGACGGCTTCGAGCTGGCGCTCGACAGCGGGCCCCTCGCCGAGACCTACAACGCCGGCTATCGGGAAGCGGACGGCAATGCCAGTGGCTGCGTGGTGATCGGCGTGCGGCTTGCCGACGCCGCGGCGGTGGACGCGACGTTCGAGCGACTCGTCGCCGATGGCCACGCCGCCATGCAGCCGCCCTACTACACCTTCTGGGGCTCGCGCTACGCCATCGTCGCCGACCCCGACGGCAACCATGTGGGCCTGATGGGGCCGCCGGAAGCCGAACACCGCGGCAAGCCGCCGGCGATCTGATGGGTGCCGACGATCCGCGCCTGGCCGCGTTCATGGACGGCCTGGTGCGTCGCAATCCGGGCGAGACGGAGTTCCACCAAGCGGTCTACGAGGTGGCCGGGTCGCTGATGCCGGTGCTGGCGGCGAATCGCGAGTACGAAGAAGCGCGGATTCTGGAACGGCTGACGGAGCCGGACCGCATCGTCGTCTTCCGCGTCACGTGGCTGGACGACGCCGGGCGGGTGCGCGTCAACCGCGCCTGGCGGGTGCAGTTCAACAACGCCATCGGCCCGTACAAGGGCGGCCTGCGCTTCCATCCCTCGGTCACGCAGAGCGTCCTCAAGTTCCTCGGCTTCGAGCAGATCTTCAAGAACAGCCTCACCGGCCTGCCGATGGGCGGCGCCAAAGGTGGCGCGAACTTCAACCCGCGCGGCAAGAGCGCCAACGAAGTGATGCGCTTCTGCCAGGCGATGATGCGCGAACTGCACCGCCACATCGGCCCGGAGACCGACGTGCCGGCGGGCGACATCGGCGTGGGCGCACGAGAGATCGGCTATCTGTTCGGCGCCTACCTGAGGCTCGGCAACCGCTTCACCGGCGTCTTCACCGGCAAGGGGCTGGCCTTCGGCGGCAGTCTGGTGCGCAAGGAGGCCACCGGCTACGGCGCGGCGTACTTCCTGCGCGAGATGCTCGAGAGCGGAGGCGACAGCGTGGCGGAGAAGACCGCGGTGGTCTCCGGGTCCGGCAACGTCGCCCTCTACGGCATCGAGAAGCTCACCGAACTCGGTGCCAAGGTGGTGACGGCTTCGGACTCGGCGGGCTTCGTCCACGACCCGCACGGCATCGACGCGGAACGGCTCGCCTGGCTGAAGGACTTGAAGGAGGTGCGGCGGGGTCGCATCCGCGAATACGCCGAGCACTTCGGCTGCCGCTACTTCGAGGGCGAACGGCCTTGGCGCGTACCTTGCGACATCGCCATGCCCTGCGCGACCCAGAACGAACTCGACGACAACGACGCCCGCGCGCTGCTCGGCAACGGCCTCAAGGCGGTGGCCGAAGGCGCCAACATGCCGGCCACCGCGGATGCCGTCGCTCGATTCCTGGGCGCGAAGATCCTCTTCGCGCCAGGCAAGGCGGCCAACGCCGGAGGCGTGGCCGTCTCCGGGCTGGAACAGAGCCAGAACGCGCTGCGCATCGCTTGGCCGAAGGACGAAGTGGACGGACGGCTGCAAGCCATCATGCGCGACATCCACGACAAGTGCCGCGAGGAAGGCGTGGACGCCGACGGCTTCGTGAACTACGCCCGCGGCGCCAACATCGCCGGCTTCCGCAAGGTAGCGGCTGCGATGCTGGCGCTGGGCGTGGTCTAGGCGGGGCTGAACGCAATCTGAACCGCCTCGCGTTTTCGCGTTGTCACGGCGTTCCTCGGCGCGTAGCTTGGGGATCGCACAACCGAGGACAGACGCATCAAGGAGGCGCCATGTCGGAAGGAAACGGGAACACGCGAAGCCAGGAACGCGGACTCCGCCGCCACGCGGCCATCGCCATCGGCGCCGCGCTCATGCTCTGCGCCCGCGCAGCACTTGCGAGCGACCACAGCGACGATGACGACGACTCCGACGACGACCACTACACGGCTACGCCCGTCGTCGTCGGCCAGTGCTACGCCACCTGCCTCGACCGCTCGCAGACCACCGCGCTTGCCCTTTACAGGCGCGCCGATCGGCTCTCCGACCTGCTGATCTCGGACGAATACCACGCGCTCACGACCGCCTCCCAGGAGCAGCTGGTGCGCCTCGAAGAAGACGCCATCTGCGCCCTGGCCCAGGACCACGTCCGCACCCTGGACGGCTGCCAAGCGAGCTGCATGGACATCGAACGCGCCCGTGGCGGCCACGGCAACTCCGCGGGCCGTGCCCGCTTCCGGCACGTCTTCAACGCGGAACTCCGGGCGCTTCAAGGCGTTGGCCTGTGGAGCGGCTACGCCAACTCCGCGACTTCGGGACCGGACTTCGACGCCGGCTGCGACCGGTACTGGGGCGTAGACCAGGGCGCGGCTACGTCAGCAAGCCGCGTCGCGACCATCTCCGCCCGCGTCGGCCATCGCGCTCGCCTTCCCGTACGAGCCAAGCCTAGGCCGCGGCAGGAGTAGATCCCAGCCGCATGGTGGGCGTCTGTCGCGTTTGTTGGTTCAGCGACCAAGCTGTATGCTCTAATCGAAACATGGACGGTGCCGACATCGTGGCGGAATTCCAGTGGCTGGCGATGCCAGCGATCGCGGTTGTCGCCGTAATCGCCGCCATCTACTTTGGCATACAGAACCTGCGAAACATCGTTACGCAGCGCGAACGCGACTCGGCCTACGCCAGCGGCCGCATAGAAGCAAAGCTCGAGAACCTCGAACAATTGCTGCGAGGGGTCAACCAGAGGCTGGATGCGCACAGCGAAAAGCTGGATTTGCACAATAGCAAGCTGGACGCGCACGACGTAATGCTCCAGGAGCTACGCCGCGAAGCAAAGAAGCAGAGCAGACGCCTACGCAAGCTGGACAAGCGGGTCGCGGCGCTGGAATCCAGCCCTACGCAGCCCCCAACGGACCCTCCGCTCAAACTGGCGGCTGGCCGAAATTCCACGTTTGGGCGCGACGGTAGAGCAACATGATGCGCGAGCGAGACAGCCTCAAGGACCTGCCCGGTGTAATGGTCGTGGTTGAGCCCTTTAAGGATGAGGCGGAACACGCGGGGTTCGATGAGCAAGCGTTCCAAACGGATGTCGAGCTCAAGCTGCGCATGGCCGGGATTCGCGTGCTGGAGACCAAGGATCACGGCCTGCCTCGGCTCTACCTCAATGTCACCGCCTTGCATCGGGATCGGGATCGACGGGCGGCATACAGCATCTCCTTGGAACTGATTCAAGATGTACTCCTTCGGCGCCAGCCTCCTTCCAATCCAGAAGACTCGTCTGAAGACGCCTTGGGGGGCGCCGTCGCGCTTGCGAGCACATGGTCAAGCAGACTGCTTGGACTCGGTACCGCAGCCCACGCACGGGATGCCAGCAAGGATTTGGTCGACATCTTCGCCAACGACTGGCTCGCGGTGAACCCGTTGAACGGCTCAGCTTAGCTGCGGCGCAATCAAACCATCGTCGCGGTCGTCCGGTCTTTGATCCCGCGCCGTCCGCATCGGCTGCGGATGAAAGGCGCGAGTCCACCTATCGAGAGAAAATGTCGTGCTCTGCCGGTGGCGTTTGCGTTGGGGTTGCGGTTACTCTCGCTAGAAGTCGTTTGCTAGGCGCCTTGGCGTCGGGGGAGATTTGGAGGTCGACGACACAGCGCCGTCCGGGTTGGCCGGGCAGCAGGCCGGCGGGCCGGCTGTCTGGGCGAAGGCGAAAGCCGTGGTGCAGGCGGTGCGGCGAGCGTACCTGCGGTTGACGCGCCCGTATATAGTGCGGCGCACTCTGGGGATGGTGCCGACGCTGGTGCTCATCTCCATCATCATCTTCGCCGTCATCCAGCTGCCGCCGGGGGACATCGTCACCTCGACGCTGGATCGCCTGCAAGCCTCCGGCGTGGAAGTGTCGGCGGAGCAGGTGCAGAACCTGCGCGCCCAGTACAACCTGGACAAGCCCATACATGAGCAGTATCTGCGCTGGGCCGGCGGGTTCGTGACGGGCGATTTCGGCTATTCGTACCGCTACTCGCGCCCGGTCAACGAACTGATCGGCGAACGTCTGGGCTATACGCTGCTGATCACCATCTCGGCGGTGCTCTTCACGTGGACCGTGGCGCTGCCCATCGGCATCTTCTCGGCGGTGCGCCAATACTCCTTCGGCGACTACGCCTTCACCGTGATCGGGCTCATCGGCATCGCCACGCCGCAGTTCCTGCTGGCGCTCATCTTCATGTACATCGGCTACGAGTGGTTCGGCATCAGCATCGGCGGCCTCTTCTCGCCCGAGTTCCGCGAGGCGCCGTGGAGCTGGGAGCGGCTGTGGGACCTGGCCAAGCACATCTGGATTCCGATGGTGGTGCTGGGCATGGGCGGCACCGCGGCGACCATGCGGGTGCTGCGGGCGAATCTTCTGGACGAACTGAACAAGCCCTACGTGGTGACCGCCCGCGCCAAGGGCGTGACGCCGGTGCGGCTGGTGCTGAAGTACCCGCTGCGCATCGCCCTCAATCCGTTCGTGAGCACGGTGGGGCTGCTGCTGCCAACGCTTATCGCCGGCGAAGCGATCATCTCGATCGTGCTCAATCTGCCGACGCTCGGCCAGCTGCTGCTCGACTCGCTGAAGACCCAGGACATGTTCCTCGCCGGCAGCGTGGTGATGCTGCAGGTGATTCTGGTGCTGGTGGGCCTGCTGCTCTCGGACCTGCTGCTCGCTTGGATCGATCCGCGCATCCGCTATGAGTGACGCGGCGATCAGCGCGCCAGCCCCTGCGGCAGCCCCAGCCGTGGCCGAACCCCGGGGCGAGGAGCAGCTCGCCACCATCACGCCGCGCGAACTCACCTGGCGGCGCTTCAAGCGGCATCGGCTGGCGCTTGCGAGCGGCTGCTTTCTGGGCGTGCTCTACCTCGTCGCCGCGCTGTGCGAGTTCGTCTCGCCCTACCGCCCGGAGACGCGCAACGTCGCCGCCATCAACGCGCCGCCGATGCTGGTGCGCTTCTTCGACCTGGACGGCCAGTTCCACTTGCGTCCGTTCGTGTACGGCTACGACATGCAGGTGAATCCAGACACCTGGATGCGCGAGTACACGGTGAATCCGGCCAAGCGCTTCCCCCTCGAACTGTTCGCGGAAGGCGACGAATACCGGCTCTGGGGGCTGTTCGAGTCCAATCTGCACCTGTTCGCCACCGGCGAAGACGGCTACGTCCACGTCTTCGGCACCGATCAGCTTGGGCGCGACGTGTTCTCGCGGGTGTTCTACGGCGCGCGGATTTCGCTCTCCATCGGGCTCGTGGGGCTGGTGATGACGTTCGTGCTCGGCATCGTCTTCGGCGGCCTCGCCGGCTACATCGGCGGCTGGGTGGATCGGCTGATCCAGTGGATCACGGCGGTGCTGCTCTCCATTCCGCAGCTGCCGCTGTGGATGGCGCTGACCGCCGCCCTGCCGCCGGCCTGGTCGCCGCTGCGCATCTACTTCGGCGTCACCATCATCCTCTCGCTGTTCGGCTGGACGATTCTGGCGCGGCAGGTGCGCGGGCGGTTCCTGGCGCTGCGCGTGGAGGAGTTCGTGGTCGCCGCGAGACTCATCGGCGCCAAGCGAATGCGCGTGATTCTGCGCCACATGCTGCCGAACTTCCTCAGCCACACCATCACCACCGCGACGCTCGCGGTGCCGGCCATGATCATCGGCGAGACCGCGCTCAGCTTCCTCGGCATCGGCCTGCGCCCGCCGGTGGTGAGCTGGGGCGTGCTGCTGCAGCAGGCGCAGAACTACCAGGTGATCGTGATGACGCCGTGGCTGATGATTCCGGGGCTGTTCGTGGTGCTCGCGGTGATGGCCTTCAACCTCTTCGGCGACGGCTTGCGCGATGCCGCCGATCCCTACAGCACGGGCGGGCAAGGCTGATGGCAACGCCGGTGCTGGCGATTCGCGACCTCGCGGTGGAGTTCAAGACCGACACCGGCCTGACCCACGCGCTGCACGACGTGAGCTTCGACGTGCCGCGCGGCGAAGTCACGGCCATCGTCGGCGAGTCCGGCTCCGGCAAGTCGGTTACCGCGAACTGCATCATGCGCTTGATCCAGAAGCCGGGGCGCATCACGCACGGTTCCATCCAGTTCGCGCCGAGCAGCGGCGAAGGCTTCGACATCGCCGCCCTGCCGGACAAGGACCCGCGCCTGCTCGACTTGCGCGGCGGGCACATCAGCATGGTCTTCCAGGAACCGATGACGGCGCTCTCGCCGGTCCACGACATCGGCGGCCAAGTGGCGGAGGCCATCCTCTGCCACCGCGACGTGAGCAAGCAGGAGGCTTGGGCGGAAGCCGCGGAGATGCTGGATCGCGTCGGCATCGGCGACATCGAGCGGCGCATGAAGATGTACCCCTTCGAGTTCTCCGGCGGGATGCGGCAGCGGGTGGTGATCGCGATGGCGCTGGTGTGCAACCCGGAAGTGCTGATCTGCGACGAGCCGACCACTGCCCTCGACGTCACCATCCAGGCGGAGATCCTCACCCTGGTGCGCGACTTGCAGAACGAACTGAAGAACTCGGTGATCTTCATCACCCACGACCTGGGCGTGGTCGCGCAGATCGCGGATCACGTGGTGGTGATGTACCAGGGGCGGGTGTTGGAGGTGGGCACGGTGCGGCAAGTGCTGAAGGCGCCCGCGCATCCGTACACCAAGGGGCTGCTGAAGGCGATTCCGGGCATCGTGCCGCCCGGCGAACGACTCGCCACCATCGCCAGCGTGGTCGGCGATGCGGACATCACCACGCCCTACCCGCTGCTCACGCTCTCCGATGGACGCAAGGTGAGCCTGCCCAGGGAACAACTGCCAGCGGAGCTGCGCGAATGAACGGAGGGAGCGAGACGCTGCTCGAAGTGCGCGCGCTCAGCAAGTTCTTCGGCGACTTGGCGGCGGTGGAGGACGTGTCGTTCGACCTGGCGCGCGCCGAGACGCTGGGCGTGGTGGGCGAGTCCGGCTCCGGCAAGACGACGCTGGCGCGGTGCATTCTGCGCGCCATCGATCCCGATGCCGGAACGGTGCGCTTCAACGCCGCCTCGGGCTGGACGAACCTGCACAACATGGCGGAACGCGACCTCGTGCCGCTGCGCCGCGAGATGCAGATGATCTTCCAGGACCCGTTCTCGTCGCTCAATCCGCGCATGACGGTGCGGCAGATCATCGAGGAACCGCTCTTGGTGCATGGCGAGCGCAACCGCGCCAAGCGCCTGGAGCAGGCGATGCACATGCTGGACCTGGTGCAGCTGGAGCGGGACTCGCTCACCCGCTATCCGCACGCCTTCTCCGGCGGCCAGCGGCAGCGCATCGGCATCGCGCGGGCGCTGGTGCTGCGCCCCACCTTCGTGGTGTGCGACGAATCGGTTTCCGCGCTGGACGTTTCGGTGCAGGCGCAGATCATCAATCTGCTCGAGGATCTGCAGACCGAACTCGGCCTGACGTATCTCTTCGTCGCCCACGATCTGGCGGTGGTGCGCCACATCTGCGACCGTGTGCTGGTGATGCACCACGGCCGGGTGGTGGAGACGGGAACGGTGGAGGACGTCTTCGAGCGCCCGCAGCAGGACTACACGAAGCTGCTGCTCTCGGCCATTCCATCGCCGGACCCGGACGTGCCGCTCAAGCCGCTGGACCGGGCGGCGCTGGGGCTTTAGCCGCTTAGGGGCACCAAGCGGAGCCGCCAGCCGTGGGCGGCTCTTGCGGCTTCAGGCGCTCGTCTACTCCTTGCTCGCCTCTTCCTGACGCGCCGCGTCGGAGCGGCCTCGGGCCGCCATGAAGGCCAGATAGGCTTCCTCCAAGGTCGGCGTCTGCGCGACCTGCGCTCCTTCGGGGAGGTCGTTGGCGGCGACGCCTCGCAGCAGAATCTGGTCGCCAGCCCCGCTGCGGGAGACGATCTCGTAGTCGGCCTCCACCCGTTCCGCAGTGGCCGCATCGGTTTCAAGTTCGAAGACGCGGCCTGCCGCATGTTCGAGGATGTCGTCGGGGCTGCCTTGGAAGACGACCTTGCCGCCATCCAAGAGGGCGATTTCCTTGCAGCCGCCGCCGAGGTCGGCGACGATGTGGGTGGAGAGCAGGATGGTGCGGTCCTGTCCCAGCTTCGCCATCATCTGCCGGAACCGCATGCGTTCTTCCGGGTCCAAGCCGACGGTCGGTTCGTCGACGATCAGCACCTGCGGCTCGTGGACCAGCGCTTGCGCCACGCCGAGACGCCGCACCATGCCGCCGGAGAGCTTCTTCACCTTGCGGTCGGCGACCTCGGCGAGACCCACCAGCTCCAGCGTCTCGGCAACGCGCCGACGGCGTTCCTTCTTCTCCGCCATGCCGGACAAGCGCGCCAAGGTGTCCAGCACTTCCTCCGCCCGGTGGCTGCGCCACGCCCCGAACTCCTGCGGCAGGTAGCCGATGAGCCCGCGCACCTCGCGCCGCTGCTGGGTCACGTCGTGACCGCAGACGCGAACGCTGCCACGGCTCGGCACCAGCAGCGTGCAGATGATCCGCATGAGCGTGCTCTTGCCGGCGCCGTTCGGCCCCAGCAGTCCGAAGAGGCCAGTGCCGAGCGCGAGATCCACGCCGTCGAGAGCGACATGGCCGCCCTTGTACGTGTGCCCCAGGCCCTCCGCCTCGATCGTGGATTCGCGCACCAAAGCGGCCTCCGCCATGGAACAGCCCCCGCTTCTCGATGGAGGCCGCACCATACCAGCATCGACGCAACGTGCCACCATCCACCAGCATCGATGCAACGTGCCACCATCCACCAGCACGGTACAACGTGCCACCACGACCATCGAGCGCGTGGAACAAACGCTCGGCTACATGGAGAAGTGCCGCACGAAGGAAGGACATCTGGTGCTCTTCGACCGCCGCACCGTCCCGCACGATACCGACGACGAAGCCGAAGGCCAGAACGAGACACGAGGCGACAGCCAAGTCACAGTCTGGACGCTGTAGCGCCGACGGTCCCTCAGCGGGCGGAGAATTGGCGTCCCCTAGGGGAGTCGAACCCCTGTTGCCGGGATGAAAACCCGGAGTCCTAGGCCACTAGACGAAGGGGACAGCTGGCCGGAACGGCGACAGGGCGAATTGTAGAACGTCCGCACACCCGCTGGCAACTCGAATCGACGGCAGCGGAGCGCTACCCGAAAACCGCGCTTTTCGACTGGCTAGCCGCTCTCCTCCGTGCCGTTAGCGCGGCATTGCGACTGTTCTCTGTCGTTGCTATATGGTGGCCGGTGCGTGTTCCGTTGGGTGTCCAGCGGCACCGTTCATTCGACGAAAGGTGATGGTATGGCTGCTCGAACCAGCGGCGGCGCGAAGTCGCGCCTCGGTGCCGAACTGCGCTTGACGGCGCAGGTCTATGCGGCGTTCGCGCCGCGTTCGTTGGCCGCAAGCCGGGCTCGGATTCTGCTCGACGACGCGGCGTTGCAGCCGTTTCTGCCAGCGAATGCGCCATCGCTTGAAACACAGCTCGAAGGGCTGGTCGCCAGCGGCGTGGGCGAGCGGAACGCCGATGGGAACGTCGCGGTGGGGGCCGACTGGGGGCTGCGCCTGCTGCGCGAAGCGCGTTCGGAAGGCGTCCTGTTGCCGCTGCTCGACGCGGTCTCGCGTTTGCTGCAGCGCGAGAAGGAACAGGAAAAGGGGCCGGAGGCGGCTGACCGCATCGAGGCGGCGAATCGAGAGTCCGCCACCACCGAAGTGCTGTTGCGCGGCTATCTGCTCGCGGGCGAAACGAAGCGCTTTCGGGAGATTCGGGCCGCCGACAGATGGGCGGCGAGAGATATTGGTCTGCTGGTCGAGCCGTTCGCGGAGGAAGCGCTGCGGGCGTTGCCGCCGGCGGATCTGCCGGGCGTTCGCGCCGCCTGCCTCGGCCATGCCGCGAAGACCGCGGCGCCGGCCGACGCGCTCATCGCCTTCTGCGACGAGGTGAGCGAGAACCCGCTCGAGCACGCGCCGGACATCGCCTACATCCGCGCCCTGCAAGGGCGCTTCGACGCCGCGGAGGCGGTCTTCGATGCCCTGCCCTCGGCGGCGCGGCAACAGACCGCGGCACGGGCCGGCAAGGCCTCCGCGCGGGCGTTGACGGCGATGCTGCGCGGCGAGGACGAACAGGCGCGGCAGCACATCGAAGACGCCCTGGATGTCCTCAGAGGGCGTCGAAAGCGCTTGGTGTGGCCGAACGATCGGGCGTTTTCGCTCGCGCTCCTGGCGCTGGTGCGGCTCGATGCGCCGGACGCTCTCGACTTGCTGAACGACATCGGCGCCAGCCATTCCTACGGCGACCGCCACGAGAGCGGCCTGCGTCTCGCGCAGCACGCCGCGGCAGTCAAGGCCAAGAGCGGCTCGGCGTATGGCTTCGACCGCTGGCGCAGCGGCTTGACGGCGCTGTTCGACGGCATCCGAAGCTGCTGGCTGGGGGGAGAGTTGCCGAAGGACGGGCCGGATCTGCCGGAAGCGCTGCAGGCCCTACGCCAGCGCGCCGCGGCAAACGGCTTCGCCTGGGTAACCGCCGAATGCGACACGGTGGTGCGCCGGCTGCTGCCGGACGCGCCGCTCAACGCAAGCGCGGAAGACGCGCCCGACCACGCCAAGCTGGGCACCGTCACGCTGACCACCCTCGCCGTGCCGCCGCGCGGCTGGGCGGCGAACCTGGCGACGCTGGAAGAACTGGCCGACCGCGACGAGGACGCGCCGCCGGAAACGCAGCCGAACACGGATCGCCTCGTGTGGACGCTCTACTACCGCGCTGGCGCGATCGTTCTGGATGCGCGCGCCCAGCGTCGCGGGCGCAACGGCGCCTGGACGCGGGGCAAGCAGTACGGCGCCAAGCGCCTGGCGGCGGAGTCCACGAAGATGGATTACCTGCTGCCGCAAGATAAAGAAGCCATCGCCGCGGCGTCGTCGCGCACGATCTGGCACAAGCAGGACGACTACTTCGGCATCGCCAGCCTGTACGCGCTGGCCGGCCATCCCCATGTTCTCGACGCGGACGGCAAGCCCGTCGAGGTGGTGCGCCGCGAGCCGGAACTGGCGGTGGACGCGGAAGCGGACGGCGGCGTGGTGGCGCGGATCACGCCGGCCCGCAGCGGCACCGACGGCGCCTACCATGCCGCCATGACCGCGCCCGGACGCTGCGAAGTCACTTTCTTCGATCCTGCGCAGCGGTCGCTGTGGCACGCGGTTGCGGGCGACGGATTGCGCCTGCCAGCCGACGCCAAGCCGCGCTTCCTGAAGGCGCTGCCACGGCTGGCGAGGAACGTGCGCGTGGCGTCGAGCCTGCCGAGCGTCGAGGCGCAGGCGGACGACGGCGTGTTGGTCGACGCCGACTCGATGCCTTGGGTGCGTCTCGAACCGTTGGACGCCGGTCTCGCCGTCGCCCTCGAAGTGGAACCGATTCCGAACTCCAGAGTCTGCTTCCCGCCCGGCAGCGGCGGCGCGGTGGTGTTCGCTCTCCGCGACGGCGAGAACGTGCGCACCGAGCGCGACCTGGGCGGCGAACGCCTTGCCGCCGAGGAACTGGTCGAGCGCTGCCCGCCGCTGGCGTCGATGCCGTCCACGCTGCACCCGCTGTCGCTGCCGGAACCGGACGACTGTCTGGAGCTGTTGGAACTGCTCGACGCGGCCGATGCGCGTTGCCGATGGCCACGGGGCAAGTCGATGCGCGTGGTCTCCCATGCGTCCGCCAAGTCGATGCGGCTGTCGATGAAGTCCGCCGCGCAGTGGATGCAGGTGTCCGGCGAACTGCCGGTGGACGAAGAGCGCACGCTGGATCTGCGCCGCCTGCTGGAACTGGTCGAGCAGCGCGGCGATTCGCGCTTTCTGCCGCTCGGCAACGGCGAGTTCCTGGCGCTGACCGACACCTTCCGCCGCCAGCTCGACGACTTCGCTAGCCTGGCAACGCGCGGCGCCAAGGGCAGTGTGCGCCTGGATCCTCTCGCGGCGTTGGCGGTAGAGGATCTGATCGAGAACACCCAGCTGGAGACCGCCGACGACGGCTGGCCGACGTTGCGCGACAGGATGCAGGCGGCGACGACCTTCGAGCCGACCGTGCCAAGCACCTTGCAGGCCGAACTGCGCCCCTACCAGCTGGAAGGCTATCGCTGGCTGTCGCGGCTGTCGCAATGGGGCGTGGGCGCCTGCCTTGCCGACGACATGGGGCTCGGCAAGACCTTGCAGACGTTGGCGCTGCTGCTCGAACGCGCCCCCGGCGGCCCGGCGCTGGTCGTGGCGCCCACCTCCGTGGTGCCGAACTGGCTGGCCGAAGCGCGCCGCTTCGCGCCCACCTTGCGGTTCGACGCCTATGCTGGCGCGGTCGCGGCGCGAACAGCTGCGCTTGCGCAGGTCGGCCCCTTCGAGGTGCTGGTGACCACCTACGGCCTGCTGCAGAACGACGCCGATCAGCTTTCCGGCGTGGCGTGGCACACGGTGGTGCTGGACGAAGCGCAGGCCATCAAGAACCCCGCCGCCAAGCGCAGCCAGGCGGCGAAGGAACTGCGCGCGGACTTCCGCGTCATCACCACCGGCACGCCAGTGCAGAACAACCTGATGGACCTGCACTCGCTGTTCGGGTTCGCCAATCCCGGCCTGCTCGGCTCGCTGCGGCAGTTCCGAACGCGCTTCGCCCTGCCCATCGAACGCGACCGCAACGCCGTCGCCCAAGCGCGGCTGCGGCGGCTGATCAGCCCGTTCGTGCTGCGGCGGCTGAAGGCCGACGTGCTGGACGACCTGCCGCCGCGCACGGAGATCACCTTGCACGTCAAGCTCTCGGAGGAAGAAGCGTCGCTGTACGAGGCGCTGCGGCAGCAGGCGCTGGACGAACTCGCCAATGCGGCGGACGGCGGCCGGATGCGCCTGCTCGCGCATCTGACGCGGCTGCGGCTGGCCTGTTGCAGCCCGAGGCTGATACTCGACGCCGACGACGCGCCGGAGGACCTGCCGCTGGCCACCGCCAGCGCCAAGCTCGCCACCTTCGCCACCACGTTGGCGGAGTTGCTGGACAACCGCCACAAGGTGCTGGTGTTCTCGCAGTTCGTGATGCACTTGGCGCTGGTGGAGGAGCATCTGCGCGAGACCGGCGTACGCTACCAGTATCTCGACGGTTCCACGCCGGCGAAGGAGCGCACGGAACGCATCAAGGCGTTCCAAGCCGGCGACGGCGACGTGTTTCTGATTTCGCTGACCGCGGGCGGCGTCGGGCTGAACCTGACCGCCGCCGACTACGTGATCCACATGGACCCATGGTGGAATCCGGCGGTCGAGGACCAGGCATCGGACCGGGCGCACCGCATCGGCCAGACGCGCCCGGTGACCATCTACCGACTGGTCGCCGAAGGCACGATCGAGGAGCAGATCGTGGACCTGCACCACCGCAAGCGCGACCTCGCCGAACGGCTGCTGGAAGCCACGGACGCGCCAGCAAGGCTGGACATGAACGAGATGATGGAACTGCTCAAGCAGCCGTTCGCCGGGTGACTCCCTCGCTCAGCTGGACGACAAACCTCAGGTCGGCGCGTCGGGCGCAACGCGCGTTCACCTCTCCCCGTTCGACTGAATGACGCGGCGCCAGCTGCGGGTGCTGGACGGCCAGTGGAACTCCACCCGCACCTCGAAGCGCACCGTCGCGGTCTGGCCGTGGCGGTCGGTCGCGGTCGCCTCCACCAGCACCACGCCCTCCCCGCCGGGTTCCGGTTCGACGAGAAGATGGCCGCCGAGGATACGCGCCCGCGCCACCGTCGGATCGGAGGAACGAACGCTCCATTCCAGTTCGCCGCCCGGCTCGCCCGCCTCCGCCAGCGACGACAGCGCCACGCGCAGACCTTCGCCGAACAGCGCGTCGGGTTCCGGCGCGGCGAGAACCCGCGGCGCCCGCGCGAACAGCGCCAGCGGCGCGGGCGCTTCCAGCGCGAAGCCCTGCCAGCACGGGCCGCTCAGACACTGGCGGGCCGGCAGCGCCGGCACCGTCAGCGAGACGCGGGCGAAGCCGGTGGCCGAATCCACCGCGAACGATGCGCTCGCGGTCTCTCCCGCCGGAACGGTCGTCTCCGACTCGGCGCCGCCGTCCGCGAACGTCCCGCCCTCCGCCGAGAGGCCGAGCACCGCCTCGAACGGTGCGCCCAGCGGCATCGTCGCCCGCAGCGTCGCCGGCGCAGCCGCCCACGGCTCGGCGTCGATGCGTTCCAGACGCACCGGCACGGCGAACGGCGCGCCCGGGTTGCCGTCCAGCCGCAGCATCCGCAGCGCACCGAGGCCGGCGAACAGACCGTCCGGCAGCGTCCGCAGCCGGTTGCCGTCCAGGCGCAGCGAGCGCAGCCCGGGCACCGCCGCGAAGGCGTCCGCCGGCAGGTCGGCGAGCGCGTTGTCCGAGAGCGTCAGGCCGCGCAGCCGCTCCGGCGCCGGCAGAGCGCCCAGCGGCACGGCTTCCAGCGCGTTGCCGCCGAGCAGCAGATGTTCCAAGCGCGTCGCTTCGGGCAACGCCGGCAACCCTTCGAGGCCGTTGCCGGAGAGGTCCAGCATCCGCAGCCCGGAGAGGCCGCCCATGTCCTCAGTCGCCAGCGCTCCCAAGCCGGCGCCGGCGAGGTCCAGCGTCCGCACCCGGCGCAGATCCGCTGGCGCTGGCTGTTCGCAGCGGTCCGCGTCGGTCGCCGCCGTCAGCGCGCGGCGCACCGCCGGCGCCCGGTCGCAGACGCCTTCCAGCACCGCCACTTGCGCCGTCGCGCTCACCAGCCGCGCGTCGCGGTTGTAGCGCAGCCGCATCTCCACCGTGAACCATTCCCGCGCTGGCTCCGCCACGGCGTCGTCGAGAATCGGAATCTCGATTTCCGCGCAGCGCTCGCCGCCATGGATCTCCACTTCGCCGGAGGCGTCGCCGTGGTCGCCGGCATCCGCGTCCGGAGTCGCCGGATCTCCATCGCGGCCGATGCGCCAGCGCAGCGTCGTCGAACCCTCCACCGCCGACGCCAGTTCGGCTACCACCACCGCCGTGCCGCCTTCCGGCGCCTGCGCCGGTTCGGTCGAGCACGCCGTGCCGATCACGCCGACGCGAATGTCCAGACGCGCCGAGAGTCCCTGTGGATCCTCCGCCGTCACCGCGATCTGGGCGTTGCCGGGGCGGCCGCCGAAGATTCGCAGAACGCTTCCGGCGACCGTCGCCGACGCCACTTCGGGATCCGCCGAGACCGCCGAGTACGAGATCGCGTCGCCGTCCGGTTCCGCGAACAGCGCCGAGAGGTCGAGTTCCGTCTGCCCGCCGACCGGCAGCAGCACGATCTCCGGCGTCGCCACGATTTCCGGCGCGCGGTTGCCGCCGGCGCTTGCGGCGCGGGGCGTTGCGCTCGCCGTTGGCGACGGGCTGCCCGGATCGCCGCGGTTCAAGGCCCGTACACGAACCTCGTAGACCACGCCCTCGCGCAGGCCGTCGATGCGCGCCGACAGCGGGCCGGTGGCGACCCGCAGTGCGCCGCCGCCCACGCCTGCCGATGCCGCGCCGGCGCCCGGCACCTCGATCAGCCGGTCGAGGCTCCACTCTTCGCCGACGCGGCGCCACTGCACCCAGTAGCCGTACGCTCCCGGAGACGCCGACCACGACACCGCCAGGCTCGTCGTTCCGGCCGACGACGCCGATACCCGCGCCGGCGCTGGCGCGGCATCCGCGTCCGCCACCTGCACGTCGTACTCCGCCGTCACGCCGTCGTAGCCGCCGCCGGCCGCGGCGTGCAGCAGAACCGCCTCTTCCGTCGCGGCGTCGCCGTCCGCTTCGGCGCGGGCGGCGACCGTCTGCGGCACGTTCCAGTTCGTCGTCGTGAACGTGAGCGCCGTCTGGTCGCCGGGGGCGCCGGGGGCGACGTTCGTGTCGAACGCGAGGCCGGCGTCGTCGCTCGACACGGCGACCGTCACCGTGCCCGACGGACGCGCCGTGAGCACCGCCGAGTACATGCCGGTCGCCGCGCCGCCCTCCGTCAGCGACAGTCCGTCGGCCGGGTCGAAGGCGATGCCCGGCGCGTCGGCGTCCTCCACCTCGACGGCAAGCGTCGGGGCGGACGAAACGCCCGCGTAGCCCGCCACGGCGTGCGTCACCGTCGTCGAGTCGTCGTCCACGTCGTCGTCGACGATGGACTGCGCCCGCACCTGCTGCTCGGCGCTCCAGTTGCCCGTCGTGAACGTCAGCGCCAGCGTTCCCACCTGCTGTACGCCGTCCTGCAGGGTCAGTTCCGAACTGCCGCTGGTCGCGGTCACCGTCACGTCGGCGGCCGGCTGCGTGTTCAGGCGCATGCGGTAGCCGGCCGTTCCGCCCTCCTCCAGGCGCAGCAGCGGCGGTTCGACCCGGACGCCGGGAGCGTCCTCGTCGCGCACCGTCACCGCCACCGTGGGCGTGGATGCCGTGGCGTAGTCGGCGCCGGTCGTCGGGTGGGTGATGCTGGCGGCACCGTCCGAGACGCCGCGCACGGTCACGCGCTGCGGGGCGTTCCAGTTCGACGCCGTGAAGCGCAGCATCGTCGGCGAGACGGTCGCCACCGCTTCGTCCGAACTGGTCGGGGTCACTTCCACCGTGCCGCCCGTCGGGGCTGCGGCCAACGTCACCGAGTACGCCGACGACGAACTCTCGTTCACGTCCACCGATGTCGCGTCGGCCAGCACCTGCGGCGTGTCGTTGTCGGACACCGCGAACTGCACGTCCACCGCCGGGGCGCGGCCGTAGTCGGCGCCGGAGGACGTGTGGCGCAGCATGGCCATGCCGGATGCCGCGTCCGCGTCGTCGAGGCCGCGCACCGATGTCGTGCGGGGGGTGTTCCAGTTGGTCGCGTCGAAGCGCAGCCAGGGCTGGACGCCCGCCTGGTGCCGATCCAGATCCACGGACACGGCGCCCTCCGCCGCGACCGACACGCGGGCCACGCCGGCCGGCTCGGTGTCCAGGCGCACGGTGTAGGTGGCCTCCCCGCCTTCGGCCACGCCGGAGGCGACCAGGGCCGTGGCGACGACCACGATGGCCGGCTCGTCGTCGTCCACCGTGCTGGCGAACAGCTGCGCCGAGACGTCCTCGTAGTCGCCGCCGGTCGCCGTGTGGGAGATGGCCACGCGCGGCTCGTTGGAGGCGTCGTCGTCCTCCGCGGCAGTCGCCATGACCGTCAGCGCCGTGGCCCAGTTCGTCGTCGTGAAGGTCAGGGTGCGCGTTCGGGGGGTGACGTCCGTGTCCACGGTCACCGCGCGGTCGCCGCTCGACACCTCCACCTCCACCTGCGCGGTCGGCTCGGTGGCCAGGCGCACCGTGTAGTTCTTCACGTTGTCCGCGTGGCCGGACTGCTCGTTCAGCGCCAGCGGGCCGGGCTGGTCGTTCGCCGCGTCCGGGTCGGCGTCGAGCAGGATGGCCGGCGTGTCGTCGTCGTCCACCGACACCGTGACGCCCGGGCGCGAGGCGAGCGCCAGGCCGGTGTAGTCGCCGCCGGTCGCGGCGTGCAGCAGGTTCACCGTCTCGTCGGTGGCGTCGGGGTCGTCCGCCGCGGTCACCTCGACCGTGCGGTTCGCGTTCCAGTTCGAGCTGGTGAACGTCAGGGCGGTCTGGTCGCCGGAGGCGTCCGGGTCGGCGTCGACCGTCACTTCCGCCGTCATGCCGCTCACGGTCACCGTCACCGTCGCGCTCGGCAGCGTGTTCAGGCGCATCGTGTACGTCGCGCTGCCGTTCTCGCGCACCGGCAGCTGCGTTGGGGAGACGCGCAGGCTCGGCGTGTCGTCGTCGGTCGACGTCACTTCGATCTCCACGGTCGGGACGCTGCCGTAGTCCGCGCCCGTCGCGGCGTGGCGCAGGGTCACGGTTTCGTTGCCCGAGTTGTCGTCGTTCGCGGCGGTCACCCGCACCGTCCGCTGCGTGTTCCAGTTGTACGCCGTGAAGACCAGGCGCGTCGGGTTCGGGGCGATGCCGTCGGCCGCGCCCGTGATGTCCACCGTGGCGGCGCCGCCCACCGGCTCGGTGTCGAGGCGGACGGTGTACGTCGCGCTGTTCTCCTCCGGCACCGTGAGGGTGGACGCGGAGAGGACGATGGCCGGGGTCTCGTCGTCGGTCACGCTCGCGGTGAACGTGCCGTTGACGTTGGTGTACTCGCTGTTCGGCGTCGTCCTCGCCCTGTGCGTGAGGGTGGCGGTTTCGTCGAAGCCGTTGTCGTCCTGCTGGGCCGTGAGGGTGACGGTCTGGGGGGTGTTCCAGTTCGTCGCGGTGAACGTCAGCGTGTTCTGGACCCCGTTCAGGCTGTCGCCGTCCGTGTCGCCCACCGTCACCGATGGCGTATTGCTGGTGATGGTCGCGGTCACGGTCCGGATCGGCTGCGTGTACAGGCGCACCGTGTAGTCGTCCGAGTTGTTGCTGGACAACGACAGTTCGTTCAGCGCCAGCGGGCCGGACTGGTCGTTCGCCGTGTCCGGGTCCGCGTCGAAGACGAAGCTCGGCGTGTCGTCGTCGGTGGTGTTCGCGGTGATCGTCGCCGTCAGGTTGGTGTACTCGCTGCTCGTCGCCGTGGTGGCCGTGTGGGTGATCGTCGCGCTCTCCCCTACCCCGTTGTCGTCCTCGGCGGCGGTCAGGGTCACCGTCTGCGGGGTGTTCCAGTTCGCGCTGGTGAACGTGAGGGTGTTCTGGACGCCGTTCAGGCTGTCGCCGTCGGTGTCGTCCACCGTCACCGCCGTGTCGTTGCTGGCGATCGTGACCGTGGCGTCCTGGGTCGGCTCCGAGGACAGGCGCACGGTGTAGCTCACCGATTTGTTCGACGCGGTGGAGAGTTCGGCGAGGGCCAGCGGGCCGGACTGGTCGTTCGGCGTGTTCGGGTCGGCGTCGACGAGGATGCCCGCCATGTCGTCGTCGTCCACGGTGAGCTGCACGCTCGGGCGGGCACCTGCGCCCAGAGAGCCGTAGTCGCCGCCGCTGGCGGCGTGCGACAGGGTGAGCATCTCGTTCACGGCGTTGCCGTCGTCTCCCGCCGCCACAGTGACCGTCTGGTAGGCGCTCCACGTCGTGGTGGTGAACGTGAGAGTGTTCTGGTCGCCGCTCGTCGTGGCCGTGTCCACGGTCACCGCGCCGGACGCGCCGGAGACCGTCACCGTCACGGTGGCGCTCGGCTGGGTGTTGAGGCGGATGCGGTAGCGGCCGCTGCTGTTCTCGTCCACTTCCAAGGTGGTCGGCGTCACGTTCAGCCTTGGGGTGTCGTTGTCCATGGACGTGGCCACCAGCGCCGCCGTCGGGACGCTGCCGTAGTCGGCGCCGCTCGCGGCGTGGCTGAACGTGACCACCTCGCTGTCGCCGTCCTGGTCGTTCGCCGCCGTGATGCGCACCGTGCGCTCGGTGTCCCAGCTGCCCGTCGTGAAGATCAGGCGCGTCGGGCTCGCCGAGAGGCCGAGCGACGCGCCGGTGACGTCCACGGTGACGTTGCCGCCGACCGGCTCCGTGGCGAGGCGCACGGTGTAGGCGGCGCTGTTCTGCTCCATCACCGTCAAGGTGGTCGTGGAGAGGGTGATCGCCGGGGTCTCGTCGTCGGTCACGGACGCCATGAACGTGCCGTCGACGTTGGTGTACTCGCTGTTCGGCGTCGTTCTGGCGCGGTGCGTGATGGTGGCGGTTTCGTCGAAGCCGTTGTCGTCCTGCTGCGCCGTGAGGGTCACCGTCTGGGGGGTGGCCCAGTTCGTCGCCGTGAACGTCAGCGTGTTCTGGACGCCGTTCAGGCTGTCGCCGTCGGTGTCGTCCACGGTGATCGAGGACGTGTTGCTGGTGATGGTCGCGGTCACGGTCTGGACCGGCTGCGTGTACAGGCGCACCGTGTAGTCGTCCGAGTTGGTGCTGGACGACGACAGTTCGTTCAGCGCCAGCGGGCCGGACTGGTCGTTCGCCGTGTCCGGGTCGGCGTCGAAGACGAAGCTCGGCGTGTCGTCGTCGGTGGTGTTGGCCGTCAGGGTGGCCATCAGGTTCGTGTACTCGCTCGCCGACGGCGTGGTCGCCGTGTGGGTGATGGTCGCGGACTCGCCGACGCCGTTGTCGTCCTCGGCGGCGGTCAGGGTCACCGTTCGCGGGGTGTTCCAGTTCGCGGCCGTGAACGTCAGCGTGTTCTGGACGCCGTTCAGGCTGTCGCCGTCGGTGTCGCCCACCGTCACCGAGGCGAGGTCGCTGACGATGGTCACCGTGGCGTCCTGGGTCGGCTCCGAGGACAGGCGCACCGTGTAGTCGTGGGTCTTGTTGGTCGCGGTGGAGAGCTCGTTCACGAGCACCGGGCCCGCTTGGTCGTTCGCGGTGTTCGGGTCGGCGTCGACGAGGATGCCGGCCATGTCGTCGTCGTCCACCGTCAGCTGGACGCTCGGGCGGGAGGCGGACGCCAGGCCGGCGTAGTCGCCGCCGCTCGCGGCGTGGGCGAGGGTCAGCATCTCGTTCACGGCGTTGCCGTCGTCGGCTGCGGCCACGGCCACCGTCTGGGTCGCGCTCCACGTCGTCTGCGTGAAGGTCAGGGTGTCCTGGTCGCCGCTCGTCGTGGCCGTGTCCACGGTCACGGCGCCGGTCGCGCCGGAGACCGTCACCGTCACGGTGGCGCTCGGCTGGGTGTTGAGGCGGATGGTGTACATGCCGCTGCTGTTCTCGTCCACCTCCAGGGTGGTCGGGGTCACGCGCAGGCTCGGCGTGTCGTCGTCCGTCGCGGTCACGTCGAGGTTCACGTTCGCGGCGTCGTCGTACTCGCCGCCGCTCGCGGCGTGGACGAGGGTCGCCGTCTCGTTCATGCCGTCCTGGTCGTTCGCGGCGGTCACGCGCACGGTGCGCAGCGTGTTCCAGTTCGTCGAGGTGAACGTCAGCGACGTCGGGCTGGCGGCGATGCCGTCCGCGGCGCCGGTGATCGTCACCACGACGTTGCCGCCTTCCGGCGGCGTCGCCAGGCGGACGGTGTAGTCGCTGCTGTTCTCCTCCGGCACCGACAGGGCGGATGCGGAGAGGGTGATCGCCGGGGTCTCGTCGTCGTCCACCGTCGCCATGAAGTCGCCGGTGATGTTCGTGTATTCGCTGTTGGGGGTGGTCGCCGCGGCGTGGGCGATGGTGACGCTCTCGTTGGCCGCGCCGTCGTCCTGCTGCGCCGACAGGGTCACCGTCTGCACCGTGTTCCAGTTCGTGGCGGTGAAGGTCAGGGTGTTCTGGTCGCCCGGCGTGCCGGTGTCCGTGTCGCCCACGGTCACCGCCGTGGCGTCGCTGGTGGTGATGGTGGCGGTCACGGTCTGGGTCGGCTGCGACGTCAGGCGCACCGTGTAGCTGGCCGAGTTGGTGCTGGACGACGACAGCTCCTCCAGCAGCAGCGGGCCGGATTCGTTCGTGGCCGGCGAGGTCGGATCGGCGTCGAACACGAAGCCGGGCGCTTCTTCGTCGGTGACCGCCGCAGTGAGCGTCGCCTGGACGTTGGTGTACTCGCTCGGCGTCGCGGTGCTGGCGGTGTGCGTGATGGTCACGTTCTCGCCGACGCCGTCGCTGTCGTCCTCCGCCGTCAGGGTCACCGTCCGCGGCGTGTTCCAGTTCGCGGTCGTGAACGTCAGCGTGTTCTGGACGCCGTTCAGGCTGTCGCCGTCGGTGTCGCCCACGGTCACCGAGGTGGTGTCGCCGCTGGCGATGGTCACGGTCACGGTCTGGGTGGGCTCGGCGGACAGGCGCGCGGTGTAGCTCTTGGCGTTGTCCGAGGAGGTGGAGAGCTCGTCCAGCGTCAGCGGGCCGGACTCGTCCATGCCCGGGGTGGCCGGGTTGGCGTCGAGGAGGATGGCCGGCGTCTCGTCGTCGTGTACGGTCACGGCCATGCCGGGCAGCGTCGGCGCGCCGAAGAAGCCGCCGGCGCAGCCGCCCACGCGCAGGTGGCCGATGGTCGCCGCGTCGTCCTGGCTGTCGTTGTCGCTGGCGGCGGTGACCGTGACGGTCTGCTGCGTGTTCCAGTTCGCCTGCGTGAAGGTGAGCGACACCGTCTGCGGCGTGGCGTCCGTGTCGATGGAGACGTCCGTGTTGTCGCTGGTGGCGGTGACGACGACGCTGCAGTTGCCGCCGGTCTCGGTCCTCGGGTTGGCGATCAGCCGCATCGTGTACGTGCCGACGTTGCGGCTCGTGCCGCCACCGGCGTTCGGGTCCTCCTCCACCGTCAGCATCGCCGGGCTGAGGGCGATGCCCGGCGTGGGGGTGACGGTCGCCGCGCTGCTGGCGATGGCGCCGGGCAGGTCGTGGGCCGCCGCCGCCACCGTCACCGACAGGGTGCGGACGGCGGTGAAGTCCACGCCGGTGTAGTCGAGCGTGAGCGTCGCCGTGGTGTCGCCGGCGGTCACCGTCGCCAGCCCGTCGACGGTGAGCCCCGGCACGTTGGTGCTCGGCGCGAAGTGGGACAGCGCGACGCCGCTGGCGAACGTCGCGTCGGTCAGCGTCACCGTCACTTCGGCGTCGTCTAGGTTGTCCTCGGTCAGCGTCGTCCGGTTGCCGGCGGCGAGCACCGCGGTGGGCGTCACTACCGAGATGGTGAACGTCAGCGCGGCGCGGTCGGCGTCCTCGAGGTTCGTGTCGCCGTCGTGGGCGTAGATGGTCACCGTGTTCGGGCCGACGGTGTTGGCGGTCGGGGTGCCGCAGATCCGCCGCGCGCCGCAGACCCCCTCGAAGACGAGGCCCGCCGGCAGGCCGCTGGCCGAGTAGGTGTAGCCCGTGCCTTCCCCGCCGCTGGCCGCCGGCACCTGGAACGTCGCTATCTCGTGGTCCTTGCGATAGGTCTTGTTCGTCACCGAACCCGTGCCGAACGTCGGCGCCACGTTCGGCTGCAAGGCGATCTGCCCGGCCACGTCCAGGCCGCCGAACTTCAGCGCCGGCCACTGCCACCGGCCGCCGAAGTCCCAGGCGTCGTCGTCCGCGTCCGCCGCGGCGCCGACCGCGTTGTCGCCGTCGACGTCCTGGTCGTCCCAGGCGGCGTAGATGCCCGTGTAGCCGGTGGGCATGCGCAGGTTGGCGGAGGTCACGCCCTCGGGCGGGTTGCCGTCCGAGTCGTCGTCGATGCCGCTGCGGTCCACGTCCCAGTAGCTGGCGGTGACGCTGCCGCCGGTGTCGACGTAGCCCAGGCCGCCCTTGCGTCCGCAGGCGCCGGTCACGGCGCCGGTCGCGTAGCTGGCCACGACGGTTCCCGCGATGTTGCCGACCAGCCCGCCGCCCGCCGCGTTGGCGTTCGATACGGTGCATTCCACCGCGGCGTTCGAGTAGGTCGCCACCATCGTGCCTTGCAGCCACCCCACCAGCCCCCCGGCGAAGCTCGAAGCCTGCACGGCGCCCGTCGTCCAGACGCCCGCCACGCGCCCCCGGCTGTGCCCGGCCAGCGCGCCGGCGTACGACGCGCCGGAGGACACCCGGGCACGGGGCAGCGCCAGCGAATGGACGCGCGCGGTGGTGTGCAGCGCCGAGAACAGCCCCACGCGGCCGCGGTTGCGGCTCGACAGCAGGTTGGCGATCGCGTGTCCCTGGCCGTCGAAGGTCGCGGCGAAGTGGGTCGTGGCGGTCGGAAAGTTGAACGGGCCGATGGGATCCCAGCCGCTGCCGCCGTTCCAGTAGGCGTCGCCGCTGTCGCCGACGCCGTTGGTGTGCGTGGAACCGTCGCCGTCGGTGTCGAAGTCGAGGTCGTTCTCCAGTTCGTAGCCGTAGCAGCCGGCGCTCCGGCAGCCCATGCCGGCGACGTGGTTGCGGAAGGCCTTGGCGTAGTCCGCGGCGTTGCCGGAGGCCGGGGCGCCGTTGCCGTCCATGTCCCAGCGGATGGCGTTCAGCTGGGCGAGTGTGTACACCTCGATCAGGCCGTTGTCGTCCAGGTCGTAGTCGCCGCGCTGGGGCACCGGATCCGCGCCGCGGTAGCTCAGCACCGGATACTGCGAACTGGTGCCGAAGTGCCACGGCGCTTCCTCCGCGTCGCTGTCGCCGTCGACGTCCAGACGATCCCAGCCGCTGTAGATGCCGGTCGCCGAGGTGGGCCCTTGCAGCTGTGCCGTGGTGCGCCCGACGCCTTGGGCGGACGCGGCGACCGCGCTCGCCTCCGTGTCCCAGTAGCTCCCCGTCGTCGTGCCGGAACCGCCGGCGAAGCCGTGCTTGTTGGCCACCGTGGGACAACTGCCGGAGACCGTGCCGGTGGAGTAGCTCGCCGTCACGGTGCCGCCGTTCTGGGCCGTCAGGCCGCCGGCGGTGTTGGCGACGTCGTTCTCGACGCATTCCACCGCCGCCGTGGAGTAGCTCGCCACGATCGTGGCATTCGGCCTGTTGCGGCCTACCAGCCCGCCCACGCCATCGTTCGCCGCCACGGCGCCCGTCGTCCAGACCGCCTCCACCCGGCCCCAGTTCTCGCCGGCCAGCGCGCCGGCGTAGGTGAAGGCGCGCCGCACGTGGGCGTTCGGCAGCCCCAGCGAGCGCACCACGGCGCTGCCGCGCAACGCCGCGAACAGACCCGACCAGCCGCGCTCGCCGTTGGCGAACAGGTTGTGGATGGAGTGGCCGTTGCCGTCGAAGACGGCGTTGAAGTGCGTGCTGTCGCTCGGCGTCGCGTTGGCGCCGATGGGATCCCAGCCGTTGCCGCTGTTGTGGTAGGTGTCGTCGGAGTCGCTTGCCGGGGTGGCGCCGGACCAGGTGGAACCGTCGCCATCGGTGTCGAAGTCCAGGTCCTGGACCAGCTCGTAGCCGCTGCACCCTCCGGTGGGGCAGCCCATGCCGGTGGCGGCGTTGCCGAAGGCGGCGTCGTAGTTCGACTGGTCGCCGGCCGCCACCGCGCCGTCGCCGTTCAGGTCCCAGCGGATGGCGTTCAGCTGCGCCAGCGTGGAGACCTCGATCAGGCCGTTCTCGTCCGTGTCGTAGTCCGTGTTCGCGCGCTCGGCGTCCGACACCGCGACGCGCAGCGTGGCCGCGGCGCTGTAGCCGCCGCCGGTCGGCGTGTGGGCGATGTCGACGGACTCGTCCACCGCGTCCGACGATTCGGCCACCGCGGTGACCCCCACGGTCTGCGCGGTGGCCCAGTTCTGGGTGGTGAAGGTGAGCGAACTCCGGTCGACCGTCAGGGCGCCGGTGTCGCCGCTCGCCACCGCCACGGTCACCGTCGCCGTCGGCTGCGCGGAGAGCCGCACCGAGTAGGCGGAGCCGTCGCCCTCGTCCACGAACAGCGGGCCGGGGTCCAGCGTCTCCGGCGTCCCCAGGTCGGCGTCGAACAGCAGCGCGCCGACCTCGGTCGAGGGCGCGGTCACGGTGATGTCGAAGGTCAGGGTGCCGCGGTCGCTGGCGTAGGGGTTGTCGTCGTAGTCCGTGGCCGTGATGGTCACCGTCACGGCGCTGCCGCTGGTGGTCGGCGTGCCGCAGATGGTGCGGGCGACCTCGCAAGCGCCCGAGCCGTCGGCGTCGAAGACCAGCCCGGCGGGCAGCCCGGTGGCGGTGTAGGACAGGGCGCCGTTGCCGCCGCTTGCGGTGACCTGGAACGGCAGGATCGGGCGGTCGCGGGGGAATGTCTTGTCGGCCACGCTGTCGAAGCTCGGCGCCGAGTCCGTGCCTTGGGAGTTGAACTGCAAGGCAGCGTCCAGGCCGCGGAACTTCAGCACCGGATGCTGGGCGCTGGTGCCGAAGTCCCAGGCGTCGTCCAGAACGGTGCCGGGCACGCCGTCGCCGTCCACGTCCTCGTCGTCCCATGTCGCGTAGAGGCCCGTCGCCGACGTGGGGGTTTGCAGATCCGACGTGGCGCGGCCCTCTGGCGGGTCGGCGTCGTTGTCGTCGTCGACGCCGCTCAAGGTCGTGTCCCAGTAGCTCGCCGCGACCGTGCCGGTACCGCCCGCCAAGCCGTATTTGTTCGCCGCCGAGCAGCCGCCCGTCACGGCGCCCGTCGCGTAGCTCGCCTCGATGGTTCCCTCGTTCGAGGCCGCGAGGCCGCCGGCGGTGTAGCCGGCGGACGACCCGCACGCCACCGCCGCGGTCGAGTAGCTCGCCACGATGGACGAGCCCGCCTGCGCCGCCCCCACCAGGCCGCCGACGTTGGTGTTGCCCGCCGCCCTGCCGCTCGCCCAGACCGCCGCCACCCGGCCCCAGAGTGCGCCCGCCAACGGCGCCGCCGAACCCAAGCCGCCCGTCACCCTGGCGTTCGGCAGACCGAGCGAACGCACCACCGCGCTGCCGCGCAGCGCCGCGAACAGGCCGGAGTAGTTGCGGGAGGCGGTCACGACCAAGTTGCGGATGGAGTGGCCGTTGCCGTCGAAGACGGCGTTGAAGTGCGTCGCGTCGTTCGGCGTCGAGGCCGGGCCGATGGGATCCCAGCCGGACTCCCAGGCGGAACCGACGAAGTCCAGGTCGCTGGCGAGTTCGTAGCCGACGCAGGGGTCCGGCAGGTTGTCGTCGTCCATGCCGTCCGGACAGCCCATGCCGGCGGCCGGGGCGGGAAACGCGGCCTCGTAGCCGGGGTCCGCGGCGACGCCGTCGCCGTCCAGATCCCAGCGCATGGCGTTGAGCTTGGCCAGGGAGTCGATCTCGATCAGGCCGTCTTCGTCCGCGTCGTAGTCCGTGCCGGCGCGCTCGTCGTCGCCGATGCCGACGCGCAGGCTGGTCGTCACGCCGGCGAACTCCGCGGCGCCGCTGGCGACGTGGGCGATGCTCGTCGCTTCGTCCACGGCGTCGTCGTCCTCGGCGGCGGTGGCCGTCACCGTCTGCCAGGCGTCCCAGTCCATCGTCGTGAACGTGAGCGTCGTCTGCACGCCCACAGTCGTGCTCGTGTCCGCCGTCACGGCGCCGCTGCGGCTCGTCACCGTCAC
The DNA here is from genome assembly GCA_965243175.1 of Candidatus Azotimanducaceae bacterium. GTDB lineage: Bacteria > Pseudomonadota > Gammaproteobacteria > Pseudomonadales > Azotimanducaceae > VXYL01. The sequence continues at coordinate 3,582,794 of OZ251532.1, read as the reverse complement.
TGTCACCGTCGCACTCGGCGCCCGGGGCAGCTTCACGGCGTACTCCTCGCCCGGCGCCGCGCCTTCCGCGAGCGCCAGCGGACCGGCATCGACGAGCGCCGGGGTCGACGGGTCCGCGTCGATCACCAGCGCTAGCGGCGCTTCGTCGTCGTCCACCGTCGCCCCCAGATACGCCGTGCTGTCGAGGCCGCCGCTGGCGGTGTGGGTGATCACGACCGTCTCGTCCACCGGGTCGTCGTCCTGCACCGCGGCCAGCGTCACCGTCTGCGCCGTGTTCCAGTTCATGGGGGTGAACGTCAGCGTGTCCTGCAGGCCAACCGTCGTGCTCGTGTCCACGGTCACCGCGCCAGTGTCGGCGCTAACGATGGTCACCGTGGTGCTCGCCGAGGGCTCGGCCGACAGCTTCACGGCGTAGTCTCTGGAGTTGCTCGTGGAACTCGACAGTTCTTCCAAAGCGATGGGACCGGGGTCCACATCCGCCGTGCCTGGAATGGCGTCGATCAGGATGCCCTCCACCGTGACGGTGAAGCTCTGCGTCGCCACGCCGCCGGCATTGGCCGCGCGAACGACGACGGCGAACGTGCCAGCGACCGTCGATGCGCCGCAGAGGGTGTGCGCAGTGCCGCAGGCGCCGGCGCCGTCGGCGTCGAACGCCATGCCCGGCGGCAGCCCGGTGACGCTGTAGGTCGGCGCGGCGCCGCTGTAGGACGCTGGAATCCGCAAGGACTGAACGACGCCTGCTTGGAACGTCATGTCGCGCACCCCGCCGTTGTCGAAGGACGTCGGCAGCGCGTTGAATTGGGAAGCGGTGTCGAAGCCGGCGAACTTCAGCGCCGGGTACTGCTGGCTGGTGCCGAAATCCCAAGCGTCGTCGTCGGGGTCCGCTGCCACACCAGTCGTGCTGTCGGCGTCCACGTTCTGGTCGTCCCATGTCGAGTAGATGCCGGTGGCGCCGTAGGCCGTCGGCCGTTGCAGCGCCTTGGTGGTCAAGCCGATTCCGCCCAAACTCGTCGCCAAGCCGGAAGTCTCCACGTCCCAATAGCTGGCTCCCGCTCTTGGAGTGCGATCGCCGCCCGCCAGCCCGCCGATCCTTCCGCCGCCAGCCCGGACCCGACCGGCCGCATAGGATGTGACGACTTGCTGGTTCGCGTCGATGAAGTCTCCGACCAGCCCACCTGTGTTGCGACCTCCTCCGACGACCGAGGCCTTCGAATAGGACGCGACGATGTTGCCGGCGTTCGCCAGGCCGATCAGGCCGCCCGTCCGGGAATAGCTCAAGGTGGCGACCACATGGCCAGTGGAGTAGCTGGCGGCGACCGTGGTGTTGACCGCGCTCGCCAGGATGCCAACGTACTCGCCGCCACGCACGTAGGCGTCCACGACGCCCAGCGCTTCAACGCGACCGTTGATCTCGTCGAACAGCCCGACGTTGCGCCAGCTGGGGCGGTCGATGAACAGGTTGCGGATGACGTGGCCGTTGCCGTGGAACCGCCCACTGTAGTGGCCTTCCCAGACGCCGATGGGCAACCAGCCGCTGCCGCCGCTGTAGTAGGCGTCGTCCGCATCGCCGACGATCCTTCCGTCCACCTCGGTCCAAGTGCCGCCGTCGCCATCGGTGTCGAAGTCCAGGTCCTGACGCAGTTCGTAGCCCGCGCAGGTGTTCGGGCAGCCCATGCCGGTGGCGGCGTTGGGGAAGCCGACGGCGTAGTTGGCGGCATGTGCCGGAGCGACCACGCCATCGCCGTTCGGGTCCAAGCGGAAGGCGTTGAGCTGGGCGAGGGAGCGGATGTCGATGAGGTCGTTGTCGTTGTCGTCGTAGTCGCCGGAGTGCGTCTCGTCGTCCTGCACGACGACCGTCAGCTGCTCGGAGAGACCCGCGTACTCGCCGGCGCCGCTGGCCGCGTGGGTGACGAACAGGCTCTCGTCCAAGGCGTCGCCATCGGACTGGGCCGTCACCCGCACCGTCTGCGCCGCGCGCCAGTTGGTCGTGGTGAAGGTCAGCTGGCTGCGGTTCACGCGCGCCGCGCCGGTGTCGCTGCTGGTGACCGCCACGCGCACCGTCGCCGTCGGCCGCGCGCCCAGGTACACGCCGTAGTTCTTCGACTCCGTGGTGGCTTCGTCCAGCGTCAGCCGGCGCACCTCGATGCCGGCCGTGTCCGGGTCCGCGTCCACCACCACGGCCGGCGTCTGGTCGTCCTTCACCGTCGCCGTCAGCATCGTCGACACGCCGGCGTGGCCGCCGCCGCTGGCCGTGTGGGTGATCGTGACGCGCTCGTCCGCGCCGTCGGCGTCCGCCACGGCGGCGAGCGTCACGGTCTGCGCCGTGCTCCAGTTCGTCGCGTTGAACGTCAGCGTGTTCTGCAGGCCCGAGGTGGCGGCGTCCGCGTCCACCGTCACTGCGCCGGCGTCGCCGCTCGTGATCGTCAGCGTGACGTCGCCGCTCGGCGCCGACGTCAGCCGCACCGCGTAGCGCTTCGACCGCGCCGGGTTCGCCGCGTCCTCCGCCAGCGCCACGATCCCGCCTTCGACCTGCGGCGTCTCGACGTCCGTGTCGACCTCGATGCCGCCGACGTCGAGGGCGAAGTCGAAGCGGGTGCGGGCACCTGCGGGGTTCGCCGCCCAGATGGTGACCGCGTAAGCGCTGGCGCGGTTCGGCTGGCCGCAGATGGTGCGCGCCGCGCCGCAGGCGCCGCTGCCGTCGGCGTCGAACGCCATGCCGGGAGGCAGCCCGCTCGCCGTGTAGGAGACGGCGCCGGGGTGGGCGGCTTGCGGAACCTGGAGGTTGCCGGAGACGCCGGTGCGCAGCGTCGGCGGCGTCACGACGCCGCTGCCGAAGGAAGGCGGCTGGAGGGCGAACTGCACGGCCGTGTCGAAGCCGCCGAACTTCAACGCCGGATGCTGGCTGTTCGTGCCGAAGTGCCAGGCGTCGTCCGACGTGCCGTTGCCGTCCAGGTCGTAGTCGTCCCAGTCGGCGTACAGGCCGGAGGCCCCATACTGCGTCGGGGTCTGCAACTGGATCGTGCTCCTGCCCTCCGGCGGATCCGCGTCGTCGTCGTCCGGGATGTCGCTCAAGTCGGTGTCCCAGTAGCTCGCCGTCACCGTGCCGGCACCGCCCGCCAGGCCCCTTCTGTTCGCCGCCTGGCAGCCGCCCGTCACGACGCCCGTCGCGTAGCTCGCCGCGATGCTTCCGCCGTTCCAGGCCACGAGGCCGCCGGCGATGTAGCCGGCGGACGACCCGCACGCCACCGACACGTTCGAGTAGCTCGCCACGATCGCCGAGCCCGACGCCGTCGTCCCCACCAGGCCGCCGACGTTGGTGTTGCCCGCCACCGAGCCGCTCGCCCAGACCGCCTCCACGCGGCCCGCGAGCGTGCCCGCCAACGGCGCCACCGAACCCAAGCCGCCCGTCACCAGGGCGTTCGGCAAACCGAGCGAACGCACCACCGCGCTGCCGCGCAGCGCCGCGAACAGGCCGGAGTAGTTGCGGTTGACGGTCACGACCAGATTGCGGATGGAATGGCCGTTGCCGTCGAAGACGGCGTTGAAGTGCGTCGCGTCGTTCGGCGTCCAAGGCGGGCCGATGGGATCCCAGCCGGACTCCCAGACGGAACCGGCGAAGTCCAGGTCGCTGGTCAGCTCGTAGCCGACGCAGGCGTCCGGCGTCTGGTTGGCGTCGCCACCGTCCGGGCAGCCCATGCCGGCGGACGCGGTGGGGAACGCGGTCGCGTAGCCGCCGACGCTCGTCACGCCGTTGCCGTCGAGGTCCCAGCGCATGGCGTTGAGCTTGGCCAGCGAATCGATCTCGATGAGGCCGTCTTCGTCCGTGTCGTAGTCCGTACCGCTGCGCTCGTTGTCGCGTACGCCGATGCGCAAGGTGGTCGCCGAACTGGTGCGGACGAGCGCATGGACGATGTCCGCCGCTTCGTCCACTGCGTCGCCGTCCTGGGTGGTCGTCGCCGTCACGCTCTGCGCCGTGTTCCAGTTCAGGCTCGTGAACGTGAGCTCGGTCGGGCTCACCGTCACCGCCGGGTTGTCACTGGCGAGCGTCGCCGTCAAGGTCACCGACGGCTGGCTGGACAGCTTCACCGTGTAGGTCTTCGAGCGCGCCGAGCCCTCGTCCAAGAGCAGCGGGCCGGCGTCGATGGCCGCGGTGTTGGGATTCGCGTCCACCAGCACTTCGGGGCTTGGTTCGTCGTCGTCCACGGTCACGGTCAGCGTCGCCGACTGGCCGTTGTAGCCGCCGCCGCTGGCGGCGTGGGTGACGGCCACCGTCTCGTGCAGGGGGTCCGTGTCCTCCACGGCGCGCGCCGTCGCGGTCTGCCAGGCGCTCCAGTTGCCGGTGGTGAACGACAGCGTGTTCTGCACGCCGGGGTTGCCGCCGTCGGTGTCGTCCACGGTCACGGCGGCGGTGTCGGCGCTGGCGATGGTGACCGTCACGGCGCTGGTCGGCGCGGACGTGAGCCGTACCCGGTACGCCTTCGAGTTGGTGCCGTCCTCGTCTTCGTCGAGGGCGAGGGGGCCGGGCTCCACCGTCACCGTGGTCGCCGCATTGGCATCGATCTCGATGCCGCCGACGGTGATGGTGAAGCTCAGGCTGGCGCTGCCGCCGGTCGCGCTGACCGCCTGGACGGTGACGGTGAACGTGCCGGTGCGCGTCGGGGCGCCGCAGATCGTGCGCAGCGCGGAACAAGCGCCGGCGCCGTCGGCGTCGAACGCCATGCCGGCCGGCAGGCCGGTGACGACGTAGGTGACGGCGCCGGCGTGGGTGGCCGCCGGAATCTGGATGGTCCGGGAAACGCCCGTGCGGGCATCGGTGATGTTCGACACCGTGCTGGTGCCGAAGTTGGGCGGCTGCAGGTTGAACTGGACGGCGGTGTCGAAGCCGCCGAACTTCAGCACCGGATGCTGGGCGCTGGTGCCGAAGTCCCAGGCGTCGTCGTCCACGGCTTCGCCGCTCTCGCCATCGACGTCCTGGTCGTCCCAGGCGGCGTAGAGGCCGCTCGCGCCGTACTCGGTGGGCGCCTGCAGCTGGGCGCTGGTGCGGCCCTCTGGCGGGTTGGCGTCGCCGTCGTCGTTGATGCCGCTCAAGGTGGTGTCCCAGTAACTCGCCACGACCGTGCCGCCGCCGCGCCTGAAGCCCGTGCTGCCGCCCGACGCGCCGGTCGAGTAGCTGGCGCGAATGGATGACGCGCTGTCGTTCCAGCCAGCCAGCCCGGCGCTCTGGCTGCTCGCATGCACCGTCGCCCGGGAGTAGCTCGCGACGATCACCGAACTGGCCGTCTGCGTCGCCCCCACCAAGCCGCCGACCACGTTGCCGCCATGCACGTTGCCGGTCAGCCAGACGCCGGCGATCCGGCCCTGGTTGTGGCCGACCACGCCGCCCACGTTGTCCCAGCCGCCCACGCGCAGGTTCCTGAAGCCCACGGCGACGATGCGCGCCGAGGCGCCGGTGGCCCCGAAGACGCCGACGTCGTGGGCGCCGCGGCTGTTGAACAGGTTGGAGACGACGTGGCCCCGGCCGTGGAACGTGGCGTTGAAGCGCGCCGAGCGGTCGCCGATGGGCACCCAGCCGGCACCGTTGTTGTAGTAGGCGTCGGCTGCGTCCGGGATGGCGTTGGCGGAGTCGACGCCGGTCCAAGTGGCGCCGCTGCCGTCGGTGTCGAAGTCCAGGTCGCTGGTCAGTTCGTAGCCGGCGCAGGGATCCGGCAGGCTGTCGTCGTCCGCGCCGTCCGGGCAGCCCATGGCGGCGGCCGCGTTGGGAAACGCTGCCTCATAGCCGGGATCCGTGGAGACGCCGTCGCCGTAGAGGTCCCAGCGCATGGCGTTGAACTTGGCCAGCGAGTCGATCTCGATCAGGCCGTCCTCGTCCGCGTCGTAGTCCGTGCCGACGCGCTCGTCGTCGCCGACGCCGACGCGCAGGCTGGTCGTCACGCCAGCGAACTCCGCCGCGCCGCTGGCGACATGGTCGATGCTGGTCGCCTCGTCCACGCCGTCGTCGTCCTCGGCCGCACGGGCCGTCACCGTCTGCCAGGTGTTCCAGTTCGTCGCGTCGAACGTGAGCGTGGTCTGCACGCCGGCCGCCGTGTCCGTGTCCGCCGTCACGGCGCCGCTGGCGCTGGCGACCGTCACCGTCACCGCCGCGGTCGGCGCCTGCGGCAGCCGCACGGCGTACTCCTCGCCTGGCGTCGCGCCCTCTTCCAGCACCAGCGGGCCGCGGTCGACGACCGCAGCGGTCGATGGATCCGCGTCGATCACCAGCGCCAGCGGTGGTTCGTCGTCCTCCACCGTCGCCGTCAGGTACGCCGTGCTGTCGAGGCCGCCGCTGGCGGTGTGGGTGATCACGACCTTCTCGTCCACCGGGTCGTCGTCCTGCACAGCGGCCAGCGTCACCGTCTGCGCCGTGTTCCAGTTCATGGTGGTGAACGTCAGCGTGTCCTGCAGGCCGGACGTCGTGCTGGTATCGACCGTCACCGCGCCGGAGTCGCTGCTGACAATCGTCACCGTGGTGCTCGCCGACGGCTCGGCCAGCAGCCTTACCGAGTAGCTGCCGGAGTTGGATCCCGAGAGCTCGCGCAGCGCCAGCGGCCCCGGGTCCACCGCCGGCGTGCCTGGGATGGCGTCGATCTGGATGCCTTCCACTACCGTGATGGTGAAGCGGAGTTCCGAGCTCAAACCGCCGGCGGTGGCCGCGCCGATGACGACTGTGTAGGTTCCGGCGGCGGTCGGGGCGCCGCAGATCGTGCGCGCCGCGCCGCATGCGCCTGTGCCGTCGGCGTCGAACTCGAGGCCCGGCGGCAGCCCCGGCGAACTGTAGGTCAACGAGGCGCTGCCATGGTACGCGGCTGGAATCTGCACCGAGTGGACGACGCCCGTTTGGAAATGCTGCGCGGACGGGCGCCCTCTGAAGGACGGCGGCTGGGCGTTGAACTGGGAGGCCGTGTCGAAGCCGGCGAACTTCAGCGCCGGGTACTGCCCCGAAGTGCCGAAGTCCCAGGCGTCGTCGTCGGCGTCCGCGGCCGCGCCCCGGGCGCCGTCGCCGTCCACGTCCTGGTCGTCCCATGCCGAGTAGATGCTGCTGTAGGTCGTCGGCCGCCGCAGTGCGCTGGTGATCAGACCGGCCCCGCCCGCGCTCCACCATCGGCCGAAGGCCTCCGCGTCCCAGTAGCTGTCTATCGTAACCGGGCGTGCGCCTGCCGCCAGCCCGCCGACCGAGCCGCTGCCACCGACTTGGCCGGCCGCCCAAGACGTGACGAGTCGCAGGTGGGTGTTGAGGAAGCCGCCGACCAGCCCGCCGGTCTGGAAGCGTCCCCTGACCGAGGCCCTCGAATAGGATGCGACGACCGACCCATCGGACACTATGCCGATCAGCCCGCCGATACGCGAATCGTTGGCCCCGCCGACCACATGGCCGGTGCTGTAGCAGGCGGCGACCGTGCCGTTGATGGCGCCGGCCAGAATGCCGACGAATCGGGAGCCTCGCACATAGGCGTCCACGAGCCCCAGCGCTTCAACGCGGATGCCGCCGGTTTCGCCGAACAGCCCGGCATTGCGCCAGCCGGGGCGGTTGATGAACAGATTGCGAATGACGTGGCCGTTGCCCTTGAAATCCGAGGCCAAACGGACTTGATCCGATCCCAAGTTGGAGGAGGTCGTGCCGATGGGCAACCAGCCGACGCCGCCGTTGTACCAGTCGTCGTCCGCGTCGCCGATGACTAGGCCGTTTCTCTCCTCCCAAGTGCGGCCGTCGCCGTCGGTGTCGAAGTCCAGGTCCCGTCGCAACTCGTAGCCCCGGCAGCCGGTCCCGACCGGGCAGCCCATGCCGGAGACCGCGTTGGGGAACGCGGCGGCGTAGGCCACGGCGCCACCGCCCGAAGGCTGGCCATCGCCATCCGCATCCCAGTGTATGGCGGCGAGCTGGGCGAGAGAGCGGATATCGATGAAGCCGTTGTCGTTGTCGTCGTAGTCGCCGGAGTGCGTGTCGTCGTCCTGCACGAGGATACTCAGCGGCACCGAAAGGCCGGCGTACTCGCCGGCGCCGCTGGCCACGTGGGCGACAGTCAGGCGCTCGTCGAAGGCGTCGCCGTCCGACTGCGACGTCACCCGCACCGTCTGCGCCGTGCGCCAGTTGGTGGTCGTGAAGGTCAGCTGGCTGCGGTTCGCCCGCGCCGCGCCGGTGTCGCTGCTCGTGACCGCCACGCGCACCGTGGCCGTGGGGCGTACGCTCAGCCACACGCTGTAGCTCTTCGCGGCGGGCTCGTCCAGCGTCAGTCTGCTGGGCTCGATGCGGGCCGTGGTCGGATCCGCGTCCAAGACCACGGCCGGGGTCTGGTTGTCCGCCACCGTCGCCTTCAGCGTCGCCGACACGCCGGCGTAGCCGCCGCCGCTGGCGGTGTGGGTGATGGTCGCGCGCTCGTCGACGCCGTCGACGTCCGCCACGACGGCGAGAGTTACGGTCTGCGCCGCGCTCCAGTTCGTCGTGTTGAACGTCAGCGTGTTCTGCAGGCCGGAGGTGGCGGCGTCCGCATCCACCGTCACCGCGCCAGTGTCGCCACTGGCGATCGTCACCGTCACGTTGCCGTTTGGCGCAGATGTCAGCCTAACGGCATAGCGCTTCGACCGCGCCCGGCTCGCCGCGTCTTCCGACAACGCCACGGTGCCACCTTCGACCTGCGGCGTCTCGACGTCCGTGTCGAGTTCGATGCCGCCGATGTCGAGGGTGAAGTCGAAACGGGCGCTGGCGTCTGACGCCGCCGTTGCCCAGACGGTGATCGCGTAAGTGCCGGCGCGAGTCGGTGCGCCGCAGAAGGTGCGCGCCATCGAACAGCCGCCATTGCCATCGGCGTCGAAATCCATGCCGGGCGGCAGCCCGATCGCCGTGTAGACGACGGCGCCTGGGTGGGCGGCCTGCGGCACCTGGAGGTTGCCGGAGACGCCGGTGCGCAGCGTCGCCGACGGCGCCGCTGCGCTGCCGAAGGAGGGCGGCTGCAGGGCGAACTGCACGGCCGTGTCGAAGCCGCCGAACTTCAGCGCCGGGTGCTGCTGGTTCGTGCCGAAGCTCCAAGCGTCGTCCGAGGTGCCGTTGCCGTCCACGTCGTGGCCGTCCCAGTCGGCGTACAGGCCGGAAGCCCCGTACTGCGTCGGGGTCTGCAGCTGGATCGTGCTCCTGCCCTCCGGCGGATCCGCGTCGTCGTCGTCCGGGATGTCGCTCGAGTCGGTGTCCCAGTAGCTCGCCGCGACCGTGCCGGTACCGCCCGCCAAGCCGGACTTGTTGTTGGCCGAGCAGCCGCCCGTTACGGCGCCCGTCGCGTAGCTCGCCTCGATGGTTCCCAGGTTCCAGCCCGCGAGGCCGCCGACGGAGCCGGACCCGCACGCCACCGCCGCGTTCGAGTAGCTCGCCACGATGGACGAGCCCGCCTGCGCCGCCCCCACCAGGCCGCCGACGTTCGTGTTGCCCGCCACTCTGCCGCTCGCCCAAACCGCCGCCACCCGGCCCCAGAGCGCGCCCGCCAACGGCGCCACCGAACCTTCGCCGCCGAACATCCGGGCATTCGGCAAACCGAGCGAACGCACCACCGCGCTGCCGCGCAGCGCCGCGAACAGGCCGGAGTAGTTGCGGGAGACGGCCACGACCAGATTGCGGATGGAGTGGCCGTTGCCGTCGAAGACGGCGTTGAAGTGCGTGGAGTCGCTCGGCGACGAGCCGGGGCCGATGGGATCCCAGCCGAACTCCCACGCGGAACCGGCGAAGTCCAGGTCGCTCGTCAGCTCGTAGCCGACGCAGGGCTCCGGCGCGCCGTCGCCCCGCCCGCGGTCCGGGCAGCCCATGCCGGCGGACGCGGTGGGGAACGCGGTCGCGTAGCCGGTGGCGTTGCCGCCGCTCGCCACGCCGTCGCCGTCGAGGTCCCAGCGCATGGCGTTGAGCTTGGCCAGCGAATCGATCTCGATGAGGCCGTCCTCGTCCGTGTCGTAGTCCGTGCCGGTGCGCTCGTCGTCGCGGACGCCGATGCGCAGCATGGTCGCCGTACCCGTGCGGCTGAACGGGCTGAGCGCATGCACGACGTCCGCTCCTTCGTCTGCCGCGTCGTCGTCCTCGGTGGTCGTCGCCGTCACGGTCTGCGCCGTGTCCCAGTTCGCGTTCGTGAAAGTGAGTGCGCTTTGGCTCAGAGTCACCGCGGCGTTGTCGTTGGCGAGCGTCACCGTCACGGTCGTAGGCGGTTGGCGCGACAGCTGCACGGTGTAGTTCCTGGAGCGCTGGGTGCTCTCGTCCAGCAGCAGCGGGCCGGCGTCGATGGCCGCGGTGTCCGGGTCCGCGTCCACCAGCACTTCGGGCCGCGGCTCGTCGTCCGCCACGGTCACGGTCAGCGTCGCCGACTGGCCGTTGTAGCCGCCGCCGCTGGCGGCGTGGGTGACGGACACGGTTTCGTTCAGGTAGTCGGTGTCCTGCACGGCGCGCGCCGTCGCGGTCTGCCAGGTGCTCCAGTTGCCGGTGGTGAACGACAGCGTGTCCTGCACGCCGGGGTTGCCGGTGTCGGTGTCGTCCACGGTCACGGCGGCGGTGTCGGCGCTGGCGATGGTGACCGTCACGGCGCCGGTCGGCGCGGACGTGAGCCGTACCCGGTACGCCTTCGAGTTGGTGCCGTCCTCGTCCTCGTCGAGGGCGAGGGGGCCGGGCGCCACCGTCGCCGTGGTCGCCGCGTCGGCATCGATCTCGATGCCGCCGACGGTGATGTCGAAGGTCAGGCTGCTGCTGGCGCTGCCATCAGCGTTCAGCGCGGTCACCGTGACGGTGAAGGTGCCGGTGCGCGTCGGGGCGCCGCAGATCGTGCGCAGCGCGGAGCAGGCGCCGGTGCCGTCGGCGTCGAACGCCATGCCGGGAGGCAGCCCGGTCACCTCGTAGACGACGGTGCTGGAGTGGGCGGCCACGGGAATCTGGAAGGCCTGCACGTTGACGCCGGTGCGGGCATCGGTGATGTTGGACACCGTGCTGGCGCCGAAGTTGGGCGGCTGCAGGTTGAACTGGACAGCGGTGTCGAAGCCGCCGAACTTCAGCACCGGATGCTGCGAAGCGGTGCCGAAGTCCCAAGCGTCGTCGTCCGCGGCCTCGCCGCTGGTGCCGTCGCCGTCGACGTCCTGATCGTCCCAGGCGGCGTAGAGGCCGCTCGACCCGTACTGGGTGGGCGCCTGCAGCTGGGCGCTGGTGCGGCCCTCCGGCGGCGTCGCGTTGCCGTCGTCGGCGATGCCGCTCAAGTTGGTGTCCCAATAGCTCGCCACCACCGTGCCGCTGCCGCGGCTGAAGCCGTCGGCGGTGCCGGAGGCGCCGGTCGAGTAGCTCGCGCGTATGGTCGCGCCGGAGCTCTCCGTCCAACCCACCAGCCCGGCGTGCCACTGCGTGGCATGCACCGTTGCTCGGGAGTAGCTCGCCACGACCACCGCGGTGGGCCCCAGTATGGCCGCCAGCCCGCCGGCCGTTCGGCCGCCATGCACGTTGCCGGTCACCCACACGCCGGCGATCCGGCCTTGGTTGTGGCAGACCACGCCGCCTACGTTGTCCCAGCCGCGCACGCGCAGGTTCTTGAAGCCCACGGCGACGATGCGCGCCGAGGCGCCCGTCGCCCCGAAGACGCCCACATCGTGGGCGCTGCGACTGGTGAACAGGTTGGAGATGACGTGGCCCCTGCCGTGGAACGTGGTGTTGAAGCGCGCTCCATACCTGTTGCCGATGGGCGCGAAGCCGCCGCCGCTGTTGTAGTAGGCGTCCCTCGGGTCGGGGATGGCGCTGGCGGTGTCGCCGGTCCAAGTGGCGCCGCTGCCGTCGGTGTCGAAGTCGAGGTCGCTTGTGAGCTCGTAGCCTTGGCAGGGGTCCGGGTCGTCGTCCGTGTCGCTGCCATCGGGACAGCCCATGCCGGCGGCGGCGCCGGGGAACGCGTTGGCGTAGTTGGCGGCGTCGCTAGCGGAGACCGCGCCGTTGCCGTCCATGTCCCAGCGCATGGCGTTGAACTTGTCCAGCGAGTCGATGTCGATCAGGCCGTCTTCGTCGGCGTCGTAGTCCGTGCCGGTCTGCTCGTCGTCCTGCACGGCGACGAACAGGTCGTGGGTGACGCTGGCGTAGCCGCCGCCGGCGGCGGTGTGCGTGAGGGTGGCCGTCTCGTCGGCGCTGCCGGCGTCGCCCGCTGCCGCAACGGTCACCGTCTGCGCGGTGTTCCAGCTGGTCGTGCTGAACGTCAGCGTGGTTTGGACGCCGCTCGTGGTACTGGTATCCGCGGTGACGTCCGTGTTGTCGCTCGCCACCGTCACCGTGACGTCGGCGCTCGGCTGGGTGGCGAGATCGACCGTGTAGGTGGCGGAAGCGCCCTCGTTGACGGCGATGCTCGCGGAGTCCGTGACGATGGCGGCGGTTTGGGCGTGGGCGCCGGCGGCGAACAGGACGCCGGCGAGCAGCGCGACGCTCCGCCGAGCGCGAGCCAAGGCCTTAGGCAGCCTCACGCCGATGTCGCTGGCCGTGCCGGCGGGAATTCGGGGGGGGGGGGGGGGGGGGGAATCATCTCCGGACCGCCGCTCCATGCGGAGGCTGCCGATGCGGGCGAAGACCGCTCGCCGCGGCATTGGCGAGCCGTTGGCGGGGGTTGGAGATGGTGGCAACCGCCTGCGCCGCACCACGGATCGCGCCGCGGGGCGAAGAGGATTGCAGCGAATCGACGGGTGCTCGTCATGCTCGGTTCGTCAGGCCAACCAATGCCGGCGCCGCAGGGTGGCCGCGGCGGTCTTGGCAACTCGCGTTGGGTACCGCATGGCCCACCCCAACCTCGACCTTCCTCGCTTGGCGGCGAAACATAGCACATGCCGAGTCCCGATGGCTACGATTGGATGGCGAGCGGCTGTGCGACAGATCGTAGGTCAGTGGGCCGCTCGCAAGGTTGCTCATGCGATGGCATGGCGAGCCGGTTCAGTGCGTCGAACGAGCCAGCGGGCCGCGCCGATGGCGCTAGGCGTCGCGCGTCGGATGCACGGCCTGGCGGAGCAGCTCGTCGGCCGTCTCGCAGCGCATCACCGCCACGGCGAGCGCGTCCAGCCGTTGCGGGTCGCCATCGCTCTGCAGCAAGGCGGACAGACGCTCCGCCGTCGGAGCGCCGAACCGCGCTTCGGCCTGACGCCGCAGCTGCTCCCGTTTGCCACCAAGAGTTCGTCGTCGCGCCCTCTAGCGTGTGGGCGCCAGCGCGTCGATGGTGCGAGCGCAGTCGGCCAGGTAGTCGCTCTCCGGCATCGCCACCGGGACGATCATCGTCGACGCCATGCCCGCTCCGGCGTAGGCCGTCAGGCGCTCGCCGATTTCATCGGCGCTGCCGATCAGGGCGCGTTCGCGGATGAGGGAATCGGGAACCGCCGCCAGTGCCTGCTCGCGCTGTCGATTGCGCCACAGCGCCTCGATTTCGGCGCAGGCGTCGGCGAAGCCTTCGCGGGCAAACATGCGCTGGTAGACCGGCGCCATGACGTAGGTGAGCAGTTCGCGCTGATAGCGCTCGCGCACGGTGGCGTAGTCTTCGGCGACAGTGGCGCGGAAGAAGACGACGATCTCGAAGTCGTCGAGGCTGCGGCCAGCGCGTTCGGCGCCGATGGCCACCAGCTTGCGGGCGTGCTTCACGTCCGCTGGGGTGACGAAGTTCAGGATGACGCCGTCGGCGATCTCGCCGGCCAGTTCCAACATGCGGTCGTTCAAGGCCGCCAGGTAGATGGGCACGTGTTGCTGTGGCGGCGTGGCCAGCTGGGCGCGGCGATAGCGCCAGCGGCCGGTTTCGGTGCTGACGCGCTCGCCGGCCAGAAAGCGCCGCACTAGGCCGACACATTCGCGGGTCAGACGCAGCGGCGAGGCGCCCCAGGGGGTGGCGTGCCAGTCCTCGACGATGAGCTTGGTGCTGGTGCCGAGGCCCAGCACGAAGCCGCCCGGCGCGATCTGGGCAATCGACGCGGCGGCCATCGCCAGCAGCAGCGGATCCCGCGTCTGCATGGGCACGATGGCGGTGCCGATGCGCCCGGACTGCAACTGGCTCGCCACCGCGGCAGCGCTGGCGACGGCTTCGCCGGCGACCGTCTCCGCTACCCAGAAGCCGCCCCAGCCGGTGTTTTCGGCGCGTTGCGCCAGTTCGATGTTCTCGGCCAGGGTTCGGCCGGGCGATGCCAAGTCCAAACGTGCTGCGGTGCCGCTCATCGGGCGAAGTCCACGCTGCGCCCTTCGCGTTCGGCGACGTAGGCGGCTTCCATGAGTTGGGTGAGTTCGATGGCGGGTTCCAGGCCGAACTCGATCGGCGCGTCCTCCGTGCAGCCGGCGATCCATTGATCGATGGGCTTGGCCTGGGGCGGTGGAAGATCGTCCGGCGGGGTTCGCCAGGACGCATCCTCGAACCGTTTGGCGCGGATTTGGACGCCGTCGTTCGGCGAGAGCATCCGCAGGCCGCCTTCCGTGCCGTCGATCTCCAGCGAGTAGGCGCCGGCGAAGCTCACGAAGGAGGTCTCGTTGACGGCGATGGCGCCGCTCTCGAACTCGATGACGGAGACGGTGTTGTCGTCCACGGCGCGGCCGGTGACGGTGTTGAAGACCGAGACGATGCGCTTCGGCGGGCCGAGCAGCCAGCGGGCCAGATACATGCCGTGGGCGCCGAGGTCCATCATGGCGCCGCCACCGCAAGCCTCGCGGTCGTAGAAGTGGGCTGGCAGCCAATCGCGCACGGCGCCATCGTGGGCGATGCGAATGCGCAGCGCGGTGACTCGGCCCAGCTGGCCTTCGTCCAGCAAGCGCTTGGCGTAGCGCATGGCCGACGATGCGCGGCGCGGAAAGGAGATGCAGAACTTGACGCCGTTGCGGCGCACCGCCGCCGCGATGGCTTGGCAGTCGGCCAGGTTGGTCGCCAGCACCTTCTCCGTGAAGATGTGCTTGCCGGCTTCGGCGGCGCTCACCATCACCTCGCGATGGCGGTTGGTGGGCGTCACCACGCATACCGCGTCGATGTTCTCGTTCGCCAGCAGGGCGTCGAGGTCCGGCTGGAACGGCACGGCCAACTCCTGCGCCCAGGACGCGCCGCGGGCGGGGTCTTCGTCCCAGACGGCCACGACTTCGGCATCGGCGTTCTGCCGAATCTCTCGCGCGTACTGGTCGGCGTGGACGTGCCAGCGGCTCAGCATGGCGACACGCAGCATGGCGATTTCTCTCAAGGCGACCGGGGCGCGGAATAGTAGCGCGTTCGTCCGGCACGGCGGATGCCCGGCTCCACTGCGCTACACTCGTGGTCGGCCAACAATAATCGGAGCGAGGCATTGAAGATCTATCACGTCAAAGGTACGCGCAGCGTTCGCGTCATCTGGCTGTGCGAGGAGTTGGGCGTTCCCTGCGAAGTCGAAACGGTGGACTTCTCGCCGGCCTTCCGCAGCACGCCGGCGTGGCGGGCGAAGAGCCCCACCGGCAAGGTGCCGGTGCTGGAAGACGGCGATCTCACCATGTTCGAGTCCGGCGCCATGGTGCAGCATGTGCTGGGCCGCTACGGCGATGGCCGCCTGCAACCGCCAGCGGGCAGCGCGGAGAGCGCCCTGCATCTGCAATGGAGCTGGTTCGCCGAAGCGACCTTTGCGCGGCCGCTCGGCGACATCGTCCATCACACGGTGTACAAGCCGGAGGCGGAACGCATCCCGGCGGTGGTGGTGGATGCGCGGGGCCGGGCGCTGACCTGCCTGGGCGCGGTGAACGGCGCGGTGGAGGGCAAGGCGTTCCTACTCGGCGACGAGTTCACGGCGGCGGACATCATGATGGGCTACACGCTGATGCTGGCGAAGCGCGTCAACGTGCTGGAGAGCGACCATCCCCACGCCAGCGCCTACTTCGAGCGGCTGAGCGCGCGCCCGGGCTACCAGAAGGCGATGGCCGCGTGAGAGAGCGCCGACGATTCGGCGCGTGGCTGCTGGCGGGCGTCGCGCTGGCGTTGTTCGGCTGCTCCGAGCCGGTGGGGCTGTTCGCTGGCGGCGAGCTGTCGGGGCAAGCGGCGCCGGTTCCAGTGGCGTGGGAGGACGTGCCGGATACGGTGCAGCTCGAAGCGCGGCCCGCGGACCCCTATTCGGTGAACCTGTGGGCCGTTCACGTCGACTCCGCGATCTACGTTGCCGGCGACGAGGACGGCAAGCGGTGGATTTCGCTCGTGCGAGCGGACCGCGAGGTGCGGTTGCGAATCGGCGATGCCGTCTACGCGCTCGCCGCGGCGGAAGTGGACGACGCCGAGGAACGGCGGCGCGTGGCCAACGCCTTCGCCGCCAAGTACGGCGACGACGACAGCGAAGGCGACGACTTCATGGCGAACGACGCCGTCTTTCGATTGCAGGCACGGGACGGCGCCAGTCGTTAGCCTCACGGCGTGGGGCATCCGCCGCGCGTCAATCTCCGCCCTGCCCCTCTCCGCCACTGCTGGCGGCCAACAACGCCGCGCCGACGTGCTGCTTGGCGAAGTGGAAAGCGGTGCGGCCGCTGCGGCCGCCTCGGCCCAGCGCCCAGCGCAATGCGGCTTGGCGAAGGTCGTCGCTCCAATCCAGAGACAGGCCGTGGGCGGCGGCGAGGCGGTCGAGCCAGTGGCGGGCCACCAGCAGATAGTCGTCTTGACGGAAGGCGTAGAAGGACAGCCAAAGGCCGAAGCGGTCGGACAGCGAGATCTTCTCCTCGACCGCTTCGCTCTCGTGCAGCTCGCCCTGCACATGCCGCGCTGCCACATTGTCGGCCATGTGTTCCGGCAGCAGATGGCGGCGGTTGGACGTGGCGTAGATGACGACGTTCTCCGATTGCGCGAACACCGAGCCTTCCAACGCGCTCTTCAACGCCTTGTAGGAGGCGTCGCCAGCCTCGAACGAGAGGTCGTCGCAGACCAGCAGAAAGCGAAACGGCTCGGCGGCCAGGCGCGGGGCGATGGCCGCGACATCCGCCAGCGCGTCTTTCCCCACCTCGACGAGGCGCAGCCCTTCGTCCGCATAGCGGTTGAGCAAGGCGTGGATCAGCGACGATTTGCCGGTGCCCCGCGCCCCCCAGAGCAGCGCGTTGTTGGCCGGATAGCCGCGCACGAACTGTTCGGTGTTGGCGACCAGACGGCACTTCTGCTCGTCCACGCCCAGCAGATCGTCGAGCTCGATGGCGTCCAGCTGGCCGACCGGCGCGAAGTGGCCGCCGAAGGCGTCGCGGCGCCAACGCGCCGCCCGCTGCCGCGACCAGTCCATCGGCTCGCGTCCCGGCAGCATGGCGAGCAGCCGCCGGCAGAGTTCCAGCGCCGGTTCGACCAGCCGCGATGCGTTCGGAGTCGTCACGACGGCGGATTGTGCCAGTAAACTCCTCGGCATCCGCCTCGACCGTGGCAAGCGATGACGGCAATCGGATTCATCGGCTATCTCGCCGTCGTCGCGGCGATCGGGATCTACGCCACGAGGCGCACCAGCACCGCCGCCGACTACGTGATCGGCGGGCGGTCGCTGTCCGCGCCGGTGGCCGCCCTTTCCGCGGGTGCGTCGGACATGAGCGGCTGGCTCCTGCTCGGTCTGCCCGGCGCGGTGTTCGCGCTGGGGCTGGGCGAGGCGTGGATCGTCGTCGGGCTGGTCTGCGGCGCCTGGGCGAACTGGCGGCTGGTGGCGGCGCGGCTGCGCGATTTCAGCGAGCGGCTTTCGGGCGCGGTCACGCTGCCGCAGTTCTTCGCCCGGCGGGTCGCCGCGAAGACGCGCTTGCCGGCGCTGGTGGCGACGCTGCTGGTGCTCTTCTTCTTCGCGGTGTACACCGCCGCCGGTTTCGTCGCCGGTGCCAAGCTGTTCGAGTCGGTGCTCGGGCTGGACTACGCGGTGGCGTTGTGGAGCGGCGTGGCCGTGGTGCTCGTCTACACGGCGCTCGGCGGGTTCCTGGCGGTCAGCTGGACCGACTTCTTCCAAGCGCTGCTGATGCTGCTGGCGCTCACGGTGGTGGCGGCGCTCGCCTTCCATCACGCGCCCAGCGCCGCGGACGGCGCGGCGCCGCAGATCGGGGCGCTGTTGCCGGCCAGCGCCTTGGCGCTGGTCGGCGCGCTGGCGTGGGGGCTCGGCTACTTCGGGCAGCCCCACGTGCTGGCGCGCTTCATGGCCATCGACGGCGCCGCGTCGGTGGGCCGCGCTCGGCGCATCAATCTGGTTTGGATGTCGCTTGCCGGAGCGGCCGCGATTGCCGTCGGGGCGACCGGACGCAGGTACTTCGGGGATGCTGATCTCGCCGATGCCGAGACCGTCTTCATTGCCTTGGCCGGCGAACTGCTGACGCCTTGGCTCGCCGGCGTCGTGGTCGCGGGCATTCTCGCCGCGGTGATGAGCACGGTGGATTCGCAACTGCTGGTCGCCGCCACGGCATTCGTGGAGGACGTGCTGCGCGGCGCGAAGCGACTTCAAGACAAGCATCTGCTGCTTGCCAGCCGCGCCACGGTGGTGGTCATCGCGCTGATCGCGGGCGGCATCGCCGCCGACCCGCGCAGCGAGGTGCTGTCCATGGTGGCGTACGCCTGGGCGGGCTTGGGCGCCAGCTTCGGGCCCGCCCTGCTCGCCTCCCTCTACTGGCGGCGCGCCACCGAAGTCGGCCTCGTCGCCGGCATGGTGGCCGGCGCCGCGACCACCGTGGCTTGGCGCAATCTCGACGGCGGCCTGTTCGACCTCTACGAGATGGTGCCGGCGTTCCTCGCCGGCTGCCTCGCCATCGCGCTCTGCGGCTGGATCGGCGGCAGAGGGCGCGGCGAGGCGGTCTCGAACGCTGGCGCGGTCTTCGACAGCTTGGCTGGCAGCCGCTGAGGACCGCCCTACTCCTCACGCAAAGCCGTTCATCACCGGGTTCACCATGCCGTGCTTCACGGCGAGCATCACCAGTTCAACGTCGGTGGAGACGTTCAGCTTGTCGAAGATGCGGTAGCGGTAGCTGTTCACCGTCTTCGTCGAGAGGTGCAGGTTGCCGGAGATGTCGGCGACCCGTTGGCAGTTCACCAGCATCAACGCGATCTGCAGTTCGCGCCCGGAGAGGTTCTCGAAGGGCGACGCGCCGCCGTCGTCGAAGGTCTGGAACGCCAGCCGCTGGGCGATGTCGGCGCTGACGAAGCGCTTGCCGGCGTGGGCGCGCTTGATCGCCAAGGCGACCTCCTCCGGGGCGCCGCGCTTGGTGACGAAGCCGCACGCCCCGGCGCGCAGCGCCTGGGTCGGATACGGCGCTTCCCAGGCGCCGGTGACCATCACCACCTGGGCTCGGCAATCCGACTTGACGATGCGGCGCGTCGCTTCCAGCCCGCCAATGCCCGGCATGGCGATCTCCAACGACACCACGTGCGGGTCGAGCTTGCGCGTCAGCTCCACGGCCTCTTCGGCGTCGTCCGCTTCGCCGATGACCTCGATCGCCTTCACGTCGCGCAGCAGCCGGATCACTCCGGCGCGGAACAGCCGGTGGCTGTCCGCAACTATGGTCCTGATCATCTGGGGGTGTTCCGCTGTGTTTCCCTGTGCGAGCAAGACCATAGGGCAGACCGTTTCGCGGATGGGTGGACATGGACGCTTTCCACCGCAAAGTCGCGCCCAGTTCCCCGGAGCGATATCGGACTGATATCAGGGATCCAGCAGGTCCAGCAGCAATTTGTTGATGCGCTGCACGTAGGCGCCGGGCTCGGAAACCGAGTTGCCTTCGGCGAGGGCGGCTTGATCGAAGACGATCGAGACCAGATCCTTGAAGCGATCCTCGTCCGGTTCCGCGTCGAGACGAACGATCAGCGGATGGCCGAGATTGACTTCGAGATGGGGTTTGGCGTCTGGCGCGGCCTGGCCGGTGGCTTCGAGAATGCGCCGCATCTGGGCGCCCACGGCGTCTTCCGGGAGCACGAGGCAGGCGGCCGATTCGGTGAGCCGCGTGGACTTGCGCACGCTCTCGACCTGGCCTTCTAGCACTTCGGCCATGCGCTTGATCAGGGCCTCGCCGTCTTCGTCGGACTTCGCATCGGTGGCTTCGCTCGCGCTCTTGTCGTCCGGGTCGTCCGCTTCGCCGAGGTCGAGCTCGCCTCTGGCGATGTCGCGGAACTCGCGGCCTTCGAACTCGTTCGCGAACGACATCCACCACTCGTCGATGCGGTCGGTGAGCAGCAACACTTCGATGCCGCGCTTGGCGAACATTTCGAGGTGCGGGCTCTGGCGGGCGGCGGCATCGGATTCGGCGACCAGATAGTAGATCTTGCCGTCAGGCTTCGACTCGGCGCTTTCGTCGCCTTGCGAACCCTCGCCCTCGGGCTTGGCGTCCTCGGCATCGCCCGCCATGCGGCCGATGTAGTCGCGCAGCGACGTGCGCTGCGCCGGGTTCGGATCGTGCGTGGAAGCGAACCGCAGCAGTCCGAGCAGCGCGTCCTTGTTGGCGAAGTCCTCGCCCACGCCCTCTTTCAGCACTTGGCCGAACTCGTCCCAGATGGCGTTGTAGTCGTCGGCGTCGAGCTTGCCGAGCATGTCGAGGGCGCGCTTCGCCAAGGCGTTCTTGATGGTGCGGACGCGGTCGTCCTCTTGCAGGATTTCGCGGGAGACGTTGAGCGGCAGGTCGCTGCTGTCGACGATGCCGCGCACGAAGCGCAGATACAGCGGCAGGAACTGCTCGGCGTCGTCCATGATGAAGACGCGCTGCACGTAGAGCTTGAGGCCGCGCGGGCGTTCGCGGTTCCAGAGGTCGAAGGGCGCGCGCTTGGGGATATAGAGGAGGCTCGTGTATTCGAGCTTGCCTTCCACCTTGTTGTGGCTCCACGCCGCCGGGTCTTCGAAATCGTGGGAGATGTGCTTGTAGAACTCCTTGTACTCGCCGTCGCCGACGTCCGCGCGGGGGCGCGTCCAGAGCGCCTTCGCGGCGTTGACCGTCTCCAGTTCGGGTTCGTCGGCTTCGTCCGCTGCGCCTTCGCCGGGCGTCTCCTTCGCCATCATCACCGGTACGCCGACGTGGTCGGAGTAGCGGCGCACCACCGAGCGCAGGCGGAAGCCGTCCGCGAACTCGCTGGCGTCGGGTTTCAGGCGCAGGGTCACGCGGGTGCCGCGTGGGGCATCGGCTACGGTTTCGACGGTGAACTCGTCGTCGCCGGTCGAGGTCCAGCGGGTCGCGGCGCTCTCTCCGGCCCGTCGCGTCACCACTTCCACTTCCTTGGCGACGATGAACGAGCTGTAGAAGCCGACGCCGAACTGGCCGATCAAGGCGCTGTCCTTGCGCTGGTCGCCGGTGAGCTGGGCGAAGAACTCCTCGGTGCCGGACTTGGCGATGGTGCCGAGGTCGGCGATGGCGCTCTCGCGGCTCATGCCGATGCCGTTGTCCTCGATGGAGACTTCGCCGGCGTCCTTGTCGAAGGCGATGACGAT
The DNA here is from genome assembly GCA_965243175.1 of Candidatus Azotimanducaceae bacterium. Taxonomy (GTDB): domain Bacteria; phylum Pseudomonadota; class Gammaproteobacteria; order Pseudomonadales; family Azotimanducaceae; genus VXYL01. Next base: position 3,561,413 of record OZ251532.1, on the reverse strand, counting down.
GCGGAACTCCGGGTCGTCGGCGATCAGGGATTCGTCGTTCAACGACTCGAAGCGCAAGCGGTCGATGGCGTCCGAGGCGTTGGAAATCAGCTCGCGCAGAAAGATCTCCCGATTCGAGTAGAGGGAGTTGATCATCAGCTTGAGCAGCTTGCGGGCCTCCGTCTGGAAGCCGAGCGTTTGGGCGGTTTCGGTCATGGCGGTGCTGTGGTCGAAGTGGCGGTGAGGGTGAGGGGAATCGGCCAGCAAGCTGCGGCGGCGCGATCAAGTCTTCATCGAGGTCTCCTCGTCCTGGTCATTCGGAATGCCCGGGGTGGCGAACGCTGGTGGCGTTCGTCAGCCCCAGCCCGTGCTGGCGGCCAAGGCGTCGCCGATGTCCGCGAGGCTGCGCACCGTGGAGACTCCGGCGGCTTCCAACGCCGCGTACTTCTCCTCCGCAGTGCCCTTGCCACCGGCGATGATGGCGCCGGCATGGCCCATGCGCTTGCCGGGCGGCGCGGTGGCGCCGGCGATGTAGGCGACGACCGGCTTGGTGACGTGCTCGGCGATGAAGGCGGCGGCTTCCTCTTCCGCGGTGCCGCCGATCTCGCCCACCATGACGATGGCTTCGGTGGCCGCATCCGCCTCGAACAGCGCCAGCACGTCGTTGAAGTGGGTGCCGGGAATAGGGTCACCGCCGATGCCGACGCAGCTGGACTGGCCGTAGCCCTTGTCCGTCGTCTGCTTGACGGCTTCGTAGGTGAGCGTGCCGGAGCGCGACACCACGCCGACTCTGCCGGGCAGGTGGATGTCGCCCGGCATGATGCCGATCTTGCACTCTCCCGGCGTGATCACGCCGGGGCAGTTCGGGCCGATGAGGCGTACGCCGATGTTGTCCAGATGGGCCTTGACGGCGAGCATGTCCAGCGTCGGGATGCCTTCGGTGATGCAGACGATCAGGGCGATGCCGGCATCGGCCGCTTCGAGGATCGAATCCATGCAGAAGCGCGCCGGCACGTAGATCGCGGTTGCGGTGGCGTTCGTTTCCGCGACCGCTTGCGCCACCGTGTCGAACACCGGCAGGCCGAGATGGGCGCTGCCGCCCTTCCCTGGCGTCACGCCGCCCACCAGTTGCGTGCCGTAGGCGATGGCCTGTTCGCTGTGCAGGGTGCCTTGGGCGCCGGTGAAGCCTTGGCAGATCACGCGGGTGTCGCTGTTGACGAGAATGCTCATCGGCTGCCTCCAGCGGCGGCTTCGGCGCTTCTGGCCGCGGCGACCGCTTGCTGCGCCGCGTCTTGGAGGGAGGACGCGGTGGCGATGGCGAGGTCGCTCGCCGCCAACGCGTCCAACCCGGCGGCGGCGTTGTTGCCTTCGAAGCGCACCACCACCGGCACCTCGACGCCGACCTGCTTCACCGCGGCGATGATGCCTTCGGCGATGATCTTGCAGGAAACGATGCCGCCGAAGATGTTGATGAGCACGGCTTTCACCGCGGTGTCCGAAAGGATGATCTTGAAGGCTTCCGCGACGGCTTCCTCGGTGGCACCGCCGCCCACGTCGAGAAAGTTCGCCGGTTCGCCGCCTTGCAGCTTCACCAGGTCCATCGTGCCCATCGCCAGCCCGGCGCCGTTCACCATGCAGCCGATGCTGCCGTCGAGGGCGACGTAGTTGAGGCCGAACTCGGCGGCGCGCGCCTCGCGTTCGTCCTCCTGGGAGAAGTCGCGCTGCGCGGCCAGTTCCCGTTGCCGGTAGAGGGCGTTGTTGTCCAGGTTGATCTTGGCGTCCAGGCAGAGCACGTCGCCAGCTTCGGTGACCACTAGCGGGTTCACCTCGACGAGCGAGCAGTCGCATTCGTGGAAGAGGCGCGACAGGCGCAGGAAGACGTCCGCGAACTGCCCCACCTGCTTGCCGACGAGGCCGAGGGCGAACGCCATGGCGCGGCCTTGGAACGGCTGCGCGCCGGTCGCCGGATCGATCGCGGCGCGGAGGATCTTCTCGGGCGTTTCGGCGGCGACCTGTTCGATCTCCACGCCGCCTTCGGTGGAGGCCATCACGACGACGCGGCGGCTGGCGCGGTCCACCACGGCGCCGAGATAGAGTTCGCGGTCGATGGCGGCTGGCGCTTCGACGAAGATCTGGGAGACCGGCTGGCCTTCTGCGCCGGTCTGCACAGTGACGAGGCGCTTGCCGAGCCAGGAGGCCGCGAACTCGCGGACCGCATCGACGTCCTTCACCACCTTGACGCCGCCGGCCTTGCCACGGCCGCCGGCGTGGACCTGCACCTTGCACACCCAGGCGCTGCCGCCGAGTTCCTGCGCCGCGGCCACGGCTTCGTCCGCGGTGGCGGCGGCTCGTCCTTCGCCGACCGGCAGCCCGTAGCGCCGAAACAGCTCCTTCGCCTGGTATTCGTGCAGGTTCATAGGCCCTTCAACCGTTTCGCTTCTTTCTGTTGACCATGTGGATGGCGTTGCCGCCCACGCCGAGCGCGGCCTCGTGAACCGCTTCCGACAGGGTCGGATGGGCGAACATCGTCAGCGCCAGATCTTCCGCGCCCGCCTCGAACTCCATGGCGATCACCGCCTGGGCGATCAGTTCGCTCGCCTGCGGCCCGAATATCTGCACACCGCGAACGCGGTCGGTCTCCGCCTCCGCCACCACCTTCACCATGCCCACGGCGTCCGCCGCAGCCAGCGCGCGGCCGGTGGCGGAGAACGAGAAGGTGCCGACCTCGACGGTTTCGCCAGCGGCCTTGAGGGCGTCTACCGTCTCGCCGACCCAAGCGATTTCCGGATGCGTGTAGATCACCGAAGGCACGCAGTCGTAGTTCACGAGCGGCTTGCCGCCCTCGATGCGCTCGACCACCATCACGCCCTCTTCCATGCCCTTGTGCGCCAGCATCGGCCCGCGCACGGCATCGCCAACCGCGTAGACGCCGGGCACCGCCGTGGCGCAGTGGTCGTCCACCTTGAGGAAACCGCGTTCGTCGACTTCGACGCCGCTGTCCACCGCGAGCAGTCCTTCGACGCGGGGCTTGCGGCCAACGGCGACGATGAGCTTGTCCACCGCGAGCTCGTGGTCGCCGTTTTCGTCCGCGTAGGAGACGCGCACTTCGTCGTCTGCCGTCTCCGCCGATGTCACGCGGGTTCCGAGCCGGACATCCATGCCCTGGCGCGCGAACTCGCGCAGCGCATCCCGTGCGATGCGGCGGTCCAGCATGGGCAGGAAATCCGGCAGCGCTTCCAGCACCACGACTTCCGAGCCGAGCCGCCGCCAGACGCTGCCGAGCTCCAAGCCGATGACGCCAGCGCCGATCACGCCGAGGCGGGGCGGCACGGCATCGAACGCCAATGCGCCCGTGGAATCGACGATGCGCGAACCGTCGCACGGCGCGGCCGGGATGTCGATGGGCACGGAACCGGGCGCCAGCACGACGCTGCCCGCTCTCAGTACGCGCCGCGTGCCGTCGTGGGGCGTGAACGCGACCTGCTTGCCTGCCAGCAGCTGCGCGTGCCCGGCCAGCGCCTCGACGCCGTTGCCGGAGAAGAGCGCCGCGATGCCGCCGGTGAGCTGGCGCACGACGCTCTCCTTGCGGGCGATCATGCGCGGCACGTCCACCCGCAGGCCGTCGACGTCGATGCCGAGTTCGGCGAACTTCTCCTGCGCTTCGACGTACTTGTGCGATGCGTCCAGCAGCGCCTTGGAAGGAATGCAGCCCCAGTTCAAGCAGGTGCCGCCAAGGGTCGGCTTGCCGTCGCCGCCCATCGCGTCGTCGATGCAGGCGGTCTTCATGCCAAGCTGGGCGGCGCGAATCGCCGCCGCATAGCCCGCAGGCCCGGCACCGATGACAACCAGGTCGTAGGCGTCCGCCATCGCTAAGCATCCCCGCGCGGGTCACAAGCCGCGCTCCCGGCGGACGATTCTAGCAGCCACTGCCGGTAGTGCGCGATGCCAAACGATGGATTTCTCACTCCGCAAGCGCGGGCGACGCATCCCGCGCCGCTGCGCCGAGCACGCTACAGGACATGCCCACGGCGATGGCCTAAACTCCTTTCATGCGAGGCGCGGGCCGCGCCCCGGAATCAGCGTCGGACATGGGAGAGGGAATGAGCGAAGGTCGTTTGAAGGGCAAGGTGGCTTGGATCACCGGGTCGTCGCGGGGCATTGGGCGGGTGGTTGCGGACCACTTGGCTGGTCTCGGCGCCAAGGTGGTGGTTCACGGCACGACGCCGGTGTCCACGCGGGCCTTCGACGAAGCCGAGTCGCTCGATGCCGTGGCGCGGGAGATCGCCGATGCCCACGGAGCGGAAGTGCTGGCGGTGCATGGCGACCTTACGTCGGAAGACGTCGTGCGCGACTTGACGGCGCAGATCAAGGCGCGCTTCGGGCCGATCGACATCCTGGTGAACAACGCTGGCGGCGACATCGGCAGCAAGGGCACTGGCGGCGAACGGGCGGGCAAGCCGTTGGTGAACGATGCGGTCGAGGTCTCGCTGGACGACGTGCGCACCGTGCTCGAACGCAACTTGATGACCTGCATTCTCGTCTGCCGCGAGACGGTGCCGGACATGATCGAACGCAAGCAAGGCTGGATCGTCACCATCGGCAGCATCGCCGGCTTGAGCGGGCATCCGTCGGAGGTGGTCTACGGCACCGCGAAGGCGGCGGTGCATGAATACACGCGCTGCTTAGCGGCGCAGCTGCGGCCGCACGGCGTCTACGCCAACGTCATCGCGCCGGGGGAGATCATCACCGCCCGCTTCGTCGCCAGCCGGCCGACGCGGGACGAGCGCAAGACTCGGTCCGGCGCGTTGACGCGCTACGGCTGGCCCGAAGAGATCGCCCGCTGCGTGGAGTTTCTGACCACCGAGGACTCCTCCTACATCACCGGCCAGGTGTTCCGCATCGACGGCGGCGCGCAGATCTTTCCGGCTTGAGCGGGCGGGCAAGGTGACCATCAAGACCATCGCCGTCATCGAAGGCGACGACGCGGCGCCGGAAGCCGTGCGCCCGGTGGTGGCGTTCCTCGACTCGCTGAACATCGGCTTGGAGTGGCGCTACCCGGAAGTGGGCGAAGTTGCGGAGGCGAAGACCGGCAGCGCCTTCCCCGCCGCGGCGAAGCGCACCATCGACGACGCGGACACGACGCTGTTCGGCGCCACCAGCGGCAAGGCGGGCGCCGCCCTGCACTATCTGCGCTGGGGCAAGGACACCTACGCCAACGTGCGGCCATGCCGCTTCCTGCCGGGCTGCGCCAGCCCGCTCGCCGAGCCGGAAGGCATCGACTTCGTGATCGTGCGGGAGAACCTCGAGGACCTCTACGTGGGCGTCGAAGGCGACCTCGCCGATCTGGCGCCGCTCGGCTTGACCGGGCGCACTACGCGGCGGCCGGTTCACGAACTCGGCGCCGGGCGCTACGCGGTGAAGGCGATCACCCGCGAAGGCACGGAGCGGGTGGTGCGCTTCGCGCTGCAACTGGCGCGCAAGCGGCGCGGCAAGCTCGCCTGCGCCACCAAGCACAACATGCTGCGCGAAACCGACGGCCTGTTCCTCGAAGTCGCCAAGAAGGTGGCGGCCGAGTACGCGGACGTGGAGTTCGAGTCCTACATCGTCGACGACTTCGCCTGCCGCATGATCCGCGAACCGCGCAGGTTCGACGTGGTGGTGATGCCGAACCAGTACGGCGATCTGCTCTCGGATGCGGCTGGCGGCCTGCTCGGCAGCCTCGGCCTGGCGCCGAGCGGCTGCTACGGCAGCGACTACGCCTACTTCGAGCCGGCGCACGGCACGGCGCCGGACATCGCCGGGCGCAACGTCATCAACCCGACGGCGACGCTGCTTTCGGCGACCATGATGCTCGACCACCTCGGCTTCGGGGAACAGGCGGCGCGGATCGAAGCGGCGGTGGCGAGGGTCTACGCCGCTGGCGCCTCGTTGACGCCGGACCAAGGCGGCAGCGCCTCGACGGACGAGTTCTGCGGCGCGGTGGCGCGGGCGCTTTGATGGGCGACGCACCCCATTGGGAGGTGTGCGACGGCGAAGGCCCCTATCTGCTGCTCATCCACGGCTTCCTCTCCAGCCGGGCGCAGTGGCTGCTCAACCTGGAAGCGCTCGGGCGCGTGTGCCGCCCGGTTCTGTTCGAGCTCTACGGCCACGGCGCCTCGCCGGCGCCCGCCGATGCGCAAGCCTACGCGGTGGACAGCTACGTGGCGGCGATCGACGCCATCCGCGACCAGCTGGGCGCCGAACGCTGGTTCGTCTGCGGCTATTCTCTCGGCGCGGCCTTGAGCATCCGCTACGCGCTGACCCATCCCGCTCGCGTCCACGGCCACATCTTCACCAACTCGGCATCGGCGTTCGCGGACGCGGCGTTGGTGGATTCCTGGCGCGCCAATGGCAGCGCGTCCGCGCAGCGCATACGCAGCGCCGGCAAGGCGGCCTTGGAGCGCATCGCGGTTCATCCGAAACATGCGCGGCGCTTGCCGCCGGCCGTCTACGACGCCCTGGTCGCGGATGCCGAGTTGATTTCGCCGGACGGCATCGCCTACGCCATGGAACGCACGATGCCGACCGCCTCCGTGCGCTCGGTTCTGCACCGCAACGAACGCCCTGCCCTCTTGGTTCACGGACGCTTCGAGAAGCGCTTCGCGGCGCATCGGGCGTTCGCCGAACGGACGATGCCGCGCTTGGCGGTCGTGGAGGTGGAAAGCGGCCACGCCGTGAACATGCAGGCGGCGGACGCCTTCAACGCGGCTGTCGCCTCGTTCATCCGCGACCATGCGCCATGACGCACATCGTCGATACGCTGATCGAGGAACGTGCCACGTGGTGGCTGCGCCATCCGCGGCTGTGGCGGCGCGTGCAGGGCTGGCTGAAGCCGGTGCTGCTGTACGACCTGGCGCGGGACATGGCGGACGTGATCGCGCCGATGTCCGGCGAGCAGACGCTGCGCTACATGCAGCGCACGCTGGCGATGGAGGTGGCGGCGAGCGGCCTGGAGAACGTGCCGAAGCGCGGCCCGGTGGTGGCGACGCCCAACCACCCCGCTGGCATCGCCGACGGCATCGCCGTGTTCGAGGCGCTGACCCGGGTGCGCGACGACATCACGTTCTTCGCCAACCGCGACGCCATTCGCGTCTGCCCGGGGCTTGCGGACCTCATCGTGCCGGTCGAGTGGCGCGAGGACGAGCGCACCCGCGCCAAGACGCGGCAGACCTTGAAAGGCATTCGCCGCGCCTTCGAGAGCGAACGGCTGATCGTCGTCTTTCCGTCGGGGCGGCTGGCGCGCCCGACGCCCTGGGGCCTGTGGGAGCGGCCTTGGCAACCCACCGCGCTCGCCCTCGCGCAGAAGTACGGCGCGCCGGTGCTGCCGATGCACGTCCACGGCCACAACTCGGCGCTCTACTACCTGCTCTGGTTCTGCAGCCGCGAACTGAAGGACATGACGCTGTTCCGCGAGATCATCAAGAAGCGCGGCGGCAGCTACCAGCTGCGCATCGGCCAGCCGTTCCAGCCGAGCGGCGATCCGGCGCAACTCGCCGTGGCGTTGCGCCGCTTCGTGACGCGGGAGATGCCGCGCGGGCGGCTGGAGTTCGCAGCGAAGTGACGAAGCGAACAGGGCCGTCGGTGCCTTCAACGTACGCCGGCAGTGGCCTCGATGGAACGCACGGCGCCGTCGCGGCGAATGCGGATGGAGAGCCGCGAGCCGGGCGGCGTTTCGAGAATCTGGCGCAGCGTCGGCTGCAGCGCGGTCGTCGCTTCGCCGTTGATGGCGAGCAGGACGTCGCCGCGGCGCAGCCCGGCGCGATGCGCTGGCGAGCCGCGCACCACTCGCGCCACCACCAGTCCATCGGCGGCGGGCATCGAGGCGAAGACGACCCCGAACCAGCCGTGGCGGGCCTCGCCGTGTTCGATGATGTCGTTGAGCACGCGCACGGCGCGGTCGATCGGAATGGCGAAGCCGATGCCGTCCGAGCCGCCGCCGCGGCTGTAGATGAGGGTGTTGATGCCGAGCAGGCGCCCGTTGCGGTCCACCAAGGCGCCGCCGCTGTTGCCGGGATTCACCGCGGCGTCTGTCTGGATGAGATCGTCGTAGGGAGCGCCGATGCCGTAGTGCCCCTTGGCGCTCACGATGCCCAGCGAGACCGCCTGGCCGATGCCGAACGGATTGCCGATGGCGAGCACGACGTCGCCGACTTCCGCGGCTTCCGATGAGGCGCGTTCGATGACCGGAAGGTCGACGCCCTCGACTCTGACGACCGCGAGGTCGGTGATCGCGTCCATGCCGACCACTGCCGCCCGCGCCTGTCGGCCATCGTTGAAGGCGACGACGATCTCCGCGCCGGCGTTCACCACGTGGGCGTTGGTGAGGATGTAGCCGTCCTGCCGCACCACGACGCCGGAGCCGAGGGAGCTCTCCAGCTGCCGATCCCGTTCGCAGAAGGCGCGGTACTGCGGCAGATCGCACAGCCAGCTGCGCGAGCGGGAGACCACGCGGCGGGCGAAGATGTTGACCACGGCTGGCGCGGCCCGTCGCACCGCTTCGGCGTAACCATCGGCTTTCGGCTGCGGCTCGACCGAGTGGTCGTCCAGAAACAGCAGCGCGCCGCCCACCCCGAGGCCGACCAGCACGGACACGGCGAGAACCGCGCTTAGGCGACGCCAGCGCATTGGAGAGTTCGGCGATGGTTCGGCCGGGAGGCGCATCGAACGGGTCCTCGACGGTGGCGGCGGGCGCGGGATCGAAGTAGACACGGCGCACCGTCGGGAGTTCAGCCATGCGCCTTGCGCGACGCCGCAACCGTCGCAGCGCACCATGGAGTGCGGCGCACCATGGAGTGCGGCGCATTATAGAATGTGGCGTCCGCCCTTGGTCGCGAGAGCTGCGTTGACGGAACGAACCGCGCGAGTCCTGCACGGCATCGACGCCATCGGCGAGGCGGCGTGGAACCGTTGCGCGAATCCGCCGAGCGCCGCCTACAACCCGTTCCTGGATCATCGCTTTCTCGACGCGCTGGAGAGCAGCGGCAGCGTCTCCGCGGAGACCGGCTGGCAGCCGTTCCACGTCGTGCTCTCGGAGCGAGGGGGCGGCGTCGACGACGCCATCGGCGTGGTGCCGATGTACCTGAAGTCGCACTCCCGGGGCGAGTACGTCTTCGACGGCGGCTGGGCGGACGCCTTCTACCGGGCCGGCGGTCGCTACTATCCGAAGCTGCAAGCGAGCGTGCCGTTCACGCCCGCCACCGGGCGGCGTCTGCTGGCCGCGGACCGCGCCGAGGGCGGCGCGGAGGTGGAGAGCCAGCTGCTGCGCGTCGCCGTGCAGGTCGCCCAGCAGACCGAGGTGAGCTCGCTGCATCTCACCTTCATGCCCGAAGACCAGTGGCGGCAGGCCGGCGCACTCGGCTGCCTGCAACGCATGGACACGCAGTTCCACTGGCTGAACGACGGCTATGCGACGTTCGACGACTTCACCGCCGCGCTCTCTTCCAAGAAGCGCAAGAACATTCGCCGCGAACGCCGCGAAGCGCTCGCCAACGGCATCGACATCGAGTGGCTGACTGGCGACATCGCCGAAGCCCAATGGGACGCCTTCTACGAGTTCTACACCGACACGGGCAGCCGCAAGTGGGGGGTGCCCTACCTCAACCGCGAATTCTTCAGCCGCATCGGCGAGAGCATGGGCGAGCAGATTCTGCTGGTGATGTGCAGACGCGCCGGGCGCTACATCGCCGGCGCCATCAACTTCATCGGCGCGGACACGCTGTTCGGCCGCAACTGGGGCTGCGTGGAGGACCACCGCTTCCTGCACTTCGAGGCCTGCTACTACCAGGCCATCGACTTCGCCCTGCATCGGGGCCTTGCGCGGGTGGAAGCAGGCGCCCAGGGCGCGCACAAGATCGCGCGCGGCTATCGGCCCAAGCCGACCTACTCGGCGCATTGGATCCGCGATCCGCGGCTGCGCGACGCGGTCGAGCGCTATCTGCGCGAAGAGCGGCGGCATGTCGAGGAGGACATCTCCTACGTCGAACAACGCCACTCGCCGTTTCGCAACGTGGAGGCGGCAGGCTGCGCCGACGGCAGCGCGTTCACGGTGTCGTAGGGTCATGGCGCAAGTAACCACGGTGCGGTCCATTCTCGGCTCCGGGGTCGAAATCGGCGCTTCGGTGCGCCTGCGCGGCTGGGTGAAGTCGCGGCGCACGTCGAAGGGCGGCTTCTCCTTCGTCGCCGTCAACGACGGCTCCTGCTTCGCGGATCTGCAAGTGATCGCAGACCAGACGCTCGACAACTACGCGGAGGTCGCGGAACTCGGCGTCGGCTGCGCGGTGGACGTGGCCGGCGAGGTGGCGGCCTCTCCCGGCAAAGGCCAGGAGCGCGAAGTGCGCGCCACGGCGGTGGCCATCGTGGGCCGGGTCGCCGCGCCGGAGACCTATCCCATCGCCAAGAAGCGGCATAGTTTCGAGCACTTGCGCACGGTCGCGCACCTGCGTCCGCGCACCAACACCTTCGGCGCCATCGCCCGGGTGCGCAACGGCATCGCCCAGGCCGTCCACCGCTACTTCGACGAGCACGGCTTCGTGTGGGTGAACACGCCGATCATCACAGCGAGCGACTGCGAAGGCGCCGGCGAGCTCTTCCGCGTCACCAGCGACGCGCCGACGCCCTTCTTCGGGCGCGACACCTACCTCACGGTCTCCGGGCAGCTGAACGTCGAGGCGTTTTGTCTCGCGCTCGGCAAGGCGTACACGTTCGGGCCCACCTTCCGCGCCGAAAACTCCAACACGAGCAGGCACTTGGCGGAGTTCTGGATGATCGAACCGGAACTCGCCTTCGCCGACCTCGACGACCTCGCGGAGCTGGCCGAGGATTTTCTGAAGAGCATCTGCCGAACGGTGCTCGAACGGCACCCGGACGACATGGCCTTTTTCCGCCAGCGCATCGACCCGGGCGTGGTCGACCGCTTGGAGCACATGATCGAGTCGCGCTTCGCCCGCATCGACTACGGCGACGCGGTGGAGGTGCTTGCCGGCTGCTCGGAGGAGTTCGAGTTTCCGGTGGAATGGGGGCGGGACCTGCAATCCGAACACGAACGCTACCTCGCGGAACGGCACTTCGGCGGGCCGGTGGTGGTGACGAACTATCCGCAGGAACTCAAGGCGTTCTACATGCGCCTGAACGACGACGGGCGCACGGTGGCGGCAATGGACGTGCTCGTCCCGGGAGTGGGCGAGATCATCGGCGGCAGCCAGCGGGAGGAACGGCTCGACGTCCTCGACTCGCGCATCGACGATGCCGCGAAGGAGGATCTATGGTGGTACCGGGACCTGCGGCGCTACGGCTCCGTGCCCCACGCCGGCTTCGGCCTGGGCTTGGAGCGCCTCGTGCTGTACGTCACCGGCATGGACAACATCCGCGACGCGATTCCGTTTCCGCGGGTGCCGAACAACGCCTCTTTCTAGGGCTAGCTGGCGCGGGCGCATGGCCGGACATCCGAGCGGACGCAAGTACCGAACGCCCCAGGGCGGCGTCGCCATCAAGGACGGCATCAAGGCGCGCCGCATAGACGCCGTGGAGCGGCGCCCGAAGCCGCCTTGGCTGCGCGTTCGCGTACCAGCCGGAGGACGTTGCGCCGACGTTCGCCGTACCGTGCGCGAACATCGGCTGGCCACCGTCTGCGAGGAGTCGCACTGCCCGAACATCGGCGAGTGCTGGAGCGCCGGCACGGCCACCATCATGCTGATGGGCAGCGTCTGCACCCGCGCTTGCCGCTTCTGCGCCGTGGACACCGGCAATCCGCGCGGCTGGCTCGACGCCGACGAGCCGGCCAACGCCGCCGAGTCGGTGCGCCTGATGGGGCTCGACTACGTGGTGCTGACCTCGGTGGACCGCGACGATCTGGCGGACTGCGGCGCCGGGCACTACGCGGCGTGCATTCGCGCCATCAAGGAGCGGTGTCCGCGAACCACCGTCGAGGCGCTGACGCCGGACTTCCAAGGCAGCGCAGCCGCGGTGGCCACGGTGGTGGAAGCCGGCACGGACGTCTTCGCGCAGAACCAGGAGACGGTGCGGCGCTTGACGCCCATCGTCCGCGACCCTCGCGCCAGCTACGAGACGACGCTCCGCGTGCTTGCCCACGCGAAACGGCTGGGCGCCACCACCAAGAGCAGCCTGATGCTCGGCCTCGGCGAAACGGAAGCGGAAATCCGCGAGGCGATGGCGGACCTGCGGGCGAGCGGCGTCGATCTGCTCACGCTGGGCCAATACCTTCAGCCGACTCGCCATCACCTGCCGGTGGCGCGCTGGGTGCCGCCGGAGGACTTCGCGGTCTATCGCGGCTGGGCTCTCGCGGCGGGCTTTCGCGAAGTCGCCGCTGGCCCGCTGGTGCGTTCGAGCTACCGAGCGGACCAGCTTGCGAGAACCGTTCAATAGCGCCAACGGCCGCCGTTGTGCGCTCTGACAGGCGAGATCTTCAGCCAAATCGTGCAAGGCGCCGGGACGATGGCGCACAGCATCGCCCTATCAACGCTGGCAGAATGGCCTCTCCTGCTACACTTCACGACTAGGAGAACGACATGACGACGTTGGCGATCAACGCCCTGCGGTATGCAAGCAGGCTGGAGCGCACTGGACTGGAACGACCGATGGCGGACGAAATGGCGCATGCGCTGAACGACGAGGTGGCCGACAATCTGGTGACCAAGCGGGACCTCACCGAGGCGCTGCAGCCGCTCTACGTCACGCTGGCGGCCATAGACGCCAAGTTCGAGGCGATTGACGCTCGGTTCGAGGCGATCGACGCTCGGTTCGAGGCGATCGACGCTCGGTTCGAGGCGATCGAAGCCCAGTTCAAGGCGATCGACACCCGGTTCGAAGCGATCGACGCTCGGTTCGAGGCGATGGATGCCAAGATCGATGCGCTCGAGGCCAAGTTCGAGAGCAGGTTCGATGCGATGGACAAGAGGTTCGAGTCGGTCGAAGCTCGGTTGGATGGCCTCACGACGACGCTGAAGATGTTCATGGCCATGACCGGGCTGGGGTTCTCGCTGGTCGTCACGCTGCTCGTCGCGCTCGTCGCTCGGCTCGGCGTCTTCGAGGATCTCTCTGCGTCGAAGGGTGTGCCGACCGGCCCTCCCGTGACGATTCAAGCGCCGCAAACGACGCCGGATGTCGCCGAACAGAGTGCTTCCCCGGCCGCCGTGCCAACGGCCACCAGCACCGGCCCTTGAGGGTTCCCCAGTAGTGGCGGCACGTCGGCTGATCGCCGTGTGCCGCTACTGGGCATCGAGGCGCAGCCACGTCCCACGAAGATCCCCGCATGGACATTCGAATACACAACACGGCGTCCGGCAGGAAGGAGCGCTTCGAGCCGCTGGACCCAGGCGAAGTCAGCGTCTACGTGTGCGGGCCCACGGTCTACGACCTCGTCCACATCGGCAACGCGATGCCGGCGGTCGCCTTCGACGTCCTGGTGCGGCTGCTGCGCCTCGCGTTCCCGAAGGTCAAGTACGTCCGCAACATTACCGACGTGGACGACAAGATCAACGCCGCGGCAGTGCGCAGCGGCCGCCCGATCCGCGAACTCGCCGCAGCCTACGCCGAGGAGTACCGCCAGGACGTCGCCGCCCTCGGCGTCGCCGAACCGGACGTCGAGCCCCGCGCCACCGAACACATCGCCGAGATCATCCGCATGATCGAGGCGCTGGTCGAGCGCGGCCACGCCTACCAGGCGGGCGGCGAAGTCGACAGCGGCGAAACGAAAACCAGTGGCGTCCACGTGCTCTTCCACGTGCCGTCCGATCCGGACTACGGCAGCCTCGCCAAGCGCAGCCTGGACGAAATGCGCGACGGCGCCCGCGTCGAAGTGGCGCCCTACAAGAAGGACCCCAAGGACTTCGTGCTCTGGAAGCCGTCGAGCGGCGACCTGCCGGGATGGGAGAGCCCGTGGGGACGAGGCCGCCCCGGCTGGCATATCGAGTGCTCGGCGATGATCCGCAAGCACCTCGGCGCGGTCATCGACATCCACGGCGGCGGCAGCGACCTCGCCTTCCCCCATCACGAAAACGAAAGCGCCCAAAGCCGCTGCGTCAACTGCGGCACGCCGAGCGTCCGCTACTGGATGCACAACGGCATGCTCACCCTCGGCAACACGAAGATGTCGAAGAGCCTCGGCAACATGGTCACGATCCGCGAACTGCTCGCGCGGCACGACGGCGAGACGCTGCGCTACGCCCTGCTCTCCGGCCACTATCGACAAAGCCTGGTCTGGAACGACGCTCTGCTTCGGCAAGCGAAGGCGAGCCTCGACGCGCTCTACCAGGCGCTGCGGGAAGGCGATGGCGAAGGCACTTCAAGCGCGTACGCGGTGGCCAAGGCCGAAGCCTTTCCGGGGCCGGTGCTGGACGCGCTCTGCGACGACCTCAACACGCCGAGGGCGCTTGCGGCAATGCATGGTCTGGCGAGCGACATCCACCGCGCCGACGACGCCGAAGCCGACTCGCTGCGCACACAGCTGCTTGCCGGCGGCTGGCTGCTCGGTCTGCTCGGCCGGCCCGCGGCCGAGTACTTCCAAGGCGGCCTTTCGACGAGCTCGGTTGTGGACAAGGGCCGAGTCGAAAGCCTGATCGAACAACGCGCCACGGCCCGCGCGGCCCGCGACTTCGAGCGCGCGGATGCGATCCGCGCCGAACTCGCGGAGCTGAACGTCGAGCTGGAAGACACCCGCCAAGGCACGCGCTGGCACTTCGTCCGCGGCGAGTAGCACGCGGTACTCGCCAGGCAGCGACCGACGCTCCTTGGGAGAGCTACATCCGCTCCACGGTCTCGATGCCGAGCACGTCCAGCCCCTTCGACAACGTCCGGGCGGTGCGCCGACACAGCGCCAAGCGATCGTTCCGGCGCTCGCTGCCAAGCACCGGGCAGTGTTCGTAGAAGCGCATGAACGCCGTCGCCAAGTCGTAGAGATAGGTACACAGGTGATGCGGCAGCACCGTGGCGGCGACTTGCTCCAGCGTCTCCTGGAAGCGCGCCAGTTGCAGCGCAAGCGCGCGTTCCTCCGGCTCGTCGAAGGTCGTCGCGTCCATCAAGGCGTCCTCGTCGATGTCGCCCTTGGCGAACAAGCTCCGAACGCGGGCGTAGGCGTATTGCAGATACGGCGCGGTGTTGCCGTCGAGCGCGAGCATCGCGTCCCAGTCGAACACGTAGTCGCCGGTGCGGTTCTTGGACAGGTCGGCATACTTCACCGCGCCGATGCCGACCGCCCGGGCGATGGCGTCCATCTCGGCGTCGGACAACCCTGGCGTCTTCGCCGCCACTAGCGTTCGCGCCCTCGCCTTCGCCTCGTCGAGAAAGTCCAGCAGGCGCCGGCCGCCGCCCACCCGGGTCTTGAATGGGCGTCCGTCGGGGCCGAGCATGGTGCCGAAGGGGTGGTGCTCGAAGGAGACCCCCGGTCCGTACTTCGCGGCCTCGGCCAGGGCGAACAGCTGGCGAAAGTGCAGCGCTTGGCGGGCATCGACGACGTAGAGGACCCGCTCGGCGCCGACCGTCTCCGCGCGATAGCGCAGCGCCGCCAGATCGGTGGAGTGGTAGAGGTAGCCGCCGTCGGACTTGCGCACGATCACCGGCGCGGCGAAGCCGTCGAGAAAGACGCACAGCGCGCCGTCCGACTCCTGCAGCAGCCCTTTCGCCTCCAAGTCGGAGACGATGCCAGCGAGATCGTCGTTGTACGCGCTCTCGCCGCGCACGTGCTCCGGCTTCAAGCTCACGCCCAAGGCGTCGTAGACGGCTTGGCAATGCGTCATCGAAACGTCGATGTAGCGTCGCCAGCGGGCCAGCATCGCGCCGTCGCCCTGCTGCAGCGCCACCACCACCTGGCGCGCTCGCTCCGCGAACGCCTGGTCGGTCGCGAAGCGTCCGCTCGCGTCGGCATAGAAGCGCTCTAGATCCGCAAGCTCTTCCGAATCCTCGCCGCAGTCGTCCAGATGCGCCACCAGCCGGCCGAATCCGGTGCCCCAGTCGCCGACGTGGTTCTGGCGGATCACCACGCACCCCAATGCCTCCAACACCCGCGCCACGGCGTCGCCGATGATGGTGCTGCGCAGGTGATGCACCTGCATTTCCTTGGCGAGATTCGGATGCGAGTAGTCGATGACCACGCGCTCGCTCAGCGACGGACTCACGACGGGGGCGGCGAGCGCAGTGGCGAGCAGATCGTCGGCGACCGTCAAGCTGATGAAACCGGGCCCGGTGACTTCGCAGCGCGAGGCCACGTCGTCCAGCCGCGCCGCGTCGATGACGCGCTGCGCCAGAGCCCGGGGGTTCTCGCCCATCCGCTTGGCCGCGGCCATGGCGCCGTTGGCCTGGTAGTCGCCGAACTCCGGACGCGCCGAAACGCGCACGATCGCCGGCGCGTCGCCAGCGCCGGCCGCGGCGAAGCCCACGTCCAGGCGCTGTGTCAGCAACTGCTTGAGATTCACGGTGGAGGCGTGTTCGTCAGGTCGAAGCGCCGTCGACGGCTTCGACCTCTTCCGCCTGCAATCCACGGCTGCGCTTCACGGCGACGAAGCTCACCGCCTGGCCGTCCGCCAATGCACGGCCACCGCGACCTCGGATGGAACGGTGGTGAACGAAGATCTCCTCGCCGCTTTCGCGGATGACGAAGCCGTAGCCTTTGGCGGCGTCGAACCACTTGACGGTGCCCGTCTCCCGCTTCGCGGCCGAATTTCGCTTCGCTCCCGAAGCGGCGCGTTCGCGGGTGTCCGAGCGCTTGTTTCCGCGCGCCGGTCGTCGTTGCTCGACCGCCGGCGCCGCCTTGCGAGGTGCGTCCACCGCTCGGCAGAAGCGAACCGTCGCCAAGCCGGTGAACAACGCGGCGAAGAAAGACAGTCCGTGCAGCACCAGATGGTTGCCGCTGAAGACGAGAACGTAGGCTTGGGTGGCGACGGCGGCGAAGATCGCCGCGAACACCACCGCCGAAAGAAGGGGTTTCATGGATCGGTTCCGTCCTTGGAAGTCGTCATCATACCGAATCGGCCAGCCGCCGCCGGGCACTCGGCTCCCCTGGGAAGCGCAGATGCGGCAGTGGCGCTAGCGCGTAGAACGGCTCTCAAGGCTCTCCGGCGACCAAGCGTTCCGCGCCGACAATCGTGATCGGCGCCAGAGGCACGCCGTTGGCGTCGGTTTCCGCGAACTCGATTGCCTCCGCCACGTCGCGTCCGGCGGCCAGCCTGCCGAACACGGTGTAGCCGGGCGCTCCGGGCCGGGCGTCGAGATGCGCACTGTCGGCCATGTTGACGTAGAACTGCGCGTCGGCCGAGTCCGGGTCGCCGTGTCGCGCCATCGCCACGGTCCAGCGCAGGTTGCGCTCGCCGTTGTCCGATTCGTTGACCACCGTGCGCGGCGGTTCGCGGTAGGTCATGTCCGCTTCGTAGCCGCCCGCCTGGATGACGAAGCCGGCGATCACGCGGTGGAAGATGGTGCCCGGGTAGAAGCCGTCGTCGACCAGCCGCAGGAAGTTCTCGACGGTGCGCGGCGCCTTGCGCGGCCACAGCTCGATGATCAGCGAACCGACGCTGGTGTGGATCGCCACCCTAGGCGAGTCCGCCTCGCTCGCTTGTTCAGCGTTTCCCAAGCCGCCCTCCTCGTTCGCTCCGCTGCCGACCGCGAGAGCCGCCAGCGACCAAAGCACCGCCCGCCGCACGGCCATCACCTACCGTCCTGCTTGTTCACGCCGCTCGGCAAATGTCGGCATACCGTCGCACCGCCTCGGCCAAGCCGAACTCCAAGGCGTCCGCGATCAACGCATGGCCGATGGAGACTTCGGCGATGTCGCCTGTCGCCAAAAAGCGCGCCAGGTTGTCGAGGTCGAGGTCGTGGCCGGCGTTGACGCCAAGCCCGATCCCATGCGCGAAGTGCGCCGCTTGAGAGTAGTCCGCCAGGCTCGCGCAGGTCCGTGCCGCGTCGATGCCGTGACGCTGCGCCGAGTCCGCGTAGGGGCCGGTATAGAGCTCGATCCGATCCGCGCCGACCTCCTTCGCCCGCCGAATCTGGGCGTCGTCTGGATCCATGAAGAGACTCACGCGCGCGCCCCACGCCCGATAGCGTTCCGCGAATTGCGCCACCTGCCGCCGCACCGCCTCGCTCGCAAGATCCCAGCCGTGGTCGGACGTGAGCTGCCCGTCGGCGTCGGGCACCAGCGTGCATTGATGAGGCCGCGCCGTCTCGATCAGGCGGTCGAAGCCCGGATAGCCGCCGCGAGCACTGGCGCGCGGATTGCCCTCGATGTTGAACTCCGCCGCGGGGTACTCGGCGACAAGCGAGCGCAGCGCATGGACGTCGTCGGCGCGGATGTGCCGTTCGTCCGGGCGCGGATGGACGGTGATGCCGTCGGCGCCCGCATCGAGCGCCGCCCGGGCGCAAGCGACGACGTCCGGGCGCGTTCCGCCGCGGGCGTTGCGCAGCACAGCGACCTTGTTGACGTTGACGGAGAGCGCGGTCATGCCGATTCGCGCACCTTGGCGTCTTCGACGTCTTCCCCTTCCCCGTCTGCGCCCTCCCCTTCGCCGCCGAGCGACTTCGGCAGCATCCCCGCGGCACCCAGATAGGCGACGCTGCCGAAGGTGAGCAGGAGCGGCGTGGCGAAGGCGGCGGCGAGCTTGTAGGCGACCCACGTCTGCTCGCTGAACTCGTAGGCGACGTAGATGTTCGCGACGCCGGCCAAGGCCATCGCCAACGCCCAGGCCCAGGACAGGTTGCGCCACGCGCGATCCGGCAGCACTAGAACCTTGCCCAAGGCGCGCTGCACGTGGTCGCCGCGGCCGACGAAGCGGCTTCCGCCGATGGCCAGCGCCATCGCCCAGTAGACGATGGTGGGCTTCCACTGAATGAACAAGGCGTTGCGGAACGCCAAAGTCAGCGCCCCGAACACCAAGGCGACCCAGAACACGGCCCACATCTGGCCGTTGATCCGCCACCCCTTGAGCTTGAAGAGGGCGATCTGCACCACCGCGGCCGCCATCAGCGCCACGGTCGCAATGTAGATGTCCGTCGCCAGGTAGACCGCGAAGAAGACCGCGACGGGGAGAAAGTCGATCAGCTGTTTCATTGGGATCGGCGAGTCGGCAAGCGCCTATGTTACGGCACAGGCGCTGCCCGTGGCACGGCGCTAGAAACTCATCCTCGCGGTCAGGCTCACCATGCGCGGCGCGCCGATGAAGTACGCGCCGCCCTGGTCGCCGTCCGGGGCCGCCAGATAGTCTTCGTTGGTCAAGTTGCTGCCGTCGAGCTGCAACGTGAACGCCTGCCCGCCGAAGACGTCGCCGAGGTCGCAGCTTGCCTGCGCACCCAGCAACGCATGGCTGGGCAGCGTCTCCGCGTTGGCGACGTCGCCGAAGCGTTCGCCGACGAACTTCGCGTTGAAGGCAAGGCGCCAAGACAAGCCGAGGACGACCGGTCGCCAGACCGCTTCGGCGAACCACTGTTGGCGGGGCGCGTTCACCAGAACCCGATCGGCGGCGATGCCCTCGGCGGGGATATCGTCCGTGTAGCGGGCGTCGAGGAAGGACCACGATGCGTACACGCTCGCCGCCTCGCCCCAGTCCAAGGCGGCGGCCACTTCCAGCCCGCGGTTCCTCACGCCGCCGATGTTCAACAGCTCCACCGCGCCTTGCAGGAAGTGATCGCCGCCGACCGCATGCAGATTCACGGCGCCGAGACGGTCTCGGAAACGCTGCGCGAAGACCTGCGCCACCACTCCCCAGCGCCTGCCGTTCCAGCGATAGCCGATGTCCAGGTTGTCCGATATCTCGGGCGAGAGGTTGTCCGTGACGCCGGTGGCCAGCAACTCGTCGCTCAGCATGTGGACGTTGCGGGAATACGCGGCGAACAGTTCCGCGCGATCGTGCAGGGCGTAGACGGCGCCGATTTTCGGCAGCCACTCGGCGCGCGCCTGGTCTCTATGCACGGCGTCGAGGCGCGATGCGTAGTCCGTCCGCTGGCGATGCCAGACCACGCCGGCGGAGAGGTCGACTCGGCCCAGACGGAACCGATCCTGCGCATAGAGCCGGACAGTCTCCGCATCGTAGTCGCGGTCGAAGTGCAGCCAGTGCAGGTCCGCGTCGCGGGGCTTGATGGTGGCCGGGTCGGCACGGTCCAAGTCGTACCAACGGCGGTCGTTGTGGCGTCGTGCGCGTTCAGTCCAGCCGCCAAGCGTGAACGTGTGTCTTCCGGTTGGCCGCAGCACCTCCCAAGTAGCGCCCGCACGACGCTTGCGGTAGCCCGAACGCCGCCTCGTGGCGATGCGCTCCGCGCCCGCGCAGGCGAAGTTCGGGGCCAAGGCGTACTCGACATGCTCGCCGTAGTGCGTGGCCAAGCAGCCGAAAGCGGCCACGGAGACGCCCGGCGACGGGATCAGGGCGCCGGTCGCGTCGCGGGCGAACGTGCCGGTGTAGAACTCGCGCGGGCCTTCCGGGCCTTCGATTCGCCCGTCCAGCGGCGCGATGCGAAACGGCGGCGCCCACCAGCCCCAGCCTTTGTGCTCGTGGAAGTACGGAGTCGCCTTGAAGACCACGTCGTTGTCGAACGCGCCGCTCAAGCGCAGCGTCGCCGCCTTGTCCCAGCGGGTGCCGCCCCAGGTCGGGCGCCAATAGCCCACGTTGTCGATGTCGAACACGTCGACCAAGCCGTCGCTGTTAGGGTCGGCGTCGAAGGCGGCCTTGGTAATCGAGTTGTAGTCGTCTTCGTCGCGGAAGTTCCACGATCCCTTGAAGTGAAGCTTGAGACGCTCCGACAGCTCGCGCGTCGCCGCGAGATCGACGTGGCGGCGGTCGAAGCGCCCCGAGCCAGTGCCCGGCCAGGAACGCAGATGCGTATCCGAATAGCTGACGTAGGCGGCGGACTTGCCGCGCGTGCCGCTGTCGAACCGAACGAAGCCGCGCCGCAGCGATTCCTGGCCGCCGGTGAACGCCAGCCGAACGCAGGGTCGGGCCGTTGGATCCGCGCTGTACAGATGCACCGTGCCACCGAGCGCCGAGTTGGAGGCGCTGCCGATGTCGGCGGCGTTCTGGCCGACTTCGGCGCGGGCGACGTTTTCGATGTCGATGAAGCGATTGGGCTTCTGGCCGTCGCCGTACACCGAGTCGCCGTTCGGAAAGTCGTCCACCATGTAGCCGATCTGCGAACTGTCGGTGGCGGTGTTCATGCCGCGCACATAGACGCGCGTCGACCAGTCGTTGCCGCCGATGGCGTCGCCGTGGGTGACCATCACGCCGGGCAGCCGGTCGATCAGGTTGAGGACGTCGTCCGCTCTGCGCTGCGACGCGATGGCGTCGGCAGCCACGGCGTTGTTGGCGTGGGCGCTGCCGAAGCCGAGCAGGGCCGCCCGCCTCGCCTCGGCGGCGTCTTCCAACGCAAAGGGCGCACCGTCCCCCGCCGAGTTCGCCGCCGCGCAGATCGCGATCGCCGCCGCCAGCGACCGCGCGGATGCCGCGAGACTGTCCAGTGCGACTTGCATGCGTACATGGTCCGTCGGGTCAGCCCGTTCGTCAACGTCCGAACCGCCAGAGCCGGGTTAGCGCAGACGCGCCGCGCTTCGCTACAATCCGGTTCCGCCGAGCGGCCACGCGGCCTCCAAGGACTTCTCTCATGGCGACGCCTACGGATTCGTCGACATTTTCGTTCGTGGAGATGGAGCACCGGGTGCTCGCGCATTGGCAGGCGCAGGACGTCTTCCGCCGCTCCTTGGCCGCCACCTCCAACAACAAGCCCTACGTCTTCTACGACGGCCCCCCGTTCGCCACCGGCCTGCCGCACCACGGCAATCTGGTGGCTTCGGTGCTGAAGGACGTGGTGCCTCGCTACTGGACGATGAAGGGGCGCTACGTCCAGCGGCGCTTCGGCTGGGACTGCCACGGGCTGCCCATCGAACAGGAGATCGACCGCACGTTCGGCATGTCGGCCAAGGAGACCGTGGCCAAGCTGGGCGTGGCGGGCTACAACGCCGAGTGCCGGGCCATCGTCGAACGCTACGTCGCCGAGTGGCGGAGCACCATCACCCGCCTTGGCCGCTGGGTGGACTTCGACGACGACTACAAGACCATGGACGCCTGGTACATGGAGTCGGTCTGGTGGGTCGTCAAGCAGCTTTGGGAGAAAGGGCTCGTCTACCGCGGCTTCAAGGTGATGCCCGTCTCCACGGCGCTCGAGACGGTGCTCGCCAACTTCGAGGCCGGGCAGAACTACCTGGACGTGGAAGACCCGGCGGTGACGGTGCTGTTCGAGCTCGAAGACGAAGACGCCTCGCTCGCCGCCTGGACGACCACGCCGTGGACGCTGCCCTCCAACCTCGCCATGTGCGTCAACGCCGAACTGGACTACGTTCGGGTGCGCGACGCCGAGGCTGAACGCGCCTTCTATCTGGCCGCGTCGAGGCTGGACGCCTACCGCAAGCGGCATCCGCAACTGGTCGTGGAAGCCCAGTTGAAGGGTGCCGATCTGGTGGGCCGCCGCTACCGGCCGTTGTTCGACTACTTCGCCGCGCAACGCGATCGCGGCGCCTTCGTGGTGGTGGCGGACGACTACGTGACCGCCGACGAAGGCACCGGCCTGGTCCACCAGGCGCCAGCGTTCGGCGAGGACGACTACCGTGTGCTGCGCGAGGCCGGCATCGAGGCGTTCGCGTGTCCGGTGACGATGGGCGGCGAGTTCACCAGCGAAGTGCCTGATTTCGCTGGCCGCTTCGTAAAGGAAGCTGACCGCGACATCATCCGCCGTCTGCGCGACGACGGCGCCCTCTACGACCACGCCACGCTCGTGCACAGCTATCCGCACTGCTACCGCACCGACACGGCGCTCATCTATCGCGCCGTGCCGTCCTGGTTCGTGCGCGTGACCAGCTTCCGCGACGCCCTCGAAGCCGCCAACGAAGAAGTGCTGTGGGTGCCGGGGCACGTCAAGCATGGGCGCTTCGGCAATTGGATCAAGGGCGCGACGGACTGGGCCATCTCGCGCAACCGCATCTGGGGCACGCCGCTGCCGCTGTGGGTGAACGACGCCACCGGCAAGGTGCATTGCATCGGCTCGCTGGACGAACTGGAATCGCTCACCGGCGTGCGCATCGACGACCTGCACCGCGAGAACGTCGACCCGCTCACCTTCGAGGTCGAAGGCGAGGACGGCGTCTATCGGCGCGTGGAGGAAGTGCTGGACTGCTGGTTCGAGTCCGGTTCGATGCCTTACGCGCAGCTGCACTATCCGTTCGAGAACAGCGTCGGCTTCGAGCAGCGGTTCCCAGCCGAATACATCGCCGAAGGCCTCGACCAGACGCGCGGCTGGTTCTACACGCTGATGGTGCTGGCGACCGCTCTGCACGGCAAACCGGCGTTCCGCAACGTGATCGTCAACGGCATGGTGCTGGCCGAGGACGGCAAGAAGATGTCCAAGAGCCTGCGCAACTACACGCCGCCGGACGAACTCATGGAAACCTACGGGGCGGACGCGCTGCGCCTCTACCTCATCACCTCCGGCCTGGTGCGCGGCGAGGAACAGCGCTTCTCGGACACCGGCGTGCGCGACATGGTGCGCCGGGCGCTGCTGCCCTGGTACAACGCGTTCTCGTTCCTGGCGACCTACGCGGCGCTGGACAGCTGGCAGGCGGATGCGCCCGCTTCGACTGCCGGCGAAGAATCCGAGAACATCCTCGACCAGTGGATCCTTTCGCGTCTGCAAACGCTGAAGGAGAACATCGGCATCGAAATGGAGCGCTACCGGCTCTACAACGTGGTGCCAGCGCTGTTCGCCTTCATCGGCGAACTCACCAACTGGTACATCCGCCTGAACCGGCCGCGCTTCTGGAGCGAAGGGCCGAGCGCGGACAAGAACGCCGCCTACCGAACGCTCTACGCCGCCGTGCGCGAACTCTCGGCGGCGATGGCGCCGTTCGCGCCGTTCCTCTCAGAACACATCCACCAGCGCCTCGGCGAACTGGTCGGCGATGCCGGTGCGGAATCGGACTCGGTGCATCTCGTCCGCTATCCAGAACCGCAAGCGGCGCTCAAGAAGCCGCTGCTCGAAGACGCGGTGGCGCGGATGCAGCAGGTGATCGAACTGGGCCGCCGCAAGCGCGAGGCGGCGAAGATCGGCGTGCGTACGCCGCTGCGCCGCGTGACCATCATCCACCGCGACCGCGCCCTGCTCGACGAAATCGGCACGCTCGCGGGCTACGTGAAGAACGAACTGAACGTCAAGGAGGTGCGTTTCGACGCCGACGAGTCGAAGTACATCGTGCTGCGCGCGAAGCCGAACTTTCCGGTGCTCGGCAAGCGCCTCGGCAAGCGCATGCGCGAGTTCCAAGCGAAGATCGAAGCGCTGGGCGCAGCCGACATCGACACGCTCCAAGCCAAAGGCCGCATCGCCATCGACGGCGAGAGTTTCGACGCCGCGGAGATCGAGGTCGTCCGCGAAGCGAGAGCCGGCACGGACACCCTCTCCAACCGCTACGTCTCCATCGCCCTCGACTGCCGCCTCGACGACGCGCTGCGCCGCGAAGGCTGGGCGCGCGAGTTCGTCCACCACGTCCAGCGCAGCCGCAAGGCCAGCGGCCTCGCCGTGAGCGACCGCATCCGCGTCGACTACCGCTGCGACGACGCCCTGGCGCAGGCCATCGCCGCCCACGGCAGCTACATCCAGCGCGAGACTCTCGCTCGCTCGCTCGACAGGTGCGCGCCGAGGGGCGGCCACGCCTTCGAGGAAACCATCGACGGCACGCCCATCGCGTTCTCAATCGAGCGCGCTTAGCTGGCCGGCACCTCCCTCGCCTCTTCTGGGCATCAATTGTATGTGAACGCGAGGTTCAGAACTGTCGCGGCCGCGACGAGGCGCCGGTCCAGCGAGGCGATGGCGAGTCCGCGTCGTTCCGCGACTTCGAGGTAGGCGGCGTCGTAGGCCGAGAGCCCATGCCGGCGCGCTAGTCGGAGGAGGCTGGCTTCGTTGTGGAAGCCGTCGCGCTCGATGCGAAGATCCGCGAGATCGGCAAGCGTCTGCCGCACGTCTTCGGCGTCCAAGCGACCACGGCGTTCGTTAACGATCAGCGCGTTCAGCAGCTCGTAGCGCCATAGCTGCGGCACCACCGCGCCGTGCTCGGTCGCCAAGCGCATGGCCTCTTCGGCGACGGGATGCTCTTCGTCGGCCAGGCACCATGCCAGAACGACCGAGTTGTCGACGACTATGGGCTTCAATGGCGGTGGCCCTCGTGGATGCTGGCGATGAGCTCGTTCAACGACGCGCCGCCGAGCTGGGCGCGACGCTTGCGGATCCTCTCCGCCGCTTGCTGGGCGCGGTCATGGTGGCGCTCCACGGGCACCAGCTGGGCCACGGGATGGCCATGCCGGGTGATGAGCAGGCTCTCGCCCTCGCGAACCCGCGCCAACAGACGCGGCAAATGCGTCTTCACTTCGTACACGCCGAAACTCTCCATGTGAATTCAGACCAGAAGGACAGACTAGAATTTCGCAAGTGCGTTCGGGGATGTCAAGGACTTTTTTTCTCTATTTCACGACCATCTGGTACGCGACGGACGGCCGACCGCGAGGCGGTGTCTCGCGCCTCACTGCGCGAGCCAGGCGTTGAAGCGCTCGTTCACCTCGTCGCCGTAGTCCGCCCACCATTGCCAGTCCGTGCGCAGCGCATGGCGCATGTTGTTCGGATTGGTCGGCATGTGCGGCGCCATGTCGATGCCGGTCGCCAAGTGGGTGGAAAACACCCCAGCCGCCGAGAGGCGCGTCGGGCTGTAGGAAATGTAGCGGCCCACCCGCGCCTGCACGTCGGGTCGCGCCACGTAGGCGAGGAAGCGCCGCGCCGCAGCGGCGTTCGGGGCGCCGTCGACGATGGCGAAGCCGCCGCGGCTCAGCACCTGGCCGTCCCAGACCGTGACGAACGGCTGGCCCTCCATCACCACTTCGTGGAATATGCGGCCGTTGAAGGCCGCGGTCATCGCCACCTCCTGGTCGGCCAGCATTTGCAGCGCCTGCGACCCGGCTTCCCACCACAGGATGGCGTCCTTGATGGTGCCGAGCTTGCCGAGGGCGCGCTCCAAGCCGGCGGGCGTGCCGAGCGTGGCGTAGACCTGCTCCGGCGGCACTCCGTCCGCCAGCAGCGCGAACTCCAGATTGCCCTGGGCGACACGGCGCGTGCCGCGGCGACCGGGGAATGCTTCGAGGTCGAAGAAATCCGCGAGGCGGTTTGGTGCCTCGGCACCGTAGCTGTCGGCGTTGTAGGCGAAGATCCAGCTGTAGTAGAGCATGGTGGCGCCGCACTCGGTGAGGTCGCCGGCGTGGTAGTCCTGCGCGGCCGGGGTGCCGTCCGCGGCGGCTGGCATGTCGGCCACGTCGACGAACTCGAACAGCCCCTCGTCGCAGCCGATGGCGATGTCCTTCGTCTCCAAGTCAACGAGGTCCCAGTGGATGTTGCCGGTCTCCACCTGCGCCCGCGCTTCCGCCAAGCCGCCGTTGAACGTTTCCACGTTGACTTCGATGCCGGTCTCCGCCGTGAACGGGCCGAGCATCGCCGCCTGCAAGGCGCGTCCATAGGAGCCGCCCCAGGACACCACGGTGAGCTGCTCGGCGGCATGGACAACGGGTACGCAGAGCGCCAGCAGCGGGAGCGCCAAGAGGATTCGCCAACGCATTCGCATGTGCCCCTTTCGTCGAGCGCGATCGAGCGCGCAGTATTCGCGCTCGGCACCTGTTCGGCAAGCGTTCGCGGGCAAGGTTTCGCTTGTGGTCGATGTTGTGCCACAGTTGCACATCGAGACTTAGGCGAGGTCGGCTTTGCAGCAGGCTGGCGAGTACCGCATCGGCGCCCCCAAGGAAGAGGTCTGGCGCGCCTTGAACGATCCGCGAACGCTGGAGCGTTGCCTGGAGGGGTGCCGCTCGCTCGTCTCGGTCGGCGAGGGCGAGTTCGCGGCGGTCATGGTGGCGAAGGTCGGGCCGGTACGCGCCACGTTCGACGCCGCGATCCTCATGCGCGACGCGGTGCCAGAGGAAAGCTACCGACTCGACGTGCGCGTGAAGGGCGGCGCAGCCGGTTTCGCCAACGGCTCGGCGTTCGTTCGCTTGGCGGACGGCGAAGCGCGGGAGACGCTGCTGCGGTATACAATCGAAGGCGCCATCGGCGGCAAGTTGGCGCAGATCGGAGCGCGGCTGGTGGAAGGGGCCGCGCGCAAGATGACGGCGCGGTTCTTCGAGCGCTTCGCCGCGGACTTCGCCGCCAAGGCGTAGCAGGGCACGCTGGCAACTCGGCCCAGGCCGATTTTGGGGAGGAAACGGCAAGTGGAAATCTCGATCACGGTGAACGGCAAGGCACACGCCCTCGACGTCCCCGCCAACGCGCTGCTGGCGGACATCCTGCGCGAGCAGCTGGGACTCACCGGCACCCATGTGGGCTGCGACACCAGCCAATGCGGCGCCTGCGTGGTGCATGTGAACGGCGACGCGGTGAAGTCCTGCACGGTCCTCGCCGGGCAGGCAGATGGCGCGGACGTCACCACCATCGAGGGCATCGGCACGCCGGACGCGCTGCATCCGATGCAGGCGGCGTTCCGCGACAACCACGCCCTGCAATGCGGCTTCTGCACACCCGGCATGATCATGAGCGCCATCGATCTGGTGCGCAAAGGCGGCCCGCTCGACGAACAAGCGGTGCGCGACGGGCTGGAAGGCAACCTGTGCCGCTGCACCGGCTACCACAACATCGTCAAGGCGGTACAAGCCGCAGCGTCGCAATAGCCAGCGCGGCAACGATCGGACACAACGAAGCAGCAAGTCGAAAGCAGCAAGTCGGCAAAGTCGAAAGAAGGGGGACGCACATGGCTTCGGAAACCGGCATCGGGGCATCGGTCAAGCGCAAGGAGGACGCGCGCTTCATCACCGGCGCGGGCCGCTACACGGACGACATCGGCGCAGTCGGCCAAACCCACGCGGTCTTCGCCCGCTCGCCCCACGCCCGGGCGCGCATCGGCGACATCGACCAGAGCGCTGCGACCGAGCTGCCGAACGTCGTCGCCGTGTTCACCGGCGCCGACCTCAAGGCCGACGGCATCGGCGACCTGCCCTGCGGCTGGCTGGTCAAGTCCAAGGACGGCTCGGACATGATCCAGCCGCCGCATCCGCCGCTGGCGGTGGACGCCGTGAACTACGTCGGCGAACCCTACGCGGTGGTGATCGCGGAGACCCTGCAAGCGGCGAAGGACGGCGCCGAGGCGCTGGTCGCGGCCACGGACTTCGAGGAACTCGCGGCGGTCGTCGACCTGGCCAGCGCCGCCGACGCCGAGCAGGTCCACGAAGCTGCGCCGAACAACCAATGCTACGACTGGGAACTCGGCGACGAAGCCGCCACCGACGCCGCGTTCGCCAACGCCGACCACGTCGTCAAGGTGGACATCGTCAACAACCGCCTGATCCCGAACGCCATCGAGCCACGCGCCGCGCTGGGCGAGTACGACGCGGCGGCGGGTACCTACACCTTGCACACCACCTCGCAGAACCCGCACCTGGAACGGCTGGTGCTGGCGGCGTTCGTGAACGTGGCGCCGGAAGCGCGGCTGCGGGTCATCTCGCCGGACGTCGGCGGCGGCTTCGGCTCGAAGATCTTCGTCTACGCGGAAGAAACGGCCGTCATCTGGGCCGCTGGCAAGCTCCACCGGCCGGTGAAGTGGCGCGCCGAACGCGCCGAGTCGTTCCTGGCCGACGCCCATGGCCGCGACCACGTGACCCACGCCGAACTCGCGCTCGCCGCGGACGGCGAGTTCCTCGGCCTGCGCGTGCAGACCATCGCCAACATGGGCGCCTACCTCTCCACCTTCGCATCGAGCGTGCCCACCTACCTCTACGGCACGCTGATGGCTGGCCAGTACAAGACCCCGGCCATCCACGTGGCGGTGCGGGCGCTGTTCACCAACACCTCGCCCGTGGACGCCTATCGCGGCGCTGGCCGGCCGGAGGCCACCTTCGTGGTCGAGCGCATCGTCGAGACCGCGGCGCGGGAACTCGGCATGGACGCGGCGGACATCCGCCGCCGCAACTTCATCCAGCCGAGCGACTTCCCCTACGAAACGCCGGTCGCCCTCACCTACGACATCGGCGACTACGAAGCGAGCCTGGACAAAGCGCTCGCGCACATCGACTACGCCAGCTTTCCGGCGCGCAAGGCGGCGTCCGAAGCGAACGGCAGGAAGCGCGGCATCGGCCTCTCCTGCTACATCGAAGCCTGCGGCCTGGCGCCGTCCCAGGTCGCCATCTCGCTCGGCGCCGGAGTGGGCTTGTTCGAGGTGGGCGAGGTGCGCGTGGACGTGACCGGCTCGGTCACCGTGGTCACCGGCTCGCACAGCCACGGCCAAAGCCACGAGACCACGTTCGCGCAGATCATCTCCGAGAAGCTCGGCGTGCCGTTCGAGAACGTCACGGTGCTGCACGGCGACACCGGGCGTTCGGACTACGCCCTCGGCACCTACGGCTCGCGCTCCTTGGCGGTGGGCGGCTCGGCCATCGTCAAGGCCACGGACAAGATCATCGCCAAGGGCAAGAAGATCGCCGCGCACATGCTCGAAGCGAGCGAAGACCAGGTGGAGTTCGAGGACGGCCAGTTCAACGTCGCCGATTCCAACCAGTCGCTCACCTTCGGCGAGGTGGCGTTCGCCGCCTACGTGCCGTCCAACTATCCGCTCGACGAGTTGGAGCCCGGGCTCTCCGAGAAGGCGTTCTACGATCCACCGAACTTCACCTACCCGGCCGGCGCCCACGTCTGCGAAGTGGAAGTGGATGCGGAGACCGGCGTCGTGCGCATCGAGAAGTTCGTCGCCGTGGACGACTTCGGCCACGTCGTCAATCCGATGATCGTCGAAGGGCAGGTTCACGGCGGCCTGGCGCAAGGCATCGGCCAGGCGCTCCTGGAGCACGGCGTGTACGACGAAAGCGGCCAGCTGCTGAGCGGTTCCTACATGGACTACGCCATGCCCCGCGCCGACGATCTGCCGAGCTTCACCGTGGACACCACGACCACCCCATGCACCCACAATCCGCTCGGCGTGAAGGGGTGCGGCGAAGCGGGCGCCATCGGTTCGACAGCGGCGGTGATCAACGCCGTCACGGATGCGCTCGGCGTCGCCAGCGTACCGATGCCGGCGACCCCGGAAACCGTGTGGCGAGCAATGCGGCAGGAGGGCTAGGCCATGTACCAGTTCAACTACCACAAGCCGGCGTCCGTCGAGGAAGCGGCGGCGCTGATGGCGAACGCCGAAGACGGCGCCTACCTCGCCGGCGGCATGACGCTGATTCCGACGCTCAAGCAGCGCCTGGCGTCGCCCTCGGACGTGATCGATCTCTCCGCCATCCCGAACATGACGAGCATCGAAAGCAAGAACGGGATCGTCTCCGTCGGCGCCCTCGCCCGCCACGCGGACATCGCCGCCAGCCAGGCCATCCCGGCCTTGGCCGACTTGGCGAGCCGCATCGGCGATCCCCATGTGCGCAACCGCGGCACCATCGGTGGCTCCATCGCCAACAGCGACCCGGCCGCCGACTATCCCGCGGCGGTGGTTGCGCTGGACGCCACGGTACATACCAACAAGCGGCCCATCGATGGCGGCGCGTTCTTCGTCGACCTGTTCGAGACCGCTTTGGAAGACGGCGAGATCGTGACTTCGGTGGAATTCCGCGTACCGGATGCCGCCGCCTACGAGAAGTTCCCGAACCCGGCCTCGCGCTACGCCGTGGTCGGGGTAATGGTAGCGCGCCACGCCGACGCGGTCCGCGTCGGCGTCACCGGCGCCGCCGCATGCGCGTTTCGGGCGACCGCGCTGGAAGAAGCGTTGACTGCGGACTTCTCGCCGAACGCCGTGGACGGCGTGGCCATCGACGGCGCCGAGTTCAACGCCGACCTGCACGCCTCGGCGGAATACCGGGCGCATCTGGTAGGCGTCTCGACGAAGCGCGCGGTGGCGCGGATCAGCTAGCAGCTGCCTCCGAAACCGCCGACGAGTCGTCGGCCAGGGACTTGACGACGCCGAAGAGCATCGCCAGCAGGATCACGCTCACCGGCAGCGCGGCGGCAATCGACGCCGCCTGCAACGCCTGCAAGCCGTCGGCGACGAGCAGCACCGCGGCCACCAGCCCCGCTCCGGCGCCCCAGATGATGCGGAAGCGCTGCGGCGGGTGGTCGTCGCCGAGGCTCAGCATCGTCGCCACCACCAGCGTGCAGGAATCCGACGAGGTGATGAACCAGGTGGCGAGCAGGAAGGTCGCCAGGGCGGCCATCGTCCACGTCAACCAGCCGATGTCGCTGACCGCCTCGATGGTGGCGTAGAGCGCCGCTTCCGGCTGGCCGCCGCGCACCAGGTCGAGCAGGCCGGCGGTGCCCACCCCGTCTTCGGCGTAGAGCTCCATGTGCAGGGCGTTGCCGCCGAAGATGCAGATCCACGCCACGCCCATCGCGGTGGGCACGAAGATGGCGCCCAAGGTGAACTCGCGGATGGTGCGTCCGCGCGAAATGCGGGCGATGAACATGCCGACGAACGGCGCCCAGGCGAACCACCAGCTCCAGTAGAACACGGTCCAATCGCCCTGCCAGTCGGCGTTGGCCTGCGTCGCCGCGGTCCAGAAGCCCATCGGCACCAGATTCCACAAGTATTCGCCCACCGTCGTGGCGAAGAAGCCCATCAGCCACTCGAACGGCCCGAAGAAGAGGAAGAACGCGAGCAGCACGATGCTGATGTAGATGTTCCACTCGGAAATGATGCGGATGCCGCGCCCGATGCCGGAGACGGCGGAGAGCGTGGCGGCGATCGAGATGCCGATGATGAGCGCGATCTGCGTCAGCAGCGAAGGATCCACCCCGAACAGCACGTTCAGCCCGGCCGCCATCTGCTTCGCCCCCAGCCCGAGGGACGTGGCGATGCCGAACACCGCGCCGAACACCGCCAGCAGGTCCACCGCATGGCCCACCGGCCCGTAGATGCGGTCGCCGATGATCGGATAGAGCGCCGAGCGCAGCGTCAACGGCAGCTTCTTGCGGAAGCCGAAGTAGGCGAGACACAGGCCCACCACCACGTACACGGCCCAGGCGTGGAACCCCCAGTGGAAGTAGGTCACGCGCATCGCGTGCGCCGCCCGGCGTTCGTCCGGCAGCGCGGCGCCAGCGTGGTCGGCGTGCGGGTTGTTCGGATAGCCGGACGACTGCTCCACGTCGAAGTAGAAGAGCGGCTCGTAGATGGAGAAGAACAGGATGCCGATGCCGAGCCCGGCGGAGAACAGCATCGCCAGCCACGAGAACATGCTGAACTCCGGGCGGGCGTCGTCGTCGCCCAGGCGCACGCTGCCGTGGCGACTCGTCAACAGGTAGATGCAGGCGAAGAACATCACGCAGATGGTGAGGATGTAGTACCAGCTGAGCGTGGCCTCGATCCAGCGCCGCACCGCGGAGTAGATGGCGCCGGCGCCGTCGACGTTCAGCACCGTGAAGACGACGAACGCCAGCACCATGCCCTTGGAGGCCAGCGCCATGCCGGGATGCAGCCCGGCCCAAAGGCCGGACTTGGCGACCACCAGACGCTTGCGCGGTTCGTCGCTCATGGCGTTCGCGGCGTCTTCAACGCAGGCCGGCGCACGGCTCGCCGCTGGGCCTTCGCGCCCGCGATACAGCGCGAGTTCGCCGCCACGCCTATGGCCAGCGCAGGTTCAGGTTCAGCTCCGCGCTCGCGCCGTTGAACCACTCCACCACTTCGCGGTGGTAGGGAATGCCGTCCGCCTTGCGCCGCTGCGCTTCCTCGTGCTCGATGAGGCCGGCGTAGTAGACCCGCTCGCAGCCCGGGGCCGGCGTCATGCCGCTCAGCTTGCCGAGCAGCGTGTCCATGTCGTCCTTGAACCGCGCCAGGTCCGTGAACGCGCTTACCTTGAAGGCCATCACGAACTGCGAGTGCCGTTCGCCGCCCGCGACGAAGCCCGGCCCGTTGCCGGAGAGGATGCCGGCCATGATGTCCGCCACCGCGGCGAAGCCGAAGCCCTTGTGGCTGCCGTTCTCGCGGGTGCCGCCGAACGGCAGCATGTAGAACGAGCCGAAATCCGGCGCATCGACGGCTTCCATGATCGGCTTGCCGTTCAGGTCCGAAATCCAGCCCGGCTCGAGGCGCGAGCCGATGCGCTTCGCCAGCCCCAGCTTGTTGGCGGCGACCTGGGTGGTGGCGACGTCGAAGACGAACGGCGGCAAGGCGCCGGCCGGTGCGCCCCAGGCTATTGGATGCGTGCCGAAGACGGTCTCCGAACCGAACGTCGGCACCATGATGCTGCCGCCGGCGGACACCATGCAGACGCCGATCATGTCCTTCTCGATGGCCATCAGCGGGTAGTAGGCCAACATGCCGACGTGCCCGCAGTTGCGCACCCCGACCGCGCCGATGCCGAACTCCTCCGCCTTCTCGATGGCGATGCGCATGGCGCGCGGCCCCACTTGCAGGCCGATGCCGCGGTCCGCGTCCAGCGTGGCGCTCACTGGCGACTCGTGAACCGTCTGCACGTCCGGCGTCGGGTTCATGCTGCCGTGTTCGTAGGCGCGCAGATACTGGCGCACCATGTTGGAGATGCCGTGGCTCTCGCAGCCGCGCAGATCGCTGGTGATGAGCACGTCGGCGCAGAGCGCGGCGTCTTCCGCCGCCATGCCCATGCGCTCGAACAGCGCCTGGGTGCCCGTCCGCGCCGTGGCTTCGGAAACCAGCACCTGGTCAGCTTCGGGCACCAGAAAGTGTTTGAGCATGAATGCCCCTCGAATAACGGCCAGCGCAGGAGGACCGCATCGCCAAGCCCCCTCCGGCAAGCGCAACGCCTTGATGGCGCTCAGTCTAATCGCTGTCCGGCTGCTCCGCCACGACTCCTGGGGGCGGTGTCAGCCACTTCCAGCAGCGCCGCCACGGGATGCCTGCATTCGCCGCTCCACCTCTCTTTCGATGTAGAGGTCGGTGACCTTCTCGTTGATGGCCTTCATTTCGACCCGCCAGTCCTCGTGCTCCTTCGTGCCACGAGCAATCGCGGCTTCGACTTCCTTGTGATGCGCCTCTACTTCCCTGCGATGCGCCTCAATTTCCTTGCGATGCTCCTCCATTGCAGCAGCCATCACAGCAGCGTGCTTGTCGAACTTGGCGTCGATGTGTCGGCCCGCCCAGAGCGAGACCAGCGAAAACGCCCCCGTGGCCAACACCACCACGCCGATGATGACGGCGGTCGCTTGCCAGTAGCCTGCGATGATGGCGGCAGTTGCGAGTTCGGCTTCCATTGCGTGACGTCCTCTCTTGTTGTGGGTTGGCGATCTGAGGCCGTGCTTGAAGCATACCCCCATCGCTTGGCGCAGTGGTGTTTTTCGTTCGAAGCCTGCCTCGCTCAGCGCTGGCTGTCCAAGATGACGCTGCGCCAGCCTCTGGCGGGGTTGGTGGGCCAGTGGAACTCCACGCGGACCTCGAAACGGATGGTCGCGGTTTGGCCGTGGGGGTCGGTGGCGCTTGCTTCGATTGTCACCACGCCTTCCGCGCCGGGCTCCGGTTCGATCAGCAGGGCGCCGTCGAGGATGCGCGCCGTCGCCACCGTCGGGTCGGACGAGCGGACGCTCCATTGCAGTTCGCCGTCCGGTTCGCCCGCCTCGGCCAGCGACGACAGCGGCACGCGCAGGTCGTCACCGAACAGGGGCGCTGGTTCAGGCGCATCGAGAATCCGCAACGGGCGGGCGAACAGCGGCAGCGGTTCGCCGGCTTGCAGCGCGAAGCCCTGCCAGCAGGGGCCGCTCAGGCACTGGCGGGGCGGGAGTTCGGGCGCCGTGAGGGAGACTCGGGCGAAGCCCGTTGTCGAGTCCACGGTGAACGGAGCGCTCGCCGTGGCGCCGGCCAGCACGGTCGTCTCCGACTCCGCGGCACCGTCGGCGAACGTGCCGCCTTCCGCCGAGAGGGCGATCGTGGTCTCGAACGGGGCGCCCAGGGGCATCGTTGCTCGCAATGTCGCCGGGGCTGGCGCCCACGGTTCGGCGTCCGTTCGCTCCAGATCGACTCGAAGCGCGAATGGTGCGCCGGGGTTGCCGTCCAAGCGCAGCATGCGCAGCGAACCGAGGCCCGCGAACAGGCCGTTCGGCAGGGTTTGCAGCTGGTTGCCGTCCAGGCGCAGGGAGCGGAGGGCTGGAACCGTGGCGAAGGTGTCCGCCGACAGGTCCGCCAGGGCGTTGTCCGAGAGCGACAGGCTGCGCAGACGCTCCGGGGCCGGCAAAGCGCCCAGCGGCACGGCTTCCAGCGCGTTGCCGGCCAGCAGCAGGTGTTCCAGGCGCGTTGCCTCCGGGAGGGCCGGGAGGACGCTCAGGGCGTTGCCCGTCAGGTCCAGCGTTCGCAGGGCGGGGAGGCCGGACAGGTCTGCTGTCGCCAGTGCGCCGAGGGCCGCGTCGGCGAGGTCCAGCGTCCGCACCAGGCGCAGATCGGCCGGGGCGGGCTCGTGGCAGCGGCGCGCGTCGGTCGCGGCCATCAGGGCGCGGCGCACCGCCGACGTGCGGTCGCAGACGCCTTCGAGGACGGCCACCGGAACCGTCGCGTGCGCCAAGCGGGCGTCGCGGTTGTAGCGCAGGCGCAGTTCAACCTCGAACCATTCGCGGGCCGGCTCGGCTTCGTCGTCGTCGAGGATCGGGATCTCGATCTCGGCGCAGCGCTCGCCGCCGCGGATCTCCACTTCGCCCGACGCGCCGCCGTGATCGCCGGCGTCCGCGTCCGCGGTGGCGGGGTTCGTGTCGCGCATGATGCGCCAGCGGACGGTGGTGGAACCCTCCACCGCGGAGGTCAGTTCCGCCGTCACCACCGCCGTGCCGCCTTCGGGGGCTTGCGCCGGAGTCGTGGAGCAGGCAGTGCCGATCACGCCTACGCGGATGTCCAGGCGGGCCGCGAGGCCGTGGGGGTCTTCCGCGGTTACGGCGATCTGGGCGTTGCCGGGGCGGGCGCCGAAGATGCGCAGCGTGGTTCCGGCGAGCGTTGCCGTTGCCACCTCGGGGTTCGGCGATGCGGCCGAGTACGTCAGGGGGTCGCCGTCGGGGTCGCGGAACAGGCCGGAGATGTCGAGTTCCGTCTGGCCGCCGACTTCCAGCAGGACGATCTCCGGCTGCGCCGCGATCTCCGGGGCGCGGTTGCCGGCCGGGCTTCTGGGGCGCGGGGTGGCGCTTGCCGTGGGGGACGGGTCGCCGGGGTCGCCGCTGATCAGGCCGAGGACGCGGACTTCGTAGACCACGCCTTCGCGCAGGCCGTCGATGCGGGCGGACAGCGCGCCGGTGGCGACGCGGAGCGTTCCGCCGCCGCCCGCCGAAGCACCGCCGGGCACCTCGATCAGGCGGTCGAGGCTCCACTCGCCGCCCGCCGCGCGCCACTGCACCCAGTAGCCGTTCGCGCCGGGGGACGCGGACCAGTTCACCGCCAGGCTGGTCGTGCCGGCCGAGGACGCCTGCACCCGCGCCGGGGCCGGCGCGGCATCGGCGTCCGAGACCTGCACGTCGTACTCCGCGGTCACGCCGTCGTAGCCGCCGCCGGACGCGGCGTGCAGCAGCGCCGCCTCCTCCGTGGCCGCGTCGCCGTCCGTCTCGGCGCGCGCCGCCACCGTCTGCGGCACGTTCCAGTTCGTCGTGGTGAACGTGAGCGCCGTCTGGTCGCCGGGAGCGCCGGGGGCGGGGTTCGTGTCGAACGCGAGGCCGGCGTCGTCGCTCGACACCGCGACCGTCACCGCGGCCGACGGGCGGGCGGCGAGGACCGCCGTGTACGTGCCGGTGGCCGCGCCGCCTTCCGTCAGCGACAGGCCCTCCGGCGGGTCGAAGGCGATGCCCGGCGCGTCGTCGTCTTCCACTTCGACGGCGAGCGTCGGGGCGGACGACACGCCCGCGTAGCCGGCAACGGCGTGCGTCACCGTCGTCGTCTCGTCGGCCACATCGTCGTCGACGACGGACTGCGCGCGCACCTGCCGCTCGGCGTTCCAGTTCTGCGTCGTGAACGTCAGCGCGAGCGTGCCGACCTGCTGCACGCCGTCCTGCAAGGTCAGTTCCGAACTGCCGCTGGTCGCGGTCACCGTCACGTCGCCGGACGGCTCGGTGTTCAGGCGCACGCGGTAGCCGGCCGTTCCGCCCTCCTCCATGCGCAGCAGCGTCGGTTCGACGCGGACGCCGGGGGCATCCTCGTCGCGCACCGTCGCCGCCACCGTCGGCGTCGGGGCGGAACCGTAGTCCGCGCCGGTCGCCGCATGGGTGATGCTGGCCGCGCCGTCGGACACGCCGCGCACCGTCACCCGCTGCGGAGCGTGCCAGTTCGACGACGTGAAGCGCAGTGTCGTCGGGGAGACGGTCGCCACCGCTTCGTCGGAACTGGTCGGGGCCACTTCCACGGTGCCGCCGGTGGGCGCCGTCGCCAGCGTCACCGAGTACGCCGCCGTCGAACCCTCGTTCGCCTCCACCGCCGTCGCGTCCGCCCGCACCTCCGGCGCGTCGTCATCCGTCACCGCGAACGACACGTCCACCGCCGTGGCGCGCCCGTAGTCCGCGCCCGACGCCGCGTGCCGCAGCGTCGCCGTGCCGGATGCCGCGTCCGCGTCCTCCAGACCCAGCACCAAAGCCGTGCGCGGCGTGTTCCAGTTCGTCGCGTCGAAGCGCAGCCACGGCTGCGCGCCCGCCTGGTTCCGGTCCAGGTCCACCGACACCGCGCCCTCCGCCGACACCGACACCCGCGCCGCGCCGTCCGGTTCGGTGTCCAGGCGCACCGTGTACGTCGCCTCCCCGCCCTCCGTCACGCCGGACGCGATCAGCGCGCTGGCGGCGACCACGATGGCCGGCTCGTCGTCGTCCAGAGTGGTGGCGAGCAGCTGCGCCGACACGCCCTCGTAGTCGCCGCCGGTCGCGGCGTGGGAGATGGAAACGCGCTCGTCCGAGGCGTCGGCGTCCACCGCCGCGACCGCCTCGACCGTCTGCGCCGTGGCCCAGTTCGTCGTCGTGAACGTCAGGGTGCGCATTCGCGGCGTGGCGCCCGTGTCCACGTGTACCGCGCGGTCGCCGCTGGACACCGCCACTTCCACCTGCGCGGTCGGCCGCGTCGCCAGCCGCACCGTGTAGTTCTTCGTGTTGTCCACGTGGCTCGACAGTTCGTTCAGCGCCAGCGGCCCCGGCTGGTCGCCCGCCGTGTCCGGGTCGGCGTCGATCAGGAGGGCCGGGGTGTCGTCGTCGTCCACCGGCACCTCCACGCCGGGGCGCGAGGCGAGGGCCAGGCCGGTGTAGTCGCCGCCGGTCGCCGCGTGCGTCAGGTTCACGGTCTCGTCCGTGGCGTCGTCGTCGTCCGCGGCGCTCACCGTCACCGTGCGGTTGGCGTTCCAGTTCGTCGCGTCGAACGTCATGGCGGTCTGGTCGCCGGCGGTGTCGGGGTCCGCGTCCACCGTCACTTCCGCCGTCGTGCCGCCCACGGTGACCGTCACCGGGGCGGACGGCTGCGTGTTCAGGCGGAGCGTGTAGCTCGCGCTGCCGTTCTCGCGCACCGGCAGGCGGGTCGGGGAGACGTTCAGGCTCGGCGTGTCGTCGTCCGTCGCCGTGACCACGATCGCCGCCGTCGGGACGCCGCCGTAGTCGGCGCCGCTTGCGGCGTGGCTCAGGGTGACGACTTCGTTCGTCGAGTCGTTGTCGTTCGCCGCGCTCACCCGCACCTGCCGCGCCGTGTTCCAGTTGCGCGCCGTGAAGACCAGCCGCGTCGGGTTCGCCGAGATGCCGTCCGCCGCGCCGGTGATGGTCACCGTGGCGTTGCCGCCCACCGGCTCGGTGGCCAGCTGGACGGTGTAGGTGGCGCTGTTCTGTTCGAGCACCGTGAGGGTGGTCGCCGACAGGGTGATGGCCGGGGTTTCGTCGTCGGTCACGGACGCCGTGAACGTGCCGTCGACGTTCGTGTACTCGCTGTTCGGCGTCGTCCTGGCGCGGTGCGTGAGGGTGGCGGTCTCGTCGAAGCCGTTGTCGTCCTGCTGCGCCGTCAGGGTCACCGTCTGCGGGGTGTTCCAGTTCGTCGACGTGAACGTGAGGGCGTTCTGGTTGCCGCTTGCCGGGGCCGTGTCCACGGTGACCGAGGGGGTGTTGCTCGTGATGGTCGCCGTCACCGTCCGGGTGGGCTGCGTGTACAGGCGCACGGTGTAGGCGTCGGAGTTGGCGGTGGACGACGACAGCTCGTCCAGCGCCAGCGGGCCGGACTGGTCGTTGGCGGTGTCCGGGTCGGCGTCGAAGACGAAGCTCGGCGCGTCGTCGTCGGTGGTGTTCGCCGTCAGCGTCGCCGACAGGTTCGTGTATTCGCTGGCCGACGACGTGGTCGACGTGTGGGTGATGGTGGCGCTCTCCCCTACCCCGTCGTCGTCCTCCGCCGCGGTCAGGGTCACCGTTCGCGGGGTGTTCCAGTTCGCGGACGTGAACGTGAGGGTGTTCTGGACGCCGTTCAGGCTGTCGCCGTCGGTGTCGCCCACCGTCACCGAGGTGTCGTTGCTCGTGATGGTCACCGTGGCGTCCTGCGTCGGCTCCGAGGACAGGCGCACGGTGTAGTCCACCGAGTTGTTGGACGCGGTGGAGAGCTCGTTCAGCGCGAGGGGGCCGGGCTGGTCGTTCGGCGTGTTCGGGTCCGCGTCGATGAGGATGCCGGCCGTGTCGTCGTCGTCCACCGTCAGTTGGACGCTTGGGCGGGCGCCTGCGCCGAGGGCGCCGTAGTCGCCGCCGCTCGCGGCGTGCGTCAGGGTGAGCATTTCGTTCACGGCGTTGCCGTCGTCGCCGGCCGACACGGTCACCGTCTGCTGGGCGCTCCACGTCGTGGTGGTGAACGTGAGGGTGTTCTGGTCGCCGCTCGTCGTGGCCGTGTCCACGGTCACGGCGCCGGTGGCGCCGGAGACCGTCACCGTCACGGTGGCGCTCGGCTGCGTGTTGAGGCGGATGCGGTAGCGGCCGCTGCTGTTCTCGTCCACCTCCAGCGTGGTCGGGGTGACTTGCAGGCTCGGGGTGTCGTTGTCCGTGGACGTGGCCGCCAGCGCAGCCGTCGGGACGCTGCCGTAGTCGGCGCCGCTGGCAGTGTGGGTGAACGTGACCGTCTCGTTGTCGCCATCCAGATCGTTCGCCGCCGTTACGCGCACGGTGCGCTGCGTGTCCCAGTTGCCGGTGGTGAAGATCAGGCGCGTGGGGCTGGCCGAGAGGCCGTCCGCCGCGCCGGTGATGTCCACGGTGGCGTTGCCGCCGACCGGCTCCGTGGCGAGGCGCACGGTGTAGGTGGCGGTGGTCTGCTCCGGCACCGTGAGGGTGGTCGTCGAGAGCGTGATGGCCGGGGTCTCGTCGTCGGTCGCGGTCGCCATGAACGTGCCGTTGACGTTGGTGTACTCGCTGTTCGGGGTCGTCCTCGCGCGGTGGGTGATGGTGGCGGTTTCGTCGAAGCCGTTGTCGTCCTGCTGGGCGGTGAGGGTCACGGTCTGGGGGGTGTCCCAGTTCGTGGACGTGAACGTCAGCGTGTTCTGGACGCCGTTCAGGCTGTCGCCGTCGGTGTCGTCCACCGTGACCGACGGGGTGTTGCTCGTGATGGTCGCGGTCACGGTCCGGACCGGCTGCGTGTAGAGGCGCACCGTGTAGTCGTCGGAGTTCGTCGCGGACGACGACAGTTCGTTCAGCGCCAGCGGGCCGGACTGGTCGTTCGCCGTGTCCGGGTCGGCGTCGAAGACGAAGCTCGGCGTGTCGTCGTCGGTGGTGTTCGCCGTCAGAGTGGCCGACAGGTTCGTGTACTCGCTCGCCGACGCCGTGGACGACGTGTGGGTGATGGTGGCGGACTCGCCTACCCCGTTGTCGTCCTCCGCCGCGGTGAGGGTCACCGTCCGCGGGGTGTTCCAGTTCGACGACGTGAACGTGAGGGTGTTCTGGACGCCGTTCAGGCTGTCGCCGTCGGTGTCGCCCACCGTCACCGAGGGCGTGTTGCTGGTGATCGTCACCGTGGCGGTCTGGGTCGGCTCGGAGGACAGGCGTACCGTGTAGTCGTGGGTTTTGTTCGATGCCGTGGACAGCTCGTTCAGCAGCACCGGGCCCGCCTGGTCGTTCGCGGTGTTCGGGTCGGCGTCGAGGAGGATGCCGGCCGTGTCGTCGTCGTCCACCGTCAGCTGGACGCTTGGGCGGGCGCCGGCGCCCAGAGACCCGTAGCCGCCGCCGCTTGCCGTGTGGGTCAGGGTCAGCATCTCGTTCTGGGCGTTGCCGTCGTCGCCGGCCTCCACCGTCACCGTCTGCTGGGCGCTCCACGTCGTGGTGGTGAACGTGAGGGTGTTCTGGTCGCCGCTCGTGGTCGCCGTGTCCACGGTCACCGCGCCGGTCGCGCCGGAGACGGTCACCGTCACGTTCGCCGTCGGCTGGGTGTTGAGGCGGATGCGGTAGCGGCCGCTGCTGTTCTCGTCCACTTCGAGGGTGGTCGGGGTGACTTGCAGGCTGGGGGTGTCGTTGTCCGTGGACGTGGCCACGATCGTCGCCGCCGGGACGCTGCCGTAGTCGGCGCCGGACGCGGCGTGGCTGAACGTGACCGTCTCGCTGTCGCCGTCCTGGTCGTTTGCCGCCGTGATGCGCACCGTGCGCTCGGTGTTCCAGTTGCCGGCGGTGAAGACCAGGCGGGTCGGGCTGGCCGAGAGGCCGTCCGCGGCGCCGGTCACGTCCACGGTGACGTTGCCGCCCACCGGCTCCGTGGCGAGGCGCACGGTGTAGGTCGCGCTGTTCTGCTCCTGCACGGACAGCGTGGTCGCCGACAGCGTGATGGCCGGGGTCTCGTCGTCGGTCACGGCGGCCATGAAGTCGCCGTTGACGTTCCGGTACTCGCTGTTCGTCGTCGTCGCCGCGCTGTGGGCGATGGTCACCGACTCGTCGAAGCCGTTGTCGTCCTGCTGCGCCGTGAGGGTCACCGTCTGGGGGGTGTTCCAGTTGCTCGACGTGAACGTGAGGGTGTTCTGGGTGCCGGGGTTGCCGGTGTCGGTGTCGTCCACGACCACCGCCAACGTGTTGCTGCTGGTGATCGTCGCCGTGACCGTCTGGGTGGGCTGGGAGGTCAGGCGCACGGTGTAGTCGTCGGTGTTGGTGCTGGACGACGACAGTTCGGCCAGTTGCAGCGGGCCGGCCTCGTTGGTGGCCGGGGAGCTCGGGTCGGCGTCGAAGACGAAGCCGGGGGCCTGGGCGTCCGTGGTGTTCGCGGTGAGGGTCGCCTGCAGGTTCGTGTACTCGCTCTGCGTCGCTGTGGCCGCGGTGTGGGTGATGGTGACGTTCTCGCCCACGCCGTCGTTGTCCTGGGCGGCCGTCAGGGTGACCGTCTGGGGGGTGTTCCAGTTCGCGCTGGTGAACGTCAGGGTGTTCTGGACGCCGGGGTTGCCGGTGTCCGTGTCGTCCACCGTCACCGCCGTGGTGTCGTCGCTCGTGATCGTCACCGTGGCGGTCTGGGTCGGTTCCGAGGACAGGCGGACGGTGTAGCTGGCCGAGTTGTTGCTCGCGGTGGAGAGTTCGGCCAGGGCGATCGGGCCGGACTGGTCGTTCGGGGTGTTCGGGTCGGCGTCGAGGAGGATGCCGGCGGCGTCGTCGTCGTCCACCGTCAGCTGGACGCTCGGGCGGGCGCTCGCGCCCAGGGACCCGTAGTCGCCGCCGCTTGCCGCGTGCGACAGGGTGAGCGTCTCGTCCGTCGCGTTGCCGTCGTCGCCCGCCGCCACCGTCACGGTCTGGTTCGTGCCCCAGTTCGTGGTCGTGAACGTCAGCGTGTTCTGGTCGCCGCTCGTCGTGGACGTGTCCACGGTCACCGCGCCCGACGCGCCGGAGACGGTCACCGTCACGGTGGCGGTGGGCTGGGTGTTGAGGCGGACGCGGTACGTGCCGGTGCCGTTCTCGTCCACCTCCAAGGTGGTCGGGGTCACGGCCAGGCTCGGGGTGTCGTTGTCCGCGGACGTGGCGACCAGCGCCGCGGTCGCGACGCCGCCGTAGTCCGCGCCGCTCGCGGCGTGGGTGAACGTCACCGTCTCGTTGTTGCCGTCCTGGTCGTTCGCCGCCGTGATCCGCACCGTGCGCGCCGTGTCCCAGTTCGACGTGGTGAAGATCAGCCGCGTGGGGCTGGCGGAGAGGCGGTTCGCCGCGCCGGTGATGTCCACCGTCACGCTGCCGCCCACCGGCTCCGTGGCCAGCTGCACCGTGTAGGCGGCGCTGTCCTCCTCCGGCACCGTCAGGGTGTTGGTCGAGAGGGCGATGGCCGGGGTCTCGTCGTCGGCCACGCTGGCCGTGAAGCTGCCGCTCACGTTGCGGTACTCGCTGTTCGTCGTCGTGGCCGCGCTGTGGGCGATGGTCGCGGTTTCGTCGAAGCCGTTGTCGTCCTGCTGCGCCGTGAGGGTCACGGTCTGGGGGGTGTCCCAGTTCGTGGCGGTGAACGTCAGCGTGTTCTGGACGCCGTTCTGGCTGTCGCCGTCGGTGTCGCCCACCGTCACCGACGGGGTGTTGCTGGCGATGGTCGCGGTCACGGTCTGGGTGGGCTGCGTGTGCAGGCGCACGGTGTAGGCGTCGGAGTTCGTCGACGACGTGGACAGCTCGTTCAGCGCCAGCGGGCCGGACTGGTCGTTCGCGGTGTCCGGGTCGGCGTCGAAGACGAAGCTCGGCGTGTCGTCGTCGGTGGTGTTCGCCGTCAGGGTCGCCGTCAGGTTCGTGTACTCGCTCTGCGTCGTCGTGGACGACGTGTGGGTGATGGTGGCGGACTCCCCTACCCCGTTGTCGTCCTCCGCCGCCGTGAGGGTCACCGTCCGCGGGGTGTTCCAGTTCGCGGCCGTGAACGTCAGCGTGTTCTGGATGCCGTTCAGGCTGTCGCCGTCGGTGTCGCCCACCGTGACCGAGGCGATGTTGCTCGCGATCGTCACCGTGGTCGTCTGGGTCGGTTCCGAGGACAGGCGCGCGGTGTAGTCGTGGGTGTTGTTGGTCGCCGTGGCGAGCTCGTTCAGCAGCACCGGGCCGGCCTGGTCGTTCGCCGTGTTCGGGTCGGCGTCGAGGAGGATGCCGGCGGTGTCGTTGTCGGTCACGGTCACCGTCACGCCGGGGCGGGAAGGCAGCGCGAGGCTGGCGTAGTCGCCGCCGGTGGCGGTGTGCGTCAAGGACACCATCTCGTTCTGGGCGTTGCCGTCGTCGCCGGCGGACACCGTCACGGTCTGCGCCGTGGCCCAGTTCGCGTTCGTGAACGTGAGGGTGTTCTGGTTGCCGCTCGTGGCCGCGGTGTCCACGGTCACCGCGCCCGACGCGCCGGAGACCGTCACCGTCACCGTGGCGCTCGGCTGGGTGTTGAGGCGGATGGTGTAGCTGCCGCTGCTGTTCTCGTCCACCGTCAGGGCGGTGACGCTCACGGCCAGGCTCGGCGTGTCGTTGTCCGTGGAGGTCGCCGTCAGCGTCGCCGCCGGGACGCTGCCGTAGTCGGCGCCGGACGCGGCGTGGCTGAACGTGGCCGTGTCGTTCGTGCCGTCGCTGTCGTTCGCCGCCGCCACCGTCACCGTGCGCGCCGTGTCCCAATTGCCGGCGGTGAAGACCAGGCGCGTGGGGCTGGCGGAGAGGCGGTTGGCGGCGCCGGTGATGTCCACGGTGACGCTGCCGCCCACCGGCTCCGTCGCCAGCCGCACCGTGTACGTCCTGCTGTTCTCCTCCGGCACGGTCAGCATGGTCGCCGACAGGGTGATGGCCGGGGTCTCGTCGTCGGTCACGCTCGCCGTGAAGCTGCCGGACACGTTGTTGAACTCGCTGCTCGGCGTCGTCGCCGCGGCGTGCGTGATGGTCACGGTCTCGTCGAAGCCGTTGTCGTCCTGCTGGGCGCTCAGGGTCACCGTCTGCGGGGTGTTCCAGTTC
Source organism: Candidatus Azotimanducaceae bacterium (assembly GCA_965243175.1). Classification (GTDB taxonomy): domain Bacteria; phylum Pseudomonadota; class Gammaproteobacteria; order Pseudomonadales; family Azotimanducaceae; genus VXYL01. The sequence continues at coordinate 3,516,539 of OZ251532.1, read as the reverse complement.
GCGCTCGTGAACGTGAGGGTGTTCTGGTCGCCGGGGGTGTCGGTGTCCGTGTCGCCCACCGTCACCGATGAGGTGTCGCCGCTGGTGATGGTCGCCGTCACCGTCTGCGTCGGCTCGGCGGAGAGGCGCACGGTGTAGTCGTCCGAGTTCGTGCTCGACGACTGCAGTTCCTCCAGCGCCAAGGGGCCCGCCTGGTCGTTCGCCGTGTCCGGGTCGGCGTCGAAGACGAAGCTCGGCGCGTCGTCGTCGGTGGTGTTGGCGGTGATCGTCGCCTGGACGCTGGCGTATTCCGTCGGGCCCGCGACCGTGTGCGTGATCGTGGCGCTTTCGCCGGTGCCGTCGGTGTCGTCGGCGGCGGTCAGGGTCACCGTCTGGGGGGTGTTCCAGTTCGTGCTCGTGAACGTGAGGGTGTTCTGGACGCCGTTGTTGTTGTCGCCGTCGGTGTCGTCCACCGTCACCGCCGTCGTGTCGTCGCTGGCGATCGTCACCGTGGCGTCCTGGGTCGGCTCCGAGGACAGGCGCACGGTGTAGCTGACCGAGTTGTTGGTCGCGCTCGGCAGTTCGTTCAGCGCCAGCGGGCCGGGCTGGTCGCCCATCGTGCCCGGGTCGGCGTCCAGGAGGATGGCCGCCGTCTCGTCGTCGTCCACCGTCACCGTCACGCCGGGGCGGGAAGCCAGCGCCAGGCTGGCGTAGTCGCCGCCGGTGGCGGCGTGGGTCAGGGACACCTGCTCGTCGCGGGCGTTGTCGTCGCTGCCGGCCGCCACCGTCACGGTCTGGTTCGTGGCCCAGTTCGCGTTCGTGAACGTGAGGGTGTTCTGGTCGCCGCTCGTCGTCGCCGTGTCCACGGTCACGGTGCCGCTGGCGCCGCCCACCGTCACCGTCACGGTGGCGCTCGGCTGGGTGTTGAGGCGGATCGTGTAGGTGTTCGTGCTGTTCTCGTTCACAGTCAAGGTGGTCGTGCTCACGGCCAGGCTCGGCGTGTCGCTGTCGGTCGCGGTGGCCGTCAGGTCCACGTCGGTCGCGTCGTCGTACTCGCCGCCGCTCGAGGCGTGGGTGAGCATCGCCTGCTCGTTGGTGCCGTCGTTGTCGGTCGCCGCGGTCACGCGCACCGACCGCGCCGTGTTCCAGTTCGCCGCCGTGAACGTCAGCGACGTCGGGCTCGGCGCGAGGCCGTTGCCGGCGCCGGTGATCGCCACCGTGACGCTGCCGCCCTCCGGCTCCGTGGCCAGCCGCACCGTGTAGTCGGCGCTGCTCCCTTCCGGCACCGTCAGGGCGGTCGTCGAGAGGGTGATGGCCGGGGTCTCGTCGTCGTCCACCGTGGCGGTGAAGTCCGAGGACACGTTCGTGTACTCGCTGTTCGGCGTGGTCGCCGCGCTGTGGGTGATGGTGACGCTCTCGTTGGCGCCGCCGTCGTCCTGCTGGGCGCTCAGGGTCACCGTCTGGGGGGTGTTCCAGCTGCTGCTCGTGAACGTCAGGGTGCTCTGGCCCACGGTCACCGCGGACGTGTCGCCGCTCGTGATGGTCGCGGTCACGGTCTGGGTGGGCTGCGAGGTCAGGCGCACGGTGTAGTCGTCCGAGTTGGTGCTCGACGACGACAGCTCCTGCAGTTCCAGCGGGCCGGCCTCGTCGGTGGCCGGCGAGCTCGGGTCGGCGTCGAAGACGAAGCCGGGGGCGTCCTTGTCGGTCAGGCTGGCGGTGATGGTCGCCTGCACGTTCGTGTACTCGCTCATCGCCGTCGTGCTGGCGGCGTGGGTGATGGTGACGTTCTCCCCTATCCCGTCGCTGTCCTGCACGGCGGTCACGGTCACCGTCTGGCGCGTGTTCCAGTTCGAGGAGGTGAAGGTGAGCGACGCCTTGTCCACCGTCGCCGCCGTGGTGTCGCCGCTGGTGACGGCCACCGTCACGTCCGCGGTCGGCTCGGCGGACAGGCGCGCGGTGTAGGACTTCGCGTTGTCCGAGGAGGTGGAGAGCTCGTCCAGCGCCAGCGGGCCGGACTCGTCCGTGGCCGGCGAGGACGGGTCCGCGTCCAGCAGGATGGCCGCCGTCTCGTCGTCGTTCACGTTCACCGTCACGGAGGCAATCGTCGGGCGGCCGAAGAAGCCGCCGCCACCGCAGAGGCTGCCCACGCGGGCGTGGCTGATGGTGACCTCGTCGTTCAGGGCGTCGTTGTCGCCGGCGACGGTGGCCGTGATGGTCTGCGGCGTGTTCCAGTCCGAAGCGGTGAATATCACCCGCTTCGTCAGCGGCGAGCTGTCCGTGTCGAGGGTCACGTCCGCGTTGTCGCTGGTGGCCTCGATGTTCACGTTGCAGCCGCTGCCGCTGGTCGTGGTCGGGTCGGCGGTGAGGCGGACGGTGTACGTCCCCACGTTGGCGTTCGTCCCCCCGCCGACGGTCGGGTCCTCCTCCAGCGCCAGCATGGTGCGGTTGAGGACCACCCCCGGCGTCGGCGTCACGTTCACCGTGCCGCTGGTGATGGCGTTCGCGCCGGTGTGGGCGGCGGCGAGTACCCGCACGGCCAGCGTCTCCACGGCGGCGAAGTCGCCGGTGAAGGCCAGCGTGAGGGTGGCGCCGGTGGTGCCCATCTCGCCGCCGGACACCTGCGAGACGGAGACGCCCGGGATGTCCGTGACCAGCTCGAAGCTGGACGCGGCGGCGTCGCTGGCGAAGGTGGCGTTGGTCATCGCCACGGTGACGGTGGCGGTGCCGGCGTTCAGCGCCGCCTCGGTCAGGCTCGTCGGATTGGTGGAGGCGATGGCCACCCGCGGCGCCTCGTCGTCGTTGACGTCGACGGTGAGGCTGTCGATGGCCAGCGAGGTGGGGTAGCCGGCGGCGTCGCAGTTCAGCAGGATGCTGTGGCTGATGATGGCCTCGTCGTGGGTGCTGTCGCCGTCCTGCGCGGCGGTCACCGTGAACGTCTGCGGCACGTTCCAGGCCTGGGAGGGAATGCCTGCAGCACTGAAAGACCGGTTCGATGGCGACACCGCGACGTCGGCGTTGTTGCTGGAGGCCGCCACGCTGATGGCGTTGCAGCCGGCGAACGGGGTGTCCAGCACCACCGTGTACGTCCCCCGGTTCCGGTTCGTACCGCCGCCGAAGTTCGGGTCCTCCTGCAGCGTCATGCTCGCCCGGCTCAGCGTCACCCCCGGCGTCGGCGTCGCGGTCACCGTGTCCGTGTCCAGATCTTCCGTCCTGCCGGCGATCGCCGCGGCCAGCACCCGCACCGTCAGCGTGGTGGGGACGTCGAAGCCGTAGCCCGTGCCGGTGGCGAGCGTCAGCGTCGCCGTGCTGGAACCAGCGGCGCCGCCGGTCACGGTGAAGGTGAGGCCGGGGATGTTCGCCGGGCTGCCCGCCAGGGCGAAGCTGGCGGCGGTCACCCCGGAGGCGAAGGTGAAGCCCGGCAGCGTCACCGTCAGCCGGGCGCCGTTCAGGTTCGCCTCGGTGAGCGTCGCCCGGCTGGCGGTCACGGTGGCGCGCACCGGCTGCAGATTCTGCTGCCGCGCCACGTCCAGGCCGCCGAACTTCAGCACCGGCCACTGGAAGGCGTTGCCGAACGCCCAGGCGTCGTCGTCGGCGTCCGCCGCCACGCCCGCGGTGCTGTCGCCGTCCACGTCCTGATCGTCCCAGGCGGCGTAGATGCCGGTGTAGCCGGTGGGCGCGCGCAGGTCCGCCGACGGCTCGCCCTCGGGCGGGACGCCGTCCGCATCGTCGGCGATGTCGCTCAGGTCCGTGTCCCAGTAGCTGGCGGTGACGGAGCCGTTGGTTGAGATGTCGGACAAGCCGAACTTGCCGACGCAGGCGCCCGTCACCGTGCCCGTCGAGTAGCTGGCCGCGATGGTTCCGCCGACGCCGAAGACCGAGCCTGCCAACCCTCCGGCGTAGGTGGTGCTTCCGGTGCCAGTGCAATCGACCGCAGCGGTGGAGTAGCCCGCCACCAGCGTGCCGCCGTCCACCCACCCGACCAAGCCGCCGACGGAGTTGCCGCCCTGGACTGCGCCCGACGACCACACCGCCGCCACGCGTCCGCCGGTGACGTGGCCTGCCAAGGCGCCAGCGGCGGTGCCGGCGCCCCGCACCCTGGCGTTCGGCAGCCCCAGCGAACGCACCACGGCATTGGCGCGCAGCCCGGCGAACAAGCCCGCGTAGCCACGGCTGCGGTTCACCAGCAGGTTTTCGATGACGTGGCCCTTGCCGTCGAAGACGGCGGCGAAGTGCGTACCCGTGGAGGTCGTGCCCAGGGGATCCCAGCCGCTGCCGCCGTTGTGGTAGGCGTCGCCGCTGTCGGCGGTGAAGGTGCTGCCTGCCAAGGTCCACGTCGCCCCATCCCCATCCGTGTCGAAGTCCAGATCGTTGCGCAGCTCGTAGCCCGTGCAGCCGCCGTTGGTCGGGCAGCCCATGCCGGTCGCGTGGTTGGGGAACGCCAGGTTGTAGCTGTTGGCGTTGCCGGACGACGGGGCGCCGTCGCCGTCCATGTCCCAGCGGATGGCGTTCAGCTGCGCCAGCGTGTACACGTCGATCAGGCCGTCGTCGTCGAGGTCGTAGTCGCCGCGCTGTTCCACCGGGTCCGTGCCGCGGTAGGAGAGCGCCGGGTACTGCGAATCCGTGCCGAAGTGCCACGGGGATTCGTGCGGGTCGTCGTCGCCGTCCACGTCCATGTCCGCCCAGCCGGCGTAGATGCCGGTGGCCGAAGTGGGAGTCTGAAGCTGCGCGGTGGTGCGGCCGGCGCCTTGGGCGGAAGTCGTGACGCCGCTCGTCTCGCGGTCCCAGTGGCTCGCCGTCGCCGTGCCGGTGGCGCCGCCCGCCAGGCCGTGCTTGAGCGACGCCGCGCAGCTGCCGGTGACGGCGCCGGTGGCGTAGCTGGCGACGATGGTTCCGGTGTTGTTGGCGACCAGGCCGGCGGCGCTGCCGTTGCCGCACTGCGCGGACGCCTTCGAGTAGCTGGCCGCCACCACGCCGTGGTTCTGCCCCAGCAGGCCGCCGACGTTGGTGTTGCCGGCCGCCGTGCCGGTGGCCCATGCCGCCTCCACGCGGCCGCTCGACTCGCCCGCCAGCGGCGCCGCCGAACCCTGCGCGCTGATGTCCACGTAGGCGTTCGGCAGCCCGAGCGAGCGCACCACCGCGCCGCCGCGCAGCGCCGCGAACAGGCCGCCGTAGTTGCGGTTGCGGCTGACGAAGAGGTTGTGGATGGAGTGGCCGTTGCCGTCGAACGTCGCGTTGAAGTGGGTGCTGTCGCTCGGCGCGGAGGACGGGCCGAGGGGATCCCAGCCGCTGCCGCCGTTGTGGTAGGTGTCGCCCGAGTCGCTGGTGCCGGATGTGTGGGTGGCGCCGTCGCCGTCGGTGTCGAAGTCCAGGTCCCGGGTCAGCTCGTAGCCGGTGCAGGTGGCCGTGCCGGAGACGGCCGGGCAGCCCATGTCCGTGCTGGCGCTGGCGAACGCGCCGCTGGCGCCGCTGTAGTTGGCGGCGTTGCCGGCCGACACCGAGCCGTCGCCGTCCAGGTCCCAGCGGATGGCGTTCAGCTGCGCCAGCGTGGAGACCTCGATGAGGCCGTCGTTGTCCACGTCGAAGTCCGTGCCGGTGCGCTCGTCGTCCGTGACGGCCACGCGCAGGCGCGAGACGGTGCCGCCGTAGCCGCCGCCGGTGGCGGTGTGGCTGATGACGACGGATTCGTCGACGGCGTCGCTGTCGCTCTGCGACACCGCGTACACCGTCCGCGGCGTGTTCCAGTTCTGCGTCGTGAAGGTCAGCGTGGCGCTCGAGGGAGGGCCGGGGATGGCGGCGAAGGAAACGACTAGCACCTTGCCCGAATTCTGACTTCTCGCCGAGCTCACCGTCACGGCGCTAGTCGGCTGCGTCGACAGCCGCACCGAATACGCTTGGTAGCCGCCACAGTTATTGCAACTCGGGTCCGCCTCCAGCCCCGCCGGTGCCTCGTCCAGCAGAATGGGCCCCGGATCCAGCGCAGCCGTCGAAGGATCGGCGTCGATCAGCACGGTGCCGCGGTCGTCGTCCGTCACGGTCACGGTCACCGTGGCCAGAACGCCCACGCTGGCCTCCGTCAGGGTCACCGCGACTTCCTCGTCGTTCGCGTCGTCGTCCGCCTGCGCCGTCACGGTCACCGTCTGCGCGGTGTTCCAGTCCGTGGTGGTGAACGTCAGCGACGCCTTGTCCACGGTCGCGGCGCCGGTGTCCGCGCTGGCGACCGCCACCGTGGTGGTGGCGCCCGGGTTGCTCTCCAGCACCGCCGTGAAGGTGCGGGCGTTGTTGGCGTGGTTGGAGTCCTCGTTCAGCGTCAGGGCCGACGGCGTCGCGTTGGCCTCCAGCGACGGGGCGACGGAGACGGACGCCGTGGCGATGGTGCCGACCAGATTGTGCGCGGCCGCCCCCACCGTCACGCCCACGGTGCGCGCCGTGTCGAAGTCCGTGCCGTCGTAGGCCAGCGTCAGCGTCGCCGACGTGTCGCCGGCGCTCACCGGCGCCAGCGAGCCGATGGTCAGGCCGACGACGTCCGTGTTCAGGGTGAAGTGGGACGCCGCGGCGGTGCTCTCGAAGGCGGCTCTCGTGAGCGTCACGGTCAGCTCGGCGCCGTCCAGAGTGGCTTCCACGAGCGGCGACGGGTTGGTGGACGAGATGGCCGCGGCCACGTTCCGCACTATGGTTATGCGGAAGGTGAGCTCGCCGCGGTCGCTGCCATCGCCGTCGGCGTTGCCGTCGTCGGCGTAGATGGTCTCCGTGACAAAGATACTATGGAGGTGGCTGGGGAAGATCCGCGTTGGCGTACCGCAGATGACGCGCGGACGGGTGGCCCAGACGGCGGCGGTGCCGGCGGGGAAGTCGCTGGCTCTGCAGTCCAAGCGGGCGGCGCGGTGCGTGCCGGTTACGTCGAACTTCAGGCCACCTATCCGGTTGTTGAACGAGTAGCCGTAGGTGTGGGCCTCGCCGCCGGTGGCCTCCGGGATCTGGAACGGCTCTATCGGGTAGCCGTTGCGGAAGGTCTTGTCGGTCACCGTGCCGGTGAAGGTGGGCGCCAGGTTGGGCTGCAAGGCCACCTGCCGCGCCGCGTCGTGGCCGCCGAACTTGAGCACCGGCCAGTCCCACAGGCCGCCGAAGTCCCAGGCGTCGTCGTCCGAATCCGCCGCCACGCCGACCGCGTTGTCGCCGTCCACGTCCTGGTCGTCCCAGTCGGCGTAGATGCCGCTGTAGCCGACGGGGTTGCGGAGCTGCGCCGCGGTCCTGCCCTCCGGCGGGTTCGCGTCCACGTCGTCCTCGATGCCGCTGCGGGTCGTGTCCCAGTAGCTGGCGGTGACGGTGCCGCTGTTGTTCGTCAAGCCGTGTACTACGCCGCTGGTCCTCGTCACTGTGCCCGTCGCGTAACTCGTGGCGATGGTGCCCCAGTTTTCGCCTGCGAGGCCGCCGCAAGAACTGGACTCACAGCTCACCGCCGCTGTTGAGTAGCTCGCTACCACCGTCGCGCTGGTGGCCTGGAAGCCGTTCCAGCCAAGCAGCCCCCCGACGTAGTTGCTACCTATCACCCTACCCGAGGACCACACCGCTGCCACCCGCCCGCGATTCTGCGCCGCCAGCACGCCCACGTTGTTGGCCCCGCTGCGCACTCCGGCGTTCGGCAGCCCTAGAGAACGCACCACCGCATTGCCTGCCAGTCCTGAAAACAGGCCCAAGTTGGCGCGGCCGCGCTGCACGAACAGGTTATCGACCACATGGCCCTTGCCGTCGAACACGGCGTTGAAGTGCGTCGTGGCGCTCGGCGCCGAGTTCGCGCCGATGGGATCCCAGCCGCCGTTGCTGTTGTAGTAGGCGTCGCCGGAGTCGCCGGTCAGAATATTATTGCCCTCGGCCCACGCCGAACCGTCCCCATCCGTGTCGAAGTCCAGATCGTTCTCCAGCTCGTAGCCGTCGCAGCCGTCGCCGGTCGGACAGCCCATGCCGGTCACGTGGCCGCGGAACGCCTTGGCGTAGCTCCCGACGTTGCCGGAGGACGCGGCGCCGTCGCCGTCCATGTCCCAGCGGACGGCGTTCAGCTGCGCCAAGGTGCGGATCTCGATCAGGCCGTCGTCGTCCAGGTCGTAGTCGCCGCGCTGCGGGATCGGGTCCATGCCGCGGTAGCGCAGCGCCGGGTACTGCGAGTCCGTGCCGAAGTGCCACGGGGATTCGTGCGGGTCGCCGTCGTTGTCCACGTCGAGGGCGTCCCAGCCGACGAAGATGCCGGTGGCTTCGGTGGGGGTCTGCAGCTGCGCCGTGGTGCGGCCGGCGCCCTGGTCGGAGGCGGTGAGGCCGCTGGTCTGGCGGTCCCAGTGGCTCAGGCGGGCGGCGCCGGTGGTGACGCCGCCGTCGCTGGCCAGGCCGTGGAGGGCCGCGGACGACGTGCCGGACACCGCGCCGGTGGCGTAGCTGGCGACGACGGAGCCGAGGTTGGCGGCGGCCAGGCCGCCGGCCAGGCAGTTGGCCGCAGCGCAGGCGGCCGTCGCCTTCGAGTAGCTGGCGACGACGACCGAACCCGTCTCCAGCACGCCCGCCAGGCCGCCGACGTTGGTGTTGCCGGCCGCCGAGCCGCTCGCCCAGACGGCCTCCAGCCGGCCGGCGGAGTTGCCCGCCAGCGTGGCCACCGTCCCCTGGCCGGCGCGCACGTGGGCGTTCGGCAGGCCCAGCGAGCGCACCACGGCGCCGCGGCGCAGGGCGGCGAACAGGCCGGAGTAGTTGCGGCTGCGGTTGACGTACAGGTTGTGGATGGAGTGGCCGTTGCCGTCGAACGTCGCGTTGAAGTGGGTGCTGTCGTTCGGCGTCGAGGCCGGGCCGATGGGATTCCAGCCGCTGCCGGAGTTGTGGTACGTGTCGCCCGAGTCGCTGGTGCCGGATGTGTGGGTGGCGCCGTCGCCGTCGGTGTCGAAATCGAGGTCCTGGGTGAGCTCGTAGCCGGTGCAGGTGGCGGTGTTCGAGACCGCCGGGCAGCCCATGCCCGTGCTGGCGTTGGCGAAGGCGCCGCTGGCGCCGCTGTAGTTCGCCGTGTTGCCGGCCGACACCGAGCCGTCGCCGTCCAGGTCCCAGCGGATGGCGTTCAGCTGCGCGAGCGTCGAGACCTCGATCAGGCCGTCGTTGTCCACGTCGTAGTCCGTGCCGGTGCGCTCGTCGTCGGTGACGGCCACGCGCAGGGTGGCGGACGTGGCGCCGTAGCCGCCGCCGGTGGCGGTGTGGGTGACGGTGTGGGACTCGTCGATGGCGTCGCCGTCGCCGGAGTCTGCCAGCCGCACCGTCCGTGCCGTGTTCCAGTTCTGCGTCGTGAACGTAAGCGACGGATCGCGCACCGCCAGCTTGCTGTCGTCGCTGACGACGGCCACCGTCACGTTCGCCGTCGGCAGCGCCGACAGCCGCACCGTGTAGCTGGGGGCACCTTCCTCGTCGATCAGCAGCGGCCCCGGGTCCAGCGCGGGCGTCGTCGGGTACGCGTCGATCAGCACCCTGCCGCGGTCGTCGTCCGTCACCGTGACCGTCACCGTGGCCAGCGTGCCGACGCCGGCCGCGGCGAGCGTCACCGTCGTCGATTCGTCGCGGGTGTCGTCGTCCGCCTGCGCCGTGACGGTCACCGTCTGCGCCGTGGCCCAGTCCGTGGTGGTGAACGTCAGCGCCGCCTTGTCCACCGTCGCGGCGCCGGTGTCGGCGCTGGCGACCGTCACCGTGGTGGCCGTCGCCGGGACGCTGTCCAGCACCACCGTGAAGGTGCGGGCGTTGTTCGCGTGGTTGGAGTCCTCGTTCAGCGCCAGAGTGGACGACGACACCGTGGCCTCCAGCGACCGCTGCGCCACGTTCACGCTGGCGGTCTCGAGCGTGCCTTTCAGGCTGTGGGCGGCTTCGGCCACGGTGACGGCCAGCGTCCTGGCGGCGTTGAAGTCCGTGCCGTCGTAGGCGAGCGTGAAGGTGGCGCGGTCGTCGCCCGCGGTCACCGTGGGCAGATGGCCGATGGTCAGGCCGGGGACGTCCGTGCGCAGCGTGAAGCTGTCTTTCGTGACGCCGCTGGCGAAGAGCGCGGTGCCGAGCGTGATCGTGACCTCGGCGCCGTTCAGGTTGGCCTCCGCGAGGGGGGACGGGCGGCTGGTGAGCGTGGCGACGGGGGTGGCGACGACGACGACGGTTTCGAGCACGGCGCGGTCGGTGTCCGCGCGGTTGTCGTCGCCGTCGTGGGCGTGGATGGTCACCGGGCTGGTGCTGGTGGCGGTGGGCGTGCCGCAGATGGTGCGGGCGGCGCAGTTCGGGGCGCCGAAGGAGAGACCCATCGGCAGGCCGCTGACCGTGTATTCGTAGGGGCCGGGGCCTTCGCCGCCGGTGGCCGCGGGGATCTGGAAGTCGTCGATCGCGTAGTTGACGCGGAACGTCAAGCGCTGCGGAACGGTGCCGTCGAAGGTGGGCGCCGCGTTCGGCTGCAAGGCGATCTGGCGGGCGACGTCGTGGCCGCCGAACTTGAGGACGGGCCACTGCCACTGGTCGCCGAAGTGCCAGGCGTCGTCGTCGGGGTCCAGAGCCCTGCCGACCGTGGTGTCGCCGTCGACGTCCTGATCGTCCCATGTGGAGTAGATGCCGGTGTAGTTGGTGGGGGTGCGGAGTTCCGTCGTGGTCTTGCCCTCCGGCGGGTTGGCGTCCGTGTCGTCGTCGATGCCGCTGCGGGTGGTGTCCCAGTAGCTGGCGGTGACGGTGCCGCCGGACCCGATCAATCCGAGACCGTGCTTCGTCGGACAGTTGCCGGTTACGGTACCCGTCGAGTAGCTCGCCACGATCGCCGCACTGGATATGGTCTGGCCGACTAAGCCGCCGCCTCTGTACGTCGAGACCGACCCGGTGCAGTCCACTGCCGCTGTCGAGTAGCTCGCCACGATCGTCGAACCCGCGTAGGTGACGCCCGCCAGACCGCCGACGCTGGTGACTCCTTGCACCGCCCCCGTTGTCCAAACCCCCGCTACCCGGCCCCAGACCGCGCCTGCCAAGAGGCCCGAGCTGCCGCCGGCCCGCCGCACCCGTGCGTTCGGCAGTCCAAGCGAACGCACCACGGCGTTGCCGCGCAGCGCCGCGAACAGGCCCGAAAAGTTGCGGTTGCTGTTTACCAGCAGGTTGGCGATGACGTGCCCCTTGCCGTCGAACGTGGCGTTGAAGTGCGTCGTGTCGTTCGGCGCCGAGATCGGGCCGATGGGATCCCAGCCGTTGCCGCTGTCGTAGTAGGCGTCGCCGGAGTCCGGCGTGAAGGTGCCGTCGTCAGTCCACGTTGAGCCGTCCCCATCCGTGTCGAAGTCCAGATCGTTCTCCAGCTCGTAGCCGTCGCAGCCGTCGGCGGTCGGGCAGCCCATGCCCGTGACGTGGCCGCGGAACGCCTTGCCGTAGCTTCCAGCGTTGCCGGTGGACGCGGCGCCGTCGCCGTCCAGATCCCAGCGGACGGCGTTCAGCTGCGCCAGGGTGCGGATCTCGATCAGGCCGTTGTCGTCGTAGTCGTAGTCGCCGCGTTGCGCCGCGGTGTCCATGCCGCGGTAGCTGAGCACCGGGTAGTGCGTGCTCTTGCCGAAGTCCCACGGCGATTCGTGCGGGTTGCCGTCGCCGTCCACGTCCATGTCCGCCCAGCCGGCGAAGATGCCGGTGGCCGACGTCGGCGTCTTCAGCTGCGCCGTGGTGCGGCCGGCGCCCTGGTCGGACGTCGTGACGCCGCTCGTCTCGCGGTCCCAGTGGCTCGCCGTGGCCGTGCCGGTGTAGCCGGCCAGGCCGTGCTTGTTGGTCGCCGCGCAGCTGCCGGTGATCGCGCCGGTCGCGTAGCTGGCGACGATGGTTCCGCCGTTGCCGCCCACCAGCCCGCCGGCGCTGCCGGCGCCGCACTGCGCTTGAGCCTTCGAGTAGCTGGCCACGATCACCGAACTCGCCGCCGTCGACCCCACCAGGCCGCCGACGTTGGTGTTGCCCGCCACCGAGCCGCTCGCCCACGACGCCTCCACCCGGCCCCACGACGACCCCGCCAGCGGCGCCGCCGAACCCTGCGCGCTGATGTCCACGTAGGCGTTCGGCAGCCCCAGCGAGCGCACCACGGCGCTGCCGCGCAGCACCGCGAACAGCCCGCCGTAGTTGCGGTTGCGGTCGACGTAGAGGTTGTGGATCGAGTGGCCGTTGCCGTCGAACACGGCGTTGAAGTGGGTGCTGTCGCTGGGCGACCAGCTGCGGCCGATGGGATCCCAGCCGCTGCCGCCGTTGTGGTAGGTGTCGCCCGAGTCGCTGGTGCCGCTCGTGTGCGTCGAACCGTCGCCGTCGGTGTCGAAGTCCAGGTCCCGGGTCAGCTCGTAGCCGGTGCAGGTGGCCGTGCCGGAGACGGCCGGGCAGCCCATGTCCGTGCTGGCGTTGGCGAAGGCGCCGCTGGCGCCGGAGTAGTCCGCGGCGTTGCTGGCCGGGGAACCGTCGCCGTCCAGATCCCAGCGGATCGCGTTCAGCTGCGCCAGGGTAGAGACCTCGATGAGGCCGTCGTTGTCCACGTCGTAGTCCGTGCCGGTGCGCTCGTCGTCCGTGACGGCCACGCGCAGGCGCGAGACGGTGCCGCCGTAGCCGCCGCCGGTGGCGGCGTGGGTGAAGACGATGGACTCGTCGATGGCGTCCGCATCGTTGAGCACCACCGCATACACCGTCTGCGCCGTGTTCCAGTTCTGCGTCGTGAAGGTCAGCGAGGCGACCGGCGGGAGGGGATCGGCGATCGAGGAAGCGAGCGTTGCCTTGCCGTTGACGCTCGCGCTTCCTGCAACCGTCACCGCAGCGGTCGGTGCGGCCGACAGACGCACCGAATACGCTTGGTAGCCGCCGCACGGAGTAACGCTGATCGTGCCGCCGGCGATCCTTAGGCCGGAGGGGCAGATCGACGTCGGGGCTTCGTCCAGCAGCAGCGGGCCGGGCTGGTCGCCCGTGGTCGTCGGGTCCGCGTCGATCAGCACCCTGCCCCGGTCGTCGTCCGTCACCGTCACGGTCACCGTGGCCAGCACGCCGATGCCGGCCGCCGTCAGCGTCACCGGCACCGTCTCGTTGCGCGTGTCGTCGTCCTGCTGCGCCGTGACGGTGACGGACTGCGCCGTGGCCCAGTCCGTCGTGGTGAACGTCAGCGCCGCCTTGTCCACCGCCGCGGCGCCGGTGTCCGCGCTCGCGACCGCCACCGTGGTGTCCGACGCCGGCAGGCTGTCCAGCACCACGGTGAAGGTGCGGGCGTTGCCGCCGCCGGTGGTGGCCTCGGTGAGCGTCAGAGTGGACGACGACACCGTGGCTTCCAGCGACGGCGTCACGGCGACGGTCGGCGAGACGATGGTGTTGGGCAGCGCGTGGGCGGCGGCCGCCACGGTCACGCCGAGGGTGCGGTTGGTGTCGAAGTCCATGTCGTTGTAGGCGAGCGTGAGCGTCGCCGACGTGTCGCCGGCGGTCACCGTCGCCAGCGAGCCGACGGTGAGGCCGGGGACGTTCGTGTGCAGCGTGAAGCTTCCCGTCGTGACGCCGCTCTCGAAGGTGGAGTCGGTGAGGGTCACGGTGAGCTCGGCGCCGTTCAGGGTGGCCTCGGTGAGGGCGGCCGGGCTGCTCGTGAGCGCCGCGGTCGGCTCGACCACGGTGATGGTGAAGGTCAGCATCCCGCGGTCGCTGTCGTCCGTGTTGGTGTCGCTGTCGGCGGCGTAGATGGTCACCGTCCGGGCGCCCGTGGTGTTCGTGGTCGGCGTGCCGCAGACCTGCCGGGCGAAGCAGTTCGGGGCGCCGAAGTTCAGGCCCGCCGGCAGGCCGCTCGCCGTGTAGGTGTAGCCGCCAGCGCCTTCGCCGCCGGTGGCCGCGGGTATCTGGATCGGGTCGATGCGGACGTTGCGGCGGTAGGTCTTGTCGGTCACCGTGCCGGTGAAGGTGGGCGCGACGTTCGGCTGCAAGGCGATCTGGCGCGCCACGTCCAGGCCGCCGAACTTCAGCACCGGCCACTGCCACTGGTCGCCGAAGTCCCAGGCGTCGTCGTCGGCGTCCGCGGTTCTGCCGGTGGTGCCGTCGTCGTCGACGTCCTGATCGTCCCAGGCGGCGTAGATGCCGGTGTAGCCGGTGGGGGCGCGGAGGTTGGCGGAGGTGACGCCCTCCGGGGGGTTGGTGTCGGAATCGTCGTTGATGCCGCTCTGGGTCGTGTCCCAGTAGCTGGCGGTGAACGTGCCGGCGCCGGTGGCCAGGCCGTGGCGTTGCGTCGCCGGGCAGCTGCCGGTGACCGTGCCGGTGGCGTAGCTGGTGGTGATCGTTCCCGAATTGTTGCCCGCCATGCCGCCGCCACGGGCGCTCGCGCCACCGCCCGAGGTGCATTGCACATTCGCCGTCGAGTAGCTCGCCACGATGGTCGCGCCGGAGGCGTTGTCGCCCACTAGGCCGCCCACGTCGCCAGTGCCCTGCACGGCGCCCGATGCCCAGACCGCCGCCACGCGCCCCACGCTGTGCGCGGCCAGCGGTGCCGCGTAGGCCGAGCTATTCACCACCTCCGCGTTCGGCAGCCCGAGCGAACGCACCACCGCGCTGGTGCGGAGCGCCGTGAACAGCCCGTTGTGCGAGGTGCCGCGGCGGATGAACAGGTTGCGGATCACGTGGCCCTTGCCGTCGAACGTGGCGTTGAAGTGCGTCGGGTCCGTCGGCGTCGCGTTCGGGCCGATGGGCAGCCAGCCGCTGCCGCCGTTGTGGTAGGCGTCGCCCGAGTCGCTGGTGCCGCCGGTGTGGGTGGACCCGTCGCCGTCGGTGTCGAAGTCCAGATCGTTCTGCAGCTCGTAGCCGGTGCAGTCGTTGTTGTCGGCGTCGGCGGTGCTGGTGGGGCAGCCCATGTCGGCGCGGTGGTTGCGGAACGCCTTGCCCCAGCTCGCGGCGTTGCCGGTGGACGGAGCGCCGTCGCCGTCCAGATCCCAGCGCACGGCGTTCAGCTGGGCGAGGGTGCGGATCTCGATCAGGCCGTCGTCGTCGTCGTCGTAGTCGCCGCGCTGGAGCACCGGGTCGGCGCCGCGGTAGCGCAGCGCCGGGTAGTGCGAGCTGGTGCCGAAGTGCCAGGGGGACTCGCTGGGATCGTTGTCGTTGTCCACGTCCATGTTCGCCCAGGCGGCGTAGATGCCGGCGGCGCTGGTGGGGGTTCGCAGCTGGCTCGTGGTGCGGCCGGCGCCCTGGGCGGAAGTCGTGACGCCGCTGGCGGTCGTGTCCCAGTAGCTGGCGGTGGCCGTGCCGGCGCCGTTCGCCAGGCCGTGCTTGTTCGCCGTCGGGCAGCCGCCGGTGACCGCGCCCGTCGCGTAGCTGGCTTCGATGGTTCCGGCGTTGAAGGCCGCCAGGCCGCCGGCGTACCAGCCGACGTTCGAGCCGCAGGCCACGGACGCCTTCGAGTAGCTGGCGACGACGACGGCGCCGGCCTGCACCGTGCCCACCAGGCCGCCGACGTTGGTGTTGCCGGACGCCGAGCCGGTCGCCCAGACGGCCTCGACGCGGCCGCGCAGCACGCCGGCCAGCGGCGCCACGCTGCCGCCGCCGTTCGCCACGTAGGCGTTCGGCAGGCCGAGGGAGCGCACCACGGCGTCCGGGCGCAGCGCGGCGAACAGGCCGGACCAGTCGCGGCCGCGGCTGATGAAGAGGTTGTGGATGGCGTGGCCGTTGCCGTCGAAGACGGCGTTGAAGGATTCCTCGTTGATGCGGCGAACGCGCTCGAGGAAGGTCGTCGAGATGCTCGGGCCGATGGGATCCCAGCCGTTGCCGCCGTTGTGGTAGGCGTCGTCGGAATCGCTGGTGCCGGACGTGTGGGTGGAACCGTCGCCGTCGGTGTCGAAATCGAGGTCCTGGGCGAGCTCGTAGCCCTTGCAGACGGCGGTGGGGCAGCCCATGCCGGTGGAGGCGTTGGCGAAGGCGCCGCTGGCGCCGGAGTACGACGCGGCGTTGCTGGCCGGAGAACCGTCGCCGTCCAGATCCCATCTGATGGCGTTGAGCTGGGCCAGGGTGGAGACCTCGATCAGGCGGTCTTCGTCCGTGTCGTAGTCCGTGCCGGTGCGCTCGGCGTCGGAGACGCCGACGCGCAGATCCGACGACGTGCCGTTGTAGCCGCCGCCGGTCGCCTCGTGGGAGACCAGCACGGACTCGTCCACGGCGTCGCTCGCCTCCGCCACCGCGGTGGCGGTCACCGTCTGCGGGGTGTTCCAGTTCTGGGTGGTGAAGGTCAGCGAGGACGAATTCACCGTCACGGCGCTGGTGTCCGCGCTCTCCACCGAGACCGTGACGTTGGCGGTGGGGGCGGCCGACAGGGACACGGCGTAGGGGGCGGTGGCGCCCTCGGCGAGCAGGAGGGGGCCTGGGTCCTGGGCCGTGGTGGTCGGGTCCGCGTCGATCAGCACCGTGCCGCGGTCGTCGTCCGTGACCGTGACCTGGACGGTGGCGCGGTTGCCTTCGACAGGCACGGTGTGGGTGAGCGTGGCGCTCTCGTTCTCGGTGTCGTCGTCCGGGTCCGCGGTCACCGTCACGGTGCGGAGGGTGTTCCAGTTGGCGGCGTCGAAGGTGAGGGCGTGCTGGTCGCCGGGGGCGACGCCGTCCGCGTCCACGCGGACGTGGCGGGTGGCGCCGCCGATCGTCACCGTCGCTTCCTCGGCGAGGGGGGTGCCGACGGCGACGGTGTAGGTGCGGCGGTTGGCGTTGGTGGAACCCGGGTTCTCGTTCAGCCCCAGCGCGGTAGGGTTGACGGTCAAGTCGAACGATTGCAGCACCGGCGCCGACGCCGTGGTCACGGCGCTGGTCTGCGCGTGCGCCGACGCGGCCACGGTGACCGACAGGGTGCGGGCGGTGTCGAAGTCCGTATTGCCGTAGGCCAGCGTGAGGGTGGCGGTGGCGTCGCCTTGGGCCACCGGGGCGGCCAGGGAGGCGATGGTGAGGCTGGGGACGTCCGTGTTCAGAGTGAAGCTGGCGCTCGTGACGCCGCTGACGTAGGTGGTGTTGGCCAGCGCTACCGCCACCGTGGCGCCGCCGAGGTGGTCTTCGCGAAGGGGGGACGGGTTGGTGGAGGCGATGTACGCGCGCGGGGCGTTGGCGCCGTCCACCTTGTAGGCAGGGTCGTTCGAGAACGCGAGGGCGCCGAGGGTGAGGATGGCGTCGGTGGTGCCGTTCGCCACGTCGATGGTGCCGCTGTTCAGGGTGAGGGCGCCGTTCTCGATGGTGATGCCGTCCGGGTCCGCGTCCGCCGCGACGACCGTGTAGCGGAAGCGCAGCGATGCCGAGCCGGTGCCGGAGGCGTAGCTGGCCTGGCGGGTGGTCGAGCCGACGCCGAGCGCCAGCTGGGGGGCGCCGGTGACGTCCACGGCCTTGTTGAAGGTGAGGGTGGCCTCGATGGTCTCGCCGAGGTTGTAGGTGTCGCCCAGCGCCGGGGGGTTGAGCGCCAGGGCGAGGACGCCGGGCGGGCCGAGGCGGCCGTCCACCTTGTACTGGGAGGCGTTGGTGAAGGCGCGGCGGCCCAGGCCGAGGTGCGCCGCCACCGTGGCGTCGCGGGCGTCGTTGATGGCGCCGCCGTTCAGCGTCAAGGCGTCCCGGAAGATGCTGGCGCCGTCGGTGTCCAGGTCGCTGGCCTGCACCAGGTACCGGAAGCGCAGCCGATTGGACCCTACGAGCCGAAAGAGGTCCGCCTGGCGGACGGCGTCGCCGATGGCGATCGCCATGCGCGGCATGCCGGTGACAGTCACCGCGCGGTTGTAATCGACGGTCACGTCCATCCGTTCGTTGTTCTGGTAGGTGTCGTTGCTGGCGGGGGCGCGGCGGAAGTACACCTCGTCCACTCTCGGCGTCGTGAGCCGGGTGCCGTCCACCTTGCGGTCGCCGTCGTTCGTGATGGCGTGCGTGCCGAGGCCGAGGACGGCGTTCCTGGTGCGTTGCCACAGCCTGATGGTGCCGCCGTTCAGGGTCAGCGCGGTCGCCGCGATGCTGACGCCGTCGGCGTCCACGTCCGCCTGCACCAGCTTGTAGCGGAACACCAGCGAGTCGGTGCCGGTGCCGGAGGCGTAGCTGGCCTGGCGGGTGTTCGAGCCGATCATGAGGGCGAGCTGGGGCGTGCCGACGACGTCCACCACGCGGTCGAAGGTGACCGTCGCCTCGATGGTTTCGCCGCGCTCGTAGGTGCTGCCGAACACCGGCGCGTTGAGCGCCACGGCTTCCACTAGCGGATCGCTCTGGAGAGAGCCGTTTGCTTCAACCGTCGCCAGCGTACTCCCGTATCTCGCGGATCTGCCGCTGGTATTGGTGATATCGCCCAACGCCAGATTCGCCGCCACCAGCGCGTCGCGCGCGTCCGTGATGGCGGCGCCAGCGCTCAAAGTGATGGTCTCGCGAGCAAAAACAACGTCGGTCGGAGACCCCGGGCTCTGCACCACGCGCCGAAACACCAGCACCGTCGGCGTGCTGGCACTGCCAACATAGGCTGCGGACCTGTAGTTACCGGTGCCAAGTTCGATCCTGACCGTGGGCGCGCCCGTCACGACCACCGGACGATCGAACGTCGCATGGAGTTCGATGATCTCGCCCCAGTGGAATATGCCGATAGTGTCATATCGTGACGCATCCTGCCGCCAGCGCTGAGCGGACACCGTTGGGTCGTACACGAACCAATCGCTGCTGTTGTTACCGGTGCCGCGGCCAAAGCCGATGATCTTCGCCGCGTTGAACGCCCCGCCGGTCACCTTGTGGGCGGCGCTGTTGGTGATGGCGCGGTGGCCGATGGCCAGCACGGCGTGGGCGTTTGCTCTGCGGTCGTGGATGGTGGCGCCGTTCAGGTTGAGCGCCCTCGGGCCGATGCTGATGCCGTCCGTGTCCACGTCGTCCGCCGTCACCGTGTAGCGGAACACCGGCCGCGCCCCCCGGCCCAGTTCGCGGGCGAAGACCGCCTGGCGGGTGGCCGTGCCGATGTTCAGCGCCACCTGCGGCAGGCCGACGATGTGGAGGCCCTCGCTGAACACCAGCGTGACGTCGATGTGCTCCCCGCGCTCGTAGGCGGTGCCGACCGGGCTGTTGAGCACGACGGCTTCGATGCCCGACACGCCCTGGCTGCCGTCCACCTTGTGGGCGGCGGCGTTCGTGAGGGTGCTGGCGAGGGTCAGCCGGGCGTTCACCGTGCCGCCGCTCAGGCGGATGCTGCCGCCGTTCAGCGAGAGGGCGCTGGCGCCGACGCTGATGCCGTCCGCGTCCGCGTCGCCGGGCACCACCGGGTAGCTGAAGGTGAGCGACGTGGTGCCGGAACCGGCCGCATAGCGGGCGTGGCGGGCCTCCGTTCCGACGGTGAGTTCCAGCAGCGGAACGCCGGTGACGGCCGCGGCGGCGTTGAAGGTGAGCCGCACCAAGATGCTCTCGCCGACGCGGTAGCCGCTGGCGTTGGCCGGGGTGCTGGTGACGGCGATGGCGTTCTGCGTCGGGCCGCCGGTCTGGTCGACGGTGGTGATGGACACGTCCAGGTTCGCCAGGCCGTTGTAGTCGCTGTCCAAGACGACGTTGTTCTCGTCCACCGAGGCCGGGTCCAAGCGGACGTTCCAGGATTGGTCGCCATCGTTCAGGGCGTCGTTCACGCCGGTGGCCGTGACCGTCTGGCTGGCGTTCCAGTTGGCCTGGGTGAAGGTGAGGGACGATGGCGACACCGTGCCTTCGGTGGTGTCCGTGCTGGTGACGGCGATGGTCACGTTGCCGGCGGGACGGGTGCGCAGCCGCACCGGGATCGTCGCCGTGCCGCCCTCTTCCGTGGGGGTGCCCACGACGTCGCCGACCGCCAGCTGGGGATCGACCGCGAACACCGGGATGGCACCGGTGGTGCGGTCGTTGCCGTCGTTCGTCACCCAGTCTCTGCAGAAAAAGGCGAGCTGCTGGTCGGTGGTGAACGTGCCGGTGTAGTCCAAGGTCAAGTCAACGCACGTGCCACCGCCGTCGGCAATGCTGTTGGCCCTTATCGACAGCGTGCCGGCGCCCGTGGACGGCCAGCCGCTCAGACTGTATCCATTTTGCTGGCCTCTTTGGACGTAGGAACCGTCGAGGCCGCAAATCCTGACCGTGGCGCCGTTCAGGCTGCTCTTGAACAGCGCATGGGTGTCGATGTACTGCGCCGCAGCCGGCAGCGCACCGAGCGCGAACAGCAGCGCGATGGCCGCGCGGACACGGTGGGCGCTCAGCACACGCCGGCCCGGGCTATTCGGGGGGGGGGGGGGGGGGGAATTGAGGTTGGCGGGCGCGATGGGACGGGCCGCGGCGGAGTCGCCACGGCCTGCCGTCGAACCGCCCGCTGGCGCCGCGTTACGCATCCGGCTTCACGTCACCTTCGGCAGAGGGCCATCCGGCGACTCAGGCCGCCCGCCTTCCGGTTCCATCGAAGCAACGATCCCGCCCGCGCCGTGCGTCGCTAGGCGTTGGCATCGTCGCTTCCGGCAGCGCGAGCGTCACCACGGGACGCCTGCATTCGTCGCTCGACCTCTCTATCGATGAGAAGGTCGGTGACCTTCTCGTTGATGGCCTTCATCTCGACCCGCCAATCCTCATGCTCCTTCGTGCCACGCGCAATCGCAGCTTCAACCTCCCTACGATGCGCCTCCATCGCGGCGGCGTGCTTGTCGAACTTGGCGTCCGTCGCCGCAGCGAATTTCTCGAACATGGCGGCTGTCGCGGCGGCGTGTTTGTCCAACTTGGCGTCCATGGCGTCGAACTTGGCGTCCGTCGCGGCGGCGTGTTTGTCCAACTTGGCGTCCATGGCGTCGAACTTGGCGTCCGTCGCGGCGGCGTGCTTGTCGAACTTGGCGTCGATGTGCCGGCCCGCCCAGAGCGAGACCAGCGAAAACGCCCCCGAGGCCAGCACCACCACGCCGATGACGACGGCCGTCGCCTGCCAGTAGCCCGCAATGAGGGCGGCACTCGCGAGTTCGCTATCCATGGCGCGGCAATCCTCTCTCGTCGTGGTTGGCCAAGGCGGCTAAGCATCATACGCAACGTGTCTGGTCGTCAAGCCTTGGAACCATCCAAAACTACCCCGCTACCCCAAGCGCCGCAGCCCACGCCACGGGGCGCGTGCATTCGCCGCGCCCCGGCTCAATTGTCCCCGGCTCATCAAGTGCATAAGCAAGTCGTCAAGGCGCTTGTTCGTCTTGCCTAGTTCCTCGCGCCATGCCTTGTGTTCCTCTGCGCCGGCGGCAACGGCTTCCTGCACACAGGCGTCGATGCCTTCGATTCTGGCGTCAAGCAGCTTGCCGATGCTTTCGACTCTCGCGTCGAGCAGCTTGCCGAGTGCGTCCATCCTCGCGTCCATACGCCTGCCCATCCACCACGTCAGCAACGGGGCGAGCGCCACTTGCACGGTGACCATGGCGACGATGATTTGCGCCATCTCACTCATGATTCTCTCCTGTGGTCGGCCTGCCCAGAGCGGGAGCGTCGCCACGGGATGCCTGCATCCGCTCGACACCCCTCTCGAGCGTGGTGTCCGCGCACTGCTGGTGCAGGAAGCCAGCCACGGTGCTCCGCGCCCGTTGCGGAACCTGCTGTTTCATCGGCGTCGCTCCTGCCTAACGACTTCGAACGCATGAAACATACCCCATCGCTTGGCGCGGGGGTGCTGTTTCGCGCCGCGCAGTGAGCCTCTACGCCGTTGGCGTCGTGCGTCGTTTCAGTGGGGCGTCCGACCCGGAGGGCGTGCGACAATCCGGCACCGACGGGGACGCTTGGCGGGAGCGATGGCGCAGTTGCTGGACTACTGGCTCGTTGCGGACGAATACGTCGGCGCGGCGCTTGGCGTGCTGGTGGTGATCTGCCTGGTGCGGGAAAAACTCTTCGCCTGGCCGCTGGGCGTCGCCTACGTGCTCGTGACCATCCCGCAGCTCTACGAAGCGCAACTCTACGCCAACTTGATCCTGCACGTGGCGGGGTTCCTGCCGCTGAACCTCTACGGCTGGTACCACTGGCTGTTCGGCGGCGAAGAGCGCGACGATCTGCCGGTGACCCGGGCGCCGCTGGGCATGCTGGCGCTCTTGGCCGGGCTGTGCGGCGTCGGCACGTTCGGCCTCGGCTGGCTGCTCGGCGCCACCACCGACGCGGCCTTCGCTTATTGGGACAGCTTCGTGCTCGTCGCGAGTCTGGCGGCGATGTGGCTGACGGCCCGCAAGCAGATCGAGAACTGGATCCTCTGGTTCGGGGTGAACGTCGTCTCCGTGCCGCTGTACTTCGCCCAGGACCTGCCGTGGTACGCGGCGCTCTACACGCTCTACCTGCCGATGGCGGTGTGGGGCTACGTCAGCTGGCGGCGCACCATGCGGGCGGCCTGAGCGGGTGGTGGCCAGGGGCAGAATCGAACTGCCGACACGCGGATTTTCAGTCCGCTGCTCTACCGACTGAGCTACCTGGCCGTTGGCTTCTTCGCCGCGTGGAGGGCGAGCCTTCGCTCTCCGGCCGCGAGATTCCTTGAGGGCGCGTACTCTACGCGCATCCCCCATCGCGCTGTCAAGGCCGCTCTTGGGCGATTGCCAGCACTCGTTCGGCGATGGCGAGGGACGCGGTGAGCCCCGGGGACTCGATGCCGAGCAGGTTGACGAAGCCTGGCACGGCGGTCTCGGCCGGGCCTTCGATCACGAAATCGGGCGCCCCGCTCCCGGCCGGCGCGAGCTTGGGGCGGATGCCGGTGTAGCCCGGGTGGAGGCGCGATTCGTCGAGGCGCGGGTAGTAGCGGCGGATGGCGGCGACGAAGCGGTCGAGGCGCGATTCGTCGAAGGCGTAGTCTTCGTCCTCCTGCCAGACGACGTCCGGGCCGAAACGCGCTTGGCCGGCGAGGTCGAGGGTCACGTGGACGCCGAGGCCGCCCGCTTCGGCGACCGGGTAGACGAGGCGCGAGAACGGCGACTTGCCGGAGAGCGTGTAGTAGTGGCCTTTGGCGTAGTAGCCGCGATGGTGGCCACCAAGCCGCGAAGCCATCGCCGGGGCGTTCAGCCCGGCGGCGTTGACCACCAGATCCGCGTCGAGCGCGAAGTCGTCGCAGCAGACGCGGACGCCGCTCGACCAGCGCCGCAAGGCGGTGACGTCAGTGAGAAAGGCGATCATGCCGCCAGCGGCTTCGATCTCGCCGACCAGGCTCAGCATGTAGGCATGGCTGTCGACGATTCCAGTCGATTCCGAATAGACGCCGGCAAGCGCGTCCACTTCCGGTTCCAGCGCCAGCACTTCGTCGCGGTCGAGCCAGGGCAGTTCGCCGGCGCCGTTGATGCGCGCCTGGCGCTGGTAGCTTTCGAGGACCGCGAACTGCGCTTCGGACGTGGCCACGACGATCTTGCCGATGCGCTGGTGCGGCACGTGGTGGCTGGCGCAGTGCGCGTAGAGCAGCGCCTTGCCGCGCACGCACAGCTGCGCCTTGAGCGAGCCGGTCGGATAGTAGAGGCCGGCGTGGATGACTTCGGAGTTGCGGCTCGACGTTTCCGAACCGACGACGTCGTGGCGTTCCAACACCAGCACTTCGCGCCCGGCCCGGGCGAGCGCCTGCGCCACCGCCAAGCCGACCGCGCCGGCGCCGATCACCACCGCGTCGCAGCGTTCGGCCATCGCTCGGTCTCAGGCGCCGACCTGCTGGCTCGTCCCCTTGCGGATGACGAAGAAGAAGCGGTCGCCCTCGCGCGTCTGGCGAGCGAGTTCATGCCCCATGAAACGGCACAGGTTCGTGAAGTCGCGCACCGTCGACGGATCGGTGGCGACCACCGAGACGGTCTCCCCCGCCGCCATCTCGCGCACCTTGTTGCGCACGATCATCAACGGCTCCGGGCACTTGAGGCCCACGGCGTCGACATGATGGTCTGCTGCGGCGTCGTCCACGGTCAAAGGAAGCAACTTGCCAAAGGGGCATAGTAGCGGAAGACAGACCGCCTAACGCGGTGTCGCCGACATGGTGGGATGGACAACGCTCGCCGGGCCGGAGTTGGCGGTTCATCCCCGCGTGTGCGGGGAACTCAACCTTCGGAAGTGCCGGCCAGCACGGCCCACCGGTTCATCCCCGCGTGTGCGGGGAACTCTCACTCCGCCACCAGATCCCACGCCACCCGCACGGTTCATCCCCGCGTGTGCGGGGAACTCGCCACGCTTGCGCGGTTGATGCGCGACCGCGACCGGTTCATCCCCGCGTGTGCGGGGAACTCGCGTTCCAGCGCCGCGTTCGCTTCCGCGTCGACGGTTCATCCCCGCGTGTGCGGGGAACTCCGCTCGACGACGACGTCAAGCGGCTGCCCGTTCGGTTCATCCCCGCGTGTGCGGGGAACTCAGAGCGACCGTTGGGTAGCCAACGTGCCGGGGCGGTTCATCCCCGCGTGTGCGGGGAACTCGACGGCCCTGAGATCGTGCTCGCGGAAACGCTCGGTTCATCCCCGCGTGTGCGGGGAACTCGAGCCGTCCCAGGAGCGCCTCGTCGTCGTCCCTGTTCATCCCCGCGTGTGCGGGGAACTCGGACGAGGCAGGAAGTGGCGAACGCTCGGATCACGGTTCATCCCCGCGTGTGCGGGGAACTCCTCGATCGGCCTCTGCATCCCCCGATAGTCCATGGTTCATCCCCGCGTGTGCGGGGAACTCAGGTCGCTGGCAAACCGAGGATGGCCAGTACCACGGTTCATCCCCGCGTGTGCGGGGAACTCATCGCGTATTTGGCGCCCGCGGTCCAAGGCCCCGGTTCATCCCCGCGTGTGCGGGGAACTCGATCAAGCAGCCCCCGCACCCCTGGTGGCTGCCGGTTCATCCCCGCGTGTGCGGGGAACTCGAAAGCAGCGGTGCGTTCCGCAGCTTCAACTCCGGTTCATCCCCGCGTGTGCGGGGAACTCGCTGTCATCACGGCGACGCTGCGCAGCAGCTACGGTTCATCCCCGCGTGTGCGGGGAACTCGAATTGGGCGGTCAACTCGGCGCTGGCTTCGGCGGTTCATCCCCGCGTGTGCGGGGAACTCGCCCTCGCCGTGGATGGCATCCGCCAAGCCCGCGGTTCATCCCCGCGTGTGCGGGGAACTCGATGCGGCGGTGCGGGTCTTCCGTGACGCCGATGGTTCATCCCCGCGTGTGCGGGGAACTCGCGTGACCGTGCGCGACTCGCTGCCCCGCGTCCGGTTCATCCCCGCGTGTGCGGGGAACTCGCCGAAACACACCGTCTTGCCCCACACGTCGCGCGGTTCATCCCCGCGTGTGCGGGGAACTCGAGGTAGCACTCTAGAACCTCGACACGACAGACGGTTCATCCCCGCGTGTGCGGGGAACTCAACGACGACGACGGCGGCAAAACCTACGCCGGCGGTTCATCCCCGCGTGTGCGGGGAACTCCTTGCCGTCGGTGTGGAAAACGCGCCGCTGTCCGGTTCATCCCCGCGTGTGCGGGGAACTCCAGCAGTCCTGGGCCGAACAGGCGCTGGAGGCCGGTTCATCCCCGCGTGTGCGGGGAACTCCACAACGTCGCCAGCGACTACTCGGCGGTGAACGGTTCATCCCCGCGTGTGCGGGGAACTCTCCACGTCCGCTGCGCCGTGTCTCGCCTGCACCGGTTCATCCCCGCGTGTGCGGGGAACTCACGGTCACCAAGTCGAGCATGGGCGACTGGTACGGTTCATCCCCGCGTGTGCGGGGAACTCGAGAAGAAGGGCGTGGATCTCCCGGTGACCGTCGGTTCATCCCCGCGTGTGCGGGGAACTCGCCGTCTCCAGATCGCGCTCGGTGCGCCGCGCCGGTTCATCCCCGCGTGTGCGGGGAACTCGTGGGGACTGGTGGCGGACTCGCCGGAGGACGCCGGTTCATCCCCGCGTGTGCGGGGAACTCCGCAAGGCCGGTTGCGCCGCGCAGTCCGAATACGGTTCATCCCCGCGTGTGCGGGGAACTCGTGCTGCGAAAGGGCTTGTGGGGCTGGCTGGTGGCGGTTCATCCCCGCGTGTGCGGGGAACTCGTTCCTCGAAACCTACGGCTTCGGGTCGCGCGACGGTTCATCCCCGCGTGTGCGGGGAACTCCACCACAGAGAGAGGGGATTCCCATGCGCAGACGGTTCATCCCCGCGTGTGCGGGGAACTCAACGCGCTCGCGGCGATCACCGCCCACCTCGCCGGTTCATCCCCGCGTGTGCGGGGAACTCGATCGCAGTGATCGCCGTCATCGTCCTTGCCGCCGGTTCATCCCCGCGTGTGCGGGGAACTCTACATCGTCCACCAGTCCGCCACGCTCGGCGTCGGTTCATCCCCGCGTGTGCGGGGAACTCGACCTCGCCCGCTACCTCGACAGCGCCGTGTCCGGTTCATCCCCGCGTGTGCGGGGAACTCTCACTGGCCCCAATCTGGAAATGCTCCACCAGGGCGGTTCATCCCCGCGTGTGCGGGGAACTCGGAAGTCGCCGGAGACCTGGCGCAAGGCCAATCCGGTTCATCCCCGCGTGTGCGGGGAACTCAACCTGATCGTGTGCCAGGCGTCGCTCACCACCGGTTCATCCCCGCGTGTGCGGGGAACTCGTCGCCGTCAGGTGGTGCCGGAGCGGCACCACCGGTTCATCCCCGCGTGTGCGGGGAACTCGACGAGTTGACCCTGCCGGCAGCCTGTCGCCAACGGTTCATCCCCGCGTGTGCGGGGAACTCATCTGCCTGCCCAGGTGCGCCAATGAGGAGTCCGGTTCATCCCCGCGTGTGCGGGGAACTCGACCGTGGATTCGCCGTCAGCCGCAGCGCCGTGCGGTTCATCCCCGCGTGTGCGGGGAACTCGAAGGACGCGCCAATGAACGACTGCCAATCGACGGTTCATCCCCGCGTGTGCGGGGAACTCAACGTGGACGATATCCCAGGTACCTAGCGTGGCGGTTCATCCCCGCGTGTGCGGGGAACTCGGCTTCGGCAACGGGCGCTTTGGCCACCCAGATGGTTCATCCCCGCGTGTGCGGGGAACTCCCTGCCGTTGGGCCACGCGGCGCATACCGCACTCGGTTCATCCCCGCGTGTGCGGGGAACTCCTAGGGCTGTCAGGGCGCACCCTCACCGGCACCGGTTCATCCCCGCGTGTGCGGGGAACTCTGATTCGCAGCTGTGAAGCGCGCCGGCGACATCGGTTCATCCCCGCGTGTGCGGGGAACTCGGCTGCGTGGGCTGCGTGTGGCGCTTGCTGCGCGGTTCATCCCCGCGTGTGCGGGGAACTCACCATCCGCGATCCGAACGTCGGCTCCAAGGACGGTTCATCCCCGCGTGTGCGGGGAACTCAACGAAGGAGTGCTGGAACTGACCGGCACGACCGGTTCATCCCCGCGTGTGCGGGGAACTCATCCAGGACTGGACGGCGTAGATCTCGTAGGTCGGTTCATCCCCGCGTGTGCGGGGAACTCTTCGCGTCGCGTCCGCGGGTTCGCGGCACCCTCGGTTCATCCCCGCGTGTGCGGGGAACTCAGCGACGATGCCGTGGTCAGCCGACAGTCCTACGGTTCATCCCCGCGTGTGCGGGGAACTCAGCGAAGGAAGAAAGATGCTGTCGCATTTTGGCGGTTCATCCCCGCGTGTGCGGGGAACTCGTGTACGCGTCGTATGGCGCGAAGACGGAGATCGGTTCATCCCCGCGTGTGCGGGGAACTCTTGGAATCCACCAGCGTCAGCGCTCTCGCCTGCAGGTTCATCCCCGCGTGTGCGGGGAACTCTCGTCGTCCACACGGCGCGAGCGGAATGACGCCGGTTCATCCCCGCGTGTGCGGGGAACTCGTCCGCGTCGCGCAGTTCGTCGACGCTGCCCTGCGGTTCATCCCCGCGTGTGCGGGGAACTCGAAGTCTGCCAAGCCTGCCGCAACGCCTACGACGGTTCATCCCCGCGTGTGCGGGGAACTCTAGGCACCAGCCGGAGCCGCAAGCGCGATCTCCGGTTCATCCCCGCGTGTGCGGGGAACTCGTGCTCGTGGCTGTTCGCCTGTTGGATGACGACGGTTCATCCCCGCGTGTGCGGGGAACTCTCATCTACGCCGCGTTGCAGCGCTTCCCGCACCGGTTCATCTCCGCGTGTGCGGGGAACTCGCGCCGGGTTCGAGCTCGATAACTTCTCCCGCCGGTTCATCCCCGCGTGTGCGGGGAACTCACCGAGGCGATCACCTTCGACACCCCAGAGGACGGTTCATCCCCGCGTGTGCGGGGAACTCTTGGTCGGCCGCCGGGCGACGGGCACATAGAGCGGTTCATCCCCGCGTGTGCGGGGAACTCGTTTTTCCTCACGCTGAGCCGGGTCCACGGGCGGGTTCATCCCCGCGTGTGCGGGGAACTCTGGCCGGAGCCGTTCCAGCCGCCTGCGTCCAGCGGTTCATCCCCGCGTGTGCGGGGAACTCCTAGCTGAGCATCTGGCGATGGTCATAGCGACCGGTTCATCCCCGCGTGTGCGGGGAACTCATTTCGGCCGGTGCCGGCATTGGTGGCAGCGTCGGTTCATCCCCGCGTGTGCGGGGAACTCTACCCGAACGTCGCCGCCGCCGACATTCCAACCGGTTCATCCCCGCGTGTGCGGGGAACTCCCCCCACGCCAACCCCTTGGCAACCCCGGCCAACGGTTCATCCCCGCGTGTGCGGGGAACTCGGCGTTCTCCCACTCGCCGCCATTGCCGGCGTCGGTTCATCCCCGCGTGTGCGGGGAACTCTGCCTGAGGACTACGCCGAACCGCTAGGCCGGCGGTTCATCCCCGCGTGTGCGGGGAACTCCACAACGGGCGGCCAAACCAAGGAAGACAAGCCGGTTCATCCCCGCGTGTGCGGGGAACTCTGGCCAAGCGAAAGAGGCTGCCGCACAGTGCCACGGTTCATCCCCGCGTGTGCGGGGAACTCCCTACGGCCTCCGCGTTAGAACGGCACGTCGTCGGTTCATCCCCGCGTGTGCGGGGAACTCTTGCGAAGGGCCCAGTACTCATTCGCCTTGGGCGGTTCATCCCCGCGTGTGCGGGGAACTCCACGGCGATTCCCACGGTGGTTGTGCAGACGGCGGTTCATCCCCGCGTGTGCGGGGAACTCGTGGTCAGGTCGAGTTGGAAGGCGTCCGAGTCCGGTTCATCCCCGCGTGTGCGGGGAACTCGCCCAGGTGGGCGAAGTGGAACTGCCGCTCTGCGGTTCATCCCCGCGTGTGCGGGGAACTCCGTTGGCGAAGGCGTAGGTGACGGTCGGAGCGCGGTTCATCCCCGCGTGTGCGGGGAACTCGCCTCGTTTCGCGCCTGCTTGGGCTTCCAGCGCGGTTCATCCCCGCGTGTGCGGGGAACTCGCGCACGGCTGGCGCAGCGGCGGTTCCGATGTCGGTTCATCCCCGCGTGTGCGGGGAACTCTTTGCCGCCTAGGTTGCGGTACAGGCTGGTGTCGGTTCATCCCCGCGTGTGCGGGGAACTCACCTCGTCCCCCGGCGAGAGCTTCGCCCGCACCGGTTCATCCCCGCGTGTGCGGGGAACTCGCCGGCAACCTCACTGCCAGCCGCCGCGCGTACGGTTCATCCCCGCGTGTGCGGGGAACTCGCGGCGGGTGGCGCCGTCGAAGCGATAGTCGCCGGTTCATCCCCGCGTGTGCGGGGAACTCCGTCTACGAAGTCAGGCCGTACACCTCCAACCGCGGTTCATCCCCGCGTGTGCGGGGAACTCCCCGGGGCCACGCAATGAAACTCCTCATCCGACGGTTCATCCCCGCGTGTGCGGGGAACTCCCGATGATCGCGTAGGCGGCGAGGTCGCAGGCCGGTTCATCCCCGCGTGTGCGGGGAACTCGGCACGCCGCAGTGCCGCATGGTGATGGGCGGCAGGTTCATCCCCGCGTGTGCGGGGAACTCGCTGCTCAACCGCCGCCTGCTCCCCCGCGTCGACGGTTCATCCCCGCGTGTGCGGGGAACTCCGCATCGCGTCCAGCTGCTCGCGGAACGTCGCCGGTTCATCCCCGCGTGTGCGGGGAACTCCTGCTGCTGGGCGATGTGGCTGCAGCGGCACGCGGTTCATCCCCGCGTGTGCGGGGAACTCGGGTCGAGCAGGTTCGCTCTGATGTCAATGAACGGTTCATCCCCGCGTGTGCGGGGAACTCTCCTGGGCGGTGAGTTCCTGTCCGGCGTTGATCGGTTCATCCCCGCGTGTGCGGGGAACTCGTCGCCGGATAGTCGTAGGGCCACAGGTTCATCGGTTCATCCCCGCGTGTGCGGGGAACTCTGGTGAACGCCCTGTTGGACGTCAACCGGCAGCGGTTCATCCCCGCGTGTGCGGGGAACTCGCAGGTCGCAGAGCAGGGTGTCGTCGTAGGCGGCGGTTCATCCCCGCGTGTGCGGGGAACTCGTCGGTGGTGGTGATGATGGCGTACGGTTCATCCCCGCGTGTGCGGGGAACTCGCTGCCAAGAGCTATGGCATCTCTGCTACGGACGGTTCATCCCCGCGTGTGCGGGGAACTCACCGCGGTTTGGAGCGCCCTTCGGACAGGGGACGGTTCATCCCCGCGTGTGCGGGGAACTCCTCAGACCTCGATACCGAGGTCAACCTGAACGACGGTTCATCCCCGCGTGTGCGGGGAACTCATGTCGGCCGGCTACGAGGTGGTGGGCGTGGACGGTTCATCCCCGCGTGTGCGGGGAACTCCTGCCCCTGTCCAGCGGCCGCGACATCGTGGCCGGTTCATCCCCGCGTGTGCGGGGAACTCCATCGAGAAAACACGCCGGCGCTTGGCTGGCGACGGTTCATCCCCGCGTGTGCGGGGAACTCGGCAAGCGACTCGATCACGGCCTCGCCCTGGCCGGTTCATCCCCGCGTGTGCGGGGAACTCACGAGCCGAGCGTGCAGCGGCGCATGTAGATGCGGTTCATCCCCGCGTGTGCGGGGAACTCACACCTGTTCCAATTTGGCCATGTTCATTCTCCGGTTCATCCCCGCGTGTGCGGGGAACTCGATCACGTCGTTGGCGTTCGTCGACTTGACCGCCGGTTCATCCCCGCGTGTGCGGGGAACTCGGCCTGCCGCTGCGCGTCGCTCATCGGCAAGACGGTTCATCCCCGCGTGTGCGGGGAACTCGAATCGGAAGTTGCGCTTGTGGCAGGGCGTGGCGGTTCATCCCCGCGTGTGCGGGGAACTCGCGGTGCGTCTTGATCGGCCCTTTCGACTAGCCGGTTCATCCCCGCGTGTGCGGGGAACTCGGCGCGAACGGGTCGGCGGGGGTGAAGGTGTCCGGTTCATCCCCGCGTGTGCGGGGAACTCCTCCAGGCGCTGCAGGTAACGCTGCCGGTTCGCGGTTCATCCCCGCGTGTGCGGGGAACTCGAGGGCGATGCGAGCGCCAACGGCAAATGGGGCGGTTCATCCCCGCGTGTGCGGGGAACTCTCCGCGCGCATCCGCGCCAGCCAATCGGCCGACGGTTCATCCCCGCGTGTGCGGGGAACTCGCCGGACCCGTGGACCGAGGCGATCCCGGCCGAGGTTCATCCCCGCGTGTGCGGGGAACTCCTCGGCAAGCGCGCTGGCATCATGGATCTCGACGGTTCATCCCCGCGTGTGCGGGGAACTCATCGTGCATCCGGCGAATTGGCCTACGATGGCCGGTTCATCCCCGCGTGTGCGGGGAACTCCAGGCGGAGGGCCGCGCCTTCGGGCGCTTCACCGGTTCATCCCCGCGTGTGCGGGGAACTCGATGGCCAGCAGGCGCCGCTCGCGGGCGGCGTCCGGTTCATCCCCGCGTGTGCGGGGAACTCGATGGGATATATCTACCCCACCTGTCAAGCGACGGTTCATCCCCGCGTGTGCGGGGAACTCGTATTTCGCCACGCTACTGCTGCGCCAGACGCCGGTTCATCCCCGCGTGTGCGGGGAACTCTTCTCTCCCAGCGCCGAGCTCAAGATCGTGTTCGGTTCATCCCCGCGTGTGCGGGGAACTCCGGGGAGGCTGATGGCGGCGGGCATCGGGCGTCGGTTCATCCCCGCGTGTGCGGGGAACTCGACGCCGGCACGATCCCCGACGCCCTCTCCGACGGTTCATCCCCGCGTGTGCGGGGAACTCTTCTTGTGGCGTTCGTACTTGATGGTCGCCGCCGGTTCATCCCCGCGTGTGCGGGGAACTCGCCAGCATCACGTGATCCCGACCGGCGTGGGCCCCGGTTCATCCCCGCGTGTGCGGGGAACTCTGCTGCTCACGGGCCCTCCGAAGCGGGGCGATCGGTTCATCCCCGCGTGTGCGGGGAACTCCCGTCCTCGCCCGGCGCGCCGTCGGCGGAGAACGGTTCATCCCCGCGTGTGCGGGGAACTCATCCAAGCGCCACAGCAGCCCGCCGAACACGCCGGTTCATCCCCGCGTGTGCGGGGAACTCGTTCGGATCGGCCTCGAGCTGCGCGAGATCGGCGGTTCATCCCCGCGTGTGCGGGGAACTCGTCCGTGTAGACGGTGTCCCGGGGGAGGCGCCCCGGTTCATCCCCGCGTGTGCGGGGAACTCGCGCAGTTCCCGGAACGCCAGCCGATCCACGTCCGGTTCATCCCCGCGTGTGCGGGGAACTCCAGGTTGTAGGTGTTGCCGGTGACCGCCCCGCCGGTTCATCCCCGCGTGTGCGGGGAACTCGGACCCAAGATGGCTTCCACTGCCATGCCCATCGGTTCATCCCCGCGTGTGCGGGGAACTCAAAGCCGCAACCACGGCCACGGCCTCGTTGAACGGTTCATCCCCGCGTGTGCGGGGAACTCTATCCCGACGCCGGGCGGTTGGGGGAGGCGAGCGGTTCATCCCCGCGTGTGCGGGGAACTCCCGTCCGGCGCGCGCAGCCCGATGACGAAATCCGGTTCATCCCCGCGTGTGCGGGGAACTCCCGTCGAGGATGAACCCCGCCGTCGAGATGACCGGTTCATCCCCGCGTGTGCGGGGAACTCGACGTGCTGGCGGTTGCAGGAAACGTGCGTCGCCGGTTCATCCCCGCGTGTGCGGGGAACTCGCTGCGCGTCTTTTGCCCCACCAGTCCGTCGTCGGTTCATCCCCGCGTGTGCGGGGAACTCACTTGTTGCATCTTGCTGATAATTCACGTCTTCTGGAAGATGCGTGATTGTACCAGCAAGGGAAGCTGAATCAGTTGTTAAAGAGCGGGGCCATGATACGGCGGTCTGGCTTCGTCTTCGTCGGGTGGTGGAAGGAAGCGCACTAGCTTCATGCCGTCCAAGTCCGTTGGCGTTCGGCGGTTCTTGCCGCAGGTGTCGAAGTCGTAGCCCGCGTCGTTGGCGGCGGCCCAGGCGATTATGGCGTCGCCCTGTTCGATCAACGACTGCACCTGCTCCCAGATCATCTCTCTGGTTCGTCGCGAGTAGTTGCCGACGTAGACGCCCGCTCGGATTTCAAGCAGCCACACGGCCAAGCGTCCGCGCAGTCGAGGGGGTGCGTTGTTAACTACGATGACCAGCATCACCGCTGGGGGCCTCTGGAATGGCGACCGGCTGGGCTTCCGCAGGTGGCGACGGGCGGGCGAGTTCTCCGGCGGAGAGCATTTCTTCTATGCTGGGGATCAGTTTCGTCAGCAGGCCGGTCTTGCGGAAGCTGTCGCGGCAACCGCGCCTCACTTCGCCCACTGGGTCGGTTGCCGACGGGCGCTTTCCCTTCTGGGCTTCGCCAGCGACTCGGAATGCAATCGGCACGACAGTGCTGGACTTGTAGACGTCGGCAACGTCGTAGACGAAGGATTGCGGCTTGCCGGTGTGCAGGAAGCCGATGGCGGGCGCATAGCCAGCGGCAAGAATGGCAGCTTCGGCTAGGCCGTACAAGCAGGCTGTCGCCTGGCTGAGGCAGCGATTCGGGATGTCCGCGACGCCCCAGTCGCCTGGGTCGTATCGTCGCCCTCTCCATCGAACGCCGTGCTGCTTGGCCAGCACTTCGTAGGTGCGCTTCACGCGGGCGCCCTCGATGCCCCGCAGCTGTTCCACGGAACGCCGTTGCGGTGCCGGCTCTCCGAACCGCATGTCGTACATCTTGCGAACAACCTTCAAGCGCGCGTCGGGGTCCAGCGCGAGCTTGGCTTGGTGCAGCAGGCGGTCGGCTCGGGCACCGCCCGGTTGGCCTGCGGCATACAGCCGCACACCTGCCTCGCCGACCCAAACGAGAAGGCAGCCGACCCGTGCGGCCAACGAGACGGCGGCATGGGAAACCCGGGCGCCTGGTTCGAGCATCAGGCAGGCCAGTCCTCCTACCGGGATGTGAGTGCGTACGCCGTTCTTGTCCACTACGACGAATGCGCCATCCCGAACGTCCAGCCTTCCTCTCTCGATGAAGAGAATCGAGGCACGGTCCTTGATCGGTATGGGGCGTGGCGGTGCTATCCCAGACACGAAGCAGTGCTCTCAAGCGCGCCGAATGAGCATCAGGCCGCAGCCATACGCCTTCGCGGAGCCGAACCCGCGCAAGACCGCGCCGACGAACACCGAAGGGTCGCGCACCTGCAGCACGCCTTCGATGTCGAGCGTGGAGAATCGCATCGGCGCCTTGCCCTCGCGGGAGACTTGATGCGGCTGGTAGCCGTCGATGGTGATGATGTCCCCTTCCTCAACGGAGAATCCCGCTAGCTGCCCTTGTGCGGCCAACCAAGCGAACCCGCTCTCCCGCACTACCTCCAAGCGTTTCGCCTTGCGCTCGTCCGACGGGTGGTGCCGCAACGCATCGAAGACCACATCGTGCTTCGCCGAGCGTCCGTGCGAGTCCCGCCGGCGTACAACCGGATTCGCCCGAAGGGAAAAGCGCAAGCGGTCTCCTTCCGCTAGGGCAGGAGCAAACAGCTTGGGTTCGTCGAGGCGGAAGAGCTTGTGGTCGTCTACCGGCCGACGCGCGGAGAGGATGTAGAACGTGCCCTGGGCGGCTTCGCGCCAGAGAAAGTCGCGGCGGCGTGTGCTCGAATCCGCGAACAAGGACCAAACCAGGTGGTGCCCTGGGTGCTGGGTGCCGCTTTCGCCGGGCATGAGGAGAGGCAGCAAAGCCGCCGTGGAAGCGTCGCGCCTTAGCGTGGCTCGGGAGAGGTACGCTTCGTGGACCACTATGCGCTCCCGCCTACGTCCACTACGTTCTCCAACCGCTCCGCGAACTGCCAGCGGATGCGATCGACCACGCTGTCTCGTCGCCGTTCTTGCCGAAACTCAGCGCTGTCGCCAATCAGCTCGGCTTCAACGTCCGCGTCGAACGCGATCTGCGCACGGGCGTTTGCTCCAATCCGTGCCAAGACCTTCTTTTCTTCCGTGCCGACTTGCCGTCCCTCGAACGCTTCAAGGAGCGTAGCCGCTTCCACGATTGCCGGGTTGAGGGGCAGGCCGAGAGGCGCCGATTTGCGACCAAGGTACAGGACGAAGCGCGGCTGGCGCAGGGCGTTGGCAAGTTCGCCGAGATGGATGGCGCTGCCGTCGCGTGGCCAGAGGCAGGCCGTGAACAGCGCGTCCGCCCGCCACTCGCGGGTGGAGAGCACGGTGTTGAGCGCATCCGCGCCGAGTTCCTCGCGCCGAGTCTCGTGCGTCTTTCCCTTTCGCGACGTTGGCGCTTGCGCGGTGTGGTAGTCCATGAACGACCTGCCGGGCGCGTCTGTCCGCACGGCGTAGTGGAGCGACGATTCCAAGTTGGCGTGTGCATCCTGGTCGGTGCGCTCCAAGCCTTGGGCGGCGGCCACGAGGCCGAGCACGGCAGACCGCCCAGGCCGCGCCCAGCCCATGCGCCGCTCGCCTACGGCGATTTCGCCGAAGGACGCCATCGGCGCGTACAAAGTGAACAGCAGGAACTGCACGTCTCAGCTCACGGCGAACGCGACGATCTCGGCAAGCGTGCCGCCATCTTCCTTCGTCAGGTCCATCGTGCAGCTTTCAGCGGCACACGGGCCGTACGCGGCATCCAGTCGATCTCGGAAGTGCTCCAACTCGGCAATGGAATCCGCAGCTTGATCAGTGCCTCCAAGCGGCTTCAAGAACGCTGCTGCCAGGCTTCGAGGCTGCGCCGATCCTCTCTCCGCAAGGACGTACACGGCGCGCGCTCTGCTGGCGAAGCTGGCCTGCTTGCCTTTCGGAGCAACGGTGGCGGCCGCTTCGATCAACGCGCCTAACGCAGCGTTGCTCACCGCCCGGTCGCCACCCAAGTTCTTGAGCAACAGATCGCAGTCTACGCAGATGTAAAGGTAGAAGATGCCGGCTCCGAACTCCTGTACGCCGACGAAGCCGGCACCAGCGTTGTCCGGATCGTCCAAGTCATCAACCGCCGTATAGTAGTCGTCCTCGGCGTTGGCCTGGTGAGTCGTGAACGCATGCGCCACCTGCACGGCGGCCTCGCGATTGAACTTCGGAGCATCCGCCAACATGCGCCCGAACATGGCGATGTCCGCTGCCGAATCGGTCCGCTGCAAGAGCTTGTCGTGCTCCGGCTTCTCTTTCGGGTCTATCGTTTCGCCGGCCAACGCTTGATCGGCCCTAGCGAAGGCGGCTTCGCGTTCCTCCGGCGAGATGAACGCCAGCTGTTCGATGAAGAGCGGCTTGTCATGCTTCTCGGAGCGGATCTTGCCGAAGACACCCGCCACGCCGCGCGCAATGGAGGTGGCCTGGTCTTCCGTCGCCCCCTTTTCGATCAGATGCTCGTACACGTCGTCGCCCAAGCGCTGGGTTCGGCTCGCCAAGTGGCCCTCCAGCTGCTCCTTGAACACGTCCGAGGTGCGCCACGCCCGCTTCAAGCTCTGCGACGACACTCGGATGCGAGGCGCGTTTCCGAAGACGACGCTCTTGGGGCGTCCCGTGTCGTCTCGATTCAGATTGGACGGGCCGAACGGCGTGAGCAGGTGAAGTTGCAGAAAGTCTGTCATCGGGTGTCTCCTTGGCGGGCCAACGGTGTAGTAGAGGCTTCAGCTTGGGCGGACGAAGGCGTAACCGACGACGCTCGGTAGTAGTCGAATATCCACTGCTTCTTCCGCCGATCCCCCCAGTAGAGGATGGATTCGGCCAGATTCGCCACGTTCGCTTTTTTCGCAAGTCGAACTAGGCGGCGCATCGCTTCCAGCAAGAGCAGGTTGTCCGGTGGCGTTTGCAGGAGACGCCGAAACCGACTCTCGGACAACATCGCGGACATCTCGTCTTCCAAGGAGTTGCGCCCCACGATGCGGATGATGCGAGCGTCGACGTCCTCACGAACGTAGGCCAAGACGCCCGCGACAACGGCTACGCGGTCCGCATCGAAGCCCTGCAGCCACTGGATCAACCGAAGAGCATCAGGCTCCATCATCACTTCCAACGGACTCCCAGCTCTCCGCAGTTTTGCTAGCGCCGCCCGCGATCCCGGTGCGGGCTTGCCGTCGTTGGATTGAGCAAGGCCACGCCACCAATTCTGCGCCACCGCACCCGCGCTTCTGGTTGCTTCGCTCCTCATGCAGCCTTCCCTCCAGTCAAGTCAGCCTTGGCGGTAGGCAGTGGAAGGTCGAGCGTCGTGAATAGGCTGCGGCCTTCCTTGCCTCGTCCGCGCAGTGCCAGATCAAGGAAGGAGCTCGCCTTCACAAGACGTTTCATGTCTCGATGCTCCAAGCCCTCCGCTGGGGCAAAGTGGTCGAACAACTTGCCAGCACTGTCCGCAAGCGCCTTGCGCCAGCTTTCCCGCGCCGCTTGGGGCGGGTCATCCGCATCAACGTTGGCCTCGATCAACTGTCTCGCGTCCATCCGGATCGTTTGGAAACGAGGCTCGGTCTCTCGATAGAAGACATCCGCGATGAAGCGGTAGTCGCCCGGCGCGTTCTTCGGCGAGTCGTGCAGCGCGGACTTTACCGCATTGGTGAGCAAACGAGCGACCACCTCGGCACCAGCGATCGCCGGCAAGACGAATTTCTCCTCTAGCCATTCTTGGACAACCGGATCCAAACTCCAGATTGGCATCTCGCCTTCCACCCAGGCACGGGCCTTCATGTTGTCCATGTCGTAGCCGAATGCCACTACTCTAGCGTCGCCAACATCCTTCCTGCGCCAATGGCGTACCGTCTGGGCAGGATCGCCGAGTCCATCGCCCTTGCGGCAGACGATCCCCGGCCAAAGGCGGTAGCTGATCCCGCCAGGCTTCGGGTGTACGGGCAACCGTGCCTTGCCCTCCCGCTGCCGGTAGTACGGCGACAGCGGATGGTTGAAGGACTCGGCCATGTAGTTCACGCCGTAGTTCTTGGTGCGGTACTGAGCCACGACAACGGTGTCCTCACGATCCGTAATGCTGCAAGGTCGACTGTCGACCTCCTCGAATTGCAGACGAATGCGCCGTGGCATGGCCCAGTATGCCTGTAGCGGGTGGACGTCCGGTTGCGAGGTTGATTTGCCACCGTTCTTCTGCGACGTACGCGTAGCCGCGAGCCAAGGGAACACCAGCGCATCGTCATGAAGCCGCGTAGCCTCGGTGTTGCGCTCGGCGATCTCCTCTTGCGTCTCGACGTTCGGCCAGAGCCGCCCCCAGAGGGTTTGGCCTAGTGGGTCGTGCTCCGCGACGACGAGCGTCGTCATCGGCCCTCCGCCGCGCAACGATGTGCGGTGGCCAGCACCTCCGCTTGGCGCATAGGCGCTCAACGTGTACAGCGCCATGGCGGCCGCTGCCCGACATAGGGAAACCGTGCCTCCGCGCTTGACGAACAGGTCTGCGTTATGGCGCAGCGTTTGGGCGCCCGGTGCGTCCATCAACAACGCGCCGACATGCTCCGTCTTCGCCCCTTCAAGCGGGTCGAGGTCCTGCATGAATCGGGTGCCAAGGCCATCAAGGTTGAAGGCATGGGAGACGCGAGCGAACTGCTTCTCTAGGGCCTCCGTCGTCGGGGGATCGAACCACCACTCCCGCCAACCGTAGTCGTCGGAAGGGGCGACGGTGGTGGACAGCAGGCCGATCAGGAACTCGTGCGCCGCACCGTTGAAGTCCGGCCTAGGCCAAGCGAAGCCGACGATCGGTTCTTCGCCGATGCGATCGTTGACCTGCGCTGGGGCGATCCACTCCACAGCACCGCTGCTGCGCCGAACGGGCAGCCACGGTTCCGTGATGAGGTTGAACGAACCTGCCATGTCTCGCCTCAGTCTTGGTGCCTAGCCGGCGGCCGTGCGTCCTTCGGGTCCCTGGCCGCGTATGCCTGGTCAATGCTCCTGACGGTCATGGATCGCGATGCGTACACTCCCTCGTAGTGTCCGATCGCGCACATGCCGTGCAAGTTCTCTACATGGACAACCATACACCTTTCAGCGCACGATGTGGTCGTCTCTTTGAACTCTGACGTGTTGGTCATGCTTTCCTTCCTTTTTGCCCTACGGCTACCATCTTATTCTCATCCTCGCTCACATCGCGAGGAACGTCAACTGCCCGACCGCGACCCTTGGTTCATCCCCCGTAAAGGGGAACGGGACAGCTCCCTCTAGAGAGTGGAGGCGGTGGCGGAGAAACTCAACCCCCGTATGCCGTATTCGACTGTCACTGGTTCCGTGCCATCGTCGCCGGCAACCGCCGAACCTACGAGCCTTCCCTCTTGTTCTTTAAGCAATATCAATACTTTATCTTGATCATACCTCCCCCACTCTGCCTTTTCCTTCCGCGCCGCATCAGCGTACTCCGTTGGGATGTCTTGGCCGCTGATCCGTCGCTTGGCGACATTCACCTCGCTGAGCCGCCACGCTCTGGCGCGAGTGTCCGCGTCCTTGGCGTAGGGTTCGATACTGCCTGCGCGAAGGCAAGCCAACCGGAGCGTCACCTGCGGGTCGTCGACGAGGCGTGTGGCTGTCACCACGTCTCTGTCCCAAGCGCCGCCATCGTCCCGCGTATAGCCGGACCGAAGCGCCAGCGTGCTGATCTTTGCGCTGCTGCGTTCCGCGCTCTCCCGACCTTCGGTCTCCAAAACGGCCTGTTGGAGATTTAGCGGCACGTCGATCTCCGCGTCCTCGCCGTACACAGCCTCGATCAAAGAGCGCAGTTCAGCGGGACTGCTGATGGCTCTGCTTCTTTCCAGCGCCTTGGCGGTCAGCCAAAGACGAGCAGAGGCGCTGTAGACGAACCGCGCTCGCGGGAAGGGCTTGCTGAACCAGTCTTCCGGGGCGTCGGGCGTCGCCTCTGGGCTCACGACCAATAGTTCAGGCGAACCTTGCCGGTCACGTCGGTGACGCCAGAGCCGGCCGGCGCGCTGGATCAGCAGGTCGATGGGCGCCAGATCGCTCACCATCGCGTCGAAGTCCAAGTCCAAGGATTGCTCGACGACCTGGGTTGCCACCAGCACCTTGCCGGCGCGCTTATCCGCCTGGCTGTCTTTGCCGAACGTCTTGACGATGCATTGCTCGATCTTCAGCCGATCCGCCAAGGCGAAGCGGGCGTGGAAGATGTCCACGTCCAGCCCTCGCTCTTGCAGCGCGGAGTGCGCATCCAACACGTCATCGACCGTATTGCGGATGTAGAGGACGGCTTGGCCGCTGTTCGCGGCACGCTCCACTTCGCCATACGCTTCTTGCGGGCTGCGCAGGAAGCGCACTGGCAGTTTTCGGGACCGGTCTGCGCGGCCATCCACCGGCGTCTCCGTCGATGTCTCGCCAGCGTGAACGGTTGCCAGCGGGTATGCGTCGCCAAGTGGTTCATCCGCAGGGCGAACGTGTCCCGAACCCTTGGCGAAGGCCGCGCCGAGGCGCTGGCGCACGGTCTTGGGCAAGGTCGCGGAGAGGAGGACGGCGCTGCCGCCAAGCCCGGCGTGGAACTCCAGCAAGGTCTCGATCTCGCGCTGCATGTAGGCGTCGTAGGCGTGGACCTCGTCGAGAACCAGCACCTTGCGCATGAGCCCCAGCAGCCGCAACGACTGGTGGCGACTGGCGAGTATGGCGAGCAGCGCCTGATCCACCGTGCCAACGCCAATGTCCGCCAAGAGCGAACGGCGCCGGTCGTCCGCGAGCCATGCGGCGCATGCCGATGAAGCGGTGATCTCCGAGTCGTCCGCCGAGTCGCCAGCGGAGTAGGCTTGTTCCTTGCGTCCGCCACGCTGCACGGCCTCCCGAAACCCCTCGTGCATGTCCCGCGCACCGTGTGCGAGCGCAATGGAAGGCTGCCCGTCGCCAAACAGCTTGAGATAGCGGGTCTCGAGGCGCTCGAACATCGCGTCCGCGGTCGCCATGGTTGGCAAGGCCACGTAGATGCCCTCCGCCTTGCCAGCGGCCATCAAGCGGTGCGCCAGCATCACCGCGGCTTCCGTCTTGCCGCTGCCGGTCTCGTCTTCGATGACGAACAGGGCCGGGCCGTCGGGAAGATCGACCGTCTGCGCCCATTGCTGCATCGGGCTCGGCCTGGCATTCGTCAACAACGCGCCGTAGTCCAAGGTGGTTCGCGATGGGACGGGCAGCACGCCGGATTCGTTCAGCGCCTGCATCGCCTTCTCCTGCGCCTCTTCCCAGTAGCGGCGCAAGTCAACGGCTTCTGCCGGTGCCGCGAAGGACTCGCTGCACTCGTACGGAAACCACTCTTGATTCGAGCCGAGCCAATCCGCCAAGACGGCGACTCCGGCCACGGCGAAGGATGCTGGCCCCATCTTCTTCTGCGACAGCGCAAGGTCGGTTGGCGGGTCGAGCAAGGCCCGCACGTCCGCTGCGAATTGATGCGCCGCGTCAATGCCGGCAGTGCCAAAGCACGAACGCAGCGTCGTGAGCTTCGGCTGGTTGAGCGCGTCCGTTAGCGGCGGCGCGCCGTGGTGACCTGTCACCGCGGACACGAGTGGACGCCAAGCCCTTTTCGCGCGGTTCGTCACCGAGAACATCTCGCTGTCGGCCACGAACAGCTCGAACCCGCCAAGCCCGTGGTCGTACTGGTGCGTCCCAGCACCGCCACCGAAGCACGGCGGGTAGCGCTTCGGTACTTTCGCTTGGAATCGCTTGGCGAACTTGCCGACGTCGTGCAACGCCAGCAAATACGTCGCCAAGTCCACGAAGTCCGTCTCGCCCACATCCAGCAAGCGGCAAATTCGCCCTGCCAGCGCCCGATCCTCCTGCAGGAGCCGCCTGCCGACCGCCGCCACGTCGAGGCTGTGGAAGGCCAATGGATGCCATTCCGGCCCCTTGTCGGCCAAGGGCTGCGCCTTGCCCCAGAACTGAAACAGCGTGTTCGCCATTCGCACCCGCTCCGCCGCGACTTGCGGCTACTGTACATAAAACTATGCGTGGCGGCCGTCGGCTCGTCAAGGGCACCGACATGACGTCGTCCATCGGCGACACCGCACTGGGAGCCCAATGCCGGAACCTACCGGCTCCGGCATTGGCCAGCCCGCCTCCTACGCGGGAACCGCTCCGCTGTGCCTCAGAAAGCTGCCCGCAGGCCGATCTCCCACGTTCGGCCGGGCATGGGCGCGTACTCCTTGATGGCCGAGCTGTGGTGGCGCTGTTCCGAGTCGGTGAGGTTGCGGCCTTGCAGGAACGCCCGCATGGTCGCAGCGCCCATCCGGAAGTCCGCAGCCAGGTGCAGCCGCACATCGGTGTAGGCGTCCGTGGGCAGTTCGAACTCGGCGGTCTCGTCCTGCTCGAAGACGCGCAGCCAGTCGACCTCGGCGCTCAAGCGTCCGCGCTGCATGTTCAGGCCGGCGCCGATGCGCGTCGGCGGCAGCCTCGGCAGCCGATCATTGCCGGCGACGTCGATTTCCGCCGCTACCGTGTCGAGCAGCAGGTCCACGCCCACCGAACCGGCTTCGGACTCGGCGATGGTGAAGCTGGCCGCCAAGTCGAGGCCGCGATAGAAGGCGTCTTCCTGGCCGAACTCGACCACCCGCAGTTCGTCTCGCTCCTCGCCGGTGGCGAAGTGGGTGATGTGATCGCGGAAGGACGCCATGTAGGCGGTGCCGGTGAACGAGGCCCGCTCGCCGGCCACGGATACGGTGGCGGAGAGGGAGAGGGCCTTCTCGGCGTCTAGGTTCGGATCGCCGATTTCGAAGCTCTGTACGACGAGATGGGGGCCGTACGTGTACAGCTCCTCGGCGCTGGGCGCTCGGGAAGAATAGCCGCCGTGGATGCCGAGGGTGGCCTCCCCCAGCCGCGTCACTGCGCCGAGCGATGTCGAAAAGGTGGTGAAGCCGCTGCCGTCCCGGGCGAGGGGATCGTGGCTGGTGCGTTCCAAGCGAAAGCCGGTTTCCAAGTCGAAACTCTCCAGGTCGCGTTCGCCCACCCAGAACAGGCCAGCGGTGCTTGTCTCCACCGGCGGCACGAACGACTCCGCGCCGATCGCCGAGAAGTCGCGGCTGCCGAACTGCACGCCGAGCGCGCCGTCGAAGCCTTGCGCGTTGTCGTCCAGCAACTCGATGCGCGCTTCAAAGGACTCGGCGGCGAAACGGGTGCCGACTTCGGCGTTCGGTTCGATCTCCACATGGGCGTAGTCGTTGCGCCCGATGCGCACGTTGAGGGCGGAGAAGTGCGCGAAGGGATCGACGATGCCCGCTTCCACGTCTATGCGCGTCTGCTCCAGGTCCAACGTCGGCGTACCTTCCGCCTCTTCGTCGTCGTGATGCTCGTCTTCGTCCTCGTCGTGGTCGTCGTCCGCCATCTCGTGGTGATCGTCGTCGTCCTCGTCGTGGTGCTCTTCTTCTTCGTGGTGGTGCGCATGCGAGCCGCCGGGCAGACCGTAGTCGTAGTTCAGGCGGCTCACCGCCACGCCGAAGAAACCCCGATCGCCGACCCACGAGAGGCCGATGGTGCCGCCGCTGCCGTTGGAGTAGCTGCCGGGCAAGGTGCCGTACGCCTCTTCCTCTTCTTCGTGCTCGTCTTCGTCTTCGTGTTCGTCCTCGCCTTCATGCACTTCCTCCTCATGCTCGTCATGTTCTTCCATGGCGCGCAGTCCGGCGGATTCGGCGAAGCCGGGAATGTCGTAGTCTTCCGCGGAGCGCGTGAATCCATCCACGTGCCACGCGAAGGTG
Organism: Candidatus Azotimanducaceae bacterium; assembly: GCA_965243175.1. Taxonomy (GTDB): domain Bacteria; phylum Pseudomonadota; class Gammaproteobacteria; order Pseudomonadales; family Azotimanducaceae; genus VXYL01. The sequence continues at coordinate 3,472,707 of OZ251532.1, read as the reverse complement.
CCGTTGCCGCCGCCCAAGCGCATGGTCGCGTTGGTGCTGTCGGCGTTGTCGGCGGCGCGTACCGACACCTTGCCGTCGAAGCCGTCCGCGGCTGCGCGCGGGATGCGTCCGGTGTCGACGTTCACGACGCCGCCGATCGCGCCGGAACCGTAGAGCAGGGTGCTCGGCCCCTTCACCACCTCGACTCGTTCGGCGAGAAACGGCTCGATGGTGACGGCGTGGTCGGCGCTGCTGACCGATACGTCCATGGCGTCGATGCGATCTTCCATCACCCGCACCCGCGGGCCGTCCATGCCGTGGACGACGGGACGCCCCACGGCGGTGCCGAAGGAGGCGGAGTGGATGCCCGCTTGGCGCGAAACGGTGTCGCCGATGCTGGCGGCGGCTTCGCGGTCGAGTTGCTCGCCATCCAAGGCGATGGCGGGTTCGGAGAGGCCCTCGCCGGAAAGCGGATGGGCGGTGACGACGACTTCCTCGATGGTGTCGTCTTGGCCGTCCTCGGCGGATGCCGTGGCGGCGACCAATAGCAGTGACGCACCGAGCAGGCTGGCAGCGGCCCGGCGCAGGAGCGGGAATGACATGATTTCTCCCTACGAATTGACGTTGCGCTTGCAGGCAAGCGCGACTGGCCGACCGTCGAGGGCCGGCGAATGTGGCGTCAACGAGGGAGCGGAGGCGCCCGGGCGCGATAGGCGTGGAGCGGCGTTCGGCGACTACGCTGGGCGAGGCCGCCGGTGGGCGTGGCATCGGCCGCAAACTGCTGCGGCAACGCCGAAGTTGAAGCGCAGGCGTCGTCGACGCCGCAGATTACGCAGAGGGAGCAATGCTCGGCGTCTTCGCCTTCTTCGTCATGGACATGGACAGCGTCGGCTGTCGTCGCACCCACGGTGAGCACGACCAGGACAGCGACGATAAAGGCGCTAACGCGCCCACGCCGAACCGCCGCACGGAAAAACTGCAACACGTGCGTCTCCATGCGCCTCAGCGTACCACATGCGCCGCGATGGCTGGCCCCTCCCCTCTAGCGCGTCGCCTCGCCGCCGTGCAGCACCTCGCCGAACAGCGCCTCGGCAGCGGCGAGAAACTCCACTTCGTCGTCGCTTCCCACCGGCGCGACCTGCTCGAAGAAGCCGAGATCCTTCAAGTCCGCGCGGAAGCGCATCGAGCCTTTCTCGTGGACGATGCTGCGGCCAGCGGAGTGGATCAGCACCGGGAAGCCGGGGTGCTTCGCGCCCACCAGAGGCGAACGCAGCAGGCTCGAATCGGCCCGGTTCAACTCGCTCTGCTTGTCGGGCGGCGCCGATCTACTGATCTCGCGCATCTCCGAAGCATCCACCCAGCGCATCCAATCGCCGCAGGGGAAGAAGGCGCAGAGGCGCCCGTCGAACGGATTGTGCTCGGCGCGCTTCGTGAGCGCGACATCCATCGCTGCGTAGGCGGCTGCACAACGGCTCGCCGGTCGCGGCTCCGCAGACCCATCCGCGAGTGCAGCGGCGAGCGCGAAGTGGCCGCCGCGCCCGCGGCCGATGAAGCACACCCTGCGCGCGTCGCCCAGCCCTGCCTCTTCCAACCAAGCTATCGCGTCCGCGACGTCCTCTTGCAGCTTCGCGCCGCGCGCCTGCAGGCCAGCCACGTGGAACGCCGTGCCGTAGCCGCGAGCGCCGCGGAATGCGGGCTGCGCCACCGCGTAGCCGCGGCTGGCGAAGAAATGCGGCCAGGTGTCCAGCGCCGCCGTGCTCCGGCGCCCGGGGCTGCTGTCCAGCAGCACCACGATCGGCGGCGACCCGGCGCCGGCTGGCGCCGTCAGCGCCATCGGCAAGTCGAGGCCGTCGCGGGTCTGGTAGCGCACCGTGCGACGCTGCGAAGGCTGCGCATCCGCCGAAGCCGGATACTGATCGCCCAAGCGCCGCAGAGCGCCGGTCGCGCGGTCGAGCAGATAGAAGGCGCGACGCACTCCGTCCGTCGCCGCCAGCACCACCCGGCGGCAGTCCGAAGACATCGACGTCACCGCCACGAAGTCGCCGTGCTCCACGGAACCGGCGGCCTCTACGGTACCGCCGAAATCGGCATCCAGCCATGTGAACGGCTGGTCCGGCAGCGCATGCATGAACCCGACCACGCCGCAGTCGCGCCCGGCGATCGCCTCGGCGTACACGTCCCGTTGCGGGTGCGAAACGATCCGTTGCAACGGCTTCAACGTCGCCGCGTCCGCAACCCATACCGCTGCGCGGTCCGCGTCCGACACACGCGCTTCGTAGTACAGCTGCGTTTCGTCAGTCGAGAAGCCCAGGATGCGCGGCCCGGCCAACTCCCGTTCGCCGATCCTGGCCGACAGTTCTGCGACGTCGAGACGCTGAAGCTGTCCTTCTGCATCCACGGCTATCGCTGTCGGCCCTCTCCCAGGCTCCGGAATCCTAGGTGAGCTGAACTCGTACCAACCGGTGCCGACGCGGACCCGTCCCTCGCGATCTGCGTGCCAGAACACGATGCCGGCTTGCCAGCCGACGACTCGCGTGGCCGCGCCGTTGCCGACATGCACCCGGTAGACGCTGCGGTACGGCGTCGCCTCGCGGGGCGCCGCCACGAGGACATGGTGCGGGTCGTCGGGCAATGGATGCAGAAGTGCGTGTTCGAGATCGTCGTAGGGAGTGCGTGGCAAGGGAATGTGGCCGCCCATCTTCACCGGTCTCGGCGGCGGGCGGTCCAGCAGCGCGAGCGGATTGCCGCCGTCGTGGTCGACCGCTACCAGCCGCACGAGGCGGCGGCGGGGATAGGGCAGCCTGCCGTTCGCTTCCGGGAAGACGTACATCGCGCAGACGATGCGCTCGTCGGACACCCACTCGCAGGAATCGAGGAGTTCGGTGCGCGCCTCCACCTGCAAGGCGACGGTGATCGTGCCGGTGGCGAGATCGATGGTCGCCAGACCGCGCTTGCCGTCGTCCGAAGCGATGGCGAGCACCCGAGCGCCGTTCGGCGAAATGCGCACGTGATCGACCGCCGGCGCCGACCCGAAGACCTCGGCGCCGGCATCGGCGAACGCCGCCGTACTGGCAAGCAGAGCGGCGAGAGCAACGGCGCCAGCCCCCGCGCTGCCCGATTCGGCATGCTTGATCATCTAACGACGTTCCTCCCTCGCCCGCCATTAGACCAGATTACGTGCCTTCGCCGGCCGCGACACATGCAGATGTCTTGCGGGCCGCCAGTCGCGCCAGCGCCGCTCGGCCGCCGTCGGGATCGACGAAGACGCCCTCTTCGCTGCGTTCGACTTGCATCCCCTCCGCATCGGCTGCCAGCTGCGACAACTCGCCGGGCGCGACGCGGAACGCGGGATTGCTTGGCCCCACGACATCCGGCAGCTCGGTTGCGAGGTGTTGTTCCACGAGCAGCACACCGCCTTCGCGCAAGTTCGGCAGCAGTGCGCGCAAGAGGGCCAGGTTGACGTAGCGGATGTTCACGATCACGTCGTAGGCGTTCGGCGGCAGGCCGTCGTCGAGGTCTTGAAGAAGCCAGCGAATGGGCAGGTCGGCGGCAGCGGCCCGCCCGCGCGCCAACGCTTCGGAGGAAATGTCCACCGCGTCCACCTGCAAGCCCCGGCGGGCCAGAAAGAGCGCGTTCCGCCCTGCCCCGCAGGCGAGATCGAGGGCGCGGCCGGCGCTCGGCAGCAGAGGGGCGCAATCGACCAGGAAGGCGCTCGGCCACGTTCGCTCGGCGTAGGCGCCGGCGCGGTAGCGGTCGTCCCACTTGCGGCGATCGGCTTCGCTCACTGGCCTTCTCCAGACGTCTTGCGTTGTTCGAGAGGCGACGATTGCGGGCGGCGACGCAGCGCCCAGATCGAGAAGCCGCCGAGCAGGCCGACGCCGGTCGCAACGCCGCCGGCGACGAGCAGCGGCGACGCGCCGCCAAGAGCGGGCGCTGCGATGAAGGCGAAGCCGCCAAGCCCCAGCATCACCGCCGCCAAGGCGATCACCGGCCCGGCAATGCCACGGCGAGCGGGGGCTGGCGGGGGCGGGCGTTCCGCGTCCGCCGCTTCGGTGGGTTGATCCTTCGGCCCCGCCCCTTCCCGTTCCGCCCCCATGACCAGCCGCCACGCGAACCACATGCCGCCGAAGCAGACCGCGAGCGCGACGATGGGAATGAGGATGGCGCCGAGCGTCATGGGTACACTCTAAACCACCGCGCCGCCCCCATGCCTCCGCCGCGCCCGAGCGCTCCCGGAAAATAGCTGGAAATCGAAGGCGCTTTGCGCCTATGGTTCGAGACTCAGCCCCTTGGGAACGCTCGATGAAACTCTACGACTTCAAGATGGCGCCGAACCCGCGCCGGGTGCGGATCTTCCTTGCCGAGAAGGGCATCGAAGTGGAAACCGTGCAGGTGGACATTCCCGCTGGCGAGAACCTCGGCGACGAGTTTCGCGCCATCAATCCGCGCTGTCTGCTGCCGACGCTGGTTCTCGACGACGGCACCGTGATCGACGAATCCATGGCCATCTGCATCTACTTCGAGGGTCTGCACCCCGAACCGGCGCTGATGGGGACGGACGCGAAATCGAGAGCCGTCATCGCCTCGGCGCAGCGGCACATGGAGCACGACGGCCTGCTCTCGGTGGCGGAAGCGTTCCGCAACGGCAATCCGGCGTTCAAGGACCGCTCGCTCTCCGGCAGCCAGGGCGTACCGGCGGTTCCTGGGCTCGTCGAACGCGGGCGCGCCTCCACGGAGCGCTTCTACGACGCCCTGAACACCACCTTGGGCGAGTCGGAGTTCGTCGCTGGCGATTCGTTCAGCGTGGCGGACATCACGGCCCTCTGCGTCGTCGATTTCGCGAAGTGGATCCAGATGCGCGTGGGCGACGATCATCCGCACATCCAGCGCTGGTACAACGCCGTTTCCAGCCGCCCAAGCGCGGGCGCTTGAGTCTGGCACGCGAACGGCACACGCGGGAACGAGCGCATAGGCAAGGAGGACGTTTGGAGTTCGACAAGGTCATCCTCGACTTCGAGGACAAAGTGGCGGTGCTCAAGTTCAACCACCCGGAGGTGATGAACGCCATCGGCGGGGCGATGCTGGGCGGTCTCGACGAGGCCTTGCGCGAAGTGCAGGACCCGAACAACGGCGCGCGCTGCCTGCTGCTCACCGGCGTCGGGCGCGGATTCTGCGCCGGCGCCAATCTCGGCGACCGGGGCCGTGGCGATGGTGCCGGCGCCTCGCTGCGCAACGCCTACCACCCGCTGCTGCTCGCCCTGCGCGACCTCGACATGCCCATCGTCACCGCGGTCAACGGCGCCGCGGCGGGAGTCGGCATGAGCTTCGCGTTGTTCGGCGACATCGTCTGCGCGGCCAAGAACGCCTTCTTCCTGCAAGCGTTCGCCCGCATCGGCCTGGTGCCGGACGGCGGCGCCACGTTCATGCTGCCGCGCATGGTCGGCTGGGGGCGCGCCGTCGAACTTTCGCTGCTGGCGGAACGCCTGCCGGCGGAGAAGGCGGAAGCCTGGGGTCTCGTCAACCGCGTCTACGAAGACAACGACGCGCTCATGGCCGGGGCGTTGGAGATCGCCGCCAAGCTCGCCGCCGGGCCGAAGTCGCTGGCGCTGATTCGAAGACTCTACTGGTCGACCTGGCACAACGCCTACGAACAGCAACTCGACCTCGAAGCGCGGCTGCAGAGCGAGGCCGGCGGCACCAAGGACCATGCCGAGGGCGTGCGGGCGTTCTTCGAGAAGCGCGACGCCAAGTTCGTCGGCAAGTAGCGTGTAAGTAGCGTGGCCGCCGTTCCGCACAATTCCGGGCGCCCAGACATTCCACTCGCCAAGGGCTGCGGCCCGCCGGCCCCATGCCGCTGAGCGGGCGCGTCGCGCTGGTGACCGGCGGCGGACGCGGCATCGGCCGCGCGGTCTCGCTGGCGCTCGCCGAGGACGGCGCGGCGGTGGCCGTGAACTACCGGCGCAACGAAGAAACGGCGCGGCAGACCGTCGACGACATCACGCGCGCCGGCGGCAACGCGCGGATGTACCACGCCACCATCGACGACTTCGAGCGCGCCCAGGAGATGGTGGCGATGATCGAGGGCGAGCTCGGCGCGGTGAGCATCCTCGTCAACAACGCCGGCATCGCCTCGCGCGGCCTCTCCGTGGTCGATACCGACCCCGGCGAACTGCGCCGCGTGGTCGCCATCGACGCCTTCGGTTCGCACTACCTCTCCAAGCTGGTCGTGCCGCAGATGCGGCAGCTTGGCCGCGGCGACATCGTGATGATCTCGAGCGTCGCCTCGCGCGGCTTGGCGGCCAACGGCGGCCCCTACAACATGGCCAAGGCGGCGATGGAAGCGTTGGCGGTCACGCTGTCGCGGGAGGAACGGCAGAACGGCATCCGCGTCAACGTCGTGGCGCCGGGGCTCGTGGAAACGGAAATGGGGCGCCGCCTGATGAAGGCCACCGCTGGCGTCACGGACATGCGCACCTTGGACGCCTCCATGCCGTTCGGCAAGGTCTGCCAGCCCGAAGATGTGGCGAACGTCGTGCGCTTCCTAGTCTCCGAACGCAACGTCTACATCACCGGCGAGAAGATCTACTGCGACGGACGCCAGTATTCATAGCGACTCAAGCGATTCATAGCTGCGCCACGCCCGAAAGCGTGTCGCGTTCCCGCACCCACGTCGCTTCCATACCCTCGACGGGCGCAACCGCCAGCACCGCCCACAACTCTTCGAGCGAACGTACGCGAACCCCGCCGAGCGTCAGCAGCAGATCGCCGTCGCACATTCCGCAGCGTGCCGCGAATCCACCACGACCAACAGCCGAGAGCACGAGCCCGAGCGGCGTCTGCTCGGTCAGTGCGCCGAAGTCCGGGCCCCAGCGCACCGGCGGCGCGACCACCTCGCGTTCCACGTAGAGGCGGAAGTCGGCGACGATCATGCGCCAGTGCGCGACCACCGCGTCCGGCATCGCGGCCATCGGCGGCGGCAGTTCGGATTGCTCGACCGAGACCCGCGTCGGCCAGCCGGACGCATTCGCCGGGCCGATCTCGATGGCGATCTTTGAGCCCGCACATGGCGCGTCCTCCTTCACGGCGAGCAGACGGCGCTGGGCTTCGCTCTCGACGATCGTCGCCGCGCAGCCGGCACCGCCGTCCATGCTTGGGAAGCCGGGGATGCGGCAGCGGCGCGATTCGTCATCGGCTTCCACCGCGACGCGCAAGCGCCGCCACGTCGCGGCAAGCGACAGTTCGACATGGAACGTTTCGCGCAACTCCTGCATCGGTTCTCTCCCTTCTTGACGCCTCAAGCCAAACGCAGCGCGCCGCTACGGTCAAGACGCTGGACAGTCGCTACGGCACCTCGAAGTAGACGCCCTTGTGGTCGGTCACGACCTTCAAGTGACGGGCCATGGCCGGCAGATAGGGACTGCGTCGGGCCGGTTCGCCGTTGATGGTCTGCGTGGTCAGGCGCTTGCGGCGACGACACAGAGTGACGAGATTAGGCAGCAGCGCGTCGAGGCCGGGATCGTCGGGGTCGAGGCGGATCAGCAAGCGGCGGCCGAAGTTCTCGGAGACCAGCGCGAGCTCGCCCTCGAACCACCCCAAGTGGTTGGCGAGGCGACGCTGCGGCAATGCGCCATCGCCGATTCCCAAGCCGCACGGCGACGCCGGGTCCAGCGCGTTGATCCAGAACGTCGCCTCGGTGCGGTTCAGGCGTTCCAGCTGCCGCAACGCAACGGGCAACGCGAACTGCGGGCCGGACAGGCCCTCGAAGAACAGGCCAGCGACCACTTCGCCGGCGAGCTCCATCAGACGCAGCGCCGGAAACACCGCCGCCCAGCGCAAGTCGCCGCCCTCGCGGTTGGCGAGCTCGCGACAGATCACGCCGTAGCGGTCGAGCAGCATCCGGCAGCGTTCCTTCGCCTCTTCAAGCCGTTCGAGACGATCCGCGGCAGCGGCGAAGTCCGTCGCCCGGTACCACGTTCCGGGCCAGCCCAGGGACACGGTGCGCGCCTGCGCTTTCGCGGTGCGCCGCGACCATCCGCCGCCCTGCCCCACGCCGCCGAGGGCAAAGCGCCGTTCGCGCCCGGTTGCGAGCGCCTGGAATCCGTCGGCGGCGATGCGGCCTTCCCAGACCGCTTGCCAGAAAGCGTCGTTGAAGGTTTTGGGTTCGCCGAGCGCCGCGGCCTCGTCGCCAGCGGTTGTCGCCGACCGTCGCCGCGCTTCGTCGAGGAGCTGGGTGAAGGTGTAGCGTGCGTTGGGATCAGTGAACAGCCGGGCGACGGCGGCTTCGCCGTCGGGTTCCTGCGCCCCGGTTGAAGGCTGGACCAACGCCAAGTCCTCGGCGAGACCGACGGCAATCGTCTCCTTGCCGCAGCCGCGCCACGCCAAGGCGTCGCGGAGCGCGGCTTCCTCCAGCGACCTGAAGTCGCCGCCGGTGCGCGGTCGCAGCGCTTCGTCCAGCCAGAATCCAACCGGCGCCGCGTAGCCGCGCAGACGCTCCAAGGCGTCGAGCGGCGCATCCTCGCGCCCGAAGCCGTGCCACCGCGCCAGGAACGGCGCAAGGTCGGCAACGGGCCGCGGGGCGACGTCCGGGCGGGCCGCGGCGCGTTGGAAGCGGATCAGCGTCTCCAGATTCTCGGCGTCGCAGAAGTGTTCTTCGTTCGCATCGCCGGGTTCCGCGAGCAGCGGCCCCTGCACCAGCGTTCCCGCGTCCACAAGCTCGCGGAGCAGGGCCGGCGCGTCTGCCTTGGTAAACGGCAGGATGGCTGTGATCTCGGTTGCCGTTCGGGGCCCGTAGAACTGGAGGATTTCCCCGGCTTGGCGCAGCGTGTCCTCGCCGACGGCCGTTTCCGGATGGACGAGGAAGATCCGCTCCTCGACTCGCAGACGAACCAAGCCGCTCGGCACGGCAACGTGCGCGAACCACTCCTCCTCCGGAATGGCGAGCCGTTCCTTCGCCCATTCGCGCAGTTCGTCTTCGCCGTCCGGAACGTAGCCGTTGCGCCGCCGCTGCACCTTGGACTCGAACTCGGCGATCACCGAAGCGGAGAGCCGCGGCCGCAGCGACTGGTCGAACACCGCCTGGCGAATGAGGTCGTCGGAGAGCGCCGAGCGGTCGCCCTGCTCGGGCTTGTCGTCCGCGTACATGTAGCGACCGATCTGGCCGAACGCCAAGTCGGTGGCGAACGGACTCGGCACGGCGGTGCTGACGTAGGACCAGGGCAGCGCCCCGGAGGCGACGTCTTCCAGCATCGCATACGCCGCCGGCAGATCGAACTCGTCCTGCAGGCATGTGCGCCACGTCTCCAGCAGCACCGGAAAGTCGTCGAGGGGCTTGGCCGCGGTCAGCAGCTTCTTCGCCTGCTGGCGCGTCATCCACAGCGGCATCCGCTGCTTGAAGCTGCGCTTCACGAGCAGCAGCGAACGCCCAGCGCACTCGCGGAAGCGGGCGCCGAAGAAGCCGGAGCCTTCCAGCGAACGCCGCAGCAGGCGCTCGAAGTTTGCCGGCGTCACCAGACTCAGCAGCAGCGCCGGGTCCAGCTCCTCCTTCACCTGCAGGGCGATGGCACTGTTGTCGGCATCGACCTCCACCGCCGTGCCGAAGCGCTCCCGCCAAGCGGCGAGCAGCGCCAGCGCGATGGGCCGATTGACGCGCCCGCCCCAGAGCGTGTGCAGCACCAACTGCTGCTCCCGGTCCGGGCCCTGGTGGCCGCCCGGCCCGGAGCGAACGTGCTCGACGAGCAGATGGCGCCCGTGGGGCAAGTCGCGCCCGGTGGCATCGCGCTGCCGCCGCAAGTAGTCGATGAGCTCTTCGCTCGCGCACTCCATGAAGCCGAGGGCGTCGAGTTCGGCGGCCAGGCTCTCCGCATCGCCCGTGGCCAGCACGTCGTTGGCGGCTTCGAGGAACTCGCCGATGCGCCGCGAATAGTGGAAGCTGCGGTTGATGTCCTCCGCCCGCCAGAACGGCGGCGCGGTGCCTTGGGGCGGGGCCGACTTCACCAGCACGTCGTTGTGGGTGATGCGGTCGATGCGCCAGGTCTGGGCGCCGAGGCTGAAGGTCTGGCCGACGGTGGCTTCCCAGACGAACTCCTCGTCGAGTTCGCCGATGACCGCGCCCGATTCGGCGTGGCGAATCTTGAAGTAGCCGCGGTCCGGAATCGTGCCGCCGGAGGTGTAGAGCGCGAACAGCGCCCCGCGCCGCGCCTTCACCGTCTGCCGCACGCGGTCGAAGGCGAGCCGAGGGCGGAGGTCGCGGATGCGCGTGCCGGCGTAGCGGCCGGCGAGCATTTCCACCACCAGATCGAAGTGCTCGCGCTTGAGTTCGGCGTAGGGGGCGGCGCGGACGAGGGTGCGGTAGAGGGCGTCCGTGGAGCACTCCTCGGAACCGGCGCAGGAAACGATGGTCTGCGCCAGCACGTCGAGCGGATTCTCCAACGGGCGCAGCGGCTCGATGTCGCGCTCCCGCACCGCCTTGGCAAGCACCGCCGCTTCGACGAAGTCCCGCGCGTGGGTGGGGAACAGGGTGCCGCGGCTGGTTTCGCCGACGCGATGCCCGGCGCGTCCAACACGCTGCACCGCGGCGGCGATGGTCGGCGGCGATTGGATGAGCACGACTTCGTCCAGATCGCCGATGTCGATGCCCATCTCCAGCGAACTGGTGGCGACGATGGCTTTGAGTTCGCCCTGTTTCAGGCGCGCTTCCACTTCGCTGCGTATCTCGCGGGCGAGCGAACCGTGGTGGGCGTAGGCGACGGGCGCCGTTTCCTCCGCGTTCAGCTTCAAGGCGATCTTCTCCGCCATGCGCCGGCTGTTGGCGAAGAACAGCGTCGACCGGTTGCCGTCGATGACTTCGTGAAACGCCTCGGCGAGCGGTTCCCAGACCTTGAGGCCGTTGTCCGCGGCGGTTCGCGCCGCTTCCGGGAAGCGCACACTGAACGCCACGCGCTTCTCCGCCTTGGACTCGACGATGCCCACCGGGCGCGGCGCGCCGCCCGCATCGCGGCCGCCGACGTAGCGGGCCACGACATCCAGCGGGCGCACCGTCGCCGACAGCGCCACGCGCTGGAACTCGCCGGTCAGTTCCGCCAAGCGCTCCAAGCCGGTCATCAGCTGGACGCCGCGGCGGTTCTCCACCAGCGAGTGGATTTCGTCCAGGATGACCGTCTCCACGGTGGACAACGCCTGTCTGCCGCACACCGTGGTGAGCAGCAGATTCAGGCTCTCCGGCGTGGTGATGAGCAGTTCCGGCGGCCGGCGCAACATGCGTTGGCGGTCGCCGGGTTCGGTGTCGCCGCTGCGCGTCTGGACGCGAAGACTCGGCAACGGCATGGCCGCGGCGGCAAAGCGTTCGCGGAGGGCGGCGATGGGTTCGGTGAGGTTGGCGCGGATGTCGTTGTTGAGCGCCTTCAGGGGCGACACGTACAGCACCCGGGTCGCGCCTGGTTCGGACTTGGCGGTGGCGAAGGAGTCGATGGCCCAGAGGAACGCCGTCAGCGTCTTGCCGCTGCCGGTAGGCGCCGTGACCAGCAGATGTTCGCCAGCGGCGATGCGCGGCCAGCTTCGCCGCTGCACGTCCGTGGGTTCCCCGAAAGTCGTTCGGAACCAACGGGCTATCTCGGGGTGGAAGACGTCAAGCGCACTCATGCGCGGCAACGCGAATGGATGGGGCGGGATCGCGACAGCTCGAAGGTCGAGCCATGCAGCCGCCCGCTGACCAGACGGTCACGAGCGAACCGGCGGCATGGCGCCGCCAGTCGAGCTCTGTGGCTGTCGCCCCTTGTCGGTCGCGGCGGCCACTGGCTCGGACTTGGCCGAGCCGGAGGAACGCCTACTGGGCGAGTACGTCGATGCGGTTGACGAAACAGAAGTCGTTGTGCTTGCGGGCGTCGTCTACCCAAACGCGCACCGATCGACCAGTAACGAAAGCCAGCTGCGCCGAATCCAGCATGCGCAGCGCGTCGGCTCTGGACTGGGCGTGCGGGCCGCTGCAGCTGAACGTCACCCAAGGTTGTTCCGGACACTCCAAGCCCTCGTCCCGAGGGGACTTGTCGAGCTGCACCATGCAGCCGCCGAAACTGCCATCGGCCGTGGTCATGGTGCGCGTGACCTTGGCCACGAACGCTTGCGTGGTCGCCTGGGGCGCCGCGAGCGGCACAAGCGCCAACAGGAAAACGGCCGTGCCTTGGAGCAAGGTACGAATTCGCATTGAAGGCTCCTTCTGGTTGCAATGTGCGCATTGTTCATCAATTCACGGTGCAAAACAACGGCCAAGTTGAAAAAAAAGGATAGCCAAAGAAGCCCTTGGTCTTCGGCGTGGGCGCGCACCGAATGGAAGAGATCGGGCCAGCAATGGTCAGCGTCTTCGGCGGCGTCCGCCGCCCGGCGTTGCCCGTGCGCCTTCCAAGCCGCGCATCATGCGCTGCATTCCACCCTTGCGGGCGACCTTCTTCATGGTCTTCTGCATCTGCCGGTGCTGCTTGAGCAGGCGGTTGACGTCCTGCACGCCGGTGCCGCTGCCAGCGGCGATGCGGCGTTTGCGCGACGGGTCGATGACGTCCGGGAAGCGCCGTTCCTGGGGCGTCATGGAGTTGATGATGGCGTCCATGCGGCGGTATTCGCGTTCGTCGAGCTTGTCGCGCACGGCGTTCGGCATCTGCCCGGCGCCGGGGAGCTTCTCGAGCAGCGTGTCGATGCCGCCCATGCTGAACATCTGGCGGATCTGATCCTGCAAGTCCACGAGGTCGAACTTCCGGCCGCGCTGCACCTTCTTGGCGAAGCGCATCGCCTTGCGCTTGTCGACCTTGCGCTCGGCTTCCTCGATGAGGGTGAGCACGTCGCCCATGCCGAGGATGCGCGAGGCGACTCGGTCCGGATGGAACGCCTCGATGGCGTCCGTCTTCTCGCCCACGGTGAGGAACTTGATGGGCTTGCCGGTGACGGCGCGCACGGAGAGCGCGGCGCCGCCGCGGGAATCGCCGTCGGCCTTGGTGAGCACCACGCCGGTGAGGGGCAGCGCTTCGTGGAACGCCTTGGCGGTGGCGGCGGCGTCCTGGCCGGTCATGGCGTCGACGACGAACAGCGTCTCCACGGGGTCCAGCGCCGCGTGCAAGGCGGCGATTTCACGCATCATGGCGTCGTCGATGGCAAGCCGCCCGGCGGTATCGACGATGAGCACGTCGTCGAAGTTGCGCTTGGCGTCCGCCAGGGCGCGCTCGACGATGCTCTTGGGCGCTTCCGAGCGATCGCTGGGAATGAACCGAGCCTCGACCTCCCGGCTCAGCGTTTCGAGCTGTTCGATGGCCGCCGGCCGGTAGACGTCCGCGCTCACCACGGCGACGCGCTTGCGTTCGCGCTCCTTGAGGAACCGCGCCAGCTTGGCGACCGTGGCCGTCTTGCCGACGCCCTGCAGGCCGGCCATCAGCACCACCGCTGGCGGCGTCGCGGCCAGGTCGAGGGACTCGTTCCGCTCGCCCATGAGGCGCGCGAGTTCCTCGTTGACCACCTTGACGAACGCCTGGCCGGGGTCGAGGGACGACAGCACTTCGCGCCCGACGGCGCGTTCCTGCACGTCCGCGGTAAAGCGGCGGGCGACGCCAAGGGCGACGTCCGCTTCGAGCAGGGCGATGCGCACCTCGCGCACCGAGTCGCGGATGTTGTCCTCGGTCAGGCGACGGCCGGACAGGGCGCGGAAAGTGCGCCCGAGGCGGTCGCTCAGGTTCTCGTACATGGTTCTTCGATCTTGGGAGCGGGCGCGGATTGTAGCGAACGGCGCCCGATACGCGGGCGCGCAAGGCTCGCTACAATCAAGCCATGCCGAAACTCATCGCCATCGTCGAGGACGACGCAGACCAGCGTTCCAACTACCGCGACGCCATCGTGGCCAAGGGCTACGAGGTGGCAGCGTACGGGAGCCGCCAGGAGGCGCTCAGCGGCTTCGACGGGCGGATGCCGGATCTGGCGATTCTCGACATCATCCTCGGCGACGAAATGGACGCCGGCTTCCAGCTGTGCCGGGAACTGCTGGCGCGCAATCCGACGCTGCCGGTGATCTTCCTCACCGAGCGCATCCGCGAGGTGGACAAGATCTCCGGCCTGCGCCTGGGCGCGTGGGACTACCAGTCGAAGCCCATCTCGCTCGACTATCTGGCGGAACGCATCTCTTCGCTGCTGCGCATCAACGAGGTGCGCGCCAACACCGGCGAAGGGCGCGGCAAGGCGAAGCAGGTCGGCGATCTCACACTCGACCAGGACGCGCTGCTGGCGAGCTGGAAGGGCCAGCGCATCGACCTCTCCGGCACCGAGTTCCGAATGCTCGCCAAGCTCGTGCGGGCACCCGGCCACGCGGTGAGCTACGAGACCTTGATGAACGCCACGCTGCAATCGCTCGTCACCAACAACACGATCAACACGCACATGCGCAACATCCGCAAGAAGTTCGAACGCGCCGATGCCGACTTCGCCAGCATCAAGAGCGAATACGGCTTCGGCTATCGTTGGACGTGAACCGGGCGGCTAGCCGAACATGCTCTCGGCACGGCACATGCGCGGATTCGATGCGCTCACCAAGGCCGCCCTGCCCGCTTGACTTCGCGCCCTTGAGCAGGAGGGCTTAAGCGAGATGGCGATGCGTCTGTCCACCCTCTTCGGCAAGCCTCGGCTGGGCATGAAGCTCTTGCTGCTCGGCGTGCCGCTGGCGCTGTTCGTGCCCTGGGTGTCGTTTCTGATGCTCGACGAAATGGCGCGCCTCTCGGTGCAGATGCAGTCCAACCAGCAACGGCTGATCGCCGAGAGCATCGCCATCTCGTTCAGCGGCGGCGACGACCTGTTCGCCGACCTGCCGGTGGACATCGGCTCGCTGGCGGCCGGCGAGTTGGCGGCCGAGGGCGCGGACGACCCGATGCTTCTGGCGCGCCCTTTCCAAGGCGACGCGAGGCCGCAACTCGACGGCACCGCCGCGGACTGGGGCGCGGCGGCGCAGCCGACCCAGTTCGGCGCCGCGGGCAGCGACGGCAGTTTCGCGCTCAGCCTCGGCACCGCCGGCGCCCGCTTGTTCGCCTATCTCGAAATCACCGACGACGCCCGCGTCTTCCGCGACCCGGAAGTGCTGCGCCTCGACAACGCCGATCAGCTGCGCATCGCCTACATCGCCCCGAACGGCGACGACGGGCGCATCGTCGTCACGCTGTCCGAAGCTGGCAGCGCGACCGCCTACCACATGGACGAAGAGTGGCGCTTCGCAGCGGTGGGGCTGCCGGAACGTTCGCTGCGCGGCGTGGTGCGGGAGACGCCGGACGGCTACGCTGTCGAACTGGCGATGCCGTTCTCGCTGCTCGGCTCGCGGCAATTCTTCGGCATCTCGTTCGTGGACGTCGACGACGCGCAGAGCCGCGCCATCCGCGCCAGCACCAACACCCAGGCGAGCAGTCTCGCCGCGTACCGCTCGCCGGACCTGCTCAACCACCTGCAAGCGCTCGGCTATTCGGACATGCACATCGTCGTCATCGACGCCGAGGGGCGCATCCGCGCCGAGATCGGCGGCGTTCGCACCGCGGACCGTGCCGGGCAGGATTGGCAGGCGCGGGCCCTCGGCTGGCTGGCCGCGCTGCAGGAGGCACTGACGACGGCCCGATCGACGTTCTGGGACAGCCTCTTCGGCGCGACCGCCATCGACACCACGGCCGAGGACGTGCGCCGGGAAATCGTCGCCACGGCCTTGGCCGGCGAGCCGATCGCGGCACCGCGCCAGGTCGGCGACGTGGAGACGATCATCGCCGGCCATCCGGTGCGCTCCACCACCGGCGGCGTGCTCGGCATGGTCGCCGTGGAACAGAACATCGACGACATCCTGTTCTTCCAGCGCGAAGCGATCAGCCGCGTCGCGCTGGTCACCATCGCCAGCTTCTTCGTCATGCCGCTGTGCCTGGTGGCGTTCGCCGGTCGCCTGGCCTGGCGCATCCGCAGCCTGCGCCGCGAGACCGTGGCCGCCACGGACGACTACGGACGCCTGCAAGCGACCGCGCTCAAGAGCGGCATCGACGCTGGCGACGAAGTCGGCGATCTCGCGCGCAGCGTCTCCACGATGCTGAACCGCCTGAACCAGCACAATACGTTCCTGAGGAGGATGCCGCGCACGCTGCGCCACGAAATCAACAATCCGCTGAACACGCTGAACACGTCCTTGGAGCATCTGGCGCAGGAGTTCGAGGAAGTGCGCGACAGCAAGTATCTCGACAGCGCCAAGCGCGGCGTGCTGCGCATCGGCGCCATCGTGCAGAACCTGGCGGACGCCGCCAGCTTGGAAGACTCGCTGGCCTCCGAGGACCTCGAAGCGCTGGACATCCAAGCGCTGATCGAGAGCTACGTCGGCAACTGCCAAGCCAGCCATCCCGGCCGACGGTTCGTCTTCCGAGGGGTGCCAGGGCCGGTGCATGTCCACGCCGCCGACTACCGAATCGAGCAGATGCTCGACAAGCTCATCGACAACGCGGTGGACTTCCATCGCGCCAACAGCCCGATCAAGGTGCAGTTGGACGTGCGCCGGGGCGACGTCCACGTGGTCGTCGCCAACCGCGGCTCCACGCTGCCCACGGAGGCGCCGGAACTGCTGTTCCAGTCGATGGTCTCCCGCCGCGAACCGGAGAACAACCTGCACTTCGGCCTCGGCCTCTACGTCGTGCGCGTGATCGCCGAGCAGCACGGCGGCAGCGTCCACGCCGCCAATCTGCCGGACAGCTCCGGCGTCGCCATCCTGGTCCGTCTGCCCCTCGCGACAGCGCCGGAGGACGCAAGCTCCTCGACGGAGGAGAACGGCGCAGGCGCCCCGGCAGCGAGAAACGGCGGCGCGAGTTAGCGCAGCACGATGGGGACACAAGCCGTGCGAGGCAGGCGCTGCCGGCGTGGCCCTAGTAGCAACACCATCGGCGAGCAAGGTCTGGCGCGACCTCGGCGCCGAGCGGCGATCAGTCGCGCCGCATCTTCTCGATCAGCGCCTCCAGCTCCGCCATCTTTGCCTCGGACGCCGCAGCCCTCGCTTCGGATTCCTCCGCCTTTGCCTCGGACGCCGCAGCCCTCGCTTCGGATTCTTCCGCCTTTGCTTCGGACGCCGCAGCCCTCGCTTCGGATTCCGCAGCTTTCGCATCGGACGCCGCAGCCTTCGCTTCGGATTCCGCAGCTTTCGCATCGGACGCCACAGCCCTCGCTTCGGATTCCTCCGCCTTCGCTTCGGATTCCTCCGCCTTCGCTTCGGACTCGTGGAGCGTCGGCAGAAACTCGCCCCGCTCCGGGTCGTACCAGCACAGGGACCCGTCCAGCGGCTCCGTGCCGGTGGGCTTGATGCACAGGCACAGCCCCAGCACCTTGCTGCGGACCCCCGCCACGCCGTCGGCGAAGGTCTCCTGCGGCAGCGGCCGGTAGTGGCCGGCGCGAAGCTCGAACCCAGACAACGTCGGTCCCGATTTGTCCTCCGGGTCGTAGATGAAGAACTCCGGCACGCCCATCTTCGCGTAGGCGTCCTTCTTCTCCTCCTTGTCCCGCCGCCGACTCGACGGCGACACCACCTCCAACACGAAGTCTGGCGGCTTGCCTTCTTCCCACACCACATACGAGCTGCGATGCCGGTTCGCCACGTCGAACGATACGTAGACGTCCGGGGCCATCGGCGGCTCGCCGGAGTTCTTCCGCCCGTCGTAGGCAGGGTCCCAGTAGATGAACTGGTCCGCACCCACGAACACGTCGCGCCGCCCGCGCCAGCACAGGCGCAGGCCGCTGAAGCCATCCGTGATGGCAACCATCTGGTGCGTGTTCTGGGGCACCGGCTCTTCCTCACTCGAGGGCAGACGCAGTTCGTCCGGGCCGGGCGTCCAGCGCAGGCTGGCGCCGTTCACCGCCCGGGCCGACGCCAACGCACCAGTCGAACGGAAGGAGTCGCGCATCGCTTCGGTCATGGTTCCACTCCTCGAGGGCCTCGCCGAGGGCGGAGACCTCGGCTGCGCCGGCGAATCTAGCACAGGCGCTGGCGACCGACGCGCAGGGCTGCGCAGGCGGTGTGGGGAAGTAGAGCACTGCGGCACCGTTCGCGTCTGCGCCTTGTTGCCAAACGAAGGCGACATTCTGCGGCGTGTACCGGGGGCGAAGAAACGGCAGATGTCTGCGTGGGACGTAGGAAATCGTCCATTCGTGCCCAGTGGCGCAGGCCTACAAGCCACCAGCGGAATCGAAGGTCGCCAAGTCCGCGCCCCAAGAGCCGCGAGAGGGCACACGGCACCTCTGCGCGGAAGCGTTGCAGCCGATTCGTCGGAGTCCGCGCCAAGGCGCGGCGATCCGCCAGATGTCAGATGCGGCGGACGTCCATCAGCAGTTCCTGGCGGTTCTCCTCGAGCAGGGCGGCGCGGCGGACGGAGAATGGCCACATTGCCTGGCCGATCGCCTTGCGGGTGTGCGGATGGGGCACTGGCTCCGGGTTCGGCGTCACGGAGAGGCAGTCCACCTGCGAGAGGCCGTAGCGCAGGCCGGTGAACGGGAGGGCGTTGGAGAACGCGGCGAAGGCGTGGGCGCGGGTGCCGTCGTGGATGTGGTTGCGCAACGTCCTGGCGAAGTCGCGCATGAGCGGATCCTGGAGATAGTTGAGGAAGTCCCAGAAGAAGCAGACGTCGAATTTGGAATCCCGCGGGAACTCGAAGATGCGCTCGAACAGGGTCTCGTTGGGGAGTCGGCGCGTCTGGTGGCGTCGCTCGAAGCCGGTCTCGCCGTACAGGTCGGCGAAGTGCAGGCGGCAGCGGTAGCTGCTGAAGAAGCGCACGCTGTCCGGGTGCGCCACGCCGACGTCCAGCACGGTCAGACAGCCGCGCACCTCCAAGTCCTCGAAGAGCGCCGGCAGCAGCTGCGGCACGATTTGGCTCTGGCCTTTCGCTTGCTCCCCGGCGACCGCCGAGCGAGTGCGCAGCGAGAGATTCACCGCCTAGGGCGACGGCTTGGATTGCGCCGCCTGGGGCGCTCCTTTGACTCCGCCGGCGCCGTCCCCGGCCGCCCTGCCAGCGCCCCCGGCATCACCGCTTCCGGCCGCCCGCGAGCGGCCTGCCGCGCTGGTCCCGCCGCGTTGCGTCGCGCCAGCGCCTTCGGCCTCGGGACCGGTCATGTCGATGCTGCCGTTGAACACGGCGCCGTCTTCGATGATCACGGACCGCGACTTGATGTTGCCGCGCACGTGGCCGGTGCGCACCACGACCACCCTGGCGAAGCCGGTCACGTCGCCGGTCGCTTCCCCTTGAACGACGACGTTGTCCGCCTGGATGTTCGCCCTCACCTGGCCGCCTTCGACGATGGTGAGGGTGTGGTTGGGAAGGTCGATCTCGCCTTCGAACTGGCCGGCGATCACCACGTCCTCGTCGCCGGACAACTCGCCCTTGACGAGGATCGTCGGGCCGATGGCGGCTTTCGCGCCTACCGGGCCGGTAGCCGCGCCGCCGACCGGCCCGGCGCCGACCGCGCCGGGATTCGCACCAACACCCGCGCCTGGGCGAGATGCGCCAAGCCCCCCCGCCGGCGCACCTGCGCGCCCGGGCGCGGGTGTTGGGCGGTCGGTCTGCGCATTCTGCGCAGCGTCCTTACGCCTATCGAACATGCTCTACTCCATTGCTTCGCAACATGGCACTCCGGCGTGGCAGAGACCTCGCCAGCGCCGCGGTACACGTACAAGTTGCGCGAATCATACCGCGTCTTGGCGGCGAAGCGACGGTTCTCGTCAAACGACGCCGGCGGCCAGGAGCCGTCGGGATTCCTCCGTCCACTGCTCGGTCGTGAACCACTTGACAGCGACGCTGGCATCGACGACGAGCTTCAACGAGCGCGGTCCTCGCGCAGGAGCGTCACGCTGTCGGTCTGGGGCCTGCGTGCCGTCAAGGCGCACCGTCGCGGCGATTCCGCCATCGCCATCCCAGCGAAGCGGGGCTGCGGTAGCATCGCCGTCACAGCCCAAGTCGCCATGCCGCCATGCCCACCCTCACCGGCGTCCACAACGAGAACGAGTTCTACAGCCACCACTACCTGGCCGAGATCTTCGCCAGCGACATCCAGGCCACGCTCGAACGCTGGCGGAAGGAGGCTGAAGCCGCCAAGGCCCGCACACCCTACGCCGAACTTCGGGCCCTCGCGCCCGAGTACCAGCGCTTCCGCCGCGAGTTCGCGCACGAGCGGAGCACGGGCCAGCGCATCCTCAAGCAGCGCGAGTGGTTTCGGCGGCTGCTTCAGGCGCTCGGCTACGCCTGCCGGCCCGCGAACCATCTGCTCGAAGACGGCAGCGAAGTGCCGATCCTCTGCGCCGTGGGCGGCACCGTCGGCAATGCGAACAATCCGCGGCTGCTGGTGCTCGGCGTCTGCGATCCCGATGGCGAAGGGGAGGACCCGCTCACCCTCACGCCCCACCGCTTGCAGTTCCACGGGGAAGCGCCGCCGGCCGAGGCGCTGCTCGCCGAAACGTGGAACGCCATCGTCACGAAGCGCGTCTTCGCCCAGAGCCGGCCGCCGCGGTGGATCATCGTCCTCTCCCCCGACTCCGCGCTTCTGCTCGAACGCGGGAAGTGGGCGCACAATCGGGCGCTGCGGTTCGATCTCGACGAGATCCTCGCCCGCCGCGAAGAACCCACGCTCAAGGCCACCGCCGCGCTGCTCCACCGCGGGAGCCTGCTGCCCGCCAGCGGGCAGAGCCTGCTGGACGGGCTGGACGAGAACAGCCACAGGCACGCCTTCGGGGTCTCCGAGGACTTGAAGCACGCGCTGCGGGAGAGCATCGAGCTCATTGGCAACGAGGCCATCCGGCATCTGCGCGAAGTCTCGAAGGAGCGCGTCTACGAACGGCCGGACGCGGCGCTCGCGCACACGCTCGGCCTCGAAGCGCTGCGGTACATGTACCGGCTGCTGTTCCTGTTCTACATCGAGGCGCGGCCCATGCTGGACTACGCGCCGCTGAACGCCGAGGCGTACCGGCCCGTCGCCAACGGCGACGCAGCTACGGGCTGGAGCGGCTGCGCGACCTGGAGATGGCGCGGCTGACCACCGAGGAATCGCGCAACGGCCACTTTGCTTCGAGGGGCAAGCCCCTCGCGCTCCCCCGCTGAAGGCTCTCTCCACCTCAGCATCGAACAGCTGTTCCGCCTCGTCCGCCACGGCTTCCACGCGGAGGAGGACCTGCTCAGCGGAACCAGCACAACGCCGCAGGCCCCGCGCAAGCCGCAGAGCCACGGCTTCTCCATGCGTCCGCTGGACAGCCGGCTGTTCCGCGAAGACGCCACGCCGCTGCTGAACCAGGTGAAGCTGCGCAACCACGTGCTGCAGCGGGTGCTGCGGCTGATGTCCCTGAGCCGTCCCGGCACCCGCCGCGGCCAAGGGCGACGCGGCACCGCAAGCACAAGGCGCGGGCGCATCTCCTACGCGCAGCTCGGCATCAACCAGCTGGGCGCCGTGTACGAGGCGCTGCTGGCCTACCGCGGCTTCTTCGCCGAAGAGGACCTCTACGAGGTGAAGCCGGCCGGCAAGGCCCACGACGCCCTCGCCACCGCCTACTTCGTCCCGCAGCGCGATCTGGCGCAGTACGCCGAAGAAGAGAGAGCCTTCAGCGCGGGGAGCGCGAGGGGCTTGCCCCTCGAAGAAACAGTGCAGGACCGCGACGAGAACGGCCGCCTGAAGCTCCGCGTCCACAAGCGCGGCACCTTCGTCTACCGCTTGGCCGGCCGGCACAGGCAGAAGTCCGCCAGCTACTACACCCCCGAGTCCCTCACCCGCACCGTGGTGAAGCACGCCCTGCGCGAACTGGTCGCCGACGCCACGCCCGCCGACGACATCCTCAACGTCACCGTGTGCGAACCGGCGATGGGTTCCGCCGCCTTCCTGAACGAGGCCGTGAACCAGCTGGCGGAACGCTACCTGGAACGCAAGCAGCGCGAACTCAACCGCCGCATCGAGCACGCGGACTACGCCGACGAACTGCAGCGCGCCCGCCACCGCATCGCGGACCGCAGCGTGTTCGGCGTGGACCTGAACCCGGTGGCGCTGGAACTCGCCGAGGTCTCGCTGTGGCTGAACGGCATCCACCGCGACGGCCACGTGCCGTGGTTCGGCTTCCAGCTCACGTGCGGCAACTCGCTGGTCGGGGCCCGCCGGCAGACGTATCCGCGCGCCAGGCTCACCAAGCAGAGGAAGGCGGACCTGTGGTTCAACAGCGCCCCGCAGCGCGTGCCGTGGCGTTCGGCGAACGGCGAAGCCCCGAAGCGCCCGCCCGGTGCCGTCTACGACTCCGCGCCGCATCCGAGCCGAGATGCATCCAGATCCGCCACTTGCGCGACGAGGGTAGGAATTTCTGCTTGCTTTTCAATATGTTGAGGGAGGACCGGGTAAAACGCCAAGCGCCGAATCTGCGCGAAACGCTGGTGCTGGCGCTGCTGTCGATGCTGTGCTAATGTGCGCTCATCTGACAAGCAAAAGTGCGCCGACAATGACGGTCATCGACACTTCCGCCAAGATCCTTGTGCCCGCGAGGCTCGGCGTCCCCGTGACCGTGATTGGGCCGCCCTTGTCCAAGAGTGCCGTCGATGGCAAGAGTCAGCAGGCGCACCACGGCAGCTGCCTGCCCGCGCCATCACTCTTCGGTTGGCTACCGCGCCTACGCCGTCTCGTCGCAAGGTTCGCGCTCACGGTGCTCACGACCACATGCCTGATCACTCATGCTGGTCAATCCTTGATTTGCACTGAGCTTGGCGCTCGCGACCGCCGAGAGCATTGCCAACCACTATGCGTGTCCGTGACCACGGCAATCATGGACGGGAGTCCAGCAAGCGGTGAGAAGTCGTGGCACGGCGTTTCCGTTGACATAGTACAAAACCGGGGCATCTCCTGCTTCTATAAAACAGGAACGACGTACGGAGTCATCCCCTCTATGGACGACAAATTCTCTGCGAGCGTTGAGCCACATGGGACAGACGGCATAAGAGTTGAGCTATCCGGTAGCACCAGGTCTGGCGTAAACCGAGTTCTCCAAGGGTACCTCGAGCCTATAGAGTATGAACTTAGTCTCGTGCTGAACCGTGGAGGAGCGTGGAACCTAGGCTTTGACCACAAGAGGTTTCCGCGTCACAGCGTAAGCGTCGGCTACGAACGCGTATACGACGTCCCGCATAAGAAAATGAATTTGCAGGAGTTGCGAAGAGCGTTAGGTGAAACGTGCTGCGTGATCAGTGGTCGTTCCGCGGGCCAATTGAGCCCGCCCTTCGAGCTCGACCTTAATGTGTCGGAGCGTGCCGTACAACCAGCCCAGAGCAGAGCACCTTCAAGCCGATTCGGCGCCTTGCAGACACTGACCGGAACGAAGGAAGGTCAGCTCACTCCAGCATCGGATGCACGAAACGCAAACGATAGGAGAACTGGCTCTCCCTTTGAGTCCATCAATGCGACTCAGGGCAACGAGCGAGTTGAACTTCCTCGGCACGGTGAGGATGAGGTCAGCACGAACTCAGAGGACGACGCTAGGCCCGCCACGCAGCAGGAGAATGTCGCCAAGAGGCCCTATGACGAAAGGCAGCGCGAAGTCCCGAAGTTGGGCCACTATCGGGGTGCGAGCGAGACCGGAGAAAAAGTGGGTGAGTTAACGCACGCCCAGGCCCGAGAGGGGTTACACCGCGTAACGGAATCTACTGCTAGCGCAATCGAAGATCTGAGTATCGAGGGTGTCGAACGAAAGGACGCTGACGAAACTTACCTCATCCCTATCGCTCCAAGCGGTAGTCAAGCCGGGAACGATTAGCTCTTACTTCAACCAAGGGAGGACCACAATGTTAAATTTGCCTCGGTGGATCTGCGCGACACTGATACTAGCCTTGGTCAGCGCAAACGTCTTGGCGGCGACCGCCGCCCCTGACACTGATGCGCCGAGTGTAGCGGAGGCCCAAACCGTTGCGGGGCCAGCACGACCGAAATTGAGGCAGGACGGCGAGTTTCGCCTCAGATCAAACGACGGTGTCGAATACCGGCTCTATTACTATTTTCAACACAACGGCGGGCTTTCCAAGCTCGACTCACACGTCTTTTACCCGCCACCATACCACCTTGTAGTCGACGAAGGTGGAGATCTGATCAAATATGACTTTGATGAAGATACAGGTGACCTTACTCTGTGGGTTCGGCAAGCCACGAACTCTAACGAAATTGCCGCCGAGTTGCGTCGACAGCTCGCACGGGTGGCAGTAAGGGAGCATCGCGTGCGGCTCGAAGATGGCACAGATCCTTATCGAGTGGGAGTGCTGCCGCTCACATCCGCGTACTTTCAATTGACGAAGAGCGAAAGGAAATCCCGTGAATTCGTCGCTGGCGTTCAAGAAGGCGACATCGCAATATACTTTAGCAACCTCTCTCGTGGCGGAGCGGAGAATATAATCGAAGATCTCCAAGATAACACTACTCAGCTGTCCTTCCAATACGCATTCGGTGCCATTTCGGAAGAAAAGTGTATAGCGTCGTTCGAAGGTGGAGGCGTTCAGGACATCGATCTCTTCAAGCGATTGAACGGCAAGGGTGGAGATGGGCTTGTTTCACGCCATCAGGTTGTCCAAATCGCTGACGACCTAGCTGAACAGGAAATATTCAAGGTTCGCTGTCCGGAGCCGTCGATGTTACCGAGCCTTACCGATGTACTTCTCAGAAGGTTGGAAGGACGTAAAGAGAGAAATGTAGCAAGTTGGGAGGAACTTGATCGTCTGATCGCGTTTGATGCGGATAGCTTCAAAGCGGACATAACGAACTCTCTCAATACGATCGAGAATGAGGTGATTCGAGAAGAAGCCTTGGCTGCATTCTCAGATGCGTCGTCGCAGGCTGCGAGTACAGCGGTCGAGGCAGGGGCGTCGGGTAGCTTCGGGCCCTTTCAGGCGGCTATGGAAGGCAGTTACGCTAGTTCGACAAGTGAGGCGCAAGCACAGGCCAAGAGGGCTTACACGGACGCTCTTGCAAAGAGGGGCATATCTGTCGAGTGGAGCGGATGGAGGTCCGTACCGAAAACGGTTGATGCTCACAGCGTGGCGGATTTGGATACCAAGTGGGCGAGAGACGTCACGTTCGAGTATTCAATCCCTGGAGGTCAAACGGGACGGGGCGCGCTTCTACTCGGAGCGGACGACCGCACGGCGGCCATGTCTAGTGAAGAGCGTCGGGCCATTGATCACCGCCTTCAGCAACTAAAACCCATTGTTGAGGCGAGCTATCGTCTTCAGGAAATGGAGGCAATGGTCCGAGCGAGCCGCCTTCTCGATATAGTTCATATCGATGTCGGTGACGATGGCCGTTCTTTTGGACTCGTGCGGTCGGAGGACGCTGATGCAGACGGTGACAACGATGAGAGCGCCGCAAGGTTTTGGCCTGGATACTTGGAACTTCGCGCAACCGGCGGCAAAGATGACGACGGTGACACGGTCGAGACATTTGCGAGATTTGAGTCGGATGACTTGGAACTGCACGCATATGACGATGTGGACGTCGAGGCCGATGACGTGGATATCGATGCGGAGGATCGCGTAACGATTGAGAGTCGTAAAGTGGTTCCAGAGAAACAGGCGGGCCATAGAGGTAAAGCCGGTGTAAGGATTCGGACTAGGGAAGGAGCGCCCGTCCATATTTCTTCAGATGGATATCTCATTATTGACGCGAAGGGTATTATTTTCAACGGTCGGGAGGTGCGCCTCTAGGGAAGGGTCTAATCGTGCGATCTGGCACACCGATCTGCCATCGTCGGCCTTGGTCGCCGTTTTCCTCCCCAGCCCCGCGGATGAGCGCAGTCGGCCCTTCCGCGTCGACTCCGACGCTTTCGACACCGTCCAGGCGCAGGGGCACCGCGGTCCAGCGCGGCAACTAAGTCCATACATACCCCATTAACCGCAAAGCGTCCCGAGATACGTCTTTCCACTCCCTTGAGAATACAAACTACGTTCGTACCTTTTGGGCATTGAGTAAGCCAATATAGGGGCCTCACATCAGTCGGGAGGCGACCGTCACGGTGGTCTTGGCTGGAACCTGCACGTGGCAGCGCAAACACGTCGACTGGGAGATCGGTTCGAGCCTCCGCGACACCAAGCTCAATAGCCGGTGCGGTTTGTTGGGGATTGTCCTGCCATCCAACCCAATGGGGATGTACAACCCAAGCCTCGTACCACCTAGGTTGGCAGACAACTGCAGGGGGCTCTATTCCTTCGCTGAGATGCGTAGCTGGTCGGGCGACAGCCAGACCGTTCGGCGGTGGATCCACGCAGCCTTCCAGCGAAGGTCCGGCGTGCCGCCCAACAACTCAAGGGCGCAGTTCCGCAACAATCGTTCGGGCGACTGCGCGAGGGGGTGGCAGGACTAGCCTCGAGATCGCCGTCGATCTAGTCCCCGGCGGAGCGCCGTGTCCTGTGCAGCCCGGTCATCACCAGCGTGATGGCGTGATCAACATGAGGCGTTGACGCGAGATCGCGGTTCTCCTCAAGCGTCAGGCCGTTGTTCAAGTCCGTCTCGGTGCGGCCTTCGAACTGTTCACGCCCCTGCCACGTGTCGTGGGATCCGGTCCAGCGGTCGGCCAGCCCAAGCGTCTCGGCAATGGCCCTCGCGCATCCGCCGAAGCCACCGACAAGGAACACCTGCTGCTTCGCTGCTAACGCCAGGAGCGTCTCCTCTGCGATCCCAGGCATGGCGCCCTTGTAGCCCTCCAGCCTGCCCCCCAACACGATGCGGGCGTCGGTCTGAGCGCACATGAGCTCGCGCATGCCGGTCAAGCCGACGCGCCACGCCTTGTCGTCCACAGCGCTCGGCGGCACCGTGCGGTGCTCTCCGCAGGGCATCGGGTGGCCATCGGGCGTCACCAGGATGAGGCGGGCGAATGCTTGAAGCGCCTCGTCCAACTCGCCGATTTCATCGGCCTGCATCGTCGCATGCACAGGCCACGCCAAGTAGTTATGCACCGCTTCCTGCCCCGGCCGATAGCGCAGGGCGAACTCGTACATTATGCGCGTGAACCCCCGGTCGCGGAGGTCGCCGCCATAGGCCAAGGTTTCGCCGGACGAGAGCAGGTAGATGGCGTAGCCTGCCATGGCGTCCTTGACGTGGGCATCGGTGAAGCCGAAGAACCCCATGTCCGGGCTCTCGGAGATCGAGACGCCCACGTTCCTTGGGGACTGCTGCGCTGCGCTCATCGTCGCGCTCCCTTGAGCCACTCGTTCAGCGTGGATACTCGCACATTCGGCAGCAGGTCGGCGAACAGCTGCTTCTCCTCCTTGGCCAACGGCGGTTCCGGGTGAACGATGGCCCACTTGCCATCCGTGATTCCCTTGGAGACCGCAGCCATCGCCAGTTCCGGTAGCCGAGCCGTGAACACGGTGCGGACGGCCTGTTGGCCGTGCTCGGCTATCTGCTGCTGCCAGAGGTAGTCCTTGAACACCTCGTCCAGCAACGCTGACGCGACGGCGGCCACCCTGTTCGGCTGGCCGGCGTCCATTCGGATCACCGGCAGGTTCCAGACGTAGGGGAACGCCCGCTCGTCCTCAAACTGTAGGCAATCGACCACGAGCACCGGCACGCCGTGTCGCTTCGCGAGTATGGCCTCGCGCCGGCACCACTCTCTGGACGAGTAGGAGTCCGTGTAGATGGCCACGAGTACGCCGTGTCTGATGGCGTCTTCGATGGCGGCGTCGAATCGCACGCCCGCCACCGTGTCGTCCACGTCCAGAAAGCTGGCGAGTGCGCTGTGGTCGTTCAACCAGTCGCGGATCGCCTTGGCCGCTGCCTCTCCCTGCTGGTCGTGCTTGGAGTGGCTGAGGAAGACTTGGATCTTCTCTCGGTAGCGCCGGAGCTCGTCGTCTTGGCGGCCCTGCCCGCTCGCCAGCCAGTGCCGCTGCATCCGCGTGAACTCGTGCGTGAGTTCGCGGATGAGGCGGCCGGTACGCACGGTGTGCCGATCACCCTCCGGCCAGCGATGCCAACGCAGCGCTTGAACTCCCAGATTCGCCAACGCGCTCTCATCGAGCGCCACGGGGAACAGGCGATTGGCGAAGCCGGCCTGCTCGGCTTGCGCAGCGAGGCCGTTGAGATGGCTCATCAAGCGAGCGTCGGCGGCAAACGCTTGGTCCAGGAGCGCAACAACCGCCACGACCTGGCCAGCAGCCCAGTCGACCGCTGGCTGAGCGGACTCCGGCCCGCCGGCTTCGCGCGACAGAACCGTCACGCCAACGCTGCCCGCCATCCGGTTGTGCCTGTCGGACCCGAAGTGCGCCCTCAGTTCTTCGGCAACGCGAGCGGCGTCCGCGCTCTCCGTATGCCAAAGGACGTGCAGCACGAAGGGAGCGGGTGCAGGGCCACCGCCTCTCTGCTGGCGTTGATGCATCGTCTCCCTCTGGCGGTTGATCAGGCTTGTTCCTGGGTGCGCGGGCGGCCAGACCCATTGCGCCATCCTTTGCAGGGGTGGTCGGCGGTACCGAAGCTGCTGCGGCACCAGTCGCATTGTAACCCCCCGTAAGGTATCCCGGCACTTAGACAATCTGTGTGATCTGCGGGGTTTTCCTTTGGAAATCATGGGATTGCGACTTGGGCAACCGCTGGGACGCACCTCTCAGTCAAGATCCCCCCGGTTGGTCCGCCATGCCCAGATAGACGCTCACGTTGGCACCACGACGGATCGTCCATGCGTTATGCTCGCAAGTACGCCAAGCTCGGAGGCAACGTTGGATGCCATCTGCCGAACAAGCCACTACGGGCGCGGCCTTGCCCGGACGACATCGGGAACGGCCACCAGCTCCGCGTATCGCGTTGCTTCGGGACTTGAACGACGGGAGGAAGCACCAGAGCTATGAAGGCGAAGCCGATCGGAAACGCCATCGTCCGTTGGCCCACGGATCGCGCGAAGGCATGGTTGGCCTCCTTCGTCGAACGAAGCCAGCGGGACGAGAACGTCGTTGCGATTGTCGCCATCGGGTCTGCCGTGCGACCGGGTGTGGCAGCCGATGATCTGGACCTCTTGGTGCTGTGCCGAGACAGGTCGGCCTTGAAGCATCGGGCACCGATCGAGGTCGATGTTCGCAAGGCGAACGCCGAGGGAATCGAGAGCGATATCCGGGGTGGAGACGTGCTGGCGGCTTGGGCTGTCCTCTTCGGACGCGCCTTGCTGGACAAAGAGCGCGTGTGGGAAGGCGTGGTTCGGCGATGGAGAGATGGCGTTCCACTCCCCGACGTCGATGTCTCGCTGGCGAGAGCGAAGGCCATCCGTGAACGCATGAAGGAGATGCGCGAGATCGGCGACGACAACGCTCTTTGCGACCTCAATCTCTCCTACCTGACGCATCTGGCCTGGGCGCGGCTGGCGAACGCGGGCGTGTTTCCAAGGTCCCGCCCGGAGATTCCGGGCCAGCTTGAAGAAATCGGCGAGGGCGACTTGGCCGCCGAGTTGGCCCAGGCGCTGGCGGAACGGTGCGCGTAGGAATGCTCTACGGCGAGTCGTCCGGGGAGTTGACGGAGGCCGAGAGGGAGGTGCTCGTCGAGGGTGGTGTGTGCTTGGACGCGGAACCGGAGGGCGATCCACTGACGGCGACAACGGCCCAGTTCGCCGCGATTGTCAGCACCAGCCTCACTACGAAGGAAGCGGCTGTGCGCTTGGGCATGTCGGAGGGCCGCATCCGGCAGATGCTCGCGCGGCGCACGCTGTACAGCGTCTTGCTCGACAATCGCCGGTACATCCCCGCCTTTCAGTTCGTCCAACAGGGCGATTCGGCGCGGGAGACGGGGTCCTCGCACGCTCCTGCCGACGGCTCTTTGGTGCCGAACATCGGCAAGGTCAATGCCGCGCTGCCTGAAGACCTGCATCCCGTCAAGGTACA
The DNA here is from genome assembly GCA_965243175.1 of Candidatus Azotimanducaceae bacterium. Classification (GTDB taxonomy): domain Bacteria; phylum Pseudomonadota; class Gammaproteobacteria; order Pseudomonadales; family Azotimanducaceae; genus VXYL01. The sequence goes on along the minus strand of OZ251532.1, from coordinate 3,442,861 downwards.
GGCGTGGTACACGCAGCCCCATGCGGACCTTTTCGTCGGCGACGACATGGACGCCCACGTCAGCCCTTTGGACTGGCTGCGCAGCCGCGGGGACGTACACCGTGTGGCGCAGCTGGCGCGGTGGCTCTAAGTTTCTCGCGGCGTCGGCTTTAGCCGTCGCAATGCTCTCCCCTACTCCGTTCCCGCTCCCAAGATAGCGGTGGCATCTGCTAGTTCCGCGAAGGCCGCTTCGTCTTCTAGCGGGCCGACTCTGACTCGGTGCAGGGTCTCGCCATTGCGTTCCACCGCGTCGATGAGGACCGGCACGGTTGTGAGGTCGCGCATTCGGGACGCCAGCTCGCGGGCGGTTTCGCGGGTGCGGAAGGCGCCGAGTTGGACGAACCACTGGCCGGCGTCCTCGACGACTAGGCCCATCGCGGCGGTGGGCGGGGTGGACTCGCGGCTCGCTTCCGACGATGGGGCGGGAGTGGACGGCGCCTCGGCAGCGGCAATCGACTCTTCGGCCTCGTCCGGGTCCGCGGCATCGTCGCCCAGTTCCTGAACCACGTAGCCCAGGTCGGTCGCGGCGCGTCTTGCCGCTTGGGCCGTGTCCGTGGCCAACGGGCCGAGGCGTACGCGGTAGAGGGAGCGGCTCAAGACCACGATCGCCTCGGCGCCGGTCGCCTCCGTAAGCTCCTGCGCCGCCATGTCCGCATCGGCTAGGCGGTCGAAGGCACCGACCTGCACGAACAGCTGCTCCTGCGGGCTTGGCGTGTCCGCCGCGATCTCCTCTAGCGGCAAAGCGTCTTCGAGGGGTGCAGCATCCTCGGGCGGCACGGCGTCTTCCATTGGGGCAACGTCCGCGGACGGTGCTGGGTCGTCCTGCCAGACGACGATCGGCGACGAGTCGTCTTCGGCTTCGGTTCGTGTCGGCTGTGGCGCAGTTGGGGGAGTGATGGGCGTTGGAATCGGCGCTGGTGGCGCAGCGACGGGCGCGGGGGCGTCTGGAACAAGCTCGGCAACCGTTGGCTGCGGGCTGCTGGTCACGGTTTGCGCACGGCGCTCGGGAACCCCGCGACGCTCCTGCTCGCCGAGCATGGCCAGGGCGCGGTCCAGATTCTCCGCGAACATTGGTTCGTTCGGGGCGTGGCGGACGGCTCGGCGCATGGCGGCGACGGCACCGCGTATGTCGCCTTCGAGCAGCCGCGTCAGGCCGACGCCGTTGAAGGCCCAGGCCACGCTGGTTGCCGGCGCCCGTTCGCCGGCTTCGGTCAGGCGTTGGAAGCTGCGTCTGGAATCGTCCAGAAGCCCTGCTTCGAGCGCCGCGCGGCCATGCCAGAGCAACGCTTCGTGGCGCTGGTCGGGTACGGACGCGACCGCCAGAGCGCCGAGATACCAGCCCGCTGCCTCCTGGGATCGCCGCGCCGTGAAGGCGACGTCGCCCAAGCCCATGTGCGCTTCGAAGGATTGGGGGGAGGCTTCGAGCAGCCGCTGGTAGAGGCGCTCCGCCGTTTCGAGCTGGCCGGTATCGACGGCGACGCTGGCCATCGGCAGCAGCGCCCGTTCGACTTCGTCGATGCGCAAGCGCTCGCCGTCGGCCGGCACCAGGGAGCACCCTGCCGCCAAGGCCGCGGCGGCCATCGTCGCGCACCGCAAAACACTCCACGTTGGAACTACACAGCGCAAGTTTCCCTCCTTGGCGTTGCGCGTCGAGCACATCCGTGTCCGCGCCTTGCACCCTCTACCTGCCGCTACCTGCCAGCTACCTGCTCGCCAGCCACCAGCCAGCGCCAGCCTGCACGCCTTGCATCGACAGCGCCCCTAGTGTAAACCCCTACGGGTTGAAAACGCCACGGCTGCGCGGTCGCAGCGGAGGCCATGCCGCTCGCTTCGCCCGGCGCCGAATCTCACCGCGAGTCGGTGTCCAAGAATCGACGGGCATGTTCGAGCGCTCGAAGACGGCCAGCACGAGCCCCATAGCAGCAAAAGAAGGCAGACAGAACCTCACATGGCGCAATCCATTCGCCACAAGCGCAGCGGCATCCACATACGGCCTGGGGACGTCCAGACCACCGAGTTCCGCACCGCCACCGCGGAGTCCACGTCGCGCAACCGCTTCGAGGCCGCGGTGCCGTGGTACCACAGCCGCATCCTCGAAGCGATGGACCCGGAGCAGGCGTCGGTGCTGGACGAAGAAGGCATGGGCGAGCTGGTGCTGTCGCTCATCCGGCAACTGGAGACCGCGCCGGACGCGCCCTCCATCGGCGCTTCGCAGGCGCTTCTGGCAACCCGCCTGGTGGACGAGATGCGCGGCCTCGGCCCGCTCGGGCCGCTGCTGCGCGACCCGGACATCAGCGACATCCTAGTGAACGGCCTTAGCTCCGTCTACGTGGAGCGGAACGGGCGGCTGAGCAAGGCGGACGTGCAGTTCCGCGACGCCAACCACCTGATACGCATCGCGCAGCGCATGGCGGAAGGCGTGGGCCGGCACGTCGACGAACTCAACCCGATGTGCGACGCCCGCCTTGCGGACGGCTCGCGGGTGAACATCATCGGGCCGCCGCTGGCCATCGACGGCGCCGCCATTTCCATCCGTCGGTTCCGCGCTGGCGGGTTCTCCATCGCCGAACTGGCGCGCACCGGCGCCATGCATCCGGGCATGGCCACGCTGCTCGAACTCGCCACCAAGGCGCAGCTCAACATCGTCGTCTCCGGCGGCACCGGCTCCGGCAAGACGACGCTGCTGAACGCCCTCTCGGAGAACATCGGCGTCGAGGAACGGGTGGTCACGCTGGAAGACGCCGCCGAACTGAGCCTGCGCCAGCCGCACGTGGTGCGCTTAGAGACGCGGGCGGCTTCCGCCGAGGGCGGCGGCGAAATCCACATGCGCGACCTGCTGAAGAACGCGCTGCGGATGCGCCCGGACCGCATCATCGTCGGCGAGGTGCGCGGCCCGGAGGCCATCGAAGCGCTGCAGGCGATGAACACCGGCCACCCGGGGTCGATGTTCACCGTCCACGCCAACAACCCGCGCGACACGATTCAGCGGATGGAGTATCTGGTGATGATGGGCACCGCGGAGATGCCGCTCGTCGCCATCCGCCACCAGGTGGTCTCGGCGGTGGACCTCATCGTGCAGGCGGCGCGGTTCAGGAACGGGCGGCGGCGCGTGATTTCAATCACGGACGTCGCTGGCCTAGAAGGCGACGTGCCGGTGCTGGAAGACCTCTGGGCCTACGATCCGGCCACGGACAAGTTCGAGTGCAGCGGCGTTCGCCCTTCGTTCACGCGGCAAGTGGAGGACATGGGCTTCGGCAACCTGCTGCGCACCAGCATGTCGCAGGCCAGCCAGGGCGGCCAGCAATGGGGAGCGGCGAACATCCGATGACCACGTTGATGTTCGCCGGCATTCTCGTCGCCGTGGGCGTGGGCGCACTGGCCATGCTCGCCGCGGACGCGATGCAGAAGCGCGCCAAGGTGGCGCGGCGGCTGCAACCGCTGGGGCAGCTCCTCGGCGCAACCGAGAACGCGCCAATCGCGATCGATGCGCTGCCGCAGCGCCAAAGCGAAGAGAGTCCGCTCGTCGCCGCGCTCAACAAGCGCTTCCCGCTCACCGGCGGCGTGCGCACCGGAATCGTCGCCGCCATCGTCGGCGCGCTGGGCTTCGCCGCGTTGCTCGCGCTCGTCTTGTTCATCGGCATGCCGCCGCTGTTCGCGGTGCCGGCATCGCTCGCCGGCGGAACCGCTCTCGGCATGGCCATCGGCTCGGGCATCGAGAACCGCAAGCGCGACGAATACTGCGACCGGCTGCTGACGGCGATGGAGGATTTCCAGCGCATGGTGCGGTACGGCATTCCGCCCATGCAGGCGCTCAACTCGGTGACCGCGGCCACCGAGGAACCGTTGAAGGAGTCGCTGCGCAACGTGCAGCTGGAGACCAACGTGGGCGTGCCGTTGGAGGAGGCGATGGCGCACGAGGCGTACCGCGTGCGCATCAGCGAGATGGCGATGCTGGCGGCGATTCTCTCGACCCAGGCGAGCACCGGCGGCAACCTCTCCGAGTCGGTCGGCAATCTGGCGATGATGCTGCGCGAACGCCGCGACAACCGCGCCAAGATGAAGGCCACCACCGCCGAGCCGCGCTTGACGCTGATCGTGCTGGGCTTGATGCCCTTGGGCGGCATCGGCGTGCAGCTGATCTTCCAGCCGCACGTCATTTCGATGCTGTTCACCGAACAGCGGCAACTGCTGGGCATCGGCCTTGGCCTGATCGCGGCTGGCTTCGTGGTGTCGTGGATGATGGTGCGGAGCGCGCAGCGATGAGCGTTCAGGAACTGCTCATCGACGGCGGGATCGGGCTCGTCGCCATTCTGCTGGCAGCGGGCACCTACTCGGTCGTCCTCTCGCTCGCCGACCGACGCCGCTTCGCGCAGCGGATGCTGCTCGCGTCCGGGCAACCGACGGCAAGCCTCGAGAGCCGCATCGCGTCCAGCACCGCCGGTTTTCGCGGCGCCGTCGAGCGCGTCTTCACGGCGCTCGGCAGCCTGATGCCGCTCGGCCAGGAAGACCGCGCCAAGATCGCCACCTCGCTCAACCTCGCCGGCTTCCGCTCCCCGAACGCCGTGACCATCGTGCTCGGCACCAAGTTCACCTGTCTGGCGCTCGGCATCCTCATCGGCACGTTGTTCTTCAACGACTTCAAGCCCGGCCTGTTCGGCTGGGCAATCGGCGCCGGCATCGGCTTCTTCGCTGGCGTGATGCTCAATCTGCTGCCGGAAATGGTGGTCAACAAGCTGGCCACGCGAAGGCGCTGGCAGATCACCGCCGCCCTGCCGGAAACCCTCGACCTCCTGATCGTGTCTCTGGAAGCCGGCCTGACGTTCGAGCGCGCCCTGCGCCGCACCGTCGAAGACTTGAAGACCTTTCAGCCGACGCTGGCGGAGGAACTCGGCCAAGCGAGCCTGGACATGAGCGTGCATGGACGCTCCCGGGACGAGGCGTTGAGACGGGTGGCGGATCGCCTCGACAGCCAGGAGATCCGCGACCTCGCCATCACCGTGGCGCAAGCAGAGCGGCACGGCACGCCCACGGCCGATGCGCTGCGCAATCTGGCGAGCTCGGCCCGGGTAGACACCCTCGCCCGCGTACAGGCGAAGATCGCCCGCCTGCCGACGATGATGGTGCTGCCGTCGATTGGGTTGCTTCTGCCCGGCTTTCTGACGCTGGTCGGTGGCCCGGCCATTCTGCAAATCGTCAAGGATCTCCAGAACGTAGGCGGCTGACGGCGGGTCTCGGCGGGCAGCGCTAAATCAAGATCGAAGCGAGCGCCGCCGGACTTCGGCACCGTTGGGAAGGTCTGGGCGCGACGCGGAGATTCAGCCTCTCGCACTCCAACGCGCTGCCGTCCTGAAACAGCCGCGAGAGCGTGTCGCGGTGGAGCGCGTCGATTCCAAGCGTCGGGATACGTCCTCAGCGACGCCCGTGGCCACCCCGCCATTGACGCCCGGCGCTGTCCACGCTCTGCGCGGCCTCGCGCTGCTCGCTGCCGCCCGCTGGCGCATCGTCTCGATAGGCGACTCGCGGCGGGCTGGCGTTGCCCATTCGATCGCTCGCGAACGCCGAGGGCATGACCACGTTGGCGCCGCTTGCGACCGGCACCGCGCCGACTGCGGCGGGGGCCTGCTGCGACTCGCCCTCGCTGGCGATTTGCGCCAATGCCTGGCGCATGGCGATGCGGCCAAGGCCGAGATTCGCCGCCTTGTCCATGATCAAGAGCAGCACGTTGCCCTCGCGCCCAGGCGCCATCGCCATGATGATCGAGGTATGCGCGGTGGTCGCCTGGATTTCCCGCACGAAGCCGCCGACGGACTGCCCGCCGGTCATCGCCAGCTCCAACTGCCAGATCATGTTGCCGCGGAAGTATTCGACGCTGGCCGCGGCCATGACCTCCATAGCCTCCTGGCCGAGAATCGAACCCCGCGCAACTTCCACGCCCAACGGCAGCCCGGTGTCCAAGTCCACAACCGCGCAGCCCAAGCAACCGTCCACATCCGCGACGGTCCGCTCGCAAAGCCCCTGCAAGTTCATCCGCCTCTCGCTTGCGCCCGACAGCGCATCGCTTCGCCTAGTCGCGGACACTGCCCCAGCGCTCCGCCCCTGTCAATAGGCGCTGAGAAAGCATGGGACTGCTTCCAAAGAGGTCACGAAGATGGCTGCCGCAGCTTGGAGACGATTTCGGCGTGGCGGTGGCGGTCGATGTCGTAGCGCAGGTAGAACAGCAGCGCCAGGAGGGAGAAGGTGGAGGTGGCCGGGCCGGCGACGAGGCCCAGGTTCCAAACCGTGTCGGCTGGGACTTCGCCACGGACCGCCTTCTCCGGGAAGTCGATGGCGGAGAGCAGGGCACCGCCGAACAACGTGCCGAAGGCTGCCGTCGCCTTGCTGGAGAACGCTCGCACGGCGTACAGGACGCCTTCGCGGCGGATGCCGGTTTCCAGTTCGTGCTCGTCGGCTACGTCCGCGAGCATCGAGTTCTGCGTGGCGCCGATGACCGGGGCGGCGAGAGCGCCGACGGTGGATGCGGCGAGGAATATCCACAGCACGGCCAGCGTGCCGTTCTCCGGGTACCAAGGCACGTCCAGCAGGCGCAGGCAGATGGGCGCGTTCACCGCTATGATCCAGCAGGCGAGCGGCAGCATCACGGCCATGCGCTTGTCGAGCAGTCTGGTGAGTGCGGGAATCAGCACGAACGAGACCGGGAACGCGACGAAGCCGACGATGGCGAGATAGGAGAGATCCTCGGTCGTGAAGCCCCAGAAATGCACGCCCATGAAAGGCGTGAACGCCGACTCCACGCCGCCCACCACTGCGCCGAGCACGATGGCGAAGAACAGGGCGCGGAACGAGCGGCTGCCGAACACCGCGACCATTTCCTTGAACAGCGTCAACACGCCGAAGCGTTCACGCTCCTGGGTGGGGCGCAGGTTCGGAATCTCGCGCCGGGTGCCCCAGGCGCAGAGCACGATGGCGACTATGATCACGGCGGCGAAGTCGAAGCTCAGCTGCGGGTAGCGGGCGGCGTTCAGCAAGCCCGGGTCGAACTCCGGCGTGGTGGGGAAGTAGTAGCGCATGATGAGGCCGTAGGAGACGGCCACCGCCATCGCGCCGATGAACGCCGAGTAGGCGAACAGGGTGGAGCGCTGGTCGTAGTCGTGCGCCATCTCGGCGCCGAGCGCCAAGTGCGGAATGTTGTAGAAGGTGTACAGCGAGCGCACGAGGATGCCGAAGGTCAGGAGCCAGAAGAAGCCCTGCCAGTCGGTCATGTCGGCGGGCGGGTTGAACAGCGCCACGAAGCAGGCTGCGAGCGGCAAGGCCGCGGCCACCAGCATCGGATGGCGGCGGCCCCAGCGGCTTCGGATGCGGTCCGACCAGACGCCGATGAGCGGGTCGGTCACCGCGTCCACGAGCACGGAGACGGCAATCGCGGCGCCCACCATCCACGCCTCGATGCCGACCACCTGCTGGTAGTAGAACAGCAGCAGCACGCCCCAGGCGATGTTCTTGAAGGCGCCAGCGGCCTCGCCGATGCCGAAGGCGAGCATCGTCCAGACACTGAGCCGACGACCGGGCGGACGAGCGGAACTCGCGGGCGTTTGTGGCGGCATCGCAGACCAATCCCCTACCCCGACGCGCCTATTCGACGCACGATGCGACGGTAGCAGATTCGCCGCGAGCGCATCCGTCGGCGTGCGGTGGATGGTTGGCGGCTCCGGCCTCTGCCCTCGGAACGCAGGCGCCTTCGCCAGCCATGCCAAGGCGCGTATGATCGCTTCACGATCCACGCGAACCGGGAGGGCGAATGAAGATCGTCACTGGCGTAGGCGGCTGGCCCAGTTCCGTGCCGCCCCAGGCGCACAAGGCAGAGGCCGACGGCTTCGACTGCATCACCTGCGGCGAGCTGGCGCACGACTCCATGCTCACCATGACGGTGGCGGCGACGGCCACCGAGCGCATCGGCCTGCAAACGTCCGTCACCATCGCCTTTCCGCGCAGCCCGATGGTGCTGGCGATGGAAGCGTGGGACTTGCAGCAGCTTTCCCGAGGCCGCTTCTGCCTCGGCCTCGGGAGCCAAGTAAAGGGCCACAACGAGCGCCGCTTCGGTGGCACGTGGAGTGCGCCGGCGCCGCGGATGCGCGAGTACATCCGCATGATGCACGCGGTCTGGGATTCCTGGCAGCACGGCAAAGCGCCGGAGTTCCTCGGCAAGCACTACACCTACACGCTGATGACGCCGAACTTCAATCCCGGCGCCATCGACTTCCCCCGCCCCAAGGTCGGCTTGGCGATGGTGGGGCCAGGCATGGCGCGGGTGGCAGGCGAAGTGGCGGACGTGGTGATGCCCCACGGCGGCATCATGTCCGACAAGTACATGCGCGAAGTGCTGCTGCCAGCCATTCGCGCTGGCCTGCAACGCAGCGGCCGCACTTGGAACGACTTGGAGATCGCCGAGAGCGGCTATCTGATCCTCGGCGAAAACGACAGCGAAATCGAACAGAAGGCGCTGGCGATGCGCCGCGCCCTCTCCTTCTACGGCTCCACCCGCACCTACCACAAGGTGCTGGCGCTGCACGGCCTGGAAGAGCTTGGGCAGAAGCTCCACGCCCTCTCGCTGCAAGGCAAGTGGGAAGCGATGCGCGACACCGTGCGCGTGGACGACATCCTCGCCTTGGCGCAGACCTCCACCTACGACGACCTCCCGCAGTTCCTCGCCGAGCATCGGGAGTACGCCACGCGCACCGGCCTCGGCGTACCCCGCGAGACGCTGGAGCAGGAGGAGCGCTTTCAGGATCTGCGGGGGCGCATTCAGGCGCTTGAGAACCCGGGGGTGCCTCGGGGTCTCGAGCTGGCGTAGCGCCGGGGCTGGAGATTTCGATGGCTTACGACAACGACAACATCTTCGCAAAGATCCTGCGCGGCGAGACCGACGCCCACGTGGTGGCCGAAGACGAGCACTGCATCGCGTTCATGGACGTGATGCCGCAAAGCCCCGGCCACACGCTAGTGATTCCCCGGGAGGCGGCGCAGAACATCTTCGAACTCAGCGCGGAGAGCCTTGGGCATCTCATCGCCACTACGCAGCGGGTGGCGAGAGCCGTGAAGCGGGCGTTCGATCCCGGGGGCGTGATGGTGATGCAGTTGAACGGTGCGGCGGCCGGGCAAACCGTGTTTCACATCCATTTTCATGTGGTGCCGCGATATACCGGTGAGGGGCTTGGGTTCCACTCACGGGCCGTGGCGGAGCCGGAAGTGTTGGCGCGGAGTGCGGCCAAGCTGCGAGAGGCGTTGGCGGAGGAAGAGGCGAAGGGCTGATACAGCTTCGTGGCTACTCCTTCAATCAAGACTGCCTCCTTCGGCAGATAGAAGGCGTAAGCAGACTGGCATTGGCGGCGCTTGAGTAGACCTTTCCTCTGGGCCGCCTGATGAGAGCGGCATTCTTGAAGTCAGCGACGAGTTTCTCGTCTCCAGTGTAGAGAAGCCGTGCGCCGCTCGTTCTCGCGAGCGCCAATACATGGGGATCGTCAGATCGCAACAATCCGCTCTTCCGCAAGAATTCCTCATCGTCCTCGAATCGGTCCGCTGGTTCGAGCCGTGCCTTTCCCGCCTGAACGTAGGTCCTCAGTTTCTTCTCCGCCTTACCACCCAGCTCGCAGGCGAATTTTCCACCATTGGAGTAGACGATGACTCCTGATCCGCTATGCCGCTCCAGCCACTTGCGGATCGGTGCGGCTTCGTCGTGGGGCGGCTCGCCGAGGAACCCGCCGAGTTTGTTGGCGTCGACAATGATGCACATTGCTAGTCGGCAAACCCCAAGAGCTTGTCGGTTTCCTTCAAGAAAAACTCTCGATAGCCCGCCGGAACGTCCTCAAGGTTGCCAGCGTCGTCAAGGCCCATATTGTGAATCTTCACGGCGTTGCCTTTCGGCTCGAAGTAGAGGATAGAGACGTCGTCAGGCTTCAGCAGACCTTGGCGGACCAGTATGCGAACGCGATCGATGATGTAGTCGCTGTGTGTCTCGATCAGGAACCGATTGCCACGCTTCTTGAACGCCTCGACGAACAGGCTGGTGAGTTCCGCCTGCCCCCGTGGGTGCAAGTGGACCTCAGGCTGCTGCAGCAGGAATGTACTCTCGCTCGTACGGCGTCGCGCCACCGGCGACTTGCCGTTTGCCGCCATGATGTCCACCAAAATCGGCAGGCTCTGGCTAACGCCGTAGCCAACGTCCATGATGTTAGCGTTGTGGCCGGAGCGCACCTTGACTTGCAACTGGAACGGGTCGCTCATCTGTCTGCCGTGGCGCTTAACCTTGATGTCGGAGAATAGCCCGGAGCTCCGCCCAAACTCCACTAGGCTGTCATGCAGCGTTTTCCAATGCGGCTTGTCAGTGTGGTCCAGCCGCATCATCAGCATCGGAATGTGTTCTCCTTCTGGAGAAGCCGTCTCCCGCACGGGGTCGTAGGTACGCTTAGGTTTCGAACGCAGGGGTGCCACCGGCACCAATTTGGGAAGACGAGGAAAGGCGAAAGTACCGCCTTTCCTGCGTGAGCCGCCACGTTCCCGGGAGCCTTTAGCACTGGCGTCTCTGATGGTCTTAACTATCGTTCGCAACTTGGTAGATTCGCTGAGGAGTTGATCGGAGGAACGCTCGGATTGCTCGGCCAAAAACAACAAACCAAGTGCGCTGCCAAAAGAGAGATTCGTTTCCAAAGTACGCCCCTGCACTTCAAAAACGGTTCCGTTGTCATCGCCTCGCCGCAACTCCAAGAACGACCCGCTCGAGAAACGAAAGTGCAGCGACGAGATGATCGGCTGCGATCCTTCCTCACGAAACGTGGCAGTCAGCCGGAAGACGGAGCTGTCCTGTTGCGCTTCAAATTCGAAGCCGAGCTTGAACTCGTCGATGCGCCCGCTTCGACCGCGCCGGGAGCGCACGATGTCGCGGAAGGATCCCATCGCGAAAGGCTCCATGTTGAAGTCCGGCGAGTCCTCCATAACGCCGTACTCGGGGAGGATACTGCTCAGTACCCGGTAGCAGCCCAAGAACGTCGTCTTGCCGGTGCTGTTCTCCCCGACGAGCAGTGTGATCGGCCGCAGAGAGCCGCGCTGTTCGCCTTCGAAACAGCGTACATCCTGCAATGTCACTTCCGTTGGGTGGTCCATAGCGTTTTCGGCGCTCCGTGCCAGAGCGCCCTACTCGTTCGAGATCGTGATCTCCTTGTCCGTGATGAACTCCAGCAGTGCCGGTTGGCCATCCTTCGTCGCTCTGATCCCCCGCTCGATGGCGCTAGCGATGTCGTTCGGGTCGGTCACGCGTTCGCCGTAGCCGCCGAAGGCCTTGGCCATGTCGGCGTAGTTGCCGGAGATGTCGGTGGAGCCGTACTTTTCCTGGGCCACCTGCATGATCGGGATCTCGATGGCCATGGAGAAGTTGTTCATCAGCACCGAGAGGATGGGGATGCGTTCGCGCACGGCGGTCTCGAAGTCCATGCCGGTGAAGCCGATGGCGGCGTCGCCCCAGACGTTGATGCAGGTCTTCTCCGGCTGCGCGACTTTCGCGCCCATCGCCAGGCCGAGGCCGTAGCCGAGCTGGGTCGTCTTGCCCCAGCCGATGTAGGAGAGGGGCGTGGTGCTTTCCCAGAACGGCGAGAGCTGGTCGCGGGGGCTGCCGGCGTCGTGGGTGATGACGGTGTTGTCGATGTCCACGGCGCGGTGGAGCTCGTTCAGTACGCGGTAGGGGTTGATGGGGGCTTCGTTGTTGGTGCGCTTGGCCTCCCACTCGGCGAGCCACTCTTGCTTCAGATTGGCGATGCGCTTCGCCACCGTGCCGCGGCGCGACTCGGCGTTGGCGTGGCTGCGGTCGGCCATTGCCTCGGTTAGGGCGGCCAAGCTCAGCTGGGCGTCGCCGATTAGGGCGTGCTGGGCCTCCACGTCCTTGTTCAGGTCCATCGGGTCGAGGGTGGCGTGGATGATCGTCTTGCCGCGCGGCATCGGCACACCGAAGCCGGTGAGCGCGAAGCTGCACCCGACGCCGAGGATGACGTCCGCTTCGTTCAGGAAGGTCTTGACGGCGCGTGGATTGGCGCGTCCGCCGGAGCCGAGCGCGAGGGGGTGGGTTTCGTCGAAGGCGCTCTTGCCTTCGAGGCTGGTGGTGACCGGAATCTGCCACTCCTCCGCCAACGCCTTGAGTTCGTTCCACGCCTGCGCGTAGTGGACGCCTTGGCCGGCGTAGATCACCGGGCGTTCCGCGTTGGCCAGCACTTCCGCAGCCCGCTCCACGTCTTGCGGATCTGGGCCCACCCGCGTGGCGTAGCTCGGTTTGTGCTGCCAGCCTTCCGGCGCGTCTTCGCGGAAGACGTCCACGGGCACTTCCACCAGCACCGGGCCAGGGCGCCCGTTACGAAGCTGGAAGAACGCTCGGCGCAGCACTTCGGGAATCGCCCGGCCCATCGTCAGCGGTTCCGCCCACTTGGTGACGTGGCGCATGTTCAGCGTCGAGTTGAAGTTCGGGTAGTAGTGCATGAGGCGGCGGGGGTAGCCGGCGGGCAGCACCAGAATGGGCGCGGATTCCGAGAACGCCTGCGCGACGCCGCCGAAAGCGTTTTCCGAACCCGGCCCGTGCTGCATGGTGAAGACGCCGATCTTCTTGCCGGAGGAAAGGCGCGAGTAGGCATCCGCCATGTGCAGGCCGATGCGCTCCTGGCGCACGACGATGGTGCGGATGTCCGCCACCGCCGCGGCTTCGATGATGGGGTTCACCGGATAGGTGAAGATGGTGTCGATGCCCTCCACCTTGAGGGCGTGGGCGATGGCGTCGGCAACCTTCATGGAAGCGAATCTCCTTGGCGCGGCTTGAGGGGCGCACTGTGCGCGAAATCGTCCGTCGCCGCAAATCGGAGCGTCGCTCGCGACCACGCGAACGCCTGCTCCGGGGCGACCCTTCTCGCCTCCGGTGGCGACAAGCGCGGCGGCGCTGCGTTACGCTCGCCGCCCATGCGCTTCCTCCTACGCAAGGGCGTACACTGCGCCGCCCCGCGATTCACGCTGCCCGCGGTCGGCCTAGCGCTGATCTCGCTCTTCGCATCCGCCGCTTACGCCGTGGAGCTGGCACCTTGCGAACTCTCGGCGAACGAAGGTCGAAACGAAGTCGCCGCCCGCTGCGGGGTTGTTTCCGTGCCGTTGGACCATGAGCGCCCGGACGGCGAACGCATAGACCTTGCGGTGGCTGTGGTCGATGCGCTTGCCGATGACCCGGCGCCGGAACCCTTGGTCGTGGTTGCCGGCGGGCCGGGGCAGGCCGCCACCGATTTCTTCGCGCTCAGCGAAGCGGCGTTCAGGCGCATCCTGCGCTATCGGGGCGTCCTGCTGGTCGATCAGCGCGGCACCGGCGATTCCGCGGCGTTGCACTGCGAAGGCTTGGAGGATTCGAGCATCGGCGACGGGGAAACGGACGTCGAATCGCTTGCCGCGCTGGCCATCGACTGCTTGCGGACCTTGGAACACGACCCCAGGTTCTTCACCACCAGCGTGGCCGTTCAGGATATGGACCTGGTTCGCGCAGCGCTCGGCTACGAGCGGCTGAGCCTTTACGGCATCTCCTACGGAACGCGGGTCGTCCAGCATTACGCACGGCGCTTTCCTGAAAACGTTCGCAGCATGGTGCTGGACGGTGTGGTGCCACCCACGGTGTCTCTCGGGCCGGACGCCGCACTCGACAGCCAGGCCGCCCTCGACGCCGTCTTCCAACGCTGCCAGGACGACGCCCCGTGCGCCGAGGCGTTCCCCAACCTGCGCGAACACTTCCGCGAGGCGTTGGAGCGTCTGCGCGAACAGCCGGCTACCGTCGCGTTCGCGCATCCGCGCACCGGCGAAGAGGTGGACATGGCCATCGACCACCTGACGCTGGCGGGGGTGGTGCGTCTGCTGGTGTATTCGCCGATCACGGCGAGCCTGCTGCCGCCGCTCATCGAGGCGGTCCACGCCCGCGACTACGCGAAGCTGGCGGCGCAGGCGTACACCGTGAGCGAAGCGGTGCGCGGCATCGCCACCGGCCTCAACTACGCCGTGCTCTGCACCGAAGACCGTCCGTTCTGGGGCGATGTGGACTTCGCCGCCCAACGCGCCACGTACATGGGCGACACCCTCGTCGAACTGTCCGCGCGCGTGTGCGAAGTCTGGCCCGCTGGCCCAATCGACGACGACTTCAAGTCGCCGCTTGCGAGCGCTGCGCCGACGCTGCTGTTGAGCGGAGAACTGGACCCGATCACCCCGCCCCGCTATGCCGATCTGGCCGCGGCGGACCTCGGCAATGTCCTGCACGTGGTGGGACGGGGCCAAGGCCACGGCATGGTCATGGTGCCGTGCATGCGCCGCATCATCGCCGAGTTCGTGGAAGTCGCCGACGATGCGAGCAACGTGGACGCGCTGGACCTCGATCTTTCGTGTCTCGAACGCCTGCGCCCGTTTCCGCTTTTCGCCTCGCCGCTCGGCCCCGGCCCATGATCGAAGTGGAAGGGCTCGCCAAGCGCTTCGGCACCGTGCAGGCGCTGAACGGCGTGAGCTTCGCGGCCGAGGACGGACGCATCACCGCGCTGCTCGGACCCAACGGCGCGGGTAAATCGACCGCCTTGCGCATCCTCTGGACCGTGCTCAAGCCGGATTCCGGCCGGGCCAGCGTCAGCGGCACGGACGTCGAGCGCGATCCGCAAGCCGTGCGCAGCAGCATCGGCATCATGCCGCACAACGCGAATCTCTACGGCAACCTCAGCGGGCGCGAGAACATCGCCTACTACGCGCGGCTGCAAGGCATGGCCGGCGACGAACTCGACCAGGCCGTCGCCAAGGCGCTGCGGCTGCTCGAACTCGACGCCATCGCCGATCGTCGCGCCAAGGGCTTCTCCCAAGGCGAGCGCACCCGGGTCGCGCTGGCACGAGCGCTGGTCCACGATCCCGAGACGCTGATTCTGGACGAGCCCACCAACGGCTTGGACGTGGTGGCCACCCGCGCCTTGCGCGAGGTCGTGCGCGAACGGCGCGACGCCGGTTGCTGCGTGCTGTTCTCCAGCCATGTGATGCAGGAAGTCGCGGCGCTGTGCGACACCATCGTCATTCTGGCGGCCGGCAAGGTCGCGGCGGCCGGCACGGCGGACGAGATTCGCGCCGCCACGGGTTGCGAGAGCCTGGAAGACGCTTTCGTGTACGCCGTGGGTTCCGCCGAGGCATAGGCGCATGGGCACGGGGCTGCGCGGCGCGTTCGTCGTCTTCCGCAAGGAAGCGCTGGACAACCTGCGCGACCGACGCGCCGTTGCTTCCGCGTTGATCTTCGCACCGCTCTTCGGGCCGGTGCTGATCTCGCTCATCATGGGATTCGGCGTTCGGCAGCAGGTGGACGAAGGGCTGGAACCCGTCGTCGTGCCGGTGGTGGGCGGAACCGAAGTACACAACCTGATGGCGTTTCTGGACAGCCGCCTCATCGACGTCGAACACGGCCGCTACGCCGATGCCGAAGCGCTTGCCGACGCGGTGCGACGCGGCGACGTGGAGGTGGGTCTGGCGGTGGACGACGCCTTCGGCGAAGGCTTGCGCACGGGCGCTCCTGCCCGCGTCTGGGTGGTCTCGGACCGTTCCAACACCGCCGCGCGTACATCCACCGCGCGTCTGCGCGGCGCGTTGCTGGAATACAGCAGCGTGGTCGGCAACCAGCGGCTGCTGATTCGCGGCGTGGCGCCGGACCTCGCGCATCCCATCGCGGTGCTCACCAACGACGTGTCCACGCCCTCTGGGCGCTCCGTCCTGCTGCTCGGCACGTTGGCCTACTTCCTGTTCTTCGCGACGCTGATGGGCGGGCTGCACGTGGCCATCGACGCCACCGCTGGCGAACGCGAACGCGGCACGTTGGAGCCGTTGCTGGCGCTGCCGGCGCCGCGTTGGCAGCTGGTGCTCGGCAAGTTCGGCGCGGCGATTCTGTTCATGGCCGCGTCGCTTGCGCTCGGCATCGTGACCTTCGCGGTGGCGGTCGGGTTCATGCCGCTGGTGGAACTCGGCATGAGCCCGAATCTGTCGGCGGGCGTCTGCCTGCGCATCTTCGGCGTGATCCTGCCGTTCGCGGTGTTCGGCGCCGGGGGCATGATGTTCGTGGCTACCTACGCGAAGAGCTTCCGCGAAGCCCAGACCTACACCAGCCTGGTCATCGCCGTGCCGACGCTGCCCATCGTCCTCACCTTCTTCAACCCCGTGCAGGCGTCCATCCCGCTGATGCCCGTGCCGAGCCTCTCGCAGCACCTCCTCGCCACCGCCCTCATCAAGGGCGACGCGGTGGCCCCGCTCCACGTGACCATCTCCGCAACCACCACCCTGGCCCTCGGCGCCCTCTTCGCCTTGGCGACGGTAAGGCGCTACCGCTCGGAGAAGCTGTTCCGCTAGCTGACGCAACGATCGTGGCGATCGGGGATGTGGTGCGCGCACCGGGCTCTCTCCCGGTACCCCGGCGGTAGCCCTTGGTATGCTCTCGCCTCTTCCTTTGTCGAGGGTTGGGAAAGTTGAACGCATCCGCCGCAGCCATTGCCGAAGAGCAGACGGTCGACGTCTACGGGGAACGTGTGCAGGTGCCGGAGCTGGGCGAGTGGCTCCGCGCCATCGACGAGCAGGGGTACGTCGTCATTCCGGACTGGCTGGACGCCGAGCGCACGCGGCGCCTGCGCGACGATCTCAAGCGCGAGATCAATCCGGTGCGCGAGCTGCTGCCGCCGGACCGCACCACCGTGCGCGCCCACAACCTGCTCGGCAAGACCCGCTGCGTGGACGATCTGGTGTGCGACTTGCGCATGCTCGCGCTGGTGCAGGGGGTGCTGAAGGACCGTGTGCAGGTCTCGGCGGCGGTGCTGTTCGACCTGCTGCCTGGCTGCAAGCCGCAGCCGCTGCATCAGGACGACAGCATTTGGCCGATTCCCCGTCCGCACCGCCCCTTCCTCTTCAACACGGTGATCGCGGCGGAGGACTTCACCAAGGCCAACGGCGCCACGCATCTGGTGCCCGGCTCGCACCTGTGGCACGACCAGCCGCTGCGCCAGCCGCCGGACGTGGAGACCGTGCAGATCGAAATGAAGGCCGGCTCGCTGGTGGGCTGGACCGGCGCGATGTGGCACGGCGGCGGCGAGAACACCACCGACGAGAGCCGCATGGCGGTGAACCTGAACTTCAACCTCGCCTTCCTGCGCCAGCAGGAGAACCAGTACATCGGCGTGCCGAGAGAGGAAGTGGCGAAGATGCCGCGCCGCCTGCAGCGCGTACTCGGCTACCAGGGCGGCTACTCGGCGGCTGGCCCTGGCATGGTGGACATGCGCGATCCCCTGCTGATGCTCGACAAGGTGCGCTTCGGCTACAACCCGAACGACCCCGACATGCCGCGCCTGGACATCAAGCCGGAACCGCGAGGGAATAGTTGAACGGGGTTGGCAACTCGAACATCTATGTAGGCCGTGTCGCCAAGAGGGGCTCAGCACTAGTGTTCGTTCTCCAAGATGCCATTTTAAGCGTCACGCCGCCTCCAGGTCGTCCAGTCCATAGCCCCACTTGAAGACGCGGATCAGCGTCCGCTTCGGGTAGGCGCGGCCGAGCTGGCGCAGGAAGTCTACGAGAACGAACCATCCAGACGCGATCATGCCGACAAGCTAGGCTCACGGAAAAGGCATTTGGAAACGAACCACTAGCACCGGCTCGCAGCAGTAGGCGGTCGGGCATCGACGGGAGCGGCGCTCAGCCGCGGCCGATGTAGGGCATCGAGGAGGCCATGACGGTGAGGAAGGGCACGTTGGCGTCCAAGGGAAGGCTGTCCATGTAGAGGACGGCCTGGGCGACGTTGGCTACGTCCATGGTCGGCTCCGGCTTCGTCGAGCCGTCGGCCTGTTTCGCGCCCTGTCCCATGCGCGCGGTCATCGGGGTGTGGGCGTTGCCGATGTCGATCTGGCCGCAGACGATGTGGTGGGGGCGTCCGTCCAGGAACGTGGAGCGCGTGAGGCCGGTGAGGGCGTGCTTCGTGGCGGTGTACGGGGCGGAGTTCGGGCGCGGCACGTGCGCGGAGATGGAACCGTTGTTGATGATGCGGCCGCCCTTCGGGTCCTGGTTGCGCATGGCGCGGAAGGCGTGCTGCGTACACAGGAACGCGCCGGTGAGGTTGACGTCCACCACGCGCTGCCATTGCTCCAAAGGGAGTTCTTCGAGCGGCACCGGCGGCGCGCCCGTGCCGGCGTTGTTGAACAGGAGGTCTAGGCGGCCAAAGGCGTCGTTGGTGGCGGCGAAGAGGTTGGCGACCGATTCCGGGTCCGCGACATCGGTGCGCACCGGCAAGGCGCGGTCGCCGGCGCCGGATTCCTCGGCTACCGCCTCCAGCAGTTCGAGCCTGCGGCCACCCAGAGCGACGGAGTAGCCGGCGTTCAGCAGGGCGAGCGTCGTGTGCTTGCCGATACCGGTGCCGGCGCCCGTGACGATTGCGATCTTGCCCTTCATTGCAGCTCCTTTGGCGGGTCGACTGGTCTCGGCGGATTCTAGACGGTGCGCCGAGAAGACGGGAACACGGCGGCCGAACAGGCGCGAGACGCCGCGCATCGCACACCGGAGTACGCGAGCCGGCAACGCCGAAGCGTCCGTCCGGCGCGGTTTGGCGACTTTGCGGCGAGCGGCGCGGGGTGTGCGGGAACGCCCCGGCGCGCTATGCGACCTTCACTGTAGACGGGGCGGCGGCGCATTCCGAGAATTTCCGCCATGATGACCCTGCTCGAAACAACCCGACGCCGCCGCGCCGCGGGCCGCCGCGCGTACGGCGCGTGCTACGCTGTCGCCAATGTGCAGGCCGACTCCGTGGCGACGCCCACAAGGAGCAAGCGATGCCCGAAGCCCGTTCCGACCTCCACCCCCGTCCGGGGTCGCCGGCTGCGCCACCGCGCCGGCCCGGGAGCGTCCCGCGGCCCGGCCAAGTCAATGGCCGCGCCCGGACGTTCGACCCGCAACAGCACGACCCGTCGTCGTTCGACGGGCCCTACCCCCTCGATCCGCCGCTGGTGGACGTGCGAATCCCCGTGAAAGCGCCGCACGCCACCGCCACCGCGTACTCCCGCAACGCGTTGATGCACCGCTACCCCGAAGCCGAGGTGGGCGACGACCTGCACATTCTCTTTAGCGAGCCCGGCAAGCCGCGGCAGAGCCGGCTGTCGCCGGACGTGTTCGTGGCGCTGGACGTGCCGCGCCACACGACGCGCTCCGACTACGACGTGGACCTGCTGGGGCCGCCGGACTTCGTGCTGGAGGTGGTGTCGAAGAGCACCTGGCGGCACGACGTGGAGCGCAAGCTGGACGTCTACCAGCGCCTCGGCGTACGCGAGTGCCTGCTCTTCGACTCCACCGGCATGGACTGGGCTGGGGTCGGCAAGGACCTGTGGGGGTTCGCGCTGACGCCGGAGCGCCGCGAGCCGCTCGGCGAGGTTCTGCTGCCGAACGGCGAGCGCGGGGTGCGGAGCGAAGTTCTGAGGCTGATGGCCTACGTGGCGGAACGGACGCGGGCGTCGACGCCAGGCGAGACCTGGGCGATAACAATGCGCTGGCGTGATCCAGCGACTGGGGCGGACATCCCCGACTACGACCAAGCACGGGCCCGCGAGGCGCGGGCGCTGGCCCGCGCGGAGGCGGCGGAGCGCCGGGTCGTGGAACTCGAAGAACGGCTTCGCCAAGGCGGGCGTTGAGGTCGCTCTGCAAGGCATGGCGGGGCAACGGGCACAAGCGGGGGAGGCGGCGGAACAGCGTACGACGCTTGCGCGCGCCGACGATCGCCCTGCGGCCAGGATCGCGTCCACTGCCCCCGTTTTCCTGAATCAGGCAAAGGCCAGAATAGAACGGCGGCTCGCCGCGGATCCGGAAGACCCGGAAGCGCTGCGGCAGCTGGGCGAGATTCAGCGCAAGCTGGGCGACTTCGGCGCGGCGGTGGAGACCTACCGGAAGCTCAAGGCCCTGAACGGCGATGCCCTCGCTGCGTGGGGAGTCTGCGCACTGACCGGCGAGGGGCTGCCGAAGACCGCGCCCGAAGGGCCGCACCCGGCGCCGTTCGTCCGCATCGCCGATTTTCTGACCGAGGATCGGCAAGGCATGCTGCTGGAGACGATGCTCGGGGAGTGCGAGCACTTCGTTCCCACCGAGGTCATCATCAAGGGCAAGGGCGTCGTCGATTCCAAGACCCACGTCGCGGGCTCCGCCGAGCGGCCGATCCTGCGGCGGATTCGTCCTTGGTTCGTCGAGGAGATCCTCCGCGTCGCGCGCGGCGTGTTCGATCGCCTGCAGGTCGACGCCATGCGCGAAATCTACATCGAGTTGAGCGCCACGGCGCATCGCGGCGGCGGTTTCTTTCGCGCGCATCGAGACAACGCGGGGATGTACCCGACCCGTCGGGTCAGCTACGCCTACTACTTCCACCGCGAACCCAAGCGGTTCAGCGGCGGCGAACTGCTGTTGTACGACACGTGCGTCACGACCAGCGACTACCGCACGACGGCGTTCTCGCGCATCGACCCGGTACACAACAGCATCGTGTTCTTTCCGAGCGGCTACTACCACGAGGTGCTGCCGGTGCGGAGCGAATCCGACGCGCACGAGGACGCGCGCTTCACCGTCCACGGCTGGATCCATCGCAGCCACGAGTGGGAGCCCTTCGTCGAGAGCCGATTGCAGGCCGAGGCCGCCGCCGAAGCCCGCGACGGCCACGCATGACGTCGGCGAACTTCATGGTGACGCGGCGCTTCCGCTAGGCCGGGGGCGGCGATCTGCTGTACCGCTGGGGCAACCCGCGCGCCTACCGGCGGGAACCGCGGCCGACCAGCGCCTGTTCTGGCACCACCACGTGCGTTGGATCAAGGCTGGGCCGGGCGCCGGCAACATTCTCGTCTTCAACAACGGCTGGGAGTTCACAGGCATCCAGCGCGACCACTCCTCCGTTGTCGAAGTTGCCTGGTATGTGATCGCCCCGTGCTTGCCAAGGGGGTGCCGGCCTTGCGGGCTCCGGCGGCCGATGCCCGGCCGCGCATGGGGCCCGCCCGCGCCGTCCTGGGGAATACACCGCGTCGCCACCGAGCGAGTTTCTGTCGTACCGCATGGGCGGGGCGCAGCGGCTTCCGAACGGCAACACGCTGATCTGCGTCAGTGAGCAGGGGCGGGGGGTGCTGGTGGAGGTGACGCCGAGTGGCGAAACGGTGTGGAAGTACATGACTCCTGTGGGGCGCCGCATCCTGCGCCAAGGAGACCCGATCGCGATCGGCGACCTCGGTGCCCAGCTTGGACCCGGCGAGGCGTGGCCCATCGGAACCCGCGCCGAGACCGCCGTCTACCGAGCGACTCGCTACGCGCCCGACTATCCCGGCTTGAGGGGGCTCGACTTGACGCCGAAGTGGCCGATCGAGGAGATGCCCGCAAGGAACAGGCGCAGGAAGAGACCGAGGACACGGCGGCCCTGTCGGGCGAATGAACCGCCTAGGTGCGCGAGTCGCGGGGCAGGGGATGCACGACGCTGCTCGCGAAAGAGTCGATCTCCCGTCCAATCAGGGAAGATGGCAGTGATCGCGGGATTGAATCGCGCCGGAAATCGGACCGAAGATCGTGAGGAACACGGCGAGCATAGCGCCCGTGGCGAGCGCATTGCCGAGCGGCACCGTCGTCGCCAGCGGCCAGAATCTCCGTCATGACGCCAGAGCCGACGGCCGCCGCCAGCAGCAGCGTCGTACTGATGCCCTCGGCGACGAGCGCTACCTAAAGCGTGTTCGTGAGCTAGGCGGTCATTGGGCGGTAGCTCTTGTACCTTGAGCTGCCGGAAATGAGGGGAGGAATGGACTCGTCCTCTTGCGCAGGGCGGTCGGGCTTGTTCGACGGAGAGCCGTGGCTCTGGATCACGTCGGTGAGGACGTAGAAGGTGGGCCTGCTCTAGGGCTTCTTCGCGGGCGCTTCGCCCGCACCGTGTTCGCTCAACGCGCTAGCCACGGCAGGGCTCCCGCTCGATGCGCCGTCGGGGGGGGGGGGGGGGGAATTCTGCGAGTGCGCCATTTTTCCTAGGCTCCTCTTCTGTGTGTCGCCTTCGTAGACCCGCCCTTGCTGCGGCTGGCCCTCCGTCTTCAATGCCGGAAACCGCCTGCGGCCTCGCTCGTTGGAGACGTGCCTAGACTTGCGCACAGTCCTCAACGGGTAGGCCCCCCAGCGCATTTCGAGCGTAGGTTGACTGCACGATCACCGCTTGTCAAGGGCTGTCGAGGGCTTCAGCAAGGCGATTGCATTTGAAATCCGGTGCCTCCTCGTGTCCGCGGACGCCGCGGATCATGTCGAGCAGGAAGTCGTCGCTGCGCTGGGCGTGGATGAACTTGCGGCGGACGGAGCGCTTGTCGAGATGCATCCGGGCCATGTTCAGGGCCAGCCGGCGGACGACGGCCAAGCAGGCGGCGCCGTTGCCCTTGCGGTTGCGCGCCTGGTCTTCGTCCATCGACACGTCGAGCACCCAGTGCAGGCGTCCGATGCGAAGCATCGGCGTTCTCGATGGCCCAGTGGGAGCCACCGTGCGCCCGAAGCGCTCCGCCGAGAGCTTGGCGCTGAGCAGGCAGTAGCGGGTGTCGACGCTCTCGGCGCCGTCCGCGAGACGCCGCTCGGCGACCACCTTGCCGACGGCGGAGAGGCCGGCCAGTTGTGGCGCTCCAGCCCCAGAAACGTCCCCCGCCACGACTCCGCCACGCACCGTAGTCCTCCATGTCCACGCACGTGCGTCCGCGGTGAGCATCGACAGCAGCGAGATCGCCAGCATGTCGTGCAGGTCGTGGCGCTTGGCGTTGCCTCGCCTGGAGTCCTCAACTTCTTGAAAGACCGACAGAAGTTCCCGCATCCCATCTCTCCGTCCTTGGATTGAGACCCAGTCGGTCCACGTCGTAGTCGGAGCGCGTCGTGTGGCGCGGCACGTCCAGCGCCACGAACACGTCCGACGACAGCCGGTTCTGCCGCGGAGCATCGGTGGCTTCGCTGCGATCGTCCGGCCGCTCGTCCGGCATCTACAGAGGAACGGCGCTTTGTGGGAACTTGGATTTCGGACAGCCGGCGCTGCGCCCGTCCCGTCCAGCGCCGGTAGAAGGCGGCGTCTTGTGCGAACATCCTCATCGTTCGGTCTCTCGTGTCTGCAACACATAGGCTACCGAACCGCCGCTCCAAGGACTCCCCTTGGCAGCGGCGAAATGTCTAGAGGGTGCTGAGCCCGTACGCGGCGCAGCATGGGCGATAGCGTTACGAATCAAGCGGTTTGCAAGGCGATGGCGATGCCAAAGGCAAAAACGGGGGACGCGGCGGAACAGAGCGCAACGCTTGCGCGAGACGACGATCGCCCCGCGGCTAGGATCGCGTCCACCGCCCCGGCTTTCCTGAATCAGGTAAAGGCCAGAATAGAACGGCGGCTCGCCGCGGATCCAGAAGACCCGGAAGCGCTGCGGCAGCTGGGCGAGGTGCAGCGCAAGCTGGGCGACTTCGGCGCGGCGGTGGAGACCTACCGGAAGCTCAAGGCCCTGAACGGCGATGCCCTCGCGGCGTGGGGGGTCTGCGCGTTGACCGGCGAGGGGCTGCCGAAGACCGAGCCCGAAGGCCCGCACCCAGCGCCGTTCATCCACATCGCCGATTTCCTGCCCAAGGATCGGCAAGACATGCTGTTGGAGCTGATGATCGGGGGGCGCGAGCACTTCGTTCCTACCGAGATCGCGAGCAAAGGCAAGAGCGTCGTCGACTCCAAGACCCACGTTGCCGCCTCCGCGGGCGGCCCGCTCCGGCGGCGGATTCGTCCTTGGTTCGTCGAGGAGATGCTCCGCGTCGCACGCGGCGTGTTCGACCGCCTGCGGGTCGACGACATGCGCGAAATCTACATCGAGCTGGACGCCACGGCGCATCGCGGCGGCGGTTTCTTTCGCGCGCATCGAGACAACCAAGGAATCGTGTACAGAACCCGTCGGGTCAGCTACGCCTACTACTTTCACCGCGAACCCAAGCGGTTCAGCGGCGGCGAACTGCTGCTGTACGACACGTGCGTCACGAGCCGCGACTACCGCACGGCGGCGTTCTCGCGCATCGACCCGGTACACAACAGCATCGTGTTCTTTCCAAGCAGCTACTTCCACGAGGTGCTGCCGGTGCGGAGCGAGTCCGACGCGCACGAGGACGCCCGCTTCACCGTCCACGGCTGGATCCATCGCAGCCAAGATTGGCAGACCGTCGCCGCACCTCAATTGCGCGCCGAAGCCGCTGCCGAAGTTCGCGACGGCCACACTTGACGGCGACGTGCTTCTTGGGCGGCGCTTCCGCTAGAACAGGGTCGCCTGGCGGCGGCGGAAGAGATCGGTGCGCAGTTCCATTCGGCGCGGCGACTTGTCGAGGCCGTTCTTGCGCAGCGCGATCTCGAATCGCTTGGCGACGAGGTCCGCGTAGACGCCCTGGCCGCGCATCCGCGTGCCCCACTCCGCCTGGTACGCCTTGCCGCCGCGCAGGTCGCGGACGCGGTTCATCACGTGCTCCGCCTTCAGCGGATAGTGTTCCGCCAGCCACTCGGCGAACAGGTCCTTCACCTCGAACGGCAGGCGGAGCATGACGTAGCCGACGAACTCGGCGCCGGCCTGGGCCGAACGCGCCACGATGGCTTCGATTTCCGCGTCGTTGATGACCGGAATCACCGGCCCCATCATCACTCCGACCGGAATCTTCGCGGCGGCGAGTTCGCGCACCATGCGCAGCCTTGCCGAGGGCGAAGCGGTACGCGGTTCCAGCTTCGTCTTCAACGCGTTGTCCAAGGTGGTGATGCTGACGGCCACGCTGGCCAGGCCGTTGGCGGCCATCTGCGCCAGGATGTCCAGGTCGCGCAGCACGAGGGCGCCCTTGGTGACGATGGTGACCGGGTGGCGGTACTCCCAGAGCGTTTCCAGAACGCGGCGGGTGACGCGGTGCTGCTTCTCGCCGGGCTGGTACGGATCGGTGTTGGTGCCGATGGCGAGGGGACGGCAACGGTAGCCGGGTTTCTCGAAGGCTTCGCGCAGGCGTTCGGCGGGTTCCGTCTTGTAGAAGATGCGGGTCTCGAAATCCAGCCCAGGCGACAAGTCGAGATAGGCGTGCGTGGGGCGGGCGTAGCAGTAGACGCAGCCGTGTTCGCAGCCCTTGTACGGGTTGACGGAGCGGTCGAAGGGGATGTCCGGCGAGTTGTTGGTGGCGATGATGTCGCGGGTCTTGTCCGGCAGGAAGGTGGTGCGGGGGTCGGGCTCGGGGAAGTCTTCCGACTCGGCTTGCTCCCAGCCGTCGCTCGCGGGTTCGCTCACGGTGGCGTCGAAGCGGCTGGCGGGGTTCGACACCGCGCCGCGGCCTTTGCGTAGGCGCTTCTCGTTCATCGGGGGTGCTGTTTCGTTCCCAAACCGTCTCGGCCTTCGCTGCCACTATAAATGGATGCCTTTACAGTACGCAACACCGGGCCGAACGCTTTAGCGTTGTCTCCGGTTCGCTTGGACGAGGGGAGCGCATGGCCATCACCGTTTGGGGCGCGGGCACGGCGCGCACGTTGCGCGTCCACTGGGCGCTCGCCGAACTCGGCATCGAGTACGAGACGCGGCGCATCGGCTCGCGCACCGGCGAGACGCAGAGCGCCGAGTTCCGCGCCTTGAGCGTCAAGGAGAAGATTCCGGTGTTCGTGGATGGCGACCTGACGCTCACCGAGAGCGCGGCCATCGTCACCTGGCTCGGCGATGCCCACGGGCGCCTGACGCCGCCGTCGGGAAGCGTCGAACGCGCTCGGTACGACGAGTGGACCTCGTTCATCCTGATGGAGCTGGACGCGCACACGCTCTACGTGATGCGCAAGCACGGCGACCTGGCACCTCTCTACGGCGAAGCCCCGGCGGCGATGGCAGCGGCGAGAGCGGGCTTCGAGAAGCAGGTGCGCTGGGCGTTGCCGAGGGTCGAATCGTCGCCCTACCTGGTCGGCGACGGGTTCACCGGCGTGGACATTCTGATGACGACGTGCCTCGACTGGGCGGTCGCCTACGGCTTCACGCTGCTCGAACCGTTCAACCGCTACCGGCTCCACCACCACGAACGCGGCGCCTATAGGCTGGCGGTGGCGGCGAACAAGCCGCCGGGGTGACCTTTCGAGTGCGTTGGACTCGCCTCAGTCTTCGCCGAGGAACCAGTCCATGATGCGCGGGTTTTCATCTCTGGGCCAAGTGTGGGAGAGATCGTCGATCTCCCGGTAATGCACCGCCGCTCCGGCGCCGCTTAGTGCGGCGTTGGCGGTGCGGGCGATGTCCACCGGGAACATCCAATCCAGCGCGCCGTGGATGAGGTAGATCGGCAAGCCTTGCAGCCGTTCGCGGGACATGCCGTCGAGGAGCAGCGGGTGGAAGCTGGCGGAACTCGGCGCCAAGTGCGTGAACGGGGAATCCGAACGCAGGCCGCTGACGTAGCAGAACGTGCCGCCATCGCTCATGCCGGTGAGCAACATTCTCGCCCGATCGAGGCGCCATCGCTCCGCCACGTGCTCCACCATCGCGCCGATGTTGGCGCTGTCGACGTCCGGCCCCATCAGGGACCAGGTTCTGTCCTTCGCGGTGGGGCTGAGCAGGATCGCGCCGCGGCTGCGCGCTTCGACCAGCCAGGTCCAGAGGAAGTCGCGACCGTGGCCGGAACCGCCGTGCAGGGCGACGATCAGCGGCAGTTCGCGTTCGCCGTAGTAGTACTCCGGCACGTAGAGGGAGAAGCCGCCGCGCATGGTCTTGTCGTTGCCGGCGTGGATGATGCCGACGTCCTCTCGCGACCCATCGGCGGCGGCCAGCTTGGCGAGCAGCGCTTCGTCGTCGCGCCGCCCGGCTTCGACGAAAAAGCGGCTGAGGGGCGGCAGCGTGGCGGCGATGGGATAGAGCGCTTCGACGGCTCGGGTGCGCTGCCCCAGCGCTCGATAGGCCGTCATGGCGTCGTTGGCGGACTCCGCCGCGGCTTCGAGCCCGTCGAGTGCCCGCACGGCACATTCGCCAGCGCGCAGCACCTGCGCCTTGAACGCGCCCAAGTGTTGCGGGAAGTCCACCGCCTCGAACTGCGCCAGGCCGTCGCGCAACGGCTGCGCGGTCGGCGCCACGGCCTCGGCGAGGGCGGCGAGGTTCGGCGGGTGCAGGTGGCGGGCGGCGTAGTCGAGCGCGTGCAAGGCGGTGAGCAGCGGCGGCAGCGCCTTGGTGATGGCGTCCAGCAGTGCGTCTTCGCCTGCGTTTCCGTCTCCCGCCATGTCTCCCCCCGCTGCCGCGCTACCGCACTATCGCCGTTTGTATTACGCTCGCGCAACGTCTCGCGGCGAATCCAAGGCGCAAAATCATGCAGCTTCGCTGGTCCCATGCGTTCGTCCATGTGCGGAACATGGAGAGGATGCTCGGCTTCTACACCGACGTGCTCGGCTTCGAGGTCACCGACCGCGGCGACTTGGGCGGCAAGATCGTGGCCTTCCTGAGCCAGGTGGAGACGGACCATCACCAGCTGGCGTTCATGGAGAGCGAAGGCGGCGAAGACGCGCCAACGCGCAATCGGGTGGCGCACTTTGCCTTTCGCGTCGAGTCGCTGGAGGAAGTGCAGGCGCTGCATGGCCGCCTGCGCGCGGACGAGCGGACGGCGAACGTGAGTCCGGTCACCCACGGCAACGCCTGGTCGCTCTACTTCGCGGATCCGGAAGGCAACGGCATCGAAGTGTTCTGCGATTCGCCTTGGCATGTTCGCCAGCCGCAGGGCGGCGCCTGGGATCCGGCCGCGAGCGAAGGCGAAATCCATGCCGCGACCCGGGCCGCCTTCGAGAACACGGCCGGCTTCGGCCCCATCGACGACTACTACCGCGAGCGCCGCGCCCATCTGGCGGCGCGTTCGGGCGGCAACGCAAGCACGACGGAGAAACCATGAGCACTCGGAACTTCGACCGCGCCGAGGAGGATTTCGGCAACGTCCTGAACATGGAGCACATCAACTTGACGGTGCCGGACCAGCAGTTGGCGGCGCTGTTCTACGTCACCGGCCTCGGCTTCACCCGCGACCCGTACATCGACTTCGGCACCTTCAACATGTGGATCAACGTCGGCGAGCAGCAGTTCCATCTGCCGAAGCGCGACGCGCAGAAGTTCCGCGGCCACATCGGCGTGGTGGTGCCGGACCTCGACGACTTGAAGCGGCGGCTCGACTTCATCGACCGGCCCATGCAGGGCACCGATTTCAAGCGCGAGGAGAAGAACGACCACATCGCCCTCTCCTGCCCCTGGGGCAACGACATCCGCGCCTTCGGGCCCGGCTTCGGCACCAGCCTGGGGATTCCCTTCGCGGTGCTGGACGTGCCAGCCGGCAGCGCGGACGGCATCGCCCGCTTCTACAACGAGGTGCTCGAAACGCCGGCCCGCGCCACGGCGAACGGCGAACGGCGCGCCGAAGTGAGCATGGGCGGCAACCAGCGGCTGATCTTCCGCGAGACCGACGCCGAGATTCCCGCCTACGACGGCCACCACCTGGCCATCTACGTGGCGAATTTCTCCAAGCCGCACACGGCGCTGAACGAACGCGACCTCATTACCGAGGAATCCGACCAGCACCAGTACCGCTTCCAGGCCATCGTCGATCCCGACAGCGGCGAGGTGCTGACCGAGATCGAGCACGAAGTGCGCAGCCTCAAGCATCCGATGTTCAAGCGCTTTCTGGTCAACCGCAATCCCGCGCAGAACTTCATGAACTACGCCCAGGGCCGCGACGCCTTCGTGCCCTGACCGGTGCCGGAACCCTACTACCTGCCGCTGGCCGACGAGGTGGCGGCATTCGAGGCCGCCTACGCGAGCCGGCTGCCGGTGCTGCTCAAGGGGCCCACCGGCTGCGGCAAGACGCGCTTCGTGGAGCACATGACCTGGCGCTTGCGGGGCAATGGCAGTGCGGACCTCGACGAGCATCTGGTGACGGTCTCCTGCCACGAAGACCTGACCGGCACCGATCTGGTGGGCCGCTACCTGCTCAAAGGCGACGAGACGGTGTGGCAGGACGGGCCGCTTACGCGAGCTGCCCGGCACGGCGTACTGTGCTATTTGGACGAAATCGTCGAGGCGCGCAAGGACACCACGGTGCTCATCCACTCGCTCACGGACCATCGCCGGGTGCTGCCCATCGACAAGACCGGCGAACTGCTGCGCGCGCACGACGACTTCCTGCTCGTCATCTCCTACAACCCCGGCTACCAGAGCCTGCTCAAGGACTTGAAGGCGAGCACGCGGCAGCGCTTCGTCAGCCTCGCCTTCGACTATCCGAGCGAAGAGCGCGAAGCGGCGATCATCGCCCACGAAAGCGGCGCCGCGGAAGACGTCGCCATGCGCCTCGCGGCCATCGGCGCCAAGGTGCGCAACCTGCGCGAGCACGGCTTCCGCGATGGCGTCAGCACGCGCCTGCTCATCTACGCCGCGGCGCTGGTCGAGCGCGGCATCGCACCTCGCCGGGCGGCGGATCTGGCGATCGTGCAGGCGGTCTCCGACGACTCCGCCGTGCAGGAGGCCGTCGCTGGAATCATCGACGTCGTCTGGCCCTGACCGCGCTCATCGACATCGAACGCGCCCTCGCGCTGTTCGCCGAAGGCATCGGCGGGCGGCGCTACCACGTCAAATCGCTGCGCGAACTGGGCGAAGGCGAGGCGGCGGACGGCGTGGAAGCGTGCCACGACGGGCGCAGCCTGTACCTGCCGGACGCCATCGACGCCTTCGGCGACGAACGCGACCGCGGCGCCTATCGTCGCGCCGTGCTCGAACAACTGGGGTTCAGGGAGTTCGGCACCTACCGCTTCGACATGGACATCGCCGCGCAGCGCATCCGTTCGCTCGCGCAGCGCTCGCCCGCCACCGCCGCCGAGCGTGATTCGGACCTGGGGGTTTTCTTCGCCGGCTTCGAGCAGCCGGAGTTGGCGCGGCGTCTCTTTCGCATCGTCGAGACAGCCAGGATCCGCAGCGCGGTGAGCAGACGGTATCCCGGCAGCCGCCGCTATCGCCAAGGCGCAAGCGATGCCGCCGCCCTCGAACGCGCCCTCGCCGACCTGCCGGCGGACGAACCGCTGCTGCCGCTCGCCGTCGGAGTGCTCGACGCGGATGCGGACGTCTACGCCTCGGCTGCGGCAACCGTGGCCTGCGCCGCGGCGCTGCGCCCGTTCGACGCGCCGCTCGTCGACGCCGAGCAGGGCGAAGCGCCCCTCGAATGGCTGCAACGCGAAGCCAGGCTGGAGGATTGGCAGGAGGAACTCGAGGGCGTGGAAAGCGAGGTGGCGGCGCTGGAGTTCGCCGAGATGGCCAGCGACGCGGTGCAGGCCGGGCGGAGCGATGAGGGCGGCGAACTCCGCGACACCGACGCCGACCTGCTCGCCCTTCCCGACCAGCGCACCGAACGCGATCGGCTGAAACGGCGCATCGACATGGAACGCGCCGCGGTGCGGCGCACGCTGGGCGAAGACCGGGGCGGCGAGAGCTTCCGCTACGATGAATGGGACTACGCCAACGGCGTCTACCTGCGCGGCTGGTGCCGCCTCTACGAAGAGCGCTTGCCGGCCCTCTCCGGCGCCGACGGTCAAGCGCTGCTGGACGCCGTGCGACCCTTCGCTGGCGCCGTGCGCCGCCGCTTCGAGCAGGTGCGGCCGGCCGGCTACCAGCGCGTGAAGAAGACGCCCGAGGGCGACGAACTCGACTTGGACGCCATCGTGGCGACGCGCATCGACATCCGCAACGGCACGTCTCCCGACGAGCGCGTCTACAGCCGCCGCGAACGCCTGCGCCGCGACGTGGCGGCGGCGTTTCTGGTCGACCTGTCGGCCTCCACGGACGACGTGGTGATCGAAGAAGAGGAGAGGCCGAGCGCAGCGGACGCGCCGGCCCAGGACATCCGCGACCCCTACTTCGACGATGACGACGACTACGACTTCGCCGCCCGCATGGCGGCGGAAGCCGCCAAGCGCCGCATCATCGACATTCAACGCGAGGCCGTGCTCTCGATGGCGACGGCGTTGGAAGGGCTGGGCGACCGCTACGGCGTGTACGGCTTCTCTGGCTACGGGCGCGAGGCGGTGGAGTTCTACGTCGCCAAGGAGTTCGACGAACCCTTCGACCAGGGCGTGCTGGACGCCATCGCCGCCATGAAGCCGAAGCGTTCGACGCGCATGGGGCCGGCGATTCGCCACTCCGCGCGCAAGCTCCTGGCGAGCGGCGCGGCGCTCAAGGTGCTGCTGATCGTCAGCGACGGCTTTCCCCAGGACCACGACTACGGCCCGCAGCGGGGGGAACACGAATACGGCGTTCAGGACACGGCGAAAGCGCTGCGCGAAGCCGAGAGCCAAGGCGTCGAGACGTTCTGCGTGACCGTGGACCGCGCCGGCCACGACTATCTGCGGCGCATGTGCCCGGACAACCGCTACATGGTGATCGAGGAAACGGCGGAACTGCCGGAAGCCCTGCAGAAGGCCTACCGGCAGCTCACTCGCCTCTAAGGTGCCTGCGTCGCAATCGAATCAAGCTACCGAGTTGCGGAGCAAACCCGCACGCACCCGACAGGGTGCGCTCAATCGTCTCCGCCCAGGCCGAACAGCAAGAGCACCGAACTGAAGATGTTGTAGATGGCGACGTAGATGCCCACCGTGGCGCGGATGTAGTTCGTTTCCTGGCCGCGCACCACGGCGCTGGTCTCCCAGAGGATGAGCGCGGCGCCGAACAGGATGCCGATGCCAGCCAACACCTGCGACATCAGCGTCGTCCAGTAGAAGATCGAGACGATCCACGACGCGACGATGACGATTGCGCCGACGACCAGAAAGCCGGTGAGGAAGCTGAAGTCCCGCTTCGTGGTCACCGTGTAGAACGACAGGCCGAAGAAGGCCACCGCGGTGATGCCGAGCGACTGCGCCACCAAGGCGCCGCCGTTCTGCATGCTCAACACGGCGCTCAACAGCGGCGCCAGCGAGAAGCCGAGGAAGCCGGTGAGCGCGAAGGTCCACACCAGCCCCCAGCCGCTGTTCGCCGTCTTGTGGACCGCGAAGAGCAGGCCGAAGAAGACGATCAACGTGATGAAGCCGAGGTGCGGCGCGCCGACCGCCACCGAAATGCTGGCCGTGACGGCGCTCCACAGCAGCGTCAACGCGAGCAGCGCGTAGGTGCTGCGGAGCACCTTGTTGATTTCAATCGCCGAAGGGGCGCGAGCAGCGAAAGCGGACGGATGAGCCATCTCAAAGGGTCCGAAGCGGTTGCGTTGGATGCCTATATAGACTCTGCGCGGCGACGTTTCAAGGCACTCATCGCGCAGGATGGGCAACGAATCCCAAGTCGGCGGCGGGCGGCAACACCGGGCGCAGGCGCCTCGCCTGCCCGCGGGCGTTGCCGGCGTCGGTCGCCGGAGTCGTCGTGTCCGCTTCCCCGACGTCGACTGTCGTCGCGAGCGGTTCTGCTTCTGCGAACCGACAGCGCAGAAGGGCGCGCGGCGCCGTCGCAACGCACACCGAAGTACGAGAGCCGGCAACGGCGCGGCGTACGCCCGGCGCAGCTTTGGCGAGCCTGTCGGCGAGTGTGCGGGCTGTGCGACATCGCCGCGGCATCCCATACGCCTTTCACTGTAGACGGGGCGGCGGCGCGTGCCGAGAATTTCCGCCATGATGACCCTGCTCGAAACAACCCGACGCCGCCGCGCCGCGGGCCGCCACGCGTACGGCGCGTGCTACCCTGTCGCCAATGTGCAGGCCGACTCCGTGGCGACGCCCACAAGGAGCAAGCGATGCCCGAAGCCCGTTCCGATCTCCACCCCCGTCCGGGGTCGCCGGCTACGCCGCCGCGCAGGACCGGGAGCGTCCCGCGGCCCGGCCAAGTCAATGGCCGCGCCCGGACGTTCGACCCGCAACAGCACGACCCGTCGTCGTTCGACGGGCCCTACTCCCTCGATCCGCCGCTGGTGGACGTGCGAATCCCCGTGAAGGCGCCGCACGCCACCGCCACCGCGTACTCCCGCAACGCGCTGATGCACCGCTACCCGGAAGCCGAGGTGGGCGACGACCTGCACATTCTCTTTAGGGAGCCCTCAGCCGGGGAGCGCGAGGGGCTTGCCCCTCGCATGAAAGAGCACGGCAAGCC
Source organism: Candidatus Azotimanducaceae bacterium (assembly GCA_965243175.1). Taxonomy (GTDB): domain Bacteria; phylum Pseudomonadota; class Gammaproteobacteria; order Pseudomonadales; family Azotimanducaceae; genus VXYL01. Next base: position 3,409,658 of record OZ251532.1, on the reverse strand, counting down.
GCTGCAGAGCCGGCTGTCGCCGGACGTGTTCGTGGCGCTCGACGTACCGCGCCGGACGACGCGCTCCGACTACGACGTGGACCGGCTGGGGCCGCCGGACTTCGTGCTGGAGGTGGTGTCGAAGAGCACCTGGCAGCACGACGTGGGGCGCAAGCTGGACGTCTACCAGCGGCTCGGCGTGCGCGAGTGCCTGCTCTTCGACTCCACCGGCATGGACTGGGCCGGGGTCGGCAAGGACCTGTGGGGGTTCGCGCTGACGGTGGAGCGGCGCGAGCCGCTCGGCGAGGTTCTGCTGCCGAACGGCGAGCGCGGCGTGCGAAGCGCAGTGCTGGGGTTGGTGGCCTACGTGGCGGAAAGGACGGGGCCGTCGGCGGAGAAAGAGACCTGGGCGCTGACGATGCGCTGGCGCGACCCGGCGACTGGGACGGACATTCCCGACTACGACCAGTCCCGGGCCCGCGAGGCGCAAGCGTGGGCCGGAGAGGCGCGGGCGCGCGCTGAAGCCCAAGCCGAGAGAGCCAAGGCCCAAGAGGAGCGAGCCCGTGCGGAGGCGGCGGAGCACCGCGTCGCGGAACTCGAAGAACAGCTGCGCCGGCGAGGTGCGCTTTGAGGTTCCTCACTGCGACTCGCCGTGCTCAAGGCCGTCGCCGATAGCTCCAGCGCATTCGCGCTGGCCGAACGCACGGTCGCGGACGAATGTCTCGACACCCTCTTGACGCCTTGGCGCATGTCTTCGAGAATCCGCGCCCTTCCGACGTGGCTGCGTAGCTCAGCTGGTTAGAGCACAGCATTCATAATGCTGGGGTCGTCGGTTCGAGTCCGACCGCAGCTACCAAAACCATCCCGTCTTCGTCGAAGAGCCGCTAGCTCTTGAGCGCGGCCAAGGTGCGTTCCAGCAGGCGCTCTTCGTAGGCGTCGGTGGTCTCGTGGGCGTTCGCCGGCACGTCGATGTCCGGCGTGACGCCCACGTCTTCGATGGAGGTGCCGGCGGGCGTGAAGTAGCGCGCCGTCGTCAGCTTGAGGGCGCGGCGCTTCTGGAAGTACATCACCGACTGCACGGAACCCTTGCCGTAGCTGGCCTCGCCGAGCACGACAGCGCGCTGGTTGTCCTGCAGCGCGGCGGCGACCACTTCGGCCGCCGAGGCGGAGTCCGCGTCGATGAGCACGGCGAGCGGTGCGCCGTCGAGAAGATCGCCGCCGCCCGCCTCGTGGCGCTGGGTCGCCCGCGCCGTTCGGCTCTCGGTGTAGACGATCAGGCCGTCTTCGAGGAAGGCGTCGGCGACCGAAACCGACGCCTTCAGCAGGCCGCCGAAGTTGCCGCGCAGGTCGATGGCGAAGCCTTCGAGCGCCTGCTCCGCGGCCAGCTTGGCCACCGCCGCCTCCAGCTCGTCGCCGGTGGTCTCGTTGAAACGGCGGATCTTCGCGTAGCCGTAGCCGGGCGCGAGGGCGCGGCTGGTCACGCTCGGCAGGGCGATGGCGTCGCGGACGAGGTCGAAGTCGAGCGGCGCCGGCGCAGCGGCGCGGCGGATGCGGAGGTGGACATCGGTGCCCGGTTCGCCGCGCAGGTCGTCCACGGTCTGGCGCAGCGTCCGCCCCTTGAGCGACTCGTGGTCCACTTCGATCAGGCGGTCGCCGACGACGATGCCAGCGCGGGCGGCGGGCGTGTCAAACAACAGCTCGACCACGGTGACGTAGCCGTCGACCAGCGCGAGCACCAAGCCGACGCCGCCGAAACGACCGCTCGTCTCCTCCTGCAGCGTGGACAGATCGCGCTCGTCGAGCAGCATGGAGTGATCGTCCAGACCGGCCAGCACGCCGCGAATGGCGTTGTCCACCAGCTGCGCGCGCGGCAGGTCCTCCACGTAGCTGTCGCCGACCGCCCGCACCACCGAGAGCAGCAGCCGTTCGTCGGGCGCCTCGCGCAAGGTCATCGCGACGAAGGCGCTCATGCCGAGCACGACTCCGGCGCCCATGCCGACGAACGTGGCGAAGACGACCAGCGGATGGGGCGACGGCAAAGGCCGCTTCGAGCGCGAGAAGTACGTGTAGGCGGGTGGCGTGCTGGGCTGGGAGTCAGTCATCTCGATGCGGTTCAAGGGCGCTTGCCCTGCACTGAGGTGGGAGTCGCCTGCGGCCAAGCGAACAGGCCGCGGATGGTAGCGCAAGGCGCCGCCGGCACGCGCACCCGTGTACGAGGCAGACGGGGCTCGGTCTAGCGACTTCGCCTACACCGCGAAAAACCGCCTGTCGGGTCGCATCGGCACCGCAAGGGGCGTTCGCCTTCGCGCCGCCTGGCCGGTCTATCCATCGCGCCGCTCATGTACAATGCGCCGCTTTTCGCAGGGGGAGCAGTCGCCGATGGGCTACGAACATATCGCAGTGCCGTCCACCGGAACCAAGATCAGCGTTGCCGAGGACGGCACTCTGAACGTGCCCGACAAGCCGATCATTCCATTCATCGAAGGCGACGGCATCGGCGTGGACATCACGCCGGTGATGCTCAAGGTGGTCGATGCGGCGGTGCGGAAAGCCTACGGTCGGCACCGCGCCATCGCCTGGATGGAGATCTACGCTGGCGAGAAGTCCCTCGACGTCTACGGCCCGGACGAATGGCTTCCCGAAGAAACCCTCGCCGCCATGCGCGAGTTTCTGGTCGGCATCAAGGGGCCGATGACCACGCCGGTGGGCGGCGGCATCCGCTCCCTCAACGTCGCCCTGCGCCAGCACCTCGACCTCTACGTCTGCCAGCGCCCGGTGCGCTGGCTGCAAGGCGTACCGAGCCCGGTGAAGGCACCGGAGAAGACGGACATGGTGATCTTCCGCGAGAACACCGAGGACATCTACGCGGGCGTGGAGTGGGAGGCCGGTTCCGCGGAAGCGGACCGGGTCATCTCCTTCCTGCGCAACGACATGGACGTGCAGAAGATCCGCTTCACCGAGAACTGCGGCATCGGCGTCAAACCCATTTCCGTCGCCGGCACCGAACGCCTGGTGCGCAAGGCCATCCAGTACGCGATCGCCGAGGGGCGGTCGTCGGTGACCTTCGTCCACAAGGGCAACATCATGAAGTTCACCGAGGGCGCCTTCAAGGACTGGGGCTATCGGCTGGCGGCGAAGGAGTTCGGCGCGATCCCGCTCGACGGCGGGCCTTGGCACCAGATCGTCTTCCCGGAGACCGAGCGGCGGATCGTCATCAAGGACATGATCGCCGACGCGATGTTGCAGCAGATCCTCACCCGCCCGGACGAGTACGACGTCATCGCCACCATGAACCTCAACGGCGACTACCTTTCGGATGCGCTCGCGGCCCAGGTCGGCGGCATCGGCATCGCCCCAGGCGCCAACATCGGCGACACCGTGGCGCTGTTCGAGGCCACCCACGGCACGGCGCCCAAGTACACGGCGCAGGACAAGGTGAACCCCGGCTCGCTGATTCTCTCGGCGGAGATGATGCTGCGGCACCTCGGCTGGCGCGAAGCGGCCGACCTCGTGGTGCAGGGCATGGAAGGCGCGATCTCCGAGAAGACCGTCACCTACGATTTCGAACGCCTGATGACCGGCGCGACGCTGCTCAAGTGCTCGGAGTTCGGCGACGCCATCATCGAGAAGATGTAGCGCACCGGCGGCTGGTTCCTACTCGTAAGGCCCTTCGTCGTCGCCGTAGGCATCGCCGATCATCTGCACGTTCACGGCGTGCAGCCCCTTCGGCCCTTCCTCGATGTCGAAGGTGACGTCCTGACCGGCGCGCAGCGTCCGATAGCCATCCATCTGGATGGACGAATAGTGAACGAACAGATCCTCGCCGCCGGTGTCCGCGAGGACGAACCCGTACCCCTTGGCGTTGTTGAACCACTTGACCTTGCCATTTGCCATGTCGGCAACCTCCCGTTGAGGCCAACGTTCGTCGCGCACGTGCGCGAACGCATCCCGTTGCCTCTCCAAGATCCGCAGTCCACGCCGCCAGCACGGCCAACAGCGCGCGCGAACCATCCCCACTGCGAACTGTACACCTACCGCGTCCCCCTCTCAAGGCGTCCGCCGAGAATCGATCCGATCCCCACCCATCGAGCGAGACGAAACGAGCGCTGTCGGAGTGCCGAGGATGCGTGACGAGTCGGCGCCCAGCGAAGCGATCCTGATGCCGGTGCTGAACGAAGAGGACGTGATCGGCCCGGTCCTCGAGGAACTCCGCGACGTCGCCGCGGGACGGCGAATCTACCTGCTGGACAGCGGCTCCCGGGACGAGACGGTCGCGATCGCCCGCGCGGTTGCCGATCTCGACTTGGCGGTGGTCGAGTGTCCACGCGGCCTGGCGGCGGCGATTCGCCACGGCGTCGAGGTCTCCACCGAATCGCGGCTGGCGGTTCTCGACGGCGACGGGCAGCACGATCCGAAGGTGGTGCCCGCCCTCTTCCAAGCGCTGGACGCTGGCGAGGACGCCGCGGTCGGCTCGCGCAAGGTGGCCGGCGCCGCGGTGGCCGAAGACTGGCCGCGAGGACGCGAGGCGGCCAGCGCGGCGTTGCTCTCGATCGTGCGCAGGGTGGTGCGCTGCCACGGCGTGCGCGATCCGCTCTCCGGCTGCTTCGCGCTGCGTCGCGAGGCTTGGCAGCGCGTCGCTGCGCGCTTCGAGACCGGCGGCTACAAGTTTCTGCTCGACTTCCTCGCCGCATCGCCACGGCTCCGAGTCGCCGAACTGCCCATCAACTTCCGCGCGCGGCGCGAGGGCAAGAGCAAGATCGCCTTCGTGGTGCTCTGGGAACTGCTCGTCTCGGTGCTGCGCGGCGTCTCCCGCGGCCGTGTGCCGAGGCGCTGGCTCAGCTTCGGTTGCGTCGGTGCATTGGGCACCCTCACCGACATGACCGTGACCGGCTTGCTCCACATCGGTTTCAGCGTGCCGTTCGCTTTCGTCCGCGTACCGAGCATCGTCGCCGGCATGACCCAGAACTACTTTCTCAACAACCACCTGACCTTCCGCGACGCCCGACGCCACGGCGCCGCCCCGTTGGCGCGCGGCTGGGCGCTCTATGCCGCCTGCCAAACCCTCGGCGCGATTGCCAACTGGCTGGTCTCCGTGGGCGGTTTCGCCGCCGGGCTGAGCTGGCCGGTGGCGGTGGTCGGCGGCGTGGCGGTCGGTTTCGGCGTCAACTTCGTCACCGCGTCGAGACTGGTGTGGCGAACATAGCCGCTGTTCGTTTCCTGTGGACAAGCATTGGACATCTTCGGTGCCGATGCAATCCGACAAGCGTTTGTGGGTGTGCGACAGATCGTAGGTCAGTGGTTGCTCACCAAGTCCATTCTCAAGCGGCGAGTGCGGCGACGCGGTCGTTCCAGTAGTCGTCGAGCTGGCCTCCGATGCGCGCGCAGCGGAGCCAGAGGACGGGGTTGGCGCCGGCCACGGTCCAGCGCATTCCGGGGCCTTTCGCGCGCTGGCCGACGACGTTCTTGCAGCCCGCCTCGATGACGCCGGAACCGATCGGCAGGCCGCTGGCGAGGTATTCGTCGTAGCGCATGCGGTCGCGCCGGGCGCCGAGGTACGCGACCGCGCGGCGGCACTCCTCGGCTTCGCCGCCGCGCTTGCGCAGGTCGTCCAGGGCGTCGTCGACGCGGCCCGCCTTGAGCATCGCGCACAGCTTCTTCGCCCACGCCTCGGCGAGGTCGCCGTCGCCGTGGCGGGCGCGCGCCGCCGCCCACAGGTACTCCGCCGCGTGGTAGTAGTCGACGATCCTCTCGGCGTCCGGGAACCAGTCGTCGAACACCCGCCGGATCCACTCCGCGCCGTCGCCGACGCACACGTCGACGTCGCCCGGCCCGCAGCCCGCCGCCGCCAGTTCGCGCAGCAGCCGCCGCTCGAACGGCGACTCCCGGCCGGGCGTCTCCGCCGCGCTCTCGATCGCCGCGAACAGCACCGCCGCGCCCTCCACCATGCGCGGGCGGCCCTCGGCGTCCGTCTCGGACACCCACAGCGCGCCCACCTTCGCCTCGCGCGTGCCAGCCCGTCCGCCGTCCTTGCCGGAACGCCCCTCGGTCTCGCTCGGCAGCGCCGGAACGCCCGTGCCGTCCACCGCGCAGCACAGCTTCCGCCCCGGCTTCGACGCCTCCCGCGCCAGCGAGGCCCCGTCGCCGTCGCCTCCCCCTTCCGACCGCCACGCCTCCAGATCGTCGCCCACCGCCCGCGTCGTCCGCTCCACCCGCTTCGCGCCGAAGTTCAGCCCCGACAGCTCGCGCAGCAACTCGTCCGCCCCCGCGTAGCTGCACTGCGAACCCGCCAGGCTCGCCAGACGCCGCGCCGACGGCGTCATCGAACCCTCGACGCCCAGCCGCCGCGCCCGCGGGCGAACGCTGCGCCCGCACTCCCGGCACCCGCGCCGCGCCATCTCCACCCGCACGCTCCCCAGCACCGTCTCCACGCGCACCTCGTCGACCCGCAGCAGCCGCGTCCGACCGCCGCACGCCGGGCACGCGCACGGCGCCGCGTCGTCCTTCCCGTACGCCAGCTCCAGCCCTTGCCGCGCCAACTCCTGCATGTCCGCGCGCAGCCGCATGTCCAGCAGCGCCGCATCCCTCGAACCGGACCCGCAGCGCGCCATCTCGAACCGCGCCAAACGCGCCGTCGCCGCCACCAGCTCCCGCCGCAGCCCCGCGCCTTCACCCTCTTCGCGCTTGCGTTCCTCTTCCAACTCCTCGACAGTCCCTGTCGCCATGGCGGGTCTCCTTCCCCTGGCTCGTTTCGCAAAAACGCCAAGAGTACGAGACCCGCCTTGGCTCAACCCCCTCGACCGCCGACCTCCGCGCCAGAACGGCCCGGGCGCGGCGACCACCGACGACGGCGGCTTCAGCCACGGCGCGCTCTGAACGGCATCGGGCGCCAATCCGTCCTCCGCAACGGCCGCGTCGCTCGACTCGCCGCCCGAGATCGGACCCAGTGAGCAACCACTGACCTACGATTTGTCGCACACCCAGCGTTTGTGTTTCAATAGCCCGCATCGCGTCGAAGGGGTTCGCGCTTGGCCACACACCGGGTGCCGCAGGAACGTGCGGGGTCGCGCCGGTTCCTCGTCTACGCCGGCGTGCCGGTCGTCGTGGCGCTCGCCGTGGCGGCGTTCACGCTGTTCGTCGACGACACGGCAGCGACTCTCGAACGCGATAGCGACCTCTGCCCGGTCGCCGACTCGCAAATCGCCGAGCGCGCCGTGCTGCTGCTCGACCTGCGCAAGCCGCTCGGCGTCCAAGGACGAAGACACCTCGGCGAATCCCTCGACCGCGTGGTCTCGGAGCTCGCGGCCAACGGCGAACTTCGCGTCTTCGCGCTCTCCGGCGCCTCCGCTGCGCCGCGCCAATCCATCGACCGACTGTGCAAGCCCTTCGACCAAGGGGCGCTCGCCGGAACCCCGGCCGGTCGCAGCGGCTGCGACGCCTTGCCGGCCGACCTCGCCGAGCGCGACGCGGCGGTTCGGTTCTGCTCTCGCCTCGGCATCCTGCAAGGGATGGTCGAAGGCATGGCCGCGCAGCGGACCGCTGCGCCGGTCGCCAACGCCTACCTCGTCGAAGCCATCGAGGAGACGATCCTCGAGTTCGCCCAGGCTGCGGGGCCCAAGTCGTTCTATCTGTTCTCGGACATGATCCAGCACGCCCGCTGGTACTCGCAGGCCGAGCGCGGGCCGGCCGGCCTGAGCTTCAGCGAGTTCGACCGCCTGCGCTCGGCGCAGGACGCGACGGTCGGGCCGCGCCCGGCGCCTCTGCGCGACATCGACGTGACGATCTTCTACGTGCCGCGCAGCGGCGTGACCGAAGGCGCCGAAGGGCGTGGCCTGCACAAGCGGTTCTGGCAGGAGTACGTGGCCAATGCGTTCGGCGCCGCGCCGCTGTTCCACGAACTGCCGGCCACCGCCGCCTACGCGGTCACTCCCCTCTTCGGCCAGCCGACGGACTCGGAAGCCGCAGTCTTGGAGCGCGAACGCCTGGCGCAGGAGCGACAGGAGGCCGAGCGCCTACTCGCCGAGGTGGAGCGCGAACGCGCCGCGCTCGAAGAAGCCCGCCGCGCCGCGTTGCGGCAGGCCGAGGCCGCCCGCGAAGCGCAGCAACAACGCGAGCGCGAACTCGCCGAAGCAGCCGCCGAAGACGTCTCCGCTGCCGCCACCGAAAACGTCGAAGCGGCGGCAGCCGACACGCCGGCGGCAACGACGCCTCCGCCGCTGCAGGTGGCCGGCACGGCGCCGGAAGCCGTTCAGTCGCCCGGCAGCATCGATCTGCCCGCCGAACCAGAGCAATCCGCCGATGCAACCAGCCTCGATGCCCCAGTCGGGGGCGCGTTGCCGCCAGACCCGGCGGCCCCGGAGTTGCCACTCGCCGACTTGGACATCGCGGCCGCTGGCGCCTCCAACCCGGCCTGTCCGCCGCGTCTGAAGCGCAGATTCGTCGGCGTCGAGCCAGAGTTTCCGAGGTCGCCTAGGGCGCGGTACGCGAACGCCACCATGGTCGTGCGCTTTCTGGTGGACGAGGAAGGCCGAACCGTGGACGGGGCGGTTGAGATCGTTCGCGGCGAGTCGGCGGCCAGGCCGGAGGTCTTCTTCGATTCGTTCGCGGAATCCGCGCGCGATCTGGTGACGCGCTGGGAGTTCGACTTCGAGGAAACCGAAGCCTGCACGCGGCGCCAGGAGATGACCACGCAGTTCGAGTTCGCCTACCGGTAGCGGGCGTGGCAATGGGCTATAGTGCGATGGTCGGCGTGAATGTCGGACTCTCGCTCGAAGGGCCGCGAGCAAGGCGGATGCGGGCAGACTGAAGGAGCACGAATTGGCGGACCACCTCTACGCGCTGCCAAACGGCTACCGCTTGGAGCAGTACGAGCTGCGCGGCGTTCTGAGCCTCGGCGCCTACGGCATCAAGTACCAGGCGTTCGACCACGACGCTGGCCGCCAGGTCGCCATCAGGGAGTACCTGCCGGACGGCGTGGCGGCGCGCCAGGACGACACGTCCGTGGTGCCGCGGTCGAGCACCGACAAGCAGACTTTCGACACCGGCTTGGGCCGCTTCCTCGACGAAGCGCGGATGCAGGCGCGCATCGACCACGCCAACCTCGTCACGGTGCATCGGACGCTGCGCGCCAACGGCACCGGCTACGTGGTGATGGACTACGTCGAAGGCGAGACGCTGGCGCAGTTGCTCAAGCGCCGCTCGACGCTCGCGGAGGCCGAGTTCAACGCCATCGTCGGCCCCCTGCTCGGCCCCCTCGAACTGCTGCACGGCCACGGCTTCCTGCACCAGGACATCCGCCCAGGCCACATCGTCGTGCGCGAAGACGGCACGCCGGTGCTGCTCGAAATCGGCGGCGGGCGGCAAGTCCACGGCGGCGCCCGGCAAGCGTTCGGCGATCGCGCCAGGTCGGCGGACCTGCTCGTTCCCTCGGCCGGCTTCTCGGCGCTGGAGCAGTACTCGAGCCGCAGCCGCCTCGGCGCATGGACGGACATCTACGCCCTCGGCGCCGTCATGTACAACTGCGTCTCCGGCCGGCCGCCGCCGGACGCGCCGAGCCGCGTCATCGAGGACGAAATGGTGCCCGCCGCCCAGGCTGCCCGCGGCAGCTACGACGCAGCGACGCTGCAAGCGATCGACGAAGCGCTGGCGGTGGCTGGCGGCGAGCGGCCAAGCAGCATCGCCGCATGGCGCGCCAACCTGCCGTTCGCCGCCGGGTCGGGCCGCGCCGCCCCGAAGAGTTCCGCTCGCCTAGCTGCGCGCGGCGGCGGTTTCAGCCAACGCCGCGACGCGAACGAATCCGGCGGCGAGCCCAAGCGCCGGGCGCAGTGGAAGTGGATGGGGCCGATTGCCGCGATCGTCGGCGTGATCACGCTGCTCACCTACACCGACGTCGGCGTGCTGCGTTCGCCGGGCGATCAGGAACAGGCAGTGGCCGCTCCCGCCGCCCCGGCGGCGCCGGTCGCCGCGTTGCTGGCGACGCTGGTGGTGCGCAGCGAACCGGAGGGCGCGCAGGTGCTGCTCGGCGAGCGCGAACTCGGCGCGACCCCGCTCGAAGTGGCCGACATCGACCCCGGGCTCTACGACCTGTCGCTGCGCCATCCGCTGTACGAATCCATCGAACTGGAACAAGCGCTCCCCGGCGGCGTGACCACGACGGTCGAACGCGACATGGTGCGCGCCACCGGCTCGCTCGCCGTCGAGACGGTGCCGGCCGGCGCATGGATCGAAGTCGACGGCGAACGCCTGGACGAGACGACGCCGGCCACGCTGCGGCTGCCGACCGGCGCGACGACGCTCTTCGTCGCCGCTTCGGGCTACCACCGCGAGCAAGTGCAGGCGGTGGTGCCGAGGAACGACGTCGCCACCGTGGAGGTGGCGCTGCGCGCCAGCATCGCCTACGGAACGCTCACGCTGGCGCTCTCGCCGCCGGACGCGGACGTGATGCTGCCGGACGTCGAGCCATCCTACAGCCCCGGCCTCGAGCTTGTCGAAGGCGCCTATCGCGTCGTCGTCAGCCGCCAAGGGTTCGTGGCCGAAGACTTCACCGTGGACGTAACGGGCGACACCGAGTTCGAGGTGGCGCTGGCGCCGGACCCGCAGCCCTTCACCGTGGCCACGACTCCCGCCGACGCCTGGGTGCGCTTCCCGACGGGCGATGCACCCTATTCGCCGTCCATGCGCCTGCTGCCGGGCGACTACCGGGTGCAGGCGGTACGCATCGGCTATCGGACCTGGGACGAGACGATCAGCCACGGCTACGCGCCGACGCTGCGCGAAATCGAGCTTGTGCCCGGCATCGCCGAGTTCTCGGACCGACTCGCCGGCGGCGCCAACGGGCCGACCATGGTGCTCGTTCCGGCCGGCGAGTTCCGCATGGGCTGTCTCGCCGGCGCCGGCTGCCGCGACAGCGAGCTGCCGGTGCGCGCCGTCGCCGTCCAGGCGTCGTTCGCGCTCGGCAAGTACGAGGTCACGTTCGCCGACTACGACCGTTTCACCAACGCCACCGGGCGGCCAAGCGCCGCGAGCCCGCGCGGCTGGGATCGCAGCAGCACGCCGGTGGTCAACGTCTCCTGGGAAGACGCCCAGGCCTACGCCGACTGGCTGACCGCGCAGACCGGCCGCCGCTACCGCCTGCCCAGCGAAGCGGAGTGGGAGTTCGCGGCGCGGTCGGGGAACAGCAGCGCCTACAGCTGGGGCGACGCCATCGGCGAAGCCTTGGCGAACTGCAACGGCTGCGCCAGCCGCTGGGACAACCTCCGCCCGGCGCCGGTCGGTTCCTTCCTTGCCAACCCGTGGGGCCTGCACGACATGCACGGCAACGTCTGGGAGTGGGTGCAGGACTGCTACAGCAGCACCCACGACGGCGCCCCCGCGGACGAGTCGGCGCGCACCGACGGCGACTGCAACAGGCGGGTGCTGCGCGGCGGTTCGTGGTCGAACAGCCCCGGCCTGCTGCGCGCGCCGACCCGCGAGTGGGACGACGTCTCCATGCGCGCCGTGGAAATCGGCTTCCGAGTCGCCGCCGCGAACTAGAGCGGCATCGATGAGCAACGGCGTGGTCGGCACGGACGGTTCGACAACGCAAGCAGGCCGTGGCGTCGGGCGGCTGGTGCTGGTGATCGCCGCCCTGCTGGCGGTGGGCGGCATCGCCTTCGCGTTCCTCGCCATGCGCGCGGGAAGCGGCGCGGCGCCGGAGGCCGTCGCCCTCGACGACGACCTCTGCCCGGTCGCGCCGCAAGGGATCGCCGCGAGCGCGGCGGTGGTTCTGGACACCACGAAGCCACTCGCCGGCGCACCGGCGCCCAGTGCGGTGCTGCGCGAAATCAGCCTCGAACTGGCGGCGAACACCGAGCTGCGGGTGTACGCGGTGCAAGCGGAAGCGAACGCGCCGCTCGCCAGCGTCGGCCGCCTCTGCAAGCCCTACCACGGCGGCGACCTGTCGGTCGCGGCGGCCAAGGACCAGCGCGGCGCCAACCGCGACTGCGACGACCTGCCGGCGCAGCTGACGCCGTTCCTGCGCGACGCGGCCGAGCGCTTCTGCGTTCGCCGCAGCGCGCTGGAAGCGAAGGTGGACGCGCGCGCCGGCGCCGCCCCACGGCGCACGGTGACGGCGTCGCATCTGATCGACGCGCTCGGCGAGGCGAAGCGGGAGCTTGCGGCGGGTCCGCAACCCCAGACGCTGTACGTCTATTCCGACATGCTGGAGCACACGCGGGCGTATTCGCACTTCGACCTCGCCTGGACGCGCTGGCGCGCGGACGACGCCGCGCCCGTGCCAGCCGCCGTGCCCGGCGCAGGCTTGGCCGCGACCGTGTTCTATCTGCCCCGCGAAGGGATCACCGAGCCGCTGCGCCCCCGGCGCGTCCATCAGGACTACTGGCGGACGTTCTTCGCCGGCGTGGACGTGTCGTTCGTCGACTATCCGCCGGCGCCGGGCTACGGTGCGCTGCCGCTAATGGACGTCGCGGCGACCGGCGCCCCCATGGCCGACGATTCGGCTTTGGAGGAGGAACTCGAACGGATCAAGCAACTGCGCGAACGCATCGCCGGCGAGACCGCGGCGCTGCAAGCGCAACGCGAAGAGAGCATCGCGGCCGTCGCCCAGCTGGAGAACGCCGGGCGAGCCGCTCTCGCCGACCAAGCCGGCGACGAAGATGCGCCGCCGAAGGTCGCCGTTGGCGACGACGAAGCGACCGACGCGGACGCGCAGTCGCCGGCTTCGTCCGCCGCCGACGCCACGGGTGCCACCCCGCCAATCTCTGAGACCTCGTTCGTGCAGAACGAGCAGACGAACGAAACGCCGCGCCCAACGCCCGCAGCTGCGCCGCTGACACTGCCGATCGAAGTGCCGCAGGCACCGCCGGGCGTCGACCTGGCCGCAGCAACCGTCGAGGAACTGCCGCCTTGCGCGATCGATCTCTCGCCCGTCTCCCTCGCCGCCTTGGCGCCCGAAGGGTATCCGGGCGACCAGCGCGTGAACTACGGCGAAGGCGTGATCGTGGTCGACTACCTGCTGGGCCCGGGCGGCGACACGATCGACGCCGAGGTGGTGCTGCGCCCGGAGCTGTCGAGCGTCTCGATGCAGGAGCATTTCGACGCCCTCGCCGCCGACACTGTCGCGCAGGTACGCGGCTGGCAGTTCGATTTCCCAGCCGCGACCGGCAACTGCGCAAGGCGGCAGCGGCAGACGGCGACGTTCAATTACGCGAGCAGATGCGTGGGCGCGCCCCGGCCTTCGTGCCGCACCGTGCGCACGTCGGTTACGCGCCGCTGACGGCTCGCGGCCCCCGACGCCCAGCTTGTTTCCATCTTTACAACGGCGCGCTTGCGAGACGCCCCGGCCTAGGGCGTTGCAAGCCGTCGACATTGCCGGGCTCGGCTGCACCATCGGCTACGGTGTTCTCGCGTGGATGGCGCGGCAGCCCGCCGGGCCGGACCTCTGGTGGTTTCTGGCGCTCGCCCTCTGGGGCGCGCTCGTCACCTTCGCGCTGTACGCCTACCACGGCAAGCGGCAGGACGTGCCGCTCTCCGTTGGCCGTCTCGTTTTCTGGGCGCTGGCGTTCCGCGTCTGCGGATTCTTCGGCGGGCCGATCTTCGAGGACGACTTCTACCGCTATCTGTGGGACGCCTATCGTTTCGTGGAAGACTTGACGCCCTACGGCGCACCGCCGGAGGCGTACTTCGGCGACACATCCGTGCCCGCAGCGTTCCAGCGGGTGCTCGACCAGGTGAACAATCCCGACCTGCCGACGATCTACGGCCCGGTCGCGCAACTGGCGTTTCTGGCGGGCTACTTCGTAACCCCGGCCAGCGTCCTGCCGTTGCAGGGCATCTTCGTCGCCTTCGACCTCGGCATCGTGCTCCTGCTCTTGCGCCTGGCGCCGGCACGCGCGGTGCTGCTCTACGCCTGGTGTCCGCTGGTGGTGAAGGAGATCGCGTTCACGGCGCATCCGGAGAGTCTAGGCGTCTGCCTGCTGGTGGCCGCGGTGGTGTTGGCCAAGGCGGAGCACTTGAAGACGGCAGCGGTCTGCCTGGCGCTGGCGGCCGGGGCCAAGGTCTTCGCGCTGCTGCTGGTTCCGTTCGTGCTGATGCGGGCCCGAGTCGTGCCTTGGGCGCTCTTCGCGGGGGTGCTGGCCGCCCTCTACCTGCCCTTCGCGCCGTGGCTGACGAACGCCACCGCCGGCATGGCGTCGACGGCGACGATGGCGCTGGAGTGGGAGTTCAACGCGGCGTTGTTCGCGCTCCTCGCCGTGCCGCTACCGGACTTCGAGGCGCGGCTCGTGGGCGGCGTCGTGCTGCTGGCCCTGTGCGCCTGGTGGTGGATGCGGCAACGGCGAACCGACGAAGCGGTGCCTAGGGGGGATTGGATTCTCGGCGCGATGCTGCTGCTGTCGCCGGTGATCAATCCCTGGTATCTGATCTGGGTGCTGCCCTTCGCGGTGGTCTACCGAAGCGCATGGGCGTGGACGGCATCGGTGGCGGTGCTGCTCTCCTACGTTACCGGCTTAAACCTGGGCGACGCCCAGCTGCATCCGTTCGGACACCCTTGGTGGGTTTACCTCGTGGAGTTCGGAATGATCGCGCTGGCGATGGGCTGGGATCTCCGGCGGCGCATCGGGCCGCCGCAGGTCGCTCGGCTAGGCGGTGCTCAAGGGCTGCCGAAGGAATAGCTCAAGGAGCCGCCGAAAGCGCTGGAAGCTGGCGTGTTGCGGCCATCGTCCACGACCAAGTAGAAGAGGCCCATGCTCATCTTCTGGCTGAAGCTGTAGAACATCCTGCCGCCGTAGAGGGTGCGTTCCTCGCGCACCATCGGGAAGCGCGGCGAGCTCAAGTCCGGCGGCCAGAAGCCCGGGCCGCCGATGTCCAAGCCGGGCTCCGACCTCACCACCTTGTAGTCCGCGCCGAGGGCGAGCTTGTCGTTCACCAGCAGGATGGCGGCGAGATTGCCGAAGTAGTTCGTGGGGATGCCGCTGTTGCGGTCGCGAACGCCGGCCTCCAGCGAGAAGCCGAATCGATCGCCGAGGAACTTGCCGACGATCAGCGACGCTTCCGTGCCGTCGCCGCCGTCGCCGAGGGAGTTGATGTGGCCGGGTTCGTAGTCGCCAGCGATGATGGCGCCGACGCGCACCGCCAGACTCGGCATCGAACTGGCCACTTCGTCCACCAATCGCCAGGTGATGCCGAAGCTCGTGTCCGCGCGCCCGTTGAAGCTGCTCGTGTCGGCAGTGGTCATGCCGTCGAAGTCGCCCATTGCGAAGCCGAGCTGCGCGTCCACGCCGAAGTTGTCCGACAGGGCGTAGTTGCCGAGCAGCCAGACCGTGCCTTGGCTCAGCTCCTTGCCGCCGCCGTCGATGGCAACCCTGCGCTCGCCGGCGAAGAGATCCTCGGCCGTCTGCTGCACGAAGGAAACGCTCGCGTAGCCGGTGCCGGGCGCGGCCAGCCAAGGCGACCCATCGGCCAGAGCGGGCGCCGGCGCGAAGACCGCGCCAAGCGCCATGGCACCCAGTGCCGCTCGCCACTGCCGAACGGCGGTGAACCCAGGGTGTGGTGCCCTAGCCATTCCTGTTCTCCCTATCCATGGGTGTGGGCCAGTCGCCGAACTCCAGTCTCGCGCCCTCGCAAGAGGGAACAACACGCCTCCTCAAAGCCTGTAGCGTCGCGTCAAATAGCGCTTCACCGTCTCCAGCTTCGCGCGGCACGCTTCCTCCCTGCCGACGCCGCAAATCGCCGCCACGTAGGTGCCGCTCGGATCGTCCCCGGACAGCACGGCGTCGACGTCCGAGAGCAGATCCGTGGCGCGCTGCCGATTGAACTGCCGCTTGCTGATGGCGCAGTTCCGACACACCAGCTCCTTGAAGACGACCGCCTTGCCGCGCGAGTAGTCCGCCCGAGCCGCCGCCTTGACGCCGCCCGGCCCCACGGACCCGGAAGCCGCCGCTGGCACATGCGCCAACACCCCGAAGAAGGCGAACAGCACCGCCAATCCCGTGTTCCGTCCCAATGAACTCTCCCTAACCGAGACGCCCGACCGCAACGCGATTGGCTGTCTCTCAAGCGCCACTACCTACCACAGTCGAACATGGCTCCGCAACTCAAGCGGCATCCTGAGTGTACGATATATTCGTTCGGGGTTGAGGATCACCGCGAAAAACCGGGATACGAGGTCGCCGGCAGCCGAGTGCGCTCGGACGACCAGAATGCTCCCGCCGCGGCCCCGGCGACCTTGGCGGGAAGGGTTCGCGGGCGCCAGCGGGCTGGGAAGAAGCGCGGTAGGGCGCACTTGCGAAACGCGGGTCCACCAGCATGGCCAGGCCTGGGTGGTTGCCGCGGGCGACTCGGCCAACCGCTTGCGCGACCCGTGCCATCGCTGGCTGCCGATACGCGATCTCGTCGCCGTCGCGAACGGACAGACCTCGAAGCGCCGCGCCACCTCCTCCACGTCCTCGCGGACGCAGCGCCCGCGGTCGAGCGCGCCCTCCCCCATCGCCTTCAGCGCCGGAAAGAGACAGGCCATCGTCTTACCCGCGCCAGTGGGCGCCTCGACCAGCCGGTGCGCGTCGTCGCGCAGGCCGCGATAGACGTGCTTGGCGATGCGTCGCTGGTGGGCGTGGAAGCTGGCGTAGGGAAAGCGCGGCCGCCGCAACTCCGTGCGCCGTGCTTCCAGACGCCGCGCCATCGCCTCCAGCCATGCGACGTAGAGGCTGCACGTGGCCTCGAAGTAGGCGACGAGGTCGGCATCGCGCCAGCACTCGTCGAAGGCGCGCGGCGGCACTGTGTCTTGCGGATGCAGATACGAAAGCCGCAGCCCGGCGCGTTGACGGGCGCACGTTCGGCCGGCGGCATGGTTCGCACGGCCCGCGGCGGAGTCGCCGTCAGCGCTGGTCGTTCAGGATGACGCTGCGCCAGCCTCGCGTGGGGCTGGTCGGCCAGTGGAACTCCACGCGCACCTCGAAGCGCACGGTTGCCGTCTGGCCGTGGGCGTCGGTCGCGGTCGCCCCCACTTCCACCACGCCTTCCGCGCCGGGCTCCGGCTCCACCAGCAGCAGGCCGCCGAGGATGCGCGTGGTCGCCACCGTCGGATCGGACGAGCGGACGCTCCATTGCAGTTCGCCGTCCGGCTCGCCCGCCTCCGCCAGCGACGACAGCGCCACGCGCAGGCCGTCGCCGAACAGCGGCGCCGGTTCAGGCACGGCGAGAACCTGCAGCGGGCGGGCGAACAGCGGCAGCGGCTCGCCCGCTTCGAGCGCGAAGCCCTGCCAGCAGGGGCCGCTCAGGCACTGGCGGACCGGGAGTTCGGGCGCGATCAGGGAGACGCGGGCGAAGCCCGTCTCCGAGTCCACGGCGAACGCTTCGCTCGCCGTCTCTCCGGCCAGCACGGTCGTCTCCGACTCCGTGGCGCCGTCGGCGAACGTTCCGCCCTCGGCGGTCAGGGCGAGCACGGTCTCGAACGGCGCGCCCAACGTCATCACCGCCCGCAGCGTCGCCGGCGCAGCTGCCCACGGCTCGGCGCCGATGCGTTCCAGATGCACAGGCAACCGGAACGGCGCTCCCGGGTTGCCGTCCAAGCGCAGCATCCGCAGGGAATCGAGATTGGCGAACAAACCGTTCGGCAGCGCTTGCAGCCGGTTGCCGTCCAGGCGCAGCGAGCGCAGGCCGCGAACCGCCTCGAAGGCGTCCGCCGGCAGTTCCGCCAGCGCGTTGTCCGAGAGCGACAGGCTGCGCAGCCGCTCCGGGGCTGGCAGAGCGCCCAGCGGCACCGCCTCCAGCGCGTTGCCGGCCAGCAGCAGGTGTTCCAGGCGCGTCGCCATCGGCAGCGCCGGCAGGCCGTTCAGGCCGTTGCCGGACAGGTCCAGCGTCCGCAGTGCGGAGAGACCGCCGAAGTCTTCCGTCGCCAGCGCGGCCAGACCCGTACCGGAGAGGTCGAGCATCCGCATCAGGCGCAGGTCCGCGGGCGCCGGTTCCGCGCAGGCGTTCGCGCCGGTTGCCGCCATCAGTCCGCGGCGCACTGGCGGGGCGCGGTCGCAGACGCCTTCCAGCACCGCGACCGGCACCGTCGTCTTCGCCAGTCGGGCGTCGCGGTTGTAGCGCAGGCGCAGTTCGACCTCGAACCACTCGCGGGCTGGCTCGGCGTCCGTGTCGTCCAGGATCGGGAGCTCGATTTCGGCGCAGCGTTCGCCGCCGCGGATCTCCACTTCGCCGGACGCGCCGCCGTGGTCGCCGGCGTCCGCGTCGGGGGTTGCCGGGTCCGTGTCGCGCATGATGCGCCAACGCACCGTCGTCGAACCTTCCACCGCGGCTGCCAGTTCCGCCATCACCACTGCCGTGCCGCCTTCCGGGGCTTGCGCCGGGGCGGTCGAGCACGCCGTGCCGATCACGCCGACGCGGACGTCCAAGCGCGCCGAGAGGCCCTGCGGATCCTCCGCCGTCACGGCGATCTCGGCGTTGCCGGGGCGGCCGCCGAAGATGCGCAGCGTGGCGCCCGCGACCGTCGCCGATGCCACTTCTGGGTTCGTCGACGCCGCCGAGTACGTCAGCGCGTCGCCGTCTGGTTCGCGGAACATGGGCGAGAGGTCGAGTTCCGTCTGGCCGCCGACTTCCAGCAGCACGATCTCCGGCGTCGCCACGGCCTCCGGCGCGCGGTTGCCGCCAGCGCTGCTGGCGCGGGGCATCGCGCTCGCCGGCGTCGACGGGTCGCCGGGGTCGCCGCGGTTCAGACCCAGCACCCGCACTTCGTAGACCACGCCCTCGCGCAGGCCGTCGATGCGCGCCGACAGCGCACCCGTGGCCACGCGCAGCGTCCCGCCGCCGCCAGCGGAACCGCCGCCGGACACCTCGACCACGCGGTCGAGACTCCACTCGCCGCCGACCGGACGCCACTGCACCCAGTAGCCGCGCGCTCCGGGCGATGCCGACCAGCTCACCGCCAGGCTCGTCGTCCCGGCCGAGGACACCTGCACCCGGGCTGGCGCCGGCGCCGCTTCGGCGTCCGATATCCGCACGTCGTACTCCGCCGTCACGCCGTCGTAGCCACCGCCGGAAGCGGCGTGCAGCAGCACCGCTTCCTCGGTCGCCGCGTCGGCGTCGATTTCGGCGCGCGCCGCCACCGTCTGCGCTACGTTCCAGTTCATCGCCGTGAACGTGAGCTCCGTCTGGTCGCCGGGGTCGGCGCTCGTGTCGAACGCGAGGCCGGCGTCGTCGCCCGACACGGCGACCGTCACCGCGGCCGACGGGCGCGCCGTGAGCACCGCCGAGTACATGCCGGTGGCCGCGCCGCCTTCCGTCAGCGACAGGCCCTCGGCCGGCTCGAACGCGATGCCCGGCGCGTCGTCGTCCTCGACCTCGACGGCGAGCGTCGGGACGGACGACACGCCCGCGTAGCCGGCCACGGAGTGCGTCACCGTCGTCGTCTCGTCGGCCACGTCGTCGTCGTCGACGGACTGCGCCCGCACCCGCTGCTCGGCGTTCCAGTTGCCCGTCGTGAACGTCAGCGCGAGCGTTCCCACCTGCTGCGCACCGTCCTGCAGGGTCAGTTCCGAACTGCCGCTGGTCGCCGTCACCGTCACGTCGCCGGCGGGCTGCGTGTTCAGGCGGACGCGGTAGCCGGCCGATGCGCCCTCCTCCATGCGCAGCAGCGTCGGTTCGACGCGGACGCCGGGGGCGTCCTCGTCGCGCACCGTCGCCGCCACCGTGGGGGTGGGGGCCGAACCGTAGTCGGCGCCGGTCGTCGGGTGGGTGATGTTCGCCGCGCCGTCCGCCACGCCGCGCACCGTCACGCGCTGAGGGGCGCTCCAGTTCGACGACGTGAAGCGCAGCGTCGTCGGCGAGACGGTCGCCACGGCTTCGTCCGAACTGGTCGGGGTCACTTCCACCGTGCCGCCGGAGGGCGCCGTCGCCAGCGTCACCGAGTACGCCGCCGTCGAACCCTCGTTCGCCTCTACAGCCGTCGCGTCCGCCCGCACCTCCGGCGCGTCGTCGTCCGTGACCGCGAACGACACGTCCACCGCCGCGGCGCGCCCGTAGTCCGCGCCCGACGATGTGTGCCGCAGCATCGCCGTGCCGGAAGCCGCGTCCGCGTCCTCCAGCCCCGCCACCAGCGCCGTGCGCGGCGTGTTCCAGTTCGCCGCGTCGAAGCGCAGCCACGGCTGGACGCCCGCCTGGTGCCGGTCCATGTCCACCGACACCGCGCCCTCCGCCGCCACCGACACCCGGGCCACGCCGGCCGGCTCGGTGTCCAGGCGCATCGTGTACGTCGCCTCCCCGCCTTCGGCGACGCCGGAACCGACCAGGGCGCTGGCCGCGACCACGATGGCCGGCTCGTCGTCGTCCACGGTGGCGGCGAGCAGCTGCGCCGAGACGTTCTCGTAGTCGCCGCCGGTCGCCGTGTGGGAGATGGCCACGCGCGGCTCGTTGGAGGCGTCGTCGTCCTCGGCGGCGGTCGCCGTCACCGTCTGCGCCGAGGCCCAGTTGGTCGTGGTGAAGGTGAGGGTCCGCGTTCGGGGCGTGACGTCGGTGTCCACGGAAACGGCGCGGTCGCCGCTGGACACGGCCACTTCCACCTGCGCCGTCGGCTCGGTCGCCAAGCGCACCGTGTAGGGCTTCGAGTTGTCCGCGTGGCCGGACATCTCGTTCAGCGCCAGCGGGCCGGGCTGGTCGCCCGCCGTGTCCGGGTCCGCGTCGAGCAGCAGCGCCGGGGTGTCGTCGTCGGCCACGGACACCTCCACGCCCGGGCGCGAGGCGAGCGCCAGGCCCGTGTAGTCGCCGCCGGTCGCCGCGTGCTGGAGGTTCACCGTCTCGTCCGTGGCGTTGCCGTCGTCCGCAGCGCTCACGGTGACCGTGCGGTTGGCGTTCCAGTTGGTCGCGTCGAACGTCATGGCGGTCTGGTCGCCGGTGGCGTCGGGGTCCGCGTCCACGGTCACTTCCGCGGTCGTGCCGCTCACGGTGACCGTCACCGTTGCGCTCGGCTGCGTGTTGAGGCGGAGCGTGTAGCTCGCGCTTCCGTTCTCGCGCACCGGCAGGCGCGTCGGCGAGACGTTCAGGCTCGGCGTGTCGTCGTCGGTGGCCGTGACCACGATATCCGCCGCCGCGACGCCGCCGTAGTCCGCGCCGCTCGCCGCGTGCGACAGCGTGACCACCTCGTTGGTGGAGTCGTTGTCGTTCGCCGCGCTCACCCGCACCTGCCGCGCCGTGTTCCAGTTGCGCGCCGTGAAGACCAGCCGCGTCGGGTTCGGGGCGATGCCGTCCGCCGCGCCGGTGATGTCCACCGTGGCGTTGCCGCCCACTGGCTCCGTGGCCAGCTGCACCGTGTACGTCGCGCTGTTCTCCTCCGGCACCGTCAGGGTGGTCGCGGAGAGGGTGATGGCCGGGGTCTCGTCGTCGGTCACGCTCGCGGTGAAGGTGCCGCTGACGTTGGTGTACTCGCTGTTCGGCGTCGTCCTCGCCCGGTGCGTGATGGTGGCGGTTTCGTCGAAGCCGTTGTCGTCCTGCTGCGCCGTGAGGGTCACGGTCTGGGGGGTGGCCCAGTTCGTGGCCGTGAACGTCAGGGTGTTCTGGTCGCCGCTTGCCGGGGCCGTGTCCACGGTGACCGAAGGCGTGTTGCTGGCGATCGTCGCGGTGACCGCGTGGGCCGGCTGCGTGTACAGGCGCACGGTGTAGTCGTCGGAGTTGGTGGTGGACGACGACAGTTCGTCCAGCGCCAGCGGGCCGGACTGGTCGTTCGCCGTGTCCGGGTCGGCGTCGAAGACGAAGCTCGGCGCGTCGTCGTCGGTGGTGTTCGCCGTCAGGGTGGCCGACAGGTTCGTGTACTCGCTCTGGGTCGCGGTGGTGGACGTGTGGGTGATGGTCGCGCTCTCGCCGACGCCGTTGTCGTCCTCCGCGGCGGTCAGGGTCACCGTCCGCGGGGTGTTCCAGTTCGCGCTGGTGAACGTGAGGGTGTTCTGGACGCCGTTCAAGCTGTCGCCGTCGGTTTCGCCCACCGTCACCGAGGGCGTGTTGCTGGCGATCGTGACGGTCGTGTCCTGGGTCGGCTCCGAGGACAGGCGCACGGTGTGGTCGTAGGTGTTGTTGGTGGCCGTGGACAGCTCGTTCAGCAGCACCGGGCCCGCCTGGTCGTTCGCGGTGTTCGGGTCGGCGTCGAGGAGGATGCCGGCCGTGTCGTCGTCGTCCACCTCCAGTTGGACGCTCGGGCGGGCGCCTGCGCCGAGGGCGCCGTAGCCGCCGCCGCTCGCGGTGTGCGTCAGGGTGAGCATTTCGTTCGTCGCGTTGCCGTCGTCGCCGGCCGCCACAGTCACCGTCTGGTGGGCGCTCCACGTCGTGGTCGTGAACGTCAGGGTGTTCTGGTCGCCGCTTGTGGTGGACGTGTCCACGGTGACGGCACCAGACGCGCCGGAGACGGTCACCGTCACGTTCCCCGTGGGCTGGGTGTTGAGGCGGACGCGGTACGTGCCGCTGCTGTTCTCGTCCACCTCCAGAGTGGTCGGGGTCACCGCCAGGCTCGGCGTGTCGTTGTCCGTGGACGTGGCCACCAGCTCCGCCGCCGTCACGCTGCCGTAGTCCGCGCCGCTCGCGGCGTGGCTGAACGTGACCGTCTCGTTCTCGCCGTTCTGATCGTTCGCCGCCGTTATCCGCACGGTGCGGGCCGTGTCCCAGTTGCCCGTCGTGAAGATCAGGCGCGTGGGGCTGGCGGAGAGGCCGTCGGCGGCGCCGGTGATGTCCACCGTCACGCTACCGCCAACCGGCTCCGTGGCCAGCTGGACGGTGTAGGTGGCGCTGTCCTCCTCCGGCACCGTCAGGGTAGTCGTGGAGAGGGCGATGGCCGGGGTTTCATCGTCGGTCACGCTGGCGGTGAAGTTGCCGCTCACGTTTCTGTACTCGCTGTTCGTCGTCGTGGCCGCGGCGTGGGCGATGGTCACCGACTCGTCGTAGCCGTTGTCGTCCTGCTGGGCGGTGAGGGTCACGGTCTGGGGGGTGTTCCAGTTGCTCGACGTGAACGTCAGGGTGTTCTGGGTGCCCTGCGCGATGCCGTCCGTGTCGTCCACCGTCACCGCGGCGGTGTTGCTGCTGGTGATGGTCGCGGTCACGGTCTGGGTGGGCTCCGACGACAGGCGCACGGTGTAGTCGTTGGAGTTGGTGCTCGACGACGACAGTTCGTTCAGCTGCAGCGGGCCGGCCTGATCGTTCGCCGTGTCCGGGTCGGCATCAAAGACGAAGGCGGGGGCGTCGTCGTCCGTCGTGTTCGCCGTGATCGAGGCCGTCAGGTTCGAGTACTCGCTCGCGGACGCCGTGGCGGAAGTGTGGGTGATGGTGGCGGACTCGCCGGTGCCGTCGTTGTCGTCCGCGGCGGTCAGGGTCACGGTCTGGGGGGTGTTCCAGTTCGTGCTCGTGAACGTCAGGGTGTTCTGGACGCCGTTCAGGCTGTCGCCGTCCGTGTCGCCCACGGTCACCGCGGCGTCGTTGCTGGCAATCGTCACCGTGGCGTCCTGGGTCGGTTCCGAGGACAGGCGCACGGTGTAGTCCACCGAATTGTTGGACGCCGAGGGGAGTTCGTTCAGCGCCAAGGGGCCGGACTGGTCATTCGGGGTGCCCGGGTCGGCGTCGAGGAGGATGCCGGCGGTGTCGTCGTCGTCCACCGTCAGCTGCACGCTTGGGCGCGAGCCGGATGGGAGGCTGGCGTAGTCGCCACCGCTTGCGGTGTGGGCGAGGGTCGGCGTCTCGTTCACGGCGTTGCCGTCGTCTCCGGCGGCCACCGTCACCGTTTGGGCGGTGGCCCAGTTGGTGCTTGTGAACGTGAGGGTGTTCTGGTTGCCGTTCGTCGTGGCCGTGTCCACGGTCACCGCGCCCGACGCGCCGGAGACCGTCACCGTCACGTTGGCGCTCGGTTCGGTGTTGAGGCGGATGGTGTAGGTGGCGTTGGCGTTTTCGTTCACCGTGAGCTGCATCGTCGACACCTGCAGGCCCGGCGTGTCGTTGTCCGTGGACGTGGCCTCGAGCTCCGCTGCCGACGCGCTGCCGTAGTCCGCGCCGCTGGCCGTGTGGCGGAACGTGGCCGTCTCGCTCTCGCCGTTGTCGTCGTTCGCCGCGGTCACGCGCACCGTGCGCACCGTGTTCCAGTTGCCGGTGGTGAACGTGAGGGACGCGAGGTTCGTCGAGAGGCCGTCGGCGGCACCTGTGATGGCTACCGTGACGTTGCCGCCGACCGGCTCCGTGGCCAGGCGCACGGTGTAGTCGGCGCTGTTCTGCTCCTGCACCGTCAGGGTGGCCGTCGATAGAGTGATGGCCGGAGTCTCGTCGTCGTTCACGGACGCGGTGAAGCTGCCGTTCACGTTCGTGTACTCGCTGTTCGGCGTGGTGGCCGCCGTGTGGGTGATGGTGACGCTCTCGTCGTAGCCGTTGTCGTCCTGCTGGGCGCTCAGGGTCACCGTCTGGGGGGTGTTCCAGTTGCTCGACGTGAAGGTGAGGGTGTTCTGTGTGCCCTGCGCTATGCCGTCCGTGTCGTCCACCGTGACCGAGGAGGCGTTGCCGCTGGCGATCGTCGCCGTGACGGTCTGGGTCGGCTCCGACGACAAGCGCACGGTGTAGTCGTCGGAGTTGGTGCTCGACGACGACAGTTCGTTCAGCTGCAGCGGGCCCGACTGATCGTTCGCCATGTCCGGGTCGGCGTCGAAGACGAAGCCGGGGGTCTCGTCGTCGGTGGTGTTCGCCGTGATGGTGGCCGCCAGGTTCGTGTACTCGCTGCTCGATGCCGTGGTGGACGTGTGGGTGATCGTCGCGCTTTCGGGCGTGCCGTTGTCGTCCTGGGCTGCCGTGAGGGTCACCGTCTGGGGCGTGTTCCAGTTCGTGGACGTGAACGTCAAGGTGTTCTGGACGCCGTTCAGGCTGTCGCCGTCCGTGTCGTCCACCGTCACCGCGGCGTCGTTGCTGGCGATGGCCACCGTGGCGTCCTGGGTCGGCTCGGAGGACAGGCGCACGGTGTAGCTGACCGAGTTGTTCGACGCCGTGGAGAGTTCGGCGAGGGCCAGCGGGCCGGATTGGTCGTTCGGCGTGTCCGGGTCGGCGTCGAGGAGGATGCCGGCGGTGTCGTCGTCGTCCACCGTCACGTCCACGCCGGGGCGGGCGCCGGATGGGAGGCTGGCGTAGTCGCCGCCGCTTGCGGTGTGGGAGAGCGTGAGTTCCTCGTCCACGGCGTTGCCGTCGTCGGCCGCCGCCACCGTCACCGTCTGGTTCGTGCCCCAGTTCGACGACGTGAAGGTGAGGGTGTTCTGGTTGCCGCTTGTAGTCGCCGTGTCCACGGTCACCGCGCCCGACGCGCCGGAGACCGTCACCGTGACGTTGGCGCTCGGCTGGGTGTTGAGGCGGACGGTGTAGGTGGCGTTGGCGTTCTCGTCCACCGTCAGCTGCGTCGTCGACGCCTGCAAGCGCGGCGTGTCGTCGTCCGTGGACGTGGCCACGATCTCCGCCGCTGCGGCGCTGCCGTAGTCCGCGCCGGACGCCGCGTGGCGGAACGTGGCCGTTTCGTTCTCGCCGTTGTCGTCGTTGGCCGCCGCGACCGTCACCGTGCGCGCCGTGTCCCAGTTGCCGGACGTGAAGGTGAGCGACGTCGGGCTGGCCGCGAGGCCGTCGGCAGCGCCGGTGATGCCCACCGTGACGCTGCCGCCGACGGGTTCCGTGGCCAGCCGCACCGTGTAGGTGGCGTTGCTCTGCTCCGGCACCGTCAGGGTGGACGCCGAAAGCGTGATGGCCGGTGTCTCGTCGTCGTTCACCGAGGCGGTGAAGCTGCCGCTTACGCTCGTGTACTCGCTGTTGGGCGTCGTGGCCGCGGTGTGCGTGATCGTCACGCTCTCGTCGAAGCCGTTGTCGTCCTGCTGCGCCGCGAGGGTGACGGTCTGGGGGGTGTTCCAGTTCGAGGACGTGAACGTCAGGGTGTTCTGGTCGCCGGGGGTGTCGGTGTCCGTATCGCCCACGGCGACCGAGGACGTGTCGCCGCTGGCGATGGTGGCGGTGACGGTCTGCGTGGGCTCGGCGGAGAGGCGCACGGTGTAGTCGTCCGAGTTGGTGCTTGAGGACGACAATTCGTTCAGCTGCAGAGGGCCGGACTGGTCGTTCGCCGTGTCCGGGTCGGCGTCGAAGACGAAGCCCACCACCTCGTCGTCGGTCACGTTCGCGGTGATCGTCGCCGAGATGTTCGTGTACTCGCTCTGCGAGGTGGTGCTTGCCGCATGGGTGATGGTGGCGCTTTCGCCGACGCCGTTGTCGTCCTGGGCCGCGGTCAGCGTGACCGTTTGGGGCGTGTTCCAGCTCGACGACGTGAACGTGAGCGCGTTCTGCACGCCGTTGGCGATGCTGTCCGTGTCGCCCACCGTCACCGCCGCGTCGTTGCTGGTGATGGTCACCGTCACGTCCTGCGTCGGCTCCTGCGACAGGCGCACGGTGTAGCTCTTCGAGTTGTTCGAGGACGTGGAGAGCTCGTCCAGCGCCAGCGGGCTGGACTCGTTCACGTTGGTGGTCGTCGGGTTCGCGTCCAGCAGGATGCCGAGCGACAAACTGCCGTCCACCTTGTGGCCCGAGGAGTTGCCAATTGCCGCCGTGCCCAGCGCCAACGCGGCGTTCACCGTGCCGCCTGCCGTTTTGATCGTGCCGCTGTTCAGCGTCAAGGCACTTGCACTGACGCTGACCCCGTCCGTGTCTTGATCCGTTGACTGAACCGTGTAGGCGAAATCCAGCCACGGCGTCCCCGTGCCGGTGGAGTAGCTCGCCTGGCGGGTCTGCGAGCCGATCAGCAGCGCCAGCTGCGGCGAACCCGTCACGTCCACCGAGCCATTGAAGGTGAGCCGGACAACGATCCTCTCAGCCAGCCAGTAGGTGTCGCCATTCGCGGGGGAGCTGTCGATCTGCGCATCCGTCACCTCCAGCGCGGTCTCCAAGGCGCCGTTCACCTTGTGCCCGCTGGAGTTGGTGATCGCCTCCGTGCCAAGTCCCAGCATCGCGTTCGTCGTGCCGCCCAAAATCTGGATCGTCCCGCTGTTCAGCGTGAGCGCACTCGCGGCGATGCTGATCCCGTCCGTGTCTCGGTCGGACGACTGCACCGTGTAGTAGAACAGAATACTCGGCGAACCCGTACCGGCGTAGTAGCTCGCTTGGCGGGTTTGGGAGCCGACCATCAGCGCAAGTTGCGGAGCGCTGGTCACGTTCACCGCACGGTCGAACGTGACCCGGACGAACACGTTCTCGCCAAGTTGGTAGGCATCGCCGTCCTCTGGCTCGCTCGTGATTGCTACTTCGGTCACCGTCGGCGCTGTCTCTTGGCTGCCGTCGACGTTTACGTAGAGATCGTGGACTCCACCAAGACCAAGCGCGGCGTCCGTCGCACCGTCCGCAATTTTGATGGTCCCACCGTTCAAGGACAGCGCATTTGCGCGGACGGTGACTCCGTCAGTATCCACGTCCGACGACTGCACAGTGTATCGGAACCACAGGAGGCGCGATCCGCTCCCCTGCCAGTAGCTTGCCAGCCGAGTCTGCGAACCAATCGTCAGTGCGAGCTGCGGGCGGCCTACAACGTCAACAGCGAGATCGAATACAACTTCCACTTCGATCACTTCGGCCTTTGCAAAGGCCGTACCGCTGGGATAGTTCAGTTCGTACACACCGGCTACCGCCGGCACAGCTTCCTGGCTGCCATCGACCTTGTGCTGTAGCGAGTTCGTGACCGCACTCGCGCCCAGATTCAGCGTCGCGTTCGTCGCACCACCAGCTATCTTGATCGTCCCACTGTTCAACGACAGAGCATTGGCACCTATGCTCACCCCGTTCGGGTCCATGTCCGACGACTCCACTTGGTGGAAGAAACTGACCAATCTGGGGTTCCCAGAGCTTGACCTCCAGCCCAACTTCATCTGGCGCATCTGAGAGTCCATCGTCAGCGCAAGCTGTGGCGCGCCGGTCAGGTCGACCGCGCGATCGAACCAGACTGTCACCCAAATCTCCTCGGCCAGTCCATAGGTGTCGCCACTCCTAGGATTGGTTTCGATGCGCACATCGGCCACTGATGGGGCGGTCGCTCTGCTCCCATCGACCTTGTGGAGCGAGGAGTTCTCGATCGCACTCGCACCCAAAGTCAGCACCGCCCTCCTCGAGGAGTTGCCGGTCCGATAGATGAAGCCGGACAGGGCGTCCGAAGCAACGGTGATCCCGTCCGTATCCCGGTCGGACGACTGAACCGCGTAGAAGAACGTCAGCTGCCGCGAACCCGTGCGGGAGTAGTAGGTTGCCTGCCGCGTTTGTGAACCGATTCCAAGCGCTAGCCGCGGCACCGGCCACGATACGCTCACAGGCGCGCTAAAGGTCACCCCGATCTCGATCACTTCAGCCCGCTCGTAGGTGTCGCCGCTCACCGGGTTCCTCGTGATGGTCACGCCGATCACCGCCGGCGGAACATCGTCGTCGGTCACCGACACGATGAAGTTGTCCGAGACATTCGAGTACTCGCTCGACGTCGCGGTCGCTGCGACATGGTTGACCACAATGCTCTCGTTGCGGGAGTCGGAGTCGAACACCGCCCTCACCGTCACGGTCTGGGCCGTGTTCCAGTTCGCCGTGGTGAACGTGAGCGTGTTCTGGACGCCATTCCCGGAGTCGCCATCGGTGTCGTCCACCGTCACGGCGTAAGTGTCCGCACTGGTGATGGTCGCGGTCACGTTCTGAGTCGGCTGCCCGGCCAAACGCACCGTATAGCTCTTGCTGGCGTTCGTGGCGTGGTCCTCGGTCAGCAGCAGCGGGCCGAGCTCGTCCTCGGACGTCGTCGATGGATTCGCGTCGAAGACGAAACCCGGCGCCGCGTCGTCGTCCACCGTCAAGGCCACGCCTGGGCGTGCGGAACTGTCGAGGCTGCCGTAGCCGCCTCCGCTAGCCGTATGGGAGAGGATCAGCGTTTCGTTGGCGCTGTTGGAGTCGGACGCGGCGCTCACGGTCACCGTCTGGCTGGCGTTCCAGTTCGTCCGTGTGAACGTGAGCGTACTCTGGTTGCCGGTCGCGGCGTCCGTGTCCACCGTTACCGCTCCAGACGCGCCGCCGACCGTCACGGTCACGTCCCCACTCGGCTGGGTGTTCAGGTGGATCGCGTAGGTGCCGCTGGCGCCCTCCTCAACAGTCAGCTGGGTCAGGCTCACGTTCAGGCGCGCCGCATCGTCGTCCAGCGTCGTCACCTCTATCTCCGCGGTCACGTCGCCGTAGCCGCCCCCCGACGCCGTGTGCGTCAGCGTGACCACCTCGTCCGCTTGGTTCTGATCGTTCGTCGAACTCGCCGTCACGGTCTGCGCTGTCGCCCAGTTCGTCGCCGTAAAGGTCAGCGACGTCGGACTCGCAGCGATGCCGTCCGCCGCACCGGTGATCGCGACCGTCACATTGCCACCGACCGGCTGCTTGCCCAGCCTCACCGTATAGGTCTCGCTGCTGGTCTCCCGCACCGTCAGCGTCCACTGGGAGAGCGCTATAGCGCCATGGCCAGCGTCCACCCGCCGGCCGATGGCCGTCGTAAAGGCCTGGCGAACCACCGCGTTGACCGTACTCCCTGCTAGCTTGATCGATCCGCCGTTCAACGACAACGCGCCCGGAAGCGCGTAGACGTCGAAGGCATCGGTGTCCGACGATTGGACCCTGTAGCGAAACGTCAGACGGCGCGACCCGCTTCCGGACAAGTAGCTCGCCTCTCGCGTCACCGACCCCGCCACGGTGACCCAAGACGCCAACGCCAGAGACGGGCTGCCCGTCACGTCGACAGCGTGGTCGAAGAGGACCACCACCATGACCTCGTCGGCCAGCCCATAGGTGACACCAATGCCACTCGCGGGCAGGTTCGAAGCGTAAATCTGCGTCACTCTCGGAGCGGACTCTTGGCCACCGTCGACCTTCCGAAACGAATCGTTGGAGAGGGCCCTATCGCCCAGACCAAGAGTGGCGTTGGTCGTGCCGTCGGCTATCCGGACCGTACCACCGTTCAGTGAGAGAGCATTGGCGGCTATCGTGATTCCGTCAGAGTCCACGTCCGACGATTGCACCCTGTACCGAAACACCATGTGCCGCTCCTCGAACTGCCGGTTTCCCGTGACGGGTCCGAGGGAAAAGCGTCGCCCCGTATAGTCTGCTCGCCGCTCCTGACCACCTACCATCAGCACAAGCTGGGGGCTGCCCGTAACGTCAACGGCGAGGTCGAACACTACCCAAACAGCGATTTCCTCTGCCAGCCCATAGGTGTCTCCACTTATGGGTCCGTTAAGCGATAGTCCTGTTACCGTCGGTGCAGACTCGCTACTTCCGTCGACCTTGTGGTCCGAGCTATCGGAAATAGTGTTGCTGCCTAGGTCCAGCGACGCGCTGTTCGCGCCACCGCGAATTTTGATCGCCCCTCCATTCAGCGACAACGCATCCGCTGCTACAGAGATTCCGTTGGTGTCGGTGTCCGACGGCTGTATCCTGTAAGTGAATGACACGCCATAGTAGCCGCCTTGCAGATTTCTCCTGCTATTGGTGGTGATGATACTGGTGGTGCGCGCTTGGCGCTTTTGCGAGCCCACCGTCAATGCCAGCTGCGGATATGCCAATCCCCGGCCGTGCTCTACGACGACGAGACGGTCGAATACTACTAGCGCCTCGACGAACTCGCCCAGCCCATAGGTGTCGCCGCTCGTCGGACTTGATAGGAGCCTCACGTCCGTTATGGCCGGCGTTGATTGGACGCTCCCATCTACCTTGTGAAGAGAGGCGTTGCTAACGGTGTTCGCACCGAGAGCCAACGTCGCCGCCATCCCATCAGCGCTGACGAAATTCCCCGAAAGCGCACCCGCATCGATGCTGATCCCGTCAGGGTCCCTAGCGAGACCGTCCACCCAATAGCGGAACGTCCAGCGCGTCTGCGTACTACCGTGGAGCGCGCGTGCAGTCCTTTGACGTCCGCCTATCGTCAGCATCAGCTCTCCAGACGGTATCGTCGGTCGGAATACCGCTCTACTGAAGGTAACCTCGACATCGATCGCTTCAGCCAACTCGTACGTGTCGCCGCTTGCCGGGCTGCTCGTGACGGCCACATTGGTAACCGTCGGCGCACTCTGCGCCAACGCAGGAAGGCCGCCAACCAAGAGCAGCACGCCGAAGGCCGCAGTCACGGACCTCCGCAGCGCTCGCGCAAATCCGACACTTGCAATAGCAATCGCCGCCACGACGCGAGGGGTAAGGTCCATGAAGTTCATCCGGCACTCGCCTGTGAACCTTGCGTCCGCTCGCCCGGGTCGTCAGGCTTAGCTCCAGCGCTGCTTCCGTCTGACCCTGCGCCACGTTTACCGGACTCCTCATCCTTCGGTTGTTCCTTTTTGCATCGTTCTAGCTCGCATCCGTAGTTTCTCAGAGTCAGTTGGACCGCCCGATTGAAGAATTCTACCTTGTGTCTGCGTTCGCCGGGCCGCTTGCCGTCGTCAGCAGGTTTGGCCTCGATCATGGCTTCGGGAGGTCGCCAAGGCGTGTAGTGGACGTCGAACGCCAGCCCCTGCGCCTTACCGAACTTGTACTTCTCCTCGTCCCGCTTGCAGGGCTCTCGTCGATCGAAGGGCGGCAACCGGTGTCTATGCGCTTGGCACTCGTAATCACCCTTCGACACAAGGAAGTGGACGACTTCCTCGGCCCGCCGATTGGCGATCTCGCAGTTCAGATGTGCCTGCGACACGTTAGAGGCGGCCCCTTCCGGCGCATCTGCGTTGCGGACAGGTGCTTTGCTGGCGAACCCCTGAACGGTCACCACGGGGCGGCAGCCCGGCATCTTTTTGGCACATTCCTTAAGACCGGCTTTGAAAATCTTCAGCCAGGGCAGGCTGACGTGGTCGTCAAGGCAGATGCCGGTGGTGTCGTCCTTGAGACTCCCTTGCTCTACATGCGCAATCGCATATATGTCGCCGTCACGGAAAGGCATCGCGGACGGCGTGAGGCCATGGACCTCCTTGGTCTCCCGTTCCGTAACCACGACCACACCCGCACGAGCCTGCAGCTCGTCTACCGACTTGCGGATATATTTGACGTTCTCCTTCGACTCGTTGTCCGCATCCACTTGCGCGTAGAAGTGACCGAACAGTAGCACGAGCAAGGTAAGTGCGAGGAACAGCTTGATGCATATGGAGCATAGTTTCATAGCAGTCGGTACAATCCGAGGCACATAATATCTCCACGTGAACGTCAAGCTTCGTCTTAGATTTTTCGGCGGTAGCCAACATCTTCTCATTCGTCGGAATTCTCGCTGTATTTGGCCCAGGGCCTTCAGTGCAGACTCGTTTCCGACCTTTAGCAGAGCATTGCTGAGCAGGCCCAAAACTGCGACCACTCCGACCAGTGGAAGGCCTGCTATTCTGGTTAGGTCCTTAACTACTTGTCCGAGCACTTGTCCGTGCGTTTGCGTGTCTGCGGGTTCTCCCAACGCAAACGGTACCAACAGCAGCAACAGGAAGGCTACGGAAGCTCCGAACATCCCGGCCACTGCCGCGATGAAGACCAGCATCTTCACCAGTACACGGGCGACTAGGTGGAACGGATAGAGTACGCACTCCCACGACCCAGGCAGTGGTTCTCTCTTCGCAACGGAGTTAGAAGCCCGTGTCATCGTACACTTTCCTAATTCAAAAGGGGCTAGTCAGAGGGTATGGGTACTGTCGCCTTGGTAGGCCATAGTTCCCACCTTCTGCTGGGTTTACTCTTACCTTGAACGCAGGGCGTACCGTAACTGGTACGCAGCGCTACGAAATCTTGCGCTCGCAGCTTCCGGCGTCCTGCAAGTCGATGTAGACAACTCGGTTGAGTTGCTCTTGATCCGCTCCGTCGAAGCCCTCCGCGTCCTCGAACGGACGCTCGATCTCCGGGTAGCTTCGCCACTCTCGGCGTTCGACGTGCACGCCGTTGCCTCTGTGGGCGCGTCGATCGGCTAAATGCTGAGTCACAACCCAAGCACGCAAGTTGGCTGCCTTTAGGTTCAGTTGATTCGAGATTGCCAGCACACGCCCATCGCGCTTGAACGGTAGTGTGCTGGAGTAGCCTTGCACCTTCAGACGGACAGGGTGGTTGATAGGGTCGAGCTCGGCGCAAGCGACCAGCGCATCCGCGAGCTTGTCCAGCTTCTCGCCTTGGGCCGTCGAGAGGACGATGCCTGGGCTATCCTCGCTCAGCCCATCGAGTGATGGTTCCTTGTGCGCAGGCAGGCGGGCATTGTTGAACATCAGCTCGACGCGCGGATTGGTCTCTGTGGTCCCTGGAGGCCCCGTGCAGCAATCACCACCAAGGAGCCCAAGGAGCCGCTCCAGCTCATCGATGCGCTTGTCGAAGTGTTCCTTGGTCAGCCGCTTCTCGACGGACGCCTTGATTTCCTTGTGGGCCGCATCAAGCGCGTCCAAGCGGCCGAATACGATCCACGCTAGGATTGCGATGGCGATAGCGAGGGCCGCAACAGCGATGAAGAGGAGGAGAGTCGAGACGCCCCTTGCGGGCGATTCGCCGTTGGCCATCAGACGCCCCTCCTGTGGAGAAGGGCCCCGGGGGCACTTCGGCGCTTACGCGCCGCGGATCCGACGAGGTGTTGGCGTTGAAGCGGGCCCCGACGGTTCGGCCCGGACCTCAGATCAAGCGAACAGGTTGGTTGGTTGGTTGGTTGGTTGGTTGGTTGGTTGGTTGGTTGGTTGGTTGGTGCAAGATTCGTGCCAACTCGTCTCACTGAGCAGCGAGACCGTGGCGCAAGTCGCAAGGCTGGAATCGGGCATCTGCCCTCCCCTCGTCAAGTGAAACTCTACGATAGCCACCTACGAAAGCGGGTGTCAAGCTCTTTTTCGGGCATTTTAGGAGGCGGGTGTACGGCACGACGTTCGGCTTCAAGACGGTTGCTGGAGGCGATCACGGTGAGCAGCTTGCAACCAGCGTCGTCATCACCGCCATGCCGTGGTGCGACCTCATCCGCCAGTTCAGGCATCCGCCCTCACCTTCGTCAGCACGTGAATGGCGAAATCGCGGCGGACGCTGGCGGGGGTTTCGAGGAAACGGTCGATGGCGGTCCGGGCGTCGTTGATGGCGGCCGTCACGTTGGACTTTCTGATCAGGTAGTCAGGGTCGTAGTCCGCCAGATGACGTTTGCGCTGCAGCACCGCGAATGCTTGCCCGAACTCCCGCACTCCTTCGGGAAAGGAGGATGGCATGTTCGTACACCGCGCCCTGGCTTGCCGGTGCTCCGGCGCACGGTACACCCGCCGCCACATCGGTCGGTTGCCGACCGAACGAGAGCGACCGGCCAAGCTGTCCGCGCAAGTGCGCGCCAGACAATGGAACATGGCGTAGTACGCGGTGCTGACGGCGCGGCACAAATCCGCCCGGCGCGGCCGGCCGGAGTTGGCTTCGGCAAGACCGGTGGCCATCTGCAGTAGATGCTCTGGTGCCACGACGCGCTACTCCGGCTCTTCGTCGACTTCCGATTCAGCGGTGAACGAGACGACGGGGAACGCCTCGATGTCCTTGTCCTGGAGTTCGGTCCGCAAGCGACCGACCAACCTGATCCGCGCCAAGGAGTCGGGAAGGCCCTTGGCACCGTTGCTGTCATCGTAGGTGAAGTGTACCAAGAGGAACTCGTCGCCGTAGCCATCCACTTCCGGATCCACCGACAGCACACCGAGCGTGGTGTCCGCGCAGTGCCGGTGCAGGAAACCCTCCACGGTGCTTCGCGCCTGTTCGAGAACGCGCTGCTTCATCGTTCCGCTCCTGCTCGATGATTCGAACGCATGGAGTCTACCCTATCGCTTGGCGCGATGCCTCCGTTGGGTGTACGACAAGCCTTTGGAACGCTCGTAGCATCCCGCTCTCCGCGCCTCGGTCCATGCAAGCTCCGTCGTGCTCATTGGCGCTCGGCGGCCGGTTGCCGACGGTGCCACCGCGACCTACCAGACGGTCCGCGCAGGTGCGCGCCAGGCAGTGGAAAAAAGGCGTAGTACATGGTGCTGACTGCGCGGCCGGAGGCAGAGCAGGCGCTGCAGGAAGTGCAGCCATCGGAATGCTCTAGCCGAAGAACCGCCATGTCCGCCAATCGAACCGGCTGATGGGCCGTCCCGCGGAGGCGATGTAGTCCAAAGTGTCGGACTTCCAGTGCGGGACGGGGCCTGGCGTCAGGCCGTCTCCGGGTTGCATTGGCCGATCTCCGACTTCGGAATGAAGTGGACGCAGGGCCAACCGAGGTCGTCCTTCCCCTCCCGCCACGTCTTGTCGACGAGCTCCGACAACACGCGCGAGAAACCGCGGCCGTTCAGTTGCTCGTACTTGCCGTCGTAGATGATGTTCACATCCACCACAGGGGAATCGTCCTCGAAGCCGAGCCCCGGCCAGACGTCGATCCTGACGATCTCGACATCGGCGAACTGGCGCCTGAAGGCCGCCTCGGCGACCTCGCGCACCTGTTGTTCGTTCATCTTGAACCTCCTATGGCCAGCGTCGCTTGAAGAGCACGTGGACGGCGAAGCTGCGTTGATGGCCGGCGTCGGCTTACTCGAACTGGTCGACCGTGTCCTTGGCCGCGTCGACCATCGCAAGAACGCGCAGCTTCGAGTACTGCCCTTCATGCGCGTAGTCCGCTTGGTGCCGTGCCTTCTGCAACTCGACGAACGCTTCGGCGAATGCTCGGATTCCCATTGGAAACGTCCGCATCACGTCTTGCTGCTGACACGCGCTCCGCGCCTTCCCGTGCTCAAGGGCGCGATACACCTGACGCCATTCCGGGCTGTGGCTGCCGCTGCCGGTGATCAGGTTGGCGGCGGCGGTGGCCAGGCAATGGAACAATGCGTAGTACGCCGTGCTGACGGCGCGGCGCAGGTCCGCCTGCGTGGGCTGCGTTGCGCCAGTTTGCACCAGACGGCGGGCGGTCTCCATCAGGTCGCGCGGGTTCACGGCGCAGGTTCTCCACTGCCGGGGCCAACACGCTCGGCACCATACTACGGAGGGCGCCGGGTTGACACCCGCGCGCCTGCGCAAAGTTCGGGCGAAACCGCGAGCGTTGCCGAGGCGAGGTCCGCACCGCCCGAGTGCGCCGCGGCCAGCACCCGCACGGCCAGCGTCGACGGCTTGCTCAAGCCGTAGCCCGCGCCGATGGCGAGCGTCAGCGTGCCGGACGCGCGGCGTGCGACGTTGCCGATGGAGAGGCCCGCAATCGCGGGGTTGGCGACCAGCGCGAAGCTGGACGTGGTGACGCCCTTGGCGTTCATGTCTACTCCCTCTCCGCGCCTCGGTCCACGCAAGCCCAGCTGGTTTTCATTCATGGCGTGAATGATTATCATCCAGCCGATGGATGAACCACTCCCAAGGCTGGTCGCCGAGCAGCTGGCCTCGCATCTGCGGACCATGCCGGCCGTCGTGCTCATCGGCGCTCGGCAAACCGGCAAGAGCACGCTCGCGCAAGCGGCGATGCCATCGCGTCGCTATGCCACGCTGGACGACTTCGACGTTCTGGACGCGGCTCGGAAACAACCGGAGTCGCTGCTCGGCGGCGCGCAGCCGGTGACTCTGGACGAAGTGCAGCACGCGCCCGACCTGCTGCGCGCCGTGAAGATCGCCGTCGACCGCAACCGCGAGGCCGGCAGATTCCTGCTCACCGGGTCGACCAATCTGCTGTTGATGAAGCAGGTCTCGGAATCCCTTGCCGGGCGGGCGAGCTACCTGAACCTGTGGCCCATGACGCGGCGCGAACAGCTTGGCCTCGGCCAATGCGGCATCTGGGATGCGCTGCTGGACAATCCGGACGACGACTGGCTGGCGGTCGTCGAGGCGCATGGACGAAGCGCCACGGCTGAAGACTGGCGCGCTTCGGCGCTGCGCGGCGGCCTGCCCGTGCCGGCGCTGCACATGGAGGACGCGCCCGCCCGCGCCATCTGGTTCGAAGGCTATCTGCGCACCTATCTGGAACGCGACCTGCTGGCGCTCTCGGCCGTTGCTTCGCTGCCGGATTTCCGCCGCTTGATGCGCACCACGAGTCTGCGCCTGGGCCAGCCGGTGAACCAGACCGCCCTCGCCCGCGACGTCGCGCTGCCGCAAGCCACCGTGCATCGGTATCTGAACCTGCTGGAGACCTCGTGCATGATGGTCCGCCTGCCGGCGTATTCCGTAAACCGCACCAAGCGCCTGCTGAAGGCGCCCAAGCTGTATTGGGGCGATACCGGCCTCGCGCTCCACCTTGCGGAATCGGACGAACCCCAAGGCGCCCATCTGGAGAATCTGGTGCTCGGCGACCTGCTGGCCTGGCGCGATGCCCGTTCCACCCGCGCCGAAGTGCTGCATTGGCGCACCGCCAGCGGCGAAGAGGTGGATTTCGTGATCGAAGCAGGCGACGCTCTGCTGCCCATCGAAATCAAGACCACATCCAATCCCCGCCTGCGCGACGCCACCCGCCTGCGCTCGTTCCGCAAGGAGTACGAAGGCCAGGCGAGAGCGGGCCTGCTGCTGCACGCGGGCGACACTTTGGAGTGGCTGGCCCCGGACGTGCTGGCGGCACCGTGGTGGCAGGTGATGTGATTCGGGATCGCGGCCCGAGACGGTGCTGCGCTACACCGTGGCCGGGTCCTCCTCCTCGAGGTCGGACTTGGCGATAAAGTGGACATGCGGCCAGCCGGGGGAGTCCTCCGCGTCCCTCCACACCTTGTCGATGATCTCCGACTGCACCTTCACCATGTCCGGCGCCTTGTCCGGGGCAATCAACCGCTCAACCTTGGCGTCGTAGATGATGCGTACGTCCAGCATGGGGTCGTCGTAGTGATCGAAGCCCGGCTTGACGCTGATGTTGACGATGCCGATGTCGCCGAAGCGGGCCTTGAAGGCCGCCTCCGCGATCTCGCGGACCTGCTGATGGTTCATGTCGGACCTCCTATAGTGACCGTTGCCGGAACAGCACATGCGCGACGAAGCTGCGCCTGGCATCCACAGCCGCTTGCTCGAACTGCCTCACGGCGATTTCCGCGGACGCCATATAGCCCAGAATGTCGGACTTCTGGTAAGCGGGCGTGTCCAGCGCGTAGTCCGCCTCCTGCCGCGCCTTCTGCAATACGACGAACACCTTGGCGAAGTCGCGGACTCCCGCCGGAAACTCCGGCATGGTCTGCGCCTGCCGACACGCGCTCCTGGCCCTGCCGTGTTCCAGCGCACGGTAGGTCCGATGCCATGCCGGATTGCGCTCCGTGCCTATGAACAGGTCGGCTGCCGATGCCGCCAAGCAGTGGAACATCGCATAGTACGCGGTGCTGACAGCACGCCGCAGCCTCGCCTGGGTGGGCGGGGCGTGGCCGGATTCCGCGAGGACGCGGGCGGCTTCCATCAAGTCATGCAGGTTCACGGCGCGAGCGCTCCGGGGGAGGGTTCTGGTTCGCGCCGAATCATACTACGGGCGGCGCAGGGAACGGGGCGGATCGGTGGCGGTGGGACTAGACGCCACGGTGGGATTGTCGAGCACCGTCGACGACCAGAACGCTTCCGCCGCGGTTCCGGCGGCCTTGGCCGGGAGGGTTCGAGGGTGCCAGCGGGTTGGGAAGAAAGCGCGGTAGGCGGGGCTTGCGAAACGCGGGTCCACCAGCACGGCCAGGCCTGGGCGGTTGCCGCGGGCGACTCGGCCAACCGCTTGCGCGACCCGCGCCATCGCCGGTTGTCGGTACGCGATCTCGTCGCCGTCGCGGCCACTGTCGGTGGCGATCAGGTCGCGCTTCAAGGAGCGCGGCGGCAATCCGGCGCCTACCACGACCACCGTTCGCAACGCTTCGCCGTCGAAGTCGATGGACTCGGCGAAAACGCCGCCAGCCACGACTAGGCCGACGCGGCGGGTTCCCGGCTGGTCGAGCCAGTGGATGAAGTCCTGGCGCTCCGCCAAGTCCATGCCGGGACGTTGGCGGCGCCACGGTTCGCCGGCGCCAGTCGCGATTGGACTCGATGATCCTGCTAGCCCTTGCGCCGCGGCCAGGTCGGCAGCCGAATCCAGGTACTCGAACGATGGGAACGCTACCAGGCAGTTGCCGGGCGTCGCGGCACAGACCGTGGCGATCAGCGCGAGCAGCGCCGGCAAGGTGTCCTGGCGTGCCCGGTAGTAGGTGGAGATGTCCGGCACTACGAACAACGCCAGTCGATCGTCGCCGGTGGCGCTTGCGGCGTGCAGGAACTCGGAATCTTCCTCGAAGCCGTGCAGTCGCTGGAAGACCCTCGGCGGCGTCAACGTGCCGGACATGCGAACAGTGCCGTGGAAGGATGCCATCGTCGTGCGGATGTGTTCCGCCGGCAATGTGCAGACGACTTCGATGCGGAAGTTCCGGCCGATGCCGCTTGCCAGATAGTGGAACGCGCTCGCGTCCTCCGTCGCCCGCTCCATCCCGCGCAGGAAGCCGAGCAGTTGCCAAGCGGCGTCCTGGGCCGCTGGCGTGGCGGCGACGTCCAAAGGCAGCGTCGGCAAGATGGCCGCGAAGCGTTCGATGGCGCGACGCAACGTCTCGGGCGGCGGCATCTCCACTGTCGAAGCGGCACCGTCCGCATCGCTTGCCGATCGCGCCGCGCTGGCCAGCGAGCCGAGGGCGCGGTCCACGGAGCGCAAGCGGGAGCGGAGCGATTCGTGGAGACCGGCCTCGCCGAGCGCTGCCTTCACGGCGCTGCGTTCGAGCGTCGCGCCCAGCATGTCGCGGACGCGCTCGCCGAGTTGGTGCGCTTCGTCGATGACGAGGCCGGCGCGAGGGCCTGGCAGCGGCGCCGTGGTCAGCCGCTTGAGACGCACCAGCGGGTCGAAGACGTAGTTGTAGTCGCCGACCACGACGTCCGCCCAGGCGGCGGTTTCCAGCGACAACTCGAACGGACAGACCTCGAAGCGCCGCGCCACCTCCTCCACGTCCTCGCGGACGCAGCGACCGCGGTCGAGCAGTTCGCGGCGCGCCGCCGGCGCCCGGTCGTGGTAGCCGCGGGCGAACTGGCACAGCTCGGCATCGCAGGGCGTGCCGGGGTTGAAGCAGATGCGCTCCTTCGCGGTGACGGTCATCGTGGTCAGCGCCTCGCCGGCGACCTCTTCGAGCGCCTTCTCCACCGCGTGCTGACCGGTGCTGCGAGCGGTCAGGAAGACCACGCGGTCGAGCGCGCCCTCCCCCATCGCCTTCAGCGCTGGAAAGAGACAGGCCATCGTCTTGCCGGCGCCGGTGGGCGCCTCGACCAGCCGGTGCGCATCGTCGCGCAGGCCGCGATAGACATGCTTGGCGATGCGGCGCTGGTGGGCGTGGAAGCTGGCATAGGGAAAGCGCAGCTGCCGCAACTCGGCGCACCGCGTTTCCAGACGCCGCGCCATCGCCTCCAGCCACGCGACGTAGAGGCTGCACGTGGCCTCGAAGTAGGCGACGAGGTCGGCATCGCGCCAGCACTCGTCGAAAGCGCGCGGCGGCACGGCGTCTTGCGGATGCAGATACGAAAGCCGCAGCTTCAGTTCGCCCTCGGCTTCCGCGCCGAGTACCAGCAACGCGCCGTAGAGCCGCAACTGCGCGAGATGCTCGCCGCCGACGTGCCGATGCAGGGCGTCGACGTCCGTGCGCGTGGTCTTCACCTCTTCGACCAGCGCCGCGCTTGGGTCCCAGCCGTCGATGCGGCCGGTCACCTCCAAGGCGCCGAAGGTCGCCGCGACGCGATGCTCGCGGCGGTAGCTCTCGCCCCGCCCTTCCTGCCAACGCCGCTGCGTGGCGATGCCTTCCTGGGCGAGCGTGGTCGATTGCGAGCGCAAGTAGAGGTCGCCGCTGCGGTGGACGAACTCGGCCAGCGCCTTGACGCTGGTTTTCACATTGGGCGTCACGGGCCGGTGCCTTCTGAGCGCTGATCGCCGGCCCGCTCCTGCCCGGCACACCGTGCTTCCCGGAAGCGCAGCACTCGCACCGGCAGACCGCGTTCCAGGAGCGCGTGGATCCACAGACGTTGGTGGATCTGCAGCTGGTCGTTCGGGCCTTTCACTTCCACGAACTCGTAGCGGCCAGGCGCGTGGACTATGGTGAGGTCGGGAAAGCCGCTGCGACGCCCGGCGAGGTCGGCGCTCACGATGTCGAGCAGCGCTCGCAAGTGCGCCTCCGGGATGGCGTCGATGAGAGCGCTCGCCACCGCCGGCGTGAAGATGCGCCAGTTGAAGAGCCGGTTCGCGACGCCGGCCTTGGCGCGCGCCGTGGCCAGCAGACGCGGCTTCAACGGGCCTTGCAGGGGATCCGCGCAGACGCTGCGCCGAGACTCGAGGAAGTCGGGCCAGAACAGGTCCAGCGGCCCGGTCTGGAAGGCGTTGACGAAAGCGCCTTCGACGGGCGCGAAGATCCACTGCCAGTAGGCGAGCGCGAAGATCGCCAGCGGCAGATTGTTCTCCAAGTGCCAGCCGACGCCGCCGTTCTCGGTCAGCAGCGCCAAGGCGCGTGCTTCGACCGAGCCCCGCGCCGGCCGAGGGACGGCTTCGCCATTGCGCAGCGCCTCGTCTGGCCGCCAAGGATGCTCGACCGTCGGCAGCGGCGGACGCCGCGGCGCTCGTCCGAAGCGGGCCGCGAAGTCGTATTCCAGCGCCGTTCCCGGCGCCCTCAGCAGCTCCGTGCGCAGTTGTTCGACGCCTTGGTCGTCGCGCAGTCGAAACAGGATGCGCAGACATCGCTCCCGAGCCGGCGGCAAGGTCGAACGCTGGTAGCAGGCCAAGGCGTTGTCGAAATCGCCGGTGCGCTCCAGGACCCGCCCCAAGCGGTTGAGCGCGGCGCTGCGGCGGCGTTCCAGCAGGCGATTGTCGAGAGGGGTCCAGAGTCTCGTGAGCAAAGGCGGCACACACTCCCGACACGTCGCCAGCGACGGTCGCGGGCCGAGCGCGGCGATTTCCTCGCGCACGGCGGCGAGCTCCTGGTAGCGGTCCAATGCCTCGCGGTCGGCGAATTGGCGGGTGCCGCGACTGAGCGCGACCGCCTCGAAGCGCACGACGCCGAGGTCGCGCATGACGAACGTGGTGAGGTCCTGGCGGTCGTCGCCGAAGAAGAGCAGCTGGTAGAGCGCCAAGCGGCGAGGTTCGCGCAGTCGAAGCCAGGCACAGCGGCGACGCATCCGCCACCGGCACAAGGGCGCCGGAACCTGGCCGGCGATGCTTGCGACCCACGCTGCTTTACCAGCTCTTGGGCCGGCATCGACGTCCCAGAACACGTCGCGGATCTCGCCCGTCGTCAACAGCGGGAGAAGCGCTTCGGACGGCACGGGCGGACAACGCTCGATCAGCCCCAGCGCCTCGAGTTCGGCGAGCGCGGAGTGGACGTCGCCGACCTCCGCGTAGTCGAGCCGGTCCTCGCGGAGCAACGGCTTGCGGCCAACCAGCCGAGCGAAGAGCCGCTGGGCGGGTGCGCTCGCCGTGCGTACCGCCTCCCCGAACGAACGCTCGTCTTCATCAAGGAGGTCGTCGTAGCGGGCCAGCACGGTGTCCACCACCACCAGCAGATTGTCGGCGTAGTAGTGGGCCGGGGGCGGTGCGTCGGCGCGCAAGTGCGCCACGGGCGCATGGAGGCTGTGTTCCGGCATCGGCTCGTCTGCAAGCGATGGCTGCATTTTAGCGCCAAACTGTACGGGCGTACACCGCTAGAGAGCGACCTGCAGCCGTCGCGCCTTGACATCGGGACAATCGGCAACGACAGTGCCTGACACCTTCGCAAGTCCTCTCAGGAGCGCCATGCGTCCAGAACAAGGCAGCGCCCGCTGCGCGAGGGTGCTCGGGAGGTTGGCGCTCGTCGCCTTGGCTGGGGCAGCCGCAGGCGCGCAGGACGAAACACGCTGGGCCGGCCACTGGGAAGGCAGCATCGAGATTCCCAATGCGCCCTTGGCGGTCAAGGTGGACCTCGCGCAAGCGGACGACGTTTGGACTGGCACCATCGACATCCCGGCCCAGA
Source organism: Candidatus Azotimanducaceae bacterium (assembly GCA_965243175.1). GTDB lineage: Bacteria > Pseudomonadota > Gammaproteobacteria > Pseudomonadales > Azotimanducaceae > VXYL01. The sequence goes on along the minus strand of OZ251532.1, from coordinate 3,366,753 downwards.
GCGCGGTCGGGCTGCCGCTCGCGGACTTGCGCATCGACGGCGAGACGGTCGAGTTCGCCATCGCCGACGTGCCCGGCAACCCGACGTTCAGGGGGCGCGGGAGCGACGCCGGCATCGCTGGCACGTTCTCCCAAGGCGGCGTCGACTTTCCGTTCGCGCTGACGCGGAATGCCGTGGCCGGGCCGTCGCGGCCGCAGACGCCGAAACCGCCCTTCCCCTATTCCAGCGAAGACGCCGCGTTCACGAACGGCGATGTCCGCCTCGCTGGCACGCTCACAGTTCCCGCTGGCGAGCCGCCCTTCCCCGCCGTGCTGCTCGTTTCCGGCAGCGGCCTGCAGAACCGCGACCAGGAGCTCTTCGGCCACAAGCCGTTCTGGGTGCTTGCCGACCACTTGAGCCGCGCCGGCATCGCCGTGCTGCGCGTGGACGACGCTGGCGCCGGCGAGTCGAGCGCACACCCGCAGCCGCCAACCACTGCGGATTTCGCCGCGGATGCGAGCGCCGCCGTGGAGCACCTCAAGAAGGACGCGCGCATCTCCAACATCGGCTTGCTGGGGCACAGCGAAGGCGGCGCCATCGCGACGCTGCTGGCGAGCCGTCGAGACGACGTCGCCTTTGCCGTGCTGCTGGCCGCGCCCGGCGTCGAGGGCGCGGCGCTGATGCGCAAGCAGAACGAGCGCATCTTCGCAGCCGTCGGCATCGTCGGGGAGCGCCGCGACGCCTTGCTGAAGTTGCTCGACGAACTGTTCGCGGCACTTGTCTCCGACCAGAGCGACGCGCAGCTGCGCCCGCAGGTGGAGTCCGTCGTCCGCCGCCAGATGGCCGCGAACGGCATCGCCGCCGAGCAGCAGGACGACGCCCAGGTGCAGGCCGCCGTGGCGAGCGCCCTCAACCCGTGGATGCGCCACTTCCTGCGCCTGGATCCGCGCCCGGCGCTGCTCGCCACCAAGGTGCCGGTGCTGGCGCTGAACGGCGCCCTCGACGTGCAGGTGGACGCGGAGCAGAACCTCGGCGCGATCCGCGACGCGCTGCGGGAAGGCGGCAACGACAACGCCACGGTGCGCAGTCTGCCCGGCCTCAACCACCTCTTCCAGCAGGCGCAAACCGGCCTCATCGACGAGTACGTCCGCATCGAAGAAACGATCTCGCCGGAAGTGCTCGACCTGATCCGCGACTGGATGCTGGCCCAGCAGTGAGTGCGCGTGGTCGCCGCATGACGTTCGCAGCCGGCGGGTTGGCGCTGGCGGCGTTCGTGGGCAGCGCCGCCGAAGTGGAGCGAAGCGGCGAAGACGACATCGCCGAACGCGCTCGCGACCTCGCCCGTCGCCTGCTGATCGTGGACACCCACATCGACGCGCCGTATCGCCTGCATCGAAGTCCGTTCGACCTCGGCGGCAGCAGTCCGGACCGCGAGTTCGACCATCCGCGCGCCGAACAGGGCGGCCTCGACGTCGCCTTCATGTCGATCTACACGCCGGCCGCCGCTGGCGCGGAAGCGAGACCGTTGGCGGATGCGCTGATCGACTACGTGGAAGCGCTGGCGCGGCGGCATCCCGGCAAGTTCGCCCTTGCGACCTGCACCGAGGACGTCGAAGCGCTCGCCAGCCGCGGCCTCGTCGCCCTGGCGCTCGGCATGGAGAACGGCAGCCCGTTGGCGCATTGGCGGGCGCCGCAGAGGCCGAGCCTCGAACACTTCGTTGCGCGGGGCATCCGCTACGTCACCTTGGCGCATTCGGCGTCGAACGAGTACTCGGACTCGAGCTACGACGACGACGAACGCTGGCAGGGCCTCTCGCCGCTGGGCGCGGCGCTGGTCGGCGAGCTGAACGCCAACGGCGTGATGATCGACATCTCGCATCTGTCGGACCGCGCCGCCTGGCAGGTGCTGGAACTGTCCCAGGCACCCGTGATCGCGTCGCATTCGTCGCTGCGCCGCTTCGTCCCCGGCTTCGCCCGCAACATGACCGACGAGATGCTGGCCGCGCTGGCGGCCCAGGGCGGCGTGCTGCAAATCAACTTCGGCAGCGGCTTCGTCACGGCGCAGGCAAGGCGCTGGCAGGAACGCCGAAGCGCGGCGTTCCAAGCGGAGTTCGGCGACGAATCGCCATCGGCTGAAGCGGGCCGAGCATTCATGGACGCCTACATCGCCGAACACCCCTACCCGTTCGCCACCATCGACGACGTGCTCGACCACATCGACCATGCGGTCGCGGTCGGCGGCATCGACCATGTGGGAATCGGCTCGGACTTCGACGGCGTGGGCGACACCTTGCCGAACGGCCTGAAGGACGTCGCCAGCTATCCGCGCCTGATCGAAGGGATGCTCGGGCGCGGCTACGAGGTGGACGCGATTGCGAAGATCGCCGGCCTGAACGCGATCCGCGTCTGGCGCGACGTCGAAGCCTTCGCCAGCGAACAGGGCTCGCCGCCGAGCTGTCGCCACGGCAGCGTGGGCGAGGCCGGATGAACGCACGTCGAACCGTGCTCTAATCGCGTCGAAACCAACCTTGGAGTTGCCATCTTGAACGACGAAACAGCCAACGCGCCGACCACGCTCGCCAGCGGGCTGCGTTTCCCGGAAGGCCCGGTGGCGCTGGACGACGGCTCGGTGCTGGTGGTCGAAATCGCCCGTGGAACGTTGTCCCGGGTCTCCCCCGACGGCGCCGTGGACGTGGTCGCCGAAACCAGCGGCGGCCCGAACGGCGCCGCCATGGGACCCGACGGCAAGTGCTACATCTGCAACAACGGCGGCTTCGAATGGGTGGAGCGCCAAGGCCGCGTCTATCCCAGCGACCAGGCGGCGGACTACCGCGGCGGGCGCATCGAGCGCGTCGATCTCCGCAGCGGCGCCGTCGAAGTGCTCTACGAGAGCGCGGACGGCATCCCCTTGCGCGGCCCGAACGACCTCGTCTTCGACGCCCACGGCGGCTTCTGGTTCACGGACCACGGCAAGACGCGCCCCCGCGAACGCGACCGCACCGGCGTCTTCTACGCCAAGGCGGATGGTTCCCACATCGAGGAGGCGATCTTCCCGCTGGAAGCGCCGAACGGCATCGGCCTCTCGCCGGACGGCAACGAACTCTACGTCGCGGAGACCCCCACCGGACGCCTCTGGGCCTTCCCCTTGGCCGCGCCCGGGCAGCTGCGTCGGGAACGCGCCGATCGGCCCGACGGGGGGCGCCTGGTGGCAGGCCGCCAAGGCTACTTCCTGTTCGACTCCTTGGCGGTGGACGCGCACGGCGACGTCTGCATCGCCACCCTCATCGACGGCGGCATCACGACCCTCTCGCCGAGCGGCGCTGCGCCGCGCTTCGTGCCGATGCCGGACCGCCTCACCACCAACATCTGCTTCGGCGGCGAAGACCTGCGCACCGCGTACATCACGCTCTCGTCCACGGGTCAGCTGGTGTCCATGCCTTGGTCGACGGCAGGGGCGCCGCTGCACTGGCTCAACGACGCTTGAGCGCGCTAGGCAGCCGGATGCCTGCGCGCGAGAGCAGGAACGCCGCGTCCTTCGCCAAGCCGCGGCGAGTCGCAGGCTTCCTCGTCGGCTGCCTGCTCGCCGCGACTGCCGCGAGCGCGTCCGAACGCCTGCACATCGTCGTGCCGGCAGCGCCCGGCGGCGGCTTGGACGGCGTGGCGCGGGAGGTCGGCCGGGCGCTGCGCGCGCTCGATCTTGCCGAGCAGGTGTCGTTCGAGAATGTCTCCGGGGGCGGCGGCGGACGCGCCATGGCGCACTTCATCGACAACGCCGCGCGCTTCGACGCGCCGCTGCTGGTGAACTCGACGCCGCTGCTGGTGCGCAGCCTGCAAGGCGTCTTTCCCTACGGTCTCGACGACTTGACGCCAGTGGCCGCGCTCGTAGCGGATCCGGGCGTCTTCGTCGTGCGGGAGGACGACCCGTTGGCGGATTGGCCAGCGCTCCTCGACAAGCTCCGCGCGGATCCGCGCAGCGTCGTCTTCGGCGGCGGGTCGGTGCGCGGCAGCCTCGACCACATCGTGCTGGCGCTGGCGCTTGAAGCCGCCGGCATCGCGCCCCGGCAAGTGCGCTACCTGCCCTACGACGGCGGTGGCAAGGCGATGCTGGCGTTGCTCGGCGGCGAAGTGGACGTGCTCTCGACCGGCCTCGGCGAGACGGCCGCGTTTCTCGACGCTGGCCAAGCCCGCGCCTTGGCCGTGACGGCGCGGGAGCGCGTGGCCGCGAGCGGCACCGCGCCGACGCTGGTCGAGCTCGGCTTCGACGTCGCGTTCGCCAACTGGCGCGGCCTGTTCGCGCCGCTCGGCCTCGCGGAGGCGGAGTTGCAGCGCCACGTCGCGGCGCTGCGCAGCATGAAGCAGTCGGCGCACTGGCAGGACGTGATGGCGAAGCGCGGCTGGCAACCCCTGGATCTGGACAGCACGGCGTTCACCGCGTTCCTCGAAGCGCAGGAACGGGAGTTGGCCGCGACGCTGCGGAAGCTCGGCTTCGCCCGTTGACCGGCGACAACGGGCGGCCTCCCATGCGCGCCATGCGCCCCGCACTGCCGGCGCTCGCGCTCGCCGCGTTCGCCATCGCCTATCTTTGGCAGGCGCTCTCCATTCCGCTCGACCCTTGGTCGGCCGCCGAAGCCGTCAACGCCCGCACGTTGCCGACCGTCTACGCGGTGGCGCTGTTGCTGGTGTGCGCGGCGCTGCTCCTTCGAACGCGCTCGGGCGATGCCGAGACGTCGTTCGGCGAGCGGAGCGCCGAGGGGCAAGCGTCAGGCGGGCGCTGGCTGACCCTCGCCGCCCACTGCGCCGCCATCGTCGCGTTCGGCGCGCTGGTGCCGCTCGCCGGGCTGTGGGTCGCCGTGGCGCTGCTGCTTCTCGGCTGCCTGCTGATCGCTGGCGAACGGCGGATCTGGGTGCTCGCGGTCGCGCCACTCAGCACGGCCTTGGCGGCGTGGCTGTTGGTCGCCGTGGTGCTCGACGTCTACATCGCACCCGGACGCTGGCTGTCCTGATGTGGGAGGGCATCGCCACCGGCCTCGGCACGGCGCTGGACCCGGCCAATTTGGCATGGGTGGGCGTCGGCTGCCTTGCCGGCACATTGATCGGCATGATGCCGGGGCTGGGGCCGATCACCGCCATCGCGCTGATGATTCCGGTGAGCTATTCGCTGGACCCGGCGGCTGGCCTCATCATGATGGCCGGCGTCTACTACGGCGCGGTGTTCGGCGGTTCCACGTCGTCCATTCTGATCAACGCGCCGGGCGTGGCGTCCACGGTGGCGACTTCGTTCGACGGCTACCCGATGGCGCGGCGCGGACAGGCCGGCCGGGCCTTGGCGCTGGCCGCCTACGCGTCGTTCGCCGGTGGAACCTTCGGCGCGGTGGCGCTGCTCGTCTTCGCGACGTCGCTCGCCGCGCTCGCGACCAACGTGCAGTCGCCGGAGTACGCGCTGATTCTGTTGTTCGCGCTCTCCGCGATCGCGGCCTTCGCGGAGCGCGGCCAAGTGTTGCGCTCCCTCGCCGCGGCGCTTGTGGGGCTGATGCTCGGCGCGGTTGGAACGGACCAGTCCGCCGGCGTGCAGCGCTTCACGTTCGGCAGCCTGGAACTCACCGACGGGCTGAGCTTCGTGCTGGTGGCGATGGCGACCTTCGCGCTCGCCGAGGCGTTCCGCATGGTGCTCGGTCGCGGCGGCGAAGAGCCGAAGGCGGACATCGCCCACGCACGGCTGCATCCGGGCGATGCGAAGGCGGTGGCACCGACGGTCGGGCGCAGCGTGTTCCTCGGCTTCGTGGTCGGCGTGCTGCCGGGCGCCGGCGCCACCTTGGCGAGCTTCTTCGCGCATCAGCTGCAGCAGCGCTTCAAGCGCGGCGACGAGGCGGACCGGGCGCGGGGGGTGGCCGCCCCGGAAGCCGCGAACAACGCCGCCTGCACCGGCTCCTTCGTGCCGCTGCTGACGCTCGGCATCCCCGGCTCCGGCACCACGGCGGTGCTGCTCGGCGTGATGCTGAGCTACGGCATCCAGCCTGGGCCGCAGCTTCTGGACACCCAGCCGGCGATGTTCTGGGGCGTCATCGTCTCCATGTACATCGGCAATCTGGTGCTGCTGGCGCTGAACCTGCCGCTGATTCCCTACATCGCCCGAATCGTCTACCTGCGGCGTTCGATTCTGGTGCCGTTCGTGATCGCGTTCTCGCTGCTCGGCGTCTACTTCACGTCGCTGAACACGTTCGACATCTACCTGATGCTCGGCTTCGCCTTGGCCGGGCTGGCCCTGCGCCTTGCCAACTTCCCGCTGGCGCCGCTGCTGCTCGGCTTCATCCTGAGCGGCATGCTCGAAGACAACCTGCGCCGCACGCTGCTGCTGGTGGATGGCGACTGGGCCCTGCTGCTCGACCGCCCGGCGAGCGTCGCGCTGTTCGCGCTGTGCGTTCTGGTCTGGCTCGCGCCAGCGCTCGGCAGGATGCGCCGCGAGCGGGCGACGGGGCGGCTCGCAGATCGCAACGACAAAACTTGAACCTCAAGACCCGCCCCGCTGCTGGCGAAGCCGTCCTTCCAGTTCCGCGATCCTGCGCTGGTCAGCTTCCGCGCGGATCCGTGCCTCTGCCTGCACTCGCTCCACATCGGCACGCGCTTGCGCCGCCTCCACCTCCGCCGCGTCCGCTCTAACTCTCTCGGCTTGCGCCTCGGCCTGCGCCCGCGCCATTCCGGCCCGTGCTTGCGCCGTCTCGGCCCGCGACTGCTGGAAGTCCGGGATGTCCGCCATCGTCGCCGGGTCGTGCCAGCGCAGCGTCAGCGCCCAAGTCTCCTTCGGCGCCGCTGGCGGCGTCCGGTCGGCCACGTAGGCGATCAGGCCCAGCACCTTGCTGTACACGCCGTGCTTGCCGTTCGCCAGCGCGCGTTCCTTCAGCGGCTTGCGGCCCTTGGGCGTCAGCGCGAACCCCCACAGGTCCTTGCCCATGCCGGCCAGATTCTCGCCGGTGACGTCGAACAGCACGCACTCGCGCACGCCGATCCGTTGATAGGCGTCGAGCTTGCGTCCGATGTCGTGCTGCCAAGTGCTCCGCGACATCACCTCCAGCACGAAGTCCGGCGGCCCCAGCTCGTCCACGTCGAAGTCGGAACGGGTGCTGCGGCGCGGCACCTTCAGCGCCACGAACACGTCCGGCGACAGCCGGCTCTGGCGCGGCTTGCCGGGTTCGCTGAAGAGGATGTGCAGGTCGTCGCCGACCTCCGCGTCGGGGTAGCGGTCCATCAGGCCATCGCGCGAGTAGCCCGTGGCGGTGGCGTGCGGCGCTCTCACGGGGATGCGCACGTCAACCAGCGGCGGATCGAGGGGATACGGTTCGCCGAAGTACCCAGGGTCGACCGCCGCGCCGTTCCGGCTACGCCGATCGGTGAATGCGCCCGTGGCGCGCCGTCGACGCGGCTCGACGGGCGGCGGGCGGGGATGGAAGTCGGTATTGGCTTCGGACATCGCTTGTTCCTCTTGGGCGCACTGGGGTTTACCGACCCACTGCCGGCATAGTAGCACCCAGCGGTCGCGGGGCGACGCGCCGGTCGGCGGTGGCGGGCTGTATCGAGCAGTTTCATGGCGGCAATTCTGCGAAGGCGTCGTAGTGCTGTCTATCGGTAGAGGCCTACGACGAGGGGCAGCGATGTCGCACGCAACGCTGCGCCCGGCATGTTCGGCATGGCACCGCGTCGCGCCTGGGCGTCGGCATCGGTGGGTGCGTACTCAGGTGTACGCCAGAGAGGGGAACGGGCAAGTTCCGCCTGCCACGCGCAAGGGGCCGCCGCGGCGGTTGCAATGCGCTTGCGGTTGGCGTTAGATGCGCTTCGGCGCTGGCGGTTCGAGGGACTGGCTCTCGGAACGGCTGGCGGCTAAATCGCAAGTTCGGGGAACGCGAGGGGTAGAGACGATGCGCAGACGCAGGTCGCGGGAAGAGGTGGAAGAGAACAAGATCAACCTGACGCCGATGCTCGACGTCGTGTTCATCATGCTCATCTTCTTCATTGTGACGGCCACCTTCGTGAAGGAAATCGGCCTCGACGTGAACCAGCCCGAGGACGACAAGCCGCAGACGGTGGACCCGGACAAGAAGAGCATCGTCGTGCGCATCACCAACCGCGACCGCATCGTGATCGCCCAGCGCGACGTGGACATCCGCTCCGTGCGCGCCAACGTCGAACGGATGCACGCGGAGAACCCGGAAGCGCCGGTGGTGATCCAACCGCACCCGGATTCCAGGACCGAGACCATGATCCACGTGATGGACTCGGCGCGGCAGGCAGGCGTTCTCAAGGTCTCGCTCGCCGCCGGATAGCGCCGGGCCCTCGCGGCACTCCACGCCGCCAGCGCTCGCCAAACGAGCGGCCTCGCCATGCCCGTGGACCTGCGCTCGGATACCGTCACGCAGCCTTCGGAGGCCATGCGCCGGGCCATGGCTTCGGCCATCGTCGGCGACGACGTGTACGGCGAGGATCCGACCGTCAACCGGCTTGAACGCGAGTGCTCCGGCCGGCTCGGCTTCGAGGCCGGTCTCTTCGTTGCCAGCGGCACGCAGTCGAATCTCGCCGCCCTGCTCGCCCATTGCGAACGCGGCGACGAATACATCGCCGGCCAGGACGCGCACGCCTACCGCTTCGAGGGCGGGGGCGCGGCGGCCTTGGGCGGCATCCAGCCGCAACCCCTGCCCTTCGAAGCCGACGGCACCCTCCGCCTCGATGCCATCGAAGCGGCCATCAAGCCGCCCGACAACCACTTCGCCAGAACCAAGCTGGTCTGCGTCGAGAACACGCAAGGAGGCAAGCCCCTTCCGCCCGGCTATCTCGCCGACGTGTACGCCTTGGCCGAACGCCGTGAACTGCGCCTGCACATGGACGGCGCCAGACTCTTCAACGCCGCGGCGGCGCTCGATATCGAAGCCGAGGCGCTGGCACGGCACTGCCACTCGGTCTCCGTGTGCCTATCCAAAGGGCTGGGCGCACCGGCCGGCTCCGTGCTCTGCGGCGATGCGCAGCTGATCGCCAAGGCGCGGCGCTGGCGCAAGGTGCTCGGCGGCGGCATGCGCCAAGCCGGCATTCTCGCCGCTGCTGGCCTCCACGCCCTCGAACACAACGTCGACCGTCTGCGCGAAGACCACGAGCGCGCCGCGCGGTTGGCGCATGGGCTCCGCGAACACGGCCTCGCCGCCGTCTGCCACACCAACATGGTGTTTCTGAACGGAATCGACGCCGAGCGCATGATCGACCACATGGCGAAGGCCGGAGTGCGCGTCTCCGGCCCGCGCTGGGTCGTCCATCTCGATGTCGACGACGACGCCATCGAACGCGCCGTCGAAGCGGCGCGCGGCCTCGCCTAGCGTCTAACCCGTCTCCCCGCCGACCAAAGCCAGGTTCTAGAAGCGCGTCACCAGCCCGACGAGGGTGCCGGTGAGGCAGGCGACCAGCGTTCCCGCCAGCAGCACGCGTGGCACCAGCGCCAGCAGTTCGCCACGGCGCTCGGGGACGAGCGTGCCGAGGCCGCCGACGAGAATCCCGACGCTGCCGAAGTTGGTGAAGCCGCACAGGGCGTAGGTGAGGATCACCCGCGTCGAAGCCGAGAGCTCGTCGCCGGATTGCGCGAACTGCAAGTAGGCGATGAGCTCGTTCAGGATGATCTTCGTGCCCAGCAAGGCACCGGCATCCGTCGCCTCCGCCCAGGGCACGCCCATCAGCCAGGCGACGGGCGCGAACGCCCAGCCGGTGGCGCGCTGCAACGTCAGCGGCGCGTCGAAGATTTCAACCACCCCCAGCACCACGTTGGCCAGCGCCACCAGCGAGACCAGCACCAGCACCATCGCGCCGACGTTGGCGATCAGCCGCATTCCGTCGAAGGTGCCGCGGCTGATGGCGTCCATCACGCCTTCGTACTTGAGCGCGTCGGCCACATCCCCGGAGGTCGCGGTTTCGCCTTCGGGCACCATGACGCGGGCGATCGTCACGGCGCCGATGACGTTGATGACGGATGCCACCAGCACATGCCCCAGGGCGCCGTCGATGACGTCCGAGAGGATCGCGGCGTAGAGCGCCATGATGGAACCGGCCACGGTGGACATGCAGCAGGTGACCACCACGAAGAACTCGGAGCGCGTGAGACTCTTCAGATAGGCGCGGATCACCAGCGGCGCCTCGGCAAGCCCCAGGAAGACGCTCGACGCCGCGGCCACCCCCACCGCGCCGCCCAAGCCGAGCGCCCGCCGCAACGCCCAGGCGAAGCCGCGAATCACCCACGGCAGCACGCGCAGATGCCAGAGCACCGCCACGACGACGCTGAACACGAGAATCTGCGGCAGGATGCGGAACGCGAAGATCGGCGCCAAGGTGCGCGCCGGGTTGTCCTCGACGAACACGAACGGCGCCGGTTCGCCGCCCAGAAAGCCGAACAGCAGCGACGTGCCCGCTCGCGTGGCGGTCTCCATGGCGTAGACCACATGGTTGAGCACCAGCAGCCCGTCGCGCACCCACGCCACGTTCAGCAGCAGAAAGGCGAGCACGATCTGCACGGCCAATCCCGCCGCCACCTGCCGATAGCGCACTTCCAGCCGCCGTTCGCCGCACAGCCAGGCGATGGCGAGCAACGCGACGATGCCTATAATCCCCTGCACGCGCCCTCCCGCACGCGGAAAACGCGCAGTGTACTGAATCCGAAGGAGCCGCCATTTCCGCCCCTGCGCCAGCACCGGCCCCAGCTTCCAGCGTGGTTCCCAACACCGCGCCGCGGATTCTGCTGACCGGCACGCTGGCCATCGACTACGTCTGCGACTACCCCGGCGACTTCGCCGCCCTGCCCCCGCATCGCGGCCTCAACCTTTCGGTGCAGCTCGAACGCATCGCCCGGCGACACGGCGGCTGCGCCATGAACATCGCCTACACGCTCAAGGGGCTGGGCTGCGAACCGACGCCGTTCGTCTTCGTCGGGCGCGACTTCGCCGCCAGCGACTACGCCGAACGGCTGCGCGCCATGGGCATGGACGCAAGCGGCATCACCCTCGCCGACGCGCCCTACTCCTCCCACTGCTTCATCTTCACGGATTCGCAGCAGAACCAGTTCACCGGCTTCTTCGGCGGCCCGACAGTGATCGCGGACTTCGCCGCACGGCTCCGGCGCTTCTGCGCCGGGAGGGACTTCGCCTACGCCATCCTTGCGCCGGACATCCCGGAGAACATGATCGCCGCCGCCAAGACCATGCGCGAGCGGGCGATTCCGTTCCTTGCCGATCCCGGGCAGAACATCACCGACTTCCGCACCGAGGACGCAGTGGAACTCGCCAAGCTCGCGCAGGCGCTGATCGTCAACGAGTTCGAGTTCGAGACGCTGCGCAAGCTGGCTGGCGACGAGAGCCTTGCCCACCTCGACCCCCTGATCGTCACCCTCGGCAAGCGCGGCGTCCGTTGGCGCTCCAAGCGCGAAGGCGACGGGGAGGCGCCGGCGGTCGCCGCCGAGATCGTCGATCCCACGGGCTGCGGCGACGCCTTCCGCGCCGGGCTGATGTTCGCTCGGCTGCACGGCGCCCGCTTGCACGACGCGGTGCGCGCCGGCACGGTCGCCGCGTCCATCGCCTTGGCGAGCGCCGGCACCCAAGCGCATCGCTGCGACGACTTCGCGGCGCACTACCGGGCGGCTTGGAACGAAACACCGGATTGGCTTCTTGGGCCCGGGAGCCGCGGCCGATGAGCGGCCGAGTGATCCTGCTCAACGGCTGTTCGAGCGCCGGCAAGACGACGCTCGCGCACGCCATCCAGCGCTTGTCCCCGGCGCCCATCCAGCACATCTCCCTCGACCAGTTCCGCGACGGCATGAGCGGACGCTACCGGGGCTTGAACTCGAAGCCGGGCGAACCGGGCGCCAGGGGCCTGAACGTGACGCCGGCACCTGGGCCCATCACCGAGATCTCGTTCGGCGACGTGGGCCAGCTCACTTTGCGCGGGATGCGCCGCGCCATCGCCGCCTTCGCCGCGGTCGGCATCGACGTCGTGGCGGACGACCTGCTGCTCGAACCGTCCTTCCTTGCGGACTATCTGGTCGCCCTCGACGGACTCGCCGTCACTTTCGTCGGCGTCCACTGCCCGCTCGTGGTGCTCGACGAACGCGAACACGCCCGCCCCGGCCGCTTCCCCGGCACCGCCAGAGCGCATTTCGAGCGCGTTCACGCTGGCTGCCGCTACGATGTGGAAGTGGACACATCCAAACTTTCGTCACCGCAATGCGCCGAAGCCGTCCTCGCCACCGTCGAAGCCGCGCCCGAGCCAAGCGCTTTCCAACTGATGCGCGCCGCGAGGCCGCCAAGCAGAACCCAAGGAGTACGCGAATGACCGGCGAAGATTCCCTTCGCGCCATGATCGACGCCGCGGAACGCATCGTCTTCTTCACCGGCGCCGGCATCAGCACCGAGTCCGGCATCCCGGACTACCGAAGCCCCGGCACCGGCCTGTGGAACAAGATCAAGCCCATCGAGTTCCAGGACTTCATGGCGTCCGACGACGTGCGCCAGGAGTCCTGGCGGCGGCGCTTCGCGTCCAAGGACACGGGCTGGGACGACGCCAAGCCCAACCGCGGCCACCGTGCCCTCGCCAAGCTGATCGCCAACGGCAAGGCGAGCGCCGTCATCACCCAGAACGTCGACAACCTGCATCAGGAGAGCGGCGTGCCCGAAGACCGCATCATCGAACTGCACGGCAATACGCGCTACGCCAGATGCCTCGCCTGCGGGATGCGCTTCGAACTGGCCGATCTGCGGCGCCAGTTCGAGACCTTGGGGCGCGTTCAGCCGTGCTCCAAATGCGGCGGCATCGTCAAGACCGCCACCATTTCGTTCGGCCAGTCCATGCCCGTCGAAGCGATGGAACGGGCGCAAGCGGTCACCAACGCTTGCGATCTGTTCATCGTCGTGGGTTCGTCGCTGGTGGTCCATCCCGCGGCCGGCTTCCCGGAATACGCCAAGCACCTCGGCGCCAAGCTCGCCATCGTCAACCGCGAACCGACGCCGCTCGACGCCATCGCGGACCTGGTGCTGCACGCGGAAATCGGCCCGACGCTCGGCTTCGCCGTGGGCGTCAACTGACGGGCAGAGCGAGCTTCGGCGTTCAGCGCGTGGCGAGCAGCAGCTGGTCGGCGAAGCGTTCGATGTCGCCGATCTTGTTGCAGGTCTCCACCTTGAAGCAGTACGGCGCGTAGCGGCGCATTTCGGAATCGCCCGTCCGCCACTGGTCGCGGGATTCGGGGTTCAGCCAGTAGGTCTGCTTGGCGCGGCGGCTCAAGGATTCGAACAGGCGCGGCTGCGGGTCGTAATGGTTGTTGCGGGCGTCGCCGAGGACGATGAGCGTGGAGCGCTGGTCGAGGTCGCCGCCGACGATCTCGCGGAAGTCCACGAACGCCCGCGCGTAGTCCGTGTTGCCGTTGCCCCAGGCGAACAGCGCCTCCTCCACCGCGGCCTCCGAGGTCCTTTCGCGCATCGCGGCGGTGATTTCGCCGAGCCGGCTGGAGAAGGCGAACGCCCGCAGCTGCGGCAGCAGATCGGCGAGTTCGTAGAGGAAGAGCAGCAGGAACCGCGCCACCCGCGCCACCGAACCGCTGACGTCGCAGAGCACGAAGACCGATGCCGGTTCGCGCTTGCGCTGCCGCCAGCGGAGGTCGAACACGGCTCCGTCGTAGGCCATGTTGCGACGCAGCGTCCGCTTGAGATCGAGCGCGCCGCGGGACGTCTCCTTGCGCCGCCGCCGATGTTCGTTGGCGAGACGCGCCGCCAGCTTCTCCACCACGCGGCGGACTTCGTCGCGGTACGCCTTCGGCAGCTGATCGAGGTTGGCCGCGAGCGCCGCTTCGACCAGCGCCCGCCGGCCGCTCGCGTCCACGTGCAGGCGGTACTGGGTGTCCAGGTAGGCGCGGATCTCCTGATGGAAGTACTGGCGCAGATAGCGGAGCGCCGCGTCCGCGTTGCCGCCGCCAGCGACGTGGGCGTCGAGTTCGTCCAGCGCGAGGGCCTGGCCGATGCGCTCGGCGTAGCGGCGCTTCTCGCGCTGGCTGCGTATCCTGTGCAGGCCGATGCTCTCCGCCGCCTGCTGAACGCGCAGCGCGAGGCGGTCGCGGTCGTCGTCGAGCACGGCGGCCACGGCATCGACCACGTTGGCGGAGAAGCTGCCTTTGAGCTTGCCGAGCATCGCTTCGCGGTCGATGCCGCGCAGCAACGCGCGCTTCGGCGGGTCGCGGAACGCCAGTTGCTGGAAGAAGCGCTCGAACGTCGCCTCGAAGCGCGCTTTGTCGGCCTGGGACTTGGCGAGGCCGAGCGCCAAGGCGTCCTTCAGCAGCGTCTGGTCGTCGATGCCGACCCGCTCCAGAATGGCGAAGGCGTCCAAGGTCTCGGCTGGCGAGACCCGCACCTCCGCGTTGCGCAGCGCCGCGACGAAGCGGGCGAACGTCACGTCCACCGGCTGCGTCCCGGCCGCTTCGCAGTGGTTCAGGCGGCGGCGTCGAGTTCCAGCGGTTGCTCCAGCGCCCGCCAGTCGATGTCGCCGTCGGTGGCGAGATTCTCGAAGTCGAGCACGCCCATTTCCTCGAACTTCGGGCGCACACGGTCAGTCAAGAGGCCAATGCGCTTGAGGTTGGGAATGATGCGAGCGTAGAGCATGTTCAGGAAGTCGGCGTTCAGGCCGCGTTCCACCAGGGCCGCCCGGGCGTGGTCCACGTCCCAGCCGAAGTAGCGGTGGACGTCGCTGCCGATCAGCCGATCGCGGCTGACGACGCATGCCTCGTAGGCGAACTGCGCGCGGGCCTCGCGTTCCTCCTCGGAGAGCGTGGCCACGAACTCCTCCAGATAGTTGACGCCGAAGGTCACGTGGCGCGCTTCGTCGCGGATCACCAGATAGAGCAGTTCCTTGAGCACCGGATCGTCCGTTTCGTTGCGTCGCGTGTGGAAGGCCGCCAGCGCCAGCCCTTCGAGCACGATCTGCATGCCGATGAACTTCAGGTCCCAGCGTTCGTCGGTGAGGATCTTGTCGAGCAGATCCTTGAGGCCGCCGGTGACCGGATAGGTGAAGCCCATCTTGGTGCGCACGTAGCGGTTAAACACCTCCACGTGCCGCGCTTCGTCGAAGGTCTGCGAGGCGGCGTAGAGCTTGGCGTTGAAGCTCGGCGCGCACGACGCCAGCTGGGAAGCCACCAGCAGCGCTCCCTGCTCGCCGTGCAGGAACTGCGACAGCGCCCACGCCACCTCGTGGCGAACGAACTCCACCTTGCGCTCGGTGGTCAGCGCCTCGAACGGCGCGTAGCCGTTCCACGGGTTCTCGCAGAGCAGTTCCTCCACCCGCGCCTTGGACAGCGGCGGCGCCTCGTGCCAGTCCGGCGTCTTCTCCCAGCCGACGTCCGTGGATGCGTTCCAGTTGAGCTCCTTGCCGAGCTCGTAGAGGCGGCGGATGCGGTTGTCGGCCACCCGGTAGTCCCAGTTGTAGGCGCCGGTGAGCGGCGTCTGGAAGATCTCCGCCACATGCGCGGCGTCTTCGGGCGTCGCGTCCACTTCCGGGTCGAACTGCTGGAGGCTGCGGGGCACCTGTTCCACGTAGCGAATGTCCATCGGATCACCGTCGTTGATTGGCCGTGCGATGATTATAGGGTTCGCAGGGCGTTGCGGAGCGGCGGCTCGCAAAAGAAAAGCATGGATTCGCACTCGGACGAAGACATCGCCCGCCTGCTCGCCGCCCTTCTGCCGGCCGGGGCCGAAGCCCGTCCAACGCGCATCGAATACCTGCCCGGCGGCTACACCAACCGCAACTACAAAGTGGCGATCGGCGAGGCGACCTACGCGCTGCGCGTAGTGGAGGGACGCCAGCCCCACGCGGCGGAACAAGGCTACCTGGCGCTCGACATCGCACCAGACGTGGTGGCCTACGACTCGACGCACGGCCACTTGCTGACCCGCTGGATCCCCGGCGAGGTGGTCGCCAACGCCCCGATGTCCGTAGACGAAGCCGCGGCCTATCTCGCCGCCCTGCACAGCGCCCTCCCCCTCGGCCTCCGCCGCTACAACTACGCCGCCGAGATCAGCGCCTTCTTCGCCCAAGCGCAGCAAAGCGGTCTGCTGCACACGGACGTGGCGGCGATCTTCGAGCGGCTGCGCTGGCGCCCGTCCACCCTCTGCGGCTGCCACAACGACCTCAACCCGTGGAACATCATCCGAACGCCAAGCGACGATGCACACTTTCGCACTCTGGATTGGGAGTCCGCCGGCGACAACGACCCGCTCTTCGACTTGGCCGGCCTAGCGCTCGGCGCAGACTGGCCCACCAACGATGCCCTCGCCTGCCTGGACGCCTACTGCGAACGAACGCGCATCGCGGTGCCGAAGGCCGCCCGCGAAGCCCGCTTGCGCGACACGTTCCGCGCCTACCGGATCCGCGAATACGCCTGGGCCGTCGCGCAACTCGCCGCCGGCAACTCCCGCGACGAGATCAAGGCGCAGGCGGAGACGATGCGTCAGGCGGTGCTGGCGAACCACTGAGGCAAGGCCGAGCCGCCTCCGCAGCCGCCTCGAAGCGCGCCGCCCCCTTGCCGCCGATCTCGACGAACGGCAACCGCCGCTCGCAGAGCAGTCGCCGATACTCCCCATGCAGCCGCTCCAGATCGTTCGGTGACTCGCGCAGCGGGTCCGCTTCCCAGGGCAGATCCGGCCGGCAGAGCAGATACAGCCGTGGCGATTGCGCCGCAAAGGCGCGAGCCAGCCACGCCGGCACCGGCCCGAAGCGCTCCCGCCACCACACGAAGACGACCGCCAAGTCGGTGTCCAGCACGACGCCAGAGCGCGTACCGTTCAGCAGTTCCGCTTCCCGCCGCGCCTGCTCGCGCCCGATCTTCTGCAAGTCCGCCGGCCCGTACGCGCCGCCGTCCAGATATTCGCGCGCGTACTCCCGAAGCCACGGCACGCGAAAGCGCCGCGCCAGCTCGCGGCAGATGGTCGTTTTGCCGGTGGATTCGGCCCCGACCGCGCAAACCACCCGCATGGCCGCTAGTCGGAATCTCCTACCCGCACGCCATCCAAACTTGCGGGCATCTCAGCGGAAGGCGGCTGCTGCTCCGACAGTACAGCGCTGCGCCAGCCTCGGGTCGGGCTGGTCGGACGGTGGAACTCGACTCGCACCTCGAAGCGCACGGTCGCGGTCTGGCCATGAACGTCGGTCGCAGTCGCCTCGATCGCCACCGCGCCTTCCGCGCCGGGCTCCGGTTCGACCACCAGATGACCGCCGAGGACGCGCGCGGTCGCCACCGTTGAGTCGGATGAGCGGACAGTCCATTGCAGTTCGCCGCCCGGCTCGCCCGGCTCGGCCAGCGACGACAGCGCCACGCGCAGATCATCGCCGAACAGCGCCTCGGGCGCCGGCGCCGCAAGAACCCGCAGCGGGCGGGCGAACAACGGCATCGGTTCGCCCGCTTCGAGCGCGAAGCCTTGCCAGCACGGGCCGGTCAGGCATTGGCGGGGCGGGAGTTCGGGTGCCGTGAGGGAGACTCGGGCGAAGCTCGCTGTCGAGTTCACGGTGAACGGGGCGCTTGTGGTGGCGCCGGGCAGCACGGTCGTTTCCGACTCCGTGGCGGCGTTGGCGAACGTGCCGCCCTCCGCCGCGAGGGCGATCACGGTCTCGAAGGGGGCGCCCAGGGGCATCGTTGCTCGCAACGTTGCCGGGGCTGGCGCCCACGGTTCGGCGTCCGTTCGCTCCAGACCGACTCGGAGCGCGAACGGGGCGCCGGGGTTGTCGTCCAAGCGCAGCCCCCGCAGGGAGTCGAGGCCGGCGAACAGGCCGTTCGGGAGTGTTTGCAGCTGGTTGCCGTCCAGGCGCAGGGAGCGCAGGGCGGGAACTGGCGCGAAGGCGTCCGCCGGCAGGTCGGCGAGGGCGTTGTCCGAGAGCGACAGACTGCGCAGCCGCTCCGGGGCTGGCAGGGCACCGAGCGGCAACGCCTCGAAGGCGTTGCCGGCCAACAGCAGGTGTTCCAGCTGCGTCGCCTCCGGGAGGGCCGGGAGGACGCTCAGGGCGTTGCCCGTCAGGTCCAGCGTTCGCAGGCCGGGGAGGCCGCCCAGGTCTTCCGTCGCCAGTGCGCCGAGGGCCGCGTCGGCGAGGTCCAGCGTTCGCACCAGGCGCAGATCGGCCGGGGCGGGCTCGTGGCAGCGGCGCGCGTCGGTCGCGGCCATCAGGGCGCGACGGACTGGCGGGGCGCGGTCGCAGACGCCTTCGAGGACGGCCACCGAAACCGTCGTGTGCGTCAAGCGGGCGTCGCGGTTGTAGCGCAGGCGCAGTTCCACATCGAACCACTCCCGCGCCGGCTCCGCCACGGAGTCGTTCAGGATCGGGATTTCGATTGTGGCGCAGCGCTCGCCGGCGCGGATCTCCACGTCGCCCGAAGCGCCGCCGTGGTCGCCGGCGTCCGCGTCGGCGGTCGCCGGGTTCGTGTCGCGCATGATGCGCCAGCGCACCGTCGTCGAGCCTTCCACCGCCGATGCCAGTTCCGCCGTCAGGACCGCCGTGCCGCCTTCCGGCGCTTGCGCCGGGGCCGTGTAGCACGCCGTGCCGATCACGCCTACGCGGATGTCCAACCTGGCCGAGAGTCCCTGCGGGTCTTCCGCCGTGACCGCGATCTCGGCGTTGCCGGGGCGGCCGCCGAAGATGCGCAGCGTGGTTCCGGCGAGCGTTGCCGTCGCCACCTCGGGGTTCGTCGATGCCGCCGAGTACGTCAGCGCGTCGCCCTCCGGTTCGCGGAACAGGCCGGAAATGTCGAGTTCCGTCTGGCCGCCGACTTCCAGCAGGACGATCCCCGGCTGCGCCGCGACCACCGGCGCGCGGTTGCCGGCGGGGCTTCTCGGGCGCGGCGTGCCGCTCGCCGTGGGCGACGGGTCGCCCGGGTCGCCGCGGTTCAGGCCGAGGACGCGGACTTCGTAGACCACGCCTTCGCGCAGGCCGTCGATGCGCGCCGACAGTGCGCCGGTGGCGACGCGCAGCGTTCCGCCGGCGGATGCCGCGCCGACGGCCGGCACTTCGATCAGGCGGTCGAGGCTCCATTCGCCGCCGACCGCGCGCCACTGGACCCAGTAGCCCTGCGCGCCGGGGGATGCGGACCAGCTCACCGACAGGCTGGTCGTGCCGGCCGAGGACGCCTGCACGCGGGCGGGGGCCGGGGCGGCGTCGGCGTCGGAGACCTGCACGGCGTACTCCGCCGCCACGCTGTCGTAGCCGCCGCCGGATGCCGCGTGCAGCAGCACCGCCTCTTCCGTCGCCGCGTCGGCGTCCGTCTCGGCGCGCGCCGTCACCGTCTGCGGCACGTTCCAGTTCGTCGTCGTGAACGTCAGTTCCGTCTGGTCGCCGGGAGCACCGGGGGCCGTGTTCGTGTCGAACGCGAGGCCGGCGTCGTCGCTCGACACCGCGACCGTCACCGCGGCCGTCGGGCGGGCGGTGAGGACCGCCGTGTACGTGGCCGTCGCGGCGGCACCGCCTTCCGTCAGGGACAGGCCCTCCGGCGGGTCGAAGGCGATCCCCGGCGCGTCGGCGTCCTCCACTTCGACCGCCAGCGTCGGGGCGGACGATACGCCTGCGTAGCCGGCCACCGTGTGCGTCACTGTCGTCGTCTCGTCGTCCACGTCGTCGTCGACGATGGACTGCGCGCGCACCCGCTGCTCGGCGTTCCAGTTGCCCGTCGTGAACGTCAGCGTCAGCGCGCCGACCTGCTGTACGCCGTCCTGCAACGTCAGTTCCGAACTGCCGCTGGTCGCCGTCACCGTCACGTCGGCGGCGGGCTGCGTGTTCAGGCGGACGCGGTAGCTGCCCGTTCCGCCCTCCTCCATGCGCAGCAGCGTCGGTTCGACGCGGACTCCGGGGGCGTCCTCGTCGCGCACCGTCGCGGCCACCGTGGGCGTGGATGCACCGCCGTAGTCGGCGCCGGTCGTCGGGTGGGTGATGCTGGCGGCACCGTCCGAGACGCCGCGTACGGTCACGCGCTGGGGGGCGTTCCAGTTCGATGCGGTGAAGCGCAGCGTCGTCGGGGAGACCGTGGCCACCGCTTCGTCGGAGCTGGTCGGGGTCACTTCGACCGTGCCGCCGGTCGGGGCTGCCGCGAGCGTCACCGAGTACGCCGCCGTCGAATCTTCGTTCACCTCCACCGTCGTGGCGTCGGCCAGCACTTGCGGCGTGTCGGTGTCGGACACCGCGAACTGCACGTCCACCGCCGGGGCGCGGGCGTAGTCCGCGCCCGAGGACGTGTGGCGCAGCGTGGCCATGCCGGATGCGGCGTCCGCGTCCTCCAGCCCGCGCACCTGCGCCGCACGCGGGGTGTTCCAGTTCGTCGCGTCGAAGCGCAGCCAGCGCTGGACGCCCGCCTGGTTGCGGTCCAGGTCCACCGACACCGAGCCCTCCGCCGCCACCGACACCCGCGCCACGCCGGCCGGTTCGGTGTCCAGGCGCACCGTGTACGTCGCCTCCCCGCCTTCGGCCACGCCGGAGGCGACCAGGGCCGTGGCGACGACCACGATGGCCGGCTCGTCGTCGTCCAGCGTCGTGGCGGAGAGCTGCGCCGAGACGCCTTCGTAGTCGCCGCCGCTGGCCGCGTGGGCGATGGTCACGGTCTCGTTCGAGGCGTCGTCGTCCTCGGCGGCGGTCGCCGTCACCGCCTGCGCCGTCGCCCAGTTGGTCGTGGTGAAGGTCAATGTGCGCGTTCGGGGCGTGGCGTCGTTGTCCACGGAGACGGCGCGGTCGTTGCTGGACACGGCCACCTCCACCTGCGCGGTCGGCTGCGTGGCCAGGCGCACCGTGTAGTCCTTCGCGTTGTCGGCGTGGCCGGACATCTCGTTCAGCGCCAGCGGGCCCGCGTTCGGGTCCGGGTCGATCGCCAGCGCCGGGGTGTCGTCGTCGTCCACGGAGACCTCCACGCCCGGGCGCGAGGCGGGCGCCAGGCCCGTGTAGTCGCCGCCGGTGGCGGCGTGCAGCAGGTTCACGGTCTCGTCGGTGGCGTTGTCGTCGTCCGCCGCGCTCACGGTGATCGTGCGGGCGGCGTTCCAGTTCGTCGTCGTGAACGTCAGGGCGGTCTCGTCGACCGTCACTTCCGCGGTCGTGCCGCTCACGCTCACCGTCACCGCGGCGCTCGGCTGCGTGTTGAGGCGCATCGTGTACGTCGCGGTGCGGTTCTCGCGCACGGTCAGGCGGGTCGGGGAGACGTTCAGGCTCGGCGTGTCGTCGTCGGTGGCCGTGACCACGATCGCCGCCGTCGGGACGCTGCCGTAGTCGGCGCCGGTCGCGGCGTGGCTCAGGGTGACGACCTCGTTCGTCGAGTCGTTGTCGTTCGCCGCACTCACCCGCACCGTCCGCGGCGTGTCCCAGTTGCCGGCCGTGAAGACCAGCCGCGTCGGGTTCGGGGCGATGCCGTCCGCCGCGCCGGTGATGTCCACCGTGGCGTTGCCGCCCACCGGCTCGGTGGCGAGGCGGACGGTGTAGGTGGCGCTGTTCTGCTCCGGCACCGTGAGGGTGGTCGCCGACAGGGTGATGGCCGGGGTTTCGTCGTCCGTCACGCTCGCCGTGAACGTGCCGTTGACGTTGGTGTACTCGCTGTTCGGCGTCGTGCGAGCGCGGTGCGTGATGGTGACGGTTTCGTCGAAGCCGTTGTCGTCCTGCTGCGCCGTGAGGGTCACGGTCTGAGGGGTCGCCCAGTTCGTGGCGGTGAACGTCAGCGTGTTCTGGACGCCGTTCAGGCTGTCGCCGTCGGTGTCGTCCACGGTGACCGAAGGCGTATTGCTGGTGATGGTCGCAGTGACCGTTTGGGTGGGCTGCGTGTACAGGCGCACGGTATAGGCGTCGGAGTTCGTCAAGGACGTGGACAGTTCGTTCAGCGCCAGCGGGCCGGACTGGTCATTAACGGTGTCCGGGTCGGCGTCGAAGACGAAGGCCGGCGCGTCGTCGTCAGTGGTGTTCGCCGTCAGGGTCGCTGACAAGTTCGTGTACTCGCTGGCCGACGACGTGGACGACGTGTGGGTGATCGTCGCGCTCTCGCCGACGCCGTTGTCGTCCTCGGCCGCGGTGAGGGTCACCGTCCGGGGGGTGTTCCAGTTGGCGTTCGTGAACGTCAGCGTGTTCTGGACGCCGTTCAGGCTGTCGCCGTCCGTGTCGCCGACCGTCACGGCGGGGTCGTTGCTCGTGATGGTGATCGTCGCGGTCTGAGTCGGCTCCGAGGACAGGCGCACGGTGTAGTCGACCGAGTTGTTGGACGCGGTGGAGAGCTCGTTCAGCAGCACCGGGCCGGGCTGGTCGTTCGCCGTGTTCGGGTCGGCGTCGACGAGGATGCCGGCCGTGTCGTCGTCGTCCACCGTCAGCTGGACGCTCGGACGGGCGCCGGCCGCGAGGGCGCCGTAGCCGCCGCCGCTCGCCGTGTGCGTCAGGGTCAGCATCTCGTTCTGGGCGTTGCCGTCGTCGCCGGCCTCCACCGTCACCGTCTGCTGGGCGCTCCACGTCGTCGTGGTGAACGTCAGGGTGTTCTGGTCGCCGCTCGTGGTCGCCGTGTCCACCGTCACCGCGCCCGCGGCGCCGGAGACCGTCACCGTCACGTTCCCCGTGGGCTGGGTGTTGAGGCGGACGCGGTAGCGGCCGCTGCTGTTCTCGTCCACTTCCAGCGTGGTCGGGGTGACTTGCAGGCTCGGGGTGTCGTTGTCCGTGGACGTGGCCACCAGCGCCGCCGTCGGGACGCTGCCGTAGTCGGCGCCGGACGCGGCGTGGCTGAACGTGACCACCTCGCTGTCGCCGTCCTGGTCGTTCGCGGCCGTTATCCGCACCGTGCGCTCGGTGTCCCAGCTGCCGGCGGTGAAAATCAGGCGCGTCGGGCTGGCCGAGAGGCCGTCCGCCGCGCCGGTGACGTCCACCGTGACGCTGCCGCCCACCGGCTCCGTGGCGAGGCGCACCGTGTAGGTCGCGCTGCTCTGCTCCTGCACGGACAGCGTGGTCGCCGACAGCGTGATGGCCGGGGTCTCGTCGTCGTTCACGGTGGCCATGAAGCTGCCGTTCACGTTCCGGTATTCGCTGTTCGTCGTCGTGGCCGCGGCGTGGGCGATGGTCACCGACTCGTCGAAGCCGTTGTCGTCCTGCTGCGCCGTCAGGGTCACGGTCTGCGGGGTGTCCCAGTTGCTCGACGTGAACGTGAGGGTGTTCTGGGTGCCGGGGTTGCCGGTGTCCGTGTCGTCCACGACCACCGCCAACGTGTTGCTGCTCGTGATCGTCGCCGTGACCGTCTGGGTGGGCTGGGAGGTCAGGCGCACGGTGTAGTCGTCGGTGTTGGTGCTGGACGACGACAGTTCGGCCAGTTGCAGCGGGCCCGCTTCGTTCGTGGCCGGGGAGCTCGGGTCGGCGTCGAAGACGAAGCCGGGGGCCTGGGCGTCCGTGGTGTTCGCGGTGATGGTCGCCTGGAGGTTCGTGTACTCGCTCTGCGTCGCGGTGGCCGCCGTGTGGGTGATGGTGACGTTCTCGCCCACGCCGTCGGTGTCCTGGGCCGCGGTGAGGGTCACCGTCCGCGGGGTGTTCCAGTTCGCGCTGGTGAACGTCAGCGTGTTCTGGACGCCGTTCAGGCTGTCGCCGTCGGTGTCGTCCACCGTCACCGCCGTGGTGTCGTCGCTCGTGATCGTCACCGTCGCGGTCTGGGTCGGTTCCGAGGACAGGCGCACGGTGTAGCTGACCGAGTTGTTGGACGCGGTGGAGAGTTCGGCCAGCGCGATCGGGCCCGCCTGGTCGTTCGGGGTGTTCGGGTCGGCGTCGAGGAGGATGCCCGCCGTGTCGTTGTCGGTCACGGTCACCGTCACGCCGGGGCGCGAACCCATGGCCAGGCCAGCGTAGTCGCCGCCGCTCGCGGTGTGCGTCAGGGACACCTCCTCGTTCCGGGCGTTGCCGTCGTCTCCGGCGGACACCGTCACGGTCTGCGCCGTGGCCCAGTTCGCGTTCGTGAACGTGAGGGTGTTCTGGTTGCCGGTCGTGGCGGACGTGTCCACGGTCACCGCGCCGGTCGCGCCGGAGACCGTGACCGTCACCGTGGCGCTCGGCTGCGTGTTGAGGCGGATGGTGTAGCTGCCGCTGCTGTTCTCGTCCACCGTCAGCGCGGTGACGCTCACCTGCAGGCTCGGCGCGTCGTCGTCCGTGGACGTCGCCATGATCGTCGCCGCCGGGACGCTGCCGTAGTCGGCGCCGGACGCGGCGTGGCTGAACGTCGCCACGTCGTTCGTGCCGTCGTTGTCGTTCGCCGCCGTCACCGTCACCGTCCGCGCCGTGTCCCAGTCGCCGGCGGTGAAGACCAGGCGCGTGGGGCTGGCGGAGAGGTTGTTGGCGGCGCCGGCGATGTCCACGGTGACGCTGCCGCCCACCGGTTCCGTGGCCAGCCGCACCGTGTACGTCCTGCTGTTCTCCTCCGGCACCGTCAGGGTGGTCGCCGAGAGCGTGATGGCCGGGGTCTCGTCGTCGTTCACGCTCGCGGTGAACGTGCCGTTCACGTTGGTGTACTCGCTGTTCGGCGTCGTCGCCGCGCTGTGCGTGATGGTGGCGGTCTCGTCGAAGCCGTTGTCGTCCTGCTGCGCCGTCAGGGTCACCGTCTGGGGGGTGGCCCAGTTCGCGGCGGTGAACGTCAGGGTGTTCTGGACGCCGTTCAGGCTGTCGCCGTCGGTGTCGCCCACCGTCACCGAGGGGGTGTTGCTCGTGATGGTCGCGGTCACGGTCTGGACCGGCTGCGTGTACAGGCGCACGGTGTAGGCGTCCGAGTTGGTGGTGGACGACTGCAGTTCCTCCAGCGCCAGCGGGCCGGACTGGTCGTTGGCCGTGTCCGGGTCGGCGTCGAAGACGAAGCTCGGCGTGTCGTCGTCGGTGGTGTTCGCCGTGAGGGTCGCCATCAGGTTCGTGTACTCGCTGGCCGACGACGTGGACGACGTGTGGGTGATGGTGGCGCTCTCCCCTACCCCGTTGTCGTCCTCCGCCGCGGTCAGGGTCACCGTTCGGGGGGTGTTCCAGTTCGCCGCCGTGAACGTCAGCGTGTTCTGGACGCCGTTCAGGCTGTCGCCGTCGGTGTCGCCCACCGTCACCGAGGCGAGGTTGCTCGTGATGGTCACCGTGGTGGTCTGGGTCGGCTCCGACGACAGGCGCACGGTGTAGTCGTGGGTGTTGTTCGATGCCGTGGACAGCTCGTTCACCAGCACCGGACCCGCCTGGTCGTTGGCCGTGTTCGGGTCGGCGTCGACGAGGATGCCGGCGGTGTCGTTGTCGGTCACGGTCACCGTCACGCCGGGGCGGGAGCCGACGGCCAGGCCGGCGTAGTCGCCGCCGGTGGCGTCGTGCGTCAGGCTCACCTGCTCGTTCTGGGCGTTGCCGTCGTCGCCGGCGGACACCGTCACCGTCTGCGCCGTGGCCCAGTTCGTGTTCGTGAACGTCAGCGTGTTCTGGTCGCCGCTGGTGGCCGCCGTGTCCACGGTCACGGCGCCGCTGGCGCCGGAGACGGTCACCGTCACCGTGGCGCTCGGCTGGGTGTTGAGGCGGATGGTGTAGCTGCCGCTGCTGTTCTCGTTCACCGTCAGGGCGGTCGTGCTCACCTGCAGGCTCGGCGCGTCGTCGTCCGTGGACGTCGCCACGATCGTCGCCGCCGGGATGCTGCCGTAGTCCGCGCCGGACGCGGCGTGGCTGAACGTGGCCATCTCGTTCGTGCCGTCGCTGTCGTTCGCCGCCGCCACCGTCACCGTTCTCGCGGTGTCCCAGTTGCCGGCGGTGAACGTCAGCGACGTGGGGCTGGCCGAGAGACGGTTCTCCGCGCCGGTGATCGTCACCGTCACGCTGCCGCCCACCGGCTCCGTCGCCAGCAGCACGGTGTACGTCCTGCTGTTCTCCTCCGGCACCGTGAGCATGGTCGCGGACAGGACGATGGCCGGGGTCTCGTCGTCGGTCACGCTCGCCGTGAAGCTGCCGCTGACGTTGTTGAACTCGCTGCTCGGGGTCGTGGCCGCGCTGTGCGTGATGGTCACGGTTTCGTCGAAGCCGTTGTCGTCCTGCTGGGCGCTCAGGGTCACCGTCTGGGGGGTGTTCCAGTCGCTCGACGTGAACGTCAGCGTGTTCTGGTCGCCGGGGGTGTCGGTGTCCGTGTCGCCCACCGTCACCGAGGACGTGTCGCCGCTGGTGATCGTCGCGGTCACCGTCTGGGTGGGCTGGGCGCTCAGGCGCACGGTGTAGTCGTCCGAGTTCGTCGCCGACGACTGCAGCTCCTCCAGCGCCAGCGGGCCCGCCTGGTCGTTCGCCGTGTCGGGGTCGGCGTCGAAGACGAAGCTCGGGGCGTCGTCGTCGGTGGTGTTGGCGGTGATCGTCGCCTGCACGCTGGCGTATTCCGTCGGGCCCGAGACCGTGTGCGTGATCGTCGCGCTCTCGCCGGTGCCGTCGGTGTCGTCGGCGGCGGTGAGGGTCACCGTCTGCGGGGTGTTCCAGTTCGTGGACGTGAAGGTGAGGGTGTTCTGGACGCCGTTGTTGCTGTCGCCGTCGGTGTCGTCCACCGTCACCGCGGTGGTGTCGTTGCTGGCGATCGTCACCGTGGCGTCCTGGGTCGGCTCCGAGGACAGGCGCACGGTGTAGCTGACCGAGTTGTTGGTCGCCATCGGGTTCTCGTTCAGCGCCAGCGGGCCGGACTGGTCGTTCGGGGTGTTCGGGTCGGCGTCCAGCAGGATGCCGGCCGTCTCGTCGTCGTCCACCGTCACCTCCACGCCGGGGCGCGAAGCCAGCGCGAGGCTGGCGTAGTCGCCGCCGCTTGCGTCGTGGGTCAGGTTCACCTGCTCGTCGCGGGCGTTGTCGTCGCTGCCGGCCGCCACCGTCACGGTCTGGGCGGTGCCCCAGTTCGCGTTCGTGAACGTCAGCGTGTTCTGGTTGCCGGACGTGGCCGCGGTGTCCACGGTCACCGCGCCGCTGGCGCCGCCCACCGTCACCGTCACGGTCGCGCTCGGCTGGGTGTTGAGGCGGATGGTGTAGGTGTTCGTGCTGTTCTCGTTCACAGTCAAGGTGGTCACGCTCACGGCCAGGCTCGGCGTGTCGCTGTCGGTCGCCGTGGCCGTCAGGTCCACGTCGGTCGCGTCGTCGTACTCGCCGCCGCTGGAGGCGTGGGTGAGCATCGCCTGCTCGTTCTCGCCGTTCGGGTCGGTCGCCGCGGTCACGCGCACCGACCGCGCCGTGTTCCAGTTCGCCGCCGTGAACGTCAGCGACGTCGGACTCGGCGTCAGGCCGTTGCCGGCGCCGGTGATGGCCACCGTGACGCTGCCGCCTTCCGGCTCGGTGGCCAGCTGCACCGTGTAGTCGGCGCTGTTCCCCTCCGGCACCGTCAGGGCGGTCGTGGAGAGCGTGATCGCCGGGGTCTCGTCGTCGTCCACCGTGGCGGTGAAGTCCGAGGACACGTTCGAGTACTCGCTGCTGGTCGCCGTGGCCGCGCTGTGCGTGATGGTCACGCTCTCGTTGGCGCCGCCGTCGTCCTGCTGCGCGGACAGGGTCACCGTCTGCGGGGTGTTCCAGCTGGTCGCGGTGAACGTCAGGGTGCTCTGGCCCACCGTCACCGCGGACGTGTCGCTGCTCGTGATGGTCGCGGTCACCGTCTGGGTGGGCAGCGACGCCAGGCGCACCGTGTAGTCGGCCGCGTTGGTGGTGGACGACTGCAGCTCCTGCAGTTCCAGCGGGCCGGCCTCGTCCGTGGCCGGGGAGCTCGGGTCGGCGTCGAAGACGAAGCCGGGGGTGTCCTTGTCCGTCAGGCTGGCGGTGATGGTCGCCTGCACGTTGGTGTACTCGCCCATGGCCGTGGTGCTGGCGGCGTGGGTGATGGTGACGCTCTCGCCGGTGCTGTCGCCGTCCTGCACGGCGGTCGCGGTCACCGTCTGGCGCGTGTTCCAGTTCGAGGACGTGAAGGTGAGCGACGCCTTGTCCACCGTCAGCGCCGTGGTGTCGTCGCTGGTGACGCTCACCGTCACGTTCGCGGTCGGCTCGGCGGACAGGCGGACCGTGTAGCTCTTCGAGTTGTCCGAGGAGGTGGAGAGCTCGTCCAGCGCCAGCGGGCCGGACTCGTCCATGCTCGCGGTCGCCGGGTTCGCGTCCAGCAGGATGCCCGCCGTCTCGTCGTCGTTCACGTTGACGGCGACGGAGGGCAGGGTCGGGCGGCCGAAGAAGCCGCCCGAACAGGTGCTGCCCACCCGGGCATGGCTGATGGTCGCCGCGTCGTCCGCGGCGTCGTCGTCGCCGGCGACGGTGGCCGTGATGGTCTGCGCGGTGTTCCAGTCCAGGGAGGTGAACACCACCCGCTTCGTCAGGGGCGAGCTGTCCGTGTCGATGGACACGTCCGCGTTGTCGCTGGTGGCTTCGATGTTCACGTTGCAGTTGCCGCCGCCAGCCGGGGTCGGGTCGGCGGTGAGGCGGACGGTGTACGTCCCCACGTTCCGGTTCGTCCCCCCGCCGGCGGTCGGGTCCTCCTCCAGCGCCAGCGTGGCGCGGCTGACGGTGACGCCCGGCGTCGGGGTGACGTTCAAAGCGTTCGACGCGATCGTCCCAGGCAGGTCGTGCGCCGCGTCCGCCACCGTCACCGTCAACGTGCTCGCCGCAGAGAAGTCCGCGCCCGTGTAGGTCAGCGTCAGCGTCGCCGTGGTGTCGCCCGCCGTCACCGTGGCCACCGACGCCACCGTCACCCCCGGCACGTTCCCGCCCACCGTGAAGCTCGACTGCGCCACGCCGCTGGCGAACGCCGTGTCGGCCAGCGTCACCGTCACCTCGGCGCCGTCCAGGTTCGCCTCGGTCAGCGACGTCGGGTTGCTGGCCGCCAGCGTCGCCGTCGGCGTCACCACCGTGATGGTGAACATCAGCGCCGCGCGGTCGCTGTCCTCCAGGTTCGTGTCGCCGTCGTGGGCGTATATCGTCACGGTCTGCGCGCCGGTGGTGTTCGCCGTCGGCGTGCCGCACACCCGCCGCTCGCCGCAGACCCCCTCGAAGACGAGGCCCGCCGGCAGGCCGCTGGCTTCGTAGGTGTAGGTGGTGCCTTCTCCGCCGCTGGCCGGCGGCACCTGGAACGTCGCTATCTCGACGTCCTTGCGGTAGGTCCTGTTCGTCACCGAACCCGTGCCGAACGTCGGCGCCACGTTCGGCTGCAGGGCCACCTGCCGCGCCACGTCGTGGCCGCCGAACTTCAGCACCGGCCACTGGAACTCGCCGCCGAAGTCCCAGGCGTCGTCGTCGGGGTCCGCCGCGGCGCCGATCAGGGTGTCGCCGTCCACGTCCTGGTTGTCCCAGAGCGCGTAGAGGCCCGTGTAGCCGGTGGGCGAACGCAGGTTCGCCGAGGTCTCGCCCTCCGGCGGCAGGGAACCCGGGTCGTCGGCGATGTTGCTGCGGTCCACGTCCCAGTAGCTCGCCTGCGCCGAGCCGGAACCGCTGATGGCGGCCAGCCCCGCCTTGCCCGGACACGCGCCCGTCACCGTGCCGGTCGAGTAGCTCGCCAGCACCGAGCCGAAGCTGATGCTCGTCAGCCCGCCGCCGCGGTTGCTGGAACCCGTGCCCGTGCACTCCACCGTCGCCGTCGAGTAGCTCGCCACGATCGTCGAACCCGGCTCCGCCGCGCCCGCCAGACCGCCGGCGCCGGTGAACGAGCGCACCGTGCCGGTCGCCCACGCCGCAGCCACCCGGCCCCAGATGCGGCCGGCCAGCGGCGCTCCGTAGGCGGCGCCCGACACGTAGGCGTCCTCCAGCCCCAGCGCGCGAACCACCGCGCCGGCGCGCAGGTCCGTGAACAGCGCCGCCGTGCCGTTCACGACGCTGACGAACAGGTTGGCGATCACCTTGCCGTTGCCGTCGAAGGTGGCCGTGAACTGCGCCGGGATGGGCGCCCAGCCGCTGCCGCTGTTGTAGTAGGCGTCGCCGGAATCGCCCGTGCCGCCGGCGTGCGTCGAGCCGTCGCCGTCGGTGTCGAAGTCGAGGTCGTTCTCCAGCTCGTAGCCCGTGCAGCCGCCGACGGCCGGGCAGCCCATGCCGGTCGCGTGGTTGCGGAACGCCTTGCCGTAGTTCGCCGCGCTGGAGGCCGGCGCGCCGTCGCCGTCCAGGTCCCAGCGCATGGCGTTCAGCTGCGCCAGCGTGCGGATCTCGATCAGGCCGTCGTCGTCGTAGTCGTAGTCGCCGCGCTGCGGCACAGGGTCGGCGCCGCGGTAGCCGAGCGCCGGGTAGTGCGAACTCGTGCCGAAGTGCCACGGCGATTCGTGCGGGTTCCCGTCGCCGTCCACGTCCAGGTCCGCCCAGCCGGCGAAGATGCCGGTGGCTGTCGTCGGCGTCTTCAGCTGCGCCGTGGTGCGGCCGGCGCCCTGGGCGGAAGTCGTGACGCCGCTGGTCTCGCGGTCCCAGTGGCTGGCTGTCGCCGTGCCGGTGGCGCCGCCCGCCAGGCCGTGCTTGAGCGATGCCGAGCAGCTGCCGGTGACGGCGCCGGTGGCGTAGCTGGCGACGATGGTTCCGGTGTTGTTGGCGACCAGGCCGGCGGCGCTGCCGTTGCCGCACTGCGCGGACGCCTTCGAGTAGCTGGCCGCCACCACGCCGTGGTTCTGCCCCAGCAGGCCGCCGACGTTGGTGTTGCCCGCCGCCGAGCCGCTGGCCCACGCCGCCTCCACGCGGCCGCTCGACTCGCCCGCCAGCGGCGCCGCCGAACCCTGCTGGCCGATGTCCACGTGGGCGTTCGGCAGGCCCAGCGAGCGCACCACCGCGCTGCCGCGCAGCGCCGCGAACAGGCCGCCGTAGTTGCGGTTGCGGCTGACGAAGAGGTTGTGGATGGAGTGGCCGTTGCCGTCGAACGTCGCGTTGAAGTGGGTGCCGTCGCTCGGCGCGGAGGACGGGCCGAGGGGATCCCAGCCGCTGCCGCCGTTGTGGTAGGTGTCGCCCGAGTCGCTGGTTCCAGCGGTGTGCGTCGAACCGTCGCCGTCGGTGTCGAAGTCCAGATCCCGGGTGAGCTCGTAGCCGGTGCAGGTGGCGGTGTTGGAGACCGCCGGGCAGCCCATGCCCGTCGAGGCGCTGGCGAAGGCGCCGCTGGCGCCGCTGTAGTTCGCCGTGTTGCCGGCCGACACCGAGCCGTCGCCGTCCAGATCCCAGCGGATGGCGTTCAGCTGCGCCAGCGTCGAGACCTCGATGAGGCCGTCGTTGTCCACGTCGAAGTCCGTGCCGGTGCGCTGGGCGTCCGAGACGCCGACGCGCAGGTTCGAGGCCGTGCCGCCGTAGCCGCCGCCGGTGGCCTCGTGGGAGACCAGCACCGACTCGTCCACCGAGTCGCTCGCCTCCGCCACCGCGGTGGCGGTCACCGTCTGCGGCGCGCTCCAGTTCGTCGTGGTGAACGTCAGCGAGGACAGGTCCACCGTCACCGCGCCGGTGTCGCCGCTGGCCACCGCCACCGTCGCGTCCGCGCTCGGCTGCGCCGAGAGGCGCACCGCGTAGGCGCCGGTGTCGCCTTCCGCCAGCAGCAGCGGGCCGGGGTCCAGCGCGGGCGTGGACGGGTCGGCGTCGATCAGCACGGTGCCGAGGTCGTCGTCCTCCACGGTCACCGTCACCGTGGCCAGAACGCCGACGCTGGCCTCCGTCAGGGTCACCGCGACTTCCTCGTCGTTCGCGTCGTCGTCCGCCTGCGCCGTCACGGTCACCGTCTGGGCGGTGTTCCAGTCCGTGGTCGTGAACGTCAGCGCCGCCTTGTCCACGGTCGCGGCGCCGGCGTCGGCGCTCGCGACCGCGACCGTGCTGGTCGCCGCCGGGACGCTGTCCAGCCGCGCCGTGAACGTGCGCGCGTTGTTGGCCGCGTCGGGGTCCTCGCTCAGCGTCAGGTTCGGCGGCGTCACCGTCGCCTCCAGCGACGGCGTCACCGGCACCGACGGCGAGACGATGGTGTTCGGCAGGCTGTGCGCGGCCGCCGCCACCGTCACGCCCAGGGTGCGCGCCGTGTCGAAGTCCGTGTCGTTGTAGGCGAGCGTCAGCGTCGCCGAGGCGTCGCCGGCGGTCACCGTCGCCACCGAGCCGACGGTGAGGCCGGACACATTGGTGTTCAGCGTGAAGCTGGACGTGGTGACGCCGCTCTCGAACGTCGTGTCCGTGAGCGTCACCGTGAGCTCGGCGCCGTTCAAGGTCGCCTCCGTCAGCGCCGCCGGGGTGCTCGTGAGGGTCGCGGTCGGCTCGACCACGGTGATGGTGAAGGTCAGCACGCCGCGGTCGCTGTCGTCCGTGTTGGTGTCGCCGTCGGCGGCGTATATCGTCACCGTCTGGGCGCCGGTGGTGTTCGTGGTCGGCGTACCGCAGACCTGCCGGGCGAAGCAGTTCGGGGCGCCGAAGTTCAGGCCGGCCGGCAGGCCGCTCGCCGTGTACGTGTAGCCGACGCCTTCGCCGCCGGTGGCCGAGGGAATCTCGAACGGCTCGATGCGGACGTTGCGGCGGTAGGTCTTGTCGGTGACCGTGCCGGTGAAGGTGGGCGGCAGGTTCGGCTGCAAGGCGAACTGGCGCGCGGTGTCCAGGCCGCCGAACTTCAGCACCGGCCACTGCCACGCCACGCCGAAGTCCCAGGCGTCGTCGTCCGCGTCCGCCGCCGCGCCCCTCGCGCCGTCGCCGTCCACGTCCTGATCGTCCCAGGCGTCGTAGAGGCCGGTGTAGCCGGTGGGGGCCCGCAGGTTCGCCGAGGTCTTGCCCTCCGGCGGGTTCGAGTCCGAGTCGTCGTTGATTCCGCTGCGATCCGTGTCCCAGTAGCTGGCGGTGACGGGGCCGCGGCGAAGCCGCCCGTCAAACCCGCGCCTGCCGCCGGCCAGGCCGTGCTTGCTCGCTGTCTGACACGAGCCCGTCACGGCGCCTGTCGAGTAGCTCGCGACGATGGTTGCCGTGCCCGTGCTGGCGCCCACCAGGCCGGCGCCCATGGAATACGAACCCGAGCCGGTGCATTCCACCGCCGCCGTCGAGTAGCTGGCCACGATCCTCGAACCCGTTATCGCCGCACCCACCAAGCCCGCGACGTCTCCCTCCCCCTGCACGGCGCCAGTCGCCCAGACCGCCGCCACCCGGCCCGCGACGTGCCCGGCCAGCGGCGCCGCCGAGGTCCCGCCGCGCCGCACCCGCGCGTTCGGCAACCCCAGCGAACGCACCGTCCCGTTGGGGCGCAGCGCCGCGAACAGCCCGACGTAGTTGCGGGCGCGGTTCACCAGCAGGTTGGCGACGACGTGGCCGTTGCCGGCGAACGTCGCGGTGAAGTGCGTCGCGTTGCGCGGCGTCGAACTCGGGCCGATGGGATCCCAGCCGCTGCCGCCGTTGTGGTAGGCGTCGCCGCTGTCGGCGGTGAAGGTGCCGCCCGGTTCCGTCCAGGTGGAACCGTCGCCGTCGGTGTCGAAGTCCAGATCGTTCTCCAGCTCGTAGCCTTCGCAGCCGTCGGCGGTCGGGCAGCCCATGCCGGTCACGTGGCCGCGGAACGCCTTGCCGTAGTTCGCGGCGTCGTTCGTGCCGGTGGACGGAGTGCCGTCGCCGTCCATGTCCCAGCGGACGGCGTTCAGCTGCGCCAGGGTGCGGATCTCGATCAGCCCGTCGTCGTCCAAGTCGTAGTCGCCGCGCTGGGGCACCGGGTCCATGCCGCGGTAGGAAAGCGCCGGGTACTGCGAACTCGTGCCGAAGTGCCACGGCGACTCGTGCGGGTCGCCATCGCCGTCCACGTCCAGGTCCGCCCAGCCGGCGAAGATGCCGGTCGCCGAGGTGGGGGTTTGCAGCTGCGCGGTGGTGCGGCCGGCGCCCTGGTCGGACGTGGTGACGCCGCTCGTCTCGCGGTCCCAGTGGCTCGCCGTGGCCGTGCCGGTGTAGCCGGCCAGGCCGTGCTTGTTGGTCGCCGCGCAGCTGCCGGTGATCGCCCCGGTCGCGTAGCTGGCGACGATGGTTCCCCCGTTGCCGCCCACCAGCCCGCCGGCGCTGCCGGCGCCGCACTGCGCCGACGCCCTCGAGTAGCTGGCCACGATCACCGAACTCGCCGCCGTCGACCCCACCAGGCCGCCGACGTTGGTGTTGCCCGCCGCCGAGCCGCTCGCCCACGACGCCTCCACCCGGCCCCACGACGACCCCGCCAGCGGCGCCCCCGAGCCCTGCGCGCTGATGTCCACGTAGGCGTTCGGCAGCCCCAGCGAGCGCACCGTCGCGTTGCCGCGCAGCACCGCGAACAGGCCGCCGTAGTTGCGGTTGCGGTTGACGTAGAGGTTGTGGATCGAGTGGCCGTTGCCGTCGAACACGGCGTTGAAGTGGGTGCTGTCGCTGGGCGACCAGCTCCGGCCGATGGGATCCCAGCCGCTGCCGCCGTTGTGGTAGGTGTCGCCCGAGTCGCTGGTGCCGGATGTGTGGGTGGAACCGTCGCCGTCGGTGTCGAAGTCCAGGTCCTGGGTGAGCTCGTAGCCGCTGCATCCGCCCGTGGGGCAGCCCATGCCGGTCGAGGCGCTGGCGAAGGCGCCGCTGGCGCCGCTGTAGTTCGCCTGATCGCTGCTCGCCACCGCGCCGTTGCCGTCCAGGTCCCAGCGCACCGCGTTCAGCTGGGCGAGCGTGGAGATCTCGATCAGGCCGTCCTCGTCGGTGTCGTAGTCCGTGCCGGTGCGCTCGGCGTCCGAGACGCCGACGCGCAGGTCCGACGACGTGCCGCCGTAGCCGCCGCCGGTGGCCGTGTGGGAGACCAGCACGGACTCGTCCACGGCGTCGCTCGCCTCCGCCACCGCGGTGGCGGTGACCGTCTGGGGGGTGCTCCAGTTCGCCGTGGTGAAGGTCAGCGAGGACGAACCCACCGTCACCGCGCTGGTGTCGCCGCTGGCCACCGCCACCGTGACGTTGGCGGTCGGCGCCGCCGACAGGCGCACGGCATAGTCGCCGGTGTCGCCCTCGGCCAGCAGCAGCGGGCCGGGGTCCAGCGCGGGCGTGGACGGGTCCGCGTCGATCAGCACGGTGCCGCGGTCGTCGTCCGTGACGTTCACCGTCACCGTGGCCAGCACGCCGATGCCGGCCGCCGTCAGCGTCACCGGCACCGTCTCGTTGTTCGGGTCGTCGTCCGCCTGGGCGGTGACGGTCACCGTCTGCGCCGTGGCCCAGTTGGTGGTGGTGAACGTCAGCGTCGCCTTGTCCACCGTCGCGGCGCCGGCGTCCGCGCTCGCGACCGCCACCGTGGCGTCCGACATCGGCAGGCTGTCCAGCACCACGGTGAAGGTGCGGACGTTGCCGCCGCCGGTGGTGGCCTCGGTGAGACCGAGGGAGTCCGGCGTCGCGGTGGCTTCCAGCGACGGCGTCACGGCGACGGTCGGCGAGACGATGGTGTTGGGCAGCGCGTGGGCGGCGGCGGCCACGGTCACGCCGAGGGTGCGGTTGGTGTCGAAGTCGGTGTCGTTGTAGGCGAGCGTGAGCGTCGCCGACGTGTCGCCGGCGGTCACCGTGGCCAGCGAGCCGACGGCGAGGCCGGGGACGTTCGTGTTCAGGGCGAAGCTTCCCGTCGTGACGCCGCTCTCGAAGGTGGAGTCGGTGAGGGTCACCGTGAGCTCGGCGCCGTTCAGGGTGGCCTCGGTGAGGGCGGCCGGGCTGCTCGTGAGCGCCGCGGTCGGCTCGACCACGGTGATGGTGAAGGTCAGCATCCCGCGGTCGCTGTCGTCCGTGTTGGTGTCGCTGTCGGCGGCGTAGATGGTCACCGTCCGGGCGCCCGTGGTGTTCGCCGTGGGAGTGCCGCACACCCGCCGCGCGCCGCAGACCCCCTCGAAGACGAGGCCGGCCGGCAGGCCGCTCGCCGTGTAGGCGTAGCCGCCGGCGCCTTCGCCGCCGGTGGCCGCCGGGATCTGGAACGTCGCTATCTCGACGTTGCGGCGGTAGGTCTTGTTCGGCACCGTGCCGGTGAAGGTGGGCGCCACGTTCGGCTGCAGGGCGATCTGGCGCGCCGTGTCCAGGCCGCCGAACTTCAGCACCGGCCACTGCCACTGGTCGCCGAAGTCCCAGGCGTCGTCGTCCACGTCCAGCGCCCTGCCGACCGTGCTGTCGCCGTCCACGTCCTGGTCGTCCCAGGCAGCGTACAGGCCGCTGTAGCCGGTGGGCGCGCGCAGGTTCGCCGAGGTCTCGCCCTCGGGCGAGGCCGTGCCGGCGTCGTCGGCGATGCCGCTCCGGTTCACGTCCCAGTAGCTCGCCGTGAACGTGCCGCTGCCGCCCGCCAGGCCGTGCTTGTTCGCCGTCGGGCAGTTGCCGGTCACCGCGCCGGTCGAGTAGCTCGTCGCGATGGTGCCGGCGTTCGTGCCGACCAGCCCGCCGGCGAGGTCGGAGGCACCGGTGCCGTTGCACTGCGCCGACGCCGTGGAGTAGCTCGCCACGATCGTCGACGTCGCGGTGGCGGCACCCACCATGCCGCCGATGTGCGAGCCGCCCTGCACCGCGCCGCTGGTCCACACCGCGGCGATCCGCCCGGCGTTCTCGCCCGACAGCGTGCCGCTGAAATTCCAGGCCTCGACATAGGCGTCGGCGACGCCCAGCGCCCGCACCGTCGCGCCGCTCGCCGTGCCGCCGAAGAGGCCGGCGTAGCGGTGCGAACGGTTGACGTAGAGGTTGCGGATCACCTTGCCCTTGCCGTCGAAGACGGCGTTGAAGTGGGTGGAGTCGCTCACCGTGGCGGCCGGGCCGATGGGATCCCAGCCGCTGCCGCCGTTGTGGTAGGCGTCGCCCGAGTCGCTCGTGCCGCCGGTGTGCGTGGCGCCGTCGCCGTCCGTGTCGAAGTCCAGATCGTTCTCCAGCTCGTA
The DNA here is from genome assembly GCA_965243175.1 of Candidatus Azotimanducaceae bacterium. Classification (GTDB taxonomy): domain Bacteria; phylum Pseudomonadota; class Gammaproteobacteria; order Pseudomonadales; family Azotimanducaceae; genus VXYL01. The sequence goes on along the minus strand of OZ251532.1, from coordinate 3,329,980 downwards.
GCCGGTGCAGTCGTTGTTGTCGGCGTCGGCGGTGCTGGTGGGGCAGCCCATGTCGGCGCGGTGGTTGCGGAACGCCTTGCCGTAGTTCCCCACGTTGCCGGTGGACGGAGCGCCGTCGCCGTCCAGATCCCAGCGCACCGCGTTCAGCTGGGCGAGGGTGCGGATCTCGATCAGGCCGTCGCCGTCGTAGTCGTAGTCGCCGCGCTGGAGCACCGGGTCGGCGCCGCGGTAGCGCAGCGCCGGGTAGTGCGAGCTGGTGCCGAAGTCCCACGGGGACTCGCTTGGGTCGCCGTCGCCGTCCACGTCCATCGGGCCCCAGCTGGCGTAGATGCCGGCGGCGCTGGTGGGGGTTCGCAGCTGGCTCGTGGTGCGGCCCGCGCCCTGGGCGGAAGTCGTGACGCCGCTGGCCATCGTGTCCCAGTAGCTGGCGGTGGCCGTGCCGGCGCCGTTCGCCAGGCCGTTCTTGTTCTGCGCGGGGCAGGCGCCGGTGACCGCGCCGGTCGCGTAGCTGGCTTCGATGGCGCCGAAGTTCGCGCCGGCGAGGCCGCCGGCGAATCCGCCGCTCGACACGCAGGCCGCGGACGCCTTCGAGTAGCTGGCGACGATGGCGGCGCCCGCCTGCGTCGAGCCCACCAGGCCGCCGACGTTGGTGTTGCCGGACGCCGTGCCGGTCGCCCAGACGGCCTCGACGCGGCCGCGCAGCACGCCGGCCAGCGGCGCCACGCTGCCGCCGCCGTTCGCCACGTAGGCGTTCGGCAGGCCGAGGGAGCGCACCACGGCGCCCGGGCGCAGCGCCGCGAAGAGGCCGGACCAGTCGCGGCCGCGGCTGATGAAGAGGTTGTGGATGTTGTGGCCGTTGCCGTCGAAGACGGCGTTGAAGGATTCCTCGTTGATGCGGCGCACGCGCTCGAGGAAGGTCGTCGAGATGCTCGGGCCGATGGGATCCCAGCCGTTGCCGCCGTTGTGGTAGGCGTCGTCGGAATCGCTGGTGCCGGACGTGTGGGTGGACCCGTCGCCATCGGTGTCGAAATCGAGGTCCTGGGTGAGCTCGTAGCCCTTGCAGGCGGCGGTGCCGTCGACGGCCGGGCAGCCCATGTCCGTGCTGGCGTTGGCGAAGGCGCCGCTGGCGCCGGAGTACGACGCGGCGTTGCCGCTCGACGGGCTGCCGTCGCCGTCCGGATCCCAGCGGATGGCGTTCAGCTGCGCCAAGGTGGAGACTTCGATGAGGCCGTCGTTGTCCGCGTCGAAGTCCGTGCCGGTGCGCTCGTCGTCGGACACGCCTACCCGCAGCCGCGACGCCGTGCTGTTGTAGCCGCCGCCGGTGGCGGTGTGGGTGAGGGTGGCGGACTCGTCCACGGCGTCCGGCGTGTCCTGCTCGGCGGTGACGGTCACCGTCTGCGGGGTGTTCCAGTTCGCCGTGGTGAAGGTGAGGGAGGATTGATCCACCGTTGCGGCGCCGGCGTCGTCGCTGGCCACCGCCACCGTGACGTTGGCGGTGGGGGCGGCCGACAGGGACACGGCGTAGGGGGCGGTGGCGCCCTCGGCGAGCAGGAGGGGGCCTGGGTCCTGGGCCGTGGTGGTCGGGTTCGCGTCGATCAGCACCGTGCCGCGGTCGTCGTCCGTGACCGTGACCTGCACGGCGCCGAAGCTCCCTTCGCCGGGCACGACGTGGGCGAGCGTGACGTTCTCGGTCTCGCTGTCGTCGTCCTGCTCCGCGGTCACCGTCACCGTCTGCGCGGTGTGCCAGTTGGCGGCGTCGAAGGTGAGGGTGTGCTGGTCTTCGGGTGTGCCGGTGTTGGTGTCCACGCGGACGTGGCGGGTGGCGCCGGCCACGGTGACCGTCGTCGCCTCGGTGAGCTCGATGCCCATCCTGACGATGTACTCGCGGGTGTTGGCGTTGGTGCTGCCCGGGTTCTCGTTCAGCGTGAACGCCGATGGCAGGGCCTCTATGTCGAACGACGGCAGCACCGGCGCCCGCGACGTCTTCAAGCTGCCGGACTGCGCGTGCGCGGACGCCGCCACGGTGACCGCCAGCGTGCGGGCGTTGTCGAAAGGCGCGTTGTTGTAGGCCAGCGTGAGGGTGGCGGTGGTGTCGCCGGAGGCGACCGGCGCCAACGAGGCGACGGTGAGGCCGGGGACGTTGGTGTGCAGGGTGAAGTTCGACTGCGTGACGCTGCCGGTGTACGTGGTGTTGGCGAGGCCCACCGCGACGGTGGCGCCGGCGAGGACGTCCTCCTCCAGCGGCGACGACGGGGTGGTTGCGCCGATGTAGGCGCGGGGGGCGTTGGCGCCGTCCACCTTGTAGGCGAGGTTGTTCGAGAACGCGTTGGCGCCCAGGCCCAAGCGCGCGTCCGTGGTGCCGCCGGCGACGTCGATGGTGCCGCTGTTCAGCGCGAGGGCGCCGCCCTCGATGGTGATGCCGTCGGGGTCGACGTCCGCCGCCACGACGGTGTAGCGGAAGACCAGGGCCGCGCTGCCGGTGCCGGAGGCGTAGTTCGCCTGGCGGGTGTTGGCGCCGATGCCGAGGGCCAGCTGGGGGGTGCCGGTGACGTCCACCGCCTTGTTGAAGGTGACGGTGGCCTCGATGGTCTCGCCGAGGTTGTAGGTGTCGCCCAGGGCGGGGGCGCTGAGGGTTAGGGAGCGGATGCCGGGCGGGCCGAGGTTGCCGTCCACCTTGTACTGGGAGGCGTTGGTGAAGGCGCGGCGGCCCAGGCCCAGGTGCGCCGCCACCGTGGCGTCGCGGGCGTCGTTGATGGTGCCGCCGTTCAGATCCAAGGCGTCCCTGAAGATGCTGGTGCCGTCTGTATCCAGGTCGTCGAGAGCCACGACGTAGCGGAAGCGGAGCCGATTCGACCCCACGGCCCGGAAGAACTCCGCATAGCGGGCGTCGTCGCCGATGGTCAGCGCCATTCGCGGCGAGCCGGTCACAGTCACCGCGCGGTTGTAGTCCACGGTCACGTCCATCCGTTCGCCAAGCACGTAGGTGTCGCCGCTGGCCGGGGCGCGGCGGAAGTACACCTCTTCCACTCTGGGCGTGGTGAGCTTGGTGCCGTCCACCTTGCGGTCGCCGTCGTTGGTGATGGCGTTGGTGCCGAGGCCGAGCGCGGCGTCTCTGGTACGTTGTATCAGCCTGATCGTGCCGCCGTTCAGCGTCAGCGCGGTGGCCGCGATGCTGATGCCGTCCGTGTCGACGTCCGCCTGCACCAGCTGGTAGCGGAACACGAGCTTCTCCGTGCCGGTGCCGCGAACGTAGTTCGCCTGGCGGGTGTTGGCGGCGATGCCGAGCGCCAGCTGCGGCGTGCCCGTGACGTCCACCACGCGGTCGAACGTGACCGTGGCTTCGATGGTTTCGCCGCGCTCGTAGGTGTCGCCGAACACCGGCGCGCTGAGCTCGACCGCCGCCACTGCCGGGTCGGTCTCGATGCCGCCATCGGCGTGAGCGTTCTGCCTGCCGTCGTTGTTCGCCAAGCCGCCCAGCGCAAGATTCGCCGCTACGGTCGTGTCGCGGGCGTCTTGGATCTTGGCGCCACCGCCCAACTCGATTTGGCCTTGAAGCGCCACTCCAGCCGTGTTCGCATTCGCGTTCAGAAGCACGAGTTGGAAGGAAAGCACCGTGTCCGTGCTGTCCTCGGCAACGTAGTTCACTGCGACATTGGGGGAGAAGCCCAAATAGAAGCCGACAGAAGGCGTGCCCGTTACGACCACCGGACGATCGAACGTTGCATGTGCTTCGATGATCTCGCCCCATTTGTAGGTTGGGCGAGACACAAATCGGGCCGGGGGAATACTATCTTCCCACCATAGCTGGTTCGTCGATGGCGTGCTCGCCAAGTCCCACCTGCTGGCCGAGCCGACTCCGCGGCCATAGCCGACGATCGTTGGCGCGCTGAACACTCCGCCCGTCACCTTGTGGCTGCCGCTGTTCGTGATGGCGCGGTGGCCGATGTGCAGCACGGCGTGGGCGTTGGCGCGGCGGTCGTGGATGGTGGCGCCGTTCAGGTTGAGCGCCGTCGGGCCGATGCTGATGCCGTCCGTGTCCGTGTCGTCCGCCGTCACCGTGTAGCGGAACACCGGGCGCGCCCCGCGGCCCAGCTCGCGGGCGAAGACCGCCTGGCGCGTGGCCGTGCCGATGTTCAGCGCCACCTGCGGCAGGCCGACGATGTGGAGGCCCTCGCTGAACACCAGCGTGACGTCGATGTTCTCCCCGCGCTCGTAGGCGTCGCCCACCGCCGGGGTGTTGAGCACGACCGCTTCGATGCCCGACACGCCCTGGCTGCCGTCCACCTTGTGGGCGGCGCTGTTGGTGATGGTGGCCGTGAGCCTCAGGCGGGCGCTCACCGTGCCGGTGCTCAGGCGGATGGCGCCGCCGTTCAGCGTGAGGTCGTTCGCCCAGACGCTGATGCCGTCCGCGTCCGCGTCGCCCGGCAGCACCGGGTAGCTGAAGGTGAGCTGGGTGCTGCCGGAGCCCGACGCGTAGCTCGCCTGGCGGACGTCGTCGCCGATTCTGATCGCCAGCTGCGGGGTGCCGGTGACGGCCGCGGCGAGGCTGAAGGTGAGCCGCACCTCGATGTTCTCGCCGACGCGGTAGCCGGTGGCGTTGGCCGGGGTGCTGACGACGGCGATGGCGTTCTGCTGCGGGCCGCCGGTCTGGTCGACGGTGGTCATGGACACGTCGACGTCGGAGAGGCCGTTGTAGGCAGTGTCGACGGTGGAGGCCGGGTTCAGGCGGACGCTCCACGTCTGGTCGCCGTCGTTCAGCGTGTCGTTGGCGCCGGTGGCCGTGACCGTCTGGTTCGCGTTCCAGTTGTGCTGGGTGAAGGTGAGCGACGACGGCGACACCGTGCCTTCGGTGGTGTCCGTGCTGCTGACGGCGATGGACACGTCCCCTTGCGGCCGGGTGCGCAGCCGCACCGGGACGTACGCCCGGGCGCCCTCTTCCGACGGCGCCCCCGTGACATCCCCCACCGCCAGCTGCGGATTGACCGCGAACACCCAGATCGTGCCGGTGTCCCTGAAGTTGCCGTCGGTCTCGATGAGGTCGCTGATGCCGAAGCGTATTTGCTGATCAATGGAGAACGAGCCCGTGTAGCCCAACGTCACATTGGCGCAGCCGCTGCCGGAGTCGGCGACGCTGCTGACGCGCAGCGTGCCGGCGCCCGTGGCGGGCCAGCCTTTGATGGTGTACTGATCCGCGCGCCGGTGGTCGCTGCCGCCCGTGTAGAGGCCGCAGATCCTGACCACGGAATTGTTCAGGGTGCTCTGGAACAGCGCGTGCGGGCTGGTGATCCACGCCGCAGCCGGCAGCGCGGAGGCCGCGAACAGCAGCGCAATGGCCGCGCGGCTGGCACGGCGGCGAATGGCGTCGATCGCGTCGATCACACGCAGGCCCGGATTACTGGGGGGGGGGGGGGGGGAATTGTTGCTCGGGTTGCGGCGAGAGGTGGGGAAAAGGCCGGCGGGGCGGGATTTCGACGGTTGCGCAAAGCCATTTGGCCGCTGCCCGCCGGCAGCGCCACGCTTTCGTCGCGCACAACCATCGAACCGCTCGTCCACCATCCTGCGCAGACCCCATCCACACCCGACTTCCCTGTTTGGCGGCAAGGACAGGCGGCAAGACGCCGAGCCCCACGACCATCCGCGAAACTCTGCCCTATCTCGCGCCGTTTTGCAACTACCCCCCGGACTACCCTAGGGCCGAAGCGGATGGGCGGTGGCTAGGTGCTCCCGCGGATTGGGCCTGGCGGCGGCTACGCGCTAGGATTGGCGGCAGACCCGTTGGGCGCCGCCTGGCGGAGCAGCTCGTCCGCCGTCTCGCAGCGCACCACCGCCTCGGCCAGCGCGTCGAGCCGTCGCAGATCGTCCTCGCGCCGCGGCAGGGCGGACAACCGCTCCGCCGTCGGGACGCCGAACCGCACCTCGGCCAAACGCCGCAGCTGCTTCCGCCTGCCCCGGCGTTCGCCCAGCTCGATGCCCTGCTCCTTGCCCAGCTCGATGCCCTGGCGTTCGCCTTCGAGCCTCCACTTTTCCGGCCAGAGGGCCACGCGTTCTTCCAGTATCATCGCCATGCTCTCCAGCGTCGGGCCCAGTAGCGGCAGCTAGGCGCTGGGATTGGCGGCAGACCCGTTGGGCGCCGCTTGGCGGAGCAGCTCGTCCGCCGTCTCGCAGCGCACCACGGCTTCGGCCAGCGCGTCGAGCCGCTGCAGATCGTCCTCCCGCCGCAGCAGAGCGGACAGCTGCTCCGCCGTCGGGACGCCGAACCGCACCTCGGTCAGACGCCGCAGTTGCTCCCGCCTGCCCCGGCGCTCGCCCAGTTCGATGCCCTGCTCCTTGCCCAGTTCGATGCCCTGCTCCTTGCCCAGCTCGATGCCCTCGCGCTTGCCTTCGAGTCTCCACTTTTCCGGCCAGAGGGCTACGCGTTCTTCCAGCATCATCTTCATTTCCTCCAATGTCAGTCCCGGCGGCGTCGGCGATGGTTCGGCCACGCCTCTCATGCGTTCGTACAGCACCCACAGCCAGTCCACGAAGGCGCGCCGCAGTTCTTCCAAGCGAGGGGCAAGCCCCTCGCGCTCCCCGGCTGAGGGCTCCTCCAAGCGAGGGGCAAGCCCCTCGCGCTCCCCGGCCGAGGGCTCCTCATGCCCGGGGCCGACGAGCTCCGCTGCCAGAAGGCCCGCCACCTTCGCCAGATCGTCCGGCGTGGTGCTCTGTTCCAGCCGCGCCACCGCGGTCGTCAACTTGCCCGCATAGTCCGCCTTGGCGCGGCGCAGGTCAAGCAGCAGGTAGCGGTGCCACGGCTGGAACCTGGACAGGAACTCGCCGGTCGGGGCGATCAGATCGTTCGCGTCGCCCGCCGCCGTCCAGCGCGACTCGCCGTTGTAGAGCACCACCGGCAGCACCGGCGGCAGGTCGCCCGGCTCCGCGACTCCGGCGCGCAGCAGTTCGCGCTCCAGCATCGCGGTGTACTCGATCATCCGCAGCGCCATCGTCGCGTCGCTGCTTGCTTGGAATTCGAGGAGCACCAGCATGTACGCCCAGCCGCCCTCGGTACCCGCCGCGCGGACGCGCCACACCGTGTCGCCGCGGCGCTGGCGGAAGTCGTCGCCGACGTAGGCGGCGGACACTTTTTCCAAGGAGCGCAGGTCGACCGCTTCGAGCATCTCGGCGGGCAGGATGCTGCGCAGCAGGTCGGCCACCATCTCCGCGAAGGAGTAGAGGCGCTTGTAGATGGGGTCGCTGGTGGGGGTGTTCTTCTTCATGCGGCTACCGTAGCCGCTACAGGGAGGCGAACCTGCACGAGATCGCCCCGGCCGGATGTGGGAAATCAACGCTTTCTGATGTCAGACATCGCCCTGTTGGGCTGTAGGACATTTGCCATCCGCAAGCCGAATTCCTTGCGGCCACGGTCGCATGGCGAGCACTTCAGGCGGAGAGGGAGTCCGTTGGCGCCACGTTCGCCAATGTCGTTCGAGTCGCGGCGAACGGTGGACAGAGCCAATCGGCCGATGGGGCGTCCGTGTTGGATGGTGCGGGATCGCGGCGGCAGACTCTCCGAATGCCAAGGCCGTCAAGAGGACCGGCTACGCCGGCGCAGTTCTTCTTCCAGCTCGGCGATCGTCGCAAGGGCCCGCGAACGCAACCACTCGCCTCAGCCCCGGTACATCGCGTCTATCAAGTCCGCGTACTTTTCGTTCACCACCTTGCGCTTGAGCTTCTGCGTCGGGGTGAGTTCGTCGTCTTCCGGGTCCAGCAGCTGATCGATCAATCGGAACTTCTTGATCGTTTCCACGCGGGCGAACTTGGCGTTGACGCGCTCGATTTCGCCATGCACCAGGTCCTCCACTTCCTGGGCGTGGCAGAGGCTCGTGTAGTTGGTGAAGGGAACGTCGTTGTCCTGAGCGTACTTGGTGACGTTGTCGTGGTCGATCATCACCAGGCATGAGAGGAACGGGCGACGGTCGCCGACCACTACCGCGTCGGTGATGTAGGGCGAGAACTTCAGCTGGTTTTCGATCTCGCTCGGCGTGACGTTCTTGCCGCCGGCGGTGATGATGATGTCCTTCATCCGATCCACCACGTAGACGAAGCCGTCGTCGTCGATGCGGCCCACGTCGCCGGTGTGCAGCCAGCCTTGGCGGATGGTGTCCGCCGTCTTTTCCGGCTGGTTCCAGTAGCCTTGGATGACGCCTGGGCTGCGGATGACCACTTCGTCCTCCGCGGTGAGTTCCACCTCCACGCCTTTGGCCGCTTTGCCGACGCTGCCGATGCGGAAGTCGCCGGCGAGATTGGCGGTGGCGATGCCGGCGCATTCGGTTTGCCCGTAGACCTCGTACATCGGCCGGCCGAGGGCCCAGAACCAGTCGATGAGGTCCGGGGCGATGGGCGCGGCGCCGGTGGTGAGCCAGCGGCACTGGTCGACGCCGAGCAGGCGGCGGATGTTCTTCAGCACCAGCAGATCGGCCAACCCCGCGATGGCGCGCAGGGCGAGCGGCGGTTGCCGTGCCGACTTGAGATGGACGGCGCGGCGTTCGCCGAGCGAAATCGCGGCCTTGTAGGCCAGCCGGCCGAGGGCGGTCGCTTCCTTCAGCTTGATCTGCACGGTGGAGAACTGCTTCTCCCACACCCGGGGCACCGCGAAGTGCACGGTCGGGGAGACTTCCTGGATGTCCTGGGCCATCGTTTCCGGGTTCTCCACCAGATTCACCACCGAAGCGGCTTCGATGACGGAGAACGTGTAGAACATGCGCCCGGCCACATGCGCCAGCGGCAGAAAGCCAAGCTGTTCGTCGGTGCTGCGAAGGCCGTAGCAGTGTTGCAGCGTCGCCATCATGAACATCATGTTGGCCTGGGAGATCATCGCGCCCTTCGGCGGGCCGGTGGTGCCGGAGGTGTAGGTGAGGATCATCAGATCCTCGGGATGCGCTTGGTCGATCCGTTCGTCCCACGCTTGCGGATGCGCTTCGGCGTGTTCGCGGCCAAGGGCAAGCAGTTCCTCGAACGACATGCATTGGGGATCCGCGAAGTTGCGCAGGCCCTCCATGTCGAAGACGACGATCTTCTCCAAGGTGGGCGTCCGCTCGCGCACCGCCAGCACCTTGTCCAGCTGCTCTTCGTCCTCGGCGAAGTAGAAGCGGGTGCCGCTGTCGTTGATCAGGTACTCCACCTGGCTCGGCGAGTCGGTCGGATAGACGCCGTTGGTCACGCCGCCAGCGCAGATGACGCCGAGGTCCGTGAACAGCCACTCCTTGACCACCTCGGCGGCCACCGAGCAGACGTCGCCGCGCTGCAAGCCAAGCGCCAGCAGCCCGTTGCCGACCAGCCGCGCCCGCTCGCCCCAGTCCGCCCACGAATACTCGTTCCAGATGCCGAAGTCTTTTTCGCGCAGTGCTACTTTCTCCTGCAGCTCGCGTACGCGATGCAGGAACAGCGCCGGCACGGTGCTGCAGTCGTCGATGGTCGTCGCTTCGGGCATGCCTTCAAGCATAGCGCAGGCAGCCCCAAGCCGTTCTTCCGAGCGGGTTATGATTCGCGCGTCATCCGCTCACCGAGCCGACCATGCCGAGTTCGACCGCCGACGATGCCATCGTTCGCCTGAGCTTCGACGGCGCGCCCATCGACTATCCCGCGCTGGAGGCGTTGCGCGAGTCGATCCTGCGAGCATCCGAGGACGCAAACGTGCGCTTGCTGGTGCTGGACTGCCGCAGCGACGGCGACGCCTGGCCGGAGATGGGCGAGTGGCCGGCGCGGCTGGCTTCGCGGCGGCCTGCCGGCGAACACGGCCCTGGGCCGTTGCCGGAACAGGACGCGATCAAGGCGCTGCGCGGGTTCATGAAGCCGACGCTTGCGCTGCTGCATGGCAACGTCCACGGTCTGGCGCTGGACTTCGCCTGCGTCTGCGACATCCGCCTCGCGGCGGCTAGCGCCAGCATCGGCGATCCGCGCATCCGCCAAGGCCGTGCCGCGGCGACCGGCATCAGCTACCTGCTGCCACGGCTGATAGGTCTGTCCCAGGCCATGCGCATCCTGCTGCTCGGCGAGATGCTCGACGCCACCGAGGCGCAGCGTATCCGACTGGTTCACGAAGTAGCGGCGGATGCGGAGTTCGAGAGCCGCGCCGAGGCGCTGGCCACGCACATCGCGCAGCTGCCGAGCCGCTCCTGGGAAGTTCACAAGCTGCAAGTGCTGCCGCAGCTGGACCTACCCTTCGACGCGGCGATGGTGCATTCGCTGGGCGTGCGCCAAACCCACGTCATCGAAGATCGGCTGGAAGGCGCGAAGGCATGGCGCGAACGAAGGCCGCCGGAGTTCAAGGGCCGGTGAGCGACGACGACGCGCTGCTGGTGGAGGACGACGGTGCCGTTCGGCACCTTGTCCTCAACCGGCCGGCCAAGCTGAACGCGCTCGACCTCGATCAACATGCCCGGATCAAGCGGGCGGTGGCTGCCGCTGCGGAGGACGACGCGGTGCGGGCGCTGGTGCTCTGCGGCAATGGCCGAGCGTTCTGCGCTGGCGACGATCTGACCGGTGGCGCACCTGTCGGCCCGGACGATCCGCTGGCCGGGCGCCGCGTCCATTTGGATCTCGGCCCCGGGCCGGTACTGCTGCTGGAATCCGCCACGGTGCTGCGCAGTTGCCCGAAGCCCACAGTCGCCCTGCTCCACGGCCACGCCCTGGGCTCCGGCTACGACTACAGCCTTTCCTGCGACTTCCGGCTCGCCACAGCCGACGTCAACTACGGCGACCCGCGCATCCACCGCGCGCTCTGGGCGGCGGAAGGCTGGAGCTACAAGCTGCCGCGCCTGGTCGACCAAGCGCTGGTCGGGACGGTCGCCTATCTCGGCGAGACGATGGATGGCGAAGCGGCGCGTGCTTGCGGCCTCGTCCACAACGTCTACCCCGCTGGCACCGACCTGCGGCAAGTCGCCAAGCCTTTTCTGGACGAGTTGGCGGCGCTCGACCCCGCGGCCTACGCGAACACCAAGGCGCGTCTTCTCGCCGCCGCCGACAGCACCTTCGAACAGGCACTGACATGCACGCCATGACCACCACGACCGCGAAGCCGCTGGACGACGAACAGGTGCGCCAGTTCATCGCCAACGGCTTCGTACGCTTGACGCCCGATGTCGAGCCGGGACTGCACGGCGAGATCGAGGCGTTGCTGCGCTTCGCCATGGAACGGGAGTCCTGGTACGGCAACAACATCCTCGCCCGCGTCCCGAAGATGCATCGGGTGCTGGACTGCCCGATCGTGCGCGGCGCCCTCGAATCGCTCGCCGGGCCGGGCTACTACCTGCATCCGCATCGCGCCGTCCACAGCAGCACGCCGGTCGAGGACGCGAACGAACCGTTGAGTGCCGAGGTCGACGGGCCGCGCATGGGCAAGGGTTCGCGGGCTGGTTCCGGCTGGCATCAGGACGCGCAAAGTCCGCTTTCCCGCGCGCGCCACCACCTGCCCCGCTATCTAATCGGGTTCTACTTCCCCCACGACACGCCGATCGCGATGGGCCCGACGCGCATCCAAGCCGGCAGCCACCTCTACGCCAATCCGGTCGCGCCGTCCGGCGTGGTGCTGGAAGACGTGCCGGCGGGCACCTTCCTGCTGCTCCACTTCGACATGGTCCACGCTGGCTTTCCGAACCGCACGGACAAGACCCGCTACATGGTGAAGTTCGTCTTCGCCCGTACCCGCAACGCCACCGCGCCCAACTGGCGCAACACCGACCCGCAGTGGCGGCGGCCAGCGGACTGCCTGGCCGAATACGACGCGCCGAGAACCTGGGGCCGCATCTGGAACTGGATGCGCGGCGCTAATGAAACCAACGGCGCGGACTCAACCGCAGAAACTGCTTCGCCGATCGCCAGCTTCGGGAGCGCCGACCAGCGGGAGCGGTTGGAGAGCATCTACGCGGCGGCGACCAGCGCCGACGTGCCGGCCCTTGTCGATGCGCTTCTCGCCCACGCCGGCAAAGGCAAGCACGAACGCACGCTGGCGAAGGACGAGAATGGACAGCCACTTCCCCGCGACGATGTGCGCGGGTATCCACGGCGTTGGAACGAACGCGCTGTGGTGATGGAGGACGCCGCCTACGCGCTCTCGGCCTGCGGCGAGGCCGCGGTCGCGCCGCTGGAAGAGCTGCTCGCCCACGACGACCCGTGGATGCGGATTAACGCCGCCTTCGCACTCGGCGAGATGGGCGCGGCGGCACGGGGCAGCGTGGCGAGGATCGCGGCGTTGCTGGACAGTCCGCACAACCAGGTCGTGCGGCAAGCATTGGACGCCTTGGGCGCCATCGGCGAAGGATTGGCGCCAGCGTTGCCGAAGATCGAAGCGCTGCTCACGCGGTCGAATCCAGAGTGGCAGGAAGCGCAAGTGACGCGCGGCTGGGTCGCCGAAGACCAGGTGCGCATGAACGCCGCGCTGGCGCTGCTGAACGCCGTGGCGAGCGGCGAAATCCTCGCCGAGATCGAGCGCATCGCCAACGCCGCTCTGGGCGACAAGAACGGCTACGTCTCGGCCATCGCCACCGAGATCCTCTCGCGCATCGCGACGCCGTCCGCGCAGGCCAGCGCCATCCGCTTTCTCGCCGAGCGGCGCTGGGACGACACTCTGCTTCCCACCAAGCCGTTCTGACGCGGGCCGGAAGATGAACTTGGTGGGCGCTGACCGTTGCCGGCAAGCGCTCGCGCTGGTTGCCGCAGCGTTCGCCGTCGCGGCCAGCGCTTCGACCAGCGAGGAAGCCGAACGTGCGAACGCAGCACGCGCCGCCTACGAGTTCGGACGCGCGGCGGCCCATGCTCAGGCGCCACACGCCCTCGTGGAAGCCGCCAAGCCGGCCGCAGAACGCACCGCTTCCGCTCATCCCCTCTGGCATCTTTCGACGAATGCACGGGCGAACTCGGTTAGGCACCGCCTGACGACAGCGGCTCGCGCACCGCGGGAACGCACAACATCAACGGGCGCCACGGCGCTTCGCCACCTCGTGCCCTTTCTGCCAAGCGCATCGCGGGCCGAGAGCCAAGGGTTCGTGCGCGTCGTCAACCGCAGCGGGAGCGCTCGGGAAGTCTCCATCGAAGCCATCGACGATGCCGGCCAGCGCTTCGGCCCGTTGATGCTCGCCATTGGCAGACGCGCCACAGTGCATTTCGACAGCGAAGATCTGCAGTACGGGAACGACGCCATCGGCTTGCCGGAAGGCGTCGGCCTGCCGACGGAGGGCGACTGGCGGCTGGTGCTCACGTCGGCGCTGGACATTCGCGTCCTCGCCTACGCGCGCTCCGGTAATGCCCTGCCGGCAAGCCTCCACGAGCGGGCGCCGAAATCGGAGGGCGTTCGCCGGGTGGCGATGTTCAACCCGGCTGGCGCTGCGCAGAGGAGTCTGCTGCGGCTGGTGAACGCTGGCGACGAACCGGCCACGGTGACCATTCGCGGCTTGGACGATGGCGGCGCGTTCGCCGCCGCGGCAGTGCGCACGACGCTGCCGGCTGGCGCAGCCCGCACGTTGAGCGCGGACGATCTGGAATCCGGGAGCGCCGCCACGGAAGGCGCGTTCGGCGACGGCAGCGGCAATTGGCGGCTCGCGCTGCGAGCGGATCGGCCCATTCACGCCGTACACTTGCTCGCCGGATCCGGCGGTCTGGCGAACCTCTCCGCCGCACCGGCGGCGTATTCTCGGGACGTAAGCGGTTCGGCGACGCATCGCATCCCCTTCTTTCCCGCAGAGCCCAACGGTCTCGGCCGATTCGTCAACGAATCCAACCGCGCCGGCTCGGTGGATGTACACGCTTTCGATCAGACCGGCCGTGCGCTCGCGTCCACCGCGCTGACGGTCGGCCCGCGCCAGGCGGCGCATTTCAGTTCGGCGGACCTGGCGCTCGACGAAGGAACCGGGCCATGGCGGCTTGCCCTCTCCACCAACTTGACGGGCCATGCCAGCGCCTATTTACGGTCCAAGGACGGGCTGCTCGTCGACTTGCAGGCAGCGGCGCGGGACCACGCCACGTCGAACGCCGAAGGCGGAGTTTCCACCAGCGTCTTCTTCTTCGGCGACGACGACGCGACGCAGCGAAGCCTGCTGCGGCTCGTCAACTGGGGCGCGGAAGATGCCACGGTCACCATCGCCGGCCGCGACGATCTCGGCCAGCGCGGGGCGAGCGACGTTCGGCTGGTCGTGGCCGCGGGCCAGACGCGAACAATCGACGCCGCACAGTTGGAGTCGGGCGGCGATGGGTTGAGCGGTGCACTCGGCGACGGCAGCGGCAGCTGGCGCCTGGTCGTCGAATCGACGGCGGCGCTCGATGTGCTGAGCCTGATCGAAAGCGATAGGCGCGTGGCCAATCTCTCCAGCGTTCCAAGGCCGGAGGACACCTCGGCGAGCGGCATCTTCGCCGAGCACATCTCATCCATCGTGCAGAGCCAGTGCGTGGCCTGCCACGTGGCGGGTGGACGTGCAGCGCGGGCGCGGCTGCTGTTCACAACCGCAAGCGCCGCGGACGATCACGAAGCGCGGAACCTGCAAGCGATCCAGCGCTTCATCGAGGATGTCGAGGACGGCGCGAGCGTGTTGCTGAACCGCATCCAAGGCATCGGCCACGGCGGCGGGGTGCAAGTGGCGGCGAATACCGAAGACCACGTCCACATGGCGCGGCTGCTGACGCGGCTTGGCGAAACGTCCGTGCCGGAAGTGCCTTCCGCGACCGCCCTCTTCGACGGCGTTCGGCTGGAGTCGCCAGCCAGCACGTTGCGGCGCGCGGCGCTGCTGTTCGCTGGCCGGGCGCCGACCGCGGCGGAGTACTCGAGTGTCGAAGACGGCAGTTTGGCCTCGCTGCGGCGCGCCGTGCGCGGGCTGATGGTCGGCGCTGGCTTCCACGAGTTCCTGCTGCGGTCGAGCAACGATCGTTTGCTGACCGACCGCGAGCTCGCCCGTTTCTCGGTTATCGGCAACGATGGCTTCTTCGTCAACTTCGACGACGACTACGTGCGCTTGCGGCAAGCGGACGACGGCCGGTTCCTGCGCTGGCATCGGCGCGTGCAGTACGGCGCCGGGCGGGCGCCGCTGGAACTGATCGCGCACGTGGCGGAGAACGACCTGCCCTACACCACCGTGCTGACCGCCGACTACATTATGGCGAATCCAGACGCTGCGGCCGCCTACGGCGCGACCACCGCGTTCGACGACCCCAGCGACGTCCACGAATTCAAGCCGAGCGCCATCGTTCGCTACCACCGCCATGGCACCGGCTACCGGCAGCGCTACATCCCCGGCATCGGCGTGCGGGTGGTGGATCCCGGGCCGCTCGCCACGGTCCATCCCCAGGCCGGGGTGCTGAACACCAAGGCGTTCCTGCAGCGCTATCCCAGCACCGCCACGAACCGCAACCGCGCCCGGGCGCGCTGGACGTACTACCACTTCCTTGGCCTCGACGTGGAGAAGTCGGCGTCGCGCACGACGGATCCCGAGGCGCTCGCGGACACCGACAATCCGACGTTGAAGAACCCCGCCTGCACGGTCTGCCACGAGCAACTCGACCCGGTGGCCGGCGCCTTCCAGAACTACGGCGACTCCGGCTACTACCGCGACCAGTGGGGCGGCCTCGACTCCCTCGACTACTTCTACAAGCACGGCGCGGACAGCGCCCAGGCCATCCGCGGCGCCTCCTGGCCGCGCCGCAGCACGCTGGTCTGGACGCTGCGCCTGCCCGCCGGCCCGTCCACCATCGGCTTCGCCTACACCAACGACTTCTACGACGAGGAGACCGAATACGACAGCCGGATCTTCGTCGACAGCCTGCGCGTGGTGGACGCGGACGGTCGCGAGATAGCGCGCCACGAGTTCGAGGACGCGCCGCCGAGGAGCGACGACGGGGACTGCGGCGAAGTGCGCCTCAATCCGGCCACGAACGAACGCGACCACTTGCAGCTTTGGCAAGGCGGCCACGAGTGCGCCGTTCACGTTCAAGTCGAAGCCGCGCGGGCCGGTGAGTACGCGGTCGAGGTGGTCGCGTGGGGACCCGACCACGAAGGCTACGGCGGCGACGGCCATCCCGAGGTCTCCGTGGTCGCGGACCCCTATCGCTTGGGCGACACCTGGTTCCGCGACATGCGCGAGCCGGGCTTTCGCGGCACCACCCTGCCGGACAGCGACGACAGCTTGGCTTGGCTCGCCCGCCGCATCGTCGCCGACGACGATTTCGCCACCGCCACGGTGAAGTTCTGGTGGCCAGCGGTGATGGCCAGCGAGGTCGCCGAACCGGTCGAGACCGATGCGGACGCCGACTTCCAAGGCCGGCAGCTTGCGGCGACCGCCCAGCAGGCCGAAGTGGAGCGCTTGGCGGACGGCTTCCGCGACGGATTCGGCGGAGGCTTCGGCGACAGCACGGCCTACAACCTGAAGGACCTGCTCACCGAACTCGCGCTCTCCGAGTGGTTCCGCGCCGACTCCGCGGTCGGTCTCGACGAGACACGCAGTGTCGCCTTGCTGGACGCCGGGGCGAAGCGTTTGCTCACGCCCGAGGAACTCTCCCGCAAGACCGCGGCGCTGACGGGTTTCGAGTGGGGACGCTGGCATCATCCGGCGAACAAGCCCCATCGCCAGCACCTCGCCGCGCTCACCGACGAACGCGGCCATCGACTGCTCTACGGTGGCATCGATTCGGACGGCATCACCGAGCGCAGCCGCGACCTGACCTCGGTGATGGCGGGCGTCGCCCAGGCGCACGCGGCGCAAGTCAGCTGCCCGGTGGTGCTGCGCGAACTCTACTTGCTGCCGAGCGGCGAACGTCGTCTGTTCGGCGGCGTGGAGGCGGAGATGTCGCCACTGTTCGAGATGGGCGCGGCGTTCGAGGCGACCGACGCCAAGGCGACGTACACGCTGCGGGGGGAACTGACGGCCGGCCGTAAGAGCGTCTTCCTGAGGTTCCCGAACGACTTCTACGAATCCGGCCGCGACCGCAATCTCTTCCTCGACCGGCTCGACGTGCGCAACGCCGATGGCGAGATCGTGCAATCGGTGGAGCTGGAGACCTTGGCCGCGCGGGACGACTGCAACGGGCCGCAAGACGACCACTACGCCCTCTACTGCGACGGCTGGGCGCAAGCGTCGCTCGCGGTGGAAGCGGCGGGCGACTACGCGCTGGAGATCGTCGCCTGGGCAGACTTGCACGGCACGGAAGCGCCCCGGCTGGACGTGGTGGTGGAATCGGAAGCGCCCAACGCCGTCGGCACCGGCGCCATCAAGCGAACGCTCGTCGCGCTGCACGAGAAGCTGCTGGGCGTCGCGCTGGACACCGAGGCCGAGGACATCGCCGCCGCCTACCAGTTGTTCGAGGAAGTTTGGCAGCGCAAGCGGGCGAACGCCGAGCACGCCGGGCCGTGGTTCTTCCCCGACCGCACCTCAGACCACGCCTCCGGCCGCGCCTGCTATTGGACGAACGACATCCACTTCCTGGACGGCCTCGTGGCGAACCCGGTGGGCGAGCGGCGCGATCGAGAAGGCCGCCCCTACCGGCATTGGCAGTGGACCAACGTCGATCCCTTCTGGGATCGCGTGGACACCTCGGACCAGCATTTCGCGGCGCGCACCTGGGTGGTGGTGCTGGCCTATCTGCTCACCGACTACCGGTACCTGCACCTATGAAACGACGGACGCTGCTCAAGAGCGCGCTTGGCATCGCGGCGGCCAGCGGGTTGCGGCTGCCGCTGGCCAACGCCGCCGACTACGGCGGCAAGTTCCTCGTCTGCGTACAGGCGGACGGCGCCTGGGACCCCACCAGCTTCTGCGATCCGAAGACGAACGTGGCCGGCGAGCGCACGATCAACAACTGGGCGAAGTCGCAGGGCATCGAGCAGGCAGGAAATCTGGCCTATGCGCCGTTCGCCAACAACAAGGCGTTCTTCGAGAAGCACCACCAGCGGATGCTGGTCATCAACGGCGTGGACGCGCAGACCAACTCGCATACCGTGGGCGTGGTCCACAACTGGAGCGGTCGCGCCTCGGAAGGCTATCCCACCGTCACCGCCCTGCTGGCCGCGCAGCACGGCGCCGGCCTGCCGGTGCCGTACCTGAACTTCGGCGGCTATTCGGAAACCGGCGGCGTGACGCGCTTCTCGCGCATCGTCGAACCAGCGCGGCTGCGCGAGATCGCAACGCCAGCGGATGCCCAAGGCGACGACGGGCCGTTCATCGGCGCGGAAGACTGGGCCAGTCTGCGCCGCTACAGCGCCAAACGCGCGGACCGGCTGGCGGCAGCACCGGAGCTGTTGCCGAGCGAAGCGCGCCGCCGCGAGTTCTACCGTTCCGCCTTCGCCGCGGAAGGGCTGCGCGCCTTCGCGGACGCCTTGCCGCCGGAGGGCCAGCTGGAACAGACGCGGAGCTACGCGGGCGCGAGCAATACCTACTACAGCACGCTGCGCCGCCAGGCGCAGCTGGCGGTGCTGGCGTTCAAGACCGGCGCCGCGGTGGGCGCCGATCTCTGGCAATGGGGCTTCGACACCCACGACAACCACGACCGCGACCACGGCTGGCTGCTCGGCAACCTCACCGACGCCGTGGATTTCCTGTGGGACTACGCCGAACAGCACGGCGTGGCGGACCGGCTGATCGTCGTGATGGCATCCGACTTCGGGCGCACCAACCACTACAACGCGGCGCAAGGCAAGGACCACTGGCCCATCGGCAGCGTGGTGGTGATGCAGAACGGCCAGCCGTGGAGCAACCGCGCCGCGGGTGAAACGGACGCGCTGCACCATGCGCAGAGGATCGACCCGGCGACGTTGCGGCGGGACGACGCCAGCGGCACGCGCATCCACCCGAAGCACGTCCACAAGGCGCTGCGGCGGCTGGTGGGCGTGGCCGACACCGCGGCCGCGCAACGGTTCCCGTTCGCCAACACCGAGGATTTTCGGTTCTTCGGTTGATCGCGCCGCCTACCCTCCGGCTTGCGGTTCCGCGCCGCGCACGGCCTCCCCTTTCACCACCACGCGGATCAACGCCCGTGGTTCGTCGTAGTCGAGGATGGAGGTGTGCATCAGCGAACGGTTGTCCCAGATCGCAAGGTCGCCAGGGCGCCAACGGTGGCGGTAGGTGAACTCCAGCCCGGTCGCATGCGCCCACAGCGCGTAAAGCACGAGGGCGCTGGCGGTCTCCTCCATGCCGACGATGTGCGAGGTGAACTCCGGATTCGCGTACAGCGCCAGGCGCCCGCTCTCGTCGTGCAGCCGCACCAGCGGGTGGACGGAGTCCGGCACATGAGCGCCGAAACGCTTGCCGGTGTGGTTGGCGTTGAGGTGGGCGATGTCCTCGCTGGCCGGAAGGTCGCGGCGGAACATCCGGCCACGATCCTTGGCCGCTTCGTCCAGCGCCTCGAAGGCCAGGTGCTGGTTGGCGAAGCCCGTGTCGCCGCCCCAGGCCGGCAGCGTTCTGGCGTGAAGCATGGTGATCCACGGCGGCGTCGGATGCCAGCTCATGTCCGAATGCCATGCGCCGTAGCCCCGCCCACGGGCGCCTTGGCGGCTCGCCAGCGTCTGCACATGCGGATTCGCGGAGCGCATCGACGCCGGGTGCGTCAGCAGTTCGCCCCAGGCGCTGCCGAACGCTTGCAGTTCTTCGCCGTGCAGATCCTGGCCGCTGACGACCAGCAGGTGGTGTTCGAGCAGCGCCGCTCGCAGTTCGCCCGCCAAGTCCGCCGCATCCCGCGAGGCGGTGCGCAAGTCCAAGCCTTCGACGCGAACGCCCATCGCCGGCGCCAAGGGTTCGAGGTCGAAGCGCGGGCCGTTCGCTGTTCCCATCGTTCACCAACCGCTGCCAACTCGCTTACAGTACGCGCTCGCGTACAGTACGCCAATTTGCCGCGCTTGAGGAACTTCCATGTTCTACGAAATCCGCAACTACCACTACGAACCGTCCGCGATGGTGGCCTATCGGCAATGGGCGGTGGAGAAGGCGCTGCCGTACATCCGCGCCCACCTCGACCTCGTGGGCTTCTGGACGAACATCGACGAACCCGCGCAGGTGGGCGGCAAGCCCCTCGACGAGCTGGGGTCGGCCACCGTCACCTGGATCATTCGCTGGCAGGACATCGACACCCGCCACCGCGTGATGGGCGAAGTCTTCGGCAGCGACGAGTGGCGGACGATCATGGCCGCCAATCCGGGCCAGGAGAACTACCACCGCACCGAAGCCAAGTTCGCCGAAGCGCTGTAGCGCCGCGGTCCGAACGCAGGATTCGCGGGAACTTCAACGCCAAGGGCCTTCGACGACGATGCCACCCGAAACGAAACAAGGCCCCGACGCCTTGCCGCGGCACATGACCTGGCCCGGCCACTTGCGGCACCGCGACAGCGGGCGCCTTCTGGCCGCCGAATACGGGCGGCTGCTCGTGCCCTCGAACCACGCCGAGGCCGAAAGCCCGCCGATTGCGCTCTCCTACGTGCGCGTGCCAGCGAAACGCGACCTCGGCTTGCCGCCGCTGGTCGTGCTCGTCGGCGGTCCCGGCGGCGCCGCCATTCGCAGTTTCGAGACCGGCCTGTTCGAGTGGGTCGAGCAGATCTCGGCCATCTGCGACGTGGTCACGTTCGACCAGCGAGGCTGCCACACGGCGCTGCCGCGCCTGGACAATCCGTTCCGCGTCGAGCTCGACTGGGAGACGCCGGCCAGCCGCGAGAGCTACCTGCAGGCGCACCGGGCGAACGCCAGTCGGCTGGCAGCGCATTGGCGCGAGCGCGGCGTGGACCTGAACGCCTACAACACCATCGAGAGCGCCCGCGACGTGGACGCCCTGCGCCAGGCGCTCGGCGTGGAACGCATCAATCTGCACGGCGCCAGCTACGGCTCGCACCTGGCGCTGGCGGTCTTGAAGTACCACGGCGAACACGTGGAGCGGGCGATCCTGTGCATCGTGGAAGGCCCGAACGACACGCACAAGCTGCCGGAGAACACGGATCGGCACTTCCGCCATGTCGCCGATCTGGCCCGCGAGTCGCCCGAACTCAAGGGCCAGTGCCCGGATCTGTTTGCGGAACTGCGCGAGGTGGTCAACGCCTACGACGCCGAACCGCTGCTGCTCGAAGCGAGCGACGCCTCTGGCCAACGGCGGCAGGCGCCGATGGGCAAGTTCGCGGTCCAGCTTCTGCTTGGCCGGGCGCTCGGCAGCAGGCGCGAGATCGCCAAATTGCCGACCCTCGCCCGGCAACTCGCGCGCCGTTCGGGGGCGCCCTTCGCTCGCTTCGAGCGCTGGCTCCACGGCTACGGTCTCTCGGGGATGATGCTGGCGATGGATTGCGCATCGGGCGCCAGCGCGGAGCGGCTCGAAGCCATCGAGGCGCAGCGGCCCCATGCGCTTCTGGACGACGCCTTCAACCTGCCCTTCCCGTTCGTGGGCGACGCGTTGGGCGTGGCGGACCTCGGCGAGGCGTTTCGAGCGCCAGTGGAAACAGACACGCCAGCGCTGTTGTGCAGCGGCACGTTGGACGGCCGGACGCCAATCGGCAACGCGCAGGCGGCGATGGCTGGCCTTCGCAACAGCCGCCACATCGTCGTGGAGGGCGCGTCGCACGAAACGCCGGATGTGCTCGCGGCGCCCCAGATGGACTTTCTGCGTGGCAGGGAAACGGGTGTCGAACGACTCGCCGTGCCGTTCGAGTTCCAAACGCTCGACGGTTGAAGACCGGGCGAACTCTTCGTTGCGGACGCCTCCGAATTCGACTCGCCAAGTTAAAGGCGGTACCGCTCGCAGGGCTACCAGGATGCTATAGCGGCCCAGGCCCTTCTTCGCCGCTCAGCAGCCAGCGGATCATGGGCAGGTGCTGACGGCCCGTGAACAGCTGTTCGGCGACCAGATAGGTCGGCACCGCGTAGACGCCGCGTTCGGCGAGCGCCTGCCTTTCGGCGTCGTATTCCGCTCGCAGCGGCTCCGCGTCGAGCGCACCGCCGCCGACTTCGGCCAGCGCGTCGGTCACGGCCTGGCGCTCTTCGATGTTCAGCCGGCCAGCCCAGAACTCTCGAAACACGTGCGCGACGAACGCGCCTTCGACACCGTGCTGCCGCGCTTGCAGGCAGGCGATGCTCGCCAGCGTGGTGTCCGCGGCGGTCGCGGCGCGGCGCACTTCGATCCCCTGCACCTTGGCGTAGCGGGCGAAGTCCTTGGCGTGGTACTCGGCGCGGACTCGGGCGTGGCGTTCGGCGACGCTTTCCTCGGCGCTTTGCCGGGGAACTGCCCGCGGTGCGTCGGTGGGGAAGGGACGCCAGACGATTTCCACGCCGAGTTCCTCGGCGAGGGCCTGGGTGGGCTTCAACGCGAGCAGCGACGCCGAACTCGCGAAGTCGAAGGCGAACTCGATCACGGTACTGGGTCGAAGCGGTCGTAGGCGATGTCGGGCGCCGGGCCTTCGCGCCCGCCGAGCAGCCAGCGCACCATCGGCAGATGTTCGCGCCCGAAGAAGATGTCGTCGGCGACGACGTAGGTGGGCACGCCGAAGACGCCGCTGGGGTGCAGCTGGGCCTGCAGCGCGTCGTGGGCGGCGCGGCCCTCGCCAGCTAGGTACTCCGCGAAACCGGCGCCGTCGCCCCCTGCTTCCGCCACCGCCGCGGCCATCAACGCCGCGTCTTCGATGTCCAGCTCGCGCCGCCAGAAGCGCTCGTAGACGATGTCCATGTAGCGGCGCAGCGTCGCCTTCTCCGAGCGGGTCCACAGCATGCCGATGCCGGCCAGCGACGAGTCCCAGATCTTCTTGGGGCCGTAGACCTTGATGTCCTTCAGGCGGGCATAGCGCTTGGCGTCCATGTAGGCGTAGCGCACCCCCTGCCATTGCCGTGGCGTGCGGTTCTGCTCCACCACGCGGCCAGCGTCGTTCACTTTCGCCGAGCCGAGGAAGGAGGGGATGTTGAGCGTGAGCGGGCGCCAGTCGATCTCGATGCCGAAGTCCGACTCCAGCTGCCACGTGGGGTCCTTCGCCAAGTAGGCGTAGGGACTCTTGAAGTCCATGTAGACGATCAGCGGCGAGTCGGAACGCAAGGGATGCATCGTTAAACCTCGTCGCACCGGGTGGCCGGCGCTTCAACGGCAAGTATAGGTCAACTCACGGACACCCGGTCTCGTCTGTACGAGCCCCGAACGCCAACGCCGAGTTCGTCAACTGAGTTCGTCTCGCCGACGACTCGCACCCGACGACTCGCAGCCGCGAATCGAGGCTGCCGCTTCCACGGCGCGGGCGAACGCCTCCACGTCCGCCGTGGAGACGAGGCGCACGAATCGAATGTGCGACCAGCGCGGGTCGGCAATCGCCCGCAGGTAGTCGCGGCGTCGACGGCGATGCTGGGTGGCGATCCACCAGAGCAGCGAATCCTGCTGCCGCCACACCATCAGCTGCGGCCAAAAGCGCTCGCGGTTGGTGCCCCAGAGCAGTTCGCCAGTGCGCCAACGCTGCCAGGAGCGCCGCAGCATCCGCCACATGCACAGCGCAACCGGCAAGTCCAGCCAGACGATGGTATGGAGACGCGGCCAGAACGCGCGCTGGGACGTCGCTCGATAGGAGCCGGCGGTCACCCAGCGCTCGCCGCTGGTGGCGGCGCGAAAGCGGCGTTCCAGTTCCTGCGGATCCGTCTCGTTGAGGCCCACCCAGTCCGGCAGCCAGTTGAGGGCGTCGAGATCGACCACCTCGGCGTCCAACGCCTTGGCCAGCCGCGCCGCGAGGGTCGACTTGCCGGACGAACTCATGCCGATGACGTGGACGCGCACGCCGATGCCATGCGCGGCGAGATGGGGTTCCACCAGCGGCGGCACACACGATGCGCGTCCGGCTGCGCGCGGCGTCCGGTCGGAGAGCAAGGGGCGCTACCGCCAGTGGTCGAGCGCGGTGGCGAGGCGTTCCAAGCCGATGTCGATCTGCGCTTCGGCGATGGTGAAGGCGAAACGCACGTGGCGCTCGGCGCGGTAGTCGCCGAAGTCCTTGCCGGGCGTGGCGGCAACGCCGTGTTCGTCGAGCAGACGGGCGCAGAACGTGGACGAATCGAGCCCGGTGTCCGCGACATCGACGTAGACGTAGAACGCGCCCTGCGGCCGGTGCGCGACCGTCAGACGCAGCGCGTCGAGGCCGGCCAGCAACCGATCCCGGCGACGCTCGAAGATGCGCCGCCGCTGCTCGTGGACGACGATGGCCTCGTCGCCAAGCGCCGCCAGTCCGGCGTGCTGGGAGACGGTGGGCGGCGCCAGATAGAGGTTCTGCGCCGCCCGGTCGATGCCGTCCATCGCCCACGCCGGCGCCACCAGCCAGCCGAGACGCCAGCCGGTCATGCCGAAGTACTTGGAGAAGCTGTTGACCACGAAGAAGCCGTCGTCCACGGCCAGCGCCGACTGCTGCGACGCCCCGCCGTCGTACACCAGCCCTTGGTAGATCTCGTCCACGATCACGAAGCCCCGCCCTCTTGCCACCGCGCCGATGGCGGCAAGTTCCCGCGCATCCAGAATGGCCCCGGTGGGATTGGCGGGGCTGCCGAGCAGAACGCCAGCGGTGCGAGGCCCCCAAGCCTCGCGCACCATCTGCGCGGTCGGCTGGAAGCCGGTGCTGGCATCGAGGCGCAACGGCCGCGCCACGCCGCCCGCCGCTTCGACGAAGACGCGGTTGCACGGATAGCCCGGATCCGTCACGAGCACCTCGGCGCCCGGATTCACCAGCACCTGCGCCAGCAGGTTCAGCGCTCCGCTCGCGCCGGTGGCCACCGCGACGCGCTCGGCGCCGACCTCAAGGGGTGCGTAGCGAGCAGCCAGCGCTTCGCGCAGCGACGGCAGCCCCAGACTCTCGGTGTAGCCGGTGTGGCCAGCTTCCAGCGCCGCCACCGCGCCAGCAACGATCGGCGGCGCGGAAGGGAAATCCGACTCGCCGACCTCGAAGTGGACGACATGCCTCCCTTGCGCTTCGAGCTCCCGAGCGCGCTCGAAGACCCGCACCACCTCGAACGGGGCGATGCCAGCGACACGATCGGCGTAGCCGACGCCGCAATGCCGCTCCTTGATGCTTGCAACGCTCATGCGCGCGGATGGTAGCTGTTTGCACAGGGCATGGTGCATGGACTGCCAACCAACGCCGCGAGTCTCTATGCTTCGCGTCGCGCACGCCCCTTCCCAGCGCCCGCCAAGGAACGCACCAACGCGGACCCTTCGTAGACCAGCGCGGTGTAGACCTGCACCAAGTCGGCACCAGCGTTGAGCATCGACTGGGCATCGTTGGCGCTGTCGATGCCGCCGACCGCGATTAGCGCTGGCGCGTCGCCGATGCAGGAGCGCAAGCGTTCGACGGCGGCCAAAGCGGGGCCGAAGAGTGGTTTGCCGGATAGTCCGCCGGACTCGACAGCGTGGCGTGAACGCAGCGAATCCGGACGGTTGGCGGTGGTGTTCACGGCCACCAGGCCGTTCGCGCCCGCTTCCAAGACGGCGTTCGCGGTCGCTTCCAAATCCTGCGTTCCAAGGTCGGGGGCGACCTTCGCCAAGAGCGGCTTCGGTGGGGCGTTGGCGGCGCGGGCGAGGCGGTTGCGCTCGGCGGCGAGTTCTTCGAGGAGCGAGCGGGCGGCTGCGGGGGCTTGCAGGGAGCGCAGGCCCGGGGTGTTCGGGGAGGATAGGTTGACCACCATGTAGTCCGCGACGTCGTGCAGGGCGCCTAGGCAAGCGCAGTAGTCGTCCGTGGCGGCGGCGATGGGGGTGTCGCGGTTCTTGCCGATGTTGACGCCGATTGGGATGTCCACGCAGGGGCGGATGCGCTCGAGGTTGGCGGCGACCGCGGCCATGCCAGCGCTGTTGAAGCCCATTCGGTTGACCAGGGCGCGATCTTCGGCGAGGCGGAACAGGCGGGGCTTGGGGTTGCCGGATTGCGGGCGCGGGGTCACGGTGCCGACTTCCACGAAGCCGAAGCCGAGACGCGCCAGGCCGGGGACTGCCACCGCGTCCTTGTCCAGCCCAGCGGCAATGCCGACGCGGTTGGCGAAGCGCAAGCCGAGGACCTGGGCCGGTTCGCCGGGGGGTGGCTTGGCGGGGAATCTTCCCCACGCCTTGAGGGCGTTCAGCGCCAGTCCGTGAGCGAACTCCGGCGGCAGGGCGAAGAGCAGCGGGCGCAGGTGACGGTACACAGCGCGGCGCCGGGGCTCCTTGGGGCGGGCGAGGACGGTCTACGTCTGGGCGCCGCCAAGCTGCGGCGGCGTCGCCAAGCCCTTTTCCACCACCTCGCGCACGTCGTTGGAGCGCGCTTGGGCGCCGATGGTTTCCAAGGCGTCTTTCATGCGGTGGCCTCGGGCGGCGTCGAAGCGCGGCCAGTCGACGAGCGTCTTGGCGAGACGCGACGCGACTTGCGGATTCAGTTCGTCCAGCGCGATCACGTGCTCGGCGGTCCAGCGGTAGCCCTCGCCATCGGCGGCGTGGAAGTGCCTGGCGTTGGCGGTGAAGGTGAGCAGCAGCGCCCGCACCTTGTTCGGATTGGCGATGTCGAACGCCTTGTGCGTTTCGAGCTTGCGGACGCGCGCCAACGTACCCGGCAACGAATTGCGCGCTTGCGCCGCGAACCAGGCGTCGGCCACCAGCGCATCCGCTCCCCATTGCTCGTAGAACGCCGCCAAGGCGGCCTGCTTGGCGGCCTCGTCGAGGGAGCGGAGGCTCAAGATGCCTTCCAGCGCCGCCAGTCGGTCGGTGAGATTGTCGGCATCGCGCAGGGTGTCCGAGAGCATCTGCGCAGCGCGTTGCGGATCTTCGCCATCGAGCTTGCGCATGGCGTAGGAGAGGGCCCGGTGCTTGAGTTGGCGGCGGGCGATGTCCGGCGCGGTTGGCCGATACGGTCCCGGCGTTCGGTTGGCATCCGCTAAGCGCAGCCAATCGCAAGCCCCGGCGAGGCGATCCGCCAGCGCGTCGCGGGCGTCGGCAATGGCGAGAATGTCCGTGCCGGGGGCGGCGTCGAGCAGCCACGTTTCGCGCGGCAGCGCGAGCATCGCCGCCAAGAGAGCCTTGGCCTCGCCGTCGTCGGGCGCCGTGAGGGCCGCGTTCGCAAGCGCCTCGAACAACTCGAAGACCTGCTCCGACTCGTCCTTGCCCGCACCCTCCCCTTGGGTCGCCGCCAGCAGACTCTGCGCGATCAAGGTCTGCGCGGCATCCCAGCGCGCGAAGCCGTCGCCGTCCATCAGCGCCAAGCGACGCAGCACGCTTGCTGGACGCGGATAGCGAACGCGCACCGGCGCGGAAAAGCCGCGCAGGAAGCTCACCTCGGCGTCTTCCGGCACACCGTGCAGCGCGATCACGGTGCGCGGCTCGGTGAGGTGGGCGACGAGTGTGCCGTCGGCATCTGGATTCTCGATGGTCGCGGACGTTTCCACCGTCGTCGCCGATCCCTGCGCCTCGCCAAGTGCGCCAAGCAGGTCGCCGCCTTCGCCGACCAGCCCGAACGCGAGCGGAATGTGGAACGGCTGCTTGGCGGGCTGCCCAGGCGTTGGCGGGCACGATTGCTCGACGACGAGTTCCAAGCGGTCGTCCTTGTGCATCTCGGCGACCGTCAGCAGCGGCGTGCCAGCCTGCTCGTACCAGCGGCGGAACTGCGGCAGCGCGAGTTCGGCGGCGCCTTCCATCGCGGCCACGAAATCCTCCACGGTCGCCGCCTTGCCGTCGTGGCCGGCGAAGTAGGCGTCCGCGCCAGCGCGGAAGCGATTGCGGCCCAGGATGGTGGCCAGCATCCGCACCACTTCGGCGCCCTTCTCGTACACCGTCGTGGTGTAGAAGTTGTTGATTTCCAAGTAGCTGTCCGGGCGCACGGGATGCGCGAGCAGGCCGCCGTCCTCGGCGAACTGGACGCTGCGCAGGAACTCCACGTCCTCGACCCGCTTCACGGTGCGCGAGTTCATGTCGGAGGAGAACTCGGCGTCGCGGTAGACCGTGAAGCCCTCCTTGAGGCTGAGCTGGAACCAGTCGCGGCAGGTGACGCGGTTGCCGGACCAGTTGTGGAAGTACTCGTGCGCCACCACCGCTTCCACGCGCTGATAGGCCGCGTCGGTGGCGGTGTTCGGCGTAGCCAGCACGCAGGACGTGTTGAAGATGTTGAGGCCCTTGTTCTCCATCGCCCCCATGTTGAAGCTCTCGACCGCGACGATCATGAAGATGTCGAGATCGTATTCGCGCCCGAAGCGCTCTTCGTCCCAGCGCATGGCGCGCTTGAGCACGTCCATCGCGTAGGCGCACTGGCCGATGTTGTGCGGTTCGGAATAGATGCGCAGCGCCACTTCGCGGCCGGTGCAGGTGACGAAGACGTCCTCGCGCACCGCCAAGTCGCCGCAGACCAGGGCGAACAGGTAGCTCGGCTTGGGGAACGGGTCGCGCCAAGTCACCGTGCGCCGTCCGTCGCGGGTTTCGTCCGCCAGCGGATTGCCGTTGGAGAGCAGCACCGGGTAGCGCTCGGCATCGGCGGTGATGGTGGTGGTGAAGCGTGAGAGCACATCCGGGCGGTCCGGGTAGTAGACGATCTTGCGGAACCCCTCGGCCTCGCACTGGGTGCAGTACATCGCGCCGGACTTGTAGAGGCCCTCGAGGGCGGTGTTCCCCTCCGGCTTGATGCGCGTGTCCACGCGGACGCGGCAGGCGTCCGGCACGTCGAAGATGGTGAGCGTCTCGCCCTCCACCGCGTACTCGTTGCCGCCCAAGGGCCGGCCGTCGATGGCGATGCCGTCCAGCTCCAGATCGGCGCCGTTCAGCACCAAGGGCACGTTCGCTTCACGGCGCGAAATCTCCATCTCGCAGCGCACCGAGGTTTCGCCGTCGCGGATATCGAACGCGAGGCGCGTTTCGGCGACCTCGAACGGATAGGGCTGGTAGTCCGCCAAAAGCACGGGTTGGGGAGGCATAGATGGCCTTGGGGCTGCTTGCTCCCCGCCGAGTGTAGCGAACCGACCGCGCACTCGTTGGCGAGGCCGAGTGCTACAATCGCCGCGTCTTTCCGCTCGGGCGCGGCAACGTCGAAAATGCAGGCAGTCGATCAGCAGGTCATCGGTCAAGCGCGGGACTGGCTGCGCGCCAGCGAACCCTGTTGGCTGGCCACGGTGGTCGCCACCTACGGCTCCTCGCCCCGCCCGGTCGGTTCGCTGCTGACTTGCAACCGCCAAGGCCAGCTCAAGGGCTCGCTCTCCGGCGGCTGCGTGGAAGACGACCTGCTGGAGAAGCTCGTCCAAGGGGAACTGGCGCAGCGGCATACGCAGTTCTTCCGCTACGGCGAAACGGAAGAAGAGGCGGAGCAGCTCGGCCTGCCCTGCGGCGGCCATCTGGACATCGTCGTCGAACCGTTGACGCCGGCCGCAAGCACCGTGCGCCACTTCGACCACCTGGCGGAGCGACTCGCCAACCGCGCTTGCGTGGAGCGCACCGTGCGTCTGCCGGAAGGGAAGCGCGAGAGCCGCGACGTGGAGCGCCACGCGGAACTGCGCTACGACCACGCCGGCGGCGTCCTGGTGCAGACCTACGGCCCGCAATACCAGCTGTTCGTGATCGGCACCAACATGGTTTCCGCCTACGTGGCGGAGATGGCGATCGCGCTCGGCTACGACGTGACCATCTGCGACCCTCGGCAAGAGCGGCTCGCGGATTTCGACGTCGCCGGGGTGCGCAAGATCCGCGACATGCCGGACGACGCCGTGCGCGCCCACGCGAGCGACCCCTACTCCGCCGTCGTCGCACTCAACCACGACCCGCGCATCGACGACATGGGCATGATGGAAGCGCTGAAGACGGACGCCTTCTACGTCGGCGCGATGGGTTCGAGCCGCACCTCCGCCAAGCGCCGCGAGCGCCTGCTCGCATTGGACGTGACGCCCGAGGAACTGAACCGCCTGCGCGCGCCCATCGGCCTGCCCATCGGCAGCAAGACGCCGCCGGAGATCGCGGTGGCCATCGTCGCCGAGATCACCGCCGTGCGGCAGCGCCGCGACGCGGAAGCGCGCGCCGCCCTCGAACCGCTCGCCGTCGCCGCCGCTTGAGGCGGTCTTCGTCGCCCAGCATCGCGGGCGCGGCGCAGCCAAGAACCACCGTGCGCACCGTCGCCCTCGTGCTGGCCGCCGGCGCATCGCGGCGATTCGGCAGCGACAAGCGCCTGCATCTAGTGGAGGGCGAGCCGATGCTGGTGCGCTCGCTCGCCGTCTACCACGAGGTCTGCGACGAGGTGGCAGTGGTGATCCGCTCTGGCGAAGCCAAGATCGCAGCCTTGGCGAAAGCAGCCGGTTGCCGAGTGGTCGAAGCCCAGGACGCGGCGATGGGCCAGTCCCGCTCCCTCGCCGCCGGAGTGCAGGCCATGCGCGGTGATGCGGATCAGCTGATCGTCGGCTTGGGCGACATGCCCTTTGTGCGGCCGGACACGGTGCGCACCCTAGTCGCCGCGCTCGCCGAGGCGCCGATGCGCATCGTTCGGCCAACGTACAAGGGCCGCCCAGGCAACCCAATCGGCTTTCCCGCCTGTTTCTTCGACGACTTGACGGGCATCGAAGGCGACACCGGTGCGCGCGAACTGGTTGCCGCCAGCGATCCTCGACTTCTGGAAGTGGACGACCCCGGCGTCCTTCGGGACATCGACTACGCGTCTTGAATGGCGTTGAATCGCCAAGCGCCGGGTTGCTCTTCCATCTGCAAGCGAAGCTCCGGCGACGCGTCCTCGATTTCGTCGACGAAGTCCTCCGGGAAGGTCAGGAAGGCTCTCTTCGCCTGGCTCCTCGGCCACGCCAGCGAGGCGCGGAACCCCAACTCGGTGAACAGCGTCGGCACGCGCATCCGCAGCGCCATCAGGAGGTTGAACATGGCGGCTGCGCGCGCCTGCTTGGTGCTGCTCTCCGGAACGCCGCTGTGGAAGAAGGCGTTCCAGAAGTAGAGGTCCAAAGCCGCGGTGTGGACCCAGTCGACCGGTTCCGTGTAGCCGGCCATCCACGTCAAGCCGAGCTTTCCCATGACCTGCTGGGTCTGCAATCCCAGGCCGCAGCAACCGATGAACAGCCCGTACAGGCCCTGGGGGCGAGCCTTCTGAAGAATGTCGCGGACGACCGCGCGGCTGATGTTCCCCTCGGCAGCCCTGATGGACCGGCCGGGCCCGGCGCCGTGCGCCGCGAGGTAGATGTTGTGGACGTTCTGCTGCCTCGCCAGGCGATGGATGATCTCGCGAAGGGCGGCGGCGCTGTTGAACATCTCGTAGCGGTAGACGAGCGGGTTCTCGCCCAGCATCCCGGCGAGCGCGTCGAACACGCCGCGAACGGAGTCGCTGCTGTTGTCCCAGCCTCGACTCTCGACGACGGCCAAATCAAGACGGTCTTCCACGCCCACGCCCCTGAGAAATACGAATCGAGACTACCACAGGGTGCCGCGCGCACCCCGCCGTCAGTCCTTCAGGATTCGTCCGGCAGCGGCGTGTTGACGTCGAACACCTTGCTGATCCATTCGCTGCGCGGTCGGAACGGCAGGCCACCTTCGAGAATCCCCTTCATGCGCGTCTCGGCTTCGAGACGCACGAAGCCGGGGTCCTCCTCGGCTTCCGCCATCACGTAGAAGACGCCCGACTGGACCGCGTCGAAGACCGCCTCGGCGCAGCGCGAAGGCGGCATGCCGAACGCCTTGAAGCGCTCGGCGATGCGGCTGGCGCGTTCGTGTACGCGCGGCCCGCCGAAGCGCTGCGGACGGTTGCGCTCCGACGTGACGATGTCGGTGGCGACGACGTTCGGACACAGCACATGCACCGAGAGCCGCCCGCGCAGTTCCTGGAACAGCGCCTCGGCGAGCGCCACGCAAGCGTGCTTGGAAACGCCGTAGACGCCCTGCGCCGCGCACAGCCCATCCTGGGACGACGTGGCTACCACGCTGCCCGCAGCGTCGCCCGCCACCATCTTCGGCACGAACTCGCGTACGCAGTTGGCAACGCCCTTCACGTTCACGCCGAGCACGAAGTCCCAGTCGACGTCCTTGGCGCTCAGCACCGGGCCGCCGCCACCCACCCCGGCGTTGCAGCACAGCAAGGTCACGGGCTTGCCGGGGAAGCGCTCCGCCACCGCGGTGCCAAGCGCCTGCACGGACGCCTCGCTGGAGACGTCCGTGCGATGGCCGAAGACTTCCACCCCGGCAGCCTCGGCCGGCCCCGCCAGCCGCTCTTCGGCGCTCGCAATCGCCGCCGCTTCGATGTCCGCGAGCACCGGATGCAGGCCGTGTTCGATGGCCTTCTCCGCCAGCGCGAGGCCGATTCCCGAGGCGCCGCCGGTGACCACCGCCACGCCGTCCGCGAGGACGCGCGGATCGGGGTAGGCATTCTTCTGGGCGCGTGCCGCCATGTTCATCTCCTCAAGCAGGTAGTGGAATCGATCGCGTTGGTTCAGAAACCCGGCGGCCGCTCGAACCCGCCGATCTCCCGGGCGAGCAGACGCGCGAACTCGATGGTGCGGTGGTCGCGGTAGGAGGCGCTCATCGCCTGCAGGCCGATGGGCAGGCCGTCCTGGGTTCGTCCGGCCGGGAAGGCGGTGCAGGGCAGACACGCCACGTTGCCGATTCCGGCCCAGAAGATGTGCTCGAAGTACGGGCGCTCTTCGCCGTTGACGCGCAGCGAACGCTCGCCGTACGGGCGCTGGTCGTGCGGGAAGGCGACCACCGCCGCCTGCGGGCAGACGACGATGTCCCAATCCTTGAAGAACGCATCCCAAGCGCGGCGCAGACGTTCGCGGCGGAAGTTGTGGCGAATCCACTGGCGATGCGACATCACCGACGCCCGCGCATTGATGGCGGCGAGCGAATCGTCGGCCGGATCCAGCCCATCGACGACCTTCTGCATCTGCGCGACGTGGCTGGCCGGCTGGCCGCTCGCCATGGTCGCCGTGGCGAGGCTGCGATAGGTGGCTTCGGACTTGCGCATATCCATCTCCGGACGCGCCGAGTCGGACACTTTCGCGCCGAGCTTGGCAAGCGCTTCGCCGACTCTCGATACCTGGTCCGCGATCTCGGTCGCCACCGGCGCCAGCGGATCGTCCGGCCACAGCGCGACGCGGAGTTCGCCGAGGGAGGCGAATCCGGCGCCGGGAAGATCGAGCCGCCATCCCACCGCTTCGCGTTCGACCGGGCCGGCCATCACGTCCAAGGCGAAAGCCAAGTCGACGGCATCCCGCGCCAGAGGCCCGCACACCGACACGTCCGGTTCCGGTACGCCTTCGATCAGCTCGTGGCCAGCTTGCGGCACGACGCCCCAGGTGGGCTTGTGGCCGTAGACGCCGCAGAACGCCGCCGGGGTGCGAATGGAGCCGCCGATGTCCGAACCGGCCTCCAAGGCGCTGAATCCCGCCGCGGTTGCAGCCGCGCTGCCGCCGGACGAGCCGCCCGGCGTACGCTGCAAGTCCCACGGATTGCGGGTGGTGCCGTAGATGGGGTTGAAGCTCTGGATGTCCGCGAGCTCCACCGGCACGTTGGTCTTGCCGAGGAAGTGCGCACCCGCGGCGCGAAAGCGGCGAACGGCGAGGCCGTCGCGCTCGGCGACGTTGTTCCGCTGCGCCTCGATGCCCCAGGTCGCTGGCGTGTCCGCCATGACGTAGGACTCCTTGATGGTCATGGGCACGCCGTGGAACGGGCCGCGTACACGGCCTTTCGACAGTTCCTCGTCGGCGGCTTTCGCGTCGGCGAGGGCGCGCTCGAAGCTGCGCACGACCACGGCGTTGACCTCGCCGTCGAGGCGCTCGATGCGCTCGATGTAGAGCCGCGTCAGCTCGACGGAGCTGACGCTCTTGTTGCGAACGAGTTCTGCCAGATCGCGGGCGGAACTGAAAGCGAGATCTGCGCTCATGGACTCTCCTTTGGCTCAGCGCTCGTCCGATGCGCGCCCGGTCCTGCGGGTCGCCCAGTCGAGCTTGCTGCGGCACGATTCGTAGAAGTTGTGGCCGAGCGGGAAGGCCAGCCGCAACGCATGGGGATGCTTGGCGATGCGCACCTCGTCGCCGGGCCGCAGGGCCACGTCCACTTGCGAATCGCAGCTCATCCGCGGGGTGCTGGCTTCGCCGATGCGCACGCTGATGCGCGATTCGCCGTGGACGACCAGCGGGCGCGAGGTGAGGGTGTGCGGAAACATCGGCACGATCACCACGGCGTCCAGGCGCGGATGCATGATCGGGCCGCCGGCCGAGAG
Source organism: Candidatus Azotimanducaceae bacterium (assembly GCA_965243175.1). Classification (GTDB taxonomy): domain Bacteria; phylum Pseudomonadota; class Gammaproteobacteria; order Pseudomonadales; family Azotimanducaceae; genus VXYL01. Next base: position 3,295,851 of record OZ251532.1, on the reverse strand, counting down.
CGCGTAGGCGGTGGAGCCGGTGGGCGTGGAGACGATCAAGCCGTCCGAACGCTGGCCGTAGACGAACTCGTCGTCCACGAACAGGCTGAAGTCCATCATCCGCGACATGCTGCCAGCATGGACCACCACGTCGTTGAGCGCCGGCGCGGCAGCCGCCGCCTGTTCGTCGCCACGGCAGACGTCCGCTTCGAGCAGGAAGCGTTCCTCGACGCTGTATTCGCCGCGCAGCACGGCGCCGAGCTTGGCCGCGATCTGCGACGGCGCCACGTCCGCCAGGAAGCCGAGGCCGCCACGGTTGACGCCGAGCACGGGAACACCGGCATGCGCGATGTCGCGGGCAACGCCGAGGATGCTGCCGTCGCCGCCCACCACCACCACGAGGTCCACGCCCTCCCCCACCGCTTCGCGGCAGACCCCGCCGGCGCGACCAAGCATCAAAGCGGTGGCGGCTTCGAGAACCACCTCGGCCCCCGCCGCCGCCAAGGTCTCGATCACCACCGAAAGCGAATCGACGACATGCGGGCTGCCCTGCCGCCCAACCACCGCCACGCTGCGGAATCCGGCCATGTTTCCTCTTGCGCGACTGGTCCAACACGCCCCACGACGCTCCCGCCCCTTGCGCAGCACGGAGCGGTCGCCACACCTTCACCGTCGGCGCACGAGTCGCCGCAACCGGAAGCCCAGGCACTCTCCGCCTGCCGGGAGCAAGGCCAACTTAGTGGCCTCGTACCAGCACGTCAACACACGCGCCCGTCGTCTTCTCCGCGGAGCACGCAAGCGCAAAGTGTGACTTTTTTTCATGCCACTGCAAAAAAGTCTTGACTTTTTTGCAGTCGGGTTAAAAATAGTCAGGGTCTTGGCGTAGCCCCTCACCCATGAAAACCGTGCCGAGATACTTGCAGCCAGCGTTGTTGCGGGAGTTGAACCGCAAGATCCTGCTGGTCACCGGCCCGCGCCAATGCGGCAAGACAACGCTTGCGCGGATGCTCGTGGAAGACGCCGAATACTTCAACTACGACCTCGCCGAACACCGTCTGTCGCTGGCCAAGCGGGCGTGGAATCGGGACAAGCCGCTCGTCATCTTCGACGAACTGCACAAGATGGCGGGCTGGAAGGCGTGGCTGAAAGGCACCTACGACGTGGAAGGGCTGCCGCCGGGGCTGTTGGTGACCGGCAGCGCGAATCTGGAGACCTTCCGCAAGACCGGCGACTCCCTGGCAGGCCGACACTTCCAGTTCCGCCTGCATCCGCTCGACGTGAGCGAGGCGGTGGCCAACGGCGGCATGGACGCCAAGGAAGCCCTCGACCGTCTGCTCTCCGTCGGCGGGTTCCCCGAGCCGTTTCTCGACGCCACCGAGCCTTACTACAACCGCTGGCGCCGTTCGCACGTGGACATCATTCTCAAGGACGACCTGCGCACGCTCACCGCCGTGCAGGACATCCAGGGCATCGAGACGCTGATCGAGCTGCTGCGTTCCAGAGTCGGCAGCCCGACATCCGCCGCCACCTTGGCAGGCGACTTGCAGAAGAGCCCGAACACGATTCAAAGCTGGCTTCGCGTTCTGGAGCGTCTCTACGTCGTGTTCAAGGTCGTCCCGCACCACAGGAACGTCGCCCGGGCGCTGCTGAAACAGCCGAAGTACTACTTCTACGATGCCGGGCTGGTGACCGGAGACTCCGGCGCCAAGCTCGAATGCGTGGTGGCCTGCGCGCTGTTGAAGGAAGTCCATCGTCGAGCGGATGTCGAAGGGGAGGAGCTTGAACTGCGCTACATCCGCGACAAGGAAGGCCGCGAGGTGGACTTCCTGATCGCCGACCGTCGCGGGCCACGCCATTTGATCGAAGTCAAGTGGCGCGACGCCGAACCGAGCAGAAACCTCCTTCGCTTCTTCGCGGACGCGCCGTTGCGCCGCACGCAGGTGGTCGGGGAACTGGCGAGCGCCCACTCCTATCCGTCCGGCGAGCAAATCGCGCCGGCAGCGGAGTTCCTCGCTCGGCTGGACATCTGACGGCGAGCGGAGGCCCGGAGTTGAAAACCAGCCACGCTCTCGGCACTCTTTCGCCCATGAAGGACGATGCGCCCGGACAACCCGCGCTCGTGGACGGCGAGGCTGAACGCCTGCGCGTTGCGCCGTGCCGCGACGGCGATGCGGTGTGGGGGGCCATGCGGCGGGAAGCCGAGTCGAAGGTGGAGGAAGAGCCCATTCTCGGCAGCTACTTCCACGCGACGATTCTGAACCACGCGAGCTTTCGCGCCGCGCTTTCGTTCAGGCTGGCCAGCAAGCTCGACAATCCGATGCTGCCGACCATGCTGATCCGCGATGTCATCGACGACGCGATGGCGGACGACGCGGACATCCTCGACAGCGCGGTGGGCGACATCGTGGCCACCCACGGGCGCGACCCGGCCTGCGAAGACCTCTCCACGCCGTTCCTCTTCTTCAAGGGCTTCCACGCCCTGCAAGCGCATCGCGTGGCGCATTGGCTGTGGCAGCGGGGGCGGCACACGCTGGCGCTATTCTTCCAGAGCCAGATCAGCGTCGGCCTGGGCGTGGACATCCATCCGGCGGCGCGCATCGGGCGCGGCATTCTGATCGACCACGCCACCGGCATCGTCATCGGCGAAACCGCCGTGGTGGAGGACGACGTCTCGATTCTGCACGCCGTCACCCTCGGCGGCTCCGGCAAGGCCAGCGGCGACCGGCATCCGAAGGTGCGGCGCGGCGTCCTGCTCGGCGCTGGCAGCAAGGTGATCGGCAACATCGAGATCGGCGAAGGCGCGAAGGTGGGCGCCGGCAGCGTGGTGCTCGAAGACGTGCCGCCGCACAGCACGGTCGCCGGAGTTCCGGCGAAGGTCGTCGGCACACCGCGGGATGACACGCCGGCGTTCGGAATGGACCACAGCCTAGCCTAGGCTTCCCGACCGCGGGTTGGCGAAGTTCGCGCATGGTTGGCCATCGCCACTCCCGAAGAACGCCGAACCAGTTTCGGAATCCACAGTCGAATCAATCCGTTAATCGCATCCGTCCGCCGTTGGCACGAGTCGTGCTCGGCGAATCGAGCAGCCATTCGAGAGGATTCGCCACCATGCCTGTTGTCGTCATCGTTCTGCTTCTGCTCGGGGTGGTCGGCTTGATCGTGCCGGTGCTGCCGGGCATTCCGCTGCTGGTCGTGGCCGCCCTGATTCTCACCGCGCAGCGGCCGGGGTTGCGCCGGCGAATGAAGGCGTCGCGGCTGGGCAGCGCCATGCGCCGTGCCGAGGACTGGCGCGCGAAGCCTGGCGAAGACGGCCTCTCGCCCTTGGACCGCGCCAAGCTGAAGACCTTGCGCGGCGTTGCCCGCGTACTCCCCAGGAAGGCGCTAGAGCGATGAGCGATCCGCCTTCGGACGAGCGGCTGGTCGTCTGGCGCTTTGTGGACGGCAAGCCGGGGCACGAGAAGCAGTCGGCCGGGCTGCTGCAAGGCATCGAGGCGATGGCGCCGATTGCCGTCTACGATTTCGACATGCGCTTCAAGGCGCTGCTCTGGCGGCAGCTGCGTCGCCACGCACTGCGCGGCGATGCGGACATCCCCCGCCCGGACGCGATCATCGGCGTCGGCCACCGCACCCATCTGCCGATGCTGCTGGCGCGGGCCGCCTGCGGCGGCAAGACGGTCGTGCTGATGAAGCCGACTCTGCCGCGCGCCTTCTTCGACTTGATCTTCGTGCCCCAGCACGACCGCTATCGACGCAAGGGCAACGTGGTGGAGACCCGGGGCGTGATCTGCCCGGCCGCGAGCGCATCGAAGACGCCCGGCACCGGCCTCGTGCTGCTCGGCGGCGCGAGCCGCCACTTCGAGTGGCGGAGCGCCGACGTGGCCGCGCAGATCGCCGCCATCGCCGAGGCTTCGCCGCAGGTCGAATGGCAGGTCTGCGACTCGCCGCGCACGCCGGACGATTTCCGCGACGCCCTGCCGAGCGCTCCGAATCTTAGTTTTTCGCCTTGGCAGTCCAACTCCGGCGACTTCCTCGAGAACGCCCTTGCGGCGGCGAGCTTCGTCTGGGTCACGGCGGACAGCGCGTCGATGCTCTACGAGGCGCTTTCCGCCAACGCGCAGGTGGGCCTGATCGCCTTGGACGCGAAGCGGCCGGGGCGCGACAACAAGCACATGCGCGGCATTCGCCTGCTGCTCTCCCAGGGTCACGTCTCCTCCACCGCCGACGGCTTCCGCCTGGAAGAGCGCCAGACGCCGCCGCACTTCCATCCAGAGAGCCACCGTTGCGCCCAGATCGTCGTCGATCGGTTGGCGAAGGTGCGGCACGGCACCTAGAATGTGCCGAGTTTTTCGGAGCGCGGCCATGCATCCACGCACCATCCTCCTGCTGATTTCCGCGCTGGCGACCGGCCACTTCGCGCTGGCTGCGGAGTCCGCGAGCGGGAATAGCGAGGAGCAGGTCGAAGCGCCGGTGCCGCAAGTCCGCGCCTCGCCAGACGACGTCGAGGAAGTGCTGGTCACCGCCGAAGGGCCGGACCCGGGGCAGATTCCGCCGATGGAATATCTGCTCGAGATCTACGACGCGCGGCGCACCGGCGCGGACCTCTACCGGCGCGGGCGCTACGAGGAGGCGTTTCCGCACTTGCTGGTGGCCGCACGACGCGGCTTCAAGTTCGCCCAGGCGCGGGTGGGATTCCTCTACCAGCAGGGCCTCGGCACGCCCCAGGATCCGGAAGCGGCCATCGGCTGGCTGGGAGTGGCCGCCAAGGGCGAGACGATGCCGGAGATACGCAACCACTTCAACGCGCTGTGGGAGAAGATCCCCGACGTCTATCGGCCACGGCTGCGCGAGGTGATCGACGGCTTCGACGCCAAGTACGGCGCCCGCGCCAACCGCGTCGCCTGCGACACCAGCCACAAGGCGGGCACGTTCACCAAGCGCCTGACCTGCCGCTTCATGGACGAACACCTCTACGGGCAGACCGGCGAGACGATGTCGGAACTGACCGCGCTCGAGATCCAGCCGGTCGGCGAGTAGGCGTTGAGCCGGTCTTCTTTGACGCCTTGGCTGTTCGCGTGGGCGCTGGGGGCAGGCCCGCTCGCATGGAGCGAGCCGCGCTTCGTGGAGATCGCGGCGGACGCCGGGGTGCGCTTCGTCCACGCAAGCGGCCTCGAAGGCGAAATGTGGACGCTGGAGATCACCGGCGCTGGCGTGGGCATTCTCGACTTCGACGGCGACGGGCGCATGGACATCTACCTCGTCCAAGGCGGGCCGCTCCGCCAGCGCGACTCGCGCGCCCTGCCCCGGGATCGGCTGTTCCGCAACGTCGGCGCGGACGGCGAGATGCGCTTCGAGGACGTCACCGAACGCAGCGGCGTTCGCGCCACCGCCTACGGCATGGGCATCGCCACCGCGGACATCGACAACGACGGCGACACGGACATCTTCCTGGCCAACTTCGGCGCCAACCAGCTGCTGCGGAACACGGGCGATGGCCGCTTCGTCGATGCCACCGCCGCCTCGGGCATCGCTGGCGAACGCTGGTCGATCGGCGCGAGCTTCGCGGACATCGACGGCGACGGCCTGGTCGATCTCTACGTCGCCAACTATCTGCGCTTCCGAATCGCCGACCACCGCCCTTGCCGTCTCTATTCGTCGCTGCAAACCTACTGCGCCCCACGCAACTACGCGGGCGCGGCGGATCGGCTGTATCGAAACCTCGGCGACGGGCGCTTCGAGGACATCAGCGAACGCGCCGGCATCGGCGCCGTGGCGCGGCCCGGCATGGGCGTGGTCGCGGACGATTTCGACGGCGACGGCGAAACCGACTTCTACGTCGCCAACGACGCCGAGGAGAACCTGCTGTGGCTGAACCAAGGCGACGGGCGCTTCGCGGACGGCGCCCTGCTCGGCGGCGCGGCGGTCAACGCCTACGGTGTCGCCGAAGCCAGCATGGGCGTGGTCGCCGAGGATTTCGACGCCGACGGCGATGCCGACCTGTTCCTGACCCACGACGTGAAGGAGAGCAATACGCTGTTCGTGAACGACGGCAAGGGCTGGTTCGAGGACCGCAGCAGCGCCCTCGGCGTCGCCGCCGACAGCATGGCGCACACCGGCTTCGGCACGGGGTGGTTCGACGCGGAGAACGACGGCGACTTGGACCTGTTCGTCGCCAACGGCGCCGTGCGGGTGGTGGAACCGCAACGCGACCAAGGCATCCTGCCTCCCTTGCGCCAAGCCAACCAGCTGTGGACGCGCGATTCCGCTGGCCGCTATCGGCAAGTCGACGGTGGCCCGGCCTTCGCCCTCGAGAGCGCCAGCCGAGGCGCGGCGTTCGGCGACCTCGACAACGACGGCGACATCGACATCGTGGTGGCGAACAACCATGCGCCAGCGCATCTGCTGCGCAACGACTCCAAGCCGGCGCACTGGCTCGGCCTCGAACTCGACAACGGCGCGGATGCGACCGGTGCCATCGTCCACTTGACGCCGCTGGACGGGGAAGCGCCAAGGCAGCAACGCGCACGCACCGACGGCAGCTACGCTTCCGCCCACGATCCGCGCATCGTCTTCGGCCTCGGACACCACGACGATGCGCGCCGAGTTCGCGTGGTTTGGCGGGACGGCATGGAGCAGAGCTTCGGCCCGCTGGCCACCGGGCGCTACCACGTTCTGCCGCGAAGCGTATCGCTATGAGCAGGCGCCTCGCAGCGCTGTTCGCCCTGATCGTCGTTGTCGCGGCTGCCGACGAAACGCCCCCCACGAACAATGCGCCGGAGAACCGCACGCCCGTGCGCGAGGCACTTGCGGCCGCTGAACAATCCACCGAGCGGGACCTCGACCAGTTGCAGGACGGTGCCGCGCGAGCGGACGTTCTAGGCCGCCTCGGCATGCTCTATCACGCCCAGGACATGCTCGAACCCGCGGAAGCCGCCTACGGCCGGGCGCTGGCCGAGCACCCGCATTGGCGCTGGCACTATCTGCTTGGTGTCGTCCTCGGCGATCGCGGCGCCACCGGCGATGCCATCGCCGCCTATCGAGAAACGCTTGCGACCCTTCCCAAAGACGATCCCAGCCGTTGGCTGGCGCACTACCGCCTCGGCCTGCTCCTCCTCCTCGAAGGCGATCACCGCACTGCGGCCGAGGCGCTCGGCGAAGCGCGCGCAAGCAGGCCAGAGTCGGCGGCGCTACTTGCCGCGCTTGGCGATGCGGCAGTCGCCGCCGAGGATTTCGAGACCGCGCTGGCGCTCTTCCGCAAAGCGGCTGCACTGGCGCCGAACGCTGGCCGCATCGCCTACAAGCTGGCGCTGGTGCAGCGGCGGCGCGGCGACATCGAAGCGGCGCAGCGCTGGCTGGCGAAGCGCAATCCCCACGCCGCGCCGGTGGACGATCCGTTGCTGCTCGAAGTCGCCGAGTTGAGCTTGAGTCCCAAGTTCTTCATCAAGGCCGGCGAACGCGCCTGGGAACGCGGCGAACGCGACGACGCGCTGGCGGCATGGCGCAAGGCCGCAGCCCTAGCGCCCGAGGACGCCGATGCCGGCCTCGTCTACGCCCACGCGCTCGGCATGACCGGGCAGCGGGAAGCGTCGCTCGCCGAGGTGCGGCGGGTTCTCGCCCTGCATCCAGAGGCAGCCCGCGCTTGGTACCTGCTTGCCTACGCATTGCGCGACGCCGAAGACGCGGGCGAAGCCATCGACGCCGCCCAGAAATCGCTGCGCTTAGCGGACGACGACACTGCCCGTACGCTGCTCGCCGCGTTGCTGATGCGTACTGGCCGTTTCGAGGAGGCGGCCAGCCATTACCGAACCCTTGGCGAACGACAACCAAACACTGCCTACTACGCCTACTGGCTCGGTCTTGCGAACCTCGGCGCGCAACAGTGCCCGGCCGCACTCGCGCCCTTGCACAGGACGTTGCTGCAACAGCCGAACTGGGGCCAGGCGCATGTGGCCCTAGCGCGGGCGGAGTCCTTGTGCGGCAACGAGGAAGAACGACGCTCGGCACTCGCCAAGTCGCAGCGCCTCGCTGCCGCGAGCAACAGCGTGGACACGCGCCTCACCGTGGCCTTCGCGCAACTCGGCCTCGGCAGCTTGCTCTCCGCGAAGGAGACCGCGGAAGCCGAACTGCCCCACCCCGACGCCACCATGCTGCTCGACGCCACCGAGCGGGGCGTGGCGCCCGTGCGGCCATTCGCCGCGGGCTCGCAGTGGTGGCTGCCGGCCGAGCTCGCCGCTGCGGCTGACGATTCCCACAGAAGCCGCCCGCCCTCGGGCGGCTCCCGCTGAGTACCATACAACGTTGATGTTTGCCGGGTTTGTCTCGGCGACGAGGCGCAAGCGATGAAGCAACTGACGATAGAGACCGAACGCGAGCTGGATGGCCGCTGGATAGCGGAAGTGCCGGAACTTCCCGGGGCGATGGTTTACGGCAGCACACGCGACGAAGCCATCGCGCATGTCGAGGTCCTAGCGTTGCGCGTACTCGCGGAGAACATCGAAGAAGACGGGCAGCCCGCCGACGCTATCGAAATCGGGCTGCCCGCCGTGACCATGTAACCAGTGCTTGTTGAGGGTTGCGTCTCGCCAAGCGAAGACGCAACCCTCGCTCCCAAGCTGGAGACTACTGTCGCGTCACGCGCAGGTCGACGTAGAAGTTTCTGCCGTAGTCGCGGTGGACGTCCGACATGAATCCGAAGTAGCGGTCCGCCAGCGGTGCGCGTTCGTCGCCGACGTTGCGGATGCCGAAGCGCAGGCGGGTGTCGAGCGACGCGCTGTTCACGTAGTAGTCGAAGGTGGTGTTCCACACGGTCATCGGCGACAGCCACCAGCGCGAGCCGTCGTTCAAGGTCAGCGACTCCTGGTAGACCTTGCCGATCTTCGTGCCGGACACGCTGGCGCCGAAGGCGCCCTTGCGCCAGAACAGCGACAGGCTGTGCTTCTGCTTCTGGTTGCCGTCGTTCTGCACCAGGTCCTCGAAGCCGCGCACCTCGATGTACTCCGGCAACCCGGCGGCGAGCAGAGTCGCGGCGTCTCCGCCGGGCTCCTGATCGAACTCCCGCAGGAAGGACGCGAGGTAGCGAAGCCGGAACTCGCCGAGCGCGGTGTCCAGCGTCCAGTGCAGCGTGGTGTCGATGCCCGTGAGGGTGCGCGTGTCGAGGTTGGCGTAGCGGTCGTCGATGCGTATGACGTCGCCGGCCGGGCAGAGGCCGGCGGCCTCGTAGATCGCTGCGACTTCCGGGTCCACTTCCGTCTCCCGCACCACGGCCGGACTGCCCTGTGGAGCGGCGCAGTTGCCGCTGCCCTGTTCGAGGCGCATCACAAGGTCGAGCACCGTGTGGTTTTCCTCGCCGAACAAACCGATGGTGTCGTCCTTCACGATGCGCCAGTAGTCCACCGTCAAGGCGAAGTCGTCGGTGGGTTCGATCACGATGCCGACGGAGCTGTTGTCCGAGCGCTCCGCCACCAGATCGGCGCTTCCTTGCGCCGTGCGCTGGATCGAGTTGCGGCAGTCGATGACGTCCTGCTCCGGGTCGCCGCCGTTTTCGGCGGCGTAGATGCAGGCGTAGTCATTGCGGGTGTTCTGTCGCGCCACGAGGGTCTCGTTGACCGTCACCAGATTGGGAGCGCGGAACGCCTCGGACCACGAGGCGCGAATGAGCAGCGCGTCGAAGGGGCGCCACCCGCCGGCGACTTTGCCGACCACGGTGTCGCCCACGTCCGAGAAGTTCTCGTAGCGGGCGGCGACCTGCATTTCCAGCCTCTCGAACACGGGGATCTGGAACTCGCTGAACAGCGACGTCACCCGCCGGCTGCCGTTGTTGTCCGGCGTCGGGCTGGAGTTCATCACGTCCGAGACGTAGGGGAAGGTGCTGCCGGTGCTGGTGGTGAAGGCGATCGTGCCGTCCAGGCGCGGATCGCGGGCGTCGTCGAACGACTCGCGGCGCACTTCCACGCCAGCGGCGAAGCCGACCGGACCGGCCGGCAGCGTGAACAAGTCGCTCCTGTTGAGCTTGAAGTCCGCGAGCAGGAGTTCCATCTCGTTGTCGCGCACGACGTCCACCAGGGCGCGTTCGATGTTCGTGTCGACGCCGCCGCTGAACGGGTTGTACGCAGCCGGCGTCGGGTCGGACAGCGCCTGCGTCATCAGCGTGTTGGAGATGCGGTTGCGCCCGAGGTCCGTGCGCGTGGCGCGGGAATACAGCGCGGCGACCTCCCAGTCCCATGCGCCGCGACTGCCGCGCAGCCCTTGCAGCAAGCGGAACACGTCGCCGTCGTTCTCGACGATGCGCGGCACTTCGGCGTAGCGGTAGTTGTCGATCAGGAAGTCCAAGCCTTCCTCGGGGACGTCCGGGATCACGTCCGCCGGCAGGCGGTTGGGCGAACCGACCGGGCCGAACGGGTTGTAGTAGTTGTCCTTGCCGAGCACCAGCCGCGCCGCACCCAAGGAGAACGACGGGTGCCGGTCCATGATGGTGTCCGCGGTGTAGACCATGAACTCCGTGAAGCTCTGCGCGCCGCTTTCCAGTTCGTGGTTCAGGAACGCGAACAGCGTCATGCGCCGCAGTTCGGCCGACAGGTCGCGCAGCGCGTTCAGGTTGTAGCGCTCGGTGCCCTGGCCATCGACGGCGCCGCAGACGCTGTCGTTGATGGTCCATTGGCAGCGCGAGTCGCCGGCGGGAAAGACCTCGAACTCGCCAGCGGCGTCCGTCAACCCGTCGACGCGTCCCCTAGTGACACGGTCGAACTGGCCGTAGTTGGAGTGCGCGCTGGTATTGCGGAAGTTGTTGTTGCCTGCCCAAGGCGAGTCGTCGGCAATGAGACGGCGCAGGTCGGCGTCGGCCCAGCGCGAATCCTCCTGCGCGCTGATGCGCTCCCGCGACTGCACGCTGCCCATGAGACTGAGGTTGGTGCGGCCGCCGTTGAAAGTGGAACCCCAAGCGAAATCGACGTTCACCGGCGCGCGGTCCAAGCGGCTGTACCAGCCGTAGCGGGCGCGGACGCGGAATCCTTCGTAATCGGTGTCGAGCACGTTGTTCACCACGCCGGCAACCGCGTCGGCGCCGTAGATGGCCGAGGCGCCGTCCTTGAGGATCTCGATGCGATCCATGCCGTAGACCGGAATGGTGTTGGAGTTGACGGTGTTGACCGGCACGAAACTGCCGCCCACCTGTTCCGTCTGGAAGCTGGCGGCGTTCACCATGCGGCGCCCGTTCAGCAGCACGAGGGTGTTGCCGGTGCCGAGGTTGCGCAGGTTGAACGCGCCGATGTCGCCGCGCGCGGAGTTCACGCCGCCGGAGATGTTCTCTTCCTCGTTGAAGAAGTTCTGCCCCTGTTCGGGCAGCAGTTCCAGCAGTTCGTCGCCGGAATCGACGCCGAACAGCTCGATGTCCTCGGCGGTCAACACCGACACCGGCAACATGCCGCCGATCTCCGCGCCGCGAATCTGCGTGCCGACCGCCTGCACGACCTCGCAGATCACGTCGTCGCGGACGAACCGGCAGGTGACGTCGATCGGCGCCTCTTCCTCTGCTTGATCCCCATCAGCCGCCTCCTGCGCCGCGGCGAACCCGCCGGCGAGCATGGCGAAAGCCGCAATGACGGCGAACAGGCCGCCCGACGGTGCCGAACCTGCGCCTTCCCTCTTTTGCCCCATCTTGTGCAATCTCTGTGAGTGGTTGCGGGCAAGCATAGCGCACCTTGTGGGCATTGCGCGTACTACCGGTAGCGAACTCGCCAAGGACACGGTGCGCGGAGCAACGCGCACGCGCCCCGGAAGCACTTGCTTAGCAGACTATTTCGGAGGACACTCCGAAATAGTCTGACTAACTCGGAGTGTTGTCCGAAATGGACGTCTACGAGAGGCTGCTTCCCATCGAGTTGCCGGAGGGGCAGTCGGCGTTTCTGTGGGGGCCGCGAAAGACGGGCAAATCGACGCTGCTGCGGCAACGGTTCCCGGAAGCGATCCGCTTCGATCTGCTCGACACCCGCCTCATGCTCGATCTCTCGCGGGCGCCGTGGCGTCTGGGCGAGCGGGTGCGGGCGCACGGCGCGGCAGCTCTGGCCGCGCCAATCGTGGTGGACGAGGTGCAGAAAGTGCCGGCCTTGCTGGACGAAGTGCATGGCCTAATCGAGAGCGAACGTTGGCGCTTCGTGCTGTGCAGTTCCAGCGTGCGCAAGCTCAAGGGGGGACGGGCCAATCTGCTCGGCGGACGGGCATGGCGGCTCGTGCTGCATCCGCTCTCTTGGCGCGAAATTCCGGACTTCGACCTGCTCAAGGCGCTGAACCACGGCCTAGTGCCCGCGCACTACCGCGCCACCAACCCCCGCCGCGCCTTGGCGGGCTACGTGAACGACTACCTCAAGGAGGAGGTCTTCGACGAAGGCCTAGCGCGCAACGTCGCCGCCTTTGCCCGCTTCTTCGACGCCTTGGCGTTCAGCCACGGCGAGTTGCTGAACTTCAGCAGCATCGCCCGCGACTGCGGAGTGGACTCGAAGACCGTGCGGGAGTACTTCCAGATCCTCGTCGACACGTTGCTCGGCGTGTTCGTCGAACCGTTCACCCGCCATCGCAAGCGCGCCATCATCACGCAGGCGCCGAAGTTCTACCTCTTCGACGTCGGCGTTGCCGGGCACGTGGCCGGACGCCGCATCGCCAAGGCCGCCGGCGCGGACTTCGGGCGCGCCCTCGAGCACTTCGTGCTCATGGAGCTGCTCGCCTACCGCAGCTACCGCGAGGTGGACTTTCCCGTCCGCTTCTGGCGCACCAAGTCCGGCTTGGAATGCGACTTCGTGCTCGGCTGGACCGGCAGCGTGGCTATTGAAGTGAAGGGCTCGGACAACGTGGAGCCCCGCGATTTCAAGGGCCTCGCCGCCTTCGCGGAGGAACACGAGCCGCGGCTGGCCATCGTCGTCTGCAACGAACCAGTGCCGAGGCGCACCGCGGCGGGCATCTTGGTGCTGCCTTGGCGGGAGTTCCTCGAGTGGCTATGGGACGGGAGAATCGTGGAGTGACGCAGGGGAGTACGACGGACTTCAAGTCGGGCGCATGGGCGGCGACACTGGGAGCGCAGGCGTCTCGCCTGCATGCGGGCGGGGACGCCCGCGTTCCCAGCGTTCAGTTCTCTAGAATTTACCGTACACCCTGACGGCAGCGGGCGTCAGTCCGCCGAACCCTCAGAGAGCGAGGTCGCGGGTGTTCCGGTGCCGAGGCGCAGGTCGAAGGTGGAGCCGGCCGCGAAGTCGCCGAACGCTTCCACGGTGCCGCCGGGCCAGCGAACGTACACATCGAGTACTTGCGATTCGATGCCCAGCCCGAAGTGTACGCGGGGGTCGCTGGAGGCCAGATAGCTGCCGTCGGCGCGCACGTCGCGGTAGAGACGGCGGGAGCCGACGACTGCCGAGACCGTTGCGCCGTAGGCGTCGCGGCCATGCGCCAAGGCGCGAAAGCGTACCCAAGCGCCTCGATTCGGCGCGCGGTTCATCAGCAGGTAGGGCGCCGCGTCGCGGTTGACGACGACGAGATCCAAGCCGCCGTCGTCGTCGACGTCGCCCACCGCGAGGCCGCGGCTGGTGTGCTTGGTTTCGCTCGGCAGGCCGCCGAAGGGAAGCTCCTCGAAACCGTCCTGAGTACCGCGATAGAGCATGTTCGATTCGGCGAACTCGTCCTCGCCCGGGCGTGGTTCGCCGGGGGCCACGCGGCCGTTGGCTTGGTAGATGTCGAGTTCGCCGTCGTTGTCGAAGTCCGCCAGGACGACGCCGAAGCGGGTGTGGCGGCGGCTGGACGCGGCGAGGCCCACGGCCTGGGTCGCGTCCTCGAACCAGTCGCCTTGGTTGCGGTAGAAGGAATCCGTCTGCCCGCGCAGGTTCACCACCAGCAGGTCGGGGTCGCCGTCCGCGTCCACGTCGCCCACCGCCACGCCCATGCCGGCCTTGGCGATGCCGTGCTCGTCCACCGCGCAGCCCCGGTAGGCGGCTTCGTCCGCCAGTCTCTCGCCGTTGTTCATCCACAACTGGTTCACCATCATGTCGTTGGCGACGAAGAGGTCGATGCGCCGGTCGCCGTTGAAGTCCGCGGCCACGGCGCCGAGGCCGTTGCCGAACGCCGCGTCCAGGCCGAGCGCCTTGGTCGCGTCGGTGAACGTGCCGTCGCCGTTGTTGCGGTACAAGCGGTCCGGCGCCGGCGCGTTGTAGTTCTGCGGCGGGCAGTAGGTGCGAACGCCGTCGATGTAGCAGTCGCGCTCCACCGCCGGCTGCCAATCGACGTAGTTGACGACGAACAGGTCCAGATCGCCGTCCGGTTCAAGATCGAAAAAGGTGGCCGCGGTGCCGAAGCCGTCGTTGGCCACTCCGGCGAGAGCGGACACGTCCTCGAAGTTCCCGCCGCCGTCGTTGCGCAGCAGCGTGTTGGCGCCGTAGTTGGTGACGTAGACGTCGACGTCGCCGTCGTTGTCGTAGTCGCCCGCCGCCACGCCGATGCCGTAGCCGCGACCCGCGCCGCTCGCCGGCGCCGCCTCGAACCGGCCGTCGCCACGGTTGAAGTAGAGCCGATTGCCATGTTCGCTTGTTCCCGCCACGCTGCCGCCCTGCACCATGTAGACGTCGAGGTCGCCATCGCCGTCGAAATCCGCCAGGGCGACGCCGCCAGCGATGATTTCCGGCAGCAAGTGCCTGCCCGCAAAGCCGGAGCGATGTTGGAAGTCCAAGCCGCGCTGCGCGGCTTGGTCCTCGAACCACTGCCTCTGCTCCGGCGCCGGGGCGCAGGCGGACAGGAAGGCAACGGCCAACAATGCGCAAGACGCCCGCCGCTCTGCCCCTATCGTCATGCGCTCATCCGCCGGCCGGCCCGTGCGCGGCCTCGTTCGGCGACGATGCTGTGGCTTCGAGTTCTGCCACCCGTCCGCGGGCGGCTGCGATCTCGCCACGGTGGGTGCCGAGCCGGTCCGCCCAGTCCAACGCCGTCTTCGCTTCGTCGATGCGCCCGGACTCGACCAAGGCGCGAGCGAGCTGGACGAAGGCGCGGGTGGCGGAGGGGTCGCGTTCGGTGGCGCGTTGCAGGCGGGCGACTGCGTCCGCCCAATCGCCTCGGGCAGCCGCGGCCGCGCCGCTCGTTCGCAGCAGGTCGGCGGCGTTCGGCGCACCCTGGGCTATCGCCGAGTCGAAAGAGTCGAGCGCCGCGCCGTAGCGTTGCTCGCGGACGAACAACACGGCGAGTTCTTCATGGGCCTGGGGCTGCGCGGGATTGAGCGCGAGGGAGCGGCGCAGATGCTCCTTCGCCGCCGCCAAGTCGCCGCTGTCGCGCTGCCACAGCGCCATCTGAAAGTGGAAGTGGTGGTCTTCTGGATGGGCGCGGAGTCCTACGCGCAGGATCTCCAACGCCTCATCGCGCATGCCGGCACTGAGATAACCGCCAGCCAACGTGCTCAAGAGCGCGGCGTCTTCGCCGTGCGTGGCGCGCCACGGCGTCAGCATGGCGAGCGCTGGTTCGTGCTGGCCGGCGCGAAGGAGCTTTTGCGCGTGGACGAGCTGGCCGCGGAATCCCGCCAGGTACTCCGTCTTGTCTTCTTGCAGCGGGTCGCGCCATTGCAGCGGCGTCGCCGAAGCGCCGCGGGCAAAGGCGATGCGGGCGTCCTCCCCTCGACCGAGGGCGCGATACGCCCGCCCCAACATGCGATGCAGATGCGGATGGTCGAGCGTGGCGTTCACAGGTTCGAGCAGCGCCGCGGCTTCGGCGGGCTTGCCGTCGTCCAAGGAGATCAAGGCCAGCCCGCCAATCGCCGGCGATCCGGCACCGAGGGCTTCGGCACGTCGATAGGCGTTCTTGGCGGCGACGACGTCGCCCCGCTCGCGCAGCCAGGCGCCGAGCGAGAGCCAAGCGGGGATGTAGCCATCGTCGATGGCGAGGGCACCGCGCACCGCGGTGATTGCGGAGTCGGTGTCGCCGCGTTCGGCCAAGAGCAGCGCGGCGAAGTAAGGCCAGCGGAACTCGCCGCCATCCAGAGCCGCGGCCTGGCGATAGCTGTCGAGGGCCGAGTCGGCGAACCCGTTCACTTCGTAGGCCATGCCGAGCCGTCCACGCATTTCGCCCGAGCGCGGCGTGGCGCGCGCCGAGGCGAGCAGTTCCTGAATCAGAACGCGGACTTCCTCGTCCGCGGTGCGCAGCGACGGCGCGGCTGGTTCGTTGGCGGTGGGCGCGTCCGCGCAGCCGAACAGCGTCAGCGCAGCTAGGCAAGCGAATCCCAATGGGCGGAACCGGTGCCCTCCAACGGCCACCGCCTCCGCCGCGCACTGGGCGACCGCCTCGGCGGCCCTCAATCGCGTCCGGCGCCTTGACCGTCGAGCAACGCACACTTGCGCCGCGTGTCCGTCCCCAACTCGACCCGCTCGCAGCGCAGCCGCGAAGCGGTCACTGCCGCTCGGGCCGGGCCGGTGATGCGGTAGCGGCGACCGAACAAGGAAGACGCCCGCGTCACGCGCACCTGGTCGCCCACTTCAATGCGACTTTGCTCGGCGCGGTCGGTCTCGAACAGCAAGTTGCCTTCGAGGACGAGCAACTGCCGGTTGCGCACCAAGGAACGCACGACGGCCACTTCGGCGACGAAGCGCTCTGGAATGTCGAGCACCTCCTGCTCGACGACTTCGCGACGCACGACGCTCGGCGCAGGCACAGGGGAGGACTCAGGCGCTGCGGCGGGCTTGGACGCCGGAGCGGCGGAAACCTTCGGGGCGGCCTCGGGTTCATCGACCGCTGGCGCGGGGGATCGCTCCTGATCGGCTGGCGGGGCATCGGCGTTCGCATCGTCCGACGCCGCGGCTGCTTCCGCCGTTTCCGCCGCTGCACGGAAGCACTGCTCGCGGCGTTCGACATCGTCGATCGCCGAGCAGCTGAGCACCATGCGGCACAGGCCGCGTTCGCTCGGCGGCACGTCGTCGCAGTGCGACGGCGCGGCGACGGCAGAGCCAGCGGCGAACGCCGCAACGATGGAGAAGAAGGGAAATCCGCGCCCCGAAACAGCCCTCGCGAGGGCATGTCGGGGCGCGGACTCGCGGCGTCGCAAGGACAGCGCCGTGCGCACCGCGAGCAAGTCGCGCAAGCTCCCTAGAAGCCCACCGTCAGCCGCATGAAGGCGATGCGGCCCATGATGTTGTCCAGGTAGTTCTCGTGGCCGGCGCCGGACGGAATGGGATCCGGGTTGCTGTTGAAGATGTTGCGCATCGCCAAGTTCACCGACATGTAGCCGAGGCCGAGGATGTCGGACTTGGTGTAGGTGTAGCTCGCGTCCCAATAGGCGCGCGAGTCGATGTTGCAGTAGGGGTTGCGGTCCTGGTCGCTGCAAGAGTCGCGCTCCTCCCAATCCGCGATGGGTCGCCCGTTGTGGCTGCCGGTGAAGTCGATGGCGCCGGGAATGTCGCGCACTTCGTCGAACGCGGCCGACACGTCGGTCAGTTCATCGTGCCACCGCACGCGCAATTGCGCCACGTGGTTGTCGCGGAACCAGCGCATCGTCATGTCCACGCGCCATTCCGGGGTCGGCGGCAATGGGTAGAACAGGTCGCCGCCGTGTACGCCGCCGCTCCAGTTGGCGTTGTTGCGGTTGCCGACGCCGTCCACTTTGATGGCCGCGAAGCGATGACCGCTGTCGCTGGAATAGCGCGTGAGGCTCATTTCCAGCATCTGCGTCGCGCTCATGCGCCACTCGAAGCTGCCGATGTCGCCGACCTCGAAGCTGTACTGACCGGCGTAGATGAGCGTGGTCGTGGTCTGCGCGCCTTGGTTGATCCAAGGGTTGCCGACTTCGACCAAACGCAGGCCGCCATCGCCGCCACGGACCAGGACGGCGCCGCCGAGACCCGTTTCCTCCGTCGCCACGAATGCCTGGGCGGCAGCGAGTCGACAGGCGATCTCGTCCTCCACCGACCCGGCGTAGTTCGCCGAGCCATTCTGCCGGAAGGCACCCGGCGTGATGATTTCGGAACCCGGCGGTAGAGCCGAGACGCTGTCGTAGTTGAGCAGCGTGCCGGGGCAGCGCGCTTCGACGAAGGGCCGGAAGTTGATTTCGTTCACGTTCACGTTGGCGTCCGCGCCAAGCCGCTCGACGCGCCCGCTGAAGTCGACAGTCGTGTAGTCCACGTCGAACGAAAGATCGCCCTCGAGGAAACGGAACGAAAGGCCGACGTTCCAGAGATCCGACTCTTCGGCGCCCAATGCCGAGTTGCGCGTCTGCGGCAGCAGCACGTTGGGCACACTGCCACCTTGCGGCACGTCGGCGCAGTCGTCGAGTTCCGGCATCAGGTCGCAGAGGTAGTCGCGCACAACGCCGAAGGAGTTCGGGTTCTGCGTGGTCTGGAACAGCTGGAACATGCCCGGCAGCACGAAGCCCTGAGTGAGGCTGCCGCGAACCGCGAGCCACTCCACCGGCTGGTAGCGGAGCGCGATCTTGGGAATCGTGGTGTTGAACGTGGCGGCGGCACCCGGCTGCAGGATGTCTCCGCGCCCTTCGAATTCGGCGTAGCGCAACGCGGTCTGCAGTTCCATCTCGCCCCAGCGCGGATGCGCGATCAGCGGCAGTTGCAACTCCATGTAGACCGCTCGCGTCTCTTCTTCCGTGTACTGGAAGTTGGTGCGCGCCGAACCGAGCGCCGAAGCGCCCAGCTGGTTCGGCCGGTACTCCTCGGTCTCCACCCGCCAATGGATGCCAGCCGCGAAGCCGACCGGCGAATCGTTGTACCAGAGGTTGAACAGGCTGCCGTTGGAAATCGTGGCGTCCACGATGTAGGTGCCGATGTTGCGCTGGTCGTGGCGCAGCAGCACACCGGCGTTGCGATGCTCCAGTTCCGTGTTCGCGGCCGGGTCTTCCGCGTCGCGCCATGCCGGCAGAATCTGCCCGTTCTCGTCCGAATCCAGCCAAGCGGTGCTGAACGGGTTCCAGCACTGGTCGGCGAACTGCCCGCCTTGGCAGCGCATGGACGCCACCGCCCAAGGCCAAACTGGTTCCGCGTAGTCCTCCTCGCGCTTGCTGGTCGCCCAGATCCAGTCGAGGTCCAGCACCCACTCGGTATTCGGCAGGTTGACCTCCGTGCCGAGGCGAATGCGCAAGTTGTCGATCTGGCGACGACGGCTGTAGGTCATGTCGTCGTTGAGCCAAGAAATGGTGTTGCCGTAGGGCTGCTTCGGCGAGATCGTCATCTCCATCAGCTTGACGTCCTCGAAAAGCCGAACGCCGCCCGCATCGGGGTCGAAGCGGTCCGGTACGCCGTCGCCATCCGCATCCGCCAAGGAGTCCAAGGTGCCGTCGCCGTCCGCGTCCGCATAGAGCGGCATCAGCAGCACGCGGAACTCGGGGCGACGCTGGGCGTCAGGGTCGGCGATGCCGTCGCCGTTCACGTCGCGGTCCGGAATGCCGTCGCCATCGGTGTCCTGCGCGAACACCAGCCACTCGCCGGGTTCCTGCAGATAGTCGTAGCGGCCGTTGCCGTTGGCGTCCCAGTAGTCCAGCGTGTTCGGCGTGTTCCAAGCTGGTTGCCAGCCGAGGGTTCCGGAACCGTCGGCGAAGGCGCGGAACGGATTGCCGGGGTTGGAGCCGACCGCGATGGGAACGTTGTCGCCGTAGAGGCTGCGCCCATCCCACTCGTCGAGATTGCCTGGAATGTCGCGGGTGTCGTAGTCCATGTTGGAGACGACGATCTCGCCGCGGAACTTCACGTAGTCGTTGAGCTCGTGCTCGAAGTAGGCCATGCCCTGCTGTTGGTCGCGCTGCTCGCGGATGTCTTGCCAGTCGGCCATGGTCTGGCGGCAGTCGTCGCGGTTGCCGGCGGTGTCGCCCTCCGACCCTTCCCAGCGCGAAATGCCGCGCAGGGAGCCGGTGAGGAAGCCGTTCAGGAAGTTGCCCGGCAGACGGTGGTCGGTGTAGCCAAGCGCGCTCACATGGTCGGCGTCGTCCACCGTGTCGTTGGGGTTGGGGCCGTTGGGATCGAGGGGCTGGCGCATCTGCACATTCGCGTTGCCAGCGCCGAAGGGGTAGCCGCAGCCCGGATCCGCGGCCCGCCGCGCCGCGACCCGGCCTTGGTTGTCACCGGTCATCGAGCCGCTGTCGTTGAACCAGACGCCGTCGATCTGGTGCCAGTTGGCGCCGCGAAACGGCGCCAGAGCGCCATCGGCGCCGCGAATGGGCACAGACCAGTCGCCGGGATTGCCGCGGCCCGTTTCGTTGTAGGGCGGCAGGTATTGGCCGGTCCAGTTGGCCGAACTGACGATGTAGTCCGGCCGGTCGGTGAGCTTCATGCGTTCCTGGTCGCGGATCTCCAAGGCGAAGATTATGCTGGTGCGCTCCCCCTGGGCGCCCGCGAGCAAGCCGAGCCGCGTGTTGGGGGCGCCGTTCTCGACCGGCTGCTCGTATTCGTAGTTCATCATCAAGCCCTCGAAATCCTTCCTTGGGATGAGGTTGATGACGCCGGAGACGGCCTCCGAGCCGTACAGGGCGGATGCGCCGTCGAGCACCGTCTCGACGCGACCGATGGCGATGCCGGGATAGAGGTTGGTGAGGTCGGTGCCGGCGCGCCGGGTCCACCAGCTGTAGCCGGTGACGTTGGCCGGCACGCGGTGGCCGTCCATCATCGTCATCGTGGCGCGGGTGCCGAGGCCGCGCAGATTCGCCCAGACCTCGCCGCCCTGCTGCCAGTTCTGGTCGTCGCCGCCGCCGAACTCGAACGGCGCCGAGTAGGCGTTGACGCCCACTTGGAAGGTCTGGTCGAAGATGATGTCGCCGAGGTCCGGCGTGCCGGCGAGTTCCAAGTCGACTTCGTCGATCGTGGCCATCGGCGAAGGCAGGTCGAAGTTGTCGCGGCGAATGAAGGAGCCGGTGACGATCATCTCCTCGACTTCTTCCTCGTCCTCGTCTTCTTCCTCGTCCTCGGCTGCGAACAGGGCGCTGGAACTCAGCAGCATTGCCGCTGCGGTCGTCAGCGCGAATAGCGATTTCGTGCTCTGCATGGCTCCCTCCGCTTGCGCAGGTTGTATGCGTTGCCCCGGCGAACACCGGCGATGGATGCGGACACTAAGCCCGTTGCGTCGGTTCGTCAACCGTCTTCGCAACAGTTCGACACACTCTGCAACAAATGGCGCAACAAACGCCGCGAAACAAGGGCAGCAACGGGTCCTGTGGAGGACTCGAAATCGAGTCGTGAAATGGCGGTTGCGGCGCTCCCGTTCGTGGTAGATTCGCTGCCCGCCGCGGCAGCCCGATGGCCTTGGGGAGCGTGGCGGGGCAGACCCGTCGCACCACGCCTCGCAGTTGGGAGAATCGGCTTTGGAAGCGCCTTCGCAGTCCTCCGTTCGGCGCGGCAGCGCCTTGTCCCGCCTCGTCTCGGCGGCGAGCGCGATCCGCTCCTCGGCCGTGGCCCTCGTCGCGTGGATGTTGTCCAGCTGCGGCAGCGACGGCGCCGTCGCCCCGGCGCTGCTCGCCGAACACGACCGCGGCGTGGCGCTCATGGGGCGCTACGAGTACGCGGCCGCGGAGGAGATCTTCGCCCGAGTCTCCGCGCAGGCGCCGCAGTGGCTGGATGCCCAAGTGAATCTCGCCATCGCGACGTTGAACCGCCAGCAGGAAGGCGACGAACAGCTGGCGCTCGAGATTCTCGGCGCGGTGCTCGCGGAAGAGCCGGAGCAGCTGCGCGCCCTCTACACCAGCGCCATCCTGAATCTCTATCTCGGCGACGCGGAGACCGCCGCCGAGGGCTTCCGCAAGGTCGCGCTGGCGGACCCGCAGGACGCCTACGCGGCGTACTTCCTAGGGCAGGCGCTGACGCAGCAAGGCGACTACGACAGCGCAGCCGAGTGGCTGCTGAAGAGCGCGGCGCTGGACCCGTATCTGCGCAGCGCCTACTGGGCCGGCTCGCAAGCGCTGCGCCGCCTCGGGCGGAACGACGAAGCGGCCGCGTTGCTCGCCGACTACCAGCGCTTCGACGCCAATCCCGCGGCGCGCTTGGCCGGCTTCTCCTATGCGCGGATGGGTCCGAAGGCGTCGGCGCTGGCGAGCGCGTCGGAACCAGTCGTCGCCAAGGCAGTACCGGAGGGGCCCTTGTTCGCAGCGCCGATTGAGGTGGCACAGACGAGCGGCAGCGCGGTCGCCACCGTGGACATCGACGGCGACGGCAGCCAAGACGTCGTCGCCACGGCACCAGTGCCGGTCGTGTTGGCAAGTCGCGGAGGAGGCTTCGAGGCATGGCTCGACCATCCGCTCGCCAATGTCGGCGCGGTGGCCGCGCCGCTGTTCGGCGATCTGGACAACGACGGTCGGGTCGACGCCGTGCTGTGCAGCCCAAGCGGCGCTCAAGCGTGGCGGCAGGATGCGCCCGACGGCTGGCAACGAATGGCCACGCTGGGACAACGCCCGTGCGCCGCCGGCCGCGTCTTCGACGCCGACCACGACGGCGATCTGGACGTGTTCACGGTGGGCGGCGAAGGCAGTGCGCTCTACAGCAACAACCGCGACGGCACCTTCCAGCAACTTCCGGCGTTCGCGGAAGTCGCCGCGTCGACAGAGGCGAACGCCGGCGGCGGGCAGCAATCACTGGTTGCGGACCTCGACGGCGACCGGGATCTGGACATCGTGGTGCTGAACTCGGAACCGCCCCACGCCATCTGGGAAAACGACCGCACCTGGCAGTATCGGCCCTACTCCGGTCTCGAGGACTTCCAAGCCACAGCGCTCGTCGCCGCCACCGTCGCGGATGCCGACGCCGACGGCCACCGCGAGATCTACGGCGCCAAAGCCGACGGCGAACTGCTGCGCTGGCGCTACGACGGCACGGCGTGGCATGCCGAACAGGTCGCGGCCGGCGGCGTGAGCGCGAAGGAGCTCGACGTCGCCGACTTCGACGGCGATGGACGGCTGGACCTCCTGCGCGTCCACGCCGACGGTTTCCACGTCATCGACCCGCGTTCCGGCGCGACGCTGGCCGAGCAGGATGTCGAAGGCATGGCGAGCGCCATAGCGGCCACGTTCGATGCCGCCCGCGGGCCCTCGGTGCTGGCCGCGACCGCCACCGGCATCGCTGTTTGGCCGCCCGGTCCGGGCCGCCACGCTTTCCTCTCGCTTGCGCCGAGCGGGCGCAACGAAGCGGGCGAGATGCGCTCCAACGCATCCGGCATCGGCACGCTGATGGAGGTGTACACGGGCGGGCGTTGGACGGTGCTCGATGTTCTCGATGCGCACTCCGGGCCGGGCCAGAGCGTGCAGCCTATCGGCGTCGGCCTCGGCGGCAGCGAACAGGCGGACTTCGTGGACCTGACATGGCCGGATGGCGTGACCCAGACCGAACTCGACTTGGCCGCCGGGGAGCGCCATGCGATCCGCGAAACCCAGCGTCAACTGGCAAGCTGCCCGGTGTTCTTCGCTTGGGACGGCACCGAGTACCGCTTCGTCAGCGACGTGCTTGGCGGCGGCGCCCTCGGCTACCTGACGGCGCCGGGCGTCTACGCCGAGCCGCGCCCGGTCGAGAGCTATCTGCTCACCGCCGACGCCTTGGCGCCGCGCGACGGCAGCTACCACGTCAAGCTGACCGAGCCGATGGAGGAGAACGCCTATCTGGACGCCGCCCGCCTGACGGTCTACGACTTGCCGCCCGGCTGGTCGATGGCCCTCGACGAACGCTTCTCGGTAGGCGGCGCAGCGGCCACCGGCCGGCCGATCTACTTCCGCGAGTCGCAACTGCCGGCGCAGGTGACCACCGCCGATGGAGCCGACGTGACGGCGTTCGCCAGCGGGTTGGACCGGCGGGCGGTGCCGCCCGGGCCCGTGGACCCGCGCTTCATCGGCCTTCTTGCCGGCGAACAGACCTGGACGATGACCTTCATGTCGCCGCTGCCGGAAGAGAACGCGGTGCTGATCGCGGATGCGTGGATCGAGTTTCCATACTCGCAAACCGTGTTCGCCGCCTCGCAAGCGGGCCGCCGCTACGCGGCGCCGACGTTGGAGGCGCGCGGCGGCGACGGCCAGTGGCGCGTCGTCGCCGCCGAGTTCGGCTATCCGGGCGGCATGCCGCGCACCATGGCGCTGCCGCTGCCGCGCCTGCCGGCGGGCACGACCGCGCTGCGCCTCTCTTCCAACATGGAGATCTACTGGGACCGCTTGCGCGTGGTGCGCGAGGAACCGTTGCAGCCGATGGCGCAGACGTTGGCGCCGAGCGTCGCCCGCGCCGCTCGCACCGGCTTTCCCAAGCGCACCACCGGCGCCCAGCGGCTGCCGCACTACGACTACGGCAACCGCGCCACCTACGACGACGCCAAGGTGCCGCGCGGCTTCTACACTGCCTGGGGCGACGCCTTGGAACTGGTCGCGGAAGTGGACGGCGCTTTGGCCATCATCGGCAGCGGCGAGGAGATCCACTTGGAGTTCCCGGTGCCGGCCGAACCGGCCGCGGACGCCACGCGCTACTTCGCGGTGCGCTTCCACGGCTGGGCGAAGGACATGGACCTCTACACCTTGAACGGCGACACGGTCGGCCCGTTGCCAGCGCTGCCCGACGCCGACACGACTCTGCTCGCGCGCCGCGAACGGCTGCACGCCCGCTACAACGTGCGCTTCCAAGCAGGCCACTAAAAGCCACGCGGGCCGTTGGCGAATGGAGCCCGAGCGCGAAGCCGCCTCTCGTCGCCTGCCGCCGGTCGTCGGGCCGGGGATGCGCAAGCTGCTGCTGGCCGTGTTCGTGCTGTTCGCGCTGCTGGTGGTCAACTCCGCCTATCTGGGGGCGGTGACCTGGCGGCAATGGTTCAGCGGCGTCGGGCTGGAGGACGCCTTCTACCAGTCCATGTTCCTCGCCCATCTGGCGCTCGGCCTCGCCATCGTCCTGCCGGCGCTGGTGTACGGCGTCATGCACCTGCGCCGCGCCCTGCACCGCCCCAACCGGCTCGCGGTGCGCCTGGGGCTGTGCCTGTTCGCAACGGTGATCGCCCTGCTGGCCACCGGCATCGCGCTGACCCGCGGGCTGCCGGTGGTGGAACTGCGCGATCCGACCGCGCGCTCGGTCGCGTACTGGCTGCACGTCGCGGCGCCGTTCGTGGTCGCTTGGCTGTTCGTGCTGCATCGGCTCGCCGGACGGGCCATCCGCTGGCGGGTGGGCGGCGCCATCGCCGTGGTGGCGCTCGCCTTGGGCGCGGCCGGTCTTTGGCTGGTCGAGCCGGGAGGGGAAAACGGTACCGACGCTGCCTCGGATTTCAGCCCGGCGCTCGCCCGCACCGCCGACGGGCGGCTGATTCCGGCGCACGAACTGATGCGCGACGACGAGTGCGCCCGCTGCCACGCGGACGCCCACGCCGGCTGGCAGCACAGCGCCCACCGTTTCGCCTCCTTCAACAATCCGGCCTACGCCTTCTCCGTGCGCCAGACCCGGCAGATGCTGCTCGCGCGCGACGGCGACGTGGAAGCGGCGCGGTTCTGCGCTGGCTGCCACGACCCGGCGCCGCTCTTCAGCGGCCGCTTCGACGACCCCGACTTCGACGACGAGAACGACCCCAGCGCCCACGCCGGCATCGGCTGCGTCGCCTGCCACGCCATCGAATCGGTCGGACAGCGCGGCAACGCGGACTACGTGATCGGCATCCCGGAGCGCTATCCGTTCGCCGCCGCCGAGCACCCGGCGCTGCGCTGGGTCCACGGCATGCTCATCAAGGCGAAGCCGGCGCTGCACAAGCGCTCGTTCCTGAAGCCGCTGCATCGGCAGGCCGAGTTCTGCGGCACCTGCCACAAGGTCCATCTG
The DNA here is from genome assembly GCA_965243175.1 of Candidatus Azotimanducaceae bacterium. Classification (GTDB taxonomy): domain Bacteria; phylum Pseudomonadota; class Gammaproteobacteria; order Pseudomonadales; family Azotimanducaceae; genus VXYL01. Next base: position 3,270,124 of record OZ251532.1, on the reverse strand, counting down.
CCGGAAGCGCTCAATCAATACCGCTGGCTGCGCGGCCAGAACCACTACGATTCGTTCCTGCTGAGCGGCGTGTCCGGGCATGGCGTGGCGAGCTTCTACTACCCGAACGAAGCGGAGACGAACTGCAACGGCTGCCACATGGCGCTGCTGCCCTCGGACGATTTCGCGGCTCGGCGCTTCGACCCGGCCGGCCCGCTCAGCGTCCACGACCACGGCTTTCCGGCGGCGAACACGGCGCTTGGCCACTTGCTGGGGTTTCCGCCCGACGTCCACGACGCGCACCGGCGGATGCTGGAAGGGGCGCTTCGCGTGGACATCTTCGCGGTCCACGCCGGCGCGGACATCGACGCCCCGGTGACCGCCCCGCTGCGCCCTGCCCTGCCGGTGCTCGAAGCCGGGCGCGAGTACGTCTTCGACATCGTGCTGCGCACGCTGACGCTGGGGCATCTGTTCACGGAAGGCACCGCGGACTCGAACCAGGTGTGGCTGGAAGTGACGGCGCGGAGCGGCGACCGCGTGATCGGCAGCACCGGAGCGCGGCGACCGCAGGACGGCGCGGTGGACCCGTGGTCACATTTCGTGAACGCCTACGTGCTCGACCGCGACGGCAACCGCATCGACCGGCGCAATGCCGAGGACATCTTCACGCCGCTCTACAACCACCAGATCCCGCCCGGCGCGGCCAGCACCGTCCACTACCGGCTGCGCCTGCCGGCGGACTTCGAAGCGCCGCTGGTGCTCACGGCCAAGCTCCTGTACCGCAAGTTCGACACGACCTACATGCGCCTTTTCCAAGGCGACGCGTTCGCCGGCAACACGCTGCCGGTGGTCGCTATCGCCGAAGACCGCGTGGTCTTCGCGCCGGATGCGGCGGCGCCCGGCGTGCCAGCGTGGGAGCGCTGGAACGACTACGGCATCGGCCTGCTCGCCAAGCCGGGACGCGGGGCGCTGCGGCAGGCGGAAGGCGCGTTCCGCGAAGTCGCGCGGTTGGGACGCGCCGAAGGCCATCTCAATCTGGCGCGGGTGCTGATCCGCGAAGGCCGCTTGGACGAAGCGGCGCTGGCGCTGCGCGAGGCCGCGGCCGGCGGCGCCTATCCATGGTCGGTGGCCTGGTTCGGCGCCCAGGTGGACATGCAGAACGGCGCGTTCGACGCTGCCATCGCGGCCCTCGAAGACCTCAAGGCGACGCGCTTCGCCGAGGCGCGGCAGCGCGGCTTCGACTTCTCCAGAGACTATCGGCTGCTGAACGCCCTCGGCGCGGCGCTCTTCGAGCGCGCCAAGCTCGCGGCGGGCGCGGAGCAGGAGGACTGGCTGCGGGCCTCGGCGGCGAACTACGGTGCCGCGCTCGTCGAAGACCCGGAGAACGCCGCGGCGCATTACGGCCTCGCCCAGGTCTACGCCCGCCTCGGCGAGAGCGAGAGCGCCGCCCGCCACCGCGCTCTGCACGGCAGGTATCGCCCGGACGACAACGCCCGGGATCGAGCCAAGGCGCTGGCGCGATCCCGGGATGCGGCCGCCAACCACGCTGCCGAAGCGGTGGTCGTCTACGATTTGCAGCGCCCCGGCGCTTACGGGCTGTCGGGTGCCTGAACCCGATCCTTCGCCATCGACTGGCGAAGCGAGGATTCGCCGCGCCCTTCTGTGGTCGCTCGCAGTGGTGGTGCTGGTGGCGGCTGGCGTCGCGACTGCGGTGTTCCTGCGCGGCACGTCCGAGAACGAGGAGACCGAAACCGAGCACGACGCCACGGGGCCCGCCGTGTCCTCCACGCGGATGGCAACGCCTTCGATTCCGTTCACGGACGTCTCGGCGCTCGCCGGCGTCGTCTTCCGCCACGAGAACGGCGCCTACGGCGAGCGGCTGCTGCCGGAGACGATGGGCGGGGGCGTCGCGCTCTTCGACTACGACGACGATGGCGATCAGGATCTGCTGCTGGTGAACTCGAGGCGCTGGCCTTGGCGCGAGGCCGAAGCGCAGAACCAAGCGCCGGATGCCACGTCGAAGCTCTTCCGCAATCGCGGCGACGGCACGTTCGACGACGTCTCCACGGCGACGGGCATGGATCTGCGCCTCTACGGCATGGGAGTCGCCGTCGGCGACTACGACGGCGACGGCTGGCGCGACGTCTTCGTCACCGCGCTCGGCGGCAACCGGCTGCTGCGCAACGTCGACGGGGAGCGGTTCGTCGACGTCACTTCGGAACAGGGCGTCGGCGGTGCCGAGGATGCTTGGAGCACGGGGGCCGCGTTCCTCGACTACGACCGCGACGGCGACCTGGACCTGTTCGTCTGCAACTACGTGGAGTGGACGCCGGAAATCGACCGCGCCGTGGACTTCCGCCTCACGGGCATTGGCCGCGCCTACGGGCCGCCGACGGATTTCGCGGGCACCAACTCCTACCTCTACCGCAACGACGGCGGCGCGTTCACGGACGTCTCCGCCGCGGCAGGCATCGAAGTCGCCAACGACGCCACCGGCCTGCCGATGGGGAAGGCGCTGGCCGTGCTGCCCTTCGACGCGAACGGCGACGGCTGGCTGGATCTGGCGGTGGCCAACGACACGGTGCGCAACTTCCTCTTCCTCAACCAAGGCGACGGCACCTTCAGCGAACGCGGCATCGACGTCGGCATCGCCTTCGATTCCACCGGCAGCGCAACCGGCGCCATGGGCATCGACGCCGCTCGCTACGACGACAAGCTGGCCATCGCCATCGGCAACTTCGCCAACGAGATGTCGTCCTTCTACGTGGCGCGGCCAGGCGAGAGCGTGTTCAGCGACGACGCCATCGTCGCCGGCATCGGCGCGCCGAGTCGCCGCGTGCTCACCTTCGGACTCGCGTTCTTCGACGCCGATCTCGATGGCCGCCTCGACATGGCCGCCGCCAACGGCCACGTCGAACCGGTGATCGGCCGTGTGCAGGCGAGTCAGCGCTACGCGCAGCCAGCGCAGCTGTTCTGGAACTGCGGCACCGATTGCCAGCGCCGCTACGCTTTGGCGACGGCCACTGGGGACTTGGCCGATCCCCGGGTCGGACGCGGCCTCGCCTACGCGGACATCGACGCCGACGGCGATCTGGACCTGGCGTTGACGGAAACGGGCGGGCCGGTGGCGCTGCTCCGCAACGACTCGCCGCAGGACCACGGCTGGGTGCGCTTCGTGTTGCGCGGCACCGGCCCGAACCGGCACGCCATCGGCGCGGAAGTGACGCTGACCGTCGCTGGCAACGTCCAGCAGCGCACCGTGATGCCGACGCGCAGCTACCTTTCGCAGGTGGAACTGCCGCTCACGTTCGGCCTTGGCGACGAGGAACGCGTCGAGTCCGTTACCGTGCGCTGGCCGAACGGCACCACGGAGACCTGGCGCAATCCGGCGATCCGTCAGACGCATACGCTGCACGTCGGCGGCGGTGAGTAGACGCGAGGCATACGGCAAGCCTGGGAGCGCAGGCGTCTCGCCTGCATGCGGGCGGGGACGCCCGCGCTCCCGGCCAGTCGCCTGAGATCTTTGCTGCACACCCTTGCCGGCAACGGCACTTGCGCCAAGGCAGCGTGGCGCACACACTTCGCCGAACCTGCCGCCAATCAGCCGAAGGGGGAACGCCTGCCCATGCCCGAGTTCTGCAAGGTCGACAAGTCCGACCACATCATGACCGTCACGTTGAACCGACCGGAGCGGTTGAACGCGCTGCATCCGCCCGCCAACGCCGAACTCGGCGAGGTGTTCGACGACTACGCCGCCGACCCCGACATGTGGGTGGCCATCATCACCGGCGAAGGCCGCGGGTTCAGCGCCGGCAACGACCTGCGCTACCAGGCCGAAGGCGGCGAGCGGGTGCGCACGCCGCGCGGCTTCGGCGGCCTCACCTCGCGCTTCGACCTCGACAAGCCGGTCTACGCGGCCGTCAACGGCGTGGCGATGGGCGGCGGCTTCGAGATCGCGCTGGCCTGCGACATCATCATCGCCTCGGAGAAAGCGGTGTTCGCGCTGCCCGAACCCAAGGTCGGGCTGGCGGCGCTGGCCGGGGGATTGCAGCGGCTGCCGCGCCAGATCGGCGCCAAGCGCGCCCTCGGCATGATTCTCACCGGCCGCCACGTGCCGGCGAAGGAAGGCATGGAGCTTGGCTTCGTGAGCGCGGTGGTGCCGGCGGACAAGCTGATGGAGGAGACGCACCGCTGGGTGCAAATGACGTTGGAGTGCGCGCCGCTTTCCATTCGCGCCAGCAAGGACGTCGTCTACAAGAGCTTGAGCATGGGTTCGCTGGAGGAGTCGATGGCGGTGCGCTACGAGTCCGTGGCGACGCTCAACTCCAGCCAGGACTTCATCGAGGGGCCGCGCGCATTCTCGGAGAAGCGGCCTCCGAACTGGCAAGGCAAGTAGCGTCGCCTTGGGGCAGGGATTCCGCCGAAGAGCGGCCTCGAACGCCGGGGGCGGCTCTTCGCCCCGGCACAGGCCAGCGTCGCACAGGGCATGAGCCGACTCGCCGCCGCTCCGTCGCGGTTCCTGCTCGTCTGCGCGCTGGCCTTCGGCGGGGGCTTTTCGATCATGTCGCTCGAACTGCTTGGCGGGCGCATTCTGGCGCCGTGGTTCGGCGGCAGCGTCTACGTGTGGGGCAGCATCATCACGGTGTTCATGCTGTCGTTGGCGCTCGGCTACTTGATTGGCGGCCGGCTCTCCCTGCGTTCGCCCTCCCTCTCCCGGTTCGGCTGCATCTTTCTGGTCGCCGCCGTCATCCTCTACCCCACCATCTACTTCGCCGAGCCGCTCATGCAGTGGACCTTCGAGCGCATCGAAGATCCGCGCTACGGCAGCTTGGTGGCGTCGCTGATGCTGTTCGTGGCGCCGACGGTGGTGATGGGCATGGTGTCGCCCTACTCCGTGCGGCTGCTGGTTCGCAAGCGCGAGGAGTCCGGCAGCGTGGCCGGCACGCTCTACTTCGTCTCCACCCTCGGCAGCGCGCTCGGCACGCTCGCCACCAGCTTCTACTTCGTGCTCTGGTTCGAGATCGATACGATCGTCACGTTCCTCTCCGCCGCACTATTGGTGTTCGGCGTGGTGGCCTTGGCGGCCCGTGGCTTGGAAGAAGAGACCCCGCATGGCGCTCTTGACGACCAAGCGTAGCCTGCGCCGGCTGGCGAAGTGCGGCGGCATCGCCGCGACGGTGCTGGCGGCCGTGGCGCCGAGCGCGGCGACGGTCGAGGTGCTGCACCGCGAGCGCTCGCTCTACCACAACATCCTGATCACGAAAGCGCCGAACCGCATCTGCATGCGCTTCACGCTGCGCGACACGGAGCGCAGCCAGTCCTGCTTCGACCCGCGCCAGCCGGAACGCATGGTCTTCGCCTACACGCGGATGATGATGGCGTCGTTGCTGCTGGCCCCGGAACCCGCGCGCATCCTCGCCATCGGCCTCGGCGGCGGCACGATTCCCACGGTGCTCGTCGAAGTGTTGGCGGATGCGCAAGTGGACGTGGTGGAGATCGACCCCGCGGTGGCGGACTTGGCGAGACGCTACTTCGATTTCGAGACCAACGCCCGGCTGCGCCTGCATCTGGCCGACGCGCGGCCGTTCGTGAAGCGGGCGCTGATGCGAGACGAACGCTACGATTTGGTGCTGCTCGACGCCTACGGCGGCGACTACATCCCCGAACACCTGATGACGCGGGAGTTTCTGCAGGAGACGCGCGGGCTGCTCAAGCCGAACGGCGTGGTGGCCGCCAACACGTTCTCCGCCTCGCGCCTCTACGCGCACGAATCCGAAACCTACCGCGCCGTGTTCGGGCAGTTCTTCAACTTTAAGACGCCCGCCAGCGGCAATCGCATTGTGTTGGCCAGCAACGGTGCGCTGCCGAACCTGGAAACGCTGCAGCGCAACGGCAATGCGTGGCAGCGGCGATTGCGGCGCTACGGCGTGCCCATCCGCGAGTACGCGACCCGCCTCTCGTTGGAGGCGGACTGGGACACCTCGAAGGAGCCGCTGACCGATCAATATTCGCCCGCCAACCTGCTGCGCGACGAGTAGGCGCGTCCGCGCAAGGTATCCAGCGTGTTCGACTGGGAGTTCCCCTACCCCTCGCAACGGGCGCCGGTGCTGGCGCGCAACGTGGTGGCCACCTCGCAGCCGCTGGCGGCCAATGCGGGGTTGGAGATGCTTCGGCGCGACGGCAACGCGGTGGATGCCGCGCTGGCCGCGGCGATTGCGCTCACGGTGGTGGAGCCGTGCAGCAACGGCGTCGGCAGCGACACCTTCGCCATCGTTTGGGACGGCGAAGGGCTGAGCGGCTTGAACGCCTCGGGACGTTCGCCCTCGGGATGGACGCCGGCGCGTTTCGCGGATGCCGAAGTGATGCCGCGCCTCGGCTGGGATTCAGTGACCGTGCCGGGCGCCGTGAGCGCCTGGCGAGCGCTCTCGCAACGCTTCGGCAAGCTGCCGTTCGGCGATCTGTTCGAACCGGCGATCCACTACGCGAGCGACGGCTTCCACGTCGGCCACATCACCGCCACCCACTGGGCCCACGCTGGCAGAATCTACGCGGCCTTCGACGACTTCCAAGCGCACTTCCTGCCCCAAGGCCGCGCACCGCTTGCCGGGGAGCTGTTCGTCAACGCCGACTTGGCGGAAACGCTGCGGCTGATCGCGGAAAGCGGCGGCGAGACGTTCTATCGCGGCGCCATCGCCGAACGCATCGCGGACGCGGCCAGAGCGCAGGGCGGCGCTGTGCGGGAGAGCGATCTGGCGGCGCACGAACCGGAGTGGGTGGCGCCCATCTCGCAGCCGTACCGGGGCGTCGAACTGGCCGAGATTCCGCCCAACGGCCAAGGGCTGGCGGCGCAGATCGCGCTGGCGATTCTGGAACATCTGGACGCGCCTGCGCACCCCGCCGGCAGCGCCAAGTGGACGCACTTGCAGGTGGAAGTGATGAAGATCGCCATTCGCGCCGCCTTCGACCATTTCGCCGACCCCAGAGCGATGCGCCTGCCGCCCGAGGCGCTGCTGGAACCCGGCGCCATCCGCCAAGCCGCCGCCAGCATCGGACCAAAGGCCAGCGCCCTGCCCCCGGCGCCGTTGCCCGTCGGCCAGGACACGGTCTATCTCGCCGCCGCCGACGAAGCCGGCATGATGGTCTCGATGATCCAGTCCAACTACATGGGCTTCGGCTCCGGCATCGTCGTCCCCGGCACCGGCATCGCCATGCAGAACCGCGGCGCTGGCTTCTCCCTTGACCCGGCACATCCGAACCACGTCGCCCCCGACAAGCGCCCGTACCACACCATCATCCCCGGTTTCGTCACCGCCCAAGGCCAGCCGCTGATGGCCTTCGGCGTGATGGGCGGCCACATGCAGCACCAAGGCCACGTGCAGATGGTGACCCGCATCTTCGACCACGCCGAAAACCCCCAAGCCGCCTCGGACGCCCCCCGCTGGCATGTAACGCCGACCTACGACGTGCTGCTGGAGACGGGCTACGACTACGCCGCAGCGCTAGGCCTCGCCAACCGCGGCCACAAGGTCGAGTATGCGCAGGACGGGAGCGTCTTCGGGGGCGCGCAGTTGATCTATCGGCTGGCGAACGGGGGCTACTGCGGGGCTTCGGACCATCGGAAGGAAGGTGGGGCGGTGGGGTTCTGAGGACCCGGCGTACGCCTTGGCTACGCATCGCGTGGTGTGGTTCGTCGCGCTCGACACGCCGCTGCTGCGGCAAGGACTTGCGCGAGCACCCGATGCGCAACTCCACCCGCTTCTTGCGCTGCGCCACCATACCGGCATCTCTGCTGCGCGAGGTGCAAGCGTCGGTCGGGCGCCGTCAAAGGCCAGAGGCGTTGGTAGCGTATAGTCCTGCGCCATGATGACCGCGACACCCCCGCCCACCGACTACCCGCCCATCCCCTACGGGCGCGCGGCGTTCCCGAGCGTTCGGCGGGATGGGTGTTTGTACGTGGACAAGACTCGTTTCATCCACGACTTGGAGCGCGAGCGGTACGTCTTTCTCGTTCGCCCGCGGCGCTTCGGCAAGTCGTTCTGGCTGGCGACCTTGGCCAGCTACTACGATCGGCGCCAGGAGGGGCACTTCGAGGCGCTGTTCGGCGACACCGACATCGCCGAAGCGCCCACGCCGAACCGCCATCGCCATGTGGTTCTGTATTTCGACTTCTCCGCCTTCGACGACTCCTTGTCGACTTTGGAGGCGCGTTTCCAGACCTATTGCGGCACCCGGGTCGCGCAGGCGTTGGAGTCGCACCCGGATCTGTTCTCGGCCGCGGACATCCAGCGCGTGCTGGCGCCGGAGGGCATCGACGGCAAGCTGAACGAGCTGTTCGGACTGGTGGGCGCTCGGGGCGTGCCGTTGTACGTGCTGATCGACGAGTACGACAACTTCGCCAACACGATCCTGGCCGCCGACGGGGAGGCCGCATACCGCGCCTTCGTGAGCGGTGGCGGCTTCTATCGCAGCTTCTACGCCACGCTGAAGGCCGGCACCGCGCTCGACGGCAGCCTCGACCGGATGTTCGTCACCGGCGTCTCGCCCATCACCATGGACGACCTGACGAGCGGCTTCAACATCGCCAGGAACATCAGCCTGCTGCCACAGTTCAACGAGATGCTGGGCTTCACGGCGCAGGAAGTGGAGTGCGTCCTCAATGACTACCGAAAACGCGGCGTCTTCGACCAAGACGTGACCACCACGCTCGACCTGATGCACGACTGGTACGACGGCTACCGCTTCGCCACCGGTGCGGCGAACACCGTGTTCAACCCCGACATGGTGCTGAACTACCTTGATCTCTCGCTGCCGAACAAGCCCGGCCCGGAAGACCTCATCGACCCCAACGTGCGCATCGACTACGCCAAGCTGCGCCATTTGCTCACCGGGCGACGCTTGAAGCACAACTTCGACCTGCTGCGCGAGACGATGGCGGAAGAACAGTTGGAGGCGAGAGTGGTCCCTTCGTTTTCGCCCGCCGAACTGGCGCAGGGCGAGAACTTCCCCTCCCTGCTGCACTACTTCGGCCTGCTGACCATCGCCGGCTCATGCCGGCTCCGCATCCCCAATCAAACAGTGCGTCAGCTCATGTTCTAAGTGTGCGCGTCGCGCACCGAGACATCGCGTGTTCGCGTGGGAACTTCGTGGAACTCGGACCGCCTGACCTCCCAGCGCTTAGCTTGCCGCTACTCGGAAGCGTTGCACTTCCGACCTCCTTCCGAGTAGGCCGCTGCTGCTTGCGTCGATACCGAGTCAGAACGAGTAGGCCACGCCTACGGCAAGCAGCGGCCATAGGTTGAGTGGTTCGAGGTCGTCCGTCAGTTGGCGATGTTCCGTGGCCAGGTCCGTTTGCAACTCCAAGCTCTGCGAGCTCGCAACATCGCATAGTGTGCCGCTGACGGTCGCTACGCCCTCGTTCGAGAGCGTGAAGTCGCAGGTGCCCAAACCGGGTTCGTTCACGCTGCCCGACGCGGAGACGAGCGGGGTTCCTTGAATCAGCACGCCGACGTCGACCAGCAGCCGAAGGCCCCCGTCGTCCCTTCCCGCGCTCCAGCCGATGCCGAGATAGGGAGCGACGGAGTCGAAGCCCACGCGCAGGTTGGCGGTGCCCGCGTAGGGCCTGCCGCCGAGATCAACCGTGGCATCGCCCGCTGCGGCGATGATTTCGGACTGGTTCGCGAACGCGCCAGCGGTGAGTCGGAAGGCGCCGCCGAGCGGACTCCAGTCCAACAGCAGGCCGCCCGACCTGAACTCCAGGCTGCCCGAGTAGTCGTCGCCCACGCCATCGGTGTCGTAGTCGAACCAGCCGAACTGGCCGCGAACGCCAAGCCGCTCGGAGAAGTCGTAGCCAAGAACCGGCCCCGCGCCGAGCGTACCGGCTTGCAGGCCGAAGTAGACGCCCCCGTCCGTCGCTGCGTCTTCCGCCTCAGCCGCACCCGCGCCCACCTCCGCAGCCACGCACGGGAAGGCTGCGAACAGCGCAACAAGGGCATACAGGCACTTAAATCGCAATGGCGCCCCCTCTACGATCGTCTCACCCTTCCCAAGTTTGGCTTCACGCCGGCGTAGCCGCAAGGCAGCGCCCAAAGCGTTCCTCAATCCCCAAGCGTCTTCGCCACCCGGAAGCCGGCGGAGCCGTGGCGCTCCCCGGCGGACGACGGGGCGCGGTTGGCGGAGCGTACATCCCCCGGATCGTCGTAGTACGAGCCGTTGCGCAGGAAACGGGAGTCGCAGTCGCCGGTTTCCACGGCGCTGCCGTCGGCTGGCCAGCCGCGGAGGTTCGAGGCCGCGAAGCAGTCCTGGGTCCACTCCCGCACGTTGCCGTGGACCTCGTGCAGGCCCCAGGGGTTCGCGGGGAGCAGGCCCACCGGCACCGGGCCGCCTCGGTACGCGCCCGGGTTCTCGCGGGCGTACGACGACGCTTCCTCCCCTTCCCCTCGGCGCGGGCTTGGCACTTCGCCGTCGTAGTTCGCCTGTTCCGTGGTGATCGTCTCGCCGAAGTGGAAGGGCGTGGTCGTGCCAGCGCGGGCGGCGTACTCCCACTCGGCGTCGCTCGGCAGGCGGTACGTCTGCCCGGTCTTGGCGGAGAGCCAGGCCACGTACGCCTGCGCGTCGTTCCAGCTGACGTTGTGGACCGGGTGGTTCGGCTCGTCGAAGGGCGCGTGGCGCGGCAGGTCAGCGCAGCCGCCGTCCGCTGCGCAGGCGTCCCACTGCGCGAACGTCACCTCGAACACGCCGATGGCGAAGGGCGCGGCGAAGTCGACTTGAAGCTGCGGCCGCTCGTAGCCCTGGTTGCTCCCGGGGCCGCCCTCTTCCTCCGCCGGCGAACCCATCGTGAAGGAACCCGCGGGCACCACCACCATCTGCGGGCACTCCGGGCAGTCCTGGAACCGCCGCCCCACCCGTCCGCTTTCGCTGACGACGGCTTGGAACGTCTGCGACACCGCGTAGCCGTCCGCGTCCCGCGCCGTGATGGTGATCGTCGCCCGGCCGTCCGCCACAGGCGCCAGCGTCAGCATGTTGCCCGCCAGGCTCGCGCGCACCACGTCCCCATCGCTGGATTCCACCTCCAAGACGAGCGTCTGCCCGCCCGAGAAGTGCAGCGACAAATCCAACGCAACGTCGCCGCCAAGGGCGAGGGGCTGGTCCGGCAGGGTGGCCAGGATTCGCGGCGGCGCTTCCAAGCCGCCCTTCAGCACGCCCCAGGCGGTGCCGCTAGCCAGTGCCACATCGCCGCCAGACGTGAACGACCCCGTAGCCGCGTTCGTGGAGTAGTACCGCCAAGCACCGTAGCCGTGCCGGGTCAGCACGTCCGCTCTGCCGTCGCCATCCATGTCGCCCACGCCGCCCAGCCAGACCGTCGGGTCCGCCGGCAAGTCCGCAGCGCCGCCGCCCTCGAGCAGGTTCGCGCCGTCCATGGGGTGATGGCGCCAGCGCCCGTCCTCGTGGCGCAGCAGGACGTCGTCCTTGCCGTCGCCGTTGAAGTCCGCGATGCCAGCGACCGCCCACGCCATGTCTTCCGGCAGGGCGACGGTGCCTTCCCCCGGCAGCGCGCTGGTCTCGCCGCCGATGCCGCCGTGGAACGGCAGGTAGTGCCAGGAGCCGTCCGAGAGGCGGAACAGCACGTCGTCCCTGCCGTCGCCGTTGAAGTCCCCCACGCCGCCGACCCAGTCGCCGAAGTTGTGATGCAGGCCCGCCCGCGTACCGCCCTCCAGCACCCGTTTGCCGTCCATCGGGTAGTAGCGCCACTCGTCCACCATCTGCAGCGGCGATTCGCGCTCGTAGCCATCCTCGTCGACCAGCGGCACCGGCGAAGGCGCCAGCCGAGCGCCCCGGCGCCGCATCAGCACGTCGTCCTTGCCGTCGCCGTCGAAGTCGCCGACGCCTTCGAGCTGCCACGCCAAGTCCGTCGGCAGCGCGACCTTGCCGCGTCCAGCCACGGGGCGCGGCCCGTCCATCGGGTAGTAGCGCCACGTGCCGGAGGCGACACGCATCAGCACGTCGTCCCTCCCGTCGCCGTTGAAGTCGCCGACGCCGGCCACCACGATGGCCGGGTTGCCTGGGAGGTTCGCCGCCACGCCGTCCGTCAGCGCTCCCGCCCCGTCCATCGGGTAGTAGAGCCAGCGTCCGTCCGCATGGCGCAGCAGCACGTCCGCCCTGCCGTCGCCGTCGAAGTCGCCCAAGTGGCGCAGCTTCGCGTTGGGAGCGCCGGCGCAGTGGGGCTGCGCAGAGCCTTGCTCCAGCGCGATGTGGCGCCGCGGTACGCCGCCCCACTTTCGCGCTATTGCACCTCCGAACGATTTCGCTAGTTCAACCGTGGCAAGCGCTCTGCGCCGCACTGCACACGCCCCGTCGTACCGCGGCGCCGCGACCGACAGCCGCTGGTCGTCCCGTCGAGGCCCGTCCACGGCCACCTCGAATGTTGCATCAGTCGGCCACGCCCGCAACTCATCTTCCGCCGATCCGCCGTCCCGCGTCCAAGTAGTTCGAGTAGATTGGTAAGGTTTGACCAACTCCCGAACCGCACCTATGGAACGCACGCTCAACCATGCCTCCTTCGCACACTTGCTCGACACGATCGGCGAGAGCAAGAAGCTCCAACGCCCGCCCATTGGTTCGATTTGCCAGCCAACAGGCAGCTTGGACGACAGCGCGTCGGCAGGAACATCCTCCGCTGCGCAAACCCAATCCGGCAGGCGTTCCGCCGGAGGTTCAGAGAGGGCGGCCACGATGTCCCAAACCTCGTCAATTGCTCTAGCAGCGTTGACTGGCCCATCTAAAGCCGTTGTAAAGTTATCCCCCGGAACCCCAATAGGAGTATCCGTTTTAAAAGAAGATAAATCATAACCTCCAGAAGGAGGAGGAAAAAAACAAATCAGTATTAGAGACATAAGGTAACCATATTCTATTATACATACCAGCTGCTATACATACACTTCCAGCACTCATGACTGTTATCTGACATGTTTCTGAAAAATCCACATTTTGATGGCCAAAGGCATAAGGCTTAAAAAAGGGAAAATAGCCTCGTGCAGTATAATAAGTTTCAAGGCGCAGATCCCAATCATAATTTCCGCGATCATGCCAAAGCCCCAAAACATGACCCAACTCGTGGGTAAAAGTATAGCTATACGTACATTGAATCGCCGACACAGAGTATCTTCCGGATCCCCAGCGCAGGCGGCGTAGATTGTATACGCATAGATCCGAGTCATCGGCATGTTCACAATCTTTTTGAACCCGATATTCTGAGTGTCCGCCATAATTGTTGGCTTTACCGCAAGTCCTCCGTTCATCCCGTACAATAAGATGAACCAGATCGGCCTGGTGTCTTTCAATCAAGGGAAATACCTCATCCAAAGCGCTTTCCTCCTCATTATCTTCCGAAGTATATTGCAAATTATTTAAATCACTCCCTAACGAAACTCTTTGTTCATAATCCACTTTTTCCATAGCGGCCAAACGCATACGCCGGTGAGAAAGCCCACTGTTTCCAAAAACCTGATTGGTCTTTGCCATTTCATTTTCGATGGTGGCCTGCACTTGCGCTGGCCCTCCCTCATGATCCTCCACCCTCTGCGTGTAGACCACCAGCACATCAATGGGCTTGCCCTCTGCCGAGTCTGCCGCACCCGCACCACTGCTCAGCGGTTCCGCTTGGCGGCTCGAACGCTCCGCGCCGCGTCCGCTGGTCGCCCACATCGGCAGCGCAGTCCGCGGCCGCTCGGCCAGGGCAGGTGCGAAGCCTGCCGGCCCACCCGCCAAGCCGTCGTTGCCGCAACCAGGCAGCTTCGACACGTCCTGTTGCGTCACAAGCACGCTCTCAGCCCCCTGCGACCTCAAGGAGTAGAACCCCGTCGCCGAGTGGAACTCCCCGCGCACGATGCCCGTGGCGTGCCGAAACAGCGTGAAGTGCCCGCCGCCCTCCAACGCCCCGGCAAGGAACCGCGAGCCGCCCTCCAACGTCCTGGCGCTCCGCACCCGCGCCCGCACCTCGACATCCCCGAACAGGTTCATCACCAGCGGCGCCGGCCCGGCCACGGCCCCGAAGACGGCATCGCTGTCCATCCCCGCCACCCGCCACCGCATCACCAACGGATCCGCCGCCAACTCCACCCGCTTCTCCGCACTCACTGCCACCCCGCCAGCCCGAAGCACCCCCTCGCCAGCCGCCGGCACTACCGCGAGCGACAATCCCACCGCCACCACAGCGATGGCCTTCCGCGCCGCGCCAACGGCCTCCGCCAGCCGCGTAGGCACTGCTTCAAGCAACGTTCGCACTCTCACCTCAACCCCAATCCAGTCTTCCCTGCACCTGCGACGCAAAAAGAGCGGCACCGCGCATCCCAACACGTCACGGCCACGCCCCAACAAAACCTACTCCAACCCCGTGTCCCGCAAGTATAAACACGACATAGAGAAGCTTGCGATAGCGCTCTATCTTGCACCTCAGCACGTGGGTCGGAACAAGGATCGCCAGGAGGCCAAAAGAAATCAAGAAACGTTCCGTAATGCCGTAATCTGGTGGCGGTCGTAGCACACGGACAATTACGACAACCAAGCAAGTTACCAGAATCCAAAACGACACCAAATTCAGGTGCAACGGTATCCTCTTCTTCGTTGACAAAATCGAGGTCATAGCCACCCAGACTAGAACCAAAAGGACTAGGGTAGGCGCTACTGACGAGACGTCGGGCCCTTGGATAAAGTACCGCGATGCGCCCAGTCCAACTATCGCAAAAGCCACAACGCCGCTGGCCATGGCAATCGACTCGGCCGCGTTTCCTGCAACGTCGTCATCGAAGTCCAAGCTCAGGGCCGATACATAGAGCGAGAAGATTCGCCTGAAATACTCCGGCAAACCAGCGATCATTGCTCAGATCCGGCAGCCAAAACAGGATCTACGTCAAAGTGAAACGGCCATGTCTCGGACATCGCATCACTGTAAGCCAACATGATACGCAACGGACTTCCGGGTCTAACCCAACTACAAAAGGGGATCCACGAAGTCTTGGGCCTGTTCTTTGCGACACGCATGAGGCGTTCGCCGCCAAACACGGGTCGGTTACTCTTCTCTTGATCCAACGCAAAGCCAACGAGGTCGTAGCTCTTGAGACGCCCAAAGAACTCCGTATCGTGCCAGAGGGCCAAATTTTTCGAGGTCGGATCTCTGCCACTAGGCCGCTCGTCCATTCCATGAAACTCTTGGAATCGCTCACGGGCTTGGGCTTGGGTGCCCCTGAGCCGCTCTCTAACCTCCCTATGCGGAGGAAGAACAGGGAGTATTGCGTCGCGTCCACTTCTGGAGACGGTGAGGGTCTGATCTTGCTTGTACGACGTACTGGCGTAGACGATTTCGTAGTCATTCGAGGGTGGGACGGCCCAAGAGAACGCAACCTCGCTAAGCGGTGCCCTGAGAGTGTGCGGGGACGTCGCGCTGTTGCTCCTAAAAACGCGCCACTCACCTCCTTGGCAAACGGCCAGCTGATGGTCGTAGGAAGCGATCCGCGGCGGATACGCGCCGCACATCTTGCGCACCTCGTCGCACTTTTCGGAGGTAGACGATGCGCCGCAGAGGAGACAGCTCACGAGTCCGAGAAAGACGCGCCTAAGCGTGATCTTGCGACTGTTCATCAATGCGCCCCCCTTCCTTTACGAAGATGTGAACCACAACGCGCTCGCGTCCACGATCAAGGCGCTGTGCTGCACAGGTACTATCTTCCCCAAGCTCCGCCACCATACCCACCTTGATCGGGCGCGTCAAGGCCTAACGCGCAACGGTGTCTCGCTCCACACGGCGTCCTCGCCTAAGTGAACATTAGCATGGTTTGCCGCTACTCCGAAGCAGAGCGCTCCCGCTTCGAGTAGGCGGCTTGGCCCCTCACCCCCCTCGCCGCCGCGCCAGCGGGTCGAACGGCGTGGCGGCACCCATGTCCCGAACCGCGTCCAGCTCGCCGGAGAGGTCGTCGTAGGTGGCTTCGAGGCCGAGGGAGACGCCCTCGTTGGTGTAGGTCTGGGAGCGGGAGAAGCGGCCGCCTGCGGCGTGGATGGTGTGCGCGGACGGGGCGTCCTCGCTGCACATGTAGAGCACGGCGGGGGTCACCAGGCTCGGGCTCATGGCTGGCGGGGGGTTCTTCATGTCGATGGTGGAGCCGGGGACGCTCGCGGTCATGCGGGTGGCGGCGCCTGGGGCCAGGCAGTTCACGCGCACGTTGTGCGAGGCGCCTTCGATGGCCAGCACGTTCATGAGGCCGAGCATCGCCATCTTCGCGGCGCCGTAGTTGGCCTGGCCGAAGTTGCCGAAGATGCCGGAAGTGGAGCTGGTGAACACCACGCGGCCCCAGTTCTTCTCGTACATGATGGGCCAGGCGAACTTGGTGACGTAGGCGGTGCCGCGCAGGTGGACGTCGATCACCAGGTCGAACTCGTCCAACGTCATGTTCTTGAAGGATTTGTCGCGCAGAATGCCGGCGTTGTTGACGACGATGTCGACGGTGCCGAAGGCCGATACCGCCGCGTCCACGATGCTCTTGGCGCCGTCGCGGTCGGAGACGGACGCCTTGTTGGCGACCGCTTGGCCGCCCGCGGCTTCGATCTCCGCCACCACCGCGTCCGCCGCGTCCGACTGGCCTTCGCCGTGGACGGAACCGCCCAGGTCGTTCACCACCACCTTCGCGCCCCGCTCCGCGAACGCCAGCGCATGGCTGCGCCCCAAGCCGTTGCCCGCGCCGGTGACAATGGCGACCTTGCCTTCGAAATCACTCATCGGAATCCTCGCTCCCAGAAAGCTCAACAGCAAACGCCTATTTCAACGAACCCGGCGGCGCGACACAAGGGGGGATTCGACGCAAATCCGAGACGGGGCGGAGTTGGGCGGGTGCCTCGCGCGAAGGGTAGCGAGGGCTACTGCTCTTCAAGGAGCGAGCGGAGACGTGCGATTTCGCGCTCGGCTGCCTCGGTACGGCGCTTCTCAGCGAGCCACCCGCGCGTCTCCACCTCCGCTCTGCGCCTCTCCGCGCCGGCTTTGTCCTTCTCCGCCATCCAGTCACGTCGGCGGCATCCGCTTTGCGCCTCTCCGCGTCGGCCCGCTGCTTCGCAGCCTAGGCTTCATATCGGGTTGGCGCTGCGTCTCCATGCGTGGACAGTACCACGGCTGCCGGCCATTGCGGTGTTCGCGAGGTCAACTACGGACTACCGCCCTTCGAGGCGCAAGCGGAGACGCGCCAACTCGCGCTCCGCTGCGTCGATTTTGCGCTCCGCCGCGTCGACTTTACGCTCTGCCGCGTCGGCCCTGTTTTTCTCCGCGAGCCGCCCGCGCCTCTCTGCTGCCCGCCCACGCTCCGCAGCCTCCGCTCTGTTCCTCTCCGCTGCCCGCTCGCGCTCGGCAGTATCGGCCCGGAGCTTCTCCGCGTCGGCTCGGCGCTTCTCCACCAGCATCTGCTTTACGGCTTCGCTGTAGGTCGCCAGATCTTCGCCCGTCGCCGGGTCTCGGAAGCGCAGTTCGTCGTCGCGGACATGCAGGTCGAGGCCGAGCACCTCGCTGTACCGCCGCCCGGCGGCGTCCGCCTCTATCGGCTGGTAGCGTGCGTTCCGCAGTCGGTAGCCGACCAGAGGCGTGGGCAACTGGAAGCCCGCGGGGTCGAAGAGCCAGTATTCGCGCACTCCCAGATACTCGTAGGTGAACCGCTTCGGGCCGACGTCCTTCTTCGAACTCCCCTCGGACAGCATCTCGATGACCAGTTCTGGCAGCGGGTTCTCCCACAGCTTGTAGGACGGCCGACTCTCTTGCGGTGGCGCCTGCAGCGCCACGAAAAGGTCCGGCACCAGCGACGCGTTCTTGTCGCCTCGCCGATAGTGCATGGGCAGGTCCGAGCACACGGTCGCAGTCGGCAGCCGCTCCGCCAGTTCGTGGAACCAGAGCGAGGTCTCGCTGAGATGCTTGGTGTTCTGCGACATGCCGTCCTCAACGAGATAGCCGTCTTCGTCGCGGTAGACCGGCGGCACGGGCACGTAGCGGTACAGGCGGTCGTCGACCGGGACGGCTGGCCGGGCCGGGCGGAGAACCGGGCTGCCGTTGATCTCGGAATGGCGCTGCGTCTTCATGCTCGAACCGTACCACGGCTGCCAGCCCTCGCGGCGTTTCGGTGTGTGGAGGCGCACTTTGGCAGGGCGGGAAGCGGCACCGCTATGGACGATCGCCCCTCTCGCATGTGAGAGATCGCCGCCGGCGCATGGTCGCTTTCGCTTACATCCGGGCGTGGCGACTGGCCCAAGTGCGAAGGTCTGCGCTCAAGGAATCCGGGCGTTGACAGAAGCAGCCACGCTTGTAGTGTTGTTCGGGAGTCAACGCGCAGGAGCTTGGCAGCGTGAGGAGGAAAAGAACCAGCCCGGACGACTGGCAGTCGGTGCAGGTGGTCGTCAACGATCCCGGCGGCTTGTGGCCCAACAGCAACTGGTGGCTGAACCCCACGACCCGAGCGGAGATCGTCTTCGCGCTGCTCGATTCGGGGGAACTGGTGTCGGTGCTGTTCGACACCACGAACGACAAGCGCGCCCTGAAGCCGGTCAACACCAAGGCGAACCGAGACCGCTGGCAGCGCATCGCGCCGCAAGGCACCAGCCGGATTCATCCACGGCGCTACTGGGCCTTCTTCCGCAAGCTGCCGACCCAGCGGCAGGTGCGCAGAGCGCAGGAGAAGGAATCCCGCGAGCGGCTGCTGCCCAATGCCGTGAAGCGCAAGGAGGTGCCGGTGCCCGAGGCTTCGCGTTCGGTTGGCGGCGGCTGGGCGGACGATGCGCTCGAAGCCGCCCTTGCCGACGCCCACGTGCCTTCGCTGGTCAACGCTCTGGTGCATCTCACTGGCGACGCTTCGCTGATCCGCGGCGACATCCGCCCGACCAGCCAGCTGTTCGGAGACCCCCAGGGGGGCATCTCGGCGGACGATCAGGCGGCCATCCGCGAACGCGCCCTCGAGGCGTTGAAGGCGCATCGGGATGCTGGCTTTCCGCCCCTGCCGGAGCCTTCGGCGGCGCTGGTGAAGGAGATGGTGGACTTCATCATCGGCGTGGAACTCGATGCCAGCTACGGCGAGTTCCTGATGTCCGAACTCAAGATCTTCGACGAAGACCCCTACGGCGTGTCCTTCGACGACGTGCAGGCCGAGACGCGGCGGAAGTTCCACGTGGTGGTGGTCGGCGCCGGGATGTCCGGGCTGCTCGCCGCCATTCGGCTGAAGCAGGCCGGCATCGGCTACACCGTGGTGGAGAAGAACAGCGACGTCGGCGGAACCTGGTTCGAGAACCGCTATCCCGGCTGCCGCGTGGACAGCCCCAACCACACCTATTCCTACTCCTTCGCGCCCAACGACTGGCCGAACCACTTCTCGCCGCAGCAGGTGCTGCTCGACTACTTCAACCGCATCGCCGACGAACACGGCATCCGCGACAACATCCGCTTCTCCACCGAATTGGTCGAAGCCCGCTACGCGGAGGACGGCTCGTGGCAAGTCGAAGTGCGGGGCCCCGAGGGCGAAGAAACGCTAACGGCCAACGCCGTGATCAGCGCAGTCGGCCAGCTCAACCGCCCGAAGCTGCCGGCGATCGAAGGCCGCGACAGCTTCCGCGGGCCGGCCTTCCACACCGCCCGTTGGGAGGCCGAACACGACCTCGCCGGCAAGCGCATCGCCGTGATCGGCACCGGCGCAAGCGCCTTCCAGACCGTGCCGGAGATCGCCCGCAGCGCCGAGCAGGTCACGGTCTTCCAGCGTACCCCGCCCTGGGTGGCGCCGCGCCCCGAGTACCACGACGCCATCCCCGACGCCAAGCACTGGCTGCTCAACAACGTCCCCTTCTACGCCAAGTGGTACCGCTTCTGGATGTTCTGGACCACCGCCGAGGGGCTGCTGGGGATGGTGCGGCGCGACCCGGCGTGGAACGAGGAACGCTCCGTGAGCGAGGCCAACGATCAGCTGCGCGCCATGCTCACCGCCAACGTGCAGCAGATGGTGGGCGACGATCCGGACCTGTTCGCCAAGTGCGTGCCGGACTACCCGCCGGCCGGCAAGCGCATGCTGGTGGACAACGGCCACTGGTTCAACGCCCTCAAGCGCGACAACGTCGAGCTGGTGACGGATCCCATCGCCCGCATCAACGCAGGTGGCATCGAAACGGAATCCGGACGGCAGGTCGACGCGGACGTGATCATCTACGGCACCGGCTTCCACGCCAGCCGCATCCTGTTCCCCATGCGCATCCACGGCAAGGGCGGCGTCGAACTGCGCGAGCGCTGGGGCGCGGACCCCCGCGCCTATCTGGGCATCGTCATGCCGGGCTACCCCAACCTCTTCTGCTGCTACGGCCCGAACACCAACATCGTCGTCAACGGCAGCATCATCTTCTTCTCGGAGTGCGAAGTGCGCTACATCATGGGCTGCCTGCGGCTGCTGATGACCCGTGGCGACCGCGCCATGGACTGCCTGCCCGCCGTCCACGACGCCTACAACGAGAAGATCGACGCTGGCAACAAGGGCATGGCCTGGGGCGCGGAGAACGTCAGCAGCTGGTACAAGAACGAACACGGCCGCGTGACGCAGAACTGGCCGGGGACGCTGCTGGAGTTCTGGCAGCAGAGCAAAGCGCCGGAAGCCGCCGACTTCACGTTCACCTAGGCGACGCGCCGGTCGTTCGCAGCGCGGGAACGGCGGGTGCTCGCGGTGTGCTTGGCCGTGGGGGCTCGCCGATGCTGGCTGGCTGCCTTGTTCGGCGGCGTCTGTCTGGTCGCGTTTCCAGCCCAAGGCAGCGAACACGCAAGCGTCGAGCGGATCATGGCCGAGACTTGCGCGATGCGCGGTCTCGCGTTGACGCAACCCGTGGCGGTGCGCCCGATGGCGGACTTCGAAGGCGGCTACACGCCAGGCGTCGGCAGCGTCTCCTGGGACGAAGACTACGCCGAGCAATGGCGCCGGGGATGGTGCGCGCTCGGCGTGTACTGCGCCTCAGAACCATCGGACGCGA
This sequence comes from Candidatus Azotimanducaceae bacterium, assembly GCA_965243175.1. Classification (GTDB taxonomy): domain Bacteria; phylum Pseudomonadota; class Gammaproteobacteria; order Pseudomonadales; family Azotimanducaceae; genus VXYL01. Next base: position 3,249,133 of record OZ251532.1, on the reverse strand, counting down.
AGCCCGACGAAGCGCAACCGGCGCGGGACAGCCGGCTTGCGAATCCGAACGGCCTCTACGACCGCGAGCGCAACGTGCTGTTCGTACGCGAAACGGGCGCCGACTTCGCCGCCACCATCGCCCACGAGACGGTCCACGCGCTGCAGTTCCAGAACCATCCGAACCTTGGCGCCCTGCATCCGTGGCACAACCGCGACCTGGCGGCTGCCGCGAACACCGCCATCGAAGGCGACGCGCATGTCGTGGGCCGGACTTTCGACGCGCAGCGAAGCCTGCATCTGTGCAGCATCGATCCACGCAACGCCGCGGCAACGCATCGGCAGTGGTGGCAATGGCAGCCGAACGTGCTGTGGGCCTACCAAGGCCTGCCGCACGTCTTCGGCCCGGAACAGGCGTTGCAACGGGCGTTGCGTTCCGACACCGACGGCCTTGACGAGTGGCTGCGGCAACCGCCGGTCTCGACGCTGGCGGTGCTGCATCCGCCAAGCGCCGGGGACGTCGACTTCATTCGCTTGCCGAACGACATCCTTGACCCGGAGTTGACCGAGCGCGGCTGCTCCCCTGCCCTGGCGAACACCGCCGGAGCGCTCGGCATCTGGGGCCTCCTAGCGCAGCACGGTGATACCGGGGGCGATGAGTTTCCCGAACTGCTCCGGCAGTGGCGCGGTGACAGATTCGTCCACGTCGCATGTCCCGGAGACGACAACGACGAGTTGGCATGGCTCACGCGCTGGAACACGCGCCAAGCGGGGCACGAGTTCGCGGTGCGCTTTCGGGGCATCGCCGCCTCGGCGGCAGCTGGAGGCGGAGTTCTAGGCGCCGCGGCGGAGGCGTTCGTGCGACGCCGCAACGTCGTGGTGGCAACGCCGGGGTTGCGCCACGCGGTGGCTGCAATTGTGCGCTCGCATGTCGAGACCTTCGCTCGCTACGCCGACTGGATCGAGAGCGGCTGTTTCCCGCAACGAAGCTGCGATGCGGAGACACTAGCGGCGGTGGCGGAACCGCGGGATCACGTTTGCGCGACGAACGCGGCCACCGCACCCCGCTTGCGGAACTGGCTCGGCCGGGTGCGCCGTGCCAGGTCCGCAGCGGCCATCGCGCCCGCCGAAGCGAGCGCTCTCGCCGACGACGTCGCGGCGCTGGCAACGTTCTGCGCGCGCAACGGCAGGCGCAACGCGGACTTCGCCACCGCGTGTCGCGCCGTCTACGGCGGCATTCGCTTTCAGTTGCAGCTTCGAGAAGACGCGCATTGGCGCTTGCTGCCGCATTGCGCCACGGCGGACGAGATGCGCGACTGGGTGCAGGCGACGTACTACGCAGATGCGGCTCTGCAACCAGCGGGCGCATCGGCCTTCGCCGGTCTCCACGGCGTGCCGCTGGCCGCCCAAGCGCTGGCCGAGAACGGCGGCCCTGGCCTCGCCGCACTCGCCACCCATGCGCCGGTCTCCACGCGGCAGATCCTGTGGCCCGGCAGCGGTGCCGTGGACTTCATTCGCTTGTCCCCGGCAACCCTCCGCGAAGCTGGCTGCGAAACGACGGCGAGCAACGTACTCGGCGCTCTGGGGATCTGGGACCTGCTGCTCGAACACGGCGATCTGCACGCCGACGCGCCACCAAGCTGGCTCGAAGCATGGCGCGGAGACCGGCAAGCCTACCTGCGCTGCGCCGAAGGCGAAGGCTGGGCGTGGGCGAGCCGTTGGCGCGATGCCGAAGCCGCGGCATTGTTGGCCGCCACCTACAACGCGCTCCCAAGCCGTGCCACGGACGAAACCGCGCTCGGTGGCAATGCCCAAGCCGCGGGGCGCGACGTCTGGGTAATGCCGCCAGCCCTCGCCCCTTTGACGCCAACGCTCGTCTCCGGCCTCGAAGCCCGCCCCTTCAACGATCTCCACGAATGGCGAGCGGCGGGATGCTTCCCCGAACCCGCCTGCGAATGAGCGGCGCTGCACAGTTCGGCGGCCGCATGTCGGGCGGCCCTGGGAGCGCGGGCGTCTCGCCCGCAAAGGGAAATACCCGTAAACAAGAGTGCGGGCGGGGACGCCCGCGCTCCCAGGGTCGCCGACGCCACCCGCACACCCTCCGCGACTAACGCCTTGCCGCAACGCTACCTAATCCGACACACTCGCTGCTTACGCCTTGCAAGAGAAGAACCATGACGCTCGTCACTTGGTCCTGGCTGTTCCTCGTGCTCTACATCGGCGCGATGCTCGCCATCGGCTGGCTCGGCCAGCGCCGCGTGAAGCACGCGGACGACTTCGCAACCGCGCGCGGGGCCTACGGGCCGGTGTTCCTCGCCTTCGCGTTCGCTGCCACCACCGCCAGCGGCGCCACGTTCCTCGGCGGGCCGGGGCTCGCCTACGAATGGGGGCTGGCGACGGTCTGGGGCAACTTCCTCTACCCCATCGGCGTCTACTTCGGCGTGCTCATCTCCATGCGCCTGATCGCCACCTCCGGCAACCGCTTCGGCAACCGCACCATTCCCGAGTACCTCGGCGACCGCTTCCAGTCCGACGGCATCCGCGTGATCGTCTCGGTGTTCTCGCTGGTGCTGTTCTTCTACTTGGCCGGGCAGCTCGTCTCCGGGCTGGTGATGTTCGAGATCATGCTCGGCATGGAACCCATCTGGGCGCTGATCGTCACCTCGGTGGTGCTGATGATCTACGTGGTGATGGGCGGCGCCCATGCGGACATCCTCACCGACGGCGCCCAGGGGGTGATGATGCTGGGGCTGGCGATCGTGGTGATTCTGCTGTTCCTGTTAGGCGTGGGCACGGACGGCGGGCTTTCGACCGTCATCGACCGCCTCGGCGAACAGGACAAGCATCTGGTGCAGCCGTTGAACGTCACCACCCCGCTCTACCATTCGCCGTGGTCGATCATCTGCGTGGTCTTCGCGCACATTCCCCTCGGCCTGCTGCCGCACCTCGGCAACAAGCTGTGGGCGCTGCGCGGCACCGACCAGCAGCGTTCGTTCATCAAGCTGGCGTTCACCTTCGGCATCACCCTCGGCATGCTGGGGCTGGCCGGGCTGCTGGCGCGCGCAGTGCTCGGCGACGCGTTGCTGGCCGAAGACGCCAATCCGAACCAGTCGCTGCCGATGCTGTTCATCGAACTCTTCCCCACTTGGCTGGCGGCGCTGATCGGCGTGGGGATTCTGGCGGCCATCATGTCCACGGCGGATGGGTTGGTGGTGTCGTCGTCGCAGATCATCTCGAACGACCTGTACCGGCGCACGTTCGCCAAGTACTTCGCGCCAAACGCCACGGAAGAGGAGCACGACCGCACGGAACTGATCATCAGCCGCGTGGCCACGGTGGTGACGATGCTGATCTGCACCGGGCTGGCATGGGTTCTGGTGGAACGCAACGTCGCGCTGATCGTCTGGATCGGCATCGGCGGCATGATGGCCGCCTTCGCCGGGCCGCTGGTGGTGGGCGCGCTGTGGCGCGGCGTCACCCGCGCTGGCGCCTACGCCGGGCTGGTGAGCGGCTTCGTCACCTTCGTGGTGCTGCACGCGGAACTGGTCGACCCGGCCTGGTTCGGCGACTTCTTCATCGCCACCTGGCTCGCCGGGGAAGGGCCGAACCCCACCTCCTGCGCGGCGATTGGCGAAGGCGTTGGCGTGGTCGCCACCTTCGTCGTCTCGAAGCTGACCGCGCCGTTGCCGGATTCCCACGTCTCGGCCATGTTCGGCGACGACTCCGAGGAAGCGCCAGCGGCCACGGCCAGCGCGGCGCGAGAAGCGGCATGACCACGGACAGCCGCCCCGTGCCGAAGCCGAGCGCTGGCTTCTACGAAGACCTGTTCAGCGTGCGCGGCAAGGTCGCGCTGGTGACCGGCGGCACCCGCGGCATCGGCCTGATGATCGCCGAGGGTCTGGTGCGCGCCGGGGCGCGGGTGTACGTCTCGTCGCGCAAGCAGGACGCCTGCGCGGAGGCGGAACGGAAACTGCGCGCGTTCGGAAACTGCAAGGCGATGCCGGGCGATCTGCGCGACCTCGCCGGCTGCGAAGCGCTAGCCGCCGCCTTCAAGGAGCGCGAAGAGAAGCTGCATGTGCTGGTGAACAACGCCGGCCTCACGTGGAGCCTGCCCATCGACGAGTTCACCGAGAAGGCGTGGGACCGCGTGGTGGACCTGGACGTGAAGAGCCCGTTCTTCCTCATCCAGCAACTCCTGCCGCAACTCCGCGCCGCCGCCAAGCCGGAACGCCGCGCATCCATCGTCAACATCTCGTCGGTGAACGGCATCCGCCCGAGTGGCTTGCAGAACTATTCCTACGTGGCCGCGAAGGCGGGCCTGGGGCAGCTTTCGGCGCAGTTGGCGCGGGACCTCATGGCCGACCACATCAACGTCAACACCATCGCGCCTGGGCCGTTCAAGTCGAAGATGACGGCGCCGCTGTTCGCCACGCCGGAACAGGATCGGCAAGTCACCGAGGGCTTCCCGATGAAGCGCTGGGGCAGGATGGAGGACGTCGCTGGCTTGACGATCTTTCTCTCCTCGCGCGCTGGCTCGTACTTGACCGGCCAGACGATCCCCTGCGACGGCGGAGCGACCACCATTGGCTAGCCACCGCGCCTTGGCCCTCTGGGATGGCGGTGCCCCGGAGGCGCTCGGCGCCGAGGCCCTCGATCAGCCGCAAATCACCGTCCACTTGCCGGAGGGCAACGCGAACGGTGCCGGAGTGATCGTCAATCCCGGCGGCGGCTACCGCATTCTGGCCTCCGACCACGAAGGCTTGCAGGTCGCCCGCTGGCTGAACCGCCACGGCATCGCCGCGTTCGTGCTGCGCTATCGGGTAGGTCCGCGCTACCACTCCGACATCTCGCTGCTCGACGGCAAGCGGGCCGTGCGATTGGTGCGCCGACACGCCAGCGAGTTCGGCGTCGCGACGGATCGGCTCGGCATGGTGGGGTTTTCCGCTGGCGGGCATTTGGCGGCGGCCGTCGGCACGGATTGGGATACCGGCGATTCGAGCGCGGAAGACCCGGTGGAACGGGAATCGAGCCGCCCCGATTTCCTAGCCTTGGTCTACGCGGTTACGAACGGCGTGCTGCGTGGACGCAAGGCCGACGAATACACACCGACGGACGCACACGTGGATGCATCCACGCCGCCGACGTTCCTCGTCCACAGCCACGAGGACGGCATCGTGCCGGCGTCGCAAGCCACCCTCTTCTACGACGCCCTGCTGCGCGCTGGCGTAGCGGCGGAACTGCACAGCTACGGCTTCGGCGAACACGGCATGGGGCTTGGCATCGGCGACGCGGACTTCCGCAGCTGGCCCGGCTTGTTTCTGAACTGGCTCCGGCGCAGCGGTCTTCTGACGGCGAAGGAACGCATCGCGGTTTCCGGCCGCCTGACCCACGGCGGCAAAGCGTTGGGCATGGCGTGGATCGCCTTCACCCCCCTCGACGACAACGCGCCGCCAGCCCGCGCCCGCTGCAATCGCGGCGACGACGGCAAGTTCGCCACTCCCGCAAGCCATGGCCCGATCGCCGGCCCGCATCGAGTCGAAGTCCACCACATCAGCGAGCAGTTTCCGCACGTGGCGACCGGCGCCTACAGCCTTGAAGACGCCGTCTCCTACGATGCGGGCGTCGTCGACTTGGGCGAAGACCCGATCATCGTCGACCTTCCCGCCGAGTGACTTGCCCAGTGACATCTCGTTCCTTGCAACTCGAGAACCACCCACGCACCACGCCGCCAAACCCTCAGTCCCAGACAAGCTCCACGCCGCACCGCTGACCGGAACGCATGGACCCGATCAGCCAGAGCGTAGTCGCCGCGGCGGTGCCGCTGTCGGTCGCGGAACCGAGCAAGCGCCGCGCCTTCGCCCTGCTCGGCGGCCTCACAGGTCTCGCGCCCGATCTCGATGTCTTCATCTCGTCGAACGTCGACACGCTGCTCTTCCTCGAGTACCACCGCCAGTTCACTCATGCGCTGGCGTTCATTCCAATCGGCGCCGGAATCGCCGCCCTCGCGCTGCATTGGCTGGTGCGTCGAACGCTGACGCTGCGCGAGTCGTATCTGGCCTGCCTGCTCGCCTACGCCACCCACGGCGCGTTGGACGCCTGCACCTCCTACGGCACGCAGCTGTTCTGGCCGTTCTCCGACTACCGCGTGGCGTGGAACAACATCTCGGTGGTGGACCCGGTGTTCACGCTGCCGGTTCTAGTGGCGGTGGTGGCGGCGGTCGTCACGCGGCGGCGTTGGCTGGCGCTGATGGGCATCGGCTGGGGGCTGGCCTACCTGCTGTTCGGCGTGGTTCAGAACCAGCGGGCGGAAGCAGCTGGCCGGATGCTGGCGGAACAACGCGGCCATGCGCCGGAACGTCTGACGGCGAAGGCTGGCTTCGCCACGCTGCTGGTGTGGAAGGTCGTCTACGAACACGACGGGCGCTACTACGTGGACGCGATCCGCACCGGCACGCGGACGGCGCTTTGCGAAGGCACCAGCGTGCCGGCGCTCGACCTTCGGCGCGACCTGCCCTGGCTGAACGCGGACTCGCAGCAGGCGGAGGACGTCGAGCGCTTCCGCTGGTTCTCGGACGACTACATCGCGCTCCACCCGCAGCAGGCCGACCACGTCATCGACATCCGCTACTCCGTGGTGCCGAACCAGATCGCGCCGCTGTGGGGCATCCAGCTCGACCCCGCCGCCGCGCCGAAGACCCACGCGCTCTTCATCGGCGACCGCCAAGCGCGCGCGGAACAAGGCGATGCCTACGCGGCATTGCTGACGGGCGACGCCTGCGTTGCGGTAGCATCCGCGCATCCACAGGATTTCGAGGAGACCACCGGGTGAAAGTCGGCATTTCGCTGCCCGTTCGGGAACTGAAGGACGACCTCGGCGCCATTCGAGCGTTCTCGCAAATGGCGGAGGACGTGGGCTACGAGCATCTGCGCGTGCCGGACCAGGTGCTGCGCCCAAGAAGCGGGCATCTGCACGAGCCGCTGATGGTGCTCGCCTACGTGGCCGCGGTGACCCGCCGCATCGAACTCGTGCCCTCGGTCATCGTCGCCCCCGCCCGCCAGACCGTGCTGCTCGCCAAACAGCTGGCGACGTTGGAACGCCTCTCCGAAGGCCGCCTTCGCCTCGGCATCGGCGTGGGCGGCAGCACCGCCGAATACCAGGCCCAAGGCGCGGACTTTCACACCCGCGGCGCCCGCTGCGAAGAGCAGATCGACCTCCTGCGCCGCTTGTGGGCCGATTCGGAGGTGGACTTCGAGGGACGCTGGCACACCGTGCAAGGCGCCGGCATCGACCCGCTGCCAGCAAGCGCCATCCCGATCTGGATCGGCGCCGCGGGCCTGCCCGTGCCGCGGATCCGCAAGCGCATCGGCGAACGCGCCGACGGCTGGTTCGTGCTCTGCGACCCGGATCAGTTCGACGGCCTCAAGGCGGACATAAGCGACGCCGCCAAAGCCGCTGGCCGAGACCCAGCCACCATCGGCACCGAAGCGGGCGTGGCCGTGGTCGGCCCGCGCGAAGCGGAGTGGAAGGCGCGAGTGACGGGCTGGCGCAACAAGGGCCTCTCGCACCTGTGCCTACGAACCCTCGGCGGCGGCCTCGACGCGGACGGCCACTTGAACACGGCGCGAAGGGCGTTCGCCGAGCTGCCTTACGAGTGAGCTAGGCGGCCTTGATGCCGCGGCAACCGTCAGCGCGAAGTTCCACGGGCGGTGGTCTGACGAGATTCGTCTCGAAGCCATTGCGCCCGTTGCTGTTCGACCCGCAACGCAGGCGACGATCTGGCCATGCGCTGCGCTTCGCATAGGACCCGTTCCAGGTCGCGGCTGTGTTCCCAACGGGTCCCCAGACGATGGCTGGTTTCCGTCAAATTGGACCCGACGAGGGCCTTCTGCAGGCGCTTGAGGTCTTCATGCGCGTCGTCCACGCCCCATCCCTCCGATTGCACCGGCGCCACCGTCGAGAGCGCCAAGGTCAGTAGGCTCTCGGCGGCTTCCGCGCATGGATGCGCTCGGCACAACGCGCTGTCCAACGTGGTGACGAACTCGCGGTTGCGTCCGAACGCTCTGGACAACACGCCGTTGATCTCGTAGTGGTCGATGGTGTTGATGTCTCCGGTGACCAGCGCTTCCGCGCCAATGGCGACGGCCTCCGCGACGATGTTCGCATCGGGCAGCGTCGCGATTCTGTCCACCGGGGTTCGCGGGAAACACGCCGCGGTGAAGCTGTTCAGCGCATCGGCGGCGATCATCTTCTGGTCATCGTCCAGTTCGACCCATGCGAAGGGCGCATCGGGGAGATTCCTGACGTGCCACCAGGACTGCACGACGGCAGGCGGCCCGAGCGCCGAACGCGGCACTCTCGTCAGCTCGTCCCATACTTCGGGGAGGATCATGGTGGGCAGACCAGCCTGCTCCATCCAGCAGGTGACCAGCTTGCGCGGCGTGGGCCGGCCTATCGTGTTGGAATCGAAGGCTGGGCCTAGCGCTTCATCGTCCACGGGTACCGCCTCGGTCGTTGCGCCGCGCCCGCCCTGCCATCGCTTCGGCCAAGGCTTCCGCCGCACGATCGATGTTGCCGTCGCGGTTGTTGGCGCGCCCGTGCCGACGGTGCCAGTCGCTGACTTCCAGCACGTCCTCGCCGGGCGGCACGGCGCGGATGTCGAACTCCCACGGCACGGTCTCCGCCTCGTAGGTCACGCGCGCCAGCCCGCGCTTGTCGCTGCCTATCGGGTAACCCATTGCGCGACCTCCATCGGCAGGTCGGCGGAACACGGCGAGCATCATACATATCCGGCGGCGATTGCGGACAGTTCCGCGCTGGAATGGGCTAGAATCGCCTCATGACGCCCGAAGACAACCAGTTCCTCAAGGCGTTCTTCAACGCGACGTCGGACCGGCCCCTCGAGCCGGACGATCCGTGTTACGTCCCGCTCTACGACGACGCGCTGGCGGATGCCGACCCCGTGCAGCAGCTTGCCCGAGCTGTCGAATGGTCCACGGAGAGCGTGCGGCTGTTCTCGGGCTACCGAGGCGCAGGCAAGAGCACCGAACTCAGGCGGCTGAAGTGGCAACTCGAAGAGTCCGGGCATCTGGTCTTCCTGTGCGACATGGAGGACTACCTCAACCTCTCCACGCCGGTGGACGTGAGCGACTTCTTGATGGCTGTGGCTGGGAGCTTCGACGACGCGATCCGCGCCGAGCACGAAGACGCATTGGGCTCGTTGAAGAGCCATTGGGAGGCGTTGGGGGGGCTTCTGACCGGCTTGAAGGTCGAGGGTGTCAGTGTGTCCGCAGTCGGATTCAAGGCTTCCTTGAAGGGCGATCCGACGTTCAAGGAGCGCCTGCAAAAGGCGATGGCGGGACGCCTCGGCGCGCTCGTAGCGGATGTCCGCGAGTTCTGCGCGAGTCGCGTGGCTGCGCTGCGAGCTCACACGAACCAGCCCGATGGAAAGGTCGTGCTGCTGCTGGACTCCGTGGAGCATTTTCGCGGCATCTTCGCCAATGCGGAGGCTGTTCAGAGGTCGGTGGAGACGCTCTTCGCCGGTCACGCGGCGGAACTGCGCATTCCGGACATGCACGTCGTCTACACCGTGCCGCCCTACCTCAAGGTGCGCGATCCCCACCTCGGCGAGCTTTACGACGGTTTGGAGGTTCTGCCCTCCTTCAAGCTCCACGGGCAGGACGGCACCCCGATTGAGCCGGCCTATCGGGCGTTCGAGCAAGTGGTCGACAAGCGCGGCGATTGGCGTCAGCTGCTCGGCCAAGATCGCTCGGTTCTGCATCATCTGATCCGAAGCTCTGGCGGCCACTTGCGCCATCTGCTCCGCCTACTCGCCAACATCGCCTTGCGAGCGCGAACTCTGCCGGTGCCTGAGAGCGCCGTGGCCGCAGCCATCGGCGAGCGCAAGGCCCAGTTTCTGCCCATTCCCCACGACGATGCACGTTGGCTCGCCGCCATCGGCGAAACCCATCAAGTTGAACCGCAGGGCCTTCGGGAAATCCCGTCTCTGCCTCGGTTCTTCGACACGCATTTGGTGCTCTGCCATCGCAACGGTCGCGACTGGTACGACGTGCATCCGTTGATCAAGGAGCAGGTTAGACGGCAGGTGACGACGGTAAGCCAAGTCGCTTGACGATCGGCCAATGAAATTTCACTTCGAACACATCGGGCCAATAGACGTGGCCGATCTGGAGCTCGGCGACCTCACGATCATCGCTGGGCGCAACAACACCGGCAAAACCTACCTCGTGTACACGATGTACGGCTTTCTTCGCACTTGGGCGTCGGACTGGCGTCGCCCCCTTGCTGATAAAGTCCTCCGCGAGTTCGCTGATTTCCTTCGTGCCGGAATCGGCGACCGCACCTCTGTGGACCGCCAAGCGATCAGTCGTCTTCGTCGCCGAACCATCGAGCATGCGGCTTTGGAGTTCTCGAAGATGAGCAGCATCTCGCAGATATTCAGTTCGCCACCATCGGCTTTTCACGACGCTCGCTTGTCGGTCGAGCTTGACTCCGATTTGCCATCCCACGACGAGTACTTCACCCTCGCTGGTGCTGACGAGTTGCGCGTCAAGGCTCAATATGGCGCAGAAAAGGTCGATCTTGAGATCCTCTCTCGGGCTCGCGGCCCTCTCACCCACCGTGCGGTTGCCGCATTTGTGATGAACGTTGCGCTCGCCGACGTTCCAACGCCATTCATTTTGTCAGCGGAGCGATTTGGGATAGCGCTTTTCTACAAGGAGCTTGATTTCGCCAAGAGCCGTCTCGTCGAAGTCCTACAGCAGATGGACGATCAGCAACTCCGTGACAGCCGCTCGCCATACTTAATCGTAGACCGCGGCGCTAGCCGCTATGCCATGCCGGTGAAGGAAAACGTCGACTTCACAAGGAACATAGAGAACATCCTTCACCGAGAGAGCGACTTCTTCCAGGCCAAGCTGCACGACGAAGTAAAGGAACTAATGAGCGGCTACTATGCGAGCACGGACGGCGTCATACGCTTCAAATCGAAGGCTCGGAAGAGTGGCGCCTTCGACATCCCCTTGCACATCGCCTCGTCGTCGGCCCGTGGGCTGTCCGATCTCTACTTCTATCTGCGCCATGCGGCAGCGATTGGCGACATTCTTTTCATCGATGAACCGGAGACTCACCTGGACACCGCCAACCAAGTCCAGTTCGCGCATGTGATCTCCCGCCTCGTGCAAGCCGGCCTCAAGGTCCTAGTCTCTACCCACAGCGATTATTTGATCAAGGAGATCAACAACCTCGTCATGGTCGACCACCTGCGGCGGAACGGCCGCTTGGACCGGAAGTACCAAAAATATGCGCCGGGTGGCGGGCTTGGACCCGAACGAATTCGAGCGTATGTCGCAGAGAACAACAGCCTGACGCCTTGCGTCGTCGACCAGTACGGAATTGACGCTCCGGTGTTCGATGAGACCATCGACAGAATCAATCGCACGTCCAACGATCTGTCGTTCGCGATTACCGATGCGGAAGGGTCGGAGAAATAGAATGGGCAAGCTCGAAAAATGTCTACGATCCATCTTGAATGAGAAGAGAGCACCCGTCACTTCGCCCGACAAGAACGGTCTGCTTACCTTAAGCGAGGACAGAGACGGTCTGCAGATGATGGTGGAAGTCCGCCAAGTTCCAAGCACGACAACGGCTATTAGACTTCCTGAAAGCACTGAGCACGCTATCTTGCGGCAGTCCAGAGGCGCGCTTTGGTTGAGATCATGCGACTACTTGTTGGTCGACGAAGGAGAGCGCGAGTGCAGGGTCGCGATGGTAGAACTGAAAAGCGATCTGCATAGGGGCGGCAGGGGCCTAGAGCAGCTTCGTCGCACTCTCCCGCTCGCCAAGTACATCTTGAGCGTCTGCGAGGTCGAGTTGCAATGCTCGTGGCGCCACCGCTTCAACTATGTGCTGATCGCCGAGAAAAGCGGTCGCTTCGACAAGCAACGGGCTAGATCTCGTCCCCATCCCCAAGTCGAGACGCGAGACCACGAAGACATAGAGGTGGGTATTGGCGTCGGTACGCAGTTCAACTTCTCTAGCCTAATGGCTTGAGCTGGACGTTGAGCGCAAAATCTGGACGCTGAGATCGCCGATGGCACAGCAGGTTGCGCCCTGTTCCGCTAGGCGAGCGTTCGTGGTGGACAACGTGAACACGGGCGTACCGTTTGCTAGGGCGTCTTCGCACTGGCGCTCTACCTTGCCGCCAGGGGTGGCGTGGGGTACGAGCAGGGAGGTGGCCAAGTCCGCTACCAAAGCGTTGCGTTTGGTGGCGGTTTGGTGGGTGGGGCGGTGGATGGTGTTGGGAAAGGGGGAGAGTAGGAGGAGGCGGCCGGATTGGAGTGGGGGGTGCCATTCTGGGGGGAGGCGCATTTTGACGATGCTGCGGGCGGGGCAGATGATGATGGGGGCGGTACCGCGGAGGATGAAGGTTAGGAACTCCTTTTCCATTGGGGACTGGAAGCCGCCGATGAAGGTGAGGTTGGCGTTGCGCAGGGCTAGGGCTAGGTCGTAGGTGTTTAGGATGGCGTCGCCGGGGGAGGATTCGGAGCAGAAGAAGCCGACTAGGCGGGTGGTCAGCAGGTCGGCGTTGCCGCGTATGGTCAGGGTGAGCGTCGGGTCGGCCTCGGCATGGTGGCGCAAGGCGGGTGGGAAGTCTGACGGCGCGAGTATCCGAGCAGGATAGAGGGCGGTTGCCATGAGCAACGGGCGCCTAAAGCTCCGCACCCATTCGGTACTTGATGTCGTAGTTGATGATGAAGTCCAACTCCTCAGCCGTGAAACCGTAGTGGGTAGCGAGTGCCATGTCGATCTGGTCGATGATCGGCTTCGACTTGGAGACCTTGAACGATTGGGTCTCCGTACGGCCGGTGCTCTTTTGCTGCCGCACAAGCATCTCGCTGTTTCGCTTCAGGTCGTTGACGTACCGTCTTCCGAGGCGAGCGACATCCCGATCATCCAAGGCCGACAGCGGCACTGGAAATAGCTGCCAATCGATGGGATTCAGATGGCGCAAGTTGGAAGTAACCGTGTACCACCACCAGAACAGGTTGCTGCTCAAAGTCGCTATTGCAGCGGGTGCGTGCTTCTTCTGTGGCACCGTAAACGTCGTCTCTCTGGACGACTTGCCTGGAACGCCGTTCAGAACGAAGTCGGGCGCGAAGTCCGTGAACACCTTCCAGTAGAGTCCACCGTCTGTTCGATAGTAGATCGTGGCCCCAGTCTTGGACACCAAGGACCCGCCTTGTACCGCAAAGCTCTGCATCGGCCTTCGGACGGATTGGACCTTCTGCAGGATCGACGCTTCAAGGCCGTCACTCAGCTTTGGAACCCAAAAGCCGCCGCGTTCTCTGTCGCACCGCACATACTTCACGGCCGGCATCAAGTGGTCCCTGTCCTCAGAGTTCCATTTCCTGTAGCCGGTCGTGAACGTCTGCCCGCCATCGCGGGCTCTCGCCGTGACGAATATCGACAACGCCCTGTTGACGGCATCGAACAGCTTTGCCGGTCGCCATGCGAAGTTGGCGTACCAGCAGTCGCGGCCCGCCTCAAGCGACCATTGCAGAGATCGCATTCGCTGGGTTGAAACAAGCGACATCGGCAAGATCATGCTCATGTTGGCGGTGCCACCGAGCGCGATGCTCCGCTCTACGCAAATGGCGTGGACTGTCGCACCCGCCTGTGGCGTGAAACTCGGTTTGTACGGAACGTCCTTCACTTCCAGGTAGGGTGGGTTGCCGACGATGACATCGAACCCGCCGCGCTGGATGATCCCGTAGAACTCGATGAACCAGTGGAAGGGCTGATGGCTTCGTTGCCACTGTCGGTATTCGCCCTTGCGGCTCGCTCGCACGCCGTAGTCTTCGGCCAAGTAGCCGTCGAGTTCCGTACGAAGGTCGTCGAGGCGTTGACGAAGCGTGACCTTCTCCGCTGAGAATTTGCTGGCATCGAGGTTCGCACTGCGCTGCATCGCTTGGAATTGGCGGAAGGCGCGGTCGGCGATCTCGGCCCGCTCTTCGACCTGCGGAAGGTTCGCCCGCTTCAAGACGTCATCGCCGAGCGTCTCCTTCACTTCGTCCATAGACGTGAAGCCCACCAGCGTGTTGCCGGGGCGCACGTTGAAGTCGATGTCCGGCAGGGGTTCGATTTGGTCGTAGGTTTCCAGTTGGGCGACCAGCTTGAGGAACAGGCGGAGTTTGCAGATCTCCACGGCCTCTTCCATGATGTCCACGCCGTAGAGATTGTTGATGACGATGGACTTGAGGACGAAGTAGCGCTCGCTGGGGTGCTGCTCCATCTCCTTGAGGACTTGGCGGAAGTCGCTCATCTTCTCTGGCCGGTGTTTGCGCTGGGAGTGGTCCAAGTCGTCCAGCAGGCCGCGCATGGCGTCCAGGCAGGCGTTGTAGAGGGGTTCCAGCACGTTCAACGCCGCGAACAGGAAGGCGCCGGAACCTACCGTGGGATCGAGGATGGAGATGTTGCGGATGGCCTTCCAGAATGCCCGTACCAGTTCCGGGCCTTCGCTGTGGCGGATGGCGTCGCGGGCGAACGCCTCGATGTCCAGATTGTAGGTGACCAGATCGTTGACGAAGGCGATCTCGCCCGCGGCCAGCTTCTCGCGCACTTCCTCGTAGTGGCGGCGGCGGGCGATGTGTTCGCGCCATGTTTCCGTGGGCAGGGCGTGTTCCGGTGGCGCTGCCTTGTTCCACTCGGTGCGTTGCGCCACGTCGTCCAACCCTGCCGCGATTACGTTCGGCAATGGGCGTGGTTCATCGAGTTCGCCGTTGCCTTCGGCGTGCATGTCCAAGGTGATGCCGTGGCGCACGGAGGGGTAGATGTAGCTGTCCGGGTCTTCCGCGAGCAGGTGCCAGACGCCCTGCCCCGGCTTGAAGGCGATGGCGCAGTCCTTCTTCGCTTGGTCGAACAGGCGCGGGACGATGGTGTTGCGGCTGATGTAGCCGGTGATGTCCTCCTTGGTGTAGTAGGCGCCCATCTGCTTCTGGTTCACGTACTTCTCGAAGATGTAGCCCAGCACGTCCGGGTTGATTTCGTTGTCGTCGCGCAAGGGGCGGTCGTCGAGGTGCCACTGGTAGGCGTCGAAGAAATCGAAGATCTGCTTGAAGGCGCGGTCCGGGATGTCGATGTTGGGGTTGTCGCGTTCCAAGTCGTGAACGTCGAATAGGCCGCCGTTGAGGTACGGAACACGGCCCAGCAGCTTCGTCAACGCTGGATCGCGGTCGGCCTCCGGCTTGCCCAGGCCGTCGTGGAACAGGCGGCGCAGGAACAGGCGGTAGAAGCTGTGGAACTTGCCGCTGCCCTTGGTCTTCGTCACGGTGGCCAGGCGGTTGCGGAGATAGTCCAGGTCGTTGTCCAGGAAGCTGCGCTTCTGGATGAAGTAGATGAACATCATGCGGTTCAGCATCAGCGAGGCGTACCACTCGCGGTTGGCCACTTCCCTGATGCCCTTAATGAAGCCTAGGAACGCTTGATGCTCCGTTCTGAAACGGTCGTAGAAGCGCTTGGTCACCTTCTCCACGTCGAAGGCTTTGGCGACCCGCACGGTGGCGTCGGCGATGGAGACGCGTTCTTCTTCAGCGAGCGTGAAGCGCAAGTGTTCGAGCTTCTCGGTGAGCGCTTCAGCGCTTTGCCCAGGGCTGTAGGTCTGCTGGCGGTAGCGATCCCGTTGGCCGGATTCGCGCTTCACCCACTGCCAGCACTGTGCGCTATGGGTCGTCGTTGTGAAGACGATCAGGTGTTCATGGCTCGCCTTGGCGAGAATCCGGTCGATCTTCTGCCGCGTTCGGTAGTCCGGCAGGCGCGTCCGTCCGCTGACGCATTGGTAGGCGACGAAGCCGCGCTTCTGCGCAATGGCTTCGAGCGCGAACGTCTTGTCCGCGACGGTGACGGTGGTATCGACGCCGCCGTGATCCCAGCCCAGCTCCTCGATGAACAGCGGCTGCAGATCGAACTCGTCCAACAGTTGCCGGATGGTCTCTCTGCTCAATCGCGGCAAAGTCTCCATGCGTCTATCCGCCCTTCCCGTTCGCCACCAGCCCCAGCGAACAGATGATCTGGTCGTCGCCGGTTGGCGCGTCTTCGCGCACCGTGCAGAGGCGGTCGTCGTCGCGCAGGGAACAAACCAGTTGCGCCAGCGTCTCGTCCGTAATGGCGGGCAACTGGCGATTGAAGATGTCCACCGCCGACTGGCGCAGCGGATGGCGGTAGATGTCGTCCAGCGCTTTGGGGAGCGCGGGGTCGACCAGGAGGTTTCCGGCTTGCGCGATGTGGTTCTTCAGGCGTTCGTACACGCGGAATCGCGCACCGGAAGGCCGCCCCAGCTGGCCGCCGACTTGCGTCTCCTCTTTCGCGACCTGCCCGGCCGCCGCCTGCACCAGCTCGTGGTGGTTGTCGCGGCGCGGCACAGCCGGCGTGGAAGGCTCGCAAGCTGCTGCCCGCAGGATGTCGAACTGGCTCTGCGTCACGCTGTTGCCCTTCTCGTCCAGCCACGCCAAGGCGTCGTGGCCGCCGCTGGTGCGGATGTAGGCCAGCAGCCCTTCGGGACTGTCCGGCGCGGCGATGTGGCGCTTGGACGAATACACCACGGCGGGCATCTGCTCCACCGTTCTGCGCAGCGTTTCGTCGTCCTTGGTGGCGTTCTGCCAGATTTGGTAGGCATAGGACGCGAGGTCCACTTCCGAACTGTCCTCGCCGTCGAGTATGCCTGCCTTCTCGTTGTAGAGGTCATGCACGGCGCGTTGGTCTTCGTCTTCGAAGAACGCCTCGTCCGTGCCCACCACTTCGGCGTTCTCGTGCAGCCTTGCCCGTACTCGGGAGCGCAAACGGATGAGCCGGTCCACGCCTTCCGCTGGCAGAAAGGAATAGCACAGGATTTCCTCGGCGCGTTGACCGAGGCGGTCGACGCGGCCGGCGCGTTGAATGAGGCGGATGATGGCCCACGGCAGGTCGTAGTTCACGACGATGGCGCAGTCTTGGAGGTTCTGCCCTTCGCTGAGCACGTCGGTGGCGATGAGCACGCGCAGTTCGTCTTCCACGACATCCGTCTTGCCGTTGCTGCGCGGGCTGAAGCGCCACGCGAGCTCGGTTGGGCTGGGGGTGTCGCCGGTGGCTGCGGCCATGCGCGTCAGCTTGCGGGCGTGGAGTTCGCGTTGCAGATAATGCACGGTGTCGGCGAACTGGGTGAACACGAGCACTTTGCCGCGACGATGCGTTTCGCTCAGGAGCTCTTCGAGAGCGCCCAGCTTCGCATCCGTGGCGGCGTTCCAATCGCCCACCCGGGCGAGCAAGTCGATGAGCTGCTCGGAATCGTGCAGCAGGTCTTTGGGCAAGTCGCGATGGAAGTGCTGTGCCGCCACCCAGCGGAAGCGGTTGCGAAGGTCCTCCGCGAACGCCTCGTAGACTTCCTCCGCGCGCCGACGAAACGCGGCTTCCGTGCGTGGCGGCTCGCCGTGGCTGCCCACCGGGATCGCCGAATCTTCATCGTCTCCTATCTCGCCTCTTGCGTCCGCTTCGGCATCGCCGTCGTAGGACTGCGCATCCAACATTCCGGCATCGCTCGGGCCAACAGGCAGCGGCAGCCCCTGTTCGATGGCGTGGATGAAGATGAAGTTGCGCAGCACATGGCGTTCGACGGAGAGCAGGAACGCATGGCCGCTGCTTTCCAAGCGCTTGAAGAGGTTGGTTCGGCAGAAGCCCATCAGCCGCTTGCCAGCGCGGGAGAGGTCGTCCAGCACCAGCGCTTCCTCGCGGCTTGGCTTGGCAGACTCGACGACGTAGTTGCCAAGGCCGTAGCGCGGCAGGTTCAGATCGTTGATGGTCTGCACGACGTCGTCGGAGAACAGCCGGGCGTATTGGCCGCCCACCTTCACCTTGATGGTCTTCGGAACGCGGGTAGGAAAGGCCGCTTTGGTGCCGTCGGAGAACAGCAGGTGTTTGCGGCCGCGTTCGTCCACTTCGGCGTAGTTCGCTTGGATGAAGCTGCGGGTTCTGCGCACCAGATACAAGCGCATCAGTTCTCGCCAATCTTCCGCGTACGCGGACTTCTCGAAGGCCGCGATGGTGCGCGGCGAGGCTTGGTACTTGCGAATGAACGCGGTCTCTCCCATCTCGCGCATGAGCTTCTCCGGGCGGATGCCGAGATCCTCGTTTTCACCAACGAACAGGCGAAGCTGGCTGGAGAGGTCCTCGTAGGTCTTGTTGTAGGGCGTGGCGGAAAGCAGGATGCACTTGCTGTCGTTCTTCTGGATGTACTCGTGAATGGCGCGGTAGCGCTTGCCGGCGCGGTTGCGCAGATTGTGGCTTTCGTCGATGAGGACGATGCGGTAGCGGCGCATGTCGCCGAGTTGGCTTAGCACGCGGCTGATGGAGAGAACCCTCGCTCGCAGGCGGTATCTGTCGCGGTAGTCCTCCCACATCGGCACCAGATTCTTCGGGCAGATGATCAGCGTTTCCAAGCCGTAGTCGTCTTCCAGAACGCGGGCCAGGGCGGTGGCCATCAACGTCTTGCCGAGGCCCACCACGTCGCCGATGAGCGCACCGCCGCGCTTGTTCACGTGGTGCGCGGCGATCTTCACCGCCGCGGTCTGAAACTCCAGCAGTTCGTTGCCGAAATCCGCCGGGATGCGGAACTCGCGCAAGCCGGCGCGGGCTTCCTCGGAAAGGTGGTAGGCCATCTTGACGTAGATGTGATGCGGCGGAATGAGCGCTTCCCGCGCCCAGCTTTCCTCGATGATCTGCGCCAGTTCCTGAGTGATGTCGATGCACCAGCGGTCCTCCCAGCGGGCATCGAACCACGCCGCGAGCTTGGCGCAGGCATCCTGGTCCACCACGTCCACGTTCAGCTCGCCTTGCAACTTCAAGCCGGAGAGCGTCAAGTTGCTGCTGCCGACGTAGCCGATGATGGGTGTAATCGGATCGTCGCGAAACAGCAAGTAGAGCTTGGCGTGCAGGGGATGCCGGCAGAACAGCTTCACGGTCAACTTGCCGCCACGCAGTTGCCGGGCGAGCTGCCGCAAGCCGGTTTCGTCGGCGGATGTCGGCGCCCCTAAGGTCAGCTGCTCGCGAAAGCTCTCGGCAAGCCGCCGCTTCAGCCGCAACGCCGCCTGGTTGTCGATGCCAGCTTCCTCGCCAGCAAGCCGCAACGCGCCACGCAGCGCCTCGTCCGGCGACGGTTCCATGCCGACGAGCAGCCGACAACGCTCCTCGCCGCCCTGCCACCGCTCCACCAGATCGTCGATGGAACGCCACCCCCGCAGGTTGAAGTAGCCAACGCAGAAATCCGCCCGACGGGCAAGCGCAAGCGTCTCCCGCAGCGCGGGAAGGAGCTCTGCATCGATGTTGTCGATTACGTTGGGCAAGGCAGGGTTCAAGGCCCCTACGGGGAGGCGAGTTCCCTCTCGCCGCTCTGCTCGGCGCACACCTTGGCCCAAGCCCGGGCGCGGCCGACCACCCGCAGGTCCTCGCCGAGGTCGTGGATGGCGAACTCCAGTACGCCATGAAGGTCCTTGGGTTCCATGCCGAAATCTTCGCAGAAGGAGACGATGGAGCCGCCCCGGCGCAAATGGATGAGGAAGTCCGCCACCGGCATGCGGGTCTGACCGATGCAGAGCTTACCGCTCATCTTGCGCGGATTGGAGTCGATGGGCGTGGGGCTTCGCGCTTCCATGCTCGCGTCCTCTGACTTCGTCTGGCGGAAGGATCATACACAACAAGCGCTCGGCCCCCCACGCCTAGCTGGTTTTCTCGGAGAAGTAGAGAAGCCGTGCGCGGGCGACTACTCGGGGCAGAGCGCAGGCGGCCCAAGCCGATCTTCCACGCTCTCACCACGTGCGAGCCGGTCGGCGATCCTGTCTGGGTGCATTCGGTAGTCGCCGGCAAGTACGGTGCGCAGCTTCTTGCTGGGCGGGAATTCTTCCGCGACGACGCCATAGTAGTCGGCGCGATCTGGTGGGTCATTCGCTAGACGTTCAGCTACGGCACGGGCATTGGCGATGTCTCGCGCCCGCGCGACCTCATCTGGTTCGCCGGGCAAACGGGCATCCAGAAGCATGACCGGGACGCTTGGGACGGTCTGGCCAGACATCCTCTTGTCGTAGGTGATCATGTGGGTGAACCCCGCACCCCCCATCGCCGCCATCAGTTCTCCGTTCTGGTAGCCGGCCCATCCTTCCTCGTTGACGCTATGTATCGAGGCACCTTCCGGTTCGAGGAGTTCCCTGAGTTTCCGCTCGAACGTTGCCGTGAGATTCTCGTCCAGCAGCACCTTCACAACTCGGCGCCGTCGCTTCGCTCTGACTCCTGGGCCAGATCCCCGCACTCCAACACCAGCGGCAGGGCGCGCTCGTCGATCATCACTTCGCGCGCCTTGTCCAGTACGGCGACAACTTGCTCGCGGGGAATGTGGGTGTAGTCCTTGACGAAGGAATCCACGGTGCCGCCGCCTTCCAGATGGAGAAACAGCATGTCGATGGTGACCCTCGTGCCCGCGAAGCAGGGGAAGCCTCCCAGCTTGCCGGGTACGCTGTCGATGGGTGATGCTGCCATGGATGATCCCCTCCGCATTAGGGTTAGTGCTCGGACTGCAGCCGCTGGGGATCGACGCGCACGAAGTGTACGAACGCCCAAAGTGCGACGACAATGGGCGCGCTGCCAAGGACGACCAACACGATCCGTAGCCAAGTCGGAGAGTAGGCAGCCAGCACCAAGCAAGGCACCAATACCATCGGGCAGAGGCAGAGAATGGGATTGAGAGCGCTTCTCACCCTTAGGCGCACTCCAGCCGCAGTCAGTCTTTGGATGCTTTCGTCGCTGAGCGCCATGGCGTGTCGTCCGGCCGGGTTCAATAGTCTACGCCACCGAGCTCCACTTGCTCTCCGGGGCGAAGGCGTCGATGCCGATTTGGGGGCGGATGTCGGTGGATGCCGCGGCGGTGTGGGCGTCCAGGTGGATGCCGGTGGCGTCGGCTACGCGGGTGATGCCGTTGAAGCCGGCCGCCACTAGGATGGCGTCGCTGGTTTCCTGGGCGCCGAGGCGTTCGATGCCCTCTCGGCGCAGATCGGCGACCGCGTCCCATTGCCAGCGGGCGACGGCTTCGGCCAAGGCGAGCAGGAAGGCGCCGTGGGGTACGCCGCCATCGCCGTCCGATTGGCCGGTGACGATGCCCAGGTCCGCTGCTTCTCCCGATTTCTTGCTGCTCTCACGGAGCAGCACCACATGGGACGTTGTTCAGTAGAAGCACTCGTTGACGGCGGAGACCTTGGAGGCGACCAACTCCACCTGGCGGCGGCCGATGGCGAAACTGGAGTCCGGGCGCATGTAGTAGGAGGTGCCGAAGGTGCCGAAGAAGAGCGCCTGGGCTGCGGGCACGAGGCCGAGGGAGCGCAGGATGTTGGCGCGGCCTTCGCGGGCGATGGGTACCCAGGCGCCAGCGTCCGTCACGTCCGCCGATGCTTCGAACGTGGGCGCGCCTTGTTCGGGGGCGGGCAAGGCTGGCGGTTCCAAGCCGACGCCTTGGGCGAAGGTGTCGACGATGACCGAGCTCGCGACCACGCTTGCCAGTTCCACGTAGGCTTCGGTTTGCAGCCCCATGTCGATGAGGTGGTCGAACCAGCGCCTTCCCAAGCGCCCGGAATCGTTGCGAATGCCGTGAACCGCCTCGACGGCAATCGGCGGCAGGTCGGCGCTGGCCGCCGAGCATTCGCCCTGCACAGCGTTCGGCGAGAGCGCCTCCACCTTCGCTTCGCAAAGGCCGCAGCCTGGCGCGGCGCGGGTTTCGCGCACCAAGGCCAGCCGGTCCGCCCCGCTCCACCACGCGCCGGGCGCGGCGAACGCGGCCAAAGTGGCGTTGTGGGCCGCGGCGGTCGTCTCCGCCACCGGCAGCGCGGCGTCTTCGTAGTTCACCGCGGCAGCCATCAGGACGCTGCCCGCGCGGCGGCTTCCCGGGCGGCTCGCACTTTGTCGTTGGTCTGGTTGAAGAGCAGTGCGCGGCGCGCCTTCTCCTCTTCCTCGGTGAGCTTGCGGCTGCCGAGTTCCTGGCCGACGCGCCGCCCTTTGTCCACCGCTGGCCGCCCGCCGACCTGGTACACCCAGCGCTTCACGTTCGGGAACTTCTCCCACGCCTCGTCGTCCACGACGCGGCGCAGCAGGAACGCCCACGGCCAAGTGATGATGTCGGCGATGGTGTATTCCTCGCCGGCGAGGTATTCGTTGACGGCGAAGTGCGCGTCCATCACGCCGCACAGCCGGTCCACTTCGCCGACGAAGCGCTTGGTGCCGTATTCAAGCTGCTTGGGGTCGTCGGCGAGGTTCTTGCCGTAGTTCTTGAAATGGTTGGCGTTGCCCATCATGGGGCCCAGGTTGGCCATCTGCCAATGCACCCATTGCAGGGCGCGGTAGCGATCGCGGGGCGCTTTCGGCAGGAACTTGCCGGTCTTCTCCGCCAGGTATTCGAGAATCGCGCCGGACTCGAAAAGGGCGAGCGGCTCGCCGCCGCCCAACGGATCGTGGTCGACGATGGCCGGCATCCGGTTGTTCGGCGAAATGCGCAGGAACTCCGGCTTGAACTGGTCGCCGCCGCCGATGTCCACCGGCACGATCCGGTAGTCGAGGCCGCATTCCTCGAGCATGATGGAGAGTTTCCAGCCGTTCGGCGTGGGCCAGTAGTGGGCGTCGATCATCGCTAGGCTCCTCGGGGCAAGCCGCTACTCTAACGCAAATGCGGCCAGTGGCGGCGGGTCAACGAGAGGCGGTTCCGGCGATTGCCCATGTGCGATCGTCGCCTTCGCCGCTGGACTCGACCACGCCGATGGCGGCGAGGGACTCCAGAGTCTCCAGTGCCTCGTGCGGAGTCCGTTGGATGTTGCGGGTGGCCTCGTCCAATTGGATGCTGCCTTGGCGCCAGCAATGCGCCAAAACGACCAGTTCGTCCACGCCGAGCGTCGGCCCGCGACGTTCCGCGTCGATGATCAACCGTACGAACGCCATGTCCGGACTGCCGCCCTTCAGCACAAGCGAAACGCCAGCCTCGGTGCTCAGCTCGAAGTGCGGCCGCGGGTGGCCGTTGCGGATCTGTTGGCCAACGATGGTGTCGATGCCCCGCGCCGTGCGCTCGACCAGCCCTGCCCGCTTCAGCGCGTCAGCGAGCAGCGGATTGCGTGGGCGTGGCGGCGTCACCAGCAAATTGTCCAAGCGCACTCCCGGCGGAAGGCCGCCGGGACTGTCGATGCGGATTTCACCTTCGCGCCATTGCACATGGACGGCGCCCAGCCGGGTGTAGTCGCGATGCGCCAGCGCGTTGGCGACGCCTTCCTTAAAGGCTGCTGGCGCGTAGTCCGGCACGCCGACCCGCGCCATGCCGACCAGCATTTCTTCCTCGTTCGTCCGCGCCCGAAACCGCATCTCCAACTCTTCGTACACGCGCAGCAGCGGCAGACGGAAGAACTCGTTGGCCCGCACCGACGTGCCGGCGAGCACCTGGAACGCGACTTCGTGGGTGGGCAGGAGCGTGGTCAACGCTTCCATGCGTCCGAACAGCAAGAGGCCCAGAACGCGGACCGACACCGTACCATTCGTTGACTCGACGGCGCCCAGCGCCTTCGCGATCTCCATGTCGCTGAGCTGCAACAACGCATCGTCGCCGCGGTTCTCCCGGATGGAGCGCCGATAGCGCTCGAACTCCAGCGGATCGAGCACGCCCACATCGGCATCGGGCAGCGTCAATGCGGAATAGTCCAGCGCACCCAAATCGGCTTGTCTGGACGCCATCTCGTGATAGTGGAACGGGACACAGGCCGGCTTGCCATCGCCGCCCCACGCCCGGCGCAGATAGCGCCCGTCCGCAGTGCCCACCGGCGCGTTCGACTGGGGCACGGCGACGACCAGCACGGGCTTGCCGTCCAACTCGACTTCCGAGACGCGCACCGTGATGGCCGGCCGGGTGCGATTGCCGATCAGCGCCTGGACGCGCAGCGGGTCGGTCCGGCCGGCCTCGTGTCGCGGGCGCGCACCTGTGACGGCACCGTCGTCTTCAACGCCAAGCAGCACCCAGCCGGTCTCGCCATCGTCGCGATTGGCCATGCATGCCACGGTCTCGACCAGATCCCGGTCGGAGAAGCTGCGCCGCCGCTCGCTCTTGAACTCGACAGCAAGCGTTTCGCCAGCGGCGATCAGTCGGCGTGTGGCTTCTGCTTTCATGCTGGCCGCTCCGTCACTCGTCTTCTGGATGGTGCTCGCTCAAGCGTCCAACGGTTGGCGCAGCAACTCCAGCAGTTCTTCCGCGTCCAAGCGCCCGGCGGCGTCCGCTCCTTCGAGCAGCTGTTCGGCGAGGTCGCGTTTGCGGTGGTGGAGTTCGACGATCTGTTCTTCGATGGTGCCTTCGGTGACGAGGCGGTAGATGGTGACCGGGCGGGTCTGGCCGATGCGGTGGGCGCGGTCGGAGGCTTGGTCCTCCACCGCTGGGTTCCACCACGGGTCCATGTGGATCACGTAGTCCGCGGCGGTCAGGTTTAGGCCGACGCCGCCGGCTTTCAGGGAGATCAGGAACACTTCGCCCTCGCCCGCTTGGAACGCGGCGATGCGCTTCGCTCGGGTCTTGGCGGGAGTGGCGCCGTCGAGATACTGGTAGGCGATGCCGGCGCTGCGCAGATGTTCCTCGACCAAGCGCAGGTGCCGCACGAACTGCGAGAACACCAGCACCTTGTGGTGGCCGGCGCGTAGTTCCTCCAAGGTGGCGGCGAAGGTGGCGAGCTTGGAACTCTCCGGGGCGTGGCCGTCCATCACTAGGCGGGGATTGCAGCACGCTTGGCGCAGCTTGGTCAGATGCGCCAGCACCTGCACCCGGCGGGCGCCCTCGGCCAGTTCCGGTGTTTCCAGGCGCGCCGCTTCGAGTTCCTCCACGGCCTTGCGACGCAGCGCTTCGTAGAGCGACGCCTCCTCTTCGGACATCGTCACGTGCAGGGTGATTTCGGTGCGTTCGGGCAGGTCGTCGAGCACGGTCGCCTTGAGGCGGCGGAGCATGAAGGGCGCGATCAGCCGCCGCAGCCGGCTTTGCGCGTCCGCGTCCTGGTCGCGTTCGATGGGCAGGGCGAAGTTGCGGCGGAACTGATCCTGGCTGCCGAGCAGGCCCGGATTGGCGAAGTTGAACAGCGAGTACAGATCCTGGAGGTTGTTCTGGATGGGCGTGCCGGTGGTGATCACGCGAAAGGCGCCTGGCAGCCGATGCGCCGCTCGGCTGCGCTTCGCCTGCGGGTTCTTGATCGCCTGCGCTTCGTCGAGCACCGCGGTGTGCCAAGGGACGGTGGCCAGTTCCTCGATGTCGTTCTGCAACACGCCGTAGGTGGTGACGAAAAGGTCGAACGGCGCCGCGTCGGCCAGCAGGTCGGCGCGGGAAGACGCGGCACCGGCGTAGACCG
Organism: Candidatus Azotimanducaceae bacterium; assembly: GCA_965243175.1. Classification (GTDB taxonomy): domain Bacteria; phylum Pseudomonadota; class Gammaproteobacteria; order Pseudomonadales; family Azotimanducaceae; genus VXYL01. The sequence goes on along the minus strand of OZ251532.1, from coordinate 3,223,715 downwards.
TGACGTTCAGCGTCGGCGCGAAACGCCGCGCTTCGTCGATCCAGTTCGCCATCACCGAAGTGGGCGCCACCACCACCGCCGGGCCCTCCGGCGCCCGGTCGAGGAGCACGGCCAGCGTCTGCACGGTCTTGCCGAGGCCCATGTCGTCGGCCAGGCACGCGCCCGCTCCCCAGCGGCTCAAGCGGGCGAGCCAGGCGAAGCCCTCCACCTGGTAGGGGCGCAACTCGGCTTGCAGGGTGCTCGGCACGGTCGGTTCGAAGGATTCGGCAGCGCGCAGCCGTTCGCGCATCTCGCGCAAGCTGTGATCGGCGTCGAGGGCGGCGTCTTCCAGCAGATCGTCGAGTGCCAAGGCAGCCAAGCGGTGCATGCGGACTTCGCCCTTGGCGGCCGGAGCGGAGAGGCCCGCGAGGTCGTCCAGCTGGCGCCGGAACGTGCTCGTGAGGGCAAGGAACTCGCCGCTGCCGAGTTCGAGGAAGCGCGACTTCGGGCTGGCTTCGAGCAACTCGAACAGCCGCTTCAGATCCAGCACGCGGTCTTCGTCCACCGCGAGCTGGCCGGATGCCTGCAACCACTGCTCCGCCGAGCGCACGGTGAGCGAAAAGGAGGGCGTGCTGGGAACGATGCGGAAGCGCTCGCCCTTTGGCCATCGGCACCGCGCCTCCACCGCGTCGAGGCGTTCGAGCAGTTCCAGACACTGCACCGGATCCGGCAGCAGCAGCGGCACCTGCTCGGTCGGGCGCTCGGCAAGCGCCGGACACGCCGCCACGAGACGGGCGACCGCCCGTTGTTCCGCGTCGAGGTCGCGGCGCGCCTGCACCCGTTCGCCGTCCTGATGGGCGAACACCACGCTGCCGCCCGCGCCCGGTTCGAAGCAGATGTCCGAACCGGCGATGGGTTCCACCACCAGCGCCACGGAGAGTCCACCTTCCCACGGCTCCAGCTGCACCCACGGCTCGGAGTCGGCATCCAGTTCGCGGCCGCTTGCGCCGTCCGCCGTGGCGCTCTGCACACGGATGTCCGAAGCCAGCGACGCCACCGCTTCCAGCAGACGCGGCTTGGCGGCCTTCGGCAGCACTAGGCCGTCGTTCGTCACCACGTCGAGCAGGTGAATGTGCGCTGGCAGAAAGCGCGTCACCTCGCAGCGGCGCTGCCCGACCATCTCGGTGTGGTAGTGGTTGCCGAACTGCGGCGACGGGCGCATCTGCACCACCATGTTGTCGCCGCTGCCTTCGTCCACGACCAGTTCCGGCTGCCGCTCCACGACGTCGACCTGACGGCCGGCGGAATTGAAGACGAGCGGATGGCCGGCGAGGGCGTGGAGGGTCGGCCCGCCGGCGTAGAACTCCTGCATGCCGCCGTAGTACTGGCGGGTCGAGATGGCGGCGATCGCATTGCGGTCCTCGGGCAGCAGGTAGTCCAGCTTGGCGGCGTCCTCGACCAGCCGCCGGAGGGCGACTCGGCGGCCTATCGTCCAGTCGCCGTTCTTCTTCTGCTTCTGTTCGCGGGGGCCGACCCTGATGGCGTGTCCTTCCACCTCCAGCCGCCAGGCGAGCCGCTTGGCCGTCTCGGTCTCCCGCTTCGCGGTCTTCGCCCGCCCGACCGCCGCTTGCGCCAGCCGCTCCAGATCACGCAGCGGATATTCCCATTCGGGCATCGGTGCGCCGAGACTGGCGAGCGTCAGCGTGCCGAGCTGCGCATGTTCGCCGCTTGGCGGCTGGTCTTCGCCCTCGTTGCCCTCGTGGAGGGCCGCGTAGCGGCGCAGCACTTCGTTGCACTCCGCGGTCAGCCAATCGAAGCCATGCGCAAGGGCGCGGTCGCGGAATCCGAGCAGCACGTCGCGGCGCTTCTCCGGCCCGGGATTGAAGTCGCCGAGCCAGCAGCTCAGCAGACCGTCGAGCAGCGCGTCGAAGCACGGATGGTCCGGCCGGCGGGTGAAAACGCCGCCGCGCGCCTTGATGTTGGCGGCGTTGGCCACGAACTCCAGTAGCTGCTCGGACACGTCGGCGCGGGCCGCCACGCGCAGCACTTGCGTCAACGTGCTGGTCGTGGTCGGCGTGTCCTCCCTCACCATCGCCAGGAGGGCGAGGACGAATGCCCGCGACTTCGGCGCCACCATGCGCTTGCGGGTGCCGGCCTTTTCGGCTGCCAGCGCGTCTTCGATTCCGCGCAGGGCCTCGTCGTCGCGCCCTTGCAGGAGGGCGATCAGCGCGCGGGTGGACGCCTCGCCGCTGCGCACTTCCCGGGCGTCCTGCGGCAGCGCGGCGAAGACGTCCAGCGCGGCGTCGAAGCGGCCCCGGAGCACCTGCACGAAGGCGATGTCGGCGATGTGGTCGAAAGGCGAAACGGCGAGCCGCAGGCTGGCGTCGATGATCGGATCGGGCGGCGCGGCGGTGTCGATGACGTGCGCGAGGCACCCATCCAAAGCGCGCCGCCGCAGCGGTTCCGACAAGCCGAGCAGCAGGTCTTCCGCGAACGGTTCGGCGAGGAAGCTCCAGTCCGGAACCAGCCCCGGCCCGTCGAGGGCTTCCTCGATGCCGACTGTGTTGCCAGCGACGACGCTGTTGCGCAGCAGCATCTGGTCTTCGGCGGGGTCGTACCAGCCGCTCAAGCCGACCTTCTGGAACGCATTGGCGAGCGAGCCGAGATGGCCGGCCTCGAACGCCGTTCGGGTGAGCGGCAGCACCAGCGACGACACGGCGTAGTGGTCGTGCCGACCGCGCTTTTCGACCACGCCAGCGGCGAGAAGCTCGGCGTAGCACTCGCGGATCTTCAGTTGCTCGATGCGCCGACCGTCCAGCGTGACGCGAGCCGTGGCCAGCATCTGATGCCCTTTCGCGATGTTCAGACCGAACGGCGCCACCACGCCACAGGCTTGCGCCACGAGGCGGCTGGCTGGCGAGAGCGAGTCGTAGACGTCGGGGAGCACGGCAACGCTAGAGTGCCAAGGTTGCCGATGGCCGGTCAACAAGCGCGGCGATTGCATTTGGATTAGGGATGTGAGCAGGGAAGGGACGCCCGCCGTCTGGGACGCATGTAGGATTGATGGATGACGACTGGAACCGAGCGGGACGCCTTCGCCATCGTCGTGCATACGTTCGTGTGGGATGGGAATGGGCGACTTCTGATGCTGCGGCGCGCCAATACCGGCTTCATGGACGGGTGCTTCACCTTGCCGGGGGGGCATCGGCGGCATGGTGAGACCGTCGTCGATGCGGCGGTGCGGGAGTGTCGGGAGGAGGCTTGCGTGGAGGCGGAGGCGGTGCGGCCGGTGGCGGTGCTGCCCTACGCGGAGGGGGTGAACGTGCTGTTCGAGGCGCTGGCCTGGGGCGGCACACCGGCCATTGGCGAGCCGGACAAGTGCGATGGCCTAGTCTTCGCGCAGCCGGAGCGGTTGCCGGAACCGCTTGCGCCGTTCGTGCGTACCGCCATCGCCTGCTGGCGCGATGGGCGATGGTTCGCGGAGCAGCCGGGGGATGCGCGGACGCGACTTAGTGGTGGGCTGCGGCGGGAGTAGGCGGCCTTCGTTCGGCCACCGCAGCAACAACGCTCCGGCAATCGCCGCGACGACGGGTAAGATTGCGGTTTTTCCCGCATCGGAGCTTCGCATGACCGCGCCACTTCGCATCACCGTCACCGGCGCCGCCGGGCAGATCGGCTACGCGCTGGTCTTCAGGATCGCTTCCGGCGCCATGCTCGGCCCCGAGCAGCCGGTGATCCTGCAACTGCTGGAGATTCCGCCGGCGATGGACGCGCTGCGCGGCGTGGTGATGGAAATCGACGACTGCGCGTTCCCGTTGCTGCGCGGCGTCGTCGCCACGGATGACCCGGAGGTCGCCTTCAAGGATGCGGACATCGCGCTGCTGGTGGGCTCGCGGCCACGCGGTCCGGGCATGGAGCGGAGCGACTTGCTGGAAGCGAACGCGGCGATCTTCTCGGTGCAGGGCAAGGCGCTGAACGACCACGCGAGCCGCGACGCGAAGGTGCTGGTGGTGGGCAATCCGGCGAACACGAACTGCCTGATCGCGCAACGCAACGCGCCGGCGCTGAACCCGCGCAACTTCACGGCCATGACGCGGCTCGACCACAACCGAGCGCTGGCGCAGCTGGCCGCCAAGACCGGCGCGCAAGTGACGGACATCGCCGGCCTCGCCATCTGGGGCAACCATTCGCCGACCATGTACCCCGACCTGCACCATGCCACGGTGGACGGCTCGCCTGCCCTGGAACGGGTGGACATGGCCTGGGTGGAGGACAAGTTCCTGCCGACCGTGCAGAAGCGCGGCGCGGCCATCATCGACGCGCGCGGGGCTTCGAGCGCGGCTTCCGCGGCCAACGCGGCCATCGACCACATGCGCGACTGGGTGGCCGGAGCGCAAGGGGTGGTGAGCATGGGCGTGCCGTCGGACGGCAGCTACGGCATCGCCGAGGGGCTGATCTTCTCCTATCCGGTGCGGTGCGAGGGGGGCGATTGGCGCATCGTCCAAGGGCTTTCGGTGGGCGAATACAGCCGTGCGAAGCTCGATGTCACCGAGGCGGAACTCGTCGAAGAGCGGGACGAAGTGGCGGCGCTGCTTCCTTCGTAGGCAACGCAGCCGGCCGCCCTGCCCCGCCAAACCGGCGCTGGTTCGGCAAGGGCAGCTTGTACGCTTCGTGATCTAAGCGACGGCTCTGGCGGCTCGGTTCGAGATGCTCACGGTGCGACGGCCTTGGCGCAGCGGGTTGCGGTCGAAGCCGTTCGTGCAGTAGCCGATGGAGATGCCGGTGGTCGGGTCGCCCCAGGCGATCTGGCCGCCAGCGCCGCCATGGCCGAAGGCGAGCGGGCTGTTCTCGTGGCCGAAGCCGCGGAAGTTGCGGTCCGCATCGCCCGCCACCACCACGCCGAGGGCGCGGTTGACGCGCTTGCCGCTGAGCGGATCGCGAAGGTTCCCCGAGCGCACTTCGGTCGCCATCGCCAGCGTCTTCTCCTGCCAGACGCGGCGTCCGCCGATGCTGCCGCCGTGCATGAGCGCCTGGTAGAAGAGCGCGAGCTCGGCCGCGCTGGCGATGCCGCCACCGCCCGGCGTGGGCACGGCGCGGACCTCCGGTTGGTTGAAGCCCAGGATCGCGTCTTCGGTCACTTCCGTCACCGGCGGTTCTGGAACGCCGAGGCGGGCGTAGTCTTCGCTGGTGAGCGCTTCGCCGCGGTATTCCAACTCGGCGACGCGAGGGTTCTCGCTCGCTGGCAGTCCGAGGTGGAAGTCGGGCAGGTCGAGCGGGCCGGTGATCTCCTCGCGGACGAAGCGCTGGAAGTCGCGGCCGCTGCGGCGTTCGATGATCTCCGCGATCACCCACATGCTCGATGTCGGGTGGTACTCGAAGCGGGAGCCCGGCGGCCAGTTCAAGCGCCAGGAGGCGAAGCGCGACAGGCGGCGGTCGCGGTCGAACCAGTCCAAGGGGCGGAACGGGGCGCTGGGGAAGCCGGCGCTGTGCAGGAAGAGCTGCTCCACCGTCACCGCGTCCTTGCCGTTGCTGGCGAACTCGGGAACGATGTCCGCCGCTTTCTCCTCCACGCGCAAGTCGCCGGATTCGATCAGCAGCCACGCCGCCGCGCTGGTGAGCGCCTTGGTGGAGGAGAACACGCAGTAGAGCGCGTCGCTGGCGGCTTCGCCGATGGTCTCGAAGAGCGCCAGCCGCCCTTCCCGCGCCACCGCGATCTGCGCCGAAGGCAGCAGCCCCTCCGCCACTTCCTGGCGCACCCGCGCCAACAGCGCAGCCACGCGCTCGGCATCGAGGCCGACGGCTTGCGGGGATTCGGCGAAGAATCTCGCGTCCGGCATCAGAGTTCCTCCTCCACATCGAGCGGCTGCTCGTCCGTCTGCCGCACCACGCGCATCGCCACCGGGCGACCGTCGCGGGGATTGGAATCCGGCGTGTACTGGACGCGGTCGCCGGGCTGCAGATCGCGGAAGTCGCAGCCTTCCACCCAGCTCTGGTGGAAGAACAGCCGCTCGCCGCCGGAATCGGACTCGATGAAGCCGAACTCGCGGCCGATGGGCATGTTGGCGATGTAGCCGAGCTCGCGGATCGACGGATCGGTGGGTTCCGGCACCGAGAACGCGGGCCGCGGTTGCGGCTGCGGACGCGGCTGCCACGGGCGGGATTCGCCGTCGTACGTGCCGCCGTCGGGCGTTGGCGGATGCTGTTGCTGTTCGTAGTGCTCTGGGGCTTGCTGCGGGCGCGGCACGAACAGGTTGACCACCAGCGGGTCGAGACGCCGCGCCCGGTCGTCGATGATGCTGCCCATCATCACCGGATAGGTCACCTCGTCGATCAAGGTCTGCGCCGTGCGCGTGTTGCTCTGCCCCTCGCCGAGATCCCAGGCCGTGACCATCACCCTCGTGCCGAGGCCGTTCAGCTTGCGCACCAGCGGCACGTAGTCGCCGTCGCCGGTCACCAGCACGACGACGTTGAGGCCCTTGGTGCGCGTCAGGTCGAAGGCTTCGAGCGCGAGCCACACGTCCACGCCTTTCTCCCGCGGGCGGCCGTCGTTGGCGAAGATGGGCAGGAAGTGCGGCGTCACGCCGGCCTTGATCAGCGCGTCCTCGAACTTCCGCTCGCGGTAGAGCGAACTGTCGCCGTCCGCCCGCTGCGCGTCGTAGCGGCGGGCGTCGTCCGCCGAGAAGCGGCCGCGGAAGTAGTGCGCCTCGACGATGTGGCAGTAGCGCGGGTCGGTCTGCTCGCGGGTGCCGACTTCGTCGCGGATGAGCGCATGCATGCCCTGGATGCTGACGCGAGCCCGGCGCTCGTGGTGGTAGAGGTAGTAGTCGCTCACATGAGCGAAATAGCTGCCGTCGTAGAAAATGCCAATACGTGTCAACTTGGTATCGGTCGGTTCCGCCATTCGCACCTCGCTTAAAGCAATGAAAGATGAAGCAAGCGAACGGAGCGTAGACGCCCCTCGCCGCGCCCGTCAACCGCTTGTCGGGAAACAGGCTCGGATTCAGTTCAGGAAGCGCAGGTTCGCTCTGATGGTGAAGATCTCGCGGAACGCGGTCTGCAAGGCGGCTTCCGTGGGCGCGATGTGGACGTCCTGGACGCCGTCGGTGCCGCCCGCCTTGTCGACGCAGGATTCCAGAGCCGCGATGGCGGTCTGCCGGTTGGAGTCGCCGAAGAAGATGCCGACGATGGAGACGTCCCGATCGCCGGCGAACTGGCACGCCTCGGCGAACCAGCCGTCGAGGGTCGACTTCGTGTGCGTCTTCATGGTGGTCTGGGTGGTGTCCAAGGTCCACGAAGCGTCGGATTGGAACGGCGCCGCCGAGGACACGACCTCGCTGCCGCTCACGCGCATGAAGTCGTCGATGTTGCCGTAGGGGCCGAACGGGTGCGCCGGCCGGCAGCCAGGGCGCTGGGTCGGGCGCCCGTCGGCGGTGAACGTCGTAGCGCTGGTCCATGCGCAACCAGCCGGCGTCTTGCCGGCGAAGGCGTCGGAGATGCTGCAGGTCGAGCCCTCGACGGTCGCCTCCTCGCCGCGAAACAGCTGCCAAGGCGTGATCCGATCGAACAGAAGGGACCAATTGGCGATGTCCGTGCTCGTCGCATCCGGATGCACGATTTCCCGCCAGTCGTTGGCCAAGGTGACCGTGGCGGCGGCGTTGAACGTGCCGTCCGTGTCGAGCATCGAGCTGAAGCGGGCGTTGAAGTCGGCGGGCGTCTTGTCGAGCGCGGCCGCCTTCCAGTCGGCGACGCCAGTGCCGGTCGGCAGCATGCCCAAGGCCGTGTTGTTGCCGCCGCAAAGGGCGTACTTCCGCGTTTCGGTGTAGGCCAGCACCGGGTTGTTGACGCCGGAGAGGTTGTTGCCGTCCTGAATGCCCCGCGAAGCGCGTCCATGCGCGGGATCGCTGGGGTTGTTGCCGCCGTCGGAAAGGATGACGATGGTCTTCTTGAGGTCGCGGGCGCAGCCGGTGCTGTTGTCGCCGTAGCAGGGCGCGAGCGGGCGCGTGGTGCCCTGCGAATCCGAGACGCCCCAGGCGCTCTGCCACAGCGGCGACAAGGCGCGCAGCCCCCAGACGACGCCCAGATGCAGGTAGGTGACGCCGACGTTGCCGAACCGCGGCACATGGGTGAGGCTGTCCGTGTAGGTGCGCAGGTCGGCGCCGACGTCGGTCAGCGGCAGCACCGGGTTGGTCGGACACAGCGCTTCGCCGTCCACGGTTTCGCGCCGCTGGTTGGTTCGGCCCCAGTCGTTGAAGCCGCGCATCCGGTCGATCACCCGCACCGTGTTGGGCGCGGTGGGGTCGGCGACGAGCGCCCCGCCGACGACGCTGCCGTCGGTGAGCGTTTCCTTCAGCATCGCTTCGACCCTGGCGTCCGCCGTGCCGCCCATGAACGAATCCGGAAACGAATAGGCGATGAAGCGAGTGGCCGGGCTGCCGTGGGACGGGGCCGTGTCGGAGATGTGCAGCGGCTGGCCGGCCAGCGCCGTGCCGCCGGTTCCCCACGCGGGCGCGCTCGCCTTCGCGGGATAGAGGGCGGCGTTGTTGTCCAGTTCGTCCGCATCCCAGGAGGTTGGCCTCGCGCCGGCGTCCCAGTAGGCGCCCCAGCGCGCCATGACGCAGCCGTTCCAGAAGTCCAGGCCGTTGACGCTCCAGGTGGTGGCGGCGGTGGCGGGCATGAGCGCGGAGACGTCGATGGATTCGTCCTCGCGCAGGTTCCAGTCCGGCGTGGCCTCGGTGATGGGCAGGCGCTTGCTGATGACCGACGACATGTCGAGCATGCTGCGTCCGTAGGATCCGTACATGTCGTAGTAGTGGTTGTCGGTGCCCTTGGCGTCGTCCGAGACGTCGGCGGTGGTGACCGACGCGCCGGTGAGGATGCGGGCGTAGCGCGCCTTGCCCTCGGTGGCGCCGGTGCCGGAGGTGTCCGCCACGTTGACGGCGTGGCCGAAGGGAACGATGGCCGCGGCCATGCTGCCCGGCGTCCCGGCGACCTGGTCTTCCAGAACGCCGATGGCGGTGCGCAAGGCGGCTTGCAGAGACCGCATCTTCGAACCCCGCATGGAATCGGAGAGGTCCGCCGCCACGGCGATTTCGTAGCGGCTGATGTCCACCGCCACGCCGACGCGGACGCTCGGCAGGTCGACGCCGACGTTGCCGCCGCCGCCTCCGCCCCCGCCCCAGAAGTTCGTGAAGGCGTACTTGGCGGTGCCGCCGACGGTCACCCAGGTCTCGTTGGTGGCGGCGTCGTGTTCGACCGTGATGTCGTCGTCGTCGACCTCCATGCCGGGCACGAGGCCGCGCAGAAAATCGGCGATGCGTTCCTTGATCTGCACTTGCACGGTGGTATCCGAGGCGCGTTTCAACAGGCCGGCGCTGGCGGAGAGCGAAGCCCGCAGGGCGCCGCGGACGCGGTCGAACTGCGCCTCCTGCCAAGCGTAGTTGGTCATCATCGCGCCGACGCTCGCCATCAGCGTCAGCCCGGCGGCGCCGACGAAGAGCATGGCGCCGGCGCGCCGGCAGCGAAGAAAGGCGACGAAGCGATCGATCACGGCGTCCCTCCGGCGGCGGTGGCGCCGCACCAGTTGCAGTCGTCAAGCACTTCCGTGGAACCCCAGGCAACGCGGCGCGGCAAGGCGCCACTGCCGGACACGTCGAAGGCGTTCAGCGCGAAGCCGGTCATCCCGCCGCCGAACATGCCGGGCGTCGACGTGCCGCCGGCGAAATGGGTGCAGACCTCCACCACGGTCCACCATTCGTCGCTGGTCAGCTCGCGGCTGATCCATTCGGTCGGCTGCGGCGCCGGGTCGGGGCCATCGCCGTCCGGGTCCGCGGCCTCGTTCGGCAGCACGACGACGTTGCGACCGAACTGCACGCCTTCGTTCGGCATGCCGGAGGCGCTTCCCGCGCAGAGATTGTTGTCGGTCGCGTCGCCGCCCCATTCGGCGCGCTGGATGCCGGCGGTCGCGGTGTCGAAGTCCACCTCGAACAGCACCTCCGGTTCGCAGAACGGCGCCGTTCCCGACGTCGGATTGCAGTTGGTGCCGTCGGAGTTCGTCGCCGGCACGGCCGGCTCGGGCGGCGTCGCCGAGGGGTCGCCGGGATCGTCGCGCGGGCGCGCGATCACCACCACGCGCATCCAGCCGGCGCTGCGCCCGCAAGCGTCGGCGTTCTGCAACGGGCAGCCGCGCAGCCGGTCGGCACCGGCGCGCATGACCTTGCGCAGGGCGTCCTCGGCGGTGGTGGCATCCCAAGACCCGGCGCCAGCGATGACCTCGGCCACGGTGTAGAGCTCGCGGTCCAAATCCGCCTGGTAGAGCGTGAACGAGCGCAAGTCCATGATGGCCGCCATCAGCACCAAAGCAAAGGGGATGATCATGACGAACTCGACCGCGGCGGATCCGCTCGCGCGCCCGCCAGCGGAGCGCGGAGGGCGGCGGCGCGTTCGCGTTCGCAAGGAAGACGCCCCGCCTGCATCGCTGCTGGCAATCCCGTTCACGCCCGGCTGTTCCTCGCCCAGCTCTCGTGGCTGAGCGCCAATCCGTCCGGCATCAAGGTTCTGAAGGGGCCGTACCACGGCAGCGGCGCCGCCCGGGCGCGGATGCGCAGCCAAGTGCCGGTGCCGCCGCAACTGCCGGCCACGGCGTCGTCCCAGGCGATCTCCGTCTCGGCGCCGTCGTTGGGATTGTCCTCCCAGCTGATCGCCAAGTTGACCTCGCCAGTGTTCGCCGGCCAGCCGTCGGCGGTGGTGACCACGACGTCGAGAGTGCCGTCGTCGTTGCGGTCGAGCAGCCAGCTGGCGGTGACGTCTTCGGTGAAGGTGTTGGTGACCGTGGCCTCGCAGGCGGTGGCGGTCGGTTGCGCCGCCACGGCGCGGGCGCTCAGGTGCGTCGTGCGCGCCAAGGTCTGGGAAATCAGCGAGAACCGCAGCCACTCGCCGACGAAGGCGAACAGCAGGATGACCGTCATCAGCAGGAGGCCGAACTCGATGGCGGCGTGCCCCTCCTGCCGGCGAGAGTCGCGCTGGCGGAAGGGCCGCATCCGAGCCTGTTTGCGCACCGTGTCGATGGGCCACGCCATTTTCGCCAAACCGCCTAGCCGCGCACACCCGCCAATATAGTCAAGGCGGGCTGCAAAGTGAACCGCTCGCCGTCGCGCATGGCATTGACCCGCGGCCAGCGCAACGCTAGGGTTCGGTGTGCGTGTCAGAGCGCATCCGATCCGCGGGAAGGCAATAGCCGCCATCTGACGTACCGACATCGCCACCTTCTTTCGGCCCACGGCGCGGACACCGGGCCCAACGCGAAAGGAGGTCCTCATGGCCGACGAACCCGCGCCGTTGCCGGACGGCATTCAACTGCAAACCCTCAAGGACCACGCCAAGCAGCTGCTCAAGGCCGTGCAGGCGGGCGACCCGCAAGCGCTCGAGCGCGTGGCGCCCTACTTCGACGCCGACAGCGCGTTCTCGCTGCAACGGGCGCAGCTCGTGGTGGCCCGGCAACACGGCTTCGCCAGCTGGCGCCGCCAGAAGGCCTTCATCGAGGCCCGCGATCAGTTGCTGGAGCTCGCGCCGAAGGAGCTGCCCAACTTGGCAGGATCTGCCGACTGGCAGTCGCATTGCTCGTTCTGCAAGAAGCCGAAGGAAGAGGTGTCGAAACTGATCGCCGGATCGCAATCCACCATCTGCAACGAATGCGTGGAACTGTGTGCGGACATCCTGAAGGAACACGGCGCTTCGCCCAGCTCGGCCGATAGCTGACGCCAAGGGGTGGCAACCACGGCGCTTGGCGCGGTCGTCCAGCGCGGTTGCCTCGGTTCGCCTCCCCCGCTACGCTTTTCGCATGGCATCGATCTTCGCAGTCGAGTCGAGTCTGGCAATGTGGACGCGCCCCTGTCGGGGGCGGGCCTAGACTCTCTGCCTTGGCAGCGCCTTCCCTCGCTCCGGCCCCGCCGCTGGATGGCTTGCTCGCGGCGCTGCGGCTGAGTCTGTCGCTGGGCGACAGCGCGGGCGCCGACGCGGAACTGCTCGCGCAGATCGCGGACCTCGACGGCCTGGCCGCGTTCGCCGCGACCCATCAAGTGAGCGGTTTGCTGCGCCGCGGCCAAGCGCCGCAAGATCACGCAGGCGCGGCTTTGGCGGCGTTGATCGCGAAGCTGCGGCAGCAGCGCGTCGCCGCGCTTCGGCGCGGCATGCGCCAACTGGACGGGCTGCGTCGTTTGGCGGCGGGCTTCGCCGTGCGCGATACGCCGTTCCTGGTGCTCAAGGGCCTGCCTCTGGCGCAGCGGCTGTACGGCGATCCGTTCGTCCGCGATGCGGTGGACATCGACCTGCTGGTTCCGCCGGAATCGTTCCCCGCAGCCCGCGAGGCCGTTTGCGCGGCTGGCTTCGAGCCGGCGAGAACCTTCCCAGAGACGCCGGTCAGACGCCGCTGGGCGCAGCGGGTGAAGAAGGAGGAAACGTTCGCGCGGCGGGGCGTGTGGCTCGAGCTGCATCGCCGCATTCTGGGGAATCCCCACTACTTCGATGCGCCGTTCGCGCGGCTGCACGAGCGCCGGGCGATGGTGCGGATCGGCCCGGACGTCTATCCGACACAGGCGCCCGAAGACGAGCTGCTGCACTTGATGTGCCACGGCGTCGGTCATGGCTGGCGGCTGCTCAAGTGGCTGTGCGACGTGGCGCTGTGCCTCGACCGCAGCGACGACGCCGAGTTGGCGCGGATGGCGGTCCGCTGCGAGAGCGCCGGCATCGACGCCGTATGGCACTCCACGCTGGTGGCGTGTCGGGCGCTGGGGGTGAGCCGGGGCCCCGCCGTCGAAGGATGGCGGGCGCGTGCGGTCGCCCGGATGCTGCCCGAGATCTGGCGCACCGGGCGCTGGCCGCCGTTCTGGCGCAAGGTACCGTTGCGCGCCGCGGTCAAGCCGAACCTGCGCTTCGCGACGCACGAGCTCGCCCGTCTGATGGTGGTGCCGGAGGACTGGCAGCGCGTGGATCTGCCGGATCGGCTGTTCTTCCTCTACTTCTTCCTTCGGCCTTGGCTCTGGGCCAAGGATGCTTTGCAGGCGCGGTTGGAACCGCCGCGCTGACGCGCTCGGTTCGCCTGTTTTGGCTCGTCTCGCCCCTCAAGCCGTGTTGCGCGGCGCCGACTTCGACATGGAGCGCATCCTCGACGCGCACCTGTTCGTCATCTGCGCCAACAACAGCGGTTCGACGTTCCTGAACGCGGCGCTGGGGACCTGCCGAGCGGTCTGGCGTCTGCCGGCCGAAGGGCAGCGCATGCCCGGTTTCCGCGGACCGCGCACGTCCTTCGGGCCGGGCGTCGACGCGCCGGGGATGATCTGGGCGGCGCGGGAAGAAGCGCTGCGACGCTTCGCGGACGCGGACGCCTACGACTGGCCGCACACGCGCAAGGCGTGGTACTTCCAGGCATCGGCGAGCCACCCGCGCGCATCCGTCTTCCTCACCAAGTCGCCGCCGTTCCTGCTGCAAGTGGCTGCATTGGCGCAGCACTTCCGCAACGCCAGATTCCTGTTCATGGTGCGCAATCCCTACGCTGTCTGCGAAGGCATCTGCCGCAACTTCCGGCGGCGCTTTCCCGGCGACTACCAGCGCCTGTTCGACGGCTGCGAAGCGCGTCTGGCCGAGGCGGCAGCGGTACACGTGGTGGCCTGCATGGAGGCGCAGCGGCGCAACATCGAGCGCTGGCGGGCGAGCGGCGTCTTCTTCACCTATGAGGCCATGTGCGCAGCGCCAGAGGAGGTGGCGGCGCGAATCCAGGCGCTGGTACCGCAACTCGACGACCTCGAACTGCGCCAACGCCTGCCGGTGAAGGGCACGTACCACGCCATGCTCACGGATATGAACGCGCGCCAGATCGAACGCTTGAACGGTGTGGAAGTCGCCGCCCTCAATCGCGTGTTCGGCAGAGCGCATGGCCTCCTTGGCGCGTTCGGGTACCGCGAGATCGACGGCTAGGCGGCTCCTTCGGCCAGCAGGGTGTGCGACAAATCGTAGGTCAGTGGTTGCTCACTGGGTCCGATCTCGGGCGGCGAGTCGAGCGACGCGGCCGTTGCGGAGGACGGATTGGCGCCCGATGCCGTTCAGAGCGCGCCGTGGCTGAAGCCGCCGTCGTCGGTGGTCGCCGCGCCCGGGCCGTTCTGGCGCGGAGGTCGGCGGTCGAGGGGGTTGAGCCAAGGCGGGTCTCGTACTCTTGGCGTTTTTGCGAAACGAGCCAGGGGAAGGAGACCCGCCATGGCGACAGGGACTGTCGAGGAGTTGGAAGAGGAACGCAAGCGCGAAGAGGGTGAAGGCGCGGGGCTGCGGCGGGAGCTGGTGGCGGCGACGGCGCGTTTGGCGCGGTTCGAGATGGCGCGCTGCGGGTCCGGTTCGAGGGATGCGGCGCTGCTGGACATGCGGCTGCGCGCGGACATGCAGGAGTTGGCGCGGCAAGGGCTGGAGCTGGCGTACGGGAAGGACGACGCGGCGCCGTGCGCGTGCCCGGCGTGCGGCGGTCGGACGCGGCTGCTGCGGGTCGACGAGGTGCGCGTGGAGACGGTGCTGGGGAGCGTGCGGGTGGAGATGGCGCGGCGCGGGTGCCGGGAGTGCGGGCGCAGCGTTCGCCCGCGGGCGCGGCGGCTGGGCGTCGAGGGTTCGATGACGCCGTCGGCGCGGCGTCTGGCGAGCCTGGCGGGTTCGCAGTGCAGCTACGCGGGGGCGGACGAGTTGCTGCGCGAGCTGTCGGGGCTGAACTTCGGCGCGAAGCGGGTGGAGCGGACGACGCGGGCGGTGGGCGACGATCTGGAGGCGTGGCGGTCGGAAGGGGGAGGCGACGGCGACGGGGCCTCGCTGGCGCGGGAGGCGTCGAAGCCGGGGCGGAAGCTGTGCTGCGCGGTGGACGGCACGGGCGTTCCGGCGCTGCCGAGCGAGACCGAGGGGCGTTCCGGCAAGGACGGCGGACGGGCTGGCACGCGCGAGGCGAAGGTGGGCGCGCTGTGGGTGTCCGAGACGGACGCCGAGGGCCGCCCGCGCATGGTGGAGGGCGCGGCGGTGCTGTTCGCGGCGATCGAGAGCGCGGCGGAGACGCCCGGCCGGGAGTCGCCGTTCGAGCGGCGGCTGCTGCGCGAACTGGCGGCGGCGGGCTGCGGGCCGGGCGACGTCGACGTGTGCGTCGGCGACGGCGCGGAGTGGATCCGGCGGGTGTTCGACGACTGGTTCCCGGACGCCGAGAGGATCGTCGACTACTACCACGCGGCGGAGTACCTGTGGGCGGCGGCGCGCGCCCGCCACGGCGACGGCGACCTCGCCGAGGCGTGGGCGAAGAAGCTGTGCGCGATGCTCAAGGCGGGCCGCGTCGACGACGCCCTGGACGACCTGCGCAAGCGCGGCGGCGAAGCCGAGGAGTGCCGCCGCGCGGTCGCGTACCTCGGCGCCCGGCGCGACCGCATGCGCTACGACGAATACCTCGCCAGCGGCCTGCCGATCGGTTCCGGCGTCATCGAGGCGGGCTGCAAGAACGTCGTCGGCCAGCGCGCGAAAGGCCCCGGAATGCGCTGGACCGTGGCCGGCGCCAACCCCGTCCTCTGGCTCCGCTGCGCGCGCATCGGAGGCCAGCTCGACGACTACTGGAACGACCGCGTCGCCGCACTCGCCGCTTGAGAATGGACTTGGTGAGCAACCACTGACCTACGATCTGTCGCACACCCCGGCCAGCATCCCGTCTTGACTAGGGAGGCCGCTTTAAAGCACTCTGCGCGGATGGAGAGAAAGCGGCAATCGCCTTGCTCGATCGGCAAACTCGGCGACGACGTGTGGCGGCAGGCCGCACCGACGCACGGGCCCCTGACAGGGCCATGCGATTCGGTCCCGGCGACGCTGTGAAGGCGGCGGCAACGGACGGCGCGAGCACCGCCTGGCGGACGCGCAAGTGGGAGAACACAGGTAAGCCGCGCCCTCTGCCCTTGGAACTCAGCCTCGGCGACCTCGGGCTCTCCATCGAGTTCCTGCGTTCGTCCCTCGGCACCGAGTCCGCGCACGGCAAACCGTTCACGGACGACCCGGAGAAGCGCAAGGTCGGCTTCTACAATCCGCCGTTCGGCAAGATGATCGGCATGGCGCTCGCGCCGCGAATCGGCGCCTTGCTCTCGCGCCCCGGCTGCTCGTTCAGCAACTCCTTTCTCTGGCAGTACGACCGCGGCAGCGACATGGCCCTGCACGTCGATCGCGCACCGCTCGACATCACGATGAGCGTTCCCCTCACCTTGGACGGCCTGGACGCCTGGCCGGTGAGCGTGCAGCAACCCGAGGGCGAAATCATAACGTGGGCGAGCGAGCCCGGCTCGGTGCTGCTTTTCGACGGGCGTTGGCGCCCGCACTGGCGAGCGGTCTTCGAAGGGCGGCGCTCCGAAGTCCTGCTGCTGCATTGGCGGGCGCCCGCCGTGCTGTGGCCAGACCTCCTCGACGCCGATTGCCGCGAGCTGCGCCCTGACGCGCTCCCGCCGGAGCTGGTCGAGAACGGCACCGCGCTGGCGCGCATGGCGGTGCCGCAAGCAGCCACGCCGGAGTTCCAGCTCGTCGACCTTCGGGCAAAGACGCTGCCGGAGGGCAAGGACAAGCAGAGCGTCCTCGTGCTGGCACCGATCGAGGATGCGCTCACGTTGACGTTCGACCGCGCCCAAACGACGGTGGCGCCGGGGGATGGCGTCGCCTTCGCGAGCCGCGACCGATGTCTTCTCGACTGGTCGAGTGGAGACGATGCCGGCCGTGTACTCGTGGGCCGTGCGCATGCACCCGATCCCGACGATGCGCCGGCCGCCACGTACTGATCGTTCGCCTCGTTCCAGCGCTCAATGTCGGCCATCTGCGGATTCGTCGCCGGGCAGGACGGCCCGGAAGAGGACCTCGCGGCGATGCTGGAGACCCTCGAAGGCTACGGCGACGCCAGTTCGGTCTGGAGCGGATGGCCCGGCGCCGGGCTCGCCCTGCGCAGTTCGCCAAGCACGAAGCGCGGGCGATCCATCGCCTTGCGCGAGGACCGGCAAGCGGGCATCGCGCTGGCCGCGGACATCCGCTTGGACAATCGCCCCGAGTTGGCCGACGCCCTCGGCGTACCGCCCTCCGAACGCGAGGAACTCGACGACGCCGCGTTCGTGCTGCGCGCGTTCAAGCGCTGGGGCCGCGACTGTCCGGACCATCTGCTCGGAGATTTCGCCTTCGCCATCTTCGACGCGCGCAACCGGGAGCTGTTCTGCGCTCGCGATCCGCTCGGCCTGCGACCGTTCTTCTATGCGCTGCGCGGACGCCGGCTGGTCTTCGCGAGCTCGGTCCAAGGCGTGCTCGCAGCGCCTGGGGTACCAGCAGACATCGACGAAACGCGGATCGCCGCCCTGCTTCTGGGGAAGCCTGCCGACTTCCCCGCCGACGGCACGTTCTTTCCGGCGGTGTCCAAGCTCGAACCCGGCCACAGCATGGCGTTCGCCAACGGCAGAGCCAGTTTTCGCCGCCACTGGCAGCCCGAACGCGTCCCGGACGTGCGCCCGCCGTCGGACGACGCCGCCATCGAGGAACTGCTTGATCTGCTCGGGCGAGCGGTGCGCTGCCGCTGCGTCGGCGGGCCGGTCGGCGTGGAAGTAAGCGGCGGGCTGGATTCCACCGCCATCGTGGCGCTTGCCGCGCGTGAACTCGAACGCGGGCAATTGCCAGCTCCGGTGGGCTTTTCGATGCTGCCGGCGCCGGTCGAGCCGGTTGCCGAGAAGTACCGGCACGAATACGACGCCACCACGATGGTCGCCGAGAGCTTCGGCCTGCCCCTTCACTACCAGTCCTTCGCGGCCGAGGAGCGCGTCAAGGACATCCGCACGCGGGCGTTGTTTCCCGGCCAGGGCTACTCGCGAGTGGTTCCCCTCGCCGGGAAACTGGGCACCGAGGTGCTGCTCAGCGGTCTCGGCGGCGACCAAGGCAGCGTCTCGCACAACGGCTTCGGCTACTTCCATCAGCTTCTGCTGCGCGGACAATGGCGGCGCTTCGCCAAGCTCGCGGGCGAGCTCGACCGGCCGCCGCTCAAGGAAGCCGCGCGCACGGCGCTGGGCATCGTCAGTCCACGCGCGTTCGCCGCGCTGCACCGGCTATGGCGAAGGCAAACGCCCAAGAGGCGATCCGAATCGCTGATCGACCGGGATTTCGCCGCGAGCGTTCGCGTGCGCCGCCCAAAACCCAAGCGCCCGTTCGGGATTCGGCACATGCAGCTGCGGATGCTGCGCGAATCCGATATGTCGTCGTCCTTCGAGCACTGCGCGGCGCAGGAGCCGATCTTCGGCGTCGAGCGGCGTTTTCCGATGCTGGACCGTCGCGTCGTCGAGTTCGGCCTTGGCCTGCCGCCCGACTACTACCTGCGCGGCGCCGAGAGCCGCTGGCTGATGCGGCGGGCGGTGACGCGGCTGCTGCCCGCCTACGACGGCTGCGACGCCGGCAAGGAGGATCGGGCGCGCAGCGACGCCTCGCGGGTGCAGGTCGCGGAGGCACTGCCGATCGTGCGGCGGATTCTCGAAGCCCGCGACACGCCGCCCAAGGGGTCGGAACACGTCGACATGCCGCGCCTGCTCGAACGACTGGATACGCAGCGGATGCTTGCGAACCCGAGCGAGCGGCATGCCGTCTTGAGCGCGTTGATCTACCTTGATTTTTAAGGCGTTTTGGCCTAACCCGACGGTACGTCGCCGCGCAGTTCTCGGGCGCGGCCCTCGCCGCCACGCTGTGCGCCCTGGCTGCCGAAGGACGACGCCTGGAAGCCTTCGACAGCCCTTGACAAGCGGTGATCGTGCGGCCAACCTACGCTCGAAACGCGCTGCGGCCTACCCGTCGAGGACGGTGCGCACGTCTAGGCACGTCTCCAACGAGCGAGGCTCGCAGGCGGTTTCCGGCATTGAAGACGGAGGACCAGCCGCAGCAAGGGCGGGTCCACGAAGCTGACACACAGAAGAGGAGCCTAGGGAAAGATGGCGCACTCGCAGAATTCCCCCCCCCCCCCCCCCCCCCCCCCCGACGATGGCGCATCGAGCGGGAGGCCTGCCGTGGCTAGCGCGTCGAGCGAACACGGCGCGGGCGAAGCGCCCGAGAAGAAGCCCTGGAGCAGGCCCACCTTCTACGTCCTCACCGACGTGATCGAGAGCCACGGCGCTCCGAACCTCAAGTCCCACCACCCATTTGGGACCTTGGTTCAAGAGGACGAGACCATTCCCACCGGTCCCGGAGGGAACACGAGGTTCAAGAACTATCGACCAGCCACCGCCTAGCCTCGCGAACACGCTCGGCCGAGCGCTCGTCGCCGAGGGCGTCGGCACGGCGCTGCCGCTGGCGGCGGTCGTCCGCTCGGGATGCTGGGAGCGGTGCAGGTTCTTGGACTTCGAGACGGTCTGCACGGCGGGTTGCTGGACGACGCGGCGCAAGGGCTGAGGTACCGGCCAACCACCGCTTTGGGATCGACTTCTAGGCGAAGCCACATGGCAGCGGATGGGCGAACTGCGCTATGTTCGCGTTCCACAGCTCGCCGATGCCGTCGAAGGCTCGAGGATCTAAGGACATCAAGCGTGACCGCCACATCGAAAATCGTCGCCAAGGTCGGCGCCCCCTGCTACGCCTACAGCGCCTACGGGTTGCGTATCCAGTCGCCGTTCGCCTTGCCGTTCCAGCGCCTCGACGCAGTCGACGACGCCGATGCGGACGTGCGCATCCGCCTCGGCGCCGTCCCGGCGCGGCTGCGGGGGCGTCCACGCAATCAAGCACATGGCGTTTGGGAGTCGGTCCCTGGCGCCTTGCTGTTGCGGATGGAGGGGGTCGCGCGCTTCTTCGTCTCGAACGGCACGGATGTGGTGGTCGAGCCCGAAGGCGGCAGCGAGCACGAAGTCGCGGTGGCGATGCTCGGTTGCGTCTTCGGCGCCCTGCTGCAACAACGCGGCATCGCGGCGTTCGACGCAAGCGCCGTCGCGACCTCCGCCGGCGCCGTGCTGTTCATCGGGCCGGCGGGGACCGGCAAGTCGACGACCCTCGCCGCCATGACGAAGCGCGGCCACGCGATGCTCGCCGACGACGTGACGGGCGTGATTCTGGACGACGCCGGGCGTCCGGTCGCGCTGCCGGCGTTTCCGACCATCCGGCTGTGGGGCAAGTCGCTGGACGCGCTGCAATGGCGCAGCCGCGTTGGGCAACGAGTGCATGAAAGCATGGAGAGGTACTTCGTGGCGCCGCCGCGGTTCCACGATGCGCCGCTGCCGGTGCGTGGCCTGTTCGTCTCCTTCACCACCGACGGCGGCATCGAGCTGCAGCGCGAGACGACGTCCACTGCCTTGTCGCAGCTGCTCAGACACACGCATCGCAAGCGGTTCCTGCATGGCATGCCGCACGGCGCCACGCAGTTTCGCATTGCCGCGGCGATGGCCAAGCAGGTACGCTTGGTCGCCATTGGCCGCCCCATCGAACCCTTCCTGCTCGATGCCTTGACGAGCCGCATCGAAGCGCATTTGGACGGCGACCACACCGCCGTGGCGGCGGGTTAGCGGGTTCTCGTGGCCATCGTCTGGCTGGCGTCCTATCCCAAGTCCGGCAACACCTGGGCGCGGGCGGTGCTCACCAACTATCTGCGCCCGTCGGCCACGCCGGCGAGCATCAACGCCTTGGTCGGCAAGCCCCTCGCCGACGACCGCGAACACTTCGACAACTACCTGGGCCTCGGCTCCTCGGACATGGCGGCAAGCGCCGTGGACCGGTACCGCCCGCGGTTCCAGGAAGTACTGGCGGACGCCCTGCCGTCGCCCTGGTTCGTCAAGACCCACTGTGCCTGGCGCCGCGTAGGGGATGGCGAGCAGGCGCTGTTCTCTCCCGAAGCCACGGCCGGCGTCGTCCACCTGGTGCGCAATCCGCTCGACGTGGCGGTCTCCTGGGCGCACCACCATCGGTTCGGCATCGACGACGCCATCCGCAGAATGAACGATCCCGCCGCGGCGGAGGCGAATCGCAAGGACAGCGCGGTCGTCATGCTTCCGCAACGGCTCTCCACTTGGAGCGGGCATGCGGCGAGCTGGACCGAGCAGCGCGAACTGCGCGTCCATCTGGCGCGCTACGAAGACCTGCTGGCGGATCCCATCGCCGGTTTCGGCGCCATCGTCCGCTTCGCCGCCCTGCCCTGGGACGCCGAACGGTTGGCGCGCAGCGTCGAGAACGCCGCGTTCGAGCGCCTGCGCGCCCAGGAGGAACGCGTCGGCTTCGCGGAGAAGCATCCGCCAGCGCTCTCGTTCTTCCGCGCTGGTCGCGCTGGCGCTTGGCGCGAGGTCCTCACCGCCGCGCAAGTGGAAGCGTTGGTTGCCGCGCATGGCACGACCATGCGGCGGTTCGGCTACCTCGATGAGGCGCGCGCTTTCCTGCGCCACAGCGCTCCGCCGGGCGAAGGCCGCCAGCCTCGCCTCCGCGTCGCAGCGGCGCCGCGCGCCCTCGCCCTTCGCCAAGCCGATGTCTGACCAGCCGACGCCCGCGCCTCCGGAACGGCCGGACGGAGACGCCGCGCCGACATCCGGCTCGCCGGAAAAGTCCGGCGACGCGGACGCCAAACCGCGCAGACGCACGCCGGGGCTGACCCAGGCGCTGACCAACGACGTGCTGGCGGCGCAGGCGCGCACTGCGCTCGAACGCCGCTTGGCGGCCAACCCGCGCGATCCCGCGGCGCTGCTCAGCTTCGGCCGCGTGTTGCGGCGCGAAGGAGACTTCCCGCAAGCCATCGCCACGTATCGGACCCTGCATGCGGTGCAGCCCGACGCCACGATCGCGTGGCTCATCGCCGCCATCAGCGGTGCGCGGCAGCCCGAGAACCCGCCGGAGGGTCATCGCGCGACGCCGTTCGTGCGCTTGGAGAACTTCCTGTCCGCGGAGGAGCAGGAGAGGCTGCGCATTGCCTGGGAGAGCGACGACGACGCCTACAATCCGGCCAAGGTGACGCAGAAGAACGAGAGCGTGGTGGCCGCGGACAGCCGTACCGCGCTGGAATCCGAACGGCCCTTGGTGCGCAAGGTGCGCCCGTGGTTCTTGCCCAAGCTGCGCGCGGTTCTCGCGGATGTGGCGACGCGGCTTGGCGTACAGTGCTTCGACGAGCGCAACGTCGAAGTGACGATCACGGCAACGCTTTCCGGCGGGTTCTTCACGGCGCATCAAGACAACGGGGTGCGGCCGGACGATCCCTCCTACACGCGGACGATCAGCTACGTCTACTACTTCCACCGCGAACCCAGAGCCTTCGCTGGCGGCGAACTGCTGCTCTACGACACGTGCTTCGACGCGGAACGCGCCCGTTTTTCGGGCATCGCGTTCTCGCGCATCGAGCCGATGCGCAACATGCTGGTGCTGTTCCCGAGCGACTACTACCACGAGATACTGCCCGTGCGCGGCGACTCCGGTCTTCTGCAGGACGCGCGCTTCACCGTCAACGGCTGGGTCCACCGCGACGACCCCGACGCCGTCTCGCAAGAGGAGGAGGCAAGCGGCGCCGAGGTCCCGGCGCCTGCCGGAGAAGATCGACAGCAGACGCCTTCCTCTTCCCCTTCCTCTTCCCCCTCGTAGCCATGGCCGCCATCTGTGGATTCGCGCCGGCCGAGTTGGCGGGAGAGGCCGCCGGCAACGATCTCGCGCCCATGCTGGCGGCGCTCCACGACTACGGAGACGCAGCCTCGCGCTGGACAAACGGCGGCGCGGCGCTCGGCCTGCGCAGTGATTCGGCGGTGCTGGGCCGACACATTGCCCTGCGAACGGATACCGCGGCCGGGCTCGCGGTCGCCGCGGATGCGCGCTTGGACAATCGCGGCGAACTGTGCAGCGCCTTCGGATTGCGGCCATCGGAAGACATCGACGATGCCGAGCTGGTGCTGCGCGCCTTCAAGCGCTGGGGCCGCGACTGCGCGGACCGACTGCTCGGCGACTTCGCGTTCGCCGTCTACGACGAACGCAAGCGCGAACTGTTCCTCGCCCGTGACCCGGTGGGCGTGCGCCCGCTCTACTACGCGCTCGGCAAGCGGCGGCTGGTGTTCGGCACTTCGGTGGAGTCGGTGCTTGCAGCCGAAGACGTCCGAGACGAGTTGGACGAAACCATGATCGCCGACATGTTGACACGCTTTTTCGTGGACGACCGAGAGCGCACCTTCTTCCGAGCGGTGCGGCGACTGCCAGCCGGGCACGCCCTCGTCTTCGCCCGCGGCAAGGTCCGCCTGCACCGCCATTGGCATCCGGAGAAGCTGCCCAGACGACGCCCCGCTTCCGACGACGCGGCGCTGGAGGAAGTGGTGGAACTGCTCGATCTTGCCGTGCGCGACCGCTTGACCGGCGGGCCCGTGGGCGTGGAGTTGAGCGGCGGTCTGGACTCGACCGCGGTGACCGCCCTGACCGTGCGCCACCTCGAACGCGAAGGCCGTCCGCCGCCGTTCGCGCTCACTCTGCTGCCGCCGCCGAAGGCGCCGCTGCCGGAAGGGCACCAGCGGGAGTACGACGCCGCGTTGCTGGTCGCCAAGAGCCTAGACCTGCAAGTGCGCTATCACGACTACGCCGTGGACGACCTGGTGCGGCGGCTGCGGGCCGATGCCTTCTTTCCTGGCCGCACGGGCGCGGGGATGCTTCCCCTCGCCAAGGAACTCGGCGTCCGCGTACTGATCGGCGGCTACGGCGGCGACCAGGGCGGCGTCTCCCACGACGGCAGCGGCGACTGCCGCGAACTGCTGCTGAGAGGCCGCTTGCTCCGTCTCTTCCGCATTGCCAAGGAACGCGGGCGTTCACCGCCGCGCCTATTCGCCCTGCTCTGCCTAGAGCTTCTGCATCCACGGCTTCCCGCCTTGATGCGTCGTCTTCGCGACCGGCCGCCGCCCCCAGCGCAGCCGCGTTGGCTCGTCAATCCGGACTTCGCGCGGAGGGTTCGTCCGTCGCCGCCGAAGGTCCACCGGACGCTGGGCGTTCGGCATCTGCAACTGCGAATGTTGCGCAGTGGGCAGAAGGCGTTCGCCCTCGAAGAGGGCGCCGCGGCATGCGCCGCGTATGGGCTGGAGACGCGCTATCCGATGCTGGATCGACGACTGCTGGAGTTCGCGCTGCGTCTGCCGCCCGAGTATTACCGGCGCGACGGCGAAGACCGCTGGCTGATGCGGCGCGCAGTCGCGCGTTTGCTCCCCGAGTACGGAGACGCGGACTCCGGCAAACGCGA
Source organism: Candidatus Azotimanducaceae bacterium (assembly GCA_965243175.1). Lineage (GTDB taxonomy): Bacteria > Pseudomonadota > Gammaproteobacteria > Pseudomonadales > Azotimanducaceae > VXYL01. The sequence goes on along the minus strand of OZ251532.1, from coordinate 3,199,522 downwards.
CCTCGTGAAAGGCGCCGCCTCGACCACGCAAGTCGCGCAGGCCCTGCCGATTGTGCGCCGGCTGCTCGAAGACGACACGCTGCCGCCGGAACGCGCCCAATACCTGGACATGCCCCGCCTGCTCGACAAGCTCGACGCCGACCAGTTCCTCGCCAAGCCGAAGCCCGCGCTGATCGTGGACGCTCTGAGAATCCTCAAATTCTAGCGAGGCCGCTGGGCGCCGGGCGCGGTGGCGCGTCGAGTCACGAAGCGCCAGCGAGGTTCATGCGCGCCTCGATGCAATCCACCAAGCCACTGGTGCGAAGCGGCCCCGCAGAACGGCGCAGCGGCACCGCACGGGTCTTCCTGGCCATCGCGGCGATGGTTCGGAAGGTCCGCCCCTCCTGCGCAAGCCCCTCCATGAAGCGGGCGCGATAGCGGAATCTCGTCAGCCACGCCAAGGTCTCCGCCCTCGACGTGGTGCGCCGTTCGACGATGTCCTCATCGTCGCGGATGACGACGAAGACATGGCCGATCGCCAGCGGCGCATCGTGGAAACGCGACGCCGGCACCAGGAACTTCTCCAGACCGTCGCTTACCCGCCCAAGCGAGCGCTCGCGCCAGTCCAACGCATCCAGCGCTTCATCCCACAAACGCATGGTCGGAAACGCCGGCAGCACGACCGGACGGCCCGCCGAGTCCAAGTCCACGCCAGCGAGGTCGTCCGCCAGCATCGCGTAGCCTCGGTCCACCAGCCCCGCCAGCAGCGTCGACTTCCCTGCCCCGGAAGCCCCGAGAAAGAGCGCGGCGCCAGCCGGCGTCGCCACCGCGCTCGCGTGGAACGCGGCAATGCCGCGCTGTTGCAGCAGCGCCGCGAAGGCCGAACCAACGAGGGTTATCCCGATATTGCGTTCGCTGCCGCCGTCCGGCTCGACGAGGACCTCCGTGCCATCGGCAACGAGATAACGGGCGATGCCCCCGACGCGAAACAGGAAGCGGTTCGGCGCAGCCTCCCAGATGCCCCGCGGATTGACCCGATGGGGCGACTCCAGCCGCTCGGGAACAGCACCGAAGCGAACGCGCACGTCCGGGTGCTCATCCGAAGGCACCGCCAGCCGATAAGGCAACGCAATGGCCGAACGCACGCGCAGCCCATACGCCGTGTAGTCCTGCGCCGCGCCCATCCCGCTACGATACGCTAAGCCGCCGACGATGCGCTAGCGAACTCGCTGGAGGTGGTTGGCGGAGGGGCGGTTTGGAGCGCCGGAGGCTCGCGGCTTCGCGACGTAGCCAAGCAAGCCTGGCTCTCCTGCTGGCACTCCCCGTGGCTACTCGCCCGTCGGCAGAGCCCCGCGCCAGCCGCGGGTCGGGCTGAGCGGCCAGTGGAACTCCACGCGCACTTCGAAACGCACCGTCGCCGTCTGGCCGTGGGTGTCGGTGGCGGCCGCTTCGATCGTCACCACGCCTTCCGCGCCGGGCTCCGGCTCCACCAGCAGATGGCCGCCGAGGATGCGGGCGGTCGCTACCGTCGGGTCGGACGAAAGGGCGCTCCATTCGATTTCGCCGCCCGGTTCGCCCGCTTCCGCCAAGGACGATAGCGTTACGCGCAGGCTGTCGCCGAAGAGGGGGGCTGGCTCCGGTGCGGCGAGGATTCTCGGTTGGCGGGCGAACAGGGCGAGCGGGTCGCCCGCCTGAAGAGCGAAGCCTTGCCAGCAGGGGCCGGTGAGGCACTGGCGATCCGGGAGTTCGGGCACGGTGAGGGAGATTCGGGCGAAGCCGGTCGCCGAGTCCACGGTGAACGATTCGCTTGCCGTCTCGCCAGCCAGCACCATCGTCTCCGACTCCGTGGCGCCGTCGGCGAACGCTCCACCCTCCGCCGCAAGGCCGAGCGTCGTCTCGAACGGCGCGCCCAGCAGCATGGCGACGCGCAGCGTCGCGGGCGACAGCGCCCACGGCTCGGCGTCGATGCGCTCCAAGTACACCGGCAGCGCGAACGGGGCTCCGGGGTTGTCGTCCAGACGCAGCAGGCGGAGCGAACCGAGACCGGCGAACAGGCCGTCGGGCAGTGTTCGTAGCTGGTTCCCGTCCAGTCGCAGCGACCGCAGGCTGGGAACCGCCGCGAAGGCGTCCGCCGGCAGGTCGGCGAGGGCGTTGTTCGAGAGCGACAGGCTCCGCAGCCGCTGCGGCGCCGGCAAAGCGCCCAGCGGCACGGCTTCCAGCGCGTTGCCGGCCAGCAACAGGTGTTCCAGCCGCGTCGCCTCCGGCAGCGCCGGCAGGCCGCTCAGGCCGTTGCCGGACAGGTCCAGCGTCCGCAGTCCGGGAAGGCCGCCCAGATCTTCCGCCGCCAGCGCAGCCAGGCCCGCGCCGGAGAGGTCGAGCGTCCGCACCAGGCGCAGGTCCGCTGGCGCCGGTTCCGCGCAGGCGTTCGCGCCAGTTGCCGCCATCAATGCGCGGCGCACCGCTGGCGCGCGGTCGCAGACGCCTTCCAGCACCACGACCGGAACGGTCGTCTTCGTCAAGCGGGCGTCGCGGTTGTAGCGCAGGCGCAGTTCCACCTCGAACCACTCCCGCGCCGGTTCCGCGTCCGCGTCGTCGAGGATCGGGATCTCGATCTCGGCGCAGCGTTCGCCGCCGCGGAGCTCCACTTCGCCCGAAGCGCCGCCGTGGTCGGCGGCGTCCGCGTCGGCGGTCGCCGGGTCGGTGTCGCGCATGATGCGCCAACGCACCGTCGTCGAACCTTCCACCGCGGCGGCCAGTTCCGCCATCACCACCGCCGTGCCGCCTTCGGGCGCTTGCGCCGGGGCGGTGGAGCAGGCGGTGCCGACGACGCCTACGCGGATGTCCAGGCGGGCCGTGAGGCCGTGGGGGTCTTCCGCCGTCGCCGCGATCTCGGCGTTGCCGGGGCGGCCGCCGAAGATGCGCAGCGTGGTTCCGGCGAGCGTTGCCGTCGCCACTTCGGGGTTCGTTGATGTCGCCGAGTACGTCAGGGCGTCGCCGTCCGGATCGCGGAACAAGGGCGAGAGGTCGAGTTCGGTCTGGCCGCCTACTTCCAGCAGGACGATCTCCGGCTGCGCGGCGACCACCGGGGCGCGATTGCCGGCGGGGCTTCTGGGGCGCGGGGTAGCGCTTGCGGTTGGCGACGGGTCGCCGGGGTCGCCGCCGCGGTTCAGGGCCAGAACACGGACTTCGTAGACCACGCCTTCGCGCAGGCCGTCGATGCGGGCGGAGAGCGGGCCGGTGGCGACGCGGAGCGTTCGGCCGGCGGATGCCGCGCCGGCGGCCGGAACTTCGATCAGCCGGTCGAGGCTCCACTCGCCGCCGACCGGGCGCCACTGCACCCAGTAGCCGTTCGCGCCGGGGGATGCGGACCAGCTCACCGCAAGGCTCGTCGTGCCGGCCGAGGACGCCAGTATCCGCGCCGGGGCTGGCGCCGCTTCGGCGTCCGAGACCTGCACGGCGTATTCCGCCGTCACGTCGTCGTAGCCTCCGCCGGAAGCCGCGTGCAGCAGCGTCGCCTCCTCGGTGGCCGCGTCGCTGTCCGACTCGGCGCGGGCCGTCACCGTTTGCGGCACGTTCCAGTTCAGCGTAGTGAACGTGAGCTCCGTCTGGTCGCCGGGGGCGCCGTTCGTGTCGAACGCCAGCCCGGCGTCGTCGCTCGAGACCGTGATCGTCACGGTGCCCGCCGGTCGCGCCGTCGGTACAACGGTGTACGTGGCGGTCGCGGCACCGCCTTCCGTCAGGGAGAGGCCCTCCGGCGGATCGAACGCCAAGCCGGGAGCGTCGGCGTCTTCCACTTCGACCGCCAAGGTTGGGGCGGACGACACGCCCGCGTAGCCGGCCACCGCGTGGGTCACCGTGGTCGTTTCGTCGTCCGCGTCGTCGTCGACGGTGGACTGGGCGCGGACCTCCTGGTCGGCGTTCCAGTTCTGCGCGGTGAACGTCAGCGTCAGGGTGCCGACGTTCTGAGTGCCGTCGCGCAATGTCAGTTCCGAACTGCCGCTGGTCGCCGTCACCGTCACGTCGGTGGAGGGCTCCGTGTTCAGGCGGACTCGGTAGCTGCCCATCGCGCCCTCGGCAATGCGCAGCAGCGGTGGTTCGACTCGAACGCCCGGGGCGTCTTCGTCGCGCACCGTCGCGGCCACCGTGGGGCTGGGCGCCGAACCGTAGTCGGCGCCGGTCGTCGGGTGGGTGATGCTCGCTGCGCCGTCCGAGACGCCGCGCACGGTCACCCGCTGCGGGGCGTTCCAGTTCGACGCCGTGAAGCGCAGCGTCGTCGGGGAGACGGTCGCCACCGCTGCGTCGGAGCTGGTCGGGGTCACTTCCACGGTGCCGCCGGTCGGGGCTGCCGCGAGCGTCACCGAGTAGCTGGCCGTCGAACCTTCGTTCACGTCCACCGTCGTCGCGTCCGTCAGCACTTGCCGCGTGTCGTTGTCGGACACCGCGAACTGCACGTCCACCGCCGGGGCGCCTGCGTAGTCGGCGCCGGACGCCGTGTGGCGCAGCGTGGCCGTGCCGGATGCGGCGTCCGCGTCGTCGAGACCGCGCACCGATGCCGTGCGCGGCGTGTTCCAGTTGGTCGCGTCGAAGCGCAGCCAGCGCTGGACGCCCGCCTGGTTCCGGTCGAGATCCACGGACACCGGACCCTCCGCCGCGACCGACACCCGCGCCACGCCGTCCGGTTCGGTGTCCAGGCGCACCGTGTACGTCGCCGTCGTCCCTTCCGTGACGCCGGAACTCATCAGGGACGACGCGGCGACCACGATGGCCGGCTCGTCGTCGTCCAACGTCGTGGCGGAGAGCTGCGCCGAGACGCCTTCGTAGTCGCCGCCGCTGGCCGTGTGCGTGATCGTCACGGTCTCGTTCGAGGCGTCGTCGTCCTCGGCGGCGGTCGCCGTCACCGCCTGCGCCGTCGCCCAGTTCGTCGTGGTGAAGGTCAGGGTGCGCGTCCGCGGCGTGGCGTCGTTGTCCACCGACACGGCGCGGTCGTCGCTCGACACGGCCACCTCCACCTGCGCCGTCGGCTCGGTCGCCAGGCGCACGGTGTAGTCCTTCGCGTTGTCGGCGTGGCCGGACATCTCGTTCAGCGCCAGCGGACCCGCGGTCGGGTCCGGGTCGATCACCAGCGCCGGGGTGTCGTTGTCGTCCACGGACACCTCCACGCCCGGGCGCGAGGCCAGCGCCAGGCCCGTGTAGTCGCCGCCGGTCGCCGCGTGCAGCAGGTTCACCGTCTCGTCGGTGGCGTTGTCGTCGTCCGCCGCGCTCACCGTGATCGTGCGGGCGGCGTTCCAGTTCGTCGTCGTGAACGTCAGGGCGGTCTCGTCGACCGTCACTTCCGCGGTCGTGCCGCTCACGCTCACCGTCACCGCGGCGCTCGGCTGCGTGTTCAGGCGCATGGTGTACGTCGCGGTGCGGTTCTCGCGTACCGTCAGGCGGGTCGGGGAGACGTTCAGGCTCGGCGTGTCGTCGTCGGTGGCCGTGACCACGATCGCCGCCGTCGGGACGCCGCCGTAGTCGGCGCCGCTCGCGGCGTGGCTCAGGGTGACGACTTCGTTGGTGGAGTCGTTGTCGTTCGCCGCGCTCACCCGCACCTGCCGCGGCGTGTCCCAGTTGCCGGCCGTGAAGATCAGGCGCGTCGGGTTCGGCGTGATGCCGTCCGCCGCGCCGGTGATGGTCACCGTGGCGTTGCCGCCCACCGGCTCGGTGTCGAGGCGGACGGTGTAGGTGGCGCTGTTCTGCTCCGGCACCGTCAGGGTGGACGCGGACAACGTGATGGCCGGGGTTTCGTCGTCGGTCGTGGTCGCGGTGAACGTGCCGTTCACGTTCGTGTACTCGCTGTTCGGCGTCGTTCTGGCGCGGTGCGTGATGGTCGCGGCCTCGTCGAAGCCGTTGTCGTCCTGCTGCGCGGTCAGAGTCACCGTCTGGGGGGTGTTCCAGTTCGTCGCGGTGAACGTGAGCGTGTTCTGGTTGCCGCTGGCCGGGGCCGTGTCCACGGTGACCGAGGGCGTGCTGCTGGTAATCGTCGCGGTGACCGCGCGGGTGGGCTGCGTGTAGAGGCGCACGGTGTAGTCGTCGGAGTTGGTGGTGGACGACGACAGTTCGTTCAGTTGCAGCGGGCCGGACTGGTCGTTGGCGGTGTCCGGGTCGGCGTCGAAGACGAAGCTCGGCGCGTCGTCGTCGGTGGTGTTCGCCGTCAGGGTCGCGGACAAGTTCGTGTACTCGCTGGCCGACGACGTGGACGACGTGTGGGTGATGGTGGCGCTCTCCCCTACCCCGTCGTCGTCCTCCGCCGCGGTCAGGGTCACGGTCCTGGGGGTGTTCCAGTTGCTCGACGTGAACGTGAGCGTGTTTTGGACGCCGTTCAGGCTGTCGCCGTCGGTGTCGTCCACCGTCACCGCGGTGGTGTCGTTGCTGGTGATGGTGACCGTGGCGTCCTGGGTCGGTTCGGACGACAGGCGGACGGTGTAGTCCACCGAGTTGTTGGTCGCGGTGGAGAGTTCGGCGAGGGCCAGCGGGCCGGACTGGTCGTTCGGCGTGTTCGGGTCGGCGTCGACGAGGATGCCGGCCGTGTCGTCGTCGTCCACCGTCAGCTGGACGCTCGGGCGGGCGCCCGCGCCCAGAGAGCCGTAGTCGCCGCCGCTCGCGGCGTGCGACAGCGTGAGCATCTCGTTCACGGCGTTGCCGTCGTCGCTGGCGGACACGGTCACCGTCTGGTGGGCGCTCCACGTCGTGATGGTGAACGTCAGGGTGTTCTGGTCGCCGCTGGTCGTCGACGTGTCTACGGTCACGGCGCCGGTGGCGCCGGAGACCGTCACCGTCACGGTGGCGCTCGGCTGGGTGTTCAGGCGGATGCGGTAGCGGCCGCTGGCGTTCTCGTCCACTTCCAGGGTGATCGGGGTGACTTGCAGGCTTGGGGTGTCGTTGTCCGTGGACGTGGCCACCAGCGCCGCCGTCGGGACGCCGCCGTAGTCGGCGCCCGACGCGGCGTGGGTGAACGTGACCGTCTCGTTGTCGCCGTCCAGGTCGTTCGCCGCCGTTACGCGCACGGTGCGCTCGGTGTCCCAGTTGCCGGTCGTGAAGATCAGGCGCGTCGGGCTGGCCGAGAGGCCGAGCGACGCGCCGGTGACGTCCACGGTGGCGTTGCCGCCCACCGGCTCCGTGGCGAGGCGCACGGTGTACGTCCTGCTGTCCTGCTCCGGCACCGTGAGGGTGGTCGCCGACAGGGTGATGGCCGGGGTCTCGTCGTCGGTCACGCTCGCCGTGAAGGTGCCGTTGACGTTGGTGTACTCGCTGTTCGGCGTCGTTCTGGCGCGGTGCGTGATGGTGGCGCTCTCGTCGAAGCCGTTGTCGTCCTGCTGCGCCGTCAGGGTCACCGTCTGGGGGGTGTTCCAGTTCGTCGCCGTGAACGTCAGCGTGTTCTGGACGCCGTTCAGGCTGTCGCCGTCCGTGTCGCCCACCGTCACCGACGGCGTGTTGCTCGTGATGGTGGCGGTGACCGTCCGGGTGGGCTGCGTGTAGAGGCGCACGGTGTAGTCGTCCGAGTTGGTGCTGGACGACGACAGTTCGTTCAGTTGCAGCGGGCCGGACTGGTCGTTGGCCGTGTCCGGGTCGGCGTCGAAGACGAAGCTCGGCGTGTCGTCGTCGGCGGTGTTCGCCGTCAGGGTGGCTTGTAGGTTCGTGTACTCGCTGCTCGCCGACGTGGCGGACGTGTGGGTGATCGTCGCGCTCTCGCCGACGCCGTTGTCGTCCTCGGCGGCGGTCAGGGTCACCGTCCGCGGGGTGTTCCAGTTCGTGGACGTGAACGTCAGCGTGTTCTGGACGCCGTTCAGGCTGTCGCCGTCGGTGTCGCCCACCGTCACCGCGGCGAGGTTGCTCGTGATGGTCACCGTGGCGTCCTGGGTCGGCTCCGAGGACAGGCGCACGGTGTAGTCGTGGGTGTTGTTCGATGCCGTGGACAGTTCGTTCAGCAGCACCGAGCCGGACTGGTCGTTCGGGGTGTTCGGGTCGGTGTCGAGGACGATGCCCGCCGTGTCGTCGTCGTCCACGGTCAGCTGGACGCTTGGGCGGACGCCTGCCCCGAGGGCGCCGTAGTCGCCGCCGCTTGCCGCGTGCGTCAGCGTGAGCATCTCGTTCACGGCGTTGCCGTCGTCGCCGGCCGCCACCGTCACCGTCTGGTGGGCGCTCCATGTCGTGGTCGAGAACGTCAGCGTGTTCTGGTTGCCGGTCGTCGTCGAGGTGTCCACCGTCACCGCGCCGGAGGCGCCGGAGACGGTCACCGTCACGTCGGCGCTCGGCTGCGTGTTGAGGCGGACGCGGTAGGTGCCGCTGCTGTTCTCGTCCACCTCCAGCGTGGTCGGGGTGACTTGCAGGCTCGGGGTGTCGTTGTCCGTGGAGGTGGCCACCAGCGCCGCCATCGGGACGCCGCCGTAGTCGGCGCCCGACGCGGCGTGGGTGAACGTGACCGTCTCGTTGTCGCCGTCCAGGTCGTTCGCCGCCGTGATGCGCACCGTGCGCTCGGTGTCCCAGTTGCCGGTCGTGAAGATCAGGCGCGTCGGGCTGGCGGAGAGGCCGTCGGCCGCGCCGGCGATGTCCACCGTGACGGCGCCGCCCACCGGTTCCGTGGCCAGCCGCACCGTGTACGTCCTGCTGTTCTGCTCCGGCACCGTCAGGGTGGTCGCCGACAAGGTGATGGCCGGGGTCTCGTCGTCGGTCACGCTCGCGGTGAAGGTGCCGTTGACGTTGGTGTACTCGCTGTTCGGCGTCGTCCTGGCGCGGTGCGTGATGGTGGCGCTTTCGTCGAAGCCGTTGTCGTCCTGCTGCGCCGTCAGGGTCACCGTCTGGGGGGTGGCCCAGTTCGTCGCCGTGAACGTCAGCGTGTTCTGGACGCCGTTGGCGCTGTCGCCGTCGGTGTCGGCCACGGTGACCGAGGACGTGTTGCTCGTGATGGTGGCGGTCACGGTCTGGACCGGCTGCGTGTAGAGGCGCACGGTGTAGGCGTCGGAGTTCGTCGGGGACGACGACAGTTCGTTCAGCGCCAAGGGGCCGGACTGGTCGTTCGCCGTGTCCGGGTCGGCGTCGAAGACGAAGCTCGGCGCGTCGTCGTCGGTGGTGTTCGCCGTCAGGGTCGCCTGCAGGTTCGTGTACTCGCTCGCCGACGATGTGGACGACGTGTGGGTGATGGTCGCCGACTCCCCTACCCCGTTGTCGTCCTCCGCCGCGGTCAGGGTCACCGTCCGCGGGGTGTTCCAGTTCGTGGACGTGAACGTCAGCGTGTTCTGGACGCCGTTCAGGCTGTCGCCGTCGGTGTCGCCCACCGTCACCGAGGCGATGTTGCTCGTGATCGTCACCGTGGTGTCCTGGGTCGGCTCCGAGGACAGGCGCACGGTGTAGTCGTGCGTGTTGTTGGTCGCCGTGGACAGCTCGTTCAGCAGCACCGGGCCGGGCTGGTCGTTCGCGGTGTTCGGGTCGGCGTCGACGAGGATGCCGGCGATGTCGTCGTCGTCCACCGCAAGCCGGACGCTCGGGCGGGCACCTGCGCCGAGTGCGCCGTAGCCGCCGCCGCTTGCGGCGTGGGCGAGGGTCAGCATCTCGTTCACGGCGTTGCCGTCGTCGCCGGCCGCCACCGTGACCGTCTGCTGGGCGCTCCACGTCGTCGTGGTGAACGTCAGGGTGTTCTGGTCGCCGCTTGTCGTGGACGTGTCCACGGTCACGGCACCGGTCGCGCCGGAGACCGTCACCGTCACGTTCCCCGTGGGCTGGGTGTTGAGGCGGACGCGGTAGCAGCCGCTGCTGTTCTCGTCCACTTCCAGCGTGGTCGGGGTCACTTGCAGGCTCGGCGTGTCGTTGTCCGTGGACGTGGCCACGAGCTCCGCCGCCGGCACGCTGCCGTAGTCCGCGCCGCTCGCGGCGTGGCTGAACGTCACCACCTCGCTGTCGCCGTCCTGGTCGTTCGCCGCCGTTATCCGCACCGCGCGCTCGGTGTCCCAGTTGCCGGTGGTGAAGACCAGGCGGGTCGGGCTCGCCGAGAGGCCGTCCGCCGCGCCGGCGACGTCCACCGTGACGCTGCCGCCCACCGGCTCCGTGGCGAGGCGCACCGTGTAGGTCGCGCTGCTCTGCTCCTGCACGGACAGCGTGGTCGCCGACAGCGTGATGGCCGGGGTCTCGTCGTCGGTCACGGCGGCCATGAAGCTGCCGTTGACGTTCCGGTACTCGCTGTTCGTCGTCGTCGCCGCGGCGTGGGCGATGGTCACCGACTCGTCGTAGCCGTTGTCGTCCTGCTGCGCCGTGAGGGTCACCGTCTGGGGGGTGTTCCAGTTGCTCGCCGTGAACGTCAACGTGTTCTGGGTGCCGGGGTTGCCGGTGTCGGTGTCGTCCACCGTCACCGCCGCGGTGTTGCCGCTGGTGATGGTCGCCGTCACCGTCTGGGTGGGCTGGGAGGTCAGGCGCACCGTGTAGTCGTCGGTGTTGGTGCTCGACGACGACAGTTCGTTCAGCTGCAGCGGGCCGGCCTCGTTGGTGGCCGGGGAGCTCGGGTCGGCGTCGAAGACGAAGCCGGGGGCCTGGGCGTCCGTGGTGTTGGCCGTGATCGTCGCCTGCAGGTTGGTGTACTCGCTCTGCGAAGCGGTGGCCGCCGTGTGGGTGATGGTGACGTTCTCGCCCACGCCGTCGGTGTCCTGGGCCGCGGTGAGGGTGACAGTCTGGGGGGTGTTCCAGTTCGTGTTCGTGAACGTGAGGGTGTTCTGGACGCCGGGGTTTCCGGTGTCCGTGTCGTCCACCGTCACCGCCGTGGTGTCGTCGCTCGTGATGGTCACCGTCGCGGTCTGGGTCGGTTCCGAGGATAGGCGGACGGTGTAGTCCACCGAGTTGTTCGACGCGGTGGAGAGTTCGGCCAGCGCCAGCGGGCCGGACTGGTCGTTCGGGGTGTTCGGGTCGGCGTCGAGAACGATGCCGGCCGTGTCGTCGTCGTCCACCGTGAGTTGGACGCTCGGGCGGGCGCCTGCGCCGAGGCTGCCGTAGCCGCCGCCGCTCGCGGTGTGGGTTAGCGTCAGCATCTCGTTCGTCGCGTTGCCGTCGTCGCCGGCGGCCACCGACACCGTCTGGTAGGCGCTCCATGTCGTGGTCGAGAACGTCAGCGTGTTCTGGTCGCCGGTCGTCGTCGAAGTGTCCACCGTCACCGCGCCGGAGGCGCCGGAGACGGTCACCGTCACGTCGGCGCTCGGCTGGGTGTTGAGGCGGATGCGGTACCGGCCGCTGCTGTTCTCGTCCACCTCCAGGGTGGTCGGGGTCACTTGCAGTCTCCGGGTGTCGTTGTCCGTGGACGTCGCCACCAGCTCCGCCGCCGCCACGCCGCCGTAGTCGGCGCCGCTGGCCGCGTGGCGGAACGTCGCCATCTCGTTCTCGCCGTTCTGGTCGTTGGCGGCCGTCACGCGCACTGTGCGCAGCGTGTCCCAGTTGGTCGTCGTGAAGATCAGGCGCGTCGGGCTGGCGGAGAGGCTGTTCTCCGCGCCGGTGATGTCCACCGTCACGTTGCCGCCCACAGGCTCCGTAGCGAGGCGCACCGTGTAGGCGGCGCTGTTCTGCTCCGGCACCGTCAGGGTGGACGTGGAGAGCGTGATGGCCGGGGTCTCGTCGTCGTTCACCGAGGCGGTGAAGCTGCCGTTCACATTGGTGTACTCGCTGTTCGGCGTGGTGCGCGCGGCGTGGGTGATGGTCACGTTCTCGTCGAAGCCGTTGTCGTCCTGCTGCGCCGTCAGAGTCACGGTCTGCGGGGTGTTCCAGTTCGACGAGGTGAACACGAGGGTGTTCTGGTCGCCCTGCGCGATGCCGTCCGTGTCGTCCACCATGACCGAGGCCGTGTTGCCGCTCGTGATCGTCGCGGTGACCGTCCGGGTCGGCTGGGTGTAGAGGCGCACCGTGTAGTCGGCCGAGTTCGTCGGCGACAGTTCGTTCAGCGCCAGCGGGCCGGACTGGTCGTTCGCCATGTTCAGGTCCGTGTCGAAGACGAAGGCGGGGGCGTCGTCGTCGCTGGTGTTGGCGGTGAGGGTGGCCTGCAGGTTGGCGTACTCGCTCGCCGACGCCGTGGTGGACGTGTGCGTGATGGTGGCGGATTCGCCGATGCCGTTGTCGTCCTGGGCCGCGGTCAGGGTCACCGTCCGCGGGGTGCTCCAGTTCGCCGCGGTGAACGTCAGCGTGTTCTGGACGCCGTTCAGGCTGTCGCCGTCGGTGTCGGCCACCGTGACCGAGGCGAGGTTGCTCGTGATCGTCACCGTGGTCGTCTGGGTCGGCTCCGAGGACAGGCGCACCGTGTAGTCGTGGGTGTTGTTGGACGCCGTGGAGAGCTCGTTCACCAGCACCGGGCCGGACTGGTCGTTCGCGGTGTCCGGGTCGGCGTCGACGAGGATCCCCGCCGTGTCGTCGTCGTCCACCGTCACCGTCACGCCGGGGCGCGAACCCGGAGGCAGGCCGGCGTAGTCGCCACCGCTCGCGGTGTGCGTCAGCGACACCTCCTCGTTCGTCGCGTTGCCGTCGTCGCCGGCGGCCACCGTCACCGTCTGGCTGGTGGCCCAGTTCGCGTTCGTGAACGTGAGGGTGTTCTGGTCGCCGGTCGTCGTGGACGTGTCCACCGTTACCGCGCCGGACGCGCCGGAGACCGTCACCGTCACCGTGGCGCTCGGCTGGGTGTTGAGGCGGATGGTGTAGGCGTTGGTGCTGTTCTCGTCCACCGTCAGGGCGGTGACGCTCACCTGCAGGCTCGGCGCGTCGTCGTCCGTCGAGGTGGCCACGAGCGTCGCCGCCGGGACGCTGCCGTAGTCGGCGCCGGACGCGGCGTGGCTGAACGTGGCCATGTCGTTGGTGCCGTCGTTGTCGTTCGCCGCCGCCACCGTCACCGTTCTCGCGGTGTCCCAGTTGCCGGCGGTGAACGTCAGCGACGTGGGGCTGGCCGAGAGGCGGTTCTCCGCGCCGGTGATCGTCACCGTCACGCTGCCGCCGACCGGCTCCGTCGCCAGCTGCACCGTGTACGTCCTGCTGTTCTCCTCCGGCACGGTCAGGGAGGTCGCCGACAGGGTGATGGCCGGGGTTTCGTCGTCGGTCACGCTCGCCATGAAGCTGCCGCTGACGTTGTTGAATTCGCTGCTCGGGGTCGTGGCCGCGTTGTGCGTGATGGTGACGTTCTCGTCGAAGCCGTTGTCGTCCTGCTGCGCCGTGAGGGTCACGGTCTGCGGGGTGTTCCAGTTCGCGCTCGTGAACGTGAGGGTGTTCTGGTCGCCGGGGTTCCCGGTGTCCGTGTCGTCCACGGTGACCGAAGACGTGTTACCGCTGGTGATCGTCGCGGTCACCGTCTGGGTGGGCTGGGCGCTCAGGCGCACGGTGTAGTCGTCCGAGTTCGTGCTCGACGACTGCAGCTCCTCCAGCGCCAGCGGGCCCGCCTGGTCGTTCGCCACGTCCGGGTCGGCGTCGAAGACGAACGCGGGGGCGTCGTCGTCGGTGGTGTTGGCGGTGATCGTCGCCTGGACGCTGGCGTATTCCGTCGGGCCCGAGACCGTGTGCGTGATGGTGGCGGACTCGGGGGTGCCGTTGGTGTCGTCGGCGGCGGTCAGGGTCACCGTCTGGGGGGTGTTCCAGTTCGTGGACGTGAAGGTGAGGGTGTTCTGGACGCCGTTCAGGCTGTCGCCGTCGGTGTCGTCCACCGTCACCGCGGCGTCGTCGCTGGCGATCGTCACCGTCGCGTCCTGGGTCGGCTCCGAGGACAGGCGCACGGTGTAGCTCACCGAGTTGTTGGTCGCCGTGGGCAGTTCGTTCAGCGCCAGCGGGCCGGACTGGTCGTTCGGGGTGTTCGGGTCGGCGTCGAGGAGGATGCCGGCCGTCTCGTCGTCGTCCACCGTCACCGTCACGCCGGGGCGGGAAGCGAGCGCGAGGCTGGCGTAGTCGCCGCCGCTTGCGGTGTGGGTGAGGGAGACCTCCTCGTTGCGGGCGTTGTCGTCGCTGCCGGCCGCCACCGTCACGGTCTGGTTCGTGGCCCAGTTCGTGTTCGTGAACGTCAGGGTGTTCTGGTTGCCGCTCGTGGCCGCGGTGTCCACGGTCACGGTGCCGCTGGCGCCGCCCACCGTCACCGTCACGGTCGCGCTCGGCTGGGTGTTGAGGCGGACGGTGTAGGTGTTCGTGCCGTTCTCGTCCACCGTCAGCATGGTCGGGCTCACGGCCAGGCTCGGCGTGTCGCTGTCGGACGCGGTGGCCGTCAGGACCACGTCGGTCGCGTCGTCGTACTCGCCGCCGCTCGAGGCGTGAGTGAGCATCGCCTGCTCGTTGGTGCCGTCGTTGTCGTTCGCCGCGGTCACGCGCACCGACCGCGCCGTGTTCCAGTTCGCCGCCGTGAACGTCAGCGACGTCGGGCTCGGCGTCAGGCCGTTGCCGGCGCCGGTGATCGCCACCGTGACGCTGCCGCCTTCCGGCTCCGTGGCCAGCCGCACGGTGTAGTCGGCGCTGCTCCCTTCCGGCACCGCCAGGGCGGTCGTGGAGAGGGTGATGGCCGGGGTCTCGTCGTCGTCCACCGTCGCCGTGAACTCCGAGGACACGTTGGTGTACTCGCTGCTGGTGGCGGTGGCGGCGCTGTGGGCGATGGTCACGCTCTCGTTGGCGCCGCCGTCGTCCTGCTGGGCGCTCAGGGTCACCGTCTGGGGGGTGTTCCAGCTGGTCGTGGTGAACGTCAGGGTGCTCTGGCCCACGGTCACGGCGGACGTGTCGCTGCTCGTGATGGTCGCCGTCACCGTCTGGGTGGGCAGCGCGGTCAGGCGCACCGTGTAGTCGGCCGAGTTGGTGGTGGACGACGACAGCTCCTGCAGTTCCAGCGGGCCCGCCTCGTCCGTGGCCGGGGAGCTCGGGTCGGCGTCGAAGACGAAGCCGGGGGTGTCCTTGTCCGTCAGGTTGGCCGTGAGCGTCGCCTGCACGTTGGTGTACTCGCTCATGGCCGCGGTGCTGGCGGCGTGGGTGATGGTCACGTTCTCGCCGATGCTGTCGCTGTCCTGGGCGGCGGTGAGGGTCAGCGTCTGGGGGGTGTTCCAGTTCGTCGAGGTGAAGGTGAGGGTGTTCTGGACGCCCATCGCGTCGCCGTCCGTGTCGTTCACGGTCAGCGCCGTGGTGTCGTCGCTGGTGACGGTCACCGTCACGTCCGCGGTCGGCTCGGCGGAAAGCCGCGCGGTGTAGGACTTCGAGTTGTCCGACGAGGTGGAGAGTTCGTCCAGCGCCAGCGGGCCGGACTCGTCCGTGGCCGGCGAGGACGGGTCCGCGTCCAGCAGGATGGCCGCCGTCTCGTCGTCGTGTACGTTCACGGTGACGGAGGAGATGGTCGGGGTGCCGAAGAAGCCGCCGACGCAGGAGCCGCCGGGCCGCCTGTGGCCGATGGTCGCCGCGTCGTCCACGGCGTCGTTGTCGCTGGCGACGGTGACCGTGACGGTCTGCGGGACGTTCCAGTTCAAGCCGGTGAACGACAGCCGCTCCGTCAGGGGCGAGACGTCGTTGTCGATGGCCACGTCGGCGTTGTCGCTGGTCGCTTCGATGGTCACCAGGCAGGTGAGGCCGCTGGCGGGAGTCGGGTCGGCGGTCAGCGCGACCGTGTACGTCCCCACGTTCCGGCTCGTCCCCCCGCCGGCGCTCGGGTCCTCCTCCAGCGCCAGCGTGGTGCGGCTGACAACCGCCCCCGGAGTCGGCGCCACGTTCACCGCGCTCGACGCGATCGCCCCCGGCAGGTCGTGGGCGGACGCCGCCACGCTCACCGACAGGGTGCGGATGGCGGTGAAGTCCGCGCCGGTGTACGTCAACGTCAGCGTCGCTGTGGTGTCGCCCGCCGTCACCGTGGCCAGCGAAGAGATCGTCACCCCCGGCACGTTCCCGCCCACCGTGAAGCTCGACTGCCCCACCCCGCTGGCGAACGCCGTGTCGGCCAGCGTCACCGTCACCTCGGCGCCGTCCAGGTTCGCCTCGGTCAGTGACGTCGGGTTGCTGGCCGCCAGCGTCGCCGTGGGGGTGACCACGGTGATGGTGAACGTCAGCACCGCGCGGTCGCTGTCCTCGCGGTTCGTGTCGCCATCGTGGGCGTATATGGTCACCGTCTGCGCGCCGGTGGTGTTGGCCGTGGGCGTGCCGCACACGCCGCGGGCGCCGCAGACGCCCTCGAAGACGAGGCCCGCCGGCAGGCCGCTGGCTTCGTAGGTGTAGCCCACGCCTTCGCCGCCGCTGGCCGCCGGCACTTGGAACGTCAGTATCTCGTGGTCCTTGCGGTAGGTCTTGTTCGCCACCGATCCCGTGCCGAAGGTCGGCGGCGTGTTCGGCTGCAAAGCGATCTGGGGCGCTGTGTCCAGGCCGCCGAACTTCAGCGCCGGCCACTGCCACTGGTCGCCGAAGTCCCAGGCGTCGTCGTCGGGGGCCTCGCCGGCCGTGCTGTCGCCGTCGACGTCTTGATCGTCCCAAGTGGAGTAGAGGCCGGTGTAGCCGGTGGGCTGGCGCAGGTTCGCCGAAGTCTCGCCTTCCGGGGAATCCGCGCCGACGTCGTCGGCGATGCCGCTCCGGTTCACGTCCCAGTAGCTGGCGGTGAAGGTGCCGCTGCCGCCCGCCAGGCCGTGCTTGTTCGCCGTCGGGCAGGCGCCCGTCACCGCGCCCGTCGAATAGCTGGCGGCGATGGTGCCGGCGTTCGCGCCGACCAGCCCGCCGGCGAGGTCCGCGGCGCCCGTGCCGGTGCATTGCGCCGACGCCGTGGAGTAGCTCGCCACGATCGTCGAAGTCGCGGTGGCGGCGCCGGCCAGGCCGCCGATGTGCGAGCCGCCCTGCACCGAGCCGCTGGTCCACACCGCGGCGATGCGGCCGGCGTTCTCGCCCGACAACACGCCGCTGAAGTTCCATGCCTCGACGTAGGCGTTGGCGACGCCCAGCGCCCGCACCGTCGCGTCGCTGGCCGTGCCGCCGAACAGGCCTGCGTAGCGGTGGGCGCGGTTCACGTACAGGTTGCGGACGACGTGGCCCTTGCCGTCGAAGACGGCGTTGAAGTGGGTGGAGTCGCTCACCGTGGCGGCCGGGCCGATGGGATCCCAGCCGCTGCCGCCGTCGTGGTAGGCGTCGCCGGAGTCGCTGGTGCCGCCAGTGTGCGTGGCGCCGTCGCCGTCGGTGTCGAAGTCGAGGTCGTTCTCCAGCTCGTAGCCTTCGCAGGCCGTTGCGCCGCCCATGGCGGCGGGGCAGCCCATGCCCGTGACGTGGCCACGGAACGCCTTGGCGTAGCTGCCGGCGTCGTTGGTGCCGGTGGACGGGGCGCCGTCGCCGTTGAGGTCCCAGCGGATGGCGTCCAGTTGCGCCAGCGTCCGCACTTCGATCAGGCCGTCGTCGTCCAGGTCGTAGTCGCCGCGCTGGGGGATCGGGTCGGCGCCACGGTAGCGCAGCGCCGGGTACTGCGAGTCGGTGCCGAAGTGCCACGGCGACTCGTGCGGGTCGCCGTCGCCGTCCACGTCCATGTCCGCCCAGCCGGCGTAGATGCCGGTGGCCGACGTCGGGGTCTTGAGCTGCGCGGTGGTGCGGCCCGTGCCTTGGTCGGAAGTCGTGACGCCGCTCGTCTCGCGGTCCCAGTTGCTGGCCGTCGCCGTGCCGGGGCCGTCCGCCAGGCCGTGCTTGGCGGTCGCGGCGCAGCCGCCCGTGATCGCGCCGGTCGCGTAGCTGGCGACGATGGTTCCCGCGTTGTAGCCGACCAGGCCGGCGGCGGTGCCGGCGCTGCACTGCGCGGACGCCTTCGAGTAGCTGGCCACGACCACGGCGCCGGCGAGGTTCTGCCCCAGCAGGCCGGCGATGTTGGCCTTGCCCGCCGCCGAGCCGCTCGCCCACACCGCCTCCACCCGGCCCCACGAGGCGCCCGCCAGCGGCGCCGCCGAACCCTGCTGGTCGATGTCCACGTGGGCGTTCGGCAGCCCCAGCGAGCGCACCGTCGCGTCGCCGCGCAGCGCCGCGAACAGGCCGCCGTAGTTGCGGTTGCGGCTGACGAAGAGGTTGTGGATGGAGTGGCCGTTGCCGTCGAAGACAGCGTTGAAGTGGGTGCTGTCGGTGGGCGTCGAGGACGGGCCGATGGGATCCCAGCCCATGCCGCTGTTGTGGTAGGCGTCGTCCGAGTCGCTGGTGCCGCCGTCGTGGGAGGAACCGTCGCCGTCGGTGTCGAAGTCCAGATCCCGCGTCAGCTCGTAGCCGCGGCACGCCGGCGTGCCGCCGGTGCCGGCCGGGCAGCCCATGCCGGCCGAGGCGTTGGCGAACGCGCCGCCGGCGCCCCGGTAGTTCGCGTGGTTGCCGACCGACACCACGCCGTTGCCGTCCAGGTCCCAGCGCACCGCGTTCAGCTGCGCGAGCGTCGAAATCTCGATCAGGCCGTCCTCGTCCGTGTCGAAGTCCGTGCCGGTGCGCTCGGCGTCCGACACGCCCACGCGCAGGTTCGACGACGTGCCGCCGTAGCCGCCGCCGGTCGCTTCGTGGGAGACCGTCACGGACTCGTCCACCGAGTTGCTCGCCTCCGCCACTGCCGTGGCGGTCACCGTCTGCGGCGCGCTCCAGTTCTGCATGGTGAAGGTGAGCGAGGATTCGTCCACCGTCACCGCGCCGGTGTCGCCGCTGGCCACCGCCACCGTCGTGTCCGCGCTCGGCTGCGCCGAGAGGCGCACCGTGTAGGCGCCGGTGTCGCCTTCGGCCAGCAGCAGCGGGCCGGGGTCCAGCGCGGCGGTGGTCGGGTCCGCATCGATCAGCACCGTGCCGGCGTCGTCGTCGTCCACCGTCACGGTCACCGTGGCCAGCACGCCCACGCCGGCCGCCGTCAGCGTCACCGGCACCGTTTCGTCGCGGGTGTCGTCGTCCGCCTGGGCGGTGACGGTGACCGACTGGGCGGTGGCGAAGTTGGTGGCGGTGAAGGTGAGCGTGGGCGGGGCCACCGTCACGGCGCCGGTGTCCGCGCTTGCGACCGCAATCGTGGTGTTCGCCCCCGGAGCGGTCGGCATCCGCACCGTGAAGCCGTCCGTGTTGCCGCCGCCGGTGGCGGCTTCCGTGAGCGCGAGCGGGCTGCTCGTCGGCGCCCTCAGTTCAACGGGCTGCAGCAGGACGTCCTGCGAGGCCGCCACGGCGACGCTGGCAGTGGTCAGCGTGCCTTTCAGGTCGTGGGCGGCTTCGGCCACGGTGACGGCCAGGGTCCTGGCGGTGTCGAAGTCCGTGCCGTCGTAGGCCAGCGTGAACGTGGCCGCGGAGTCGCCCTCGCTCACCGTGGCCAGCGAGCCGATGGCCAGGCCGGACACATCCGTGTTGAGCATGAAGCTCGACGCGATGACGCCGCTCTCGAAGAGGGCGGTGCCGAGCGTGACCGTGATCTCGGCGCCGTTCAGGTTGGCCTCGGCGAGGGTGGCCGGGCGGCTGGTGAGCGTGGCGATGGGGGTGGCGACGACGACGACGAACCCGAGCTCGGCGCGGTCGCCGTCGTCCGTGTTGGTGTCGCCATCGGCGGCGTAGATGGTGACCGGGCTGGTGCTGTTGACCGTGGGCGTGCCGCAGATGGTGCGCGGCGCGGACCCTGGGCAGGAACCCGTGCCGTCGGCGTCGAAGACGAGGCCGACCGGCAGGCCGCTGGCCGTGTAGGTGTAGCCGACGCCTTCGCCGCCGGTGGCCGCGGGGATCTGGAAGGGGTCGATTTGGTAGTCCTTGCGGAAGGTCACGAATTGGGGGAATGGGGGAACCGTGGCGGCGAAGGTGGGCGGCACGTTCGGCTGCAAGGCGATCTGGCGCGCCGTGTCCAAGCCGCCGAACTTCAGCACCGGCCACTGCCACTGGTCGCCGAAGTCCCAGGCGTCGTCGTCGGGGTTCTCGCCGGCGGTGTTGTCGCCGTCGACGTCCTGATCGTCCCAGGCGTCGTAGATGTCCGTGTAGCCGGTCGGCTTGCGCAGGTTCGCCGAGGTGATGCCCTCGGGCGGGTTGGCGTCCGAGTCGTCGTTGATGCCGCTGCGGTCCGTGTCCCAGTAGCTGGCGGTGAAGGTGCCGCTGCCACCCGCCAGGCCGTGCTGGTTCGGGGCGTTGCCCGTCACTGCGCCGGCCGCGTAGCTGGCGACGATGGCGCCGGCGTTGACGCCGGCGAGGCCGCCGACGGTGTAGCCGGCGGTGGGGGCCCAGCCGTCCACCGCCGCCGTCGAGTAGCTGGCGACGATGGCGGCGCCGGAATCGTTCTGGCCCACCAGGCCGCCGGCCTCGTCCTCGGCTTGCACCGAGCCCGACGACCACGCCGCCGCCACGCGCCCGGCGTTCCGCCCGGCCAGCGCGCCGACGTAGTTCGAGCCGAACCGCACGCGGACGTTCGAGAGCCCCAGCGAACGCACCACCGCGTTGCCAGCCAGCGCCGCGAACAGCCCCTGGTAGTTGCGGCTGCGGTTCATCAACAGGTTCTCGACGACGTGGCCCTTGCCGTCGAAGGTGGCGTTGAAGTGCGTGGTGGCGCTCGGCGCCGAGGCCGGGCCGATGGGATCCCAGCCGTTGTTGCCGTTGTAGTAGGCGTCGCCCGCGTCGCCGGTGAAGGCGCCGCCGGTCGGTTGCGTCCATGTGGAACCGTCGCCGTCGGTGTCGAAGTCGAGGTCGTTCTGCAGCTCGTAGCCGGTACAGCCGCCGCTGGTCGGGCAGCCCATGCCGGCGACGTGGTTGCGGAACGCCTTGCCGTAGTCCGCGGCGTTGCCGGAGGCCGGGGCGCCGTCGCCGTTCAGGTCCCAGCGGATGGCGTTCAGCTGCGCCAGCGTGTACACCTCGATGAGGCCGTCGTCGTCCAGGTCGTAGTCGCCGCGCTGGGGGATCGGGTCCGCGTCGCGGTAGCCGAGCGCCGGATACTGCGAACTGGTGCCGAAGCGCCACGGCGCTTCGCGCGAGTCGCCGTCGCCGTCCACGTCCAAGGCGTCCCAGCCGGCGTAGATGCCGGTGGCCGAAGTCGGGGTTTGCAGCTGCGCCGTGGTGCGGCCGGCGCCTTGGGCGGAGGCCGTGACGCCGCTCATGGCGGTGTCCCAATAGCTGCCGGCGGTCGTGCCGGGGCCGCTCGCCAGGCCATGCTTGTTCGACGCCGCACAGCCGCCCGTGATCGCGCCGGTGGCGTAGCTGGCGACGATGGCACCGGCGTTGTAGGCGACCAGGCCGGCGCCGCCGCCGGTGCCGCACTGCGTGGCCGCCTTCGAGTAGCTCGCCACGACCACGCCGCCGGCGAGGTTCTGCCCCAGCAGGCCGCCGATGTTGGCGTTGCCGGCCACGGAGCCGCTGGCCCACACCGCCTCGACGCGGCCAATCGACTCGCCAGCCAGTGGCGCCACGCTGCCCTGCCCCGCCCGCACATGGGCGTTCGGCAGGCCCAGCGAGCGCACCACCGCGTCGCCGCGCAGCGCCGCGAACAGCGCCGACCAGTTGCGGTTGCGGTTGATGTAAAGGTTGTGGATGGAGTGGCCGTTGCCGTCGAACGTCGCGTTGAAGTGGGTGCTGTCGCCGGGGGCGGCGTTGGCGCCGATGGGATCCCAGCCGCTGCCGGAGTTGTGGTAGGTGTCCTGGGCGTCGCTGGTGCCGGCGGTGTGCGTGGAACCGTCGCCGTCGGTGTCGAAGTCCAGGTCCTGGGTGAGCTCGTAGCCGGTACATCCTCCGGTGGGGCAGCCCATGCCGGCGGCGGCGGTCGGGAAGGCGGTGGCGTAGGCGCCGCTGTCGCCGGTCGGGGATCCGTTGCCGTCCAGGTCCCAGCGCATGGCGTTCAGCTGCGCCAAGGTGGAGATCTCGATCAGGCCGTTCTCGTCGGTGTCGTAGTCCGTGTTGGTGCGCTCGGCATCGGATACCGCCACGCGCAGCGTGACGGCGCCGCTGTAGCCGCCGCCGGTGGGCGTGTGGGTGATGTCGACCGATTCGTCCACCGCGTCCGTCGATTCGGCCACCGCGGTGGCGGTGACGGTCTGCGCGGTGTTCCAGTTCTGCGTGGTGAAGGTCAGCGAAGCGGGGCTGACCGTCACGGCGCCGGTGTCGTCGCTCGCCACCGCCACCGTCACGTTCCCGGTCGGCTGCGCCGACAGCCGCACCGCGTAGCCGAGGGCGTTGTTCGCGTCCGCGGACGCTTCGCTGAGCAGCAGCGGCCCGGGGTCCAGCGCCGCCGTGCCTGGCTCCGCGTCGATCAGCACGGCGCCGACATCCGTCGAAGGCGCGGTCACGGTGATGTCGAACGTCAGGGTGGCGTCGTCGCTCGTGTTGTCGTCGTTGTCCGCGGCCGCGATGGTCACCGTGACGGCGCTGCCGCTGGTGGTCGGCGTGCCGCAGATGGCGCGAGGAGTCTGGCAGGCGCCCGAACCGTCGGCGTCGAAGACCAGCCCGGCAGGCAGCCCGGCCGCGGCGTACGAGAGGACGCCGTTGCCGCCGGTCGCGGCGGGAATCTGAAGCGGCAGGACGGGGCGACCTTGCGGGAACGTCCGGTTGGCCACCGTTGCCATGCCGAAGCTCGGCGCCGAGTCCGTGCCTTGGGAGTTGAACTGCAAGGCGGCGTCCAAGCCGCGGAACTTCAGCACCGGATGCTGCGCGTTGGTGCCGAAATCCCAGGAGTCGTCCAGAACGGTGCCGGCCACGCCGTCGCCGTCGACGTCCTCGTCGTCCCAGCTCGCGTAGATGCCGGACGCATCCGTCGGCGCTTGCAACTGGCTCGTCGTCCTGCCTTCCGGCGGGTCGGCGTCCGTGTCGTCGTTGATGCCGCTCAAGGCGGTGTCCCAGTAGCTGGCCGATGCCGTGCCGCCGCTGGTCAGGCCGGATTTGCTGCCGGTCGGGCAAGCGCCCGTCACCGCACCGGTCGAGTAGCTGGCGGCGATGGCGCCCGACGCGGCTGTGCTCTGGCTCAAGCCCACCAGCCCCGAGGCGCGGTGCGTGGCCCCAGTGCCGGTGCAGGCCACCGCCGCGGTCGAGTAGCTCGCCACGATCGTTCCGCCCTGCCGCAGCACCCCGGTCAGGCCGCCGACGTTGCCGAGCCCCTGCGCGACGCCGCTCGTCCACACCGCAGCCATCCGGCCCGAGTTCTCCCCGGCCAGCGGCGCCGTGCTCCAGTTGCCGATCACGCGGGCACCCGGCAGGCCCAAGGCGCGCACCGCCGCGTTCGGGCGCAGCGCCGAAAACAGGCCCACCAGGTTGCGATCGCTGCGGTTGACGAAGAGGTTGCGGATGACGTGGCCGTTGCCGTCGAACGTGGCGTCGAAACTCAGGCTGCCGGACGGCGGGCCGATCGGATCCCAGCCGCTGCCGCCGTTGTTGTAGGCGTCGTCGCCATCGCCCGTGGCCGTGGCGCCGCTCAGCGTGTATGTGGCGCCGTCGCCATCGGTGTCGAAATCCAGGTCCCGCGTCAGCTCGTAGCCGGCGCAGGCGTCCGGCAGGCCGTCGGGATCCTCGCCGTCCGGGCAACCCATGCCGGCGGATGCGCCGGGAAACGCGGAGTCGTAGCCGGCGTTGGCCGAGACGCCATCGCCGTCGAGGTCCCAGCGCATGGCGTTCAGCTGCGCCAGCGAGTCGATCTCGATCAGGCCGTCCTCGTCCGCGTCGTAGTCCGTGCCGGTGCGCTCGTCGTCGCGCACGCCGATGCGCAGGCCGGTGGTTGCGCCGGCGAACTCCGCCGCGCCGCTGGCGACGTGGTCGATGCCGGTCGCCTCGTCGACGGCGTCGTCGTCCTCTGCGGCGCTCGCCGTCACGGTCTGCCACGTGTTCCAATTCATCGTCGAGAACGTCAGCGTCGTCTGCGCACCGACCATCGAATCCGTGTCCACCGTTACTTCTCCGCTACGGCTCATCACCGTCACGGTCACCGCCGCGCTGGGCGCCTGCGGCAGCTTCAAGGCGTACTCCTTGCCCGGCGATGCACCCTCTTCCAGCACCAACGGGTCGGGATCGACGGTCGCCGGGGTCGAAGCATCCGCGTCGATCACCACCGCCAGCGGCGGTTCATCGTCATCGACGGTCGCCGTCAGATAGGCGGTGCTGTCGAGGCCGCCGCTGGCGGTGTGGGTGATCACGACCGACTCGTCCACCGGGTCGTCGTCCTGCACGGCAGCCAGCGTCACCGTCTGCGCCGTGTTCCAGTTCATGGTCGTGAACGTCAGCGTGTCCTGCAGGCCGGACACCGTGCTCGTGTCCACGGTCACGGCGCCGGCATCCGCGCTGACGATCGTCACCGTGGTGTTCGCCGATGGCTCGCCCGACAGCTTCACGGAGTAGTTCCCGGAGCTGCTCGTGGAACTCGACAGCTCTTCCAAGGCGAGGGGACCGGAGTCCACCGTTTGCGTACCCGGGATGGCGTCGATCAGGATGCCCTCCACCGTGACGGCGTAGCGCAACTCCGCCACCCCGCTGCGGTTGGCAGCGCGGAGTACGACCGTGAAAGTGCCGGGAGCGGTCGGAGCGCCGCAGAGGGTCAGCGCGGCACCGCAAGCACCGGTGCCGTCGATGTCGAACTGGAGGCCTGGTGGCAGTCCGGTGACGCTGTAGATCACTGTGGCGCCGCTGCTGGTCGATGCCGCCGGAAACTGCAGGTACTGGGCGACACCGGCTTGGAATCCGGGGTTTGGGGTGCGAACCGTGCCGAAGGACGTCGGCGCCGCGTTGAACTGAGTGGCCGTATCGAAGGCGCCGATTTTCAGCGCCGGATACTGCCGGCTGGTGCCGAAGTCCCAAGCGTCGTCGTCTGGGTCCGCGGCGACGCCCCTCGTGCCGTCGCCATCGACGTCCTGATCGTCCCAAGTCGAATAGATGCCAGCGGCACCATACGCTGTTGGCCGCTGCAAAGCGCTGGTGGGCAGGCCGACCCCGCCGAAGCTCCGTGTCCTGCCGGAGGTATCCGTGTCCCAGTAGCTGGGCACCCCCAAGACAGCCCCCGAATGGCCCCCTGACAACCCGCCGCTGGAACGGCCTCTGACCGGACCGGCTGCCCAAGATGCATTGATGGTCTCACCGCCGTAAGTGCCACCGACCAGTCCGCCACCAAGCTCGCCGCTGACCGAGACCGTGGCGAGCGAATAGGTCGCGAGCGTG
Source organism: Candidatus Azotimanducaceae bacterium (assembly GCA_965243175.1). Taxonomy (GTDB): domain Bacteria; phylum Pseudomonadota; class Gammaproteobacteria; order Pseudomonadales; family Azotimanducaceae; genus VXYL01. The sequence continues at coordinate 3,174,487 of OZ251532.1, read as the reverse complement.
TCCCCTCCTCCCGAAAGCTGGCCGGAGAGCCCGCCCACTATGCGGTTGCCCCTCACCGACCCAGTGGTGTAGCAGGCGACGGCCACCCCTCTGACATCGCCCGTCAGAATGCCAACGAAGGTCTGGCCCTGGACGTAAGCGTCCACAACCCCCACGGCGTAGATGCGGCCAGTGCTGCCAATTCGGCCAAACAAGCCGACGTAGTTTTCGCCGCGGCTGATGAAAAGGTTACGAACGAGGTGGCCGTTACCGTTGAAGCGACCGTCGTAGGTGGCGCTGCCGCCGATGGGCTCAAAGCCGGCACCATCGTTGTAGTAGGCGTCGTGCGCATCGCCGACGACCCTGCCGTTCACCTCGGTCCAGGTGGCGCCGTCGCCATCGGTGTCGAAGTCCAGATCCCTCCGCAGCTCGTAGCCTTCGCAGGAGTTCGGGCAGCCCATGCCGGTGACCGCGTTGGGGAAGGCGGCTGCATAGTTCGCAGCATCGGCGGCGACGGCAGTGCCATCGCCGTCGAGGTCCCAGCGCACGGCATTGAGCTGGGCGAGGGAGCGGATATCGATGAGGTCGTTGTCGTCGTCGTCGTAGTCCCCGGAGTGCGTCTCGTCGTCCGCCACGACGACAGCCAAGTGCTCCGAGACGCCAACGTACTCGTCAGCGCCGTTGGCCGTGTGCGCTAAGATCACACGCTCGTCCAGGGCGTCGCCGTCCGCCTGCGCCGTCACCCGTACCGTCTGCGCCGTGTTCCAGTTAGTCGTGGTGAAGGTCAGCTGGCTGCGGTCGACCGTCGCTGCGCCGGCGTCGCCGCTGGCCACGGCCAGCCGCACGGTCGCGGTGGGCAGCGCCGCCAGGTACACGCCGTAGCTCTTCGACTCCGTGGTGGCTTCGTCCAGCGTCAGGCGGCGGGCCTCGATCCGCGCCGTCGACGGATCCGCGTCCACCAGCACGGCCGGCGTCTCGTCGTCCGCCACCGTCGCCGTGAGCAGCGCCGACTGGCCGGCGAAGCCGCCGCCGCTCGCGGCGTGGGTGATGGTGGCGCGCTCGTCCACGCCAGTGTCGTCTTGCACCGCGGCAAGCGTCACGATCTGCGCCGTATTCCAGTTCATCGTGGTGAACGTGATCTGGCTTTGCAGGCCGGACGTGTCGGCGTCCGCGTCCACCGTCACCGCACCGGTGTCGCTGCTCGTGATCGTCACGGTCACGTCGCCGGTCGGCGCCGACGTAAGGCGCACTGCATAGCGCTTCGACCGCGCCGGACTCCCCCGATCCTCCGCCAATGCCACGATGCCGCCATCCACTTGCGGCGTCTCGGGGTCCGTGTCGATCTCGATGCCGCCCACCTCGAGGACGAAATCCAAGCGGGCGCTGACGCCGGCCGCGTTCGTCGCCCAAACGGTGACCGCGAACCTGCCGGCGCGAGTCGGCGCGCCGCAGATGGTGCGCGCCGCGGTGCAGGCGCCGCTGCCGTCGGCGTCGAAGACCATGCCGGGCGGCAGCCCGTTCGCCGTGTAGGCGACTGTGCCGCCGGTCGCTGGCGGTATTTGGATCGTGCTGGAGAGGCCAGTGCGCAACGTCGGTTGCGACACCGCGCCGCTGCCGAAATCGGGCGGCTGCAGGGCGAACTGCGCGGCGGTGTCGAAGCCGCCGAACTTCAACACCGGATGCTGGCTGTTCGTGCCGAAGTTCCAAGCGTCGTCGGACGTGCCGTTGCCGTCCACGTCGTATTCGTCCCAGTCCGCGTACAGGCCGGTGGCCCCGTACTGCGTCGGGGTCTGCAAGTCGCTCCTGCTCCGTCCTTCTGGAGGATCCGCGTCGTCGTCGTCTTCGATGCCACTCAGAGTGGTGTCCCAGTAGCTTGCGGTCACCGCGCCGGCGCCACTGGTCAGGCCGGACCTGCCGCTGGTCTGGCAGACGCCGGTCACCGTGCCGGTCGCGTAGCTCGCTGCGACGCTGCCGCCGGCAAGGTTCTCGCCCACTAGGCCGCCGACCTTCACCGCCCTGCCGTCCGTACATTCCAGCGCCACCGCGGCGTAGCTCGCCGTGACCGTCCCACCCGACTGCAGCACCCCCACTAGCCCGCCGAGGTTGCCGCCGCCGCGCACCTCGCCCGTGGCCCAGACCGCTGCCACCCGCCCCCAGCTCTGCCCGGCCAGCGCCGCCCCGCTGAACGACCCGAGACGCACTTGGACGCCCGGCAGACCCAAGGCTCGCACCACCGCGTTCGAGCGCAGCACCGCGAACAGGCCCGCGTAGTTGGCGCCGCGGTTTACGACTAGATTGCGGATGACGTGGCCGTTGCCGTCGAAGGTGGCGTTGAAGTGCGCGCTGTTGTTGGGCGTGGCGTCCGGGCCGATGGGATCCCAGACGGAACCGGCGAGGTCCAAGTCGCTCGTCAGCTCGTAGCCGATGCAGGGATCCGGATCGTCGTCTGCGTCGCCTCGGTTCGGGCAGCCCATGCCGGCGGACGCCGTGGGGAACGCGGTGGCGTAGCTGTCGGCGTTGCCGCCGCTCGCCCCGCCGTTGCCGTCGAGGTCCCAGCGCATGGCGTTGAGCTGGGCTATCGAGTCGATCTCGATGAGGCCGTCCTCGTCCGTATCGTAGTCCGTGCCGGTGCGCTCGGCATCGCGCACGCCGACGCGGAGCGTCGTCGAGAATTCGGTGCGGGCGATCGCGTGTACCACGTCCGCGCCTTCGTCCACGGCATCGGCGTCCGCGGTCGTCGTCGCGGCCACCGTCTGCGCCGTGCGCCAGTTCTGGGTCGTGAACGTGAGTTCGGTCGGGCTGACCGTCACCGCGGCGTTGTCGCTGGCGAGCGCGACCGTCACGCTCACCGGCGGCTGACTCGACAGCCGCACCGAGTAGTTCCTGGTCAGCGCCGAGTTCTCGTCCAGAAGCAGCGGGCCGGCGTCGATGGCAGCCGTGTTCGGGTTCGCGTCCACCAGCACTTCGGTACCGGGCTCGTCGTCGTCCACGGTGACGGTCAGCGTCGCGGTCTGGTTGTCGTAGCCGCCGCCGCTCGCAGCGTGGGTGACGGCCACCGTCTCGTTCAGAAAGTCCGTGTCCTGCACGACGCGCACAGTCGCCGTCTGCCAGGTGCTCCAGTTGCCGGTGGTGAACGACAGCGTGTTCTGCACGCCGGGGTTGTTGCCGTCGGTGTCGTCCACCGTCACGGCGCTGGTGTCGGCGCTGGCGATGGTCACAGTTACGTTGGCCGTCGGCGCGGACGTGAGCCGCACCTGGTATGCCTGCGAAGTGGTTTCGTTCTCGTCCTCGTCAAGGGCGATGGGGCCTGCCTCCACCACCGCCGTTGTCGACGCGATGGCGTCGATCTCCACGCCGCCGACAGTGATGGTGAAGGTCAGGCTGCTGCTAGCGCTGCCATCGGCGTTCACCGCCTCGACGACGACGGTGTACATGCCGGCGCGCGTCGGGGCGCCGCAGATCGTGCGCAGCGCGGAACAAGCGCCGGTGCCGGCCACATCGAACGCCATGCCGGGCGGCAGCCCGGCGACGACGTAGGTGACCGGGCCGGCGTGGGTTGCCGCCGGAATCTGGAACGACTGCACGTTTACGCCCGTGCGGGCATCGCTGATGTTCGACACAGTGCCGGTGAAAACGGGCGGCTGCAGGGCGAACTGGACGGCGGAGTCGAATCCGCCGAACTTCAGCACCGGATGCTGCACGCTTGTGCCGAAATCCCAAGCGTCGTCGTCCACGGCCTCGCCGCTCACACTGTCGCCGTCGACGTCCTGATCGTCCCAGGCGGCGTAGAGGCCGCTGCCGCCGTACTCGGTCGGCGCCTGCAACTGCGCCGAGGTCCTGCCCTCCGGCGGCGTCGTGTCGGAGTCGTCCGAGATGCCGCTCAAGGTGGTGTCCCAGTAGCTCGCCACCACCGTGCCGGTGCCGCGGCTGAAGCCGCTGGTGCCGCCCGACGCGCCGGTCGAGTAGCTGGCGCGAATGGAGGACGCACTGTCGTTCCAGCCGGCCAGCCCGGCGCTCTGGCTGTTCGCATGCACCGTCGCCAGGGAGTAGCTGGCCACGATCACCGAACTGGCCGTCTGCGTCGCCCCTACCAGGCCGCCGACCGCGTTGCCGCCATGCACATTGCCGGTGAGCCAGACGCCGGCGATCCGGCCTTGGTTGTGGCCGACCAGGCCGCCGATGTTGTGCCAACCTCGTACGCGCAGGTTCCTGAAGCCTACGGCGACGATGCGCGCCGAGGTCCCCGTTGCCCTGAAGACGCCGACGTCGTTGGCGCTGTGGCTGGCGTACAGGTTGGAGACGACGTGGCCCCTGCCGTGGAAGGTGGTGTCGAAGCGCGCCCCACGGTTGCCGATGGGCGCCCAGCCGCCGCCGCCGTTGTAGTAGGCGTCGTTCGGGTCGGGGACCGGCGAGGCGGGGTCGCCGGTCCAAGTGCTGCCGTTGCCGTCGGTGTCGAAATCGAGGTCGCTGGTGAGTTCGTAGCCGACGCAGGCGTCCGGCTCGTCGTCCGCGTCGCTGCCGTCCGGGCAGCCCATGCCGGGGGCGGCGCCGGGGAAGGCGTTCGTGTAGTTGGCGGTGTCGCCGGCTGCCACCGCGCCGTTGCCGTCCAGGTCCCAGCGCATGGCGTTGAACTTGTCCAGCGAGTCGATGTCGATGAGGCCGTCTTCGTCGGCGTCGTAGTCCGTGCCGGTCTGCTCGTCGTCCTGCACGGCGACGAACAGGTCCTGGGTGACGCTGCCGTGGAGGGCGCCGCCGACGGCGTGGCGGATGGTGGCCGTTTCGTCGCCGCTGCCGGTGTCGCTTGCGGCGGTTGCCGTCACCGTCCGCGCGGTGTTCCAGTTCGTCGCGGTGAACGTCAGCGTACTCTCGTCCAACGTCACGTCCGTGTTGTCGGTGACGCTCAAGGCGACGTCGATGGCGCCGCCCGGGTGCGCGGCCAGCGCGACGGTGTAGGTGGCGGAGGCGCCCTCGTCGACAGTGAGCCTCGGGCGATCGATGACGACGGCGGGAGTGGGCACGAGGGACACCGTGGGCGTGGTGGCGTTCGTGCTGCCGGAGTGGGCGGCGGCCAGCACGCGCACGGCGAGCGTGGCGGGGGCGTCGAAGTCGCCCGTGAAGGCCAGCGTGAGGGTGGCGCTGGTGCTGCCGGACGTGCCGCCGCTAACGCTGCTGATGGAGAGGCCGGTGAACGTAGGGTTCGTCACCAGCGCGAAGCTGGATGCGGAGACGCTGGCGCCGAAGGTGGTGGGGCCGAGATCGACGGTGACGGTGGCGCCGTTCAGGGTGGTCTCCGTGAGCGCGGCGGGGTTCGTGGCGGAGATCAAGGCGGGAGCGCCGAAGACCTTGTGCGCGGACTGGTTGGCGAGGGCGCTGTGGTCGCGGTTGAGGAAGCCGCCGCCGACCTTGAACCAGTTGTCGCTGCCGGTGATGGAGTTGGCGGGGATGGTGATGCCGTCGGCGTCGCGATCCGCAGCGACGACGGTGTAGGTGAAGTTGACCTGGGTGAGGCGGTAGAGGTAGCTGCTGGTGCTGACCGCCTGCCGTTCGACGCCGCCGATGTCCAGCTTCATCCTGGCGTTGCGGATGGCGCCGCTTTGGATCTGCGGCATGGTGAGGCGGGTGGTGATGGCCTCGCCAGCGACGTAGTGGGTGCCGTTGGCAGGCGTGGAGGTGATGCTGACGCTGACCTCCTGGGCAAGAGCCGGAACGGTGGCGAACGCGGCCAGCGCCAGAACGGAGGCGGCAAGCGCGGCGCGGGGGCGGCTTGGCGTCCGCGAGGCAGTGCGGGCGGCTGGGTGGACTGCGCCGGGGCGGACATTCGCCGGGGCGTCGCCTAGTGCTGCTGCCACTGCCCTGCGCTTTCTCGGGGGGGGGGGGGGGGGGGGATCATGAGCACGACGCACTGCACACAGCGTTGCACATCACCGGACGGGGCGTCTTCACTGCGCTTGGGGGGAGCAGAGCTGCGGACGGGCTGGGCGTTCGGCATGGCTTGACGCTTAGCTGCCGCCTCGCTCCGTATGGGGATTTCCTGCTGCCTATCCCGCCTGCACCGCATGACCGTCCGCGACTCCGCCAGACCACCGCCGGTTCGCTGTCCGTTCGGGCAGCGCTTCCTCCTCGTCGCGAATGACCTCGAGCCATTCGTCCACGATGCCGCACAGCTCCCGGTACACCGCCACTTCGTCGTCGCCGTGGCAGCACGGGCCGATGACCCCAGGGCAGGAACCGACGAAACACCCGTCTTCGTCCGACCACTCGACCCGCTTCACATATCTTGCGCTGTCCTTCATTCCTGCGACTCCTCGATCTTCCGCCGTACCTCTCGTTCCTGATAGGGCTTGGCGTCGTCGCCCAAGCCTCCCGAGATCGTCACTCGCTGCCCCTTCGGATGCCGGTAATTCCTGTGGCTGCCCCTGCCGCCGCGCGAAACGAATCCCGCCCGCTCCAAGTCTCGCACCAACGCGGCGACTTTACGCGGCACGGCGTCGCCACGCTACTCCGGCTCGTGGCCGACTTCCGATTCGGCGATGAACGAGACGACCGGATCCGCCTCGATTTCCGCGTCTTCGAACTCGTCCCACAAGCGGTCCATCAGATCGAGTCGCGCCGACGAGTCCGGAAGGCCCTTGGCGCCGTTGCTGTCGTCGTAGGTGAAGCGGATCAAAAGGACTCGTCGCCGTAGCCGTCCACTTCCGGGTTCACCGACAGCACGCCGAGCGTGGTGTCCGCGTAGTGCCGGTGCAGGAAGCCGTCCACGATGCTCCGCGCCTGCTCCAGAACCCGCTGCTTCATTACCCGCGACCCGCGACTCCTCGATCTTCCGCCGTACCTCTCGTTCCCGCTACACAGTGGCCGGGTCCTCCCCCTCCTCGAGGTCGGACTTGGAGATGAAGTGGACATGCGGCCAACCGGGGGAGTCCTCCGCGTCCCTCCACACCTTGTCGATGATCTCCGACTGCACCTTCACCATGTCCGGCGCCTTGTCCGGGGCAATCAACCGCTCAACCTTGGCATCGTAGATGATGCGTACGTCCAGCATGGGGTCGTCGTAGTGGTCGAAGCCCGGCTTGATGTTGATGCTGAGGATGCCGATGTCGCCGAAGCGGGCCTTGAAGGCCGCCTCTGCGATCTCACGGACCTGCTGGTTGTTCATGTCGGACCTCCTATGGCGATCGTTGCCGGAACAGCACATGGGCGGCAAAGGCGCGTCTGGCTTCCACTGCCGCCCGCTCGAACGGGCTGATGGCCTGCTCTTTCATGCGAGGGGCAGGCCCCTCGCGCTCCCCCGCTGAGGGCTCCGCTGAGACAACGTAGCCCAGAACATCGGACGTCCGGTACGCGGCCGTGTCCAGAGCGTAGTCCGCTTGCTGCCGCGCCATCTGCAGCTCGACGAATGCGTCGGCGAAGTCGCGGATTTCCGCCGGAAACTCCGGCATGGTCTGCGCCTGCCGACACGCGCTCCTGGCCCTGCCGTGTTCCAGCGCACGGCAGGTACGATGCGAAGCCGGACTGCGCACCGTGCCGATGAACAGGTCCGCCGCCGACATCGCCAGACAGTGGAGCGTCGCGTAGTACGCGGTGCTGACGGCGCGGCGCAGCCCCGCCTACGTGGGCGTCGCCGGCGCGAGCTCAACCACGACCCGAAGCGTTGCGCCGTGAACCCGCGTGACTTGATGGAAGTCGCCCGCGCACTCGCAGGGTGCTGAAGGCGTAGCCGGCGCTGGCGGCGAGCGGCGGCGTTGCGTTCCTCGTGCCGCCTGATGGCGCCACGGACGAAAGGTGCAATCAATGGCTCAAGGGCGATGCGGGCGAGTCTATAAGTACAATAAAATCAACAACGTAGATGCATTATTGGCGGAGAGGGAGGGATTCGAACCCTCGATGGGCTTTCACCCATACACACTTTCCAGGCGTGCTCCTTCGACCGCTCGGACACCTCTCCGTGAAGGGCCGTGGAGGCGACCTCGCCAGCCTTGCCTCGGCACCCGAATTCGCTGCGACCGCTGCTCCCTTCCGGGCCTGACGGGGTTGACATCGGCTTCGTCGCGAGGGGACCGGCTCGGTCGCCATCGGCGCAAGATGGAATCGTAGAGCTTTCGGGCGCGGATTGCCATTGGCGAATGTGCTGTGAGTCCACTATTCTTCGCGCTGTTGGTCGCCTCACCGTTGGCCGCCTCCGCGCCGCACGGCGTCCGCCCGCAAACGAAGGCCACACGAGGAATCCGCAAACATGAACAAGCGCTCCGCAATCGGCGCCGCGATCCGCACCGCCACCGTCGTTCTCGCCTTGGGCTGCCTGCCGGCGCAGGCCGACGCGCTGCGGCTTGGCGTTCAAGCCGGTCTCAAGCAATGGAACGTCGATTGGGACGTGCGGCTCATCGACCAGAAAGGCGCTCTCGAACCCGATACGCAGGCCAGCGTCGGGGTGCTGGGGCAGTACATCTTTGAGGCGCCGGCGGCCGAGGGCGAGCGGCCTTTCTTCGTCGGCTTCGAGCTCGGCCTCGCCCAGGAAGGCGTGTCGCACTCGGAGATGGTGGACATCCTCGGCGTGCCGGTGGACTCGCAGCTGGACGTCACGTGGAGCACGGACGCGCTGTGGATCGTCGGCTACGACTTCGGGCGCGTTTCGGCGTTTCTCGCCGGCGGCGGCAGCTACATCGCCAGCGAAATCGAAGTGAGCGGCGATGGGCTGACCGGCACGGACCAGAACAACCACTTCGGCTGGAAGATCGCGCCGGGGGTGGAGATCGCGCTTGGCGAATCGTCGTCGCTCCTGGTGCGCGCCGACTACGCGCTCTACCAGGCGAAGAAGTACACCGGCTCGGCACCCACTCTGGGCGACGTCAACGTGGACATCGACGTGACGCCGCGCCTCTTCGACGTGCGCGTGGCCTGGGTCTACAAGTTCGAGAGCATGACGCTGCCGCGGTTGTTCGGGCGCTAGGGCTCACTGGCGAGGCAGCCGCATGAGCCGCGCGTCGGGGTGGCGGGTTGAACGGAACGGGTTGATGTCGATGCCGCCGCGGCGCAGGAAGCGGCCATGCACGGTGAGATCGCTGGCTTCGGTGGCCGCGTGGACGTCCTTGAAGATGCGCTCGACGGCCTGTTCGTGGAAGCACGGTTCCTCGCGGTAGGAGACGAGATAGGCGAGCAGGCGGTCGGGACGAAGCGGGCGGCCTTGCCACGCGACGGAGATGGCGCCCGAGTCCGGCTGGCCGGTCGCCGGGCAGATCGTGCGGAACAGGTGCGTTCGCAGTGCGTTTCGGGTGTTCCCGTCGGGGCGACCGGCGCGTAACAGGGCCGGATTCGGCCGATAGTTCTTGATTTCGATTGGGCAGGCGTCCGCCGACGGGGCCTCGAAGTCCTCCAGCGGCAGACCGTCGCCGATGCTCGCTTGAATCCGGGTGCCGATGCAGCTTGAGACATCCCGCTCGATGGTGGATGCAACGTCCGCTTCCCGCTCGAAGGCCGTTTGCGCGAAGGAACCGAGATAGAGCTTCAGGGCCTTGCTCTCCACCATCGCTGGCGAGTCGCACGGCACGCGCAGCGTCAAGACGCCGATGCGCGGCAAGCCAGTGGGGCCGAGCCAGGTGAGCTCGTAGGCGTTCCACACGTCTTCGCCGACGAACGGCAGCGCACCGTCGATGCCGATGGCGCGGCGCTGGTCGGCGCGGTCGATGGCGCGCAGCACCGACGCGTCGTAGCGGGAGGGATAGGTGGTCGGCTTGCCGAGCGGCAGGTCTTCCGGCAGCGCCATCAGGCGGCTTCCCGCATCCGCCAGCCGCGCCGCTTCGTCACCTCGCTCGCCGCCACCGACATGTTCCAGAGCACCGACGTTCGCGCCACCACCGCCACCAGCACGAAGACGCCGGCAGCGGCGGCGATCAACGCCAGCGCGGGGCCGACCACCTCCACCAGGTAACCGCAGGTCAGGGCGCCGAGCGGGCCGGCGCCCATCAGCGAGAAGGAGAAGAACGCCATCACCCTGCCCCGCTGCCCTTCCGGCGCGGCCTCCTGCATGAGGGCGCGGGACATGCTCATGGCCACGCCGCCGCACGTTCCCCACAGGTAGATGAAGGCCACCACCGCCCAGAAGCCGAGGCCGAAGGCGGCGACTCCCGCGCCGGCCAGGAAGACGCAGCCCAGCACGTGCGCCAGCAGCAGGGCGCGGCCGGGGCGGCGCAGGTCGCCGGACCAGAGCAGCCAGAGGATCGAGGTGACGAGGCCGAGCATGTTGGCGGTGGCCATCAGCGCCAGGTCCGCGGACGAGCCGTCGTAGGCTTCGCGCACGAGCAGCGGCACGGTGACGATGTAGGTGCCCATGAAAAAGAGCCCCGTGGCGATGTTCTGCACGATCACCGGGCGCATTGTCGGCGAGCGCAGCACCGTGCGGCAGCCTTCGGCAATCGAGCCCACGAGTTCGCTCGGCGAGCGCGAAGCGACCCGCATCGGCGGCGGCGAAGGCAGGCGGCGGTAGGCGAACAGGCCGCCTGCGAGCACCACCGTCTGGAACAGAATCACCGCTTCCGGGCCGATGGCGCCGGCCATGCCAGCGACGACGAAGCCGACCATCTGCACGCCGAACTGCGCCAGGCTGACCAGCACCACGGTGCGCTGGATGCGGCCTTCGGCCACGTGGTTGAGCAGGCCGTCGCGGGCCGGGGTCAGGAACGCCACGGCGCAGCCCATCGCCACCGCGTAGACGAGCATGGCGCGAAAGCTGAGCGCGTCGAGCAGCAGCACCGCCAGCAAGCCGATGCCCGGCAGCAGCGCGAAGCCTTGGGCCAGCATCGCCACGCGGCGACCGCCAACGACGTCCGCGACGCTGCCACCGAGGAGCATCAGCAGCAGCACCGGCGCCAGCATCGCCATCTGCGCGACGCCCACCATCTGCGGCGTTTCGCGCAGCACCATCGCCACCAGCCAAGCGAACAGCACGTTCTGCACGCCGTGCGCCGCGAACCAGGTGCCGGTCGCCAGGCAGTAGTGGTGGATCGGTCGCAAGGGGCGGAAACGCAGCCTAGCCATCCAGCATCCGCTCGCGGCGATTGGCGCGCATGAACGCGAGGGAGAGGATGCCGGCCGCCGCCAAGGCGACGCCGACGCGGTTCTGCACGGTGGCGGCCAGCACCGCGGCGCGGTCCGAGCCCATGTACAGCGGATTCCAGAAGGGGGAGACGTTCTCCGGGATCATGACGGCGAACACCATCACCACCGCGGTGGCCATGGCACCGGCGACCTCGCTGCGGAAGAGCGTCGCGAAGCCCGTTGCCAGCACGAGGAAGAAGACGGCGCCCTGCAATGCGCCGTAGAGGGCGCCGAGGGGGAACGGGGTGAAGAATATCCACGCGGTGATCGCCAGCAGCACTTCGGCGACCAGTAGGATCAGCAACCCGCCGGCGAGCTTCGCCCACCACACCCGCTCGCAGCCGCCCGGCACGGTGTAGGCGATCTCCAAAGTGCGCGAGTCCACTTCGCCGGCGATCACGCGCAAGCCGAGGAACACCGCCAACACCGACATCGGCGCACCGATGAGCAGATTCTGGGCGCTCGCCGGCGTGATCTCGATGCCGAGAGCGCCGACCAGAATGGAGCCGGCCAGCACCAGCGGCCAGGCGAGGGTCAGGAACGGCAGCAGCCAGAAGCGATGGCCGGAGACGGACACCGCGGCGAGACGGTACAGGGCCAGATTGGCCGCCAGCCGACGCCAGCGCTTCATGCGGACTGCGGGCGCGAGATGAGCCACAGGTAGCCGTCCTCCAAGCGCGCGGGCGTGGGCGTGGCGTTCGCGGCCGGAGCGGTCTCGGCGAGGATCCGGCGCAGCACCAGGCCGCCAGCGACCGGCGCTTCCTCGGCGAGGATCGCGCCCTCCGGCAAGGCGAAGGCGTCCTGGGCAGGGGCGCGGATTTCCCAGACTCTGCCTTCGGCGGCGTCGGCCAGCGCGTTCGGCTCGCCGTCGAAGACCAGGCGTCCGTGCGCCAGCACCAGCACCCGTTCGCACGCCACGGCGACGTCCTCCACGACGTGGGTGGAGAAGAGCACGATGCGATCTTCGGCGAGGCGGGCGAGCAGGTTGCGGAAGCGGATGCGCTCGCGGGGGTCGAGGCCGACGGTCGGCTCGTCGACGATGATCACCGGCGGCAGCCGCAACAGCGTTCGCGCCACGGCGACGCGCTGCCGCTGGCCGCCGGAGAGCGACTTGATGGGCGCATCCACTTTCTCGACCAGGCCGACTTCGCGCAGCAGGTTCTCGACGCGCTCGCCGCGCACGTCCAGCGGCAGGTCGTAGAGGGCGGCGAAGTAGGCGAGGTATTCGCGCGGCGACAGGCCGCCGGGCATGCCGGCGTCCTGGGGCAGATAGCCGAGCCAGCGCGCCAGCACCCGCCGCACCGCGCCGAGACGGACGCCGCCGAGGAAGATCGCGCCTCGGGTGGGGTCGAGAATGCCCGCCAGCTGGCGCAGCAGCGTGGTCTTGCCGGCGCCGTTGGGGCCGAGGATGCCCACCATGCCCTTGCCGATGCGGAAGCTCACCGCGGTCAACGCCTCCACCGGCGCCGACGGCAGGTCGAAACCGCCGAGGCGTCGCGCCCAGCGGCGCACCAGTGTGCGCGGATAGCGCAGCGGGCCGGACGCCACTCGAGACGGCAGCAGGCCGCGCTGCTGGCGCACCGCGCTCAAGCGCACCAGCTGGCCGAGGCCGAGCAGCAGCGCGCCCACCATCGGCCACTGCATCGCCACCGCCGGTTCGCCGCGCAACCGAGGCGCGACCACCATGATCAGCGCGAAGCCGAGAAGGACCAGCCAGGGCAGCGCGACGCGCAGGACGCCTTCGACGCCGCCGGGTTCCACCACGCCGGCGGCGTCCGCCTTGCCGCGGGCGCGGCGCACATCGTTCGCCAGACGCGCCGCGAAGGCCGCGCCGAGGAACCAGAGGATGAGCTTCCAACCGCCGCCGCCGACCCACAGCGAGAGCACGAACGGCGCGGCGACCAGAATGATCGCCGGGGCGAAGCGGCGCACCAGATCGCCCGGCACGAAGCGCCCGAAGCCGCCAGCGGCACGCCCCTGCTCGGCGGCGACCGCCTTGGCGAAGTCGGCCGGCGCGCGCAGCGCTCGTCGAAACGGGCCCGGCAGGCCGTAGACCTTCTTCAAGTTGCGCACGTCGAGGTGCGGCGGGCCGCCAGCGCTGGCCGGCACCGGCAGCCTGCGATCGCGGAACAAGACGACCACGAGGGCAAGCAGACCGCCGCCCACCAGCAGACTGACCACGACCTGCCAGAGCAGCGAGGTGACGACTTCGCTGAGCGTCAGGGACAGCATCGTGGCGATGGTCGCCGCGAGCCAGCCCACCATCAGCCACGGGCCGACGCGCCCGAACAGGCGATCCAGGCGCTGCATCAGGACGAACGCCACCGGGATGACCAGCAGCGTCAGCATCGTCGACGTGGCGAGGCCGCCCATCACGACGGTGGCGAACGGCGGCCAGAGTTCGTTCTCGCGCCCACTCTCCACCGTCAGCGGCCACAGGGCGGCGATGGTGGTCGCCGAAGTCATCAGCACCGGCCTCGTGCGCTCGCGCACCGACGCCAGGGCCGCGGCGCCCGGCGACCAGCCGCCGCGCACCCGTTGCTGGATGCGGTCCACCAGCAGGATCGCCGGATTGACGGTGAGGCCGAGCAGCAGCAGCGCGCCGGCCGCGGCATAGGCGGTGAAGGGAGTGCCGGTGAGCAGCAGCGTCCACACCGCGCCGAGGATGGTCAACGGCAGGGCCAGCAGCACCAGCACGGGGAGCGTCAAGGACTCGAACGTCATGCCGAGCACGAGCAGCAGCAGGAGCACCGCCGGCAGCGCCAGTTTGCGCGCCATCGACGTCTGCTCTTCGGACTCGCGGAGTTCGACGGTGTAGCCCGGCGGCTTCGGCACCGCTTGCGCCACCGTCGCGACCGCCTGGTCGGCAGCGGCGCGACCGAGGCCGGTTTCCGGCACCTCCCTGGACAGGCGGTAGTAGACGCTCGCCTCGCGGCGTCCGTTGCGGTGCTGGATCGACGGTGGCGACGGCATCTTGCGCACCGACGCCAGTGCGCTCATCGGCGCGACGCCGGACTCGGTGTGGATGCGCAGGTCGCGCAGATCCCGGGCCGCCTCCGGTTCGCGCGCCCCGACGCGCTCGACCACCACCGGCACCTCGCGGCCGGAGGGGACGATGAAGCCGCGCGCCACCCGCATTCCCTCCTTGCCCATCACTTGGAGGGCCGGCAGCACTTCGTCGAGGGTGAGGCCGAAGGCCTCGAAGGCGCGGCGGTTCGGCTCCACCCACAGTTCCTCCATGCCGGGCGGGCTCCACTGCCATGCCTGGGCGACTTCCGGCAACGTCTCCAAGCGCACCACCATGTCGCGGGCCAAGCGCTGCAACGGCGCCGTCTCCGGGCCGGAGAGGACGATTTCGTTCAGCGCCGCGGCGGCGAAGTCGTCCTCGCTCTTGCCGCGCTGCTGATCTTCGCCGCGGCGAAGGATCTCCAGTCCCTTGGTGCTCTCCGCCGCCGTCTTGGCGACTTCGCGCACGCGCGCCGCTTCGAGCCCCGGCGGACGTTCTTCGAGCGGCACCAGCTCCGCCGTGATCGAGGCGCCGTGCTCGCCGATGTCGGCGTGGACCGCGGCCACCCCGTCGACCTCCAGCAAGGCTTTTTCGACCACCTCCACCGCGGCGCTGATGGCCTCCATCGACGCCCGTCCCTTGGCGAAACGGGCGATCATCTCCACTTCGTCCACATGCCGTGCTTCCGGCGGCGACGAGTTCGCCAGCACGATCGGCACCGCGAACAGGCTGGCGAAGACCGCCGCGACGACCACCGCCAGCAGCGACGACGGGCGGCGCAGCGCCGAGGCCAGCAAGCCGGTGAACAGGATGCGCACCGGGTCCGGCCGGCGGCGTCCGCCCTGCTCTTCGCGCTCCTCCTTCTGCCGCGCCAGGCGGCGACGGGCGGCCGGGGCGGCGAAGGCGTAGGCGAGCACGGGCACCAGGCCGACCGCCACGAGCAGCGACGCGCCGAGGGGCAGGAGAATGGCCAGCGCCAGGATTTCGGTGATCGCCCGCGCCGTGGTGCCGAGATCGACCAGCGTGACCGGCAGGAACACGATGGCCGTCGTCAGGCTGGCCGCGGCGATGGCGCGCACGGTCCTGCGCAAGCCCTCGCGCACCGCCGTGCTGGGGTCGGCGCCGCGTTCCGAGCGGCGCAGCACCGCTTCGTAGACGACGACGCTGTTGTCGATGAGCAGGCCGACCGATAGCGAAATGCCAGCCAGGGAGAGCATGTTCAGCGACTGGTCGGCCAGGTAGAGCAGCGCGAAGGCGCCCAGCAGACTCACCGGCACGGCGAGGCCGACCACCGCGACCGCGCGCCAGTCGCGCAGGAAGAGGAACAGCACCAGCAAGGCGATGGGATAGCCGATGAAGCCGAGTCGCGCCAAGCGCCCGATCTGCTCTTCGACGCTCTCCGCGGCGTCCTCGCCGATCACCAGGTCGAGACCGAGGGGGGCGACTTCCTCGCGTAGGCGTTCGACCTTCTCGCGCAGCGCATCGCCTAGGCGGATGAGATTGGCGCTCTGCTCCTTGAAGACGAAGATGCCCACCGCCGGCTTGCCGTCGACGCGGAACACGGACTGCTCGGGGGCGAAGCCGAAGGAGACGTTGGCCACGTGGCCGAGCTTGGCGGCGCCGTCGGGCAGCACCCGCGTTTCGCGCAGCGCGTGGACGCCTTCGGGCTGGCCGTCCACCATCACTTGCAGCCGCCCGTCCTCGGACTCGATGGCGCCGGCGTAGCGGATGGTGCCCACCGTGCGCGACACCGCCTGCACGACTTGCTCCGGCGTCACCGCGGCCGCGGCGAGACGCTGCGGATCGATCTGCACCAGCATCCGGCGCGGCGCGCCGCCGCCAGCCGCCGCTTCGCTGACGCCGGGCACCGCGGCGATGCGCGGCACCAGCAACTGATCCACCATGTCGAACAGGGCGTTGCGGTCCTCGCCGCCAGCGACGTGGATGGTCATCACGTAGCTGCCCATGCTGGACGATTGCGACTCGGTGGAGGAGACGCGGACCTCGGAGGTGTTGCGCGGCTGCTCGCGCTGGATGGCGGCGGCGATGCGGCGCAGTTCGAGTTCGCGCACCTTCATGTCGCTGCCGCGCTCGAAGCGCACCCAGTAGCTGCCGCCGGAGCCGGCCACCTGGCCGCCGCTCTCCGACACCATCGGCAGCGCCGAGACCCGCCTGTGCAGGGGCACGAGGATCTCGCGCTCGACCAGCGCCGGCTCGGCGCCAGCGCGCCAGAACTCGACGAACAGCGCGTCGCCCTGGATGGGCGGGAACAGCTCGATGTCCATCCGCTGCAGCGCGACGGCACCCAGCATCACCAGCGCGAGGAACGCCATCGCCACGGAGACCGGGCGGCGCACGGGGAGGTCGACCAGACTCACGACGCTCTCGCCAACTGTGGACGGATGCCGCGCAGCGTGGCCCCCAGCCGATCCAGAAGCAAGTACAGGCAAGGCAGGACGAGCAGCGAGCCGATGGTGGACGCGACGATGCCGCCGATGACGGTGAGCGCCATCGGCGCCCGGAGTTCCGCGCCTTCGCCGGTGCCGAAGACCAGCGGCAGGAGGGCCAGCGCGGTGGTGAGGGTGGTCATCAGGATCGGGCGCAGGCGGATGCCGGCGGCCGCGGCCAAGGCGTCCACCGGGGTTCGGCCTTCGGCCAGCAGCTGGCGCGCGGTGGCGATGAGCAGCACCGCGTCGTTAACCGCCACGCCAGCCAGAACGATGAAGCCGAGCATGGCCATGACGCCGATGGGCTGGCCGCCCGGCACGAGCGCGACCGCGACGCCGACCAAGGCAAGGGGTATCGCCGCCAGCACGGTGAGGGGATGCAGCAGGGACTCGAAGGCGCCCGCGAGCACCATCAGCACCAGCACGAAGGCGAGGATGCCGGCGAGCCGCAGTTCGCCGAAGGTGCGCGCCCGCTCCTCCTCTTGGCCGCGCAGCTGGACGCGCAGACCCGCCGGCACAAGGGCCTCCGCCAAAGCCGCCTCGACCGCGGCCACGGCTTGCGCCTGGTGTGTGCCGTCGGCCAGTTGCGCGGTGACCTGGGCGGTGCGGCGCTGGTCGCGGCGGAAGACTTCCCGCGCGCCTTCGCGGCGGGCGAATCCGGCGACCTCGCCTACGGCGACCTGGCGGCCGGCGTCGGTGCGGAACTCGATGTTCGGGAGTTCTTCTTCGCGGGGTTCTCTCAGGAGTCCCTCGGACGCACCTGCCGATGGATCCAGACGCACGGTCACGGGCCGTTCTTCGTCGCCGGTGGAGAGGCGGGTGGCGATGCGGCCATCGAGACTCGCTTCCAGGACCCGGGCGACGACCTGCAGGTTCACGCCGAGGGCGTCGGCAGTGGCGGCGTCCAGAGTGACGTGCAACTCCGGGGGGCCGCCCTCGAAGGACGAGCGCACGTTCCACAGTTCCGGCAGTTCGGCGAGGCGTTCGGCGACCAGGGCTGCGCCGCGGCGCAGTTCGTCCAGCGCGGCGCCGGAGACTTCGACGACGATCGGCGGCCCGGCGGTGCCCAAGGCGTCGGCAAGGGCCGAACGGGCGATTTCCCAGCTGACTTCGGTGCCGGGCAGGCCGTCGAGTTCGTCGCCCAAGGCGGTGGCGACCTCGCGTCCGGTGGGGCCGTCCTGGGTCATGCGGGCGATCACCCGCGCCGTGTTCTCCTCCACAAGCTCGCTGCGGATGGAGCGGTCGTCTTCCGGCAGCCGCCCTACTTCGGAGAGCACGGCGGCGAGCTGGCCGGTCTGCGGCGACTCGCTGCCGCCAGCCTGGGCGATGAGGGCTTCGACCGCCGCTGCCGCCTGCGCAGTGGACTCGACTCTTTGCTCCGCCGGGCCGACCAGGCGGACCGAGAACTGGCGCGGGTCCGACGGCGCGATGAGTTCGGTGCCGAGGCGCAACAGCATAGCGGCGGCGCCCGCGGCGAGCACTGCGGCAACGGCCACGACCAAGCCCGGCCTTCGCAGCAGGCGGGCGACCAGGGCTTCGAGGCCAGCGCGGGCCTTCGAGGCGAAGGCATCGACGGCGCCGCGCTTCGCCATCGCAGTGCGCGGCAGGAACCAACTGCCGAGGGCGGGGATGAGGAAGACCGCGACCGCGAGGGAGGCGAGCAGCGACAAGACGACGGTGAAGGCGATGCCGTCGATCAGCCTGGCCGCAAGCCCTTCCACGAAGAGCACCGGCAGGAAGACGACGCAGGTGGTGAGGGTGCTGGCGACGATCGCGCCGGCGACCTGGCCGGTGCCTCTGGCGGCGGCGTCCAAGGGCGAATCGCCCACGCCCAGCCGCCGGTACATCGACTCGACGACGACGATGGCGTTGTCGACCAGCATGCCGACGCCGAGCGCCAGGCCGCCGAGGGTGACGACGTTCAGGCTGTGGTCGGCGAAGTTCATGCCGAAGAGGGTGGCGAAGACGGAGACCGGGACCGCCGCGGCGACGATCACCGTGGCGCCGGCCGAGCGCAGGAAGATCGCCAGCACGAGGATGGCGAGCATGATGCCGGCCGCGGCGGCGATCTGCAGGTCGTCCAAGGCGTCTGTGACGAGTTGGGCGTCGTCGGTGATGGGGTGGACGTCGACGCCGGGCAGATCGTCGTGCAGGCCGTCGAGAGCTTTGCGGACTTCCGCCGAGACGCCGACCGTGTTCGCGCCGGCCTCCTTGTAGATCGACAGGCCAACGCCTTCCACGCCGTTGACGCGCACCAGGTGGTCGATCTCGGCGTCCACCAGCGCGACCTCGGCGAGGTCGGAGACGCGCACCGCCTTGCGGGCGCCGGAGGGATCGTCGATGTAGCGCACGACCACGCTCGCCACGTCGTCCACGGTGCGGAACCGCGACATGCCGCGCACTTGGAAGACGCGGTTGTCGTCTTCCAGCGTGCCGGCCTGGGTGTCGACGTTTTCCGAACTGAGGCGGTATTCCAAGACCGCGAGGGAGACGCCGAAGGCGTCCAGCCGGTAGCGGTCCGCGGACACCCGCACTTCCTTCTCGCGCCCGCCGGTGACGCGCACTTCGGCCACGCCGCGCAGCTGCTCCAAGGCCGGCGCGACCTGGCGGCGGGCGAGACGGCGCAGCTCGGCCAGGTCCGGCTGGCCGGTGGGGGCGACGAGGCCGAGGGTGAGGATCGGCGCCTGGCGCGGGTCGAAGCGGCGGACGAGGACTTCGTCCACTTCCTGATCCGCTTGGATCTGGCCGACCGCCTTCTGGACGTCGACCAGGGCGATGTCGAGATCGACCTCCCAGTCGAAGACCACCGTTGCGACCAGGCGCCCGGAACGGGCCACCTGCGAGACCTCGCGGATGCCGCGCACGGTGAACAGCAACTGTTCGACGCGCTCGCCGTAGAGGCGCTCCATCTCCGTGGGCGGGCGGTTGCCGGCGCGAACGGCGACGACGATCGTCGGGCTCTGCACGTCCGGCAGCAGATCCACCGGCAGCTCCTGCCAAGAGAGCCAGCCGACGAGGGCCACCGCCAAGGCCACCACGCTGACCGCCACCGGCCGGCGGGCCGCGACTCCGGCAAGGGTCTCGAACATGCTGGCGGCTCAAGGCGCGGGGGGCGCGTCGGTCAGCTGCCGAGCACGCGCACCCGCGTTCCGTCGGTGAGCGTCTCCAGGCCGCGGGCGACGATGCGGTCGCCGATGGCGAGGCCCTCGACCACCTGCACCTGCGCGTCGTCGCCGAGACCGAGGCTCACGTCGCGGCGGGCGACGCGCTGGCCATCGAGCAGAAAGACGACGTTCTTGCCGCCGCGCATGGCCACCGACTGCCGCGGCACGACGTTGACGTCGGTGCGCTGTTCGACGACGACGGTGACTTCCACGAACATGCCGGGGCGCAGCAGCATCGCCTCGTTGCCGACCTCCACTTCGGCGCGAAAGGTGTGCTTGACGGGGTCCATGGTGGGGGAGAGGCGGATCACCTCGCCGGTCATGTCCACGTCCTCGAAGGCGTAGTGGCGGATGCGGGCGGACAGCCCTGGGTGGACGCGGGCGAGTTCCGGGCCGATCAAGTCGATGTCCGCGATCAGTTCGTCGAGCGGGGCGATTTCCGCGACCACGAATCCGGCGGCGACGAGTTGGCCGTCGGCAAGAGGCTGGCGGTTGGCGTCGCGGGCGAGGGTGAGGATGGTGCCGGCGATGGGCGTGGCGAGGGTTGCCTTGGCGGCGTTCAGCAGGCTGCGCTCGTAGTCGTAGCGGGCGTTCTCCAAGCGCTCTTCCGCCTGCTGCAGTTCCTCTTCCGAGGCGAGCTTCGCGGCGAACAGTTCGCGGCGGCGTTCAAGCTGCGCTTCCGCTGCTTCCAGCGAGCGGCGGGTCGATTCCAGGCGGGCGTGCAGGCGCGCATCCTCGCCGGTGACGCGGGCGATGGTCTGGCCGGACGCGACGTTCGCGCCTTCGGTCAGGCGCTGGCCGCCAGCATCGCGCCCGACTTGCAGGTGCCCGGGCGTCTCTATCGTCAAGCGGACGAGTTCGCGGGTGCGCAGCGTGCCGGTGGCGACGACCAGCTCTTCGACCGTGCCGGCGGCCACGGCAACGGCTTCGACGGGGATGCGGAACTCGACGTCGACGTCCCGTGGCGGGCCGCCGCAGGAGGCGCTTGCCGCAGCCGCAAGCACCAGCAGCGCTTGGCGGCCGCGACGACGCGAACAGGAGAGTGTCATGGCCCGCCCGGCAAGCGCTTCACTTGGCGGCGCATGTTACTAGACGTAACACTTGGAGGCCAACCGATTGGTTCGCCATGTTGGCGAGCTCGGCGATTGGGCAGTCGGAAAGCCGTCGGCGGAGCACCTCGTGCGGCGGCGAGTCAGTGGACGCGGTCGTTCGCGGCTGCCGCTTCGACCTTCGCGATCAACTGATCGAGCGGGTCGACGATGAGCCACTCGCTGATCTCCGCCAGGGTCGCCGCGGAGCGCACCTCGTCGAACAGCGGATCCAGACGCTTCGCCGACGCGCCGAACCGCACCGCCGCCAGCCTCCGCAGCACCGTGCGCTCGCCTTGGGCGAACCACTCCTCGGTCCAGCCCCTGGCCCTTTCCTCCAGTTGCGAACGGAACTCGTCCAGACTCGCCATTCTCTTCATCTCCTCCGCCGTCTCGCCGTCCACGCCCAGCCGTCGCAGCGCCCATTCCAGCATCGTCCTCGCCAGGCGCTTCGGCGTGAAGCCTCGCAGCAGCGCCACCGGCTGGAGCATGGCGTCCAAGGTGGACGCGCTCTCCAACGAGATCTGCAGCGACACCGCGTTGTCGTGCTTGGGATCGTCTCCGCGGTGGCGGTCGAAATCAAGCCCGAAGTAGGCGTGGCGCAGCTGGAACCCAGCCAGGTCGTCCGCCGCGCGCCGGGCGTCCTGAACGTCCTCGGGGCGCACCGTCGCGACGACGGGCGGCCTGGGCTTCGCGATCAGGCCGTGCAGCGTCGTGGAGGCGGTCCAGCGCCGCGGGCCGTTGTGGATGACGAGCGGGAAGACCGGCGGATACGGCCCGCCCACGGACACTCTGCCGGTGGTTTCCAGTTCGGCGAGGAGCTGCGTCGTGTAGCCGGCCATGCGCAACGCCATGCCCTTGTCCACGGAGCTCTGGAACTCGACGAGGATCAGCAGGTAGCCGCCCGGGTCCGACCAGTCCCGCGCCCAGCGGAAGCGCACCTGCCACGCCTGGTCGCCGATGCGCCGGCGGAAGTCGGGCGTGACCCACTCGGCCGGCAGCTTGCGCAGGGTGCGGAAGTCGAGCGCCGCGACGGTGCGCGGGTCGAGCGGGCCGTTCGGCTTCACGGCGTAGCCGCGCAGGGCGTCGGCGATCATGCGCGGGAAGGAGTAGATCGCCTTGAACGCCGGGTCGGTGGGCAGGCGGTCGCTGTCCTTGGGGCTGGCCATCGCGCCACCTTAGGCAACGCTCCGGCGGCTGTATGCGGGCGATCGCCCCCTTGTGGTGTGAGACATTTGCCATGCGGAACGTGAGACATCCGCCCGGAACGTCGCCGCGGCTTCGCTTGGCCTTATGCTTGGCGCTTGAACCGCGACAACGGGAGGCGAGAGCCATGAACTACCAATCCATCATCGCCGGCGCCTTGGCGCTGGTCGTCGTGATCGTCGCCTGGGGGGCCTGGGTGATCGTCGAGAGCGGGCATGTGGGCGTGGTGCGCACGCTCGGCGAAGTGCAGCCGGTGCCGCTGCCCGAGGGCTTCCACTTCAAGAAGCCGTTCGTGGACGACGTGGTGGAGCTCGACGTGCGCTTGCGCAAGGCGGAGAGCGAAGCCAGCGCGGCGTCCAAGGACCTGCAAGTGGTGAGCACCAGAGTCGCCGTGCAGTATTCGCTCTCCGGCGACGTGATGCCCCTCACCTACCAGCGCATCGGCCCGTTGGCGAGCGTCGTCGAGATGAACGTGATCTATCCGGCGATTCTGGAGTCGGTGAAGGCGATCACCGCCCAGTACACCGCCGAGGAGCTGGTCACCAGGCGCGCCGAGGTGAAGGTTCAGATACAGGAAACCATCGAAGGCAACATCGACACCACGCTGCGGCAGAAGGAGGTGGTCGGCGCGGTCATGCTGGCCAACGTCTCGATCACGGACTTCGAGTTCTCCCAGGAGTTCAACCGCGCCATCGAAGAGAAGGTGCGCGCCGAGCAGGAAGCGCTGAAAGCGGAGAACGAGAAGGTGCGCCGCGTCACCCAGGCGGAAGCCGCGGCGGCCGAGCGCACCTTGGCGGCGGATGCCGAGGCGTACCAGATCGAGGTGGAGTCGAAGGCGCGGGCGGACGCCATCCGGCGCGAGGCGGAGGCGTTGAAGGACAACCCGAACCTCATCCAGCTGCGCATCGCGGAGAAGTGGGACGGCAAGCTGCCGCAGTTCTCGGGCGGCAGCGCCATCCCGCTGCTGAACGTGGACGCGATACGGGGCGCGCCCTGACGGGCGCGTTCGAGTTTTGCTTCGCAAACCTCCTTGGCAGAACGTCGGCGAGCCGTAGCCGTGTTGGGCGACGCGGGCGAATGCGTCCGCGTCGCCGGGGGCCTAGCGAGAGCGGCCGAAGTTCTCGTCGTACTTGCGCAGTTCGGCGCGGCCGACGACGAGGTGATGGACTTCGTCCGGCCCGTCGGCGATGCGCAGGGTGCGCTGGCCGGTGTACATGCCGGCCAAGGGCGTCCATTGCGAGACGCCCGCGGCGCCGTGGATCTGGATGGCCTGGTCGATGATCTGGCAGACGCGCTCCGGAATCATCGCCTTGCACATGTGGACCCACACTCTGGCTTCGCGGTTGCCGAGCACGTCCATCGCCTTGGCGGCCTTCAGCACCATCAGGCGCATGGCCTCGATCTCGATGCGGGCGCGGGAGACCACTTCCAGGTTCTTGCCGAGCTGCGCCAGCGGGCGTCCGAAGGCTTCCCGCGACATGCCGCGACGCACCATGAGGTCGAGCGCCCGCTCCGCCTGGCCGACCGACCGCATGCAGTGGTGGATGCGGCCCGGCCCTAGGCGGCCCTGGGAAATCTCGAAGCCGCGGCCTTCGCCGAGGAGGATGTTCTCCTTCGGCACGCGGCAGTCGTTGAACTTGAGATGCATGTGGCCGTGCGGCGCGTCGTCGTGGCCGAACACCGTCATCGGCTCGATGATCTCGACCCCCGGCGCGTCCTTCGGCACCAGAATCTGCGATTGCTGGCGGTGCGGCGGCGCATCCGGGTTGGTCTGCACCATCGTGATCATGATCTTGCAGCGGGCGTCGCCAGCGCCGGAGATGTAGAACTTCTCGCCGTTCAGCACCCATTCGTCGCCGTCCAGGCGCGCCTGGGTGGCGATCTGCTTCGCGTCCGACGAGGCGAGGTTGGGTTCGGTCATGGCGTAGGCGGAGCGAATCTCGCCGGCGAGCAGCGGCTTGAGCCATCGCTCCTTCTGCTCCGGCGTGCCGTACCGTTCCAGCACCTCCATGTTGCCGGTGTCCGGGGCGCTGCAATTCAGACACTCGGAGGCGATGGGGTTCTTGCCGAGTTCGGCCGCGATGTAGGCGTAGTCGAGGTTCTTCAAGCCCTCGCCGGTCTCCGCGTCCGGCAGGAAGAAGTTCCACAGGCCGTTGCCCTTCGCTTTGTCCTTCAGGCCGCCGAGGATGTCCTCCTGGCGCGGCGACAGGCTCCAGCGGTCGCCGTGCTCGAAGGCGGCCTCGAAGTACTCGGGCGTCTTCGGCTCGATCTCCTCGCCGATGAACTTCCTCACCGCCGCGTAGAGCGGCTCCGCTTCCTCGCTCATCACGAGGTTGTTGAGATCGGCTTCAACGTCGGCCAGCGCGGCTTCCGCCATGAACTCCCCCTTGCTCTGCTAGTGCGTTAGTGCGGTCGCGATTGTAGCGCAGGCTTTCGGCGCGGCGACCGCGGTTGATAGCATTGCGCCGTCAGCACAACGCCGCCCGGCCGAGGCCATGAGGAAGTATCCGCCCACATCCAAGGAACTGCGCGAGTGGATGGACGAAAAGGGGTTGTCCAACAAGGACGTCGCCAAGGCGTTGCGACTGTCCGACGGCCGCGTGGTGCGCTTCTGGACCGCGAAGAAGGATCCGCGGCCCATCCCCTACCCCAGTTGGTTCACGCTGCGCCACAAGTTCCGCAAACGCAAGGCGCCAGCCAAGGCGCCCGCGAAGCCGGCGCGGGCAGCGCGAGCGAAGAAGACCAAGCAGGCGACGCCCGAGGCGGACGGCGTACACAGCCATGGCTGACCAGCACGTGGCGACGGCGCCGCGCGGCTTCGACCTGCGGCTGACCCTGCCCGGCAGCAAGTCCATCGCGCTGCGGCAGATCCTGATGTCCGCGCTCGCGCAGGAACCCACGCGCTTGTCCGGCGTGCCGAAGTGCGACGACGTGGCGACGATGCTGCGCTGCGTCGAACGGCTCGGCGCAACGGTGGAGGAAGACGGCACGGAGGCGTCCATCGCCCCGCCGACCGCTGCCGCCGTTGCGGCACCCCTCGAGTTGGACCTCGGCATGAGCGGCGTCTCGCTGCGCCTGCTGTTGGCCGCGGCGGCGCTGCGTCCGGGGACGACGCGGTTCGTCGGCCACGAGCAGTTGCTCCGGCGGCCCAACGCGGACCTGCTCGATGCCCTCGTGGGCATCGGCTGCGCGGTGGACTCGAACGCCGGGCGCCTGCCCATCGCCATCGAAGGCCCCCGACATCCGAACGCCAAGACGCGGCTGCGCACGAAGGTCAGCAGCCAGTTCCTTTCGGCGCTGCTGCTGACGGCGCCGCGCCTGCCGCGCGGCCTCGCCGTCGAACTCGACGACGAACGCGCCAGCGCGTCCTACATCGGCCTGACGGTCGCGGAGATGGCGAAGCGCGGCATCGAGGTGCGAACCGTGGACGCGGACACGGTCGTCGTACCGCGCGGCGACTACCGCGGCGGGAGCATCGCCGTCGAAGGCGACGCATCGGCGGCGACCTACTACGCCGCGCTGGCGACCCTGCACGGCGGCTGCGCGCGGTTCGCCAATCTCGGCAAGCACACGCGGCAAGGCGACTACGGCTTTCTCGAAGTGTGCGAGCGCGCCGGCGCGGTGGTCGAACGGCGCTCGCAGGAGACCATCGTGCGCGGACCGCGGCGGCTCCAGGCCGTTGACGACATCGACATGGCCGACATGCCCGACGCGGCGCCGACGCTGATGGCGATGGCGCCGTTTCTGCCGACGCCGACGCGCATCCGCGGGCTCGCGACCTTGCGCATCAAGGAATGCGACCGCATCGCCGCCGGCAGCGCGGAACTCGGCAAGGCCGGCGTGCGAGTGGACGCCGAGGACGCGGCGATGACCATTCATCCGGCGCGGCAGCTGCGCCCGGCGGCGTTCGAGACCTACGAGGATCATCGCATGGCGATGGCGCTCTCGGTGCTGGCGAGCAAGATCGGCGACTGCGACATACGCGGCGCGGATTGCGTCGCCAAGACCTACGCCGACTACTGGCGCGATTTCGCCCGCGTCTACGCCGGGCACTGAGCGCGGTGCATCGTTGCCGCTCGCAACGCTCTTCAGTCGTCCTCGCTCTCCCCCGACCCGCTGCCGGGCGAACCGATGGTTACGCGCCACGCGGGCTTCGGCCAATGGAACTCCACCGCGACGTCGAGCACCACCGAGGCGCGCTGACCGAGGGCATCCGTCGCGGTGACCGTCACCTGCACGACGCCCTCCACGCCGACCTGGGGCTGCACCAGCAGGTGGCCGTCGAGCAGCTGCGCGGAGGCCAAGGCGTCGTCGCTGGAGACCGCGGACCAGGACAGTGGCTCGTCGCCTTCGGCGATCAGCGACGCCAAGGGCAAGCGCAGGTCTTCGCCGAAGAGCGACGCCGGAGCAGGCAAGGCAAGCGGACGCGGCGAACGCACGAACAGCACGAGCGGCTCGGCAGCGACTTCGATGCCGCGCCAGCAGGCGCCCTCGCCGGCGTAGCACCGGGGCGGTCTGCTACGGGCATCCACATCGATCCGCAAGCCGCCGGCGGTCCTCTCCGCTCGGAACGCCGCGCTCTCGACTTGCCCAGCGGCGATGGCGAGCCGTTCGGCCGGCGCGCCGCTGGCGAGCGTCAACTTGCCGCCGGGTGCGGAGAGCGCCACGTCGATGGGGAAAGGAGCGCCCTCTCGCACATGCGCCCGCAGGCGAGCCACGGGGCCGGCAGCCCACGGATCGCCATCGGTGCGGCGCAACGCGACCCGCAACGCGAACGGTGCGCCGGGGTTGCCGTCGAGCCAGACGGAGCGCAGATTCGCGTCCGTTCGGAAGAAGCCCGGCGGCAACTCCGCGATGGCGTTGCGGCCAAGGCGCAAGTCGCGGAGGCGGGGCCAGCGCGGGCCAAGCCAGTCGCTTGGCAGGGTCTCGATCGCGTTGCCGGAGAGGTCGAGTTCCAGCAGCGCCGGCAGCGGCTCCGCGGCGAACGATTCGAAGCGGTTCTCCGCCACGGAAATCGCTTGCAGTTCGCCGTTCTCGCGGAACACGCCGGGCGGCAGCGTCGCCAGTTCGTTGCCGCTCAAGTCCAAGACGCGCAGGTTCTCCATGCCGAGCAGGTCGTCCCGGCGCAGTGCGTCGATGCCGCGGCCGCGCAAGCGCAGGGATCGGCGGGACGAAAGCGTGTGCGCGGTGGCCGCAGAGCAATCCCCGCGCGCCGGCGTCAAGGCGGCCTCGACGGCCGGCGAACGGTCGCAGACGCCTTCGAGGACGACCACGGACGCCACGAAGTCGCCCAACGCCGGTGTTTCCGGGCCGCTCTCGTTCAGCGACAGACGCACATCGAACCACTCGCGGGGCGGTTCGATGGCGTCGTCGTCGCGTATCGGTATCTCGATGCTCGTGGCGGTAACGCCGGCCGGCAGCTGGCCGACGCCACGGCGAACGGCGTAGTCGCCCTCGTCGGCAGCGGGCAGCGAACGCTCGGAATGCCGCTCGACGCTCCAGCGGAAAGAGGTCGGCACGTCGCGCGCTCGGCTCAGAACCACCGGCAGCGCCACCGTTTCGCCTTCGCGGACGCTTGCGGTCCCGTCCACGTCGAAGGAGAGTTCGAGCGACTCGCGCTGGCGCACGAGCACTGGCTTGCCGGCGATGGAGACGAGCCCTTCGCGCACTCTGCTGCCGCGGGCGACGTGGCGGGCCGCACGGATGATCACCTTGTCGCTGAACCTGCGCAGCGAGAGGAAGGAGTCGCCAGTGGTTGCGTCCCATCGGCAACTCGCGCCCTTGGGTACGCGCACGTCGACTTCGACGGTGGCGTTGCCGCCTGCCGGCGGCACGTCCACCAGCTCGCGGGAGAGGGTGAACTCGCAACGGGTGTCGGATTGCCGCCAGTTCGCCGCGGTGTCGGCGAAGGCGTCGATGGCGCGGCGACCGTCCGCTTCGTTCCACACGCCCATCGCGTGGTTGCGCCAGACCTGGCGGGGATTGGAGAACCTCGGCAGCAGCTGGCAGTGGAAGCCGCCGCGTTCCGAACATTCGTCGTTGTAGGCCATGATGGTGCGCCATCGCCACGATTCCGGCGCACCCGCATCGAACGCTCTCGCGTTGACGTAGCCGTAGCCGAAGCCGGTGAGGTCAGTGTTCTCCTTCGCCTCCTCGTAGCGGTCGTGGAGCAGGCCCAGGTTGTGGCCAACTTCGTGGGCGAACACCAGATCGTGCGTCTGGCTGACCGATATCCAAGAGCGCACCTTGGCGATGCCGCCATCGAACTCGGTGCCTATGAGGTGTACGAGGTCGGCGGCGTAGCTGGTTCGCAGGTCTTCAACCACGCGCGAGTTCTGCAAGTCCTGCCGCGCTTCTTCCTTGTCTTCGGCGCCGACCGCGTATTCCGTCGCGCCGACCAGGTTGAGCCTTGCGGACGACCCGCTGTCGGCGAGAATCGCGTTGGTAACCGCGACCATTCTGCTCGCCAGCGCCTGCAGTTCGTCCAGCGCGAACCTGTTGAGACGGCTCTGGCGCGACCAGAGAACGAAGATGTCCACGGGATCGCCGTCGTCGCCGTCCTCCGTCGTGGCCTGCACATCACCAAGGGGCAGTTGGCGCGGTTCGTTCAGAACGGGCGCCGGCATCGGTTCGACGCGGTAGGCGCCGCGGCCGTCGGGCCGGATCGAAAATAGCCATCCCCGCGTCCACACCGTACCCATGACCGTGGCGCCATCGACGACGAACACCACCAGGCTCGCCGGGTCGCCTTGGAGCGTTCCGGAGAGCGAGAAGCCATTGAGCGCCGGGGCCCAGCTTGAGAACAGGACGGTCTGCGACTCGCCTTGCGGGCCGATTCGCAAGGGCAGCGTCAGAGGCGGCGGTACACGGCCATTCGCGTAGTCACGCTTGGCGCGTTCCAGCTGGCGGCGATCCAGTTCGACGACATGCCCCGAGAGGCCCGGCCGCTCGCCAACGGACGTCGAGGGAGTCGGCTGCGCGGCGGCTTGCGTACACCACGCAAACAACGCCGCCAGCACTGCGGTCGCCAAGCGCATGTCGGCCCCGGCAACACAGGATGAGGCTGCGACCATACTGCCGATCCGCCAACGTTGGTAGTTCCGCGCACAGCCGACACGCAAGTGCATGACTGGCCGGCGGCGAGGAGAACTCGTCGGGTTGCTACTTCGCTTCCTGCGCGGCCCTTCGGCGATCCAAATGCGCGGCGTCGTCCGCTGCCGCGTCGTAGACCAGTCGCCCGTTCGCCACGAAGGGAACGGCCTGCCCCCACAGGTCGCCGTTCGACGAACGGATGGGTTCGATGCTGTACTGGGCGAGGTAGGCGCGGCGCAGCCGATTGGTGGTGTTGGCGCTGCTTCGATGCAGGCTGGTGCTGGAGAAGACCGCGACGCTGCCGGCCGGCATTTCGCACAGTTCGCCGGGGTCCTCGCCCTCGTAGCCGACCAGATCATTGCTGCCGGGTTCGCGCCGGTGCGGGAAGACCATGCCGCGCGAGCCTACGCGCTCGTGGGGCAGCACCGAGATGGTGCCGTTGGCACGGCTCATGTCGTCCAAGGCGCACCAGCAGGTGAGGTAGGGCCGATGGACGTTGCCGGGGTCGCGGAAGGCGACGTAGCCGGAATCCTGATGCCAGGCGAACTTCATGCCCTGTTCCGCGCCCTTCACGACCCACTGCTCGTTGAAGAGATAGACGCTCTCGCCGAGCAGCGCCGTGGTGATGCGCCGCATCAAGTCGCCGAAGAGGAAGCTCCGCAAGCGCTCGCTGTCGCGGTAGCGGTTGGCGATGAAATAGCGCTTGCCGCGATGCGTAATGCCGAAGACCTCTACGCCGCGCTTCTCCAGCCAGCGATCCGTGCGGGCGACGAAGACGGCGCATTCCTCGCGCAGCATGGCGAGGGTGGCATCGTCGATGACGCGCTCGAGCACGGCGAAGCCGTCACGCTCGAAGCGTTGGCGGGCCGCGTCGGAAATCGGTTCCAAGATTCGGTACACACGGGGATTGGCGCACACGGGCGATGCGCGGATTAACGCCGAATAAGCCGTGCAGGGCAAGCGCCTGCTCTGTGCAGAAATCAAGCCTTTGGGCGCGGAACAGCCCCATGTGCCGAACGAACCGCTAGAATCCGCGGCCATGCGCAACGTCCTGGTGGTGGACGACGACTCGCACACCCGCGAGGTGATCTGCTTCGCTCTGCGCCGCGCCGGCTTCGAAGTGGCGGAAGCGCGCGACGGCATCGACGCGCTCAATCGCATCGAGCGGCGTACGCCGGACCTCATGGTGCTCGACATCCTCATGCCGGAGATGGACGGGCTGGACGTCTGCCGCGAAGTGCGCAGCGGGGCGGTCGGCGACAGCCGCGTACCGATTCTGTTCCTGTCGTCCAAGGACGCCGAGGTGGACCGCGTCATCGGCCTCGAAGTGGGCGGCGACGACTACATGACCAAGCCGTTCAGCCCGCGCGAACTGGTGGCGCGGGTGAAGGCGCACTTCCGGCGCATGGACGCGATGGCGACGCCGCCGAACAGCGAGATCGTGGTCGGCCCGATGACCATCGACATGGATGCGCAATCGGTCACGCTGTTCGACAAGCCGGTGCAGCTGACGCGCACCGAGTTCGGGCTGCTGACGACGTTGGCGCGCCGCGACGGCAAGGTGCTGCGCCGCGACGCGTTGATCGACGGCGCCTACAACGATCACCGCATCGTCAGCGACCGCACCATCGACAGCCACATGCGACGCCTGCGGGCGAAGCTCAAGGAGGCTGGCGCGGACCCCATCCGCACCGTGCATGGGGTGGGCTTTCGGCTGGCGTTCTGAATCCGCCGACTCGCCGGGGAAACGGCGAAGACAGCGCTTCAGTAGCCGAGGGCCTTGTCGATGACGCCCTCCAAAGGTTCGCGGCGGCGCAAGCGGCGGAGGTTCTCCACGAAGCGGGCGAGGTTGCGTTCGGCGCGGAACTGGCTGGCGCCGGCCGTGTGCGGCGTCATCGCCACTTGCGGCAGCGACCACAGGCGGCTGCTCGGCGGCAACGGTTCCCGCGGCGCCACGTCGAGCGCCGCGCCGCCGATCTCGCCCGCTTCCAAGGCGGCGACGAGGTCGTCCTCCACCATCGTCTCGCCACGGGTGACGTTGACGACGATGGCGCTGTTCTTCATCTTGCGAAAGGCCGCGGCGTCGAACTTGCCACGGGTTTCCGGCGTCAGCGGGCAGCAGATGGCGAGCACGTCCGAGGTGGCCAAGAGGCTGTCGAATCCACCCGCGCCGAGCACCGCGGACACTTCCGGGGAGCCTAGCACCGGATCCCGGTCCAGGGCCACCACCTTCATGCCGAACGCCGCGGCGCGACGCGCCACGGCGCGGCCGGTGCCGCCGAAGCCGAACACGCCCATCGTGGCGCCGGTGAGTTCGATCTCCTTGGCGCGCATCCGCGGGCGGTGGTTCCAGGCGTCCGCGCCGAGGCGAAGCGCGGTGGCGATTTGCCGCGTGAGCATCAGCAGCAGGCCGAAGGCGTGGTCGGCCAGGTGCTCGCCGACGAGACCCTTCTCGCTGGTGAGGATCACTTCGCCGGTTCTGAACTCGTCGTAGAGGAAGGCGTCCACGCCGGACGCGATGGCATGCACCCAGCGCAGCTTCTTCGCCGCCAGATACATGGGCCGCGAGACGAAGCCGAGCACGACGTCCGCATCGACCACTTCGCGCTCGGCCTCCTGCGGGGTGGCCACGATCACCTCGGCATTCACCGCGGCCGCGCGAATGCGCTGCAGATCGGCCTCGCTCACGGAGGGGAGCGTAAGGCCGGGAATGATCAGAATCTTCATGCGAACTCCACGCGAACCTTGCCGACGACCGGTCCGAAATCGCCCTCCCAGCGCGCTGCGGCGGTCACCGCCTGGCGGGCGAAGGCGCCGGTGATGACCAGGCTGCCCGCTTCCAGGGCGCGGTCGAAGCGGTGCAGTTGGCGCGCGAGCGCGGCTATCGACTCGAAATGGTCGTCGATGTGGCCTTGCGCCGCCACCGTCTCCACCACCACGCCATCCCTTGCCAGCGCAACTTCGAGGGCCGAGAAATCGAAGTTCCGCCAGTCGAGCCGCTGCGCCTCGCCGACGACGATGCCCCATTGGCTGAGGTTGTCGGCGAGACGATC
This sequence comes from Candidatus Azotimanducaceae bacterium, assembly GCA_965243175.1. Lineage (GTDB taxonomy): Bacteria > Pseudomonadota > Gammaproteobacteria > Pseudomonadales > Azotimanducaceae > VXYL01. Next base: position 3,142,360 of record OZ251532.1, on the reverse strand, counting down.
CGCTTGGCTCGCGTCCGCGCCGAGGCGCGGTTCGTTGATCTCGAACGCTGGCATGACCGCGTCGACGGCGGCCAGGACGTCGCTTCGCTCGACCTCGCCCCGCAGCGTCGCCCCGATGCGAAAGCACATCTCGTTCTCGACGCCGACTCGTCCGAAACCGCCCAAGGAGAGCACCGCGCCGCTGCGATGTACGCGCTCGCGCAGGATGTAGCCGAACGGGCGGAAACCCTGCCCCATCGCGTCGCGGGACTTGCCGGAGGTGAGGCCGACCTTCCAACCCGCAATGCTGCGCTCGCCGAGACGCGCGAGTTGGCGGCGCAAGCCGTCGTCGAGTTCGGCCGGCACGGTCGTCCCTTGGATGTCGTCCACGCTCGCTTCCACACGTCCCCGTCACACCCGCGCGCCGGTCGAAAGCACACGCGGGAATCAGCGGCCATCGTGCATTTGTTGAACCGCGAGCGCAAGGCGGGTAGGTTCGCCTGCACACGAACTGGGGAACAAGCGATGCGCAACGGCTATCGGATCATCGACACGGACTCGCATCAGATGGAGCCGCCGAACATCTGGGCGGACTACATCGATCCCGTCTTCGCGGACCGCGCTCCGCGCATTGCCGACATGGGCAACGGTCGCGCTGGCATGTGCGCGGAAGGCGAGCCGATCACCAAGCAGGACGGCAACTATCCCATGCATTCCAAGGAGTTCCTCGAAGCGGCGGCAAGGGGCATGGAGAAGCACGAGAAGAGCCGCGCGGAAGGGTTCAAGCCGAGCGCGCGGGTGCGCGACATGGACGAACACGGCGTGGACGCGCAAGTGCTCTACCCCACCGTCGGCGGCCAGATGCTCGGCCGCGAGTTCGACGACCCGGAGCTGCTCGCCGCGGTGTGCCGCGCCTACAACGACTGGAGCCTGGAATACTGCGGCCACGCCCCGCAGCGGCTGCGCATGGCGGCGATGCTGCCGGTGCAGGACACCGCCCTCGCCATCGAGGAGGCGCGACGGGTGGCGGCCAAGGGCGCGGCCTGCTTCTACGTGCGCCCAAACCCGATCGCCGGGCGCAACCTGCACCACGAGGCGAACGAACCGCTGTGGTCGGCCATCGAGGAAACCGGCCTGCCGGTATGCATCCACGACTCCGGCTCGCCCTACCTGCCGTCCTTCGGCGAACGCATGGAGACGCACACCTCCGGCCACATCATCGCCCACCCGTTCGAGGCGATGGTGGCGATGATGAGCCTCATCTGGTTCGGCGTCGTCGAACGCCATCCGCGGCTGCGCATCGTCCACGTGGAAGCCGACGCCGGCTGGCTCCCGTACTGGCTGCAACGCATGGAGCAGCACTGGGAGTTCTCCGGCAACGCCGAACATCCGCTGCTGAAGAAGCGTCCAACCGAATACTTCAAATCCAACTTCCTGGTCGCCTGCCGCGGCGACGAGACGACCTTGCCGGCGGTCTGCGACCTGGTCGGCGACGACTACGTGACGTTCAACACGGACTATCCCCACCCCGACGGCACTTGGCCGGCCGGCATGGCCGATCTCGAACAGCAGCCGCTGCCGGAAGCGACCATCCGCAAGATCTTCTGGGACAACGCGGCATCGGCTTTCGGGGTGGCGTAGGAACTCGACCTTGCGCGACATTACAGGCGTGCAACCCCAGAGACGGCATCGGCCTGCTCGATCACGCGACGGTACTGAAGCCGCCAGTGCAACGCGTTGGAAATCGTCAGATAGCCGATGGCCGGGCGATGTTGGCGGCCTCGATCTCGTCCACCGGGAGCATTCGCTCCGCCATGAACGCGACCAAGTCGTCCTTGTTGCCGTCCCTTCGCAGGATCTCAAGGTTCCTCGCGCAGCTGGCGGAGCTGTTCTTCCAGTTCCGCGATCCGGCGCTGGGCGGCTGCCGTGTGGGCTCGCTCCTCCTCTCGGACACGTTGGCGCTGCGAACGCAGCAGCGGATGGTCGTCGGGGCCGCTGCCTTCGCGTTCGCCCAGCGCGGTGCCGATGCGCTCCAGGATCGCCGCGGTGTGATTCGACAGCTGCCGCTCGTTCAAGGCAACGTGGATGTCGGCTGCTCTCCATCCCGGAAACGCGCGGCTTGTCGGCACGATTCGGAAGGCGCCTTCCTGCAAGACGTAGATGGTGGTGCGGCGCTCGGCGCGTGGGCGTGGCGATTGATCGGGCACTTCCACCCAGAGCTCCGGGAAGCCCCATGCCTCGTAGAGCTTCAGTTTGTGGCGGCGCACGTCCGTGGTGCGGTCCACTTCGAGCACGACGTCTGGATAGTGGTTTTCGCCGACTACCATCGCCGATGCGCCGACGAGGTTGCAGCGCTCCGGGTGCAGATAGAGGGATTGGTCGGCCTGCATCGTGCGCAGCGGGCGGCCGTCTTCGCCCGGCAGCGCAAGGTCCATCGTGCCGAAGCAACGGATCGGCTTGCCGCGTACGGCAGCGATGAGTTCGGCGAGGGCCGAGAGCATCTGCGCCGGCCGTTCGTGATGCGGGCTTACCTCGCGTACTTCGAAGGCCGTTTTCGTGGCGCGGTCCCAGAACTCGACGCGGCCGTCGTGGTCGGCGATTTCGTCCGGCCCTAGGCGGAAGCGCCTGTAACGGGCGTCGTCGAACTCCAGCCCGGCCAGCGACGGGCCCGAAGCGGCGCCGGGCCGCTTGCGACCGGCGGTTGGGTGCCGCGGCGCGCCGAGCCGTACGCTTGAGGGGGGTTTGGGCTGGACCACGGTTTCCGCAGTAGCGACATGACGTTGGCGCATCTCGTTGTCTCTCCGAAGGGCTCACGGAACGTGAGCAGAAGGCTACGATGAGATGGGCGTTTTGGCAATCTTTTGTAAAAGCAGGCATCGCCTTGACGATAGCCGCAACGACCTCACGGGAGGCGGTACTTGCGGCCTCGCGTGTTGCCTTCCGCTCGCAGCAGGCCGGCGCTTGCCAGGTCGTTCAGGAGCCGGCGGGCGGCGTCGGTGGACGTTTGCAGGAGGTGGGCGGCGTCGGTGCTGGTGACGGCGCCGCGGTCGCGCACTTCGTCGAGCAGTTGCGCTCGTTGGCGGCCCTCCAACCCACTGGCGCCGCCGACGAGCGATGGGGCAAGTTCGTAGCGGGTGCCGCCGCGGGATCCAAGACGCCTTAGCAGGCCCTTCGCGACCGCGCTCTTGAGGGCGGCTTCGAGTTCCGATTCGGCCATCAACGGTCGCAAGGCGCGCTTCGTTGCGGCGCCGTCGCGCCGCGCCACCATCAACACGCGGCGTTCGTTCTCGGTTGCGTCCTCGGGCAGGTCGAGCAGCCACGCCTGGGCCTCGACGTCGGCCGCGGAGCGGTTGCGCAGCGTGACGGTCACGGAGCTCGAGGTCGCGTCGAATACGGGCGGCGGCAACAGTCGGGCTACCATCTCGCGGTACATGCGGTCGATGCCTTCGCCGTACTCCTCCACCAATCCAAGGGTCTTCAGGACGCGCATGACGCGGGGATTGCGGCTGTAGTGCTCGGCGCGCATGTTGTCCTTGGTGATGTGGCCGGGCAGCGAGCCGGGGCTTCGGACTTCCACGCGGTCGTCCCACACCGTGATGTCCACGGTGGCGCCGCTCAAGTTGTAGTCGCGGTGCGCGAGCGCGTTCACCACCGCCTCGCGCAGAGCCGGCAGGGGAAACTCCGGCAGCGTCTCGCGGCGGACGTCTTTGACGACCTCGAAGCGCGCCGTGTGCTCGGCGACGAACGCGAGACAGCGTTCCACGACTTCGGCGAACGGCGCCGCGAACTCGGCGCGAGCCGAAGCCGCGCCGGGTCCCGGCTCGACGCCAACGCGACGCACGAGCTGCACCGCCGCTCCGCGCACGACGGCGCTCGGGTTGGTCGCGAACAGGATGGCGGCAGCGCGATGCACGCTCGTCGTCAAGGGGGGCGAGGCGGCGGTGGCGACGCCCAGGTCGGCCAAGGCCCGCAGCACGGCGGGCCCCGCCGCGCTCTCGTCCGCGGCGATGGTAGGGCGGCCATCGCTTTCAAGGGCGGCGTTGATGGCGGCCAGGTCGAAGCCGTCGGCGGGCAGGCGCACGATCGGCTCCTCCTCGCCCGAGCGCTGTTCCCGCTCGCGGACGAAACGCGCCATCGCGTCGCCGCGCAACGGCTGCGAATCGCCGCCCAGACGGCGCAGCAAGCGACCGTCCGGCGTAGTGACGATACGCCCGCGCACTTCCGGCACGGCGCAGATCGTCAGCAGCTTGGGTTCCGACGTTGATGCACTCTCAATCGCGATCTCGCGCAGCCGCACATCCACGCCGCACTCCGCCGCGAAGCGCGTGATCCGATCCTGCGTGTTCTGCGAGAGCGGACAGCCCGTGATGCTGCGGTCGTCGGCCACGCCGTGGACGATCAAGCCGCCATCCGTCATCGCCATGGCGGGGATGGCGTCTCGAACGTCGCTCGGCACGCCGCGCTTGAAGTCCAGCTGCTCGTGTTCGAGGCGACCGAACAGCCGCCAGAACTCGTCCTCGGCGAGAGGCGAAGGGACGTCGTCGATGTGCGGCAAAGGAATGGCCATAGTTCAAGATTATCAAATCTTCTCTCGATAATTGAAGGTAGTTAGGGTTTTCTTGGAAAGTTCTTGAATCTTGATCGATCCACGGCACCTCGATCCTCTAGGTTGACGACCCAGCTAGTGAACGTACACTAGTCCTGTACGCAATCCACCTAGAGGAGCATGATGATACGGGAGACCAGCTACACGCAGGCGCGGGAGAGGTTCGCCGCTCTGCTAGATCAGGTAACCGACACGCGCGAGCCGGTGTTGATTAGGCGTCGCGGCAGGGAAGCGGTGGCGTTGATCGCGGCAGACGAGCTGGCCGGGTGGCTTGAGACCGCGCATCTGCTCCGCTCGCCGAAGAACGCGCAACGGCTGCTTGAAGCGACCGGGCGGGCAGAGGCTGGCGAAGGCGAGGCGGTGACGGTCGAGGAGCTCCGCCAAAGGCTCGGACTCGCCGGGGCGTGAGCGGGGCCGATGGGGAAACCCCTGCGGGAGCCCGGCAGGCCGTCATGGACGCGAACTTCCTGCAAGACCTCGAACATAGGACGCGAACCGATCGCCGACGCGCCTTGCGAACGCTGCGGCTTGTCGAAGCTGTCCTGCGCGACCCGTTCGACGGCCCCGGCAAGCCGGAGCGATTGCGCGGCCAGCTCAGCGGCAACTTGTCAAGGCGCATCGATCAGGAGCATCGTCTGGTCTACCGCGTCGAGGCCAAGCGGGTCTTCTTCTTGGCGGCTCGATACCACTACGGCTAGGCCCGCAACAATCCCGGCAGTAGTTCCGGCAGAAGATTGGCGACCGTGTCGACCACCGCTTGGGTTTGGGCGTCCACTTCCAGATTGAGGTGGTTGCCAGGGGAGACGGTGGCGAACGTGGTGCGGGCTAGGGTTTCCGGGATGAGGCTTATCTTCAGCGTCGATGCGCTGCGGTCGAGTTCCTGGATGGTGAGGCTGGCGCCGTTGAGGGCGACGAAGCCCTTGGCCATGAGGTAGCGCAGCCAAGGCGATGGCACCTGCGCGGTGACGACCTTGCCGCCGGGGGATTCGGCGACATCGACGACCTCCGCGGTGGCCGCGACGTGGCCGGAGAGGATATGGCCGCCTACTTCGTCGCCTACGCGGAAGGAACGCTCCACGTTGACGGCGCTGCCTTGCGTCAGAGTGCCGATGTTGGTGGTTTGGATGGTCTCGGCGATCACGTCGAAGGCGACGACGCTGGCTTCGATTGCGGCGGCGGTGAGGCATACGCCGTTCACGGCAACGGATGCGCCCGTCTCCAAGTCTTTGCTCAAGTCGCCGAGGTCGATACGCAAGCGCGTGGTGGCGCGTTGTTCGACGTCCACGACCACGCGGACGCCTTGGACTATGCCGGTGAACATGGGTTAGCGGCTTGCGAAGCGCAAGGGGCGGGGTGTGCCTTGAAGCGTTGTGTTCCCGCCTCGCCTTCTCACAGGGCGAGGACGCCGCAACGCGATTGGCCGGGCGCTCAGCGGACTTCGAGTTGCGCTCGGCGTCTTCGTTCGCTGTCCACGTAGGTGACCCATTGGCTGGCGGTGCGTTCTTCGGTGCGCGCTTCCTCCGCCCTGGCTTTGCGCCGCAAGTCCACGAAGAGCTCGCGCGCTTCGCCGAGCTTGTGCAGGTTGAAGAGGCAGATGCCGAGGGTGATGCGGGTCGCCAACTCGTTGCGCAGGCCGCCCTTGTCGAGGGCGTTCTCGGCCGCGGATTCGCACTTGCCGTTTTCGCCCTTCTCCAGATAGAGCACGGCCAGGCGGTCGTACATGTCGCCGTCCTCGGCTTCCTTGGCGGCGCGGTCGTACACCGGAATCGCCAAGTCGACATCCTGCCCCAGCTGGTAGGCCTGGCCGAGGGTGCTCAGGTTGCGCACCGTCGCCTCCACGATGTCTTCGTCGAAGCCGCGCTGCAGATACTTGGCGCCGCGATTCGGCAGTTCGTTCTGCAACAGCAGGCCGCTGTAGGTGATGAGGTCGCTCTCCTCCGTGAGGAAGCCGGCGACGTGCGCCGCTTCCATCGTCCACAGCTGCTTCTCGGGCTGGTCGGTTTCGCCGTAGACCGACGCCAGGTTCACCCAGTAGACGCGCTTCGGGAACTCCTTGACGAGGATTTCCAGAATCTCGATCACCCGCGGCCAGTCCTCCTTCTCGAAGTAGAGGAACTGGAGCATCGTCCACCAGTTCTCGCGCACCTGCTGGCAGCGTTCCCGGGACACCTTCACCACCGTCTCCAAGCGTTCGATGGCGCGGTCGTAGTCCTGCATCTGGTAGAAGATCTGCGCCAAGTAGAAGTGCGCGTCCGGCCCCGGATTGAAGGACTTGGTCATCCACTCCTCCATGGACGACAGCGCCTTGCGCAGCCACGGCAGCGACGCCGCGCCCTCGTACTTCATGCCTTCCTGGAAGTAGAGCTTGGAGAGCTGGTTGAGGGTGGTGGTCTCGACGCCTTCGCTGATGTCCGGCATCTGCGCCAGCACCTGCTCGTAGTGGTGGATGGTCGCCTCGATGTCGTCCAGCTCGTAGTTGGCGTAGGCGAGCAGGTTGTGCATCTGCGCGCGTTCGTTGCCGTTGTAGCGGCGCTCCCGTTCCACCAGCGTGCTCAGCAGGTCCTTCGCTTCCTGGTACTGCTCGGCGTCGATGAACTCCTGCGCGTCGGAGAGCCGCCGGTAGGTGGCTTCCGTCATGTTCGGAATGCGCCGCGGCTGCTGCCTCGGCATTTCCGGCGGCATCACCGGCGTGCAGTTGGCGATCTTCGGAATCTGCGCGAACGCCGCCCCAGTGCCGTCGTCGAGCGCTTCCAGCGCGGAAGTCGCAAAGGCCACCGCCAATGCCGCGACGATCCAACGCGGTACACCCGCGATTGCTTGCAGACGCATCGATCTCCTCCTGCTTCCCCTTCGACTCGCCCCGGCAACGCCGTTGAGCGCTACTCCTGCAGCTCGAACTTGATCAGGTTGCGCACGCCAGCCACTTCGATCGGCTCGCCGTTCACCACCTTGGGCTTGTACTTGAACTTGAGCGCGGCGTTGATGGCGGCGCGGTCGAAGATGCCCGGCGGCTTCGCTTCGATCACCACCGGATCGCGCACGGCGCCGCTGTTGGTGACGACGAACTCGAGCAGCACGTAGCCTTCGATGCCGCGGGTCTGCGCCCGCCGTGGATAGATGGGCTGCACCTTGACGATGGGCAGGTACTCGCCGTCCTGGGAAAAGCCGCCGGCGCCGGAGATGTCGATGTCGACGTCCACCTGCACGGCGCCGATCTCCATGCCCATCGAGACGTCGTTGTCGAACGACGGTTTCGGCATGTCCGGCGGCGGTTCGTCCGGCGGCGGCGGCGGTTCCGGCTTGCGCTTCTTGATGATGAGTTCTTCGTCTTCCTGCACATGCACGAAGTCCAGCACGTGGCCCTCGATGCCGCTGTCCGTGGCCGCGTCGGGGTTGGCGACCACCGATCGCATCAGCCAAAGCAGTCCGAAGGTCACGACGGCGCCGGCCACGACGCCGACGATGTAGCGCTGCAACATGATCGCCTCCTTAGCTTTCCCTGGTCGAAATGGCGACCTCGGTGAGGCCGACGTTGCGCGCGGCGTCGAGCACCGCCCGGAGCTTCTCGTAGGTGGCGTCGCGGTCCGCTTGGATGACGAGGCCGCCCTTGGGGTTCTCCGTGTGCAGGCGCTCGATGAAGGCGCCCACGGCCGCGGCCTCGACTTCCTTCTTGTCGATCCAGATTTCGCCCGCCGAGTTGATCGCCACCAGCACGCTGACGGTGGGTTTCTTGATCGCCGTCACCGCGTCCGGGCGGATGACGTTGGTGCCCGGCTGCTTGATGAACGTGGCCGTGACGATGAAGAAGATGAGCATGATGAACACGACGTCCAGCATGGGCGTCAGGTTGATGTCCGCATCGTCGTCTCGGCCTCCGAACCGGCCGCCGCGCTTGATCGCCATGCAGTCCTCCTAGCCTTGGCGCCGCCTGCTCCGGGCCGGAGCAACGCACGCTCTGACGCCTAAATGCGCCGTTCAGTGGTCCATTGTCAAGTGGTCTTGGACGAGCTCCGTCTCGTAGTGGATCTTGCGCCGCACCAGCGTGGTGCCGAAGATCCCCGAGAGCGACGCGATCATCCCGCACATGGTCGGGATCGTCGCCTGAGAGACGCCAGCGGCCATCGAGCGGGCGTTGCCGCCCTGGGTCGCCATCGCGTCGAAGACCGTGATCATGCCGGTGACCGTGCCCAGCAGGCCCAGCAGCGGGCACAGCGCCACGCAGGTGATGGTGATCTGGAACGTGCCGTTGATGCGCTCCGTGGCCTGCGACACGAGTGCCGTGCGCACCGCGTGCGCAGACCAGGACTTGCGTTCGTCGCGCGCTTCCCAGATCTCCGTGACCTCGCGCACCACCTGCTTGTGCTCGGAGCGGAAGTACCAGACGCGCTCGAACAGCAGCGACCACATCAGGAAGGTCGTGAGCGCGATGAGGTACAGCACGTCGCCGCCCTGCGCGAAGAACCCCGAAAGGGCGATGTAGATGTCGTAGAGCATCCTGTCTCCCGCCTACGCCTGGCCCGAACTCGCTTGGGCGCCTAGCCCAGCGGCTTGCCGGAGTCCTCCGCATGCATGGCCACGATGCCTTCCGACTGCTCTTCCAGCACGTGGATGATGCTGCGGCTGCGGGTGTTCACCAAGGCGTGGCCGAGGGTCGTCGGAATCGCCACGCAGAGGCCGAGCACGGTGGTCATCAAGGCGGTGGAAATGCCGCTCGCCATCGTCTTCGGGTCGCCAGCGCCGAACAGGGTGATGGACTGGAAGGTCTCGATCATGCCGATCACCGTGCCGAGCAGCCCCATCAGCGGCGCGACGATGGAGATCACCTGGATGATGTTGATGTAGCGGGTGAGCGCCGGCATCTCGATGAGAATCGCCTCGCCGAGCTTCAACTCCAGCGTCTCGGTGTCGATCTCGCGGTTGTCGTGGTAGACCTTGATGACGCGCCCGAGCGGGTTGTTCTCCTGCGGCGCCTCCGGCTGCCCTTGCTGGGTCTTCACCTTGCCGGCGACGAGGGTGAGGGCGATCAGCCGCTCGATGGCCAGCAGGACGCCGATGATGCCCACCAGGATGATGATGGAGCCCATGTAGCCGCCCTGGCCGTTGCAGAACGGCAGGTAGCACTGGCCGGTGGCGATGCCGCCGAACGGCGTGCCGACCATCTCGCCGAGGGTGGCCTTCTGGATGAGCAGCGAGATGAGGTTGCCGCGGGTCGGGTCGATGGCGAAGGACACCAGTTCGCCGGGTTCCGCCTCAAACAGGTTGCCAGCGGTGCTGGCGAACTGCGCCTCCGGCTGGCGACCGAGTTCCACCAGCGTTTGCAGATGCAGGTCGTAGTTGATGTAGCCGTCGTCGCCGATGATGACGAACGAGCCGACGCGGATGAGTTCCCGCTCGACGCGGGCGCCGTGCAGCATGTTGACGCCAGCCGTGAACTTCGAGACGCGCCCGGATTCCGTCATCTCGCGCTGCAACTCGTACCACAGCTGTTCCATTTCGCTGATGGTGGCGAGCTGCGTGGACTTGCCCATCTTGGCGGCCAGCGCGTCCAGCCATTCGCCGCGATTGGGAATTTCGGCGCTGATGATCGAGTCCTCGAACTTGCCGCGGGTGTCGCCAGCCACCTGCTGCAGGACGCCGAACAGTTCGCGCAGGCTGCCGAGACGTTGATCGTACTGCTCCTGCATCTGGCCGATGCGGATTTCGTTCTCCTCGAAGGTGGTCTCCAGGCGTTCGCTGCGGCGCTCCTGGCGGCGCTTCTCGGCTTGCGCGTCGGACAGCATCTTGGCCTGCTGGTCCTTGCGGTCGCGGAACTCCTGTTCGCGGCGCACGTGTTCGCGGCTTTCGACGACGCGGCGCTCCTGGACGTTCTGGAGCAGTTCGTCGAGGCTGTTCGCTTCGACGACTTCCAAGTCGTCGGCGCCGGCTTGCTCTTCCTGCGCGTGGGCGCCGAGCGCCATGCCGGCGAAGGCCGCGACGCAGCCGAACCGGCCGATGAGCCGAATGGTGGTGGTCAGTTGCGTCATCGGTCTAGTCCTCCAGGCTCACGGGCATGGGCAGCAGATTCAGGCTGGCTTGCTGGCGCGCCATGCGAATGCCGTTGCGCACGCCGGCCTGGTAGCTGTCGTCCAGCTGCTCCCACTGCCTGGTGCGCTTGTTCCAGTAGCCGGTCTCGCCGCCATCGCTCGTCTGATAGGCCAGCGCGACCCGCCCGACGAGGAGGAGGTCGGCGACGCGCTCCTCGCCTTCGACATCGACCTTGCCGCTGTACGCCTTGAGCGTGCGCCCGTAGTCGTTTTCGACCTGGTAGGCGTTCAGCACCTGGTTGAACTGCTCGGAGACCGCGACGTCCGGGCGGTCGAGGATCTCGCGCAGCCGGTTGAGGCGGTTCTGCCGTTCGTCCGGCAGGAAGGGCATGTCGTTGGCGACGAACTGCTCCAAGCCGGTGACCATGCGGTCCATGAGCGGCGTCACCTGCCGCTGGACGTCCGTGATCTTGTCCATGTTGCCGGAGATTTCCGCCATCTCCTGCTCCTGGCCGCTGATCTGCCGCTCCAGCTGGCGGTTGTAGACCCGCAGCCCCTCGATCTCCTTGAGCGTCTGGCGGTATTCGTCGTAGAGCTCCCGCGTCTCCTCGGAGAGCGCGTCCACCTTGGCCTGGGACTCCCTGGCCTGGTCGTTGATGCGCTCCGCGACGACGAAGATGTCCGACAGCGTGGCGGCGCCGGCCGCGACCGCAAGCGCAGCGACAATACCGATGGCAAGCGCCTTGATGCCGTTGCGCTTCGTCGCCGCGGCGCGCCTCTTCGTTGGGCTTCCTTTCATGGTCTCCTACCGATCCTGCATGGTTGACTTGAAGTGCGGCGGGTTCGACCGCGTTCCGCCAAGGGAACGCCTGCCCGATGCCTGCTGCACGCTTCGCTAGCCTAAGGCGTCAAGCGGCCGCAAAGCCACCGGGCACCGACTTGCTGTTTCCTACGCCTCCGGCCTTGCTATTCCGGTCTGCGACAGTCCACCGCCCGCCCAAAGCGAAGCGGCTTCGTTTCTCCGGCGGCACCGAGGAATCCCCACCCCTCGTCCGTCGAGTTCAAGCATCAACAACCGTTTTCGCGTTGTCAACACGAAATCACACCCGATATTGCCCCTGAACAAGCGCGCCTGTGGACGTTCGCCGATCAGCCGAGGTGGGCTTCGAAGAGGGCGACGGTGCGCTTTCTTGCCAGCACCGCGGATTCGGCATCGTAGCTGCCGCGGTGATCGCAGTTGAAGCCGTGGTCGGCGTCGTAGACGTGTACGGGCACGTCCGGCAGCGCCTGCTTGACGCGCTCGACGTCCGCAAGCGGAATGTGCGCGTCCAAGGCGCCGAAGTGCATGACGATCGGGCACTTCGGCTTGCGGTCCTCTTCAACGGGCGGATCGCCGAGGGCGCCGGCGATGCCGCCACCGTAGTACGCGGAGGCGCAGGCGATGCCGCTCAGCCGCGCCGACGCGAGGTACGTCATCAGGCCGCCGTAGCAGTAGCCGACGACGCCGACCGGGCCGTACTTGCCGGCTTCTTCGACCGTCGCCTGGATGTCCTGCAGGGCGTCTTCCTGCTTGAGCCCTTGGAAGGCGAGGTCGCGGCCGCGCGTCATGCCTTCGGCGTCGTAGCCGAGTTCGACGCCGCGCTCCACGCGGTCGAACAGCGCCGGCGCGAGTGCCGCGTAGCCCTCCGCGGCGAAGCCGTCCGCCACTTCGCGGATGTGGGCGTTGACGCCGAAGATCTCCTGAATGACGACCACGCCGCCCTTCGGCTCGCCGCTCGGCAGCGCTTCGTAGACGCCGAAGGCGTAGCCGTCGGCGGCGCGCACTTGTCGTTGCGCCATGTTCGTCTCCCTCCCTTGTTCCCTTGACCAGACGCGGCGGCGAAGCTTAAGGCCACCGGCGGCAAAGGGCTATCGCATTTTCGCCGCGATCATCAAACTGTCATAATGCGGCCCTAGGTTAGCCGCAACACTACCGCCAAGGATGACAGAAGAGCCGATGCCCTCCAATCGCATTGTGCTGGTCGAGGACGAGACCGACATCCAGGAGATGCTCGCCTTCACGCTGACCCGCGCCGGGTTCGACGTGGTGGCCGCGGAAACCGCCGAACAGGCGCTCGGCATCCTCGACGGCCCGCTTCCCAACCTCGTCGTCATCGACTGGATGCTGCCCGGCATGAGCGGCGTGGAGCTGGCGCGGCGCCTGCGCGAAGACCCGGTGACCGCCGACCTGCCGCTCATGATGCTGACGGCGCGCAGCGAGGAATCGGACAAGCTGAAGAGCTTCGACGCCGGCATCGACGACTACATCACCAAGCCGTTCTCGCCGCGCGAACTGGTAGCCCGCATCAGGGCGCTGCTGCGGCGCTCCGGCGAGCCGGACGACGGCGTGCTGACCCACGGCGCGCTGGCCTTGGACGCGCGCGGGCGCGAAGTGACGGTGGGCGACAAGCGCGTCCACGTCGGCCCCACCGAGTTTCGCCTGCTGGAACTGCTGATGCGCAATCCCGGCCGCGCCTTCGACAGAGCGCAACTGCTGGACCGGGTGTGGGGCCGCAACGTCTACGTCGAAGAGCGCACGGTGGACGTCCACGTGCTGCGGCTGCGCAACGCGCTGACTCCCTTCGGCATGCGCAAGGCGGTGCAGACCGTGCGCGGCGTCGGCTACCGGCTCTCGCCACAGGCGGCGGTCGCTGCCGCCAGCTAGAGGACTCGCGGCGCCGATGGCGAAGCGGCGTCTGCCACGCGGCGACCTCTGGCGCGTCGTCTTCCAAGGCGAGACCTTGGCGCTCGCGGCAGCTTGCATCGCCGTGGCGCTGATCGTCGGCGTGTTCGCCGGCATAGCGTGGGGCGTTGCCGCCGGACTAGCGGCGTGGAGCATCTGGAGTGCGCTGGCGACACGCGCCTTCGTGGCGTGGACGCGGCTGCCGCTTCGTCAGCCCCTCTTGCGTTCCTCCTTCTGGCAGCAAACGGCGGAGCGGCTGCACCGCGCCCTGCACGGTTCCCGCAATCGCACGACGCGGCTGGTTTCCGAACTGCGCTGGCTGCACGACACGCTCGATTCGATGCCGGACGGCTGGATCGTCATGCAGAGCGACAGCACCATCGAAGCCGTGAACGAGGGTGCCGGCAGCCTGCTCGGCCTCGCCACCAGGAATCGCCGCGGCAAACTCACCGACCTGCTCCGCGACCCCTCCATCGCCGCGCTGGTGCGCGGCGACGCGGAAGACGGCATCGTCGAGCTGGCCTCTCCGGTGGACGAATCGCGGCGCCTGGAACTGCGCTATCTGCAAGTGGACGACAGCCGCTCCATCGTGCTCATACGCGACGTGACGATGCTCGACCGCCTGCTCACCATGCGCCAGGACTTCATCGCCAACGTCTCCCACGAACTGCGCACGCCGCTCACCGTCATCATCGGCTACCTGGAAGCGCTCGAGGACGACGACATCGATCACGAAACGCTGCGCCGCCTGCTCGGAAAGCTGCACGCGCCAGCGGACCGCATGAAGGCGCTGGTGGAAGACCTGCTCACGCTGACGCGCCTCGAATCCTCCCCCATGCCCGGCGAAGGCGACATGGAAACCCTCAACGCCGCCCCGATGCTGGAATCCGTGGTCAACGAAGCCCGCCAACTCGCCACCGCCGCCCACGACATCGTGCTCGACGCGGACGCGAGCGTGCCAGCCCGCGCCGTCCCCGCCGAACTGCACAGCGCCTGCTTCAACCTGATCGCCAACGCCATCCGCTACAGCCCCGACGGCGGCACCGTCTCGGTTCGCTGGCGACAGGGCGAGTCCGGCCCGCGCTTCGAGGTGGAGGACGAAGGCCTAGGCATCCCGCAGGAGCACATCTCGCGCCTGACGGAACGCTTCTACCGCGTGGACCTGGCGAAGAGCCGAGTGCGCGGCGGCACCGGCCTGGGCCTCGCCATCGTCAAGCACATCCTCCGCCGCCACGGCACTCGGCTTGAGGTGCGCAGCACGCTGGACGAAGGCAGCTGGTTCTCGTTCGAGCTGCCGTCGGCGGGTGCAAGGCGACAGAGCGAGACCCCGCGCAGTGAAAGCTCGGGCTTCGCGCTGCCCGGACGGCGCCAAGTGCGGCCCGCTGAGGAAGAAGCAGCCGTGTAGGGGCGCACCGTCGACAAGTGAACGACATCTGCTCCGACGGAACATGGCAGCGCGTTGTCACCATCGACGCAAGGATGCGCATGGTCGATTTCGGTTTTTGACGTGCGAGATCGTCCATATCCACACTTTCGGCTCGCCAGCGCGTGCAGAGTGCCGGCATGGCCGTTTCCGATCGCCCGTTCAAGCTCGTCCACGCCAACCCGCGCATGGTGGAGGACGTGGTGTGCGTCGTCGCCCCGCAGTGGGCGCACCGCCTCGACTACGCCGCGCTGACCGCAGTGGACAAGGAGTACGTCGCCCGCGAGCAGCGCAACCGCGAGGCGCTGCAGGCGCTGATCCAGGACAAGGTCTGGCGGGCGCCGATCAAGGACGCCGAGCCCCTCGCCAACGGCGAACGCCCCTACGTGGACATCCTGCTGGAGTTCCAGGCCGACGTGGATCCGCGCATGGCGTGGCGGATGGCGGACTACATCCACGCGCTGCGCCTGAACCAGCGCGAGAGCGGCGTGGAGCAGCGCGAGGGCCGGCTGCCGGACCTGCTGTCGGTGGTGATCCACAACGGCGCCCGCATCTGGAACGCGCCGGCGGTGCTGCCGGGGCCGCTGGTCGGGCCACCGACTCAGGAGGGCCGGGCGCGCAACGCGATCCGCATCTACGAAATCGTCGACTACGTGGCGCTGGCTCCGCAGCGCGACCTCCTCGGATTGCCCTTGCCGCCGGGCGGCCCGCTGGCGACCATGGTGGAGTTGGAGACGTCGCCGCCGGTCGAACTGGAGCGGCTGCTGCGGGAGGCGTTCCTGCGCCACGCGGAGGCGTCCTCGGCAGGGATGCGGCGCGGCTTCCACGCTCGCGTCCGGCACATGCGACGACGGCGCGGGATGCAGACGCGCGGGCTGTTGTACTATGAGAACTGGCTGCGGCGAGTGCAGCAAGGAGGACGGCGGATGCCAACGTTGATGGAAGCCACCTGGGACAAGTGGTTCGAGGAACACGACGCGCAAGTACATGCGGAGGGCCTTCGGCTAGGCCTCGCCGAAGGCGCCATGCGCACGTTGCGCCGCCAAGCCGCCGCCCGCTTCGGTGCGCAGACCGCCGGCCGCCTATCGGCGATGCTACGCTCCGTCGACGTCGATCGCTTGGACGACGTAGGCGACTTGATGCTCGTGTGCGAGACCGACGGGGAGCTGTTGGAGCGCGTTCGGGCGCTCGGCGGAGATGGAGCGCAATAGAAGCCCTGAGGGCGTACGCCACTTCGTTCGCGAATGCTTGGCCCACCATTATGCCACTTGCACCGTAGGACGATTGGATCCCGAGCTATTCGGTGATCTCGTAGCGATCTATTATAGGCACCGCTTCCTTTGCGACCTTTCTCAGCTCCTCAGCGAAGTACATCATGATCTCGCCACTGCCCGCCTCACATTCGAGATGTATTTTGGGGATTATCTTCGTCCAACTCCTGTACTTCTCGACCGGCCGCCACCAGATCCATCTACGGGAGCAAGGTTCGCTTACACCGAATTCTCTGTTGAGCGCATCCTTTAGTTTGATACTCGCCTCTTGGTCCCTGCCGAACTCCGCGTTGTCGGATCGAACTCCAATATACCAACCATCTATACCCGTGTCCGCTTCCAAGCGTATCTGCGTAACTCTTTCACTTGAGCCACCCGCATATGAACTCCAACTCTTCCTGTACAGACCAATATGGCTCTTCCTCTTGGGTGAGTATACGCGCCAAAAGCCCCAGACATCGCTAGGATACTCATACTCAACTCTTTCCGGCCACGTACCCCAGATCTTCGGCACAAAGGACAAGAAAACGTGTCTCATAATTGCAGGCATTGCTTGAAATACATCCAAACCTACTTCCCACTTCCTCTCGTCAGAGACGATGAAATCTCTGATGGTCTCACGTTCGCTACTTCCCACAGCACGTCCTCCGAATCTTGTTTTGCAAAATGTCTCTGTCTCCCGTAGGAACCAGCCAAGCCGATCGACGTTGCAGTTCTTGCGACAATCCGATAGCCACTCCGTTACGGAGTATTTTCGATGGTCGTCGAACCCATCCTCCCACTCGTGTCCGTCCGCACTCGAGTAGGGCATGATCTTGAAGTGTCCGCCATCTTCACGCCCCTGCAAATCGGTCAAATCAACGCTGTCCGCTGAGGGCGGTTCGCCCGATGGGGAGAGGTAAATCAGAGCATGGTTCTCGAAGCACGTCCGGAGCCAGTCGAGGTAGTCTCTGACTTGGTTCGGTTGGTCGCCGGCGTAGGGCTTGTTTTCGATTGCCAAGCAGTTGCCGCCAAAGGACACGCAGACATCGATCCGCCGGTCGTCCTTGATCGTCTTCTCCACTTCGACGTTTACGTCCGCACGTCTTCCGTGGTCAGGCAGCGTCCATTTGAGGTCACACCCATCGAGCAGGAGCTTGAGGAAGGCGCTGCCCTGCCCATGCTTGCCTTCGGGATTGAGCAGGTCCGCAATGATGCGTGAGAGCCCCAGCTCGTCCGTTCGCAGGTAGTCGAAGGCGTTGAAGCGGCGGGCGAGATGGGCGTCCAACTCGCGTTCCAGCTTGTGCGCCGTCTCGAGGCGAGGCGCGAGCTCGTCGAAGAAGCGTTTGTACTGTTGGATGTCGGCCACGTCTGCGCTAGTAGACCGACACCGGCGCGTTCCGCTGCTCCCGGGCCCGAGCCGTGAGTTCCTCGTCGATCGTAATGGCGAACATGCCGGCCGGCCCCATGATCTTGTGGATCATCAGCTTGTCGAGTTCCTTGCGTTCGCGTTCCGTCACTTGGGCGTGGGCGTCGCTCTTCAGGAACGCCTTGAGGGTGGCGCTGGTGTCCATGAACGGGACGATGAAGCCGGGGATCATGGCCTGGATCATGGCGCCGCGCTTGCGGTCGGTGCTGTTCATGCCGGCGCGGTGCCAGGTGCGGGCGTCGTAGAGGACGATGGTGCCGGCGGGGGCCTCGATCACGTCCGCGTTCGGGCCGCTGTAGGGGAGGCCGTGCTTGGCGCGGTATCCCTTGCGGTAGGTTTGCGTGGAGATTCCCCACTCCTTCGGCGGCGGGGAGTTGGAGGCGTGGCTGCCGAGCTTGAACAGGGTCGCCCCGTTGTCCTTGCGGAAGTCCGAGACGCAGACGTTGCGCTGCATCCCCAGCACCAAGTCGCCGGAAGGCACGGGAACGCGGTCGCCAGTGCCCCAGAGGTAGGGGAAGTCGGTGTGCCAGCCCTGCACTTCGCGTTCGCCGTCGTCGCGGGTCAGGGCGGAAATGCCGGGCGAGTGGCCGAGGCGGATGTCCGGCGTGTGCATGTATCGGCGCGTCAGCCACAGCGAAATCGGCTCGGCGGTGACCTTCGCCACCGCCGGATGCTGCGCCAACGGCGGTTGTCGAACCGGCTCGCGGCCTTCGTAGGCATCGACGCAGCCCACCTGCTGCAAGCCGTCCACGACCGAGGGCGAGAGCACGCAGGTGAGGGAGACCCAGCCGTTCTCCTCGAGTTCGCGCAAGTAGGCGGAGGGGAGCTTCTCCGGGCCATGGCCCACGGTGAACGTCGCGGCTTCTCCTGGCGCGCCGTCCGCGTTCAGCGGCGAACCGCCCAAGCGCAGCTGCGTTGCGGATTCGATTTCGAGCGCATCCGCGTCGAGCCGCATTCCGGTGGCGACGTGCCGAAAGCCATCGGCGGCTTCTTCCCAGATCGCGGCGTCGTCGACATGCTCCTGCACATGCAGGGCGACGCCGTCCGTTGTCGCCAGCCAGTCCCCGTTCGGGGCGTGCAGGTAGCGGTAGTGGCGTTTCGGCTTCGGAATCGAAACCACGCGGGGGTTGTATTCCGCCACGGCGGAGATGCTCCTTTGA
Source organism: Candidatus Azotimanducaceae bacterium (assembly GCA_965243175.1). Classification (GTDB taxonomy): domain Bacteria; phylum Pseudomonadota; class Gammaproteobacteria; order Pseudomonadales; family Azotimanducaceae; genus VXYL01. The sequence continues at coordinate 3,123,768 of OZ251532.1, read as the reverse complement.
CCTTCGACAGCCCCGCAGTATAGCCCCGCTCCGCTCAGCGGCGGGCCAGGGGCGCGGTGGAGAGGTGGTTGCCGCCGTCCACCAGCAGGGATTCGCCGGTGATTACGTCCGCCCCGGCGATGAAGTAGAGAATCGCCTCCGCCACGGTGTCCGGCGTGGTGGTGAGGCGCAGCGGCGCGCTGTCTTCGAGCGCAGCCTTGGCCGCCGCGTAGCGCTCCTTGCCCAAGCCCTGCTCCAGCCAATCGCCCTGGATGAACCCGGGACACACCACGTTGACGCGGACCTCCGGCCCCAGTACGCGCGCCAGGGAGAGCGTGAGCGTGACCATCGCGCCCTTCGACGCCGCGTAGGCAATGGAACTGCCAACGCCGGTGACCGCGGCGATGGAGGCGACGTTGACGATGCTGCCGCGTCCGCCGCGCTTCATGGCCGCGGCGACGGCGCGGGCCATCTGGTAGGCGCCAACGGTGTTGACGGAGTAGATGTCCAGGAAGTCCTGCTTGGAGAGGCCGTCCAGCTGGTCGTGCGGATTGAACTTGGTGGTGCCGGCGTTGTTCACCAGCGCATCCACCCGCCCCCATTTCTCGAGCGCCGCGCCAGCTAGGGCGCGACATTCATCGTCGTTCGCCACGTCGGCCCTGACGACGACGGTTTCCACGCCGAACTCGCGGCAAGCGGCCTCGGTTTCCCGCGCACCCGCTTCGTTGCGCGAATAGTTGATCGCCACATGGCAACCCCGCTCCGCCAACTGCCGAGCGCAGGCCGCGCCAACGCCCGAGGAGGAACCCGTAACGATGGCGACGCCGTTCTCGATGTCCATTCAATGCTCCTTGGAAGGTGGGCCGGATGGGGATGCCATATAGCGCTAGGTTCGGCGCTACGGAGGCTCGGCGGCGCCCAAGTCCTTGAGGACCTTCTCCAGACGCTTGGCCAGCGTGTCGACGTGGCGCGCCGCGTCCTCCGGACTCACTCGCCACCCAGCACCCCATCCACCCGACACGTCCGACGCAAACTCGTCGTCGGAGAACTCCGACAACCAGCCCGTGAGTATCTTCTCGATGTGGGGCGGGGCAGCAGGGTCCTTAATCAGCGCCCAGTCGCCGAACGTGAAGTTCCTGAGTCCCCTCCACCCACGAACGCCGGGCGGGCTGATCCACGCCACGGCGACCCAAGACCGCCAAGACGACGTTAGCGCTTGGTAGAGGATGATTCCCGCCGTTCGCCAATCGACCCACCCGTGCTCTTCGGCCACATCCACCAACTTCTCTGCCGCACTTCGCGACGCATGGTCACCGAACGCATCCAAGAACGACTCGCGATTGAAATTCTCGATCTGGCGTTCTCCGCGAACGGCCTTCGCGGTTCTACCGATGACACGCGGCACGAGTGTTCTCAGCCCTGTTCCTCCATCGTACTTCTTGATTTCGACGGCCAGCACTTCCAAGTGGGACGCCGTGACGCCGTTGAGGAACTCGACGATGCGCGTCAATTCGTCGGGCACGTCGTCGGCAACGAACAGCAGCCGCAAACGCCTTGCAGCGAGGCTGGTGGCCACCTTTTCCCAGAACCCCTCATCGGTCTCGCCTTCATCCAAGAAATCGCCGACGGCATTCGGCTCATTCGAGTTCTCGAACGCCTTGCGCAGCTTGTCCACCGTCCATGTGCGTGATGCGTTGGCGGCGTACTCCAGCATCTGGCCGACGACTTCGCGGCGAACTTGAGGGTTGGCACCACGCTTGACCTCAACCAGCGTCGGCACTGCGTCCTGATCGATGAACAGGAGGTCCACGGCCCACCGATCGCCGGTGCCAAGCTCTTCGGCGATTCCGATTTCTCGCCCGATCAACAGCCAACGCATGGGCTCGCCGGGCCGCATCTGTTCCCAAGCGAGCAACTCCGGGTGCGCCGCGATGAGCTCTTGGAGTGCGTCCTCCGTTTGGAACGCATCGGCGGTGAGGGGCGTCACCTCGTCGCCTTGCATCGTGTAGATTCTGTCGTCCACCCTGATCTGCCTTGCTGCGCCGTACCCTTACGCTCCCCGCTGGCGTTCGATTTCGTCCTCCACGTCGCGGAGCTTGTCCTTGCCGAAGAAGAGCTCGTCGCCGACGAAGAAGCTCGGCGAGCCGAAGACGCCGCGTTCCACGGCGGACTCGGTGTTGGCGATGAGCTTCGCCTTCACCTCCGGGTCCTGGATGCCGGCCATGATCCGCTCGGCTGGCAGGTCAGCCTCTGCGAGCGCCGCCGCGATCACTTCCGCGTCGTCCATCTTCTTCTGCTCCGCCCACATGTGGCGGTACACGGCGTCCACGTAGCTGGCGAGGAATCCCTCGCGCTCGGCGAAGACCGCGCCGCGCATGATCTGCAACGTGTTGACGGGGAAGTGCGGGTTGGAGCGGTACTCGGTGATGTCGTGCTGGCGTACGAAGCGCTCGGTCTCCAAGCGCTGGTACTCCGGCTTGTTCTTGATACCTTGCAGGGAGACCATCGGCGAGACGTTGTTGGTGGCCTTGAAGACCCCGCCGAGCAGCACCGGCACGTAGCTGAACGCCACGCCCGTGCGCGACTCGATGGCCGGAATGACCAAGTGCGAGAGATAGGCGTTCGGACTGCCGAAATCGAAATGGAACTCGACGGTGAGGGACATTGGGCATCTGCTCCTTGGTTCAGCGACTTGGGCTGCGACCATTCTACGCAACGAAACCGCGCGCTGCCTACGCTCCAAGCGGAGGCGCTGTGGTCGGCGAATCCCCAACGCGAGCCGAGACGCGCTACCATCGGCGTCCTCCCACCGTTGGAGCGCGACGTTGAAGAACCTCTGGTTTCATCTCATGCCGTACAAGGACCTGCCGGACGATTTCCGCGAGGAGCATCCGTCCGTGTGGGTGGACATCGACGCCAGCCTGCTGGACGCCAAGCGCGTTCACGAGCACTACAACGAGTATCTCGACGAGCTGGAGTACGCGGGCGAGGTGGGCTTCGACGGCATCTGCTGCAACGAGCACCATCAGAACGGCTACGGCCTGATGCCCTCGCCGAACCTCATCGCCTCCACGCTCACGCGCCGCACCAGCAGCCCGGCCATCTGCGTGATGGGCAACTCGCTCGCCCTCTACAACCCGCCGACGCGGGTGGCCGAGGAGTTCGCCATGCTCGACTGCATGTCCGGCGGGCGCCTGATCGCGGGCTTCCCGGTGGGCACGCCGATGGACACCATCTTCGCCTACGGCCAGAACCCCTCGAAGCTGCGCGACCGCTACTACGAAGCGCACGACCTGGTGATGCGGGCGTGGCAGGAACCGGAGACGTTCTCCTTCGACGGGCGCTACAACCAGCTGCGCTACGTGAACGTCTGGCCGCGCCCCGTGCAGGAGCCGCATCCGCCGGTGTGGATTCCCGGCGGCGGTTCGGTGGAGACCTGGCGCTGGTGCGCGGAGAAGGACTACGTCTACAGCTATCTCTCCTACTTCGGCTACAAGGCCGGCGAAGCCACGATGAAAGGCTTCTGGGACGAGATGGACCGGCTCGGCAAGGACCGCAACCCGTACCGCGCGGGCTTTCTGCAGTTCGTCGCCGTGGGCGAGACGGAACAGGAAGCGCTGGAACTCTACAAAGAGCCGGCCGAGTACTTCTACGGGCGCTGCCTGCACGTGAACCCGAAGTGGGCGTCGCCCGCCGGCTATCAATCGGAGGCGACGATTCGCGCCAAGGTGCAGTCGCAAGTGGCGTTGGCCGCGCAACGCAGCGCTGCGGCACCCGCCGGAAACCGTGGCGGAATGGGCGCGGCGCGGGATTGGCAGGACATTCTGGACCTCGGCTACGTGATCGCTGGCGATCCGGACCAAGTGGCCGAGCGCATCCGCGAGGTGTGCGTCAACCTCAACGTCGGCCATCTGATGCTGCTCTGCCAGTTCGGCAACATGTCCACCGAGCTTGCGAAGTACAACACGCGCCTGTACGCGGAGAAGGTGCTGCCGCAGATCCGCGACCTGTTCGACGACCAATGGCAGGACGACTGGTGGCCGAAGCCGCTCGCCGAACGCGCCACGCCGCGCACCGCCAAGGCCGCGTGATGGCAAGCGAGCGCTCGCTCACGATTGGCGGCAAGCCGGTTCGCGTACTGGAAGCGGGCGCCAATCCGAACGTCCCGCCAGCGGTGTTCTTCGCCGGCATCGGCGGCTTGCCCCGCTGGATTCCCTTCCTCGACCACCTGGCGGCAACGCGACGAGTGATCGCGCCGTCGCTGCCCGGCTTCCCCGGCGCCGCGGACTTCCGCCATTTGGACGGCCTGCTCGATTGGATCGTCCACGCTGTCGAGACCATCGAGGCTTTGGACTCGGAACAGGTGGACTTGGTGGGCAGCTCGGTCGGCGGCGCGTTGGCTGCGGAAGTGGCGGCAATCGCCGGCGGGTTCGTGAATCGACTGGTGCTGATCGCGCCTTTCGGCTGCTTCGACGCCGACGAACCCTCGGCCGACATCTGGGCGCAGGTGCCCGGGCCGGACTCCATTCCGAACCTCGTCTGCGAAGACCCGGAGAACTGGAAGCGAGCCTGGCAGGTGCCGGAGGGCGAGGACGCGCTGGAATGGCAGGTGATGCACAGCCGCGCCATGGAATCGGCAGCGAGGCTGCTGTTCCCGTTCGGCGACACCGGCGTGCTCGGGCGCCTGCATCGCGTCCATCATCCAACGCTGCTCGCGCGAGGCGAGAACGACCGTGTGCTGCCAGCGTCCTACAACGCCCGCTTCGCCAAAGCAGTGGCTGGCCCGGTGCGCAGCGCCACCATCGCCGAGGCTGGCCATCTGCCCGAACTCGACGCGCCGGATGCGCTGGCTCGGGAAATCAACGCCTTTCTGACCGATCAGGCACCGCGATGATCGAAGCGATCCTCTGGGATTTCGGCGGCGTCTTCACCAGCAGCCCGTTCGAGGCGTTCGCCCGTTTCGAGAACGCGCGCGGACTGCCGGAGAACTTCATCCGCACCATCAACTCCACCACCCCGGACACGAACGCCTGGGCCCGCTTCGAGTCCTCCATCACCGACGCCGAGGGCTTCGACGTGGAGTTCCGCAAGGAAGCCGAAGCCCTCGGCCACAGCGTACGCGGCAAGGACGTGCTGGAACTCCTTTCCGGCGACTTCCGCCCACGCATGGCCGCCGTGCTCGCCGAGTGCAAGCGCCACTTCAAGGTCGGCTGCATCACCAACAACATGAAGAAGGCTGGCGACGGCCCGACGATGGCGGCAAGCGACGACCGTGCCGAGCAAGCCGCCAAGGTGATGGCCCTATTCGACGTGATCGTGGAATCGAGCGTCGAGGGCGTGCGCAAGCCGCAACCGCGCATCTACGAAATCGCCTGCGAACGGCTGGGCGTGACGCCGGAACGCGCCGTCTTCCTGGACGACCTGGGCATCAACCTGAAGCCCGCGAGGGTCATGGGCATGACGACGATCAAGGTCGTCACGGAGGAGCAGGCCATTCAAGACCTTGCGAAGGCGACCGGGCTGGCGTTCGAGTAGTACACTCTCGCCGCAAACGACGATGGCCGCGCCAGAGCGGCCAAGTTCAGACGAGCAACACACCGATGGCCAAGGGAAACGACGGCAACTTCTTGCAGCACAGCGTGGAGGTCGCTGTCGCGGAACGTCTGCGGGCCGAGAATCCCGCAGGCCTCCACATCGCCCTCACCCACGGCATGGCGCCGTTCGAGGCCCTCGACGTCCCGCTGAACGTACCCCAGCGGGGCTTAATGAGATGCCACCTGAAGCTGGCGCTGAGCCTGAGCGAACAAGATCCCCGAGAAGACGAACCCTTGATCGTCACCGCTTATCGCCGGACTTCCGCTTCCGACACGCACTACCCGAACTCGGCCGAACTCTTGCGCGCGCTCCGTGGCGAAAGAGGACTCGCCGGAGGCATCGCGGAGACATCCGCGACGAAACACGGAGAACTGACACGAGCGTGGCATGGTTCGTCCGTGAAGGTGTGCCGCGCATCGTGGCGCTCCCAAGTCCGCGATGGCGGTGTGCTGGCCTGTCCTGACGACCTCCAAGTGCCGTGGCTGTTCTCGATGGACCCAATGACATTCGGGAAAAGCAGTCAAGGCACCACGCCAAGACGAAGACCCGACGACGACAAGCTGTACGAAGAGGACATGACGCTGCTTGGTGAAGCGCTGACACCGTTCGCACAGAGCGGACAGCCGGGCGTGGCCACGCTATTCGTCTACCGCGTCGATCCCAAACGACAGCAAGCGTTCTGGCGGTTCGCAGAGCAACTAGCGGCGCGTGTATCTACGGGAAGCCCCGACTCCGGTCTTCGCCGCTACTCGCTCACTCACCGTCGGGGACACCACAATCTCGTTGCGTTGCTCTACTTTAGGCTACGTCTACCACATGATTTCATTGACGAAGCCGTGGAGGAGATTGAAGACATCCCGTTGGCAGCGCTGGTTCGAAATGCAAAGCGAGAGTATTCCACTAGAGAGACGATCATGGACATTCTGGCGCAAGCGCACGGCGGTGGCGAGCCGCCCGAGTCGCCGCTGCACGTAGGCAGGAGGCTGGCCAGCGCGTAGAATGGCCGCTCACGGTCTAGAGCGTTAACGACGTTTCGTACGCTCAGGGTGTCCATTACGCTCCGTCTTCGCCGAGTTCCCGAACGCGCTCCAGCAGCTCGCTGTCGGTCTCGCACACGAGCATCAAGTCGCCTACGTCGTCCAAGCGATCGATGTGGACGGAGCGGAGCATCGCCGACAGGCGGCCGGCGGTCTGCGCGTCAAAGCGGGTCGCGGCCATGCGGTGCAACGTGCGCATGGCGCCTTCGGCACGGCCCTCCGCACGTACTTGCGCGTCGTGTTCCTCGAACCACTTGTCCCAGGTGGCTTCCATCAACGTTGGCATCCGTTGTCCTCCTTGCTGCACTCGCCGCAGCCAGTTCTCATAGTACAACAACCCATGCGTGTGCATCCCACGCCGTCGTCGCATGTGCCGGACGCGAGCGTGGAAGCCGCGCCGCATCCCCGCAGAGGACGCCTCCGCGTGGCGCAGGAACGCCTCCCGCAGCAGCCGCTCCAGTTCGACCGGCGGCGACGTCTCCAACTCCACCATGGTCGCCAGCGGACCGCCCGGCGGCAGTGGCAGTCCGAACAGGTCCCGTTGCGCCGCCAGCGCGATGTAGTCGACGATTTCGTAGATACGCACCATGTTGCGCGTCCGGCCCTCCTGCGTCGGTGGCCCGACCAGCGGCCCCGGCAGCACCGCCGGCGCGTTCCAGATGCGGGCGCCGTTGTGGATCACCACCGACAGCAGGTCCGGCAGCCGGCCCTCGCGCTGCTCCACGCCGCTCTCGCGCTGGTTCAGGCGCAGCGCGTGGATGTAGTCCGCCATCCGCCACGCCATGCGCGGGTCCACGTCGGCCTGGAATTCCAGCAGGATGTCCACGTAGGGGCGTTCGCCGTTGGCGAGCGGCTCGGCGTCCTTGATCGGCGCCCGCCAGACCTTGTCCTGGATCAGCGCCTGCAGCGCGTCGCGGTTGCGCTGCTCGCGGGCGACGTACTCCTTGTCCACTGCGGTCAGCGCGGCGTAGTCGAGGCGGTGCGCCCACTGCGGGGCGACGACGCGCACCACGTCCTCCACCATGCGCGGGTTGGCGTGGACGAGCTTGAACGGGCGATCGGAAACGGCCATGCCGACACTCTGCACCCGTCGGCGGGCCGAGAGTGTGGGAATGGTCGATGTCTCACATCAAAAACCGAAATCGACCATGCGCATCCTTGCGTCGACGGGCTGCCGCACCCGGCTCTTCGCCAGATCCACGCGGTAGAAACGCTCCGTCAGGCGCGAGATGTGCTCCTGCGGAATGCTGATGCTTGCGCGACTCTTTCGCATTCTGCAACGTCGTCGCGGTCTCCGTAGTTCTGTACGGTCAGAGCAGAAAAAATGTTGACACGGTGAACAGAACGACCTATGCTCTCTTTCTGTCCAAATACAGATAACGGAGAACACGCATGGATTCGACAGATCCGTTCGCCGAGAGGCGACGTGAGCTGAACGAGGAGGCCGCAAGGCTCGAACGAGAAGCGGAGACGCTGCGCAAGCGGCGCGATGAAGTCGCCTTGGAGCTTGCCGCGATAGCCGCCTACGACGAGGTCATGGAGCGCAGGACGCGCTCCTTGGACGCCCAGGTGCAGACCAGGTTGAACGGCGGTCGCGTGACACTGGAGGCTGTGATGGCGGTGATCGCGGGCAGCCCTCGCGGCGTGAGGCGGGGCGAGATCATCAAGGCGCTCGGCGTCAAGGGCAGCAGGTCGGGCGAAGTCGCCGTGGACAACCGGCTGCGAGAGTTGAAGCGGGATGGCTGCGTCGCTCACGAAGATCGGATGTACCGGAGTCGCCTCTAGCCCCACAAAGAGACGTGACATCCCGGTCTAGTTCTAGCGGCGTCGCGTTCGCCCGGAGGACGTAATGGAAACGAGATTTCGGCGCAGCTTCGAACGTGACTTGAGGAAGGTCCGAGTCAAGAAGCTGCGGGAGAGGATCAAGCAATTGATCCAAGAGATCGAATCTGCTGAAGGCGTGTCGCAAGTGACAGGCATTCGGAAGATGAGAGGTACGACGAGCTACTACCGTATTCGAGTCGGCAACTACAGAGTCGTGTTCGAGGTGCAGGCCGCTACGGCCGACTTCGTGCGGATTCGGCCCAGAGGCGAGGTGTACCGACTTGGCGGTCCGGCAAGTGCGGCTGATGCAGCGGCTTCCCCCAACGCGCCCCTCCACCGAAAAGAGGACGCCACCACCTCTGAGGCTCGTGACTGATGCCCCAGAGGCAGAGGGGGAGCTATCCCATTGATCTTAGTGGCCAATTCCACTCTGTTGGCGTTGATGCCTTGTGCCGGTCAATGCAAGTCACCTTGAACGCCCCCGGGGCACCTACCTTCATCAGATGGAAGACGCCATGCGGCGACTGCCGCCTGGCCTCTCCAAGCGCCCCCTCCGCGTACACGCCCAAGTACGCCCGCTCATCGGTGACATCGATCACGACGAACTTGCCGTCGTAGAGTCGCTCGTACTCCGCTGCGTACTTCGCCTTGTAGACGGCCTCGGCCGCATCTGCGATTTCGCACGGATTGGTCAACGGCAAGCGCACCCCTCAACTCGTGTGTTGGTCAAGTGACCAGCGAGGCCGGTCACCCCAGGCCAAACGCCCCCTTCGGCACTCGCGAATCAAACGCGCTCAAGATCTCCTCGTCGAGCTCCTGATACACCTCCGGGCGCTGCTCAATCGATTGCAGACAGAACTCGTCCACCCCGGCGTCGATGAAGTCGCCGCAGCGGTCGATGACGTACTGCTTGCCGCCCACCATCGTCCACGGGTTGCCGCGGCGGGCCAGCACGGCCTTGGTTTCGTCGTGGATGAGCTGCATCGGCACATGCACGGAGCGCTTGATCTCGGCCGAGTCTCGCCCTACGTCCTCGCAGTGCTTCTCGACGACGCTCCAGTGGCGCTTCAAGTCCTCGGGGCTGCAGATGGCGTTCATGATGTCGCCGTACTTGGCGAGCGTGCGCAGGGTGCGTTTCGGGCCGGTGCCGCCGACCATCACGGGAATCTTGCGCTTCACGCCTTTGGGGGCGAACGGAGCCTGCTTCAGCTGGTAGAACTTGCCGTTGAAGTCCACGAAGCGTTCGGCGGTGAAGAGCGCCTGGATGAGTTCGCAGGCTTCCTCCAAGCGGTCCTGGCGTTCGCGCATGGGCGGGTAGTTCCAGCCGTAGGCTTCGTGTTCGCGCACGTTCCAGCCGGCGCCGATGCCGAGGATGGCGCGCCCGCCGGAGATTTCGTCGATGGTGGCCGCCATCTTCGCGGTGAGCGCGGGACTGCGGTAGGTGTTGCCGGAGACCAGCACACCGAGCTCCAGCTTGCTGGTCACCGCCGCCATGCCGGAGAGAAGCGCCCAGCCTTCCAGCGTGGGATGCAGGTCGCTTTCGACGACGTCCGCGGTGCGCGTCCAAGGCGGCACGAAGTGGTCGTAGGTGTAGACGCTGGTCCAGCGCCCTTGCTCCATCGTGGCGAGCACATCCTTGATGGTCTCCCACGAGGTGAGCTGGTTGTAGAACTGGGATCCGAACATGGTGGGTTCTCCAAGTAGTTGTGGGTTAGCCGGTGCCTAGGAGGATGGCGCAAGCCGGACGTACGTCTCGCTTACCGCTTCGCAGTCGACGTTGGCAGGCGGCGTCAGCCGGCACTGTCCAACTTCCCGCTGAACGCCTTGCGCATCCGTACCATTGCGTCGATGAGCCACGTCTGGGCGTCTTGCCAACGCTCGTCCTTAGAACGAACATCAAACGGTTTCTGGTAGCGGAGAGATACCGTGAATCCATCGAGGCCCGATCGATCGTCCCAGTCAAGAGGATCGCCAACTGCCTGCTCAATCTCATCCTTTCTCGAATACAGCCGGCTGAACTCTTCCTCTGTAGCGTCCTTGTCTTCCTTGACGGGATACCTGTCGGCCCGTAGTTTCGTGCCGCCCTCACTGAAGGCGGCGTTGAATCTGCGCCCTTGATGAAAGAAGTGCATTGAGGACTCCCGTTGGGCCTTCTTGTGGTTGGACCAGACTTCCTTGAACGGAGGTAGGAACTCACTCCAGAAATTCTGGTATGCCTGCCCCAGTTCGGTGGTCTCGGATTTCTTTCGGTCGGCCCTCACGCGGTCCCGCCATCCATCCGGCTTGATGTCGACCCTCAGACGAGGTGCCCAACGCGACTGGTCAATTTGCCAAACCTCGAGCACTACGCCAAAGAAGGCGAAGTCGTCGGCAGATATGGTGTTGAGCCAAGTGAGCGCGGTCCGATGCCCATCCCGATATTCCGGGGCGATTAGGACAACGTAGCGAGCATCGTCGAGTCCAGCGGCATACGTAATCAGTTTGCCCAAATGGTCGTGGTCCGTGCGTTCAAGCATGTTCTCCACTACCACAAGGCTGTCGGTGCGTTGCTCGCGGAACAGGAGATCAACCCTAAAGCCATCGACTTCCCTCTCCCTCCCTACAAGCACCAGATCGAGGCCCAAAGCATCGCCGAGCAGATCCGCGTGGTCAGCCAGCCAAGGGGTGAAGTGCTTGGGTTCTTCTTCCCACACTTTCCTAACGCTCACCGGAGAGAGGGTACCGAGGTCCTTCATTGAGTCGGCTCCTTGCTACCGTCGCACGAGCATAGCAGCCCGTTAGGCGGCCGTCGGCGTCTCGGCCGGTCCGAAGCGCTCCTTCGCTCGCCAGAGCGCAACCGTCGGCACCGCGACGATGGCGGCGGAAATCACCCCACCCCACAAGCCGCCGCGCAAGTCGGTTAGGTTCCACACCAGCATGGCGAGGACGACCTGGGCGGAATACACCGCCGCCCAGGGCCACATCCACCGCGCCATCTTCCAGAAGCCCCAAGCGCCTGCGCCGTAGATGAGCCAGTGCAGCGGCGCCGTCGCCTTCGCCCACCAGCCCTCTAGCACGAAGCCGAACCACACCTCCTGGTCTTCCGCCACGGGCTTGAAGAAGATGTCGTAGGGCATGTAGATGAACGTCATGTAGAGGCAGAACACCCACAGGAGGTTCATCCACCACGGGCGGCGGCGCAACTCGGTGGTCAGGGCATTGGCCACGGGGCGGTCTACTCGGGCTTCGGGCCTGGGCGCTTGTACCAGTCGTTGTCGCGGAACAGGCCGTCGCGCCAGCGCACCGCGTCGCGCATGCCCTCTTCGCGCATCTTCTCCTGCCAGTCGTAGGAGAAGCCGGTGAACTGGCCAGCGGCATCGAGGTCCGTGCTGCTGCGCACGGAGGAGTAGATGCCCATGTTCTCGTAGAAGCGGTTCATGTTGAGCTTCAGAATCGCCAAGTGGTCGGCGGACATCACGGCGATGCGGTCCGCGAAGGCGATGGTGCGGTCTTCGAGTTCGTCTTTCGGCCACGAATAGTTGATCATGCCGACTTCCTCGGCTTCGGCGCCGGTGACGTTCTCGCCGGTGTAGTAGAGCTCCTTGGCCTTGCGCATGCCCATCACCAGAGGCCAGATGACGCCGGTGCGCGACGTGCCGAGGCCGCGCAGCCCCGGATGCCCGAGCTGGGCGTCGTCCGCCGCCACCACCAGGTCCGCCATCATCGCCAGTTCGCAGCCACCGGCGATGGCGTAGCCATGCACCTGGGCGATGGTGATCTTCGCCATGTTCCAGAAGTAGAGGTGGATGTCCGTGATCTGCTGCATGCCGGTGCGAATGCCCATCAGCAGGCGGCGCCCCTTCTCGTCCACGGCGCGATGGCGGCGCACCACGGCGTCCGCGCCCTTGCCGCCGCTGGGCGTGAGGTCGTAGCCCGCGCTGAAGGTGCGCCCGGCGCCGCGCACGATGATGGAGCGGATGGAGTCGTCCGCCTCCATCGCGTGCAGCGCGTCGTTCAGTTCGTAGAGAAGCTCCTGCGAGAGCGCGTTCATCTTCTCCGGCCGGTTGAGCGTGATGCGCCCGACGCGGTCCTCGGTGCCGACGCGATCGGTCAGGATGTTCTCGTAGTCCGCCATCGAATCTCCCCCTTGTTGTTCGACGATGCGACGCAGGAACTTACCAAGGCGCAACCGCGAATGAAACCGGCGCCGCGGTTCCATCGCCGTTTTCTGGATTACTTCGCCAAGTGGTTCGTGAAAAACTCCGCCGTGGCTGCGCGAGCCTGCTGTTGCGCGGCACCTCGGAAGCCATGCTCCGCGCCCTCGATGATCATCAGCTCGCACATCGCCCCGGCGTCTTCGAGCGCGTCGTGCAGCCGTTCGCTGTGCGTCAACGGCACCAACTCGTCCTGGTCGCCGTGGATCAGCAAGACGGGCGGATCGTCGGCGCTCGCGAAGTGGATGGGCGAGACATCAGCCGCCAGTTCGGGATCGAAGTCGAGTGCCGGAAAACGCTCGCTGGGGCCGACGATGCCCTCCAGATCCACTGGCGGAAAGTACGCCACGACCGCCTGCACCACGTCGTCGCCTTCGGGCGCCAAGCCGAGCATCAACGAGAGGTGGCCGCCAGCGCTGCCGCCGTGAACACCTAGGCGCGCGGCGTCGATGCCGAATCGCTCCGCATTGGCGCGGATGTGCGCCAACGCTTTGCGAACGTCGGCCACCGCTTCCGGCACCTTGAAGCGCGGCGCGCTGCCGTGATGCACGGCGAACACCGTGAATCCGGCATCGAGCAGGTGCGCGAACCAACCCAAGCGCTCGGCTGGCGGCACCCAGCGCGAGAACCAGCCGCCGCTCACCATGAACAACACGCCAGCGCCGTTGGGTTCGGCGGCGTGGAACACGTCGTAGACCAACGCCATGCCGGCCTTGTGGCCGTAGACGACATCGGCGGTGATTTTCGCCTCCGCCCCGCTCGACAGCGCGCAGAGCGCAACGGCGGCCAAGATCAAGCGCAATCGCATGGCGCATCCTTATCGGCAACAATTGGCGCGGCATCATAGCCCATCGGCTCCTCGCCAGTGTTCTTGCTGCCGAACCCGAACGGCCTCGGAACTCAGCTTCGCAAGCGTTCGTTGGCCGGGTCCCACGGGCTCTCGGCCACCACCCGCGCCGGGTACCGTTCGCCGAGCACGTCGATCTCCATGCTCGCGCCGTGAGCGGCCAGTTCCGGGCGCAGCATGGCCAGCGCCAGGGATTTCCCCACGCGGAATCCGTAGTTGCCGGCCGTGGCGCGGCCCACCATCTCCGCGCCAAGATAGAGCGGGTTGTTGCCGAGCGGATCGGCGTCTTCCGGGCCGTCCACTTCGAGCGTCGCGAAGGCATTGGCGAAGCCGCGTTGCTGCCAGGCGAGCAGGCCGCCGCGGCCGACGAAATCCGGCTTCTCCAAGCGCACGAAGCGGTCGAGGCCGGATTCCAACGCCGCGTACTCGATGGACAGCTCCGCGCCGACCATCCGATACGACTTCTCGATGCGCAGCGAGTCCATGGCGCGGATGCCGAACGGCTTGAGGCTCAGATCCTCGCCAGCGGCAACGAGCGCGTCGAAGATCGCGTTCTGGTACTCGATGCCGTGATGGATCTCCCAGCCGAGCTCGCCGACGAAGTTCAGGCGCAGCAACTTGGCCGGCGCCAGGCCGATGTTCGTGTCGCGGCCGGTCAGCCAGCGGAAAGCGTTATTCGAGAGGTCGGCGTCGCACACCCGAGAGAGCAGTTCGCGGGACTTCGGCCCGGCCACCACCAGCACGCCCATCTTCGAGGTGAGATCCTCGAAACGCACCGCCCCATCGCTCGGCATCCAGCGCTTCAGCCAATCGTGGTCGAGACGCTGGAAGGCGCCGGCGGACACCAGATAGAAGCGGTCCGCGGCTTCGCGGTGGATGGTGAACTCCGAATGAACGCCGCCGCGCGTGTTCAAGGCGTGGCAGAGCGCCACGCGCCCTACTCTGGGCAGGCGGTTCGCCACCAGGCGGTCGAGAAACGCCGCTGCGTTCGCGCCGCTCACCCGCGCCTTGGCGAAGGCCGTCATGTCGAGAAGGCCCACGTTGTCGCGCACGTTGCGGCACTCCCGCCCCACCGCCTCGAACCAGCGTGAACGACGAAACGACCAGTGGTCCTCCTGCGCCTCGCCGGGGCCGGCGAACCAGTTCGGACGCTCCCAGCCGAACTTCTGCCCGAACACCGCACCGAGCGCTCGCATCCGTTCGTAGCACGGCGCGGTGCGGTGCGGACGCGCCGCGGGGCGTTCTTCGTCCGGGTAGTGGATGGTGAAGACGTTGGCGTAGGCTTCCTCGTTCTTCGCCTTCAAGTAGGCGCCGGTGGCGTAGTCGCCGAAACGGCGCGGGTCGACGCCGAGCATGTCGATGGTCGGCTCGCCTTCGACGATCCATTCGGCCAGCTGCCACCCGGCGCCCCCCGCCGCGGTGATGCCGAAGCTGTGCCCCTCGTTCAGCCAGAAGTTCGGCAGGCCCCAAGCCGGGCCGACGATCGGGCTGCCGTCCGGCGTGTACGCGATGGCGCCGTTGAAGACCTGCTTCACGCCGAGTTCGGCGAACGCCGGCACTCTGCGAATGGCGGATTCGATGTGCGGCGCGAGGCGATCCAGATCCGCGTCGAACAGCTCGTACTCGCTCTGCGGATCCGGCCCGTCCAGATAGCAGGCCGGCGCGCCTTTCTCGTAGGGGCCGAGCAGCAGGCCGCCCGCTTCCTCGCGCATGTACCAAGAGCCGTCGGACTCCCGCAGCACGCCCATTTCCGGCAACCCGGCGCGATGGCGAGCCTGAATGTCCGAATGCGCTTCGGTGACGATGTACTGGTGCTGAACCGGCAGCACCGGAACGTCGAGGCCGACGAGCGCCCCGGTGCGGCGGGCGAAGTTGCCGGTCGCGCAGACCACGTGCTCGCACACCACGCTGCCGTGGTCCGTGGTCACGCGCCACTCGCCGCCGGAAGTGCGTTCGATGCCGACAACCGTGGTCTGGCGCTCTATCGTCGCGCCCTTGGCACGTGCGCCCCGCGCCAAGGCCTGGGTGAGGTCCGCGGGCTGGATGTAGCCGTCCTCTGGATGGCGAATGGCACCGAGCAGCCCGTCGGTGGTCGCCAGCGGCCAAATCTCGCGCACCTGCTCCGGCGTCAGAAACTCCACCTGAACGCCGATGGTGCGGGCGACGCCAGCGTACTGGCGGTATTCGTCCATCCGATCCGGCGTCGTGGCGAGGCGGATGTTGCCGACCGAGCGCAGCCCGACGTCCTGCCCGGTCTCCGCTTCCAAGGCGCGGTACAGGTTCACCGAGTACTTGTGCAGCTGCCCGACGGAATAGCTCATGTTGAAGAGCGGCAGCAGACCGGCGGCGTGCCACGTCGAGCCGGAGGTGAGTTCCTTGCGTTCGAGCAGCAGCACGTCGGCCCAGCCCTTGCGCGCCAAGTGGTAGAGCGTGGAAACGCCCACCACGCCGCCGCCGATCACCACGGCGCGAGCGGTGCGCGTCACGCCGGCCATCGTCGCCTCAGAACAGCCCGGCCACTTCGCCGTCGCCATCGACGCCGATGTCGAGCGCCGCCGGACGACGCGGCAGCCCCGGCATGGTCATCACGTCGCCCGTGATGGCGACCACGAATCCCGCGCCAGCACACAAGCGCACTTCACGCACCGGCAAGACGTGTCCGGTCGGCGCACCAAGTGCCTTCGGATCCGCGGAGAAGCTGTATTGCGTCTTGGCGATGCACACCGGCAGATGGCCGTAGCCGAGGCGCTCGAAGTCGGCGAGCTGCTGTGCTGCTTCGGCGCTCGGCGCCACGTCCGCGGCGCCGTAGATGCCGGTCGCCACGGCGCGCAGCTTGGCCAGCAGCGGCTCGTCGTCGGCATAGAGCAGTCGAACCTGCGGCGGCGGTTCGCGCAGCTTGGCGCGCACCGCTTCGGCCAGCGCTTCCGCGCCTCTGCCTCCTTCCGCCCAATGGCTCGCCGCGACGGCGACCGCGTTGTTCTCCTGGGCGATGTCGAGGACCGTGGCGAGTTCGTCTTCCGCGTCGTCCGTAAAGCGGTTCACGGCCACCACCGGCGTCAAGCCGAATCGGCCCAGGTTGGCGATGTGCCGAGCGAGATTCGCGCCTCCGGCGTGTACCGCTTCGGGATCGCGTCGCGTCAGCTCGTCCTTGGCCACGCCGCCATGCATCTTCAGTGCCCGCACCGTGCAGACCACCACGACGGCGTCGGGCCGCAGCCCGGTCTGCCGACATTTGATGTCCAGAAACTTCTCGGCCCCGAGGTCGGCGCCGAAACCGGCCTCGGTCACGACGATGTCGCACAGCCCCAGCGCCGCCCGGGTCGCCACCACGGAGTTGCAGCCGTGGGCGATGTTGGCGAAGGGCCCGCCGTGGACGAACGCCGGATTGCCTTCGAGGCTCTGCACCAGATTCGGCTGCCGGGCATCGTTGAGCAGGGCTGCCAGAGCACCCTCGGCGCCCAGGTCCCGAGCCGTCACCAGCGCTCCGCCGCGCGACCGTGCCACGACGATGCGCGCCAGGCGTTCTTCAAGATCCGCGGCATCGCTCGCAAGGCAGAGCACGGCCATGATCTCGGACGCCGCGGTGATGTCGAAGCCGCCCTGCCGGGCGATGCCGCGGCCGACGTTCAAGCCGACTTCCCGCAGGGCGCGGTCGTTCAAGTCGAGGGCGCGTCGCCACGTCACCGCGTCCGGGTCGATGTCCAGGCGGTTGCCCCAGTAGAAGTGGTTGTCCAGCATCGCGGCGAGCAGGTTGTTGGCGGCCGTGATCGCGTGCAGGTCGCCGGTGAAGTGCAGGTTCACGTCCGCCATCGGCGCGATCTGCGCGAGGCCGCCGCCGGTCGCGCCGCCCTTCATGCCGAAGCACGGCCCCAGCGACGGTTCCCGCAAGCAGACCGCGGCGTGTTCGCCGAGACGGTTCAGCGCGTCCGCGAGCCCGATGCTGGTGGTGGTCTTGCCTTCGCCAGCCGGGGTCGGCGAAATGCCGGTCACCAGCACCAGTTTGCCGGGTTCGCGCTCGGCGCTCGCTGCCAGCGCGGACGTCGAGAGCTTCGCCTTGTAGTGGCCGTAGGGGATGATCTGGTCCGCATCCAGGCCCAGCCGCTCCTGGGCCAGGGGCACGATGGGACGCAAGGCGACGCCAGCCGCGATCTCGCTGTCGCTCTTCGGCGCCATCAGGTGTGTACCCGCCGCACTCGCGCAGGCCCTGCTCCGGCATCGCAGGAACCGCCCAGCGAACGCAGCCAACGCAGAGCGTTGCCGGCGCCGCCGAAGGTGAAGACGTGAATGCCGGCAAGCGGCGAGTCAGGAGTCGCCGCGCAATGTCCGGCCAAGTCCGCGATCAATGCGTCCGGCGTCCACTTGCCGAACAGGCGCACCACGCCCGGGCGGCGGGTCAGAGTCCGCGCCGATGCGCCCACGCCGCAGCGCACCGCGAAAGCGAGCAACGTGCGCAGCTTGGCTGGGCCGGGAATGCCGACTCGCACAGCCACGCCCGGATGCGCCTTGCGCATGTACCGCAGGAACGCTAGCAACGGCGGCGACGCGAACGCGAACTGCGTCACCACCCAAAGGCGCGTCGCGGTGCTCTCCGCGTATTCGACCTTGGCCGCCAGCGCCGCTTGGAGTTCGTCGGGCCCGGCGTGGGGATGGCCTTCTGGATGCGCCGCGACGCCAAGTCGCCGGAAGCCGTGGCGCGTCAGCAAGCCGGTCTCCAGCACCGCCAAGGTGTTGGCGAACGAACCGGGACGCGGCTCGTCGCCAGCGATCAACAGCAGCCGATCGACGCCGAGCGCCGCCAACTGCGCCAGTCTTTCGTCCAACTCGGCAACGCTGCCTAGGCTTCGGGCGGCGAGGTGCGGCACCGGCACCAGGCCAGCGCTGCGCAGCCGCTCGCAAGCCGCGACCGTCGTCTGCCAGGCCGCTTGGGGGAGTTGCGGCACGTAGATTTCGGTTCCCGCCACGGCACCGTCGGCTGCGGCCAGCTGGCGCGGCGCGATCTCGAGCGAGGCTTCGCGCGCCAGCCGACGAACGTGGGCCTCAGGCACCGCAGCCGTCTCGATGGCCGCCAATGGCATCGACGCGGCCACGTTCAATCCACGGAGTCGCGGCCCTTGGCGTGGGCCACTTCGCGGGAGTTGGGATTGACGGATGGGCGGAACGGCACGTCCACCACTTCGCCGGCCACCGCCTCGCCGTCGCCATCGCGGTAGACGGCCGGCAAATGCACCCGCACGCCGGTGCCGACGTGGCGCATTTCCCAAGGCACGTAGGCGAGGGCGATGTTGGTCTCGAGTTCCGGCGAGTACCAGGGCGAGGTGACGTAGCCGCACGGGTCGCCGCCATTGGCGTCGCCGACGAGCCAGAAGTCGTTGGCGTAGTCCGTCACCGGCAGACCGCCGAAGACGATGCCGACGAGGATGTTGCGGAACGGCGGCTCGCCCGCTTCGATGGCCGACCGCGCCGCCTCCAGTGCCGAACGACCGATGTAGTCCGCGCGCTTGCGCCGCGGCACCTGGTAGCCGAGGCTGCATTGGAAGGGCAGCGTCTCCTGGTCCAAGTCCTGCCCCCAGGAGAGGATGCCAGCGGCGATGCGGCGATGGTGCGCCGGCGCGATGACCATCAGATCGTGGCGGCGGCCGGCTTCGAGCACGCCGTACCACATGTCCTCGGCGTGAAGCGTCGCGTCCTTGAGGTAGATCTCGTAGCCCTTCTCGCCGGTGAAGCCGGTTTGCGAGACGATCACGTCGTGGCCGCGCACCTGGCCCTCCATCAGCCCGTAGAACGGCACGTCGCGCACCGCTTCGCCGAACAGGTCCACCATCAGCGCCTCGGACTTCGGCCCTTGGATCTGCACCGGCGCCACGTCGATCTCGGCGATGTCCACGTCGTAGCCGAGCCCCAGGTTGACGCCGCGCAGCCACCACTCCAAGTCGCTGTCCGAGAGCGAGAACCAGAACTCGTCCTCGGCGACGCGCAGCAGCACCGGGTCGTTCAGTACGCCGCCGGCCTCGTTGCAGACGATGACGTACTTGCCCTGCATCGGCGGGATGCGCTTGACGTTGCGCGTGATCACGTAGTCCACGAAGCGCTCGGCATCCGGCCCCTTGACCTGGACCTGCCGCTCCACCGCCACGTTCCACATGGTCACGTGGTTCACCAGCGCGTCGTACTCCACCATCGCGCCGCCGTCCTCGGGGCGCACGTAGCCGCGCGGATGGTAGACGCGGTTGTACACCGTGGCCCGCCAGCAGCCGGCCTCCATGGAGAGATGCCAGAACGGCGATTTGCGCACCCGCGTGGAAATGAGCATCTCCACCTTGGTGGGGCCGGACTGGCGCAGATTGATGGGCACGCGGCGATCCGATTGATCGACGCTCGTGCATTGCCGCAGTTCCGAATAGGCAACCGATTCCGCCATGGCGCTGCCTCGTTGGGGGGTGATGAAGCCGGCGCCATTATTCTCAGCGCCACGGCGCTAGGAAGTACGCAACGCGACTTGGAAGCGTCCAAACGCGACATTTGCGATGCATCCCGGCAGGCACCTTCGGACGACGCTTCAGCGGGTGCCGAAGCCGCCTACGCAGCCCTCTCGCCGAGACGCTCCGCGGACGGGCGCCGGCCGTACTTCTCGCCGTAGCGGCGGGCGAAGGAGGCGGCGCTGGCGAAGCCGCAGCGCTCGGCGATCACGGCGATCGGCAGCGCCGTCTGCAAGAGCATCAGGCGCCCGCGGTTCAGCCGCAGGTCCAGGTAGTAGCGCGACGGCGTGCAGTGCAGGTGGCGGCGGAACAGCCGTTCCAGCTGCCGCCGCGTCACGCCGGCCTGTTCCGCCAGTTCGGCGAGGCTGAGCGGTTCTTCGACGTTGGCCTCCATCATCGCCACCGCGTCCACCAGCTTCGGCTGGTTGCCGGCGCCGATCAGATAGTGCAGCGGCGTGCGCTGGGCGTCCTTCTCCGTGCGCACGCGCTCCAGCACGAACTGCTCGGCGATGCTGCGCGCCAGTTCCGCGCCGTGGGCGGTGGAGACCAGCTGCAGCATCAAGTCGATGGAGGCGACGCCGCCGGAACAGGTGTAGCGCTCGCGGTCGATGACGAACAGGCTGGAAGAAACCTGCACCAGCGGAAACTGCTCGCGCAGGCTGGCGGCGTTCTCCCAGTGGATGGCGCAGCGGTAGCCGTCGAGCAAGCCGGCGGCGGCGACGATGCGGGCGCCGGTGCAGAGTCCGCCGATGCCGACGCCGCGCCGCGCCAGCTCGCGCAAGGCGCGGCGCAGAGGTTCGTCGCAGTGGCGCTCGGGATGGTAGCCGCCGCAGACGAACAGGATGTCGCTTTGTTCAGTGCTCGCTGCCAAGGCGTCGTCCGGCAGCAGCCGCAAGCCGTCGCTCGACGGCACCGACTCGCCGCTCAGCGTCAGGCACCGCCACTGGTACAGCGCCTGCCCGCTCTGGCGATTCGCCATGCGCAGCACCGCAATCGCGTTCACCAAGGTGACGATGGTGTAGTCCGGCACCATCAGAAAGCTCATGCGCTTCGGTGCGCCTTGAAGCGCGCCGGCCTCGTCCCCCGCTTGGCGAAGCCCTGCCAGCCCGGCGGCCATGCGTCGTCAGTCCTCGCGCAGAGAGCGCAGCAGCGCCATTACCATCAGCGCCATGACGCCGAGCAGCGGCAGCGACACCACCAAGGTGGCGGACTTGGCGGCGTTCAAGGTGTCGATGACCACCAGCGCCACCGGCAGCAGCGCCAGCGCGAACGCCCAGAACACGCGATGCGGGCGCGACGGATGCGTGCCGGGGCTCATGCCCTGGGTGGCCGAAGCGGAGATGGCGTAGGAGGCGGAATCGTAGGTGGTGGCGACCGCCACCAGGCCGAGCACCAGAAAGACGATCAGCGGCAGCGGCTGGCCGACCACGCTGCCCACCGCCACGGCAACGGCGGTCGCCGCTTCGCCTTCGCGCACCATGTCGAGGAAGCCGATGCCTTCGCGCATGTCCATCCACATCACGCTGTTGCCCCAGACGATGTAGAACGCGGCGCAGCCGAGCGTGCCGAAGCCGATCATGCCGAAGATCACCGCGCGCAGCGTTCGCCCGCGCGAAATCCGCGTCACGAACAGGCCCATGAAGGGCCCGTATGCGATCCACCACGCCCAGTAGAAGACCGTCCAGTCTTCCACGAAGCCGGTGTCTCGGATCGCGTCCGCCCAGGTGTTCATGCGCACGAACTCGCCAAGCATCAGCCCCACCGACGACGTGCCGAGCTCCAACGCGAAGATCGCCGGCCCAGTGGCCAGCACCCACACCAGGAACACCCCGGCCAGCATCACGTTGAAGTCCGAGAGTCGCCGAATGCCGCGCTCCAACCCCACGTAGACGCTGCCAGCGAACAGCAGCACGCAGACCGCGCAGATGGTCATCGTCAGCGCGAACGATTCGTCGATGCCGAACAGCCGCGCCGCCACCGCGCCGAGCATCGGCGTGGCCAGCCCCAGCGACGTGCCGGTGCCGCCGATCAAGGCCAGAATGAACAGCACGTCCACCGCCCGCCCCCACGGGCGCTCCGTGAAGTCCCTGCCGAAGAGCCCCACCAAGGCGCCGGACAAACGCAGGTGCGGCAGCTTGTAGTGGTAGTAGGGCCAGGCGATGGCGACCGTCGGCAGGCAGTACAGGCACCAGGCGGACAGTCCCCAGTGGAAGATGCCGTAGGTGGCCGCCCACTCCCGCGCCGCGTCGCTGCCCGGTTCCACGCCGAAGGGCGGCTGGTCCACGTAGTAGGCCCACTCCACCGTCGACCAGTAGAGCAGCCCGGAACCGATGCCGGCGCAGAACAGCATCCCCATCCAGCTGAAGGTGCGGTAGTCCGGCTTGGCCTCGTCGCCGAGGACGCGCCCGCCGTGGCGGCTGCACGCCAGCCAGGCCAGAAAGCCGGTGGCGAAGATGCAGGCCCACAGGTAGAAGATGCCGAGCGTGCCGGCGATCCAGGCGTAGATGCCGTCCACCAAGGCGGCCGCCGCCTGCGGATACAGGATCATCGGCACCGACGCCCCGACCACGCAGACGAGGCTGATGGCGAACACCGGATGATCGAGCGCCGGCCCGGCCGAGGGCGCAAGCGGCTTCCCGCCCACCAGCGGCAGTGCTGAGTCCAGCGGCAGTGCCGGACCCGGCGGCAGCGCCGAATCCGCTTCGTTCGACAAGTTCCCTCCACGCCCCGCCGACAAGCACGGCAAGCATACGCCCACTTGAACTTTGGCGCGGAAGGACTTCGCGCGAGTCCGCAGTGGCGCCCGAACAAGACGCATGGAAGGCGGCCTTCTTCGCGCCGCGCCGACGACACGCCAACCTAGGGCGACGGACCGGGCGCGAGGCCAAGTTGCCTTCGGCGGGCGGGAGTGGTAAAAGGCTCCTCACCTGTCGGGGGAGTCTGTGCAATGGACGCAAGAACGAAAGACGTGCCGGAGAGGATTTCCGAGCGCCGCCAGAGCCAAACGCGCTGGGCGAGAACGCGCTTGAGCGTCGCGGTTTCCGCGGCGGTGGCGACGGCCTCCAGCGCGGTCGCGCAGGAGGTCGCGCAAGCGGACGCCGGGCGGTTGGAGACCGTGGTGGTTACCGCCACCAAGCGCGTGGAGAGCGCCCAAGACGTCTCGATCGCGCTGCAAGCGGTCACGGGCGACACGCTGAAGGACATCGGCGCCGACACCTTCGACGAGTACGTGGACTATCTGCCGAACGTCGTCGCCGCCGGCAACGGCCCCGGCAAGAAGGAAATCTACATCCGCGGCAGCGCCACCGAACAGACCAGCGTCACCATCAGTTCGGCGCAAGGCTCCGCGCCCGGCGTCGCCCTCTACGTGGACGAACAGCCGGTCTCCTTCGGCGGCCGCAATCTGGACGTCTTCTCCGCGGACCTGGAACGCATCGAGGTGCTCTCCGGGCCCCAAGGCACGCTGTTCGGCGCCAGCTCGCAGTCCGGCAACCTGCGCCTCATCACCCGCAAACCCGATCCCACCGGCTTCGACATCGGCTTCAACGGCCGCTACTCCTCGACCCGCGGCGGCGCGCCGAGCGCCGGCGCCGACGCCTTCGTGAACCTGCCGCTGGGCGACAGCCTCGCGGCGCGGGTCGTGGTCTACAGCGACTCCCAGGGCGGCTGGGTGGACAACGTCCCAGCCACCTTCACGCCGAGCGCGATGGTGGTGGACCGCAACAATGCCGCCGGCTACGGGCCACGGCTTGCGAACATCGACTCCGTGGAGAGCGTGCGCAACGACGCGCTGGTGCAGGACAACTGGAACGAAGCCTCGTACCGCGGTTCCCGCATCGGCCTCTCCTACGACATCGGCGAAAGCTGGGAGGCGCTCGTCCAGCACACCGCGCAGACCCTCGAAGCCGAAGGGTCGTTCGTGGTGGACACCAGCCTCGGCAGAGAGCACGCCTCCGCCCGGTTCGCTCCCGAGTACAACCGCGATGACTTCGGCCTCACCACCTGGACGTTCAGCGGGCGCATCGCGAGCCTGGACGCCGTCTACACCGGCGGCCACCTTTCCCGCGACGTCGACGCGGTCATCGACTACACGCACTACAACAACGGCGGCGGCTACATCACCTACTACCTCTGCGGCGTCGAAAACTGCTTCGACCCCACCAAGCAGTACACCGAGGACACGTCCAACACCCGCACCACCCACGAGTTCCGCATCACCACCGATCAACGGGAGCGCTGGCGTCTGCTCGCTGGCGCCTACGTCAACGACGTCGAATCCACCCACATCGGCGACTTCCAGTACGCCGCCACCAACGAAGCCTTCGCCGAACAGATCAACGCCGGCAGCCCAGGCGCTGGCGACGGCTTCCTGCTCGGCAACACGACGCTGCCGACGGCCGGCGTCAACGCCGTGGGGCCGCGCTCGCCGTACACCGTGTTCTTCAACGACTTCACCCGCAACGTGGACGAACTGGCCTTCTTCGGCGAGATCGCCTTCGACCTCTCGGACCAGTGGGGCATCGCCCTCAGCGCCCGCCGCTACGATCTGACGTCGCAGCTGACGGGCGCCTCCAACTTCTCCTTCGGCTGCCGCTTCGGCATCGGCGCCGACGCGGAAACCACCCCCGACGGACGCTGCAGCGGCACGGGCTACAGCAACGACGTGACGCTGCGGCTGCGAACGCTGGGGCAGTACGTCAGCAACGGCGACGAGAACGTGATTCTCAGCGCCACCAGCCCCAACGGACGACGCGATCTGTTCCGTGGCGGCGGCAGCAACCAGGCGACGCTCGACGCCATCAAGAACGGCTACCTGAACGTCGACGGCCTGCAATCGGACGGCTCCTTGAACGAAGTGGACACCATCGTCAAGGCGTCGCTGAACTGGCAGCCGAACGACGACATGCTGTTCTTCGTCACCTATTCCGAGGGCTACCGACCGGCCACGCAGAACCGCAACGCCGGCCAGCTCTCCACCAACCAGATGGGCGTGTTCGAGAACTACGTCGTGCCGGCGATGGCCGTGACCGACGATCTGCAGAGCTACGAGATCGGCATGAAGGGCGACTTTCCGGCCAGCTACCTGCGCCTGAACGCGACCCTCTACCGCAACGTGATCGAGAACCTGCAGCTCTCCCGCTTCGACCCGTCCAACGTCGCCTTCCTGTTCTTCGTGGAGAACGTCGGCGACGCCGAGGCGACCGGCTTCGATGTGGACCTGCAATGGGCGCCCACGGCGTCGCTCACCATCCACAGCGCCTTCAGCATCCTCTCCACCGAGCTGACGCGCTTGAATCCGCAGCTGAACGGCATCGCCGTGCCCACCGGCGCCGAACTTCCGCTGTCGCCGAAGTTCTCCGGCAACGTGCGGGCGCGTTACGACTTCGTGATGGACGGCTTGGATCTGGACGCGCACGTCTCCTTCGCCGTCAACTACCGCGGCGAGATGGTTTCCGGCCTGATCGGCAGCGCGGAGTTCATGGACGACACGCTGTACCGGCAGTCCGGCTACTACTCCGGGCTGGAGTGGCAGGACGAAGGCGGCTCGTTCGGCACGGTGATGATTCCCGAGGGAGGCGTCGGCTCGGCGGAACGGCTGCCGCGCAACTCGCGTTTCGTCAATCCGGCGGCCACCACCGTGAACGCCTCGTTCGGCGTCGGCAGGGACAACTGGAACGTCGAACTGTTCCTGGACAACCTGACCAACGAGAACGCACAGGTCATGCAGATCGCCGGCCACTACACGCCGGTGGTTACCGAGCAGCGGCCGCGCACCATCGGAATGCGCTTCTCCTACGACTACTAGCCGCCCGCAGCGGTGCGCCTCGGCGACGCCGCACTCATGGCGGAGGCGCAGCAGACGCACCAGACGGCGCAGCAACTGCTGCGCCAAGGTGCGCCGGGAGACGCCGAGCGCCTGCTGCTCGCGCACCTGCGGGATGCCCAGGACGACGCCGAAGCGCGCTACGCCCTGGCGGTGGCGCAGCGCCACCAGCACAAGTGGACGTTGGCTCTGGCCACACTGAAGCGCGTCCACGAGACCGGCAAGATCACCGGACGGGCGCATCAGGAAGTCGGCTACAACCGCATCGCCATGCGCCAGTTCCGACGCGCCACCACTGCTTTCGAACAGGCGGTCGCCGCCGATGCCTCCCTGATCAACAGCTGGAAGTGCCTCGCCAAGCTCTACCAGGAACACGCGCGCGACGCCGATGGGACCCCGGAGAAGCGCCAACGGGCAGAGCGGCAGATCGCCTTTCTGAACACGCTGCCGCCGGAGCTCCTCGCGGTGATCAGCTACCTCGCCGAAGACCGGCTGCTGGACGCGGAGCGGCTCTGCAAGCACTTCCTGCAAAGCAACAAGACGCACGTCGAAGGGATGCGGCTGCTCGCGGAAGTCGCCACCCGCAACCGCGTCTTCGACGAGGCCGAGTTCCTGCTCGAAAGCTGCGTCGAGTTCGAGCCGGAGCATCGCGACGCCCGCATCCAGTACGCCAACATCCTGCTGCGGGCGCAGAAGTTCGCCAAGGCGCACGAGCAGACCACTCGACTGCTCGAAAACGACTCCGCCGACGCCGCCATCGCCCGTTCCCTGCACGCGGCCGCCTGCAACGGCATCGGGCGAAGCGACGAGGCCATCGAGCACTACACGGCGCTGATGGCGGCGCAGCCCGGCAACCACCTGCATCCGGTGGCGCTCGGCCACGTCCACAAGTCCGCCGGAGACATCGACGCCGCGGTGCGCCACTACCGCAAGGCGTACCATCTCAAGCGCGACCACGGCGATGCCTATTGGAGCCTGGCGAACACCAAGTCCTACGCCTTCACGGACGACGAGATGGCGCAGATGGCGGCGGTCGAAGCACACGCCAACACCAGCGAACAGGACCGCATCCAGCTCCGCTTTGCGTTAGGCAACGCCTTCGAGACCCGCGGCGAGTACGAGGCGGCCTTCCGCCACTACGAGCAAGGCAACGCGCTCAAGCAGGCGAGCGCCTCGCACAGCGCGCAGCAACTGCTCACCCGCGTGGAAAGCCAGATCGAGACCTGCACGGCCGCCCTCTTCGCCGAGCGCGAAGGCGTCGGCTTCGACGCCGCCGATCCGATCTTCATCGTCGGCCTGCCCCGCTCCGGCTCCACCCTGCTCGAACAGATCCTCGCCTCGCACTCGCAAGTGGACGGCACGATGGAACTGCACAACGTCCTCAACCTGGCGAAACGCCTGCGCGGCCGCGACGACTCGCCCACGCCGCGCTACCCGCGCATCCTCGGCGAACTCGACCACGGCTACTTCGAGCGCTTCGGCAAGCAGTTCATCGACGACACCCGCGCCTACCGAGGCGACGCCCCGCGCTTCATCGACAAGATGCCGAACAATTTCTTCCACATCGGCCTGATCCGCCTGATCCTGCCCAACGCCAAGGTGATCGACGCCCGCCGCCACCCGCTGGCCTGCTGCTTCAGCGGCTTCAAGCAACTCTTCGGCGAAGGCCAGGAGTTCTCCTATGGCCTGCGCGAAATCGGCAACTACTACCGCCAGTACACCCGCCTGATGGCGCACTGGGACGCCGTGCTGCCCGGATTCGTGCTCCGCGTCCAGCACGAGGACGTGGTGGACGACCTGGAAGGCCAAGTGCGCCGCCTACTGGATTTCTGCGACCTCCCCTTCGAGCCGAACTGCGTCGCCTACCACCGCACCGAACGCAACGTCCACACCCCAAGCGCCGAACAGGTTCGCCAACCCATCTACCGCACCGGCCTCGACCAATGGCGCAACTTCGACCCTTGGCTGGCTCCGCTCAAGGATGCGCTGGGCCCGGAAATTCGGGCGGCGTACGGGATTGCTTGAGAGGCCATGGCCGGCCGCGGTTGAGAGGGCAGCACGATGGAATCGCCGGGAAACAGGGCGGAGCGCCTCGGTACTCTGATCCGATCATGGACAGATGAAGGGGATGCCGAGGAGCAGCGGGAAACTCTCGAGCATCTTGTTCGCGCTCTGGACGAAAACCGCCTGTCGGATCACAAGCTCTTTCCAGAGGAGTTGAAGGGCAAGACTTGGTGAGTCGTACCATCATGCTCGCCTGTCGAGCGACTCGATGCGCTCATCAAGCGCAGATAGCGGTCGTACTCGGGCGTTTGGATCTTGATGCCGCCCTCCCAGCGGCTCAACGACGCTTCGCCGACGCCCGTGAGTTTCGAGAGCGCCGAGCGCGACAGACCGAGGCGCTCGCGAATGCCGCGGATCTCCTGCGGCGTCAGCACCCCGAGGTGGCGACAGACGGCCGCTTGCTTGAGGCGTTCGCCCTCCTCGTCCAAGTAGTCGAAGTCGCAGTGGTCGCAGCGCCGCACCGGCAGCCGTGCGGCAAGTTCGGCGGCGGCCTGGCCAGCTCCGTACACGAACACATGGTCCTGCCAAGTCGTCGTCACTTCATGGCCGCACTCGTCGCAGACGTGCGCGGTGCTTGCGTTTGGAGCGCCGTGGCTCGATTCCATCATCAGCTCCGGCCCGAGTAGTGGAAGCTCCGCCCGATCATCTCGCCCCTGCCCAAGTTGCAGCTTCGCCTCCGTACCATATGAGCGTTCCGGCGAATTGCAACGAGGGTGCTGCATGCCGCCATAGGGAATCACGGCATTGGTCCTCCATGCGCCCCTCGCAACGCGGTCTGATAGCATCCCCGCCGCTCTCGAATGGGGAACGGGGGGCAGGGGTGAAATGCGCTAGGTACTGCGGAGTCCGGCGTTTCGGGTGCAGGAGGTGCGCCCGCTTGTTCGTTGCCCGGAAGCTCCCGCGACGCGAATCTGGTGGGCTGCGATGACGCCGCTGGAAGAGGCGCAGTCCGTCATGCATCAGCTGCTCGCCGAGCATGGGGCTTGGTCGCCGTTGGAGCTGCTGCTCGCCGCGAACCAGTTGCAGTACGACGACTATCGCGCTTGGCTGCGCGGTGAGCGGGATACGCTCGACGGCGAGTTTGCCGAAGGGCCGGAGGAGGTGTTTCGGTTGCTTCGGGAGGTGCGGAAGAAGGCGCTGTCGTTGAACCTCGAGCCGCAGCCCATTCCGGTCTACGGCATTGAAGACAACGCTGGTGCGGAACTCCGCGCCTCCGCCCATGGCGATCTCGACGAGCTGCTGCGCACCAAGTTCCAAGCTCCCGCCGGGCAACCTCAGCTCGATCTCTTCATCGACACCAAGGAATCCGCGGCCGCCTCCGACGTGGCCACCGCGCTGCTGGCGCGGGATGCGAAGGCCGCCGAACGACGCTTGCGGGAGCTCGAAGCCATTAACCCGCAGCATTGGGCGCTGCCCGATGCGACTACGTTGCTCGGCGCGGTCAAGGCTGCGGCGCCGCAACCCGCCGAAGCGGTGGAGCGCCTCGCTTTGCTCGAACGACGTTGGCTGCCCGCTGCCAGCGCCATCCTGCAAGCGCAGGCGCGGGAGTTCTTGGTGCCGCTTTGGCGCGATCTGGGCCGCGCACTGGAAGGCGTTCCCTTCGATGCCGCGAATCCGCACTGCCACGCCGCCTGGGCCTACCGCAACGGCCTCGATTGGGCGAACGTGCGGCGCGTCGTTCGCGACGCCGGCAGCCATCCCAACGAACCGCAGCTGGTCGGCTGGCTGGCGGAAGCCGAGCGGCGCCTTGGCCACGCCCAAACCGCTCGCCGACACTGGTTCGCGATCTGCTGGCGCGAACCCGCCTACTTCGAGCGGCTCGTCGAAGCGCCGAGCTTTCCCGACCCGGCCTTGCGGCAGGCGTGGGAGGACATGGTCGATGCGAACGTCGAACCGCCGCTCTCGACCCCTTGGCTACCAGCCTGGACCGCCCTTCCCGCCCCGGCGTTGGCGCTTGGCATGCCGCGCTGCAAAGGCGAAAGCCCCCCGGAACGCGCCTTCGACACGCTGCTCGCGCTTCTCGCCGGAGGCAGCGACCGCGCCGAGATGGCGAACCGCAGGGCGCTTCAAGCGCTGCACCCCGGCTTGCTGATGCGCTATCTGGAAACGCGGGAGACATAGCCGCGCCTCCTCAGATGCCTTCGGCGAAGGCGCCCTCGATGCCGACGTAGACTTGGCGCGGCAGGCCGGGGAAGTAGCGGTAGCTGCCGAAGGCGTAGTCGGCACGGTCGGCGTAGGCCGCGTCCAGCAGGTTGACGATGCGCGAGAAGACCTTGAAACGCGGCGTGGCCTGCCAGTGGCCGCGCCAGTTGAGCAGCGTGTGGCCGCCGTAGCGTACCGTGTTGGCGGCGTCGATGAAGTGCGAGCCGATGCGCGCCAGCTCGAACTCGGAACGCACCGTGGCGGTGCGCCACTGCCAGCGGGCGCTGCCCAGCCAGCGCGGCGCGGTGTCCACCGTGTTGCCGTCGACGATGCGTTCGCCGCGGCTGGCGTCGCGGGTGAAGGCGTAGCGGTGGCGGGCGTGGCTGAGCGCGACGTCGAACGCATGGCGCTCGCCGCTCCAACGCAGGTCGGCTTCGATGCCGGCGGATTCCGTGGCGCCGTCGCCAACGTTGAAGCCATCCGCATCGCGGAAGATGAGGTTTTCGGTCGTCTCGGCGTAGAGGGCGACGTGGCCCGTGAACGCGCCCGACGAGCCGCGCCAGCCGACTTCCACGGAACGCAGGGATTCGCTGTCCAGCGCCGCCACGCTCTGGCCGCGCTGCAAACGATAGAGTTCGGTGGTCTGTGGCGGTCGGAAGCCTTGGCCGAACACGCCGTAGAGCGTCGAGTTCGGCGAACGTCGCCAGTTCGCGCCCAGCCGCCCGGCGAAGTTGGCGAAGGCGTCGCGCCGGTCCGCTGGCCGCGTGTAGAGGCAGCCGCCGAAGCCGCAGGGCGTACCGTCGTCTCGCGTGTTGCCGTCTCGATGCCGGTTGTCGTAGTCGTAGACGTTGCGTTCGACGCGCCCGCTCGCCACCAGCTCCAAGCCGCTGCCGACGGCCGCCGTCAGGTCGTAGAACGCAGCTGCGGTGAAGCCGTCCACGCGGTAGTCGTAGTGGGTTCCAGCAGGCCGCGTCGCCACTAGGAACGCCGAACCTTGGGTCGGCAGGTGCTGGCGTTCGAGAAGCTCGGCCGCGAAGGTTTCCACGACCAGGCCCGCCGTCCATCGGAAATCGCCATCGGTGCGCAGGCGCAGCATCGTGCCGACGCTCCGCTGGGCGTTGTGTTCGAGCGGCTGTCCCGGCAGCCAATGTTGCAGAAAGGTCATTGCCGAACGCCGCACGTAGGGCGTCACGCTCAAGGCGCGGCGCTCGGACAGATCGCGTTGCAGAACCGTGCTGGCCCGCGCCGACCAGGCGTCGCGGTACGCCTCCGGGTTCGGATTGCTGCGCCGGAGCGCCGAATCGTAAGCACGGAAGCCGCGTACAAAGCCGCCGGTTTCCTGATTGAGGGAAGTCGCCACGGCGGTCGTCGCGGCTTGCCAGCCGCCGACCGAGCCGAGGTGGTTCAGCGCGGCCTTGTGCTGGCCGAAGCCCGTGTCC
Organism: Candidatus Azotimanducaceae bacterium; assembly: GCA_965243175.1. Classification (GTDB taxonomy): domain Bacteria; phylum Pseudomonadota; class Gammaproteobacteria; order Pseudomonadales; family Azotimanducaceae; genus VXYL01. The sequence goes on along the minus strand of OZ251532.1, from coordinate 3,092,348 downwards.
TCGCGGTAGCCGGCGGACGAAGTGGAAACGAGTGAGATGCCGCCTCGCCCGCTACCGCCGGAGAGCCGCCCTTGGGCGTATTCGTAAGGCCCCATTTCCACGCTGCCGCGCCAACCGTCCGTGGTGGCACCGGTGACCACGTTGACGACGCCGTGCAGCGCGTTGCCGCCGAACAGGGCGCTGGCCGGGCCGCGCACCACTTCGATGGCGGCCGCTTGTTCGGTGTTCATCTCGAACAGATTGTTGACGTTGCAGAACCCCGCTGGCCGAATCGGAATGCCGTTCTCCAGCAGCAGAAACTCGCCGCACGCTCCTGGGCCGGCGAGCACGCCGGAGCGGATGGCCGTCAGATGCTCGTGGCCGGAACCGCGCGAAATCCACACCCCGGGCACGCGCACGAAGACCTCGTGCGGGTGGCTGGCGCGAACCAGCTCGATGTCGTCCCCCGCCACTGTCGAGACGCTGCCGACGACGCCTTGGCTGTCCACAACCGACGCTTCGGCGCGCACCACGATTTCCTCGATCGCGGCTTCCGAACCGTGGCCGAACGCCGCGGCGCACGACAGCAGCGCAACCAAGCCGCAACGCGGCAACGTTCTCTCCCGCATGGGCGCTTAGGCGCCTTCCAGCCCGGCCCAGAACTCGCGCACCGCATCCAAAGGCGCATCGGCCACCTCGAACTGCTCGTCGAACACCATCGTGGCGCGGCGTGCCGGTTCATAGCACGGCCAGTCGCCCGTCTCCGCCGTAGTCGGATCGCCGCTGCGGGCGAAGGCGAGGTAGCTGGCCATGACGCGCTCGGACAGCCGCTCCACCACGGCACCAGTGCCGCAGAAGCGCTGCATGTCCGGCAGGCGGTAGGTGCCCCAGACGAATGGAATGTCGAGCGAGTGGCAGGCGCCGAGGCGACCGTCGTGCGCGGGAGATTCATGATCGAAGCGGTACATCCATATGTTCGGCGTGTGCTGGACGTGGCATTCGGCAGTGCGTATCGCCGGGATGCGGAACATGCGGTCGGTGGCAATGGCGGCGCAGATGTCGTAGGGCGTGGCAGGCAGCCCGGCTTCGGCACGGGCTTGTTCGTAGACGGCGACGCCATCTGCCGCCCGCTCCCCGAAGGCCGAACGCGCCCATTCCACGACGCCCGCACGGTCCAGCCCGCGCAGCTGCTTGTTGAAGAGCGTGAACAAGGTCGATTCGTCCCGGGTGTGGCCGATGAGCACCGGCATGCCGTTCGTCGAATCCCCCCGGGCGAGTACAGCGGCCGCGTCTTCGACCATCGTTTCGCCATCGAGAGGCGGCGCCCAGCGAGCACCCGCGATCTGCGACTGGCTAGCGAGAACACCCGCTGCGGACGCCCCCCGAAGCCCCTCCCAGCCCCCGAACTTCGCCGCCATCGCGCTCGCCGTCGCATGGGCCGCCTCGGCGTTCTGCGGCGAAGTCAGCGAGCCGCTCATCGGCACCGCTCTGTCGAAGCACCCTTGGGCGGCTGGCAGCGCCATCAGCTGCACGATGTCGAAGCCGCCAGCGGACTGGCCGAACACGGTGACGTTGTTCGCATCGCCCCCGAACGCCGCGATCTCCGAGCGCACCCAGCGCAGCGCCGCGACCTGATCCAGCAACGCTTCGTTGCCGCTGGCGCCAAGCTCCGGCGCGTGCAGGAAGCCGAACGCGCCGAGGCGGTAGTTCACCGTGACCACCACCACGTCGCCCGTTCGCGCCAAGTGTTCGCCGTTGATGCGCGGCTGCGACCCCGCCCCGACCGTGTTGCCGCCACCGTGGATCCACACCATCACCGGACGCTGGCCGGCATCCGCCGCAGGCGTCCAGACGTTCAGATACAGGCAGTCCTCGCTCACCTCGTGGGTGGCGATGCCGATCAGCTCGCCGACGTCGCCAGGAATCGTGGACTGCATCGCGCACGGCCCGAACGCCAGCGCATCGCGCACCCCCGCCCAGGGTTCCGGCGCCACCGGCGCCCGCCAGCGCAGTTCCCCAACCGGCGCCCGCGCAAAGGGAATCCCCTTGAACACGCTCACCCCGTCGCCACGCGCACCCCGCAGCACGCCACTGCTCGTCTCAACCGTCGTCATCCGCCCGTCGCTCCGTTGCCGTTCGCCCGCAGTATAGCCGCCCACCACCCTTGCACTCGCAGCCCCACGGCAATACAGTGCGCCGCTCCCCGAAGGACCAGCCGATGAAAGCAGACATCCATCCCGACTACTCCGAGATCACCGCCACATGCAGCTGCGGCAACGTCGTCAAGACCCGCTCGACGCTGGGCCACGACATCCACTTGGAGGTGTGCTCCGCCTGCCACCCCTTCTACACGGGCAAGCAGAAGATCGTCGACAGCGGCGGCCGCGTGGAACGCTTCCGCCGCCGCTTCGGAGACCGCACCAAGGCCCTCGCCTAGCAAGCGCACCCTCGCCCTGAGGTCCGCCTCACGGTCAACGTCATGCTAGAGATGGCCTTCGGAGAGATGGAGTCGTCCTTCGATTCAGAGTGGGTGCTTGTAGGCGATCCCGAGACCGATGAGGGCTTCAACGTCCTGCGCGGCAAGGTGCTCCATCACAGCAAGGACAGGGACGAGGTGTACCGCAAGGGCCTTGAGTTGCGCCCGAAGCGCATGGCCATCCTCTACTTGGGCAGGCCGCCCCAAGGCACGGCCATCGCCGTATGAACTGCCTGCTCGCCCCCTGCACTCGGCTTGATCGTCGTGGAAGATGCAAGGGCCAGCCGCAGAGATCCAACGCGCCCCACGAATAGCGGATGTCCCTGAGCTTCCCATACATGGACACGCCAGCACTTCCCGACGAGCGTCAGCCTCCGCTCTACTTCGCAGGCCGCAAAGACGAGCTCCGCACCCTCGAGACCGAACTTGAAACGCTCTGCGCCAAAGGTCGCGCTTCTGGTGGCCTGCAACTGGTGCGCGGGATGCCCGGCGTCGGCAAGACGCAACTGGCAATGAAGTACATCGGCGCTGTCGCGCATTCCAAGCGCAACGGCTTGAAGGTGTGCGCTTTGGCCTTGGACCCAGGCGGCCTTTCCGAGACGACCTCGCTGTTCCGCAGCATCTGCGAAGCGTTGGACGCGAGGACGCAAGGCGACGGCATCGCCCAAGTTGGCGAGGTCGGCGCGAAGGTCAGCGATGACATCGGATGCCGCTCCGGAGATTTGGGTCTGCTGCTCAGGCAATCGCAGGCGGAGGGGCTGTGGGTCGGAAAGGCTCTGGTGCTGGTCGTCGACGAGCTTCAACGCATCGATGCGGACGCAATCGAGCGCCTGGCTGTGCTGCACATGAACTTGAGCAACTGCCCCATTCAACTACTGGGATTCGGGTTGCACGACACGCCGAGGGTACTGGCCAACCCGCCACGAGGAGGGGGCATACCGCGCATCAAGCCGCCGATGGAACTGGCGCCGCTCCCGCCGGAGGACGCTCTCGACGCGGTGGCGGGCAACCTCGAAGCGATGGGCCACTTGGCCATCCGCCGCGTCGCACCCGAGAGCTTGACCGCCCTCGCCAAGGCCAGCCTCGGGTTCCCGCAGCACATCCTCGGCTACCTGCACGCCGCGAATACTGCGATTCGCAAGCACGGCCATTTGGAGAACGAAGCGCTGGACGAGGCATTGGCGAGCGGCGACGCAACCCGTGCGACGTACTACGACCAAAGACTGGCTGCCATGGACAGGGAGCCTCGTCTGTTGTACCCGTTGGCCGAGCACATGGAAGCGTCGCAGATGAAGAATGTCACCAAAGAGTTCGCGGAGGCGCTGATCGGCAAGGATGTCGTCGAGTCCGCAGTTGAGCACGGCGTACTCGTCGAAGGCCGGCACGACACGATGGAGTTCGGCATTCCGTCGTTCAGAGCGCACGTGATCGATCGGGCGGCGACGTACCGCGGAGTTCGACGACGTGAAGCGTCGTTGGCGAAGCGTCATTGAGTGGCACCATCGAGCCCGCCCCGCCACGTCTGCGTCCTCTTCACGGGTCGGAACAGCGAACCAACAGGCCGGGTTCCATCGCCCAAGTGACAGGCGAGGGCAAGTCGTCAAGAGGCGGAAGCCCCTACTGCGCGTAGCTCCCCAGCTGTGGCGTGTGGATGAACGATTTCTGCATGTCCCAAGCGTTCGTGGGGCAGCGTTCGGCGCATAGGCCGCAGTGGAGGCAGACGTCTTCGTCCTTCACCATCACGCGGCCGGTGGGGAGGTCTTCGGAAACGTAGAGGTCCTGCTCGGCGTTCTCCGCCGGCGCGATCAGGCTGGCGCGGAGTTCGGGCTCTTCGGCGTTCTGGACGAAGCTGATGCAGTCCATCGGGCAGATGTCCACGCAGGCGTCGCATTCGATGCACAGGTTCTCCGTGAACACCGTCTGCACGTCGCAGTTCAGGCAGCGCTGGGCTTCCTGCAGGCCGAGGCGGGCGTCGAAGCCGAGTTCCACTTCGATCTTGATGTTGTCCAGCGCCTTCGCCTTGTTCGCGTGCGGCACGATGTAGCGCTTGGCGTCGTCGTGTTCGGCGTCGTAGCTCCACTGGTGGACGCCCATCTTCTGGCTGATGAGGTTGACGCCCGGCGGAGGGCGATCCTGCTTCAAGTCCTTGCCCTGGCAGAGCAGGTGGATGGAGATGGCGGCCTGGTGGGCGTGCGCGGAGGCCCAGATGATGTTCTCCGGGCCGAAGGCGGAGTCGCCGCCGAAGAAGACCTTGGGGTGGGTGGACTGGAAGGTGGTTTCGTCCAGCACCGGGCAGTCCCACTTGTCGAACTCCAGGCCGATGTCGCGTTCTATCCACGGGCAGTGGTTCTCCTGGCCGATGGCCATCAGCACGTGGTCGCACGCCATGAACACGTCCGGCTCGCCGGTGGGTTCGTAGCGCAGGCGGCCGTTCTCGCCCTGCACCGGCTTCACGCACTCGAAGACGATGCCCTTGAGCTTGCCGTTCTCGTGGACGAACTCCTTGGGCGGGCGGTTGTTGACGATGGGGATGCCCTCGGACATCGCGTCTTCCTTCTCCCAGTCGGACGCTTTCATCACCTCGAATGCGGAGCGCACCACCACGGTGACGGTCTCCGCGCCGAGGCGCTTCGAGGTGCGGCAGCAGTCCATCGCCGTGTTGCCGCCGCCCATGACGATGACCTTGCCGGAAATGGAGTGCGTGTGGCCGAAGGCGACGCTGCCGAGCCAGTCGATGCCGATGGAGATGTGCGCGTCCACTTCCTGGCGGCCCGGCAGGTCGAGGTCGCGCCCGCGAGGGGCGCCGGTGCCGACGAAGTAGGCGTCGTAGTCCATGTCCAGCATGGCCTTCATGCTCGTGATCTCGTGGCCGTAGTGGGCATTCACGCCCATGTCCACGATCAGGTCCACCTCCTCTTCGAGCACGTCGGCGGGCAGGCGGAAGGCGGGAATCTGGCTGCGCATCATGCCCCCGCCGGCGGGGTCTCGGTCGTACATGTCGATTTCGTAGCCGAAGGGCAGCAGGTCGCGGGCCACGGCGAGGGAGGCCGGCCCGGCGCCCATCAGGCAGATGCGCTTGCCGTTCTTCTTCGTCGGCACGCGCGGCATGAAGGCGGAGATGTCGCCCTTGTGGTCCGCGGCGACGCGCTTCAGGCGGCAGATGGCAACCGGCTTCTCTTCCGTGCGCACGCGCCGACACGCCGGTTCGCACGGGCGGTCGCAGGTGCGGCCGAGGATTCCCGGGAAGACGTTGGAATCCCAGTTCAGCATGTACGCTTCGGTGTAGCGCTCCTCCGCGATCAGGCGGATGTAGTCCGGCACCGGCGTATGCGCCGGGCACGCCCACTGGCAGTCCACCACCTTGTGAAAGTAGTGGGGATCGGCAATGTTCGTTGCTTTCATCGAGTCCCTGCCAAGCGAAATGGACGAACGGGCCGCCGAAACTCCCCGCCATCGGCATCCCCAAGCGGCGACTATAGGGCCAAGCGGCGCAGTACGCAAACTCGGCGCGTTCGGCGTTTCGGCGCACGAGCCGTCCATCGGGCCGCATCCCAAAGACAACGTGATGAATCTTGCGGCATTGCACGGTTGGAATGCCGTACAGTCCAGCCATGCGCCACTTCAACACAGCCGGACCCGTCGAGGCGGCAGACCACTACGCGGTTCCGCCGTTGGACCGGGTGGATGTCGAGGAAATGCTCGACCTCGTGGACGCCAAGAAATACTTCGTGCTGCACGCGCCCCGGCAGACCGGCAAGACCTCGGCCTTGGTCGCGCTGTGCGACAAGCTGAACAGCGGCGAGGTAGGCGACTACCACTGCGTCAACGTGAACGTGGAGGTCGCGCAGGTGGCTCGCGACGACGTGGACAGGGGAGTTCGCGCCGTCATGAGCAGCATAGGTGAGTGCGCCCTGCTGCTCGGCGACAACTATCCCGACCGCGTGTGGCCGGACATCTTGGCGCGTCAAGGCGCGGAGGACGCGCTGAATGAGTTGCTCACGCGCTGGTGCCTTGCTGCGCCCAAGCCAGTGGTTCTCTTGCTCGACGGAATCGATGCGCTGATGGGCGACGCGCTGCTCTCGGTGCTGCGCCAGCTGCGAGCTGGCTACGACCAGCGCCCGAAGACGTTTCCGCACAGCATCGTGCTGTGCGGAGTGCGCAACATCAGGGAGTACCCCATCCGCGCCGGCGAAGCCATCGCCGGCGGCAGCCCGTTCACCGTCTATGCCAAGTCCTTGCGGCTCGGCGACTTCACCGAGGCGGAGACCGAATGCCTCATGGAGCAGCACACCAAGGAGACCGGCCAGCAGTTCTCGCCGGCCGTCTTGGACTCCCTCTGGGAGCAGACCCAAGGCCAGCCGTGGCTGGTGAACACGCTCTGCGATCTGGTGTGCTTCGGCGACGAGGAGAAGCGCCGGAACCGCTCTCTCGCCATCGAGAAGGACGACATCTGCGCGGCCCGAGAGCAGCTGATCCTCGAACGCCGCCCGCACTTGGATGAATTGGCACACAAGTTGGAAGAGGACCGGGTACGGCGAGTCGTCGAATCGATCCTGGGTGGCCGCGAGGCTCGGCACGACGCGACGGATCTGCGATACGCGCGGGATATCGGGCTCGTGGCGCCGAGTTCGCCGTTGCGCATGGCGAATCCGATCTACGCCGAGGTGGTGCCCCGGGAGCTCGGCTACGTCGTCTAAGGCACGTTGGACGAGAACCCCGCTTGGTACTGGCCACCTAGACACGGCGGAGCTGCTGGCAGCGTTAGCAAGCCGAGTTCTGGAGGTTGCCTCTCAGCCTGCCGTGGACGTCCGACCCGTCGCCGGCGTCATGCGCATATGCTCGATTCCCGCCTCGAGGAACATCTCCCCCTCCGCTTCGAAGCCGTTGCGCTCGTAGAACCCCTGGGCCTGAATCTGGGCGTTGAGGAAGACCGCGAGCCCAGCCTCTTCGCCGGCCTCCACCGCCCGAGCCAGCAACCGCGCGCCGACATTCCGCTTCCGCCATTCCGGCAGCACCGCCATGCGCCCGATCTGGCCGCTGGCCAATAGTCGCGCCGTGCCGATGGGCTGGCCGTCGGCGTCTTCCGCTAGGAAGTGGCGAGCGTCCGCGTCCTCGCCGTCGAGTTCCTCCGCCTCCGGCACGCCCTGTTCGTCGATGAACACGGTGCGCCGGATCCGCATCAGCGGCGCTTCGTGGGTCGCCCAACGCGCTTCGAGTACCCGCACGCCATCGTCGCCTCGTTCGCCAAGCACCTGCCGCGCCAGCTGCGCCGCGTAGCCGGAATAGCTGGCTGGCGTCAACTGTTCTAGCGTTCGCCGGGCCACGTCCGGCAGCGCAAGCTGGCTCAGAAGCTCGCGGTACACGGCGGCGTCCAAGCGGCGCCCACGGGTCAGCGCCTTCAGGCGCTCGTAGGGTTCCTCGCTGCCCGCGGCGCGCATCACCGTCTGCACCGCCTCGGCAAGCACTTCCCATGCGCCGTGAAGATCGGCGTCCAGGCGTTCGCGGTCCACGGCGAGCTTGGCGATGCCGCGGCAAGCGCTGTCGTAGGCCGTCAGGCAGTAGCCGAAGCCGGTGCCGATGCTGCGCAAGGCTGTCGAGTCGGAAAGGTCGCGCTGCCAGCGCGACACGGCGAGTTTCTCCGCCAAGTGCGAAAGCACCGCGTTCGCCAAGCCGAGGTTCCCTTCCGAGTTCTCGAAGTCGATGGGGTTGACCTTGTGCGGCATGGTGGAACTGCCGGTCTCGCCAGCCACTTGCCGCTGCCGGAAGTAGCCGAGGGACACGTAGCCCCAGGCGTCGCGGTCGAAGTCCAGCAGCGCCTGGTTGAAGCGCGTCAGGCAGTGGAACAGTTCGGCGATGTAGTCGTGGGGTTCGATCTGCGTGGTGTGGGCATTGAACGCAAGGCCCAGGTTCGCCACGAACTCGCGGCAGCGGCGCGGCCAGTCCACGCTCGGATAGGCCACCGCGTGGGCGCTGTAGTTGCCGACCGCGCCGTTCATCTTGCCGAGAATCTGGGCGCTCTCGAAGGCGCTGCGCTGCCGTTCCAAGCGGGCGACGGTGTTGGCGATCTCCTTGCCGAGGGTGGTGGGCGTGGCCGCTTGGCCGTGGGTGCGCGCCAGCATCGGCACGTCGGCGAGGGGTGCGCCGAGGTCGCGCAACCGGGCGACGAGCCGCCGCATCGCTGGCAGCAGCACCGACTCGCGCGCTTCCACCAGCATCAGCGCGTAGGCGAGGTTGTTGATGTCCTCCGAAGTGCAGCCGAAGTGAACGAACTCGACATGCGGCGCAAGGCCCTCGATGCCGGCGATGGCCTCCTTGACGAAATACTCGACCGCCTTCACGTCGTGGTTCGTCTGCGCCTCGCGCTCGCGGATGGCCTCCGCGTCTGCAACGTCGAACTCTCGCCAGATGGCGCGTACGGCATCTACTTGGGCCGGGCTCGGCTGCGGCAACTCGAGTACCTCCTCCATGCCAGCCAGATGCAGGAACCACTCCACTTCCACCCGCACCCGAAAGCGCATCAGGCCGAACTCGCTGACGAGGGGCGCCAACGCCTCCACCCGCCGCCGATAGCGCCCGTCGAGCGGCGAGATCGCGGTCAACGAGTTCACGACGCCGCCTCGATGCGCCCGCCGCCCAAGCACTCGTCGTCGGCGTAGAAGGCCACGTACTGCCCCGGCGTCACCGCTCGCTGGGGTCGCTCGAAGCGAACCCGCGCCCGCGTTCCTTCGACCGCCAAGGCACATGCCTGGTCCGCCTGCCGATAGCGGATCTTGGCGGCGCAGCGCACCGGCGGCGTGGCGAACCAGTTGAGCTCGGACGCCTCCAGCCCGGTCGCCGCGAGGTCGTCCTCGTCCTGGCTCACCACCAGCGCGTTGCGGGCGCGATCCTTGGCGGCGACGTACCAAGGCCGCTCCGCGCTTCCGGCCTGCCCGCCGATGCCCAATCCCCGCCGCTGCCCCAAGGTGTAGAACGGCAGGCCGCGATGTTCGCCCAGTTCGGCGCCATCGGCATCGACGATCGGCCCGGCCCTCCCCTGCACGTAGCGGCCTAGGAAATCCGCGAAGCGGCGCTCGCCGATGAAGCAGATGCCGGTGCTGTCCTTCTTGCCGTGGACGTGCAGGCCCGCCCGCCGAGCCCGCTCGCGCACCTCCTGCTTGTGCAGATGCCCCACCGGAAACAGGCAGCGCCGCAACTGCGAAGCCGGCACGGCCTGCAGGAAGTAGCTTTGGTCCTTGTTCGCGTCCACGCCCTTGAACAACCGAAACGGCTCGCCGGGCGGGCTGCGGCGGGCGTAGTGCCCGGTGGCGATGGTCTCGAAGCCTAGGCTCGCCGCGTAGTCCAGGAACAGCTTGAACTTGATCTCGCGGTTGCAGAGCACGTCCGGGTTCGGCGTGCGGCCGTGGGAGTAGTCCGCCAGGAACGACTCGAAGACGTTGTCCCAGTATTCGGCGGCGAAGTTCGCAGCGTGCAGCGGAATGTCGAGCGCTGCGCACACCGCGGCCGCATCCTCGTAGTCCGCCTCTGCCGTGCAGTACTCGGTGCCGTCGTCCTCCTCCCAGTTCTTCATGAAGAGGCCGGCGACCTCGAAGCCCTGTTCGACGAGCAGCAAGGCGCTCACCGCGGAGTCCACGCCGCCGGACATGCCCACCATCACGCGCTCCGCCACAGCCGCCTCGCGCAAGCAACGCCAAACGACGAATCATACCGTGGTACTCTGCCGGCATGTCCGAGCTGACCCACCTGAACGGCCGAGGCGAGGCGTCCATGGTGGACGTGTCGGCGAAGCCCGCGAGCGTCCGCGAAGCCCGCGCCGAAGCCGTCGTGCGCATGGCGCCGCGAACCATGCGGGCGATTCTCGACGGCGAGAGCGCCAAAGGCGACGTCCTCGCAGTGGCGCGCATCGCCGGCATCCAGGCCGCCAAGCGCACCAGCGACCTCATCCCCCTCTGCCACCCGCTGCCACTCGCCAAGGTGGCGGTGGATTTCCATCCCGAGGGCGCCGACGCGCTGGTCGTCCAGAGTTTCTGCAAGGTCACCGGCAAGACTGGCGTGGAGATGGAAGCGCTCACCGCCGTGAGCATCGCGGCGCTCACCGTCTACGACATGTGCAAGGCGCTGGACCGCGCCATCAGCATCGACAACGTGCGGCTGGTCGAGAAGTCCGGCGGCAAGTCCGGCACTTGGCGGCGCGAAGAAGCGTGACGGTCGTCGCCACCACGCAGGTCACGGTGCGCTTCTTCGCCTCGTTGCGCGAAGCCGTCGGCGCCGAGTGCATGGCCTTGGAAGTCGAAGAGGCGTCTCTCGCCGGCGTGCGCTCCACGCTGGCGACGCGGCTCGCTGCGCAGCAGTTCGATGCCCTCGCCGCCGAAGGCGTGCAGGTGGCGGTCAACCAAGTCATCGTCGCTGGCGACGCGGCGCTCGAAGCGGGCGACGAAGTCGCGTTTCTGCCACCCGTCACTGGCGGCTGAGCGCTCGTGCGATCCCAAGTGCGCATCCAATGCGACGATTTCGACGTCGCCGCCGAATGGGCCGCCTGCCGAGAGCGCTGCCGGGGCGCGGCTGGCGCCGTCGTCGCCTTCGGCGGACTGGTGCGGGACATGGCGCACGCCAACGGCAGCGACGGGTGCAGCGCGAAGCAAGCCGTCTCCCGCCTCAACCTCGAACACTATCCGGGGATGACCGAGTCCAGCATCGAAGCCATCGTTGCCGAAGCGGGGTCGCGCTGGTCGCTGCTCGACGTGGTGGTGATCCACCGCGTCGGCGACCTCGCGCCATGCGATCAGATCGTCCTCGTGCTCGCCGCGTCCGGCCACCGCGCCGAGGCGTTCGCTGCCTGCGAGTTCATCATGGACTATTTGAAAACGGACGCCGTGTTCTGGAAGAAGGAACGCCGCGACGATGGCGAAACGTGGCTCCGCGCCACCTCCGGCGACCAGCGGCGCCGCCTCGGTTGGCAGGCCGCACGATGACCACCCCCGATCTTCCGCGCAACACCGAAGCGGCGAGCGAGGACGATCCCGTCGAACGCGCCGAGAACTTGAAGGCGCTTGTGGCGCGGATTCTCGACGAAGCCAAGCGCCAAGGCGCAACCGCCGCGGAGGTGTCCGTCGGAGACGATGCCGGGCTAGCGGTGACGGTGCGCAAGGGCGAGTTGGAGAAGATCGAGTTCAACAACGACCGCGGCTTCGGCATCACCGTCTACGTCGGCACCCGCAAAGGCAACGCCAACACTTCCGACGCGGGCGAGCAAGCCGTCCGCGAAACCGTCCGCGCCGCCTTGAACATCGCCAAGTACACCGCCGAGGACCCCTGCAACGGCCTCGCGGACGCGGAACTGATGGCGACCGACCTGCCCGCGCTCGACCTTCACCACCCGTGGCCAGTCGATGTCGAACAGGCGACCGCCCTCGCCACCGAAGCGGAAGGCGCCGCGCTCGACTACGACAAGCGCATCGTCAACTCCGAGGGCGCCATCGTCTCCACCCGCCGCGGCTGCCACGTCTACGGCAACTCCCACGGCTTCGTCGAAGCCGCCTGGGGAACCCGCCACTCCGTCAGCTGCGCCCTGATCGCCACCGACGACGACGGCATGCAGCAGGACTACTGGTACACCGTGGCCCGGGATCCGCAAGACCTCCAAGACCACGTCGACGTGGGAAAGGAGGCGGCGCGACGCACGGTGGCAAGGCTCGGCCGCCGCCGCATCGAGACCGGCAGCTACCCGGTGCTGTTCGCACCCCCGCAAGCCGCTGGTCTCATCAGCCACCTGCTTCAAGCGCTCAGCGGCGGCCAGCAATACCGCCAGGAGTCCTTCCTGCTGGACTCCATCGGCCGCCAAGTCATGCCCGAATCCATCACCCTCGCCGAACACCCCCGCCGACCAAAGGGCTTCGGCAGCGCCGCCTTCGACGGCGACGGCATCGCCACCCGCGCCAAGGCGTTCGTGCAGGACGGCCGCGTCGCCAGCTACGTCCTCGGCACCTACTCCGCCCGCCGCCTGGGCCTCGCCTCCACCGCAAACGCCGGCGGCGTCTTCAACTTGGACGTCGAAGCCCCCACCCAACCAGTCGAAGCGCTGATGCGCGACATGGGCACGGGCTTGGTGGTGACGAGCCTCATGGGCCAAGGCATAAACCTGGTCACCGGCGACTACTCCCGAGGCGCCGCCGGAATCTGGGTGCAAAACGGCGAGCCAACCCACCCGGTGGACGAAGTAACCATCGCCGCCAACCTCGCCGATCTCTTCAAAGGCATCGTCGCCTGCGGCGCCGACATCGACCCCCGCAACAACATCCGCACCGGCTCGCTGCTGGTCGAGAAGATGACGGTGGCCGCCTAGACGGAGCACCGTTCAGAACCTTCACTTGGACTCCGCTATTCACCATCTACGGCAGGATGACGCATGGCTACGCGACACTGCGGCGACGAGCGATGAACGCCGAAAGCAACGCGAAGGCGGGACGCGCAAGACGCGCAATCGCCTTCCTCCGCAAGTACACCAACTTGGGCCAGTACCTTGGTTTGCTCGCAATCGCGATATGCCTTTACACGGCGCTGAATCATTGGGGCCGGTTCGGTCTGGTCGCCGTGGCAGTCTGCGTACCGACGGCAATCTACGGTTTCATCTGGTACGCCACCCGACAACGGCGCTCGGAGCGGCAAGCCGCCGACACAAGCGGCATCGACCTTCGCGCTTGAGTCAAGTCGCTGCGAGCAACGGAGTTCCGTGCAGCAGCGCGAGACAGGCACCGGGACGTTGAACAGTCACTGACAGTTGAGTGAGTTCCCGCTTATTCGCCCTTGCCGGCGGATAGCTACTCCCACCATTGGCACACGGGCTCTTGTACTCGGCAGGCGTCCCGACAGCGGTGAACCGCTAGAACCGTTCGAGGCCTAGAGGAGTCTTCAAAATCTCACCAGTTCGTCGCCGTGGGTATCGACCAAAAGCGTCACTCTTTCTCCGAGCCGTCCACATGCGGCCCCGCCGCGATTAGGCGTCGCAACTCGTCGCGTAGTTCATAAGCGCAGACCTCTCCAACCTGGTCCAACCCGATGCCGTGGTCGAAGGCGCACTGCTTGAAGGCGTCCAGCTGATCGGCTGTGGGTTTGAACGCCCCGCCTCTCTCAAAGTGTTCCTTGCAAAAGGTTTGGATATCGTAGGGATTGTGGCTTGGCAAAAGCTCCCTGACCTTTGGCGCCTCCTGTGCGGCAATCTCTTTCGCGTTGACGCTCAACGACACCTTCTTCCCCAATTCGTTCAGATGTAGTGGACTGTCTGAGTCGGCAACTGTCGATTCTCGGCCGAGGATCGCCTTGATGTCGGCCCTGAGTTCCCTGATGTCGGCCTTGACCTCGTCTTTGAAACTACTGATGTCGGCCTTGACCTCTTCCTTGAGGCTCTCGAAGTCGTCCCTAAGGCCCCTGATGTCGGCCTTGACCTCCTCGAACGATTCGTCGATGCGCACATGCTGGTGAGAGTGATTGAACCACCACCCCGCAAACTTCCAAAAGGCAGCGACCACTACGCCAAAGAGTGTCACCCCAATCGCCCACAGCAATCTTGGGTTTTGCAACAGTTCTTCCATCGACTCTTCCACTGCCTGCGGCCTTCTAGGCGCTCACACGGACCGGCGAATCTCGTACCGCGTCGGATTGCCGTGCCGTCTCCGCCTTCTACTCTCGATAACTTAGGGTGCTCTCGCAATCGAGTCAAGCTCGCGAACGTGAAAATCGTGCGCGGACGGCGGCGCGCCCAAGTCTAAAGTGCGCGGGTGACTGGTTCGTAGGCGTTGGAGTCGAGCAAAGTTCGGAGCAGGGCGTGGTTGGTGGCGTGGCCGGAGCGGTAGCCGGAGAAGGCGCCGAGGATGGGGTGGCCGCAGACGTAGAGATCGCCGATGGCGTCGAGGATCTTGTGCTTGACGAACTCGTCGTCGTAGCGCAGGCCATCCTCGTTGAGGATGCCGTCGTCGTCCACCACGATGGCGTTGTCCAAGCTGCCGCCCCTTGCTAGGTCCTTGGCGCGGAGGGCCTCCAACTCCTCTAGGAAGCCGAAGGTGCGGGCGCGGCTCACGTCGCGCACGAAGGCGGTGGTCGAAACCTCCACGACGGCGTGCTGGCACTGGCTGGCGAAGAACGGGTGGTCGTAGTTCATCGTGTATTCGACGCGGAAGCCGTCGTAGGGGCGCAGCGTGGCGATGGCGCAGCCATCGGTCCAAGTCACTTCGCGGGTCACTCTCAAGAACCGCTTGGGCGCGTCCTGATCGACGATGCCAGCAGCGCGGACGAGGGCGACGAAGGGCGCGGCGCTGCCGTCCATGATCGGCATTTCCGCGCCGCTCAAATCGACGTGTGCGTTGTCGATGCCGAGGCCGGCGAAGGTGGCCAGCAGGTGTTCGACGGTGGCGACCCGTGCTTCGCCCTTGCCCAACGTGGTGGCGCGTTCCGTATCCACGACGTTGGCGGCACATGCCTTGACCGGCCTGCACCTGCCGAGGTCGGAGCGGTGGAAGACGATGCCGGTGTGCGGCGGCGCCGGGCGCATCGTCAGCCGCACCTCGCGCCCGCAGTGGAGGCCGATGCCGACGGCGTCCACTGCGCTCGCCAAGGTACGCTGAGCGACGCATCTGCTTGCCGTGCCATTGACCGGAGATTCCGCCAAGGGCGAGAGCGAACGCGACGCGCTGCCGTTCGTAGTCATCCGCATCCCCGCGCTCGGCTCAAGCTCCAGCGTGGGCGCACCGTAGCAGAGCGCGGGCGTCGGGACTGTAACAGTTTGTATCGCTTGGATTTCCGGGTAGGCCCCTCCGCAACCGAGCCGAACGCCAGAGCCGCCCTAGTCGGCCTGGCGTCGCAGGAACGAGGGGATGTCGAGGATTTCCGAGTCGATGGCGTCGCCGCCGGCCACCGCCCGCTGCTGCAACAGCGGCGGTTCTTCGTAGCCGTCGTAGCCAGCGCGCCCAGCCCGCGCCGGGCCAGCCGCGGCACCTGCCCGCACGGTACCGCTCGGCGCGCTGCTGACGATCCTCGGCTTCGCCGGAGCGCCGCCGAGACCGGTCGCCACCACCGTCACGCGCATCTGGTCGCCCATGTCCGGGTCGGCGACCGTGCCGATCACCACCGTGCTCTCCTTGGCGGTGAAGCCGCGGATGACCTTGCCGACGGTCTGGAACTCGCGAATGCCGAGGTCCGTCGTCGCCGTGACGTTGACGACCACGCCGCGCGCGTCGCGCAGGTCGATGTCGTCGAGCAGCGGGTTGTGGATCGCCCGATGCACCGCTTCGTTCGCGCGGTCCTCGCCGGACGCTTCGCCGGTGCCCATGATGGCCATGCCGCGCTCGGACATCACCGTGCGCACGTCCGCGAAGTCGACGTTGATCCGGCCGGGGCGGATGATCACGTCGGCGATGCCCTGCACGGCGCCGCGCAGCACTTCGTCGGCGGCGTTGAAGCAGTCGTCCAGCGAGGCGTCGTCGCCCAGCAGGTCGAGCAGCTTCTCGTTCGGAATCGTGATCACCGAGTCCACGTACTCGGCCAGTTCGGTGATGCCGTCGTCGGCGACGCGATCGCGGTTCTCGAACTCGAACGGCTTGGTCACCACAGCGACCGTCAAGGCGCCGAGGCCCTTGGCGATGGAGGCCACGATCGGCGCCGCGCCGGTGCCGGTGCCGCCGCCCATGCCAGCGGTGATGAATACCATGTTGGCGCCGTCCAAGGCGCGCTGGATTTCCTCGCGGTCCTCCAGCGCGGCCTGGCGGCCCACATCCGGGTCCGCGCCGGCGCCCAGCCCCTTCGTGGTCGCCGCGCCGAGCTGCATGGTGTTCGGCACCTTCAGGTTCAGCAGCGCCTGGGCGTCGGTGTTGGCGGCGATGAACTCCACGCCGGCCATGTTGTCGGCGGCCATGCGCTCGACGGCGTTGCCGCCGCCGCCGCCAACGCCGATCACCTTCAGCACCGCCATCTGCGACGACTGCTCGGCGAGCTCGAAGGTCATCTGCTCGGCGTTGCCCTGTTCCGTGTAGTCGGACATTTCCACTCTCCTTATGGACTCTGGTTTGCCAATCCGTTGCTTGAGTTACAGGTTGTTGGTCAACCACCCCCTGATGCGGGCCAGCAGCCCGCCCAGTGGCAGAGCGCGGGCCCCTCGCCCGCCGCTCCGCTCCTGTTCTTCCCCGAACATCACCAGGCCGAGGCCCGTGGCGTAGATCGGGTTGCGCACGACGTCCGCAAGACCGGAGACGCCGCGCGGCGCGGCCAGGCTCACGGGCATGTGGAAGATCTCCTCCGCCAGCTCGACCACGCCTTCCATCTTCGCGGAACCGCCGGTGAGCGCCACGCCAGCGCCTACCAGATCTTCGTAGCCGCTGCGCCGAAGTTCGGCCTGCACCAGCGTGAACAGCTCGTCGTAGCGCGGCTGCACTACTTCGGCGAGGGTCTGGCGGGTCGCCTGGCGAGGCGGTCGGTCTCCCGCGCCTGGCACTTGCAGCGTCTCTTCCGCCTTGGCCAGTTGGGTCAAGGCGCAGGCGTACCTGATCTTGATCTCCTCGGCGTGCTGGGTGGGCGTCATCAAGGCCATCGCCAAATCGTTGGTCACCTGGTCGCCAGCGATGGGGATGACCGCCGTGTGGCGAATCGCGCCGTCCGTGAACACGGCGATGTCGGTGGTGCCGCCGCCGATGTCCACCAGGCAGACGCCGAGGGCGCGTTCGTCGTCGGTGAGCACCGAGTAGCTCGCTGCCAACTGCTCGAGGATGATGTCGTTCACCATCAGGTCGCAGCGCTCAATGCACTTCTCGATGTTCTGCATGGCGTTGGTGGCGCAGGTCACCATGTGGACTTTCGCCTCCAAGCGCACGCCGGACATGCCGAGAGGCTGCTTCACCCCGTCCTGGCTGTCGATCAGGTACTCCTGGGGCAGGATGTGCAGCACGCGCTGGTCGGCGGGAATGGCCATCGCCTTGGCGGCGTCAATCACGCGCTCGACGTCCTGCTGCCGCACCTCGCCATCGCTGATGGCGACGACGCCCACGGAGTTGATGCCGCGAATGTGGCTGCCCGCAATGCCTGCGTAGACGGAATCCACTTGGCAGCCGGCCATGAGTTCCGCTTCCTCCACGGCGCGCTGGATGGACTGCACCGTGGAGTCGATGTCCACCACCACGCCCTTCTTCATGCCGCGGGAGGGGTGGGTGCCGATGCCGATCACCTCGATGCTGCGGTCCGGCAGCACCTCGCCGACCACCGCCGCCACCTTGCTGGTGCCGATGTCGAGTCCGACGATGCGCTGGGGCTGGTCGTTGGCCATGCTCTCTACTCGAATCCCAAACGGCTCTGGCGGGTTCCTTCCCCGCGTGTGCTCGCGGCCAACGCGAACGTGTCGCCACGGCCCGAAAGCGACGCCGCAACTTCCAATCGAGGGGCGGAGCCCTCGCGCACGGCGACGCCCGCGTCGTAGCGAGCATCGGCGTAGAGGAAAGGACGTTGCTCGGCGGCAAGCGCTTGGCCGTAGACGGTGGCGAAGCGGGCGAGGCGCTCGCGCAGGTCAGTGGCGCCGAGCAGCACTTCGACTTTGTTCGCTTGTCCCGCCTTGCTCTCGAAGGACGCCTTCCACTCGCCGCCAGCGTCTTCGTCGAGGCCGACCAAGCGGAGGCCGGTGTTTCGGCTGGCTTCGCTGAGGGCGGCGAAGACGCCCATGGCGCGTTCGCCGTCGGAGTTGGACGCGCGCAGCACCGGCAACGTCGCCAAGCGCGGATCGTGCGCGTCCGAAGGCGCGGCGACCACGTTGCCGTTGGTGGCGAGCCAGGCCGCGTCTCCCCAGCGCGCCGCCAGAGTCTCTCGCGCCACCGCCACGTGCAGGCCGTCCGGCCACTGCCTTCGGACCCGCACTTCGCGCACCCAATCGAGCGCCTGTACTGCTTGCGCCACGCCGCCAGCCGCTCGCAATCCCGGGGCCGCCAGAGCGGTGGAGACCGCATCCCGCACTTCGGCGCTCTCGGCGTCGTTCAACGTGCCGGAAACGCGCACCACTTCGATGTCCGGCTGCATCAGCCAACCGGCGAAGCGCAGCGCCCCGGCAAGCGCCACGAAGGCACCCAACGCAATTGCCGCCGAGCGGATCACGCGCCCGCCCTGAGCGCGACGGCAGCGCGTTCGATGTCGCCAGCGCCTTGCACCGCCACCACGTCGCCATCGGCGATCATGGCGCGCAGCTGCCCCAACGCTTCTTCCGGCGTGGCGGCGAAGCGCGGCGCGGCACCGGCCCGTTCGCCGATGCGCTCGGCCAAGGCGCGGCCATCGGCGCCCGCGATGGGTGCTTCGCTAGCCGCGTAGACGTCGACAATGACCAACTGGTCCACCTCCGCCAGCACCTCCGCGAAGTCGTCGAGCAGATCCCGCGTACGGGTGTAGCGATGCGGCTGAAAGGCCATCACCAGCCGGCGACGTGGCCATGTCCGGCGCAAGGTGTCGATGACGCGGCGCAACTCGGTGGGATGGTGGCCGTAATCGTCGATGAGCAGGAAACGCTTGCCAGCGTGGGCACATTCGTCGATCTCGAAGCGCCGCCGCACCCCTCGGAACGTACGCAAGCCACGAACGATGGCGTCGTCCGACACGCCCTCCTGGGTCGCCACGGCGACGGCACCAAGGGCGTTCTGCACGTTGCAGCAGCCGGGCATGGGCAGCTCCACGCGCAGATCCGCGGCGTCCGGGCGGCGTACGCGAAAGGCGACGCGACCGGGTGCGGGCACTTCTAACTTGTCGGCTCGGCATTCCGCGGCGGAAGCGAAACCGTAGCTAAGGGCGTTTCCCGGGACTTGCTGACCGAGCGCCCGGGCAGCCGGGTCGTCCGCGCAGACGACGAGGGCACCATCGTCCGGCAAGCGCTCGGCGAAGGCCGCGAAGGAACGCTTAAGGCGCTCGAAGTCCTGTCCGTAGGCGTCCAAGTGGTCGTGGTCGATGTTGGTGACGATCGCGACAGCGGGCGACAAGTGCAGAAACGACGCGTCGCTCTCGTCGGCTTCCGCGATCAGGTACCGGCCGTCGCCGTGCCGGGCGTTCCCGCCGTCTTCGGTGACGACGGCGCCGATAGCGAAGGTCGGATCCCAGCCGGCGACCTCGAAGATGCTGGCCACCATGCTCGCAGTCGTCGTCTTGCCGTGGCTTCCGGCCACGGCGATGCCGCGCTTCGACCGCATCAGCGTGGCGAGCATCAGGCCACGGCCCACGACCGGGATGCCCAGCCGTTCGGCCTCGCGCCACTCGACGTTGTCCGCGCCCACGGCGCTGGTCGCCATCACCAGATCGGCGCCGGCGACGGCGCTGGCGTCGTGGCCGATGCGGACGCTGGCGCCGAGGCCTTCGAGCCTCTCCAATCCCGGGGAACGCACAGTGTCCGAGCCGCTGACGTCGTGGCCCGAACGGAGCAGGAGCTCGGCGATGCCGCACATGCCGGCGCCGCCGATGCCGATGCAATGGACGCGCCGCACGCCGTCGAGCAGGTCAGCCACTGGACACCCCCACGGCGCCGTCCGGCCGCGCACGGCCAGCGCTCGCCGCTCGCGCACCTTCGTAGTGGGTGCGCAGCGCCAGCGCCACGAGTGCCGAGCAGACGATCAGGCTGTTGCCGCCGAAGCTGATGAACGGCAGCGTCAAGCCCTTGGTGGGCAGCACGCCGGTGTTGACGCCAACGTTGACGACCGTCTGGGCGCCGATCAACAGCGCGGCGCCGTAGGCGACGAGACCAGCGAAGACGCGCTGTTCTTCGACCGCACGGCGACCGATGCGGAACATGCGCACGGTCACGAAGCCGAGCAGCGCCAGAATCGCCAGCGCGCCGAGCAGCCCCATCTCTTCGGCCACGACCGCGTAGATGAAGTCGTTGTGGGCCTCCGGCAGGTAGAAGAGCTTCTGCACGCCCTCGCCGAGACCGAGGCCGAACAGTTCCCCGCGCCCGAAACCGATCAGCGCCTGGGTGAGCTGATAGCCGCCGCCGAACTGCGTGGCCCAGGGATCGAGAAAGGTCGCCAGGCGGGCGACGCGATACGGGTCCCACACCGCGGCGGCCGCCAGCGCACCGCCGCCGATCAGCGCGAGGAAGAGGAAATCGCGCAGGCGCGCGCCGCCGAGAAACAGCACGCCAGCGGTGACCGAAGCAAGCACGACGACGGTGCCGAAGTCCGGCTGCACGAGCAGCAGCAGCAACAGCGCAGCGATCCAGCCCAAGGGCTTGAGGAGCGTCGTCCAGCGCGTCGCCAGAGCATCGCCGGCGCGCGTCACGAAGCCGGCCAAGTACACCGCCGCCAGCAGCTTCGCCGCCTCCGCCGGCTGGAACCGCGCCACGCCGAGGTCGATCCAGCGCCGCGCGCCGTTGACCTCGACGGAAATGCTCGGCAGCAGCACCAAAGCGCAGAGGAGGATGGCGAGGATCAGGCAGGGGCGGTGCAGCTGTTCCCAGACGCGCATCGGCACCGCCATGACGATGGCGAACGCCACCACCGCCGCTGCGGTGAACAGCAACTGCTTGCGCAGGTAGTAGTCGGCCCCGCCGGGCTGGGCGACCGACGCGGACGCGACCAGCACCACGCCGGCGGCCATCAGGACGAGCCACGCCATCGCCAACGTCGCGTCCAGCCGCTGCGTCATGGCCTTGCCTCCGCCGTCCGCGAGGACCCTTGCCGCTCGCCCGAGAGCGCCCGCACTTGCGCGGCGAACGCTTCGCCGCGTTCCTCGAAGTTCGCGTACATGTCGAAGCTGGCGCAGGCCGGGGCGAGCAGCACGATGTCGCCGCTGCGCGCGGCGGCGCGGGCCAAGCGCACCGCGTCGTGCATGGTGCGAGCGCGACAGATCTTCGTCGTATCGCCCAAGGCGGTGGCGAGCAAGTCCGCATCGCGGCCAAGCAGAACGAGCTGCGCGACGTGCCGCGCCACAGCGTCTTTCAACGGAGCGAACGAAGCGTCCTTGGCGTCGCCGCCAGCGATCAGAACGATGTTGCCAGCGCCGTTGCCGAGTCCCTCCAAGGCCGCGAGGCAGGCGCCGACGTTGGTGGCCTTGGAGTCGTCGATGTAGGCCACGTCGTCGACCACAGCGATCCGCTGGCTTCGGTGCGGCAGCCCGGTAAAGGTGGTCAGCGCGTCGAGGCGATGCGCGACATCCACTCCAGCCTGGTGGGCGATTGCCGCCGCCGCGAGGATGTTGAAGTGGTTGTGGCGGCCTTGGAGCGCGAACTCGGCAGTCGGCGAACGGCGCCCGTTCAGAACCAGCGCGTCGCCGTCCATGCGCCAGTCGGGATCTCCATTGACGCCGATCGCCCCCAAGTCCCCAGGCGGCGTCGTGCGCGGATCGTCGGCGTTGAAGACCCCGCACCCGGCACTGTCGTAGATGCGGCGTTTGCAGGCGGCGTAGTCCTCCAAGGTCGCATGGCGATCCATGTGGTCCGCGCTGACGTTCAGCACCGCGGCCACCGCGAGCGCAGGGCGCGTCAAGCGTTCCAGCTGGAAGCTCGACAGTTCGAGCACGTAGACATCACGCGCGTCGTCGAGCAGGTCCAGCGCCGGTCGGCCCAGATTGCCGCCCACCCCGGCATTGTGCCCGTCGGCCGCAAGCAGACGCCCGACCAGCGTCGTCACCGTGCTCTTGCCGTTGGTGCCGGTGATGCCGATCACCGGCGCCTTCGCTTCGGCGAGGAAGAGTTCGATGTCGCTGGTCACCGGCACCGAGGCGGCGCGGGCCGCTTGCAGCAGGCAGTGGTCGAGGGCGATGCCGGGACTCGCCACCACCCGACCCGCCTCGCGCAGCGCCGCCGGCCAAGCGGACGGCGCAAACACCTCGACGGCCGGGAAGTCGCGGCTCAACGCGTCGAGACCGGGCGGCGCCGGGCGCGTGTCGAAGGCCAGGACGCGCTCGCGCTCCGCCAGGTGGCGGATGCACGAGCGGCCCGTGGCGCCGAGGCCGAGGACGATGGTGGCGCGTTCGGTCATCGCAGCTTCAGGGTCGCCAATCCGACCAGCACCAGCACGAAAGTGACTATCCACATGCGCACCGTGACCCGAGGTTCCGGCCAGCCGAGCAGTTCGAAATGGTGGTGGATGGGCGCCATGCGGAAGACGCGCTTGCCGGTGAGGCGGAACGAAACCACCTGCACGATCACCGAGACCGCCTCGACGACGAACAGCCCGCCCATGATGAACAGCACGACCTCGTGGCGCACCACCACGGCAACCACGCCGAGCGCCGCGCCGAGCGAGAGGGCACCGATGTCGCCCATGATGACTTGCGCCGGATAGGTGTTGAACCAGAGGAACCCAAGCCCGGCCCCGATGAGCGCTCCGCAGAAGACGGCCAGTTCCCCGGCGCCGGCGATGTAGGGGATCTGCAGGTATTCGGCGAACTCCACATGCCCGGCGAGATAGGCGATCAAGCCGAGCGCAGCGGCGACCATCACCGTCGGCAGGGTCGCCAGTCCATCCAGGCCATCGGTAAGGTTCACGGCGTTGCTCATGAAGACGATCACGAGGTAGGTCAGGAAGACAAAGCCGATGCCGAGCGGCACAGCCATTTCCTTGAAGAACGGCACCACCAGATCGGTGTGCGCCGAGGTCTCCGCGCTGGCGAACAGCACCACCGCGGCGGCGAAGCCGAAGATGGATTGCAGCAGGTACTTCCAGCCGGCGGAGAGCCCTCGCGAACTCTTCTCGCTGATCTTCAGGTAGTCGTCCACCCAGCCGACGACGCCGAAGGTGACCACCACGCCAAGCACGATCCAGATGTAGCGGTTGTCGAGGCCGCCCCACAGGAGCGTGGCGACGATGGTGGAGACCAGAATCAGCGCCCCGCCCATCGTCGGCGTGCCCGCTTTCGCCTTGTGCGTCTCCGGGCCGAGTTCTCGAATCACCTGCCCGATCTGGTGGTGGGAGAGCTTGCGGATCATCGTCGGCCCCACCAGCATGCAGATCGCGAGCGAGGTCAGGGCGCTCACCACCGTGCGGAAGGTGAGGTACTTGAACACGCCGAACGCGCTCACGAAGCCCGCGAGATAGTCGGTCAGCCAAAGCAGCATCAAGCGGCTCCTTGCGCCATGTGCTCGCCCGCGTTGGCCGAACCGAAAGCCGGCAGGCCGAGCAGGTCGCGCACCGTTCGCGCATCGTTGAAGGGGATTGTCCGGTCGCCGACGATCTGGCCGTCCTCGTGCCCTTTGCCAGCCACCAGCACGAGGTCCTCCGGTGCCGCGAGGTCGAGCGCGGCGGCGATGGCCTCGCGACGGTCGACGATGCGATGCACGGAGTGCGGGTTGCGGAAGCCAGCCATCACGTCGTCGAGAATGCGGTTCGGATCCTCGGAACGCGGATTGTCGGTGGTCGCCACCACCACGTCCGCTCCGGCCTCCGCGACCTCCGCCATCTGCGCCCGCTTGCCACGGTCGCGGTCGCCCCCGCAGCCGAAAACGACGATCGTCCTCGGCGCGTCGTGAACCCGCGCCGCGGCCAACACCGCCCGCAAGCCGTCGGGCGTGTGCGCGTAGTCCACCAGCACCACCGGCGCATCGGCCACACGCTGCATCCGGCCGGGCACACCCGGCAATCGACGCATGGCATCCACGACGTCGGCGAGAGACATGAGACGCAGAGCGCAACAAACGGCGAGGGCCGCCGCCGCGTTGTAGACGGAAAACGCGCCGAAGGACCCCGGCAATTCGAACGCCGCACGGCCCCAAGGCGTCGCCCAGATTCCGCGAATGCCATCCGCGTCGTAACTCAGCCGTTCCCAGCACACGTCGCCGCCTTGCCCGACCGTGACCGTTTCGCAGCCCGCAGGCACCGCATCCAGAACGGCTTGGCCAAAGGCGTCGTCGACGTTGACCACGGCGATGCGCAGGTCGCGCTCGAACAGCCGTCGCTTCGCCGCCCCGTAGCGGGCCATCGTGCCGTGGTAGTCCAGATGGTCGCGGCTCAGGTTCGTGAACACGCCGACCGCGAAATCCACCGCGTCCACGCGCCCTTGGTCGAGGGCATGGGAACTCGCCTCCATCGCCAGCAGCCGATGGCCACGCTCGCGCAGTGTGCGCAGCCGGGCGTGCAGCGTGATCGCGTCGGCGGTGGTCAGTTCGGCAGGGCAGAGGCGCGGCGGCCGCCCCCACCCCAACGTGCCCAGATAGGCTTCCTCGGCGATCAACGCGATGTTGTAGGCGACGGTGGTCTTGCCGTTGGTGCCGGTAACGCCGACCACGTCCAGTTCATCGTTCGGCACGTCGTGGAACCGCCGGGCCCATGCGCCGAGGCGCCTGGCCACGCGGTCCATGACGACATTCGGAACGCCAACGTCCAGCGGGCGTTCGGAAACCACGGCTACGGCACCCGCGGCCACCGCGTCCGCCGCGAAGTCGTGGCCGTCGAAGGTTCCGCCCTGGTAGGCGAAGAAGACGTCGCCCGGCCGCAAACGGCGCGAATCGCTTGCCAGCCCGGAGACGGACAGGCTTGGCGCGGACTGCTCGCCGAGCAGATCGCGCAACGTCATGGCGCGTTCGGCACTCATGCCGCGACCGCCGGCGATTGTTCCGCGTTCGGTGCGACGCCGAGGATGCGCAAGGCCCGCGCGGCAACGTCTCCGAACACCGGCGCAGCAACGTCGCCGCCGCCGATCAAGCCGCGCCGTGGCTGATCCACCACGACCACCATGACGATGCGCGGACGTTCGGCCGGCGCGAAGCCAGCGAAGTAGGCGACGTGGGCGCGGTCGTCGTAGCCGCCGGCGACGACCTTGCGCACGGTGCCGGTCTTGCCGGCAGCGCTGTAGCCGGCCGGTTTGGCCTTGGGCGCGGTGCCGCCCGTCTCCAGCACGCCGCGCATCATCGTCGCCACGTCGGCCACCGCCTCGGCCTCGAACACGCGCTCTCCGGCCGCTGAGTCGCTGTCTCGCAAGACCGAGACGTCCCGCTTGATGCCGCCGGAAGCCAGCGTCAGATAGGCGCGGGCGAGTTGCAGCGGCGAGACCGTGAGACCGTAGCCGTAGGCGAGCGCGGCACGGCCAATGGGCTTGTCCAAGTCCACGGTGGACATGTGCCCGATCGCCTCTCCCGGCAGGCCGCAACCCGTGTAGTCGCCGAGTCCGGCGCGTTGCAGCACGTCGAAGACTGCCTGTTCCGGCATGGCGAGGGCCATCTTGGCGATGCCCACCTGGCTCGACTTGGCGAGAATCCGCGCCACAGTGACGACGCCGCGATTGAGCGGATCCTCCACCACCTTGCCGCCGATGTTCATGTAGCCGGGGGCCGTATCCACTTCCGTCTCCGGCGTGTACAGGCCGCTCTCCAAAGCCGCCAGCACCGCCAGCGGCTTCACCGTGGAGCCGGGTTCGTAGAGGTCCGTGACGGCGCGGTTGCGCACGCCCGCGGTGCTGCGGCTCTCCCAGTCGTTCGGATTGAACGACGGCTGGTTGGCGAGCGCCAGCACTCTGCCGTCTGCCGCGTCCAGCATCACCAGCGAACCGGCGGACGCGCCGTGGTATTGCACCGTGGCCTTCAACTCGCGGTAGGCGAGGAACTGCAAGCGCAGGTCCAAGGACAGGTGGATGTCCTCGCCGCGTTGCGGAGCGCGCAGATAGGCGAGGTTGCGCACCGCGCGGCCAGTGCGATCCCGCAGCACGCGCTTCGCGCCGGGCGAGCCCGTCAGCACGCCGTCCAGCGCGAGTTCGATGCCCTCTTGGCCCACGTCGTCGATGTCGGTGCGGCCGACGACGTGGGCCGAGGTTTCCCCGGCAGGGTAGAAACGGTGCGACGAGCGGCCGACGCGCACGCCGTCGATGCCAAGCGCAGTCACGCGCTCCGCGGCCTCCGGCGAGACGCGCCGAGCCAGGTAGGCGAAACGGCGGCCACCAGCCGCGATCCGGCGTTCCAGCACTTGCTGATCAAGGCCGAGGGCGCCAGCGAGACGCACCAAGTCGGCGCTCTCCAACTGCGCCAGCTCGGGGTCAAGCCAGACGTAGCGCATCGGCGCGCTGACCGCCAGCGGCTCGCCGTTGCGGTCGAAGATCATGCCGCGATGCACCGGGATCTCGACCTCGCGCACCGCTCGCGCTTCGCCTTGGCCGCGCAGGAATTCGCGTTCGTCGGTGACCGTGAGGAACGCGGCGCGGGCCGCCAAGCCGACGAACGCGATCAGAAACAGCGCCAGCACGGCGTAGTGCCGCCAGCGCTGCGCCGGGGGCGCGCGCCTGGACGAGCCGTGTGCGCCGCTGGGAGCGGCGGCGGACTTACGCCAGCGGCGATGCGAGGCCAGCTTCATTTCACGTTCGCCACGAGCGGCGCGGCCTCGATGCGCACGACTTCGTTCGGAAAGCGCATGCCCAGCACGTCGCGGGCAATCGGTTCGATGTTCTGGTAGCCGGCCACGGTGGCCCGTTCGAGCAACAGCATCCGGTATTCGCGCAGGTTCGCGTCTTCGACTTCCTGGCTGGCCGTGAGCCGCTGGAACAGCGCCCGGCGTTCGGCGGACTGGCGCGCCGTCTGCACGCCGGCCACGACCACGCCGACGTAGGCGACCAAGCCGACTGCCAGCCAGAAAGAGGCGCCGTGGCGCTTCAAGGAGAAGCCTCCGTCCGCGCCTTCGCCACCGCCTGCAGCAATGCGCCACGGGCGCGGGGGTTGGCGTCGACTTCTTCCGCGGTCGGGCGCAACCCTTTGCCTACGCAGTCGATGCGTTCGGCAGCGGGCGGGCGGTGCGGAACCGGCAATCGCGGCGGCAGCGGCGAACCTTCCGCCCACTGCCGGAAGCGCCGCCGCACCATGCGATGTTCGAGGCTGTGGAAGGTGATGGCCGCCATGCGTCCGCCGGGGATCAGCGCCGAGAAAGCGGCGTCGAGACCACGCGACAGTTCGCAGAGTTCATCGTTGACGTGGATGCGAACCGCTTGGAAGACCCGCGTGGCCGGGTGCTTGGAACCGGCCGGCGCGGCGGCAGGGAGGGCGCGTTCGACGACCCGCGCCAAGTCCAAGGTGCCGGCCAGCGGTCTGGCGCGAACGATGCCTTGGGCGACGCGACGAGCATGGTGTTCCTCGCCGTAGCGCTTGAGCACGTCGGCGATCTGCACTGGCGGAGCGCTGTTCAGCCATGCTTGGGCGGTGAACGCGTCGCGCTGGTCCATGCGCATGTCCAGCGGGCCGTCTTGGGCGAAGCTGAAGCCTCGTTCGGCGTCTTCGAGTTGCGGCGACGACACGCCGACGTCGAACAGCACGCCGCACACGTCGCGCAGCCCGGCCGCCGCCAAGTGGTCCGGCAAGTCGCCGAAGCGCCCGCGGCAGACGCGAACCCGGGCATCTTCGGCGGCCAAGCGATTGGCGCTGGCGACGGCTTGCGCATCGCGGTCCAACACCAGCAGACGCGCATCCGGCGCAAGCGCGGCTAGCAAGCGGCGAGCGTGACCGCCGCGTCCGAACGTGGCGTCCACGTAGCAGCCGCCGGGATCGGTCACCAGCACGGCGGTCGCCTCGCCGGGCATCACCGGCTGGTGCTCCGCATCGCCCTCTCGCCCGGCCACCGTCTTCACGTTGCGCGACAGCATCCTTCTCCCTCGTCGCATCCGCCGGCGCGGCCTGCGAGCGTGCCCAGCACCTGCGCTCGTCCCCGCGGCGAACGCACTTGCCCTCTACCCGATGACGTTCTCCGCCTCGGTCATATCTTCCCCAGCCCGTCGAGATTTTCCGGGTCGCCTTCGCCCTGCCATTCGCTCATGGTCTTGCGCAGTTCTTCGGGCGACCAGAGCTCCAGCCTGTGCATCTGGCCGAGCAGCACGGCGCGCTTCTCCACCGCCGCGTACTCGCGCAGTTCGCCAGGCACCAGCACCCGCCCGTTGCCGTCCAGCTCCACCTCGGTGGCGAAGCCGATGATCTTGCGTTGCAGCATTCGCGTCGCCTGCTGCGTGTTGTTGAGCGCCGTGAGCCGCTCTTCGAGGTCCTGGTAGTCTGGGGCGGGATAGATGAGAAGGCAGGTGCTGGTCGGTTCGATGGTGATCACCAGCCGCCCTTGGCAGCGCTCCACGATGGACGTCCGATGACGGCTGGGCATCGCGAAGCGACCCCGCTGGTCCAAACTGACGTTGGCGATCCCGCGAAACATCGGCACATCTGGGCGGCTGGCCCGGCGCTGCGGCGAGGCGGGTCTTCCCTGACCCGAGCCACTTCCTTGTCCGGGAATCCCCCGATACCCCACCAAAAGCCACTGATTCCCACACCCTACCCGCCCCGAAACGGACGTGTCAACACTTTTTTCGCCGTGAACGGGACGCTTCGTCGGGACGAGCGTAGTAGCGCCCAACACAGGGCGCTTGGTAAATCGCCCACGAGGTGAGCGATAATCGCCCATGCTATGGGCGATCAAGCAACCTACCTGCCGCGCTTCGCCACCGGCCTGCTCCGGCGCGCCTTGAGCGCCTCGCCCGTGGTGGTGCTGATGGGCGCACGGCAGACCGGCAAGAGCACGCTGGTGCAGCACGAGCCGTTTCTGCGCGACCGCCTCTACCTGACGCTGGACGACTCGGAGACGCACGAACGCGCCCGCCGAACGCCGCGAGACGTGCTGCGCAGCGCCGCACGGATCACGTTGGACGAAGTGCAGCGCGAACCGGACCTGCTGCTGGCGGTGAAGCGGGCGGTGGACGAAGACAGGCCGCGCCGCCCGGGAAGATTCCTGCTCACCGGCTCGGCCAATCTGCTGCTGATGCAGCGCGTGTCGGAAACGCTGGCGGGCCGCGCCACCTACGTCACCCTGTGGCCCCTCGCGCGGCGCGAGGGCCTCGGCATGGGTACGCCCGGCGTCTGGTCGCGGCTGCTGACGACGCCATGCGCCGAGTGGCCGGACGTCCTCGACGACGAAGCCAGCCCCGTCGCGGACTGGCGCGAGCTGGCGCGCATCGGCGGCTATCCATCGCCGGTCGTCGAACTCGACGACGACGCCCGCTCGCTGTGGTTCGACGGCTACGTTCGCACCTACCTCGAGCGCGACCTGCAATCCCTGGCCAGCGTGGACAACCTCGTCGACTTCCGCCGCCTCATGCGAGCGGCGAGCCATCGCCTCGGCGGCCTGCTCAACCAAGCCGAGATCGGCCGCGACCTGCAAATGCCCAGAGTCACCGTGCAGCGCTACCTCAACCTGCTCGAAACCTCCTTCCAACTGCTGCGCCTGCCCGCCTACGCCGTCAACCGCACGAAGCGCCTGGTCAAGAGCCCCAAGCTCTATTGGAGCGACCCCGGCTTGGCGCTGTGGCTGAGCGGCACCCAAGCACCCACCGCGCAGCATCTGGAGAATCTGGTGCTGGCGGACCTCCTCGCCTGGCGCGACGGCCAAGTGCCAAGGCCGGAACTCCTGTTCTGGCGCACCACCAGCGAGCGCGAAGTGGACTTCGTCATCGAGTCCGACGAGCGCCTCCTCGCCATCGAGATCAAGGCCAGCAAATACCCAAGCCACGGCGACACCCTGGGCCTGCGCCTCTTCCAAGAGGAGTACGGCAAACGCTTCGCCGGCGGCCTGCTGCTCCACGACGGCACCGACACGCAATGGCTGGCCGAGGGGATCCTCGCCGCGCCTTGGTGGCGGGTGCTGTGAAGAGCCGCCTCGAGCGCCAGTGTGGGAAGAGGCCGCGGCACTCGGCGCTTTGAGGTGGGTGATCTGATCGCTCATCAGCCATCGTCGCGCTGCACGCCGGGAAGGCCGCGGTTTTGACCCGACAGCTCAAGACGACTACTCTCCTGGCTAAGTCGTCCATGCAAGTGCCTTTACATGTCGACGTTCAACGTCCACCAAGCCAAGACGCAGCTCTCCCGCCTGCTCGCGCAAGTGGAAGCCGGCGAGGAAGTCGTCATCGCCCGTCGCGGCGAGCCAGTCGCCCGCCTCGTCGCCTGCAAGCCCAAGGGGAGGCGGCGCTTTGGCGGCATGAAGGGGAAGATCGTCGTTGACGACAGCGTCCTCGAGCCGTTGCCAGAGGAAGAACTGGCGCTTTGGGAAGGCCGCGCATAGGCATGAGGCTGCTGCTCGACACGCACGCCTTCCTCTGGTGGCTGGAAGGGAACACACGGTTGCCGGCGAACGCCCGCCGCGCCATACAGGACAGAGACAACGACGTCATCGTCAGCGCGGCCACTGCGTGGGAGATCACCACCAAGCATCGCCTGGGCAAACTACAAGCGGCCACCGCAGTGGCGGAGGATGTCGCGGGGGCAATCACGGCGCAGGGCTTTGAGGAACTCTCCATCTCGGTTGGCGACGCCGCACGAGCGGGCGCACTTCCAGGGCCGCACAGGGATCCATTCGATCGCATGCTCATCGCGCAAGCGCTGGCGCGAAATCTCACCCTTGTCTCCATCGACAGCGCTCTCGACACCTACGGAGTTCGGCGCCTCTGGCGAGACCGCGGATGAACCTTTGCAACCTGCCGCGGCAGGCATCGCAGTCGGTGTCCGCCGTGCCCGTAGACATGTTGGCCAATAGGCCGCCCGACGTCTCCAGCAGGCTCATCACGGCAATCGGTTCGTCGGAATGAACCCGCGGCCGCCGCTGGCCATACCCGTCGCCGAGGCTGCCGGCGAGGCGCTCGCTGCCCGTCTCGAGCTCGGCGGAGGTGAACGTGAGCGCGGACCGGCTGGCACCGTGAGCGTCACCGTGCTTGAGTCAACACGTCTGTCGTCGATGCCGGCAATGGCATTGGACAGGGCGATGCGTGACTACGCCGCGCGGCATCCTGACATCTCAGAATGGGGAGGTTTGCGATTTTGGGCGACAGCTCAGTGACGATGCTCTCCCAGCGTCTCCTCGGGCGATGACGTGCCACAGCCTCTACAACATGAGCCGGCGCACCCGCTTCAGCTGCTCCGGGGTGCCGATGTCTATCCAAGTGCCGGTGAAGGACTCGCCGCTTAGGGTGCCTTCGGCGGCGGCACGGAAGAAAAGGTCGCGTAGGGAGAAGGGGGTGTTTGGGGAGTTGGCGAAGAGGGACTCCGTGAGGACGGCGATGCCGCAGTAGGTGTGGTCGTGGGCTTTGCCACGGTGGACTTCGGTGCCGTGGAGGTGGAAGTCGGCGCGGGGGAGGTGCGGGGGCGTGGGGGTGAGGACTAGGTGGGCGCTCACTGGGTTGCGGGGCAGCAGGGTCTTGAAGGGGTAGTTGGTCCAGATGTCGCCGTTCAGGACTATGAACGGGCCGGGGCGCAGGAGCGGCAGCGCACGTTTGACGCCGCCGCCGGTTTCCAACGGGTGATCTTCGCGGCTGTAGTGGATGCGGACGCCGAAGTCGGCGCCGGTGCCTAGGCCGCGTTCGATCTGGTCGGCCAGGTGGCAGACGTTGACGACCACGTCGCGGATGCCGGCGCGGGAGAGCCGGCGCAGCTGGTGGGCGATGAGGGGTTCGCTGCCGATTGGGATCATCGGCTTCGGGATGCGCTCGGTGAGCGGGCGCAGGCGTTCGCCGCGGCCGGCGGCCAGGATCATGGCCTTCATTGGGGCGGCGCCAAGCGGCTTGTCGCGGTCGGCAGTGCTTCTTCGTTGATCCACTGCGCTAGGGCGACGGTTTCCGGGTAGTTGGGCGCGAGTCGGGCGATGCGGCGGAGCACCGGCACGATGTCGGCCAGGTGGGTGGCGCGGTCGCGGTCCAAGTGCAGGCGGGCGAAGATGCCTACCGCTTTGAGTTGGCGCTGGATGGCGGTCAGGTCGAAGGCGCGGTTGAAGGCTGGCTCGTCGCAGGTGTGCGCCAATCCGGTGGACTCGAAGCAGCGGTGCCGCCACCTTGCGACCGTCGCTTCGTCGAACTCGTGGTAGCAGTCTCGCAGCAGCGAGGCGATGTCGTAGCAGACCGGGCCGGCGAGGGCGTCCTGGAAGTCCACGACGCCGACGCTGCCGTCGCTTCGCCAGAGGAGGTTGCGGCAGTGGAAGTCGCGATGCACCACGGTCGTCGGCACGCTCTGGGTTGCCTCGACCAGCGCTTCGCGCATTGGCTCGAAGAACGGCGGCAGGGCGAGGTCGAGGAAGCGCTGCACCAGCCAGTCGGCGAAGATGCCTAGTTCGTCGGCGAAGCGTTGCGGTGTGTAAGGCGCAACCTGGTCGAGCGGCACTTTGCGCAGCCGCACTAGCACGGCCGTAGCGGCATGCAGCGGTTCCGCCACCTCACCGCTGGCGTAGGCCGCCTCGAAATCTTGTTCGCCAAGGTCCTCTAGCAGCAGGAATCCGCGTTCGAGGTCAGTGGCGAGTACCTTGGGGGTCGCTATGCCGTGCTGTCGAAACAGATCGGCCAAGGCCACGAAGCGCGGGTTATGCTCTGTGGCGGGCGGCGAGTGCATGGCGACGAAGGTGGACGCGGGCGTGGACACGCGAAAGAAGCTGCGCGTGCTTGCCTCCACCCGCAGCGGCGTCGTGGTCTCGGCGTCGCCTTCCAGCACGCCGTCGAGCCACGCGAGCAGTTCCGGCGGTGCCTCCATGCGTGGATTGTCGCCAAAGCGAGATGGCTTTGACAGTGCGCGGTTGGGTCGCGGCCTGTGTTCGGCGCTGCTGCTCGTAGTCTCGCCGAATGCGATGGCCGCGCTGGCCGAGTCGCTGTGGCAGTCCGGGCAGGAAGATGCGCAGTGTCCGGGCGCGTACCACGCCAAGCCGATGGCCACGGGAACGCAGAGCGGCGATGCCACCGAGTTTCGACTGACCGCAGGTGAACTTCGCTCGCGGTCCGGGGAGAACACCGTGGCGAGTGGCGGCGTGGTAGTGCTTCAAGGCGAGCGGCGGTTGGATGCGCCGGCGATTGCGATTGACGAGCGCTCGGAGCGGGCCAGCAGCGATGGGCCGCTGCATGTGCGCGAACCCGGGCTGCATCTGCTCGGCCATCGCGCCACGATGAACTTGGCGAGTGGGACCGCGCTGTTGGAGGATGCGGAGATCGTGCTGCCCGAGCTTGGCTGGCGGGGACTGGCCAAGCGCATCGACCGCCACGAGGATGCGGTTTCCTTGACTGCGGCGTCCTTCACCCGGTGTCCGCCAGCGGATGGCACTTGGCTGCTTCGCGCAGCCGCCATCGAAGTGGACGAGGGCGAACGGTTCGCCACCGCTCGTCACGCCCGCCTGAACCTGGGGCGCGTGCCGGTCTTCTACGCGCCGTACCTTCGCTTTCCGGTGCAACGGGGGCGCAGCAGCGGCTTTCTGTTTCCGTCCATCGGCGACGACCGCGGCATCGACATCGCCGTGCCCTACTACTTGAACTTGGCGCCCAACTACGACGCGACGCTCGTTGGGCGGTACATGGCGCGACGCGGGGCTGGCGTGGAGGCGGAGTTTCGGCATCTTGGGCGCGGCTCCCGGACCGAACTCGCCAGCGCGTTCCTGCCCGCGGACGACGACTACGATGGCGAGCTGTCGCGGCGGGATTTCATCGCCGGCGGCGGCAGCGATGCCGCTTTCGCGCCAGCCGACCGCTGGCTGCTGGACGTCGATCACCGCGGGCGAATCTTCGGTCTGCACACGCTGGTGGAGTACGCGGCAGTCAGCGACAACGACTATTTCTCCGACCTCGGTGCCGGCTTCGCGTCCGGCCACGGCGCGGATCTGGCGGTGGCCAGCCGTGTGCAGTTGGAACGGCGGGCGGAGGTTCGCTACGTCGGCGACCGGCTGTTCGCTCGGCTGTGGGGGCAGAGCTTTCAGCGCCTCGAACCGGGCCGCGAACCCCATCGGCGGTTGCCGGAGCTTCAGCTTGGCTACGCTGGCGATCTCTTGGGGCCGCTCGGGTGGACCTTGGGCGCGTCGTGGTCGTCGTTTGCGAGCGACAGCCCGATCGGCGGCGTATCCGGCGGACGGCGTCTGCATCTGGAGCCTCGGTTGCGGCTGCCGCTCTCCAAGTCCTGGGGGCGCTTCTCGCTTGGGGCGGGTCTGCGGCACACCGCCTACGACGTGTCCGGCCCTGCGTCCCTGCCCGCCACCCGCCGCGACATCCGCTTTGCAAGCGCCGATGGCGTGTTGTTCTTCGAGCGCGAGACGAAGCGGGGCGGGCGGCTGCAAACGCTTGAACCGCGCCTCCAGTACTTCTACCAGTCCTACGCCCGCCAGGATCACCTGCCGCGCTTCGACGCCGCACGGCTCACGTTCTCCTACCGCCAGCTCTTCCACGACAACCGCTTCGCTGGCGTGGACCGCATCGGCGACGCCAACAGGCTGGCCTTCGGCGCCACCTCGCGGTTGCTGAACGCAGCGTCCGGGCGCGAACTGCTCGCGGCCAGCATCGGCGGCATTGCCCACATGCGGGATCGCCGGGTGGTGCTGAGCGGCGCGCAGGGAGAGGAAGAAACGAGGCGCTTCTCGGCAATCGCCGGCGAACTGCGCGGTACGCTTGGGCCGGTGCGTCTTGGTGGCACGCTGGCTTGGGACGCGAACGACAACACTCTGGACGAAGCCCAACTCGCCGTTTCCTACCGGCGCGACGCCCGGCGCCTTATCAACGCAAGCATCCGTCGTCGGAAAGGCAGCGCCACGCGGCAGACGGACTTCGCCGTGTACTGGCCGGTCGCTCGCCATTGGAGCGTGTTCGGGCGGTGGAACCACGACTGGCATTTTGGTCAAACCATCGAGGCGTTCGCCGGTTTCGGCTACGCCAACTGCTGCTTGGAGGCGAAGCTGCTCTGGCACCGCACCATCGACGCGCCGCGCAATCGCCTCTCGCCCGAAGTGGGCACCGACCAAGGCGTGCTGCTGCAAATCGCGTTGCGCGGGCTGGCCGGGGTGGGCGGCGGAGTTGACGGGCGGCTTGCCCGTGGCATAAAAGGCTATGGAGGAACACGCAGCCGATGAACCAACGACCACATCCGCGCAAAGGACGCGCCACCGCTTGGGCCGTGGCGGCGTTGCTGGCGCTTGCCGGTTCCGCGAACGCGCAGCCGAAGATGGTGGACGGCATCGTCGCCATCGTCAACGACGACGTGGTGCTGGCAAGCGAAGTGCTGGAACGCTACGACGCGGTGATGCAGCGCCTGCAGGCGGAAGGGGGCGAGGCGCCGCCCAAGGACGCGATCCTGGAGCAGATTCTGGAACGCTTGATCGTCGAGAGCATCCAGCTGCAGGAAGCGGAAATGCGCGGCGTGCTGGTGGACGACGAAACGCTCACCAACGCCGTGCGCGACTACGCGGCGCAGAACGGCATGGACATCGACCAGTTCATCAGCGCGCTCGGCAGCGAGGGCGTTTCCTATCGCGCCTTCCGCGATCAGGTGAGCCGCCAGCTGACCCTCGATCGGGTGCAGCGGGAGGTGGTCAACCGCCGCGTCTACGTCACCCAGCAGGACATCGACGAGCTGCTCGCCTCGCCGTTCTTCGCCGAACAGATTTCCGACGAGTACCGCATCGGCCACATCCTGCTGCCGGTGGAACAAGGCGCCGACGCGAACGAACGCGAGGCCGTGCAAGCCCAGGCGGACGCGATCGTTGAGCAGCTGCGCGAGGGCGCGGACTTCGCGGCCATGGCGGTGGAGCATTCCTCCGCTTCGACGGCGCTCGAAGGCGGCGACCTCGGTTGGCGCAAGGCGAGCCGGCTGCCGAGCCTGTTCGCGGAACAGGTGCTGGCGCTGGAGATCGGCGGCGTTGCCGAGCCGTTGGGCAATGCGTCCGGCTTCCACATCGTCAAGCTGCTGGACAAGCGCGGCGCTTCGCAGCAGACCAATAGCGAGACCCTCGTGCGCCACATCCTGCTCGAGCCCTCCGCAATTCGTTCGGACGACGAAACCCGCGCCGCCATCGAGGAACTGCGTCAGCGCATCGTCGACGGCGAGGACTTCGCGGCACTGGCCGTGGAACACTCGGACGACCCCGGCTCCGCGCTGGCCGGCGGCGACCTCGGCTGGAGCACCGCCGACGGTTTCGTGCGCGAGTTCCAGGAGGCGATGGCCGGCACCGAGGTGGACGAAATCTCGCCGCCCTTCCGCACCGAGTTCGGCTGGCACATTCTGGAAGTGCAGGGCCGCCGCGAGCAGGACGCGAGCGACGAGGCGCGGCGCGACTACGCGGTGCGCGTGCTGCATGCGCAGCGCTTCGACGACGGCCTGCAGGAGTGGCTGAAGGAGATCCGCGACGAGGCGTTCGTGGAAGAGCGCCTGGCGCTCGACGATGAGGCGGAGAGCGACGACGCCGATTCCTAAGGGTTCGCAGAGCGCGGCGAACATCGGCTCGGCGGCGAGACCGCGCAAGCGCTTCGGGCAGCACTTCCTCACCGACCAGGCGGTCTTGGAGCGCATCTTCGCGGTCTTGGCGCTGCGTCCCTCGGATCGGGTTCTCGAAATCGGCCCAGGTCGAGGCGCTCTCACTGCCCGTCTCTGTGCCGAGGCCGCTCATGTGACGGCGGTGGAGATCGACCGCGATCTCGCCGCCGGCCTGCAAGCGCGTCTGCCGCAGCTTCACCTCGTCCGCGACGACGTGTTGCGCACCGACCTGCGCACCATCGTTGCCACTCCCGGCGACCCCTTCCGCATCGTCGGCAACCTGCCCTACAACATCGCTTCGCCGCTGCTCGAACGGCTGTTCGAGATCGCCGATCACGTCGCGGACATCCACGTGATGCTGCAAGCGGAAGTCGCCGCGCGTCTCGCCGCTCGGCCCGGCGGCAAGACCTACGGGCGCTTGTCCGTGGTCGCCCAGCACCACTGCGACGTGGCGCTGTTGTTCAACGTTTCCCCGGCGAGCTTCACGCCGCGCCCGAAGGTCGAGTCGAGCTTCGTGCGCCTCGTTCCACGGCAGCGCGAACCGTGCGACCTCGACATGCTCCGCCGCGTGCTCCGCGCCGCCTTCGGCCAGCGGCGCAAGACGCTTGCCAATGCCCTAGAATCAGTCGTTCGGGACTGGCGGCCGTTGGCCATCGATCCCCGCAGGCGCGGCGAGACGCTGAGCGTTTCCGAGTACGTCGCCATCGCGAACCATTGCGCCGGAGGGGACGATGCCGAACATCGAAGTCCACGTTGAGACCCGCTTCATCGCCGCCGAATCCGATCCCGACGAACCGCGCTACGTCTTCGCCTACACCATCACCATCGCCAACCGCGGCGACGAACCGGCGCAGCTGCTGAACCGCCACTGGCTCATCACCAACGGCGACGGCGAAGAGCAGGAAGTGCGCGGGCCGGGCGTCGTCGGCAACCAGCCACGGCTGGCGCCCGGCGAGGCGTTTCGCTACACCAGCGCCTGCGTGCTGGCCACCTCGGTGGGCGCGATGCAGGGCAGCTACGAGTTCTGCAAGGACGACGGCGAGCTGTTCGACGTGCCGATCCCGGCGTTCTCGCTGGCAGCGCCGAACGTCGTCGTCCACTGAGCTTCGGCAGCGCTCTTGGTCCGCGGCTAGGCTGTGGCCTCGTACATCGTCGGCGACATCCAAGGCTGCCTGGCGAGCCTGCTCGCACTGCTCCGCAAGGTGCGCTTCGGCAGCAGGGACACGCTGTGGTGCGTTGGCGATCTGGTGAACCGCGGCCCGGATTCCCTCGCCACGCTGCGCTTCGCCCGCGCTCTCGGCAAGCGCTTCGTGGGCGTTCTGGGCAACCACGATCTGCACCTTCTGGCGATGGTCTACGGCGGCCACCCGCATCGTTCGGGGGATACGCTCGAGGACGTGCTGGCGGCACCGGACTGCCTTGAGCTGGCTGAATGGCTGCGCGGCCTGCCGTTGCTGGCGGAAACGGATGACTGGGCCATGGTCCACGCCGGCATTCCCCACCTGTGGAGCATCGACGACGCGCGGCGCCATGCTCGGGAGGTGGAAGCCGTGCTGCGCGGCCCCGGCCATCGCCGCTTCTTCAAGGCGATGTACGGCAACGAGCCGGCGCTGTGGGACGACGCGCTCGTCGGCATGGAGCGGCATCGCGCCATCGTCAACTACCTTACGCGCATGCGTCTGATCGATGGCGACGGGCGCATGGAGTTCGCCCACAAAGGGACACTCGACGATCTGCCCGTGGGCTTTCGGCCTTGGTTCCACTACCAGTCGAAACTCGAAAAGACCTTCTACTTCGGCCACTGGGCGGCGCTGAACGGCGCGACCGGCAATCGCCGCCTGGTCGGCCTCGATACCGGCTGCGTCTGGGGACGCACGTTGACCGCGGTTCGCCTCGACGACGGGCGCGTCTTCGCCGTTCCTGCGGCACCGCGGGATCGTCCATGAAGACGTATCTCGTCGGCGGCGCGGTGCGCGACGCGCTGCTGGGGCGGCCCGTCCAGGAACGCGACTGGGTGGTGGTGGGCGCGACACCGGATCAGATGCGAGCGCACGGCTATCGACAGGTCGGCAGCGACTTTCCCGTCTTCCTGCACCCGCGCACGAGCGAGCAGTACGCGCTGGCGCGCACCGAGCGCAAGACCGGCGCTGGCCACCAGCGCTTCGCCTGGCACGCGGACGACGTGACGTTGGAGCAGGATCTTGCCCGCAGGGATCTCACCATCAACGCCATCGCCAAGGACGGCGACCAGCTGATCGACCCGTTCGGCGGGCAAGCGGACATCGAACGCCGCCTCCTCCGCCACGTCTCGCCAGCGTTCGCCGAGGACCCGCTGCGGGTCTTCCGCGTGGCTCGGTTCGCCGCCACGCTCGACGACTTCGCCATTCACCCCGATACGCTGGCGCTGATGAAGACCATGCGCGGCGAACTGGCTGCCCTCTCTGGCGAGCGCGTGTGGGGGGAACTCGTCAAGGCCACGCCGCGACTCGGGCGCTTCTTCGAGGTGGTTGCCGAGCTCGAGGGCGCGCACTGGTTCGAAGCGCTCGATTCGTCCGCGACAGCCGCGCTCTTTCGCCATCGAGAGTTCGACGCCCGAAGAGCGCTCGCCGCGGTGGGCTGGCCCAACCAACCGCAAGCCATCGCCGCGACCTACGCGGCGCTCAAGTCACCGACCATCTTCCAACGTGCGGCCAAAGCAGTGGCGAGCCACGGTCGCGCTTTGGCGAACCCGCCAACCGCTGCCGCCTTGCACGACGCGCTGGCGGCCATCGGCGCGTTCCGGCAAGGCGAGGTCGCGCCGCTCGTGTTCGACGCCGTGGCCGCTTGCGCGGGCGTGGACCCCTTGCCGCTGCGCGATCTGGTGGAAGAGTTGAACGAAGTGCGCTTGGACGCGGAACCGGGCCCGGCCTACGGTGCCGCGCTGAAGGCCTGCCGCCTCGAACGCATCGACGCCTGGCTTCTCAGCCGACCGCCGGCAGCCCCGTCATCGGCCAGCGCGCCTTAGGGGTTACTTCCAGCGAATCGCCCTGCCCCGCCGCCAAGCGCAACGCCCCGGCGTGGGCGATCATCGCGCCGTTGTCGGTACACAGCGCGGGCGGCGGATAGACCACCTTGGGCAGGTCCGCCTGCAAGCGCGCCCGCAACCGCTTGTTCGCGGCGACGCCGCCAGCCGCCACCAGCGTCGAGAGACCAGTCTCGCGGAGCGCCCGTTCGCACTTGATGGCGAGCGTGTCCACCACCGCGTCCTCGAAGGCGCGGGCGACGTCCGGGACGTCGCCTTCCTGCAAGGGTTGCAGGTCGCGGACGGTGTTCAGCGTGTAGGTCTTGAGGCCGGAGAAGCTCATGTCCAGGCCGGGCTTCTCGGTCATCGGGCGGGGGAATCGGAAGCGGCCCGGATCGCCCGTCTGCGCGGCTTGGGCGATGGCCGGGCCGCCGGGGTAGCCAAGGCCCAGCATCTGCGCGGCCTTGTCGAAGGCTTCGCCGGCGGCGTCGTCCAGGCTCTCGCCGAGCAGTTCGTAGTCGCCGATGCCCGCCACGCGCACCAGCTGCGTATGGCCGCCGGAGACGAGCAGCGCGGCGAAGGGCGGGCTCGGCGCGTCGTCGCCGATCAGCGGCGCCAGCAGATGCGCCTCCATGTGGTGGACGCCGATGGCTGGCACGTCGAGGCCGAAGGCCAGCGAGCGGCCCACCATCGCGCCCACCATGAGCGCGCCGATCAGTCCCGGGCCGGCGGTGAACGCCACGGCGTCGATGTCCTGCGGGCGCTTGCCGGCATCGGCGAGCAGCGCCGAGAGCAGCGGCACGATCTTGCGGATGTGGTCCCGCGACGCCAGCTCCGGCACCACGCCGCCGTAGCGGGCATGCAGATCGACCTGGCTGTAGAGCGAGTCCGCCACCAACCCCGCCGCGGAGTCGTAGAGGGCGACGCCCGTCTCGTCGCAGGACGTTTCGACGCCAAGCACCAGCACGTCAGTTGAACTCCGTGCCGCCCTTGCGCGTGAGGTAGTCGCCGGAGACGTTCTTGAGGATCACCCGGCCGAGCTCGGCGGACTCCCGCTCCTGCATCGGCTTCACGACCACGCCTTCGCGCACATGCTTGCCGCCGCCGAGAGCGGTGGCACCGTCCGTCAGCGATTGCAGCTTCTCCTCGCTGAACGGGCCGCGGTAGAGGGTGGGCACGAGGCGGAACAGACCCTCCAAGCCGGATTCGATCTCTTCCACCGGCAAGTAGCGGCCTTGGCCGGGGGCACCGACGTAGACGTCGAAGGCGGCGAACGCCGGGTTCGGTTCGCCGTAGTGGAGGTCCTGGACGCCGCGCCCGTAGACCTCGCCGAGAATGTAGAACGGCGCGTCGTCCGGCGCCAGGCGCTCGCGAGCGGTGGCGAACGACTCCGCGTTGGCGAGCCACGCCCGCACGTAGAGGTTGTTCTGGTTGGCGTCGTTGATCTTCAGCCGCAGCCCCTTGTCCGACATGCCCTTGGACGTCACGACCGCGCCGTGTTCCGGGTGCCAGCCCAGGCAGCACCAGCTGCCGTGCAGCTTTTCGGTGATGTGGACGGGTTCGCCCGGCTGGAACTCGCCTGGGTACTTCTTGTAGTTGTCGATGTCGTAGTGGAGCGTCGCCCCCGCTGCCGCGGCCACTTCGCCCTGCATGGCGATCGGCACGGGCGGCTCGTACTTGACCAGTTCCAAGAGCTCGGTCACGTCGTCGCCCTCGGCCACCGCCTGGTCGCGGATGCGCCCGTCGCGCACCGGGTAGACGAGGCCCTGGGAGAGGACGCCGCGCAGCTTCACCGCCTTCACCCGGTTGCGCTTGCTGCCGGCCAGCTTGCCCTCCAAGCCGAGCTCGGCGATCAGCCAGTCCGCGCAGACGGCGCCCTCCGGGATGTACGCGGCGAGGTCGCCGTCCACGTAGCTGCCTTTGCCGACCACGCTGCGGAAACCGCCTACCGCCGCCAACTCCAAGCGATCGGCGTTTGGATGCGGCTCGATGCGCAGCGCGTAGACGCGGGATTCGAACGTTGCCATGTGAGTACTCCTTCTGTTGAAGCGTTGAGTGCGTTGAAACGCGAATCGTGGCACTCCGCCCGAGCGCCGTGGACGCGCCGGGCGAATTTCCTACAAGATTTTGCGAGATCAGCCCGGCCCGCCGTTCAAGCGGGCCGAGCGGAGTGCGCTCAGACGGGCGCCGGCCCGGGAAACTGCTCGCGCAGGACGCGCTTGAGGATCTTCCCGCTCGGGTTGCGCGGCACCGCGTCCACGAAGGCGACGCCCTTCGGCTGCTTGAAGCCGGCCAATCGGCCACGGCAGAACTCCAGCACGTCGTTCTGCGTCAGCGCCGAATCCGCCTTGACGACCACGGCGAACGGCGACTCGCCCCACTTCTCGCTCGCCTGGCCGATCACGCCGGCTTCGCGGATGCCGGGATGCGCTTGCAGCACGTTCTCGATCTCCGCCGGATAGACGTTCTCGCCGCCGGAGATGATCATGTCCTTGATGCGGTCTTCGATGTAGATGAAGCCGTCTTCGTCCATGCGCGCCACGTCGCCGGTGTGCAGCCAGCCGTCGACGATGGTCTCCGCGGTGGCCTCCGGCCGGTTCCAGTATTCGCGCATGATGTGCGGGCCGGCCACCAGCACCTCGCCCGGTTCGTTCGCCGCGCAGTCGCTGCCGTCCGGGCGGACGATGCGCACGCCGGTGTGGAAGAACGCCTTGCCGGTGGAGCCGATGCGCTTCAAGGCGTTGTCCGCGTCGATGAGCGCGGCCGGGCCGCACGACTCGGTGAGGCCGTAGATCTGATGCACCTCCACGCCGATCTTCGCGCAGGCTTCCATCAGCGACACCGGTACGGGCGCGGCGCCGGACATGCACCAGCGCCATTGCGAATGGTCGAAGCGTTCGAGATTCGGCACTTGCAGCATGAAGTTGAGCATCGCTGGCACCGCCAGGCCCACGGTGACCCGTTCGCCGTCCACCAGTTCCCAGGCGCGCACCGGATCGAAGCTGCGCATGACGATGCTGGTGATGCCGCGGTAGACGGCCAGCGTCAACGGCGTCAGGGCGCCGACGTGGAACATCGGCAGCGGCGAGAGGAAGCGGTCGTGGTCGTGGAAGTAGGTGGTGGCGGCGATGGTGATGCAGCCCCAGATGGTGGTGTCGTGGGTGTGGACGACGCCCTTCGGCAGGCCGGTGGTGCCGGAGGTGTACATGATGTAGAGCATGTCTTCGCCACGCGCCGCGATGGTCGGTTCGGCGCTGCTCGCCGCGTCGCGGAACGCCGCGTAGGTGCTGGCGAAATACGCGGTCTCGCCGCTTCCCGCTTGCAGCCAGTGGTTGACGTCCGTCTTCTCGCCGCGGGAGTGCAGGTCCGCCACCGTGTCCACGAATTCGTCGTCGAAGACGAGGCGCTGGGCGCCGCTGTCCTTGAGGATGAACTCCAGTTCGTCCGCCACCAGCCGCCAGTTCAACGGCACCACGACGGCGCCGATCTTGGCCAGCGCAAAGTACGCCTCCACGAACTCCGGGCTGTTCATCAGCAGCAGCGCCACGCGCTCGCCCTTCCGCACGCCAGCATCCAGAAAGGCGTTCGCGGCGCGATTGCAGCGCTCGTTCAGCTCGGCGAAGGTCAACCGAGCGCCGTCGTCGCCAACGTACGCCTCCCGCTGCGGCGAAAGAAACGCCCGCTTCGCCAGCCACCAGCCGATGTTGTTCTCCATGAAGGTCCTCTCCTTACCCGCCTTAGTGCGAGGCCAACCCCGCCGCATCCAGCCACCCCGCGAGCGGCAACGGCGCGCATTGTAGGCGCTTGCGCCCGCCAGCGTGACGCTCGATCCCGCACGGGATGTCCAAGCCGTTCGCGCAGGTCGAAGGTCACCGCGCCCAAGCGGCTTCGCAGCGAAAACTGCTATGCTGATTCGCTCGACTGGTCCGACCGTCGCGTCGACCACGAACGAGACGTGTCGCTGGTCTTTTGGAATCGGGGCATGAAGACGATGCAAACGCCACTGCCCGCGACTCGCGGCAACGCTGCCTTACCGACGATTGCCCGCCCTGCGCACTCGCCCGCAAGAACCTTCCGTGGACGGTGGCGATGATCGCCGCGCCCGGCGAGTCGTTGGCGAGCCTGCGGGACTACCTTCGCGAGCCGTGCCGGTCGCCGTTGTTCGTCGTGGGCGATGCGTTGGACGTGCTGCGGCGACTTCCTGCAGCCACATTCGACTGCTGCATGACCAGCCCGCCGTACTGGGGCAAGCGGGAATACGGCAACGGCGGCATCGGCTTGGAGAAGGACTACCGCGAGTTCGTCCAAGCCATCGCCGCCGTGTTCGCCGAGGTGAAGCGCGTCCTCAAGCCCACGGGATCGTTCTGGCTGAACATCGGCGACACCTACCACCAGAAGGGCCTGGTCGGCGTGCCTTGGCGCGTGGCCTTCCACCTCATCGACGAGCAGGGCTGGACGTTGCGCAACGACGTCGTCTGGAACAAGGTGAAGGGCGGGCCGGACAACACGCTAGACCGCCTCCGCAACGTCCACGAGAGCCTGTTCCACTTCGTGCAGCGGCAACGCGGCTACTACTACGACGCGGACGCCATTCGAAGCACGCCGAAGACGACCAAGGTCGTCAATGGTTCGGTAGTGACGGCCTCCGGCGTCAGCGGCGTCCGCTACAAGCGCCAGATCGAACTCTCGACCGAACTCGACGACGACGAAAAGCGCAGAGCGCACGCGACGCTGGAGACGATGCTCGGCGCCGTCAATCGCGGCGAGCTGGCCGACTTCCGCATGATCATCCGCGGCCAGCAGCGCACCACGCATTCCGATTCGGCGAACGTCTCCGGCCGCGCGAAGGAACTGCGCGACAAAGGCTTCTACTTCTTGAAGTACCACCCCAAGGGCAGCAAGCCGTCCGACGTGTGGGACATCCTGCCCGAAGACACCCAGAGGCGCCGCGCCCACTTTGCGCCCTACCCGGAAGACCTGTGCCGAATCCCGATCCTGGCCACATC
Organism: Candidatus Azotimanducaceae bacterium; assembly: GCA_965243175.1. Taxonomy (GTDB): domain Bacteria; phylum Pseudomonadota; class Gammaproteobacteria; order Pseudomonadales; family Azotimanducaceae; genus VXYL01. The sequence continues at coordinate 3,047,694 of OZ251532.1, read as the reverse complement.
TCCCGCTGACGGTATCGTCCTCGATCCATTCTGCGGCACCGGCACGACCATGCTCGTCGCCAGCCAACTGGGGCGGAAGTCCGTGGGCATCGACTTGTCGGCCGAATACATCGAGATGGCGGACCAGCGCACGGCGACCATCCTATGACCGAGATTCTCGAACTCTTCGGCGAGTCGACTTCAACGACAGCGGACTGGCCGACGCTGGTCCGCGAGCAACAGTGCCCGTTCCTGCAGCGCAAGTGCATCAAGATCAGGAAAAGCGAGCCGGACGTATCCATCGGCACATGCTCTGTCGCCCACGGACGCGGTCGCCAACCCATGGTGATCTGCCCGTATCGGCTGCTCGAACGGAAGCAGGTCTTCATCGACTGTCTGCATCTGCTTTCCCACGAGCCCGGCAACGAACTGCATGTGGTACCGGAAGTGGCCGTGCCCGGAGGAAGCGTCGACTACTTCCTGACCTCGGTCGACGACGGGAGCGTCGTTGACTTCCTGGGCGTCGAGCTCCAGACGATGGACACGACTGGTTCCGTGTGGCCCGCCCGACAGCGATTCCTAAGCTCGGCCGGCCGTCCCGATGCCGTAGCGGAGGAACGCGCGTCCTATGGCGCAACCTATGGAATGAACTGGAAGATGACGGCCAAGACGATTCTGGTCCAGCTTCACCACAAGATTCAGACGTTCGAAGCCTTGGGCAAGCACCTGGTTCTCGTCACTCAGACGCAACTCTTCGACTATCTTCGAAGCAATTTCGAATTCGACCACGTTGCGCGGGCCAAGCGCGGAAACGCGATGCAGTTCCACGCCTACGCATTCGAGCGACGAGACGCGGCGCATTCGATCAAGTTGGCTTCGAGGTGGAGCACGGACGCGGCTGGCGTCGGCATGTGCCTGGGCCTCAAGGCGGAGCCGAAGATGGAGCTGGGCCGGATAGTCGCCCAGCTGGAGAAGAAGGTGTCGCGCGAGACGCTCTTGCCGATCGGCTGATGCGGCGACCCAACTGGATGCAATGCCCTGCCTCGCCTATGCTCTTGCGATTGCTGTGGAGCCGGACGGTACCTAGTGGTTGATGTGGCTGTGGCGCTCGGGCGGCGAATGGTGGGCGCTGCGCGGGATCTGGCGCCGATCATTGCCGTCGTGGCCTTCTTTCAGATCGTCGTGCTGCGGCAGCCCTTCCCCAATCTGGCCGAAATTCTCGTCGGGCTGGCGTGCGTGGTCGCTGGTCTTGCGATCTTCGTGCAAGGGCTGGAGAGCGGCCTGTTCCCGCTTGGCGAGGCGATCGCGCACGCCTTCGCCCGCAAGGGCAGCGCCGCGGCGCTGCTGGCGTTCGCGTTCTGCCTGGGCTTCGGCACCACGGTGGCGGAACCGGCCCTGATCGCGGTGGCCGGCGAGGCCGCCAATGTCGCCGCGGAGGCGGGTCTGGTCGTGGACGAAAGCGCCGCGCGGGCGAGCTACGCCTTCAACTTGCGCATGGTGGTGGCGTTTTCCGTAGGCGTGGCCCTCGTCCTCGGCGTGCTGCGCATTCTCAAGGGCTGGCCGATCCACCGGCTCATCATCGGCGGCTACCTGCTGGTGACGGCCATGACGTTCTTCGCGCCGGCGGAGATCATCGGCGTCGCCTACGATTCCGGCGGCGTCACCACGGGCACGGTCACCGTGCCGCTGGTCACCGCTCTGGGCGTGGGCCTCGCCACCTCCATCAAGGGCCGCAACCCCATGCTCGACGGCTTCGGCCTGATCGCCTTCGCGAGCCTGACGCCGATCGTCTTCGTGCTGGCCTACGGCATGGTGGCCTGAGCATGGACTTCCTGACGAGCTTCGCCAGCATCGCCTGGCAGACGACGTTGGACGTGCTGCCGATCGTCAGCATCCTGGTGGCGTTCCAAGTGGTGGTGCTGCGTCGCAAGCTGCCGAATCTGCGCCGCATCGCCGCCGGTTTCCTCTGTGTGCTGCTGGGGCTGACGCTGTTCCTGATCGGTCTTCAGGACGCGCTGTTTCCGATCGGCGAGACCATGGCGCGCCAGCTCACCGGCCCGGCGACCGTGACGGCGAACGTCGCCGAGGGCGTGGTTTGGAGCGACTACTGGCTGGTCTACGCCTTCGCCGCGGCGATCGGCTTCGCCACCACGGTCGCGGAACCGTCGCTGATCGCGGTGGCGTTGAAGGCCCAGGAAGCCTCCGGCGGAACGGTGAACGCGTGGGGGCTGCGCACCGCCGTGGCCCTCGGCGTTGCCCTGGGCGTGGCGCTCGGCTGCTTTCGCATCGTCACCGGCACGCCCCTGCCGTGGTACATCGTCGTCGCCTACGGCGTGGTGATCCTGCAGACGTTCCGCGCCCCCGGCAACATCGTGCCGCTCGCCTACGACAGCGGTGGCGTGACCACCGCCATGGTGACCGTGCCGGTGGTCGCCGCCCTCGGCCTGGGCCTCGCCGCGAGCGTGCCGGGCCGCAGCCCCTTGATCGACGGCTTCGGGCTGATTGCGTTCGCCAGCGTATTCCCCATCATATCCGTGCTCGGCTACGCCAAGGCGGCTTCCTGGATGGATCGCGCCCGCAAAGGCGCTCGAAAAGAGGACGAACCATGCGAATGAAGCTGATCGTCGCCTTGGTGGGCGAGGACAAGACGGACACCGTGATCGAGGCCGCCCGAGCCGCTGGCGCCACCGGAGCGACCATCGTCAACAGCGTGCGCGGCGAGGGATTGAAGCCGGGAAAGACGTTCCTGGGCTTGGACCTCAGCTCGGCGGCAAACATGGTGCTCACGCTCGTCGTGGAAACGCGAGCGCGCGACATTCTGGAGCGCATCAGCGAGGCGGCGCGGTTCGACGAAGAAGCCGGCGCTGGCGTCGCGTTCCAGCTCGCCATCGAAGACGTGGTGGGGCTCGCAACCCAGCTGCCGACGATGCAGCAGGAAATCGGAGACGAACTATGAGCGCAGACAGCACGAGCGAAAAGGCCCGCGTACAGGACGTGATGGCCACCGACCTGCATGCCATCGAGGGGCTCGCCAATGTCGACGAGGCCATGCGGCTGATGCGCCAGCACGGGGTCAGCTCGCTGATCGTGGCCCGACGCGACCACGACGACGAGGTGGGCCTTCTGGAAGTGGCGAACGTCGCCGCCGAGGTGGTGGCCAGGAACCGCCCGCCGGAGCGGGTGAGCGTGTACGAAGCGATGACCAAGCCGGTGGTGACGCTGCCGCCGGGCATGCTGGTGCGCTACGCCGTGCGCCTGCTGGTGGGGCTGGGCCTGACCCGCGCCGTGGTGGTGGACGACCAACGCGACGCCGTGGGCATGGTAACGCTGCGCGACCTGGTGCTCGCGGAAATGGAGAACGGCTAGGGCGCGTGCGCAATGTCCAGTTCGTTCGCGAGCGGACGTACAGTACGCTGTCCAATCGTGTATAGTCTCGCCCAGGTTCTTTGCTGGGCGGGCGCGTGTCCGAAGATCTCTACAAGATCGGCGTGGTGGCGAAGCGCACCGGCATCACGCCGGAGTGCCTGCGCGCCTGGGAGCGGCGCTACGGCCTGGCACCAGCGCAGCGCGCCGGCAAGACGCGCTTCTACAGCGCCGCGCAGCTGGATCGCTTCACCACCATCAAGGCGCTGCTCGATCAGGGCCACCCGATCAGCCAGGTGGTCCACCTCGAAGACGCGGAGTTGCAGCGCCGCTTGCGGCCCCGGCTCGAACGGGCGCCGGCGCGGCGCGCAAGGCGCGTCGGCATCGTCGGCAGCAAGCTCATCCACGCCTTCCGGGAAGCGTCGGAAACCACCGTCGGCGTGGTCGCGGAGTGGGCCACGCCAGCAGACGTGTTCGCCGACCGGGGCGCTCTGCCAGCGCTCGACGGCGTGGCCCTCTATCTGCCCTCGCTGGACCTCCAACCCATTGAGACCATTGCGGAAACGTTCCCGGACGCCCACGTCGTCACGGCGTTCGCCTACGCCACCGCCGCGGATCTGGCGGCGTGCAGAAGCGCTGGCCGCACCGTGCTGCGCTGGCCGGCGGACTGGGCCGCGGTGGAGCGGCTGCTCGGCGCCGGCACACTGCTGCCGGGCGAGGGCGACACGGCGCGCATCTTCAGCGACGAGGAACTGCTGCACATCTCGCTGATGGCGCCGCGCGCCGCTTGCGAGCATTCGGGCAACCTCGCGAAGCTGGTGGGCGACTTGAACGACTACGCGGCCCACGTCGAGCGTTGCGACGGAGAAGAAGACCACGCCGCCATCGCGCACGACCTCCACGCGGCGCGGGCCCGCCTCGAACGCTCGCTGAACGCGCTAGTGGAGAAGCACGGCCTGCTTGCCGCCGCCAACTGATCGCCGCCGAACGGCCACCGGCCTGCGCCGTATAGACGCCCCTCAAAGGCGTCCAATTCAGCAGTGAAAAAAAGTTGTACAAAAGGGTTGACAGCCTCTTTCGCTACCTGTACAAACCATAGACAAGATGGTTTAAGGCGTGACGAGCAGCGTTCCTCCCTTCCTTCCCCTGTTGCTTTGCTGCTCTCCAGCGGCCGATCTCGGTCGCTGGCACGCCCCTTCCCCTTCAAGCAGAGACTCCCTGAGCGGCTACACTTGACGAGCGCGTTAGTCGACGACGCCACGCCAAGCAAGGAGATCGACCCATGCCGCATCCCCACGCCACGGAGTCCGTAATCACCAAATCCCCCGAGCTGGACGCCGCCTTGGTGAATCCGCGCCGCTGGGCGGACGAAGCCTGGCTGCACGCCCAATTCGCGTGGCTGCGCGCCAACGCGCCGGTGCGCCGCATGGCGCCGGACGGCTTCGAGCCGTTCTGGTCCATCGCCCGGCACGCGGACGTGAAGGCCATCGAAGGCGACAAGCGGCTGTTCATCAACGATCCGCGCCCGATCCTGGCGCCGAAGATGACCGAGGCCATCGTCCAGCACCTCTCCGGGCGCAAGCATCTGGTGCGTTCGCTGGTGCAGATGGACGACCCGGACCACCGCCGCTACCGGGCGCTCACCCAAGGGTGGTTCATGGGCAGCAACCTGCAGCGCCTAGCCGGGCGCATCGACGCGCTGGCGGAAGAGTACGTGGAGCGCCTGGCCGAGTTCGGCGGCCGCTGCGACTTCGTCAAGGACATCTCCACCTGGTATCCGCTGCGCGTGATCATGACCATCCTCGGCGTGCCGGCCGAAGACGAGCCGATGCTGGTGAAGCTCACCCAGGAGCTGTTCGGCGCCTCCGACCCGGACGAACAGCGCGCCGTCGAACCGGAATCGCTGATGGACGTGGTGGCGGACTTCGAGGCCTACTTCCACGACCTCACCCGTTCCCGCCGCGCCAAGCCCACCGACGACGTGGCGAGCGTGATCGCCAACGCGCGCATCGACGGCGAGCCGATTCCCGAGCACGAGACCAACGGCTACTACACCATCATCGCCACCGCTGGCCACGACACCACCAGCTCCGCCACCGCTGGCGGCCTGCTAGCACTCATCGAACACCCCGAGGAACTCGCCAAGCTGCGCGCCGACCCCGAACGCCACATGGCAAGCGCCGTGGACGAGGTGATCCGCTACGTCACGCCCGTGCGCCAGTTCTGCCGCACCGCCACCGCCGACTGCACGGTAGGCGACACCCCCATCGCCGCTGGCGAATCCTGCGTCCTCTGGTACCCCTCCGCCAACCGCGACGAGGCGGTCTTCGCCGACCCCTACGCCTTCCGCGTGGACCGCCCGGACGTGGCCCACCTCGCCTTCGGCTACGGCCCCCACGTCTGCCTGGGCCAGCACCTGGCGCGCATGGAAATGGCCGCCTTCTACCGCGCCCTGCTGAAGCGCCTGGACTGGGTGGAACTCGACGGCGAACCCCGCTACTCCCAATCCCTGTTCGTCGGCGGCCTGAAGACGCTGCCGATCCGGTACGGGTTGCGCTAAAGCGAACGCCTCGCGCCCTTCAGCGCGTGAGAAATCCCAAGGCGGATTCGGCGCGTTGGTGGATGCCGAGTTTGTACTTTTCCAGGTCGAAGTCGCGGTTCTTGCCCATTGCGCCGACTAGGTAGCGCTTGTAGACGCCTTGGGCGATGGCGCCGAGGCGCCAGTGGGAGAAGGCGCGGTAGTAGTCGATGCGGGAGAGGTCGCGGCCGGTGCGTCGTTCGTAGATCTCGCGCACGTGGGCTCGGCTGGGGAAGCCGCCTACCGCGGTGGGGCCGGCGGTGTCGCTTGCGGCGTCGGCTTCGCCGGGTTCGGCCCAGTTGTTGAGCAGGTAGCCGAGGTCGGCGAGGGGGTCGCCGAGGGTGCAGAGTTCCCAGTCGAGCAGCGCCACCATGCGGGCGCCGTGGATCATCATGTTGCCGATGCGGTAGTCGCCGTGGACGATGGCCGCGCCCACTTGTTCCGGCATGTCCTCGTGCAGCAGCCGGGCGCTCTCCTCCATTTCCGGGATTTCGTGGGTCTTGGTGGCCTCCCATTGCCGCGTCCAGCGCTTCAGCTGGCGTTGCAGATAGGCCTCCTTGCGCGCCAGGTTGCCGAGGCCGATGTCGTCCGGGTTCACCAGATGGAGGTTCGCCAAGACGTTGACGATGTGTTCGCCGACCCAACGGCGCTCGGCTTCCGAGAAGGTCGCGGTGACGGCCGCTTCGTGCGGCACCACGCCCTCGACGAAGCTCATCAGGTAGAACGGCTGGCCGTTGACGGATTTGTCCTCGCACAGGCCGTAGGTGGTGGGCACCGGCACGTCGGTGGCCGCCACGGCGCTGATGATGCGGTGTTCGCGGGCCATGTCGTGGGCGCTCTCGAGGATGTGGCCCAGGGGCGGGCGGCGCAGCACGTAGGCTTCGCCGCGCTGGTCCGTGAACTTGTAGGTGAGGTTCGAGTGCCCGCCGGCGATCAGCTCGAAGTCGAGGGGCGGCGTCAGCCCGTCGATGCAGGCCGCCGCCCAGCTAGTCACGCGCTCGATGTCGATGCCTTCCACCGGCGCCCCTGCGCTCGTCTCTGCTGCCATGATTGAGTTCTCCCTGCCATCCCGCGTACTCTGTTTTGATACCCGTTCACGGCGCTCGGCGTCAATGTCGCCATGACAGTTCACTGGCCTTTTTCGTCGTCTGCGCGGCCGTTCGCGGCCATGATTCGTGCCGACGGCGCCTATCTGCACGCCGCCGATGGCTCGAAACTGCTCGACGCCGCCGGGGGCGCGATCGTCGCAAACATCGGCCACGGGCGCGTGGAAGTGGCCGATGCCATGCACAAGGCCGCGCTCGCCTGCTCCTACGCGGTGCCGCCTTGGCTGACGCCGGAACGGGAACGCCTGCTGGAACGGCTGACGCGGGATTGGCTGCCGCAGCATCTCACCCGTACGCATTTGACGTGCAGCGGTTCCGAGGGCGTCGAGACGGCGATGAAGATCGCCATCCAATACCAGGCGGCGCGCGGCAAGCCGAACAAGACCGCGATCATCGGGCGGACGCCTTCCTACCACGGCACGACGCTGGCCGCCGCCGCCATCAGCGGGCACGAAGCGCGCAAGCGCGGCCTCGAAGGGGCGTTGGCCAGCTATTCGCGGGTGCCGGCGCCCTACCCGCTGCGCCAGTCGGCGAACGACGTCTCGCGCTACTGCGTGGATGCGCTGGAAGCGGAGATCGTGCGCGTCGGCGCGGATTCCGTGGCGGCGCTGCTGGCCGAACCCATCGTTGGCACAAGCGGCGGCGCGCTGGTGCCGCCGGATTCCTACTGGCCGGAAGTCCGCGCCCTGTGCGACCGCCACGACATGCTGCTGCTCTCCGACGACGTGATGGTCGGCTTCGGGCGCACCGGCAAGCCGTTCGGCCTCGACCACTGGGGCGTGCCGGCGGACGTGCTGGTGGCGGGCAAGGGCCTCGCTGGCGGCTATGCGCCCATCACCGGCGTGTTCGCGACCGAAGCGGTGGGCGCCGCGTTGGACGCCGCTGGCCTGAACGTGATGTTCCACACCTTCGCTGCCCACCCGGCAGCCTGCGCGGCCGCGGATGCCGTGCTGGACATTCTCGTGCGCGAAGATCTGGTGGCGCGGGCGGCCGAAGTCGGCGGCACGTTGAAGGCGGCGCTGAAGGAGGCGTTCGACGAGCATCCGTACGTTGCCGAAGTGCGCGGGCAAGGGCTGCTGCTGGCTTTGGAGATCGTCGCCGACCGACAGAGCTTGACGCGGTTTCCTCTCGCCGACGGCATCACCAACAAAGTCGTCGCGGCCGGGATTCGCCACGGCGTGGTCTTCTATCCCGGCGGCACGGGCACCGTGCGCGACATCGTGGCACTCGGTCCGCCTTTCACCATCGACTCGACGGACGTCGAGCGCATGGTCGAGGCGCTTCAAGCCGCCGTGAACGAAGTGGTCGGCGTTTGAGGATCAGTTCGTCTCCGGCGAGACCGGATAGTCCGGCGCGGCGAAAGCAGTGCGCAGTGCCACTAGAAAACTCGCCAGGCCCCAGCAGAGGCCCAGCACGACGCCGATGTCCAGCGCGGCCCGCCACGGCTGCGCAAGCTCGTGGATGACGACGATGGCGACGACGATGCCCAACGTGAGGCCGTAGACGCCGATCAGACGCCGCCGCGGCGCATCGAAGTAGCCCATCACGAACAGCGGTGCCAGCACGGCGCGCAGCGGCGTCGCATGGTGCCGAAGCCATTTCACCCGTGCCGCGGAACGCGGCGAAAAGCGCAGCTGGAAGCCGCGGTAGCCCTCGGACCAAGCCATGAAGACCGCGTTTGCCACGGCGACGGCCACGTGCTGGGGCAGCCAAGCGGCGTCCCAGCCGTCGGCGACCACGAAGGAAAGGCGCACGATGGCGTAGACGAGCAGTGCGCACAGGCCGAACGCGCCCCAGGCTGCGGCGACGATGCCTAGCGCAGGACTCGCCTTTCCCGAAGTCTCGGCCAACGTGGACACTCCGCGAGCGGCCTACCCCGAACACTCGGCGTAGCGGGCGGCCAGCGCTGCGGCGAGCTGCTCCGGAAACGCCTCCGCGTCCGCGTCCAACTCGCTTGCCAGTTCAACGAGATGTTCGTTGTCCTCGCGGCCGTTCCACACCTTGCGGTAGCTGCCGGACTGGTAGCCGTGGGTCTGGCGGAAGGCGTTGAGGACGTTCTTGCCGACGTAGATGCGGTACAGCCCGTCGAAGCCGAGCGGCAGCGCCCGCATCACCGCCGCGAAGGCATCGAGGTCGAAGGCGCGGCTGGCGAGGCTGGACAGCGCCAGCTGCTCCACGGCGAGCCGGAAATCGCCCGGCGGCTTCGCCAGCGCCGTCGCCAGATGCTCCGCGACGCCGCGGTCCAAGCGGCCTTCGCGCATCAGTTCCGAGAGGCCGAAGTGCCAGATGTCCACCACTTCGAGCCGCGTCTGTTCGAGGTCCGCTTCCTGCCGCTTCCACCACTTCCAGCCGAAGTGGTCGAGCAGTTCCGCGCACTCCACCCACACGGCGCGATAGTAGTGGTGGCCCTGCTGCGCCCACTGCGGATGCACCAAGCGGTTGTGGCTCTCCTGCATCGCCGCCATCGTCGTCAGGCGCTTCCACATCGCGTCGATGTCCGCGCCCGTCGCCTCTCCGTCAGCCACCGTTTCCGCTCCCCCGCCACGCACGACGGGCGAGAGTATGCGATGCGGCGCGCCGCTGTCGCCTCGCCGCCCTGCGCCTTGGAAAAATCGCCGCGAACCCGGCTTGAAAAAACGATGGCAATGCGCTGTCCGAAGGCGTATGGTTGCGACCTTGGATCGCGTCGCCACAGGGCTGAACCAGCCCCGGTTGCAGCCCCGGTAAGGGTGCGTCAGGAGAACGAATTGAAAATCTACGTCGGAAACATGCCGTACTCGACCAGCTCGGAGGAACTCCAGGAGCTGTTTTCGAGGCACGGCAATGTGAGTGAAGCCAACGTCATCATGGATCGGGAGACCGGTCGCTCCAAGGGTTTCGGCTTCGTCGAGATGCCGAACGATGCGGAAGCCAAGGAAGCCATCGACGCCTTGAACTCGTCGCAGCTGAGCGGCCGCACCTTGCGCGTCAGCGAGGCGCGCCCGCGTCCCGATCGCCGGGGCGGCCCCTGGCGCTGAGGTCGAACGGCATCGCTCGCCCCACGGCGGGCGAGCGCAACATCCTCTTCACGCCTCGCACGGGGCTCGCGCTGGCCAAGGCGCGGGTCCCGCCGGCGTTGCGCGTGGGCGAGTCGCAGGGGTTGAAATACGCCGCGGAGGACTCACTAACGCCAGCAGGAGCGCAAGCCGCGGGGCCGCCGGCTCGACGGCGGACCGAATGAGAGCGCTTCGAGGAGCTTGACCTTGACGACGCGAACCCTGCCGCTGCTGCCGCTCAAGAACGTCGCCGTCTTCCCGGAGCTGATCCAGGCGGTGATCGTCGGGCGCCCGGCGTCCTTGGCCGCGGTCAAGGCCTCCGTGGAGGGCGACTCGCTGATCTGCACGGTGCTGCAGAAGAACCCCAACGACGAAAATCCATCCCGCGACGCGCTGTTCGACGTCGGCACGATCTGCCGCGTCACCCGCGTGGAACAACGCGACGGCGGCGCCCAAGTGATCGTGCGCGGCGTACAGCGGGTGCGCATCGAGAACTTGGACGAGCAAGCCGGCAGCCCAGAGCCCGAAGCGCCTCCACCAAGCGTGGGAGAACCTTCAGCCGCCGCAGCCAAGAAACAGAGCCCCAGCGTCGGCGAAGAGAGCCAGGCCGAAGAGGCCAAAGGCGGCAGCGAGAAGCCCCCGCGGTCCAGCGAGAAGCCCCCGCGGCCCAGCGAGAAGGACGACGAAAGCGCCTTCCTGGCCGTGACCGTCTCCCCCCTGCCCGCCGTCGTCATGCCGGACGACGGCGAAGAGCGCGCCAAGGCGTCGGCGCTGATGCGCGAGAACCTCGACATCGCCAAGCGCATCGCGCACATCATGTCGCAGAACCCCGATCAGCTCTTCGAGCAGATGGTCGGCGGCATCGAGAATCCCATCACGCAGATGTACCGGCTCGCTGAACTGCTCCGCAACGTCGAGCTGGCCGAGAAGCAGAAGGTGCTGGAAGTCGACGACGTGCAGCCGTTCATGGAGGCCATCCACGGCCTGCTGCGCCAGGAGATCGCGGTCGTCGAGATGCAGCGCGATCTGCAATCCCAGGCCCGCGAAGAGGTCGAGCAGAGCCAGCGCGAACACATGCTGCGCCACCAGAAGCGGGTCATCGAACAGGCCCTCGGCGAGCAGAACGACGACGAGGACGTCGCCGAACTGCGCGAACAGATCCGCAACCTCAAGCTCTCCGACGACGTCCGCAAGGAGGTGGACCGCGAACTCAAGCGCCTCTCCAAGATGTCCTCCCACGCCGCCGACTACCAGATCGCGCGCGGCTATCTGGAACTGGTCGCCGAACTGCCGTGGAACGTCATCACCGAAGACGCGCTGGACCTCGGCAACGCGCAAACCGTCCTCGACGAAGACCACTACGGCCTCGAAGACGTCAAGGAGCGCATCCTCGAGTCGCTGGCGGTGCTCAAGCTCAACCCGGAAGCGAAGGCCAGCATCCTCTGCTTCGTCGGCCCGCCCGGCGTCGGCAAGACTTCCCTCGGCCAGTCCATCGCCCGCGCCATGGGGCGCAAGTTCGAGCGCATGAGCCTCGGCGGCCTGCACGACGAATCGGAACTGCGCGGCCACCGCCGCACCTACATCGGCGCCATGCCGGGGCGCATCCTGCAAGCCGTGCGGCGTTCCGGCGTTCGCAATCCGGTGCTGATGCTCGACGAAGTGGATAAGTTAGGCCGCGATTTCCGCGGCGACCCGGCCGCCGCGTTGATGGAAATTCTCGATCCGGCGCAGAACAAGGAGTTCCGCGACAACTACCTGAACCTGCCGTTCGACCTCTCCAAGGCGTTCTTCATCACCACCGCGAACCACCTCGACGGCATCCCCCGCCCGCTGCTCGACCGCATGGAGGTGCTCGACCTCACCGGCTACAGCGAGTTGGAGAAGCTGGAAATCGCCCGCCGCTACCTGATTCCGCGCCAGCGCGAAAACGCCGGCCTCAAGGAGCAGCAGCTCGCCTTCACGCCGGAAGCGCTCTCCTGCGCCGTGCGCCGCCACACCCGCGAAGCCGGCGTACGCGAACTGGATCGGGTGATCGGGCGCATCGCCAGCAAGCGCGCCCGGCAGATCGTGCAGCCGAATCCGACCGGCGCGGAAGCCCTCGATCAGCCGATCCGCGAAGACGACGGGCCGATCACCGCCGACGACCTGCCCGACCTGCTCGGCCCGGAGAAGTTCAAGACCGACCGCCAGCGCTCGAACATGGCGCCCGGCGTGGCGCCGGGCCTCGCCTACACGGAAGCGGGCGGCGACGTGCTGTACGTGGAAGCCACGCTCACCCACAAGGACGACAAGACCATCACCACCGGCCATCTCGGCAAGGTGATGCAGGAGTCAATCCAAGCGGCGCGTTCCTACATCTGGTCGGTGGCGGAGCAGCTGGAGATCGACCGCGCCACCATCGAGGAGAACGGCATCCACGTCCACGTGCCGGCCGGCGCCGTGCCGAAGGACGGCCCCTCGGCAGGCATCACGATGGCCACCGCGCTGGCCTCGCTCTACAGCAACAAGAGCGTGCGCGACGACATCGCCATGACCGGCGAGCTGACCCTCTCCGGCCTCGTCCTGCCGGTGGGCGGCATCCGCGAGAAGGTGCTTGCCGCGCATCGCACCGGCATTCGCCACGTCATCCTGCCCCGCGACAACGAAGCGGAACTGGCCAAGCTGCCGGCACCAGTGCGCGATGAAATGGAAGTGACGCTGGTGGATCGCCTGGAAGACGCGGTGCGAGTCGCCATTCCAGGGCTCAGCCCAGAGGGCGCGGCCTAGGCGCCTTCGGCCTTGGCCTTCCGGATCGCCCGCACCGCTTGGCTGCGCGGGTCCATCTCCTGCCGCAACGCCGCGAAGTGGCTCGCCAAGGAAGGCAGCGCCGGACGGTAGGACTGCGCGCGGCGTTCCACGTAGCCGTGGACGTGAAGCGCCTTGAGCATGGCGTTCGCGTCTTCCCACTGCACCGGCGCACCGTGTTCGTCCGCGGCCATCAGCACCCGCATCACCTCGTCCACGGGCGTCCAGCCCTCGTTCGCCTCGGAGAACGCATTGGCCAACGCGGTCGCGTGGTCTTCCCACGGGAGCAGCCGCGCATCGTAGTATTCGCGCTTGTGGCGGCGACACGCGGCTTGCAGTTCCGCGACCGGCGGCAACGCGCCGACTCCCTCTTTCAAGACGATGCGCGCGAGCGAGTGGCAGCCGTTCGCCAAATGGTGCGGGAAGCTCGCGCTCTCGGAGAGGATCACGTTCGCGGCCGCGTCGATCCACTCTTCACGTTCACTCCCACCTCCGCGTTCATCGAACGGGTGATCCCCTAGCGCTTTGCCGATGGTGCCTGTCGCCACTGTGCTTGCGGCGTCGTCCGACAGCACGCCGATAGACCGCACGTGGCCAGATGCGAGCCTGGAGAGACCGAGCTCGGCGAGGTGCTGCACCGTGTTGCCCAGCCCGAAGCAGACGAGTTGGACTTTCGCGCTGCCGCCGATGCCCAGGTGCATGGCTTCCAGATGCGTTCGGACGCGGGCGGTGTCGGGGATGTTCTGTGCTTCGTCCACGAGCAGCACGAACGTGCTCGCCTGCACGCCGAACCGAGTGCTGGCGTACTCCGCAAGCGCGGTGTCCAAGGAATCGGGCGCTTGCGCGGACGGTCGAAACTCGCGGAGGTGCTTCTTCGTTGCGATGGCGGTCAGCGCGTTGGCCGGCCAGGACGCCTTCGCCGAGAACCGATTGGCGGCGCCGCGCCACGTTCCGGACTGGCCGAGCGCCACGAACTGCCGGTCCATCGCCAGCATCAGAGCCGCCGGCGAAGCGTCGATGTCGCCGGACCTGAGCGGCACCGGGATCACTGGGCCGTCGCTGCCGCTCTCGGCAGCCCGCAACCGTTTCGCGTACTCGTTCAACAGCGCCGTCTTGCCGGCCCCCGGCACCCCGCTGACGACGACCGTGCGCCCGACTTCGCCGCGCCGCACAGCAGACAACGCATCGTTCAGCAGCTCGAACTCGTCCTCGCGCCCGGCGAACACCGACGGTGAGACGCGATCGCCGGTCTTCGCCAGCCTCGTCAAGGCTGCTCGAAGGTCGTCGGAGAAGTCGTCCGGGTGGGTCATGTCGTGGATCGCCAACGCTGCGGATCGGACCGCCGTGCCAGCCAGGCGACGGCAAGTGAGTCTCGCCTCAGTTCCCGCCGGACTGAATGACGCGGCGCCAGCTGCGGGTACTGGACGGCCAATGGAACTCCACGCGCACCTCGAAGCGCACCGTCGCGGTCTGGCCGTGGCGGTCGGTGGCGGTCGCCTCCACCTGCACCACGCCTTCCCCGCCGGGTTCCGGTTCGACCAGAAGATAGCCGCCGAGGATACGCGCCCGCGCCACCGTCGGATCGGAGGAGCGAACGCTCCATTCCAGTTCGCCGCCCGGCTCGCCCGCCTCCGCCAGCGACGACAGCGCGACGCGCAGACCTTCGCCGAACAGCGCGTCAGGCTCCGGTGCGGCGAGAACCCGCGGCGCCCGCGCGAACAGCGCCAGCGGCGCGGGCGCTTCCAGCGCGAAGCCCTGCCAGCACGGGCCGTTCAGACACTGGCGGGCCGGCAGCGCCGGCACCGTCAGCGAGACGCGGGCGAAGCCGGCGGCCGAGTCCACCGCGAACGATGCGCTAGCCGTCTCTCCCGCCGGAACGGTCGTCTCGGACTCGGCGCTACCGCCCGCGAACGTCCCGCCCTCCGCCGAGAGGCCGAGCACGGCTTCGAACGGCGCACCCAGCGGCATCGTCGCCCGCAGAGTCGCCGGCGCGGCCGCACACGGCTCGGCGTCCATGCGCTTCAAGTGTACCGGCACGGCGAACGGCGCTCCCGGGTTGCCGTCCAGCCGCAGCATCCGCAGCGAACCGAGGCCGGCGAACAGGCCCTCCGGCAGCGTCCGCAGCTGGTTGCCGTCCAAGCGCAGCGACCGCAGTCCGGGAACCGCCGCGAAGGCGTCCGCCGAGAGATCGGCGAGCGCGTTGTCCGAGAGCGTCAGCCCGCGCAGCCGCTCCGGCGCCGGCAGCGCGCCCAGCGGCACGGCTTCCAGCGCGTTGCCGCCGAGCAGCAGATGTTCCAGCCGTGTCGCTTCCGGCAGCGCCGGCAGCCCTTCGAGGCCGTTGCCGGAGAGGTTCAGCATCCGCAGCCCGGAGAGGCCGCCCATGTCCTCCGCCGCCAACGCGCCCAAGCCGGCGTTGGCGAGGTCCAGCGTCCGCACCCGGCGCAGATCCGTCGGCGCAGGCTGTTCGCAGCGGTCCGCGTCGGTCGCCGCCGTCAGCGCGCGGCGCACCGCCGGCGCCCTGTCGCAGACGCCTTCCAGCACCGCCACTTGCGCCTTCGCGCTCACCAGCCGCGCGTCGCGGTTGTAGCGCAGCCGCATCTCCACCGTGAACCACTCCCGCGCCGGCTCCGCCACGGCGTCGTCCAAGATCGGAATCTCGATCTCCGCGCAGCGCTCGCCGCCGTGGATCTCCACTTCGCCGGAGGCGTCGCCGTGGTCGCCAGCGTCCGCGTCCGGAGTCGCCGGATCCTCGTCGCGGACGATGTGCCAGCGCAGCGTCGTCGAACCTCCCACTGCCGACGTCAGTTCGGCGACCACCACCGCCGTGCCGCCTTCCGGCGCCTGCGCCGGCTCGGTCGAGCACGCCGTGCCGATCACGCCGACGCGAATGTCCAGACGCGCCGAGAGTCCCTGCGGATCCTCCGCCGTCACCGCGATCGCAGCGTTGCCGGGGCGGCCGCCGAAGATACTCAGAACGCTTCCGGCGACCGTCGCCGACGCCACCTCGGGATCCGCCGAGACCGCCGAGTACGAGAGCGCGTCGCCGTCCGGCTCGGCGAACAGCGCCGAGAGGTCGAGTTCGGTCTGCCCGCCGACCGGCAGCAGCACGATCTCCGGTACCGCCACGATTTCCGGCGCGCGGTTGCCGCCGGCGCTGGGGGCGCGGGGCGTCGCGCTTGCCGTTGGCGACGGGCTGCCCGGATCGCCCCGGTTCAAGGCCCGTACACGAACCTCGTAGACCACGCCCTCGCGCAGGCCGTCGATGCGCGCCGACAGCGGGCCGGTGGCGACCCGCAGTGCGCCGCCGCCCACGCCCGCCGATGCCGCGCCAGCGCCCGGCACCTCGATCAGCCGGTCGAGGCTCCACTCTTCGCCGACGCGGCGCCACTGCACCCAGTAGCCGTACGCTCCCGGAGACGCCGACCACGACACCGCCAGGCTCGTCGTTCCGGCCGACGACGCCGATACCCGCGCCGGCGCAGGCGCGGCATCCGCGTCCGACACCTGCACGTCGTACTCCGCGGTCACGCCGTCGTAGCCGCCGCCGGCCGCGGTGTGCAGCAGAACCGCCTCTTCCGTCGCCGCGTCGCCGTCCGTCTCGGCGCGCGCCGTCACCGTTTGCGGATCGTTCCAGTTCAGCGTCGTGAACGTCAGCGTCGTCTGGTCGCCGGGGGTGGCGCTCGTGTCGAACGCGAGGCCGGCGTCGTCGCTCGACACCGTCACCGTCACATCGGCCGATGGGCGCGCCGTCAGCACCGCCGTGTACGTGTCGGTGGCCGCGCCGCCTTCCGTCAGGGAGAGGCCCTCCGCGGGGTCGAAGGCGATGCCCGGGGCGTCGTCGTCCTCGACTTCGACGGCGAGGGTCGGGGCGGACGACACGCCCGCGTAGCCGGCCACCGAGTGGGTCACCGTCGTCGAGTCGTCGTCCACATCGTCGTCCGCGATGGACTCGGCGCGGACCTCCTGGTCGGCGTTCCAGTTGCCCGTCGTGAACGTGAGAGCGAGCGTACCGACGTTCTGGGCGCCATCGCGCAGCGTCAGTTCCGAACTGCCGCTCGTCGCCGTCACCGTCACGTCGCCGGACGGCTGGGTGTTCAGGCGGACGCGGTAGCTGGCCATCGCGCCCTCGGCGAGGCGCAGCAGCGGGGGCTCGACGCGGACGCCGGGGGCGTCCTCGTCGCGCACCGTCGCCGTCACCGTGGGCGTGGACGCCGTGCCGTAGTCGGCGCCGGTCGTCGGGTGGGTGATGTTCGCCGCGCCGTCCGACACGCCGCGCACGGTCACGCGCTGCGGGGCGTTCCAGTTGGACGACGTGAAGCGCAGCGTCGTCGGCGAGACGGTTGCCACGGCTTCGTCCGAACTGGTCGGCGTCACTTCCACCGTGCCGCCGGTAGGCGCTGCCGCGAGCGTCACCGAGTACGCCGCCGTCGAGCTCTCGTTCACGTCCACCGATGTCGCGTCGGCCAGCACCTGCGGCGTGTCGTTGTCGGACACCGCGAACTGCACGTCCACCGCCGGGGCGCGGCCGTAGTCGGCGCCGGAGGACGTGTGGCGCAGCGTGGCCATGCCGGCTGCGGCGTCCGCGTCCTCCAGCCCGCGCACCTGCGCCGTGCGCGGGGTGTTCCAGTTCGTGGCGTCGAAGCGCAGCCAGGGCTGGACGCCCGCCTGGTGGCGGTCCAGATCCACGGAGACGGGGCCGGTCGCCGCGACCGCGACGCGGGCCACGCCGGCCGGCTCTGTGTCCAGGCGCACGGTGTAGGTGGCCTCCCCGCCTTCGGCCACGCCGGAGGCGATCAGGGCGCTGGCGCCCACCACGATGGCCGGCTCGTCGTCGTCCACGGTGCTGGCGAACAACTGCGCCGAGACGTTCTCGTAGTCGCCGCCGGTGGCCGTGTGGGAGATGGCCACGCTCGGCTCGTCGGAGGCGTCGTCGTCCTCCGCGGCGGTCGCCATGACCGTCTGCACGGTGGCCCAGTTGGTCGTCGTGAACGTCAGCGTTCGCGTACGCGGGGTCGCGTCGTTGTGTACGGATACGGCGCGGTCGCCACTCGACACCTCCACCTCCACCTGCGCCGTAGGCTCGGTGGCCAGGCGCACGGTGTAGTTCTTCACGTTGTCCGCGTGGCCGGCCATCTCGTTCAGCGCCAGCGGGCCGGGCTGGTCGTTCGCCGCGTCCGGGTCGGCGTCGAGCAGGATGGCCGGCGTGTCGTCGTCGTCCACGGAGACCGTGACGCCCGGGCGCGAGGCGAGCGCCAGGCCGGTGTAGTCGCCGCCGGTCGCCGTGTGCAGCAGGTTCACCGTCTCGTCCGTGGCGTCGGGGTCGTCCGCCGCGCTCACCGTGACCGTGCGGTTCGCGTTCCAGTTGGTCGCGGTGAACGTCAGCGCGGTCTGGTCGCCGGAGGTGTCGGGATCCGCGTCCACGGTCACCTCCGCGGTCGTGCCGGAGATAGTGACCGTCACCGTGGCGCTCGGCAGCGTGTTCAGGCGCATCGTGTACGCCGCGGTGCGGTTCTCGCGCACCGGCAGCTGCGTCGGGGAGACGCGCAGGCTCGGGGTGTCGTCGTCGGTCGACGTCACCACGATCTCCGCCGCCGGGACGCTGCCGTAGTCCGCGCCGCTGGCCGCGTGCGACAGTGTGACCACCTCGTTGTCCGAGTCGTCGTCGTTCGCGGCGGTCACCCGCACCTGCCGCGCCGTGTTCCAGTTGTACGCCGTGAAGACCAGGCGCGTCGGGCTGGCGGTGATGCCGTCGGCAGCGCCGGTGATGTCCACCGTGGCGTTGCCGCCCGCCGGTTCGGTGTCGAGGCGGACGGTATACGTGGCGCTGTTCTGCTCCGGCACCGTCAGGGCGGACGCGGAGAGGACGATGGCCGGGGTTTCGTCGTCGTTCACGCTCGCGGTGAACGTGCCGTTGACGTTGGTGTACTCGCTGCTGGGCGTCGTTCTGGCGCGGTGCGTGATCGTGGCGGTTTCGTCGAAGCCGTTGTCGTCCTGCTGCGCCGTCAGGGTCACGGTCTGCGGGGTGCTCCAGTTCGTGCTCGTGAACGTCAGCGTGTTCTGGACGCCGTTCAGGCTGTCGCCGTCCGTGTCGGCCACGGTGATCGAGGGGGTGTTGCTGGTGATGGTGGCGGTGACCGTCCGGGTGGGCTGCGTGTACAGGCGCACGGTGTAGTCGTCCGAGTTGGTGCTGGACGACGACAGCTCGTTCAGTTGCAGCGGGCCGGACTGGTCGTTGGCGGTATCCGGGTCGGCGTCGAAGACGAAGCTCGGCGTGTCGTCGTCGGTGGTGTTCGCCGTCAGCGGCGCCGTCAGGTTGGTGTACTCGCTCTGGGTCGCGGTGGTGGACGTGTGGGTGATGGTGGCGCTCTCGGGGACGCCGTTGTCGTCCTCCGCCGCGGTCAGGGTCACCGTCCGCGGGGTGTTCCAGTTCGTCGCCGTGAACGTCAGCGTGTTCTGGACGCCGTTCAGGCTGTCGCCGTCCGTGTCGCCCACCGTCACCGCGGCGAGGTTGCTCGTGATGGTCACCGTGGCGTCCTGGGTCGGCTCCGAGGACAGGCGCACCGTGTAGTCCACCGAGTTGTTGGACGCCGTGGAAAGCTCTGCGAGGGCCAGCGGGCCGGACTGGTCGTTCGGCGTGTTCGGGTCGGCGTCGATGAGGATGCCGGCCATGTCGTCGTCGTCCACCGTCAGTTGCACGCTTGGGCGGGCGCCCGGCCCAAGGCCACCGTAGTCGCCGCCGCTTGCGGCGTGCGTCAGGGTGAGCATTTCGTTCACGGCGTTGCCGTCGTCTCCCGCCGCCACAGTGACCGTCTGGTGGGCCCTCCACGTCGTGGTGGTGAACGTGAGAGTGTTCTGGTCGCCGCTCGTCGTGGCCGTGTCCACGGTCACGGCGCCGGTCGCGCCGGAGACCGTCACCGTCACGGTGGCGCTCGGCTGGGTGTTGAGGCGGATGCGGTAGCGGCCGCTGTTGTTCTCGTCCACTTCCAAGGTGGTCGGGGTGACTTGCAGGCTGGGGGTGTCGTTGTCCATGGACGTGGCCACCAGCGCCGCCGTCGGGACGCTGCCGTAGTCGGCGCCGCTCGCGGCGTGGCTGAACGTGACCACCTCGCTGTCGCCGTCCTGGTCGTTCGCCGCCGTGATGCGCACGGTGCGCTCGGTGTCCCAGCTGCCGGTCGTGAAGACCAGGCGCGTCGGGCTGGCGGAGAGGCCGTCCGCGGCGCCGGTGACGTCCACGGTGACGTTGCCGCCGACCGGCTCCGTGGCGAGGCGCACCGTGTACGTCCTGCTGTCCTGCTCCGGCACCGTCAGGGTGGTCGCCGAGAGCGTGATGGCCGGCGTCTCGTCGTCGGTCACGGACGCCATGAACGTGCCGTTGACGTTGGTGTACTCGCTGTTCGGCGTCGTCCTCGCGCGGTGGGTGATGGTGGCGCTCTCGTCGAAGCCGTTGTCGTCCTGCTGCGCCGTCAGGGTCACCGTCTGCGGGGTGTTCCAGTTCGTGGACGTGAACGTCAGGGTGTTCTGGACGCCGTTCAGGCTGTCGCCGTCGGTGTCGTCCACCGTCACCGATGGCGTGTTGCTGGTGATGGTGGCGGTGACCGTCCGGGTGGGCTGCGTGTAGAGGCGCACCGTGTAGTCGTCGGAGTTGGTGCTGGACGACGACAGTTCGTTCAGCGCCAGCGGGCCGGACTGGTCGTTCGCCGTGTCCGGGTCGGCGTCGAAGACGAAGCTCGGCGCGTCGTCGTCGGTGGTGTTCGCCGTCAGCGTCGCCATCAGGTTCGTGTACTCGCTCGCCGACGACGTGGACGACGTGTGGGTGATGGTGGCGCTCTCGCCGACGCCGTTGTCGTCCTCGGCGGCGGTGAGGGTCACCGTTCGCGGGGTGTTCCAGTTCGTGGATGTGAACGTGAGGGTGTTCTGGACGCCGTTCAGGCTGTCGCCGTCGGTGTCGCCCACCGTCACCGAGGCGAGGTTGCTGACGATCGTGATCGTCGCGTCCTGAGTCGGCTCCGAGGACAGGCGCACGGTGTAGTCGTGGGTGTTGTTGGACGCGGTGGAGAGCTCGTTCACCAGCACCGGGCCCGCCTGGTCGTTCAGCGTGTTCAGGTCGGCGTCGATGAGGATGCCGGCCATGTCGTCGTCGTCCACCGTCAGCTGGACGCTCGGGCGGGAGGCGGACGCCAGGCCGGCGTAGTCGCCGCCGCTCGCGGCGTGGGCGAGAGTCAGCATCTCGTTCACGGCGTTGCCGTCGTCGGCGGCGGCCACGGCGACCGTCTGCACGGCGCTCCACGTCGTCTGCGTGAAGATCAGGGTGTCCTGGTTGCCGGTCGCGGCGTCCGTGTCCACCGTCACCGCGCCGCTCGCCCCGGAGACGGTGACCGTCACGCTGGCGGTGGGCCGGGTGTTGAGGCGGATGGTGTACATGCCGCTGCTGTTCTCGTCCACCTCCAGAGTGGTCGGGGTCACGCGCAGGCTCGGCGTGTCGTCGTCCGTCGCCGTCACGTCGAGGTTCACGTTCGCGGCGTCGTCGTACTCGCCGCCGCTCGCCGCGTGGACGAGGGTCGCCGTCTCGTTCATGCCGTCCTGGTCGTTCGCGGCGGTCACGCGCACGGTGCGCAGCGTGTTCCAGTTCGTCGAGGTGAACGTCAGCGATGTCGGGCTAGCTGTGATGCCGTCCCCGGCGCCGGTGATGGTCACCACGACGTTGCCGCCTTCCGGCGGCGTGGCTAGGCGGACGGTGTAGTCGCTGCTGTTCTCCTCCGGCACCGACAGTGCGGATGCGGAGAGGGTGATGGCCGGGGTCTCGTCGTCGTCCACCGTCGCCGTGATTTCGCCGGAGACGTCCGTGTATTCGCTGTTCGTGGTCGTCGCGGCGGCGTGGGTGATGGTGACGCTCTCGTTGGCGGCGCCGTCGTCCTGCTGCGCCGACAGGGTCACCGTCTGCACCGTGTTCCAGTTTGTGGCGGTGAAGGTCAGGGTGTTCTGGTCGCCCGGCGTGTCGGTGTCCGTGTCGCCCACCGTCACCGCGGTGGCGTCGCTGCTGGTGAGGGTCGCGGTGACGGTCTGGGTCGGCTGCGACGTCAGGCGCACCGTGTAGCTGGCCGAGTTGGTGCTGGACGACGACAGTTCCTCCAGCAGCAGCGGGCCGGATTCGTTCGTGGCCGGCGAGGTCGGATCGGCGTCGAACACGAAGCCGGGCGCCTCTTCGTCGGTCACCGCCGCGGTGAGCGTCGCCTGGACGTTGGTGTACTCGCTCGGCGTCGCGGTGCTGGCGGTGTGCGTGATGGTCACGTTCTCGCCGATGCCGTCGTTGTCGTCCTCCGCCGTCAGCGTCACCGTCCGCGGCGTGTTCCAGTTCGCGGTCGTGAACGTCAGCGTGTTCTGGACGCCGTTCATGCTGTCGCCGTCGGTGTCGCCCACGGTCACCGATGTCGTGTCGCCGCTGGCGATGGTCACGGTCACGGTCTGGGTGGGCTCGGCGGACAGGCGCGCGGTGTAGCTCTTGGAGTTGTCCGAGGAGGTGGAGAGCTCGTCCAGCGTCAGCGGGCCGGCTTCGTCCATGCCCGGGGTGGCCGGGTTGGCGTCGAGGAGGATGGCCGGCGTCTCGTCGTCGTTCACGGTCACGGACATGCCGGGCAGCGTCGGCGTGCCGAAGAAGCCGCCGGCGCAGCCGCCCACGCGCAGGTGGCTGACGGTCGCCGCGTCGTCCTGGCTGTCGTTGTCGCTGGCGGCGGTGACCGTGACGGCCTGCCGCGTGTTCCAGTTCGCCTGCGTGAAGGTGAGCGACAGCGTCTGCGGCGTGGCGTCCGTGTCGATGGAGACGTCCGTGTTGTTGCTGGTGGCCGTGACGACGACGCTGCAGTTGCCGCCGGTCTCGGTCCTCGGGTTGGCGATCAGCCGCATGGTGTACGTGCCGACGTTGCGGTTCGTGCCGCCGCCGGCGTTCGGGTCCTCCTCCACCGTGAGCATCGCCGGGCTGAGGGCGATGCCCGGCGTGGGGGTGACGGTCGCCGCGCTGCTGGCGATGGTGCCAGGCAGGTTGTGGGCCGCCGCCGCCACCGTCACCGACAGGGTGCGCACGGCGGTGAAGTCCGCGCCGGTGTAGTCCAGCGTCAGCGTCGCCGTGGTGTCGCCGGCCGCCACCGTCGCCAGCCCGTCGATCGTGAGGCCGGGCACGTTGGTGCTCAGCACGAAGTGGGACAGCGCGACGCCGCTGGCGAACGTCGCGTCGGTCAGCGTCACCGTCGCCTCGGCGTCGTCCAGGTTGTCCTCGGTCAGCGTCGTCCGGTTGCTGGCGGCGAGCACCGCCGTGGGCGTCACCACCGAGATGGTGAACGTCAGCACGGCGCGGTCGGTGTCCTCGCGGTTCGTGTCGCCGTCGTGGGCGTAGATGGTCACCGTGTTCGGGCCGACGGTGTTGGCGGTCGGGGTGCCGCAGATCCGCCGCGCGCCGCAGACCCCCTCGAAGACGAGGCCCGCCGGCAGGCCGCTGGCCGAGTAGGTGTAGCCCGTGCCTTCCCCGCCGCTGGCCGCCGGCACCTGGAACGTCGCTATCTCGTGGTCCTTGCGATAGGTCTTGTTCGTCACCGAACCCGTGCCGAACGTCGGCGCCACGTTCGGCTGCAAGGCGATCTGCCCGGCCACGTCCAGGCCGCCGAACTTCAGCGCCGGCCACTGCCACTGGCCGCCGAAGTCCCAGGCGTCGTCGTCCGCGTCCGCCATCCTGCCGACCGAGTTGTCGCCGTCGACGTCCTGGTCGTCCCAGGTCGCGTAGATGCCCGTGTAGTCGGTGGGCATGCGCAGGTTGGCGGAGGTCACGCCCTCGGGCGGGTTGCCGTCCGAGTCGTCGTCGATGCCGCTGCGGTCCACGTCCCAGTAGCTGGCGGTGACGCTGCCGCCGGTGTCGACGTAGCCCAGGCCGCCTTTGCGTCCGCAGCCGCCGGTCACGGCGCCGGTCGCGTAGCTGGCCGCGACGGTTCCCGCGATGTTGCCGACCAGCCCGCCCCCGGCCGCGTTGGCGTTCGACAAGGTGCATTCCACCGCGGCGTTCGAGTAAGTCGCCACCATCGTGCCTTGCAGCCACCCCACCAGCCCGCCGGCGAAGCTCGAAGCCTGCACGGAGCCCGTCGTCCAGACGCCCGCCACGCGCCCCCGGCTGTGTCCGGCCAGCGCGCCGGCGTAGGACGCGCCGGAGGACACGCGAGCACGGGGCAGCGCCAGCGAATGGACCCGTGCGGTGGTGTGCAGCGCCGAGAACAGCCCCACGCGGCCGCGGTTGCGGCTCGACAGCAGGTTGGCGATCGCGTGCCCCTGGCCGTCGAAGGTCGCGGCGAAGTGGGTCGTGGCGGTCGGAAAGTTGAACGGGCCGATGGGATCCCAGCCGTTGCCGCCGTTCCAGTAGGCGTCGCCGCTGTCGCCGACGCCGTTGGTGTGCGTGGAACCGTCGCCGTCGGTGTCGAAGTCGAGGTCGTTCTCCAGTTCGTAGCCGTAGCAGCCGGCGCTCCGGCAGCCCATGCCGGTCACATGGTTGCGGAACGCCTTGGCGTAGTCCGCGGCGTTGCCGGAGGCCGGGGCGCCGTTGCCGTCCATGTCCCAGCGGATGGCGTTCAGCTGGGCGAGGGTGTACACCTCGATCAGGCCGTTGTCGTCCAGGTCGTAGTCGCCGCGCTGGGGCACCGGGTCCGCGCTGCGGTGGCTCAGCACCGGATACTGCGACTCGGTGCCGAAGTGCCACGGCGCTTCATTCGCGCTGCCGTCGCCGTCGACGTCCAGCCGGTCCCAGCCGGCGTAGATGCCGGTCGCCGACGTGGGGCCTTGCAGCTGCGCCGTGGTGCGGCCAACGCCTTGGCCGGACGTGGCGACGGCGCTCGCCTCGGCGTCCCAGTAGCTGGCCGTCGCCGTGCCGGAACCGCCGGCGAAGCCGTGCTTGTTCGCCGCGGTCGGGCACGCGCCCGTGACCGACCCGGTGGCGTAGCTCGCCGTCACGGCGCCGCCGTTCTGGGCCGTCAGGCCGCCGGCGACGTTGGCGGCGTCGTTCTCGACACATTCCACCGCCGCCGTGGAGTAGCTCGCCACGATCGTCGCGCCGGAGTTGTTGCGGCCTACCAGCCCGCCCACGGCGTCGTTCGCCGCCACGGCGCCCGTCGTCCAGACCGCTTCCACCCGGCCCCAGTTCTCGCCGGCCAGCGCGCCGGCGTAGGTGAAGGCGCGCCGCACATGGGCGTTCGGCAGCCCCAGCGAGCGCACCACGGCGCTGCCGCGCAGCGCCGCGAACAGGCCCGACCAGCCGCGCTCGCCGTTGGCGAACAGGTTGTGGATGGAGTGGCCGTTGCCGTCGAAGACGGCGTTGAAATGCATCGTGTCGCTCGGCGTCGCGTTGGCGCCGATGGGATCCCAGCCGTTGCCGCTGTTGTGGTAGGTGTCGTCGGAGTCGCTTGCCGGGGTGGCGCCGGACCAGGTGGAACCGTCGCCGTCGGTGTCGAAGTCCAGGTCCTGGACCAGCTCGTAGCCGCTGCACCCTCCGGTGGGGCAGCCCATGCCGGTGGAGGCGTTGCCGAAGGCGGCGTCGTAGTTCGACTGGTTGCCGGCCGCCACCGTGCCGTCGCCGTTCAGGTCCCAGCGGATGGCGTTCAGCTGCGCCAGGGTGGAGACCTCGATCAGGCCGTTCTCGTCCGTGTCGTAGTCCGTGTTGGTGCGCTCGGCGTCGGACACCGCGACGCGCAGCGTGGCCGCGGCGCTGTAGCCGCCGCCGGTCGGCGTGTGGGTGATGTCGACGGATTCGTCCACGGCGTCCGTCGATTCGGCCACCGCGGTGACCCCCACGGTCTGCGCCGTGGCCCAGTTCTGGGTGGTGAAGGTGAGCGAACTCCGGTCGACCGTCAGGGCGCCGGTGTCGCCGCTGGCCACCGCCACGGTCACCGTCGCCGTCGGCTGCGCGGAGAGCCGCACCGAGTAGGCGGAGCCGTCGCCCTCGTCCACGAACAGCGGGCCGGGGTCCAGCGTCTCCGGCGTCCCCAGGTCGGCGTCGATCAGCACCGTGCCGACCTCGGTCGAGGGCGCGGTCACGGTGATGTCGAACGTCAGGGTGTCGCGGTCGCCGGTGTTGTCGTCATTGTCCGTGACCGTGATGGTCACGGTGGCGGCGCTGGCGCTGGTGGTCGGCGTGCCGCAGACGGCGCGGGCGATCTGGCAGGCGCCCGAGCCGTCGGAGTCGAACGCCAGTCCGTCGGGCAGCCCGTCCGCGGCGTAGACGAGGGCACCGTTGCCGCCGGTGGCGGCGGGAATCCGGAACGGCAGGATGGGGAGGTCCTGCGGGAACGTCTTGTTCCCCACCGAGGCGGAGCCGAAGTCCGGCGCTGAATCCGTGCCTTGGGAGTTGAACTGCAACGCCGTGTCCAGGCCGCCGAACTTCAGCACCGGATGCTGGGTGGCGGTGCCGAAGTCCCAGGCGTCGTCGTCCAGCGCTTCGCCGCTTCTGCCGTCGCCGTCCACGTCCTGGTCGTCCCAGGCGGCGTAGATGCCGGTCGCCGACGTGGGGGCTTGCAGCTGCGCCGTGGTGCGGCCCTCCGGCGGGTTGGCGTCGCCGTCGTCGTTGATGCCGCTCAAGGTGGCGTCCCAGTAGCTCGCCGCGACCGTGCCGCCGGTGGTGAAGCCGAACTTGCTGCCGCCCGGGCAGGTGCCCGTCACCGCGCCGGTCGAGTAGCTGGCGGCGATGGAACCCCCCGCGTCGGTGCCGCCGACCAGTCCGCTGGCGCGGTGCGACGCCATCGTGCCGGTGCAGGCAGCCGCGGCGGTCGAGTAGCTCGCCACGACCGTGCCTCCCGGGCGCAGCACCCCGACCAGACCGCCGACGTTGCCCAGCCCCTGCGCCGCGCCGCTGGCCCACACCGCGGCGACGCGGCCCACGTTCTCGCCGACCAGCGGCGCCGTGCTCCAGTTGCCGATCACGCGGGCGCCGGGCAGGCCCAGGGCGCGCACCACGGCGTTGGAGCGCAGCGCCGAGAACAGCCCCACCAAGTTGCGGCTGCCGCGGTTGACGAAGAGGTTGCGGACGACATGGCCGTTGCCGTCGAACGTGGCGTCGAACTGCGCACCGCCGAGGCTCGGCTGCCCGATAGGTTCCCAGCCGGCGCCGCCGTTGTCGTAGGCGTCGTCGCTGTCGCCCGTCGCTGTGGCGCCGCTCAGCGTGTAGGTGGCGCCGTCGCCGTCGGTGTCGAAGTCCAGATCCCGCGTCAGCTCGTAGCCGGCGCAGGGGTCGGGCAGGCCGTCCGGGTCGTCGCCGTCCGGGCAGCCCATGGCGACCGACGCGTCGGGGAATGCGGATTCGTAGCCAGCGGCGTCGATGGCGACGCCGTCGCCATCGAGATCCCAGCGCACAGCGTTGAGCTTGGCCAGGGAATCGACGTCGATGAGGCCGTCTTCGTCGGCGTCGTAGTCCGTGCCGGCGCGCTCGTCGTCGCCGATGCCGACGCGCAGGGTGGTGGTCACGCCGGCGTATTCGGCCGCGCCGCTGGCAACGTGGTCGATGCCCGTCGCCTCGTCGACGGCGTCGTCGTCTTCGGCGGCGGTGGCCGTCACCGTCTGCCAGGTGTCCCAATTCATGGTCGTGAACGTGAGCAGGTTCTGCACGCCGGCCGCCGTGTTCGTGTCCGCCGTCACCGCGCCGCTGCGGCTGGCCACCGTCACCGTCACCGCCGCGGTCGGTGCCTGGGGCAGCTTCACGGCGTATTCGCGGCCCGGCGTCGCGCCCTCTTCGAGCAGCAGCGGGCCGGCATCGATGGCCGCGGTCGCTGGGGCGACGTCGAACAGCAGCTTGCGCTGCGGCTCGTCGTCGGCGACCGTCGCGGTCAGATACGCGGTGCTGTCGAGGCCGCCACTGGCGGTGTGGGTGATCACGACCGTTTCGTCCACCGGATCGTCGTCCTGCACGGCGGCCAGCGTTACCGTCTGCGGCGTGTTCCAGTTCATGGTGGTGAACGTCAGCGTGTCCTGCAGGCCGGACGTCGTGCTGGTGTCCACGGTCACCGCGCCGGTGTCGGCGCTGACGATGGTCACCGTGGTGCTCGCCGACGGCTCGGCCAGCAGCCTTACCGAGTAGCTGCCGGAGTTGGAGCCCGACAGTTCCCGCAACGCCAGCGGCCCGGGGTCCACCGCCGGCGTACCGGGGATGGCGTCGATCTGGATGCCTTCGACCACCGTGACGGTGAAGCGGAGTTCCTCGCTCGAACCGCCAGCGGCGGTCGCGCGGACGACGACGGCGTAGGTTCCGGCGGCCGTCGGCGTGCCGCAGACCGTGCGCGCCGCGCCGCAGGCGCCCGTGCCGTCGGCGTCGAACTGGAGGCCGGGCGGTAGCTCCGGCGCGCTGTAGGTCACCGCCGCGCTGCCGTGGAACGCGGACGGAATCGCAACGGATTGGACGACGCCCGTTTGCAGTTCCCGCACGGACGGACTGGCGCCTCTGAAGGACGGCGGCTGGGCGTTGAACTGCGAGGCGGTGTCGAAGCCGGCGAACTTCAGCGCCGGGTACTGCTGGCTGGTGCCGAAGTCCCAGGCATCGTCGTCCGGATCCGCGGCCGCGCCCGTCATGCTGTCGCCGTCCATGTCTTGATCGTCCCAGGCCGAGTAGATGCCCGTGGCGCCATAGGCGGTCGGTCGCTGCAGGTCCACCGTCGCCAAGCCGGTGCCGACGGGGCCGATTGGGTACGCCGTCTCCCGGTCCCAGTAGCTTGCGGAGACGGGGCCTCCTTCGTGCAGCCCAACCAGCCCGCCCACTTGCGAAGCGGCGACGGTCGACGGGCCCAGCGCATAGCTGTTGGTCACGCCGCCGGCAACGGCGTGCCAGCCAATCAGTCCGCCGACGCGGTCGTGGCCGACGACCGAAGCCATCGAATAGGATCCGACAACATAGTGGTTCGCCAGATAGCCAACCAAGCCGCCGGTTGCCGGGTTGAGGACAGAGACTCCCGCCGATACGCCGATCACTTGGCCAGTGGTGTAGCAGCCAACGATCGGCATGCCGCCGGCGGCGCCGGACAGGATGCCGACAAAAATACCGCCCCGCACATAGGCATCGACCACGCCCACCGCCTCCAAGCGGCCTCCCCAGGTTCCTTCGCCAAACAGCCCGGCGTTGCGCGCGCCGCTGCGGTCGATGAACAGATTGCGGATGAGGTGGCCGTTGCCTTTGAGCCTGGTGGCAAAGGGAGAGGTATTGGTGCCGATGGGCACCCAGCCGGCGCCGTCGTCGTAGTAGGCATCGTCCGCGTCACCGATGACCGCGCCATTGGCCTCCGTCCAAGTGCTGCCATCGCCGTCGGTGTCGAAGTCCAAGTCCCTGCGCAACTCGTAGCCGCTGCAGGCGGCCGGGCAGCCCATGCCGGAGACCGCGTTGGGGAAGGCGGTGGCGTAATTGGCGGCGTCCCCGGCCCCGACTTGACCGTCGCCGTTCAAGTCCCAGCGCATGGCGTCGAGCTGGGCGAGGGTGCGGATGTCGATGAGGCCGTTGTCGTCGTCGTCGTAGTCGCCGGAGTGCGTCTCGTCGTCCTGCACGAGGACCCCGATCTGCGCCGACACGCCAACGTACTCGGCGGCGCCGCTGGCGACATGGGTGACGACCGCCCGCTCGTCGATGGCGTCGCCGTCCGCTTGCGCCGTCACGCGCACGGTCTGCGGCGTCCGCCAGTTCGTGGTCGTGAACGACAGCTGGCTGCGGTTCAAGCGCGCGGCGCCGGTGTCGCTGCTGGCGACCGCCACCCGCACCGTCGCCGTCGGCCGCGCCGACAGGTACACCCGGTAGTTCTTCGACTCCGTGGTCGCCTCGGCCAGCGTCAGCGGGGCCGTTTCGATGCGCGTCGTGGTCGGGGCCGTGTCCACCACCACGGCCGGCGTCCCGTCGTCCGCCACCGTGGCTGTCAACGCCGCTGATTGGCCGGAGTAGCCGCCGCTACTGGCGGTGTGGGTGATGGTGGCGCGCTCGTCGGCGCCGTCGGCGTCCGGCACGGCGGCGAGGGTCGCGGTCTGCGGCGTGTTCCAGTTCGTCGTGTTGAACGTCAGCCGGTTCTGCAGGCCCGGGGTGGCCGGGTCCGCGTCCACCGTCACCGCGCCGGTGTCGCTGCTGGCGAGGGCCACCGTCACAGCGCCGGTCGGCGCCGACGTCAGCCGCACCGCGTAGCGCCGCGACCGCGCTGGGTTCGCCGCGTCTTCCGCCAGCGCCACGGCGCCGCTCTCGACTTGCGGCGTCCGCGCGTCCGCATCGATCTCGATGCCGCCGACGTCGAGGGTGAAATCGAGGCGGGTGCGCGCACCGGCGGCGTTGGCCGCCCAGACGGTGACCGCGAACATGCCGGCGCGGGTCGGCCGGCCGCAAATGTTGCGCGCGCCGCCGCAGGCACCGCCGAACGCCATGCCGGGCGGCAGCCCGGTCGCCACGTAGGAGACGGCGCCGGGGTGGACGGCCGGCGGGATCTGGATGTTGCCGGAGACGCCGGTGCGCAGCGTCGCCGTCGGCGCCGTGGTGCTGCCGAAGGAGGGGGCTTGCAGGGCGAACTGGGTGGCGGTGGCGAAGCCGGCGAACTTCAACACCGGGTGCTGCAGGGCCGTGCCGAAGTGCCAGGCGTCGTCCGACGTGCCGTTGCCGTCCACGTCGTGGTCGTCCCAGTCGGCGTACGGGCCGGAGGCGCCGTACTGCGTCGGGGTCTGCAACTGGGTCGTGCTCCTGCCCTCCGGCGGGTCCGCGTCCTGATCGTCGTCGATGCCCGTCAAGGTCGTGTCCCAGTAGCTTGCGGTCACCGCGCCGGGGCCGGCGGTCAGGCCGGACTGGCCGCTGCACGGGCCCGTCACTGCGCCCATCGCGTAGCTCGCCGCAATGCTGCCGCCGGCGAGGTTGACGCCCACCAGGCCGCCGGTCGTCCCGGCGCCGGTCGTCGTACATTCCACCGCCGCCGCGGAATAGCTCGCCGCGATCGAGCCGCCTGACTGCTGCGCCCCCAGCAGGCCGCCGAGGTTGCCGCTGGCGCGCACCCGGCCGGCGACCCAGACGCCCGCCACCCGGCCCCAGCTCTGCCCGGCCAGGGCGCCGACGCTCCAGCGCCCATTCATCTGGACGCCCGGCAGGCCCAGGGTGCGCACGACCGCGTTCGGGCGCAGCGCCGCGAACAGGCCCACGTAGTTGCGGTTGCGGTTCGCGACCAGGTTGCGGATGACGTGGCCGTTGCCGTCGAAGACGGTGTTGAAGTGCGTGGCGTCGGTCGGGGTGGCGTTCGGGCCGATCGGATCCCAGCCCAAGCCGCTCGCCCAGGCGGAACCGGCGAAGTCCAGATCTCTCGTCAACTCGTAGCCGACGCAGGGCTCCGGTGCGCCTTCGCCGCGGTCCGGGCAGCCCATGCCGGCGGACGCGGTGGGGAACGCGGTCGCGTAGCTGGTGGCGTTGCCGGCGCTCGCCGTGCCGTTGCCGTCGAGGTCCCAACGCATCGCGTTGAGCTTGGCCAGCGAGTCGATCTCGATCAGGCCGTCCTCGTCGGTATCGTAGTCCGTGCCGGTGCGCTGGGCGTCGCGCACGCCGACGCGCAGCGTGGTCGCCGAATCGGTGCGCTCGAGGGCATGTACGACGTCCGCCGCTTCGTCCACGGCGTCGCTGTCCCCGGTCGTCGTCGCCGTCACCGTCTGCCCCGTGTTCCAGTTCGCGTTCGTGAAGGTGAGCTGGCCCGGCGCCACCGTGACCGCGGCGTTGTCGCTCGAGAGCGTCACCGTCGCGCTGGTCGGCGGCTGACTCGACAGCCTCACCAAGTAGTTCCGGGAGGGCGCCGAGTTCTCGCGGAGAACCAACGGGCCGGGGTCGATGGCGGCGGTGTTCGGGTTCGCGTCCACCAGCACTTCGGGCGCGGGCTCGTCGTCCGCCACGGTCACCGTCAGCGTCGCCGTCTGGCCGTTGTAGCCGCCGCCGCTGGCGGCGTGGGTGATGGCCACGGTCTCGTCCAGGAAGTCCGTGTCCTCGACGATGCTCACGGACGCCGTCTGCCAACTGCTCCAAGTGGAGCTGGTGAACGACAGCGTGGTCTGCACCCCGCCTGTGCCGGCGTTCGCGTCCACCGCCACGGCGCCGCTGTCGGCGCTGGCGAAGGTGACGGTCACGGTGCCGGTCGGCGCGGACGTCAGCCGCACCCGGTAGTTCTGCGAGGTGGTGCCGTTCGTGTCCTCGTCGAGGGCGATGGGGCCGGCCTCCACCACCGCCGGGGTCGTCGCGACCGCGTCGACCTCGACTCCGCCCACGGTGATCTGGAAGCTCAAGGTGCTGCTCGCGCTGCCGTCGGCGTTGGCTGCGGTCACGATGACGGTGAAGGTGCCAGTGCGCGTCGGCGCGCCGCAGATCGTGCGCAGCGCGGAGCAAGTACCCGTGCCATCGGCGTCCAACGCCATGCCGGGCGGCAGCCCGGCCACGGTGTAGGTGACGGTGCCAGCGTGGGTGGCCGCCGGAAACTGCACCGACAGGTTGACGCCGGTGCGGGCGTTCGTGATGTTGGAGACGGTGCCGGCGCCGAAGTTCGGCGGTTGCAGGTTGAACTGGACGGCAGTGTCGAAGCCGCCGAATTTCAGCACCGGATGCTGCGCGCTGGTGCCGAAATCCCAGGCGTCGTCGTCCACGGCTTCGCCGCTCTCGCCGTCGCCGTCCACGTCCTGGTCGTCCCAGGCGGCGTAGAGGCCGGTTGCGCCGGTGGGCGCCTGCAGCTGCGCGCTGGTGCGGCCTTCCGGCGGCGTGTTGTTGCTGTCGTCCGAGATGCCGTTCAGGGTGGTGTCCCAATAGCTCGCCACCACCGTGCCGCTGCCGCGGCTGAAGCCGTCGGTGGCGCCGGAGGTGCCGGTCGAATAGCTCGTGCGTATCGTCGACCCGGTGCCTTCCGTCCAACCCACCAGCCCGGCCTGCCACTGGGTGGCGTGCACGGACGCCCGGGAGTAGCTCGCCACGACCACCGCCGCAGTCCCCATGATGGCCACCAGCCCACCGGCCGTATTGCCGCCATGCACGTTGCCGGTCACCCACACTCCGGCGATCCGGCCCTGGTGATGGGCGACCACGGCGCCCACGTTGTCCCAGCCGCGCACGCGCAGGTCCTTGAAGCCCACGGCTTGGATGCGCGCCGAAGTGCCGGTGGCCCCGAACACGCCCACGTCGTTGGCGCCGCGCTGGTTATAAAGGTTGGCGATGACGTGGCCCCTGCCGTCGAAGGTGGTGTTGAAGCGCGCCGTGCGGCTGCCGATGGGCTCCCAGCCGAGGCCGCCGTTGTAGTAGGCGTCGTTCGCGTCTGGGACCGGGGAGGCGCTGTCGCCCGTATAGGTGGCGCCGCTGCCATCGGTGTCGAAATCGAGGTCGCTGGTGAGTTCGTAGCCTTGGCAGAGGTCCGGGACGTCGCCCGGGTCGCTGCCGTCGGGGCAGCCCATGCCGGCGGCGGCGCCAGGGAAGGCGTTGTCGTAGATGACGACGCCGCCACCGGACGCGACGCCGTTGCCGTCCAGGTCCCAGCGCATGGCGTTGAACTTGGCCAGCGAGTCGATGTCGATTAGGCCGTCTTCGTCGGCGTCGTAGTCCGTGCCGGTCGCCTCGTCGTCCTGCACGGTGACGCGCAGGGTGTGGGTGCCGATGTTGGCACCGCTAGCGGTGTGCGTGAGGGTGGCCGTTTCGTCGCCGATGCCCGAGTCGCTGCCTGCGGTGGCGGTGACCGTCTGCGCGGTGTCCAGTTGGTGGTGGTGAACGTCAGCGTGGTCTGGACGCCGGACGTGGTGCTGGTGTCCACCGTGACGTCGCTGTTGTCGCTCGTGATGGACACCGTGACTGTGCCAGCCGGCAGGCTGCCCAGCGCGACGGTGTACGTTGCGGAGGCGCCCTCGTTGAGGGCGAGGGAGGCGGTGTCGGTGACGATGGGTACGGCCGGCACCGCGGAGCCCACCTTGTGCGAAACTTGGTCGCTCAAGGCGGCGTGGTTGCGGTCGATGGTGGAGCCGCCTCCCGCTCCCCACGTGGGGCCGGAGATCGAGTTCGCGGGAATGCTGATGCCGTCGGTGTCGAGGTCCGCCGCCACAACCGTGTAGGTGAAGTCCACAAACGTCTCCGTCGGGTGGCTAAGCGTACGCACCGTGCTCGCCTCGCGCGTGTTTTCGCCAATCGTGAGAGACATCCTGCAGGCGCTAAACAGCCCGCCCACCGTCAAGACCGCGCTGCTGAGGCCGCTGATGCGGGTGGTGATCGCTTCGCCGGCAACATAGTGGGTGCCGTTGGCGGGGGTGGAGGTGATGGAGACGGTTTGCGCGGTGGCGCCGAACGCGCAGAGGGCGGCCAAGAGGGCAGCGGCGAATTGGCGCGTGGTCATGCTCGGTACGTCAGGCCATCCGGCGCGGGTGCGCTCCGGGGCGGCCCATCCGTGGCGCAGTCGCGGCAGCTACCCGCGTTGGGAACGGCATAGCTCCTCACCCCAACCTCAACCCTCTTCGGTCTGCGGCGGAAAATAGCACAAACCGAGTGCGGCGATGGGGAGTGGGTGGGCGAGGAATCGCGGGGCGGCCGTGCCTTGGGGAGGGATCTTTCGTGCGAGGGGCGCTCCTTGCGTTCCCCTGCTGAGGGCTCTTTCATGCGAGTGGTGCCCCTCGCGCTCCCCGGCTGAGGGCTCCCGCGGATGGCGCCGGGCGTCGCTAGGCTTCGGGCGCCCCGTTGCTGGCCTGGCGGAGCAGCTCGTCGGCCGTTTCGCAGCGCATCACCGCCACGGCGAGCGCGTCAAGTCGTCGCGGGTCGTCCTCGCGTTGCAGCAAGGCGGACAAGCGCTCCGCAGTCGCCTCGCCGAACCGTACCTCGGCTAGGCGCCGCAGCTGATCCCGCCTCCCCTGGCCAATGCCCAGTTCGATGCCCTGCTGTTTGCCCAGTTCGACGCCCTGCTGCTTGCCCTGCTCGATCCACGGGTCCCGCCAGCGGGCTACTCGCTCTTCCAGTCTCATTCCAACTTCCTCCAGCGTCAGGTTCGGTGGCGGTTGTGCCGCCTGCTCGCCCGGGCGCCGCAGTTGTCTCTCCAGTACCCACAGCCAGTCCGCGAAGGCGCACCGCAGCTCCCGATGGTCGGGGCCGACGAGCAGCTTCGCCAGCATCTGCTCAACCGCGAACAGGTCCTCCGCCGTGCTACTCTTTCATGCGAGGGGCAAGCCCCTCGCGCACCCCGGCTGAGGGCTCTGCTCCAGCCGCACCACCGCGCTCGTCAACTCCCCCACATCGTCCGCCTCGACGTGCCGTTCGTCAAGCAGCAGACAGCGTTGAGACGGCTGGTATGCGGCTAGCGTCGGCCCGGTCTCGACGATCAGGTCGCGCACGTCCAGCGCCGCGCTCCACGGCGACTCGCCGTTGTAGAGCAGCAGCGGCAGCACCGGCGGCAGCTGGCCGGGCTTCACGACTTTGGCGCGCAGTAGATCGCGGTACAGCATCGCCGTGTACTCCAGCACACGCAGCGCCATCGTCGGGTCGGTGCTCGATTGGAACTTGTCTGTTTAGATTCGCGTTGATTGGGCCTTCGGGAGGGCCCAATCCCCTCCGGCCTCCCGGTACCGGAAAGGCCGGAGGGTGGCGGTGGTCGGACCGTGCTTGGAATGGGCCGTCGCGGGCCGAGCTCGAGAGTGGTCGCCACCGTCTTTCCCAAGTCCTGAATGGATACGTGGGCGTCGAGGCCCGAACGACAAGAGCAGGAGAAAGGAAAGCATGGCCGATCATAGCGGAGATGCCGCCGTCGGCGTGGACGTCTCGAAGGCGCATCTGGATGCCTGGCGGCCGGACGATGCGAAGCGCTTCGGCAACGACGCCGAGGGCTTCGAGGAGTTCGCCGCGTGGGTCGCGCCGGCGGACCCGATGGTGGTCTACGAGTCCACCGGCCACTACCACCGAGACTTCGAGGAGGCGCTGGCCGGCCGGCTGCGGCTGGCGCGGGTGAACGCGGCGCGGGCGCGGCGCTTCGCGCAGGCGCTGGGCGAAGAGGCGAAGACGGACGCGGCGGACGCGCGGGTGCTCGCCGCGATGGGCCGGGCGCTGCCCCTGCGCCAGGTGGAGGCGAAGCCGCAGGCGCTGCGCGACCTCGACGAACTGGCCGCGGCGCGCGACGCCCTGGTCAAGGACCGCGTCGCGGCGCTGAACCGCCGGACGCACGTCCGCGACCCGCTGCTCAGGCGGCAGAACCGCAACCGGCTGGCGCAGATCGACCGCCAGCTGAAAGCCGTGGACGCTCGGGTCGGAAGGCTGCTGGCGGACGACCCGCGACTGGCGCGGCGCGCCGAGGTGCTGGCCTCCATCCCCGGCGTCGGCCCGGTCACCGCCGCCGGACTCGTCGCCGACATGCCGGAACTGGGCGCGCTCGACGCCAAGGCCGCGGCCAGCCTGGCCGGCGTGGCGCCGATGGCGCGCGAGTCGGGGAACTGGAGGGCCGCAGCTACATCAAGGGCGGCCGCGCGCGGGTGCGGCGACTCCTCTACATGGCGGCGATGAGCGCCGTCCGCTGCAACCCGGACATGGCCGCCAAGCACCGGCAGCTGGTCGCCGACGGCAAGCCGGGGAAGGTCGCCCTGGTGGCCGTCATGCGCAAGCTGCTCCTGCTCGCCAACGTCCTGCTCCGCGACGACCGGCTCTGGACGCCCAGAGCAGGCGGCCAGCACAACACGCCGCTGCCGGAGCCGGCCGAGGACGCCGGCCGCACTTCGGGCGTTGGCGAAGGGAGCCTCGGCGACCGCAGCCAAGGCCCGAAGGGCCAGCCGCCATCCTCCGGCGCCTCCGCCAGCCGCCAGCCGAGCGCGGGCATCGGCCCACCGCTCCCAGCCCCTGCGTGAACCCCAAAGGCACCACTGGAAGCATGACCAGCTAAGGAGGCCACCTCAAAAGACCACTTGCAACATAGATACTCCACCAGCACCAAGGCGTAGGCCCAGCCGCCCGCGGCGCCGTCGGCGCGCACCCGCCACACGGTGTCGCCGTGGCGCTTGCGGAAGTCGTCGCCGACGTACTCGGCGGACATCTTCTCCAGCGAGCCCATGTCCATCCCTTCGACCATCTTGCCGGGCAGCAGGCTGCGCAGCAGGTCGGCCACCATCTCCGGGAAGGAGTAGAGGCGCTTGTAGATGGGGTCGCTGGTGGGTTTGATCTCGTTCATGCGGGAACGATAGCCGGCATGGGGCGCCGGCCATGTGGGACATCGCCCAGTGGAGATGTAGGAAATCTCAGCTTTTTCATGTCAGACATCGCCCATGTCCGCTGTAGGACATTTGCCATCAATTCCGCGTGCAGGCCGCCGGCGCTGCCGAAGGCGCGGAGTTCTCAATCGACCGACGGGCAACGGCGGCGGCAAGGCAACCTTGGCCGATTGCCGTTGCCGCTCGCTGGTCGGCCAACGCCTAGAGTTCGCGGAGGACGCGGAATCCGCGGGCGCTGTTCTTGACGCTGCTGAACGAGCGGTAGCTGAGGGTGGCTTCCTCGGGCGTTGAATCCCAGCCGCCGCCGCGCACGACGTGGCTGCCGCAGTGGCCGTCGGTGCGCACGCGGGCGGTCTCCGGGGCGTCGGCGTGGCTGCCGTTCCAGCAGTCCGCCACCCATTCTTCGACGTTGCCGAGGGTGTCGTGGAGGCCGAAGGCGTTGGAGCGGAGGCGACCGACTGGGGCCGTGCCGGCTTCGCCGTCCGAACATGGGGCGACGCCTCGGGACGTGAAGCGGCCGGCGAGGGTGCGGTCGGCGATGTTGGCGAAGGCGCAGAGGCGGGCCGGGGCGTTGCCGTGGTGGTAGCGGCCGGTTTGGCCAGCGCGGGCCGCGTACTCCCACTCCGCTTCGCTCGGCAGGCGGTAGCGGTGGCCGGTTTGTTCGCTCAGCCACGCCAGGTGGGCGACGGCCGCTTGCCAAGTCATGCTGGTCGCCGGGAGGTTCTCGGCGCAAGGCGTTGCGGATGGTTCGGCGGCTGGCGCGGGCTGGCGGGCGAACTCGCATTGCGTGAGCTCGAAGACGCCCAGCGCGAACGGCTCCAGGACGGTGACGGTGCGCACCGGGCGTTCGTCCGCGGCGCCGGTGCGGGAACCCATGCGGAAGCGGCCGGCCGGCACGACGACCAGGAGCGGGCCCTCGCCGCCGGAACGCAGGCGATCGCGGAAGCGCTCGCCGGCGGTGACGTCGTGCTTCTTCATGGACACGGCGTGGGTCAGGCCTTGCGGGGGCATCGTCAGCCGTCGCCGGTAGCTGCGGTGGCCGAGGGCTTCGGCGCGGACCTCGAAGGAGCCGGTTGGGATGCGCAGCTGGTCGCCATGCTCAAGGCGATGTGTACGGCGCTCGCTGCCTTGCTGGTACGACACCTCCACCATCGCCGTGGCCGGCTGCACGTTCAGGCGCAGGCGACCGGCGAGGCGTTCCAGGCGGACGGCGTGGCGGTTTTCGCCGTAGCGCACCCACAGGGTGAACTGCTCGCTGGCGTAGCCGCGGCGGCTGGCGCGCATCCGGTAGGCGCCGAACGGCAGCATCATGCCGGGCTGGTACGGCTCGGCCACGTCGACGATTTCCAGCGTGGCGTCGGCGGGATGGAGGGAGACGAAGAGCTGGCCGACCGCCTTGCGTTCGAGTTCGAAGGCGAGGCGCGTGTGTTCGCGGGGCAGCACTTCGATAGTTTCCGTCTTGGTCTGGCGAGCGGGGATCGTCGCCGTCACGGCGTAGGCGCCGGTGGGGAGGTTCAACACCGCTGGCGCGGCTTCTTCCAGTGGTTCACCGTCGATGAGCAGCGTGGCACCGCGGGGATTGCTGGTGATTTCCAGCACGCCCTCGGCGGGGGCGAAGTTGGCGTCCACGCGCCGTTCCTCGTCGCGCGCCAGCACGACGCGCTGCGCCGTGGCGTCGTGGAAGCGGTGCTCGAAGCGCACCACGACTTCGCCGGGGCGCACGGTTTCACGCAACGGCGTTTCGCCGACGAACTCGCCGTTCAGCAGCACCCGGGCGGCGGGCGGTTCGGAGTGCAGCTGCAGCGTCGCCGAGCCTAGCAGCAGGCGCGGGCCGAGGCCGTCCGCGAACCAGTCCGCGGCGGCGATGAAGGCGAACGCGGCGACGGCGAGCAGCCAGCGCAGAGCCGGATATTCGGTGCGCTTTCGGTTCGCCTGCCGCATCGTGTTTCCCCGCCCGTTGAGCGCTTGACCATAGGCTATCGAACGCGCCGGGTCTGTCATACTTGCGCACACCATTTCCACATTTCCACGAGGAAACGACATGAGCGACTTCGACGGCGTTTGGGAGACCACGGTGAACTCGCCGATGGGCGCGCAGAAGGCCACGCTGACCTTGGCCAGCGAGGGCAGCGCGCTGACCGGCACGATGGCCGGCGCCCAGGGCAGCATGGAGATCGACAACGGCAAGGTGGAAGACGGCAAGGCCAGCTGGACCGCCAACATGACCAGCCCGATGCCCATGACGCTGGAGTTCAGCGCCACCGTGGAGGGCGACGAGATCAGCGGCAACGTGAAGCTCGGCGCCTTCGGCAACGCCTCGTTCACGGGTACGCGGGCGAGCTAGGGATGGCGGATTTCGTCGTCATCGGGTCCGAGGAATCGCCCTATTCGGTGAAGGTGCGTTCGTACTTCCGCTACAAGGGGATTTCCCACCAGTGGCGGCAGCGCGGCGAAGCCCAGGAACTGTTCGCCAAGCACGCGCGGCTGCCGCTGGTGCCGCTGGTGGTGACGCCGGAGGAGACCGGCATCCAGGACTCCACGCCGATCATCGAAGCGATGGAGGAACGGTTCCCGGAGCGCGGCGTACATCCGGAGGAGGCCACGGCGCGTTTCGTCTCGGCGCTGCTCGAAGAGTTCGGCGACGAGTGGGGCAACAAATGGATGTTCCACATGCGCTGGGCGCGGGAGGTCGATCAGCTGGCCGTGTCGAGGCGCTTCGCCGCCAATGCGGACGATGTGGAGGCCGCCGCCAAGACCATCCGCGAACGCATGGTGCCGCGGACGTGGTTCGTCGGCGCCAACGAGACGACCGCGCCGCAGATCGAGCAGAGCCTGGCGGACACGCTGCCCTTGTTGGACGCGCATTTGGGTTCTCGGCCCTACCTCTTCGGCGAACGCCCGGCCTTCGGCGACTTCGGCCTGTGGGGGCAGATCTACGAATGCGGGCGCGACCCGACCGCCGGGGCGCTGGTGGCGCAGCACGGCAACGTCGTCGCTTGGGTGGAGCGGATGCTGGAACCGGAGGCGCTGGGCGGCTTCGAAGACTGGGCGGCGTTGCAAGATACGTTGACGCCGCTTCTGCGCGACCAGGTGGCGGCGATGTTCCTGCCGTGGAGCAACGCCAACGCGCAGGCCATCGCGGATGGCGCGGCGGAGTTCTACGTGACGCTGAAGGGCAAGCGCTGGACGCAAAGGCCGCAGAAGTACCATGCGCGGAGTCTGGGGGTGATCAAGGCGAAGTACGCGGAGACTGGCGACCCGGCGCTCGACGCGGTGCTTGGGGAGACGGGCTGCCTGGATCTGCTGCGATAGGGACGGTCGGGCAGCCTTGCGGCTGCAATGCGGGCGGGGACGCCCGCGCTCCCAGGGGCCTACCAGCGGGCGCGGAGGGCGAGAGTCGGCAGCAGGCGGCGACGGACGCGCAAGTCGTTCGGCAGCGTCTGCTTGTGGGCGTCGTCGTAGCCGAACGCCTCGAAGCGGGCGCCGAGACGTAGGCCCAAGCGTTCGCCGATGCGGTACTCGATGCTCGGCGCCAGAGCGTAGGCGCTGGCCGCGCCGTCGAAGGCTGGCGCGGCGGTTGCTTCCAAGACGCCGTTGAAGCGCTGCCCAAGCTGCTTCGAGAGGATTCCGAACGCGCCGACGGCGTAGACGCGGTAGCGGCGATCCACTGCTTGGCCGGCGCCGTCGATGCGCAGATCGAAGGCCGTCCAGCGCACCTGCGGGCCGAGTTCGGCGCGCCAGCCTTCGCGCTCGAAGCGCCACGTCCAAGCGAGCGTCAAGTTGTCGAAGGCGGCCCGCGAGCGGACTTGCTCGCCGGCGTCGAACGCGCGGCCTTGCGCGACGAGGCGGTTCGCCAACGCCTCCTTGCCCTGCGCGGCGATGTCCGCGTAGCGCAAGCGCAGGCGGCCGCGACCGAGCGTCGCACTGGCGGCTAGCCAGCGGTAGTGGCCGCCGTCGAGGGCGGCTTCCGCGAGGGTCGGGCGCTTCGCGCTCGCGGTGCCGATTTGGCCGCCCGCTGGCGTCTGCAAGTGGCCGCTCGAACCCACCGGGCCTAGGCCCACCTCCAAGCTGCCTTCGGCGAATGCCGATCCGGCAACCAAACTCGCCGCCAACCACGCGGCGGGCAATACCCGCTGGCAATCTCGAACCATCGCGTTGATCATACGTGCTGCTCAAGCGGCTGGCAGACGCGGCCGCATCCATCGCCGCCAAAGGAACATTCGACATGACCATTCAACTGCGCCAGATCTGCCTCGTCGCCCGCTATCTGGATTCCACCATCGACGATCTGGAGGAGATCTTCGGCATCCATCGCTGCTTCGTCGATCCGGGGGTCGGCAAGTTCGGCCTCGTCAACACGCTGCTGCCGATTGGCCGCAACATGCTCGAAGTGGTGGCGCCGGTGGAGGAGAACACCGCCGCCGGGCGCTACCTCGACCGGCGCAACGGCGATGGCGGCTACATGGTGATCTGCCAAGCGGATTCGAGCGCCAACCAGCAGGCGGTGCGGCAGCGCGCTCTGGACAACGACGTGCGCATCGCCTGGGAAGTGGCGCGGGAGAACTGGAACATCTGCCAGATCCATCCCGGCGACATGAGGGCGGCGTTCTTCGAGATCGACTGGGACCAAGCCAACGACTTCAACGGCAACTGGGAACCGGCGGGCGGCACACAGTGGTTCGACAAGGTGGACCAGTCGGTGACCGTGGACTACGCGGCGGTCGAACTGCAAGGGCCGGACCCGGTGGGGCTGGCGGAACTCTGGGGCAAGGTGGCCGGCTTGCCGGTCAGCCGCGAGGGCAGCGTTCTGCGCATGGCGCTCAACAACGTCGACGTGCGCTTCGTGGAAGCCATCGACGGGCGCGGCTACGGCTTGGGCGGGCTGGATCTGAAAGTGGCCGACCGGCAGCGCATCCTCGCCAAGGCGCGGGAACGCGACGCCTACGTTTCGGACGACGAAGTCCACCTCTGCGGCACGAGGTTCCGGCTGCTGGACGCCTAGGCCGGAACTTGCCGCCGGGCTACTCCTGGCGGCGTTCGATGGCGGCGCCGAGTTCGCGCAGGCGCACTTCCAGGCGTTCGTAGCCGCGGTCGATCTGGCCGATGTTGTGGATGGTGCTCTCGCCTTCGGCGCAGAGGGCGGCGATGACCAGCGCCATGCCGGCGCGGATGTCCGGCGAGACCAGCGACTCGCCGCGCAGCTGGGTGGGGCCCATGACGAGCGCCCGATGCGGGTCGCAGAGGACGATGCCGGCGCCCATGTCGATCAGGCGGTCCACGAAGACCAGGCGGCGGTCGAACATCTTCTGGTGGATCAGCACGGTGCCACGGCTCTGGGTGGCGACCACCAGAGCGATGCTGATGAGGTCGGGGGGGAAGCCGGGCCACGGCATGTCGTCGATCTTCGGCACGGCGCCGTCGAAATCCGGCACCACGGCGAGTTCCTGTTCCGCCGGCACCACGATGTCGTCGCCGTCGTCCTGCCAGGTGACGCCCAGGCGCCCGTACATGATGCGCGTCATGCGGTGTTCGGCGGGGTGGGCGCGGCGGATGCGGATGGCCGAACCGGTGGCGGCGGCGAGGCCGATGAGCGAGCCCACTTCCATGTAGTCCGGGCCGATGTCGAAGCGGGCGCCGCGCAACGCCGCCACGCCTTCGATGGCGAGGTCGTGGGTGCCGATGCCGGAGATGCGGGCGCCCATCGCGTTCAAGCAGCGGCAGACGTCCTGCACGTGCGGTTCCATGGCGGCGTTGGCGATGGTGGTGGTTCCCTCCGCCAGCACCGCGGCGAAGATCGCCTGTTCGGTGCCGGTGACGCTCATTTCGTCGAGGAAGACGTCCGCGCCGCGTAGACGCGGGCAACGCAGCACGTAGCAGTCGTCCTCGGCGGCGACGTCCACGCCGAGGGCTTGCAGGGCGATCAGGTGGGTGTCCAAGCGGCGGCGGCCGATGCGGTCGCCGCCGGGGCGGTGGATGCGCGCCTCGCCGAAGCGGGCCAGGAGCGGCGCGGCGAGAAGAACGGCGGTGCGGATGCCGCTGGCGAGGCGCTGCTCCCGCAGGGCGTTGCGCACCGCGCTCGCGTTCAGGGCGCAGACACCGTCCGCTAGGTGTGCTTCGACTCCTAGGCTGCGCAACAGGGCGAGCTTGGTGCGCACGTCGCCGATGTCCGGCATGTTGCCGATTTCGAGCGGGTCGTCGGTGAGCACCGATGCGGCGAGCAGCGGCAGCGCCGAGTTCTTGTTGCCCATCGGCGCGATGCTGCCTTCGAGCCGGCGGGCGCCTTGTACGCGAAAGAAGTCCATCGATTAGCGCCGCTACGAACTCGTGACCGAACGCCGGACCAGTTCGAAAGCCCGCCGGCGGACGGGCTTCGATCAGCGCTCGTGCCTTAGGAATCGAAGACGATGACGCTGCGCGCCACTTCCCCCTTGTCCAAGGCCAAGAGCGCGTCGGTGACTTCGCCGAGCGGGATGCGGCTGGAGATCATGTCGTCCAGATGCAGTTTGCCTTGCAGGTAGAAGTCCACGAAGCGCGGCATGTCCACGCGGAAGCGGTTGGAGCCCATCATCGAGCCTTGGATCTTCTTCTCCGACAGGAACTCGGGGCCGTGCAGCGCCACCATCTGCCCCGGCGGAATCATGCCGATGATGGTGGCCGTGCCGCCGCGTCGAATCATGCGGAACGCTTGCTCGGCGGTGGCCTTCAGGCCGATGGCCTCGAACGAGTAGTGGACGCCGCCGCCGGTGAGTTCGCGCACTTGCTCCACGGCGTCGCCAGCGCTCGCGTCCACCGCGTCCGTGGCGCCGAAGGAACGCGCCAGTTCGAGCTTCGAGGCCACCATGTCCACCGCGATCACCCGGGACGCTCCGGCGATGGCCGCGCCGTTGATGCAAGAGAGGCCGACGCCGCCGCAGCCGATCACGGCGACCGTGGCGCCGGGTTCCACCGCCGCGGTGTGGATGACGGCGCCGACGCCGGTGGTGACGCCGCAGCCGATCAAGGCGGCGCGGTCGAGGGGCATGTCTTCGCGCACCTTCACCACCGAGTGTTCGTGGACCAGCATCTGCTCGGCGAACGAGCCGAGGTTGGCGAACTGCGCCAGCGCGCCGCCTTCCTTCGAGAGGCGCGGGTCGTCGTCTCGCCCGCGCCGCACTTCGGGTTCCTGGCACAGCGACATGTGGCCGGTGAGGCAGTATTCGCAGTGACCGCAGAACACCGAGAGGCAGGTGATTACATGGTCGCCGGGCTTGACGTAGCTCACCGCTTCGCCGACCTGCTCGACGATGCCGGCGGATTCGTGGCCGAGCACGCAGGGCGTCTGCCCCGGGTAGGTGCCGTTGAAGAAGTGCATGTCGGAATGGCACACGCCGGCTGCCGCCGTGCGCACCAGCACTTCGCGCGGGCCGGGCTTGTCGATGTCGATGTCCTCGACGTGCATGTGCGTGTTGACGGCTCGAAAGACGGCTGCTTTCACTGGCGTTCCCCTTGTTTCCCGTTGCCGTTCGCCTTGCTGGCTCGCGGCGGGTTCGAGGGGCAGTGTGCCAACGAACGCTGCGTGCCTTCAAGTGCAACGCAACGCGTTGCGCCGCGAACCTACGGCGGCACGTCGCGGAGGCGCTGCTCGAGGCGGGCGAGGGACGCTTGCGTCGCTTGCAGTTCGCGGAGCAGCTCCTGGCGGGAGGGCGGCGTGGCCAGTTCGCCGAGGCGCTGGGTCTTGGCTTCGTCCAGGTTGTTGATGACCACGGCGATGAAGAGGTTGACGACGACGAACGTGCCCACCACCACGAAGCTGACGAAGTAGGCCCAGGCCCACCAGTGGTGTTCCATCGCCGTGTACATCACGTCCGTCCAGTCCTCCAGGGTGACC
Organism: Candidatus Azotimanducaceae bacterium; assembly: GCA_965243175.1. Lineage (GTDB taxonomy): Bacteria > Pseudomonadota > Gammaproteobacteria > Pseudomonadales > Azotimanducaceae > VXYL01. The sequence continues at coordinate 3,002,784 of OZ251532.1, read as the reverse complement.
ACGCGGAACAGGGTGAGCGCGGAGATGCCGAGGGTGCGCCAGTGGGTGGGGTCAGCCTCGTGGAAGAAGTGGTAGCCGGCCACCGCGTAGATGTAGAAGACGATGGACATCAGGCAGACGACGTTGAACATGCTCGGAATCGAGCGCAGCAGCGTGGCGACGATGAGCCGCAGTTCCGGCAGCGCGGAGACCAAGCGCAGCACGCGGAGCAGGCGGGCGAGGCGCGCCAAGGTGGCGAGTTCGCCGCTGCTCGGCAGCAGGCTGACGACGATCACCACGAAGTCGAAGACGTTCCAGCCATCCTTGAAGTAGCGCTGCGGCTTCGGCCAGCAGGCGACGATCTTGACCACGGCTTCAACGACGAAGATGCCGAGGAAGAGCTGGTTGGCCGCCTTGAACCAGGCGCCGAAGCGCTCGGCGAGGACTTCCGACGTGTCCAGCCCGATGACCAGCGCGTTGGCGCCGATGACGGCGACCACGCCCCAGTGGAACCACGGCGCCGCCACGACGCGCTGCGCCACGCGCACGACCTGCGATGTCTCGCTCATTCCCTGCCCCTTCGACTGCCGATGGAGGGGAGTGTAGCGAACCGCTGTTCGGCGCTGCTTTGGGCGGACGCTCGGAAAGCCGCTCGGCGTGTTCATGTATGGTGTGTCGCATCGCTTTCGCATGGAGAAGACGACATGGCCTACGACCTGGTCATCAGGAACGGCACGGTGGTGGATGGCTCCGGCTCGCCGGGGGTTCGGGCGGACGTGGCCATCGCCGAGGGGCGCATCGCCGCCATCGGCGAGATCAAGGACCGGGCGAAGGAGACGCTGGACGCCGAAGGCCACGTCGTCGCGCCGGGCTTCGTCGATGGCCACACGCACATGGACGCGCAGGTGTTCTGGGATCCCATCGGCTCGTGTTCCTGCTACCACGGCGTCACCAGCGTGGTGATGGGCAACTGCGGCTTCACCCTGGCGCCCTGCCGCGAAGAGGAAGCGGACCTCGTGTTCCGCAATCTCGAACGCGCCGAGGACATCGCCCGGGAAGCGATGCTGGCCGGCATCCAGTGGCGCTGGGAGAGCTACCCCGAGTATCTGGACGTGCTCGACGCAACGCCGAAGGGCATCAACTACGCGGGCTACCTGGGCCACTCGGCGCTGCGCACCTACGTGATGGGTGCGCGGGCCTTCGAGGAAGAGGCCACCGAAGACGAGGTGCAGCGCATGGCGGGGCTGGTGGAGCAAGCCGTTCGCGCCGGGGCGATGGGCTTCACCACCTCGCGTTCGCCCAACCACCAGACCTCGGATCACAAGCCGGTGGCCAGCCGCGTGGCGGCCTGGGACGAAGTGCGCGCCATCGTCGGCGCGATGGGCCGGGCTGGCGCAGGCATGTTCGAGATCGCGGGCGAAGCGGTGGGGCGCGATCCGGAGCGCATCGAGGACTACCACCAGCGCTTGAAGGCGTTGGCCGTGGAGACCGGGGTGCCGGTCACCTGGGGATTGTTCGCCAGCCGTCGGGCGCCGGAAATCTGGCCGCAGTACCTGGGCCTGCTCGACGACGTGGCAGCGGCTGGCGGGCGCATGTTCGCGCAGGTTCATTCGCGGGCGCTGAACGTCATCTACACCTTCCGCTCGCACATGCCGTTCGATTCCTGGGACGTGTGGCGCGAAGTCCGCAAGCTGCCGCTGGCCGAGCAACGGGCGAAGTTCGCGGACCCGGAACTGCAAGCAAAGCTGGTGGCCGTGGCCAGCCATCCGAGCGAACGGCACAAGGCGCGGGGCGCCACGGTCAATCCGCCGGATTGGGAGTGGGTGTTCGTCATGCGCGACACCCACGGCAAGGATCGGAGCGTGGCGGAAATGGCGCGCGAACGCGGCGTTGCGCCAGCGCAGCTGGTCATCGATCTGGCGTTGGAAGAGAACTTCGAGACGCTGTTCCGCATGCCAATCAACAACGAGAACGACGACGACGTGCTGGCAATGATGAAGCATCCGCACTCGGTGGTGACGTTCTCGGATTCCGGCGCCCACGTTTCGCAGATCATGGACAGTTCGCTGCAAACCAACGTCTTCAGCCAATGGGTGCGCGAGCGCGAAGCGCTGACGCTCGAAGAAGCCGTGCGCATGGTGACCGCCGAACCCGCCAGCCGCTGGGGGCTGCGCGAACGCGGCCAGTTGCGCCCGGGCTGGGCGGCGGACGTGACAGTGTTCGACCCGAACGCGATTCAAGCCGACATGCCGGAGATCGTCCACGACCTGCCGGCCGGCGCCAAGCGCTTCAAGCAGACGGCAACGGGCATTCGCGCCACGGTGGTGAACGGCGAAGTGCTGCTCAAGGACAACGAACCGACCGGGGCTGCGCCGGGGAGGCTGCTGCGCGGGCCGTTGGCGGGAGCGGCGTAGGGCGCGAGTTTGGCTCGCCGACTCGGTCGCGCAGCGAGGCGGTTGCGCTGCTGACGCGCCTGCGAACCAAGGGGCGTCGGGCCTGTCCTATGGTCTACGACAACTTGGAGTGCGGGCCATGATGCGGAGCATTGCCTTGGCCGCGGCGATCTGCTGCTGCGGCGCCTTCGGAGCGGGCGAGGACGCGCCGTACGGCGAAGTGCTGACCAACGACGACGTGCTGGCCTTGCTGGAGGCTGGGCTGTCGAACGAGGTCGTCGTCGCCAAGATCGACGCTACCGCGGGCGCCTTCGACACCTCCGTTGCGACGCTCATCCGCTTGTCCGAAGACGGGGTGGCAGACTCGGTGTTGGCGGCGATGGCGCGCGCCACCGAGATTCCGCTCGCGGGCGACTTCGAAGGCACGCCCTGCCCTGGCCCCGGCATCTACGTTGCCGCCGGGCACGGGCTCGTCGCCTTGGACATGGACAACATGACGCGAATCGGCGACGGCGGATTGATGGCGACCGCCGCGGACGCGGCCTACGGCATCGTGCCGACGACGGTTCGCGCCACCATCGCCGGAACCAGCGCGGCGCGGCGTTTGCTGGAATCGCGCCCGGAGTTCTGGTTCTGCATGCCCGAGGCGACCTCGCCGTTCGATCCGATCGCCAACATCGACCCCGAGGGCTTCGAGCTGGTGGCGCACAAGGTCCACCAGCGGCGCGAAGAACGGCGGTTCAGCGTGGCGCGGTTCTGGATGTTCGGCGGTGGCATCGGGCCCTCGCGCCGCCAGCAGCGCGCGCTGGACTACACCGTGGTGCGCGGCAACGTCTATCGCGCCACGCCGGAACAGCCGCTCCCCGCCGGCGAATACGGCTTCTACTACGCGGCGGTGCCCTCGCTGGCGAGCTACGAATACCTGGCGGCCAGCGGCAGCGTCGGCGGGCGGATCTTCAGCTTCGGAGTGGACGAAGCGCCCGGGGGCTAGCGACTCCGTTTCTTCATGCGAGGGGGCAAGCCCCTCGCGCTCCCCGGCTAGTGCCCTTGGAAATCCGTCTCGCGGCGGTCCATGAAGGCGCGCATGCCTTCGATGGAGTCGCGGGACAGGCCGACCACCGGGATCGCGGACTCCGACCACTGCATGGCGCTGTCGAAGTCCATGTGGGCGGTGCGCAGTGCCAGCATCTTGCCGAGCTTCTGGGCGATGGGCGGGCCGGCTTCCACTTCCAGCGCGAGTTCCATCGTCTTCGCTTCCAGCTCCTCCGGCGCCACCAGATAGTTGGTGAGGCCGGCTTCGTGGGCTTCCTCGGCGCTCATGAAGCGGCCGGTCATCATCAGTTCCATCGCCTTGCGCCAGCCGATGATCTTCGGCAGCGACCAGAAGCCGCCGAGGTCGGCGAAGACGCCGCGCTTCACGTAGGCGACCTGGAAGCGCGCCGCGGTGGAGCCGACGGCCAGGTCGCAATGGCTGGCGAGGTCGAAGCCGGCGCCGACGCATGGGCCGTTGATCATGGCGATGACAGGCACTTCCAAGCGCCGGAACGCGATGTAGGTTTCCGTTTCGTGGCGGAAGTTGAGGCGGTAGCCCTCCGGGTCCGGGCCGTCTCCCGGCGGCGGCTCGCGATCCGGGTTGGCGGCGCCGCCCATGTCCATGCCGGCGCAGAAGCCTCGGCCGGCGCCGGTGACCACCACGCAGCGCACGGAACGGTCGAAGCGGGCGTCGACGAAGATTTCGCGCAGTTGGCGCAGCAGCGGGAAGGTGAGGGCGTTGAGCTTGTTCGGGCGGTTGAGGGTGAGCCACAGGATGCCCTCCTTCTTGCCGCGCCGTTCGACCAGAACCAGATCTTCCTCGGCCATGTGGATTCCCCTCTGCTGAAAGACGATGCCGGCAGTCTACCGCAAGCACCGCTTGAGCGACCGGCTGGGCAGCGCCGTCAGCTCCCGGCTTCGATCTTGGCCTGCATCCGCCGCATGCCGTTCAGCCAGCGCTCCAGATCGTTCGCCTTGCGGTCCATCCAGGTCTCGGCGATTGGGTCCGTAAGGATCAGGAAGCGCTCCTCGAACACCGCGTCCACCACCATCTGCGCGACGTCCTCCGGTTCCTTGATGGGGCCAGCGGCATTGCTGCGGAAGCCCGATTGCGAGCCGCCGAGCATCGGCGTGTTGACGCCGAGCGGCGCGAGCAGGGAGACGCGAACGCCTTTGTCGTGGTAGGTGATGGAGAGCCACTCGGCCAAGCCGACCACGGCGTGCTTGGTGACGGCGTAGGGAAGATTGCCGTGGGTGGTGAGAATGCCGGCCATCGACGCGGTGTGCAGCAGATAGCCGGATTCGCGTTCCAGCATCGACGGCAGCACGGCGCGAACCGCGTACACGTGCGCCATCACGTTCACCTGCCACTGTTCGTTCCAGACGTCGATGTCCGTGTCGAGGGGCGAGCGGCCGGTGGCGATGCCGGCGTTGGAGAAGAAGACGTCGATGGGGCCGTAGCGGCGCTCGGCCTGTTCGACCAGCGCGCCGACGTCTTCTTCGCGGGCCACGTCGCAGACCACGGCCTCGCCGCCGATCTCCGCGGCGACTTGCCTTGCGCCCTCGCCGTTCAAGTCCGCCACCACGACCCGGGCGCCCAGGCGCGCGAACGCCCGCGCCGTCGCGGCGCCGATGCCGCTTGCGCCGCCAGTAATCACCGCGTGCTTGTCGGTCAGTTCCATGTTCCCCTCGCCAATCCACGATTGATGAGCGGCGCATTGTAAGTGGCACCGCCGAGTCGAGGCCGGGCCATATGGCAAATGTCCTACGTCAGGCATGGCAAATGTCCTACGTGAAATCACAGGGATGTCGCACACGGCGCCGGGCGGATCTCGGCGGCGGGCGGCGCTCGCGGCTTCCATACTGCCGCCATGAACGAAGACGCCATTCTGCGCACCGCCTTAAGTCACCCCGCCGCCGTGTCGCGCTTGCTGTCGCTGCTGCCGGAAGACGCCAGCGCCGGCCTTGAAGCGGGCCGACTCCGCCGCCTCGTCGCCGAGCAAGTCGCCCGCGGCGGCCGGAAGCGCGTTGGCGACCTCGCATGGGCCGTCGGCGTCGCGGGCGATCCGGAGGCGGAGGCGATGCTCGCGGTCGAGTGCCAGTCCTCGCCCGATTCGCGCATGGCGCTGCGCATGCTCGTCTACGCCGGCCTGCTCTGGCAGTCGCTGGCGGAGACGCCGCGCTACCAGCGCCGGCAACTGCCGCCGGCCTTGCTCGTGCTGGTCTACACCGGCGCCGGGAACTGGCGGCCGAAGACGCTGCGCGAACTGCTGCGGGACTCGCCGCCGAGTCTCGGCCGTCGCCGGCCGGATTTCGACTTCGAATTCCTTGACGCCAAGGCGCTAACCGCGGACGATGCCCGCACGAACTGGCTGGCGGCGCTGCTGCGACTCCTGTGCTGCCGCGACCCAGCGAGTTTGCCGGTGCGGTCGAAGACGCTGTTCGACGCCCTGCGCCATGACGGCCTGGACGACTTGGCCGCGATTCTGGCGGACCTGCTGATGCGGATGCTGATCTTCCGCTTCGCAGGCCGGGGCGCCGAGCAGCAAGACGACCATCTGCGCTTGGCGCTGACATACATGGGAGAGCCGACGATGCTGGAACAAGCGATCACCGAGTGGCGCGAAGCCGCCCTCGCCGAAGGGCAGGCCAAAGGAGTTTCCCGTGGCATGGCCCGCGAACGTGCCATGCTGAGCAGGCAGGCGGCACGACGTTTCGGCTCGGAAGCCGGCAACGCCTTGGCGGCACTCCTCGCCGACGAGGAAGATGCCGAGCGGCTCGACACGATGGGCGACTTGGTGGTCGACTGCGCCGACGGCGACGAACTGCTGCGGCGCGGCCGATCTGTGCTGCTTCGCCACGACGGCCTCTAGGGCTGCCCACACCAGCGTTCTCCATCATGCAACCGTTCCCACCGCCGCCAGTGCTAGGGCGCGTTGACATTTCCTATGGAAGGTGTATGAATGCTCATGGACGTGCCTTGGATGGGCGCGGAAGACGCAAGGAGGCGAGCGATGGCGACTGGGGTTCCCCGGAAGATGTTGAACGATGCGCAGTGGAAGCGGATCGAGCCGCTGTGCGCGGGCAAGGAAGGCGACGCGGGACGCACGGGCGAGGACAACCGGCGCTTCGTGGAGGCGGTGCTGTGGATCGGGCGGACGGGGGCGCCGTGGCGGGATCTGCCGCCGAGCCTGGGCAAGTGGAACACGGTGTTCAAGCGCTTCCGGCGGTGGGCGTTGAAGGGGGTTTTCGAGAGGATGTTCAAGGAGTTGTCGTCGGATCTGGACTTCGGGGAAGTGCAGATCGACGGCACGAACGTTCGCGTCCACCAGCACGCGACGGGAAAAAAGGGGGCGCGGAGAAGTCGGGTCTGTCGCGGGGCGGTCTGACGACGAAGGTTGTGGCGGTGGTGGACGCGCTGGGGAGGCTGTCGCGGTTCGCGCTGCTGGAGGGCCAGCGCCACGAGTTGCCGGCGGCGGAGGGTCTGCTGTCGGGTCTGCCGTTCGGGGCGCTGCTGGCGGACAAGGGGTTCGACGGCGACGGTCTGAGGAAGCTGGTGTCGTCGCTTGGCGCGGAGGCGGTGGTGCCGCCGAAGTCGAACCGCAAGGAGGCCATCGCCTTCGACGCGGAGAAGTACAAGAGGCGGCATCGGGTGGAGAACTTCTTCTGCCGGATCAAGAACTCTCGCCGCATCGCCACGCGCTACGACCAGACCGAGTCGAGCTACGCGGCGATGATCAGAGTGGTCGCCATCCGGCTCGCGCTCGCATGAATGTCAACGCGCCCTAGTGTGGCGTTCACATCGCATTCCACCCACCTCCCCACCAGATCCCGCGAGCAGACGTTGAAGCAATTCGAAGGCACAACCATCGTCTCCGTCCGGCGCGGCGAAGACGTCGTCGTCGGCGGCGATGGGCAGATCACCATTGGCAACGTGGTCATGAAGGCGAACGCCCGCAAGGTGCGGCGGCTGCACGAAGACAAAGTGCTGGCTGGCTTCGCTGGCAGCACCGCCGACGCGCTCACCCTGTTCGAGCGCTTCGAAGGCGCACTGGAGAAGTACCAAGGCAACCTCGTGCGCTCGGCGGTGGAACTCGCCAAGGACTGGCGCGGCGATCGGGCGTTGCGGCGCCTCGAAGCGATGCTGGTCGTCGCCGATCGCCAAAGCACCCTGCTCGTCACCGGCAACGGCGACGTGGTGGAGCCGGAGGCCGGCCTGGTCGCCATCGGTTCCGGCGGCGCCTACGCCCAGGCCGCCGCCCGCGCGCTGCTGGACGAAACGTCGCTGTCCGCCCGCGAAGTCGTCGCCAAGAGCCTCGACATCGCCGCGGACATCTGCATCTACACCAACCGCAACACCACCATCGAGACGCTATGACCTTGATGACACCGCGCGAGATCGTCCACGAACTCGACAAGCACATCATCGGCCAGGACGACGCCAAGCGCGCCGTGGCCATCGCCCTGCGCAACCGCTGGCGGCGGATGCAGCTCGCCGAGGAACTGCGCGAGGAAGTGACGCCGAAGAACATCCTCATGATCGGCCCCACCGGCGTCGGCAAGACGGAAATCGCCCGCCGTCTGGCGCGGCTGGCCAACGCGCCCTTCATCAAGGTGGAAGCGACCAAGTTCACCGAAGTGGGCTACGTCGGGCGCGACGTCGAGTCGATCGTCCGCGACCTCGCGGACATCTCGGTGAAGATGCTGCGCGAACAGGCGATGGAGCGGGTGCGCCACCGCGCCGAGGACGCCGCCGAGGACCGCATCCTGGACGTTCTGCTGCCGCCCCCGCCGCGCGGCACGAACGGCGACGGCCGCGACAACGCCAACACCCGGCAAGTGCTGCGCAAGCGCCTGCGCGAAGGCCAGATGGACGACCACGACGTGGAAATCGAGATCGACGCCGCGCCGGTCGGTCTCGAGGTCATGTCGCCGCCCGGCATGGAGGAGCTCACCGGCCAGATCCAGAACATGTTCTCCAGCATCGCCAACAAGCGCACCCGCACCATGCGCCTCAAGGTGCGCGACGCCCTCCGGCGGCTCGGCGAGGAAGAGGCGCTGAAGCTCGTCAACGAAGACGAACTGAAGACCCAAGCGGTGGACGCCGTGGAGCAGACCGGCATCGTCTTCCTGGACGAAATCGACAAGGTCGCCCGGCGCAGCGACAGCTACGGCGCCGACGTCTCCCGGGAAGGCGTGCAGCGCGATCTGCTGCCGCTCATCGAAGGCTGCACGGTGAACACCAAGTACGGCATGGTGCGCACCGACCACGTTCTGTTCATCGCCTCCGGCGCCTTCCACTTCTCGAAGCCGTCCGACCTGATCCCGGAACTGCAAGGCCGCCTGCCCATCCGCGTGGAGCTGTCGGCGCTCACCCCCGCCGACTTCCGGCGCATCCTCTCCGAACCGGACGCATCGCTGACGGAGCAGTATCAGGCGCTGCTCGCCACCGAGGGCGTGCAGGTCGAATTCAGCGACGAGGCGCTCGAACGCATCGCCGAGATCTCCTGCGCGGTGAACGAGCAGACGGAGAACATCGGCGCCCGCCGTCTGCACACGGTGATGGAGCGGCTGCTCGACGAGATCTCCTTCGAGGCGAGCGACGGCGACGCCGCGGCGGTCATCGACGCCGCCTACGTGGACGCCCACCTCAAAGAGATCGCGAAGAACCAGGAACTCTCGCGCTACATCCTGTAGCGGCTCGGCGGCAAGGGCGTTCGTCAACGTACACATCCGTGAACCCAACCGGCATCACCTACCACCGAGCGTCAAAGACGCTGGAACTCGCCTACGCCAGCGAAGAGCCAGCGCTGCTGCCCGCCGAACTGCTGCGCGTCTACTCGCCATCGGCGGAAGTGCGTGGCCACAGCGACGCCGAACGGGTGCTGCAAACCGGCAAGAAGCACGTCGCCGTCACCGCCATCGAGCCGGTCGGGAACTACGCCATCCGCATCGTCTTCGACGACGGCCACGACACGGGAATCTACTCGTGGGCCTTCCTGCGCGATCTCGCCGCCAACCAGCAGCAGTACTGGGAGCGCTATCTGGCGGAACTCGAAGAGAAAAACGCCTCGCGGCTGCCGGCCATTCCGCTGGGCCGCGTCGGCCAGTGGTCGCCGAACGCGAAGCCGTAGCGCTCCGAACGACGGTTGGCACCTCAACGCGCTCGGGCGCGAACGTGAGACAATGCAATCGAGTTGCGCCAGGGAACGAGGGATGCCGCTAAGCGAAGCGCAGATCGCCCAGTACCGCAGCGACGGCTACGTCGTCGTGGAGAATCTTCTCGAACCCGAAACGCTCGCCGAACTGCGCACCGTCACGGACGCCATCGTCGCCAGCGCCCAAGGCGTCGAAGACCACACGGAGATTCTCGACCTCGAAGCCTCGCACACGCCCACGGCGCCGCGGGTGCGCCGCATCAAGCGCCCGCATCTGGCGCACCCCTTCTACCGCGAGCTGGCCGCCCACGCCTGCATCATGGCCGCGCTCGAACCCTTGATCGGCGCCGACATCCGCCTGCGGGCAGGCGGCAAGGTGAACATGAAGTCGGCGAGCTACGGCGCGCCGGTGGAGTGGCATCAGGACTGGGCGTTCTATCCGCACACCAACCAGAGCGTGCTGGCGGTGGGCATCCTGCTGGACGACATGGACGCCGACAACGGCCCGCTGCGCGTGCTGCCGGGCTCCCATCGCGGCCCCGTCCACGACCACCACAGCGTCGGCGCCTTCTGCGGCGCCATCGACGTGGAGAGAGCTGGCCTCGACGTCACCGGCGCCCGCGAACTGCACGCGAAAGCCGGGGCAGTCACCATCCACCACGCTCGGCTGGTCCACGGTTCGGCCTTGAACCTCTCCAACCGCGAGCGCCGCGTGCTGTTCTTCGAGTACGCCGCGGCGGACGCTTGGCCGCTGGCAGGCATCGAAAACCTAACGAATCTGGACGACTTCAACGCCCGCATGGTCCACGGCCAACCGACGCTGCAACCGCGCCTGGAACACGTGCCGGTGCGCATGCCGCTGCCAGCCGCACGCCACCAAGGCTCGATCTACGAAAACCAGCGCACGCTCTCGACGAGGTACTTCAAGCACGCCGCCGGCTGAACAGGCCGCAACCGCCGGCGCGGCCTTCACCCCGCTTCGCGCAGCGGCAGCGCCACGACTGCGGTGGCGAAGGCGGTGGCCAGGCCGGACTGGTTCTCGTTGCGCACACTGAGTTCCACCAGCCCTTCGCCGTCGGCTATGCGCTTGTTCGTCACTTCGCCGTGGAGGGTGTTGGTGTCGCCGACCACGTTCGGGTGGCGGATGGAGGCGTGCAGCTTCCGCAAGGCGCCGTCGTCGCCCATCCAGTCGGTGACGATCTGGCTCAGCCAGCAGACCCGTTGCGGGCCGTAGTCGAACTGGCCGGGCATGTTGCGGCGCTTGCGGGCGTGTTCGGCGTCGAAGCGTCCGCCGCCGCCGAGGTCGGCCGAGTCTTCGGCTTCGAGGGCGGCGCGGGAACTGCGGCCGGTGCCGAGCACGCCGTGGGTGAACAGGAAGAGTTCGGTGACGGAATAGGTGCCCTTCTTCAGCGTTGGCACGGTCTCGCCGACGGCGACGTCCTCGAAGTAGCGGGTGTCGGCACCGCGTCGTTCGCGCTCCCATACCAGCGGGTCGGCGGGTTCCGCCAGCACATCCGCCGAGGCGCCTTCGCCACCGCCCGGCGTTCGGTCGTACTCCAGCGTGTGTCCAGTGTTCTCGTAGCGCGCCATCAAGGTCTTGACGGTGGCGACGACTTCCCGGCGCTGGTTGGTGAACGTCACGAGGCCGGTGTTGAAGTTGATCGGGCCGATGCGCCCGCTGCGCTTGCGCACCGTCTCGCCGACCTGCTCCTGGGCGGTGATCCGGTCGTTCAGCCAGATCGGGCGCACGAAGTCGATCTCCGCGCCGGCGTAGTTGACCGGCAGGTACTGAGTCGAGACGCGGCGACGGTCGATGGCGCCGGTTTCGCCAGCCACCACGCCGAGGGTGACGGCGAAGAGGAACGGCGGCGGCGCGGTGATCATGCCGAAGCGGCTGGCGGCGGCGTGCTGTTCGTCTCGCCACAGCGGGTTGTAGTCGCCCACCCCGTCGCCGAAGCGCCGGATGTTGTCGAGATTCGCCTCCTTCGCCGGGCGATGCGGCAGCACCGTGCCGATGCCCTTCCGGTACTCGGCCTCGAACTCGTCGATGGTCTCGATCAAGGCGTCCGCCATTGCGTTCTCCTGTTTCCGATGCCGTTGGATCAGCGCTGCTGCTCGGCGAGCGCCTTGAACGCCGCCTCCGCAGCTTCCCACGTGTGTTCCAAATCGGCGCTGGTATGCGCCAGCGAGAGGAAGTGGTTGTGGTAGCCGAGCAGGTAGACGCCGCGCCGAACGCACTCGTCGATCCACGCCATGTGCAGCGCGCGGTCCACGTTGGCGATGCGGTAGTAGGGCATCGCCGGCGGCCCGGACGCGATCAGCTCGAAGCCGTGGTTGCTCGCGGCCTCCACCAGCCCGGCGTTCAGCTTCTCGCCCGTCGTGCGCAACCGCGCCGGGGCGTCCGCCTGCGCCAGTTCATCCATCGTGGCGAGCGCGGCCGCCATCGGCGCGCCGCTGTAGAACTGCGTGCCGGTGTAGAACACCTCGCTCGCCGCCTGCTTCAGCGCATCGGTGCCCACCAGCGCCGCCAGCGGGTGGCCGTTGGCGATGGCCTTGCCGAAGCAGATCAAGTCGGGCGCGAAGCCGAAGGCGGCGTTGGAGCCGGCCAGGTGCAGGCGAAAGCCAGCGCGCACGTCGTCCACGATCAGCACGATGCCCTTGGCGCGGCAGACCGTTTCGACATGCGCCCAGTAGCCCTCGGCAGGCATCTGGTTGTCCTCCAGAACGGGGTGGTGGTACGGCGAAGACATGAAGCAGGCGATGTTCTTGCCGTGCTCGGCGATCACGTCGTCGAAGCCCTGAACATCGTTCCACCGCACCGTCAGCACGCCTTCGCCATCCGCCGAAGTGGTGCCGGCGCGTCCTGCCTGCATCCACGGCGCGACGCCGTGGTAGCCGCCTTCGACCTTGAGAATCCTGTCGCGGCCGGTCGCGGCGCGGGCGATCATCGCCGCCAGGCCGGTGCTGTCGGTGCCGTTCTTGCCGAAGACCGCCCAGTCGGCGATGGCGACCGTTTCCACCAGCCGTTCCGCCAACTCCACCAGCAACGGCGACGCGAGGCTCACGGCGCCGCCCAAGCGCTGCTCCCGCTGCACTGCGGCTTCCACCGTCGGATGGTCGTAGCCGAGGATGTTCGGGCCGTAGCCGCACACGTAGTCGACGTATTCGTTGCCGTCCACGTCCACGAACCGCGAACCGGCGCTGCTGCCGAAGAACTTGGGGCCGTCCGGGCGCACGGCGCTGCCGAAGTGGCCGTAGAGACCGCCCGGCACCACGGCCTTGGCGCGGGCGTAGAGCACGTTCGACTGCTCCACGCCGCATGGCGGATTCTTGCCCGTCTGTTCCTTCATGCGACTCGCCAGCGCGACAGGTCCAACTCCTCCGGCAGCGGCACGAAGACGATCCGCACCGGCCCCTCGATCACCTCGCTGGTATGCCCCCGGCCTTCCACGTCGTCCGGCAGAAACATCTCTCCGGCTCGCCAGCGCCGCTTCTGGCCGTCCGTCGTCCCCACTTCCCAGACGCCCCCCAGCATCACGCAAAGCTGGCGGCGGGGCGCGTTGTGCCAGTCCTGGAACGCGCCCGCCGGCGCGTCGAACAGGCGCACCGCTGGCGAAGCGAACGGGGCGCTCAAGCGCAGCCGATTGCCCCAGGCGTCCGTGGATTCCTCGGCGAACGGAATGTCCACCTCGTCGAAGGCCGATCCGCCCTCCGGCGTGGTGTAGAAGCGCGTGACTCTCACCTTGCCCTTTCCGATGCCTTTGCGCCAAGTGTACCCGCAGCCGCAACGCAAGCGCAGCGGCGCTATGATGCGATCCAGTCATTGGCGGAGCGGGAAGCATGGCGGAGATTGTGCGCTGGGGCATCTTGGCGACGGGCCGAATCGCCGGCAAGCTGGCCGACGCGATAGCGGAATCGGAAACATCCGAACTGGTCGCGGTCGGCAGCCGAACCCAAGCGGCGGCGGATGCGTTCGCCCTGAACCGCCCCGGCATCCGCGCCCACGGCAGCTACGACGCGCTGCTCGCGGACGAGGCGGTGCAGGTGGTCTACGTCTCCACGCCGCATCCGCAGCACGCCGAGTGGACCATCAAGGCGCTCGAAGCCGGCAAGGCGGTGCTGTGCGAAAAGCCGCTGGGCGTGAACCACCCGGAAGCGATGGCGATGGTGGAAACCGCCGCCTTCCACCAGCGCTTCCTGATGGAAGCGTTCATGTACCGCGCCCACCCGCAGACCGCCAAAGTACACGAATTGGTGCGCGACGGCGCCATCGGCGAAGTGCGGCAGATCGACGCCAGCCACGGCTTCGCATCGCCCTTCGACCCGAACAGCCGCCTGCACAGCAACGAACTCGCCGGCGGCGGCATCATGGACGTCGGTTGCTATCCGGTGTCCATGGCGCGTCTTGTCGCTGGCGAAGAACCCACCGAAATCGCCGGTTTCGCCACGCTGGGGGAGACCGGAACGGATCGCTGGGCTTCGGCGCTGCTGAAGTTCCCAAGCGGAACCATAGCCCGCGTCTCCACCGCGGTGTCGCTTTCCCTCGACAACACCGTGCGCATCTTCGGTTCCAAGGGATCGATCCACGTTTCCACGCCGTGGTTCGGCAATCGGCCCGACGGCACCTGGGCGTTCGACCTCGTTCGCCAAGACGAGCGCGAAACCATCAGCGGCAACGGCAAGCCCATCTACGTGTTGGAAGTCGATGCGGTCGCCGCAGCGCTCGCGGCCGGTGAAGTCGAATCGCCCCACATGACATGGCAGGACAGCCTCGGCCAAGCGCAAACCCTAGACCAGTGGCGCCGCTCAGCTGGCGTGTACTTCGATTTCGAGAAGGCCGAGCGGCAGACGGTTCCCGTTCACGGCCGGCCGCTTTCCGTGCGCCGCAACGCCATCACCAAGGCGCGCGTCGAAGGCATCGAGAAGCCCGTCTCCAAACTCGTCATGGGCTGCGACAACCAGCCGACGCCGAAGCACGCCGCGGTGATGTTCGACAACTACTTCGAGTACGCCGGCAACACCTTCGACACCGCGCACATCTACGGCGGCGGACGCATGGAAAGCCTGCTCGGCGCGTGGATGGCCAATCGCGGCGTGCGCGAAGAGGTGGTGGTGATCGGCAAGGGCGCCCACACCCCGGCGAACTTCCCGGAGCACGTCTCGCGCCAGCTCGACGTTTCCTTGGAGCGCCTGCAAACAGACTACGTGGACGTCTACTTCCTGCACCGCGACAACGCGGAGGTCGGCGTGGACGAGTGGCTGGACGTCCTCAACGCGGAACAGCGCCGTGGACGCATCCGCGCCTTCGGCGCATCGAACTGGCCCTTGCAGCGCGTGCAGGAAGCCAACGCCACAGCCGCGAAGCAGGGCCTCTCGCCCTTCGCCGCGGTCTCCAACAACTTCAGCCTGGCGCGCATGGTGGACCCGGTGTGGCGCGGTTGCGTGGCGGCCTCCACGCCTGATTGGCGAGCGTGGCTAAAGGCCGAGCAGATGCCGCTCTTCCCCTGGTCGAGCCAGGCGCGCGGCTTCTTCACGCCGCGCTTCGACGCCGTTCGCCAAGGCGCGGATTCCCAGGTCGCCACCGGCTTCGGCAACCAGCCGAGCGACGACGAACTACGCCGCTGCTGGTTCGCCGAGGACAACTTCCGCCGCCGAGAACGCGCCGTCGAACTCGCCGGGCGACGCGGCGTGTCGCCGATCGCAGTCGCCCTCGCCTACGTCCTGAACCAGCCCTTCCCCTGCTTCGCCCTCATCGGCCCGCGCACCCTCGCGGAAACCCGCGGCTCCCTGCAAGCGCTGCAAGTCGAACTCAGCGAGGCCGAACGCCACTGGCTGAACCTGGACGCCGACACGCTCCCTTCAACATAGGCGAACGCCCAGCGCCGCCCGCGACAGGGCGCTCGTTCGGCGCTTGTCAGGTCTGTGGCGGCGCTATACTCGCGGCGGTTCGCCACCGACGATGACGCTCATGGGCTATCCGACGAACAAACCTCCGCTGCTTTCCCTCCCTCAACGAAGTGGGAGAGATAGCGCGCAGCGCGGATGCGGAGATCATCGCGCAAGGGCTGGCCTACGGCGCCGATGTCATCATCACCAACAACATACGGAGCATCGACCACTTCGAGGTGAACGCCCTCGCCACCACCCACTTCGGGCGGAACTCCGGCCTTCTCGTCACCGCCGACAACGCCATCCTGTCCGCCCACCGTTGGGGCGAGGCGTCTCGCCACGCTGACGGCGGCGTTGGCGTCGCCTTGGCCAGACCGTCTGCGCCCGCTGGACATGGAAGAGGCCAAGTCGGTCCTGGACGGCCTGTGCGCCAGGCTCGCCTCCGGCGTGAACATGCCGGACGTGGCGCTGCGCCTGCTCAACGCCTACGACGTCGACGAGAACCTGGCAGAGGTGCTGCGCGACGCGCACACGCTGGCGACGCAATCCGTCGCGCTCGCCATCGAGAGGCGGCGCGCCGACCAGCGTCGCGGCGCTGCGAAAGAGGGCGCGAGCTTGCTCGCGCGGCCGGGCTGCCGCCGCGCCTCTGCCAGTCGCTCACCTCGTCCACGTCTTCGCCGGCGGGACGGCTCGCAGGTCGAACTCCCAGTTCGGGATTTCGTTTTGGAAGGTGACCCTTGCCAAGCCGCGCAGGGTGTTGTCCGTGGGATAGGGCATCGCGTGAACCTCAGGCGGGGCGCAGCAGGTCCGGGTAGGTGGAGAAGCGGGTCTCCTGGCGGGTGCGGATCTCGATCATCGCCACCTCGCCTTCGGCGTTGGCGCGCTTGGCGACTTCGAGCGCCGGGCCGATGCCGGCCGGGTCTTCGACGTGGATGGCCTTCGCGCCAAGCGCCTCGGCCACACCCGCGTAGTCGCCGGACTGGTTGCCGACGCCGTAGCGTTCCATCGCCACGGGCATCTTGTCGTCGTAGCCGCCCATGGTGAGGTTGTTGATGACGACGGTGGTGATGGGAAGCTGCGCGCGGACGGCGGTTTCGATTTCCATGCCGGTGTGGCCGAAGGCGAGATCGCCCATGAAGTTGAGGCAGAACTTCTCCGGCGCCGACATCTTGGCGCCGATGGCGAGGGGGATGCCGTAGCCCAGGTGGGTGGTCTTGCCCCAGCCGATGTAGCCGTGCGGTTTCGCGGCGTGGTAGAAGGGCATGATCTGGTCGCGGGGATTGCCGGCGTCGTGGGTGACGACGGATTCGGCGTGGTCGATGTGGCGGTTGATCTCGCGGATCACGCGGTAGGGGTTGATGGGCTTCTCGTCGGAGTTCAGGAGCGGCGTCCACTCGGCGAGCCAGCTGGCCTTGGCGACGGCGATCTCCTCGACGGTGCGGGTGTCTTCGGCTCGCCCGTCCTCGCCGGCTTGCGCCTTCACTTCGTCGATCAGGGCGTCGAGGGTGAGCTTGGCATCGCCGACGAGGCCGATGTCCGCGCTGTAATCCTTGTTGATGTCCTCCGCCGAACTGGTGGAGTGGATGAGGAACTTGCCGGGCGGGATGGGCAGCCCGAAGCCGGTGCGCGTCAGGCCCGAGCCGATGGCGAGCACCGCGTCCGCCAGGCCGAGCCACTTGAACACGGCCTTGGGCGCCGTGCGGTTGGCGGAACCGAGCGCGAGGGGGTGGTCGTCCGGGAACGCGCTCTTGCCCTGCATCGTGGTGATCACCGGAATCTGCGCAAGTTCGGCGAGGGCGCGAAGTTCCGCGCAGGCATCGGCGTAGAGCACCCCCTGCCCTGCCCAGATGACGGGGCGTTCCGCCTTCAGCAGGGCCTTCACGGCGTCCTTCACATCGCCTCGGGAGGGCATGGAGCGCATGGTCGTCGAGGGCTTGTAGCTCTCGGCGGCGCCGCTGGGCGCCTCCTGGCCGAGCACGTCGCCGTGCATTTCCACGAGCACGGGGCCGGGGCGGCCTTGGCGGGCGGTGTGGAAGGCGCGTCTGATCTGCGTGGTGGTACGGTCGATGCGGTCGATGGAGAGCGCGAGCTTGGTGACCGACGCGTAGTTCTTCGTCGCCGAGAAGTTCGGCTGCACGTCGTAGCCGCTGATGCCTGCGCCGCCTGGCAGGAACACCATCGGCACGGCTTCGCCCCAGGCCTGCGCGATGCCGCCGAAGGAGTTCTCCACCCCCGGCCCGGACTGCGACGCGAAGACGCCCGGCGGCGCGCCCCGGGTCTGCCGGCTGTAGCCGTCCGCGGCGTTGATGCAGCCGCGCTCCTGGCGAAACACCAGCGGCCGAATCCCCACCCGCGCCGCCGCTTCGATCAGCGGATTGGCGGGAAAGCAAGGCATCCAGGCAACGCCCTCGGCCTTCAGGCAGTGCGCGATCAGATCGTAGCCGTTCACAAGATTCTCCCCTTGGTGCCCTTGGTTGGCGGTATGCGCGGAGTTTGGGCAGTCCGTAGCGCGAGGGCAAGGGCGGCCTCTCAGCGGCCGGCGGCGATGGCCAGCATGTCCGGCAGCGAGACGGCTTCGACGCCGTTGCCGAGCGGAAAGCTCTCGGCGCCGGCATGGACGACGAAACGGCGCTTGGGCTGCAAGTCCTCGCAGGCCGCGTAGAAGCCCTTGCCCACCTTGGGCACCGAGGTGCGCTTGATCTCCACCACCATCAGGTCGCCTGGGCTGCGCTCCACCACCAGATCGACTTCGGCGCCGCCAGCCGTGCGATAGAAGCCTACGGCGGCGTGGCGCGGGAGGGCGGCGACGATGTTCTCGATGACGAAGCCTTCCCAGCTGCCGCCAGCCACCGGATGGCCGAGCAGCGCATCCTCGGTCTCGATGTCCAGCAAGGCGTGGCAGACGCCGCTGTCGCGGACGTAGACTTTGGGCGCCTTCACCAGCCGCCGGCCGAGATTGCTCGTCCAGGGTGGCAAGCGGCGGACGAGCAGGAGGTCCGCCAGTAGATCCAGATAGCGGGAGAGCGTGGTTGCGCCGAGGTCCAGACCGCGTGCCAACGCCGCGGCGTTGAAGGGTTGGCCCTGGTTGTGCGCGAGCATGGTCCAGAAGCGGCGCAGGGTTTGCGCCGGCACCCGCGGGCCTAGGGCTGGCAGGTCTCGTTGCAGATAGGTGCTCACGAAATCTTGGCGCCACGTCAGGCTCTGCTCGTCGTCGGCAGCCAGGTAGCTCTCCGGGAATCCGCCGCGACACCACAGCCGCGTCGCGTCGCCAGGGTCGACTTCGACGACGTTGAACGGCTGCAACTCGCAGTGGGCGATGCGGCCCCCGAGCGTCTCGCTGCTCTGCTTCAAGAGCGCGAGCGAGGCCGAGCCAAGCAGCAGGAAATGCGCGCTCCTTTGCCCCGCGCGGCGACGGTCGTCGATGATGCTGCGCAGCGGCGCGAAGAGTTCCGGCGTGCGATGCACTTCGTCCAGCACGATGAGGCGACCAGCGTGGAGAGCGCAGTACTGCTCGATGTCGCTCACCTTGGCGAGATCGCGCGGGTGCTCCAAGTCCACGTAGACGCCATCACGCTCGTCGGCGATGGTGTGCGCCAAGGTGGTTTTGCCGACTTGCCGGGGGCCGAGCAGGAGCACTGCCGGGTTCGCGTCCAGCAGGCGCTGGACGACGGAATGGGCTTGGCGAGGGAGGATCATGTATGCAAATCTACCACGTTGTGGGGGATTTGCACGGTTCGTCGCAGCGTGGGCGACGGAATCGTGGTTCGACTTCGGTTACCTGGGACAGTAAGCACTTCCCTCCAGTCAATCCCCCGGCATGGCGGCTGCCTTGCTCTGGTGCCGGAACTCGAACACGTTGAGGCGGATCGACTTCGCCGGCTCGGTCTCGCCATGCACCAAGACCCTCACTTGCTCGACGGTGTCCGCACTGAACGTGAGGTCGCCACAACGGTTGCACACTGCGGCCGGGATGCGGTCAACCAAGACGTACTGTTCGCCGATATGGAAGACCTCCTCCACGAGCTCCTCGTGGCACTGGTCGCCGCCACAGACGGTACAGCCAAACGCCTCATCCATTTTCACCTCCGTCTCGAGTAGTCCAGCCAGTCGTCCCGCCTCGGCTCGTAGAGCGTGATGATCTTCACGATGCCAGCGTCTGCGCGCGACACCTGCAAGTGCAGGGGGCGCCCTGTCCGAGTAAAGCCCAACAGCAGGCAACTCGGAGAGTACTTGTCGTCGGGATACTCCTCAATGATTCTCGCGTGCAGCCCCGCCTCGGCGATCTCGCTCTGTCCGATGTTCCTCTCGATCGCACGGACTGCAGCATGACGGCTTAGCCTGTACTCGCGTCTTGAAAGACAGCGGCGTATCTCGCCAATGGACTTCATTTGCGCTTACGCGCCACTCAGAAGTCCCAGCCAAAGTGCGGTTGCGGAAGTCGTAGCGCACGATCGAGGCTTGCCAGCAGCGTCTCGTCCCCGCGCAAATCGTCCGTGAGCGCCAAGCTCGATGGGTTGCGGACGCCTAGCCACATCCGCGTGAAGGCGCCTACCGAGGCCGTCAGCGTGGGCAGGCTGGCGGACTGGCCCGGCTCCGCGACGGATTCTTCGCCGAGGGTTACCACGTAGTCTCCGGCTACGCCTTGCCATGCGGAGCCGGCTAGGTGGGCGGTTATCGGGTCGGAGAGGTGCAAGTTGAAGCGGACCGTCTCCGCGTCCAGGCGGGTCTTTGCCAGGCACTTGGAGAGGTTGAGGATTCGGGCCTGCCAGTAGGCGGTGGTGCGGTGGTAGGCGGCGTGTTCCGAGCCTTGCGTCATGCCGCGGTTGCGGAAGGGTTGCTTGAGGAGGTCCTGGAGTTGGATTTCCGGTGGTTCCTCCATCGCCAGGGAGGTCACTTGGTCGCCTAGGGACTTCAGCAGCGCCAGCAGTTCGAAGAGCTGGGCGGTGTTCTGGTAGGCGTAGGCGTAGATCCTGTACGGGCCGTGCTGGTCTTTCGCCTCGCCCCAGAGGAAGTGGGTTAGCTCGCCGTTCGGGCCGTCGCAGTAGCCGAGGGCGATCAGGTTGTCGTGCGCCATCTCGGCGCGGACGATTTGAGGTACGTCCAGCACGCAGCCCGCCGTGGCCGCGCATCCGGCGATGCAGCGCTTCGTGCATTCGCCGCCAGTCCTTGCGGCCAAGTCGTGTTGGGCGACGGAATGGCGTATCCACCGTGAGCGTTGCCGGGTCGAAGCGCATGGCGCGGGCGTAGGCACCGGTGCCGAAGCCGAGCTGGTCGTAGAAGCCCTGCTCGAACATGCCGAGGGTGGCGATCTCGTCGCCAGCTTCCGCGGCGGTTGCCACGGCGTGCGCGGTGAGCTGCTTGGCGGCGCCGAGCTTGCGGGCGACGCGGCTGGTGGTGACGGCCAGCACCGCGCACATCTCCACGTCTTCGGCCAGGTAGCGCATCGCGCCGGGGCACGTGAACACGGCGCACTCGGCTTCGCCGTCGATGGGGTACACCACGCCGTCCAAGTGCGGCACCATCTTCTCGAACGCCTTGGCTTCGGCGCTGTTGCTGAGCCAGCCGACTTCGTAGTGGATGCGGCGCACCGCCTTGAAGTCCCTCGCGTGGTCGTAGGGCAGGATGTTGGGCACTGTGCTTCCTCCTTCCTCTCCTCTTCCGACAGACAGCTTGGCCACTTGCCCGTTGTCGAGCCGAGTCTAGCAAGCCACCGATACGACGAGAGTTCGGCGGTCGGTCAGCGCCGGACTTGCTATGGTGCCGTTCGTTCGCTCAGGGGATCGGGAGGATCGAAAGTGGAACCAGAGGATGTCGCAGCGCTTCGCCCGGTCGGCGAGTTCGGCTCGAAGGCGTGGTGCGAGGCGTGCGCGGAGCATGGGGCGCGTCTGCTCGCAGCTGCCGACCTGCCACCCGACTTGCGTTGGGGCTTCAGCGAAATGTACACGCACGCTCCCGCTCGGCTGTTCGCTGACGACCGCCCGATGGCTGCCTACTTCATCATGGTGATGGACGGGCGCGTCAGCGGTGGCGACGGCGCCCCGGAGGAGTGCCGCGCCCTGCCGGGTTTCCATGTCGAGTTGCCTTGGGCGGCGATCTGCAACCAGTCCGCTTCCAAGTACGGGCGCGAAGGGCAGCGGCAGCGCAGTGCCGACGAGCGCGTGCTGTTCGCGGCCATCGCGGAGCATGTGGGGCGGGCCGACCCGCTGGGCCTCGGCGGTCGGCGCGAAGCCGTGTGGCCGGCGGAGGTGGCCAAGGCGCTCGGCGCCGGGGCGGAACGTGGCGGCGGCCTGCACAACATCGCCGCGTCACTCCAGTCGCCCTCGCCGGAGTTCGCCGAACTGCCGACCACCGCTCTCGGCGTGCCGGTGTTCGCCGAGATGAGCGCGGCGCAGAAGGCGGCGTTCCTCGAACTCTGCGGCGTCTCGGCGTAGAACCAAGCGCACCGCAGCCGCGTCTTCGGGCGGCGGCATTGCTATGATGCGCACCCCGCCGCTGCCCCGACGTACCCGATGGACGGCCCCGATTTCGCCAAGAACGCGCTCGTGCCGACGATTGCCCAGGATGCAGTCTCCGGCGAAGTGCTGATGCTCGCCTACATGAACGCGGACGCCTACGCCGAAACTCTGCGCACCAGGCGCGTCTGCTACTACAGCCGAAGCCGCAAGCGGCTGTGGCGCAAGGGCGAAGAGAGCGGCCACGTGCAGCACCTCAAGCACAT
Organism: Candidatus Azotimanducaceae bacterium; assembly: GCA_965243175.1. Taxonomy (GTDB): domain Bacteria; phylum Pseudomonadota; class Gammaproteobacteria; order Pseudomonadales; family Azotimanducaceae; genus VXYL01. Next base: position 2,980,615 of record OZ251532.1, on the reverse strand, counting down.
CTACTACGACTGCGATGGCGACACGCTGCTGGTGAAGGTGGAGCAAGTGGGCGGCGCGGCCTGCCACGAAGGCTACGCCAGCTGCTTCTTCCGCGAAGTCGATACGGCAACCGGCAGCGCCGCCATCATCGCGGAAAAAGTGTTCGACCCGGCCGAGGTCTACGGCGCCAAGGCGCGAACGCGATGAGCGCGGTGCTGAATCTGGGCATTCCCTCCGGCAGCCTGCAAACCGCCTGTGCCGAGCTCTTCGAGCAGGCTGGCTACCGCATCAGCTTCCCGTCGCGCTCCTACTATCCGGAAGTGGACGACCCGGAAATCGACTGCCTGCTGGTGCGGGCGCAGGAAATGGCGCGCTACGTGGAGCAAGGCGTGCTCGACGCCGGCATCACTGGCCACGACTGGGTGCGGGAGACCGGCGCGGACGTGGTCGAACTGGCCGAGTTCGTCTTCTCCAAGCTGAGCCGCCGCCCCAGCCGCTGGGTGCTGTGCGTGCCGAACGATTCGCCATGCACCAGCGTTCAGGACCTGGAGGGCAAGCGCATCGCCACCGAGGTGGTGAATCTGACCCGCGCCTATTTGCAGCGGCACGGCGTGGAAGCGAAGGTGGAGTTCTCCTGGGGCGCCACGGAAGTGAAGCCGCCGCGCCTCGCCGACGCCATCGTGGAGATCACCGAAACCGGCAACTCGCTGCGCGCCAACGATCTGCGGATTCTGGACGAAGTGCTGGTGAGCACGCCGCGCCTCATCGTCAACCACGAGGCCAGCCGCGACCCGTGGAAGAAGGCCAAGCTGGACAACATCGCGCTGATGCTGGCGTCGTGCCTCGCGGCCGAAGGGCGCGTCGGGCTGATGATGAACGCGCGGCAGGTTGATCTGGAGGCCGTCACCGCGCTTCTGCCGGCGTTGCGCAATCCGACCATTTCGCACCTCGCGGACCCGGATTGGGTCGCCATCAGCACCATCATCGAAGAAGCGGCCGTGCGCTCCATCGTGCCGGCGCTGAAGAAAGCCGGCGCCACCGGCATCGTGGAGTTCCCCATCAACAAGGTGATCGAGTAGGCATCCAGGACCTCGGCGCAGCGCGAGGTCCCCCACCCTTCCCCCAAAGACAAGGAATCATCGGCTTGAACACGCCAGCGACGCATCACAGAGTCCTCATCAGCAATCGCGGCGAGATCGCCATTCGCATCGCCAAGGCCGCGGCGGCCCTGGGCATGGAATCGGTGGGCGTGTACGCGCCGGTGGACGCGCTCTCCCTGCACACCCGCTCGGCGAGCCAAGCGAAGGAGATTCGCAACGGTGCCGCGGAGAATCCGGTCGCGGCCTATCTGGATGCGGAGGCGCAGGTGGCCATCGCCAAGGAGACCGGCTGCGACTGCGTTCACCCGGGCTACGGCTTCCTCGCCGAGAACGCGCCCTTCGCCGAACGCTGCGCGGATGCCGGGCTCGCCTTCGTGGGGCCCTCGCCAACGGTGTTGGCGCTGTTCGGAGACAAGGTGCGGGCGCGGGCCCTCGCGCAATCGCTGGAGATTCCGGTGGTGCCGGGAAGCGACGGCCCGGTCGCCTCGGCGAACGATGCCAGCGCGGCAGCGGAACGCCTTGGCTACCCGGTGATGCTGAAGGCGGCGGCTGGCGGTGGTGGACGCGGCATGCGCCTGGTGGATTCCGCTGCCGACATGGCGGAAGCCTTCGAGCGCTGCCAAAGCGAAGCGCGGGCCGCGTTCGGCGACGGGGCGCTGTTCGTGGAGAAACAGGTGCGGCGCCCGCGCCACATCGAAGTGCAGATTCTCGCCGACAGCCACGGCAACGTCGTCCACCTGCACGAACGCGACTGTTCGGTGCAGCTGCGGCATCAGAAGGTCGTGGAGACCGCACCCGCCCCCGGCCTCGAAGACGCCCTGCGGCAACGCATCCTCGCCGACGCCATCAAGCTCGCCAAGGCCGCGGAATACGTGAACGCCGGCACGGTGGAGTTCCTCGTCGAACCGGAGAGCGGCAGCCACTACTTCATCGAATGCAATCCGCGCATCCAGGTCGAACACACCGTCACCGAACAGGTGACCGGCGTGGATCTGGTCGAAGCGCAGTTCCGCATCGCCGCTGGCGCGAGCCTTGAATCCCTCGGCCTCGGCGACCAACAGGCCATCGGCGCACCTCGCGGCTTCGCAGTGCAGGCGCGAGTCGTCGCCCGTGGCACCGGCAGCTTGAGCGCCTACAAGGAGCCTTCCGGGCCCGGCATCCGCGTCGATGCCTGCGGCTACGTCGGCTACGCGCCGCCGCCACAGTTCGATCCGTTGCTCGCCAAAGTGGTCTGTTCGTCGAGCTCGGCGGGGTCCTTCGCATCCGCCGTGGATCGCACCGCGCGCGCCTTGGACGAGTTCCACATCGGCGGCGTGGCCACCAATCTCGGCCAGTTGCGGGCCATTCTCGGCCATCCCACGGTGCGCACCGGCGATGCCCGCACCAGCTTGCTGGCGGAAGAACCCGCCCTGCTCGCCACGGCGGGCGATGGCACCGCCAACGGCGCCTTGGCGCTGATGCGGCAACAGGCGACCGCCATGGGCGTTGCCGCAAGCGGCGGCACGGCCACGGGCGCCACGGCCCCAGCGCTGGAAGTGGATTCCAGCCAAGAAGCGGTGGCCTGCCCGATGGCCGGCAGCGTACTGGAAGTGCGCGCCCAGGACGGCGACCGGGTTTCCGCTGGCGACACGCTACTCGTCGTCAGCGCGATGAAGATGGAGTCCGAAGTCACCGCACCTTGCGACGGCGTGGTGGCCGCGATGCAGGCGCTGAGTCCTGGCGACACGGTGGATGCCGGCCAGGTGTTCGCCGCCATCACGCCCGCCGAAGGCGCCAAGCGCCACGTCGCCAGCGCCGAGGAAACCTGGGCGCCGATGCTCGAAGACGTCGCCACGATGCAGCGCCTTGCGCTCGAACGCTTGGCGCCGGGTTCGCAGGATCCCGGCGTCGTGCGACAACGCAGCCGCGGCAAGCTCACCTGCCGCGAGCGCATCGACCTGCTGCTCGACGACGGCACGTTCCGCGAAGTGGGCAGCATCGCCGGCTTCGCGTCCTACGACGACGAAGGCGCGATCACCGCCTTCACGCCAGCCAACCACGTGGGCGGCTGGGGCAAGATCGAAGGTCGCTCGGCAATCGTCTGCGCCGACGACTTCACCTCCCGCGGCGGCCATGCCGACGGCGCAATCGGCGCCAAGAGCGGCTATCTGGACCGCCTCGCGCTGGAAATGCGCACCCCGTCCATTCGCCTGCTCGACGGTTCCTCGGGCGGCGGCAGCGTGGCGGCGATGGTGCCGGCGCAGAAGAAGGAAGGCGAGAGCACGGCCAAGGAGAGCAGCGGCGCCATCAAGGCCGGGCGGCCGCGGGTGGCGGGCGGTGGCGGCTCGTTTCTGCCTGGGCATCTCGGCAGCGCCATGTACACCGAGCAGCTTGCCACGGTGCCGGTGGTGAACATGCTGCTCGGCAGCGTGGTCGGCATCGGCGCGGCGAAGGCCGTGCTCGGCCATTTCTCGGTGATGGTGCGCGACATCGCGCAGCTTTTCGTGGCCGGGCCGCCGGTGGTGCAGCACGCGATGGGCTACGACATCACCAAGGAGGACCTGGGCGGCTGGCACATCCACTGCCGCAACGGGTCGGTGGACAACCTGGCGGAAGACGAAGAGGAAGCCGCGCAGTTGACGCGGCGGTTTCTCTCCTACCTGCCGAGCAGCGTCTACGAAACGCCGCCGGTGCTGCCGTCGCGCAGCGACGATCCGCCGGAGCGCCGCGAGGAAGAGCTGTTCACGCTGATTCCGCGCAAGCGCACGACCACGTTCGACATGCGCAAGGCCATCCGGCTGATGGCGGACAAGGATTCGTTCTTCGAGGTGGGGCCGCTCTGGGCGACCGATCAGATCACCGGCTTCGCGCGCTTCAACGGCCATCCGCTGGGCGTCATCGCCTCCAACAGCCAGCACGCCAATGGCGGCGCCCTCACGGCGGACGGTTGCAGCAAGCTCACCCGCCACCTCGACCTCTGCGACTTGTTCCATCTGCCGGTGCTGAACCTGGTGGACAACCCGGGGTTCGCGGTGGGGCTGGAGCACGAAATCACCGGCACGATTCGGCGTGGCGGGGAGTGGATGGTGGCGTTTTCGCAGGTGACCGTGCCCATCTTCACGGTGGTGATGCGGCGCAGCTTCGGCGTCGCTGGCAACAACTACGCCACGCCGCGTTCGCGACCTTCGGTGCGCGTGGCCTGGCCAGCGGCGGACGTGGGCGGCATTCCGCCGGAGGGCGGCATCGAGGCGGCCTACAAGCGGCAGCTGGCCGAGGCGGAAGACCCCCGCGCGCTGCGCGACGAACTGATGGCGCGCATCGAGAGCGCGCGCGGGCCGGTGGGGCCGCTCTCCAAGTTCCAGATCGAGGAGCTGGTCGATCCCCGGGATACGCGGCGGCTGATCTGCGAATGGCTGGAGACCGCTTGGCGGCTGGTTTCGCAACCGGCGCGGCTGGTGCCGCGCACGTTGCAGTTCCGTCCCTGAGTTCGGAGCGTTCCGATGCCGCTGCCGCGGGTCAAGCACGTGGAGACGCTGGCCAGGAGCATGATGTTCACCATCGAGGCGCTGCACCTCGAGTTCTCGAACGGCGTCGAGCGGGTCTACCAGCGCCTTGCCGCGGGTGGCCGAGAGGCGGTGATGGTCGCCGCCATCGACGGCGACGACCAGCTGGTGCTCATCCGCGAGTACATGGCCGGCTTCCACCGCTTCGAGCTGTCGCTGCCGAAGGGGAGCGTGGACGACGGCGAGACCTATGCGGAGGCGGCCAACCGCGAGCTGAAGGAAGAAGCGGGTTTCGGCGCGCGGGACATCCGCTATCTGCGCCGCCTGAGCCTCGCGCCCACGCACATGGGCTACGCGGTTCATGTGCTGCTGGCACGGGATCTCTACCCCGAGCGCTTACCTGGCGACGAACCGGAGCCCTTCGAGGTGGTCTCCTGGCCAATGAGGCGGCTCGACGATCTGGCGACGTCGCCGGAGTTCACCGAATCCCGCGCCATCGCGGCGCTGAAGCTGGTCGAGGTCTTCCTTGCCCGGGAAGCCGCAGGTTCGCCAAGCCTTTGACGATGGCAGCGGAGACGCAAGCGCTCGTCGACATCGCCAAGCGCGCCGGCGAGGAGATTCTGCGCGTCTACGAGACCGACTTCGACGTCTACGCCAAGGGCGACGAGTCGCCGCTGACCCAAGCGGACTTGGCGGCGCACCGCGCCATCGTCGCCGGGCTGGACGCGCTCGACCCGAACACGCCGGTGATCTCCGAAGAAGCGGAACTGCCGCCCTTCGATACGCGCTCGAAGTGGCGTCGATTCTGGCTCGTCGACCCGCTTGACGGCACCAAGGAGTTCGTCGGCCGCAACGGCGACTTCACGGTGAACATCGCGCTGGTCGAAGACCACCAGCCGGTGCTTGGCGTGGTCGGCGTTCCTGTTCACGACCGCGTCTACGCGGGCACCCGGGATGGCGCCTGGCGACTGGACAGCCACGGGCGGACCGCGCTGCGCACCCGCCCCATGCGCGACGACGCCATCACCATCGTCGCCAGCCGCAGCCACCGCGACGCCAGCTTGGAAGCGTATCTGGCCGCCGTGCAGGCGCGGTTCAAGCACACCGAGTCCGTGGCCGTGGGCAGTTCGCTCAAGCTCTGCCTCGTCGCCGAAGGCGAGGCGGACTTCTACCCGCGCCTCGGCCCCACCGCCGAGTGGGACACCGCCGCCGCCCACGCCGTTCTAGCCGCCGCTGGCGGCGCCGTCGTCGAACTCGACGGCACGCCGCTTGCCTACAACACCAAGGAGTCCGTCCTCAACCCGTTCTTCCTCGCCCTCGGCGACGTCGACTTCCCTTGGCGAACCCGGTTGCCAAGCGCCTGAGCTTCATCCGGGAATCTTCCGCACGGCCCGCCGTCAGGCAGGGCACGCGGACAGATTCTCCACTCCTGGCACGTCTCGCCCATCGGCATCCGCTGGCCTGCCGAGGCCGTCGCCTTCGCCAACATCGACGAAGTGGCCGAGGAACTGCCGCCACAACGGCACCGGGTAGACCAGATGGTGCGTGTACATCGCCCGGCACAACTCGTTGTGGCAGAGCACGTCCATCACACGCAGCTTCGCTGGTTCGTCCGCCTCGATGGCCAATCTTCGTCGTCGGAAGTCGAACTCGCGCTGGGCGTCCAAGTCGCGGTTCTTCTCGAACGGCGTCATTTCCTGTTCCAGAGAGGCGAAGCGCTGCCCCAGCTTCGCATGGGCGTTGGCGCGTTTCGTCAAGCCGATCACCCAGTTCAGCATGAGCAGGAAGGACGTGGTGCCGATCAGCAACTGCCGCCAGTCCACGCTCCACTCGGCCAGCGCCGATGCGCTGGCTGCGAACGACAAGGCGATGATGACCGTGTTCCACCACTCGTGGAACGCCTGGCGGCGTTGGTGGTAGCGAACGGACTTCCGAACGCCGAACAGATTGGCGTAGAAGGAGTCGTGTGGTGCTTCGTCCGTGTTCATCGGTATCTCCTCTTGGTTAGCGTTGCCGCCCGTCGCCGGGCTGCTTCGTTGGGCCGGAACTCGGCTGATCCGGTTGCGGCGTTGGTTTCGACCGCCGCGAAGGCGGCCTTGGCTCTGGTTTGGTCGCCGAGACGGATGTGCTTGCCGCGCCGATCTTCACGGCCGGAGGCGTGTGCCGCGCATCGATCCCTGGCACTTGCCACGCTCCGTTCGGTGCGCTCTCTCTTGCTGTTTTGCTCACGTGTCACCTCGTGTTTCCAAGTGGGCGAGACGCGAAACTGCACCTGATGGATTCGGTTGTCAAATGGAAAATTTGCACCAAATTTCAGGCTCGTACACCGGTGTACGAACCGCCTGAACACCCCGTTGCCAGCGTGCGACACGGCCAGATCAACAAGTCACAAAAGCCTTTGCAATCGACAATGATTCGCGTTTATATTTGCGCCCATGTACGTTTGCCTGTGCCGAGCGGTGAAGGAAGCGGATGTCCGCCAAGCGGTGGCGTCCGGCGTGGACGACGTGGAGCAGCTCGCCGAACGGCTCGGCGTCGGCACCGGCTGCGGCAGCTGTCGCGAGTTCGCCGCAGCGTTGATCGAGGAGTGCGAGGACGAAGCGAACGCCTAGGCGGGGCGTGCGCCCGGTGGCGGCCGCTTCGTCCGGCCTAGCCGAAGCGCCCCGCTGGGCGAAGCCGCAGCAGCAGGCTCTCGATCGTTGTGGCGGCGGCGTCGATGCGGGTGCCGGTCTTGTCGAGGCGCGGTGGCGGCATCAACGCCGGCCAAAGATCCTGCAGCGCCTGGATTTCCCGAACCACCTGCCGAAACACCTCGCGGTCGCCGCTGGGCGGCGACTCGGCGTGCTGGCGCAGCGCGAGGGCGAGCGCCACTTGGGTGAAGCCGTAGGCGTCCTGGTATTCGTGTGCGTTCTCCAACTGGCCGTCCACGATGCCGATGCCGTATTCGCGGGCGGCCTCGCGCAGCAAGCCCACGACCACCGCCCCGGCCAGGCTGGGCGACGCATCGACGACCTCTTCCGTGCTGGCGATGGCGGCGAGCAGCGTCTCGTAGGCGCCGAGAACCGCGGCTTCGTCCCTGCTCGCCACCGCTGTCGCATGGGCTTCGAGTTCAGCGGCGAAGCCAGCGACGCCCCGCGCCTCGAACGATTCGGCAACGCCGGCATAGAGCTCGTCGGTGGGATGCTTCGAGTGCGTTTGCGCGGCGCCGTGCTCATCGAGCGCGAACAGCGCATGGCCGACCAGCAAGTGGCCGCGCATCAGACCCAGCTGGAGCAGATAGCGCGTGTCTTCGACCACCGTGCTCGGCACGTTCAGCGTCTGCGAGGCGCAGCCGCCGATGCCGAAGAGCGCGGCCGCGGCGACTACTCCGCTCCACGACGCCAGCCGCGGGAGACGCGCAAACATCTCTACTGCCACCCCGCGCGGTCGAACGTCTTGACCGCCTGCGCTTGATTCGCGCCGAGCACCGCGGCGTTCAACTGGTCCTCCTTGAAGTCGCCGAGAATCGCAATCGGGCCGGTGGCCTCGCCAACCACCGGATATTCGTTGTTCCCTTCCGCGAACAGACGCTGCGCGTAGTCGCTCGTGAGGTATTCCAGAAACCGCACCGCGTTGGCGCGGTTGGGAGCGTGCTTGGCGACGCCTGCGCCGCTGATGTTGATGTGCGCGCCGCGCCCTTCCTGATTCGGAAACAAGACGCCGAGGGCCTGGGCAACCGCGAGGTCCGCGGCGTCTTCGGAGGCGAGCAGGCGGCCGATGTAGTAGGTGTTGGCGACGCTGAACCCGCACTCGCCAGCGGCGACGGCGCGCAGCTGGGCCGTGTCGTTGCCTTGGGGCGAGCGATGGAAGTTGGCCACCACGCCCTTCGCCCAGTCCTGGGCTGTCGTTTCGCCATCGTGTTCGATCAGCGAGCCGAGCAGCGAGAGGTTGTAGATGTTCCCGGAGGAGCGCATGCAGACCTTGCCGCGCAGCCGTTCGTCCGCCAGGTCCTCGTAGCGCGAAATCCCGTCCGGCAACCCCGCCGCCTTGTTGTAGACGATCACCCGCGCCCGTTTGGAGAGGCCGAACCAATGGCCGCCCGGCTCGCGCAGGTGCGCCGGAACGCGGTCGTCGAGAACCGCCGATTCGACGGGCTGGAAGACGCCCTGCTGGTGCGCTCGCCACAGCCGCCCGGCATCGACGGTGATGAGCAGGTCCGCGGGACTGTACTCGCCCTCGTTGCGGATGCGTTCGATCAGCGCGTCGCTGCCGCCTTCGATCAGATTGACGTCGATGCCTGTCTGCTCCGTGAAGCGCTCGTAGAGCGCCAGGTCCGTGTCGTAGTGGCGCGCCGAGTAGACGTTGACGACGCCCGCGTCCTCCGCGCCCGCCGAAAGGCCGGGCATGGCGAGAACCGCGAGCAACAGGAAGGAGAAGAGACGCATTGGCCGACACCCGTAAACGCGAATGATTCGCAATACTAGCACCGAACCGACCGCCCTCGACGGCGGCGTCTGCAATGAGCAATTTGGAATCCACCGCCTCGTCTACAGAAGTCCGCACGGCACCCATTGGAGAACGTCACGACGACGTGGCAGGGCCGCCTGGGGCTGCGACGTGAACATGCGATCCCAAGGTCGGGCAGCGTTCCTCAGCGGGCTGCCGTGTTCGCCGATGGGACCGTGGCGCCGCCAGCGCCGACAGGGCTTTCTTCCGCTGGCGGGAACCCCAGCTTCTCCTGAACGAAATAGAGCGGGCGGCGCTTGACCTCGCCGTAGATGCGGCCGATGTACTCGCCCAACACGCCGATGAAGGCGAGTTGGACGCCACCCAGGAGCAGCATGGCGACCAGCAGCCACGCATCGCCGCCCAGCGAGACGCCAGCGAACAGACGTTCGGCGAGCGCATAGACGATGCCGAGCAGGCCGAGAGCGAACGCGAACAGGCCCAACCAGAACGCTAGGCGCAAGGGCGCCCTCGAGAACGACAGCAGGCCATCGAGCGCCAAGCGCAACATGACGCGCAACGGATACTTGGTCTCGCCCGCAGCCCGTTGCGGGCGCCGAAACGGCACGGGCTCCTGGCGGAAGCCGGACCAGGCGACCAAGCCGCGCGCGAAACGATGCTGTTCCGGCATGGCCAGCAACGCGTCCACCGCGATGCGATCCATCAGTCGGAAATCGCCCGCGTCCATCTGAACGGCCGTGCCCGACAACTTGCCGAGCAGCCGGTAGAAGACGACCGCCGTCCAGTGCTTGAATGCGGCCTCGTCTTCGCGTCTCGTGCGCACACCGTACGCGACGTCGGCACCGTCCTGCCAACGGCGCAGCATGTCGAGGACGACCTCCGGCGGGTTCTGCAAATCCGCATCGACGATCGTCGCCGCATCGCCAGCGGCATTCGCCAAGCCGGCGAGAAGCGCGGCCTCCTTGCCAAAGTTGCGCGACAGGACGACCACCCGTACACGCTCGTCGGCGCCCTGGAGGTCGCGCAGAATGTCGAGCGTGGCGTCCTGGCTGCCGTCGTCGACGTAGATCAGTTCGATCGGTACGGCGTCTCCGAGGACGGCGACGAGCTGGCGGTGGGTCTCGACGATGGCTTCTTCTTCGTTGAAGCACGGGACGACGACGGAGAGCAGGCGACAATGCCTTTGTTTGCGGGCCTGTTCGTTCAAGAGTTTCGTTCGGTCATGCCGGTCGCCACATTCGGCGAACACATGCCGTCCTCACCGTGAAGCCAACTTTCGTCGCGGCCCATCGGCGGCGCGGACACCTAGCGGCAAAAGCCGTCGTCGACCGCGACAGCGTACCGGACCAAGTGGAGAATCGGCTCGCTTCGATCGCGGATTGGCGTCGCGCCCTCATGTTCGGACTTTACCACGGCGCCCCGCCTCGGCGGCCACTACGCGGAGGTCGAGGCAACGGGGTCAAGCACTGCGCCGCCCCCCGGTTCTCGATCACTTCGCTCGCGGGTACACGAAGGTCGCCGCGGGATCGAACGTCGCCGCGACGTGATCGCCCACGGAGATGCCGCGCAAGTCGGCGACGCTCGCCCGCAAGGTCTCCACGCCGACCTGCAACAACACGAAGTAGCGGTCGCCGAGGAAGCGGATGTCCGCCACGCGCGGGCCTTCGGCCGCAGGCGACAAAGCCACGCCGGTGGGTCTCACCACCACGTCTACGGCACCCGGTTCGTCGCCACACTCAAGGATGCCGAAGCTGGTGCGCACCACGCCGTCCCTTGCGTCGCCGCGCAGATGCTGCGCCTCGCCGAACATCTCGGCAACGCGAAGGTCCGCAGGATGCCGCCAGATCTCCGCTGGCGTTCCGGCCTGCACCACGCGGCCTTCGCCGAGGACGACGATCCGGTCCGCGAGTTCCAGCGCTTCGTCCGGGTCGTGGGTGACGATCAGCGCGACGCTGCCGGCGCGCCTGAGCATGGCGCGGGCGTCTTCGCGGAGGGCGCGTCTGAGCGTGGCGTCCACGTTGGCGAAAGGCTCGTCGAGGAGCATCACCTTCGGCGACGGCGCCAAGGCTCGCGCCAACGCCACCCGCTGCTGCTCGCCGCCGGATAGCGTGTCTGGATAGCGATGCGCGAAACCGGCCAAGCCGACGCTCGCAAGGTGCCGCGCCGCCACGTCGCGCCTCGTCTGCGGCGATGCGTCGCGCAAGCCGAAGGCGACGTTCTGCTCGGCTGTCTTGTGCGGGAACAGCACATGGTCCTGGAAGACCAAACCCACCGGGCGCTGCTCCGGCGGTGGGTGGCGGCTGGGGCTGTCCAACACTTCGCCGTCCAGCCGGATGGCGCCGTTTTGCAGTCGCTCGAGGCCGGCGGCGAGGCGCAGCAAGGTGCTCTTGCCGCTGCCGGAACGGCCAAGCAAGCAGGTCACTTCGCCGGCCGCCGCGGCGAAGGAGACCCCGTGCAGCACGTCGTCGCCGCCGTAGCGGTGGCATACGTTCTCGTATTCGAGCGTCATGCCTGCCAGTGTAGCGGTGCTCTCGGCGCTCAACAGGGCTCTAGCCCAAGCCGCCCTGCCCCAAATCCGATGCGTCTGCGCGCATCGTGCGAGAATGTTGGCGATGGGGCGCATCTGGACTGGCGGCGCGTGGCTGATCGCGGCTTTCGTCGGCCTGCCGGTGGTCGCGGTGCTGTTCGCGTTCGCCGTGCCGGCGAGCCCGTCGTGGCGACACGTCCGCGACACGCTGCTCGCCGGCTACGTGCAGAACACGGTGCTGCTGATGGCGCTTGTCGGCGTCTTCACCGCGATCATCGGCATCGCTACCGCGTGGATGGTGGCCACCCGCGACTTCCCCGGCCGCCGCTTCCTCTCCTGGGCGCTGGTGCTGCCGTTGGCTGCGCCCGCCTATGTCGTCGCGTACGTCTACACCGACCTGCTGGAATACGCCGGGCCGGTGCAGACGGCGCTGCGCGATCTCGGCGGCTGGCAAGGCAGCGTGCTGCCGCCGATCCGTTCCCTCGGCGGCGCGGCGCTGGTGCTCGGACTGGTGCTCTACCCCTACGTCTACCTGCTGGCGCGAACGGCGTTCGCAAGCCAGGCCGCATCGCTGTTCGATGCCGCCCGCGTGCTCGGCGCGAGTCCGCGGGCCGCGTTCTTCGGCGTCGCGTTGCCAGCGGCGCGACCGCTCATCGCTGGTGGCGTCTCTCTGGCGATGATGGAGACCGCAGCGGACTTCGGGGTGGTCGAGTACTTCGGCGTGGCGACCTTCACCACCGGCATCTTCCGCGCCTGGTTCGCGCTCGGCGAACGCGGCGCGGCGCTGCAGTTGGCCGCCTGGCTGTTCGTGGTCGTGGCGGTTCTGGTCGTTGCGGAGCAGCGGGCGCGACGAGGCGCCTTCAGCAATCCGGTGGCCGGTGGGCGCGTTGCGGCGCTCGTCGAACTTCGCGGTTGGCGGGGCGCGGCGGCAAGCGTCGGCACGGCGTTGCCGTTGCTGCTCGGCTTCGTCGTGCCGGTGATCGTGCTCGCTCGCCACGCGTTGCTCACTGGCGACCCGCTGCTTGGACGCGGCTTCGGCGCGTTCGTGCAGGCGAGCGTCGGTGTTTCCGGGGCAGCAGCGATTCTCGCCACCACGCTGGCAGTGCTCCTGGCCTACGCCGGGCGGCTCAGCCGCGGGCGCAGCACGCCGTTGGCGATTCGCGCCGCGACTCTCGGCTATGCGCTGCCGGGCACGATCCTGGCGCTCGGCGTGCTGGCGCCTCTCACCACCCTCGACAAGTGGCTCGCGGGACTGCTCCAAGAACGCTTCGACGTGCGCACCGGGCTGCTCCTGACGGGCACCGCGGCGGCCTTGGTGTACGCCTACGCCGTGCGTTTTCTCACCGTGGCCTACAACGCCTGCCAGGGCGGGTTCGAGAAGATCCATCGGCGGCTCGACGATGCGGCGCGAGTGCTTGGCGCGAAACCTGGGCGCGTGCTGCGCGAAGTCCACTTTCCGCTGCTGCGGGGGGCCGTGGCGAGCGGGGTGCTGTTGGTCTTCATCGACGCGATGAAGGAACTGCCGGCGACGCTCATCCTGCGTCCGTTCAACTTCGAGACGTTGGCGACGCGGGTGTATCGCCTCGCGTCCGACGAACGCTTGGCGGAAGCATCGACGGCGGCGCTCGCCATCGTTCTGGTGGGCATGGTGCCGGCCTTGCTGCTCGGCATCTCGCGGCGCGAGACCTCGCGCCGCGGCACCCCCAGCGTATGACGGGGCGCACTATCGGCTAAGATGGCGCCATGCCCGCCGAAGCCGCCATCGCGCTCGACGCGCTTCGCTTCGACAACCGCTACGTCGAGGCGCTGCCCGGCGATCCCGAAGAACGCAACTTTCGCCGCCAAGTGGCGCAGGCGTGCTATTCCCACGTAGAACCGACGCCAGCGAGCGCACCGAGACTGATCGGTTGGTCGCAAGACGCCGCAGCGCTGCTCGATCTGCCCGGGGAAGTGGACGAAACGGGTGCTTTCGCCGAGGTCTTCGCTGGCAACCGGCTGCTTGCCGGCATGGCACCGTTCGCCACCTGCTACGGCGGCCACCAGTTCGGCAACTGGGCCGGGCAGCTTGGCGACGGCCGCGCCATCAATCTCGGCGAAATCGTCAACGGGCGCGGCGAGCGCTGGACGCTGCAACTCAAGGGCGCCGGGCCGACGCCCTATTCGCGCACCGCCGACGGCCTCGCCGTGCTGCGCTCATCGCTGCGCGAGTTTGTGTGCAGCGAAGCGATGTTCCACCTCGGCGTACCGACCACGCGGGCGCTGTCCTTGGCGCTCACCGGCGAAGATGTGGTGCGGGACATCCTCTACGACGGCCATCCGGCGCCGGAACCGGGAGCGGTGGTCTGTCGCGTCGCGCCGTCGTTCACGCGCTTCGGCCATTTCGAGATCCTGGCCGCCCGGCGGGAGGCGGAGCTGCTGCGCCGCTTCCTCGACTTCACCATCGTCGCCGATTTTCCGCACATCGAAGAAGCCGACCCGAAGCAGCGCTATGCGGCCTGGTTCCGCGAGGTGGCGGCGCGGACGGCGACTACACCGGCGTACCGGAGATCAGCGCCGCCGTGCTCGATGCGCTGCGCGCCACGCCGCGCGAACGCTTCGTCCCTCGGCGCAGCCGCTCGCTCGCCTACGAGAACCTGCCGCTGCCCATCGGCCACGACCAGACCATCTCGCAGCCGTTCATCGTCGCCCTGATGACGGAGATGCTCGAAACGCGCCCCAACCATCGGGTGCTGGAGATCGGCACTGGCTCCGGCTATCAGGCGGCGGTGCTGGCGCAGTTGGCGAGCGAGGTCTACTCGGTGGAGATCGTCGAGGCGCTGGCGACAAGCGCGATGGAGCGCCTGCTCGCGCTGGGCTACGAGAACGTCCACGTACTCGCCGGCGATGGTTGGCAAGGCTGGCAGAAACATGCGCCCTACGACAGCGTGATCGTCACCGCGGTCGGCGAACGCATCCCGCCAGCGCTGATCGAGCAACTCGCCGAGAACGGACGCCTGGTGATGCCTCTAGGCCCACACGACGGCTTCCAAGAACTCGTCGTCTACACCAAGGCGGACGGTCGAGTGCGGCGCCTGCTGCCGGTGCGTTTCGTGCCGCTCACCGGCGGCGATCCGGCCAGTTGAGGGCATCGGCATCACAGCAAGCTGTCGCCCTTTGCGGAGCTCGCGCATATGGGCCTCGACATCCGCCATGTCTTCCCTGTCCCGCCACATGCCGAACGCCGGCATCGGATCCTCGTCGTCGCGCAAGGGTTCATCCATCGGTGGTGCCGCCTGCTTTGGTAGGCACTTGGAGCGTATACGCGGGCATGGGGTCACGGCAAGCCGGCATCCAGGAACGCAGCCAGCAGCCGCAGCAGGCGCGGTTGGGCGGTGCGCACGACGGCGCGCATGTCGTCCACTTCTATGACTTCGGTGCCGCGTCCCGCGGCTGGATTGACGATCAGGCAGAGGCCGGCGTAGGGCAGGCCCAGTTCCCGCGCCAAGGACGCCTCCGGCATCGCCGTCATGCCAACGACGGTGCAGCCGTCGCGCTCCATGCGGTCGATTTCCGCCGCGGTCTCCAAGCGGGGGCCCTGGGTGCAGCCGTAGACGCCGCCTTCGCGCAATGCGACTCCGACTTGCGCGGCCGCCTCGGCCAAGCGATGGCGCTGGCTTGCGGTGAACGGTTCGGTGAAGTCGGCGTGCCGCAGGTCGGCGCCGCTGGAGAAGGTGTGTTCGCGGCCCCAGGTGTAGTCGATGATCTGCGCCGGCAGCACGAAATCGCCGTTCTTCAAGGAACGCGCGATGCCGCCGACGGCGAACACGGAGACTACGGCGTCGGCGCCGGCTTCGCGCAGCAGCCAAGCGTTGGCACGGTAGTTGATTTCGTGCGGCAGCAGCGTGTGGCCGTCGCCGTGTCGATTCAGGAACAGCGCGTTGCCGAAGCGCGGGACGCGGCGGGGCAGCGCGGATGCCGGGCCGTAGGGCGTCTGGGTCGTGGCGGCGGCGGGCTCGCTGTCGCGGTGCAGTTCGGCGAGGCCGGTGCCGCCGATCACGGCGGTGGTCACCTCGGCGCCTCCGCGCACATCGCCTTCGGCGGCAGCGCATGGATGTCGGAGAGTTGGCGAAACGCGCCGCCGCAGTCCATGCCGCGGCCGACGAGGAACTCGTTCGGCGCTTCGAGGGCCACGAAGTCCGCGTCGGCAAGGGCCTGCGGGACGTTCTTGCGCACCAGCACCGCGGCGAGAGCAGTGGCACCGCGTTCCCGCATCGCGCATTTGGCGGCCCGCAGCGTCGCGCCTTCGTCGAGCACGTCGTCCACCAGCAGCACCGTGCGGCCGGCGAGAGGCCGTTCAAGCGCTCGTTCGAAGCGCACGACGCCGCCCGCCCGGCCGTCGTAGCGGGCGAGGTGGACGTAGTCGAGCTCCAAGTCGAAGTGGAAGCGGCGCAGCAGGTCGGCGGTGAACTGGAGGCCGCCGGTCATCATGCAGACGACCAGCGGATGGGCGTCCCACAGCCGCGTCGCCAGGGCCACCGCGATGCGGTCGACAGCGGCATCCACTTCGGCTGCGTCGAACACGCGGCGGCTGCCGGCCGGCAAGCTCACGACGCCTCCTCGCCAAGCGGCGGTTCGGCGTCCGGCAGCGCGCCGACGTGCAGCGTTTGCGTGGGGAAGGCGATTTCCGCGCCGTGCCGTGCCACGACGTCCGCAATACGCAGCAGGACGTCTTCCTTGATGGCGTGGAAATCCACCCACACGGTGGTCTTGGTGAAGGTGTAGACCATGATGTCGAGCGAGGAGGGGCCGAAGTTCAGCAAGTTGACGATCAGCGTTCTGTCGGTGTCGATCGCCTCGTGGCTCCTGAGCATCTCGCGAATGTCGTTCACGATGGCGGACAGCACGTCGATGTCGTCGTAGCGGACGCCGACGATCTCGTAGATGCGGCGATTCCTCATGCGCGAGGGGTTCTCCACGGTCAGCGTCGAGAAGGCGGCGTTCGGCACGTAGAGGGGGCGCTGGTCGAAGGTGCGAATGCGCGTCAGCCGCCAGCCGATGTCCTCCACCGTGCCCTCGATGTCGCGGTCCGGCGAGCGGATCCAGTCGCCCACCTCGAATGGCCGGTCGAGGAAGATCATCAACGCGCCGAAGAAGTTGGCGAGCATGTCGCGCGCCGCGAAGCCCACTGCCAACCCGCCCAAGCCGCCGAACGCCAGCACGCCGGCGATGGAGAAGCCCAGCGACTGCAACGCCATCAACGCCGCGGTGATGAGGATGGAGGCGCGGATCAGCTTCGCCACCACCGCCGCGGTGGTGGCGTCGAGCGGCTCGTCGCGGACTTGCGGATCGGTGACGTGCTGTTCGACCGCGGTGACGAAGCGTATCGCGAACCAGGCCAGCAGCCAGACCGCCGCGACGTCGCGCAGCCCGTCGATGTAGGCGAAGAGTTCCGAGTCCGCGCCGCGCCCGGTCACCTCGGCGGCGAAGAGGATGCCGAAGGTGATGATCGCCCAGCTGAGCGGCTTGCGGGCGGCGCTCAGGAGCGCATCGTCGTAGACGTTGCGCGTGCGTTCGAGCTGCCGCGCCATGCGGTCGAACACCAGCTTGGCCGCGGCGCGGGCAAGCAGCGTGGCCAGCACGATGACGAAGACGTACGCGCCCCACCTGTTGTCGAGCAGCGCGTTGAACGCGGCGTCCAGCAACTCCATGACCCGTGACCTGTCCTCCGTCAAGACGAAAGCGCCGTCGGTGGCACCACGCCCCTAGCAGCAAACCGCTCCATGCAGCTGCGCCACGCGGATAGTCTAGCCGAGACGCGCCACCGCTCCACGCCGGCAAAGAACGCAAACCACCCTTCACATCCACTTCCTGCTGTATATAATCGCAGACACCTTTGGATACATGGACAGCCTCCCGATGGACAAACTCACCAGTCGCCAAGCCGAGGTGCTCGACCTCATCAAGCGCCACATCGCGCAATCGGGCTATCCGCCCACCCGCGCGGACATCGCCCAAGCGCTGCACTTCAAGTCGCCGAACGCGGCCGAGGAACACTTGAAGGCGCTGCGCCGGAAGGGCCACATCGAGATCGTCCCCGGCACCTCCCGGGGCATCCGACTGGTGGGCGACACCGGCCTGCCCATCGTCGGGCGCGTGGCCGCCGGCGATCCGATCCTCGCCGTCGAACACATCGAAGACACCCTGGACGTGCCGCCGAGCATGTTCCGGCCGGAAGCCAACTTCCTGCTGCGCGTCTACGGCGACAGCATGAAGGACATCGGCATCCTGGACGGCGACCTGCTGGCGGTCCACCAGACCCAGACCGTCCGCAGCGGCAACATCGTGGTGGCGCGCATCGAGGACGAAGTGACGGTCAAGCGGCTCCGCCGGCTGTCGAGGGACAAGCTGCTGCTGCTGCCGGAGAACGAGGACTTCGAGCCCATCGAAGTGAACCTCCGCCGCCAGGAGGTCCACATCGAGGGTTTGAGCGTCGGGGTGATCCGCCGCGAAATCTAGGCGGTCCGGCCGCGTCAGGCGGACGCTTCGGCGCGGCAGTTAGGCGCGACGCGCCGCGGAGGCCCTCTTCTTGGCCGGCTTCTTCGCCGGCGCCTTCCGCTTCGCCGCGGCCTTCGCCTTGGGGCGCTTCTTCGGCGCCGGCGCGCTTTGCTGCCATGCGCCATCGCGGTAGAAGGCGCTCCAGCCGGTCGCCTTGCCGTCCTTCTCCGAGGCGACGAACTGCTCGCGGCCCTTGCGCGAGAAACGCACCAGCGCCGGGTTGCCGTCGGTGTCCGTCTCCGGAGCGGAGAGCAGATACGCGAACTTCGGATCCAGCTCGTTGCCGTGCGCCTTCAGTTCCGCCACCAGCGGCGGGCGCGTTTCGCGGTGCTTGGGGAACTCGCTGGCGGCCAGGAAGATGCCCGCGGCGCCGTCGCGCAGGACGTAGTGGTCGTCCACGCGGCTGCAACGCAGTTCCGGCATCGGCACCGGGTCGGCCTTGGGCGGCGCCGGCTGGCCGTTGCGCAGGAGCTTGCGCGTGTTCTTGCAGGTCTCGCTGGTGCAGCCGAAGAACTTGCCGAAGCGCCCGGTGCGCAGCTGCATCTCGGCGCCGCACTTGTCGCATTCGAGGCTCGGCCCTTCGTAGCCCTTGATGCGGAACTCGCCTTGCTCCACCTCGAAGCCAGCGCACTGCGGATTGTTGCCGCAGATGTGCAGCTTGCGGGCGGCATCGATCAGATAGCTGTCCATGGGCGTCGCGCAGAGCGGGCACTTGCGCTTGGCGCGTAGCAGCTTGGACTCGCCCTCGTCGTCCTGCTCCACGTCCACCGCTTCGTCGCCCGGCAGCAGGTTCAGCGTGTTCGTGCAGCGTTCCTTGGGCGGCAGCCCGTAGCCGGAGCAGCCGAGGAAGACGCCGCTGCTCGCGGTGCGTATCTGCATCGTCCGACCGCACTTGGCGCACTCGATGTCGGTTTCCGTCGGCGCGTTGGCGCGCATCCCCTGCTCGCCCTTGGCCACTTCCAGCTTGCCGGTGAAGTCCGAATAGAAGGCGTCCAGCAGGCTCCGCCAGCCGCGCGTCCCGTCCGCCACTTCGTCGAGGTCCGTTTCCATCTCGGCGGTGAACGAGTAGTTCAATAGGTCCGGGAAGTTCTCCACCAGGCGGTCGGTCACCAGTTCGCCGATGCGCTCGGCGTGGAAGCGGCGCTTCTGCAAAGTCACGTAGCCGCGATCCTGAATGGTGGAGATGATCGGCACGTAGGTGGACGGCCGGCCGATGCCGCGCTTCTCCAGTTCGCGCACCAACGTGGCTTCGCCGTAGCGCGGCGGTGGCTTGGTGAAGTGCTGGTCCGCCTTCGCGTCCACCAAGGCGAGAGGCTCGCCTGCCGCGAAGGCCGGCAACGCCGTGTCGCCATCGGTGCGCGGCGGCAGCACCCGCGTGAAGCCGTCGAACTGCAGAATGCGGCCACGGGCGCGCAGCTCGAACTCGCCGGCATCGACGGTCACCGTCGTCGCCAGGTATTCCGCCCGTGTCATCTGCGACGCCACGAACTGCCGCCAGACGAGATCGTAGAGGCGGCGGGCATCGGCCTCGCCGCTGCGCAAGGCGGACACCGCCACGTCGGTCGGGCGGATCGCCTCGTGCGCTTCCTGGGCGCCGGACTTGCTGGGATAGACGTTCGGCGAACTCGGCAGATAGCGCGCGCCGTGCTGTTCGCCGATGTAGGCGCGCACGCGCCCCAAGGCTTCGGCGGAGACGTTGGTGGAGTCGGTGCGCATGTAGGTGATGTGGCCGGCCTCGTAGAGGCGCTGCGCCACCGTCATCGTCTTGCGCACGCTGAAGCCGAGCCGCACCGATGCGGCCTGCTGCAACGTGGAAGTAACGAACGGCGCGGTCGGGCGCGTCGACGTCTTGCGGTCTTCGCGCCCGCGCACCACGAAGTCGCGCTTGCGCAGCCGGGCGACCGCGCCTTCGGCGGTCTTCGCGTCCGTGGGTCTGAACGCGTCGCCGCCCTCCTTCACCACCTGGAAGCGCACCGGGTCTTCGTCGCCGTTCGCCTTGCCTTCGGAACGCAGCAGCCGCGCCCACGCTTCCCAGTATTCCTGCGGCTCGAAGGCGCGGATCTCCCGTTCCCTTTCCACGACGAGACGCACGGCCACCGACTGCACGCGGCCGGCGGAGAGCCCGCGCGCGACCTTCGACCAAAGCAGCGGGGAGAGTTCGAAGCCGACGACGCGGTCGAGGAAGCGACGCGCCTGCTGGGCGTTGACGCGGTCCTCGTCCACCGTGCCCGGGTTGGCGAACGCCGCCTCGATGGCGCTCTTGGTGATCTCGTTGAAGACCACGCGGCGGTAGCGCTCCGGCGGGCCGCCGAGCACTTCCATCAGGTGCCAAGCGATCGCTTCGCCTTCGCGATCCAAGTCGGTCGCCAGATAGACGGCATCGGCCCGCGCGGCCAACGCCTGCAGGTCGCGCACCACCTTCTCCTTGCCGGGAATGACCTCGTAGGACGCCTTCCAGCCGTCCTCGGGGTCGACGCCCATGCGCTGCACCAGCTGCGAGCGGGCGCGCTTCTGCCGGTATTCGGCGCGCTTCGCCGGCGACAGCTTGCGCGTCTTGGCGGCTTCCTTGGCGCGCTGCTCGGCCTGCGCCTTCGGATCGCCGCCGCGCCCGCCCACCGGCAGGTCGCGAACATGCCCGGCGCTGGACTTCACGGTGAAGTCGCGGCCCAGGTAGCGGTTGATGGTCGGCGCCTTGGTGGCCGACTCGACGATGACCAGAGAACGAGCCATGGAACCCTCTAGCGTGGCTCGGTTCGGGCGCTGCGCCCTCCCCGCGTTTGGCGGCGCATATATACGCCCGAATTCCGGGCTGTCAACCAATGCCGTGGATCGGGCTGCCGCGGATCGGCCATGCGCTGCCTTGAGCGCGGCAGCCGTGCGACGCCAGCGACGATGGCGTAGACTTCGCCGCCGGACTTCCGCGACACCCACCGAGTCCCTTGCCGAATCGCCATGACGCGACAGTCGAAACAGCCCGCCGCAGGCTCGCCGCGCTCGCGTGTGCGCGGCGTGGTGGCGGCACTAGCGCTGGCGATTCTGACGCTGCACGTGGTCGCTGGCGCGGCGTCCATGCATGTCCACGGCGAGGACGAACACGAGGGCGACGAGGTCTGTTCGGTCTGCGCTTCGTTCGGCAGCGGAGACACCACGATGCCGAGCGCCGAGGCGATGCCGTTCGCGGCCCGAAGCGAGGCACCGCCGCTGTTCCGCCTGTGCGCGCCACTGCGCGTCCATCTCCTCTCCCACTCGCCACGGGGTCCGCCCGCGCTCCTCTGCTGACGCCTTCGCGCCCTCGCTGTCGGAGCGGTGCCAAACCCCTTGTCATCAGGAGAGCTTCATGCAATCTCTTTCCATTGGCGCGCGCGCACGAACCGCGCTCGCGCTGTCGCTGCTGATCCATGTCGCCCCCGTCGCCGCCGAGGACGCGGCCGAAGCCGAGGACGCGGCCGAAGACGGCCCCGAACTCGAAGAAGTCATCGTCACCGCCCATCCCCTCTCGGGCGAAGGGCTTTCCGAAGCGGTCGTGGTGCTCGAAGGCGAGCGGCTCGAACGCGAACTCGCCGACAGCATCGGCGCTACCGTCGCCCGTCAACCGGGCATCCACTCGGCATCCTTCGGCGAAGCGGTCGGACGCCCGGTGGTGCATGGCTTGGGCGGCCACCGGGTGCGGGTGATGGAAGACCGCATCGACGCCATGGACGCTTCGGGCACCAGCGGCGACCACGCGGTCACCGTGGACCCGTTCCTCGCCGAACAAGTGGAAGTGCTCAAAGGACCCAGCACGCTGCTGTACGGCTCCGGCGCCATCGGCGGCGTCGTCGGCGTCCACACCGGGCGCATTCCGCGCGAACGGCCCGAGGGCTTGAGCGGCCGCACGACCGTTCGCGCCGCCGACAACGGGCGGGGAAGAAGCGCCGGCCTGCGGCTCGACGGCGGCGGACAGCTGGCGTGGCACATCGACGCCTTCACGCGCTCCGCCGACGAATACGACATCCCCGGCTTCGCCGAATCCGCCCGCTTCCGCGCCGCCGAGGAAGCCGAGGAGGAGGAAGAACACCACGACGAAGACGAGCACCACGACGAGGACGAAGACGAACACGAAGGCGAGGACGAACACGAAGAAGATGAAGCGTTCGGGTACCTGCCGAACAGCCAGTCGGATGGCCGCGGCGGCGCCATCGGCGCGTCCTGGATCGGCGAGCGCGGCTTCGTCGGCGTGGCGTTCAGCCGCTTGAACTACGACTACGGACTGCCCGGCGGCTCGCATGCGCACGGCCACGAAGACGAGCACGAGGAAGAACACGACGACGAACACGAGGCCGGGGAAGAGCACGAGGACGAAGACGAGCACGAAGACGAAGAACACGAGGACGAAGCCGAAGGCGGCGCGACGTTGGACATGGAGCAGACGAGGTTCGACTTCGAGGCCGGCGTCGAGAGCCCGTTCGGCAACGTGTCGATGCTGAACCTCCGCTTCGCCAGCAACGACTACTCGCACGTGGAGATCGAACCGAACGGCGAAGTCGGCACGCGCTTCGCCGTCGATTCCTACGAAGGGCGCATCGAACTGGCCCAGGACGACGGCATCGGCCTCGACGGCGTGGCCGGAGTGCAGTTCGGCGGGCGCAGCTTCTCGGCCATCGGCGAAGAGGCGTACGTCCCACCCGTGGACACGGCGAGCATCGGCGTCTTCATGGCGGCCGAACGCGATTTCGAGGGCTTCGAGCTGGAGTCCGGCGCGCGTATCGAGCGCGTCCGCCACGAACCGAGTGCCGGCGCCGATACGAGCTTCTCCGCGCTGTCCGCGTCCATCGGCTTCGTGATGCCGGCCGGAGCGGCGCAGCTTGGCCTGCACGGGGGCTACTCGAGCCGAGCGCCGCAAGCCGACGAGCTCTACGCCAACGGCCCGCACCTCGCGACCGGCAGCTTCGACGTGGGCGATCCGAACCTCGACATGGAATCCGCGTGGCACGGCAGCGCGACGCTCGCCTGGGTCGGAAGCCGCGGCAGCATCACCGCCACGGCCTACGCCACCGCCTTCCGCGACTACATCTACACTTACGCCGACGGCACCGTCGAGGACGACTTGCCGGTGATCCGCTACCGCCAAGCGGATGCGCAGCTGCGCGGCCTCGACTTGGCGGCCAGCGTGACCGTCGCCGAGTTCGACGGCGGCAGCGCCGCCCTCACCTTCCTTGCGGACACCGTGGCGGCCAGCGTCGACGTCTCGGGCAACGACAACCTGCCCCGCCTGCCCCCTGCCCGCCTCGGCTTGGGCCTGCGCCTCGAACGCGGTCGCTACAGCGCCGACCTCGACTACGTGCGCACCTTCGAGCGGAGCGACACCGCCGACTTGGAGCTGCCGACCGATGCGTACGAAGATCTGCGCCTGCACCTGGCCACGGAGTACGACGTCGGCAACGCCAGCCTGCGGCTCTTCCTGCAAGGCCGCAATCTGACCGACGCCGAGCAACGCCACCACACCTCCTTGATCAAGGACTTGGCGCCTGCGCCGGGACGGACGCTGGTGGTCGGCGCGGAGGTGGCGTTCTAGGCGGAGCTTGCCCTCCGGGCAGGTCGGCGATGGTGCTTGCGGCCGGGGCGACTTTCGCCCCGGCTCTCGGAGATGCGTAGCAGGCTTCGGCGCAGCGAACCGTTACTATCTGCGGTGACGTTCGGCGAACGGTCGCACTCGAGACTCGATGCTGGTCCTCCTGCCCGCGCTGTTCTTCCTTCTGGCCATGGCCGCGGCGGCGTCCCGCTGCGGCTTGCGCCAAGGGTTCGTCGTCGCCACCGTGGTCCACACGCTGTGCGTCGTCGGCGCAACGGAACTGTTGTCGATGCCGGCGATCCTTCGACTGCCGCAGGTGGCCGCCTTTTGGGCCATCGCGACGGTCTTGGCGGCGATGTGGCTCTGGCGTTCTCGGGGGAGTGGCCACCCGCTGCGATGGCGGCTTCGCCGTGCCGGATCCCGATCGGTGGGACAGCGGCTGGAGTTGGCTGGCGTAGCCGTCGTGCTCGTCGCGGTGTTCCTGATCGGCGTGGTGTCGCCGCCGAACAACTGGGAGTCGATGACGTACCGCATGATGCGCGTCGTCATGTGGCTTCAGCAGGGCAGCGTCGAACACTACGCCACGCCGTATCTGCCGCAGCTGTACCACTCGCCGTTGATCTCCTGGCATGCCCTGCACCTGCATCTCCTCGCTGGCGGCGACCGTTTCGCCAACGCGGTGGAGTGGCTGGGGCTCGTCGGCTGCGGGGTCGCCGCCAGCTTGATCGCGCGGGAACTGCGGGCGCCGTTGCGGGCGCAGGTGCTCGCCGCCGTCCTGGCGACGACGCTGCCAGCGGCGGTGCTGCAAGGGTCTTCCACGAATGGCAACGTACTTGCCGCCTACTGGCTGCTGTGCGCCGCCCTGCTGTTCGTGCAGCATCTTCGGCGGCCGGCGTGGTGGCGACTCGCCTGCTGCGGCGCCGCGGCAGGCTTCGCCGTGCTTGCCAAGCCGACGATGTACGTGATCGGCCCGCCGGTGGCGTTGGCGCTCGGGCTCTACGGCGCAATCGCCTGCCGCCGACCGAAGCGGACCGCCTTGGCGCTGGCGGCCGTGCTCGCGCTGGCGGTGGGCGTGAACCTCGGCCACTACGCCCGCAACTGGCAGGTGTTCGGCGATCCGATGTCGCCACCCGGTCAACGCGACCACATCAACGAGCGCTTCGGCGTCGACGTCCTGGCGGCGAACCTGGTGCGGAACTCGCTGCTGCATTGGGGGTTGCCGTCGGCCAAGTTCAACGAAGCTCTGCTGGGGACAGCCGCCGAACTCCTCGACGGAATCCCGGATCTGCCCGAAGCGACATTGGGCACACCGCTCGCGGTGAAGGGCATCCAAGGCCGCTTCCACGAGGCGCTATCGGCGAACTTCCTTCACTACTGGCTGCTGGCCATCTCCGCGATCGGGCTTGCGTTCCTGCGCAAGCGGGCGCCGCCGTCGACCAGCGCCGCATTGACCGGATGGCTGCTGGCGGGTTGGCTGCTCGCCATCGTCGTCTTCTCCGGCGTCCTGCAGTGGGAACGGGGGAACACGCGCTACGACGTCGGTCTGTTCATGCTGGGCTGCCCCTTGGCCGCGACCTTTCTAGCGGCGGCGTCGAGGGCCCGCAAGCTGGTGCAGGAGCGATGCCTGCGCACGGTGGCCTGGCTGTTTCTGGTCGCCAGCTCCCCATACTTGCTGCTCAAGGAATCGGCTCCCGTGTTGAAGTTGGACTTCGACTACAAGACGCTCCCCGCCGAAACCATATTCGCGGCGACGAGAGCGCGGGCGTACTTCAACCGTGTCGGCGGGCAACCGCGCTACCTGACATACGCCGCCCTTGCCGATGCGATCGCGGACCTGCAGCCGAAGGTCGTCGGCCTCTATCGCTCGCACAGATCGCCGGTCGACTATCCGCTCTACGTCTTGCTGAAGGAGCGACTGCCGGACGTTCGGGTGACGTACTACGACGTGTGGAACAACCCATCGGCGTCATTGGCGGACACGGGCGGAGCGTTGCCGGACGTGGTCGTCAAGGCGCCTGGCGAGCGACGACCAGCGCACGGCGAGAACACCGCGTACGAGACGCATCTGACGCACGCCAACGGAGCAGTGGTGATGCGCCGGAGAGGATGAGCGACGCCATGGCGATGATGGTCCTCTTGCCCGCGCTGTTCTTCCTTCTGGTCATGGCCGCGGCGGCGTCGCGCTGCGGCCTGCGCCAAGGGTTCGTCGTCGCCACCGTGGTCCACACGCTGTGCGTCGTCGGCGCGACGGAACTGCTTTCGGCGCCGGCGATCCTTCGACTGCCGCAGGTGACGGCCTTCTGGGCCATCGCGACCATCTTGGCCGCGATATGGCTCTGGCGCTGGGGCGACGGCCACGCGCTGCGACGGCGGCTTCGCAGCGCCGGCACCCGCTCGGCGGGACGGCGGCTGGAGTTGGCTGGCGTAGCCGTGGTGCTCGTGGCGGTGTTTCTGCTCGGTGTGTCATCGCCGCCGAACAACTGGGAGTCGATGGCGTACCGCATGACGCGCGTGGTCATGTGGATGCAGCAGAGCAGCGTCGAGCACTACGCCACGCCGTATCTGCCGCAGCTGTACCACTCGCCGCTGATCTCCTGGCACGCGCTGCACTTGCATCTCCTCGCCGGCGGCGACCGCTTCGCCAACTCGGTGGAGTGGCTGGGGCTCGTGGGCTGCGGGATCGCCGCCAGCTTGATCGCGCGGGAACTGCGGGCGCCGTTCCGGGCGCAGGTGCTGGCCGCAGTCTTGGCGACGACGCTGCCGGTGGCGGTGCTGCAAGGGTCTTCCACCCAGGGCAACGTGCTGGCCGCCTACTGGCTGCTGTGCGCCGCCTTGTTGTTCGTGCAGCATCTGCGGCGGCCGGCGTGGTGGCGACTCGCCTGCTGCGGCGCCGCGGTCGGCTTCGCGGTGCTGGCCAAGCCGACGATGTACGTGATCGGCCCACCGGTGGCGTTGGCGCTTGGTCTCTACGGCGCCATCGCGTGTCGCCGACCGAAGAGAACAGCCTTGGCGCTGGTGGCCGTGCTCGCGCTGGCGGCGACGATGAACCTCGGCCACTACGCCCGCAACTGGCAGGTGTTCGGCCATCCGATTTCGCCGCCCGGACAGGAAGACCACGTCAACCAGCGCTTCGGCGTGGACGTCCTGGCGGCGAACCTAGTGCGGAACTCGCTGCTGCATTGGGGGCTGCCGTCGGCGAAGTTCAACGAGTCCCTGCTGGCGGCGGCCGCCGATCTCCTCGGCGGGATTCCGGATCTGCCGGAGGTCAGCCAAGGCCTGCCCCTCGCGCAGGCAGGCATTCAAGGCCGCTTCAACGAAATGCATGCGGCGAACTTCCTCCATTATTGGTTGCTGGCCGTCTCCGCGGTCGGACTTGCATGTTGGCGCAAGCGAGCGCTGCCTTCGACTCGCGCCGCCTTGTGTACCTATCTGCTCGCCGCTTGGACACTGGGGATCGTCACCTTCTCCGGCGCACTGGAATGGGAGCGGTGGAACACCCGCTACGACGTCGGCCTGTTCATGCTGGGCTGCCCCTTGGCCGCGACCTTCCTAGCGGCGGCGTTGCGGGCCCGCAGGCGGATGCAGGATCGATGCATGCGCACAGTGGCTTGGCTGTTCTTGGCGGCCAGCTGCCCCCACTTTCTACTCAAGGAATCCGCGCCCGTGTTGAAGCTCGACTTCGACTACGAGACGCTTCCCGCCGAAACCGTGTTCGCGGCGACGAGAACGCAGGCGTACTTCAACCACCTCGGCGGGCCGCCGTACTACTTGACGTTCGCAGCGCTTACCGACGCGATCGCGGAACTGCAACCTGAGGTCGTCGGCCTCTATCGCGCGTACAAGTGGCCGTTCGACTATCCACTCTACGTCCTGCTGAAGGAGCGACTGCCGGAGGTGCGGATGTCGTACTACGACGTGTGGAACAACACATCCGCATCGCTGGCGAGCGCTGACGAAGAGCTCCCGGACGTGGTCGTCAAGGCGTATGCCGGGCGACGGCCAGCGGCAGGGGAGAACACGGTGTACGAGACGCACCTGACGCACACCAACGGAGTGGTCGTGCTGCGCCGGAAAGAATGATCGATATGCCGGCCACGATGCCGGCGAACCTGTTGGCAACAAGCACGAACTCCTGCGCGGATCGGGCGGTACGCACATGTGTGTACGAGGCTGCTATGCTGTGGACATCTTCGCGGCGTCGTCTTGCCTATGGACACGCTCTCGCCCGACGAACGCAGTGCGCTCATGGCGCGGATTCGCGGCGTGGACACCAAGCCGGAGCTGTTCGTGCGGCGGGCGCTCCATGCCCGGGGCTACCGCTATCGGCTGCATGGGCGCGGCCTGCCGGGGCGCCCGGACCTCGTGTTCCGAAAGCGCAAATGCGCGGTGTTCGTGCATGGCTGCTTCTGGCATCGGCACGGCTGCAAGCGAACGACGAGTCCGAAGAGCCGGCAGGAATACTGGCAGGACAAGTTCGCCAAGAACGTCGAACGGGACCAGCGCAACACGCGCCAGCTGGCGGAGGACGGCTGGCAGATCTTCATCGCCTGGGAGTGCGAGATCGACACCGACGAAACGCTGCTCAAGCGCTTGACGGAGTTCCTGGGGCCGCCGCGAACTGGCGGCTGAGTTCTTCCAAGCGTCAGGGACGCATCGGGAATCGCGTCGGGCCGGTCAGGTCTTCCAGCTGCGGCTGGATCCAGTCGATCCAGCGGCACAGCGTCGGGCGCGTTTCGCGCGGGTCGATGAGTTCGTGGACGGCGAACGACTCGGCGCGCGGATAGGGCGATCGGGCGCTGCGCAGCCGCTCCTCCAACTCGCGCCGCTTCGCGTCCGGGTCTTCCGCCGCTGCGATCTCGCGGTGGAACGCCACCGCCACGCCGCCTTCGAGCGGCAGCGCCCCGCTCTCCACGGACGGCCAAGCCAGAACGTAGTTGTTCGGCGCGTAGTGCGCGGCGGTGGCGACGCCGAAGCCCTTGTGAACTTGAATGGCCGCCCAGGGCACGCTCGCCTGCGCTGCCGCGCACACCGCCGCCATGCCGTAGCGGATGGTGCCGTTGCGTTCGGCTTCCGGGCCGATCATGAAGCCGGGCTGATCGATGAAGTTGACGATGGGCAGGTGGAAGGTGTCGCACATCTCCACGAAGCGGCGGTACTTCTGCCCCGCCTCGGCGGTCATCGCGCCGGCGTAGACCTGGTTGTCGTTGGCGAGCACGCCCACAGGTTGGCCGTCGAGCCGCGCCAGCGCCGCGATCTGGCTAGGGCCGTAGCCGCGAGCGAGTTCGAACACCGAGCCTTCGTCCATGATCATGGCGAGGATTTCGCGCATGTCGAAGGGCGCGTTCGCATCCCGGGGCACTGCGGTAAGCAGCTCCTCCTCCATGCGCTCAGGGTCGTCTTCGCAAGGAACGCGGGGCGTTCGCGAGTGGACGCTGCTCGGCAGATAGCTCAGGAATCGCCGCACTTGGGCGAACATCTCGTGCTCGTCTTCGGCCACGTTGTCGACGATGCCGCTCTTGGCGTGAACGTGGGCGCCGCCGAGTTCGTCCTTGCTCAGGCGAACGCCGAGGGCGCGTTCGACCAGCGCCGGTCCGCCGATCATGATCTGCGCCGTGTGCCGGGTCATCACCGAGAAGTGCGAGGCGACGAGACGCCCGGCGGGAAAGCCGGCGACGGCCCCGGCGGCCATCGACACCACCGGCACCTCGCCCACCGCATCGGCGATGATGCGGAATCGCGGCGCCGCGTAGACCGGCTCGCCGACGGTGCCGCCGCGCCGACCGCCGCCGCCCTTCACGCTTCCCCCGCCACCTTCGAGAGAGCGCACCAGCGGCGTCTTGTACTGCACCGCCAGGTGTTCGGCGTAGACGCTCTTGCGCAGCCCGGCGGCGTTCGGCGAGCCGCCCTTCAGCGTGAAGTCCTCGCCGCCGACCACCACGCGCCGCCCGTCGATGCGGCCGAAGCCGACGACGTAGTTGGCCGGCACGTAGCCGAGCAGGTTGTCTTCGTCGTCGTAGTCGGGAATGGCGGTGGCGAGGCCCTGCTCCTGGAACGTGCCGGGATCGAGCAGCGCGTCGATGCGCTCGCGGATGGTGAGCCGCCCGCGGGCATGCTGCTTGGCGATGCCCTCCTTGCCGCCCTGCTGCTTGGCGAGGCGACGACGACGGCGAATCTCGCCGACTTCCTCTTCCCAACTCACGAACGGTTCCTCAGCGGCATCCAACGAGGCCCGCGGTCAGACCTCCAGCACCGCGACCACCTGGTCTTCGGCGACGGAGTCCTCCACGGCCACCAAGACTTCCGCGACCGTGCCGGCCCGCGGCGCCTCGACGGGAATCTCCATCTTCATGGATTCCAGGATGAGCAGCACGTCGCCCTCCGCGACCTGGCTGCCCTTCCCCACCTCGACCTTCCAGACGTTGCCCGTGACTTCGCTCTGGACTTCCAGCCGCGCCATGAACCTCTTTCTCCCCCAGCGATGTTTGAGCGTCGCGGCTTTATAGCAGATCGCCGCCCTCGATGCCGCCCCGTCCGGCGACCGCCTCGAGAGAGGCGCAAGCGTCGTCCTTCACATCCGTGCGCAGAGCGCCGCGCCGGCGAACTGGGTGAGCCGTGAACCATTGGCCAGCGCTGACGTAGAGGCCAACCATGGCGGCGACCGCGGACAGATGATGCCTCGCGGTTGCGAGAGTCGTGGCGATCGGACCGAACGTGGCCAGGCCTTCCGCAAGGGCTTGGCTGGCGCAACGCGGCCGAGTCGTGCCTAGGCGGTGGCCGGCCGGTAACTCTTGTACCGGCTTGCGCCGCCACCGCTGGGAATGGTTTCGTCCTCGTGGCTGCCTCCGACCTTGCCCGTGGGAGCGCCATGGCTCTCTATCACGTCGGTGAGGACGTAGAAGGTGGGCCTGCTCCAGGGCTTCTTCGTGGGCTTCTCGTCGTCTTCGCCCGCCGCGCTAGCCACGGTAGGGCTCCCGCTCGACGCGCCGTCGGGGGGGGGGGGGGGGGGAATTCTTCGAGTGCATCACTTTCCTAGGCTCCCATGTTGCGCCTCAGCTTCGTTTTTGACCGCGGCTGTTGCCGAGCCGCCCTGCTTCCAAGGCGGAGACTGCCTGCACGAGCGCTCGTCCGTCAAGGGCTTGTTTCGAGCTCGGGCATCGTCCTCGGCATCGCGAACAGCGCACTTGAGGACGGAGACTGCCTCTAGCGGACACCCGTGTCAAGGGGCGTGTCTGGGCTGGGGGTGCGACGAGTATGCGACATATGGTGGCATCTGCCGCACACTCCGGGAGCACGGGCGTCCCCGCCGGCACTGTCGCTCGCCTGTTTCACCTCCGAGCGGGCGAGACGCCCGCGCTCCCAGGGGGAGATCGCGGTGGCACCAAAGCAACTTCTGCCACCAAACGGCGCACACCCTCCGGCGACGACGCATCTGAGCGACAATGGCGGCGTCTCAACGCAAAGCTCGGTCGCCATGCCACGCAACGCCTTCTACGCCCAGTCCGGCGGCGTGACCGCCGTCATCAACGCCAGCGCCTGCGGGGTCATCGAGACCGCGCGCGCCAATCCGCAGCGCATCGGCACCGTCTTCGCCGGGCGCAACGGCATTCTCGGCGCCCTCGAAGAAGACTTGATCGACAACGCTAAGGAAAGCGACGCCGCCATCGCCCGGCTGCGCACCACGCCGGGGGGCGCGTTCGGCTCCTGCCGCTACAAACTCGCTTCGCTGGACGACAACGCCCGCGAATACCAGCGCCTGATCGACGTCTTCAAGGCGCACGACATCGGCTTCTTCTTCTACAACGGCGGCGGCGATTCCCAGGACACGGCGCACAAGGTGTCGCTGCTCGGCGAGCGGCTCGGCTATCCGCTGGTCTGCATCGGCATTCCGAAGACCGTGGACAACGACCTGCCCGGCACGGATACCTGCCCCGGCTTCGGTTCCGTCGCCAAGTACGTGGCCGTCTCCGTGCGCGAAGCGGCGCTCGACGTGGCCTCGATGTGCCGCACCTCCACCAAGGTCTTCATTCTCGAAGTGATGGGCCGGCACGCCGGCTGGATCGCCGCGGCTGGCGGCCTCGCGCAACGGCACGAGGGCGACGCGCCGCACGTCGTCGTGCTGCCGGAGGTGCCGTTCGACAAGGCGGCCTTCCTCGCCAGAACCAGCGACGCCGTGGCGCGCAACGGCTATTGCGTGGTCGTGGTCTCCGAGGGCGCGCGCTACGCCGACGGGCGCTTTCTGGCGGACGCCGGCACCACCGACGCCTTCGGCCACACGCAGCTCGGCGGCGTCGCCCCGGCACTGGCCGCGATGGTGCGCGACGAACTGGGCCTCAAGTTCCACTGGGCGGTCGCGGACTACTTGCAGCGGTCAGCGCGGCACATCGCCTCGGCAACGGACGCGGAGCAGGCGTACGCGGTCGGCAAACACGCCGTGGAGCTGGCGCTCGCCGGCGAGAACGCGGTGATGGCCACCATCGTGCGCAAAGCCGACGCGCCCTACCGCTGGGAACTCGGCCGCGCGCCGTTGCAGGACATCGCCAACGTCGAACGCGCGATGCCGCCTGAGTTCATCGACGCGAGCGGCTTCGGCATCACCGAAGCCGCCCGCCGCTACCTGGCGCCCCTAATCGCCGGCGAGAGCTACCCGCCTTACCAAGACGGCCTCCCCGACTACGCCATGCTGCGCAACGAGGCGGTGCCGAAACGCCTGCCGCCGTTCGAGTCGCCGTAGCCTGCCTCACGCGGTCGGTTGCGGATCGGGATTGAGGCGTTGGCGGATTTCGGCTAGGCGGGTTGATTGCTGGAGGACGGCGGGCAGGGCGACGCCGGACCCCACGAACTCCCACGAGTAGCTCAGGATGGCGAAGATCATGCCGGCGGTGACGGCCGGGATGGCTGCCGCCAGCCACAGGTTGACGAGGACGAACGCGAACATGGCGGCGAAGATGGCGCCGTAGAGTACCGCTTCGGTGTCGGACAGCCGCACTTCGCAGCGGCGCAAGCGCATCAGGTGGGACCACAGCGGCTCGCGCAGGCGTTGTTCGAGCACGGCGATCTGCTTTTCGGTCTGCGCGTTGAGGTCGCGGTTGAGGCGGTAGAAGCGGCGGTGGAAGAGCGCGTAGACCACTGCGATTGCGAGCACCACGGCGAGCGCGCTCAACCCGAGGCGCATGTCGAAGCTCCACAGGATCGCCACGCTGACGACCAGCTGCACCACCGCGGTGAGCAGCTCCGGGATGTACTCTTCGAGGAAGTCCACCATCTCGCGGCTCATCTCCAGCCGGGCGTTCACTTGCGAGACCGGGCGTTCGCCTAAGCGGCGCACCAGTTCCGCGCCGAAACGGACGCGCATCGTTCCATAGCAGCGGGTGTCGTAGATGCGGCGTCCGACCGCGACCACGATGAGCGCGGCGAGCACCACGGCCACCTCCCAGAGGGCGCCGATCTGCTTCGCCAGCAGCGCGTCGATGGCGCGCCCGATGAACAGCGGCACGAACGCCCAGAGGGTGTTCTCCAACAGCACCAGCAGCCAAGTGACGCCGATCCGCCAGTGGAAATGGCGCAGCAGCAAGGCCACATCCAGCGCGCCGCGCATCGGCGGCGCCTGCGCGATGTCGTTCAAGGGGACCCCTCGGACTCTCGTGACCGCCCGCCGCGTTGCCGCCGCGCCTCGAACAAGAGCAGCGCGGCTGCGGTGGCGGCGTTCACGGAGTCCACGCGGCCGGCCATTGGAATGCTCACCGTTTGCGCGCTGGCGAGCCAGTTCTCGCCCAGACCGCGGTGTTCGCTGCCGACCGCGAGCGCAACGGGGCCGGTGAGCGTGGCTTCGGTGTAGATGGTTTCCGCCTGCGGACTGGCGGCGAGCAAGGGGATGCCTCGGCGTTCGAGCCAAGCGCGTATCGCGTCGCCGCTCGCGGTGGCAATCGGCAGGCCGAAGACGGCCCCGACGCTGGCGCGAACGGCGTTCGGATTGAAGACGTCGGCGACGGCATCGGCGATCAACAGGCCGGTTCCGCCCGCCGCATCGAGACTGCGCAGCATGGCGCCGAGATTGCCCGGCTTTTCGATGCCGACGGCCACCAGCCAGAGGGCCTCATCCGTGCCTTCGGAGGCGTCCGGCAAGGCGTCCAACGTCAGCGTCGGCGCCTCGGCCACGCCGAGCAGTCGGTCCGGCGTGCGGCGGTAGGACATCTTGCGGAAGACGTCCGCGCTGGTCTCTTCGCATGTCGTCCCGGTCGCGGCGAAGCGACGCACCAGGTCGGCTTCGCCACGATCGGCGTGGAACTCCGCGCAATGGTAGAGGGCGGACACCGGGAAGCCGGCATCGATCGCGTACGCCAGTTCGCGTTCGCCCTCGATCACGAACCGCCTCTCGCGCTCGCGATGGCGACGGTTGCGCAAGCGAACCACGTCCTTCACGCGGGCGTTGTTGACGCTGGTGAGCATCGGCTGCTCGTTCGAGAGCGGGTTCGGCTAGTTCGGCGGCGAGAACGGTACCGGGCGTTCGTTGAAGCGCGCCCGCACCAAGTGCGTGGTGAACGCCCTCAGCCACTCTTCGTCGCGGGCAAGAGCGTGGCGTTCGAGCAAGGCGACGGCGAGGCCGCGCACGTAGCGGTCGTGGTCGGCGAGGCCGATTCGCGCCACGTCGGCCAAGTCCGCGTCGTCGAGGGCGGCGTTGCAGAGCGCGTACATGACGTTCACGCGCACCGTCGAACGCGCCATGCCGCCGTTGCCGGAGTTGTCCGGTTCCGCAGCCGGGCGCAGACGTTTGAGAAGGCGGGGCGCGGGAACGCAAGCTTCCGGCACCCTTGCGATGTTGCCGAGCGCATACGCGGCATTGGAGCGCACCAGGTCGTCGGGGTCCGTTTCCAGCAGCCGAAACAGCGTCTCGACCGTCTTCGCATCCGCAAGGCGAGCTTCGCCAGCAGCAGCCACGCCAGCCCGACGCACCGGCGCGGCGTCGCTCGTCATCGCCTTGTCCACGGCGTCCGCACAGGCGGACCCGGCAATGCTGGCGGCGTAGATCATCGCCCGCCGCAGCGCTTCGTTCTCAGCGAGCAGGCCGCGAGCGATGCTGTCGCGCGCTTCAACGCTGCCGTGCGCAAGCCAGCCGATCTCGTAGGCGAGGCGAATGCGCTCGTCTTCGGCGGGCGCCGCTTCGATGTCGAGCACCTGCCCCGTTTCCTCAATCGCAGGCCGCCAGTGCGAGTCGCCGTGCAGCCAGTGCCAGATGGACTCGACGACGCCATGCAGCGGCTCGTCAGCGCCGCACGGCGGCAGCGGCGGAGCACTTGACGAAAGCTGCGGATCGCGCGTCCGCAGATAGTAGAACTTGAACATGAAGCGGCGGCCGTCGAAAGCCGGGTCGGCCCGGGAACCGCGATGCATCAAGTCGTAGTTGGCGAGGACGATGCTGCCTGCCGGCAGTTCCAGAAGTTCGCGGCGCAGTCCGGCTATGCCGAGGGAGTCCACCACCTGTTGCAGGCGTCGGTCGCGGCTTGGGAGGTCGTCCACGGCCAGTTCGCCGCGCTGCAACTGCTTGTCCACCGCATCGCCCCGATGCCACGTGCCGTCGGGCTTCTCGAAGTCGGTGGTCCAGTACTGGGTGCCGGGCAGCACTTCGGTGGGGCCGCTCGCAAGCGTCACCGGCTGCGGGTAGTAGAACAGCATCGCCCAGTTCGGACGATGGGTGCGGTAGTGGCCGCGGTCGTTCCACGGCAGGTTGCCGTCCTGGTGGAAGCTCTGATCGGCGGTGGTCGCTTCGTGGACGAAGTGGTGGGGATGGAGCAGGAAGCCGTCGCCAAGGACGCTCACGAGCGCACCCTGCACGGTCGGCGAATACAGCAGGCGTTCGAGTTGCGGAATGCGAGCGCGCAGGTTGTCGCCGACCACCTGCAAATGCACCGGCTGTTCCGGCAGCGCTCGCGCTTCGTCCCAGACCTGGGAGCCGGCCTCGAACATCGCCGCGTGGAAACCCGCATCCAGATCGTCCGGCGTCAGCACGACAAAGCCGTCGCGCAGATAGCGCCCAAGTTGCTCGCCGTTCAAGGGCAGCCCCGCAGTCATGCAACCTCCCGCCTTGGAGAACCAGCCATCAGTGTGCCACCCCAGCGGCGCCGTGTTCGTCGATCATCGCACCGGTGTGGAAGCGTTCCAGAGCGAAGGGCGCCGCCAGCGGATGCGGCTGGTCGTTGGCGACCGTGTCGGCGAAGACGTAGCCGGATCCCGGCGTCGCCTTGAAGCCGCCGGTGCCCCAGCCGCAGTTGAAGTAGAGGCCGCGCACCGGCGTCTTGCCGATGATCGGGCAGGCGTCCGGGCAGACGTCCACAATGCCGCCCCACTGCCGATTCATGCGCACGCGGCTGAAGGCGGGAAAGAGATCGCAGACCGCTTGCAGGGCGTGCTCGACCACGTGGAACGAACCGCGCTGGCCGTAGCCGTTGTAGGCGTCGGTTCCGGCGCCGATCACGAGGTCGCCCTTGTCCGCCTGGCTGATGTAGCAATGCACGGCGTTCGACATCACCACGGTGTCCAGGCACGGCTTCAGCGGTTCCGAAACGAGCGCCTGCAGTGGCCGCGACTCGATGGGCAGGCGCAGCCCGGCCATCGCCGCCAGCACCCCCGAGTGGCCAGCGGCAACGCAGGCGACCTTGTTCGCGGCGATGAAACCGCGCGGCGTCTCCACGCCCGTGACCGCGCCATCAACGATGCGAATGTCGGTGACTTCCGTGTTCTGCAGCAGATCGACGCCGAGCGCATCCGCGGCCCGCGCGAAGCCCCACGCCACGGCATCGTGCCGCGCCACGCCGCCCCTAGGCTGCCACGATGCGCCATGCACCGGATAGCGGGCGTTCGGCGAGCAGTTCAGGAGCGGTACTTTCTCCTGCACTTGCGCCGCGTCCAGCACCTCGCCGTCGATGCCGTTCAGACGGTTCGCATTCACCCGCCGTTCGATGTCGCGCATGTCCTGCAGGCTGTGGCCGAGATTGAGCACGCCGCGCTGGCTGAACATCACGTTGAAGTTGAGCTCGCGGCTCAAACCCTCCCAGCGCCCAAGGGCGAACTCGTAGAGATGCGCCGCTTCGTCGCGCAGATAGTTCGAGCGCACGATGGTGGTGTTGCGCCCGGTATTGCCGCCGCCCAGCCACCCCTTCTCCACCACCGCCACGTCGTCGATGCCGTGGTTCTTCGCCAGATAGTAGGCCGTGGCCAAGCCGTGCCCGCCACCGCCAACCACCACCACCTCGTAGCGCCGCCGAGGCACCGGCTCGCGCCACGCCGGCGCCCAGTCCTCGTGGTGGCGCAGCGCATGCTTGAACAGGCTGAGGAACGAGTATTTCTGCATGCGTTGCGGCGCTGGCGGGAGGACTCATCATACTGGTTCGCGCGGCATGTGCTCGCCCTTCCGCGACTTGCCCAGAGCAAGCCAGTTGCCCTATAAGGAGCCGAAGATGACCAAGCCGGATGACTGCTTCCCGTTCCCCGGGGCCCGTTGGTGGAAGTTCGACTTGCACACCCACACGCCGGCGTCCGTGGACTACGGCAAGGGGCCCGATCAGGCAGCGCTTAGGCGAATCACGCCGCGCGATTGGCTGCTGGGCTACATGCGGGCAGGCATCGACTGCGTGGCCGTCACGGACCACAACTCCGGCGCTTGGATCGACCGACTGCAAGAGGCGTTGGCGGCCTTCGAGGCGGAAGACCACGAAGACTACCGCCCCTTGACGCTGTTCCCAGGCGTCGAGATCACGGCGAACGGCGGTGTCCATGTGCTGGCGGTGCTCAGAGTGGGCAGCGATTCCGGAGACGTCCGTGCGCTGCTTGCCAAAGTGGGATACGAAGGCCAGCTAGGCGCCAGCGAATCGGCTGCGAAGTGTTCGCCCATAGAGGTGGTCGAAGCCATCCGCGAGGCCGGCGGCGTGCCCATTCTCGCCCATGTCGACGGCCCTGCCGGCGCTTGGAAGCTCAGCGGCAACAGCTTGGCGCCGTTGCTCGAAACGGATGGCCTGTTCGCTCTCGAAGTGGTCGACCCGACGCACGAAAGGCCGCAACTCTACAAGGACCGCAAGCTCCGCTGGGCCGAAGTCGTCGGATCGGACTCGCACCATCCAAACGGCGCCGATGGTTCCCACCTCCCCGGCTCTCGCTTCACTTGGATCAAGATGGCCGCCCCCTCGCTGGAGGGGCTTCGTCTTGCGTTGCTCGATGGCGGCGACTTTTCACTGCGGCGCAGCGATGCCGCGCAATCCTTCGATCCCTTCGGCACCCCGAAGCATCTCATCGAAGCCATCGAAGTCGAAGACGCTCGCTACATGGGCCACGGTGCTGTCGCCAAGGTGGAGTTCAGCCCGTGGCTCAACGCCTTGGTGGGCGGGCGCGGCACGGGGAAGTCCACCGTTCTCCACGCGCTGCGGCTCGCCGCCAGGCGGCAGCACGAGTTGGGCGATGAACGCAACGGGCCGGGCTTCACGTTTCGCGAGTTCGACCGGCTGCCGAGGGATCGACAGGATCGCGGCGGCTTGACGCCTACCACCGCGGTGCGCTGCGTCGTCAAGCGCGACGAGGTGAGCCACCGGGTGCATTGGCGACAGGACGCCCAAGGCGTCGTCGTCGAGGATCGGGACGAAAACGGTTGGAAGGAGTCGCCGTCGCAGTCGGTCACGCCGCAGTGGTTTCCGCTTCGCCTCTTCAGCCAAGGGCAGATCGCCGAGCTCGCCGGTGGAAACCAGGCGCTGCTGCGAGTGGTGGACGACGCGGCGCGAGTCGCCGAGCAGCGCAGAACGTTGGACGAAGCCCGCGCGGCCTTCGGTTCCTCGCGGGCGCGCATTCGGGAAATCGATCAGCGCCTGCGCCGCGAAGAGAGCTTGCTCGTCGACATGCGGGACGTGGAGCGCAAGCTCGCCCGCTTCGAAGACGCCGGACATCAAGCGGTCTTGACGGAGTACCGGCAACGCGAACGGCAACGGCGCGTCGCCGAGCACCAGCTGCACACGGCGCAAGCCGCCGCCGACCGCGTCGATGCCGCTGCCGAAGACCTCGAACTCGACGACCTGCCGGACGGCGTCTTCGCTTCGAGCGCGGAAGATCGAGAAGCCGTTGCCGCCTTGACGCGGCTCGGGCGCGCCGTCGCGACAACGGCCGAACACCTGCGCGAAGGCGCCGCTCGCCTTCGCCAGGCCGTGGCGGAACAGCGAACGCAACTGGCCGCGTCGGCTTGGCAATCGGCGGTGGACAAGACCAGCCGCGACTACCAGGCATTGGTCGAGGATCTGCAAGCCGCGGGCGTTGCGGATCCCAGCGAATACGACAAGCTCATCCAGGATCGCGCCTTGCTGGAAGACGAACGCAAGCGCCTGGACTCCCTGCGCGAGGAACGCCAACGGCTCGCCGAGGTGGCCAGCGCCCAACGCGGCAGCGTCCTCGACGCTCGGCGAGCGATCTCCGCCGCCCGCGAGCGTTTCCTTTCGGCGGCCCTGACGCGCAACCGTTTCGTGCGCATCGCCATCCGCCGCTACGGCTTCGACCCGAGAGCGGTGGAGCGTTCGCTGCGCCAGCAACTCGGCATTACCGACGATCGTTTCCAGGACGACATCCTTGCCGAGGCGCCCGACGGCGACCAAGGCGAAGAAACGGAGCGAGGCATCGTCGCCGAACTCCTGGCCGACTTGCCCGACGAGAGCGGACCGCGAAGCGCAGAACTCGAACGGCGGATCGAGGAACTCAAGCAGCGCATCGAACGCGCCTGCGCTGGCGAGGGCGACTTCCGCGGCCACTTCAACAACTACTTCCAGCGCGAGTTCAACAGGCAGCCGGAGTTGCTCGACAAGATGCTCACCTAGTTCCCGGAAGACGACCTGATGGTGGAACACAGTCCGGCCGGCGACGGCAAGGGCTTTCGTCCGATCGGCCAAGCGTCCGCCGGCGAACGCTCCGCGGCGATGCTGGCGTTCCTGCTGGCGCACGGCGACGAACCGCTGGTGCTCGATCAGCCGGAGGACGATCTGGACAACCACCTCATCTACGACCTGGTGGTCCGCCAGATCCGCGAGAACAAGCTGCGCCGACAGATCATCGTCGTCACGCACAACCCGAACATCGTCGTGAACGGCGACGCCGAGATGGTGCACGTGCTGCGCTTCGCCAACGGCCAGTGCGTGGTCGGGCAATCCGGCTCGCTTCAGGACGGCGACATCCGCGAGGAAGTGTGCGAGATCATGGAAGGCGGCCGCGAGGCGTTCGCCCGCCGCTACCGACGGCTCGGCAGGAAACCAGGCTGACGCTCCACGCAGCGCGGAGCGAGCCCGAGCGGTAGCGCCACGAGCGGAATTCCACGCCGTACATGGCGCGGATCGGCATCCACGCGCCGGTCGTCTCGCCTCGAAAAACTTGCGAGCGGGACGCTTGACACGTCCATGTTCGTCACCATTATTCGCCGGGCGAACTGGCTTCGAGGTGCTGCGATGGGTGCGTATGCGGTGGCTCTCGGCGTTGCGTTGACCGACCACGCGGTGGAGGTCGCATGGCGGGGTGGCGAAACCACCGCCATTCCGCACCTCTGGCTGCGCCACAACTGCGATTGCGAGCGTTGCGTCGTCCGGCAGACCGGCGAGAAGCGGTTTCAGATCTTCACCGTGGCGGCGGATGTCAAGCCGGCTCGCGCAGGCCTGGAGGGCGAAGGTTGCGAGCAGGCGATGGCCGTTGAATGGCCGGACGGCCATCGCAGCCGGTTCTCCTTGGCGGCGCTGATTCCCTTGCTGCATCGGCCGGTGCAGCGGTTGCGCTATTGGGACGGTGGATTCGAGCCGCACCGTTTGGGCTTCGTCCGCTTTCTAGGCGACGACCACGAGGCGGCGACGTTCATCGAACGGTTCCTCGCCACGGGCGCTGGCCTGCTCACCGAGGCGCCAACGGAACCGGGGACGCTGGAAGATCTGGCGCCGCGCCTTGGGCCGGTGCGCGAAGTGCTGTTCGAGCGCATCCACAACGTGGAGGTTTCGCCGTGCGGCTACAACATCGCCCACACCCGCGAAAACGTGCCGCCGCACAACGACATGGTGAGCTACGCATGGCCGCCGAGCGTGCAGGCGCTGCACATGCTCGCCAACGAATGCGCTGGGGGCGAGACCGGTCTCGTGGACGGCTTCCGGGTGCTGGAACGCTTGCGCCGGGAAGAGCCGCGGATGTTCGACGTGCTGCGCACGGTGCCGGTGCCGTTTCGCCAGTTCGATGCGGAGAACGAAACCAGCGCGTGTGCGCCGACCATCGAACTGGACGTCTCCGGCGCCCTTCGGACGTTGCGCTTCTCCAACCAGCTGATGCAGCGGGTGCCGCTCCACGAACCGCGCTTGGCCGAGTTCTACGCGGCTTTCCGGGAACTGGCGTTGCGCTTGAACGACCCGGCGACGATGGCGCGGCTGCGTCTGGAGGCCGGCCAAGTGCTGCTCACCGCCGGCCACCGCGTGCTGCACGCCCGAACGCCGATCACGAGCAGCGGCCGCCGTCATCTACAGGACGCCTACTTCGAGCACGACAACGTCCGCAACCACCTCGCACTCTTGCGGCGTCAAGGGCGCATCTGACGGGCTCCGAGCGGCCTGCGCCACCGATGCCGCAGGCGTCAGCGCAAGGCCATGCCGGCGTGGTACTTGTAGTTGAACTCCAGCTTCAGGTCGCGGCGCGGCACCGGGTCGCCGTCTTGGAAGGCCGGGCGGTAGCGCGCCAGCTTGGCCGCGCGGCGCACCTTGAACTCCATCAGATTGCGCGGTTCGGCGCGCAGGGTGCGACGCCCCACCACGTCGCCACGATGGGTGACGGTGAGCGCCAACTGCACCACGCCGTCCATGGCCCTGCCGCGGCCTCCCGCTTCGGCAGCCGGATCCATCGGCAGGCGCAGAAACAGCGCCGTGGGTTCCTCGAACACGCGGCGGCGCAGTTCCGGATGCGGCGTAAGCAGCCGCCATGCGCGTCGGTAGTAGGTCATCGCCACGCCGTATTCGTAGTGCAGCAGATTCCAGTCCGCCAACTCGACCATCGCCGCGGCGACGTC
The DNA here is from genome assembly GCA_965243175.1 of Candidatus Azotimanducaceae bacterium. Classification (GTDB taxonomy): domain Bacteria; phylum Pseudomonadota; class Gammaproteobacteria; order Pseudomonadales; family Azotimanducaceae; genus VXYL01. The sequence continues at coordinate 2,938,949 of OZ251532.1, read as the reverse complement.
CACGTCCGTCGTGTGCGACGCGGCTTCCACCAGCGTCAACACTTCGCGCAACGCCTGGCGGCCACGGCGGAAGGTCGATTTCTGGTACCATGGCGGGTCGCGGGGATAGCCGGGCGGCCAGGCGCGGAAGCCGCCGCGACCCGGAGCGCGCCCGCCGAAGCGCCGGTCGCGGTAGGTGGAGGCGTAGCCGCGCAGCGCCTCGATGACGCGCATGTCGTCCGGTTCGTAGCTCGCCTTGGCGGTGGCGATGACGGTCTCGTAGAGCACTTGCGAGGCGCGGTACTTGTAGTTGTGGCGGTACCAGTCGATGAGTCGATAGAGGCCGGGGATGAGCCTCGGGTCGTCCTCCTCGCCGTAGATCCGCGCCTCCAAGCTGTAGGCGAACTCGTGGCGGTCGTTGGCGGCGCCGCGTTCGCCGAGCGCGACCAGGGCAGCGGCTTCGCGGTAGAGCAGCGGCAACTGCGCGAGCCCCTGCACGCCGTCGCCGATGCGCACGATGTGCTTGGCGCGGTCGTAGGCTTCCAATGCGCCGGAGTGGTCGTTCAGGCGCATGCGCGCGTCGCCGAGCAGCGTCAGCGGTTCCGCAAGCGTCGGGTGGTAGCGGCCCAAGTCCGCTTCGATGGCGCCGACCAGCGTCTGCGCGTTGGCCTCCGCTTGCGCGAACTCGCGGGCGTCGATCTGCGTTCGCACGTCGGCAAGCGCGGCGACAGCGGAGTCTTCCGAGGATTGCGCGGCTGCGAAGGCGCCAGCAAGGGCGGCCGGCGCAAGCGCCAGCGCAAACGCAAGGAGCGCGTGGCGTCCACCAACCATCGCGCCATTGTAGCGCACGGCAGGCGCGGCACCCGCTTACACTCGCGCTTGGCACCCCATGCGACTCCGGCAAGCCATGACCGCAAGCGCTCCGAGAGCTTTGGCCGCGTTGCTTTCGGGCGTGGCGTTGGCAGCGACCGTCTCGGCCACCGCGCAGATCCGCTTCAACGATGTCGCGGAATCCGCCGGGCTGCTGTTCGAGCACGACAACGGCATGGCTGGCGAACGCTGGCTGGTCGAGATCATGGGCAGCGGCGCCGCGACCTTCGACTTCGACGGCGACGGACGCCTCGACGTCTGGATGGTGCAAGGCGGGCCGCTCGCCGACCGCTCCGGCGCATTGCCTTGCGACCGGCTGTTCCGCAACGTCGGGCGCGACGGCGAGGCGCGCTTCGTGGACGTCACCGCCGCATCCGGCATCTGCGCGTCCGGCTACGGCATGGGCATCGCCACCGGCGACATCGACAACGACGGCGACCTGGACGTCTTCGTCGCCAACTACGGCCCCAACCAGCTCTTCGAGAACATCGGCGGCGGGCGCTTCCGCGACATCACGGACGCGGCCGGAGTCGCTGGCGACGCATGGTCCGTGAGCGCGAGCTTCGCCGACTTCGACAGCGACGGCAGGCTCGACCTCTACGTCGGCAACTACGTGGCGTTCGCCTTGGACGGCCACAAGCCCTGCACCGACGACTCGGGCGCGCCGAGCTATTGTTCGCCGGTGGTCTATCCGAGCGCCGCGGACCGGCTCTACCGCAACTTGGGCGGCAGCCGGTTCGCGGATGTCGGCGCCGCGTCCGGCATCGGCAAGGCGAACGGCGCCGCGCTTGGCGTCATCGCCGAGGATTTCGACGGCGATGCGGACATCGACGTCTACGTCGCCAACGACATGGACGACAACCTGCTTTGGATCAACCGGAGCGACGGCACGTTCCGCGACCAAGCGCTGCTGGCCGGCGTGGCGGTGAACGGCGACGGCATGGTGGAAGCGAGCATGGGCGTTGCCGCCGAGGACTTCGACGCCGACTGCGACATCGACCTCTTCATGACCCACCTCGCGGTGCAGACGAACACGCTCTACGTGAACGACGGCAGTGGCTGGTTCGTCGACCGCTCGAACGGTGCCGGCGTGGCCGCTGGCAGCATCCCCTACACGGGCTTCGGCACCGGCTGGTTCGACGCGGACAACGATGGCGATCTCGACCTGTTCAGCGCCAACGGCGCAGTGACGGATGTCGCCGGCCAAGCGCCTGGAACGCTCGGATTGGCGCTGCGGCAACCGAACCAGTTCTGGGTAAACGACGGCAACGGCCGCTACCTGGAACAACGCGCCATCGCCGCTTTCGCCCTGGAGGAAGTGAGCCGCGGCGCCGCGTTCGGCGACTTGGACAACGACGGTGACGTGGACATCGTCGTGGCGAACAACCGCGGCCCAGCGCGCCTGTTCCGCAACGACTCCGCAAGCGGACATTGGCTCGGCGCAGAACTCGCTGCGGCCGGCAAGCCGGTGGCGGGCGCGGTCGCCTGGCTCGAATCCCACCCCTGCCGCCGCCAACGCGGAGCCACGGACGGCAGCTATGCATCGGCCAACGACCCGCGCCTGCTGTTCGGCCTTGGCGACGACGACGCCCCCAAGTACATGCGGGTACGCTGGCCCGATGGCGAAGAGCAGCGCTTCGGCCCGCTAGCGGTGGACCGCTACCACCTTCTGCAACGGCGATAGCGTCGCAAGCGCGTCTAGTGCTCGGAGACCCCTCAGCGAACGCCGTTGCCACCTTTCAACAAACGCCGCGCCCGGGCGAGCAGTTCTTCGGCGCTGGCGGACTCGCACAGCAGATCGACCACCTGTATCAGCCGGTCGAAATCGTCCTCGCCTGCCAGCAGCTGGCCGAAGCCGTCGTCAACGGCGACACCAAACCGCCGCACGGCTATGTGCCGCAGCAGCTGAGTGCTTTCCAAGCCGCTCTCCAACCGGCCTTGCTGGAAGGCCCTCCAACCAGCCTTGCCGAAAGCCCTCCGCATATGCTTCTGCCGCCCATTCTTCTATTGCTTCCGCCAGCATGCTTGGTTCCTCCATCGTGCGCGTCCGCCGCGGTCCGACGGGGACGAGCAGCGCTTCACCCCTAGCGATGGATATCCATCACCTCCTGCAGCGCCGATAGCGTTGTAGGCGCGTCTACCGCTCGGAGACTCTTTCAGCGAACGCCGTTGCCGCCCTTCAACAAGCGGCGCACCCGGCCGAGCAGTTCATCGGCGCTGGCACACTCGCCCATCAGATCGCCGACCTGCGCCAGCCGGTCGGGGTCATGCTCGCCCAACAGCAGTTGGCCGAACCTATCGCCGGCAGCGACACCAAACCGCAGCACGGCTATGCGCCGCAGCACGTCGATGCCGCCCTCCGACAGGCCCTTGGCATGTGCTTCCGCTGCCCACTCTTCCACTGCTTCCGCCAGCATGCTTGGTTCCTCCATCGTGCGCAGCGCCTGCTGCAGCTGTCGTTGATGCCGGTCGTCCGTTCGGTCGCTGCCGAAGCGGGCGATCAGCATTCGCATCATGGCACGCGCCAGCCGATCCCGAAACCCCACCCGCGCTTCCCGCCGCAGCTGGCCGAACAGCGCTGCGGTCAGCGCCGGCAGCGCTCCGGCGCTGCGGTTCGCCAGCAGCCGCAGCAGTGCCGCGGCAGGGTTGACGAGGCCAAGCTCCGCCTTGAGCGTCGCGGCGTCGAGCAACTGGAGCTCGAAGCGCAGTTGTTGGGCGCTCCAACCGGTTGGCGCCGGCGCCGTCAGTTCGACCAGCGTGGCCGGTCGCCAGCGGCTGCGACCGGTATAGACCACCACCGGCAGCACCCAGGGCAGCAGGGCGTCGGATCGGCCTTCCGCAGCCACCTCCTGAAGCAGCAGTGCGGTGTAGACGGCCATGCGCAGCGTCATGCGACGGTTCGGCGCACTTTGGAACTCAAGCGCCAGCAGCGCTTCCGCTTGCTGGCCGCGAATGCCCACCGCCCACGACATGTCGGCGCGCCGCCTTTGGCCATCCGTGCCGACGTGCTCCGTCGAGAGGCGCCGCAGCCGACTCGGATCCAGTTGGGCGGCGACGTCGTTCGGCAGCAGCGCCAGCAAGTGGCGCACCATGACGGCCTCGGCGAAGGCAACGCGGCAGATATCGTCTTCGTACATGGGCGCAGTTTGGTGGCCGCCCAAGCCGCAGTTCTAGCGACATTGCCCCGGCGCTCTGTAGGAAATTTGCTGAAATATGTTTGCGAAATTAGCCATGCGACTCGGAACCAACCGACTGTCTCATGGTGCGGGTGCAGACCGCATCGGCGAATCACGCCCCGTCGCAGGCGTGAAGGGGCTTACGGCAGCGCGGTCGCGCCCATCAGCGCGCGGTCGATTTCGCGGGCGGCTTCGCGGCCTTCGTTGATGGCGCGCACCACCAGCGACTGGCCGCTGCGGCAGTCGCCAGCAGCGAACACCTTGGGGTGGCTGGTTCGGTAGGCGCCCTTCCCCGCTTTGTAGTTCGAGCGCGGGTCCAGTTCCAGGCCCAGCGGTTCGCTGACGTACTGTTCCGGGCCGCGGAAGCCCATTGCCAAGAGCACGAGGTCGGCGTCCCACGTCTTCTCCGATCCCTCCACTTTGGAGAAGCGCCCGTCCACCACCTCGAAGTCCGCTGCGACCAGCGCGGTGATCCGGCCTGCGCCATCGCCTTGGAACTCGATGGCGGACGTTCGGTAAACCCTGGGATCGCGGTTGAACTTGGCGGCGGCTTCCTCGTGGCCGTAGTCGACGCGGAAGATGAACGGCCAGGTCGGCCACGGGTTGTCGTCGGCACGGCCGGCGGCAGGTTCAGGGACGATCTCGAAGTTGGTGAGGGTCTTGCAGCCGTGGCGCATGGAGGTGCCGATGCAGTCGGTGCCGGTATCGCCGCCGCCGATCACCACCACGTTCTTGCCCTTGGCGCTGATGTAGGCGCCGTCCTGATGGTTGCTGTCGAGCAGGCTCTTGGTGTTGACGGTCAGGAATTCCATCGCGAAATGCACGCCGTCGAGGTCGCGGCCCGGAATCGGCAGGTTGTTCGGCACCGTGGCGCCGGTGGCAAGCAGCAGCCCGTCCACTTCCGCCAGCAAGTCGGTCACGGCAAGCGAATCGCCTTCGCCGTTGCCGACATCGGCGTTGACGCGGAACTCGACGCCCTCGTCCCGCATCAGATCGATGCGCCGCTGCACGATCGTCTTGTCCAGCTTCATGTTGGGGATGCCGTACATCAGCAAGCCGCCGATGCGGTCCGCGCGTTCGTAGACCGTGACGGTGTGCCCTGCCCGGTTGAGCTGTGCCGCGGCCGCCAAACCCGCAGGGCCGGAGCCCACCACGGCGACCTTCTTGCCGCTGCGCGAAGCTGGCGGCTGCGGCACCACCCAGCCTTCATCGAAACCGCGGTCGATGATGGCCATCTCGATGTTCTTGATGGTCACCGCCGGGTCGGTGATGCCAAGCACGCAGGAGCCTTCGCAAGGCGCCGGGCAGACGCGACCGGTGAACTCCGGGAAGTTGTTGGTTTCGTGCAGCCGATCCAGCGCGTCGCGCCAATGGCCGCGGTAGACGAGATCGTTCCACTCCGGAATCAGATTGTGGATCGGGCAGCCGCTTCTGCCGTGGATCATGTCCGGCGATTGGCAGAAGGGAACGCCGCAGTCCATGCAGCGGGAGGCCTGCGCGGTAAGCCTGCCCACATCGTGCTCGGTGTAGATCTCGTGGAAGTCCGAGATCCGCTCGACGGCGTTGCGATACGGTGCCGCTTCGCGCTCGAACTCCTTGAAGCCCGTTGGCTTACCCACCGCTCGCCGCCTGTTCCAGCGGCAGCGGTTCGCTTGCGCGCGCCGCTTCGGCCTTGCGTTCTTCGAGCACGCGCCTGTAGTCGCGCGGCATCACCTTGACGAACTGGTTTCTAGCTGTTTGCCAGTTGTCGAGAACCCGTGCGGCCACTGTGGAACCCGTATAGCTCAAATGCTCCTCGATGAGCGTTTTCGCTTCCGATGCGTCCTCGTTGTTCGTGAGCGGTTCCAGATCCACCAAGCCCATGTTGCAGCGTTCGGCGAAGTGCCCGCCGTCGTCGAACACGTAGGCGATGCCGCCGCTCATGCCGGCGGCGAAGTTGCGGCCGGTGGGGCCGAGGATGACCACCCGGCCGCCGGTCATGTATTCGCAGCCGTGGTCGCCTACGCCTTCCACGACGGCGTGGGCGCCGCTGTTGCGGACGCAGAAGCGTTCGGCGGCGATGCCGCGAAAGAAGCACTCGCCGGACGTGGCGCCGTAGAGGACGACGTTGCCGATGAGGATCTGCTGCTCGGCGCTGAACGGGCTGGACTTCGGGGGATAGATGATCAGGCGGCCGCCGGAAAGGCCCTTGCCCACGTAGTCGTTGGCGTCGCCTTCCACTTCCAGCGTCACGCCCTTCGCCAACCATGCGCCGAAGCTCTGGCCGGCGCTGCCGGTGAACTTGAAGCGGATCGTGTCTTCGGGGAGCATCGCCGGGCCGACGCTGTTGACGATGTGGTTCGAGAGCATCCCCCCCACCACGCGATTGACGTTGACGATGGGCAGTTCCTCGTACACCTTTTCGCCGCGTTCCAACGCTGGTTCGGCCAACTCGATCAGCCGATTGTCCAAGGCGTTGGCCAAGCCGTGGTCTTGGTCGTGAACGCGGTAGACGCCTAGGCAGTTCTCCGGTTCCGGTGCTCTCGCGAGCACGGCGGAGAAGTCCAAGCCCTTCGCCTTCCAGTGCTCTACCGCGGCATCCGCTTGCAGGGCGTCGGCGCGGCCAATCATCTCGTTCACCGTGCGAAAACCCAGTTTCGCCATGATGAGGCGCAGTTCCTTGGCCACCATGAAGAAAAAGTTGACGACGTGTTCCGGGGCGCCGGCGAACTTCCGCCGCAGTTCCGGGTCTTGCGTGGCGATGCCCACCGGGCAGGTGTTCAAGTGGCATTTGCGCATCATGATGCAGCCGAGCGCGATCAACGGCGCCGTGGCGAAGCCGAACTCTTCCGCGCCGAGCAAGGCGGCGATGGCCACATCCCTGCCCGTCTTCAACTGGCCGTCGGTTTGCAGCACTACGCGCGAGCGCAGGTTGTTCATCACCAGAATCTGATGGGTTTCGGCGATGCCGAGTTCCCACGGCACGCCGGCATGTTTGATGGAAGTGAGCGGCGAGGCACCGGTGCCGCCCGTGTCGCCAGCGATCACCAGATGGTCGGTTCTGGCTTTGACGACACCCGCGGCCACCGTGCCGACGCCGATGGCGGCGCCGAGCTTCACGCTGATGCGCGCCTTAGGATTGCCGTTCTTCAAGTCGTGGATGAGCTGGGCGATGTCCTCGATGGAGTAGATGTCGTGGTGCGGCGGCGGGCTGATGAGGCCGACGCCGGGGGTGGAATGGCGAATCGAGGCGATGTAGTCGTCCACCTTGCGGCCCGGCAACTCGCCGCCTTCGCCGGGTTTCGCGCCTTGGACGATCTTGATTTGCAGTTCGTCGGCGTTGGCGAGGTAGTTGACGGTCACGCCGAACCTGCCGCTGGCCACTTGCTTGATGGCCGAACGCTTGGAATCGCCGTTCGCCAAGGGAATGAAACGCTGCGGGTCTTCGCCGCCTTCGCCGGTGTTGGACTTGCCGCCGATGCGGTTCATCGCGATCGCCAAGCTCTCGTGGGCTTCCTTGGAGATGGAGCCGAAACTCATCGCGCCGGTGGCGAAGCGGCGCACGATTTCGCTTTCCGCTTCCACCTCTTCGAGTGGAATCGGCCCGTCGCCAATCCCCTCGTTGAATTGCAGCAAGCCGCGTAGCGTGGCGTTCCGCGTGCTTTCCTCGTTCGCTTGCTTGGCGAAGCGCCAATAGGCGTCTTCGTCGTTGCCGCGCGCCGCCACTTGAAGATTGGCGATGGATTCCGGGTCCCACATGTGCGTATCGCCGTGCCGACGCCAGTGGAAGTCACCCGGATTCGGCAGCACCGGCAGCGAAACCACGCCTTGCGGCGGAAAGCCCTGGGCGTGGCGGCGCTGCATTTCCTCCGCCAGCACGTCGAACCCCACGCCCTGCACACGGCTGGCCGTGCCGGCGAAACAGCGCTGCACAACGTCGTCGGCCAAGCCGACCGCCTCGAAGATCTGTGCGCCTTTGTAGGATTGCAAGGTGGAAATGCCCATCTTGGCCATCACCTTCAGCATCCCTTTGGCAACGCCCTTCTTGTAGGCGTCCACAACGTCCGCATCGTTCTGCACATGGGCCGCTTCCGCCAAGTAGCCCCCCCGCCGCGCATCCCACAGCGCCTCGAAGGCGAGATAGGGATTGATGGCGTCCGCGCCGAATCCGGCGAGCAGGCAGTGGTGATGCACTTCCCGCGCTTCGCCGGTTTCCACGACGAGGCCAACGCGAGTGCGGCTGGTGGTGCGCACGAGGTGATGATGCACCGCGCCGGTGGCGGCCAAGGCGCTGATCGGCACCCGCTCAGCACCAATGTTGCGGTCCGAGAGCACCAGCAGTTGGATGCCGTCCGCAATCGCCTGGGTGGCTTCGGCGCAGATGCGATCGAGCGCGTTCAGCAAGCCTTCGCGGCCGCCATCGCGCTCGAAGGTGATGTCGATGGTGCGCGAACGCCAGCCTCGATAATCGATGGCCTTCAACGACTCCAGTTCGTCGTTGGAAAGAACCGGATGCGGTATTCGCAAACGGTGGGCATGTTGCTCGGCGGCCCCAAGCAGATTGCCTTCCGGCCCGACGTAGCACTCCAACGCCATCACCACTTCTTCGCGGATCGAATCGATGGCGGGATTGGTGACCTGCGCGAAAAGCTGCTTGAAGTAGTCGTACAACATGCGCGGCTTGCTGGACATCACCGCCAAGGCGCTGTCGTTGCCCATCGAACCGAGCGGGTCGCGCAGTTCCGTCACCAACGGCAGCAGCATGAACTGCATGGTTTCGGCGGTGTAGCCGAACGCCTGCATCCGTGGCAGCAGGCTCGGCTTGTCGAGACCAGCGCCGGGTTGCGCCGGCAAATCCGCCAACGCCAGGCGCTGCCGTTCCAGCCACTCGCCGTACGGGCGACGCTTGGCCCATTCCTCCTTGATTTCCTCGTCCGGGATCAAGCGCCCGGCATCGAAATCGATCAGGAAGATCTTGCCCGGCTGCAGACGCCCCTTGGCGACCACTTTCGCGGGATCCACATCCACCACGCCGACTTCGGACGCCATGATGCACAGGTCGTCTTCGGTCACGTAGTAGCGCGAAGGGCGCAAGCCGTTTCTATCCAGCACCGCGCCGATGTAGGTGCCGTCGGTGAAGGCGATGGAGGCCGGGCCGTCCCAGGGTTCCATCAGGCAGGAGTGGTATTCGTAGAACGCCCGCTTCTCCGCGCTCATGGCGGCGTCCTGCTGCCACGCTTCTGGAATCATCATCAGCACGGCTTCCTGCAACGTGCGTCCGGTCATCAGCAGGAACTCCAGCACGTTGTCGAACGTGCCCGAATCCGAACAGTCGGGTTCCACCACTGGAAACAGCTTGGGCAAGTCGGCGCCGAACAGTTCGCTCTCCACCACCCCTTGGCGCGCATTAATCCAGTTCTTGTTGCCGAGCAGCGTGTTGATTTCGCCGTTGTGGCTCATGAAGCGGTTCGGCTGCGCCCGATCCCAGGACGGGAACGTATTGGTGGAAAACCGCGAATGAACCATCGCCAGATGCGATTCGTAGTCTTCGTCTTGCAGGTCCGGGTAGAACGGAAAGAGCTGATGCGGCGTGAGCATCCCCTTGTAGACGATCACCTTGGCCGACAAGCTGACGAAGAACACCAGCAGCCGTTCGCGGAGCGTTTCGTCGCCGCGCAAACGATGCGTCGCGGCCTTGCGAATGAGGTAGAGCTTGCGCTCCAGAGCATCGCCCTGCACGCCTTCCGCGGCGATGAACAGCTGTTCCATCGCTGGCATGGACGCACGCGCCGCCTTGCCGATGTCCGCCGCGTCCGCCGCGGTCGGCACGTCGCGCCAGCCGAGCAGCCGTTGCCCGGCGCTCACCACCTCCTCTTCGACCACCGCCTTGCAGCGCGCCCGTTCGCCCGGATCGCGGGGCAGAAAGACGATGCCAGCGCCGTAGCTCCCCAACGGCGGCAGGTCCACGCCGAGATCGGCCTTGACCACCTTGGCCAGAAACTCGTGCGGCAGCGCGGTGAGCACCCCGGCACCATCGCCGGTGTTCGCCTCGTAGCCGAGGCCGCCGCGATGCACCATGCAGCAGTTCATGTGCTCGGCGGTATCGACGATGCGCCGGCTGGCGCGCCCCTTGATGTCGCAGACGAAGCCGACGCCGCAGGAGTCCTTCTCCCAGGCAGGGTCGTACAGCCCTTGACGTCTCGGCAAGCCGTAGGCGAGTTGCTGGCGAAGGTCTGTCATGAATCTCCCGCTTGCCGCCATCCGCGCCGAGTCCCCAAGGCCCCGCGCCTGCAAGCAGCACGAAAGTTCGCAGAAACCGCGCCGACTATCAAGCGCCTAGCGAACCCGTCGCCCCAAGCACGTCGATAGCCTTCCGTTCGGCCGTCGGCCTGTTCGCGCCGCCCAGGGCGCAGTAGCCGTCAGCGCTGACGAAGTGACGCGAGGCGCGGTCTGCTACGCTCGGCGGCCTAACGACGCTTCGAGGAGGAGGGGCGAATGAGCGAGACGAACGGGCCGGTGGTGGGCAAGGCGCTGAGCGAGCGTTCCTATACCGTCACAGACGGGCTGCTGGCGGACTACCACAACGGCTTGAAGCTCACGCCGCGGGCGGACGGGCTGGTGCCGACGACGGTGGCGAGCGACGCGGAGAACGGCTACTTCAACGAGATCGCCTTCGCCAACCACGTCGGCCATCTGTGGATGCGCCAGGGGTGGGAGTGCTTCGGCAGCATGGAGGCCGGCGCCACGTACACTGCGAGCGGGCGCATCCGCGACATCTACGCGCATCGCGACCGCTCCGTGGTGTACTACGAAGTGGACGTGAAGGACGCGAGCGGCGACGTGGTGGTGCGCACCCATCACCACCAGAGCTTCCTGCGCGAGAAGCCCGCGGGAGGCACGGTGGCGTTTCGGGATCCGAACCGGAAGCCGGGGGCGCGGAAGTTCGACGTTCCCGACGGCGAACGCTTCGGCGGCCTGACGCGCACCATCACCTTGGAAATGTGCGGCGAGTACTTCCACGGCGACGCCAACTACCACACGGACAAAGCGGCGTCGGCGGAGCTCGGCTTCCGCGACGTGGTCGTGGGCGGGCGCATGACCCTCGCCTACGCCGCGCACGTTCTGGAGGAACGCTTCGGCGAAGCCTGGTGGCGAAGCGGCCGGTTGAACGTGAAGTTCACCAATCCCACCTGGCCGAACGACACGCTGAGCGTGCATGGCGTGGCCAAAGGCGTGGCGGCCGAGAACGGCGAGCAGCGCGACGGCGCCTTCGTGTGGATCGCCAAGGCCGACGACACGGTCGTGCTGGTGGGCGAAGCAAGCGTTGCCGCCTGAGCCTTCCGCCGCCCTCGCCGGCGTTTCGCGGCGGGCGCTAGTCTATGGCCGCGGCGATGGTCGGGATCTGCTCGCCGAGCGGCATCTGGCCGGGGACTCGGCCATGCGCAACGGCCGGGCGATCGTCATGGTGCATGGTGGCGCGTGGACGGCCAACGATCGGCACACGCCCGCCGTGCTCTGCGACCGGCTGGCCGCGGCTGGCTACGCGGTGTTCTCGCTGGACTTCCGCGACGGGCGCAACGGCAAGCATCCGTGCGCGGTGCAGGACATCGTGGCCGGCATCCGCCATGTGCGCGCGAACGCCGAAGCGCTGGCCATCGACGCCGATGCGATCGGGCTGGTCGGCAGTTCCTCCGGCGGCCACCTGGCGCTGCTGAGCGCCATCCAGCCCGACGTTCGCAAGCATCGCGGCACGCACTTCTTCGCCGCTGGCGAACTTGGCGAACCGGAGGTCTCGGCGGCGGTCTCCTGCGTCGCCGCGCTGTGGCCGGTGTCGGATCCGCTGGTTCGCTTTCGCTACGCCAAGCAGAGCGGGCGCGAAGAGCTGGTCGCCGCGCACTTGCGCTACTACCGCGACGAAACCCACATGGGCGAAGCGAGCGTGCAGGAGACGCTTGCGCGCGGCGAAGCCGAACACCTGCCGCCGCTGCTGCTGGTGCAGCCGGGCGAAGACGCCAACGTGCCGCGCCAGATGACGCTGGACCTCGTGCGCGAGTACCAGAACGCTGGCGGCGCCATGCACTACCTCTTCCTGCCGGGGCTGCCGCACGCCTTCGCCTACCAGGCCTCGCCGGAGACGACGCGGCTCGGCGGTGAACTGCGTCGATTCTTCGACCACCATCTTCTCCCGCCCTCCCCCGCGTAGAGGTTCCGCGCTTTCGCCATGCCGCTTTCGCCGCAACCGCAAATGCCCATACACTTCGCCCGGTGACGCGCATATCGGCACAGGTTGGGCTTGCGGCGGAGGCGCGCGCAACGGGCGGGCAGATGCTGCTGTGGTCCGTGTGCGTGGCGGCTTTGGCGCTGCTCGTGGCGCCGGCGGCGCTGGCCGCGGCGGGCTCGCCCTTCGGCGAGGTGCTGCGCTGGCTGGCGAGTCCGATCTGCCATCAGCTGCCGGAGCGAAGCTTCAGCATGTTCGGCGAGCCGCTCGCGGTGTGCCAGCGCTGCGCCGGCCTGTATCTGGGCTTCGTGCTCGGGGTTGCGTCGTGGCCGCGGCTGCCGCGTCTAGCAGCTAGGCTGGCGGCGAGTCCGCGCTGGGTGCTGGCGTTCATGATTCCGCTTGGAATCGACTGGGCGGTTGCGAACACCGCGGCGTCGCGGTTCGCGACCGGGCTGCTGGCGGCGTTCCCAGTCGCCTTGCTGGCGCTGCTCGCGCTGGCGAACTCGAACAGGACGATGGGGAGGAACACGGCCAGCGGGTAGCCTAGCCAGCTGCGAGCTTCGCCCAGCCGTGCAACGCGGCTGGCAACAACGACAACAGGGAAAGGGGAAAGAGGGAGGAACAATGGACAATCCGAAAATCAAGCCGGCGCTGATCGCCGGCATCGTCTTTGGCGTGCTGGCCACCTTGCCGTACGTGTCCGCCGTCAACATGGTGTGCTGCGCGTTGTACATCGGCGGCGGCGTCTTGGCGGTCTATCTGTGGCTGAAGGACATCCCGCGTCCCGAGGAGACGCCCTATCGCGACGGCGCCGTGGTCGGCGTTCTGACGGGCTTGTTCGGGGCCGTCGCGAGTACCGTGGTCGGCACGATCCTGCGCGCTCTCGGCGTGGGCGCGGACGACCTCGCGGCGGCGCAACAGGCGATGGCCGAGGCTGGCTTGGAACTGCCGCCCGTCGTGATGGACCTGCTCGGCATGAGCGGCTTGTCGGTCGGCTCGGTGGTGCTCGGTCTCGTCGGCGGGGCGATCATCTTCGCCATCTTCGGGGCCATCGGCGGCCTTGTCGGCGCGGCGATCTTCCACAAGAAAGACGCCGGGTAGCGGGAGGCGCCGCCCGTGCGCATCGCCACTTGGAACGTCAACGGTCTGCGGGCCCGGCTCGACTTCATCCAGCACTGGCTGGCGAGCCGGGCGCCGGACGTGCTGGGGATGCAGGAACTCAAGGTCACCGACGACGAGTTCCCCCACGCCGCGTTCGCGGACTGCGGCTACCAAGTGGCGACGCACGGACAGAAAGGCTGGAACGGCGTCGCCATCGCCTCGAAGCTGCCGCTCGATGTCGAGGAGCGCGGGCTACCGGGACGCAGCGACGACGGAGCGCGCTTGATTCGGGCCCGGGTCGGGGATCTGAGCTACGCGACCGTCTACTGCCCGAACGGCAAGACCCTGGAGCACGAGGACTTTCCGCGCAAGCTCGCCTGGTACGACAGCCTGCGCGACTACGTGGCGACGGTCGATCCCACGGTACCGTTCGTGCTCGGCGGCGATTTCAACATCGTCCCCAAGCCGCTCGACTGCTGGCGCGGCGAAGCCGCCGACGGCACCATCTTCTGCACCGAAGACGAACGCCGCCGCTACCGCGCCCTGCTCGACCTAGGGCTGACGGACCTCTTCCGCCATCTGCGCCCGGACGCGCAGCGCTTCTCCTGGTGGGACTACCGTGGCGGCGCCTTCCACCGCGGCATGGGACTGCGCATCGACATGCTGCTCGGCAGCGCGTCGGTGGTCGAACGGGTGCGGCAAGTGGTGATCGACCGCGAATACCGCCGCAAGCAGAACGGCCTCACCGCCTCCGACCACGTGCCTGTGTACGCCGACTTGGACTAAGCGCACCCTGACGGGTGCGTTCGAGTTCGCTCCGCGAACTCAATGCACGTCGGCATCAACAAGGAATCCAAGCAAACCATGAAACTGCTCATCGCCAATCGCGGCGAAATCGCCATTCGCATCGCCCGCGCGGCAGCCGAACTCGACATTCCCACGGTCGCAATCCATTCCAAGGACGACGAACGTTCGCTGCACGTGCGCCGCGCCGACGACGCGGTGCTGATTCCGGGCGTGGGCGCTCGCGCCTATCTGGACGTCGAAGCGGTCGTCGAGGCGGCGCAGAGCGCTGGCTGCGATGCGCTGCATCCCGGCTACGGATTTCTGAGCGAGAACCCGGCCTTGGCGCGGGCGTGCGAAGCGGCGGGCATCGCCTTCGTCGGGCCGAGCGCGGCGGCGTTGGAACTCTTCGGCGACAAGACCAAGGCGCGGCGGCTCGCCAGCGAACATGGCGTGCCGGTGGTCGGCGGCATTGGCGAAGGCGTCGACGTCGATGTCGCCAAGCGCTTCTTCGCCGACCTCCCCGAGGGTGCGGCGATGCTCTTCAAGGCGGCGAACGGCGGCGGTGGGCGCGGCATGCGCATCGTCCGCGACGCCGAAGCCATCGAGGAAGCGTTCGCGCGGGCGCAATCCGAAGCGCAAGCGGCATTCGGCAAGGGCGATGTCTACGTCGAGCAGTTCCTGGTCGATGCGCGGCACGTGGAAGTGCAGGTCGCGGCGGACGGGCAAGGCGGGTTCTGCCATTTCGGGGATCGCGACTGCGCCATTCAGCGCCGCCACCAGAAGCTCATCGAAGTCGCGCCGGCACCCGCTCTCTCGAACGCGGTGCGCGACGGCTTGACCACGGCGGCGCTCGAACTCGCCCGCGCCGCGAACTACCGCAGTCTCGGCACCTTCGAGTTCCTCGTCACCGGCAATCCGCCGGACGGGCAGCGATTCCACTTCATCGAGGCCAACGCGCGGCTGCAAGTGGAGCACACCGTCACCGAAGAGGTCACGGGCGTGGACCTCGTGCAGTTGCAGTTGCGCATCGCCCAAGGGGAGACGCTGGCCGCTTGCGGCGTGCGCGAGCCGCCGCCGGTTCGGGGCCACGCCGTGCAGGCGCGGGTGAACATGGAGACCATGACCGCCGAAGGCGAGACGGTGCCGGCCGGGGGCGAGCTGACCGCCTTCGACCCGCCGACCGGGCCGGGCATCCGCACGGACACCTTCGGCTACGCGGGCTACGCCACGAGTCCGCACTTCGATTCCCTGCTGGCGAAGGTGATCGTCCACAGCGGCGCCTCCTTCGCCGCGGCGGTGCGCAAGGCCGAACGGGCGCTGGCGGATTTCCGCATCGAAGGCGTGCGTACGAACATTCCGTTCCTGCAGGCCATCATGCGCCGTGCCTTGGCGTCGCCGGTGGTGCATACGCGGTTCGTGGACGACAACATGGCGGCGCTGGTGGACAGCGCCGAAGCGCAGACGGAGGCGCCGCGCTATTTCAGCCAGGCCCCCGTAGCCGCGCCCGGCCAGGCCGGCGCCAAGCTGGACAGCGACGATCCGTTGGCGGTGCTGGCGCATGGCAAGTCCGCGGCGGAGCGCATGGCCGTCGAACCGCAGCAGGCGGCGCCCGTGGAAGGCCGGGCCGTGGTCGCGGCGCCCATGCAAGGCACGATCGTCGGCATCGAAGCGGTGGCCGGGCAGGACATCGCAGAAGGCGCCCTCGTGCTGGTGATGGAAGCGATGAAGATGGAGCACGAGATCCGCGCTCCGGCCAGCGGCACGCTCGCGCAGCTCACGGTGGCTGTGGGCGATACCGTCTGGGACGGCCACGCGCTGGCCTACATCGACGAGAAGGAAGTGGCGGCAAGCGACGACCACGCTCAAGCGGTGGACCTCGATCACGTGCGCCCGGACCTCGCCGAAATCCACGACCGCCACGCCGTGACCTTGGACGACGCCCGCCCGGACGCGGTGGCCAAGCGGCGCAACACGAACCAGCGCACGGCTCGGGAGAACATCGACGATCTCTGCGATGCCGAGAGCTTCGTCGAACACGGGCAGCTGGTGCTCACGCCGGGCACCGGGCTCTCGCTTGAAGAGACGATCCGCAAGTTCCCCACCGACGGCATGGTGACGGGCATCGGCGCCGTCAACGGCGAGCTGTTCGGCCAGGAGAATGCCCGCTGCGTGGTGATGGCCTACGACTACACGGTGCTCGCCGGCACCCAGGGCGCCATCAACCACCCGAAGACCGACCGAATGCTGGAACTGGCGGAGAAGTGGCGCATTCCGATGGTGCTCTTCGCCGAAGGGGGCGGTGGACGCGCTGGCACCGGGGGAAGACGCCAAGGTCCGCCGACGACGCAGCCGGCGCCAGCCGCCAACCCGGTGCGACGGTTCGATGCGCCCAGCCGCCCGCTCGACACGCCGACCTTCGCCTCCATGGGGCGCTTGTCCGGCCATGTGCCGATGGTGGGCATCACCTCCCGCTACTGCTTCGCCGGCAACGCCTCGCTGCTCGGCTGCTGCGACGTCATCATCGCCACGCGCGACGCGAACATCGGCATGGGCGGCCCGGCGCTGATCGAAGGCGGCGGCCTAGGCGTCTTCCGCCCGGAGGAGATCGGCCCGCTGGACGTGCAGACGGCGAGCGGCGTGGTGGACGTGGCGGTGGAGGACGAAGCCGAAGCGGTCGCGGTCGCCAAGCGCTATCTCTCCTATTTCCAAGGGCGAACGCGGGATTGGGAGTGCGCGGACCAGCGCCACCTGCGCAACATCGTGCCGGAGAACCGGCTGCGCATCTACCGCGTACGCGATGTCGTCCACACTCTGGCGGACACCGACTCGGTGCTGGAACTGCGCCCGAAGTTCGGCCTCGGCATGGTGACCGCGTTCATCCGCATAGAGGGGCGACCAATCGGCGTGGTCGCCAACAACCCGGAACACCTCTCCGGCGCCATCGACAGCGACGGCTCGGACAAAGCGGCCCGCTTCCTGCAACTCTGCGACGCCTTCGACATCCCGGTGCTCATCCTGTGCGACACGCCGGGCATGATGGTGGGGCCGGAGGTCGAGAAGACCGCGCTGGTGCGCCATTGCAGCCGCTTGTTCGTCACCGGCGCCAATCTCACCGTGCCGCACGTCACCATCGTGCTCCGCAAGGCGTACGGCCTCGGCGCCCAGGCGATGGCCGGCGGCAGCTTCAAGGAACCGTTCGCCGCGGTTGCATGGCCGACCGGCGAGTTCGGCGGCATGGGCCTGGAAGGCCAGGTGAAGCTCGGCTTCCGCAACGAGCTGGCGGCCATCGAGGATCCCCAGGAGCGCATCGCCCGCTACGACGCGCTGGTCGCCGCCGCCTACGAACGCGGCAAGGCGCTGAACGCCGGCATGTCCTTCGCCGTGGACGACGTGATCGACCCCGCCGACTCGCGCCGCTGGATCACCGCCGCCTTCGACGCCGTACCCCCGCCGCTGCCGCGCAAGGAGAAGAAGCGCCGCAACGTGGACACTTGGTAGCCAGGGCGAAGGCGTGGGTTACGATTGGCGTTCCTAGAAGCGGAGGCCGCATGGGCAAGGGAGACATTCGCTCCAAGCGGGGCAAGATCGTGCGCGGCACGTTCGGCAACACGCGCAAGCGCAAGAAGAACCAAGGGAAGGACGGCAAGAAGGGCTAGCCCGCTCGCAAGAGAGCCGAGCGCTGCCGTGGCCGATTCGACGGTCGTTGCGTTGGCGCACGAGATGGCCGCGGCGTTGTCCCGCGCTGGGGACCCGCAACGGGCGCGGGGCCAGCAGGCGTACATGAAGTCCGCGATGCCGTTCCACGGCGTTCCGGTGCCGACCGTGCGGCGGCTTGTACGAGCAATCCTGCCGCGCTACGCCCTCGACGATGCCGAGATCTGGCGCGAGGCCGTGGGTTTCCTTTGGCGCAACGCCACGCATCGCGAACAGCGCTACGCCGCCGTGGAGGTGCTTCTGGCGCCGGGCTTCGGCGCTTGGCTGACGCTCGACTCCCTGCCGTTGATCGAAGAGATGATCGTCGACGGCGCCTGGTGGGACACGGGCGATGCCCTCGCCATCAACGCCATGGGCGCCGTCTTGAGAACGGATCCGGTACGCGCTGCGCCACTGCTGCGCCGCTGGGCCGTGGACGACGATTTCTGGAGACGGCGCACCGCCATTCTCGCGCAGCTCAAGTTCAAGGAAGCCACCGACGAGCGGCTGCTCGCGGACGCCATCGAACCGTCCATCGACGATCCCGCGCAAGCCACCCAAGGCGGCACGCGGCGCGAGGCGCGGTTCTTCCTACGCAAGGGCATCGGCTGGGCGCTGCGCGAATACTCGAAGACCAAACCCCGCTTCGTGATCGACTTCGTGCGGCAGCGCGCCGATCGCTTGGCCGGCCTGAGCAAGCGCGAGGCGTTGAAGGTGCTGCTCAAGCAGGGCGTGGTGGACGCGGTACCCTAGGCGCCTTCGACACAGGAGAACGTGATGGCTTTGGACATCGACACTTGCGACGAACTGCTCTCCACCACCAGAGCGGTTCGCAAGCGCCTCGACCTGAACCGCCCGGTGCCGCGGGAGGTGGTGGAGGAGTGCCTGCAACTCGCCGTTCAGGCGCCGACCGGCTCGAACAGCCAGAACTGGCGCTGGGTGGTGGTGGACGACGCGGACAAGCGCAAGGCGCTGGCGGACCTCTACCGACGCGCTGGCGAACCCTACCTCACCTCGGCCGGCGAAACGGCGCAGAAGTCCGGCAACAAGCAGACGGCGCGCGTCTTCAGTTCGGCGCTGTACCTGATGGAGCATCTGCACGAGGTGCCGGTGCATGTGGTGCCGTGTCTGCAAGGCCGCCCGCCAGCCACGGCCAGCGTTCCGGCGCTCGGCGGCTACTACGCATCCATCTATCCGGCGGTGTGGAGCTTCCAGCTGGCGCTGCGTTCCCGGGGCCTGGGATCGTGCCTGACGACGCTGCATCTGGGCTTCGAGAAGGACGCCGCGGCGATTCTGGGGCTGCCCGACGACGTGGTGCAGACGGCCTTGCTGCCGGTGGCGTACACGGTTGGCACGGACTTCAAGCCAGCATCGCGCCCGAACGTGGCGACCATCACGCATTGGAACGCCTGGCGCGCCTGACGCCCGGCTTCCACGGCCTCGTTCGAGACGCCCTTCGCCCATGACCGATCCCTGCTCGCTCTCCGCCACCGAACTGCGACGGCTGATCGCGAGCCGGGAGATCGGCTGCCGCGAAACGCTGGACGCGCACATCGCTCGTATCGGGGCCGTCAATCCGGCGCTGAACGCCATCGTCACCACGACGTTCGAGGCGGCGCGCGCCCAGGCGGATGCCTTGGACAGCGGATCGCCGCACGATGGCGTGCTCGCCGGCCTGCCCGTCGCGCACAAGGATCTGGTCGCCACCAAGGGCATCCGTACCACCTACGGCTCGCCGCTGTACGCGAACCATGTGCCGGAACGCGACGACCTCATCGTCGAACGGATGCGGCGCGCTGGCGCGGTGACCATCGGCAAGACCAACACGCCGGAGTTCGGCGCCGGTTCGCACACCTTCAACCGCGTCTTCGGCGCCACGCGCAATCCCTACCACCTCGGCAAGACCTGCGGCGGCAGCAGCGGCGGCGCGGCAGTGGCCTTGGCCGCGGGCATGGTGCCGGTCGCGGACGGCAGCGACACCGGCGGTTCGCTGCGCAATCCGGCCGCGTTCTGCAACGTCGTGGGCTTTCGACCGTCGCCGGGGCGCGTACCGCTGTGGCCTGGGAATCCGTGGTCGGACCTCTCCACCGCTGGCCCGATGGCGCGCACCGTGGACGACGCCGCGCTTTTGTTCTCCGTGCTTGCCGGGCCCGACTCGCGCATTCCGAACGGCCTGCCGGCGCTGGATTCTCTTCTGCCGCTGGAGCCCGTGAATCTCGCCAACCTGCGCATAGCGGTGACTGAGGACTTCGGCGGTCTGCCGGTGCAGCGGCCAATCCGCGAGGCCATCGGCGCATTGCGGCAGCGTTTGGCCGATGCCGGCGCCGCCGTGGTGGACGCAACGCCGGACTTGAGCGACGCCCGGCGCATCTTCCACGTCCTGCGCGCCGACGGCTTCCGGCGGCGATTCGGCGCGTTCACCGCCGCGCAACGGGCGGAGTTGAAGGACACCATCGTCTGGAATCTCGACGCCGGCTTGGAACTCTCGCTCGACGACTACGACTGGGTGGTTCGCGCTCGAACCGCCTTGGTGGAGCGCGTTGGCGAGTTCTTCGAGGACGTGGACTTGCTGATCGGCCCGACCACCCAGGTGCTTCCCTTCGACATCGACGTCGACTGGGTGCGCGAAATCGAAGGCCAGCGCATGAACACCTACATCGAATGGATGGAAAGCTGCAGCTGGATCACCGTCACCTGCTGCCCCGCCCTCTCCCTGCCAGCAGGCTTCCGCGACGGCCTGCCGCTCGGCGCGCAGCTGATCGCGCCGCTGCGCTCGGACGTCTTCCTGCTGCGAGCCGCCAAGGCCGTCGAGGCGGTTGTTCGATCAGTAGAGGACACGCCCCCGCTCTCGGTCTAGGTGCGCCTCTCCCGCTCCGCGTCCCGCCACTGCTCCACCATGTGTTTGCGGAACGAGGGAATGCCGAACAGCACTCGGTCTTCATCGGTCTGAGTCAGTACGCCGTGACGGATGGCGCGTTCGACGGCCTCGCGACCGTCGAACTCGGCGTCTGCAATCGCAACGGCATGTTCGGCCTCGCGCCGGCGCATGCTCTCCGTGCCAGCCATCGCGCCTACCAGCGCGATCATCTCGTCGCGCACTCTGCTCGCGCTCAAGCGGGCGTTGTAGTAGGCGATGCGGATGTCGTCGCCCAACGCCAGCGCGTCCACCAGCGCGGCTTCCGAGTGCAGGCCACCATGCTTGCGGTAGGCCGCTTGGGCACCTTGAAGGTAGCCGTTGATGTGCTGCGGGAAGCCTTGGCTGGCATCGGCCAGCTTCTCCGCCACGGCGCTCGGCATCTCGCCCACCGCCTTCTCGAAGCCGCGCTGGATGGCTTCGAAGGATTCCTCGCGGCTCAAGCATCCCAACTGGCATGGCCGCTTGGTCCTGGAAATACCCTGCTCGGCCAGTACCGCCTGCGAGTGCTGCAAGCCAATGCCGACCAGCATGATCGGGCAGCCGTGCAGGCCCTGGTGCAGCGTGGCCAGCGAAGCGGCTTGGCGATTCGTGATCGTCTGCAGCTCGTCGAACATCAACACCAGCGCCTTGCGCTTCCACAAGCCGCGTTCGCGGGACGTTTCGAGCAGGCTGGCCAAGCGCCCGGTGCTGCGCGCGACCTCCTTCGTGCTGCCGTACTTGAGGCCCTGCATGCCGAACTGCCGCCCGGTGGTCTTGGCGTCGAGGTCCGCGACCTTGCGGCCGTCTTTCTCCTCGCCAAGCGTCTTGGCGATCTCCAAGAACAGCAGCGCGTCGTCCATACCGAGCATGCTGGTGTCCGTGAGTTTGGCAGCGACCTCGATGCGGTCGGAGCGCCTCGCCGCCCCGACGCGCTTCGCGAACTCCTTGGCAAGGTGCGTCTTCCCCGCGCCAGGGGTCCCGACGACGAGATTGATGCCCCCACTCGCGCCATCGCCGTGGCAAACGCGATCCAGCTGCTCGTGCAGCCAGCCCAGTTCCTCCTTGCGGCCAGCGAAGTGAGGCGGCGGATCGCGTTCGTCGCCTATGCCGAGCCCGTGTCCACCGTCCATGCGTTCATCATAGCCGTTCAGCGGCAAGCGTCGGGCGTGCAGGTTGGTAGACTGGGAGGCCCGTGCCGACTTGGAGCACACCGATGACGGCACTGCCCCGTCGCGCCGTGGCGTTCGGCTTGAATCGGCTGGATTTGCGCACGCCAGCAAGATTCGCCGAGGACGCACGACGCTTGGAAGCGCTCGGCTGGCGCTACGGCTTCATCCCCTCGTCCCCGCTGCTGGTGCAGGACCCCTTTGTGCTGCTCGCCCATGCGTTGGAAGCGACCGAGGACATCATCCTCGGGCCACTGATCGAGAATCCGGTGATGCGGCACCCAGCGGTGATCGCCGGTTCCATCGCCACGGTGGATCGGCTTCGGCCTGGGCGAACGCTGCTTGGCATGGGCGTTGGCGACACCGCCGTGCGGCTGATGGGCAAGCGCCCGGCCACGGTGGCGGAGTTGGAGCGCGCCGTCACGACGATCCGCGCCCTGAACCGCGGCGAGCGGCTGGATGTCGCCGCAGCACGGCCAGCCCGCCTGAACCACGCCGCTGCGGTTCCCGTGTGGATCGCCGCGCAAGGCCCGAAGACGTTACGCATGGCCGGCAGGGTGGCGGATGGCGTGTTCATTCGCGTCGGCGTCCACCCCGAGAACCTGCACCTCGCCGTCGACGCCGTGCGAGCGGGCGAACGCGACGCGGGACGACCCGCTGGCGAGGTGCGAATCGGCTGCGTCTTCCACACGGTGTTCGGCGACGACGCCGCCCGAGTGGGCCGCATCGCCCGCGCCGTTGCCGCCGGCTACTACGAATACTCGCCGGCCCTGTTCGCCAATCTCGGCCTGCCGTGGAACGGCGAGGACGTGGCGACCCTTAAGCGGCAAGTGTGGCCGGACTTCCACCACGCTCGCGACATGGAAGCGGCCGGCCGCTTGGTGGACTTCCTGCCCGACGCGGCGACCAACGCCTTCGCGCTGCACGGCCCGTTCGCGGCGATTCGAGAGCAGTTGCTGGCGATTCTGGACCTCGACCTGCCCATCGAGATCGTGGTGCCCCATCCCGTGCCCACGCCAGCGCCTGGCGACGGCGACTACGCACGGGATTTCGCGGCGCAGGTGATCGAGCGACTCCCGAGCCGAAACGCACAGGGCGCACTCGGTGCGCGCACACTCAAGGAGAGCACACAGCCTGCTAGCGTCGTCATCGCCGATCGCATCACGGCGAACCCGCAGCAATGCGGCGGCCGGCCATGCATCCGCGGCATGCGGATTCGAGTAATCGATGTGCTCGATCTGCTCGCCGCAGGGCTCTCGCCGGAGGCGATCCTCGACGAAATGCCGGATTTGGAGGCCGAGGACATCACGGCCTGCATTCAGTTCGCGAGGCGGCGAATCGACCCCTAACCCTAGCGGGATGATCGTTTGGATCGATGCCCGGCCCTCGCCAAGAATCGCCCGAAGGCTGGTTTCCTCTCGCCCACGGCCAGGCCAGCGCGGTCAGAGAAACCTGTTGGCTGCGACCAGCGCCCAAGTCGCAAGACAGACGAGCAGGCTGACGAAGACCGCCGCGGAGCCCATGTCCTTGGCTCGCGCGGACAGCTCGTGGCGGGCCTCGCCGATGCGGTCCACGGCCGCTTCCACGGCGGAGTTCAGCAGTTCGACGATCAGCACGAGGGCGACGACGGCCAAGAGCAGCACGGCTTGGGCGAGGGTTTCCGCCAGCACGAAAGCGGCTGGCACCAGAATGGCGCCGACGACGCACTCCTGGCGAAACGCCGCTTCGCCAGCCCAGGCGGCGCGCAGGCCGCGCAGCGAATAGACGGTCGCGGCTTGCAGGCGTCGAAGGCCGGACGGGGCGGACTTCACCGTGCGCCTTCGTGCGCGGCCAACCGGCTCTCCCCCGCCGGTCGTCCATCGTCCGGGCAGTCGCCGTGTTCCACTTGGACGGTGGAGTGTTCGATGCCGAAGGCGTGGTGCAGCACGCCTTTGATGCGGCCAACGACGACATGCGCATCGGCGCTCTCCGCCACGGTCGCGTGCAGCGTGAGCAGCGGGCGTTCCGGGGTGAGTTCCCAAGCGTGGACGTGGTGGACATCCACCACTCCGGCGACCTCGCTGGTCAACGTCGTACGGATCGCCTCCGGGTCGATGCCGGCGGGCGTCGCTTCGAGCAGCGTGGAGACGGCCGCTTTCAGCACACGCCCTGCCCCGCGCACCAGAATGGCGACGATCACCAACGCCAGCAGCGGGTCCGCGAAGCGCCACTCCAGCCAGAGCACCGCCAACGCCGAGGCGATGGCGGCCACCGAGCCGAGCAGGTCGCCGAGCACGTGCAGGGCGGCACTGCGGACGTTGAGGTTGTCGGCGCCGTGCAGCAGGCGATAGGCGACGAGGTTCACGATCAGGCCAAGCGCCGCCACGCCCAGCACCGGCAGCGGCAGCATGGCTTGCGGCGCGCGCAGCCGGCCCACCGCCTCGAAGGCTATCCACGCGCAGAGGGCGAGCAGCGCCAAGGCGTTGACGAACGCGGCCAGCACTTGGTAGCGATGGTAGCCGTAGCTCAGCCGATCCGTTCGTTCGCGCAGCGACAGGCGCATCGCGTACCAGGAGAGGCCGAGCGCCAACGCATCGAGGAACATGTGGCCAGCGTCCGCAGCGAGAGTGAGAGAGTTGCCGACCAAAGCGCCGGCCAGTTCCACCAGCGCGAAGCCCGCCACCAGCCAGAACGCCATCCCCAAGGCGCGGCGATGGCGTCGCTCGCGGTCCGGCGACGTGGCATCTTCGGCGTGGGCGTGACTGTGGATGGCGAGCCTCCGCAAGGTCGCGGCGCACGGCATCGGCACCGCCTTGAGCGCGGGAACCTTAACAAATGAACACGACGAGTCCGCCGCGAGCCGAGCCTTTGCCGCGCCGCTTCTACGCCCGCGATCCCCGCGACGTGGCGCCCGGGTTGCTCGGCGCACTGCTCGTCCACGGTGCTTGCATCGGGCGAATCGTCGAAACGGAAGCGTACTTGGCGAGCGACGATCCGGCGGCGCACGCCTTCAGAGGCCGAACCAAGCGCACCGAGGTGCTGTTCGGGCCGCCGGGGCACGCCTACGTCTATCGAACCCGGCAGCATCACTGCTTGAACGTGGTGGCCCAGGACGTTGGTACGCCGGGCTGCGTGCTCGTACGCGCCATCGAGCCGGTGGCCGGCGAAGCGATCATGCGGCAACGCCGCGGGCCGGTACCCGCCAAACGCCTCGCCGACGGCCCCGGCAGGCTCTGCCAGGCGATGGACATCGACATGCGCCACTACGGCGCCGACCTCTGCGACCCGCAAGCGCCCGTGCATATCCTCGCCGGCGAACCCACCGGACGCGAGGTCGCCACCAGCCCGCGCATCGGCATCACCAAGGCCGCCGACTGGCCTCTGCGCTACACCCTCGAACCTGACGGCCTCGCCCGCAGCCGCTAGTGCCGACCGCGCCGCAAAGCTCTATGATGCGCGGCTTGGAGACAAGTCGCACAGGAGAGAGCCATGTTCGGCCCCAAGGAAATCATGGTCGTGCTCGTGGTGTTGGTGATCGTGCTGGTGCTGTTCGGCCCCAAGCGCATCAAGAGTCTCGGCTCGGAACTCGGCAACGCCATCAAGGGTTTCCGCCAAGCCGTGCGCGACAAGGACGCGGAAGCCGAGGGCAAAGCGGCGTCCGTCGAAGACCAAGTCGCAGGTCCAGCCACCACTGCCGAGGGAAGCGCCAAGCAGCCGCAGAATGTTTGACATCGGCTTTCCGGAGTTCTTCCTCGCCGCGGTGGTGGCGCTGCTGGTGCTCGGCCCGGAGCGGCTGCCGAGCGCCCTGCGCACGCTGGGGCTGTGGATCGGTCGCCTGCGCCGGAGCTACTACAACGTGAAGACGGAAATCGAACGCGAGATCGGCATGGACGACGTGCGCCGCCAGCTTCACAACGAACAGGTGATGGCGGACGTCAAGCGCGTCGAACGCGAAGTGCAGGCGATGGGACGCGAGGTGGCGGAGACTGGAGAGAGCGCACTCGACAGCGACAGCGCCAAACCCGGCGCAGAGTCGGCTGGCGCTGAGTCCACGCCGAGCAGCGAAGACTCCGCGACCGGAGCGACTGCCGATTCTTCTCCGCTCGCGGCGCCTGCTGGAGGAGCGCCGCCAAGGCACTGACCGTGGCGGAACAGCCTACAAGCGTGGCCGAGCCCGCGAGCGACGGGGCATCGACGGACGGCAAAGCGTCGGCGGACGGCAAGACGTCCGCGGATGACGCGACGCCCGAAGAGCGAACGAAGAGCGAACGCGAGCGCGCCCACGACGAGAACGTGGACGCGGACGAGCGCCCCTTCCTCGCCCACCTGCTGGAACTCCGCCAGCGCCTAGTGCGCAGCCTGCTGGTCGTGTTCGTCGGCTTCTTCCCGGTCTTCGCCTTCATCGATCCGATCTTCGACTTCGTCACCGGCCCAATGCGCGCCGCCCTCCCCGGCACGATGATCGCAACCCAGGTGGCGTCACCCTTCCTCACGCCGCTCAAACTCGCCATCTACGTCACGATCTTCGCCAGCGTTCCCGTGCTGCTGCACCAGGCGTGGGGGTTCGTCTCGCCCGGCCTGTATCTGCGCGAGAAGCGCTTCGCCATTCCGCTCTTGGTCTCCAGCACCACCCTCTTCTACCTCGGTATGGCCTTCGCCTACTTCGCCGTCTTCCCGCTGGTGTTCCAGTTCTTCGCCAGCGTCACCCCCACCGGCGTGGAAATGGCCACGGACATCAATCACTACCTCGATTTCGTGCTCAAGATGTTCTTCGCCTTCGGCATCGCCTTCGAGATTCCCGTCGCCACCGTCCTCCTCTCCCTCACCGGCCTAGCCACCCCCCAGGGCATGGCCCGCAAACGCCCGTACGTCATCGTCGGCTGCTTCGTGGTCGGAATGCTGCTCACCCCCCCGGACGTGATCAGCCAGATCCTGCTCGCCCTCCCAGCTTGGCTCCTATTCGAAACCGGCATCCTGCTGGCACGAATGCTCGGAAAGAAGAAAGGGGCCGCGACATCCGAGTGAGTGTGCCGGGGGGAACCGCTGGCGCTATCATCTAGCCATTGCGATCACCTGCGTTGCCGTTCGCGCCGTCGGTGCGAGATCTGTCCGCCCATGACCGATGTGGAATACAACGACGCCGACTACGTCGAGATCATCCTCGAACGAGTCCGGGTGTCCGCCATGTACAGGCCGAAGTTCGGGCGTCGCGGCAGCGGCTTGACCTTGCGGCAGTTTCAAGACCTCTACAGCGCCGATCCGTTCTATGCCTGGTTCGGCCTCGACAACGCCATGCTCTACGCCGCGCACAAAGCGGCAGGAGGCATGACGAGCATCTATCGTCAGATCGGCATTGGTTGCGAGGGCGTGTTCCGCAAGGTGCTCCAAGATGCGCTTGGCCTGTCGGACACCGACACCGCATGGTCCTACGAGGTGCCAACCGACGACGGCAGGACGCGCAAGCTCTCTCTGGACGGACGGGTGCCCTTGGCGCAGGTCCGCGATGACCGCGCGAGAGATCGAGTCCACGAATGGATGAGGCGATCTTCCGAAGCGATCGGCGTCGAGTTCGGCGTGTTCCGGTCGCTCACTGGGGCCGTCTTCGAGGTCAGACAGGGCTACAAGAGCAAGGACAGCAAGCGTCAGAATGCGGACATCGCCAATGCGTCCTCGGCCTACGTGAAGTCCTACCTCCCGTGCGTAGTCGTCCTCTCCAACCAAATCGACGAGGACATTCTGCGCCGCTACCGCACCGCTCGGTGGGTCGTCATGACGGGAACGCGGGGCAACGACGATCCGCTGACGTCGACCTACGACTTCATGCGCGAAGTCGTCGGCTACGATCTGGCTGGATTCTTCGAGCGCAATGCCGAGCGCCTTCAATCGGAAGTCGCCCGGGTGCTGCGGACGTTGCTGGACTCGGAGGGCACCTGATGCCGGAAGCTGCAACGGCGTTGCGCCAGCGGGCCGACTACACGCAGAAGTTCAACCGGAAGACCGGGCGGCACGGCTGGCTGCGCCTGACGCCGGCCTATTCCCTGAAGGTCGTCGAGGAGACCATCTCGCGCTACGGACCTAGGCTGAACGTACTGGACCCGTTCTGCGGCACCGGAACGACCGCTCTTTGCGCGGCTGCCCAAGGACATCGCGCCACGACCATCGACATCAATCCGTTCTTGACGTGGCTGGCGCGCGTCAAGACGAGCGTCTACTCCGCGCAGGAGCTTGCCGAAGCGGAACGCGCTGGCCTTGCTGCGTTGGACCTGGCGCGTCGTGGCGCGATAGAGCCGGCGCCGGCGCCAAACATCCACCGAATCGAACGCTGGTGGCCGCAGGCGACCACGCGATTCTTCGCCTCCTTGAAGGCCGCCATCGCGTCGTCGGCACCCGGCGAGCGCGTCCAGAACCTGCTGCTGGTGGCGTTCTGCCGCACCTTGATCAAGCTCTCCAGCGCCGCCTTCGACCACCAATCCATGTCGTTCAAGGACGAATCGCAAGAGGAACTGCGAATCGGCTTCGATCCCTACGGCGTGTTCCTCGAAGATCTGCAGTTCGTTCTCCACGGCGCCAGCGACAATCCGCCCGGCAGCGCCACCGTCCTCCAAGGTGACGCCCGATGCCTGCCCAGCGTGACGGACGCCGCTTTCGACTTGGTGGTCACCTCGCCGCCATACGCGAATCGCATGTCCTACATTCGCGAGCTTCGCCCTTACATGTACTGGCTGGGCTACCTGGCCGAGGCCCGCGATGCTGGCGAACTCGACTGGCAGGCCATCGGTGGCACATGGGGCATCGCGACCAGCCGCTTGAGCGCTTGGACGCCGAAGAACGACTGCTGGCTGCCCGACGAGCTGCGCGGCATCGTGGCGAAGATCGCCGCTGGAGCCAACGCCAACGGCACCCTGCTGGCCGCCTACGTGGCCAAGTACTGCGAGGACATGTCGCGGCATTTCGAGAGCTTGCGAACAGTGCTGAAGCGAGGCGCCCGCGTTCACTACATCGTCGGCAACTCCACTTTCTACGGCGTTCTGGTGCCGACCGAGCAGCTCTATGCGGCCATGCTCCGAGAGTACGGATTCGCGGACGTGACGGTGCGCCCGATCCGCAAGCGCAACTCGAAGAAGGCGTTGGTCGAGTTCGACGTGTCCGCAGCGTGGCCCCATGAGGCCGTGGCGGTTCTCAAGTAGCACACCGCCAACGCCTTTGCGCTTCCCCGGTGGGGATCAGACGGCTGCGCAGAACGATGGACTACGGCGCTTCGAGCAGGATCGTTACCGGCCCGTCGTTTACGAGCGACACCTGCATGTCGGCGCCGAACTTGCCGGTGGCGACTTTGCCGCCGCCTTCGCGCAGAGCGGTGAGGTAGTGTTCGTAGAGGGGTTCGGCCATCTCTGGAGGTGCGGCCGGGGAGAAGCCGGGGCGGTTGCCGCGGCGGGTGTCGGCGGCCAGGGTGAACTGCGAGACGACCAGCACGGCGCCGTTCGCGTCTAGGACGGAGCGGTTCATCGGCTTGGATTCGTCGGCGAAGATGCGCGCCGCCAGAGTTCGCGCCGCCAAGCGCTTCGCCGCTGCTTCGTCGTCGTCGCGGAAGACGCCTAGGAAGACGAGGAGGCCGGCTTCGATGGATGCGATCTCGATGCCGGCCACTGCCACCGAGGCGCGGCGGACCCGTTGCAGCAAGGCGCGCATGGCGTCTCCGTTCGAGCGGCAAGCGGCGTACCATACGCGCATGACGACGCGAAGCAAAAAGAGCGTGCGCGCGGCGGCGCTCATCTCCGGCGGCCTCGATTCGATGCTGGCCGCCAAGGTGGTGCTCGACCAAGGCGTGGAGGTGGAAGGCGTGAACTTCTTCACGGGCTTCTGCGTGGAAGGCCACACCCACGCCATCCGCAAGAAGGCGCGCGCCAAGGAGAAGCGCAACAACGCCCTGTGGGTGGCGGAGCAGCTCGGCATCAAGCTGCACATCGTCGACGTCATCGAAGAGTACAAGGACGTGGTGCTCAACCCGAAGCACGGCTACGGCGCCCACCTGAATCCGTGTCTCGACTGCAAGATCTTCATGGTGCGCAAGGCGCTCGTGGACGACGTGATCGACCGTGGCGGCTACGATTTCCTGATCACCGGCGAGGTGATCGGGCAGCGCCCGAAGTCGCAGCGGGCGGACACGATGCCGATCATCGCCAGCGAATCGGGCGCTGGCGACCGCCTGCTGCGCCCGCTCACGGCGCTGAATCTGCCGCCGACGCTGCCGGAGCGCGAAGGCTGGGTGGATCGCAGCCGGCTGTTCGGCTTT
Organism: Candidatus Azotimanducaceae bacterium; assembly: GCA_965243175.1. Lineage (GTDB taxonomy): Bacteria > Pseudomonadota > Gammaproteobacteria > Pseudomonadales > Azotimanducaceae > VXYL01. The sequence continues at coordinate 2,908,813 of OZ251532.1, read as the reverse complement.
CGCGGCCGCGACCGCAAGCCGCAGATGGCGCTGGCGGAGTCCTTCGGCTTCGCCGACTACGCGCAGCCAGCCGGCGGCTGCTGCTTCCTCACCGACGAGAAGTACGCCAGCAAGCTCTCCGACCTGTGGCGGGCACGCGGCGAGCGGCGCTACGAGTTCGACGACATCATGCTCCTGAAGGTGGGCCGCCACATCCGCCCGGCGCCCCACTACAAGCTGATCGTCGGCCGCGACGAAGGCGAGAACAATTTTCTGGCCGGCTACCGCAAGCAGTTCGCGCACATGCGAACGACCAGCCATCCGGGCCCGCTGACGTTGATCGACGGCGCACCGGAAGACCAGGATCTGACGCTGGCCGCGCGCATCGTCGCCCGCTATTCGCAGGGTCGAGACGCTGCCGAGGTCGCGGTGGAATGGCGAGATGCGAGCGGGGCGGCGCGGACGTTGCTCGCCGCGCCCTTGCCGCCGACGGACCTCCACCCTGCTTGGCACGTCGGGGCGTGATCCACAAGCTCGACGCCCGCGGTCTGCTGTGTCCGCTGCCGGTCATCCGCGTTCAGGACGCGATGCGCCCGCTTGCGTGCGGCAGCGTGCTGGAGGTTGAAGCGACGGATCCGGGCACGCTGCACGACATCCCCGCCTGGTGCCGCGTCCACGGCCACAGCGTCGAGGCCGCGGAGCTCGGCAACGGCTTCCACTTCCGCGTCGTCAAGGGCCGCGACTGAAGCTGGCCGGCGAACGTCGGTTTCCCTTGCGCCGCGTTTGCTGGCAGCATGGCGAGCACCGAAAACGCTGCGGAGCCTGATGGTGACAACCGAGAACGCCAAACTCTTCGAGGCCGCGTATCCGTTCCAACAGGACGTGCTTGCGCTGCCGGTGGCCGACATCGACGTCGCCGCGCAGTGGTACGCCAAGGCGTTCGGACTGCGCGAGGTCGAACGGTCGAGCGCGCCGGAAGCGCGGGTGGTGATGGAGCGCGACGGGGTGCGCATCGGCTTCGCGGTCAACGGCGGCGATGCGTCGAACGACGGCGCCGCCGTTCTGGTGACCGACATTGGGCGCGCCCGCGAGGAACTCGAGGCCAACGGCGTGGAAATCGGCAACTGGCGCGTCGACGAGCGCGACGGCAAGCGCTTCCAGGTGTTCTTCGTGGTGGCGCCGGACGCCCTCTGCTACTACTTCCACCAGCCGCTGGCGGACGACTGACGCCTAGCTGGCGGCGCGCTGGACAGCCGACTCGAACGGCGGAAGGACGGAGTAGGACTCGATCTCCTTGCAGCCCACCACGCAGTGGCCGCCGACTTGCAGCCAAGCGTGGTACGAGTAGTCGAGCACCGGATTGCGCTCGGCGGCCTTCGGGGGAGCGTTCGGCTCGCGGCGTACGCCTATCGTCAGCTGACTGGCAACGCGGCGCCGCCGCAGCATCCACTGCGCGGCCATGGCCTGCTGCAGGCATACGGCGGTGAAAGGCACCACGTCGGCGACCTTGCGCACCACCAGCGCCACCTTCCGAGCCGAGGGCGGAACCAGCGCACTCTCCTGCCGCTCCGTGACGATGCGACGGCGCCACCGACGCAGCGGCACGAAAACCACCAGAAAACGCGCCAGCGCCAAGAACACCGCGGCTTCCACCGCCATCGCCTTGGTTGCCGCCGGCTGTCGCAGGAAGGTCGCTAGTCGTCGCATGGCCAGTTGTTCAATCGCCGCATCGGTCGCTGGTGTGTCCGCAGTCCGTCGCGGCGCACCGCATCCGTGGACGTGAAGCGCATCGTATGCACCCGACTCCGGCGAATCAACGCCCATGGCAGCCAACGGCACTGCGGCTCGCCTTCCGCCCTGCTGTGCTACGCTTCGTCGGGATCCAAATCGCGGAGACGTCCATGGAACGGCTCGTCGCCCTAGTTCTCGTTCTGGCCGGGCTCCTGCTCGGCGGCTGCCGATCCGGCCCAAATACGCAAGCTGCCGTCGCGCCCGTCGTGCCACCAGCCGCCGAAGGAAGCCGCGTAGCGTTGGTGCGCGACGCGATGGTCGAGTCCGGCGCCGTGGCGCGAGGGCCGGCGCACTCCGAAAGCGCCCAGAGCGCGGTTCGCGTCTGGCGGAGCGCAGGCGAGGGCGAAGGCGAAGGCGGCTAGCCGCCACGCTTGGAGCAACGGATGGCAGAAGACGCTCTGGTCGCCTTCCTGCACGACCGCGAAAGCCGCAATGTCGTGCAGAACGCGAACAAGGACGCGAAAGTCCAGAGCGGCACGGTGCGCAACGCCGCTTGGGAGTTCCGCAGCAAGCGCAGTCCGGAAATCGTCCTCGTCGATCTGGACGGCGAGCAGAATCCCATCGTCTACGTTCCGGCGCTCATCCAAGTGTGCCGGCCGGAGAGCATCATTCTGGTCACCGGCTCCGAGAACAACGTCGCCTTGGCCAACGAACTCTATCGAAGCGGCGTCTTCCTCTATCTGCCGAAGCCCCTCGACTCCACGAACCTAGCGGTGGCGATGCGCGAAGTGGCCGCCGTCAACGGCGAGGGCGAGCGCCCGGACATCCAATCCAGCCGCCTCCTGCCCGTGCTCGGCAAGGGCTTCGGCACCAACACCCTCACCGTGCTGCTCGCCCGCATGGCGGCCGATGCCGGCCGCTACGTGAGCTGCGTGGACCTAGACCCGAACTTCGGCTCCCTAGCGATGGCCTTCGACACCGAACCGCGCCGCGGCTTCGCCCAGGCGTTGCAGGCGCCGGGGGGAGACGGCGGCACGTTGCTAGAGCGCTTGCAGGCGCAGGTCTCGCCCCGCATCGGCCTGGTGGCGCATCCGGTCGACCAGTCCGGGCAGGATTCCTTCAGCGAAGAAGGGCTCGCCGGCCTGATCGACGCCTTGGCCGCCCAAGCGCACATCATCCTCGTCTGCGGCGCCCAGCCCCGGCACATCGACATGCTGCGGCACATGGCGACAAGCCACGTGATCGTCTTCGAACCCACCCCGGCGGGCGCTTCCGTGGCCGTGCGCTGGCTCCGCGTTCTCGACGGCGCCCAATCCACCCTCGTCGTCAACCGCACCCGCCCCCTGCCGAAGCTCTTGAGCGAAGAACAGCTGCGCACCGCCTTCAGCGGCCGGGCGCCGGATCTGGAACTGCCGTACATCAAGAGCATGGCGCGCTCCATGGCCCTCGGCGAACCCGAACGCGCCCTCTCCCGCCGCGACCGCTCGATGCTCAGCAAGTTCCTGCAACCGCTGCTGGGGGTGGGCGTCGAACAGGCGGCCTAGGCGTACGCTGCGGGCGTTCTTTTCAGTCCTCCGTCAAGAGCAGCAACGCCTTCTCGATCACCAGCTCCACGGTGTCCGCAGACAGCGTGGCGATGAAGTCGGCTTTGCGCGTTCTCCAGTCCAGACTCTTGAGCTGGTCCGCCAGGATCACACCGATCACCCTTAGGCCATCTGGGATCGCGACCTCGAAGGGGAGCCCTTTGCACGGTTGGTGATGGGCAAAGCAGCACTCGCTGCCACCACCGGATGCGCTATTCAGAGTCGAAATCCGCGATGCGTCGGACCCAAACTTCGCGGACGCGCACCCGCTCGCCATGTTCCTGCACCGGCGACCCGTTCTGGTGGTCGCGGCGGTCGACCGTTTCGTCTTCGACAGCGAACTGGCCGGTTCTGATGTGATCGATCGCGTACTCCGGCAACCGCAGTTCCGCGTGGCATCTGTCTTGCCAGAGCATTCCGTGGTCCATGAGCTTGAAGTCCAGGTTTTCGAATCCGTACTCGCGCTGCTCCGCTGGCAGGTTCTTCCGTTCCTCGGGAAATGCATGCAGAAAGAACGGCAGCGCGATGTCTTCCGCCTCGCACGGATCCTTTGCGTACATCAACCGGCCGCCGCCCAGATAGAGGTCGAAGGGGCCGGCGGCAACATGCGTCTTGTCTTCGTAACGCATTGTCAGGTGTCTCTCGGACGAGCGGCCGAGGGCGGTCGGCGGGCGCAGCATGGTTTCGCCGCGGATCGCGTCGATGCCGCCCTGGGCGCGGTACCGTCTCGAGTACCAATCCAGCTGCACGGTCTCGACGCGGAACACCTCGTTCCCGTCGGCGTCCGCCTCCACGAGGACGAGAGGCTTGGGGTGGGGCGGGGCGTCCCGATCCCTGGTGCCGAAGTTCACCAACGTGTTGCCGTTGTCCAAGCGATACGCGCTGCTGCCGAACGGCGCGTAGATGTCCGGGCTGGGCCGGTACTCCCACACCTTCGTCGCGGTGCCCGCCGCATCGTCCAGGCGCAACTCCAACGCCCGCGAGTATTCGCCGCCCTCGGCCTGCGGGCGTTCGTTGCCGTTGTCGAACAAGAGGACGTTACCGTTGGCCAGCTGCGATGCAGTGTGCTGCCTGTAGAAGCGGTCGGCGGGGTTCGGAAACTCGTAGTCGCTGTGCGGGCCGAAGAGCTGCCACTCGATCTCGTAGTCCGGAGACAGGGACACCACTTGGTTGCGACGGCGCAAGGAGAGGACGATATTGCCGCGCGGTCCGATGGTCACCGAGTTCATGTGCGTCCAACGGGTCGCGTCGTTTTCGCGGACACGCCCCCAATGCTGCGTCGGATCCGAGACGTTCCACACATCCTTGGAGTTCCACACTTGCTCGACCATGCCTGTGGCCGAGTGCCAGATGCCGAGGGTGTCGTACTGGAACACCGTGCGCAGACCGCCGCCGGCGGAGTCGTAGTGGTGGAAGAGCGTTCGCCCAATCGGAAGGAGCACACGTCCGCCATCGAGCACGACGAAGTCATGGTGCGCATTTCCGACAGTGTCCAGGTCGCCGAGCTCGCCCGCCTCGCCAAGGGGCGTGACATACCTCAGATGCCGGCCCGCGGGAAGGAAGACGAAGTTGTCCTGTCCACGTGGCCCGCTCTTGTCACATTCGCATGCCACACCAAGGCGCCCACTTCGTCGAAAAGGACGATGTTGTCGCCCGATCCTCGATCCCGGCCATTGGCCAGGATGAGAGGCTGCGAACTTCTGCCTGTCGCCGTGGTGAACATCGAGGCAAGCTGCTCGGGCGGCGCACCTGTGGTGAAGCTGCCGCTCGGCCCGCGGACGGCATCCGACCCGTCCGACCCGTACACGGTGAAGACCGTGTAGTCGTAGGTGGTTTCCGCGCGCAACCTGACGATCGGGATCGCGTGCTCCGCGGCCGGCGCATCGAGTCGCGTTCGATAGCGACCGGCCAGCGGGTTGTCGTACTCCACGAACACGCGCGCTGGACGCGACAGCGAAACGCGCACCTCGGCGATGAGCGCGTTCGCTTCGCTCACGGCCGCGCTGTGCCGCACCACGGCGGACGAGTCGCCATGCGCTTGCCGCTCTGATGTCTCCTCCTCCGCGGCGAACACCAGGCCTGCCGTGGCGAACAAGAAGAAAAGGAGCTTCGCCGGGATGGCGCGGAACTCGTTCGGAGTCATGTCGATGCCGCGTGTTCTAGGTCCTTCGCGCATCTTGCGCACCTTACAGGATGCGGCGCTATTCGGCGAAGCTCCCGATGGGTCTGATCCAGATGTTGCGGAAGCGCACCCGGTCGCCGTGGTCCTGCAGCACCAGCGGGCCTTCGGCGGCGGGGGGCTGGTCGTAGTTCGCCAGTTCGCGGTGCTTCGTCGGGCCCTGGATGCGCTGGCGGTGCTGGACGATCAGGCCGTTGTGGAAGACGGTCATGTAGGCTGGCGAGGCGAGCTTGCCTTCGGCGAAGACCGGCGCTTCGAAGACGATGTCGAAGACGTGCCAGGCGCCGGGGGGAACGCAGGCGTTCACCAGCGGCGGGTGCTGGCCGTAGATGGCGGCGGGCAGGCCGTCGGCGTAGGTGGGGTTGTCGAAGCCGTCGAGCACCTGCACTTCGTAGAGGCCGAGCAGGAAGACGCCGCTGTTGCCGCGACCCTGGCTGTCCGCAGTGATCTCCGTCGGCGCGCTCCACTCCACATGCAGTTGGCAACTGCCGAAAGCCTCCCGCGTTTGGATGTTGCCGCTGCGCGGGGCGACTTCCATCGCCGCCCCAGCAACCAGATTCCACGGCGCCGGGCCGCCGTCGCGGCCGGCCCAGGCGTCCAGACTGGCGCCGTCGAAGAGCACCACGGCGTCGGATGGCGGTTCGCCGGCGCGTTCCTGAGTCGAGAACGTCGGCGGCTGCACCACGGGCGGACTCGGGCGATCGATGTCGTGAACGCGCCACTTCGAGTCCGGCAGCAGCGGCGTGTCGGAATAGCCCTTCGGCAGTTCGCGGATTTCGTTGGCCAACGCTTTCCCTCCAGTGCGTTGCAGCGCTCTACAGAATGTAGCCGCGCTCGTTGTGCGCTACCAAGTCCAGCCCTTCCGTTTCCTCTTCGTCGGAGACGCGGTTGCCGACCACGGCGCCCGTGATCTTGAGCAGCACCCACGTGCCCGCGGCGGTGTAGGCGACGGTCGCCAGGACGCCGAGCGCCTGCACGCCGACCTGGCTGGGGATCGACACGGCCTCCTGGCCGCTGAAGACGCCGAGCGCCGTGCTGGCGAAGACGCCGGTGAGGATGGTGCCGAGGGCGCCGCCCACGCCGTGGACCGGGAAGACGTCCAAGGTGTCGTCGATCTTCAGCTTCTGCTTCATGAAGTTGGTGGCGAAGAGGCAGACAGCGCCAGCGGCGATGCCGATCACCAGAGCGCCGGCCGGGCCGACGTAGCCGGAGGCTGGCGTGATGGTGCCGAGACCGGCCACCATGCCGGTCACCGCGCCCAAGGCGCTCGGCTTGCCGTAGCGCAGCCATTCGATGAGCATCCAGGTGAAGGCGCCGGCGGCGGCGGAAATGTGCGTCACGGTCAGCGCCATCGCGGCATCGCCGTTCGCCGCCAAGGCGCTGCCGCCGTTGAAGCCGAACCAGCCCACCCAGAGCATGGCCGCGCCGGCTACCGTCAGAGTCATGTTGTGCGGCGGCTGCGTGTGGCTGGGGAAGCCGCGGCGCGGCCCCAGAACCATCGCCGCGACCACCGCCGCGGTGCCGGCGGTGACGTGGACCACCGTGCCGCCAGCGAAGTCCATCAATCCGATGTCGCCGAGCCAGCCGCCGCCCCAGACCCAGTGCGCGACCGGCGCGTAGATCAGGAGCGACCAGAGCGCCGTGAACATCAGCACGGCGGAGAAGCGCATGCGCTCGGCGAAGGCGCCGACGATGAGCGCCGGGGTGATGATGGCGAAGGTGAGTTGGAAGGTGGCGAAGATGGATTCAGGAATCGTGCCGTTCAGCGAGCTTTCCGCGACGCCGTTGTAGAGCATCTTGCCCAGATTGCCGAACAGGCCGCCCACCGTGTCGCTGAACGCCAGGCTGTAGCCGGCGACCAGCCACAGGATGGTGACCATGCAGGTGATGGCGAAGCACTGGAGCAGCACCGAGAGCACGTTGTTGGAGCGCACCAGGCCGCCGTAGAACAGCGCGAGCCCGGGCACGGTCATGAACAGCACCAGCGCCGTGGCCGTGAGAATCCACGCGCTGTCGCCGCTGTCCAGCGTGTCGCCCCAGGCCGCCACGCCGCCGAGCAGCATCGCTGCCGCGATCACGCCGCGCAATAGTCCCCTCGCCATGAATCCCCCTTACAACCGGTCGGTGCCGGATCGACCACGCCGCCGCGAATCGAACGCCTAGCGGCAGCATACTGCCGGCTGCGCCGTTCGTCCATGACGTGCAGCGGGCTAGCGCCTGTAGAATCCCGTACACGCCAGATCGAGCAACAGCGCAGGAGACACGATGGGTTGGGAGAAGGAAGTCGGGGAACTCGAGCAACAGGTGGCTTTCGCGCGGGAAATGGGCGGCGAGGACAGCGTCGAGTTCCACCATTCCCGAGGCAGATTGACCGTGCGCGAGCGCGTGGCACTGCTCGAAGACCCCGGCACCTTCCACGAAATCGGCGCCATCGCTGGCACGGCCACTTGGGACGGCGACCAGGTGGCGAGCTTGAAGCCGGCGAACTCGGTGGCCGGCACGGTGCGCGTGGGCGGCCGCAAGGTGGCTTTCTCCGGCGGCGACTTCACGATTCGCGGCGGCGCCGCGGATGCCGCGGTCGGCAACAAGGGCGGTTTCGCCGAGCGCTTCGCCTTGGAAGCCCGCATCCCCTACGTGCGGCTGCTGGACGCCACCGGCGGCAGCGTGCGCACCTTCGAGCAGATGGGGCGCACCTATCTGCCGGGCAACTCCGGCACCGGCCTCTCCGCCGAGCTGATGCAGTACGTGCCGGTGGTCTCGGCGGTGCTCGGTTCGGTGGCGGGCCTGCCGGCGGTGCAGGCGTGCCTATGCCACTTCAACGTGATGGTGCGCGGCACGAGCCAGGTGTTCGTGGCCGGGCCCAAGGTCGTCGAGCAGGCAACCGGGCAGTCGATTTCCAAGGAGGAACTCGGCGACGATCGGATTCAGGTGAAGAACGGCGTGATCATGAATCTCGCCGAAGACGAAGCGGACGCCATCGCGCAGGTGCGGCGTTTTCTCTCCTATCTGCCGGCGAACGTCTGGGAAGCGCCGCCGCGCCTCGAACCGGAGGACGATCCCGAACGCCGCGAGGAATCGCTGCTCCAAGCGGTGCCGAGGGAGCGCCGCCGCATCTACGATCCGCGCAGGATTCTCGACGCGGTGCTGGACCGCGGCAGCTTCTTCGAAATGGGGCCGTACTACGGACGCGCCCGCATCACCGGACTGGCGCGCATCGACGGCCATGCGGTGGGCGTGATGGCCAACCACCCGAAGTTCAACGGCGGTTCCATGGACATCGCCGCCGGCGAGAAGACCATCCGCCTCATCGAGCTCTGCGACACCTTCCACCTGCCGCTGGTCTACTTCGCCGACGAGCCGGGCTTCTCCGTGGGCCGGCCGCAGGAGGAACTCGGCATCGTCCGCGCCGGCGCCCGCATCGTCACCACGCTGACGCGCAGCCAAACGCCCTACGTCTGCATCGTGCTGCGCCAGCTCTACGGCGTCGCCGGCGGCCTGCACCAGCGCGGCACCGGCCTCTACCGCCGCTACTGCTGGCCTTCGACCCACGGCGGCTCCATGCACATCGAAGGCGGTGCCGCCATCGCCTACAAGCGCGAAATCGAGAACGCCGCCGACCCGGAAGCCAAGCGCGAGGAAATCGAAGCGCGGCTGCAGGCCATCTCCTCCCCGTTCCGCAACGCCCACGCCTTCGGCATCGAGGAAATCATCGACCCGCGAAACACACGGCCCCTGCTCGTGGATTTCGTCAAGGACGCCCAACACGTCGTCGCTACCCAGCTCGGACCGGGCAGCGGGCCGAGCTACCGCCCTTGAAGCGCGCGGAGTGTCGGCAAACGCCTCGGCCCGCGGGCCAGAGTGACGTCGATGTTCGGGGCGTTGCGTGGGGCACCGTGCAGCAGGACAGCTTGGCCGCCGATGTGCATGAACGGGATGCCGCGGCGGCGGAGTTCGCGGGTGATGGCGGCGAGCAGGCGCTCGAAGTCAGGCGGACGGGAGGCCATTCAGCGCGCGGGCTACGGCGATGCTGGCTTGGATGTCGCGGTAAGCCTCGCGGCGGTAGCGGGCCTCGAACTCTCGCCAGCGAGCGGTGGCGGATCACTTCGCTACCGCGATTCGAGCCACGCCGCCAAGGCTTCGCCGATTTCGTTCGGGGAGTCTTCCTGGATGAAGTGGCTGCCGTGGACGGTGACTTCGGTCTGGTTGGGCCAGGTGCGGCAGAACTCGCGCTGGGGGCCGGTGAGGATGGCGCCGGGGTCGGCGTTGACGAAGAGTTTGGGGATCCGCGAAGAGGCGAGCCAGTCGGCGTAGGCGGATGCGACTTCCGTCACGTCCGCGGGTTCGCCGTCGATGGGGATCTGGCGCGGCCAGGTGAGCGTTGGGCGGCGGGATTCGCCTGGGTCGAGGTAGGGGCGTCGGTAGACGGCCATCTCCTCCTCCGTCAGGCCGCGCAGCACCGAACCGGGCAGCACGCGCTCGACGAAGACGTTCTTCTCCAGCACCATCTCCTCGCCGGCGGGAGAGCGGAAGCCTTGGAAGACGCGGCGGGCGTCTTCTGGCCACTCGTCCCAGGTCATGGGGCGCACGATCGCTTCCATGTAGCAGATGCCGGCGACGGCTTCCGGGTGGCGTCGGGCCCAGTCGAAGCCGAGCGCGGAACCCCAGTCGTGAACCACCAAGGTCACGTTCTCCGTGACGCCGAGCGCTTCCAAGGCCGCATCGAAGTAGGTGCGGTGCTCGGCGAAGGTGTAGCGCTCGGGGCCGGAGTTCGGCAGCTTGTCCGAGTCGCCCATGCCGATCAGGTCCAAGGCGATGCAGCGGCCATGCGGTTCGGCGTGGGGAATGACGTTCCGCCACAGGTACTTCGAGGTGGGGTTGCCGTGCTGGAAGACGATCGGGTCGCCTTCGCCGCGCTCCACGTAGGCCATGTTCAGGCCGTTCACTTCGACGGTTGGCATTCGCTGCGTCCGAGGTCTTGAGACACCGGCCATTGAAGCACATCAGCACTCTGGGCGTTCGCTACAATGCCCGCTCCGCCACTTCCGAAGGAGCGCACCTTGATCGTCGTCAACGGCAAGATCGAAACAACAGCCGAGAACATCGCCCATCTGAAGGCGGCGATTGCGGCCATGGAGCAGGCCAGCCGCGAAGAGGACGGCTGCGACGACTACACCTTCTCCGTGGAGCTGAACGATCCGAACGTCATCCGCATCACCGAGCGGTGGCGCGACGTCGCGGCGTTGAAGAAGCACTTCGCCAGCGCGCACATGGGCGTCTTCCAGAAGGCGATGCGCGAACGCCCGCCCAAGGCCAGCGCCGTCACCTTCATGGAAGCTACGGAGATCGACGTCCGCTGAGGCCGCTCGGCAGCGGCGCGCAACGTCGAACGCCGTGGCGGAAGCCGACTCGCCAGCACCCGGCGCGCGGATGCGCCGTTGGCTGCGGGACCCGCTGTTCCTCTTCCTACTGATCGGCGCCGCGATCTTCGCGCTGGAGCGCTGGTGGCAGGGGACGCAGCGCGACGCGGCGTACACCATCGTCGTCAGCGAAGCCGAGGCGGGGCGTCTCGGCCAGCTCTGGCGCACCCAGACCGGCCGCGAGCCGACGCAGCGCGAACTCGACTCGCTGCTCGAAGATCATGTGCGGGAGGAAATCCTCGTCCGCGAGGCGCGGCGGCTTCGGCTCGACGAAGGCGACGTGATCGTGCGCCGTCGCCTAGCGCAGAAGCTCTCGTTCCTCACCGACGACGTGGCGGTGCTGGAACCGGCGACGGATGCGGACCTGCGGCGCTACTTCGAGACCAACCGCAGCCGCTACGAAAGGCCAGCGGTGGTCACCTTCAGCCACATCTACTTCAGCCCGGAGAAGCGCGAAGACGCCCATGCCGACGCCGCATCGGCGCTCGCCACGCTGGTAGCGGAAGATTGGCGCACCAGCGGCGACCCGTTCATGCTCGGCAGAACCTACGCCCACGCCTCCCTGCCGCGCCTGCGCAAGGACTTCGGCGACGAGTTCGCGCAAGCGCTGGTGGCCATGCCGGCCGAAGGCGCTTGGCGCGGGCCGCTGCGTTCGGCCTACGGCGCCCACCTCGTGCGGGTGGACGCCAATACGCCCGCGAACACGCCGGACTACGGCGCGGTGCAAGGGCGGGTCGCGGCGGACTTCGACGCCGAACGACGCGCCGAGGCCAACCGCGAATACTTCGAGCAGCTGCGCTCCCAGTACACCGTCGAACTGCCATGAGCAGCGGGAACGTCGCGACGCGGCTCGGCGTTGCGCTCGCTGCCGCGCTGGTGGGCGCCTGCGCTCTCGGCCACGAGGTGCGGCCAGCCTATCTGCGCATCGACGCGGTCTCCGAAGATCGCTACGACGTTCTCTGGAAAGTGCCGCTGGCCGGCGGCCTGGAACTGCCGCTCGCGCCGGTGTTTCCCGCCGACTGCACGGCCACCGAAAGCCTGCACCCTGACGGGCGCAGGGGCTTGAACGCGGTGGCGGCGGATGCGCTGGTGCGGCGTTTCAAGCTGCACTGCCCGAACGGCCTGCGCGGCGGCACGGTGGCCGTGGACGGCCTCTCGAACACCATCACGGACGCGATGCTGCACGTCGCGCTCGCCGATGGAACGCGAATTGCCGGCGTGCTGCGCGGCGCCGCGCCGGCGCTCGTGATCGACGAAGCGGCGTCGGCGCCCGTGCTCGGCTACTTCCGGCTCGGCGTCGACCATCTGCTGTTCGGCTTCGACCACATTCTGTTCGTGCTGTCGCTGCTGTACTTCCTGCACCGCCCGACGACGTGGGCGCGGGCGAAGGCGCTGGCCACGGCGGTGACGGCGTTCACGGTTGCGCACAGCATCACGCTCGGCCTCGCGGCGCTCGACCTGGTGCGCCTGCCGCAGGCGCCGGTGGAAGCGGTGATCGCGCTCTCCATCCTGTTTCTGGCGGTGGAACGGCTGCGCGGAACGCAGCGCTCGCTGACCGTCGATCACACGTGGATCGTCGCCTTCGCCTTCGGGCTGCTGCACGGCTTCGGCTTCGCCGGAGCGCTGGCGGACATCGGCCTGCCGCCGGAGAACCTGCCGCTCGCGCTGTTTCTGTTCAACGTCGGCGTGGAGGCGGGGCAGCTCGTCGTGGTGGCCGCGGCGCTGCTGTTCATCTGGCTGCTCGCCAAGGTGCCGGTGACGATTCCGCAGCGGGTCGTGAACGCGCCGCTCGCCATCAGCGGCTGCCTTGCCGCGTACTGGTTCGTCGGCAGGACCGTGGCGATCGTCGGCTAGGGCTACAGCACCGCCTCGATCAGATGGGGGCCGCCAGCGTCGAGGGCCGCGGCGAGTGCGCCATCGAACTCTTCGCAAGTGGTTGCTTTGACCCCCGGCACGCCTTGGCCCCGGGCAAGCGCTGGCCAGTCGAGCGGCGGGTTGCCGAGGTCGAACAGGCTGGCGGCGCGGTCGCCGACTTCGTTCACGCCGAGCCGCCGGTACTCCACTTCCAGAATGTTGTACTGGCGGTTGGAGAAGATCACCGCGATCAGATCGAGGTTCTCCCTGGCCGCGGTCCAGAGGAACTGGTTGGTGTACATCGCGCCGCCGTCGCCGAGCAAGGCGAAGGTCTGGCGGCCCGGGCAGGCGAGCGCCGCGCCCACCGCGGCCGGGCCGCCTTGGCCGATGGAGCCGCCGGTCAGATTCAGCCAGGTGTGCCGAACACAGCGCTGCAACGCCGGATACGCGGCGCCGCCACCGCCGGAATCCACCGCGACGATGCTCTCGTGGGGCACCCGCGCCGCCAGACTGTCGGCGATGCCGCGCACGTTCAAAGGGCCGGAAGGGCTGCTCGGCCGGGTACCGTGCGGCAACTTCGGCGCTGGCGCGTCCAGGGCGTCGGCAAGGTCTTCCAAGGCGCCTTCGACGTCCTCGTGGCGATGCGCCACGCGCACCACGCGGCAGGTGGAAGGCACCAGGTCGCTCGGCAGGTTGGGATAGGCGAAGAAGCTCACCGGGCGTTCGCCGCCGAGCAGCACCAGCTTGCGCACTCCGCCCAGGAGTTCGAGGATCTGCTCCGGGAAGTACGGCAGGCGGTTCACCAGCGGCAGTTCGGGGCCCGCCTCCACACGCGCCGGGAAGGTCGGCGAGTACACCTCGCAGCCGGTCGCCGCGGCGATTCGCCCAGCCGCGACCACGCCGCGTTCGCCAAGCCCGGTGCCGTCCACGAACAGCACGGTGCGCGCGTCGATCTCGCCAGCCGCCGCTTCGACCACGTCGGCCGGCACCCGATGACGCGCGATGGCCGCCTCGAAGCCCGCGGGCTTGGATGCGGCGCGGCCTTCGCCCCAAGCGCAGTCCGCCGGCAGGATCAGCGTCGCCACGCCGCCGGCGGGATCCGGATTGGGCGTCATCGCGGCGCGTACCGCGTCGGCAGCGTCCAAGCCGGCGCCTTCGCTGGTGCGCGACGTGCGGATCCACGCCGAGACCGGCTTGGCGACGGCTTCGACGTCCGAGGTGAGCGGCGCGTCGTAGGCGACGTGGTGAACGGCGTGGTCGCCGACGATGTTGACGAGGGGCGTGGCGGCGCGGCGGCAGTTGTGCAGGTTGGCGATGCCGTTGCCGAGACCTGCGCCCAAGTGCAGCAGCGTGGTGGCAGGCACGCCCTTCATCCGCCCGTAGCCGTCCGCCGCGCCGGTGCAGACGCCTTCGAACAAGCACAGCACGGCGCGCGCTTCCGGCACCGAGTCGATGGCCTGCACCAAGTGCATCTCCGACGTGCCGGGATTGGCGAAGCAGGTGTCCACGCCGTGCGCGAGCAAGGTCCGCAAAACGCTCTCGGCACCGTTCATGCACTGTTCCTCGCCATTCGCCCCGTGGTCGAGACAGCATCGCCGCACAAGTGCCGTCGCGCAAGCGGCTGCCGGGAATCGACGCGAAAAAGCACCCCGAATGTGAAAATTGGCGTTGTAAACCGTCTACGAGGGGCGTAGTATGCGCCGCCCGCTTTGGAGGGCAGCGCCTGTTCGGTTGGCGGCGCCCTCAATATGGACAGGGTTTCGACTGAATCCGCGTTCGGAGGCACTCCGTGCGCGGTGGGGAATTGACGCTCGACGGCGAGCACGGAGACGCAAAGTTGGCGGACCAACGCATACGCATACGCCTCAAGGCGTTCGATCATCGGCTGATCGACGTCTCCACGGAGGAAATCGTGGAAACGGCGAAGCGCACGGGCGCCCAGGTGCGCGGGCCGATTCCGCTGCCGACGCGCAAGGAACGCTACACCGTGCTCATCTCGCCGTTCGTCAACAAGGATGCGCGCGACCAGTACGAGATCCGCACCCACAAGCGCCTGCTGGACATTCTGGAGCCCACGGACAAGACCGTGGACGCGCTGATGAAGCTCGACCTCGCCGCTGGCGTGGACGTGCAGATCAGCCTCAATTGATCCACCACTGATCACCCACCCGCCCGCGACGATCCAGCCCAGAACATGACCATGACCATCGGCATCGTCGGCACCAAGAGCGGCATGACGCGCGTCTTTACGCCGGACGGCGAGTCCGTGCCTGTGACCGTGATCGTCGCGCCGCCGAATCGCGTCACGCAGGTGAAGACGCACGCCGCGGACGGCTACGACGCCGTGCAGGTGACGGCCGGGCAGGTCAAGGCCAGCCGCGTGTCGCGCCCCCTCGCAGGACACTTCGCCAAGGCGGAAACCGAAGCCGGGCGCGGCCTGTGGGAGTTCCGCCTGGAAGCCGCCGCCGAAGACATCGCCCCCGGCGCCACGCTCGACATCGAGCAGTTCGAGAAGGGCCAGGTCGTGGACGTGGCTGGCGTCTCCAAGGGCAAGGGCTACGCCGGCACCATCAAGCGTTGGAACTTCCGCAGCCAGGACGCCACCCACGGCAACTCCATCTCGCACCGCGTGCCCGGCTCCATCGGCCAATGTCAAACTCCGGGCCGCGTCTTCAAGGGCAAGAAGATGTCCGGCCACCTCGGCAATCGCCGCGTCACCGTTCAGAACCTCACCATCGTCGACATCCTCCCGGACCGCAATCTGCTGCTCGTGAAAGGCGCCGTGCCAGGCGCGCCGGGCGCGGACGTCTGGGTGCGGCCAGCGGCCAAGGCCAAGCCATGAGCGTCTCGGTGGCCTTGGCGACGGCGGATTCGGCCGGCGAAGCGGTCGAAGTCTCCCAGCGCGTCTTCGGCGGCGCGTTCAACGAGGCGCTGGTGCATCAAGCCGTGGTCGCCTATCTCGCTGGCGCGCGGCAGGGAAGCAAGGCGCAGAAGTCGCGCGCCGATGCCCGTGGCGGCGGACGCAAGCCCTGGCGGCAGAAGCGCACCGGCCGCGCCCGCGCCGGTTCCATCCGCAGCCCGTTGTGGCGTGGCGGCGGGCGAACCTTCGCGGCGCGTCCGCGCGACCACTCCGTGAAGCTCAACCGCAAGATGTACCGTGGCGCCATGCGCTGCATCCTCGCCGAACTCGTCCGCCAGAACCGCCTCCTCGCCATCCCTCCCCTCGCCCTCGACGCCCCCAAGACCAAGGCCCTCGCCGCCAAGCTCGACGCGCTGGAGCTGCCAGCGGCGAAGGTGCTGCTGGTCGCCGCCGAAGTGGACCGCAACCTCGACTTGGCCGCCCGCAACCTGCGCGGCGTGGACGTCTGCGACGTCGAAGCGCTGAGCCCGGTCGCGCTCGTCGGCCACGACACGGTGCTCGTCGAAGTCGAGGCGCTGCGGCGCATCGAAGCGAATCTGGAAGACGCGCCGACGGCAGCGCACGACGCAGCGCCGAGTGCCGAGGATGCGAACGAAACCGAGGGCGAGAGCGAGACCGAGGGCGCAGTCCAAGACGAAGACGCTGCCGAGGCAGCGGCTGCGGTCGCGGACGAAGATGCGGTCGAAGCGGATACGGGCGCGGGCGAAGACGCGGCCACGGACGAGAGCGAAGCGTCGAGTGAAACGACGGCGCAGTCCGCCACCGAGGATGCAGTCGCGACCGAGGATGCGGCCAAGACCCAGGACGCAGGCGAATGAGCGCGACGCAGGCCAAGGAGCGCCTCTACACCGTGCTGCTCGATCCGCACATCACGGAAAAGTCGGCGACGCTCGGCGAGGCCAGCAACCACTACGCCTTCAAGGTGGCGAAGAACGCCACCAAGCAGGAGATCAAGCGCGCCGTGGAGACGCTGTTCGGCGTCACCGTGCTCGGCGTGACCACGCTGAACGTGAAGGGCAAGGTGAAGCGCAACTTCCGCGGCGTCACTTCGCACATGAAGAGCTGGAAGAAGGCGTACGTGCGCCTGGCGCCGGACGACGACCTCGACTACACGGAAGTGCAGAGCTGATGCGTCGCCGAAACACTTGTCGCGCCTGCGCGCGTGGCGCCGGAACCCGCTAGGCGGTCGAGGGAAGCCATGCCAGTCGTCAAGACCAAGCCCACCTCGCCGGGGCGCCGCTTCGTCGCCAAGGTCGTCGACCCGACCCTGCACAAGGGCACGCCCTACAAGCCGCTGCTCGAGAAGCAGCACGGCAGCGGCGGCCGCAACAACGCCGGCCGCATCACCACCCGGCATCGCGGCGGCGGCCACAAGCAGCACTACCGCAAGATCGACTTCAAACGCGCCAAGGACGGCATCAAGGCCACCGTGGCGCGGCTGGAATACGACCCCAACCGCTCCGCCAACATCGCGCTGCTGAAGTACGCGGACGGCGAGTACCGCTACATCGTCGCCCCGCGCGGCGTGGCCAGCGGCGACGAGCTGATGTCCGGCACCACCGCGCCCATCCGCCCCGGCAACGCCATGGCGCTGCGCAACGTGCCGGTGGGCAGCGTCGTCCACTGCGTGGAACTCAAGCCCGGCAAGGGCGCCCAGCTGGCGCGCAGCGCCGGCACGTCCTGCCAACTGGTGGCCCGCGAGGGCGCCTACGCCACGCTGCGCCTTCGCTCCGGCGAGATGCGCCGCGTGCCGGCCGAGTGCCGCGCCACCCTCGGCGAAGTCGGCAACAGCGAACACAACCTGCGCTCGCTCGGCAAGGCCGGCGCGAAGCGCTGGCGCGGCGTCCGCCCCACCGTGCGCGGCGTCGCCATGAACCCGGTCGACCATCCCCACGGCGGCGGCGAAGGCAAGTCTTCCGGCGGACGCCATCCCGTCTCGCCGACCGGCAGGCCCACCAAGGGCTTCAAGACGCGCAAGAACAAGCGCACCGACAAGCACATCGTGCGGCGGCGCGGAGCCAGGAGGTAAGCCATGCCAAGAGCGTTGCGCAAGGGTCCGTTCGTGGACCTGCATCTGATGCGCAAAGTGGAGAAAGCGGCCGCCACCAAGGACCGCCGCCCCATCCGCACCTGGTCGCGCCGTTCCATGATCCTGCCGGACATGGTCGGCCTCACCATCGCCGTCCACAACGGCCGCCAGCATGTGCCCATCTTCATTTCGGAAGACATGGTGGGGCACAAGCTCGGCGAGTTCGCCCCCACGCGCACCTACCGCGGCCACGATTCGGACCGCAAGGCGCGGCGCTAAGGCGCGGCGCAAGAGCAGACACGGAGCTTTGCAGCAATGGAAGTGAGCGCCACCGCCAAGCGGCTGCGCATGGGGCCGCGCAAACTGCGCCTCGTGGCGGACCAGGTGCGCGGCAAGCCGGTGGAGGACGCCTTGAACATCCTCGACTTCACCACCGGCAAGGGCGCACCGATTGTGCGCAAGGTGCTGGATTCGGCCATCGCCAACGCCGAACACAACGAAGGCGCGGACATCGACGACCTGGTGGTGAGCGAGATCAAAGTAGATGAAGGCATCACCATCAAGCGCATCAAGCCCCGCGCCCGGGGCCGCGCGGACCGCGTTCTCAAGCGCACCAGCCACGTCACTGTGACCGTCAGCGACGAGACGTAACGGAGGAGACCAATGGGTCAGAAGGTCAGTCCGACCGGGCTTCGGCTCGGCATCGTCGCCGACCACACGTCGGTGTGGTACGCGAACAAGAAGGACTACGCCAAGTATCTGCTGGCGGATCTGGAAGTGCGCGAGCACATCGCGGCGCGGCTGGCGCAAGCGTCCGTGAGCCGAATCGACATCGAACGCCCGGCGCAGACCGCGCGCATCACCATCCACACCGCCCGCCCGGGCATCGTCATCGGCAAGAAGGGCGAAGACGTCGACCGCCTGCGCACCGAGCTGACGCGCAAGATGAACGTGCCGGTACACGTCAACGTCGAGGAGATCCGCAAGCCGGAAGTGGACGCCTTCCTGGTCGCGCAGAACGTCGCGCAGCAGCTGGAGCGCCGCGTGCGCCACCAGCGCGCCATGCGCCGGGTGATGCAGAACGCCATGCGGCTCGGCGCCGAAGGCATCAAGGTGCGCGTCGCCGGACGCTTGAACGGCGCTGAGATCGCCCGCGCCGAGGTCTACGCCGAGGGGCGGGTGCCGCTGCACACGCTGCGCGCCAACATCGACTACGCCACCGCGGAAGCCAAGACCACCTACGGCGTCATCGGCGTCAAGGTGTGGATCTTCAAGGGCGAAGTGCTCGGCGGCAACGACAACGCCGAGCGAACCTGAGGCATTGACGGCAAGCCACGGCGAACCAAGCGCTTGAACTAGAGAAGACGGACGAAACGCGATGCTGCAACCGAAACGAACCAAGTTCCGCAAGCTCCAGAAGGGCCGCAACCGCGGCCTGGCGGGGCGCGGCAACCGCGTCAGCTTCGGCGAGTTCGGCCTCAAGGCCACGGGCCGAGGCCGCATGACGGCGCGCCAGATCGAAGCCGGCCGGCGCGCCATGACGCGCCACGTGCGGCGCGGCGGCAAGGTGTGGATCCGCGTTTTCCCGGACAAGCCGATCACCAAGAAGCCCCTCGAAGTGCGCCAGGGCAAGGGCAAGGGCGGCGTCGAGTACTGGGTCGCGCTGATCCAGCCCGGCCGCGTGCTCTACGAGATGGAAGGCGTCGCCGAGGACGTGGCGCGAGAGGCGCTCACCAAGGCCGCCGCCAAGCTCCCCTTCCCCACCGCGTTCGTGAAGCGCACCGTCGCCTAGGCTGGCAAGTCGCAAGATCATGCAGATTGTTGTAACAAGCGGACCGGGCGCGTATGATGCGCCGCTTGCTTGCGCCCCAGACGCTCGCTATGGAGCGGGGTTAAGTCAAGCAAAGCAAGTAGTTGACGCACGTTCCCAAGTCGCTTCGAGCAGCCCTCGCGTGGCGCGGGTTCTTGGGACCAGCGCATTGACGGCAATGGGAACGGCATGACGGCAGCGGAGCTCAGGGAAAAGACCGCCGAGGAGCTGGACGCGGAACTGCTGCGCCTGCGCAAGGAGCAGTTCAGCCTGCGCATGCAGCGCGCCAGCGAACAGTTGGCGCAGACGCATCTGCTGACCCAGGCGCGGCGCGACATCGCCCGCGTGAAGACGATGATTCGGGAGAAGACCGGTGGCTGACGAGCGCAACGAAGCAACGGCGGCATCCGACGTGGATGCGCAAGCAGCCGGCGCGGCCGCTGAAGCGCCCGAAGCACCCGTGGCGGCAGCGGCCAGCAGCGCTCCGGCTGAACAAGCCCCGGCGCAAGGCCGTTCCGCCAAGCACCGCCGCGAAATGACCGGCGTCGTGCTCTCCAACAAGGCGGACAAGACGATTTCCGTGCGCATCGACCGCCGCGTCAAGCATCCGGTGTACGGCAAGATCGTCCGCCGCTCCTCCAGACTCGCCGCCCACGACGAACGCAACGAATGTCGGGAAGGCGACGTGGTCACCATCATCGAAACGCGCCCCATCTCCAAGACCAAGTCCTGGCGGCTCGGGCGCATCGTCGAACGCGCCGGCGCCTAGGTTCGCGACGCCGCCGAGGGAACGACGATGATCCAAGTGGAATCGATGCTCGAGATCGCCGACAACAGCGGCGCTCGGCGGGTGCAGTGCATCAAGGTGCTCGGCGGTTCGCGGCGTCGCTACGCGGGCATCGGCGACGTCGTGAAGGTCACCGTCAAGGAAGCCATCCCGCGCGGTCGCGTCCGCAAGGGCCAGGTGATGAACGCGGTGGTGGTGCGCACCAAGCGCGGCGTGCGGCGCCCGGACGGTTCGCTGATTCGCTTCGACCAGAACGCCGCGGTGCTGCTCACTGCCGGATTGCAGCCGGTGGGAACGCGCATCTTCGGCCCGGTGACGCGCGAACTGCGCACCGAGAACTTCATGCGCATCATCTCCCTCGCGCCGGAAGTGCTCTAGCCCTCCGCCCTCGGAACCGGAACGGACGATGCGCAAGATTCGCAAGGACGACGAAGTGATCGTCATCGCCGGCCGCGACAAGGGCAAGCAAGGCACCGTGCTGCGCATGGCGCAACAGGGGCGTGTGCTGGTGTCGGGCATCAACATCGTCAAGAAGCACCAGCGCCCGAATCCGCAGACCAACGAACCGGGCGGCATCGTCGACCAGGAGGCGCCGATCGACGTCTCCAACATCGCGCTCCTGAACCCCGAGACCAACAAGGCCGACCGGGTCGGCATCCGCATCGAGGACGGCAAGCGTGTGCGCTACTTCAAATCCACCGACACCCCGGTCGACGCCTAGAGAACCCGCATGGCGAATCTGCGCGACAAGTACCTCGAAAAAGCCCGCCCGGCGCTGCTCGAGCAGTTCGGCTACCGCTCGGTTATGGCCGTGCCGAGGCTCGCCAAGGTGACGCTGAACATGGGCGTGGGCGACGCCGTGGGCGACCGCAAGGTGATGGACAGCGCCATCGCCGACCTCGCCCTCATCGCCGGCCAGCAGCCGGTGATCACGAAGGCCCGCAAGTCCGAGGCCGGCTTCAAGATCCGCGAAGGTTTTCCCATCGGCTGCAAGGTCACGCTGCGCCGCGAGCGCATGTACGAGTTCGTCGAGCGCCTCATCGCCATCGCCATTCCCCGCATGCGCGACTTCCGCGGCCTCAATCCGCGCTCCTTCGACGGGCGCGGAAACTTCTCCATGGGCATCGCCGAACAGATAAACTTCCCGGAAATCGATTACGACAAGATCGACCGCATCCGCGGCCTGGACGTCGTCGTCACGACCACCGCGAAGACCAACGAAGAGGGCCTGGCGTTGCTGCGCGCCCTCGATTTCCCGTTCAGGAACTAGACGAATGGCAAGGACTTCCGTCATCGAGCGCGAGAAGAAGCGCGCCAAAGTGGTCGCCAAGCACGCCGCCAAGCGGCAGCGGCTGAAGGCGATCATCGCCGACCGCAGCGCACCGGACGACGAACGCTGGCAGGCGCAGATCCAGTTGCAGCAGCTGCCGCGCAACGCCTCGCCCGTGCGTCTGCGCCGCCGCTGCGGGCAGACCGGGCGACCGCGCGGCGTCTATCGGAAGTTCGGCCTCGGCCGCAACAAGCTGCGCGAAGCCGCGATGCGCGGCGACGTGCCCGGCCTCGTCAAGGCGAGCTGGTAGGCGCGTCGAGGCCGAGCGAAGAACCCAAGCTGGTGATCCAATGAGCATGCAAGACCCAATCGCCGACCTGCTGACGCGCATCCGCAACGCGCAGCGCGCTGGCCACGACTCGGTGGCGCTGCCGGGGTCGAAGACCAAGACGGCGATCTGCCAAGTGCTGCGCGACGAAGGCTACATCGGCGCCTTTCAAGTGGACGGCGACGCCAAGCCGGTGCTCACCATCCAGCTGCGCTACCACGAAGGCAAACCGGTGATCGAAGAACTCAAGCGCGTCAGCCGCCCTGGGCTGCGCGTCTACCGATCCTGCGGCGAACTGCCGCAAGTGCGCAGCGGCCTCGGCGTCGCCATCGTCAGCACCGACGCCGGCGTGGTCACCGACCGCGCGGCCCGCAAGGCCGGCGTTGGCGGCGAAGTGCTCTGCACGGTGTTCTAGCCAAGCCGCCGAAGGACAGCGAAGGAATCCCCCATGTCGCGCATCGCAAACAGCCCGGTCCCGTTGCCGAGCGGCGTCCAAGTGGACATCGCCTCGGCCCCGGCGGCGGTCACCGTGCAGGGGCCGAAAGGTTCGCTCACGCTGCCGCTCTCGGACCAGGTGGAGATCAAGCGCGGCGACGGCGTGCTCACCTTCGCGGCGCGCTCGCCGTCGCGCAACGCGAGAGCGCTCGCCGGCACGGTGCGTTCGCTGGTGAAGAACATGGTCACCGGCGTCTCGGAAGGCTTCGAGAAGCGGCTGGAACTGCAAGGCGTCGGCTATCGGGCGCAGGCCCAGGGCCGCCGCCTGAACCTGCAGCTCGGCTTCTCGCATCCGGTCGAGTACACGCTGCCGGACGGCATCGACGTCGAAACGACCACGCAGACGCAGATCACCGTCAAAGGCATCGACAAACAGCTGGTCGGCCAGGTGTCGGCGGAAATCCGCGGCTTCCGCCCGCCCGAACCCTACAAAGGCAAGGGCGTGCGCTACGTCGGCGAGCGGGTGCGGCGCAAAGAAGGCAAGAAGAAGTAGCCCGCGAACAGAGGCGAAGGAGCATGGAGAAGCGCATCGACAAGAGGGCCAGCCGCCTGCGGCGAGCCAAACGCGCGCGGATGAAGATCCGCGAACTCGGCGCACCTCGGCTCAGCGTGCATCGCACCCCGCGCCACATCTACGCGCAGGTGATCGACCACGCGGCAAGCAACGGCAGCGACCGCGTGCTGGCGCAGGCCTCCACCTTGGACAGCGCGCTGCGCGGCGAAGCGACCGGCAACGTCGCCGCGGCTTCGGCGGTCGGGCGGCTCATTGCGGAACGCGCCAGCGCGGCGGGCGTCGCGGCGGTGGCGTTCGACCGTTCCGGCTACAAGTACCACGGCCGCGTCAAGGCGCTGGCCGAAGCGGCCCGCTCCAACGGGCTCGAATTCTAGGACGAGGCCAATGGCGTATTCGGAAGAGATCAAAGAAGAAGGTCTGGTCGAGAAGCTCGTCCAGATCAACTACGTCGCCAAGGTCGTCAAGGGCGGGCGGCAGCGCGGCGTCACCGCGCTGGCGGTGGTCGGCGACGGCGAAGGGCGCGTCGGCTTCGGACGCGGCAAGGCGCGGGAAACGCCAGCCGCCATCCAGAAGGCGATGGAAGCCGCCCGCCGCGACATGGTCGACGTCGAGCTCAACGGCAACACCATCTGGTATCCGATCACCGAGACCTTCAGCGCCTCCACCATCTACATGCAGCCGGCGTCCGAAGGCACCGGCATCATCGCCGGCGAGAAGATGCGCGCCGTGCTCGAATGCGTCGGCGTACGCAACGTCCTCGCCAAATGCTACGGCTCCACCAATCCGGTGAACGTCGTCACCGCCACCTACCGCGCCCTCATCCGCATGAGTTCGCCGCAGATGATCGCCGCCAAGCGCGGCCTGACCGTCGAAGAAATCGTCGCCTGAAGGGAACGCCGTGGCCGCAACCGCAACAGTGAAGGTGAAGCTGGTGAAGTCGCCGTTCGGGCGGCTGCCCAAGCACCGCGCCTGCATCCGCGGCCTCGGCCTGCGGCGGGTCGGCTCCGTGCGCGAACTCGAAGACACGCCGGCGGTGCGCGGCATGATCGCCAAGGTGGACTACCTGCTCGAAGTCGAGCCGCAAACGGAGCAGAGCGAATGAGCAGCACGAATCAAGAGCCGCGCCCGAAGGCGGACGAAGCGCGCCTGAACACCATCGCCCCAGCGGCCGGCAGCAAGAAGCAGCGCAAGCGCGTCGGCCGCGGCATCGCCGCCGGTGGCGGCAAGACCTGCGGCCGCGGCCACAAGGGGCAGCGGTCGCGCTCCGGCGGAAGCGTGCGGCGCGGCTTCGAGGGCGGGCAGCTGCCCTTGCAGAAGCGCATTCCGACTTTCGGCTTCCGTTCCCGCGTCGGCATGAAGACCGCCGAAGTGCGCACGTCCGAACTCGCCGCGGTGGTCGCGAACGGCAGCGAAGTGGTCGATCTCGCGGCGCTGAAGGCGGCCAACGTCGTGCGCAAGAACACCTTGCGGGCGCGCATCTTCCTTTCCGGCGCGGTCAAGGCCGCGGTCGTCGTACGCGGCGTCGCCGTCACCAAGGGAGCGCGGGCGGCCATCGAAGCCGCTGGCGGCAGCGTCGAAGACGCTGCGTCGAAGCAGCAAGCCGAGGAGGCCGCGCAGTAGCATGGCCATCGGCACGCAAGCCTTGCAGGGCGCCCGCAGCGGGATGCGCAGCGGCGGCGGGCTCTCCGAGCTCGGCCAGCGCCTGCTGTTCGTGGTGTTCGCGCTGCTGGTCTACCGCATCGGCACGCATATTCCGGTGCCGGGCATCAATCCGGACCAGCTGCGCAATCTCTTCGACGCCAACCAGGGCGGTGTGCTGGACCTGTTCAACATGTTCTCCGGCGGCGCGTTGGAGCGCATGAGCATCCTCGCCCTCGGCGTCATGCCCTACATCACCTCCAGCATCATCATGAACCTGGTCACCATGATGTACCCGGCACTGAACCAGCTGCGCAAGGAAGGCCAGGCCGGGCGGCGGAAGATCACCCAGTACACGCGCTACGGCACGCTGCTCATCGCCCTCATTCAAGGCACGGCGCTCACCGGCACGCTGGCGGCCCAAGGGCTGGCCTTCATCGGCGACCTCACCTTCTACTTCACGTCCATCGTCACGCTGGTGACCGGCGCCCTGTTCATGATGTGGCTGGGCGAGCAGATCACCGAACGCGGCGTCGGCAACGGCATTTCGCTGCTCATCTTCGCCGGCATCGTCTCCGGCTTCCCAGGCGCGGTCGGCCAGTCCTTCGAGGCGGCGCGGCAAGGCGACATCAACATCATCGCGCTGCTCGGCATCGCCATCGTCGGCATTCTGGTGGTGGCGTTCGTGGTCTTCGTGGAGAGCGGCCAGCGCCGCATCACCGTCAACTACGCGAAGCGCCAGCAGGGGCGACGGGTCTACCAGCCGCAGAGCACCCCCCTGCCCTTCAAGATCAACATGGCGGGCGTGATTCCGGCCATCTTCGCGTCCAGCCTGCTGCTCGCGCCCGCCTCCATGGCGCAGTGGTTCGGCCAGGCGCCGAACATGTCCTGGCTGCAGGAAGTGGCGCTGCTACTTTCGCCGGGACGGCCGCTCTACATCATGCTGTTCGCCGGCGGCATCATCTTCTTCAGCTTCTTCTACACCGCGATCATGATGGACCCCAAGGACATCGCGGACAATCTCAAGCGCCAGGGCGCCTACGTGCCCGGCATCCGCCCAGGGCAGCAGACCGCCTCCTACCTGGACGACGTGATCACGCGGCTGACGCTGTTCGGCTCCATCTACGTCACCGGCGTCTGCCTGCTGCCGGAACTGATGGTGGTGTTCTTCGACATCACGATGCAGCTTGGCGGCACGGCGCTGCTGATCGTCGTCGTGGTGTCCATGGACTTCATGTCGCAGGTGCAGCAGCACATGATGTCCAGCCAGTACGCCAAGCTGATGGAGAAATCCAATCTGCGAACCTACGGCCGCTCGCGCCAAGGCGTGGGCCGCGCCACCGGCGGACGCGGCCGGAACCGCCGCTAGAGCGCGCTCGAGCGGCACGGAACAAACAGGAGAGGCATCGTGAAGGTCAGGGCATCGGTGAAGAAGATCTGCCGCAACTGCAAGATCGTGCGGCGACGGGGCGTGGTGCGCGTGATCTGCACGACGGAACCCCGCCACAAGCAGCGCCAAGGATAAGCGCGCCTAGCGGGCGGGGCCTGTGGCAGAATTGACTGTTGAGGCCAACGCCTAGGCGCGCAAGGCCGAAGGCACGAGGCAAACGAGGCAAACGAGGCAAACGAGAAGAGGCATCGGAACAGTGGCACGAATCGCTGGCATCAATCTGCCCGACAACAAGCACGCGGGCATCGCGCTCACCTACATCTTCGGCGTCGGCAGGACCCACGCCAAGCGGATGTGCGCGGCGGCCGGCGTGGACCCCGACGTCACTCTCGGCAGCCTGCCGGAGAACCGCCTCGACGCCCTGCGCAGCGAGGCGTCGAAGCTCGACATCGAAGGCGATCTGCGCCGCGAAGTGCAGCTCAACATCAAGCGGCTCATGGACCTCGGCTGCTACCGCGGCATGCGCCACCGGCGCGGCCTGCCGGTGAACGGCCAGCGCACGCAGAACAACGCGCGCACCCGCAAGGGGCCGCGCAAACCGATCCGCAAGTAGCGGCGGACAACACCCGAGCCGCCCCGGCGGCCAAGGATTCAGGAGGAAAGCCGAAGCAATGGCAGAGGCAAGCGGACGCAAGAAAGGCAAGCGCGTCGTCGTCGATGGCGTCGCCCATGTGCATGCGTCCTTCAACAACACGATCATCACGATCACGGACCGCCAAGGGAACGCCCTGTGCTGGGCCACCGCTGGCGGCTCCGGCTACCGCGGCTCGCGCAAGAGCACCGCGTTCGCCGCGCAGATCGCCTCCGAACGGGCGGCGACCAACGCCATCGAGCAGTACGGCATGAAGAGCGTGGACGTCTTCGTCAAGGGCCCCGGCCTCGGCCGCGAGTCCTCGGTGCGCGCCATGAACGCCGCTGGCCTCAAGATCAACAGCATTTCCGACGTCACCCCGGTGCCCCACAACGGCTGCCGGCCGCCCAAGCGAAGGCGCGTGTAGGAGAAACCGACATGGCGAAGTACCGCGGTCCCAAACTCAAGCTCTCGAGGCGCGAGGGCACCGACCTGTTCCTGAAGAGCGGCATCCGCCCGCTGGATTCCAAGTGCCGCGCCGACACCATCCCCGGCCAGCACGGCTCCGCGCGCCGCCAGAAGCCGAAGGACTACGCCGTGCAGCTGCGCGAAAAGCAGAAGGTGAAGCGCTTCTACGGCGTGCTGGAGAAGCAGTTCCGCAACTACTACGCGGCGGCGGACCGGCAGAAGGGCGCCACCGGCGAAAACCTGCTGCGCCTCCTGGAACGGCGCCTGGACAACGTCGTCTACCGCATGGGCTACGGCTGCACCCGCGCCGAAAGCCGCCAGCTGGTGTCGCACAAGGCGATCATCGTCAACGGCGCCACGGTGAACGTGCCCTCCTACCAGGTGCGCCCGGAGGATTCCGTGTCCGTCCGCGAGTCCTCGCGCGAACAGCTGCGCATCCGCCAAGCGCTCGACCTGGCCGCCCAGCGCGGCGCCATCGAGTGGGTGGAGGTGGATTCCGAGAAGATGGAAGGCGTCTACAAGCGCGACCCCGACCGCGGCGAGCTGCCCAACGAGATCAACGAGAACCTGATCGTCGAGCTGTACTCCAAGTAGTCCGCAGCCCCCCAACGCACCCACACCGGAGGACATCGATGCCACAGTCGGCAACCGAGCTGTTGACCCCGAAGCGGATCGAACACGAGCCGCTCAGCAAGACCCATGCGCGCATCACGCTCGAACCTCTCGAGCGCGGCTTCGGCCATACGCTGGGCAACACGCTCAGGCGCATCCTGCTTTCGTCGATGCCGGGCGCGGCCATCACGGAAGTGCAGATCGACGGCGTGGACCACGAGTACGCGCCCATCGAGGGCGTGCGCGAGGACGTCATCGACATCCTGCTCAACTTGAAGGGCGTCGCGGTGCGCCTGCACAGCGCGAACGCGATCATCCGCCTGGCGCGGGAAGGCGCCGGGGAAGTGAAGGCTGGCGATTTCCAAGTCACCCAGGACGTGGAGATCGCCAATCCCGAGCACGTCATCTGCACGCTCAACGAAAACGGTTCCATTCGCATGGAGGCCACCGTCACCCGAGGCCGCGGCTACCAGCCGGTGGAGTACGGCGAAGGCGAGGAGGAAGAGGAGACCCGGCTCAAGGGCGTGCTGCGCCTGGACGCGAGCTACAGCCCGATGCGCCGCGTCGCCTACACGGTGGAGAGCACCCGCGTCGAGCAGCGCACGGACCTGGACAAGCTGATCCTCGACGTCGAATCCAACGGCACCATCGACCCGGAACAAGCCATCCGCCGCGCCGCGACGATCCTGCAGAAGCAGCTGGCGGCGTTCGTCGATCTCGATACCGAAGGCGAAGTCGTCGAGCAGAAGGCGGACGAAGTGGACCCCATCCTGCTGCGCCCGGTGGACGATCTGGAACTCACCGTGCGTTCGGCCAACTGTCTGAAGGCCGAGAACATCTACCACATCGGCGACCTCATCCAACGCACCGAACACGACCTCCTGAAGACGCCCAACCTAGGCAAGAAGTCGCTCACCGAGATCAAGGACGTGCTTGCGCAGCGCGGCCTCGCCCTCGGCATGCGCTTGGAGAAGTGGCCGCCGGCGAACCTGCGCGGCCTCGTTCGCTAAGCCCAAGGCCAGTACGCAACGGCCCGCCAGGCCACGGAGAACGCGCATGAGACACCGCAAGAGCGGTCGCCACCTGAACCGCACCAGCGCCCATCGCAAGGCGATGTTCGCCAACATGGCCGCTTCGCTCTTCGAGCACGAGATCATCAAGACCACCGTGCCCAAGGCGAAGGAGCTGCGCCGCGTCGCCGAACCGCTGATCACGCTGGCCAAGGAGGACACGGTGGCCAACCGCCGCCTGGCCTTCGACCGCCTGCGCAGCAAGGCCGCGGTCGGCAAGCTCTTCAGCGAACTCGGCCCGCGTTTTCTGGAACGCCCCGGCGGCTACACGCGCATCCTCAAGGCCGGCTTCCGCGCCGGGGACTCCGCTCCGATCGCCTACATCGAACTCGTCGGCCGCGAGATGGCCGAAGACGACGACTACGAGGACGAAGACGACGAGGAGTAGCGTCGCCCCGCTCAGGCGTCGCTTGGCGCGCCGATGTTCTCCTTCAGAAACGCAAGGATGCGTTCGTAGACCTCCCGTCGCGCTTCGTCGCCGAAGAAGCCGTGCCCTTGCCCGCTCATGACGAGCCACTCGGGTTCGTTGCCAGCGCGCTTTAGCGCGTCGCGCATGCGATTGGCGTGTACCAAGGGCGCGCGTCGGTCTTCGCTACCGTGCAGCAGCAACACCGGCGCCGCGATGCGCGATGCCTGCTCGGTGGGCGAACGCGCAGCGAGTTCCTGCTCATCGTCGCCGACCGCCTCGTCCAGATAGACGAGGCCGGAACGGCGCCGCCGAATGTCGCCGGTCCGGTCCAGCAAGCTCAAGTCGTAGATGCCGGCAGCGCCGATGGCGCAGCGGTACAGGCCGGGGTATCTCGCCGCGCCTATCAGCGCGGAATAGGCGCCGTAGCTGTAGCCGAAGACGCAGACGCGCTTCGCATCGGCGATGCCGGACTGCGCCGCCCAACGCACCCCATCGGCCACGTCGTCCTCGATCTTCCGCCCCCACTCGCCGAATCCAGCCCGCCGGTATTCGACGCCGTAGCCGCCGGAACCACGGTAGTTCACCTGCAGGACGTGGTAGCCGCGGCTGGCGAACAGCTGCGCTTCGGCGTTGAAGCCCCAGTAGTCGCGGACGCCGTGAGGCCCGCCGTGGACGATGACGACCATCGGCCCGGGCTTCGGCGCCGCGGGCGAACTCGTGACGAAGCCGTAGATGGTCTTGCCGTCGCGGGTCTCGAGCTCCAGCGGCGACATCGGGCTCAACGCCTCGGCCGCAAGGTCCGGGCGCACCGCCAACAACGGGTTGACCTTCTGCGCCTCCACATCCACCAGCAGGTATTCGCCCGGGTGCCGGTCGCCACTGACGTAGGCTACCGCCAGCTTGTTGTCCCGGGTCACGCTCGAGATCCCCACGAAGTCTTCCGGGTAGGTGTTGGCAAGGCCAGCGTGGACCTTGGCCAGCGGATGGCTGCGGTCGATGTAGACCACGCCAGGGAAGTGGTGATTCACCACTACGCCGTAGACCCGGCGACAGTCGTAGTCGCAAAGCCGCGTCCCGACGTCCACCTCGGGATGCCGGAACAACAGCTTGTGCGTCTCCTCCTTGGCGTCGTAGACGCCAAGCCCGGCGGTCGATGCGTCGCGGCTGTCGAGCGTGTAGAAGGTGCCGGGGCGCGGGCCGGCTTGCAGCGGCGTCCAGCCGTGGCCGCCTTGCGCATGGCTCTGCACGAGCCGCCAGTCCCGGGCGCTTCCCTCGCGGTAGTAGACGGCGACTTCGTTCTCCTTCGTGACGCCGGTGGCGAACGCGACGCGCCGTTCGTCGTCCACCACGAAGCTGCCCCGCGGCACCGGCGAACGGGCCACGCGACGCCCGCTCTGGCGGGACGCGGGCACGCGCAAGTTGAGTCGATGGACCTCGGTGAAACGGGGGTTCCTGGCGGTGACGATCAGCGCCTGGTTCGCCGCGTCCGGCAGAATGTCGAGCAGAGCGCCCCAGCCGACGGTCTTCGTCTGGCCGTTGCGGGCATCGATCGTCACCAGTTCTCCGGTGGGCGTCTCGGTTGCGCTGCCCAAGGCCCGCACCGCCGGCCTCGCAAGCAGAAGATGGTCGGTCACCCATCTCGACGAGGCGACCTCGCGCCGGTCGCCGAGCCGAAAGCCCGCCTTCACTTCGCCTTGCGGATGCGTGACGATCCGAAACACGCTCTCGCCGTCCTGGCGGAGCGTGAACGCCAAGTACTCGCCGGTGGGCGAAATCGACACGGTCGCGACCCGCGCTTCGTCCGTGAACGCGCCGACCGGCGGCAGTTCCGCCGCCGCGACTCCTCCGCAGATCAGTGCGGCAATCCACGCCGCCACGCTCCTGCCGCCGTTGCCGAAAAGCCAAGTTCGCCGCACGGTTCTCCCCCTTGGATCAGTCCAACCCGCCGCAAGGTTCGCGCCGTTGGCGACCGCGAGTCAAATGTGCAAGGCCAGCCCCGACTCGAATCGGGCACAATGGCAACGTCCCTCAGTCGTCTGGGCAGCAGAGTACCTTCGGATGCCGGTTCAACAGGATGACTTCTACGCCGCGAGGAGACGGGCCTTAGCTCGACTCAGGCAGGAATACGACCTTGGTTGGTGCAAACCTGCCACTCGCGCAGAGGTGCATGGCCGTGAATGGTGCCGATCGGAGCGCAAACGGCCTCAAGGCCGCGAAACCATCGACACAAGCCGCTAGAGCACCTTCCGCAGGAACTGCCCGGTGTGCGAGGCGTCGATCGTCGCCACTTCCTCCGGCGTTCCCGTGGCGACGATTTCGCCGCCGCCGGCGCCGCCTTCGGGGCCCAGGTCGATGATCCAGTCGGCGGTCTTCACGACGTCCAGATTGTGTTCGATCACCACCACCGTGTTGCCCTGGTCGCGCAGCCGGTGCAGCACGTCGAGCAGCTGGGCGATGTCGTGGAAGTGCAGGCCGGTGGTGGGTTCGTCGAGAATGTAGAGGGTCTTGCCGGTGCCGCGCTTGGAGAGTTCGCGGGAGAGCTTCACGCGCTGCGCCTCGCCGCCGGAAAGGGTGGTGGCGCTCTGGCCCAGGCGCACGTAGGAGAGGCCGACGTCCAGCAAGGTGTCGAGCTTGCGCTTCAGCATCGGCACCGCGTCGAAGAACTCGCCCGCCTCTTCGATGGTCATGTCCAGCACTTCGTGGATGTTCTTGCCCTTGTAGCGCACTTCCAGAGTTTCGCGGTTGTAGCGCTTGCCCTTGCAGATGTCGCACGGCACGTAGATGTCCGGCAGGAAGTGCATCTCCACCTTGATGACGCCGTCGCCCTGGCAGGCTTCGCAGCGCCCACCCTTGACGTTGAAGCTGAACCGCCCTGGCCGGTAGCCCCGCGCCCGCGCCTCCTGGGTCTGCGCGAACAGCTCGCGGATGGGCGTGAAGAGGCCGGTGTAGGTGGCCGGATTGGAACGCGGGGTACGCCCGATGGGGCTCTGGTCGATGTCCACCACCTTGTCGAAGTGTTCGAGGCCAAGCACCGCCTCGTGGCTGCGCGGCGTCACGGTGGTGGCACCGTTCAACGCCCGGGCGGCAATCGGATACAGGGTGTGGTTGACGAGGGTGGACTTGCCGGAGCCGGACACGCCGGTGACGCAGGTGAGCAGGCCGGCCGGCACATCGACGGTGATGTCCTTGAGATTGTTGCCGCTCGCCTTCACCAGGCGCAATGCATGCTTGGCGTCGAAGGGCGTGCGCTCGGCCGGCACGGCGATGGCCTTCTCGCCGGCGAGATACTGCCCGGTGATGGATTGCGAGCACTTCAGCACGTCGTCCAGGGGCCCGGCGACGACGATCTCGCCACCGTGGACCCCGGCGCCGGGGCCGATGTCCACCACGTGGTCGGCGGTGCGGATCGCTTCTTCGTCGTGCTCCACCACGAGCACGGTGTTGCCGATATCGCGCAGATGGGTGAGCGTGCTCAGCAGGCGGGCGTTGTCGCGCTGATGCAGGCCGATCGATGGTTCATCGAGAATGTACATCACGCCGACCAGCCCGGCGCCGATCTGGCTGGCCAGCCGAATGCGCTGCGCTTCGCCGCCGGAGAGGGTGTCGGCGCTGCGATCCAAGGTGAGGTAGTTGAGGCCCACGTCCACCAGGAAGCGCAGGCGAGCGCGGATTTCGTTGACGATCTTGTCCGCGATCTCCCCTCTGCGCCCGCTCAGCCGCAGCGCCTCGAAGTGCGCCAGGATGGACTCCACCGAGCGCCCGGAGAGGCTCGGCAAAGTCGCGCCTTCGATGAACACGTTGCGCGATTCCTGCTTCAGCCGCGAGCCTTCGCAGGTCGGGCAGGCGCGCACGGTGAGGTACTTCTGCAGCGACTCGCGCACGCCGTTCGATTCGGTCTCCCGATAGCGCCGCTCCATGTTCGGAATCACGCCCTCGAAGCGATGGCGGCGGGTCACCGTGTCGCCGCGCTCGTTGACATAGCTGAAGTCGATGCGGTCGCCGCCGGAGCCGTACAGCACCGCGTTCTTCTGCTTCTTCGTGAGCCGCCTGAACGGACGCTCGACGTCGAAATCGTAATGGCGCGCCAGCGACCGCAGCATGTGGAAGTAGTAGATGTTGCGCCGATCCCAGCCGCGAATGGCGCCTTCGGCGAGATTGAGGCCGGCGTCCACCACGACCAGCTCGGGGTCGAAGTACTGCTTCACCCCCAGCCCGTCGCAGGCGTCGCAGGCGCCGGCCGGGTTGTTGAAGGAGAACATGCGCGGCTCCAGCTCGCTGATGCTGTAGCCGCAGACCGGGCAGGCGAAACGGGCGCTGAACGTCAGGTCCTCCGCGCCTTTGCTAGCGTTGCCCTTGCGAGCGCCGCTTTTGCCGCCACCACTTTTGCCGCCACCGCCTTTGCCGCGGTCCGCGTCGTCGAGCGGGCTGACCACGGCGATGTCCTCGCCGCGCTGCAAGGCGGTCTCCAAGGATTCGGCGAGCCGCTGTTCCACGCCCTTGCGGATGCGCAGCCGATCCACCACGGCCTCGATGGTGTGCTTCTTGTTCTTGTCCAACGTCGGCGGATGGTCGAGGTCCGTGACGATGCCGTCGATGCGGGCGCGGATGAAGCCGTTGGCGACCAGCTCGGAGAAGACGTGCTGATGCTCGCCCTTGCGCTCGCGCACCATCGGCGCCAGCACCATGACGCGCTGGCCGTCGCGCAGCGCCATCGCCTGGTCGACCATCTGGCTCACCGTCTGCGCATCGAGCGGCTCGCCGTGTTCGGGGCAGCGCGGCTCCCCCACCCGCGCGAACAGCAGCCGCAGGTAGTCGTAGATCTCGGTGATCGTGCCGACCGTGGAGCGCGGATTGTGGGAGGTGGACTTCTGCTCGATGGAGATGGCCGGCGACAAGCCCTCGATGTGGTCGACGTCCGGCTTCTCCATCATGGAAAGGAACTGCCGCGCATAGGCGGAGAGCGACTCCACGTAGCGCCGCTGCCCTTCCGCGTAGAGCGTGTCGAACGCCAGCGAGGACTTGCCGGAGCCGGAGAGCCCGGTGACCACCACCAGCTTGTCCCGAGGAATGTCGAGGTCGATGTTCTTGAGGTTGTGCGTCCGAGCCCCGCGCACCGCGATGGCCGTGAGACTCTGCACCGGGGCTTCGACCTCGGCCTTCCGGCTGCGCGAGCGCACCGCGGCACCGTTGGCCACGCGCTTGCTGCCTTTTCGCTTGCTGCGGGTTGCGGCGTTGGCCATGCCTGGGCCCAGCGCCCTCGCGTCGGATGAAACCGAGCAACTTACGCCGATGGTGGACGCTAGGCAAGCCTTGGTTTGGGACGCACTCCTTCCCGGTCACGAACGCCGCGGACGTTGGCGGCCAGGGCGGGCGTCCTCATCTCGAGCCGCCGTCCATCTGGACGCCCGCATGCCCCAGCTTCTCCACCACCTCGCGCAGAACGACCGCGCCACGCCCGCCGTCGCCCGCGCGTGCCGCCGCGTCTTCGCCCGCCCTACTCCGCCAACTCCCGCTCCACCACTCGGGCGAAGAAGCTCGCGCCCAGGGGCAGGGCGTCGTCGTTGAAGTCGTAGCCCGGATTGTGTACCGGGCGCGAGGTCTCGCCGTCGCCGTTGCCGATCAGCAGATAGCAGCCGGGCACTTCCTCCAGCATGAACGAGAAGTCCTCCGAACCCGTGCCGGGCGGCAAGTCGCGGCGCACTTGTTCCTCGCCCACCAGTTCCGTACACACGCCTGCGGCGACTTCGGCGGCGTTGGCATCGTTGACCACCGGGTGGAAGATGGCGCGGAAATCCACCTTCGCCTGCGCGCCGTGGGCGGCCGCCACGCCGTGCGCCAGTTCGGTCATGCGTTCCTCCACCTTCTCCATCACCGCCGTGCTGAACGTGCGCACGGTGCCCGAGAGTCGCGCCGTGCCCGGAATGACGTTGTAGGCGTCGCCGCTGTGGAACTGCGTGACGGAAACCACCGTTGTCAGCGACGGTTTGAGGTTGCGCGAAACGATGCTTTGCAGCGCCGTTACCAGCTGCGAACCGACCACGATGGGGTCGACGCCGTGGTCCGGATGCGCGCCGTGGGCGCCGACGCCCATGACGTCGATGTCGAAGAACGCGCCCGCAGCCGCGACCACGCCCTCCTTCACGCCGAACTTGCCGACGGGCATGCCCGGCGCATTGTGCATGGCGAAGATCGAGCCGCACGGGAAGTCCCGGAACAGGCCGTCCTCGATCATCGCCTGGGCGCCGCCGATGCCTTCCTCGGCCGGCTGGAAGATGAAGTTCACCGTGCCGCGGAAGTCGCGGCTTTCGGCCAGATGGCGGGCGGCGCCGAGCAGCATCGTGGTGTGGCCGTCGTGCCCGCAGGCGTGCATCACGCCGTCGTGCCGCGAGCGGTGCTCGAAGGTGTTCTCTTCCATGATCGGCAGCGCGTCCATGTCGGCGCGCAGGCCGATGGAGCGCGTCTCGTTGCCGACCCGCAGCACACCGACCACGCCGGTGCCGCCGATGCCGGTGTGAACCTGGATGCCGAACTCGCGGAGCTTCTCGGCGACGAAATCCGCGGTGCGGTTCTCCTTGAAGCCGAGTTCCGGGTGGGCGTGCAGGTCGCGCCGCCAGCGGGCGAGTTCGTCGCGTTGGTCGTCGATGCTGGCAACCAGTGGCATTTGGATTCTCCTCGGTGTTCGGCGATGCGGCAGGCCTGCCTCGGCGATGCTAGCGAAATTCGCGTGCTATGGTCGCATCGTCTACGGAGGGCGCGGAGGGCGGGGAGCGGATGATGGAAGCAAGCGCTGCGATCAGTTCGGAAGGACGCCGCAGGATCGCCGTGCGAAGGGCCGTCATCGCAACGCCAATCGCCGCGCTGATCGCCGTCGCCATCGCGGCGCTCTTCTTCGCTCTGGAACCAGCCGCTACGCAGTGGCGTGGTTCGCAGACCCAGGATCCCGGCGGCTTCTATCTGCCGCTGGCCTACGTCCACTTCGCCACCATCGCGCCCTGCTTTCTGATCGCCGTCTGGCTGCTGCTGCGGCGCAAGGGTACGCCGACGCACAAACTGCTGGGCAAGGTCTACATGGTGCTGATTTCGTTCTCGTCCATCGTCGCGGTGGCCATGCCAGCGACGATCGGGCCGCGCCTGTGGAACCACTTCGGCTACATCCACCTGTTCTGCTTGGCCGTGTTCGTCAGTGTTCCCTACGCCCTGTGGGCCATCAAGCGCGGCAACGTCAGGGCGCACGCCTACGCCATGCGGGGCCTGTTCCTGGGCGGCATCGTCATCGCCGGCGCCTTCGCCTTCTCGCCGGGGCGGCTGCTCCATGCCTTGTTGTTCGTCTGACTGGGGGGCTGCTGGCGTAAGATCGCCGCGTTCCTGAAGGAGGTCCGACATGTCCGAGCGACTGCGGGGAAAACGGGTGCTGGTCACCCAGGCGTCCGCCTACATGGGGCCGGCGACCATTGAGGTGTTCAGCGAGGAAGGCGCGGAAGTGATCGCGGACGACAGCGATCTGACCACCTCCGAAGCCTGCGAGGATCTGGTGGCCCGCCACGAGCACATCGACGTGCTCGTCGCCAACCTGGCGGGCGCGAACTACAGCGGCACGGCGGTCACCGACCTCTCCGACGAACAGTGGCACATGCTGTTCGCGCTGCTGGTGGACCCGCTGCATTGGCTGACGCAGGCCGTGCTGCCGCAGATGATCGAGCGGCGCAGCGGCAAGATCGTCGTCTACGGCAGCGCCACTGCTTTGCGCGGCTTGAAGACGGTTGCCGCCTACTCCGCGGCGCGTGCCGCCCAGGTCGGCTACGTGCAGGCGGTGGGCGTGGAAGTGGCGCCGCACAACGTACAGGTGAATCTGATCGCGCAGAACTACGTGGAGAACCGCGAGTACTACCCGCCGAGCTTGATGGAGAAGGAATCCTTCGTCAGGTCGCTCAAGCGCCAGGTGCCAGCCGGGCGGCTGGGCACGGCGCGGGAGGACGCGCTGTTCGCCCTGTTCCTCGCCAGCGACGAGAGCGGCTTCTTCGCTGGCCAGGCGTTCCCGTTCGCTGGCGGCTGGGCGCAACGATGAAGCGCTCCCACGCCGCATTGGTCGCGCTGGCCATCGCGCTCGCCGCCGGTGCGAGCACTGCGGAAACGCCCGAGCAACAC
The DNA here is from genome assembly GCA_965243175.1 of Candidatus Azotimanducaceae bacterium. Classification (GTDB taxonomy): domain Bacteria; phylum Pseudomonadota; class Gammaproteobacteria; order Pseudomonadales; family Azotimanducaceae; genus VXYL01. The sequence continues at coordinate 2,871,554 of OZ251532.1, read as the reverse complement.
TACAAGCAGTGGTGCGCCGTCTGCCACGACGAACCGCCGGACGCCAAGACGCCGCACATCGACGCCATTCGCCGCATGAGCGGCATTCGCGTTCGCCACGCGCTGCTCAGAGGGCCGATGGCGCAGTACATCGGCGACATGTCGCGCGGCCAGGTGCAGGCGTTGGCCGAGCACCTGGCCCGCGATCAGGAATCGTTGATGCCGCAGAGCGCCTACTGCGAGAGCACCCCTTCGACGGCGCCCGCCATCGACCGCTGGGGCTTCGACGCCGCTAACACGCGCTGGCAGCAAGACACCGCGATCAATGCCGCCAACGTCGGCAGCTTGCGGTTGAAGTGGGCGTTCGCGGCGCCGAACGTCTCGACCATGCGCTCCCAGCCAGCGGTGAGCGACGACACGATCTTCCTTCCAACTCTGGCCGGCCGGCTGTACGCGCTCGACCGCGAGAGCGGCTGCATCCGCTGGACGTATCGCGCCGACGGGCCGCTGCGCACCTCCGCCACGCTCGGCTTGGTCGGGAACGAGCCGGCGCTGTTCGTCGGCGATCAAGGCTCGACCATCCACGCTGTGGAGGCCGCGACCGGCGAGTTGATCTGGCGGCAGGCCGTCGGCTTGTTCGACGCTTCGATCACCACCGGCGCTCCGGTACAGCATGGCGGCAAGCTGTTCGTGCCGATCTCCGCGTTCGGCGTCGCGCTCGCCATGCAGCCGGACTACGAGTGCTGCAAGTCGCACGGCGGCGTAAGCGCGCTGGATGCCGCGACGGGCGAGATTCTGTGGACGACGCACATGACCGCCGACGCCAAGCCCACCTACAAGAACAAGCTGGACGTGCAGATGTGGGGGCCGTCCGGGGCCGCCGTGTGGACGACGCCAGCCATCGACGCCAAGCGCGGCGTGCTGTACATCGGCACCGGCGAGAACACCTCCTCGCCGGCAACCGAGCTGTCGGACGCCATCGTCGCCATCGCGCTGGAAACAGGCGAGATCAAGTGGCATTTCCAAGGCACCGAAGGCGATGCCTTCAACATGGCCTGCGGCGGCCGTGGCCGCTCCGCCAGCTGCCCGAAGGAAGACGGCCCGGACTTCGACTTCGGCGCCTCGGTGATCATCGCCCGCAACAGCGCTGGCAAGGACCTGCTGCTGGCTGGCCAGAAATCCGGCGACGTCTACGCCCTCGACCCGGATCGCTCGGGCGCGCTGATTTGGCAGCGCCGCATCGGCCCCGGCAGCGCCTTGGGCGGCGTCCACTGGGGCATCGCGGCGGACGCCAGCCGAGTGTACGTGCCGATAGCCGACCCGCCCTTCTTGCGCGGCGAAAGACGCCCCGGCGTCTGGGCGCTGAACATCAACGACGGCAGCGACGCCTGGGGCCACGCGGCGGAACGCGGCTGCGTGCCCACAGGTCGCCGCGGCGGCGCCACGGCATGGCCGGAGTGCTCGTTTCGCTACGCCTTCTCCGCCGCGGCCAGCGTGGCCGCCGACGTGGTGCTGGCCGGAGCGTTGGACGGTCGCCTGTTCGCCTTCGGGCGCAACGACGGCAAGGTACTGTGGGAGTTCGCCACCAAACGCGCCTTCGAGGCCGTGAACGGCATCGACGGCCACGGCGGCGCCATCGACAACCCTGGCATCGTCGCCGCGGGCGACCAGCTCATCGTGCCCTCCGGCTACGACATGTTCGGCCAGATGCCGGGCAACGTGCTGCTGGTCTTCGAGCCAGCCGAGGAAACGACGGGCCCTTGAGCGACGAGGCCCAAGCGCAGCGGCGCGGCACATGCGGTCCGTTCGACTGAGCTACTATCGCGTTCGCGCAGCGCCTTACCTGCCTTGAGACTTGAGGAGCTTGGAGTCCATGAGCGACGAGATCACGCCTTTCCAGATCCGCATCGAGCAAGCGGAACTCGACGACCTGCGAGTCCGCCTCGCCAACGCCCGCTTCCCCGAAGCGGAACCGGTGGACGACTGGCGCCAAGGAGCGCCGCTCGCCTACGTGCGCGAGCTGTGCGAATACTGGCGCAGCGACTACGACTGGCGGCGCTGCGAAGCGCAGCTGAACGCGCTGCCCGGCTTCAAGACCACCATCGACGGCGTGGGCATCCACTTCCTGCACGTTCGCTCGCCGGTCGAAGACGCGGCGCCGCTCGTGATCACCCACGGCTGGCCCGGCTCCGTCGTCGAGTTTCTGAAAGTGGTCGGCCCGCTCTCCGACCCCGCAAGCCACGGCGGTTCCGCCAGCGACGCCTTCCATCTGGTGCTGCCGACCATCCCCGGCTACGGCTTCTCGGACAAGCCCTCGGAAACCGGCTGGGGCGTGGACCACGTGGCCCAAGCGTGGAGCGCCCTGATGGCCCGCCTCGGCTACGAGCGCTACTTCGCGCAAGGCGGCGACTGGGGCGCGGCGATCACCGCGGCCATCGGCGCCACGGACACGCAGCACTGCATGGGCGTCCACACCAACATGCCGGTGGTCGCGCCGACCGCCGACATGCTGAGCGACCCGACCGAGCAGGAACAGGAGGCCATGGCCGCCCGCAAGTTCTACCAGGACTGGGACTCCGGCTACTCCAAGCAGCAAAGCACCCGCCCGCAGACCCTCGGCTATGGCCTGGTGGACTCGCCGGTCGGCCAGGCCGCGTGGATCGTCGAGAAGTTCTACCAGTGGACGGACTGCAACGGCCACCCGGAAAACGTCCTCACCCGCGACGAACTGCTCGACAACGTGATGATGTACTGGCTCACCGCCGCCGGGGCTTCGTCCGCACGCCTGTACTGGGAGAGCTTCGCGCGCGGCTCGATGAACGACGTCACCGTGCCAAGCGGCGTCAGCATCTTCCCCAAGGAGATTTTCAAGGCATCGCGCCGCTGGGTGGAGACCCGCTTCAAGGACTTGCGCTACTACAACGCGCTGGAGAAAGGCGGCCACTTCGCGGCTTTCGAACAGCCGGAGATGTTCGTCGCCGAACTCCGCGCCTGTTTCGGCGCCATGCGGACCTAAGGCGGCGGTTGACGCGAACGACTTCGCGGACGTTTGGTGCTTGGTTGACCTCGACGAGCGCGACGAGCGCTATTTCCGAGTGTTTTAGTCGGGTATCGGCTATACTTCGGGCATGGCGAGTTCCAACGCAGCGGTCGACGAGCGTCTGGGGCAGGAGTACGCGGCCGGGTTCGTCACCGACATCGAGTCCGAGACGCTGCCGCCGGGGCTGGACGAGAGCACGGTGCGCTTCATTTCGGCGAAGAAGAGCGAACCTGCGTGGCTCACCAGCTGGCGGCTGAAGGCGCTCGAGCGCTGGCGGAAGATGACGCCGCCGTCTTGGGCGCACGTCTCCTTTCCAAGCATCGACTTCGACGCCATCTCCTACTACTCGGCGCCGAAGCAGAAGCCGAAGTCGCTGGACGAAGTCGATCCCGAACTGCTGCGCACCTTCGACAAGCTCGGCATTCCGCTGCACGAACGGGCCGCGCTCGCAGGCGTCGAAGCCCCCGCCGTGGCGGTGGACGCGGTCTTCGACTCGGTCTCCATCGGCACCACCTTCAAGGAGACGCTGCGCGAAGCGGGGGTGATCTTCTGCTCCATCGCCGAAGCCGTGCGCGACCATCCGCAGCTGGTGCGGAAGTACCTCGGCAGCGTGGTGCCCCAAAGCGACAACTTCTACGCCGCGCTCAACTCGGCGACGTTCAGCGACGGTTCGTTCGTCTACGTGCCGAAGGGAACGCGCTGCCCGATGGAGCTCTCCACCTACTTCCGCATCAACGCCGAGAACACCGGCCAGTTCGAGCGCACGCTCATCGTCGCGGATGCTGGCTCCTACGTCAGCTACCTCGAAGGCTGCACCGCGCCGATGCGCGACGAGAACCAGCTGCACGCCGCGGTGGTGGAGCTGGTCGCCCTCGAAGACGCCGAGATCAAATACTCCACCGTGCAGAACTGGTACCCGGGCGACGAACACGGGCGCGGCGGCATCTACAACTTCGTCACCAAGCGCGGCGCCTGCCTCGGCGCCCGCTCCAAGATCAGCTGGACGCAGGTGGAAACCGGCTCGGCGGTCACCTGGAAGTACCCCAGCGTGGTGCTCAAGGGCGACGCCTCGGTGGGCGAGTTCTACTCCGTGGCGCTCACCAACAACCACCAGCAGGCGGACACCGGCACCAAGATGCTGCACATCGGGCGCGACACGCGCAGCACCATCCTCTCCAAGGGCATCAGCGCCGGGCGCAGCCAGAACAGCTACCGCGGCCTGGTGCGCATGAACCCAGGCGCCGTCGGCGCCCGCAACCACACGCAGTGCGACTCCCTGCTGATCGGCGACCACTGCGGCGCCCACACCTTCCCGTACATCGAATCCAAGCTGCCGACGGCGAGAATCGAACACGAGGCCACCACCTCCAAGGTGAGCGAGGAGCAGCTTTTCCTCTGCCAGCAGCGGGGCATCGACGTCGAACACGCGGTGGCGATGATCGTCAACGGCTTCTGCAAGGACGTCTTCCGCGTGCTGCCGATGGAGTTCGCGGTCGAAGCCGGCAAGCTCTTGGAGGTGAGCTTGGAAGGCGCGGTTGGATGAGCCTGCTCCACGTCGACAACCTGTGCGTCGACGTCGAAGGCAAGCCGATACTGCGAGGCGCAAGCCTTGAAGTCGGCGCCGGCGAAGTCCACGCCGTGATGGGCCCCAACGGCTCCGGCAAGAGCACGCTGGCGAACGCGCTGGCCGGTCGCCCCGGCTACGCGGTCACGCACGGGGCAATGACGCTGAGCGGCGTTGATCTCCTTCCCTTGGCGCCGGAAGAACGCTCCCGCCTCGGCCTGTTCCTCGCCTTCCAGTATCCGGTGGAGATCCCCGGCCTTAGCAACATGGAGTTCCTGAAGGCCGCGGTGGATGCCCAGGCGCGGCACACCGGCGAAGAGCCGCCGTCCGCGGTGGATTTCGTCAAGCGCGCCAGAAGCACCGCCGAGAGCCTTGGGCTGGGCGCGGACTTCCTGCGCCGGGGGGTGAACGAGGGCTTCTCCGGCGGCGAGAAGAAACGCAACGAGATTCTGCAGATGCTGCTGCTGGCGCCGAAGGTCGCGGTGCTCGACGAGACGGACTCCGGCCTCGACATCGACGCGCTCAAGGTGGTCGCGGACGGCATCAACGCCTTTCGCGCCGCCGACAACGCGGTGCTGCTGGTCACCCACTACCAGCGCCTGCTCAACCACGTGGTGCCGGACCGCGTCCACGTGCTCGCCGAAGGCCGCATCGTCCGCTCCGCGGACCGGCGGCTCGCCTTGGAACTCGAAGAGAAGGGTTATGGCTGGCTCGACGACTGACGCCGAAGCGCTCGTCGGGCGACTTCTCCAAGCGGACGCGAGCTACGCCCCGTGGCGCGACCGGCAGGCATTGCGCCGCACATTGGAACGAACAGGACTGCCGCGGCTGCGTTCCGAAGCATGGCGGCACACCAACGCCGAGCGCTGGTACGCGAGCGCTTTGGCGGGCGACGTTCCACCGCCAAGCCCAGGCAACGAAGTGACGGCAGCGGCCCCGGTCGAAGTGGCCGAGTTCTCCGAAGCGCGCGCCGTGGAACTCGCAAGGCAGCACCTCGGCACCGCCTTCGACATGGCGAACCAGCCGCTCGCGGCGTTGAACGGCGCATTGCTCGGAACCGGCATCGTCGTCCATGCGCCAGCGGGCAGCCACGGCGAACCGGTGCGCATCGGCGATCTGTCGACCGGCTTCCAGCACGTTCTGGTGATCGTCGCCGCGGATGCCGCGCTGGTGCTGATCGAGGAACCGACCACGTTCGCGCACCGCATCGTCGAAGTGATCGTCGGGGAACGCGCCAGCGTCGAGCACCGCCGCCAGCAGGCCGCTGGCAGCCATCGCGAATGCAGTCTGGTGGGCGCGCGCGTAGCCTCCGGCGGAAGCTACGCGCTCGCGCAGACCTCCCGCGGTGCAGATCTCCGGCGCAACGACATCGAAGTCACCCTCGGCGAAGGCGCCAAGGCCGAGTTGTCCGGCGCATGGCGCGTCGATGGGCGAACGCATCTGGACACGCAAGCCGCCGTGTACCACGCCGAGCCGGGCGCGTTCAGCCGCCAGACCTTTCGCGGCGTGGCCGGCGGACGCGGCCGAGCCGTCGTCAACGGCCGCATCCACATCGCCACCGGCGCGAACGGCAGCGACGCGGCGCTCTCCGCCAAGAACCTGGTCACCGGGGCAGCGGCGCAGGTCTTCGCCAAACCCGAACTGCAAATCCACGCCAGCGACGTGCAGTGCAGCCACGGCGTCACCGTCGGCGCCTTGGACGACGACGCCGTCCACTACCTGCGCTCGCGGGGCATCGGCGAAGCGACGGCCGAGCGGCTTCTCGTCGAGGGCTTTCTGCGCGAAGCCATCGCGGACGCGGAAGGCGCCAAGCGCATCGGCCTCGCCGCATGACCGCGGAGCGTCGACGATGAGCGACTACGCCACGGACTTCCCGCTGCTCGGCAAGCGCAAGGACCTCGCCTATCTGGACAACGCCGCGACCACGCAGAAGCCGCAGCAGGTGCTGGACGCGGAACGCCGCTACTACGAAACCAGCAACGCCAACGTCCATCGCGGCGCCCATCGGCTCTCGGACGAGGCCACCGCGGCTTTCGAGGCCGCCCGGACGACGGTCGCCCGGCGCATCAACGCCAACGCCGCGAAGGAAGTGATCTGGACCCGTGGCGCCACCGAAGCGATCAACCTCGTCGCCGCCGCCTACGCGCCGCTGGTGCTCGGCGAAGGCGACAACGTGCTGGTCACGGAGATGGAGCACCACTCGAACATCGTGCCGTGGCAGCTCGCCTGCTCGCGCTTCGGCGCTCGGCTGCGCGCCGTACACGTACTGCCGAGCGGCGAGTTGGACATGGCCGACTTCCACGCCAAGCTCGACGAACGCACCCGCATCGTCGCCGTCGGCCACGTCTCCAACGCCCTCGGCACGGTCAACGATCTGGCGACGATCATCGCCGCCGCAAAGGCGGTCGGCGCGGCGGTGCTGGTCGACGGCGCCCAGGCGACGGCGCACCTGCCGGTGGACGTGCAGGCCCTCGGCTGCGACTTCTACGCCTTCTCCGGGCACAAGATGTACGGCCCCACCGGCATCGGCGCACTGTACGGGCGGGAAGCGCTGCTCGACGCCATGCCGCCCTGGCAGACCGGCGGCGAGATGATCGAGCATGTGCGCATCGAAGCGACCACCTACGCCGCGCTGCCCTTCAAGTTCGAGGCCGGCACGCCGCACATCGCCGGCGCGATCGGACTTGCCGCCGCCGTGGACTATCTGGACGCCTTGGACTTCGCCGCTGCCACCGCCTTCGAGGCCGACCTGCTCGCCTACGCCACCGCCTCGCTGCAGCAGATCGAGGGCGTCTCGGTGGTCGGCACGGCGCCGAACAAGGGCCCGGTGCTCTCCTTTCAACTCGACGGCGCCCATCCGCACGACGTCGGCACGCTGCTCGACCAGCAGGGCGTGGCCGTGCGTACCGGCCACCACTGCGCGATGCCGCTGATGGCGCGGCTCGGCATCCCCGGCACGGTGCGGGCGTCGTTCGCCCTGTACAATGGACGCGACGACGTGGACAAGCTCGCCGCCGCGGTGCGCAAGGCGCGGACGATGCTGTGACGCGGGCAGCGCAGCGGACAGAGGGCAAGGGAACATTGGAAGAGACGCGATGAGCACGCAGTTCTACGACCCGACCGACGACGCTGGCGCCATCGCGATGACGCCGGCGGCCTTGGCGCACGTGCGCCGCCAACTCGCCAAGCAGGGCGCGGACGCGCTCGTGCTCGGCGTCAAGACGAGCGGCTGCAATGGCTACATGTACGACCTCTCCTATCACGAAGGCGACCCCGACGATTCCGCCGAAGCGCGGCCGGATGCCCGCGTCTTCGACTTCGACGGCGTCAAGGTCTTCGTCGGCCACGCGGACTGGCCGCTGGTGCGCGGCACCGAAATCGACTATCTGGTCGAGGGGCTGAACGCCGCGCTGGCCTTCAAGAATCCGAACGCGGAGTCGCAGTGCGGCTGCGGCGAGAGCTTCTCGGTGAAGGCCGCCGACGAGGCCCCGGCGACCGTTTGAGTTGGGCCGGCACGGCCATGCAACGCCAAATCGTCCCGGTAGGCCGCGCCGTGCAGGCGCGTCTCGTTCCTTCCGGCACGCCGCTGGCCATTCCCGCCGGCGCCTTCGTCACCCTCACCCAGGCGCTCGGCGGCACCTACACCGTCGTCCACAACGGCAACATGGCCCGCATCGACTGCGAAGACGCGGACGCCCTCGGCTTCGAGCCGCAGGTGCTGGAACTGGCGCCGCCAGCCGACGGCAAGGTGTCGAACGAACAGGTGTGGGAGGCGCTGCGCACCGTCCACGACCCGGAGATTCCGGTGAACATCGTCGACCTCGGCCTCGTCTACCGCTGCGACGTCGACGATTCCGACGTTCGCGTGCAGATGACGCTCACCGCCCCCGGCTGCGGCATGGGGCCGGTGCTGGTGCAGGACGTCGAACAGCGCGTGGGCAGGGTGCCGTTCGTGGAATCGGTCGCCGTCGAGCTGGTGTTCGACCCGCCCTGGGAACGCGCCATGATGAGCGAGGAAGCGCAGCTGGAACTGGGCCTGTACTGATGGCGGACGCAGCCGTCACCGTCGAGCCCGGCCACGCCGCCTTGGACGACGTGCGCGCCACCTTCGCCTTCTTCGACACCTGGGAGGACAAGTACCGCTTCCTCATCGATCTCGGCAAGGCGGTGGAGGACCTGCCGGAGCAGCATCGCGTGGAGGCGAACCTGGTGCGCGGCTGCCAGAGCCAAGTGTGGCTGACCCACGCCTACGACGCCGAGCGCGACCGCCTGCGGCTGGCCATCGACAGCGACGCGCACATCGTGCGCGGGCTGATCGCCATCGTCCTCGCCGCCTACGACGGGCTTTCTCCCGCGCAGATCCTCGCCTTCGACATGGAGGCGCTGTTCGACGAACTCGAACTCGTCAACCACCTAAGCCCTACCCGCGGCAACGGCCTGCGGGCGATGGTGGGGCGCATCCGTTCAGTGGCCGAAGGCTGCGCCTAGCCCGCTCGAACCCCACGGATTCGCCGCCAACGCCTTCGCTCCGGGCGCTGACGAAAAAACTGCGAAAAACAGGTGGCATCGAGGCGGCGCTCTGCGCTATGCTCGGAACACGAGGGAAGGATCGGGCTGGAACAACGCGCAGCGCCTTCTTGGCGTCGCTGGGCCACCGGCACAACAACAAGCGCGGAACACTCGATTCATTGCATGTCGCCACGCGTCGTCGAGGCGATTCGAGTCCGTTGCTTGAGGAGGACAAGTGAGCCGCGCACCAAAGAAACTGCCCCAGAACAACATCGAAATGCGCAAGACCATCGAACGGGATCTCCAGGAGTTCCTGGCATCCGGCAAGAAAATCCAGGTCATTCCCATGGGCGTGAGCGGCCAGGACAAGATGGGCCGCAGCAAGAACATCGTCATCTCCCGCAAACGCCAGGCCGCTTTGTAGCGCCGAACAGACTGCAAGGTCCACAGCGACAGATTGGCCGCTGAGGCCTGCTTCGACATCGTTTGATCCCCGCTGCGGGCGCAGCGCTTGCGGCTCGTGACGGCTCAGCGTGCTGTCGCGACGATCCGCCCTCGCACGGCGTATGAACTACGTTGCCGAGGACACCCCACACGACCTTCGCCAACGCGCAAGGTCCTCCGCTTCATCCACATCCCACAACGTATCCAGAAGCGTCACCGAGAGATGCCGCGACGCATCGAGCGTGGCGGCAAGCACGGCGCTGGTGCTCCACGGGATGTCCGCGAACACCTCCGGATGCGGTTCGTTCATGGCGACGAGGCAGTAGCCGCCGTCTTCCGTGGGGCCGAGCACCAAGTCGGCATCGGCCAACGCGGCAAGCGCCGCGCGAACGTAGTCCACGCCGATGCCGGGAATGTCGCAGCCGACCAATGCGCTCACCCCATCCGCGAAGGCCGCGGCCATGCGCTCGCCGAGGTCGCCTTGGGGCTGCCGATGCACGGCCAGACGCGGTACCAATCCGCCCAATTCGGAACTCTCGCCTTCCAACCAGAGTTCGGCGCGGAAGTGATCGTTGGGCGAGCCGAGCCGCGCTAGCGTCAAAGCGAGGAGTTCCCGATAGACCGCAAGGGCGGCCTCGTCGCCGACGTCCTTCGCGAGCCGCGTCTTGACGCGACCGAGCACCGGAGCGCGGGCGAAGATCGCGAGCCGCTTCACGCCGCGCCGCCCGAAGAACCACCGTAGTAGCGCTCGGCCAACGCGCCAGCGTCCTCGCCCAGGAAGTAGCGCAGGCGCAGCGCCCACATCGCCCAGACGGTGCGCATCACGCCATCGCGCTCCCAACGCCGCGACGATGTCTCGATGGGCGTTTGCAGTCGCCGCGGCTTGGCGATGCGGCGCAAGCGCTTGCAGAGTTCCACATCCTCCATGAGCGGCTGCGCCTGCACCCCGCCCACCGCGTCGAGCAGCCGACGATGGACGAAGATGCCCTGGTCGCCGGTGGCGATGCCGGTGGCTGCGGCACGGCGATTCATGCTCGCCTCGACCATCCGCAGCGGCCACCCCGCGCCGCTCAAGCACACGTCGAACCAACCCCAGCCGCAGCCGACACGCGCTTCGGCGAAAGCACCGAGAGCGGCAGCGGAGACCCCGCTGTCGGCGTGCAGAAACCACAGCCAGTCGTTGCTTGCGCGCGCCGCGCCTGCACGTAGCTGCCCCCCCCTGCTGCGTACACTCGTCAGCACCACATCGGCCCCGTCCTTCGCCACAGCAACGCTGTCGTCGTCGCTGCCGCCGTCCACGACGATCAGTTCCGCACCCGCGTCCACGCGCAAATCGGCGAGCAAACGGCGCAACGACGCGGCATCGTTGAACACAGGTACGACGATGCTGACCCGGGCGGGCATCGGCGCACTCTAGGCTGGATCGTGCGACCCGCCGGACCGGGCGGCGAGCTGGTAGCGTTCCATGCAGTTGTCGACCACACGCTCGAAGTCCTCGTCGAGCACGAACCGCTCCTCGACCAAGCGGCGCGTCCAAGCCCGTACGCGGCGCCGATAATCGTCCTCCGGCGGCAGATCCGCGGCGTCGTCGAAACGGGTGAAGCCGACGAAGATGGCCGGCAGATCCGGTGCGCCGTTCGCCGGATGGCGCGGATTCCAGCCGGTGTGGCAACCCACCGGCACGGCGATGTCCGGCAGCCGAACGCCAGCGACCTCGTTCAAGGACGCATCGACATCCGCAACCAGCCGCGCATAGGGTTTTCCCTCCACCGCCGGAAATCGGCAGATGCCGCGATCCGCCTCCTCGCCCAGGTCCAACGCGCTCAGGCCGCCGAGACGGGCCGGGTCGAGGCCGTGGAATCCGTCGTCCTTGGCGGCGAACTTGCCCAGCACGACGGAGCGGTCCACCAAGGTTCCCGTGGCCAGCGAAGGCAACGCGGAGGGCGGCGGTTCGTGGCCGTCCAGCCAACGGCTCAAGTTCACGAACGCGGCCCGGGTGAGCGGCGCGTGATCCACGACGTTGAACGTGTACCGCGCCCTCTCGCCGGTGAGCGCAAAGACGTTCGTCGGCGGCAGCACCCCGCCGATGTGATGCGTGCCCGCGAACAGATAGCCGCGCTCCGCAGGATGCGGCGCCAGGTCCGCGCTTCCGTCGGGCACCGCGTGGACGAGGGCCGCGTCGCCGCGCCAATACTCCCAGGAGGTGTTGGTGACGACGACTTTCGGCATCAGCTTGCCGGGCGACGACTCCAAGCGGCGATAGAGGTCGTCCACTTCGCCGGTGAGCGGATCCCGCACACTCGTTCCCGCAAAAGGAAAGCACTGGCCCGCCGCTGGCACCCCAGCGCTAGACGGCTGCGCGAAGCGATGGTTGAAGTCGCCACGCTGCCCGCCGGCGATGTGGATGTGAACGCCGTCGAAGACGCGGTTCCCCGCCGCGTCGCTGTTCAGCCCCAGATGCAGCAGATGCCGCAGCACCCGCCCGGTCTGCGAAGCGCCGAAACCGAGCACCTGCTCGAAGCCCCCCGCCGCCGGGCCTTCGCCGCAACGCAGACTCGCCGCCGCATCCCGCAGCGCCAGCAATCCGCACCCGACCACGCGGGGGTTCCGCGCCCGGTACACCAGCGTATAGATGCGCCCCTTCTCGAAGCCGCCGTCCTTGTGGATGAATCGCAGGTCCGGCTGTCCCTCGCCCGCCCCGCCCCCGCTTCTGCCGAAACGCCACGTCTCTCTAGGCACTTCGACATGCGGAGCGGCGTCGTCCGTGCGCACGAAGAGACGCGCCTCGGAGTCGTCGAGACGTAAAGGCGGATAGGCGACCTCGCCAAGCTGTCCGAAGGGGACGAACGAACGATCGCTGCCCGGCTGGATGCGGCAAACCACCTCGCCGACGATCGGCTCTTCGCTCTCGGCCGTCGGCGCGTCCAAACTCAAGCCGGCCGCGTCCCACTGCCAGCCGATGCTGGCCACCGCGAAGCCGCGACGGAACAGGAAACCGTCGCCCGGCGCGCAAGGGTCTTCGAGCAGCGCGTCCGGCAACGCCCGATTGAACATCGAGAACGCGAGACGCCGCCCCCGATTCGGCACATCGAGGAACAGCTTGCGAACGCGGGGCTTCTTGGGCGCAACCAGCGTGAAGTCGCCGCTGAACGCCACCATGCCGTCGTCGTCCCTAGGCGCAAGCGCCAGGTCGACGATGCCCGCGTTGCGTGGATCGTCGGCATCGACCCGATAGTGGACGCGCCCTTCGACGATCTCGAACACACCCGCATCGCCGAACGCCCGCCCGTTCGCATAGGGTTCCCGGCGACTCACTTCCCAGCGCGTAGGTTCCATCGACTGCTCTCGGCGACCACTCAAGCCGAAACCGTAGCAGGCTCAGGCGTGGAAGGCGACTGATCGCCGTCTGGCCGCCAAGGGTTGAAATCCATACGTCGAGCCCCTACTTTCTGCCTACGAGCCATCTGGACAGTGGGTCGGTGGAGTACAGCCTTGTGGGATCTCAGATGAGAGATCCCGCCTAGGCGCGGCAGACAGCCGAAGCTCTACTGCACCCAGCGATCCATCGGATCGCACCTCTGGATGGCCGTCGGCACCTTTGGGCGCCGTTTAGCAAACCCACATCAGAGGGCTTGAGATGGACTCTACCTTGCTTGATCGCGTGGCGGCTCTGGTCGCCACGTGCAACCGAACCGAACTGCTGATCGCGCGGGCGCTGCGTTCGATTGCGGCGCAATCGCTGGCGCCGATGCGCGTAGGCGTCGTGGACGATTCGGACGACGGCAGCGCGTTGCGAACCGAAGTGGCGGTGCGCGGCTGGCGGCCCGACGGCGTCCATGTCACGTTCTTGCGCAACCGGCGCACCAAGGGCGCGGCCGGCGCGTGGAACTCCGGCTTGGATCACCTGCTGCGAACCTGCGACGACCCCAGCCGCCTCTTCGTTGCGATTCTGGACGACGACGATCGGTGGGAACGCGATCACTTGGCGCGGTGTCTGGAGGCCGCCGAAAAGGGAAACCTCGATGTGGTCGCGTCGGGCTTCTGGCGGGTCGAGGATGATGCCAAGCGAATCCTGGTGACGCCGCCGGAGTCGCTGGACGTGTCGAGTTTCCTCAAGCGCAATCCGGGAATCCAAGGCAGCAATCTGTTCTGTCGGCTGACCACTTTGCTCGAAGCGGGACTGTTCGACGAATCGCTGCCCAGCTGCACGGATCGCGATCTGTGCATCCGCCTCGCGGACTTGCCAAGCGTGCGGTACGGAGTGGTCGCCGAGCCCACCGTCCAACACTTCGCCAGCGAGTCCCTGCCGCGGCTGTCCACGCCGGGATCGGCGGCCAAGGGCGACGGGTTGGATCGGTTCTTCCGCAAGTGGCGCTGGCGCATGTCGGATGCGGAACGCACGGCATTTGCGGAGCGGGCCAAGAGGTACTTCGGATGGACAGAGCCCGAACCGAGTGTTCCGAACGTTGCTCCCACGGGCGACGTAACGCTGTCGTCTTCGGCGCCGAAGCAGGCGCCGGTTCATCTGATCGTGGGGACGATTGCGAACCCGGCGCGGCTTGGAGACGTGGCCGGTCTGCTCGCCGACCTCCGCAAGCAGGTCGCCGACGCCGACTTGTCCGGCCACGATGTGCTCATCTTGGAGAATGACACGAGCAGGGCACCTGACGCAAAGTTGCGGCAGCTTGTCGAAAGCCACCGCAGCGCTGGCTTGCGAGTCCACCTGATCGATCGGGCGCGGCATCTCGAAGACGCGCAGCGGGGTCTGGTTGCCGATGGTGGCGTGAGCACGGGAAACAGGCTGCCTATCGCGCCGGCGCGAACCGTGCTGCAGTCCTACCTCTACGCCTTCGCCAAGGGGCGACCCGGCGCGGTGGCGTGGGTCGTCGACGACGACATGCGGCTGGATCCGCTCGTTGCCCAGAGCAACGGGCGCTTGCAGCGGCAGCCGCAAAGGTTGGCGCCGGTGCTGCGCGAGCTTCGCCGCCATCGCGCGGGCGGCGAACTCGACGTCGCCATTGGCATGAACAGCGGCGCCCCGCCGCTGCCGTTCGCCGCGACCGTGCGCGTACAACTCGTCGACCTTGTGGCGTCGCTCCAGTGGCTGGCCTTGTTGGACCCGCAAGCCGTCCTGCCTGACCGCAGCTTGGACAACGCGGCGTTGCGAGCCAATTGGCGTGACTACTACTACGACCTCTCGCGCAAGGAAACCGATCGGCTGGAAACGCCGTTCTTCATCACTCCGGCGGCGCCTAGCGAGAGCGTCGGCGAAGCGTTCGAGCGACTGGCTTGCACGGCGGAGCGGATATTGGCCGGCGAGCAGATATTCCGCCCGCTCGCCGTCGCGGCGCACATCGACCCATTGGCGTCGATAGGCAACGGCGTTCAGCGCGGCGGCAATGCCTTCGTGTTCAACATCGAAGCACTGCGGCTGGCGCCCAATCCATCGCCGACCATCGACGACCGGCCGAGCAGGCGCTCCGACATGATCTGGGCGCTGCTGCAGAAGCGCTACTTCGGCCAGCGAGTTGTGACCTTGCCAATCGCCCTTCATCACGACCGTTCCCGCGTGCCACCGGGCGAACTGGATGTCGAACGCATCGTCGACGACGTCCGTGGCTACGCGTTGTTCTCTGCCCTGCATGACCGCCGCGAAATCTTCACGGTTTCCGATGACCAGCGCTTGGAGATCGTGCCTACGGAAGTCGAACGCTTCACGGCCCTCGTGCAGAAGTACGTGGAAGAGCGGCTGGCGGCCTTCCGGCTGTCCTTCCATCGCATCCGCGGACTAAAGCGCGTTCTACGCTGCCTCGTGGACGACGGAGAGAAGTGGTGGCGGGAAGCACAATACGACCAAGCGAGGGACCGGCTCCGCACCTTTTGCGACTGCTTGGACCGCTGCTACACGGTGAGCGTCCTGAACGCCATAGAGGACGGCACCAGAGCGTTGCAGGAGCAGCAAGTCGGCCAGTTCCTCGAGCAGCTCCCCAACGAGATCGGAAAACATAGAAACAGGCTCTCGAAACACGCTGCCTTGGCGGCCGGAATCGAGCAGGAAAGAAAGGCCAACGCCAAGGCGATTGCGTCGATGCTGGCCGCTCCCGCCGGTCCCCTGACAGTCTTGGGATGCGGCATGGAAGGCGTGGCCTTGAGCGACGGCAAGCACGTGTTCAAGGTCTTCGACCATTGGTGGAAGTCCTCCTCCGACATCTCCGCCCCGGCCCGGCTCCGTTCGCTCGTCGGCAAGTGGAAAGACACGCGATGCCTCTATCCCATCCTCGATTTCCATGAGGACGGGCATCGCGCCGTGTTGGTCTATCCCTTCGAGCAGAGCCAGCCGTACATCGGCGGCCACGGCCCCGGCATGGTCGAGCTCATGGCCGAATGCTGGCGGCACGGCGTGGTGTGCCGAAACATCGACCCGGACAATTTGCGCGTGGTGGACGGACGGGTGCGGCTGATCGACTACGGCTCGGACATCTGGCCGTTCGATGCCGGCGAGTTCGTGACGATGTGCCAACGGGCATGGCTTTCGTATCGCTGGGCGAACCGACCGAATCTAGCGCAGATCATGCGCGGCGCGCTGAAGGACGACCGCATCCCCGAGTTGGACGGATTCGACAGGTTCTTTGAGGCCGTGCGCCGGGTCACCGGCCAGCACAAGACGCGAGACGTGGTATTCGACTTGGCAGGCGACGCGCACCGCGTTCTCGACTACGGATGCGGCTACGGAAAACTCGCCAGAAGGATCGCGGAGCGCGGCAGCGACGTCCTGGGCTACGACCCCGACCAGACCCGCGTGAACCGCTGGGCGTCGCTTTCCAAAGACATCGACAACTTGCGGTTCACGCACAACCGCGCCGACGTGTTGTCGGCGGGCCGCTTCGATCTGGTGATCTGCGCCCGCGTACTCTGCACCATCCTCGACGAAGTCGAGTTCAAAACCGTTCTCGACGATTTGCGAACCTTGGTGACGGCCCGCGGCCGGGTAGTCGTGACCGTTTGCGATCCCCATTTCACGTTCGGCGGCTTGCAGGCGGCGGAAACGGAACGCGCCCTGCCGCCCGACGCGGACTACGAGCACACGTTCGCGTGGCACAAGACGCTGCGGGCGACGGGCCGAACGCGCTGCGACGTTCATCGCCCCGAACGCGCCCTGCGACGCGCCTTCGCCCGCGCTGGCCTCGCCGTGTGTCGCCGCATCGAAATAGACACCGTGGACTTGCAGCGGTTCGAGCCGGCTTCGGAGCAGATCGTATTCGAGCTCCGCCCGATCGCGCCGCTCGCTGGCGAAGTCTCGCTGCTGATCAAGGCTTGCGCGATGGACGCGAACGCCCTCGATGTCCAGATTCGCCACTTGATTTCGCAACTCGAAGGCCCGAGGGCGTTCGCCGAGCGGATTCTGGTCGTCGATTCCAAGGAACACGGCTTTCTCAGGCAGCACACGGCAGGCAGCAAGCGCGACGTACTCGAGTCCGCACGGCACTTGATGGAAGCGGGTTGGCTGGACCGCATCGTCGAAGCGCCAGACGAAGGCGGCACCACCGCCGAGCTGAATCGCCGATGGTTCGCGCTGGGTTCTTCCATGCGAGGGGCACGCCCCTCGCGCTCCCCGGCTGAGGGCTCTTCCATGCGAGGGGCGCACCCCTCGCGCTCCCCGGCTGAGGGCTCTCAATACACGCACACGATGGCTGGCGCCCACGTCGCGCCCCTGCTCGCCGGGTTCGAAGCGTGTACGACGCCCTTCGTGCTGCATGTGGATGCAGACATCATGGTCGGCCGCTTGGACCGAGACCACGACTACCTGAACGACATGCTCCAAGTGATGCAAGGCGATCCCAAAGCGGTCACCGTCGCGTTCAACATCGCCAAGGAGGGCGACCAGAGCTATACGGCCAGCCCTCAGGACGGCGCCATCCCTTGGCGCACGGAAGCCCGCGCCGGACTGGTCGATCTCGCCCGGCTTCGCGCCGTGCTGCCGCTGCCGAACTCTCTCGATGACGGTCGCTTGACGCTCTCCTGGCATCGATCCTTGGACGTCGCGATTCGACAAGGCAAAGGCCGTTCCCTTCGCGGCGGCGACCACCGCACCTTCTACACGCACCCGCCCAATGTGCGCAAACGCGATCCCGACGCCTGGTACTCGGCGCTCGATCGCATCGAGCATGGCGTTGTCCCAGAGGTTCAGAAGGGCGAACCGGAGTGGACCGGAACCATCGCCGATTGGATGCTGCCGCGCCGCCGCGAACCCTTCGTGTTCGTCGTCTCGGGCCGCGACGTGCCGCCGGGGCGCTTGCGGCGCTGCGTCGCATCCTTGGCCAGACAGAAGGGCGAGCCGTGGGGCGCAGTGGTGTTCGACGATGCATCGGCGCCGATGTTCGCCGAACACTTCGAGAGCGCGTGGCACGAGTTCCGTCAGCGTTGCACGATCGTTCGCAACCGGCGCCGCCGAGGCTTGCTGGCCAACATGGTGACCGCCATCCGCTTGATGTGCGCCGAGCCGGATACGGTGATCGTCACCCTCGATGCGGACGACGCCCTGATCGGCGACGACGTGCTGTTGCGACTGGCTTCCGAGTACGAGCGCGGCGCCGATGTGACGGTAGGTTCGATGCTGCGCACCGACAAACCCGCCGACTATCCAGTGCGTTTCGACCAGCCGCGCGAACATCGGGGCGGCAATGTCTGGCAGCACCTGCGCTCTTTCCGCAAGCGGCTGTTCGACGCCATCCCGGACGACATGCTGCGGCTGGACGGCGAATACATCGACCTTGCCAACGACTGGGCCTACATGCTGCCAATCGTCGAGATGGCAAGGAATCCCGTACACATCGCCGAACCCCTCTATCTGCACGAACCCTCCCGCACCGGCAAGGACGCCGATGGCAAGTTGCTGCGCGACGAGGTGATCGCCCGCATCGTCGCCAAAGCACCGGCGTCTCCGAAAGGGAGGGAGCGATGAGAAGGAACGTGATCGCAATCATCGGGGCGGCGGGCGCCATCAGTGGCGAACTGCGGCGCGATGTCGAGCAAATGGCTCGCAAGCTGGCCGATGCAGGCTTCGACCAGGTGACAGGCGGGATGGACGGCATCATGCGCGCGGTCGCCCGGGGACACAGCCAATCGGCCGCCAACACCCAGCTGCTCCACATCGAACCCGGCTGGGGTCGCCCCTGGGAACGCAACCCGCACCCGGCCAGCGTCGTGCGCACTAACGTCGGCTCGATGAGAAACCATCTCGTCGTGCGCTCCGCCGATCTGGTTGTCGCCGTGTCGGGCGGCGCGGGCACGTTGAGCGAAATCGCAATTGCTTGGCAGGAGGGCAAGCCGATTGCGGCATTGCGAAGTTCCGGCGGCTGGAGCGCGACGCTGGCCGGTACCGCCCCGGACCACCGCCGTGGCGAATCGGTAGTGGCAAGTTGCGACACCGTGGAGGAAGTTCTGGCGTGGGCGACGCGAACGCGACCGGAAGGCGTTTTCGCGGACCGCATGAACCAGGGCTTCTACCCTCTGGAAGCGCCCGCAATTCATCGCGTATACGGCGCAACGCCGGACAAGCACCATCGCGTCCAGCTGCGCTACGGAATGTCGATCGGCGAACGCGATCTAGTGCCGCGACTCGAGGATCTGAACGGCAAGGTGGAACGCTGGAATCAAGATCACGATGCCGAAGCGGTCGCCTTGGTCACCTTCGACGACGGTTGGCGGGACGCAACGCGCCTCGTCCGCGCATTCGACAAGCTCCCCTGCCTCTGCCCCGTTCTATTCGTCGGCGAGAACCATTTTCGGCAACCGTTGCGACCTCTGCCGTTGCAGCGGCTCTACCACCATTGCGCGGACCGCGAACTGGATCCGGAAGACCCGTCGGCGTTCGGCGCCGCAACCAGAACCAAGCTGAAAGCGCTGCCGGAGGCCGCGCAACACGCGGCGTTGGACGAGATCGGCATCGCCCCGATGTTCGATCCTGCTTGGCTGCTGAGCCCGGCGGACATCGCCGACCTGAAGTCCGCCGGCTGGATCGTCGCCTCGCACGGCCACTGCCACGAGGACATGCCGAAACGCACCACGCTTCGCGAGGAACTCGCGCAGCTGGCCGATTCCGTCGAACAACGCGGACACATGCCTTGGCTCGCATGGCCGGAAGGGCTCTGGTCCAGAACCGCATGGCAAGATGCCCGCAAGTCTGGATTCCATCTCCAGTTCGGCCTACGCGAGCGCCAGCATGAGCAGAACCACGCCAACATCGAGGGCATGGTGTTCCGCTCGGTGTGGACGTGAACGGCACCTCGCCCAGAGTGCATGGTTCGACCGCAGGCATGGGCATCGAATCCGGGCTCGCCATCCACGAGTGATAGAATGGCGGCGATTGGGATTTGGCAGGTGCGAGATGTCAGACAGGCTCAACGTCACGTCCGGCCCGGTGTTCGGCATCGGCACGGCGATCTTCATTTGTTGGCTGCTGTTCTGGGACTTCAGCGACGGGCCGGACTTGTACGATGCGATCCGTACGGCACTGCTGCGGGAGTGCCCGGCCGTCGTGGACTGAAACCGAGGCGCAGAGCGTGACGGCGACAGTGGAAGACGAGTCGGCGCTTGCTCGCCTCAAGGCGGAGTCGGAACCGCGTCGTCGGCGTCTGCTGGCGCTAGGATTGCTCACCCAGCGGTTGGCGAAATACGGCATCGAACCCATCCTCGTCGGCGGCGCCGCCGTCGAGTTCTACACTGCGGGCGGCTACGCGACTGCGGACGTGGATCTCGCCATGACCACTTCCAAAGAAGTACACGAGGCGTTCGCGGCCTTGGGTTTCGAGCGCGAGGGCCGTTACTGGCACCACGCAGAACTCGATCTGCTGTTCGAGGCGCCAGCACCGGCTGGCCTGCCCGGCGAAGACGCGCCGCGAACCGAAACGGACATCGACGGCATGCGGATAGTCGTGATCGGCATAGAGGACCTGCTGATCGACAGGCTGCGCACCTGGGTGCATTGGAAGAGCCAAGAAGACGGGCGCTGGACGCGCCGCCTCGCGTTCCTCTACAGCGACCGCATCGACTGGCGCTACGTTCTCGACCGCGTCGCCCATGTGCCGGAAGAAGCGGACGCCGCCCGACAGCTCCGCAGGGAGGCGGAACAGGCTTGAACTACGACGAGTTCCAGCGCGAAGTCCAGCGCCGCAAGCGCGAACGCTGGGCGAAGATCCTCGCGAGCGAACCGCCGGGCCGCGTTGCCGGCCGACGGCCCCGCGATCCCGAAAAGGAACGCATCCTATTGAAACTCGATCGAGCGCGGCTGGCCAGGGAGGCGAGCGGCAGGGAGGACGACGGAAGCTGAGCGGGCGGGCGTACAACTTGAACGACGATCTGAGCGAGGTAGTCGCATGGTTGCGAACATACTCTCAACCGCGCCGCGTTGCTGCACGGCGGCGTTGTTGACGGCAGCGTTGCTGGCAGGTTGCAGCGACACGGACAGCTCGACGCCGCCGAGCATGGCGAACGCAGAGCCGATAGAGGGTGCGTTTCTCACTCGGGGAGTCGCCGCCGAGACCTTCGCGTGCGGAAAACTCGCTGCCGAGTGCCCGGGCTCGACACGCCGGTTCGTGGCAGCGCACTGCGGCATCGTCACCGCGGAGGACGGTACGCAAGTGCAAGTTCCCACCGTGCCTGCGGAAGGCCCCGACCCCACGGCCCTCTACGATTCCTGCAACGGCGCCGGCGACAACCCAGACCATCATGACGACCTACAAACGGTCGTGATCGATCCCGAAGGCAAGGACACCACCGGCTACCTTTTCGCCGACAACTATTTCGAGCTCTACGTGAACGGCGCCATCGTTGCGCGCGATCCCGTGGGCTTCGTCCCGTTCAACTCGGCCGTGGTTCGTTTCAAGGCCGCGCCGCCGCTCACGTTCGCCGTGAAGCTGGTGGATTGGGGCACGCATCCGGGCGTGGGCATGGAGTACGACAGCTGGAAAGTAGGCGACGGCGGCTTCATCGCCCGCTTCGACGACGGCACGGAAACGAACGCCAGCTGGAAGTGCAAGGCGTTCTACATCAGCCCATTGGATGACGCGACGTGCGTACGGCCAGGGCCCGACTCCTCCGCCTGCCCCGAACGCCCGGCTTGCGCGCGACGTGATCCCGCAAGTTGCCAAGCGATGCATCTGCCCGTGCCCGAGGACTGGGCGGCACCGGAGTTCGACGACTCCGATTGGCCAGCGGCGACCACCTACCGAGCGAGCGCCGTGACAAGACAGAGCGCCTACCGCGACTACGCCGGCTTGTTCGGCGACGCGCAGTTCATCTGGTCGCACAACCTCAACCAGGACAACCTTGTTCTGTGCCGAGCACAGCTTGCCGGGCGAACGCCTGACACCGGCTGAAAGGTTGCCAGCGCTCGTTTAGTCGGTGCGCTCGCCTTTTCCTGATCCTGCGCTCGGCGCAGCACCCAACTGCCGGTAGAGCTCGCCCCGGAACGTGCTGAGCCAACCCGCCCCGCCAGCAGGTGGCCGGAACACCTGAGTGAGAACGACGGCGACGAATTGGCGTTTCGGGTCCACCCAGAAGTGCGTGCCTTCGTAGCCGCCGCCGATCCACAATCCGGCGTCGCCATCGCCAGCATCGCGCATCGCTTCGCCGCTCACCCACAGATTGAAGCCGTTGTGGCCGTGCGGGCTGTCCGTGAGGGTGTGCGGCGCATACAGCGTTTCCACGCTGCTGCGTTGCAGAAAACGGCGCTCGCCGAGCGAGCCGTGGCGCAGCAGCATGCGCAGGAAATCCGCGTAGCCATCGGCAGTTGCCAGCATCCCTTCGCCGCCAAGATACAAGGCGCTCTCCGGCGCATAGCCGGGCACGTCCGCGCCGAAGATGTCCAACTCGCCGGGCCGGGCCATCCGCAAAGCACCATCTTGGCCGCTGAAGCGCGGCAGCAGTTCAGCACCCGGCGGCAAGCTGTAGCGCAAGCCTTCGATGCCAAGCGGCCCGGCAAGGCGTTCCGCCACCAGCGCCTTGAGACCCTTGCCGCTCGCCCGCTCCGCAACCATGCCCAGAATCGTGGTGTTGAGGCCGTAGTGGTATGTCGCGCCCGGTTGCCCGATGAGCGGCAGCTGCGCCAGTCGCCCGATGAAGTCCTGCGTGTTCTTCGCCACGGCTACATTCTTGGCGGCAAGCACCTCGTCCAAACAGGGGATGCCGGTTGTGGCGTAGTAGAACCCGGCTTGGTGGTTGATCAAATGCAGCACCGTCATCGGCGTCTGCACCGGGCGGAACTTCAACGGGCAGGCGGCGGCTTTCGCGTCCTGTTCGAGTTCGGTCAGGCTGCTCCCATCGGCGGCAACGGCCACTTGCAGACCACCAAGCTCCGGGAGGTATTCGGCCACCGGATCGTCCAGCGCCAGCACGCCTTCCTCCACCAGATCCATCACCACCGAGATGGTGACGATCTTGCTCATGGACCAAATGCGAATCCAAGTCCGCCCATCGATCCGCGCCTCCGGCAGCAACTCGCGGTTCACGGCAGCGTGTTCGTAGACGACGCCGCCCTCGCGATCCTCCAAACGAGCGTAGACGAACGGCACGTAGCCCCTCGCCACCTGGCGATCCAACACGGCGTTCAGGGCGGCTGGGTCCGGCACGGCCATCGTCGCCGGCTGCGCAAAGGCCACACCGCACGGGAGCAGCAGGCCGGAAAGCACGATGACCGACCGAGCCGCGACGATCCGCCACAGCCCGGCCGCTCGCGCGGGCGAGGACGTCCGATACGCCACGTCGCCTGCCCTTTGCATCCGAGGTCGCCAACCTACCACGCTGGCAACTCGGACCGGAAACTGAACATGCTCGTGCGGGCGGTCGGAGACAACGAAGCGTGTACGTTCGACGTGGCGAGTTCCACTCCGTGCTCTCGCAATCTTTGGCCAAGTCGTGGGCGGGCTCTCACTACCGAAATGCGCCAGTGGGCCTGGATGACCGAAGCGAGTGACGGCCCGTCGTACTCAACTCTTCCCCTGTTGAGGATGTTCACCGGAGTTGGCCACGGATCTCTGACGACGATTGAATGGATGAAAGGGCCATAGACGGTCTGCGAAAAGGTTGCCGCGGTCAAGACCACTGCGTGGCCGGACACGGGGCTGCTCTGATAGCCGATGATCATGGGACGCCCGTTTCGCAGCTCCTCGATCATCACCGCCGCTGACGGCGCACCCCAGCCGAGAACCGCTCCTACGGCGTACTCCTGGCCATAGTTGTCGATGTTCCAGTTGTTCAGGTTCCTCGTGATCACTTCATAACTTCCACCCCAATCCGGTAGATTGCCCCACCAGTCCGTTCCATAGCTGCGGGCGACTATCTGCTGTTGCGTAATGCCGACGCCGTGGTAGCCGAGCACCATCTGGATGGCTGCCGCCCAGCACCATTGGGAGCTCCCTTGAGCAGCCGACACGAAATCCATCTCGGCCGCGGGAATGCCCACCTGATGCACGCCGCCAACGGGTTGCCCGAAGGCCGCGCTGGCATACAGGCAGATTGCGAACAGTGCGATGACCACGCGGGAAACGCCGGTATCTCATATCAAACCCCTCGTTGACCAAAGGCGGCCGCCGTCCAACGGCGTACCCAAGGAGCATCATCATACGCACCTGAACCCGCGTTGTCCGTCATGGATTGCGCGACGCGGGACCCGTACTCCTACCGCTTTCAGCCACGATCGCGCACACCACCGACACCCACGGACGCTCCTCCGTGGTCATGGCGTCTTCGATCCAGCGCAGGTAGTCTTCGAAGATGTCGTCGATGTCCTGCAAGGCTGCGGTGTGGCGAGCGCGCTTGAGGGGTTCGGCCATTGCGGAGCGTTCTAGGCGCAGTTCCAGTTGGTCGCACTTGTCTTCCTTGAGCGTATCCAGCGCGGCGACGGCTTCGTTGAGTTGGGCGTTGATGGTGTTCTCGAACTCGTTGCGGCGTTGGGCGAACCAGGCGCTGGCTGCTTCTACCGCGCCGGGGAGCAAGTTTTGCAGGGACGGGATGTTCACTGGTGCTCGGCGGTTGGGGAGGTTTCGGGTGCCTAGGCCGATTTGGTGGCGGAACTCGTCGAATGGCACTGGCGCGGCGAAGCCGTCTGGTCCGTGGCGCACGGCCAGCCACTCGTGGATGAGCGGGTGGCCGCGGCGGTTGGGTACCAGGCCGGCGAAGACGAAGGCGGTCTCGTTGGTGGCAAGGCCGGGTACGGCGGCGAGTACCGGCGCTTCGTGGCGGCCGAAGGTGGCGGCCATGCGGTCGTTGAGCCAGTTCACGACTGGATGCAGGCGCCACAGGTAGTGTTCCTGGGGCCAAGTGCGTTCGTCGCGGCGGCTGGCGGCGACCGCGTCGGCCATGCGGCGGTGCGCGGTGGTGAGCACGAAGCGCCAGTTGTCCGGGGCGATTTCCGGCGGCATGTGGGCGAAGCGGTCGCGCAGGTCTTCGGGGGCGTCCAAGATGAGGGTCTCGCCGTCTTCGCCGACCTCGAAGTGCAGGGCACGATCTTTCTCACGCAAGCGGCGCAGGGCGGCTTCGCAGTAGGCGAGATCGTTCGCGTAGAGCGATGGTGGGGGTTGCGGCTCTGCATAGGCCGGCGCACCGTTGGCTGGTGGCGCGGACGTGAACAGTTTGAGCAGGCTGTCGCCGTTGTTTTCGGCTGGCGTCAGGGCGGCATCGAAGGATTCGGCGGTGGTGCCGTTGGCGATGGTTCGTGCGGTGAGTTCCTCTTCTTCCACGATGTCGTGGACGTTCATGAACGCCGATGGATCGCCGATGTTGCGGTACGCCTGTTCGTCCTTGGCTTTGAGCACTTCCAGCACCCGGCCGTCGCCGCGAATCACGGCGTTGCCGCTGGCCGTGGTGAGATAGACGATCTGCGGCGTGCGCGTCTGTCCGTACCGATCCACGCGGCCGTTGCGTTGCGCGAACACCATCAGCGACCACGGCATGTCGAAGTGGATCAGGCGGTGGCAGTGGTAGTGCAGGTTGATGCCTTCGGCGGCCACGTCCGAACAGATGGCCAGGCGCACCGGCTTGGCGGCGTTGCCGAAATCCTCCACCACCCGCTGCTGCTCCAAGTCCGACATGCCGCCGTGCAGCGTTTCGATCTGGTTCTCGCGCAGCTTCAAGTCCTCCGCCAAACGCTTGGCCAGCCAGTTCAGCGTTTCGATGCGTTCGGTGAAGATCACCAGCCGATCTTCGGCGTCGTTCGGACGCCAACGAAACGGCTCGTCGGCGGTGATGGCGGCAAGCAAGCCTTGGTATTTGGCGAAGTTCGCCGGCGCGATGTCTTCGAGCTTGGTGCGTAATGCACGCAGCGTCTCGGTCTCTTTCGCAATCGCCATGGCAGTTGCTTGGCTGACGCCTCCGGCCAGCTCGCGTTCCCTCCGATTCAGACGCTGATCGACCGTGGCGATGCAGGCTGCGGGAGAGGAGAACAGCGCCTTCTCCAACGTAACGGCGAACAGATCGCGGCGGCCCTCGGCGTTGTTCACTCCGGCGGAATCGCCTTGCGCCACCTCCACGGCCAACAGCGCCTCGAACGCGGCTTCTTCTTCGGTGGACGCGGCGAACTCGCGGCTGAACGTGCGTCGATCCTGAAAGGCGCTTTCCACTTCGTGCGCGATGTCCTTCTTGAAGCGGCGGATCACCAACCCTTTGTCTCGAAAGTCCTCGGCTTCGTACTCGTCCGGGTCCGCGATGGCGGTGGCGTCCAGCATGTTCATCAGGCTGGCGAAACTGCGGGCGCGGCCATCGTGGGGCGTGGCGGAAAGCATGATGAGCGTATCCGAACGGCGCGAAAGCAGCTTGGCCAAACGCGACCGCAGCGAGCCGGTGCCGCGGTCCGCCACGTTGTGCGCTTCGTCGATGACGATCACGTCCCAATACGCATTCTCCAAGTAGGTGCGGTACTCGGCATCCTGCTTCAAGGTGTCGATGGAGATGATCGATTTGTCGTAGTAGTGGAACGGGTTGTGGTTGCCTGGAATGTTGCGCCGCACCCGCTGGATGCCCGCCGAATCGAGGCGCGTGAGCGGAATGGTGAAGCGATTCCAGAACTCCTTCTGAAACTGCGTGAGCATGCTCTTCAGCGCCAGCACCAGAATGCGCCGAGCACGTCCGCGAGCCAGCAGTTCGCTCACCAGAATGCCAGCTTCCAGCGTCTTGCCCAATCCAACCGCATCCGCGATGAGAATACGCTGCCGCGGCTGCCGCAGCGCCTGCCGCGTCGGCTCGAGCTGGTACGGCACCAGATCCATCGCCGCCGCGTGGCCAACGTGAATGTGCCGATCGTTCACCACCGCGGTGCGCAGTCGGCTTTCCATGTGCAGCAGGCTGTCCGCGAACCCGGGCGAAGCGTCTGGAACGAGCGTGGTTCGGGCCGGATCCAATTCCACGGCACGGTCGAGTTCGCTCAAGAACACCGCCTCCCGGTCGCGCACGACCTCCGAAACGCCCACGCACAACATCTGGTAGTGCCCACCGGCGGTCATGTCCACCCGCCGCACCACCCACTCCGCATCGCGCACGACCACGCGAGCCCCGGGCGCAGGCGCGATGGAAGCGGGATTGCGGGCGGGCAACGTGAGCGCCTACGCTTGTGGCGGCGCGGGAGCGGCCCGCATGGACGACTCGGCAGCCACGTCGGTGCTACCCATCATCGTCAATCTTTGTTGGTCTTCGATCACAGCTACCAGCCCGTTGCGGCTTCGACGTATTCCTTGACTAACAGCAGATTCTCCATGGATCCCTCCAACAGGAGCTGCATCGGCGCTTGGCCGTCCAACGAAGGCTGCGACTCTCTGAGCCAATCGTTCTCCTCTGTTTCGTCGCCAAACAACGCGAAGAGCGCCATCCGTATCCCAATAACGTAGGCGATGCGGTCGTTGGCGTCTCGGTCTCTGAGGGCCTTGCGGCCGGCTAGCACCTCGGCCACGTAGCCTTTGTCGGAAGGCTCCATACCAAGCAAGCGAACGGCATCCGATTCGTGTAGCTGCCAAGTTTTCAAGACCCTATCGAAGAGCCGTATGTGGCCGACCGGTCGCACGGGTTCTGCCAACACATCGTCCGACTTCACCAACGGCTTGTCCGGGTGTTGTTGGTCCATGTCGGCTAGCCCACATCCCCACCAAGGAACCGGCTCGGCCTGCCGAAGCTCAGGCACGTCAGACTCTTCTTGGCCCGCGTGGCGGCGACGTAGAGCAGCGAGCGTTCTTCCGTTTCCATGCTGGCATCGGCTACCGCGTCTGCGGCCTTGCCACGCTGGCGGAGGGGCACCAGGCCGGAGTTGACGCTCGCCAGTATCACATGGTCGAACTCCAGGCCCTTCACGCGGTGCATGGTGGCCACGCGCACGCCTTCTTTGCTGCCGTCGTCTGCGCCACGGCCTACCACCAAGTGCTCGATTTCGCCTTCCAACGCTCTTGCGGCGGCATCGCGTTCGGCGGTGGTGCGGGTGGCCACGCAGATGCCGCGTAGCGGTTGGCCTTGCGCCTGCAAATCGCGGATGTGGGCGATCAGGTGGGCGTTGTGTTCTTCGCGTGTGGCGAAGTGCGCCAGTTGGGGTTCCGGGCCGCGGGTTAGGGATTTGATGCCGCGGTTGTCGTCGACGGCGCCATCGAGGTCGTCGATATCGCGGCCGGCGAGCAGGCCGGCGGCCCAGCGGCGCGTTTGTTCCGTGGTGCGGTAGTTCAGCCGCAGCTTGCGCGAACGGCCGCGGATGTCGATGCCGCAGCGGCCCAGCACCACGCGCCGGCCGCTGTAGATGCGCTGGTGGCCGTCGCCGGTGATGAAGAGGCTGTTACTGCCGGGTGGCGCGATGACGCGAAGCAGGCGGAACGCTGCGGCGCCCATGTCCTGGGCTTCGTCCACGATCACCGCGTCGTAGTTGCCGAAATCGCCAGCCGTTGGCGGTTCGGCGGCGAGCAGCGCCGCGGCATCGCGGTAGGCGTCGTCCAACTCCTTCACGCCGCGCTCGGCCAACTGCGCCCGGTACTCGGCGAACACCGGCCAAATCTGCGCCCGTTCGGAGCGGGCCAGGCGTGTGCCGCGGCCGGTGCGGGAAACGCGCAGATACGTTTGCTTGTCCGGCACGTCGGCGGCTTGGATCACTTGCTCCCACTCGTCCTCGAAGAAGGCGTCCGGCAAATCCAACTCTGGCGGCTTGGCGTCCAAGGCGATTTGCCAAGCGTCCGCGTGGCGACCGAATTGCGGGCGGAACTCGTAGCGACGCATCTTCAGAAAGCGCACCACCCAGCGATCCAGATTGGTCACGTCGATGCGCTTCATTTCGTCCGGCGCACAGATGGCGCCGAGATTGTGTTCGATGTCCGCGGCCAGATTGCGCGTGAAGGTGGTGAACAGAACGCGGCTTTCGGGGAGGTTCCGAACCAGCCAACGAGCGCGATGCATCGCCACCACGGTCTTGCCCGTGCCCGCGCCGCCGAGCAAACGCACCGGCCCATTCCAATCGCGCTCGACCACGCGGCGCTGGGACGGGTGCAGAAACACGCGCCAACGCTCCAACGGCGCGTTCAGCATGGCTTCGAGTTCCATCTCGTCCGCGGCGACTGCGAACCGCATCCGCGATTCGGGGCGCTTGAGCGCGGCGTCGAAATCGCCCGTGTCCACGGCATCCGGCGCTTCCCGCTCGCGCACCAGCTGTTCGTAGGAATCGCCCGCCAGATAGAGGAACAGGGCATCGTAGGCTTCGGTGGGAAGACGCTCTTGAATCGCATCGAGCGCGTCTTCGTCCGCCACGCCGCGCACTTCCGCCAGCATCGCCTCCGGCACGCCGAGACGCATCAACTCCCGATCCTTCAACGCGGCGAAGGCACCGGGCGCCTGCGTGGCGGCTTCTGGCGCCACGGCTGGCGCACCCTCCTGCGGCAGATACACCTGCACGGCACCCGTTGCCGGATTGATGTCGCAACGGCGCCGCGTCGCCCAGCTGTACGCATCGTCGTGCTTGTCCGCCCACAGCAGCAGATGAACGCTGCCCCGTTCCGGCTTCGCCACGATGGCCCGGTAGCCGCCATCGATGCGCAGCGACCGCATGTTGGGATCCGCCGCCCCTTGGATGCGCTCGTAGTTCAGCCCGCTCGCGGTGGGATCGGCGTTGAAGCGGCTGATGAGATTGCGCACCCCCCGCTGCTGCGCCCTCGGCAGCCGCCCGAACGCGGAGAGAAACTCCACATGCATGGCCATGTTGTTGGGCATGGTCGGCTCCCCAAGTGCCGTGCGGCACCGCGTCGGCGCTAGCGTAGCACGCGCAGCCTTGGCGGACGCCGATGGCGGCTTGGTACGGATGCGCCCACCTTGTATAGACGCACGATTGAGGGCTACGATCATGGGCACGATAGTAACTCGATAGGAAGCATCATGAAGTTCGTCACCGTCAGGGAACTGCGTGGCCGGACAGCCGAGCTTTGGGATCAGTTGGCGCAACAGCAGGAGCTGGTGGTGACCAACAACGGCAAGCCCATCGCCATCTTGAGCGCTACCGATGCCGAGTCTCTTGAGGCGTCGCTTCGCAACCTCCGCAGCAGCCGCGCCGCGGACGCGCTAAGCGGCCTCCAACGGGGGTCGGAACGGCGCGGCCTCGACCGGCTGACCCTGGATGAGGTCAACGAGGAAATCCAAGCGGTTCGCCAGGATCGCGGAGTTCGTCGCCGAGCTTCAAAGACGCCTCGGTCTATGATGGTCCGCTAGCCGACGGTCGCCGATACTTCCACTTGCGTCACATAGACTTCGCCGTGGCACCGCCTCTCGACCTCGATTGGGTCCGCCATCTCGAAGAACAGATCCAAGGCTTCCGTGAGGTTCTCGCGCGCCTCCGTCACGCTCTCACCTTCGCTGGCTATGTCCAAGTGAGGGCACAGGGCGACGTACCCGTCACTTTCCCGCACGATGATGGCCGTGAGTTGCACGTTCACTTCCTTCTCATCCGTGCCAAGTCCGATTAGGTGGTCTGGCGGTGCCTGAGCGCATTGTGCTGGGCTGCCTTGGCGGCCAGCAGAGGACGCAGCCGCACGAGGATGTCGCCCGGCTCCGCGGCGCTGGCCACGGGAACCTCCTCTCCTCGGTCCATGCGCTCGGCCACGGCTAGCTCGAGCACCTTTCGCGCCATCGCCATCACGTCCTCGCCACTGTCGCCGTAGGTGATGGCCTCCGGCAGGTCTCGGAAGACGATGGTAGCGCCACCTTCCGGCTCCGACGTTCGGGTCGCCGGATAGAGGTAGCTGTTCTCAGACACCACGTTGCTGGCAGGCCGGTGCAAGCGGACACTCGACGCAATTGGGAGAGGACGGCTTACACCACCTCTGGCCTACCCGAAACACAACCAAATCGAAGTCCGCTTGGGACGGTAGCCCCAGTTGGTCGATTTCTTTCGCTACTGCCTTCGGCTTAGTGTTGGATACAAGGCCAAGTCGGTAAGTTACGCGGCACACGTGGCGATCAGGTTTGACGCGCATGTGGGGCTTGCTGAGCTTGCCACCGGCCATGCCATGGTCTCGGACAAGGAGGAACTGAGCCATCTTTGCCAGCGCTGGCCCGATACCCTTGAACTCCGAGAATCGGCAATAGATCTCGTTGACGTCACGCGGGCGTAGGCCCTTCCACACGTTGCGGACATCACCACCGTAGTTGTCAAGTATGAGCTTTGCGTTGTCCTTGAGGTGCTTCGAGAATCGGTTCCAGAAACGGAAGAACGCCTTCCCATCCTCATAGCCGTGGCGCATGATCTTCTTGACCTCGCTGAGCGGCGTTCGAGCAACCTCTTTCCAGAAGTTCTCGCCTTGGAAGTGATTGGCGACCATGTGTTCTCCGCCATTCCAAGCCCGATCGGCGTCCTGTTGTTGATCGAACAAGACGCCAACGAAGAACGCGTTGGCCGCATCGGGAGTGAAGCGCTTGGGCTTTGCCGCCCACGTTGTCAAGGGTTCACCCCGCTTTCGCCATCTTGCGTGGCATTTCGCTATAGCATCCAAGATGGTGTCTTTGTCGATCACTGCCTGCTCCTGCGTGGTTCCGAACCCGGGCACCATACCAGCTACCTCGGGACTTGCAACACCCGAAGCGCTACGTCGCGAGCTCTGCCGCAACGTGTTTCGCCAACTCACGGCCATCCTCTACGGCGTGAGTGCGCCAGCCTCCATGCGCGAAGGCCCCCGTGCCTGCCTGATCGCTGTGGAGCACGGCCACCTTTCGCGCCGGCCACGCGAGTTCGGCCTCGGCCAGAACCTTGCCGGCGCTGTCGGCAAGCTCGTAGCCCACTTGGGGCGCGGGCAGTCCGCTGGCAGCCCACTGCTTCATCGCCTCGTGCAACTCTGGTGCCGCTAGCTCCATTGCCGCTTCCCAGTGGGCGGAGGCTGTTGGCGCCGCTTGGGGTGGCGCTTCGTCCGCTGGCGCGTAGTCCGGGTAGCGGTTGGACGTCACGCCTTCGTGGGTGATCCACCAGCCGTTTGGCAGGAACTGCAGGAAGTTGAAGACGCGCAATGCGGCGTTCCAGGCGTGGCGGTAGTTTGGGTTGCGGCGGTTCGGCTCGGTGTCGTGGAGGTGGGCGATGGCGATCAGTTGGGTGGGGTCTGGTGGGTCGATGGCGGACAGGGGCAGGGCTAGGAACACGTCCGCGAAGCCGCCAGCATCGGCCAGCCATGGGCCGGTGCCGCCGTAGGCAGGGGCGTTCATGTCGGCCAGGGCTTCGGTGAGTTGGCCGGGGAGTGGGCCGGTTGCGTTCTTGAAGCGTTTCAGCAGCGCCGCATCCCTCATGTGCTGGCTGTCGAACAGGCCGAGCAAGGTGGTGAAGATGGCGTTGCGCCAGCGGGCCGCGCTGGCTGACGCTGTGCTTGGGTCGCCGCTTTCGTGGAGCCAGCGGAGGAGTAGAAGCAAGGCCGGGTCGCGGAGTTGGCGGCGTAGGGTGGCGGTTTTGCAGAGGTCGTCCAGAGCGCGTTGCACTGCCGCCATCCGCGGGTTTTGGGCGTTCGAGAGCATCCCAGCCTCGGCTGCGCCGCCGAACGCTACCTCCAGATCCTGCCAAGTGAGCGACCACACTCGGAAACCGGCCCGGGCCAGCGCCATGCGTTTGCGCGAGTCATCCGCCGTTGTGTCGCGGTGGTACTCGAAGCCGTCCATGAACACGGCCATTGGTGGCGAGTCGCCGCGGACCGGGCGGAGTAGGAAGTCTGGGCGGCTGGGGATTGCTACGCCGTCGGCTTGCGTTACGTCCGCTTGGGGTTCCACTAGCCAGCTGGCGTTGCCGATCTTCAGGATGTAGCCGGGTTTGCCGGCCACCAAGTCTTGGCGTACGCGGGCCTTTTCGCCATCCACCTCCACGCGGCGCAGCGCTTCCAGGAACCTTGCTTCCAGTTCGCTTTCCACCAAGGCGTTTACGTCCACCTTGGCCAGGCCCTCCACCGCTTCCAAGTCTTCCGCGTGTTCCAGAATCTTCGCCAAGAGCGCCATTGCGGTGCTGCGCGAGGTGTGTTCCATGTCGCGGCTGCGGCGGTAGGCGTAGACGCAGCGGTAGCAGCCGTCCTGCTCGGGATCCGCGCCTGATCCGCGGCCACATTCGCAGTTCTGGAGAGCCGTGTAGGAAGCCTGCAATACGTCCAGCAGGTTCTGCGGTTTCGCCAGTAGGTCCTTCAAGTAACCCGTGCCGCCGGGCACTGTGTCGTAGAGGATGAGGTAGCGGCGGCCGTCGTTGTTGCCGGGGAGGGCGTTGTCGCCGGTCATGGCGCGCAGGTGGGGAAGGCGACCGCCGAAGCGTTGGCGGAGGCCGAGTTCCAGCGCGGCCACGAAGGAGGCGACGTGGCGTTCGGAGGCCATGTGGGTGATGGGCAGCAGCAGGCGCAGCGCTTCGGAGGTGAACTCGCGGTAGAGGTACAGACATTCCACGATGCTCTCGCTCGGATGCTTGGCCCGCGCATACCTGCAGAAGCGCGTGTGTTCCGCTTTCTCCGCGTCTTCGCCCGCGCCCCTCGGCTGTACCGTTCCACATTCGCGGCAGACGCGGAAGCCGCTGCGCGGGGTCTCGCGGCCCGCGAAGCGGGTGGGGCGGCCCAGGTCGTCCACGCGACCGAAATTCATCTCGCGGAAGGTGGCGCTGGCGATGTACTCGAAGCCGAACGGGGCTTCCGCCTTGGCGATGGCGAAGGCGGATTCGATGGCGCTCGGTTGGAAGTCCACCACCAGATGGCGGGTGTAGAACAGGGGTTCGCGGTCGTCCTTGTCGTCCAGGATGCGGCTGCGGCGGTCTGCCGTGTTCGCGTGAACCAAACGCAGCGGCAGCATGTGACGGCGTTGGCCTTCGTCGCCCCACATCGGGTCGCCGCAGCGCGGGCACAGGGTGTGGGCGTCGCCGCTTTCCTCCACGTTTTCGCAGTACGCGCAGCTGGGGCACAGGCGCCACGTTTCCACCGGCGAAACGCGGGTGTCCACGCGGCTGATGCGAACGTGCCGGCCACTGGCGTAGAACTCGTTCTCCGGCGCCAGTTCGCCGAGCGCGGCCTCCGCCGGGCGTTCGTATTCGTACAAGGGTTGCCGTTCGTCGCGCTCTTCCTCCCGCGGCTGCCGGTAGATGATGGAGCGCAGCGTCACGCCCTGCTGCGGGAAGGCGTAGTTGGGAATCAGCCCTTCGTCGGTGAGAAAGGCGAACACGTCGCGGTTGTTGATGTGGCGGCGGATGGCGTCCAGCGCTCGCCGTTCGGCGTTCAGTTCCTCGATTTCGCCAACGGTGGCTTCGTCCTGCGGCCCCTTCTCCAAAGCAGCGACCCGGCGGCGCAAGGTCTGCGCTTCGGTCCGAAGGGATCTGCGCTCGTTGTTCACTTCCGTCAGCCGGTTCACCAGCCGCGCCACCAACGGCGGCCGGCCGTCTTCGTCGCCTTGCAGGAACTCGGCGAGATAGTCGCGGGAAGATCCGCTCAGTTCCTCGAACGCTTGCAGAAACCGCTCAAGCAGATCCTCCGAATGGCGCTGAACGAAATCGAAGAACGGATACGGGAAACCCTTGAGCCTAGCCGCAGCCACGTTCTCGTACACCGTGCGCATCTTCTCCGGCACCGCGCCTTCGTCAATGCCGCTAGCCACCCAGCTATCCAGACAGAACGCGGTGAGTTGGCGTTCCAGCACGGCGGAAGCGTTCAGGAAGATGCCCGGCGGTTCCACGCCCCGGGCCAGCATGTCCAGCGGTTCGGCGTAGTAGTAGAGGTCGTGCGGCTGGCCGGTGGCCACAGTCACCGTGAGCGCGTTGCCGTGCTTGCGCCCTGCCCGCCCGATGCGCTGCACGTAGTTCTCCGGTGCGGGTGGCACTTGGCACAGCACCACCGCCGAGAGTTCGCCGATGTCCACGCCGAGTTCCAGCGTTGGCGTGGCGGAGAGCACGTTCGGCTCCCACGGTTGCGGTTGCGGCGCGGCGAAGCGTTCCTGCAACGCGGCGCGTTCGTCGCGGCCAACCAGCGCGGTGTGTTCGGCGGCGACGATGCGGCGGATGGCCGCCTGCCGGTATAGCTGGCCGAACCAAGTGGAAGCGGTTGGCGTTGGCGTTTGGTAGACGTCCTGCGTGGCGAGATCGAGGCACGGCACGCCTTGCCACAGATCGGCTTCGTCCTCCGCCACCACCAGCGGCCGGGCGGTGCTGGCGCCACACAGTTCGGCGGTGCGGATGGTGGCGTGGAAACGCGCTGGGTTCAGGCCGTAGGCGGTGGTGTTCCCCGCATCCAGTTCGGCGACCAAGCCGGAATCCACCAGCGCGGCGAACAAGGTTTCCAGAATGTCCGGCGCGTATTCCGTGGCTGCGAGGGGATTCAATGGCGAGAGCACCTTCTCCACCCACTTCTGATACCAGGACTTCGCGCCCCGGCTGCGACCGGCCAGCGCCTCCAAACCGGATTCGCGCCCGGGCCGGAGCGCGGGGAACACGGGCAGTGCGGAACGCCGGCCGAAATCCTGCAAGGCGCGGTTGCGGCTCAACGTGCCGTAGGGGTTGCCGCCTTGGGCCACATAGCCGGTGGTGAGCGGACCACCGAACGCGCCGCGATCCTTCATGCGACGCAGAACGCCCAGCAACAGCGCTTGCGCCGTGTTCGCGGTGAGTTCGCGGAACGGCTCGAAGTGTTCGCGCAGCCGCCCGGTTGCTGCTTCGCTGGCTTGCAGGAAGGCGGCGCGATCCAGGCCGACGGCAGCGGTCCGCGTGCGTTCCAACGTGCGCCCGATGGTGGAGCGGTAGCCGAGTTCCGCCAGCGTTTCCCACTCGAGGCGGGTGGCCACCAAGCCTTCCAACCGCGCCAGCACGTCGGTGGCGAGGCGGCCACGTTCCTGCAACTCCCGGAACTCGGCGAACCATTGGCGATCCGGCGCGATGAACTCGGCGATGAACCGCTCTGGGCCGAAGCCGCCGCCGGGTTCGCTGCGCCACCAGCGCGGCACTTCCTGCTGCAAATCGCTCAAGGTGATACCGTCGTGCTGCGCGATCACTTGCGCGATGGCGGTGCGAACGCTGTTCTGCCAGGTGCGGGCGGAGAAGAAGCCAGCGCGATGGGCGGCGTCCTGCACGTTGTCCGAGAAGGCGATCACTTTCTGGGCGCCGGCGTTCTCGTGTGTGCCGAGATCGCTGCCGCCAGCATCGTCGTTGTGTTTGGAGGCGAAGGCTTGGCCGAGCACCACGCTGAGCAGGCTGGATGCCCTTGCGCCGACGATGATGAGCGCTTCGCTGGCGTGGCAGAAGGGGCAGTTGCGGCTCAACACCGTGCGGTTGCCGCGGCTGGTGGTGGATTCCGGCACGAACACGGGGACGATGGCCGTTGCGCCGCAATCGGTACATTCGGAGACGTTGTGCCCGGCGTGAAGATGCCCGCAGGCACCGCAGAGGGATTGGGCCGCGCCGGCGATGCCCGGCGGCACTTCGGCGCTTTGCGTGGGGAAGTAGAAGTACACGTCCATGTCCCGCGAGAAGAAGCGGTTGTAGAACTCGCGCAGATCGCGGCTCGCCTTCGAGGTGGCCGAGCGCTGCACCGCGCCCCAGCCGGTCACGCGACACTCGCGGCACTGCACCAGCGGCAGATGCAGGGGCGAATCCTCGGGGTCCAAATCGTCCGAATGGCGAAGCATCGGCGCGGGGGTGGGGTTGCGTTCCTGGCCTTCCGCAGGTTGTTCCGCATCGGCTTTCGCGCGCGGATTCGTTGGCATCCGCAGCGCCACGCGGCACACCATGCGGCGCAACTCGCGCACCCACAGATGCAGCCCCACGCGCAGAAACGGCTTCGCGCCGCCGCTGCCGTCGTCCTCTCTGGCCGCGGCGATCAGAGCGCACAGGGCGTTCAGCAGGCCGACCGCTTCGCGCTGGGCTTGCGCGGGTTCCGCCGAAAGCGGCAGGCTCGCGCGCATCCGCGCCACCACATCGACCAACGGCAGCGGGCCATCCGCCACGGTGCGCAGCAGGTTCACGAACATCAGATGCTCGCGCAGCTTGGCGGCCAGCGCGATGCGCCAGCCGTTCGCTTGGT
This sequence comes from Candidatus Azotimanducaceae bacterium, assembly GCA_965243175.1. Lineage (GTDB taxonomy): Bacteria > Pseudomonadota > Gammaproteobacteria > Pseudomonadales > Azotimanducaceae > VXYL01. Next base: position 2,834,515 of record OZ251532.1, on the reverse strand, counting down.
AATCGCCTTCGATGGCGGCGCCGAAGAACAGCTCGTGCTGCGCCTTCAAGTAGGTTTCCGCGTTCGGATAGCGGGCGGGATCGGTGATTTCGGCGAGGCTTGGCCGTGGCGACAGATGGCGTTGGATGATGGCGCTGCCGAGCACGTCGTCGATGCTCTGGCGTTCTTCGGTGAGGATGGCGCCTTCGTCGAAGGGCTGGCCGAACAGATCGGCAACGTACTTGCGAAGCTCGGCGCGGTTCTCCTCGCCGCCGACGGTGGCGGAGGTGCCCACGCAGACGAGGCCCTGCCGCGGCACTTGCAGCCGATCCTTCAAGCGGCGGATCAAGCAGGCGAGATCGGTGCCTTGCGGCCCGTCGAAGGTGTGCAGTTCGTCCACCACCAGATAGCGCAGCGCACCGGCTTGGTTGTGCCGCCACAGACGCGCATCCGGCGGGCGGATCATCAGAAAGTCCAGCATCTTGTAGTTGGTGAGCAGGATGTGCGGCGGGCGCTCCCGCAGCGCTTCCCGATCCGTGATCAGATGCTCCGGCCCCATCGTGGTGTGCGGCAGCCGCTCCCGCTCGCCCACGTAGAGACCCGCGCTCACCTTGCCGCGCAACGCCGGATTGCCGTGGACGACCTTGGCGATGCGCCGCGCCTGGTCGAACGCCAGCGCGTTCATGGGATAGACGAGGATGGCCTTCACCCCCTCCTCGCCCGCGTGCCGCCGACAGTGATCCAGAATCGGCCAAAGAAAGCACTCCGTCTTGCCGGAACCCGTGCCAGTGGCCACGACGGTGGAGCGCCCGCCGTGGGGAGCGGCGGAATCGAGGCGTTGGTAGGCGATGCGCTGGTGACGGTATGGGGTGAAGCCGAGCGGGATCTCGGGGAACGGCTCGCCGCCTTCCGGCGCGAGCTTCGGCGGGAGGGCGATGGAGAGGTAGGGGCCTCTGGCGAGGTTCTCCGGTTCGGCGAGGAAGTCGTCAAGGATGGTGGCGAGGGCCGGGTTCGAGGGGCCGAAGCCGGTGGCGAGGAAATCGCGCAAAGCACGGGCGACCTCGTGGGCTACGGTGGAGGGGATCATGGTGGTGGCTTCTTGCGACGGTCGGTGGATGATCGCATAGTTCGATGCGGGTGTTCGTACTGGGCGTCAACGATCGGCTTCCCTCCGCCTCATCGTACGGCCTGCGAAGGCCTGGTGAACACCTCGCAATCAAAGGGTTGCGAAAGCGGCACGGAGTACCCAATGGCCCGACTGCTAGCGCTACCTTCTCACCTCCGAGGAGTTGCCAAGCGGGGGAAGAGACACAGGGGCGAAGCAGCGTGCGAGAAGAGTTGAGCGTAGTCTTGTCCGACTTCAGGCGAATACCGGCTATTCGTGAGATGTCCCATTGGCAGGATGTCGAGTTTGAGTTCTGTGAAGCTCCGCACACGCGGCCACGGCCTTTGGCAGCAACTCAACAGGCAGTCTACTTGTTCTTCCTGGGAGCAGAGTGGCTGCGAATCGGGCAAACGAGCCATTCGGCGCGCTTTACGAGCCAACATTACGCAACAGGACGTGCCCCGAGCGCTCTCGCACAAGACATCTGGAAGAACGGGCAGGAGTTCGGCTTCGGCGGTGGCGAACAAGACGTTGGCGCTTGGATCATGCAGAACTGCGGCAGAGCGAATGTCCGAATGCCGGTTGGGTGGCCGAAGGAGGTGGGACGCTTGTTGGAGTCCTATCTTCACTATCGCCTACGACCGCGTTTCGAAGGAAAACGGCGATGAATTCTGGTCGACAGAAGGCGTAGAATGCAGCCCCAGATTCGGCCAATTGGACCAATCCCGTGCTAGCGAGAGTGACCGGAGCGAAGCAACTCACGCTGCCCGAGGAGCTGCTGACCTCGTTCCCGGGCGTGGACAGCTTCGACGTGAGCGAGGAAGGCGGCAGGATCGTCCTCACGCCCGTGCGTAGCAGCCGATTGGATGCGGTGCGCCAAAAGCTGGCGGAGCTGGGCATCACGGAGGAAGACGTGCGCGATGCGGTGGCGTGGGCGAGGCGACGCGATTGATCCAGCCGCGCATCGTGCTGGACACCAACGTGCTCGTCTCCGCGCTGCTGTTCAGCGGCCGTTCGCTGGCGTGGCTCGTTGAGGCGTGGCAGTTCAGGCGCACTACGCCATTGGCGAGCGCCCAAACCACAATGGAGCTTGTCCGCGTGCTCGGCTACCCCAAGTTCCGGCTCAGCGAACCCGAACGCGAGAGGGTGCTGGGAGAGTACCTGCCCTGGTGCGAGACCGTGGTGGTTGACCGTCTGGTTGACATCCCCGATTGCCGCGATCCTGACGACCGCGTATTCCTCGAGTTGGCTGTCTCGGCAGGTGCCGACGCCCTCGTGACTGGCGACAGCGACCTGCTCGCGCTCGCGCCAAGGCTCAACATCCCCATCTTGACGCCCACCGCCTTCAAGACGCAGTTGGCGTAGTACGTTGCGCTTGCGGTGGCCGTATCGACGATGGACCGGCTGTCGCGCCGTGACTGTCACCCGTTGACGGTTTGGCGGCCTACGCTTCGCCTGTGCCCTTGAAGCGGCGCACCTAGAGACCCGCCAGCACCTGCAAGCGGTTGCGCCTCCCTGCATCCAGCGAACGGCGCTGCTGCCGGAGCTCCAAGCAGGCGTTGATGGCCGAGAGAAGATGCTCGTCTTGCGTTCCCGCAATCTCCTCCCCGACTTCGCGCCTGAACCAGCGTTCTACGTCGCCCCAGCGCCACAGGCGGTACCTGGCTCTAGGGTCCGTGACCGGAGGCGGAAAGCCCCCGGGCCCACGGGTGCCCGCGACAAGCAGCCGCGCGCCTTCCCGAGTGCGTCCGGTGCGGGCTGCGATGTCTGCGATGGAGACGAGCCCCGCGCCGGCCATGCGGACGACTTGAGCGCCAGGCACCCGTTCCACGTCCGCCACTGCGGACAGCACGGCATCGTCAAGGCTGGCCGCCTCACGGTCGAAGTCGATGAACTGGACGCCGTCCGTGCTGCCGACCAAGGCGTCATCGCAACCCGCCTCGAACAGGCTGTCGACCACGGACTCGTGCTGCAAGTCCACGCCGTCGACAATCAGAGTGAAGTGGTGATTCGGCATTGCTTCCTCCTTATCGCCGTCGTTTGGCCGACTCAGACCCGTGCGGACAGTTTTCGACCAGGCGCCGCAGCTGCTTGCCGTGGTTAACCGGGTTGCGAGGCGTCGACCAGATCGAGGCTTGGCAACCCGCTCGACCTTCCTCGCCACCACAACGCATGACGCCCCATCGATGGCCAGAAGCGGTGGGCCTGACGAGCCATCCTGCAGCCTCGGCCTGCGCAAGTGCGGCTTCCACATCCTTCTTGGGGTGCCTCGCTCGTGGCATGTTGACACGATACAACGTCGGCAGCACCGTTTGCAACGGAAAGCGGCGGCAGCGGTAGTAAACTGGCTCATCTACATTCGTCGGCTGGTGCGGCTGATGGAGGCAGCGCAGTGAGACTGGAAGACTACGCCATCCGCATCGAACCGCTCTCCAGCGACGAGGGTGGTGGGTTCCTGGTGACGGTACCCGACCTCCCCGGCTGCATAGCCGATGGGGAGACCGTCGAGCAGGCCATCGCCGAAGCGCATGACGCCTTCGAGGCCTGGGCCATGGCGGAGCGAGAGGACAAGGGCGATCTGCCCGCGCCGAAGGCGTACAGCGGCCAGTTCGTACACGCATCCCCAAGAGCCTCCACAGGCGCTTGGCAACGCGCGCCGCAGCGGAGGGCGTGAGCTTGCACCCAGCTTGCCGCGACCTATCTTGCCGAGGGGTTGGGCCAAGGGCCGTGGGGCCTTGTGGGAACGCATGACGACCGAAGCACCAGTTGAAGGCACCCTCGGCCTGCGCCTGAAGGAGGCGCGGGAGTATCGAGGGCTGTCCCAAGGCGACGTTGCCGCGTACATCGGCGTCTCTCGCTCCGTGTTCTCCCGGATGGAGGGCGGTACGCGAAACGTGAGCGCCGTTGAACTCGGCCAGCTCGCCAAGCTGTACAAGACGAGGACGGAGAGCCTGGCAGGGAACGACATCAACGACGACGAATCCATCGGCAAGCTGGCGCGAGCTGCGGCCGCCCTTTCGGACAAGGACAGGGAAGAGGTGCTGCGGTTCGCCGAGTACCTGCGAGGCAGGAGCGCCAGTGAACAAGCGTGACGAGATGCTACTGTAGTGTCGCTGACATAACGCAGTCTAAGGCGCGGAGGCCAGCTTGGCTCTCGCGCGGTCGACCTTTTCGAGGATTTCCTCGGTGGTCTTCGTCCAGACCAGCGGCCGCGGGTTCTCGTTGTACGTGTCCAGATACCGCCGGAGGCTCTTCTCCAGGGCGCACACCGACGTGAACGCGCCGCGCCGCAGGTGCTTCTCCGTCAGCTGCGCGAAGAAGCGCTCCACGAGGTTCAGCCACGACGCGCTGGTGGGCGTGAAGTGCAGGTGGACGCGCTTCTTCCGCTCCACCCACTTCCTCACCTTCTCGTGCTTGTGGGTGGCGTAGTTGTCCAGCACGACGTGGACGTCCTGCCCCGGCGGAACCGTCTTCTCCACCTCCTTGAGGAAGCGCAGCGCCTCCTGGTGGCGGTGGCGGCGGAACGACCGCCCGACCACCTCGCCCGACGCCATGTTCAGCGCCGCGAACAGCGACGTCGTGCCGTGCCGCCTGTAGTCGTGCGTCATCGTGCCGCAGCGCCCCTTCTTCATCGGCAGCCCGGGCTGCGTCCGGTCCAGCGCCTGGATGGAGCTCTTCTCGTCGAAGCTGAACACCACCGCGTTCTCCGGCGGATCCAGGTACAGGCCCACCACGTCGCGCAGCTTCTCCTCGAACCGCGGGTCCGTGCTCAGCTTGAACGTCCGCGACAGGTGCGGCTTCAGCCCGTTCGCGCGCCACGTCCGGCTCACGAAGTCGCGCGTCGCGCCCGCCTCCCGCGCCATCGTCCGGCACGACCAGTGCGTCGCGTCCTTCGGCAGCGCGGTCGTCGTCAACTCCACGATGCGGCTGCGCAGCGCCTCCCGCTCGGCGTCGCTCCGCCCGCCCTGGTTGCCGCCCCGCGGCCGCTCCTTCGCGATCCCCGCCAGGCCTTCGTCGGCGTAGCGCCGCCGCCACCGCCCCACCTTGTTCACTTCCAGACCCGTGTCCGCCGCGATCTCCTTGTTCGTCATCCCCGACGCCGCCGCCAGCACGATCCGCGAACGCTCCCGCAGCCGCACCGAAGCGCTGCGCGACGACGACCACCGCTCCAGCTGCTTCCTGTCCGACTCCGGCACCTCGATCCTCGCCGCCACACGCATCCCGTCGCTCTCCCGAAAACCCGTCGAAACGCATCTTGACACGGCCATCCAACTTAAACAATGGTATAAAAGCGACACTACACTACGGGGCGTCCGCGAGGCGGCCAAGGTGCTGGCCAATCCGCCTGCGACTGGTGCCGAACGCGCCAGTTTCGACGTCGTTGGCGCAGTCCTTGATCGTGGCATCCCCCTGCTGTTCCAGCCGTTGGACAAGCTCTGGGGCGCGTTCGTCAAGTCCGGTGCGGAGAGGGGCATCGTCGTGTCCTCGAAGCTCCCTCTCTCCGCCCAGCGGTTCACCGCAGCGCACGAACTTGGCCACCTTCTGCTCGGCCACGAGTCCAGCTTCGACCACGCGGTGGGGTTCGCGGGAAGAAACGCCGCGCACGGGAGGAACGCGAAAGAAGCAGGCGCGGATGCCTTCGCAGCCGAACTCCTAGCGCCAAGCACGCTGCTGCGGCAAACGGCAGAACGCCACGGTTGGAGCGAAGCAACGCTCCAAGAGCCCGAGACCATCTACCAGCTGGCGTTGCGTCTCGGCATAGGCTACAAGGCGGCGTGCTGGGCCCTTGTCTCCGCCGAAGTCATCCCCCGCGACGAAGCGGAACGGCTGCAAGACATCGACGCGAAGGAGATGAAGCGCCCGTTGGCACCGCTTGATCGTGATCGGGCATGGGCGGACGTGTGGGCCATCGGCCAAGTGGACAGCGGCTCGGCGCTTGAAGCCGGGCCGGACGATCTCTTCGCCGTCTGCGCAGCGCATCACGCCTCCGCCGGATTCGTCTGGACCTTGGTGGACGCCGAGGGAGACGCGCGGATCGTCGGCCAAAGCGACCCCGACCTAGCTCAAGAATACGGCGACCGATCACGACGCACGATCTACGTCGAGTTCGCCTCGCCGGGCCTGCACAGCCTTGTGTTCGAGCACACCCGCCCTTGGAGCCGGACGACGCTTGAGCGCATCGAAGTGCTTATCGACGACTACGGCAAGGAACATCAAGGTTGGTCGCGCCGAGAGAAGGGTCAGGCACTGCGGGTGGTCGGGTGAGTCTTTCCATCGAGTTGGACTACCGGCCAGCGCTGGGCCCGATCCGCGACCAAGGCGCCCGCCCGACTTGCTTGGCACACGCGGTCACCACCGCCCACGAACATGCGCGGGAAAGCACCGTCCAGCTATCCCCCGAACACCTCCACCATTTCGCGTCCGGCGCCTCGGATGGGCCGGGCGTTTCAATGCCCGACGTCTCGGCGACACTTGCCAAGGAAGGTCAGCCCGCTGAATCCGATTGCCCGTACCAAGCCGATGGCCTGCCTCATCATTGGAGCGCCCCGGCAGGCGTTCATGTGTATCGTCGGGCAAGCCTCGCCAAGGAACCGCTAGCCGCCGAAGTCGAAGCGGCGCTCAAGGCAGGCCGTGCGCCGATCTTGGGCATCTCCCTGCCCGACGCCTTCCACGCCCCGGTCTCGCCGTGGGTGATTTCGGCGCAAGGGATCGTCGTCGGCCTTCACGCCGTGCTGGGGGTTGGCGTGGGCATGAGCGATGGCGACCGCCACTACCTGATTCGCAATAGCTGGGGCCCGGAATGGGCCGATGGCGGTTACGCTTGGCCGGACGGTTCGTTTCTGCACCAACACTTGCGGGAAGTCCTCGTGCTTACCGAGGAACTCCCTTGATGGCATCTGGTTGCCCCACCCCGCGACTTTCTCTGCCCCGCCGGCCTGCCTAGCCACCAATGCTCGCCCTACCGACCCTCCCTGAATCTAGCGGACGGCTGCCTCTGTCGAGACCATCGGCATGGCGGGCTCTTCAGGACGGCAAAGAGCGCAAAGAGACCAGGGTTGACAATGCTCGACGAGCTACTACACTAGCGAGCAGTAGGTGGTCAGACGTCCTAGGAGGGCATTCCTCCCCGTGCATAATCGTGCGCAGCCAGAGACGGGCTTTCGTGAGGTTCCACGAGCTGCGCGTGTGCGGGGACATCGCTCGCTGTCGGTTCGGAACCGTAATCGATCGCTACAGGTCGTCTTAGTCTCCTAGGAGGGGAGTAGATATGCCATCACAGGAATTTAGCACACGGCTCCTAAGCAGTGCCCACGACAGTTGGAATAACTTGCTGTCCGACGCGCTAGAGAGGGTTGATCCGGTCTTCTTGGATAGCCTAGAGTCGACCAACTGGCTTCCTGGGACGGACAGTTGCTTTGCCGCCTTCTCCGTTCCACGTTGTGATGTCAATGTAGTTTGGTTAGGAGAGTCTCCCTACGCAGATTCCACCAGAGCTAACGGCGTATCATTTCACGACGCCAGAGTAGGCAATTTGTTCGAGGGTGACTATTTCAACAGCAGGATGAAGGGATCATTGCTAAACATATTTAAGGCATGGTTCGTAGCAATAGGACGTCTTCAGAATGGAACGAATAGAGACCAGATTTCAAGCATGAGGAAAGATGGCCTCATCGAACATACTTCTGATCTCTTTCAACGTGGTAGAGATAGAGGGTGGCTGTGGCTCAATGCGTCACTGAGTCTATTCTATCCACAGGAAAATTCTCCTCCTGTCTCCATGCAGATATGCAAGTGGATGCCTGTAATTGAGGCAGTGTTGAGGGATGCGTCAGAGCGAAATGCCAAAGTTGTGTTGCTTGGGAAGTTCGCCGAGGGCTTCGAGTACCTCGTTAGCGACCCTCTGATCGCGCAACATCCAGCAGCTGCTGGTTACGGCTTTATTAATAATCAAGAAGTACAGACACTGTTCCGCCAATGGAGGGCTTTGGTCGAACTAGAGAACGTCCAGCCGGGTTAGCGGAGACAAAATGATGGCGAACCGTGCCGACTTACGGAGGTCTGCGGGATCACCTAGCCTCTACATCGGAATACTTGTCGATACGTTCCAACACCGCAAGCATCCCCGGTGGCCTAATGCCTCGTTCCGCCATGGCCACTACTATCATGTCGCGTATGATCTCGTACTTGATGCCCCGTCCGTAGTCTCTTGCGAACGCTTTGAGGATGTCCTTACCTCTAAACTCTCGTTTCCACCTGTCGCCCTCAAGAGCCTCGATTAACGTGCGCTTACGCGCAGCCGCGGCGTCCTCCAAAGCTGACGCTGAGAGATCGCCTTCGCCAAGATGTCGCAGCCTCTCCAAAGACTCGCCAATCCTCGTCGTGACCCTCTCCACAGGCCCAGAACCGTCATCGTCGCCACCCCGGAGTTTAATTGCACCGTGGATGGCTCGGAATGCTCGCTCCCTCACTACATGTTCTACTAGTCCATCGATCTCTGCTTCGGCCAGCGTTCTCATCGCGTCATCAACTTCCTCAGCGCTCTCGAAACCGACGTCCTCCAAGTGTATGCGCCGCAAGATGCCAAGGATTACGTCCGAGTCAAGCAGGTAGTTCTCGATGTGGTATACGTCCCACTGGTAGCGACGGTTCCGTCCTCGCTCTTCTTCATTATCCCTGTCTACAATAGAGAAGATTCGTCCGCCATCCTGCGGATGCTTCATCTTTTCGAGGGCGTCATGCAGTCTGCGGACGTTACGCCTATTGCCTGCGGACACGAAGTTCATGCGCCTCTCATATGCGGGAAACAGTAGTCCTACCATTCTTACATCGAAATCCGAGTTTTCGCCCTCGAAGATGACGACCTTTCCACCTGGTCGATAGCCCGCTATGTCACCAATGAGTTCAAGTAGAGCATCATCTATCTCCTCGTCTTTCTTCAGCTCCTGAATTTGGTTGCGCTGCAGATCAGCTTGCCTGGCCTCGCGCATGTGGAAGACCCTAGTATTCGCGCTTTGTAGCGCCTCTCGGAGAAAGGCGTCAGAGTGAGTCACCGTCCAAATCTGATTGTCTAACTCCTCGCCGATGTATTTCTGGTAGAATTGCGGTAAGCCTTGGATTAGTTTTGGATTGAGGTGAAGTTCCGGTTCATCTAGCAATACAACGGAGTGTCGCTGAGCGGAGTTCCTTAGGCGAAGGTATCCGAAGAGGATCTCTTTCTCCCCAGAAGAGAGCTCGTTGATGTCGTGCTTTTGCTTGTCTCCTAGGACGACGGAGAACTCGAGCTCGCCTGCCTCATTAGATCTGACTCCTTCGAAGGTCTTTCCTGGGAAGAACTGCCGCACTAGGTCGCCGAGTGTTGCGGAAAGACTCTTGCGGCCTTCAGTCGCGGCACCGCCTTGCTGGCGCAGCATTTCGAGGACATACTCCGCGGCCATTTGTGATTTTATGTTAGCGTACTTTGAGCCATAGTTGTAGAGAATGCTCTGCTTTTGCTGCTCTTCCTGTGTCTTTAGGCTGAGGTCGACGCCTCCGAGGCGCTCCCTGCTATAGTTTCTATGTGCACCGTGATAGTCCAGCAAGCCGAATCTCCCAGGCTGGTAGATGCGCCAAATGGTTTGGTGGACGAAGTTAGTGTTTATGGTAACCCTTCCGCTTGGGGAAACTGTGACTGTACCGACGTGTTGACTGTTCTGGAGCTCTTGGGCCAAGGCTGCAGCGTATTGGCGCCCGAGCTCTTGCACCTGCTGGACGAGTCCCTCGATCTTCTGCCCCTGCACTCGGACCCGCTGTGACCAAGTTTCAAAGGTAGTTCCTGGCAGCAATTGAGAAAGGGCGACTTCTTCGGCCAGAGAGATCAGGTTGTCGCGTATGTACTGCTTTTCATCGCCATGGAGGGAAACAGTGGCTTGGAGGATCGCTTCACGCCCCCTATCGCGGAGTAACGCTCTCATCGATCGAGGGTCTTGGGTTCGTTGTATTTGAAACTCGTTGAACCATTGGTCCCATTCGTTCGGGGTATAGCCCCCATACGTGGACTTAATGAATCTGATCGCGTCCAACACACACGACTTGCCGCAACCATTTGGCCCGGCAATGACGATCATGCTTGTGCCCGCTACCAGATCGAGCTCGTTGATGGCGCGGAAATTCTGAACGCGCAACCGTTTAATCTTCATCTTGATGCCATGCTAGCGGTCATCGCTACAGCGAAATCTCTTTGTCGCTCGACAGCGACGAACTCGGCGCTAAACGAATCGAATGCACCGTCTGCCCTTTCTCTCGTCACCGTACCGTTGGTGAGGTGTCGAACATCTTCCCATCCGAGACCGATGCGTCGCCTTGTTTCCTTGGGTGTTCTCAGCGAGTAGCTGGCGTCGCCCTTGATGGCCTTCCGTGGCAGCCCAACCCCCGGCAGCCCCTTCGAAGGCGTGAACACGATGCGCCCGTTGGCGTCGTAGTACGTCTCGGCCTCGTACTGGCGCATGACGGGGAACTGGACGCGGTAGATGGTTTGGAGTTCGTCGAGGGTGAGGCCGAGGGCCTTGGCCGCCAGCACGTCGATCTCCACGAGGGCTTGGCGACGGGCGTAGTCGGTGCGGAAGGCATGGTCGCGGTGCCACTGCGGGGTGAGAGCGGCCCAGTCGTCCGGGAGGCGCGGGTCTTGCCGCGTCCAAGCGTCTTGGCGGAAGGCGTCGATGGCGGTCATGGCCGCGCCGTCGGCTGATGGGTGTTGGAACATACAGGCACTGTACCATAGATCGGCGTATTGCGTCGTCAAGCAGCAAAGGCGCAAGGCCCTGATTCGGAGGGCCGCTCGGATGCAGGGGTCGCAATCCTCGGTGAGGATGGGCAGGCGGCGGAGGTACGACAGGTTCACGTGGCCGGTGCCGGTGGTCTTGATGAAGAAGTCGAGGACGATGGACATGCTCAGGGCGGCGAAGTCGAGCGTCTGGCCGAGGTCGCGGAAGGCGGTGGCGGTGTTGGTGTGGATGGTGGCGACGCCCTTGGGGACGATGGCCGGGATCAGGGTGCGCTCCGCTGCCGGGCCCACCATCTCGCGGGCGATGACGCGGTAGTAATCGCTCACTTTGCGCGGCTCGTCCTCTCCGTCCTCGCGCCACCCCACCCTCGGCGTTCGCGCCTCGTATTCCTCCTCCCCGCAAGCAGGCACGTAGTTCGTGCGCGGCAGGTAGTCCTCCGGCAGCGTCGTCAGGTCCAGCACGTCGTAGTGGCTGTTCTGCGTGCAGACCTCGCGTGGCGTCTTGTTGAACGGGTTGCCGACGCAGAAGTGCGGGCCGGAGAGGATCAGCTCCGAGGCGTCCTTCGGGAAGCGGGTCTCGCGGCGGATGGTGCCTTGGCGCTGGGCCATCGTCTCGTGCCAGTGGCCGGTCACGTGGAAGTCGTCGCCCAGATCCCCCAGCCGCCGCGGATGCGCCGCCAGCTTCTCCAGCACGCCCAGCAGCGTCTTCGCGTGCAGCGCGGGCAGTCTCGCCCGGCGCGACGGCGTTCCCGCGGCGTCGTACAGCGTGGCGAAGTTCGCCAGCGCCGCCGTGTCCACGTCCACCACCCGGTCCGCGTGGCCAGCCGTCGTCCACGCGCCGTCGTCCTTGATGCCCGGCACCTCCCCGCGCCCGTCGTGCTCCAAGCAGGCGTCCACCGTCGCTGGTGCGAACAGGTTGGCGATGTGCCTGAACATCGGCGCATCCCGCGCCCCGCCGTACACGTTCACGCTGAACAGCGTCTCGTGATGCACCTCGGAGAACAGACGCTTCTCGTTCTGGAACTGGAAGTGCGCCCGCAGCCGCGAATACAGCGCCTCCCGAAACACCCCGCCCTTCGGATCGTCGTACACCCCTTCGGGATGCAGGAACCCGGCCACCCCGCCTTCCCGCCCGATCATCCACGCCTGCGGCAGGAAGCACTTGTAGAGGTTCGTCTGCTGCCCGGCCAGCAGCGGATAGTTCTGCCGCGCGTTCAGGAACGCCTGCGTCGCCTCCGCCTCCTCCAACTCCGCCAGCCACGCCTCGCGCAGCCCCGCGTAGCGCTCGAACATCTCGCCGCGCAGCGCCGTCATCTCAGTCGCCGAGCGCTTGCGCAGCACGAACAGCGGGTTGCGGTCGCCCAGCACGCCGCCTTCCTCCCACTCCACCTTCACCCACGGCGGGTTGCCCAGCACCAGATCGAAGCCGCCGCGCTGCGCGAACACGTCCGCGAACGCCAGTTCCCAGTGGTGGAAGCGGTGGCGCTCGGCCAGGTCGTTCACGAACGCAAGCCTGGGGAACTGCGCGAACAGCCTCTCGAAATCCAGCATGCCCAGCGTATTGGTGATGCGGCGGGCGGTGTCCGGGGCGTGTTCGGCGTACTCCTCGCCGAAGAGGTCGGCGGTCTGGTTGGGGCCGAGGTCCGGCTGGTAGAGGGACGTCGTCAGCACCAGCATCACTTCGTTCAGGAACTCGTCGCGGCTCGGCAGTCGGTGCGCCTCGGCGATGGGCCAGAACCACAGGGCGCACCAGTAGTCCATCGCCAGCTTCAGGCGGCGGTACGGGCCGGCCGTGCGCGTGCCTTCGCTGTACACGCCCTGGCGGCGGATGGCGTCCTTCCACTCGTTGGCCGTCCGCTGGCGCTGCGGTGGCGGCTGGCCCCACACCGGCAGTGCGTCCTCGGTGGCGGCGCGGTCTTCGGCCAGCTGCTTCACGTGTTCGGCCCAGTGCTCGTCCACGCTGGTCGAGAGGGCTTCCAGCACTTCCACTTCCTCCTCCGTGAACGGCTGGAAGAAGGCGCTGCGCCATTCCTTGATGCGCTCGAAGCTGGCGGCTTCCAGCCGCTTCGCGGCCTTGTCGCGGTAGCTGGCCATGCCGGGGTCCGGCAGCAGGAAGTGGTAGACGGCGCCGGGCGGGCGCATCGGGGCTTCGCCGTTCTCCGAACGCCACGGCACGCGCTGCGGGGGGCTGTTGAACCACAGGTTCGCCTTCCTCTGCTTGGTTAGCGTGGCGCGCGGATACGTCTGCCGGCGGGCGCCGACCAGCGAGTTGCCGCACGTGAGCTGGAAGCCGAACCACGGCACGTGGCCGTCGCGGTGGATGCCGTTCAGCCACAGCGAGACCTCGGCGAGTTCCAGCGCCACCGGGTTCAGGTCCACGCCGAACACGCTGCGGTCCGCGATGCGGTGGCGGGCGCGTTGCAGTTCGTCGGCGTAGTCCGTGTGCTCGATGCGGCGGTTCAGTTCGCGCTGCTTGCGTTCCAGGTAGCGCTCCGCCAGCTGGTTCACGGCCTCGTTCAGGAAGGCGGCGGAACCCATCGCCGGTTCGCACACGGTGATGTTGAGGATGTCGTCGGCGGGCGTGGCGTCGGCGACCAGTTCGCGCAGGGCGTGCTTCACCACGGTGCGGGTGAGGGACTCGGGGGTGTAGTAGCTGGCGGACTTCTGCCTGTCCCGGCCCGCCAGCCGGTAGACGAAGGTGCCGCGCTTGTGGACGCGGAGTTTGAGGCGGCCGTTCTCGTCGCGGTCCTGCACCTTTTCTTCTTCGGCGTACTGCGGCAGATCGCGCTGCGGGACGAAGTAGGCGGTGGCGAGGGCGTCGTGGGCCTTGCCGGCCGGCTTCACCTCGTAGAGGTCCTCTTCGGCGAAGAAGCCGCGGTAGGCCAGCAGCGCCTCGTACACCGCGCCCAGCTGGTTGATGCCGAGCTGGGCGTAGGAGATGCGCCCGCGCCGCGTGCTTGCGCCGCGTCGCCCTTGGCCGCGGCGGGTTCCGGGGCGGCTGAGGGACATCAGCCGCAGCACCCGCTGCAGCACGTGGTTGCGCAGCTTCACCTGGTTCAGCAGCGGCGTGGCGTCTTCGCGGAACAGCCGGCTGTCCAGCGGACGCATGGAGAAGCCGTGGCTCTGCGGCTTGCGCGGGACTTGGCCGTCGGACGGCGTTGCGCCTTCGCCGCTCAGCAGGTCCTCCTCCGCGTGGAAGCCGTGGCGGACGAGGCGGAACAGCTGCTCGATGCTGAGGTGCAGGTGATGCCCGTTGCGCGATTCCTCGGTGGTCAGCCGCGCCATCTCCAGGTCGCGCAGCCGCTCCAGCCCGTAGCCGCGCCGGTACGCCTCGGCGTTCAGCGGCGCGTAGTCCAGCATGGGCCGCGCCTCGATGTAGAACAGGAACAGCAGCCGGTACATGTAGCGCAGCGCTTCGAGCCCGAGCGTGTGCGCGAGCGCCGCGTCCGGCCGTTCGTAGACGCGCTCCCTGGAGACCTCGCGCAGATGCCGGATGGCCTCGTTGCCGATGAGCTCGATGCTCTCCCGCAGCGCGTGCTTCAGGTCCTCGGACACCCCGAAGGCGTGCCTGTGGCTGTTCTCGTCCAGCCCGTCCAGGAGGCTCTGCCCGCTGGCGGGCAGCAGGCTCTCGCGGTGCAGCAGCGCGGCGGTGGCCTTGAGGGTGGGTTCCTCGCGGCGGGCGAGGATCTCGTCGAGATCGAACCGCAGCGCCCGGTTGTGCGCCCACTTCCCGCGTTCGAGCAGCAGGGCGGCGTTGGGGGAGAGGACGATGATCCACCGCGGCGGCCGGCTCTGGGCGAAGATGCGCTTCGTGACGATGGCGTTCCACGTCTCGGCGAGGAGAGCTTCGGCCGGCGGCGCTTCCCCGTGGAACTGCAAGCGGTGCGGCTTGAGGGTGAGCGGATCCTCCCCTTCGCCGTCGGGATCGCAGGCCCCGAGCACCAGCAGGCGGGGGGCGTTCGCGTTGCCCCCGGTGCCACCCACGGCGCAGAGGATCGGCACTTCGCTGCCGTCTTCGAGCAGATGGTTCGCAGGCTGGCAGACGTAGCCGAGCGCCGGCAGCAGCCGCCGAAACCACTCGCGCTGCCTGAGGATGCGCTGGCCCGTGCTCCGCTCGTGCGCGAACTCTCGGCGGAAGCGCTGGTAATCGGGCGCGAGGGCGCGGAGTTCGGCGTGTGGCGTGCGGGCGTTGGCGGCCTCGGCCTCCTTGCGCCAGCGTTCGAGCGTGGCCTGGATGTCGCCGGCGAAGATCTCGGCCAGATAGTGGTGGCTGTAGAACTCGTTCTCGTTGTGGATGCCGGTCAGGGTGGGCATGGGAGCGGTGACCGTAAAACCAACAGGCTCAGGCGATACCTTGCCAGTGAAGGGCTAGCACCCGCCAACGTAGCTGATGGAACGATGGCAGCTACGCCCTGTCGCGCTGGTCGTCACGCGGCACACTAGCGGGCCAGCCTTCAAACCCTCGCGTAACGGTATCTCCCCTTCACCTCACGGTTCAAGAACCCACCCGGGGAGCCGGCGCTCTTCAAGTCTTCATATACGCGCTCTGGCACGCCGAAGTACTGATAGGTGCGACCGCTCTTGAAGCAGACCTCAAGGGTTTGCGTGGGCTGATCGTAACCAACTTCGGCCAAGTTGCTTGAGCTAACGGGGTCGCGCGTCACCTTCTCCTCCTACACTGCTCTGCTGCGTCGTCAGACGACTTGATCCGGCCTTGGATTCTGTCGTCTCCAAACCTTGACTACTTCGTCATAGTCTGCCTTGTCCCGAGGCTGATTCCAACCCCCCGGCGACGCGTAGCCTTCCTCCTCGTTCCCCTCCACCACCACTGCGGGATCTGCGCTGTCCGGCGGCGGATGAACACGCTCCACGTCGGCCCGTACGGGTATGTTGACTGCCTCGCCAACGATAAGCGCCTCACCAGTCCGCAGAGCTGGAAGTACGCCGAACAACCCCTCCAAGCTGTCGCTCGCCGTCCCTTCTACTCTTGCCCGATCATCCCGATTCGCTAGTCGCATAGCAAAAATCGTGCCACATTGCGAGAGCACGGTGGCGTCGATTTCCGATGGCCTCTGGCTGACCAACATGACTCCTATCCCGTACTTCCGACCCTCCTTCGCGATCCGCCGAACGCCCAAGGCCGCGCTCCCAGGGCCGTCGCTGCCTAGATAAGCGTGAGCTTCCTCCAACACAATCAGCAATGGCCGCTCGCGGCCCCCCTCAGGAAGATTCCTTGCCCAGAACAAGGCATCGTACACTACCCGAAGTAGCGTACCCACAATCTCCCCTTGGATCGAACTGGGGACCCCCGACAGATCCAGCACTGTCACCGGCTCCTCCTCTCCCAGCCAACCAGATAACAAGCCGCCAAGGTCAGCCTCTACGTCGCCCTTTTCGTTCGGTAGGTACGGGCCTGGGCGAAAGAGGAAGTCAAATCTCGGATCCCGCAATCTCGCTCCGAGAGCATCGACAGGCCGTCCTAGGTTCAAATTCGAGGTGCTCATACGGATCTTTTCCGTATCGCCCTTCTCGTCCTTGTGCCGTCGAAAACGCGGTGGGACAGCCTTCATGGCGTCTCCCTCCTGTATCGGCACCCCTTTACGGTCGGTCTCCAGAGCCCAGGTTTCTCTCGTTTGACCTGCCCCGGGTCGTTCATAATGCGTTGCGTTCATCTCGCAGTGAAGGTCAAACCACAGTCTATGGATACTAAATGGCACTGGAGTATCTACCGTGACGTCATCTACTCCTATGCCTCTTCCCGTAAAGGCACCTACCGCCTCCTTCTTGAGGGCTACGATCCTATCGACAAGCGCACCCCTTTCGCGCCCTTCGAGTTGTCCGAACGTGACGGGTAGTAGCTCATCCAAGCTCATCGCCCAATAGGGAAGTTGAAGCATCCTCACATCCTCCCCTTCACCCGCGTTGGTCCGATAAACTGAAGCTCTATCGCCAAGCGCTGCTCCATACTCACCGTGTATGTCGATAATGAGCACTCTCGCTGACGGATACCGGTTGCTGTCCGCTAGGGCGGAAAGCACACCAGCCACGGTAGTGGATTTCCCACATCCAGTTGCTCCAACGATCGCACTATGCCGAGTGACAAGTGCGTTCAGATCGATCAGAGCCGGAATAGAATCAGCCGCTGACAAGTGGCCTATCTTGACGTATCGAGCATCATCGGGCCTTCTGTATATGGATCCGAGATCATCTTTCGTCACCAAGTGTGCTAGATCGCCTACCGTAGGATATTGCGAGATACCCCTCCGAAACTCCTTGTCCGGCCGGACCTCGCCTACCAACTGTACGCTAACCCACCGGTTGTCGGACGTTGCCTCTTGCAACAATCTCGACGGTGCCGCGCTAGCGCCCACTTGAGAGACGATCCCATAGAGATTGACAAATCCCATTGGGAACCGGACAAACCCTCCGACTTGGCCAACGCGATAGCTCTCGCCATCAATGAAGCTGAGGCCAGATGCTGTGGCGTCTCCCATCCTGACGCGAACTGTCGCACCAGAGACATCCTCTACGGTGCCTAGGAGCGTCGGGTCTACATTCATGGTGTCATCGACCCACGATTGGAGGACACGTTCGTTGCCGAAAAGGTCTCAAGAAACCCTGCGAAGACATCGAAATCACCAAGACAACACATAAGGGGAATGCTCCTTTTGTCGTCCTCATTCTCACGCACAGAGCCTTCCTTCTCACACTGCCGCGCAGCAAATGTCGGACCGAGGTTGCCTAGATCCCCAAGAGAGGTTGTCCATCGCGAAGGGCGGCCACGAGAAAGAGCCTGGTCGCGGGCGATGACATGCAGGTTGTCGCATCGTTTCGCCATGCCAGATGCTTGGTGGTATTTCGAAAGGCACTCATACTGGAATGCGTAGCAGACCGCAGAACGATTCGATTGTAGACCGTCGGCGATCACGTCGTTTATGTGTTCGTCAGAGAATGAATAACCTAGGGTGAAAAGGGCTACAGTTCCATTCTCGATAAACGCTTTGAGCAGATCTAGCATTACAAAGTAGGGCATACGTCTACTCTCGTTGTACTTTAGATGTGATGGATGGATGAGGAGTTCGTTGCCTGCATCGGTATCGTGGCTTCGAACGATGTTGTTGCTGTCTGGTACGTGTCGCCAGTTGATCGATCCGTGGAGCTTACAGAGCAAGGCCCAGTTTGTCGGGAGGTCTTCACGTTCCAAGGCTTGCTGGCTGAAGAACGGCCTGTATGAGCCAACAAAGCCGTCAAAGAATGGCACTCGGAGTGACTCCAACGCCTGTTCGGTTAGCAGATCGTAGTTCGTAGTGAAAATCATAGATCTGTTCCTGCGGTTGCCGATCCAATTGGCCAAACGATGATAGGAGGTTTGCGATTCTGGGAGACGTTGGTGGACAACCGCCGAGATGGTTTCGCAGATGTGTTTTTCAAGACACTCCAGATCGTCAGCAGAAAATCCACGGACCTCATCCTTGCCAACGACAGCCGCCAATGCGCGAACGCGAGTTAGCATGTGTTCAATTGTTGGATTCTGTTGTCCGTCGTCCGTCAACATCTTGATGAGGCGATGGAGCGAATCGAGCAGAACTCCAGAAGACTTCTCTATGACAGCCTTGGTGAGTCCTCTTCCGTCCGGTATCAGGGGAGGGGCATCCGGTCGTTCGCTGCTCTTGATCGAGCAAGGGCAGCCGGCACCAAGCAGGAATCCTATTGGCAGTTTGTCGACCGCCAGTATCTCTCGAAGCGCGTCTAGAACCTCGGTAGCGTCTTGCGTGTCGGATGACATCTGGTCTACTTTCGCCATGCTCGCGTGGGGCCGCTAGGTGCTGCCATCCTGGCCGGTGGGCTGGTGGTGTGCTAGCTGCCGTTCATCCTTCGCTATCAAGGTGGACGACCCTACCGTATGCACGATGCCAAAGTAAAGGCGGATCTACGGGGACTTGACGGCCACGCTGGTTCCGGCTGGCCCCACACCGGCAGGGCGTCCTCGGTGGCGGCGCGGTCTTCGGCCAGCTGCTTCACGTGTTCGGCCCAGTGTTCGTCCACGCTGGTCGAGAGGGCTTCCAGCACCTCCACTTCCTCTTCCGTGAACGGCTGGAAGAAGGCGCTGCGCCATGCCTTGATGGTCTCGAAGCTGGCGGCTTCCAGCCGCTTCGCGGCCTTGTCTCGGTAGCTGGCCATGCCGGGGTCCGGCAGCAGGAAGTGGTAGACCGTGCCGGGCGGGCGCGTCGGGGCTTCGCCGTTCCGCGAACGCCACGGCACGCGCTGCGGGGGCTGTTGAACCACAGGTTGGCCTTCTTCTGCTTGGTGAGCGTGGCGCGCGGATACGTCTGCCGGCGGGCGCGGACCAGCGAGTTGCCGCACATGAGCTGGAAGCCGAACCACGGCACGTGGCCGTCGCGGTGGATGCCGTTCAGCCACAGCGAGACCTCCGCGAGTTCCAGCGCCACCGGGTTCAGGTCCACGCCGAACACGCTGCGGTCCGCGATGCGGTGGCGGGTGCGCTGCAGTTCGTCGGCGTAGTCGGCGTGTTCGATGCGCCGGTTCAGTTCGCGCTGCTTGCGTTCCAGGTAGCGCTCCGCCAGCTGGTTCACCGCCTCGTTCAGGAAGGCGGCGGACCCCATCGCCGGTTCGCACACGGTGATGTTGAGGATGTCGTCGGCGGGGGTGGATTCGGTGACCAGTTCGCGCAGGGCGTGCTTCACCACGGTGCGGGTGAGGGACTCGGGGGTGTAGTAGCTGGCGGACTTCTGCCTGTCCCGCCCCGCCAGCCGGTAGACGAACGTGCCGCGCTTGTGGACGCGGAGCTTGAGGCGGCCGTTCTCGTCGCGGTCCTGCACCTTCTCTTCGTCTTCGTACTGCGGCAGATCGCGCTGCGGGACGAAGTAGGCGGTGGCGAGGGCGTCGTGCGCCTTGCCGGCCGGCTTCACCTCGTAGAGGTCCTCTTCGGCGAAGAAGCCGCGGTAGGCCAGCAGCGCCTCGTACACCGCGCCCAGCTGGTTGATGCCGAGCTGGGCGTAGGAGATGCGCCCGCGCCGGGTGCTTGCGGTGCCGCGCCGGCCTTGGCCGCGGCGGGTTCCGGGGCGGCTGAGGGACATCAGCCGCAGCACCCGCTGCAGCACGTGGTTGCGCAGCTTCACCTGGTTCAGGAGCGGCGTGGCCTCTTCGCGGAACAGCCGGCTGTCCAGCGGACGCATGGAGAAGCCGTGGCTCTGCGGCGCTTGGCTGACGGTTGGCTTGGCGCCGGTGCCGCTCAGCAGGTCTTCCTCGGCGTGGAAGCCGTGGCGGACGAGGCGGAACAGCTGCTCGACGCTGAGGTGCAGGTGGTGGCCGTTGCGCGATTCCTCGGTGGTCAGCCGCGCCATCTCCAAGTCGCGCAGCCGCTCCAGCCCGTAGCCGCGCCGGTACGCCTCGGCGTTCAGCGGCGCGTAGTCCAGCATGGGCCGCGCCTCGATGTAGAACAGGAACAGCAGCCGGTACATGTACCGCAGCGCTTCGAGCCCGAGCGTGTGCGCGAGCGCCGCGTCCGGCCGTTCGTAGACGCGCTCCTTCGAGACTTCGCGCAGATGCCGGATCGCCTCGTTGCCGATGAGCTCGATGCTCTCCCGCAGCGCGTGCTTCAAGTCCTCGGAGACCCCGAAGGCGTGCCTGTGGCTGTTCTCGTCCAGCCCGTCCAGGAGGCTCTGCCCGCTGGCGGGAAGCAGGCTCTCGCGGTGGAGCAGGGCCGCGGTAGCCTGGAGCGTGGGTTCTTCGCGGCGGGCGAGGATCTCGTCGAAGTCGAACCGCAGCGCCCGATTGTGCGCCCACTTCCCGCGTTCGAGCAGAAGCGCGGAGTCGGGGGAGAGGACGATGATCCACCGCGGCGGCCGGCTCTGGGCGAAGACGCGCTTCGTGACGATGGCGTTCCACGTCTCGGCGAGGAGAGCTTCGGCCGGCGGCGCTTCCCCGTGGAACTGCAACCGGTGCGGCTTGAGGGTGAGCGGGTCCTCCCCTTCGCCGTCGGGATCGCAGACGCCGAGCACCAGCAGGCGGGGGGCGTTCGCGTTGCCCCCGGTGCCACCCACGGCGCAAAGAATCGGCACTTCGCTGCCGTCTTCCAGCAGATGGTTCGCAGGCTGGTAGCGGTAGCCGAGGACCGGAAGCAGCCGCCGAAACCACTCGCGCTGCCTGAGGATGCGCTCGCCCGTGCGCCGCTCGTGCGCGAACTCGCGGCGGAAGCGCTGGTACTCGGGCGCGAGGGCCCGGAGTTCGGCGTGGGGCGTGCGGGCGCTGGCGGCCTCGGCCTCCTTGCGCCAGCGTTCGAGCGTGGCCTGGATGTCGCCGGCGAAGATCTCGGCCAAGTAGTGGTGGCTGTAGAACTCGTTCTCGTTGTGGATGCCGGTCAAGGTGGGCATGGAGTGCGATTGGGCCGGTGACGTTCGGTGATCCTATCGCAGGGGCGCTGGACCGGCGGCCGTACGAAAACTGCTGCGGTCGCCTTCATGCGGCGGTGTAGATTGTTGGTCTCGGCGTTGCGTCAGGGTGGGCTGGCTTCCGCGCAGGTGAAATTCGCCGCGTCGTCCGGGTTTCCCGTGCCGTCGTATTTCGCCCATGTGGGATAGGGGCACAGTGGCCGCGAGAACTTCCTGTCTTCCGTTTTCATGGTCTCGCCAACGCGCATCGCCGCTTCGTGCCAGTTCACGATCTCGCCGGTCGACGCGACCGCGCCGTACAGTTCCAGGAAGCTCAGGTTGCCGGGGTGGTGCGCCAGAATCCGGTCCGGCGCGTTGTCGTTCTCGACCCACTCGACGATGGCCGCGATGTAGTCCGCCGCCCAGGCGCCCGGCCCGCCCATGCAATGCACCATGCCCGGAACCAGGAACACGCGCATGAACTCGTCGAGGGCCTCCTTGCCGTTGAGGTCCAGCGCCTTCTCGTAGAAATCCTCGACGACCTTTGCGCGGCACGGGTGGTCGTGCCAGCCGTTGTAGACGATCAGCTTGCCGCCGCGTTCGATGAAGCGGCCGAAATCCGGGGCCGGCGGGTTGAGCGCAACCGTGGCCTTCGCCAGCTCGTCCAAACCCGTTGCGGGGTCGAAGGTCGCCAGATCGAACTCGGTCGTCGGCGCGCCGATCGGTCTCGGCGTGCGTTGCATGATGATGTCGAGCACGGTGGTGGTGATGTCGCTCGCCGTGCCATCGATGAAGCCCGCCGGGCCGGTCACCCACAATTGGAAGTCGCCGCCTGTTTCCGCCCCTGGATAGAGCCCCGGCACAACGACGTTGCCTTCCGCGTCCTGCACGCCGGTGTACAGGAAGCGCGCGGTCTCGATCTGGCCCGCCGTGAGGCAGCCAGCGGTTTGTCCATCGCGGCAAAGCAGCCTGTCGAGATCGAGGCGTTCGACCGGACACTGCCTGGGATCGCCGATCACCCCGTCTTCCAGGCCGTCCAGCAGGTCGCAGGCTCGCTTGGAGTTGGCGTCTAGCAAGGCGACGTCGTCGAGATCGAGCGGATTCCGCTGCTGGTGCCGCGACGTCTCCAAGGCATACGCCAGCAACCCAGTGCCGTAGTCGATGGCTGGCGCGCCGGCGATGATGCCGTCGAAGTCGTCAGGGTAGAGCAACGCTTCCTGCAAGGCGGCGCGCCCGCCGTTGGAACAACCCCAGAGATAGGAGTGTTCCACGGCCTTGCCGTAGAACCGTTCGATGACCTCCTTCGCGGTCACCGTGGCGAGATGGTTGGCGCGGAAGGCGAAATCCAGCGTGGCGTTCGGGTCGTGGTAGAAGGCCGGGTCCTCGCCTTCGTGCCCGGTGTCGGTGGTCGCCATGGCGAAGCCGTCGTCGACGAGGCTCGTCGCATCGCTGAGAGAACCCGCGAGGCCGCCCTGGGCATGGAACAGGAAGCGTCCCGTCCACCCCTCCACCGGCATGTTCACCTCGAACTGGATGGCGCGGTCGATGACTCCCCGCACCCGACAGTAGGCGGGCATGCCGCCGGACGCCTCGATCAACACTCCCGGCGACACGGCGCGGGTGCCGTCGGTCAGGGCGTACAAGCGGTAGCAGCGTTCAGCCGCGGCGTCTTGCGCAGCATTGGCGCCGGCAGCGAATCCGAGAACCGTCAGCACCATGGGCGCGGCAATCTTCGCCACGGCGACACGCGGGGCGGCGCAGTTCTTCATCGTCTCCTCTCGCTCAATGCTTCGGTGAGGTGTGAGCGTAACCCAACCACGACAGCCCGCGAGAACTGACGATTCGGTTGACAGCACCGCCACAGGCGCTAATGTATCTACGTCGTATCACCGGGGCGCACGTCGAATGGAGGCGCAGATCAAGAAGTGGGGCAATAGCTTGGCCCTTCGCATTCCGAAGTCCGTCGCACGGCAGTTGGCCTTGGATGTGGACTGCCCGGTTGGGCTCACATGCGAGGGCGAGACGCTGACGATCCGGCCGCTCAAGCGGCGACTGCGCCTCGGCGACCTGCTTGAGCAGGTTTCCGAGACCAATCGGCACGGCGAGGTGCAGACCGGCTCGCCGGTTGGCGAGGAGGCATGGTGAGTCCTGCTCGCTGGACGCCCAAGCGGGGCGACGCCGTGTGGATCGATCTGAATCCGCAGGCGGGCAGCGAGCAGGCCGGGAGGCGCCCAGCGCTCGTCGTCTCGCCCAGGACGTACAACGGCAAAGTTGGCCTTGCGCTGCTTTGCCCCATCACCAGCCGTGCAAAGGGCTACCCGTTCGAGGTGGCGATCCCAAAGGGCCTAAAGGTGACTGGCGTGGTTCTGGCGGATCAGTTCAAGAGTCTCGACTGGAGGACGCGCAAAGCAGCCTTCATCGCCGCACTGCCTGCGGACACTGTGGAGGAGGTGTTGGAGAAGGTGTTGCTGCTCTTGACGCAGGACTGAAAGAAGGCGTTGAAGGCCCCTGCAGAAAGAGCGTGCGAGATCATGCGTCTGTCTCGACAGGATGCCATCCGCGAGGTGCTCTCCAATCGAAGGCTGGACACGCGAACCCGCGCCGTGGAGTCCGTATCGGAGAACGACATTCTGGACATCGGAGAGTCGGAATGAACGCCCGCTATCTGGACAAGATCACGCTTGCGGATTGCCGGGAACATCTGCCGCACCTCGAAGACGACAGCATCGAGCTACTGCTTTCCGACATCCCATACGGCATCGCCATGGACGACTGGGACGTCCTCCATAGCAACCAGAACTCGGCTCTGCTTGGCGAATCCCCGGCGCAAACAAGGCAAGCCCGCTTTCAAGCGACGAGGCAAGCCGATCAACGGCTGGTCTCGCTCGGATCGCAACATCGGCAAGGAATATGAAGACTGGTGGCGCACTTGGGCGCACATGGTGTTCCCGAAGCTCAAGCTTCGGTTGTCCGTGGCATCGAGCGCGACGAGTGCCGGCTCGGGCTCTACACCGGCGACTAGCGCAGTTGGAAGACCGTGAGCAGGGCGGAGAGGGCTATGCCGGGAATCAGGAGGATGACGTAGGCGAAGGTGAGGGCGGCCCATTTGATGGTCGTTCGCAAGCGCCCGTTGCGGTAGAAGCGGCGCAGCGCGAGGTAGTGGTAGGCGAGCAGCCATAGGAAGAGGAACAGGCCGATTAGGTCGAAGACGTCGGTCTGGTCGTCGGCTGGGCCGAGCGCCACGACGATGCCGTCTGGTGCGTCGGCGCCGTCTTCGGCCTCTGCGATGCCTTCGAGCTCTGGCGCATCCGTCGCGTCCTCCGCTTGCGTGTCCTCCGCTTCGAGCGAGATGTCCACCAGCGCCTCCACGACGCGCTGCGCACGTTCGCCCTCGCCGTCGATTCGCACATCGATCGCAGGCGAGGATGCCCCTTCCTCACTGGCGGCGACCGGCCTTTCCGGGCGATCAGGCCACCGCTCGGGTTCGCCGTCCGGCAGCAGCATGGAGACGGCGAGCACGATGAAGGCGAAGGTGTGCAGCTGGACGGCGAACACCAGATGCTCGGTGAAGAAGCGGTGGCTGCCGAAGAAGAAGATCATCAGCAGCAGCGTATAGGCGGGCAGGGTGACGAACATCGCGAACGGCAGGTTCTCCACGAACTGCGACAACACCGCCGCCGGGTCCTCCAGGGCGTCAATCACCCGAGCCGCCATGTAGTTCTGCCAAGTGCCGCGCTCGGCGTACGCTTCGGGGTCCTTGGCGAGCCCGTACACGGCCATCTTCGCCAACGAGCCGCCCGGGCGTTTCAGAATGGCGTCCACCTTGCGGCGCTGCGGATGCGGCAGAACCGCCTTCAGCGCGTCGACGTCCGCAGCCTCCCGCGCGTCTTCGAGGTCCATCCGCACCTGTTCGACGGCTTCCTCGCGCTCGCCCCGCTGTGGGCGAAATTCGCTCGGCGCGAAGACGGAGAGCAGGAAGAAGAACAAGATGCTGGTGACGAGATACAGGCGCACCGGCGACATGTAGCTGGCGCGGCGGTTGCGCGAGAACTCGCTGGCCAGCTCGCCGGGGCGCAGGAACAGCGGGCGGACGGTGCGCCGGATGCGCGAATCGAGCTCGAACGTCTCCTTCAGAATGTCGCCGAGAAGCGGCGGCAGCGAACGGATGTAGTCGCGGTCGTTCTGCCCGCACTTCGGGCAGAAGCGGCTGTTGCGCGGATGTCCGCAGTTCGCGCAAGGCGCCGTCGCGTTTGCGGCGCGGTTCGCGGCCTCAGTTGCGGCGGACATCCCGAAACGGCCCGCCGTCCATGCGCGGCTCCTTGGGCAGGCCGAGCACGCGCTCGGCGATGATGTTGCGTTGGATCTCGTCCGTGCCGCCAGCGATGGACGTGGCCGGCACGGAGATGAGGATCTCGGCGATCAGGCCGTCGAGCGCTCCGTCCGGCCCGGCCAGCATCGCGTCCGCACCAGCGATCAACGTGTGAACGTGGCAGGCGAGACGCGCCACGTGACTGCCGGCGAGCTTGCCGAGCGACCCTTCCGGCCCCTGCGGTCGGCCTTGCTGCTGAGCCGCCCGTGCGCGGCGAGCAGTCCACTCCGCGCTCTTCGCCAGCACGAGCAGCCGCGCGATCTCCTGCCGCACGACCGGGTCCTCGATGGCGCCGGTGGCGTGCGCTCGCTCAACCACCAGATCGACCCGCCCGGCCCGCTGCGGATACCACTTGTACGGTTCCAGCGCGATGGCCTGTTCCGCGCGCTCCGCCTCGTAGATGGGGCCTTCGCGTTCCGCGCCGCCGCCATCGCCGCCGATGCGGTCCGCGCCTCGCCGCTCGTGGGCGAGCGTGGTGATGGCGACCTGCCAGCCGTTGCCGGTGGCGGAAATCCGATCTTCGGGCGGCACCTGGGCATCCGTGAAGAACACCTGGTTGAACGACGCATGGCCGTTCATCTGCCGCAAAGGCCGCACCTCCACGCCGGGCTGCCGCATGTCCAGCACGAAGTACGAAAGCCCCTGGTGCTTGGGCACGTCCCAATCCGTGCGCGCCAGCAGCAGGCCGTAGTCCGCATGGTGGGCGCTGGTGGTCCACACCTTCTGGCCGTTGACGATCCAGCGCTCGCCGTCGAACTCGGCGCGGCTCGCCGCCCCGGCGAGGTCCGAACCGCTGCCCGGTTCGCTGAACAGCTGGCACCAGGTGTCTTCGCCGGTGAGGATGCGGCGCAGATACTTCGCCTTCTGCGCGTCGTCGCCGTGTTCGAGCAGCGTCGCCGCGGCGAGCAGACGAATGCCGCTCCTGGCGACCCCGATGGCGCCGATGCGCGCGAACTCCTCGTCCACCATCGGTGCCAGCGCTTGCGGCAGGTCGCGCCCGAACCACGTCTTCGGCCAGGTCGGCATCCCCCAGCCGGAATCGGCCAGCTTGCTCCGCCACTCGACGAGGCTCGCGCTCGCATCCCAGTTCGCCTCGAGCCAGGCGCGGACTTCGGCGCGGACCGTGGCCGCCTCGGCGCCGTCCTGAACCGCAGGCGTCGACTCGGCTTCGCTCTCGACTGCTGCCGCCTCCGCCTTCGAAGGACGCGGCGTCTGCCAGCGTTCCATCAACCGCTGCCGATGCTCGGACGGCGTGCCGAGGAACGCCTCCGAGCTCTTGGCGCGCTTGTACCAGAGGTGGGTGTCGTTCTCCCAGGTGAAGCCGATGCCGCCGTGGATCTGAATGCAATCCTTGGCCGCCTGCATGTACGCCTCGGCGGCAGCCGCCTTCGCGAGGCTGGCCAGCGCCGGCAGATCGTCGTCGCCAACCGCCGCGGCATGGGCCGCTTGGTAGGCAGCGGACTTCGCCAGTTCCACGGCAAGCAGCAGTTCGGCGCAGCGATGCTTGATCGCTTGGAACGAACCGATGGGGCGCCCGAACTGCACCCGCGTCGAGGCGTACTCGACTGCGGATTCCAGCAGCCGTTCGGCCCCGCCGGCCATCTCGTTGGCCAGCGCCACGGCGCCGAGCTGCAAGGTCGTCGCCAACGCTTCGCCGCTGCCGCCCGCTTTGCCGACGAGTCTCCCCGGCGCTCCTTGCAGCGTGATTTCGGCGAGCTTGCGCGTCGGGTCCAACGCCGCGAGCGGACGCCGCGAGACCCCATGTGCATCCGCTTCGACGGCGTACAAGGAGATGCCGCCAGCTTCCCGCGCCGCCACCACCAGTAGCTCCGCCGTGCAGCCGTCGACAACATGGCTCTTGACGCCGCTGAGCGCCCCGTCTCGTGCGATCGCCTCGATGCCGTCGGCGTCCCAGCCCCCATTCCCCTCGGTGAAGGCCAGCGCGGCCCTGCATTCCCCGGAAGCGATGGCCGGCAGCAGGTCGTCCTTGTCCGCCTCGCTGCCGGCGTTGAGGATGGCGGTGGCGGCCAGCACGGTCGACGAGAAGTACGGGCCGCAGTAGAGCGCCCGCCCCATCTCTTCCAGCACGATGGCGAGTTCCGCGAACGTGAACCCCTGGCCGCCGTGCCGTTCGGGGATGTGGACGCCGCCCAGCGCCAGATCGGTGCAGAGCCGCCGCCAGACTTCGCCGTCGTAGCCAGCGTCCGTCTCCATCAGCCGCCGCACCTCGGTCGGCGGCGAGTGCTGGCTCAGGAAGCGCCGTACCGCGTCGCGCAGCTGCGCCTGCTCTTCGCTGAAGACGAACTGCATCACGCGGATTCCGCTGCCGAACGTCGCCGCGGCAGATCGACGAAATCGCCGGCCCGCCGCTCGCGGTTGGCGCGCATCGCCTCCTGCATTTCCGCGCCTTGCAGGAAGGAAGCGTTCCAGATGGCGATGTAGTCCAGGCCGTCGGCGGTGTTGTGGTCGCGGGCGTAGTTGATCATGCGCTTGCAGCCGTAGACGGCGAGCGGCGGCTTGCTGGCGATGTCCCGCGCCACCTCCATCACGCCGTCGAGCATGGCGTCGTGGTCCTTGAACACGCGATTCACGAAGCCCAGCTCCTTGGCTTCGGCGGCGGACATGCGCCTGCCGGTGTACGCCAGTTCGCGCACCACGCCTTCCGGCACCAGCTTCACCAGCCGCGGGAAGGTACCCACGTCCGCGGTCATGCCGATGTTGATCTCGAAGATCGTGAAGTAGGCGTCTTCGGTCGCGTAGCGCATGTCCGCCGCGCACACCATGTCCACCCCGCCGCCGATGCAGCCGCCCTGAATCGCCGCCAGAACCGGCACCCGGCACTCTTCCATGCAGCTGAACGCCTGCTGCAAGTGCGAAGTGCTGTCGTAGAACGCCGCCCCGTGCCGAATGCGCGAGGCCCTCTCGTCGGCGTTCCCCGAACCGCCCCCAAACGCCGCCAGATCCATGCCCGCCGAGAAGTGCGGCCCGGTGGAGGAAACGACGATGGCGCGCGCCTTCGCGTTGCCGTCGATGTCGCCGACGATGGCCGGCAGTTCCCGCCAGAACGCCGGATTCATGCTGTTGCGCTTGTCCGGCCGCGACAGCACCACGTGCGCCACCTGATCCCGGATGTCCACCTTGAAGCTCTCGTACCCCATGCCGAGGTCCCCCGTTGCCGCTCAAGCCGTCAATGGTTACACAACGGCACGGCAAGCAGAAACCGCACGCGCAGCGGGGCAAGCGCGCAAGCGCAGCACGCGGTTTGACTGCGCAGGTGGCACTATGCTTACGTGTACGGACGGCGTATAAGAGACACAGGGAGAACAGCCACATGCCAAGCTCGGCCGCTTCCAATGCTCGCGCCTGCGTGGAGGACGCGACCCCAGTGGACGCCCTCGACGGCGTCTTGGGGCAGTCGCGCACCACGCCGACAGCCCAAAGCGGCAGCAACCAAGACGGCCCGGTCCGCCGTGGTTCGCGCGGACAAGCCCGAAGGCAGCGCACCGTGGCTAGGTTCGCGCACGTCGTCTCCGCGTTCTCCTTCCTTGCCTTGGCGTCCGCCACGCCCGTGCTCGCGGCGGCTGGCGATGCGGTCGAGGTCAAGGATGCGGCGCTGCGCGGATGCATCGAGACGGCGTTGGACAAGTCGGCCGGGGAGACGATCACCGAGGGCGACTTGGCTGGCTTGTCCGAATTGAGGTGCTCGGCCAAGTCCGTCGCCGACCTCGCGGGATTGGAACACGCGTCCAACCTTGTCTACCTTGAGTTCAACGTCCACGCCGTCTCTGATCTGTCGCCGCTGTCCGGCTTGACATCCCTCCGCCGTCTGATGGCCTCCAGCGGCGCTATCGCGGACGTCTCGCCCCTCGCCAATCTCACGAGGCTCATGGAGCTGCGGATCGCCTCGAACCGCATCTCGGACGTGACGCCGCTGGCCGGCCTCACGGCGTTGCGTACTCTCGATGTCGGCAAGAACGCCATCGCGGACATTTCCGCCCTCGCCGGTCTCACGTCGCTCACCTATCTGGGCATCTACTACAACGCCATCTCCGACATTTCGGCCATCAAAGGGATGACCGGCTTGAAGATGTTGAGCATGTACCGCAACGCGGTCGCGGACATCGGCGTCATGTCGGGACTGACCTCCCTCGTCGACCTGAACGCAGAGAACAACGACATCTGGGACATCTCCCCGCTCACTGCCAACACCGGGCTCGGCTCTGCCGCGTCCTTGTACTTGGCCAAGAATCCGCTTGGCTGCGCCGCGGTGTCGGCAGTCGCCGAGCTTGAAGCCAAGGGCGTCTCGGTAGGCGTGGATGCCGCGAACGCCGCGCCCGGGGCGCCTGCGAACCTCGCTGTCGAAATGGCCAGCGGCACCGCGACCTTGACCTGGGACGCCCCCAAGGCGGGCACCGTGCGAGTCCACGAGGTGCGGCACCGCGCTGGCGCGGACGGCGCCTTCGGCAACTGGGAGATGGTGCCCGGCGGCAGCGAGAGCCGCAGCCACAGCGTATCGGGTCTCGCCGACGGCAGCCATGCCTTTGAAGTGCGCGCCGTGAACAGCGCCGGTTGCGGGGAGGCAGCGCAGATTTCGACTGCGGCCGCGTCGCCGACCGTGACGATGGCGGACAACCGTCTGCAGCAATGCGTGGAGAAGGCGCTGGGCAAGACGCCCGGAGATCCAATAGACGAAGCCGAAATGGCGACGCTCACAGAGCTGCGCTGTGGGACGAACCGGGGCCAGTTCGCCCAAGTTGGCAGTTTGGCGGGACTGGAACATGCGGTGAGCCTCGTCGAGCTGCACATCAGTGATCACACCGTCTCGGATCTGTCGCCGCTGTCTGGGCTAGCGTCCCTCCGCCGTCTAACGGTCACACGTGGTGCCATCGCGGACGTCTCGCCGCTTGCGGACAACGTCGGCCTGGCAGAGCTGCAGCTCTCCGACAACAACATCTCGGACGTCTCGCCGCTCGCCGGCAACACGGCTTTGACGAAGCTGTGGCTCTCGAGCAACGACATCTCGGACATCTCGGCGCTCGCCAAGAACACGGGCTTGACGGAGCTTTGGCTCAGCGTCAATTCGATCTCAGACGTGACGCCGCTCGCCGGCCTTACGTCGTTGCGCATCCTGTACCTCGGCCAGAACGCTATCCGGGACATTTCCGCTCTCGCTGGCCTCACGTCGCTCACCGCCCTATACATCGACGTGAACAGCATCTCCGACATCTCGGCCGTCGCCGAAATGACCAGCTTGGAGGCGTTGTACATAAACAACAATGCGATCTCGGACATCGACGCCGTGTCGGGATTGACGTCGCTCGTCGACCTGAACGCCGAGAACAACGACATCTGGGACATCTCCCCGCTGACCGCCAATGCTGAACTCGGCACGAGCTCCAGATGGTTCGATGTTTACGGTGCCTACGTGTCCTTGGCCAACAATCCGCTTGGTTGCGCTGCGGTTTCGGCGGTCGCCGAGCTTGAAGCCAGAGGTGCCTGGGTGTACGTGGATCCCGCAGACGCACCGCCGTCGGCGCCAGCGAACCTCGCGGTCGAATTGGCCCGTGGCACCGCGACCTTGACCTGGGACGCTCCCCAAGCAGACACCGTGCGCGTCCACGAGGTGCGCCGACGCAGCGGCGCGGACGGCGTCTTCGGCGGCTGGGAGATGGTTCCTGGCGGCGGCGAGAGCCGCAGCCACCGCGTGCCGAATCTCGCTGAGGGCAGCCATGTCTTCGAGGTGCGCGCCGTGAACGCCGAGGGTTGCAGCACGGCGGCGCGCGCATCCATCGGCGGGGCGACGATTTCCATCAGGGACGCGGCCTTGCGTCACTGCATCGAGTGGGAGTTGGACAAGGCCAGTGGCAGCGCCATCACCGAGGACGACATGGCGTCGATCGAACGCCTCAGCTGCCGCCTGCGCGGGCCTGACCGCTCGCCGCATGGCGCGATCAGGAGCCTTGAAGGGCTGCGATTCGCCACTGGCCTCAGGTACTTGAGCATCGAGGGCAACGCCGTTTCGGACCTGTCGCCAATCGCCCAGCTTCCCTTGGCGACTCTCAATATCGAGGGCAACGCCGTTTCGGACCTGTCGCCAATCACCCAGCTTCCCTTGGCGACTCTCAACATCTACCACAACGCCGTAACGGATTTCTCAGCACTGGCGTCGTTGCGGTCGCTGACGACTCTGCGCGCTGGCGGCAATCCGACGTCGGATCTCACTCCCCTTCGCGGGCTGACCGGACTCACGACGTTGAGCATGGTCGCCAGTGCGCTGGTGGACATCTCGCCGCTCGCCGGTCTCACCAACTTGACGACGCTGTCGCTCGGCGGCAACGCCATCTCGGACGTCTCCGCTCTCGCGGCCCTAACGTCGCTCGAGCAGCTGGGCATCGGCGACAACGCCATCTCGGACATCTCCGGGCTCGCGGGGCTCAAGTCATTGACTTTCCTAGGGTTGTCGTGGAACTTCATCGAGGATGTTTCGCCTTTGCGCGGCTTGACTTCCTTGAACGACTTGAGGGTGTGGCACAACCGCGTCACGGACATCCGCGCACTGGTGGAGAACGTTGGATTGGGCAAGGGCGACTACATCGAGCTCAACGACAACCCAATTCCTTGCGGCGAGAACGCCGTGCAGATTCAGACGCTGAGGAGCCGCGGGGCGCGGGTCTACGCGGACGCGGGGCCGCTGCCGCCGCCGTTGAATCTCGCCGGTACGCCCGGCGACGCAAGCGCGACGTTGACTTGGCGCGCACCCGAGGGCTGCGTCGTCGGGCACTACGAGTATCGACACGGCACCGGCGAGCCGCTGGTCTTCAATGCGTGGACGGACATTGGCGGAGGCACCACGCACACGGTTTCCGGCTTGACCAACGGCGTTCTGCACGCCTTTGAGGTGCGGGCTTTGGGCACGACCGACGGCAACTGGGGAGACGCGAGCCGCGTCAATGTCGAGGTGGGTGCGGACCCGGACGCGCCGGTGGAGATCCACGATCCGCGATTGAGCAAGGCGCTCGCTGAACGACTCTCCGACGGCGAGCAGACCCAAGACGCCGACGACGATGCGGAAAGGACGATCACCCAGGGGGATTTGGCGACCTTCACGTCGCTCTCCCTCGACGATCTGGGCATCACCAAGTTGAACGGCTTGGAGTACGCGATCAACTTGCGCGCGCTGCGGCTGCGCGGCAACGCCCTCGCCACGTTGGCGCCAATCGGCGAGCTGCCGTCCTTGACCACGCTCTGGGCCAGCGACAACAACCTGACGGACATCTCGGCGCTTGCCGGCTTGTCGGCGTTGACCGAACTGGCCTTGGACGGCAACGCCATTTCGGACCTCTCGGCGCTGTCCGAACTGTCCTCCTTGACGCGCCTCTGGCTGAACGACAACGCCATCGCCGACATCGCGCCGCTGGTGACGAACACGGGTCTCGGCGGCGGCCAAGTCAGGCTGGATGGAAGCAGCGACTACATCGATCTACGCGGCAATCCGCTCGGCACCGTGGCCTTGGGCGAACACGCACCAGCGTTGCGTGGCCGTGGGGCAGCCGTGCTGGTCGACGACGGCTCGCACGCCGTGCCTGTCTTCCTGGCGGCCGGTTCGCCGTTCGGCGAGAGTTTCGTCCGCATCCTCAGCCGCGACGGCAAGGCGGGCGAGGTGAGCATCGTCGCCATCGACGCGGCCGGGCGGAGATTCGGCCCGACGACGTTCACCCTCGGCGCTGGACGAACCATGCGCATCGACTCCGACGACTTGGAGCAAGGCAATCCTGCCATCGGCCTCGCTTCCGGCGTTGGCGTCGGCCAAGGCGATTGGCGGCTGGAACTCCGCTCGGCCTTGCCGGACATGGAGGTCCACGCCTACACGCACACGAAGACCGGCCTCGTCGCCAGCATGAACGTGCTCGCGCCGGAGGCGTACGCGCGGCACAGCCTGCTCACGTTCGATCGCAGTGGGAACACCGGCCGGTTGCGGGTGATCAACCCGACCTCGAAGGTGGCCCGTGCGCTGATCGAAGGCGTGGACGGCGACGGCAACGCCGCGACGGTCGCGGTCGAAGTGCCAGCAGGAACGGCACGAGACTTCGGCGCGGCAGAGTTGGCGGCAGGCGTTGGCACCGGCGTCGTCGGCAACAAGTTGGGGCAGTTGGGGCAGGGCGCTGGCGAATGGCGACTGCGGGTAACCTCCTACGATGGCGTTCGCGTACTGGGCTTGATGTCGAGCCAAGCGCAACTGACCAACCTTTCGCTGATGCCGCTGGTGCCGGATACGTCCAAGCCGCAGCATCTGCCGTTGATCCCGGCTGCCGAATGGCCAGCCAGACGCAGCGGATTCCTGCGCTTCGTGAACTACTCCGCCGAGGCGGGAAGCGTGGAAATCCGCGCGTTCGACCGCAATGGCGGCGCACGAGATCCCGTGACCTTGGCGATCGGCGCTGGCAGCGCCGTGCGGCTGTCGCCCGCCGACCTGGCCCAAGGAGCTGCCGCCAAGGGCCTGCCCAAAGGCGTCGGCGAGGGGATCTGGCGCCTGGAACTGCGCTCGTCGTTGGACGTGTACGCCGGCAGCTACATGCGCGCCAGCGAGAGCGCCCCGCTGGTCGCGATGCACGGCGTTGCACCGCGTCTCGCGAGCGGCGACAGCGAGGTCGTCTTCTTCAATCCGGCAAGCAGCGAGCTGACCAGCAGGTTGCGCCTGGTGAACGTCGGCACCGCCAGCGCTCGCGTCGCCATCACGGGCACCGACGACAACGGCGCATCGCCCGGCGGCGTGGTGCGCGTCACCATTCCGGCTGGCGCGACTCGGGAGTTCACGGCTTCCGAGCTGGAAACCGGCAAAGCCGACGGACTCTCCGGCGAGTTGGGCGACGGCAGCGGCCAATGGCGGCTGGTAGTC
This sequence comes from Candidatus Azotimanducaceae bacterium, assembly GCA_965243175.1. GTDB lineage: Bacteria > Pseudomonadota > Gammaproteobacteria > Pseudomonadales > Azotimanducaceae > VXYL01. Next base: position 2,800,015 of record OZ251532.1, on the reverse strand, counting down.
GCGTCCGACGGCGACATCCATGTCGTCAGCCTCGTCGAGAGCTCGACCGGATACGTGGGGAACGTGTCGCGTTAGCGGAGCTGTCACATGCCCCAGACGTGGATCGCCACGCCCTCGGCGTCTTCCACCCGATGGAAGATCTTCTCGCTCCACGGCTTGGCCTCGTCGCGGTCGAACACCACTAGGTGCCCGCTGTCGGCGTCGGACTTGTCCATGTAGCCGGCGGTCTGGCGCAGTCCCTCGGCCACAATCTCCGCGGCGCTTCGGCGCAGCACTTTGCATTCGACGACGTGGCGGGCGGTGCTTTCGTGTTGCGGCCAGACGATGAGGAGGTCGGTGCGGCCGCGTCCCAGCCCGTACTCGCGCTCCACCCGTCCGCCGCCGTTCACGACCCGCTGCAGAAACGCTTGCAGCAACAGCTGCGGCCATGCCTCCTGATATAGGAAGCGCTGCCGCCAATGTTCCGAATGTTCGCGGAAGAACGCTTGGAACGACTCCATCAGCGCCACCACGTCCAGTGCGCCAGCGGCATCGGTGTACCACGCGGCCTCCTGCGCCAGTTCCTCCTGCGCCACCCAGGTGAGTTCCCGCGGCACCACTTCGGCGTAGATCGGGTTGGCGATGCGCAGCGGCGGCGCAAGCGCCAGCAAGCCGAGGTCGCGGGCGTACTCGACGTCGCGATCGGTGAAGGTGCGCGTCTCGCCACCGCTGAGCAGGGGTTCCACCACGCGCCGGACGCGCTCTTCGCGCAGCTTGTCCGCCAGCTGGTCGAGATGCGTTTCGCGGCGCGCGACGATGCGTTCCTGCGCGTCGCGAACGTCCTCTTCTTCCACATCGCGGTCGGGCACGGCCGCGCAGCACTCGTCCGCCAGCGCGTTCACCAGCCACGGCTGCCCTTGGGTCTGTCGCCAGATCGTCCGTTGCGCCGCGGCGGTGAAATGCTGGCCGGTTTCCTGCTTGTGCTGTTCCAGCAGGCTGCCGACGTCGTCGCAATTGAAATCGCCCAGCCGCAGCGACTTGGCCTTGACGTTGAAAGCGCTGCCGCCGGTCACCACTTCGTTCGTCGAGCCGGAGCGAATGCGGTAGTCGCGCACATCGCGCACGCCGCAAAGCACCACGCTCTGCGGGAACTCGCGCGGGCGGCGGTCGTAGCGCGAGCGGAGTTGGCGCAGCACGGTAAGCAGAGTGTCGCCGATCAGCGCGTCGATTTCGTCGATGAGCAGCACCACGGGCTTGGCGGTGGCTCGCGACCAGACGGTGAGCACCTCGCCCAGCACGCCGAAGGCGCCGGCTTCGGCCAGGATGCGCGGCCACTCGCCATGCGGAAAGGCGGAATCTTCCCCCTGCGCCCGCGATGCCAGCTCGCTCAGCATCGCCCGCATGGCCGGCTCGGTTTGCTCCCGCGCCGCCTGCCCCACCTCGAAGTTGGCGTACACGCACTCGCACTCGCCCTGCTTGTTCAACCATTCCTTGAGCGCCAGCAACATGGAGGTCTTGCCCGTCTGCCGCGGCGCGTGCAGAACGAAGTACCGCCGCTGCCGCACGAGCTTGTGAATCTCCCGCAGATTCACGCGCTCCAAGGGCGGCACGCAGTAGTGCCGATCCGGTTCGATCGGCCCTGTGGTGTTGAAGAAGCGCATGGCGTTCAGTATGGCAGACGTGCGCCGCGTGCCTTGCGTCCGCCTCAGCGCGGCGCTGCTTGGCGCAAGTAGGCGCGGTTCCAGTACCAGGCGATGGCCCCGACCAGCACGTTGGTGGCGGCGGTGGCCAGGAAGATGCCCACGTAGCCGAGGTAGAAGTTGCCGAGCAGCGCCAAGGGTATGTAGATGGCCAGCGCCCGCAGAATCGAGATCACCAGCGACGGGAAGGGCTTGCCCAAGGCGTTGAAGCAGGCGCTCGCCACTTGCGTCATGCCCATGAAGCCGATGCTCAAGGGGATGATGTAGAAGAACCACACCGCCACGTCCACCACCGTGGGGTCGTCGTCGATCAGCGTCACCAGCCGCTCGCCGACCAGGACCATCAGCACGAACGTGAACAGCCCCCAGCCGAGGCAGAAGTTGTTGGTCAGCTTGAGCGCGCGGCGCACCCGGTTGTGCAGCCCGGCGCCCCAGTTCTGCCCCACCAGCGGTTCCACGGAGGAAGACGCGGACCACAGGATCATGTGCGCCATCATCTCCACTCTGGAAGCGACGTTGTAGCCGGCCACCACCGCATCGCCGTGGCTGGAGAGCAGCCGCGTGATGATGTACATGGAGGCGGGCATCACCAGGCCGCTGGCGATGGCCGGCCCACCCACGTGCATGATGCTCTTCCACGAGGCGCCCACGCCGTCGAACGTCCAGCGCACCAGATTCAGCCGCGCCAGCAGGAACCCGTAGAACACCGTGGTCGAACCGCGCGACAGCGCGTAGGCCCAAGCCGCGCCGGCAATGCCGAGTTCCGGCGCGCCGAACCAGCCGAAGACAAGAATCGGGCAGAGCACGGTTTGCAGCACCGAGCCGGCGGTCATGATGAGGCCGGGGCTGGCCGCGTTGCCGGTCGCCCGCAGCAGCATCGAACCGGCGATGGAGACCATGAACAGCGGGAAGCCGCCCGCGAACACCGTCAGATAGTCCACCGCCATCGCGTGGACGTCGCCCCTTGCGCCGAGCAGCGAGGCGATGCGCGGCGCGCTGAACGCGAACACCGTGCCGACCACCAGCCCGACGACGATCACCAGCAGGTGGGCGTGGGTGATGAGCACCCGCGCCCGTTCTCGATTGCCAGCGCCAAAGGCCCGCGCCACCACGGACGACGCGCCGGTGCCGATGCCGCCAGCGAAGGCGTACAGCGTGATGGTGATCGGGAAGGCGTAGCCGAGCGCGGCCAGCGCATCGGTGCCGAGCGTGCCGACGAACGCCACCTCCGCCACTTGCGCCACGTTCATGGAGAGCGACCCGGCGGCCATGAAGCCGCCGAGGCGCAGCAGATGCTTGCCGACGCCGCCGCTGGTGAACGCGCCCTGCATGCGTTCTTGCGAAGGGCCGGAGCCTTCAGCCGGGGAGCGCGAGGGGCTTGCCCCTCGCATGGAAGAACCGCCGGGGTCTTCGCTCTCGTCGCCGATGCGCCTAGGGTCGCTCTTGGCGCTGTCCCCGGCGGGTTTCAGACGCGAACGCCGGCCACGCCCGCGCCTTTGAAGCGCTGCGCGACCCTGGGCCCGCCGGGAAGTGCCGCTGGTTGAACGTCGGCCAACGCTCCCTCCCGGCTAGCGGTCGTCCGACGTCAGCACCAGCGTGCCGGTGGTCGAGAGCGTACCGCCGGTGCCGTTCACCACGCAGGCGGTGGCGTTCGTCTGCTTGCCGTCGATGCCGTTGACGCCGTCTTCCGCGGTGCGCGAAAGCTGCCGGTACGCCTCGACGAGCAGCTGCATCCCGTACATGCCGGAGTGGTTGAACGACAGCCCGCCGCCGTTGGTGTTGATCGGCAGGCGCCCCCCGGGCGCCGCGTGGCCATCCTTCCACAGCGTGTAGCCCTCGCCGCGCGGCGCCAAGCCCAGCATTTCCGCGGTGATGCCGGCGGTGATCGTGAACGAGTCGTAGATCATCGCCATTTCCATGTCCGCCGGCCCCAGCCCCGCCATCTTGTACGCAGTGGCCGCGGAACGGGATGCCGAAGTGGCCGTGAAGTCCTCCATCTCCAGCATGTTCTGGTGCCCCATCGACTCGCCAGCCCCGGCGATCCACACCGGGTTGGTGCGCAGACTGCGGGCGATCTCCGGCCGCGCGACGATCACCGCGCCGCCGTGGTCGGTCACCAGGCAGCAGTGGTAGAGCGTCAGCGGCCAGGCGATGAGGCGGGCGTCGAGCACGTCCTGCACGGTGATCGGTCCGCCGAACGGGCTCTGCTTCTTGCCGAACATCACCCCGCGTGGATTCAGCTGCGCCCAGTCCCGCGTCACCACGGCGATGTGCGCGAAGTCCTCCTGGCTGGTGCCGAAGCGGTGGAAGTGGCGAACCATCGCGTGCGCGTACTGCGACGGCGCCCCGAAGGTGCCGTAGGCGGCGGTCATCTCCGCGCCTGGGCTCACCTGGCCGCCACCGCGCCCGCCGTAGCCGCCGCCGCGATACGACCAGCCGGCTTCGCCGTGGCTCACCAGCGCGATGTCGATGATGCCGGCGTGAATGGCCGCCAGCGCATGGTGGACGTGGATCTGGAACGAGCAGCCGCCGACCGAGGTGGTGTCCAGATAGCGCGGCTTCAGCCCCAGGTGCTCGCACAGTTCGCCGGACCAGCCGGCGGAGAACACGCCTTGGATGTCCGCGATGGGAATGCCGGTGAGCGTGCTGACGTTCTTGATGGCTTGGATGTGGTGCTGCAGCGAGGTCACGCGCTCGCCGATCAGCTCCATCGGATAGCCGATGACGTCCGATTCCGCGGCGCCGACGATGGCCGCTGCGTTGCTCAGGTTGGGTGCTGCCATTGCGCTACTCCTCCACCACGCGCCAGAAGGGAATGAACGTGTCCTCGTTCGCCTGCTCGAACTCCACGGCGACGCGGCTGCCGATGCGGATCTCCTCCGGCTTGGTCGCGTCCACGCCGCGCAGCACGGTCATCATGCGGTCGCCTTCGTCGAGGTCGATGAACGCCGTGACGTAGGGCGTCTCCTCGCCCCAGCCGCCGAAGGCGCGGTGCTGAACGGCGTAGGTGTGCAGCCGCCCCTTGCCGCTGGCTTCGATCCAGGCGATGTCGGTGGAATGGCAGAAGGGGCAGATCAGGCGCGGATACCAGTGAACGCGATTGCAGTCCTGGCAGCGCGGCAGCATCAGCCGGCCTTCCTTGGCGCCCTCCCAGAACGGCTTGGTGTGCTGCCCTTGCGGGGGAATCGGTTTGTCGTAGGCCACGGATGTCTCTTGGAGTCGCGGAGTGAAGCCGCCTAACCTACCACATGCCCGCCCCCGGACGATGCCGGGGCGTTGGGCTACGCGGCCACCGCGTAGCCCGGGTCCGCCAGCGCGTTGAACTCGCGCAGCAGCGAATCCCCGTTGCCGCTCGCCAGAATCTCGTCGCGCAGCACGGCGTGTTGCCGCTCCGCCACCAGTCTCGGCTGTTCGACCGTCGCCCAGTGCAGGATGCCGTTCCAGAAGCGGTCGATGAGCACCGCTCCCGGCATCGTGCCGCCATCCAGCGTTCGCACGTTCAGCGAACGCAGCTCGCCGAGGTAGAGGCGCAGCGACTCCACGTGGATGCGCTCGTCGGTGCGGATGCGCTCCACGATCACCGCCGCTTCCTCCGCCTCCGCCCGCCGCCCGGTGAACAGAGTTGGCGTGCGGAACACCGCTTGCGAGGCGGCGAAGCCGATCTCGGCGCGGAACTCGATCAGCAGCAGGTTCATCAGAAAGCTCAGCGCCAGCTCGAAGGGCATGTCGATCTCCGGCATGTTGCGCTGGCCGGCCTCCGGCCTGGCGATGGATTCCGGCGGCTCGACATCCGGATGCGCGTTGGCCCCGAACGCCAGATCCCGCGCCACGAACCACATCACGTCGTGGCCGCCGATGCCCCGCTCCGGCTCACCGCCTTCGTCCACGCCGTGCGCCTTCAGCAGCCCGCCCTTGAGGTGGCCGAGCGCCATGCTCTCGACGTCTTCCACGACCAGCGCCTGCAGGTCCGGGAACGGCATCTCGCCGATCATCCGCCCGCGCCCTTCGATCTTGCCGGTGATGGTCAGCGCGTTCCAGAACGGCCGCGTCACGCCGTTCTCCATCAACAGCCGCTGCTGCGCCTCGTTCGGCACCCGCGGCCCGGTGAGCAGCGACGAATCCGCCGCCAGCAGGTCCCCGCCGCGCTCCCGCAACGCCGCCGTCCAATGGTCGATGGCGACCCGCCGCACCTTGGATCGCGGCGGCACGTATTCGCCCTCCGCATCGAAACCGCCGTGCAGCCGCTGCCCGCCGATCACGTGCGGCTCTGCGTAGTCGTGGTCCGCAAGGAGTTCCGTCTCGCTGAAGGTGAGCTGCTCCCCTAGTGTCGGCTGCGTTGTGCCCATGCGTTGGCTCCGTCAAATGAAGGATCAAGTCAGGTTGCAAGCGAGAGACTACATCTTTCCGTCCCTCGCGTTGAGCAGTCGTCGCTGCCGAACGTGGGCGAACCCGGCGGCGAACTGGAGTGGGGCGGCCGCTCCGTCCGGCTTGGCGGTGGGGATGGCGCCGGTCCTCGGCTATCTGCTGTTGGAACCCGAGCCCGGTGCGGAAGGCATGGTGCGGATCACGGCGACGGCGACGCACCCTAGCGATCAGACCGTGACCACGGACTCGAGGTGCAAAGCGCGATTGCCAAGGACGCGCAAGCCTTTCGATTGTTCGCCGAACCATGGACAATCCGCGGCTTCGCGTTTGTTCGAGGGTTTGGCGTGGCGGGAGCGTTCGAGGGGGTTCGGGTGGTCGATTTGTCGGATCGGCTGTCCGGGGCGTGGGCGGCGCGGCTGTTCGGGGATTTCGGCGCCGACGTGGTGCTGGTGGAGCCGCCGGAAGGCCATGCGCTGCGCCGCGAGCCGCCTTTTCTCGACGACGAGCCGGGGGCGGAGCGCTCGCTGCTGCATGCCTACGCGAACTGGAACAAGCGTTCGCTGGTGGCGAAGAGCGAAGCGGAAATCGCGGCGCTTTGCGCGGATGCCCATGTGGTGGTTGCCAATGGAACGCCGCCAGCCTTCCCGCATGAAGACGGCGTGGTTCGCCTCTGCTTGACGCCGCACGGGCTCGAAGGGCCGCTCGCGGATGCGCCGGGCAACAACCTCACCAGTTGCGCTCGGGTCGGCTGGGCCTCTATCAACAAGCATCGCGAGGACGCGCCGCTGCAGCTGCCGGGGCGGCAGACGGGCTACATCGCCGGCATCGCTGGCTTCATCGCCGCGGCGGCAGCGCTGCATCGGGGCGGCAGCGAGTTAATCGACTTGAGCGAGACGGAAGCGCTGGCGCTCACCTGCGCGCCGTGGGCGGTGATGGGCAACTTCATCGGCGGACGCGCCGCGGCCTTCGGACCGGCTGGCGGCAGGCCGCGCGGCCAGGCCGGGCCGCTGTGGCGGACCAGCGACGGCCTCATCAACTACGGCTACGGCGACTGGCAGCGGTGGACGCCGGCCATGCGCTTCCTCGGCCTCGACGACCTGGCCGAAGACGAACGCTTCGTCAGCGCCTGGGGGCGGCACCAGCAGGACACGCGGCCGGTGCGCGACGGCCTGGTGCAGGCGTCGGCATCGCGTCCGAAGTGGGAGATCTTCCATGGCCTCGCCAAGCTGCGCTGCATCTCCGGCGTCGTCCAGACCATGCGCGACCTGCTTGCCAGCGAGCAGTTCAAGGCGCGCGGCTTCGTCGTGCGGACTCGGGTGGATGGCCGCGCCGTGGCCGCGTCGGGGCCGCTCGCCAAGCTCTCCGAGACGCCTTGGGCGTTGCGGCAGTCGGCGCCGAAGCTCGGCGAACACGACGGCGCGGCGTGGTCGGGGCCATCGAGCAGCGCGGCAGGCGCCGCCAAGGGCGAGCGTTCCGGTCAGCAGCCCCTCGCCGGCGTCCGGGTGCTCTGCTTCACCCAGGCTTGGGCCGGCACCTTCTGCACCGAACTGCTGGGGCTGATGGGCGCCGACGTGGTGCAGATCGAAACGGTGCGCCGGCCCGACGTGTGGCGGGGCGCCGGCGCGCCGGTGCCGCCCGCGGTGCGCAACCCGGAGGTCGCGCAGACCGGCATCAACACCAACGGCATGTACAACAGCGTGAATCTGAACAAGCGCGCCATCACGTTGGACGTCGCGCATCCGCGCGGACGGGAGATCTTCTGGCGCCTGGTGCCGAAGTTCGACGTGCTGGTGGACAACTTCAGCCCGCACGTGACGACCAACTGGGGCGTGACGCTGGAGACGCTGCGCGAACATCGCACGGACATCATCTTCGCTTCCGTTTCCGGCTACGGGCGCCAAGGGCCGCTGGCGGAATATCCGGCGAACGGCGCCACCACCGAACCGATGGCCGGGCTCGCGTCCATCCACGGCTACGCGGGCGGCGAACCCATGAACACGGGCGGGCTGATTCCAGACCCGATCTCCGGCTACACCCTCGCCGCGGCGATTCTGGCGGCGCTCAACCACCGCAAGCGAACCGGCGTCGGCCAGCGCATCGACGCCGCCATGCTGGAAGCGGTGGCCGCGCAAACGGGCGACGCGATGCTCGAATGCGACGTCAACGGCGCGCTGCGCGAACCCGCCGGCAACCGCCACCCCCGCTTCGCCCCGCACGGCGTCTACGCCTGCTCGCCGGGGTCGGACGCGGACGAGGCGATGGGCGGCGAGTGGATCGCCGTGGCCGCGGAAACGGACGCCGCCTTCGAGCGGCTGGCGCGGCACATCGGCCAGCCGCAGCTGGCGCAGGACGAACGCTTCGCCGCCAACGCGGCGCGCAAGGCCAACGAAGAGGCGCTCGATGCGATTCTTGCGGCTTGGTTCGCTGGCCGGGACGCGGAGAAGGAAGCCGAAGCGCTCGCCCGGCTTGGCGTCTGCGCGGCGAAGTGCGCGGCCTTCAAGCCCATCTACGCCAACTCCACCGCTCAGTTCGACGCCCGGCGCTTTCTGGTGCCGGTGACCCACCCGGAATCGGGTACGCATCTGCTGCCGGTGCTGCCTTGGCGCATGGCGGGTACGCCGGAGGTGGCCGTGCGTCACGCGCCGCGCTTCGGCGAGCACAGCCAGGAGGTGTTCGCGCAGGAACTCGGCATCGGCGAGGACGAGTACCGCGAGCTGGTGGCGCTGCAGGTCACCGGCACGGAGCGCGTCGCGTAGCCTATGATCGCGTCACTGATCGCACCACCCGAAACCGCGAGCGGAACGTGAAGCTCTACGTCGAAACCCACGGCTGCCAGATGAACGAGTACGACTCGTCGCGGATGCTGGACGTGCTGCGGGAAAGCCACGGCGCTGTGCCGGTGGAGGACCCCGGCGCGGCGGACGTGCTGCTGCTCAACACCTGCTCCATTCGCGAGAAGGCGGCGGAGAAGGTGTTCAGCCAGCTGGGGCGCTGGCGCGCCTTCAAGCGGGCGCGGCCGGAGGTGGTGATCGGCGTCGGCGGCTGCGTGGCGAGCCAGGAGGGCGCGGCCATCGCCGCCCGAGCGCCGCATGTGGACGTGGTGTTCGGCCCGCAGACGCTGCACCGCCTGCCAGCGCTGCTCGACGGCGCCCGCAAGACGCGCCAGCCGGTGGTGGACGTGAGCTTCCCGGAGATCGAGAAGTTCGACAACCTGCCGGAGCCTCGGGTCGCCGGGCCGAGCGCGTTCGTCTCCGTGATGGAGGGGTGCAGCAAGTTCTGCACCTTCTGCGTCGTGCCCTACACCCGCGGGCCGGAGTTCTCGCGCCCGGTGGCGGGCGTCATGCGCGAAGTGACGCGGCTCGCTGGCGAAGGGGTGCGCGAGGTCAACCTGCTCGGCCAGAACGTCAATGCCTACCGCGGCGCCATCGACGGCGCCGAAGCGGATCTGGCGGAACTGATCCACTACGCGGCTGGCGTTTCCGGCATCGACCGCATCCGCTTCACCACCTCGCATCCGGTCGAGTTCTCGCCGACGCTGGTGGCCGCGTTCCGCGACGTTCCCGAACTCGCGAGCCACCTGCATCTGCCCGTGCAGTCCGGTTCGGACCGGGTGCTGGCGATGATGAAGCGCGGCCACACCGTGCTGGAATACAAGGCGAAGATCCGCGCCGTGCGGGCGGCGCGTCCGAACTTGAGCCTCTCGTCGGACTTCATCGTCGGCTTTCCCGGAGAGACCGACGCGGACTTCCAGAAGACGCTGGATCTGGTGCGCGAACTCGACTACGACACCTCCTTCAGCTTCGTCTACAGCCCGCGCCCGGGCACCCCGGCGGCGAGCCTGCCGGACGACACGCCGCTTGCCCTGAAGCGCGAACGGTTGGCCGCGTTGCAGCGGCAACTGCGCGCCCAGGCCGCGGCCCATGCCGAAGCGATGGTCGGCAGCCGCCAGACCGTACTCGTTACCGGCACCTCCAAGCGCGATCCCGGCGAACTCGCCGGCCGCACCGAGAACAACCGCGTGGTGAACTTCGCCGCCAAGGGGCGTGAACTCTTGGCGAACTTCGCCGAGGTCGAAATCACCGATGCCCTGCCAAACTCGTTGCGCGGACGCCTTGCGAGTGCGTAAGCTAAGGTCATCGCAATCCAGCCGCGCCTGAAAGCCGCCTGCTAGAGACGTTGACAGACGACCCCCCGGACGCCTTGGCGCGAACCACGGACGTTCACTTAGAACCCAACGACTCGCGCCGTTTGGCCGCCCTGTGCGGCCCGTTGGACGAAAACCTCAAGCAGCTCGAAGAGCGGCTTGGCATCCGCATACGCAATCGCGGCGGCGTCTTCCGGCTGGCCGGGCCGCCGCGCGCCGTGCAGGCTGGCCACGCCGTGCTGCACCGGCTCTACGACGAAACCCGCGACGGCGAAGCGCTGGACTCGGCCGCGGTGCATCTGTGCCTGCAGCAAGCCGGGGTCGAGGAACTGGTGGCGAGGAACGGCAACGGACGGAGCGAAGGCGGCGATTCGGCGCAAGACGCGGGCGCGAAGCCGGACGTCGTGCGCACGCGCAAGAAGACGGTCAAGGCGCGCGGCGGCAATCAGCGCCGCTACGTCGCGGCCATGCGCGGCAACGACTTGAGCTTCGGCGTCGGCCCGGCCGGCACCGGCAAGACCTACCTGGCCGTGGCCTGCGCCGTGGAAGCGCTTGAAAACCACGAAGTGGCGCGGATTCTGCTGGTGCGCCCGGCCGTCGAAGCCGGCGAGAAGCTCGGCTTCCTGCCCGGCGATCTGGCGCAGAAGATCGACCCCTACCTGCGCCCGCTGTACGACGCCCTCTACGAAATGCTCGGCGTGGAGCGCGTCAACAAGTACATCGAGCGCAACGTCATCGAAGTGGCGCCGCTCGCGTTCATGCGCGGGCGGACGCTGAACGGCGCGTTCATCATTCTCGACGAAAGCCAGAACACCACCGTCGAACAGATGAAGATGTTTCTCACCCGCATCGGCTTCGGCTCCACCGCGGTGGTCACTGGCGACATCACCCAGATCGACCTGCCGAGCGGCCATCGCAGCGGCTTGGTGCATGTGCTGGACGTGCTGAAGGGTGTGCAGGGGGTGAGCTTCACGCGCTTCGGCTCCAAGGACGTGGTGCGCCATCCGCTGGTGCAGCGCATCGTCGAGGCTTATGCGGAGGCCGAAGCGGCCAAGCCTTCGAAGCGGAAACGGGACGACAAATGACCGTGGACGTGCAGATCGCCTGCGCCGAGAGCGCGCCGCCCGCCGAGCGGCTGGCGGCCTGGGCAGGGGCGGCCCTCGGCGACAATACCCGGGCCGTCTGCCTGCGCATCGTCGACGAACGCGAAGGCGCGGCGCTGAACAGCCGCTTCCGGCAACGCGCCGGGGCCACCAACGTGCTGGCGTTTCCGCTCGGGCCGGACTGCGCTGAGGGCACCGAGGACGCGCCACCAGCCGTGCTCGGCGACATCGCCATCTGCGCGCCGGTGGCCGCGCGGGAAGCGCGTGAGCAGCGCAAGGCGGCGGCCGACCATTTCGCCCATCTCGTCGTTCACGGCGTCCTGCATCTGCTCGGCATGGCGCACGACACCGAAGCCGAAGCCGAGGCGATGGAAGCGAAGGAAGTGGCGCTGCTGCGCGGTTTCGGAATCGCCAACCCCTACATCGACGGAGCGCATGCATGAACGAACCCGCGCAGTTGGAGCGCGTGGAGCGCGGCAACGCCGCCAATGCGGACGGAGTGGCCGATGCGCGCGAGGGCCGCAAATCCTGGCGCGACTGGCTCTCCAGCGTGTTTCCGGGCGAACCCGCGGACACCGACGATCTGCTGGACATCCTGAAGCACGCCAGCGAACGGCAGCTGATCGACCGCGATGCGCTGAACATCATCCACGGCGCGCTGGACGTCGCCAACATGCGGGCGCGGGACATCATGATCCCGCGCTCGCAGGTGGTGACCGTCAACGTCGAGAGCCGGGTCGCGGACTTCGTGCCGACCATCATCGAATCGCGGCATTCGCGCTTTCCGGTGGTCTCCGAGGACATGGACGACGTGAAGGGCATCCTGCACGCCAAGGACCTGCTGCCGCTGCTGCTGGACAGCGACTGGGACCGCTTCGACATCAAGGACTACATCCGCCCCTCGGTGCTGGTGCCGGAGGCCAAGCGGCTGAACGACCTGCTGCAGGAGTTCCGCGAGACGCGCAACCACATGGCGCTGGTGATCGACGAATACGGCAAGGTCTCCGGCGTCGTCACCATCGAGGACGTGCTCGAACAGATCGTCGGCGACATCGAGGACGAGTACGACGTCGACGACGACAGCTTCATCCGCCAGCTCGACCCCAACCACTACACGGTGAAGGGCAGCACCCCCATCGACTACTTCAACGAGCGCTTCGCCTGCGACTTCGCTGGCGACGAGTTCGACACCATCGGCGGCATCGTCACCAAGAAGCTGGGCCACCTGCCGAAGCGCGAGGAAGCCGTGCGCCTGGGCCGCTTCCTCTTTCGCGTCCTGAACGCCGACAGCCGCCGTATCCGCCTGCTGCATCTCACCTGCGCGTAGGCCCGCTCGGGGCCGAGTCGCTCGGCGAGCGCCGTGGACGTGGCAGGTTCGAGCGTGAAGGCCAACGCGGTTTCCCGATTCGGCAGGTGGAAGTCCGTCGCATTGTCGCTGGGCGCGTTGGCGGCTGGCGCATTGCTGCCGCTGGCGCTTGCGCCCTTCGGCTTCTGGCCAGCGATGCTGGCGAGCGCCGCGGCGCTGTACTTCGTGCTGCGGCGAACGGCCTCGCTGCGCGGCGCGTTCTGGCGCGGCTGGCTGTTCGGCGTCGGCAAGTACGGCGCCGGCGCCTCCTGGATCTACGTCGCCATCCACGTCTACGGCGCTGCGCCGCCGCCACTTGCGGGAGCGCTGGTGGCGGTGTTCGTGGCCGGGATGGCGCTCTTCTCCGGCCTCGTCGGCGTGCTGTACCGGCCGCAGCCGGCGAGCGGGGCGCTGGAGGACGCCGCCGACTTCGCGCTCGCCTGGGTGGTGGTCGAGTGGCTGCTCACCTGGGTGCTGAGCGGATTCCCCTGGCTCTTCGCCGGCTACGCCTTTCTCGACACGCCCTTGGCCGGCTACGCGCCGGTGGGCGGCGTGCTGCTCGTGTCCTTGGCCGGCGTGGCCAGCGCCGCCCTGCTCTTGGCGACGTTTCGGGCGTGGTCGCCGCACGGCACCGGCGTGGCGCGAAGGCGCATGACCGCCGCGCTGCCGCTCGCCGTGGCGGTCGTGATCTGGGTTGGCGGCTGGCTGCTCCAGTCCGTGTCTTGGACCACCCGGGGCGAGTCGCGCAGCGTCGCGTTGGTGCAAGGCAACCTGCCGCAGGAAACGCGCTGGACGGCGCAAGGCGTGGTCGCTGCCGCGGATCGCTACGAGACGCTCTCGGCGAGCGCTTGGAACCGCGACATCGTGGTCTGGCCGGAGGTGGCGATTCCCGATTTGCAGCGCCGCGTCGCGCCGCTCGTGGCAGCGATGCGGCAGGGCGCGGCGGGCGATCTGATTCACGGCGCCATGATCGCCGAACGCGCGGACGGAGAGATCGCGCTGTACAACGCCGCCGTGTCCAGCGGCGGCGGGGAGTACCGCAAGCGCCGGCTGGTGCCGTTCGGGGAGTACGTGCCGTTGCAGGAACTGCTGCGCGGCACGATAGCGTTCTTCGATTTACCGATGTCCAACTTTGCCTCAGGCGCGTCGGAGCAGCCGCTGCTGCGCGCCGCCGGGCTCGATGTGGCCACGGCCATCTGCTACGAGATCGCCTATCCGGCCGCGGTGGCGGAGAATGCGCGCGACGCGCAGCTGCTCGTCACCTTGAGCAACGACGCCTGGTTCGGCGCGTCCATCGGCCCGTGGCAGCACTTGCAGATCGCCCGCATGAGGGCGTTGGAGACCGGCAGATTCGTGCTCCGCGCCACCAACAACGGCGTCAGCGCGGTGATCGACGAGCACGGCGCCGTGGTCGCCAGCCTGCCGCAGTTCGAGGCGCGGACGCTGCTCGCCGAGGTCCACGCGACCTCCGGCGCGACGCCCTACGGTCGCCACAGCGGAGGTGTGGTGGCGGTGATTGTCGGCTTCGTCCTAGGCGGCCTGCTGCTTCGTCTTGGCCGCGCGGCGAGGCGGGCGGGGCGGTGAACGAGAAGAGTCAGCTACTCCCGCCAATTCCCGACGCGGGGCAAGGGCTGGCGATCAGTGAGCCCTCACCGCCGTTCAACGCTTCCGCCCACCCTCTGCACGGCGGTGCCAGCGCGGCCAGGTGCCTAGGCCTGGGAGTTTGACGGCGAAGGGGTGGAACTGGATGCCGGCGGTGAGGCCAAGGAGTTGCAGTTCCACGCCTTCGGCCAGTGCGACCAGTACGCCCGCCAGGCCGAAGAGGGAGACTTGCCAGCCGGTGCCGCTTGGGGCGGGGGCGATGCCGGAGGGGAGGTAGTCCTTGCCGACGGCGTTCGGCGGCAGGTTCAGGCGCAGCGCGGGGACGCGGCGGGCGACGAAGGCGGTGAAGGTGTTGCTGTTGGGGCCGGGCAGGGTGCGGTATTCGTGGCGGTAGGGATAGGCGGCGACCGCTTCTTCGATGGCGTCGATGGCGGCTTGGGCGGTGGCGCCGCGCAGTTCGGCGAGCAGCGTCGGCGGGTTCGAGAACCACTCGCCGTCCGGGGGCGCGTGCCAGTCGTCCACGACGACGCTGCCGGTGCGCATCCGCCAGCCGATCACCTCGAAGCGCTGGTAGCGTGGCGCGTCCGCTCGCTTGCAGGCGAACCACGTATGCACCGCCACGCCGCCGCGCAATCCCCAGGTGCGTGCGGCGTAGACCTGCACGACGGCTTCTCGGAAGGCGTTCGGGGCCGGCGCCAAGCCGGTGGATTCGTGGCCGGAGCGGCTCCAGTGCGGTTGGTCGAAGAAGGCCCGGGCGCCGATTGCGAGCAGCGCGGGCACGAGGAAGATGGCGAGCAGCAGGCCCATGGCGGTCAGCCGCCGCTTGCCGCTGCCGCGACGCTTCGCCAAACTCCGCGGCTTCGTTTGCAGCTTAGGCACTGGCCTTGACCCATCGTTTCGACATCGCCCACCGCCACAAGACCTTCACCGTGCTGATCGCGGAGGACGGAGCTCTGGAGCTCTGGCTCGACGGCTGCCTGCGCAAACGACGCGACCCGTCCGAGCGCGAACCGCTGTACGTCTGGACGAACGTCGAGCTCGACTGGGAGGAACACCACTACGTCGAAGCGCGGTACTTCCAGCGCCGCGGCCAGATCAGCGTGACGATCAACGGAGAGCCGATCCTCGAGCGGTCGCTGCCGCCTGCGCCGTAGGCGGGGGCGCGAGCACCGGGGCGCGTCGAACCACCTTGGCGCGCAGATTCGACGCCATCGTGTAGAGGCACGGAATCAGGATGAGCGTGATGGTGGTGGCGAAGAGGATGCCGAACGCCAGCGAAACCGCCATCGGAATCACCATCTGCGCGTGCATCGAGCGTTCCAGGCAGATCGGCACCAGGCCGAAGAAGGTGGTGAGCGACGTGAGCAGAATCGGGCGGAAGCGCCGTGCGCCGGCTTCCAATGCCGCATCCAACGGCGCAACCCCCTCGCCGACGCGCCGATTGATGTAGTGGACGAGAATTAGGCTGTCGTTCACCACCACGCCGGTCAGCGCGAAGAAGCCGAGGGCGGAAATCGCGTTCATGGCGATGCCGAAGATCATGTGGCCGATCACCGCGCCGATCAGCCCGAACGGGATCACCGTCATGATCACCAAGGGCTGCAAGTACGACTTGAGCGGCACCGCCATCAGCACGTAGATGCCCAGCAGCGCGATGCCGAAGCCCTGCAGCATCTCGATCACCGAGGACTGCTGCTCCCGGGCCGAAACGCCAGCGCCGAATTGCACGTCCGGATAGCGGTCCATCAGCACTGGAATCGCCGTGCGGTAGACCTCCGCCATCACCGCGCCTGGCTCCACGGCGTTGAGATCTGCGTTCGAGGAGACGGTGATCGTGCGTTTGCCGTTGGTGCGCGAAATGGCGTTGTAGCCGCGTTGCAGTTCGTAGTCCGCCACGGCGCTGAACGGCAGTTCGCGGCCGTCCGGCAGGCGAATCCACATGCTCTCCAAGTTGCCGATGGAGCGCCGTTCGCTGCGTGGATAGCGCACCATCACGCGCACTTCCGAATCGCCGCGTTGGATGCGCTGCGCTTCGGCGCCGTAGAAGGCTTGCCGCACCTGGCCCGCCAAATCCCGCAAGGTCACCCCCAGCGCCTCCGCTTCCGGCTTGATGGTGAGCTTGATCTCCTCCGGGCCAGCGGTGCTGGAACTCTCGATCTCGAACAGGCCGTCGTAGGTGCGCAGGTGTTCCACCAGCCAATCCGCTGCCGCTTCGAGCTGCCCGTGGCTGCGCCCGGACAGGTCGAAGGAAATCGGCGGCCCGCTGCTCATGCGCTGGAAGGAGGAGAAGCGCAGTTCGCGGGTGCCGGCGATTTCGCCCACTTTCTCCCGCCAGCGCTGCTCGATGAGCTTGGGCGTGACCCGTTCGTCGCGCTCCTCGCCTTCCAGCAGCGTCACGTTGAAGCGCCCGCTGGTGCCGTTCTGGATGAAGACGAAGACGTTCTGCACCGGGTCGCCTTCCAGCCCGTACTCGGCCTTCAGTTCGTCGTTCACCTCGCGCAGCGAGCCGTCCATCTGATCCACCACGCTCGCGATCAGAGATTCCGGCGCGCCTTCCTGAAGTTCCACCTGGGCATTGAGGAAGTCCGCTTCCATTTCCGGGAAGAAGATCACGCGCACCCAGCCGCCAGCCACGAGACCGACCATCAGAATCATGATCGCGATGAACGCCGCCAGCGTCGTCCAACGCCACTCGATGGCGCGCTTGAGGAAGGGCATGTAGCCCCGCTCGATGAAGCGCTTGAGCCAGTCGCCCGCCCAATCGGATATCCCCCGCTTGGAACCGTGCGACGAGCGCATCATGGCGAGGTGGGAGGGCAGGATGAGCTTGCTTTCCACCAGCGAGAAGGTGAGGCACAGGATCACCACCCAGGCGATGGCCGCGGCGAACGCCGCCGTGCGCCCGCCCTGGAACAGCATCGGCAGGAAGGCCATGACGGTGGTGAGCACGCCGAAGGTGGCTGGCACCGCCACCTTCTGCGCGCCACGGACGATGTTGGCGAGGGTGTAGCCCTTCTGCTCGGTTTCCGCGTAGGCGCTCTCGGCGATGATGATGGCGTCGTCGACGACGATGCCGAGCACGAGGATGAAGGCGAACAGGCTCATCATGTTGATGGTGACGTCCGTCATCGGCAGCAGCGCGAAGGCGCCGAGGAACGCCACCGCCATGCCGAGAATCACCCAGGCGGCGATCTTCAAGTGCAGGAACAGGCCGAGGATGATCAGCACCAGCACGGCGCCGAGCATCATGTTCTTCAGCATCATGTCGAGGCGGCCCTCGAGCAGCGTCGAGGTGTCCATCCACACCGTCAGCTGCGCTTCGGGCGGCAGCGTGGCGTTGCGCTGCTCCACGTAGGCGTTCACCGCGGCGCTGATGTCCAGCGGGTTCTCCTCCTTCGTGGCGTTCACCATGATGCCGAACGAACGCTTGCCGTTGAAGAAGGAGTAGCTCTCCACCTCCGCGAAGCCGTCGCGGATGGTGGCGACGTCGCCCAGGTGCAGACGGGTTCCGTCGGGGCGGGTGAGCAGGACGATCTTCTCGAATTCGGTGCCGGTGTAGGCTTGGCCGGTGGCGCGCAGGCGAATGTCGCCCGCCGCGGAACGGATGGCGCCGCCGGGCAGATCCAGCGACCATTGGCGAATCACGTGCGCGACGCTTTCCAAGGTGAGGCCGTACTGCCGCAAGGTGGCCTGGGAGAGTTCGATGGAGATCTCGAAGGGCCGCGAGCCCATCGCCTGCGCGTAGGAGACGCCGGGCAGGGCGATGATCTCCTCGCGGATGGTGTCGATGAGTTCCTTCATGGTGGCTTCGTCGAGGTCGCCCGCGAGTTGGACGTTCACCACCGGGTTCTGCCAGCGGAACTCGGAGATGATGGGGCGCTCGGTTTCGGCCGGGAACGTGGAGATGCCGTCGATCGCGAGCTTGAGCCGGTCCATCATGTCGGAGAGGGCGACGCCTTCCTCCACTTCCACGGTCACCACGCCCATGCCTTCGGACGACTTGGAGCTGATCTCGTGGATGCCTTCGATGGTCTCGATGGCTTCCTCGACGCGCAGCACGACGCCGGTTTCCACTTCCTCCGGCGCCGCGCCGAGGTAGGGCACCTGGATCTGGATGCGGTCGGTGTTGAACTCCGGCATCGTCTCCTTTTTCAGCATGTAGACGGCGACGACGCCGCCGATGATGATGGCGAACATCATCAGGTTGGCCGCCACGTGGTTGGTGGCGAACCAGCCGATCAGGCCGTGGACCCGATCGTCCTGAGGGGCGACATCCGTCATCCTTCCACGCCCACGTCGGCCACGCCCACGGCGCTGGCGGTTTGCAGGTTCGAGGCGCTGGCGACCGGCGTCGTTTCGGCGCGGTCCGGTTCGGCGATGCGCACCACCATGCCGGGCAGCGGCTGTTCCGGCGGCGTCACGGTGTAGCGTTCGCCCGCTCGCAGCCCGGCCGCGACGTAGGAGAACTCCTCGTCGCTGCGCAGGATCGTCAAGTCGCGCGGCTGAATGGTCATGTCGTCCTCCACCAGCCACAGCGTCTGGCCGCGTTGCAGGGAGTGGCGGGGAATCACGAACAGCTCGCCGCCGGCGCGCCCTTCGATGGCGGCGGTGACGAAGGTGCCGATGCGCAGCGGCTCGGCGTGGGTGGCGGCCTTCATGTTGTAGGGATCGTCCACCTGCGCGACCACGTGCAGCACCCTGCTCTCGGCGTCGAAGACCCCCTCGGTGCGCACCACGCGCCCAGGCCAGGCGTGTTCGACGCCGCCGATGTCGGCGCGCAAGGTCACCGGCAGGCTCCGTTCCTCCGCCGCGCCGTGGCCGTCCGGCAAGTCGAGGTACTGGAGTTCGTTCTGCGGCAGCGGCAGCCGCACTTCCGCGTAGTCGATGGCGAAGGTCTCGGCCAAGGCGCTGCCGACGTTCACGAACTGGCCGACGTCGGCGCGCTTGTCGCGCACCATGCCGTCGTAGGGAGCGCGGATGACGGTGCGGTTGAGGTCTTCGGTCGCCTTCGCCAAGTCCGCTTCCGCGAACTCCAGCCCGGCGACCGCCTCAGCCAGCTGCGGCTTGCGCAGCGCCAGGTCCGTCGCCTGCGCCTCCGCCGCGTTCAGATTGCTCAAGCGCTCCCAGTCCTTGTAGGCGTAGGCGGCCAGCGCGTGCTCGGTCGCCACTTTCGTCTTCGCCTTGGCCACCTCCGAGCGCGAGCGCTTGAGCGCGGTTTCGTAGTTGCGCGGGTCGATGCGCACCAGCACGTCGCCGCGATCGAAGAAGCCGCCGCGAACGAACGCCGGCGCCACTTCGACGATCTGCCCGGACACCTCGGAAACGAGGGTGGTGCTGGTGCGCGGCGTCACCGCGCCCTGGGTGCGCACCATGAACGTCACCGGCTGCCGCTCCACGGTGGCAACCTGCACCAGCAGAGAAGGCGGCGGCGCAGCCCGCCGTTCCGCCTCCGGGCGAGCGGAAACCAGCCACGCCAGCAGCACGCCACCGACGACGACCGCGAGCGGCAACACTATCTTCAGCCAACGCATGGAAAGCCCGCGAGCCGGCAAAGCCAGCAAGGAAGAGGTGCCCCTATCTTACTCCCTTGGCGCGGAAGTGCGAACGTGCGGAATTCTCCAGGCGACTGGCGTGGCGACGCGGCCGCCCGGTGTGGTTTCGAGCCATCGCTTTACCGACGATCTCTCATAGAACGCATGGCTGATTTCGCGCGAGGCGCATGGCCAATGTCGACTTCCGGCGCCGATTCGGAGCGTCCATGCTGACGGCATGTACGAAGACCAGATCAACCGCATCGCCTTCGCGGAACCGGACATGGTGCGCCACCTGCTCGCGCTGCTGCCGCCTGACGCCGTGGCCGGCCTCGACACGCGACGGCTGCGCCAACTGTCCACCGAACAGGTCGGCCGCGGCGCCCGCAAGCGCCTGCCAGACATGGCCTGGGCGGTCGGCGCACCGACGCCCGAGCACCCGGACGCCGAGGCCCTGCTGGCAATCGAATTCCAAGCCGCGCCCCACGAGCGGATGGCGCTGCGCATGGAGTCCTACGTGGCGCTGCTGCGTCAGGCGATGGCGGCCGAGCTGCCAGCAGCCGATGGCCTGCCCCCCGTGCTGCCGGTGCTGGTCTACACCGGCGCCCGCCCGTGGCAGCCGCCCAC
This sequence comes from Candidatus Azotimanducaceae bacterium, assembly GCA_965243175.1. GTDB lineage: Bacteria > Pseudomonadota > Gammaproteobacteria > Pseudomonadales > Azotimanducaceae > VXYL01. Next base: position 2,779,619 of record OZ251532.1, on the reverse strand, counting down.
CCTGCGGCAACTGACCGCCCCGACGCCGGCCGGTCTCCGCCGCTGGCAACCGGACTTGGAGATGCTGACGCTTGACGCTGCGAAGCTGAACGCAGAGGATGGCGACATCAACCCGGCGGCGGCGCTGCTTCGTCTGCAGCGCTGCCGGCGGCAAGCGGAGCTGCCGGCCTTGGCCGCGGCGCTGTTCGGCGCCTTGCGACGCGATGGCTTGGCACGGCTTGCGGAGCGTCTGTCGGACGCGCTGATGCGCATGCTGGTGGCGCGCTTCGGCGGCGACGAGACGGGCGAGAGACACACAGAGGAACTGCAGCGTGCGCTGCGCTACATGGAGGAACCGACGATGCTGGCGGAAACGGTCACGCAATGGCGCCAGGAGGCCGTCGACGAGGGCTGGAGGCGCGGCATCTCGCACGAGCGGGCGTTGTTGCGGCGCCAAGCCACGCAACGGTTCGGCGTCGCGGCGGGCGATGCGCTGGGAGCGCTGCTGGCGAACGAGGACGATGTCGAACGGCTTGCGAAAGTGGGCGACCTGGTGGTCGGCTGCGGCAGTGCTCAGGAGCTGCTGCGCCGCGGCCGAGGCGTTCTCAACGGCGGGAACTAGCGGAAGCCGCGTGTCGACTGCTTCGGAGGGCAGAATAGGGCTATCTGCGACGCATTGGACGCACCTACTACGGAGGCTGGGAACTCCTCTGGTCGAGTTGAAATCACCGCTTGCCAGCTTGCTTGGCGAACGGAGTCATGGATACCACCTTTACTTGGTGGGCCTGGAACCGGACTCGGCGTGGTGCGCCGCCAAGGTTGCGCACAGCTTGGCCAGGCGACGACGCAGGGCGAGCGGCTTCTCGACGGTGACGCTCTCCTGCCAAGTCACCAGATGCCAGCTCATTTCATCCAGGCCGCCGGCCTTGAAGCGCACGGTCAAGGAACCGTCCTCGTTTTCCGTTACCGTCTGGTCCGGATGGAACAGGAAGGCGGCGGCGTCCCGCGACACCTCGGCGGCGAACCGCAGCGCCACCTGCACGGGCCGCTCCTGATAGGTGCCGAAGGACTGTCTGGCGTAGCGGCGCAGGTCGAAGTTCGGGTCGCGCTCGAAGGTCTTGTCCGTGATTCGCACCTCGATGGCGTTCGCCAGCCGCCACAAGCGCTCCTCCTTGGCCCAGGCCGTTCTGCCCACCAGAAAGGCGCGGTTGCCGTAGAGCACCCCGTAGGGTTGGACGCGCTGCCAGCTCAGCTTCTTCGAGGCTTGGCCGAAGTAGCGCAGCGCCACCACCCGATCGGTCTTGATGGCATCGCGCAGCAGCGCCAGCACGCCCTCCTGCAACTGCGGGCGCGGGCCGGCCCGCATCGCCAACCCTTCGGCGCTCATCAAGGTCTCCAGATCGGAGTCCAAATCGTTCTGCGAGTGCGGCTGCGACATCGCCCGCAGCTTCACGGCCAGCCCTTCCAGCGCCTCGGCGCGTTCGTCGAGGCCAGCGCGCTCCAAGCTCTGGGCGGCCAAGTCCAACTCCGCCAACTCGTCTTGCGACACCCGCACCAACTGCCGCAAGGAAGGCGATTGCAGCCGCCAGCTGATCTGCCGCCCTCCCGTATCCACCGTGTCCAGCGGGCCGAAGGCGTCCTCCACCGCATTGCGCAGTCGTTCCGCCGTGCGCCGGCTGACGCCGAGTTCCTTCTGGATATCCGCGATGGTCATGCCGCCCCGCATCCCCTGCAGGCGGATGGCGAGGCGGGCGATGTCGCTGAGGCGTTCGTAGCGCACGGCAGAGTCTCCTTGGATCTAGGTGACACGTCGGAGCGGGCGTGAAGGCAGCCAACTCGCGCCGAGTCGAACATAATGCACCTGTCGGTCTAGTCGGAACGTGGGAGTTCGCATGGGGGGAACGGAAGTAGGCCAGCAGCCGCGGCTCGTGTTCGCGTTCGGGGGGCGCACGGATGGGGATGCCGGGATGCGGAATCTGCTTGGCGGGAAGGGGGCGAACTTGGCGGAGATGGCGCGCATCGGGTTGCCGGTGCCGCCGGGGTTCACCATTCCCACGTCGGTCTGCTCGCACTACTACGAGAACGACGGGGCGTATCCCGAGGGGCTGCGCGCGGCGGTTGCCGAGAACCTCCAAGCGGTGGAAGGGGCGCAGGGGAAGCGGTTTGGGGACGCGGGGAATCCGTTGCTGGTGTCGGTGCGTTCGGGGGCGCGGGAGTCGATGCCGGGGATGATGGACACGATTCTCAATCTCGGGCTGAACGATGCCACCGTGGCGGGTCTCGCGGCGCTCACCGGAGACGAGCGCTTCGCCTACGACTGCTATCGGCGCTTCATTCACATGTACGGGGATGTCGTGCTTGGCGTCGAAGCGGGCAGTGCAGAGGAGGGCGATCCGTTCGAGGCGCTGCTCGATGCTTTGAAGAGCGAAGTAGGGGCGGAGCGCGATACGGACCTCGGCGCGGCGGAGCTCTCGCTGTTGATCGACCGCTACAAGGCGCTGGTGGAAACGCAGGTCGGCAGGCCTTTCCCACAGGACGTCCACGATCAGCTTTGGGGCGCCATCGGCGCGGTGTTCGGCTCCTGGTCGAACGAGCGGGCGGTGCTGTATCGGCAGCGCTACGGCATTCCCCGTTCCTGGGGCACGGCGGTGAACGTGCAGACGATGGTGTTCGGCAATCGCGGCCCCGGCAGCGCCACCGGGGTCGCCTTCACCAGGGATCCGGCGAGCGGCGAACGCGTGCTCTACGGCGAATACCTGCTGAACGCGCAGGGCGAGGACGTCGTGGCCGGCGTGCGCACGCCGAATCCAATCGCCGCGCTGGCCGAGGACATGCCGCGCATCCACAGCGAACTCATGGCCGTGCGCGACACGCTCGAAACCCACTTCCAGGACATGCAGGACTTCGAGTTCACCATCGAGGACGAGAAGCTCTACATGCTGCAAACCCGCAACGGCAAGCGCACGGGCCTCGCCGCCGTGCGCATCGCCGTGGAGATGCACGAGGAAGGGCTGCTCGAACGCGAAGCGGCGTTGAAGAAGATTCCCGCGGACTCCATCGATTCCCTGCTCGCGCCCACCTTCGACCAGCAGGCGCTGAGCGATGCCGTGGCGATTGCCCGTGGCCTGCCGGCCGGGCCAGGCGCCGCCAGCGGGCGCATCGTCTTCACGTCCGAAGACGCGGCCGCGGAGACGAAACGGGGCGAGCGCGTGGTGCTTTGCCGCACCGAAACCAGCCCGGACGACTTGAAGGGCATGTTGGCTGCGCAGGGCATTCTCACCACGCGGGGCGGCGTTTCGTCGCACGCCGCGTTGGTGGCGCGGCAGCTTGGCAAGGTGTGCGTTTGCGGCGCGTCGGAAGTGACCATCGATGCCGCCAAGCGCACGCTCTCGGTGGGCGATTCGACGTGGCGCGAAGGCGATGCGATCTCGCTCAATGGCTTCACCGGCGAGGTCTACGGCGGCGAGATCGAGACCTCTCCGTCGGAGGTGCGCCAAGTGCTCGCTGGCGACTTGCCGGCGGAGTCGAGTCGCTGGTACGGGCTGTATCGCACCGTGATGGACTGGGCGGACGCGGTCCGGCAAACGGCGGTGCGCACGAACGCGGACACGCCGGAATCCGCCCAGGACGCCATCGACTACGGCGCCGAAGGCATCGGCCTGTGCCGCACCGAGCACATGTTCTTCGAGGAAGGGCGGATCGACGTGATGCGGCGGATGATCCTGGCTGCGGACGAAGCCGAACGCCGCGCCGCCCTGGCCGAGTTGCTGCCGTTCCAGCGCGACGACTTCGAGCGCCTGTTCCGCGTGATGGACGGCCGCCCGGTGACCATCCGCCTGCTCGACCCGCCCCTGCACGAGTTCCTGCCCCACGACGCCGAGGCGCAGCGGGCGCTGGCGGAGAGCCTTGGCTTGCCGTTCGAGGCGGTGGAGGAACGGGTCCACGCGCTCTCCGAGGTGAATCCGATGCTCGGCTGCCGTGGCTGTCGGCTCGGCATTCTGTACCCGGAAATCACGGAGATGCAGAGCCAGGCCATCTTCGAGGCCGCCATCGCCACGGTGCGCTCGGGTGGCCGCGTCGGGCTGGAAATCATGGTGCCGCTGGTCGGCTTTCGCGAGGAACTGGCGGATCAGGTGGCGGTCGTTCGCCGCGTAGCCGCCGAGGTGATGGCGCGGGCTGGCGAAACCGTGGAGTACCAGGTCGGCACGATGATCGAAGTGCCGCGCGCCGCCCTCACCGCGGACGAGCTCGCCGAAGACGCGGAGTTCTTCAGCTTCGGCACCAACGACTTGACGCAGATGACGCTGGGCCTCTCCCGGGACGACATGAACGCCTTTTTCGACAGCTACGTGCAGAAGGAGATCTACGCCGTCAATCCGTTCGCGAGCATCGACGAGAGCGGCGTCGGGCACTTGATTCTGGAAGCCGTGCGGCGCGGCAGGAAGAGCCGCGAGAACTTGAAGATCGGCATCTGCGGCGAGCACGGCGGCGACCCGGCCTCCATCGCCTTCTGTCAGCAGGCCGGCGTGGACTACGTGAGCTGCTCGCCGCCGCGAGTGCCGGTCGCCAGGCTCGCGGCAGCGCAAGCGGTGCTGGGGAAGTAGCGACCGCTCACTTCGCGGTTCGGGCGAAGGCGTCCCCCGGCCGAACCTCGTCTCAGTAGGGCCGCGCGTCCACCGCTCGGCTGCCGCGAACCGGCTTGCAGGTCCACTCGGATTGCAGTTCGTCTTCGGTGATGGAGAACGCTTGGCACTGGGTGGCTTCGTCGATGAAGTGGCAGCGCAAGGTCTTGAAGTTGAAGCTCCAGACGTTGCCGTGGTCGCGGTCGAGCCGGCACGCCACGCGGTGTTCCTGGTGGCCGTACTGGTGGCGGTAGTCGGCGACGATGGCGTCGATGGCTTCTTCCCCGTAGCGCTCCGGCATCAGGTCGCGGCTTTCCTTGTAGAAGGCGAGGATGGAGTTGGAAGTCCTCGGCTGCGCGGCCACGCCCAGCCAGCCGATGCCTGCTTCCAAATCGGTCGGCACGCCGCCGCGCCCGTGCAGATAGATGTCCGCTGCGGACGCTTGCGCCCACTTGAAGCCGCGCTTGGCGGCAACCACCAGGAACGGCAGCGCCTCCTTGTAGCGTTTCTCCCGGTAGAGCTGCTGGCCGCGGTTCATGGCCTCGTAGATCTCCGAGATGAACGCGCCGGAGGGCATCCGGCCGGGCTCCGGGGCAGGCGCGCGGACCACCGGCGCGGTGACGACCATCTCTTCGGTGTAGCCGCCCTCCGCGTCTACTTGCACGCCTTGGCTGCTGTCCGAGACGCCGCGCAGATGCTCTTCGATGTTCGGATCGTCGTTGAACCGACAGCGCAGTTCCTCGACGACGGTGCCGAAGACTTGGCACGACACCCGATGTTCGGCAGCCCCGTAGGCCGCCCGGTAGCGAATTGCCAGTCGCCGCGCCGCAGTCGCCTGCTCGCCCGAGAGCTGCGCCAGCATCTGCGCGTAGGTTTCTTCGAGCGTGCCGAGGGTTGGCGGCTCGGCGGCCACGCTCAGCCAGCCGATGCCGGCCTGGGTGTTGCGCGCCACCTCGCCGCGCCCGTTCAGCAGGATGTCCGCCGTGGACGCCTGCGCCACCTTGAAACCGTACTGCGCGGCCTCCAGTAGAAGCGGCAGCGCCTCGGCGTAGCGCCCTTCCTTGTAGAGCCTGCCGCCCTCGTCGCTCGCCGCGTAGATCTGCGCCATGAACTCGGACGACGGCACGCCGTCCGCGCCCGGTGGCGACGCGGCGACGGCCTCGCCCTCCGTTCCGCGTTCGCCCTCCGCTTCGGGGGCTTCCTCTGCGAACGTGGCACACGCAAGCGTAACCACCAATGCGCAGCCGAGCATGGGCCTGCCCCGGCCATCGCGCACTCGAACCGCCATCCGCCTTTCCTCGTTGGCTTGTTGGGGCGCGTACCTTAGCGAAGTGGCGGCGCTGTTTGGCGCCTAGGCTTGGCGCTATGATTCGCAACTTGGGCGCAAAAGCGAGGACGCTGTGAGGAAAGACAAGCAGAAGGTGCTCGACGAAGTGTGGGACGAAGCCCGCGTGCGGAGTTTTCTCGGCAAGCGGCAGCCCGCGCAGTCGGGAACGCCGCTGCCCGGGGATGCGGATTTCTACGTGCTGCGCCATGCCTACCAGTCCATGCGGGCGGACGACTTCGACCGCTTCCTCGGCTTCTACGCCGCCGAAGGGCGCGACGTGCGGGCGAAGGACGGACGCGGCCGCACCCTGGCGGACGCCATCGCCAGCCACGCCAACGCGGCGCCGTTCATCAAGCTGCTGAATGCCCGCTGAAACCCACCGCCGCCTGATCGTGCTCGGCTCCGGCCCGGCCGGTTGCACGGCGGCGCTGTACGCATCGCGGGCGAACCTGAAGCCGGCGCTCATCGCTGGCGTGGAAGTGGGCGGCCAGCTCACCACCACTACGGACGTGGACAACTGGCCAGGCGACCACGATGGCCTGCAAGGTCCGGACCTGATGCTGCGAATGCAGGCGCACGTGGAGAAGTTCGGCACCGAGTTCATCCACGACCACATCGCCAGCGTGGACCTGGGCGAGCGGCCGCTGCGTCTGCAAGGCGACAACGGCGTCTACAGTTGCGATGCGCTGGTGGTGGCCACCGGCGCTTCGGCGAAGTATCTGGGCCTGCCGTCCGAAGACGCCTACAAGGGCCGCGGCGTCAGCGCCTGCGCCACATGCGACGGCTTTTTCTTTCGCAATCAGGATGTTGCCGTGATCGGCGGCGGCAACACGGCGGTCGAGGAAGCGCTCTACCTCTCGAACATCGCCAGCCGCGTCTACGTCGTGCATCGCCGCGACGCCTTGCGGGCGGAGAAGATGCTCCAAGATCGTCTCTTCGAGCGCGCCCAGGCGGGCAAGGTGGAGATGGTCTGGGATCACACCCTCGCCGAAGTGCTCGGCGACGACGCGGGCGTGACCGGCGCGCGGCTCGACAGCGCCAAGAACGGCGATGGCCGCGAGCTGGCCGTCACCGGCGTCTTCATCGCCATCGGCCACACGCCGAACACCAGCCTCTTCGAAGGCCAGCTGGCCATGCAGGACGGTTACATCCGAATCTCCAGCGGCACCGCCGGCAACGCGACCGCAACGAGCGTGCCGGGCGTCTTCGCCGCCGGGGACGTGGCGGACCACGTGTATCGGCAGGCCGTCACCTCCGCCGGCTTCGGCTGCATGGCCGCGCTCGATGCGGAGAAGTACCTGGACGCCTTGCACTGAGGGCGTGCCGGCGAATCTTCGCCGCGCAAGCGAACGAACCGCCATGAGGGAGCAGAACCCGCTTGCCACTTGGGAAGCCCGCCGTTCGACGTTTCCGGACCCGCGCCGTGCGCCTGCGGATGGCCCGTTCGCGTTCGGCGGCGACCTCTCCCCAGAACGCCTGCTGGACGCCTACGCGCACGGCATCTTTCCGTGGTTCGAGAACGACTCCCAGCCGCCGTTCTGGTGGTCGCCGGACCCTCGCGCCGTGGTTCCGCCAGCGGAAGTCCACATCTCGAAGAGCCTCGCCAAGCGCTTGCGCTCCGGCTACTTCCGCATCACCGTGGACACGGCCTTCGAGCAGGTGGTGGCGGGCTGCGCCGGGCCGCGCCCCGGAAGCGGCGGCACGTGGATCACGCCTGGCATGAAGGGCGCCTACTGCGCCCTGCACCGCGCCGGCTACGCGCACTCGGTGGAGGCTTGGCGCGGCGACGAACTTGCCGGCGGCCTATACGGCGTCTCGCTCGGCAGGATGTTCTTCGGCGAGTCCATGTTCAGCCGCGTTGCGGACGCCTCGAAAGCCGCGCTCGCCCACTTGGCGGCGCAGTTGCAGGCGTGGGATTTCGCCCTCATCGACTGCCAGATCATGAACCCCCACCTCCGTTCCCTAGGCGCCCGCCCCATGCCCCGCCGCGAGTTCCTGCGCCTGGTCGCCGCCAACCGCCGCGCCCCAACGCGCCACGGCCCCTGGCGCTTCGACGCCGCGGATTTCCAGCGCTCCCGCGCGTTCGTAGCGATGCGCGACCTCGGTGTGCAGGCCGGTGGCGATCGGCGAGCCTAGGTGGTTAAATGCGCGTCCTTTGGCCGAGGCCCTCCCCCGCAAGCGGGCCTTCGGCCATGTCGCAAAGGCGAAGACAGGAGCCGCATGGCGAAGGAAGAACAGATCGAGATGGACGGAACCGTGGTCGACACGCTTCCGAACACGATGTTCCGCGTGGAACTGGACAACGGCCACAAGGTGACCGCGCACATCTCCGGCAAGATGCGCAAGAACTACATTCGCATCCTCACCGGCGACCGCGTGAAGGTCGAACTCACCCCCTACGACCTCACCAAAGGCCGCATCACCTTCCGCGAACGCTAAGGCCCGAAGGTCGCTCGGCAGCGTCCGCTCTGGACCTGGGATCAGGCGGCCACCACCGGCACGTCGTACTTCGCGATGTTCCGGTCACGAGTCACCAAGGTCAGCCCGCCGAGCTGGGCTTGGGCGACCAACATGCGGTCGAAAGGGTCGCGGTGATGCATGGGCAGGTTCGCGCAGGCCCGCACGTGCGACACCTCTATGCCGAGAATCTCGTAGTCGCCGGAGACGGTCCGATAGAAGTCGTCGGGGACGTCCAGTTTGCCTATGGAGGACTTGATCTCGCACTCCCAGAGCGATGCGACGCTGAGATACGGGGCGTTGTCGACGGCCTCCAATACCGCAAGCGCATCCGCGGAGAGCAAGTCAGGCGCGGCCCGCGCCCAAAGCAGCGTGTGCGTGTCGAGCAGATACCTCACGGCGACACCGTCAATCCCAGCGTCTCGCGCAAGTCCGCAGGCCACTCGTCGAAATCCTCGCTCATCCGTATCCGCCCGGCGAAGTCGCCCAGCGGGCGCCGGCCATGCGCGACGAAGGGGCTGATGCGCACCACGGGCTCGCCCATGCGCGTGACGACGAACTCCTCGCCGTTCGTGGCCTTTTCGACGACTTCCGAAAACCGAGCCTTGGCGTCGCTGAGAGTCAGGGTGGATTCCACGATGCCATCCATAGTCAGACCAGGTCAGACCATATCTATGCGTTGGCTCCATTTTGCAAGCGCAGAGTGCACGATGGTCAGCCGAGGAAGCGGCCCAAGGGCCGAAGCCCCGCTATGCTCCCATCGGCCATCGCCCCAAACGCGGCTGCCGTTGGCCCAAGATGACTCCGGCGTCGAGCACTCCGAGGACTAGCGATTCGCCATGCCAAGAGCATCGAAAGGCGGCGGCCGGGGCGATATGCAGGACATTCTGAAAGCGTAGGCGCAGCGTAGCGGCCAGCAACGCATCGGCTTCATGACCGGCGAAGTCGAAGTGCCGGACGACTTCGATACGATGGGTGGGAAGGACGTTCGGGAATTGTTCGAGGGTGGTCCGTGAAGCTCTTGCTCGACACGCTATCGCCGGTCAGTCGTGTTGGTGTGGCGACCATCCCCAGACAGCCTCGCTGCTCGCCGACGTTCCAACTTCACCGCTAGCGATTCCCGCGCTTCGGCTTGCGCATCCTGCATTAGCTGCTCCAGATCTCTGTCCATCTCGAAAGTGTTGACAAGCCGTTTCGCGGTTTCGGGCATCTGTGCTCCGCCGCCGAGGCGGACGCACAGCGCATCCAGCAGTTCTCGACATTCGTCGATAGACATCGACGCGTGCTCGGCAGGCCAAACCGTTGCGAGCGCACGGCAAAGCAGTCGGCGGGAGGCTTCGGGGCCGCGGTGGGCGTCGTTGATGGCTCGGTCGAGCGTATGGACGTAGGGCGCGTTCCTGCCGAGGACGTTCTGTACGACGTCGTTCACCGCGTAGTGGTCTATCGAGGAGACGTCGTTGGTGACCAGCATGTCCATTTCGCAGGCTAGGCCTTGGGAGAGAACGACGGCATCCGGGTTGCCGTATATCTCGGTGGCGTCGTGCAGCCTCGGAAAGCACTTGACATCGAACTTGGTTCTGATCGCGGCTGCCGCATCCTGCTGGTCGTTCGTCATTTCGACCTTGTGGAACACCGTGTCCCGATCGTCGAGCGCGGCAATCCAAGCATCCCGATGCAGCCGGGGAATGTCGCCGGCGCGCGACGATTCGTATACGGCCGTCAGTTCCACGAACACCATGGGGAGCACCGGCGTGAGGCAGCCGGAAGATTCCATCCAACATGTAGCCAGCAGCCGAGTCGTGGGCGAGCGCAGGATGTTGGTGTCGAAAGCCGGACCCTCGAGGCGCAGCCGGCTAGCGGCCATCGGCATCCTGTACCGTATCCGTCCCAGCATCGCCCCTCGCGCCGACAGGCGACCATCGAGTTCGCCCGGTCTTGGCCAAGTGCCTCTTCCAAGTGGACGGCGGCGGCGGATCCTCGCCAGGCAAAGTGGCCACCTGCGTAAACTGCTCGCGAGGTTCCGTGCAGATGTAGGTCACTCGCGCCAAGCGGCCCTTGAGAGCCGGGTCGCGTGGGTAGTAGCCCATGAGACGCCTCCTTTGCCGTGCGCACCAGTCTACAGCATCCAGACGTCCACGCCCCGTTCGTCCCGACGGTGACCGCCTCCGTCCGCTTCGCCGCCACCGGCCCCGCGATCCTCGCGCCGGTCCATCACCACCAGATGCCCTTCCTCCGCCCGGCACTGTTGCATGTACGCCAACGTCTGCTCCACGCCCCGCTCCACCGTCCACTCCAGGCTCTTGCGGTCCGAGTCGCGCAGCACCTTGCACTCCACCACGAAGCGCGCCCACAGATCCGAGGGCTGGCCCGCCTCGCGCGGCCACAGCACCAGCAGGTCGGTCCGGCTACGCCCCAGGCCGTATTCGCGTTCGATGCGTCCGCCGCCGTTCACCACCCGCTGCAGGTACGCTTGCAGGATCAGCTGCGGTGCCGCCTCGCGGTAGTCGCCCAGAAGGCCGAGCCAGTGCTCGGCGTGTTCGCCGAAGAACGTGCGGAAGGCGCTCAGCAGCTTCGTCATGTCCAAGCCACCATCGTCGTCCACGTACCACGCCGTTTGGATGTCCAGGCTGTCCTGCAACACGTAGCCCAACTCGCGCGGCACGACCTCCTGGTAGATTGGATTGGCGATGCGCGGCGGGGAATCCGGCGCCAGGAGGCCCAGATCGCGCAAGTACTCCAGGTCGCGACCGTCGTGCTGGACATCGCTGCCGCTCAGGATCGGCGCGACCACCCGCCGCACACGTTCCTCTTCCAGCTTGTGCGCCAACTGGTCCAGATGCGTACGCCGCGACAGGATCAGCTCCTCCCGCGCCGCGTGGATGTCGTCCTCCTCGATGGGCCGCGAGCGATCCCGCCCGGCCTTGTTGTCGAAGCACGCTCCAGCGCACAGCGCGTTCACCAGCCACGGCTGGCCGCAGGTCTGCGTCCACACTTCCTGCTGCGCCGCTTCGGTGAAGCACTGGCCGGTCTCCGCCTTGTGCTGGTCCATCAGGGCGAACGTCTCCGCCTCGGTGAAGTCGCCCAGGCGCAGCGACTTCGCCGCGACGTTGAACGGGCTGCCCCCGGCGATGACCTCGCCGGTGCTGGACCGGATGCGGTAATCCCTGATGTCGCGGACGCCGCACAGCACGATGCTCTGCGGGAAGCCCTCCGGGCGGTGCTCGTAGCCGGCGCGGAGCTGGCGCAGCACCGAGAGCAAAGTGTCGCCGACCAGCGAGTCGATCTCGTCCACCAGCAGCACCAGCGGCACCGGGTTCGCTTCGCACCAGCGGGCGAGGAGATCCTTCAGAGCTTCCTCCGGCCCGGCCTTCGCCAAGACGTCCGGCCAGACTTCGTCCGGATAGTTGTCGCCCACCCGCCGCGCGTTCATGGCCAAGGCGTTCAGGATGGCTCGCATGCCGCGCGCCACGTCGTCGCGCACCACCTGGGCGGTCTCGACGTTCACGTTTACGCAGCGGAGGTTGCCAGCCTTGCCGCTGTTGAGCAGGTTGCGCAGCGCGATGAGCGCTGAGGTCTTGCCGGTCTGACGCGGCGCATGCAGCACGAAGTAGCGTTCGGCCTCGATCAGACGCAGGAACTCGCCGACATCCACGCGATCCAACGGCTGGATCGCGTAGTGCTTGTCCAAGCGCACCGGCCCTTCGGTGTTGAAGAAGCGCATGGGTGGATTATGGCACTGCCCGTCGCGTTTCGGTGGCTTCCCCGGCGGCCAGCGCGTCGTACCCGTAGACCGCATCCATGATGCGCTTGCCGCTGCGCGTCGCGGCCCGATTGCGTGCCCAGGCGGCGAGGCCCGAAAGGTGGAAGACGCGGGCGTTGCGGCGCGCCAGGCCTTGAATCCAAGCCGTGCGTTGCTGGCGCAGGGCCGCGTAGCGGTTGAAGGCCGTGGAGACGTTGGGCGCGTTTGCCAGGCAAGAAGCCAGCACTGCGGCGTCTTCGATGGCTGTGGCGGCGCCTTGGGCCATGAACGGCAGCATCGGGTGGCAGGCGTCTCCCAGCAGGGTGACCGGGCCCTTGCTCCATTGCCGCGAGGGTGGGCGGTCGAAGAGCGCCCACTTGTGCAGCGAGGCCGCGTCCATCCGTTCGATCAAGGTTTGGACGTTCCCGTGCCAACCGGCGAAGTCCCCCTGCAACTCGGCCAACTCGCCGCGCTCCGTCCACGACTCCACTTCCCAGCCGCTCTCCCTTCCAACCTCCACCACGCAGACGCAATTCACCAAGGCACCGCCGCTCACGTAGTAATGCACGAAGTGGCGGCGCGGGCCCCACCAGACGGTTGCCACGGGTCGCACCAATCCTGCTGGCAGGCGTTCCGAGGGAACTAAGGCGCGCCAGGCGATGTTGCCCGTGAAGGTGGGGGAGGAAGAACCGAAGAGATGTTCCCGCATGGTGGAGTGGATTCCATCCGCGCCGATTAGCGCCGCGCCATCGTGCGAAGTTTCCTTGTCGCCAACGACCGTGGCGCACACCCCTTCGGCCATCGCCTCGAAGCCCGTGACTTCGGCATCGGCGTGCAGCGCGACGTGGTCGGATTGCTCCGCCGCCGAAACCAGCAACCGCAGCAGGTCGCCACGGTGAACGTGGTAGTAGGGAGAGCCGTAGTCGGCAGTCGCTGCCTCACCCAGTTCCGAGCGGCTCACCAGCCGTCCAGAACGCCAGCTGCGAAACTCCGTTGCTTGCGGCAGGAAGGCGCAGCTCCGCAAGCCATCGGCCAGGCCCAGATGGTGCAGGACGCGGCTGGCGTTGGGGCTGATCTGGATGCCGGCGCCAAGTTCGGCGAACGCTTGCTGGCGCTCGAACACGCGGGTCTCGATGCCTTTGCGGGCGAGACACAGGGCCGCTGCGAGTCCGCCGATGCCGCCACCGGCGACGAGCACCGGCTTGGTGAAAGCGCGGTTCTTGATGGGCCGGCCCGGAGCTCCGCAGCCCGACGCGCCCTTCTACACCTTCGCCGTGCGCGGCTCGATCGCCAGTCCCAGGTCGCCGTCCTCTTCCGTGACGTGGACGATGCCGCCGTCCGACAGGTCGCCGAACAGGATGTCCTCGGCCAGGCGGCGCTTGATCTTCTCCTGGATGAGGCGCTGCATCGGCCTGGCGCCCATCTTTTCGTCGTAGCCTTCCCGCGCCAGCCACTCGCGGGCGGATTCGTCCACGTCGAGTTCCACCTTCTTCGCGTCCAGCTGGGCTTGCAGTTCGGTGAGGAACTTGTCCACCACCGTCTTGATGACCTCCATCGGCAGCGAGTTGAACTGGATGATGGCGTCCAGTCGGTTGCGGAACTCCGGCGTGAACATCTTCTTCAGCACTTCCAGCGCGTCCGAGGAGTGGTCCTGCTCGGTGAAGCCGATGGAGGCGCGGGCGGCTTCCTGGGCGCCGGCGTTGGTGGTCATCACCAGCACGACGTTGCGGAAGTCGGCCTTGCGCCCGTTGTTGTCGGTGAGCGTGCCGTGGTCCATCACCTGCAAAAGCAGGTTGAAGACTTCCGGGTGCGCCTTCTCCACTTCGTCGAGCAGCACCACGCTGTGCGGGTGCTTCACCACGGCTTCGGTGAGCAGGCCGCCCTGGTCGAAGCCGACGTAGCCCGGCGGGGCGCCGATGAGCCTGGACACGGTGTGCCGCTCCATGTACTCGGACATGTCGAAGCGCAGCAGTTCCACGCCCATGATGTTGGCCAGCTGGCGGCAGACTTCGGTCTTGCCCACGCCGGTGGGGCCGGCGAACAGGAAGGAGCCGATGGGCCTGCCTTCGGTCTTCAGGCCGGCGCGGGAGAGCTTGATGGCCGAAGCGAGGGTGTCGATGGCGTCGTCCTGGCCGAACACCACCATCTTCAGCCTGGCGTCGAGGTCGCGCAGCGCCTCTTTGTCCGACGTGGTGACCTGGTTCGAGGGGATGCGGGCGATCTTCGCCACCACCTGCTCGACGTCCGTGGCGCCCACCGACTTCTTGCGGCGGCTGGGCGAGACGAGCAGCTGCGCGGCGCCGGCTTCGTCGATGACGTCGATGGCTTTGTCCGGCATGAAGCGGTCGGTGATGTAGCGGTCGGAGAGTTCGGCGGCCACGCGCAAGGCGCGGTCCGTGTAGCGCAGCTGGTAGTGGCTCTCGAAGCGCGACTTCAAGCCCTTGAGGATCAGATAGGTGTCGTTGACGTCCGGCTCCACGATGTCGATCTTCTGGAAGCGGCGGGAGAGCGCCCGGTCCTTGTCGAAGACGCCGCGGTACTCGGCGTAGGTGGTGGAACCCATGCAGCGGATGTCGCCGGAGGCGAGCAGCGGCTTCAGCAGGTTCGAGGCGTCCATCACCCCGCCGGAGGCTGCGCCGGCGCCGATGATGGTGTGGATTTCGTCGATGAAGAGGATGGAGCCTTCGGACTTCTGGAGCTCCGCGAGCAGCACCTTGAAGCGCTTCTCGAAGTCGCCGCGATACTTCGTGCCGGCGAGCAGCGCGCCGAGGTCGAGCGCGAAGACCTTGCTCTCGGCGACCACGTCCGGCACTTCGCCGTCGACGATGCGCTTGGCGAGGCCTTCGGCGATGGCCGTCTTGCCGACGCCGGATTCGCCCACCAGCAGTGGATTGTTCTTGCGCCTTCGGCACAGCACTTGGATGACGCGCTCGACTTCGAGGTCGCGCCCGACCAGCGGGTCGATCTTGCCGGCCTTGGCCAACTCGTTGAGATCGCTGGCGAAAGTATCCAGCGCGGACTGGGCGCTGGCGTCGCCTTCCTGGGGCGCGGCTTCGCCATCCGCCCCAGCGCCCTCGTTGGCCGTCTTGGAGATGCCGTGGGCGACGTAGTTCACCACGTCCAGCCGGGCGATGGACTGCTCCTTCAGGCAATGCACCGCATGGCTCTCCTGCTCCGCGAACAGGGCGATGAGCACGTCGGCGCCGGTCGCCGCCTGGCGACCGTTCGACTGCACGTGGAACATGGCGCGCCGCACCACGCGCTGGAAGCCGAGGGTCGGCTCCGCCTGGCGGTTGTCGCCGGATGGAATCACCGGCGTGTGCGCGTCGATGAACTCGTCGAGCTTGCGGCGCAGGCCGTCGATGTCGGCGCCGACGTTGTTCAGCACGTCCGCGGCCTGCTTCTCGTCGAGCAGCGCGAGCAGGATGTGCTCCGGCGTCACGTACTCGTGGCGCTTCGCCCGGGCGCTCTTGAACACCTCGTTGAGCGCGACCTTCAATTCTTCGCTAAACACTAGTCCGTCATCTCCACGGTGGATCTCAAGGGATGATCGTGCTCCTGCGCGTAGGCATTCACCTGCTCGGACTTCGTCTCGGCGATGTCGCGCGGAAAGATGCCGACCACTGCGCTGCCGGTGGTGTGCACAGCGTACATGAACTGCCACGCCTTCTCTTCGTCCATGCGGAAGAACCGCATCAGCACCACGACCACGAACTCCATGGGCGTGTAGTCGTCGTTGAGAAGGATGACCTTGTAGAGGGGAGGCTTCTCGACCTTCGGGTCGCTCGGACGCTCCTGCACCACGGCGCCGGAGTCGAAATCGTGATCGTCCGGCCCGGTGGCCATCCGCCAACCCCGCCCAAGCCCGTCGCCAGCCGCCTCCGCGCGTACCGCCGCGTCCCCTGCGAGGAACGCCCCCGAATGCGCGGAGTTGGCGGAAAACTGTCGCACGGCGGCCCTCGGGCTCGAACGTGGGAGTACGAATACTAAGCCACCTGCGGCAGTTCGCCAATAGACGGCGGAAGCGGAACTCGGCACCGCAAGATCGCCGCAAACGCTTGTTGTTTGCCGGCGTTCATGCCTTTAGAATCCGCGCCCAAGTTGCGGCTGCCGATGGGTGCGCCGTTGTTGGGTGCGCCGTCGGGCTTGAGGCCCGAGGCGCGTAGAGGAGATGCCTATCAAGAGATCGAACGCGAAACAGGCCGAGCGGGCCATCCTGAACGAAGACATCCGCGCGGTGCGCGTGCGCCTGATCGGGGCGGATGGCGAGCAGGTCGGCATCGTCCCCCGCGAGGACGCGCTTGCGGTAGCGAGCCGCGACAGCTTGGACCTGGTGCTCATCGCCCCGGACGCGGATCCGCCGGTGGTGAAGGTGATGGACTACGGCAAGCACCTCTTCGACCAGAAGAAGGCGAAGGCCGCGCAGCGCAAGCGCCAACGCCAGATCCACGTCAAGGAGATGAAGTTCCGGCCCGGCACGGACGAAAGCGACTACCAGGTGAAGCTGCGCAACCTCGTGCGCTTTCTGGAGGATGGCGACAAGGCCAAGGTCGTGCTGCGCTTCAAGGGGCGCGAGATGGCGTATCCGGAGCTCGGCGAGGACGTGCTCAAGCGCATCGAAGGCGACCTCGACGAGCTGGCGACGGTCGAAACGCAGCCGCGCTTCGAGGGCCGCCAGATGACGATGGTGCTGTCGCCGCGAAAACGATCCAAGAAGGCATCCTGACAGTCACAAGAGCCGTTCGAGCAAGAAGACTCCCCGTGGACGCCAGCGGCGCAACGCGCGCCGCGTCTCGCGCGTCAACGGGGAGCCACGGAGAGGGCGAATGCCGAAGATGAAGACCAATCGCGGCGCGGCCAAGCGCTTTCGCCGCACCGCCAAGGGGTTCAAGCACAAGCGCTCGAACAAGAGCCACATCCTCACCAAGATGGCGCCGAAGCGGAAGCGCCGCCTCAAGGGTTTCGCGGCCGTCTCCGCGGCCGACGAAGCGGCGGTCAAGCGGATGGTGCCGAAGAAGGCCCGGTAGGGCAGCCGTCGGGGCAGGAGAAACAAGCGCCATGCCAAGAGCCAAACGCAGCGTCGCCTCCCGGGCGCGACGCAAGAAGGTCCTGAAGGCCGCCAAGGGCTACTACGGCGCCCGCAGCCGCACCTTCAAGGTCGCCAAGCAGGCGGTCATCAAGGCCGGCCAGTACGCCTACCGAGACAGGCGGCAGCGCAAGCGCCAGTTCCGAGCGCTGTGGATCGTCCGCATCAACGCCGAAGCCCGCACCCACGGCCTGTCCTACAGCCGCTTCATGGCCGGCTTGAAGAAGGCCGCCATCGACGTCGACCGCCGCGTGCTGGCGGACCTCGCGCTGCACGAAAAGCCCGCCTTCGCCACCTTGGCGGCGCAAGCGAAGGCCGCGCTTGCGGCCACGGGCTAGCGGCTGCGGCTCTAGGCGCTCGAGAGCCATGCGCCGCCACCGCAGCGGCGCGTTCGCGCCATGACCATCGAAGACGTCGAACGCGCGGCGCTGGCCGCGGTTGCCGCGTGCGGCGAAGAACGCGCCCTCGAAGACGTGCGCGTGCGCTATCTCGGCAAGCGCGGCGAAGTCACCGCGCTCCTGAAATCCCTGGGCCGCATGGACGCCGCCGAACGCCCCGCGGCCGGCGCCCGAATCAACGCCGCCAAGAGCGCCATCCTGAGTGCCATCGAAGAGCGCCGCCAGGCGTTCGAGCGCGAGCAGCTGCGCCGCGAACTCGCCGAACAGGCGGTGGACGTGACGCTGCCCGGTCGTTCGCGCCCCGGCGGTAGCCTGCATCCCATCACCCAGACCTTCCGCCGCATCGAGGCGATCTTCGCCAGCGCCGGCTACGGCGTGGTCGCCGGGCCGGAGATCGAGGACGACTACCACAACTTCGAGGCGCTCAACATTCCCGCGCACCACCCGGCGCGCGCCATGCACGACACCCTGTATCTGGACAACGGCATGCTGCTGCGCACCCACACCTCGCCGGTGCAGGTGCGGGTGATGGAAGAGACCGCGCCACCCATTCGCATCATCTGCCCAGGCCGCGTCTACCGCAAGGACGACATCGACGCCAGCCACAGCCCGGTCTTCCACCAGGTCGAAGGGCTGGTCGTGGACGAAGGCATCGCCTTCGCCGATCTCAAGGGCACCGTGGTGGACTTCGTGCGCAAATTCTTCGAGAAGGACCTCGGCGTGCGCTTCCGCCCCTCCTACTTCCCGTTCACCGAACCCTCTGCCGAGGTCGATGTGCAGTGCGTCCACTGCCTCGGCGACGGCTGCCGCGCCTGCGGTCGCAGCGGCTGGACGGAAGTGCTCGGCTGCGGCATGGTTCATCCGAACGTGCTCGCCGGCGCCGGCATCGACACCGAGCGCTACACCGGCTTCGCATTCGGCTTCGGCGTGGACCGCTTCGCCACCCTGCGCTTCGAGGTCGACGACATGCGCAAGCTGTTCGAGAACGACCAGCGCTTCCTCCGGCAGTTCGCATGAAGTTCAGCGAGCAGTGGCTGAAGCGCTGGGCCGGGGTCTCCATCCCCACCGAGGAACTGTGCGAGCAGCTCACCAACGCCGGTTTGGAAGTGGACGGCGTGGAGAGCCACCGTCCGACGTTCGCCGGCGTGGTCGTGGCGCGCGTCAGCGCCGTCGAGCCGCATCCGAACGCCGCGAACTTGCGCGTCTGCCGGGTGGAGACTGGCTCTGAAACGGTGCAAGTGGTCTGCGGCGCGCCGAACGCACGGGTTGGCGGCAAGTATCCGCTGGCGACGGTGGGCGCAAAACTCTCCGCAGAAGACGGCGAACGCGAGATCGGCCAAGCGACGCTGCGCGGCGTGGCGTCCTCGGGGATGCTTTGCAGCGAAGCCGAACTGGGCTTGGGCAGCGACGCCAGCGGGCTGCTGGAACTGCCGTGCTCCTTCGCGCCGGGCCAGGACTTGCGCGAAGCGATGCAGCTGGACGACGCGACCATCGACCTCGACCTGACGCCGAACCGCGGCGACTGCTTGAGCATCCGCGGTCTCGCCCGCGAAGTGGGCCTCTTGAACGACGTTCCCGTCTCGCCGCCGACCATCGCCGCGGTGCCGCCTGCAAGCGATGCGGAATTCCCCATTGCCATCGAGAACTACGCCGGCTGCCCGCGCTATCTCGGGCGCGTCATCGCGGACGTGGACACCAGCCGCGCCGCGCCGCTGTGGCTGCGCGAACGACTGCGCCGCTGCGGGCTGCGTTCCATCGATCCCGTGGTGGACGTGACGAACTACGTGCTGCTGGAACTCGGCCAGCCCATGCACGCCTTCGACCTCGACCAGCTGCGCGGCGGCATCGTCGTGCGCGACGGACGCCCCGGCGAGAGCATCGCCCTGCTCGACGGCCGCCGCATCGACGCCGACGAAACCATGCTGCTGATCACCGACGCCAACGGCCCGGTCGCCATCGCCGGAGTCATGGGCGGCGAACGCAGCGGGGTCTCGCCGACGACGCGCAACGTCTTTCTGGAGTGCGCCTTCTTCTCGCCGCAGACCGTGGCCGCCACGGCGCGCCGCTTCGACCTGCACACCGACGCCGCGCATCGCTACGAACGCGGCGTGGACTGGCAGTTGCAGGCGCAGGCCGTCGAACGCGCCACGGCGCTGCTGCTGGACATCGTGGGCGGCAAGGCCGGGCCGGTCGCGGAGGCGGTCGGCGAAAGCCACCTGCCGACGCCGCGCACGGTGCGCTTGCGCAAAGCGCGGCTGCGGATGCTCGTCGGCGAGACCATCCCGGACGCCGAAGTGCTGCGCATCTTCGAGCGCCTCGAACTGTCGCCAGCAGCGAGCGGCAGCGGCGACGACCTGGTGTGGACGGTTCAGTCGCCGAGCCACCGCTTCGACATCGAACGCGAAGAAGACCTGGTGGAGGAAGTGCTGCGCATCCACGGCTACAACGCCGTGGCCAGCCGCGTGCCGGCCGCCGCGCTCTCCCTTGGCGCCCCTGCCGCCACCGAACTGCCGCCCACGCGCCTCGCCGACGCGCTGGTGGATCTCGGCTATTCCGAAGCGGTGGCGTACAGCTTCGTCGATCCCAAGGTGGCGGACATCCTCGATCCCAACGAGAACGCGCTGCGCGTCGTCAACCCGATTTCCAGCGAACACGCCGCGATGCGCACCAACATCCTGCCCGGCCTGGTCGCCGCGCTGCGCGCGAATCTGGCGCGGCAGGCGGAACGGCTGCGGCTGTTCGAGATCGGCCAGTGCTTCAAGCGCGGGGCGTCCGGCTCGGAGCAAGAGTTGGAGCAGAGAGTCCTGTGCGGCGGCATTCTGTTCGGAGGCCGCGACGACGAGAGTTGGGCCCGCGAGGCGCAAGCAGTCGACTTCTTCGACCTCAAGGGCGACGTGGAAAGGCTCTTGGCGCTCGGCGGTAGGCAGGCGTCCTTCGCTCGCGCCGACGATGCCGTGCTGCATCCCGGCCAGTCGGCGACCGTAGCGCTCGATGGCGAACCGGCTGGTCGCCTGGGCCGCCTGCACCCGGAAGTCGAAGCCGCTTTGGGCCTGCCGCCGGGCGTATTCGTCTTCGAGCTGGACGTCGCCGTGGTGGGCGCGATGCGGCCACGCCGCCACGTGCCGCTGTCTCGGCATCCGGCGGTGCGCCGCGACTTGGCGATCGTCGTGGCCGACGGCGTGGACGCCGCGCAAGTGGAGGATGTGGTACGGCGCAGCCTGGGCGAGCTTGCCACCGACTTCCGCATCTTCGACGTCTACCGCGGCGAAGGCGTGGCGGAGGGGAAGAAGAGCATCGCCGTCGCCATCCACCTGCAACACCCCGACCGGACGCTGACCGAGGCGGAGATCCGCGACCACGTCGACCGCGCGGTCGCCGCGCTCGGCAGCGAACTGGACGCGCGCCTGCGCTGAAGGCACCGGCGCGGCGCGCGTCAAGCGAGTGTCGGCGCTGAAAAACAGGAGTAGAGTTGTCGATGTGGGCGCCGCGAGCTGGACGCGAGCTTTAGGGGTGTGACGTGGGCACTTTGACCAGAGGCCAGATGGCGGACCGGCTTTGCGACGAGCAGGGTCTGCGGCGGCGCGAGGCGAGGGAGATCGTCGATGCGTTCTTCGAGGAGGTCGGCGAAGCCCTCGAGCGCAACGAACCGGTGAAGCTCTCCGGCTTCGGCAACTTCGAGCTGCGCGACAAGCGCGAACGCCCGGGCAGGAATCCGAAGACCGGCGAGACGGTGGCGGTGGCGGCGCGGCGCGTGGTGACGTTCCGCGCTGGCCGGAAACTGCGCGCCCGCGTGGCGGCGAGCCCTCCCGCACCGGGCGAGTAGCTCTCCAGCGCCGCGCTGCCTTGCCGCGTGGGGCGTCAGCCGCCCTCGATGCGCTGCATGAAGAACACTTCGCTGTTCGGCTGGATCGGTTCCAGCCAAGCGTCCTGGTAGATCTGGCCGTCGATGGCCACCGCGGTCTTGGCCAGCACGTCCTCGATGCCGGGCCACTTCTCGTTCAGCGCGCGCACCAGGCCGCGGAAGTTCCGGCACTCCACGGCGAGTTCGCGCACGCCGCCGGTGTCGCCAAGCAGGTGATCGGGGAACACGACCTTCGCCACTCTCTACGCCTCCTCCTACGCCTCCTCGCTTCCCGTGTCTGGTCGGGGCGGCCGGATTTGAACCGACGACCACCACACCCCCAGTGTGATGCGCTACCAGACTGCGCTACGCCCCGAGACGCGACTGCCCGTTCCGCGCCGAGCGCCCGCGAGTCTACCACGACGGAGGCGCTCCCAGGGCCGCCTTGCGGTGGTCGCCAAGGCCGATTCGATTTCCGGTATGCTTGCCGCATTGCATTTGGAGGAGCCGAGTCATGGCTAGGAGTTCCATTTGGGCGGCTTTCGCCGCGGTCTTGCTGGCGTTCGCGCCCGTTGCGTCGGCCGCGGAGTGGACCGTGACCGTTCAGGGCCAGAGGACCTATGCGTCGGAGTCCATCACGTCGGGGGATGCCGTGATCCACTTCCGAGGCGAGGTGCTACCAGCGGTGGTGGCCCGCCTTACTCTGGAAGACAGCGAAGTCGATTTGATCGATCGGAACGACACCGTGGACCTGACGTTCACGTTGGTCAACGCGAAGTTCGCCCAAGCCGTCCGCGGCAGCGCCCTGACTCTGTCTGTGAGCGGAATCACCGAATGCGATGTGCGCGTGAGGAGCGTCGACAGCGAAGCTGGCAGCGCCAGCGTGACGTTCACTATCGAAACCGTCCCTCTGCTGTCCATCGACACCGGCGACTGCGCCGTGATCGGGATGGGTACGCGCCGCGGCAGCTTCTCTTTGGAGATGCAATCGCTCACGGGTTTGGACAACACCAAGCCGGTACAGGCGAAACTGACGGTGGATGCGCCGGCTGGCAGCGGCTGGCCGACCGCGAATGCAGGCAGTGCGGGCGATGGAATCACCGCGACCAGGAACCCCGTCGTGTACGACAAGGAGTTGCTTCTCTCAGTACTCCTAGTGGCCACCGTCGCGGGCTCGGAAATCGACTTGGCTGCCGACCGCACCGGCCTAATCTGCCGTTCATCCCCTCCATCGTGCCCCGAACCCCCGCCCTCCGCAGGCCAAGCCCACTTGGCGATCGTCAGGGTGGGTAGGGATGGTGCCGCGTTCTGCACCGCGCGGGTCCCCCCCTATGGCACCACCTGCAGGCGGCAACGCGACGGCAGACCGTTCAGTCTTGGCAGGGGGGGCGATGGCCGCGGCGACCTGAACGTCACGGTGACGGGCGACTTCCGCGACGGCGACGTGGTGTTCCTCGACCTCGACGGAGACCGAATGCCGGGCGCCGGAGAGGAATTGGACCTGCAGGCCGACGGCTCGATGCAGGAGTCGTTCCGCCTCGACTACGTGGCCGGCAACCCCAACGCGGTGGACGGCGAGCGCGGCGAGGCGGACCGCGAGGAAGGCGTGGCCACCAAGAACCTCTACTACCGTCCGAACGGCACGGACGCCTTGCGCCCAGGGGAGTACCGCAGCGTCTTCACGGTGACGACCGACAGCTCGGAGGTTGCCGACATTCTCGACCGCGTCCACGGGGTCACCGGCGCAACGGTCCCGCACGGGAACACGCACACGACGAGCTACACGCTGACCGAGGACATGCAGATCGCCTACGCGATTCCGCCGCAGCGCGCTGGCGACTCCGGCACGGTGCGCGTCAACTGCAAGGGCTCCACGCCCTGCACGCTGTACCTGGAGTGCGACGACCAGGACGGCATGTCCTACTTCAAGCAGGTGGAGGAACCGGTGCAGGGCCGCTCCACCCTGGTGCTGACCGCCGAGGACCTGAGCGACGCGCTGGACCTCGGGGAAGGCGTCTGGGAGAGTGGCCGAATGTCCTGCACCATCCACTCGACCCGCGACATCTCCGTCCAGCAACTCACCCGCAGCGCCGCGGGCGTGCTGGTGAACAACACCTACGTGGACAACTAGGGGCCGGGGACGGGCGTTCGCACAAAGGCGAGAGAGCCTTCAGCCGGGGAGCGCGAGGGGGTACCCCTCGCATGAAAGAGCCGACACCCCGCCGCAATCAAGAGGCCCGACACCCTTTGGGGTGCCGGGCCTTTCTCGTGAGGGCACCCTCGCGCTCTCCGGCTGAGGGCTTCGCCGATGGCGCCGGCCCTCGCTAGGCGTCGAGCTTCCCATTGCTCGCTTGGCGGAGCAGCTCGTCGCCCGTCTCGCAGCGCGGGCCGCTTGCCTTAGGCGTTCCGCAGTACGCGCTCCAGATCTTCGCAGAGGTCGTCGGCGTCTTCCAAGCCGACCGAGAGGCGGAAGACGCCATCGCCGGCGAACTCGCGGTAGCTGGCGAGTTGCTCGCCTTCCAGCTTGAAGGTGGAAGCCATCATGGCGTCGGTCTCGATCCAGTAGATGAGGCTGCGGTGGTGGCCGAGCGAAACGGCGAAATGGATGATCTGAAGCTCCTTCGCCATCCGTTGCGCCAGAGCCTCGCCGTCGCGCACTTGGAACGAGAGCATTCCAGACATGTTGGCCATCTGCATCTGCGCCAGTTCGTGTTGCGGATGAGATGCCAGTCCCGGATAGAACACCCGCTTCACGGTACCGTGGCCTTCCAGAAACGCAGCGACGCGCCGCGCGCCTTGTTCGTGGGCGGCCATGCGCAGCGGCAGCGTGGCGGCGCCGCGGGCGATCAGCCAGGCGTTGAACGGGCTCATGCAGCCGCCGTAGTGCACCAGCGCGTGTTTGCGCAGCGGTTCGAGATTCGCGGTGGAACCCAGCACCGCGCCGCCGAGGGCATCGCCGTGTCCGCCGATGTACTTGGTGAGCGAATGCACCACGAAGTCCGCGCCGAGCGCGAGGGGGCAGGTGGCGATGGGCGTGGCGAACGTGGAGTCCACGGCCAGCGGGAGGTCGTGGCGATGGGCGATCTCCGCGGTCGCGGCGATGTCCGTCAGGCGCAGAATCGGGTTGGCCGGCGTTTCGATCCAGACCAGTCGCGTCTGCGGACGAATCGCCCCTTCGACCGCGCCCGGATCGCTGGTGTCCACCGCGCTCGAGGCGATGCCGCGCTCGGCCAGCGTTGCGCGGATGAGTTCCGCCGTGCCTGCGTAGTGGACGTCGCTCACCACCACATGGTCACCGGGTTTCAACAGCGCGAGCAGCAACGCCGAAGTCGCCGCCATGCCGGACGCGAAGGCCACGCAGTCTTCCGCCCCCTCCAACGCCGCCAGCTTCTCTTCGAGCATGCGCACGGTGGGATTGCCCCAGCGCGTGTAGAGGTACGGCGACTCCCCCTCGAAGCCGTGAATGGAGAAGCCAGCCGGTTCGTCCACCGCGAAGGTGGTGGACATGACCAGATTCGGTGCCGAAGCGCCGGTAGCGGGATCCACTTCCTCGCCAGCGTGAACGGCGCGTGTGCGGATGCCGCTGGGCGATGTCTTTCGTTTCAAGCGCGTTCCTCGATCCGTGGTCTGCGGCGACTGCCCGCGACAACCAGCGCGAGCCGCCATTGTCGGGGTCTGGGCGGCTGCGGGCAACCGATCGTCTGGCAGCCGGCGCCTTCTGCACGGCGAGTCTATAGGCCGCACTGGCGTGGCTGCGCACCAGGGAGGGTGTCGATCCGCAAGGCCTCCGCTGTCCTGCCTGTTCTCCGCCGTCTGCCATAATCTCCGCCATGCGCTTCTTCAATACCGAAGGGCCGATGCGCCCGGCCAAGCACTACACCATCGAGCCGCTCAGCCGCATGGACTTGGGCGAACTGCTGGATCTCGTTCAGCGGGAGCGCTACTTCGTGCTCCATGCGCCGCGGCAAACGGGCAAGACCTCCGCGCTGATCGCCTTGCGCGACCTCTTGAACAGCGGCGAGGCCGGGGACTATCGGTGCGTGAACGTGAACGTGGAGTCCGCGCAGGTGACGCGGGACGACGTGGCGCGCGGCGTTCGCACCGTGCTGAGCAGGCTGGCCTCGCGCGCCCGACAGCAGGGCGATGGCTATGTGGACGACATCTGGCCAAGCCTGCTGGACAAGGTCGGGCCCGAAGACGCTTTGACGGAGGTGCTGACGCGATGGTGCATGGAGAACCCGACACCGCTGGTGCTGCTGGTGGACGAGATCGACTCGCTGGTCGGCGACACCTTGCTCTCCGTGCTGCGCCAGCTGCGCGCCGGCTACGAACAGCGCCCCGGAGGGTTCCCCGTGAGCATCATCCTTTGCGGCGTTCGCGATATCCGGGACTACCGCATCCGATCCAGCACCGGCGAAGTGATCGCCGGCGGCAGTCCGTTCAACGTGGCTGCCGAGTCGCTGCGCCTTGGCGACTTTACCGCGAGCGAAACGAAAGCGCTGATGAAGCAGCACACGGACGAAACCGGGCAGTGCTTCTCGCCGGAGGCTCAGGAGGTGGTGTGGACGCAGAGCAACGGCCAGCCCTGGCTGGTGAACGCGCTCTGCGCCGGAGCGTGCTTCGACAACAAGGCGGGGCGAGACCGCTCGCTGACCATCGAAGCCGACGACATCCACGCGGCGCGAGAGGAGTTGATCCTGTCGCGGCGCACGCACCTAGACCAGTTGGCGCATAAGCTGGAGGAAGAACGGGTGCGACGGGTGATCGAACCCATCTTGAGCGGCAGGGAGGCAGTGCATCAGGTGCGTGATCTGGAATACCTGCGCGATCTGGGCCTCATCGACGGCAGCCAGCCGCCGCGCATCGCCAACCCCATCTACCAGGAAGTGGTGCCCCGCGAACTCGGCTACATCCTGCAGAGCAGCCTTGACCAAGACGCCGCGTGGTACGTGCGCGAGGATCGCCGCTTGGACATGGCGAAGCTGCTGACGGCGTTCGCCACCTTCTACGGCGAACACGCGGAACACTGGCTTCGACGCTTCGAGGACTACCGGGAAGCGGCGCCGCAGCTCATCCTGCAGGCGTACTTGCAGCGCATCGTCAACGGCGGCGGGCGCATCGAGCGGGAGTACGGCCTTGGCCGCGGGCGCACCGACATCCTCGTGCTGTGGCCGCGCGAGGCGGGGCAGCCTTCGGACCTGTGGGAGCGCATCGTCATCGAATGCAAGGTGCTGCGGGATTCGGACAGAAAGAGCTTGGCGGGAACCATCGAGCGAGGCGTGGAGCAGACGTTCGGCTACATGGCCAAGTGCGGGGCGGAGGAAGGGCATCTGGTGGTCTTCGACCGGCGCGAGGACACGCCGGCAGGCAGCGCGGTGGATCGGAGCAAACGCCAAAGGGAAAGCGGCAGCGTCGCGGTTCGGCTGCTGTAAGTGGCAGCGTTGAGCTTCTGCCGCCCAACGTTTACGTCGCGTTGATCAGCGCGAGCGGCGACTCCGTTGCCGAGCGACGCACGGCAACCCAGACGATGGCCGAACAGACGGCCACGATCAGTGCGAGCGCTGGGACGAGCAGTTCCATCGCCAGCATGGTCGTCACGCCGGACATCGCGTTCGGGAAGACCACGCCCGATGCCGCGAGCGCGATGCATGGCAGCGCAGCGGCGATGGCGACGTCGGCGAGCATGTCGGTGATGTAGCGTGCTGCCAGCGATGAAGGGGTTGCGCCGACTGCGAGGTTGATGCCGATGATGCGGCGGTCGTCGGCGAGTTGGCGGAACTGGTTGGCGGCGATGCCAGCGAGGGCGAGCGCCAGCACCAGCGAGGCGGCGCCGGCGAGCAGGATCTCGATGCTGCGCCGGGCCATGAACTGGGTTCTGAACAGGCTGCCGGGCGTGCCGATCTCGATCACCTCGGTGCCTTGGAACGCTTGGGATTGCCGCAGGGCATCGACGAGCGCCGTGGCGTCGCCTTCGTGATCGACGGCCCAGCGTTGACCCCACGGCGGCAGCTCGAGGTCTCCGTAGACGACAGCGCGTTCGCCATCGAGATAGTGACCGTAGGGTACGTCTTCGACCACTCCGACGATCGTCGCCACCCGCTCCGAATCTCCTTGCATGGTTTCGTCGTGCTGCGTACGGATGGCTTGGCCGAGCGCGGCTGCGGAATCGCCATCGACGATTCGCTTGGCGAGCGATTTGGAAACCACGACTTCCGCGGCACCGTCGTGCAGGCGTCCGGCGATCACCGGCACGCCGAGCGTCTCGAAGTAGGCGGGCTTGACGCGGCTGTACAGCACGATGCCTTCAAGCGGCCGGTCGCCCACGAGGCGCACTCGGTTGTGCCGGGAGAGCGGCTGCACTAGGGGAAGCAGGTCCATGCGGGCGCTGCGGCGGACTTGCGGCAGGGCCTCGATGGTTCCTCGGATTACCTCGGTGGCCGGTGCGCCTTGGTCGGACCACACCTGCACCAACAGCGCGTCTTCGCCGGCGAAGGGGAAGGCGGCGCCGGCCTCGCGCCAATAGCGCTCGGCCACGGACGCGACCAGCAGCAGGCTGGCGGTGGCGGAGAACATCATCAGCCAACGTGTCGCGGAGAGTCGGTGCGGGTGGCCCGCCGCCGAGCTTGAACGGGAAGCCACGAGCACGATGCGCACGGCGTAGCTCGCCGCCAAGCAGTAGGCGAGAGCCAGGGCGCCGGCGCCGAACGCGCAGCCGAGGGCGATGGATGCCGGCGGAATCTCCACCAGCCAGGCAGCGAAAGGCTGTACCGCCATCAACACCTTGCCGACGTAGACGCCAGCGATGCCCGTGAGCAGAACCATGAGGAGTGCGAAGGCGGCGTTCTCCACTAGAACTTGCCGAAAGAGCTGCGCTGGCGTGGCGCCGACCGCCACCTGCACGTTGCGTTCCTCCTTCCGCGCTTGCTGGTCGCCAAGCAGGAGGTCCACCAGTGCGGCAAAGGCCAGCACCAGCAGGCAGGCCACGATCGCAACCAGCCATCGCGTCCGCGAGAGCACCTCTTGGCGCATGTC
The DNA here is from genome assembly GCA_965243175.1 of Candidatus Azotimanducaceae bacterium. Taxonomy (GTDB): domain Bacteria; phylum Pseudomonadota; class Gammaproteobacteria; order Pseudomonadales; family Azotimanducaceae; genus VXYL01. Next base: position 2,751,138 of record OZ251532.1, on the reverse strand, counting down.
CGGGTGGAACTCCAGCCCTGGCGTGACTTCGATCCGGTCGTCCTCCGTTACGGTTGTTGCGACGCCAACGCTTGACGGGCCGCTCAAGTCCATGTCGGCGAGCAGCGTGCGCACTTGTGCCACGTTGGTAGCGCCGTCCAGGACGCCGAAGAGATACTTGTCCGGGACGGCGACAGCGACCTGTCTCTCGAACCCTCCCTTGGCCGCGTTCGACGGCAGGTGCTGCGGATTCAGAATCCACAGTTCCGCCGGTTCGCCGAGCAGTCCGCGGAAGCGCGGCGGGGCCACTCCGACCACCGGAAGCGCACCCTCGTCGGCGACGATCAACGTGGCCCCAGCCACATCCGCTTGCGCGAACAGTCGTCGCCAAGCGTCGTAGCCGAGGACGGCGGCGGCAACGTTCGGAGGGGCGGAGAGCGTGCCTTGGGCTGCCGCAACGCCAAGAGACTCGAAGAAATCCCCGCCAACGCCCTCGGTCCAGAGGTGGTGCTTGCTCGATCCGTCGTTCGCACCCACGCCGACTTCCATGTCGTAGAGGCGCTGCACCGTCAACCATTGGGCGTTCGGCAGCATCTCGCGAATCGCCGCGACCTGCTCGGACGTAGTGCCTTCCACGCGGCCAGTCAGCGCGGCTCGCCGGCCAATCGATACGTAGTCCTGCGCCGCCACGCCGCTCGGCAGGTGGAACCAGACGGCGTGGGAGACCGCCGCCACGACGCCGACGAAGCCGAACGCGAGGGCGAGCGCGCAGAGCGGGAAGGTGCGCCTGGCCGCTCGCTGCAAACCGCTACGCAATGGCTTGGCGGCGAGGGCAGTCAGGGCTGAGGGGAACCAGCGGCGTCGCTCGCATCGGGCACCTCGACGTACTCGAACCGCAGCACCGGCGCTTCGATGCCTCCGTGGGCGAGCGGGTCCGGCGCTTGCGGTCGAACGGGCACAAGCGTCACCCGCTTCTGCTCTTCGACCCACTCGGTGCGCGGCGGCATGCCGGGTTGTGGCGCGGGCCGCGTAATCCGCCGCCGGTGCATCTGCCGGATCTCGACTCGACGCAGCACCTCTGCCGCGCTCAGAGAGGGCGGACGATTCGCCAGCCAAGGGCGCTTTGGAGGCGCGATCTCCGCTGGCGCTTCGCCTTCCCGCAACCGCGCGATCCAGACCCGCGTTTCGGCATCGAAATCCGCGTCGCCTTCCGAGGCGGCGGCCACGTACTCCAGTGCCCAGGCGCGATGCACATGCGACCAGTACTTGGCGATGAGCAGCAGGTCCTCGCCGGCGAGAGCGCGCATGCGGAAGAAGTCTTCGTGGATGGCGTCGTTGGTGGCTTGCCAGCGTTGCGCGTAGTCAGCGGCTTCATCGTGGCGGCCCATCTCGAAGGCGACGGCGGCAAGCGCTCTCCAATTGTCGGGCACACGGCACACCGGCAGGCGACCGGACGCGATCGCTTGCAGCCAGTGATGGCGAGCCTTCTCCAAGGCCTTGGTCGCGTAGTAGTTGTCGCCCAAGTCATCGTGGATGTGCGCTCGCGCATCCCGGCTCAGGTCTTCGGCCTCGAGCGCGGCCAACACGGCAAAGGACTCGTCGTACATGCGAGCTTTGGCGTAGCCGTTGGCGAGCATCAGCCGCTCAAACTCGTCGCCTCGCGTCTCCATCATCCAGATGCAATGTTTGCGCTCTGCGAAGCTGCCGATGCAGACATTGCCCAGAAGCAGAGCAGCCAAGGCTTTCGCGGTCCTGGACGCCACCTGTTTCTAGCCCTACCAGCCCACCATGCGAACATAGTACGCGAGGTGCAATCGGCGGAGTTGGGAACGGTGCGTATCGCAGCGGCGCTTGTCGTCGCGCTTTGCTCGGTGGCGGCGCGTGCCGGGGCGGGCGAGGCGCCGGAAGGCGGTTGGCTAGACATGCATGTCCATGCGGCCGGCATCGGCGCTGGCGGGAGTGGGGCCTTCGTGCATCCGGTGCTGGCGGAGAGCTGGCGGTTTCCGATCTATCTGCGGGCGTTCGGCGTCAGCCGCGAGGAACTCGAAGCCAGTGGCGATGGGTTGGTGATCGAGCGGATCAACGCTGGCGTGGCGGCGTCGGAGCAAGTGGGGCGAGCGGTGGTGCTGGCCTTGGACGGCGTGGTGGGTGCCGATGGGCGGCTGGACCGGGAGGCCACGCAGCTCTACGTTCCGAACGGCTTCGTGGCCGCGCAGGTCGCCCGCTACGGGAACCTCTGCTTCGGCGCCAGCGTCAATCCCTACCGCCACGATGCGCTCGACCGGCTGGACGCGGCCCACGCCGCCGGGGCGCTGCTGGTGAAGTGGATTCCCAACATCATGCACATCGACCCGGCGGACGACGCCATCCGCCCGTTCTACGCGAAGCTGCGGGCGCTTGGGCTGCCGCTGCTCACCCACGCCGGGCAGGAGCGCTCGTTCGCCAGCGCCCAGGACGACCTCGGCGACCCGCGGCGGCTGGAACTGCCGCTTTCGATGGGGGTGACGGTAATCGCCGCGCACGTCGCCAGCACCGGCGAGATCGACGGCGCGGACAACTTCGAACACCTGCTGCCGATGTTCGAGCGCCATCCGAACCTGTACGCGGACGTTTCCAGTTTGACGCAGATCAACAAGCGCGGCTATCTCGTTCGCGCGCTGGATGTCCCCGGGTTGCAGAAACGGCTGGTCTACGGCACCGATTGGCCGTTGCAGTTCTTCCCCCTCGTCTCGCCCTTCTACCACTTGGACAGCATCGCTTGGGACGACGTGCGCGCGGTGTTCGCCATCGACAATCCCTGGGATCGGGACGTGGCGCTGAAGGTCGCCCTCGGCACGCCGATGGAGGTCTTCGCCCGCAGCGCGGAAGTGCTGCCGATGGAGCGCTGCGTGAAGGAATAGGGCCGGGCGTCTTCAATCCCCACGCTCGGCAGCGACGACGTCCGCCATGCCCGGCCATTCGCTCCAGATGTCGCACAGCGCCTGCGGGAACACGCGCCTGTTCGCCTCTGGGCGAGACAGCGGTGAGACGCGGAAGTAGGCCATGAAGCGGGGTTCGGAACCTCCCACGCGGGTGCCGGAGTGGGGCGTCGCGTGCAGGATGAGGGCGGCGTCGCCCGGTGCCAAACGCAGCAGTGTTGGGCGCGGCCAGAAGCGCCCGTCCTTGGTGGTCGCGCCGTCGTTGGCGAAGGCATCGCGCACCGCTTCCGGGTAGTGCCGCAGCCCGGCGCCGTTCGGTGCCTCCGTGTCGATGCGCTGCCAATCCGGGCCGTCCGGGCCGAGCGGCCCGCCAGCATCGCGCTGCTTGCGGAAGAACGCCTCCATCGCGTGGTGGGCGCCTTTCAGCACGCCGACGTTGCCGACTCCCTCCTCGGTCTGGTCGGAGAGCGCCACGGCCACGAGCGCGCCGAAGCTCATGATGTTCACGTCGTGCTCCGGGAACGCCTTGCGGCAGCCGTTGCGCGATGGTTCGGCGTTCCAAGCCGCGAGTTCGGCGGCGTTCATCGGTTCATCGACGTTCTGGTGCATGGGCGTTGCGCCGTTCCACAAGCCGTCGAGGTGGCCGTGCCAGCCGTGGAAGGGGGTCTCGCGGTCTGGATAGCCAGCTTCGTTGATTCGGTCGCTCGGGTCCGCCGGAAAGGCCGACGCCAACTGGCACATGGCGGCTGGCGGGATCGGGCCGAGCGCGTCTTCGACCACATGGCGAAGATCGGTGCCGTTCAGCAGATCGAGGAAAACCGGCGCGGTGGAGTCGGGACGGTCGCCCTTGCCGAGCGCCATGAACAGCTGCCGCCGGGCCGCGTGTACCCGTTGCGGCGAGACCATGCCCGGCAACACCACGAACCCGTCGCGGTAGAAGGCGCGCTTCTGCGCTTCGCTCATGCTCCGTGCCATGTCGAGGCCCCCCGCTGGATGCGGGCGCATCTTACCGCAGCCCAGTTCGGCGGCTTGTTGCCGCTGGTTCGCGTGGCGTATGTTGAGGCTTCGTCATTGCCGGATGGGTACACGATGACCGTCATCGACTGCGATTCGCACATCATGGAGCCAGCCGATCTCTGGCAGCGCTACTTGGAGCCGAAGTACCGAGACCGCGCCATTCGCATCGAAGAGGAGGATGGCGTCGAGAAGCTGGTGATCGGCGAGCGCGTGGTGTTGGAGCGGGTGCTGGCCGCGTTGGGCGGGGCGCACATCGACCGCGTGAAGCTGTTCTCCGGCGGCCTGCGCTACATCGACGGCTGCGAACCGGCGAGCTACGAACCGGCCGCGAGGGCGACGCTGCTCGACGACTGGCGGGTGGACAAGGGCGTGCTGTTCCCCACCATCGGCATCCTGCCGTTCCCCACGGAAGATGCGGAACTCTCCAGCGCCTACTGCCGCGCCTACAACACCTGGCAGGCGGAGTTTTTTCAATCCGTCCCCGATCGCGTGGTGCCCATCGCGGTGGTGAATTGGCACGACGTGGACACGGCGGCGCAGGAACTCGACCGTTGCCTCGCGCTCGGCTTCCGCGGCCTGTTCGTGCCGCCGGAGACGGTCGCCGGCAAGCGCCCGGGCGATTCGCATTTCGACCCCATCTGGCAACGCCTGCAAGAGGCCGACGCCCCCGGCTGCCTGCACGTGATCGTGCGCTTCGAGGGCGCCGCGGTGCCGTTCCGCAGTTGGCACGAGACCGGCGCCGGGCCGGTGTTCGGCTTCGGCCTGGGCGCGACCGGGCAGTTGATTCCGGCGATGGCGAGCCTGGTACTCGACAGCCTGTTCGACCGCTTCCCGCGCTTGAAGATCGCCAGCGTGGAAGCCGGCTGCGGCTACGCCGCCTACCTCATGGATCGCCTGGACGAAAAGTTCCACTTCTTCCGCGCCATGTCGCCGCTCAAGGAGAAGCCGAGCGACTACATCCGCCGCAACTGCTACTTCGTGGCCGAACCGGAGGAACGCTGCATCGGCGCGATGCTCGACCTGGTGGGCAAGGACAACATCCTCTGGGGCAGCGACTATCCGCACGTCGATTCCCGCTTGGACGCGGCGCAACTGATCCGCGAATCCATTGCGGCCCTCGATGCGGACTCCCAGCGGCGCGTCCTAGGCGAGAACGGAGCGCGGCTGTTCGGCGTTTCCTGAGTGCCGGGCGGCGTCGCTTGAGGTCAGTCCCAAACGCCCGCCGGCACTGGCAATCCGTCGAGTTCGTGATGCGCGAGCGCACGCTCCGGCTCGATGCCCAAACCTTCAAGCAGCGCGGCAAGCTGCCGCGTGTGCTGCGCGGCGTGCCAAGTACACCGTTCGAGCACCGCGTGAAAGGTGGTCTCGCCGAAGAACGCCACGGCCGGCCGGTCCGCCATCGGCTGCCGTATGGCCAGCGCGTTCGAGATCCGTTCGGCCCGCTCGCCGAGCGCGACTGGTTCCAACTCCACATCCGGCTCCGCCGCGGATATCTCCACACTGAAATCGTCGCCGTCCGCGACCTCAAGGAGCCCCGCGGCGATCTCGACAGTGTGGTTGGCCAGCGCAAGGCACGTCCGGTCGCGCTTCGGCAGCTTGTCCGCCAGCCGCGCCTTCGGGAACTGCCCGGTCAGCCCCATCGCCGCGCCAAGGACGAGGCGCAGCCGTTCGACGAGAACATCCAACGGCAACGCCGGCGCGGCATCGAACTCGACGCCAAGCAACTCCGCCACCCCCGCCAAGTCCACGCCAGCAACGCAGCGCCCACCACTGGCCAACGCCGGAACGCTCGCCGCACCCAACTCGGCGAAACGATCCGCCGCCGCAGCGTCGTTCGCCACGTCCCAGGAAACGAAGTCGATCCCACGGACCGACAGAAACTCCTTAAGCCGGAGACAGCTCGTTCACCCCGGCCGCCAGAAGACCTCGATCATGCGCCCTCGCCCGTGTATCGGTTCCCGCCTACTGTTGAGAGTGCGCGTCTTTTGGCGATTCTTCGACTTCGCGCTGCCGCTCCCAACTCATGCACCCGAAGCATTGCGGAATCGACAGCGAAGCTCAAGTCGGCTTGTAGGTGGCCACGAGTGCGAGCGCGGTCCTGTCCAGCCACTGGCGGACTGGCCACGCCACCACCTTGACTCGCCTCTCCACTCGCACGAAACTGTACGAGTAGCGCGCCCTGACAGACCACCCCGTGCCTCCGTCGAACGCAATCGTCCCTGTCGCGACTGGCGGTTCCGCCGGCAGCGCATAGGCGGCCGTCGTATGCGGGAACCCTACGTCGGCCTGCCGAGGCGCCAGTGGAAGGCGAGGACGCAAGAGCTTCTTGCGAGTCACCCGTTGGAGGCGCAAGAAATCGTCGAGGTGGTGCTCTCGTGCTGGAACTCGATACTTGAGACCAGAGTTGGCGGCAGGGCGCAGATCGGCGTTCACATCTTCCCTCGGCCGCAGATCATGGGCATGTTCCTTCACGAACTGATCCCGCTGGAGTTCGCGGCTCGGTATCCGGGCATCTGGCGTCGTGAGCAGTCTGTGGATGAAAAGGACCTCGTCTACATCCCCGATGCCGAACAGTCCGTGGAGATCAAGACGTCGTCCAGCGCCGCCAGAATATTCGGCAACAGGAGCTATGCCCAACCAGGAAAGATGCTGAAGAAGACGAAGTCCGGCTACTACCTCGCCGTCAACTTCACCAAGTTCGAGGGCACGAATCGTCCTGCTGTGACGAAGATCCACTTCGGGTGGCTCGATGGCGCGGACTGGATTGGTCAGAAGGCGCAGACTGGCCAGCAGTCTCGGCTGCCAAGCCATATCTACGGCAGCAAGCTGCTGCCCCTCTATCCGACCACTTGAGGCGATGCGCTGGCGCCATCGAACAGACTGGATTGGAAGCCGCGATTCTTCGCTAGACGGATTCTCCGGCGGGCGATTTCGATGTAGTCCGGCCTTATCTCGAAGCCGATGACGAGCCGCCCGTTCTTGAGCGCGGCTTCCGCGGTCGTGCCCGAACCGATGAACGGGTCCAGAACAATGTCGCCTAGGCTGCTGCACGCCTTGATTATGCGGTCGATCACCGCAAGCGGGAACTGCGCCGGGTGGGGCGTGCGTTCGTCCGCGCTCCGGTTCGCGCCGGAAGTGACCTTGGGGAACTGCCACACGTCGGTTGGGTTCTTGCCAAGCGGGTTGCACTTCAGTTTGCCGTTCTTCTTCTGGTTCGGATACTTCACGTTGGGATCGCGCACGGCATCCAAGTCGAACTTGTAGCCGTGTTCGTCCTTGACGTACCAGAGGAACTTCTCGTTTCTGGGCGAAAAGCTCCTGCGGCTGGCCACGCCGGCCCCGTAGTTCCAAACGACCTCCTGCACGAGGAAGAAATCGACGCGATCCCACAACAGGTATGGAATCGGCAACGCCTTCGCTCTCCCCGGCATCTGGAGATAGCCGACATTGAGCCAAAAGGCGCCGTCCGCGGCAGTGGCGGCGTGGATGGAGCGAATCCAATCCTCGCACCAGGCGACGTAGTCGTCGAGCGAGAGCTTGGTCTCGTACTGCTTGCCAATGTTGTAGGGCGGCGATGTGACCGTCAGATCCACCGACGATGGCGGAAGCCGTCTCAGCAGCTCCTGCGCGTCTCCTTCATAGAGCGCCACGCCTTCCTCCCGCAGAGCTGGCCTGCCGAGCGCAGCCGTCAGAGCGCGGAATCGGTCGTCACACGGAAGGGCTGCGGCGGAAGGAGACGTCGTCGAAGTCGTCATGCGCGTGGAGAAACGGTTAGAGCCGGAAGCCGTGCGGGCCGAAGTCGGCCTCGTAGAAGGCGGACGTCATGCCGCCGGGAGGGGCTACGGCGTCCACGGCGTCGAAATCGGTGGCGTCTAGGGAGACGTCCGCGGCGTCCAGGTTGTCTTCGAGTTGGGCCATGGTACGGGGGCCGATGATGGGGCTCGTTACGCCGGGTTGGGCCATCACCCAGGCCAGGGCGAACTGCGAGAGGGGGATGTCGTGGCGCTCGGCTAGGCGCTCGATGGCTTTGACGATCAGGAAGACGCGCTGGTTGAGGCGGCGGCGCCAGACCGGGTTGTTGGCGGCTAGGCGGCTGTCTGGGGGCGGGTCTTCGCCGCTGCGGTACTTGCCGGTGAGCATTCCGGCGGCGATCGGGCTCCACGGGATGGTGGCGAGGTCGTAGGTGCGGGCCATCGGCAGGAGTTCGCGTTCGATGCGGCGGTCGAGGATGTTGTAGGGGGGTTGTTCGCAGACGAAGCGGTTGAGGCCGTGCTTCTCCGCGACCCACAGCGATTCCACGAGCTGCCAAGCGGCGAAGGTGGAGGAGCCGATGTAGCGCACCTTGCCTTGGCGGATGAGGTCGTCGAGGGCGCGCAGCGTTTCGTCGATGGCGGTGTCCGAGCGGGGGCGGTGCATCTGGTAGAGGTCGATGTAGTCGGTGCCGAGGCGCTTGAGGCTGGCTTCGCAGGCGGCGATCACATGGCGTCGGCTGGCACCGCGCATGTTCGGGTCGTCGTCCGCCATTGCGCCGTGGAACTTCGTCGCCAGCACGATGCGGTCGCGCTTGCCGTTGCGCTGCAACGCTTCGCCGGTGATGGTCTCGCTGCGCCCGCGCGAGTAGACGTTGGCGGTGTCGATGAAGTTCACGCCGCGCTCGATGGCGCGGTCGATGATCATGTAGGAGTCCTCTGGCGTGGTGCGCATGCCGAAGTTCATCGCGCCCAAGCACAGATTGCTCACCCGCACGCCGGTGCGTCCGAGAAGCCTCGTTTCCACAGGCATCCTATTGAAATCCCTTGCTTTTCATGGAAAGAGCCCCATCGCTGCCGGAACAGCGCCCCCGGACGCCTTGCGGCAGATTTGGCCTCACTAGTCGGGCCGCAAACGAAGAATCCAGCGCCCTGCCGAGGAAACACCGTCTTCTCCCCTCGTCCTCCGCGTGAGCGGAAGGCGGGCGGCGCCGACTAGTGAGGGCTTCAATATACGCCATCGGCGCCGCGAGAAAGGCGTTGCCAAGCGCGCCGTCGGCACCGTGTACGCGCAATGCCAACAAAATCATGCCGCTACCGCGCAACGTTCCATATTTCTTCCACTATTGACCTTGCGCCGGGGCGGCCAGCCGCGAGTCTGTTCGTCGCCTCGAAGTTCGCCGGAGGTGGAGTTCGCAGGCGTGGGCGCACTATCATGGCGGCCATGAGTCGTTCCTTGGCAGCGGCGTTGCCGCAATCGCAGCCCGAAGCGTCGGAATCGCCCACCGAGGCCGAGCGACACGCCGCGGCTGCTCTCGCCCGCGACGGCTACGTCGTGCTGCCGGGCGTCTTTTCGGCGGACGAAGTGGCCGCCATGCGCGCCGATGCGGACTTCATTCTCGAACTGGTGCTCAACTCCTCGCTCGCGAACCAGCGCCAGAGCCGTCGCTTGGACATTCGCCGCCAGCGCAACGGCACGGTGGTGGTGCGGAAGATCCAGCCCATCGCCGACCTTGGCCTGGCCTTGGCGGAGATCGCGACGGACCGGCGCCTGGTCGGGCCGATGGCAGCGTTCATGGACGACGAGCCGCTGCTGCTCGAGGAGAAGCTCAACTACAAGCAGCCGCTGCCGGAACTGCCCCAAGCGAGCTTCTTCCGCACCCCGGTGGACGACGACCGCTTCCCCATCCACAACGACTGGGCCTACTTCAAGTACAACGGCTATCCGCGGACCACCGTCTCATCGGCGGTCGCCATCGACGACGTACACGAGGGGAACGGCCCGATTCTCGTCTTCCCCGGCAGCCACCGCCGCCACACCGAGCACCTGAGCGTGCGCAACGGCTTGGAAGTGCCGCCGGGCACCGTGGCCATGCACGACGCCGTGCCGGTGATCGCCCCAGCCGGTGCCGTGATGCTGTTCCACAGCTGCCTCGTCCACACCTCCAGCCCGAACGAATCCGGTGCGCCGAGGCGGGTGGTCATCTACAGCCACTTCCCGAAATCCGCTGGCATCGGCTTCGACATCCGCAACGGCCCGAACCGCCTGCGCGAATCGCCGTGGGAGTGGCGCTACCAGCGCTTGAAGGCCGCTGGCGAGTTCGTCGATCCCTTCCACGCTCCGGGCCGGGTGCCGCGCCCGTGAGCATCAAGGTGGCCATCGTCGGCGCCGGCAGCATCGGCTTCACCCGCCGCCTGGTGCGCGACATCCTCTCCGTCCCCGAACTCGCGGACACGCGCTTCGCCTTCCAGGACCTGAGCCTCGGCAATCTGGAGAAGGTGGCGGCGCTCTGCCAGCGCGACATCGAACACAACCGCGTAAGCGCCACCATCGCGCCAAGCCTGGAGCGCGAAGCCGCGCTCGACGGCGCCGACTACGTGATCAACACGGCGCGGGTGGGCGGCCTGGACGCTTTCCGCACCGACGTGGAGATTCCGCTGCGGTACGGCGTCGACCAGTGCGTGGGCGACACCATCTGCGCTGGCGGCCTGCTCTACGGCCAGCGCACAGTGCCGATGATCCTCGAACTCTGCGAGCAGATCGAACGCTACGCAGGTGCCGAGAGCGTGCTCCTGAACTACGCCAACCCGATGGCCATGAACACCTGGGCGGCGCTGGAACGCTCGACCGTGGAAACCATCGGCCTCTGCCACGGCGTGCAGGGCGGCCACCATCTGCTGGCGCGGCTGTTGCAGCGGATGGTCAACGGCGAGCGGCCAGAGGAGGATGCGGACTTCCGCCGCGTCACCAAGGCGGACGTGGACATCGTGGCCGCTGGCATCAACCACCAGACGTGGTATCTGCGCGTGGTCTTCGACGGCGAGGACTGGGCGCGCGAACTGCTGCCCTTGTTCGAAGCCGATGCCGAGGTGCGCGAGCGCGAGAAGGTGCGCATGGACGTGATCCGCCGCTTCGGCTACTTCAGCACCGAATCCAACGGCCACCTCTCGGAATACCTGCCCTGGTACCGCAAGCGCCCGGGCGAAATCGCCGACTGGGTCTCCACCAAGGCGTGGATCCACGGCGAAACCGGCGGCTATCTGCGCGTCTGCACGGAGAACCGCAACTGGTTCGAAACCGACTTCCCCAAGTGGCTGGCCGAACCGCCGTGGGAATACGATGCGCAGAAGCGCAGCGACGAGCACGGCTCGTACATCATCGAGTCGATGGAGACCGGCCGCGTCTACCGCGGCCACTTCAACGTCCGCAACGGCGCGACGATCCCCAACCTGCCGCCGGATGCCGTCGTGGAAGTGCCCGGCTACGTGGACCGCCACGGCCTCTCCATCCCGCCGGTCGGCCCGCTGCCCCTCGGCTGCGCAGCCATCTGCAACAACTCCATCCAAGTGCAGCGCATGGCCACCCAGGCGGCTGCCGAGGGCGACGTGGAACTGCTGAAGCAGGCGGTGTTGCTCGATCCGCTGGTCGGTGCGGTCTGCAATCCCCCGGAGGCGTGGCAGATGGTGGACGCGATGCTCGTCGCCCAGGAACAGTGGCTGCCGCAGTACGCCAAGGCCATCGCCGCGGCCCGCCAACGCTTGGCGAGCGAGCCGTCCTTGGCGAAGGGCGATGCGGACGGCGCCGTGCGCTTGAAGACGCGCTCGGTCGAAGAACTGCGCGCCGTGGCCGGGTAGGCGGATGCGCTTCGTCGTCTACGGCGCCGGCGGCATCGGCGGCACCATCGGCGCCCGCCTGCACATGGCCGGCTTCGACACCACGCTGATCGCCCGTGGCGCGCACCACCGCGCCATCGTCGCCGAGGGCTTGCGCTTCTGCACCCCGACTCTCGATGTGCGGCTGGACATCCCCTGCAAGGAGCATCCCCGTGCCGCTTCGATTGCGCCGGACGACGCGGTGATCCTGTGCATGAAGGGCCAGCACACCGAAGCGGCGCTCCGCGATCTCTACGCAGCGACGGGTGGCCAGGCGCGGGTGATCTGCTGCCAGAACGGCGTCGAGAACGAACGCTTGGCGCTGCGCCGCTTCCGCCACGTCTACGGCATGGTCGTGTGGCTGCCCGCCGAACACCTCGAACCGGGCGTGGTCGTGAACTTCGCGGAGGACACCGCCGGCGGACTGGACGCCGGCTGCTTTCCCGAAGGCACGGACGACTACATCGCCGAAGTCACCGCCGCCCTTGCCACCGCGGGCTTCAGCGCCGCGCCGCATCCGCGAATCATGGGCCACAAGTACGAGAAGCTCTTGGCCAACCTGAACAACGCCGTGCAGGCCGCCACCGGAACGCGCTTCGACGGCCCGGCGACCAGCGCGGCGTCGTCTCTGCGCGAGATTTCCCGACTGCTGCGCGACGAAGCGCTCGCCTGCTACGCGGCTGCCAACATCCACTGCGCGACGCGAGACGAAGTGCGCGCCGGCCGCTCCGCCATTCGCGGCGGCGAAGTGCCCGGCCACAAGCGCCACGGCGGGTCTTCGCTGCAGAGCATCCTGCGCGGCGCCGGAGACATCGAGACGGACTTCCTGAACGGCGAAATCGTCCTCCTGGGCCGCCTCCACGGCGTGCCGACGCCAGCCAACGCCGTGGTGCAGGAAGTCGGCAACGCGCTCGTCCACGACGGCCTGCAAGTCGGCAGCACGACGGTTGCGGAGCTGGAAGAGCGCATCGCCGCTCGGCGGAGAGAAGACGGCGCCTGATCGCGCAATCCGTGGGCGGAACCGCCCTTCTACAAGCCTTCAAGCGCTCATCGCCCTCCAACAACGCTTGGTCGGAGAGGCCCGCGCCGAAGGCCGCGGGAAGAAGCCGGTGAACGCCGACGGACGACTGAGGAGGGGGAGGGGAGGTCGTCGTCTCGCCGGCGTCGCACCGGGAGACAACGGTGCAACGACTAGCTGCGGTGGCGCGTCGGCGTCTGGGAGCAGTGCCCTGCCGCGAATGCCGCGAGATGCAGGCTTTCAGCCTTCCGCGAGCATGCGGCAACGCCAGCGGGTCGCGCCAGCCACGAGTGCCTATGTCGTGCGTTTTCAAGCATCAGTTGTGCTGTCTCAAACACAAGGGCGGCGCACTATACGCCTCGAAAATCGGCTTGCAAGCGTTTTTTTCGACTTTTTTCACCGCCCGCCCGCTTGCCCCGAATGGGCTTCCTGGGAGCGCGGGCGTCTCGCCCGCAAAGGCGAAACGCCCGTGACCAGAATGCGGGCGGGGACGCCCGCGCTCCCAGGGCGCGGCAGCTGATGCCACCAAGCTGCCGCCCATCCGCTGCAACGTTCGCGCTGCCGCGCTGTCCAAGCCGGTGATAGTCTTGCCCGTGTCCGCCATCTCCGAGGTCGCGCCATGCGTGCCGCCAGGCTCTTCGCCATCGCTCTCGCCTTCGTCGCGCTGCCCGTCGGCGCTGCGGGCGCTGGCGAGAAGATGTACCGCGAGTTCGTCGAGAAGGGCCAGCTGTACGCGGACGAACGCTGGCAGAAGTACGTGCGCGACATCGGCGAACGGCTGCTGCGCCACACCACGGACGCGAACCGCGAGTACCACTTCCACGTTCTCGATGGCGAGCAGGTGAACGCCTTCGCCACCGGCGACGCCTACATCTTCGTCAGCCGCGGCCTGCTGGCGTTCCTGGAATCCGAGGATCAGCTCGCCGCCGTGGTCGGCCACGAGATCGGCCACGTGGTGGGACGGCACATGCGCAAGCGCCGCATCATGGACCTTTCCGGCAAGTCCATCGGCTTGATCGCCGCCATCGCCACCGGCCGTGGCGAGATGATGCGCGACGTCTCGAACCCGCTCACCACGCTGCTCGTCTCCGGCTACGGGCGCGAGATGGAGTTGGAGGCCGACCACCTCGGCGGCGAGTTCATGGCCCTCGCCGGCTACAACCCGGAAGCGATCATCGACACGGTGTGGGTGCTGAAGGACCAGCAGCTGTTCTCCAAGCAGGTGGCGGCGAAAGCGCCCACCTACCACGGCCTCACCGCCTCCCATCCGCGCAACGACCTCCGCCTGCATCGGGCGGTGCAATACGCCCAAGGCCTGGCGCCCGAAGAGATCAACGAGCCGGTGGGCGATTTCTGGGGGCTGATGGACGGCCTCGTCTTCGGCGACGAAGCATCCGGCGGCTTGGTGAAGGACGAAACCTACTTCCACGGCGGGCTGCGGGTGGTCGTGCAGTTCCCCGAGGGCTGGGCGGTGGCCGCGCCGCAAACGCAGGTGATCGGCGAAGCCCCAGGCGGCAAGACCGAAGCCGCCATCACGGTGACGCGCCACGAAATGGTGAAGCGCCGCTCGCCGCAGGAGTACGTCACCAGAGTGCTGCGCCGCGACGACGTGGACAACGGCCAGGAGCTTGAAATCAACGGCGCCCCGGCCTTCGTGGGCGAAGTCGACACCAGCGAATCCAACGCCCAGTTGCAGTTGATCGCCGTGCTCTATCTGCGCCAGGACGTGTTTCTGTTCAAGGGCGAATGCGGCCCCCAAGGCGATCCGCAGCGCTTCCGCGAACAGTTCCAAGCCACGCTTGAAGCCCTGCGCCCGATGACCCCCGAAGACGTGCAGGACGCGAACAGCCGCCGCATCGCCGTGATCGTCGCCGAACCCGACACCACCTACGCGGCACTGGCCGCCCGCAGCACCCTGCCCAACTACCCGGAGCAGACCCTTCGCCTGCTGAACGCCGACTACCCCAACGGCGAACCCCGCGCCGGGGACTACATCAAGATCGTCAAGTAGCGGGTGCGGGCGGCTAGGCTGCCCTGCCGTCGAGGTAATCGAGCACGCTCTGCTGAAAGTGCGTCACCGGCGATTCGGCGCCGGGCCCGTTCGCCATCGGCCCCACTACGTACTTCGGCGAGCGCAGATTGCGCTGGATCTTCTCGCAGATCCACATGTCCTCCAGCTGGAAGTTGCCGGACTCCAGCGGATGTTCCTTCAAATCTTCCAGACGCACGACTTCGCCATTGCTCCGCTCGTCGGAGAACCAGCCCCGAATGCCCTCCGGCACCCAGCTCAACGTGCGCAGGTTCGTGCTTTCCGGCCCGGTCGGTTCGATGATGGAAACATAGAACCCCCAAGGATTGGGCGAGTAGACGGTGAGCGGAAACAGCATGACGACGCCCGGATAATGCGGCGTCTCGTGGCCCGGCAACCGCTTGGCCCAGGCATCGTCCGCCAACTTCGCGGTGAGAATGCTGCTCGCCTGGGGCGGCCCTTCGCGTTCGGTGGAATACCACATGGCGTGCCGCCCGACCCGTCGCCAGATGTTCGTGTGCGGATACAGCTTGCCAAGCGTGCGGTCGTGCAGGTAGCCCAGGTGGTACCCATCCACCGCGTTCTCGTAGAACACCTTCCAGTTGCAGCGCATCTCGTAGCGCATCTCGCCAGCGAACCGCAGGCTGCCGTCGTCCAAGCTGTGCGGCCAAGCGTGTTCGTCCACCCCCGCGATCCACGCCTCGAACGGCTCCGGCGGGTTCGGATTGGGATTCACGTAGACCATCCCGCGATGAACGCCAACCCCAGCGCCGTGCAGCGACAGCGATTCCCGCGCCACGGACCCGAAGCACTCCTTCTCGTTCGGAACGCCACGCAGCGCCCCTTCCTTCAGAGAATAAGTCCAACGATGGTAGGGGCAGCGCACGGCGGCACCCAGATTGCCGCGCCCTTCGACAAGCTCGCACCCCCGATGCCGGCAGATGTTGTGAAAGGCGCGCAACTCGCCATCGGCATCGCGCACGACGAACAACGGATGATGCAACACCCGGCAGGTGACGAAATCCCCCGCCCCGCGCAGTTCCCCCTCGGTACCCGCCCACACCCAAGCGCTGTCGAACAACGCATCGACCTCCTTGGCGTACCACGCGGCATCGAAGTAGGCGTCCCTCGGCAGGAGCTGTTGAGGCGCGTCGTATTCGGCGTTCATGTTCTTGCTGGTCTCCGGCGACTCGCCACGACTTTACCCCTATCTGCAAGGCGCTGCCGCTAGGGTTGCGAGCTCGCCACGCCCTCCCCACGGCGCAGCATCGACGCATCAACTTGCCGCCGCCGAACCCACTCGGCCCGCGTACGCTCGTGGAAGAGCGCGTTGGATGCCGTCGATACTTCGCGGGCTTGGTGGAGCAGCGATTCCAAGTCGCCATCGGTGGCGAAGCGGTTGCGCAGCCTGATGGCGGTTTGCGGCATCGTTGCGCCTTCCAGCCTTTCGCATAGGCTGGTCAGCAGGCGCTCGGCATCGGCAACCGACATCTCTCTGCCGTCGTCTGGCCAAGCGGACGCGAGGGCCATCGCCAGGAGCGCTCGGGAACCTTCGCCGCAAGGGTGGGCGGCGAGCAAGGCGTCGTCCGCCACCAGCAGCAAGCCGGCGTTGCGCCCGAAAGCCTCGCGCACGAGTCCGTTGATCTCGACGTGGTCCACGCTGCGCATGTTGTTGCTGACGATCACGTCCATGCCGACGGCAAGCCCCTGCGCCAACACGATGGCGTCCGCGTGCGTGGTGATCTCGTCCACGTTGTTGAGCATGGGGAAGCACGGCAGCGTGAACTGGAGGATGATTTCGCCGAAGCGATGGCGAGCTTCTTCGTCGAGAACCACCTCCTCGAAGGGCGATTGCGGCGCCCGAACGATCGCATCCCACGCCTCGCGCTGTACGCTCGGCAGCGTCTTCGGCGCCTCGAATCGGGGCGTGGCGGTCAACTCGGCGTGTACTTGGGGGAGCAAGGCCGTGCGCTGGCCGGAGAGCTCGCTCCACTGCGTCATCAGACGGCGCTGCGTAGGCCGGGTGAGCATGGTTGTAGCGAAGGCGATACCTCTACCGCTGGGATCATCCACAGGCGGGTTCTTGGCGAGCATGGCGTTGGCTTGGCGATGGATGTCCGGTGTCGCCGCCTGGTTCAGTCTCGGAGCAAGCGCTTGGGGTCGGCCATCGGCAGCACCCGCCGGCGAGCAGCGTCTGGGTCTCCGCCTCGGCCCGTCGCGGCGAGGTGGCGTTGCCAAGAGCTTGCCGGCGGCGGGTCTTCGCCACGCGGCACCGCACGGTGATCCACTTGCCCATGCGGAATGGTGTTGATGTAGCACATGGCCGCATAGCCCTTGCGACCGTCCTTCGGATAGCCCACGTGACGTTCCCTCGCACCTTCCGGCGCTTTCCGGTGGCGAACAGGCGCAGCCCTTCTCTCGAACTCGCGCTCTATCGTAGCACCGGTCAAGCCGCGCCTCGGAACGTCCAAGCTCGACGCCCAACCGCCTATGACGCGATCCGGTAGGCGCGATCCCAACGTTCCAGCGCGTCCTCGCACTCCAACAGCTGCTCTCGCTGCTCGCCGGTGATGTCGGGTCGGAGCAGATGCACTCGGCTGCCTATCAGTATGGGGTCGCCCTCTCCCATGGCGGTGAGATAGCCCTCGACGCTCACCAAATCGCCGGGCAAACATCCTGACCCGGGCCAGTCGTGATCGACCGAGAGGCGCCAAGGCCACTCTTCACGCTCGCCGTCCTCGTCGACCAGCGACACCCTGAGAAGCGCCAGTTCTGCAATGTCGTAAAGGGTGCATATCAAGGTTCCGACCAGCTGCATCTTGACGAGGTTGTCGGTGCCGACGCGCTCCCTCGCAACGCCGGTCCGCCGCGCCATCTCCTCCGCGAGAGTCGGCAGGTTCTCCGCGCCGCTGTCGGTGGCTTCGTCGTGGCAAGCGCCGCAGTAGAAGCCTGGCGGCCACGCAGTTCCGTGGCCATCGTCGCCCCCGGGCGACCAACGAAGCTCTTCGGCCCGCCACGTGCCTTGCCGGACGCAGGCTTGGTTCTCGCACGGGTACCGTGCAATGGGCATCTTCTCCGCTGGACACTCGCTCGCTCTCACATCGCTCTCCTTGCGTCTTCTCGCCCGACTGGGCATGCGATCAGAGCATATACGGAACCGCCCACGGCGCGGAGCGTTGCGCCTGCGATCTGGGCTGAGGCCCAAGTGCAGCGTGGCACCGGCCCGCTTAGGCTGATGTGGCTGGCGCATCGTGTAGTACGATGCCGAGTACGCTGAAAATCGGCAACTGGAGCAGTCGCGCCGTGGACCCGCACGACCTGATAGAGACAGCCGCCCCTTGGCGGAATCCAGCGGTGCGCAGCCCAGTTGCAGCTGATCGCCGTGCCCTATCTGCGTCAGGACATGCTTCTGTTCAAATAGGCGGTGCGGGCTGGCGATGCCTCCGTCGATGAAGTCACACTGAGTACAGATGGCGGAACCAACGCACGAAGGGCCTCGACTCCGCCGTTGCAGGATCTAGGACGTGGTGGTCGATGGCCTGATGCAGGGATTTGCCCGGTTCATCCTGCCACGCCAGCCATGTGTGAATGCTCGCCTTGGTTGCATGCGCTGGTTTGAACGCGGCGCCTCGCTGGGCTGCTTCCTCGGCGCATTGCTGAGCCAGAGCGAACAAGCCTTTGGATTCCTCCGGGATGAGCCGGGTCAGAAAGTCCTCGAGCATGCCTGACGAGCGGTTGTCGGGCATGATCCATACGCCGAAACGAGGCCCTGCATCGGTGGCGACTTGCAGGCCATCCTCCGGGATGTCTGCCGGCAGCGATGGGAGGTGCTCCCGACAGCGATCGCGGATTCGAGTCCACTGGCGATGCGCGTCGCCGTTGGCGTCGACCACGGCACCTAGCGCCTCCAGGCCAGACGCCGCCAACTCGCCCTCTATGGCGCCAGCCTTCAGCATCTCCTCGATGCCGCCGTACGACTCGATGTGGACGACAGGTTGCCCGGCAGCGTTCCATGCGATTCCGTTGGCTTCCAATAGGAAGGGCATGACGCGCTTGTCGGTGCCTCCTTCAACGATCAGTTTCTTCGGGTGGACGCGCCGTGTCACCGTACCTCCAGGCCCCGCTCGGCAACTACCGCGATGGCGTCGCCGCTGATCGCGACCGCCTGCTTCCTGTGTTGCTCGATGCGTTGGATGGTGACGCCCTCCGTTGGCGTGGTTTCTGCCTTCACGACGGCTGCTAGGGCCTCGTAGCAGTCTCGGCTGTGGGTGGTCGCGAAGACTTGGACAGAGAGCGCGGCCGCCTGCTCGCAGACCATCCTCCACATGCGTTCCAGCACGGAATAGTGCAAGCCGGTGTCGATTTCGTCGACGAGAAGAACGCCGCCCTTGGCTTTGGCCAGCATCAGCGCGATGCCGAGCATTCGCCACATGCCGTCGCCCGTGCTGCCAATCGGCACTCGCTTCTCGACGCCCTTGAGCTTCACGAAGATGCCGACGGGCCCTCCCCGCGAGAGGTCGCGTTCGGAGGCAATCGAGGCCACGCGCTCCACCCTCGGCTCCAAGATGTGCAGCGCGTTCGTGACCTGCTCCTCGTTCTCCGAAAGCACCACGTCGTCGAGGAGCGCGATGACCTGCGCTGGCGTCATCCCGTTACTGCCAATGAACCGCGCGCCGTTGTGGGCGTCGCGGGCCTTCCGCAGCTGATGTGAGCGCATCAGCATTTCCCCGTCGGCGGTCAATGGTATTGAGAAGTCGTTGGCTACGGACCAGCAAGCCTGCAATACGACTCCGTCCTCATCTTCGTGCAAGTCGTCGTCGCCGAAGAGCCACGTCTGGCCATCGACCGACGGTCCCTTGTTTGGCGCGTCGCTGATGTGCAGGCGTACTTCGTCCGTGCTGCGCTCCTGCACGCCTAGTCCGGGTGTGAAACGGTCAGCCGCGACGACGATCTCCCCGGCTAAGTCGCGGCACGCGAAGAGCTGCAAGATGTCAACGGCGTAAGCGCGACTCAGCTCGCCCTCCGTGAGGCTGCGCGACTCGCCCCGCCGGATCGCAAGGGCGGGAAGGACATAGCGCGAAGGGGTGGACAGGAGTTGAACGCTCTCCAAGACGGTGGTCTTGCCGCAGTTGTTGGTGCCGACCAAGAGGTTGACGCGCCCAAGCCCTTCCATGCGGAAGTCGTCAAGGCATCGAAAACCGCGAACGCTTATCGACGAGTACAAGGAGCCTCCTTGAACCTGCCACCCTGTAGGCGCGGATTATACGAGCACATCGGCGAGACGCTGCCGCCTAAGGTTGCGAGGCGGCGAGGCCGTGCGCTGGCCGGAGAGCTCGCTCCACAGCGTCATCAGACGGCGCTGCGTGGGCCGGGTGAGCATGGTTGTAGCGAAGGCGACACCTCTACCGCTGGGATCATCCACGGGTTGGGTCTTGGCGAGCATGGCGTTGGCTTGGCAATGGATGTCCGGTGGCGCCGCCTGGTTCAGTCTCGGAGCAAGCGCTTGGGATCGGCCATCGGCAGCACCAGCCGGCGAGCAGCGTCTGGGTCTCGGCCTCGGCCGGTCGCAGCGAGGTGGCGTTGCCAAGAGCTTGCCGGCGGCGGGTCTTCGCCACGCGGTACCGCACGGTGATCCACCTGCCCATGCGGGATGGTGTTGATGTAGCACATGGCCGCATAGCCCTTGCGACCGTCCTTCGGATAGCCCACGTGACGTCCCCTCGCACCTTCCGGCGCTTCCGGTGGCGAACTGGCGCAGCCCTTCTCTCGAACTCGCGCTTATCGTAGCACTGGTCAAGCCGCGCCTCGGAACGTCCAAGCTCGACGCCCGACCGCCTATGACGCGATCCGGTAGGCGCGATCCCAACGTTCCAGCGCGTCCTCGCACTCCAACAGCTGCTCTCGCTGCTCGCCGGTGATGTCGGGTCGGAGCAGATGCACTCGGCTGCCTATCAGTATGGGGTCGCCCTCTCCCATGGCGGTGAGATAGCCCTCGACGCTCACCAAATCGCCGGGCAAGCATCCCGACCCGGGCCAGTCGTGATCGACCGAGAGGCGCCAAGGCCACTCTTCACGCTCGCCGTCCTCGTCGACCAGCGACACCCTGAGAAGCGCCAGTTCTGCAATTTCGTAAAGGGTGCATATCAAGGTTCCGACCAGCTGCATCTTGACGAGGTTGTCGGTGCCGACGTGCTCCCCCGCTACGCCGGTCCGCCGTGCGATCTCCTCCGCGAGGGTCGGCAGGTTCTCCGCGCCGCTGTGGGTGGCTTCACCGTGGCAAGCGCCGCAATAGAAGCCTGGCGGCCACGCGGTTCCGTGGCCATCCTCGCCCCCCGGCGACCAACGAAGCTCTTCGGACCGCCATGTGCCTTGCCGGACGCAGGCTTGGTTCTCGCACGGGTACCGCGCACTGGGCATCTTCTCCGCTGGACACTCGCTCGCTCTCACGTCGCTCTCCTTGCGTCTTCTCGCCCGGCTGGGCAGGCGATCAGAGCATATACGGAACCGCCTACGGCGCGGAGCGTTGCGCCCTGCGATTTGGGCCGAGGCCCCGATGCGGGAAGGCACGAAGCGCGTGTCAGCAGCAAGGCGTGATGCGGACGTTTCCAATGGGAATCCGCGCCTTCGGAGACACGTTCATCGACTTGCAGAAGGTGCGCCAGCAGGCGGACTACGCGCATGGAGGCGAGTATTCCGGGCCGGAGGTCCTTGCGTTGATCAATGCAGCCGAGGACGCTATCGGCAAGTTCGAGCGAGCCGACGCCCAAGACCCGCGCGGTTTCGCCGTTCACGTGTTGTTCAAACGACGGCAACCATAGGAGGTCCGAGATGAACGAACAAGAGTTGCGCGAGATCGCCCAAGCGGCCTTCAAGCGCCAGTTTGGCGACATCGACGTCGTCAGGATCAACATCCGGCAGGGGGTCGGCTTCGAGGACGACTCCCCCATCGTGGACGTGAGCATCGTCTACGACGACGAATCCGGAAAGGTGACCGGCCACGGTTGTGTGCTCACCCGGACTGAACTCGTCGACAAGACGTGGCGGGAGGGCAAGGACGAACTCGGCTACCCTTGCGTCAACTTCATCGCCAAGTCCGGCCTCGGCCAACGCGATCCAGCCACCGTCTGACGCCGTGGCAGCTCGGCGACCCGGCGGCCTGCAGCGTCTGGGTCTCGGCCTTGGCCGGTCGCGGCGAGGTGGCGTTGCCAAGAGCTTGCCGGCGGCGGGTCTTCGCCACGCGGTACCGCACGGTGATCCACTTGCCCATGCGGGATGGTGTTGATGTAGCACATGGCCGCATAGCCCTTGCGACCGTCCTTCGGATAGCCCACGTGACGTTCCCTCGCACCTTCCTGGCGCTTCCGGTGGCGAATAGGCGCAGCCGTTCTCTCGAACTCGCGCTCTATCGTAGCACTGGTCAAGCTGCGCCTCGGAACGTCGGAACGTCCAAGTTCGACATACGGCCACCTTGCTCAAGCTGAATAGCCCTTGCAGCCCGTTGCATGGTGCCGAGTAGCCGAAACTGGTGCCTGACCTGCGTACACTCGCGCTACTTTGAAGCAGTACGCCGTGCGTGGTTCGGCGGAAGATCGAGGAGTCGCGGCATGAAGGACAGCGCAAGGTACGTCAAGCGTGTCGAGTGGTCGGACGAGGACGGCTGTTTCGTCGGTTCTTGCCCTGGGGTCATCGGCCCCTGCTGTCACGGTGACGACGAAGTGGCGGTGTACCGCGAGCTGTGCGGAATCGTGGACGAGTGGCTGGAGGCCCTTCGCGCCGAGGGCCGGGCGCTGCCCGAACGGACAGCAGGGCAGCAGCAAGGCGGTGAGGGCCCCTGCGAGTGCGCAGCCAAGGGCTCGAGATTGAACGAACAAGAGCTACGCGAGATCGCCCGCACGGCCTTCAAACGCCAGTTCGGGAACATCGACATCGTCAGAATCAACATCCGGCAAGGGGTGGGCTTCGAGGACGACTCCCCCATCGTGGACGTGAGCATCGTCTACGACGACGAATCCGGGCAGGTGACCGGCTACGGCCGCGCGCTCATCCGGACGGAACTCATCGACAAGACGTGGCGGGAGGGGAAGGACGAACTCGGCTACCCCTGCGTCAACTTCATCGCCAAGTCCGGCCTCGGCCAACGCGATCCGGCGACCGTCTGACACCGTGGCAGCTCGGCGACCTGGCGGCCTGCAGCGTCTGGGTCTCCACCTCGGCCAGTCGCGGCGAGGTAGCGCCGCCAAGAGCTTGCCGGCGGCGGGTCTTCGCCACGCGGCACGGCCCGGTGGTCCTCATACGCACGTTGTTGCGGCACTGTCGAGTTCGCGCTCGTTCGCCCTTCCGCGAACAGCCCCGCCGCTACGCCCCCTTGAGCAGTTGGAAGTACCGGTCTCTGGACATGCCCGCGGTGCGCATGTTGCTCTGGATGATGTCGCGGCCCACTTCGGCGTACTTCGGTATGACGACGGGGCGTGCGACGCCAGGCTTCGACATGATCACGTGGGAACCCGCGATGCGATCCGTACTGAACCCGCTGCCTCAAAGACTCTCACCAGCGTACGCCAGTCCGTCGGCGTAATTCTGCTCACTCGGCTTGCGCAACCAACGGGAGCGGTACGCGTACCATGCGCCCGCTCTCCTTGAAGCTGGCGCTGTTGCCCTCTGGCCTGAAGCCGCAATCCTTGAGCACCTGTTCCAGCGTGCCCCGCTCGTAGCAGGACTCGATGAACAGCTGCAACGCCTCCGCGAGGTTGACGAGGGCGGACTCCTCGGTTTCGCCTTGGCTGAAGACATCCAAAGGCTGGCAACCAGCGACGAAATACGCACCCTCCTGGCGCACTTCGGCCGGAACGGTAAACTCGACTTGCACTCTGGCGGTCACTCGACAATCTCCGCAGCCACGAAGCAAGCCTATATCATCGGTCGCCGTACCGCAGCATGCCGGAAGCAGCCAGAGTGCCGAGGGAGCGGCCCAGCGCTCCGCGGTGCCGTGTTCCCTGACGGTGCGGCCGTCAACGATGCCCTTCGGGCTCTGGTGCCTGTCCTGCAACGCAGCCGGGTCGCGAAGCGCTGAGCCACCCAGTTCCATCGTAGGAGGTCCACATGGACATTCAGCAGGTCCGCGAGATTGCGGAGGCGGCTTTCAAGGCGCACTTCGGCGACATCGACATCGTGAGCATCAACGTCAAGCCCGGCTTCGACCACTACGACGATCCCGTAGTGGACGTGAAGATCATCTACGATGGCGAGGTCGAGCAGTTGATCGCCCCGGACAAGGTATCGGAGATGTTGAAGGTGCGCACGGAGATCTTCTCCAAGGTATGGTGGGACGCCGAGGACAGCCCCGGCTACCCCTGCACCCACTTCATCGCCAAGTCCGACATCGGCCAGCGCGACCCCGCAACGGTGTAGTACAGGCTGCAACCCAATCTAATCTACCGAAGGTGAGGTGTGCTCTCTACAGGTGTAAATCGCTTCCTTCGAGCCGTACAGGTTGTAGTTTATCGTCACTTGGCCATACTGGGAGGTGTCGAATCTAATCGCAAATGAGGTCGCGCTCGCCAACCTCTCTGCGAAGTCCTCCGGTCGAGGATCCCAAATGGCCCAAATAAAGGTCTTGTCTGGACTTGGACGTTGAGCGACCGCTAGCCGCTCTGGCCATGTCCCATCCCACTTTGCCTTGACCGTGCTCTTGGCGCTAGGATCGCGACTAAATCGAATGGTGGCATGTACGACGCCAAGGCCTCCTAGGCAACTCAAGATGATACGGCTGTTGCCGATAGACTCAACGAAAGTAGAGGGTGACGCGGCTACTAGGTATTGCTCTATGTCCGCTACTTCCCACGTGCAGTTCCTCAATATCCTACCAATTGCCTCCTCCGCGCCGTCTAGGCTATATTCGATGGTCACGGGCCCGTGTCTGGTTGTATCGAACGTGATACTGAACGAAGTTGACCTTACCAGTTGTCGAACGAAGGCCATTACATCCCCCTCCAGGGAGAAGAGCCCATCATCCGCGAGCCAAGAAGCATCAGCGACAGCTAGCGAGGCTACACCCTCTTTCGTCCACTCTACGGTGATCTGCGTATGCTTTGTCGGGTCTCGCATCAGGGACTTAGACCAGTTCTTGTACGAAATATAGACGCGCAGGACACCGTAGTCTGCACCACAGCTCACACCAACTGTGCTCTCACCAAAAGGATCGCCGAAAGCGATTGGCGAAATCACCAAGGCTCGCGTGTCAGATACATGTGAGATCCAACTGTCCCAAGCGGCCGCAGGCAATGTCATTGCGAGGATCGCTAGCCTAATGACCGCAATACATTTCACCATTTTTCCGTCTCCTTGTCCTAGCTTTGCCTTCACGCTCGCAGCAGAGCGGTGCGCGGGTCTGCCGTCACGCACTGACGCCTGCGAAATACCGTGCGATCAGTCCGTAGCAAACTTCGCCCCGATCTCACGAAAGGCACTCTCTACTTCGTCCGTTACATCTTGCAGAAACTCCCTTGCATCCGGCGACACTGAGGTAGTCGATATGGGAGCTCCCTCGGAAAAGATCTCGTCTCCAATGGCTTTAGCACGTCTAAAAGTCGACCCACTTCCCCGCTCCAGATAGGCATCCGTCCACTTCCCGTACGGCTCTGTCTGGATTCTTCGTGTGGCGAGTTTGAGGATCCTTTCGCTAATGTTGCCTGCGAGCTCGTCCCATTTGACTTGAGCTTCCTCTTCCGACGGTTTCCCCTCCCACCGCAACGGATTCTGCAAAAATCGGTGTATTTTCTCTCTCAGTTCCCTAGCTAAATCCGCCACGGGCCGGAGGTTATCGTATTCGTCGCTCCAACCTTCTGCAAACCGCCTGTTCAGGGCCTTAATGCGCGTCCAATGCTCCTTATCTCCTCCGGCTAGTCCTAGTCGAACTCGCCAATCCCTATGGAATACCTCGGACGCGGCTTGAGTCGCACGCATCAGGTTAAGTTGATCGTAGACAGGCAGCGCATCCACAGGCTCCGGTCGCTCCATGACTAAATCAACGGCACGCATGAGACCCCTGAGCTGCGGGATTGCTATCCGCCCTTCAGCAGTTTTGCCCGAGAGTGGCTCATTCAATCCAGCAAGGAAGAAGCACGCCTTCTTGATGCGTCGGCGGAGAGCCTGCTCCGAAGAAGGCCCAAAATCCCCACTTAGAGACGCAAGGACGTTATCGGCTGACGCCAGAACATGGTTAGCTCTTGCTTTGAGATTAGGAAGGTTGGGGCCCTCAACGTTGTCGAAGTGAGTGAAAGCCAAAATTAGCTTGCTCACATTGCCTGTCGTAACGAGCTCGCGCATGACCGCCATAGGAGCAGCCAGCATTGGCTGCGATGCGTTATCCACGAGCACAACAGCGTCCGAAGCCCGAATGTGGCCGCTTACGCGTGTGGAAACCGAGGAGGAGGTCGTCGGCGTGTGTCCTAGACCTTCGCCGTCAAAGAGCACGAGTTTCGGAGGGTTGGGAGAGCTGGCCATCCACGATGGGAGAAATCGGCCAGCGACGCGGATGCCGTTGACGAGTGGCGTGAGGAGACAACCGAACAGCGATGCCTGATTGCTGGAGAACCGAGAGACCTCCTCCAAGAACTGCTGCCTCCCTGTTGCGCCGAGCCACTCGCCGATCCACGAGACCGGCCATCCTGCGTCAGTTCTCCGGAGCTCCTCGCTTGGGATCGAGTCGAACCGTGCTTCGATCTCTGTCATGAGATCATTGACAATCTCTCTGAAATCTTCAGTCTCGCGCAGGGCCCTGTCCATTTCATCATCGACGATTTCCGCGATCACATGTTCATCGTCGCTTTCTTCCGGTTCGAGATCCCGCGTGATTTGGTCGCGTAGACGAACTGCGAGTATGCGGAGGCGCTCAGTGACGTCAGCGAGGACTTCGTTCGTATGTGAGATGTCGAGCGGGCGCAGGGCCTTAGTGGAGGGAGTGTCATCTACAGGGCCTCGGATCTCATCTTCCTCACCTCCAAAGTCAAAGCCACCGGTGTCCAAGTCGGGGCCGTTCCCGAGGACATAGTTGAAGCGGAATCGTTGGTCGACGTGGGTCAGTAGGCGACGCAAAACTGCGGCGTCATCGGCTCCTTTGGATGCCTCTAGAGTGGCAGCGGAAATGCACTCGCTCAGCGCGCCTCGGACCTCTTGACTGGGCGCGAAAGTTACCACTGCACGCCACGGGCCTTCGTCAAGGACGATTTCCGTGTCGTGAATAGTGGTCTTTGCCGTCGAGGTGGACGGGAAGCGTTCCGTCTTCGGATTAGTACCGATGAGCTGCCGCACTAGCGTCGTTTTCCCTGCACCGGTCGTGCCCAAGAGCAAAACATGCCGGTAGCCTTCGGGATCGGAGGGGGGAAGGGGAATAACCTCTTCCCTGATCGCAATGAAGTCGGCCGTATCGGAGGCCACGATTCCCCTCCTTACCTCGTTGTTTCCGGAGCCGAAACTACGCGACAGGCCAGCTTCCTGTCAAGTGGCTGTGCGGCGACCTCAGCGCCTTGAGAAGGACCCACGGCGGGTCTGGCCCTGCTCCTCACAGCCCGCTCACGCCCCGCAGCAAATCAACCAACGGTGCCGGATATACCCCAAGGACAACAACGCCAACGCCCAGCACCACCGCGGCCAACGTCGTCTCCCAAGCGATGGGTCGCGCACCCTCCTCGCCGCCCTCCCGCTTCGTCATCGCAAAGACGATTCGCAAGTAGTAGTAGACGCTTATCGCGCTGCCGACGATCAGCGCCCAAACCAGCGGCCAGACGGCCGATTCAACGCCCGCGCCCACCACGTAGAACTTGGCGATGAAGCCCACCGTCAGCGGGATCCCGGCCAGCGAGAGGGCGGCGGCGATCAGCACCGCGGCCAGCGCCGGGCGGCGCCAGAGCAGGCCCTCGTAGGCTTCGAGTTCCTCGGCGTCTTCCCGCTCGCCCGAGAGGGCCGTCATCACGGCGAAGGCGGCCAGGGTCATCAGGAAGTAGCCGGCCAAGTACACCAGGCCCGTTTCCACGCCCAGTGCGCGGTCGCCATCGGGCATTCCGGCCAGCATCAGGGCGATGAGCAGGTAGCCTAGGTGGGCGATTGAGGAGTAGGCGAGGAGGCGTTTCAGGTTGGTTTGCAGGAGGGCTAGGAGGTTGCCGCCGATCATGGAAAGCACCGCCACGGCGATCAGGGCCGTGCGCAGCACCTCCGAAGCCAGCAGGCCGGAGTCCAGGGCGTAGCGCAGGAGCACGGCGAAGACTGCGCCCTTGGAAACCGTGGCGACGAAGCCGGTTACTGGGGCTGGGGCGCCTTGGTAGACGTCCGGGGTCCACAT
This sequence comes from Candidatus Azotimanducaceae bacterium, assembly GCA_965243175.1. Taxonomy (GTDB): domain Bacteria; phylum Pseudomonadota; class Gammaproteobacteria; order Pseudomonadales; family Azotimanducaceae; genus VXYL01. The sequence goes on along the minus strand of OZ251532.1, from coordinate 2,723,219 downwards.
GTGGAAGGGGACTAGGGAGAGTTTGAAGAAGAGGCCGGCGAGGAGCATGGCTTGGCCGAGTTCCAGGATCGTGCGGTCGCTGCGAACGAGGGCTTCGGCGTCGAAGGTGAAGGCCAGGGTGCCGGTGACCAAGTAGATCAAGGCCATGCCGAACAGCATGGTGCTCGATGCGGCGCCGGAGAGGATCAGGTACTTGGCGGCACCTTCCAGAGGGGGTCTTGTGTCCTCCGGGTAGGCGATCATGGCGTAGAGGGAGACGGAGAGCACTTCCAGGCCGAGCAGGAAGCCGGCGAAGTTGGCGGCGGCGGCGGTTGTTGCAGCGCCTAGGACGGCGATTGCCAAGAGGATGTAGAACTCCTGGCGGTGGGCGGCTTTGGGCTTTAAGTAGCGGAAGGCTAGAACGGCCGTACACAGTGCGGCGAAGGCGAAAAGCACGAAGAAGAAGAGCGCGAAGCCATCCACCCTCAGCAGGCCGTCCACGGTTTGGGCGCCGGCATCCGCTGCCCAGGGAATCGTCAGCGTGGTGGCGATCAGCAACAGCAACGTTCCGCCGAAGGCGACGGCTTCCGAGCGCAGCCAGGCGACGAGCATCAGCAGCGCGACGATGCCGCCGGAGAGCACGAAGAACGGCAACAGCGCCTGGGCTTGCAACGCGGTCATGGCAGAACGCCCAACGTGTGGATGGTGGCGGCGGACATGTCCAGCAGCGGCTGCGGATAGACGCCCACCCACACCAGGCCGATCATCATCAGCGCCATCACGCTCATTTCGCGCAGGCCGAAGTCGCGCATCGTCTCCACCTTCGGATTCGGTTCGCCTTGGAACGAGCGCTGCATCAGATAGAGGCCGTAGACGGCGGCCACGACGATGCCGATCGTTGCCGCGACCGCAAGTGGAACGCTGGCCTTGAACGCGCCGAGCAGCGCGAGGAGTTCGCCAACGAAGTTGCCAAGCCCCGGCATGCCCACGGACGCCACCACGAAGAACAGCGTCATCACGCCCATGCGCGGCGCGTACACCCAAAGCCCGCCCATGTTCGACATTTCCCGCGTGTGCAGCCGATGCTGGATCGCGCCCGCCATCATGAACAGCGCAGCGGTGGAGAAGCCGTGCGCCACCATCGTCATGATCGCCCCTTGCATGCCTTGCTCGTTGAAGGCGTAGACGCCGATCAGCACGAAACCCATGTGCGCGATGGAACTGTAGGCGACCAGGCGCTTGAAGTCGGATTGGCTGAACGCCATTGCGCCGCCATAGAGAATGCTCACGGCGCCGAGCAACATTCCCCACCACGCGAAATCCCGCGACGCCTCCGGGAACAGCGGCACGGCGAAGCGGATGAGGCCGTAGGCGCCCGTCTTCAGCAGAATGCCGGCGAGAACCACGCTGCCGGCGGTAGGCGCCTGGGTGTGGGCGTCCGGCAGCCAGGTGTGGACCGGCACCGAGGGCAGTTTCGTGGCGAAGGCGACGAAGAAGCCGAGCATCAGCCATAGGCGCACGTCGGCGGCGATGTCCGCAGCCAGCAGTTCCTTGTAGCTGAACGTGATCGTGCCGCTCGTCCGATAGTGGAAGAAGGCCAGCGCCAGAATCGCCAGCAGCATCAGCAGGCCGCTGATCTGGGTGAACAGGAAGAACTTCATCGAGGCGTAGCCCTTGTTCTCGTGCCCCCAGATGGCGATCAGGAAGTACATGGGAATCAGCATCACTTCCCAGAAGAAGAAGAACAGGAACAGGTCGAGCGCGGTGAACACGCCCACCACGCCGGCCATCACCCACAGAATGTTGAACTGGAAGAAGCCTTGGCCGGTGTCGATCTCCTCCCACGAAGACACCACCGCAACGATGCCGAGGAACATGGTGAGCGCCACCATCAGCAGGCTCAGGCCATCGAGTTCCAGCACCACGTTGATGCCGAAGCGCGGAATCCACTCGATGAACTGCGCGGCGTAGAGGCCGTTCGCGTCCACGCCGCCCTGCCACTCCAAGGCCGCCCAGCCGAGGCCGAGCACGAAGGCCGCCAAACTCACCAGGCGCGGCGCGTTGGGCGATACCCGTTCCGAAGCCCACGCCACAACGCCAGCGGCGAGCATGAGCAGAACCACGCCGAGAATCACGCCCACCTCACGATCAACAGCAGCAGAATCAGGCCGATGGCCATGTTCGCCGCGTACCAGCGCAGCCGGCCGGTCTGCACCAGCGCGCCCACATGGTGGAAGCCGCGCGTGATCGCCACGGCGAAGCGGTAGACGAGGTCGACGGCGTCGTTCTTGTTCGCCTTCGCAAGCCACAGGAAGGGCGCTACGAACACATGCTGGTAGAGCCAGTCGAAGCCCCAGCCGCTGCCGAAGAACCGGCTAAGCGCCACGCCGAGTTTCGATTCCGCGAATCCAGAGATGTCCACGCGACCGCTGAACAGCAACCAGCCGACGCCGATCATCGCCAACGGCACCGCCATCGTCGCCAAGGCAATCGGCGTGAAGTGGGAGAAGGGCGCGATTGGGCCGAGCAGATCGTCGAGCACGCCGATGCCGAACATGCCGCCGAACAGCGAAAGCGCACACAGCGCCAGCAGCGGTAGCCACATGTTGATGCGCGAGTTGTCGTGGGGTTCGGTCTTCGCCTCGCCCCAGAACGTCACCACCATCATGCGCGTGGTGTAGAGCGCGGTCAGGCCAGCCGCCACAACGCCGCCGCCCCAATAGAGCCAGCCGGCGTTCTGGTACGCGGTGAGCAGAATCGCATCCTTGCTGAAGAAGCCGGACGTGAACGGAAACGCCACCAGGCCGAGGGAACCGATCGCCATGCTCCAGAACGGAATCGGCAGCTTCTTGCGCAGCCCGCCCATCTTGAAGATGTCCTGTTCGTGGTGCAGCGCCAGAATCACCGAACCGGCGGAAAGGAACAGCAGCGCCTTGAAGAACGCATGGGTCATCAGGTGGAAGATGGCCGCCGACCAAGCGCCCACGCCCAACGCCATGAACATGTAGCCGATCTGCGCCATCGTCGAGTAGGCGAGAATGCGTTTGATGTCGCGCTGCACCAGCGCGGTGAAGGAGGCGATCAGGAGCGTCAGCAAGCCGACCACGGCCACCGCGTGCAGGGCGTCTTCGGAAGCCAGATAGAGCCCCTGCATCCGGGCGATCAGATAGACCCCGGCGGTCACCATCGTCGCCGCGTGGATGAGGGCGGAAACGGGCGTCGGGCCAGCCATGGCGTCCGGCAGCCAGGTTTGCAGCGGCAACTGCGCGGATTTCCCCACCGCGCCGCCGAGCAGAAGCAGGCAGATGACGTTCGCCATGTGGCCGTCGAGATCCTCTACTTTCGCCAGCGCGTCCTGGATGCCGAGCGTGCCGAGTTCGCGGAACAGCAGGAACAATCCCAGCGCGAAAGCGGTGTCGCCCACCCTTGTGACCACGAACGCCTTGCGCGCCGCCAAGCCGTTCGCCGAATCGCGGTGGTAGAAGCCGATCAGCAGATAGCTGCACAGGCCCACGCCTTCCCAGCCGAGGAACAGCACCAGCAGGTTGTCGCCGAGCACCAGCATCAGCATGGCGAAAACAAACAGGTTCATGTAGGCGAAGAAGCGGCTGTAGCTCTTCGGTTCCTCGTGGTCCTTCCACATGTAGCCGGTCGCATACAGGTGGATGAGGAAGCCGACGCCGGTGATGACGCCGGTCATCACCAGCGCCAACGAATCGAGATGCAGCGTGATCGACGGCTCGAAACCGCCCACGGACATCCACGTCCACAGCGGCAGCGAGAACGACGCTTCGCCGCTGGCAAGGAACTCGCGCCCAGCCACGAATGCGACCAGCGCGGCGAGCCCGACCGAACCGGCGCCGATTGCCGCCACCAGCTTGTCCGGCAACCTGCCTTCGGTGGCGAAGAGCACGAAGAAGCCGAGCAGCGGCAGGGCTGGAACCAGCCAAAGCAAGTCCATGCGCCGCTACCCGTTCATCTCGCTGGCGGCATCGACGTCCAAGGAGTCGAAGCGCCGCGAGAGTTGCAGAACCAGGCCCAAGGCGACCGCCACTTCCGCGGCCGCCAAGGCGAGGATGAACATGAACATGATCTGGCCGTCCGGCTGCCCCCACTTCGCGCCCGCCGCGATGAACGCAAGGCCAGCAGCGTTCATCATCACTTCCAGCGACAGGAGCAGAAAGATGACGTTGCGCCGCACCAGAACGCCGAGCAACCCGATCAGAAAGAGGGTCGCCGCGAGATACAGCAGGTAGTCGATGGGAACGGCGACGGCCATCTACGCGCCTTGTTCCGGGGTGTGTTCTGCGCCGTGGTCCAAAGCCTCGCGCCGTTCTTCGAGATAGCGGCGGCCCAGATGGTAGGCGCCCACCAAAGCGGCCAGAAGCAGGAATCCGGCCAGTTCCACCGCCAGCAGATAGGGGCCGAAAAGCGCCGCGCCGACTTCCCGCGGCCCCACCATGTCGCCGGACGTCATCGCGCTCGAACCTGCGAACACGTTGACCATTACCAGCAGCAGCACGAACGTCAGAATCCCTGGGAAGATCCACATGCTCGGTTGCAGCCAGCGGGTCTCGCGGAGCACCGAGGTTCGCCCCAAGTTGAGCATCATCACCACGAACAGGAACAGCACCACGATGGCGCCGGCGTACACCACCACTTCCAGCGCCGCGGCGAAGGGCGCGCCCAGAACGAAGAAGATCACCGCCACCGCAAGCAGCGAGACCACCAGGTAGATGAGCGCCCGCGAAGCGTTCTTGCGCGTCACCACCAGCGCCGTGGAAACCACCGCCACCAGCGCCGGGATCAGGAACAGCAGGAGGCCGGTGGTCAAGGCAGGAGACTCCGCACGTCGGTCGGCGGGGCTTCGCGCTGCGCTTCGCCTTTGTCCTTGCCGTGGATGGTCTTGCCGGCCACTTGCCAGAAGCTGTAGTCCGGGTACTTGCCGGGGCCGTCGATCAGCAGGTGTTCTTTCTCGTAGACCATGTTGTCGCGGTCGAACTCGCACAGTTCGAAATCCGGCGTCAGCTGGATCGAATAGGTCGGGCAGGCTTCTTCGCAGAGGCCGCACATGATGCAGCGCGAAAAGTTGATGCGGAAGAACTCCGGGTACCAGCGCCCGTCCTCCTCGCGCTCGGTCTTCTGCAGGGCGATGCAGTCCACCGGGCAGGCCACCGCGCAGAGGTTGCAGGCGACGCAGCGTTCTTCGCCGTCCGGGTCGCGGGTGAGGACGATGCGGCCTCGGTAGCGCGGCGCCTGGTACGGCATTTCCTCCGGGTACTGCACGGTTTCGTTGCGCATGAACGTGTGCCGGAACACCGTCCACAGCGTTCGCAGTTGACTCAGCACGTCGAAGTCCTCGCTTGCCCGAAATCGCGGCGTTCGCTGCCCACCATCAAAGCCCCCACTGGTTCCACGCCACCACGAAGCCGGTGACGAGAAGATTCAAGAGCGTGAGCGGCAGCAGGATCTTCCAGCCCAGGCTCATCAGCTGATCGTAGCGCGGGCGCGGAATCGCCGCCCGCAGCAGCACGAAGAGGTGGATGAAGAACATCACCTTGACGCCGAACCACACCAGCGGCGGCACGAAGTCCAGGAACGAAGGCACCAGCCAGCCGCCGAAGAACAGCAGCACGATCAGGCAGGAGGTGGCGATCACCGCCACGTACTCGCCGCACATGATGAGCGCGAACTTCATGCCGGAATATTCGGTGTGGAAGCCTGCCGTCAGCTCGTGTTCCGCTTCCGGCAGGTCGAACGGCAGGCGGTGCGATTCGGCCAGCCCGGCGAGCAGGAAGATGACGAAGCCGAGGAACTGCGGCAGGACGAACCACATGTCCTGCTGCTTCTCCACGATGTCCACTAGGCTGAACGATCCGGCGTGGATCACCACGCCCATGATGGAAAGCCCCATGAAGACTTCGTAGGTGACCATCTGCGCCGCGGCCCGCAAGCTGCCGAGCAGCGCGTACTTGTTGTTGCTGGCGAAGCCGCCGAGCAGTACGCCGTAGACGGCCAGCGAAGACATCGCCAGGAACCACAGCAGCGCGATGTTCACGTCCACGATGTGTAGGCCCGGCGCGAACGGAATCACGCCGAGCACGAACAGCATCGAACCGCAGACGATCACTGGCGCCAGCACGAAGAACACCCGGTCGCCGAACGGCGGCACCCAGTCGTCCTTGGTGATGAACTTGATGCCGTCCGCGACGCCTTGCAGCACGCCGAACCAGCCGACGCGATTCGGCCCGCGCCGATCCTGCCACCAGCCGAGCAGCCGCCGCTCCCACCATTGCAGGAACATCACCGCGAGCAGCGTGCCGGCCGCCACCGGCAGGATGAGCACGTAGCTCCAGTTGATGTCGAATCCGAACATTGGGATCAGCCCTTGGCGATGAGCGTGGGGTCGCTCGTGGGCTGGCGAACGAAATCGGCGTCGCGTTCGAGGTTCACCGTTTCGGTGGCGAGCAGCGGGGCACCGGGGAGCCCTTGGGCGAGCGCGGCGACGCCTTGCGGCAGGGCTTCGTCCAGGCGAACTTCCACGCTCGCGCCCCACTCGGCGACGGCAACGCCGCCACCTTCGGCAACACCGAGTTTTTTGGCGTCGTCCGCGTTCAGGAGGACGTAGGGCGCTGGCGCGCGTTCCAGAATCGGCGCGGAGGATGCGGAGAGTTCGTCGCTGCCGAAGATGGGGTGGACGCGGGCGGCGAGGAATGCGCCGTTGACGGAAGGCGGTTCGACGGCAGGCACCGGGTAGCCCGCTGGAACGTCGTCTTTCGCTTGCGCTGCGTCGAGCAACCGCACGCCCGGATCGCCGCCGGCCATCGGCCCGCCCACTTCCTGCTGGAACTTGAACACGGACTGGTTGGAGTTCCAGCCGGGCGTCCAGACGTACGGAACCACCGCGCCCGGTTGCTCGCCCGTGTTCTGCCCTTCCATCGAATAGGCAAGCGGCGTTTCGTCGTCCACGCTCGCCTTCGGCTCGTGGACGCTGCGATGGGCGTGCATGGCCGTGCGGCCGCTGTAGCGGTGGGGCTGCCGCGGAATCCGCGTGTTCGCCCGGGCGCGAAAAGCAGCGCTCGGCGCGCTCTCCGCCAAGCCCGCGAACTCGCCTTGGGCGCAAGCTGCGCCGAGTTGGTTGATGTTGGTCCAGCCGATGTCGCGCCCCAGCTTGGCCGCGACATCGGCGATCCAGCGCCAGGACGGGGCGATTTCGTCGCCCGGCTCGAACACCTGGTAGAAGCGCTGAGCGCGCGTTTCGTAGTTGACGAAGGTGCCGGTCTGCTCCGCGTAGGTCGATGCTGGCAGGACTGCGGCGGCGGCTTCCGCTGAGGGCGTTTCAAGACTGTCGATCACCACGGCGTTGCCAAGATCGAGTTCGGCGGATTGGGGAGCGCGCCGACGCAGGTCGTTCTCGACAACCAACGCTGCATCGCCGTTTTGCAAGCGTTCAAGCGCAGCGGAAAGCGAAAGCCCACCGCCAAGCATCGCCGCCCCGTAGCTGTTCGCCTCCATCGCCGTCACCGCCAGCATGGGCTGCTGCTCTTTCATGCGAGGGGCAAGCCCCTCGCGCTCCCCGGCTGAAGGCTCTCTCCGCCGCAGCGCCCAAACGATGTTCGCCGCGGCCTGCACCAGCGCCGGTTCGCGGGCTTCGCACCCGGCGATCACCAAAGGCCGCTTCGCCCCCGCCAGAGCATTGGCGGCGGCAGCCACGAACTCGTCGCCTTCCGCGCCGTCGATGGCAGCGGCAATGGCGAAGCCCGTCGCCGCCAACTCCGCAGGCGTATCGTGGCGGGTCGCGGTCGCCAGTTCGTCGATGCGCGTCGAGGCCACGGACGCGATGAACAGCGGGCTCTTCGCCGCCTGGGCGTGGCCGCGCACTCCGGCGTCCTGCCACTGTGGAATGCCGGCGCCGTCGGCCATGTCGAAGGTGACGGCGCGAACCGCTTGCCGCACCGCAAGCGCCATCCGCGCCGCGGTGTTGGGCAGGTCCTCGCCGAGGATCAGCACCGCGTCCGCCTGCTCGATGTCCGTCAGCGAAGGGATGTCGAAACCGCCAGCGCGGTAGGCGGCCAATGCGGCGTCAAGAACCGCCGCCTCGTCGTCCGCGATTCCAGCGCAGAAATTCTCCGCCCCCACCAGCTGCTTGAGCGCGAAGTTCGTCTCCAAGGACGCCCGCGGCGAACCAATGCCCACGACGCCGCCCTCGCCGCGCAATCGAGCGGCCACGGCGTCGAGCGCCGCTTCGCGTCCCCGCGCCTCGAACACGCCGTCTTCGCCCCGCACGCCAGCGTTGCGGATGCGCTTCTCGCTGTTCACGAAGTGCGAGCCGTAGCGCCCCCGGTCGCACAGGAAGTAGCCGTTCACCTGGCCGTGGTAGCGGTTGTGGACGCGCTTGAGCACGCCGTAGCGTTCGGCGGGGAAGGTGTTGCAGCCGATGGAGCAGCCCGGGCAGACCGACGGCGCGGACTGCAAGTCCCACTTGCGGCTGTAGACCTTGGAGAACGGCTTGTCCGTGAACACCCCGGTGGGGCAGACCTCCACCAGATTGCCAGCGAACTCGCTTTCGAGCACGCCGTCCTCCTGGCGCCCGAAGAACATCCGCGCGCGCGAGCCGAAGGCGTCCAGATCGGTGCCGCCAGCGTAGTCGCGGTAGAAGCGCACGCAGCGGTAGCAGGTGATGCAGCGGTTCATCTCGTGGCCGACGAAGGGGCCGAGATACTGGTTCCGCCAAGTGCGCTTCTGGCCAGCGTAGCGGCGCATCGAGTGGCCGGCCATCACCGTCATGTCCTGCAGATGGCACTCGCCGCCTTCTTCGCAGACCGGGCAATCGTGCGGGTGGTTCTCCATCAGCCATTCGATCACCTGCTTGCGGAAATCCGCCGCGAAGGCCGCGCCGATGGCGATTCTCATGCCGTCCTGCACCGGCATCATGCAGGCCATCTGCAAGCGCCCGCGCTCGTCCGCTTCGTCCGCGTACTGGATGACCGCGCACAACCGGCACGACCCCACCGAACCCATCGCCGGATGCCAGCAAAAGTACGGGAGGTCAAGGCGTTCGGACAGGCAGGCGTGCAGCAGGTTCTGGCCCGCTTCGAGTTCGTAGTCTTTGCCGTCGATGGTGACGCGGGCCATGTCGGCTGTTCCCCTTCCCAAGGCTGCGCATGGCCTTCGCCGCCGCGCCGAGCTCAAGCACGGCAGCCCCTCGCCGTCGCTCGCTCCACACGCCGCGCCCCCAAGCCGCTCCGCCAACTACCGAAGCCGCGCCAAAGGACCCGACGCGAAAACCGCGCCACCATACAGACAGCCGCCCAGAGGGGCAACCGCGTTTGACAACGTGGGCCGCCCTTTAGGAAAGTTCGCGCAGGTGGTTCGTAAAGGATGGGTCGATGGGCACTTCCATGCGAGGGGCAAGCCCCTCGCGCTGCCCTGCCGAGGGCTCTGTTTCCGCCGAGGTGCAACTCGGCAATCCCCGGCGAGAGGACTTGGCGCCGATCAAGGTGAAGGCGGTGGCGGACACGGGCGCGACGACGCTGCGCATCCCGGAACGCATCGCGGACCAGCTTGCGCTGGAAGGCGAGACGATGCGTGAGGTGTCAGTGGACGGACGACGTGCGCGGGTGCCCTACGTCGGGCCGGTAACCGTCTCTTTCGGCAACCGGCTCTGCCATGTCGGCGCGTTGGTGCTTGGCGACGAAGTGCTGCTGGGGGCGATTCCGGTCGCGGACATGGATCTCGTTGTCGACCCGGCCCGCCGCGAAGTCGCTGTCGATCCCGCCAGCCCCAACTTCCCACGCGCCCGTGTGAAGTGACCGTGTACGCTCGCCGCCGTGGTAGTGTCCCGGCTTCGAGTTCAGGGGGAGCGGGCGAATGTCGTCGTCGGCAGCCCAGCGCGATCAGCCGCTGCGTCTGCCAAAGGGCGGGCGCATCGACCGTTCCCGGCCGCTTGCCTTCACGTTCGACGGGCGTTCCTTGACCGGCTTCGAGGGGGACACCTTGGCTTCGGCGCTGCTTGCGAACGGCGTCGACGTGGTGGGGCGCAGCTTCAAGTTCGCTCGGCGGCGGGGCGTTGTGGGGCACGGGGCGGAGGAGCCCAACGCCATCGTTACGGTGGGCGAAGGGCCTCGCAGCCTTCCCAATCTACGCGCCACGCAAGTGGGACTCTACGATGGCCTGGTGGCCCGCGCTGCGGCGAACCATGCGTTGAAGCGCTTGGCTGGTGTGGCGGCGCGGCTGATGCCGGCTGGCTTCTACTACAAGACGTTCATGGGCAGTCGTCCGGGCTGGCCGTTTTGGGAACGGCTGCTGCGGAACGCAGCTGGGCTGGGCGACGCGCCAGCGCAAGGCGACCCGGATGTCTACGACCACTTGAACCAGCATGCCGACGTGCTGGTGGTCGGTGCTGGCCCGGCGGGTCTCGCGGCAGCGCTTGAGGCGGCGCGGGCCGGGGCGCGGGTGATGCTTGCCGATGAGCAGGCCGAACCGGGGGGCAGCCTGCTCGCGGCGAGTGACTCGGAGTCGATTGGCGCGGTCGATGCGAAGCGGTGGATCGTCGATGCGGTTGCCGAGTTGCGCTCGCTCGATGCGGTGCTGCTGCCGCGCACCACCGTCTTCGGCGGCCACGACCACGGCTTCTTCACGGCGTTGGAAACGCGCACCGATCACTTGCCTCCGTCTATCGAACAGCGCTGCCCCAGAAGCCGGCTGCACCGCATCCGCGCCGAGCAGGCCGTTCTCGCCACCGGCGCGTTCGAGCGACCACTCGTCTTCGCCAACAACGACCTGCCGGGCGTGATGCTCGCCTCGGCTGTGCGCGCGTACCTCAATCGTTACGCCGTGGCGGCGGGGGAGAGGCTGCTGCTCTTCACCACCAACGACGACGCCTACCGTTTGGCGCTGGATTGGCGGTGCGCTGGCCGGGAAGTGGTGGCAGTCGTAGATGCACGGCAGCGGTTGGAAGGCGAGTGGCCGGGGCGGGCGAAGGCCGCTGGCATCGACGTGATGAGCGGCCACGGCGTGGTGGAAGCGCTCGGCGGCAAGCGAGTGGAAGGCGCACTCGTCGCCCAGCTCGAAGGACGCGGCGGGCGATTCGAGATCGCCAGCAAGCCGAGCCGCTTGGCTTGCGATCTGATCGCCTGTTCCGGCGGCTGGAGTCCGACCGTCCACTTGAGTTCGCAGACCGGCGCGAAGCCGGTTTGGAACGATGCCGCGATCGCGTTCCTGCCGGGCGAACTGCGCCGAGGCTTGCGCTGCGCTGGTTCCGTAGCAGGTGCTTGGGCCTTGCGCGACTGCTTGGAGCAGGGCGCGCGAGCGGGCAGCGCTGCGGCGGCAAGCGCGGGCTTCGGCGATGGCACACCCTCGCCCCACTGGAAGCAGCCCACGCCGGAAGATCCCGCCACGTCCCTCGCCCTGTTCCACGTGCCGCACCCTTTGCCGATCAGCCGAGCCCCCCACAAGTTCGTCGACTTGCAGATGGACGTGACGGCCGCGGACATCGAACTCGCCGCCCGCGAAGGCTATCGCTCGGTGGAGCACGCCAAGCGCTACACCGGCCTCGGCTTCGGCACGGATCAAGGCAAGCTCGGCAACGTCAACGGCGTGGCCATCCTCGCCGATGCCCTCGGCAAGAGCATCGCCGAGACCGGCACGACGATGTTCCGCCCGGCCTACACGCCGGTTCCGTTCGGCACCGTGGCCGGGCGCAGCGTCGGCCCCCTCTTCGACCCGGAGCGCCGCACGCCAATGCACGAGTGGCACGCCGCGAACGGCGCCCGGTGGGAAGACGTCGGCCGTTGGAAGCGCCCTTGGTACTACCCGCAAGCGGGCGAAACCATGCGCGCGGCGGTGAACCGCGAGTGCCTCGCCGCCCGCCAGAGCGTCGCCCTGCTCGACGCCTCCACGCTCGGCAAGATCGACATCCAAGGCACGGATGCAGCCGAGTTCCTGCACCGCGTCTACGCCGGCAACTTCCTCAAGCTCGGGGTTGGGCGCTGCCGCTACGGCCTGATGCTGCGCGAAGACGGCACCATCTTCGACGACGGCGTGGCGGCCCGCCTCGGCGAAACGCGCTATCTGCTGCACACCACTACCGGCAACGCCGAAGCCGTCCTCGCGTGGCTGGAACTCTGGCTTCAAACCGAATGGCCGACTCTCAATGTGTATCTCGCCTCCGTCACCGATCACTGGGCCACCACTGTCGTGGTCGGCCCGAAGTCGCGGCAGGTGCTGCGCAAGGTCTGCGAAGGCGTAGACCTGGACGCCCTGCCGTTCATGGCCGTGACCGAAGGCCGCGTCGCAGGCGCCCCGGCGCGCATCTTCCGCATCAGCTTCAGCGGCGAACTCTCCTTCGAGGTGAACGTCCCCGCGCAACACGGCCTCGCGGTTTGGCAAGCGCTGCTCGAAGCGGGCGCGGAACACGACATCATCCCCTACGGCACGGAAACCATGCACGTGCTGCGCGCGGAGAAGGGCTTCGTCATCGTAGGCCAGGACACGGACGGCTCCATGACCCCCGACGACATGGGCCTCGACTGGGCGGTAGGCAAACGCAAGCGCTTCGGCTTCATCGGCGACCGCTCGCTGACCCTCGCCGACCACCAGCGCGAAGACCGCTTGCAGTTCGTCGGCTTGAAGCCGCTGGACACTCAGACGGTCGTTCCTGAAGGGGCACAAGTGACCGCTGCTCCAGCAGCGGGGGAGGGCATCGGCCACGTCACGTCCAGCTACTTCAGCGCCACCCTCGACCACCCCATCGCCTTGGCGATGGTGAAGGCCGGGCGAAGCCGGCTGGGCGAAACGGTGCATTGCGTGTCCTCTGGCGGAGTAGTCGCCACCGAAATCGCCGACCCCGTGTTCTACGATCCAGAAGGCGTGCGCCAAAATGTCTGAGCGTGCTTTCACGTTGCGGGAGGGTGCCGCCAAGGGTTTCCTGAACCTACGCCTCGACATCCGCGATCCCGCATCCACGGACGCTGCCGCGAGCATCGCAGACGCACTCGGATGCCCACTGCCGACGCTGCCGAACCACTGCGAGCGGGGAGAAGCCACCACCGCCTACTGGCTGGGCCCGGACGAGTGGTTGCTAGCCGTCCCGAGCGGTGAAGAACTGGCGACGGAGCAGCAACTGCGCGAGGCGCTCGCCGACTGCCGAAGCGCGGTGGTCGACGTAACCGGTGCCTACGCGCTCTTCGAGCTCCACGGCAAGAAGGCGGAAGAAGTGCTGCGCAAATCAAGCCCCTACGACTTCCGCAACTTCGCCCCATCCCGCTGCGTCCAAACCGTCTTCGCCAAGACCAACGCCTTGATCGCCGCCCTTCCCGACGACGGCTACGAACTGATCGCCCGCGCCAGCTACGCCGACTACGTTCGGAAGTGGATCGCCGCAGCCACCGCCGAGTACGACCAACTCGAACCGTCCGATTGATGAGCGGCCCTTTTCTCGATGGTCAGTCGAACTCGCCTTCGTCCAGCATCGCCTTGCACTCCGAGAGGTGAGGATCGAACGTGTCCCGCACCTTGCCAAGCGCCTCGACGAACCATTGCTGCACTTCCGACCATCGTTCTTCTTCGCCAATTCTCATGTTGCTTGGGAGGTAGAGGGAAATGCGGGAAGTGCGCGTCCCCTCTTGACTATCAAGGCAGTCCCAATCCAAGGTCTCTCCGATGTTCTCTTGGACTTGCTGTTCGCGATCGCGAAGGTGGTAGCGTAGTTGCCCTCCCGACAGCGCTGCGTCGCCTCGGGTGTGCGACAAAATCGTAGGTTAGGGAACGCTCGCAAGGTTGTTCATGCGATGGGCATGGCGAGCCAGTTCAGTGCGTCGAACGAGCCGGCAGGCCGTGCCGATGGCGCCAGCCGCATGTTCGCGGCCCTGTCGTGGATGAGGCAGGGGCCGCTAGGCGTCGTGCGTCGGGTGGCCGGCTTGGCGAAGCAGCTCGTCGCCCGTTTCGCAGCGCACCAGCGCCGTGGCGATCTCGTCCAGCCGTTGCGGGTCGTCCTCGCGCAGCAGCGAGGCGAACAGGCGCTGCGCCGTGCGGGCGCCGAACCGCGCTTCGGCCTGACTCCGCAGCTGCTCCCGCCTTCCCTGCACGATGCCTCGGAGCTCGCCCAGCTCGATGCCTCGGAGCTCGCCTTCGCGCCTCCGCTGTTCCGATCATTCGGCCGCACGTTCTTCTGCCGTCATCGCTATGTCCTCGAACGACAACGTTTCGTATCGCGTCAAGCGTCGGTGCTCGGGCGCGACTTTGCCGGTGCGATTGTGGAAGCGCCAGGGCGGGTCCGCGAGAATCGTGGAGAACCGCCTGGTGCCTACTTGGTCGATTAGCGAAAGAGCGCTTGCCATCCAGATCAATCCCAGCTCAATGCCCCACCGGTCTGGTACTCCGTCACTCGCGTCTCGAAGAAGTTCTTCTCTTTCTTCAAGTCCATGACTTCGGACATCCACGGGAACGGGTTTCTGGCGCCGGGGAAGTGTTCGTCCAAGCCGATCTGGGCAAGGCGGCGGTTGGCGATGAATTGCAGGTATTCGGCCATGGTGTTGGCGTTCATGCCGAGCACTCCGCGGGGCATCGTGGCTCTCGCGTAGCGGGTTTCCAGTTCGGTGCCTTCCAGGATCATGCGAGTGGCCAGGGTCTGCATGTCGGCATCCCACAGGTGCTGGTTTTCCAGCTTGATCTGGTTGATCACGTCGATGCCGAAGTTCACGTGCATGGATTCGTCGCGCAGGATGTATTGGAACTGCTCCGACGTAGCCGTCATCTTGTTGCGGCGGCTCATGGCGAGAATCTGCGTGAAGCCGCAGTAGAAGAAGATGCCCTCCATCACGCAGTAGTAGGCGATGAGGTTCTTGAGCAGCGCCTTGTCCGTTTCCACGGTGCCGGTTTGGAAGTTCGGATCGGCCAGTTCGCGGGTGTACTTGAGGGCCCAGGACGCCTTGTGCGCCACGCTCGGCACCTCGTGGTACATGTTGAAGATCTCGCCTTCGTCCATGCCGAGGGATTCGATGCAGTACTGGTAGGCGTGGGTGTGGATGGCCTCCTCGAAGGCCTGGCGCAACAGGTATTGGCGGCACTCCGGGTTGGTGATGAGCCGGTAGACGGAGAGCACGAGGTTGTTGGCCACCAGCGAATCGGCGGTGGAGAAGAAGCCTAGGCTGCGCTTGACGATGGTGCGCTCGTCTTCCGAAAGTCCGGCTTCGGACTTCCACAGCGCCACGTCCGCCGTCATGTTGATCTCCTGCGGCATCCAGTGGTTGGCGCAGCTGTCAAGGTACTTTTGCCAAGCCCAGTCGTATTTGAACGGCACCAGCTGGTTGAGATCGGCACGGCAGTTGATCATGCGCTTCTGATCCACCGTTACGCGCTCGCCGGATTCGACTTCGGACTCGATGTCCAACTGCGCAGCCGCGGCGGCAACGACTGGCGCTGGTGCCGTTTCGGTTGGCGCCGGAACGGTCGCCGGCGAATGTTCGACGACCGCAGCTGCCACGGGCGCAGCCATCGTCGCCGGCTCCGCCTGTGCGGTCGCTTGCGGCTCAAACATCGGCGCGTCATCAAGGCGATCGGACGGTGCAACCGTCGGCGTGGTCGGCACGGCGAAAGCTGCTACATCGCCTTGGTCCCCGTAGTCTTCCCAACTCAGCATGGCCTAACTCCCCTCCTCAATCGGAATCTCTCGAACGCGCCAAGCTGCTTTCTCCCGCAAGCGCGCATAGTTCAATCTCACTCGGAAGTCCTCGCCTCTGGTCGGCGCATTGCGGCCAGCCGACCAGATCGTGTCCGTGGCGCTCGGGTTGTAGCGCTCCTGCAGACGCCCATTCGGTATGCAGGCGACGACGACGCGCAGCAGTCGGTGCGAGGTGAGATGTTCTTCGTAGACGTACTTGGCGATGATCGTCACGACGTGAAACTCGCGCCCGCCCCGCGAGATCGTCCAACCGAGCAGGCCGGGCTCGTCAACGATGCCGCCGCCCCTCGTCATCCTCACGCGCATGGACGTCTGGGACATCTGAATCGTCGCCGTCCGGTCGCCATTGGGCTTCTCCGCCTTCGCGTCGAGCATCAACGCCACGGTCTTTGCTTCGGGGAGAAAGACGTAGATCGCCTTCTTGAAGTCCACCTTGCCGTAGAGCCGATGATTCACGCTTGGCATTCCCATTGCTTCGACGGCCTCTCTCGTGACGTCTTCGGCGATGTCCTGCGGCAGGTCCGTCTCTTCGCGGAAAATGGTCTCGGCCTGCGGGCAGTAGTCGGTCAACGCCTGCACCACCATCTCCAACGTGGTTCGCTCCACTTTCTCCACCTCATCGAGCGTCATCGGTGCGCTTCCGAGCGAGTTCGACGTACTCGGCATTGCTGTCGATGCCGAGCCATTGGCGGCCGAGCAGTTTCGCAACCTTGGTGGTCGTGCCGGTGCCGACGAACGGATCGAGCACGACGCCGTCTGGTGGCGAGAAAAGCCGGATCACGCGGCCGGCGAGTTCTTCAGGGAACTCGGCCTCGTGGCGATGGTTGCGGCTGACCGATCGGATGTTCCAGACGCCGCGGGAGCCCCAATCCGCCCACTCGCGGGCGGTTAGGCGGTGGCGGTCGTATTGCGTGATGCCCGGTCGCCAAAAGACGTAGACATGTTCGAACTCGTCCACTGCGCGGTACGAATTGGAGTGCCAACGGCTGTTCGCCCAGCACGGGTCCTTGTGCCAGATGCGTTGGTCGTAGAGATAGAAGCCGGCGTCTTCCGCCCATTCGGAGACTAGGCAGCCGGTCAAGAGCACCTTGGTGGACGCGGACTGCTTGCCGCCGCGCACGTTGTTGTGCTCGAGGCGGCGCTGGATGGTTTGTTCGCTGCAGCCGAGCAGCGCGGCCAGTTCTTGGCGTCTTGCGTCTGGATGCGCCTCCTTCGCGGCAAGAACTTGCTCTCGGGTGACGGAACTCACCTTGCGGCGCACGTTGTTGGCCTGGAACTTCGGCATGGATGCGTCCGCGAAGCACAGGATGTCGCCGATGTTGACGGCCAGAAAGCCGCCGGGCTTGACGATCCGGCGATGGCCCTGGATGACCTCGCGCAAGAGTTCGCACCAGCCTTCGAAGGACAAATGGCGTTCGTAGGATTTGCCGACGTAGTAAGGCGGCGACCAGAAGCTCAAGTCGATGCTGGCATCGGGCAGTTGCGCCAAATGGGCTCTGGCGTCGCCAGCGAGAATGCGATTGAAGCGCCCCAACGCCGGCTGGGGCGCATCGACCCCATTGCCGTTCTCCTGGTGCCGCAGCCGTTCGCTGCTTCTGCTTTCCAACACGCTGCTCGCCTCGCTTCAAAAGTGCCTACTGGCACGCCTCGCAGTCGGGATCGTCGATGGTGCAAGCGGCGGGTACCTCGGCTGGTGCGCCGAGGGTCGGCATCGGCTCGGGGCGGGCGTCGAGTTGCGGGGCCGCGGAGACGGCGTTCAGCGCACTGCTCGGCTTCTCCAGCGTGGATTTCTCCGTGTTGGTGGCACTGAATGCGCGCAGGTAATAGGTGGTTTTCAGGCCGCGCAGCCACGCCATCCTGTAGGTGACGTCCAGTTTCTTGCCGGAGGCACCGGCGATGTAGAGATTCAAGGACTGCGCCTGGTCGATCCACTTCTGGCGACGGGACGCGGCATCCACCAGCCAGCGCGGCTCCACCTCGAAGGCGGTGGCGTAGAGCTGCTTGAGATCATCGGGCACGCGGTCGATGCGCGCCAAGCTGCCGTCGTAGTACTTGAGGTCGTTGGCCATCACCTTGTCCCACACGTCGGCGCGCTTCAAGTCGCGCACCATGAAGGGATTGACGACGGTGAAATCGCCGGAGAGGCTCGACTTCACGAACAGGTTCTGGTAGGTCGGTTCGATGGATTGCGAAACGCCGACGATGTTGGCGATGGTGGCGGTGGGCGCGATGGCCATGACGTTGGAGTTGCGCATGCCGCGTTCGCGCACCTTGCGGCGCAGCTTGTCCCAGTTCAGGGTGGTGGACAGGTCCACGTCGCAGTATTCGTGGCCGCGCTGGTCGGCGAGGCGCTTGAGGGAATCGATCGGCAACGTACCGCGGCTCCACAGCGAACCTTCGAAGGTGGCGTAGCTGCCGCGTTCCTCGGCGAGGCGCGACGAGGCATCGATGGCGTAGTAGGAGAGCGCCTCCATGGATTGGTCGGCGAAATCCACCGCGGCTTCGGAACCGTAGGGGATGCGCAGCTTGTAGAGCGCGTCCTGGAAGCCCATGATGCCAAGGCCCACCGGCCGGTGGCGCATGTTCGAGGCGCGCGCTTGCGGCGCCGCGTAGTAGTTGATGTCGATCACGTTGTCGAGCATCCGCACCGCCGTGCGCACCGTCTTCTTGAGCTTCTTCGCGTCCAGCGTGGGCTTGCCTTTGGCGTTGGGGACGATGTGCGCGGCGAGATTCACGGAGCCCAGGTTGCACACCGCGATCTCCTCCTTCGAGGTGTTCAACGTGATCTCGGTACACAGGTTCGAGGAATGCACCACGCCCGCGTGCTGCTGCGGCGAACGCATGTTGCAGGCGTCCTTGAAGGTGATCCACGGGTGCCCCGTCTCGAACAGCATGGAGAGCATCTTGCGCCACAGATCCTCCGCCTTCACGCGCTTGAACAGCGTGATTTCGCCGCTGCGGGTCTGCCGCTCGTACTCCAGGTAGCGGGCCTCGAAATCCGCGCCCCAGCAATCGTGCAGGTCGGGCACTTCGTTGGGGGAGAACAGCGTCCATTCGCCGCTCTCGAAGACGCGCTTCATGAACAAATCCGGCACCCAGTTGGCGGTGTTCATGTCGTGGGTGCGGCGCCGGTCGTCGCCAGTGTTCTTGCGCAGTTCCAGAAACTCCTCGATGTCCAGATGCCACGTCTCCAAGTAGGAGCACACGGCACCCTTGCGCTTGCCGCCGTTGTGCGCCAAGGCGCTGGTGGTCATGTAGGATTCGTCGCCTTCGACCTTCAAGTCCACCACGAACGGCACTGGCGGCAGGGCTTTCGCGGCGCGGACGCGGCTGAATACGCAGTTTTGGTGGACGAACCAGTTGCGCTTGGTGAGCGGCTGGCAGTTCAGCTTGCTGGCGAGCTCGGGTATCGCCGGCACGCGGATGTCCCACGCGGTGACAACGCCATCGAAGCGAATTTTGGTGCCGTCGTCGCGAGTGCCCTCGTGCTTTTGTTCGCGTTCTCGGTACTGGCCTGCCGAAGGCGTACCCAGACGCAGCAGTTGATAGCGAACGCCCTCCGCCAGTGCCTCGGACGTGCTGGTGAAGTAAATCTCCTTGCCGCGGCTGACGCCACCGTCGGTTTCCAGCAAGCCGTGCAGCAGGGCCAGCGTCTGCGCCTTCGGCAGGTGGCTGAAGCGGCGGTGGATTCGTTTCTTGCCGTTGGCGTCGTACAGGTCTTCGTGGAAGAGGCCCAGCGCGCTGCCACCCGCGCTTGAGAATTGCCCGGTGGTGCCGTCGCGCACAAGGCCGACTCCCGCCGACCAGTGGATTTGGCGATAGCGGCCGCCGCGCTCGGTGGTCCAATAATGAACGCCTTTCCTTTCCAGATAGTTGGCGACGAAGCGCAGATGGGCATCGCTCGTCGGGTCGCCGCTGACGCCCCATTGAAGGCCCCCTTTTGAGCAATGTCCATCGCCCAGGAGGATGCCGTAAAGCCGGGCGTCGTCCTCGTCGAACCCGGCGACGGGTACGACTTCCTGCGGGATGGCCTGGGCCACGTAGTCGCCCCGCTTCAATTCGCCCGCCTCGATCCAGCGCGGCTCGACCTTCGCTTTCGCCAGCCAAGCCTGCGTACGGCGAATCGACTGCTCCATCGGCACGCCCTGGACGGCCCAGATCGGATGCCCGGCGGTCACGCGCAATGGGTGTACGGCGTGCTTGACGCGCAACTCCACCATCGGATCGGTTTGGTTGTAGGCCATGGTCTTGCGCACTTGGCGGTATTCGCCGCGCTGGCCGAGCACCAGATCATCGGTGGTGACGTCGCGGATGGCCTTCACGCCATCCGCCGTATGTACCCGCGTGTCCGGCGCGAAGCACTGGTTCACCGCGACCGCCGTGTCGTTCACCACCTTCAGGAACGGCACCACGCCTTGGGATTTGCCGTTGGTGCCTTTGATGTAGGCGCCGAGCGCGCGCACCGGCGTCCAGTCGTTGCCCAAGCCCCCTGCCCACTTGGAGAGCAGGGCGTTGTCGCGGATGGCGCTGTAGATGCCCTCGAGGTCGTCGGAGACGGTGGTGAGGAAGCAGGACGAAAGCTGCGAGCGCATCGTGCCGGCGTTGAACAGCGTCGGCGTGGAGCTCATGTAGTCGAAGGAGGAGAGCAGGTCGTAGAACTCGATGGCGCGCGCTTCGGGATCGTCCTCTTGCACGGCAAGCCCCATCGCGACGCGCATGAAGAACACCTGCGGCAACTCGAAGCGCACGTCGTTCTTGTGGATGAAGTAGCGGTCGTAGAGGGTTTGCAGGCCCAGGTAGGTGAACATCTCGTCGCGTTCCGGGCGCAATGCCTGGCCCAGGCGTTCGAGGTCGAACTGCTTGAGTTCCGGCGCCAGGAGTTCCAGCTGCACGCCGCGTTCCACGAAGGCGGCAAGCGCGGGAGCGTAGAGATGCGCCATGTCGTCCTGCGTCGCCTGGGCGACGCCGCCGAGCGTCGAAGCCGCCTGCACGCCCAGGAAGGTGAGCGCTTCGGAGCGGAGTTTGTCCAGCAGCAGCCGTGCCGAGGCGTAGGTGTAGTTCGGCTCTTCCTCCACCAAGGCGCGCGCGGTCATCAACAGGCCCGTCTTCACGTCCTTGGCTTCGATGCCGTCGTACATGTTGGCCAGCGCTTCGTCGATGATGCGCTTCGCGTCCACGTCCGCCAGGCCGCGACAGGCTTGTTCCACCACCGTGCGCAGGCGCTGCACGTCGAGCGGCACCCGGCTGCCGTCCGCGGCCAGCACGTGGATGGCGCTGTGCGCGGCGCCGCCCTTCGCTGGCGGCACCGCTTTGGCGGCCCTGACGCGGGCGCGTTCCTCGCGGTAGAGCACGTAGTCGCGCGCGACCTTGTGCTCGCCGGAGCGCATCAGGGCCAGTTCCACCTGATCCTGGATTTCCTCGATGTGGATGGTGCCGCCGGAGGGCATGCGGCGCTTGAAGGTGCTCGTGACCAGCTCGGTGAGGCCGGCTACCAGTTCGCGGATGCGCGACGACGCGGCGGCGGTGCCGCCTTCGACGGCGAGGAACGCCTTGGTGAGCGCGACTTGGATCTTGTCGGCGTCGTAGGACACCACGGCGCCGTTGCGCTTGATGACGCGCAGCGAGCCAGGCGCGGTGGCAGCGACGGATGGCGGCAACGGCGCCGCCTGATGCGGCGAGGACTCCTCTGCGATGCGCGGCATTTGGTGTTGCATGATCCGGTAGTTTTCCCCTAAAACTGTTCTTTTGTCCAGCACTATCCCTAGTGCGCTCCCACCCTTGGCCCCACACGGCCCGCCGCCCGTCTTGGCGGCACGGCTCGCGGCCCAACGCCTCCGTACGAAGCGCTTCCCCCGGCCTGCAAGCAGGGCACCGGCACCCCTACATCTGGTGTCGGGTACCGAAACACGCCCAATATACAGCGTCTCAAGTGGGTTGCAACAGGTTTTTCACGGTCTTTCCGCGCCGGGCTGACATGCTCTCCCCGAACATCCTGTGGACAGCCTTTGCGCATCCGCCTGAACAACATGTGCAGACGGCGTGGCCTACATCTAGTGGTGGCGTGTCGCGTCGCGGCGGAGCAGGGCGCGTACACCATGCGACCGGGCGACTCGTATACTGCCGAGCAATCGGGGTCGCCCCTGATGCATGAGAGACCAAGCGCGTGCGCCATCTGCTAGCCATCGACCAAGGCACGTCGAGTTCCCGCGCCGTCGTCTTCGCGGACGGCGGGCGAGTCGTCGCCGCCGCGTCCCGTCCTCTCGACCAGCTCTTCCCTCGGGACGGCTGGGTGGAGCAGGACCCGCAGGCGCTCTGGGACGCGACCATCGCCGCCGGGCGCGAGGCCGTCGCCAAGAGCGGCGTTCCGCCGCAGCGCATCGACGGCATCGGCATCACCAACCAGCGCGAAACCACGTTGGTCTGGAACGCCGACACCGGCGAACCCGTGGGCAACGCCATCGTCTGGCAGGACCGGCGCACCGCCGAACGCTGCGAACGCGCTCGGCGCGACGGCATGGAAGGCGAGATCGCAAGCGTCACCGGGCTCCTGATCGACCCCTACTTCAGCAGCACCAAGCTGGAGTGGATTCTCGAACGCCACGGCCAAGGATCGACGGCGCTCAAGTTCGGCACCGTGGACGGCTTCCTGATCTGGCGTCTCACCAAGGGACGAAGCCACATCGTCGACGCCACCAACGCCTCGCGCACGCAACTCTTCGACATCGAGCGCCAAGCATGGAGCGCCCGACTCCTCGACTATTTCCACGTGCCGGAGTCGGTGCTGCCCACCGTGCGCGACTGCACAGACGACTTCGGCGTCGCCGATCCCGAATGGTTCGGCGCCCCTATCCCAATCCTCGGCGTGGCCGGCGATCAGCAGGCCGCGCTGGTCGGCCAAGCGTGCTTCGCGCCGGGCATGGTCAAGAGCACCTACGGCACCGGCTGCTTCGTGATCGCGAATACCGGTGCCGAACGCGTATCGTCGCGCTCGCGGCTGCTCGCCACCGTCGGCTATCGCTTGGACGGCGCCGTCACCTACGCCCTCGAAGGCAGCATCTTCAGCGCTGGCGTCGCCATCAAGTGGCTGCGCGACCGCCTTGGCCTGATCGCGGACGCCGCCGAAACGGAAGCCGCGGCGCGGCGCACCGGCGGCGACACGGGCGGCGTGTTCGTCGTGCCGGCGTTCATCGGACTGGGCGCGCCGCATTGGCGACCGGAGGCGCGAGGCATCGTCACCGGCTTGACGCTGGATTCCGGCCCCGACCAGATCGTCACCGCCACGTTGCAGAGCGTCGCGCTGCAAACCGTCGATCTGCTCGCCGCCCTCGGCAGCGACGGCATGGCCGCGACAACGTTGCGCATCGATGGCGGCATGGCGGCGAACGACTGGTTCTGCCAGTACCTTGCCGACGTCGCTGGCATTGCCGCGATGCGCCCGGCGAACATCGAGACCACCGTTGTCGGCGCCGGCCTGCTCGCCGCGGTCGGCGCCGGCTGGCACGCCGACCTGCAGAGCGCGGCCCGCGCTTGGCAGTTGGAAGCACGGGCGCATACGTTCTCGCCGCGGATGTCGGCGGAAGATCGCGCCGCCTGCCTGCGCGGCTGGCGCGCCGCCGTGCAGCGCGCCCTGTAGTCGCCGGCCTATTCCCGGCGCAGGGATTCCGGCGCCAGCCTGGCGAAGAGCGCGGCGGCGACGAACAGGCCGGCCGCGGCGGCCCAGAACGGCAGATCGAGGCCGCCCCAATCGCCCAGCAGCCCGAGCAGCAGCGGCCCGGCGACGTAGCCCACGTCGCTCAAGGTGCGGTACGAACTCATTGCCGCGGCGTTCATGCCGGCCGGCGCCGAATCCGCCGCGTAGGCTGCCGGCGCTGCGCTCGATGCCGCGCTGGCGCCGCCCCAGATGGCGCACGCCAGCAGGAGCCACGCGTAGCTCGGCGCGAAACAGAAGCACAGCATGGAGACGCCGGTGAGCACCGTCATCGGCACGATCATCGCCTTGCGCCCGAACCGATCGACGACGGCGCCGGCGGGATAGGTCACCGCCAAGCCGATGACGCTGCCAAGGGCAAGCCCGAAGCCGGTCTCGGTTGCGGATAGCGCGAGCCGGTCCCGCGCCAGCACGGGCACGATGCTGAACAAGGCGCCGGTGCGCGCCAAGGCGTTGGTGAAACCGACCAGGCAGACCAGCAGAAAGCCGACGTTGCGCCCGAGGGCAAGCAGCTGCAGGCGCAGCGGCGGTGCGCTCTGCGGCGACGCGGTGCCGCCGAAGGAGCGTGTTTCGGCGACGCAGAGCCATGCGACCAAGGTCACCAGCGCGCTGGCCACGCCGTAGACGAAGAAGGGCGACGCGAGCCCGAAGCGTTCCGCCAGATAGCCGCCCGGAAACGGGCCGATGCCCACTGCGAACAGGAACACGCCCTGATAGACGGCCATCGCCCGGCCTCGGGTAGCGGGCGAGGTGATGTCCGCGAGCACGATGAGTCCGGCCGTGAGCACGATGCCGGCACCCGCCCCGGCGACGAGTCGCGCCAGCACCAGTTCGCCGTAGCTCTCGGCGGCCGCGCACCAGAAGTTGCCGAGCGCCGAGACGATGCCGCCGATGGCCAGGCAGTTGCGCCGCCCCAGAAGATCGGCGACCTGCCCCGCCGGCACCCCGACGCACACCCGCGACAGCCCGTACACCGCGACCGTCGCGCCGATCGCGAACTGCGACACGCCGAAGGACGACGCGTAGAGCGGCAGCACCGGAATCACCGCCCCGAAGCCAAGCTGGTTGACGGCGATCAGCACGCACATCCAGGCGAGCACAACGGACGGGCGCAAGCCGTCCCGACGTCCTTCCAGCACTTGCGGACTCCCGAGGGCACCTTGCCCTTGGGCGCTTGCAGCAAGTCGCGGGCGTGGCTTGACGACGGATCATAACGCCGATTCGCAACGCGCCGATTTCTGGCCGCCGCAGTTGTCTGCTTTGTTGTTCGCACCGGAAGACATGCTGCACACGGTGTCCATCCCCTGCCGCGTCGAAGGGGCGCTACACTGTGCGGCATGGAAACCATGATCATCGACTGCGATCCGGGCCACGACGACGCCATCGCGCTGATCCTCGCGCACCGCCATGCCCACGTGCTCGGCATCACCACGGTGAGCGGCAACGCGCCGCTCGAAGCGACCACCGCCAACGCGCTGCTGGTGACGGCGCTGCTCGACGTGGACACGCCCGTACACGGCGGCGCCGCCAAGCCGCTGGTCGGCGAGCCGATCCACGCCGCGGTCGTTCACGGCGAAAGCGGTCTCGGCGGCGTGGAGCGCACGACGCACGACCGCCAGGTCGCGAGCGACGACGCGGTGGGCTTTCTGCTCGACGCGCCGAGCAAGGACACCTGGATCGTTCCGCTTGGCCCGCTCACCAACATCGCCTTGGCCATCGAGCGCGATCCGGGCTGGGTGCGGCGCATCGCCGGCATTTCGCTGATGGGCGGCAGCGCCACGCACGGCAACGCCACGCCGGCGGCGGAGTTCAACATCTTCGCCGATGCCGAGGCCGCGGCGCGGGTCTTCGCGTCCGGGGCGGAGATCGTCATGTGCGGCCTCAATCTCACCCACCAGCTGCGCACCAACGACGCGACCTGCAAACGGCTGCGCGCAGCGGCAACGCCATGCGCCGAATTCGCGGCGCAGGCGTTCGACCACCTGCACGAGCGGCTGGAATCGCTCACCGGAAACCGCGACGCGGCGCTGCACGATCCGTGCGCCGTGCTGGCGATCACGCATCCGCAGCTGGTCCATGCCGAAGCGCGCCATGTGGCGGTGGAGACGGCCGGGCGCTTGACGCGGGGCATGACCGTGGTCGACGAGCGCGTCGGCCGGCCGCGCAATGAGCCGACCGCGAAGGTGGCCTACCGCATCAACGCCGCGGCGGCGATGGCTCTGGTGATGGAGGCGTTGACGACGTGACCAGCGCCGATGTCGTCGTGGTGGGCGGCGGCATTTGCGGCAGCGCGTGCGCCTACTACCTCGCTCGGCACGGCGTTCGCGCGCTGGTCGTCGAGCGCGACGGCATCGCTGCACACGCCTCGGGTTTTGCGTTCGGAGGCTTGAATCCACTCTCCGGCGCCGGCATTCCGGGCCCGATGTCGCCGTTGGCGATGCGGGCGTTCGCACTGCACATGGAACTGGCTGAAGCGCTCGCGGAGCGCACCGAACTCGGCTTTCGCCGCCGGCCGACGGTGCATTTGGCCTTCGCTGAAGGCGAAGCGCGGAGCTTGCCTTGGGAATGGAAGAACGCGCAATCGGGTTTTCGCGCCGAGCTGCTGAGCGGCGACGAGGCGCGTCGGCTCGAACCGCGGATCGCCGCGGACGTGGTGGCTGCGGAAGTCGTCTACGGGACCGCCGAGGTGAACCCGTTTGCCCTTGCCGAAGCGCTGGTCGCGGCCTCGGAAGCGCCTGTTCGCAAGGCCGAGGTCACCGGCATTGACGTGGCGGGCAACCGCGCCACGGGCGTTCGCTTGGGCGAGGAACGCATCGCCTGCGGTGCCGTGATTCTCGCCACCGGCCCTTGGCGACGCCTCGCCGAACAGCTTGGCGTCGCGCTGCCGCTGACGCCGCTCAAGGGCGAGATCCTGCGCTTGGAGGCGGTCGGGGATCCGATCGCGCAGTCCATCGGCTGGCGCGGCAACTACGTCGCCAGCAAGCCGGACGGTCTGCTGTGGGCGGGCACGACGGAGACGGTCGCTGGCTTCGACGCCAAGCCGACCACGGCGGCGCGGCTTGCCATCCTCGGCCGGCTGCGGCGGATGCTTCCCGCCATCGAGGGCTTGCGGTTGCGCCAGCAGACCGCGTGTCTGCGCCCGATGAGCAGCGATGGCCTGGCCGTTCTCGGATGTGCGCCGGGTTGGGAGAACGTCTATCTGGCGACGGGCGGTGGCCGCAAAGGCGTACTCTACGGGCCGGCGATGGGCGCCGTGTTGGCGGACTTGGTCGCGGAGGGAACCACGGCCAGCCTCGCCGACGACGAACTCGGTGCCCTCTCGCCCGGCCGGTTCGCCGTTTCCTGAAACGCCCGTTGCGCCGCGCCGTCAGTAGGCGTGGTGCTGTTGCAGCATCGCCAGCGTCACTTCGAGGTCGCGTATCGCCTGCGCCATCGCTTGGCCGATGAGGTCGAGCTTGCGCACTTGGGCGACCCGCTCGGCGGCTTCCTCGGCTTGCCGCTTCGAGAGGATTTCGCGGAACAGCCCGCAGGCGTCGGCGAGGCAGATCACCACCACGTCGCGCGGGTCCGGGATCTCGTTGCTGAACAGCACGCCCATGATGCGCAGCTTCACTTCGCGTTCCGCGGCGCCGTCCACGGTGGGATAGCGGCGCGACTTGAAGACCCACAGGAAGCGGTCGTCGCGCTGTTCCAGGATGCCGGCGTCCACCAGCCGTTGCAGCGCCCGTTCGCGGATGTCGTCGGCTCTGCCAGCGGCGCGTTCCACCCAGTAGCGGGCGTCGCGCTCTTCGTCGTGGCCGGCGATGTCTTCCAGCAGGGGATCGAGCAGGTCGTCGCCGGTCGGCGTGGCATCGAGCAGGTGGAGCTTCTGCAGGTCGGTGTCGATGCGGTTCTCCAGCGCCAGGTCCATCAGCACGCCCCCGGCCAGCGCGTAGTTCATGGACCAGTCCGGCACGCGGGCGAACTTGCCGTTGTCGTCGTGCAGCACCAGCAGCATGATCTCTTCCGCGAATCTCAACATGGCGTCTCTCCCGTCCTCTCGTCTCTCTTCTCGACAGCGCCGCCTACGACTCGGTCTCGAAGCTGATCGTCGAAACCGACGCGGCGGCGCGCAACGTGGCGAGCAGCCCGGCTCGGTCACGAGTCGCGGCAAGGCTCTGCATCGAATCGCCCACCGAGGTTCTCTCGGCTTCCGTGAGCGCGGCGTAGTCCCCGAGCGAGACGGCGGACAGCACCACCACCGCCCGGGAACCGTCGTCGAACACGGCGACGTCCGTGCCCCGTTCGTCGGCCGGCGGCACGGGCATCTCGAAGGCGGTCTGCACGATGGCGGACGGCACCTCGGTTTCGTCGATGCGCATGCCGTCCTTGCGCTCCCATTCGACCTGCGTCTTGGTGGCGATTTCGGTGGCCGGCGAACCTTCGGCCAGCGCCGCGAGCGCCTCGAACGCGGCCCGCTCGGCCATCGCTTGCGCGGCTTCCCGGGCGATGGCGTCGCGTATTTCTTCCCGCACATCGGCGAGCAGGCGCCGCTCCTGCGGATGGCGTTCGCGCAGCCGGGCGACGATGGCCTGGTTGTCCGAAGTGGCGACGGCCTCGCTGTTGTAGCCCTCGAGCAGCACGTCGTCGGCGAAGAAGGCGTCGCGCACCGCTCGGTCGGTCAGGATGCCCTCGCTGCTCGCGCGTTCCACGCCGTCGAGACGTTCCACCGTCAGGCCGTACTGGGCGACCAGCGCGTCGAGGGAGTCGCCTTGCTCGAAGGCGATCTCCTCCATTTCGCGCAGCGTTTCGTCGAACACGCGCTGCAGTTCCTCGCGGCGCAGATCGGCGACGATGTCTTCGCGGCGTTCGTCGAGGCTGGGGATCTCCGGATCCTCGATGGAGAGCAGCTTGATGAGGTGGACGCCGAACTCGGTGCGCACCGGCGGCGAGAGTTCGCCGGGCGCGAGCGCCCAGAGCGCGTCCGCGAACTCGGTCACGAAGATGCCGCGCCCGGCTGGGCCGAGGTCGCCGCCGCCTTCGGCCGAGCCGGCGTCATCGGAGAACTCGCGCGCCTTGTCGCCGAAGTCGGCGCCGGCTTCGATTTCCGCGCGCAGGGCCGCAATCGCTTCGGTCGCCTCCTCGACGCTGCGCTCGGCGTCCACGTTGAGCAGGATGTGGGCGCCGTGGCGGCGCGGCTCCAAGGTCGCGATTTCGTCTTCGTAGGCTGCGACTATGGTTTCTTCGTCCACGTCGACGTGATCTTCGAGGCTGCTCCGGCGCAAGCGCACGAAGTCGAAGTCGAAGCGTTCGGCGGTGAGGTAGTCCTCGGCGCGTTCCTCGTAGCGGCCCTCCACCGCCTCGTCGGTGACCGGCGCGACGCCGTACTCCATCAGGTCGTCGACTTGGTAGTGGAGCCACGCGACGTCCCGCCGCTGCGCCTGCAGGCGGGCGACGAGGCGGGATTCGCGCTTGGTAGCGAAGGAGGTGCCGGCGACGGCGGCGTCTATCTGGTTGCGCGTGGCGTCGTTCGCCAGCGCGTCCTGGAAGGAACTCGGCGTGTAGCCTTGGTTGGCGAGCAGGTTGCGGTAGGTGGCTTCGTCGGCGATGCCGACCTCGCGGCGGATTCGCGCCTGCACCGAATCTTCCGAAACCGAGAGGTCGAGGTCGTTCGCCGCCTGGTCGAGCAGGGCGCGGTCGATCAGCAGCTCCAACACCGACTCGCGACTCACCATGCGCTCGATAAGCTCGTCCGGCACCTCCTCGGAGAGGCGCGAACGCTGCGCTAGGCGCTGGCGGCTGGTCTCGACCTCCAAGGTGCGCTCGGTGATGTCGTCGCCGTTCACGGTCGCGGCGATCGGTTCCGACACCGAGAACAAGTCGAACGCGCCGAAGCCGAACACCGCGAGCACGAAGACGATGACGCCGACGAGCACCTTGGCGAACAGGCCCTGCGCCCTCGAGCGCATCTTCTGCAACACCATGACGTCGTTCCTCGCTAGCCGAGATCGCGGTGCGCAACGACCAGCCGCCGTGTGCCGCGATCAGGCGTGGTGGGGCGCATCGAAGCCCGAACCTTGCCGTTCTTTCGTTGCCGCGCCGTTCCAAGGGCGCTGCAGGCGAGCGCTCTAGTTGAGCGCGTCCTTGAGCGCCTTGGCCGGCTTGAAGGCGGGGGCCTTGGCGGCGGCGATCTTGATCTCGTCGCCGGTCTGCGGGTTGCGGCCGGTGCGCTCCGAGCGCTCGCGCACGAGGAAGGTGCCAAAGCCGATCAGCGACACCGGCTCGCCGCCCACCAAGGATTGGCGGATGGCATCGGTGGTGGCGTTCAAGGCGCGCCCGGCGGCCGCCTTGGAGATGTCCGCTTCGTTGGCGATGGCGTCGATGAGTTCGGTCTTGGTCATGGGTTTCCCTCTGTGCTTAGGTTGTCGGCGCGACGGTGGCGGCACAAAGCCAACAAGCAGACCATTGCGCGATCCGCCCCCTCATTGGGGCGGCAAGTGTACCGCTTCCAAACACCTTGCGGGCGCCTTGTCGGAAGGCTTTTCAGTGGGCGCTCAGCGGCACTGCGGTGGGGACTTCGCCGGCCGCTGGATCGGCTTGGAGGCTCGGCGGGGCGGCCGGTTCCAAGGGCGTTGGCCGGCGTTCGAGAGCGGCGGCGATGACGTCGTCCATCCATGCCAGGGGCAGGATGTCTAGGTCCGCCTTCACGTTGTCCGGCACTTCCTTCAAGTCGCGTTCGTTCTCCTTCGGAATGACGACGCGCTTGATGCCGCCGCGGTGCGCGGCGAGCAGCTTCTCCTTGAGTCCGCCGATGGCGAGCACTTGGCCGCGCAGGGTGATTTCGCCGGTCATGGCGACGTCGGATGCCACCGGGATGCCCGTCAGCACGCTCACCAGCGCCGTACACATGCCGATGCCGGCGCTCGGCCCGTCCTTCGGCGTCGCGCCCTCGGGCACGTGGATGTGGAGGTCCTTGCTTTCGTGGAAGTTCTCGGCGAGGCCGAAGGCGACGGCGCGGCTGCGCACGAAGCTGAGCGCCGCCTGGATGGACTCCTGCATCACGTCGCCGAGCGAGCCGGTCTTGATCTGCCGCCCCTTGCCGGACACCGCCAGCGCTTCGATGTTCAGCAGTTCGCCGCCGGTGGGCGTCCACGCGAGACCGGCGACGACGCCGACCTGGTTGCGGGTTTCGGCGCGCCCGTAGTTGAACTTGCGCACGCCGTTGTAGGTTTCCACGTCGGCTTTGGAGATGGTTCGAGCGGCCTGTTCTGCGCTCTCCGTGCCTTCCCGCAGCGCTTCCTCGGTGACCACCTTGCGGCAGAGCTTGGCGATCTCCCGTTCCAGTCCGCGCACGCCGGCTTCCTTCGTGTAGTAGCGGACGAGGTGCGTGAGGGCGCCGTCGTCGATGCGCAGATGGTCTGCGGCGAGGCCGGAGAGCCGCTGCTGCTTGGGAATCAGATAGCGGGTGGCGATGTTGCGCTTTTCGTCTTCGGTGTAGCCGGCGAGGCGAATCACCTCCATCCGATCGAGCAGCGCCGGCGGGATGTTCATGGAGTTGGAGGTGCAGACGAAGAAGACGTCGGAGAGGTCGTAGTCCACTTCGAGGTAGTGGTCGTTGAAGGCGTGGTTCTGCTCCGGGTCCAGCACTTCGAGCAGCGCCGATGCCGGGTCGCCGCGCATGTCCATGCCCATCTTGTCCACTTCGTCGAACAGGAACAGCGGATTGCGCACGCCGGCCTTGGCCATCTTCTGCAGCACCTTGCCCGGCATGGAGCCGATGTAGGTGCGCCGGTGGCCGCGGATCTCCGCCTCGTCGCGCACGCCGCCGAGCGCCATGCGCACGAACTCGCGGTTCGTCGCCCGGGCGATGGATTCGCCGAGGGAGGTCTTGCCGACGCCCGGCGCTCCCACCAGGCAGAGCACGGGGCCCTTCACTTTCTGCACGCGCCCCTGCACGGCGAGGTATTCGAGCACCCGCTCCTTCACGTCCTCGAGGCCGTAGTGGTCTTCGTCGAGAATGCGCTGCGCGGCGTTGAGGTCGCGGCGCACCCGGCGCTTCTTGCTCCAGGGGACGGAGAGCATCCAGTCGAGATAGCTGCGCACCACCGTGGCTTCCGCGGCCATGGGCGCCATCAGCTTCAGCTTGGCGAGTTCGGCGCTGGCCTTCTTGCGCGCTTCCTTGGGCATGCGGGCGTCGTCGATGCGCTGCTGCAAGGCGTCGAGTTCGCTGGGCGCCTCCGAGATGTCGCCGAGCTCCTTGTTGATCGCCTTGATCTGCTCGTTGAGGTAGTACTCGCGCTGGCTCTTCTCCATCTGCTTCTTGACGCGGCCGCGGATGCGCTTGTCGAGTGCCCTGGCGTCGGTTTCCGCTTCGAGCAGCGCAGCCACGCGTTGCAGGCGCTGTTCGAGGTCGAAGGCTTCGAGCACCTGCTGCTTCGCTTCGAGCTTGAAGGGCAGCTGCGCCGCGATGGCGTCGGCGAGGCGCGCTGGATCCTCGACGCTGGAGAGTGCCGCCACCACGTCGTCGGGGAGGCGCTTGGCGGCTTTGGCATAGCGCTCGAAGCGATTGCGGAGAGAACGGCTCGCGGCGTCGGCCTGCGCTTCCGGCAGCTCGGGTTCGTCCGTTGGCGAGGCTTCGGCGACAAGGAACTCGCCGTTGTCGTCGATGCGCTCGATGGTCGCCCGCCGCTGGCCTTCGATCAGCGCTTTCACCTTGCCGTCCGGCAGCGCCACCATTTGCAGCACCGCGGCCACGCAGCCGACGGTGAACAGGTCGCTCGCGGCCGGATCGGCGACTTCGCCGTCGCGCTTGGCGACCAGCAGCACTTGCTGATCGTTGGCCGTGGCCGACTTCAGCGCCCGGATGGAGCGCTCCGTGCCGACGAAGAGCGAATGCACGCCGCGCGGGTAGACCACCACGTCGCGTAGCGGCAGCACGGCAACGCCCTTCAACATCGGCGGGTCTCGCGGGGCGGGCTGGTTGCTCGACTCCCGCTCGCCAGCGGCTAGCGAGGCGCCGCCGCGGCGCTCACGCTCGGCTGCTCGTCGACGTTCTCGTACATCAGCATGGGCTCGCTCTCGCCCTTGATGACGCTGTCGTCCACCACCACCTTGGCGACCGACTCCGCGGACGGCAGTTCGTACATCGTGTTGAGCAGCACGGATTCGAGAATCGAGCGCAGGCCGCGCGCGCCGGTCTTGCGCTCCATCGCCTTCTCGGCGACGGCGCGCAGGGCGTCTTCGCGGAAGTCCACCTCCACGCCTTCCATCTCGAAGAGCTTCGTGTACTGGCGCGTGAGGGAGTTCTTCGGCTCGACGAGAATGCGCATCAGGGCGTCGGTGTCGAGTTCGCCCAGGGTGGCGACCACCGGCAGGCGCCCGACGAACTCGGGAATCAGGCCGTACTTCATCAAGTCTTCCGGCTCCACCTTGCGCAGCATCTCGCCGATGGTGGCGGCGTCGAGCTTGGCGGCCGGGTCCGCGCCGAAGCCGATGTCGCTCTTGTTGGTGCGGTTCATGATGACCTTGTCCAGCCCGGAGAAGGCGCCGCCGCAGATGAACAGGATGTTCGAGGTGTCCACCTGCAGGAACTCCTGCTGCGGATGCTTGCGCCCGCCCTGGGGCGGCACCGAGGCGATGGTGCCTTCGATGAGCTTGAGCAGCGCCTGCTGGACGCCCTCGCCGGAGACGTCGCGGGTGATCGAGGGGTTGTCGGACTTGCGCGAGATCTTGTCGATCTCGTCGATGTAGACGATGCCCTTCTGCGCCCGTTCGACGTCGTATTCGCACTTCTGCAGGAGCTTCTGGATGATGTTCTCGACGTCCTCGCCGACGTAGCCGGCCTCGGTGAGGGTGGTCGCGTCGGCGATGGTGAAGGGCACGTCGAGCAGGCGCGCCAAGGTCTCCGCAAGCAGCGTCTTGCCGCAGCCGGTGGGGCCGATCAGCAGAATGTTCGACTTCGAGAGCTCGACGTCGTCCTTCTTGCCCTTGTAGTTCAGCCGCTTGTAGTGGTTGTACACGGCGACCGAGAGCACCTTCTTGGCGCGCTCCTGGTGGATGACGTACTCGTCGAGGATGCGCTTGATCTCCACCGGCACGGGCAGCTTGTCGTTCTCCTTGCCCTCCGCGCCCGGCTGCACCTCCTCGCGGATGATGTCGTTGCAGAGCTCGACGCACTCGTCGCAGATGTGGACGCCGGAGCCGGCGATGAGCTTGCGCACCTCGTGCTGGCTCTTGTGACAGAACGAGCAATACAGGAAGCTGTCGCCCTTTCCTTGGTCGTTGGCCATGAAACCTCTTGCGTTTTCGCTGCGCCAAGCGCGAAAGATGATGGCAACGCAAGCGTTTTGCAACCCTTATGCAACGCCTGCCTCGTATTCGCGTGTACGACCCTCGAAGCGCCTGCGGTCACGTCGCGCCACGCCGCGGCGTTCGCCGACGCCGGCCGAGGGACGGCGGTGATAGACTGCCGGCACGAAGACGCCTCGCCGCAGAGTTTCAAGGAGAGCACCGCCAATGGCCACCGCCATCCCCGCACCGGACGAGAACAACGCTTGGCGCACGCAGACGCCTGGCATCGACGGCTGGACGCGCACCGCCCGCCCCGACGACCCCGACAAGTTCTTCATGGTGTCCACCGACGGCCATGTGCAGGAGCCGTCGGATCTCTGGCGAACGCGCATGGACAAGCGCTTCCGCGAGCGGCTGCCGGGGGTCGCCGTGGACGCCCAGGGCCGCAAGTTCCAGAAGACCGAGGGCTTCCGCCCGGTGCGCATCCGCAGCATCAAGTTCGAGGGCGAGGACGGCTTGCGCAACGGCGCTGGCGAGACGCCGGAACAGCGGCTTGCGGACCTCGAAGCGGACGGCGTGGACGCCGAGGTGCTGTTCCCGAACAAGGGGCTGACGATCTGGGCGACGCCGGACGCCGAGTTCAGCCAGCACATGTGCCGCGTGTGGAACGACTGGGCCTGGGAGGTCTTCGGCGACTACAACGACCGCCTGTCGCCGATGGGCTGCGTGGCGGCGGCGGACATCGACGGCGCGATTGCCGAAATCCAGCGCGTCGCGGCGCTCGGCTTCCGCGGCCTCGCGCTGCCCTGCAAGCCGATCTGGGGCGCGCCGGACCACGAGCACTCGAACTACAACCTGCCGGAGTTCGACCCGCTGTGGGCCTGCATCCAGGAGGTCGACCTGCCCATCACCTTCCACGTCTCCACCGGCCGTGACCCGCGCACTTCGCGAGGCAACGGCGGCGCGGTGGTCAACTACGCCGTGCATTCGCTGGCCCCGACCATGGAACCCATCGCCAATCTGTGCGCGTCCGGCGTGCTGGAACGCTTCCCCGGCTTGCGCTTCGGCAGCGTCGAGGCGGGCATCGGCTGGGTGCCGTGGGCCATCTGGGCGCTGGACGAAGCGTATCGAAAGCACCACATGTTCGTGCGCCCGAAGCTGCCGCAGCTGCCGAGCGACTACTTCAAGCAATGCGGCTTCGCGACGTTCCAGGAGGACAAGCCCGGCTTGGACCTCGCCCGCGAACACGGCCTGGTGGACAACTTCATGTGGGCTAACGACTACCCCCACCACGAAGGCACCTGGCCGCACTCCGCGGCGGCCATCGAACGCACGATGGGCCAGCTGACAGACGCCGAACGCGCCAAGGTGCTGGGCCTGAACGCGGCGCGGGTGTTCAAGTTCCCGATCCCGGAGCGCTATCGGAACCAGAACGACGTGCGAGCGCTGGCCGGCTAGGACCGGCGCTCGCATGGTTCCGCGCCCAGGGCATCTAGGCTTGCTGCGGACGGCGGGCGCTCTGTGGCGCGTCAGTGGCGCGGAAGGCCGACGGTTCTTCCGCACAAGGCAGCGAGGTCGCGATGCGGCAGAATAGCGAAGCCGTTGTCAACGCCGCGCTCGGCGAGGCGTTGCGCGGCAAGCACCCGCTTTGGCGCGAAGCTCTGGGCGTCGAGCAAAGCGGCGTGTTCATGGAGAACCTTTCGCTGCGTCCGGACATCGTCGTGCGTCAGCGGAATGCCCAGCCGGTGGTCGTCGAGACCGAGTTCGCGCCGGCTGCGACGGTCGAGCAGGACGCCGTGGGCAGGCTTGGCCTGCGGCCGGTGGAAGGCGAACCGATCGAACAAGCCATCGCCGTGCGTCTGCCGGAGTCGCTGCGTCGTGGTCAGGCGGATCTGGCGCGGCACCTGGCGGAGGCGGAGTTCGGCTACTGCGTCCTGTCCGGCGAGCCGCAGGCGGCGGAGCGATGGCCGGCGGAAGGCTGGTCGACGGGCGGCCTGGACGATCTCGCTCGTTGCATCGAACAGGCGACGACGTCGGGACGCTTGATCGAACAGGGCATGACGATTCTCGAATGGGGCGTGCGGACAGCGACGGGCTCGCTCGAGCGGGAGGCGATGGCCGGCGTGATCCAACCGCCGTTGCGCTTCGCCAAAGCGCTGAACCAACGGCCCGGCACGCAGACGACGCGCATGGCGATGGCCATCGTCGCCAATGCGCTGCTCTTCCAGGACGCCATCGCCGGGCGCCACAAGTTGCCGACGATGGCTGACCTGACGCAGCTGGAGTCTTGGCAGTTCCAGTCGAGAGTGCTCGACGTGTGGAAGCACATTCTTGCGAAGATCAACTATTGGCCGATCTTCCGCTTGGCGTTGGATCTGCTGGTGGCGCTGCCGGGCGTGCCGGCGAAAAACGTCCTCAGGCCGCTGATTCATGCTGTTAAGGACCTCACCAGCCTCGGCGTATCCACGCGCCAAGACCTCTCCGGGCGCATGTTCCAACGGCTCATCGCGGACCGAAAATTCCTTGCCACGTTCTACACGCGACCGGAGTCCGCTGCGCTGCTCGGTCCACTGGCGGTCGCCAGGATGGCGGTCGATTGGACCGACATGGACGCCTATCCGCGACTGCGCGTTGCGGACCTCTCTTGCGGGACGGGGACCTTGCTGGTGGCGGCCTACCAAGCGCTGCTGGCGCGCTTTCGTCACGCCGGCGGCGACGATCGCCGGCTGCATCCAACCATGCTGGAGCGTTCGATCGTCGGCGCCGACATCATGCCGGCCGCGGCGCACCTGTGCGCCGCTCAGCTGTCGGGCGTCCACCCGGGCGAGGTGTTCGACAGCACCCGCGTCTACACCATGCCGTATGGCATGGATGGCGACGCCAAGCGCGGCATCGCCATCGGCTCGCTGGACCTCACCGCGGCCGGCCAGAGCCGGTCGCTGT
The DNA here is from genome assembly GCA_965243175.1 of Candidatus Azotimanducaceae bacterium. Lineage (GTDB taxonomy): Bacteria > Pseudomonadota > Gammaproteobacteria > Pseudomonadales > Azotimanducaceae > VXYL01. The sequence goes on along the minus strand of OZ251532.1, from coordinate 2,686,638 downwards.
TCCCCACTGGTCAGCGTCAGGCGCTGGGTGCCGAGGAGGTGGAAGTGGAAGATCTCGAGCTGCCGCACGAGTCGGTGGATCTGGTGATCATGAATCCGCCGTTCACAAGGCCCACGAACCACGAGATCACGGACGTTCCCGTGCCGTCGTTCGCCGGCTTCGGCACGTCGGCAGAAGAGCAGCGGCTGATGGCGGATCGCTTGGCGGAAGTGCGCCGCCGGATCGCCAAGCCAGTCGGCCACGGCAATGCCGGGTTGGCGTCCAACTTCGTGGATCTCGCGCACGGCAAGGTGAAGCCGGGCGGCGTCGTGGCCTTGGTGCTGCCCATCGCCTTCGTCCAAGGCGCTTCCTGGCGGGCGGCGAGGGAACTGTTCGTTCGCGAGTACCGCGACGTGGTGGTGATTTCGCTGGCGGCGTCCGGCAGCACGGATCGCGCGTTTTCCGCGGATACCGGCATCGCGGAAGTGCTGGTGATCGCCACCAAGTCCAAGGCCGGCGCCGTAGCGGACGCCCAGGCCCTCTTCGTCAACCTGTTTCAACGTCCGCAGAGCGTGGTGGAGGCGTCCGACGTTGCCAACCTCATCGCCCGGCTGCCCGCTGAACCCAACGGTCGCTTGCGCGCCGGTGACCAATGGCTTGGCACGTACATACGTTCTGCTCTGGAGAACGGCGGCTGCGCGGCGCTGCGCGAGACGGCCCTGGCAGAAGCCATGATGGCCCTCGGCGACGGTGAGCTGCGGATGCCGCGTTGGTCGGCAACTGCCTTGCCGACGACGCGCCTCGGCGCGCTTGGTAGACGCGGGCCGCTGGATCGCGACATCGGCAACGGCAAGGACGGCGAGCCGCCGTTTCGCGGCCCGTTCAAGATCGTTCCCGCCAACGGCGTGCCAAGCTATCCGGTCCTGTGGGCGCATGATGCCGAGCGCGAGCGGCGGCTGGTGGTGCGGCCGGACTGCGAAGGCTTGGTCCGCCAAGGCTGCGAAGACCATGCGCTGCGCGTTTGGCGGACCGCAGCCACGCTGCACTTCACCCGGGATTTCCGAATCAACTCGCAGAGCTTGACCGCCTGCCTGACGCCCGCGCCCTGCCTCGGCGGGCGGGCATGGCCCGGATTCCAGCCGGACCGAGACGAATGGACCCGCGCCATCGCCTTGTGGGCGAACACCACGCTGGGCTTGATGGCGTTCTGGTGGCTGGGTTCGCGCCAGCACCAGGGTCGCGCCGTCACCACGCTCTCGAATCTGCCGCGGCTGACGATGCTGGACATCCGCGCACTGACGCCGGAGCAGTTGAGGTGCGCCGACGACATCTTCGAGCGCTTCCAAGCCGAGCCGCTGTTGGCGGCGAACGAAGCCTACCGCGACGACGTGCGCAAGGCGCTGGACCGTGCGGTGCTGGTGGACATGCTTGGCGTTTCGGAAGAGGTGCTGGCACCGCTCGACAACTTGCGCAGCCAGTGGTGCGCGGAGCCCTCGGTCCACGGGGGTAAAGAGAGCCCTCAGCCGGGGTGCGCGAGGGGGTTACCCCTCGCATGAAAAGAGACTCAGCCGGGGAGCGCGAGGGGGTTACCCCTCGCATGAAAGAGACTCGGCCGGAGTGCGCGAGGGGCTTGCCCCTCGCATGAAAGAGTGCGCCGAACCGCCCGAACCTCGGCTTGCCGAGCCGGCTCGACAAGCAACACGATGATGCCCGCTCGCCCGGGCGCTGGCCCATCGCCGGAAGCGGCGAACCTCGTTGGCGGCGCATCAGCCGCAGCGTCCGCACGAACGCCCAGCACCCGCATGTTCAGCGCCCTGGCCATCCACGACTTCCGCTTGCTGTGGGCGGCCAACCTCATTGCCTCCTTCGCCATGCAGATGCAGATGGTGGCGCGCGGCTGGCTCATCTACGACATCACCAGTTCGCCGATGGCGCTGACGTGGGTGATGCTCTCCTTCATGCTGCCGTCGTTCGTCTTCTCGCTGTGGGGCGGAGTCGCCGCCGACCGGATGCGCAAGAAGCCCATCATGGTGGCGGCGCAGCTGGTGAACGCCTTGGCCACGGTCTGGCTGGCGATCATCGTCTACCGCGGCGACGTGACTTTCTGGCACTTCATCTACTTCGGGCTGTTCAACGGCACGGTGCTCTCGTTCTCCATGCCGGCGCGGGCTTCTGCGGTGCCGGAAATCGTTCCCCGCGAGGTGGTGGTGAACGCGATGGCGCTGCAGAGCGCGACGTTCTCCGCGTCCCGCGTGGTCGGGCCGGCGCTCGCCGGGGTGCTGATCGGCTGGTTCGGCGGGGGAGATACGTCGTCCGCCCAGGGCGTGGGCGTCATCTTCTTCGTCATCGCCGCGATGTATCTGGTTTCGGTGGTCGCCACGGCGCTGCTGCGCTACCGAGGCGAGCCGACGCGCAACACGCAGGCGTCGATGGGCGAGGACATCGCCGAGGGCTTCCGCTACATGCGCCGAGAGCGGGTGGTGCTCGGGCTGCTGGTCATGGGCATCGTGCCGATGATGTTCGGCTTCGCGCCCTCGTTCCTGGCGCCGGTGTTCAACAAGGACGTTCTGGACGGCGGCCCGGAGACGCTCGGCTACCTGATCACGGCGATGGGCGTTGGTTCGCTGATCGGCGCACTCACCTTGGCCCGGCTCGGCGACGTGGGCAGGAAGGGCAGGATTCTGTTCGCCGCGTCCTACGTCTGGGCGCTGGGCCTGGCCGGCTACGCGCTCTCCTCCCACCTCGCGATGGCGATGGCGTTCGGCGTCTTCATCGGCGCGTTCAGTTCGCTGGTCGGCGCCTTGAACATGAGCGTGACGACGCTGGCCATCGCGCCGGAAATCCGCGGCCGCGTCATGGCCATCATGATGATGACCCACGGCATCATGCCGGCCGGGATGATCCCGGTGGCCGCCATGGCCGAGTTCATCGGCATCGAGATCGCGCTGCTGGCAAGCGCGATGCTGCTCGCCCTCTCGATGGGCGGCATCGCCATCCTGTTCCCCGAACTGCGCCGCATCGACAAGGGGCACGACCTCGGGGCGGAGCAGGCAGCGGAGAACGCACCCGCGCCCGTTCTGAAGTCCGCTTGACACGTTCCAAAAACGAGCGCTACTGTAAGCGCATACCGTAGGAGGCCAAGATGAATCTCAACAAGGGTGCGCGAATGTGGATACCGTGCAAGGTGGCGCGGGGGGCGTTTTCCGACGAACGCGCCGTGCATGTGCAAGCGGACGGCAAGGAGTGGTCCGGATTCGTCAACGTCAAGTGGCTCAAGGAGGGTGTCGAGAGGGGTGCCGACGAAGTTCTCGCCCGGGTGGTAGAGGTAGAAGGCGAGACGTTCCATGCCCGCATTCCAGGGGATGCGTTGCAGAGCGAACTGTTCGAGGGTTGCGTAGAGCGCGCAAGATACGTAGGGCGGGCAGGCCCCAATGGTACTCTCGAAGCCTGACATCGAGCGCCGGATGGAAGAGGGCGGGCTCAAGATCGACCCTGCTCCCTCGCGCATCAATCAAGTATCGGTCGATCTTCGGCTGGGCCGCAAGTTCACCGTGATGAAGGACATGCCGGACCACGTCCCCAGCGTACGAGTCAAACGATCCCTGTTCGAGTCCAAGGACCTTTGGAAGCATTTGGAGCGAGACCATTTCGTCCTCGAACCAGGCGAGTTCGTGGTTGCCCAAACGCATGAAACCGTAACCATGCCGCCAGACCTCGTTGGACTGATAGAAGGACGCAGTAGCTGGGCTAGGGCGGGAGTAGGGGTCCACATGACGGCGCCGAAGATAGATCCCGGATTCGAGGGCACCATAGCGCTGGAAATATCCAATGCGGGGAGGATGACAGTGGATCTCGTTGCAGAAGAAGACGCGCCGGCACAGCTTATCCTCTTGAAGCTAACGGCAGACCTTGAAGAAGCGGATCTTTACGGCGCGGACGAGAGCGACCTGTTCCAATTCCAATCCGATCCGATACCGCATGGGCGTGGAACAAACAAGTAGCGCGACACCGGCCCACACTGGGGCGTGAGGTGGTCCTGCTTTGTTGCACAAATTCGAAGGTTCGAATGAGGCGTACTCCGTGATATTCAGCGAAGAAGACTACTCGGCGCACCTCGGCGAGGTGGCGGCGCAGTGGGAGGCGGCTCTGCAGGCGGGGCGCTACGACGCCGCGGTGATTCCTGCGGGCGAAGCCGAGATGTACTTTCAGGACGACCAAGCGCCGCCGTTCCATCCGAATCCGCATTTCGCCCGCTGGTTCCCGGACGACGACTGCGAGCACAGCGTGCTGCTCGTGCGCCCTGGCGCCACGCCGAAGCTCTACTTCCACGCGCCCGCCGACTACTGGCACGCGCCGCCGGAACTGCCGGCGTGGGCCGGGGCCGCGTTCAAGGTGGCCGAGCATGGCGACATCAAGAGCTTGAGGGACGATCTGGCGCGGGATCTGGCGCGGCTTGGCCGCTTCGCGCTCGTGGGGCCGGCCGCCGCCTTCGACCTCAACCTGCCGCTCGCCAACGTCAATCCGCGGGCATTGGTGAACAAGCTGCTGTTCGCCCGGGCGCGGAAGACCGAATTCGAGCTCGACCGCATGCGCGAGGCGACCGAAGTCGGCGTGCGCGGCCACCTTGCGGCGCGGGATGCGTTTCTCGGCGGCGGCAGCGAGTTCGACATCCACATGGCCTATCTCGCCGCCAGTTCGCAGGTGGAAAGCAAGCTGCCGTATCCGAACATCGTCGCCCTCAACGAACACGCCGGGGTGCTGCACTACCAGCACTACGACCGGCAGCGACCGGCGGGTACGCGCAGCTTCCTCATCGATGCGGGCGGGCGTTCGGGCGGCTACCACAGCGACATCACCCGCACCTACAGCGCCGATGCCGGCGACGAGTTCGACGCCTTGGTGCGGGCCATGGACGAGAAGCAGCAGGCCCTCGCCAGCGCGGTTCGTCCGGGCACCTCCTACATCGACTTGCAGGAGGCGATGCATCGGGCCGTCGCCGACCTGCTGGTACGCTTCGACTTCGTGCGCTGCAGCGCCGGGAGCGCTTTCGAGCGGAAGATCACGGACACCTTCATTCCCCACGGCCTGGGCCATCTGCTCGGCTTGCAGACCCACGACGTGGGCGGTTCGCTCGCCAACGAAGAGGGCGAGGCCGTGGCGTCGCCAGAGCGGTTTTCCACCCTGCGCTACACGCGGAGCATCGACGTCGGCCATGTCGTGACCGTGGAGCCGGGGCTGTACTTCATCCCCGTGCTGCTCGACGCGCTTGCCGACTCCGATGCCGGGCGCGACGTGAACTGGCCAAAGGTGAAGCGCTTCCTGCCCTGTGGCGGTGTTCGCGTCGAAGACAACGTCCACGTTGGCGAGGAGGCGACCGAGAATCTGACCCGCCCGGTGTTCGCTCGGCTCGACACGCCATGAAGCTCACGCCGGAGCGCCTGTTCGGAAAGCGCCCGCTGCCGGCCTTCTCGTCGCCGAGCCAGCTGAAGCTCTCGGCGGACGGTCGCTACGGCAGCTTCCTGTTCCCCGCCGAGGACGACCGCGAGCGGCAGGAGCTGTGGCTGGTCGATCTGGCGGGCAGCGATCCGCAAGACGCGCACGGCGGCGAAGCGCCGCCTCTGGAGCCGCGACGCGCTCCGATTGGCGAAGCGGCGCAAGGGGCCGCGACCGAAGAGGACAGGAACGAGAGCGAGCGGCGGCGGCAGTTCGGGCGCGGCGTCACGTCGTACGCCTGGCATCCGACTCGCCAAGAGATCCTCTTCCCGGCCAACGGCGCGGCGTTCCTGCTGCGCGTGCCGGAGGGATCCGTGCAGCGGCTGACGCCGCCGGATACGCGGCAGAGCGCCATCCGCTTCTCCGCCGCCGGAGAGCGCTTGAGCTACGTCCGTGGCGGCGATCTCTACTGCCGAAACATCGCCAGCGGCGTGGAAACGCGACTCACCCGCGACGGCGGCGGAACGGTCTCGAACGGCTTGGCGGACTTCATCGCGCAGGAGGAAATGCACCGTTTCGAGGGCCACTGGTGGGCGCCCGACGACAGCGCCGTCGCCTTCACGCGGGTGGACACCGCGCCCATCCCGCAGACCTACCGCCAAGAAATGGATGCCGACGGCGTTCGCGTGGTCGCGCAGCGCTATCCCTTCGCCGGCGGGCCGAACGCCGAAGTGTGGTTGGGCGTGGTGGACATCGCCAGCCAAAACATCCAGTGGCTCGACTGGTCGCTGGCCAAGGACGACTACCTGGCGCGCGTGCAGTTCTCGCCGGACGGAGCGCTCTACGTCCAGGCGCAGTCGCGGGATCAGAAGCGGCTGACGCTGCGCCGCTGGGTCGATGGCGCCTGGGAGGACGTCCACACCGAGACCTCGCCGACGTGGATCAATCTGCACGACAACCTGACCTTCCTCGACGACGGCCGCTTCCTGTGGGCTACCGACGAGCTAGGGCCGGAGGAGACGAGCCTCAGCCTGCACGAGGCGCGAGGCACCGAGAACGCCATTCTGGAAACCGGCGTGGAGCACATCGGGCGCATCGTCGCCGCGGATGCATCCTACGTTTGGGCGACGGGCTACGAGTTCGATTCGACCACGCAGGACATCTTCCAGATCGATCTGAACAAGGCGCAACACGGCCTCAGCCGCGAAGAACATGGGTTGCCCTCGCCCCGCAGCAGGCCGATCGATGATTGGCGCGACGGCGTCGTCCATCCGGCATCGCGGCGCGGCCTCTTCGTCCACAGCGGGAACGCGAGGCCGCGAAGACTTTGCGTTCTGCGTTTCACGGACGACGGCGACGACTTCTGGGGAACGCGGGCGTTGCCGTCGATCAGGTTCCAGCCGCGTCGCGTACGCACTCCTTTCGGCTTCGAGCCGACACGCGAGATCAGCTCGACGTCCTTCGAGGACACCCATGCGCCTCGGCCGTCATCCTGGATCCCATGGGGCGAGGACTGGCGGGAGATGGAGCGTCTCAACACCCGCCTCACCGTGCCGCCGATACGCCGCAAGAGCCGCCTGCATCCGGTGATCCTGCACGTCTACGGCGGCCCGGGCGTGCAGCGCGTAACCCAGGAGTTCCCGTCGCCGGTGGTTGCGCTCTTCACGCAGGCGGGATTCGCCGTGCTGGAAGTGGACAACCGCGGCACTGCCAACCGCGGCAAGGACTTCGAGGAACCGATCCACGGCCGCCTTGGCCACGTCGAAGTGGAAGACCAACTCGCCGCAGTGCAATCCCTGCGCTACCGCGACGACATCGACACCGAGCGCATCGGCGTCTTCGGCCACTCCTACGGCGGCTACCTGGCGCTGATGTGCCTGGCGACCAGCCACGTGTTCCGCGCTGGCGTGGCGGTGGCGCCGGTGACCGACTGGACCCTCTACGACACCCACTATACGGAACGCTACCTAGGCACGCCGCAGGAGAACCCGCACGGCTACGCGGCAAGCAGCGTCCTCCCCCGCGTGCCAGACATCGACGCCCCCCTCCTGCTCATGCACGGCATGGCCGACGACAACGTCCTGTTCACCCACTCGCTGAAGCTTGTCCAATCCCTGCAGGACGCCGGCAAGCAGTTCGAACTGATGACCTACCCAGGCGCCAAGCACGCCCTACAAGACCGAACCGTCGCCACCCACCGCTACAACTACATCCTCGACTTCTTCCGCCGTACGCTGATGGATTGAGGGGGTGTTTCTTAGCGTTGGGGTAGTGTCAACACGCCTTAGCGCACAGCGGCGCGCACGGTGCAGCGGATCGAGTTGGCTTGAACGTGGAACTCGGGCTCTAGCTGGCCGTTTTGCCGCAATGCCCGCCTCGCCGCCGGGACGCCGAAGCCGTAGCGTTGCACCAGGCCGAGGACGCGCATCGCTTCGGCCAGCGTTGGATTGCGGTGGTCGACGGCGTCCGCCTGGCCGAACGTCTCGGCGGTGACGATGCCGTAGGGCCCGCCCGGACTGATGATCTCGATGCGGTCGTTGAACCAGTACACGCGCACCGGCGCAGCCGTTCCTTCGTAGGTGCGGTGCAGCACGGCGTTGCGCGTGAGCTGTTGCAGCGCGTCGAGGGGATAGGCGGAGCGGCGTTCTTCGCGCGGCCCGGAGGTGAAGTCCACCGAGGTGCGGTTGTGGGTGATCAGCTTGTCGTCGAGGCGCCGAATCAAGTCGCTCAGCATTCCGTCGCAACGTGCTTCGTCGATCACGTCGTCGCCCCGCTCGGTGCCGTCGATGCGCAGAAACTGGACATAGGCGCCGGGCAGATGATCCAAAGGGCGCTTGCCGAGCACGAGAATGCCAGCGACGGTGGGCACCGGGTCCGACGCCGACACGATCATCTTGGCGGCGGCAAGGCGTTGTTCCGGCGTGCGGTCGTTGGCGGCCAGCGTCTCCGGATCCACCGCGGCAGGCAGGTACTCGTCCAAGAATCGCCCAACGCGCAAGTCGGCGAGACTGGCGCCCCGGACCGGGCTTAGGCACTGTGGAGAGTACGACGACAATCCTCGGTCAGCCCACGAGTCGAAGGCCATCGCGAGTGTTCAAGCCGCGGATGTAGACGTCCAAAGGAAACATGCGTGATTCCCAGAGGCCGTATCCCATAGGGCTGCTGTTGGCGACAAGCACCTCGGCGTTCGGGCTTTTGGGCAGGGTCCGAAGAACGTCGAGGAGCTTCTTGACGTCTGGGTCTTGGTTGATCAGAACCAGCAGGATCAGCGGACGCTTCTCGCCAAAGCTCTTCAGCGGCTTGCCGCAGTCGATGAGTCCCAAGTCCAGCTTCTGTTTGAAGACCTCCACCATGTCCTTCTTGAAGGACTGCACACGCTCGGCGTCGGACAGGAAACAGTTGATGTCCTTGATGTGAGATGCGAGTCCAGCCGGGTCCTTGAGCGCGCCGGCACCGTACTTCACCTCGATGAAGACGAGGCGTCGATCCGTCGCTCTCCCCCGATCCGTTGATGGCCAATGTACGCCTACCATGTCGAACCGACCCTGCTTGGCTCTGTACTCGATGTCGCAGATGTAGTAGTCCGTAGACCCTTCGAGACTACGTTCCTCCTTGCGCAAGAGTCCGTTGTTCTCGCGCAAGAGAAGCTGCTGGGCTTCGCGTTCGCTTCTGCTCTTGCCTCGCACTTCGTGCTGATCCATGGCGTGCTTGAGATGAGGCACCGCCTCTAGCCAGGCTTTGACTCCTGCGGTGGGTTCGGGCGGCTTCGCTCCGTAGTTCTTGTCGAAGTGAAAGCGAGGGCCACTCGCCCCATGCTTGACTTCCATCAAACTTCCACCTCGGTAGTAGATGCTGATGTAGGCGCCTCGCAGCTCAAGGCAGAGGCTGGAGTCGGACTTTACCAACTCCAAGAGTGGCAATAGGTCGCATTCCTTCTTCAAGGCGCTCAGGAAGTCGGGTTTGAGATGGCGCATTTCGTTGCTCCTGTGCTTAGGCGTCCCACCACTGCCATCGTCCTCTTGGACGACGTTGTCGAAGAGTCGTGGTGTTCGAACGAGTGTATGCTCATTGGTCGGCTCGTGCCAGATTCCGGGCGTAGTCTCGGAACGACGGGATGGGAAACATGACGTGGCCGTCGAGCAGCACGGAGAGCACTCCTTTTTCGATGGCCTCCTGCAACGCTTGCGCACCGGTGACGCCCCTAGCCGTAAGCGCGTCGCCCATGATTCGTTCCGCCACATCGTCCGCTACGGGCGCCTCGCCGGAATCCGTGTGCGCCGCCAGCGCAAGAACGGCGCGTCGGTATTCGCGGCGCATGGAAGCGAGTCTGGATTCGTAGTAGCGCGTTCTGCTTTCGCGTCCATGGGCCAGCGCGCTGCGTTGCGCTTGCTCCGTTGCCAACGTTCCGTGCCTGTCCAAGGCGTGAACGCAGCCTTCGACGTAGCCGTGAACGTGCTGCGGAAACCCTTTTGATTCCGTGGCGATCTGCTGGGCGAAGTCGTCGGGTACCTGCCCTAGGCCGGTTGCCACGACGCCTAGCAGGACCGCTTCTATGGACTCGTCCGTGCTGAGCATCGGCAACGAAAGCCGGGTGCCGAACCTTGAGATCGAATCCGCATTGGTGGTGCCGTCCGCGTTGGCCATGGTCGATGCCAACACGCTCGACGCATGTTGCAGGCCCATCGCCACCACCAGAATCGGGCAGCCGTGGGAACCCTCGTGCAGCACTTTGAGAACCGATCTGGCTTCTGCCGTGATGGACTGGATCTCGTCGATGGAGAGAATCAGAACCTGACTCCGCCACCATCCGCGCGCTTGCGTCCTCGCCAGCAGGGATCGCACGCTGCCGGCGCTGTCTCGCGGTTGAATACGCAGCGGAAGCTGCTTGAAGTGCCGTCTGGCTTCGTCGAACCAGTGCGCGGCGCTGCCTCTTCGCGCCGGCAGTTGCTCGGTGAGATCGGCCAGCAGTTGATCGGCATCCACCAGAAGGTCACGGGTCGTGATGGACAGGTGATGCACCCCCGGCTGCTTGCACGCCCTGCGCACGAACTCCAACGCCAGCTGCGTCTTGCCGATGCCTTGTACGCCATCGATGAGCGCCATGCCGCCCACGGTGTCGTCTGGATGGTGCAGCAGGTAGTCCACGCGCTGCTGCAACGCATCCAACTCCTCGTGCCGGCCAGCGAAGTAGCGCGGAGCGTTGCGTTCGGAACCGAGCGGCGTCACTTCGAGTTGTCCGGCCTTCCATCGTGGGATGACGCTACCACAACACGCCTGCGCTTGAGACCGTACTCGCCGCGTTCCCTCAAGCTGCGGTATGTTCGCCGGCCAGACCCTCCTCGGTGCCGCTTGCCATGACGCTCATTCGTGCGGTTCGCTGCCATGCCATCAGCGAAGACATCGCCTCCGTTTCGCTGGACGAAGTGCGGCTTCCCGATCCTAGGCCGGGCGAAGTGCAGGTGCGGTTGAAGGCGTGTGCGGTCAACTTTCCCGATCTGCTGATGATTCAGGGCAAGTACCAGCACAAGCCGCCGCTGCCCTTCGCGCCGGGGGGCGAAGCGGCGGGCGACGTGGCGGCTGTCGGGGCCGATGTTCGCAACGTCAAGGAGGGGGATGCCGTGTGCTTCGGCTCGCGTTCCGGCGGGTTCGCGGAAGCGGTGAACGTGCCTGCTGCGGGTGTGAAACCCATCCCCGGCGCGATGAACTACGAGAAGGCGGCGTCCTACGGCACGGCCTACATGACGGCCTACGTCGCGCTCATGGTGCGCGGCGAGCTGAAAGCCGGGGAGTGGCTGCTCGTCCACGGCGCCACGGGTGGCGTCGGCATGGCGGCGGTGGATTTGGGCAAGCACTACGGCGCGCGGGTCATCGGCACGGGCGGGCGCGACGACAAGCTGGCCGTGGTGAAGGCGCGGGGCGCGGACGCGGTCATCAACTACACGCTGCCGGACGGCTCGCTTGGCGGCTTCCGCAATGCGGTGAAGGCCATCACCGGCGGTGGCGGCGCGGACGTGATCTACGACCCGGTGGGCGGCAGCGTCTTCGACGAGTCCATGCGCTGCATCAACTGGCGCGGGCGCCTGCTCGCCATCGGCTTCACCAGCGGGCGGTGGCCGCATGCGCCGGTGAATCTCATCCTCATCAAGAGCATCTCGGTCATCGGCGTACGGGCTGGGGAGATCGGCCGCCGCGATCCGGAACTCGGCAGGCGCAATCAGGAAGCGCTTTGGGAACTCGCCCAAAGCGGTGCCATCGACCCGCACGTCTGCGCCGGCTTTCCGCTGGAACGCGCCGTGGACGCCATGCGGATGCTGCAGAACCGCGACGTGGTCGGCAAGTGCGTGGTGACGATGAACGGCTACGAAATCGCCGAAGGCCAGCACCGAGTCGGCGAGCCGTGACTCGGCTCGAACGGCGTTCGCAGGCGAGCGGATGACCGGCGACGAAGCCGAGGAAATGCCGACTTCGCGCATCGTCGTCGCCACCGGCAATGCCGGCAAGGTCCGCGAGTTGGCGCTCTCGCTGGCACGGCTCGGCTGCGCGTTGGTGCCGCAAAGCGAACTGGGCATCGCCAGCGTTGCCGAGACCGGAACGACGTTCGTGGAGAACGCGCTCATCAAGGCTCGCCACGCCGCAACGCGCAGCGGCTTGCCGGCCATCGCCGACGATTCCGGGCTGGTGGTGCCGGCCCTTGGCGGCGCACCCGGCATCCGTTCCGCGCGCTTCGCCGGAGAAAGCGCCGACGATGCCGCCAACAACGCCAAGCTGCTAGTGGCGCTCGACGGCATCAACGACCGTGCCGCCTACTTCTACTGTGCGCTCGTGTGCTTGGCGAGCGCCGACGATCCGGCGCCGGCCATCGCCACTGCGCGTTGGCATGGCGTGATCGTGGACGACGCGAGAGGCCGCAACGGCTTCGGCTACGACCCGCACTTCCTGATTCCGGCGCTGGGGAAGACCGCCGCCGAACTGCCCTTGGAGCGCAAGAACGCCCTCTCGCATCGTGGGCAGGCAAGCCGCGCATTGGCGGCGTGTCTGCTTGGCGAAGGCGGGCGCTTGGCGTTCGGCAAGGGCTTCGCGCAAGCCAACACGGTGAATGCGCGGTGAGTGCTTTCGCGCCGGATGCCGAGACCGGTCTCTACGTCCACTTCCCCTGGTGCGTACGGAAGTGCCCGTACTGCGATTTCAACTCGCATCCGCTGAAGGGGTCGCTGCGGGAGGACGACTACCGCCGAGCGCTGCTCGAAGACTTGCGCCGCGAGCTCGAAACGCACGGCGACAAGCGCATCGAGACGGTGTACTTCGGCGGCGGCACGCCGAGTCTCTTCTCGCCGCCTACGTTCCGGGCGATTCTCGACGCGCTGCCGACGCCGCCAACGGAAGTCACGCTGGAAGCGAATCCCGGCACCGTCGAGCATCACGACTTCGACGCCTATCGACGAGCAGGCGTCACGCGCGTCTCCCTGGGTGCGCAGTCGTTCGACGCCGAGCAGTTGACGCGCCTCGGCCGCATCCACAGCGCGGACGAGACCCGCGAGGCGGCCCGTCGCGTGCCCAAGGCCGGCTTCGAGAGCTTCAACGTCGATCTGATGTACGGCCTGCCCAAACAGACAGTCCCCGACGCCTTGGCTGATTTGGAGCAGGCGGTTCGTTTGGCGCCGCAGCACATTTCCTGGTACCAGCTGACGGTCGAGGCGAAGACCGAGTTCGCCAGAAGGCCACCAGCGGGGTTGCCGGACCCGGACATCGCCGCGGCAATCGAAGACGCGGGGCTTGAACTGCTAGGCCGCCACGGCTACCGGCGCTACGAAGTCTCGGCGTTCGCCCGCGACGGCCAAGCGTGTCGACACAACGTGAACTACTGGCGCTTCGGCGACTACATTGGCATCGGCGCCGGGGCGCACGGCAAGGCCACCATCGACGGCGCCGTCTGGCGCACGGCGCGAAACAGCCAGCCGCGCCTCTACTTGAGCGACGTGGAGGGCATTGCCAAGAAGGTGCCGACGAGCGAACTGGCCGCCGAGTTCATGATGAACGCGCTGCGGCTGGTGGACGGCGTGGAAGAGGCCGCGTTCAGCGCCCGCACCGGACTGCCGCTGGCGAAGATCGCCGCCACCGTTCGGGAACTCGCCGACTGGGGGCTCCTCCGCAGCGACCGCATCGGCCTGACCGAACGCGGCTACCGGCAGCTGGACAGCGTTGTGGCGCGGTTCCTCTGAGCCGGGCGAGACCGCTTCATCCCCCGGCGAGCGGCACCGCCCGAACGAGGTCCGGGCGGTTGGTGATGACGCCGAACACGCCAGCCGAACGCAGTTCCTCTGCCCGCGACGGGTTGTCGATGGTGTAGACGAGGCAGCGTCTTCCCGCTGCCGCCACGGTCGCAAGATGACGCGGCGTGGCGATGCGGTCCGCCAGATTCACGGCCCACGCATCGAGGGCCGCGGCCACCGCCATGAGATCGTCGCGCCAGCGATACGCCAGAGGCGCGCACGGCACGCTCGGCGCAAGGTCGTGGAAGCGCGCCAGTTCGCGGTGGTCGAAGGAGGAAACCAGAATCGGCTGCTGTGCATGAGCGATTGCCGCGGCCACGATTTCGGCGCTCGCGGCAGCCTTCAACTCCACGTTCACCGCAACGTCCGCAGGCGCCGCCCGCAACACCTCGCCGAGGGTGGGAATCCTCTCGCCTCCTCCCGCATCCAACCGCTGCAACTCCGCCAAGGAAAGCTCGCGCACCAGGCCGGCGCCGTTGGTGGTGCGGTCCACGCGCTCGTCGTGAATCACCACGGCTTCGCCGTCCGCGCTCAAGTGGATGTCCAGTTCCACGCCGTGAACGCCGTGTTCCACCGCCTTGGCGAAACTGGCCAGCGTGTTCTCCGGCGCCAGGCCGCTCGCGCCACGGTGTCCGAAGACGACGAAGCCGTGGCCCAAGCCAAGAACGCCCGGTGAATCGGTTACCATCGTGCGCATCATGAGCTATCTGGTGTTGGCGCGGAAGTACCGCCCGCGCACCTTCCGCGACGTCGTCGGCCAGCAGTCCGTCGTGCAGGCGCTGGCCAACGCGCTGGACAACGAGCGCCTGCACCACGCCTACCTCTTCACCGGCACGCGCGGCGTCGGCAAGACCACCTTGGCGCGCATTCTGGCGGCCTGCTTCAACTGCGAGCAGGGCATCACCTCGACGCCTTGCGGCGAATGCGGCGCCTGCACGGCAATCGCCGCCGGGCGCTTCATCGACCTCATCGAAGTGGACGCCGCTTCCCGCACGGGCGTGGACGACACCCGCGAACTGCTCAACAACGCCCAGTTCCTGCCCGGTCAGGGCCGCTTCAAGGTCTATCTGATCGACGAGGTCCACATGCTCACCGGGCACAGCTTCAACGCCTTGTTGAAGACGCTCGAAGAACCGCCGGAGCACGTCAAGTTCCTGCTCGCCACCACCGAGGCGAAGAAAATTCCGGTCACCGTGCTGTCGCGCTGCCTTCAATTCCACTTGAAGAACATGCTGCCCGAGGTGATCGAAGCGCAGCTGGCCAAGGTGCTCGAGGCCGAGCAGGTGGCCGCCGAACCCGCGGCCTTGCAGGCGATAGCGCGGGCCGCCGCCGGTTCCATGCGCGACGCCCTCTCGATTGCCGACCAAGCTGTCTCCCACGGCGGCGGTTCCATCGCCACGGCTGCCGTCAACGACATGCTCGGCGTTGCCGGACGCGACGAAGTGGGTGCGCTGCTCGAAGCGTTGGCGGCCAACGACATGGCGCGGCTGCTCGAAGTGGGCGACGATCTGGTGGGGCGGGCGGCGGACCTGGCGGCGGTTCTCGGCGAACTGCAACGCGCTTTCCACGAGCTGGCCATCGCCAAGGAACTGAAGGTCGCGCCGAGTTCGCCCTACGAACGCTTCGCTGGCGCGTTCTCCGCCGAGGACCTGCAGCTTTGCTATCAGATCGCTTTGCTGGGTGCGCGCGATCTGGAGTTCGCGCCGGACGCGAAAGTGGGCTTCGACATGACGCTGATCCGCCTAGCGTCCTTCGAACCCGAAGGCGGTGCCGCCGTGCAGCCGACGGGGACCGCGCAACAGGCGAGCCAAGAGCCGACGAGCGCAACGCAACAGAGCAGACAGGCGCGGCAGACGGCAAGGACGCAGCCACCACCGGCGCCGGAGCAGCGGACGAGTCCGCCGCAACAGACCAGGCAGGCGCAACAAACGGTTACGGAGCAGCCGCCTGCTATGCGGCCGAGTAGCCCGCCGCAACCAAAGAGCCCGCCGCAACAGGCGAGTCCGCCGCAACCACCCACGCCGCCGCAGCCGACAGCCAAGCCGCCGACGAGCACGAAGCAACCGGAAGCCGCCAAGTCCTCGGCCCCGACTCCGCCGGCGAAGGACGATTGGCCCGCCCTGGTCGAGGCCACCGGCGCCGATGGCGTGACGCGCATGATTCTCGACAATTCCAACCTGCTCGAACGCAGCGCCGAGCGGTGGGAGATCCTGCTCGACGAAGGCCACGCGTCGCTGCTGAACGACAAGCGCCGGGCGGAGATCGCCGCGTTGGCGGCCCAGGTCGAAGGCAATCCCGTGCATGTGGAGCTGACGACCGGCCAGACGCGGCACGAAACGCCAGCCGCGTACGGCAAACGCCGCCGCGCCGAAGAGCAGGCGCAGGCCAAGGCCGTGCTGATGGACGATGCCAATGTTCAAGCCCTGCTCAAAGAGTTCGACGGGCGGCTCGAATGGGCGCGTCTGCAACCGGAAACCGTCTCCGCCGCCGAAGCGGACGAAACGCGCGGCGGCACTGCAATGGGAGCCTCGCCATGAAGCTGGACGACATCCTCAAACAGGCGCAGCAGATGCAGTCGAAGCTGAGCGACGCGCAGGACTCCCTCGCCGAGGCCACGGTGACGGGCGAGAGCGGCGCCGGCCTCGTCAAGGTGACGATGAACGGGCGCCACGAAGCGTTGCGCGTGGAGGTCGACCCCAGCATCGGCGCCGAAGAAGGCAGCGTACTGGAAGACCTGCTGGTCGCGGCCATCAACGACGCGGTGCGCCGCATCGGTGCGCTGCACAAGGAGCGGATCGGCGACTTGGCGCAGGGGATGGGGCTACCCGCCGGCCTCAAGCTGCCGTTCTAGGGCCGTTCAGGCAGATTCGGGTGCGGCTTTAGGAAATGCGGATCAGTCCGCTGATCGATCGCTTGATCGAATCGCTGCAAGCCCAGCCCGGCGTCGGCCCGAAGACCGCCACGCGCACCGCGCTGCATCTGCTGCAACACAACCGCAGCGGCGCCCGAGCGCTTGCCGCGGCGCTGACCGAGGCCGCCGAACACGTCCAGCGCTGCCGTTCCTGCCGCACCCTCTCCGAGACTAGCCTGTGCGCCATCTGCGCCAATCCGAAGCGCGACGCGACGATGCTGTGCGTGGTCGAGTCGCCGTCGGACATCATCGCCATCGAAGAAGCCGGCGGCTTCAGCGGCCGCTACTTCGTGCTGCACGGGCGGCTTTCGCCCATCGACGGCGTGGGCCCGGCCGAGCTTGGCCTCAACGTGCTGCCGGAGCATGTTCGCGAATGCGGCGCCACCGAGGTCATCCTGGCCACCAACCCCACCGTGGAAGGGGAAGCGACCGCCCACTACATCAAGGAGTCGCTGCACGGCAGCCCCGCGGCGGTGACGCGCATCGCCCACGGCGTGCCCATCGGCGGCGAGCTGGAGTACATCGACGGCGGCACCATCGCCCACGCACTGCAAGGCCGCCGCGACGTTGACTGACATCCCGTTCGCAGACCACGTCGCCGTCGAGGACGCCCTCGTCGCGGACGACCACGCCCTGGAAAGCCGCATCGCCGCTTTCGGCCAGACGGTGGGCGTGGACACCGAGTTCATGCGCGTACGCACCTTCCATCCGATTCCCGCCCTCTACCAGCTTGGCGGCCTCGACGGCGTGACCCTCGTGGACGCGCAAGCCCCGGCCACGTTCGCGGCGCTGACCG
This sequence comes from Candidatus Azotimanducaceae bacterium, assembly GCA_965243175.1. Lineage (GTDB taxonomy): Bacteria > Pseudomonadota > Gammaproteobacteria > Pseudomonadales > Azotimanducaceae > VXYL01. The sequence continues at coordinate 2,669,249 of OZ251532.1, read as the reverse complement.
CGCTGCTGGCGGACGCCGAACGCACGAAAGTCATGCACGCCTGCTCCGAAGACTTCGAGGTCATCGCCCGCCAGTTCGACCTGCGCCCGGCGAACGTCGTCGATACGCAAATCGCCCACGCTTTCCTGACGCCGCAGTTCTCCGCCAGCTACGCGGCGCTGGTGGAACACTATCTGGGCATCCGGCTGGGCAAGCACGAAACGCGCTCGGACTGGCTGCAACGGCCGCTCACGAAGGAGCAGGTCGCCTACGCCCGCGAGGACGCGGCGCACCTGCTGCCGATCTGGGAACGCCAGCGCGACGCCCTCGCGGCGAAGGAACGGCTGCCTTGGTTCGACGAAGAGATGCAGCGGACGCTGGCCAAACCGACGCCGACTCCGGAGACCTGGTATCGCACCATGCGCGGAACCGGGCGTCTGTCGCAACGGCAGCTTGCCGTGCTGCGCAGTCTCGCCGCCTGGCGCGAACGCCATGCGCGTTCCCGGGACCTGCCGCGGTCGTGGATAGCCCGCGACGAAGCGCTGCTGGCGATGGCGCTGCGCGAGACACTGCGGGCGGAGGACTTGGCGGAACTGTTTCCGAAGCGGGCCGCCAAGCGTTTCGCGTCGGCCCTGCTCGAAGCGCATCGATCGGGCCTCGCGGACGCGAATCCGCCACCCCCGGCGCCAAAGCCCCTGCCGCGCGCCGCCAACAACGTCTTGAGGGAACTGCGCGGCGTGGTCGTGGAGAAGGCGGAACGGCTCGGCATGGCACCGGAACTGCTGGGGCGTCGCCGCGACCTGCTGGAGGCGTATCGCGCCTTCCGCGAACACCGGGCGCTGCCGGAGCGGTTCGACGGTTGGCGCGCTAACGTCGTCGGCACGGCGCTGCTGGACGTTCTGGAGCGCCGGCTGTGACGCGGGATTCGGCCCCATCTTCCGATGCCGCGCTGCCGTTCTGGGAGCGCAAGTCCCTCGACGAGATGGACGACGCCGAGTGGGAGAGCCTGTGCGACCGCTGCGGCCGCTGCTGCGTGATGAAGGTGCAGGACATCGACACCGGCGTCATCCATCCCACCTCGGTGGCGTGCAGGCTGCTCGACCGCGATACCGGCCGCTGCGGGAACTACGCCGAGCGGCACCGTCTCGTGCCGGAATGTCTGCGCATCGACGCCGAAGCGGTGCGCACCTACGACTTCCTGCCGCAGTCGTGCGCCTACCGGCGGGTCGCGGAAGGCCGCGGCCTCGCCTGGTGGCATCCGCTCGTCTCCGGCGATCCGGGCACGGTGGCGAAGGCTGGCGCGAGCATCGCCGGCAGTGTCGTCTCTGAGGAAGCGGTTCATCCGGACGAAGACATGGAAGCGTACATCCTGCGCTGGGTGGAGCCGGACGAATGAACACCGGCTACGTGCTGGCCTGGCTCGTCATCGTCGTCTTCGGCCTCGGCGCCAGCGCGCTCGCCTTCGTTGCCGCGAACGCTTGGCGGTACAGCCGTCCCTTGCGCTGGCCGCTGGCTGGCCTGGTGCTGGCCTGGGCCGTGGTGCCACATCGCTTCGATGGCGAGCACATCGCGCCCGCCCTCGTCGTGGCCGTCTTCCGCTGGCTGTTCGAGGACGGCGCCGACGCGCTCACGCCAGCAACCAGGGCCGCGGCAACGGCCGCGGCGGTGTTCGCCGGCGCCTTGGTGGTCGCGGTCGCGCACCGCATCGCCAGAGGGCGCCCGGCGCGAAGAGAGCGCCCTCGCGCCGCACGGCAGGCACGGCGTTCAACGCCGAAGGTCATCGCATCGCAAAACAAGGTACAGTAGCCCCTTTGCGGAGTATGCCCGCACCCCGCGCCTTGGCGCTTCGACCACGGAACACTGGATGATCTTCGACAGCACCGACACCTACATCTCCACCGACGAACTCTCGATGGCGGTCGACGCCGCGGTGAAGCTCGAACGCCCGCTGCTGGTGAAGGGCGAGCCCGGCACCGGCAAGACGCTGCTCGCGGAGGAGGTGGCCCAGACCCTCGGCCTGCGGCTGATCTCCTGGCACATCAAGTCGCAGACGAAAGCGCTGCAGGGCCTCTACGAGTACGACGCGGTGTCGCGGCTGCGCGATTCGCAGCTTGGCGACGAGCGCGTGGCGGACATCCGCAACTACATCAAGAAGGGCAAGCTCTGGGAGGCGTTCGAGGCCGACGAGCGCGTGGTGCTGCTCATCGACGAGATCGACAAGGCCGACATCGAGTTCCCCAACGACCTGCTGCAGGAACTCGACCGCATGGAGTTCTTCGTCTACGAGCTGAACGAGACGGTCGTCGCCAAGCACCGTCCCATCGTCGTCATCACCTCGAACAACGAGAAGGAACTGCCGGACGCCTTCCTTCGCCGCTGCTTCTTCCACTACATCAACTTCCCCGACCGCGAGACGATGGAGCAGATCGTCGAAGTCCACTTCCCGAGCATCAAGCAACACTTGGTGAAGGAAGCGATGGAGATATTCTTCGACGTGCGCAAGGTGCCGGGGCTCAAGAAGAAGCCCTCCACGTCCGAACTCATCGACTGGCTGAAGCTCCTGATGGCGGACGACATCCCGGACGAAATCCTCACCAACCGCGACCCGAGCAAGGCCATCCCGCCGCTCTACGGCGCCCTGGTGAAGAACGAGCAGGACGTCCACTTGCTGGAACGGCTGGCGTTCATGAACCGGCGCGACAGCCGCGGCTGAACACCGAGCGCATCGAGCGACTGCGAAAACCAGGCGGCGACGGGGAGGGCACGCCATGCTGATCAACTTCTTTCTGGCTCTGCGCCGCTACAAGGTGCCGGTGACGATCCGCGAACTCATGGACTTGATCGCCGCTATCGACCAGCGCGTGATCTACAGCAGCATCGACGACTTCTACCTGCTCTCGCGCACCTGCATGGTGAAGGACGAAAAGAACTACGACAAGTTCGACCGCGCCTTCAGCGCCTACTTCAAGGGTTTGGAGAACCTGCACGGATTGCTGGAATCGCTCATCCCGGACGAATGGCTGCGCCGCGAGTTCGAGAAGAACCTCACCCCCCAGGAGTTGGAGCAGATCAAATCCCTAGGCGGCTTGGAGAAGCTCATCGAAGCCTTCCGCAAGGCCCGGGACGAGGCCCAGAAAGCCGAAGAAGCCAAGGCCAAGGAGGGCCAGGAAGGCAACGCCGAACGCCAAGGCCGGAAGGGCCCGGGCGGCCCCGGGCGCGGCAAGAAGAAGAAAGCGAAGAAGGTGTGGGATCAGCGCCAGTACAAGAACCTGGACGACTCCGTGGAACTGGGCACGCGCAACATCAAGCTGGCGCTGCGCCGCCTGCGGAAGTTCGCCCGCACCGGCCGCGAAGACGAGCTGGACATGGACAACACGATTCGTTCGACCGCCCACAACGGCGGCATGTTGGACATCCGCATGCGCCCGGAACGCCGCAACACGGTGAAGGTGCTGCTCTTCTTCGACATCGGCGGTTCCATGGACGCCCACGTGAAGATCTGCGAGGAGCTGTTCTCGGCGTCGCACACCGAGTTCAAGCACATGGAAAGCTACTACTTCCACAACTTCCTCTACGAATCGGTGTGGAGGGACAACCGCCGCCGCATGAACGAACGCATCCCAACTTGGGAAATCCTCAACAAGTACGCCCGCGACTACAAAGTGGTCTTCGTCGGCGATGCCACCATGGCCCCCTACGAGATCACCCACGCCGGCGGCAGCGTCGAACACTGGAACGAAGAACCCGGCGCCGCCTGGATGATGCGCTTCATGACCGCCTACGACAAACTCGTCTGGATCAACCCCACACCCCAGGAAACCTGGGAATACTCAAGCTCGGTCGCCATGACCCAGGACCTAGTGGACGGCCAAATGTACCCCCTCACCATCCGCGGCCTGGAAGAGGGCATGAACCAACTCTCGAAGTAGCGTAGGCGTCTCCGGCGTTCACCCGACTCAATCGGACAAGACAGCGCTGCGCCAGCCGGTACCCGGGCGCCTTGGCGAATAGAACTCCACCTGCACGTCGAAAATTGCCGTGACGGTGCCGCCGTCGCTGTCCGTCGCGGTCGCTTCGATGCGCACCAATCCTTCGGCGGCGTAGGCAGGTTCCACGACCAGTTCGCCGTCTTCAATGCGAACGCTCGCCATCGATTCGTCCGAGGAGTACGCGGCGGTCCAGCGCAGCTCGCCGGGCGCATCCGGCGCCAGCGCGTCGAGCGGCAGTCTCAGCTCATCCGCGTAGAGCGGCGCGACTTCCAAGCGAAGCGTATACGCGCCAGCCTCGATGCCGGAGGATTCGGTGACTACGACGTAGTATGTGCCCGCAGAAAGAGTGCGCATGCTGATGGCGCGGATGCCGCGGTCGGTGTACGGCAGGTACACCAGCAGGTCGCCGTCGGCGTTGGAGAGGCTGCTGAAGATGCCGGATTTGGACGAAACGCTGATGGAGACCCGCTGCTCATGCGTGACTTCGAACCGGAAGTAGTCCGCGTCATCGAACGGCCCTATTCGCCCGGTCGTCGTGCTCGGCAGGGCCACCCGAGTGGCCGACGAGCGCGTATCGCCGTGATCGTCATCGCAGGCAGTGCGGGACAACGCCAAGCGAAGCGTATATGCGCCAGTCTCTCCGTCCCGGTTGGGTGTGATACGTATGTAGTACGTGCCAGGGGACAGGTTGAGCGCGAAGCTGAAACCGCTGCCGCACCAATGGCTGTCGACGGCGCCTTCCAGAAAGCCACCATCGCCGTCATAGAGAAAGCCATCCGTATGAAAGAAGCCATCCCCCGACGTAGTGATCGAAACCCACTGCGTGCGCGTGACCTCGAACCGGAAGTAGTCGACGTCTCCGGCAGTTATGTGCTCGGCCGTCGTGCTCGGCAGCGCCACCCGAGTGGCCGACGAGAGCGTATCGCCGTGATCGTCCCACCAAAATGAGAGGACATACCGGCCAGTGCTCCCATGGTTGGTTGCGACGCGAATGTAGTATGTGCCGGCGGACAGGCCGCGCTCGATGCTGGAGTCGAAGCCGCCGTTGTCGTTCGACTCCAGCAGCCTTCCGTCGCTGGCATAGAGTGCAATCCGAGGCCGAGGCGGGATGGGTTCTCCTGCAAATTCGGCCCAGAACCAGGACGTGTTGATGAAGACCCGATGAGGGTCTGAGATATCGAACTGGAAGTAGTCTACGTCGCTGGCTGTCTGTATCCACCCATTCCTGCCGTCCGGTAGCGTCACCGGAGTAGCCTCCGAAGGCGCATTGCCGTGGTCGTCGCCGACCGCCAAGCGAAGCGTGTACGCGCCAACGCGGCCCTCGAGTGGATCTCCGGAACCGCCGTCGCTCTCGACTCGAACGTAGTACGTGCCCGCCTGCAGGCTGATCTGGATGCTGAAGTTCGAACCGCTGCCTCCATCGAGGGCGTCGCAAGCCCTCGGAAGAGACACACAACTACGACCGAAGAGTCGTCCGCGTGTGTTCGTGTTTCCGGATGTCTCGATGGTGACTTGCTGCGTGTCGGAGACCTCGAACCGGAAGTAGTACACGTCCCCGAGCGTCTCTATGCGCCCGCCTGTCGTGCTCGGCAGCGCTACCAGAGTGGCGTCTTCAACCCCCAAAAGCAATGTATACGCGCCCGTAGGGCCATCGTAGGACTCGACGCCAACGTAGTACGTGCCAGCGGAAAGGATGCGCCTGATCCTGAAGTTGCCGCCGTGGTCGCGTTTCCATTCCAGCAAGCCGCCATCGCCGTCATACAGTGTGCCCGACGTGTCCAAGGCCCCGCCCGTGCCGATGGAGACCGGCTGCGCGTCCGAGACCTCGAACCGGAAGTAGTCCACGTCGTCGTGGGTGTCTATTCGCCCGTCCGTCCTGCTCGGCAGCGCTACCGGAGTGGCGTCTTGGACCTCCAAAAACAGTGTGTACGCGCCCGTAAGGCCACCGTAGGACTCGACGCCAACGTAGTACGTGCCAGCGGAAAGGATGCGCCTGATTCTGAAGTTGAGGCCGGGGCCGCGGTTGTTGTCTGAGGCCAGGTGGCCGCCATTGCCGCCATAGAGCCTGCCCAACGTGTCCAAGGCCCCGCCCGTGCCGATGGAGACCGGCTGCATGTCCGAGACCTCGAACCGGAAGTAGTCGACGTCTCTTTCGACTGCGAAACCTTCCTGGAGGCCCCCGGCGGCATTGATCTGCCCGGCCGTCGTGCTCGGCAGCGCCACCCGAGTGGCCGACGAGAGCGTATTGCCGTGATCGTCCCACCACAATGAAAGGACGTACCGGCCAGTGCTCCCACCGTTGGTTGCGACTCGAATGTAGTACGTGCCAGCGGACAGGCCGCGCTCGATGCTGGAGTCGAAGCCGCCGTTGTCGTTCGACTCCAGCAGCCCTCCGTCGCTGGCATAGAGTGCAATCCGAGGCTGAGGCGGGATGGGTTCTGCTGCAAATTCGGCCCAGAACCAGGACGTGCTGATGGAGACCCGATGAGGGTCTGAGATCTCGAACTGGAAGTAGTCTACGTCGCTGGCTGTCTGTATCCACCCATGCCTTTCGTCCGGTAGCGTCGCCGGAGTAGCCTCCGAAGGCGCGTTGCCGTGGTCGTCGCCGACCGCCAAGCGAAGCGTGTACGCGCCAACGCCGTAGCTCTCGACTTGAACGTAGTACGTGCCGGCCTTCAGGCTGATCTGGATGCTGAAGTTCGAACCGCTGCCTCTGTCGTCGTCGAAGCACCCCCCCGGAAGAGACACACAACTGCGACCGAAGAGCCAACCGAGTGTGTTCGTGTTTCCGGATGTTTCGATGGTGACTTGCTGCGTGTCCGAGACCTCGAACCGGAAGTAGTCCACGTCCCCGAGCGTCTCTATGCGCCCGCCTGTCGTGCTCGGCAGCGCTACCGGAGTGGCATCGTCGTCTTCGACCTCCAAAAGCAGTGTATAGGCGCCCGTACGGGCGACGTAGGGCGCGACGACAACGTAGTACGTGCCAGCGGAAAGGATGCGCTCGATCCTGAAGGGGCCGGAGCCGTCGTCCTCATCCAGCAGGACGCCATCGCCGTCATAGAGTGTGCCCGACGTGCCCAAGGACCCGCCCGTGCCGATGGAGACCAGCTGCGTGTCCGAGACCTCGAACCGGAAATAGTCCACGTCCCCGGGCGTCTCTATGCTCCCGCCTGTCGTGCTCGGCAGCGCCACCGGAGTAGCCGACGAACGCGCATTGCCGTGGTCGTCGCCGACCGTCAAGCGAAGCGTGTTCTCGTCCGACGCCATATGGCGCTGCCCGTGGGCATCGCTCGCCAAGGCTGCGAGCAGGATGGCCGCAAGTGCGGAAGCGAGGCGGGTCATTTCAAAGGTCGGCCTACTCCGTGCGCTTGAAGTTCGGCTTGCGCTTCGCCAGAAAGGCGTCCACGGCTTCCTTGTGCTCCGCCGAAACGTAGGCTTTCGCCAGCACTTCGCCTTCGCGTTGCTGCACCTTGGCGATGTCGGTCTCGGAGCCGTTGGCGGTGAGCAGTTCCTTCACCCAGCGCAGGTGGGGCGAGGGGTTGGCGGCCATTTCGCGGGCGAGGGCGGTGGCTTCGTCGAGCAGCTTTTCCGCTGGCACGAGGCGGTCGGCCAAGCCCATCTCGAACGCTTCGCGGCCCGAGTACAGGCGGGCGCTGAGGCACATCTCGCTGGCCTTGCCGAAGCCCATGCGCTGGACGAGGAAGTGCGAACTGGCGAGTTCCGGCGTCACCCCCATCTTCACGAACATCATGCCGAACTTGGCGTCTTCCGAGGCGACGATGACGTCCATCGGCAGAACCATCGTCGCGCCCACGCCAACGCTCGCGCCGTTGACCGCGGCGATCAGGGGCTTCGAGGAACGCACGAGGTCGATCCAGTTGCCGGGCAGCGTGGTGGGCGGCGCTTTGCTTGCCGGCTCGCCCTCCATCCGCGCCTTGAAGTTGTCGCGAATGTCCGCCCCGGCGCAGAAGCCGCGCCCGGCGCCCGTCACCACCATCGCGCCGACGTCCGCGTCCTCGTTGCATTCGGTGATGGCCGCGTCCAGTTCGGCGTGCATCTGCGCCGTCCAAGCGTTCAGACGCTCCGGGCGGTTCAGCGTGATGACGGCGATGTCGTCGCTCTTGTTCAGCAGAATGGTCTCGAATGTCATGTCGATCTCCGTGTTCTCGCCTTGGGATCAGGCGCACGCTAGCGTGTGAACTGGTCCCTGATCGCCCAGCCGTTGGATTCGCTCCTGGGCGAGTTTCGTGTAGTCCTTGGAAAGCTCCAAGCCTATCCATCGCCTCTTTGCCGCGATGGCGGCCAGGGCGGTGGTGCCGGAACCCATGAACGGGTCCAGCACGATTTCGGCGGTGGTCGCCTCGATGCATCGTCGCGCCAGTTCGGCCGGGAAAGGCGCCGGATGCGGGTTCTTGGATTCCTGGGGAATGTGCCAGACGTCGCCGAGCGCGTTGGCTTTGGGGGCGAGCTTGAACTTCGGCTTGCCGATCAGATAGACGACTTCGTAGGTGGGAACGAAGTAGCCCGGGTTGAAGTTGATGCCGCCTTTGCGCTGCCAGATGATGATTTGGCGCACCGGGAGGTCGGCGGTTATTTCGTCCGCCAAGCGTTGCCAGCGCCCTTGCTGGACGCGCCATTTGTGATTGTAGAAGATGGCGCCGTCCGGCCGCAGCACGCGCCACATCGCCGCTAGGCACTGCTTCTGCCATGCGACGTACTCGTGGTGCGGCATGGCGTCGTCGTGGGCGTCGTAGCCTTTGATGAGTTCGGCGTTGGGCCACTTGCCGCCGCTGCCGTTCTTCGGGCCGTTGCCGGTGCTGTTCTTGAGGTTGTAGGGCGGGCTGGTGACCACCAGGTCGATGGATTCGGCGGGCATCTTCGCCATCGAGGCCAGGCAGTCGCCGCAGTGGATCTGGTCGAGCCAAGGCTCGATTCCGCACGGCGAGGCGTCGTTCGCGCTCGGCGCTTCGGCGTCGTGGCGAAGCGCCGAGCGCGACAGCCGAGCGGTCTCGAATGCCATGTTCAATAGCCCGTGTTCTCGCGCTGCCCTTCGGCGGTCTTCTTCGCCGCTGCCAAGTCGGTGGCCGCGGCGCGTGCCATGAAGCCGCCGTCCGAGCCCACCGTCACCAGATTGAAGCCCTGTTGCAGGTACTGCTGGGTGCGGGCGAGGCTGCCGGTGTGGATGCCGGCGGCGATGCCGTGCTTGCGGCAGGCGGCGAGGATGTTGGCCACGGTTTCGATGTGCTTCGGATCGTCGTCCTGCCCCGGCGTCAAGCCGAGGGCGTAGGCGAGGTCGGCGGGGCCGATGTAGATGGCGTCCAAGCCCGGCGTGGAAGCGATGGCGTCCAGATTCTCGATGCCTTCGGCGGTTTCCACCATGGCGATGCAGGCGATCTGGCCGTTGGCTTCGCTGGCGTAGCCGCGCCCGCCGTACAGGGCGGCGCGAATCGGCCCGAACGAGCGCATGCCGTCCGGCGGATAGCGGCAGGCGGCCACCGCCTTGGCCGCTTCCTCGCGGTTGTTCACCATCGGCACGATGACGCCGTAGGCGCCGGCGTCGAGCGCCTTCATGATCTCGTAGGGTTCGTTCCACGGCACGCGCACGAACGGGGTCGCGTCGCGGGTGGAGATGGCCGGCAGCATGTAGGTGAGGTCGTCGTAGCTCAACATGCCGTGCTGGAGGTCGACGCAGAGGTAGTCGAAGCCGAGGCCGGACATCGTCTCCGCGGTGTAGGCGTTGCCGATGCTCAGCCAGCCGCCGACCGTCTGGCCGCCAGCCCGCCACGCCGCCAAAGTGCTGTTTTCTCTCATGTGTCCTCGTGATTTCGGGTGGTGGGTGCTTGCGCGCGCGCCTAGACGCGCAGCGAAAAGCCTTCGCGCAGCTTCGGCTTCACCTTGGCGGCGCTGATCAGGGATTCCACGCAGTCGCGGATGGATTCGTCCAAGGGGCGAAACTCGATGCCGGTGACGGCGCGAATGCGGTCGTTGCGCAGTTCGCAGCCGGCCCAGATGCCGCGCAGTTCCGCTTCCCGCGCCTTTACCCGGTCCGGGAAGTTGTCCGTCACGTCCGGCGTGTCGTGGCCGAGTTCCGGCAGCAGCCGGTCGATGTCCGCGCAGATGTCCTCGACGTTGCGCGCATCGGTGGACCAGGCGATGTAGCGCTCGGCGTTCTTCACGTGGACGCTTTCGAGCAGCCCGACGTGGCAGTCCGCGTCGTCGCGCACGTCCACCGTCATCCAAGGCCGGTAGGCGCCGTTCTGGTGGTACTCGCCGATCAGCATCGTCTCGATGTTGTGCTGCCACGGCCCCATGTTCTTCTGGTGCGGCGAGAGAATCGGCCCCACGTTGTCCGCCGGGCAGCAGGTGATGGCGTCCCACTCGCCGCTGATTTCGGCGGCGTCCGAAAACGCCCGCTGGGCGATGACCTTGCCCATCGAATAGCCCTGCCGCCTCGGGGTGCGACGGGGATTCTCCTCGTCCGGGTAGCGGTCCTCGTAGAACACCGGGCGGCGCACATACTCCTGCATGTCCACCTCGGACATCACCGCCGCGATGCTGGAAGTGACGACCACGCGGGTCACCGAGTTCGACTTGTTCACCGCCTCGATCAGGTGGTCGCACACCATCTTCACGTAGTCGTGGTCCGTATAGGAACTCACGTGCGCCACGTGGGCAACGCCGTGACAGCCGGCGAAGATGTCGTCGAAGCTGCCGGCCTTGTCCAGGTCCGCCGAGTGCAGCGTCAACCGCCCGGACGCATAGCCGGGCATGGCCTTCAGAAAGTCGGTGCGTTCGCTGTCGTCCGCGTTGCGCACGCAGGCGCGCACCCGGTACCCCTTGTCCAGCAGCCGCCGCACCACCCAGCCGCCAATGAACCCGGCGCTGCCGGTAACCGCCACAGTGCCCCCCTTCGGAATCGGCGCCATCATAGCCCCCTGTCGTTCGTGTTGCGCGAAGCATAGGCAGAGTGCGGAGATCAGCGCAACCTGACGCAGCACACGCGGCGGCTGTCGCGGATGCGGTTGCGGAACGGTTCGACGACTACTCACCCGCTTGCGCTCGGTGCAGCGCTAGGCGCAGAAAGGCGATGTCGCCACGCCGAGGCGTCCAGGTGCGCAGCCAGCCCAAAGCCGTCGTGCGCTGAAAGGCGACAGCGAGCTTGGCCAGCGTACTGGTCGCACTGACCGAAGGCGTGGAACCGCAACTCCTAGGACTCACCGCCGGCATCCAGTTCCACCCCTTCGCCGTCAAACTCCCCGGCCTCGGCACATGGCCGCGCTGGCACCGCCATGCGGACGACCGAAAACGCTGACCGCGTACGGCCAATCGCCGTCGGTGCTATGTTCTCGTGATGCCAGCCTTCAACCGCCAAGGAGATCGTCGATGACCGCCAAGTTGCGGCGCTTGACCTTGCAGCGCTTTCGCAGCGTCCGCGGCGCCACCGTCGAGTTCGACAACCCGACGTTCCTGGTGGGCCAGAACGGCGCCGGCAAGAGCAACATCGTTGATGCCCTGTCGTTGTTGGCGGATGCGATGACGCTCCCGCTCTCCGCGGTGATGGACAAACGCGGTGGTGTCGGTGCGCTAGTGCATCGGAGCACCGGCCGTGGGCGGGTGGCTGACGTGGGGCTTCGTGTGGAAGTCGAGGACTTGCTCGGCGCCCGCGAGGCCATGTACGCCTTCGAGGTCCGGGCCACTCGCGACCATGGCTACGAAGTGCGGCGTGAGCAGTGCCGCTGCGTCGCGGAGGACGGCACGATAAGTTGGTTTCACCGCACCCGCAGCACTTTCCACAGGAACATCGAAACACGCCCGGCGCCGGCACTTAACGCCTTGGCACTGCCGCTAGTGGCCGGCGACCAGCGATTCGAGCCGCTGGCGCGGTTCCTCTCCAACATCCAGCCCTATCGCATCGATCCACTGACGTTGCGCGAAATGCAGGACCCGGACGCGGGGGTTCGCCTGCACAGTGACGGCAGCAACGCCGCCAGCGTACTTCACCAGCTGGATGCCGACACGCACCGGCACCTAATGGAGTTTCTGCAAACAGTGGTGCCGGGCGAGGTCGAGGTGAAGCCGAAACGTGTGCAGAACAAGCTCTCCCTAGAGTTCACGCAGCAAGGCAAAGGGCAAGGAGGGTTGAGGCTCGGGCCTCAGAACATGTCCGACGGCACGCTGCGCACCTTGGGGCTGCTGACTGCCGTGTTTCAGCCCAAGCTGCCGACTGTTCTGGTCGTCGAAGAACCTGAAGCCACCATCCATCCCGGGGCGCTGGGGGCGATCTTGGATGTTCTTCAACACGCCGCCGGTTCGACGCACACGATCATCACCACGCACAGCCCTGACATCCTCGAAGCGCGATGGATCGAAGACCGTCACCTGCGCATCGTCAGTTGGGAAGACAGCGCGACACGAGTGGCGCTGGTCTCGGAAGCCACGCGAACCGCGTTGCGCGAACACTTGATGGACGCCGGCGAACTGCTGCGGGCCAACGCGCTATTGGGGGAGGACGGCACGGAGCAACAGGTGGCGCTGTTCGATCCGCGCCCCTCACTTAAGCTCGGTACTCTACTTGGCTCGTAGGGCGCGGCGATGGTGGTGGTTCCGATCGTTGAAGGGCATGGGGACGTAGCGGCAGTACCCGTGCTGCTACGCCGCTTGGTCCAAGAAGCGACCGCGTGGGATGCGGTTCGCATCGGTCAGCCGATTCGGTGCAACCGCGGCCAACTCGTGAAGGAAGACGAGCTGAGGAAGCGCGTACGCGTGGCGCGTCTGCGCAAGGATTGCGGTGCCGTCCTCGTCATCTTCGACAGCGACGACTGCTGCCCCGTCGATCTGGGTGCGCAGGTGCGCGAGTGGGCGGTTGCAGAGGCCGGGCCGGTGCCGTGCGATGTGGTGCTGGCCAAGCGCGAGTACGAAGCGTGGTTTCTCGCCACCGTGGAGTCGCTGCGTACGCACTCCGACGTGAACAGCGACGCACGGTCGCATTCGGATCCCGAGTCGCCCCGCGACGCGAAGGGCAGACTGAAGGCGAGGATGAACATCAGCTACAGCGAGACGGTGCATCAGCCCGCCTTCAGCGCCATCTTCTGCATGGCCGCCGCCTATACCCGTTGCCGCTCCTTCCGCAAGCTGGTTAGTTCGTTCGGTCGCTTGATGGACGGCGTTGGGGCCGATCTGCCTGCTTGGCCACCTGACTCTTGGCAAGAGGGTGCCCGACAGCCTTAGCTTTGGTCCCTACGGACGGCCCGGCACGTCGATCAACGAGTAGTCCGGCTCTTTCAGCCGAAGGGCAGCACGGCACTCGGTCAGCCAGATTTCCCAGCGGTCTAGGAACTGGTGCCAGCCGGCGAGGACGGCGTTGGCGAAGGCTGTTTTGGTGCGCTTGTCGTCGAACCAGAGGATGTCGGCGAAGGTGAGGAGGCAGCCGTCGTTCGTGGGGGCGAGTTGGATTTCGATGCTGCCGAGGGCGAGGTGGCGGGGCGGGTCGAAGGCGGCGAGGGTGCCGGATACGTGGGATGGGCCCTCGCATTCGTCGCCGAACCAGATGTCGTAGCGGGCGTCGGGCCTGGGCTCGAAGCGGATGCCGGGGCACCAGACGGCGCGTTGTTCCGGTTCGGCGATCGAGGCCCAGGCGTGTTCGGCGGTGAAACGCAGCTGTCGTTCGAAGACGACGAGGTGGGCGTCTTCTCGGCGAACGACGCGGCCGTGCTTCGTTGGGTCGTGGGCGATGGTCCTTTCTGCGCTCATGACGCTACGGGTGATCCCAACTACGCAGCGGCTACTCCGACTTCGCCTTCACGTGGGCCGAAAGCGCGGTTTGCGCTGGGCCGGCGGCTGCGGCCATCGCGTCTCGTGCCCGTTCGTTCTCCTGGATCTTGCTCATGATGGCTTGGCCGGCGCGCAGCCAGGTTTCGCGGTTCTCGATGACGTACTTGTTGGATTCGCGGTAGCCGTCGAGCATCCCGTTCACTTCCGGGACGACGTAGCGGGCCACCAGATCCCAGCTGTTGAAGGTGTCCGCGCGGTTCGCCCAGTCGTGGACGAAGCCGATGACCACGCCGAAGCCGCCGGTGACTTCGATCATCTTCTCGATGCGCTCCACCAGATCCCGCGGCGTACCGATCACGGCGACGCTGCCTTCGCTGTAGGCGGTGAGGTCCACGGCTTCGTCCGGCGTCTTGAAGATGGTGCCTTCGCCAGCCGCCAGCGTGCCGACGGTGTAGTCGTTGTTGTGGCGGAACAGCCCCTCCTTCGCCTGCTCGCGCGCCTTGTCGCGGGTTTCGGCGATGTGCCAGCTCATCACCACGCGCCACATGCTCCGGTCCACCGTGCGTTCGTGCTTGGCGGCGGATTCCTCGGCGAAGCTCCACTGCAACGGCAGCGCCTGCAGGCCAGCTTTCGTGGTGGAGCCGATGGAGAGCACACCGGCGCCGTGCTTGCCGGCCAGGGTCATGCCGGAGGGGCTCACCATCGAGGCGACGGCGAACTCCATGTTGCGCTGCAACGGCAGCAGTTGCAGCTTCGCTTCGTTCAGCTTGAACCACTCGCAATCGTAGCTGAACCGGTCGCCGCCTTCGAACAAGCGGCGGATGATGCCCATCGCTTCGTCCTGGCGATCCCTGAGCACCATCGGGTCCACGCCCAGGGTGTGGGCGTCCGAAGGCAGGGCGCCTGGGCCGGAGCCGAAGATGAGGCGGCCGCCGCTTTGGTGGTCCAGCTGCGCCAGGCGCTGGGCGACCATGAAGGGGTGGTGGTAGGGGAGCGAGACGACCCCGGTGCCGAGGCGGATGCGGTGCGTGCGCTCGGCTGCCGCGGCGAGGAAGATCTCCGGCGAGGCGATGACCTCCCAGCCGGTGGAATGGTGTTCGCCGCACCAGAACTCGTCGAGGCCGAGGCGATCCATGTGCGCCACGAGGTCCAGGTCGCTGCGCAGTTGCAGCGTGGGGTGTTCGCCGATGGGATGGTGCGGGGCCAGGAAGGCGCCGAACTTCATGTCGCGCATGGTCTTCTCCTCGATTCCGTTTTGGTGCGGGCTGGCACGGTCTGCTTGGAACGCGGCGGGCGGCTACAGCAGTTCCTCCGCCATGAAGCGCAGGGTTTCGGGATTCGCGGAGCCGACGTTGATCATCGTCACCGGGCTCTCCTTCCACGCCGCCAGGCGTTCGCGGATGCGTTCCTTCGGCCCCACCAGGGCGATTTCGTCGCACAGTTCGTTCGGCACCGCGGCCATCGCCTCGTCTCGGCGGCCGGCGAAGAACAGCTCCTGGATGCGGTCCGCGGCTTCGCCGAAGCCCATGCGCACCACGTGGTCCTTGTGGACGTTGAAGTTCTTGGCGCCCATGCCGCCCACGTAGAAGCCGACGTTCTGCTTGATCTGGTTCAGGCCTCGCTGCACGTCGTCGTCGATGATGACGGGAACCGCGGCGGCGATCTCGAAATCCTTGTTGCGGATGCGCATGGCGTCCTCGTACATCGTCTCCATGCGGTACGGCGAGAGGAACATGGGAATCCAGCCGTCGCAGATTTCCGCGCCCATCGCCACGTTCTTCGGCCCTTCCGCGCCCAGGTACACCGGAATGTGCTCGCGCACCGGATGCAGGATGAGCTTCAGCGCCTTGCCGAGGCCGGTGCCGCCTTGCAGCGGCAGCTGGTAGTGCTTGCCGTCGAAGGCGACCGGCCCTTCGCGGGAGACGATCTTGCGGAAGATGGACACCCACTCGCGGGTGCGGGCGAGGGGCTTCGGATACGGCTGCCCGTACCAGCCTTCCACCACCTGCGGCCCGGAAACGCCGATGCCGAGGATCAGGCGCCCGTCGGAGAGGTAGTCCAAGGCCACCGCGTGCATGGCGGCGCTGGCCGGGGTGCGCGCGGAAATCTGCATGATGGAGGTGCCGAGATTGATGCGCTCGGTGTTCGCGCCAATCCACGTGAGCGGCGTGAAGCAGTCCGCGCCGTAGATTTCCGGCGCCCAGATGGTGTCGTAGCCGAGGCTCTCCGCCTCCTTCGCCAACTCCACGAGACGCGCTCCGCCCGGCGGCCCGAAGGCGCCAATTCCCAATCCCAGCTTCATGGACTCCCCACAAGGTCGATTGCCTAGAGACCGGCGTAGCTTACTTGAAAGAGCCCTCAGCGGGGGAGCGCGAGGGGCCTGCCCCTCGCATGAAGAAAGCCTCAGCGGGGGAGCGCGAGGGGCCTGCCCCTCGCATGAAGAAAGCCTCAGCGGGGGAGCGCGAGGGGGCCTGCCCTTCGCATGTAAAGAGCCCCCAATTGGCCTATAGTCAAGCGCATCGACACTTGGAGGGGAACGAGATGGGACACGATCTGGTCATCAGGGGCGGCAGCGTGGTGGACGGCACCGGGCGCGAGCCGTACGCGGCGGACGTCGCAATCGACGGCGACGCCATCGTCGAAATCGGCAAGGTGGCGGGGCGCGGCAAGGATGAGATCAGCGCCGACGGCCTGCACGTCTCCCCCGGCTTCATCGACCTGCACACGCACCTTGATGCGCAGATCGGCTGGGATCCGCAAGTCACGTCGGTTTCCTGGCACGGCGTCACCACGGCGCTGCTCGGCAACTGCGGCGTCACCTTCGCGCCCTGCAAGGCGACCGACCGCGAGTTCCTCGCCGGCATGATGGAGACCGTCGAGGACATTCCGAAGAACGCCATCCTGCACGGCCTGCCGTGGAACTGGGAATCCTACGGCGGCTATCTGGACGCGCTCGAAGCTCTGGGCCCGTCCATCAACATCGCCGGCCTGGTCGGCCACTGCGCGGTGCGCTTCTACGTGATGGGCGAGCGCGCGGTCGAAGAACCCGCCAGCGCCGACGAAGTGCGGCAGATCGCGGACTTGGCCGGGCAATCGGTGCGCGAAGGCGCGGTGGGCTTCTCCACCAACCGGCTGCCGGGGCATCGCCTGCCCGATGGCCGCTCCATCCCCGGCACGTTCGCGCATCGCGACGAACTGCGGGCGGTCGCCAAGGAAGTCGGCAAGCACGGCGGCATCATGCAGACCGTCTCAGACTTCCGCGAGTTCGACGAAGAACTCGACCTCATCCGCGACGAAGCGCGCACCGCCCGCGGCGCCCTGTTCAGTTCCGCCGTGGAGATCGGCCCGGAACGCCTGAACGAACGGGTGAAGGCGATGCGCGAGGAAGGCCTGAACGTCACGTCGGTCACCGTGCCGCGCAGCGGTGGCGGCGTCGGCGGCCTCTCCACCAACAACTTCTTCCGCACCGACGCGTGGAACGAACTGCGCAAGCTGGCTTTCGCGGAGCGCCTCAAAGCCATCCGCGACCCGGAGAACCGGCGCCGCCTGGTGGACGAAGTGAAGGCGCAAGGCGAGCAGGTGGCGGAAGGCATGAAGCGCTGGTTCTACATGGGCGAACAGGCGCGCCCGCGCTACACCCAGCAACTGGACGAGAGCCTGTACCACCAGGCGAAGGCCGCTGGCGAGCATCCGGTGGAGACGTGGCTGCGCATCGCCGACGAAACCGACGGCAAGGCGCTCTTCCATCTGCGCGGCTTCAACGTCGATCTGGACGCGCTGGCCGGCCTCATCAAGATGGACTGGGCGATGCCCGGCCTCGGCGACGCGGGCGCCCACGTCAGCCAGATGATCGACTCCGGCTGGTCCACGTTCATCCTTTCCCACTGGCACCGCGACAGCGGCGTCTACTCGCTGCAGGAAGCCGTGCGCCGCATCAGCGCCGTGCCGGCGGGCGTGCTGGGGCTTGCGGACCGCGGCACGCTGGAAGTCGGCAAGCGCGCCGACGTGAACGTCTTCGACATCTCGCGCCTCGAAGAGCGGATGCCGGAGATCGTCCACGACTTCCCCTTCGGCGCCCCGCGCTTCATCCAACGCGCCGCCGGCTACAAGGCAACGGTGTGCAACGGCACGGTGGTGCTGCGCGACGACGAACTCACCGGCGACTGCGCCGGCCGCATCCTCCGCAATCCGGCTGCCGCGTAGCGCGTTCTTTCGCGGGCGGGCGTCGCAAGGCGCCTGCCCTGCGGTGGGCCAAGCCGTCAGCTGCTGCCTACGCCCACACGCGCTCGAGCAGTCCGAGCAGGCTTCGCGTGGACGCAGTGGTCGAATAGCGGCTGGCTGCTCGGACGAGGTCGGCGGGCCGCATGGGGTTGTCCAGCGCGTCGCAGATCGCGTCGGCGAGGGCCGAGTCGTCGCCGATTGGCACCAAGCGCCCCCATTTGCCGTCTTCGAGGACCTCGCGCACACCGCCGGGGCAGTCGGTGCTGACTACGGACGTGCCGCAAGCCAGCGCCTCGATCATCACGCCGGGCAGACCCTCGTAGGTGGACGTCAGCACGAATGTTTGCGCGCGGGTCATGTAGGCGACGGGGTTCATCTGGAAGCCAGGGAAGTCGACTCGGTCGCTGATTCCGAGGTGCTGCGTCAGCGCTTCGAGTTCGCTCCTGTCCGGGCCGTCGCCAAGCACCACCAATCGTGCGGAGCGGCGCTTCGCCACGATCTCGAAAGCGCGGAGCAGTGTTGGATGATCCTTGGAGAAGTTCTCGAGTCGTCCAACGGCGAGCACGACCGGAACGGTCGAGTTCTCGAACCACGGGTGCGCGACCGGCTGCTTCGCTCTGGCGGGCAGTTCCGCGTCCACCACCGGATTCTCGACAACTTCGATCAGAGCCGCGGCCTTCGGCGCCAAGCGCTTGAGTTCCTCGGCGACGTAGTGCGAAACGGCCCAGACCGCGTCCGCTCTGTGCAGCAGAACGCGCATCGTCGCCATCGTCGCCTTGATGTCGACGTTCACCAGATCGTACTGCGTGGCGTAGACCGTCTCCTGGCGCACGATCAGCCGGAAATCGCCACCGACGAACCATTTGGCGATCAGCGCTGTCGCGCAGCACTGGGGCAGGGTCGCGATCATGGCGTCGGGACGTTCGCGTCGGATGTAGCGGACCAGGCCCGGCAGACTCGTCGGCGTCTTCCACGCCTCGAGATCGATCAGCCGAATCGACGGCGGAACGCTTCCCCACCAGGCACCGCCGCGGCGCGACACGATCAGGTCTACGGCAAGTCCGACCGCGCTCAACTGCCGAGCCACTTCCAGCATCCGGCGTTCCGCGCCGCCACCGGCCAACGTCGGCAGGAACAGGGCGACCCGCCGGCTGTCCTCGCCGGGCCGTTCTGGCACGGAATCAGGCACCGTCATTTCAAGCCGCGAACGTCGGCCGATACGCCTTGCACCACAGCGCGAGGTTCAGCGCCTTGTAGAGCAGCGGCCCGTTGTCGCGGCGTCGCTCGACGTGTTCGCGAATGCAGAGCTCGATGGCGTCTCCGTCGAACAAGCCCAAGCGCGAGATTTCCGCATCGAACAACACCGACTTCATGTAGTCGAGCAGCGAAGTCCGCAGCCAGCTGCTCACAGGCACGCCGAAGCCGGCCTTGGGGCGGTCCAGGATGGAATCCGGCACGACCCCGCGAAGGGCCGTGCGCAAAACGTGCTTCTTCTGCAGGCCGTGGACTTTGTGTCGGGTCGGCAGGCCGAAGACGTAGGCCGCCAAGCGGGTATCCACCATCGGCACACGCACTTCCACGCCGTGCGCCATCGTCGATTTGTCCACCTTCTCGAAATAGACGTCCGGCAGGATGACGCTGGAATCCGTGTACAGCATTTGCTTCACGGGATCGTGTGCGCGGACCTGCTCGGCCAACTCGCGGTAGCGCTTGAAGGCGTCGCAGGGCGCAAGCGCGGCGCGGACTTCGGGCGAGAAGATCCGATCCGAAGGGCGATCCGGCAGTTCGGTGGAGACGAGACGCGCCAGCCCCATCGCCGGGTCGTTGGGCGAATACAGGCCGAGGGCGCGCAACGAGCGCAGGCCGCGTCGCCCCGGCAGGCGGCGGGCGACTGGATGCAGCCAGTGCGTCGAGCGGCTGAGCAGGCGCAGCCAGAACACGTGCGCCAAGTAGGTGTAGCGGGTGTAGCCGCCGAACACTTCGTCGCCGCCGTCGCCCTGCAGGATCACCTTCGGTTCGCCGCGCAACTGTTCGCAGAGCATGTACAGCGGGATGTCCGCGGCATCGCCGAACGGCTCGTCGTGGCAGCGCCCCAGGCGTTCCATGACATCCGTCACGTCTTCGCCAGAGATGCGGACTTCGTGGTGCGCCGTGCCGAAATGCTCGGCCACCGCTTGCGCCGCCGGAAGTTCGTTGGCGTTGCCGGCGGGCACCGAGTCGAAGCCGACGGCGTAGGTGTCGAGGCGGCTGCCGTAGTGCTTGGCGGCGAAGGCGACGATGGCGGAGGAATCGATGCCGCCGCTGAGGAAAACGCCCACCGGCACGTCGCTCATCAAGTGGCTCTTCACGGCGTCTTCGAGCAGCGCGTACACGTTGCGCGTTGCCGTTGGGAAATCGTCGCTGACCGCCTCCACATCGAGGATCGAAGCGAACTGCCGCTGTGCCACCCCGGCATCGGTCACGGTCGCGCAATATCCCGGCAGCAGCTTGCGAATGCCGGCGAAGACCGTGTTCGCGCCGAGGGCCGTGTCGAAGTAGAGGTATTCGTGGAGCCCGGCCCAGTCCACCTCGGGGCGCATCTCGCCGGTCGCCAGCAGCGCCTTGATCTCGGAACCGAAGACGAACGCGCCGGAAGCCGCGTGGCCGAAGTAGAGCGGCTTGACGCCGAAACGGTCCCGGGCCAAGCACAGGACTTGGCGCTGTTCGTCCCAAACCGCAAGCGCGAACATGCCCTCGAACATCGCGAACGCCGACTCGCCCCATTCCGCGTAGGCGCGCAAGGCGACTTCGGTGTCCGAGCGCCCGCGAAAACTGTGCCCCTTCGCTTCGAGCGTCTTCCGCAGCGCAAGGTGGTTGTAGATTTCGCCGTTGTAGACGATGGCGAAGCGCCCGTCGCCGCAGAGCATCGGCTGGTGGCCGTGGTCGGAGAGGTCGATGATGCTGAGCCGCGTGTGCGCGAGGCCCAGGCGCCCGCTCGCGTAGATGCCGCTGTCGTCCGGGCCGCGATGGCGAAGCGTGGCCGCCATGCGTTCGAGCACGGCGGGATCGACCAAGCCTTCGCGCAAGTAGATGCCAGCGATGCCGCACATTCAGCCGAATCCGACCGCGCAGCCGCCACGATTCCCGGGCGCCGACCGCGAGCCGATCCGTTCAGCGCTGGCGGACCACGTCCTCAGCGCGTCAAGGCGCCGTCGGCCGTAGCGCCAGGCGCTTGCCGATGCTTCTTAGAGCGGAGAACTTGCGCGAGCTTGTTGGCGGGCTTGAGGATGGGCACCAGGAAGCCGCCCCGCAGCCCGTGCTGACGCCATGCGCGAAGGGTCTCCAGATTGCCGTTGATGACCCTTCCGGCGGACTGCTTGGAGGTGGCGCCGTGCGCCGTCTTCACCAGCACGCGCTTGATGAGCGCCGCGTCCAGCCCGTGGACGAACAGCAAGCGCAGCTGCATCTCGTAGTCGCCAGCGACCCGATAGTCGAGGCTGTAGAGGCCGTAGCTGTCGTAGGTTCGCCGCCGCACGAAGAAGGCCGAAAGCGGCGGCCGCCAGCCGAAGCGCCACTTGAACTTGCGGTTCCTGCCAGCGCGCCAATGCCGCCACGACTTGCCGTCCTCGTCCATGCAGCCGATTTCGCCGTAGCAGACTTCGAGCTCGGGCCGATCCCGAAACACGTCCACGACGTCTTGCAGCACCTCCGCATCGGCGTACTCGTCGTACGCGCGCAGGATGCCCACCACCTCGCCGGTGGCATGGCCGATACCCTTGTTCATGCCGTCGTAGACGCCGCCGTCCGGCTCGCTGATGCACACGTTCAAGCGGTCCGCGTAGCGCCGCAGGACCTCGTGCGTCCCGTCCGTTGAAGCGGCGTCGATGACGATGGTTTCCAGTTCGCAGTCGAGACGCTGCGCGAAGACCGAATCGAGAGCGCGGCAGACGCGAACGTCGTTGAAGACCGGCGTGATGATCGAGACCTTCACGCGGCATCCGCCATGTCGTCCGTTCCCCGCCGACTGCGCTCGAACATCTTGACTGCACGGCTTGCCATGGCGACTCAGCCTAGCAGCCTTCGGCGGATGCGTTCAACGCTCGCCGCTCGCACAAGTCGTTGCCGCGCCGCGCCGCACCAAGTAGAGTGCCAAGGAAAGCTGGGTCAGGGGAGGGACTGTGGCGATGAAACTCAACGTCAACGGGCGCGATGTGGAGGTGGACGTGCCGCCGGACACGCCGCTGCTCTGGGTGCTGCGCGACCAGCTCGGTCTCAGCGGCACCAAGTACGGCTGCGGCGGCGGCTACTGCGGCGCCTGCACCGTCCACTTGGACGGCGGCGCGGTGCGCTCCTGCCAGGTGCCGGTTTCCGCGGCAACGACAAGCGCGGTCAGCACCATCGAGACGCTCGAAGAGCGGCATCCGGAACTGGTCGATACCTGGGTGGCGAGCAACGTCGCCCAGTGCGGCTATTGCCAAGCCGGGCAGCTCATGTCGGCGGCGGCGCTGCTGGACGCGAATGCCGCGCCAAGCGATGCCGACATCGATTCGGCGATGGCCGGCAACATCTGCCGCTGCGGCACCTACGTGCGCATTCGCGCGGCGATCCACCTTGCGGCTGAACGCCGCGCTGCCGGAGCAGCGAGCCACCTTGCGGCTGAACGCCGCGCTGCCGGAGCAGCGAGCCACCTTGCGGCGGAACGCCGTGCAGCCGGAGGAACCGCCTGATGAACGCCATCAAGAACCTCTCGCCCAAAGCGCCCCTCGCCGCTTCCACCACGGGGCCGATCAATCTCTCGCGGCGCAACTTCCTCGGCGTTTCCGGCGTATTCGTGCTCGGCGCCGCCTTGCCGGGATGCGCGCCGACGCCGCAGCCGAAGCCGCTGGCGACCGGCTCGCTGGAACCGGGGCTTTTCCTGGCCTTGGACGCGGACGGCGCCGTGCGCATCACCTCGCACCGCTCGGAGATGGGCCAGGGCATTCGCACGGCGCTCGCCCAGATCGTCGCCGACGAGTTGGACGCGGACTGGTCGCGGGTGCAGGTCGAACAGGCCGACGGCGACAAGAAGTACGGCGACCAGAACACCGACGGTTCGCGCAGCATCCTGCTCAACTACGACCGGCTGCGCGCCGCTGGAGCAAGCGCGCGGCTGATGCTTCGCCAGGCCGCGGCGAGTCACTGGGAAGTGCCGGTGGAGGAAGTGCAGGCGGAGAACCACGAGGTATTCCACGCCGCGAGCGGGCAGCGCCTCGGCTACGGCGACCTCGCTGGCGAGGCCGCCAAGCTGCCGGTTCCCAACGAGCCGCCGCTCAAGCAGAACGCCGAACACCGCTTCATCGGCCGCAAGGCGATCCATGTGGATGCCGCCGACATCGCGCGCGGCAAAGGCACGTTCGGCGCCGACTTCACCTTGCCGAACATGGCCACGGCGGTGGTCGTGCGCTGCCCCTGGCTCGGCGGCGGCGTGAAGAACATCGCCAATCCGCCGGCGGCCGACGAACCCGGCTTCGTCGGCATCGAAGTCCTCGACCCGGCGCCGAGCGCCGGGCCGGTCTTCAGTCCCCTTGGCGGCGCGGCGGTGATCGCGGAAGACACCTACACCGCCATCCGCATCGCCCGCGGCCTCGACATCGAATGGACCGAAAGTCCGAACCACGCCTTCGACAGCGATGCGCTGGGCGGCGCGTTGCGCGAAGCGTTGACGGCGCCGGGCACGCCGGTGCCGAACTCGGAGAAGGGCGACGTCGACGCGGCCTTCGCGGCGGGCGGAACGGAACTCTCCGCCGTCTACGAGACGCCGTTCCTGGCGCACGCGCCGATGGAACCGCCGGTGGCGGTCGCCAACGTCACGGCGGAGCGCTGCGAAGTGAACGCGCCGGTGCAGGATCCGCAGAGTGCGCGGGATCTGATCGCCGGCTACCTCGGCATGGAAGTGGAGAACGTGCGCGTCACGCCCACGCTCCTTGGCGGCGCGTTCGGGCGCAAGTCGAAGCCGGACTTCGCGCTCGAAGCGGTGGAACTCTCGAAGCGCCTGCAGCGTCCGGTGCGCGTGCAGTGGCTGCGCGAAGACGACATCCGCCACGACTACTTCCATGCCTCCAGCGCCCAGTACCACCGTGCGGTCGTCGACGAACGCGGCCATCCGACCGCCTGGCTGCAACGCACCGCCTTCCCCTCCATAACGACGGTGTTCGCCGCTCAAGCGTCCATGCCGGCGGAGTGGGAACTGGAGATGGGCTTCTCCAACCTGCCCTATCGCGTGCCGAACCAGCGCATGGAATCCGCCGGGGTGCGCCCAGGGGTGCGCGTCGGCTGGCTGCGCTCGGTGTGCAACATCTTCCACGCCTTCTCGGCCAACATCTTCGCGGACGAAATGGCGGCCGCGGCCGGGCGCGATCCCATCGAGCACCGTTTGGAGATCCTCGCCGACGATGGCCTGCTGAGCGTGCCCGGGATGCAGCCGCCGCCAGGGCATGAACTGGACGTCGGGCGGCTGCGCCACGTCATCGAGCAGGTGCGGGAGCTTTCGGATTGGCAGCGGCCAAGGCCCGCCGGCACCGGCCTCGGCTTCGCCGTGCACCACAGCTTCCGCTCCTACGTCGCCACGGTGCTGGAAGCGAGCGTGGTGGACGGGCGGCCCAAGGTCTCCAACGCCTACGTGGTGCTCGACTGCGGCACGCACATCAACTCGGACACGTGCATCGCGCAGATGGAAGGCGCGGTGGTGTTCGGCCTGTCGCTGGCGCTCTACGGCAACATCGGCATGAAGGAAGGCGCCGTGGCGCAGAGCAACTTCCACGACTATCCGATGCTGCGCATCGGCGAGACGCCGGCTACGACGGTGGAACTCGTGCCTGCGCAAGACCGCCTGCCGGCCGGAGTCGGCGAGCCGGGCGTGCCGCCGGTGGCGCCTGCACTGGTGAACGCGCTCTTCGCAGCCACCGGAACGCGCCATCGACGCCTGCCCATCGAGGTCTAGCCGCCTCTGGGCGAGCGCTCTCCTGCTGGCGCTCTTCGGCTGCGAAGAAGCGCCAGCGCCGCGTTTCGAGGCGCCGCTGGTCTCCGGCGTGCTGACGCTGCCGCTCGCCGAGACCCAGCGTTTCGACGCGCAGCTGTCGCCGCCTGGACTCTTGGCGGCGCTGCAAGGCGCAGGCGCGGCGCATGTCAAGGTGGAGGCTGTCGGCGCTGCAATCGTCGTCGCGCACCTGCCCCGCTCGCGTTTCGAGGCGGCCATTCTCGGCGACGGCGTGGCCGCCCACGATGTGCTTACCGGCCAAGGCTACGCGCTCGTCCTCGGCAGCGGCTTCGTCTCCGTCTTCAATCCGGTGCGCCCCCTCGGCCTGCTGCAGCTGCAAGGCGAAGTGAAAAGCGAACCCACGCCGCACGGCTACACCCGCGTGCTCGGCACGAGCAGCGGCGACCTGAGCGTGATCCCCCGCGAGGACTACCACCCCGGCCTGTTCGATTCCGCCATCCAAGTCGGCCCCGGCATCGTCCAAGGCGGCAAGCTCGACATCCTGCAACGCGAACGCAAACTGCCAGCGCACATCCGCGCCTTCGTCAGCACCTGCGAAGATCGCTGGCTCGCCGGCATCGCCCACACCCCGACCCACCTCTACGACCTCGGCGAGCGAATGCTGGAATACGCCGCCGCCAACCGCCTACGCTGCGCCGAAGTGGCAAACCTCTCCGGCGACCGCGAAGCCCTGCTGGCAATCCGCAGCGAAGACGGCAAGAGCATCGCCTACTTCGGCATGCCGACGCTGCCAAAGGCATCCATCGTCGCCTTCCGAGAGAATGCGTAGCGCAACCCACTAGAGCAGTAAAACAAGAGGAGAGACTTCAATGGACATCGGCGTTTGCGTGGCATCGCATGTGCGGGACATCGACTACGTGGTTCGGGCGGAGGAACTCGGCTATTCGCACGCTTGGCTGGCGGACAGCCAGATGCTGTGGTCGGACTGCTACGCCGCGCTGGCACTGGCCGCGGTGCGCACCAGCCGCATCAAGCTCGGCACCGGGGTGGCCATCACCGGCACCAGGCCGGCGCCCAACAACGCCTCCGGCATCGCCACCATCAACGCGCTTGCGCCCGGCCGCACGTTCTTCGGCGTCGGCGCCGGCAACACCGCCATGCGGGTGATGGGCCTGCCGCCGCAGCGCATCGCCGAGTTCGACCGCTATCTGGAAACGGTGGCGCCGCTCTTGCGCGGCGAGGAAGCGACGCACCACTACGGCGGTGAGGAGCTGCCGATCCGCCACATCATGCCGGACAAGGGCTTCGTCAACTTCGACGATTCCATCCCGCTCTACATATCCGGCTTCGGCCCCCGATCCCTCGCCTTGGCCGGCAAGCACGGCGACGGCGCGGTGCTCGCGCTGCCAGCGAATCCAGCCGTGATGGCTGGTCTGTGGCACAGAATCGAGGCCGGAGCGCGCACCGCCGAGCGCCAACTGGACCGCGCCAGCTACTACACCACCGCGCTCACGACGATGGTGGTGCTGGACCCGGGCGAGGCCGTGGATTCGCCCCGCGTGAAGGCGGAGTGCGGCGCGATGGCAATGGCCGCGGTCCACTTCAGCTACGACCAGTACCGCAACTTCGGCCGCCAGCCACCCGGCTTCATGAACGGCATCTGGCAGGACTACCGACGCATGATCGAGTCCTATCCGGCGGAGCGACGCCACCAGCGCATCCACGGCGGCCACAACTGCTGGGTGCTGCCGGAGGAAGAGCAGTTCCTCACCGCCGAAGTCCTGCAAGCAAGCGCCATGATCGGCACTCAGGAACAGCTCCTCGAACGCCTGCACGGCCTCGACGAAGCGGGCCTCCACCAAGTGATGATCCTCCCCAACTTCGACACCCGCTTCAACGTGCTGGAGAGGGTTGCCAAGGACATCGTGCCGAACGTCTAGGCGCACGGTGGCACACGCTACTGGGTGCGTGCGAACATGCTGCAAGCTCCGTGTACGACATGTCGGGTGTTGGCGAGTAGCCAAGCGCTTGGTGCGGTGAGGTCGTGGTGTAGCCGGAGGGTCAGGAAGTGGCCGTGCGGGGGTGTATCTCTCGTGTGAAGAGCCCTCAGCGGGGAAGCGCGAGGGGGCACCCCTCGCATGAAGAGCCCTCAGCGGGGGAGCGCGAGGGGGCACCCTCGCATGAAGAGCCCTCAGCGGGGGAGCGCGAGGGGGCACCCTCGCATGAATCGAGACGAGGTGTCGCGTCGCATGGGCATTTCAGCAATCAGCTTGTTCGCCGGTGCGGGCGGCATGGACATCGGCGCACATGCGGCCGGCTTCAACACCGTCTGCGCGATAGAGAGCGACCCGCACTGCGCCGCCACGCTGCGTCGGAACGGCGCCCGCAAGGTCGTCTGGCAGGCGGACGTGCGCGTCGTCGATCCCGAACGGCTGCTGGACGTGCTCGGGATCAAAGCGGGAGAACTTGGGCTTCTGCATGGCGGCCCACCCTGCCAGCCTTTCAGCCAGATCGGCAAGCTGCAAGGCTTGGACGACCCGCGCGGCGCATTGATCTTCGAGGTCCTGCGGTTCGTGCGCGCCATCCGTCCCGCTGCGGTGTTGATCGAACAGGTGCCGAACTTCCTGCGTACGCAAACACCCCGAGGGCGCCGCTTGGCGGAAGAGTTGCGCGACGAGTTCGACGAGCTCGGCTACGACATGCATCTGGAAGTGCTGGACGCCCAGGAGCACGGCGTTCCCCAACGGCGGCGGCGCGCCTTGTTCGTCTGCCTTCCCACTGGCACGTCGTTCGCGTTCCCGCCGGCAAGCGCCAAGACCGCAACGGTCGGCAAGGCGCTGCGCGGCCTGCCAAAACCGCCCACTGCGGACGAACCGCCCGCCGTGGCCAACCATGTGGACGTGACGCCGCGCCGCGATCAAGAGCGCATCGCCTACGTGCCCGAGGGCCTCTGGCTGGCCAAAGCGCCGAACGTGCCGCCGGACATCCTCCGCAACCTCACGCGCAAGGACACCACCAAGTACCGACGCCTGCACCGCGAGGAAGTCGCCCCGACGCTGCGCTGCGGCGAGGCGCTCTACCATCCGCTGGAAGACCGCTACATCACCCCACGCGAAGCCGCTCGCTTGCAGGGATTCCCCGACCGCCACGTGTTCGAAGGCCCCGTCCGCCGCCGCACCGGGCGCGTTCGGGACCTCGACCAGCACCGCCAAGTCGCCAACGCCGTGCCTCCGCCACTCGCGCGCGCCGTCGCAACGAAGATGCGGGAGGCGCTGTGTCTGTAGTCGAGGAGCTGTACGGCCAGTCTCTCTCCGAGGACATGGACCAAGCTGCTTGCAGAACCGCAGTCTGCCCATTCATGCAGGCAACCTGCGACGGCGGCGGGAACCGCGACATGGCTCGGGTCGAAGCATCCGACCCTGCGTTGGGGCCGTTCTTCCGTCCGCGAGGCCACCGGCGGCTACCTGCCTTGCGGCGTCTGTTCCGTGCGTCTGCCGCGGGACGACGTGGTGTGGGCCATCTGTCCAAGACGACTGCTCACCTTCGGGTCGCAGGGCGTGAGCGAGAGCCAAGCCGAACTGGCGAGCAAGGTGTTCGCCCTCGCGGGTTTCGAGCCCGACGAGGAAATCTCCGTTTGGGCGGAGGTGTCCTTGAGCGAAGTCGGCGCCGACGGCGGCCGCTTCAACTATCGGCTCGACTACGTTCTCCGCAGCGCCAAGCCAGGTGCGGCGCCCATCGTCGTCGAGGTCATGACGTGTTCGACTTCGGGCGGCAACCGTGCCACGGGCACGGATATCCAAGGCGCTTCCCGTCGCGCCGTGCTGTTCGCGCACACGCCCGTCGTCGACCCTGTCGAAGCGCCCGGCGTCAACGTGCGGCAAGTGTGGGCGAGGATGGCGTCGCAGATGATCGCGAAGTCCGAAGCCGCCAACAGTTGGGGAGGACGGACGATCTGGGTCGTCCAAGATCGCCTGGTGGAGTACATCCGCACGAACACGGCGCTGCCGCTCGATGCTCTGCACTCGCCGGATTGGACACCCGGCGAGGTCAACATGCTGGTCTCGAACCTGACGGAACCCGTCGCCCTCTACGCAGGCCCCATCCGAGCGGCCCACGGCGACCGCGCGCGTGCTGGCTGGAATTGCTCGGTGCTCCGCACATCCCAACGCTCGGCAGCATCACCCGCAAACTGGAGAACGCGCCGCCGGTGGCTACTTTCCGCGTGCCAGGACGTTAGGTGCGAATGCGACGTTGACGTCAGTGCGACCCGGGCGAGGCCGACACGTTCCGGCATCGCTGGTTCGCGTTCAGTCGGAGGGGCGCGGTCCGTAAGGCGCCAGGGATGGCAACAACGCTGCAGGTGGCGGAGAGTCTTGGTCGTCGCCTTCGAGCCGACCGACTTCTAGGCGGCGCAGCCAGAACCAGAGAGCGATGCCGCAAGGCAGCGGAAACAACGTCGCAACGTGGAATCTGAGGAGCCAACGCGCGTCCGAGTTGACCTGCGCGACCGTGCCGGCACGGCACTCGCCGTAGATCGCGGCGGGAAGGAGTGTCGACAGCAGCTGAGCAAATGGAATCGCCAGCAGGAAGAGCAAGAACCACGCGAAGACGCGGTCGGTTCGGCTCGGTTCAACGCTCTCGATCTTGGATGCCACCGTGGTGAACATCGTCGCCACGATTCCTGTCACGATGTAGATCGGAATCGGCGGGAAGCACTCGATCACTCCGTGGCCGCCGCGATGTCGCGCTCGAATCGAGTCAAGTACCTGCGAAAAACATGCTTCCTCGTTCTGGGCTTGGCCGCCGAACAGTCCAGCAGCTTGAACCTCCGCTCCGGCTGCCCGTGCTGGTGCGTCGAAATGTGCCCGAAAGCCCCGTCGTCGGCGATCTTGTAGTGGACGTCGCCAACCGGCCTGGGCCCTTGGCGGTACCACGCCCTGAAGCGGTCCGGGAACTCCGAACGCATCCGTCGCACCAACTCGAGATCTTGCCGATCGTTGAACAGACAGCGGATGTTGAGTTGCTGGTTCTCGCGCAGGCGACGCCCAACCGCTTCGACGACGCGATTGTCGTCGTACACCGTGCCCTTCATCTTGTTGCCGTCGTCGTGGACGATCAAGGTCCTCTGCGCGGCATCGAGCACGCGGATGAACATCGTCGCCGCGGCTTCGTCATCGTTGACGCCGCTTTGAACGCGGATGTTCACGGCGTCGGTGTACCACGACCAGACCACAAACGCCGGCACCAGGGCGCCCGCGATAATTGCGACGATGAGGACGGTCTCCCAAGGCACGAACGTCTCTCCCTTCAGTCCATGGAAGCCGAACGCTGCTCGGCACCGGAACGGCAGCATACGCCAACCTGCGGAGATAGGCTCGCACCGCGTGATTTTCTCTGTCAAGCGGTTTCGGGGGAAAAGAGCCCGGCTCGTGGTGCGGCTTCCGCACGCTGTGCTAACGTCGCTGCTGCTTGGGCGCGAAGGAGGTGCGGGTGGCACGGTGGGATAGAGGCGGGGCGGCGATTCCGGACTGGTTCTGGGCGGCGGTGGAGACGGAAGCGTCGGAGCATGTCGTGGAAGTGGACGAATGCGATGTCGCGTATCGGTGCTGGGGCGGGGCTGGGGAGCGGCCCATGCTGCTGATCCACGGCATGAACGCGCACAGCCGCTGGTGGGACTTCATCGCGCCGCAGCTTGCCGACGACTACCGCGTCGCGGCCATGGATCTCACCGGCATGGGCGATTCCGACTACCGCTACGCCTACGACGCCGAAACCTACGCGCAGGAGATCGTCGCCGTTTGCGATGCCGCTGGCCTCGGCAAGGATGTCGTGGTCGTGGGCCACAGCTTCGGGGGCATGATGGCCGCGAAGGCCGCCAATCTGTTCCCGGATCGCTTCGGCGCGCTGGTGCTGGTCGATTCGGGGATGCGCCACCCGGACGAACCCGAGCCGGACATGCCGATGATGGGCGGTGGCCGGGCGAAAACCTATCCCGATCGGGAAACCGCCGAGGCGCGGTTTCGGCTCTTCCCGCCGCAGCCTTGCGACAACGCCTACATCCTGGCCTACATCGCCAAGCAGTCGCTGATGCGCGTCGATGGCGGCTGGGCGTGGAAGTTCGACGAAGAGCTGCCGCTCACGCTCAAGGGCGGCGAGCGGGAGCCGGAAGACTACACCGGCATCTCGATGCCGGTCGGAATCGTCTACGGCGCGTTGAGCGATTCCTTCACGAAGCGGGCGTTGGAGTACATGCTGGAACTGCTGCCGGGCGACGTTCCGGTGGCCGAGGTGGCGGATGCCCGGCACCACGTCTTCCTCGACCAGCCGTTGAAGTTCATCGAGGCGCTGCGCGAGGTCGTCGGCAAGCTCGGTTAGCGCCAGCGCCCTCTCAGTCGTCCTCCCGCTCGAAGACCCGCACGCTCAACACTTCGTCGATGCGTTCGAGGTTGGCGACCACCTCGGCGTTCGGCGGCGTGTCCAGGTCGATGAGGTTGTAGGCCACGTCGTCGCGGCTCTTGTTGATCATGTCGATGATGTTGATGTTCGCGTCCGCGAAGACCGTCATGATCTTGCCCAGCATCCCGGCCACGTTGGCGTTGGTGACGCCGATGCGGTGGCCGTCGGCGGGTTCGAGCGCCACGTTCGGGAAGTTCACCGAGTTGGTCACGTTGCCGTCGCGCAGAAACGCGACCAGCTGATCCGCCGCCATCGCGGCGCAGTTCTCCTCCGCCTCGGCAGTGCTCGCGCCGAGGTGGGGCGTGGCGTGGAAACTCTCCACCCCGGCCAGCGCGGCGCTCGGAAAATCGGCGACGTAGGCGCGCAGCTTGCCGCTCTCCAGCGCACTCTTCACCGCCTGCTCGTCGACGATCTCCTGGCGGGCGAAGTTCAGCAGCACCGAGTCGTTGCGAAAGCGGCGGAGCGCTTCGGCGTTCACGAGGCCGACGTTGTCCGCGAACGCCGGAATGTGCAGCGTCACGTAGTCCGAACGGGCGAACAGCGACGGCAGGTTCTCCATCCGCTTGACCTCGCTCGGCAGCCGCCACGCGGCATCCACGGAGAGCGCCGGGTCGTAGCCGAGCACGTCCATTCCCAGATTCAACGCCGCCCGCGCCACCCGCGAACCGATGGCGCCAAGGCCGACGATGCCCAGCGTGCGCCCAGCCGCTTCGTGCCCCTTGAAGCGCCGCTTCTCGCGCTCCACGAGGCGATGCAGTTCGGCGTCGTCCGCCACTGCGGAAAGCGAGCGAACGTAGGCGAAGCCCCCAAGCACGTCGCGGGAGGTGAGCAGCAAGGCAGCCAGCACCAGCTCCTTCACGGAGTTGGCGTTCGCCCCCGGCGTGTTGAAGACGACGATGCCGCGTTCCGTGCAGGCGGCCACGGGAATGTTGTTGACGCCCACGCCGGCACGGGCCACCGCGCTGATGCCGGGCGTCAAGTCGTTCGCGTCCACGCGATGGCTGCGCAGCAGCAGGGCGTGGGGGGAGGCGAGGTCGGCACCGACCTCGAAGCCGTCGTCGGGAAACCGCGCCAGCCCGCGAGCGGCGATTTGATTGAACGTCTTGACTCTGTACATCTCTAGATTCCTTGGCGCGTTCTCAGTCTGGCCGGGCCGTCATGCGGACCCAGCCGCGCGTTCGAGTTCGCGGACGATGATGGCGACGCTGTCCCGGGTGCGGAAGGTTTCCAGCCGGCGGGCAATGTCCGGCGCAAGGGCGGCAAGTTTAGCGACGCCTTCGGCCAATGTCTGCGAATTCAGTTCATGTTCTGGAATCACCATGCTCCAGCCGTTGGCCTCGGCGTAGGCCGCGTTCTCGATCTGGTCGCCGCGGCTTGCCGTCGTCGGCAGCGGCACCAGAAGATGCGGCTTGCCGAGGGCCAGCCATTCGTAGAGCGCGTTCGCCCCGGCGCGCGAAACCACCACGTCCGCGGCGGCGATGACGTCGCCCCACTCGTCGCGCACGTATTCGCGCTGCACGTAGCCGGGCGTCGCATCGAGCTTCGCGTCCAGATTGCCCGGCCCGCAGACATGCACCACGCGCCAGCAAGCGAGCAGCCGTTCGAGAGCCTCGCGCACGATCGAATTCAGCGCCGTGGCGCCAAGACTTCCGCCGACCACCAGCAGCACGGGCTTGCCGGACTCGCCGAAGCCGAGCAGCGCCCGACCGCGTTCGGAGTTCCCATCAAGCAGTTCCTCCCGCACCGGCGTACCCGTCAACACGACGCGCCTTCTACTTGCCGACTCGCCCTCCGCAACATCGAAGTTCACGCACAGCGTACGGATGAACGGTGCGCTCAGGCGGTTCGCCAGACCCGGCGTGAGGTCCGATTCGTGCGCCACCACCGGCACCCCGTTCAGCCAAGCGCCGACCACCGCGGGAAAGGACGCGAAGCCGCCTTTCGAGAACACCACCTGCGGACGAACACGGCGCAGCAGCCACCACGCCTGCCCGATGCCGACCGGAATGCGCAGCGCATCGAGCAGATTGCGCAGCGACAAGTAGCGCCGCAGCTTGCCCGTGTTCACCGCGTGGAACGGCACCCCCAGCGGCGCCACCAGCTCCCGTTCCGGCCCCGACGCACCGCCGATGAAGCACACCTCGCAGCCTTCCTTCAGCAGCGCCTGCATGATCGGAATGGCTGGCACCACGTGGCCCGCGGTGCCTCCCCCCGTCATCGCTACCCGGCTCAAAGGCACAGCACTTCCTTCGCAAACGGAATGGTGATGCGCCGCTGCGCCGCGAGCGAGGCGTGATCCAAGCGGTCGAGGATGCGCAGCAGTTCGCGCTGGTCGCGGCTGGTGCGGACGAGCAGAAAGCGCAGCACGTCGTCGCCGAGCAGGAAGCCGCGACGACTGGCGACGTCCGTGAGCATCTTCGCCTTGTCCTCGTCCGAAAGCGGCGCCACGCGGTAGCAGTTGGCGGCGCGGAGTCGCGAGCGCAAGTCGGGCAGAACGCAATCGAGCAGCAACGGCGAGCGGTCCGCGGTGAAGACCAGCATCGCGCCCTTGGCGGCGAGCCTGTTGTAGAGCGTGAAGAGCGCCGTCTCCCGCTCCCGTTCCCCCAGCCAGCACTGCACGTCGTCCACGCCCACCACATTGAACCAGGCGTAGGCGTCGAGCGAAGCCGCCGAAGCTTCAACGCCACGGGCGGGAACGTAGGCGGCCCCGGAACGCTCGTGGCACACGGCTTGGAGAAGGTGCGTCTTGCCCACCCCTTGCGCGCCGAACAGCCACAGGCCGTCGAAGCGGCCCGTGCGTCCGCGCAGCCGTTCCACCAGCTCCCCGTTGTCGCCCACCACGAAACGCTCGAACGTATGCTGTTCGGGCAGCTCGAACGCCATCGGCAGTTGCGTCGCCGGTGTTGCCGCCTGGCTCACTCGCCCTCCTCCGAAGCCGCTGCCGCCCGAGCCCGGTGTTCGTCCCTGGCCCGCCAACTCCACACCAGAACGTACTGGATGCCGGACACCGTGCTGGAAAGCCCCACCAGCACGAAGCCCCACGGGTCGACCATCCCGGCGATGCTGGCCGCCGGTTCGTACCCGGCAAGATGCACCAGCACGAGCAGCAGCACGACGATCTGCAAGCCGGTGTTGACCTTGCTGAGCAGCGTCGGCGCCATCTCCAGTTCGCCGAACAGAAAGCGATACGTCAGCGCGCCGGACACGATCACCAGATCGCGCCCCACCACGACGACGAGCAACCACACCGGCAGATGCCCCTGCACCGCAAGCACGACGAAGACCACCACGATGAGCAGCTTGTCCGCGGCCGGATCCGCGATGGCACCGAAGCGCGTCCGCCAGTCGAAGCGCCGCGCCAGTTCGCCGTCCACCGCATCGGAGAGACCGCCGATGGCGATCAGCGCCAGCGCGGCGACGATCTGCCCCTGCCACAGCAGCCACGCCGTCGGCACGACGAGCACCACCCGCGCCACGGTGACGAGGTTCGGCAGCTGCCGAACCGCCAGCCGCCAGCGATTATCCGTGCGCGGATCCTTGGCGTTCATTTCGGACCTCGCCAAAGCAGCGTCAACGCCTTGCCCGTCTGGTCTGCGGAGAACACGTCCGCACGTTCCTCGATCTCGAACCGCCCGGCTATCGTAAGCAGTTCGCGCAGCTGTTCGGGACTCGACCGCGAGTGCAGCCGAAAGTGCATGGCGTCGCGCTCCACGAAGCCGATCTCGAAGCGTTCGATGTACTCGCGGGAGCGCAGATGCGCAAGCAGCGACGCATAGCCGCGCACCGTCTGCGCCCCCCGCACCGTCACCGCGATGGCCCTAAGCCCGCCACGCACGGCGAAACGATCGGCAAGCACCTCGGCCGCGCTGTCCACAGCCGCCTGCGCCGCCAACGCCGCCGAAGGAACCCGATGCCGGAAGCTGGCGGCAGGCAACGCTGGCCGATTGGCCGGCCGGCGCGGCGCCGCATCGTCGAAACGCGGCACCAGCGCACTCTGCCGACCGCGCAGATCCCAAGCCGCATCCCAACTCCCATCGCCGCGATCCCGCAGACGCCCAAGCAGCAGCAACTCCGCCCCGTAGCGGGCCGAAGCCGCATCGATGCGCTCCCAGAACCGCCCCCAGAGTTCCGCCGCGCCAAGCTCCATGTCCGCCCTGTCGTTCAACGGCAGAAAGACCTCCAAACCACGTTCCCGCGCCCGCGCCTCAAGCGCCTGCGCAACGGCAGCAGCCTCGGCGCCCTCAAGCCGCTCGCGCGCCCCGCCACGCTCCACCACCAGCCACGCCAGAATCGAGGGCCGGTCCGCAGCCCAGATCGGCAACCCGGCCCGCCGCAGCAGCCCCTGCACCGAAGCCGGCTCGAAGCGAATCGTCAACACCGTCCCTTCGCCCTCTCGCCCCGCCCCGCCGCGCCGCTCGAACCGATAGCTGGTGTAGAAGTCGGCAGGCCGTTGCAGCGCATCGCGAACATCCGCCGTATGCGGAATCTCGCTCATGCCGGTCAGCCGCGTCAGCAACGTGGACAGCGCAGCCCTGCTCGCCCGACGACGCTCCGCATCAGCCTGCGAAGACACCGCCACCTCCACCGTGTAAATCCACGGCACCACCGCCGCATCGCCGAAGGACGCGGCGAGAACGGCAGTGCAGAGGAACAGGCGCTTGCAAGCAGTCACGAGGTCGGGCGTATGCGACTTGAGCGGCGCAAGTGTAAAAGAACCGTCGGCGCAGAGTGCGGCACAGCGCACGGGCGAACCAGCAAGTTTTCGGCATACACTCCCCACCGTCCGGGTTCCAAAGCCGCAGCTTGGCGTCGTCGTTCAAGCAGGACCCTCAGCCGGGGAGCGCGAGCGGCATGTTCCCCGCATGAAAACGGATGCTCGAGAGCGAGTTGAGATGACTGGCCTGACCTACCAAGACGCCGGCGTAAACATCGACGCTGGCAACGAACTCGTGCGCCGCATTGCGCCCGCCGTCGCCCGCACGCGCCGCCCGGAAATGCTCTCCGGCCTCGGCGGCTTCGCGGCCTTGGCGACGATGCCCACCGGCTACCGCGAGCCGGTGCTGGTGACGTGTACGGACGGCGTAGGCACCAAGCTGCGCCTCGCCATCGACTACGACCGCCACGACGGGATCGGTCAAGACCTAGTGGCCATGTGCGTCAACGACCTGCTGGTGACGGGCGCGGAACCGTTCCTCTTCCTCGACTACTACGCCACGGGCGCTCTGGACCTGCCGGTTGCCGAACGGGTGATCGCCGGTATCGCCCACGCCTGCGAACTCGCCGGCTGCGGTCTGGCTGGCGGCGAAACCGCAGAGATGCCCGGCTTCCACCAACCCGGCGACTACGAACTGGCCGGATTCTGCGTGGGCGTCGTGGAGCGCAACGAAGTCGTCGGGCAGGAAGGCAAGGCCAGCATCGAACCCGGCGACGTGCTTCTAGGCTTGCCGTCAAGCGGCCCGCATTCGAACGGCTACTCGCTGGTGCGCCGCATCGTGGCCGACCGCGGCCTGGCCATGGACGACGCCCTCATCGACGACCTGCTCGCGCCAACCCGCATCTACGTCAAATCGGTGCTGCCCGTGGTGCGCCGCGCCCCCCGCCGAGTGAAGGGCATGAGCCACATCACCGGCGGCGGCTTAGTGGACAACCTGCCCCGCATGTTCGCCCCCCACTTGGCCGCCCACATCGACTTGGACGCCTGGCCCCGCCCCGCCCTCTTCCCCCTGCTGCAACAGGCCGGCAACATCGAAGACATGGAAATGCTCCGCACCTTCAACAACGGCATCGGATTCGTCCTCTGCGTCTCGCCGGACGACGCCGAGACGCTGCGCGAAGAACTGACCGGGGCCGGCGAGAGCGTCTACACCATCGGACGCATGGCGACCCGCGACGAACCGGTGCCACACGGCACGCTGGCGGTATCAGGACAAGGCGCATCGCTGCACTGATCTACGCTCGCAACGAAGGCCGAGAGTTATTCCCGGCGACACTTGGCCGAGCGGTCGTCCGCATTGGCAATGACGTGGTGCGCTCAACGAAGGCCGGGGGATTAATCCCGGCGACACGCCATCAATGACGTACTGCGGCCAGCCATCCCAGAGCGCTCAGCGAAGGCCGAGAGGTTAGTCCCGGCGACACAAGCCAGCCAGAGCCTCGCCATCGGCATTGCCCGCGATCGCTTAACGAAGGCCGAGAGGTTAAGCCCGGCGACACCCGCCAGTTCGAGGGGCGTCGGCGGATTGCGCAACGTCGCTCAACGAAGGCCGAGAAGTTAATCCCGGCGACACCTGTCCAGAATCGTCCTGGACGCGGGCGGCGCGAGCGCTCAACGAAGGCCGAAAGGTTAATCCCGGCGACACCGCCCGCCGCGACCAACGGGCGCAAGCCCGCGGGCTGCGCTCAACGAAGGCCGAGAGGTTAATCCCGGCGACACCCGGATCGGCATCGAGGACGACGCGACGCACGGCCTGCCCGCTCAACGAAGGCCGAGAGGTTAATCCCGGCGACACTTCCTGCTGACGCAGGCGCTGCACGACCTGATGGACGACGCTCAACGAAGGCCGAGAGGTTAATCCCGGCGACACGAGCGGCGCCGTCGCCATATCGCGCGATCTGGAGCGCGCTCAACGAAGGCCGAGAGGTTAATCCCGGCGACACCGGCTCTGGGTTGGCCAGCCTCCTGCACGGGTTCGCGAACGCTCAACGAAGGCCGAGAGGTTAATCCCGGCGACACGCGGCTCGGATTGCCGTCTCTCCGGCTGTCACACCACGCTCAACGAAGGCCGAGAGGTTAATCCCGGCGACACATCCACGCGCTGCCGTTCACGCGATCCACGTCGCCGTTCGCTCAACGAAGGCCGAGAGGTTAATCCCGGCGACACCAGGGTGGTGCTGTAGGGGGCGTAGCGTCCGGCGAACGCTCAACGAAGGCCGAGAGGTTAATCCCGGCGACACCAGATGCTTGGCCACGTCGGCGCTCCAAGCATCCGTCGCTCAACGAAGGCCGAGAGGTTAATCCCGGCGACACGCCGCATCGACGAGACCGAGCACGTCCGCGTCGCGACCGCTCAACGAAGGCCGAGAGGTTAATCCCGGCGACACGCGCAAGCCCCAGAAGAGTGCCTGCGGGCCCTTCTCCGCTCAACGAAGGCCGAGAGGTTAATCCCGGCGACACCCTGCGCACGACGATCGAGGACGACCAGCATGGGCACGCTCAACGAAGGCCGAGAGGTTAATCCCGGCGACACCTCGCCGCCGCTCTCGGCGAGGGCGAACACGGCGACCGCTCAACGAAGGCCGAGAGGTTAATCCCGGCGACACGCACCAACGTCCATCTGCGCGTGCGTGTGCCGGAGAGCGCTCAACGAAGGCCGAGAGGTTAATCCCGGCGACACAGGTCTGGTCGCACGTCAAGAACGACAAAGAGGACCCCGCTCAACGAAGGCCGAGAGGTTAATCCCGGCGAC
This sequence comes from Candidatus Azotimanducaceae bacterium, assembly GCA_965243175.1. Classification (GTDB taxonomy): domain Bacteria; phylum Pseudomonadota; class Gammaproteobacteria; order Pseudomonadales; family Azotimanducaceae; genus VXYL01. The sequence goes on along the minus strand of OZ251532.1, from coordinate 2,630,412 downwards.
ACGCCGCAGTACGTTTTCGACGCTGGCGGCGACAAGCAACGCTCAACGAAGGCCGAGAGGTTAATCCCGGCGACACTCAAAGCGGACCGACTGATGAACGGCCAGACGAACGTCGCTCAACGAAGGCCGAGAGGTTAATCCCGGCGACACGTGGTCGCGGCTGATGAAGTTCCCGTCGACGGCGTTCGCTCAACGAAGGCCGAGAGGTTAATCCCGGCGACACTTCGCCACCATCGAAGGCGACGGCCACCTTGCGGCGCGCTCAACGAAGGCCGAGAGGTTAATCCCGGCGACACGGCCGCGCTGGCAACGCGGCGGGCACGGCCCTCGACCGCTCAACGAAGGCCGAGAGGTTAATCCCGGCGACACCTGAAGGAGATGTCGCCACTGCCGCTGACGGTTTCGACGCTCAACGAAGGCCGAGAGGTTAATCCCGGCGACACCTGTCGAACTTGACGTAGCGGCTGACGAACTGAACCGCCGCTCAACGAAGGCCGAGAGGTTAATCCCGGCGACACGCGCTTTTGCCGGCGACCACAGGCGAGGCTTCCGTCGTCGCTCAACGAAGGCCGAGAGGTTAATCCCGGCGACACCTCGTTGTTGGCGACGAACTCTTCGTTGTGCTTCTTCGCTCAACGAAGGCCGAGAGGTTAATCCCGGCGACACGAGCGGAGGTGGTTGGGATTGCGTGTCTCACACTGCGCCGCTCAACGAAGGCCGAGAGGTTAATCCCGGCGACACCCGCCCGAAAACCGTATCCCACTGCGCCGCAGAACCCGCTCAACGAAGGCCGAGAGGTTAATCCCGGCGACACCCGCAAGGGTGCTGTTCGGGGCGCGGGTGACAGTGACCGCTCAACGAAGGCCGAGAGGTTAATCCCGGCGACACTGGTCGCGCGCGCCGGGGTGTACGAGGACGTGGCGGACGCTCAACGAAGGCCGAGAGGTTAATCCCGGCGACACGTGCCGAACCAAGCGGCATATTGCCCGCTGAACGACGCTCAACGAAGGCCGAGAGGTTAATCCCGGCGACACCCCTCTGGCCCCGACGCTCGCGAAGAAGCCCGCCATCGCTCAACGAAGGCCGAGAGGTTAATCCCGGCGACACCCATCGTAGCCCGGTGGCGGGCAGGCCGTCGTGTAGTCCGCTCAACGAAGGCCGAGAGGTTAATCCCGGCGACACCTCGCGCCGCGGTCCACGGTGCCGCCGTCGCCGTCCGACGCTCAACGAAGGCCGAGAGGTTAATCCCGGCGACACTAGCCGACTGGCCGCCGCGACGCACCGTGAGGGTGATCGCTCAACGAAGGCCGAGAGGTTAATCCCGGCGACACCTGGTGTGCTCTTTGTGCGGCGGGGGGCCGTCGAGCGCTCAACGAAGGCCGAGAGGTTAATCCCGGCGACACCCGGCACAGGGGCGTTGGGCCGCAGCGCGATTGGGTCGCTCAACGAAGGCCGAGAGGTTAATCCCGGCGACACCGTTTCGTCGCCACCTCGACGACGTTGGGAGGGAGTCGCTCAACGAAGGCCGAGAGGTTAATCCCGGCGACACCGGCGCGACGGAACCGTACGCCATCTGCCAGAGGCCCGCTCAACGAAGGCCGAGAGGTTAATCCCGGCGACACCCGCATCTCGATCCTCGTGCTGCTTCACGGACTGCCGCGCGCTCAACGAAGGCCGAGAGGTTAATCCCGGCGACACCGCCAGGGGCGCTCCACGCCCCCCATGCGCTCTTTCTCCGCTCAACGAAGGCCGAGAGGTTAATCCCGGCGACACTCGCGACGATCTCCCGGCCGCTGGCGAGCGGCAGCCGCGCTCAACGAAGGCCGAGAGGTTAATCCCGGCGACACCTCGCAGCACCGCAACAGCAGACCGCCCGTGCTCGTCGCTCAACGAAGGCCGAGAGGTTAATCCCGGCGACACGCGACAGGAGATGAGGCCGGACTTGTACGGTGTGCTCCGCTCAACGAAGGCCGAGAGGTTAATCCCGGCGACACGCGCAGTGGGCGAGAGACTATGCGACCGCACCATAAGGCCGCTCAACGAAGGCCGAGAGGTTAATCCCGGCGACACGTCGGCGTGTTCCGCGTGGCAAGCGAGATAGGCGGCCGCTCAACGAAGGCCGAGAGGTTAATCCCGGCGACACCAGCGCCGCGTGGCAGGAAGACCGAGTCCGTGTCCGCCGCTCAACGAAGGCCGAGAGGTTAATACCGGCGACACCCGACCAGCTCATCCTCGATCCCGACCTGTGGGCGGTCGCTCAACGAAGGCCGAGAGGTTAATCCCGGCGACACTCGACGGCGAGGCGAAGTACCGCGCGCCCATCCGCAGCGCTCAACGAAGGCCGAGAGGTTAATCCCGGCGACACTCCATACAGGCCATGAATCCGCTGCTGCTGTTGGTTCGCTCAACGAAGGCCGAGAGGTTAATCCCGGCGACACCCATCAAGCGGCAACGTCATCATGTCGCCTTGGACCGCTCAACGAAGGCCGAGAGGTTAATCCCGGCGACACCGCCTACATCCGCGTTGTCCGCGGCCCGGACAACATGCGCTCAACGAAGGCCGAGAGGTTAATCCCGGCGACACCCGCCCATCCTCCGTCATGCCTTCGACGATGCGCTGCGCTCAACGAAGGCCGAGAGGTTAATCCCGGCGACACGCTCCTCGAAGCCCCCATGATCACCCGCCGGGCGATCGCTCAACGAAGGCCGAGAGGTTAATCCCGGCGACACCCTGAATCTTGGTCGCGTTGGGCGGCTTGCCGGTCGGCCGCTCAACGAAGGCCGAGAGGTTAATCCCGGCGACACGGGCGGCGGAACGGAAGGCGTCCATGTTGTCTCGGGACCGCTCAACGAAGGCCGAGAGGTTAATCCCGGCGACACGAGGGCATCACGGAGAGCATCGCGCCGCAGACGCCGCTCAACGAAGGCCGAGAGGTTAATCCCGGCGACACCTGTTTGACGCCATCAGGGTACATTGGCGCCGTTTGGCGCTCAACGAAGGCCGAGAGGTTAATCCCGGCGACACCCGGCGGCAGACGGCACGTTGGCCACCACGAATCAAACGCTCAACGAAGGCCGAGAGGTTAATCCCGGCGACACACCAGCAGGACTGCCAGGGAGCCCGCGAACGGCTCCAGCGCTCAACGAAGGCCGAGAGGTTAATCCCGGCGACACTCGCGAGCCGATCGCCCGCAACGCCGACGAGGCCGCCGCTCAACGAAGGCCGAGAGGTTAATCCCGGCGACACGTCGATGAGCGTGTCCATCTCCGCCAGCACGCCGCTCGCTCAACGAAGGCCGAGAGGTTAATCCCGGCGACACGTCCCGGTCACGTCGCCGCGCACGAATTCGATCCCCGGCGCTCAACGAAGGCCGAGAGGTTAATCCCGGCGACACTGGAGGGACTCGTATAGCGACATCGCGGCGACAAGCCGCTCAACGAAGGCCGAGAGGTTAATCCCGGCGACACGCATGCTGGCGGTGCATCGGCACTCCTTGATGGACGTCGCTCAACGAAGGCCGAGAGGTTAATCCCGGCGACACCGACACGCCGGAGCTTCGCCGCTGCGTCGAAGCGGTCGCTCAACGAAGGCCGAGAGGTTAATCCCGGCGACACATGCGAGCGCCGCGATGAACGCCAGCAGCATCGTCTCCGCTCAACGAAGGCCGAGAGGTTAATCCCGGCGACACCAGAGTCCACGGGTCGCCCTCATCCAGATCCGCGGGCGCTCAACGAAGGCCGAGAGGTTAATCCCGGCGACACAGCTATTCTGCCAGACGGTGGCAAGGGTGCTCTATTCGGGTGGCAGTTTGGGGCGAAACGAGGTGATCATTGCATCCTTGGCGCTTTGTGGTCATCGGAAACACCCCTGAGATCGCAGAACTGCCTCAAATTGCATGGAATCACCGGGGGTTCGCAGGCTTGGTCAGAGCACCCACGGCTGGCCCAGTTCGCGGGCGGGTTGTCGGCCGAGACGCAGGGTGGAGTTGGCGATTTCGCCGGGGAAGCGGTACACGAATACGGAGTCTCGGCCGTTGTCCATCGCGTCTTCCACTTCCGCGATCAAGCGGGCCAAGCGCACCTGGGAGAGCCGGCACTCGAAGACCGAGAACTGCACCCGCTGGCCGTACTTTCCGCAGATGTCGGCGATGCGGCGCAGCCGAGACGCGCCCTCGCCTTGGGTGTCCGCAATGTCGTAGGTGATGAGAACGTCCACGGCGTCACGGCAGCACGAATGGCGCGTAGTCGGGCAGGTCGCCGCGCAGGTGGCGGGCTAGGAGCGTTGCTTGAACCGATGGCAGCGCCCAGCGGCCCACTGGTCGGCGAAGGAGCTGGTGTTGGATTTCAACCTCCTTGTGCTCTTCCCATGCCTTGATCAACGTCGTCCGCCCTTCGTCGCTCAAGTAGACGGCACCACCTGGCATGTGGACGAAGCCGTCCGTGCCGATCTGACGGCGCCGAACGAACGAGACCACGAAGCGGTCGGTGAGCGCCCGCAACTCTTCGGCAAGGTCAAGAGCCAAGGAGGGGCGTCCCGATCGTGGACGATGGAAGAAGCCCATCTGATAGTCCAACCCCACGCTCTCCAAGGCGCCCACGCACTCCGTCACCAGCAATCCGTAGCAGAAGCCGAGCAGGGCATTGACGGGATCTCGAGGCGGCCGGCGGGTTCTCGCGGAGAAACCAAGCTCGCAGCTGGCGACAGCCTTGGCAAGCGCGCGGAAGTAGATTCGGGCGGCATCGCCTTCGATGCCTCGCACTTGATCCGAGGTGTCGACGGCGGGAAGCCTCGCGATGCGCTCTCGGATGGCTTCGCTGCGGGTTGCCAGCTGCTCGCCCACTTCCGGGTCCTTCGCATCCCGAGACCATCGACGAACCACCGTCCGGCTGTTCTGGAGCTTCGCTGCCACGGTCGCCTTGGCCAGCGCGAGCGCATGGGCGTCGTCCAGCGCTGCGCGAAAGAGCGCGATTCGCAAATGCACGTTGCCGTTCGTCGGGCCGCTTACGGCGAAGCGAAGCGCACCGCTCATGCCGAGCGCCGCCACGCGCACGCCGCGGCGAACGCAGGCGTCCAGCGCTTGCGTGGTGAGTTGCGCACCGCCCAACACGATGAGCGCATCAACCGCCTCCAAGGGGATTCGCTGGCTCCCCTCCGGCGAAGTGACGATCAGCGCTCCCCGTCGATGCTGTACGCGAGCGCGGTGATTGCGAACGTACGCGGTGCTCAGATGGCGCACTGGAACACCAAGTCGGACACGTATCTCCTCACTCTTCTCGGTGCGCTCGCGAGCTCCGGGAGGCAGTGGCTGCGGAGTTGGCACTCCTTGCAGCGCTCGTCGTTCGGTGCCGCGGGAAGATCGCCGGCCAGCAGCTGTTCACGGATTGCCCCAATCGCGGCGCACACTTGATCCCGCAACGCCAGCGTGAAGTCCACGCGCAGCCGCCGCCTTGGGCCGCCATACCAGACGTGGCCATACGGAATCTCCACCTCCAGCATTTCTTCCAAGCACAGCGCTTGCGCGCATACTTGCATGTCGGCGGCGATGCCGTGTCGGGTTCCCGCCTTGTATTCCACCGGGCGCACTTCGCCGTCCTTGAGTTCCACGGCGTCCGCACGACCGGAGAGACCCAACGCCTCGGACCACAACGGGATGGCCCGCAGCACCCTGCGCCCGCGTTCCTGCCGATGGCGGCCGCTGTCCACGCGGCGATGCGCATGGGCACCCCGCACCGTGTGGGCGTTGTCGCTCCACACGCCATCGCAGTGGATGAGGGCGCATTGCCGCGCGCAGTACGCGAAGTGTTCGAGGGCGGAAATGGGGACGATCGGCTCGGTGCTCACAGGCGCTCGGAGCCGTAGGCTTTGGTCGCGTCGCTGCTACTCTGGGCTCTGTAGGCCACGCTCCGCCACGCCGCGTGAACTCCCAGCAACTTCCAGCCAGCCCTTCTGCCCCGCCTGTTCGGATGCCACGCATCCAGCAGTGCGTCGATTCCCGCGCTGTTCAACGGCTGATGCCAAGCAGGCCAGGCAAAGTGCCGGGCGGTTGTGCCATTGTCGTCGAACAGCCGCCAGCCTCGTTGCCTCTGCCTGTCCCTCCGGGGTCGCCGCTCTAGTCGCTCATCAACCCCGTCGTCGCGTACCGGCAACAGAGCAAGTCCGAAGAAAGCAAGAGTCTCGACTACCGGATCGGTCCACTTCTCCGTCTTGTCGGCCAGCGAGCCCAATCTGGCATGGTCGAAACCAAGGCCGTTGTCTTGCACACGAGCCGCTCGACCGAGCAGGGAATCTCGAAGCCGATCGGTCGAAGGTTCCAACGTCTTGTGCAGCTTGAGCAGCCGATGGTGCAGCCACTTGATCGTTCCTGGGCCGGATGGATCGAAAGGCCCGTGTGCCACCTCGCCACGGTCACTGATCGACAGGTCCGTCATTGTCGAAGAGAGCGTCCACGCGTGGGGGTGCTCTCGGGCCAATCGGGCACGTTCCCGGAACGAATCCGCCGACACCTTGCGTTCGATGGCGTCGGCCTGCCGCCAGCGTTTGGCAATCGGCATGTCGTCCAGCAACGCGCTGTCCGGCCAAGCATCGAGAAGCGCATCGAGTGGCGGTACGTCGTCGGACGACAAGACCGCGAGCGGCGTGGCGTCCGTCGTCCAGTGCAGCCGCAGGCGGTGGTCGAGCACCATGGCGCCCACAGCGGCGAGCCAAGCGAGCACGGAGTCGGCGCGCAATCCGGGACAGTCCAAGCTGTTGCTCATAGCGGGTCCCAATCGACGTTCGTACCTGCGGACACGGCGTGGTCGGCGCGAATCAGTATGGCCTCCAGCAAAGCCAATCCCCACGGGCCGAAGCGGTCGTTGAGGCGCTTGAAGCGAGCTGGCTGGTTCCAATCGACGCGGGAGAGGTTGGCCGAAGTCCGCACTGCCACGCCTTCCACCACGCCGCAGACATCCGTCAGCGTGTCGTCCTCGACTGGCCGAACGAGGGGCCGGCCCTTGCCGTGGTGGCTGATCACGAGGTGCAGCAGCAGTTCCGTTGCCGCTTGCCGTTCGTCTACGGCGAGTTGGGAAAGCCTCTCGCACCACGCTGGCATCTGTTCGAGCCACGCCCCCACCAGCCAAGCGGACAGCGCTTCGTGCCGCCCGCCCCGGGGCCAGCCCGAAGCAGCGCGGGTTTGTTCCCATCGATGGCGTGGCGTGGCGGACTTGGCGACGAGCGCGTCCCGCCTTCCTTCGGGATCGAGCCAGCGCTGGAAACGTCGGTCGGCCTTGCCGATGTCGTGGGCGCGGCCAGCGATTTCCACCACTTCGCACAGGTGCGGTGGCAAGCCAATGCTGGACGCGATGGTTCGCGCCCGGCCTCCGACAGCGGCACCGTGCGCCTCCAACTCGATTGCTTCCGGGCCAAGGACGAGGGAGGTCTCGTCGAGATCGATGTTCCGAGGTTCCAGCTGGGGCTTCTCGACCCGCAGCCGAGGCACTTCTCCACGAGCTTGCACCACTCGCGCAGTCAGCGTGTTGACGAACGCTGCCCACTCCGCGTCTTCCCAGCCAGCCGGTGTCTCGGCCGCTCGCACGGCCTCAAGCACTTCGCCGGCGGCCTCCTGTTGGGCATCCGGGTCGATATCTTCGTCCTCGTCGCCCGCAGTTCCCAACGCCGCTGCGATCTGCTGTTTGAGACGCACCCCGCACAGGTGCTCAAGCGTGGGACTGTCCAAAGGCAGGCCGTGACCAGCGAGGGAGGCATCGACGACGGGCTCGTTCGCATCTGGATTCCATCCGAACTCGTCCATCAGCCCGCGTTGCGCGGACAAGACAACCCGATTGCCTGGCTGCAGCCGAGTGGCGGACACCGTTTCGACAGTGATGCCGTCCACCGCAAGCCGCTGCACTTCCTCCTCCTTCAGGGCGTCGCGCACTTCTCTCAACGGCACGTCAATCGCTTCGCTGTCCGTAGCCCGTGGCCATAGCCGTGCGCCCTCTTCGGGGACGTGGACTCGCCAGATCAGCGACACCGTGTAGTTCGGCCCCTCGATGCCGCTGAAATAGGGTTCCACTGGCGCTTCGCCTTCTGGCGGCGTGGTCGTCTTGATCCACTCCCAGAGTAGGCCGGGGAGCACTTCGGGAGCGCCGGGTGGCTGATCCGAGGGTGGCCCCAGCACTCGCGCCACTTGCCGAGGCGTCAAGTCCACGGTTCCGTCGCCGTCCGAAGCGTCTTGCAGCCGCTGCCAAACCATCGCTGGCTCTTCGCCGTAGATGGGCCAAGTGGCGCTGCTTGGTTTCTTGGCACCCTTGGCAGGCTTGGGCGGCACATGCGCGTAGATGGCCCGCGCGTGCGCGTGTCTGCCGAGCCGATTGAGGCGGCCCAGCCGCTGCGTGAGTGCGCGTACTCCGCAATTCTCGGTGACCAGATACTCCGCATCGACGTCTGCGCCGACCTCCAAGGTCTGGGTCGCCACGACGATGAGATCACGGTCTCGGGCTTTATCGGCGTCTTGGTTGGCCGGCATCCCTCGGTCCGGGTCGAGAATCCATTGGCGTATGCGCTCCGCTTCCCGCTCCCGCATCAGGCCGGTCAGCAGCAAGACGTCGGCTTTGCCGTCGTACTGTTTCTTCAAGCGATTGAACACGGCGCGGGCCGTCATCGGCCTGTTGGCGAACACCAGGCACGAACTCGGCGCTGGCGCTTCCCGCAGCAGATCATGTGCCGCATCCGCCAAGCAGCGGGCTCCGTCGCCAGTACCCTCCCGCAGCGCCAATGGTTTGGTGGCGTCAAGCCGCTGGCGCACCACCGGATTCGCCTCGTCGTCTGCGTCGAGCAGGAACGGCGCTGCGCCATCTGCGTTGTCGCCGGTGGCGGTGAGCGAGACGAGCCGCGCTTGAGGGCGGGCTTCGCCGAGAGGAGAACGGGCGCCGGGCGTACATTCGGCCAGAGCCGGCAGCAGCTTCTCGAGATGCGGTGCCAGATGGGCCTCGTCCAAGAGCACCAAGCTGTCGGCGCCCGCCATCGCCGCGTCGATGGCCCGCAGCTTCGAGCCGTAGCCGCGGAACAGCAGGCGCGATCCGTACATGGGCAGGGTACAGAGGATGACCGCTGGCACGGACGGGTCGGTGGGAGTGCGCGACGTCAAGCCGCCACGCAGACGGATCACTTGCAGCGGCTTGGCGGACGTGGCGGAGAGGGAGCGCAAACGAGCACCAACCGCGGCAACTGCCTGCGATGCTTCGTCACGTTGCCTCTCGCCATCGGCAGCAAGGAGGCAAGCCAGCCGCTCGGCGTGTTCGGCGGTGGAATCCACCAGCAGGCGTCGGTTCACGACCCACCAGATGCGCGTCGGCGCCGTGCGCTCGGCCGGATGGCGATCGGCTTGCGAGGCCAACCACCACACGGCGATATCCAGGCAGGCGGTCTTGCCAAGGCCGGTCTGCACGCCGACCGACGGCCACGTCTCGGTCCGTGCGACCTCTTCCGCCAAGCGTGCTTGCCACGGGAACGGATCGCGACCATTTGCCGCCCGATAGAACTGGTCAAACGTCGGGAATGGCCCGTTCTCCTGCGATTGGGGCGGACGTTCGGTTGCCGTCATTGTGGCCTTCAATCGTCGACTTGGACACAAAGGCCGAAGCCCCGCTGTCGCCCGGAACCGATCACTACGGGCCCAGGCACAGGTTCGGCGAAGCGGAGGGCGACATGGGAGTACGGCAGCCCCGGCTTGCCCTCTCGGTTCACCTCCACCGGCGCCAGATCGAGCGCTCCACGAGCCAGCGGCGTCCGCCCGGACCAGAACGCGATTGGGGCCGGCAACCCGGCGTGGCGACACCAGCGCGCCACCTCCGGCAAGTCGACCGTGCGTCGGCGCTCGTGGATCGCGGGAAACGCGGTTGCCCACGCCCTCGATGGCCGAAGCCAGCGTTTCGGCCAAGTGGCGCGCGGGCGGTCATCCTCCTCGTCTCTCCGGTCAACGGCCACGTCAAGGCCGTTGCCTGTGAGTCGACGCACCGCCAATGCGGCGTCACGCGCCTTGCGGCGCACTTCCGGGTCTGTGCCGGGCGGCAGCCACAAGGCCAAGCCGTGAATCCGCCCGTCGGACCGCGGATAGCCGACATTCGGCAGCGCCAAGTAGCGGGCGATTTCGTAGCCTTTGCCGCGAAACCCATGCCCGTGCAGAACTTGGTGGGGTTCGCCGTGGATTCGTTCGTGCTGGCTCAGCACCGCTGCCTTGAACAGCTCCACAAGCGCGGTGATGCGGCGTCCTGAGATGGGACGGCCCAGTTGCAGCCAAGCCATCACTTGCCCGCGGTCCTCGGGCACGGGAACGCCCGGCGAACGGTAGCGCTGCTCGTGCTTGAGCGCGGGAAACTGGTTCGGCGTCACCGATGCGCCGCGCTCGACCCAGTCGTCGAAGAGACGATCCAGAATCTCCAGGTCCCCGGCCTGGGTTACGCGGATGGCCTCGTCGCCATCTTCGTCGGGGACGAAAGGTTCGCACTCCGACGGTGGCATTTCGGCGTGGACGCTCAGCCGTGCGGGGGAGTCGGCAGTGCCCAGGAAACCGACTCGCGCGGCCCGCATGCGCAGGGCGTTGAACAGCGCATCGCTCGGTGCCGTGGCTTCGTCCCACAGGTAGACGACTCGCGGATCGCTCACGGCCACGCGCCAGCCCGGTCTCGTCGGCGTACCAACTCTGCCGACGTACTCTTGGTGCGCCGACTTCTCCGGGCTGCCACTGTGCTTGACCACGAATCTCGTGTTCAGTTGCTGGTGGCGGCAGCGCGTGTCCGCATGGATCTTTGGCGGCGGCAGCCGCTCCAGCCACGCCAACTCGCTGCCGTCGGTTACTCGGCAGCGGTCGCGTGTGCCGTCCGCGGCGACGAGGGCGGCGAACAAGCGGGCCGGCGAGGGCGGCCACTCTCCCCGACGCGACTGGCCCGTGTTGGCCGTGCCGTCGGGGTCGCCGCGGAATGTCCCGTGCAGGAACTCGACGGCGATTGCCAGCATCAGTCGCGCTCTCCCGGCCAAGTGGAGCGAATCGCGTTCTTGAGATTATCCCTGGGGGTGAGAGTCGTCGGCGCCTGATCCCAGCCCGCGAGGGGTACTTTGCAGGACTGTGCGTGAGCCTTCGCTTCTTGGAGCAGTGCGAGCGTTGCCGCCCTGTCGCCTAGGTCGCAAGGCGCATCGCCGCTGCTGTCAAGCCAGGTCGTGGTCCTCGTCGTGGGGCGAAGTTCTCCCCCGGAACGCAACGCGAAGCCCCTGCCGAACGCCAGTTGATGGGCGTGCAGGCCCAAGGCGACGAGGAGCGCCCGGACCGCTGCATCGGCGTTTGCCGCGCCCGTACCCAAGCTCACGCGCCGGAGTTGGGCGAAGGAGATGGTCGCCCGCTGCGTCACGCGAGCGAAGGAAACCGCAGCGGCAGCAAGATCGGCTTCGCGCATGAAAGGCACTTGGCCATGCCCGATCTCCGAGAGCTTGTCCCTCTTGCCATCCACTTCCTTGCTCGCGCCGACAGCCCACTTGGCGCGGTCGTCGGGGTTCGAGGTGACGACTTCATCAGTCGTCAGATTGAGCGGATCGCCCTTCAAGCCCTTGTTCTTCGTCTCAACGGACGCCGGTTGCCAGCCGATGATCTCGGACACCCAAGCGCGAGCGTGCTTGGTGTTCGCTCGCTTCTTGCCGAGGTGCGACTGCCAGAATCCATAGAGCAGGGATTGCGGAAACCACTCGACCAAGGCGCCGCACTCTTGCGGCGTGGCGGCGAAGAGCGCCTTGCCGACCGGCGTTCCGAGGAAGTCTTTGCCGTCGAGCAGCGCATCCCTCAAGTACGCATCCGCATTGCGATGGGGGAACTGCAAGCTGGACAGCTGCCTCGGCAGGTGGGCAGGCAGCCCGGTGAGTTCGGACAGATCGAGCACGAACTCAGGGATTCCCACGCTCTCGCGGTGCTGCCGCAGCGCTTCCTCCAAGCGGTTCGCTTGCGACGGCACGTTGTCGATCACGATGACCGGCGTCGGTTCGGCATCGCCGATGGCTTGCCAACGGCGATCGCTCTGGTACTGCCCTCCTTCGTACACCGCCGGCTTCACGGGGGCGCCTGCCCCTCCCAGCGGTTCGAGCTCCGTGTCGATTCGGATGCCGTCTTCGAACGAATCGTCCGCGCATCCCTTCAGCAGCGCTTCGAGCGAAAGTGCGTGACTCATGGTGCCTCCACCATCTTCATTGTTATCCGGTTGACCACATCGTAGCACTCACCCGGCTTCAGCAACTCGGCAGCGGGCGCGGATGCCAGCGGCTAGCTCACCCCCACACCTTCTCCCACCGCCGGCTCTCCACCGAGCGGTACATCGCCAGCGCGGTTCGCATTTCGCCCAAGGAGAACTCAGGCGTCGCTTCGAGGGGCTTGCCTTCCAGGACGGCTAGGCTGAAGTCGTGGAGTTCGGCGCCGAAGCTGGCTACTTTGCCGGGGAAGGCTTGCATCATTTCCTTGCCGTTGGGGTGGGAGGCGTTGTAGAGCAGGAGGCGGCCTTCGGGGCCGTGTTCGATGACGATTTCGCCGGTGGTGCCGGTGATGCGGAAGTCTTCGCTGGGGGCGACTGGGCTGTCGTGGAGCAGCATGGTGAAGGTGGCGGTGACGCCGCTTTGGAAGCGTAGGAGGGCTTGCGTCCAGGATTCGCCTTCCATGCCTTGCACGGGGTGGGCGGTGATGGCGACGGCTTCTTCGATTTCGCCGAGCATCATGCGCAGCGGGCGTATCCAGTGGGCGCCGCCGTCGATGGCGATGCCGCCGCCGGCCCGCGCCAGCTCGAAGCGCCACGGTTTGGGATTTGCGGGATCGTGGCGGAGCGGGTCGTGGAAGCAGGCGCTGCCGGCGATGACTTGGCCGATTGCGTCGGCGTCGATCAACTCCTTCGCTTTGTGGATGTCCGGCCAGTACTGGGCTTGTTCGGCGATCATGAACAGGCTCTTGGATTCGCGCGCCAGGGCTAGGATGCGTTCGGCGCTTTCCAAGGTGTGCGCCATCGGCTTTTCCAGCAGCACGTGCTTGCCGGCGGCGAAGCTCTGTGCGGCGGCTTCTTCGTGCAGATCGTGGGGCAGCATGAGATCCACGGCGTCGAAGGTGCCGGCCGAAAGCGCTTCGGGCAGCGAAGAGAACACAGGCGCGCCGGTGCGTTCGGCCATTGCTCGGGCGTTTTCCGGGTTCGCGTCCACCACCGCCGTCACTTCGATTCTCGGCGCGTGGTCGCGGATGCCGCGCCAGTGCGCTCTGGCGATGTTGCCGCAGCCCACGAGGGCCATCGTTACTTTGTCCGCCATGTCCTCCCCGCCTTTGATCTCGCCGACTTCCGCGGAACTACTTCGCGGTCAGCCGCGCCACTGCCGTTTCGTTGAGTTCGATGCCGAAGCCTGGCTTGTCGGTCAGTTGCATCGCGCCGTTCTTCGGCAGCATGTGTTCGCCGTAGAGATCGGCCAGGTCGTCGAGCGGGCCGGAGAACTCGATGGAGAACTCGTGCGGGCGGGTGGCGTTCTGCACCGTCGCGTAGACGTGCAGGGAGGCCATCGAACTGATGCCCGCTTGCGGGCTGTGCGGCATCACGGGCTTGTCCAGCGTTGTCGCCATTTCGAAGATGCGCTTCACCTCGGAAGGCCCGCCAGCGCTCAGGATGTCCGGCTGCAGGATGTCTGGATTGCCGAGCAGCACGAGATTCTGGAACCACCAGCGGAAGGCGTCCTGTTCGCCGGCGGAAACGGCGACGTCCAGGGCATCGGCGATCTGCTTGAGTCCGGGCAGGTCGTAGTGCGGAATCGGCTCTTCGAAATGGTCGATGCCGAGCGCCTCGAATCGGCGGCCCTGCTGAATCGCGGTGGAGACCGAATAGCCGTTGTTGGCGTCGAAGCCGAGGTACTCGCCGCCAGCGAGGAACTCCCGCGCCTGCTTGAAGAGCTGGTAGTCCTTCTCCGGATCGACATCCTGCCGCCAACCGCGCCAATCCATGCGGATCTTGAAGGCGCGGAAGCCGCGTTCCCAGCCGTCCTGCACCAGCGCGAGCATCTCTTCCGGCTGCATCCGCCAGCCGGAACCGGTGCTCCAGTAGAGCGGAATCGTGGTGCGCTTGGCGCCGCCCATCAGGGTGTGAACGGGGAGCCCTGTGTCTTTGCCCAGAATGTCCCACAACGCCACGTCCACCACGCCGACCACCCAGCCGGGGAGCTTGTAGAAGCGTTCGTCGCGGCCCAGCGCGAAGGTTTCCCAGTGGCGGTCGATGAGGCGCGGGTCTTCGCCGATCAGGGCTGGGGCAATGGCGCTCTCCAGATAGGCGTTGAAGACGGCGTTGTTGCGGCCGGGAATCTCGGCCCAGCCGTCCACGCCGGCATCGGTTTCGATGCGCAGCAGGCTCTTGCCGATGACGAGCGGCGTGTGCGTGATGGCGGTGACTTTCACGGGTGTCCTCGAAGTGGGGCGGTTGGGGAAGGTTGCGGCGTTTCGAGCTTGATTCTAACGCCAACGGGCCGAGGGACAGACGCGAAAGCCGGCAGCGGTCGTCGGCCAGCCAACGGCGTATACTCGGCGCATGGAAATCGAAGACTGGACCTCGGCGAAGACCCTCGCGCCGCTCTACCGCGAGCTCAAGGAGCTCGACCTGTTGGAACACGTGGCCGAACTCGAAGCGTTCGGCTTCACCGTGCTGCCGCCGAACGTGGTCGGGCCGCCGGAACAGCACGAAGCGGTGCGCGACGCCTTGCTGCGCGTGGCCTGCGAACGCAAGCGGTGCTCGGAGGGGCAGTTGGCGGAGGTGTTCCGCGACGGCCAGGAGCTCATGCGCTTCATGCTCTGGGACGATCCGCTGTTCGAGAAGATCGTCCTGTGCCCGGCGGCGGTGGGCTTGGTCGAATACCTGCTCGGCACGAACTGCATCCTGAGCCTGTGCGACGGCTGGCTGAAAGGCGCTGGCGACGCCCGCACCGGCGTCCACTGCGACTGGGCGCAGTTCGAGATGCCCACCTTCCCGCCGGAACCCTACACCGCCAACTTCAACTACCTGCTCTCGGACTACAGCAAGGAAGACGGCGCCCTGGGCTTCGTGCCGGGCAGCCATCGCTGGCGGCGCTGGCCTTCGCTGGAGGAAGCCGACTATTGGAACAATCGCAGCCATGCGGTGGAGGCGCCTTTCGGCTCCATGATCATCTGGGGCGACCACACGTGGCACGGTTCCTATCCGCGCCGCACGGACGGACTGCGGCTGATGATGCTCGGCACCTACTGCCGGCCGCACATGCAGACGCAGGAGCCGTTCCGGCAGACCGCCACGCAAGAGGCGCTGGATCGCAATCCACGGCGCTTCGCCAGATTGATGGACGTGCATGGCGCGTTTCCGTTCGGCAAGTCGCCGCCGCGGCCACGCTCGGAAGGCGCCGATGCGAGCGGCGCCGCGAAACCGCCAAGCTACCTGAGCTTGACGGACAGCGAGCCCGTTGCTGGCAGCGTCCAGCTGCGCGCGGAGGTGGACTACGGCACGTACGATACGGAGTTCGCCGAGGCCATCGCGAAGAAATCCAAGGGCATGAAGATCCAGTTCCCGGACATGTACCGGCAGAAGACGTAATCCAGACAGGGGGAGAACGAATGACCGACAGGTTGGCAGGCAAGGTCGCCGTCATCACCGGCGGCAACAGCGGCATCGGGGAGACCACCGGGCAGGTCTTCGCCCGCGAAGGCGCGAAGGTGGTTCTGATGGCGCGTCGGCAGGAGCAGGGCGAGGCGGTGGCGCAAGGCATTCGCGATGCCGGCGGGGAGGCGACGTTCATCCGCTGCGACGTGGGCGACGACGACTCCGTGCAGCAGGCCGTGGCCCAGGCCGCGGAGGCCTACGGCACGATCAACGTCCTGTTCAACAATGCCGGTGGCGGCAGCGGTGCCCAGTTCCCCAACGAACCGAACTCGGAGTGGCACCGCGTCGTCAACACCAACCTCACCGGCACCTTCTACGTGAGCCGCGCCGTGTGGCCGCATCTGGTGGCCGCGGGGGGCGGCGCGGTGGTGAACATGTCGTCGCTGGCTGCGCAACGCGGCTTCAGTTCGCGGATGCAGGACGAGTTCGGCACCACGTCCGCCTCCTACTACGCGGCCAAGGCCGGCGTCGATGCGCTCACGCGCTACATGGCTGGCACCGGCGGGCGGCACAACATTCGCGTGAACTGCGTACGCCCGGGGCAGATTCTCACGCCGGGCGCCACCGGCGGCACGTCGAAGGATGCGGACGGCGGCCATCACGTCTTCGAGAGGATGTTCGACTTCGCGCAGATCGTGGAGGGCCCAGGCTATCCGGTGGACGTGGCCAATCTGGTCTTGTTCCTGGCCTGCGACGAATCGCGCTTCGTCAACGGCGAGATCATCAACGTCGATGGCGGCGTCGCCGCGAAGATCTGATGCGGAAGCTGGCGCTGCCAGCGCTCCTGTTCGCGTTGGCATCGCCGGCTATGGCCGCTAGCGACAACTCGGAGGCGATTGCGAAGCTGCTCGCCGAACCGCTCGCGGAGACGTCGCCAGCGAGTCTGCGCATGGCGAGCTTCATGCTCGGCAAGGGCTTCAAGCGCGGCCTCGACGACATGGACGGCTACGTCTACTTGCAGAAGCTCCTCGTTCAACACGCGCTCGCTTTGGCGGCGCAGCGCCCGCAGCAAGCGCTGGAGTACAAATCCGCCGCCATCCCGATGACCTACAACCTCGCCGCCAACACTTGGATAGGTTGGGGAGAAGGCCAAGTCGGCGCCATCGGCGAAGCCCATCAGCGCCTAGGCATGGAGGCGGCGCGAAAGAACATCGAGCTGGCCGCCGAGGTGGGCCTGGGGCCGGAACGCCGCCGCAACGGCTACTGGATGCTCGGTGCCCATCAGTTGGCGGTGGCGAACTACGACGGCGCGAAGGAATCCTTCGCCACCAGCGCCGCTCTGGGGAAGGAGTCTGACAACGCGGCTTCCACTGCCATGGCGCAAGGCTGGGTGCATGTCGCGCAGATCCTCTCCGGCATCGACGAGACCGCCGAACTCGACGCGGTGAAATCCCACTTGCGCACCCTCGGCGAGGATGGCGCGTACTACGCGGATCAGTACGCGGTGGCGCTTGAAGTCTTCCACAAGGCGCTACCGTGAGAATCGGAGGGTTGATGCTATGCAACTAGACTTCACGAAGGTTCGTGTTGCCACGGACCATCCCAAGACCGTAGGAGGACAGAACTTGAGCGAGGCTCAAGAACAAGCATGGGGTGGCCCACTTGAGATCTACAGGCACGTAACGCTCGGAGGCCTAATCAGCGACGGCCTACAAAGAGCTCTCGCGGACTGCTTGGACGAGCCCAACCTGCAAGTCATCATCCCCGATCTTCGCGAGGCCGCTACGAATGACTACATTCAGGGGGTCGCGGAGCTGCTAGAAGATTTGGGGTTCTTGGTGGATGCGGCCCGGCGTCCCGCTGACCAAGACGAACCGTATGTTTGGGCACGGGTCAAGGAGAACTTTGGGGAAGAACGGGCATTGCGAGACCGCATCTCGAACGAGTGCCGTACCACGCGCAAGGTGCGAGCAAGGAAGATGCATGACTGCACCCTATGCCTACAGGATCCCGCCATCGAACCCGGCGACATGTATCACGCCTACACCGTGTATGGCGAGGGTGAGGTGAAGGTTTGCATGGAATGTGTTGGCGAACACGACCTGCCCGAGATGACGTGGGAGATGGAGCGAAAAGAGCGTATAGACCTCTTGAGAAACAGTTCCTTAATCAGTACAAGACGGGCACCGAGGGCACTCGAGTGCGTCTTGTGCCAAAAGGAGACCATCAGACCCGGCGACAGGTACAACATCTACGCACGGCGCACATCTGCTTCCAAATGGTTCAGATGGATGCCGAAGGTGTGCCTAAGGTGCGTTGGCGAACACGCTTTGGAGCAACGGCGGACTTCGCGTCGTCCGCGGCGGCGTCGCTGATCGACTACATGGCTGGACGCTGGCGCATCATGTGACTCCTCTCAGTTCCTCAAGCGCCGTTCTTGCCCTTCGCCTCCTGCTCCTCCTTCGCCGCTCTGGCCGCGTCGATCTTCTGCTTCATCTTGTAGATCGCGAGCTCTTCCTTCACCGTTTCCGGCACCGGCCGGCGCATCTCCCCGATGCGTTTGTATTCGCCCTTCTCCATTGCCAGGCGCATTGCCACGGTGGTCTTCGGGCCGGAGTAGGTGGCGATTTCTAGGAGGCCGGAGGAGTAGTAGCCCATTCGGGCTAGGAGTTTTTCGGATGCGTTCGCCAGCACGTCCGGGTCGATGGAGAGTTGCCAGTTCTCCTGTTGGCGCAGCCACGGTTTGACGTTGGAGTTGGTCATGATGTAGCGCCACTCGTCGGTGTGGTTGACGCCGGTGCCGTGCAGCAAGCGGCCATCCATCAGCATGACCGTGCCGCCTTTCGCTTCGACGTTCACGGCGGGTGGCAACGGGCCCACTTCGCCGCCAGCGGGAACTTGCGAAACCAAGCGGTGGCTCGTGGGAATCACCAAGGTGCCGCCGTTGACTTCGTTGACGTCCTGCATGATGTAGACGGTGTTCACAAGAATCGGCGCGTGCGGGGTTTGGATGGGGTGGATGGCGCCGGAATCCTGATGCAGGTTCTGTGGATAGCTCCCCGGGCGGGCGATGTTGGAGGCGAACGAATAGGCGTAGTGGCCGGGGCCGAGCAGTTCGTCGTTCAGTTGTTCGAGCAGCGGGCCGCCCTGCACCCACTCGGGATCGAACTCGATGCACTTGGCGAAGCAGTCGCCCTTGTTCACCAAGGTCCACATGATGTGGAAGTGCGGGGTCATGTCCGCCAGGCCGCATTCGCGTTCGGCTTCGGCCTGCTCTTCGAGGCGATTCCGCATGTAGGAACGCTGGCTTTCGCTCATCGCGTCTTCGATCAGGCAGAAGCCGTACTTCGCAAGGTCGCGGCGCGCCTTGTCGATGTCCTTCGTTTCCTTCGGCAGATCGTCGAATTGCTTCCAGTAGTCGTGCTTTCGCGGAACCGTGGTGTCGTAGTACGGCGTGCCGTTCAGCCCGCCGCCTTCGGCGCTGCGCCCGGACTCGAACAGCGGGCATCGAAACCGCTCGGTGAGCGAACCGTCCGGCTTGGTCGCCCGAATGCCGTTGCCGCCGACCGGCGGCTTGAGCCACGGATTGTTGCGGTGCATCGAACGGAACGGTTCGCCGGAGCGGAACCACTTCGCGTCCTGCAACTGCGCCGCGTCGTCGGAACGGGCGGCGACGTTCTCCGCCAGGAACTCCGGCGGCACCGTGGCGTTCGGCTGGTTCGGCTCGGCCATGCGGGCGACTCGAACTTGGGTTCAGACTTGCAGGGCGGTGGAGAAATCCGGCACGCCCTTCCAGCGGCCTGGGTCCGTCTGCCGCATCACCGCCACGGTCTTGATGACTTCCGGGTTCGCCAAGCCGTGCGGCTTCTCGCCGGTGAGAACGCGGATGACGTTCTCCGCCTGCATCACCGCCGTTTCCGCCACGAACACCGAAGACATCGCGGCGACGTGCGGCGTCACGTAGCAGTTCGGAATCTTCAGCAGGCGGTTGTCCGACGGCACCGGCTCCACTTCCGTCACGTCCAACGCCGCAGCTTCGATCTCGCCGGATTCGAGCGCGTCGGCGAGCGCTTCGCCATCGACGATGGGGCCGCGCGCAGTGTTCACCAAGAGCGCCGTGGACTTCATCCGCTTGAACGCCGCGGCGTTCAGCAGATGGCGGCTCTCCTCGGTGGCCGAGGAGTGGATGGTGATGAAGTCGGATTCGGCGAGCAGCGTGTCCAAGTCCACCAGCTGCACGCCGTAGAGGTCCGCGGCGAGCTGGTTCACGTACGGGTCGTAGGCGAGGATGCGGCGCACGCCGAAGCCCCGCACTCTGGTGGCGAAGGCGCGGCCGATGTTGCCGAAGCCGATGATGCCCATGGTGTGGCCGGCCAAGCGGCGCATGTGCGGGGCGTAGGTGCGCATCGCACTGGGGTTGTCCGCCCAGGCGCCTTCGCGCGTGGTGCGCACGGCGTCGTACAGGCGGCGCGTCAGAAAGAGCAGCAGGGACATGGCGTGGTCGGCCACTTCGGTGGTGTTCGAGCCGGGCACGTTGCAGGCCATCACGCCGAGTTCCGTTGCCGCGTCGAGATCGATGGAATCGACGCCAACGCCGAATCGGCTCACCACCTTGAGCCTGGGGCAGGATTCCAGAACGCGCCGCGACGTGAGCGGCATGATCCCCACCTGGGCGCCGTCGGCGTCCTTGAGCAGGTCGATCATCTCGTCTTCGCTGCGGCACGTCCCTTCGTGGATCTCGATGCCGGCAGCCTCGTAAAGCTCCCGCTGGCGCCCCTGCGCCCGCCCCTGCAATGCGACCTTCATCCGCTCCTCCTGCGCTGCGAAAAACGCCAAGTCTACTACGGTTGAGCGGCGCCTCGGCGTGCTTGCGGCTGCGAACGGGCGTCAGTAAGGTGCCGCTCCTTGAGTCCGCATCGTGTGGACGCGAGACGGATCGGGAATGCCCAGGCAGGTCGGGAACGAAGCGCCCGAGAGAAGCGATGGCGCGTTGCGCGTGCTTCACGTCATCGCCAGCATGGCGGCGGAGTGGGGCGGAACTGCGACCGCTGTCACTGGTCTCACCAAGGCGCTCGGAAACGTCGGCGTCCACTCGGAAATCGTCACCACCACGAGCGCTTCCGAAGGCCCGCTGCTGCCAACACCACATCTGACGCGCCATTGCTTCGAGCGCGGTCTGGGCGCTCGGGTCTGGTCGGGCTATTCGCGAACACTCGCGGCCCACCTCGAACGCGCCATCGACGACTTCGACATCGTCCACGTTCACGGCATCTGGCACTTCGGCGGCTGGCTGGCGGCCCGCATCGCGAAGCGCAAAGGCGTTCCCTATGTCGCCTCCCTGCGCGGCGAACTGGATGGCCGCCGACTGCGCCACAAGCGGCTCAAGAAGCGCATCTACAGAGCGCTGCTGCTCGACGCCATGCTGCGGAACGCGAACGCCTTGCACGCGGTCTCCGCTGCGGAATGTGAACATGCCGCCCAGCTTGGTCTGAAGACGCCGGTTTTCGTGTGCCCGAACGGCGTCGATCTCGCGGCGTTCGACGAACTCGCGGGCGAGGGAACGCCAACGGAACACGAGGCGCTGCGGAACCGGCGCGTCGTCCTGTACATGGGGCGAATCGAGTCACTCAAGGGTCTCGACGTGTTGGCGCAGGCGTTCATCGATGTCGCGAAGGAACGCGACGATGTCGCGTTGCTCGTCGCCGGGCGCGACGAGGACGGTACGCTGGATGCGATGCATCGAACGTTGCGCGAAGCTGGCATGGCGGACCGCGTCGTACTCGCCGGCTTCCTCGTCGGAGAACAAAAGGCCGCCGCTCTGGCGCGTGCGGACATGTTCGTCCTCTCCTCCTACTCGGAAGGGTTCAGCAACGCCGTGGTGGAAGCGCTTGCGGCGGGCTTGCCTGTGGTCATCTCGCACGAGTGCAACTTCCCCGAAGTCGAAGAGGCCGACGCCGGGTTCGTGGTGCCTTCCGCCACTGCCCCGGTCGCCAAGGCCATCGCCACGATTCTCGCGGACGCGGATTTGGCGAAGCGCATGGGCGAGAACGCCCGGCGCCTGATCGAAGACCACTACCAATGGCCAGCCATCGCCAACCGCATGGCGCAACGCTACCGCACCTTGCGCGGCCCAGAGTGCGCGAACCTTCCGCTCGACGGCACTGCGGCGTTGGAAAGCGAATGAAGGTCTTAGTCACGGGCAGCGCCGGCTTCATCGGCCAGCACCTGCTCAAGGCACTCGCCGCGGCTGGCCACGAACCCGTCGGGCTGGACATCCGCCCACACTCCGCCGCCGGCTGCGAGGCGCTGCGCTGCGATCTGCTCGATGCCCAACGCACCAAAGACGCCCTGTGCCGAACGCAGCCGGATGCCGTCGTCCACCTGGCCGCGCGAACGGACTTGGCGGAGCGCGAGAACATCGAAGGCTACGCGGCCAACCATCGCGGCACCGCTCATCTGCTTGAGGCGATGGCGAACACCGCCAGCGTACGCCGATGCATCTTCGCCTCGACGCAGCTGGTTTGCCGCGTCGGCCACACGCCGACTTCCGATCGGGACTACTGCCCGTCCACGCTGTACGGCGAGAGCAAAGTCCGCATGGAGCAACTCATCCGCGAGCGATGCGCCCTCGACAGCTGGTGCATTGTCCGCCCCACCACCGTCTGGGGGCCGGGCATGAGCGCCCACTACCTGCGGTTCCTGCGCATGGTGCGCCGGGGTCGCTACTTCCACGTCGGCGAGCAGCCGCTGCGCAAATCCTACGGCTACGTCGGCAACGTCGCGCACCAGCTTCTGCGGCTGCTGGAAGTGCCGGCAGCGCAGCTGCACCGTCGCGTCCTCTACGTGGCCGACTACGAACCGATGTCGATTCGGGAATGGGTGAACGGCCTGCAACGCGAGTTCGGCGCCCCTCCCGTGTTGACGGTGCCGGAACCGCCCGCGCGCTGGCTGGCGAAAGTCGGCGACTGCGCCGTGAAGCTGGGATTCGCCGACTTGCCGTTCACCAGCTTCCGCCTCAACAACCTGCTCACGGAATACCGTTTCGATCTCGATCCAACGCGCGAGTTGTGCGGCGAGCTGCCGTATACGATGGAGAAAGGAATCCGCGAAACGGTCGCCTGGGTACACTCCCAGGATGCGGACGAGAGCGGGGCCCGAGCCGAGCCTCTCGGCGCACAGGAGGGAGCATGACGAGCACGAACGACGCCCCGCCGGAGGACGAGCGCAAGCCGCTGCCAGGCGTGCCCGGCCACCTTCAGGACGCGGTGCAGCAGCTGGTCCGA
Organism: Candidatus Azotimanducaceae bacterium; assembly: GCA_965243175.1. GTDB lineage: Bacteria > Pseudomonadota > Gammaproteobacteria > Pseudomonadales > Azotimanducaceae > VXYL01. The sequence continues at coordinate 2,607,529 of OZ251532.1, read as the reverse complement.
ACGCCGCCTTCCCAGGAACCCAAGCGCCCCGAAGAACCGCCGCGAGAGAGCGATCAACAGGAGCAATAGCCAGTGTCCAGCCACACCATCGAACTGACCGACGCCCTGCACGGCTACTTGCTGCGCGTCGGCACGCGGGAGTCCGCCGTCGCCAAGGAACTGCGCGCCAAGACGCTAACCGCCACCAGAGCGCACCGAATGCAGATTTCCCCGGAACAAGGCGCGTTCATGGCGCTCCTCGTGCGTCTGCTGGGCGTCAAGCGCGCCATCGAAGTCGGCACCTTCACCGGCTACAGCGCATTGGTGGTGGCGGAGGCGTTGCCGGACGACGGACGACTGATCGCCTGCGACGTCTCCGAGGAGTGGACCGCCGTCGGCCGCCCGTTCTGGCAACGCGCTGGCGTGGCGGAGAAGATCGACCTGCGCCTAGCGCCAGCCGCCGAGACCCTCGACGGCCTGCTCGCCGCTGGCGAGGCCGGCGCCTTCGACTTCGCCTTCATCGACGCGGACAAAGCCAACTACGACGCCTACTACGAGCGCTGCCTGGCGCTGCTCCGAACCGGCGGCGTGGTCGGCATCGACAACGTGCTGTGGGGCGGCCGCGTGGCGAACGAACAAGCCGACGACGCGGACACGCGGGCGATTCGCGCACTGAACGGCAAAGTCCGCGGCGATTCCCGCGTGGACGTGGCGATGCTGCCCATCGGCGACGGCCTGACGTTGGCCGTGAAGCGCTGAGGCCGGGCAAGCGAAGCAAGCGGGTTAGAATCGGCAACCAGGCGCAACCAAACGCAAATACTTGAAAGGAGAGAACGTGGCCAACTACAAAGTGATGGTGCAGGCGCAAGTGGGCGTCTCCTACGACTTGGCGGATTCCCGCTACGAAATCGAACGCGAAGCGTTGGATCCCATCGGCGCCGAAATCATCGAAGTGCCGGCGAAGGACGAAGCCGAGTTCATCGCCGCCGTGAAGGGCGAAGCCGACGCGCTCATCGCCCGTGGCCGTCGCATCTCGCGCACCATCCTCGAAAGCCTGGAGAAGTGCGTGGCGGTGGGCCTCGGCAGCGTCGGCGCGGATACCGTGGACGTCGACGCCGCCACCGACTGCGGCATCGTCGTCACCAACGTGCCGGACGTCTTCATCGACGAAGTGGCCGACCACACCATGATGATGTTCCTGGCCGCCCACCGCCGGCTGCTGCTGATGCATCGCATGACCCAGGAAGGCCGCTGGGCCGAAGGCCGCCCGCACCACGCCGACATCCCCCGCCTCTGGGGGCAGACCATCGGCCTCGTCTCCTTCGGCAACGTCGCCAAGGCGGTGGCGCATCGCTGCCACGCCTTCGGCCTGCGCGTGATCGCCTACGATCCCTACGTCTCGGAACTGGAGATGACCCACGCCAACGTGGAACCCGTCACCAGCCTCTTCGAGCTTCTGGAACGTTCGGACTTCGTCTCCATGCACGCGCCGCTGAACGCGGAAACCACGCACATGCTGAGCGACCCCCACTTCGCCCGCATGAAGAAGAGCGCCCTGTTCATCAACAACGGCCGCGGCCCCACGGTGGACGAAGAGGCACTCATCCGCGCCTTGGAGAACGCCGAAATCGCCGGCGCCGCCTTGGACGTGTTCGAGACGGAACCGGTCTCCACCAACAACCCGCTGCTGCGCATGGACAACGTGATCTGCACCCCCCACATCGCCTCGGCCACGGCGCGCATGGCCCCGGAAACCCGCCGCCGCCTAGGCCGCGAACTGGCGACGGTGCTCCAAGGCATGTGGCCGCGCAGCGCCGTGAACCCCGCCGTGCTGCCGAAGACCAGCCTGCGCAGGTGGCAGCCCTACCCGCAAGCGCGCGGGCCGAATCGGTAGCCGCCGCAGCGCTTGGGCTCGTTGGCTCAAGCGCCCGGCCCACTCTCCCCTCCCGCCTTGCTCCGTCGAGCTGGGCGGGAGTGGAGTGGTCAGCTGGCTAACCCGCCCGCAAATAGAGGTGCAGCAACACCGCGCAGTTCACTGCGGTGAGGGCGACGAGAAAGAGCATGTACCACTTGCCATCGCCGCGCCACTCGGCCTTCCATCGCTGCGCCCACGTCTTGATCGACATGGAGACTCCTTCGGGCGCCGTTGGTCCGTCGTCCTGCATGAACTTGGCTATTCCGCGCTGCCAGCCGCTCAAGTGCTGCCTTCGTCGAGCAGCTGGTACATCCGCCGCACCGCTTGCGGGTCCGTGCCGACCCGCGTGATGCCGAGCGTGTCCTTGAACTGCGTCAGGTCCACGGCGGCTGCGGCTTCCTCGGCGCTCTTGCCTTCGCCGTGCAGCGCGACGACGCTGGCGAACAGCGCTCGGTAGTAGTCCTGCACCAGATCGATGCGGCCGCGGTCGGCGAACGTCGGCCCGTGGCCGGGCAGAATCAGGTCGAAGTCCAGAGCCTTCAGATTCTCGAGGGTGTCCGGCCACTCTTCCACGAAGCCGTCGCCAAGCCAGGACGGTACGCCGAGCATCATGTCGCCGGTGAAGACGAGGCGCTCGTTCGGCAGAAAGACCACGACGTCGCCGCCGGTATGCGCTCGGCCGCAGAACACCACCTGGATTTCGCGCTCGCCCCGGTAGAGCGTGATGCGCTCGTTCAACGTGACGTTCGGCGCCACCGGAGCGGTTTCCTCGACGGTAACCAGATGCGCCTGCATGGCGGCCAGCTGCGTCTCGATCTCCGGGCGCTGCTCCGCTTCCGCCTCGGCCAGCCGCGCCTGGACGCCTTCGATGCCGGCGTTGATGCGGCCGAGATAGTCCGTGAACGTATGTTCCTCGAGCGGCGTACCCGCCATCTTCATGCGCGTGAACTCGTGGCCGATGATCCGCGCGCCCTCGAAGACCTGGTTGCCGTGCGCGTGGTCGTAGTGGAAGTGCGTGTTCACCAGCACGCTGATGGGCTTGTCCGTGATGCGCCGGATATCGGCGATCAGCTGGCGGCCAGTCTCCGGCGTGATGTGCGAATCGACGACGATCACGTCCGCCTCGTTGACGATCACCATCGAGTTGCTGTTGAAGAAGGCGGGCAACGTGTAGGTGACGAAGTACACGCCAGGCGCGACTTCCTCGAAGCGATGGTGATCGGTGGCGAAATCGCCAGACGCTTCGGCGACTTCTTCCGCTGGCGCTTCCGGCGCCGCCTGTTCCGGCGCAGGCGCTTCCCCCTCTTCCGGCACCGGGCCGCAGCCGACGCCTAGCGCGAGGAACGCGGTTGTCGCAACGAACTGGATGAATCGCATGGCATTGCCTCCCGGCGTTGGCCCTTGACTCCCAAGGCGGATGATTGTGACCCAATCCGGGCGCCTCTTGCGACCACCGGCTCGTTTCTTTGACGTGAACCAGTTTGAACCAGTACACAGGGTGTTCCCGCCCGTAACGAGGCGTATGATCGGACGCGCCATGAACACCCAGCCCCTCACGCTTCCGAAGGAGCCGCCCGTCAGGGATGCGGCCTTCGCCTCGATCCGCGCCCTTCAAGGCGAACTGGCGCTGCTCGGCGTCACGGACGTGTGGATGTTCGGTTCGGTGGCGAGGGGCGACGACACCCCGGCGAGCGATGTGGACATCGCTCTGCGCACCGTGGACCCGGGCGACATCCTGATCGACGCGGACGCGAGGGATCTGCTCACGCATGCGTTCGGACGGAAAGCCGACGTGACCATCATGCCGCTTGAAGGGGCGTTGAAGGAGCTCGCCGGAGACGATCTCGTCCACGTGTTCTGATGCCGAAGGGCGATCCGCAGGAGACGCTTCTCACTGCGCTGTGGACTTCCATCGACCGTGCCATGACAGTGGCGTCGGAGTTCACCTACGAAGAGTTCGAGGCATCGTGGAGGCACCAAGCGACCCTGTCGACGCTGCTCGGCGCGGTCGGGCAGGACCTGCATCGGCACATCGAAGGCGCGGCCCCCGAAGACGTTCGGCATTTCAGGGAACTGCGGAACACCATCGCCCACGACTACTACAAAATGACGCCGGACCGCCTGTGGCGGGCGGCGGAGCGACTGCCCAAGATGAAGGCCGACGTGGAACGACGCATCACGCAGGTGCGGCAGGCGCGGACGCCGGAGAGGGACGAGGGCGTCACCCGATAGCGTCTCGCGGTTCTCCACGGACGATCTAACATGGTGCTGAGCCCGGATGGTTGCGCCAACGTCGCGTCGCCCATAGAGTCTAGACATGGCCCAGTCGCATGTGCCGTCTACGACCGCCCTCCCCGCCGGCCCGCCTTGGCCGGGCGGCATGCCCGTGCCGTTGGAAAACGGCGATCGCCTCGCTCGCTGCGAGTTCGAACGCCGCTACCTGGCGCGGCCAGACATCCACAAGGCGGAACTGATCGAAGGAGTCGTCCACGTGCCATCGCCGGTGCGCGCAACCAGCCACGGCAGGCCGAGCGCCTCGGTGGCCGGTTGGCTGTACGTCTACAGCGCGGCGACGCCGCACGTCAGCGTGCTGGACAACGCCACGGTGCGCTTGGATCGCGACAACGAGCCGCAGCCGGACGTGCTGCTGCGGATAGACGCGGTGGCCGGCGGTCAATCCAGCCTAAGCGCGGACGACTACGTCGAAGGCGCCCCGGAGCTTGTTGTGGAAGTCGCGGCCAGCAGTGCCGCCTACGACTTGCACGACAAGCTGCGCGTCTACCGTCGCAGCGGCGTGCTGGAGTACGTCGTGTGGCGCGTCTACGACAAGGCCGTGGATTGGTTCGTGCTCGTGGACGACGAGTTCCAGCCGCTGACGTCCACGGCAAGCGTGTACGAGAGCCCTACCTTCCCCGGCTTGCGTCTGGCCGTGGACGCGCTGTTGGCCAATGACGGCACCGGCGTGCTGGCGGAACTGCGCAAGGGAATCGAACACCCCGCACACGCGGAGTTCGCAGCTCGCCTACGACATCGGCTGGAGGCTGCGGGCGGCCAATGAGCAGCGACAACGCCATCGAGTCGTTCGACAGCCGCGACGCGCAAGCCAAACAGTCCGAGGCGGGTCGCCGATGCGCCTGACGACCAAGGGGCGCTACGCCGTGACGGCCATGCTCGATCTCGCCCTGCACGATGCCGAGGGGCCGGTTTCGCTCGCGGACATCGCGGAACGGCAGGGGCTCTCGCAGCCCTATCTGGAGCAGCTCTTCGCGCGGCTTCGGCGCAGCGGGTTGGTGGCGAGCGCTCGCGGCCCGCGCGGCGGCTATCGGCTGGGTCGGGACGCGGAGGCCGTGAGCGTTGCGGACGTCATCGGGGCGGTGGGGGAAGGCGTCGATGCGACCCGTTGCGGCGGAGCTGGCGACTGCCAGGACGGCGACGTCTGCCTGACGCACGAACTCTGGGCGGACTTGTCCATGCAGATCCATCTGTTCCTGTCGCGCATCACCTTGGCGAGCCTGGTGTGCCGCGGCGACGTGCTCGCGGTGGCGCGGCGGCAGGACGTCGGCAATCTGATCGCGGCGCGGCTCGTCTGAGCCGGCCTGCCTGAACCCAATGTCCAACGCCCAGCGCAACGTCGTCTATCTGGACTACGCGGCGACCACGCCGGTCGATCCCCGGGTCGCCCAGAAGATGAGCGGCTGCCTGCTCGCGGACGGCGACTTCGGCAACCCGGCGTCCACGTCGCACGTCTACGGCTGGGATGCCGCCGAACTGGTGGAGGAAGCCCGCAGCCAGGTGGCGGCGCTGCTCGGCGGCGATCCGCGCGGCGTGGTCTGGACGTCCGGCGCCACGGAGTCCGACAACTTGGCGCTCAAAGGCGTCATCGAGGCAGCCGGGGGCGGCCATCTGGTCACCACCACCTACGAGCACAAGGCGATTCTGGACACGGCGAAGCACTTGGAAGGCTTGGGCGTGGACGTCACCTACATCGATCCGAACGCCAACGGCCTCGTCGCCGCGGCGGCCGTCGAAGCGGCGCTGCGCGCGGACACGGCGCTGGTCTCCGTCATGCACGCCAACAACGAAGTCGGCACCGTCAACGACGTGGCGGCGATCGGGCGGCTGTGCCGCGAGCGCAGCGTGATCTTCCACACCGACGCGGCGCAGAGCGCCGGCAAGGTGCCGCTGGACGTCGAACGGGACTGCCTGGATATGGTGAGCATGTCGGCGCACAAGATCTACGGGCCGAAGGGCATCGGCGCGCTGTACGTGCGGCGCGAGCCGCCGCTTCGCGTCGCCGCGCAGATCCACGGCGGCGGCCACGAACGCGGCATGCGCTCGGGCACCTTGGCGACGCACCAGATCGTCGGCATGGGCGAAGCGTGCCGCTTGGCGGCGGCTGCGATGGCGACCGAGAACGCGCGCATTCTCGGCCTGCGGAGCGCCCTCTGGGCGCGCCTGAGCCAAGTGCAGGGAGCGCGGCTGAACGGCGCGCTCGACCAGCGCCTGCCTGGGCTGCTGAACGTCGCCTTCGCCGAGGTCGACGGAGAAACGCTGCTGATGGCCTTGGACGATCTCGCGGTCTCGACTGGCTCCGCCTGCACCTCGGCCACAGTGGAGCCATCTTATGTGCTGCGGGCGCTCGGGGTTCCAGACGAACTGGCGCAGAGCTCGCTGCGCATGACCATCGGCCGCTTCACCACCGCGGAGGACGTCGACCATGCGGCGCGGCGGGTGGTGGAAACGGTCAACGCATTGCAGGCATCGGCGGGCGACGGCAGCGTATAATCCGCGTCCGGCGAGCGCCTGAGCGCTTGGCCTCGCCATCACGCTTGGAGACGCTCTATGGCCGTGGAAAGGACGCTGTCCATCGTCAAACCGGACGCCGTCGCCAGGAATCTGATCGGCGAAATTCTCTCGCGCTTCGAGAAAGGCGGCTTGTCGGTCGTCGCCGCGAGGATGCTGCGCCCGTCGCCGGAGATGATCGGCGGCTTCTACGCCGAGCACCGCGGCAAGCCCTTCTACGACGCCTTGGTGGAATACATGTGCTCGGGGCCGATCGTCGTGCAGGTGCTCGAAGGCGAAGACGCCATCCAGATCAACCGCCAGCTCATGGGCGCCACGGATCCGAAGCAGGCCGCGCCCGGCACGATTCGCGCCGACTTCGCGGAATCCATCGACGCCAACGCCGTCCACGGCTCCGACAGTCCAACTTCCGCGGCCCGCGAAATCGCCTATTTCTTCAAGCCCGAGGACATCTGCGTTCGCCCCGATGCCTCGCCAGCCGGTTAGCTTCCCTGTGGACACGAGGCCGGCTTCAACGCCAATCCCGCGCACCGCCTCCGTAGCCGCTCCCGACGGCGACGGGGCGCCGGCCAATCTGCTCGGCATGACCCGCCGCTCGATGGCGGCGTTCTTCGTCTCCTTGGGAGAGAAGCCCTACCGCGCCGAGCAGGTTATGAAGTGGCTCTACCACGGCGGCGTGGACGATTTCGACGCCATGACCAACATCGCCAAGCCGCTGCGCGAGCGGCTGCGCCAAGTCGCCACGATCAGCGCCCCGGCCTTCGGGCCGGCGCAGCAGGGCGCGGACGGCGTGCTGAAGTGGGCGGCGCGCACCGCGGCCGGCCAAGCGGTGGAAACGGTGCTCATCCCCGATCGGCGCAGCGACGCGAACGGTGCCGGGCGCAACACGCTGTGCATTTCCTCGCAGGTGGGCTGCGCTCTCGATTGCAGCTTCTGCGCCACCGGAAAGCAGGGCTTCGGCGGCAACCTGGGGGTGGCGGAGATCGTCGGCCAGGTGTGGCGGGCGAGTCGGGAGCTGGCGGAGCGGGGCGACCGTCGCGGCATCACCAACGTGGTCTTCATGGGCATGGGCGAACCGCTGCTCAACTTCGACGCGACGATGGACGCGGCGGAGGTGCTGATGGACGACTTGGCGTTCGGCATTTCCAAGCGCCGGGTGACGATCAGCACCTCCGGCGTCGTGCCGCGCATCTACGACATGACGGAGCGGGCGGATGTTTCCCTCGCGGTCTCGCTGCACGCGGCGCGCGACGAACTGCGCGACCAGCTGGTGCCCATCAACCGCAAGTATCCCATCGCCGAACTGCTCGACGCCTGCCGCCACTATCTGCGCCGCGTCGGCCCGCGCCGCTCGGTCACCTTCGAGTACACGCTCATCGAGGGCGTCAACGACAGCTTGGAAGATGCAGACGACCTGGTGCGGCTGCTCGCGTCGATGCGCTGCAAGGTCAATCTGATTCCGTTCAATCCGTTCGCAGCCGATGTGCATGGCTACCGGCGGCCCGGCCCGCGCCGCGTGGCGAGGTTCCAGAAGCGCCTCATGGACGGCGGACTCGCCACCATGCTGCGCACCACCCGCGGCGACGACATCGCCGCCGCGTGCGGCCAGCTGACCGGCGACTTCGAGGATCGAACGCGCCGCCGGGCGCGTCGAACCGCCGCTGCGAACCGGCCGACAGCGAACGCCGGCGAACACGACGCGCTTCGGCAACGCCCCAAGCGCGGATCTCGTGCGGCTCCGGCGATACTCGTCAGCGACGTGGGGGCGGCGTGAGCGACAAGGCGGCAAAAGCGGCAGCCGAGGAGCACCCCGGCGCGGCGCTCAAGGCGGCCCGGGAACGCCAAGGCGCGAGCATCGCGGCGGTCGCCACGTCGGCGCATCTCGACGAGGCCCTCGTCGGGGCGCTCGAAGAGGGGCGCTACGACGCCTTCCACGCGCCCGCCTACATCTACGGCTACATCCGCGCCTACGCCCGCTTCGTCGGCGTCGATGCCGATCCGCTGGTGCGGCGGCTGGACCCGTCCTGGGAGGATTCGTCGCCGCCGGTGGAGATGCCGCGGCCGCTGAAGCCGCCGCTTGCGGATCGCGCCCAACGCTATCTCGGCGCGCTCTTCGGCGGCTTGGTGGCGATCGTGCTGATCGCCGCCGCGGTCGTGCTGTGGATGGCCGGCTGGTCGTCGTCGGACTGGGCTTTCTGGAAGTCCGACGACACCCAGGCCGAAACCACGCAGCCCGCCGAACCGCGTGCGGCGGATACCGGCCCGGCAACGGTCGTTACGCCACCGCCGAGCCGCGAGGAACCAGCGCCCAGCCGCAATCCTTCGACTGGTGCGGGTTTCGGCAACGCGGAAGCGATTGAAGACGCCGCTATCGGCACGGATGCGAACGCCGAAGCCGACGTGCCCAGGCGCTTCGTGGCGCCAGCGCCAACCACGGAGGCAGACGCCCAAGGCGCTCCCGATTCAACGGACGCCGCCGACTCGCCGGACCTCGAGCCAGCGAGCGAAGACGCCGCGCCAACCGAGGTCGAAGCGCAACCGCAGAGCGACTTCACGCTTCTTCCTCCGGACGAACTGGCGCTCGTCTTCGATGACGACTCCTGGGTGGAAGTGGAAGACGCCAACGGCGAGACCATCCACGCCGACCTCGGCAACAGCGGCGAGTCCTACTCCATCTACGGCGAGGCGCCGTTCCACATCGTCGTCGGCTACGCACCGGGCGTGCAGGTGGCCTTCAACGGCGAGCCGGTCGCGTTGCGGCCGCACACGCGGTCAAGCGTCGCCCGTCTGGTGGTCGGCCTCTAGCCGCCAGCATCCTATTCGGAACTTGGAGCAGGCATGGCCGGGCCCTATCAGCTTGTGCGCGGAATGCGCGACATCCTGCCGGACGCGACCGAGCGTTGGCGGCAGGTGGAAGCCGTGGTCGTGGACGTGCTCGCCCGCTACGGCTATCGGGAGATCCGCCTGCCGCTGGTGGAAGCGACCGAGCTCTTCAGCCGCGGCATCGGCGAAGCCACGGACCTGATCGAAAAGGAGATGTACACCTTCCCGGACCGCAAGGGGAAGTCGCTCTCCCTGCGCCCCGAAGGCACCGCCGGCTGCGTTCGCGCCTGCATCGAGCACGGGCTGCTGCACAACAGCAAGCAGAAGCTCTGGTACCACGGCCCGATGTTCCGCTACGAACGCCCGCAGAAGGGCCGCAGCCGCGAACACGCGCAGATCGGCGCCGAGGCGTTCGGCATGACCGGCCCGGACGTGGACGCCGAGATGCTCACCATGCTGGCGCGGATGTTCCGCGAACTCGGCCTCGAGAACAGCGTGGCCTTGCAGTTGAACACGCTCGGCGCCGGCCCTTCCCGAGCCCGCTACCGGCAACTGCTGGTGGACTATCTGGCGCCGCACGAACACGCCCTCGACCCCGACAGCCAGCGCCGCCTGCGCACCAATCCGCTGCGGATTCTGGACAGCAAGGCGGCGTCCACCAAAGAGATCGTCGCCGATGCGCCGAAACTCATGGACAACCTGGACGAACCGGCGCGCGAGCACTTCGACGACCTGCGCCGGCGGCTGGACAACGCGGGCGTTCCCTACGCCATCAACCCGCACCTGGTGCGCGGCCAGGACTACTACACGCACGCGGTGTTCGAGTGGGTGAGCGACCAGCTCGGCGCCCAGGACACGGTGTGCGCTGGCGGGCGCTACGATGGGCTGGTGGAGCGGCTGGGCGGACGGAAGGTTCCGGGGGCGGGATTCGGCCTCGGCCTAGATCGCCTCCTGCTGCTGCATGAAGCCCGCGTCGAGATTCGCCAAGCACAGGCGGACGTCTATCTGGCGGTCGCGGCGCCGGTTCACGAAGCATGGGCATCGGCTTTGGCCGAGCGCCTTCGGGACGCGACCAGCCAGCGCGTTCTGCAAACCGCCGGGGGCGCGGGACTGCGCAGCCAGCTGCGCGAGGCGGACCGCAGCGGCGCCCGCTGGGCGGTGATTGTCGGCGACGAGGAAGTGGCGGAAAATCGCGTTTCCTTGAAGTGGCTGCGGGCGCCCGCTGGCGCGGACGCTTCGCGCCAGCAGCATCAAGGGCGGCAGGAGCGGATGGACGTGGATGCCTTGATCGCGACGCTGAACGGAGCGGACGGCGAAGCGCTCGCCGGCTGAGAACGCGAGGGATACGGTGGCGGATTATCTGACCGACGAAGAACAGGCCGAGCGACTCAAGCGCTGGTGGGACGAAAACGGCGTCGCGCTGATCGTTGGCCTCGTGCTGGCGGTGGGCGGCGTTATCGGCTGGCGCTACTACCAAGGCTACTCCGCCGACCAGGCCAACGCCGCCTCCGACGTGTTCACCGCGTTCGTGGAAGCCCGCACCGCCGAAGAGCCGGTGCTGGAACACGTCTCGGTCCTGGACGCCGACTTCGCTGGCTCCGCCTACCACGTCTTCTCGCTGCTCTACCGCGCGGCCGATCAAGTCGCCGAAGAGGACTGGGAGGAAGCGCTCGCCTTCCTCGAACGCGCGGTGGAGCTGGCGGACGACGGCGCACTGGCCGACATCGCCCGCTTGCGCACCGCCAAGGTGCTCTACCAACTCGACCGCTTGGACGACGCCGAAGCGCAGCTGGCCGCCATCGACAGCGCCGGGCTGGAAGCCCAGGTGGCGGAGCTCTCCGGCGACGTGTTCCGTGCGCGGGGCGACCTCGACGCCGCGGCCACAGCCTACGAAGCCGCGGTGGAAGCGGCGGAACAGGCGGCAGGCGGCCCACTCCCGGGCGTCGAATTGTTGGAACTCAAGCTCGCCAGCCTGGTCGATGACAGTCGATGAGAACGCCTTCGCCACTGCGCCGTTCCCTCGCCCTCTCCGCGGCGTTGCTGCTGCCGGCGTTCCTCCTCGCGGGATGCAGCTGGTTCTCGTTCCTCCCCTGGGTGGACGAGAAGGAGAAGAAGGTAGACGCCGACGAGCCGGTCGAACTGCAGGATTTCGACGCCGAAGCGAAGCTCGTGCGCCTCTGGCGCGCCAAGGTGGGGCGCGGCCTTGGCCGCAAGTACCTGCGTCTGCGCCCGGCCGTGCTAGCGGACCGCATCTACGCCGCCGACGCCTACGGCAGCGTAGTGGCCTTGAACAGGTTCAGCGGCAAGCGCGTCTGGCAGGCGAGCGTGGGCGAACCGGACGAGGGGCCGTTTTACGAGTTCTGGGATCGCCGCGATCCGGCCTTCGTGACCGGCGGAATCGGCACCGGCGGCGGCCTCGTGCTGCTCGGCACGACACGCGGCGAAGTGATCGCGCTGGACGCCGGGGACGGTACCGAGCGGTGGCGGGCCGAAGTATCGAGCGAAGTGCTGTCGCGTCCGACGACAGCCGACGACGCGGTGATCGCCCAGACCGCCGACGGACGCCTAGTCGCGCTCGAAGCAGCGGACGGCAGCCAGCGCTGGGCCTACGACAGCCAAGTGCCGCTGCTGACCTTGCGCGGCACCGCGGCACCGGTGGTGGAGAGCGGGCTGGTCTTCGCCGGCTTCGGCGACGGCAACGTCACCGCCATCGAGGTGCGCAGCGGCGCCCCCATCTGGCGCCAGCGCATCATGCTGCCCCAAGGCCGAACCGAGCTCGACCGCATGGTGGACGTCGACGGCACCCCGCTGCTGGCGAGCGGCCTGCTGCTCGCGGCCAGCTTCCAAGGACGCCTCAAAGCCATGAATCCGACCGACGGCCGGGTGGTCTGGGACATCGAGGCGTCCAGCTATCTGGACTTGGCGGAAGGCTACGGGCACGTCTACCTGGTCTCCGACGACGACGTCGTCAACGCCTTCGCCATCGCCTCGGCGGCTGCCGCATGGCAGCAGGAAAACCTCCGCAATCGCCGCCTCACCAGTCCGCTGGCGTTCGGCAACTATCTGCTCGTCGGCGACGAAGAAGGCTGGCTGCACGTGCTGGCGCAGAGCGACGGCCGCTTCCTGGCGCGGCGCAAAGCCCCCGGCGGCCTGCGTTCGCCGCTCGTCGAAGTGGACGACGTGGTCTACGTGCTGGCGGACGACGGCAGCTTGGAGGCGCTGGAGATCGAGCGCCGCGGCTGAACCAGCGCACGGCGCGGAACAAGGAACACCGTTCGTGTCCAGCCCACGCCGCGAACGCCCGGTCGTCGTGCTCGTCGGGCGTCCCAACGTCGGCAAATCCACCCTCTACAATCAGCTGTGCGGCCGCCGCGAAGCGCTGGTCGCCGACTTCCCCGGCCTGACCCGGGATCGGCGGTACGGCAAGGCGCTGCTCGGGGAGCACAGCGGCGGCAAGGAAGCGATCCTCGTGGATACCGGCGGCTTGGCGGGGGACGACGACGGGGCGCTTCAAGAGGCGGTCGAAGCGCAAGTCGAAGCCGCCTTGGAAGAAGCGCAGCTTGCGGTGCTGGTGGCCGATGCCGAGGCCGGCCTGACCAGCGGCGATCAGGAGATCGTCCGCCGCTTGCGCAAGGAAGGCATCGACGTCGTCGTCGCCGCCAACAAGATCGATGCCGCGGCACCCGACGCCGCAGCGGAGTTCGCCGCGCTCGGCTGCGAAGTCGCGGCGATCTCCGCCACGCACCGACGCGGCTTGAACGCGCTCCAAACCATACTCGCCGCCCGCCTTGACTACGCGCACACCCCTTCCCACGAGACGACAGCGGCGAGCACGGACGCCCGGGTGCGCGTGGCCATTGTCGGGCGACCGAACGTGGGCAAGTCGACGTTGGTGAACTGCCTGCTGGGCGACGCCCGCCAAGTCGTCGACGACGCGCCGGGAACCACCCGCGACGCGGTCGAGGTGCGGTTCGGCGACTACCTCCTCGTCGACACCGCTGGCGTGCGGCGCAAGGGGCGCGTCGATCTGGCGGTGGAGAAGTTCTCCGTGGTCAAGACCCTCGACGCCCTCGACCGGGCGCAAGTCGCGGTGGTGGTGACGGACGCCCAGGAAGGCGTCGTCGATCAGGATCTGCACGTGCTCAGCTACGCCGTGGAGGCCGGGGCTGGGGTGCTGCTGTTGGTGAACAAGTGGGACGCCGCAAGCCCCGAACAGCGACGGGCGGCGCGGGAGAGCGTCGAGCGGCGGCTGGTCTTCGCGCCTTGGATTCCGGTGCGCTACGTCTCCAGCTTGCGCGGCAGGGGCGTCCACGCGCTGCTTGCGGACATCGACGCGATCCACCGCGCCGGCGCCTTCGACGTGAAGACGCCGGAGTTGAACCGCATTCTGGCGGACGCCGTGCGCGACCATCCGCCGCCGACGGTGCGTTCACGAACGGTGAAGCTGCGCTATGTCCACAAGGGTGGTTCGCATCCGCCGTCGATCGTCATCCACGGCAATCAGACCGAAGCGCTGCCGGCGGCCTACCGCCGCTATCTGGCGGGACGCTTCCGCGACAGTCTGAAACTGGTGGGGGTGCCGCTCGAAATCGAGACCCAGACCACGGCCAATCCGTTCGCCGACCGACGAAATCCGTTGAACCGCCGTCAGCAGAAGCGCCGGGCCCGCCTCATTCGCCACCGCCGAGGCCGTTGAGCACCGCCATCGCCCGCAAGGGATCGACCCGAACGCCGGCCAGGCTCACCGACCAGTGCAGATGCGGGCCGGTGGAACGACCGGTCGACCCGACCGTGGCGATGACCGCGCCCCGCTCCACCTCTTCGCCTTCGGCGACGTCGATGCGGTGCAGATGGCAGTACATGGTGACGAAGCCGCCGCCGTGGTCGAGCAGCACCGTCTTGCCGTTGAAGAAGTAGTCGCCGACCGCGGCCACGGTGCCCGGCGCGGGCGCCGCCACCGGCGTGCCGGTCGGCGCGGCGATGTCGAGTCCCGAATGTCTTGAACGCGGTTCGCCGTTGTAGACGCGGCGGAAACCGAACTCGCTGGAGATGCGCCCCTGCACCGGCTGACGCAGCGGCACCACGTCCTCGCGCAGCGGCGTTCGCAGCGCGTAGACCGCATCCTGGATGGCCCGTTCCCGACGGTGGCGCTCCAAGTCCGCCGGATTCGGGTTGACCATGCGCGGATTGGCGATGGCGATGTGCTCCTCCGGAAACTCCCTGGCCACCACGGTGAACGGAATCTCATGCTCGCCATCGGCTGTTCTGGCGACCACGGCGCGCGGGCCGGGCGCGGCCTCGGTGCCGACGCCGACGATGGCGTGGCCAGCCACCACCATCGCCGGTTCGCCTTCGTAGCTCGCCTCCTGGGCATCGTCCGGCAAGGGCAGCGCGACGGTGCCGCCGATCTCCACGGTGGCCGCCAAGGCGTGGGCGAGCAGAACGCCGGTCATGGCTCCACCTTGGCGCGCAGGCTGCCGTCCGAGAAGTGCGCGACGATCGATTCGCCGGCGGTCGCGCCGGTTGCCGAGACCACCGGCCGGCCCCAGCGGCTGCCGTCGGGCTTGGCGACGATGGCGTAGCCGCGTTCCAAGGTCGCCAGCGGACTGACGGCGTTCAAGGCGCGGGCGGCCTCGGAGAGCTTGGCTTGCGCGTTGGCGCCGGATGCGAACACGGCTTGGCGCAGGCGCTTCTTCGCCGAGTCGATGCGTTGCCGCGCGGGTTCCAAACGGCGCGCTGGGCCGGCTTGCGCCAGCAGCCGGCGTTGCTGCGCGAGCGTTTCTTCGGCGCGGCGCAACGCGGCCTGCATGGCGACGTGCAGCCGCTGGCCAAGCTCGTCGGTGCGGAGCATGCGCTGTTCCAGCGTTCGTCCGGGATGCGCCAGCCGATGGCTGGTGGTCGTCAGGAGCCGCTCCTGCACCCGCAGATGCGCGAACATTCGCGTCGTCATCGCGCCCTTGATGCGTTGCAGGCGGGCGAGCAACTCAGCGCCGTCGGGAGTTGCCAGTTCCGCGGCGGCGGATGGCGTCGCGGCGCGCTGGTCGGCCACGAGGTCCGCGATGGTCACGTCCGTCTCGTGGCCGACTGCGGATACCACCGGGATGGTCATGGCGGCGATGCGGCGCACCACCGACTCCAAGTTGAACGCCGCGAGGTCTTCGAGGGAACCGCCGCCCCGCGCCACGATGACCACGTCCGGCGCGTGGCGCATGCGTTCGGCGCGATCCAGCGCGCCGAGGATCTGCCCTTCCGCCTCGAACCCTTGGACGGCCACGTAGAAGCAGGTGACGCGCACGCACGGAAAGCGGCGGCGAACCACGGTAAGCACGTCGCCGAGCGCCGCGCTGTCGCGGGAACTGATCACCGCGAGGTGGCGCGGATAGGCAGGCAGAGGACGCTTGCGTTCGGCAGCGAACAGCCCCTGCGCGGCAAGCGCCGCCTTCAACTCCTCGAAGGCCGCGCGCAGCGCCCCTTCGCCTGCCGGTTCGACGTGGTCGACGATGACTTGGAAGTCGCCGCGCGCTTCGTAGATGGAGAGCCGCCCGCGCAGCACCACGGAAAGACCGTCCTTGGGCCGAAAGCGGACGAACCGATTGCGGCTGGCGAACATGACGCAGCGCAGCTGCGCCCGGTCGTCCTTCAGGCTGAAGTACCAGTGCCCCGACGGATAGGCGCGGAAGTTCGAGACCTCGCCGCCGATCCAAACCAGCCGAAAGCGCTCTTCGACGAGGAGACGCGCTGCCGCGGCGACCTGGCTGACGGTGCGAACCCGATCCCCGCCGACCGGCGAGCGCTGCCGTTGCGGGGTGCCAAGGAGCGCGCTCTGCCGCTGCGGAGAGGCCTGGCGCTGCGGAGAGGGCCGCGGCAAGCCCGCCTCGCCTCGTTCCAACAGCGCTATTCGTAGTAGATGATGACGGCGCGGCGGTTGCTGGCCCAGGCCGATTCGTCGCTGCCCGGAACCGCCGGCCTCGATTCGCCGAACGACTTCGACTCGATGCGATCCTCGGCGATGCCATGCCGGCGCAGCACTTCGCGCACCGCCTCTGCCCGCCGCAGGCCAAGCCCGTTGTTGTAGCGCTCGGGACCCCGCTCGTCGCAATGGCCTTCGACGACGATGTTGCGCTGCGGATGATCGCGCAGGAACTCGGCGTGGCGCTCGAGCAGCGGCATGTCTTCGCCGCGCACGACCGCTTCGTCGAAGTCGAAGTAGACGATCTTCGCCGCCGGAGGCTGGGGCGGCGGAGGCGGTGGTGGCGGCGGCGGTGGCGGTTCCGGCTCGGCAACCACCTCGGGTTCCGGTTCCGGGCAGGGCTCCACCCCGCAAGGCGACAACATGCCGCAAGCGCAGCCGGTCAACAGCGAACTGCCGAGCAAAACCACGACGAGCTTCGCCGACTGGCCAACCCCCTTGCGAACCATCGTCTCTCCCGACAGACCCCAACGGACGCGAAGTATCGCACCGGTCGTAGGCAGCGTCAAAGCGGGTTTCAGGTGCTTCTTGAGTGCCTCAGCGTCCCGTTGCGTGACCTCATCGGGCTCAACAAACAGCCTCCGCCGCGACGAGTTCCCAGCCCCTGAACACCAGCGCGAGGCCGGTGAACCGAACCGCCGGGTGCGACTGCCGCAGCCGTTCGTCCGCCAGATAGCCGCGCAGCTGATCCTTGGCGGCCTCCAGCGCGGCTTGCACCGGCGCGTCGCCCTCGTTGCTGCGCTTGAGGTACTTCAGTTCCACGACGTAGCCACCGCGCAGCGCCGGATAGCGAACCGTCAACGGCGTCAGCACCATGTCGGCGTAGCCCTTCCCCAGTTCCTGCTCCGTGTGGAACACGAAGCAGCTGGCGGCGCCGAGGTAGGCGGCGAGGAAGCCCTGCAACAGGCGCTCGCCCTGTATGTAGTCGCGTACGCTCGTCTGCCGGCGCAATGCGTCCGCCAGATAGTCCACCGCTGGGCGCCATGCGCCATCGCGGGCCATCGCCCACGTCAGGTCTTCGAACGCCAGGTGGTCCACCGAGAACACGCCCACGTCGCGGTAGGCGTCGCGCAGGTAGCCGTACATCAGCCGCCGCACGGTCTGGTTCGGAACGCCGAGGCGTGGGCGCCCGTCCGCGACGCCTTGGAGGGAGAGCAGGCCGAAGCAGTGCAGCAGGGTGACGAAGTTCTCGCGCTGGCCGAGCTGCTCCATTGGAAAGCTCGGCACCAGGTCCGAGTCCACTCCGCCTTCTGCGATCACTTGGCGCAGCACGTCGAAATTGCCGTTGAGGCCGAGTACGCACGCATCCTGCAGTTCGGCGTTGTTCGAGATCTGGCGCGGCGGCTCGGTTGCGGACGGCGCATCGTCGTTCGGCACTCGCTCGGCGGCGAGCGTCGCGGCCTGTTCCAATGCCGCGTCGCGGTTCACCACCACCAGATGCCGGAGCTTCATGTAGTCCACGCGCACGTTGGCGTCGATGAGGTAGCGGGGGCCTCGCTTGTTCGGGATCGAGTGCTTCAGGTAGTACAGCACCATGTCGGTGTTGTACACATCGTCTTCGGCATCTTCGGCGAAACGGTAGCCGTCGTACCACTCGCCCATCGTTTCCATCGCCGTGTCCGCGTCCGCATCGAACACGCCCAGGTCTCGGTACTGATCCACCAGGCCGCGCACTTCCGCCGCGGTGAATCCCACCATCTGGTTGTACGCCGCGTCGAAGCTGATGTTGGTGCCGATGTTGAAGCCGCTGGTCACGTCGTCCAACGTCACCGGCGAGACGCCGGTGATGAAGAGCCGCTCCAAGCTGCCGGAGGCCGTGCCCGCCTTCACCGTGGCGAAGAAGTCGCGCAGGAAGCCGCCGTGGGTCAGCCGCCGGTAGGCGACCTCGCCCTCGCCGGCCAGAATCGTGTTGGCGAAGTTGTCGTACTCGTCGATGAGCAGGAACAGCCGAACGCCAAGCCGCTCGGCATGGTGGAACAAGGTGTCCAGGCGGCGGCCAATGGTCGGCGGCGAGAGGATGCGTTGCGCCAGTCCGTCCGGGAACAGGTCCGCGTTGACTTCGAGCAGCCCCTCCAGGCGCGTGTTGCAGTGGCCCTCGAAGCTCTCCTCCAGCGTCGCCAGCCGCGTGCCGACGGCGGAGAAATCGAGCCGCAGCACGGCGTAGCTGCTGCGGTTGGCGGTGGGCTTGCAGCCGATGGCCAAGTCCGCGAACAACGCCTCGAAGCCATCCTTGCGCGTGCGATCGTAGTAGTGCTCCAGCACCGAGACCCAGCACGTCTTGCCGAAGCGCCGTGGGCGCAGAAAGAAGGCGTAGCGCTCGTCCTCCAGAGTGCGCACGAACGGCGTCTTGTCCACGTAGCGAAAGCCCTCGCGGCGGATGGAGCGGAAATCCGCCATGCCGTAGGGAATGGGCGGGAAGGGCTTGCGGACAACGGCCGAGTCGTCCGGCACGGGTCACCTCAGGGGACTGGCAACGTATGCGATTGTACGGTGCGCAAGGGTCGATAGGCCATTCTCGTCGGCTGGTTGGCGGCGTCTTCCGCCAAGCAGATGGGTGGCTTGCCTTGGCCTTGCTCGGCGCTTGGAGCGTCCGAGCTCGCCGCCCCGTCGCCCGCGCTGAACTTGCTATGATTGCCACTTCATCCAGTCGAAGCGTGATCTCCCGAGCAGTGAAAGCCGAACGGCCAGTTGATTTGCCGCTTGTCGGTCTGTTCGCCGCGATGCCGGTGACGGCGGTGGCGTCCATTCTGCATCGGATCACGGGCGTCGTGCTGTTCGTGGGGGCGTTCTATCTCTGCTGGCTGCTCGATCTGGCGCTTGGCGGCGCTGGCGGGTTTCGGGCGGCGGCGGGGGTGGTCGATGGCTGGCTCGGCAAGGTCGCGCTCTGGGCGGTGCTCGTCTCGCTTGCGTTCCATCTGTTCGCCGGGGTGCGGCATCTGCTGCTGGATTTCCACGTTGGGGATTCGCTGAAGGGGGCGCGGGTCGGCACTTGGGTGGTGTTCGGGCTGGCCGGGGTGGCGGCGTTGGGGCTGGGGGTGTGGCTGTGGTGACCACCGTCACCAGCTTTGGGCGCAGCGGGCTGGCGGACTTCGTGCTGCAACGGGCTTCGGCGGTGGTGCTGGCGGCCTACGCGCTGTGCGTGCTCGGCTTCTTCCTGTTCGGGCAGGTCGATCATGCGGGGCTGGCGGCGTTCTTCGGCAACCTGCCGATGCGGGCGTTCAGCACGCTGGCCTTGCTGGCGCTTGCGGCGCACGGCTGGATCGGCATGTGGACGGTGGGCACGGACTACGTGCGCCGCCACTACTTCGGGCGCGGGCACAGCGTCTACTTGGCGGCGTACCAGCTGGCGTGCCTGGCGGCGGTGTTCGTCTATCTGGTGTGGCCGCTCGCGGTGATCTGGGGGTGGAGCCGATGAGTCCGTTGCCGGTGATGGAGTTCGACGGCGTGATCGTCGGCGGGGGCGGCGCTGGCATGAGGGCGGGGTTGCAGCTGGCGCAGTCCGGCCTCAAGACTGCCGTGCTCTCCAAGGTCTTTCCCACCCGCTCGCACACTGTTTCCGCCCAGGGGGGCATCACCTGCGCCATCGCCAGCGAAGACCCGGACGACGACTGGCGCTGGCACATGTACGACACCGTGAAGGGGTCGGACTACATCGGCGACCAGGACGCCATCGAATACATGTGCAGCGTCGGCCCGGAAGCCGTCTACGAGCTGGAGCACATGGGCCTGCCGTTCACGCGCACGGAATCCGGGCGCATCTACCAGCGTCCGTTCGGCGGCCAGTCGAAGGACTACGGCAAGGGCGGGCAGGCGTCCAGAACCTGCGCCGCGGAAGACCGCACCGGCCATGCCCTGCTGCACACCCTCTACCAGAACAACCTGCGCGCCGGCACGGTGTTCCTGAACGAGTGGTTCGCCATCGACCTGGTGCTGAACCAGGACGCCGCGGTGGTAGGCGTGGTGGCGATGCGCATCGAGACCGGCGAGGTGGTTTTCGTGAAGTCCAAGGCGACGGTGCTCGCCACCGGCGGGGCCGGGCGCATCTACGCCAGCACCACGAACGCGCTGATGAACACCGGGGACGGCGTCGGCATGGCGCTGCGCGTCGGCTTTCCGGTGCAGGACATCGAGATGTGGCAGTTCCATCCCACCGGCATCCACGGCGCCGGGGTGCTCGTCACCGAAGGCTGCCGGGGCGAAGGCGGCTACCTCGTCAACAAGGACGGCGAGCGCTTCATGGAACGCTACGCGCCGAACGCCAAGGATCTCGCCAGCCGCGACGTGGTGGCGCGTTCGATGATTCTGGAGATCCTCGGAGGACGCGGCGCCGGGGAAGACGCGGACCACGTGTTCCTCAAGCTCGACCACCTAGGCGAAGAGACGTTGCGCGCCCGGCTGCCCGGCATCATGGAACTCTCCAAGACCTTCGCCCACGTGAATCCGGCGAACGAGCCGATTCCCGTCGTGCCGACCTGCCATTACATGATGGGCGGCGTGCCGACGAACATCAGCGGCCAGGCGCTCACCATGGACGTGGCCGGGCAAGACCACGCCATCGCCGGCCTCTACGCCATCGGCGAAACCGCCTGCGTCTCCGTCCACGGCGCCAACCGCCTCGGCGGCAACTCGCTGCTGGACCTGGTGGTGTTCGGACGCGCGGCGGGCTTGCACATCGAGGAAACGATGCGCCAAGGCGTCTCCCATCGAGCGCCAAGCGACAGCGACATCGAACGCGCCATGTGGCGGCTGAACCGCTGGAACACGTCCACCTCCGGCGAATCCGTCCACGACCTCAAGCGCGAGCTGCAGAACGTCATGCAGGTGAACTTCGGCGTGTTCCGCACCGAGAAGAACATGCGCGAGAGCATCGCCAAGCTCGCCGACCTGCGCGAACGCATCGGCAAGGCGCATCTGGTGGACAAGAGCAACGCCTTCAACACCGCCCGCATGGAAGCGCTGGAACTGGACAATCTGCTTGAAATCGCGGACGCCACGGCGGTCGTCGCCGAAGAGCGACGCGAGACGCGAGGCGCCCACGCCCGCGACGACTACCAAGAGCGCGACGACGCCAACTGGCTGTGCCACTCGCTCTACTTTCCGAGCGAACGAGCGGTCGCCAAGCGCGCCGTGAACTTCGCGCCGCAGACCATGGACGCCTTCGAACCCGTTGCCCGGAGCTACTGATTGCCATGCAGATCAGCCTGTACCGCTACGACCCCGATGCCGACGACAAGCCGCGCATGGAGGACTTGGAACTCGAACTGCCCGGAGGCCGAGACCTCATGGTGCTGGACGTGCTGGAACTCCTGAAGGCGCACGACCCCTCCATCTCCTACCGCCGCTCCTGCCGCGAAGGGGTGTGCGGTTCGGACGGCATGAACATGAACGGCAGGAACGGCCTCGCCTGCACCACGCCGGTCTCCGAAGCGGCGCCGAACGGCAAGCTGATCCTGCGTCCGCTGCCCGGCCTGCCGGTCATCCGCGACCTCGTGGTGGACATGAGCCAGTTCTACCGCCAGTACGAACGCATCAAGCCCTGGCTGCAGAACGACGAACCGGCCCCGCCGAAGGAACGCCGCCAATCGCCGGAGGAGCGCGAGAAGCTCAACGGCCTCTACGAATGCATCCTCTGCGCCTGCTGTTCCACCTCCTGCCCATCGTTCTGGTGGAATCCAGACAAGTACGTGGGGCCCGCCGGCCTGCTGCAGGCGTACCGCTTCCTCGCCGACAGCCGCGACACCGCCACCGAAGAACGGCTCGCGGATCTCGAAGACCCGTTCAGCGTTTTCCGCTGCCGCGGCATCATGAACTGCGTGGAGGTCTGTCCGAAGGGCCTCAACCCCACCCGCGCCATCGGCAAGATCCGCTCGATGATGGTGGAGAAAGGCATCTAGTGTTTCGTTTCCAAAATGCCATTTTGCGGCGTCACGCCGCCTCGAGGTCGTCCAGTCCGTAGCCCCACTTGAAGACCACGGGGTCGGCGTTGAGCCAGTCGAGGTGCCGCAGGATGCGCTCCTTGAGTTCGTCCTTCGAGTCCACGCGGATGCCGCGCAGCAGCGTCCGCGCCAGCTTGCCGAAGAACGACTCCACCAGGTTCAGCCACGAGCCGTGCTTCGGCGTGAACACGAACTCGAAGCGGTTCGGGATCGTCGCCAGGTAGGCGCGGGTCTCCTTCGAGACATGCGCCGAGTGGTTGTCGAGGATCACGCGGATCAGCGCCCGCTTCGGATAGGCGCGGTCGAGCTGGCGCAGGAAGTCGACGAACTCGCGGCTGCGGTGGCGGTCCGCCACCGCGCCGTGGACGTGTCCGGTCAGCAGGTCGAGGCCGGCCATCAGCGTCGCCGTGCCGTGCCGGACGTACTCGTGGTCGCGCCCGACTTCGGCGTGGACGCCCGGCTTCGGCGGCCGGTCCGGCGCCGTCGCGCCCAGCGCCTGGATGCCGGGCTTCTCGTCGTAGGAGACGTAGGCGCGCAGCCGCCCGTCCGACTTGCCGCCTTCCCGCAGCAGCTCCACCTCCTTGTACACGTGCAGCACCTGCGCCATCTTCCCGTCGAACTCCGGGTCGCG
Source organism: Candidatus Azotimanducaceae bacterium (assembly GCA_965243175.1). Lineage (GTDB taxonomy): Bacteria > Pseudomonadota > Gammaproteobacteria > Pseudomonadales > Azotimanducaceae > VXYL01. The sequence goes on along the minus strand of OZ251532.1, from coordinate 2,584,472 downwards.
CCGCTCCAGGAAGTACTTCACCTTGTGCGGGCGCAGCGGCTGCGCCGACAGGATCTTCGACACCGTGCCCTTCGCCAGCAGCGACAGGCTCGGATGGCCCGCCTCCGCGCAGTGCCGCCGCGCGTGCTCCGCCAGCAGCGCCGTCGTCCACAGCTCCTGCGCGTACCCCAGCTCCGTCGGCTTGCGGCACGCCAGCGACACCAGCCACGCCCGCGCCTCCTCCGTGATCTCCCGCTTCCGACCCCGACCCGGCAGGTCGTCCAGCGCCGCGACCGCGCCGATCGACAGCGCCTTGTCCACGCACCGCTCCACCTTCGGACGGTTCGTGCCCAGACGCCGCATGATCTCCGCGATCTTCTCCCCGTCCGCGTACCACAGCAGCATCCGCGCCCGCTCCACCCGGCGAACCGGCTCCGTCCGCGACCGCGCCACCGCCCGCAACTCCCGCCTCGCGTCGTCCGCCAACTCCAACGCCCCGCGCTTCTTCGCAACCATGCCGTCCCTCCTTGGACCCGGGAACAAAACCATCCCCGCGATCATGCCAGCAAGCCAATCCTACGGCAAATGGCATTTTGGAAACGAACCACTAGGCGCTCCGCGGCGGGAGTGGTCGCCGCCGCGCATCCTGCCAAACGGTTAGAATCGCCCGTCGCAACCCGACGGCGCCTTCGAGCCATGGCTGAAATCACCTCCATCCGCGAGACCTTGAAATCCCTCGGCGTCCGCGCCGAGGCGCTTCGGGGGTATCTTTGACTTCACCGCCAAGAAGGAGCGGCTGGAGGAAGTCGAACGCGAGCTCGCCGAACCCGCTCTCTGGAACGAACCCGAACGCGCCCAGGCGCTCTCCCGCGAGCAGGCGACGCTGGAAACCGTCGTCCGCACCCTCGAAGACGTAGCCGAAGCGCTGGCCGACCTCGGCGAACTGGCGGACCTCGCCGCAGCCGAAGCCGACGCCGCAGCCCTGGACGACATCGACGGCGAACTCGGCACCGTCTCCGAACGGCTCGCCAAGCTGGAATTCAGGCGCATGTTCCAAGGCGAGCAGGACGCCGCCAACGCCTACTTGGAAATCCAAGCCGGCTCCGGCGGCACCGAAGCCCAGGACTGGGCCGAGATGCTGCTGCGCATGTACCTGCGCTGGGGCGAAAAGCGCGGCTTCGGCGCCGAGCTCATCGAAGTCTCGGCGGGCGAGGTGGCCGGCGTGAAGAGCGCCGCGGTGCAGTTCGCCGGCGACTACGCCTACGGCTGGCTGCGCACCGAAACCGGCGTCCATCGCCTGGTGCGGAAGTCGCCCTTCGATTCCGGCAACCGCCGCCACACCTCCTTCGCCTCGGTGCTCGTCTCGCCGGAAATCGACGACGCCATCGTCATCGACATCGACGCCGGAGACGTCCGCACCGACACCTACCGCGCAAGCGGCGCTGGCGGCCAACACGTCAACCGCACCGATTCGGCGGTACGCCTGACCCACCTCCCCACCGGCGTCGTCGTGCAATGCCAAAGCGAGCGCTCCCAACACCAGAACCGCGACCGCGCCTACAAGCAGCTGCGCGCCAAGCTCTACGAACTCGAAATGCAGAAGCGCCGCGCCGAACAGCAAGCCGCCCAGAACGCCAAGGTCGACATCGGCTGGGGCAGCCAAATCCGCAACTACGTCCTAGACCAGTCCCGCGTCAAGGACCTCCGCACGGAAGTCGAACGCCACGACCCCGGCAACGTGCTGGATGGGGACTTGGACGAGTTCATGGAAGCGAACCTGAAGGCGGGCCTGTAGGCGGGAAAAGACCGAAGTCGTCACGCTCGCGCTCAACGGACTTCAGTGCAGTTCACGTGGGCGCTCCGTTCGCCAACATGACCATCATCGGCAACGCCAGCGAGTGCTCGAACGCAGGGCTGGCCAAGGAGCACCTCCCGTTTGTGTGGAGGCACGGCCATTTCGACGACCGTGGCGTCCAGCGTCGACAGCGGATCGGCCATGCGCCTCACGCGGCTGCCCAGGGCCGCCACGACGGCCGCAGACGGGAGGCGCATGGCGCGCAGTTCCGTGGCGCTGACTTGGGTGTTGCCGTTGATGCAGCGGAAGTAGCGGTCCAGCAAGCGGCTGTTGTACAGCGCGGCCAAGCCCCAGGATTCGTCTTCGGACAACGTGCCGTTGGGTCGGTGAACGTAGTTGAGATGGTTCTCCAAACCTATGTCCGCGAAGCCGAAGCGTTTGCCTACGTAAGGCGCCGCTGTGAGCCGTCGTTTCTCTTCCTTGGCGCTGAATCGCCGCACCAGAACGTAGTTGCGGTTGGGAATCAACAGTCGTTCCGCCCCTTCTCGAAGGACGTATTCCTTCTTGTGCCGTCGCAGCGGCCAGGTGGTTCGCATTGGGCGAACGTGGTTCATCCAAAGCAGAGGGGCATGGGTCGCCGGCACGTCGCCGTTGGCGCAGACGGCAGCCGTGGCCCGAAACGGCACGACGCGGCCCGTGGAGATGTTCAGTCCCAAATCGCGCAAGGTGCAGGGCCAGTTCTCCACCAGCGCCAAGATCGAGGCGTCGTCGTCGGAGAGGGGCAGCCGCAGCACGCGGTCGGGGTCGCGGGGGTCGAGCACCGATTCCATTGGCGTGTTGCGTTGCGAAGGGTTGTCGAGGTCCGCCAGCCCGCAACTCGCGGAGATCGAAACGCTGCCCACGGCGCCGCTCCGAAGCCAATCGTCTTGCCGACTGCCGGCGAGGACGACGTTCTCCTGCAACACCTCGTCGCGGCTGAAGGCGCTGCGCCGGGAGTCGAATACATGGATGGCGTCGGGTCGCATCAGGCCGAAGAAGATCGAGCGGAACTGCCGGAAGTACGGCCCCGAAGCGAAGCTGCGCGGAACGATGTACACGAGCTTGCCGGAGGGCCGCAACGCCGCCGCGCTCACCGCCATGAACAGGGCGTAGATGTTCGGTTGGCCATGCACCACGCTGGACGCGGCCAACGCTCGCGGGTCGTTGCGGGCGATCTTGAAGTAGGGCGGATTGGCGATGACCACGTCGAAACGGCCGGGCGGAGAGTCCGCTGGGAGCAGTTCGCCGAGGGAACGCAACGTGCCGGCGTGGGCGGTAACGAAGTCCGCCGCTTCCACATGGACGCGCAGAACGACGCAACGCTCCCGGCACCACTCGGCCAAGTAGTCGAGCACCGTGCGCAAAGGGCCGCACAAGTCCGAATCGTCCTCGAAGGCGACCAGGTCAATGCACCTCGGCGGCTGTTCGCGAGCCACCAAGCGTTCCACCGCGGCGCAGCACAACACGCCAGCACCGGCAGCGGGGTCCAGCAATCGCAGGCTGTGGCCCGCCACGTCGATCCGCGCCGCCATGAAATCCGCGACCGGCACCGGCGTCAGATACAGCCCGTGCGCCTTCCGGTATCCGTTCGATCTCGACCGCGCATACCAGGCCCCCATGCGGTCCGCGAACACGCACGGGCGCTCTCCGGTCGCCGGCACAGGCATTGGCGACGCCTGTTGTTTGAAATCAGGCGCTGTCAGGGCTGGCCGTTCAGGATGATGCCGCGCCAGCCGCGGGTGGGGGTGGTGGGCCAGTGGAACTCCACGTGGACCTCGAGGCGGACGGTTGCCGTCTGGCCGTTGGCGTCGGTTGCGGTTGCTTCCACCATGACCGTGCCTTCCGCGCCGGGTTGCGGTTCGACCAACAGGGTGCCGTCGGCGACTCGCGCGGTCGCCACCGACGCATCGGAGGAACGAACGCTCCATTCCAGTACGCCGCCCGGCTCGCCGGGTTCCACCAAGGAGGAAAGCGCCACGCGCAGACCTTCGCCGAACAGCGTCTCCGGTTCCGGCGCGGCGAGGGCCTGTGGCGGGCGGGCGAACAGTGGCAGCGGTGCGACCGCTTCCAAGGCGAAGCCTTGCCAGCATGGGCCGTTCATGCAGAGGCGGTCGGGCAACTCCGGCACCGTCAGCGAGGCTCTTGCAAAGCCTGTCGCCGAGTCCAGGGTGAAACTTGGGCTGGCCGTTTCGCCGGCCGCCACTGTCGTGTTCGATTCGGGGCTGCCGTCCGCGAAGGCACCGCCCTCCGCCGCGAGGCCGAGCATCGTCTCGAACGGTGCGCCTACCGGCATGGCTGCTTGCAGGGTTGCGGGTGGCGGCGCCCACGGCTCGGCATCCGTGCGCTCCAGCTTCACCGGCAGCGCGAAGGGCGCGCCCGGGTTGCCGTCCAAGCGCAGCAGCCGCAGCGAACCCAGGCCGGCGAACAGGCCGTCCGGCAGCGTTCGCAGATCGTTGCCGTCGAGACGCAGGGAGCGCAACTCTGGCACAGATGCGAAGGCGTCCGCTGGCAGGTCGGCGAGCGCGTTGTCCGAGAGCACGATGCCGCGCAGTCGCTCCGGCACCGGCAGGGCATCCAGCGGCACCGATTCCAGCGCGTTGCCGCCCAGCAGAAGACGTTCGAGCCGCGTCGCTTCCGGCAGCGGCGGCAGGCCGGCGAGGGCGTTGCCGGTGAGGTCCAGCGTGCGCAGGCCGGTGAGGCCGCCCAAATCCTCGGTCGCGAATGCGCTCAAGCCGACGCCGTCGAGATCCAGCGTCCGCACCGCTCGCAAATCCGCCGGCGCAGGTTCTTCGCAGCCGCGCTTGTCCGTCGCCGCCAGCAGCGCTCGGCGCACGGCCCGCGTTCGGTCGCACACGCCTTCCAGCACAGCGACCGGAACCATCGAGCGCGTCAGCTCCGCCTCGCCGCTGTCGCGCAGCCACATCTCCACCACGAACCACTCGCGCGCCGGCTCCGCGTCCGCGTCGTCAAGGATCGGGATCTCGATGTCGGCGCAGCGGTCGCCGGCGCGGATCTCCACTTCCCCGGACGCCCCGCCGTGCTCGCCGGCGTCCGCGTCCGCAGTCGCCGGGTCGGCGTCGGGAACCACGCGCCAGCGCACCGTCGTCGAACTTTCCGTGGCCGCCGCCAGTTCCGCGACCACTGTCGCCGTGCGGCCCTCCGGCGCCTGCGCCGGGGCCGTCGAGCACGCCGTTCCCAGCACCCCGACGCGCACGTCGACGCGCGTCGAGAGTCCCTGCGGGTCTTCCGCGGTGACCGCGATCGCGGCGTTGCCGGTGCGGATGCCGAAGATGCGCAACTCGCTTCCCGCTACCGTCGCGGTCGCCACCCTCGGGTCCGCCGAGACCGCCGAGTACGACAGCGCGTCGCCGTCGGGATCCCGGAACACTCTGGACAGCGAGATCGTCGCCGCATCGCCCGATGCCAACAGCACAATGTCGGGCGCTGCTACGACCTCTGGCGGGCGATTGGGTCCCGAGGGTCGCCGGCGGGCCGGGGCATCGTCGTCCACGATCGTTCCGACGCCGACGACGTTCATCAGGAAGACCGTCCCGTCCGCGCCGCGGAAAGGCGTCCCGGACGGAACCTGGTTGAAGAGTCCCATCCGCACCGTCTCGTCGGGTTCGATCGCCCCGTCTCCCAGCACCTCCACCGAGATCGTCTTGCTCGTATCGCCGGCGGCGAAGGTCAGCGTCCCGCCGGCCAGCGCCGTGTAGTCGCTCCCCGACTCCGCCGTGGAGTCGCCCACATCCGCCCAGTCCACCGTCACCTGTCCCGTGCTCGCCGGCGACAGCGTCACCGTGAACACCAGTTGCGTCGTCCCGGAGTTCCCCTCCGCCACGCGCGGCGAATCGATGGTCAGCGTGGGCCTGTCGTCGTCGACGATGATCCCGCTCGCCAGCCTCCCCCTCCCCGACGCGAGGGCGAACCCGGACGGCGCGGGGTTGATCAACTGCACCCCGATGCCCTCGTCCGGCTCCTGGTCGGTGTCGCCGTTCACCGTCACGGAGATGGTCTTGCTCGTCTCGCCCGCCGCGAAGGTCAGTGTGCCGGACGGAATCGCCGCGTGGTCCACGCCGGAGGTCGCCGATCCGCTCATCACGTAGCCGTAGGCCACCGTCGCCTGAACCGCCGCGGCCGGGGACAGGGTCACGGTGAAGATCATCGGCGTCGGGCCGCTGTCGCCCTCCACCACCCGCGGCGAGTCGATCGAGAAGATCCCCGTGTCGTCGTCGTCCACCGTCATCCGCACGCTGAAGATGGCAAGCGTCGTCGGGTAGGTGCCGGTGCAGCCGGTGGTCACCGTGTGGCTGATCGTCACCGTCTCGTCCACGACGTTGTCGTCCTCCACGGCGGTCGCCGTTACCTCCACCGACGTGGTCCCCCAGTCCGTGGAGTCGAAACCGAACTGCGTTGGCGACACGGTGACGGCCGGGTTGTCGGAGGCGATCCCTATCGTCACGCCGCCGGTGCAGCTAGCGCCCGGATCCGTGCTCGGTTCCATGCGGTAGAACCCCGCGTAGCCCTCCTCCACCGCCATGTCGATCACTGTGGCGCCGGCACCGGGGCCAAAAGTCCACTCCGCAACCCACGCTACGGGGACCGTCCCGGTGGTCAGGTCCGTGCCGCCCGTATGGGCGGCCGCCAGCACCCTCACCGCCAGATTGGCGGCGGCCAATAGGTTGGCCGTCGACGCAAGCGTCAGGGTCGCCGACGTGTCGCCGCTGGACACGCTGGACACGCTGTTGACCGTGACGCCGGTCATCGTCGTCACCAGCTCGAAGCTCGACGCCGTCACCCCGCTCCCGAACGTCACGCCGGTCAGCGCCACGGTGACGGTGGCGGTGTCGAGGTTGTTCTCGTGCAGGATCGCCGGAGAAGTGGACGAAATCGACGCCGCGCTGCCGATGACCTGCTGGCCGGCCTGGGCGGGCAGGGCGGCGTGATCGCGGTCGATAGGGTTGGTTGCTCCCCTTCGCCACTCCGTGCCGCTGATGGAGTTCTGCGGAATGGAGACGCCGTCGGTGTCGAAGTCGTCCACCGTCACCGTGTAGGAAAAGTCCGCACTGCGCGGGTAATTGGGGGGACTGAGGACCGTGGTCACGCTGGCCTGTCGCGTGACGCCGCCGATGTCGAGAGCCATCCGGCTCGCGGAAAATTGGTTGGGATGCGTGGTCACTACGCCGTTGGCGAGTCCGCTGATCCGGGTGGTGATCGCCTCTCCGGCGACGTAATGGGTTCCGTTGGCCGGGGTCGAGGTGATGGACACCGTCACCTGCGCCGCGGCCGGCGCGGCGACGAGGGCGAGGAGCGGCGCGGCGAGGACGGCGCAAAGACGCGCTGCGCCGGCGAGACGACTCTTGCCCGCCATGCCGCAACGCCCGAGGGAATCTTCGGTACGCACTGATCAACCTCCTTCGATGCCGCGGTCGCCTGTCGCTCCTGCATGGAAGGAGGTTTCGACAGTGGCGCATGAGCGTACCACAGCACACCATCGTCCCTTGAAGGCGCGCGTCACGTTGCAGCATATGAGCGGGCGCACCAGTTACGACGAGCAACTGCGCATCGTCGTGCTATCCGCGTCGGGAGGACATCGAGCGTTGTCAGGGCTGGCCGTTCAGGATGATGCCGCGCCAGCCGCGGGTGGGGGTGGTGGGCCAGTGGAACTCCACGTCGACCTCGAAGCGGACCGTTGCCGTTTGGCCGTTGGCGTCGGTTGCGGTTGCTTCCACCATGGCGGTGCCTTCCGCGCCGGGTTGCGGTTCGACCAGCAGGGTGCCGTCGGCGACTCGCGCGGTCGCTACCGATGCGTCGGAGGAACGAACGCTCCATTCCAGTTGGCCGCCCGGCTCGCCAAGCTCCGCCAAGGAGGAGAGCGCCACGCGCAGACCTTCGCCGAACAGCGTCTCCGGTTCCGGCGTGGCGAGGACCTGCGGCGGGCGGGCGAACAGTGGCAAGGGCGCGCCTGCTTGCAAGGAGAAGCCTTGCCAGCATGGGCCGTTCGTGCAGAGGCGGTCGGGCAACTTCGGCACCGTCAGCGAGGCTCTTGCGAAGCCCGTTGCCGAGTCCAGGGTGAACGTTGCGCTGGCCGTTTCGCCGGCCGCCACTGTCGCATTCGATTCGGGGCTGCCGTCCGCGAAGGTGCCGCCTTCCGCAGCGAGGCCGAGCATCGTCTCGAACGGTGCGCCCAGCGGCATGGTCGCTTGCAGGGTTGCGGGTGGCGGCGCCCACGGCTCGGCGTCCATGCGCTCCAGCTTCACTGGCAGCGCGAACGGTGTGCCTGGGTTGCCGTCCAAGCGCAGCAGCCGCAGCGAACCCAGGCCGGCGAACAGGCCGTCCGGCAGCGTACGCAGGCGGTTGCCGTCGAGACGCAGGGAGCGCAAGGCTGGCGCCGATGCGAAGGCGTCCGCTGGCAGGTCGGCGAGCGCGTTGTCCGAAAGCACGATGCCGCGCAGCCGCTCCGGCGCCGGCAGGGCATCCAGCGGCACCGATTCCAGCGCGTTGCCGCCCAGCAGAAGACGTTCGAGCCGCGTTGCTTCGGGCAGCGCCGGCAGTCCGGCGAGGGCGTTGCCTGTCAGATCGAGCCTGCGCAGACCGGTGAGGCCGCCCAAGTCCTCGGTCGCGAATGCATTCAGGCCGACGCCGTCGAGATCCAGCGTCCACACCCGTCGCAAGTCCGCCGGCGCCGGCTCTTCGCAGCCGCGCTTGTCCGTCGCCGCGAGCAGCGCTCGGCGCACTGCCCGCGTTCGGTCGCAGACGCCTTCCAGCACCGCCACCGGAACCGTCGCGCGCGTCAGCCGCGCCTCGCCGCCGTTGCGCAGCGACATCTCCACCGCGAACCATTCGCGCGCGGGCTCCGCGTCCGCGTCGTCCAGAATCGGGATCTCGATGTCGGCGCAGCGGTCGCCGGCTTGAATCTCCACTTCGCCGGACGCCCCGCCGTGCTCCCCGGCGTCCGCGTTCGCAGTCGCCGGGTTGGAGTCGGGAACCACCCGCCAGCGCACCGTCGTCGAACTCTCCGCGGCCGCCGCCAGTTCCGCGACCACTGTCGCCGTGCGGCCCTCCGGCGCTTGCGCCGGGGCCGTCGAGCATGCCGTGCCGATCACCCCGACGCGCACGTCGGCCCGCGCCGTGAGTCCCTGTGGGTCTTCCGCCGTGACCGCGATCGCGACGTTGCCGGTGCGGACGCCGAAGATGCGCAGCACACTTCCCGCCACCGTCGCGGTCGCCACCCGCGGGTTCGTCGAGACCGCCGAGTACGACAGCGCGTCGCTGTCCGGATCGCGGAACACCCTCGACAGATCGACCTCCGCCGACCCGCCCACCGGCAGCGTCACGATGCCCGGCGCCGCGACCACCTCCGGCGCACCGGCACCGCCCTGCCCCTCTTCCTCCGGCGGCGGTGCTGGCTCGGCAACGCCGGAGATGCGGCGAATGCGATGGTTGTCGGAGTCCGCGATGTAGATGTATCTGCTGGCGCTGTCCACCGCGATCCCTCTGGGATCGTTGATTTGCGCCGAGGTGGGTGCGCCGCCATCGCCACCGAAGCCGCCCGTCCCCGTGCCGGCGACTGTCGAGATGATCCCCGATGCATCTATCCGGCGGATGCGGTGGTTGGACGCATCCGCAATGTAGAGGTTGCCGGCGCCGTCCAACGCAACATGTCGGGGGAAGTTGATCTGCGCCGCGGTGGCCTGGCCGCCGTCGCCGCTGAAGCCGAGCGACCCCGTGCCGGCGATTGTCGAGATAATCCCTGATGGGTCCACCTTGCGGATGCGGTGGTTGTTCGTGTCCGAAATGTAGAGGTTGCCGGCGCTGTCGAACACAACCCCAGTGGGGCCATCGACCGGTGCCGCGGTGGCCGGGCCGCCATCGCCGCTGAAGCCGGCCGCCCCCGTGCCGGCGATTGTCGAGATGTTCCCCGCTGCATCCACCTTGCGGACGCGGCGGTTGCCATAGTCCGCAATGTAGAGATTGCCGGCACTGTCCAGCGCGATGTTTGGAGGGTAGCGGAACGCCGCCGCGGTGGCCGGGCCGCCGTCGCCGCCGAAGGCGCCGAAAATCCCGCCCGCCCCCGTGCCGGCGAATGTCGAGATGTTCCCCGCTGCGTCCACCCGGCGGATGCGGTGGTTGTTCTCGTCCGCAACGTAGAGGTTGCCAGCGCTGTCCATCGCAAGTCCGTTGGGGAAGTTGATCTGCGCCGAGGTGGCCACGCCGCCGTCGCCGCCGAAGCTGCCCGACCCCGTGCCGGCGATTGTCGAGATGTTCCCCGCTGCGTCCACGCGGCGGATGCGGTTGTTGCTCGAGTCGCCAATGTAGAGGTTGCCAGCGCTGTCCACCGCCACCCCGTTGGGGTTTCTGATGGTGGCCGAGGTGGCCGCGCCGCCGTCGCCGCTAAAGCTGCCCGTGCCCGTGCCGGCGACCGTTTCGATTCGTGGCGCGACCGTCTGCGCCGCCGCCGGCGCCGCCAGCAGCGCCGAGAACGCCAGGATCGCGATCGAGCCCGACACGGGCCGGCCACATCGGCCCCCGCTCGCGCTCACATGCGTCTCCGGGGGATTCCTCTCATCACGATCTCCTCATCCGCCCGCACGCTCTCCGATCGCCGGCGACGCCTGTTGTTTGAAGCCGAGCATCGTCAGAGCTGACCGTTCAGGATGATGCCACGCCAGCCGCGGGTGGGGGTGGTGGGCCAGTGGAACTCCACTTGGACCTCGAAGCGGACCGTTGCCGTCTGGCCGTTGGCGTCGGTTGCGGTTGCCTCCACCATGACCGTGCCTTCCGCGCCGGGCTGCGGTTCGACCAGCAGGGCGCCGTCGGCGAGCCGTGCCGTCGCTATCGATGCATCGGACGAACGAACGCTCCACTCCAGCTGGTCGCCCGGCTCGCCAGGTTCGGCCAAGGAGGAGAGCGCTACGCGCAGACCTTCGCCGAACAGCGTCTCCGGTTCCGGCGCGGCGAGGGCCTGTGGCGGGCGGGCGAACAGCGGCAGGGGTGCGGCCGCTTCGAAGGCGAAGCCTTGCCAGCATGGGCCGTTCATGCAGAGGCGGTCCGGCAGTTCCGGCACCGTCAGCGAGGCTCTTGCGAAGCCCGTTGCCGAGTCCAAGGTGAACGAGGCGCTGGCCGTTTCCCCGGCCGCCACGGTCGTATTCGATTCAGCGCTGCCGTTCGCGAACGTGCCGCCCTCTGTCGCCAAGCCGAGCATCGTTTCGAACGGTGCGCCCAGCGGCATGGTCGCTTGCAAGGTTGCTGGTGGCGGCGCCGATGGCTCGGCGTCCATGCGTTCCAGCTTCACCGGCAGCGCGAAGGGTGCGCCTGGGTTGCCGTCCAAGCGCAGCAGTCGCAGCGAACCCAGGCCGGCGAACAGGCCGTCCGGCAGCGTTCGCAGGTCGTTGCCGTCGAGACGCAGGGAGCGCAGGCCCGGCACGGATGCGAAAGCGTCCGCTGGCAGGTCGGCGAGGGCGTTGTCCGAGAGCACGATGCCGCGCAGTCGCTCCGGCGCCGGCAGGGCGTCCAGCGGCACCGATTCCAAGGCGTTGCCGCCAAGCAAAAGACGTTCGAGGCGCGTTGCTTCGGGCAGCGGCGGCAGTCCGGCGAGGGCGTTGCCGGTGAGGTCCAGCGTGCGCAGACCGGTGAGGCCGCCCAAGTCCTCGGTCGCGAACGCGCGCAGGCCGGCGCCGTCGAGGTCCAGCGTCCATACGCGCCGCAAATCCGCCGGGGCCGGTTCTTCGCAGCCGCGCTTGTCCGTCGCCGCCAGCAGCGCTCGGCGCACGGCCCGCGTTCGGTCGCAGACGCCCTCCAGCACCGCCACGGGAACCGTCGAGCGCGTCAGCTCCGCCTCGCCGCCGTTGCGCAGCCACATCTCCACCGCGAACCATTCGCGCGCGGGCTCCGCGTCCGCGTCGTCCAGAATCGGGATCTCGATGTCGGCGCAGCGGTCGCCGGCGCGAATCTCCACTTCCCCGGACGCCCCGCCGTGCTCGCCTGCATCCGCGTCCGCAGTTGCCGGGTCGGCATCGGGAACCACTCGCCAGCGCACCGTCGTCGAACTTTCCGTGGCCACCGCCAGTTCCGCGACCACTGTCGCCGTGCGGCCCTCCGGCGCCTGCGCCGGGGCCGTCGAACACGCCGTTCCCAGCACCCCGACGCGCACGTCGACGCGCGCCGAGAGCCCTTGCGGGTCTTCCGCAGTGACCGCGATCGCGGCGTTGCCGGTGCGGATGCCGAAGATGCGCAGCGTGCTTCCCGCCACCGTCGCGGTCGCCACCCTCGGGTCCGCGGAGACCGCCGAGTACGACAGCGCGTCGCCGTCGGGATCGCGGAACACGCCGGACAGCGAGATCGTCGCCGCGTCGCCCGATGCCAACACCACCACGCCCGGCGCCGCCACGACCTCCGGCGGGCGATTGGGTCCCGAGGGTTGCGGGGGTGTCGGGGCATCGTCGTCCACGATCGTCCCGACGCCGATGGCCGAAGTCACGATGTCTCCGGCCGCGTCGCGGATGGGCGTTCCGGACGGATTCGGGTTGGCGATCGCCGCCAGCACCGTTTCGTCGGGTTCGATGTCCGAGTCTCCCTGCACCTCCACCATGATCGTCTTGCTTGTCTCGCCGGCGGCGAAGGTCAGCGTCCGTGGGGCCGGCGCCGTGTAGTCGCTCCCCGACTCCGCCGTCCCGTTGCCCGTATCCCCCCAGGTCGCCGTCACCTGCCCCGTGCTCGCCGGCGACAACCTCACCGTGAACGTCATCTGCGTCGTCCCGGAGTCCCCCTCCGTCACGCGCGGCGAATCGATCGTCAGCGTCGGTCTGTCGTCGTCGACGATGATCCCGCTCGCCATCCTCCCACTCCCCGACGCGAGGGCGAACCCGGACGGGCCGGGGTTTCTCAGCTGGATACCGATGCCCTCGTCCGGCTCCATGTCGGTGTCGCCGTTCACCGTCACGGTGATGGCCTTGCTCGTCTCGCCCGGCGCGAAGGTCAGCGTGCCGGACGACGGAGTAACCGCTGCGTGGTCCACGCCGGAGATCGCCGATCCGGACAACGCGTAGGTGTAGTCCACCGTCGTCTGAACCGCTGCGGCCGGGGCCAGGGTCACGGTGAAGATCATCGGCGTCGTGCCGCTGTCGCCCTCCACCACCCGCGGCGAGTCGATCGAGAAGATCCCCGTGTCGTCGTCGTCCACCGTCGCCCGCACGCTGGAGATGGCAAGCGTCGTCGGATAGGTGCCGGCGCAGCCGGTGGTCACCGTGTGGCTGATCGTCACCGTCTCGTCCACGACGTTGCCGTCCTGCACGGCGGTCGCCGTCACCTCTACTGGCGTCGTCCAGTTCCCGGTGGTGAAAGTGAACGATGCTGGCGACACCGTGATGGCGGGGTCGCCGCTGGTGATCCCTATCGTCACTCCGCCGGTGCAGCCAGCCCCCGGGTCCGTGTTCGCCTCGATGTAGTAGAACCCCGCGTAACCCTCATCCACGGCGATGTCGATCACGCGGGCGCCGATCCCGGGGCCCACGCTCAGATACGCAACCGGCGATACGCGGACCGTCCCGGTGGTCAGGTCCATGGTTCCCGAATGGGCGGCGGCCAGCACCTTCACTGCCAAGTCGGCGGCGGTGGTCAGGTCGGCTGTCGACGAAAGGGTCAGGGTCGCCGACGTGTCGCCGCTGGACACGCTGGACACGCTGTTGATCGTGACGCCGGTGATCGTCGTCTCCAGCTCGAAACTCGATGCCGCCACCCCGCTGCCGAACGCGGTACCCGTCAGCCCCACCGATATGGTGGCGGTGTTGAGGTTGTCCTCGTGCAGCGCCGCCGGAGACGTGGCCGTAATCGACGCCGCGCTGCCGATGACCTGCTGGGACGCTTGAGCGCCCACGGCGGCGTTGTTGAGGTTGATGTTGACTTGGACGCCTTGTACCAGTGCTCGCCAGGTGGAACCCATGGTGTCGACGGCGTTCGCCGGGATGCTGATGCCGTCGGTATCGAAGTCGTCCGCCGTCACCGTGTAGGAGAAGTTCACCGACGTCAGGCCGCGTACCCAAGTGCTGGTGCTGCTCGCGCGACGTTCGGTGCCGCCGATGTCGAGCTTCATCTCGGCGGTGTGAACGCTGCCGGACTCCAACCCGGGACTGAAGGTGATGCGGCTGGTGATCGCGTCGCCGGCGACGTAGTGCGTGCCGTTAGGGGGCGTCGAGGTGATGGATGCGGTCTGCGCCGCCACCGGCGCCGTCGCCAAGGCGAGGAGCGACGCGGCGAGGAAGGCGCAGAGGCGCGGTGCGCCGGCGAGACGACTCTTGCCCGCCATCCCGCAACGCCAGAGAGAATCTTCGATGGGCACTGATCAACCTCCTTCGATGCCGGGGTCGCCTGTCGCTCCTGCATGAAAAGGAGATTCCGGCAGTGGTGTGCGAGCGTACCACAGCCGACGGAGTGGATGCTTGGTTCGTGAAGCGACAAGCAGCGCTTCGCGGGTGGCACCGGGCGGGGGAACTTCTAATGCTAAATCAAGGACTTCCGTTGCATCCCACTCGCTCGCGAGCGGCGCTGAGGGGGCACGGTCGCCATCCGACTCCCGTTGGCATGAGTGCCGACGCTGCCGACGCCTACTTGGTTGACAGGGCCTACTCGACGGACATAGGCTGCATACATGGCACGGCAGCGACCACTGGCCGACGTGGAACCCGTTCTAGTTGCCGACGGGCGTGGGCGTCCTGCTAGCGTGGAAGGTGGCGGCTGTCAAAGCTGGCCGCCTTCCAAGCTCGACTACGACTTCAAAGCGCCAGTGGACGACCAAGCACTCGCCGAGGGCGATCGCCTGGTGTTCGACCTCGTCCAAACACCCGCCTTTCAGCGCCTCAAGGACATACGCTTCCTCGGCGGGATCGACTACTCCTTCGTGCCGAGGCCGAACGGCTCGCCGTCCGCAACGCGGTACACGCGGTACCAGCACAGCCTCGGCGTCCTTCGACTGGCACATCGCTACTGCGAAGAACATCAGCTCGGAAGAGCGCAGCGGCAACCGATATGCGCCGCCGCACTCCTCCACGACGTAGGACATCCGCCGTTCTCCCATTCCATGGAGCCGGTGTTCAAGGAGCACCTTGGCTTCGAGCACCATGAGGCGACCGAGGACATCGTGCTCGGCCGCGTGCCGCTGGGCAAGGAGGTGTTCGGCATCCTTCGTTCCCACAACGTCGATCCCGACAAGGTCGTCTCGATGATCTCGGGGGAGGACGAAGAGAGCTTCTTCAGCGGCCCGATCAACTTCGACACGATTGAGGCCATCTGCCGTTCCTACAGGTATCTCCATCCGAGGCGCGTCTCTAGAAGCCCAGAGGACATCATGTTGGCTGCCATGAAGAGGACGGACGAAGAACATAGGGAGATCGTGGATGGATTCTGGCTTCGGAAGGGCGAGGTCTATGGGTCGCTGATAGGTTCAAGGAAGGCGGTCTTGGCTGACTTCGCTTGTCGGTTCTACTTGCGCCGTCATGTGAAGCGGGTTGGAGTTGAGGACTACTTTGGAACAGAGCACGGCCTCTTCGAGAAACTGCCCGGTCTGAGGAATTTGCTGGAGAGTCCGCTCATGGAGCAGGAGATGGCTGAGCAGGTCAAAGGGCAGATACCTTATCGAGGCCGGATGTACTCCATCGACGAGTCCGCGGACTTCTTTCAGCGGCGAGACGCGGCGCGTTATCTGCGCTCGGCCTAGTAGGCATTTCCTTGAACGCATGCGACAGTTAAGGGGCCCCGTGAGCAACTCGACATACGGTGAACGCCACGAGTGGACGGACGAGAAGATGAGTTCCATCAGGGGCGACCTTGCGAGCAAGGCAGCGATCGACGAAAAGATGACAGTGTTGGTATGCGGGTCGTATGCTAGGCGGGAGGCGTCTCCAGATTCGGATCTGGATTTCTTTGTCGTGTCTGACGGAGACACAGACGACCTAAAGGCGGCTAGGAAGACCTTGGTTGGTCAGGTTCGCGATGTCTTGATTGACCAGGGCACTAGGGCACCGGCTGACGGTGGGGCGTTTGGTGGAGATACCAGCTATGATGAAATACTGAGGCCAATAGGAGGCGACGACGACAGCAACGCACGGATTACGCGGCGCATGTTGCTTCTCTTGGAGGGAGATTGGCTTACGAATTGTAAGGGCCTAGAGGAAATCAGAAGGAGTATACTCGAGCGCTACATCCAGGATACGATGACGGATCACCGACTAGCCCTATTCCTGCTCAACGACGTCATAAGGTTTTGGCGAACAATGGCAGTTGACTACGAATTCAAGACGACCGAGGATGAGAAACCTTGGGCGATTCGCAACATCAAGCTCATGTTTTCCCGCAAACTCCTTTACTCCAGCGGCCTGTTTAGCGTTGCTCTGACGGCAGATCAAACTTGGAAGTGGAAGAGGAGGATCCTCGAAGATCTCTTTGCTCTTCCCGTCGTAGATCGAATGATCGAGATATGTGGAAGAGCGGAAATGGAAAGGGTCCTAAAAAGCTACGATGTGTTTCTGACGGCGATGTCAGATGCCAAGACACGAGCGCGTCTCGAAGAGCTTGGGAAGGGAGATCGAGAGGACGAAGTCTTTAGAGACCTAAAGGACGAAGGGCACTTGTTCACTCGAGAGTTGCTGAAACTGTTCGAAAATATATTCGACGCGGCACATCCAATACGTCAGGCCGTGTTGTACTAATGTTCATCGTTGTATTGGAAACGAGCCTGTGAACGGCAAAACCACGGAACACGACGCCATCGGTGCGCACCGTCGGCGCAAGCTCGACGTGCTGCGGGAACGGGGCGATGCCTATCCGAACGACTTTCGGCGCAGCGCCTTCGCGGCGGACCTCGTCGAGGAATACGGCGGCCAGAGCAAGACGGAGCTTGAAGCGGCGGGGGTCGAGGCTGCCGTGGCCGGGCGGCTCGTGCTGCGGCGCGTCATGGGCAAGGCGAGCTTTGTCACACTGCAGGACATGAGCGGGCGCATCCAGTGCTATCTGCGTCGGGACGACGTTGGGGAAGATGCCTATCAGGACGTCGTCGACGTCTGGGATCTGGGCGACATCGTGGGCGTTCGCGGCACGTTGATGAAGACCAACAAGGGCGAGCTCACGGTGCGGGCGAGCGGTGCGCGGCTGCTCGTGAAGGCGCTGCATCCGCTGCCGGAGAAGCACCACGGATTGAGCGATCGGGAAACGCGCTACCGCCAGCGCTACCTCGACCTCGCCACCAACGCGGATGCGCGGCGGCGGTTCCAAGTCCGTTCGCGCATCGTCGGCGCCATTCGCCGCTTCTTCGACGAACGCCGCTTTCTGGAAGTGGAAACGCCGATGATGCATCCGATTCCAGGCGGCGCCACGGCTCGGCCTTTCGTCACCCACCACAACAGCCTCGGCGTGGACTTGTACCTGCGCGTGGCACCGGAGCTCTATCTGAAAAGGCTGGTGATCGGTGGCTTCGAGCGCGTCTACGAAATCAACCGCTGCTTTCGCAACGAAGGCTTGTCGGCGCGGCACAGCCCCGAGTTCACCACGGTCGAGTTCTACCAGGCGTTCGCGGATTTCCACGACGCGATGGAGCTCACCGAACAGATGATTCGCGCCGTGCTGGGCGAGCTCGGCGATGGCGAGAAGCTCGTCTACGAAGGCCGGGAAATCGACTTCGGCGCGGCGATTCCGCGCCGTTCGATGACCGAAGTCGTCGCTCTCGCACTCGGCATCGAGGAAAGCGCGGCGGGGGATCTCGCAACGCTTGAACAGCACGCGGACCGCTTGCAGTTGGCGCTGCCGAGCGGCGGCTGGGGGCAGGCGCTGTTCGCCCTGTTCGAGGCGCTGGTGGAGCCGAAGCTGGTGCAGCCGACGTTCATTGTCGGCTATCCGGCGGAGGTCTCGCCCTTGGCGCGGCGCAGCGCCGCCGATCCGCTGCTGGTGGATCGCTTCGAGCTGTTCGCCGCTGGCCGCGAGATCGCCAACGGGTTCAGCGAGTTGAACGATCCAGAGGATCAGACCGAGCGCTTCCGCGAGCAAGCCCGGCGGAAGAACGAGGGCGATCCCGAAGCCATGCACTTCGATCAGGATTTCGTCACCGCCTTGGAGTACGGGATGCCGCCCGCGGCTGGCGTGGGTCTCGGCATCGACCGGCTGGTGATGCTGCTCACCGGCGCCGCTTCGATTCGCGACGTGGTCCTGTTTCCGCACCTGCGGCCGCTGCCGGGCGCTTCGGATCAGTCGCCGTGAGCGATGCCGCGGATCGGGTGCGCCTGCACGAATCCTGGAAGGCGGCGCTCGGCGCGGAGTTCGAGGCCGGCTACATGCGCAAGCTGCGGGCGTTTCTGTTGGCGGAAAAGCAGGCGCGCCGCGTGGTGTTCCCGAAAGGCAGCGACATCTTCGCCGCCTTGGATGCCACCCCGCTCGATGCCGTGAAGGTCGTCGTCATCGGCCAGGATCCCTACCACGGGCCGCGCCAGGCGCACGGCTTGTGCTTCTCCGTGCGCCCGGGCGTGCCGCTGCCGCCCTCGCTGGTGAACATCTTCAAGGAAATCAACGCGGACATGACCGACGAGGACGTCCCTTGCGGGCGCAGCGACGGGGCCGTGCCGATGGGCAAGGGGTGCCTCACGCCGTGGGCGCGGCAGGGCGTGCTGCTGCTGAACTCGGTGCTGACGGTGGCCGCCGGACGCGCCGGTTCGCATCAGGGAAGAGGCTGGGAGACGTTCACCGACCGCGTGGTGGAGGTGGTGAACCGGGAGTGCGAACACGTGGTGTTCCTGCTCTGGGGCAGCTACGCGCAAAAGAAGGGTGCCGCCGTGGACGTGGGGCGCCACCTCGTGCTCACCGCCCCGCATCCCTCGCCCCTCTCGGCGGCGCGGGGGTTCTTCGGCTGCCGCCACTTCTCGCAGGCGAACGAATACCTGGTGCGCCACAACATCATGCCCATCGACTGGTTCGAGGTGGAGTAAGCTGCCGAACGGCGCGGCCATCCAAAGGAGTTACCCGCATGAACGACCGCTTCTACCCCTGCCTTTGGTTCGACGGCCAGGCCGAGCAGGCAGCCGCCTTCTACATCGAAACATTCGGCGGGCGCGTCCTCGCCCGGACGCTCTTTCCAGAATCCTTCGACAACGGCGCCGGCAGGCCGTACGGCAGCGTGATGGGCGTGGAGTTCGAGATCGCCGGACGCCGCTTCACGGCGGTGAACGGCGGCCCCATGTTCACCATCACGCCCAGCATCTCGTTCTTCGCCTGCGTACGCGATGCGGACGCGGCCAAGCGGCTGTTCGCCACGTTGGCCCACGACGGCAAGGTGCATATGCCGCTCGACGACTACGGCTTCGGCTACGGCGATCCGTTCGGCTGGGTGGACGACCGCTTCGGCGTCTCGTGGCAGGTGATGACGGTGGCCGAAGGCGAACCCGACGTGCAGATGGCGCCGTGCCTGATGTTCAGCGGCCCGCAGCATGGCAAGGCGGCGGAAGCGATCTCCTTCTACACCGGCATCTTTCCCGACTCGACCGTGCAACGCCTAGACCGCTACGGAAGCGACGACGACGCGCCAACGTGTACCCTCAAGCACGGGCGTTTCTCCATCGCCGGCCAATCGGTGGCGGCCATGGACAGCCACATCGACCACGCCTTCAACTTCAACGAAGCCGTCTCGCTGCAAATCCTCTGCGCCGACCAGACCGAGATCGACACCTACTGGAACGCCTTGCTGCAAGGCGGCACCGCCCAGATGTGCGGCTGGCTGAAAGACCGCTTCGGCATCGTCTGGCAAGTGGTGCCCCGCGCCGCCATCGACTGGCTGAGCAGCACGGACCACGCGGCGCGGGATCGAGTCTTCGCCGCCATCAGAACGATGGTCAAACTGGACGCCGCGGCATTGCAGCGAGCCTTCGACGGCTAGCTTGGCCCGATGGCCAACGCGGCAGATCGAAAATCCGATTTTGAATCAGCCGCACTTCGTGCGATACTCGTCGCATGATCGTTCCACGCGATTTGGCCTCCGCGCTCTCCCGAGCGGCGCAGAACTTCCCGGCAATTACGCTCACCGGGCCGCGCCAGAGCGGCAAGTCCACGTTGTGCCGGAGCTTGTTTCCGAACCACCGCTACATCTCTCTCGAAGCGGTGGACGCCCGTCGATTCGCGCTCGAAGACCCGCGCGCGTTCCTCGCCGAGTCGCCAGACGGCGCGGTGATCGACGAAGTGCAGCGCGCACCCGACCTGCTCTCCTACCTGCAAGGCATCATCGACGAAGACCCGGCGCCCGGGCGCTGGATCCTCACCGGGTCGCAGAACCTGGCCTTGCTCGAGTCCGTGAGCCAGTCGCTGGCCGGGCGCACCGCCGTGCTGCACCTGCTGCCGTTTGCCCACGGCGAGGTTCTGCGCTTCGGCGCCCAGCCGCGCACACTTGACGAAGTCCTGCTCACGGGCGGCTATCCGCGCATCCTCGACCGCGAGCTTGAACCCGCCACTTGGCTCTCCGCGTACGTCGCCACCTACCTCGAACGCGATGTCCGCACCATCGCCAACGTCGGCGACCTCACCACCTTCCAGCGCTTCGTGGAACTCTGCGCCGGGCGGACGGCACAGCTGCTGAACTACGCGTCGCTCGCCAACGACTGCGGCATCACCCAGCCCACCGCCAAGAGCTGGCTGAGCATTCTGGAGACCAGCTACATCGTCTTCCGCCTGCCGCCGTTCCATCGCGACGTGCGCAAGCGCATCGTGAAGTCACCCAAGCTCCACTTCCACGACACCGGCCTCGCCTGCTGGCTTCTCGGCATCCACACGTCCGAACAACTGAGCGCCCACCCGCTGCGAGGCGCGGTGTTCGAGACCTGGGTGGCGTCCGAAGTACGCAAGCATCGACTGAACCGCGGCGACGCACGCGGCCTCTCCTTCTTTCGCACCCGCGACGGCGCCGAAACGGACCTCATGCTGGAACGCTCGGCCGGCCCGGTGCTGGTCGAAGCGAAGGCCGGAACCACTCCTTCGTCACACCTGTTCGACGGCAGCCGCCGCGTACGGAACCTGCTGGCAGACACCTTCCCGTCGTGCGAGCTCGCGGTCGTCTACGGCGGCGAGGAAGCGCAAAACCGCTCGGTCGGCAAGCTGATCCCCTGGCGGCAGCTTCACGAAGACGCCTTGCTCGGCGCTGTTGGCGAAGACGTCACGCCGTAAAGCAGACAGTCACGGTGCGCCAGACAGGGGCGCAGCCTTCCCTGTCCTGTTGTGGCCGCGGCGATCGGCCTCCTCTCACGCCTCCGCTGCCCAAGCGCGAAATGCGTCCAGGGCCTCTGGGTTCGCCAGCGCTGTGGTGTTCGCTATCGGTCGCCCGTGGATCACGTCGCGCACGGCGAGTTCAGTCACCTTGCCGCTTAGGGTGCGGGGTACGTCCGGCACTTCGGCGATCACTGCTGGCACGTGGCGGGGGCTTGCGCCTTCGCGGATGCGTTGGCGGATGCGGCGCTGCAATGCGCCGTTCAGCGTCGCGCCTTGGCGCAGGACGACGAACAGGACGATGCGGGTGTCGTCTTCCCATTCCTGGCCGATGGCGACGCTCTCCACCACTTCGTCTATCGCTTCCACTTGGCGGTAGATTTCGGCGGTGCCGATGCGCACGCCGCCGGGGTTGAGGGTGGCGTCCGAACGGCCGTGGACGATCATGCCGTTCCGCTCGGTGATTTCCGCGAAGTCGCCGTGCGCCCAGACGCCGGGGTGCTTGGCGAAGTAGGCGTTCCGATACTGCTCGCCGTCGGGGTCGTTCCAGAAGCGGACCGGGGCGCTTGGGAACGACTCGACGCACACCAGTTCGCCCTTGCCGCGGGGAAGCGTTCGCCCCTCGCTGTCGAAAACTTCCACCGCCATGCCTAGCCCCTTGCATTGCAGTTCGCCAGCGTGGACCGGAAGCCACGGGCAACCCAGCGCGAAGCACGAGACCAAATCGGTGCCGCCGGAGATGGACGCCAGCGCCACGTCCTGCTTGACGTCGCTGTAGACGTACTCGAACCCTTCGCTGCTGAGCGGCGAGCCGGTGGAGAGGACGCTGCGCAGCGCCGCCAAGTCGTGGCTGCGAATCGGCTCCACGCCCGCCTTCTGCACCGCCGAGAGGTACTTCGCGCTCACGCCGAACAGGCTGATCCGCTCGCACTCGGCGAGGTCGAACAGGGCGTTGGGCGAAGGTTGGAAGGGCGAGCCGTCGTAGAGCACGATGGCGCAGCCGCTGGCGAGGCCGGTGACCAGCCAGTTCCACATCATCCAGCCGCAGGTGGTGAAGAAGAACAGCGCGTCGTCGCGCTTCAGATCGACGTGCAGGCGGTGTTCCTTGAGGTGCTGCAGCAAGGTGCCGCCAGCGCCGTGGACGATGCACTTCGGCTTGCCGGTGGTGCCGGAGGAATAGAGGATGTACAGCGGATGGTCGAACGGCAGCGCCTCGAAGCGCAGCGGCGCGTTCGGATGGCGTTCGACCGCGGCGGCAATCGCGTCCTCCTCTTCGCCGAGCACGGAAACCCAGAGCAGGTGCTCGATGCTCGCCACGGCTCCGAACACGGTTCGCGCCCGCTCGCGCACGTCGAAGCGCTTGCCGCCGTAGCGATAGCCGTCGCCCGCGATCAGCACCTTCGGCTCGATCTGGCCGAAGCGATCCAACGCGCCTTCGATGCCGAAATCCGGCGAGCAAGACGACCAGACGGCGCCGATGCTCGCTGTGGCCAGCATCGCCACCACCGTCTGCGGCACGTTCGGCAGCCAGCCCGCCACGCGGTCGCCCCGCTCCACGCCAAGCGCCACGAGCGCCTCCCGAAACGCCATCGTCTGCGCTCGCAGTTCCCGGTAGGTGAGCGTACGCCGCTCCCCGCCTTCGAGCACCGAGACCACCGCCACCCGGTCGTCGGCGAAGCGCAGCAGGTTCTCCGCGAAATTCAGCCGCGCCTCCGGGAACCAACGGCTGCCGGGGAAGCGCTCGCCGTCCACCAGCGCGGCATCGCCCATCTCGCCAACGACGCCGCAGAACTCCCACACCGCCCGCCAGAACTCCGCCCGATGCGCCACCGACCAGCGATGCAGCGCCGCGTAGTCCGGCGGCGAGAAGCCGAGCGGCGCGGCGAAGCGCGTCAGCTGGGCATTGGCAACGCGCTCGGCGCTCGGTTGCCAGAGCGGTGAATCGGACTGCGTTTCGGACACGGCTGGCGCCGACCTGCGAACCATCGAATCGAGCGGATCGCCCTACGCCTGAGCGTCGGCTCTTCCCGCCAGCCCTTTCAACCGCAGCGCCGGCAGTTTCTTCAACCGCTGATTGACCGGGTCGACTTCGATGCCGGCGGATTCCAGAGCGGTGACGCCCAACAGCGGCTCGGCATCGTCGTCGCCCATGATGATGCGACCTGCCGTGAAGTCGCCCATGAACTCGATCTCGGCGGTGGTGACGTCGAGCGTCAGCTTGCGACCGTCGGCCGTTTCGTAGACTCGCTCGCCCTTGGATGCCAAGCCGATGGCCTCGAGGTGCGGCTTCGGCACCAGCGAATCCGTGGCGCCGGTGTCGACGAGGAACAACCCCTCCCAAGACCTGGACGGCTCGGCCGGGTTGCGAATCGTGACGGTGACGTGTACTGCGCCCATGCGAGTAGTCTAGAGCACTTCAAGCACTGCGCCAAAGGAACCCAAGGTCGTGAACCTCTACCAGCGATTCGAGACGGCCTTTGCCGCCGCCGGGAACGCTCCCGCGCTCCACTGCCCGCAAGGCGAGGATTGGAGCTATGCCGAGCTCGATGCTGCCGTAGGGCGGATGGCTGGGGCGCTCGTCGCCCGTGGGGTGGGCGCTCGCGACCGGGTGCTCGCGCAAGTGCCGAAGACGCCGCAGGCGGTGGCGCTGTATCTGGCGTGCTTGAAAGTCGGCGCCGTCTACGCGCCCATCAACACCGCCTACACGCCGCCGGAGGTCGCGTATTTTCTGGATGACGCCGAACCGGCGCTCTTCGTTTGCGATGTTGGCGGGGAGTCCGAGAGCGCGGTGCCCGTCGAAACGCTGGATGCAAACGGCCACGGCTCGCTCGCGGACTTGGCGGGACAAGCGGAACCAATCAGCGCCACGACGCCCCGCGACGATGCCGATCTCGCGGCGCTCATCTACACCTCCGGCACCACGGGTCGCGCCAAGGGCGCGATGCTGACCCACGGCAACTTGGCCTCCAACGCCATCGCGCTCCGCGAGTTCTGGGGTTGGCGGAGCGACGACGTTCTGCTGCACGCGCTCCCGATCTTCCATGTCCACGGGCTGTTCGTGGCGCTGCACTGCGCCTTCCTGACCGCCACGCCGCTGATCTTCCTGCCGCGTTTCGACGTGCGCGACTTGATCCGCGAGTTGCCGAGCGCGACGGTGCTGATGGGCGTGCCCACCTTCTACACGCGGCTGCTGGCGGAAGAGGGCTTCGACGCGGACGCCTGCGCCCACATGCGCCTGTTCATCTCCGGTTCGGCGCCGCTCACGGCGCAGACCTTCGCGGCGTTCGAGGAACGCACCGGGCAGCGCATCCTCGAACGCTACGGCATGAGCGAGACGGTGATGATCACCTCCAATCCCCTCGACGGCGAGCGTGTTCCCGGCACCGTCGGCTTCGCCCTGCCGGAGGTGGACGTCCGCATCGCCGATGCGAATGGCGAGCCGTTGCCGCGAGGGGAAGTCGGCGGCATCGAAGTGCGCGGCCCGAACGTCTTCAAGGGCTATTGGCGGATGCCGGAGAAGACCGCCGCGGAATTTCGCCCGGACGGCTACTTCGTCACCGGCGATCTGGGCGAGATGGATGCCAGCGGGCGCGTCGCCATCGTCGGGCGCAGCAAGGATCTGGTCATCTCCGGCGGCTACAACGTCTATCCGAAAGAGGTCGAAGCGCTGCTCGACGAGATGCCGGAAGTCGTCGAATCGGCGGTCATCGGCGTTCCCCACGCGGACTTCGGCGAGGCCGTGGTGGCCGTGGTGGTTGCCGAGGACGCCCTCGACACCGCCCAGGTCGATGCGTTCCTGCAAGGGCGGCTCGCCCGCTACAAGCAGCCGAAGAAGGTGGTTCGCGTTCCCGAGCTGCCGCGCAACGCGATGGGCAAGGTGCAGAAGCAGGCGCTGCGCGAAAAATTCCGCGACGTGTTGAGCGCATAGCGGTAGTAGACTCAAGGCCAATGCCCAAGCGCCGGCAAGCCAAGCCGACGCGAACAAGGAGAATCGAATGTTCCACTTCCGCCAACTCCGAGGCCCGTTCGCGCTGGCCGTGGCCGCGCTGACGCTCACCGGCTGCGCGACGATGCAAGGCGTGGCCGAATCCGCCGCTCCCGCACCGGCCGTGGGCGCCGCAAGCGCCATCATGGACGCGATGCAGGAAGACCTCCGCGAAGCGCGGGCTTCCAGCGCTGGCATGTCCGCCGAGCGGCTCGCGCACCTCACGGCGATGTCGCAGAGCTACGTGGACGAAGGGAAGCTCGCCGGCGTCGTTACGCTGGTGGCTCGGGACGGCAAGATCGTCCACTTCGAGGCGGTCGGCAACCGTGGCGCGGACGACGACCGCCCGCTCACCAAGGACGCGCTGTTCCGCATCTACTCGATGACCAAGCCCATCACCGCGGTGGCGGCGATGATGCTCTACGAGGAAGGCAAGTTTCAGCTTTCCGATCCGGTGGAGAAGTTCGTCCCCGAACTGGCCGACCTGAACGTGCTGGTGGACGGCGAGGAGGTGCCGGCCGAGAACACGATGACGATGCTGCATCTGCTCACGCACACCGGCGGCCTCTCCTACGGCTTCAACCCGGAAGACCCACTCGACCAGATGTACCGCGAGAAGCAGCCGCTGGCAGCCGAGGACCTCGACGAGTTCGCCGAGCGGCTCGGCGAACTGCCGCTCGCCTTCGAGCCGGGCGAACGCTGGCACTACAGCGTCGCGGTGGACGTGACGGGTCTCGTCGTCGAGCGCTTGAGCGGCCAGAGCTTCGACGTCTTTCTCAAGGAGCGCATCTTCGAACCCCTGGGCATGGTGGACACGTTCTTCAACGTGCCGGAGGGAAAGCGCGACCGCTTCCTGCCAAACCACTTCTGGAACGGCGAAGAAGAGAAGCTGATGCAGATGGGCGAGGAATCCTTCGCCAACTACCACAACACCACGATGTACTCCGGCGGCGGCGGGCTGGTTTCCACCACCATGGACTATCTGCGCTTCTGCGAAATGGTGCGGCGCGGCGGCGAACTCGACGGCGTGCGGCTGCTGAGCCCGAAGACCGTGGAGTTCATGACCGCCAACCACCTCGGCGCGGCCATCGAAGGCGGCGGCAGCGGCGAGAACCCGTTCGGCCGCGGGGCGCGGGGCTTCGGCTTCGGCCTCGGCTGGGGCGTGGTCACGGATCCGGTGGCCGCTCGCGTCCTCGGTTCCGCCGGCGAGTACAACTGGGGCGGCGCCGCTGGCACCGTGTTCTGGATCGACCCGGTGGAGGACATGGTCGTCATCGGCATGATCCAGCTCATGGGTTCGCCCTGGCCGCTGCGGGCGCAGATGAAGGTGCTGTCGAACCAGGCCATCGTCGAAACGACGCAGCGCTGGTAGCGCACAGCGAGAAGACTCAGCGCTCCTCCAACAAGCCGTAGTAGACGCTGCCGGCCTGCGCGCTGCGCACGAGCGCAAGGCCGGCGGCTTCGACATCCAGCTCTTCGAGCGGCGCGTCCGTCTCCACGTACACGACGCCGTAGGCCGCGAGCCTGGGCGCTACCTTCGCCAGCGCCTTGTTCAGCAGCCCGCTGCCGAACGGCGGGTCGAGGAACACCACGTCCCACCGTTCCCATTTGGGCCGTTGCGCCAGGCATTTCGGCGCCTCGGCGCATTGCACGACCGCCAGCGCCGAGAGCCGCTCGCACTGTTCGCGCAGCAGCTGCGCCACTTCGAAGTCGCGCTCCACGAGCAGCGCCTGCGACGCTCCTCTGGAGAGCGCCTCGAAGGCGAGCGCTCCGCTGCCGGCGAAGAGGTCGAGCACGCGGGCGCCCCGCCAACGATCCGACAACCAGTTGCCGAGCGTCTCGCGCACCCGATCCGGCGTCGGGCGAACGCCGTCCGGCACGCGGAGCTTTCGCCCCCGCCAATAGCCGCCGATAATGCGCACCGTGCCAGAGCGCTGCCGGCCGCCCGCGCGCACCACGCCCTTTCGCCGCCCACCGGCGTTTCGGGGCTGGTCGCGTCCGGCTGCTTGTCTGCGTGGCATCGGTCAATCGTAAGGGGCGGAACGCAGCATGTGGAAGCGCAGAAAGCGAGCAGATGAGTCGTCGCCGGTCGAGGCCGAGGACGACGCCAGCGCGTCCCTTTGGCGGCGCCTCAACTCGTCGCTGGCGAAGACGCGCCAGCGCTTGGGAACCGGCGTCGGCGATCTGCTGCTCGGCGAGCGGGTCATCGACGATGCCGTGCTCGAAGAACTGGAAACCAGCCTGCTCGTCGCGGACGTCGGGGTGGACGCAGCCGAGCGCGTCATGGACGCGCTCAAGCATCGCGTGACGCGGCGCGAACTGGCGAACACGCAAGCGCTGCACCGCGCTCTCGCCAAGGAACTCCTCGCCATCCTCGAACCGGCCTCGGCGCCGTTCGCGGTGTCGGCGGCGCGTCCGTTCGTCGTGCTGGTGGTCGGCGTCAACGGCGCCGGCAAGACCACGCTCATCGGCAAGCTGGCGCATCGGCTGCGCGGCGAAGGCAAAAACGTGCTGCTCGCCGCTGGCGACACCTTTCGCGCCGCCGCGGTGGAGCAGTTGCAGGAATGGGGCGCGCGCACCGACGTGCCGGTGGTGGCGCAGCGCCAAGGCGCGGACAGCGCCTCGGTGATATTCGACGCCATCGCCTCGGCGAAGGCGCGCGGCGTGGACGTGGTGCTGGCCGACACCGCCGGCCGCTTGCAGGCCAAGAGCGGGCTGATGGACGAACTGCGCAAGGTCAAGCGGGTGATGCAACGCCTGGACATCGGCGCACCGCACGAAGCGCTGCTGGTGCTGGATGCCGGAGTCGGCCAGAACGCCCTCTCGCAAGTGGCGGAGTTCGACGCTGCGGTTGGCGTCACCGGCCTCGCGGTCACCAAGCTCGACGGCACCGCGAAGGCCGGTGCGCTGGTGGCCATCGCCAGCAAGTCGCGGCTGCCGGTGCGTTTCGTGGGCGTGGGCGAAGGCATCGACGACTTGCAGCCGTTCGACGCTGCCGCGTTCGTCGAAGCATTGCTCGCCAGCTCGGACTGAGGCGGAAGCGCATGGCGCAAATCGAGTTCCACCACGTCGGCAAGCGCTTCGACACCGGCGCCGAGGGACTGCGGGATCTCTCCATCACCATCCCCGAAGGCTCGATGACGTTCCTCACCGGCCATTCCGGCGCCGGCAAGAGCACCTTCCTGAAGCTGCTGCTGCGCTTGGACACCGCCACCCACGGCCGCATCCTCGTCAACGGCGTGGACATCGGGCGGCTCGCCGAGCGGCACCTGCCGGACTACCGCCAGCGCCTCGGCGTGGTCTTCCAGGAACACCAGCTGCTGGCCGACCGCACCGTCTTCGAGAACGTCGTCTTGCCGTTGCGCGTCACCGGCATGAAGCGCCGGGAGGCGGCGCGGCGGGTGCGGGCGGCGCTTTCCAGCGTCGACATCCTGGACAAGGAACGCCTGCTGCCCGGCCATCTTTCCGCCGGCGAACGCCAGCGCGTCGGCATCGCCCGCGCCGTGGTGAACCGCCCGGACATCCTGCTCGCGGACGAACCCACCGGCAATCTCGACCCCGCCCTCTCGCGCAGCGTGATGGGGCTGTTCCAACAGTTCAACGACGTCGGCGCCACCGTGCTCGTCGCCAGCCACGACCTGGCGCTCATCGAATCGATGGGCTGCCGCATCGTCGGGCTGGCGAACGGCAAAGTGGCGAGCGACACCCCGCCAGCGCAGTGGCGCGTCGGGCGTTGAGTCGAGCGAGATATCTCCGCTGATGGCAAGAAGCCGCCGCCCGCAACCGCCGAGACCGAAGCCCACGGACATCTGGCCGCCGCTGCGCCGCCCCTGGGGAACGCGGCTGCGCGAGCACGGGCGCGTGGCAAGGGAGAGCTTCGGCTACGTCTCCGCGAATCTCGGCTCGACGCTGCTGGTGTGGCTGCTGATCGGCATCGCCTTGTTCCTGCCCGCCGCGTTCTATCTGGTCGCCGCGAATCTCGCCCAGGCCGCCGACGACTGGCGCGGCGCAAACGGCTTCTCGGTGTACTTCGCCGCTGGCGCGGACCTGGAACGCGCAACCACCCTAGCCGAGCGCTTGCAGCGGGAAGGCGACGTGGCGGCCGTGCGCATCATCACGCCCGAGCAAGCGCTCGCCGAACTGCGCCGCGAAAGCGACCTCGGCGACGTGCTGGACATGCTGGACGCGAATCCGCTGCCAGCCACTCTGCGCGTCACCGTCGGCGAGAACGTGACGGCGCCGCGGCTGGCCGCCTTGGCAGCGCGGGCGAGGCGCGGCGACGCCGTGGCGGAAGTGGTGGTGGAGACGACCTGGCTGGAACGCCTGGCGGCCATTCGCAACGCCACCGAACGCTTGTCCTGGCTGGTCGCCGCGCTGGTGAGCCTGGGCGCGGTGCTGATCTCCTCCGCCTCGGTGCGCCTCGCCATCGAGTCACGGCTGGCGGAAGTGCGCGTGCTGCTGATGGTGGGCGCGAGCAGACGCTTCGTACGGCGACCGTTCCTGTATCTGGGCGTGGTCTACGGCTTCGGCGGCGGCACGGTGGCGGGCATGCTGGTCGCGCTGGGATTGGCCTGGCTCGAAGCGCCGCTGGCAAGAGTCGCGGCGAGCTACGGCGGGGGGTTGGAATTGGTCGGCTTCGACCCCATGTTCGTGGCAACGCTGCTTGGAAGCGGCACTTTGCTGGGCATGGCCGGCGCGGTGATCGCGTCGAACCAGAGGCTCCAAGGCTTGGCGGTGGTTTGAGGTCGCCATGAGCGCCTTCGGGAACTTGGGATGCGGCCCGCCAGTCGAAAGTGCTACTCTAGGTAGCAGTGGCGGCGCAGCCCGTGGGCAGACGCAGGAGGAGGACGAGCAGCCGATGAGCGCAAACGTGCTTTCACTCGCGAGCCTGTCGCCAGGCCGCGACTTGGAAACCTACATCCAGACGGTCAACGCCTTCCCGGTGCTCACCCGCGAGGAAGAGCGCGAACTGGCCGAGCGCTTCTACCGCGAGGACGACCTCGACGCCGCCCGCGAGCTGGTGCTCAGCCACCTGCGCTTCGTCGTCCATCTGGCGCGCGGCTACGCTGGCTACGGCCTTCCCGAGGCCGACCTCATCCAGGAAGGCAACGTCGGCCTGATGAAGGCCGTCAAGCGCTTCGACCCGAACGTGGGCGTGCGCCTCTTCTCCTTCGCCGTGCATTGGATCAAGGCCGAAATGCACGAGTTCATCCTGCGCAACTGGCGCATCGTCAAGGTGGCCACCACCAAGGCGCAGCGCAAGCTGTTCTTCAACCTGCGCGGCAGCAAGAAGAAGCTCGGCTGGCTGAACGCCGCCGAAACCAAGGCCATCGCCAAGGACCTCGGCGTCTCGCCAGCGGAAGTGACGCGCATGGAGGGCCGCTTGTCGTCCCGCGACGTGGCCTTCGATTCCAGCCCGGACGACGACGCCGAGGACGCCCCCTTCGCCCCCGCCTACTACCTCGAAGACGCTTCCTCGAACCCGGGCGACTTGGTCGCCGAAGAAGACGCCCGCGGCAAGAACGTGCGGCAGCTGGCAACGGCCATCGAGGACTTGGACGAACGCAGCCGCCACATTCTCGAATCGCGCTGGCTGCGCGACGACAAGACCACCCTCATGGAACTCGCCGAACAGTACGGCGTCTCCGCGGAACGCATTCGGCAACTCGAACGCAACGCCATGAAGAAGCTCCGCAAGCGGCTGGACGAAGCCGCCTGACGACGCCGCCCAGCCCCACAACCTCAGCTTCCGCGCCGGGCGATCCTTCGCCGGCTGCGCCCGGCGCACGGCACCGCGTCTACGTACGCCATCGCGGTCGGGCAACCGCCGCCCAGACCCGCGCCTTGGAGTCCCTCCTCCCGCGCTTCCTGCTCCGCTTTCCCCAAGGCGATTGCAGCGCCGAAGAAACCGCCCACTGCCTGGACGACGCTTTCGGCCGCTCCGCCCCCTTGGCCATCGAAATCGGCTTCGGCAACGGCAGCGCCCTAGTCGCCCTCGCCCAAGCCCACCCCGATTGGAACTGCATCGGCGTGGACGTCTACCGCCCCGGCTTCGGCGCCCTGCTGCTCGCCTGCGAACGCGAAGAGTTGGACAACGTCCGCATCGCCGACGGCCACGCCCAAGCCTTCCTGGAACGCCTGCCGGAAGCGTCGCTAAGCCACATCAGCGTCTTCTTCCCCGACCCGTGGCCAAAGAAACGCCACCACAAACGCCGTCTGGTCAACGCCCAGTTCGCGCACCAAGCCGCAGCTTGCCTAGCCCCGAACGGCCGCATCCTGCTCGCCACGGACTGGCCGGAATACGCCCAATCCATGCGCGAAGCCCTGGACGCCACCCCCACCCTCCACGGCGGCCCCGCCCCCAGACCCGACCTCCGCCCCATCACTCCATTCGAAGCAAAGGCCCTGGCGGAAGGCCGCCCGATCACCGACCTGGCCTACCGCAAGGGAACCGCTGGGCAACCATGACGCACAGTACGCAGCTTCCGCGTTGCGACGACCTCAACTGCGCTTTCGTTGCCCACCCGCCGCCATCGGATGGCGTCGAATACCACCACCTGCCCCTGTGTTCTATTCGACACGATCAACTCAACATCGCCAGCCGGCAGATCGAAGGCGCCCAGCGTATTCCACCCGAACGCCGCTCGTCGGCCATCGAACTCGATGGGGGTTTCGCCCTCGCCGGTGCGGAGAACCATGTCGTAGCGCCCAAGAAAGCGCAGGTGCGCTGGCGGGGCTGGATTGCCCGGGAAGTTCGGCGGCACCGCCAAGGGCACGTGGAATGTCAGCTCCCAGCGGCCATCGCTGGGCAGGCGAACCGTCGCCACGACGCGTGTGCTGCCATCGCCGGCAGCGGTCAGAGCAATCGTGCGCCGGTGCCTGCCCCAGGCCGAGGGGACGATTTCGCGGTGCCATGTGTTGGCGCGCAATGTCGGCGCATCCTCGCCGTACACGGGAAGGCCCTGGTCGAACTCCGGTGTTGCGCCGATGTTCGGCAAATGGAACCGCCATCGGTTTTCGTGGGCGTCGGCCTCCACGGAGAAGCCTGGGTCCAAGTCGTCGACGATCAAACTTGGCTCGCGCTCGGGCCGCCACTCGCTCGGTCTGGCGCCGAATGGACCGTCTGCGGCCTCTTGCGTCGTCGTCTCGACATGGACCGAGAAGGGATGCCGATTCGCCGACAGGTAGGAGTGCAGCCACAGAAACGCCGGCGGTTCGGGGCTCACCCAATCCAACTCGACCGATGTTCGCCCGGCGACCACCACTGGCGTTGCGCGTTCCACCCCGTAGCGGTCCGTGCTCAACGCGACGACGCCGGGCACATCCGCTTTGTTGTAGACGTGCATGCGCGTTTGGTAGCGCAGCCCTGTGCCGTCGTCCACAAGTCGCGCGACGTTGGCGGACGACGCGACGAATCTAGGCAGAGCAGCGCTGCGTAGCCAACCATCGAGCAGCGGCGCAATCGGCAAGCCCTGGGAACCAGCGACCGCGGTGAAGTCGGCAATGGTGAAAGCGCGGCCAGCGTAGCGGCTGCGGAGCGCGGCGAGCAGTGCCGCAGCCTTGCGCTGACCATGCACGTCGATGACGGCCTGCGCGATCTTGCCGACTCGAAGGGCAAGCGTCCCATTTCCGTAGTCGGAGACCGCTTCTTCGCTCGACACATTCGCCAGCTCTTCCCAAATCGCCGGCCGATCGGCGGCCGACCAGAAGCGCCAGACCAGCGCGCGCAGCATCGACGGCGCACCGTCGGTCGAGCTCGGCAGCAATCCCACCAGAAGTCCGGGCCCTTCGTCTTCGGCGAACAAGCGCGCGGATTCGATGCGGGCCGCGTTCGGACGCGGCAACAGACGGTCCGCAAGGTCGAGGCAAAGCAGCTCCAACGCGAGGGCATCGGGGCCGCTCGTGCCCGCTACGGTGTTCAGGAAGCTGTTGGCGACTCCACGGAGCAGGCCTGCTTGGCGGGCATAGGTGATCAGGTGGCCAGCCTTCGCGTTCGCGGCGGATTCAGGGTCGTCCATGACGCTGTCGATATGGGCGACGAGCGTTTCGAGGTGAGCCGTGGGAAACGCGATTTCCCGCAGGCCCACAATGCCCGGCAATCGGAGCGCTGGGGCCATGCGTTGGCCGCCTCCGTAGGCGCGAAGATGCGCCGGCACTTCGACGATGCTCAAGTTGGCGTAAGGAAATGGAAGGCCTTGGCTCTCGACGTGCGCCAGGATATCCGTCGCATAGTCGGCAACGACGTCCGCCGCGCCCGCGAACAGTTCCACATTGCGCATGTGCCGAGGATGGAAGAGAAGCTCGATTTCCACGTCGCCCGCCTGATTGCTCCGCCGCTCGAACGCGGAAGCGAACAGGCCCACTTCGTCCACGGCGACCGTCGGGCGGTAGCGGAATCTCCATCGCCCTTCGCCGGAGGGCATCTTGGAAGCGCCAGCCACATGCCATGTTTCTGGAACGTCCACGACAAGATCGACGTCGAAGAAATCGCGTGGACTTGCCGACCCGTCGTCGCGCCGATAGTTCGCGCCGGCAATGGGCAGCCATCGCACCGCCGGCATCAAAGCAACGTAGGCGTCGTCGAAAATCAGCGCTTCGGTACCCAAGAGCCTCACGCTGTTGCCCGCGGAAACATCGCGGGGATCGATGGCGCTGTCCAAGTACGCGAAGCCCCCGTCCGGCACGCCTCTCGCGCCGAGGTCCAGCACCAGCGTTTCGCCAGCAGCGAGCGGGGCCGCCAAGTCGATGACCAGCAGTCCGTCTTCGTGTCGAAACGCCACGCCTTCGCCAGATGTTTGCAATACCGCGACGCGCATCGCCGGATTGAGGCCGAAGACGAGCGTTCGGAGATCCCGATGCGCCCTCAAATGAACCGCCAACTCAATGCCAAGCTCAGCGCCCGGATCGATAGACACCCGGCCAGCTATTCGTTCGATGTCGAAACCCGCACCCCCATGCGAGGCGAGCTCGTGTGCGGCCAGCCACTGTTCGCGCAAGTCGCTGCGCTTCGCCTCGTGCAAGACAAGCAACCCCACGCCCGCACACCCCACAACCACCAGCAACCCGCCGAAGCGAAGCATCGAGCGGTTCCGATCATCGCGCCGTCGACACAATCCCGCGGCGAGCATCAACGCCCCAGCCGCGCAAACCACCATCGACCCACGCTGCAAGACCGTCCAGCCATCGACGAACCACGGCACCATGTCCGACACCGGATGCCGAAGCGAACCCACCGGAACGATCGTCGAGAACGCCCAAACAGGGATCTCGCCAACGGTGCGCCACATGAACGCAAGCAGCGTCAACGCCAATAGCACGGCAAGGAACCGATTGCGCACGACCACATGGAGCAGCACGACGCACACTCCCCAGAACATCGTCGCTGGCAACGCATCGACGAACAGAAAGGACGCAATCGACACGGGCTCGATCAACGCCTGCTCCGCAAGCACCCCAACCGCGCCAACACCTTCGGTAGCGACAAGCGCGGCGACAATCGACAGCCACGTCGTAGCGACGAGAGCGAACACCCGCCCTCCAAGAAGAACCAAGTTGGAAACCGGACGGCACGCCACAGTCTCCGCAACGCCATCGAGATCGCCGAACCCAGCCCGTGCGCGGAACGCGACGAGAACCGCACCAGCAAGGCCAAGCGCCAGCAAGTACGCGCCGAACTGGGACATGAAGAAAGGAGCGCCAAGGAACCCGACAAGCGGATGCTCGGCCGAATACGCGCCATGCAGCCGGCTGCCGACCAGAAAGGCAAGCAGCGTCGCCCCCACCAAGAGAACGACGAACACCCAAGCCCGCGTCGAACGCCAAAGCTCCCGCGCCTCGGCACCCGCCACCGCAAGCACCGCGCCCGCAGAAGCGGAAGCCCGCCCGGCAGCCCCTTCACTCATCATCCAAGCCGCCCTTGGGCTCGCGACGCAGCCATGCAAGCGCACCAAGCGCCTAGAGTCAATTCTTTGCCGGAGCGCGGCCTTGCAGCGCTCTCACCGCCAGCAGGCAAGAACCTCCACCGGCGAGACAGGCGAACTACCCGACGTCCGAATCTTGCGAGTTGCGGAAGTCCGGTCAACGGCTACACTCCCCCTCGCTTGATCGCGAACCCGTGCGCAAGGTGGATGACGGGAGTGAAGGTGCGAATCGGTTGGTTCTGGGGCTGTCTCGTGGCGGGCATCGCCGTGCCGGGCGCCGCGGACGGCCTGCCTCCGCTGGACGCGCCTGAGCGGCCTTTCGAGGAACACGTCGAGAGCATCGCCGCCGCAGCTGCCCGCGAGCAAGCCCATGCGCGCATGCCAAGCACGATGTACGCATCGACGCCGAGCGAGCAGAAGCCCTACTTCGCCCATTCGACGCCGCCAGCTGCAGCTTCGGACGCCGCTCTGCTGCTCGACCACCGGAAGCCAGCGACCACCGCTACTTGGAACAGCGCCACGAACAACAGCGACGAAACCGCCGAGACCGTGTTCCGCCAGCGCATCTCGGGGCCGGTGGTGCAGACGAAGTGCGTTCGCTGCCACGTCTCCGACGGCGTCTCGGGGCACACGCGACTGGTGTTCGTGCCCTCGTCTCGCAGCGATCACCTGTCTCTCAACTATGGCGCGTTCGAGGACTTGCTGGCTGTCGCAACGGATGGCGACGCGCTGGTTCTCGACAAGATCAAAGGGGCAAGGGGCCACGGCGGCGGCATCCAGGTCGCCGCCGGCAGCGCCCAATACGCGGACATGCGGCGCTTTCTGGATTTGCTGGGCGGAAGCGACAATGCCGCGGTCACCGCGCAGACGCTGTTCGATACCGTGCGCGGGCGAGGCGGCCGCAGGACGCTCTACCAAGCGGCGATCATTCTGGCCGGACGCATTCCCACGGACGCCGAATACGCTTCTCTGGGCGGCTGGACGCAGCTTCGCGCCGCGACTCGCGGCTTGATGACCGGCCCAGGCTTTCACGATTTTCTGATCCGCGCGGCGAACGATCGGCTGCTGACGGACGCTGGCCACCTGGGATTTTCCAACCGCTTCGTGAACTCTGTGAACGAAGGCTATCGACTGCGTAGGCGGGCGGAGGAAGGCAACGGGTCCGAGCGCACTTACGGGCATTTCGTAGGAGGCGCAAGTTACGGCTTGCAACGGGCGCCGTTGGAGCTCATCGCCCACGTGGTCGTAAACGACCTGCCGTACACCGAAGTGCTCACCGCCGACTACGTCATGGCCAACCCCGCGGCGGCGGTAGTCTACGGCTCTAAGCCGACGTTCGAAGAGACGGACGACATTCACGATTTCCGACCAGCCCGCATCGTCGACTACTACCCGGATTCCGGGAAGTTCGTGCGGGAGCGCGACGAGTTTGGCCGCCGAATCACGGACCCTGGGCTGGTTGCGGACTACCCCCACGCGGGGCTTCTCAACACCGTCTCGCTGCTCTACCGCCATCCGACGTCGCCGACCAATCGCAACCGGGCGCGGGCGCGTTGGGCGTACTACCACTTCCTCGGCGTGGACGTGGAACGGCTGGGTAGGCGAGCCATTGACATCGACGCCCTCGCCGACGAGAAGAATCCCACCATGAACAACCCGGCCTGCACCGGTTGCCACGCCATACTCGATCCCGTTGCCGGGACCTTTCAGAACTACGACGAAGACGGCGAGTACCGCTCGAATCGGGGCTTGGACTCGTTGCCGGAGTCCTACAAGGAGTCGACCTGGCGCCTGCTATCGACAGAGAAGTTGCCGCTCGAACGCACCACGGTCTCGATGGAAGCCGATCTGGTGGACAAACGGTACGACGCTGGGCTCTTGTTCGAGCAACCGAGCACCGACCACGCCGGCGGCCACGTGTACTTGGAGACAGTGGTGGTGCGAAACGCCGCCGGACGACAGGTTGCCGAGGAACCGCTGTGGAGCATGAGTTACAGCTATGACGACACCACCACCTGCAAAAAGGAGCGCCCGGATGCATCGGATCGCGGCGGCCATTTCGCGCTCGACAAGAGCTGCTCCGCATGGCTGCACTTCGGAGGCGACTGCTTCAAGAATTTGAGGAAAGGCAAGCACCGGTTCGAAGTGGTTGCCTGGTCGTCCGAAGGAGCGACGCTGCGTACCCGTCTGAGCGTTCCGAGCGCCTACGAGGAAGGCGACGTTTGGTTTCGCGACATGCGAGCGGCGGGCTTCAACGGTCGACGGGCACCGCGCACCAGCAACAGTTCGGAGTGGCTCGGTCGACGAATCGCCGAGGACGAACGCTTCGCCGAGGCCACCGTCAAGTTCTGGTGGCCCGCCATCATGGGCAGCGAAGTCGTGGTGCCGCCAACGGACGCGGACAGCGCGGATTACGAAGGTGCGCGTCTCGCCGCCGAGTCCCAGAACGAGGACGTCGAGCGCCTTGCGCGGATGTTCCGCGCTGGCATTCGCGGCGGCACGCCCTACAACCTGAAGGACCTGCTGACGGAACTCGTCGTGTCCAAATGGTTCATGGCGGAGCACGTCACGGATGCGGACCCGGTCCGCCACGCCGCCCTGCAAACGGCCGGCGCCGCGAGGCCGCTGACGCCGGAGGAACTAGTGGCCAAGACGGAGGCCCTCACCGGCTTCACATGGGGACGCTATCGCAGAGTGACCGGCCCTGAACGGGACCGGCCGCTCGGCACCATCGAGCGAAACTACCGCGTACTCTACGGCGGCATCGACTCCCGGGACACGACGCATCGGAATCGCGCCTTCACGATGCCGATGGCGCTCGTTGCCAAGAAGCAGGCGATGGAGATCTCCATCGCCGTCGTCGCTCGAGATTTCTTCTTGGTCCCGCAAGACGAGCGCCGACTGTTCGCCGGCATCGAGTTGGACGAAACCCCAGAAACTGCGCCGGACGCCATCAAGGACAAGCTCGTCGAACTGCATGGCAATTTCTTTGGCCTGCAGACCGATAGGAAGTCCACGGACGTTCTCGATGCCTATCGGTTCTTGGTGGACGCCTGGCGGCAGCAGTCGGACCCCCGCCAGGGCCGGCCAGCGATCCGCGGGTGGTACGACGGCGGTCAACATGACCACCGCTACATGGAAGGCATCCTGGACGCAGCCCTGCACGACGAAGACGAAGGCAACTCGTGGTTCAGGTGGAATCACGGGCCGTTGTCCGACCATCTGCACAGCATTACGGCGACCGAAGAGGAGATGTGGATGATGGAGGCTTGGGGCATGACGCTTACCGCCATGCTCATGGACTACCGCTATCTCCATCTTTGAAACCCACGAAACGCAAGACCGAGAATGAACAGACGCAACATCATCAAGGGAGGGCTGGCGCTTGGCGGCGTGGGCCTTTCCATGCCCATCGTTCGCGCCGCGGACTATCCGGGCAAGCTGCTCGTCTCCGTGCAAGCAGGTGGCGGCTGGGACCCCACCAGCTTCTGCGATCCCAAGGCGAACGTGCCGGACGAACGCATCATCAACCACTGGGCCGAAGAGGACGACATTCGGGAAGCCGGCGGCATCGCCTTCGCGCCGTTCGCCGACAACGTCGCGTTCTTCGCCAAGTACCACCGGCGCATGCTGGTCATCAACGGCGTGGACGCGCAAACCAACTCCCACGGCACCGGCGCCCGGTACAACTGGAGCGGCAGGAACACGAACGGCTACCCCTCCTTGACGGCCTTGCTGGCCGCGCATCACGGCGCCGGGCTGGAAATGCCGTACTTGACCTTCGGCGGCTACTCCGCGACGCAAGGAGTCACGAACGCCATGCGCTTCGGCAATGGTCGCCGGCTGCATGACCTGTTCGGCCCTTCCTACGTCTACGAAAGAAGCGAAAGGCAGATGGTCGAGCAATACGCTGCTGCCCGAAGCAAGGCCATTGGTGCTCGCACGGCCACGCCAGGATTGATGCCTCGGGCCGCCCGCAGCCTTGCCAACTTCGAGTCCGCGTTCAACGGAGAGGATTTCGCGGCCTTCGCCGACGCGCTTCCGGAAGACTTGGGAGGCGGCTTGCGTACGCAGACGCAACTGGCAGTCGCCGCGTTCGAGAGCGGAGTGGCCGTGAGCGCCGACCTTTTCACAGGCGGCTTCGATACGCACGGCGACCACGACGGGATGCACGCCCAAGCGCTGGCGCAACTCACCGACGGCGTCGACTTCCTGTGGGAGCACGCCGAGGCGCGAGGCGTGGCCGATCGCTTGGTGGTGGTGATCGGTTCGGATTTCGGGCGAACCAACTTCTACAACGAGAACGACGGCAAGGACCACTGGCCCATCGGCAGCTACGTCGTGATGGAGAAGAACCAGCACTGGACCGACCGCGCAGTGGGCGAAACCGACGGCCTGCACTTCGCGCACCGCATCGACCCGGCCACCTTGCGACGCGACGACGCAAACGGCGCCATCATCCACCCAAGGCACGTCCACAAAGCGCTGCGCCGCCACCTGGGCATCGAACAGTCGCCAGCCACGCAGCGGTTCCGAATCAACCATACGGAAGACTTCGCGTTCTTCGGCTGATTGGGCTGACGTCGCACCGCAAGTGTTTCTATTCGTCCACTTCCTCTCCGCTCTGTTCGCGGCAGCGCTGGCCGTTGGCGTATTCGCCGAACCCCTCGAAGGCCAGGACGTCGATGTCCACGAGCGGGGTTGGCCAGCGGCGTGGTTCGAGGCGCCGCGGACGGCTGCAGAAGCCGGCATCTCGCGCTTCAACGAGAGCCCCTATCTCGCCGAACAGGACTTGCCGCCGTTGGAAGAACGCCTACCGGCCGATCCGCTGGTCGTCGTTCCCTACGGCGGCATCGGCAGCTACGGCGGCACCGCGCGCATCGTCCTCACCGATTTGCCACAGTTCGTGCCGACCGAGGCCGCGCTCACGATTTCGGCGGACATGCGCGGCTTCCTGCCCAATCTGGCCGAGTCCTGGCACGTGAGCGAGGACGGGCGGGTGATCACGCTGCGTCTGCGCGAGGGCATCCGCTGGTCGGACGGAATGCCCCTCACGAGCGACGACTTCGTGTTCAGCTTCGACGACCTGTGGATGAACGAGGAGTGGGCGCCGGTCACGTCGCGGCGGGTTCTCGGCGGGCGCATCGAGAAGCTGGACGACCTCTCCTTCCGCTACGTCTTTGAGCAGCCGAATCCGCTGTTCGTGAACCTGATCGCGCAGTTCGGCAACTACTTCGTCGATCCGGCGCACTACTTCAAGAACTTCCACCCCAAATACGTGGACCGGGAGGAACTCAACGCGAAGGTGCGGGAAGGCGGCTTCATCACCTGGATGGCGCGGCTCGGCGCGTTGCGCGACTGGGCCATCGAAGAAAGCGCGGACGTGCCCACGCTGCGCCCCTACCGCGTCCTCAGCCGCACCATCCAGATGCTGCGCATGGAGCGCAACCCCTACTACTTCAAGGTGGACCCGGCCGGCAACCAGCTGCCCTACATCGACCGCGTGGACGCGGAAGTGGTGGACA
The DNA here is from genome assembly GCA_965243175.1 of Candidatus Azotimanducaceae bacterium. GTDB lineage: Bacteria > Pseudomonadota > Gammaproteobacteria > Pseudomonadales > Azotimanducaceae > VXYL01. Next base: position 2,544,005 of record OZ251532.1, on the reverse strand, counting down.
ACCAGGAAGTGGTCACGGCGCGTGCTGCGAACGGCCAGCTGGACTTCGCCACCTTCGACCTGCGCACCCAGGACATCCCGCTGCTCAAGCTCGGCGAACGCGGCGACCTGACGACCGTACACATCTGGAACCGCCTGCACGCCAGCGACGTGGCCATCCAGCCGAACTACAACCACCCGAGCGTGCGCCTGCGCCGCCTCTTCCAGGACAAGCGCTTCCGGCAGGCGCTTTCGCTGGCCATCGACCGCGACGAAATGAACAAGATCATCTACTTCGGCCGCGGCGTGCCGCGCCAGGTCACCGCGCATCCCAGCAGTTCCTACTTCGAGCCGGAGTTCGCCACCGCCTACACCGAGTACGACCCGCCCCGCGCCCGGGCGCTGCTCGACGAAATCGGCCTGCGCGACGCGGACGGAGACGGCCTGCGCGAGTTCCCGAACGGCGACCAGCTCGCCATCACCCTGGAGTACATCGATTTCGAGACGCCCAAGGCCATCTCGATGGACCTGGTGCGCACCTACTGGCAGGCGGTGGGCATCGACCTGCGCTTGAAGATCGTCGACAACGGCCTGCAGTCCGCGCGGGCGGAAGCGGGAACGATGGAGATGACGCTGTGGCACGCGGACCGGGTCACCGACGTGCTGCTGCCGGTGGAACCGTGGTGGTGGGCGCCGGTGACCACCGGCTGGGAAATGTGCATGTGGAACGACTGGGCGCGCTTCTTCCTCACCGCGAACCGCCCGGTGGAGGAACGCCTCGGCGCCGTGCCGCCGGAGGACATCCGCCGCCTGCAACGCTGGGCGGAGGAGATCCGCACCACCACCGATCCAGAGCGCCGCGTCGAACTGGGCAAGAACCTGCTGCGCGTGAACGCGGAACAAGTGTGGACCATCGGCACGGTCGGCTTGGCGCCGCAGCCCGTGGCGGTCTCCCGCCGCCTGAAGAACGTCATCCCGAACGGCATCTGGGGCTGGGACAACCGCTGGACCCTCTCCTACCACCCCGCCTCCTGGTACCTGCAGGATTCGCCAACGCGGTGATCCGGCTGCACGCGGCGTTTCCATCCGAGGGGCGAACTCTCTAAACTCCGCCCTAGGCCACGAGGCTGTGGGCGAAGCGATGAAGCAGAAGATTCTGAAGCGGGCGCGGAACACGGTGGACGCCTTCCTGCACAACCATTGCGCGGACACGCCGCTGGATGTGCTGTCGGTGAACCCCGATGTGGACGGCTACGGCGACGAGTTCCTCTGGGTCGATTTGAAGTACGACGATGGCGAAGACGCCAAGGCCCTCCCCGACCCCTTGGCGCGAATCCAGCTGGCGGATCGCTTGCGCACGGAACTGCTCGGCGCGGACGTCGAGGCGTTCCCCGTCGTCTCCTTCATCGCGGAATCCGAGGTCGGCGGGTGCAGCGCCTCCGCAGCTGGAGCACCCGTTGCCAGTCGCCAGAGGAAAGCTGTTGAGCAGATGCTGGAAGCGCTGCCGCATGGCTAGCAGATGTTCGACCCGAAGCCCGACGCACGGCTTCGCCGGAAGGGCGCTGGCGCTTGGGCTGGCGGCGATGCTGCTGGTGGGATCGGCGTCTTGCAGTTTGCCGAGGGTCTATCGGTTGACGGTGCAGCAGGGGAACGTCATCACCCAGGAGATGGTGGACGGCCTGAAACCGGGCATGACGCGGGAGCAGGTGGCGTTCATCATGGGCGAGCCGGTCATCCGCAATCCGTTCGACGCGAATCGCTGGGATTACGTGTACACCCTGCGCGTGCCCGGCTACGTGGACGACAACGTGAAGCTCTCGCTGTTCTTCTCCGACGGCGTGCTGACGCGCTTCAGCGGCGACTTCAAGCCCACCGAGGCCGCGGTGGGCGCGACATCCGGCCCTTAGTGGCCGCCCTTGTCGGCGCGGCGTCGTCGCGTCTGCATCGGGCTCGCCAGCAGGGGTTGCAGCAGGTCGATTCGCTCGCCTTCCGCAAGGGTTCGCTCCGGCGTCACCACCACGCCGTGGATGGCCGCCACCTGGCCATCGGCTTCGGAGATTCCAGCCGCGGCCAAGGCATCGGCGACCGTTGCTCCGGCTCGCAACTCCAACTCCTCCCGTTGCGCACCGGCCGCGGTCGCTCTCGCCAGCTCCACCTTCATGCCGCGGATTCTCCGCGAACGGGCGGCGCTCCGCCATGACTCCCTGCGTACTGGCGAAGGACGGCGCCACCTACCGCTACTTCGCCTACGGCTCCAACATGTCGAGTCCGCGCTTGCGGCAGCGCACGTCTTCGGCTCGCGCCCTCGGCATCGCGAGTCTGCCCGGCCATGCGCTGCGCTGGCACAAGCTCGGGCGGGACGGTACCGGCAAGTGCGACATCGCCTGTTGCGGCGAGGGCGCGGACGAGATCGTTTGGGGCGTGCTGTACGAAATCGCGGTGGCGGAGAAGGAACTGCTGGATCGCATCGAAGGGCTCGGCATCGGCTACTCGGAAACGCAAGTGCGCGTGACGACTGCCTCTGGGAGCGAGTGGGCGCTCACCTACCAGGCCAAGCCGGACCGGATCGACCCAGCGTTGAGGCCCCTGGTGGACTACAAGGCCCATGTGCTGGCGGGCGCCTTGGAGCACGGGCTGCCGGCGCAGTACGTCGCCGCGTTGCGGCAAGTGGCGGTGGTGTCCAAGTAGCGTCCGCCACCTCACTTCGACACGCCAAGTCGCGAGTTGCAACCAGAAGCGCAACGGCGCAGTCTGCGGGCTGGCCGAGAGCTTGAGCGGTGCCGCAAGGAGGTGCTGTGCAGAACCAGCCGCGCACGAGTTCGGATGCCGCCACGCGGTTGCGGCGGCTGTGGAAGGGAACGCTGCTGGTCGGCGTTGCGGGCGGCTACGTGCTGCTGGTCTCCCTGCTGCTCGTGCAGCACGGCTGGCGGGCGGCGCTGCTGGCGGCGTTCTTCGTGGTCGTCTCGCAGTTCCTGCGCTACATCGCCAGCGACGTGGACCGCATCGGCTGGCAACTGTCGAAACGCGACGAAACGGAAGGCGGCGGGCAGGACTCCGGCCAAGCGGCGCGCTACCAGACGCGGCTCTTTCGCGGCCTAGTCGCGTTGGCGCAGCTCGTCAACGTCGCGCTGATCGTGCAGGCCCTCTCGCTTGGCGGGCCGCTTCGGGCGCTCGCCACCTTTGCTGGCCTCGCCGCCATCGAAGTGCTCTTTTCGAGGATCCGCAAGGTGAATCGGGAGATCACGTTCGAGCAGGCGAGCTACGGATTCAGCGACCGGCAGCCGCTCCCCACGGGGGTCTCGACCGCCGGGCCTTGGGACGACGCGGCGAACGAGCGACTGGCGCGCAAGCTCGAGACGCTCCGGCAAATGGCCGAGACCGGCGATATCTCCACCGAGGCGTATCGAAAGGCGCGCGACAAGTGGTTGGTGCGCAGCGTGATGCGGGACGACGCGACCACGCGATAGCCCATTCCGCCGCTCCGCCGCCCTTGCGGCTTGCGCCAGCGTCGCGGCCTTATCCGCTTCCGGGTCCGCGCACCCACCGTGGCGCCCGCTTGCGGTGCGGCACCCTCGCTCCCGCGCCCGGCCCTCGAAAACGAGGGTGACCAACCGGACAGATAACGTGCTGAAAAAGGCTGGCAGATATTCGCTATCGACACCGATCCCTTACGGCCTCTTGGCTAGCGAGGAAGAGGCGATTACAATCATCGCGTTCGAGAAGCTGTGGCCGCTCCGAGGGCGATTCCCGCGCCAGCCGCAACGCGGTCAGCGCTCTTGACCTTAGTCTTGCCGTGGTGGTGTAAGGGCTTTGTACAGGCGTCGATGGCTCACGTTCGTACTTTTCGCCGCCTCGTTGGGTGCGGGGTTCGGCTTTGTCGGCGTCGTCATCTCCATCGGCCACGCCAGTTGGCTGCAGTTGCCGCAAGGCGTAGAAGCCAAGGACTACTTCACGATAGGGCGGCGCGAAGCCGGCACGGACAGGTTCGAAGGCATGACCGTGGCGGATTTCGAGAGCGTCGCGGCAGCGATGGCCGGGCAGTGGGCGTTTGCAGATCGGTTCGCGCAGGCCCTGTCCGCCGAAGACGGCGGCGGGTTGCGACAGGTCAAAGTGCGCGACGTCTCCACGAATTTCTTTCATGTCTTGGGAGTTCGACCGGTTCACGGCAGCCTGTTCTCCCCTAAAGGGGGCGTCGTCATCAGCCACCATCTTTGGGAACGGTGGTACGAGAGTGCCGAACGCGCAATCGGGGCGACGTTCAACCTCGACGGCGAACTCTCGCGGACGATCATCGGCGTGGCGCCAAGGGGGTTTGGCGATGTATTCGCCGGTCAAGCCGACGTGTGGGTCCTAAACAGCGGCACCGAGTACCGTGGCGGGTTGGGCGCACGGCTTCGTCCAATCCGGAAGCTCGTCTTCGGCACGTTCGACGAGCCCGACGGCCTAGCCAGCCTAGCAGCGTTCGCGGTCGGCTACGAGTTCGTGCGCTCGGTCAATATCGGGATGCGGGTTACTAGCTTCACCGCGGTCGCGGACCAAGATCGCCTCGACGCGACAGCCGGCATAGAGGCGTTTCCGGACCGACGTGGCGAGACGCGGGTGCATCTAGGCTGGCTGGCCGTGGCCATCGTGGTAATGTTGTCACTCGTCTTCTTGGCATTGCTCGATTCTCTGACTGCCGGCCAAGAGCACCAGCTGCAGGACGCCGTCGTTCGCGTTGCCGTTGGCGCCTCCCCCAAGCACCTCTTTCTGGAAGCCCTCCTTGCCAACTTGCTCTGGTTGGTTCCCATCGCCGCCATCGCTTGGCTCACGTTCAGCTACTTCAACACCGTGTTGCTGGCGATTGAGCCTTTCGCGACGCACCCCGGCAACACGCCGCTCTCGTCCCAGCTCGTCGGGTTCGGAACAAGCGCTTCCCTTCTCCTTCTGGCGTTCTGTGGTTCGATTGCATGGATGAGCTACGCGATCTCCAAATCCTCAAGAGGAATAGGCTGGGTTCGTCCCCATGAACTCACCGCGCATCGACAAGCTCAGCGCGTGTTGCTGTGCATTGCCGGCGTCAGTCTGCTTGTCGCCGCGTCCTTGGTTGAGCGTTACGTGATCGACTCCCGCTACTCCGTCGGCTTCGACCTCGACAGCGCGGTGCTGCTGCCGCTCAAGCGCCACGGCGTGATGTTGACGAACGCCGAGAGCGAAGCGCTGACCGAGGCGCTGGGCACCGTTCCCGGCATGCGATCCGCGACGAGAGCAGAGCTCACGCCGTTGGTTTCGCGGCCGGCGTTGGCCACCGCCCGCGTTCGCGTAAACGCCCCGGAGACTCTGCACCGCAACTTGCGTACCGTGCATGTATACCGGAACGCCGTAGAGCCCGCCTACTTCGAGACTCTCGACATCGACCTCGTCGCCGGTCGGAACATCGAGAACCCGGCGGAGGTGGTGGTTTCGCGGACGTTGGCCGCGCTCTTGACGGACGTGCCGGTCAACGCCCTGGGTCTCCCCATCGCCGTTGAGACAGTCGAAACGGAGTTCGAGACGAATAAGGGGGTCTACACAGTGGTGGGCGTGGCGCCCGACGTGCCCTACTACCAATACGACGCCACGCCGCTCCCGATCATCTACCAGGATTTTAGTCACCGGCACGTATACGATCAGCATGTCGTCAAGTTCCATGGGCAAGCAAGCGACCTAGAGGTGTTGGCCAAGCAGGTCTCTCCGTCTCTGCAAGTCGTCGACGTGCTGCCACTCCGCCAGGCGTTCGGTGAACAGTTCGCTCAACGTCGGAGCGTGGAGATCGTCTTGGCCATGAGCGCCATGTTCATTCTCGCGCTCGCCCTAGCGGCAATTGCCACGTCGCTCTCTCGTACGATCGCGGATGCCGAGTCGTCGATTGCGATGCACTTCACAGTTGGCGCGACGGCCACGGAAATCACCACCCAGCAGCTTCGGAACGTGGCCATCGACCTAGCCATCGTGGGGGTCGTGATCTGCGCCATCTATGCGATCGCCGACGCGACCGGTTCATCGCTCGTCATCCTGCAGCTGTGGCTTGCGCCACCCGCGCTGGCGCTTTTACTCGCTTTCTGCGCCTTTACGATACATGCGGCAGTGTACACCATCGCAAAGAGACCACTGACGGCCACGGTGAACTAGCGAGTCGTCCTTGTCGCCGAAGCCAGGGCGAGCTTTCCGAGGACGATCGTCGGTCGAGGAAACATCCGCGAGAGTGTTCTCTCAGTACTTCCCAATGTCGCTAAATGACGGCTTCCTTGCGACGTCGGCAGCGCCAACGCGTTTTATGGCACCAGCATCTCCCCACGGGGCATCGAGTCAGTTTCCGAGGACGATTTCGTCGCCGAGTACATCGGCGAAGAGTGCTTTGAAGGAAGCAGACACCTCTTCGCCCGCCTGTTGCGCCTCGTCGACATAGCGCTTGCCGTAGCCAATCGCGGACTCTCGATCGTCGAGTTGCCAATGCGCCATCGCGGTGAGCCGAAAGTAGAGAGGCGGCGGATCTCCAACACGATTCTTCCAAGTCTCAGCGCTTTCGATAGCGTCTTCGTAGGCTTGCGTCTTGTAGCACACGGACGCGAATCTCATCCACATCTGGTCGAGCATGCGGCTTGGAAGGTCCCCTGGCGCAAGGACGATCCTTCGATACTGCTCTCTGGCGCCCACCATGTCTCGTCGAAGCCCAAGTACCCAAGCCAGTTTCTCGCGCAACAGCGCCATGTCGGTGGTCGTGGCTCCTTCGGCGTCAATCATTTCCGACAGCAGGGCCGAGGCCTTGGCGAAGCGCCGAAGTTCGATCAATTCGTTCGCGCCCACAAGCATCTCGAGGACGTCCGGCCTAGCCAAGCCCCTTAGTTCAGTGGTGTAGAAGTCCGAAGTTTCGCCTTTCGGACGTCGAGCCTCCTTCACGAAGTTGGCGAACGAAGATGGGACGGCGTCGCCTTCGGCGCGCAACGCGGCAACGTAGCGTTCGCCCGCGACAACGGCCGCCGCTCTGTCGTCGAGCCAAAAAAGTGCGTAAGCACGCATTTTGAGGGAATCCGGCCCAGGATGAGGCACGCGGTTTCGCCACTCTTCAACGACGCGAAGGACCTCCTCGTAGTCTTCGAGTTGCAAGCTCGCGGTCGCCAAACGGTACCACAAGCGGTTCATATCCTTCGGCGTCAGATTCGTGGGCTCGTCAAGCAGCAACCGGTAGTACGCTCTCGCCTGCTCGTGTTGGCGTGTCATTTGATAGGTGTTGGCCAAGCTCTCGCGAACTAGCGCCAGCTCCACCGCCGAAGAATCCGAGAGGTCCAGCGCCTCAAGCATCGCCAACGCGCCATCGAAGTTGCCTTCCTTCTTTAGGTTGCTGCTCTCCACAAGGGCGTTGAACACGCTGGCGCGTACCGCGTGGGCATCGACCTGCCCCTGCGCGTGCATAGCCAGCGAGAGGGCGAGTCCGCCCAAGACTTTGTGCCACATCTTCATGCTGATCTCCTCCAAGGGTTCGCTTGTCAAGCGCAAACGACATGTGATGTCGGTCCGTGTTTGGGTCTCTATCCTCTGCGTAGTGAAGATCTTCGCCACACTGTGCATCTGCACCAAGGTAGGACTTCGTATGTATCCACGGCGTCTTCTTCCGTCATTCTACGGTCATCGGTCCTAAAGGAACATCACTCCACTGACACGACATCTGCTCTTTCGAAGCGTCTGACGTTGGCTAGCACGATGCGCTCCCCTTCCTCCAACCCTTCGAGTACATGGACGTGACTCAACGTTCCGGCACCAAACTGTACCGTCCTTCTAGCCGCCGTGTCCTGCTTGGCGTTGAGCACGAAGACGTCCGCCGTCCGATTGTCGAACGCACCGGGCGGTCGCTGAACGAACAGCGCATCCTCCATTTCGGCGACGAAGACGGTGGCCCGGATGGAAAGGTCTGGACGGACGCCCTCCGGAAGCGAGCCGGTGAACTCCAAGTCGACGACGACGCTACCGTCGGTAACCGAAGGATCGACACGAGAAACCACGGCAGGTACGCCGTGGCTCAGCACGTTGACTTCGGCCACCTGCCCAGCGGCCAACTTGCTAGCGTAGGACTCCGGTACGCGCACAATGGCCCGCAGTCGGGACGGATCCGCGATCCTTGCGACCTTCGTTCCATTGATCACCGACTCGCCCAACGTCGCAAACACCTCCTGCACGATGCCGGTGGTCTGCGTCTTTACATCCAACGAAGCCTCTCTTGCCAGCGCTTGCTCGCGGGCCAGCTCGCGGTTCGCCAATCGAGCTTCGCTGGCCTGCAGTTCCGCTGCCGTGGTCTTGGCCGCCCGCGCTGCCCGGCGACGCTCGATGTCCAGCGCGAGTCTGGCCTGGTCGGCTCGGATGCGGGTCCCCTCGTAGGCGATTTGGGAAATCGCGCCCTTCTCCAGAAGCTCGGCTTCTGCCCGCTGCCGCAACTCGGCCTCTTCGAGAGCAGCCGCGACGCTGGCTAGCGTGGCCTCTCGGTCCAGCGCACGGTCCTCGATACGCGTGAGCAGAATACTGTGACTTGCCCGGGCTTCCGCGACCGATAAATCGGCTTGGCGGACCAGCTGTTCCATTTCGGCGTTCGCGAGCCGCACGACAACCTCACCGGCTTCGACCAACGTGCCGCTTTGGGCGGGCACCTCCGCCACGACTCCGTTTGTCTTCGCCGTCAACCAACGTTCATCGACCGGCCTGAGCGTCCCCGAGCCCTGCACGGTGATGGCCAGAAATCCGCGCCGGACTTCGCCGATGGAGTAGTCACCGTTGGTCGACAGTCGCGTTGACTGGCCAAGCAGGAACTGATTGGCCACGGCGAACGACAGGGTCAGCATCAGCGCACTAGCCGTTCCAACGAGAGTGCGCTTGCGACGCCACCAAGCTTGGGGAGGGATGACCCTATCCGTCACATAGGTCGCCTCGGGGCTCATGGACAGAGCAACCGTATCCGGTTTCCCGTCAAAGTCAATTCCTCTCGTAGCGAACGCTGCCACCTTTTTTGCGAAAATCATCATAATCTATTGATTTAAATGACAATTCTTTACGCAATGTCGCGACGCAAAGTTGCAGGAAGACATGGCGGACGCCTTGGCTTGGCCGTCTGCCCTCGGCTTGGGCGACGGCGACCGCGCCTGCCTGGCCGGGCGCGGCGGCCATCTGGCGCTGGCGGCAGCCCTCGGCTCGCCAGCCAACGCGCGTTGGGAGGCGCCGCACTTCAGTCCGCCACCGCCCCCGCCCTAGCAGCAAACGCCGGTGCCGATGGCGGCGACCTTTCGGATTAGGCCATGTGGCGCTCACCACTGGCAAATGCCGCCCACCCCGGATTCCTCATTCTCATCAAGCGCGTCGGCCCCGGCTTCGTCCACCGGAGCGGCTCGTCCCGGCTTCGCCGACGTGAAGGCGATTCAAGTGTTCGCGCACATCGCGCCCAGTGGGCAGCGACGCCGCGAGGAGTTCCGGCCGATGCCGAAGCGCTGTTCGCCAACGCGCTCTGAGGCGACGACCGGGCGGAACCGGGGTTGCCGATCTCCAAAATGATTCCCTCGGGACCAGCGGCACGCACCCTGACGGCCAGCAGTTGGCGATTGTGTCGGGAGCACATGATCTTGCGGCCAGATGCGGGACCGAGGACGGGCAGGCAGACCGGACAGATGTCCTGCTAGGAAAGCGGACAAATCCATGTACGACCAGCACGTTCCGCGTGCCGGTCGCGCTTCGCGGTCGGAAAACGTAGACTGTCGCCATGAAAGCCTACGTTGGCGGCTTGACGCCGCTGGCCCGCGCCGAATCCATCGCTCCGAAGATCGCCGCCGCCGCGGATGAGATCGACGCTGGGCGGGAGCTGCCGGAGGCTGTCGCCAACGAAATGAAGGCGCTCGGCATGTTCCGCTTGCTGTTGCCGCGTTCGGTCGGCGGCGAGGAGATGGCGTGGCCCGTCTACCTCGAGACCGTGCGCACGATTGCCTACGCGGACGGCAGCACCGGCTGGTGCTTCAACCAAGGCACGGTGTTCGCCACCACCTGTTGCCGTGCGCCGCTGGAACTGGCGCAGGAGGTGTGGAGCAACCCCGGCACCGTGGTGGCCAACGGCCCGCCCCAGGGCGCGGTCGATTCCAAGCCGGTTTCCGGCGGCCATCGCTTGAGCGGCCAGTGGATGTTCTCCAGCGGCTGCCGCCACGCCGATTGGGTGGCCGCCCTAGTGGCGAATCGCGGCCAGCCGCCTGTGCTGCACCTGATGCCGCGGGAAGACGTGGAGTTCGTGGACGTATGGCAGGTGAAGGGCTTGCGCGGCACCGGCAGCTTCAGCTTCCGCGCCAAGGACGCCTTCGTGCCGGAGCGCCGAACCATGCGCCTCGACGTGCCGCCCCGGGAACCTGGGCCGCTCTACGTCATCCCCCAAGCGCTGCTTTTCGCCTGCGGCTTCGGCTGCGTGGCGCTCGGCGTCTCCCGCGCTGGCCTCGACGCCACCATCGAGTTGTGCAGCGACAAGCGCCCGCGCTTCGGTTCCACGCCGCTGTGCGAAGACCCGGTGATTCAACGGCAGATCGGCCAAGCCGAGGCCAAGTGGCGGGCCGCGAAGGCGCTGCTCGTCGATGCCACGGCGGAAGTGTGGCGAAGCGTGTCGGCGAGTGGGCGCATCACGATGCAGGAGCGCATCGCCCTGCGCATGGCCGGCACCCATGCCATCCGCCAGTCCGCCGAAGTGGTGGACATCGCCTACAACCTGAGCGGCTCCACGTCCATCTTCGCCAACACCGCCATTCAACGCCGCTTCCAAGACGCCCACGTGATCACCCAGCAGATACAAGGCCGCGAAGCGCACTACGAAACCGCGGGCCAGTTCTTTCTGGGCCTGGAACCACGCGGCGTCATTTAGGCTACCATCGCCCGCCATGAACGAACCCGTCCTCTACATGGAGCGCACCCGGCGCTACTACGCGGCGCAGGCCTTCGAGAAGCCCTATCAATGGGCGCGTTTCGAGGACGTGCCGTTCGCGCCGCTGCCGAGACCTCTGGCGGAGTGCTCCTTGGCGCTCGTCACCACCGCCGCCCGCTACGACCGCGAGGAATCGGACCCGCGCTACGTGGACTCGGCGCCGGTCGCGCCGCCCCCGGAACGGTTGTTCGCCAACGACCTCTCTTGGGACAAGAAGGCGACGCACATGGACGATCGCGGCAGCTATCTGCCCATCGAGCGGTTGCAGGAGCTGGTGGCGGGCGGACGTCTCGGCGCCTTGACGCCGAGATTCCACTGCGTTCCCACGGAGTACAGCCAGCGCCGCACCAAGGAAGCGGACGCGCCGGAAATCCTCAAGCGCTGCCGGGAGGATGGCGCGGACATCGCGCTCTTGGTGCCGTTGTGACCGGTGTGCCACCAGACCGTGAGTCTGGTCGCCCGCCATCTCGAAGCCAACGGCATCCCCACCGTCGTGCTGGGTTCCGCGTTGGACATCGTGGAGCATTGCCGCGTGCCGCGATTCGCGTTTCTGGACTTCCCCCTCGGCAACCCGTGCGGCAAGCCCTACGACGTGGCGATGCAAAGGGACGTCGTCGGCGCTGCGCTTGATCTGTTCGAGAGCGCGAGCCCGCAGCCGACGCTGCGCCTGCCGCAGCGGTGGCACGAAGGCGAAGGCTGGCGCGACGCCTACATGGAGATCCGCGACGAGGACGTTGCAGCGCTGCGGCAAAGAGGCGAGGAGCGGCGCTTGCATCGGCAGGCTCTGCGCGACGCGGGCAGAGTGCGCGCAGAGTAGATTCGCCGCAGCGGCCCGCGCCTCGCGGCAAGGGCTTCGACTTAACCAAGAGCTTCCAAATGCGCGACGACGCTGCGCGCCAAGGCGTCGAGGTCGTAGCCGCCTTCCAGCACCGAGACGATGCGCCCGTCGGCATGGTGCTCCGCTGCCGAGACGACTAACTTCGTCACCCAAGCGAAATCGCCCTCGTCGAGCAGCAGGTCGCCCAGAGGGTCCGCGGCGTGAGCATCGAAGCCAGCCGAAACGAGCACCAAGCGCGGCTTGAAGGCGTCGAGCGCTGGCAGCCAGTCGCGTTCGATGGCGCGGCGGAACGCCGAACCAGTCGTCCCAGCCGGCAGCGGCGTGTTGACGATGTTCGGTCGCTCCACGTCGTAGAGCCGGTAGGGATAGTGCGGAAACTGGAAGCTCGAACAGACCAGCGCACGGGGTTCGTCCATGAAAGCGTCCACGGTGCCGTTGCCGTGATGCACGTCGAAATCGAGAATCGCCACGCGCTCGACGCCCACCGCAAGCGCATGGGCGGCAGCGACCGCCACGCCGTTGACGAGGCAGAAGCCCATCGCCGCGGATTCCTCGGCATGGTGGCCGGGCGGACGCACGGCGCAGAACACCCGCGCCACGCTCCCGTCGAGCACGTCGTCCACGCCCGAGACCGCCGCGCCAGCCGCGAGCTTGGCTGCGCGAAGCGAGCCGGGAGACATTGGCGTGTCAGGGTCCAAACGCACCAGACCGCTCTCCGGCGAGAGCCGTTCAAGCGCATCGAGATAGCCAGCGCCGTGGACGCGCACGACGTCTTCCCGGTGAGCTTCCGCCGCCTCTTGCACATCGAGATCCGCCGCCATGCCGGTCTCGCGCAGATGATCCAGAACAGCCGCCAAGCGCTCCGGGCGCTCTGGATGGCCCGGCATCGTCAAGTGTTCGAGACACCCGCGACTGGTCATCAGCTTCGTCATCCCGCCCCCTCAAGCGCCCGCCGAATGTCCACGTTGCGAGCGTAGTCGATGGGCGTCTTGCCCGCTCGGTCGGCAATGTTCGGGTCCGCCCCGCCCTCGAGCAGCACCGGCACGATCAGCCGTTTGCCGCGCTGCGCCACCCGATGCAGCGGGGTCGCCCCCTTGCGGTTCTGGAAGTCGAGATTCGCCCCGCCCTCCACCAGCACCGTGGCGCAGTCGACGTAGCCCAGATTCACCGCACGATAGAGCGCCGTCTCCCGCGCCTCGTCGTACGCATCCACCTCCGCGCCGAGTTCGAGCAGCCGCTTCGCCACCCGCGCCAAGTCGAAGCGGCAAGCCATGTGCAACGGCGTCACCTTCCGGTTGTTGCGGATCGTCGGCGGCGCACCGTGCGCCACGAACTGCTCGACGATGGCCACCCGCTCCGCCTCCCGCTTGTCGGCGCTGGCAATGGCGCCGCCGTGGCCTTCGTAGCCCGGCACCCGGCAAGCGAGCAGGAACAGATGCCCCGCCCAACCCCAGTCCGCGCACTCCGCCAAATGCCGCGCCACGACCTCAGGCACCGCCTCCCGCACCGCCCCGACGAGGCGCGGCGGCGGCTTCAGTTCCAACCGCGCATAGACGAGCTTCTGCCTAGCCACTCCCCTGCCCCGAGACGATCCCCTGCCGCCGAACCGCAACCGCAGCCGCGAATTCGTGGCATCATACGCCCCACTCGCGCACGGTGGATGCGGACATGCGAATGGCGGCACTACACAAAGGCAGCGTTGGCGCTCTCGCGGCAGCAGTTCTCATCTGCCTGCCCGTCGCAGCTCACCAGCGAACTATCGAGGTCAGCGCCGATGGCGAGCATTCGGCAAGTTTGGGCGCCGGCGGCGACATTCAGCACTCGACGCCATTCGACGCAGGGAGATTCGAAGGCCGGCCCGGCAGCGCCGCCATCAGGCACATTGAAGAGCCCTCGGAGCGCTCCTTCTCGGTCTCTTCGCCGCCTCTGCGCCAAACCGCGCACGCGCCATCGGCCTTGGTCATCCAATCGCCGCAGCCGAGCGACCCCGCCACGGTTGACATCCCATCTGCGAGTTTGCGCGCCCTCCTTGAGCGCACCCTCGGCAAGACCCCCGGCGAGCCGATCTACAGGCACGAAATGGCGGCGCTAACGGCCCTCGACGCACGCCGAACCATGCGCGACGAACAGGGCGAACGCATCGACTTCGGAGGCTTCCGCAATCTGGCGGGCCTTCAACACGCCGTGAATCTCGCATTTCTAGACCTTGACGCCAAGTGGTGGACCGGCGAGCGATGGGTGAATCTCAATGCCATCGAGGATCTGACTCCGTTGGCTAGCCTGACCAAGTTGACGCACCTAGGTCTCTCTGGCGGAGCGATTTGGGACATTTCGCCGCTGGCGAACTTGAAAAAACTAGAGACGCTCCTGCTCTGGAACAACGAGATAACGGACCTCACGCCTTTGGCCGGATTGACGAACTTGACAGAGCTGAATGTCGGCAGCAACGACCGGCTTTCCGACATATCTCCTCTATCGAACCTGCCACTCGAGCGGCTGTCGGCCCACCACAACGACATTTTCGACATCTCGCCGCTTGCCGCGGTCACCACGCTTGAGCGCCTAGCCATTAGCACCAACTACGCCTACGACCAACACGGGAACGTACTCTACCCCGACGTCAGCGTCTTGGCGTCCTTAGTCAACTTGCGCAACGTGGGAATCGGCTTCCTTCGTGCTACGGACATATCAGCCCTCGAGAACCTCCATGACCTACGGAACCTGTACGCGCCCGGCAACAACATAGAGGACATCTCGACGCTGGCGGCGCATCCACACCTGCAAACAGTATGGTTGACTCGAAACAACATCACTGACATTAGCGCACTTGCCGGCCTCGTGAACCTTGAGAACTTATTCTTAGGTCACAACGAGGTCATCGACGCCTCTGCGTTGAAGGGCCTCGTCGATGTACGGACCTTGGGCTTGGAGCACAACGACATCGCCGACGTCTCCGCGTTGACCAATCTCGTCAGTCTTAACGATCTCGATCTGCGATCCAACCGCATTTCCGACATCTCGCCATTGGTGCAAAACGCTGGCCTAGACGCCGGCGACGATGTGGATTTGCGCCTGAATCCGATCCGCCAAACATCCCTCGACGACGACATTCCAGCGCTCAAATCGAGAGGCGTTTCTGTGCGCCACTCCGAGTTCGTCGTCGTCCGCCACGGAGACCCGCTCAAGATCTACAACGAAAACGTCGTCATCTTGCCGATCTCCGAAGATCATCTAGCCTCCGATGAACTGCGGCTTCGGGAGTACGTAGAGGACTTCTACGCTCGCTTCAAGGACGAGTTCGACTTTTTGATGTTCCTCTCGAACCTCGAACATACAGAGTACAGAGCGAGGGGCTACTTGGGTCGCTACTTCGGCATCAGGAACGACGTTCATGGCATCGGCGAGCCAATCCGAGCCAGCGAAAGACAGCTTCAAGGATTCATGCACTTCAGCTACTACTTCGCCATTGCCAATGGCCCGACGCTGCACGAGCTGATGCATCGATGGGCGAACGAAGTGGTGGTACCCGAGTTTCAGCCCCACTGGGGACTCACTAGCGCCGATGGAATCCTCGGCGGCTTCGACATCGACCACCTGGTGGACAACGGCGATGGCACGTACTACGTCACCGAAGGTTTCAGCGTGGCGGGCGAGGCGCTCAACAGCAAGCCGTTCTCGCCCATCGAACTCTACTTGGCGGGCTTCGTCGCCGCAGAGAGTGTGCCCGACCTCCTGGTTATGGAGGGTGCCCGCATACTTTATGACGACGAAGGCAGGGTGAGATACACCGAGGACGGCTTCAGGTTGTTGGGCGCCGACGAAGTGGCGAGCTATTCCATCGAGGACCTGATCGCAGAACACGGATGGCGCGAGCCGAGCCACATCAACGCGCAGCGAGACTTCCGCGCCGCCGCGATTCTGCTCGTCGATCCCCAACGGCCGGCCACGAAGGAAAGGCTGGACCTCATCAGCGCCAACATCGCCTGGTTCAGCAATCCGGATTGGGACGACGCGAGCGGCTTCAACTTCTACGAGGCGACGGGCGGCAGAGGAACCATGAAGATGGACGACCTGAACGCGGCGTCGTTGGCGCCGGAGTAGCGGCATGCCAACGGTCTACTTCGAGACCCTCGACGACGAGACGGTCGCCGTGCAAGGCGAAGTCGGCGACGTCCTCATGGAGGTGGCTCGCGCCGAAGGCATCGACGGCATCGACGCCGAGTGCGGCGGCGGCTGCGCCTGCGCCACGTGCCACGTCCACGTCGATCCGCAGTGGATGGCGAAGGTCGGCCCGCCAAGCGATCTGGAGCGCGAGATGCTGGAGTACGATGGCGACGTCTCCGAAACCAGCCGCCTCTCCTGCCAAATCGAACTCAGCAACGAACTCGACGGCCTCAAGGTGCGCGTGGTCGGGCGCTAGGAAGTTGCCTCTACCGAGGGGCAGGGACGGACGTGCTCCGCGATGGCCATGATCGGATCTCGGCGAGTGCTGGCCCTGAGCGCGCTGGCGTTACTCTCCCTGCTGGCTGCGATCGCCATCTGGGAAGCGGCCTTGCGGGTCTTCTTTCCGAACACAGGCGTCGCCTATGGGCACCACTACCACGCGGACGCCAGCCGTCTGTGGGCGCGGAAGCCGAACTCGTGGCACACCGTAACGCATCCGGACAGCGGCACCTCGATTCCCGTTGTCTACAACGGCCACGGCATGCGGCAAAGCCGCGAGTTCGACGCCGAAGCGCTCCGCAACGCCACCAACGTGGCGTTCTTCGGCGATTCCTTTCTGGAGAACATCCGCATCAGGTCCGCCTACTTCTTCACGGAGAGCTTGGACTTTTTCCTCAACCTGCGCGACGGCACCGCGTTCAACGTCCTCAACTTCGGCGTCGGCGGATACGGCCCAGGACAGCAATACGTCTGGTATCGGCAGTTCGAACACCGAGACGATCTGGACTACGTCGTCTACGTCTTCAACGCCAACGACATCGAGGATTTCCACCGCCACGGCCTGTTCTCCCTGGACGAATCCGGGCATCTGGTGGCCAACACCGCCCATCGACCGAGCTCCTGGGAGTCGCTGCTCTCGCGGCTGCACCTGACCTTCATGGAGCTCGAAAACGTCGAGAAGAACATCCGGGGCACAGGCCCTGCATACATACGCCCGGTGCGAAGTCTGCTCGAAGTCAAGCAGCGGGTCATGCGGCGGCGACAGGAAGGAAGCGCCTTCTCCGGCGACGCCGTGGACGACGGCATCGCCGCGTTCCAAGCGCTGCTGACGCGCTGGAAGCATGAAGTCGAGGCGCACGGCGGCAAGTTCCACGTCGCCCTTCTCCCCAACATACCCAAGGAGTGGATGCAGGAGACGATTCCGGCGGCAATCGATGTCGTCGATCTGCACGGCTGCTTCAGCGAAGCGATTCCGAACTACAGCTTCCTGTCGGTGCGCTTCGACAAGGATCCGCATTGGAACGAGAAGGGCAACATGGTGGCGGCGCACTGTCTGCGTCGCTTTCTGGAACAGGAGACGGGCTTGCAGCCGCTTTCGGACGACGTGCTTGCCGAAGCCCGGTACGAGTTCTACCGGGCGGTGGCTCTCGGCGGCTGGATGCCGTCGTCGGCCTGGGCGACGCGGCCCGCGGCGATGCGCCACGATCCCGACGCCATTCGCGCCAAGTATCTTGCGCTGGACCGGCGGGAGAGCGAACGCCTGCTGCAACGCGTGGGCGATTCGCCGGTTCCGGCGCCAGCCGACTGGAACGTCCATCGCGTCCAAGGCATCGCCGCGGGCCGCGACTCGATCGTCTACGTCAAGGCCGCCTGCGGCGAAGAGGACTTGGCAATGAGGTTCTTCCTGCACGTGTTCGCCGCCAGCCCGGAGGACTTGCCGCCGGAACGCCGGACTTTCGGCTACATGAACCTGGATTTCGGCTTCGCGCAGCGTGGCGGCACATGGGGCGACGGACGCTGCGTGGTCGGCGTCGACCTGCCTGCCTACGCAGTCGCCACCGTGCGCACGGGCCAATACAGCGTCGACAACGGAGAATTCCACCAAGCCTGGCAGGTCGAGATCGCCGCCGACGAGATGCCTCGGCGGTAGCGCCGAGGCTTCGGCAGCAACCGAAGAGGCGGCAACGCGCTCTCAGAGAGCTTGAACTTCCTCAGCCTGCTCCAGGAAGTCGCCTTCCCAGACGCGGCCTTGGGTCCAGTCGCCGGCAACAGACCCGGCGCGCACTCTGGCGATGCCATAGTCGGGCAGGCCACACACGGCATAGCACTTGCCGTCCTTCCGCCAGCCTGGAAGGCGCCGCTCGAAATCCACGGGAGCGTCGAACCCGAACGGACCCCGGGCCGCGGAGAGATCGTTCGCGTCGGCCGGCCAAACATGCACGAAGACCCTGCTGCCGCCCATCAGAATGTATCGGGTGTGCCATTGGTCGTCGTAGATCTGATGGTTCTGGCATTGGTCGCGGAAATAGAGCAGTTCCTTACGCTGTGCTCCTTCGACGAGGTAGAGGTCGTAATCGGGGGTGTCCAGCACCGGAACGGCCCGCTTCGCGTGTTGCTCGTACCGGCTCAAGGCGGCGTCGTAGCTGGCGCGGTCGTAGAGGAACAGGAATCGGTTGTCCGGCGTCAAGGTGTACGCCCCTTCAATGCGTTGTCGGCTCACGACGAAGTCGGCGAGGCGCCTGTTGGCGAAACTCGCTCTGGCGTAGCCGGTGACGTATTGCCTCCAGTAGATGCGCCGGCCCAGGCTCTGCTGCTCGTCGTGGCCTTCCGAACGGCAGCCGTCGATCCGCTCCGAGACCAGAATCGTCTGCCCTTCCTCCACCAGTGCGCGGACGGCGTCCACGTCGTCGGCCCACGCCCGTTGGCGCAGCGCTTCCTCCGCGGGCGGCGCGACCGCTCGGGCCATGAGAAAGCTCGACAGCGCGAACGTCGGCACCGCGGCAACGCCCGCCAGCACCGAGAGTCCCACTCGGCCGCGAAGCAACCGATCCAGAAGCGGCAGCGCCAGCGCGAAGAAGACGAGCGGAATGCCGACGCCGAACAAGCCTTCGAATGGCGACGAGGACTGGTTGCGCATGGCGAACGCCCAGCAGGGCCCGGCCAGCGCAAGCGCCGCCAGCGGAACGCGGTGGCGAGCGGCAGGCGAAAAAAGAAACAGCGCGCAGACGGCCGCAACGACCAAGGCGGAAAGCACGACGAGGCTGAGTACGGTGCTCACGCGCATCCCCCCCAGGTCCGCGACGGGCCTGCCGACGCCAACGAAATGGCCGACCGCGTAGGGAATCGACCAGGCGATGCGCTTCAACTGCAACGCCGCCAGGACCGGCCACGCCGTGAAGTGTTCCGGCGGCGCGACCCGGCTTGCGCTGGTTTGGGTCCCGCCCTCCCCTGCTTGGAGTCCCATGAGCCCGGTGCGCATCAGCATCGACTGGACGGACGGCAGATCCGTCACCGCCACCTCGCCGTCGAACGCCACGTATTCGCGCGCGAAGTTCGTCGCCAGCACCGCCGTGCCGAACGCCAACGCAGCCGTTCCCAACGTCAAGTGGCGACGGACGCCTTGCCAATCCCGACCGCGCAACGCCGCAACCAGCCCCAGCGTCACGAAGGGCAGCAGCAGCGCGTACACATGCCAGCCCAGCAGCAGCGCCACGCACGTCTTCGCCAGCAACTGCGCGAACCGGCCGGCGGTGGCGAACACCGCCATGCCGTGCAGAACCAGCATCACCCCGAACAGGTCGACCACGCCTTCCGTGGCCACCATGTCTCCGAAATACAGCGTGTAGTAAGAGGAAAACGCCAGCAGAGTGGCCGCCAGTGCGGCCCACCGATTGCCAGTCAACCTGCACAAGGCCAAGTAGGCAAGCGTCGCAGCGGCGACGAGGAAAACCAGCATCAGCGCCCGAGCCGCCGAATATCGGGCGGCGAAGTCGTCCGGGAAAGGCAGCGTAGCGAGCTTGATCAGCGCGTACCCGAGCACCGGGAAGCGGTTGTACGGCGCGTACACGAGGTCGCCGTCGCTAGCAACGGTCAGGTGCTGGAAGCCAAGAAAGCCATGCTCCGGCGACAGGTTCAGAGCCGTCGGCATGTGGCTCCGCGTCAGTTCCCAGTGCTTTGCGCCACCGATTCCGGAGTCGGGTTGGCCGCGGCTGCCACCGAAGAGGAACACCGTCGCCAGCGCCAGAAGCAAAAGGACGAGCGTTGTCGCCGACGAACCCCCGCGTCGGCCCCGCGCCTCGGATTCAAGCATGTCCATAGATCAGGCACGTCAAATTGGCGGCGCTCAGAATACCACCTGGCAGTTCGCGCACTTGCGGTAAGCGCTGGCCGAGGCCGCGACAGTCGTAGGGATTCGGCCGCTGAAAAAAGGACCAACCCAACCAGCGACCCCATGATGGCAGGCGGCCCGCCGCAAGCCCGACCCGAACGCGCCGGTGCTGCCGTCGTTCCTCAAGAACGACGGATAGCAACGCGCCGAACGGCCATCACTCGCCGTCGAAGTACCAAGTCGAGGGGTGGTAGGCGAGGGTCCAGCGGTTGTCCCAGCCCCAGATGCCTTCCTTGGGGACGTTCTTCAGTCTTGGCGAGATCACCACCGGGTGCGGGGCTTGGCCGACGGTGCCGATGGTCCACAGGTTCTCGGCGGCGGCCTTGATGAGTTGGTGGCCGGCGGCGAAGCGCGAAACCGGGTCCGTTGCTTCGCGGAACTCGTCGTTCCAGCGGTGGATCTGCTTGATGAGCGGCGGTGGTTCTTCGCCGACGCGGCCATCCGTTTGGTAGTAGCGGGCCCAATCGTTCCACATGTGGATGTCCCAGCCGGCGCGATGGGGGACGAACCAGTCGGGGAGCAGCGGGAACAGGATGTCCGTGCATTTGTCCGCGTGCCATAGGGTCATCTGCATTTCGCCGGCCTGGGCGCGGGCCGATTGCAGGCTTCGGTCCACCAGTTTCAGGCGCAGGTCAACACCTACGGCGCGCCAGTACTCGGCCACCAGTTCCATCGTGATGGCCTTGGGCGTTTCGAAGTCGAGGAACTCCATGGTGATGACGAGGGGCGAACCGTCCGGGTATTCCAAGAGTCCATTGCCGTCGCTGTCGTGCAGGCCCAGTTCGGCGAGCAATGCGCGCGAGCGTTCCGGGTCGTATTCGATGTAGGCGTTGGCGAAGCGCTTTTCGTAGAAGATGCTGGTGGGGTGGACCGTCACCTGGCTCGGCACGCCGCGGCCGAAGTAGATGATGTCGTTCATTTCGTCGCGGTCGATGGCGTGCGAGAGGGCTATTCGGAAGCGCTTGTCCCACATCAGATCGCGCAGGCGTTCGTCCGCGTAGTTGTAGTTCGGCTGGATGGCCACGTCGCTGATGTGCAGGCGCGTCCAGATGTGTACTTTGGCGGCACCGTCGCGTTCGCCGAGCTTGAGCAGCGGAATGTCCTGGGTGCGCAGGCTGAACGCGGCAAAGTCGAGCTGGCCGGAAGCGGCCTTGGCGGTGACGAGTTCGGAGTTGTCGAGGATGATCTCGGCGTCGATGGCGTCGATGTAGGGCAGTTGCCGGCCTTCGGAATCCACCTTGAAGTAGTAGGGATTGCGCTCCAGCCGCATCATGTTGAGGGTGCGCTGCTTGACGCGGTAGGCGCGCAGGGTGGGCACTTCCTTGGCGCGTTCGTTCTGCCAGCCGCGCAAGGCCGTCATCAGCGCCATCCAGCTGATGAAGCCTTCGTCCTGAACGTAGTCTTCCAGCGCCTCGCGGTCGCTGAACGTCGGGTGGTACTGCTGCAAGAAGTGTTTGGGGCTCACGAAATGGCTGCCGTACTGCGCGTAGAAGTAGACGAAGCCCGGGTTCGGATCCTCGAAGACGTACTGGAAGGTGTTGTCGTCGATCTTCACGAAGGTGCCGCCGGCCACCATCCGCGAAGTCACCGGCGAGAGTTCGGAATCCATCCAGATGTTGTTGAAGTTGAAGGCGAAGTCGTCGGCGGTGAGGGGATGGCCGTCGGACCAGCGCAGGCCTGGGCGCAGATAGACGGTGGTGATGCGGCCGTCTTCGCTGACGGTCCAGCGCTCGGCCAGGTTCGGCAGCAGCGTGCGCATGTCCGCCGAGAGCGTGATCGCCGGTTCCCAGTTGAAGAACTGCCAGGAGTCGTCCAAGGCGATGCGCGCCTTGCCGCCGTATTTGCCGTTGTTGCGCAACGGGCGGATGACCACCGGATCGTCCGGCAGGCGTTCTTCCACCGGGGGCAGGCCGCGATCGTCCAGGAACGGGCTTTGGGAGAAGGTGGCCAGCCCGATCTCGCTGGCGGTTTCCGGGCCGTCGAACCACTGCTGCGGGAGGGGTTCGCGGCCGTGCGCGGCAAGGGCAAGCAGCGCCCCGGCCAAGACGAGGATTCGTTGTCGCAGCGTTCGCATCTTCATCCCTCCCCACGCTGCGTAGCAGCCTAAAGCAAAAGCCGATACGGCGCTTGAAGGTAGTCGCGCACCGTGGCGAGGAACTCGGCGGCTGGCGCGCCGTCGAGCACGCGGTGATCCCAGGTGAGCGAAAGCCTCATGCGGGCGGCCTTGAGGGGCGTGTCGCCATCCCATGCCACGCCCTCGTAGATGCGCCCGACGCCGAGGATGCCGGCTTGCGGTGGATTGAGGATCGGCGTGAATCCATCGACGCCGAACATGCCGAGCGACGTGACGGTGAAGGTGCCGCCTTCCACGTCGTCCACGGTCAGGGCGCCTTCGCGGGCGCGTTTGGCGAGGTCCGCCGAGGCGGTGGCGATGGCCTTCAATCCCTTGGCCTGGGCGTTGTGGATCACCGGCACGATCAAGCCTTCGTCCAAGGCCACGGCCACGCCGATGTGGACGGCGTCGAACCGCGCGATGGCGTCGTTCAGCAGCGCGGCGTTCATGCGCGGATGCTTGCCGAGCGCCTTCGTGGCCGCCAGCAGCACCAGGTCGGTGTACGTCACGCGCACGTCGTCGGCCCACTCGGCGATGAGGCTGCGGCGCAGCTTCACGGCTTCGTCCATGGCCACTTCCATGTCCATGGTGAGCTGGGCGGATTCGCGCAGGCTGGCGGCCATGCGCTCGGCGATGGTCTTGCGCATGCCGCGCAACGGCACGGAGGTGGCGGCGGCTGGTTCGGCGGCCTCTTGAACGACGGTGGGCGATGGCGCCGCTGCTGCCTTCTCTACGTCTTCGCGGGTGACTCTGCCACGCGGCCCGGTGCCCTCGACGGTGGCGAGGTCGATGTTCTTCTCGGCGGCCAGCTTGCGCGCGGCGGGCGAAGCAGCGATGCGTGTTCCGCCCTTGCGTTGCGGCGCCGGGGCCTTTGCAGGTTCGGCGGCACTCTCCACCACCGCCACGTCCGGCTTGGGTTTCGGCTTCGGCAGCGGGTCCGGGATCGGCTCGTCGTCGGCGAAGATGAAGCCCACAACCGCCCCCGGTTCCAAGGTCGTGCCTTCGGCGACCAGATGCTTGACGACGCCGGGCGTCTCGGCATCGACGTCCATGTTCACCTTCTCGGTTTCCAGCCGATAGAGCAGCGCGCCGGTGTCCACGCGGGCGCCGTCCGGCACATACCACTCCTCCACCGTGCCTTCGTGCATCGTCATGCCGACCTTCACCAGATAGATTTCAGTCGCCACGGCATCCTCCTCGGAATGGCTGCGGTGCGAACGGGTCAACGCCCGCGTTGCCGACCATCATACGACCTCCGCCCCCTCCGTCAGCATCCCCAAGGGGAGCGCGTGGAAGCGGTGTCCGTTGAAGCGGAACGGCAGCACGTCCGGGCCGCCATAGAACAGCACGCCCCGTTGGAAGGCGTCTCCGGCGAGCTCTGCCAACGCGGCCAGACCTTTGAAGTCCTCTCGCCGCACGCTCGCGGACGCTTTCACCTCGATGCCGACGATGCGCGAATCGGCGCATTCCAGAACGATGTCCACCTCGCGCTTTCTGTTGTCTCGGAAGTGCCAGAGGTCCACCGGCTCCTCCGCCCACGCGGCGTGCTTGCAGCACTCCATGTACACCAGGCTTTCGAGCAGGCCGCCGTAGTGCGGGCTTGCCAGCAGCTCGCGTTCGCGGCGCAAGCCCAGCAGGTGGCAGGCGAGGCCGGTGTCGACGTAGTGGAGCTTCGGCATGCGCGTCGCGTTCCGTTTGGCTCTGTTGCGCGTCCATCCCGGCACGCGGCGGACGATGTACATGAGTTCCAGCATCTCCACGTAGCGCTTGCTCAGCCGGTCGTCCAGCCCCAAGTCGTTGGCGATGTTGGCGTACTTCAACAGGTTGCCGCTGACGCCTGCCAGCCACGGCGTCAAGGCGCGCAGCTTGGAGTAGTAGTCGCCGCGCGCGTCGTGGAGGGTCTCGAAGTCCTTGTAGAGCCGCCCTTCCATGTAGGAGCCGAACCAGGCCTGCTTGCCGCGCCGGCCCTTGCTTTGCGCTTCCGGGTAGCCGCCCCGCAACACCAGGTTGGCGATGCCCTGCCGCGTCATCGGAGCAGCTGGCGCGTCCTCGATGTCGCCAGCCACCAGATGGTCGACGATGTTCCGCTGGGCGTCGGACAGTTCGGCGATGGAAAGCGGCAGCAGTTCGACTCGCGCCATGTGCCCAGGCAACGCCTCCTGGGTGCGGGCGGAGCGGAAGATGTCCGCGGAACCGGTGAGCAGGAACTTGCCCCGTTCGCCCGGCGCGAGGCGGTCCGAAGCCTCCTTGATGGCGGGAATCAACGCTGGCGCGTACTGGAACTCGTCCAGCACCGCGCGCTTGTCGCCCAGCGAACGAATGAACCCGTGCGGGTCGTCCTCCACCGCCGTCAAGGTCGCTTGGTCGTCCAGCGTGACGTACTCCATGTGCAGTTCGCTGGCGGCCAAGTGGGCCAGCGTCGTCTTCCCGGCCTGCCGCGGCCCGGTCAGATAGACGATGCGCAGATCGTCCAGCAGCTCACGCAGGATGGATTGGAGGTGTCGGGCGTACATGGCCCTTCCTGTCGCTATGCATGGTTCCAAGGCTTCGTGTGGGTACCGCATCCGTGCCGCCCAACACCGACAGCTTGAGCCGTTATGGCGAGAAATACAACCCCTTAACGCGAGAAATCCACGCCCTTAACGCGAGAAATCCGGACGCTTAGAGCGAGAATTTCGAGTGCTTAATGCGAGAAATTCCTACGCTTAGCGCGAGATATGCGGGGTCTTAGTGCGAGAAATACGAGAGCTTAGTGCGAGAAATACAGGGTCTTAATGCGAGAAATCGCAGACTGACGATGCAGCGTTCGGCCACGTCCGCCGACCGGGCGACCGCTGGTTTGCAGTTGACTAACCGCCTCTTGAGGTCCCGGAGTCTCGTCGTGGCGTCTCCGCCCGGAACGGACTGCGGCATCGCGCGGTGCGGGCCAGCACGTTCTCCACGTCGACCACCCAAGGCCCGTCGCGGCGAACGCGGAGCGTGGCGCTCTGGCCTGGGCGCAGTGGGCGTTCGCGTTCGCCGTCGAACGCCAGCACGCCAGGGCCGACCACGCGCATCGGTTCGTCGAGCGCCAGCGCATCGGCGCTCTCGATGCCGACGCGCTCGAACCGTCCGGGCGCGACCGCGGCCAGCACTTGGCGCGGCGAATCAGCGCGGAAGCGGAGTGCCAGCGCGGCGTCTTCCGATGGGGCCAAGGGGTGTACGAAGCCGCCGATCGAGGTCGTGCCGACGCCGGCGGGGTTCGCCTGGGTGAGCAGCGCTGCCAAGAAGCGCTCAGGCGCGTCCAAGGCTCGGGCACCTACAAAGCGCTCGCCCGTGTGTACGGCGTCTATCAACGCCAAGTCGTCGGCTTCGCCTTCGATTTCGGCGTGAATCACCTTGGCCTGCACGGCCACCTCCCCCAACTGTCCCCCGCTCTCCGCCAGCAGACCCGCCGCGGCGCCCGCGGTGGTGGCTTCAAGGAGGGCGGGAAAGGCGTTGTTGGTGCCGGTGGAGAGCGGAATCAGCGGCGCGTCCAGCCAGCCCTTGGCGAACGCGCGATTGGTGCCGTCGCCGCCCAGCACCAGCACCACGGCCGCGCCTCGAAGCTCTTGCGCTGCCAGTTCCGTGTCCTTGGCGCTTGAATGAAGCGGCATCGCAAGCGGTTCGGCGGCGATGCCGGTCTCCTCGACGGCGCGGCGCACGACGTGGTGGGCGTCGGGCAGGTAGCGAATCGCGGCGTCGCTCATGGCGCGGATGCCGACCAGGCAGCGCCGCACCATCGCCGTCTTCTCCTGATTGTCGAACACCGATGCGCGGGCGGTGACGCGCCGCACGTCCTTGCCGGACGCTGGATTCGCCACTAGGCCGATGCAGGCGTTCACTTCGGCTTTGCGGCGACGAGTGCGCCGCCCGTGTTCAAGCGCCGAGCAGGGAGCGCGTCTCGGCGACGATCTTGTCCGCGTTCGGCAGGTAGGTCTGTTCGAGCACGGAGCTGAACGGCACCGGCGAGAACGGCGCCCCGACCCGTGCCACCGGCGCATCCAAGTCGTCGAACGCCAGTTCCTGGATCTGCGCCGCGATTTCGCCGCCGAGGCCGGCGAAGCGCACCGCTTCGTGGACCACCACCGCGCGGTGGGTCTTGCGCACCGAGTCGACGACCGTGGCCGTGTCCATCGGCTGCAGCGAACGCAGGTCGATCACTTCGGCATCGACGCCTTCGGCGCTCAGCGCCTCGGCGGCCTTCAGCGCTTCCGCCACCATGCGGCTGTAGGCGACGAGGGTGATGTCCGCGCCGGAGCGCACCACGTTCGCCTTGCCGATAGGGATTTCGTAGGCGTCTTCCGGCACCGGCCCGGCGTTGCGCAGCGACAGCTTGTTCATCACCACGAACACCGGGTTGTCGTCCCTGGCTGCGGCGATGAGCAGGCCCTTGGCGTCGTAGGGCGTGGCCGGAGCGACCACCTTGAGGCCGGGCAGATGGCAGATCCACACTTCGAGGCTCTGCGAGTGCTGCGCGGCCATGTTCATGCCGGCGCCGGACATCGTGACGACGGTGATCGGCAGCTTGGCGGCGCCGCCGAACATGTAGCGCATCTTGGCCATCTGATTGGCGATTTCGTCCATGCACTCGCCCATGAAGTCCATGAACATGATGTCGATTACCGGCCGCAGGCCGGTGGCCGCGGCGCCCACGCCCAGGCCGACGATGCCTTCCTCCGAGATGGGCGTGTCCACCACGCGGTCGGCACCGAACTCGTCGAGCAGGCCGCGGTAAGAGCCGAACACCCCGCCGGCGCCGGCCACGTCTTCGCCAGCGATGAAGGCGGTGTCCTGTTCCTGCAATACGGCGCGCGCCCCCTCGGCGATGGCCGCCACGTAGGTGATTTCGCGTTCCGCCATCGTTCCCTCCTAGGCGTAGACGTCGTCGAGCAGCGTTTGCGGGTCCGGCAGCGGGCTCGACTCGGCGAACTCGATGCCGGCCTTCACGTCGGCGACGACTTCCTCGTGAATCGCCGCCGCCTGTTCTTCGGAGAGCACGCCGAGCTCCGCCAGCCGCGCCTCGAACATGCGGATCGGATCGCGCTTCTGCCACTCTTCGAGCTCTTCGTCCTTACGGTAGGAGAGGCCCATGCCGCGCACGCCCACATGGTCGAAGAAGCGGTAGGTCTTGGCCTCCAGCAGCGTTGGGCCATCGCTGGCCCGGGCGCGTTCGATGGCGGCGCCGGCGGCTTCGTACACCGCCACCGCGTCCATGCCGTCCACCACCACGCCCGGCATTCCGTAGCCGGCGGCGCGATCCGCCACATCGACGATGGCCTGGTGGTCCTTCTGCGCGGTGTACTCGCCGTAGCCGTTGTTTTCGCAAAGGAAGATCACCGGCAGCTTGTACAGCGCGGCCATGTTCGCAGCCTCGTGGAAGGCACCCTCGTTGCTGGCGCCGTCGCCGAAGAACGATATCGCCACGCGGTCCGTGCGGCGGAACTTCGTGGAGAACGCGGCGCCGACCGCAATCGGCGGCCCGGCGCCGACGATGCCGTTGGCGCCGAGCATCCCAAGCTCCATGTTGGAGATGTGCATGCTGCCGCCCTTGCCGCGGCAGTAGCCGGTGGCGCGGCCGAAGAGCTCGGCGAACATGCGGTCGTAGGCGCCGCCTTTGGCGATGAGGTGGCCGTGGCCGCGGTGCGTACTGGTGATCCAGTCGTCGTCGCTGAGATGCACCATCACGCCAGCGGCGACCGCTTCTTCGCCCACGTACAGATGCAGTGCGCCCGGGATCTTGCCCGCCTCGGCCAAGCGCCCGGCTTCCGTTTCGAAGACCCGGATGCGCACCATCCGCCGATGCATGTCGCGCAGCACGTCGTCGCTCGGTTCGTTCACGCCCCTTCCCTCGCCGCGTCCGATGCGCCGAGTGTACGCCAACGGACGCGCTCTTCGTCAACGTTCGCCCAAACGTCTCCGGGCGGCGTCGAGGTCCGCGGGCGTGTTCACGTTGAGGAAGTCGCTGGCCGGGAACTCGACGGCCGACACCGCGTGGGCGTCCAGCCAGCGATGTACGGCGCGCTCGCCCGACTCGAAGAAGGCGCGGAGCGACTCGGCTCGCGCCCGGTCGAAGAGCATCGTCAAGTTCTGCCGACGCCCGGCCGCTGTTGCCACGCTGGCACCCTCGCGGCGACATGCCGGCGCCAACGCTTCGACC
Source organism: Candidatus Azotimanducaceae bacterium (assembly GCA_965243175.1). Taxonomy (GTDB): domain Bacteria; phylum Pseudomonadota; class Gammaproteobacteria; order Pseudomonadales; family Azotimanducaceae; genus VXYL01. The sequence continues at coordinate 2,515,615 of OZ251532.1, read as the reverse complement.
AGATTGGGCGGCAGGAAGGGCGTGTCCGCGGGCGTCGTCAGCACCCACGAGCCCGACGCTTCCGCCAGCGCCGAGACGATGCCGCCGAGGGGGCCTTCGCCGGCTTTCAGGTCCGCCACCGCCGCGTAGCCGAACTCCCGATACGAGTCTTCGACTCGAGCGCAAGAGAGGACGACGCTGTCGACCTGCGGGCGGAGGCGTTCGATCACGTGGCCGAGGAGAGTCCGCTCGCCCAAGCGAAGCAGTGGCTTATCCACGCCGCCGAGCCGCTGTCCGCGCCCGCCGCAGAGCACGATGGCGGTGACCTCTGAGTTCATCGAAGCGCCCGATACCGGGCCCGGCGACTCCGCCTCTCGGCCTAGCCCGTGCTCTTGCGCTTCGCCACCGCCTCGCCGAGTTCCTGCAGGCAGCGGGCGGTATCCTCCCAGCCGATGCAGGCGTCTGTCACGCTCTGCCCGTACACCAGTTCGCCGCCGAGATTCTGCCGCCCGGCCACCAGATTGCTCTCGATCATCACGCCGACCACCTTGTCCTCGCCAGCTGCGACCTGCCTCGCGATTTCGGAGCAGACGGCCAACTGCCGCGTGTGGTCCTTCTGGCTGTTGGCGTGGCTCGCATCCACCATCAAGCGACCGTTCAAGCCGCCCTGTTCGAGGATTCGGCTGGCGTAGTGGACGGAGGGGTTGTCGTAGTTGGTCTTGCCGCCGCCGCCGCGCAGAATCACATGGCAGTCGTCGTTGCCGGCGGTGGAGAAGATCGCCGAGTGCCCGGCCTTGGTGACGGAGAGGAAGATGTGCCGGTGCAACGCCGACTTGACCGCGTCCGCCGCCACCTGCACGTCGCCGTCGGTGCTGTTCTTGAAGCCGACCGGGCAGGAGAGCCCGGAGGCGAGCTGGCGGTGGATCTGGCTCTCCGTCGTGCGGGCGCCGATGGCGGCCCAGCATACGAGGTCGCCGAGGTACTGCGGGGTGATCGGGTCGAGGTATTCCGTGCCGGCACCGAGGCCGATATCCGCGATGTCGCCGAGCAGCGAACGCGCCGTGCGCAGGCCCAAGTTGATGTCGAAGGAGTCGTCCAGCTTCGGGTCGTTGATGAGCCCCTTCCAGCCGATCGTCGTGCGCGGCTTCTCGAAGTAGACGCGCATCAGGATCAGCAGCCGGTCGGCCAGCGCGTCCGCCTGTTCCTTCAGGCGGCGAGCGTATTCGCGGGCGGCGTCCGCATCGTGGATGGAGCACGGGCCGACGACGACCAGCAGCCGACCGTCCCGCCCCTTGATGATGTCGCTCGCTTCGCGGCGCACGTTGAAGACCAGCGTCGACTGCTGCTGGGCGAGCGGCAGTTCTTCGATCAGCTCGGCCGGCGCCTGGACTTCGGCCATGCCGGTGATGCGCACGTCGTCGGTGAGGTACTGCATTGCGGATGCTCGGCAGCGGGGTTGGCCGAGAAACTAGCGCGGCAAGGCGCTCATGTACACTCGCTTTGATGACGCCACCACGAAGCGCCCGTTTCCGACGCCTCGGCATCGACGTCTGGGTGCGGCGCGGCAAGCGCCAGGCGACGCCGAAGGAAGCGGCTGGATCGGGCGGAGTTGCGGCGAAGCGCGAACCGGATGTTCGGTCACGCAACGCACCGAAACCAGCGCCGACACCCAAACCCGCACCTTCGCGACAGCGCGAAACGCCCCGGCCACGGCCCGCCGAGACGGCGCGAAGCGAACCGCAGCCGACGCCGTTCCACATCCGCTGCTTCCACTTCGGCGATGCCTTCGCGGCCATCGGCGAAGACGCCTGGCCGCAACGTCGGCTGCTGCTCGACGTGGCGCTGGCGCTGAACGGATTCCGCCCCGCCGAACGGCAAGACGTGGTGTTTTCGTGGCCGCAGCCGGGCGCGCCGCCGGACGGCAGCGAGCGCGCCTTCCGCGCCTTCTTCGGCCACCGTACGCGCAACGGCGGATTCGCCCTGCTCTCCGGTACGCGGGTGCCGCCGCTGCTCGGCCTGCCCGTTCCAGAGGAAGACCGCGTACTCGATGCGCCGGGCGGCGATGCCGCGCCGCGCCTGCTCTACGTCGTCCCGCGAGTCCACGACGCCGAGGCGAAGCGGGCGCTTTGGCGTCTGATTCGCGGCTTGGGCGGAATGTCGGAGTAGCCGTGGCGGTTGCGCACGAACCAGCGGATGCATCGCCGAACGCTGCGGAGTTCCGCCCCATGACCGTGGACGACCTCGACGGGGTTGCGGCGCTGAACGCTCGCGCCTTCGCGCAATCATGGCCGCGCGCCTCCTTCGCGGCTGCGCTAGCCGCCGGCGACGAGTGCTGGGTGATGGAATCGAACGGCCGGCGCATCGGCCACGGCGTACTTTCCGCGGCGGCTGGCGAAGCGCACTTGCTGATCGTCTGCATCGACCCGGCGCTGCAGGGCCAAGGCTTCGGACGCGCCCTGACGCGCCATCTGCTGGGGCGAGCCGAGGCGCGAGCCGCCAAGGTGGCCTTTCTGGAGGTCCGGCCCTCCAACCACGCCGCCATCGCCCTCTACGCGAAACTCGGCTTCCGCGAGATCGGGCGACGCCACGCCTACTATGCGACTGGAGACCCCACAAGCAGCGGGCGCGAAGACGCCATCGTCATGGGGCTGACGCTCGGTGCGAACGAAGCCCTGCCCTCCCCCTGACAAGCGCACTCGTCAACGGGCATATACTGCGAACCACCAATTTGGAGGGCGACCGATGCCTGCGCTCGACGGAATGCGGATTCTGGACATGACGCAGTGGGAGGCGGGCACCTGCTGCACGCAGAGCCTTGCCTTCCTCGGCGCGGACGTGGTGAAGGTGGAGCGGCCGCAAACCGGCGATCCGGGCCGTGGCCGAGCGCGGGGCGAAGCCATCGACGCCGAGTACTTCGTCAATTGGAACAGCAACAAGCGCAGCGTCACCCTGCACTTGGACACGCCCGCCGGCCGCCAGTTGCTGCTCGACATGGTGCCCCGCTACGACGTCTTCGTGGAAAACTACGGCCCAGGCGTGGTGGAGAAGCTGGACATCGGCTACGACGTGATGCGCGAAATCCACCCGGAGATCATCTACGCCCGCATCAAGGGGTTCGGCACCAGCGGCCCGTACGCGCAGTACAAGTGCATGGACATGGTGGCCCAGGCCGCAGCCGGCGCCTTCTCCATCACCGGCGAAGCGGACGGCCCGCCGATGCGCCCCGGCCCGACGATGGGCGACGCTGGCACCGGCATGCAGGCGGCGTTGGCCATCGCCGCCGCCTGGGCGCAGAAGCAGCGCACCGGCAAGGGGCAGCTGATCGAACTCTCCATGCAGGAGGCGATGACCTACTACCTGCGCACCGCCGTTTCGCGCACCGGCTTCGGCGCCGCGCCCACGCCGAGGACCGGCAACGGCGACAACCCGTTCGTCTCCCTCTATCCATGCCGCGGCAACGGCGCCAACGACTACGTGTTCGTGATGGCGGTGAACCCGCGCATGAGGGAGGGCGTCCGCCGCGCCATCGGTTTGGAGGACGATTCGGCCGATGTGCGCGAGGCCATCGCCGCGTGGACGCGCGCGCGGTCGAAGGGCGAGGCGATGGCGGCGTTGGCCGCGGAAGGCGTCTGCGCGAGCCAGGTGTTCGAGACCCACGAACTGTTCACGGACCCGCATCTGCTCGCCCGCGACTTCATTCAGGAAGTGGAACACGCCGACCACGGCACGGTTCGGCTGCTCGGCTGGCCAGCGCGAATGTCTCGCAGCAGCGTGGAGATGCGCGCCGCGCCACGGCTTGGCGAACACACGGATCAGGTGTTGGCGGACGACCTCGGCCTCGATGCCGAGGCCATAGCGACCCTGCGCGGCCAAGGCGCCATCGGCATGGAGGCTGCCTCGGCCTAGGCGCCGCTCAGCCGTCGCCGGAGCGGCCGCGGCGCATGGGGAGCGCGGCGATGTCCTTGGCACGGAGTTCCTTCTGGGCGTCGCGCATCAGGTGTTCTTCGGCGAACGGCCCCACCAGCACCCGATGCCGAGCGCCGTCTTCGGGATGCGGCACCACTTTCACCGGCGCGGAGACGCCATCGAGTATCAGCCGGGCGCGCAGCGCCTCGGCTTCGTCGCGGCTGGGCAGCGCCGCTGCTTGGAGCATGTACTCCATCGCTTGGGGTTGTTGAACGGGAGGGGGCGTCTCGCGGGCGAGCTGTTGCCGCTCGCGGGCTGCTTGCTTGCGAGTGGTCTCGGCTGGAGGTTCGAGCGGCGGCGCCGGTTCCTGCGTCCGTTGTTGAACGTTGGCCGGGGCGGGCGGGGGATCGTCTTGAACGGGCGGTTCGTCCCTGCGCGTCGAGTCTTGCGCCTCGCCATCAGGCGGCTGGGTCTGCGGTTCGTCGACGACCGCCGGTGGTTCGTAGGGCGTGACGTTGGTGACCACCTGCTCCTTCGGCAAGCGATCCATGAACTCGTAGGTGAGCGTCGGCATTGCCGGCGCCGTGGCTTCGCCATCGGCAACGGCACCGCTTTCGCCGCCTCGGGAGAGCGTGGGCATGTAGACCAAGGCAAGCGTCAGCGCCACCCCGACCAAGGCACCGCCACCGAAGGAACGCGGGTGGAAGCGTTTGCCGTCCGCATTGGCCTTGCGCGGGGTGTTCTTCCTTGGCGCATAGTCCGTTGGCATAGTGGACGTCCTTATCCACAAGACGCGGCGATCATACGCCGGCTGCCTCGTTGAAGCACGGGCGTCCGAGTGCGCCGACCGGGTTGGTGGTCAAGGTAGGCTAAGGCGACCTCACGGCGCTCGGAAGACACCGGTGTACGGGGACTCGGCGTCGCCTGGCGACGCGACATCGCATCGCGCCGTTGCGCTCGGCGAGGCGCCGCGTTCGGCGTGGGCGCGATGAACGCGGTGGTGCGAGCGTTCCGCGCGCTCGCATCCAACGCCCGGTCGTCGAACAGCGGCGGGCGGGACGTGGGGGTCGTCTTCGCGTCCCGCATCGGCCTGATGCTGCTGAACCTGCTGGTGCAGGGAATGCTCGCGCACTTCCTGCTGCCAGAAGGGCGCGGCAGCTACGCCGTTTGCTTCGCCTTCGCCACGTCGCTCGGCATCCTCTTCACTCCCGGGGCGGAGGAAGGAGCGCAGCAGTTCGCCATGACGCGGCGGGCTGGCGTCTCGCAAGCGGTGGCGACGGCGTTCGTCATCTGCCTTGCCGGGAGCGCGCTGGCGATCGGCTTGGCACTCGTCGCGATGCAAGGCGAGTTCGCCCTTTTCGACAGGGCGCAGGCGCGTTCCTTCCACCTGGCGCTCTGCTTGATTCCGTTGATGGCCTTTTCGATGGCCGTCGAGCATCAGCTCGTGGCGCTTCGCCGATTCGGACGCCTCGCCGCGTTTCTGCCGCTGCGCGCGGCGGTCAACATCGTCGGCGTATACGTGCTCGTCCGGCACATGGGCTTCGGCGTGGACGGCGCCATCGTCGCCCTTGCCGCTGGCCACGTGCTGATGATCGGCCTCTGCCTGCGCGACCTGCACCGCCATTGCGGCTTGGTCGCGGCCAAGCCGAATCGCGGCAGCCTGGCGTTCATTCTGGGCTACGGCCTCAAGTTCCACGCCGCGCGGATGCGCTCCGGCGTCGGGCCGCAGCTGGGCGTGGTGGTGCTCGGCCTGCTGGCAAGCAGCGCACAGATCGGCATCTTCGTCGTGGCGATGACGCTGGTGATCGGCTTCGCGATCATCTCCGATGCCGTCGGCCACGCCCTGCTGCCACGCATCGCCGCTCGGGAAGCGGCGCGTTCCCTGTCGCCGAACGAATCGCCCGCTGATGCGTCGGCGAAACGCCCGGCGGAGCTGGACGACTCGACGACGCCAGCTCTAGTGGCGCTCTGCCTGCGCTTGGTCTGCACCGTGACGGGGGCGGGCCTGCTCGCGCTGCTGCTCTTCGGCAAGCCCGTAGTGGAGCTTCTCTTCTCGGCAGCCTTCCTGCCCGCCGTGCCGCTGCTCTGGCTCATCGCCCCAGGCATCCTCGCCAACGCCGGCTGCGGCCTTCTGGTGACCTACTTCAAGGCCGTGAATCGCCCTGCGCTCTGCTCGCGAGCACTTTGGGCCGGCTGGTGCATCGAGTTGGCGGCCTTGGTTCTGCTCTACCCGACCTTGGGCATCGCCGCCGCAGCCTTGAGCGTAACCCTCGGCGCGGGATGCAGCCTCGCCCTACTCGCCATCGCCTTTCAGCGCACGACGGCTTTGGGCTGGCTGCACACCTGGGCGCCTCGACGCGGCGACATCGCCTTCCTGCGGTTCGCGCTGCGCCGAGCGCTTGAACACGGACGGCCCGGCATCGGGTGAGACGTGCTGCCCCTGTGTCAGCCTCAACGACGCTCTGCGCTTGCAGGCGAACGCAAGCTTCTTCAACTTGCTGCGGGTCTCTTGCAAGAACGAAATGGCGACGTTCCGCCACGCGGCCATCAACCTTCCTTGCCCTTCGCCTCCTTCGCCTTGCTGCGTGAACTCGAGCGGCACCGTTCCTATACAATGCCGCGCCTTCCACAGGGCGCGGAGCGTTGCTGCACATGACCGACTACTCGGTGTTCACATCGGAGTCCGTCTCCGCAGGGCATCCGGACAAGATGGCGGACCAGATTTCGGACGCCGTGCTGGACGCCATGCTGGAACAGGACGCCGAATCCCGGGTCGCCTGCGAGACGCTGCTCAAGGGCGGGCTGATCGTGGTCGCCGGGGAGGTGCGGTCGAGCGCAGAGGTGGATGTGGACAAGCTCGCTCGGAACGTCGTTACCGAGATCGGCTACGGCGGCGCGGACAGCGGCTACGACTTGGCGTCGGTGGCCGTGATCAACGCGCTGGGGCAACAGTCGCCGGAGATCGCGGACGGCGTGGACGAGACCGAATCCCGCGAACAAGGCGCTGGCGACCAGGGCCTCATGTTCGGCTACGCCACGGACGAAACCGACGAACTCATGCCAGCGCCCATCCACTACGCGCACCAGCTCATGCGCAAACACGCCGAAGTCCGCCGCTCCCGCCTCGCCTTCCTTCGCCCCGACGCCAAAAGCCAACTCTCCTTCCGCTACGACGCCGACGGTGCGCCGGTGGGCCTGGACGCGATTGTGCTTTCCAGCCACCACGCCCCGGACGTGGACAACGCCACCCTGCACGAGGCGGTGCGCGAGGAAATCATCAAGCCGGTGGTGCCTGGCAACTGGATCGGCCCGGCGACCCGGGTGCTCATCAATCCGGCCGGGCGCTTCGAGATCGGCGGGCCGGTGGCCGACTGCGGGCTGACCGGGCGCAAGATCATCGTCGATACCTACGGCGGCATGGCGCGGCACGGCGGCGGGGCGTTCTCCGGCAAGGACCCGTCGAAGGTGGACCGCTCGGCAGCCTACGCCGGGCGCTACGTGGCGAAGAACGTGGTCGCGGCGGGACTGGCCAAGCGCTGCGAGATCCAGGTGAGCTACGCCATCGGCACCGCCGAACCGACATCTATCGACGTCAACACGTTCGGCACCGGCACGGTTTCGGACGCGAGGATCGCGCAGCTTGTTCGTGAACATTTCGACTTGAGGCCGAGCGGCCTCATCGCCATGCTCGACTTGAAGCGCCCCATCTATCGCGCCACCGCGGCGTATGGACATTTCGGGCGCAGCGAAGACACGTTCACTTGGGAACGAACGGACAAAGCAGAGCAACTGCGCGCCGCCGCCAACGAGCGCTGAGGGCGACCTTGGCGCGTCGCGCTGCGCCGACGAACAACGCCGCCCATGCAGATCAGCTTCGAGTTCTTTCCGCCGCAGACCAAACGTGGTCGCATCAATCTTGTGCGTACCGCCGAGCGCCTGGCGCGCTTCAATCCGGCGTTCCACTCGGTGACCTACGGCGCGGGCGGCACCACCCGCGAGCGGACGTACACTGCGGTGTCGACCCTGCGCGAAGCCGGGCTGGAGGTCGCGCCGCATCTTTCCTGGGGCGCGGATTCCGAAGACCGCGTGCTGGACATGGTGCGCGGCTACTTGCGCCTAGGCATCCGCCGGCTGGTGGCGTTGCGCGGCGACGTGCCCTCCGGCGTCGGTCCCAACAGGCAGATTCGCCACGCGGAAGAACTGGTGCGCTTGATTCGCGCCGAGGTGGAAGCGCCGCTCGCCCTCGAAGTGGCGGCGTACCCGGAAGTCCACCCGGAAGCGCCCTCGGCGGCAGCGGACGTCGATTTTCTGAAGCGCAAGGTGGAGGCTGGCGCCACCAGCTGCATCACCCAGTTCTTCTACAACGCGGACGGCTTCTTCCACTTCCGCGACGCCTGCGTTGCCGCTGGCATCGACGTGCCGATCGTGCCGGGCGTCATGCCCATCGGCGACTACGCCAAGCTGGCGCGGTTCTCGGCCAAGGCAGGCGCCGAGATTCCACGCTGGCTTGGGCTGCGACTGGACGCCATGGATGAATCGGCGCAGCGCGACTTCGGCATCGAGGTGGTGGCCGCGCTCTGTGAACGGCTGCTGCGGGGCGGCGTGCCGGGCCTGCACTTCTACACGCTGAACAAGGCGTCGCCGACGTTGGACGTCGTCGATACGCTGGGCCTGTGACGGGGCCGAAGATGGAACGGGAGAGCAGGGGACGGATGCGCGAACTGTTCCGCGATCGTCCGGTGCTCGCCTGGGCGCTCTACGACTGGGCCAACTCGGTCTTCGCTACCACCGTGATCGCCGGCTTCTTCCCGGTGTTCTTCAAGGAGTACTGGAGCACCGGCACGGACGCCGTGGTGAGCACGGCGCGGCTCGGCTTCGCCAACTCCTTGGCGAGCGCATGCCTGCTGGTTGGCGCGCCGCTGCTTGGCGCCTTGGCCGACAGCGCTGGCGCCCGCAAGAAGTTCCTCGGCGTGTTCACGGCGCTCGGCATCGCCATGTCGGCGCTGCTCTGGTTCGTGCCCCAGGGCGACTGGAGCACGGCGGCGTTGGTCTACGTGCTCGCCTCGGCGGGGTTCTCCGGTGCCATCGTCTTCTACGACGCGCTGATCGTGTCGGTGGGGCGCCCGCAGCGCTACGACGAAATCTCCGCCTTCGGCTTCTCGCTCGGCTACTTCGGCGGCGGGGTGCTGTTCGCGGTGAACGTGGCGATGACGCTGTCGCCGGAGACCTTCGGGCTGTCGAGCCAGGCGCAAGCGGTGCGGCTTTCCTTCGTCAGCGTGGCCGTGTGGTGGCTGGTGTTCTCGGTTCCGCTGTTCGCTGTGGTGCGCGAAGCCCCGGCCACCCTTGCCTTGGATGCGGCCGCCGGGGCCGTCTCGACGCTGCGGACGCTGATCGCCACGGTGAAGGGCGAGCTCGGTTCGCTGGCGCGCACCTTCCGCGAGTACCGCGCCCATCGGATGGCCGGGCTCTTTCTGCTCGCCTACTTCTTCTACATCGACGGCGTCCACACCATCATCCGCATGGCGGTGGACTACGGGCTGTCGCTGGGCTTCCCCGCGGAGAGCCTGATCACGGCGCTCTTGGTGACGCAGTTCGTGGGCTTTCCGGCGGCGCTGGCGTTCGGCGTGGCGGCGCGCCGGTTCGGGCCGAAGCCGCCGCTCTACTTCGGCGTGGCGGTGTACGTGGGCGTGACGATCTACGCCTACTTCATGTCGTCGGTCGCCGAGTTCTACGTCCTGGCGGTGGCGGTGGGCCTGGTGCAGGGCGGTGTGCAGGCGATCTCGCGCTCGCTCTACGCGCGCTTCGTGCCGCCTTCGCGCAGCGGCGAGTTCTTCGGCTTCTTCAACATGCTCGGCAGGTTCGCGGCCATCATCGGCCCGTCGCTGGTCGCCGTGACCGGCCTGCTCACCGGCAGTTCGAGGCTCGGCATCCTCTCCGTCGCGCTGGTGCTGGTGATCGGCATGGCGCTGCTCGGCTTCGTCCGCGACCAGCCGGCGGAGGGCGCTCCGGCGCTGCGCGCGTAGCGTCTCGAAGCGCTGCAACGCCTTCGCGCGAAAACAGGTAGACTTGGCGCGACCTTGCGACGACATGGGGAGCCGATGAGCGAAGGACGCGGGACGCAGGGGATGCGAGTGCGCAATGCGATCTTTCGGTTGATCCGCCAGTGCGGCGCGTTCGTCGCAGCCGCCTGCGTGGCTGCGCTCGCTTGGCCGGCCTTGGCGCAGACCGCCCCGGACGAACCGGGCGACTTGACGGCAACGGGCGGCATTCAATCGGTGACGCTGCGCTGGGTGCGGGGCGGCGGTGGCACCGGCCGTATCGTAGAGAATCCCGAAGCCGACCCTCTGGCGCCGCCCCCGTCGCCACCGGCGCTGCCCATCCTCTACTACGAAGTGCGCTACAAGGTCGGCGCGGGCGAGTTCGGGGAGTGGATGCGCCGCGACACGCCGGATGCGACGATGCTGGTCGTCTCCGGCCTCACCAGCGCCGTCGAGCACACCTTCGAGCTGCGCGCCGCCAACGAGGACGGCCCCGGGCCTGCGGCGGACGCCGTGGCCACCCCCGTCGTCACTGCGGGCCAAGCGGGCCAAGGGGGCCAAGGGGGCCAAGGGGGGCAGGGAGATCAGAACGTGCTCCCTAACTTCGAGCCGGAGTTCCTGGTGAGCGGGCCGGACTTGGTCTTTCGGGTCGGCAGTCCGGCCAAGGCATCACTGCCAAGCGCGTTCGCGGCGACTTCCTACGCGATGAGTCCGGCGCCGCCGGACGGCCTCTCCTTCAACGACGTCAACCGCGTCATTTCCGGCACGCCCACCACGGCGCAGCCACGGTCCTCCTACACCCTAACGGCCTCCAACGAAGACGACGAAGAGGACACGCTTGGATTCACCATTGAAGTGCTGCCGGATTCGGTGCCGGTGTTCGACACCACGGTGCCGGATCAGATCCTGCGGGTCGGCACGCCCTTCGAGTTGCAGTTGCCGATGGCCACCGGCGGCGATGGCACGCTGGTGTACGACCTCGGGCCTGCGCTGCCCGCGGGGCTGACGCTGGACCTCGACAGCCGGCGAATCTCCGGTACGCCGACGCGGCCCACGGCACGCGCCGCGTTCACGTGGCGAGCCACGGACGAAGACCGCGACACCGCCGCCGTGACCTTCGCGATGGAAGTGCAGCCGGACTCGATGCCGACGTTCCGCGACTCGGCGCAGGACCAGCGTTTCCGGGTCGGCAGCGACGTTGACGTTGCGCTGCCCAGAGCGTCCGGCGGAGACGGCGAGATCGCCTACGCCCTGACGCCGGCGCTTCCTGCCGGCCTTTCTCTTGATGGCGGCCGGCCGGGGATTGTCGGCACGCCCACCGCTGTGGCGGCTTCGACCGGCTACGTTCTGACGGCCACCGATGAAGACGGCGACGCCGCCACGTTGACCTTCATGATCGAAGTGCAGCCGGACTCGATGCCGACGTTCCGCGACTCGGCGCAGGACCAGCGTTTCCGGGTCGGCAGCGCCGTGGACGTTGCGCTGCCCAGAGCATCTGGAGGGGACGGGGAGATCGCCTACGCCCTGACGCCGGCGCTTCCTGCCGGCCTTTCTCTTGATGGCGGCCGGCCGGGGATTGTCGGCACGCCCACCGCTGTGGCGGCTTCGACCGGCTACGTTCTGACGGCCACCGATGAAGACGGCGACGCCGCCACGTTGACCTTCATGATCGAAGTGCAGCCGGACTCGATGCCGCTGTTCCGCGACTCGGTGGAAGACCAGCGTTTCCGGGTCGGCAGCGCGGTGGACGTTGCGCTGCCCAGAGCGTCCGGCGGAGACGGCGAGATCGCCTACGCCCTGACGCCGGCGCTTCCGGCCGGTCTTTCTCTTGATGGCGGTCGCCCGGGGATTGTCGGCACACCCACCGCTGTGGCGGCTTCGACCGGCTACGTCTTAACGGCCACGGACGAAGACGGCGACGCCGCCACGTTGACCTTCATGATCGAAGTGCAGCCGGACTCGATGCCGCTGTTCCGCGACTCGGTGGAAGACCAGCGTTTCCGGGTCGGCAGCGCGGTGGATGTTCCACTGCCCAGAGCGTCTGACGGAGATGGCGAAGTCGTCCACGCGTTGACGCCCGCGCTTCCCGCTGGCCTGTCTCTGGACGCGGCTCGCCCGGCGATTGTCGGCACGCCTACCGTCGCCGAGGCTTCGACCAGCTACGCTTTGACGGCCACGGACGAAGACGGCGACACGGCGACCGTGACGTTCGCCATCGAGGTCGAGCCGGACCTGATGCCGAACTTCGGCGCTTCGGTGCCCGACCAGCGCTACAACAAGAGCGCGGCGATCGTCGCCCTCGTGCTGCCGAACGCAAGCGGCGGCGACGACCCGTTGACCTACGGCCTGAGTCCGGCGTTGCCGGCCGGTCTCGCGCTCGACATGGCCAGTCGCACCATCGCCGGTGCGCCTAGCGCCGAGTTCGCCCGCACGGAATACACCTGGATGGCGATGGACGAAGACGGCGACGCGGCCACGCTGACGTTCGCCATCGAAGTGGGCATGGCGGTCGCCGTGGCGATTGCCGACGTTTCCGCCAGCGAGGGCGCGGCACTGTCGTTCCCGGTGACGATTTCGAGCGCACTGCCGGTGCCGGTCACCATGGCCTACCGGACGATGGACGGCACGGCGAGCGCTGGCGAGGACTATACGGCGGTCAGCGGAACCCTCACCTTCGCTCCTGGCACGACTCAGATGGCGATCGACGTGAACGTGTCGAGCGACCCGCTTGCGGAGCACGACGAGACGTTCACCATCGTTCTGGCCGATCTGGTCAACGCCGAGTTCGCCGACGACCAGGCCACCGGCACCATCGTCGACGACGACATGGAAGCCGCCAGAGGCGAAGCGCTGACGCAGTCGTTGGCGGCATTCGGCGCGACGGTCGCCGCGGACGTCGTGGCTGGCGTGAGCGGGCGGTTCCAGGAAGGCCCGCCCACGGCGCCCGCCGCGGATTCGGGCAGCTTCGGCGTCGCCGCGACCGTCGCTCGCTTCTTCGCCGGCGCAAGCGAACGCCAGTACGCCGCGAATCCGAACGCTGATCTCCTCGGCGGGCCGGGATCAACCGACGCCTTCGCGTTCGGCGGACATGGCGCCAGGTTGGGCGATTCGCCGGGCATCGCCGACTTGCTGCGTGGCGGATCGTTCCTGATGCCGTTCGGCGGCGCCGCAGCCGGTACCGACCGCGGCAAGTGGACGCTGTGGGGCAAGGCCGCCACCAGCCGCGTCTCCACGGATGCCGGCTTCGCCGTCGATGGCCGCGTCGATACGGCCTTCTTGGGCGTCGATGCCCGCATGCCGCGCAACACGCTGGTCGGCGTGGCGTTGGCGCGCAGCAGCGCCGAGTTCGACTATCTGCAACCGGGCGTCTCGCAGGGCGAACTGGATCTGGACATGACCACGCTGCTGCCCTACGTCCATTGGACGCTCTGCAACGGCATCGACCTGTGGGCCATGGCCGGACTCGGCAACGGCGACGCGATGCTCGTGGACGACCTCGGCGAAGCGCGCACGGACACCTCGCTGCGCCTGGCCGCCACGGGCCTGCGCCGCGAACTCGCCCAGACCGAGACCCTGAACTGGGCGCTGAAGGCGGACGCCGTGATCGCCAGCCTGCGGGCGGACGAAGTGCTCGGCGCCCTCGCCGCCGCGGACGCGGACGTGCAGCGCCTCCGGCTGCTGGTCGAAGGCCGCCGCGAGTGGGCGGCCAGCGGCAACGAGCAGACGCGCCTCGGCGCCGGTTTCGAGTTCGGCGCCCGCTACGACGGCGGCGACGTGAACAACGGCCTCGGCGCGGAAGTCGGCGGCGCCTTGGACTACCGCAATCTGCCGCTCGGCCTCGGCCTCGAAGCGCGCGGACGCTATCTGCTCGGCCACTCGGAGAGCGAGTTCGACGAATGGGGCCTGAGCGCCGCGCTGGAACTCGACCCGGGAGCGCAAGGCCAAGGCGCATCGTTGCGCTTGGCACCCGCTTGGGGCGCCCCGAACGGCCGCGTCGCTGACCTCTGGCGCGCCGACCGCATGGTCGCCGAGAACGCCCAGCGCCACCGCAACTTCGGCGGCCAGCTGCCGAAGCGCCTGGACATGGAAGTCGGCTACGGCTTCGCGTCGAGACGCACCGGCCCGGTCCGACTCTTCGGCGTCCTCGGTGGCGGCACCACCGCCAGCTACCGCCTAGGCGCCCGCTCCGAGACCGGCAACGGCCTCGGCTGGAGCGTCGAGGTCGACCGCGTACGCCGCTTTGGCGGCCAAACGGACCACGGCATCCTGTTCAGCGTCGGCAACGCCCCCGCGGGATTGGTGCTTGGCATGGCGGCAGCGCTCGACGCCGATGCGAGGCGTTGGTAGACGCCGGTAGGCGACGAAGCCCCACGCTTCCTCTACAAGCGCCCCGGACCGGGGCGCTTGTCACCCGCGGCGGTTCACCAGCAGATCCTCCACCACCGCCGGTTCCGCTAGCGTGGACGTGTCGCCCAGATCGTCCACTTCCCCGGCGGCGATCTTGCGCAGAATCCGGCGCATGATCTTGCCGGAGCGGGTTTTCGGGAGGCCGGGGGCCAGCTGGATGACGTCCGGCTTGGCGATGGGGCCGATCTCCGTGCGCACCTGTTCCACCAGTTCGTCGATCAAGGCCGTTGGTTCGGCGTTGCTGCCTGCCATTGGGGTGACGAAGGCGTAGATGCCTTCGCCCTTGATGTCGTGGGGGAAGCCGACCACTGCGGCTTCCGCGACGGCCTCGTGGAGCACCAAGGCGCTTTCCACTTCGGCGGTGCCCAGGCGGTGGCCGGAGACGTTCATCACGTCGTCCACGCGGCCGGTGATCCAGTAGTAGCTGTCGGCGTCGCGGCGGGCGCCGTCGCCGGTGAAGTAGAAGCCCTTGTACTGCGCGTAGTAGGTGGAGACGACGCGCTCGTGGTCGCCGTAGACGGTGCGGATCTGTCCGGGCCACGGATGGACGATCACGAGGTCGCCGGCAGCTTCGGTCTCTTCGATGATCTGGCCGTCCTTGTCCACGAGCGCCGGCTGGACGCCGAAGAAGGGGCGGGTGGCGGAGCCGGGCTTCAAGTCGGTCGCCCCCGGCAGCGGCGTGATCATGATGCCGCCGGTTTCCGTCTGCCACCAGGTGTCCACCACCGGGCAGCGCCGCTCGCCGACCACGCCATGGTACCACTGCCACGCCTCCGGGTTGATGGGCTCGCCCACCGTGCCGAGCAGCTGCAGGCTCTTGCGGGAGGTGGACGCGACGAACTCGTCGCCTTGGCCCATCAGCTGGCGGATCGCCGTGGGCGCGGTGTAGAAGATGTTGACCGAGTGCTTGTCGACGATCTGCCAGCATCGCGCCGCGTCCGGGTAGGTGGGAACGCCCTCGAACATCAGCGTCGTGGCGCCGTTCGCCAGCGGGCCGTAGACGATGTAGGAATGACCCGTGATCCAGCCCACGTCGGCGGTACACCAGTAGACGTCGCCATCGTGGTAGTCGAAGACGTACTTGTGCGTCATCGCCGCGTGCAGAAGATAGCCGCCGGTGCTGTGCTGAACGCCCTTCGGCTTGCCGGTGGAACCGGACGTGTAGAGGATGAAGAGCGGGTCCTCGGCGTCCATCGGCACCGGCTCGAAGGCGCTCGGCTGCGCATCGACCAGTTCGTGGTACCAGACGTCGCGCCCGTCCCGCCACGGCACGTCGCCGCCGGTTCGCCGCACCGTCAGCACGGTGTGGACGTTCGGGCAGTCCGCCAGCGCGACCTCCGCGTTCGCCTTCAGCGGCACCGCGCGGCCGCCGCGGATGCCTTCGTCCGCGGTGACGAGCGTTCGGCAGTCCGAGTCGAGAATGCGATCCTTCAGCGACTGTGGCGAGAAGCCGCCGAACACCACCGAGTGGATGGCGCCGATGCGGGCGCAGGCGAGCATCGCGTAGGCCGCCTCGGGGATCATCGGCATGTAGATGCACACCCGGTCGCCCTTGCCGACGCCGCGGGCGGTGAGCGCGTTGGCCAGCCGCCCCACTTCCTCCGCCAGCTGCCGGTAGGTGATCGTCTTCGAGTCCGCCGGGTCGTCCCCTTCCCAGATGATGGCGGCCTGATCGGCGCGTGCCGGCAGATGGCGGTCCACGCAGTTGTGGCAGGCGTTCAACGTGCCGCCCGCGAACCAGGCCACGTGCCCGTTCGGCAAGTCGTGCGAGAGGACCTCGTTCCACGGCGCGGCCCAGTCGAGGAACCGCTCCGCCTGGTCGCTCCAGAACGCCGCCGGGTCGTCCACCGACTGCCGGTACATCTCCCAATAGCGCTGCTCGTCCAAGTGGCTCTTGGCGCGAAAGCCGTCCGGCACGGGATAGGTCGTCATGGCGCGTCTCTCGGCATGGTGTGCAGGAAGAGAGCATAGCGCACGCACCCTCGTGGGGCGGCGTGGCGCAGCCGTCGAAGAGCGCCTTCGGGTGTGCGACATTTGGTGGCGGAAGTGTTGGGAGCCACCGCGATCGACCTTAGGCTAGGCGTTGTCGAGATGCCGGCGAAAGGAGATCGCGATGACGGCTGGGAGGATGGCGCGGGAGGCGCTGGAAGGCAAGCGCGAGTGGCGGGAAGCGGTTCGGGAGGAGGTGTCGTCGGCGCTGTCGTCGTCGGCGGAGTGTCGGGCGCTGGCGTTGCGGGTGGCGTCGGGCGGGGAGGACTTCAAGGCGGCGGAGGAGGGTCTGCGGGCGTCGGTGCTGTCGGGGACGTGCGGCGCACTGTCGGTGCTGCTGTCGGAAGCGGACGGGGAGCGGGAGGCGGCGCCGTGCGGGGAGTGCGGCGGGGCGATGCGGCGGCGGACGCGGCGTTCGACGCGGCTGCTGACGCTGTTCGGCCCGGCGTCGGTGGAGCGCTGGCACTGGACGTGCGGGGTCTGCGGCTGGCGGACGTGTCCGCTGGACGCGGGGCTTGGGGTGGAGACGGGTGGCGAGCGTGTGACGCCGGCGCTGCGTTCGGTGCTGGGCTGGGCGGCGGCGTGCGCGAGCTTCCGCGGCGCGGCGGAGGCGGTGCGCCGGGTGGCGGGGGTGTCGGTGGACGCGAAGCGGCTGGAGCGGAGCGCGAAGGCGCTGGGCGAGGCGCTGTCGGCGCGGGAGTCGGTGGAGGGCGAGGCGGCGGAGGCGCCGGCGGCGACGGCGTACTGCTGTCTGGACGGCACGGGGGTGCCGGTGCTGCCTGGGGAGCGGCGCGGTTCCGGGCGCGGCGGCGAGGGGGAGCCGGCGAAGACGCGGGAGGCGAAGGTGGCGACGTTCCACACCGCCGAGGGGCGCGACGCGAGGACCGGGCTGCCGCGTCGGGACGCCGGCTCGGTGCGCGTGTCGGCGGCCATCGAGAGCGCGGCGTCGCGCGACGCGGACGCGGATCCGTCGCCGTTCGGGCAGCGCGTCTGGCGCGCCGCGAAGCGGTTCGGCTTCGCGAAGGCGGAGCGGCGGGTGGCGGTCGGCGACGGCGCGAAGTGGATCTGGAACACGGTGGCGGAGATGCTGCCGGAGTGCGTCGGGATCGTCGACCTGTGGCACGCGAAGGAACACCTGTGGGACGTCGGCAAGGCGGTCCACGGGGTCGGCGCGCAAGCGTGCGCGGCGTGGTCGCGGCGCGTCTGCCAGGCGTTGGAGGAAGGCCGCGTCGACGACGTGCTGGAAGCGCTGCGGGCGGAGGACTGCGAGGAGGCCGCGAAGTGCGTCGCCTACGTCGACGGCAACCGGCGGCGGATGCGCTATCCGAAGTTCCGGGAGATGGGCCTGTGCGTCGGCTCCGGCACCGTGGAGAGCATGTGCAAGGGCCTCGTCGGCGAGCGCTTCAAGCGCCGCGGGATGCGCTGGAGCGTGGCCGGCGCCAACGCCGTCCTCGCCCTGCGGGCGGCGATCTTCAACGAGGACTACGACGACTTCTGGCCCTCCGGCCAAGCGCCTCCCTTGACGGCATGAAGGGCAGCCCTGCCACCAAATGTCGCACACCCAGCGCCTTCGGCACGCTTGACATTGTTGCGCCCTGGCCTAAGGTAGCAGCATCAATCAGAGGGGAAGTGCTATGCGGTTTCAACGGAGCTTGCGGGCATCGCTCGCGTGCGTTGCGGTCTTGCTGGCCGCTGCCGTGCTCGCGGCCGAGGCGGACGAAGAAGAAGAGGACGACGAAGACGAAGAGGGCCGCTCCGTCGAGGAGATGATCGTCACCGGATCGCACATCCGGCGCACCAACTTCGACCTGCCCTCGCCGATAGACGTCATCGGCGAACTCGACATGGAGCTGGCCGGCACGCCGGACCTCGGCGACGTGATCTTCGACCAGACCTACCAGATCGGCGTCAACGCCAACACCAACACCTCGGAGATCGGCGGCGCCGACGGCCAAGGCAGCGGCGAAGGCTGGAACCAGAGCGTCAACCGACCGGACGGGCCGCAAGGCGGCGAGACCTACGCCAACCTGCGCGGCGTCGGCACCCGGGCGACGATGACGCTGATGGACGGCCACCGCGTCCCCACTAACGTCAACGGCTACGGCCCCGACACCCGTCGCACCGGCGCCGACCTCACCAATCTCTATCCGAACATCGCCGTGCAGCGCATCGACAACATCCTCGACGGCGCTTCCGCTCTCTACGGCGCGGAAGCCGTCTCGGGCGTGGTGAACATCGTGCCGCGCAAGAACTTCGATGGGCTGATGGTCAACTACGAGTTCCAGCAGGCGCTCGAAGAGGGTGCGCCCTACCGCAGCCTCGGCCTGCTCGCCGGCGCGCAAGGGGACCGAACCAGCGCCATTTTCGCTTTGGAAATCCGCGATGCCGACCGCATGCCGTTCACGGCCCGGCCGGACTACATCGTCAACTCCGCCGGCTGGACCGGCCAGCTGCTGCCCACCTACGGCGAGCGCGGCAACGGCCTGCCCGGCGACTGGCGCGTGCCGCTGCGCAACATGAAGGGCGAGCTGTACCAGCCCGAGGTGACCAATCCCTTCTGGTACGAAGCCAACGCCCAGCACTCGACCGCGTTGGGCGCGGACATCCACGAGGTCTACAACAACATCAACCTGCTGAACAGCGAGAATCGGCCAAGCCTGCTCGACAAGAGCGGCGATCTTGTGCCGCAGGGCGACCCCTTGTCGTCCAGCTGGCGCTATCCGCAGTATCCGCGCGACTACAGCGACAACACCGGCGCGTTCCGCACGCTGCATCTCGAGGACCCAGGCTGCAACAACGACTTCGGCGCCGGCCACAACAGCTTGGGCGTCGCGCCCGATCCGGCCTCCCTGCGCGAGCCGTACACCACCAACACCCTCGGCCAGAACGACACCGTGCGCGACGGCAACTTCCTCAACGGCTTCTCCACCGGCACGTGGCGAGGCCAGGAGACGCGCTCCAGAGGCACCGAGTCCAACCAGGCGTTCGGCAGCGACTGCCGCTACACCATCACGGACATCACGGACATCCGCGAGCAGCGCGACCAAGAACAGGGCATGGCCTATTTCGAGCACGAGTTCAACGACTACGTGAGCGTGCGCGGCGAGGCCGTCTTCTCGCGGCTCGACTACTCCACCCGCACCTTCGCGCCGTCCATCGACGAGTGGCCGATCAGCGGCCGCCGCTACGACCACACGCAGCCCATCGCCATCGGCAGCCTGCCCGGCAACCCCTACCGCGCCTATGCCGACGATTCCAACGTCTGCGACGTGCCGCAGGTGGCCGCGGGCATCGCCGCGTGCGCCGATTACGTCCCCGCGCACATTCGCGACCAGCGCGACACCGCAGCCGCGGAGGAGTTCGGCTACGTCTTGACCGGGCCGATCCTGGTCTCGCACGGCACATTGGACTGGCAGGACGTCGACGGCGACGGGCGCTACGACTATCTGCAAGAACCGGGCGAGTGGCTGGTCTTCGCCCAGGACCGCAACAACGACGGCCTGCCGGATCGCGATTTCAACGGCGACGGCATCGCCGACGACGCCGAACTGGGCGACCGCTCCGGTCAGCTCAATCCGCTGCACCGGGTGGTGCTGCTCTCGATGACGGAAGACCGCGACGGCGACGGCGTGCCGGACCGCTTCGATCCCGACATGGACGGCATCGACAGCGATGGCGACGGGGTGCTGGACACCTTCACCAGCGGCGGCATCCGGCTGTTCGACGACGTGCTGATGGGCGACAGCGGCGTCGGCATCCACGGCTACATCGGCGCCTTTCCCAAGCAGCCCTACGTCCATGAATCCTATCCGTGGCTGAATCCCGACATGTCCTTGGACGACCGGCGCCTGTCCGAGAACTTGCGCCTGCGCCTCGGCACCACGGTGAACATTCCGAACACCGAGTGGCTGGTGGACGTGGACTGGATTTGGAACAAGAGCCGGCGCGAGTGGGTGTCGCTGGATCCGGCTTGGCCGCTGACGGTGGACAGTTTGCGCTGCCAAGGCGGACCGAACGGCGAGTCGTGCTGGAATCCGTTCGCCACCGCCTGGCTGTCTCAGGATCCGAGCACCGGGCTGGTTCTGCCCGCCGAGCATCAGTCCTGGCGAAGCAAGGACGATCCGGCTTGGAACACGGCCACGGAGACCCGCCACGCCGGCTTGAGTCCGCGACACGTGCAGCGCGACGTGGGCATGACCATCATCGACTTGAACGTTTCCAACAGCCAGCTGTTCGACCTCTGGTACAACGAAACGCCGATCGGGATGGCGGTTGGCATCCACCTGCGCACCGAGGACGAAGAGTTTCGTCCGGACCAGCTGGGCGCCGCGGGAATCTCGTCGGACCGCGTCGACTTCCAAGGCAGCGCCGAAGAAATTCGCGCCGCCTTCGCTGAAGTCCGCTTGGAGCCGATTTCCAGCGAGCGCTTCGGCCAAATGGAGGTCCAGGCGGCGATACGCTACACCGAGTTCGACATCAACGCCTCGTTCGCCTCGGCGGGCCAATCGGCGGGATTCGACGTGACCATTCCGAAGCTGGCGATTCGCTACAGCCCCACCGACTGGCTCGCTTTGCGCGGCAGCATCACCGAAGGCTTCGTGCCGCCTGGCAGCTATCAGCTGTTCGCTTCCGCTCCGGGCGACGTGACCTACGGCGTTCAAGCCGACTACATCTGCGATGCGATGCCCGAACTCGCTCAGTGTCTGGGAAGCCTCGGCCAAAGCGGCGGCATCCCAGGCGTGGCCGTTCGGGAAGACGCGTCCAACCGCGGTCTCGACGCGGAGATTTCCGACCTGTGGAACGCTGGCTTCTCCTTGCAGCTCATGAACGGCGATTTCGTGTTCGATGCCGACTACACCAGCGTCGTCTTCAACGGCCGCGTGGAACGAATGGGCGCTGGCGTGATCCTGGGCCAGAACGCCGGGCCGTTCGAGCGCTGGGCCGACGAACAATGCCCAGGCACGCTGCTCGACTACGACAACGAGGACGAAGCGAACATCAGCGTCTCGCAGTTCCTCGAACAGACGTCGGCCAGCGAGTTGCAGTGTCGGGCGTCGGCCGCGGCGTCCTACATCGCGGGACAGGAGCAAGGGCTCGGCGGCGCCAACATCATCCGCGACGCCAACGGTCGCCTGATCGGCGTGGACGAAGGCTGGCTGAACCAAGGCGAGAGCCGCGTCCGCTCGATCGTGTACAACCTGCGCTACCGCTTCGACGCCTCGGACCTGCCGCTGATCGACCTCGACGGCTCCGGCAACTTCGAGTTCCGCGTCTCGGCGACGCAGATCCTCGAAATGAGCCTGCAGCGCTACGCCCCGAACAGCGGCCATCAGTTCGCCGGCATCCGCGTCGATGGCTTGGGCAACCGCAACAGCGCCGCGTTCTGGAGGTCCTACAACGCGCTGTTCTCGCCGCTGCCGCCCACGCCCGAGTGGCGCGTCAATGCGTCGCTGCGTTGGTTCCGCGACGAGCACACGGTGCATTTCGGCGTCCGCTGGCATCAGGGCATCACCGACCTCATCGCGTCCTGGGACGAGCTCGTCGCCGAGTTCGGCCCGCCGGGAACGCCCGGCACGCCGCTGGTGAACGACCACGGCATGGACACGACGACGTGGACGGAAGCGGACGCCTGCACCGACCAGGACCGCAATCCCTACTGCAAGATTCCGGCGAAGGCGTACTGGGATCTGAGCTACACCTACCGCCGTCCCGACTTCATGGGCTTCGGCTACGTCGCCGGCAACGTCGCCATGCGCAACGTCTTCAACGCCAAGCCGCAGGCGTTCCCCTCCGGCGTCGGCTACGAGAGCTATCTGGACAGCATCATGGGCCGCCAGCTGTTCGTGCGCATGACGGTGGGCTTCTAGGGCTCACCGGCCTATCTCCATATCGGCGCGGCTTGTCCGATGATGGAGCGGGCGCTCGCCAACGCCCGGCACCCGCGACGCAGGTGCCGGGCGGTTCTCTTTCTTGCCGGCCTGTCCTTCGCGTGTTGGGCAGCCCACGGCGAGGAGACCGCGTGCGATCAAGTCCAAGAATCGCGCCGAGCGCAGTGCCTGAAGGTGATGGCCTGCATGATGGTGGACGACGACGAGATCCGCCGCGCCTGCATTGACGCGGCACAGCGGCCACCCGCGCAGCAGCAGCCGGAACAGACGACACGCGAACAAGCGGTGCAGGAGGCGACGACGCTCGAACGGTCGCGTCAAGCGCCGCAAGAACAGCCGGCCCGCGAAGAAACGGCAACTGTCCAGAAGCCGAAAGAGCCCGTCCTCCAGGAGCAGCAGGTCGAGCCCGTCATCTGGGAGGAAGACCGGCGGCCCCGCGCCGAAGCAACGCCACCACCACGCGAACCCGCCAGCGAGTTCAGCGGCACGGTGAGCCGCATCTACCAGTCCATTCTGGATCGCCAGCTGATCGCCATCGACGGCGCCTACCTCTTCGAGAGCGACCGCGCCGCCCACGCCCGCCTTGAAGTCGGCGAGCGCGTCGAAGTCGAAAAGGCATCGTCGCGTTTCTGGACCGGTCGCAAATGGCGCATCACCGGGCCGTCGCGAACGCCGATTGTCGCGTTCCGCGTTCGCTGCGAGAGCGAGGACATCCGCGCCGACGACCGCCGCAAGTGTGTACGCATGCTGGATCGCCGACCTTGACGCGACGCGGGGCCCACGGCCCCATGCGAAAGGCACCCCCATCCGCGTCCCTTTCCGCACTGGCTCTGGCCGGAGCGCTAGTGCTCGGCGCCTGCTCCGGCGACTCGTCCATGCAGCTGCCGCCGCTTCCCGACAGCGCCATCGACGCCGAGCTTCTGGAATCCCTGCGCGCGCTCCACGATGCCGCGTCGCAGCGTCCCGACTCGGGCGAAGCGCGCGGCCGGCTGGCGATGGCCTACGACGTCAACGACTTCCATCAACGCGCCATCGCCGTCTACGGCCAGGCGGCCAAGCTGGCCCCGGACGAGTTCCACTGGCCCTACTTCCGCGCCCTGCTGCTGGCGAGCGCGGACACCGACTACGAAGCCGCGCTGCGCTCCCTGGACGCCGCAATCGCGCTGGACGACGGCTACGTCGCGGCGTGGCTGTGGCGCGGTGCCTGGCTGCGCGAACTCAAGCGCCCACAGGACGCCCGCGCGGCCTACGAACGCGCCGCGGAACTAGGTGCCGGCGCACCGGCGCTGGTCGGCCTCGCGCACCTGCTGTTCGCCGCCGATCGCTTCGACGAAGCGGTGGCGCTGCTCGAACCTCTCAACGCCGAGCAGCCCGACCCCCGCGTCGATCGCCTGCTCGGTCGCGCCTATCAAGCCTTGGGCCGGAACGAGGACGCCCGCATCGCCTTGGCCAGAGGACAGTCCGCGCCCACCATGCAGTGGATGGACCCCAGGTTGTCGCTCCGCGTGCCGCTCATCGCCGGGTTCAGCAACCGTTTGCGGCACGCGCAGAACCTCATCCAAGCCGGCCGCCCCGCCGATGCTCTGACGATCGCCAAGGCGTTGACTGATGAGCGCCCGGACGACGTGACGGCCATCAACACCCTGGTCTGGGCCTACGCCGCAATCGGACGTTTCGCGCAAGCCCGCGTAGCATTGCGCAAGGGCCTCGAACAGTTTCCGAACGAGACCCGCCTGCACCTGATGCTCGCCAACGCCTATCGGCAGCAAGGCGACAGCAACGGCGCCCGTCGCCAACTCGAACGGGTGCTGGCGCTGGCGCCGGACCACGCGAGGGCTTTGGAGCAGCTCGGCTGGCTGCTCGCCCAACAAGGCGACGCCGAGCGCGGCATCGCCCTGCTCGAACAGGCGCTGCAAAACGGCGCCCGCGAACCCAAGGAGGTGCTCTATCGTCTCGGCCTGCTCGAAGGCGCGGCGAAGCGCTGGCCGCAGGCGATTTCCCACTTCCAACAAGCCGCGCAGCTCGACGCTTCCTTCACCATGGCGCACATCCACTTGGGTCGATGTCTCGCCGAGGCCGGACGCATCGACGAAGCGCACGCGGCTCTCGACTGGGCCGACCGCATCGGCACCGATGCCGAGCAGCGGGCGTCGGCCTGGCGCCGTCTGCAAGAGTTGGCGCAAGAGTCGGAAGCGACGGGATGAACGCTTGGCGTCGAACAGCAGCGGCGTTCGTCGCTGGCGGGCTCTGCGCCTGCTCGCCTCCCGAATCGGCCAACCCGGCGTGGTTCACGGACGAAGCCGCCAAGCGCGGCCTCGACTTCCGCCACGTCTCCGGCGCCGACGGGCGCTATCGAATCCCGGAAATCACCGGCAGCGGCGCGGCGCTCGCCGACTTCGACGGCGACGGCGACCTCGACGCCTACCTCGTGCAGAGCGGCCCGCTGGGCGGCAACGCTTCGCCACACACCGACCGTCTCTACTTCAATGTCGGCGACGGCCATTTCGAGCCAGGTCCCGAAGTGCCGGACGCGGACGGCTACGGCATGGGAGTGGCTGCCGGCGACTACGACAACGACGGCGACGTGGACCTCTACGTCACCAACATCGGCGCCAACGTGCTGCTGCGCAACGACGGGCGCGGTGCCTTCGAGAACGTGGCCGCTGCCGCTGGTGTGGATCACCCGGGCTGGGGCGCTTCCGCGGCCTTCCTGGATTTGGACGTCGATGGTGACCTAGACCTCTACGTCGCCAACTACATCAAGTGGAGCGAGGCCGCCGAGCTCGACTGCTTCATGGCTGGCGTGCGCACCTACTGCCCGCCGCAGAACTACAAGGCCCCGGCGCCGGACGTCCTGTTCCGCAACAACAGCGACGGCACGTTCACGGACGTGAGCGGCGAAGCTGGCTTGAAGCTGAAGTTCGGCAACGGCTTCGGCGTCGTCGGCGCCGACTTCGACGGCAACGGCTTGACCGACGTCTTCGTCGCCAACGACATGACGGTGAACCAGCTGTGGCTGAACCAGGGCGGCCTGCGCTTCGTCGAATCGGCGCTGGAGTGGGGCTGCGGCGTGGACGAATACGGCCAGGCGAAGGCCGGCATGGGCGTCGCCGCGGCGGACATCGACGACGATGCCGACCCGGACGTGCTGGTGGTGAACCTCGAAGGCCAGACGGACTCGCTCTTCCTCAACCAAGGCGGATGGTTCGAGGACGCCACCGCAGCCTCCGGCCTGGGCCTCACGAGCCGCAAGCACACCCGCTTCGGCGTCGCCCTCGCCGACTTCGACAACGACGGCCGGCTGGACCTCTTCGAGGCGAACGGTCGCGTCGCCCACGCGGAATCCGGCGTCGGCGACCTGTTCGCCGAACCGAACATGCTCCACCGCGGCATTCCCGCAGGCCGCTTCGAGCTAGTCGATCCCCCTGGTGGCGTCTCGCCTCCCCTTGTCCACACCAGCCGCGGCTTGGCCGCCGGCGATGTGGACGACGACGGCGGCATCGACCTCCTAGTGGTCAACCGAGACGCCGTGCCTTATCTGCTGATGAACCGCGTAGCCCGCCGCGGCAGCTGGATCCGGTTCCGCGTGCTTGACCGGCACGGCAGAGACGCCCATGCCGCGACCGTCTCGGCGACCGCCAACGGCCGCCGGATGCATCGAGACGTGCAACCCGCTGCGAGCTACCTCTCGTCCAACGCCCCGCGCGTCCATTTCGGCCTGGGCGAAGCCGACGGCGTGACGGATGTCGCCGTGCGCTGGCCCGATGGCGAAGTGGAGACGTTCGGCAGCTTCGACGCCGGCAAAACGGTGGTCCTCAAGCGGAACGAAGGAGCCCCCGAACAAGCGCAGGAGCCCGCCGAATGAGCAGGTGGCGAGACATCGAACCCGCCGGCGTTCTTGGTTCTCGCCCCCGTCTCTGGTATAAAGCGCGGCGTTCGAGCCAAGCGTTTCACCATGTCCAAGGTCTGCGAAGTCACGGGCAAGCGCCCGATGAGCGGCAACAACGTCTCCCACGCGCACAACAAGACGCGGCGGCGTTTCGCGCCCAACCTGCACGACCACCGCTTCTGGGTGCCGTCGCGGAACCGCTTCGTGAAGCTGCGCGTGTCCGCTGCGGGCATGAGGATCATCGACAAGAAAGGCATCGAGGTCGTGTTGCAGGACATCGACAAGCGCCGCGCCGCCGAACGCAAGCGGGCGCAGGGCTGAGCGCCAAGCGCCAAGCAAACCGCAACCCAAGAACCAAGGCCTAAACGATGCGCGAAAAGATCAAGCTGGTGTCCACCGCCGAGACCGGCCACTACTACACCACCACCAAGAACAAGCGCACCATGGAGGGCAAGCTGGAACTCCGCAAGTACGACCCGGTGGTTCGCCGCCACGTCCTCTACCGCGAAGACAAGATCAAGTAGCCCGCACCCACCGGCCGAACGAGGCTCGGCAACCTGCCCGAACTCCCGGAAGTAGAAACCACCCGCCGCGGTCTGGCCCAGGCATTGCGCGGCCGCCGCCTGCGCCGCATCGTCGTCCGCAACCCGAACCTGCGCTGGCCCGTGCGTCTCCCGCCCGGCCTCGAAGGCCAGCGCCTAAGCCCGCTCCAACGCCGCGCCAAGTACCTCCTGCTCCCTCTCGAAACCGGCGGCCTCATCGTCCACCTCGGCATGGCCGGCCACTTGGCCCTGGTGTCCGCGAACACGCCCGCTGCCAAGCACGACCATGTGGACGTCCAGCTCGACGACGGCCACGCCGTGCGCTTCACCGACCCGCGCCGCTTCGGCAGCATCCACTGGCACCCCCATCCGCTGAACGCCCACCCCCTGCTGCGCCACCTAGGCCCCGAGCCGCTCTCCACGGACTTCGACGGCAGCTACCTGGCCGCCCAATCCCGCAACCGCCGAGTCGCCATCAAGTTGCTGCTGATGGACGCCAAGGTGGTGGTCGGCGTCGGCAACATCTACGCGAACGAGGCGCTGTTCCTAGCCGGCGTCCGCCCAAGGGTCGCCGCCCGGCGCGTCCCAAGAGGGCACCTCGACGCCTTGGCCGCAGCGATCAAGACCACCTTGGCCAACGCCATCGAACAAGGCGGCACCACGCTGCGGGACTTCGTCGGCAGCGACGGCCGCCCTGGCTACTTCGCCCAGCAACTCGCCGTCTATGGCCGCGGCGGCCAACCCTGCCACCACTGCGGCGAAACGCTCAAGGAAGTTCGCCTCGCCGGCCGCTCTACGGTCTACTGCCGCCACTGCCAACGCTGAACGTGTACGGCACGCGCCTACCGACGCCTCGTAGGAGATCATCGCAGCCGGTCCACCAAGCGCCACACCCCGCTGCTGGGGTTGGATCCCCTAGACTAGAGGCGTGCGAAAAAGACCGCGCCCGGGTCGCGCGAAAGCGCTGCTGCAAGACGTCGCCGGCATCCGCCCCTACGGCGCGGTGGTGGCGTGGCCGGAGGCGGTCAGGGGATGGGTTGCGCGGGTGGCGGTCCAGTCGCCGTTGGCGGCGGGGACGGGCCGGCCGGCGCGGCGGCTGCGGAACTCGAACGCGGCGACGTCGGGTCGCTGCGGCGGGGGCCGCTGGCGGAGATGGACGATTCGGCGCTGGCCGGGGTTCTCGAACGTCTCGCGTTCTCCGCCCGGATCGGCGGGCGGGCGGATGCGGAACCGGGGGACGGGCGGTAGGGGATGGCGTCGCCCGACGTCGTCGATCTTCCCGACGAGGAGGCGGTCGCGCACTTCCGCGGCAAGCGGGATCGGCAGGACTGGGCGTGGAGCTTCGACTGGCGGGACGTCCGGGCGCTGGCCGAGGGGCGGACGCTGCGCGAGTTCGTGGAGGCTGGCAGGCCACCGGCTAAATCAGCGGCTCGCGCCGCCCCGTGGTGGTTCGGCCGCCCAACTCGCCGAGGCGCACCCTACCACATCACGGAGTTGGGGCGGTGGCGGTGACGGAGGTGGTGAAGCCGGAGGGGGTGAGGGAGTGGGTGACGCGGGTGGCGATCCAGTCGCCGTTGGCGGCGGGGACGGGCCAGCCAGTGGTGGTGATTCTCGCGCCTGCCGAAAGCTCGGGGGTGCCGGGCAGCTCCGCCTCGAGTTGGGCCGTCGCGCGGACGAATTGGCGCAGGCGGGCGGTGGCGGCGGACTGGGCGCGGGGTTCGTCCGGGAATGGGTCCGGGAGATCGTGGGCGGGGGTGCCGTCGCCGGCCACGGCGAAGCGCGGGGCGGCCTCGACATAGCGCCAAAAGGGGGCGCGGACCGACGCGACCTTGGGGCGGTCGCGATAGGCGACGCGGGCGGACAGCGCGCCAGTGCGGGGGCTGAGCGTGAATGCAGGCATCTCGGCACCGCTCGCGGCGACGCCCTCGCCCGCAGGCGCGAAAACGAGCGCTTCATCGGCCACCTTGGCGGTGGCGTCGTAGTCGGTGGCCAAGCGGCGCAGAAAGTGCAGATCGGATTCCGTCGTCTGGTCGACGTGGGCGATGGCGGTGGGCGCCAGCGCGGCGCCGATGCGGGGCGTCAGGGCGTGCTCGGCGGCCACCGCCTCGACGATCGCGCCCAAGGTGGTGTCGTGCCAGGCGCGTGTGCGCGGGGTCTTGAGCGCGCTGCTGGGGCGGAGGTCCGCGCCGGTGCCGCGAATGCGTATGCTCGGCGGTGCCAACTGGATGTCGGTTTCGGTGTGCCAAAAGCGCCCCATCTCGACGGGGCCGCCGGACTCGGTGTAGCCGATGGCAACGTCGATCTGGTTTCCCCTGGGCGGTGGGTCAATTGGGGCGGCATCGTCGGCCAGCGCGATCTCCACGGTGTCCGTGGCGCGGTCGCTGGTCGTGACCACGCGCAGTTCCACCAGCGCGGCGCGCATTGCCCCCGTTCGATCCACGCCGTCGATGTGGACGCGGAAATCGGGAGTGAGATCCAAGCGCCTGCCCTTCACGTCCACAGCTGCACGACGTGCTGCGCCGTGGACGACGTGGCTTGTGCGCCGGGAGCGCCACCAGCGCATTGGCTGGCAGGGCCGCGGGCAAGCGGGACGTGGCAGGATCGCGCAGCAGATCATCGACGGCCGCGCTGGCGCCGTAGTGACGCCAAGCGATCGCATCGAGGACGTCCCCGCCACTTGCGCGGTAAGCCGTGCTTGCCGCAGCCCGCTGCGGCAAGCGGGGCGCACCGGGCAGGCTGGACGCGGCTTGGAGGGCGGCGCGGCGCACGTCCGGCAGGGACGACGCGGCGGACACGGCGGTGCGCACGGCATCGAGGACGCGGCGGGCGGCAGAGCGCTCCGGCGCGGCTTGCGCAGCGGCTCCGGCCGCTTGCGTGGCTGCGGCCGCCGCGGCGGCTGGCGTCTGGGCGGTGGCCACCGCGTCGACGACGGCCGCCACGTCGCCCGTTTCCGAGCTGGCGTCGCGCAGCGACGCCAGCTCTCCCTCCGGCCCTTCGTCCCCCACGTGCGCCAGTTCGAGCATGTGCTCTATGCGGCGCGGGCGGCCGTTGCCGTGGAGCGCGGACCACGACTCTTCGACGCGCAGCACCACCCACCGGCCTCTGCCGAGGCGACGGCCGCCGCCATCGATGAGGGCGTGGGGCTCTCCGGTGGACGCGGCGGCGCGAAGCGCGGCAATTGCGGAGGCGCCGCTGGCCCATGCCGGGTGGATGACGCCTTCGACGGCGACCGTTTCCGCGCCCTGTCCCAGCGACTGGCGAAGCGGGCGCAGGCCCACCCTTTCGACGGCGGGGTGCCGGTGCTCGGCGGTGTGGCGCAAGCGGTCGATCGCGCCCGTGGTCGCCTCGAAGACGACCTCGCCCCATGTGAGCAGGGCGGGCTTGGCGGAGGCGGCGTTCGCGCCTGGCGTTCCGCCGGCGCGGGCATCGTTCAGCGCTTGGGCGGCATCGGCCTTGGACCGGGCGAGAATGCCCTGCGCTTCCGCGCGGCGACGTTCGGCGGAGAGCGGGCCGGTGACGACGTCGTCGAACTCAGCCATCGTCCTCTCCCAAGCCGGCCTCGACGACGGCACGGCGCGTCTGCTCGGCCAGCTGCCGTTGCACTTCGCGGGCGATTGCGTGGGCGTCGGCGCCTGCTGGCGGATTGACGACGATGCGGGCTTGGACGTCCACCCGGCTACCACTAGATGTAGTGGCGGGGAGCGGCGAACCGGGGCTGAGCGGGGACGGAAACGCAACCGGCAGCCCTATATCTAGTGGTAGTGCGTCCGGGAGCTCGACGCCGCTTGCTATCGGTACGGCGGGCGTGGCGAAAGCTGCGCCCACGTCGGGCGCGTCGGGGAGCTGGGCGGCCGCGGGCAACGCGGCGCCCACCGCGATTCCGGCCGCGGCCGCGGTGCGCTTGAGACCGCCGGATGCGCCTTCGGCCTGGTGATCGACAAGCGCATCGCCGGAGCCGACCGGGCCGGGAAACGCGGGGGCCGCCCCTATATCTAGTGGTGGTGGTTCTGGCGTGGGCGCGGTGGCGGATCCGCTTGGCGCGGGCGCGGTGGCGGATGCATCGGGGTCGTCGATCAGTCCGACAGCCTGGCCGAGGAGGCCGATAGGCGACCTCGCGAGCCACTCACCAGCATTCCCGAAGCGCCTTTCGGCCGCTTCCCAATCGCCAGTCGCCGCCGACCAAGCGGCACCTAGCAGGTTGCCCACGATCGCGAGTGGACTCACCATCGCCGCCAGCCCCTTCACGAGCCCCTTGATCGCACGGCCGACGACTTCCCCCGCGCTCGCCCACTTCTCCAAAGACTCTTGCGACTGCTCGACGGGGGCGAAGAGGGACCCGATCCATCCGATCACGCTGCCGATGGCGTCGCCAATCCCCTTTAGCGGCGCCAGCGCTTCGCTCGCGCCTTTCGCGATGCCGCCGAAGAACGCCTTGACTCCGGCCCAGTGCCGGATGAGCCAAGCGACTGCCAGACCGAGACCGACCACGACTGCGCCGATCCCGGTGGAAACGATGGCGAGACGGAGGACGCGGAAGCTCCTGGTGACTCTGCCGATGCCCGCCGACGCCGCAGCGCCAGCTGTCGGCACACGGGCCAGCGAGTAGGTGGTTCGGACCAGCCATTGCCACGTCGACGCGACGACGGGTTGGAGGAGCACGTATCGCGCTCGCACGGCGCGCAACGTCTCGCCGAGCGAAGCGCTGGCGTAGCGGTACGCGACGACAGCGACTTTGCCGACGATCAGGCCGGCCGTGAGGGCGACGACGGCGGCGGTGACCCGGGGGAACTGCGCGGCCAACGACGACGCCGCTTGGAGCGCCGCGCCGAGCGGTTCCAGCATCGCGTTGATGCCTGGCAGGAGGGCCGAGCCGATGTTGATCGCGAGGTCGTCCACTTTGCCGCGCAGCAGGGTCAGGGCGTTGGCCGTCGTCGCCGCTCGCGCCTCGTACTCCTTCTGCACGCTCGCCGCTCTCGCTTCCTCGGACGCGGCCAGCCGCCGCGCCTTCGCGTACTCGTCCATCGACGCGACGATCTTGGCCACGTCGTCGGCGTACTCCGCGCCGAACAGCGCCTTGAGCGTCCCCACGACGTCGTCGGACTTCGAGACCGCCTCGAGCACGGACACGATCGCGGTCTCGGCGTCGTGGCCCATGGCGGCTTGGACGGCGCTCGCGGAGAGCCCGATTTCCTCGAGCGCGGCTTGGACTTTCGGGCCCTCGGAACCCACCGTGCTCAGCTTCGTGAGCATGGCGTTGATCGCGGTGCCGGCCACCTCCGGCGGCGTCTTCAACGCCAGCATCGTCGCGCCGAGCGCGCCCAGCTGCTGGCCGGAGAGGCCGACGATCTTCGCCATGCCGCCCGCTCGGTTGGCGACGTTGAGCAGATCCGGCGCGCGCGCCGCCATGTTGTTGCTGAGGAAGTTGTAAGCGCCCGCCAGGTCCATCACTTCGTCCTGGCCAAGCGTGAAGATCGTCCGCAGGCCAGCCATCGCGTCGCCCGCCTGTTTGCCGGTGAGGTCGAACGCGACGGCGACCTTTGCGCTGTCCTCCGCGAAGCGGAGCAGCTCGCCGCGGGCGATGCCCGCCTGGCCGGCTTCGGCCACGATGTCCGCGAAGCCGCTGGCGGCCAGCGGAATGCGCGTCGACAGCGCCCGCAGATCCTTGCCCATCGCTTGGAGGCCGCCCGGAGCGGGGAAGTCGACGACCTTGCCGATGTCGGCCATCTTCTCCTCGAACTCCACGGCCTTGCCCACCACGGCCTGCATCGGACGCAGCACCGCGTAGGCGAGGGCCCCGGCCTCCACGATGTCGCCGCGCGCCGATTCGCGGCGGGAGCGGGCAGCGGACCTCGCATCGACCGCTTTGGCCAAGCGGTCGCGGTAGGCAATTTGTTCGCGCAGCGTGTTCGTGAGGCGTTCTTCTTCCCGATCCAGCTGGCGCACCTGGACGCCCGCTTCGCGGAGGCCGCGGGCTTGGCCGATCAGCTCGCGGCGCTGCCTGCCCACCGCCGTCGAAAGCCGTTCGGTCTCGGCCCGGGCGGCGACGAAGCGCCTGCGCAGGTCCGCCGTGGGCCGGGTCGTCGATTGGAGCGCGCGGCGCAGTTCCTCGGCGCGGCGCTCCGACGTGCGCAGCGCTGCCGTCGCGGCGCCGAGCGAGGTGCGCAAGGCGCGGTAGCCGGCGATCTGGGCGCTTGCCCGCTCGGTCGCCGTCGTCGCCTTGCGCACGCGGTCCAAGTGCTTTACGGTGTCCCCGGTGACCGCCTTGACCGAGGCGCCCAGCATGGCCCCGATGCTGAACGAAACCGCCAGCTCAGACATGTGCGAGAAGCTCCTCGGAGTCTGGTTCTGGAGCGGGTTCTTCGGCCTGCCCGCGGCCGTCCTGGGGTGGTGGCTTCCGCTGGGGGTCTCCGCCGTCTGCTTTTGCGCGGCTGTCTGGATCGTGTGCCGGGACGTGTCGCGCGCCCAGCGCGAGCTCGACGAGAAGTACGCCGAGATCGAGGCCAGGCGGCATCCGCTGAGCCGGATCGTCGCCGCCGAGCGCGAAGTGCTGGCGCGTCAGGGCGCCGCTCCGTAGGTCTCCTTCCACAGCGCGTCCGCGTCCTCCGCCCATTCGATCACGTCTTCGACGTCCGCGTCCGCAAGGGCGGTCACGGGCGTGTGCAGGACGTGGGCTACTTTCGCGACGGCTCGGCGGAGGGCTTCGGGGCCGGGCCGTCCTCTTGGAAAAAATCGGTGAAGGCGATCTGCAGGCGCCGGTAGTCGGCCAGGTCCAACTCGTGGATCGTCGCCGGCGCGACCTCGCACAAATTCGCGAAGAGCACGATCTCGTGCTCCGTTTCGTCGCCGCCCGCCGAACGCCTGGCGTCGCGTTCGTCGCGCACCTTGGGCCGCCGCATCGACAACGTCGTCAACGTGCCGCCGTCCGCTTCGACCGGGTGCGCCAACTCGATTCGCGTCATCTCTCAGTCCTCCATTCCGAATGTCCTTTGCAGCGCTTTGATTTCCCGCGCCGCGATCGCGTCGGTGCGGCGCTGCCTCTCCCGTGCTCTCGCGGCGCTGCGCTTGCGGGCGTTGTGGCTCTTGCGCCGTCCGCGCGCCTTGCGTTCCTGGCCGCGCTGGTCCTTGGGACGTGGCACTACGGGCTGCGCCACTTCTCGACTCGCGCCAGCGGCGACAGGCAGTGCCGGCCGATGCGATCGCGGTGGAAACGGCGCGGAAACGTGCGCGCCATCCTTCGCCTGTGGGCCTTGCCGCGCTTGCCGCGCTTGGCGTGGGGGATCGGCATTTTGCCTCCTGGTCTTGCCTCCGCACCCTCCGCCAGCCGTGGGGCTGGCGGAGGGCTGCCCCTGAAATCGTGGGGCCTACCGCGCTGGCATGGGTTATTCGGTTCCGCTCTCAGATGCCGAGGGCGGCGCGCTGGGCCGCGAGCTGGTCGACGCCGTCGACGATGCGGATCATGTTCGGCACGTCGATGTCGTGGATGACCTCGCCGTCGAGCTCCAACCTGTAGCGCCGCACCGCCATCGTCGCCTTCAACGTCGCCTTCTCGCCCGGCTTCCAGTCGCCCCAGTCCACCTCGCGGAGCACGCCGCGGCAGGTGGCCGCGACCGCCTTCACGGTGGCGTCTTCGGACTGGAGCGCGCCGCGGAACACGCACGGGGTGAGGTTGTTCGGGGCGAGTCCCCAGCGCCGGAGCATCACCGCGTCCACGCTGTCCATCGACCACGTGGCCTCCAGCTTCTCGAGGCCCATGTCGACCTCGATGGGCGCGTCCATGCCGCCGGCGCGGTGCTCTTCCGTTTTCACGGCGAGCTTGGGCAGCTGGACCATCTGGACGGTGCCGGCGTGGCCGCGGCCGTCCACGAAAAGGTTGACGTTGCGCAGGATGTCTACGACTGCCATCAGAGAATCTCCTCCAAGTGGTCGTCGACCTCGACAACCAGCTGTCGATCGCCGTCCTCGGGCAGACGCTGACCACGCAGCCTGGCGAGTCCGGGTCGTTTTCGCTCGGCCAAGTGCATAACCAAGTCCGACAGGACATCGAGCGCTCTGACGGCCGCCAGCTGGCGGCCACGCTGCGGCGCGACCTGGTGGTGCCGATCGTCGACCTCAATCACGGGCCGCAAATGGCTTATCCGGCCGTCCGCATCGAGCGCGAGGACGCGGTCGACGTCGAGCTCCTGAGCAGAGCGCTCGAGCGCTTGGTGCCGCTTGGATTGCGCGTCCCGGTCGATCAAGTCCGCGCCTGGCTCGGCTTGTCCGCGCCGACAGATGACGACGATGTGCTCGAGCCGCCTCGGCCCGGGCTCGCTGCGGCGCGACGGCTCGGGCTCGCGGCTCTGACAGAGGGAGACGGGATCGAACAGGCGTGGCAAGCCGCAATCGACGACGACGGGTGGCGGCCGATGATCGATCCGCTGGTGGGGCCGGCGGTCCGCGCGGCGGCTGCGGAACTCGAACGCGGGGGCGACGTCGGGTCGCTGCGGCGGCGGCTGCCGGGGCTGCTGGCGGAGATGGACGATTCGGCGCTGGCCGGGGTTCTCGAACGTCTCGCGTTCTCCGCCCGGATCGGCGGGCGGGCGGATGCGGAACCGGGGGACGGGCGGTAGGGGATGGCGTCGCCCGACGTCGTCGATCTTCCCGACGCGGAGGCGGTCGCGCACTTCCGCGGCAAGCGGGATCGGCAGGACTGGGCGTGGAGCTTCGACTGGCGGGACGTCTCCGCCGAGGAGCATCTGGCGCAGTTCACGTTCGCCAAGGCGGCGCGCCTCGACGTGCTGCAGGCGGTGCGCGCCGAGGTGGACCGGGCGCTGGCCGAGGGGCGCACGCTGCGCGAGTTCGTCGGCGAGCTGAGGCCGCGGCTGCAGCGGCTCGGCTGGTGGGGCGAGAAGGAGATGGTCGATCCGCGCACCGGCGAGAGGCGGCTGGTGGAGATCGGCCCGCGGCGGCTGGCGACCATCTTCGACACGAACCTGCGCATGGCGCACGCGCGGGGGCGGTGGGAGCGCATCCAGGCGCTCAAGGAGGAGATGCCGTACCTCCGCTACGTCGCCACCCTCGACGCCCGCACGCGGCCGGAGCACGCCCGCTGGCACGGCACGGTGCTGCGGGTGGACGATCCGTGGTGGCGGACGCACTACCCGCCGAACGGCTGGCGCTGCCGGTGCGCGGTGCAGCAGCTCTCCGAGGGCGACCTCCGGCGCCGGGGGCGCGGCGCCACGCCGCGTCCGAAGGGCGGGACGCGCAAGTGGACCAACCGGCGCACCGGGGAGATCGTGGACGTGCCCGTGGGCATCGATCCGGGGTTCGAGCGCAACGCCGGAAGCTACCCGCCGGTTCCCGCCGCCAAGCAGGTGCTCGACGGCAGGATCGGCGCCGCGCCGGCCGCCGTCCAGCATGCGGCGAGGAAGCTGGAGACCCCGGAGGACTACCGCGTCGAGGGAAGGCTGATCCGCGAGTCGATGCGCATCGACCCGACCGTCGACCCGCGCGGCTTCCGCGCCGTGCTCCTGGCCCGTCTGGGCGACGAGCGGGGCGCCTACCGCGTCGCCGCCAACGTCCGGCCAGCCACCGGAGGCGCCGCGTCCAAGGCCGCCGCGAAGCTCGTCGCCGACGCTTCGCGCAGGCTGCCGCGAAGCTGGGTGGAGGCCGCCAACGCCGCCAGCCATCTGGTCGCCCGCCGCGTCCGCGGCGATCTGGTCGCCCGCCGCGTCCGCGGCGATGGCGGAGGCTCCTACAACCACATCCACCGCCGGATCACGCTGGACGGGCCCCTAGCCGGGCCGGACATCGCCCTGCACGAGTACGTCCACCACCTGCAGGCCACGCTTCCCGGCTTCCAGCGCGTCTTCCGCGAAGAGCACATCCGCCGCACCACGCGGAACGGCAAGCGCGATCCGACGACCAGCCACTGGTTCGGCCGGGGCCGCGACGACGACTACCACCCGGTGCTCCTCTACATGGGCAAGGACAGCGGCCCGACGACGTCCAGCGCTCCCTACACGGCGGCGCAATTCGACATGCCGGACGGCGACGCCCAGGAGGTCGCCACCGTGGCCCACCAGGTGGTGCTCGAGTCGCACCACGGCAAGGAGCGGCTGGGCCAGCTCGCGCAGGGCGATCCGGCGATGCTTGACCTGGTGCTGGGGATGCTGTTCAGATACGACCCGTGACGGTCCACGCCATCGACATGCCCGACGTCTTCGCCGGCGGCGAGCCGCGCCGCGTCCTCTGGGACGACGAGACCGGCGAAGTCTCAGGCGAGCACTCCCAGGTGCCCGACATCCGCGACGCGATGGATCGCGCCGAGCGCGACGGCGTTCTGCCGCACATCGCGGGCCACTGGAAGCTCCGCGATCCGCGCCGCGATCCGAGGGACTTCCTCGTCGTGCTGTTCTGGCCCGAGCCCCCTCTCGACCTGCCGGACTGGATACCGCCCGCTCTGCGCGTCGAACCGACGCCGGGCATCCTCAACGACATCGGCGACGAAGTCGCCTAGGAGACTTTCCCCGGAGGGAGATTCTGCCGCCCATGGCTCTCGGCGGCTGGCGCGACGTTCCATGGACGATTCGGCGCTGGCCGGGGTTCTCGAACGTCTCGCGTTCTCCGCCCGGATCGGCGGGCGGGCGGATGCGGAACCGGGGGACGGGCGGTAGGGGATGGCGTCGCCCGACGTCGTCGATCTTCCCGACGAGGAGGCGGTCGCGCACTTCCGCGGCAAGCGGGATCGGCAGGACTGGGCGTGGAGCTTTCGACTGGCGGGACGTCTCCCCATCCGGCGCTTCGACGAACTGCGCGCTCCGCGGACGGAACCCGCTAGACCTCGGACATCGTGGGCTGGCGACCCCATCCCGCGTCGTCCCGCTTCATCCCCTCTCGTCCCGTGTTTTGCAGCAGCGTTTTTCGCACGACAGCGCCCCCGATCTTTCGCGTTCCTCTACTTAGGCGAGCCATCCTGTTCATGCATTTGGTCAAGCGATTCAGCACGTTGCTTCGCAGCCTCGTAGCCGCGTCTCAGCTGCGACATCCCCTTGGTCGTAATCCTCTTGCCCTCCGTTAGGCCGAGATCACCGCACCTTCGTTGTACGGCGTGACGATGAACGTGTGCCCACTGTTCTTCGACGTGCAGAACGAGCCACAGCTCGAAGCAAGGATTGGACATCGCCGTGCCGATGCCGCTCTGGCGGGCTTCGTGGATGGCTTTGGCGACGTCGGGATGTTCGTCGCAGTCGAACACGCACCAGATTTCGTCGAAATCGTCTGCGCCGCGATTGGCCTTCTTCTCCTCCCGAGCTCGCCTGACCAGAGTCATCGGCGTGGATCCCATTTCGCCGAAATCGACATGCACCTCGGGGCTAGCGACGGCACGGAGGTATTGCGGCTCCGTGACCTCGCCCTCGGCAAGTACGCGGACGACCTTGCGCTGTTCCCTTGATCCGGGAACGGTTCGGCGGTGCTTCTTGGGACGCTTGGGGCGCATCGTCACCTCGGATGCGTTCCGCGAGACGTGTCGGCTATGGCAGCGCTCCTACTGCGTGCTCGAACTCCGCCGTATCCAATGTCGGAATGCCGCCATACCGCCCGCGAAGGTAGCGCCGTCGCACGGACTCGTCGCGCCGGGCCTTGAAATCGGCAAGGGGCACCAGCTGGCTGGCACCACTGTCGTCTCGTTCCGCGAACCAGATCTGGTCGCGCCCAAGCGCAAGGGGGCGCGTGCCGTCCAACAGCGTCGTGTCGTGGGCGTTGAACACCAGCTGAGCGCACCGCGGGTTCGTAGCCGGATTCTGGAAAAGATCGATCAGCCTGTCGACGAGCAACGGATGGAGACTGGCGTCGATCTCGTCCACCAACAGCAAGTGCCCATGCTCAAGCGCATCGAGTACCGGCCCGATGAGACCAACCCACACTTGCGTGCCCATCGACTCGTCGGCCGGGTCGAATGCGACGCCGTCTCCACCGCCGTGGATCAGCTGCACCATGTTGGCTGTGTCGAGAACGACCTCGCCATCGCCCAGCTCGTCGCCCTGGAGCGCGAGGATCACCCGTTTCAGCATGTCCAGCGTCTCGGCATCCGGTTTGACGACCTTGACGTCGGCCAAGCCCAAATCCGCAGCGCGGAGCAGCTGCAGAACACGGTGTCGCGTGCTATCCGCCTTTGCCAAATCCGCCGTGAACACGCTGCGCAGCGGGCGGTTTTCAGAAGCGGCCAAGCGCATGTTGGATTGCCACCAACCAAAGAGCGGGCTGATCGCGCTCTCGGCCGCGGCGCCGATGATCGACAGCAACAGCGCGTCCTCCCGCAACAGCGGGCGCAGGCTGCCGCCAAAGGCTCGGAAAGAGGGCCCGAAGGCCAGGGTGTGCCGCTCTCTTTCGAAAACGAGCGCCTGCCGCCCGCGGGGAAAGTGAAAGGCGAACTCTCGCGAAATCCGCTGGTCGTCGAACTCGAACCCGTACTGCCACCACACGCCATCGAGGATCAGATCCACCATGAACTCGGAAGTCTTCGCCGCCCCATCGGGGGCCAGCAAGAAAGGCTTGCGATGAATGCCTGCGCCAGAGTTCTTGAACGAGCCGAGCACGACCGCCCGCATGTCCGCCATCGCTCTCAGGATGGTGGACTTCCCTGCCGCGTTGGCACCGAACACGCCAGCAACCGGCAGCAGCCGCTCCGGCGTGGCGGAAGCGGTTCGCACAGCACGAACGGCGTCCGCGTTGGCCACGCGCGTCGCCTGCATGGAAAGCGTCGTCTCGTCTCGATACGAGCGGACGTTGCGTACCTTGAACGCGACCAGCGCACCCGTTCTGGTCGGCCCGTTCGATGTCATCTCGTGTACCCCGATTGAGGCTCAAGCCCATCGTTCAGCTACAGCCAACTTCGAGTGTACCCTTCTCAAAAGGCATTTTGCGACAGAAAACCGTGCAAAGTTCGCGGAGAGACATGAGTGTAGGGGGATGAAGCGACAGGCTGCGGAGCGCTTGCCGCACGACGCCGAAGTGACATAGGGTCGTCGCCCGTGAGGGCCCCGGAGGCCGAGAGTGATCAGAGTCGTTTCCTGGAACGTCGCGCACAGGGATGCGCCTTGGGAGACCTTGCTGGAGATGGACGCCGATGTTGCGCTCTTGCAGGAGGCAAGTCGGCCTTCGGTGAAGCTGCCTTCCCGCGTCGAAATCGATCCGTCCCCGTGGCATATGGCCAGCCCGGGGCACACCC
Source organism: Candidatus Azotimanducaceae bacterium (assembly GCA_965243175.1). Classification (GTDB taxonomy): domain Bacteria; phylum Pseudomonadota; class Gammaproteobacteria; order Pseudomonadales; family Azotimanducaceae; genus VXYL01. Next base: position 2,475,767 of record OZ251532.1, on the reverse strand, counting down.
CTTGGAAAGCAGCGGTCGTCAAGTTGTCCGACCGTGTGCAGGTGGACTGGATCGAAGGCGAATCCATACCCGAGGGCGAGTGGGATGGATTCGGCGTCAGCCGGCCGGGAACCCTTGCCGCCGCCACCGTCACGCCGCCGGACGGCCCGCCGTTCGTCGTAGCCTCCATGTATGGGTTCTGGGAGAACATGCATCGTTCGACCGGAAGTAGTTGGAAATGCGCGGACGGGTCCGCGCATCGGCTCATCTCGGATTTGTCGAGGCTGATCGGCCGTGCAACCGATCATCGGATCGTCGCTGCCGGGGACCTCAACGTCCTTTACGGATACGGCGAGAACGGCTCTGCTTACTGGGCTGCGCGATACGCAACGGTGTTCGACCGGATGAAAAGCCTGGGTTTGCGTTTCGTGGGGCCGCAGCATCCACATGGGCGGCAGGCCGATCCTTGGCCAGGCGAGTTGCCCAAAGACAGTCGGAACGTACCGACCTTTCACCACAGTCGGGGGAATCCAGAGACGGCAACGCGGCAACTGGATTTCGTGTTCGCCTCCGAGAGCTTGGCCGAATCGGTGCAGGTGAGAGCGCTGAACGAACCGGAGCAGTGGGGGCCGAGCGACCACTGCCGTATCGAAATCACGATCTCCTGACCGCGCGGGGGCCATGCCGAGGCCAGCCCCTGCTACCCCTTGCGGTAGTGCTCCGCCACTGCCGGGTGGACGAACTCCGAGATGTCGCCGCCGAGACCGGCGATTTCGCGTACCCGGGACGAAGAGAGCACGGACCATTGGCGCGAAGTCGGCAGCAGCACGTACTCCAAGTCCGGGTCCAGCGTCTGGTTCATGGCGATCATCTGGTATTCGTAGTCGAAGTCGGACATCGTGCGCAGGCCGCGCACGATGACGCGCGAACCCTTTGCGCGCATGTAGTCCACTAGCAGGACGTTGAAGCCTTCCACTTCCACGCGGTCGCCGAACTCGGCCAGCGCTTGGCGGCAGAGGTCGATGCGGGCGGCGAGGTAGGTGGCGGGGTCCTTGTCCGCGGAGGTGCCGACCGCCACGATCACCTTGTCGAAGAGGCGCAGGGCGCGTTCGATGATGTCGCGGTGGCCGTGCGTGGGGGGGTTGAAGCTGCCCGGATAGACGACGCTCGTCATTGGCTCGTGTCGGCGTTGGCGGGAGCGCGAGTTTAGCGGAAGTTCGGCATCACGCGCTCCGCGAAAAGGCCCAGCGAATCTTCGATCTGCGCTGGCGTGTGCAGGCCGGCCGGAATCAGCAGGAACGCTTCGTCGATGTCCACGCTGGCGGCCACGCGCTCGATGCGGCGGCTGATGGTGCTCGGCGAACCGACCAGAAGCTCCGGCATGCCTTGGCCGAACGGCACCGCCCAGGTCTCCCAGAACCACTGCATCGCCTCGAACTGCCGTTGCGCCGCGGCATCGGTTTCCGCGCAGACCATGATGCCGCCCCAGCACGCCTCCTGGCCGCGCGGCACGTCGTGGCCGTGCTGTTCCGCCACGCTCCGCCACTCCCGCCACAGCAGTTCCAGGAACTCGGTGTTGCCGGAAAGCACGATTGGCCGCCCCTTGTAGCGCGCCCAGAACTTGGCCGTGCCTAGGCTGGCGGAGAAGCCGCCGTAGAGCGGGATGTCGTCTTGCAGCGGGCGCGGCGCGATGCCGATTTCGGAAATGGCCATGTCGTCGGCCACGCCGTGGCCGAAGCGTCGGTACACCGGATGATCGTGCGGATTGACGAAATCCTTGGGCGGGAAGGTCCAGAAGCGCCCGTCGTAGGCGAACGTCTCGGCCTTGAGCGCGGTCACCACGATGTCCACGAACTCGCTGAAGTAGGCGCGGTTGAAGTCGTCGTCCGGCGTCTTCCGGTTCCACGGCCCCACCGCTCGCAGCTCGGGCTGCACCTTGAAGTTCTCCACCCACCGCGACTGGTAGCCGCGCACCAGGCCGACGCCGAAGCGACCGCCGAGCATGTGGTCCATGGTGGCGATCTTCTCCGCCACGGCGAGCGGGTTGTTGGTGGTGGAGACGAAACCGCAGGTGACGATGCGCATCCGCTGCGTGTGTTGGCCGAGCCACATGGCCATCAGCGCCGGATCGTTCGAGATCTCGAAGCCCTCGATCTGCAAGTGGTGCTCCGGGTGGCCGAAGGCGAAGTAGCCGTGCTGCTCGCCGAACGCCGCGTAGCGGCCGAGTTCTTCGATCATGCGTCCGTAGAGAGCGCGGTCGCGGCCCGCCATGCCCGCTTCGAGCTCGTGGCGGCGGCCCACGGTGCAGTAGACGAAGAGGCCGAACTTCATGCCGGTACCTGCTCGGTCGCTGATGCCTCGACATCCAAGGCGGCAAGCAGGCGATTGGCGGCGACTGCCGAGGCTACGGCGCTCCTCGTCGCGGCCAGCGCGATGCCGTTGCCGACGGCGACGACGGTGCCGATCTTCGGCCCGGTATCCGCCCCTTCGTGGACGTCGGCGCCGACCGATGGCGGCGCACCCTCGAATCCGAAGCGGCGCAGGCGCTGCTTCACCGCGCCGCGATGTTCGGCTCTGGCGACGACCTCCTGGCCCAGATAGCAGCCTTTCGTGAAGCTCACCGCGCCGGCTTCGGTGAGGCCGATCATCTGCGGCAGGAAGGCTTGGGAAACGCCCTCGGCGACCACCACGAAGCCCGATTCCACACACGCTCCGGCGAACGCGTCGTGGCCTTCGCTTTCAGCCCCGAAGATGGCGAAGTGCGTCGTAGGCGGCAGCTCGACGGCGTCCGGCGTTCGGCGCGAAGAGAAGGACACGCTCGGCGCCGGGGCGCTCAGCTTGGACTTGGCGAACACGAGGTAGCGCCCAAGGTCCGCCGCGAGTCCCTCCGCCACGCTGGCATGAACCACCAGCCGCACGCGGTTCCGCTCTCCAACGACCCAGCCGCTTGCGTGTACCCGTCCCTTGATGTTGCAGTAGGCCATCGGCAGCGCCGTCTCGGCGTTGATGCGCGCAAGGTCGGCGGTGAGATAGCCTTGCAGGAAATCGGCCGCATCCGGCCCTCGAAGCTCCAAGGAGGCGAAGTGTCTTGCGTTCGGCGGCATCGTCGCAGTCCCGCTCGTCCAAGCCGCGAGCTTAGCAAAGCCGCACGCCGCTCGTCGGACGCTCTCCGACTTCCCGTCGTTGGCGGTCCGCCATGACCAGGCACAGGCACCACGATCGCGCCCTCTGGCGCAGCCGGCGCGGAGTGTTGGAACTGGACATCCTGCTCGTCGGCTTCGCCCGAACACGCTATCTCCATCTCTCCCAAGCGGAACAGGACGCCTATCACGAGCTGCTCGGCTGCGACGACTGGCGCATCTGGGATTGGCTGCAAGGCGAAGAGCCGCCACCCGAACTCGCCGCCATCGTTGGCATGGTGGCGGGCCACGCCGGTCGGGAAGCCCCACCGCGTCGCGGCCCGTGAACGCGCAGCGCGAGGACATCGACGTCCACTGGTCGCCGGACTGGGAATGGTTCGCCGCGGTAGTGGCGATCCACGTTCTCGTGCTGGTGCCGTGGCTGGCCTTTCTGGGCCTGTGGCTGCTGCTGCCGGGCATCGCTTCGCTCGTCTACCACGGTTGGGTTTGGCGGCGCGGCGAAGTCTGGCGTTTCGCGCTGGCGGAGGAACGGGTGGTGCTGTTCGAGCCAGCGCGGAAGGGCAGCCCGCCACGGCCAGCCAAGCTGCGCGGCGCGGTGTGGATGACGGAACGCTGGCTGGTGGTGCGGACTTCGCGCCGCGTGCTGGCGTTGCGCGCCGGGCGCTATCCGCCAGCCATCTTCGCGCGGCTGCGGCGGGCCTTGCGGGGCGGCATCGGCAACGGCTGAAGAACGTCGAGCGGATCGGCCGCGGGATGGACGACGCTGGGCAGGGCTTGCGGCCCCTGCTCTGGATGGTCGAGGGTGAAGTGCAGGCCGCGGCTTTCCTTGCGCAGCAGCGCCGAGCGCACGATCAGTTCCGCGACATGCACCAGATTGCGCAGTTCGATGAGGTCCGCGCTCACCCGATGGCGAGCGTAATAGTCGTGGATTTCGCGCTTCAAGAGGTCGATTCGATGCTGTGCCCGTTCCAGCCGCTTGTCGGTGCGGACGATGCCCACGTAGTCCCACATGAAGCGGCGCAGTTCGGTCCAGTTGTGCGCGAGCACCACCTGCTCGTCCGAATCGGAGACGCGGCTTTCGTCCCAGGCCGGCGGCGATGGCGCAGAGTTCGCCGAAGTGCCGCTCTCGGTCCGTTCGACGATATCCGCCGCCACCGCCCGCGCGAAGACCAGGCACTCGAGCAAGGAGTTGCTGGCGAGCCGGTTGGCGCCGTGCAGCCCGGTGCAGGCGGTTTCCCCCACCGCGTACAGCCCCGGCACGTCCGTTCGCCCGGCCAGATCGACGATGACCCCGCCGCAGGTGTAGTGCGCGGCGGGCACCACCGGGATCGGCTCGCGGCGCATGTCGATGCCGAGTTCCAGGCAGCGCGCGAGGATCGTCGGGAAGTGCGCCGCGAGGAACGATTCCGAACGATGGCTGATGTCCAGATAGACGCAGCTGGTGCCGAGGCGCTTCATCTCGTGATCGATGGCGCGGGCGACGACGTCCCGCGAAGCCAGTTCGCCGCGTTCGTCGAAGCGCTCCATGAAGCGGCTGCCGTCGGCGAGCAGCAGCCGCCCGCCTTCGCCGCGCACCGCTTCCGAAATCAGGAACGAACGCGCTTCTGGATGGTAGAGGCAGGTGGGGTGGAACTGGTTGAACTCCATGTTGGCGATGCGGCAGCCGGCCCGCCACGCCATGGCGATGCCGTCGCCCGTGGCGCCGTCGGGGTTGGTGGTGTACAGGTAGACCTTGCTGGCGCCGCCCGTGGCCAGCACGACCGACTTCGCCTCCACCACTTCCACGGCGTCTTCTTCGCCGTTGTAGACGTAGGCGCCGTGTACGCGGTCGGCGTTCGGCTCGGAAGCGGCGCCGAGCTTCTTCGCCGTGATCACGTCCACCGCCACCCGCCCGCTCTGGATGGCGATGTTCGGATGCGCCGACGCCTGTTCGATGAGCGTCCTGGCGATGGCCGCGCCGGTCGCGTCCGCCACGTGCAGCACCCGCCGATGCGAATGCCCGCCCTCCCGGGTCAGATGCGGAGCATCGCCCTCTTGGTCGAAGGCGAGGCCAAGCCCGGCGACATGCTCGATGCACTGCGGCCCCCGCGAGACGACGTAGCGCACGACGTCTTCGTCGCACAACCCCCCACCGGCCGCGATGGTGTCCGCCACGTGGGCATCGAACGTGTCCGCCGGATGCGCCACCGCCGCCACCCCGCCTTGGGCGCGATTGGTGGCGCCGCCATGCAGCGCGTCCTTGGAGAGCACGGTCACCCGCAAGCGATCGGCCAAATGCAACGCCGTCGCCAACCCGGCGGCACCACTGCCGATCACCAGCACGTCTGTTCGATGTCGATTCGCCAAGGCGGGCTGCTCTGACTCGCTTCCCCAATGCTACGGCATGGGGTCGCCGCGGCGCAGGTGCTCTCGGAACGCACGCAACCTTGGCAGCGACTCGTGGTCCTTTTGCCGGTTCGATGCCTCTTTGCTTGCGATGATGTCGTCGATGGAGCACACCGGAAAGCCCTCGACCTCCACGCGGCGTCGATAGGCGTCTTCGAATCTCTCGATGCCGTCGGGAGCGAATATCAGATCGATGTCGAAGGGGCCGTCCCTAAGCTGCACGAAGTCCTTGCCGCGCACGATTTCTTCACACTGCGTGGATGTGATCGCGAACCCCATATCCCGCAGCGCGGCAACCAAAGCGCGGCCGTTTTCGCGTCGGCGACGAACGAATATCTCTGCGGCCTGTGTCGCGTCGGGGAAGCCGTGGAGTATCGCGCCAGGCTTGCCGATGAACAGGTACTGCACACCATGGCGCTTCAGCGCATCCCTGATGTCTTCAGCCTGGGGGTACGTGAACGCGGCCATAGCCCAGCCACTCCGGCAGGTTCTCTTCGCACCAACGTCGATACGACTCCATCGTGTCGAAAGACCGGTACTTCTCGTCGTCGAGCACTGGCTTGTAGGTCTTGATGAACGAGTAGCGCCAACGCAGCGCCAACGGCCGCCTGCTGGCCGCCTCGAACTCGGCGATCCACTCCGGGTCGATCGGCGCGGCGTCTTCCGGCGACGGGCCGATCGCGTTGCTCGAGTTGTCGTTGTCCATGCGTGTTCCCAAAACAGCGCGGTACGGTTCGGTGCGGAGTATACGCCGGCGGGCGCCCGTCAGGCATCGCTTTGCGCCATCCCGAAAGCGCTTGCCAGCAGTTCGTAGGACTTCACGCGGTCCTCGAACGTCGGCGTGATGGTGAGGACGATCACCTCGTCGGCGAGCGATTCCTCCGCCAGCGCTTCGATGCCCGCCTTCACTTGTGGCGGCGTGCCGACGATCTGGCGCGAGCGCTTGCCGCGCATCGCTTCGAGTTCCTCGTCGGTGAATGGGTGGCGGGCGGCGTCCTCCAGGCTGGGCGGCGGGCCGTGCAGGCCGCGGTCGCGGCGAATGCGGGTGAGTTCGCGCAGGCGCAGGAAGAGTTCGGCGCGTTCTTCGTCCTCGGCGACGATGGCGAACACGCCCACCGAGGAGTACGGTGCGTTCAAGTGCTCCGGCGCGAAGTTCTGGCGGTACTGGCGCAGCGCCGCCACCGCTGGCTGCGGGGCGATGAAGTGGGCGTGGGAGTAGGCGATGCCGAAGCGCGCCGCGTAGGCGGCGCTGTCGAAGCTGGAACCGAGCAGCCATACTTCCGGCGCCGTGGCTGCCGCTGGCGTCGCCTTCAGGTTGCGGAACGCCTCGGTCAGCGGCGGCTTGCCGGAGACGAACGCCATGAGGTCCTTCACCTTCGCCGGATAGTATTCGATGCCGAGCGGATTGCCGTAGGCGAGGGCTGCGGCGGTCAAGCCGTCGCTGCCGGGGGCGCGGCCAACGCCCAGGTCGATGCGCCCCGGATAGAGCACCTCCAGCAGGCGGAAGTTCTCGGCCACCTTGTAGGGCGAGTAGTGCGAGAGCATCACGCCCCCGGAGCCGACCCTGATGCGCTCGGTTTCCGCCGCCAGGCGTGTGATGAGGATCTCCGGCGACGAGCTGGCGAGGGTGTCGGAAGCGTGGTGCTCCGCCACCCAGTAGCGGTGGTAGCCGAGTTCCTCGCAGCGCTTCGCCAGCGCCGCGCTGTGCGCGATTGCGTCCGCGGCGCTCTCGCCGCGTCCAATCGGCGACTGGTCGAGCACGCCCAAGCGAATGGTCAAGACGAACTGCCCCTTGCTGCCCCGCGACCTTGCGAGAGCGCATGGTACCTTGGCGTCGTGCGCTAACGCCCGAGGTGGCCGGTGTCCATGCGTTGCGCATCGAGTTCGTCGACGCGCAGGTGCAGGTGGCCGTCGGGTAGGAACGGCAGGCGTACGCGCAGTCGCACCGGCAGTTCGCGCCCTTGCCAGGAGGCAACCCACAGCGAGAGGCGGCGCGTGGCGCCGGATGGATGGCGGAAGCGGTAGTCGCAGCGCCGCGCCGGGCCGGAGTAGTAGGGCGGTCGGCGTTCGAGCATCTCCCTGTCGGCGCTGTCTTCGAGATGCAGCCGGTAGACGCGCTTGCCGTCGTGGAGGGTCGTCTCGACGATGCAGTGCGGGGCGAGGAACGTCACCGACATGAAGTCCGAACCCGAAGGCTGGTCCATGTAGCGCGGCGAGCGCCCAGGGCTGCGGATGGTGGTGCTGCCGCCGAAGGAAAGCAGTGTTTCCAGCCCCTCGTCGTCGCGCCCCCAGAGCATGTAGGCATCGGTGTGCGGAAAGCGCTCGCGGTAGCGCCCGATGGAGACGAAGCGGCCATGCCAGATGAAGAAGCGCTCCATCAGCCGACTCGTCGCCACGGTGCCGGAGAGGGCATAGCGGTCGTCGTTTTCGGTCAGGGACATGACGATCTCGCCAGCCGGAATCCACGCCACCTGGATGTCGTAGCGCAGCGTCGCCGCTTCGTTCGCTTCGACCAGCGCGGAGAGGATCGCCATCCACGCGCCGAACACCGCCAACGCCAAACGCGCCGTGCCGGGGCGTCCGCTCATGGCTTGGTGCCGAAGTGGATCGCGCCAGCAGCGCTCTCGATGCCGAAGCGCCGCTGTTCAGCCTCTGCCGCCAGGTCCGCGGCGGTCGCCACGCGCACACGAAAACCAACCGCCGCCATGCGCTCGGGGAAGTCCCGCCCGTAGGTTCGCAAGTGCTCCGGCGGCCGCGGGTCGTCTGCTGCCCGAACATGCAGCGGCGCGTCCGGGTGATCCTTGGTCTTCGCGCCACGGACGGGCACGTTGAGAATCGCCCAGCCGCCCGGCGCCAGAACGCGGAACACTTCCGCCATGGCGCGGATGTCGTCGCGCACGTCCTGCAGCACATGGCTGCAATAGACGCCGCCGAACGTGCCGTCGCGATGCGGCAGCGCCAGCATGTCGAGGCGTTCGTGGACGTCCGTGCGCATCAGGTCGGCGCTGACGTAGCCGCCACCGGCCAGCTCGCGCAGCCGCTCCGCCAAGCACGCCTCCGGGGCGATGTGCAGGAGGCGCGTGGTCGGCGCCATGTCGCGCAGAAAGAGCGACGCCAGCCGATCCCGTTCCCGCGCCGCGCAGCCCGGGCACACGGCGTTGCGCCGCCGTTCGCGGCCGGCGGTTCGGAACTTGCGGAACGAGCGCTCGCAGGCCGGGCAGTGGAAGGCGTTGCCAGCGTAGAGCAACGGCGCTGCGCGATTGCGCAAACCGCGCAGCCGCACTTCGAGGCGCTTAAGCCGCTGCATCGCCGTCATCCGGCAGCAGGATGCGCAGCCGGTAGTCGAACTTGCGGATCTTCCGCTCCACCTTGCGCCGCGCACTGGTCTTGAACCAGTTCGAGAACGGCACCAGCTCGCTGTTGCCGATGCCGTCGACGATCACCAGCCGGTAGCGCGTCGGCGAGTCCGCCACGGCGATGATGTTGTGCGGCAGCAGATCCCGGGAGAGGAACAGGTCGCGCCGCAGCCACGCCTTGAACTCGTCCACCGCGTCCACCAGCGCGGCGGACATGCCGCTTTGCGGCAGCAATTCCTCCAAGTTGGGCGGAAAGTCGCCCTGCCAATCGCGGTGCAGGTCGGTGACGATGCCGACGCCCATGTCCGTCTCCACCGCGCCGTGGCAACGCGGCACATGGGTCCAGTCGCTCGCGCCGCGCCGTTCGAGGGCGCGATACGCCTTGAGTTCCTTGCGCTGGTCGTCGAAGCCGCGCTCGCCCTTGAGCTTCCGCCAACCCGTGGCCGCCCGCAACCGAGCCGCCGCGGTGCGATCCTCGCGCAGCACCTTCACGCACAGCCCCTCGTCCGCCGGATGGACGTAGCAGCGGCGCGTGCCGCCAATCGCGAAAGGCTGCCGCTCGGCCAGTTTCAGCATGGCGTCGTCCGCAAGGCGTCGTAGACATCGCGGGTCTGCTCCGCCATCCGCTCCACGGTCAGCGCCTCGACGGCCCAGTCGAAGGTGTCGCGCATCCGTTCGCGCGCACCTTCGAGATCGCGGAGACAGCGGGCGACGGCCACACCGAGGTCGTCCGGCGAGACGATGTGGCTTACAGGAAGAAAGTCCAGCGCCCCTGGCACGGGCGTGGAAACCACGGGCAGCCTTGCGTGCAGGGCTTCCACCATCGTGTAGCTGAATCCTTCGCGTTCGGAAGCGATGGCGAGCAGGTCCGCGCCGCCCATGAGCGCCCGCGCATCGGCTTGGAATCCCGCCAACGTTACCGGCTTGCCGGCCGCCAGCGCTTCCAGCGCACCGAGCTGCGGGCCGTCGCCGAGAATCAGTAGCTGGCCCAAGCCCTCGTGCCAGACCTCCACTAGCTTCGTTAGGCCCTTCACCGGGACGAGGCGGCCAACGGCCAACGTGACCGGGCGGTGCGAAGGAATGTCGAACCGCCGGCGCAGTTCGCCAGCGGAGATCGGCGAGGGCGCGGGCGCCACGCCGTTGTGGATGACGGTCTTGCGAGGGTGGTCGAGGGCTTCGAGCACGCCTGCGCTGACGCCGATCACGGCGTCGAAGCGCCGGTAGGCGGCGAGATTCTTCTTCAAGCCATGCACCGTGCCCACCAGCCGCGCCCTAGGGCGCACAGCAGCGAGCAGATGCGCGGCCTTGCCGCCGTGAGCGTGAACGATGTCCGGCGCCAAGTCGCGGATGATCCGCCCGAAGCGGCGCTTCAGCAATGGATTGCGGCGGCTGCGGGTCAAGTCCAAAGAGATGAAGCTTACCGCGTCGTCGAAAGCGCCGGCGAAGCGCTCGTGGGCTATGGCGGCGACTTGCTCGTTCGGGGCGGCAAGCGCGGCCAGACCGTTCGCAAGGTCGGCGAAGTGCGTCTCCAAGCCGCCGGTTTCGTCGCCACCCATGACAAGACAGATGTTCATGGCCGGCACTACTTGCCAAGGCCGCGAAGGCCGCCGCGCAGTCGCATCGCGAACCCCAGGCGGCCTTCCTTGCCGCTCACCTTGATGCGCTTGAGTTCGAGCGCATCCGCTTCGAGATCGGTGCTGATGCCGGGTTCCGTGGTGACCGCGTGCCGATAGCCAGCGGCTTCGACCATCGCCACGTCTTCCGCCGCGAAGATGCCGAAGGGATAGGCGAAGGACTGCACGCGGGTCTCGAATCGACTCTCCAACGCCGCCTTCCCATCCGCGATCTCGCGCCGCCGCTGCTCCGGGCCGAGCGCCGGCAGCAGCGGATGGGTGAGCGTGTGGGCGCCCAGCTCCCACAGCCCGGAGTCGAGCATGGCGCGCACCTCGTCGTCGCCGAGCTTCTCCTCGGCGCCAAGTTCGCCCTCGTCGTGGTGCGCCTTCTTGGCCGTGGACCAGTCGCGCCCGAAGCGGTCCACGACGAGGTACAGCGTCGCCTTGGCGCCGTACTTCGCCAGCACGGGGTGCGCGGCGAGGTAGTTGTCGCGGTAGCCGTCGTCGAAGGTGAGCGCGACCACCTTGCGCTCGCCTTGCAGCGCCGGCAGTTCGGAAACGAACGCGAAGCGCCAACCCTCGGCGGCGAGCTTCCGCACTTGCCGTTCGAACTCCGCCGGGCGAACGCGGAGTTTGTTGAAGCGTGCGCCCGGCAGGGCTTCGCGAACCATGTGGTACATCAGAATGCGCGGGTGCCTGTAATCCACGGTGCGCCGCCACCAAGCGTAGCGGACCGAGAAGGCGGCCCCGGCAAGGATGGCGATCCCGAGGATCGCAGCGCCGACCAGCTGCCCCGTCACGCCGCCTCCGCGAGTTCGCTGTACAGCGCCAACGTCTGCGCACACATGCGATGTACGTCGAAGTCGTGCTCGCGTATCGCCCGCCGCGCCGCCTCTTCGTCGGCCAGAACACAACGCAGCTTGGCCGTGGCGTCCTCGACGCTACCAGCGAGCGCCCGCCCCGGCGGAAACGCCTTCGCCAAAATCTCCCCGACGCCGCCGTGGTCGTAGCCGACCACCGGCGTGCCGAGAGACAGCGCTTCGAGCACCGTGCGCCCGAACGACTCCGGCTGCGTGGAGAACGAGGTGACGACCGTCGCCGCCGCCATGATTTCCCGCAGATCCGTCCGATGGCCGACGAAGACCAGCCACGGCGCCAAGTCCCGCAGTTCGCGCTCGTAGCGCCGATGCTTCGGGTCCGTGCCGCCCACGACGAGCCCGGCCACATCGGGAAACTCCGGACGCAAGCGTTCCAGCACGGCGATGAAGTCGCGATGGCCCTTGAGCCGCGTGACGCGCCCCGGCAGCAGCACCAGCCGCTTGCCGACGAGCTGGGGAAACTCCCCCCGCCAGCGTTCGCGCCAGTCGCTCCCCGGCTCGAAGCTGCGGTGGTAGCGGCCGGCATCAACGCCACGGTGGATGGTTCGCAAGGCTTGCGGCGGTGTGCGCGGATAGTTGCGTTCGACGTAGCGCCGCGCCGTGTCGGAAACGGCGATGGTGCGTTCGCCGCGCGTCATCACCGCGCTGTAGGCGCCCACCGAGTAGAGGCCGTGGACGGTGGTCACGAAACGCGGCCGCGTTTCCGTCGCCATGCGCCGCCACGCCAGCCAGCACACCCAGGCCGGCATGCGCGAACGGGCGTGGACGACATGCGGGCGTTCGGCGGCGAGCCAGCGTCGAAAGCGCCGCACTTCCAGCAACGTCCTTGGCCGCTTGGCGCCGATGCGCCACTGCACATGGCGGCTGCCGCCGAGTTCCAGCGTTTCGACCATCCGGCCCCCGCCTGAGACCACCACCGATTCGTGCCCGGCGCGAACCAGCGCCTCGGCGATCTCCAACGTGCCTTGTTCGACGCCGCCGCCTTCGAGCGCCGGCAGCACCTGAACCACCTTCATCATCGCATGTCCATCCGCCGCACGGCGGTTTGGCGCATTGTCTTGCGCCGTGGTGGCCTTCGGCAATGGCACCCCTTCATGGCGTAGCATTCGACGCATGGCGAGACGGCGCGACGTTCTCATGGCCACGGCGACCGCGGGCGCCTTGGCCGGTCTTTCCTGGCGGGGCCTGGCCGCCAACGCGAGAGCGCCCCGGCAGCTGGTTTCCGCGCTGGACGAAACCACCGGCGCGTCGCTGCTGAAACTGCCGCCGGGCTTTCGCTGCAAGTCGTTCAGCTGGTCCCTCGAGACGGCCGACGACGGCAACGTCGTCTCCGGCCTGCACGACGGCATGGGCGCCTTCGTGGACGCGGACGGCGCCGTGACTCTCGTGCGCAACCACGAGATCGCCCTGGCGCCGCTGTTGGCGCCGTCGCCGTTCTACGATGCCCGTTGCGGCGGCGGCACCACCACGCTGCGTTTCGACCTGCGCCGCGGCGAATGGCTTTCGTCCCGCGTCTCGCTGGCTGGCACCTACAAGAACTGCGCTGGCGGGGTCACCCCTTGGGGCAGCTGGCTGAGCTGCGAGGAGACCACCGTCGACCCGGGGAGCGAGCGCGTGGAACGCCCGCACGGCTACGTCTTCGAGGTTCCCGCCGATGGTGCCAGCGATGCCGTACCCCTCGCCGGCCTGGGGCGCTTCAAGCACGAAGCGGCGGCGGTGGACCCGCGAACCGGCATCGTCTACCTCACCGAAGACGAGCAGAGCGCCGGCCTCTATCGATTCGTTCCGAACGCCGCCGCATCGGGCACCGCTTCCCTGCGTACGCCGGGCAAGTTGCAGATGCTCGCCGTGGACAGCCGCCGCGGCTTCCGCGGCCTCTGGCTGCAAGGCATGGCCTTGCCCGTCTCCTGGGTGGACATCGACAACCCCGAAGGCATCGGCCGCGAATCCGTCTTCCGCCAAGGCCGGGCCCGGGGAGGCATGACCTTCAAGCGCCTCGAAGGCTGCTGCCACGACGACGGGCGCCTCTACGTCGTCTCCACGAACGGCGGCTTCGCCGGCAAGGGCCAGGTCTGGGAACTCGACATCGCCGCCTCCCGCCTGCGCCTCTTCTTCGAGGCGGGCCTCGGCGACCCTCTGAACATGCCGGACAACGTGGCCACCACGCCAAGCGGCGCATTGCTCCTGTGCGAAGACCACGGCGCCGCCCCCAGCCGACTGTGCGCCCTGCTCCCCTCCGGCGACCTGGTTCCAATCGCCGAAAACGACGTCGTGCTCGCCGACTTCAAGCGCTTCCGCGGCGACTTCCGCAAGTCCGAATGGTGCGGCGCCTGCTGCGTGGGAGATTGGGTCTTCGCAAACCTGCAAAAGCCCGGCATCACATTCGCCATCACGGGCCCTTGGGAGGAAGTCGGCTTGGCTTGACGTAGCGCTGTCTAGCGGTCCGGCGAGTGCAAGCCATTGACGGCTCAAACGAGACTTCCCGACAATGACCCAATGACCTCGGTACTGCCAATCAATGTTCTGGACTTGGTGAACGGTCGCACCGAGTCCGTGCGCGTGGAGTTCAAGGCGAGCTGGGACGAACACACGACCGGCCAGCAGGTTCTGACGACGATCTGCGCCTTTGCGAACGACTTTCAGAATCTCAACGGCGGCTACGTCGTCATCGGCGTACGCGACGCCGAAACCGGTGACGCCGAGCGCATCGCGGGTCTCAGCGGCGAAGCCATCGACAAGGCGCAACGGTGGATACGCGGCCGCTGCAAAGCGATGAGGCCGAGCTACGCGCCGGTGCTGTCGCCGGAGAAGCTGGACGGCAAGGACGTGCTGGTCGTCTGGGCGCCAGCCAGCCAAAGCCGCCCCCACCGGGCGCCCGAAGGTCGGGGCGATTGGAAGTATTGGATACGCGTCGGCTCGGAAACCGCCGACGCCCAAGCGAACGGCCAGCTCACGGCATTGCTGGCGCAAGCCGCGCCGATCCCGTGGGACAACCAAGTCGCTCCCACGGCGCAAATGGAGGACCTGCGCGAGGGCATGGTTCGGGAATACCTGCACGACGCGCGCAGCGCCCTGCGCGAACAGCGCGACGCGGCGACCGTCTACAGACACCTGCAAATCACCTCTCGCGTCAACAACCACGAAGCGCCGCGCAACGTCGGCCTGCTGTTCTTCTCAGACGATCCGCAACAGTGGTTTCCCGGCGCCAGGATCGTCGTTGCCCGGTTCGCCGCCGATAGCGCGGGCAGAGTACAAGACGAGTTCGTGTTCCGCGGCCCGCTCGCGGGACAGTTGCGCAGCTGTCTACGCCACCTCGAAGGGCTCTCGCGTTCGCACATCCAGAAGCAGCGCGAGCGCAGCCAAGTCAGAGGCTGGGTCAACTTTCCCGTTCCCGCGATGCGGGAAGCGTTGGTCAACGCCGTCTTCCATCGCAGCTACCGCCCCGACGTCATGGAGCCGACCAAGGTCTGCCTGTACCCAGACCGGGTGGAAGTGATCAGCTACCCGGGGCCGGTGCCCGGCATCGAGGCGCATCATTTGGCGCGAGACGCCTCGGTTCCTCCCGTCCCCAACCGCAACCCGCGCATCGGCGAGTTCTTGAAGACGCTGGATCTGGCGGAGGGCTATCGAACCGGCCTGCCGGCGATCTACCGCGCAATGGAAGAGAACGGTTCGCCGGCGCCGGAGTTCGACTTTGGCGCCGACTGGTTTCGCGCCACGCTGCCCGCCCACCCGGAGTACGCGGCCGTGTCGGCGCTGGAAGACGCCGCCTATCTGCGTGCGGTCAGCGGCGAGGACGATGCCTTCCGACGCGTTCAAGAAGCGTGGCGCGCGAATGTGGGCTCCGCCGCGCTGACGGTGGAACTCATTCGTCTGTTGGCCGATCAAGAAGATCTGGAACGAGCGGCCGAGGTCTTCGACCGTTTCCGCGCCGAAGCGTCACCGGCGGCTGCGGAAAACGTGACGAATACTTGGGTCGAGATCATGATCGATCACGGACGGGCGACCGAAGCACGCGGCCTGTTGCAGGCCCACGGCACGGAACCAACCCCGAAGGACACGACTCTGGCGCACCGTTCGCGCCAAAGCAGGCGACGAGAGCGGAACAACCGCGACCATTCCCGCCGTACATAGGCCGCTTGAGCGGCACATGCCTCCTGCGGTCAGGCTCCGGTGGTGGGTGCGTCGAAGACCATGCCGACGTCGGCTGCGAATCCTTCGAGAAGCGCCGAGGTCGCCGTGTCGCAGCGTCCGAAGACGCCGTGCTCGGCGTAGCTCTCGGACTGCAAGGAGAGCACGGTGACCGTCTCGGTGCGTGGATCCACGATCCAGTACTCGGCGATGCCGGCTTCCGCATAGTCGAGGCGCTTGTCGACGAGGTCTCGGATTGGCTGGTCCGGGCTGACCACCTCCACGACCAAGTCCGCGCCGAGCCAATAGCGGTCCTGGCGACGCGGGTCGTCGCGGTCGAGCAGCGCCGCCAAGTCCGGCTCGCGGAACTTGCCCTCCCGAACGCGCACGCGCAGCGGCGCTTCCACCACCATGCCGCCACGCGGTCTGATCCAATCGCGGAACAGGAAGTGCAGAAAGGCCAGAATGGCTTGGTGGCTGGTCGTCGGCATGGGCAGCGCTTCGATGCATCCGTCAGTGAACTCGACAAGCCGTCGCGAGTGATCGGTCAACCAAAGGTAGTCGGCGTCCGACCAAGCGCCCTGACGCGGCAGCAGGTCGCACAGCAAGTCGCCCAGATCGTGCTCCGCCCGCTGGCTGTCTTGCGTTGTGAGCTGCGCTGTGGATGGCGGCATCTTGCAGCGATCTGCGCGACGTGACGCGACCGCACTCTAGCCGTGCGCTGGAGTCTGTCAAGCGAAGGATCGCTCTGCGACGGAGCGGCTGCGATTGCCTGTCTGCGACTCGGGGCCTCAGCGGTAGATGTTCGGCTGGCGGCGGAAGCGGTAGCGTTTGTATTCCCACTGGTACTGCGCCGGGTCCCAAGCGACCACGCCTTCCACCGCGGCGTTCATGGCGCGGGCGCTTTCGGCGAGGTTTGGGCTATGTATGGCGTCGTCCACGCGCTCGATGCGGATGGCGAAGCCTCCGGGCACGCGCATCGCGGCACCGATCAGGACGTCCGCGTCCACGCGCTGCAAGAGCTTGCCGACCAAGGACATCGTATGCGTGTCGTGGCCGAAGAACGGCGCCGCGACGCCGCTGCTCGGCAGAGGTACTTGATCCGGCAACACCACGGCCAGTGCGCCAGTGCGCAGCGAGCGCACGAGCAAGCGGAGTCCGCCGACCGAATCCGGGGCCGACTGGTGGCCCAGGCGCTCGCGGGCCGCGACCAGCGCGGCGTCTACCACCGGCGACTTCGGCCGTTCGTAGAGGGGCACCACCGGTTCGATGGCGTTCAGGTAGCAGCCGAGAAACTCCCAGTTGCCGAAGTGCGGCACCAGAAGCACCACGCCGCGCCCCGACGTTCGGTCGCGCAGCAGGTCGTCGCCGCGCTCTTGGGAGGTCAGCGCCAGCAGCCTTGGCAGCGGCCAGGTCCACAGCGCGACCGCTTCCGCCACCAGCATCGCCGTGTGTCGAACGCTTGCGCGCACCAGCCGTTCGCGCCACATGCGGCTCTCAGCCGCATAGACCAATTCGATGTTGGTGCGGGTGGTGCGCACGCCGCGGCCATTGCCGCGCAAGGCGGCGTCGCCAGCGAACGAACCAAGCCGCCGCAGCGCGTCGATGGAGAGTGGCGAGAGCGCCGTACACGCAGCCCGGGCCGAGCCCAGCGCCGCACGTTGCAGGGCGAGTTGCCAGTCGGCGTTCACGAATGCCGAGCGGCTGGAGAGGATAGAAAGCGTGGCCGCGACTTGCGGCTCGGCGGAGTTCGCCTACGGCGGCCAGACGCCGATGATGCCGCCCATTAGCACCGAGTAGGCTACGCGGTAGCCGGCTTGGATCGTCCACAGCTTCCAGCCCCAGCCGCAGAACGCGGTGTCCGAAGCCATCGCCGCGGCGATGAAGCCGACGCCGGTGATGAAGCCGAAGACCAGCCCGGGGCCAAGGCCGCTCATGCCGAGGCCGTTCATCAGCGCCGCCACCACCACGCAGGTGGCGAGCGCCGCCACGGCGCTGACCACGAACGGTTCCGCCGACGGCTTGATGTCGTCTTCGCTCTTGCCCAGCGCCGCCAGCCACGCCTTGCCGAACAGCGGCCCGTACCACAGCCCGCCCAAGGCGAAGGCAGCCGCCGTGGCGACCACGATGGCCCACCAGTTGAGTCCCGTGAAGTCGATCATGTCGATGCTCCTCGTCGCCGCGTTTCCGGCGTCTCTTTGCCGGCGAGTATGGCAACGCCCGCGCCGCCTTGGTAGTCGTCGGCCGGCCGTCTTCGCCGTGACGCACCGGCATCGTTTCTTGCGTTGTCGAACCGCTTGCGGCCATCATTCGCCGACAGGCCGCAAGGCGGGGACATGATCGACTTCCAGCAGGTTCTCGAACCCGCGTGTACGCGCCGCAACGTCGCGGCGCGCTCCAAGAAGGCGGCGCTGGAGAAGGGCGCCGAACTGATCGCGTCGCGGCACCCGCAGATCGACCCGCGGCGGCTGCTCGAAGGCCTGCTGAGCCGCGAGCGGCTGGGTTCCACCGGCCTTGGGGAGGGCGTGGCGATACCGCACTGTCGGCTCGAAGAGTGCGATGGACCGGTCGCGGCGCTGCTGGCCACGCCTCCCATCGACTTCGACGCGCCGGATGGTCGCGCCGTGGATCTCGTTTTCGTGCTCGCCGTGCCGCTGCACGGCCAACGCACCCACTTGGAGATTCTCGGCGCCCTCGCCCGGGTATTCGACGACGTCAGCAACCTGGCGGCGCTGCGACGCGCCGAGACCGACGCCGAGCTTTTCGGTACGCTGCAACGGCAACTCGCCATGACGCAACGCGAATGACCGCCGCTCAGAACGCCCGCCGAACGTCCTCTTCGCGCCTCGCATACGGCGAGTTCGCATGAAGACCGGCCCCATCGAGATCGTCAACAAGCTGGGCCTGCACGCCCGCGCCGCATCGCGCCTGATGAAGACCACGCAGTCCTTCGCCTGCGCCATCGAACTCAAGCGCGACGGGAGGGATGCGGTGGACGCGAAGAGCATCATGGCGGTGATGATGCTGGAAGCGGTGCAGGGCACGACGCTCACCCTCGTCTGCGACGGCAGCGACGAGGAGCAGGCGTTCGCCGCGGTCCGCGACCTGGTGGCGGACCGCTTCGGCGAAGACGAATGACGAACGAGCAGGCAGCGCTTTCCCGTGCTTGCGATGCGCGAGCGGCCTCGCCGCCGGCATAGAATGACCCGCGAACTGCGCCCTTGAAGCTTGAGGACACCCGATGCAACTGAACATCACCGGTCGGCACATCGACGTCACCGAAGCCCTGCGGAACTACGTGACCACCAAGGTCACGCGCCTGGAACGCCACTACGACCACATCACCAACGTGCAGGTGGTGCTGGCCGTGAGCAAGGTCGGCCAGACCGCCGAGGCCATCGTCCACGCCGGCCACGGCCACGAGATCTTCGCGGACGCCCAAGCGGAAGACCTCTACGCCGCCATCGACGCCCTCTCGGACAAGCTCGACCGCCAGCTCATCAAGCACAAGGAGAAGCTCGCCAACCACCGCGTCTGAGGCCGCCGCTTGTCGGAGCGTGGCGCTCTGAGCAGGCGCGAAACCGCTACCCCACCGCCGCCGTCAACACGCGGATGTCCTCCACCGCGGCGAAGTCCGCCAGCGAGCGCAGCGCCGGTTCCACCTTCGGCAGTTCGAAGCGCAGCCGAGTCGCCCAGGCCGCGCTCGAAACCTGAATCGTCAGCCGCCCCCCCTTGAGGTCCGCCACCCGGCAGTGCGGCGCCAGGGCAGCCGGCAGCACCGCGCGCAGCTGCGCCGTCCAAGAGCCGCGCAGCGAATCGCGTTTCACCAACGCTTCCAAGGCGTTCCGCGGCCGCTGCCGCTCGGCAAGGATCTCGTCTACACGGCGCTGCGACATCGGTTCAATGCTTCGACGCTCTTCACCCAGCGATGATGTGGGACGCCCGCATCAACCTTGGACTGGTTGCATGGTGGCGGAGATGTAAACGGGTGGTGCAGCTCGCAACGGTGCATCTAGTCACCCGGTCCCACTGGGGGGCTTACCCTACGCTCGACTTTCGCAACATTAGTACGGTCGAGAGCATCTGGTGCGGCA
The DNA here is from genome assembly GCA_965243175.1 of Candidatus Azotimanducaceae bacterium. GTDB lineage: Bacteria > Pseudomonadota > Gammaproteobacteria > Pseudomonadales > Azotimanducaceae > VXYL01. The sequence goes on along the minus strand of OZ251532.1, from coordinate 2,456,191 downwards.
CCTTGAGCACTCTCGTGCGGACGTCGGTTTGGGCATCCGCTAACATCCGCTAACGCACTGCCACTAGCGTACACTGGCTGCCGATCCTAGTGGACGAGGGAACGCGGTCATGCGGGTGAAGAACGTGCGGTACACGGCTGGCGGCGGGGCGGAGATCGTGGATTCGGAGGTCGGCGAGCCGGGCCCCGGACAGGTGCAGGTGGAAGTGGCGGCCTGCGGCATCTGCTCCTGGGACTTGCAGACCTTCCGCGCCGGGAGCGACTCGGCGTTCGCGGCGCCGCCTGGGCACGAGGGCGTGGGCTACGTGGCGAAGCTGGGCGATGGCGTGGAAGGCATCGAACTGGGGCAGCGGGTGGCCGGTGGCGGCTTCGCGCGGGTGCGCAATCTGCCCGCCAATCGGGTGTACAAGATTCCCGACTCGGCGCTTGCCGACGAGCATTGGATCGTCGAGCCGGTGTCCTGCGTGGTGACCGGCATGGATCACTGCCAGCTCAAGGCCGGCGAGCGGCTGGCGATGGTGGGCTGCGGCTTCATGGGGCTGATGATGATCCAGGGGCTTGCCGGGGCTGGCGCGGATCAGCTGATCGCCCTGGACGTGGACGACCGGCGGCTTCGGCTGGCGTTGGAACTGGGCGCCACGGAAGCGCACAACGTGGCGAGCGACGACTTCGACGACGTGCGCGACGACCTGCGCGGACGCGGCATCGACACCGTGGTGGACACCAGCGGCGCCCAGAGCGGCCTCGACTTGGCGACCGACATCGTGCGCCGCGCCGGCCGCATCAACCTGTTCGGCTGGATCAAGGGCACGCAGGCCACCTTCAACCCGAGCACTTGGCACGGCAAGGCCATCAGCATCGTGAACTCGTCGCCGGCGGCGCAGCTGCGCGACCCGTTCCCGCCAGCCATCCGACTGATCCACAACGGCGTCATCGACTTGAAGCCGCTGGTGACCCACGTGGTGGACATCGACGACTACCCGAGCTTCATGACGGGCGTCACCACCGGCGAGGTCGATGGCTACATCAAGGGCGTCGTGACCCACGGCAGGTGAACCTGCCGACGGTCCCACGCAAGGATCGGACCTAGCGCACGGCTTTCAGCGGCAGGTCGAACGCGCCGTTCGGGCCCTCGACGGAAACCGTGAAGTTGTCGCCGTCCCGGGTGTAGCGGAGCTTGGCGATCTCCGCTTCGCCGATAGCCTCGAACGCGACCGTGTTCTCGCCGAGGTCCACCAGCTTCATCGTCGATGGGCCTGCGGGGCGGGGCTTGTAGCCCGGGTCCCACTGCTGGATATGCAGCGTCAGGCTGCCCTCTTCCTCCTCGATCACGATCAGCTCCACCATGCTGGTGGCGCCACCCCCGGTCATGCGCACGAGGGCCTGGATGGAACCAGCCTTCGGCACCGTCCAGTTCTCTTCCAGCTCGCCCGGACCCACCGGGCCGGCCCAGGTGCCGGTCATCCAAGCCAAGGCCGAGACCGAGATCGCGTCCTTCGCGGGTTCGCCCGCCTCTTCCGCCGCGGCGAACGCGCAAGCAAGCACGATCACCGCAGCCACCCAGCAGGCCGGTTGTCTGTTCATCCGCATTCCCATTCGATTCACCCTCGTCCCAATGCCGTGAGAATGGCGCAATACCGCGCCGCGAGCAACCATCTGCGAAGCGTACCTTCGAGGCGAAGCTGGTATGCTTGCCGCCTTCGCGCTCGGTGGTTGCTGCGGTAGCAGGTTCTCGCCGAACGCTTCGCTTCCGGCAGCGCTTCCGCGCCGATTCGCGTCGTGCGTCGTCCGCTCCCTTGGCACGGCCCGACGAAGGCATGGACTCGCTCATCGCCCGCATCGATCACGTTGTCCGGCCGACCGGTCGGGTGTTCTACGGGTGGTGGATGGTGCTTGCGGCGGCGGGCATCCAGCTGCTCTCCGGGCTGTTGCTGATGCATTCCTTCGGCGCCTACGCGGTGGAGATGCAGCGGCACTTCGGGTGGAGCAAGACGCTCGTGGCCGGGGCGTTCGCGCTGACTCGGGTGGAGAGCGGGCTGCTTGGGCCGCTGCAAGGCTGGCTGGTGGACCGCTTCGGGCCGCGGCTGATTCTGCGCATCGGGCTGGCGGCGTTCGCCGGCGGGTTCCTGCTGTTCGCGTTCGCGGATTCGATTCTCACGTTCTATCTGGCTTGGGCGGTCATCGCGGTTGGTTCGGGGCTGGGCGGCTTCGCAACGCTCACCGTCGCCATCGTCAACTGGTTCGACCGGCACCGCGCCAAGGCCGTCGCGGTTTCGCAACTCGGCTTTTCGCTTGGCGGGCTAGGTGTGCCCATCGTCTTTCTGAGCCTGGAACTGTTCGGCTGGCGGTGGACAGCGGCGATTTCCGCGCTGGTCGTGCTGCTGGTGGGCCTGCCGCTGGTGGAGCTGGTTCACCATCGCCCGAACGCCAAGGGCGAAGTGCCGGATGGCGCGGCGGAACCGCATCCGGCGGCGCGGGTTCGGCCAAGAACGATAGATCGCGACTTCACCCCCCGCGAAGCCATGCGCACGTCGTCGTTCTGGCTGATCTCCGCTGGCCACGCGCTGGCGCTGCTTACCGTCTCGGCGACGATGGCGCATCTGGTGACGCATCTCACCGAGAGTCTGCGCTTCACGCTGCTCGAAGCGGGTTTCATCGTCACGCAGCTCACCGCTTGCCAGATGACTGGCCAGCTGGTGGGCGGCTGGCTGGGCGACCACTACGACAAGCGGCTGGTGTGCGTTGCCTGCATGGTGGTACACGGCATCGGCTTCGGCCTGCTCGCCTTCGCCAGCAACCAGGCGATGGTGGTTTCGTTCGCCGTGCTCTACGGCTTCGCCTGGGGTGTGCGCGGGCCGTTGATGGTGGCGCTGCGGGCGGACTACTTCGGCGCGGCGTCTTTTGGCACCATCATGGGCTTCTCGTCTCTGGTGGCGATGTTCGGCATGGCTTTCGGATCGGTGTTCGCCGGCGCGATGGCGGACGTGTTCGGCGATTTCGTCCTCGGCTTCGCGGTGCTCGGCGCGGGTTCGGCGCTCGGCGCGGTGCTGTTCGGTGCCGCGAAACGGCCGGCTCGGGAGCACTGACGTCATGCGCATCGTCAGTTGGAACGTGAACGGCCTGCGCGCCTGCGTGCGCAAGGGCTTTCTGGATTTCCTCGAAGCCAGCGAAGCGGACGTGGTGGGCATTCAAGAGCTGCGGGCGCTGCCGGAACAGCTGCCCGCCGAAGCGCGAGCGCCCGAAGGCTGGCATGCGACGTTCGCGCCAGCTGTGCGCAAGGGCTACAGCGGCGTGGCGTTGTTCTCGCGGCACCCGCCGCGCCGCGTGGAAACGTCCCTCGGCATCGACGAATACGACGTGGAAGGCCGGCTTCTGATCGCGCATTTCGGGCGCATGGCCATCGCCAGCGTCTACTTTCCGAAGGGCAGCGGCAAGGATCGCGACAACAGCCGGGTGCCGTACAAGCTCGGCTTCTACCAGGCGCTGTTCGAGCGCCTGCAACAGCTGCGCAAACGCGGCCCAGTGTTCGTGATGGGCGACTACAACACGGCGCACACGGAGATCGACCTCGCCCGCCCGAAGACCAACGCCAAGACGAGCGGCTTCCTGCCGGAAGAACGCGCCGAACTCACGCGCTGGCTGGACGCCGGTTGGAGCGACACGTTCCGCGGCCAGCACCCGGGCGAGCCGGGGCACTACACGTGGTGGCGGCAATGGGGCAACGCGCGCCAGGAGAACGTCGGCTGGCGCATCGACTACGTGCTGGCCTCGCCCTCGGCGCAACGGCGGGTGTACGACGCCTTCATCTGGCCGCAGGTTACCGGCTCAGATCACTGTCCGGTCGGGGTCGACGTAGCGCTGTAGCCCGTTCGCCAGTCAGTGCCAGTCGAGGGTGTTCAGGAAAGCGGCGAGTTCGGCGTTGAACTCGTCCGGCTTCTCGAAGTACGTGGAGTGCCCGGCGCCGTCGATCTGCACCAGCGTCGCCTCGATGTCCGCGGCGACGGATGCCAGCACATGGGGCGGAAAGAGCGGATCGAGATCGCTCGCGAGGACGCGGAACGGCACGCCGGTGGCGCGCACCACGGCGGGCGAGACGTACACGCCGTCTTCGCGCAGATTCGGGCGCGCCTGGGTGTTGTAGGAGAAGATCTGCCGGTAGAGCAGCGCGCCGGCCGGATTGCGCTCGGCGAACTCGGCGCTGAAGGCGCGGTTGACGAGGCCGCCCGCCGCACTGAGACGACGCGCCAGCTCCTTCATGTTGGTCTCGGTGACGGGCGTGCGGACTGCCCCCGGCGTGTTCGCCAGCAACACCCCGGCGACGCGCTTCTTGGCGAAGACGGCCGCGCGAACGCCGGTCCAGCCGCCCATGGACTGGCACACGATCACCGCCTGCTCGAAATCGGCGGCGTCCATCACCGCCACCAGGTCGCGCTCGAAGAGCGCGGCGCTCTGCATGTCCGGCGCGCAGGCCGAGCGGGCGAAGCCGCGATGGTCGAACACGGCGACGCGATGCGTGGGCGCGAACGCCGGCACTTGCTGCCACCAGCTCGTCGCGTTGCCGCCGGCCCCGTGAGCGAAGACGATCGGCGGGCCGGACTCGCCGTGGGTCTCGTAGTAGATGTCGATTTCGCCGCTGTGCGCGTAGGGCATGGCCTCCCCCCTCTATCCACTTCGTTGGCGTTGTTTCTGCGCCTGTTTAGTAGCACTCTATGCAGTGTCTGCTCAAGTGGCATTTGCGGAGGGAAGCCATGCCGAAACCAGCGTCGCGCTCGCCGAAGAAGGCGAGCCGCCGAACCTTCATCGAACTGCTGGCCATGGCCGGCGTCGGCAGCCAGGTGCTGCTGCAAACCCGCGATGCCCGCGCGGCTCTCGCTGCGGCCCAGGAAGCGGCGGACAAAGCGAGCGGCGAAGCGTGGCCGGAAATGGCCTACCGCACCTTGGGCCGCACCGGCTTCCGCGCCAGCCGGCTGGTGTTCGGCTGCGGCGCCTCGCTCTCCGGCGACCCGAAGGACAACCTGCTGAACGTCGCGTTCGAGAACGGCGTGAACGTCTTCGACGTCGGCTACCGCGGCTACTACAAGAACGCCGAGCGCAACCTGGCGCCGTTCGCCAAGGCGCATCGGAACGACATCTTCCTGATCTCCAAGGGCACGGTGCCGGTTGAGGCCGCCGAAGAGGTGACCACCGAAGTGGCGGAGCGCGCCGCCCGTGCGTGGACGCTGCTCTTGGATGAGAGCCTGCGCGAACTGCAAACCGAGCACGTCGACGCCTACTACCAGATGGCGGCGAACAATCCGGCGCTGGTGCGCGCCGAGGAGATGTACCGCGCCTTCGAGGCCGCCAAGGAGGCCGGCAAGGTGACCTACCTGGGCGTTTCCACCCACGAGAACGCCCAGCAGGTGCTCGAAGCCGCCATCGAGACGGGCTGGTACGACCTCGCCATGATCGCCGTCACCCCGGCCGGCTGGTACGACTGGAACAAGCGGCAGATCCTCGACGGCAGCGAAGACATGCTGCATCTGGCGCCGCTTCTGGCGAGCGCCAGGGAGGCCGGCATCGGCTTGATCGGCATGAAGGTCGGGCGTCTGCTGGCCGGGCGCTGGTGGGCTGGCGGCGGCAACGGCAAGGCGTTCGACGGCCACTACGACGACAGCCTGCTGGCGAGCGACCTCTCCGACTTCCAGCGCAGCTACGCCTATGTGCTGGCGCACGGCATGGACGTGGTCAACGCCGACATCCAGGACTACGCCATCCTGAAGGAGAACTTCATCGCCGCGGCCACGGCTGAACGGTACTTCTCCGAGACGGCGTAGGGTTCGATAGGAGGAGCGCTGGCCGAACGCGCCGGCGCTCTTCCAAGCTGCGAAGTGGCGCGGGCCTAGACGCTGCCCGGCCGTTCCGCGTAGGGCTCGTCCATGGCCACGAACTCGGTCTCGCGCAGCGCCGCATCGGTCCACGCCCGCATCCCCTGCGTTTCCAGCAGCGCCTGCTGGTAGTCCTTGGCCGCGCCGTCGAGCGAGACGCCGTAGGTGACGAACCGCGACGCCACCGGCGCGTAGCTCGCGTCCGCCGCGCAGAAGGCGCCGAACAGGAACGGGCCGTTCGCGCCGAACTCGTTCCGCGTCTCCTGCCACCGGCTGCACAGGCGTTCGATCTCCTGCGCCACCACGTCGTTCATGCCCTTGCCCGGCAAGCGGCTGCGCATGTTCATCGGCATCATCTGCCGCAGCGTCGCGTAGCCGGCGTGGAACTCCGCCACCAGAGACCGCGCTCGCGCCCTAGCCCGCGCATCCGTGGGCCACACGCCGGCCTCGGGATGCAGTTCATGCAGCCGCTCGAATATCGCGCTGGTGTCGAAGGTGGCGAAACCCGATCCCGCGCCTCCTTCCCACAACACCGGCACCAGCCCCGTGGGCGACAACGCCGCGATATTGCTCGCCCAGTCCACGGAGTCGAATTTCAACATCCGCTCCGCGAACGGAATCCCCAGCTCCCGCATCACCAGCCACGCCCGCAACGACCACGACGAGTAGTTCTTGTTGGCGATCACCAAAGTCAGCGGCATTCCGTCTTCCTTGCAGGTTCAGCTTGGGTCAGCCTGCTATGTCGCGATCGTAGTCCGCATGGGTGCCAATCCAGAACCATATGACGCTGGCCGCCGTCCTTTGGCCGATGGCTCGGTAGTTGGCGCCAATGCGCACGGAGTAGATGTCTGTCGTGCCACGAATGCGTTTGAAGCGCAGGCTGGGGTGCCAAGCGTCGGCTTGGAAGCGTGTGCAGGCACACCGCGCCTGGCACTGCGCCGACTCCGGCAACTCCGCGAACCGCGCGGGAAAGCTTTGCGCGACGTGCGAGTTCACGGCTGCGAGGGGTCCAGCTCCTGGGCCTGCCCCAAGCTCTGCTGCTGTGTAGCCTCTGCCGCCAGCCGCTCGAGCTGCGGGATGGACTCAGCGAAAGCGCGATCCCATCTCGCTTCGTCGTCAGCGTCGGCTGAGGTGAGAGGGGGAACGGAGTCTTGCTCATCCAGCGGCGGCCGTCTGCACACGTCCAGCCAGTCGATGGGCTCGGCGTTGTGCGCCTCCAGGTACTGATTGGCTTGGGAGAAATGCTTTGAGCCTTCGAGTCCTTTTTTCATCCCCTTCGTCGTCCCTACTGGATGTTGCCAGCACAGGACCTTGTGGCGGCTGGCGTCGATCTTGCCGCGCACTTTTTTCGCTTCGTCCCCCCACAGCATGAAGACGATATGCTCACGATGCCTGCTGACTGTCTCGACTATGCGATCCGTGAAGCACTTCCACCCTTTGTCCAGATGCTTTTTGGCGCAGCGCTTCCGAACCGTCAGCGCTCTGTTCAGCAGCAGCACGCCTTGTCGCGCCCACGGCGTTAGGCAGTTGCGGTCGTTCGCCGCTACGCTTCGACCCATGTTGCGCTCGACTTCGGCAAGGATTCCGCGCAGGGAGTCAGGGCGTTTTCGGCGCAACGTCGAAAACGCCAAGCCGTGCGCCCGGTGGGGTTTGGGGTAGGGGTCTTGGCCGATGATGACAACCTTGACTTCCTCCAGCGTCGTCTCCTCCAATGCCTCGAAGATGCGCTCGGGCGTCGGAAGGAGCCGGTCGTTCGACTCTTCGTTCTCCAGAAATTGGCGCAGCCGGCTCATGTATGGGCGGTCGAACTCTCCCCGGAGGTGCGGCGCCCAGCTGGCCCGCCGCCCGTCTTCCAGGTACTGCGCCGTCAAGACCTCTGCCACGGACACCATCTGCCGTCCCCTGCGCTGGATGCCGTCCAGCCACGTTTGACGCCACTCTACGCGATCTCGGCTTGGCGTGTCACGGCGGGTGTGCGGCAACCCGTTCTACGCTACGCTTCATCGCGTTGCTCGAAAAGTCTGAGCGTCGTGAGGTGCGCCATGAACTCCGAGGTCGTCATTACTTGCGCGGTTACCGGGGCCGGGGACACGGTTGGGAAGCATCCGGAGATTCCGGTGACGCCGGAGCAGATCGCCAGCAGCGCCATCGAGGCGGCGAAGGCTGGGGCGGCGGTGGTGCATTGCCATGTGCGGGATCCGCAGACCGGCAAGGGCAGCCGCGACGTGGCGCTGTATCGGGAAGTCGTGGCGCGCATCCGCGACTCGGCCACCGACGTGGTCGTGAATCTGACGGCGGGCATGGGCGGCGATCTGGCGATCGGGCCGGACGATCAGCCGATGGCGTTCGGCGCGGAGACCGACCTCGTCGGCGCGCTGGAACGGCTGCCGCACGTGGAAGAGCTGCTGCCGGAGATCTGCTCGCTCGACTGCGGTTCCTACAACTTCGGCGAGGGCAGCCTGGTCTACGTTTCCACGCCGGACATGCTGCGCCGCGGGGCGAAGCGCATCCGCGAGCTGGGCGTGAAGCCGGAACTGGAAATCTTTGACACCGGCCACCTGTGGTTCACGAAGCAGATGCTGGACGAAGAGCTGCTCGAAGACCCGCCGCTCTTCCAACTCTGCTACGGCATCCCCTGGGGCGCCCCACCGGAGATCGGCATCTTCAAGGCCTGCGTGGACGCCCTGCCGCCCGGCGCCAACTTCACCGGCTTCGCCATCAGCCGCAACCAAATGGCGTTCGCCGCGGCGTCCGTTCTGCTCGGCGGCCACGTGCGCGTGGGGTTGGAAGACAACCTCTATCTGCGGCGCGGCGTCTTCGCCAGCAACGCGCAACTCGTGGAACAGGCGCGCACCATCGTCGAACTCATGGGCGCTCGGGTGCTGAACCCCGACGAAGCGCGCGCCAAGTTCGGCCTCGCCAAGCGCGGCTGAGGCGGAACGGGCAACCCCGACGTGCCTACGATGGCGGTAGTGGGCGCCGGCGTCATCGGCGCTGGCTGGGCTGCGCGGGCCCTCGCCCGCGGCCTCGACGTGGCGGCCTGGGATGTCGGCCCGGACTGGCAGGCGAAGCTCGAAGGAGCGGTCGCCAACGCGTGGCCAGCGCTCGAGGAACTCGGCTTGTTTCTGAACGCGAGCCAGCACCGGCTGCGCTACGCCGCGTCGCTCGAAGACGCCTGCCGCGATGCCGATTTCGTTCAGGAGAGTGCGCCGGAACGACTGGAAGCGAAGCGCCCCCTGCTCGCCGCCATCGACGCCGTGGCACCGCCGGAAACAGTCGTCGCGTCGAGCACTTCCGGCCTTCTGCCCACCGACTTGCAGGCGGACTGCCGCAACCCACAGCGCATCGTCGTCGGGCATCCGTTCAACCCGGTCTATCTGCTGCCGCTGGTGGAAGTGCTCGGCGGCGAACGCACTGCGCCGGCCGCCATCGACCGCGCCTGCGCGTTCTACGCCGGCTTGGGCATGCATCCCCTGCGCGTGCGCAAGGAAGTGCCGGGCTTCCTCTCCGACCGGCTGCAGGAAGCGCTGTGGCGGGAGGCGCTGCATCTGGTGAACGAAGACGTGGCGAGCACCGAGGAACTGGACGCGGCCATCGTCTACGGCCCCGGTCTGCGCTGGGCGTTCATGGGCTCCTGCCTCGCCTTCCATCTGGCCGGCGGCGACCAGGGCATGAAGCACTTCATGGCGCAGTTCGGCCCGACGCTCAAGCAGCCTTGGACGAAGCTCGACGCGCCGGAACTCACCCCCGAACTGATCGACAAGATGGCGCACGGCACGGCGCAACAGGCCGCCGGACGCACGGTGAAGGAACTCGAACGCCTGCGCGACCGCTGCCTGCTCGCCATCATGCAGGCGCTGCGGACGTTCGAGATTGGCGCCGGCACCACGCTCGCCGCGCACGAGGCGCAGTTGCAGCAGGCCGAGTCGAACGCGGCCTGACATCGACCGTGGCAGTCGCAGATTCCAGCAAGCGCCAACGGGCCAGCGGCGCGATCGCGATAGCGTTCGCCCTCGCCGCCTCTTGCCTCGCCACGGCAGCGAGCAACGCGCCGGCCCCCCTCTCCCTCGCCGAAGCCGAACGGCTGGCGCTGCAAGACGACCTCGGCACCGTCGCCCTGCTCGAAGAAGCGCAGGCGTTCGAGGACCGAACCATCGCCGCCGGCAAGCTGCCAGCGGCGCAGCTTCGCTTCGGCATGGCCAACTTCCCCATCAACGGCGGCTTTTCCAGCGAAGGGATGACCCACGCCCAGGTCGGTCTGCGGCAGCGCTTTCCCACCGCCGCCGAGCGCGCGGCCGCGCAACAGCGCGAAGCGGCAAGCGCCAAGCTGCGCCGCACGCAAGCGGAGGAACGGCGCGACCGCGTTCGCCTGGCGGTTCGCCACGCTTGGCTGGACGCCCTTCTGGCGCGACGCAGCCACGGCATGGTCGCCGATCTGCGGGCGCTGTTCGCGGATCTGGTGGACATCGAGCGCTCGCTCTACGCGGTCGGCAGCAAGAGCCAGCGCGACGTGCTGCGCGCCGAGTTCGAAGGCAGCCAGCTCGATGCGCGTCTCGTCGGGCTGACGCAGCAGGAAGCGCAGGCGCGGGCCGCGCTGTCGCGCTGGATCGGCGACGCGGCCGAGCGGCGCATGGCGGACGATGCGCCGGTTTGGCCCGACGTCGGCGGGCTGCCGACGTTGCAATCGCGCTTGGCGATGCATCCCGCGCTCGCCGCCAGCACGGCGCGAGTGGACGTCGAGAAGGCGGAAATCGCCCTCGCGGAGTCGCTGCTGCGCCCGATGTGGACGGTGGATGTCGGCTACGGCTACCGCGACGGCAGCCATCCGAACGGGCTGCCGCGTTCGGACCTGGCCAGCGCCTCGGCCACCTTGGCGCTGCCGGTGTTCACGCGCCCGCGCCACCAACGCGGCGTGGACGCGGCGCAAGCGCGCTATCGAGCCGCGATTGCCTCCAAGGACGACATGCTCCGCGAACTCGCGGCCGATCTGCGCGGCGAGCACCAACGCTGGCTGGACCTCGGCCGCCGCGTCGCCGTCTACGACGAGGCGATCCTCGCCAATGCCGGTGCCGTCGCGGATTCCGCCTTGGCCGCCTACCGCAGCGAGGCTGGCGATCTGGCCACCGTGGTGCGCAGCCAGATCGACCTACTCGACATCCAGCTGGCGCGTTTGCAGCTGGTCGTGGAACGCCATCGCGCCCAGGCCGAGATCGGCTACCTGACCGGTGCGCAGGGGCCAATGCCATGAAGCGCAGCTTGCTGACGGCTGGCTTCGGCGCGGCGCTGCTGCTCGCGTTCGTGGTCGGCATCGGCGTCGGCCAGTGGCGGGAAGAGGCGCCGGAGTCGAAGCCGGCGGAGCGCAAGATTCTGTATTGGGTGGCGCCGATGGATCGCAACTACCGCCGCGACGGCCCCGGCAAGTCGCCGATGGGGATGGACCTGGTGCCGGTGTACGCGGACGACGCGCCAGCCGACGACAGCGACGTCGTGCGCATCGATCCGTCCGTGGTGCTGAATCTGGGCGTGCGCACCGCGAAAGCCGAGCGCGGCATCCTGCAGCAGCGCATCGAGGCGGTCGGCTACGTGGAGTACGACGCCGACGCCGTTCACCACATCCACACCCGCGTGGAAGGCTGGATCGAATCGCTGCGCGTACAGGCCGCCGGGGATCCGGTGCAGCGCGGGCAAACGCTGTTCGAGATCTATTCGCCGACGCTGGTGAACGCCCAGCACGAGTTCCTCGCCGCCCGGGATCGCGGCAGCGACGCCTTGCGCCGCGCCTCGCGGGAACGCCTCGCCGCGCTCGGCATGGAAGAGCGGGAAATCGCCGCGCTCGACGGCAGCGAAGCGCCGCGCCGCACCGTTCGCACCTTCGCCCCGGCGGATGGCGTGGTGACGCATCTGGGTGTGCGCGAAGGCATCCACGTGACGCCCGCGACCCATGTGCTTTCGGTGGCGGACCTTGGCCGCCTCTGGGTGCTGGCAGAGGTCTTCGAGCGCCATGCCAGCGCGGTCTCGCCCGGCCAGCGCGCCGAGGTCTACTTCGAGCCGCTGCCCGGCGAGCGCTGGGAGGGCACGGTCGACTACGTCTATCCGACGCTCGATCAGCGTACGCGCACGCTCAAGGTGCGCATCGGCTTCGCCAACGAGGGCCGGGTGCTGCGCCCGAACATGTACGCCCGGGTGGCGCTGTTCGGCGCCGAGACGCCGCCGGTGGTGCATATTCCGCGCGAAGCGCTCATTCGCGGCGGCGAGGCGGACCGCGTGGCGGTGGCGCTCGGCGACGGGCGCTTCCGCTCGAAGCCGGTGCGGGCCGGCATCGAGGCCGAGTCCCGGGTGGCGATTCTGGAGGGCTTGGACGCCGGCGAGGAAGTCGTGGTGTCCGGGCAGTTCCTCATCGACTCGGAGTCGAATCTCGCCAGCGCCCTGTCGCGGCTGGCGCCGGATTCCGGCGGCCACGGCGACCACCACCATCACTGAGTTCCCGGAACCATGATCGCCAGCATCGTCCGCTGGGCCGCCGGCAATCGCGCTCTGGTGCTGCTCGCCACCGTCGGGGTGATCGTCTGGGGCGGCTACGCGGCGTTGGAAACGCCGGTGGACGCCATGCCCGACCTCTCCGACGTGCAGGTGATCGTCAAGACCGCCTATCCGGGGCAGGCGCCGCAAGTGGTCGAAGACCAGATCACCTATCCCCTCTCGACGGCGCTCCTGGCGGTGCCGGGCGCGGTCTCGGTGCGCGGCTATTCGTTCTTCGGCGACTCGTTCGTCTACGTGATCTTCGACGACCAGACGGACCTCTACTGGGCCCGCGCGCGGGTGCTCGAATACCTGAACCAGGCCGCCGCGCAGCTGCCTGCCGGGGTGCAGCCGAGCCTCGGCCCGGATGCGAGCGGCGTCGGCTGGGTGTACGAGTACGTGCTGGTGGATCGCTCCGGCGGGCACGACCTGGCGCAGTTGCGGGCGTTGCAGGACTGGTTCCTGCGCTACGAGTTGCAAACGGTGCCGGGGGTGGCGGAGGTGGCCACCGTGGGCGGCATGGTGCGGCAGCACCAGGTGGTGGTGGACGCGGACCGGCTGAGCGCCTTCGGCATCGCCTTGGCGGACGTGCGGCGCGCCATCGAGCGCGGCAACCAGGAGGCGGGCGCTTCCGTGGTGGAGATGGCGGAGGCGGAGTACGTCGTCCGGCTCACCGGCTATCTCGAGGGCCTCGAGGACCTAGCAGCCATCCCTCTGAAAGTGAACGAGAACGGCGTTCCGACGCTGCTCGGCGATGTCGCGGAACTGCGTTCCGGCCCGGCCATGCGGCGCAGCGTCGCCGAACTCGACGGCGAGGGCGAAGTGGTGGGCGGCATCGTCGTCATGCGCAGCGGTGCCAACGCCTTGACCACCATCGCCGGAGTGAAGGAGCGCCTCGCGGAACTGCGCGGCGGTCTGCCGGAGGGCGTGGAAGTGGTGACGGTGTACGACCGCTCGGCGCTGATCGGCCGCGCCGTCGCCACGCTGCGCGACACGCTGGTCGAGGAGTTCGCCATCGTCGCGCTCGTCTGCGCGCTGTTCCTGTTCCACCTGCGCTCGTCGCTGGTGGTGGTGCTGAGCCTGCCGGTGGCCATTCTCGGCGCGTTCGCCCTCATGCGCCTACAAGGCATCAACGCCAACATCATGTCCCTCGGCGGCATCGCCATCGCCATCGGCGCCATGGTGGACGGCGCCATCGTGATGCTGGAGAACGGCCATCGGCGGCTCGCGGACGCGGCTGCGGAAGGCGCCGTGGCCAACCAAGGGGACGGCGACCGCGTGCTGACCGAGGCCGCCGCGGAAGTCGGTACGCCGGTGTTCTATTCGCTGCTAGTGGTGACCTTGAGCTTCCTGCCGGTGTTCGCGCTCGAAGCCCAGGAGGGCCGCCTGTTCGCGCCCCTCGCCTTCACCAAGACCTACGCCATGGGCGCCGCCGCCATTCTCGCCATCACGCTGGTGCCGGTGCTGATGATCTACTGCCTGCGCGGCCGCATCGCCAAGGGCGGTCGCGCCGTCAATCGCGTCGAACGGCTGCTGGCCACCGGCTACCGGCCGCTGCTCGCCTTTCTGTTGCGACGGCCTTGGTTGGTGGTCTTCGGCGCACTGGCCGTGCTTGCATCCTCGATCTGGCCAGCGCTGCGCCTCGGCTCGGAGTTCATGCCGCCGCTCAACGAAGGCGATCTGATGTACATGCCGACGACGCACCCGAGCATCTCCATCGACAAGGCGCGCGAACTGGTGCAGCAGACCGACCGCTTGATCCGTTCCGTGCCGGAGGTAGCGCGGGTCTTCGGCAAGGCCGGGCGCGCCGAGACGGCCACCGACCCGGCGCCGCTGACGATGATCGAGACGGTCATCCAGCTGAAGCCGGAAGCCGAGTGGCGCGACGGCATGACGCTCGCCGGCATCCGCGACGAACTGGATCGTCGGGTGCGCGTGCCGGGTCTCGCCAACGCCTGGACGATGCCCATCAAGACGCGCATCGACATGCTCGCCACCGGCATCAAGACGCCGGTGGGCGTGAAGGTGACCGGGCCTGATCTGGCCGTGGTGGAACGTGTCGGCGAGGACATCGAAGCGGTGCTGCACAACGTGCCGGGCACGGCCTCCGCCTACGTCGAACGGGTCGCCAGCGGCCGCTACATCGAAGTGGACGTGGATCGCCGCAGCGCCGCCCGCTACGGCCTCAACGTCGCCGACGTGCAGGACGTCGTGCGCGCATCGGTCGGCGGCGTGGACGTGACGCGCACCGTCGAGGGCCTCGCCCGCTATCCGGTGAACGTGCGCTATCCGCTGCGCGTGCGCGACTCGTTGGAGCGGCTGCGGCTCCTGCCGGTGATCACCCGGAGCGGCGCCCGCATCGCCTTGGCGGACATCGCCACCGTGCGCGTCACCAACGGCCCGCCGGTGGTCAAGACCGAGAACGGCCGCCCAAGCGGCTGGATCTACGTGGACATCGACGATTCCTGGGACCTCGGCAGCTACGTCGTCGCCGCGCAGGAGGCGGTGGCGGAGAACGTGCGCCTGCCGCAGGGCTATTCCGTGACCTGGGCCGGCCAGTACGAATACCTGCTGCGCGCCCAGCAACGCCTCGCCGTGGTCGGCCCGCTGGTGCTGCTGGTGATCGTCGCGCTGCTGTACCTGGCGCTGCGCCAGTTCAGCGCCGTGGCGATGGTGCTCGGCGCCCTGCCCCTCGCCCTGGCGGTCGGCATCTGGACGCTGCACTTCCTCGACTACGACCTCTCGGTGGCCGTGGCGGTGGGCTTCATCGCGCTGGCCGGAGTGGCCGTGGAACTCGGCGTGGTGATGGTGACCTATCTGAGCCTCGCGCTTGCGGACCGCGAGAAGGCGGCGCGGCAACGCCAAGGCGCGCTGGACGAGAACGACCTCCGCGAAGCCGTGCTGGAAGGCGCCGGTCTGCGCGTCCGGCCAATCGCCATGACCGTGGCGACGCTGGTCGCCGGCCTCTCCCCCATCATGCTCGGCGAAGGCGCTGGCTCGGAAGTGATGCAGCGCATCGCCGCACCGATGTTCGGCGGCATCGTCGGCGCCGCGCTGCTGGCCCTGGCGGTGATTCCAGCGCTGTTCTTCCTCTGGCAACGCCACGCGCTGCGCTCCGGGCTGGCCGAGCGCGATCCGCAGCCGTAGTCCCGCAACCTATACTCGGCGCGGTGCCAACGAGCGGACGGCGACATGGACTTCGATCTCGCGTCCGAGCTTGAAGAAGAGTCGCCAGCGGCGTTGGCCCGCATGTTGCGTCCGCGCAGCATCGCCGTGGTCGGCGGTCAAGCGGCGGAGCGCGTCGCGGAGCAGTGCGAGCGGCTCGGCTTCGAGGGCGAAATCTGGCCGGTCCATCCGCGGCGGTCAATGGTCGCCGGGCATCGCGCCGTGGCGACTCTGGACGATCTACCAAGCGCACCCGATGCCGCGTTCATCGGCGTCAACCGACGCGCCACCATCAAGGCCGTGGCGGCGCTCGCCCGCATCGGCGCTGGCGGCGCGGTGTGCTACGCCTCGGGATTCAGCGAGGCCGAAGGCGGCGAGGCGTTGCAGGACGCGCTGCTGGACGCCGCCGGGCCCATGCCGATCATCGGCCCGAACTGCTACGGCTTCGTCAACTTTCTCGACGGCGCGCCGCTGTGGCCCGACCAGCACGGCGGGCGACGACTCGGCGCAGAAGCGTGCGGCGTCGCCATCGTCACGCAGTCCTCCAACATCGCCATCAGCATGACGATGCAGCGCCGTGGCATACCTTTGGCCTATATCGCTACCGCTGGCAACCAAGCGCAGATCGGCGTCTCGGCCCTCGGCGCGGCGCTGCTCGACGACGAGCGGGTGAGCGCGTTGGGGTTGCACATCGAAGGCTTCGACTCGGTGCCCGGATTGGAGGCGCTGGCGCGAAAGGCCAAGGAACGGCGAACGCCGGTGGTCGTTCTGAAAGCCGGGCGTTCGCGCCTCGCGCAGGCCGCGGCGCTCAGCCACACCGCGTCCATCGCCGGCTCGGACGCCGGCGCCAACGCGCTGCTGCGGCGACTCGGCTTCGCCAGGGCGGAGGGCATGGCGGAGTTTCTGGAGACGCTGAAGCTGCTGCATGTTCACGGCGCACTGGCCGGCGCACGGCTCGGCGCGATGTGCTGCTCCGGCGGCGAAGCCGCGCTGGTCGCCGATGCCGCACAGGAAGCGGGCGTGGAACTGCCGCCCTTGACTCCGGGCCATGCCGACGCCGTAGCCGACGCGGTGCATCCGCTGGTGGCGGTCGCCAATCCCCTCGACTACCACACCTTCGCTTGGGGCGATCCCGATGCGCTGCACGCCACGTTCCGCTCGTTCATTGCCCCGGGTGCCTTCGACGCGGCGCTGCTGATGCTCGACTTTCCGCGCAGCGACCGCTGCGACGACGCCGAGTGGCAGACCACGCTCGCGGCCTTCGAACGCTCGGCTGCGGATGCCGAGGGGTTGGTGGTGGCGACCCTCGCCGAGAACCTGCCGGAGGAACGTGCCGAGTGGATGATCGAGCACGGCCTCGTGCCGCTGGCCGGTCTGCGGGAAGCGCTGGCGGCGGTAGCCAACGCCGCGGAGATCGGTTGCGCTTGGCGAACGGCGCCGGCGGCACCGGTTCTTTCCGCGCAAGCAGTCGAGGACGCGCCAATCTTGGTCGACGAAGCGCAAGCCAAGGCGCGGCTTGCGGAACACGGTGTGGCGGTGCCGGCCGGCGGCGTAGCGCATTCCGTCGAAGAGGCGCTGGCCATCGCCGATTCCCTCAATGCGAGCGTGGCCGTGAAGGCGCTTGGCATCGCCCACAAGAGCGAACGGAACGCCGTACGGCTCGGTCTGCGCGAAGAGGCCGAGGTCGAAGCCGCCGCACGGGAACTGCTTGCCATTGGCGACAGCGTGCTGGTCGAGCGTTTCGAGGGCGGCTTCGTCGCCGAGCTGATCGTCGGCGTGCAGCGCGATCCGACGCTCGGGCTGCTGCTCACCGTCGGCATCGGCGGCACGCTCGTGGAGTTGCTGGCGGATACCGAGACGCTGCTGCTGCCGACCACCGCGGACGACGTCCGCGAAGCGCTCGGCGGACTGCGCGGCAGCGCTCTGCTGGAAGGCCATCGCGGTTCTCCGAAGGCGGACGTCGAAGCCGCGGTCGATACGGTACTCGCCATCGCCCGTTTCGCCGCCGCCAGTCGCGCCACGCTCGAAGAACTGGACGTCAATCCGTTGGCGGTGGCGGCCGAAGGACAGGGCGCGATTGCCCTCGACGCGCTGCTCTACAGCCGGGAACCCGCATGACCGACGCCATCCGCACCCGCCGCGAAGACGGCGTTCTGGAAGTGACGCTGGACCGCCCCAAGGCCAACGCCATCGACTTGGCGACCAGCCGAGCGATGGGGGCGACCTTCAAGGCGTTCCGCGACGACCCCGACCTGCGCGTGGCCATCGTCACCGGCGCTGGCTGCCGCTTCTTCTGCGCCGGCTGGGATCTCAAGGCCGCCGCTTCCGGCGATGCCGTGGACGGCGACTACGGCGTTGGCGGCTTCGGCGGCATCCAGGAACTGCCGGACATGAACAAGCCGCTGATCGCCGCCGTGAACGGCATGGCGGTGGGCGGCGGCTGGGAACTCGCGCTCTCCTGCGACCTGATTCTCGCCTCCGCCGAGGCGTCCTTCGCGCTGCCGGAGATCCGCGCCGGCACGCTGGCGGACGCCGCGTCCGTGAAGCTGCCGAAACGCATGCCGTACCACGTCGCAATGGAACTGCTGCTCACCGGACGCTGGCTCGACGCCGCCGAAGCGCAGCGCTGGGGCGTCGTCAACGAAGTCGTGTCCGCCGACGACCTGCTGCCGCGGGCCTGGGAACTGGCGCGCTCGCTGGCAAGCGGCCCGCCGCTGGTGTTCGCCGCCGTCAAGGAGGCCGTGCGCGAAGCCGAGAATCTGCGCGCCCAAGACGCGCTGAGCCGCATCGGCAAGCGGCAACTGCCGACCGTGGACCGGCTCTACGACAGCGAAGACCAGCGCGAAGGCGCCCGCGCCTTCGCCGAGAAGCGCGAACCCGTCTGGAAGGGCCGCTGAGGCGCACTCTCCGTTCCTTGCGCCAGCTACGTCACTAGAGAATGGGGGAAGCTGGCATACTGCTTCCATGCGCTTTTTCAACACCGCCGGCCCGGTCAAGCCGGACATCCACTACTGCATACCGCCGTTGCGCCGGTTCGACTTGCCGGCGCTGATCACTCTGATTCGGCAGCAAAAGTTCTTCGTTCTCCATGCGCCGCGGCAGACCGGCAAGACCTCCGCGCTGTTGGCGCTGCGCGATGTGCTGAACGGCGGGGCGGAAGGGCGCTTTCGGTGCGTGTACGCCAACGTGGAAGGCGCCCAGGCCATGCGGGAGAACGTGGAGGCGGCCATGCGCGCCATTCTCGGCGAGTTGGCCTCCCGCGCCCGAGCCACCCTCAAGGACGAACTGCTGGATGGGATGTGGCCGGGGGTTCTGGCGAAGTACGGGCCTGGCGCGGCTTTGGGCGAGGCGTTGGCGCGTTGGGCGGAGGCGGACGAAGCGCCCATCGTGCTGCTCCTCGACGAAATCGACGCGCTCGTGGGCGACACGCTGCTGGCCGTGCTGCGGCAGCTCCGCGCCGGCTACGACCGGCGCCCGGCGGGGTTTCCGCAAAGCGTCGTGCTGTGCGGCGTCCGCGACGTGCGCGACTACCGCATTCGCTCCACCGCCGAGCAGGCCATCATCGCTGGCGGCAGCGCGTTCAACGTCAAGGCGAAGTCCCTGCGCTTGGGGGACTTCTCCGAGGCGGAAACGAAGGCGCTCTTGAAGCAGCACGCCGAAGAGACCGGCCAGGCGTTCACGCCGGAGGCCCAGCAAACGGTCTGGGAGCGGACCCAAGGGCAGCCTTGGCTGGTGAACGCGCTGGCGGACGAAGCCTGCGCGCACCGCCCCGTCTCCGGGAACGCCCCGTCGATCACCCGCAACGACATTCTCGAAGCCCAGGAGCAGCTCATCCTGCGGCGAGAGACCCACTTGGACCAGCTGGCGGACAAGCTGCAGGAGGAACGGGTGCGCCGGGTGGTGGCACCTCTGCTCAGCGGCGGCGACGAACGCGAGTTCTGCGCGAGGGATCTTGAATACGTGCGGGATCTCGGCCTAGTCGCCAAAGACCCGCCCCTGCGCATCGCCAACCCCGTCTACGCCGAAGTGGTGCCGCGGGAGCTCACCGCCGCCGCCCAGGAAGGTCTCGTCGAGGATGCCGCCCGGTACATGGGCGCCGATGGCAGCCTCGATGTGATCAAGCTGCTCGCCGCCTTCCAAGCCTTCTTCCGCGAGCACTCGGAACACTGGGTGGAGCGCTGCTCCTATCGAGAGGCCGGGCCGCAGCTCCTCCTGCAGGCGTTCCTGCAACGCATCGTCAACGGCGGCGGGCGCATCGAGCGGGAGTACGGCTTGGGGCGCGGGCGCACGGATCTCCTGATCCTGTGGCCGCGCAAAGGCGCATCCGACGAACAGGACAGAACCGTGGTCGAGTGCAAGATCCTGCACAAGGGCTTGGAGAGCACCATCGCCCAAGGCTTGGAGCAGACCGCCGGCTACATGGACCGCAGCGCCGCCAAGTCCGGCCATCTGGTGATCTTCGACCGCGACGCAGCCAAGAGCTGGCACGAGAAGGTGTTCCACGAAACGAGATCGACCGCCAGCGGCACCGTTCACGTCTGGGGCATGTGAAGCCACGCCCTTGGCATTCGTTGCGGATGGCGCGAGCGAAGGCGGTTTACAATGCCCCATCTTCGCTTCCACGCCGGCCATGCCCAGCTTCTTCGAGCAGCCCATCCTCAACTCGCCCTACGAGTACCCCGGCAGGCATTGGGAGCTCGACGACAACCGGCAGCCCACCAATCGGCAGATCGAGAGCCGCCGCGACGCATCGTTCATCGCCGCGGTTCCGAAGCCGAGGAAGCGCCGCCGCGGCCAACGCCAGCTGGATCTGGACGCCGAGGCGGCAGCGGTCAACACGGCCAACCAGCAGTACGAACGCGCGGACGCGATCAACGGCGTGCGGCGGCAAGTGGACGCCTGGCGCAAGCTGCCCGAAGCGCAGTGGCGCGTCACCGCGGAAACGGCGCGGCTGCTGAAGCACTGGCGGCACCACGAGTTCAGCGCCATCCGCCCGTTCTTCTGCCAGTTGGAAGCGGCGGAAGTCGCCATCTGGCTGACCGAGGTGGCGCCCAGAGCGGGCCGCGAGGCGGCCGGTTTCCTCGAACGTCTGCAAGACGTCAACGAACAGGCGAATCCGGGCCTGAGCCGCCTGGCGCTGAAACTGGCCACCGGCGCTGGCAAGACCACCGTGATGGCCATGCTCATCGCCTGGCAGACGGTGAACGCCGTGCGCCACCCCACCAGCCCGCGTTTCAGCCGCGGCTTCCTCGTCGTCGCCCCCGGCCTCACCATCCGCGACCGTCTGCGCGTGCTCAATCCCAACGACCCGGACGCCTACTACGCCAGCCGCGAACTGGTGCCGCCGGACATGCTGCCGGACCTGGGCCGCGCCAAGATCGTCATCACCAACTACCACGCCTTCATGCGCCGCGAACGGATGCAGCTCAGCCGTGGCACGCGCCGCCTGCTGCAAGGCCACGGCGAGCCGCTCTCCACCACGGAAACCGACGGCCAGATGTTGCAGCGCGTGTGCCCGGAGTTGATGGGCATGAAGAACGTGCTGGTCTTCAACGACGAAGGCCACCACTGCTATGCCAGCAAGCCGGACGAGAGCGAGGAAGGCACGTTCAAGGGCGACGAACGCAAGGAGGCGGAGAAGAACCAGGAAGCGGCGCGAGTGTGGCTGCGCGGCCTGCAAGCGGTGCAATCGAAACTGGGCATCAGCCGCGTGATCGACCTTTCCGCCACGCCGTTCTTCCTGCGCGGTTCCGGCTACGCGGAAGGCACGCTGTTCCCGTGGACGATGAGCGACTTCTCGCTGATGGACGCCATCGAATGCGGCATCGTCAAGCTGCCAAGGGTGCCGGTGGCGGACAACCTGCCAGCCACCGATACCCTGGTGTTCCGCAACCTGTGGGAACACATCGGCAAGCGCATGGCCCGCACCCGCGATGCGCTCACCCTGCCGAACGAACTGCGAACCGCCCTCGACGCGCTCTACGGCCACTACGAAAAGACGTTCGACGAATGGCGCAAGGCTGACATCGAAGCGCCGCCCTGCTTCATCGTCGTGTGCAACAACCAGACCACCTCGAAGCTGCTCTACGACTACATCGCCGGCGCCCAGATCGAAAACGAAGCCGGCGAAACCACCGTGCGCAACGGCCACCTCCCCCTGTTCCGCAACTTCGACGAGCAGCGCAAACCCCTCGCCCGCCCGAACACGCTCCTGATCGACAGCGAGCGCCTGGAATCCGGCGAAGCGCTGGACGGCAACTTCCGCGCCATGGCCGCCGACGAAATCGAACGCTTCCGCCGCGAGATCGTGGAACGCACCGGCGATCGCGGCAAGGCCGAGACCCTCTCCGACCAAGACCTGCTGCGCGAAGTGATGAACACCGTCGGCAAGCCGCAGCGCCTCGGCGAATCCATCCGCTGCGTGGTTTCCGTTTCCATGCTCACCGAAGGCTGGGACGCCAACACCGTTACCCACGTTCTGGGCGTGCGCGCCTTCGGCACCCAACTGCTGTGCGAACAAGTGGTGGGCCGCGCGTTGCGCCGCCAATCCTACGACTTGAACGAACAGGGCCTGTTCAACGTGGAATACGCCGACGTGCTCGGCATCCCCTTCGACTTCACCGCCAAACCCGTGGTGGCGAAAGCGCAGCCGCCACGGCGAACCGTGCATGTCCACGCCGTGCGCCCGGAACGCGATGCCTGCGAGATCCGCTTTCCCCGCGTGGCCGGCTATCGCACGGAGTTGCCGGAGGAACGCATCACGGCCCGCTTCACCGAAGACTCCACCTTGCGCCTGACGCCCGAACTGGTGGGCCCGTCCAACGTCCGCAACGAGGGCATCGTCGGCGAAGGCGTGGACCTCGATTTGAAACACCTGCGCTCCTTGCGCACCAACACCGTCGCCTTCCACCTCGCCAGACGGCTGCTGGAAACCAAATGGCGAACGCCGGACGATGGGCCCAAGCAGCACCTGTTCGGCCAACTCAAACGCATCGCCAAACAATGGCTCGAAGCACACTTGGTGTGCGACGGCGAAACCTACCCAGCGCAGATCCGGTACCCGGAGCTCGAGGAAACGGCCTGCGAACGCATCGCGGCCGCCATCGTTCCCTGCGACGGCGGAGAAAAGCGCATCACCGCCATCCTGGACCCGCACCACCCCACCGGCAGCACCGCAAACGTCAACTTCAACACGTCGTCGAACAAGACCCTCCACCAAACCAGTTTCCGTCGCAGCCACGTGAACTGGGCCGTCTGCGACAGCGATTGGGAGGCGGTGTTCTGCGCACTCGTGGATTCCCACTCCCGAGTACGCGCCTACGCGAAGAACCACGGCCTAGGCCTGGAAGTCCCCTACCGCATGGGTTCGACCTCGCGCATCTACATCCCGGACTTCATCGTCCTGCTGGACGACGGCCACGGCGAGGACGACCTCCTGCATCTGGTGGTGGAAGTGAAGGGCTACCGCGGCGAAGACGCCAAAGACAAGAAGCTGACGATGGAGACGCGCTGGCTCCCCGCCGTGAACCGCCTGGAAGACTACGGCCGCTGGGCCTTCGCCGAACTGAAGGACGTACACACCATGCGAACGGACTTCAAGGCCGCCCTCTCCGCCGACTTCGAGAGCGTGGTCACCCCACTGCTCTCGAAGGAAGCCGCCGCTGCCGATTGGCTGGCGAAGGCCGGTGGCACGGCACCGGACCTGGAGCACGTTCCGCGACGCCGAAGTGCGCCTTGATGCTCTTGGCGGATACAAGCGTGTGGGTGGATCACTTGCGGCAAGCCGACGAAGGCCTGCGAGAGCACTTGGCTGCGGGCAACGTGGCGACGCATCCGATGGTGCTCGGCGAGCTCGCCTGCGGTAACCTGTCTCGGCGGGAGGAGACGCTCGCCCAGCTGCGGGCGTTGCCCGGATTGAAGGCTCTGGATGACGAGGCTGTGGTGGCGCTGATCGAGTCGAACAAGCTCATGGGCCGTGGCATCGGCTTCGTCGACGCGCACCTGCTCGGGGCGGTCTTGGCCGGGCCTGTTGGAACGCTGCTATGGACTCGCGACAGGCGGTTGCATGAACTCGCGGAAGAGTCGGGCGTGGCCCACATTGAAGATGGGGGTGGCGCAGCATGACCCTCGCTGGCGGCCCCGCAGCCAAGCTCGGCCATCGCTACGAGACGCTATGGACGGTGAGCGAGTGCATCCGCCTGCTTCGTGGCGACACGGACTCGATCCGCATAGAGGAACCCGGCGTCGACGAGGCGGAGTTCGTCGTGCGAGTGGGCCAGAAGCGCGAACTTCACCAAGTCAAACGCAACAGCCCGAGCGGGAAGAAGTGGAGCCTCGCAACCCTCGCATCTGAGCGCCTCCTTGGGGAAATCGGCAGAAAGGTCGCGGGCGAGAACGACCGGTTTGTCTTCGTGTCGGGCGGCGACGCTCGCGAGCTGGCGGACCTGTGCGAGGCCGCGAACGACGCAGAGTCGGCGGAGGAGTTCGTAGGCAAATTTCTCGAACCGAACAAGGATCGGGAGAAATCGCTCAACGGATTGCTATCGACGTGGCAATGCGACCACCAAACGGCGATTGACCGACTACGTCGCATCTCCGTACGTACAATCAATGAACACGATCTCAGAGAGAAAGTGCTCTGGGGCTTCCAAGCGCACTTTCTCGATCAGCCTCGCAATCTGCTCGACGCGACCCGAGCGTTGGTTGAAGACTCCGTGCATCGTACGCTGCGCCGTGCGGAGATCGTCGAGCACCTCAAGGAGCGTGGCCACCGGCTGCGGCGGCTCCATAGACCGGAAAATGCGTGTCCTGCAGTACAGGAAGTGACCGACCATTACTTGGATGCGGCGCGGAGACACCTCATTCGGCAAACTCTTATCCCACGCGAAGCAAAGACGGCACTGCTCTCACGACTGGGGGACGCCGGCACGGACAGCGTCGTGGTCGGCAAGGCCGGCACCGGCAAAACGGCCTACGTCGCGGAGATAACGGCAGCCCTACAAAGCCGAGGCTGGCCCGTCCTGACGTTCCGGCTAGACCGCGTGGACTTCGCCAGCGTTCTGACCACTGCCAGTCTCGGGCAGAGCTTGAACTTGGAGGAGTCACCCGCCCTCGTACTCGCCGCAGCCGCCGAGGGCGTCGGCTGCCCAGGCGTCCTGATCGTCGATCAGCTAGATGCAGTCGGCAGCGCTTCGGGCAGAAGCACGGCGGCATTCGAGATGGTCGAGGCACTGCTTCATGAAGCCCGCGAGCAGCGACCACGCGCCGTGATTCACACCGTCGTCGTCTGCCGCTCTTTCGACTGGCACCACGACCACCGGCTACGAGGGCTGCTGCCCCGCGATTCGAGCGATCCCGTGACAGTCGCAGAGTTTGGAATCGACCAAGTGAAGGAAGTCCTAGCCGCGGCCGACTTTGACGCCACGCTCTTCAGGAAGCGTCAACTGGAGCTCCTTCAACTCCCCCAGAACCTCGCGCTCTTCCTCGAAGCGGGGTTCGATCAATCCCATGTGCGCGACTTCAAGACAGCGAAGGAGCTATTTGACCGCTATTGGGATGAGAAACGACAACTCGTTGCGGAGCGATCCTCTCTCGCGCTCGACGTTCATTGGGTGGACGTGATCGGGGCACTCTGCGACCAGATGACCGCTACGCAGCAGCTCTCCGTACCCAAAGAGAGGCTGGACAGGTATCCGGCTCCATACGTGAATCAACTCGCGTCCGAGGGCGTCATTGTCACCGATGGACTCCGATATGGGTTTGGCCACGAGAGTTTCTTCGACTATTGCTTTGCTCGGCTGTTCGTCGAACGGGGCGAGCATGTGGTCGAGTTTCTCAAGCAGTCGGAGCAGCATCTGTTCCGCCGCGCCCAAGTCCGACAGATCCTTACCTATCTGCGTGACGCCGATCCCGGCCGATACATCAGGGAGCTTCGCGATCTGCTTGCGGACGGAGGCATACGGGCGCACATCAAGGACCTCGCTCTTGCACTGCTCGCGGAAGTGGTAGAGCCGACGGAAGGCGAGTGGCAAATCTGGACGCAGTTGGTCGGTCCAGGGCTAAGCGCCAGAGAAGCCGGCAAAGCAAACCCAGACAGGCTCTCTGCCCTCGCTTGGAGGCGACTCTTCTGGTCGCAGTCGTGGTTCGAGATCACCTACCAGCATGGCTTGGTCGGTGATTGGCTAGCCTCAGGCAATGATGCTCTGGCCGACGTCGCTGTCGACTACCTGAGTTGGCACGGCCGACATTCGCCGAACCGAGCTTTGGCTCTAGTCGAACCGTATGTCGGTCGTGGTGGTGAGTGGCCGCGGCGGCTGCGGGAGATGGCCCGGGGCCACTACGAGAACCGTCGCCTCTTCGAGTTTTGCTTGCGACTCATCGACAACGGGGTGTTCGACGGCGTCCCGGAGTCCTTCACGGACGTTTTCTTTGGCCTCAACAAGGAACGCGCCAAGTGGTTCTCAGAAGCGCTAGCCCGCTGGACGCGGCGACGCCTTATGCTCGGCGGCAAAGGCGGCGACCTCCTTGCGGGTGAGCGTCTATGGGGCGATGACGCTGACGCGACGTTGATCAAGGACGCCGCCAAGGCCGCCCCTGCCGCGTTCGTCCACCACATCTTGCCCATCGTTCTCGACATCTCGGGCGCCTGCGCTGTCGACGACACGCCGCCCAAGCACGATTCGGTGTGGCGCTCTTTCGTCATGACCAGCCGTCCATATGGGGCGGGAGCTTGGCTGTCGGCGCTCGCCGATGCGCTCGTGACCATCGCGAGTGAGGACATCGACGGCCTCCGCGAAGTGATTTCGACCTTGCGCGAGCGCGACACCCATGTGGCGAACCACCTCTTGTTGGCGCTCTACGGTGGCGGCGCAGCACAATCTGCAGACGAAGCCGTCGGTCTGCTGTGTGATCAACCGTGGCGCCTCGACGATGACTCGCACTGGTGCGCGACGGAGACAATCGCCGCGGTGGTGCCACACTGCTCGGCAGAAAGTCGCAAGCGACTTGAAGACATGGTCCTCGCATATGCCTCTCCCTACGAACGTACCAAGGATGGCTTAGAGTACAGGGGGTGGTTTTGGTCTGACCTCCTCTCGGCGTTTCCACCGGAGTTGCGCAGCCCGAAGGCGAACGCGCACATCAAGGAGCTCGATCGAAAGTACGGTGCGCCAGAGCGCGAGCCAAGTGTGTCCGAAGCACTCGTAGTTGCGTCGCCAATCGGAGAAGATGCCGGGTCGCAGATGACCGCCGAACAGTGGTTGCGAGCCATCGACATGGGGACACACCAGCTAGAGCAAGCGCTCGAAGGCAGGGCCGAAGAGGAACCGCAAAGGTTCGCTCGCCTTCTGTCCGCACTCAAGGAGAGCGACGTGTCGATAGGCGTCAAGCTCCACGTCTGCCGCAAAGCGTACGCCAGCGCTTTCGAGTATTGTGGTTCATCGATCGCGGATGTCCTCGGACGAATCAAAGAGCCGCTGCCGGACGAGGCGGTTCAGATGCTCCACCAGTTGGCGGTGGAGAGCAAGAACCCAAGCAAAGAGGAGTGGCGCCAGGAGGCCGCCGCGGGAACGCTATATTGGGGTGGCGACATGCTCACTCACGGTATCAACACCACACGGGGGAAAGTTGCCAACGCTGTCTGTAACCTCATCCTTACGGACGCTAGCTATGTCGACAGATTTCGCGCAACTCTCGAACGGATGGTATGCGACCGCAGCCCTGCCGTCCTCTCCTGCGTAGCCGACAGCCTTAATGCCATCGCCAATAGCGATGCGGATCTCGCCTTGTCGCTATTCAAGCGCATGGATCTATCCGAAGATCGTCTGCTCGCCACCAGACCCGTAGCCTACTTTCTTCAGAACCGGATGCGTGACAGTCTCGCTGAAGTATGCCCCCTCATCGAGCGCATGCTCCGGTCCGCCTTTCCAGATGTACGCGAAGCGGGGGCAACATTGGCAGGCCTCGCCGTTCTGACACGCAAAAAGACCCAATATCTGGTCGACGAGGCGCTGCGCGGGAGTTCCCAGCAGCGACTTGGCTTGGCGCGGGTCGCCTCAAGCAACATCGCGAATCCGGCGTGTAGAGCTTGGTGCGTCGATCTTCTTCCAACATTGTTCAACGACGACGATGACGGCGTTCGGCGCCGGGCTGCATCTTGCTTTTTGGAGTTGGAGGGCGCAGCTCTCGAGACGTATGAAGACCTCATCCTCGCGTTCAGTGAGAGCCGAGCGCTTCAAGAGCACGCCCATTTTCTACTTCGTGCGGTGGACAAATCGCCGGAGAGGTTGCCACGACTGACGTGTGACGTCTGCGCGAAGCTCGCGTCGTGGCCCAAGGAGAAGCGGCGAGGAGTTGAATCACACACCCTCGTTAGGCTGATTTTTCGCGTGTACCAGCAACATCAGGACGACGATTGGACGTCCAAGGCCCTCGACTTGATCGACCTCCTATGTCTTGACGGGGGCCACGAAGTAGCGCAAGAGCTTGAGGGCTTCGAGCGCTAGTCGATTGTCAGATAGGACCACGACAACGTAGCCAAGAGGCAACCTAGGGGAGAAGGAGATGGCGAGGAAGGCCAAGCAACCCAAGCAGGTGGAAGCGCTTACGCACGATGCCGCCTCGCGCAAGAACATCCCGACGGCTGAACATCAGGCCGTGATGGCCGAGGATGACCGGCATCCGATTGAGGTCGCCTATCGGCGGCGGAACCCCGATCTCGATCCGCAGCTCGTTTGGCAAGGCAAGGACGTGGTGGATTGGTCTGACCTGATGGTGCCAGCGCCGCCCGTGTTCATTCAGGAGAAGGTGCATCCGAAGGCGTTGATCGACGACCTACTGCGGCAGAGCAAAGAGGGCAAGGGCACAGACGACGGGACGGCTGACCTGTTCGCGGACTTCAACGGGTTGCCGGACGACGCCGCTCGCACGGAGTTCTACCAGCACGACGCCAACTGGGCGAACCGCATGATCCTTGGCGACAGCCTGCAAGTGATGGCTTCGCTGGCCGAGCGCGAGGGGTTGCGGGGCAAGGTGCAGTGCATCTACATCGATCCGCCCTACGGCATCAAGTTCAACTCCAACTTCCAGTGGTCCACCCGCAACCGCGACGTACGCGACGGGAAGGCGGAGCACATCACGCGGGAGCCGGAGCAGGTGAAGGCGTTTCGGGATACTTGGCTGAATGGCGTCCACTCGTATCTGACGTATCTGCGCGATCGGCTGACAGTGGCGCGGGATCTGCTGACGGAGAGCGGCTCGGTGTTCGTGCAGATCGGGGATGAAAACGTGCATCGAGTGCGGGCAGTGATGGACGAGGTGTTTGGGGAGCAACAGTTTCTCGCCGAGGTCAAGTTCCGTACGACCAGCAATCGCACAGCGGAGTTCGTCGCGTCTGTCTTTGACTCGATCATCATCTATGCGCGGGATCGGCAGCAATGCAAGTTTCGCCAAGCAAGGAGTGTCAAGAAGCTCTCCGACGTGTCCGAGGATTCGTACGGGTGTATCGAGACCGCAGATGGCTCTTGGCGCAGGTTGAGCAAGCAGGAGAAAGAGAACCCATCGGCAGCACAGCGCAATGGCCGTCTCTTCGGACTTGGCGACCTCACGTCATCGCACGAGTACACACGAGAACCGTTCAACTTTCGAGGGCGGGCGTTTGATCCGAAGAGGCGCTATTGGTCGACATCACTAGACGGGCTCGCCCGACTGGCACGGGCAAATCGCTTATGCGACGTACGGGGAACACTCAGATACAAGAGGCTCTTCTCCGACACGCCATCGTTGACACTGAACAACGTCTGGTTTGACACGGGGAGCGGTTCTCGGACAGAGGATCGCTTGTATGTGGTTCAAACCGTCTCCAAGGCCGTAGAGCGCTGTATCTTGATGGCGACCGATCCGGGCGACCTCGTCCTAGACCCCACCTGCGGTTCGGGCACCACCGCCTACGTCGCCGAGCAGTGGGGCCGGCGCTGGATCACCATCGATACCTCCCGCGTCGCCCTCGCCTTGGCCCGCGCTCGCGTCATGGGCGCTCGCTATCCCTACTACCTGCTCTCGGATTCGCCCGAGGGACAGCGGAAGGAAGCAGAACTGTCGCGCAAGGCACTGTCCGAAAGCCCAACCCAAGGCGCGGTTCGGCAAGGCTTCGTCTACGAGCGCGTGCCGCACATCACCCTCAAGGCCATCGCCAACAACGCCGAGATCGACGTCATCCACGAGCAGCATCAAGCCGAGCTCGACAAGCTGCGGGATGCGCTCAACAAGAGCCGGGGGCAGGCATGGGAGGAGTGGGAGGTTCCGCGCGATGCGGAGGATCCTTGGGCGTCGGACGCACAGGACGCCTTCTTCAAGCTGCAAGCGGCACGGGAGCAGGATCAAGAGCGCGACGTGGCGCGACGGCTGCTTGCCGAACTCAACGCCGCGCTGTCCGCGAGTTACACGCTCGACACGCTTCCGCCCCGCCCCGTGGACCCGTGGCCGAAGGCCGCGGCGGACTTCCACGCCGCGTGGTGGCGGCTGCGCATCGAACGGCAAAAGGAGATCGACGCCTCCATTGCCGCCAAGGCCGACTACGAATACCTCTACGACAAGCCCTACGAGGACAAGAAGCGCGTTCGCGTGGCCGGGCCGTTCACCGTCGAGAGCTTGTCGCCGCATCGCCTGCTCGCCATCGACGAGGACGACGAACCGGCCGGCGAAGTGCGCGAGGCGCGGGCGCAGTACCATGTGGAACCGACGCAGGATTTCGCCAGCGTCATCCTCGAGAATCTGCGCACCGCTGGCGTCCACCAGGCGCACAAGGCGGACCGCATCGAGTTCTCCGCCTTGACGCCCTGGCCCGGCGAGTTCGTCTGCGCCGAGGGGCGCTACGCGGCGAACAATGGCAAGGGTGATGGCAAGGAAATGCGGGCGGGCATCTTCATCGGGCCGGAGTTCGGCACCGTGTCGCGGCCAGACCTCGTGGACGCGGCCCGCGAGGCGGCGGACGCCGGTTTCGACGTGCTGATCGGCTGCGCCTTCAACTACGACGCCCACGCCGCCGAGTTCGCCAGGCACGGCCGCGTGCCGATTCTCAAAGCGCGCATGAACGCCGACCTGCACATGGCGGACGACCTCAAGAACACCGGCAAGGGCAACCTGTTCGTCGTCTTCGGCGAACCGGACATCGACATCCTGCCCGCCGACGGCAACAGCGGCGATGCGCTGATCGTGAAGCTGAACGGCGTGGACGTGTACGAACCAAGCAGCGGCGACGTGCGCAGCGACGAAACCGACGCCATCGCCTGCTGGTTCATCGACACCGACTACGACGGCGAGAGCTTCTTCGTCCGCCACGCCTACTTCCTGAACGGCCAGACCAGCGACCCCTACAAGTCCTTGAAGACGACGCTGCGCGCCGAGATAGACGCGGACGCTTGGGCCTCCCTTTACAGCGACACTTCGCGCCCGTTCGAGAGGCCGAAGTCCGGGCGCATCGCCGTGAAGGTGATCAACCACCTTGGCGACGAGGTGATGAAGGTGTTTCGGCTGTGAGGGTGAGCCTATGGGGAGGGTGATGCTGTGCGGCGGGTTAGCGACTACTCACTCTCGCGGGCGAGCCGCTGCAACGCAGCCTCCAACTCTGCAACGCGAGCCTCGGCGTCCAACCGGGCTGCGGCCTCTCGGTCGGCGCGAGCTTCGGCGTCCAACCGGACTGCGGCCTCCCTGTCCGCACGGGTTTTGGCCCGCGCGGCGGCTTCGCCTTGCGCGACAACCGCTTCGGACTCGCTGTGATGCCGCACGTCCTCACGCGTCGCCGGGTTCCAGAAGCGCAGCAAGTCGCCCTCGGCGCGTACGCCCAAGTCCAGCACCTCGCTGTGGATCATCTGCACACCGTCCTCCAGCCACGACTCCAAGGGCCGGTACTCACCGTTCTCCAGCGCGTGCCCGCGCAGCCGCGGCGTTCCGCGCGGGAACACGTCGCCCTTCGGGTCGAACAGCCAGTACTCCCGCGCTCTCATCGCCGCGTACTCGCTCTGCTTCGAGAGCCTGTCCTCTTCCACGGGGGACGGCGCCGCATCCAGCACCCAGTCCGGCGGCTTGCCCTCCACCCACACCTTGTAGGACCAGCGCCCGCCCATGCCCAGGCCGAGCGCCACCAGCACGTCCGGCACACTGCGCCTGTACCTGTTTCCCTTCTCCGGATAAACCAGAACAGCAGCGGCCACCAGCGCCTCGGGATGCACCGCGCCGAGGTCGCCAGCGGCGTGCAGGATGACCCGCCCCTGCCAGTTGTTCTGCGCAATCCCCCTGCCGTCCGAACAGGGGTAGAACACGCCGTCCACGACGTCCCCGGCGTGGGCGACGGGTGCGGTCTGGACGTTCGCGGCGGAGGCGGCGCCTGCGGGGACGTGGGCATCGCTGTCCTCCTTGAAAGCGTGGCGCAGCCCGATGCCGCGCCAGTGGTGAAAATAGCATAGTGCCGTCCGTCGAATCCGCGCCGGCGGCACGGTCTTGGCGGACAGTTCCTAGGCTCGAGAGCGCTTGTATGCAGGACATCCGCAAGACATCGTGCATGTTCTCCTGCAAGCCGAAGTCCAGCCGCATCGCCGTCAAGTCACCAACCACCGACGAAGCAATGAAGGTGGTGTTTCAGATGTGATCCTGCTCATGCCGTACGGCAGGTCAGCGATCACTCATTTTCACGGTCGATCCGCGAACGCAGCGCGGCCTCCAACTCCGCAATGCGAGCCTCGGCGTCCGAGCGGGCTGCGGCCTCCCGATCCGCACGGGCTGCTTCCTCCCGGGCGTGCGCTGCTTCCTCCTGAGCGCGGGCCGCCTCCCGGTCCGCGCGGGCTGCTTCCCGCAGGGCAGTCGCTCGAGCCTCGGGCTGATGCCAGACATCCTCGCGCTCCACCGGATCCCAGAAGCGCAGCAAGTCGCCTTCGGCGCGCACGCCCAAGCCCAGCACTTCGCTGTGGATCATCCGCACGCCGTCCTCCAGCCGCGATTCCAGCGGCCGGTACTTGCCGTCCTCCAGCGTGAGCCCCCGCAGCCGTGGCGTTCCGTGCGGATACACGTCGCCCTTCGGATCGAACAGCCAGTACTCCCGCACCCCCATCGCCGCGTAATCGTCCCGCTTCGAGAGCCGATCCTTCTCCTCCGTGCTCGGCGATGCGACCTCCAGCACCCAGTCCGGCGGCTTGCCCTCCTCCCACACCTTGTAGGACGTGCGCCCGCCCATGCCCAAACCCAGCGCCACCAGGACGTCCGGCGCGATGCTCTTGTACCTGTTGCCCTGCTCCGGGTACACCAGCACGTCCAGCGCCACGAGCGCCTCGGGATGCATCATGTTGAGGTCGCCCGCGGCGTGCCGGATGGCGTTGCCCTGCCACGTGTTCTCCGCCATCCGCTTACCGTCCGAGCTGGGGTAGAACACGTCGTCCGCGGCGTCCTTGGCGCGGACGGCGGGTGCGGCCTGGGCGTTCGCGGCGGCTGCGGCCGCCATCGCCTGCGGGGACCCTGGCATGGCGCTGTCCTCCTCTGATTCCCGGCGCGGCCCAACGCCGCGCTCGTAGCGAAAGTAGCATAGTCCCGCCTCTCGAATCCGTGCCAGCGGCACGGTCTTGGCGGACAGTGTCCTAGGCTTGGGAGCGCTTGTATGTAGGACATTTGCCATACTTCGTGGTCGTCTTTTCCTACACGACGAAGTCCAGTCGCATCGCCGCCATCGACCACGAGGCGGCAACGTGGTGAAGGCGTTTCGCGGACATGAGCTAGCGGCGGCGGCTTGCGATGCCCTACCATTGCCTCCACACGCTGGCGGACCGAACTGGCCAAGGGGCTGTCGATGGGACGCATCATCGCAAGGACGAAGGTCACCAACCTGTTCGACGAGAGCAGGTTCGTCGAGTGCGGGATGCTGGTGCATACCGGCGCCGCTGCCCTGATCGTGCCCTCGGCTTGGAAGGAACGGCTCGGCGAGTTTCCGCGCAAGCAAGCGATGGAGCTGGTCCTCGACAATGGCCATGTGGTGCAGGGCGAAATCTGCGCGCCCGTCGAGATCGAGATAGCGGGGTTCCGCCCCGTCGTGAACGAAGTGATGTTCGCGGAAACGCTGGACGACGCCGAGGAACCACTGCTCGGCTACGTGATCCTGGAACAGGCGCAGGCCACCGTGGACAGGGTCGAACATCGGCTGGTGCCGGTGCGAATGCAGCGCCGCTCAACTTCGAACCGGCCCATCGGTGGATTTCGGCCAACAGCGACGAACGTTGAAGACACGGTCACGTCCACGGACGGCCCAGCCGATCTTGCCGCCATCTGCAGACGCGCCGGCATCAAGGGCGGCTACCCGCAAGACCCAACGCTGCGGGGATTGGCTGCCGTCACGCATCACTCTCCGCTCGACGACATACACCCGTGCATGACCGACCCAGACGTCGACCCGCCACCGCAGTCTTCCTGGCGACGATGGCAGGCCGCCCACCGCAAGCCCGACCCGAACGCGCCGGCGCTGCCGTCGTTCCTCAAAGATGATGGATAGCAACACGCCGAACGGCTTGGCGTTCGACTCCAACCTGCTCGGCAAGCAGACCCAGCGGCGGCTCATGTCGCTGTGGATGGAGACCGCCCATGCCAAGGTTCTGATCTTGCCTCGCGTCATGGACGAACTGTGCGCTCCGAACATGGTCGACGACTCTCCAACCGCCCAACGGAGGAACGCGTCGCACAAGCGGTGCTGGAACGACGTCGTGGCCATGCCGGATGCGCCCTACGCAACCGTGACGTTGAGCGACGAACAGAAGGAAGCCGCGAGCGAGCTGATGCAACGATTCACGCTCCGTTGTTTTCCGAAGCTGAACGAGCCAACACAGATACACCGAAACGGCGACGCGATGGTGCTGGCGCAAGGCATCGCGGCGGGAGTGGACTGCGTGGTGACCAACAACATGCGCTCGATAGATCACTACGAAATAAGCGAACTGGTCGCCAAGACCATGGGCCGCAATACCGGAATAGTCGTTGAAGCCGACTTTGCGCTGCTTCAAGCGCACTCCGGCAGCAACTCCTCGCGTCAACTGCTGATGCTGGCGATGGCCAGCAACTGGCCGCAGCCGGAAGAAGAGCTGTCGTCGGACGAAGCGCACCGATACCTACATGGGCTGGCCGAGAGGCTCGAGCGGAACGTCAACATGCCGAATGTCGCTCGCCGATTGGTGAACGCCTTCGACGTCGACGGCGACATGGAGCAGCTGTTGGATGCGGCCAGGGAGCTGTCGCGGAACTCGCAGATGTTGCGCTGCGAGCGGCATCGGGCGCGGGTGCTGCGCGAGAGCGCTGGCGTGAGCGTTGTGCGATGAGGGGATCGGTGTTCTGATGTAGGCCTTCCCTTCTGTTCATGCTCGCTTCCCGTTGGAAGCTGCGGATGCCGGTTTCGACGTGCTGATCGGCTGCGCCTTCAACTACGACGCCCACGCCGCCGAGTTCGCCAAGCACGGCCGCGCCGATTCTCAAAGCGCGCATGGCGGCGAGAGCTTCTTCGTCCGCCACGCCTACTTCCTAGGCGCCCAATCCAGCGACTCCTACAAATCCTTGAAGACGACGCTGCGCGCCGAGATAGACGCGGACGCCTCGGCCTCGCTCTACAGCGACACCTCGCGACCGTTCGAGAGGCCGAAGTCCGGGCGCATCGCCGTGAAGGCGATCAACCACCTGGGGGACGAGGTGATGAAGGTGTTTCGGCTGTGAGCTAGAGACGGCCGCGGCTTGGTAGGCGGTTACAGCGGATTGTCCGCCATGAACTGGAGCACGGCTTCCGAGAGCGGGCCGGGCGCCTGTTCCTGCAGGAAGTGGCCGGCGCCTTCGATGGTGACGTGGCGCTGGCCTTGCGCGCCCGGAACCCGTTCCTGAAAGCGCTTGTGGGCGCCGGCGGTGACTGGATCGCCATCGCTGAAGGCGGTGAGGAAGGGCTTGTCCCATGCCTCGAAGACTCGCCAGGCGGCGCGGTTGGCGGGAACGGCCGGGTTGTCTGGGCGGATGGGCACCAAGGTCGGGAACTGGCGTGCGCCCGCTTTGTAGGTCTCGTCCGGGAAGGGGGCGTCGTAGGCGGCGATTTCGGCGTCGCTGAGCAGGCCGCCGCAGGAGAAGCCGACCACGCCGCCGACGTGGAAGCCCGGGCTTTCGGCGCAGAACTTCACCCAGTGCAGGAAGCCCATGCCGGAACGGTCGCCCACCATCGCCATACCCATTTCCGGCGCGCTGCCATGCACCGGCAGGGAGGCGTAGTGGGCGGTCATGGCGTCGTTGGCGGCTTGGGCGGCTTCGCCTTCGAGGCCGTTCGCGTCCGGCAGGCCGGTGTTGGCGGCGACGATGCGGGCGAAGCGCTCCGGCGTTTCCGCAGCCGCCCGCAGGCCGATCAAGCCGCCCCAGTCCTGGCAGACCAGCGTGATGTCTTTGAGATCAAGCGCTTCCAGCAGCCCCTCCAGCCAGGCCACGTGGTTGGCGTAGGTGTAGTCGGAGCGTTCGGCGGGCTTGTCCGACTTGCCGAAGCCGACGAAGTCCGGCGCCACGACGCGCCGCCCGGCAGCGGTGAGGAGCGGAATCATCTTGCGGTACAGGTAGGACCAGGTGGGCTGCCCGTGCAGGCAGAGGACGAGTTCGCCGTCCGCCGGGCCTTCGTCCACGTAGTGCATGCGCAGCGCGCTGCCGTCTCCGGCGGGCACCTCGGCGTAGCGCGACGCGAAGGGATAGCCGTCAAGCGCGGCAAAGCGGTCTTCGGGGGTGCGGAGGATCTGCATGGGCGGCGCTCGCTGAATGGCTGGCGGGGAACTGCGCTCTATGCTCAAGGCAATCGCCGGTTGCGGTCAAGTTGCCCGGCCCATCGGGGCGTGCGACATTTGGTGGCGTCTGCTCCCGCACATCCTGGGAGCGCGGGCGTCCCCGCCCGCATCCTGGTTCACGATGTTCGCCTGTGCGGGCGAGACGCCCGCGCTCCCAGGGCAGCCGCGGCAGGACGCGGTAGCGTTTGGCGGCGAAAATCGCGGTGGTTCCCAGCACTTGCGCCACCGAATGTCGCACACCCGGCCCATCGGATGCGCTCGCATGAACTCCCCGGCTTCCCTACCATTGCCGCTATGCGAGCGTTGCGGAACATTCTGTGGGGAGCGGTGGCTGCCGCCTTCTGGTGTTGCGGCGCCTGGGCCGCGGCGGAAGATGCGCCGAGGGTGGTGGCGTCCAGCGGCGTGGTCGAAGAGATCGTCGTCACCGGCTCGCGCATCCGGCGCGATGTCTTGGAGGCCGAAGACCTGATCCTCGGCCTCGACGCCGAGAGCGGGCGGGTTGGCAGGAAGTCCCTGGGCGACATGCTGGCGACCTTGCCGGTTTCCGGCTCGCCCTTGTCCACACGCTTCAACAGCAGCGGCAACTTCGGCTTTCCCGCCGATGGCGGGGGCGTGGCGGCAGGTGCGTCGCAAGTCGATCTGCGGCACTTGGGGGCGAAGCGGGTGCTCGTGCTGGTGGACGGCCTGCGCTGGGTCCACGGCGCTTCCGGCAGCGGCGTCTCCGGTGCCACGGACTTGAACACGCTGCCGGCGAGCGTGGTGGAGCGCGTGGAAGTGTCGTTGGACGGCGCGTCTTCAATCTACGGCTCGGACGCCATCGCCGGGGTGGTGAACATCGTCACCGCTGGCGCCGAAGGCTTCTCGGCGAAGCTCCACGGCGGCGGCTACGCGAACGGGGGTGCGGCGCGGGGTTTCGAGTTTGCGTTTGGCCGCGAGCTTGGTGGAACGTCCGTTTCGCTGCATCTCAGCCATGTCGATCAGCAGGCGGTCCGCGCAGCCGACCACGAGCAGACGCGCTATCCGTTCCCCAACACCGGCACCCGCCACGGCAGCACGTTCACGCCCCAGGGCAGAGTCATCTTCACCGACCCGAACACCGGCACGTTCGTGAACTGCGCCCTCGACGTGGGCGTGGTGGGCTTGCCCACCTACGATCCCGCCGCTCCGTGCGAGGGCGACGACTACCATCCGTGGAGCAACGCCGACCGCTTCAACTACGCGGCCTACAACTTGACGCTCACGCCGTCGAAGCGCAGCGGCGCGTTCGCCCGGCTCGAACACCAGCTGACCGAGAGCCTCGAAATCTACTTGCGGCTTCTTGGCAACAATCGGCGTTCGGTCAACCAGGCTGCGCCGGAGCCGCTGTGGGCCGGGCCTTTGGCACCGAGCGGCAGCGTGCTCGACGACATCGTGATCGCCGCCGACAACCCCTACAACCCGTTCGGCTTCGACCTCGCCGCGGGCTCTTGGGCGACCCGGCGCCCGTTGGAGAGCGGGCCGCGGGTCTTCAAGCAGGACGTCGACACCCGCTACGGGGCGACCGGACTGCGCGGCACGTGGACGCTTGGGCAACGCGCCTTCTACTGGGACTTCAACCTCGTGGTCGCCCGCAACGTGGCGCGGCAGGTGAAGCACGGCGCCCACAACGCGCGGCGGATGCTCGTCGCCCTCGGCCCGCCCGAAGCGTGTGCCGCAACGCCCGGCTGCGTTCCGTTGAACCTGCTCGGCGGCCAAGGCGACGGCGCCGGCACGATCACCGAGGCGATGCTGGACTGGATCGGCTTCACGCAGCGCGACTTCAGCGACCAGACCTTGCGCGACTGGACGTTCAACATCGCTGGCGACCTCGCGCGGCTGCCCGCTGGCGACATGGCGTTCGCAGCCGGCTTCGAACGGCGAACGCAACGCGGGCGCTTCCGGCCGGACCCGGTGGTTGCCGCTGGCGAGACAGCGGGTTTGCCGGCGCAGCCCACGGCCGGCGAGCAAGTGGCCACGGAGTGGTACGGGGAAATGGAAGCGCCGCTTCTCGCGGGTGCGCCGGGCGCAGAACTGCTCGCCGTTTCCGGTGCGCTGCGGCACTTCGAGTACGACAGCTTCGGCAACGACCGGGCTGGCCGCATCGCGCTGGATTGGCGGCCGGTCGAGAGCCTGCTGCTGCGCGCCAACTGGGCCGAAGGCTACCGGGCGCCGAACATCGGCGAACTCTACGGCGGCGAAACGCGCCTCGACGCCGTGGTGACCGATCCGTGTTCGGACTTCGCGGAGAGCGGCGTCGGGCAGGCGGTGATCGACCACTGCATCGCCGCCGGAGTGCCCGCGGACGGCAGCTACGCGCAGCTTGGCAGCCAGCTCTTTCTGGTCACCGGCGGCAACGCCGCGCTGCTGCCGGAGACTTCGCGGAGCCGCACCGTCGCACTGACTTGGCGACCACCCTGGGTGGTCGGCGCGGATTGGGCGGAGGAGCTGCGTTTCGAGTTGGCCCACTACCGCCACGACATCGACGGCGCCATCACCGGCCTCGACCCGCAAGCGGTGCTGGACGGCTGCCACAAGGACGGCGTGGAGTCGCTCTGCCGATTCGTCACGCGCAATGCGACCGGCCACATCGAACGCTTCCGCAACACGCTGCTGAACGTGGGCGGCATCGAGACGAGCGGCTGGGACTTCGCCGCCACCTACGCTTCGCCGGCCACGGCTCTTGGGCGCTGGCAGGCGGTGTGGCGGGCCACCCATCTCGCCGACTACATGGAGCGGCTGCACGACGCCACCGGCGAAGTGGCGGAGACGCGGGGGCTCGTCGGGCAGACGCAGGCGGACCGCGGCAAGCCGCGCTGGAAGTCGTCGCTGCGGCTGGACTGGGAGCGCGGGCCGTGGCAGGCGTCCTGGACGTTGCGCTACATCCACTCGATGACGGAACGCTGCTCGAACTTTCTCGACGGTTCGCCGGAGAGCCTGACCAGCCTCGGCCTGTGTTCGATGCCGAACCGCGAGGACAACTCGGCGTCGCGCAACCGCCTGAGCGCCACTCTCTACCACGACGCGACGTTCAGCTACGCGCTGGGGGCATGGTCGCTCGCGCTCGGCGCCAACAACGTCTTCAACCGCGACCCGCCGATCAGCCGCAGCGCCACGTTGAACGGCTACGACGCTTCGACCTACGACATCCCCGGCGGCCGCTTCGCCTTTCTGGAAATCGCCTATGGGCGCGGACCTTAGCCGCGCATGACTTGGCGCAAGGGCTACTGGCCCGTCGCGGCCCTCGCGTTGCTGACCAGCTGCCAGGAACCGCCCAGCGCCATCCCGCCCATCGACGCGACCCCGCGACTGCTCCACGACACGGAGGAAATCGCCGCCTACGTGCAGGCGTTTCCGTTCGACGCACACGGGCGCTACCACATGCCCTCGCGGTGCTTGCGCGGCCAACGCTTCTTCGCCGATTCCTTCGCCAAGCGCAGCGGCGAGCGCCTGTTCTCCGCCGAACGCTCGCGGGTAACGCTGTTCTTCGCCTGCTGGTGGCAACGCTTTCGCTATCCCTACGTGGGCGAGTTCTGGATCGAGGAGCCGCCGGAGGATCTGATCAAGCTGGTGCATGTGGCCGGGCTCGTCTGGGAACCGCAGGTGATCGCCGCGCTCGAAACGCATCTAAAGCCAGGCGCGGTGGCGGTGGACGTCGGCGCCTACATCGGCACCCATGCGCTGCTGATGGGGCGTCTGGTCGGCCCGACCGGGCGCGTCTACGCCTTCGAACCGCAGCGCAAGAACTACCGCGAACTGCACCACAACATCGCCCTCAACGACCTCGACCAAGTGGTGCCGCTGCGCTACGCCCTCGGCGCCGAAACACGAATCGTCGAGATGAACCCGACCACCCCGGCCATGGAGAGCGGCCTGGGAATCGGCAGCGGCGGCGAACAGGTGGAACTCAGCCCCTTGGACAGCTTCGGATTCGAGCAGGTCGCCCTGCTCAAGATCGACGTCGAGGGCTTCGAGAAGGAGGTGCTGGCCGGTGCCGAGGAGCTGCTGCGCACCAGCCGCCCAGTGATCCTGATCGAGATCCTCGGCGGCGCCTTCTACCCCGGCGTCCCCGAAACGGCCTGCTGCGGCAAACCCGCAACCGCCGAACAGATCGAGGAGATCCACGCCATGTGGCGCCTGATCGAAGGCCACGGCTACACCGTGGAACCGTTGGAAAGCCACAACTACATCGCGTTGCCGGTGGAGTGAGAGGCGACGGGGTGTGCGACGAATCGTAGATCAGTGATCACTTGCGGCAAGCACTGGCCCGAAGCCGCAACAGTCGTAGGGATCGGCCGCGGACGCGGAATTGCCGGCAAATGTCCTACAGCGCGCATGGGCGATGTCGGACGCGAGAAAGCACAGATTTCCTACAGGTCCACTTGGCGATATACGGCAATCACTCGCAAGCCAACGGCACCCGCGAAGAGGCGCTGTTGTGAAGGCTGCGGGAAGCCCAAGCGTGGGCGACATCTTCGGCGAGTGCGCCAGCGGCACCAAAGCACCCGCAGCAAGACGGGCACGACCTGCCAACGGCGCAGCCACGTCGCCGCAGGAATGGCGGCTCGTCTGCGAAGACAACCTCGCATTCCTGGCGAAGCTGCCGGAGGCGTCGATCAAGCTCGTCGTCACTTCCCCACCCTACAATGTCGGCAAGTCCTACGAACGGAAGTCGCCGCTCGCGAGCTATCTGGAGGATCAGCGGGAGGTCATCGCTCGGTGCGTCCGCTTGCTGCATCCGCAGGGTTCGATCTGCTGGCAGGTCGGCAACTACGTCGACCGGGGAGAAATCGTCCCCTTGGACGCCGTGCTCCATCCCATCTTCAAGGAACACGGCCTCAAGCTCCGCAACCGCATCGTCTGGCACTTCGGCCACGGCCTGCATTGCAAGAAGCGGCTCTCCGGTCGCTACGAGACCATCAACTGGTTCACCAAGGGCGACGACTACACGTTCCACCTGGACCCAATCCGGGTGCCGTCCAAGTATCCCGGCAAGCGGCACTTCAAGGGGCCGAACGCCGGCAAGCTCTCCGGCAATCCGAAGGGCAAGAACCCCGGCGACCTGTGGATGTTCCCGAACGTGAAGAGCAACCATGCCAGCACTTCTACGTCACTTCGGACGCCCAGCTGCTCAAGCAGGTGTACAGCCTTGACGCAGACGCGCAACGCGACGCCATCGAGGAAGCGGGCCTTCAGCCGATTCGCTCGTACAACCAAACGGATTTCGTCAAGGAGCGTGTCGCGGTCGAGGTGCAGTTCGGCAAGTACGCCTTCGTCGCCCACGACCTCTTCGTCAAGCACATGGCGTTCTTCGTATCCGACATGATCGACGTCGGCATCGAGGTGCTGCCGATGAAGGAGCTCGAAGCCCACATGTCGTCCGGCGTCCCGAGGCGTTCCAGCAGTGCCTCTGGTGCTGCTCGGCATCGCACCCTGACGGCGTCGCGCCCAAGCACCCGTGCTAGCATCGCCACAAAGTCCCCCATGCGTTTGCCGATGGCCCCTTCCCTTGCCACGCCCACCGAAATCGCCGAGCGGTCGACCTCCGGCCCGCTGATCGTTCAACTCACTTCGCAGCAGGTGTTCGAGGCGGCGCACGTTCCGGGCGCGGTCAACGTCGAGCAGGGCGAGCTGGTTGGCGGCGTTCCGCCGGCCACCGGGCGGCTGCCGCCCCCGGAGCGTCTGAGGGCGCTGTTTCGCCGTATCGGCTACGCGCCCGAACGCACGGTGGTGGTGCTCGATGACGAAGGCGGCGGTTGGGCCGGGCGCTTCGCGTGGACGTTGGACGTCGTTGGGCACCACGACTGGATCTACCTCGATGGCGGCCTGCACGCATGGCATGGCGCTGGGCTGCCGCTCGCCACTGGGCCGGCGAGCGTTGCGCCATCCGACGTCGACATCGCAATCGATGCGGCGCCAATCGTCGAAGCGGACGAAATCCTAGGCCGTCTCGAGGACCCGGATCTGCTGATCTGGGACTGCCGCTCCAAGGAGGAGTACGTCGGCAGCAAAGTCTCGGCGGCGCGTGGCGGCCACATTCCGGGCGCCGTGAATCTGGATTGGCTGGAGTTGATGGACCACGGCCGGCACTTGCGCCTGGTCGAAGATCTGCGCGAACGAATCGAGGCCCGCGGCATCGACCCGGCCAAGGACGTGGTGACCCATTGCCAAACCCACCACCGCTCCGGGCTGACGTACATGGCCGCACGGCTGCTCGGCTTCCCGCGTATCCGCGCCTACCACGGCTCCTGGTCGGAGTGGGGCAACCGCTTGGACTTGCCGGTCGAGGTCGGCGCACGCTCCCCCTGATTGAGCGCTTCCGTTGCATCCATTCATCGCATTGCAGCATCTGCTGCCGCAGCACGCGCTCTCGCGGTCGCTCGGTTGGTTGGCGAACAGTCGCCAGAGACTTCTCAAGAAGCTCCTGATCGAGAGCTTCGCCGCCGCTTATCGGGTCGACTTCACGGAGTGCGAAGGCAAAGGCGCGGACGACTTCGCCAGCTTCAACGAATTCTTCACGCGCCGTCTGCTGCCCGGCACCCGCCCCCTCCCGTCCGACCCAGAGGCCATAGCCTGCCCGGCGGACGGCGCGGTGAGTCACGCCGGCGCCATTCGCGCCGGCACCCTGCTGCAAGCCAAGGGCCACGCCTTCCAAGCGAGCGAGCTGCTTGGCGATGCCGAGTGGGCCGAAGCGTTCGAGGGCGGCGCGTTCGCCACCATCTACCTCGCGCCGCACAACTACCACCGCGTCCACGCCCCCTGCGACGCGCGTCTCATCAGCGCGTTGGCGGTGCCTGGCCGCCTCTTCTCCGTCAACGCCCTCACTACACGCCATGTCCCCAGCCTCTTCGTGCAGAACGAACGTCTCGTGATGCGCCTGCAAGCCGCGTTCGGGGAGTTCGCGCTGGTGATGGTGGGCGCGCTGATCGTCGCCAGCATCGAGGCCGCGTGGCCAAACGGCCCGCGCTCGCCCTATCGCGTACGTCGCTTGCAGCCGACCGAGGCCGTGTCCTTCAAGCGCGGCGACGAAGTGGGCGCATTCCTGCTCGGCTCCACGGTGATCGCGCTGTTTCCGCCCACCGTGCGACTGGCCGACCACCTCGCCCCAGGCGTCGCCGTGAAGATGGGCGAGGCCATCGGCAGCGCGGCGGGCTAATGCGCTTCGCCGCTGATCGACGTCGCCCACGGCGGCAGCACCGCCGGATCCACGTCGAACACCACCAGTCCCAGCGTGTAGACGACGCTCGAAATCACGAGGGCGCCCAGCAGGTTCAGCACGATGCCGGCGCGCGCCATCTCGGCGATGGAGAAGCGGTTGCTGCCGAAGACGATGGCGTTCGGCGGCGTGGCCACCGGCATCATGAAGGCGCAGGAGGCGGACATCGTGGCAGGAATCATCAGCACCAGCGGGTGGACGCCGGTCGCCACCGCCACCGCGGCCAGAATCGGCAGGATCATCTCCGTGGTGGCGGTGTTGCTGGTGAGTTCGGTGAGGAACGTGATGGCCAGGCAGACGATCAGGATCAGCGCGAAGGTGGGCAGCGCCCCCACCGCCTCGAACTGACTGCCGATCAGCGCCGCCAGCCCCGTGCGCTGCAAGCCCGTGGCGAGCGCCAAGCCACCGCCGATGAGCAGCACGACGTTCCAAGGCAGGCGCGGAATCACGTCCGCGTCCATCACCCGCTGCCCCGGCTCGCCGCTGCGCGCCGGCACGAAGAACAGGATGGACGCCATCGCGATGGCCACCGTGCCGTCGTCCACCAAACGCGGCCAAGGCAGCAGGCGCGACCAGCCCGGCAGCACCAGCGGGCCGATGTTCAGATCCACCCGGAACACCCAGAGCAGCGCCGTGGCCGCGAAGACGACCATGACCACGCGCTCCTCGAAGGCCATCGGCCCGAGGGCGGCCCGCTCCCGCGCGATCACGTCGCGGCCAACGGCCAACCGCGCCGGCGCCCGATACAGCACCTGCGTGATCAGCAACCACGCCGCAAGCAGCATGACGAGGCCGATCGGAAAGGCCGCCAACAGCCACTGCCCGAAAGCGATGGT
The DNA here is from genome assembly GCA_965243175.1 of Candidatus Azotimanducaceae bacterium. Classification (GTDB taxonomy): domain Bacteria; phylum Pseudomonadota; class Gammaproteobacteria; order Pseudomonadales; family Azotimanducaceae; genus VXYL01. Next base: position 2,411,755 of record OZ251532.1, on the reverse strand, counting down.
CGGCGCCTCTGGAAACAGCGCCTCGTGAATGCGCGCGAAGGCGAGGTTCGGCGGCGTTCCCACCAGCGTCGTCATGCCGCCCACCGAACAGCCGTAGGCGATGCCGAGCATCAGCCCCACAGCCAGGGAGTGGGCGTCGTCTTCGCCCGCTTGCTCCTCGATCTGCAGCACGATGGCCAACCCCATCGGCACCATCATCACCGCGGTCGCGGTGTTGGAAATCCACATCGAGAGGAACGCCGCGGCGACCATGAAGCCGAGCACCATCCGCGCCGGCCCGCCGCCCACCCAGCCGATGATGGCCAGCGCGATGCGGCGATGCAGATTCCACTTCTGCATCGTCAGCGCGATCATGAAGCCGCCGATGAAGAGCACGATGGTGCTGTTGAGGTAGATCGGCGCGGTTTCGCGGCCGGCCATCACGCCGAGCAGCGGGAACAGCGCCAACGGCAGCATGGCCGTGGCGAAGAGCGGAATCGCGGCGGTGATCCACCAGATCGCCATCAACGCGGCCACCGCGGCCACGCGGCTTGCCGGAGCGTTGTCCGGAGCGACCGGAAAGGCCAGCAGCAACGCGAACGCGGCCAGCCCAAGCCACAGCCCGACGCTGCCCGGAACTCGCGCCTTGCCCTGCGCTGGCGCTTCGCTCACGAAGACGCAGCGCCGGATGCTGGCGGTCGAATGCGTCGGCACTCCAAGTAGTAGCGCTTCTCGTGCGCCTCGCCGAGCGAAAACGTTTTCGGCGGCGTGGCGCCTTCGCTGGCGACGGTCTTGAACAGATCGTGCTTGTCCATCGCCGGCAGCAGGAACCCGACCCGTTCCGGTGCGTTCGCCAACTCCATCAGCGTTTCGTCGCCGTGGATGTAGTCCAAGGCGACGCCAGGGCGTTCGGCGCGGAAGCGATCCAGAAAACTCTGCAAGGTCGCCGTGGCCAGCTTGTGCCGTGGCTTGCGGATCGTGGCCACGCCGTAGCGAGCAGCCGCCATGAATGGCAGAACGTGTCGCCCGTCTGCCGATTCGCGGCGCGCCGCAAGCCAGTCCTCCCGCCGCTCGAACTCGTCGCAGACGAAGCCGGAGTCGGCGAAGTGCTCCGCCATCGCCGCGAGCAGCGGCGCCGGTTCGCAGTCCACCAAGCGGTGGATCGGCTCGAACTCCAGCGCCGAGTCGTAGACGTTCACCAACTCCACCAGCGCGTAGCGCCCAGGATGGTCGGGCGCGGCGCCGGATGCCTTCAGTTCCGCCCAAACGGCGCGGGCCGCGGCCAGCGAATGGTTGCCGTCGCCCATCGCGTAGAGCAGCGGCGGCTCGCCTTGGCACAAGCCGGCGAGCGCCTCCGCGATCCGGTCGATGACCTCGCCTTCGCCGATGTGCCAACCGCAAACCCGTCCGCCACCCTGCATCAGCGTGAAGTCGTAGGCCAAGCGCAGCGGCAGGTCGAACAGCGGCTCGATCACGGTTCGCTGCGGATCGTCGATGAGCACCAGCACATGGGGCGTTTCCAGCGGCGCATCGCGGCGCACCGCCACGCGGGCCGGCAAGCGGCTGGGATCCGTGCCTTCGGTGCTGCGAACGAGGGTTTGCGCCCCGGTGGCGTAGTCGAAGTGCTCCAAATCCAAGGCGACCAGCAAACCGCGCCGAGGGCTCGAACGCCCCACCTCCCGCTCCACCAGCATGAAGCCCGGCGGCTGTTCGACGAGCACCCCGGTCGAGAGGTACTCCGCCATCCGGCGGTTGATCGCAGCCACCGCGGCGTCGCGATCCGTGGTTCCCAGCTGCGCCTCCGGCAGCACCAGATGCAGCGTGGAAGGTTGATCCCCCACCAGCTCGCGGGTCCGCCGCCAATACTCCGGCTGCGACGTGTACTGGTCGCAGGCCACCACCGCCCACGTCTCCTTCGGCACGTCGGCGCGGGGCAGCAGCAGAGTCGGCACATGCAGGCCGACTTCGGGGTAGTCGCGCTTCACTTGCCGAGCGTGCCCTCCGCCAGCGCCACCGCGGCCGCCATCGCGGACACGGCGCCGGTGGCGTCGGCGATGCCCTTGCCGGCGATGTCGAACGCCGTGCCGTGGTCCACCGATGTGCGGATGAGCGGAATGCCGAGGGTCGCGGTGACGCTTTCGTGGAAGTTGTGGACCTTGATGGCGATGTGGCCCTGGTCGTGGTACATCGCCAGCACCGCGTCGAAGGCGCCGTCGATGGCGCGGTTGAACACCGAATCGGCGGGCAGCGGGCCGGTGGCGTCGATGCCCGATGCCTGCGCCTCGGCTACCGCCGGCGCGATTTCGTCGAGTTCCTCGCGCCCGAGCAGCCCGCCTTCGCCGCCGTGCGGATTCAACGCCGCCACGGCGATGCGCGCCTTCGGCAGGCCCCAGCGCGTCAGCGAATCATGGCAGAGGCGGAGCTTGGCGAGAACGTTGGCGCGGGTCACGAACCGCGCCGCTTCGATGAGCGACTTGTGGGTGGAAAGATGCACCACGCGCAGTCCAGGCGTCATCAGCATCGTCGCCGTGGCGCCAGCGCCGGTGAGCCGGGCGAGGATTTCCTGATGGCCGATGTCATCCACGTAGCCCGCCGCGTGGATAGCTTCCTTGTGCAGCGGACACGTCATCATCGCCGCCACGTCGCCGGCAATCGCCGCCTGGGCGCAGCGCTCCACGGTGCGCACGCCAGCTTCGCCGCAGGCCGCGGAGACCGTGCCCACGCGGAAGTCGTCGCCAGGCGGCGCCTCCACGTTCACGGCTTCGCAGTCCGGCACCGGCAGACCGCTCTGCCGCGCGCCCATTTCCAAAGCCCAGGCCGGGCCGTAGACGACGTATTCCGCCGCTGGCCGATGCGCGGCGTGCAGCGCCTTCACGGCGACTTCCGGGCCGATGCCGGCGGGGTCGCCCAAGGTGATGCCGATTCGCGTCATGGGCGCCTCGCGGGAGTCACAGCAGTTCCGTCGCGACCACTTCGAGGTTGAAGCCTTCCAGCCCCACGAAGCCCACTTCCCGGCCGGACAGGATGCGCAGCTTCGAGACGCCGAGGTCGCGCAGAATCTGCGCCCCGACGCCCACTTCCAACCAGTCGCGCTCGCGCCGCCCGGCACGGCTCGGCTCGGCACCGTCCTGCAGACTGTCCAAGGGCACGCCGGCGAAACCGCTGCGCAGATAGATGAGAACGCCGCCGCCAAGTGCGCCGATGCGTTCGAGCGCCGCTTGCAGCAAGCTGCGTTCGTGGCGCGTCTGCGAGCCGAACAGGTCCTCGATGAGCTTCTCGCGGTGGATGCGCACCACCACCGCCTCGTCGCCAACGTTGCGCAGGGCGCTGCCGAAGACCAGCGCCAGATGTTCGGCATCCTCGAACCTGGTGCGGTAGGCGTAGGCCCGCGCCCGCCCGATGGACGTGTTCACCTCGAACTCGCGGGTGCGCACCACGAGCTGCTCCCGGCGCTGCCGCCAGGCGATGAGGTCGGCGATGGAGATGATCTTCAAGCCGTGTTCGGCGGCGAACGCCCGCAACGCCGGCAAGCGCGTCACCGTGCCGTCGTCGTCGACGATTTCCGCCAGCAGCCCCACCGGCGGACAACCGGCGGCTTCGGCGAGATCGATGGCGGCTTCGGTGTGGCCAGAACGCACCAGCACGCCGCCGCGCCGCCCGATCAGCGGAAAGACGTGCCCCGGGCGCACGAAGTCCTCGGCGCCGACGTTGTTGCTGGCGAGCGCAAGCGCCGTGTTGGCGCGTTCCTCCGCGGAAATGCCCGTGGAGAGGCCCTTCTTGTAGTCGATGCTCACCGTGAACGCCGTGGATAGCGGCGCGTCGTTGCGCGCCACCATCGGGTCCAGCCGCAGCCGTGTCGCCTGCTCCTCGGTGATCGGCGTGCAGAGAATGCCGCTCGTGTGGCGAATCATGAACGCCACCTTCTCCACCGTCGCCTTCGACGCGGCGAGAATGAGATCGCCTTCGTTCTCGCGGTCGTCGTCGTCCACCACCACCACGAGCTCGCCCGCCGCCACCGCCTGGATGGCGTCCTCCACGGCATCGAACGGCGCCGACGCGCCCGCTTCCGGGGTGGCCACGACAGTGCTTCCTTAGGTGGCGGTGGGACAAGACTCACACGAAGCGTAACGGTTTGGGCGACGGGATGGAACGAACCGGCCGCGCTCGCACCGTTCGCGAGAGAGGGTGTACGACATATTTGTTCGGAGGTTGGGATCACCGCGACACCCGGGACACGCCGCTGTCGTGGAAACCGAGCGAAGGGAATCGCGGTGATGGATGGGCCGCAAATGGTTGCCGTGGCGAGTCGGCCTTGCGCCGTATACTAGCGGGTGCGGATGCCGATGGAGATGGAACGAGGTGCTTGAGGCGAACGTGGGCTGCTGCCCGTAGTCGAAGGCTAGGTGATGGACATCCACAAGGTGCTGCCGTTCGCCGCGCATTTGGCGATCGTGCTGGGCATTGCCTACACCGTTGCACAGGCGACGTGGTTCTTCGTGTCCGGGCCGGCGCAGGCCCCGCTCGGCGTTAGAACCGCGGTGCCGCAGCAAGGCGCGAACCAGGAGCCGTTGGCGATTGAGCAGATGATCGGGCAGCACATCTTCGGCCAGGCCGCGGCGCGCGCTCCGCTGACGGACGTGGCCAAGACGGAAGCGCTGGAGGAGACGCGGCTGTCGCTGGAGCTGGTGGGCGTCTTCGTTGCCGACGATGCCGGGTCGTCGAGCGCGCTGATCGCCCGCAAGGGCGGGGCGGCGGAAGTCTTCGCCATCGGCGACCGGCTGCCTGGGAACGCCAAGCTGAGCGCCGTGTATCGGGATCGCGTGGTCATCACGCGGGGCGGCGCGCAGGAACTGATCGTCTTCGCGAAGCCGAAGGGCTGGATCGCGTCGTCGCCGAATCCGGCGGCGACCGGCCAGGGGACCGTTGCGGTGACTGAACCTCCGGCGCCTCCTTCGGCTGCGCCGGACGGTTCGGTCGAAGCCGACGGCCCGCGAACGGCCCGCCAGGCGCTCTTGGAGAACCGGGCGCGGATCGAGCAGGACCCGCGCCAGGTGCTCGAAGAGCTCGGCGTGGTCGCCGAAGACGGTGCGCCCGGGTATACGCTCGGCGCGGTGGCCGAACGGCCCGAGCTCAGCCACACCGGCTTGCAGCAGGGCGACCGCATACTCTCGGTCAATGGCCGGCCGGTTGGCGGCGGCCAAGCGGACGCCTTGGGAGACGGCATGGCGATCGAGAATCTGCTCGCGCTCGGCAGCGCCAGCTTGGAAATCCAGCGCGGCCAGCGCCGCTTCTTCGTCACCGTGGCCCTCGACTAGCTCGGCATGGGGATTCCGATGAGAACGGGGCCGCTTGCGCGACGCGCCCTCGCATTGAAGCTCCTGCGCACCGCCGTGGCCGTGGTCGGGCTGGCGCTTTCGCTCGCAGCCAACGCGGCGGCGGAAGCCGTCTCTTGGACGGTCAACGGCAAGAACATGCCGCTCGTCGAGTTCATCGATCAGGTCGCGGAGATCACCGGCAAGACGGTGGTGCTGGACCCGCGCCTCAAGAGCCAGACCGTCACCGTGCTCTCGGACGTCAATCTGGACGCCGAAGGCGTCTACTCCCTGTTCCTCACCGTGCTCAAGGTGAACGGGCTGGGTGCGGTGGAAGTGGAAGGCGTGGTGAGCGTGGTGCAGTTGGCGGCGGTCAAGCAGGCTGGCGGGCCGGTGTCGGGCGCCGAGGACCTGCCGGCGGACATGGTGGTCACGCAAGTCGTGCCGGTCACCTACGCGCCCGCTTCGGAAGTGGTGAAGGCGCTGCGCACGCTCACGCCGCAAACCGCGCACATGGCGGCAATCGACAAGCCGAACGTGCTCATCGTCGCCGATCACGCCGCCAACATGCAGCGCATTCTCGCCCTGGTCGCGCAGCTGGACGTGGTGGACAAGGACGAAGTGGTGCGCCGCGAGCTCGAACACGCTTGGGTCGGCACCTTGGCCGCGGTGCTGCAGGAGATCGCGCCGGACCAGATCGGCGGCGGGGCGAGCGGCCCCAGCCGCGTCGTGCTGGTCGCCAACGAGCGCGACAATTCGCTGCTCCTCAAAGGCAAGCCGCATGTGATCGACGAAATGCTGCGGCTCATCGACAAGCTGGACGTGCCGGACACGTCCACCAACTCGGCGCAGGTCATCCACCTCAACCACGCGGATGCCGTGGACGTGGCGGAACTGCTCGACCGGCTGGTGAACCAGTCCAGCGGCGACGTCAGTTCGCCGGGCGCGATCATCCAAGCCTACGAGTCCCTGAACGCGCTCATCGTGCGCGCCGATCCGGGGTCGATGAACGAAGTGCTGGCCACCATCAGCCAGATCGACGTGCGCCGGGCGCAGGTGCTCATCGAAGCCGCGGTGGTGGAGATTTCGCTGCTGAAGACAGACACCCGAGGCGTGGAAATCGCGGCCGGGGATCGCAGCGGCAGCGGCGTGCCGGTGCTCAGCACCACCTTGAACGGCGTGCTCGGCAACATCCTCGAGAACGTCGGCGCCGACTCTTCGGCGGCGACCAGCGGCATCGACCCGGTGGCGATCGCCAGCGGCTTCAGTTCGCCGGCGATCGCTTTCGCCAAGGCCAAGGCCGACGGCGTCTTCTTTGCGGCCTTGATCGGCGCGCTGGCGAGCGACACCCGCGCCAATCTGCTCTCCACGCCCAGTGTGCTGACGCTCGACAACGAAGAAGCGAGCAACCTCGCCGGGCAGCAGATCCCCTTCCGCACCGGTTCCTTCACCACCACCACGGACGGCGCGAGCAACCCGTTCCAGACCATCAACCGCGAGAACGTCGGCGTGGAGCTGACGGTGACGCCGCACATCCACGACGACCTGTCGATGCGCATGGAGGTGAGTTTGGAGGTCGGCAACGTGGCGGATTCCGATGCCCGAGGCGGCGTCGGCATCGGCAATGCGGGCTTCGCCGACGTGGTGACGAACACGCGCTCCCTGAAGACGACGATTCTCGTCGACGACCGCCAGATCATCATGCTCGGCGGCCTCATCCAGGACGACTACTCGAACGTCGGACGCCGCGTTCCCTTGCTCAGCGACATTCCCGGCATCGGCCGCGCCTTCCGCTCGAAGCGCAAGACGCAGATGAAGCGGCACTTGCTGATGTTCCTGCGGCCAACGGTGCTGCTCTCCGCCGAAGACGCGACCGCGACCGCGCATCGCCGCTACGACGGCATCTACCGGCTGCGCGGCGAAAGCGACGTGCCGCTGCCCGCGAACCTGCCGGACGTCTTCGAGTCCGCGCCCCTCGATGGTGGGACGTAGCGCCTTCGCCGCGTGGAAGCGCTTCAACTACGCGCTCTCGCGCCGCTTGCTCGCCGCCTGGGCAGCGCCCATCGTCAACGGCGCGGAGTCCAGCCTCGCGGGCGACGTGATCTACACGCTGCCGAACCGATCCACTTCCGACATCGCCCTGCTGGACATCGTCGCCGAACGCAACGGCTTGCAGCGGCCCGTGGCGCCACTGCCACGGCTCGACGAAGCCCAGCGCTTCTTCTTCCTCGCCCGCCCTGCAGGTCTCTGGCGGCGCAACATCATGCGCACCGTGCCGCCCCGCCTGCGGCGTCTGGAGACCAAGCTCGCAACAAGCATGGCGACCGACGACACGCCGGTGTGGCTGGTGCCGGTCTCGATCTTCTGGGGCCGCGCCGCCAACAAGGATCGTTCCTGGACGCGCTCGCTGCTTTCGGAAGGGTGGGCGATGTCGTCGCGTCTGCGGCGCACGTTGATCTTCGTCTTCAACCGCCGCGACATTCTGGTGCAGATCGGCGAGCCGCTCGCTTGGCACGAGATCGTGCAGACCGTGCCCCGAGGAACGCCTGCCGCGCATTCCGCGGAGGAAGACGGCGCCTTGCTCGACAGCCGTGCTAGCAGACGCACCGCACGGCTGCTGCGCGCCAAGTTCCGCAATCAGAAGGTCGCCGCGCTCGGCCCGGACCTGTCGCATCGGCGCACATTGGTTCGGCAGATCCTAGGCAGCGCCCAAGTCGCCGCGGCAATCGCCGCGGATGCCGCCGACGACAGCGAGGGAGCGCGGCGCAAAGCCGAGAAACGTGCGCGCGATGCCGCCTTGGCCATCGCCGCCGACATGTCCTATCCCACCGTGCGTTTTTTCGACCGGCTGCTGGGCTGGTTCTGGAGTCGCGTCTACGAAGGCATCGACGTGCGCGGCATCGATGTCGTCGCGGCTATCGCGGAAACGCATACGCTGGTCTACGTGCCGTGCCATCGCTCGCACATCGACTACCTGCTTCTTTCCTACGTCCTCTACCAACAAGGGCTGATGCTTCCGCACATCGCCGCTGGCGACAACTTGAACATGCCGATCGTCGGCGGCCTGCTGCGTGGCGGCGGCGCGTTCTTCATGCGCCGGCGCTTTCGCGGCGACCGCATCTACGCGGCGGTGTTTTCGGAGTACGTCTACCAGGTGTTCCGGCGCGGCCACTCGATGGAGTACTTCGTCGAAGGCGGACGCACGCGCACCGGGCGGCTGTTGCCGGCGCGTACCGGAATGTTGCAGATGACCCTCGACGCGTACCGGCGCGGCTTGCCGCGGCCGCTCGCCTTCGTGCCGGTCTATTTCGGCTACGAGAAGCTGGTGGAAGCGAGCGGCTACGTGGACGAACTGCGCGGCGCCGGCAAGAAGCGCGAATCGATAGGCGACATTCTGCGCAGCGCGAAACTGATCCGGCAATCCTTCGGCGCGGCGCAGGTCTCCTTCGGCGCGGTCATCGAATTGGACGACTTTCTTCGCGACCATGCGGCGGAAACGGTTCCCGCGCGCGCCCTCGGCACGCACATTCTTCGCCGCATCAACGCCAGCGCGACCGTGAACGGCATCAACTTGATCGCGTTGGCCACGTTGTCCATGCCGCGCCAGGCGATTGCGGAAAGCGCTCTGCTCGCGCAGATCGATCTGTATCGGCAGCTGCTGCAAGCGGATGCGGACAACCACTGCTTCGGCATCGACCAAGCGCCGGCCGAACAGATCGTGGAGCGTGGGGAAAAACTCGGTCTGCTGAAGCGGGAACGCGCCGCGTTCGCGCAACCAGCGCAGAACGACGGTCAAGAAAGGCCACGCGACGACATCATGCTGCACGACGCCTTCACGGCGGTGTTGATGACGTGGTATCGGAACAACATTCTGCACGTGCTCGCCGCTCCAGCGCTGATCGCTTCGCTGATCGTGAACCGGCGGCGCGGCATCGGTCTCGCGGCGATCAAGCGCTTGTTCAACCTGGTGCATCCGCACATCGGCAACGAGCTGCATGCGAACATCGACGACTCGGTGGAACGCTGGCTCGCGCATTTGCAGGCCGCCGAAGTGATCGCGTCGAACGCCGACGGCTTCGTGCCGCCTGCGGATCCCGTGCTGCGCTATCGCCTGCGCTTGCTGGCGAACACCGTGATGGACGTGCTCGAGCGCTTCTACATCGGTTTGTCCTTGTTGCAGCGCGCCGGCTCGGCGACGCTCGACCGGCGTGATCTGCTGAAGGAATGTCGCCGCACCGCAGCCAGAATGTCGACTCTGTACGGCATCAACGCGCCGGAGTTTTCCGAAGTCCGGTTGTTCGAGGGATTCGTGCAGGGGCTGCTCGAGGACGGCGTGGTCGCCGAGGGCGACGACGGCAAGCTGGTCTTCGACAGTCGCATCGACGCCATTCTGCGCACCGCGAAGACCACCATCGCGGTGGAACTGCGCCAAGCGCTCGAACAGCCTTAGTCGGGTCGGGCCGGTCGGTAGACGTCGAATCGAATGCTGCGCCCGCGGATGGCCCAATCGGGTTCTCCGACCGGCGCCGCGGTGCCGCGCCGCTTGACGACGAGCCGTGAACTGGCGGCACTCTTCGCCGCGGCGATCAACGCCGCCAGCTCTCCTTCGCCGATCGGGCCCGCCAACGCCGCCAGCACTTGCATGTGCTTCGCTGAACGCGCCCGTTTCGGATGCGCGCCGAACATCGGATCCAAGTACACGACATCGAAGTCGCCGTCCGCCCCGCGCCATCGCTCGCGCGCGTCTTCGAGCGCGCAAGTGATCGACCCGCACCAAGGCGAACGCGCCACGCGCTCTTGCAGAATCTGGAAGACGAACGGGTTGCGTTCGCTCATGTGGACCGCGCAGCCGAGGGCGGCGAGCACCAAGCCGTCGGTGCCCCAGCCGGCCAGCGCGTCGTGAACGCGCAGTCCCTGTGCCGCGCCGCACGCTCGCGCAAGGGCAGAGTGCTTTCCGTCGCGCAGTCGCAGCTGAACGTCTGGCAGGCGTGGCATCACAGTGGTTGTCTCGGCAAGTGTCGCTGGCGTCAACCGTCGCGCGGCTTCCAAGGGCTGTCGCCGGCAACGTAGAGCGGCTGCGCGAAGGCGGGTTCGACTGCGCGATCGATCTGTGCCAAGGCCAACTCGGCAACGATGCCGGCGCCGACTTGAAATCGGCCGCCGTCGATGACGTTCGAGCTAAGGGGGACGTCCGCCGGTTCGAGTTCGTCGCCTTCTTGGCAGACGAAGCAATCGTCGCGCAACTCGTAGCGGGCGCGGTAGCGCCAGCCTTTGCGCGACGCGCGGTGCAATGTGAAGACGCCGCGCAGACCTCCCCCTCGGCGCGCGGTTTCCGCCAATATGTCGGCGCTGGGAACGGCGACGACCTTGGCGCCGATGGCGAAAGCGACGCCCTGGGCCGCGGCGGCGCCGATGCGGACGCCGGTGAAGGAGCCGGGGCCGGCGTTGAAGGCGATGACGTCCAAAGACTGCTTGGCAATCGAAGACGCGCCCAGCACTTCGTCGATCATCGGCAATAGCAAGCGATTGTGCAGACGCGGCGCCAAGCGCGTATGCTCGATGTGTTCTTCGTCCGTCGCCAACGCCACCGAGCAGCTGTCGGTGGTGGTGTCGATGGCGAGCATGTTGGCCATGCCGCCATGCTACTACGTCGCGTGTTCGAGGTTCCCAAGGGGTTAGGGCTTGACGAGTCGTTTGCGAAACGAACTGCTGGATGTCGATCTGGCGATTGAGAAGTTGGCCGCGTCGGTGCGGCCGGTCACCGAGTGCGAAGACGCGCGGCTTGCCGATGCCGTCGGCCGCGTACTCGCCGAAGACGTCGTCGCGCCAATCGACTTGCCGCCGTTCGACGCTTCGGCGATGGACGGCTATGCGCTGAACGCCGCCGGTCTTGGCGACGATGGGTTGAAGCGCCTGCGCGTGGTTGGCCGCAGCGCAGCCGGACGGCCGACCGATGCCAAAGTCGGCGAAGGAGAAGCCGTGCGCATCTTCACCGGCGCGGTGATGCCGACCGGCGCCGATGCCGTGTTGCTGCAGGAAGACGCCCGGCAAGAGGGCGAATGGGTCGAAACCACTGAACCGATTCGACCACGCCAGCATGTGCGCGAGCAGGGCCACGACGTGAAGGCGGGGGCAGTGTTGCGCAAAGCCGGGCAGAAGCTCGGCGTCTACGACCTGGCGTGGATGGCGGCGTGTGGAATTCCCGCGCTTCGCGTCCGGCGCCGAATCCGCGTCGCGCTGGTCTCCACCGGCGACGAGTTGAGAGATCCGTTGGCCGCGGAAGAGCTCGCTGGCGAGGCACCGCCTGCCATGAAGCCGGGCCAGATATTCGATTCCAACCGCTTCGCCCTTTCCTGTCTGCTGCGACAGCGGGCTGCCATCGTGGAGGACCTCGGTTGCGTGCCGGACGATCAGGAGAAGATCCGCGATGCGTTGCGCGAAGGCGCCCGTCGTGCCGATGTGGTTGTCGTCAGCGGCGGGGTTTCGGTCGGCGATGCGGATTTCGTCAAGACCGCGGTGGAGGAAATCGGCAGTATCGACTTCTGGCGCGTGGCGTTGAAGCCCGGCAAGCCGTTGGCGGTCGGGCGCATCGGCGATGCGCTGTTCTTCGGACTGCCCGGCAATCCGGTCTCGACAATCATTACCTATCTGCTTTTCGTCTCGCCGGCAATCGACTTGCTCTCCGGCGCGAAGGCGACGCGGCCGTTGACGTTGCCCGCGGTGCTCGGCGATCCGGTGCGCCACTCGAAAGGGCGCCGCGAATACATGCGCGGAACGATGCGCGAACTCGATGGCGCGTTGGTCGTTCGCATCACCGGCGACCAAGGCTCGAACCGCCTTGCGACCTTCGCCAATGCGAACTGCCTAGTGGTCATCGAGCATGACGTCGGCGACTTGCGGCCGGGGGATGCGGTGCGCGTCGTTCCACTGCCCAGCGAAGCGGCGCACCCGATGCGCGAGCCCGGATAGCCCAGTCAGCCGCAAGTTTGCGCGGGCAAGTTTTGCGCGGAAAGGTGGAGAGTTTCGGAACGCGGAGAATGGGATTGCTGCCGCGTTACGCAAGCAGCGTAAGGAAATAGCAAGGCTGCGCCTCGTCGTCAACGAGGCGCAGCCTGAATCGAAGCGAACTAAGCCGTGGCGGGGGTTTGGCGGCGCCTGCGCTTCTTCCTCGGCTTCGGCTCCAGCAACCCTTGCGCCTCTCGCACCGTGGTGTCGTGTTCGCGCTGGAACTTCTCCCGATGCACGACCATTTTCGCTTGGAACGCCTTGACCTTCCTGCCTTCCACCCGCTCCAGTTTGGCGCGCTCGGCAGCCGCGAACTTTTCGACGGCCTGCCCGAGCTTGGCTTCGACGCGCTCCTTGGCGGCATCTTCCGCCATTTTCAGGCGGTAGTCGATGTGCGCATGCCGCGCCTTCAACCGGTCGCTGGCCTTGAGTTCGGCAACGCGGACTTTGGCTTGCTTGTCGTCGGCGCGCGCCTTCTCGACGCGGTTGATGAGCCGCTCGACCTTCGCGCGCGCCTTCTTGGCGGCGGTGTTGTCGCCTTTGCGGCCGCTCGCTTTCGCCTTCTCGCGGGCGCCTTCGGCGGCCCTCCGCGCGTCCGTCAGCGCGGCGCGTTCCGCCTTCAAGTTGTTCATCGCCCGTTCCGCGGCGCCCTCGGCGCGCACGGTCTGCGGCGACTGCGGAATGCGGCGACCGTCTACATCCGGCGCGGCTTGCGCTGCTGCCGGCGCTGGGGCAGCCGTCGCCGACTTGGGCGGACGCCCACGGCGCTTCTTGGGCGCGGCCTCGGTCGTGGTGGATTTCTTCCGTCTCGGCACTTGGGTTCCCCTCGCTCAAGATCAAGTGTCAGCGGCGGATAGTAACGCCTTGAACGTGGATGTCCACACCTTTTTTCATGCTTTCTCTACAAGTGGCGAGCTTGCCTCTTTGCAGCCGATCGACATCGACTGGTGAAACGCTTTTCAGCGGCCGGCGACGCTTGCCAGAAATTGCTCGATGTCGCGGCGCACGCTTTCCATGTCGGCGTTGCCGTTCACCTCCGCGTAGCGCAGCCGCGTTTCGGTCGAGAGCTGCCGATAGAAGCGCACCAAGGGACGGGTTTCGCGGTGGTAGATGGCGAGTCGTTCGCGCACCGTGGCTTCTTCGTCGTCGGTGCGTTGCGTCAATGGTTCGCCGGTGCAGTCGTCGATGCCGGGGCGCTTCGGCGGGTCGAACTCCACATGGTAGGTGCGGCCGCTCGCTTCGTGGACGCGACGACCGGAAATGCGCTGCACGACCAACTCGTCGTCGACGCGAACTTCCACCACGCAATCGACGTCGAGACCCGCCTCGCGCATCGCCTGGGCTTGCGGAATGGTGCGCGGAAAACCGTCGAACAAGTAGCCGTTGGCGCAGTCCGGCTCGCGGACGCGCTGCTTGACGAGGTGGACGACGGTATCGTCGTCCACCAGCTTGCCGACGGAAATGGTCTCGCGCACTCGCGTTGCCAACGGACTGGTCGGCGCTTCGCCAGCGATGATGGCGCGCAGCATGTCGCCGGTGGAAATCTGCGGAATGTCGTAGCGGCTGCAAACGAACGCCGCCTGGGTGCCTTTGCCGGCGCCCGGCGGCCCCAGAAGAATCAACTTCATACCACCTCCGGAGGAAGACTCTCGGCCTGCGACCAGGACACGTCGATAACGCCTTCCACACGGCCGATGTCTTCCAGAACGCGCGCGAAGGAATCGGAATCCGGGCCGTCCGCCATGTGCAACTCCAGCGTGATCGTCGCGCTTTCGCCGGGAACGTCGGCGCGGGCGTTGGCGGCGACCACGGGAATCGACGCCGCAGCGACCGAAGACATCACGTCGCGGAGCAGTCCGTCGCGATCCCTGCCGTGTACGACCAAACCCACGAAAACGCCGGTGCCGGCTTCCGGTTCGAGCGGCGGATCGTCGCCGCCGTTCTCCGCCAGCAAGCGAACGAGATCGATGACCAGGGCGTCGCCGACTCCGATCGCCAGCAGCATTTCCTCTTCGGTGGCGTAGCCGGCGCGTTCCGCCAGCGCTTGGAAGCGGAGCGGAGAGGAATCGTCGTTCGGAAAGTCCAGCCGCGCCAAGGACTCTTCCAGCAGCGCCCGTCCGGCGCGAACATTGGATTCCGCCAACTGATCGCGGAACCAGGATTGCACCTTCGCCCGCGCTCGCGGGGTGTTGACGTAGCCGAGCGCCGGATTCAGCCACTCGCGGGGCGGCGCCGCCTCGGCCGCGGTTTCGATTTCCACACATTCGCCGGTGGCGAGACGCCGGTTGAGCGGCACCGGGCGCCCGTTGACGCGCGCACCGCGACAGCGATGGCCGATTTCCGTATGGACGCGATACGCGAAATCCACCGGCGTCGCGGTAGTCGCCATGTCCAGCACATGGCCCTGCGGCGTCGTGACGTAGATGCGCGGTTCGCTCGCGAAGACGTTGCCGGCGGTCGGCCCCAGGCGGACGTTCGCGTCCCGCCTATCGAAGCGCTGCTCGTACCATTCGAGAACGCTGCGCAGCCAATCCATCTTCTGCGATCCCATGGATTCGTCCTGCGCCGCGCCGTTGGAATCGTCCTTGTAGACCCAGTGCGCACAAACGCCGAGTTCCGCTTCCTCGTGCATTTCCCATGTTCTGATCTGCACTTCGAGTTCCTTGCCGGCGGGGCCGAAGACGGTGGTGTGGATGGAGCGGTAGCCGTTTTCCTTGGGATTGGCGATGTAGTCGTCGAACTCGCCGGGGATGCTCGGCCACGAGGTATGCACCACGCCGAGCACCCGGTAGCAATCGTTGACGTTCGCCACCAGCACACGCACCGCCTGCACGTCGCGCACTTCGGAAAAGGCGATGGCCTTGTGGCTCATCTTCCGCCAAATGCTGTAGAGGTGCTTGGCGCGGCCCTGCACTTCGCCTTCGATACCCGCGTTCGACAGGCGGAACTCCAAATCCTGGCGAATCGCTTCCACTTGCCTTTCGCGGGCCTCGCGGCGGCTGTCCAGATTCGCCACCACTTCCTTGTACTGTTTCGGATACAGGTGGCTGAAGGCGAGATCTTCGAGCGACCACTTGAGCTGCCAGATGCCGAGCCGCCCGGCCAGCGGCGCGAAGAACTCGACCGCTTCGCGCGCCATGACGTGCCGCGCCGCGCGGTCGAACGCCTTGCCGCGTTGGCCGGCGTCGCGCAAGGCGACGACTCGTTCCGCCAACTTCGCGACCGCCACCCGCGGATCGTCGATCAACGCGATCAGCAGATGCCGCACGTTCTCGGCCTGGCTTCTCGACTGCGCTGAGAGCACCGCGGAATCATCGAAGGCGAGCACGTCCACGGCATCGAGGCGCAGCACCGCGCCGACCAGTTCCGCGACTTCCGACGGCAGCGAACCGACTCGGATGTCGCCGCGCTGCACCGCGAACAGCGACATGCCGGCCATCACCGTCACGACGTCCATCTTCAACTGCCAGAGCAGTTCCAGCAGCGCGAGGCCGAGCCGGCGCGACTCGTCCGCGGCAACGAGATCAAGCACGGTTCGCGCCATGTCGCGGCTGTCCGAAGCAACCCCGCAGGCGTCGTCCAGCCAGAGGTCGACGTCCGGCTCGCCGTTCGCCAAGCGCGGCATTTCGGCTGCGAGTCGGCTCATGTCGGCACGCCCGCGGGACGGGCGCCGAGCAGGCTGCGCGTCGCCAGTCGGCGACCGCCGAGGCGCAGTTCCAAGGCGCGTCTGAAGACGTGCTTGGCGGCGCGGCGGACGATGTTCGAGCGGTAGTCGCCGATGTCGATGGCGGCGATTTCGCTGCCGGTCAGAACCAGCGATCCATTCGCGTTGGGGCGCCGATCCCGAACCTCCGCCCAATCGACCGCGCTCTCGCGGAAGCCCTCGCCGACCACGATGTCGTAGCGGCTGCCGCGATCAATGGGGCGGCCGCTGCGCACATCGACGTCGAACGCCAGGCCGTAGCCGAGTTCGTCGAGCAGCCGCCGTTCGAAGGTGCGCAGGATGGGCGCTGCGTCGTCGCTCGCCAGCAGCGCGGAGATCGCTTCCCGGTAGTGCGCGAAAAGCGCCGCCACCGGTTCGTCCTCGCCGAGCATCTTGACCAGCAGTTCGTTGATGTAGAGGCCGGCGAACAGGCAGTCCCCGGAAAGCCGCGGCGTCGCCACCGCTTCCCAGCGCAGCACCGTGACGAGTTGGCCGCGCCCGCGCCATGTGACGACGACTTCGGAGAAGGGTTCGAGATGGCGCGCCGCTCGCCCGCCGCCCCTGGCGCCGCGAACGACGGCGCCGACGCGACCGAAATCCTGCGTGAGCAGTTCGACGATCGCGCTGGTTTCCCGAAACGGGCGTCGGTGCAGCACGTGCGCCGGTTGGCGTTCGGCGGGACGGGGCATGGCGCCTTAGCGGTAGCCGAGCCGCTGCATGGCCTGGGCGCTGTCGCTCCAACGCGGCGCCACCTTCACCCATAGGTGCAGCGCGACCGGGCCCGCTGGGGGTTCGAGTAACGCTTCGATGTCCCGGCTCGCGTCCTCGCGGATGGATTTGAGCATTGCGCCCCCCTTGCCGATGGCGATGCGCTTCTGCGTTTCGCGCTCCACGTATATTACTGCATGGATTTCCGTAGTAGCCCCTTCGCGGGCGATGCGCTCCACCTCCACCGCGGTGCGGTGGGGCAGTTCCGCGCCGAGTCGGCGCACGGCTTTTTCGCGGATGGTCTCCGCCAGCAGGAAGGCGAGCGGGCGGTCGGTGACCTGATCTTCGGCGAACAGATGCGGGCCTTCCGGCAGGCGCTCGGCCACCGCGTCCGCCAGCTGGTCGAGGCCGACGTTGCGCAGCGCCGAGACCGGCATGATCTCCTCGAAATCGTGCTTCTGGCGCAGTTCGTCGAAGAGCGGCAGCAGGCGTTCCTTGCGCGCCAGGCGGTCCATCTTGTTGACCACGCAGATGCAGGGCGCGGCAGCTTCGGCGATGCGGCGCAGGACGATCTCGTCGCCCTCCTTCCAGCCTTGCGCCTCCACCAGCATGAGCGCGAGATCGACGCCGGCCAGAGCGCTGGCGGTCTGCCCGGCCATGTAGCGGTTCAGCACCCGGCCACGCGACTTGTGGATGCCGGGGGTATCCACGAAGACGATCTGCGCTTCGTTGCGATTGAGGATGCCGAGCATCGCTTGGCGCGTCGTCTGCGGCTTGCGCGAGGTGATGCCGAGCTTGCGGCCGAGCAGATGGTTCATCAGCGTCGACTTGCCGACGTTGGGACGGCCGGCCAAGGCAACGTAGCCGCAGCGTTGCGGGTTCGTCTCGCTCATTCGCCGGCCTGCCCGGGCGACGATGGCTCTTCCGTCGCCGCGTCCAAGCGGCGCAGCAGGGCGGAAGCCGCCGCCTTCTCCGCTTCGCGCCGACTGCCGCCGCTGCCGCGCGAGCAGAGCGAGAGCGCTTCCACGCGGCAGGTGGCGAGGAAGCGCGGCGCGTGATCGGCGCCGCTGCGTTCGACGCGGTATTCAGGCAGCGCCAGACGACGCGCTTGCAGATGTTCCTGCAGGCGCGTCTTCGGATCCTGCGAGGCGATGTTCCGCGGCGTGGCGAGTCGGCTCGCCAGGCAGTTGCGGACGACCTTCGCCGCGGCGTCGATGCCGCCATCGCAAACGACCGCGCCGAGTACCGCCTCGAACGCATCTGAGAGCATCGACACGCGGGTTGCGCCGCCAGCCTTGCGTTCGCTCTTGCCGAGAATCAGAAAACGCCCGAGGTCGAGCTCCCGGGCCACCGCCGCCAACGTCGGCGCATCGACGAGATTCGAGCGCATCAGCGAGAGCGGCTTTTCGCTGGCGTCGACTTCGGCCTCGAACAACGTCTGCGCGACCACGAAGCCGAGCGCGGCATCGCCTAGAAACTCGAGGCGCTCGAAGTTGTCCGCCCCGGCGCTCTTGTGGGTGAGCGCCCGGCGCAGCAGCTCGGGATCGGCGAAGCGGTAGCCCAGGCGTTCTTCGAGAAGCGCGGGCGACGCGGGCCCCTTTGCGTCCGCCATCAGCGTTCCGTTCTGAGCGCGGCGAGAAACGCATCCTGGGGAATCTCGACGCGCCCGAACTGCTTCATGCGCTTCTTCCCTTCCTTCTGCTTTTCCAGCAGCTTCTTCTTGCGCGTCACGTCGCCGCCGTAGCATTTCGCGGTGACGTTCTTGCGCAGCGCCTTCACGGTCTGGCGGGCGATGACCTGGCCGCCCACCGCCGCCTGCAGCGCGACGTCGAACATCTGCCTTGGAATCACTTCCTTCATCGCCTTCACGAGTTGCCGACCGCGGCTGGCGGCTTGTTCGCGGTGGACGATCACCGCCAGCGCGTCCATGCGGTCGCCGTTCACCAGCACGTCCAGGCGCGTCAGCGGCGCGGCCTGGAAACGGGCGAAGGAATAGTCCAGCGAAGCGAATCCCCGGCTGGCGGATTTCAAGCGGTCGAAGAAGTCGAGCACCACTTCGGCGAGCGGAATCTCGTAGTCGATGGACACCTGCCCGGCGCTGAACTGCATCCGCTTCTGCACGCCGCGCCGCTCGACGCACAGGCCGATGACGTTGCCCACGTAGTCCTGCGGCGTGAGGATGTTGACGCTGGCAATCGGTTCGCGCATTTCGGCGATGGCCGCGCCGTTCGGCAGCTGCGATGGATTGGCGATGCGGCGCACTTCGCCGTCGCGCAAAGCCACTTCGTAGACCACTGTCGGCGCCGAGGTGATGAGGTCCAGGCCGTACTCCCGTTCCAGCCGCTCCTGGACGATCTCCATGTGCAGCATCCCTAGGAACCCGCAGCGGAAGCCGAAGCCGAGGGCATCGGAGGTTTCCGGTTCGTAGAACAGCGAGGCATCGTTCAACGCCAGCTTCGCCAGCGCGTCGCGGAAGTTCTCGAAGTCCTCGGAGTTGACCGGGAACATGCCAGCGTAGACCTGCGGCTTCACGGTCTGGAAGCCCGGCACGGCCTCGACGTCCGCATTGGAAGCGACGGTGAGCGTATCGCCGACGGGCGCCCCGCGAACGTCCTTGATGCCGGCCACCACGTAGCCGACTTCGCCGCAGCAAAGCGCCGCCGAGCGCTGCCGTTTAGGCGTGAACACGCCCACTTCGTCCACGACGTGCGCGCGCCCCACGGATTTGGCGACGATCTTCTCGCCAGCGGCGAGCCGCCCGTCGAAGACGCGCACCAGGGAGACGATGCCGAGGTAGTTGTCGAACCACGAATCGACGATCAGCGCCTTGAACGGCGCGTCCGGGTTGCCGTGCGGCGCGGGGATGCCGGCCACGATGTCTTCGAGCAGGCGCGGCACGCCGAAGCCGGTCTTCGCGCTCACCGCCAGGACGCCGTCGGCGGGAATGCCGATGAGATCTTCGATCTCGCTGCCGACGCGCTCGGCATCTGCTTGCGGCAGGTCGATCTTGTTCAGCACCGGCAGCACTTCGAGGCCCTGGTCGATGGCCGTGTAGCAGTTGGCGACCGACTGCGCTTCCACGCCCTGCGCCGCGTCCACCACCAGCAAGGCGCCCTCGCACGCGGCCAGCGAACGCGACACTTCGTAGCTGAAGTCCACGTGGCCTGGCGTGTCGATGAAGTTCAGCCGCAGCGCGCGCCCGTCTTCGGCCTGGTAGTCCAGCGTCACGCACTGCGCCTTGATGGTGATGCCGCGTTCGCGCTCGATGTCCATGGAATCGAGCACCTGCTCGGCCATCTCGCGCTCGCTCAAGCCGCCGCAAAGCTGGATGAGGCGGTCGGACAGCGTCGACTTGCCGTGGTCGATGTGGGCGATGATGGAGAAGTTGCGGATGTGGTCGATGCGCTGCGGCTCGCCCGCGTCGCCCACCGTCGCCGGCAGTGCCTTGGCCATTGCGCGTTCTTGGAACAGTCTCAGCGCAGGCGGATGCGCACGAGGCGGGAATCGTCTTCCACCGCCACCTCGGGCTCGGCGCTTGGCCAGGCACGTTGAACGCCCACGGCGAGCGCGACGCCGCCGAGAAACGCGAGCGCGACAAGCCAGCCCGGCGCACCCGTCAACACGGCCAGCGCGGCCAGGGCGATGGGCGCGCCGAAGACGAACAGCGCGCGGCGGGCGAGCGCTGCGGGCATGGCGACGAACTCGACCGGCGCACCGTCCGGCAAGTCTCCCAACGCCAGCCTCATTCGCGCTTGGCCAAGGCGGATGCCGCAGCGCCCGGTACAGCCGGCGCAACGTTCCGGCTCGAAGGTCGTCGCCTCGCTGGCGTTGTTTCCAGAGCGGCGCAGCACGCCGCGGCAGACGAGAGCGTTCATGGCCTAGGCGACACGCCGGCGGCAACGCGGCGCGCCGTGGCGACCGGCACTTCGCCCACCACCGTGACCAGATGTTCGCCGCCGCCGCTCGACGCCAGATGCGTCAACACCACCGTGGCGCCGCGCCGCGACACCACGCTGCCGGCGCCGCCCCGGGGCAGGTCTTCGATGAACACGGAGAACGCGGCTAGGCCGTCGCTGAAGACCAGCGTGGAGACCGTGCCCGCGCCCTGGACGGTTCCGCGAGCGCTGGTCATGCGGAAGCCGCTCGGCACCCAGCGCACCCGCCAGTGCGACGCTTCGCCCGGCGCGTCGTCGGCATCCGTGGCAGCTTGTTTCGGCGTCTTCTCCGGCGGCGAAAGATGGTGCAGCACGGCGCCGCTGGTGGCGGGTTCGAGGTCCGCCAAGGCCACGTCGTCGCCGACGCGCAGCGAGGTGAATTGGAAGATCTCGAGGTTGGCGCCTTCGCTGTCGTGCAGTTCGGAACTCAGCAGCAGGCCGGTGTCTTCGTCCAGCGCCAGCCGGTAGCCCAGGCGGTCGTGGTCCTTCGGCGTGACGCTCAAGCGCACCGCGGGCCTTGCGGCGATCCGCCCGCGGCCGTCGAAGGCGACGTCGTAGTTTTCGCTCATGTCCTCGAATTGGCGGTTGAAGACGCGGGCGTAGGGGCCGGACGCCAGCGCACCTTCGAAGTCCAGCAGGGAATCGCCCGGCAGCAGGACGCAGGTGACTTGCTCGCCGGTGCGCAGAATTTCGCGTGGTGGGCCGTTCAAGTGGACGACCCGTTCGCGGTTGACGCCGTCCACCACCTTGTGGACGACGCGAAAGGTGGCGAGCTGCGCCGCGGTGCGGTTGCCGACGCCGAAGCCGCTGAAGCCGAGCGCCCGCCCGCTTGCCGACTGCTCGCTCGTTGCCAGAGCGGCCTGCTGCGCACGGTTCGCAGTGTAGTAGCTGAACACGCCGTCGTAGTCGAGGTCGCGGAAGGCGGCGTCCATCGTTTCCAGCCACTGCTCCGGCGTCTTGCGCGAGGACTCGGCGGCACCGACCGCCAACCCCGTTGTCGTCGCGACAACAAGAGCCGCCGCCACCATGCGGCGCGCGCATTGGGCGGGCGGCCGGAGGGTCACCGCCGCGACTGTTCCCGCTCGAAGCGGTTGGTCACCACGATGCGGCGTCCATCGTCTCCGGCGAGCACTTTGGCGAACGGCATGGCCGCCGGCGGGGACGAAACGGCGGTGTGCTGCGCGTGCCGCAGCAAATAGGCATCGGCGCGGCGCAGGTCCAGTTCCGAAGGCAGACGCGCCAAGGCCGGCGGCGGAGCGGCGCGCTCGGCGACCACCGGCGGCGCCTCGTCGGATGCGCCAAGGTTGAAGTCGCCATCGCCGAACAGCGTCACCACGCCCAACGCCACCGCGGCCGCGAGGCCGCCTCCCGCGACCGTCGCCCGCAGCCACCACGCCGTGCGCGAGGGCGAACCGCCAGCCGTGGCGGCAGCGCCATCGGCGAGGGCGGGTTCGTCGTGCCAAGGCAGCGCCTCGCCGTTGCCGCCCTTGCCGAGCTGGGCGGCTTCGCCGCGGATCGCGCCGCCGATGAGATGCGCCCGCTGCCACTTGGCGCGGAGTTCCGGGTCGTCGCGCGTCGCGTTGAGCACACGGCGCAGTTCCAACTCTTCGGCTTCGTCGTCGATCGCCGCGGATAGCGACTCGTGCAGTGCTCGTTGCTGTTCCATGGGATAGGCAGGCGCCTCCTCTGCGTCTGGGGGGTTCGCCTCCGTCATCGTGATTTCTCCGTTCTGGCCATGCTTCGATCGGTCAGCGGGCGGATGCGCCCGTCCACCGACTCCCGCGCCCGGAAGATGCGCGAGCGCACCGTGCCGACCGGGCACTCCATGATTTCTGCGATTTGCGCGTAGCTTAGACCATCGAACTCGCGAAGAGTTAGCGCCAATCGCAGATCATCCGGCAGCGCCTCGATGGCGTCCGCCACCGCGGCCTGCAACTCCGCCTGGCGCAGCGCCCCTTCCGGGTCGTCTTCGTCGCGGAGGGCCTCGGCGACATCGCCCTGGTTCGCGCCGTCGGCGTCGAGCTCGACGCCGATCGGCTTGCGCGCCGCGGAGACGAGGTGGTTCTTGGCGGCGTTGACGGCGATGCGGTAGAGCCACGTGTAGAAGGCGCTCTGGCCGCGAAAGCGCGGCAGCGCCCGATACGCCTTGATGAACGCCTCCTGCACGACGTCCTCCACCTCCTCCGGACGCCGCAGATAGCGCCCCACGAGGCCGTGGAGCTTGTGCTGGTAGCGCAGGAACAGCAGGTCGAAGGCGGAGCGGTCGCCTGCCTGCACCCGTCGCACGAGTTCCTTGTCGGTATCCGCGCTCAACCTGTAACCTCTTGCTACGCGCTTGGGTGGCTGCTGGCCGACCGCTTGCCATTATCGCAAGGGAACGCAACTGTGCGAACGCCGGCGTGATCCCCTTTTGACGCCAAGGCAGGTGGGCGATGCAGGAACCTCGAACGCAGGGCGGCGGGCCGAAGCGCATCGTCGTCAAGCTCTCCGGCGAAGCGCTCGGCGGCGCCTCCGGCCGCGGCCTCGACGCTAGCGTGCTCGCCCGCACCGCGGCGGAAGTCGCCGCCGCCGCGGCCAAGTGCCAGCTGGCGCTGGTGATCGGCGCCGGCAACCTGATCCGCGGCGCAACCCTGGCCGCTACAGGCATCGAGCGCGCCACGGCGCACCACATGGGAATGTTGGCGACGATCATCAACGCGCTCGCCTTCCGCGACGCGCTCGGCAGACTCGGCACGCCCTCCGAGGTCTTCTCTTCCCACGCCGTGGCGACGGTGGTGGAGGGCTACTCCGTACGGCGGGCGGACGCGCTGCTCGATTCCGGCGCGGTGGTGCTGCTCGCTGGCGGCACGGGCAATCCGTTCTTCACCACGGACACCGCGGCCTGCCTGCGCGCCGTGGAGCTGAACGCCGACCTCGTGGTGAAAGCCACCAAGGTGGACGGCGTGTACAGCGCCGACCCGCTGGTCGACCCGAACGCCGTGCGCTTCGACGCGCTGAGCTACATGGAGGTGATCGAGAAGCGCCTGCAAGTGATGGACCTCACCGCGGTCGCCCTCGGCCAGGAACACGACCTGCCGGTGCTGGTTTGCGACATCGCCGCCCCAGGCGCGTTGACGAAGGTGGCCGCTGGTGCCAAGGTGGGCACGCGAATCGCCTCGGACGCCGCCAAGTGATCGAAGAAATCAAGGAAGACGCCGCCGAGCGCATGGACAAGTCCCTGCGCTCCCTCGCCACCGCCTTCTCCAGAATCCGCACCGGACGCGCCAATCCCGCCTTGCTCGACGGCGTGGAAGTGGACTACTACGGCACCCCCACGCCGCTGCGCCAAGTGGCCAGCATCACGGTGGAAGAAGCCCGTTCGCTGGTGATTTCCCCTTGGGAGAAGCGCCTCCTGCCCGCCATCGAGAAGGCGATCCTGCAAAGCGACCTGGGCTTGACCCCAGCGAGCAGCGGCGACGTCGTGCGCCTGCCGCTGCCGCCGCTCACCGAAGAAAACCGCCGCGACCTCATCCGCCAAGCCCGCCAGGAGGCGGAAAACGCCCGCGTCGCCATCCGCAACATCCGCCGCGACGCCATCGCCGACCTGCGCGAACTGGTGCGCGAAAAGGAAGCCACGGAAGACGACGGCCGCCGCGCCGAAGACGACATGCAGAAGCTCACCAACGCCCGCGTCAAGCGCGCCGACGACGCGCTGGCGGAGAAGGAAGCGGACCTGCTCGAGTTCTAGGGAAGCGGTCGAAGGGCGATGCGCAAGCCGAGGCCCTTGCGTCCGCCAAGCGCTTCTTTCGGCGAATCCGCTATGGTTTCCGGAGCACTGGGGCTTCGCCGAACCTGCTTGAAACTCGAAGATCTTGCGCCCGACACAGCGGTTTCCGGCATCGCGCCCGGAGCCGCCGTCACCGTCGTGAACGTGCGCTGGCACGGTGGCGACGCGCTCACGTTGGCGTACCGCGACCCGGCTGGCGGCCTCGCCGAAGAAGTGCTTTGTCGGCAGGACGAACCGCGCCTGCAACTCGCGGAGCAGCCGAGCGTCTGGCGCTTCGACGGCGACGGCGCCATGTATCGGCTGGTGGCGGGCGCACCGCATCCGCTTGGCGCATCTGTTCGATCCGCTGCTGGCCGTCCACACCTCGCTGGTGGAGCCGCATGTAACGCTCCCGCACACTTCCGGTGTGCTACGCTCGAACTCGGCCAACTGAGGCAGCGAACCCGTGCCAATCCAGACGCTGTCGCTCAAGAATTACGGCGTCTTCCGCAACGCGGAGCTGCTCGGCTTGTCGCCGCTTTCCATCATCGTCGGCGCCAACGGCACGGGGAAGTCGACGCTGTTCGACGTGTTCTCGTTTCTGAAGGACGCTCTTCGGCAGGATGTCCACGAGGCGGCTGTTCAGCGCGGTGGGTTTCGAGATCTGGTGAGCCGTGGCGAACGAGGGCCGATAGAAATCGTGGTTGGTTTCTCGGGTGCCGACGAGCGGCTTCTCGCCTACGGGTTGAGCCTTGCTGAACACGAAGGCCGCGTTGTCGTCGATGCCGAGTTTCTGCGCTCCCAAGAAGGGAGCTCGGAAGGCTTCATGGACTTCAAGCGCGGCCAAGGCACGGCGATCAGGGTGCCCTGCACCGAGGCTGGCGGAGTGCCGGAGACCGTGGCTCACGCGCTCAACGGCCCCAGCACGCTGGCCATCGATGCCCTTGGGCTGTTCGGCGACTATCCGCTCATCGCCGAGTTCCGCTCGCTCATCGAGCGCTGGCACTTGTCCAACCTTCAAGCGTCCGCTACCCAGACGAGCGCTCCGGCCGGCCACGCCGAGCATCTTTCGGCAACGGGCGACAACGCTGCGCAGTTCGCCGCGTACTTGCACGAAACCCACCCGCAGCGCCTTCGAGATGTGCTGCAAGCCATGCGCCATCGCGTCCCCGGCGTTGACGACGTGGAAGTGAGAACCACCGAAGACAATCGCCTCTTGCTGCGCTTCAAGGACGGCCATCTCGAAGAGCCGTTTGCCGCCAAGCGCGTCTCCGAAGGCACGCTCAAGCTGTTCGCCTACCTGCTCCTGCTGCACGATCCAGCGCCGCACCCGCTGCTCGCCGTCGAGGAACCGGAGAACCACCTCTACCCCGACCTTCTCGGCCATCTAACCGAGGAACTGCAATGCTACGCCCGCCGTGGCGGACAGGCGCTGGTGGCCACGCACTCGCCGGAACTCCTGGACGCGGCTGGCTTGGAAGAGATCTTCTGGCTGGAAAAGACCAGGGGCTTCTCCAACGTGCGACGCGCCATCGACAGCCCGCTGCTGCGCAGGCTGGTCGAGGAAGGCGAGCCGCCCGGGTCGCTTTGGATGCAGCGCCTCTTCGAAGGCGCCCATCCGCGGTGACCAAGCTGGTGTTTCTGGTGGAGGAACCGTCGATGGCAGACCTGCTGGATCAACTGCTGCCGCGATTGTTCCCAACGCTTGCGTTCCAGACCGTGCCGCACAAAGGCAAGGGCCACTTGGAGCGAAGCATTCCCAGCAAGCTGCGCGCATGGCAGGAGCCTGGCGTGCGCTTCGTCGTCCTTCGCGACCAGAACAGCGCGGACTGTCGGCAGGTGAAGGCGACGCTGGCGGACCTGTGCCGCCAAGGAGGGCGGACGGACACCTTGGTTCGCGTGGTCTGCCGAGAGCTCGAAGCGTGGTACATCGGAAGCGAAGACAAGCTGGCTCAAGCGTTCCCGGACGCCAGCCGCCAGATAGCGCGCAAGTTGCGCGGGGCCAGATTCCGAGACCCGGACGCCGTGGTTCACCCAGCGGAAGCGCTCGCCGACCTCCTCCCCCAGTTCAGGAAGCGGGCCACGGCGTTGGCAATGGGCCAACTCCTCACCCGCGAGAGCCGCTCGCGCAGCTACCGGGCATTCCTGGATGGCATCGGGCGCCTGGAGGCCGAAATTGTCGCGGGCGGTACGTCGTGAGCGCAACGCACGGCTAATCTCATCCTCGCCATCATGCGCTTTCGGGGAGCATGGGAAGCATGAGGTGCGCTACAATGCCTCCTTGTTCGCGGTGCGCAGCCGTGTCTTCTGATGCGAGGCGCGCCCAGACGGCAGAAGTTGGAAAGGGCTAGGCTTAGGCCTCGTGAGGGACCCGGACGATGGCAATATTGGAGACGCAGCCGCCAAGAGACCACCCAGAGGCGCAGCCGACCACTCGGTGCGATCTCTCGCTCACATCGCCGCTTGCTATGCAGGACGAGCAAGCCGCCTGCCGTGCCGTCACCAGCGACTTCGGCGTGCGTTAGCCTACGAGTTGAGGAACCCGACCAATGAGCCTTCGTGACAGACTACGACAATTGGACGAAGGTTCGGTCCGCGATCTCTACGGGCAGTTTGGCATTCTCGCTAATCCGTTTCCTGCATTAAACCAGACGATAGGACATCCACGACTTTGGCTGGCCGAAGACAAGGAAGCTGAAGACAGAGTAGTGGCCTTCTTGCGCAACAGCACTTCCCGAGTCGTTGTCATCGAAGGTGTACAAGGCGTCGGGAAGACGAACTTTCTCAGTCACTTCGAAGCAGACGTGCGAAACGCGCTCGAAGGTCGGCCTGGCTACTACGTCGTGCGTTACCTGCCTTACCCAGAGGAGTCCTTCGACGGAACCACGCGGCAAGTTGTCACAACGCTAGGCAAGGCACACTTAGACGACCTAGTTGGGAAGCTGAGAGACGATGACAGTGCAATTGCGGCAGCTCGCGGTCAAGACATGAAGGCCGCGCTAGAATCGCTTGTACGGTCTGAGGACGAAGAGGTCAAAGTTCTGATGATGGAGTGGTTGTTGGGTTTGCCGACGTTCAAGTCGCATAGGGAAACGCTAGGCGTTCAGTTCCGCTTGGACACGGCGGAATCTATGGCAGCGGCGCTTAAGGACCTTGCAGAAGTGAGCGCTCAAGCTGGCGTCCTGAGAGGCATTTTCTTGCTCCTAGACGAGATCGAGAAGCAGGATGGCGTTCTCTCGATGTACGCTGTACTTCGGTGCCTATCCTCGCTCCGGGCGATGATCGACGCCCTTCCCCAACGGCTGTTTCTAATGATCGCCGTGTCCCCAGATGCGCTCCATCGATACGCGGCCTGGTACCCTGCTCTACGTAGTCGGTTGGCCGATCGACTCGAAATGAAGGCTCTCACTAGCTGCAAGGACGCAAAGGATCTGGCAAAGTTCTATCTCGATAGGGCACGAGAGGCCGCAGCAGAGAAAAAGGGTGCGCCAAAGCCGGACACGCTGCCCATTCTGAGCTCGCAAGAAATCGAGGACTGCTTCGTGGAGATAGAGGTGCAGGCGCGAGAGCGCGGCGACGACGGTGTTAGTCATCGAGCGTTGCTGCATAAACTCCACGAACGCGCAAATGCGAAGTTCAAGTAGGCTGCGAGAACAGTGATGCTTGGCAACCTGATGGAACCGACGCCTCCGGCAGGCTCACTCGATGATGCGGGCGGCGAGCAGGCCGCTGCGGCCATCGTCCGGCAACTCGGCAGCGTGGCGGAGACGGCCCGCGAGCTTGCCTACCGCCTCTACGCGATCGCCGAGCGCACCAAGCGCACCCGCGAAGCGTTGTGGTACAACGCGCTGGTGCAGAGCTGGCCGGAGATCGCTAGGCTGGCGCGGGAATAGCCAAGCGAACAGGCGGCCCTTCTTGAGCCGTCAGTCTAGGTCGAAAGGCGCGGATGTCGTTGATCGTTCGGAGCTGGGGGATGTGTGGAGCGTGTTGGGCAGCGGAGGTCGCAGTACGATTTCTACCTCGAGTTCTAGACCCGGGGCGGTGAGAGCGGGGCGCAAGCCGAAGCCCTTGCGTCCGCCAAGCGCTTTTCCGGCGAATCCGCTATGGTCTCCGGAGCACTGGGGCTCGCCGAACCCGCTTGAAACTCGAAGATCTAGCGCCCGACGCAGCGGTTTCCGGCATCGCGCCCGGCGCTGTCGTCACCGTCGTGAGCGTGCGCTGGCACGGTGGCGACGCGCTCACGTTGGCGTACCGCGACCCCGCTGGCGGCCTCGCCGAAGAAGTGCTCTATCGGCAGGACGAACCGCGCCTGCAACTCGCGGAGCAGCCGAGCGCGTGGCGCTTCGACGGCGATGGCGCCATGTATCGGCTGGTGGCGGAAGCGCACCGCATCCGCTTGGCGCATCTGTTCGATCCGCTGCTGGCCGTCCACACCTCGCTGGTGGAACCGCTGCCGCACCAGATCACCGCCGTCTACGAGGCCATGCTGCCACGCCAGCCGCTGCGCTTCCTGCTGGCGGACGATCCGGGCGCCGGCAAGACCATCATGGCCGGCCTGCTGATGAAGGAACTCATCGTGCGCGGCGACTTGCGCCGTTGCCTAGTGGTCTGCCCCGGCAGCTTGGCGGAACAATGGCAGGACGAACTCCGCAGCCGCTTCCACTTGCAGTTCGAGATTCTCACCAGCGAGAGCGTGCGCGCCGCTGCAAGCGGCAACTGGTTCGCCGAACGGGATCTGGTCATCGCGCGGCTGGACAAGCTGGCCCGCGACGAGGAGCTGCAAGCCCTGCTGACGGCCCCGGAGTGCCGCTTCGACTTGGTGGTGTGCGACGAAGCGCACAAGATGTCCGCGCACTTCTTCCGCGGCGAGATCACCTACACCAAGCGCTACCGGCTGGGCCAGCTGCTCTCCGGCATCACCCGCCACTTCCTGCTGATGACCGCCACGCCGCACAACGGCAAGGAGGAGGACTTCCAGCTCTTCCTCGCGCTGCTGGACCCAGACCGCTTCGAGGGCCGCTTCCGCGATGGCGTCCACCAAGTGGACACGTCCGACCTCATGCGCCGCATGGTGAAGGAAGCGCTGCTGAAGTTCGACGGCGCACCGCTCTTCCCCGAACGCATCGCGCACTCGGTGCCGTACCGGCTCTCCGCTGCCGAATCCCGCCTCTACGAAGCCGTGACGAACTACGTGCGCGACGAGTTCAACCGCGCCGACGCCCTGCGCAACGACAAGCGCGCCGGCGCCGTGGGCTTCGCGCTCACCATCCTGCAACGCCGCCTGGCCTCCTCGCCGGAAGCCATCTACCAGTCCCTGCGGCGTCGCCGCGAACGACTGCGGGAGCGCCTGCGCGAAGCCGAAGACACGGCGTCGCTCGCGCCCGGCCCGACGCTTGAAATCGACTTCGAGGACTTGGACGAAGCGCCCGAAGCGGAAGTGGAAGCCGCGGAAGCCGCGGTGATGGATGCCGCCACCGCCGCCAGCACGGTGGCGGAACTGCAAGCGGAAATCGCCACGCTGGAAACGCTGCAAGCGCTCTCCGCCGACCTTCGGCGGAGCGGCGAAGACGCCAAGTGGCGCGAACTCGCTGGCCTGCTCGGCACCGCGTTCGCCCGCCCTGCCGCTGCGGAAGTGGCCGACCAGCGCCCGCCCTATGGCAGCAGTGGCGTCATTCCCCCGCCAACGCCATCGCCACGGCAGAAGCTGGTGGTGTTCACCGAACACCGCGACACGCTCTCCTACTTGCAACGCCGCATGGCCACGCTGCTTGGCCACGAAGAAGCCGTGGCGGTGATTCACGGCGGCATGGGCCGCCGGGAGCGCCGCGCCGCCCAGGACGTGTTCCTGAACGACCCGCAGGTGCGCGTGCTGCTCGCCACCGATGCCGCTGGCGAGGGCATCAACCTGCAACGCGCCCATCTGATGGTGAACTACGACCTGCCGTGGAACCCCAACCGCCTGGAGCAGCGCTTCGGGCGCATCCACCGCATCGGCCAAACCGAGGTGTGCCATCTGTGGAATCTGGTGGCGGCGGACACTCGCGAGGGCGACGTGTACCGCACGCTGCTCGACAAGCTGGAACAGGCCCGCTTCTCCCTCGGCGGCCAGGTCTTCGACGTGCTCGGCAAGCTGCAATTCGGCGGCCGTTCGCTGCGCGAGTTGCTCATCGAGGCCATCCGCTACGGCGATCGCGACGACGTGCGGGCAAAGCTGGTACACGCCGTGACCGACACCGTGGACAAGCCGCATCTGCAAACGCTGATCGAAGAGCGGGCGCTCGCCCACGACGCCATGGACTCCTCCCGCGTGGCCCGCGTGCGCGAAGACATGGAACGCGCCGAAGCGCGGCGATTGCAGCCGCACTACATCGAGTCCTTCTTCCTGGCCGCGTTCCGACGGCTTGACGGCACCGTGCGCCAACGCGAGCCGATGCGCTACGAAATCACCCATGTGCCCGCCACGGTGCGCCAACGCGAACCCGGCCTGCCGCGAGCCTTCGAGCGCATCGCCTTCGACAAGGCGCACATCAACGTGGCCAGCCGCGCGCCGGCAGCGTTCGTCAGCCCTGGCCACCCGCTGCTCGCCGCCGTGCTCGCGCTCACGTTGGAGCATGGCCGCGACGTGCTGCGCCAAGGCGCGGTGCTGGTGGATGAACGCGATACGGGCATTCAACCGCGGGTGCTGGTCACCCTCGAACACAGCGTCCGCGATGGCGAGCGCGTGATCTCCGAGCGCGTGCTGAACGTGGAAGCAGACGGCACCGGCGCTTGGCGCCCGCAGCACCACGCCCCGCATCTGGACTACCGCCCCTTGGCCGAAGGTGAGGCCAGCGCGGCAGACATCCTCGCCCGGCCCGAGTGCGCGTGGATTGGCCCGGCATTGCGCGCGCAGGCCGAGAGCGAAGCCATCGCCGGACTGGTGCCCGAACACACCGCCGAAGTGCGCGAACGCCGCGCCGCGTGGATTCGCAAGACCCGCGCCGCCGTGCAGGATCGCCTCACCAAGGAGATCGCCCACTGGGACGCCCGCGCCAACGAACTCAAGCGCCAGGAGCAGACCGGCAAGCCAGGCGCCCGCCTCAACTCCTTCGAGGCCCGCCGCCGGGCGGACGATCTGCAAGCGCGCCTGCGCGAACGCTTGGCGCAACTCGACCGCGAAGAACACGTCTCGGCGCTGCCGCCAAAGGTGATCGGCGCGTCGATGATCGCCCCGATCGGCCTGATCCACGCCATCCAAGGCACCGCCCCGCCCTCGCGCCCAACGGACACGCAAGCGAGCGCCGCCCAAGCCCGCGCCGTGGTGATGGCCGCCGAACGCGCCCTCGGCTACTCCCCCACCGACCGCGAGTTCGACCGCCTCGGCTACGACATCGAGAGCCGCGACCCGACAACCGGCAAGCTCCGCTTCATCGAAGTGAAGGGCCGCGTCGCGGACGCCGACAGCATCACCGTCACCCGCAACGAGGTGCTGACCGCGCTGAACAAGCCGGAGGACTTCATCCTCGCCATCGTCCGCTTCGCGGAGGACGGGACGCACGAGGTGCGCTACGTGCGCGAACCCTTCGCCCGCAAGCCGGACTTCGGCGCGGTGAGCGTGACGTATGGGCTGGGGGAGCTCTGGGGGCGGGGCGAGGCGCCGGGGTGATTGCTCGCCCGCACTTCAGATGTGCTACGCTCCGCGATGCTGGTGGAGAGAGACGGTCGCGACGGTGATTCGAGGGTGGTCGTGTTGCGGACCGTTAGCCTTCCTCCGAGCTAGCGGCGGGTTTCGCTGGGGCGCTTGCTCTAACGCCTTCAACGATGTTGAGTGACAAGGAGATAGCTGATGCGGCTCAAGGGGAAAGATTCGAAGAAGCGGCCGACTGAATACGCCCGCGATGTGAAGGTGAAGGTCGATCTGTTGACGGGTGCCATGAGCGTCGATGCCCGTGAGTTGCTGAGCAGCAAGGCTACGCGGGATCTGCTGAGGAAAGCTAAGTGCATCGAGGAGCGAATTATTAAAGACCGATCTCGTTAGGTCGCTGACAAGGCCGCTGCGTAGTGCCAAGGTGCGACATGAATGCAATCAGCCTGCTCATAGAACCAATGTTGGTTGGCTTTTTGACAGTCGCCACGCTCCACGTCTCCCGCTATTGGGTGATCCGACAGACCGGCTACGTGTTCCTTCTCCCCATCCTTATCGTCGGAATGGTGCTCATGCATGTCGTGGACGCGGGCCTGACTGCGCTAAGTCAATTCTTGGATTCGGACCGTATCAGCCCCAATACGACGTTCTGGGCAGCCGCGCTCGCAATACTGATACCACTCGTTGCCAATGCCGTGATCGGTCGTGGACGGTCGGTAAGGTTGGCAGGTGCATGGCGTGGTAGCTTGACCGAGTGCTTATTGCAGGATTCCATCGACTCTGGAAGTTTCGTGGAGCTTACGTTGGAGACTGGAAAGTCGTATGTCGGATTGGTATTGAAGAGCGGAATCACCACGCCCAGCGAGTCGGATGTGTCCATCGTACCGATCTTCAGCGGATACCGTGATGATGAGCACCAGTTGCAGCTAACGACGTCGTATCTAGATGCGATATCGAAAGCGCCGAAAGAGGACGACGTTCTGTACCAATTTGAGCTCGTCCTGTCCAAAAGTCAGATCGTATCTGCAAGACGATTCGACGTTGAGATCTTTGAAGCAGAGTTCGGACGGCCACTGCCGGAGTCCACACCAACGAACTCGGCCAACTGAGGCAGCGAATCGTGCCAATTCAAACGCTGTCGCTCAAGAATTACGGCGTCTTTCGCAACGCTGAGCTCCTTGGGTTGTCGCCGCTTTCCATCATCGTCGGCGCTAACGGCACGGGGAAGTCGACGCTGTTCGACGTGTTCTCGTTTCTGAAGGACGCTCTCCGGCA
The DNA here is from genome assembly GCA_965243175.1 of Candidatus Azotimanducaceae bacterium. Classification (GTDB taxonomy): domain Bacteria; phylum Pseudomonadota; class Gammaproteobacteria; order Pseudomonadales; family Azotimanducaceae; genus VXYL01. The sequence continues at coordinate 2,378,469 of OZ251532.1, read as the reverse complement.
GGATGTCCACGACGCGGCTGTTCAGCGCGGTGGGTTTCGCGAACTGGTGAGCCGTGGCGAACGAGGGCCGATAGAAATCGTGGTTGGTTTCTCGGGTGCCGACGAGCGGCTTCTCGCCTACGGGTTGAGCCTTGCTGAACACGAAGGCCGCGTTGTCGTCGATGCCGAGTTTCTGCGCTCCCAAGAAGGGAGCTCGGAAGGCTTCATGGACTTCAAGCGCGGCCAAGGCACGGCGATCAGGGTGCCCTGCACCGAGGCTGGCGGAGTGCCGGAGACCGTGGCTCACGCGCTCAACGGCCCCAGCACGCTGGCCATCGATGCCCTTGGGCTGTTCGGCGACTATCCGCTCATCGCCGAGTTCCGCTCGCTCATCGAGCGCTGGCACTCGTCCAACCTTCAAGCGTCCGCTGCACGGACGAGCGCTCCGGCCGGCCACGCCGAGCATCTTTCGGCAACGGGCGACAACGCCGCGCAGTTCGCTGCGTACTTGCACGAAACCCACCCGCAGCGCCTTCGAGATGTGCTGCAAGCCATGCGCCATCGCGTCCCCGGCGTTGACGACGTGGAAGTGAGAACCACCGAAGACAACCGCCTCTTGCTGCGCTTCAAGGACGGCCATCTCGAAGAGCCGTTTGCCGCCAAGCGCGTCTCCGAAGGCACGCTCAAGCTGTTCGCCTACCTGCTCCTGCTGCACGATCCAGCGCCGCACCCGCTGCTCGCCGTCGAGGAACCGGAGAACCACCTCTACCCCGACCTTCTCGGCCATCTGACAGAGGAACTGCAATGCTACGCCCGCCGTGGCGGGCAGGCGCTGGTGGCCACGCACTCGCCGGAACTCCTGGACGCGGCTGGCTTGGACGAGATCTTCTGGCTGGAAAAGACCAGAGGCTTCTCCAACGTGCGACGCGCCATCGACAGCCCGCTGCTGCGCAGGCTGGTCGAGGAAGGCGAGCCGCCTGGGTCGCTTTGGATGCAGCGCCTCTTCGAAGGCGCCCATCCGCGGTGACCAAGCTGGTGTTTCTGGTGGAGGAACCGTCCATGGCCGACCTGCTCGATCAACTGCTGCCGCGATTGTTCCCAACGCTTGCGTTCCAGACCGTGCCGCACAAAGGCAACGGCCACTTGGAGCGGAGCATTCCCAGCAAGCTGCGCGCATGGCAGGAGCCTGGCGTGCGCTTCGTCGTCCTTCGCGACCAGAACAGCGCGGACTGCCGGCAGGTGAAGGCGACGCTGGCCGACCTATGCCGCCAAGGAGGGCGGACGGACACCTTGGTTCGCGTGGTCTGCCGAGAGCTCGAAGCGTGGTACATCGGAAGCGAAGACAAGCTGGCTCAAGCGTTCCCGGACGCCAGCCGCCAGATAGCGCGCGAGTTGCGCAGGGCCAGATTCCGAGACCCGGACGCCGTGGTTCGCCCAGCGGAAGCGCTCGCCGACCTGCTCCCCCAGTTCAGGAAGCGGGCCACGGCGTTGGCAATGGGCCAACTCCTCACCCGCGAGAGCCGCTCGCGAAGCTACCGGGCGTTCTTGGCCGGCATCGAGCGCCTGCGGGGCGAGGACCTCGGAGGCGGTGCATCATGAGCGCAAGCCACGGCTGGTGGTGCAACTCCATCACCTATCCCACCAAGTGCCCGGGCTGCGGCGAGCCGGTCTTCTTCTTTCGCTGCGACCACGGCTCGGCGGTTTTCTTCGATGCCTTGGGCGAGCCGTGGCCAGAGCACGACTGCGAGACCTCGTGGACGCGCAATCTCACCCGCTGGCAGGATTCGTCGGGCGCAATCAACGTGGAGCTAAGGCCCGGCGTTACGGTTCGACGCCCGCCGAAGGGCGGCATAGACGCGGGCGTGGCACGCAAGGGCGAGCGCCGCACTCGGCAAGCGGACCCCATCAAGGCGATAGAGCCGGATGGAGAGGCGAAGCGCGCCATCGTTGGCGTACTGCGCGAGAAGCGGGTGGATGTCGATGTCACGGCGGCCTTGAAGCTCCCCAGTGCCTCCGCGATGGCAGCCGCGTTCTTGGGCCCCCTCGGCAACGGGCGCTGGGGGAAGGTCACCGTCCACACGCAGTCGCCAAGCGACGCGCTGCACAGCTACACGGCTTGGGTGCCGTCGGAAGCGCTCTCCGGGCTGGTCTGCGGCAACGGCTCGGCGGTTGCGGTGGAACTGCGCTCCGTGGCCGTACCCGTGCCGGGGATTGGGCGGTTCTGGGTGGGCCGTGCGTTCGAGGTAATTGGGTAGTCGCCGACAGGACGCGGACACCCGTAAGGGCGACCTTGCGGGAGCTGCCGACGGACGGCCAACTCCAACCAGCTCCGCCAGTCGCCTCCGCTGTGCCGGCTCAGATAGATTTGGCACTGCGGTGGCCATGACCGGCTGAGCGCGGCGCCGACAGCGGGATGACCCGCCGCCAGCGCCGGTCGGGTAGGCCTTCGGTGAACGCAAACCCACTGAAGGAGCCGACCATGAACATGGAGTCCATGCGGACGAGACCGTACCGCAGCTTCGCGGTGGACGACGCCGAGCTGCCGGCGCCCGCGCGCGAACGCCTGCTCGCCATCCGGCGCTTCGACGAACTGCGCAAGGCCGGCTGCGGCGAGCAGGCCGCCTTGAAGGAGATCGGCGTCAGCCACCGCACCATGTACCGGCGCAAGGCCGTCATGGACCTGCGCCGCAAGCACCCGTTCATGGGCAAGGCGCCCATCCAGCGCATGCTCGAACGCAAGGGCCTGCGCCTGAGCGTCTCCGCCGTCGGGCGCATCCTATCCCGCGCCATCGCCGCCGGCCACGTGCCCCGCGCCAGCGTCTGCGAGGGCCGCCTCAAGCCCAGGCGCCCCGGCCAGCTCGTCCAGATCGACCACATGACCTTCTCCCGCGACGGACAGACCATCAAGGAGGTTCCGGCGGACTCTTCGAGTCCGCGCCATCTGCCCGACCAGCCGCTTCATGGTCGCCCGCGTCTTCTCCCGCGCTGCTTGCGGCGCGCCGCCACCGCCTTCAACGCCAGCCGCTTCCTCGACGACGTCGTCAGGCCTTCCCCGTCGCCCTGCAGTCCATCCAGGTCGACGGCGGCAGCGAGTTCATGCGCCATTCATGGCGCTCCGAGCTTCGAGGACGCCTGCCGGACGCCGGCATCGAACTCCGCGTCCTGCCGCCGCGACGCCCCCAGTGGAACGGCTGCGTCGAACGCGCCCACTACGAGCACCGCCGGCGAGCCGATTGCGGCTAAGGACGAGAGGCGCGGGTCGCGGGGTTGGCTTAGGGCGGCTGCGCCTAGACCGCCACGCGTGGGACCCGGTATACAATGGTGTCCATCGCCATGCCGCCCGCGACGACTGCCCAGAGCTATGGATCAAGCAGGGAACAAGCAGCAGGTTGGATTCCGCCTCTCTGGCGACGATGTCGCCGTTGGCAAGTTCCTTGCCGTCGCCAGCAGGCTCACGGAGCTGCTGAAGGAACTAGAAGCCTCCGTGACGGGCGAGCAAGGCGTCGAGTGGCGGATCGCGGATCTGCAGGTCGGCAGTGCCAGCCTCGCCATGAGCCCGCACCCGCCATCGCCGACCGGGAGCGCAAACGCATTTCCGGTAGCAAACGCATTTCCGGTAATTGGTGCCGCCTTGGAAGGATTGGCCATCGTCGAAGAGACGGCCCGCCGCCCACCCCACTTCACCGACCAAGCGTTACGAAGCGCTAAGTCCCTAGTAAATGCAGCGAGAGCCGGTCCTAACGCTCTCGCTGTTTTCGGGGAAGCCCAGGGGGAACGCCGCCAAGTAGCGCTATCGAGTCACCTCGTGGCGCACGTGGACGAACTGATTGGCACGGCATCCATCGCCGTTGGTTCCTTGGAAGGAACGCTTGAAGCGGTCACGATCCACGACACTATCGCCTTCAGCATCTACGACGCCATCACCAACCGCCGTGTCGAGTGCAGGTGCGACCGCGAGATCCTCGACTTGGCCATCACGCGGTACTTCGGCAAACGTGTCTCTGTCGCCGGCCTCGTGAGCTACAACGTGCATGGTGATGCGACGACCGTAAAGGTCGACGACGTTCAGCCACTTGGAAGTGCCGACCTTCCACAAGCGAAGGATATCCAAGGCTTGTTTTCCGAGCACAAGGTTGACCTCGAAGAGTGGGCCAGATTCGTGAGGGAGGACTGATGGCCGCTTCGCGCAACGCAATGGTGCGCCGTTACTGGGACTCCGCGTGCTTCATTTCGATACTCAACGGCGAGACCGTTGCGCAGATTTGCGAACGGATCCTCGACGAGGCTAAACACGATGCCACCACAATCTACGTCTCCCCTTTGGTTCAAGTAGAAGTCGCCAAGCCGAAGGGTGCGGCGAGTCCGCTTGCCGAGATGCTGCGCGAGCAAATCCGCATGTTCTTCGAGAACGACTATTTGAAGTGGCGTACCATTGATCGGAAGGTCTCGAATGCCGCCCAGAAGCTGTGCTGGGACTACGCCGTCCACCCTAGGGACGCTTTGCATCTTGCATGCGCCATAGACCTCGATTGCGACCTGCTTGAAACGACCGACGATGGACTGGTGAAGTTGGACGGGACGATACCCGGGACCTCGTTGCGGATCTGTCGCCCCGGTGCCCTAGACCCGCCCGATCTGTTTGATCTTGCGCCATGATAGGCCCACTCCGCAAGAAGCTCATCGAGGTCGCCCTCCCCTTGGATGCCATCAACACGGCGTCTGCCAAGGAGAAGTCGATTCGGCATGGGCATCCGAGTACGTTGCATTTGTGGTGGGCGCGGCGGCCTTTGGCGGCGGCGCGGGCGGTTATCTTTGCGCAGATGGTGGATGATCCGTCGGGGTGGCCGGAGGTATTTCCTACCGAGGAAGAGCAGGAGGCGGAGCGGCAGCGGCTGTTTCGGTTGATCGAGGAGTTGGTGGTGTGGAAGAACACGACCAACGAGGGGTTGCTGGAGCGGGCGCGGGAGGAGATTCGGAAGAGCTGGCGGCGGACTTGCGCGGACAATCAGGATCATCCGCGGGCGGCGGAGTTGTTCGATCCGGAGCGGCTGCCGGCCTTTCACGATCCGTTCGCCGGGGGCGGTTCGCTGCCGTTGGAGGCGCAGCGGCTGGGGTTGGAAGCGCACGCTTCGGACTTGAATCCGGTGGCCGTGCTCATCAACAAGGCGATGATCGAGATTCCGCCGAAGTTCGCCGGGCTGCCGCCGGTGAACCCGGAGTCGCGGGCGCAGATGGCGGAAGACCGCGACAAGGGGATGGAGCGCGAGTGGAAGGGCGCTCAGGGGCTGGCGGAAGACGTGCGCTACTACGGCAAGTGGATGCGCGACGAGGCCGAGAAGCGCATCGGGCATCTGTATCCCAAGGTGGAAGTGACGGCGGAGATGGCCGAGGAGCGGCCGGACTTGAAGCGCTACGTGGGGCGGAAGCTCACAGTGATCGCTTGGTTGTGGGCGCGGACGGTGAAGAGCCCGAACCCGGCGTTTCGGGATGTCGACGTGCCGCTTGCGATGACGTTCGTGCTTTCGGCGAAGAAAGGCAAGGAGTCCTATGTCAGCCCTGTTACCGCTCCTGGTGGGTACGACCTCTCGGTGAGGACCGGATCGCCGCCCGAAACCGCCAAGTCTGGAACCTCATCTGGTCCGCGGCGTGCGTTTCGCTGCCTGATGTCCGGTACGCCGATCAGTTACGACTACATTAGGTCCGAAGGTCTTGCCGGGCGCATGGGTGAGCGTATGCTCTGCATCGTGGTACAGGGCGATGCAGAGCGCGTGTACTTGGCACCGCTTCAAGAACACGAGGATGCGGCTGGCAGGGCGCGACCTGTTTGGCGCCCAGACTGCGAGCTACCACGAAAACACCGCAACTTCCAAGGGCCGGTCTACGGGCTCACCAATCTAGGCGACCTCTTCACCCTCCGCCAGCTCGTCGCTCTAAACACGTTCGCCGACTTGGTAGTAGAAGGTACCGCTCGCATCAAGAGTGACACCGAGGCGTGTGGCGACGAGGACGTCGCCTATGCCGACGCTATCGGCACTTATCTGTCGTTTGCGCTCAGTCGAGCGGCGGACCGCGGCTCTAGCGTCTGCTCGTGGGACAAGAGTCCCAAGATGGAAGCGCTACGAAATACTTTCGGTCGCCAAGCGATTCCCATGATGTGGGACTTTGCGGAGGGCAATCCATTCTCCAACTCTAGCGGAAATTGGCTAAACAACATAGATTGGGTGAGGAAGGTAGTCGAAAACTTGCCTTCCGTACCATACGGCGAGGCGACCCAAGTTGATGCGGTGAGTCAGCAAATCATTCATGACAAGGTGATTTCCACCGACCCACCTTACTACGACAACATCAGCTACGCTGACCTCTCCGATTTCTTCTATGTTTGGTTGCGGCGCTCGCTGAGGCTAGCCTATCCAAGCTTGCTTGCGACTTTGGCAGTGCCAAAGGCAGAAGAGCTAATTGTCGCCCGACATCGTCACATAGCGAACGAGGAAGCAGAGGCGTTCTTTCATGACGGCATGGCAGCCGCGATGCAACGTCTCAACAAGGAAACTCATGCTGGCTTTCCGGTGACGATCTACTATGCCTTCAAACAGGCGGAAAGGAAGTCAGAATTCGGTAAGGTCAATACGGGCTGGGAGACCTTCTTGGACGCAGCGTTCCGCTCAGGTTTCATAATCACGGGCACATGGCCGGTCCGAACGGAGCTTGGCAACCGCATGATCGGCCAAGACGCCAACGCCCTTGCCTCCAGCATCGTCCTCGTCTGCCGCGAGCGCCCCGACGACGCCCCGCTCGCCACCCGTCGCCAATTCATCGACACCCTCAAGTCTGAACTCCCCGCCGCCCTTGCCCACCTGCAATCCGGCCACATCGCCCCTGTCGATCTCGCGCAAGCCGCCATCGGGCCGGGCATGGCCGTCTACACCCGCTACGCCAAGGTGGTGGATGCCACTGGCAACCCGGTCACCGTCCGCGAGGCGCTTGCGCTCATCAACGAAACGCTGGACGAAGTGCTCACCGCCCAAGAGGGCGATTTCGACGCGGATACGCGCTGGGCGCTGGCTTGGTTCGAGCAGCATGGGTTCGAGGATGGCGAGTACGGGGATGCGGAGACGCTCTCCAAGGCCAAGAACACCACTGTCTTCACGCTCGAGACCTTCGGCATCCTGCGGTCCAAGGGCGGCAAGGTGAGGCTCTTGATCCCGCTCGCTCTGCGGCCGGATTGGAAGCCGCTTGCGGCTGCCCGGGTGTCCGCGTGGCTGAACCTGCACCAGCTCATCCGGGTCCACGATGCTGGCGGCGAGCAGGCCGCCGCGGCCATCGTCCGGCAGCTTGGCAGCGTGTCGGAGACGGCTCGCGAGCTTGCCTACCGTCTCTACTCCATCGCCGAGCGCACCAAGCGCACCCGCGAGGCACTGTGGTACAACGCGCTGGTGCAGAGCTGGCCGGAGATCGCTAGGCTGGCGCGGGAACAGACGGCGGAGCAGGCGGGCCTGCTGGAGGAAGGCTGAAGATGTCGCTAATCGGAGCGGAATTGCACGCAGTATGGGACGTGTTGCGGGCACAGAAGAGGGAGCGCCGTTTCCACCTCGACGAGGTGCAGGTACGGAACTTCCGCGGCATCAAGCAGCTTCGGGTCGAGTTGCGGTATCCCGTATCCGTACTGGCAGGGCCGAACGGATGCGGCAAGACGACCGTGTTGATGGCGTGTGCTTGCGCCTACCAGCCCTTGGACGAATCTTCGAACACGCTCACGCCGGCTCGGGTGTTTCCGAATTTCACCGATCGGCTGCGCGGGACGCTCTCGGACAACATTGGCCAAGCCGAGTTCGCCTACTACTACGTCGATGACGACGAACGGCGTGCGATGGTTTGGCGGCGCGGCAAGTCCGCGTGGCGTTCGAGCTTCATGGGGCAGCGAGGGGGACGGCAGCCGAGACGGGCGGTCTACCTGCGAACATTGGCCAATCTCGCCAATCCCGCGGAGGCGCGGGGCATCTTGGGTTTGGTGCGCGAAACCTACCGATCGGCCGCACTCACGCCGGACTTGCTGCATTTGGCCAATCGCATCCTGCGACCTCGGTACGAACAGGTCTCGATCATTAGGGGGGAGGAACGCGACATCCTTTTCGCGCAAGTGCAGGACAGCGAGAACACGAGCTACTCGGAGTTCCACATGTCCTCGGGGGAACGCACCATCCTGCGGTTGTCCAAGGATGTCTCGAACCTGCAAGACGCGCTGGTTCTCATTGACGAGATCGAAACCGGGCTGCATCCGTACACGCAGCAACAGCTCATGCTGGAGCTGCAGCGGCTCGCCGTGCGCCAACGGCTGCAGATCGTCGTTGCCTCGCACAGCCCTGTCGTACTCGACAGCGTGCCGCCGGAAGGCCGGTTGTTCTTGGATCGTGACGAGAAAACGATGGACGTGCAGTTGCTGCCGCCACATCGGGACATCTTTCAGAAGGCGCTGTACGGCCAGTCGCGCGAGCGCATTTCGATACTGTGCGAAGACGATGTGGCGGAGGGGATTCTGCTTGGCGTCCTCGATGTGCTGCAGCCGCGCCTGGCGCTGCGCCCGGAGGACTTTCTGATTGGCAGGAACACTGGCAGAGACGAGTTCCCCGGCCACATCCGAGCGTTGGCGAAGTTCGCCAAACTGCGCGACTTCATCTTCGTCTTGGACGGCGACTCGCGAGACAAGGAGGAATACCTTGTAGGCATAGCCGACGACTACGGCCATGACCTTCGCCCCTTGTTCCTGCCTGGCGAGGGGCCGCCGGAAGAGTGGATGTGGGAGGTTCTGTCGGATCGACCGGAACAATACGAGGCCTTGGTCGGCATGTCCGCCCAGGACATCAGAGGGGAGATGGGGCGTATCCGACAGGTCATGGAAGGCAAACTGCAGCGCGGAGGCTACGCCAAGGCGATGATGGATGCGTTTGCGCGGCGGCTGAATCGGCGCGCGGCAGATTTGGCTCGCATCGTTGGCCGTCGGGAAGCGGAGGAGGGGGGCTTCTACATGGGCGAGCTGTTGGCAAGGCTCACGGAGCGCATCAATCTGTGGCGTAAGCTGCAATAAACGCGGCACCCAACAGGAGCACCTGCATGGCAACCACCAATCACGAGCGCGTCAACAAGGCGATGGAGCTGCTGCGCGCAGGCCTCGCACCCTTCGTGCAGCGCGAAGTCACGCAGAAGGTGCAGGCGAACGTCGTGCGGATGGATGCTATCCGCCGCTTCGCCGAAGACCCGAAGCTCGCGGACAAACCCATCGACGATTGGGACGCGGCAGCGCTTCTGAAGCTGATGTGGGACACCTGGAACGACGTGTTCCGCGACACGCTGGGCTTCAGCGAACGCAGCCTCGTTTCCGAACTGCGCGGTTGGCGCAACAAGTGGGCGCATCAGGAGCGCTTCACCAGCGACGATGCGGATCGGGCGTTGGATTCGGCGGAACGCCTGCTGACGGCGGTTTCCGCAGCCGAAGCCAGCGAAGTGGCGAAGATCAAGCGGGAACTGCGGCGCTTGGTGCTCGATGAGCAGGTGCGTGGCGAGACGCGGCGGGTGGCAGGCGCGCTAATCGAAGCGGCACATGGCAACACGGCGCTCAAGCCTTGGCGCGAGGTGGCCACGCCGCATCGGGACGTCGCGAACGGGCGCTATCAGCAGGCGGAGTTCGCGGCGGACTTGTGGCAGGTTCATCTGGGCGAAGGCGCGGACGAGTATCGCCATCCCGGCGAGTTCTTTCGCCGCACCTTTCTCACTGAGAGCCTGCGCGGGCTGCTCGCCAACGGCTTGCGGCGGGTGGCGGGGCTTGGCGGCGATCCCGTCGTGCAGCTGCAAACCAACTTCGGCGGCGGCAAGACGCACTCCATGCTGGCGCTCTACCATCTGTTCTCCAACACGCCGCCGGGCGAGTTGGCTGGCGTGGATGATGTGCTGGCGAAGGCCGATGTTCCCGCCGTGGCATCGGTGAATCGCATCGTGCTGGTGGGCAACAAGATTTCGCCGGGCAATCCCGCCGTCAAGCCGGACGGCACCACGGTGCGAACGCTGTGGGGCGAGTTGGCGTGGCAGCTGGGCGGCCAAGCCGCGTTCGAGCGCATTCGCGCCGACGACGAAAACGCCACCAATCCGGGCGATGCGCTGCGGGAACTGCTGCAAGCCCACGCGCCGTGCCTGGTACTCATCGACGAGTGGGTGTCCTACGCCCGCCAACTCCACGACGGCAGCGATCTGCCGGGCGGCAGTTTCGAGACGCAGTTCACCTTCGCGCAAACCCTCACGGAAGCCGTGAAGGCCACGGAGAACTGCCTGCTGGTGGTGTCGCTGCCAGCTTCGGACACCAGCGGCCAAAGCTCGTCCGGCGATGCGGACGATTCCGAAGTGGGCGGCATTCGCGGGCGGGAAGCCTTGGAGCGGTTGCGCAACGTCGTGGCGCGGGTGGAATCCTCGTGGCGGCCGGCCAGTGCGGAGGAAGGCTTCCAGATCGTCCGGCGGCGCCTGTTCGAACGGTTCGACGGACCGGACGCCTACAAGCAGCGGGATGTTAGCGCCCGCGCGTTCGCGGACCTCTATCGCGCCCAGCAGGCGGAGTTTCCGTCGGAATGTCGCCGCGCCGATTACGAGCAGCGCTTGCGGGATGCGTATCCCATTCACCCGGAGATTTTCGACCGCCTGTATTCGGACTGGTCCGCGCTGGCGAAGTTCCAGCGCACCCGCGGCGTGCTGCGGCTGATGGCGGCGGTGATTCACAGCTTGTGGGAGAGCGGCGACCGCAATCCGCTCATCCTGCCTTCCACCATTCCCATCGACGATTCCCGCGTGCAGAACGAACTCACGCGCTATCTCTCGGACAACTGGACGCCGGTAATCGAAACGGACGTGGACGGCGCCAACTCGCTGCCGCTGCGCATCGATGCCGAAGTGCCCAATCTCGGCAAGCTCTCCGCCACGCGGCGGGTGGCGCGCACGGTCTATCTCGGTTCCGCGCCCACCACCGCTGCGGCGCATCGCGGCATCGACGATGCGCGGGTGAAGCTCGGCTGCGTGTCGGCGGGCGAATCCCCGGCGCCGTTCGGCGATGCCTTGCGGCGTTTGGCGGGTGCGGCCACCTACTTGTACCAGGACGGGGCGCGGGTGTGGTACGACACGCAGCCCACCGTCACCAAGCTGGCGGAAGATCGGGCCGCGCAACTCGGCCGCGATCCGCACAAGGCGGCGCAGGAGTTGGATGAGCGGCTGCGGGCGGCCTTCCGTGATAGAGGCGATTTCGCCGGCATCCACGTGCTGCCGCAGAGCAGCGCCGACGTGCCGGACGACTGGGATGCGCGGCTGGTGGTGCTCTCCGCCGAACAAGCCTACGCCAAGGATGTCCCGAACCCCGCCGAAGTGGCTGCCAACGCCGTTCTGGAATCGCGCGGCAACGCGCCCCGGCTCTATCGCAACACCCTGGTTTTCCTCGCCGCGGACAAGGTGCGCTGCCAGGACTTGGACGACGCCTTGCGCCGCTTCTTGGCGTGGCAGTCCATCGTGGCGGAGAAGGAGGAACTGAATCTGGACCCGCACCAGACCAAGCAGGCCGAGGTGCAGCTGCAAGCGGCCGACGACACTGTGACGGCGCGTCTGCCGGAAGCCTACCAGTGGCTGCTGGCGCCTGAGCAGCGAACGCCGGCCGCGGCAATCGAGTGGAAGGCCATTCGCTTGAGCGGCGCCGGGGGCTTGGCGGAACGGGCGGCGAAGCGGCTGCGCGGCGACGAACTGCTGGTAATGCGGCTCGGCGGCGCGATTCTGCGCATGCACATGGACGCCATCCCGCTGTGGCGGGGCGATCACGTTCCCGTGCGCCAACTGGCCGAGGACTTCGCAAGCTACCTTTACTTGCCGCGTCTTGCCGGGGCGCAGGTGCTGGCGAGCGCCGTGGAAGACGGCGTGGCGCAGCTCACCTGGCAGACGGACGGCTTCGCGCTGGCCGACGGTTTCGACGACAACGCGCAGCGCTATCTGGGCCTTCAAGCCGGGGGAAGATCGACCTCGGTGCTGCCGGACAGCGGTGCGCTTCTGGTGAAGCCGGCGATTGCTCAACAACAGCTGGACCAGGAGGCGCCGAAGTCGTCACCGCTTCCCAGCCCGCCCGGTCCGAACGGAGAAGAACCCGAGGTTGATCCCGGCCCGGCGCCTCAGCCGCCTGCCAAGAAGGCGCGGCGCTTCCACGGCACCGTCACGTTGGACACGGCCCGGGTCGGACGCGACGCCGGCACCATCGCCGAGGAAGTGATCGCTCACTTGGCGGGCCTAGTCGGCGCCAATGTCACCGTGAGTCTGGACATCGCCGCGGACATCCCCGAAGGCGTGCCGGAGAACGTGGTGCGCACCGTCAGCGAAAACAGCCGCACGTTGAAGTTCCAAAGCCACGAGTTCGAAGAGTCGTAGCTGGGGCTCGCACTTCGCGTCTCTGGCAGTGTGTCGGCAGACGACTACTTCGGCGCATTCGCTTGGCTCGACTTGAAGTTGAAATCCTCAGCGCGCCTCACCGATGGGATACGTCTCTGCCACCTCGTAGGTCACCGTGTCGCGGAGCGCGTTGAAGTAGCGGCGGCAGCCGGCGGTGTGGTGCCACATTTCGCGGTGGGGGCCGCGGGGGTTGGTTCGGAAGTGGAGGTAGTCGCCCCATTCGCGGTCGCTCAGGGCGGCGGGTTCGGACGGGCGGCGGATGTGGGCTTCGCCGGCGTAGGTGAACTCCTCCTCGCTGCGGGTTTCCTGGCAGTAGGGGCAGTGCAGTTGCAGCACGGAACCAACACCAAGTCTTGCCGCGTGGCTAGAAGTCCCAGCCGAAGCGGAGCATGACTTGGCGCGGGGGGATCAGCTCGTCGCCCGTTGCGCCGACGCCGAACACGTCCGTGAAGCGGGCGTTCACGCCGGCTTCGTCGGCGATGTTGGTGACGAGGAGGTCAAGGCGCCAGTCGGCTTGGTTGGGCGCGAGGCCGAGCCGCACGTTCAGCACGTCGTAGCTTGGGGCGATGTCGGTGGCGGGGTTGTTGAAGATGCGGTGTTCGAAGCTGCTGCGGTAGGTGTACTGGACGCTGCCTTGCCAGAAGCCCCAGTCGCCGAGCGAATGAACGTAGGCGAGCACCACGTCGGCGGTGAACTTCGGGGTCTTCGCCAGTTCGTTGCCCTTGACGTCCCTGATGGCCGCGGCTCGCGCCTGCTGGACTTCCGCGCCGAAGAGGTTCGCGCCCTGCGCCAGCAGCGCGTTGGTGGCGGCGTCCGAGCGCACGTTGTCGAGGGCGAAGTGGCTCTCGGTGATCTCAGTGCGCAGCCAGGCGAAGCGCATGTCCAAGGAGAGGCCGCCCGGCAGGAAGCTCGCCACTTCCACTTCCAAGCCGCTGCTCTCGGCGGCGGGAATGTTGCCGACGCCGCCTTCGAAGACTTCCGGATCCGTGGCGTGGTACTGGAGGTTGCGGTAGTCGTAGCGGAAGAGCGCGGCGTTGAAGCGCACGGCACGGTCCGCGAAGTGAGCTTTCAGGCCGAGTTCCCAGGCGTCGATCGCTTCGTCCTCGAAGGTCGGCAGCACGACGATGGGGGCGATGACGTCCTCGCGGCCGTAGGTGAGATTGCTGCCGCCGGGCTTGAAGCCTCGGGTGTACGAGCCGTAGAGCATGGCGTCGTCGCGGAGGTCCACTTCCAAGGCCAGCCGTCCGGTGATCGCCTGGCTGTCCGTGGCGAGGATGGCGGTGCCGGCGCGTCCGAAGAAGTTGGTCACCGCCGAATAGACCTCGTCGTCCGTGTAGCGCGCTCCGGCGACGAGGCGCGTTCGCTCGGTGAGCGCGTAGACGCCTTGGCCATAGGCGGAGAACGAGTCGCGCTCGGGCTTGGAGTCGGAGATGAAGCCGTAGTCGCCGAAGGCGAAGGCGCGCACTTCCGCCACGCTGACGGGATCGAACCTGCCGTCGAAGCCGAAGTCCAGATACTCGCGGATGCTCACTTCCACTTCGGTATCCAGATAGAAGACGCCCAGCACCCAGTCGAACCTGCCCGCGTCCTGCGCCGAGATCAGGTTGAACTCCTGGGTGAAGGTGCGCTGGCGGTTGATCTCCGGGTCGAAGACCGACGGCACGAGGCGGAAGGGCGGCAGCGAAGCCAGGTCGTTGCGGTCGTTGTCGCGGATCACCGTGATGTCGTCGTCCTGGTAGCTGGTGAGGGACTTCAACGTGGCGGACGCGAAATCCCACTCCGCGACCATGCTGTAGAGGGCGGTGTCGAGCGCGTACAGGCCAGCCGAATCCTGCGCCAGTTCGCGGGCATCGGGCGTGGGGTCGAGAATGCCCTTCTGCGCCGCGCCGTTGGTGTTCTCGTCGTGGGCCTGCGCGGTGAGATGCAGGCGGAACGTGCCCGCGTCTCCGCCCGGCGTCCACGAAAGGCGGGCCCGGGCGGCCCTGCTGTCCGCCTCGTCGAGTGCCTGGTCGAGAACGACGTTGTGGCTGAAACCGGCGTGGCGATGGGTCGCCGCCGAAGCGCGCAGCGCCAAGTCTTCGCCCAAGGGGATGTTGAGGGAGGCGCGGGTGCGCAGCAGGTCGTGGTTGCCGGCGGTCACGTCCGCGGTGCCGAAGAACGCGCTCGGGTCCGGCGCCTTGGAGACGACGTTCATGGCGCCGCCGGTGGAGTTCTGCCCGAAGAGCGTGCCTTGGGGACCGCGCAGCACCTCCACCCGTTCGACGTCCAGAAAATCGCCGTGCAGCGCGAACGGCGAGGCCACGTAGATGCCGTCCAAGTGGTAGGAAACCGACGGATTGGCGATGGCGTTCTGATTCGCCTCGTTGCCGACGCCGCGGATGGAAATGACGGTCTTGAAGCCCTCGTTCTTGGCCACCGTCACCCCCGGCGCGATGGCGCTCAAGTCCACGAAGGAGAGGATGTTGCGGGCGTCCAGGTCTTCGTCCGTCTTCACGGACACGGCCTGCGAGACCTCCTGCAAGTCCTCGGACCGCTTCTGCGCAGTGACGACGATGCGCTCCAACGCGCGCCAATCGGATTCGGTCTCGGGTTCGTCCGTCTGCGCCGCCACGGGCAACGTCGCAAGGAACGGCAATGTGAACAAGACGCAACGAAAGGTGGACATGCCGGCGATACCTCCTAGGTTTCGGCAGAGCGGACGGGGCACCAACGGCGAGAAGTATACTGCCTTGCATGAAGCCCTCGACGTCGCGAGTGTTCAGCCCGGGCGATGGCGCCACGCCGCCAACGCTCGCTGGTCGCGATGCCCAGCAGGCAGTCATGCTGCGCTGCCTGGCGGACCTCGCGGGTGGTGCAGCTCCGCCACACAACGTCGTGCTGACTGGTCCCCGGGGCAACGGCAAGACCGCTCTGCTCAACTGGTTTCGAGGTGCCTGCGAAAACGCCGAAACGCCGGTGGACGCCGTGCTGCTGACGCCCCGCGACATTCCCGACTTGGAGGCCTTGGTGGATGCGCTGGCGTTGCGCCGAGGCTTCCGCAAGCTGCTGCCGCGCAAGTTGGCCATCGCCTCGGTTGGTTCCGCGGAATGGTCGCACGCCGGCAACGCGCCACGGAACCTGACCCGCGAGCTTGTGGCGCGGTGCCGCAAGAGGCCGCTTGCGGTGCTGGTGGACGAAGCACACACGTTGGACCTCGACCTGGGCGGCACTTTGCTGAACGCCAGCCAAAGAGTGCGCGCGGACGCACCGTTCTTGCTCGTCCTAGCGGGCACGCCTGGCCTGCCCAGCCATCTCGACGCGATGGACGCATCGTTCTGGGGACGGCTCGGAAGAGGCAATCTCGGCGTAGGTCTGCTCGATGAGGCGGCCGCCGCGGAGGCGCTGACCAAGCCGCTGGCGGCCCGTGGCGTCTCGGTTGAAAGCGATGCGCTGGGCGCGGTGCTTCAGCACAGCCAACGCTACCCGTACTTCATCCAGTTGTGGGGCGAAGCGCTATGGGACCACCACTTGGCCACCGACACGAAGGGACTCACCAACGCAGATGCAGCGACGGTACAGCCGACGGTGGCGATGCTGGTTGCCGAGTATTACCAGACTCGCTATCGAGAACTGGAAAAGGCCGGGCTGCAAGACGCTGCCAAGGCCGTGGCGCTTGTTTTTCGGGACAACACGACCGCCACGGATCAACAAATCGACGCCGCACTTGCGGCCGCCGGCTTGGACGACCCCGCAGCGCGCATCGCGTCCCGGGAAGCGCTGAACCGATTCGGCTACATCTGGTGCCCGCCGAGCCAGACGCCGCCCATCGTCTGGATGGCGGGGATACCCTCGCTCATGGCCTACGTAACAGCGCGGGCCAGTGGGTGAATCCTTAGCCAACGCGGTGGCGATCAACCGTATGCTTGTTCGCGAACCAGTGGACGGGCTGTGAACAGACGGTGAACAAAACGATACGAGCGGAGATCTTCACTAGGCTGCGCGCCGAGAATCCAGAGCCGACCACCGAGCTCGATTTCGGCACGCCGTTCGAGCTGCTGATCGCCGTGATGCTCTCGGCGCAGGCCACCGATGTGAGCGTCAATCAAGCCACCGGGCCGTTGTTCGCGACGGCCAACACGCCAGCGGCGATGCTTGCCCTCGGCCTCGACACGCTGAAGGACCACATCAAGACCATCGGCCTCTTCAACACCAAGGCCGCCAACGTCCTGAAGACCTGCCGCATCCTGCTCGACGAGCACGGCGGCGAGGTGCCGCGCTCCCGCGAGGCCTTGGAAGCGCTGCCGGGCGTCGGGCGCAAGACCGCCAACGTGGTGCTCAACACGGCCTTCGGCGAGCCGACCATCGCCGTGGACACGCACATCTTCCGCGTCTGCAACCGCACGCGGATCGCGCCCGGCAAGAATCCGCGCCAGGTGGAGGACAAGCTGGTGCGCTGGGTGCCGGACGAGTTCAAGCGCGGCGCCCACCACTGGCTGATCCTGCACGGCCGCTACGTCTGCACGGCGCGCAAGCCCCGCTGCGGCGCCTGCCCCATCGAAGACCTTTGCGAGTTCAAGGGGAAGACGGAGTACTGAGGGGCCCCTCAGCCTAGTGTTTCGTTTCCAAAATATCATTTTGCAGCGTCACGCCGCCTCCAGGTCGTCCAGTCCGTAGCCCCACTTGAAGACCACGGGGTCGGCGTTGAGCCAGTCGAGGTGCCGCAGGATGCGCTCCTTGAGTTCGTCCTTCGAGTCCACGCGGATGCCGCGCAGCAGCGTCCGCGCCAGCTTGCCGAAGAACGACTCCACGAGGTTCAGCCACGAGCCGTGCTTCGGCGTGAACACGAACTCGAAGCGGTTCGGGATCGTCGCCAGGTAGGCGCGGGTCTCCTTCGAGACGTGCGCCGAGTGGTTGTCGAGGATCACGCGGATCAGCGCCCGCTTCGGATAGGCGCGGTCGAGCTGGCGCAGGAAGTCGACGAACTCGCGGCTGCGGTGGCGGTCCGCCACGGCGCCGTGGACGTGCCCGGTCAGCAGGTCGAGGCCGGCCAGCAGCGTCGCCGTGCCGTGCCGGACGTACTCGTGGTCGCGCCCGACCTCGGCGTGGACGCCCGGCTTCGGCGGCCGGTCCGGCGCCGTCGCGCCCAGCGCCTGGATGCCGGGCTTCTCGTCGTAGGAGACGTAGGCGCGCAGCCGCCCGTCCGACTTGCCGCCTTCCCGCAGCAGCTCCACCTCCTTGTACACGTGCAGCACCTGCGCCATCTTCCCGTCGAACTCCGGGTCGCGCCGCTCCAGGAAGTACTTCACCTTGTGCGGGCGCAGCGGCTGCGCCGACAGGATCTTCGACACCGTGCCCTTCGCCAGCATCGACAGGCTCGGATGGCCCGCGTCCAGGCAGCGCGCCCGGGCGTGCTCCGCCAGCAGCGCCGTCGTCCACAGCTCCTGCGCGTACCCCAGCTCCGTCGGCTTGCGGCACGCCAGCGACACCAGCCACGCCCGCGCCTCCTCCGTGATCTCCCGCTTCCGACCGCGACCCGGCAGGTCGTCCAGCGCCGCCACCGCGCCGATCGACAGCGCCTTGTCCACGCACCGCTCCACCTTCGGACGGTTCGTGCCCAGACGCCGCATGATCTCCGCGATCTTCTCCCCGTCCGCGTACCGCAGCAGCATCCGCGCCCGCTCCACCCGCCGAACCGGCTCCGTCCGCGACCGCGCCACCGCACGCAGCTCCCGCCTCGCGTCGTCCGCCAACTCCAACGCCCCGCGCTTCTTCGCAACCATCCCGTCCCTCCTTGGACCCGAGAACAAAACCATCCCCGCGATCATGCCAGCAAGTCAATCCCACCGCAAATGGCATTTTGGAAACGAACCACTAGGCGCTGCCTGAGCTTCTCGTGGATGCCGCCGAAGGCGCCGTTGCTCATCAGCACGACGTGGGTTCGGTGCGCTTCGGTGGCCTGGGCGACGATGTTCTCGAGCAGCCGGTCGAGGTCGGTCTCCACCGTTGCTGGCTTCGGGCTGGCTTGGGCGATCTCCTTCACGTCCCAGCGGATGTTGGCGCCTTGGAACCAGATGACCTCATCCGCGGCGGCGGCACATTCGACGAGCGCCGCGCGCAGCGTGCCGAGCGACATCGTGTGGGTGCGCGGCTCAACCACCGCCAGAATCCGCTCGCTCCCCACTCGCGCCCGCAGCCCTTCAAGGGTCGTGCGAATCGCCGTGGGATGGTGGGCGAAGTCGTCGTAGATAGTGGTGTTGTCGCGTTCCACCACCACTTCCATGCGCCGCTTGACGCCCGCGAACCGGCCGAGCGCCGCCACGGCCCGCGTTGCCGACACGCCGGCGTGGTGCGATGCGGCGATGGCCGCGAGCGCGTTCTTCACGTTGTGCTCGCCGATGAGCGACCATGAGACCTCGCCTAGATCCTCGCCGTTGTGCTGCACCGTGAAGCGGCTGCCATCCGCGCTCGCATCGACCGCGCACCAATGTTCCCCGCTTCCGAGCACTTCAGTGCCGAAGCGCGCCACCGACGTCCAGCAGCCCATGTCCAGCACCGCCTGCACGTTCTCGTCTTCCGCCGGCACTACGATTAGGCCGTTACCAGGCACGGTGCGCAGCAGGTGGTGGAACTGGGTTTGGATCTGGCGCAAGTCGTCGAAGATGTCCGCGTGGTCCAGTTCCAGATTGTTGACGACGAGGGTGCGCGGTCGGTAGTGGACGAACTTGGAACGGCGGTCGAAGTAGGAGGTGTCGTATTCGTCCGCCTCAACCACGAAGTGCGCCCCGCCGCCGAGACGCGACGACGCGCCGAAGTTGCCCGGCACGCCGCCGATCAGAAATCCAGGATCGAGGCCAGCTTCGTGCAGGATGTGCGCGATCATGCTGGCCGTGGTCGTCTTGCCATGCGTACCGGAGACGGCAATCGGCCAGCGCTTGCGCAGCACAGCTTCGCCAAGCCATTGCGCCCCGGAGACGTAGGGCAGGTTGTGGTTCAGCACATGCTCGATGGCCGGATGGCCGCGCGGCAGCTGCGCGTTGCCGACGATCACCAGATCCGTCGGCGGCTTCAGTTGGCTCGGCTCGAAGCCCTCGAAGACGTCGATGGCGGCATCTTCAAGCTGCTCGCTCATCGGCGGATAGATCTTGCCGTCGAAGCCCGCGACGCGATGCCCCATTTCCTTGGCGAGCAGCGCCAGGCTGCCCATCAAGGTGCCGCCGATGCCGAGAAAGAAGAGGCTGGCCACGGCCCGCGAAGAGTGCCTAAGCCATGCTTGCGGCCAGCGCCGACCCCAGCACCGCCCGAACGACCACCACGCCGGCGACCCACATGCTCACGGAGAGCATGCCGCCGAGCCAGAGCTTGCACGAAAGCCCGCGGTGCAGGATGAAGCCGACCACGACGATTCCCCAGAGCAGCGCCGCCAAGTGCGCGCCGTCGCGGACGATGCCGCTGGTCAGGCCGTGGCCTATCAGCAGCGCCGCGTCGATCACCAGGCCGGTGCCAAGCATCGCCCCGAAGACGGCCGGGAAGCGGTCCTCGAAACTCCGCACGTAGAGCGCGAACCAGGCGATGCCGCCGCTCACCGCGATGCCGATCAACGTCATGTTGAGCGCCAGCGCCAACGGCACCTTCGGCAGCAGGAAGTGCTGCGCGAACACCGCCATCACCAGCTGGGCGACAAGCACCCCCAGCAGAATGATGATATGCGTCGGCATGGACTCCGGCCCGCGCCGAAACAGGCAGATGTACCAGAAGAGCTTGAGGAGCGTGCCCATCGGCGCATTATCGCACGGCTTGGGCGTTTCGTTGCACTCCGCTGCTTGTCTGTGGGCACCGCCCTTCGGTTGAAGAAGCGCATGGGTCGACCGTGCTAGTCGCCAATTGGTGCAGCCCATCGACCTTGTTCATCCGCGTTGGCCTCCGTTGGTGTTGGCGTGGTTGTTGCTTTCGTGCTGTCGTCGGGCGCTGGCTCGCTAGCGAAGCGCGTCAGTTCTCCCAGACCATTCTCACGAAGAAGTTGCGGCCTGCTCCCGGCAGGCGGTGGCCGAGGGGGGCATCGCTGTTCAGGACGCGGTTGAAGCCGTTCATCGGGTCCGCGTAGTCGCGGTCGGCGAGGTTCTCCACGCCGGTCACTGCGACCAGGCCGTGCGCGGGCAGGTGCCAGCGGGCGTAGGCGTGGAACAGGAGGTAGCCGGGCGTTTCTTCGGCGCTGTTGCGTGGGCTTAGCGGATCGTCCGTGGCGAGCAGGGAGGGGGAGGTTTGGCGGGCGGAGAAGTCCGCGGCCACTGTGAGCGTCCAGCGTTGCACCGTGCGGTGGGCGTTCAGGCGGGCTCGCAGCGGCGGGATGCGGTCCAGCGCGGCACGGCGCAGGAGGCGTGTTCCGTCCAGGGTCGGCACGTCTTCGCGCAGTCGTCCGCGGACGTAGCTTGCGGAACCGTCCAGCGTCCAGGTGGGCGAGAAGGGCAGCGTGAAGGTCAAGTCCGCGCCTAGGAACTCGGCGTCCACATTGGCGAAGCGCATCGGCGTGGGGTCGCCGTTCAGCATGCCGCTCACGCGCTTGACGTGCGCGTCCGTGGCCGGCACGCCGGTGATGTAGTCGGCCACTGCGCGGTGAAACAACCGCGGGGCGAATCGGCGCCCGCCTTCGCGCCACAGGGCGCCCAGTTCCACCTGCCAGGAGACCTCCGGGTCCAGCGTGGGATCGCCGACGTAGTTGTTGCCGTCGCCGAGGCCGCCGTTGGCTTCCAGCGGCACCCACAAGTAGCGTTCGATGTAGGCCGGGGCGCGGGTCTTGCGCGCCAGGCCGAACTCCAGCTGCCAATCGTCGCTGGCTTCCCAAAGCAGCACCGCGACGGCGTCCATGTGGGTGTCGGCGCGGTTTCGGTCGGCCTCGTTGAAGCGCTTGCTCAACATGCCGACCGACATGGCTGGCGGCGGGCAAACGGTGGCCGGGTTGCCGTCCGCGCACGGGGGTGGGCGGAAGTGGTCCACGGTGCCGGCGCTGGTTCCGGTGTGCTGAGTACGCAGGCCGAACTCGCCGCGCCAGCGCGCCGCCAGGACGCCCTCCCACTCCGCGAAGGCACCGTATTCGCGGGTGACGGCGGCGCGGAAGTTGTCGATGGTGAACGGCGCGAAGTCCGGATCGCTTACCAGCGCGTTGGTCTCGCTGCGGCGCCAATCCGTGCCGAGGCGCAGCGTTCCGGCCCCGGCCGGGCGTTCGGCGTGGAGCTTGCTGCCGCAGGAGTCGCCGTTCACCTGCACGTCGCGGCGGTCCTCGCCTTGGAACGGCGGCAGCGGCGCGGCGCTGAAGTTCGGCGCCGGGCGAAGCCGGTAGTTGTTCATCCCATGGTCTGTGTACTGGTAGTGCGTCTGCGCGTTCAAGCGCCAAGCGCCGAGCGGCGTCTTCAAGCGCAGGTTGAGCAGGTCGGCGTGGTAGTGGCCAATGTCCATGGGCAGCGCGGGGGTGCCTGCCTCGCCGGTGTTGTTGCGGGCGTAGTCGAAGGTGAGCTCGCCGTCTTCGCCCCAGTTGCGGCCCAGGCCGAAGCCGAAGTAGTCGCGTTCGTGCTCGGTGCCGGCCAGGCGGCCGGCACCGCTGTGGATGGCATCGCCTTCGTCGTGTACGCCGAAGGCGTGGAAGCGGTTGCGGTCGTTGGCGAGCGAGAGGAACGCGCTCAAGTTGCCGCCCGAATCCACCGTCCGGCCGAGCAAGGTGGCGCGGAGGCCGAAAGCGTAGTCTGTGCTTCCACGGTAGCTGCTGGTATGCGCGACCGCGTCGACGTGGCCGCCGATGGCCGAACCGACCCGCACCGGCGCGATGCCGCGATAGACCTCGATGCGGCCGATCAGCGCACTCGGCAGATAGTGCAGCGGCGAATCCATCCACCCCGGCCCGGCGCTGTGCGGCTGGCGGCCGTCGATGTGCGTGCGCACCCGGTAGGTGTGCATGCCGCGGTACTGGGGAATGCCGGTGAGCGGGCCGTTGCGGTTCACCGCGGCGCCTGGGGCGTAGGCGATGAAGGCGGAGGAATCCGAGGGGGACTCGGTGAGTTCGCCGTCGGACCTGTCGCCACGGACGGTGATGACTTCGATTGCGAACGCCGGCATCGCCAGGAGCGCTATGGCGATCTGAACGGTGCCGCACGGTGCGTGGGAGCGGCGGGACATTGGCGAAACCCTTGCCGAACCAGCGGACGCGAGAGCGTAGCACGGGCGATGTTCCCGACGGTCATTCCGGAAACCGTCGGAGCGACCAACGAGGACGCCGCCGAGACTCGCCCGACGGCGAAGCCGAGTACAATCGCCCCACCTCAGTCAATGGCAGCGCAAACCGATGTCCCAGCTTCCCGCCCTCAGCCTCGCCGCCGTGCCGGGGCGTCGCCAAGCGACGCTTGAACTCGCCCGCGGCATCGAGGAACGCGGCTTTCCCGGCATCTACTGCCCCAGCATGAGCGATGGGCTTTCGCTGTGTACGGCGCTTGCATTCAACACCGAACGTGTGCGCTTCGGCACCAGCATCCAGCCCATCTACACGCGCCACGTGCAGGATTTCGCGCAAGCGGCCAGCTTCATCCACGAGACGTCGAACGGCAGGTTCGACTTCGGCATCGGCGTCAGCCACGCGCCAGCGATGGATCGCCTCGGCGTGCGCACCGGCAAGCCGCTCGGCGACGTGCGAGAGTTCGTCAGCGACCTCCAAGCCGTGCCTCGCGTTGGCGAGCTTCCCCGCATCGTGCTGGCGACGCTGCGCAAGAAGATGATCGCGTTGGCGGAGGAGATTTCCGGCGGCATGGTCTTCGCCAACGGCGCCCGTTCCCACATGGCGGAATCCTTGGCGGTGTTGAGCGGGGAAGCTCGTGGCGGCGACGATTTCTTCATCGGCAACATGATTCCCACCGTGGTCTGCGACGACGTCGAAGCGGCCAAGGCGCGCAATCGCCGCACCCTCGCCAGCTACGCGGCGCTGCCGAACTACCGCGCCTATTGGAAGGAAGCTGGCTACGTGGAGGAAATGGAAGCGGTGGAAGCCGCCATCGACGCCAAGGCGTTCGAGCGCGTTCCAGATTGCCTTTCGGATCGCTGGCTGGCGGACACCACGCTGTTCGGCACGCCAGCGCAAGTCCGCGAAGGCATCGAGGCATGGTTCGATGCCGGCGTCAAGACGCCGATCATCGTGCCGTCGTCCGCGAACGGCGGTCAGTTCCAGGCGTTCGAGGAGTTCTTCGCCATCTGGGATTGAACGCCGCTGCGACTTCCGAAGGGCGCCGAGCTACTTCAGGAACGTTCCTGTGCCGCGGCATCGCATCGCGCCGCCATGACGAAGTCGTTGCGGTGCAGGCCGTTGATGGTGTGCGTCCACCAAGCGACTTCCACGCGGCCCCATTCCAAGACGATGCGCGGGTGATGGTCGGCGGCCTCCGCCAAGGCGCCCACTTGGTCGACGAACGCGAGCGCCGCCGCGAAGTCGTCGAAGCGAAACGCCGCATGGAGTTGCGGCATTCCATCCACATCCACCACGCGCCAGTTCGGCAACGAAGCCGCGAACGCTTGCGCTTCTTCCGCTTCAACACGCGGACTGTCCGCCCGACACGGCTGGCACTGTTCGGCGGCAAGTTCAGAGGCCGTCGGCGCCGCCATTACCTCGGCGTCCTGATGCGCTGCACGAGTTCCCGCACTTCCACCGGCGGCGCGCTGGTCATGGCACTCACGCTCAATGCCACGGCTAGGTTGAGCAACATGCCGATGCTGCCGATGCCTTCCGGCGAAATGCCGAACAACCAGTTCTCCGGCACGTTGTCCATCAGCGGCGCAATGAAGACGCCCTTGAAGACGACGATGTAGCCGATCGTGAAGATCAAGCCACACAACATGCCGGCGATTGCGCCCTGCTTGTTCACGCGCACGGAAAAGATGCCGAGCAGAATCGCCGGAAACAGAGTGGCCGCCGCAAGGCCGAAGGCGAACGCGACCACTTGCGCGACGAAGCCCGGCGGGTCGTAGCCGAGATGGCCGGCGAGCAGTACCGCCACCGCGGCGCTGATGCGGCCGATCATCAGTTCGCGGCGTTCCGAAAGCTGCTTGGCGAAGACGCTCTTGCACAGGTCGTGGGAGACGGCCGCGGAAATCACCAGCAGCAAGCCAGCAGCGGTGGAAAGCGCCGCGGCAATGCCCCCGGCAGCGACCAAAGCGATCACCCAATCCGGCAACCCGGCGACTTCTGGATTCGCCAGCACCATGATGTCGCGATCCACCGTGAGTTCGTTTCCCTGCCAGCCGTGGCTGCTCGCCTGTGCTGCGAACTGCGGATTGCCGTCGTCGTAGTATTGGATGCGCCCGTCGTCGTTCTTGTCCTCGAAGGCGAGAAGGCCAGTCTCTTCCCAGGTCTTGAACCACTGCGGCCGCTCGTCGTAGGCCAGATTG
Source organism: Candidatus Azotimanducaceae bacterium (assembly GCA_965243175.1). Classification (GTDB taxonomy): domain Bacteria; phylum Pseudomonadota; class Gammaproteobacteria; order Pseudomonadales; family Azotimanducaceae; genus VXYL01. The sequence continues at coordinate 2,353,638 of OZ251532.1, read as the reverse complement.
CCGGTGGCGGAACCGACCGGGCCGTGCTGAATGGTGGTCGTCAAGTTGAGCCGCGCCATCGCCCCCACCGCTGGCGCCGTGGCGTACAGCAAGGCGATGAAGAGCAGCGCCCAGCCAGCGGACATGCGCGCGTCGCGCACTTTCGGCACCGTGAAGAAGCGCACGATCACATGCGGCAAGCCGGCCGTGCCGACCATCAACGCCAACGTGATGAAGAACACGTCGACGTTGCTCTTGGTACCGCTGGTGTACGCGGTGAAACCCAAGTCGACGACGATCTGATCGAGTTTCGCCAGCAGGTAGCCGCCGCCCGCGAGTTCGCCGTGCAATGCCGCCTGGGGCAACGCGACTCCGGCGACTTGCAGGGAAATGAAAACCGCCGGCACCGTGTAGGCGAAGATCAGCACGCAATACTGCGCGACCTGCGTGTAGGTGATGCCTTTCATGCCGCCGAGCACCGCGTAGAAGAACACCACGCCCATGCCCACCAGCAGTCCCCAGCCGATCTCCAAGTTCAGAAACCGCGCGAAGACGATGCCGACGCCGCGCATCTGCCCGGCCACGTAGGTGAAGGAAATGGCGATCAGGCAGATCACCGCGACCACGCGGGCGGTATCCGAGTAGTAGCGTTCGCCGATGAAATCCGGCACCGTGAACTTGCCGAACTTGCGCAGATAGGGCGCGAGCAGAAGCGCCAGCAGCACGTAGCCGCCGGTCCATCCCATCAGATAGACGGCGCCGTCGTAGCCGAGAAAGGCGATCATGCCGGCAAGCGAAATGAACGACGCCGCGGACATCCAATCCGCAGCCGTCGCCATGCCGTTGGCGACCGGATGCACATGCTTGCCGGCGACGTAGAACTCGCCGGTGCTGCGCGCCTTGGAAAGAAAGGCGATGCCGATGTAGAGCGCGAAGGACGCGCCGACGACGATGTAGGTGAGCAGCGTGAGACTCATGTCGCGTCGTCTTCTTCGTCCACCCCGTGGCGCTTGTCGATTCGCGCCATGCCGAGCGCGTAGACGAAGATCAGCACCAGGAAGGTGTAGATGCTCCCTTGCTGCGCGAACCAGAAGCCGAGCGGCATGCCGCCGAGGGAGAACTGGTTCAGATAGTCCGCCAGCAACACGCCGCAGCCGAGGGAAACGCTGAACCAGACCAGCAGGCAGATGCCGACCAGACGCAGATTCTCCTGCCAGTAGGTGAGCTTCATCCGTTCATGCCTTTGTTCCCTCCGGGCGTCGCATCCGCACATGGAGCGTCTCCGCCACGGCACGATCGCTCCCGCCGAATCCCAATGCGAAGCCTGTCGCACATTCTAAACGGAACTCGCCGGCCGCCGCGCCAGTTCATTGCGCGGCGGCCGGCATCGTCACGGCGTCGGGCACTCCTCGCCGGCGGGGAAGACGCGGCACAGCGACCGTCCGCTGGCATCGGTCGCGGTCACGGTCCAGCTTGTGCCGCCGTTCGCCACGACTCGATAGACCGTGGCGTCTTCTCCTGGCTGCCAGCCGATGGCCGTCTTCAACGTGTCGAGTCCGCCCGCGGCATCGTAGACGCCAGCGCCGTAGGCGCCGGTGCGCAGCCGCGTCTCCTCCTGAAACACCACCATCGACGTCATGCGGTTGAGCAGCGCGCCGTCGCGGGCCGTTGCGACGTGGCCGCGGTAGGCGGGAATGGCAATCGCGGCTACCGCCACGATCACCACCACCGCCACCAGCAGCTCCAAGAGCGAGAAGCCGCGGCAGCTTCGCCGCGGCGCGACCCGCTCCCTCGGCCCAGCCTGTGCCGCGGCCATCAGAGCTCCGCCAACCTGATGGCGTGATTCTGCGGCGGAACGCTGCTGAACTCGGCGTACGCGGGCCGCGTGATCGTCACCACCATGTCGTCGGTGGCGAAGGTGCCGGTCACCGCCACGCCGACAACGCCGCCAGCGTCGTTCACCGCGGCCGCGTAGGCCGCGCCGCCGTTCGGCGCCGTGCCGCCGCCTTGGCCGTTCAAGTCCCCGATCCAGTCCGCCTGCGCGTACTGGCCGTCCGCGGCCGCCGCGGTGAGTGCGCCGAGCGCGATGCGGGCCCGCGCTCTGCGCATCTCGTTCTCCACGTAGCGGATGCCTTGGCGATAGTGAGCGTTCACTTTCGCCATGTTCGAGTTCTCCACGTAGTTGCGGTAGGCGGGAATCGCTGCGGCGGTGAGGACGCCGATGATGGCGACGACGATCATCAGCTCGACGAGCGTGAATCCCGCCGCGACTGCGGTTCTTGCGGTTGCGTGTTTTGCGATGCGCATGGTGATGCTCCTTGGGTTGCGTTGGAAAACCGCAAGGAAAGCACCTGCTGCGCCGCGAGCGGGCGCAGCGGGCGAATTTCACACGTCATAAAGCGCAGATTTCCTACGGCCTTGTAGGAAATCGTCCATTTCGCGGCGCTTCCGGCGGTCTCAGAATCTCCTCGACTGCCGCCAAGGGAGACCGTCTTGTTCGCCATCGACCCATCCGCAAACGACAAGAACGACGCGCTGCTCGCCACGGCCAGAGAGTTCGGCCTGCCGCTCTTCGATCTGGCGGCGTTCGACTTCGCCCGCCTCGAGAACGGACTCGTTGACCGGGAACTCGCCAGCCGCCAGCGCGCCCTGCCGCTGGCGAAACGCGGCGAACGCCTCTTCGTCGCCATCGCCGATCCCGCGAATCTCGGCGCCATCGACGAGATCAGGTTCCGCACCGGCCTGGAAGCCGAACCCGTGCTGGTGGCCGGCGACAAGCTCGACGAAGCGATCGCCCGCTGCGGCCACGGCGGCGGCGACGCTCTGCTGGCAACGGTCGACGAGGCCGAGCCCGCGCCGCCCGCCGATCTCGCGGCCAACGCCGCCCACTCCGCCGACGCGGTCGAAGAAGCGCCGGTGGTGAAGTACGTCCACCAAGTGCTGCTCGACGCAATCGCGGCTGGCGCCTCGGACATCCACTTCGAGCCCTACGAGAGCTTCTACCGCATTCGCCTGCGCATCGACGGCGTACTGCGCGAAGCGCGGCGTCCACCGTCGCATTGGAACGCCCGCTTGGCGTCGCGGTTGAAGGTCATGGCGCAGATGGACGTCGCCGAACACCGCCTGCCGCAAGACGGGCGGCTGCGCCTCGCCCTGGCCGAGGGCAGCATCGACTTCCGCGCCAGCACGCTGCCCACCCGCCACGGCGAAAAGGTGGTGCTTCGCGTTCTCGATTCCTCGACCACCGGGCTCTCTATCGATCAGCTCGGCTTCGAAAACACCCAGCGCGAACACTACTTGGCGGCGTTGCGAAAACCCCAAGGCATGGTGCTCGTCACCGGCCCCACCGGCAGCGGAAAAACCGTCACCCTATATGCCGGCTTGAACATCCTCAACGCCGAGGACCGAAATGTCGCCACCGCCGAAGATCCTGTGGAAATCAACGTCGACGGCATCAACCAAGTGCAGATGAATCCAACCGTCGGCTTGGATTTCGCGGAAGCGCTGCGCGCATTCCTACGTCAGGACCCGGACGTGCTCATGGTCGGTGAAATCCGCGATCCGACCACCGCGGAAACCGCCGTCAAGGCCGCGCAAACAGGACACTTGGTGCTTTCCACACTGCACACGAACTCGGCAGTCGAGACGCTGACTCGTTTGCGCAACATCGGCCTGCCAGCGTTCAGCTTGGCGACTTCGGTGACGTTGATCGTCGCGCAGCGTCTAGCGCGACTGCTCTGCCAACGCTGCAAGCGACCGCTGCGCGTACCGGCCGAGACGCTTCTCGACGAAGGCTTCAGCGCCGCGGAAGTGGACGCCGGCATCAGGCTCTTCGACGCCGACGACTCCGGCTGCGAAGCCTGCGACCGTGGCTATCGCGGGCGCACCGGCATCTACGAAGTGGTGCCGATCGTCCCCGAACTGCAACGCCTCATCCTCGCCGACGCCGACAGCTTGGCGCTTGCGGAGGAGGCCAGCGCCCTAGGCTTCGAAGGACTGCGGCGCAACGCATTGAAGAAGGCGGGCCAGGGCCTCACCAGCCTGCGCGAAATCAACCGCGTGACCGGCTGACGCCCACGCACCGGCAACGAAGGAACGAGCCAATGGCGAAGCAGACGTTCGTGTGGCGCGGCACCGACCGTGCTGGACGCAAGACCTCCGGCGAACTGCTCGCCCCGGACCGGCGTTTCGCCGAAGCGAAACTGCGCCGCCAAGGTGTCGCCGTGACGCAGCTGCGCCGCAAGGCGGGCTTCTCCCTTCGCTTCGGCGAACGCGTCCACGCCGCCGACACCGCGTCCTTCGCCCGCCAACTGGCGACGCTGCTGGGGGCAGGGGTGCCGCTGCTGCAAGCCTTCGACATCATCGGCAGCGGTGCCCGCCCGGCTTTGGCGAACGTCGCCCAAGGCTTGCGCAACGAAGTCGCCGCCGGCGCGTCGCTTTCGTCCGCGCTCGGCAAGTTCCCGGCGCTGTTCGACCCATTGCAGCGCGGCCTCGTGCGCGTCGCCGAACAGTCGGGCGCCCTCGACGCGATGCTGGAACGCATCGCCAGCCATCTTGAACGCGCCGAGGCGGTGCGGCGCAAGGTGAAGAAGGCGCTGACCTATCCGCTACTCGTGATCGTCGCCAGCATCGGCATCTGCGCCGCCCTGCTGGTGTACGTGGTGCCGCAGTTCGAGCAGGTCTTCGCCGGCGCCGGTGCCGAACTGCCAGCGTTCACGCGCTTCGTCATCCGCTGTTCCGACCTGCTGCAGGAAACATGGTGGATGGCGTTGCTAGTCATCATCGGCGGCAGCATTGGCTGCGTCGTTCTGCAGCGCCGGTCGCAGCGGTTTCGAGACGCGCTGGATCGCCTCTCTCTGCGAGTGCCCATCGCCGGCGGAATCCTCGCCAACGCCGCGGTGGCGCGCAGCACCCGCGCTCTGGCGACCGTGGTGGCAGCCGGCGTACCGCTGGTGGACGCCTTGAACAGCGTGGCCGACGCGGCCGGCAACGCCCTCTACACCCGCGCCGTCCGACGCGCCCGCGATGAAGTGGCCACCGGCAACCCCCTCCACGCCGCCCTCGGCGGCAGCGGCGTCTTCCCGGACCCGGTCGTGCAGATGGTCGCCATCGGCGAACAGTCCGGCCGCCTCGACGAGATGCTGGCCCGAATCGCCGAACAACACGAAGCCGAAGTCAACGACGCCGTCGACAACCTCACCACCCTCATCGAACCAATGACGATGGCCATCCTCGGCGTCCTCGTCGGCAGCCTCGTCATCGCAATGTACCTGCCGGTCTTCCAGCTGGGGCAGGTGTTCGGATGACCGCGACGTTGCTCACAACCGCGGACCAGAAGGAGCGGCTGTCGCTCCTGTACATCAACGCGCTGGTGGTGCGCGCTGGCTTCGTCACGTCGGTGCCCGAGCTGGACAGGGACAGCATCGACCTGCGCATCCAAGCAGGCGGGCCGCAGCGGCCGGCGCTCGACTTGCAGCTGAAGGCCACGGCCGCGCTCGATGAGCCACGGGATGGCTTCGTACCGTTTCGATTGGCGATCAAGAACTACGACGACCTGCGCCGCCAGTCGCAGACGCCGCGCCTGCTGGTCGTGTTCGAGTTGCCGTCGGACGAATCGCGCTGGATGACAGTGACCAAGGAGGAGCTGGTGCTGCGACGCCGAGCCTACTGGCTGAGCTTGCGGCGAGATTCTCCTGCGCGCGCCGGCCAGCAGACCAAGACGGTGTACATTCCCGAACACAACGTGTTCGATGTCGAGGCCCTGCGCGAACTCATGGAGCGTTCCAGAACGGGAGGAATCCGATGAAGGTCACCATTAAGGACGCAGACGCACTGCGAGCGGTGAAGCCAGCGGCGCTGGCCGGCTACGCCCGCGCCGAGGGATGGCGCGCGCAGGAGCGCTACCGCGTCAACTCGGACGTCTACGTGGGCAAGGGCCTGCCAGAGGTCATCATCCCGCGCACGGCACGTCTCGCCGACTACGCGAGCGTCGTCGCCGATCTGATCGGAATCTTCGCGCACGTCACCGAGCAGGACCAGTTGACGGTCTATCGCTCGCTGATGATCGCGGACCGCGACGTCGTTCGCTTGCGGGTCGCGGCGAGCGACGACGGCAGCGTGACGCTGAACGACGGCGCGGACCTCATCGGCGGCGCTCGCGACATCCTCTTGGCGGCGGCGTGTTCGCTGCACGCCGCGCGACCTGTCTACCATGCGGGCCCGAGCCGGGATGCCGCGAAACTCTTGAATCGGCTGCGTCTGCAACAGACGGAGCACGGCAGCTGCGTGGTGACGTTGTTGACGCCGGTCGTGCCGCCGCCACAGCCTTCGTTGTGTCCAGACCATGACGATCCGAACACTCCGATCGAACGGCAGCTGACGCGGCGCTTGGTCGAAGCCCTCCGCACGGCCCGAGAGGTGGCGGGATGCGCTGCCGCCGGCGAGGATTGCGCGTACCGCGAGTCGGTGGCGAGCGGCCTGAGCGCGAACTTGTGCGAAGCGCTGGTGCGGACCATCGAACCGTTCGCGACGCTGGACATCGACGTCAAGTGGGCGCAAACGCGGCCGGTGCCGGAGCCCGAAACAGTCGTGCGGTTCGGTCGCGCCGATGCCCCGCTTCTGAAGGAAGCGGCGCGGATGCTTCGCCGGCGCGCGCCTCGGCCAGACACGCGCCTGCACGGTTTCGTCCGCCCGATGGAACGCGAGCCCGCGGACATCGACGGCGTCATTCGCCTCGCAGCAGTCGTCGACGGCCAGCCGCAGTCAGTCGCGGCGGTCCTGGAGAGCGAGGACTACGACCGCGCGGTTCAAGCCCACCGCGACAAGGCGCTGGTGGTCCTAACAGGCGACCTCGACCGCCGCGGACAGCGGTGGCGACTGCTGAACCCGCGCTTGGAGAACGTCGTCTGCGAAAGCGACCCGAACTGACTGGCGTGACGAAGACGTATGCGGTGTCCACCTGGCTGCCGCCCGTAGTATGATTCAGCGCAACCGAACTCGGCAGCCGGAGAACCTACGCCGTGAACCCGCATGACTTGATGGCAGTCGCCCGCGCCCTCGCGGAATCCGACCGCGCACTGCCCTTGCAGGCGAGGCTGCGACGTGCGGTCAGCACGGCGTACTACGCGCTGTTCCACTGTCTAGCAGCTTCAGCAGCCGACCTGTTCATCGGCACGGAGCGCAATCCGGCATGGCACAGGACCTACCGCGCACTGGACCACGGCCGGGCTAGGCGCGAGTGTCGGCAAGTGCGTACCATGCCGGAGTTCCCTGTGGAAGTCCGCAATTTCGCGGAGGTGTTCGTCGCGTTGCAGGAGGCGCGGCAGGACGCAGACTATGCGCAGGACACGCCCGCCTACGAGCAGTCCGATGTTCTGGGCTCCATTACGTCCGCGGAGCTTGCCATTGGGCAGTTCGAGCGCGCAGCCGTGGATGCTAGGCGCGGCTTCATCGCCCATGTGCTGTTCCGGCAGCGACCGTCATAGGAGGCTCGACATGAACCATCAACAGGTGCGCAACATCGTGGAGGCGGCCTTCAAGGCTCGTTTCGGCGACGTCGGCATTGTCAGCATCAGCGTCGAACCCGGCTTCGACCACTACGACGACCCCAAGCTCGAGGTACGCATCGTCTACGACGCCGAGGTCGAGCGGCTGATCGCCCCGGACAAGGCACCAGACATGGTGAGGGTGCGCTCGGAGATAGTGGAGAAGGTGTGGGCGGCCGCGGAGGACAGCCCCGGCTACCCCTTCATCCACTTCATCGCCAAGTCCGATCTCTGTATGGACAGGAATTCGGCGATGACGAGGGTCAATGAGCATGTGGGGTACCAACTGCTGAAACCCAACAACACACACTTCGCGAATGTCAACTCGGCGAAGGACGTTTGGTGGGTCAACATCCCCCCCGGCAAGTTTAGGCATGAACTGCACTTAGTATTGGGCAAGGATGGAGGCGGCCTAATCTGGCTACGAATAGCACCGGGTTCGATTTCTGCTCCAGAGGAGATGTTCAGAGTGAGGAAGGACAATGGTCACGTTCATTTGGAGATCTGCAGCCAGTCCGAGCGATATTTGAAGGACGTCAAGAGTGGCGGCAAAGAATACGACTTTACCCAACATGTTGAATATGAATGGAACTGAGTTGAAGTGACAGCCGAGCTGGTGCCTTGAACGAGAAGAGGCTGCTAGCTACATTTGGCCAGGAGAATGTGGCTGCATCGGGACAAGGGAGAACGCATGAAGAGAGCATCGGTGCTTGCGATAGCGGCGGTGGTTACGATGTTGCAAGCGACTGCAATGGCAGCATCTTGGACGACCATCAACTTGGTAGACAAGTGGGGAGAAAACGACGGCTACGGAGCCGTCAGCGCCCCTGCGAAGCCGTCCGAGCCAATGTCCTTTCCGTACGGTGCAGTCTCTAGCTGGATCATGGTGAAGTGTGACGTCGTCTGGTTGCGGTTCGATGAGTCGCCGATTCTGACAGGTGGGACACTAGAGGATGGATATAGAGATCATGTCTTGGCTGCGCGGATTGACGGGAATGACGTTGACTTAGAGATTCGTCAATGGTGGGGCAGCAAAGACCTTTACGTCACAACGTCCGATTTTCGCACTAGGTTGAGTCAGGGGAAGCGGCTAGATGTTCTGCTGCCGTGGTACGGTCAAGGTTATGTCCGCTTCACATGGAGCTTGAGGGGCAGCTCTGCTACGATCAAGGCATTGAACTGCTAGCTGCCAGCGGAGTCTAGCCGAAAGGACCAAAGGAGTTACGCGCGTGAAGATCGAAGTTGGGGAATCTCTTGCCTGTTCGTGGCTGCGGCATGTGTGCCAGTGCTGGCTCGTCCAAGCCAACTGGAAGTTCGCGGAACATTGGTCGCGGTACCTGACCGATGCGGAACTCGAGCAGCAGTTCCAAGCCATGAAGGGCCGCTTCGACCGCGACGGGGGCGTGTTCAAGAAGACGAAAGACGCCCAACAATTTCTCAGGCAAGGCGAGATAGACGCTATCGGCGTCGACGACACGGGTATCGTCCACGCCGTGGAGGTCGCATTTCATGAAGCCGGATTGCAGTACGGGAACGCGACGGAGACCAATGAACGAGTGCTCAAGAAGATGCTGCGCACGCTCCTGATTCTACGGGCTTTCCGTCCGCCGAAGACTCGGCTAAATGTCTACTTCCTCTCGCCGAAGGTGAATCCCGTTGTTCAACGGCCGCTGGAAGGGACCTTTGCGGCCCTGCGCGATGAATACCCCGATGTCGAGTGGCGGTTCATTGCCAACGACAGCTTTGCCGATGACGTTGTCAGACCTACGCTGGAGAAGGCGACCGGGGTTGCCGACTCTTCCGAATTGTTCCTACGCAGCGCCAAACTCCTCAACCTAATAGGATACGGCGCGGGGCAGCGTCCTGCTGTTCAACGGACACGCTCACACTCGGACGAACAGGTTTCAGCCGTTCGCGAGAAGATACAACCGCTCGTGATGGACCTCATGCGGACGTTGCTCGTGGACGTCCCCGATCTGCTCTGTGCGGAAGACAAGAGAGGATTGCAGGACCAAGCACATTGCGGGCAGCTTGGCCTGAAGATTGGCTTGCCCCTCCTTCGGCGGACCGAGTTGGGCACAGAGGTCAATGGGCACAATCGATATTGGCGAGACTCGTACGGCGATTTCTACGTCTGTTCGCAGTGGTGGAAGCAGCATCACCACGCCAACGCGCGCTCGCTGCTGGCGTTCGTCGCGGATGTCGCCGAGCGCAACAAGGGGCGGCCAGATGCGAAGGTCTTGCGTCTGCACGAGCAAGCCTTCCGCGACTATCTCGCGGGCGCGTGACCTGAATCCGCGCCTGGAGAACGTCGTCTGCGAAGGCGACCCTGAACTGACGGGCGGACGCATCTTCCACCAAGCGGCCCACCTTCCAAAGGTGCATACTCCGCGCCACGGAAGCGAGGGGAGCGGGTAATGGCGGACACCGTGGACGTGCTGATCGTCGGCGCTGGGGCATCCGGTGCCGCGGTGGCTTGGAGTTTGGCGGAGACGCGGATGCGGATCGTCTGCTTGGAGCAGGGCGATTGGATGAATCCGCTCGACTATCCGAGCACCGGGCGCGATTGGGAAGCGCGGGCGTTCAGCGACATGAGCATCAGTCCGAATCGGCGCAAGCGCGCCACGGACTATCCGGTGAACGATGCCAGCTCGCCGATTTCCGTGGCCAACTTCAATGCCGTGGGCGGCAGCACGATTCTCTACGCCGGGCACTTTCCGCGCTTCCATCCTTCGGACTTCCGCGTCAAGACCTTGGACGGCGTGGCCGACGACTGGCCCATCGACTACGCCACCTTGGAACCCTTCTACGCGGAAAACGACCGCATGATGGGCACCTCCGGCCTCGCCGGCGATCCCGCCTATCCGCCGAAAGAAGCGATGATGCCGCCGGTGCCGATGGGCAAGTCCGGGCAGGCCATCGCCAAGGGCTTCAACAAGCTCGGCTGGCATTGGTGGCCGTCGGACACGGCAATCGCCACGCAGCATTACGATGGCCGCGCGCAGTGCATCAATCTCGGCGCTTGCGGCAGCGGCTGCGCCCAGGGCGCAAAGGCCAGCACGGACATCACCTACTGGCCGCACGCCGTTCGCTCCGGCGTGGAAGTGCGCACCCGCTGCCGAGTGCGGGAGATCGCGGTGAACGCCGAGGGCATGGCGTCCGGCGTGGTCTACTACGACGAAGATGGCGTGGAGCGCTTTCAAGGCGCGGAAGTGGTGATCGTGGCCTGCAACGGCGTCGGCACGCCGCGCTTGCTGCTCAACTCCGTCTCCGCTAGGTTCCCGAACGGGCTCGCCAACTCCAGCGGGCTGGTCGGCAAGAACCTGATGTTCCACCCCTACGCCTCCATCCAAGGCATCTTCGACGAACCGCTGGACGGCTACCGCGGCCCAGGCGTGTGCATCTGGAGCCAGGAGTTCTACGAAACCGAAGCCGAGCGCGGTTTCGTGCGCGGCTACACCTACGAGATCAACCGTGGCCGAGGGCCGGTCGCCACGGCGTTGACCGGCATGTTCTCGGGCCGCATCCCATGGGGCGAAGGCCACCATCGCGGCTACCGGGAACTGTTCAATCGCATCGCCGGCATGGTCGGCATCTGCGAAGACCTGCCGGAAGAACACAACACCGTCACGTTGGATCCAGAACTCGCGGACGCGCACGGTATTCCGGCGCCGAAGATCGACTACACGCTTTCCGAGAACAGTCGTCGAATGCTCGACCACGCCGTGGCGCGAGGCACCGAAGTGCTGAAGGCGGCGGGGGCGAAGGACGTCATCACCGAGGCACCCATCGGCGTTGGCGGCTGGCATCTGATGGGCACCGCGCGCATGGGCACGGACCCGCAGCGCTCGGTGGTGAACGAATGGGGACGCGCCCACGACGTGCGCAATCTGTTCATCGTCGATGGCAGCATCTTCGTCACCAGCGCAGGCGTGAACCCCACGCGCACCATTCAAGCCTTGGCGTTGTACGTGGCCGATGCGATGAAGAAGCGCCTCGCCAACCTGTTCGACTGAACCGACCAGAACCAAGGGAGAGGGTCTCGAGAATGGACACGATCGGCACGGACAATCCGTTCAGCGAACGCCAGCAGCGGATGCTGCTCGCATTGGCGGCGGCGATCATCCCGGCGAGCAGCGAGTACGACGTGCCGGCGGCGGACGACCCGGCCATCGCCGCCGACATTCTGGCCACCGCCAAACGCTTCCACGAACCCATCGCCGCCGCGTTGACGATGGAGAACGACTTGGCGAAGGCGAAGTACGGCGTCGACTTTCTGGACTTGAACGCGAACGATCGCGCCGCACTCGTTGAAGGCGCCAACACGCCCGGCTTCTTCGACGACGTGGATTGGCAGTTCGACGACGCCCGCAAGGCGCAGCTCGCCGGCCAGCGCACACTGGTGAGCATCGTCGCGCAGTGCTACTACCGCGACGACCGCGTGATGCGCTCGCTGGACATGGTCCCGCGCTCGCCCTTCCCGCAAGGGTTCGAAGTGGAAGAAGGCGATTGGAACCTGCTCGACCCGGTTCGCCAGCGCGGCAAGATCTACCGCGACGCCGGTTGAAGCCCGAACGCCCGGCGCACCCCCACGGTTTGTAGTACGCTGCAAGGCAACCGTGGGCAAGAGGAAGGCGATGCGAACCCCTATTGGACACTGGGCCGCCGCAGCCCTTGCGATTGCCGCGCTGTCGGCGGCGACCGGGTGCGCACCGCCACCCGCGGAACCGCCCGCCACTCCCGATACCGACCCGAACGCCTACGCGGTGCCGAAGACCCCGGACGGCGATCCCGACTACAACGGCATCTGGCAAGCGCTCGGCACCGCGCACTGGGATCTGGAAGACCACGCCGCCCGCCAAGGCCCGGCGCCAGTGCTCGGCGCCCTCGGCGCCATCCCGGCCGGGCGCAGCGTGGTCGAAGGCGGCACGATCCCCTATCAGGATTGGGCGCTCGCCAAGCGCGCCGAGAACCTCGCCAGCTGGGCAACGCTGGACCCGGCCGTGAAGTGCTACATGCCCGGCATTCCGCGCGCCACCTACATGCCGTTCCCGTTCCAGTTCGTGCAGTCCAAGGACGCCATCCTCGCCGCCTACGAGTTCACCAGTTCCAGCCGCGTCATCCACTTGAACCGCGCCGGAACCGAGGCCGAACTGCCCTCGTGGATGGGCTATTCGCTGGGCCGCTTCGAGGGCGACACCTTGGTGGTGGACGTCACCGCGCAAGTGCCGGACACCTGGTTCGACAGCGCCGGCAACTTCCACTCCGAAGCGCTCGTCGTGGAGGAACGCTACACCCGCACCGGCGCGGACACGTTGTGGTACGAAGCCACCATCGAAGACGCCGACGTGTTCACGCGCTCTTGGAAGATCGCAATGCCCTTGTATCGGCGGCTCGAACCGGGAGCGCAGATTCTCGAGTTCAAATGCATCGAGTTCGCCGAGTACGCAACCTACGGACACCTGTATCCAGAAGGCGCAATCGAGCGAGGAGGTTCGCCATGACGCCACCATCGAAAACCCACCGCGCGCTGGCGCTGGTCGTCGCTGGCCTGTTCGCCGCCGTGCCGACGTTCGCCAGCGAAGACGCAGCGGATGCCGAAGCGCCGCAGATGAAGACGGCTTGGGGCGTCCCCGACCTCCAAGGCACGTGGGATTTCCGCACCGCAACGCCGATGAGCCGGCCAGCGCAGTTCGAGGACAAGGAGTTCCTCACCGAGGAGGAAGTCGCCGAATGGGAGAAGCGCGTCGCGGAAGGCCACCAGAGCGCCTTGGAGCGTTCGGCCTCCGACGAGCCGAGCCAGGGCGACGTGGACGTGGGCTACGACTTCATCTTCATCGACGTCGGCACCAAGATCAGCGGTACCCGCCGCACGTCGCTGATCGTCGATCCGCCGAACGGCCGCAGGCCGGCGCACACGCCCTATGCGCGGATGCGCATGGCGGAGAACCGCGAAACCTGGGAGCGCCGGCCGATCACCGCTGCCGACCGTCCGCCCGCCACGCGCTGCCTCGTCGGCTTCAACTCCGGGCCGCCGATGAGTTCCGGCGCCTACAACAACATCATGCGCGTCTTCCAGTCGCCGGGCTACGTCGCCGTGCTGAACGAAATGGTGAACGACCACCGCGTGATTCCCACCGACGACGGCGAACACCTGCCGGACAACGTGCGCCTGTGGAAAGGCGATTCGCGGGGCCGATGGGAGGGCGACACGCTGGTGGTCGAGACCACGAACTTCACGCCGCACACCAGCTTCAGCGGCTCCGGCCCGAACATGATCCTGACGGAACGCTTCACCCGCATCGACGCCGAGACGCTGCGCTACGAGTACACGGTGGACGACCCGGAATCTTTCGAGGCACCGTGGTCGACCATGCAGGACATGCGCGCCACGGAAGATCAGGTCTACGAGTACGCCTGCCACGAAGGCAACCGCGCCATGCATCTGATGCTGGCCGGCGCCCGCCGCGAAGAGCGCGAAGGCAAGCCGGACATGAAGGGCTGGCTGCCGACTTGGTACCGAGGCCTGCCGAAGAAGGAAGACCTGCTGGCCGAAGCCGCCGCAGCCGAAGGCGAGGGGGCGGAGGCGGAAGAGGAAGTCAGCGGCGAGTAGGTAAAGTGCCCGCGCAGTTTCCGAACTACGCGGGCCGTTTCCTGCGGGAACAGATCAAGCTGCAGCCCTTGGAGGCGAACCACCCTAGAGCAGCCGACGGCGCTACTGTTCGTCCGCTTGGCTGCTCTCCTGCACACGCGCTGGTTCCCGAGGATCGGCCCCGTCGCGCGGCGCGCCGGTGCCCGACGATCCCATGAAGAACTTGCGCCCATCCGGAAACGTGATGTCGCGCCCGCTGCCGGAGCAGATCGGCACGCAGTTCCGATCCTTGCTCTGGTAGCCCCGCACCACCACTTCGGTGCCAGGCTGCAGCAACGTCCGCGTCATGCCACGGCGCAGCAGCGTGTTCGGCGTCCCGGCCTCCAACTGCCACACCTGCTTCGTGCCGTCCTCTTCGACGTGCTCCACATGCACCCAAGCGTGCGGATTGATCCAATCCACCTGCACGATCTTGCCTTGAACGCGAATGGGCAGTTCGGCGTCGAACTCCGCCGAGAACGCATGGTGCGCATGGCCAACCGGCGCCGCGACCAACGCCGCGGCGAACGCGATTGCCGTGCCTGCGTGGATGCGATTCGTCATCTCCCTCCCGTGAGCCGCCAACGACGGCAGGACATTGCCACGAATCCTACGCCCTCGCGCTATGCAGGTGAAGCGCATTCGGAGGTTCGCCGCCGCAGTCAGCCCTCGCTACGTGAGACGTCTGCTGGGTCTAGCAGTGCGCGTCGCCTATGCCAACCGCACTTCCACCACCACCGGAAACACCTGCGCCTCGCCAGCCAGCGTGAAGCGCTTGGGCAACAGGCGGTCCAACGTCCGCCGCCGTTCGTGCTCCAGCTGCTGGCGCAGTTCCTCCCAATGAGCGCGACGCCGCCGCAGTTCCGCTTCCTTGTCTTCGATGGAACGCTCGATTTCGGCGAGCCGTTCGTCCTCGTCGAAGAGTTGGCCTTGACGACGGCGCTCGGTCAGCTGCGCCAACTCCTCGGTGAGCCTAGCGGTGGTGGATCGCTCGATCAGGGCGGAGACCTCGCCTTGGCGCTGGCGGTAGCGTTCGTCCTCGCGCCGCATGGCTTCTTCGCCATCGATGCGCAATTGGTCGCGCAGGCGATGCGTCAACCAGCGTTGACGGCGGCGTAGCCAGCCGCGCAGGTCGCCTTGCAAGTCGTCAAGCAAACGACCGCCGCGGGCGATGTCGTCCGCTTCCGGCACGTTGCCGCACGACACATGCCCAACGTCCGGCAACGGGTCGCCGAAGGCGCCGTCGCGCACCGGCAGCGCCACCGTGCGAACCGCATTGTGGAACGTCTCGCGCAGTTCGTTCACCGCGAGTTCCTCGACGCTCAGCAGAATGGCCGCTTCGACGCCGACGGGCAGGCCGCCGCGGCGCACGGTCCAGCGCGAGACTTGGCCTTCGCCCGGATAGCGGCGGCGAGAGAGAACGCCGAGCGCCCGACGCATGAGCGGGTGCGCCAGGTGCATCAGCGCGGCATCGGGGGGCGGCAGAAACACGTCCAAGCGCCCGACGCGCTGGACGAAGGAAGCGGCGTCGAAGGCGAGGCGCGGCACCGGACCAGCGGCCGCCTGCCCGGTCGTCGCGGGCATGCGCAGTCCGTCGTCCACCACGTCGCGCCAGCCGGGCAGGTCCGGCTGCCGCAGCCGGTAGAAGCCCGCGTCTTCGGTTGGCACCAGTTGCGGGCGTTCGCCGGCCGTGGCCAGCGCGGCCTCCAAAGTGTCGCGCTGGGCGGCGGCATCGAGGTCGAGTTCCTGCGCGAAGGTCGTCAGCTCGCGGACTTCCCTTGGCGCAGCGGCGTTGGCGCTGAAGCTCGCGTCGGCGCTGGCCGCGGCGAGGTTCGCGTCCAACGCGGCTTGCACGTCGGCAGCGTTCTCGCCTTCGATCAAGCGGCGGTAGACGGCGCGGTCGAATATCTCGTTCAACGAACCCAAGTCTTCGCGGATTTCGTGGGCCTTGCGGATCACATGGTCCAGAAAGCGCAGGTCCGGCTGCCGGTCGCTCACGAAGTGATGCACCTTCACGTCGCGCCCCTGGCCGTAGCGGTCGATGCGGCCATTGCGCTGTTCCAGGCGCGAAGGGTTCCACGGGCAGTCGTAGTGCAGCAGATAGCGGGCGGTGCGGTGCAGGTTCAAGCCTTCGGAGGCAGCGTCCGTCGCGACCAGCACCCGCACCGGGGAGGCCGGATCGTTGAACGCGGCCTTCACTTGCTCGCGGCCCGCGTCGTCCATCCCGCGCGAACCTCCGCTGCCGAACAGCATGAGTATTCGCTCCGCCGGCTGTCGCTCCCGCAGGCGACGGACGAGGTAGTCCAAGGTGGTCTTGTACTCGGTGAAGACGATCAGGCGTTCGCCGTTGTCGACGCCTTCCGTAAACAACAGGCGGTCGATGAGCGTGGTCAGCGCCTCGAATCGGGCATCCGCAAGCGGTGTCTGTTCCGTGGTCGGCGGGCCGAGATCGAATCCGAGCGCCCCGACGGCATCTTCGACCTGGCCGATCTCCTTGTCCGCGTCGGGGGCAAGCGCCTGCAGCCACGCGCCGGCCACGGTGGCGGCGGTGGCCTCGCGCTGTTCGGTTTCGCGGTCGTCGCCCGTTTCTTGACGATAGGCGCGTTCGGCGGCGCTCAAGACCGCGACCGAGGCGGCATCGTCCTCGCCCAAGCCCTGCCGTACACGCCGCCAGGATTCGGCGAAAGCGGTCGGACAGGAGAGCAGACGCTTGCCCAGAATCTCCACGGCGAAGTAGCCAGCGCGGCGCGCCTGCTTCGGGCGTTGCCGCACCAAGCCTCGAATACGCAAGCGAAGCGCATCGAAGGCTTGGGTCAGCGCGGTCTCCAACGGGTTCTCGGCCAAGACGATGGCTTGCGGCGGATGCCGACGGCAGAAGCGCGGGCGCGCGGCCGCCGCGTCCACGTGGCGCTTCAAGCGGCGCACCACCACCTGCGGCACGCGATCGCGCATCGTCGGCGTCATCTCGCTGGTGCGGCTGAAGCGCACCGGATCCAGCATCTCCAACAGGCCAGTGAAGGATCGCGTGTGGCCGTTGTGCGGCGTGGCGGAGAGGA
The DNA here is from genome assembly GCA_965243175.1 of Candidatus Azotimanducaceae bacterium. Taxonomy (GTDB): domain Bacteria; phylum Pseudomonadota; class Gammaproteobacteria; order Pseudomonadales; family Azotimanducaceae; genus VXYL01. The sequence continues at coordinate 2,336,428 of OZ251532.1, read as the reverse complement.
ACAGCCGGTGCTCGAAACGCGGCGCCACAGCGCGCAGCGTGCGGCACAGCTCGCTGTCTTCGCCGAGCGGCGACGGCATCAGATGGTGACATTCGTCCACGATCAGCAGATCCCACGGCAGCTGCGCAGCGTCTTCCGGCGCGCGACAGGCGGCGAGGAACTGCTCGCGCACGTCCGGCTGGCGCAGATAGTGGTAGGACGCGACGATGCGGTTGAACGACCGCCACGGATTGGCGTCCATGCCCAGCTGTCGGCGCAGGCGTTCGGTGGCGGCGCGGTCCACGACCTCAAAGCGCAAGGCGAACTTGCCCAGCAGTTCGTCGCGCCACTGCGTACGCAGCGATGCCGGCGTCAGCACCAGCACCCGGCGGATGCGTCGGCGCAGCAGCAACTCGGTGAGAATCAAGCCTGCTTCGATGGTCTTGCCGAGGCCCACGTCGTCGGCGATGAGCAGGTTCACCCGCGGCATGCGCAGCGCTTGCAGCAACGGCTGCAGCTGGTAGTTCTCCACCTGCACGGCGCCGTGGAACGGACTGGCGAGGGTCTGCGGGGCGGCATCGCCGTTGGACGCCAGATAGGGCGAGAGCGCACTCCAGCGCGTGGCACGCAGCAAGGCGTCGAAATCCGCCGGCGGCATCGGGCTGCGCGTGGCGTCCGGCAGGGCGGTGGGTTCCACCACGCCCTTTGCCGCTTCCAACTCCCACAGCAACTGCTCGCTGGCCGGCTGCTGCGCGTCCTTGTAGTCCACATCGACGAGATGCAGCCGCCCGCTCTCGCCGTCGAACGGCTGAACCGCCGCGATCACCCCGTGCCGATTGCGAACGCGGGCGAGCAAGCCGTGGCGGGGGATGGCGGGTGGGGTCACGTGGTGCGGTGTGCGGCCGCGAGAGGTTGACGGTCGGATCACCGATGCGTGAGCCTGTGCGCTCGCTTGCGCCCTTGCCGGATCTCCAGCTGCAGCTTGCGCCACTCGGGGGTTCCCTCGTGCGGCGGGATCCGGTGGTAGCCGGCGGGCAAAGACCCATCGAGCTTCTCTGCGACCTCAACAAGGTAGCGCCTCACATCGGCCAAACTCCGGTTCGTGGGGATTACGACCACAGGCATCGGCGGTCTCGGTGTTTGGAACTCCATGTTGACATCGCCGGTGATCATCGCCTCGAACCCCTCGCCATGCGCATCCGCCTGCAGTTTGCCGTTCGTGGCGCCCGCCCATCCCAAGCTGCGCGTGTGCTCGAACGTGTGCTCCGGCCTCAACCTGCCGAGGACGTCACCAACGCGCTCAGACAGGCATTCGTCAACCAACACTCTCACCGGTGGCGTCCGGGTAGACGCTTTGGGCCGTGTGGCGCTCGCCTGCGCAAGCCAGCTCGATAGCCCTCACATACTCATTGTCGATCCGCTCAATGGCAAACTGCGCTTGGTGTTTCTTGACCGTGGGAAAGTCCTCGAGGAAGTCGTCGATCGTGTGACCGTCTCGAAGGTAGCCTAGCAGCTGCGACACGCCCACCCGTGTGCCGGAGAAGCACACGATGCCGCCGCGGATTTCCGGCGTCGACAGAAACACCTCGTCAGGGTGCGGCAGCATGTTCGATTGCTCAGGCACGATGTCCTGCTCCATTGAGTCCACGAAGGCACTATAGCACTCCTGCCGTGTTCGAGCCGCGCTCGCTGGGCGTCGCTACCACCTCTACCAGTTCCGCGACCACTGCCACCGCGCCCTCGTCTTCCGGCGTCAGCACGATGGGCTCGTACTCCGCGTTGTCCGGCGCGAGCATCACGTGCACGTGCCGCCAGCCGTTTTCGTCCTCCGCTTTCTCGCTGCGGTAGCGCTTCACCGTGTAGCGTTGGCCCGTTTCCGGGTCCAGCGCGTCCTGCAACTGCACCACGACTACGCGGCCTTGGCGCGTGCCCGTCACCGGGCCGGCGAACAGGCAGTACGCGCCGTCGGGGATGCCGGGGGTCATGGATTCGCCCACCACTTGGGCGACGAACATTCCCTCCCGCAAGCGGCGGGCGGTGTCTACTTCCACCCACTGCCACTCGGATTCGTCCGTCGCGGCCTGCGGGTCGCCGAAGGCGCCGGCGGCTACGGCCAACGGCACCAGCGGGACGCAGCTCGTGTAGCGCTCGGCTACGGTGGGCGCGGTCACCAAGCGCAGTCTGGGGCGTTGCGGTGGTTCGGCTTGGAACCACGAATCGTCCTCGCCCACCGCTTTGCGCAGTTCGCGGTCGCCGAGGTAGTTGGCGAGGCGGCGGAAGTGGCGGGCCATCGCGTCGGCGTCGTGCAGGTCCGTGGCGGCGATTTCCAGCACTTCCCAGTCGTCGTTGCGCAGCCAGCTGCGGATCTGCAGATCCTGGGCGGCGGTGTTCGGGTCGCCGTGCAGGTGTTCGCTCAAGCCGTCCAAGTAGACGCACACGTCGGCTTCGCCGTCGGGCGTGCGGAACACGATGTCCGGCGTGGTGGTGCCGAGCGTCGGGCTCAGGCGAATCTGCTCGCCGCGGGTACCGTCGGGGAAACCGGCGGCCAGCAGCAGTTGGCGCAGCCGGGCTTCGGCTTCGTTCACCGGCATTGCATCCGCGCTTGGCGTCTCGCTTGGCTGGCGGGGCGGGATGGCGTGGTCGAAGACGATGCGCTCGCCCCAGTCCGCCAAGCGTTTGGCGGCCACGTTGCGATCCAGATGGCGGTGGTAGTAGGCGTTGCGGAAGGTTTGCAGGCAGTCGATGCAGGAACTCGCACATGCCGCCGGGCACTGCGCCACGACGGGGCGGGCGGCGCGCACCACGTCCTCGAAGCGTTCGCACAGGCGTTGCAGCAGGCCGGAACCGCCGGGCATGGGGTCCCACAGCACGGCATTCACGTCCTCGCGCTGCATGTCGCCGATGACGAGGATTTGCAGGTCGTCCATGTGCATGTCCAGCACTTGGCAGGCGCCCAAGCGCAGCGCTTCCAGCACGCTGTAGGCGACTGTTGCGTCTTCGCAGCCGGGCAGCGAGAGCGCGTCCGCGGTGGCGTTGGCGTACAGGGCGATGCGCTCCGGTGCCCGGCCGCAGCGTTCGGCGTGGGATCGGCGGAACTCCGCGAGCTGGCGTTCGGAGGCCAGCGGCGAAACGCTTTGGCCGCACACCGTGCAGATCGGATAGCCGAGGGCGCGCTGCTCGCTGGCGGAAGGTTCCGCATCGCCCCTCGCCGCGGCAGCGGTGCCGACGTTCACCAGCCGCAGCCGAACGCCGCGCCGCAGCAGGACTTGGCGCTCGCCCCAGCGATAGGCCAGCCCGCCGCTGTGCTGGCCAAGCTCCACGCCGTAGATCGCCACGCCAAGCTGGAAGCGCAGATCCTCCTCGTCGGAAATGTGCGCGGCGTACACCAGATCAGCATCGCACGTTTCCATCGCCTGCAGCACTTCCGCCCCGAGCATCGAACCGCCGCCCGGCGCGCTCTCTTGAACGGCCTGACGCTGCGGCGAAACTTCGTAATGCGGCATTTCGGCCTGCGCCTGGCCACCGCCGCGGTTGGCTTCGCGGTGAAAGCGGCGCGCCACGAAGCGGTGGCCGTTGGCGTAGATGAGGTTGCCGGGCACGTATTCGCGCAACGCCGTGGCCGGCGGTCGCGGCAGGCCGAAGGCCATCGCGCCGGTGCGCCAGAACGGAATCTCCGCCCAGCCCACCACGCTGCCCACTTCCAGGCCGTAGCCGGGCAGAAAACCCTCGGCGGCCAGCACGGCGAAGGTGTTGAAGTCGTCGAAGCCCTCGGCCTGGGTGCGCCGCCGCCGGTTGCCCTTCAAGCGCTTCACCAGATTGTCGCAGCGGCGGAACAGGGATTCGTCCTGCGGTTCCAGCGTGCCTTTGCGTTCGCGCTGCTGGTTCAAGCGCCGAATCTGCCCCATCGCCCATTGCAGACGCCTGCGCAAACGCCCAACCACTTCTTCCAAGCGCGGCGCGAAGGCATCGACATGGCTGCGCAACGCCTCGGGCGTCGCCACGTCCGCATCCTCGGCCGGCCAGCCTTGGGCGAAGACGGCTTCGACCGCGGCGGCTAGATCGCTGGCGTTCTCGCGCACCAGCGCCTCGAGGTCGCCGAAGTCGAACGCCTCCGTTCGCAGCTCGCCGAACTCGAACAGATACGGTTCCACGCGCCGCGGCAGGCAACGATCGAGCGTGGCCTGGGCGGCCCCGCGTTCCACCTCGGGCCGCCGCGAATCCCGCCCGTAGCGGTGCAGTTCGGCGATGACCGCCGCGTTGACGTGCTTGGCGACCATCGCTTCGTTGCTCAGGTTGAACGCTGGCGGGTCGATGCGGCCGCCCAGCAGCTTCGGCGGTTCGGCGAAGTAGGCGCGGTCGTGCGAGGCCGGGCGGCAGTAGGTGACGTCCACCGCCATGCGATGGCGACGCCCGGCCCGCCCCACGCGCTGCCAGTAGTTCGCCGGCAACGGCGGCACGTTGCGCATCAGCACGGCGTCCAGCTGGCCGATGTCGATGCCGAGTTCCAGCGTCGGTGTGCAAACCAGACAGTTGACGTTCGCGGAATCGCTGCGAAACCAGTTCTCCACGCGCTCGCGGTGCGGCGCCGGCACCATCGCCGTGTGTTCTTCCGGGCGCAGCATGGCGTACTCGCCATCGAGCAGCTGCAGATCGTAGTTGTCCGCGTCCTCCTTCACCCATTCGAGTTCGCCGTCGCAGCGGTACGCCGGGCAGCGGTTGTGCGGCAGCGACCGCGTGGTGGTGCGGCGGCAGTTGCGGCAGCGCCTCATCCCGTGGTTGCGCGTCAGCCGCAGCTTGCTGCCGTTCACCTGGTAGACGCCACTCACCTTCGGCAACGGCCTGCCCTTGGAACCCTTCAGGCGCACGGGCGCAAGAAAACCGTTCTTCACCAGGAACTCGAACAGCGCCTCGAGCAGCGCATTGGCGGCATCGCCGGCCACGCCCCACTTGCCAACGAGTTGCCGCAGCGTGGTGCTGCCGCCATCGCTCAGCCACTGCGTGACCAAGCTGGCGTTTTCGGTGGCGGAGCGGCGGAGCTTGGTGGCGTTGGGGGAGAGGAAGCTCGGCAGATAGCCCTTCTGCACTTCGCGGTCGCCCTCTTGCCAGTACTTGCCGAACACTTCCGTTTCGGCATCGTGCAATGCGCCGCGTCGGCGCAGATAGTCCAATGCGCTGGCGATGCCCTCCCGCAAGTCCTCCGCCGGCAGGCCGAGTTCCAGGGCGCGTTCCTGAATCCAAGGCATGGACGCATCCAAGCCGGCGTACTCCACCTTCATCCGCCCCCACGGTTCCAAGCCGAGCGCTTGGCGGGAGGTGAGCGTGACTTCACGCAGCACTTGGAAGCGCAGGTACTTGCGCCGCTCCTGCTCGTGGCGGCCGCCGCTGCCTTCGTCCGCCGCGTACTCCCACACTTCCGGCGCGAGTGCGCGGGAAAGCGAGCGATCTTCTGCCAGCGCGTCGTCCAGAAAGCCGGTGAGGTCGCCGATTGATTGGGGCCGCTGGCTGATGCCTTGCGCCATCAACGCCCGCAGGCGGAAGCGACGGGCGTGGTCGCGCATCCAGCCGGCTTGGAAGGCGGCATCCTGGCGGTTGTCGCAGAACACCAAGAGGCGCCGCCGTTCGGCGTGGTGAACCATGTCTTGGGTGAGCACATGCACGTCCGCGACGTTGATGGCCCGCACCGGGCGCGCCGGTTCGCGGTAGCGGCCATGCACCACGCGGCTGGTGGAACCGCAGGAGAGGCAGCTGGTGAGCACGCCGGGCTTGTCCGCTTTCTGGCGCACGGCGTGCAAAGGCACGGTTTGGCCGCTGCGTCCGCAGTGGCGGCAGCTGTCCACGGAGGCCGGATGCGCGGCCCCGCAATAGCGGCAGAAATGCAGCGTGGCGGTGCGGGCGTGGGGCGGAGAATCCGCTTCTTCGCTGCCTTCGTCCGCGTTGCCGATCAGCCGATCCACCAGCAGCACGCGCTTGCCGCCTTGGGATCCCTCCAACGGTGCCCACCAGGAACCGTCCGCCCCGGCCTCGCCGCCGCCAAGAACGCTGGCGGTGAAGCGAAAGTCCTTCAGGTGCGCCAAGTAGTAGTGCTGGCCGCAGGTGGTGCAGGTGGCGACCGGGAAGTGGGCGTGCGTCTCGCCGCCTTCTTCGATGGCGGTTTCGTCTTCGGCGGCCAGCCACAGCCTCGGCCAGTTCCGCGAGCCGACCGGAAACGTGACCACCGCGCCGCCGATGCCGCGCACGAAGGCGTGGACCACCGGCCGCAGCAATGGCCGGCCGTGCAGCCGCGCCGCGGCGGCCAGCGTGAGCCAAGCGAGGATTTCGGCTTCCGTGACGTTCCGGCCAATGGCTGGCCGCAGCGTTGCAGGCAGGTTTTCGAGCGAGCAGGGCGCTTCCAGCGCTTGATTGAGCTGGTAGACGATTTCGTTGCCTGCCAATGCCTTGTGCAGCGCCTCGAACCACTCGCCGCCAGCGCCTTCGCCGTTCAGGTCCGCACCGGCCAAGGCCCGATACGCCTTGCGAACGCGCTGGCCGGTTTCGTCTTCCACGGCGGCAACGCAGTCCTTCAGCAACGCGCTGGCGTTTTTCTTCGGCGCGGAGGGCGTGGCGCGAGAGGCCGTCCACACTTCGGCTTCGTAGTCTTCTTCGATGGTGGCGACGTCCGCGGCCGCCACGCCGAAGAAGCGCGCCGCGAAATGGCGGGCGGCTTGCGGATTCTGCCGATCCGCGATGGTGGCGGAAGTGGCCACGCACACGGTGCGCTCGGCATCCGCGCCGCAGAACGCCCGCAGTCGGCGCACCAGGCAGGCGGTTTCCGCCCCAAGCGCGCCGGTGAAGGTATGCGCTTCGTCGAACACCAGATGATCCAGCCGGGCGCCGGCGAACAGTTCCACGTCCTGCTGGCGGGTGAGCAGCAGTTCCAGCTGCTTGACGTTGGTGAGCAGGATGCGCGGCTGGCGGCCTGGCTTGCGCAGCATCTCGCGCGAGCACGCCTCTTCGGCGGGATAGACGGTTTCGCCCTGGCCTTCCCGCTGCGCCCGCGCCAACTGCGCTTCGTAATCCGCCTTGGATGAACCGGGCGGCAATTGGTGGCCGGCAACATCCGCCTCGCGTTCCGGCGTCTTGCCCACGTACAGCCCGAACGGAATGCCGGTGCCAGCCAGCAATCGCCGCAGCCGCATGAGCTGATCTTCCGCCAGCGCGTTCATGGGATAGACGATGACGGCGCTGATGCCCGCAGGCGCTTGATCATCCCGCAGCCGCAGGCACTGGCTGACGATGGGGTAGAGAAAGCACTCCGTCTTGCCGGAGCCGGTGCCGGTGGCCACCAGCGTGGTGCGCCCTTCGGCGATGGCGCGGACGGCGCGTTCCTGGTGGCTGTAGAGGTGCGTGATGCCGTCGGGGATGCGTTCGCGCAGGAGCGGATGGAAGACGCCCTCCGCCACCAGCGACGCCACGCTCGCGCCCTCGCGGAACGGCCGCGAGAGGCTGACGTAAGGGCCTTTCAGCAGCGGCGAGCGGCGGGTTTCGTCCAGCGACAGCAGCTCGCGCATCTGCTGATGCAGACGTGGATCCGCGAAGGGATAGGCGGCGAGCTGGTAGCGCAGAAAGCTCTTGACGACGTTCTCGGTGTAGGCGACGGGGTTCAGTGCCATTGGGCGGGCCTTGCTGGGATCACTTGGGCAGCCCGCGCTCGTCGTAGAGCAACTCGCCATGCTCCGTGGACGCTTTCGTCCAATCTGGCGTTGACGCGCATGGCGTGGTGCCCTTGCTCGCTCGTTGGGGCAAGAGTAGCTTGTATGACCACGTCATACAAAGTGGGGCACTACCGTATACGGCAGGCTCTCGCGAACCACGTTTGACAGCACACTCTGCTAGCGATAGGTTGGCGACTCGAAGCGCGGAGGGCTGCGGATGACCACCACGATCACCGTCCGAGGCTTGGACGTGGAGGACAAGCATTGGCTGCAGGACGAGGCGGAAGCACGCGGTGTCTCCATGGAAGCCTTGGTGCGCCAGTTCATCCACGAACGGCGGGAGAAAGCGCAACGCGATGCGTCACCAGCGGAGGCGTTCAAGCGCCACTTCGGGCCGGAGCACGGCGTGGAGTTGCTGCTTGATGCACGCTACGGCTACCGACCGCTGCACTTCGAGGAAGGCCACGAGGGATGAACGAACCCGCCGCCTATCTGCTGAATACCAACGTCGTCTCCGAGATGATGCGGCCTGAGCCTGACCAACGGGTTGTCAGCGCCCTTGAGCTGGCCGCTTTGGACGGCGTTGGCATCGCATCCGTGACCGTGTGGGAGGTCCTCAACGGCATCGGACGCCTCGACCCAGGGCGCAGGCGTAGCGACCTTCGTTCACGCTTTCAGCGCGTTCTCGACGAGGTGTTCGACGGCCGCGTATTCGAGTGGACTCGGGCAGATGCCGAAGCGTGCGCGAACATCATGGAAGCGAAGCGACGGCTGGGCGAACCCCTTGACGACCACCTGCCGGATGCCATGATCGCGGCAACGGCCGTGACGCGCCGCTTGACGGTGCTCACCAGAAACGAGAGCGAGTTCCGCAGCACTGGTGTGGCGTGGGTGAACCCTTGGACGGGGCTCGTGGGCTTTGTGCGGCAAGCACTGACCGCTTCCGACATCTCGATGGGACGGGCGGCGGAGCTCCTGGGAATCCCGCGAGAGGAGATGCGGGAACTGTTGAAGCGGTGAGTGTCGTATGAACAGGGCCGGCAACGACTTTGATTCCCGCGGCACCGCGTTTGGCAGGCCGCTGGAAGAAGGGCTGCCTTCTCGGCGGCTGGAGAACAAGCTGATGGACATTGACTTCGAGAAAATCGTGAGCATGTCTGACGGGAAACCGGGGGCGTTCGAGGAGCTGTGTTGCCAACTAGCACGGCGCGCTGAAGAACCCCATCACTTCGTTAGGCTGCGAGGCGCCGGTGGGGATGGCGGTATAGAGGGCTATGTCGAATCGCCCGACAACGGAAAGCGAGGTTGGCAGGCGAAGTACGTATTCGATCCGTCGCGCCTAATCAAGCAGGCGTCGAGCTCGTTTAGGACCGCGCTCAAGGTTCACGCGGATCTCAAGTCGTTCGTTCTGTGCTTCCCATTCGACCTGACCGGAAAGACTGGGCGCGGCAAGGGCAGTGTTGAGAAGCTCAACGACTGGAAAGCGTCGGAACTCCGCTACGCACGCGAAATCGGCCGCGACGTCAAGATTGACCTGTGGGCTGCGGGGGAGCTGCGATCTCGGATCATCCAGTACGACTCTTCGGGTGGCATGCGGCTCTTCTTCTTCCACAAGAAGGTCCTTTCCGACCAATGGTTCAAGGAGCATCTGGAGCAGGCACATGCGACTGCCGGTCCACGTTACACGCCCAAGGTGAACGTATCGACGGATATGGCCAAGTGGTTCGCCTCTTTCGGCCGTACAAGTGAGTGGTCCGATGCGGTGGCGGAGCGCCTTGCTACATTGGACGAGAGAACCAGCAACGTCCACGTCCGCCCAGCTCGCAAGTCCGACACTTCATGGGGTACTTGGCCGAGTGGGTCGCGTAAGAAAGTGCGCGATCAAGTTGCTTACATCCATCGATCCGTCGATACTCTCCGGTCGGTCACGCGCCTAGACAAGCAGGGGTGCCTTGAACTCAAGCGCTCGCTCCGGTCCTCATGCGAAGAGCTACGGGCCGTCGAAGAGGACCTTGTGGTCGATATGGATAGTCGCTATGGGGAAGGCAAATGGGATTCTCCGCATTGGCGACAACACATGGCTGAGTCGCTAGGGTCGCTGCCTGCGGGGAAGCTGGATTCCGTTCGGCGCGTCATCTCAACGCTAGTCTCGCTAGTCGATTGGTTGGAATCACATGAATTCTCACTTGGAGTTGAGCCTGCCTTCCTGCTCACAGGAGCTGCCGGGGCTGGAAAGACGCATGGAATTTGCGATCTTGCGCACAGGCGACATCAACAGGGCCTACGTACGTGCCTGCTCTTCGGACACGAGTTCAGTGAAGGCCAGAACCCGTGGACCAAGGTCGCGGAGACGCTTGGCTTTGCGGACGTCGCACGAGAGCAACTGCTAGACGCGATGAACTCGGCGGGCGAAGCATCTGGTAGCCCCTTGATCGTCTGCATTGATGCCGTCAACGAGACGAAGCCGATGCGGTATTGGCACGACCATGTAGCCGCGTTTCTCCGCGTGGCCCGATCCAGACCCTTCGTAAGGGTCTGCGTCGTCTGTCGAACGCGCTACCTCCCAGCGTGCCTGCCAGAAGGTCACGGTCTGTCTCAAGTTGAGCACAAGGGCTTCGACGGGCGAGTGCGCGAGGCCTGTCGGGCCTATTTCAAGCACTACGGTTTGCAGCCCCCGGCCATGCCCGTCCTGCAACCTGAGCTCAGTAACCCACTCTATCTCCGCCTCGTTTGCGAGACCGCAGCTTCCCGCGGGCTCACGAGCCTCCCGCCTAGCTGGACCGGCAGCGTACCGGCGATAGAGGCTTTTCTCGATGAGAAGGAGGAGCGCTTCGCCCACGACCACGGTGTCCCTTTGCAAGCCCGGACCATGCGCGAGACGCTCATCGCCCTATTGGATCATCTAGTGGCGAAGGGGATCCCAGAGGTCCCGTGGTCTGTAGCGATGGCGGTAACGCTGAAAGAGATCGCAGGGCTAGATCGAGATCAGGCGTCTAGGAACTTGGAATGGCTGGTTAGCGAGGGTTTGCTGATTGATGACGCCCCTCATGAACGACACCGGGGAGCGGAAGGCACGTTGCGACCCGCATTTGAGCGGCTGGGCGACTTCCTCATTGCGGATAGGATTGTCTCGGACGACGCAGACGACGAGCTAGAACTGGCACCGTGGATAACGACTGTCGAGGAGATAAGACGAAACGCTGGCGTTCTGAGCGTGCTCTCCGCTCTTCTGCCCGAGCGCCGCGACGGTTGCGAGCTGCCTGATATGGTCGATGACATCGAGCAAAAAGAGGCCCTCTTGGAGCTCACGTTGGACGCGTTGCCGTCACGGTCCAAGTCGGCGTTCACCGCTCGATTGGGCGACTTGGTTCGTCGTGCGTTAGGCATGGTGGATATTTCCTTTCTTGTGATGGAGAGGCTAACGTCCATCGCCTGGTGGCCCTCTCTCTTGGACGCCAATTGGCTGCACGGCCTGCTTCGCTCAAAGCCGCTCGCAGAAAGGGACGCGTACTGGTGCGCCTTCCTTCATGACAGCTTTTCGAAGGCGCGGACGGTGGCGGATCTCATTGATGCTGCCTTTGACCTTCCTCTGGATGAGGTGGACGAGGCCATCGCAGCGCGATGGGCGAAGGTACTCCTATGGTTCACGGCCGCAGCGGACCGTCGCGTCAAGGACCGTGCGACGAGGGCAGCAGTCGCAGTCCTCTCCGCCAGGCCGTCTGTCCTCCCGAATCTGGTGGAGGCGATGCTTTCGGTTGACGACGACGCCGTTCGTGAGCGGGTCCTGCTTGTCGCCTACGGCGTCTTGCTACGGACACGGCACTCGGCCACCCTCAAGAGCATCGCTAGGATGTTGCACAACCACTATGCTAGCGATGCGTTCGCCTTCTCCAATGCGGCGATTAGGGACCACATGCGTACCATCTGCGAGTTCGCGGCACACCTCGACGTCCTCCCGGCCGGCATCGATCCCACGTTTGCGAGTGCGCCAAACGGCGAAGGTACGTGGCCATTGCCCCTACCATCGGACGGCGATGTCGAGGCGTGGGCAGATGCGATTAGGTTTTGGCCCAATAACTACAACAGTGACTTCTTCTGTTACTCGATGTCGGACACGGACCGGTGGAAGGAAGGCATGTCTAGAGACGATATGGCGAAGTGGATGCTGCGGACCATCGCACAAGACTTTCAGTTCATCGGGTCTGGCTGCGAGAGCTATGATGAGCAGATGCTGCACGAGCACGGAGGAGGAAGGGGCAAACCTGTTTGGGCTGAGAGGATCGGCAAGAAGTATATGTGGATCGCTCTGCACCAACTCGCGTCGCGGCTTCACGATAATGTGAAGCGGGCACGATATGCCTCGGAACCGGAGTCCACCCTAGCTTCGCCCATCTTGCCGAAAGCTAGGCAACTGGACCCTTCCCTGCCGGGATCCAGAGATCCGTCGGACAAGGGTCAGTTCTTTACGACACCACGCCTCGATACTGTTGGTGCGCCAAACGATCGTGCTTGGATTGCACTTGAGAAAGACGTACCTTCAATTGGTGAACTCGTTCAAATCCAGTCGGTAGACGATCAGGACTGGAGACCTTTGGTTGCCTATCTGAGTTCTGGGCGACCAAGTGATCGCCATCGGAACGACTCTCCATACCGACAGATTTGGCTGCACTTGTTTGGGTATCTTGTGCGCCCGAGCAAAGCATCCGTCTTCTTCGAGAAACTCAGCGGCCGGAACTTTTGGGGCCGGTGGATGCCCGAGGGTTTGGAGCTAGTTGGCGAACGTGGCTTTGTCGCGGAGTATCCGTGGGCGACGTCTTTCAAGACGATACCAGATGAGTGGCATTCGCGGGCGGATGACTTGGCTCCGAAGTTCCTCCTACCCACGTGGAATAACCTCAACTGCGAGTGGGAGTACGACGCGTCGCTAGAGAACATGAGCGCTTCCGTTCCCGCCCACCTTTTCTTTGTTGGCGATGACCTATGGTGGGACAGGGAGGGCGGCCACTGGCGTAAGGATGGACGAGCCGTGTTCTTGGACCCATCACTCTGCCAGTCCGGTCCTTCAGCTCTTTTGGCGGACGAAGAGGACCTCCGGGCGAGGCTTCAAAAGATGGACCGATGTCTTATCTGGACCTTGTTAGGGGCGAAGTGGATGCTTGGTGGTTCGATGACGCGATCCGAACGCACGCCCATTAAGACGTTCAGCCAAGTCGCCTACATGGGCACCGATGGCGCTATCCAGGAAGGCGATCTGACGTTCTTTGATGATCCGAACGAACGGACCGGGTTGGCCTAGAGCCGGTTTCTTCCTGCCCGTCAATTGCTACGCACCCACGTCTGCAGGTGGACCATTGGGGACGGCCACTAGCCGATCTGATCCTGCTGGCGTCTCGCGGACGGCTGCGGCGAGGTGCGCCAACGTGGCCTTGAGCGCATTGAGGCCATTGTCCTCGACTGCGATGACGGCAATCGGCAAAGGTACCTGTTCTCGCGCTAGGCGCTTGTCTGCCGTTACCAACGTCGTGAAGCCGAGCTCGCTTGCCCGCCGCAGGAGCTCGCCGTTCCGCAAGGTGCGCCAATCGTGGAAGACCGCGCTTTCGACAACGGCACCGTCCAAGGCGTCCGATAGGATGGAACGCAAGCGTGGAGAGATCCCGACATCCAACAGGACCTTCACTGACGAGCATCTTCTGCAAGCATCTGAAGGCGCTGATGGCAGAGTTGCGCGCCGGCCGCGCGCAAGACCACCTCGGCGGCGGCTCGGTCGATGCGAAAGTCCTCAATGAACTCGTCGAGCGATACCCCATCTGCTAGCCAGTCGAACAGTTGCTGCACGGGGAGCCGGCTGCCTCGAAAGCAGGGCGCTCCGCTCATGCGGCCAGGGTCCACCCACACGGCTTGCTCAAGAGTCATCACCCTGTCCTTCGGTTCGTTCAAGCCACCCTACCACAATGTCGGCGCTGCTCGAAGATTTCCGTTGCCCGTCGTCGGGGTGGCCCATATCGTGCTCCCCACGTCTTCGGCGACTGGGCGTAGGGCCTCGCCGGGCGTGGGTGGTCTCGACACTCCGGCTGCCCACGGGAGGCGAGGCCCCGCCGGAGAATAGTGGCCGCCATGTGCGCCATCATCCGAACGAAACCTGCACTTTACATGGTTTATCGTGCTATTTTCGGCAGGATTCGCTGAATCTAGCTCTGAAAGGAGGGCGAAGTGCTCATCCAATTCTCTGTGGCCAACTACCGTTCGATCAAAGAGGAGGCGACTCTCAGCCTAGTGGCGGGGCCCGGCAGAGAACATCGAGAGTGCAACGTGCGCGTGCCCGTCATGCGGGGCGATGTGCGCGTGACGCCGTTGCTGCGATCCGCCGCGATCTACGGTGCCAACGCCGCTGGCAAGACGAACCTGATCCGGGCGCTTGCCGCAATGCGCGATGTGGTCGTGGATTCCAGCCGAACCGACGCGGAACTGCCGGTCACTCCTTTCCTGCTCGACGCGGAGCACAAGAACCAGCCAACGCGGTTCGACGTGGCATGCATCGTGGATGGCGTTCGCTACCAGTACGGCTTCTCGGCCACCCAAGACGCGGTGGCTGACGAGTGGCTCTACGCTTGGCCGCGTGGCAGGCCGCAATCGTGGTTCAAGCGCCACCGTGCCGAAGACGAAGCGCCAACGTTCGAGTTCGGCGGCAAGCTGCAAGGCGACAGAGAGGTATGGCGTCGAGCCACGCGGGACAGCGCCCTCTTCCTCTCTACCGCTGCCACCCTGAACAGCGCACAGCTACGCCCGCTCTACGACTGGTTCAAGACACGCCTGCATGTGATCGGCATTGGCGACTGGAGTCCAGCCTACTCGGCGCAGCGCTCGCTGGGCGACGGCAAGGCGGCGGTAGTCAGGTTCCTACAGGCCGCAGACTCGGCTGTCTCCGACCTGCGTGTGGAGGAGCGGGAGAGCATGGAGAAGATGGTCTCCAACGAGGTGCCGTCCGAAGCGCACGAGGACGCGAAGCGCACCCCCGTGGCCAAGAAAGTCGCCGATGTCCACTTCGTCCGCCAAAACCCCGCAGGCCAGCCCGTCGAAATGGAGCTTGAAGAAGAATCCGATGGCACCCAGAAGATCCTCGCGCTGGCCGGTCCGTGGGTCGATGCGCTGCGGCAAGGACACGTCGTCGTGGTTGACGACCTGCCCGACAACCTGCACCCAATGCTCGTCCGCCACCTCGTGGAGCGGTTTCACGATGCCGCGCTAGACAGCAACGCCCAGCTGGTCTTCTCCAGCCACGCCACATCCATCCTCAGCCAGGACGTGTTCCGCCGCGACCAGATTTGGTTCTGCGAGCGCAACGCCCGCCACGAGACCCAGCTCGTCCCCCTGTCGGACTTCCACCCCCGCAAGGGCTTGGGGAACCTCGAACGCAGCTACCTGGCAGGCCGCTACGGCGCGGTGCCGTACCTTCGACCCGCGTAGTTCGCGGCCATGCCCGCCCGCGCGGGATCGCAATCGCGCTTGACCGCGCCATCCGCTAGCGATAAGTTGGCGACTTGAAGCGCAGAGGGCTGCTGATGAAGACCACCGTCACCGTACGCGGCTCGGATCCGCAGCGTAAGTCTTGGCTGCGGCACGAGGCGCAAGCACATGGCGTCTCCATGGATGCCTTGGAGGGGCACTGCATCGGCGAACGGCGGGAGAAGGCGCGACGCCATGCGCCACCAGCCGAAGCATTCAAGCGCCACTTCGGGCCGGAGCACGGCTTGGAGTTGCTGGTTGGCGGACGCTACGGCTACCAGCGCTTGCACTTCGAGGGGGCCAGGAGGGGATGAACGAACCCGCCGCTTATCTGCCGGACACCAACGTCGTCTCCGAGATGATGCGGCCTGAGCCCGACGAGCGTGTGGACGCCCCGGTAAGCGACGGACGGCAAAAAGATGCTCCGCAAGTGCAAGGTAGCTGGGTGTGGGTCGTACGAAATTGTGTACGGGGCGTTGTCTTAGGTCATGATCTCACTTGACTTGGATGAAGGGACCGTGTGTCCGGTCCGCATGTTCGATCTGTTCTTGCAGTCCCCGACGGCATCAGACTTGATGTACCACTGGTCAGACATGGGGAAGCCAATGATAGTGAAGGGGAGAACTTACACGCCGGCACCGATTGTGGAAATAGATATGCCGTTGTCAAAGTCTGTGGTTGAGTACGCACAAGACGTTGCCGGTCATGTTGTTGTTTGGTCGTCAGACCTATCTCGTATGTGGCACAAAGGCGAGTATTTGTACGCCGAGTTCGTACTCAGTTTGGGGTTCTTGAGAAAAGACAACAGAATAAGTGTTCTGCCACACCATCACTATGAGTGGCAAGGTCAAGTAAAGAGCTATCGGTACCCAGAAGTAGTGTTGTTGTTTAGACGCAACTCGGCAGATGGTGAGAGTTGTATGTTTACTGCCGCGTACAGGCCTAGGTTGGACATGAAAATGGGGGACTTGTGGTAAATTCTAGGTTGCAAAAGAGGATACTGCGCGAGTTGCAAAAAGCGTATCCTGATCATCTCAATCCGGTGGACAACAAGTTCAGGCAAGACCCGGACTACGATGCGAGCCTGTGGGACTTGGCTGAAAGAGGCTTGATCCAAGGCGTCAACATAACCAGAACCATCAGCGGCAAAGCATCTTACACGGAAGGCAACCTGACGTTGACCGACAAAGGATGGGATCGCTTGAACCAGTGGAAGAATTGGTTGAGAGATCATGCCCACCATCTGGCAATCGCGTTGGGAACGCTAGTCCTTGCGGCGGTGGAAGCAAAGCGCTTGTTTTGACCACGAAGGGACGCATACACTGCCATGCCACAACGTCGCTAGTCGAAGAGGTCCTTGGTTTTCGCGCCATCATACTCTGCCCGGTCCTCAGCGACTTGGAGTAGGCTTTCGCTATGGTGTGTGTGCTTTCGACGCTCGATCTGGTGCACGAGGCGAGCGTAGTCGAACTCGCCGAGTAAGCTACGGGCATGGAGCTGGCGCTCGCGCATGGCTTCGGCAGTCGGTTGGACCAGCTGCCAGTCGTGAAAGCGTGGACCCAAACGCGCAGCCACGGTCTGTTGGTGCATGGCGCGGTCGTCGTGGCCAAGGCCATAGTCTGCCAGACGGAGAGTCTCTGGGAGCGGCCAGCCGTCACCGTCGGCACCAAGGAACTTGCACATCGCGACTTCGGATGCAGCTGCGGTGCTGATCTTCTCGGTCAAGTCGGCGAAAGCGCTCTGGGCAAGCACTGGGAGGCGCAGTTCAGGTGGGCTGGTGCTGTCGATCCGCCAGAAACCCTTGTTGTCTGACTGGCCCGCTGACGTCGTTGGACCGTCGCATCCCCTCGTGATCCGCGAGAAGGCGGCGGTGGTGAGGCCGTAGAGCGCTGCGATGACGGCGTCCAACGCAGCCGTAAGCCGCTGCCGTTCCGCAATGGTGACGCCGGCAGTAGGACCCGTTGCTAGGCGCAACCCTTCCGCTGCCGCCATCCTGCGATCCGCGATGAGTTGGAACGCGGCCGCGGCCATGGCCGTGCGCAGACCGTTGGGGATGACAGGCAGCGGGCTCTGTTCCCAGACGTGGTAATCGAGGTGTAGCCCAGTGAGGCGTGTACGCATCACGAAATCGAACGCGAGGGAGTTCAGGACGGCAGCGAGCACAAGGTTGTCTTCCAGCCCAGCAGCGTAGAAGGACGCCGCGGTGTCGCCAGAAGGAACGCCACGGGCGAAGCAAGCAATGGCGGTTCGCACGTTCGTCGCAGACCCTACGCGCATGTGGAGCACCTTGGGCGCATAGGCCAACTCGGTCTCATCACGATAGACGGCCGCGCTCATCAGATACTGCGGCTCCACCTGCTTGCGCTCCCAAGGGATGTCCCGCCAGACGGCGCCACGCCCCTTGCCGCTCACCCAACCCTTCTGGCTGGAATCGAACTGCCCGATCATCCGGCCTTCGTAGAGCGGCAGCGCCACGTCCCGCACCCGGTCCTCCCGAATCCAAGCATCCCCCTCTCTCGAAAGCACCACCCCCACCGGCAGATCCGCCCGCGCCACCGGCAGCCCGTCATACGGCGGCTGAGCACACCGAACCCGCCAGTTCGTCCGTGCCACGTCCCCAGGCTTCAGCACATGCCCATGCACGAACCGCGCGTCCGCCGTTCGCCGCTCCGGCCCCGCGCTCGAATCGAACAGCCAGTCCTCAAGCACCACCCCGGCCGGCACAGGCTGCGAAGGATCAACGCCCATCTCCGCCCACAGCTCCCCGATTGGCCGCCAATCCCCCAGCAGCCAGCGGCTGTATTCGTCCGGCCGGTAGCCCTTCGCTTCCCATTGCGGGCGTGGCGGGAACAGGCGCGAGTCGTTCGTCATATGGAACTCGGTGGCGTAGCGGATGCCCCAGCCGTTCGGGCCCTCGTCCCCAAGCAGCACCGAACCCGCGTAGATCTTCTCCAGAATCTCCAAGTCCCGCGCCGACTGGATTTCCAGGATCGCCCTGCTCTTGGGGCTGAACTGCTCCACTTGGGCGCGGGTGTAGGGCGTGGCGAACGCCTCGGCGCGTTCCCAGTCGGTGAGGTTGCGGCGCATGAAGGCGGTGCGGATGGCGTCCGTGGCGCCGCCCTTCTGCACGATCACCGGATTGAACTTGTAGCTGCGGTGAATCGGAAACACGCCGTCGCGGTTCTCGATGCCGAACAGCCACTGCCACTGGCAGCGTTCCAGAAACAGGCTGCGCAGCGCCCTGGTGCCGTTGTCCGAATACAGGCCGGAGGGCACCACGAAGCCCAGCCGTCCGCCGTGGCGCAGCAGCGCGTGAATCGCCTCCAGAAACAGCTTGTAGAGGTTTAGGTCTGCCGAGCCCTGATGCCGGTAGGGATGGACGCGGTCGGCGTAGCCGATGGATTGCGCCCTTGCCTCGCGCCAGCGGTCGTGCAGCGCTTCGTTCTGCTTGCCCCGGGCGATGGCGAAGCGGGCTTGGCCGGTGGCAAGGCGCGGGTCGCCGAACGGCTGCGCGGCGCGGCTCATGAAGTTGGACTGGGCGCGGAAGCGGGCGTTGTAGTCCAGCCAGTCGCGCTCCACCTCGGCGTCCTCGAAGTACTCGGTTTGCTTGCGCAGCGCCTCCTGCTTGCCGTAGGAGCGGTACAGCGGCTCGATGTTGGAGAAGAACTCCTTGGAAACCGGCTTGGCGATGTCCCACGGCGGATTGCCCAGCATCGCGTCGAAGCCGGAGCCCCTCCCGCTCGCGGAAGAGGCGGCCAGCGCAGGCGCCGGCTTGTCGAACACGTCCGGGAACTCCAGCTCCCAGTGGAAGAAGCGCAGCGCCTTCGCCAAGCCTGCCGCCACCTTGCGCGTCTCTTCCGAAGGCGCGGCGAAGGTTCTTGGCAGCGGGGCGCAATCGAGCGCTTCCGGCGGCCAGAACCAGCAGGCGCACCACAGGTCCATCGCCTCCTTCAGCCGCCGCCACGCCGCCGAACCCTCGAAGTCTCGGCGGTAGGTCTCGCGGCGCGTACGGGTGAAATGCACGGGCATCGCGTGCATGGCCGAGAGCACCTGCAGCGTTTCGTCATGGGCGCTGGTGGCATCTTGCAGCAGGTCTTCCTGAAACAGGTCCGCGCCGCGCAGGAACAGTGCCAAGTCCGGCGTCAGCCGGTCCTTCACGAAGACGCGCAACGCCTTGCCGCGGGCGTTCCTCGGAAAATGCACGCCGTTGCCGTGGCCCTTGTCGCCGCCTTCGCGGTGCTTCCACGCCATCGCCGGATAGTGGGCGAACTGGTCGAGCCAGGCGCCGATCAGGGCGTTGCCGCACTTCACCTTGTGGTCGAGGAAGCCGAACGGCAGCGTGCGGT
Organism: Candidatus Azotimanducaceae bacterium; assembly: GCA_965243175.1. Lineage (GTDB taxonomy): Bacteria > Pseudomonadota > Gammaproteobacteria > Pseudomonadales > Azotimanducaceae > VXYL01. The sequence continues at coordinate 2,316,909 of OZ251532.1, read as the reverse complement.
CCATCGTTTCGATCCACAGGGAGAGGCGGCACAGTTCCACGGCCAGCGGGTCCAGATCCACGGCGTAGATGCAGCGCTCCACCACATGGCGGCGCAGCACCGCCTTCAGGCGCGGCTCGAACTCGTCGTCGTCCACGCGGCAGGGGATGAGTTCGTCTTGCAGGCGTTCGCTGGCGGGTGCGCCGTCGGCGTCGATGCGCAGCAGATGCACCAGCGCGGCGTCGCCTTCCGTTTCGATGCGCTGGTGGTGTTGCAGCGAGAGATAGAGCGCATCCGTCAAGAAGCGCAATGCCGCCAGCGGGAACGTGCCCGAACCGCAGGCCGGATCGGCCACTTTGAGGCTTAGGATTTCTTCGGGCGATTTGGGCGTCCACTGCGAGGGCGGCGCGTCCGAGTTCGGCTGGCGGTGCTTGCCCAGCGGCGGATTGAACGCCAGTGGCCGCAGCGTGCGCTGCACCGTGGGCACGGCGAGGCCGGGGCGGGTATAGAAACTGCCGGAGCCTTTGCGCGTGCCGCCCCAACGCACCAGATACCACTCGCCCGGCAGCACCACGCGGGCCACCAAGCGCTTGGCGGTGGCGGCGAGCATTTCCTCGAAGGCCGCGTAGCGCTTGGCGGGTACCAGGCCCGCCACCTGGGCGGCGCGCCGTGCCCATGTCTCGGCGCGGGTGCGGTTGTGTTGGCGGATGTCCGCATGGGCGGATTGGGCGGTGGAGTGCGGATCCTCGTCTGGCGAATCCGGTTCTTCCGGCATTTCGGGCGCGTCTTCGCCGCTGGTGGCGGACGGCTTCTTCATGCTCTCGAACAGGCGCTTCAAGGCGTCGTCCGGCATGGCTTCCAAGCGCGAAAGCGGCAGCGCGGGTTGATCGCCGATCGCTAGGAAGATCACCGGGTCGTTGGGTGGGGCGAGCTTGAGTTCGTAGTCCAGTACGCCTTCGTAGACGATGCCGATGTACTCGGAGGAGAGGTCGGAGAAGTCCACCGGCGCGGCCACGGTGGTGCTGGCGCGGCCTTGGCGGATGCGAACGGTGGTGCGGGTGAGCAGCTTCAGCACGTCGTACACGTCGCGATCCGAACAGCAGCCGGCGCCCTCGAAGCAGGCGCTCTCGAACACGGCCAGCGCTTGGCCCAAACCGTCTTCGCGGCTGGCGGGCGCGAACAGTTCGCCGCCGTAGGGCGGCACCGGCAAGTCCGGGAAGTGCGAACCTTCGTAGACGAGGCGAAACAGCGCCAGCACACGGGGCCACGCGCTCAAGCACTCGGCGAGCGCGGCGCCGCGAACGGCCTCGCGTTCCAGCCGCTCGAACAGGCCGTGCAGGCCGTAGCTGCCGTGGTAGAGGGCGTTGTCGCGAGGCAGCAGGTCGCGGGATTCGGCGAACAGCACGATCACCAGGCGCATCGCCACGCGGCAGGCGGCGCGGTAGATGTCCGCCGGCGCAACTTCGGCGCAGTGAGCGCGCAACGCTTCGCCGTGGCTCTGGATCAGCAGTTCCACGGCTTCGCGCACCCGCTCGCCCAGCACTTCGGAGAGTTCCGCCTGGCCCTTGCGCGTGTCGCGGATGGCCTGCAACAGCGGCGACGGTTGCGCCTCGTCCCCGGCGGCCGGCCTAGGCGGGGTCCACAAATCGGGGCGCAGCAGGAAGCGCAAGGCGGCCACTTGCGGCGCCAGTTCGCCTTCCTGGAACCACAGGCTGGCGTCCCACTGGCAGCTGGCGTCGAAGTCGAGGCCAGCGAACACCAGCCGGAACTGCCGCCCGTTGGTCACCAAGGCAAGGTGTTCGTTGCCAGCGCGCAGCCAGCCGAGCACCTGGCTCACCACCCGCCGCCCCTTGCCCACGCCGAGCCTGCCGCCGCCATCGACGAACACCGGCAGCCGAGCCCCCCGCACGCCCGTCCACAGCTGCCGCGGCTTCACCACCTCGCCGGTCACGGCCCGCCGCCCGTGCTCCGCCGCAACGTTGCTGCCCCGCCGCCAAGCACCGGTGGCGCCATCAAAGCCGCACACCCGCTCGAGCACGAAGGCGACGAACGCGCTCGCGTTGCGGTCCGCCTCAGCCGCCGGCTCGTTCAACAGCACCGCGGTGCGACGCCGGAGGTCGCTTTCCACCCAAGGACAGAGCGGCGCCACCGGCCACTCGGCACCCAACGCCGCCAGCCGCGTCCCATCCAGCAGCAAGCCGCCGTGATGCAAGTCCTCCCAACCGGGAACGCCGTTGGCCAAGCGCGCCGCCCCTCCACTCTCGGATGCGGCATTCTCGCACTTATGTGTACGAGGGCGGGGAAGCGGGTAGCGCGGAACTATGCGCTCGGAACTGGCCTTGGTGTCAGCGCATGAAACGCACCGAGTGTGCTCGGGACCATCAAGCTACGATGCCGCTACTCGATGGCGTCGTCTGCTGAGCCGTGCTTCAGGCGTGCTGTCTCTGCTCGGCTTCCGATTGGCATTGGGCGCACTGGCGGCAGAGGCGGATGTTCACGAGGTGGCCGATGGCGATCGAGGAGGTGCCGCCTACGACGACCCAAGGTTCCATCTGCTCGCTGACCGAGCCGAACAGGACGAGGCCGAGGACGGCCAAGCCGGGCACCAGGAACACCAGGCAGCGCTTGTGGCGGTGCTTCAGCCAGTAGCTGGAGAGCAGGCTCGTGAGCGCGATCACCATGCTTCCGGCGAGCAGCCAGAGCTCGGTCGACTCGGAGACCAGCCACTTGACCGGAAGGAGCGCGGCGGCGCCGATCACGAACGGCACCAGCGCACAATGCACGCCGCAGGCCAAAGACAAGGCGATGCCGGTGCGATCAACCCACTCCGCTGCGCCGGCCGATGCTCTCACCGGGGTGTGCTGCACGTTGCTTGCCATCACTTGCTCCGGCAAGCTTGGAGCCGCCGCTCGGGCTGGGTTTCCGGACGCGCCCAAGTGCTTTGCGAGTCGATGTCGCGTGCGCCGCTCATGCTGCTGCGCTCCGCGCATAAGGCTTGCTCGAGGGTCATCGTGCTGTCCGACGGTGCGTTCGGGACTACCCTACCACAACGAGGCGCGGCTCGAAGACGCCTCGCTGGGCGTCTTGGGCCGGTCGTGCGGGCGCAGGGCGGAACTGCTATTTTGCTGTCGTGCTTCGCATCGCCAAGAGGCGGGCGAGGAACCGCTGGCGACAGAGGAGATTCGCAATGCTGGAACGTGTACTCGCAAACCGCAACTTGCTGAGGCCTTTCGCTGGCTTGGCGCTCGTCTTGGGCGCGAGCGGGCAGGCCGCGTTCGGGGCGGATTGGCATCCGTCGGAACACGGGGCGGAGGATCGCATCGGGGCGCTCAACCATCTGTCGGCGGAGAAGGTGGTGCAGGCGGCGCGGCTGGTGACCACCGGCAAGACCTATCCGCTCGGCGTGGTGACGGGCTGGGAGACGCCAGCCTATCCGCCGCGGCACTACGCCATCACCATCATCCAGCCGGGGTTCGACAACGGGCCGACGATGGGGGCGAACCTCGCCACCGGCAACGACGATCTGCTCTACACGTGGATGGGCATCGGCAGCCAGCTGGACGGGCTGGGGCACATGGGCATAAACCACGTCTACTACAACGGCTTGACGCCGAAGGACTTCGTAAGCCCCACCGGCTTGACGCAGCTTTCCATCGACAAGCTGCCGCCGATGGTCGGGCGCGGCGTGCTGCTGGACATGACGCGGCACTTCGGGGAGGACCGGCTGGCGGCGGGCACCGCCTTCAACAGCGCGGAGATCAAGGCGCAGGCGGAAGCCCAAGGGGTGGCCATCGGCAAGGGCGACGTCGTGTTGTTCCACACCGGCTGGCTCTCGCTCGCTGGCGTGGACGACGAGGCGTTCATGGCGGGCGAGCCGGGGATCGGGCTCGACGGCGCACAGTACCTGGCCAGCTTGGACGTGGTGGCGGTGGGGGCGGACTCCTGGGGCCTGGAAGTGCTGCCGGGGGAAGACGACGCGCTGCTGTTCCCGGTGCATCAGGAACTGCTGGCGAAGAACGGCATCTACATCTTGGAGAACATGAACGTCGCGGCGCTTGCTGCCGACGAAGCGTGGGAGTTCCTGTTCGTGCTGGGCCAGCCGCGCTTCGAGGGCGCGGTGCAGGCCGTCATCAATCCGGTGGCGATCCGCTAGCGCTCTCGGGAACATTCCGGTGCCAGCCAGCGAGTGCCTGCTGCTCGCGGAGGACGTCGCTTGCAGCGTCGATGGACGGCGTCTCTTCTCGGCCGTTTCGTGCCGGGCGGCGCGTGGCGACGTGATCGAAGTGCGCGGCCCCAACGGTTGCGGCAAGAGCACGCTGCTGCGCTGCCTCGCCGGTTTGAGGCGCATCCAGAGCGGCCGCGTGACCGTGCATGGCAACATCGCCTACATCGGCCACAAGGCGGGCATGAGCGATCTCCTGACGCCGCTCGAAAACGTCCGCTGGCTGCTGCGGCTTGGCGGGCAGCGTCCGAAATCGGAGCAGGTGGACGATGCGTTTCAGCGAGTCGGGCTCGGCGCGGAGAGCGACGAACCATGCGCTGCGCTGTCGGCCGGGCAGCTGCGCCGGGCCGCTCTGGCTCGACTGCTGCTCTTGGACGCGGACCTGTGGCTGCTCGACGAACCGATGACGGCGATGGATTCCGCCGGGACCGCCTTGGTGCAGGAGCTGGTCGCCGAACACCGGGCCGCTGGCGGCGCTGTCGTGGCGGCGACGCATCGTCCGCTCGATGGCGCGGACTCGGCAAGCGTCTTGAATCTCGCGTGAACTCCGTTGGCGTCGCTGGCCGCGCAGCATGGCCACGTTGACGGCGCAGTTGCGGCGGGAAGCGCGGCTGGCGTTGCGCAGCCGTGCCGAAGCGGCGAATCCGCTCGCGTTCTACGTGCTCGCCGCGCTCTTGCTGAGCATCGGCCTCGGCAAGGCGGGCGCCTCGCCCGGCATGATCTGGGCGCTCACGCTGTTCGCCAACATGCTCGCCGGCGCGGATCTGTTCCGGCGCGATCAGGACGACGGCACGCTGGAACTGCTGCTCGTCCACGCCGCGCCGCGCTACGCCGCGGTGCTGGCGAAGCTGGCCGTGCACTGGCTTGCGGTCGGTCTGCCGGTGGCGCTCGTCGGACCGCTCGCGTTTCTGCTGCTCGGCGGCGAGGGCGGCGCTGGCCGTTTGGCGATCTCGCTGCTGCTCGGGGCGCCGGCCCTGTGCTGCATCGGCGCAGTCGGGGCGGCGTTGACGGTCGGCATCGGCGGGCGCGGCCTGCTGTTCGCGGTTCTGGTGCTGCCTTTATACTTGCCGGTGTTCATTTTCGGCGTGGCCGGCGCGGCTGGAGAGCAACCCGCTTTCGCCCTGCCGATGTTGGCTGCCTGGTCCGTGGCGTTGACCACTGCCGCGCCGTTCGCGATAGGCCAGGCGTTGGCGATCAGCCAGGAGTATTGAGTGCCATGGCGCGGTCTTCGAGCGAGCGGCCTCAGACGAACACCGCATCCGGCGATGCCGCGTTGGATGGCGGCGTTGCGCTTGCGGGCGGAGCGGGCGGCTGGATCAAACGCAAGTTCCACCGTGCGGGTTCGCCACGTTGGTTCTTCGCCGGTTCGCGGCGGCCGATGATCGGCCTCTACGTGTTCGGCATCGCGCTCATATTGCTCGGCTCCATCTGGGGCCTCGGTTTCGTGCCGCCGGAGCGCTACCAGGGCGACAGCTTCCGCATCTTGTTCATCCATGTGCCAGCGGCCTTTCTGGCGCAGTCCATCTACGTCGCCATTGCCGTCGCAGGTCTCGTCTATCTGGTCTGGCGGATGAAGATGGCGGACGTCTTCATCGCCGCTGCAGCACCCATCGGCGCGGCCATCGCCGCCGCCGCCCTCGCCACCGGCTTCATCTGGGGGATGCCCACGTGGGGCACGGGTTGGGTGTGGGATGCGCGCACCATCTCCACCTTGGTGCTGCTGTTTCTGTTCTTCGGCCTGGTCGCCTTGCGGCAGGCGATCGCGCAGCGGGAACGCGCGGCTGCGGCGGTGGCCTTGCTCGCGGTAGTCGGCGTCGTCAACATTCCGGTCATCAAGTATTCCGTGGAATGGTTCGCGACGCTGCACCAGCCGCCGAGCCTCGAGCTCGGCAAGAAGCCGGCCATCGCCGCCGTCTACCTGTGGCCGCTCGCCTGCAACGTGCTCGGCTACTTCTGCTTTGCTGCTGGCGCGGTGCTCGCCGCTTGCCGCGCGCTGCTCGTGAAGCGCGAAGCGGACACCGAGTGGGTGCGCAGATGGCTCCACGGCGGCGTTCGGGAAGGCGAGGCGGCGCGATGATCGAGTTCTTCGCGATGGGCGGCCACGGCGTCTACGTCTGGAGCGCGTACGGCGTGAGCGCCCTCGCCTTGGCCTTCGCTGGCGTTTGGCCTTTGGCGGTGCTGCGTTCGACCGCCCGGCGCTTGCGCCGCCGCATGGAGCATGAACGATGAGGCCACGCCGCCGCCAACGCTTGACCGCCGTGTCGTTCGTGCTCGGCGGCGCCGCGGCGACGCTCGCGCTGGTGCTCTTCGCCCTCGACGAGAACGCCAACCTGTTCTATGAACCGGCCAAGGTCGTCGGCGGCGAGGCGCCGAGCGGCGTGCGCATCCGCGCTGGCGGGATGGTCGCGGACGGCAGCATTGCACACGACGACACCGGCCTGGGCGTGTACTTCGTGCTCACCGACCACCAGGGCCACGACTTTCCAGTCACCTACACCGGCATCCTCCCCGGCATGTTCCGCGAAGGCCAAGGCATTCTGGTAACCGGAGAACTCGACGGCGACCGCGTCTTCCAAGCCGAGGAAGTGCTGGCCAAGCACGACGAGAACTACCTGCCGCCGGAGCTTCACGACATGGCGCAGGGCGTCGAATCCGCAACGGGGGAACCCCGAGCGCCGCCGCAAGGCGCTGGCTATTGACGTGGACGACGAGGCCGCCCGCGAAGCCAGACGCCGGGCGCGCGCCGACTGGCCGGTGCGAAAGTTCCGACTCGGCGAAGAACCGCCGGACGATTTCTCCGCCTACACGGTCGAAGAGCGCCTGGCTATGACGTGGCGAATGACCCTCGACGCCTGGGCCAGCGCCGGCCTGCCGCTGCCCCAGTTCTCGCGCAGCGAAATGCCGGTCCGCGTGATGTATCGCACCACGAGGCCGCGGCCCAACGCCGAGGGGAAAGAGGAATGAACGAGGATTTCCTCGATTTCCTACGCGCCCTCGACGAAGCGGGAGCGAGATTCCTAGTCATTGGAGCGCACGCGATGTCCGCGCACGGGACGCCCCGCGCGACTGGCGACCTCGACGTGTGGGTCGAAGCGGACGGCGACAACGCGGTGCGCGTCTGGCGAGCTTTGGCGGACTTCGGCGCACCGCTCGCCACGCTCGGCGTGACCGTCGAAGACTTCGCCTCGGCCAGCGGCATCGTCCAGCTCGGAGTGCCACCCCGGCGCATCGACCTGCTCACCGAGATCGACGGCGTCTCATTCGCTTCCGCTTGGCGAAACCGTTTCACCTCCACCGTCGGCGGCCACTCGGTCCCGTTCCTTTCCTACGACGATCTGCTTCGCAACAAGCGCGCCGTGGCGAGGCCAAAGGATCTTCTCGACGTGGAACTTCTCGAACGCAATCGCCTGTGCGCCTCCGAGCGAGAATGAAAACAGGGTTTTTTTGTGTCGAAAAGGCGTTGCATTGTGTTTTCGTTGCGCTAAACTGACCGCTACACGACAACGGAACTGTCGTAGTCGGCTGAATGCGACTCAAAGAAGTCAAACTCGTTGGATTCAAATCCTTCGTGGATCCGACGACGGTTGTATTGCCGGGCAACCGCAATGCGGTGGTCGGCCCCAACGGCTGCGGAAAGTCGAACATCGTCGACGCCGTCCGTTGGGTGATGGGCGAAAGCTCCGCCCGCCAACTGCGCGGCGAAGCGCTCACCGATGTCATCTTCAACGGCGCCACGTCGCGCCAACCCACCTCTCTCGCCTCCGTCGAGCTGGTCTTCGACAACCGCGATGGCCGCGTCGGCGGCAAGTTCGCCGCCTATGCGGAAATCGCCATCCGCCGCCAGGTCGGCCGCGACTCGCAATCCATCTACACGTTGAACGGCGTCCGTTGCCGGCGCCGAGACATCGCCGACGTCTTCCTCGGCACCGGCTTCGGCCCGCGCAGCTACTCGATCATCGAGCAGGGCATGATCTCCGAACTGGTGGAGGCCAAGCCCGACGCCTTGCGCGCCTATCTGGAAGAGGCGGCGGGCGTCTCGAAGTACAAGGAAAGACGGCGCGAAACGCAGAACCGCATCCGCCACGCCGAGGAAAACCTGGCCCGCCTCGCCGACATCCGCGACGACCTCGAACGCCGTCTCGCGCATCTGAAACGCCAAGCCAAGGCCGCCGAACGCTATCGGACGCTGAAGGCGGAGGAACGCAAGCGCAAGGCCGAGTTGCTCGCCATCCGCATCGCCGCGGTGAACGAACGACTGCGCGAGTGCGACAGCGCAGCCCGAGAACTGGAAGTTCGCTTGGAGAAAGCAAGGAGCGAACACCAGGCACTGCAAACCAAGGTGGAAGAGCGGCGCGCGGAGCATGGCGAACAGACCGACGCGTTCGCCGAAACCGAACGCGCCAAGTACGAAGTGGACGCCGCGGCGAGCCAGTTGGAGCAAGCCATCGGCTTCGACCGCCGGCGGATCGGCGAGTTGCGCGCCGAACTGCAAACGCTCGAAGGCAAGCAGCGGGAGACGGGCATCCAGCTTGAGGCGGACGTCAGACGTGTCGCCGACATCAAGCGCCAATTGAAGGAAAAGCAACCGCGACTCGCCAGCGGCGAAGCCGCGAAGCAGGCCGCCGCCGAACGGCTCGAGGCCGCCGAGACGCATGTGCGCTCCTGCCAGCGGGAGTGGGAGGAACACGCTGGCCGCGTCAACGCGAACGCGAGCGAACGCAGTCTTTGCGAAGAGCGCGGCACCGGCGCCACCGAAGCGGTCGAGCGTTTGCGGGTACGACTCGCGAAGCTCGCCGAGGACGCAACGCCGGAAGTCGACGCCGACCTTTCGGGCGTCGCCGAGGAACTTGCCGAGGCGAAGCGCGAGCTCGCCGTCCTCGACGCCGCCCTCGCAAGCAACGCCACCGCGTTGACGACCGCTCGGGCTGAAACCGCGCAGGCGGAACAGGCGCTCGACGCGGTCCGCGCCGAAGCCGAGAAGCAGCGCCACCAACTGGCCGAAGTCGCCGCCGTGCAACGCTCGGCGCTGGGGCGCGAAAACGGCGCCGAGAGCGAAGCGAGTCGCTGGCTAGGCCGCGCCGGTCTCCGCGACGCCCCGCGGCTCGGCGAACGCTTGCAGGTGAAGGCTGGTTGGGAACGCGCCGTCGAGGCCGTTCTCGGCACGGACGTGCAGGCAATCGTGGTCGAGGACGTCGACGAATACGCGGCAGCGCTCGACGAACTCGCCCAGGGCCGCATCGCCTTGGTGGAGGCTGGTGCCGCGCAGCCGAACGCGAAGGGCGAGCTGCCGCTGCTGACCGCGTTCGTCTCCGGCGACCTCGGCACGTTCGCCGCAGGAGTCCACGCAGCTGAATCTCTTGCTTCCGCTCTGCAACACCGTCCAAGCCTGCAACCGGGCGAGAGCATCGTCACCCGCGACGGCGTGTACCTCGGCAAGGATTGGATCCGTGTGCAGCGCAGCGCGGACGAATCCGCCGGCGTCATCGAACGGGGCCGCGAACTGGCAGCTCTCGAAGAAGCATGGCAGGCGGCTCGGCAGCGGCTCGGAGACGCCCAAGCCCACGTCGCGGCGAAGCGCGATGCCGCCGCCGCCGCGGAACAAGAACGCGATTCCTTGCGCAGCCGCCAAGCGGACGCGGCGGCACAGTGCTCCGATCTGCAAACCAAGCACGACGTGCTGCGCGTTCGCATCGACGAAGCCGTGGCCGCAGCGCAAAGGCGAGCCGCCGAAGAGGCGTATCTGCGAACGCAGATCGAAGCGGAGTCGGAACGGCTGCGGCAAAGCCGCGAACGCTTGGAGACCCTCGCCGCGGAGGCCGAACGCCTTGCGACCGTCGGCGCGACCCTGCGCGGGCAGCGGCAACGGCACGACGCCGCGGCCGAGGAAGCGCGCGCCGAAGCGAGGCGCGCCACCGAGGCGTTCCACCAGCTGGTCACCGAGTGCTCGACCTTCCAAGCCTTGCAGAAGGAAGCCGAAGACGCCCACGCCCGCCTGCTCAAGCAGCGCGTTGAACTGGCCGACCGCGGCGATCAGGTGCGCGCCGGCATCGCCGAGATCGAAGCGGCAATTCCGGCGAAGGAAAGCGCTCGGGATCAGAAACTCGCGGCAAGCAAAGTACACGAACGCAAGCAGAGGGTCTTGCGCACGGCTTTGGACCAACTCGAAGCGAACATCCGCGAGCTTGTTCAGCGCGGCATGGAAGCGGGCAGCAAAGTCGAAGAGGCGCGTTCGCGGCTCGAAGAAGCGCATTTGGAACGCAAAGGGCTGGCGACCAACCGCGAGCATCTGCACGGCCAGCTCGCCGACACCGGCATCGCCCTGGACGAAGCGCGACGCGATCTCCCCGAATCCGCTACGGAAGCGCAGTGGGAGGAAGCCTTGGCCGCATTGGCGAGGCGCATCGAACGCCTCGGCGCCATCAACCTCGCCGCCATCAACGAGTACAAGACGGAATCCGAACGCAAGGCGGAGCTGGATCGCCAGCACGAGGACGTCGAGACCGCGCTGGCGACGCTCAAGGGCGCCATCGAGCGCATCGACCGCGAGACCCGAACGCGCTTCAAGGAAACCTTCAACCGCGTCAACGGACACTTGAAGACGCTCTTCCCCAAGGTCTTCGGCGGCGGCCACGCGGCTCTGGAGCTGACCGGCAGCGACTGGCTGGAGACCGGCGTCACGCTGATGGCGCGTCCGCCGGGGAAGCGCAACTCCAGCATCCATCTGCTCTCCGGCGGCGAGAAGGCGATGTCCGCGGTGGCGCTGATCTTCTCCATCTTCCAACTCAACCCCAGCCCGGTGTGCCTGCTCGACGAGGTGGACGCGCCGCTCGACGACAGCAACGTGGAGCGCTTCGCGGAACTCATCCGCGAAATGTCCCGCGACGTGCAATTCGTGGTCGTGACGCACAACAAGCAGACCATCGAAATGGCGGACTACCTGCTGGGCGTGACGATGCAGGAGGCTGGCGTGTCGCGCCTCGTCTCCGTGGACGTGGACAAGGCGGCGCGGATGGCGGCTGCTGGCTGACGACTCGCCGACTCGGCCGACTCGAGAGGTGGCCATGGATTTCGACATCAAGTACATCATCCTGTGGGGCGGAGGCGTCTTGCTGGCGCTCGTCCTGCTGCACGGACTCTGGCTCTCCTGGCGTTCGCGGCGCGACGCGGCGGCGCCGCCGCAGCAGGAGCCGGAACCGAACCTGCCGGCGGAGCAGGCCGACCTGCCGCTGGGCATGTCTGCGGAGGCGGAAGCAAACGGTGCGCTGGAAGCTGGTGCGCAGCGGGAAACGGAACGGATCGTCATTCCCGGCCGGCGCACCGAGCCGACCGTGCCCTTGGCGGTGCGCATGGCGGAACAGCAACGCCCCGAGGACGCGCCGTCGAGCGGATTGTCGGACGTCGTCGTGATCTGGGTCGTCGCCAAATCAGGTGCCGCCATGGCAGGCCAGACGCTGCTCGACGCCTTCGCCGCGACCGGCCTGGAATACGATGGCGAGGTCTTCCACAAGCTGGACGCGAACACGCGCTCGGAACTCTTCCAAGTCGCCAACGGCGTGGAGCCGGGCACGTTCGACCTCGCCGACGTCGAGGCGCTGTCCACGCCGCGCGTCGCCATGCTGCTGCGCTTCTCGGATCGGATCGATCCGTCCCATGCGTTCGAGGAAATGATCCAGTCGGCGCAGGACATCGCGGACGCGCTCGACGCCGACATGAAGGACGAGCGCATGAGCGACATGAGCATCCAGACCATCGAGCACTGCCGCCAGCGCATACGCGACTACAAGCGGATGTCGATCAGGGCGTAGCCGTGGCCTCCGAAGCCGCGGCGTTGGCCAAGTTGCGCGAGCAGGTCGCGCGTCACGCCCATCGCTACCACGTGCTGGACGATCCGGAGATCGCGGACGTCGACTACGACGCCCTGTTCGACCGGCTGCTCGCGCTCGAAGCCGCGCATCCAGAACTGGTCACCCCCGATTCGCCGACCCAGCGCGTCGGCGGCGATCCGGCCGGCAAGTTCGAGGAAGTGCGGCACGCCACGCCCATGCTGTCGCTGGACAAATGCGTCAGCGCGGCGGAACTCGAAGCGTGGCAGGAGCGCTGCCGCCGACTGCTCGACGACGACGATGAACTCACCTACTTCTGCGAGCCGAAGATCGACGGCGTGGCGGTGAGCCTGCTGTACGTGGACGGCGTGTTGCAGCGCGGCGCGACGCGCGGCAACGGCGAAACCGGCGAGGACATCACCGCCAACGTGCGCACCATCCGCGCCGTGCCGTTGCGCTTGACGGGCGACCCGCCGTCGCATCTCGAAGTGCGCGGCGAGGTCTACATGCCGATCACCGGCTTCCTCGCCTTCAACGAACGCGCCCGCGAGACCGGCGACCGCCCCATCGTCAATCCCCGCAACGGCGCCGCCGGCAGTTTGCGCCAACTCGATCCGAAGGCCACCGCCGCCCGCCCGCTGTCGATGTTCTGCTACAGCGCCGGGGAGAGTCCGCACTGGCAGCCGCAGCGCCATTCGGAAACGATGGCCGCGTTCAAGGACTGGGGACTGCGCGTCAACCCGCGCGGCAAGCTGCTGCCGAATCTCGCCGCCTGCGGCAGCTACGTCGACTCGCTGCTCGAAGCCCGCGACGATCTGGACTACGCCATCGACGGCGCGGTGGTGAAGGTGGACGCCTTCGCCCTGCGCGACAAGCTCGGCCAAGTCACCCGCAAGCCGCGCTGGGCAATCGCCTACAAGTATCCGGCGGAGGAAGCGAGCACGGTGCTGCTGGACGTGGATTTCCAGGTCGGGCGCACGGGCGCCATCACGCCGGTCGCCAAGTTGCAGCCGGTGTTCGTCGGCGGCGTCACCGTCTCCAACGCCACCCTGCACAACATGGACGAAATCGCCCGCTTGGGTGTACACATAGGCGACACGGTGCTCATCCGCCGCGCTGGCGACGTGATTCCGCAGGTGATGAAGGTGGTGGAGTCCAAACGACCCGCCGATGCCCAAGCGGTGCGCCTGCCCGACGGTTGCCCGATCTGCGGCGCCGCCATCGAACGGCCCGAGGGCGAGGTGGTGGCGCGGTGCAGCGGCGGCTTGCGCTGCGGGGCGCAGCGACGGGAACGCCTGCGGCACTTCGCGTCGCGGCTCGCTCTCGACATCGAAGGCCTGGGCGACAAGCTGGTCGATCAATTGGTGAGCGGCGACCTGGTGCGGGATCCGGCCGACCTCTACGCCCTCGACAAGACGCAGCTCGAAGGTCTCGAACGCATGGGCGCGAAGTCCGCCGAAAATCTGCTCGCCGCCCTCGAAGCCAGCAAGCGCACCACTTTCGCCCGCTTCATCTTCGCCCTCGGCATCCGCGAAGTCGGCGAGACCACCGCCGCGGCGCTGGCCGCGCGCTACGGCACGTTGGCGCAGCTGGCGGCAGCGGACGTCGACTCGCTGCAGGACGTCGAAGACGTCGGCCCGATAGTCGCGGCCAACGTCGAGGCGTTCTTCGCCGACGATGCCAACCTGGCCTTGGCGAGAAAGCTGCACGAAGACATCGGCGTCGTCTGGGACGCTCCGGAGGGCGCGACGGGCGCCACCGCCAAACCCCTTGCCGGACAGACTTGGGTGCTCACCGGCACCCTCGAAACCATGCCGCGCAACGAAGCCAAGGCCAGACTCGTCGGCTTCGGCGCCAAGGTAGCGGGATCGGTGTCGAAGAACACCGCCCAAGTGGTTGCCGGACCCGGCGCCGGAAGCAAGCTCGCGAAGGCCGAGACGCTGGGCGTGCCGGTGATGGACGAGGCCACTTTCGTGGCCAACCTGGAACGTCTTGCCAGAGACGCGGCGAGCGAGACCGAACCTCAAGACTGACGCGGAGGCTGCCAGATGCGAACGACCAGAAACCCCGCCCCGTTGGCCGCGACGCTGGTCGTGGCGGCCCTTGCCGCTCTGCTCGGCAGCTGCGCGTCCACGCCGCCCGCCAATCCCCACGACCTGTGCGCGATCTTCAAGGAAAAGCCGCGCTGGTTCCGCGCCGCGAAGAAGGCCGAGACGCGCTGGGGCGTGCCGAGTTCCGTGATGATGGCGGTGATGTACAAGGAATCGAGCTACATCGCGGATGCGAAGCCGCCGCGCACCAAGCTGCTCGGCGTCGTGCCGTGGAAGCGCGAATCCGACGCGGTCGGCTTCGCCCAGGCCACCGACGCCGCCTGGGAGGACTATCTCAAGGCGACCGGCAACCGCTTCGCCGAGCGCGACGACTTCGGCGACGCCGTGGATTTCGTCGGCTGGTACCTCGACGCCGCCCACCGCCGAGCGAACATCGCCGTGACCGATGCCCGCAGCCTCTACCTCTCCTACTACAGCGGCATCGGCGGCTACATGCGCGGCACGTGGAAGAACAACGCCTGGTTGAAGGGCGCCGCGGACAAGGTCGCGACCCGCGCCACCAGCTACGCGGGACAGATGCGCCGCTGCCGCGTCGGCTGATCGAATCGGGCGTCGAGGCTGCGGACTCCCGGCACGGGAATTTGCGATACGCTGCCCCGAGGGCGAAGCGCGGGTAAGGGAAGCGAGCAGTCGGTGGTTGATTCGAGCGATGGCGCGGCCGCCAACGGCACCCTGACCGAGGCGCTGAAGGCGCGGATCCAGTCCGCCTACCGGGCATGGCTCGGCAATCGCGGCTTCAAGCCCCGCCGCGGGCAGCGGCAGATGATCGCCGACATCGCTCGCGCTCTCACCAACCGCGGCAATCGGCTGTGCGTGGTCGAAGCCGGCACCGGAACCGGCAAGACCGCCGCCTACTGCCTCGCCGCCATTCCGGTCGCCCAAGCACTCGACAAGCGGGTGGTGATTTCGACCGCGACCGTGGCGCTACAGGAACAGGTGGTGCTGCGCGACCTCCCCGACCTCCAACGCCACGCCGATCTCGACTTCTCCTTCGCCCTGGCCAAGGGCCGCAGCCGCTACGTCTGCCTGCAACGCTTGGAGGACCGCCTGCGCGCCGGCCCGGAGCAGGAGGCGCAGCTCTTCGACCCGCCCGGCACGGAGGAACTGGCAACCTATCAGCGGCTGCAAACCGACTTCGCCAACGGTTCCTGGGACGGCGAACTGGACACTTGGCGCGACGGCATCGAACGCGCCGTCTGGCGGCCGGTGACGAACGACCGCGTCGGCTGCGCCGGCGGGCGTTGCAGCTACTACCACCAGTGCCCGTTCTTCAAGGCGCGGCGAAGCGTGGCGGAGGCGGACGTGGTGGTGGCCAACCACGACCTCGTGCTCGCCGACTTGAGCCTCGGCGGCGGCGTGGTGCTGCCGCCGCCCGCCGAGACCATCTTCGTGCTCGACGAAGCCCACCACCTGGCGGAGAAGACCCGCGACCACTTCACGGTCAACGTCCGCCTGCGCACCGCCGCCGAGTGGCAGCGGCAGGTCGCGAGCGGCTTGGAGACCATGCGTCGTCAGTTCGGCGATCCGCAACAGGTGCAACGCGCCCAGAAGCGGATGGAGGACGCGGGCGAACTGCGCGAACTGCTCGGCGACGTGGAAGCGCTGGCGCGCCAACTGCCCTTCGAGCGGCGCGACGAACGCAATTGGATTCGCCGCTTTCCGATGGGCGAGGTGCCGGCGGAGATCCGCGAACTCGCGCCGCCGTTGAGTTCCGGCTTCGCAACCGCCGCGGCAACGCTGGAAGAGCTGTGCGAGGCGTTGGAGCAAGTGCTGGCGGGCGATCTGGAGTGGGACAACCGCGACCGCGCCGAGTCCTGGCTGCCGGTGGTCGGCCAGCTTGCCGGCCAGGCGAGAGCGGCCGAGCAGCTGTTCAGCGACTACGCCGTCGCGCCCGAAGCGGCAGCGCGCTGGGCCACCCTGCGGCGCTTCGACTCCGGCGACGACATCGAGTTGACCAGCGCGCCGCTGGACATCGGGCGCATTCTCGGCGGCACGCTGTGGGACATGTGCCATGCCGCCGTCGCCACCTCCGCGACCTTGTGCGCGCTGGGAACCTTCGAGCGCTTCCGGGATGTCTGCGGCCTTCCCGGCGAAACCGCGACCTCCCGCATCCAGAGCCCGTTCGACTTCCACCGCATCGCCGCATTCTCGGTGCCGGCCATGCAGTCCGACCCCCGCGACGCGGCCGCGCATACCGAAGAGGTGGCGGCCTTGCTGCCGGAACTGCTGGCGATGGAGCGCAGCGCCCTCGTGCTCTTCACCTCGTGGCGGCAGTTCAACGAAGTCGCCGATTCGCTCTCCGACGACCTGCGCGACCTTTGCCGCTTGCAGGACGCGGCCTCGAAGCGGCAGTTGCTGTTCGAGCACCGGCAGGCCATCGACGAAGGCGAGCGCAGCTACCTATTCGGCCTCGCCAGCTTCGCCGAGGGCGTGGACCTGCCGGGCGACTACTGCCGCCACGTGATCCTCGCCAAGCTGCCGTTCGTGGCGCCGGACGATCCCGTGGACGAAGCGGTCGCCGAAGCGCTCGAGAACGAAGGCCGCAATCCGTTCATGGAAGTGTCCGTGCCGGAGGCGTCGCTGCGCCTGGTGCAGGCCTGCGGCCGCTTGATCCGCCACGAAACCGACGGCGGGCGCATCACCCTCCTCGACCGCCGCATCGTCACCCGCCGCTACGGCGAAGCGCTGCTCGCCTCGCTGCCGCCGTACCGGCTGGAACTCGGCTGAAGCGCCAGCTTACGCAGAGGGACTCCATGCGCCTTGCCGAACTCGCCGACATCCAGCCGACTGCGGCGGCGCTCGCCTGCTACCAGCGCTTGGATGCGGCGGCACCGGAGGACTATCGGCAACTCGCGGCGCTGCTCGTGGACGACTGGCGGCGCCGTGGCGTCTCGAAGGTGGGCATCGGCGGCGGCCAAGGCGCTGGCAAGTCGACGTTGGGCGAGCTGCTGGCGGCGGCGGGCGAGTTTCTGGGCCTTCGCGTGGTCGTGCTGAGCATCGACGACTTCTACCTCGCCAAGGCCGAGCGACGGCGGCTGGCGCGGCGCGTCCACCCGCTGCTGGCGACCCGCGGACCGCCCGGCACCCACGCCATCGGTCTCGCCAGGGACGTGTTCGAGGGGCTGCTCAATGCCGGCGTCGTCGAGACGCCGCGCTTCGACAAGGGGATCGACGACCGCGCCGGGTTCACGACCATCGACGGCGGCGCAGACGTCGTCGTGCTGGAAGGCTGGTGCGTCGGCGCGCCGGCTGCCGCGGCCGACGAATCGACACTGGCGATCAACGACCTCGAACGGCTGGAAGACCCTGCCGGCGTCTGGCGGCGGCATGTGGATGCCGCGCTGCGGGACGACTACGCGCCGCTCCACGCCGCGTTCGACTCGCTCGTCTTTCTGCAAGTGCCGGACCTCGACGCGGTGCGCCGTTGGCGCCTGCAGCAGGAGGGCGAACGTCCGCCCGAGCAGCGCATGAACGCCGCGCAAGTGGATCGCTTCGTGCAGCACTACGAGCGCATCACGCGCCGCATGCTCGCGACGCTGCCGGAAGCCGCGAACATCGTGGCGCGACTCGACGACGCGCATCGGGTCGCGGCGCTGCGGCTGGAATAGGCTGCGGCTGGAATAGGCTGCGGCTGGAATAGGCTGCGGCTGGAATGAGCAGCTCGAAGACTGAGGCGCCCACTGGCTCCCTTCCGCCATCCGCAAACGCGCCGTAGACGCTCGCGCTCCTTGAGATCGTGGCTCGTTCAGTCCGCGTTCAGTTCGGCGCAAGCACACTGCCAACAGCTTCCCGCAACTCCCAAGAAGGACGAAAGGAGACGAAAATGTCGAAGTGCGCTTCCTTCGCAACGGTTCCGATGTTCGCGGCGTTGGCGCTTGGCCACGCCCATGTGTACGCCGACGTCCAGTTCGACCACGCCGAGGTGATCGACGTCGAGCCCATCGTGCAGCGCGTGGCGACGGTCGTGCCGCACGAGCGCTGCTGGGTCGAGACGGTGCGCGAAAGGCGCCGGACGAGCGCCTCGGCGCCGTTGGCTGGTGCGCTCGTCGGCGGTGCCATCGGCCATGCGCTCGGCCACCGCAAGCGCAACAAGCAGGTCGGCGCCGTCGTCGGCGCCGTGCTCGGCGGCGCCATCGCCCACGACATCGGCCGCCACGGCGCGCACAACCGGCCAACTCGCCGCGTTCGCCAGCGCGTCTGCGAGACCGTCGAGGAGACCAGCTACCGCGAGCGGCAGCGCGGCTACCTCGTCACCTACCGCTACGGCGGCAGCACCCACCGCGCCCGCATGGACGAACGCCCCGGCGACACCATCCGCGTGCGCGTGCAGGTCTCGCCCGGATAGGCGGTCCCCGACGCGCCCGCGGCGAGGCAAACCGCGCGTGGGGCGAGCGAACGGAAGGGCGAAATTCGGGTTGCGCGGCGCACCCGCCGTATGGCAGCATTCGACACCAGTTGAGCGTGGCTTCGCGTCGCGGATTGCCGTGACGCTCGTTTACGGGTATAAGGGCGAAGCCTGTCGCTTGTTTGTGGAGGGATTGGACAGTGCTAAAACGAACTGCGCTTGCCGCGCTCTGTGCCCTGTTCGCGCAAGGAACGCTGGCTGCCACCTATGGGGTCGAAGTCTCCAACGCCAGGACCTACGCCAACGAGGTCTTCGGCGAGGGGGCTTCCGATGTCGTCGTCGACTACAAGGCCGCCGGGCCGACCGTGACGTTAAGGGTGCAGACGCCCGGAGCGGAAACCGGCGAAATCGACGATGGAGACACGGCGGACATCACGTTCACGCTCGCCAACGCGAGGTTCGCAAGGAACGTGCGGCTCCCCTCTCTCTCGGTCGACTCGATGGTGGACGTGCTCAGCAAGGAAGACGGCGACAACGGCGACAACACCGTCACCTTCCGCATCCAGGCCGACCAAGACTTGCCCACCGCTTCGACCACCCTCAGTTTCGCATTCGAGCTGCCGCCATTGACTGGTCTGAATCCCGAGAAGGCCGTCTCGGCGAGCGTATCCGTCGATGCCGCCGGCGGCGGTGGCTGGGCAAGCACCGATGACGCCGACTCGATGGTTTTCGCCGGCACGATGCTCGAGAACGGCGTCTTGACCAGACCCGGCTCGGCGGTGATCGCCTATGGCAACGGCCTTGCGTTCAGCGTCGCCTCGGGCACCGGTGGCAGCACCACGATCGCGTTGACCGAAGGCAGGACGAGCCTGACCATGCCGGGCTACGCGACATTGGGCGCGGTGACCACGGGCCTTGCGACCGCAGCCACGTGTACCACCGA
The DNA here is from genome assembly GCA_965243175.1 of Candidatus Azotimanducaceae bacterium. Taxonomy (GTDB): domain Bacteria; phylum Pseudomonadota; class Gammaproteobacteria; order Pseudomonadales; family Azotimanducaceae; genus VXYL01. Next base: position 2,297,486 of record OZ251532.1, on the reverse strand, counting down.
CAATCCGATCCCGATGGGCTGCGTCGTGCAGGCGAACGGGGACGAGTTCAGCGTCTCCAGCCGCGAAGACGGCGCCGGCGACTTGGACATCGAGGTCACTGGCGATTTCCGCGACGGCGACATGGTCTGGCTGGACTACGACGGCGACCGCAAAGCCACCGACAACGAGATGCTCGAGATGAACGAGAGCGGCGCCATGACAGGCGACTTCAACCTGAGCGACTTGGCTGGCAACAGCCGGGCGGCGGAAGGAGACGCCGGCGATCTGGATCGTGAAGAAGGCATGGCGACGCATGCCCTCTACTACATGCCGAACGGCGAGGACGGCTTGCGCCCAGCGGAGTTCCGCAGCAACTTCTCGGTGGACTTCCACGGCGACGGCATTGCCGACAAGCGCGTGCAGACGAGCACGGTCTCCACGATGTACCCAACCGTCGCAAGCGGGACGACGGGCATGACCATCGTCGAGGCGATGCGTCAAGCGCCAGCGCTGCCATCGCCGACCCCGAGCACGCCCGGAGGTGCTGGCGGCATCGACATCGGCAATCTGCGCATCACGTGCAAGGCGTCGACGGAGTGCGTGGTGTCCCTCGAATGCGACGACGCCGAGGGCAATAGCTGGTTCGCCGAACTGGACGAGCCGATCCCAGGTCGGGCGACGCTGCACATGAACACGGACGCGATCGCCGAGCTTCTGGGCTTGAGCGCGGAAGAGGGCTGGGCGGACAACCTGTCCTGCATGATCCTCTCCAGCCGCGACATCGCGGTGCAGGTGCTCACCCGCTCCAGCGGCACCTTGGTGAACCACACCTACGTCGACGACGACTAGGCGCTACACAAGGGGCGGCGGGAGAGCCGCCCCGAAGCGTCGCCAAACTAAAGGCCCGGCTTGGACTGCAAGCCGGGCCTTTTCTTTTGCGCTGCGGAAGGCAGCGTTCAGCTTGACTACAAGAGGACGCCCACGAGGCGGCCAGGATGCTTGGCCGTGGGTCGTGCTTGGGGAGAGACGAAAACGACGGCCGGAAGCGGCGCGTCGGAGGTCTGGTCAGATTCCGTTCGCTTGGCGAGCGGCCTCGGCGAGGGTCTGGGCGTACTCCTGCACCTCGCCCGCGTCGAAGCCTTCCACCATGATGCGCAGCACCGGCTCGGTGCCGCTTGGCCGAATGACCACGCGGCCGCGATCCCCCATTGCCGCTTCGATGCGCTTGGCGACGGCGTCGAGGCCGTCGCATCTGGCGACCAGGCGCGGGTCCTGAGTCTCCACGTTGGCCGTCGCCTGCGGGAGCTTGTGCATTCCCATGCGCAGTTCGGCCAGCGAGCGCCCGCTCTCGACCATCGCGCCAAGCACCTGCAAGGCGGCGACGATGCCGTCGCCGGTGGTCGTCAGAGAGAGGCAGATCAAGTGGCCGGAGGCTTCGCCGCCGAGGTGCCAGCCGTTGGTGCGCAAGCGCTCGTGAACATGGCGGTCGCCGACCGCGACGCGCTCGAAAGGGATGCCGCAGGTCTCAAGAGCGCGTTCCAGCCCTAGGTTGCTCATCACCGTGCCGACGACGCCGCCCTCGATGCGTCCGCGCATGAAGCCGGATTTGGCAATCACGTAGAGCAGTTCGTCGCCGTCCATCAAGTTGCCTTGGCCATCCACCATCACCACGCGGTCGCCGTCGCCGTCGAAGGCGATGCCGACGTCGGCGCCGACCTCGACGACCTTGGCGGCCAGAGCCTGCGGATGGGTGGAACCGCACTGCTCGTTGATGTTGGTGCCGTCCGGCTCGATGCCGATGGCGGTCACCTTGGCGCCGAGTTCGGAGAAGACCTTGGGCGCCACCGCGTAGGTCGCGCCGTTGGCGCAGTCGAGCACGACCTTCAGGCCATGCAGGTTGAGGCCGCGGTCCATGGTGCTCTTGCAGAATTCGATGTAGCGACCGCGCGCATCGTCCACGCGGAACGCCCTGCCCAACCGCCCGGCGCTGACGCACTCGATGGGCTGGCGCAGCTGCCGCTCGATGGCGAGTTCGCGCTCGTCCGGCAGCTTGTTGCCTTCGGCGCTGAAGATCTTGATGCCGTTGTCGTCGAACGGATTGTGGGAGGCGCTGATGACGATGCCGGCGTCGGCGCCGAGGGTGCGCGTGAGATAGGCGACGGCGGGCGTGGGGATGGGGCTCAGCAGGTTCACGTCCACGCCAGCGGAGACCAGGCCCGCTTCGAGCACGGACTCGATCATGTAGCCGGAGATGCGCGTGTCCTTGCCGATCAACACCATCGGCGCGTGGCCGTTCGCCAGCACCTTGCCGATGGCCCAGCCGAGATGCAGACAGAAATCCGGGGTGATGGGCGTGCTGCCGACTCGTCCGCGAATGCCGTCTGTTCCGAAATACTCCCTCTTCATTGGCTTGTGCGCTCCCTGCGGCCAACTCGTTCCGTCCCTGGTGCCCGCGTGTTCGCGGGGTTCAATGCTCCTCCACCGGGCCGCCGATTGGCCGCGGTCCGCTCGACGAAGGGCTGCTCGAAGGCTGCGTTTCGCCCTTGGGCTCGGGTGCTTCTTCCTTGACCGGCTGTGGCGGCGGTTCGACGACGCGCGGCGGTCGCCCGGCCATGATGTCGTTGGCCTGTTCCGGCGTCAGGGTCTCCAACTCGATGAGCGCTTCGGCCATCTTGTGCAGCTTGTCCTTGTGCTCGTCGAGAACGCGGCGCGCAGTCGCGTAGCAGCTCTCGACGATGCCGCGCACTTCCTCGTCGATCTCGCGCGCCGTGTCGCTGGAGATCGGCTTCGGCTGGCTGGCCGCGGACATGCCGAGGAACACTTCGCCGTCTTCTTCGTCGTAGAGCAGCGGCCCCATGCGCTCGGAGAAGCCCCAGCGCGTGACCATGTTGCGCGCCAGCTGGCTGGCGCGTTCGATGTCGTTCGCGGCACCGGTGGTGATGCCGTCCGCGCCGTTGATCATTTCTTCCGCCACCCGACCGCCGAACAGCATGCAGATCTGGCTGGTGATGGAGCGGCGGCTGAGGCTGTGGCGGTCTTCCTCCGGCAGGAACATCGTCACGCCCAGCGCGCGGCCCCGGGGCACGATGGTGATTTTGTAGAGCTCGTCGTATTCCGGTACGCAGCGGCCGACGATGGCGTGGCCCGCTTCATGGTACGCCGTGTTCCGCTTCTCCTTCTCGGACATGACCATGGACTTGCGCTCGGCGCCCATCATGATCTTGTCCTTCGCCTTCTCGAAGTCGTCCATGTCCACCAGGCGCTTGCCGAAGCGGGCCGCGAACAACGCCGCCTCGTTGACGACGTTCTCCAAGTCGGCACCGCAGAAGCCGGGCGTGCCGCGGGCGATGATGGAAGCGTCCACGTCTTCCGCGATCGGCACGTTGCGCATGTGGACGTGCATGATCTGTTCGCGGCCGCGGATGTCCGGCAGCGGCACCACCACTTGGCGGTCGAACCGGCCGGGCCGCAGCAGCGCCGGGTCGAGCACGTCCGGGCGGTTGGTGGCGGCGATGACGATGATGCCGTCGTTGGCCTCGAAGCCGTCCATCTCCACCAGCAGCTGGTTCAGCGTTTGCTCGCGCTCGTCGTGGCCGCCGCCGAAGCCGGCGCCGCGATGCCGGCCCACGGCGTCGATCTCGTCGATGAAGATGATGCACGGCGACTGCTTCTTCGCCTGCTCGAACATGTCGCGCACCCGGGATGCGCCGACGCCGACGAACATTTCCACGAAATCCGAGCCGGAGATGGAGAAGAACGGCACCTTCGCTTCGCCAGCGATGGCCCGCGCCAGCAGCGTCTTGCCGGTGCCGGGCGAGCCGACCATGAGGGTGCCGCGCGGGATGCGTCCGCCGAGGCGCTGGAACTTGCCTGGGTCGCGCAGGAACTCCACCAGTTCCTGGACGTCTTCCTTCGCTTCGTCCACGCCCGCGACATCGGCGAAGGTCGTCTTGATCTGTTCTTCGGAGAGCAGCCGCGCCTTGCTCTTGCCGAAGGTCATCGGGTTGCCGCGCCCGCCCAGGCCGCCCTGCATCTGCCGCATCAACAGCATGAACACGGCGATGATGATGAGAATGGGGAAGCTGGCGATGAGCAGCTGCGCCCAGAAGCTCTGCTCCTCGGGCATCCTGCCTTCGACGTTGACGTTGGCGTCGAGGAGGTAGTCGAGCAGCTTCGGATCGCCCACCGAAGGCAGCACCACGCCGAACTGCTCGTTGTTGTGGCGCGTGGCGACCAGCTCCGGCCCCTCGAAGGTCACCGAGGCGATGTGCCCGCCCTGCACCTGCTTGATGAACGAGGAGTAGGTCTCCTTGCGCTGCTCGGTGACCACGTTGAAGGTGTTGAACACGGTCACCAGAACGACGCCGATGATCAGCCAAAGCAGCAGGTTTTTGCCCGTGTTGTTCAAGGCTCGATTCCTCGGCTGGGGAGAGCGCTCAAGTGCGCCAGCGTTCAGCGTGTCCGGCGGAAGGCGAAGCCTACACCATTTGCGCTCGCCCACCAAATGCGACCGACGCGGCGGCTGGGAAGACTGCGTGTTCGACAACCGCGAACAGGGCAGGTTCCGCAGTCGGCGTCCGTTGGCGGCTGGCGGGTTGCAAAGAGCCGGACGCCACGTTCGTCGGCGGGGATGCGATCAGCCAAACGGTTACAGCAGCGCGATCTCCTCGATCTCGTACTCGCGGCGTCCGTTCGGCGTCTCGACCACCGCGGAATCACCCTCGCTCTTGCCGATCATCGCCTTGGCCAGCGGCGACATGATGGAGATCTTGCTCTCCTTCACGTTCGCTTCGTCTTCGCCGACGATCTTGTAGCGCACGGTGCGATCGTCGTCGACGTCGAAGAGCGTCACCGTGGCGCCGAAGACCACCTTGCCGCTGGCCTTGAGCTTCGTCACGTCGATGATCTGCGCGTCCGCCAGCCAGCCTTCGATTTGCCGGATCCGTGCTTCCGTCAAGCCCTGCCGCTCCTTGGCCGCGTGGTATTCGGCGTTCTCGCGCAGGTCGCCGTGTTCGCGGGCGGCGCCGATGGCCTTCGAGATGCTCGGCCGCACCGTGTTCTTCAGGTGTTCGAGTTCCTCGCGCAGCTTCTCGGCGCCCTCGACGGTCATGGGTGTCATGCTTGCATGCTTCTTTCGGCCCGCAGTTCGGCGTGCATGTCCTGCAATCGGCGCACTTGGTCCACGCGGCCGTCGCGGATCGCCTTGCAGAACGCCTCGCCGCCGGAGAGAGTGGTTGTGTAGCACACTTTGTGGCGCAACGCGAGACGCCGAATCACGGCGGAATCGGCAATCGCCTGGCGGCCTTCGGTGCTGTTCACGATCAAGTCGATGGCGTCGTTGCGCAGCAGGTCGGTGATGTCCGGCCGCCCCTCGGTGACCTTGTTCACCACCTCGCAGGAGACGCCCGCTTCTTCCAGCCGACGCGCCGTGCCGCGGGTGGCCACGATGGCGAATCCGAGCGCCGCGAGTTCGCGCCCCACGGCGCCGACGAAGGGGCCGTCCGACGGCTTGACGCTCACGAACGCCTTGCCGCCCTTGGGCAGCCGCTCGCCAGCCCCCAGGGACGCCTTGGCGAACGCTTCGGCGAAGGTGTCGCCGACGCCCATCGTCTCGCCGGTGGACTTCATCTCCGGGCCGAGGATGGGGTCGACGCCGGGGAACTTCGGGAACGGGAACACGGACTCCTTGACGCAGACGTAGTGCGGGATCACCTCCTCCGTGAAGCCCTGCTCGGCGAGCGAGGTGCCGGCCATGCAGCGGGCGGCCACCTTGGCGAGCGAGACGCCGATGCACTTGGAGACGAACGGCACCGTGCGGGAAGCGCGCGGATTCGCCTCCAGAACGTAGATGTCGCCGTCCTGCACCGCCAGCTGCGCGTTCATCAAGCCGACGACGCCGAGTTCCAGGGCAAGCCGCTTCACTTGGCTGCGAATCTCGTTCTGCAACTCGGCGTCGAGGGAGAACGGCGGCAGGGCGCAGGCGGAGTCGCCGGAATGGACGCCAGCCTGCTCGATGTGCTGCATGATGGCGCCGACCACCACCTGCTCGCCGTCCGAGACGGCATCGACGTCCACTTCCACCGCTTGTTCCAGAAAGCGGTCGAGGAGCACCGGCGCGGAGTTCGAGACGTCCACCGCTTCGGCGAAGTAGCGTTCGAGTTCGCGGTCGTCGTAGACGATCTCCATCGCCCGTCCGCCGAGCACGTAGGAAGGCCGGACGACGATGGGATAGCCGATTTCGGCCGCCGCGGCGAGGCCGCTCGGCAGATCCCGCGCCGTGCGGTTCGACGGCTGGCGCAGGCCGATGGCCTCGATCACGCCTTGGAAGCGCTGCCGATCCTCGGCTCGGTCGATGGCGTCGGAGCTGGTGCCGACGATGTGGACTCCGGCGGCGTACAGGCGATCCACCAGCTTGAGCGGCGTCTGCCCGCCGAACTGCACGATCAGTCCGCTCGGCTGCTCCACGTCGACGATGGCGAGCACGTCCTCCAGCGTCACCGGCTCGAAGTAGAGGCGGTCGGAGGTGTCGTAGTCGGTGGAGACCGTTTCCGGGTTGCAGTTCACCATGATGGTCTCGAAGCCGTCTTCGCGCATCGCCAGCGCCGCGTGGACGCAGCAGTAGTCGAACTCGATGCCCTGGCCGATGCGGTTGGGGCCGCCGCCGAGCACCATGATCTTGCGCCGCTCGGAGGGTTCCGCCTCGCACTCCTCCTCGTAGGTGGAGTAGAGGTAGGCGGTGGCGGCGCGAAACTCCGCCGCGCAGGTGTCCACGCGCTTGAACACCGGCTTCACGCCGAATGCCAGGCGCCGCTCCCGCACTGCGTCTTCGGTGGCGTGGAGAAGCGTCGCCAGCCGCGCATCGGAAAAGCCGTCGCGCTTGAGCGCCCGCCAGTCCTCGGCTTCGAGAGATTGGACATCGCGCCCTGCTAGGCGCTCCTCCGCCCGCACGAGTTCTTCGACCTGCGCCAGGAACCAGGGATCGATGCCGGTCGCCTGGGCGACCTCCGGCACGTCGTGGGCGCAGCGGAAGGCGTCCGCCACGTAGAGGATCCGTTCCGCACCAGCGCGGCTCAGTTCCTGGCGCAGCGCCCCCCGGGCCTCCGCGCTCGCGGGGTCGATGCGCGGGTCGAGACCGGCGAGGCCCGTCTCCAAGCTGCGCAGCGCCTTTTGCAGCGACTCCTTGAAGGTGCGGCCGATGGCCATGGCCTCGCCGACGGACTTCATCTGCGTGGTCAGCCGGTCGTCGGCCTGCTCGAACTTCTCGAACGTGAAGCGCGGCGCTTTCACGACCACGTAGTCGATGGCCGGCTCGAAGGACGCTGGCGTGGTGCCGGTGATGTCGTTGGCGAGTTCGTCCAAGGTGTAGCCCAGCGCCAGCTTCGCGGCCACCTTGGCGATGGGAAAGCCGGTGGCCTTGGATGCCAGCGCGGACGAGCGCGAAACGCGGGGGTTCATTTCGATCACCACCATGCGCCCGCTGGCCGGGTCGATGGCGAACTGCACGTTCGAGCCGCCCGTCTCCACGCCGATTTCGCGCAGCACGGCGATGGAGGCGTTGCGCAGCAGCTGGTATTCCTTGTCGGTGAGGGTCTGCGCCGGCGCCACGGTGATCGAGTCGCCGGTGTGGATGCCCATCGGGTCGAGATTCTCGATGGAGCAGACGATGATGCAGTTGTCGCGCTTGTCGCGCACCACCTCCATCTCGAACTCCTTCCAGCCGAGCAGCGATTCGTCGATGAGGAGTTCGCTGGTGGGCGAGAGGTCGAGGCCGCGGCGGCAGATCTCGAGAAACTCGTCGCGGTTGTAGGCGACCCCGCCGCCGCTGCCGCCGAGCGTGAAGGAGGGACGGATGATGCATGGATAGCCGATGCGGCTCTGCACCTGCTGCGCTTCCTCGAGGCTGTGGGCGATGGCCGAACGCGGCGTGGCGAGGCCGATGCGATCCATCGCCGCGATGAAGCGTTCGCGGTCTTCGGCCTTGTCGATGGCGTCCTGGCTGGCGCCGATCAGCTCCACGCCGTGGGCGTCGAGCACGCCTTCGCGCGCCAGATCCAGGGCGCAGTTGAGCGCCGTCTGCCCGCCCATCGTCGGCAGCAGCGCCTGCGGACGTTCGGCGGCGATGATCCGCGCCACCGTGCGCCATTCCACCGGCTCGATGTAGGTGGCGTCCGCGGTGTCGGGATCGGTCATGATGGTGGCCGGATTCGAGTTCACCAGCACCACCCGGCAGCCCTCGTCCTTGAGCGCCTTGCACGCCTGGGCGCCGGAGTAGTCGAACTCGCACGCCTGCCCGATGACGATGGGCCCGGCACCCAGCACCAGCACGGACTGAATGTCCGTCCTACGCGGCATCGGGCTTCGCCATCATTTCCACGAAAGCGTCGAATAGATAGCCGCAGTCGTGGGGGCCTGGGCTGGCTTCGGGGTGGCCTTGGAAGCCGAAGGCCGGCGCGTCGGCGCAGCGGATGCCCTGCACGGTGCCGTCGAAGAGCGATCGGTGGGTGATGCGGACGTTCGCGGGCAAGGACCCGCCATCCACCGCGAAGCCGTGGTTCTGGCTGGTGATCACCACCTCGCCGCTCGCCAGATCCTGCACCGGATGGTTGGCGCCGTGGTGGCCGAAGGGCATCTTCACGGTCTTGCCGCCTGCTGCGAGCGCCAAGATCTGGTGGCCGAGGCAAATGCCGAACATCGGCACCTTGGCATCGAGAAACCGGCGCGCCGCGGCCACCGCGTAGCGACACGGCTCTGGATCGCCCGGCCCGTTGGAAAGAAAGATGCCGTCCGCGCCAAGCGCCAGACTCTTCTCGGCCGGAGTCTGCGCGGGAACCACGGTGACGCGACAACCGCGATCCGCCAGCATCCGCAGGATGTTGCGCTTGACGCCGAAGTCGTAGGCGACCACGTGCGCGGCGCCAGCCTCCGGCGACGCTTCGCGATAGCCCTCGCCAAGCGACCAGCCGCCGCCGTCCCAGACGCCGGATTGCGCTCGGGTCACCACTTTGGCGAGGTCCATGCCTTTCAGCCCCGGAAACGCTCGCGCCTTGGCCAACGCCTGCTCCGCATCCGCATCCGCGCCGGTGGCGATGCAGCCGGCCATGGCGCCGCGCTCGCGGATGATCCGCGTCAGGCGCCGCGTATCGACGTCGCTGATGGCCACCACGCCGGAATCCCGCAGATAGGCCGGCAGCGTCCTTTCCGTGCGCCAGTTGGAATGCGTGGCCGGACTGTCGCGCACCACCAGCCCGGCCGCCCATGCCTGCGTGGACTCCACATCCTCGGCATTGACGCCCGTGTTGCCGATGTGCGGATAGGTCAGCGTGACGATCTGCCGCGCATAGGAAGGATCGGTGAGGATTTCCTGGTAGCCGGTCATGGCGGTGTTGAAGACCACTTCGCCGACCGCGAAACCGGACGCGCCGACAGACCTGCCGCGAAAAAGACTTCCGTCTTCCAGCACCAACAACGCAGTCATGGCATCCCGAGCGCTCGGCCAAGCCCGCCCGGTCTCCCCAGCGACTTGCCCATGGCAAAGGCGAGAGGCGCAACCTACCGTGCAGCCCTCGCCGAACAGTCGAGATCATAGGGCAAACGGCCAAGCTCTTCACCCCCGTTTTGTCCCTCAAGATTGACAAATGGAGGCCGGGGCGTCGACACTGGCCACATGGAAACGATCAGTGCTTCAGACTTCAAGGCACGGTGCTTCGCCATTCTCGACCGCGTACAAGCAACCGGCGAGCGGTTGGTCATCGCGAACGTGGGCGCCCGGTAGCGCAACTGTCGCCCGCAAGCCCTACCGACGCCGAGTATCCCCAGATGAAGTGAAGGGCACCGTCACCGTGGTCGGCGACATCGTAGGGCCGGTCCTGCCGGAGGATCACTGGGACAGCCTCAAGCGCTGACGGCGGCGTGTGCGCTGCTCGACACCCATGTGCTGATCTGGTGGTTGGATGATCGACTCTAGCGAAGCCATGGTAGCGTATAGGCTGTGGCGAGCCGAACGGATCGAACGCGGCATCTATCGCAAACTGCACACCTTCTACGCAAGCCGCTGGCAGGAGGAGAAGGACCGCAACCGTGCGCAGATGGCCGAAAGAGAGGGAGGGCCGAGCTACTACGCGGTACGCCGAAGTCAACCACATGCAGATACCACGCTGCGTACGATGAGCTGAGGATGCCCGCGACCAACGGGCGCAACGCGGCTTGCGCCATCTCCTAGTGGTTCGTTTCCAAAATGCCATTTGCGGTGGGATTGACTTGCTGGCATGATCGCGGGGATGGTTTTGTTCTCGGGTCCAAGGAGGGACGGGATGGTTGCGAAGAAGCGCGGGGCGTTGGAGTTGGCGGACGACGCGAGGCGGGAGCTGCGTGCGGTGGCGCGGTCGCGGACGGAGCCGGTTCGGCGGGTGGAGCGGGCGCGGATGCTGCTGCGGTACGCGGACGGGGAGAAGATCGCGGAGATCATGCGGCGTCTGGGCACGAACCGTCCGAAGGTGGAGCGGTGCGTGGACAAGGCGCTGTCGATCGGCGCGGTGGCGGCGCTGGACGACCTGCCGGGTCGCGGTCGGAAGCGGGAGATCACGGAGGAGGCGCGGGCGTGGCTGGTGTCGCTGGCGTGCCGCAAGCCGACGGAGCTGGGGTACGCGCAGGAGCTGTGGACGACGGCGCTGCTGGCGGAGCACGCCCGGGCGCGCTGCCTGGACGCGGGCCATCCGAGCCTGTCGATGCTGGCGAAGGGCACGGTGTCGAAGATCCTGTCGGCGCAGCCGCTGCGCCCGCACAAGGTGAAGTACTTCCTGGAGCGGCGCGACCCGGAGTTCGACGGGAAGATGGCGCAGGTGCTGCACGTGTACAAGGAGGTGGAGCTGCTGCGGGAAGGCGGCAAGTCGGACGGGCGGCTGCGCGCCTACGTCTCCTACGACGAGAAGCCCGGCATCCAGGCGCTGGGCGCGACGGCGCCGGACCGGCCGCCGAAGCCGGGCGTCCACGCCGAGGTCGGGCGCGACCACGAGTACGTCCGGCACGGCACGGCGACGCTGCTGGCCGGCCTCGACCTGCTGACCGGGCACGTCCACGGCGCCGTGGCGGACCGCCACCGCAGCCGCGAGTTCGTCGACTTCCTGCGCCAGCTCGACCGCGCCTATCCGAAGCGGGCGCTGATCCGCGTGATCCTCGACAACCACTCGGCGCACGTCTCGAAGGAGACCCGCGCCTACCTGGCGACGATCCCGAACCGCTTCGAGTTCGTGTTCACGCCGAAGCACGGCTCGTGGCTGAACCTCGTGGAGTCGTTCTTCGGCAAGCTGGCGCGGACGCTGCTGCGCGGCATCCGCGTGGACTCGAAGGACGAACTCAAGGAGCGCATCCTGCGGCACCTCGACTGGCTCAACGCCGACCCCGTGGTCTTCAAGTGGGGCTACGGACTGGACGACCTGGAGGCGGCGTGACGCTGCAAAATGATATTTTGGAAACGAAACACTAGTAGCGATACGACAGGCGCAGGCCGACGCTGCGTGGTCTTTGGGTGCTGACCAGCGGGGTGTAGCGGCCGCCGGTTTGCACGATGGTGGCGTCTTCGTCGGTGGCGTTGCGGATGAAGAGTTCCGCTTGCCAAGCGTCCTTCGCGATGCCGACGGAGAGGTTCACGGTGGTTGCGGACGGGTTGACGAAGCGGGTGTTGCGGGGCAGGCGGCGGCTGGTTGGGGCGCTTGGGTCTGGTATTGCGATGTTGCCGAAGGTGCCGCCTTCGTCGCGCATCGCCAAGCCGGAGCGCTGGCCGGTTTGGTGGAACAGGGTGTCGTCCATGTATTCGGCCTTGCCGATCATGCCCGCCAGGCTCTCGCCTCGGTAGACCACGCTGGCGGCGAACCAGGCGTTGGCGTCGAGGGGGAAGACGGGCAAGTCGTAGCGGACGCGGAGGTTGCCGGAGAACTTCGGTGCCAAGGGGAGCTCCGCTCCGGCTGGCACCGAAATGCCTGCGAGCTGGGGGCTTGCGGAAACGAGTTCCGTGTTCAAGAGGGCGAATGCGCCGCTGATGGTCAGAGCTTCCGTGAGCAGCCATTGGGCGTCCACGTCCAGTCCTTGCGCTTCGGCATCGCCGACGTTTTCGATGAAGTAGTTGAACGCGACGTTGACGGGATCGTAGCGGGAGAGCTGCAAGTCCTCGATCACCCAGCGGTAGGCCGTTGCGTTGATGCGCAGCAGGCCGTTGGCGAAGTCGCCCTTCATGCCGAGTTCGTAGTTGAACAAGCGGTCCGTCAGCGCCACGGTTGGCACGGCGTAGCCTTCGAACGTACCTGTTTGGGTGTTGGCGAACTGACCGGCGTTGCGATTCAGGGTTGCCGGTCGATAGCCCTCGGAGAACGTCGCGAAAAGCATCAAGTCGTTGTTCGGACGCCAACTGGCGGTGGCGTGGAAGATGGTGTCGCGTTCGTTTATGGCACCGTCCGGTTGCAGCCCTGCGAGGCTCAGCTGGCCGCTCTTGATGGCGTCCAGAGTGGCGCGGTTGCTGCCGCCGCCGCGGAACAGATCGCGGTCGTTTTCCGCAACCGGGCTGCGGGCGTCGAGGATGAGATCGTCGTTTCCGGTGGCGGCGAACTGGCCGAGCAGGCGCAGGCGGGTCGTCACGTCGTTGCTGAAATCCACGCCGTCGCAGCGTCCGTCCCTAGTGCGGGCGGAGTTCGGGCCGATGCCGTAGCGGCAGCCGAACGAAAGGTTGGCGGCGCCCTGCAAGCGCGAAACGAGGTCGTAGCGGCGGGCGCTGAGCGAAACGCTCCATTGATCGTTCAAGTCGAGAGCGACTTCGCCGAAGAATGCGAGTTCTTCCTCGGCGCGGGTGAAGTCGTTGAAGAAGGTCACCGACGGGCCGCGTGGTCCTGCGGTGTTCACGCCGGGCGTCCGCAGCGCGATGTTGCCGAGCATGAAGCCGTTCCCAGAGTCGTCGTTGCGGTAGTTGCTGATGTGTTCGCCGTGGGCTTGATTGACCGCGGCGTCCATGTAGTCGCCGACGTGGGTTGTTTCGCTTTCGTTGATGTACACGCCGCCGAGGAAACGCCAGCGTCGCGTCGGATCCGTGATGAAGCGCAGTTCGTGCGTCTCGCGGGCATTGGAGGTGTCGTCGGTGAACTGCTTGGTGGGATCGAAGCAGTTGTTGGGATCCGTGGCGTCGGACAGGTTGCCGCTGCACAGGTAGTAGGTGACGTAGCCGCCGCCGGTGTTGTAGTGGGTGTAGTCCACCACGCTGTCCACTTGCCGCGCCAGGTGGCCGCCTGCGTACACCACGTCGAGGTTGGCGAGGCGGCCCTGCAACGTCCAAGTGGTGAGGCCGAACTCGTCGCGATTGAAGTCCGGCGTGAACACGGCGGAGGCATCGCGCTTGGCCAGGTTCGGGTCCATGATGAAGACGCCTTCGGTCGCCAACGTCTGCGCGGTGTGTTGAAGCAGAACGCTCCAGTCTTCGTTCAGGTCGTACAGCAAACCCAACCGGCCACCACGATAGGATGCGTCGTTCCAATCCTTCTTCACCAAACCGTCGTTGCGGGCGCTTGCCACCAAGTCCGCATCCGCCAGGCGGGGGCCGTAGCCGGCGCTGTTGCGGTCGATCACTTCGGCACTGGGGGTGAAGGTGGCCGGCACGTTGTCGATCCAGCCGCCGTCGTGGTCGCTGTAGACCACCGCTCGCAAGGTCACGGCATCCGTCATCGGCAGGTTGAGGACGGCCTCCACAGCGGTGCTCGGGCTGCCGCCGCGGGTGGCGGCGAAGCGGCCTCGCGCGCCCGCCGAGAATCCGGTCGGGTCGGGCTTGTTGGTGATTAGGCGCACGTTGCCGGATTGGGAACTCGCGCCGAACAGCGTGCCTTGCGGCCCGGCAAGCACTTCGATGCGTTCGAGGTCCGCCGCGTAGACGTCCAGATTGCGTCCGCCGAAGGAGACCGGCTGTTCGTCCACGTACAGAGCAACGCCTGGCGCGGAACCCTGCTGCGTCGTAACCGTCACGCCCGACTGCTCGGTGGCGCTGCCGCGAACGTACAGTTCCTTCTTGCCCGGCCCATTGCCAGCGCCGACCACGTTGGGCAGGAACTCGACGTACTCGTCGAACGTCTCGACGCCGAGCGCGTCGAGCGCCTCGCCGGTCGTCGCCTGAATGGAAATGGGAACGTCCTGCGCGCTCGCCACGCGCCTGGAGGCGGTGACGATGACCTCTTCGATGACGCGGTTCGATTGCGTGGTCGCGGCAGGAGCGGCTTCTTCGGCTGGCAACGACGCACCGGCAACGGCAGCCGAGACGGCGAGGGCGAGCCGACTTCGGCGTACCGTCGATTCGGGCAGTTTGGAGGGGCGACGCTGCATTGTTCCATCAACTCGACCAAGCGCCGGCATTATGCGCCACGCGACGCGCCCTTGCGTTGCGGTTCCGCTCGGCGCACGATGCCGAGCAGAAACAACGGAAGGGGAGCCGACGTTGATCGACCAGTACCCAATCGCCCTGCGCGGGGCACCGGGTTCGCCCTACACGCGCAAGATGCTGGCGCTGCTGCGCTATCGGCGGATTCCATATCGCTTCCTCGTCGGCGGGCTGGGGGCGATCGACGAAGAGCTGCCGAAGGCGAAAGTGGAACTGCTGCCCACCTTCTACTTGGAGGACGAGAGCGGCGAGTTGGAGGCGGTCGTGGATTCGACGCCGATCATCCGTCGCCTCGAAGCCGAAGCGCTTGGGCGCTCGGCCGTTCCCACCGACCCGGCCCTCGCCTTCCTCAACTATCTGCTCGAAGACTACGCGGACGAGTGGCTCACCAAAGCCATGTTCCACTACCGCTGGCACTACGCGCCGGACATCGAACTGGCTGGCGAAATCCTGCCGCGTTGGCGCGAACTCACGTCGAGCGACGAACAGATCGCGCCACGGGCGCAGTTCATCCGCGAACGCCAGATCGGGCGGCTGCACGTGGTGGGCAGCAACGCCACGACCGCGCCGGTCATCGAAGAGAGCTACAAGCGCTTCCTGCGCTGCCTCGACGCCTGCATCCAGGACGGCCCTTTCCTGTTCGGCCAACGCCCGGCGTCAGCCGATTTCGGCCTGTTCGGGCAGCTGACCCAGCTGGCGACCTTCGACCCGACGCCGGCGAGGTTGACGGAAAGCGCTGCGCCCAGGGTGGTTGCGTGGGTGCATACGACGGAAGACCTCTCTGGCTTGGAGCCCAAGGATGACGACTGGATCGATTCTGCGGCCCTGCCCGCCTCCTTGCGCGCGCTCCTCGAAGAAGCAGGGGCGACCTACGCGCCGGCCCTTCTGGCGAACGCCAGGGCGATCGATGCTGGCGCGGATCAAGTGGAGACGACTATCGACGGCCGACCTTGGGTGCAGAAGCCGTTCCCCTATCAGGCGAAGTGCCTGCAATGGGTGCGGCAGGAACACGCCCGGCTGGACGGAACGGCCCGCACGACCGTGGACGCGGCTTTGGAGGGTACTGGCTGCGAGACGCTGTTCCAGACCGGCCCGCGTAGCTGAGTCGCGCCGCCCGCACATCCACAACTTTTCAAGGTCGCAGCGTGCGTTCCACGCTCTCCGCCAGAGCGAGCAGGGCTTCGTCGTCGCCGTGGCGACCGAGCAGGTTCATGCCGACGGGGGCGTCTCCTGGGTCGTGGATGGGCAGCGAGATGGCGCAGGCGTCGAGGAAGTTCGCGAGCGAAGGGTTGCGCAAGGCGAGGCGGTTGACGCGGTCGTATTCGTCGTCGTCCTCTAGGTCGGTTAGGCGCGGGGGGAGCGTCGGCACGGTGGGATGGATCAACGCGGCGCAACCGCGCATCGCGTCCGTGACTGCGGCGATGATTTCGCGGCGAGCGGCGAAGAGGTCGAGGTAGTCCGCCGCCGACTGCTCGGCGCCCTTCTCGATGCGCACGCGCACACGCGGGTCGTACTGGTCCGAATGGGCGGCGAGGTGTTGGCGGTGCCACGCGAACGCTTCCGCCGCGGCGAAGCCGCCCTTGGCGTTGATGGCCGGCAAGCGATCGAGTACGGGCAACCGAACATCGACCAATTTCGCGCCGCATTGCTCCAAGCGCTTCGGCGCCCGCTCGAAGGCACCGGCGACCGGGGCGGCGACGTCGTCCATCACGTAGTCGCGCAGGACTCCGAGCGTCACGTCCGCCAATGCCGGCCGATCCCGCTGCGTTGCCGCTGCCATGCCGTCCACGCCGGCCATGATCCGATGCAGGATGGCGCAGCAGTCCACGGAACTCGCCAACGGCCCGACCGAATCCAAAGTCTGCGAAAGGGGCAGTGCGCCATCCCCGGGAACGGCGGAGGCGGTCGGCTTGTAGCCGACGATGCCGCACATCGCTGCCGGTATGCGGCAGGAGCCGCCAGTGTCCGTGCCGATGGCGGCTGCGGCCATGCCGTCGGCCACGGAAACCGCTGCGCCCGAGGACGAACCGCCCGGAATGTGCCCAATGTCGCGCTGCCACGGATTCAGCGGCGTTCCATAATGGGGGTTCAAGCCGAGGCCGGAGTAGGCGAACTCGGTCATGTTCGTGCGCCCGACCAGCACGAAGCCAGCGTTGCGCAGGCGTTCGACCACCGTGGCGTCCGCTATCGCCGGAGCGCTGGCCTGCAATAGCCGAGACCCGGCCCGCGTTCGCTGACCGCGCACGTCGAACAGATCCTTGACCGAGACCGGGATGCCGCAGAAGGGCGATGGCGCCGAGCCGGCACAGTGGCGACGATCGGCCTCTTCGGCGCTGCGCATCACGCCTTCGCGGTCGACGAAGAGGAAGGCCCTCGCACCTTCCCCGTGCGGCGCGTCGATGGCGGCAAGGGCGCGTTCGACGAGTTCCACGCTGCGCACCCGACCTGTGGCGAGCGCTTGCGCCAAGGTGCGCAACGTCCCCAGCGGCGCTTCGCCGATCCGAGACGAAGGCAGCAGCGTGCCTACTCTCGGCCCCACTCGCGGCGCAGCAGATACAGCAGCGGCCCGAAACCGCCCGCCAATACCGTGAGCGCAATGAACGGCCAAGGATTGGTCTGGCGCTCGCGGGAATCGAAGAACATCCAAATGCAGGCGAGCGTACACACGATCACCAAGTCGGCGGAAATCTGCATCGTGCCGGAGTTGCTCAAGCCGGCCGCGATGATGCCCAAGTAGCCCAGGTCGACCAGTGCGTAGCCGGTCAGCACGCCGAAAGCGGCCAACACCACTACGATCGCCGCGACCCTCGCGTTCATGCTCCCGCCCTCTACAGGTTGGAGAAATCCGCCTCGCGCTTCTCGCGGAACGCCGCGACCGCTTCGCGATTGGCCGGGCCGCCGGAGAGGCTGGCCAGAGCCGCGTTCTCCGCTGCGATCACGGCCTTCATGCGCTGGCGTTCCGGTTCGTCAATGATGAGCCGCTTCGCCGCGGCGAGGGATTCCGGGGGCATTCCGGCAAGGTGCGCCGCCTTCTCGGCGACGGACGCCATGAAGTCGTCGGCGGGGAACACGTCCAGCGCGATGCCGGCCTCCTTGCATTGCGCGGCGCTCATCCACTCGGACGCCATCAGGAACCACATCGCCCGCTGGCGACCCAGGAGCGCCGGGAAAGTGCGCGTGCTGCCGGCCTCCGCCACCAGGCCGAGCGTGGAGAACGGGCAGCGCAGACGGGCGTTCTCCGCCATGAACACGAAGTCGGCCAAGCCAGCGAGCGTGGCGCCGATGCCGACGCCGAGGCCGTTGATGGCGAGCACGAACGGCTTCGGGAAATCGACGATGGCGTGCAGCATGCCGTCCAGCCCGTGTATCGGCTCGTAGTCCGTGGCCGGGCCGAGGTCCGCGCCAGCGCTGAACGCTCGGCCGGTTCCGGTGAGCACCAGCACGCGGCAGTTCGCGTCCGCCCGGGCGTCGATGAACGCCTCGGCCACTTCGTCGAACTGACGCTTGGTGAAGGCGTTGAGCGCCTCCGGACGATTCAAGGCGGCCGTTCGCACACGGCCTTCGTTGGTGATGTTCAGCACTGGCGACTCCAAGTTGATGCGTGGCCGGGGAACGGAGCATAGCGCGAGTGCGAGCGCTATCGAGACGCTAGGCGGGGCCTAGGCTTGTGCGCTGACTCGCTTAGCCCATCCGCCCTCAACGGCTCACTTCCACCGCGCTCATGTGCTTCACGAGTGCGTCCACGATCGTGGCGACGAGCGGTTCCGGCAGGTCGTGGCCGAGCTTCTCGATTTCGAGCAGCGTCGCGCCCGGAATCGCGTTCGCCGTGGCGCGGCCCGCTTCCACCGGCACGAGCGGGTCGGCTTGACCGTGGATCACCAGCGTCGGCGTGGCGACTTCCGCCAAGGCCGCACTACGGTCGCCATCGGCCATGATGGCTGCAAGCTGCCGCGCCGTCCCTTGCGGACGATGGGCGCGCTCCACCGACCGGCGGGCGAAACGGGCGATGCCGACCTCTTCGGAGTCGAAATGCGCACCGCCAATCGTCTTCCACTCGTGGACGGTTTGCGCAATCGCCGTTTCCAGAGACGCCCGCGGACGTTCGGCGCTTGCATCCAAGGTGGCGAGCAGCGCCCGCTCCGCTTCTTCCGTGCCCCGATGCAGTTGCGGATCTCCGTTCGAGGACATCATCGACGTCAAGCTGTAGACCCGCTGCGGATGCTCGATGGCCATGCGCTGCGCGATCATCCCGCCCATCGACAAGCCAACCACGTGCGCACCGGCCTGCCCCAGATGGTCGAGCAGATCGACCGCATCCTGCGCCATGTCCGAGAGCGTGTAGGCAGGAGCGAGCGCGCCCGGCGCCTCGCGCTCGGCCAGCAACGCCTCCAGCGAAGGCGGAGGGGCGCTCGCGCGGTGGGAGAGGCCCGCGTCGCGATTGTCGAAGACGACCACGCAGAACCCAGCCGCCACGATGCCGTCGAGCAACGAATCCGGCCACTGCACGAGCTGGCATCCCAAGCCGTGGACGAGCAGCACCCGCGGATCCGCCCGCGCCCCCCGCTGCTCGAAGCAGATCGCGCCGTTGCGCGTGTTGAACGTGGCCATGGTGAACGACAGCCCTAGCGAGTCCGAGCCCTGGACAGCGCAAGCGCACCTCTCGGCACGAGCACCACCGACTTCGAGGCGAACCGATGGTTATGGTTGCCGGCAGTGCGCGAGCGCTTGATCGGTCCTTCAGTCCTCGAACTTGAGGCCCTTGACCCGCTCATACTCTGCCTCGATGTCTGCTCTGGTGGCGTACTCCCCTCGCTGCAAGCGGACGTTGCCGCGTACCATCCGGGTGACAACTTGCTTGGCGGCCCCTCTCCTAGCCTCCTCCGCCTCCTTGGACTGGCTAGGCGCCGCCGGGCTGTGGAGCGCCAGGCGAAGGCGTCTCATGAGATCCATGGCGTGTTCCGGTGGCTGGGAAGCGGGGCCGATTATATGACGGACAAGGCGCGGTAGTCGCGGGCATGGTTCGCTCGGTGTGGCGCGGGCAAAGCCGCGGCCTCTCGCAAGGGGCGTCTCGGCATGTCGTGCCCGCTACAGTAGCCAAACGGACACGCTGCCGGCTTCCCTTTGGCGTTCGTCCCGATCCGCCGCTCCGCCCGGCCCCTTGCTCTCGCGCAGATCGAACAGCACCAGATGCCCCTGCGTGGCGCGGCACTGGGCCATGTAGCCGAAGGTCTGCTCGACGCCGCGCTCGATGGTGCCTTCCAAGCTCTTGCGGTCCGAATCGCGCAGCACCTTGCATTCGATGACGATGCGCTCCCACAGGTCCGAAGGCTGTCCCGCCTCGCGCGGCCACAGCACCAGAATGTCCGTGCGCCCGCGGCCAAGGCCGTACTCCCGCTCGATGCGCCCCCCGCCGTTGACGATGCGCTGCAGGTACGCCTGCAGGATGAGCTGGGGCGCGGCTTCCCCGTAGTCCCCGAAGCGCCCGAGCCAGTGCTCGGCGTGTTCGCCGTAGAAGGTGGCGAACGCCGTCAGCAGCTTGGCCATGTCCAGGCGGCCATCGTCGCGCACGTACCAGGCGACGTTCTCGTCCAGGCTGCTTTGCAGGATGTAGCCGAGTTCGCGGGGCACCACCTCCTGGTAGATGGGGTTGGCGATGCGCGGCGGCTCGCTGCCGTCGATGAGACCTAGGTCCCGTAGGTACTCCAGGTCCCTCACTTCATGCACTGCCTCGTTCCCGCTCAAGATGGGTTCGATCACCCGCCGCACCCTTTCCTCTTCCAGCTTGTGCGCCAGCTGGTCCAGGTGCGTACGCCGCGACAGGATCAGTACCTCTCGCGCCGCGTGGATGTCGTCCGCTTCGATGGTCAGCGAGCGGTCGCGCCCCGCCTTGTTGTCGAAGCACGCCTCGGCGCAGAGCGCGTTCACCAGCCAAGGTTGGCCATTGCTCTGCGTCCACACCGCCTCCTGGGCTCCCGGCGAGAAGCGCTGCCCGGTCTCGTCGGTGTGCTGCTTCATCAGCGCTTGCGTCTCGTCCTCGGTGAAGTCGCCTAGGCGAAGCGACTTGGCGGCGACATTGAAGGGGCTGCCTCCCGCGATCACTTCGCCTGCGCTGGAGCGGATTCTGTAGTCCCTGATATCCCTCACGCCGCAGAGCACGATGCTCGCCGGGAAGCCTTCGGGCCGCTGGTCGTAGCCGGCGCGCAGCTGGCGCAGCACGGAGAGCAGCGTGTCGCCCACCAGCGAGTCGATTTCGTCCACCAGCAGCACCAGCGGCGTTGGATTCGCCATGCACCACTGCGTCAACGTCTCCCGCAGCGCATCGTTGGCATCCGATGTGGCAAACACGTCCTGCCACGACTGGCGGAGAAAGTCGTCGCCCAGCTGGAAGGCCCGCGACGTCATCGCGCTCAGAATGGCACGAACGCCGGACGCGACATCGTCGCGCGCCGCTTGCGCGACCTCCACGTTGACGTAGACGCAGCGATAATCGCCAGCCTCGCCGCGGTTCAACAGGTCGCGCAGTGCGATCAGGGCGGAGGTCTTGCCCGTTTGCCGTGGCGCGTGCAGCACGAAGTAGCGCTCATCCCGAACGAGACCCAGCACGCCATCCACATCGACGCGGCTAAGCGGCTCGATGGCGTAGTGCTTGTCCGGGCGCATCGGCCCTTCGGTGTTGAAGAAGCGCATGGAGCGGATTATGGCACTCGGCAGAAGCAGAAGGCGCACGGGCTGGTGCTCCGTGTGCTCCGTGCAGGTGCATGGCCTCTTGGAAGCGTTACACTAGCGTTCCCTTCGCCGCACCAAGCGTCGGCCTCACGAGCGCTTGGGGGCGGCAGACGGCAAACAGGAGCGACTATGGCATCGACGGACAACGACATCGTACTGGGCATGTCGGCGGCGTTTTCCGGCCCTTCGCGGGGGCTTGGGAACGAGCTCTATCGGGGCACGGCGGCTTGCCTCGAACAGGTGAATGCGGATGGCGGCGTGGGCGGGCGGCGCGTGGTGCTGCGCGCCATGGACGACGCCTACCAGCCGGATCGGTGCGTGGCGAACACCACCGAGCTGATGCTGCAGGACGACGTGTTCGCGCTGCTGGGCTACGTCGGCACGCCCACCGTCTCGCGGGTGCTGCCGCTGCTGCAGGCGTTGCAGGACCGCCACACGTACCTGTTCTTCCCGTTCACCGGCGCGCAGCCGCAGCGCGAGCCGCCGTACGGCGAGTTCGCCTTCAATCTGCGCCCGTCCTATCGGGCGGAGACCGCCGGGCTGGTGGACAACCTGCTGGACATCGGCTGCGAGCGCATCGCCGTCTTCTACCAGGACGACGACTACGGGCGCAGCGGCTCGGCGGGCGTTCGGGAGGCGCTGCGGCGGCGTGGCGAGCAGCTGGCGGGCGAGGCATCCTACATTCGCGGCCACCCCTTCATGGTCTCCACGAAGCCGCAGGTGGACACGATCAAGCAGGCCGAGCCGGACGCCGTGATCTGCGTCGGCTCCTACGCCGCTTGCGCCGCGTTTCTGCGCGATGCGGTCGATGGCGGGCTGCGCGTGCCGATCGCCAACCTCTCCTTCGTCGGCAGCGAGAACATGCTGCAACTCATCACCAAGGAGCGCGACAACGCCAGCGCCTACACGGACCTGCTGGTGCATTCGCAAGTGGTGCCGAGCTATGCGGACGAATCGCTGCCGGTGGTGCGCAAGTACCGCGAGCTGCTGGACGCGAACGATCCGCAGCCGCCTAGGCATCTGGACACCGAAGGCTACCAACCCTTCCAGTACAGCTTCGCCAGCCTCGAGGGCTTTCTGAACGTGACGGTGCTGGTGGAGGCGTTGCGGCGCCTGGGCGGCGAACCGAGCCGCGAAGGACTGGAACGGGCGATGTTCTCGCTGCGCGATTTCGACGTGGGCGTGGGCGAACTGGTCTCGTTCTCGCCGGATCGCCGCCAAGGTCTGCTCGGCGTGTACTACACGGTGGTGGAGGACGGCCACTTCGTGCCCTTAAAGGACTGGCGGCAGCGCTTCGGCGACCTGTAAGCCCGCGAAAGCCGGTGACGGAGAATGCACGCCGGCATTCTGGAGTCGTTCTTCGTCATCTTCACCGGCGCGGCTGCGCTGGCCGCGCTGGCGCTGTACACGCGCCAGCCGCTGATCGTCGCCTACATCGTCATCGGCTGCGCCTTCGGGCCGCACGGCCTGAAGCTGGTGGCCGACGACAGCCTGCTCGCCGAAATCGGCGAGATCGGCATCATCTTCCTGCTGTTCCTGGTCGGCCTCGACCTGCCGCCGAGCAAGTTGAAGGACATGCTCGGCCAATCCGTGCTCACGGCGCTCGCCAGTTCGGCGCTGTTCTTCGGCGTCGGCTTCCTGGCGATGCTGCCGTTCGGCTTCACCTTGGCGGAAGCGGCCATCGTCGGCATCGCCAGCATGTTCTCCAGCACCATCCTCGGCATCAAGCTGCTGCCGACCACCGTGCTGCACCACCGGCACACGGGCGAGATCGTCATCAGCCTGCTGCTGATTCAGGATCTGATCGCGGTGGTGGCGCTGCTGTTGCTCGCCGGGCTGGACGGCGAAGGCGCTTGGCCGACCACCGCCCTGGTCCTGGTGGCGGCCTTGCCGGTGGTGCTCGTCGCGGCCTTCGCTGGCGTGCGCTTCGTGGTGGAGCCGCTCTTGAAGCGCTTCGACGTGTTCCGCGAGTTCACGTTCCTGCTGGCCATCGGCTGGTGCCTCGGCATCGCGAGCCTCGGCCACTTGTTGCAGCTTTCGTGGGAAATCGGCGCTTTCGCGGCTGGCGTGGCGCTCGCCAACTCGCCCATCGCGCAGTACATCACCGAGAACCTGCGCCCGCTGCGCGATTTCTTCCTCGTGCTGTTCTTCTTTTCCGTGGGCGCGGCGATCAATCCGCTGCTGCTGCTCGACATGTGGATGCCGACGCTGATCCTGGGCGTGGCGCTGGTGGCCGCGAAGCCGCCGGTGTTCCGCGCCCTGCTGCGCTGGCAGAAGGAACCGGACGCCTTGGCCCGCGAAGTCGGCTACCGCCTCGGCCAGGCCAGCGAGTTCTCGCTGCTGCTGGTGTTCGTCGCCGGCGCCACCGTGCTCTCCGCCGAAGCCGCCCACGTGGTCCAAGGCGCCACGGTGCTCACCCTGCTGCTCTCGTCGTACCTGGTGATCTTCCGCTACCCCAGCCCCATCGCGGTCACCGCGGAACTGCGACGGGACTAGGTTCGTTGCAAGTCGACGCGATTACTGGTCTTGCGCGACGCGCTGGGCCGATTCTGCATCGCCTGGCGGCAGTGCCGGGCTCTCCTCGGCGACAGCCGCGTCGGAGCGGCTGCGTTCGAGGTTGTCGAGGCGGACGTTGATGCCGACGACCGCGACTTCGACCGCCCGCGTTCGGTCCTCGAGGCGTCTCAAGTCGGAGCGCAGACCCGCGATGTCGCCTCTCAAGTCCGAACGCAGGTTCTCCGTGTCGCCCTTGAGTTCCGTACGCAGGCCCTCTACGTCGCCTTTGAGCTCCTTCCGCAGGTCGGCGATGTCGCCCTTGAGTTCGATCCGCAAAGTCGCGACGTCGCCTTTGAGTTCCGTCCGCAAAGTCGCGATGTCGCCCTTGAGTTCCGTCTGCAAAGTCGCTATGTCGCCTTTGAGTTCCGTCCGCAGCGCGTCGATCTCGCCCTTGAGCTCGGTGCGTACGTCATCGATCTCGCCACGCAGGATGTTCATCTCGGTGCGAAGGCCGGTGAAGCCGGTCTGGCAGAATGCGGCGAGAGCGAGCATGCCGCTGAGCAGCGCGATGGTCTGGCCGCTGAGCCAGGAAGGCAGCGCCGTTCGGCGGGGTTGGGCTTGTGGTTCTTTTCTCACTTGTCTTCTCCGATGTGGACTTGGGCGATGAACAATCTGCCCTGCCCACATGGATGACGGAAGTGGATAGTACCCCTGTTTCGTGTGAGAGATCGCCGCTTTTTCGCGTGAGACAGTCGCCCGTCTCGAACGCCGTCTCAGCCCCCGCGAGCCCGCCCGCCTTCGCGGATGGCGACCAACGCTGGCACTAGGAACAGGATGACGACGCTGGCGAAGATGATGCCCGTGGCGAGGCTGACGGCCATTGGGATGAGGAACTGGGCCTGGGTGCTGGTCTCGAACAGCATCGGGGTCAGGCCGAGGGCGGTGGTGGCGGTGGTGAGGAAGATGGCGCGGAAGCGGTGCCGCGCGGCTTCGACGATGGCCTCCTGGGCGCTCAGGCCGGTGGCGGCGCGGATCTTGTTGTAGCGGTCGATCATCACCAGCGAGTCGTTCACCACCACGCCGCTCAAGGCCACCATGCCGAAGATGGAGATGAACGAGAGATCGTAGCCGAGCAGGTAGTGGCCGATCACCGCTCCCGCGGCGCCGCACGGGATGCTGGCGAGGATGATGAGCGGCTGCGAGTAGCTGCGCAGCTGCGAGGCGACGAGCACGAAGATCACCAGCAGCGCCACCAGGGCCAGGTCGCCGAGCGCCGCCATGTCCTGCGCCTGTTCGCGGCCGAAGCCGGACTGGCTGACCTGCAAGCCCGGGTAGCGCTGCTTGAGGGCGGGCAGCACGTCGTCCTCGAGCAGCGCGGAGATTTCCGTGGGCGTGGCCAGTTCGGTGTCCACCTCCGCTTGGACGGTGACGATGCGCAGGCCGTTGATGCGGTCGATGGAAGAGAAGCTGCGCGATTCGGTCACCTTGGCGACGGTGGAGAGCGGCGCCAGCGTACCGTCGGCCAGGCGCACCCGGGCGTTGAACAGGTCGCGGGTGCTGCGCCGCTGTTCGTCCGGATAGCGCACCATCACCTTCACTTCGCGGCGGCCACGCTGGATGCGCTGCACTTCGTCGCCGAAGAAGTGGCGCCGCAGCTGGCGGGCGATGTCGAGCGGCGTCAGGCCGGCCGCTTCGCCGGCCGGGGTGAGTTCGATGTCGTACTGGCGCTTGCCGAGACTGATGGAGTCCTGGATTTCGTAGAGCGAGGGCATCTCCGCGTAGGCGGCCTTCAAGTCGGCCACGGCGCGGTCGAGCAAGTCGTCGTTCGGATGCGAGAGGTCGTACTCCACGTCCGCCCCTGGGCCGAAGAACTCGGCGACGTAGGAGAGGCGTTCGGCGCCGGCGAACTCGCCGGCGTTGCTGCGCCAGCGACGTTCGAGTTCCTGCGCCGAGAGCGTGCGTTGCGGTTCGCCGTTGAGGATGACCTGCACGGAGGCGACATGGCTGGCGATGCTCAGGCTTGTTTCGCCAGGTCCGTCGCCATCGACCGTTCGCCCGCCGACGGTGACGCTCACCGAGCGGAACGACGTGCCGCCGGCCTGCTCGTTGGTGGCATGGGCGGCGTCCACCAGGCGTTCCGCGGCGGCCCGGGTGACCTCGAACGGCGTGCCCACGGGGAACTCCAGGTCCGCTTGCAGGCGGTCCGATTCCAGGCTGGGGAAGAACAGAAAGCGGACTTCGTTGGTCGCCAGCAGCGTCGCCGCGGCCACCAGCAGCGCCACCCCGCCGCCAAGGGTCACGAAGCGGTGGCGCACGGCCCAGGCGATGGCCGGCACCAGCGTCTCGTCGCGGAAGCGCTTCACCGCGGCGCCGACCTTCGCTTGGCCGACGTCCAGCGGCCAGCGGCTCCACGGCCGGCCGTGGGAAAGGTGCGCGGGCAGAATGAAGAACACCTCCACCAGCGACATGGCGAGCACGGTGATCACCACCACCGGCACGACGCCCAGAATCTGCCCGAAGGTGCCGGTGACGAACAGCAGCGGCGCGAAGGCCGCCATCGTCGTCAGCACGCCGATGGTCACCGGCGAGCGCACGCCCAGACAGCCGGCGATTGCGCCGTCGATGCCGCGCAGCCCGCCCTCCTGCTCGGCGATGATGTTCTCGCCGACCACCACCGCGTCGTCGACGACGATGCCGAGCACGATGATCAAGGCGAACAGCGACACCATGTTGAGGTTGACGTCGAAGAAGTCGAAGAACAGAAACGCGCCCAGGAACGAAATCGGCACGCCCATCGCCACCCACATGGCGAGCCGCAAGTCCAACATCACCACCAGGAACAGGAACACCAGCGCGAAGCCGAGGACGCCGTTGCGCAGCAGCAGGCTGAGGCGACTCTCCAGCACTTCGGTGCCGTCTTCCCAGATTTCCACGTCGATGCCGGGCAGCGGCTGGTAGTCCGCGAGCATTGCCTTGATCTCGGTGGCGATGGTCAGCAGGTCCTCGGCCTCGGACTTCTGCACGCGCACGAAGACGCTGCGGCGGTCGTTGTAGGTGTTGATCAGATCGACGTCGACGAACCCGTCGCGCACGGTGGCGACGTCGCCCAGGCGCAGGATGGCGCCGTCCTCCCTGGCGCGCACCACGATGTCCTCGAACTGCTCGCCGCGCACGCGCTTGGTGTTGGTGCGCAGCAGCAGGTCGCCAGCCTCGGTGCGCAGTTCGCCGGACGAAAGATTGAGGGAAGAGAAGCGCACCGCGTTGGCGACCTGGGCGATGGTGAGGTCGTAGCGGCGCAGCGCTTCCTCCCTCACTTCGATGGAGACTTCGTAGTCGCGCGCCCCCAGCAGCGACACCAAGGTCACCGTGGGCAGCGCCAGCAACGCTTCTTCCAACGCTTCGGCGCCGCGCAGCAGTTCCGCTTCCGAGAGCTCGGAGGCGACCACCAGCGTCATCACGTTTTCCAAGCGTTCGGAACTGACCACCTCGGGCTGCTCCGCGTCCAGCGGCGGGAAGTCCGATAAGCGATCCACCGCCGCTTCCACATCGTCGCGCACGCGCTTGTCGTCGACGAAGTCCTTGAGTTCGATGGTGACGCTGCCCATGTTCTCGGTGGCGCTCGACCGCACCCGCTCCACGCCGTCGATGCCGAACACCGCCTCTTCGACGCGCCGGGTGATGCCTTCCTCCACTTCCGTGGGCGTGGCGCCGGGATACGGCACGCTGACTCGGACGATGCCTGGGTCGACGGTGGGGAATACCTGCGACGTGAGTTGCAGGCCGGCGAGCAGACCGCCGACGAGCATGAGGGTCATCAGGAGATTCGCGGCGACCGGGTTGTGCGCGAAGTAGGGCACGAGACCGGTGCCAGGCACCGTCGGGCGAGGCAGCTGGACGCCGATGCTGGCCTCGGCCATCGTCAACCGTCCTGTGCGCCACGGTCGGCAATGGTCACCGGCATTCCCGCTTGCGCTGCCGGAACCGCGCCGAGCACCACGCCATCGGCAGCGTCGAACGCCGCCACCACCCAGCCGGCCTCGGTGCGACCGAAGCTGTGCGGCACGAAGCCGCGCAACACGCCATCGGAAACCAGCCACACGGCGCCGCCGATCTGCTCGGCGGCCTCGGGCAACACGAAGGCATCCGGCAGTTCCGGTCCTTCGACGACGACGTCCACGAAGGTGCCCGGCAAAGGCGCCTCGGCCATGTCCGCGAAGGTCAGATGGAGCGTCGCGAAGCGCGATCGGGAATCCAGTTCCGCGCCCACCCGGTCGACTTCGGCGGCGAACGTCTGGTTGCCGCTGCGTACGATTGCGCTGCGCCCCACCGCGCCTTCCAAACGCGCCAGCTCCTCGCTCGAAACGGACGCCGCCACTTCCAGAGCGTCCAAGGCGAAGACCTGGCCGAACGGCTGCCCGCGCGCGAGCACCTGCCCCACTTCGGCGGTCGATTCCTCGACCCGGCCTGCGAAGGGCAGTGAGAAATCGGTGCGTTCCAGATCCAGCGCGGCGATGTCGGCACGGGCGCGGGCGGCATCGAGCCGTGCCCGCGCCTGTGCGATCTGCGGCGCCTTGGCGACCAGCGGCGGCACCTCCGCGCCCGGGTTCAGCAGCGCGTAGTTGGCTTTCGCGGCATCGCCCTCGGCCTCCCTGAGCATGAGGTCCGCGGCCGCCGTGGCCATGTCGGCCTGGGCTTGTTCGTGGGCGAGCTGGAAGTCGCGGCGGTCGATGACCAGCAGCGTCTCCCCGGCTTGGAAGGCGCCGCCGTTCTTCAAAGAGGGCGACAGGGTCGCCACGCGACCGCCGACTTGCGGCGTCAACGCCACGTAGTTGCGAACGGCGACCGAGCCGGTGGCCTCGATGCGCAGCCGAGTCGCCGAAGTTGCCGGCGTCAGCACCCGCACCAAGGGCGGCGGCGCCTCCACGCGGCCAGCGGAGAAGGCCGGCGCCTGCTCGGAGTCGCCGTCCCGGGAACGCGCGTAAAGAAACGCCGCCAGAACGAGCAGCGCGATGACGAGGATCTGCACCCATCCGAAGCGCCGCCAACGCGGCGTGGAAGGGGCCGAGCCAGTGCTTGCGTCTGCCATCTGCGCCGAGCCGACCGGTCAGTCCGGCAGCCCGAGCACCCGCTTGGCGATGATGTTGCGCTGGATCTCCGAACTGCCGCCTTCGATGGAGTTCGCCTTGGAGCGCAGCCAGCCTCGCGTGGCCATGCGTTCCGCGCCGCTGAAGTCCTCGCCGCTCCAGCCGAGGCCGCGGGCGCCGAGAATGGACATCATCAGGTCGTTGCGGCGCATGTTCTGTTCGGTGCCGTAGAGCTTGAACATGGAGGAGAGGAAGCTCGGCGCCTTGGAACTGGTGGCTTCGTCGAAGGAGCGGCGGATGGTGAGCTGGTAGGCCTCGTCGCCGATGCGCTGTTCGACCACGCGGGCGCGGATTTCGGGATCCGCGATGCGGCCATCGGCCTCGCCGACGTATTCCTTCGCCCAGGCGTCGATGGTCTTCGCCTTCTGCCGCGTGCCGCCGCGCCCGCCGATGGAACTGCGCTCGTACTGCAACAGGCGCTTGCCGACCGTCCAGCCTTCGCCCGGCTTGCCGATGAGGTTGCGCTTCGGCACCCGCACGTCGTCGAAGAAGGTCTGGCAGAACTCGGAGGAGCCGCTGATGAGTTCGATGGGCGAGACGCTGACGCCGGGGGTCTCCATGTCCAGCACCAGGAACGAAATGCCCTCGTGCTTCGGCGCTTTCGGATCCGTGCGCACGAGGCAGAAGATCCAATCCGCGCCGTCGGCGCCCGAGGTCCAGATCTTGGCGCCGTTCACCAGATAGTCGTCGCCTTCGTCTTCGGCGCGCATCTGCAGGCTGGCGAGGTCGGAACCCGCGCCCGGCTCGCTGTAGCCTTGGCACCAGCGGATGTCGCCGCGGGCGATGGAGGGCAGGTGTTCGCGGCACTGCGCGTCGGTGCCGAACTCCAGGATGGCCGGGCCGATCATGGTGAGCCCATGGCCGCTCAACGGCGCCGGGGCGTTGATGCGGCGCATCTCTTCGTCGAGGACGGAGAGCTCGTCGACGCTCAAGCCCCCGCCGCCGTACTCCTTCGGCCAGGTCGGCGCGGTCCAGCCGCGTTCGGCCATGCGGTCCAGCCACGCCTTCGTGTCCGGGTTGGCGTAGACGGCCTTGCGCCCGCCAGCCGTGTAGCCGCCCAGGCCCTGGCGCAGGCTCTGCGGGCAGTTGGCGTCCAGCCAGTCGCGTGCTTCACCACGGAAATCCATTGCCCCGATACCCCTCCTGTTCCTTGTTGGATTCTTCCCAGACGCTGACCTGGCGACTGTCCACCTGCACACCGGCTTGCGGGCACAGGTTCACCAGCGCGACCTTGCCGCCGTTCGAGCCGGCGTAGTGTGCCACCGGCGAACCGCAATAGTACGCGGTGGTGTCGCCGACGCTGTGGTCTTCCCAGACGTGGATGTGGCCGAGGGCCAGATAGTCGAAGCCGGAGGCGCCGATTTCCTCCCGCGTGATTGGCGAAGAGCCTTGCCGGATGCGCCGTTCCACCACTTGGCCGTGCGCCATGCCGATGTTCCAGTGCTCGTCGTGACGCTCTGGCGTGGCGTCCAGCGGAAAGTTCTCTGGCGCGTGTTCCTGCATCGCCCGGCCCCACACGCGGGCGCCCAGTTCGTCGAAGGTGCGGCAGTCGCCGCCGTGCTCCATCAGCCCATGCACGTTGTCGCCGGCCGCATTGAAGTCGAAGCGGTTCCAGACCGAGCGCTCGTCGTGGACGTCGTGGTTGCCAGGCAGCACCACCACCTGCTGCTCCGCAAGCCGCCCCAGCTGCCGGTAGACGAACGCGATAGTGGCGTCGTCCACGCGGTTGTTGTCGAAGAGGTCGCCGGCGATCAGCAGCAGATCCGCGTCTTCCTCCAGCGCCGTGTCCACCACGCCTGCGAAGGCGCGCTCGGCGCGGTTGCGAAAGCCGTCCGCCTCGACGTCCGCGCCGCGCCCATCGAGATGGACGTCCGAGGTATGGACGATCTTCAGCGGCTTGCGCGAGGGCATGGACAGGTGCTGCGATGGAGGTGCGAACGCGAGTGTAGCGCATAGTCCCTCCGTGGCGGGCACCAGCCGGCGGTGCCGCCACCTAGGTGCAGATCGCAGGCGACCCGGCTATTCGGCGACCGCCCCGGCCAGACGTTCGGCGGCGTCCGCGAAGTCCTCCATGAACTGGTAGACGACCGAACGCGCCGAGACGGTTTCGTTCATCAGGCCGACGCCCTGGCCGACGTAGTAGTTCGCCAGCTGCCGTGCGCCGCCGTGGTTCGCCTGCGCGAGCTTGTCGATCTTGCGGAAGGCGGCCCCGGCGAGCACCCCTTGCAGCGGCATCGGCAATGGGTCGGGCGCGTCGGGATCGGTCCACGCATCGGTCCACGCGGACTTCAGCTGCCGCGTGTACTTGCCGGTGCGACTGCGCGAACGCACGGTCTGGCGCGAACTCGCGGAGAGCATCTTCTCCTTCACCACCGGCAGAGTCTCGGCTTCGGCCGTGGTCAGCCACACCGAGCCGGTCCACACTCCGGCGGCGCCCATCGCCATGCAGGCTGCCATTTGCCGCCCGGTGACGATGCCGCCCGCCGCCAGCACATGCGGCCCGTCGTCGCCCGATTGCAGCGCGTTCAGCACCTCCGGCAGCAGCACCATCGTCGAGACTTCGCCGCAGTGTCCGCCAGCTTCGGTGCCAGCGACGATGATCACGTCCACGCCGGCTTCGGCGTGCTTCACGGCGTGTTCCCGCGCGCCAGCCAACGCGCCGACCACGATGCCCTTGGCGCGGGCGCGCTCGAACATGAAGTCCGGCGGTACGCCCAGCGCGTTCACCACCATCTTCACCGGATGCGCGAAGGCCGCGTCGAGAATCTTCCCGGCGCCCACTTCGCGCATGTTGTCGCCCAAGCCTTCGGGCGCTGATTGCGCCCAGAGGTCTGCGGTGTCGATGTCGTGCCGGGCGAGCAGTTCGGCGATGTAGCGCTTGTGTTCGGCGGGAATGCGATCTTCGAGTTCGGCAGCGGTGAGCGCCCGCTCCTTGCTGTCCATGCTGGTCGGCACCAGCAGATCGACACCGTAGGACTTGCCGTTCACATGCTCGTCGATCCAGTCGAGCTCGATGTCCAGGCTGGCCGGCGTATGCCCCGCCGCCCCAAGCACCCCGAAGCCCCCGGCGTTCGTGACCGCCGCGATCACGTCCCGACAGTGGCTGAAGGCGAAGAGAGGAAACTCGATGCCGAGCTCGTCGCACAATCTTGAGTTCATGGTCCATGCCTCGTCGTTTGGGTTGCGTTGAGGGTCATTCTACTGCCGTTGGACGGTGCCGACGCAATGGTCACCGGACAGAGAGAC
This sequence comes from Candidatus Azotimanducaceae bacterium, assembly GCA_965243175.1. Lineage (GTDB taxonomy): Bacteria > Pseudomonadota > Gammaproteobacteria > Pseudomonadales > Azotimanducaceae > VXYL01. Next base: position 2,265,490 of record OZ251532.1, on the reverse strand, counting down.
GGAGTTGCAGCTTCTTGTTCAGCCCATCCACGAATGTGCTCTTGTCCGGCAGGCGGGGATTGCTGCGCATCGCGCGGTAGACGTCGTCCACGCTCGTCGAAAGGACCCGCGTAGCAACCAGAGAGAGCTGGTCGCCCTGTGGCCGCAATGCGTACAGCGCGAAGCGTGTACTGTGTTCAGGCTGGACGGCGCCAGCGGCAAGCCCGTACCTCGAGACCAGGTTCTCGTAGATGTACTCCTGAATCACCCAATAGCATTTCGTCTCCCAGCGCTCGAACACGATCCCCTTGTTCATGAGCTGCGTGACTGCACGCTTGATGGAGTCGTAGGTGTTCATGCCGAACCGGTAGTGGTTACCCGCTATGTCTTGTCCGTCCACGAAGTGCTTGAACGCCTCAACAAGCTTGCCCGTTCCCGTGGTCGAATCGGACTGGAATTCGACCGCCACGAAATCCTCCACCTCGGACTTCATCGGTCTGTGTTTGACGATCACGTAGTCGATCGCGCCCACATTCGGCAGCCTGACCTCGGGGAACACCACGATGTCGTCCGTGGTGCCGAAGTAGTGCCTCGCGATTTCCTCCAACACCCGCGGCACGCCTTCGATGCTGCCGGGCTCCTCGAAACGCCGCGGGCAGATGGCACTGACGCCACGGCTCGTCCGCGCCGAGCACACGCCGAAAGGACCGTCCAGAAGCCGACTCTTCTTCTCGCAGCGGACGTCGCGGAACGGGCACCTCGCGGCTCGTCGAGTCTGCTCCGCTCGCGTGGAACGGTTCGCGATCGGATAGCCGAACACCTCCGCCGGCTGGTTGCGAACCGAGTCGGTCACGGCCTGCTCCCCAAGAGGCGCTTCCACTCGGCGTGGACCGCCTCGTCCCCCATCTCGCTGTCAAGTAGCCAGCCAAGCACCTCCCCGCAACCTCGGCAGAATGCCTCGCTGTCGGCTGTCTTGAGTTCCCTGGGTTCCGGCCAAGATCGGCCTCCTGGCGCGCTGCTGTCCGCGCACACCAGGATGCAGTCGTGTCGGATGGACTTGAGGTTGCGTATGTGGACCGAGATCGGGTGCTCCGAGAACACGACGTAGGCGTTCATCAACCTGAATCCCGCGCTTCGCAGCGCGAGCGTGAGTTCCGACCATGCCCTGCAATCCCAGTGGTGGAACGTGAAGACCATGCGGCCCGTCCCGCGCTTCAGCAGCCGGTGACACTCCGCGAATATCCCCGCCAAGGCGGGCATGAAGCGGTTTGCGTCCCGTCCGCGCTTCGCTACCGCGGTTTGCCCGTGGTCGTATCGCCACTGCGCCGCGTCCGGCACGAGGCGCGCCAACCAGACGCGGAAGAAGGAGGCCAAATCAGCGTACTGTACGCTGTCGAAGTACGGTGGGTCGGTGACGACCATGTCCACCGAATCGTCGGCAAGGGGAAGACAACGGGAATCCGTTTGCATGACCAAGAACCGGCCGCCCTCCGTCGACAAATCGGATTGTTCGTCTGCTTCTTCGCCAGCGTCGTCCTCGCCGCGAATCGAGACGAGCGTTCGTTCGCCATTCGGTCCGATCCTTCGTTCGATAGGAAGCGCCGCCCACCTGCGCCCGCGCTCGATGCGATCATGGAAGAGCTGGAGCAAATTGCCGGACGACTTGGTGGGGTTGACGGGGTTGTTCTCCAATGCCGTGTACTGGAACGAATAGGCGTGCAGAGCGAAGGTGTGCCGGATGGCGCCGGGCCGATTCTTGTACCACCCCTTGTAGCCACAAAGCATGGAGTTGAACTCCAGGGACGTCGACACCAGCAGCGCCAAGTTCAAGCGTTCCAGCCCGGCGTGTTCGCGCAAGTGCTTGATCGCGCTGTGCAAGTACAGAAGCTGCCGAGAAGAGAAGAGGTCCAAGTAGGACCCGACGTGATGGCGGATCAAGTCTCCGGACTTCGGCCCCTCGTGGACAAGAAAGTCTTCGACGTCGCCGAAATCCAGCGTGCCGCGGGCTTCATCCGCTGCTGCAAGAAGATGGAGATCGTCCGGCGTCGGCGCACGGTAGAAAAGACCGTGGGTGGAGCACTCGCCGACAACGGCAACCAGTTCGTAGCGCGCATGGAACGGCAACTCGCGCAGTTCCTGGTAGGCTTGGCCGCACGATGGGCAGCGCTTGTCTTCCTTGCTGATCAAGCGTCTGTTTCCGAGCGGATGGTCTGGCTGCTGGCAGGTGTAGACTTCGCCGCTGTGGGGATCGAGCCGCGTGGCGGTGTCCTTGTCTTGCCGCAAGTCGTACTGCTCGACTTGCGTCACGGTGCCACATCCACACCGCTTGCGCACACCGTGAAGGCAGTAGCGAATGTCGGTCTGCGCGTCGCATGTCGGGCACCGGGTCTGGAAGTGCGGGTGCAAGTCGGCATGCAGATCCGCAAGGAAGCGGTTAAAGGCCGCGCGCAGGGTCGGAAACCGGGTCCTCGAAAGCGATGCGCGAGCCTGCAGAACCGGAATCGGATCGATGTCCGCGCCGATGACGTTGGCACCCAACCGTATGGCCTCGTGCAACGTCGTGCCGCCGCCCATCATCGGGTCGAGCACCGTCAGACCTTCGAGTCCACCGGCGGCGTAGTAGTCCGACCGCTCGGCGGACGGCGCGAACTGCTTGAGAATGGTACGGAATGTGGACCCGCAGCGCCTGGCCCACCACTTGTGCAGATAGGTATTGGGTCGAAACAGATGCTTGTTGAAGACCTCCTGCCGCGAAAGCGCGTCGACGAACTGCTCCGGAAACCGCGTGTCTATTCGACGGCTTGGTTCCGGAACGTGCCGGCTGGGCTCGCCATTGGCCTCTGTCGAAGCGCCGGAGGGAGTGGAAGTCGCCTCGGCGTCAGGGCGCAAAACCATCGATGCTCCTCTTCGTCTGCGCGGCGACTGGCCTGGGATCGTCGCCACGGCAGGCGACGCTTGACGGTCATTGTAGCGCAGTCGCTCAAGCGGCCGACAGCCGCTTGGCGCGAAAACTCCCCGTTGAAGCAACGAGCGATGAGCGCTGCCAAGGTCAGCGACACGCCGTTGTCAGCGCTCCGCCTTCGCCAGCGGCACCACGTTGTCCGGCTTGGTCGCTCTGGGGGCGAGGTCGGCGCCGTCCACCAGGTGTTCGATGTGCTTCTTGATGGCGTCGAAGTCGAAGTCGTCGCAGCTGCGTTCCAGTTTCGCCAGCGCGGGTTCGAGTTCCGGCCAGGGGACGTGGGATTCCACGGCGCGCATGATCTTGCGGTGTTCGGTGCCGAAGGAGGCGCTGGCCAGAAGCTCCTCGGTGAGCTTTTCGCCAGCGCGCAGGCCGGTGACGCGGATTTCGATGTCGCCGTGCGGGTTGGCTTCGTCGCGCACCGTGCGGCCCTTGAGGCGGATGAGCTTCTTGGCGAGTTCCAGGATGTTCACCGGCTCGCCCATGTCGAGCAGGAAGACGTCGCCGCCGTTGGCCATGCTCGCGGCTTGCAGCACTAGGGCGGCGGCCTCCGATATCGTCATGAAGTAGCGCGTGGCGCCGGCGCTGGTCACCGTCACCGGGCCGCCTTTGTCGATCTGCTCTAGGAACAGCGGCACCACCGACCCGGAAGACACCAGCACGTTGCCGAAGCGCACCGTCGAGAACCGGGTGCGGGTGGTCTGTTCCTGCAGCGCCTGCAGCGCCATCTCCGCCAGCCGCTTGCTGGCGCCCATGACGTTGCGCGTGCGCACCGCCTTGTCCGTGGAGATGAGGATGAAGTCGGCCACCCCTGCCGCCAGCGCGGCCTGAGCCGTGCGCAGAGTGCCGAAGGTGTTGTTCTTGATGCCTTGAATGACGTTGTTCTCGACGATGCCGATGTGCTTGTAGGCGGCGGCGTGGTAGACCGTTTCCACTTGGTGGCCGCGCATCGTGCGTTCCATCAGCGCGCTGTCGAGCACCGAGCCGAGCACGGCGACCACCGGCGAACCGAGGCCGTCGCGTTCCCGCGCCTGGCGCAGTTCGTTCTCGATCCTGAACAGCGAGTACTCGGTCTGGTCGAGGACGACGAGCAGGCGTGGCTGCAAGGCGAGGATCTGCCGGCACAGCTCGGCGCCGATGGAGCCGCCAGCGCCGGTCACCAGCACGCATCGATTGGCGACCGAACCGCGCAGCAGGTGTGGCAGCGGTGCCACCTCGTCGCGGCCCAGCAGGTCGCCCACGTCGACGTCGCGGATGTCGGGCGTGGAAGCGGCGCCGGAGACGATGGCGTCGATGTCCGGTATCACGCGCACATGCACTGGATACGGCGCCAGCATCTCGATGGCGCGACGACGCTCCGCGGCGGCTTCCGTGGGCAAGGCCACCAGCACCTGGTCGATGACGTGTTCGCGCAGGATTTCGGTCAACGCCGGCACCGGATAGACCGGCAGGCTCTGGATGACGCCGCCGTGCTTGTCCTTGTCGTCGTCGATGAAGGCCACCGGCCGGTACTCGCTGCCACGGTCGAGCAGATACGCCAGATACGCCCCAGCGCCGCTTGCGCCGTAGATCGCCACCGGCTTCTTGGCGACGTTGCGCCGCACCACGGATTCGGCGTAGGCGCGCACCGAAAGCCGAGTCACCGAAACGTAGAACATGGCGAACAGCCAGAAGACGACCATCACGGACCGCGGCAGGTCCGGAATCCGCGCCATGTAGGCCACCGCCGCCAACGCCATCGTGGTGACCGTGATGCCCACCAGAATGGACATCACCGCCTTCGCGCCCATGTAGCGGATGAAGTGCCGATACAGGCCGCCGTAGATGAAGAGCGGCACACCAGCGAGGGTGACGGCGAAGGCTGGCCAGAACTGGATCCAGTTCAGATTCCAGCTGCCGTGGCGCAGCGTCAGGGCGCAGCACAGCGCGAACGGCAGCATCACGGCGTCGATGGCGATGGCGACGCCCTGCTTCTGCCGACTGCTCAGGCGTTCGAAGAGATCGATCAGCACGATGCCGCTCCGTTCCCTTCAACTGGCTCTTCGGCCCCCGCCCGCAGTCGCACACACGCCACCGCAATCGGCGCGCAGGCAAGCGCCAGACACGCGAACTGCCAACGCGGAAACCGGCTGGCGACGAACGCCAGCGGCAGCAGCCACGCCAGCCAATGCACCCAGAAGATCCCCACGGCGCGACCGTGCCCCAAGCGTCGCCCAAGCACTTGGTAGAGGTGCGAACGGTGCGCCGAAGCGAACGCTTGCCCGGTGACTGCTCTCACGATCAGCGTGTAGGTGGCGTCGAACCAGAATGCTAGCAGGAGGATGGCGCTGGCGACAGGCGCCAACTCGCCGGCCTGCCACAGCCAAAGCGCCAACACGCCGGTGAGCAGCCCGAGGAACCCGCTGCCGGCATCGCCCATGAAGATCTTCGCCGGCGCCCAGTTGAAGAGCAGGAAGCCAGCGGAAGCGGCCACCAGCACGGCGGCAAACGGCTGCGAAGAACCCGCATCGGCAAGCAGCAGCGCACCGCCAGCAAAGGCCGCGGCCTGCGATGCCGCGATGCCGTCGATGCCGTCCATGAAGTTGTAGAGATTCAGCCACCAGACCAGTCCGACGACCAGCCCAACGCCGAGCAGCACACCAGCATCGACCAGCCAGACCACGCACGCCGAGACCACAAGCGCATGGCAGGCGAGACGGATGCCAGCATGGACTTCGCGCACGTCGTCCACCAGCCCCAGAGCCGCGACCAGCGTTCCACCAAGGGCCAACGGCATCGCCGGCGGATAGTCCTCGGCGAAGAGCGCGAGCCAGCAGACGACGACAACGACGAACGCCGCGCCCCCAGCCGTCGGCGTGGGCACGGCGTGGGAACTGCGCCTGTTCGGATGCGCCAGCACACGCAACGGCGACGGTGCGTTCAACAACCCCCAAGTGAGAACGGCAACGGCGACGAATGTCGCGACAGCGATGAGCATCCTTCAAGATCTGCCAGCGACGGATCGCCCCGGTGCGTCCGGCGAGCATAGCGTACCGCCATCGGGCGACGTGGATTCGCTATGCATCCTCACGCCGCGAAGGATGCTCTTCGTCCTGCTTCGCCGGCAGGTCGTCGCCGTGGTCTCGACGACGCCAAAGAGTCGGCCCCACGTCGCGCTGCCCAGGCGGCACACCGTCACCGTGAACTCCGCCAATCGTATACGCCGCCAGGATGCGCAACCAGCGGGGGTGACGCCCTGGCGGAGACGAGTCGCGCTTGGCCTCCCGCCGCTCGAACCTCCATATCCGAACGCCGATCGCCACGAGCGCGACAGCGCAGATCAACAAGACAAGCACGTCCACCATGTAATCCGTCGAACCGCCTTGGAGCGTCGGCTACTTTACTGCCTCGGCTGCCTCAACTTCGCCCGACGGCCGGACAAGCCCTTTATGCCAAGCAGCGCAACGACTACTCTTGCGTCTCCGACGAAATGAGCAGCGGGAGCATGGCGGAGACTCTGGCGGATCGCGACGGCTGGATTTGGCTGGACGGCGAGCTTGTGCCGTGGCGCGAGGCCAACGTCCACGTGCTCACCTACACGCTGCACTACGGCATCGGCGTGTTCGAGGGCGTCCGCGCCTACGAAACGCCGAACGGCGCGTCCATCTTTCGGCTGCGCGAGCACACCGATCGGCTGTTCGACTCGGCGCGGATCATGCAGATCGAGATGCCCTGGTCTAAGGACGAACTGCTGCGCGCCCAGCGCGAGGTGTTCGCCGCCAACGGCCTGCGCGAGGGCTATCTGCGCCCGGTGGTCTATCTCGGCTGCGAGGCGCTGGGGTTGCGGGCGGTGGATCTGAGCGTCCACGCCGCCATCGCCTGCTGGCCGTGGCCGGACTACATGGATCCGGCATCCCGGGAGCACGGCATCCGCATGCGCACGTCGTCCTACACCCGCCACCACGTCAACATCACCATGTGCAAGGCGAAGGCGAACGGCAACTACATCAACTCCATCCTCGCCCTGCGCGAAGCCCAGGACGCCGGCTGCGACGAGGCGCTGCTGCTGGACAACGAAGGCTACGCCGCGGAAGGCAGCGGCGAGAACGTCTTTCTGGTGAAGAACGGCGTCGTCCACACCCCCGAACTCACCTCTTGCCTGCCCGGCATCACCCGCGACACGATCCTCGTCTTCGCCCGCGAACAGGGCTTGGAACTGGTCGAGCGCCGCATCACCCGCGACGAGTTCTACATCGCCGACGAAGCGTTCCTCACCGGCACCGCCGCCGAAGTGCTGCCCATCCGCGAACTCGATGGCCGCGCCATCGGCGACGGCAAGCGGGGGCCGGTCACCGAGACGCTGCAAACGCTCTACTTCGACCAGGTGCGCGGGCGCCGGGAAGCGCACCCGGAGTGGCACACGCCGGTCGCCGCCACGTGAGAACGCTGGTCGTCGCGCCAGCCTGGGTGGGCGACATGGTGATGGCGCACACGCTGGTGCCTGGCCTTGTCGAACGCGGCGACGTGCACTTTCTCGCGCCGCCGAACACCGCCCGGCTGGCAACGCGCATGGACGGCGTGGCGGCGGTCCACGAGATTCGCGCCCGGCACGGCGTTCTTGGTCTCGGCGAACGGCACGCGGCTGGCAAGCGGCTCCGGCGGTGCCGCTTCGACCAGGCCATCGTCCTGCCGAGTTCCTTCAAGTCCGCCCTCGCGCCGCTGTTCGCGGCCATTCCGAAGCGCACTGGCTGGCGCGGCGAGTTCCGCTACGGCGTGCTGAACGATGTGCGCAAGCTGGACGCGCAGCGCTGGCCGAAGCTGGTGGATCGGTTCGCGGCGCTGGGCGACGTGGCACCGGCCCGGCCTCGCCTTCGTTCCGATGGCAAAGCGCGTCAGCGGTTGCTCGCCAGGCATCGCCTGACGACCGAACGACCAGTCGTCGCCCTCTGTCCAGGGGCGGACTACGGGCCGGCGAAGCGCTGGCCGGAGGAGCACTTCGCGACGCTAGCTCGGCGTTGCGCCGAAGCGGGGGCCGACGTCTGGGTGCTCGGCGGATCGCGGGATGCCGGCTCGATCCTCTCGACGGCAACTTCGGCGGTGGATCTCGCCGGCCGCACGTCGCTGCTCGAAGTCGTGGATCTGCTCTCGGCGGCAAGCGCGGTGGTGGCCAACGACTCCGGCCTGATGCACGTCGCCGCGGCGCTGGATGTTCCCGTGGTCGCGGTCTACGGCTCGTCCTCGCCTCGCTTCACGCCGCCGCTTTCGGACCGTGCCGTGGTGATGCAGCGGGAACTCGACTGCCGGCCGTGTTTTCGCCGCGAATGTCCGCTTGGGCACACCGACTGCCTGCACGGCATCGCGCCTGGGCAGGTGTTCGACGCGCTCTGCCAGCTCGATGTCTTCGCCCAAGCGGACGCCGACCAGGCGCCGGCATGAAAGTCCTGCTGGTCAAGACGTCGTCCCTCGGCGACATCGTGCATACGCTGCCGGCCTTGGCGGACGCGGCGCGGCTCGGCGTTCGCTTCGACTGGGTTGTCGAAGAGAACTACCAGCCGGTGGCCGCCCTCGGCAGCGGCGTGGAACGGGTGCTGCCAGTGGCGTTTCGACGTTGGCGGCGATCTCCCGCGCACGGCCAGCGGGAACTGCGGCGCTTCGTGCGCCAACTGCGCGAGCGTCGCTACGACCTTGCGCTGGACGCCCAGGGGCTGATCAAGAGCGCCCTCGTCGGCTGCTGGGCGCGGGCCGGCACACGCGCCGGATTCGACGCCGCGAGCGTCCGCGAACGCGCCGCGACGCTCGGCTACGGTCGCCGCATCCACGTGCCGCGCACCGAGCACGCGGTCGTTCGCCTGCGCCGCCTGTTCGCCGCCGCCATCGGCTACCAAGCGCCGAACACGCAGCCGTCCTTCGGCCTGCAGAGCGCCTCGGAACAGGACTCGGTGGTGCTGGTCCACGGCACCAGCTGGCACACCAAGCTGTGGCCGGAAGCGTTCTGGATCGACGTGGCACGGCGCATCGCCGCCGCCGGATTGACGCCGACGCTGCCTTGGCTGGGCGGCGAACGGGAGCGGGCGGCGCGCATCGCCGCGGCCGTGCCGACCGCCAAGCTGTGCCCACCGACCGACCTGGGCGGTGCGTTGAACGTGGTGGCGAAGTCGCGCGCCGTGGTCGGCGTGGACAGCGGCCTCGCGCACCTCGGCGCGGCCTTCGGCAAGCCCACGGTGATGGTCTTCGGCCCGACTGACCCGCGGCTCACCGGCGGCCAAGGGGCGCGGGTGCGGAATCTCGCCACGCGGCTCGCCTGCGCGCCCTGCCTCTCCAAGCGCTGCCGCTACGACGGCGCGACGCCACGGCAGGGCCAGCACGTGGCGCCGGCGTGTCTCGCCGAAGTGCGGCCGGAGCGGGCGTGGGCAGTCCTCGCCGAGCTCATGGAAACGCCCGCGCCCTTCCCTCGGCAACCGGATTCGGCTCTTTCGCTCAAGGCGCTGTACGCGGGGAGCTAGCGCCGACGGTGCGGATCGCCTTCGCAATCTTCAAGTTCTTCCCCCACGGCGGCGTGGCGCGGGATCTCAGGAAGATCGCCGTCGAATGCCTTGTGCGCGGCCACGAAGTGCGCATCTACGCGATGACGTGGCAGGGGCCGCCGCTCGACGGCGCGAGCGTGGTGGTGCTGCCGCAGCGCGGTCTGCGCAGCCATGTGCGGCAACGCCGTTTCGCGGCCGAGGTCGCGGCGCTCGCCAAGGCGGAACCGCCCGATCTGCTGGTCGGCATGAACAAGATGCCGGGCCTCGACGTGTACTACGCTGGCGATTCCTGCTTCGAGAACAAGGCGCGGACGCAGCGCCCCTGGGTCTACCGCTTGACGCTGCGCTACCGCCATTTCGCCGCCTTCGAGAAGTCGGTCTTCGACCCAGCCGCTGCGACGCGCATCCTCGCCATCTCGCCAACGCAGAACCGCATCTACCGTCGCCTCTACGGCACGCCAGCGCACCGGTTCCACATGCTGCCGCCGGGCATCGAACGCGACCGTGCGAACGGCGAAGGTCTGCCCCGCGCCGCCACACGCCAGGCGCTCGGCATCGGCAGCGACCAGCCGACGTTGCTGTTCGTCGGTTCCGGCTTTGTCAAGAAGGGGCTGGCCCGCGCTCTCAGAGGCGTCGCCGCGCTGCCGGAGGAACTGCGACGGCGTACCGTTCTGCTCGTCGTCGGCGACGATCGGGCAAGCAGTTTCGAGCGCTTGGCGCGACGCTTGGGCATTGCCAAGCGCGTGTCGTTTCTCGGTGGCAGGGACGACGTGCCAGCGCTGCTGCAAGCCGCCGACGGGCTTGTTCTGCCGGCGCACGACGAGAACACCGGCACCGCGATTCTTGAGAGCGCGGCGGCTGGACTGCCGGTACTCGCGACAGCGAACTGCGGCTATGCGGACTACGTGGAACGCGCTCGGGCAGGCATCGTCACGCCGATGCCCTTTCGTCAAGCCCGCTTCAACGCCGATCTCGAACGGCTGCTCACCGCTGCTGAACGCGCCGAGTGGTCGCGCAACGGGCGGCTGCTTGGCGAAGGCGAAGACATCTACGGCATGGCGCAGGCCGCCGTGCGGGATCTGGAACGAATCAACGCGGGTGAAGAGGTGCCGCTGGTCGCGCTCTGCGCCTTTCGCTTCTCGCCAGCGGAGTCGCGCTGCCGCGCCTTGCTGCCAGTGGCTGAGGCGTGTGCGGCGCGGGGCTTGAACGTGCGCATCTACGCCTGTTCGTGGCAGGGCGAAGAACCAGATGGAGTTGAGCTGGTGTACGCACCAGTGGCCGCGATGACCGAGAAGTACCGCCGGCGGCGCTACGAAAGCTGGCTGGCCGCCACGCTGCGTCAAGTGCCGAGCGCCTGCGTGCTCGATTTCGACGACATCAACGGCATCGACCTGCTCTACGGACGCGGCGAAGACCCGCGCACCAGCGAGGGATTGCGCTGCTTGCCGCCCGGCCTCGGTGCCAAGCCGCCAGCATCACGTCCCAAGCCGGCCGCACGTGACGGGGATTCCGTGGTGTTCGCCCTAGCTGGCACGGACTTGGTGGCGTGCGGCTTCGAGCGCTTGCTGGTTGGGCTGGGGCGGCTGCCGGAAGAACTGCGACGTCGGGTGAAGATCGTGGCCTTGGGCACCTTGCCGAGAACCTTCGGGCGTATGGCGTCGGTGCTCGGTCTGGCCGACCAAGTGACGCTGCTGGGAGAAGACCGCACGGTCGCGGCGCTGCTCGACGAGGCGGACGTGTTCGTGGACCTCGCCTACGCACCGTCGTCGAACGGCTGGATCTTCGATGCGCTTGCCGCTGGTCGGGCCGTAGTGACCCACGACTGGATCGACGAAGCGGCGCTTGTCCGCCAAGCCGACGCTGGCGTCGTGCTCGCGGCGCCCTTCCAGCAACAAACGCTGAACCGCGCCCTCCTCGATCTGGTCGCGTCACCCGACCAGCTTGCCCGCTGGCGCGAGAACGCGACGCGCATCGGCGCCGATCCCAGCCACTACGGGCAAGCCGACCGGCTCGCCGCCGTTGTCGAACGCTTGGCGCGCAGCCGTGACGCTGTACCTGCGTGACGACTTCCAAGCCGCGCTCGACGCCGGCGCGTTCGCAGACGCCTTGCCGCTGGCGGCCAGCGCGCCGACGTTCGAACGCCTCTTCGACGTGCGCGGCGACGTGCATCGACAGACGGCTAGGCGCCGAACGCTGCGCTTGGTCAGCGACGACGGAGCGGCGTACTTCGCCAAGCTGCACGACGGCGTTGGTTGGCGGGAAATCCTCAAGAACCTGCTCGTCGGCAAGCCGCCGGTGCTCGGCGCGCGCAACGAATACGCCGCCTGTCGCGTTCTCGCCGAACACGGCGTCCGCTCGCCGACGGTGGCGGCGTTCGGCGAGCAGGGCGGCAATCCGGCGACTCGCCGTTCGTTCGTGTTCTGCGATGCCTTGGAAGGCCGGGTCAGTCTTGAAGAGCTGGCGCGGCAAGCGCCGCCACCGGCCCTCAAGCGCCGTTTGGTGGTGGCCGTCGGACGGCTTGCGCGGGCCATGCACGACGCTGGCGTTCACCACCGCGACTTCTATCTCGCGCACTTGCTGGCGGACGCCGACGAACTCCAAGCGGGCAGGGCCGCCCTCGCCGTCATCGACTTGCACCGGGCGCGCTTGCATTCGCCCGTGCCATTGCGCTGGCGGTGCCGAGACCTTGCGGCGCTGCTCTACTCCGCGAACTCGCTTGGCGTGTCGCTGACGTCATTGGATCGCGCTCGATTCGTCGCTGCGTACGTCGGTGAGTCGCCACTGCCGGCGCTTCGTAGAACGCGCTTCTGGCGCCGGGTCGGCAAGCGTGCCGAGCAACTGGCGGAGCGGGCGCGGGCCAAGGGCGTCCTATTCGGTAACGGTGCCTGGGACGGTGCGCCATGCGCCGCCGCGAGCATCGGCAGCTTCGCGGACCTTGGCCGTGCGCCGCCGCTGCCGTTTCGCGTCGATGTCGATCTGGGGGACGGCGGCAAGCGACTGGTCTGCACCGAGACCTTGCGCTCGCAACCCGGCCGGCGCTTCGTCGCACGGACGACCATCGATGGCCAGGAGGCCGTGCTCAAAGCGTTCTTTGGTCGTCGCGCCAGCCGCGACTTCCAGCGCGAACGCCGAGGCGTCGAGGCGCTGAGCGCCGCCGGCGTGCCGGCGCCCAAGCTGCTGGGGACCGGAAGGGGCGGTGGCGCTCGCGTCCTGGCGTTCGCTTTCGTGGATGGCCGGCGGCCACTCGTCGAGGACGCGAACCGAGTTCTTGCGCTGCTTGCCAAGATGCACGACCGAGGGGTGCGGCAGCGCGACCTCCACCTCGGCAACTTCCTCGCTCGCCGCCGCGACGTGCTGCCCATCGACGCTGGTGACATTCGCCGAGCGCGACGGGTGTGGAATTGGCAACGACTCCAAGACGCGGCGCGGTTGCTTGCGGAGTTCGCGCCTCCCGACGCGCCGGATGCAGCGGCGGCCACCCAAGCCTACGCCAAGGCTTGTTCTGCCGCCTTTCAGTTAGACCCGCGCCGTCTCGGTCTCGCAGCGGCGCGAGCCCGTCGCAAGCGCGTCCGCCAGTTGATGGCGAAGAGCGTGCGCGACTGTACGCCGTTCGCGGTTCGTCGGCACAGCGGCCGGTTCATCGTCACGGCGCGTGGCGACGACGACCCGGCGCTGCTCGAAGTGATCGCCGACCCGGAACGAGCGCTGGCTGGCGGCACCGTTCTGAAGCAGGGAAACACCGCCAAGGTCGTTCGCGTCGGCGAGCTCGCGGTCAAGCGCTATCGCGTGAAAGGGCCTTGGCATCGCTTGCGCCTCAAGTTCAAGCCGAGCCGAGCCAGACGCGCTTGGCAGGCCGGGCATGGTCTGCGCTGCCTCGGCATCGCAACGCCACGCCCGCGCGCGCTGATCGAATGTCGAAGCGAAGACGCTGCCGCCTACCTCGTCTGCGACTTCGCCGGCACCGCCACCCTCGGCGACGAGACCAGCGCCCCGCTCACGGCGGAAGGCGCGGCCATCAGCCGCCCTGGGAACGCGGGCGTCTCGCCCGCACAGGCAAAAGCACCCGTGAACAAGAGTGCGGGCGGGACGCCCGCGCTCCCAGGACGTGCGCCAGCAGCTACCACCCATCGTCGTACACCCAGCGCCCACGACCTGTTCGAGCGGTGGCGCGAGGCCGGGTTCAGCCACGGCGACACCAAGGCCACTAACTTCGTCGTGAGCGGCAACGGGTTCGAGATCGTCGATCTGGATGCGGCGGCCTTCCACCGCTTCCGGTGGACGTTCGAGCGGGCGCATCGCCGCGACCATGTACGCTGGCTTCGCAACTGGGCCACGGACAAGGTTCGAGAGTGATCGTGCTCGGTGTTTCCGGCGCGCTGGGGCACGACCCTGCGGCAGCGCTGCTCGCGGATGGTGAAATCGTCGCTGCCGCCGAAGAAGAGCGGTTCGTGCGCGACAAGCACGCCAAGGGAAGGCTGCCGGTCGAGGCCGCCCGCTACTGTCTCGAAGCGGCCGGCATCGGCCCTGCGGCGGTCGACGTGGTGGCCTGCGCCTATGCGCCGGTCTCCATCTTCGGCGCTGCGCGCTGGCACTACGCGCGGCGTCATTGGCACGCGCCGGATCGGGCGCTGGACGCCATCTTCAACGGCAATCGGCGGTTTCGTCGCCACCGGCGGCAGGTTCTGCGCTTGGGCGAGACCTTGGGGATCGACTGGGCGAGAACGCGCTTGGCGCCGGTGCAGCACCACTTGGCGCACGCTTCGAGCGCCTACCACCTGTGCGGCTTCGACGGCAAGGTGGCGGTGCTGAGCGTGGACGGCAAGGGCGAGTACGCGACCACCTTCTTCGGCGTCGGGCAGCAAGGGCGCATCGAACGCATCGCCGAACTCTACGATCCCGATTCCCTCGCTGGCGTCTACGGCGCGGTCACCGAGTACCTCGGCTTCGAGATGCTCGACGGCGAGTACAAGGTGATGGGCATGGCGCCCTACGGCGATGCCAAGCGCTTCGACTTCGCGCCGCTTCTCGGCCCCAAGTCGGCCCGCGGCGAGGTGCGCGTGGACACGCGGCAGGTCAACACCGTCGGGCTGCGTCGCTACAAGGAGGGCGGGCGCGGCTTCTACTTCGGGCCGCCGTTCGTGGAACGCCTTGGCCCGCCGCGCCGTGGCGACGACATCGACGAGCCCTACGTCCACTACGCGGCGGCCATGCAGACCGCCTACGAGAACGCCTGCCTCGCGCTGATCGACCGCCACCTCGGCGCGATCCTCGCGGAATGTGGACAGCTTGCGTTCGCTGGCGGAGGGGCGCTGAACGTGCGCCTCAACCAGCGCATCCTCGCCCGTGCGGACGTGGCCCGGCTGTTCGTGCAGCCCGCGGCTGGTGATGCCGGCACCGCGCTCGGCGCGGCGACCTTCGTGGCAAGCGCGGCCGGCGAGACGATTCCGCCGCTGCGCGACGTCTTTCTGGGCCCTTCGTATTCCAACGCGGACTGCGAGCGGGCGGTGCGCAAACGCGGCGGCCTCAAGCTGCGCGCGCTCGACGACGTGCCGGCGCAGACCGCCGCCCTGCTGGCCGAAGGGCACCCGGTGGCGTGGTTCCAAGGCCGCATGGAGTTCGGGCCGCGGGCGCTCGGCGGGCGCAGCATCCTCGGCTGTCCGAGCACTCCGGGCATGGCCGATCGCATCAACGCCGCCATCAAGTACCGGGAGCGGTGGCGACCGTTCTGCCCATCGCTCGCCGATACGGTGGCGGCGGACGTCCTCGGCAGCGACCATCCCGCGCCCTACATGACCATCGCCTTCGACGTGGCGGAACATTGGCGTTCGCGCATTCCAGAAGTGGTCCATGTGGACGGCAGCGCCCGCCCGCAAGTGGTGACGCGGGAAACGAGCCCGCGCTACTACGCGCTGCTCAATTGTCTGGGCGAACTCACCGGTGCGCCGGTGGTTCTGAACACGTCTTTGAATCGACGCGGCGAAGCCATGGCCTGCACGCCTGACGACGCCCTCGACATCTTCGAAGGTGCCGACCTGCCCTTTCTGGTGATGGAGGACGTGCTGGTGACCAAGGCGGATTCGGGCGATGCCTGAAGCGCTGCAGATCTGCGCGAACGATCATCCGCCGTTCCCCGATGTGTGCGCTGGATTCGGGGCTGCGCTGGAGACGCTCGGCTACTCCGTCACGACCATCTATCTGGAAGCGGCCGCGGGCGAAGCGCCGGGGCGTCGCTACCTGCCGCCCGATGCGTTGCCGAGTTTGGCTGGCGATGATGCGTTCGCCGTCGTGCTCACCCATCGCTACAAGGGCTGGCGGGCCGGCCTCGCGGTGAACTCGCGGCGTCAGGTTTCGGTCGCGCACGACTTCGGCATGGTGCGCGGTTGGCGGCGGCGCATCCGGGCTCGAACGACGCGCAAATCGGTGATGTTCGCTGGCGTGTCGAGCGCAGTTGCCGACGACATGGCGCGGGATCTGGGGCGACCTTGCGCGACCTTGCCGAACCCCATCGACCATGCGGCCTTGCAGGAGAATCTGCTCAGCCGTGCCGAGGCGCGAGACGCCTTGGGCGTGGCGACGGATGCCTACGCCATCGGCGTGGTCGGCCGGCTGCATTGGTGGAAGCGTCCGGCGTTCGCCGTCGAGGGCTTCCGCCGAGCGCTGCCGGCGCTGGGCGGCGACGCGCAGCTGGTCTTCGTCGGCAGCGGCGACGAAGCGGAGCGCCTGCCCAAAGCGCCGAACATCGTGCTCGCTGGCTTCGTGCCGGAGGCGCCACGCTATCTGCGCGCCTTCGACGCGGTGTTGTCCACGTCCACGGCGAGAGAAGCGTTCGGCATGAGTCTGGTGGAAGCGCTGGCGGCGTCGGTTCCGGTCGTCTGCGCCGACCAGCCCGGGCCGCGCGAGGCGACCGGCGGCTGCGCCAGATACTTCGCCGGTGACGACGCCGACGCGCTGGCCGCGGCGTTGATCGCCGCAAGACGCGAGGGGGATTCCGCAGCGGCTGGCCAAAGACACGTCGCCGAAAACCTGTCGCCGAGCGCCGTGGCCGAGCGCCTCGCTACGCTTCTCGACCCCGATTAGGTCCGTTCTACACCCGCGCGGTCACGTAGCGCAGAACTGCTGCGCCTCCTGCAGGTAGTCGAACCGCGCCATGACGTCGCCGTGTACGTCGACGATCGCCCGCACCTGTTCGGGCGCGAGTTCGCTGCGCCACTGTCCGGCTGTTCCGGCACGAAAGAACGAAGGCGCGCTGGGCTGTTTCTCCTTGAATCCCGTCTCGGCCTCCTGCGCCTGCAAGCGGTGGAAGGCGCTGTGCTCGATGGCGCGGTTCAGCCGGGCGTCGTCCAGGTCGAGGCCGGCGAAGCGGGCGATGGCGCCGAAGCCGGCGCGGGGATCCGCCAGCAAGTCTTCGTAGCGGGCCACGTGGACGGGCAGTTCCGCCTGCTCGATCCAGCTCAGCGCATGATTGCTCCAAGTCGTCATCGGTTCGGGAAGCCGGTTGTGGATGCCGTCCGCGTCTAGCCCCTCGTGCGCCTGCCAACTGTTCATCAGTTGGATGGTGCGGGCGACGGGCAGGTTGATATGACGGGCGTAGGAGACCGCCACGTCGAGAGGGTTCCGCATCAGGCAGACCACCTTGCCGCCACGCGGGAACCGTGGCGGGCCGTCCGGCAGCCGGTAGACTTCGTGCGTCTTCGCGAATGTCGGCCCGGCGGCGGCCAGAAGTTCCTCCACCGCCGCGGCGCGGAACCGCGCCAAGTGGCGCGACGTTTCCTCCGCCGTCATGTGCGAG
This sequence comes from Candidatus Azotimanducaceae bacterium, assembly GCA_965243175.1. Taxonomy (GTDB): domain Bacteria; phylum Pseudomonadota; class Gammaproteobacteria; order Pseudomonadales; family Azotimanducaceae; genus VXYL01. The sequence goes on along the minus strand of OZ251532.1, from coordinate 2,248,260 downwards.
GAATCAAGCCCCAGGTAGTCGTCGAACTCGTCGCGGCCGTGCAGCCACGCGCCGACGAGCGCGTTGATGGAAGCCGGCTGGTCGTCGTCGCGCAGGCAGTTGGTGATCACCGTCCGCAGCCAGGTGCTGCCGGACTTGGGCCAGCTGGCGATCCAGACGAATCCGGGCGCCCGGATTCGCGTCGTCTCCGCAACGGACGGCGCGGACAACGCCCGTGCGGGAGCGGCTGCCGCCGGCGGCTTGCGTCGCGGAGCGGCGCCGGTCTTCGCGCTGGCCGAGCCAAGCTCCGCTACCCGCGCTTCGACGTGGTCCGCAAGCTCCTCGAGCAGAAACGGTTGGTACGGCCGCCGTACACGCAGCATCGGCACCTGCCGGGCCATCGCCGCGACGACGCGAAAGTGCGCGGGTCGCTGGCCCATGGCGCGCAGCACCCGTTTGCGGTGGGTGTGCTCGCACAGCAGCCCGAAGGCATCGTTCTGCGATACGGGCACCGTGCGGATGTCGGCGTGGTGGCTTGGCTTCAGCACGATGGCGGCGCACACCGGCAACGCCTCCGTGCAGGCGCTGGATGCTTCCACCCAGAACTTCTCCACCCCTGGGCGCACCCTCGACCGCACCTTGAGCGACAGGCGCATCTGTTCCAGCGTCTGCTTCCACAAGCGCAGGCTGGCGAACGACGGCAGCGCCGTGACCCGCCCACCGCGCAAGGCCAGCCCGGAGACGTCGTCGGCCAGCAGGGCGTGGCCGCGTTCGATCAGAGCGGCCGCCAGTGTCGACTTGCCCTCGCCGCTGCGCCCGATCAGCAGCACCGCCCCAGCCGTGGTTCGCACGGCGGCCGCGTGCAGCGGCACCACGCCGCGCTGCTGCAGCAGAACAATCCACAGCCCCACCAGGAGGCTGGCGATGTCGGCATGGTCGCCGCCGAGGGGCTCGATGCGCACTTCGCGGCCGTCGGCGATCAGATAGCGGGCGACTCCCTCCATTTGCAGGAGAAAGGCGCCGGGACGCGCTTGCCACATGCCGTTGCGGACCGGGCAGTCAACGCCGGGAAGGGTGCGGGGAACGGCGCCGAGACGCACGGAGACATCCGCCGCCTGCGCATCGGGCAACGGATCGAAGAAGGGCAACGCAAGAGCCGAGCGGATGCGCAGTCCGTAGGCACCGTAGCAGTACGCCAGCTCGCTCACGACAACGCCAAGACACGCCGCATGAGGCGGTCGTCACCCGCTCAATGGGTAGTAAACAGCGTCCTCAACTACGGTATCGGGCTTTGCCCCGCTCTTAAAGATCTTCATGTCGCCATCTATCACGGTGAAGGTGGGCTTGTGCCACGCCTTCTTGGCCGAAGGCCGGTCGGTCACTTGCTCGTCAGCGTCAGTGCCGCGCTCTTGGGGGGGGGGGGGGGGGGGGGGGGAATTGGGGAACTCGGAAGTCATTTCATCCTCCTCGGTTGAGTCAACTACGCTTTCAGGCCAAACCTACACGACATCCGCGAGGCCCGATGCAGCCAGTCGTTGACGGCGAAAGCGCACGTTTTCGGAAAGCGCACGACTTGTCGCGCCGTCCGACGACCACGGGCACATCGGGCTGCTGAAGAGGTCGCGCATCGCTTCGGTCCTGGTTCCACGTTCTCGCGCCCTGCGACCATGCCGCAGGCGCATCCGCGAATGTCGCATGTTGGCTGGCGCCGTGCAAGCGCAAAATGCAGTCGCCACGCGGCCGCCGAAAGGAGCGACGGATGCGCGGCGGCGTTGCGTATACTCGGCTGAAAATGCGCGGGATTGACGGTTATGCAGCGACAGCCCGGACTTCCGCAGGACAGACCGGTCATCGAGGTGCGGGGCATCCGCAAGGACTACCGCATGGGCGCCGAGACGATCAGCGCGTTGAACGGCGTGGACTGCACGATTCGGCAGAACGAGTACGTCGCGGTGATGGGGCCGTCCGGTTCCGGCAAGTCCACCTTGATGAACATCATCGGCTGCCTCGACCGCCCCTCCACCGGCGAGTACCGGCTCTCCGGCGAGAACGTCTCCAACTTCGGCGACAAGGCGCTTGCGCGGGTGCGCAACCGGCGCATCGGCTTCGTCTTCCAGACCTTCAACCTGCTGCCGCGCGCCAACGCCATGCAGAACGTCGAGGTGCCGCTGATGTACGGTGGCGTCGGCCGACGCGAACGACGCGCCAGGGCGCGGGAAGCGCTGCGCCGCGTTGGCCTCGACGACCGCGTGGCGCACCGCCCCAGCGAACTCTCCGGCGGGCAGCGGCAGCGCGTGGCGGTGGCGCGGGCGCTGGTGAACGAGCCGGACATCCTGCTCGCCGACGAACCCACCGGCAATCTGGACAGCCGCACCGGACGCGACATCATGGAACTGTTCGGCGCCCTGCACGAGTCCGGCCAGACCATCATCCTCGTCACCCACGAACCCGACATCGCGGCGCGCGCCGAGCGGCACGTCCATCTGCGCGACGGGCTGGTGACCAGGGACTACCTCGTCGATGGCGACGAGAAATGAAAGCGGGAGATCCCATGCGAACGCTCAAGCCAGCCATCGCGGCCATCGCCTTGCTCGCCGTCTTTGGCTGCGATCAGGTCGAAACGCTGCTCAACGAAGGCGAAGCCGACGAGGAGCAGGTCGCGCTCTACCAGACGGCGCAGGTGATCCGCCGCGACATCACCGTGGCGGTGGACGCCGCCGGCATCATCGAGCCGGTGACCACCGTGGAGGTGAAGTCCAAGGCGTCCGGCGAGATCCTCTCGCTGCCGGTGGACACCGGCGACGACGTGGAATCCGGCACCCTGCTGGCGCGCGTCGACCGGCGGGTGCTCAACAACTCCCTGCAACTCGCCAAGGCGAACTTGGAGGTGGCGAAGGCGCGGCTGGCCAACGCCGAGTCGTCCCTGGAGCGCGTCACCCGCCTCTACGAGCGGGAATCCCTCTCCAAGGCGGATTGGGAGCAGTCCACCTTGGAGCACGCCACCGCCAAGTCCGAAGTGGTGCGCGGCGAAATCCAAGTGGAGAACGCGGTCATCCAGCTGGAAGATTCGGACGTCGTCTCGCCCATTACCGGCACGGTCATCGAGCGGCTGGTGGAGCAGGGCCAGGTCATCTCCTCGCCCATGGGCGACGTGGGCGGCGGCACTCTGCTGATGAAGATGGCGGATCTCTCGCACGTGCAGGTGCGAATGCTGGTGGACGAGATCGACATCGGCAAGATTCGCCCCGGCGAGGGGGCGACGGTGAACGTCGCCGCCTTCCCTAACCGCCCGTTCCGCGGCGTGGTCATCAAGGTCGAGCCGCAGGCGGTGGCCGAGCAGAACGTCACCATGTTCCCGGTGCTCATCGACATCGAGAACCGCGAACGGCTGCTGAAGCCCGGCATGAACGCGGAAGTGGAAGTGCTGATCGTCAGCCGCAGCGACGTGCCGACGATTCCAAGCGCCGCGCTGCGCACGGAGGAGGACATCTTCGCCGCCGGCAGCGTGCTCGGCATCGACACCGAGGACGTGCGCCGCATGTTGGCCGAAGCGCCTGCTCCGCCACCGCGCGCGGACGCGACGCCACGACGTGGGCGCGGCGACGGCCCGCCGGCTGGCGTGGATCGCGAGCGGATGCGCGCCATCTTCACGAAGATGCGCAACGGCGAGACGCTGACCGAGGAGGAGCAGGAACTCGCCCGCGAGATGCGCCGGCGCCGCCAAGCCGGCGGCGGACGCGGCGACGGGCCGCGCCAAGGCGCCCGGACCTCTCCCATCGACGCCCAGCTTGGCGGCGACTATCTCGTCTTCGCGCTGCGCGAAAGCGCTCCGCTGGCGCTTCGCGTTCGCACCGGCGTCACCGATCTGGACCACTCGGAGGTCGTCTTCGGGCTCGACGAAGACGACGAAGTGCTGCTGCTGCCAAGCGCTTCCCTCGTGCGCGCCCAGGAGAGCTTCCAGCGCCGCATCAGCGGGCGCACGGGCATTCCCGGCCTCAGCCGGCGGTCGGACGACTAGCGGTGTCCGCCGTGCGCCCGGCTTGGTAGCGGAGAGCCGCCATGTCGTTGTTCGAGACCGTTCGCGTCGCCCTCGAGTCCATCGTCGCCAATCTGCTGCGTTCGAGCTTGACCATGCTCGGCATCATCATCGGCGTAGCGGCGGTGATCACGATGGTGGCGCTCGGCGCCGGCGCGCAGCGGGCGGTGGACGAACAGATCGAGAACCTCGGCGCGCGGGTGCTGTCGGTGATCGCCGGGCAGTCCTTCCGCCGCGGCGTCGCTTCGGCGAACCGGGTCTCGCTGACGGTGGACGACTACGAAGCGCTGGCGCGCGACGCCACGACGCTCACCGCGGTGGTGCCCGAACTCGGCAGCGGGCGGCAGATCAAGTACGGCAACCAGAACCTCCACCACACGGTCAACGGCACGACGCCGAACTATCCCGAAGTGCATGGCTTGGAGGTGCTGCACGGGCGCATGTTCACGGCTGGCGACCTCGCCGCCAAACGCCGGGTCGCCGTGCTCGGCGCCTCGATTCCGGCCAATTTGGACATCGAGCCGGCGCACCTGGTCGGCCAGACGATGTTCGTCAGCCGCGTGCCGTTCGAGGTAATCGGCGTCTTCGACAAGGTGGGCGAACGCTTCGGCCCGGACCCGGACGACGACATGTTCATCCCCTTCACCACCGCCGAGCTGCGCGTCTTCGGCACCGACCGGCTGCGCGGGCTCTCGGCGCGGGTCGCGGACGACGTCTCGCTGGAGATGGGGATGGTGGACATCGAACGGGTGCTGCGCCGCGAACACAAGATCCGCGCCGGCCAGGACAACGACTTCATGATCCTCAACCGTCGCCAGTTCATCGACATGGCGGCGGCATCGACGCAGATCTTCGCCTTCCTGCTGGCCAGCATCGCCGCCGTGAGCCTGCTGGTGGGCGGCATCGGCATCATGAACATCATGCTGGTGTCGGTGACCGAGCGGACGCGGGAGATCGGCGTGCGCAAGGCGCTCGGCGCAACCCGCGCCAACATCATGACGCAGTTCGTCATCGAAGCCCTCACCATCGGCGCCCTCGGCGGCCTGCTCGGCATCGCCGTGGGGGCTGGCGGCGCGTGGCTGCTGACCGAGCTGGCGCAGTGGAACGTGCTCATCTCGCCAGACGCCGTGGTGCTGGCGGTGGCGTTCAGCGTCGGGGTGGGGTTGTTCTTCGGGATCTGGCCGGCGCGGCGGGCGGCGCAGCTGGATCCGATCGAGGCGCTGCGGCACGACTGAATCCGGCGCTTCTTCGCGCTGGCGGGGCGCTCAGTCGCTGCGGTAGCGCATTCGCACCGTGTAGACGCTGTCGCCAGTGAGTATCCCGCCGCGTCCGAACAGGCGCCCGTGCTGCCAGTTGGAGAGCCCCAGCTCCGGCTTGGCGAGGGCGAACTGGCCGTCCACCCAGCGCGTGAAGCCGTCGCCGGCGAAGGGCGCGTCGAGGGCGGCGAAGAAGCGCTCGTGTTCGTCCGCGTCGCTGGACACCAGCGTACCGACCAAGTGCGGACTCAAGGCGTTGAAGAGCGCGACTGCTTCTTCCAAGGTGTCGGCGGTGGCAAGGGTGATCTCCGGCGTCTCTTCCCACTCCCACTCGACGCTCAAGCCCTCCCGCTCAATCAACTCCGCTTGGGGTTCTTCGACCAAGCCTTCGGCCCGCGCCACTGTCACCATGTTCGAGAACAGGTCCGCGGGCACGAGCGCCTCGCTGCCTTGCGCCACGTGCAGCTTGAACGGCTGCCGCCGCGCTTCCCCGGCGGTGCGCAGCGCATCGAGCACCACCGCAGCCCGCTCTTCCGTTCGCCCGTCGCGGACGAGGCAGCAGACGTTCAGCGTGTTGCAGACCTTGCGATCCAGCGAGCGGAACACGGCCTCGCGCAACTCCGCGTGGTCGGCCTTGGCGGAGGCGACGATCCAGGCGCCGCCGGTGCCGTGTAGGCTCACCGGCGTACCGACGCTGCGCGCCAAGGCGCCGAGGCCGTCCACGGCCGACCCGGAACCACGCGCCACGGCCAGTGCCAAGCGCGGGTCGAGGAAGAGCGCCCAGCCGGCGGCGTGCGCGGAACTGTCCACCAGCGCCACCGCGCCAGTCGGCAGCCCAGCAGCCGCAAGCGCGGGCTGGATGGCGACGCGCATGATTTCCCGCGCCGTCGCCAGCGCATCGCCGCCGATGCGAAACACCACGGTGTTGCCGCCGCGCAGCACGCCGCACGCATCCGCGAGCACGTTCGGGCGCCCCTCGAAGACGAAGCCGACGACGCCGAGGGCGGCACCGAGAAGCTCCACGCGGAAGCCGTCGCCGCGCACCGTTTCCAGCACGGCGCCACGGCGCGAAGGCGCTTCGGCCCAGCCGCGCAGGCCGGCGATCATCTTCTCGCGCATCGCGTCCGAGACGGCGAGCCGCGTCGTCGAACGCCCGCGCCTTCGCGCATCGGCAACGTCCGTGGCGTTGACGTCGGCGATTCGCGCCCAGACCGCGTCGTCCTCCAGGGCTGCGGCAGCGTGGCCGTAGAACTCGACGATTGCGGCATCGGCAACGCCGTGCATCGCGGTGAAGGCGCTGTTCGCCGCATCCACCGCCGTTCGCGCGCTCGCCGACTCCGTTGCCGGAATGTGCAGCAGGCCGGCGGTCGTATCCGCAACCACGCGGTCGCCGGGGCGAAACGCCGCGGCGAGCGCTGCGTCGACGACGAACGCGGCGCCGTCGCTCGCCATGATGGTCGTGCCGGGCTTGAGTTCCTGCATGGCCTAGGAGTTTACGCTAGGAACTCCCCCTTCCTCTGTGTTGGCAGCGGGGGCGGGTTCGCCGAGTCGCAGCCGGATGCGCGGCTGCTGGGCAGGATCGACCAGTTCGGCGGCCTCCGCCTGCGCATCCGCGGCGGACGCTTCGCCGCTCTCCGACAGCCGCGCCCCAACGCGCAGCGGCCCGCTCTCGCGCAACGACCCGCCTTCGACCATCGTCGTGGCGTCGTCGAGGATCACCGTTTGCGACGGCTCCGCCAGCACCCGCACGGCGGCGAGCGGCATGCCGCCGCTTGCCGGTCGGGCGAAGAGCATCAGCCACGGCGTCTGCGAACCCTCCCAGGACGCCTCGACAGCCACTTCGATCAGTGGCCGTTGCGGGTCCAGCCGCGCCCGCGCCAACGCCAGAGTCTCCGTCAGCAGCCGACGCCGCTGCGTCGGCATCGGTTGCCCCAACGCCCGCACGAGGTGCCGGGCGCCGCTTGCGAAGTCGCTCTGCCGCAGGGCGTCCATGGCGAGCAGTTCCAGCAGTTCGGGCTGGTTGGCGTTGTTCGCCAACGCTCGCTCGGCGATGGGGCGGGCGGCTTCGGAAACCCTGCCGCCATCGGCGAGATAGCGCGCCTGGAGCCACGCCAAGTCCACTTGCGGGTTGTTGCCGGCGAGGTCGTGCAGGGTCTCGAACGCGCTTGCGGCGCCTTCGAAGTCTTGGTCCCTCATGCGCGCATGGCCGAGCAGAAACCAGCTGTCGCGGTCGTTCGGCTTGCGTTGGGTGCGGGAGGCCAAGGCATCGAGCAACTGTTCCTGGGCCGCGTCGTCGCCTTCGCTCGCCAAGGTCATCAGACGCTCGATGTCCGCCAGCGCATCGGCATGGGGTTCGCCCCACAGCGCGTACAAGCCGATGGACGACCCCGCGGCTATTAGCGCCCCAAGAAGCAGCGGCAGCATCGGCACCGTTGGACTTGGCGACTCGTCGGCGGGTGGCGCGGCTGCGGACTGGTCGAGGGCATCTAGGGCGAGTTCCTCGCCCAGCGCCTGGGCTTCGCCGCTGTCCAGACCTTGGGCAAGCGCCTCGGCTTCGAGCTCCTGGCGTTGCCGGACGAGCGGCGCGGGGGCGCCCGGAGGCGCCGTTCCCTTGCGGCGGGCGCGGAGAACGACGTAGACGCTCGCCAGCAGCGCCAGCGAGGCAACCCCGAGCCACGTGGCGATCACTCGCTCTCGCCCAGCAGCCGACGCGCCCGTTCCATTTCTTCGGCGCTCGCCGCCACGGCCGGCCGCCGCGCCACGCGCAACAACACGAGGCCGACGACCGCCGCCAAGGCGAACGGCGAGAACCACAGCAGCCACGTGGCCGGGCGCAACGGCGGGTCGTAGAGCACGAAGTCGCCGTAGCGTTCCTGCAGGTAGGCGCGGATGGCGTCGTCCGACTCGCCGTCCTCCACCAAGCGGCGCACGGCGCGGCGCAGATCGACGGCGATGGGCGCACCGGAGCTGGCTAGGGATTCGTTGAGGCATTTCGGGCAGCGGAACTCGCCGATCAGGCGCTGGTAGCGGGCGGCAGCCTCTGCATCCGCGAAGTCGAAGGCGTCGATGGCGGACGCAGCGCCAACGCTCGCGGCGACGAACACGCACAGCCAGGCCAAAACACTTTTCATGGCAACGTCAACGCTTCGAGCGCAAGCGCGAGTTCGTCGCGCCAGACCGCCGCGGTCACCGCGCCGACATGCTTGTAGCGCACGACTCCCTCGGCATCGACCAGGAACGTCTCCGGGGCGCCGTAGACGCCGAGTTCGACTCCCAGATCGCCGTTGGCGTCGACGATGCTGAAGTCGTAGGGGTCGCCGTGGCGAGCAAGCCAAGCGATGGCCGCGTGGTCGTCGTCCTTGTAGTTGACGCCGACAATCGACAGACCCGTTTCGGCGCGAATGCGCAGCAGTTCGCCGTGTTCCGCGAGGCAGGTGGGGCACCAGGTCGCCCAGACGTTGACCAGCCGCGGCTGGCCCAGCAGACGCTGGCGGCTGGCGCGTTCCACCACGCCCAGGATCGGCAGGTCGAAATCCGGGAACGGCTTGTTCAGCAGCGCAGACGGCAAGAGATGCGGGTCGCGCAGGGAGAAGCCGAGATAGAGAAGCCCGGCAAGCGCCGCGAACAAGGCCAGCGGCAGAAAGCGCTTCGTCACCTGGGTGCGCCCGCCGCCTCCAAGCCGCCTGTGGTTGGCGCATCGGCGGCCGGCAAAGGAGGCGACGCCGGGCGGCCTCGCGCCGCCAAGCGCCGATAGCGCGGGTCGAACGCGGCCCAGACCGCGCCGAAGGCGACGAGCAGCGCGCCGAGCCAAACCCAGCGCACGAACGGCTTGTGGTTGATGCGCACGCCCCAGGAACCGTCGGCCAACGGTTCGCCGAGCGCGACGAACAGATCGCGCCAGAAGCCGGCGGCGATGCCGGCTTCGGTCATCACCTGGCCGCTCGCCGCGTAGCGGCGCTTCTCCGCGATCAACACGCGACCGTTCGCGGCGAACTCGCCACGGTCGGCGACGTAGTTCGGCCCCCGCACCTGGCTCAAGGCCGTGAACTCCCAGACGACGCCGTCCAGTTCCACGCGATCCCCCGGCGCCATGCGCGCGTCCAGTTCCCGCGAGAACTCGCTGGTGACGCCGATGCCCACCAGCGTGACGGCGAAGCCGATGTGGGCGACCGTCATGCCGACGTAGCTTCTGGTCAACGCCCCGGCGCGTCGTCGCCAGTCCGCGACATGCGCCAGAGCGACCCAGGCGCCGAAGGCAATCGCCAGCGCGGCGCCGAGCTTGAACGCTCCGGCGACGATCAGCGGCACGACGACGCCCACCACAAGCGCCGCCAGCCCCAGCAGCCCGACCTTGCGGAACAGCACCAGCGGCGTGTGCTTCCAACGCGCCACCGGCACGAACGCCAGACATCCGGCCAGCACCAGCGCCAAGGGCACGAAGACGCGGTTGAAGTACGGCGGCCCCACGGACATCTTCTCGCCGCCGGTCGCTGCCTCGTAGGCGAGCGGATAGAGCGTGCCGATCAGCACCACGGCCAGCGCCAGCACCAGCAGCAGATTGTTCGTCAGCAGCATGAACTCCCGCGAGACGCCACGGTAGCTGGCGCGGCTGCGAACGCTCGGCGCCCGAACGCCGTACAGCAGCAGCGCGCCGCCCACCGCCAGCACCAGCAGCCAAAGGATGAACAGGCCGCGTTCTGGATCCGCGGCGAAGGCGTGAACCGACGTGATGACTCCGGAGCGGACGATGAAGGCGCCGAGCAGGGAGAACGAGAACGCCGCGATGGCCAGGAAGACCGTCCAGTTCTTGAACGCCCCGCGCTTCTCCGCCACCGCCAGCGAATGCACCAGCGCCGTGCCCGCCAGCCAAGGCATGAACGAGGCGTTCTCCACCGGATCCCAGAACCACCAGCCGCCCCAGCCGAGTTCGTAGTACGCCCACCAGCTGCCGAGCGCGATTCCGACGGTGAGAAACGCCCACGCCACGTTCGCCCAACGCCGCGTCCAACGCGCCCAAGCCGCATCCAGCCGAGCGCATTGCAGCCCGGCCACCGCGAAGGCGAACGGCACGGCGAAGCCGACGTAGCCGACGTAGAGCATCGGCGGATGGACCAGCAGGCCGCGATCCTGCAACAGCGGATTCAGGTCGGCGCCGTCGGACGGCGTTCCCACCAGCCGCTCGAACGGGCTGCTCGTCGCCAGCAGAAAGAGCAGAAAGCCGAAGTTGAGCAGCCCCAGCACGCTCAACACGCGCCCGCGAAGCGCATCCGGCAGACGGGCGCTGCCAAGGCTCACGGCCCAGGTCCAACTCGCCAGCACCAGCGTCCACAGCAGAAAGGAGCCTTCGTGCCCGCCCCACGCCGCGCTGAGACGATACGGCCAAGGCAGCGCCGTGCTGGAGTTGCCGGCGACGTAGGCTACGGAGAAATCATTGCCGAGGAAGGCGTAGAGCAGCGCGGCGAACCCAACCGCCACGCACCAGAACTGCGCCGAAGCAAGCGCCGTGGAAGCACCCCGCCACGCCCCGTTCACCGCGCTCAACTGCCCGACGCCACCAAGCGCCAAGGCCAGCACCAGCGCGACGATCGTGGCAGCGTGGCCCAACTCGACGATCATCGCGCGACTATAGCAAGGTGGAGGGCGAACCGATGGCCTTCAGAGCAGCCAGAGCAGCCATGTCAGAGCCGCTTGCGCGGACGTTCCACAAAGGCCACCGCGGATCTGGGTGCCAGCTTCTTATGGGGGTCCGTACTCTCGGCCTTGGTCTGGGGGTCCTTGCGCTTGGCCACCGTCCAGTTCTGCCACTGCTCGGGAGGCCTTGCCAGGGGAATAGCCACGTCGATGTATCCCGGATGATGGTCTGGCAGGCGCAGATGGCTACTGAGACCCTCTTTGGCGGCATAATCGTTCGCCAGCCGCGTAGCCAACTCGCTTGTGATGCCGTTCGGCAACGAAGACTCGAAGAAGTACATCTGGCGAACTTCGCAGACGATCAATGAGCTTGCGTCAACGACAGACAAGCGATGTTGCCCGGGCACAAGAGCTGGTTCCGCCCCATCCACAGGCCACGGATGCCGATAAGCAAGATACCAGCCACCGTCGCGCCGCTTGTCGACATGAACTGGCCTGCCGAACCACGGATTCCCCTTATGCCGCCGGTCCAAGCTCTTCGCGATTGCGGAATGCAACGTTGCATCGGGCTGCAGAGGGCCTCTATGATCCAGCAAAGCAATCGGTTTGCCGGCGAGTTCCCGCACCAATGTCCCCGCGCCAGCGTTGAAAGCTCGCCCAAAGTCGTCGTCGTTGCTCACGAGCGCGTCGGCACCCATCACCACTGCGGACGCGAGGATCATGGCGTCCTGGAGCTTCAGTTCAGTCTTGCCGAACACTTCCAGCGCGACATCAAGCGCGTCCTTCGGGTCGACCAACGCCGAGTACGGAGGGAGTGCTTGAGGGTTCGCCCTTATGCGAACATGCTCCAACTTCGCGAACTTCGACAGGCGCATGTCCGCATGGCCGTCTGCAATGCGTAGGAACCGCGCGGCAGCCAACAGCTGCTCTTGCCGGCTCCTGAGTGTCGAGAGAACATCGCTCTTTACATGTTCATCGTACGGTAGGCCCTCCCAGGCCCTGCTGATTCTCTTGAACTGAGCGGCAATGGCGTCGTGTCCGCCGCCCAGACTGAGAACGACGCCAAAGTCGATGGACGCGTTGGTGTCTAGGCAGAGCACAGGGGTCCGCAGCACCACGGTGCGGTTCCTTCCGGAGTTGAAGTCTGGAGCGGGCGGCAGGACTCGAACCTACGACCTCTGCCGGGTTTTGGCAGCGCTCTCGCCGACTGAGCTACACCCGCTTCTCCGTGACCATACGGGACTTGCGAGGCGCGTGCAACACCCGTTGGCAAGGCGGGTGTGCGACAGATCGTAGGTCAGTGGTTGCTCACCAAGTCCATTCTCAAGCGGCGAGTGCGGCGACGCGGTCGTTCCAGTAGTCGTCGAGCTGGCCTCCGATGCGCGCGCAGCGGAGCCAGAGGACGGGGTTGGCGCCGGCCACGGTCCAGCGCATTCCGGGGCCTTTCGCGCGCTGGCCGACGACGTTCTTGCAGCCCGCCTCGATGACGCCGGAACCGATCGGCAGGCCGCTGGCGAGGTATTCGTCGTAGCGCATGCGGTCGCGCCGGGCGCCGAGGTACGCGACCGCGCGGCGGCACTCCTCGGCTTCGCCGCCGCGCTTGCGCAGGTCGTCCAGGGCGTCGTCGACGCGGCCCGCCTTGAGCATCGCGCACAGCTTCTTCGCCCACGCCTCGGCGAGGTCGCCGTCGCCGTGGCGGGCGCGCGCCGCCGCCCACAGGTACTCCGCCGCGTGGTAGTAGTCGACGATCCTCTCGGCGTCCGGGAACCAGTCGTCGAACACCCGCCGGATCCACTCCGCGCCGTCGCCGACGCACACGTCGACGTCGCCCGGCCCGCAGCCCGCCGCCGCCAGTTCGCGCAGCAGCCGCCGCTCGAACGGCGACTCCCGGCCGGGCGTCTCCGCCGCGCTCTCGATCGCCGCGAACAGCACCGCCGCGCCCTCCACCATGCGCGGGCGGCCCTCGGCGTCCGTCTCGGACACCCACAGCGCGCCCACCTTCGCCTCGCGCGTGCCAGCCCGTCCGCCGTCCTTGCCGGAACGCCCCTCGGTCTCGCTCGGCAGCGCCGGAACGCCCGTGCCGTCCACCGCGCAGCACAGCTTCCGCCCCGGCTTCGACGCCTCCCGCGCCAGCGAGGCCCCGTCGCCGTCGCCTCCCCCTTCCGACCGCCACGCCTCCAGATCGTCGCCCACCGCCCGCGTCGTCCGCTCCACCCGCTTCGCGCCGAAGTTCAGCCCCGACAGCTCGCGCAGCAACTCGTCCGCCCCCGCGTAGCTGCACTGCGAACCCGCCAGGCTCGCCAGACGCCGCGCCGACGGCGTCATCGAACCCTCGACGCCCAGCCGCCGCGCCCGCGGGCGAACGCTGCGCCCGCACTCCCGGCACCCGCGCCGCGCCATCTCCACCCGCACGCTCCCCAGCACCGTCTCCACGCGCACCTCGTCGACCCGCAGCAGCCGCGTCCGACCGCCGCACGCCGGGCACGCGCACGGCGCCGCGTCGTCCTTCCCGTACGCCAGCTCCAGCCCTTGCCGCGCCAACTCCTGCATGTCCGCGCGCAGCCGCATGTCCAGCAGCGCCGCATCCCTCGAACCGGACCCGCAGCGCGCCATCTCGAACCGCGCCAAACGCGCCGTCGCCGCCACCAGCTCCCGCCGCAGCCCCGCGCCTTCACCCTCTTCGCGCTTGCGTTCCTCTTCCAACTCCTCGACAGTCCCTGTCGCCATGGCGGGTCTCCTTCCCCTGGCTCGTTTCGCAAAAACGCCAAGAGTACGAGACCCGCCTTGGCTCAACCCCCTCGACCGCCGACCTCCGCGCCAGAACGGCCCGGGCGCGGCGACCACCGACGACGGCGGCTTCAGCCACGGCGCGCTCTGAACGGCATCGGGCGCCAATCCGTCCTCCGCAACGGCCGCGTCGCTCGACTCGCCGCCCGAGATCGGACCCAGTGAGCAACCACTGACCTACGATTTGTCGCACACCCTGGCAAGGCTGTATGGCACTACGAGAACGGCACCGTCAGTTCGCGTCCGCTTCGCGCCGCGTTCGCTATGATCGGCGTCTTTGCCAGCGGGGGAAGCCGTGGCGACAGGGGAGGCCATTCGCAAGGCGGCGACCGTGCTGGTTCTGCGTGAGGGCGGCGAAGGCATCGAAGTGTTCATGGTGCAGCGGCCGGGGCGGGGGGTGTTTCCGAATCTGCACGTGTTTCCCGGTGGGAAGGTGGAAGGGGCGGATCACGGGCTTGGCCACCTTTGCCGCGATCTGACCGATGCGGAAGCCTCGGCGCGGCTGGGCATCGAGGACGGGGGTTTGCGCTACTGGGTGACGGCCATTCGCGAGTGCTTCGAGGAGTGCGGGGTGCTGCTTGCCTACCGCGACGGGGCGCTGTTCCAGCCAAGAGACGAGGCCGAGGCGCGGCGCTTCGATGGCTATCGCAACGAGCTGATCAGCGGCGAGCTGCATCTGCCGGAGCTGGCGCGGCGCGAGAATCTGGAGCTCGCCACGGACCGTGTGCATTACTTCAGCCACTGGATCACGCCGCCGTCCGCGCCGGCTCGTTTCGACACCCGCTTCTTCGTCGCCGCCATGCCGCCCGGCCAGCGCGCCGAGGGCCATCTGCGGGAGACCGTCGCTGGCCTTTGGATCGCGCCGGCGCAAGCGCTTGCGGAGTATGATGGCGGGCGTTGGCAGATGATCCATCCGACGTTGACGACGTTGCGCACGGCGGCGCGCTACGCGACGGTCTCGGCCCTGGTGGCGGACGTCGTCGCTGGCGAGCACATCGGCGAAGTGGACAGCGCCCTGCACTTGCAGGGGCAGCAGCACATGCCCTCGCGGACCTGACGGCATCGCGGCGTACTTGCCACAGGCATGAGCGGCGAAGCCGAGCGCGATGCGCCACTGCTTGCTGCGCCGCTGCTTGCGTTGCGCGGCGTGGGCAAGCGCTTCGACGACGGTGGCGTATCGCGTTGGGTGCTCCGCGACGTGACGGCGACGCTTCGCCCTGGCCATGCGCTCGCGCTGTGGGGGCCGAGCGGCGCTGGCAAGTCGACGCTGCTGAATCTGATCGCCGGCTTCCTGACGCCGGACGAAGGCGAAATCGTCTTCAATGCTGCGGGCGGTGCGCCGTTCGCGGTGTCGAGGGCCAGCGAACGGGAACGGGCGCGGCATCGACGACAGCATCTCGGCTTCGTCTTCCAGTTCTTCAATCTGGTGCCGACCTTGACCGTGGCGGAGAACGTGCTGCTGCCGATTGAACTCAAGGCACCGCGTCCAAGCACTTCGCGGGATGATCTCCGAGCGGAAGCGTTGGCGCGCCTCGACGCGCTTGGCCTCGGCCACTGCCGCGACCGCTTTCCGGCGACGCTTTCCGGCGGGGAGCAGCAACGCGCCGCCTTGGCGCGTGCCTTGGCGCACCGGCCGAGCCTCGTGCTGGCCGACGAACCGACCGGCAATTTGGACCGGCGCAACGCGGAGCAGGTCGCGGATCTGATGTGGGGTTTGCTCGACGACGTGGGCTGCGCGCTGATCGTCGCCACCCACAACGAACGCCTGGTCGAGCGCGCCGACGCATTCATCGAGCTGGGCTAGCCGTGGGTGTCTTCTCGCCGGCAAGCTCGCGTGGAAGCACGTTCTTTCTGCTGGCGAAGAGCCAGATTCGGGACGCGCTGCGCCATCCGGTGGGCCCGCTTGCCTCCCTCGTCGGCGTGGCCCTTGCGGCGTTGGCGTTGACGGCCGTGCATCTTCTGAGCGGTTCCATCAGGGCCGCTTTGGGTGGTGCTGACGCGGCTTTCGCGCACACGCATCTGGCGACCCGCGACGGGTTGGCGGAAGGCGATTACTTCGCACTGCGGCAGCGCTGGCGAGACAGCGAACTGGCGAACGTGGAGGCGCTGTTGCCGGTGGTGGAAGGCTACGTTCGCGCTGGCGGAGAGACGCTGCACGTGCTTGGTTTCGATCCGCTGGCTGGCGATGTCTTCGCGGACTTGGGCGAACGGGACGACTTGGCTTGGCTGGCGGAGGGGCGAGGCGATGCGGAGTCCGGCCGTGCGTTTCTGCTCGACGACATGGTGCTGGCGGACGACGCCGCGGCCTCGGCCATCGCGGCTGCCGGCGGCGATGTGGCTGGTCTACGCCCGCAGGTGTTGGCGGGGCAGATGGCAACTATTCTGGCCGATTTGCCGACCGCGCAGCGCCTGCTGGGCCGCGAAGGCAGGCTGGACGCGATCTGGATTCGGGCGAGCGGCGTTCGGTCGCAGCTGCTTGGCTGGCTGGATCAGGCACTGCCTGGCATCGCCGCGGCAATGCCGGAGTACGCGGATCCGGTGCTCGACGGCTTCCAAGTGACTGCTCGCGAACGCTGGGATCCGACAAGACGCTTCGCGGATGCCAGCACGTTCAACCTGAGCATCCTCGGCACGTTGTCGTTGCTGATGGCGGCCTTCCTGAGTGTGCAGGCGGCCCGCTCCAGTGCGAGCCGGCTGCGCTTGGAACACCAGCGGCTGCTGGCGATTGGCGTTTCCGCGGCCAAGCTGCGCGGCGTGGCGGCAGCCGAAGGACTGCTCGTCGGCCTGCTCGGCACGGCGCTGGGGATGACGCTCGGCGTCGTGGTCGCCGAAGCGTTGGCGAACGCGGCCGGTGCGCCGTCGCCCATGCTCGATGGCTGGGTGGTTGGCAAGGCCGTCCTTGGCGGCGTCCTCGCTTCCGCCTTGGCGCCAGCCTTCGTCCGGCGCACCAGCGGGAATGGCGAAAGGCGTACGCACTGGCTGCGCGACGGCATCGGTGCGCTGGTCGCAGTTGCTGCCGCGCTGTCGTTGACGGCCGGATCGCTGTTGACCGCCTTTACCGCGTTGCTTCTGATCTGCGCACTGCACATCGCCTACGTCGTGCCTTTGGCCGCCGCTGGTTTGGGCCGTTCGGCAGGTCTCGCCAAAGGGCTGGCGAGCCGCGCCAATCTGCGCTCGGCGGCTGCCGCGAGCGGGGAGATTCGGCTCGCGCTCGGCGCACTCTCCATCGCCGCGGCGGTGGCCATCGGCATGGGCATCATGGTGGAGAGCCTGCGCCGCGACTTCACCGCGATGCTTGGCGTTTCGTTGTGGGAAGGTGTGCATGCGACCCTGCCGGACGCAAGGGCAATCGACGACGAATGGCTGCGTGGGCTGCCGGGGGTGGTCGACGTGCGGCGCTACGGCGAGGTCGCCGCGAGGCTTGCGAGCGGCCCGGTGACGCTGCGGTTCGCCGACCTGGACGCTTCCGAGGCTGCTCGCTACGGACTCGACGGCGCACTCGTGGACGGGGCAATGGCCAACGAGGGCGTGGCTCGCCACGCTGGCATCGGCATTGGCGACCGGGTCTCCGTGGCGGTCGCGAACGCGCACTTCGACGTGCCGATCGGCCACGTCTTCAGAGACTATCGCAGCGCGTCCCCGCGTCTGATTCTGCCGCTCTCGTTGGCGGCGCAAATCGATCCGGCGGCGGTGGAGTGGCGGCAGATATCGGTGCTTGCGGAACCGGACGCCACGCCTGCGATTGCCGCGGCGCTGCGCGAACGCCATCCCGAAGCGCAAACGCTCGACCATGCGGAGATCCGTCGCGTCGCCGAGGTGGTCTTCGACCGTTCGTTCGCCGTCAGCCGTTCGCTGACGACGCTCGCTCTGCTGGTCGCCGTGGTCGGCCTCTACGCCGCGTTGACGGCGTTGCAGGCCAACCGCGAGCGCGAGTTCCGGCTGTTCTCCGCCCTCGGCTTCGCCCGCTTCGAAGTCTGGCGCTTGGCATTGACGCAGACCGCCCTGGTGGGCGCGGTCGCAGCCGTGGCCGCCGTGCCGCTTGGTCTCGCCATCGCCTGGGTGCTGTGTACGTTCGTGAATCCGGCGGCGTTCGGCTGGAGCATCGATCTCCGCGTCGATGCCGCCTCCGTGCTGCTGCCGGTCGCGCTGGCCATCGGCGCCGCGTTGCTGGCCGGCGCACTCCCCACCTACCGCGCCGCCTTTCGCGGCAGCGCATGAAGCGATCCGCCTGGCTCGTCGCCGTGGCGGGTGCGCTGTTGCTTGCCTGTGGCGACCAGGCAACGCCGCCGCGCCAGGACTTCGGCTTGCGGGCGGCGCTTGGCGGCGGCGCCGGGGAGGGCTTCGCAAAGGCCGAAGCGCCGATGCCGCTGCGGTTCCCCCAGGACCACGGCGCGCATCCGACGTTTCGCAGCGAGTGGTGGTACGTCAATGTCGTGCTCGCGAGCCCGGAGGGACGCGAGTTCGGCGTGCAGTTCACGCTGTTTCGCCAAGGGCTCGAACCGCGCCGCGAGCAGCCAGCGGCGACCGGTGCAGACGCTTGGCGAAGCGGGCAGGTCTTCATGGGGCACATCGCGCTTTCCGATCTGGAAGCGCAGCGGCATTGGCACGCCGAACGCGCGACGCGGGGCCATCCGGCGCTTGCTGGCGTGACGGCAGCTCCGTTCGCGGCGCACATCGAAGGCTGGCGGCTGGCCTCCAACGGTGCAGACTTCCTGCCCTTGCGCCTTCAGGCCCGGGCCGAGGACTTCGGCTTCGACCTCGTGCTCGCGGGCGCGGCGCAGATCGTGGCACAAGGGGAGGGCGGGCTTTCCCGCAAAGGGCCGGAGAACGCCTCCTACTACTATTCGATTCCACGCATGGACGCTTCAGGCCAAGTAGTCGTTCGGGGCGTGGAACACGACGTGCGGGGCGATGCGTGGCTGGACCACGAGTGGAGCACCAGCGTGCTCGCCGCCGACTACGCGGGCTGGGATTGGATGGCGCTGCGCCTCGACGATGGCCGCGACCTAATGGTCTTCCAGATGCGGCGGCGGGACGGCGCCAGGAGCGCCTACGACGCGGGCGTGGTGGTGGACTCCACTGGCCACGCCAAGGTGCTCGCGGCTGGCGACTTCTCATTGCAGCCGCTGCGCCTTTGGAGAGAGTGGCCGGTGGCGTGGCGACTCGCGCTCGATGAGGAGGCGGAACCTTGGCAGGTGCGCGCCCCCTTCGCGGATCAGCTGATGGAAACCTCGGTGCGCTACTGGGAAGGGGTGGCGCTGGTGGAGAACGCCAGCGGCGAACGCATCGGCATCGGCTATCTGGAGATGACCGGCCACGGCGCGGATTGACGATGCCTACAGGCCGTCCGCACTCTGTCCACGTCGGTTTCGGCTACGCCAGCCCCTTCGCCCAGCGCGCCACAGGCGATAGTTCGGCTCGGAAAACCAAGGCTCAAGTGCCACCTGTGGATGCGTGCTAGTCTCTGGTTGGTTGAAGACGCACCAGTGCCACCGAGAGCTAGACGGCATGTTCCAACCACTGCACGAAGACCACTCTATCGAGGCCGTGATCTTCCGGCTCACGGGCAGTGGCGAGATGACCGAGCATGAGTGGGGACACCTCGATGCGGGTACCAGAAATACTGGAAGACGGTGCTTCCAAGGGTGACCCAGGCGCAGGTGATGGAGATCGCCATGGGCCCTACGCCGCTGGTGGACGGCAGGCCCAAGCCGCTGGCGCCGACGCAGTATGTGGAGTTCATGCGCACGGGCAAGGCCGCTTGGTGGATGGACATCGCTGGGGCGACGATCACGGTTGGATGTGCACAGTATGGTGGCTGGACGAGCGCGAGCAAGAAAGCCTATGAGCTGTTCAGCAGCGTCGGCAAGACGCTTGGGAACACGCATCCACTGGCGCAGATTCGCAGTATGGAGTTGACCTACCAAGACCTCTTCATTTGGAAGGGCACCGACGACGCCTACGACCCGGAGCTCGCGATCCGGAAGAGCCGCATCCCCGCGAAGACAAGAAAGTCGAAGGAGTGGCACACCGGCGAGGGATGGGTTGACGACCCTGCGGGCGAGCGAGTTCTAGAGCGGTTTCAGATTGGAGCGGAGCTGCGCGGGAAGGGAGACGCAGTCATCCAAGTAGTCACGACCGCAATTTGGGGGTTCGGAGCGACGAGCACGCGCTTGAATCTCGATCGGGCGTTTGGTTCGATTCACGCGGTTGGCGACAAGCGCGATGGTCGCGCCATCTGTGAGAACCTGCACGGGCGAACCCATGCGCTGTTCGGGAGTCTAATCACCGAGGGCGTTGCCGCCCGCATCGGATTGAACCAGCCGGGAGAGTCGACATGAACATGGTCGCGGGTACGGGGCCTTTGGTCAGACCACCAGCAGTCGAGTACGGAGGCATTGCGCCGAGGCGAGGATCGAGCCAGATGCCGGCCGAGAACGCAGCACGAAACGCACCCGGAACCGCTTGGCAGGCGGACGAGGGGCTCGGGTGGGCAATCGACACGAGCGCTACCGCGCGAGAGACCAAGACGACGCGGGAGATCATGGATACGATTGATGCCCACACGCTGCAAGCTGCCCAAGCCAGAGGCGGGACGAAACCGCAGATCGAGGTGAACAGGGACCGGATCGCAGCGCTGCTTGGACAGTACGAGAAGTGGCGCCAGCCCGACGAGGTCTACGCCGACGAAGCGTGGGAAATCTGCATCGTCTGGCGTAGCGGGTACGGCAAGGTCGAGATCGGCACAGAGGAAGACGGCAGCATCACCTACTACGTTAGCCGTACGCTTAGCGAGGAGAGCAGGGAAGGAACCCTCGAAGAACACAACAGGGAAGAGCTCGACAGTCTCATGTCTTGGCTGGACAGGACCCACGGAGGTACCTGAGACTTGGCGAGACGCGGGGAGAGTTTCCCAGAAGAGGAACAAACGCATGGCGCACTGTCGCCTGGCGTCGTTACGGACGATGAAGATCTGGAGCGCAGACTACCGCCCGGAGCACAAGAGGCGCACAGTGGCACGATCCCCCAAGCGGCGTTTCAGCGTAGGGAGCTGCAGTGGACCGAAGAGGACGGCGGCGCGTCGGTAGATCGCTGCCGCTTCGTGCATCGTGGGTTCTCGAGTCGGCGAGCAGTGCGCAACACGATCAAGGCGAGAGCCGAGCAAATTCGGAGGCAGACGGATGGAACAGGGAACAGACTCTGGAGCATCACGGACCGCCCCGTGCCCGGCAATCCAGCACATGCGGAGATACAACGCCAGCCGCGGGGCAAGATGCCAGGCAGGGCGGAGCGCAATCAGCTCTTGGAGGTATGGCGAGGCGCGACCGGTCTGCTGACAGTCCTGAAGGCGCACTCCGCGTTGGGCTCAAGTAGCTCCCGCTTACTGTCCGGGCGCGTTCATCAAGGTGCTGCGCCAACCGCGTGTTGGGCGGCGAGGCCAGTGGAACTCCACCCGGACTTCAAGGCGCAGCGTTGTCGAGAAGCCGGCGGTATCGGTGACGAACAGTGTGACATCGACTGTTCCGGCGGTGGCCAGCTCGGGCGTTACCACCAAGCTGCCGTCGATGATGCTCACCGTGGCCAGCGCCTCGTCCGACGATGTGGCCTCCCAGCGGAGTTCGTCTAACGGGTCCTCCGCTTCGACCAGAGATGCCAGCGGCAGGCGCAGTTCGTCGCCGCCTTGCAGGGGTTCGAGGGTGGGTGACGGCAACGCGCGGGGTGGTTGGCGGAACAACGTGAGTGCCGGCCCCGGCACGGTTCGGAAGCCGCGGAAGCAAGGGTGGTCTCCGCACCGTGTTGTTGGCATTGGCGCTGCGTGAGCGCGGAGGGCGAGGGGGGCGCCGTTGTTCGATGCCGCCCAGAATGGCTCGCCCGTCGTTGCACCGGCTTCGATGTTCACCGTGGCTGGCAGGTCGTCGGTTGCGGCTTCCGTGGGCGATGCCGAGAGCGTTGCTGCGAGGGCGAACGGCGCTGCCAATGCGGTTCGCGCCACCAGCTGTGCTGGGCCTGGCGCCCAAGGTTCGGCGTCCAGCCGTGCCAGTTCCACCGTGAGGGCGAAGGGTGCGCCTGGGTTGCCTTCCACGGAGACTTCGCGCAAGCCTTCCACGCCGGCGAACAAACCTGCCGGCAACGTCGCCAGTGCGTTGTTGGACAAGTCCAGGCGGCGCAGGCCGTGCAGACCACGCAGGTCGTTCGAGCGCAGGGCGTGGATGTTCTGTCCGCTCAGGTCGAGACTTCGCACCCTTGCCAGGGCTGGCGGCTTCGGCCAGTGGCAGGCGCGCCAGCCCCGCGTCAGTTCATCGCGGATGGCCGGTGTTCGGTCGCAGACGCCTTCTTGGATCACGACCTCGGCTCGTGTGTTCCGCGCCAGGCCGACGTTTTCGCCTTCGGGCTGCTCAAGCTGCACGACGAAGTGCTCACGCGCTGGTTCGATGTCCGCGTCGTCGATGATGGCGATTTCGATGGCCGCGGAAGTCCGGCCGGCGGTGATCGACACTTCGCCCGTGCGCTCGTCGTAGTCCGCCATGTCGGCGTCCGCTGTGGAGGCGTCCTCGTCCGCAGCCAGATGCCAGCGTGCGGAGATCGGCACCGCCAAGGCCTGCTCAGTTCGAGGGCGACAACCACCGTGCCGCCTTCCGGTGCCGCCGCCATGCGTTCGCCCTTCAACGAAAGCAATGCGCCAACGGCCACTTGGAAGGTGGTTGTCGCCTTGAGGCCGGCGGGATCCTCCGCGGTGATGGATACGGTCGCTTCTCCCGGACGCACACCGCGCACCCGCACGACGCCATCGGCCACTCTCACCGAGAGCAAGTCCGCATCGGACGACGCGGAGTAGCGCAGGCGGTCTCGGTCCGCATCCTGGAACACTGCGGCAGCGTTCACAGCCACCGTTTCGCCGACGTCGATTTCGAGGTCCGGTAGTTCGTCCACCACCCGCGGGCCTTGGTTGCCGATCTCGACCACTTCGCCTTGCACCGGCGCGGAAGGTTCGCCGTCCTCGCCGTCAACCACGGCGAACACGCGCACTTCGTAGTCACCTGCCGTCAAGCCAGCGATGTCGTGCTGCGTCTCCGTCGTCTCCGCTTGCCGCGACGACGACCACGCGCCACCAACGACGCGCCACTGCACCTTGTACGACGACGCGCCGGACACCGCCTGCCACGACACCTGCAGCGCGGCCCCCGTAGACTCCACGCGCACACCCATTGGGCCACCGGCACCGCTACTACCATCAACCTTACGGCCCGCGGAGTTGGAAAAGACCGCGTAGCCGGGGAGCGTCAAAGTCGCGTCCGTCGTCCCGCCTCGAATCCTGATCGTGCTGCCGTTGAGCCTCAGCGCCCCGGCTTCGACGCTGAGGCCGTCTGGGTCGAGGTCGCCTGCCTGCACCTCGTAGCCAAAAGCGACCGAAGTGCCTAGGTACCAGTCGACTCCAGTACCGGGGTAGAAGAAGGCGTCGTTCCCCGGCGGCTGAAACGATGCCTGGCGCGTCTGTGTACCAATCTTCAGCGCGAACTGGGGGTTGCCCGTCACCGCCATGACACGACCGAATGTCGCCCTGACCGTAATGGTCTCACCCAGTTCGAACGTGTCGCCACTTGCCGGCCTGTTGTAGAAGATGGACCTCACTGCGGCCGTCTCGCGGCTGCCGTCGACCTTGTGGTCGCCCGAGTTCGTGATCGCGTGGCTACCGAGATCGAGAACCGCGCTCGTCGTGCCAACCGCCCTCATGATGGTGCCGCCGTTGAGCGTCAGCGCGTTTGCGCCGACGCTGATGCCGTCGGTGTCAATGTCGGTGGACTGCACCACGTAGCGAAACCACATCCAAACGCCCCCAGCATGCGAGTAGAACGACGCTTGCCGTGTCTGCGCGTCGATTGTCAACGCGACCTGAGGAGTACCGGTCACCCTCACCGCTCGGTCGAAACGCATGAGAACCAGGATGTTCTCGCCGAACTCGAAGGTGTCGCCGACAGGAGGGCGAGGTGTTCCGCCCGGCCATATCTCGTACCGGCGCACGCTCACGGATCTCACCGTTGGCGCGGACTCGCGGCTGCCGTCGACCTTGTGGTCGCCCGAGTCCATGATCGCGTGGCTTCCGAGATCCAGTGCGGCATCAGTCGATCCGCCTGCAACCTTGATCGTGCCGCCATTGAGCGTCAGCGCGTTCGCGCCGAAGCCGACGCCGTTCGGGTCGCTGTCGGCCGACTGCACCGTGTACCAGAACGCCACAGTAGTGGCCGGAACATTTGCACTCCTGGCGAAGAACGCTTGGCGTGTCGCTGTGCCGATCATCAGCGCAAGCTGCGGTGTACCCGTCACCGCCACGGGACGATCGAACTCCACTTCAACAGCTATGGTCTCGCCCAGTTCGTAGGTGTCGCCGACAGCTGGCCGACCGTCAAAGCTCGCAGTCGCGATTTGCGGCGCGACCTCGCGGCCGCCGTCGACCTTGTGGTTGGCGGAGTTGCCTATTGCATGGCTGCCAAGGTCCAAGTTCGCCTCTGCGGTACCGCCGGTGACCTTGATCGTGCCTCCGTTGAGCGTCAATGCGTTCGCGCTGATCCCGATTCCGTCGAGGTCTCGGTCTGACGACTGTACGACGTACTCAAACAGCACTCGCGTACGAAATGTGTAGACAAAGGAGGCCTGCCGGGTCTGCTGGCCAATTCTGAGCGCAAGTCGCGGGGAACCAGTCGCCGACACCGCACGATCGAAGTCCACGATAGCGTAGATCAAATCGCCCAGTATGAAGGTGTCTGGCGTCGCCGGCGTAACGAACTCGAAGAACACGTCTTTCACTACAGGCGCGGTCTCACGACTGCCATCGACCTTGTGGCCGCTGGAGTTCATGATCGCGTGACTGCCCAGATCCAGCATGGCATCGGTCGATCCGCCAGCGATCTTGATCGTGCCTCCGTTCAGATCGATCGCGTTCGCGTCCACGCTGACGCCGTCTGCATCGCTGTCGGTAGCCTGCACCGTGTAGACAAACTCTATCCAACTGCTGTCAACGCCACCAGAGCGGAACGACCATGGCGCCTGCTGGGTCTGCGAGCCAATTCTCAGCGCAAGCCGAGGCGAACCTGTCATTCTTGTGTTCTGGTTGAAGGTCACCCGTACGACTATGACCTCGCTAAGCTCGAAAGTGTCGCCGTTTGCTGGGTTACCGATCGTCACGCCACTGACAGCCGGCGTCTGGGCGCTCGCGACTTCGCCCGCGAGACTGACGCAGACGAGCAGGCAGAGGGGCACCACTCTCGTGAGCAGGGACTTGGCGGGGGAGCGGCAGATCATTAGCCCTTCCTTTGCGTTGTTGTCGTTGCAGGCATCGGACGGCCGACGTGGCCCCGATAGGCCACGCTGGCTGGTGTGCGAGCTACGGCGAGAGCACGTCGATACGCTCCACGAAGCAGTAGCCGTTGTGGGTCTTGGCGTCGTTCACCCAGACGCGCACGGGTCTGGCGGTGACGAAGGCCAGCTGGGCGGCGTCGAGCATGCGCAAGGCGTTCGCCTCGGTCGTATGCGTACCGCTGCAGCTGAAGGTCACCCAGTGCTGGTCTACCGGGCACGCCAGCCCCTCATCGGAGGGCGGCACGCTCAAGGCCACCATGCAGCCGCCGTAGCTGTCTCCGGCGGTGGCGAGCGTCCGCGTCACCGTCGCCTGGAAGCTCGCCACCTCCGCGCTGGCCGACGCCAACAGCAGCATCGACAGGCCGAGGGCGAACAACGCCAAAGCGCGGCGCCTCGCCAAGTTGGGCAAGCTGGTCTTCTGGGACATGCGTCCTCCTCTTTCAGCGGTTAGGATTGACGAAACACACGGACGGGTTGACCACCTCGACGAACACTGAGCGCGCTTGATGCTGTGGGTCAGCGAGAGCGAGATAGTCGACTCCGGGGAACGCCGAACGGCGCATCCCATCGAAATCTTGTGACGGGTCGTCAGAGGGCTCGGAGATTTCCCTTCCACCGCCGACCACCAAGCCCAGATCGATTTCTATGTCGTCCAAGCCAACGTCGTTTAGCACCCCATCGAGTTTCGACGCGACGTTCTTCGCACGGAGATACGCCGCTCTCACGTTGAGTTCCTTCGACATCTCTTCGGTCTCGTTTCGGAAGGGTGCTTCGCTCGATGAACCGACGACGCGAAGGGTCACGTTCTGCTGGTGAGTACAGTTCTCCTTGAACACCTCCGCGATTCTTCTCAGTTGATCGGCATGTCCAGGCTGCAACGCTACGCCGTGGCTTGTTTCGCTCAGGCCGCCCCCTATGTCCTTCTGCGCGTTGTGGAAGAGCAACGGCGCCGACGCAACTCTCTTGAGCGTCGCTTTCTTGTGGTCAAGGAGAATCTCGGTCTTGAACTGCGTGATGTGCGTCGTGAGATAGTTGATTTCCCTGTCGCGCATGCACTTGAGAAAGCAAGCTGGACTGAGGCTGTCGACCTCTAGAACGCACGTTTTCCAGTCGCGGGGGCAATCTCTCGTGGGAGCGCCGAAAACGACCACGAGAATGGCCGCGGCTACAATTGCTTCGATCAGCCACACGGCGGTTTCGCGTGGCTCAGGAGGTGAACCCTCGTCGTTCCAGATGTAGCCCCAAGTATTCACCAATGCCAGCAGCGAGTCCTTGAGGATGAGGAGCATGAAGGCCCCAACCGCGAGGAAGGTGCTGACGTTCTGTTCGTCGGCGCTGTACCCAAGTCGTTCCCCAAGAGGCACGATGACAAGGAGCGCAATGGCGATGCCCACTCCGGCGGCGATGACCAATGCAATGAGCGCCGTCGCAATGCGCCGCAGGCGGATTTTCCAGTTCACGAGCGCTCTCCGACGCGCTTGGCGTGACCGGCTGCGGGGGAGTGCTTACGGGCGCATGATGTCGCCCTCGATGGGCCAAAACAGGCCAGCGGCTCGGCCCGCTTGGCCGAGGGAAGTTGGAAAGCGGGAGTGCAGTCTAGGCTGGCGTCAGGTACCTGCCACGCGCGCACACGGGGGGGGGGGCGAATTTACCGACCACCGGCAGAGGTGACGGCGAGGTCTTGCTGTGTGCGGCTGCGTTCACGGCGGGGTTGGTCACTCGCGCCAGACAGTGGGAGTACTATGCACGGGGTGATTCGGCATTGCAACCCCTCGGCTTATGACAAAATCGCATAAGGATGTGCCTGACGGGCGGCGACGAGATTTCTGCTCATGGGTCGTCTCCTATGCTACTGATTAACAATGCAAATCTCACGGATCCGCCTCGGTCTCAGCGGGCTCGTCGCAGCGGCAGTTGGTCTTCCTAGATGTCCTCACCTGCGCCCAGACGAGGCGGTGGTCGGGGTTCATTGGGTAGTAGGTGGTGGTTTCCAGGGGCGTGGCGTCTTCGCGCTGCCAGGTTTCGTCGAAGCTCTGGGTTTCGGTCTTGCCCTCTCCGGCGGTGCGAAGGCGGACGGTGTAGTCGCCGCTTGATGCCGGGCAGCCGTCGTGTTCCACGTGGGTGCGTACGCGGACGCGGTCGTACATTTGGGCGTAGGAGATGGAGATGTCGGCTTCGCATTCGGGGACGAACGCGGGGGTTGGGGCGAGGGTGACCTTGGCGACGATGCGGCGGTTGCTGGTGCGCGAACCGCCGATGCGCTGCAGCGTGAAGCGGCGGCCTCGCTGCTGGTCTGCGCCGCCAGTGCCGTCGAAGACCAGGCCGGAGCCGTAGGGGGACGAGACGACGACGGTGTTGTGGTTGCGCCATTGGAGCAGCAGGCGGCCGGCGCTGGCCGTCTTCGGGCCGGTCGTCTTCACGTCGCCACGGCGTGTGATGCGCTGGATTCGGCCGCCATCGCCCAAGTCCTGGCGGTAGACGTACTCGAAGGCGTCGGTGATGGTCAGGCTGGCTTCGAGGCCGCTTCGCGTTCCCTGGTACTCGCCGGGGAAGAAATCGGGCGCGGCGCCTGTCGCTTCCTCCGCCGCTGCGCTGCCAAGTGGGGCGAGCAGCAGGGCCCAGAGGATGTATCGCCAGCGGCCCATCGTGCTTCTGCCGGGATTCCGCGCTCCCCTAGTCCCGAATCTGGAACCGGTCGGCGCGGAACGCCTCGAAGGTCGGCATGGCGTCGGCCAAGGGGATCTGGCCGATGGTGGAGACGATGGTGGTGTCGATGCCAGCGGCGGTTTGTTCGCGGACGCGCTCGTGGACCTGTTCGGCGTTGCCGATGATGGCCACGGCGTCGATGATTTCGTCCGTGATGGCGCTGGTGGAGAGTTCGCGGTCCCGGGCGGCCCAGCCGGCCAGCACGCCTTCGGCCTCGGCTTCGTAGCCGGCCCACTTCAGGAAGTCGTTGTAGACCGGGTTGGCGTAGTAGGGGGTGTAGTAGTTGCGGAACTGCTGGCGACCGGCTTCGACGTCGTCCGTCACCATCACGAAGGAACGGTTGACGATCTCCACTTCGTCCAAGCGCTTGCCGGCGCGTTTCGCGCCCTGTTCGACATGCTCCATCATGCGCGGCAGCGCCTTCCTGGGCCATAGGTTGAAGACCACGCCGTCGCCCGTTTCCGCCGCCATCTCGATCATCTTGGGACGCAGGGCGGCGAGATAGATGGGCGGCGGTTCGGGTAGGGGGTCCTGGCGGTAGCCGCGGCTCGAGAGCGTGGCGAGCGCGAAATCGGACTTCTCGCCGGCGAGCATGGAGCGCACCATCACGGCGGTTTCCTTCACGCGGGTGAGGGGCTTCTCCAGCTTGATGCCGTTGAAGCGCTCCATGATGGCCTGGCTGGAGGAACCGAGGCCCAGCACGAAGCGCCCGGGCAGCATCTGCGCCAGCACGTTGGCGGTGGCGGCGAAGACCGCCGGGGTGCGCGTGTAGACCGGCGTGACGGCCACCCCCACGCGCATCCGCTGCGTGTGGGGCGCCACCACGGCCACCATCGTCAGGCTGTCCGGCGCCATCGCGTCGCTGAACCACACGTCGTCGATGCCGTTCGCTTCCGCCCACTTCACCAACGCGATGGAGTCGCCGATGTCCGGCCCCATCGGCAGCGTCATGGCGATGCGTTTTCGCTCAATCATCGTCTTGCTCACGAGCCGTTGCTTGGAGAACGGCGCATTTGACCACGAATTGGGCTTCGCCGTGGCGGATGGGACTGGCGACAGGTATTTCCGCTAAGGGTGCGGGGTTCGTCCAGTCGGTTTTGCGGGGCGGCGCTTGGATGACGGGTGGCCACGTCCAGCACGTCCGCGACTTCTCCTTCGACGAGGACCGCTCCCGCATCCGCGCCAGCAAGCTGCCCCGCAACCTCCGCCTCGGGAACTCGTACGTCGCCTCGCGACCCACTCCCGCGAAGTCCACGGTCGCGCTGCCAGCCACGAACCGTCGCACTTCATCCTCCGATGATCCCAATCCCGCTCAGGCGTCGGACTTCATGCCGGCGACCGTCACGGTGTTCGGCAGGCGTCCGGGACTCTCGATCTCCACCCTGTCCGCGTAGATGGCCAACAGGACGTCCGTTCCTGCGATGCTGTAGTCGCGATGTACCAGGGCGTTGACCACCGCTTCGCGGAAGACGGCCTCCGGGTACTCCCAGCGATCGATGCGGCGGCCGCGTTCGATGCGGGCCGTGGGCTTGGTGTTGCGGCGCATGAAATCCCAGGCTTGCTCGACGAGGCCGGTCTCCATGATCCGCCCGTCCGCTTCGCCGAGCGGTGTGAGCGCACCGCGCAGGTCTTCGTCGGCGCGTGTCGCGTAATCCGGCGTGGTGCCCGCGTAGCACACGGCGCGAATGCCGGACTGCCGCACGAACCGCGCCGGATCGCTGCCGAACAGCAGCTGGCCGTCTATCGTGGCGACGATGCTGCCGTTCGACACGGTCATCAGTTCGAGATTGCAGAGCAGCGTCTCCCAGCCGCGAACGTCGTCGTCGGCTGGCGCATCGGCGCCGGCAACCCGCGTGAAGTAGTCGCGCAGCCGCCGTCTGTCGAACGAATCCAAGCCTGCCCCCGGCGTCGGTTTCAAGCCGTAGCGCAACCGCCCAGACGCCTGGAACAGGCGTTCGAGTTCCTCCCGGCTCGCCTCCCGCGACGTGCTGCCGACGCGCACGAAGTAGGTCTTGCGATTGTTGTGCGCCAGCGCATACGGCTTGTCCGGCCCTTGCGGGACGCGAACGGCAAGCACGTCGTCCTTCTCGCCCGCGCCAAGATTCCGCGTCCACGAGAGCAACGGGATGACCGGCGGCACGACCTTCGCCCGGCAGACCTCGGTGACCCATTCCTCCAACCGCTCCCGCGACGTGCCGGAGATGCCGCCGTCGTCCTCCACGCCCAGCAACACCGTGCCGCCTTCGAGGTTCAAGAAGGCGACCAGCTCCTTGGCGAGGTCATGATTGCGGACATCGTCGCGCTTGAACGCCAGCATCGAGTCTTCGCCACAGGCGATCAGGTGCTCAAGTTCGGTTGGCGTCACCCGCGTTGCTCCCGGCGGAGGTCGATTGCCTGTGCTGGCACCTAGTGTACGCCACTTGAAATCTCTCTCACCGGCATATACGGTGAGACTTGCCATCGTGAGGAGAAGCACCGTGGGAGAGGCGACACAGCTGCCCGCTGCCTGTCGGTTGAAGACGTCCGAGGTCGAGGTGATCAAGGAAGGAGATCAAGTCATGCTCCGCCCGCATGGGAAGGACTGGGCCGCATTCTTCGACGCGGAGTCGTGCGGAACCTTGCCGCAACGCCGCCAGCCGCCGCTCGATGGGCGCGACGACATCCGAAGCCGGTTTTGACTGGCCCTGACCGGCGCGGACTTCATAACCACAAGGGAATGCGATGACCTACAATACGAAGCACACACGTGGGATATTCTGTATCGAAACCGTGTGGTACGGCGATGAGGACAGGACGTCGTGTCGTCCGATGCTCCAACTGTTGGAAGACCTATACGAGGTGCCTTACATCTGTCGTGATGCCGTGACCAAGGAAGAGCTGTTTTTCTACTTGACGACATGGAAAGTGAACAAGAATGACTACCCTATCCTCTATCTTGGATTTCACGGTGAGGAAGGTAAAATCTGGCTCAAAACAGCAGATGGATGCGACTGCTATGCGGGTTACGAAGTTATTGGTGCGCAGCTAGAAGAGGCATGCCATGGTGGCCTAGTTCACTTCGCATCCTGTAGTTCAATGAACTTGGCGAATGTTGAATTGGACAGATTCTTGGGCCAGACCAATGCCAGCGCAGTGAGCGGGTATACACAAGACGTCGACTTTGGAGATTCCATCGCGCTAGAACTAACCTACTTTGCAGATCTGCAATATCACTATAGGCGACCTCTGACCCCAACCGTCGCACGCACCGTAAAGTCGAACATTACGACAGAACCTTACAAGATGTTGTCAGACCACCTAGGTTTCATCATGCGTTGCGCTGGTGCCTAACGCATGCGTTAGGCACCAAGATCGTGCCGCTCGATGCGCTCCGTTAGATCGATTGCATTCACGTTCCCTGCGCTTCCACCCGTCAGGTACGCATCTGGATGGCAGGTCATCACGACCACTTGGATCTTCTGCGCCGCCTCCGCGAGCAGGCCGCGTATCCATGCCATGCGTCCGGGGTCCGATTGCGTGAGGTGGTCGTCTAGGATCACGAAGCTGCCGAGGGCTTCGGCGATGGCTAGGCGGAGGAGGAGGGCGATTTGCTCGCGGGTGCCTACGGAGACGTCGTCGAAGGAACGCTCGTCGTCGCCTAGGCGGATGCCGGTGGCGTCGAGTTGCGGGCCGATGCCGACTTCGCTGTAGCGGCCGTCGGTGAGGGCTGCCATGCGTTCGCTTACTGGCTTCACTAGGGCGTCGCCTAGGTGGGTGGCATCCTCTCGCTCCGCTTCGGCTAGAGTGTCGAGCAGGAGCTTCCAGCCGCCGTACTCCACTTCCAGTTCGTGTTCTCGGCGGGCCAAGGCGGCCAGTGCTTCCTTGGCTTGGGCAGCTTGTTCCTCGATGCGTTGACCGCCCACTTGGCCGAGTGCGCCTTGGGCGGTGCTGAGATCGTGACGTAGGGAATCGGCGCGGTTGGCGGCATCGTTGGCTAAGCGTTCGAGTTCGGCGAAGTCGTTTGGTGCGTCGTCCACGTCGGGGAGGGCGTCTAGAACAGACTGCTTCTCGTCGCGCGCCGTTTGCAGGGCGGGCAGGTCCAAGGCGTCTACTGCGGAGCGCATGGTCTTTGCTTCGCCTTGGAGTCCGGCCAGAGCCTGCTCCGCGCTCTGTAGGCTCTGGGCGGCTTCGTCTCTGGCCTCTGCTTTGGCGCTTTCCTCTTCGGTGATCTTGGCGAAGGCTTGGCGGGCGTCATCCGCGGCGGCGGTGGCTTCGGCTTGAATGGCCTGCAACTCCGCTTCCACTTTGGCCAGTTCTTCGTCTAGTCGCTGCCTATCCGCTTCGGCCTCGGCGAGTACGCTGCGCCACTCTTCGTTCTCAACCGTGGAGTCACGGAGGTCTTTCTGCTTGCGTTCCAAGTCTTGGCGCGAGTTGTCGAGCTGTGCGGCTTCCAACTCCATTCTGCTCGCCAGCTCGGTGGCTAGCGAATCGCGCTTGCGCGCCTCGTCCTTCAGCGCTTCGATTGCTTCGGCGAGTTCCATGTCGCCGCGCAGTTCTTCATGTTCGGCGATGTAGTCGTCTAGCGACTCGTCGCCCAACCGCCCGGTCGCGGCTTGCTGGCGTTGCGCCGCCTGGGCTTCGGCGACAGCTGCTTGTTGTTCGAGTTGATCGACGTTTTCGCTGCGGGTCCGCGCTTGCTTGGCTTCGCTCTCGTGTTGCTCGGCGACGGCAAGCAGTTGCTCGGCCTCTTGGCGCTTGTCTTCGAGTTCGGCGCTGGTCGCGACGCCAGCGCGATCGCAGAGACTGTCCGCCAACCGGCGCCAGCGATCGGTTGCCTCTTGCGCCTCGTCTCGAAGTTGCCGGCTGCCGCCCTTTACGTCCAGGACGCCGACGCCGTCGATGGCAAGTCGCAACTCGCTTTGCGCCTCGAAGCGCAGGCGATTGCCGGCGTCGAATCGGCGCTGGCTTGCTTGGCCGTCTTGGATCACTTCCACCGTGCCGGGGTTTTCCGGCGTGAATTCGAGCGAGAGCCCTACAGCGAGTCTGCCGTTGGCAACGCGGCTTTCGGTGTGCAGGCGTTTGAGTTCGTCGAGTTCCGCCTGTGCCGGGGCGTTCAATTCCTTGGCCTTGGCACGGGTCTCTTGCGCCTGTTCTTCGAGCGACTGCGCCTTCTTTGCTTGCGCCTTTGCCGCATCCCGCTCCGCCATCAGCGACTCTGCTCGATCCTTCGCCGCCAAGTAGCGGGCGCAGGCGAGTTCGCGTTCCAGCGTCTCGATTGCGTTCACGTCCTCGGCTGTTTTGGCTTTCGCGTCCGTCAGCAAGCTGCGTTGTTCTTCCAGGGCTTTGGTTCGCTGATCGACGTCCTCGCGCATTGCGCGAACAACCGCTTCGCGCTCGGCGATCTCCTGCGCGGCCTTTACGTTGGCTTCCAGTTCGGTCTTCTGCTGCGTCAGCTTCAACTGCTGGTTCCTGGCCTCCTGTTCGCGCAGCCGTCGGCCCTGTTCGGCATCGTCCGATTGCAGTTGCTGCACCCGTTCCGCGGCCGCTTTGGCGAGTGGTTGCACGGCAGCCAACGCCTGTTCCGCTGCTTTGAGACGTTCGCGCAACGTCTCGGTTTTCTTCTCCGCAGCGGCTACCGCGGCGACTTTCTCGTCGCGGTTCCGAACTTGCGCTAGCGCTTGTCGCAGCGCCTCCGCGGCGACGGCAAGCGCTTTGGCGGCGGTGGCGCGTTCCGTTCGCTGACGTTCGGCGGTCTGCGCGGCCTTTAGGTCGCGGGCCGTTCGTTCGGCGTCGGCTTGGGCGTCGAGGGCTTGCTGCTGCAATTTTACGACGCGAGAGCGCTCGGCTTCGCTTTGTTCCACTTGCTGTCGCGCACTTTGTTCGCGCTGCTCTGCGCTGGTGCGATCTTCGCGCAGCTGTATCCAGGGGGAGCCGCGGCCGGTGCGGCGTCTGCCCTTGGCGGTGAACGCCTCGTCGCATCGCTCCTGCACGGATGCCAGCACCTGCTTCAAGCGCGGGTCTTCGGCAAGTGCCTGCAAAGCGTCGGTGAGCCTTTCGCGGCCGGAGGCGTTGGGGTCGTTCTCTAAGCTGGCTTCGAGGATGGCGTCGATGTCGCGCTGATCACCCAAGAGCGCGGTGGCGATGAAGGACTCCGGCATGCCGCGCTTGCCTGCCTTGCCGCCGGGCGGTTCGATGCCCCAGCGCAGGATGTTCTGCAACGAACCTTCTACTTCCCGGCCGTGGCTGTCTTGCGCGAACTCCTGACCGTCTCGGGAGAAATCCAGATAGGTCTGGCTGCCGCTCCTGCCGAACCGCTTGCGGACGCGCCAAACGCGCTGCGCCTCCTGCTCGAAGGTGAGCGCGACCCAAGGCGCGCGATCCACGTTCCAAGCGCGCAGCGACTCGGCGGTGGTGGAGCTTGCCGGCAGCAGCAGCGTTGCGCGGATGGCTTTCACCAACGTGGACTTGCCGAGTTCGTTCGGGCCGTGCAGCACGTTCAGGCCGGGTTGCAGAGACACGCTGGCGGCCTTGATGCCGGCGCAGTCCGCCACGTCCAGCTGTCGAATCCACATGGCCACTACGCAGCCTCCTGCACGAACGGTGCCCATGCGGCTACGCAGCGGTCCGTGGACGCACATACGATGCAGTCGATGAATTGCAGGGGCTTCTGGCCGCCACGAAGGCTGCGGAACTTGTGTTTCATGCCGGTTGGACGCCTTGGGTGCGCTCGGCACCGCTTATCTGCCGGGCGCCATGTGCCGCGTTTGCCCTGTTCTGATCGCTGAGGATCATGGCGCCCATGCTATCGCAAAGCGTTGCGCCCTAGCCGCGTTGCTTCGCCGACGCGTCGAGAAGCACCAGCAAGGATGCTGGCGAGTAGACCGAAACTCGCGCCTTGGCGAAGTCTCTCTCGTTGCGCGTGGCTATCGCGCCGACTTGCATTTGGCGGGCCGATGCCGCGACGACGGCGTCTTCAAAGTCACTCATGTTGCTGTCCGCGGCCTCCTGCAGCACGGCGCCCGTTACCGGCGCTACATCGAGAATCGACAGGATCGCACGTACCTGCCGATGGGCCTGGTCCAGCCCAACGACCTTGCGGGCGAGATAGAAGATCGTGGCGACCACGCTGGCGCAGATGTAGCCCTGAATGTCCCCGCGTTCCGCTCGCGAGAGGAGCTGGCCCGCCGGCTCGTGGAACGGCTCGCGCCGCAGGAGAACGTCCAAGACGACATTGGCGTCGAGCATCACCCTCAAAGGTACTTCCTTTCCAGATGGGCGTGATAGTCCGCTTCATCCACGCCAGCGCCCTCGAGGGCACCCATCAACTGTGCCACCTTGGGTGCCAACGCCGATGGCTCAGATTCGGTGGACGCAATGGCCGCGAAGTAGTCCGAGACCATCTGCGAGACGGAGCATCCCGCTTGCCGCGCGTGCCGCTTTGCTGCCAGGACAAGCTGGTCGTCCAGCCTGAGCGTTAGCTTGGTTCGCACGCCGACCTCCATGACGTATAGGTGATTGGAGAATGTACGCCCGGCGCATTCATGTCGTCAATAGGCGCGACCATCGCCTACCGTGCATCGAGCGACAGGAGTTCGGCGTTGCCGCCCGTCGCGGCGGTGTTCCAAGTGACGCAGCGTTCGGTGGCGAAGCGCAGCAGGTAGTGCGGGCCGCCGGCCTTGGGGCCGGTGCCGGAAAGACCCTCGCCGCCGAACGGCTGGACGCCGACGACGGCGCCTACCATGTCGCGGTTGACGTAGGTGTTGCCGGCGCCCACTGCAGCCATGATCTGCTCGGCGCGGCGGTCGATGCGCGAGTGGATGCCGAGCGTCAGCCCGTAGCCGGTGGCGCGAATGTCCTGCAGCACTTGGTCGATCTGGCTGGTCCGATAGCGCACCAGGTGCAGGATCGGCCCGAAGTGTTCGCCTTCGAGCGCGGCAATGGAGTCCAACTCGATGAGCGCCGGGGCGAGGAACGCACCTGTCAGCCCGTCGGGCAGTGCGCTCTGGTGCAGCACGCGCCCGCGCCAACGGTGTACGTGGGCTTGCAGCCGTGCCAGGGCCGCAGCATCGATGACCGGGCCGATGTCCGTGCTTGGCAGCGCCGGGTCGCCGATCACCAAGGCGTCCATGGCGCCCACGAGCAAATCCACCACTCGCGCCGCAACGTCCTCCTGCACGTACAGCACGCGCAACGCGGAACAACGCTGCCCGGCGGAACCGAAAGCGGAGGCGATCACGTCGTCCGCCACTTGTTCCGGCAGTGCGGAGGAATCGACGATCATCGCGTTCTGGCCGCCGGTCTCGGCGATGAACGGCACGATCGGACCCGGCCCGGCGGCCAATGCGGCGGCGATGCGTTTGGCGGTGGCTGTTGAACCAGTGAAGGCCACGCCTGCGATCTGCCGCTGCGCAACGAGCGTGGCACCGACGTCGCCGTCGCCAACCGCCAAGCGCACCGCGCCTTCGGGGATGCCAGCTTCGTGCATCAGCGCAACCGCGGTGGCCGCGATAGCTGGCGTTTGCGGCGCCGGCTTGGCGACGACGGTGTTGCCCGCCGCCAAGGCCGCTGCCACTTGGCCGGTGAAGATGGCGAGCGGGAAGTTCCAGGGCGAAATGCAGGCGAACACGCCGCGCCCGTGCAGGCGCAGGAAGTTGGTTTCGCCGGTGGGGCCGGGCAGTGCCGTGGCCGTCGCGAACAAGCGCTCGCACTCGGCGCCGTAGTAGCGGCAGAAATCCGCCGCTTCGCGCACCTCGGCAACCGCGTCGCGCAGCGTCTTGCCCGCCTCGGCCGCCAACAGCGCGACGAAACGAGGGCGGTTCGCTTCCAGCAGTTCCGCCAGCCGATCGAGGCAGTGGCGCCGCTCCTCGGCTGGGCGCGATTGCCATGCCGGGAAAGCCGCCGCGGCCTGCTTCACCTGCTCCGCAACATCCGCTGGTTCACACGCTTGCGGTGGCGGTGCTGGCTGGGCCGCGTTGGCGGCGTGTAGCAGCGCCTGCACATCCTTGCGGTTGCCGACGTCCAGTCCGGCCGAGTTGGTTCGCGTTGGCGCGAACAGATCACGCGGCAGCGGGATGCGCGGGTGGGGCCCGGCGTTCTCGCGCACCGCTGCCAGCGGATCCGCCACTGCTTCCGCGAGCGGCACGCCATCGTTCAAGAAGCGATTGATGAAGGAGGAGTTGGCGCCGTTCTCCAGCAGCCGCCGCACCAGATAGGCGAGCAGATCCTTGTGCGGGCCCACCGGCGCATACGTCCGCACCAGCGGCAGGTCGGGCAGTTGCCGCCGCGCTTCGTCGTACAAGAGTACGCCCATGCCGTGCAGCCGCTGGAACTCGTAGCGTTTGCCGGCGCCGAGCGCGTGGATGGCGGTGAGCGTGTGGGCGTTGTGGGTGGCGAACTGCCCGAAGAGGTGCGGCGCCGCGAACAGCCGAGCGGCGCAGGCGAGATAGGCGACGTCCGTGGCGGCCTTGCGGGTGTAGACGGGATAGCCAGGCAAGCCTTCCAGCTGGGCGCGCTTGATCTCGGCATCCCAATAGGCGCCTTTCACCAGGCGCACGTTGAGCGGACGGCCTAAGCCCGCAAGCCAATCGATCACTGTCGGTGCCCGCTTCCCGTAGGCCTGCACGGCTAGGCCGAGGCCAGGCCATTCCGCCAACTCCGGCGCTTGCGCCAGCTGCGCGAACAGTTCCAGCGTGAGTTCCAGCCGCTCCGCTTCCTCGGCGTCGATGGTGAGGGGCACGCCGCAGTCCGCCGCCTGCTTCGCGAGTTCCAGAAGCGTGGCGCCGAGTTCCGCCAGCACGCGCTCGCGCTGCAACGGCTCGAAGCGGGGATGCAGGGCGGAGAGCTTGACGGAAATGCCGCTGGCGCGATGCGGGTCTGTGGGTCGCTGGGCCTTGGCCACGCTGTCGATGGCGTGGCGGTAGGCGGCGGTGTAGCTGGCGGCGTCCGCCTCCGTGCGGGCGCCTTCGCCGAGCATGTCGAAGGAACACGGCGCATCGCCAGCGCGCGCCAAGGCCATCTCGATGGTGGGGCCAAGCACGAACTCGCTGGCCAGAATGCGTACCGCCCGGGACATCGCCGCCCGCGCCACGGATTCGCCCAGCCGACCGGCCAGGCGGCGAATCCATCCGCGCACGTCCTCGCGGGCGTCGTCGCCCACGCCGATCACCTCGCCGGTGAGCATCAGCGCCCAAGTGGAGGCGTTCAGAAACAGCGAATCCGAATGTCCCAGATGCGCGGCCCAATCGCCGCTGCCTAGCCGCTCGGCGATCAGGGCCTCGGCGGTGTCGCTGTCCGGGATGCGCAGCAGCGCCTCGCTGATGCACATGAGGGCGATCCCCTCCTCGTTGGAGAGGCCGAACTCGGCGAGGAAGAGATCGAGCACCGAGCGTTCGTCCGCACGTCGGCGGCAGCCGGCTACCAGATCCCGAGCCGCTTGCAGCACGCTCTGTTGTTGCGCTTGGGTGAGCGGCACTTCGGCCAGGCGGGCCAGCACGGCGGTTCGTTCCGGCAGCCGCCCGGCATCGTCGATGGCTTGCCAGAGTTGGGCTTGCATGGTCTCGGTCCGGAAGCTACGCCAGCCGCATCGCCAAGAGCTTCAAGAACAGGCCGACGTCCGTGACGATGCCGGTGGATTCCACGCTGCCGCGGTCGGCCAGCTTGGTGACCACGGCCGGGTTGATGTCCACGCAGACCAGGCGCACTCCGGCCGGCGTCATGTTGCCGACGCCGATGGCGTGCAGCATGGTCGCCAGCATCAACACCAGGTCCGCACCAGCGAGCAGGCGGGCGTAGTCCGCTTGCGCTTTCAGCAAGTCCATCTCGGTGTCCGGCAGCGGGCCGTCGTCGCGGATGGAGCCGGCGAGGGCGAAAGGCACGTCGGCGCGGACGCACTCGTACATGATGCCGCTGCCGACCAAGCCTGATTCCACCGCCGCGGCGATGGAACCGGCGGCGCGTACGCGGTTGATGGTGCGCAAGTGGTGGCGATGGCCGCCGCGCACACCCACGCCTTTCCGCAAATCCACGCCCAGGGACGTGCCGTACAGGGCGGTTTCCATGTCGTGAACGGCCACCGCGTTGCCGCCGAGCAGCGCCTGCACGTAGCCGCCGCGCACCAGCTGCGCCAAGTGCGGCGCACCGCCGGTGTGGACGACGACCGGTCCGGCCACAACCACGATGCGCCCGCCCTGGGCGCGGGCGCGGCGCATTTCCAGCGCCAACTCTTCCACCTGCCGTTCCACGCGCCGTTCGCTGCTGGCGCCGGAGGACATGAACGCGAAGTCGTCCGCGCTGTGCCGAACGCTTGGCAGGTGCGTGCGCACTCCACTCTCGCCGCATACCACGGCGTCGCCTTGGCGCAAATCCCTCGGCAGCACGCAGCGGGCCGAAGCGCCGTCGCCACTCGGTTCGACGACAATCGCGGCGTCCATGCGCTGCTTGGCGACGCGCAGCCAACGGCTCTGCACGTACACGTCGGTGGGGTAGATGGTGGAGCAGCAGAAGTCCTCCGGCGCTACGCCGTCGCTTGGGGCTGGCGACAACGAGGCCTCGTCCGCAGCGACGGCCACGCGGAAGCTGGCGGGCGCGGCGCCACCAACGTCGGTACGCATTCGGTTGAGAATGGTGGTCAGCAGTTCCTCATCCGGCGCGGAAACGGCCAGGCGGGCGTGGCTGGGTTGATCTTGCCGGGCGCCGGCATGGAAGCGCTCCAAGCGCACGCTGCCGCCGCTCGCATCGCCGATGTCGATGCTGCGCGCAAGCACGCCTTCGTCCAATAGATGGCCTTCGAGCGCCACGCGCTCGGAGCGGATTGGCGAAGGTGGAGCGTCGCGTTGGTCGAAACCGGGCGGCGTGTGTTGGTCGAGCAGCAACGTCAAGCACTTCGCGGCGCCGCCAGCCTTCATGAACTCGCCGAGCGGCGTGGCGATCACGTCGTATTCCCAGGCCGCCAAGCGACGCCGCAAGTCCGCGGAGGCGTGGTTGGCGACTACGACGCCGCCAAGCACGACGGCGTTGCACGCGAACGCTTCGGCGTCCTCGTCGCTCACTTCAATGCGCAACTCCGGCGGCGCGAGGGATTCCAGCAGCCGCCGCGAACGCTCGTCGAACGCTGGCGGATAGTAGGCAACGCCGCCGTTCGGCAAAGGCAGAAGGCAGGTGTCCAAGTGGTAGAAGCGCCGGTCCACCAAGCGCAACGAAACCACCGGAACCCGCAGCCGCTCGCCCAACGCCCGATGGCTCTCCAAATCGCTGCGCACGCCGTAGCCAGCGCACAGCACAGGTTCGTTCGGCCGCGCCCACCACAAGGCGTCGCCTTCGCCCTCGAAAGCCGCCTCGTCGCCGATGTCGATCACCTCGAAACCGACCGCTTCCGCCCAATCGCGGTAGCGCGGCACCTCCGGCGCGCGTTGCGAGACGCTGAACGTGGACGGCACGAAACACCCGTCGAACGCGAAGCCGCCGTTGGCCGCAAAGCACATGTCCGGCAGGCCCGGCCCGGGTTCGATGCGGACGACCTCCGCATGCGCATCGAGAATCGCGACCAGCGCTTCCCACTGCCGCCAGGCCTCGGCAACCGAGACGGCACCGACGTTGCCCACCATCCACGGATTGATGACGTATTCGACGCCGAAGTGGGTCGGCGCACAAACGAGAACTCGCGTCACGGCATCGATCCTCGCTGTGGATCACGCTCGCGGAGAGCGTCCGAAGGTCTACAGCCCCTGCAAGAACTGAGCGTCGAACATCGCTCTCAAAAGTACTTCCTCTCCAGACGCGCACGGTAGGTGGCTTGGTCCACTCCAGCGCTTTCGAGGGCGCCCACCAACTGCGATCCCTTGGACGTCAACGTCGATGGCTGAGATTCGGCCAGCCTGAGCGTCAGCTTCGTTTGCACGCCAACCTCCGCGACGTATAGGTAGCAGACGAATATACGCCTGATGCTGTCCATGTCGTCAAGAGGCAGCATCCGGGATGTAGGAACGGCGAACGCCGGTGGCGGGCGCTGGCGCAAATCAAGGCCCGAGGGTGCGCCGACAAGCATTGGCAACCGGGCCGTCCCGTCCATCTGATCGGCGTGGAGTTCAGCCGCGAAGCCCGCAACATTGCCGCCTTCGCAGTGGAGCGGGCCGCGCAACTGCTCTCTCGCATTGACGCGAGATGGTCTGGGCAACGCATGACGCGTCGACGCGGCAGAGACGGGAGCACAAGCGCTACAATCGCTCTTTTCGTCGCAGGCAAAGTTCGTGAGCGTAGAGATTCGTCCGGCAAGCGCCGAGGAGATGGGCCAGCTCGGCATCCTTGGCGGCTACGTGTATGGCGGCAGCTTCGGCGATGGGCCGGACAACGTGGTCGCCACCGCCAACCGGCC
The DNA here is from genome assembly GCA_965243175.1 of Candidatus Azotimanducaceae bacterium. Classification (GTDB taxonomy): domain Bacteria; phylum Pseudomonadota; class Gammaproteobacteria; order Pseudomonadales; family Azotimanducaceae; genus VXYL01. The sequence continues at coordinate 2,207,162 of OZ251532.1, read as the reverse complement.
CGAGTGGACCCTGTGCGCGTTCATCGACGGCAAGCTGGCGTCGAGCTTCACGAACATTCCGTTCACGATGCGGGCGAACGGCAACGCCATGCGGCTGGCCGGGGTGTCCACCATCGGCACGCAGCCGGAACATCGCCGCCAAGGGCTGGTGCGGCGCATCCACACGCAGGCGTTCGCGGACATGCGCGAAGCTGGGCAGCCGATGGCCGCGCTGTGGGCATCGCAAGCCGCCATCTACCAGCGCTACGGCTACGCGATGACGACCGTGTGCCGGCGCTACGCCGTGGACACCGTGGACATCCGCTTCCACGACGGCGACGACGGCAGCGGCATGGTGGAACGCATCGACCCGGCCGCGGCCTACGACGCGGTGAAGGCCATCTACATCGAGTTCGTCGCCGACGGCATGTGCTATCTGCATCGCAGCAAGGCGCTGTGGTTGCAGAACGCGCTCGAAGAGGTGAAGGAAGACGGGCCGACGTGGGTGGCGGTGTGCCGCGACAGCGCAGGGAAGGCCGAAGGCTACGTGATCTACACGCTGCGCTCCGGCAAGGTGGATCACGCCGGGCGCGGGCAGGAGATCGTCGTCCGCGATCTGGCTTGGCTGAACCAGAGCGCCTATCGTTCGCTCTGGAGCTTCCTCGGCCGCCACGATCTGGTCGGGCGCGTCCGCTGGAACGACGCGCCGGCGGACGATCCCGCCGAGGAGTTCTTCATCGAACCGCGCATGCTCCACGCCCAGGACCGCGAGGGCGCTTGGTTCCGCGTGGTGGATGCGGCCGCGGCCTTGAGTGGCCGGGGCTACGACAGTACCGATTCGCTGGCCATCGGCATCGCCGACGATCCTCTGACGCCGTGGAACAACGGCGTCTGGCAACTGGACGCAACGCCAGACGGCGCCGAGGCCCGGCTCACGAACCGAGCGCCGGACATCATGCTGAACGCCAAGGCACTGGCCTCGTTGTGGACCGGCTACCGCTCCGCCACGCGACTTGCGCGCTGGGGGCTGCTCGATGGTTCGGCGAAGGCGATTGCCCGTGCCGACGCGCTGTTCCGCACTCGCCGTGCGCCCCATTGCCCGGATCACTTCTGATGCAGCTGGCCGAAACGCAACCAGCCATCGAGCCGGACGCGCTGAAGGCGATCTACGAGGCGCAGCTCGAAGCCGAGGCCGTCTCCGGCAACGGCGACGCCCACCATGGGCGGCGCACGTTCCGGGCCATGCTGCGCGCCGCCCGCGCCTTGCCCGCTTGCCGGTTGGAAAGCACCGGGGAGACGTGGCTGTGGTCGGACCTCCACTTCGGCCACGACAACATCATCCGCTACACGAAGCGGCCTTTCGCGTGCGTCGAGGAGATGGACGCCAGCCTCTACGCGAACTGGGCGGCCACGGTAGGCGACGACGACACGCTCGTGTTCGTCGGCGACATGGCGATGCGCGGCGCGGTGGGCGAACACACTTGGCAGCGCATCCGCCGCGAGCCGGGCGCCGCCAAGCATCTGGTGTTCGGCAACCACGACCTCACCGGCAGCGGCGAACTGCGCGTGGCCGGATTCGACGCCATCTGCGCCGTGCTCGTGATCGATGGCGACCCGCCGCTGCTCTGCACGCACATGCCGCTCAAGTCCGTGCCGGCGGGTTGCGTGAACGTCCACGGCCACACCCATGACGAAGCGCCCCGCCGCTCGGCGCACGTCAACGTCTCGGTGGAGCAGCTGGACTACCGGCCGGTGCCGCTGCCAGCGGTTCAAGCGCTGGCGCGGGAGTTGATCGCCGGGCGCTATCCAGAAGGCGGAACGACGCTTGAACGCATCGCCAACGTCACGGGCGACCAGGAGGTGCCGCAGAAGAGGAGAGCGCCATGCTGACCGCCGAACAGATTCGGCAGTACGAGACCGACGGCTACGTGATTCCGGATTTCCGGCTTCCCGAGGAAGCGCTGGCGGACATCCGCGACACCCACGACCGGCTGCTCGCCAAGCATCCGCAGTTCACGGACTACTGCCCCGCCGTGCTCGCCTTCGACACCGGCTTCCTGAACGTCGCCCGCACGCCCGCCATTCTGGACATGGTGGAGCAGCTGATCGGCCCCGATTTCGCGCTGTGGAACTCCAGCTTCTTCGCCAAGCCGGCCAAGGTCGGCACGAAGACGCCGTGGCACCAGGACGGCGAGTACTGGCCGATCCGCCCGCTGGCCACCTGTTCGGCGTGGATCGCCGTAGACGAGGCCACCACGGAGAACGGCTGCTTGCAGGTGATTCCCGGCTCGCACCGCCGCCGAACGCTGGGCAAGCACGACTACAACGGCGCCGACGGACTCAGCCTGCCGCTGGAGATCCGCGCCGACGAATACGACGAAGCGACCGCCAAGGACATCGTTCTGGAGGTCGGCCAGATTTCCCTGCACGACATCTTCCTGATCCACGGCTCGCAGCCGAACCGCTCGAGCAAGCCGCGCCGCGGCATGACCTTGCGCTACATGCCGACCACCTCCACCTACCGCCGCGACCTCGCCGGTGGACGCCGCGGCGGCCCGCTCTCGATGGCCGAGCGCACCCTCTATCTGATGCGCGGCAAGGACCGCTCCGGCAAGAACGACTTTCGGATTCGCTCCTAGACGGCTTGCCTTCGCATGGGAGACCCCCGTCGCATCGACGTGGACGTGGCCATCGTCGGCGCCGGCATCGCCGGTCTCTGGGTCGGCAACCTCCTTGGGCAGCGCGGCCTGTCGTTGGCGATCTGCGAGTCCGGCGCAATCGGCGGCACGCAGACGGTTGCATCGCAAGGCATCATCCACGGCGGCTTGAAGTACGCGCTCGGCGGCAAGGGGAACCGCGCCTCCGATGCGCTGGCGGCAATGCCGGCGCGTTGGCGAGCGTGTCTCGCTGGCGAAGGCGAGATCGACTTACGCGGCGTGCCGGTCAACGCGGAGCACATGGGGCTGTTCGCGCCTGACGCGACGGCCAAGGTGCGAGCGCTGTTCGCGAGTCGACTGTTTCGGCAGTGCAGGCGGCTCGACGCCAGCGCGAAGTCGCCGTATCGGCGCGGCTTCCTGGCGGAACTGGACGACTTCGTGCTCGACGTGCCGGCGCTGATGCGTCGCCTCGCCGAACCGCTGCTGCCGCAGCTGATTCCCGCGCCCGTCCTGCCGGAGGGGCTCGTCGCCGGGCCGCAAGGCATCGCCGCCATCCGAGCGCCCGAGGTCCACATCGAAGCGCGCGCTTTCGTCTTTGCCGCCGGCAGCGGCAACGCAGCGTTGGCGAAACAGGCGGGCTTCGCTGGGGTGGAGATGGCGCGCCGTCCACTGCGACAGACGAGCGTGCGTTTGCGAGCGCGGCCACAAGTGTTCGCCCACTGCCTGCAAGGGAGCTTCGGCGCCAGCCCCGACATGACGATCACCAGTCACGGCCACACGCTCTACATCGGCGGCCAAGTCGCCGAAGACGGCGCCGAGCGCGACGACGCGGAACAAATCGTCGTGGTTGCGCAACTGTTGAAGCGCATGTTCCCTGCGCTTGACCTCGACGGCGCGCACTTCCAGACCCATCGCCTCGTCCGAGCAGAACCAGCGCAGCGGTCGGGCGAAGCGCTGGCGTTGCGCCACGGCAACTGCGTCCTCTGTTTGCCGTTGAAGCTCGCTCTTGCGCCGCGTCTGGGCCAGACGGTCTTGGCACTTCTGGACGACGTGCGACCCGGCCCGAACGCCTGGCCCGACACCCGAACGCCGCCGAACTTGCCGTGGGCGCAACCGCCCTACGCCGAACGCGCGTCGTGCTGACCCGCCCACTCGGCAAGACTGGCCTCATGGTGCCGTTGCTCGGCCTCGGTACCGTGAAGTTCGGGCGCACCGCCAAGGTTTCCTATCCGCACCCCTACGTTCTGCCAAGCGACGAGCAAATCGCGGATCTCCTAGCGCTCGCCAAGTCGTTGGGCGTGACGTTGCTCGACACCGCGCCCGCCTACGGCACCAGCGAACGGCGCATCGGCGAAGCCATCGCCGGCGAACGCGCCGACTGGCTGCTGTGCAGCAAGGCCGGCGAGGAGTTCGGAGCCCTCGGCGGGGGAGCGCGAGGGGCTTGCACCTCGCATGAAGGAGCCCTCAGCGGGGGACCGCGAGGGGCTTGCACCTCGCATGAAGGAGCCCTCAGCGGGGGAGCGCGAGGGGCTTGCACCTCGCATGAAAGAGACGGATCGCGCTACGACTTCGGCGAAGACCACATCCTGCGCAGCGTCGAGCGCTCGCTTCGGCGACTATGCACGGACTACTTGGACATCCTGCTCGTGCATGCTGATGGCCGCAACACCGAGCGCATCGTCGCAGCGGGTGCCTTCCGCGCACTGCGGCGTCTGCAAGGGGAGGGCGTGGTGCGGGCCGTCGGGTTTTCCGCGAAGAGCGAAGTGGACGGCAGCGCCGCACTGACTCAATCCGACGTGCTGATGTGTACCGCCAACGCCACTTGCGACAGCCAAGCCTCGCTGATCGCCAGGGCCGGTGAAGAAGGCGTCGGCGTGCTAGTGAAGAAGCCTCTGGCGAGCGGCCATCATGCCGACCCGCAGGCGCTCGCGAAACTCAGCCAAATGCCCGGCGTTTCGTGCATCGTCGTCGGCACGATAGACGCCGATCATCTCGCCGCGAACGCCGCTGCGCTCGCCACCAAGTCGCCCAGCTAGCGCGTTGCCTTGATGTGTTCGACGATGCTGCTCGTCGAGCAGTCCTCGACTAGGCCGAGCACGCGAACGTCGCCGCCGTAGCCGCGCACGAAGTCGGCGCCGACGACTTCGTGCAGCGCGTAGTCGCCGCCTTTCACCAGCACGTCGGGGCGGATTTCGGCGAGCAGCGCTTCGGGTGTGTCTTCGCTGAACGGCACCACCCAGTCCACCGCGGCCAGGCTTTCGAGAACGCGCATGCGCCGTTCCAGGGGGTTCACCGGGCGGCCGTCGCCTTTCACGCGCCGGACGGAGTCGTCGTCGTTGACGGCGACGATCAGGCAGTCCCCGAGGCGCCGCGCTTCGTTGAGATAGCCGACGTGGCCGGCGTGCAGGATGTCGAAACAGCCGTTGGTGAAGACGACGCGTTCGCCGCGACGACGGGCAGTGGCCAACGCGCCGCCTAGCTGGCGGCGTGGCCGGCGCTGGCTCTTGCCGGGGGAGGGGGGGCCGATGGCGTCGCCATTGACTTTGGGGCCGCTCTCCGCCAAGGCGGCGTTGAGTTCCTCGACCGCCACAGCGGCAGTGCCGAACTTGGCGCAGGCGACGCCGCCAGCGATGTTGGCGATGCGCGCACTCTCTTCCAGCGAGCGGCCAAGCGCCGCGCAGATGCCGAGCACGGCCGCCACCGTGTCGCCAGCGCCAGTGGAATCGTAGACGTCGACGGTTGCGGCGGGAACGTGGAAGAAACGCTCGTCGGATGCATCGAAGACCGTCAAGCCTTCGTCTCCTCGCGTCAGGGCGATGGCGTCGATGCCGCTCTCCCGCGCCAATGCGCAGCCGATGCGCCGCAGTTCGTCCTCAGCCGGCCAATGGCCGACTGCCCGCTCGAACTCGACCTGGTTGGGCTTGAGGATCTGGACGCCTCGATAGTCTGCAAACGGCTTGAACTTGGGATCGGCGATGGTGGGAACGCCCTTCTCGCGGGCTAGGGCCGCGAGGTGTTGCGCGGCGGCCACCGAGCCTTTGTCGTAGTCCTCGATGACGAGCGCGTCCGCAGCATCAATGCGCGCGGCCACCCGACCCGCGACCTGCTCCGCCACGTCGGCTGGCATCTCGGACTCGAAGTCCATGCGCAGAAGCTGCTTCTGGCGGCTGACGATGCGTTCCTTCAGGGTAGTGCGCCAGCCTGGCACGGTCACCAGATCGGCTTCGATGCCGTTGGCGCTCAACATGCGCCGGATCGCCTGCCCGCTCGGGTCGTCGCCGACCGCGCCCACCAGCGTACATCGCGCGCCGAGGGAGACGACGTTCAAGGCGACGTTGGCGGCGCCTCCCAGACGGTCTTCGCCATCCTCGATCTCCACCACCGGCACGGGCGCTTCCGGGGAGACTCGGTCGGTGCGGCCATGAATGTAGCGGTCGAGAATGAGATCGCCGACAACCAGAACGTGGACGCCTGCGGCAGGGGGCAGCGTTGGTTCCATCAGCGCGATTCTAACACGCGCTTCATGCCGCGCACGGCGGGTACCATAGGCGCCGGTACAGCGCCCAAGGAACCGCAATGCCCTTCGACGACATCGAGATCGCCCGCGACGGCCACGTCGCCGTGGTGGAAATCCAACGCCCGCCCAACAATTTCTTTGACGTTTCCCTGATCACCGATCTGGCGACAGCGTTCGAGGAACTCGACGAGGACGACGCCTGCCGCGCCCTCGTGCTGTGCTCCCAGGGCAAGCACTTCTGCGCTGGCAACAACTTCGGCGCGCCCCGTGCCGAATCCGAACGTCGCGAGCGGGCCGCCGGGCGCAACCCGCTCTACGCCGCCGCGGTGCGCCTGTTCGACGCCAAGAAGCCAGTGATCGCCGCGGTCCAAGGGGCGGCGGTGGGCGGCGGATTCGGCCTCGCCACGATGGCGGACTTCCGCGTCGTTTGCCCGGAAGCCCGGTTCACGGCGAACTTCGTGAAGCTCGGCTTCCACCCAGGCTTCGGCTTGACGCATACGCTGCCGCGCATCATCGGCGGGCAACGCGCCAACTTGATGTTCCTCACCGGGCGACGCATCAACGGCGAAACCGCCCGCGAATGGGGGCTGGCGGACGTGCTGACCGACCGCGAGACCCTGCGCGAACGCGCCGTGGAGCTGGCCGCGGAAATCGCCGAGAACGCGCCGCTCGCGCTCAAGTCCGTTCGCGCCACCATGCGCCAAGGCCTCGCCAAGGCGGTGCAGGCGGCGACGGATCACGAGAACGAGGAACAGGCCAGACTCAGCCAGTCGGAAGACCACAAGGAGGGCGTGCGGGCAGTCGGCGAACGGCGCGTCGGGAATTTCGTCGGGCGGTAAGGGCTGCTCCCAGGATGTCGCACATCCCCCGGGCGACGGGAAGCGTGCTCGGCGTCAGGCGTTCCTGATGGTCAGTCCGCCATCCACCGGCAGGGCGACGCCGGTGATGTACTGCGCAGCCGGCAAGACGAGGCTGAGCGTGCCGTGCGCCACTTCCTCCGGGTCCGCGTAGCGCTTGAGGGCCACCCGTCGCCGGGCGAACTCCTGCTTGCTCTCCTCCGGGATGTCGTCGGTCATGCCGGTGCGCACCGGCCCGGGGCAGATGCAGTTCACGGTGATGTTCTCCGTGCCCAACTCTACCGCCAAGGAGCGGGTGAGGCCGATGACGGCGGTCTTCGCCGCGGTGTAGGGGCTTGCGTACTTGGTGGCGCCCAGCCCCTCGGTGGACGCGATGTTCACGACTCGCCCGCCGTTCGACGCCCGAAGATACGGCAGCGCGGCGCGGATGATGCGCACGTGGGCGGTAACCAGCACGTCGAAGGCGCGTTGCCACTTCTGTTCGTAGTCGTCGCCGTCCACCGGCCCGCCGGCGCCGATGCCAGCGTTGTTGACGAGAATGTCGATGCCGCCGAAGTGTTCTGCGATCTGCGGAATCGTGTTCTCGATGGCACCCGCATCCGCCACGTCCAGCGCCCACCCCCGCACCGGATAGCCAGCCCCAGCGACTTCCCCAACCACGAGCGCGAGAGATTCGTCGTCGATGTCCAGCGCCGCCACCTTCGCCCCTTCGTCAGCAAAGAGCGCAGCGGTCGCCCGCCCCATGCCGCTGCCCGCCCCGGTGACGACGGCCACTTTCCCTTCGATGGAACGACTGAGCTTGGTGAGTTTCATAGGCGACTCGAAAACGAACGACGCGGGCCGGTGGTGGGCCGTCTGGGGCTCGAACCCAGGACCAACGGGTTAAAAGCCCGCTGCTCTACCGACTGAGCTAACGACCCCAAAGGCGGCACCAAGTCAGGACTGCGCATTGTAGGGTTGAGGCGAGCGCGAGACAAGCCGATTCGCTTGCGAGGCAGGCAATCGCGTATGGATTCCCGCGTACTCGCGCCTGCGGATGCTCCGGTTCATGGAGAGCAGGACGTCGTCGTTGCGCTGGGCGTGGGCGAACTCGCGCCGGACGGACCGTTTGTCGGGGTACATCAGGGCGATGTTCAGCGCCAGCCGGCGGACGACGCCGAGGCAGGCGGCGACGTTGCCCTTGCGGTTGTGCGCCAGGCTTTCTCCATCGACATGTCGAGCACCCAGCGCCGGCGTCTGATGCGAGCAGGCGGCAAGCGGCTCCAAGGCCAGGGCAAGGGGACACTTCTACTTTGCACGGAAGGGACATCTCTACTTTGCGTTGACACATCTACGCTTGGCATTGACGCCTCAGGATGGCCTCACTAGGCTTCCATCAAGTCGACCCGACTCCTTTGAGGAGACCATCATGAAACGAGCAGCATCGTTGACCGTCGCGCTTGCGGCAGTCCTGCTTGCCGCGAGTGCGGCGACCGACCACCACCGACCGATTCCCCCCGAATGCGCGGTGCCACATGCCGTGTGCATTCTGGTCGCGCAGTGCCGAGACGGCGGGTGGTGCAGAAGGTACGATGGATCGTCTCAAGATTCGTTGACCAGCACGACCGTGGACAACCAGTACACGATCGTCAACAACACCACTACCCCGGCCACCACCGACTCCAACGTCGCCTACGCGGCGGGCGATCTGCTCTACGCCTGCGGCGGAACGGCAACGCTCTCGGTGATGGCGGCGAGCGGGTCCGACGACCTCGAGTGCAGTTCCACCAGCATCCTGTACCGCGTGCCCGGCGAGATCGGCCCGATCCGTTTGGACAAGGAGTGCGACTGGGACGAACGGGAGACGTTCACGTTCAGCGGCAGCGGCAGCGGCGTGACCGCGCAACGATCGTGCAGCGCGATCGATCCGACCTAGTCGGAGCGCAGGGCGGCGATGGGGTCGAGGGCCGCGGCGCGGCTGGCGGGATAGGCGCCGAAGAACACGCCCACGCCTGAGGCGACGGCAAGGCCGAGCGCCATGGCGCCGCCGGAGATCACGAAGGTCCAGCCGGCGTAGAGGCAGATGCCGAGCGGCACGGCGATGCCGATGGCGATGCCGACCAGGCCGCCGATCAGCGAAAGCGCCACCGCTTCGGTGAGGAACTGGGCGCGGATGGCGCCGCGCTTGGCGCCCAGCGCGCGGCGGATGCCGACTTCTCGGCGCCGCTCGGTCACCGCGGTGAGCATCACGTTCATGGCGCTCGCGCCGCCCACCACCAAGGCGATGCCGCCCACCGCCGCCAGCAGCAGGGTGAAGAGCCGCATCTGCTGCTGAAGCGCGTCCACGAGCTGCTCGGCGCTGGTGATCCGCACGTTGACGCCGAGGGCGCGGAAGTAGCGCTGGACTTCCGTGCCGGCCGCGTCCGGGTCCGCGTTCGACGCCATCCGCGCCACCACCGCTTGAATCTCCGTGCCGACGAAGGCGCGCTGCGCGGTGGAGAGCGGCACGATGATGGATTCGTCGGCGCGAAACGGCAGCACCGTGGATGCTGGCCTGGGCCGAAGCGCGCCGACGACGGTGTAGATGCGGCCGGCCAGCGAGACCGTCTCGCCCACGAAGTCGCGGCTGCCGTGGCGCTGCGCCATGTCGTTCGCCACTTCTGCGCCGAGCACGCAGAACGGGCGGTTCAGATCCAGGTCCGAGATGAAGCGCCCGGACTCTAGAACGAGCCCGTTCAGCGGGGCGAACGACGCGGTGACTCCCAATATCGTGCTGCTCCCCAGCAAGCGCCCGGCATAGGTGGCGGCGCCGGACACCCGCAGCACCGGCGCCGCGGCTTCGATGCTCGCGGCGCGGTTCGGCAGCAGCGCCACGTCCTCGGCGCGAATGACTCGCGGCGCGTTGCCTGGAACGCCGCCGCCCCGCTTGCGGACGACGAGCGTTTCCGTGCCCAACTCCTTGAGACGCTCGCGGGCTTCGGCGCGTGCCGCCACGCCCACGGAAACCATCGCCGTCACGGATGCGACGCCAAGCACGATGCCGATGATCGCCAGCGCGGACCGCTGCGGGTTGAGGCGCAAGCTGGTGAGCGCCTCTTTCACGTTGGCGCGGACGACGGCCCGGTTGGTCGCCGCCAGCCCCGCCGTTGCCGCCCATTCGCGCAGCTGCTGCGAGAACGCGACCAGCCGCGCACCGACAGATGTTTGTGCTTGGACGCTGCCGTTCACGGTGCCGCCGCAGCCGGTTCTTCGCGCAACACGCCCTCGACGATGCGTGTGCGGCGGTGGCACAGCGCGTCCACCGCCGCGTCGTGGGTGACGATCACCACCGTCAGCCCTTCCTCCGTGCTCAAGCGGATGAGCAGGCGCATGATGTCGCGGCTGGTGTTTCGGTCCAGAGCGCCCGTGGGTTCGTCGGCAAGCAGGATCTCGGGCGCACCGACCAGAGCGCGGGCGATAGCGACGCGCTGCTGCTGTCCGCCGGAGAGTTCGGAAGGCTTGCGTGCCGCGAGGTCGGCTATCCCCAAGCGCTCCAGGCCATCGTGGGCCTGGTGCTTGATCTGACGATCCGGCAGGCCGCGGTAGACCAATGGCAGGCCGACGTTCTCCGCCGCCGTCAAGCGCGGCAGGAGGTGGAAGGATTGGAAGACGAAGCCGATGGAGCGGTTGCGCAGCGTCGAACGCGCGTCGTCGTCCATGGTCGTCGCGTCCACGCCAGCAAGAGAATAGGTGCCGCTGGTGGGCCGATCCAGAAGCCCCAGCAAGTTCATCAGCGTGGACTTGCCGCAGCCGGACGGCCCCATGATGGAGAGCAGCTCGCCTCGCTCCACGCGCAAGCTGACGCCGCGCAACACGTCGGTCGAAACCGGCCCGACAGCGTAGCGCTTGCACACGTCGTCGAGCCGCAGCAGCTCGTTGGCGGCGGAAGGTGATCGCGCGATTGCGTCCATCAACAGCTACAAGCCAACGACGACTTCATCGCCAGTCGCTAGCCCATCGACGATCTCGACGTCGGTGAGCGTGGTCAGCCCAGGGGTTACCCGCACTTCGCGGATCGCTTCGTCGCCGTCCTTGACGCGCAGCCATGCGCCACCGCCGCGCAGATCGACCGCGGCGATGGGTACCAGCAGCGCGTCCGGCTTGTCCTCCACCACCACCTCGATGCGGGCGGACATTCCCAAGCGCAAGCGCTGCTGCGCCGCGTCCGGCAGCGGTTCGATGGCAGCGACGATCTCGAACGTCGGCGTGGAAGACCGCTGCCCAAGCTGTGCCTGGCGGGAGACTCGCGCCACGCTGCCGGCGAGTTCGAGGTCCGGGAAGGCGTCGCCGCGAATCGTCACCTCTTGGCCCATCCGCACCTTGGTCACGTCCACTTCGTCCACCGAGCCCACCACGGCGAGGCCGTCGACATCGCCGATGGTGAGCAGCCGTTCGCCGTGGCCGACCACCTGCCCCTTGCCGAGCGTGGTGCCGGTGTCGCCATCGTTCGAGTCCGGTTGCAGCACGACGCCGGCGATGGGCGCGGCGATGGTGGCTTGGCGCAGCACTTCTTCCAGGCTCGCAACCCGCACAAGGGCGTTCTCGCGTTCCAGCCGCGCCACTTCCTGCGCTTCCTCGTCGCCCTGGGCCAGCAGCGATGCGTAGTCCTCTTGCAGCGTTTCGTAGTCCAGGGACTGGCTTTGGAACTGGCGCTGCGCGGCTTCGTGCTCGATGGCGGCGACGATGCCCTGCTCCAACAGCACCGCGCTCTGCTCCACCTTGCTGCGCTGGTTGTCCAGAGCGAGCTTGGCCTTGCTGAGTTCGCGGCGCAGGCGCGCGGTTTCCGGGTTGCTCGCCCAATCCCGCAGCGCGTCGAACTCGCGCTCGGCGCGGATGCGTTCGGCTTGGGCTTGGCGCAGTTCGCGCTCCACGTCCGCGGTATCCAAATCGACCAGCCGCTGCCCGTCGTCGACCCGTTCGCCGTACTGGAAATAGGTCGCCGCCACCTTGCCGTCAGCGGGGCTTGCCACATGCACCTCGCGTTGCGGTGCCACGCGCCCGAACAGCGCGATGGTGGCGACGAGGCGTCGCGGTTCCACGACGACGGTGGCAGCGTCGTTCGACGCCGAAGCCACCGCTGGCCCGGCAGCTTCTACCGTCGGCTCGCCAACGCTCCAAGTGGCCAACCCGACCGCCAAGAAGACGCCGATGACGAACACCGTGGCGGCGATGCGCGTGACCTGCACCTTGCGCAACGCCGCGGCGAGCGTTTCGTTGTTCTCCTCGACGTCCCGATACGCGGTCTGCAGCTCCTCGTTCTGCGCTTCCAGCTGCCGCGCCAAGCGCTGTTCCGTCTCCCGCAGAGACTTCGTTTCCGTGACGTCCGCGAACACCGCGATGATGCCGAGGCTGTCGCCCACGCCGTCGCGCAGATACGAGGTGGTCAGCACGAACGTCCGCTGCTCGCCGTCCACCAGCGCCGACACTTCGCGCTGCCGGCCCACGTCGCCTGCCTGCACGGCGTCCAGCAGCGCTTGGTTGAACTCGTCCAACCCTTCGCGGGCCAGCAGCACTTCCGCGAACGTACGCCCGTAGGCATCCTCCTGCGCGACGCCAAGGAACGCGCTGGCGGCAGGATTGAACGTCATGATGCGCCCGTCGGGGTAGACGCTCATCACCCCGTCGCGCATGTTGTCGAGGATGTTTCGGTGAACTGGAGACTCTTGCTCCACCGGCGCAGCGCTTGTCGACTTGAATGGCGGGCAGTCTAGCGCGACTGACGCGCGCTTGATGCCTTGTGGGAGCGCGAAATCCCCTGAATGGCTTGCCCGCATTTCCGATGTGGCTATGATGGCATCGTGAAGACGACGCTGGACATCCACGGCGATTTGCTGGCGCGAGCCAAGCAGTACGCGAAGAAGACCGGGCGGCCGCTGCGGGACGTCGTCGAGGATGGCATTCGCAGGGTGGTCGAAGCGCCAACCCCACGCCAGCGTTACGAACTGCCAGACCTGCGAGTGGGCAACCCGGATGCGGAAGATCCGCTCGCAACGTGTTCTTGGCCTGAACTGCGCGAGCTCATCTACGGCGGCACCGGCCCTCGGTGATCGCGGTAGACACGAACGTCCTTGTCTACGCCCATCCAACGCAGCACCGTCGATCCCGCCTGCTTCAATCCGAGCGCGGAGTTGCCGTACTCGTTGCGGACGATGGACTTCCAGATTGCCATGCAGGACGTGTACGACCTCTTCAACGACATCAACAGCTTGCTCGTTGGCCGCGGCCTTCAGCGGCTCGATGACATGCTGCGCCCAGCCGCCATGTCCGGCGTCGTCTCGGACTTGCTGACCGCGAGCCTTGCGAATCACGCTCGAACCCTCACGGAGAATCGGTACTTCAACGGACATCCCGATCTCTTGGTCGAGGGTGCGTACTCGAACAATGCCGTGCAAGCAGGCACCGAAGGCGTGGAGATCAAGTCAACGCGCAAGGCAGGCGGGGCTGTGGACATGCATGGAGCACGAGACCAGTGGTTGTGCGTCTTCGTCTATGCCGTGGACAACGAGAGCGAGCCGGCCCGCGCACGGCGTCCGATGGTGTTCACCGAAGTCTATCTCGCGCCTGTGCGCACCGACGACTTTCGGCGCAACGAGCGCGGCGAACGAGGCACCCGGACAGCAACTCTCCACCGTGACGGCATACGGAAGCTGCGCGAGCATTGGGTGTATCGGGATTCGCCACGCTGAGGACCACCGGCCGATGGCAGGCCGGTTAGCTCCGCTGGTATTGCGCTAGCCGAGGGATGGCGTCGCGGGCCAGCTCGAAGTAGCGGTGGTCCTGCTCCAAGCCGATGCTGGCGTAGCCGACGGCTTCGGCTGCGGCCAAGGTGGAACCAGAGCCGCAGAAGGGGTCCAGCACGATGCCCTCGCCAAGCGGCAGTACGCCGCGCACGACCTGGCGCAGAAAGCGTTGCGGTTTCAGGTTGGGATGCGGCGCTAGCGCTCTCTCCTCCTTGCGGGTCGGAGCGGATTGGATCACGTCGCCGAACGGTCGATTGCCGTCCGGGCGTCGGAAGCCGCCGCATCGCCAGCGGCGGAGGTTGTCTTGAACGCGGCCTTGCAGCGGCTTGCGGAACACCAGCCACGGCTCCCACATGGAACGCGGCATGGCGCTCACGTCCGTGAACTCGTCGTGGGCGCCCTTGGGACGGTCGCCGCCACGCATCGTTGTGACCAAGCGGACGATCTCGCCGCGCCGCTCGAGGCCAGCTTCTGCGAGTGCGCCAGAGACGAGGTAGGAGAGCAGAGGATTCGCGGCGACGATCACGTTCGCGCCGGGCACCAGCACCGGAAGCAGCAACATGGCCCACTCCCGGAAGAACGTCGCCAGCTGCGCCTTGTCCATCGGCGTGAGCACGGTGAAGCGCGGCACCGGCGACCGGCGAGCGCCGTCGAAAGCAGGCGGCAGACGCCACACGCCGCCCTTGCCCTGGCGCAGCTTCGCCTGTTCCTTCGGCGTGTATTCCAGCAGGCCGTAGGGCGGGTCGGTGACCACCGCGTGGATGGAGTTGGGCGCCTGGCTGGCCAACCACTGCATGCAGTCCACGCACAGCAGAATCGCCTGGCCATGGCGCGACTGATGCGTGTTTGGGATGTGGCATTGCTCCGCCGACGGCCCCGCCGACCTCGATGCGCCGATTGGAGCGTTCGCTGCCATGTGTACAAGCATACACCCGAAGCAGCGCATGTTGACGTCGCGTTTGGAGAAGCGAGTGGTGTCCCGCTCCGCCAGCCATCGGCACGCTCACTCGTCCGCCGCCAGTCGCTCCACGCTCTCCACCTCGATGTCCCAGGTGCGCAGCGTGGTGCCGAGGGTCTGGTCGAGGGCGGTGAGGGCGTTCAGGTAGGCGATGTGGGCGTCGAGTTCGCTGTTCTGGGCTCGCACCAGGTCGTCCTCGAACAGGATCATGCGCAGGTTGGTGGTGAGACCGAGGTTCAGCCGCTTCCGTTCGGCGTCGAGGGCTTGCTCGGCCAACGCGCTGGCGCGGGCCGCCAATGCGACTTGCCGGCGCCGTGCATCCACCTCGCGGACGCCGTTGCGCACCGCGATGTCGATGGATTGGCGGAGTTCGTCCAAGTCGTGCCGGGCGCGGCGCAGACCGTTGGCGGCGAGCAGCACGCGCTGCTTGAGGGAGCGGTCGCCGATCGGCACGGCGATCTCGAGGCCGACACGCAAGTCGCCTTCGTCGGCCATGCGCAGCGGGCCGCCGAAAGCGCCGGCGAACTCGCGGTCGTTGTCGGCGACGTCCACGGCGAACGTGGTGGCTAGCGTCCATCGGCGGCTGTTGCGCGCCAGCAGCAGTTCCGTTTCGGCGTTCTCGACGCGCAGCAGGGCGGCCAGGTATTCCGGGCGGTGCGCCAGCGCGAGGGCCGTGGTCGGTTCCGATTCCAATTCCGCGCCTTCCGTGGCGAGTGCCGTCTCGGTCGGCATCAGGGCGGCGTCGCTGTTGACGTCCAGCAAGTCGATCAACGCCAGCCGTGCCGCGTCCAAGGCGTTCTCGGCATCCACCAGCACCAGTTCGCGCCCGGCGACGTCGCGCTCTGCCTCCACCATCGCGACTTCCGGCATGCGGCCGGCTTCGATGAGGTAGCGGTTGGTTTCCAGCAACTCGTTCGCCCGGCCCAGCGAACGGCTGCTGATCTCCAAGCGCCGCTGCGCCTGCACCAAGCGCCTATACGCTCGCGCCACGGCCGCGACCACGTCGCTCACGGCGCGCTCGAAACGCAACGCGCCCATGCGCTCGGTGGCGCGGGCGATGCGCACGGAGGCGCGGCTGGCGGCAAACCCCGCGCCCCTGAGCAGCGGCTGCGAAAAGCGCAGCGTCAGGGCGCTGTCGTAGGCGTTGGCGCCGCTCTCGGCACCGCGGGCGATGGAGTTCACCAAGGAGAGCTGGCCGCCGGTGGGGATCCGCAGCGTGGCCTCGAAGGACGTGACCGCGTCCGCGAACGCCCAGTCGGCGCTCGTGCCGTCGCGGGCGAAATCTCGCGTCGAACGGATCTGCAAGTCCGGCCAGAACTTGCCTTCCGCCACCCACAACGCCGTGCGGTCGTCCTCGCGGTCGAGACGGGCGCTCAGCAGCCCGCGGTTGTTGTGCAGCGCCAGCGCGATGCACTCGCGCAACGTTGCTTCGCCGAGGTCCGCTTGGGCCGGGGGCGTCGAATCCGCGGAGGGGGCCTCATCGCCATACGCGATTGCGCCGCCAACGGTCAGCAATGCGATCAACAAACGCAAACCCCGCTCCCACTCCCAGGATGGCCGTGCCAACGGGAATCATGGCACGACTGCGCACGGGCGGTTCGCCAAGCGTCGTAGAATCGCGGCATCGATTCGGGCGGAGAGGTGCGAGATGAGTTGGCAAGCGGCGCCGGTGCTGGGCGTGCGATCCGTGGCCGAGGCGGTGGACTATTTCGAGCGCGTGCTCGGCTTCGAGTGTCCGGGCGGGCTCTTCGGCGTCGAGGGCGAACCGCCGGTCTACGCGGTGATGCGGCGCGGCGGCTGCGAAGTGCATTTGCAGATTCGCCGCCGCACGGTGTTCGCCGAGGAACGCGGCAGCTTCGAGGGCGACGCCTACCTGTTCGTGGAGGACCTGGACGCGCTCTACGAGGAACTGCAAGGCCGCGGAGCCTCGGTGCTGAGGCCGCCGATGGACGAACCCTACGGCCTGCGCGACTGCACCATCGAGACGCCGGACGGCCACCGGCTCTCGTTCGCGCAACGCATCGAGGGCTGAGCGGCGCGGCGAACCGGCGTCGCCGTTGCTTGCTAGACTCGGCGCATCGAGACCAACCGAGCGCATCCATGAAGAACCGCACCATCTTCGCTGCCGCGGCCTTCGCCCTGGCCGCCGTGGCGCACGGCGCCGAACTGCAAGTGGGCGACGAGGCGCCCGCGTTCAACCTGCAATCCACCGCTGGCGGAACCTACGCGCTCGGCGACCGCCCGGTCGTGCTGGCGTGGTTTCCGCGGGCGTTCACGCGCGGCTGCACCATCGAGTGCAAGTCCTTGGCTGAGAAAGGCCACCTCATCCGCGAGTTCGACGTCGACTACTTCATGGCGAGCACCGACCCGGTGGAGGAGAACGCCAAGTTCGCGGCGGCGAACAACGCCGACTTCCCGATGCTCTCGGACCCCACCACGGAAACCGCCCAAGCCTACGGCGTGCTGCACGAGCGCGGCTTCGCCATGCGCCATACGTTCTACATCGGCGCCGACGGCACGATTCTCGCCATCGACCGCGCGGTGACGCCGGAAACCGCCGCCGAGGACATCGCCGCCAAGCTCGCGGAACTCGGCCTGCCGAGGTCCGCAGCTGTCCGCGGCTTCGCGGTGGATGGTGCGGAAGCGGAGGCGGCGGAAGCAGCTGAGGCTCAACAATGAAAGCCATCATGGTGATGTACGACTCGCTGAATCGGCACATGCTGCCGAACTACGGCTGCGACTGGACTCTCGCGCCGAACTTCCAGCGCCTGGGCGAACGCGCCGTCACCTTCGAGAACCACTACGTCGGCTCCATGCCCTGCATGCCGGCCCGCCGCGAACTGCACACCGGGCGGCACAACTTCCTGCACCGCTCCTGGGGCCCCTTCGAGCCCTTCGACGATTCCACCTTCACGATCCTGAAGGAGAACGGCGTCTACACGCACTTGGTGTCCGACCACTACCACTACTGGGAAGACGGCGGCGCCACCTACCACCATCGCTATTCCAGCTGGGTCAACGTGCGCGGGCAGGAGGGCGATGCGTGGAAGGGCGAAGTGGCGGCGCCGGACATGCCGGAGCACCTTGGCCGCATCAATCGCCAGGACTGGATCAACCGCAAGTACATGCAGGAGGAACAGCGCACGCCGCAAGCGCGAACCTTCGCCGAGGGGCTCGAGTTCCTCGAAACCAACCACGATCAGGACAACTGGTACCTGCAGATCGAAACCTTCGATCCCCACGAACCGTTCTTCACCCTCAAGCAGTGGAAGGATCGCTACAACTACGATTGGGACGGCCCGCACTTCGACTGGCCGAAGTACGAGCGCGTCTCCGAAGACCCGGACGCGGTGGAATACCTGCGCTATCAATACGCCGCTCTGCTCACCCAATGCGACCACTACCTCGGCACCGTGATCGACTTCATGGACGCCCACGACATGTGGCAGGACACGATGCTGCTGGTGGTCACGGACCACGGCTTCCTGCTTGGCGAACACGACTGGTGGGGCAAGGGGCGGATGCCCTGGTACAACGAAACGGCGCACATCCCGTTCTTCGTCTGGGATCCGCGAAGCGGCGTGGCCGGCGCCCGGCGCAAGAGCCTCACCACCACCATCGACGTCGGCCCCACCATCCTCGACTACTTCGGCCACCAACCGCCGCCGAACATGGACGGCTTCCCCCTCGCCGCCACCATCGCCGACGACGCGAAGGTGCGCGACGCCGCCATCTACGGCATGTTCGGCGCCCACGTGAACATCACCGACGGCCGCCACGTCTACATGCGCGGCCCGGTCGGCGAGAACGCCCCCCTCAACCACTACACCCTGATGCCGACGCACATGCGCAGCCCGTTCTCCGTCCGCGAACTGGCGAACATGCAGTGGCACGCCCCCCTCTCCTTCACCAAGGGCTGCCCGGTCATGCGCATACCCTCGGCCGGCCCAGGCCACTTCGCCGGCGCCTTCAAGACCCAACTCTTCGACCTCGCCACCGACCCGGGGCAAACCAACCCCATCGAAGACGCGGCCACGGAAACGCGAATGACCCGCGCCTTGGAGGAGGCGCTGGCCACCCACGCCGCGCCGCACGAGCAGTACCGACGGCTGGGGCTTGCTCGGCCGTGAAGGAGCTCATGCGAGCGTGTTCGACTAGCGTGATCGCAACGCAGCGCGTTATTTCAGAGGCCGCGTCTGCGTGAGGACAGTTAGCCGAATGGAAACGCCCGACATCGAGCCAAAGTGGGACGGTGCCCAGGATCATGCCGGTGCGTCCAGTAGGAAAGCGCTTGCCGACGTGCGGCGCGAACTGTCCGAAGAGGAGATCAGTACGCCGGCCGTGCAACGAATGTTGCTGGATGAGCTTGAGCGCTTGGATAAAGAAGTAGCTGAACTTCGCCAGCTTAGGGACAGTTTTCACTCAGCAGACAAGGACGCAGAGGTACTTAGGGAGCGACTTCGCGCAAATCCGACCCGGGACGTCTGCCTCGGTGTCGGCGCTGCGCTTATGGGCTGGGCACCGTCGCTGTCTTCTCCACTGAACTTGGGGATCGTAGCGTGCCTTGGCGTTGTCCTACTGGGGGTTGCCGTGTTCGCGAGGAGGTCTAGGTCGTGAGGGTGCAGATTCGGTACGTCGCCGATCCGGGCGACTTGAGCCGCGAGCGGCTTGTGATGCAGGTCCACCGAGGCGTTGATATCGGTTCCTTTATGCTCGTGCGTACGGGCTTCGAGGACGATGGAGTCGATACGTCCGCCAACGAGATCAATGCGGTTCACGACGGTGCCATCGCCAACGCCTACTGGTTCCCGGACAAGCGACTGCAGGCTGGCGATCTGGTCGTGGTGTACAGCAAGGCGGGAGGCGACAGGGAGAAGCCGCTCGACGATGGCCACAAGGCGCACTTCTTCTATTGGGGCCAGAAGTCGCCGCTGTGGGACGACGAGGAGTTTACGCCAGTGCTGCTCTACGCGCCTCAGTGGGCTGCCAAAACGCCGCAAGAGCTGAGGCGTACGGCGGCAACCCCGTGAGCCCCAAGGTACGCTTGGGCGCATAGCGACTGCGGTACAACACTCCAGATCGGCCACTTTGCCACCCTAGCTCCCGTACTCTCCCTGTCACTACGCTCTGGTTTGCGGTCACTGGCCGGCAAGAGCGGCATAATCGCAGCAGGCGCCAGCAACGAAGATGGAAGTGGACGCAAGCATCGACGCTCTCTTCGACGGGCTGGAGGGCTTTTGCGCGATTCCGACAGGACCACGCCGCCGGTGTTCGTCGGGCGCAAGGGCGAGTTGGCTACCTTGGCGCTGGCCCTCGAGCGCACGGCGAGCGCGGAGCGTCCGCCGCGAGGCATGTTCCGGGTGGTGCAGGGGCTGCCGGGGGCGGGCAAGACGGCGCTGTGCGAGCGCTTTCTCGAGTCCATCGACGGGCAGCATGTGGGCGGGCGCCGCACCTTCGGCGTGAAGCTGCACCCCGGCGTTCTGAGCCGGCCGCCGCTCGAACTGGCGATGCAGATCACCGAAGAACTGCCGGTTGGGGCGCTCGGCAAGCACTTCCGCAACGTGGTGTCCACGGGTTCGCAAGTCGTCGGCCCTCGGAAGTCCATATTCGAGATGACCAACGCCAACCACGGGCTGTCGCGGGACAGCGATCTAACGGCCTGCCTAAACGTCTACGCCGAGCGGCATTGGGGAGAGAACGTGGCCATCGCCCTCGCGTTCGACGAGATGCAGGCGTGTCCGGCGACGAAGGAGTCGGTGGCGGCGCTGGGCGTGCTCCACGAAGCCCTGCACAAGGCCCGCATCGCGGTGTTCTGCTTCGGGCTGCACAACACGGCGGAGCACTTGCGCGAGAACCTGCAGCTTTCGCGCCTCGCCAAGGCGGCCGAAGTGCCGTTGGGGCCTCTCGAAGGCGACGAGGGGCGGCAGGTGGTGGAGAGAACCTTGGACGCCCTCGGCGTGTCCACGAACGCCAGCGCTTGGCGCCGCTACATCGCCGCTCGCGGAGTGGACGCGAGCGCGTGGGACGACTGGCGTCGTCGACTGGTCGACGAGGTCGAAGCCCGCGCCGGCGGCTTCCCCCACCACTTGGTCGCCGGCTTGCTCGCGGCCTGCGAAGCGATCCGCGCCAACAGGCACCAGTACGGCCCAGCCGAAGACCTCCTGCCCACGATCCTGGACGCATTGGAGAAGACCAAGGCCACGTTCTACGAACAGCGCCTGGGGCGCGAGCTGGAGACGCACGTGGCCGCGCTCGGTGCCTTCTGCAAAGACGCTCTGCGGCGTGGCGAGCGCGGCGCGACCAGAGCCTTCCTGCTCGACCTCTTCGAAGCGGGCGACGACGACGGCGAGGAAGTCGACCGCGAGGAGGCCAGGCGGCTGCTGGCCATCGCCGACGGGCGCGGCGTGCTGTGCAAGAGAACACGCGCTCGCGCCGGCACGTTCTTCGAGCTTCCAGCCGTTCCCTCCATGGCGGCGTACTTGGCGGCCGAGTTCGACGCCATGGCGCAAGGCGGCAACGAGACCGCTCTGGCGTTGGCGAAGCGTCTGCGTCGCCCTTGACTTCCGAAAGGCGGGGGCTAGGCTTGCACACCCTTTGCCCGCCGTGGTTTCTCCATGCCGAGCTTGTGGTTTCGCTGGGCGCTGGGCGTCGGCATTGCCGGGGCCTTGGCGGGTTTCGCAGGTGCATCCGAACGCCCCGTGGGCAATGCCGTGGCGCTTGCCCAAGCGCCGAATCTGGACGGCGACGTGCGCGGCGATCCCGCATGGCGGGAGCTGGCACCGTTCAGCGACTTCAAGCAGTTGCAGCCGGACAACGGCGAACCGGCCAGCCAGCGCACCGAGGCGTACATCGGCTACAGCGACGACGCCCTTTACTTGGCGGTGGTCTGCTACGAAGACGACATCGACAAGATCGTCGTCTCCAACGACGGTTTCGCGTCGGACAGCGCCACCTTCGTGCTCGACACCTTCCGCAGCGAACAGACGGCGCTGGTGTTCGGCACCAATCCCGTCGGTGCGGAGTACGACGGCCAAGTGGCGGCCACCGGCGGCTTTCCGGACTGGAACTGGAGCACGGTCTGGAAGGTGCGCTCGCGCATCAACGACGACGGCTGGAGCGCCGAGTTCGAGATTCCGTTCACGTCGCTGCGCTACCCCACCGCACGGGAGGCGCAGAGCTGGGGCGTGAACATTTCCCGCGTGATCCGCCGCCACAACGAAATCGCCTACTGGTCGCCGGTGCCGAAGCAGCTCAGCATGTACCGGCTCGACCTCGCTGGCGTCGTCCACGGCTTCCGCGCCCCGAAGCAGCGGCGCAACCTCAAGTTCATGCCTTACGCCCTCGGCAGCATGGTGCGCCGCCCGTCGGCGGACGATGCCCGCGACGAAGACGCCGGTTTCGACGTGAAGTATTCGGTCACCCCGAGCCTCACCCTGGACCTCACCTACAACACCGATTTCGCCCAGGTGGAATCCGACCGCCAGCAGGTGAACTTCGGCCGCTTCAGCCTGTTCTTCCCGGAAACGCGCCCGTTCTTTCTGGAGAACTCCGGCGCATTCGAGGCCGGCTACTTCGAAGCGCGACTGTTCCACAGCCGTCGCATCGGCGTTGCCAGCGATGGCCGTCGGCTGCCCATCGAGGGCGGCGCGCGGCTCTCCGGCAGAATCGGCGGCGCCACCAACATCGGCTTCCTGCACATGCGCGTCGGGTCCGCGGACGACTCGGCGCAGAAGACCGACTTCACCGTGCTGCGCATGAGCCAGGACCTGCCGAACCGCTCGTCCATCGGCTTCATCGGCACCAACCGCGCCGCCGAAGACGACCGCCAGACCTACGGCGTGGACGGGCGCGTCGGCATCGGCGACTACGCCATGCTGAGCGCGTTCGTCGCGAAGACGGAAGAACCCGGCGATCCGGCGAACCGCCACGCCTTCTCGGTGTTCGGCAACTACGATTCGCCCACCTGGGCCTACAACGCCGGCTATTCCGAAGTGGGCGGCGGCTTCAATCCGGCGGTCGGTTTCGTGGGGCGCCGCAACTTCCGCAAGTTCACCACCTTCGGGCAGTACACCGTGCAGATGGAGGGCAGGTGGGGCTTGAGCGAGTGGAAGCCGCACGCCAGCTACCAGGGCTACTGGGATTTCGACGGCTTCTACGAGAGCGGCTTCCTGCATATGGACAGCTGGTTCGTCTGGCGCAGCGGCGCCGACATGTGGACCGCCTTCGACGTCGCCTACGAAGGCGTGAAGGCGCCGTTCCAGGTGGCTGGCGCCACGGTGCCAGCGGGCAGGTACGAGAATCCGCAGCTGACGACCGGCGCCAACTCGCCGGCCGGCAAGCCGTTCCGCTTCGGCATCTACAGCAACATCGGCGGCTACTACAACGGCGACCGCATCAGCGCCTCGCCCTTCCTGAGCTACCGCAAGGACGAGACCTTCTCCGCGCAGTTCTCGTGGAACTTCAACCGCATCGACCTGCCCACCGCCGACGACGCCTTCAACGTGAATCTGGTGCAGGCGCGCTTGGAATACTCATTCACGCCGAAGATGAGCCTCCAGACCCTGCTGCAGTACAACGACGCCAACGACGTGCTGGCCGCCAACGTGCGCTTCTCCTGGCTGCGCTCGGCAAGCTCCGGCCTCTATCTGGTCTACAACGAAGTGGACGACCGCAGCGACTTCCCGCTGCGCTCGCGGCGCGAGCTGGTGCTGAAGTACAGCCACATCTTCGACGTGCTGTAGCCATCGCCAGTCCAGCTACTCCCGCTAATTCCCGAGGCCACGCGGGCAATGGCGGCGGGGGTGGTGCCCAGGAGCGCATCCTGGACGACCTGGAGGCAGCGTGACGCCGTGAATGGCATTTTGGAAACGAACCGCTAGCTAGATTGGGATCGGTGTCAAGCGGCGTCGTAGATCGTCAAGCTATGCGCCAATCATGTCGAGAATGGCGCTGGAGTTCTCCGCCGAGGACGTTGCTGTGGTCGCCAAGCGGTTGGCATTGCGGCGTGGCCATCAGGCGGCGTCCCGCACCAGTCGGTACAAGTGATGCAGGGCGCGTTCCGCTTGTTCCTTCTGGAGCGGATCGTTTCCTTGCGCCATTGCCTGCAATCTTTCGGCGGCGGCGCGTAGCACGGTGGGCATGTTGGCGTTGAACTCCGCTATCGCCTCGTCGGTGAGCATTCGGAGCCCTTGCCGGTCCACGTTCAGCACACCGACCCTCGGCGTTGCCGCGAGGGAACCGCCTAGCGAGGCTAGGATGCGCTCGGCTTCGTCGTAGTCGGCTAAGGGCACGGTCATGTCCAGCTTGAGGCGCAGCACGGTCTTGGCTAGATCGCCTTCCTCCGCCAACAGACGTAGCTGCGACATGGAGTTGCAGGTTTCGTCGCGCCAGCGCCACGAACCCACCGTCTCCTTGCGTATCAGGGGGCGGCGGCGGCGATCCAAGGGGAAGAACACGACGGCCACGTTGCCGGTATCGCGTTCGCCGAAGTTGGTGGCTTCCGGTGCGCCGGGGTAGATCGTGGGCGCGAAGGCATCCTGCTCCACTTCGCGGAAGGCGTGGGTGTCGCCGATGGCGAGATAGTCCAGGCCGCGCGCCTTGGCGCTGCCGCGGGGAATCGGAAAGTTCGTTTGATGGCCTTCGATGTCGAAGGTTTGGCCGTGGACCAGGCCGATGCGTATGCGCTCGTCGCCGTCCTCGCGTTTCGGCAGGGAGTCCACCAGCTTCGTGTCTCCGGCAGCCGACGTGCAAGGGGCCGCGACGACTACCGCATTGTCGCCCACGGCAAGTTCCCAGTCGGGTTCGTCCACCACATGCACGTAGTCCGGCAAGCCACGGCGAAAGGGGTGGTTGGAATGGTAGAGGGAGTTCGCGGTGAGCGGATCGTGGTTGCCAGGCAGCAACACCACGGGCCGCTGCCAATGACGGCGCTGGAACTCCTGCAGCACGCCATTCCACCACAGCTGCTCCGGCGCTGGTTCGTCGAACAAATCTCCAGCGCACAGCACGGCATCCACGTTGCGGCTCTCGGCCACGTCCAGAATGCGCCCCACCACGTCCAAGCGCGCCCGCGTGAGGCGCTGCTCCTGTTCGGGCTCGAAGGAAGGAAAGCGGCGGCCCAAGTGCCAGTCCGCGGTGTGCAGCAAGGTCAAGGCCACGTCGCTGTCTCCGATTGAGTCGCTCACGGCGTCAGAGCTGTGGAATGGGTCGTGTTCGGCTCGAAGTTCATCCAAAGTGACTCTCGCCGCTTGCCCTTGGATGAGTTGCACAGCTTCTCGTCGGCATCGACGCGGTACCAGTCGGAGAACAGCTCGGCGTACAAGCGCGAACAGTAGCCGGAAAGCACCGCCCGGCCTTTGATGTCGTGCAACAATGCGGCGAGGTCGCGGTGGTCGTCATCCGTCATTTCGTGGACGTATGCCGAGGTGTCGCCGCGGCTGGCATGGACGTAGGGCGGGTCCAAGTAGAACAAGGTGTTGGGCGTGTCGTAGCGGCGAATCAACTCCAACGCTGGCGCGTTCTCGATTTGCACGCGCTGCAGGCGCTGGGCGATTTCCGGCAGCCCTTCCACTGCGCCCAGCCAACGCGAAACCGCGCCGGCCATTCCTGCGCGAGACGTGAGTACGCAATGTGCCCACCTGCCTTCGCTGCTGGTCTGCGCCAGACCCGTGCGCGTCTGGCGAGCGCGAATGTAGAACCGTCGTGCCCGCTCAAGTGGTGGCGAGGCCGGTGCCGGCTTGCAGGCATTGGCGAGTTCCGCTCGGGAGAATGGCGTTAGGCCGATCTGTCGGATCAGATCGTCGGGCTTGTCGCGGAGTACCGCAAAGAAGTTGACCAACTCCGAATCCAAGTCGTTGTACGTCTCCACAGCCGCCGGCTCGCGATTGATGAGCACTGCCGCCGAACCGCCGTAGACATCGCAGAAGTGTTCCGCGTCCGTGGGCAGGTTCGGCAGAATGAAGTCGAGGTGGACGTATTTGCCGCCGTACCAGCCGAACGCGATCATCTTCCGGCGACGCCGGTTTGCATTGTCCACCAGCCGACTCACTCGATCACGAACTCGGCGCTGAGCAGGCGTTCGCCTCTCGGCGCGGCGTAGCGGCGTTGGTGGGCGTGGTTCTTCCACTTCTCATAGGTCTCGTCTTGGTGGTTCGCGAGTGCGGCCAGTTGCTCTTCCGCCCTTTCTACCTCGGCTTCCAGGTGCTGTACGCGCTTTGTCGCGTTGGCGCGGCTGTCGGCGCCCATGCTTTGGTCGCGGCGGCGTTCGGCGGCGGCTAGGCGTTGCGATTGCTGGCGTTTCGTGCGTTGCAGCACGAGGGTGCGGTCGGCCAGGTATTGGTCGAGTTGGTCGATGGCTTGCTCGAAGCCTTGCTGGTTGATGTCGGCGACGCGGCCTTGTTCCTCGAACAGCTCTTCGTCCACCACTTCGTCGAGGTGGGCCGCGGACACGGCGAGGGGGTGGGTGAACTCGGCGACGTCTTCGCACGGTTGGCGCAGCAGTTCCAAGGCGGCTTCGGCGGGGCGCAGCACTTCGGCGTCCTCGAAGACGGCGGTGGCGCGGAGTCGCTGTTCGGGTTCGAAGCCGTCGTAGTGGATGCGCGTGAGCGCCAGGCGGCCGCGGCTGCCGCGGTGCTTGCGCAGGGTGGCGGGGGCGGAAGGTTGCAGGCGGAAGCGCACACGGTATTCGCCGGCGCATTGTTGGCGGGCGCTTTGCACCGCGGCTTCGATGAGGGGATGGCCGACGTGCAGTGGGTCGGCGCCAGTCAGCCCTCGGCTGCCGCCGATCACCACGGTGCCGCCGTTCTGCAACGGTTTCGGCAGCTTTGGGGATGCGTCGTAGTGGAACACCGTGCGGCCCCCGCGTTCGCCTTCGCCCCGAGGTATTTCTTCGGCATCCAGAAAGGCGGCCAGCACATTTCGCAGTTCGTCGTCGAGTTCCTGTAGAGACGGCGCCAGCTCGTCTTGGATGCGTTCGAATACTTGCCGAACCGAGGCGTCCAGGCGCTGTTCGATCAGGCCGATGGTGCGTTCGCGGGTGCGATCCAGTTCGCGGCGGCGTTCTTCCATCGTGTCGCGCAGTTGGCGCAGTTCGGCGGCTACGTCGTCGACCGAACGGGCGCGTTCCCAGATGCGTCGCACTTCCGTTTCGAAATCGGCGCCGAGGGCGGACGTGAGCGCTTCGGAGGATTCGGAACGGGGCGTTTGCAGCACCACGTTCGACATGTCCAGCACCTTGCCGAACAGGTCGAGCTTGTCGCTTAGAATCTCGAAGGTGAGCTGCTGCGCTTCGTTGCCTTCGGCGAGGAAGTTGAACACCGTGACGTCGCGCTGCTGGCCGTAGCGGTGGCAGCGGCCGATGCGCTGTTCGATGCGCTGCGGGTTCCACGGCAGGTCGTAGTTCACGATGGTGTCGCAGAACTGCAGGTTCAGCCCTTTGGCGCCGGCTTCGGTGGCGATCATCACCGTCGAGCGCGTGCGGAACTCATGCACCAGCGCGAGGCGCACCGCCACCGTGGGGCTGGGGCGCAGGTGACGCTCCATGTTCGCTTCCACTTCTTCGCGCCACACGCGAAGGGCCGCGGCGGCCCGGGGCGAGTCGTTGACGCCTCGGAAGAGCGTGATGTCCTGTTCGCTGAGCCGCGTTTTCTCCACCAGCAGATCGCGCAGGTAGCTCTGGGTGGTTAGGGATTCGGTGAACACCAGCAGCTTGCGGCGATCCGGCGGGCGTTCCAGCAGTTCCCCCACAACTCTCACCAAGGCTTCGGCCTTGCTGTCCGCTGGGAGGGCGTTGGCGCGGCGGACGAAACTCTCCACGCGATCCAACTCTTCTTGGATGGCGGCTTTGTCCAAGCGCGGTATCGCTGGCGTTGCGGTGTGTGCGGGTCCTTCACCCGGCGCCTCTGCGGGTGCTGGATCTTCGTCTTCCTCCAAGTCGTCGAAGTCCTCTGCCGCCTCGTCAGGACGGTGCCCAAGCAGCCTGCCCAATCGCGTCGCCACGCCGTTCAAGCTGGCCGCCAGCGCCGCGTTGGAAGAAGCCATGCGGCGGTGGAATCCGATCAGCAGCAACTTGCGGGCGCTCCCGCGGAAGGCGAACAGTTCCGGTTCCAACAGGTATTCCGTCACGTCGTCGTAAAGCGCCTTTTCCGCCGCACTCATCTGATACGGATACAGCCGCGCCTGACGGCCCACGAACGGGCGCTCCAGATACGGCATGGCGTCCCGCCGCAGAGTGCGCTGAACCACGCGCTTCAACCGCCGTTGCAGTTCGCTGGCCTGTTCGGCGCCCACGCCGCCCTCGCCCTTGAACAGCTCGTCGAACGTGGGCTTGTCGCCGAGCAACGTGCCGGTGCGGTCGATGTAGCCCACCAGCGCCCACAGTTCGTCGAGGGAGTTCTGCATGGGCGTGGCGGTGAGCAGGAGCACCGGCGCCAGTCCGATCAGCTGCTTCACGCGATGCGCCGTGCGGGCGTGCGGGCTGTCCTCGTCGTAGCTGCCGTTCTTGTTGTAGCGCCGATGGATGCCGGCGAACACCTCGTGGGCTTCGTCGATCAGGCACAGGTCGAAGGGCGGTGCCTGGTACAAGCGCTCGAAGCCGCGTTCGCCGCCAGCGTACTCGCGCCCGGCGATGAAGACGCCGGGGGCGGCCAGGTCCACGTTGTCGCCCGCGGCTTCGTGCGCCTCGATGTCGAACAGGTCGCGCAGTTCGCTCTGCCACTGGCCGAGCAGCGGACGCGGCACGATGACGAGCACTCGGCTCTTGCCCTCGGCGAGTAGCTGCGCGATGACCAGCCCTGCTTCAATGGTCTTGCCGAGGCCCACTTCGTCGGCAAGGATGCAGCCACCTTGGGGGATGCGCTTGAGCGCGAACGTCACCGCCTCGATCTGGTGCGGATTGGGATCGACGCGCCCACGCCGTTGCGCCGCCACGTAGCGACGTTTCTCCCCCGCCCGCCGCAAGCGGACGAGCTCCTCGGCGTGGAAGCGACGGTGGATGGGGTGCAAGACGGCTAGGCCCTCATGGCTGCGCTTAGAGCTTCGGCGAGTCGAACAGGGCTACCACGTCCACCTGCAATCCGGGCAGCAACGACGACGACGCCACATCGCCGCGCTGATACAGGCCGAGTTCCCGGTAGGTGCCGTCATCCAAGCCAAGCACCAGGATCGTCTCGGAGCGCGGGTCGACGATCCAGTATTCGGGGATGCCCGCGTCCGCGTAGTCGACGCGTTTTTCCACCAAGTCTCGGTCGGGGTCGTCTGGGCTGACCACTTCGGCCACCAAGTCCGCGCCGAGCCAGTAGCGATCCTCGTAGCGCGGATCGTCGCGGTGGCGCAGCAGCAACAGGTCCGGTTCGCGGAACTTGCCGGCGCGGATCCGCATGCGCAAAGGCGCCACCATGACTGCGCCGCCACGGTCGCGCAGGCAGGTTCGGAAGGCGTCGTAGAGGAACAGCAGCACGGCTTGGTGCGAGGCGGTGGGCAAAGGGAGTTCCTCCAGCCAGCCGTCGGTGAACTCGATCAGACGACGGCTGTGATCGGTGAGCCACAGATAGGCGCTGTCGCTCCACGCGCCTTGCGCCGGCAACGTGTCGCATAGCAGCGCGGCCAGCTGCGGGTCGGCAACAGCGCGTTGCGCTGGCGGCGCGGCAGCCGAGGGGCTTTGGTCCGACATCATGGCGATCAGCATAGCACCTCGCGGAACCGCTTCGGGTTCACGGCCACGACGTTGCGCGTCTCCATGAAGCCGTCGGCGCATGGACTTGGGAGTCGGGGACGGTGTGCGTCGGCGTTTCGGCGAAGACGAACGGCGCGGTGGTGGTCGCCGATGCGATCCGCTGGTGGCTCGAGCCTCTTGTGACCGCGGCGCCGATCAGCTCCGATCGGCAATCCAGCTGGCGTCCCTCTTCTCGCGGAAGGCCGCCATGCCTTCGGCGCCTTCTTCGCTGCGGAACATCCTGCCGCTCCACTCGGCGGTTTCCTTGAAGCCGTCTTCGATGGAAAGCTGCGGGACGCGGCGCACCAGCTTCTTGCACTCCACCACGGCGTTGGGGCCGCCGCGGTTGATCATGTCCAGTTCTTCGTTGACCGCGGCTTCGAGCTGGGCGCGGGGCACGGCGCGATGGGCGAAGCCCATCTCCACCGCCTCGGCGCCGTTGAAGCGCGCACCGGTGACGAACAGACGCATGGCGTGGTGGGTGCCGAGCTTCGGGATGCAGACGACCGAGATCACCGCGGGAATCACGCCGATGCGGACTTCGCTGAAGCTGAACTGCACTTCCTCGGCAGCGACCACGATGTCCGAAGCGCCGACCAGGCCCAGGCCGCCAGCGAACGCGGCGCCGTTTACCGCGGCGACGACCGGCTTCGGGCTCTCCATGATGGTGGTGAGCACTTGCGGGTAGGGCACCGAACGGCGCCCTTCGATGGACGCGCCGGGCGGGCTCTTGAGATCGGCGCCGACGCAGAAGGCGGGATCCGTGCCGGTGATGACGATGGAGCGGGCAGCCGGGTCCTCGTTCGCTGCCAGCAGATGGTCGTAGAGTTCGGCCACCAGCACCGCGGAGAGCGCGTTGCGGTTCTGCGGCCGGTTCAGCGTGATCCACGCCGCGCCGTTCTTGATCTCGTAAAGGGTCGCTTCCAGTTCCGCCATGTCTGCTCCGTTGGTCTCGTTCGCCTCAAGCGTCTTCCGCCTCTCCCATGCGAGGGGCAGGCCCCTCGCGCTCCCCGGCTAAGGGCTTTCCGCGCCGTCCTCCTCCAACAACACCAGCAGTGCGCCGTTGTCCACTTGGTCGCCTTCGGAAACGTGCATTTCCTTGACCGAGCCGTTGAAGGGCGCGGTGATGCGGTGCTGCATCTTCATCGCTTCGAGAACCAGCAGCAGTTGGCCTTCGCGTACCGAATCTCCTTCTTCCACGTGGGTGGCGAGCACGTTGCCGGGCATCGGGGCGGTGAGGCCGCCTTTGACTTCGAGCAGGCCGGGCACGGGCAGCCGGGGCAGTTCGACCATCTCGACGTCGAAATCGAGGCCGTGGACGAGCCAGCGATCTTCCCGTCCCGCGACTTCCAAGTGTACGCGGCGGCCATCGATCTCCAAATCCACTTTGTCGTCGCCCGTGCTGAACACGGCGACGGTGCGCGGTTCGTCGTCGTCAACCGCCACCTTGAACGTGCCGTCGCGCTGGGAGCGGTAGCTGACGGCGATTTCGCTCTCGCCGTGCTTGAAGGTGGTGCGTTCCGGCGGCGTTGCCGAGTTGCGCCAGCCGCTGCGGAAGGCGCCAAGGACCTTGGCGGCCGCCCGCCGCTTGGCCTGCGCCATGATGGTGGCGGCGATGACCGCATCGGAGAGCGAACGCGCATCGAGTTCCCGACGGCGCGGCGGGTCGATGCGCTCGATGAAGTCCGTGGTGGTGTCGCCGGCGAGGAATGCCGGTTCGCGCAAGGTCGCGACGAGGAAATCGCGGTTGTGGCGCAAGCCTTGCAGCGTGGTCTGTTCCAACGCCCGTGCCAGTTTCGCGGCCGCTTCGCGGCGCGTTGGCGCATGGACGATGACCTTGGCGATCATCGGATCGAACTCGACCGAGACGGCGCTGCCGGATTCCACGCCGGAGTCGAAGCGGGCGAGGCCACCGGGTGCCGGCCGCCAGATGTCGATCGTGCCGGGCGAAGGCAGGAAGTTGCGTGTGGGGTCTTCGGCGTAGAGGCGGGCTTCGATGGCGTGGCCGTTGATGGCGAGGTCGCTCTGCTCGTAGCCCAGAGCTTCGCCTTCGGCGATGCGCAGCTGTTCGCGGACGAGATCGAGGCCGGTGATTTCCTCCGTCACCGGATGCTCCACTTGCAGGCGCGTGTTCACTTCCAGGAACCAGAAGTCGTCGCCGTCGAGCAGGAACTCCACCGTGCCCGCGCTCGCGTAGCCAATGCGCTTCGCGGCGGAAACCGCCGCCGCGCCCATGCGCGAACGCAGCTCGTCGTTGACCGCGGACGAAGGCGCTTCTTCGATGATCTTCTGGTGGCGACGTTGAATGGAACATTCGCGCTCGAAGAGGTGGACGACGTTGCCGTGCAGGTCGCCGAGAATCTGTATCTCGACGTGCCGGGCGGAGGTCACCCAGCGTTCCAGGAACAACGTGTCGTCGCCGAACGCGGCGCCTGCTTCCCGCCGAGCGCCGGTGATGGCTGCATCGAGTTCGTTCGGCGATTCGACGACCCTCATGCCGCGCCCGCCACCGCCCGCCGAAGCCTTGACGAGCACCGGATAGCCGATGTCCTTCGCCGCGGCTTGGAAGTCCTCGCCGGACTTCAGTTCGATGGCCGGCAGCGTGGGAACGTCCGCTTCCACGATGACGCGCTTCGCCGCGAGCTTGTCGCCCATCTGCTCGATGGCCTCGGGCGACGGCCCGACCCAGCGCATCCCGGCCTCCGTCACCGCCCGCGCGAAGCCCGCGTTTTCGGAGAGGAAGCCGTAGCCCGGATGCACCGCGTCCGCCCCAACGCGACGGCACGCATCCAGAACCTTCTCGACGTTCAGGTAGGTCTCCGCGGAAGTCGCCCCGTTCAACGCAATCGCCGTGTCGGCTTCGCGCACGAACGGCGCCCCCACATCGCCATCGGCGTAGACCGCTGCCGTCGAAATGCCCATCTCGTGGGCGCTGCGAATCACCCGCCGTGCGATCTCGCCACGGTTGGCGATCAGCAGACGGCGAATGGGTTTGATGGTCACGTTAATCACTCCAATGACGCAAAGCTCGTTCGTAGTGCCCTACGCCGCGAATGGGCGAAGGGGTGCCTTCTAATCACTGCCAACGCAACTGCCGGAATGCGATCCGCTTTCATCGTGGCAGCCGGTATCGAATCACCAAGCTGGCACCTTTGCCTTTCGGTGGGCTGCTCAGGATGCCGTCATGCGTACGCATCTCTGCGTACATCACGTTGCAACAAATTGGCATCCGATGATTGGACCCGGGATAGCTCCCGACTTCCTTGTGCAGGTCGCCCGACCGAACATCCACATAGTCGCGTTCGGCCTTCATTGCGTCTGCAAACACCGTAGCCAATTGAGCGCGGAAGTTGTCTGCGGTAGGCACTATCGCCACCTCCCTATCGCTGCCACTGCAGCTGTTGCTATGTTGCAGAGTGCCAACTTCGTCACATCCGCCATGTGCCGAACTCCTTTGTTCCCTGCACGACGTTGTTGTGGCAGGCCGAGAGGGAGATGCCGATGAAGTCGCGGGTGTCGCGGGGGTCGATCATGCCGTCGTCGGCTACGCGGGAGGTGGCGAACAGCCCCTTGGACTGTTCCTCCAGCTGGATCTCCATGCGCTCGACGCGCTTGGCGTTGGCATCTTCGTCGAACTCCAGGCCGCGGCGTAGGGCGGCGGCGCGTTGCACGATGGTCATCACGCCGGCTTGCTGCTTCGGGCCCATCACGGCGATCTTCGCGGTTGGCCAGGTGTAGGCGAAGCGGGTGCCGTAGGCGCGGCCGCTCATGCCGTAGTTGCCGGCGCCGTAGGAGGCGCCGACGATCACGGTGATGTGCGGCACGGTGGAGTTGGAAACGGCGTTGATCATCTTCGAGCCGTTCTTGGTGATGCCGCGCTGCTCGAAGTCGGTGCCGACGATGTAGCCGGTGATGTTGTGCATGAACAGCAGCGGCACGTCGATCTGGTTGCAGAGCTGAATGAACTGCGATGCCTTCTCCGACGACTCGGACATCAGCACGCCGTTGTTGCCGAGAATGCCGATGGGATAGCCGTGGATCGAAGTCCAGCCGCAGATCAGCGTCGGGCCGTAGAGCGGCTTGAACTCTTCGAAACGCGAGCCATCGACCACGCGGGCGATGACTTCGCGCATGTCGAAGGGCACCGTCAAGTCTTCGCCGATGATGCCGAGCAGCTCGTCGCCGTCGTAGGCGGGCGCGTCCGCTGGCAGCGTCGGGCCGGGGCCGAGCTTGCGCCAGTTCAGGTGCGCGACCACTTCGCGGCAGAGGCGAATGCCGTCGAGTTCGTCCTCGGCCAGGTAGTCGCCCAGGCCGGAGGTGGTGGTGTGCATCAGGGCGCCGCTCAAGGATTCGCCGTCCGCGTCTTCGCCGGTGGCCATCTTCACCAGCGGCGGGCCGCCGAGCGAGACGCGCGCCTGGTTGCGCACGAAGATGTTGTAGTCGCTCATGCCGGGCTGGTAGGCGCCTCCAGCGGTGGAAACGCCGAACACCACGGAGATGGTGGGAATGCGCATCTTCGAGAGTTCGGTGATTTCGTAAAACAGCCGGCCGGATTCCGCGAAGTGGCCGGTGGAACCGCGCATGCCTTCCAGAACGAAGCGGATGTACTCCTCGCCGTCCTCGGGCGTCGGCTCGCGACGGGGGCCGCCGCGTCCTCCGCCGCCACCGCGCAAGTCGGCGCCGGCGGACTCCACGAACTGCACGTAGGGCATCCGGTTGGTGCGGGCGATTTCCAGGCCGCGCATCAGCTTCTTGGAGTTGAAGTGGTTCATGGCGCCCGCCTGCACGGAGGGGTCGTGGCCGAGAATCACGCACTCCACGCCTTCGATCACGCCGATGCCCACGGTGAAGCCGGAGCCGAGCGTGAAGTGCGAGTTCCAGGCCGCGAGCGGGCTGATCTCGAGGAACGGCGAATCGGGGTCGAGGACGCGGGCGATCCGTTCGCGGATCGGCATCTTGCCCCGCGAGTGCAGTCGCGTCATGGCTTCCTCGCCGCCGCCTTTGGCCGCTTCCGCGTAGAGCTCGTCCAGAAAGGCGAGCTTGGCGAGCATTTCGGAGCGGTTCTGCTTGAACTGGTCGCTCTTCGTATCGAGCCGGGATTGGATGACGGACACCGTGTGCTCCTAGATCTCGAAGACCTTGCGGTACGCAGGACGTTGCGTCACGAGGTCCCAGTAGCGTTTGACGTTGGGCGTGAACACCTCGTCGATGTCCAGCGATGCGGCAAGCACGACGCAGTAGACGATGCAGACGTCGGCGATGGTGAAGCGCCCGGAACAGAGATACTCGCGGTCTTCGAGCGCCCGTTCCACGCTCCTCATGCGGTGCAGGAACCACTTGCGGTAGTCGCTCGCCACTTGTGGATTGCGCTTCTCTTCCGGTTCCAGCCGCGTGTAGCGCAGCACCAGCGTCTGCG
Organism: Candidatus Azotimanducaceae bacterium; assembly: GCA_965243175.1. Lineage (GTDB taxonomy): Bacteria > Pseudomonadota > Gammaproteobacteria > Pseudomonadales > Azotimanducaceae > VXYL01. The sequence continues at coordinate 2,172,310 of OZ251532.1, read as the reverse complement.
GGAAGGTGAGCGTGGCGTCGCTGCGGTGCAGCCAGTTCAAGTAGTTGCCGTAGTCCGGTTCGTCCTTCGCCACGGCCAGTTCGGTGGGGCCGTACTTGTCCACCAGATACTGGCAGATGCCGGCGGATTCGGTCATCACCAAGTCGCCGTCGGTCATCGCCGGCACGGTGCCGAGCGGGTTCACGGCCAGGTATTCCTTGTGCATGTAGCGCGGCGGGAAGGGCATGACCTCGATGTCGTAGTCGAGGCCCATCTCCTCCAGCGTCCAGAGCGGCCGCATGGAACGCGCCCGCGTGCAGTGGTAGAGCTTGATCATCCGCTTCGCGTGTCCCTCCCCTTCGGCGACCTCGCCCACTTTAGCACTTGGCGGGCATGGTTGGCGCCGCCTTGCTCTCAAGCAGTGGCGTCTCCTGCGAGCGTTCTACGCTGTGGCGCGTTCGCCGGCGATGAGCGGGCTGCCTTGCTGCCAAGGCGAGATCTGCCCCTCGTAGACGGATGGCCCGTTGCGGAAGTGCGAGGCTTCCTCGAGGGACTCCACGAACGGCATGTTCAGCGGATACAGCTCCTTCTCTCCGTGCGGCCTCGGCCCGCCCTTGGAGACGTGCCCCCAGAGCGGATGGCCGACGACTTCCTCGGCGATGGCCGCGGCGGCGATGAGCTTGTCCAGGTCGTAGCCCGTCTCGATGCCCATCTCGTGGCAGAGGTGGACGAAGTCCTCGGTCGGCACGTGGCCGGCGGCGCGGCCATTGCCGCAGTACGGGCAGCCGCCCATGCCGCCGATGGAGGTGTCGAACTCGGTGGCGCCGAGCATCAGCGCCTCGTAGAAGCTGGCCATCGTCGCGCCCCGGGTGTTGTGCAGGTGCATGTGGAAGACCTCCACTTCCGGCCAGCGGTCGCGGATGGCGGTGATCGTCTCGCGTACCTCGTGCGGCATGTTCCAGCCCATCGCGTCCAGAAACGAGACCTTGCGCACCGGAATGCCCACCGCCTGCCACTTGCCGATCATCAGCGCCAGCAGTTCCATGCGCCGTTCCAGGCCGAACGGCCCTTCGAAGTTGGAGCCGAAGGGGTTGCCGATGGCCACCGACGCGGCCTCAGCCTCAGCCGCCTCCGCCCCGGCGATGGAAGCGTCCATGCCGGCGATCTGCTGCGCCTGGGTGCGGTTGTAGTTGCGCCGCGCGAAGGAATCGCACAGCTCCACGTGGGTGCCGAAGCGCCGCCCGCGCACGTCGATCTTGGGGTAGTACGAGTCGGCGCGGTCGAAGCCCTTCTTGTTGAACACCGCCGCCGTGTACTTGATGCCCGGCTTCGGCACGAACTGCGTGGCGATGTCGTCGATGCAGGCCATCGACGGCGTCCACTTGGGGTGGGCGAAGGAGCCGATAGAGATCACCTTCGCGCCGGTCTCCCCAAGGGCGTCGAGCAGCCGCAGCTTCTCGGACACGGGAATGTCCGGGCTCTCGATCTGCAAGCCCTCGCGCATGGTGTCGTCCGTGATGGTGACGCTCTTCGGCAACATCGAGGTCATGGTGGTCCGCCTAGCCGTGTTGGAACGCCTGTTTTAGCAACTTGACCGCTTGGCGTCTACACGCGGCGACTTGGCATCGCGACGGCTGCTTCGCTCGTGCCCTGCGCACCGTCCCAGCTACCCCTCCAGCAGAGTCAGCAGGGCGCTGCGCTGCCGGGCGGAGAGGCGGCGGAAGAGGCGGACCAGGGAGTCCTCCTCGTCGGTGAGGTGGCCGCGTAGGCTGGCCTCGATCTGCGCGAAGAACGGCGGCTCCACGTCGGACTCGCTCTCGTCTCCCGGCAAGCCGTTCAGCGAGTGTTCCAAGCGGGTGACGATCTCCGAGTTCATGCTGCGCCGATAGCGCTTCGCGGCTTCCGCGACGCGAACGTGCAGCTGATCCGGCAGGCGAAGGAGGAGCTTGTAGGGCTGGCTGTTCATGGCTTCGCGTAGGGCGGTTGCGGCGAGCGAGGAGCACGTCGAGCGGTGCGTCGGTTCCGGCATCGGCTCAAGTCCGATGCGCACCGGGAGGGCGGTCGCATCCGCGACCCGGAAAGAGGCGGCGCTTCGCGGCGCCGAACAGACCAGCGGCGCCTTAGCGCGACGCCGCTGGCGACAGCGTTCGGGAAAGCTAGAACCGGTAGCGGACGCCGACGTTGTAGCGCGGGCCGAGCTGCGCCGCGAACAAGGTCTGGAGGTCGCTCCTGCCGAAGCTGTGCGTGGTCTCGTCGGTGATGTTGAGCGCGTCCACGTAGATCTGGATTTCGTCGCGCACCCAGTAGCTCGCGCTGAGGTCCAGCTGGTGGTAGGCGCCGGTGTTGGTCGGCGGGCCGCTGCCGACGTTGGCCTGGCCGGTGCCGGCGAGGAACTCGTCGCGCCAGTTGTACGCCAGCCGCACGCTCACGCCGTCCTTGTCGTAGAAGGCGATGACGTTCGCCGAGTCGCTCAGCCCGGTCAGCACGAACTGCTCCGCTAGGCTGAAGTTGTCGTACTCGACGTCCGCATCGACGATGGTGGCGTTGACGATGGCACCGAAGCCGGAGTCGCCGAAGGAGTGCTGGGCGACGAACTCCCAGCCGGTCATCGTCGCCTCTTCGATGTTCACCGGCACGGTCAGGTTGAACGGCGACGACGGGTCTCGTCCGGCCACGCCGGAAATCACGCCGTTCGCCGCGTCCACTCCCGGCTGGTCAGCCCGATTCTCCAGAATCCACGTGTACAGCGCTTCGCCTTCCGAACTGCCGGTGGCCGCCCGCGCATCCGCCGCCAACGGGCCGAGTGCCGGATGCGGCAGCTCGAAGGTGTTCTCCACCACCGACGACGTGCCGATGAAGTTCTCCACGGACTTGCGGAAGTAGCCGGCGGCGACGTAGCTGTCCTCGCTGTAGTAGTACTCGAAGGACAAGTCCACATTCCGCGACTCGAACGGCAGCAAGGCGGGATTGCCGCGGTTGCCCGTGCCGCCGTCTATCCGCACCGGGGAGTCGATGGTCTGGCCGCCTTGAATGTCGCCGTAGTTGGGGCGGGTGATGGTCTCGCTGTAGGAGAAGCGGCCGACGATGTCGTCCGTGAAGCCGATCTTGAAGTCGAAGCTCGGCAGGAAGACGCTGTAGTCGCCAGCCAACGACGTGAAGTCGCCCTCGCTCGCGCCCACCGGCGACAGTTCATTGCCGGCCACCCAATCGAGCTGCGTGTATCTGGGCGAGAGCGCTGTCGAGTCGACGTCGGTTTGTTCCCAGCGCACCCCGATACGGATGTCCACGGGCCGGGCGCCGGCCTCGGTGCCGAAGTGCGCCTGCGCGTACACCGCGGTGGTGTCCTCGACCGTGCGGCGGTCCTGGTTGAAGCGGCTGGACGTACACAGGCCGGTGCCGCAGTCGCCCATGTCGGCGATGCGGAAGATCGTCGCGTCGCCGGACGCCATCAACGCTTCCGTTCGCGCCACGAGCTCGGCCATGTCGAAGGTGAAGTAGTCGACTTGGCGACGCGCATCGTCGCCGCCGGGAACCTGATCGAAGGCATCCCTGGAGGAAGCGGGCGTCAGCAGGTCCGCGATCGCGCCGGGTTGCGAGACGCCGCCCCATGCGTCGCGCTGGACGACGGAACCAGCCGAGCGGTTGTCCACTTCCGTCATCTGCACGCCGAAGTCGATGTTCTCGACGAAGCGGACGTCGACATCGTAGTTGCCGCCGAGGCGCAGCTGCGTGATGTCCATGGTCGAGACGTTGTTCTGGAACACGCTGCCGGTGACGATCATGTCGTCCGGGCTCAGCGGATTGCCGAGCCTGAGTTCGAGAATAGGCAGATCGCGCCCGAAGTGGCCGGTGGTCTTGTCGCGCGAGAACGCGGCGGTGGAGAGCAGCGCGGAGTCGCCGAAACGGCTGTTGGGCGTTCGGTCCGCGGTCGCGTCGTGGTAGTCGAACTCCACGGAGAGCCTGTCCGAGGCGTCCCAGAGCAGGTTGATGCCGGTGGCGCGGTTGTCCGTCCGCCACGCATCCTGCCCGCCGGCCATGGAGTAGTCGCTGCCCGACGAGTTCTCCGCGTACACCAAGGGCGATGCCTGCGGGCCGTCGGTCCAGACCGTCTCCTGGCCGCCGAAGTTGAACCAGGCGGAGAGGTTGCTGTAGGTGCGTTCCAACTCCAGCTCGGAGAAGGTGTAGTCCAGCTTCGCCGTCACCGTGTCGCTCGCCTGCCATTGCAGCGTCAGTTGGCCGTTGGTGCGCACGCGGTCGTATTCCGCCAACTCGTAGCTGATCGCCTGCGGCACCGAGTAGATGTCGCCTTCGCTTGGCCGGTTCCGCTGGTTGTCGTCCAAGGGAATGCCGCCCCACTCGGCGCGCCCTACCGTGGCGCCCCAGTCGTTGTGGACTTCGCCGGGGAAGCTGCGCCAGCCATCGACACGCCCCGTGTTGGTGCCGCTGTCCCGCTCCTGGCGCACGACGCTCAGCGCGATGCCGGCGCGGTCGTCCGCGAAGGTGTTGGAGAACAGCGCGGAAATCTCCGGCGTGAACCCGCCGCCGTCCGCCGAACGGTCGTGCAGGCCGCTGGCGGTTGCCGTGAAGCGCATGCCTTCCGTGGCGAGCGGCTCGGTGGTGCGGATGTTGATGGTGGAACCGATGCCGCCGGTGGGCACGTCGGCGCGACCGCTCTTGTAGACCTCCACCGCGGCCACGCCCTCGGAGGCCAGGTCGCCGAAATCGAAGGATCGGCCAAGGCCGCTGGTGGTGGGCATCTGGCGTCCGTTCAGCAGCACCAGGTTGAAGTCCGGCCCGAAGCCGCGCACCGTCACTCTTGCGCCTTCGCCGCGCTCGCGGTCGATGGAGACGCCGGTGATGCGCTGCAGCGACTCGGCGAGGTTGCTGTCCGGGAAGTCGCCGATGTCCTCGGCGGTGATGGCGTCCACCACGCCGTCCTGGCTGCGCTTGATCGCCATGGACTGCCGCAGGCTCTGGAGAATGCCGCACTGCATCTCCTCGCGTTCCATCCAGCAGGTGACGATGACCTCTTCGACCGGCATCCCATCGGCGGTCGCGGTCGCGGCTTCCTGAGCTTGCGCCGCGCTTTCCGCGACGGCCAGAGATACTGCCAAGGCGATTGGGGTCTGCTTCAGTACTCGCATCGGGGCGCTCCCACTGAGACTTCCGGGCGGCAAATATGCGCCTCGCCCGAAGGCGGCGCAACACCTTGCCCAAGGTGGTGCGACGGTCCGCCGAAGGTTGCGCCCTTTTCGCCTTCCTGCTGAGGGGTTTACGGCATGTAGGGCGTCGGGCTGGGGCCGAGCTGGGTTTGCAGCAGAGGCTGCGCCATGCGCACGAACTCGCACGCCATCGGGCGGGTCTCGCGGGGATCGATGATGTCTTCGATGTTGAAGGCTTCGGCGGTGCGAAACGGCGACGAGAGCGCTTCCAGGCGGGCTTCGATCTCCGCTTGCTTGGCCTCCGGGTCGTCCGACTCGGCGATGATGCGGCGGTAGGCCGCCGAGACGCCGCCGGAGATGTGCATGGAGCCCCAGTGGCCGGAAGGCCAGGCGACGCGCTTGAACATGCCGCTCGGGCGGTCGTGGCATTGGCCAGCCACGCCGTAGAGCTGGCGGATGACGATGGACAGCCACGGCATGCGCGTACGCAGCGTGGCGCACAGCATCTTCGCCCCGGCGCGGACGATGCCGAGGCGCTGCTGCTCCGGCCCGACCATGAAGCCGGGTTCGTCCGCGAAGTAGATCATCGGCAGGTGGAAGGTGTCGCACAGCTGCAGGAAGCGGATCACCTTGGTGCCGGCGGCCACGTCCATCGAGCCGCCCAGGCGCTTGGGATTGTTGATCATCGTGCCCACCGGATAGCCGTCCACCCGCGCCAGGCCGACGATGCGCGAGCGCCCGTAGTGGGGCGTGATCTCGAAGAAGGAGCCTTTGTCCAGCACCGAGTCGAGAATCCTGCGGGCGTCGTAGAGCCTCCGTTTCTCGCGCGGAATGACGGAGAGCAGAGACTCGTCCTTGCGCTGCGGATCGTCGCCGGTGTCAGTGCGCGGCGGCATCTGCCAGACGTTCGCCGGCAGATAGCCGAGGAACTGCTTGACCATCTCGAACGCTTCCGCCTCGCTCTCGGCGAGGTTGTCGATCACGCCGCTCTCGAACACCTGGCTGCGCTCGTCGCCAAGCTCCTCCTTGGTGATGTCGATGCCGAGCGCCGCCTTCACCACCGGCGGCCCGCCGGGAAAGACCTGGCTCGTGCCTTTCACCATCACGTTGAAGTGCGCCAAGCAGGAATCCACCGCCGGCAATCCGGCCACCGAACCGAGCACCGCCGCCACCACCGGCACGCGGCAGAGCAGGTCCTCGACCCCCGGCGTCACCGGATTGGTGGGGATGTAGGTGCGCCCGATCTGCTCGAAGGTCTTCACGCTGCCGCCGGTGGCGTCGAGCAGGCGGACGTACGGCAGCCGCCAGTCCAGCGCCATCTGCTGCGAATGGCCGCCCTTGTTGCCGATGGACGCATCCGAAGCCCCGCCGCGCACGGTGAAGTCGCCAGCGGTCAGCACCGCCTTGCGGCCATCGATGTCGGCAAGCCCGATGACCATGTTCGACGGCCGCACGTGAACGAGCTCGTTGCCGTCGTAGGTGGCCGCCCCGGCAAGCTGCCCGATCTCCTGAAAGGACCCCGGATCCGCCATCAGCTCGATGCGCTCGCGCACCGTGAGCTTGCCCCGCCGCCGCTGCTCGGCAATCCCCGCTTCGCCCCCCATCTGCTCCGCGAACGCCCGCCGCCGCGCCAGCTCCCCGATCTCCGCTTCCCAGACCATTCCCCTTCCTTACACTTGCCGAGAACACGCGACTTTAGCAGGAGCCCTCAGCCGGGGAGCGCGAGGGGCCTGCCCCTCGCATGGAAAGAGCCCTTAGCCGGGATGCGCGAGGGGCCTGCCCCTCGCATGGAAAGAGCCCTTAGCCGGGATGCGCGAGGGGCCTGCCCCTCGCATGAAAGAGACTCAGCGGGGGACGCCAAGCAACGGCGCACTGCTCTGTGCCCGTGGGGGCTGCCGCAACACATCGTCCACTGGCGCGATAGCCGTCGCCGACAAGCACGGACTGGCCAAGACGCGCTCCAGCAACCGCGCCTGTTCTGGATGGAGCGCGAGCGTTCCTTCCAGCACCCACAGCAGTTCCAGCAACTCGCTGGTACACGCGGGCGGCCAGCGGACCGGGCGGATCTCGTTGAGCGGCGAAGACCGGCGCCCGGCGCCGCGCTTCATGCGGTAGCGCAGCCAGGACTGCACTACCTTGAGGCCGGACACCTCGAACTCGAAGACGTCGCCTGCGACTGGCGCGAACTCCCCGTCGCCCACCCGCAAGGTCCGCGTAGCGGCGTCGTGCGAAAAAGAATCGGGATAGCCGTCTTCGTCCAGCGGCACGCTCTTCGTGCAGCGCGCGGCGCCCGACGGAACGCCGGGCGGATCGTCGGCGGCGAGGAAGCGGCGGTGGTAGGTGTGCAGCCTCAGCAGCTTGCGGCCCACGGCGCGGACTTCGCGGAACAGAGCGGCGTCGGTCGTGATCGGCACCCGCAGTTCGCGGCTGCCGAGTTCGCCGGCGAAGCGCATCGCGAAGTCGGGGTGGGCGAGCGCACCGTAGAGGTAGGCGAGGAAGTCCTCGGCGGTGGCGTTGGCGAGCGGGAGCTGATCGAGCAGGCCCGGCGCAACGTTCGCCTCGCTGCCGTCCGCCGTGCGGTAGAGCGGGATGGCGTCCTTGGCGCCGCGCCCGGAGAAATGGTGCAGGTCCGGCATGTCCGCGGACGCAACGAGCGCCGGCCCGTGGCCGAGCGGCTGCGTCAGCGAGGTGGTCAGATAGACCTGCCGGTCGCCGTGGACGCGCCAGAGATCGGGCCGGCGGAAGTCCATCAAGCGCCCGTCGGCCAAGACGTGCTGGCGGTCCAGGCTGCGGTAGGCGTAGCGACGGACGGGCGGCGCTGCGGCGTCCGCCGGAAGCTCCGCCAGAGGCGTGTCGTCCGACTCCGCCGTCGCCCCGGCCAACGCCGAAGCGTATCTGCCCGCCACCGTGCGGTCGCGCGTCTCGCGGAAGGCGGCGGCGCGGTTCCGCGCCCGCATCAAGCCCCGCCAGCGCCGCGCCAGCGTCTCCGCGTCCGGCGCGATGGGCCAGGTGCGCTTCAACTGGACGCCCGAGTGCTGCCACGGCATCAAGTCCGTCAGCAGCGGCAGCCCGAAGTAGCTCCCCACGCCGGGCGGCAGGAACGGCGCCTGCCAGTCGTCCGCACAGTCCTCCCACGACACGTCTTGGAAGCCGCCGATGACGTCGAGTTGCCTCAGCTTCTCCGCCCGGCTGCCGTCGATGCGGGCATAATGGACTCGCGCCGGCGTCTCCGGCCTCGCCTCGCCCCCGCGCATCGCCACGGCGACGGCCACCGGCGTCTGGATGGCGAAGACGTTCTCGCTCAAGCGCCCGCCGCGGCCCTCGCCGCCGAGATCGAGGATCCAGATCTCGTTGCACACCCGGCGCATGTGCTCGCGCATCCCCAGGAACGCCTCGCCGGCCAGGTAGCTCGACGCCGTGATGAAGCTCACCACGCCGCCGCGCTCGCCGTCCTGCTCGAACACCTTCCACAGCGCCCAGCGCCAGAAGTAGACGTACAGGTTGTAGAGGTTCTTCATCTGCCCGCCGCGCCCGGCCGCCAGCACCGGCGCGGCGAAGTCGCGGAAGATGGCGTCCGCGCCGCCGCCGTCCTCGCCCCAGCGCACCCAGGCGCCGGTGCGGTGGCCGTTGTCGCTCCGCGCCGCCTCGTGCCGGTCGTAGGGCGGGTTGCCGAGGCAGACCACCACCGGCGTCCGCGCCTTCACGTCCAGCGCCAGACGGTGCTGCTCGGTGATCGGCTGCATGAACAGCGGCAGCTGGCGCGGCGCCGCGTGCGGACTCTCCAGCGTGTCGGTCAGGTAGACGTTGGCGCGCTCGCCCTCGGCGCCGCGCTGCTGAAGCAGCCGGCTCACGCGCAGTTCGCTCACCGCGTAGGCGCCGACCAGGCGCTCGAAGCCGTGCAGGTTGCCGGCCAGCGCCGAGGCGTAGCCGGGCACCGCGCCGGCGCCGTGGCTGCGCTCGACGCGCGCCAGCGCGTGCTCGACGATGCCGAGCAGGTAGGTGCCGGTGCCGACCGCCGGGTCCAGCGTCGTCACGCCGGGGTCGGCGAAGCCGAGCGGCCGGGCCAGCCGGCTGGCCAGCAGGTCGTCGACCAGGCGCACCTGGGCGCGCACCACTTCCACCGGCGTGTAGTAGACGCCGGCGTCCTTGCGCAGCGCCGGGTCGTAGGCGGCGAGGAAGTCCTCGTAGAAGTACAGCCACGGATCGCGGGCGCTGTCGAACAGCGCCGGCGGCACCACGGCGAGCACGCGCTGCAGGAGCGCCAGGGAGGCCGCCATCTCCGAGCGCGCGTTCGGGTCCGTGAGCACCTGCAGGGCGCGCGACAGCAGGCTGTGGCGGGCTGCGAGCGCTCCCTGCGCGGTCTCCAGAGTGAGCGGGTCGGCGCCTTCGGCGCGGCCGAGCAGCAGGGCGAACGCCACGGTCTGCGCGTAGGCGTCGGCGAACTGCGCGTCGGTGGCGTCGGGGAAGAGCAGCTGCCGCCAGTCCTCCGCCAGCATCGACAGCGCCGCGCCGTTGCCGAGCGCCTCCGCCACGTCGTCGCGCAGCAGCCGGCACAGCGGCGCCAGCAGCGCGGCGAACGCCTTCAGATCGATACGACCGCGGGCGTCCTGCGGCAGGATCGGCCGCCAGCCGAGGAAGTCGCGCAGCAGCGCGGCGAGACGTTCCGCGTCCTGTTCGCGCACCGCGCCAGCGCCCTCCTTCGCGACGTTCCCGCCGAGCTTGACGATGCGCCCGCCGTGCTCGCCGCCGCGGTACAGCGCCCACTCGCGGCCGTCGCCGTAGAGGATGTTCGGAATGGCGGAGAAGCGCTTGAACTGTTCGCGGTTGCGCCCGCGGAAGCGCCGCTGCTCGGCGCCCGTGCCGGGCGCCTTCAGCTCCACGTAGCCGGCGAGCGCCCCGTCGTTCGAGACCGCGAAGTCCGGCCGGCCGAGGCGGTCCGGCAGGGAGGGTTCGCCGGTGCAGGTGGCGCGGACGCCGAACTCGGCCGCCACCGCCGCCAGCAGGTTCTCGAACGGCCCGCGCAGCTGCTCCTCGGCGCTCGCCGGCAGCGCCGCGCTCTTCTCCGCGACCGCGTCGGCGAAGGCGCGAACGGCGGCGAGCAGGACATTGGCGTCGGCCATGCCTACGCGCCGAGCAGCGGCGCGCTGCGCTGCGCCTTTGGGGGTTGCCGGAGCGCACTGTCCACCGGCGCAAGCGCCGTTGCCGGCAGGCACGGGCCGGCCACGACGCGCTCCAGCAGCCGCGCCTGTTCGGGGTGGAGCGCGAGGGTTCCTTCGAGCACCCACAGCAGTTCCAGCAACTCGCTGGTACACGTCGGCGGCCAACGGGTCGGGCGGATCTCGTTGAGCGGCGAGGACCGGCGTCCCGCGCCGCCTTTCATGCGGTAGCGCAGCCACGACTGCACCACCCGGAGGCCGGACACCTCGTACTCGTAGACGTCTTGCGACACCGGCGCGAACTCGCCATCGCCCACGCGCAGCGTTCGCGTGGCCGCGTCGTGCGAGAAGGAGTCGGGATAGCCGTCTTCGTTCAGCGGCACGCTCTTCGTGCAGCGCGCGGCGCCCGACGGAACGCCGGGCGGATCGTCGGCGGCCAGGAAGCGGCGGTGGTAGGTGTGCAGCCTCAGCAGCTTGCGGCCCACGGCGCGGACTTCGCGGAACAGGGCGGCGTCGGTGGTGATCGGCACCCGCAGTTCGCGGCTGCCGAGTTCGCCGGCGAAGCGCATCGCGAAGTCGGGATGGGCGAGCGCGCCGTAGAGATAGGCGAGGAAGTCCTCGGCGGTGGCGTTGGCGAGCGGAAGCTGATCGAGCAGGCCCGGCGCGATGTTCGCCTCGCTGCCGTCCGCCGCGCGGTAGAGCGGGATGGCGTCCTTGGCGCCGCGACCCGAGAAGTGATCCAGGTCGGGAATGTCCGCGCTGGCGATCAGCGCCGGACCGCCGCCGAGCGGTTTGGTCAGCAAGCTGGTCAGATAGACCTGCGGGTCACCGTGGACGCGCCAGAGATCGGGCCGGCGGAAGTCCATCAAGCGCCCGTCGGCCAAGACGTGCTGGCGGTCCAGGCTGCGGTAGGCGTAGCGGCGGACGGGCGGTGCGGGGGCGTCCACGGGCAGTTCCGCCAGAGGCGTGTCGTCCGACTCCGCCGCTCCGGCCAGCGCCGAAGCGTATCTGCCAGCCACAGTGCGGTCCCGCGTCTCGCGGAAGGCGGCGGCGCGGTTCCGCGCCCGCATCAAGCCCCGCCAACGCCGCCGCAACGTTTCCGCGTCCGGGGCGATGGGCCAGGTGCGCTTCGCCTGCACCCCGGAGTGCTGCCACGGCATCAGATCGGTCAGCAGCGGCAGCGCGAAGTAGCTCCCCACGCCGGGCGGCAGGAACGGCGCCTGCCAGTCGTCGGGACAGTCCTTCCACGACACGTCTCCGAAGCCGCCGATGGCGTCGAGCCGCCGCAGCTTCTCGGCCCGTGTGCCGTCGATGTGCGCGTAGCGAACATGCGCCGGCGTCTCCGGCCTCGCCTCGCCCCGCCGCATGGCCACGGCGATGGCCACCGGCGTCTGGATGGCGAAGACGTTCTCGCTCAGGCGCCCGCCGCGCCCCTCGCCGCCGAGATCGAGGATCCAGACCTCGTCGCACACCCGGCGCATGTGCTCGCGCATGCCCAGGAACGCCTCGCCGGCCAGGTAGCTCGACGCCGTGATGAAGCTCACCACGCCGCCGCGCTCGCCGTCCTGCTCGAACACCTTCCACAGCGCCCAGCGCCAGAAGTAGACGTACAGGTTGTAGAGGTTCTTCAGCTGCCCGCCGCGCCCGGCCGCCAGCACCGGCGCGGCGAAGTCGCGGAAGATGGCGTCCGCGCTATCGCCGTCCTCGCCCCAGCGCACCCAGGCGCCGGTGCGGTGGCCGTTGTCGCTCCGCGCCGCCTCGTGCCGGTCGTAGGGCGGGTTGCCGAGGCAGACCACCACCGGCGTCCGCGCCTTCACGTCGAGCGCCAGACGGTGCTGCTCGGTGATCGGCTGCATGAACAGCGGCAGCTGCCGCGGCGCCGCGTGCGGACTCTCCAGCGTGTCGGTCAGGTAGACGTTGGCGCGCTCGCCCTCGGCGCCGCGCTGCTGCAGGAGGCGGCTGACGCGCAGTTCGCTCACCGCGTAGGCGCCGACCAGACGCTCGAAGCCGTGCAGGTTGCCGGCCAGCGCCGAGGCGTAGCCGGGCACCGCGCCGGCGCCGTGGCTGCGCTCGACCCGCGCCAGCGCGTGCTCGACGATGCCGAGCAGGTAGGTGCCGGTGCCGACCGCCGGGTCCAGCGTCGTCACGCCGGGGTCGGCGAAGCCGAGCGGCCGGGCCAGCCGGCTGGCCAGCAGGTCGTCGACCAGGCGCACCTGTGCGCGCACCACTTCGACCGGCGTGTAGTAGACGCCGGCGTCCTTGCGCAGCGCCGGGTCGTAGGCGGCGAGGAAGTCCTCGTAGAAGTACAGCCACGGGTCGCGGGCGCTGTCGAACAGCGCCGGCGGCACCACGGCGAGCACGCGCTGCAGCAGCGCCAGCGACGCCGCCATCTCCGAGCGCGCGTTCGGGTCCGTGAGCACCTGCAGGGCCCGGGACAGCAGGCTGTGGCGGGCGGCGAGCGCTCCTTGCGCGGTCTCCAGGGTGAGCGGGTCGGCGCCTTCGGCGCGGCCGAGCAGCAGGGCGAACGCGACGGTCTGCGCGTAGGCGTCGGCGAACTGGGCGTCGGTGGCGTCGGGGAAGAGCAGCTGCCGCCAGTCCTCCGCCAGCATCGACAGCGCCGAGCCGTTGCCGAGCGCCTCCGCCACGTCGTCGCGCAGCAGCCGGCACAGCGGCGCCAGCAGCGCGGCGAACGCCTTCAGATCGATCCGGCCGCGGGCGTCCTGCGGCAGGATCGGCCGCCAGCCGAGGAAGTCGCGCAGCAGCCCGGCGAGGCGCTCCGCGTCCTGTCCGCGCACCGCGCCGGCGCCCTCTTTGACGACGTCCCCGCCGAGCCTGACGATGCGCCCGCCGTGCTCGCCGCCGCGGTACAGCGCCCACTCGCGCCCGTCGCCGTAGAGGATGTTCGGGATGGCCGCGAAGCGCTTGAACTGCTCGCGGTTGCGCCCGCGGAAGCGCCGCTGCTCGGCGCCCGTGCCGGGCGCCTTCAGCTCCACGTAGCCGGCGAGCGCCCCGTCGTTCGAGACCGCGAAGTCCGGCCGGCCGAGGCGGTCCGGCAGAGAGGGTTCGCCGGTGCAGGTGGCGCGGACGCCGAACTCGGCCGCGACCGCCGCCAGCAGGACCTCGAACGGCCCGCGCAGCTGCTCTTCGGGGCTCGCCGGCAGCGCCGCGCTCTTCTCCGCGACCGCGTCCGCGAAGACGCGAACCGTGGTGAGCAGCACGTTGGCGTCGGCCATGCCTACGCCTCCAGCAGCGGCGCGCTGCGCTGCGCCTTTGGGGGTTGCCGAAGCGCACTGTCCACCGGCGCGAGCGCCGTTGCCGGCAGGCACGGGCCGGCCACGACGCGTTCCAGCAGCCGCGCCTGTTCGCGGTGGAGCGCGAGGGTTCCTTCCAGCACCCACAGGAGCTCCAGCAGCTCGTCGGTGTACTCAGGCGGCCAACGTGCCGGGCGGATGTCGTTCAGCGGCGAGGATTGGCGTCCGGCACCGCTTTTCATGCGGTAGCGAAGCCACGATTGCACCACACGGAGGCCGGACACCTCGTACTCGTAGACCTCGACGGGAACCGGCGCGAACTCGCCTTCGCCCACGCGCAAGGTCAGCGTGGCGGCGTCGTGGGAGAACGCCTCCGGGTAGCCTTCCTCGACCATCGGCACGCCCCTCGTGCAGCGCGCCGCGCCGGGCGGCACACCGGGCGGATCGTCGGCGGTCAGGAAGCGGCGGTGGTAGGTGTGCAGCTTCAGCAGCTTGCGGCCCACTGTGCGGACTTCGCGGAACAGGGCGGCGTCGGTGGTGATCGGTACGCGCACCTGGCGGCTGTCGAGCTCGTCCGCGAAGCGCATCGCAAAGGCCGGATGGGCGAGCGCACCGTAGATGTAGGCGAGGAAGTCCGCGGCGGTGGCGTTGGCGAGAGGAAGCAGGTCCAGCAGGCCCGGCGCGATGTTCGCCTCGCTGCCGTCCGCCGCGCGGTAGAGCGGGATGGCGTCCTTGGCGCCGCGACCCGAGAAGTGATCCAGGTCGGGAATGTCCGCGCAGGCAACCAGCGCCGTGCCGCTGCCGAGCGGTTTGGTCAGCAAGCTGGTCAGATATATCTGCCGCTCGCTGTGGACGCGCCAAAGGTCCGGCCGGGGACGCGACATCAAACGTCCGTCGGCTAGGACTTGCTGGCGGTCAAGCGTACGATATGCGTAGCGGCGCATCGGCGGCGTGTTCGCATCCGCCGACAGTTCGGCAATCGTCTCGTCCTCGCCTGCCCCGCGCGCTGGATCTGCGCGGTAGCGGCCGGCCACCGTCCGATCCGTCGTTTCCCTGAAGAGCGGGGCGCGGTTCCTCGCCCGCATCAACGTCTGCCAGCGGCGCTGCAACGTCTCCGCGTCCGGGGCGATGGGCCAGGTGCGCTTCAACTGCACGCCGGAGTGCTGCCACGGCATGAGGTCGGTGAGCAGCGGCAGCCCGAAGTAGCTCCCCGCGCCCGGTGGCAGGAAGGGCGCCTGCCAGTCGTCGGGACAGTCCTTCCAGGACACGTCCCGGAAGCAGCCGATGGCGTCGAGTTGCCGCAGCTTCTCGGCCCGGCTGCCGTCGATGCGGGCGTAATGGACTCGCGCCGGCGTCTCCGGCCGCGCCTCGCCCCGGCGCATCGCCACGGCGATGGCAACCGGCGTCTGGATGGCGAAGACGTTGTCGCTCAAGCGTCCGCCGCGGCCCTCGCCGCCGAGATCGAGGATCCAGATCTCGTCGCACACCCGGCGCATGTGCTCGCGCATCCCCAGGAACGCCTCGCCGGCCAGGTAGCTCGACGCCGTGATGAAGCTCACCACGCCGCCGCGCTGCCCGTCCTGCTCGAACACCTTCCACAGCGCCCAGCGCCAGAAGTAGACGTAGAGGTTGTAGAGGTTCTTCAGCTGCCCGCCGCGGCCGGCCGCGAGCACCGGCGCGGCGAAGTCGCGGAAGATGGCGTCCGCGCCGCCGCCGTCCTCCCCCCAGCGCACCCAGGCGCCGGTGCGGTGGCCGTTGTCGCTCCGCGCCGCCTCGTGCCGGTCGTAGGGCGGGTTGCCGAGGCAGACCACCACCGGCGTCCGCGCCTTCACGTCGAGCGCCAGACGGTGCTGCTCGGTGATCGGCTGCATGAACAGCGGCAGCTGGCGCGGTGCCGCGTGCGGACTCTCCAGCGTGTCGGTCAGGTAGACGTTGGCGCGCTCGCCCTCGGCGCCGCGCTGCTGAAGCAGCCGGCTGACGCGCAGTTCGCTCACCGCGTAGGCGCCGACCAGGCGCTCGAAGCCGTGCAGGTTCCGCGCCAGCGTTGCGGCGTAGCTCGCCACGGCGCCGGCGCCGCGGCTGTCCGCCACCCGCGCCAAAGCGTGTTCGACGATGCCAAGCAGGTAGGTGCCGGTGCCGACCGCCGGGTCCAGCGTCGTCACGTCCCGGTCGGCGAAGCCGAGCGGTCGGCCCAGCCGGTTGACCAGCAAGTCGTCCACCAGCCGCACCTGTGCGCGCACCACTTCAACCGGCGTGTAGTAGACGCCGGCGTCCTTGCGCAGCTTGGGGTCGTACTCGGCGAGGAAGTCCTCGTAGAAGTAGAGCCACGGGTCGCGCACCGTGTCGAACAGCGCCGGCGGCACTACCGCCAGCACACGTTGCAGCAGCGCGAGCGAGGCCGACATCTCCGAGCGCGCGTTCGGGTCCGTGAGCACTTGCAGGGCGCGGGACAACAGGCTGTGGCGGGCCGCAAGCGCCTCCTGCGCGGTCGCCAGGTTGAGCGGATCGGCACCCTCGGTGCGGCCGAGCAGCAGGGCGAACGCCACGGTCTGCGCGTAGGCGTCGGCGAACTGGGCGTCCGTGGCGTCGGGAAAGAGCAAATGTCGCCAGTCCTCCGCCAGCATCGACAACGCCGCGCCGTTGCCGAGCGCCTCGGCCACGTCGTCGCGCAGCAGCCGGCACAGCGGTGCCAGCAGCGCGGCGAACGCCTTCAGATCGATGCGGCCGCGGGCGTCCTGCGGCGGCAGCGGCCGCCAGCCGAGGAACTCGCGGAACAGTGCGCCGAGTTGTTGAGCGCCCCTCTCCCGTACCGCGTCGGCACCGCCTCGCACGTCTCCCGCCAGCTTGACGACGCTGCCGACGCGCACGCCGTCGCGGTAGAGCGCCCACTCGCTGCCGTCGCCGTAGAGAATGTTCGGAATGGCCGAGAAGCGCTTGAACTGTTCGCGGTTGCGCCCGCGGAAGCGCTGCTGGTCGGCGCTTGTGCCGGGCGCCTTCAACTCCACGTAGCCGGCTAGCGCGCCATCGATGGAAACCGCGAAGTCCGGCCGGCCGAGACGGTTTGGCAAGGGGGCTTCGCCGGTGCAGGTGGCGCGGATGCCGAACTCGGCAGCGACCGCCGCCAGCAGGATCTCGAACGGCCCGCGCAGCTGCTCTTCGGGACTCGCCGGCAGCGCCGCGCTCTTCTCCGCGACCGCATCGGCGAAATTCCGAACGGCGGCGAGCAGAACCTTGGTGGCGGCCATGACGGCGATGGTAACCCCTCAGCCGGGGACGTTCGCAAAAGGAGCGGCACGCGAGGGGCGCGGCGCCGTTGCGCTAGCATCCGTCTCATGGGTGCGGCGAAGAGAACGATCGGCGTTGTCGGAGGGCTTTGCGCGGCGTCGTTCGCGGTCGGGGAAGAGCAGGCGCAGGCGCTCATCGAGGTGGTGGAAGTCGTCGCGCCACTCGATCTCGGCGCCGTCGATGCGCACCGCGACACGTTGGCGGCCACGGCGGCGGACATCGCGGCCGAGCGGGCGCCGAGCTTGGCGGATTTTCTTGCTCGGAACGCCGCCAGCGTGTTCGTGAACGAGGCGCAGGGCAACCCGTTGCAGCCGGACGTGCGCTACCGCGGCTTCGTCGGCTCGCCGCTTCTGGGGTTGCCGCAGGGGCTTGCGGTGTATCTGGACGGCGTTCGAGCCAACGAGCCTTTCGGTGACACCGTGAGCTGGGCGCTGTTCCCGCAGTCCGCAGTGGACGCCGTGGTGCTGCTGCCAGGCTCGAATCCGCTGTTCGGCCTCAACGCTCTTGGCGGCGCGCTCGCGGTGCGTACGAAGGACGGCTTTGCCAACGCAGGGACGCGACTCGAAGCGTCCGTCGGTTCTTTCCGGCGCAGGACCGCGAGTGCCGAAACCGGCGGCGCCGGCGATGCCCGCTTCGGCTACTTCGGTACGCTCTCGACGCTGCGCGAAGACGGCTGGCGCGACTATTCACCGACCGCGGCCACCCAAGGATTCGCCAAGCTCAGCTGGCTGAACGGCGATGCCAGAGTAGATGCGAGCGTCGTCGCCGCGGACACGGATCTGATCGGCAACGGCGCAGCGCCGGAGGAACTGCTGGCCATGGCGCCGGAGGCCGTTTTCACGCGCCCGGATCGCACCCGCAACGCGCTGCTCGGCGTCAATCTCGTGGGCGAGTACAGCTTCTCCGAGCCGCTGTCCGTGCGCGGCAACATCTATTGGCGCCGCAGCGACATCGACACCTACAACGGCGACGATTCCGACTACGAGGCCTGCGCTTTCGCCCCTACCCTCCTGTGCGCGGGAGACGACGACTCGGACGACGGCGAGGGGAGCGATCTGGACGAAGAGGCGATCGAGGACGAACGCGGCAGCCCCATCGCGGCTTCCGACGCGCTCGAAGGCGCGACCATCAACCGCACCCGCACCGCGCAGCGGGGTCGCGGCTTCGGGCTGCATACGGAGTACGCCAGCGACACCAGCGCTTGGCCGAACCGCCTCGTCCTCGGCCTGGCCTACGACGCGGCGGACGTGGACTTCGACTCCAGCACCGAACTCGGCGCACTCGACCAGACGCGGCTGGCGGTTCCAGGCGGCGTCTTCGTCGGCGACGCCTTCACCGAGGTGGCCGTCGCGAGCAGCAACGCCTCGCTCTACGTCGCCGAGAGTTTCGCGCCCAGCCCGAGACTGCGCGTGGACCTTGCCGCCAGGTACAACGCCGTGCGCGTCGAACTGCGCGACCAGCGCGGCACGGCGCTTAACGGCAAGCACCGCTTCACGCGCCTGAACCCGTCCATTGGCGTCGTCTTCGCCGCCACGCCAACGCTCGCGTTTCACGCAAGCTACGGAGAATCCAGCCGCGCGCCTTCGCCGGTGGAGCTCACGTGCGCGGACGAAGACGACCCGTGCCGCCTGCCGAACGCGTTTCTCGCCGATCCGCCGTTGGCGCAGGTGGTCGCTCGCACCTGGGAAGCGGCCGTGGCCGGCGGCCGCGACGGATGGACTTGGCGCGGTGGCTGGTTCCGAACCCGCAACCAGGACGACATCCTGTTCGTGAGCGCCGGGTCGCTCGCCAGCGAGGGCTACTTCGACAACGTGGGCGCGACTTTGCGCCGCGGCTTCGAGGCGAGCGTGTCGCGGGAGGGCGAACGGCTGCGCTGGTTCCTCCACTACACGCACATGCGCGCTACCTTCGAGAGCGCGTTCGCGGTGCCGAGCGTCAACCATCCGCTGGCGGAAGACGGCGCAATCGCCGTGCGGCCGGGCGACCGTCTGCCGCTGGTGCCGGAACGCCTGTTGAAGACGGGCCTGACGGTCGCGGCCACGCCGCGTTTGGACTTGAGTGCCACCGTGCTCTACGCATCGGGCATCCGTTTCCGTGGCGACGAAGGCAATCTCGCGCCGGGCATCGACGGCCACGCGGTGGCGAATCTGCGTTTGGACTATCGGCTCGGCGACCACCTGACGCTGTTCGCCAACGTGGACAACGCCTTCAACGAAGACTACGCCACGTTCGGCGTCTTCGGCGAGGCGGACGAGGTGCTTGGCGAAGAGTTCGAGAGCAGCCGCTTCGTCACCCCCGCCGCGCCCCGCGCCGGCTGGGTCGGCGTGGAGTGGCGCCGTTGACGCGCACCTTGCCCTCCCTTCGGCGCGCATGTGCCTTCACAGTGCGGAGCGTACCGGGCGATGCACCAGTGCCGTGCGGTACGGCCGCGTGAATCAACGACTCGTGGCTGATTCCAGTGCTGGCACGGCTGTTGCATTAGTCGGACGGCATGAAGGGAGCAAGCGCCACAGCCGTCGATCCGCGTTCGCAGCGCGACCGCGCCGAGATCGTTCCGTTGAGAACTTGGACCATCGTTTGCGAACTAGACGACTTGATCCCCGATGTGGGCGCCCGGGCGTTGGTCGGCAAGAACCAGGTGGCGGTTTTCAGGCTGTCCGGCTGCGACGAAGTGTTCGCCATCGACGCCTTCGATCCGTTCAGCAACGCGCCGGTGTTGTCGCGGGGCATCGTCGGCGATCTGAACGGTCGGCTGGTCGTCGCGTCGCCGATCTACAAGCAGCACTTCGATCTTCGCACCGGCGAGTGTCTGGAAGACGATGCGGTTGCTGTGCGCGCCTATCCGGTGCGCGTGATGGATGGGCTTGTGCAGGTGGGCCATTGACCATGTTGTTCGGTCGCCGCCGCAAGAATCCGATTCGCATCGCCACCAAGCCGGTGGCGGAGTGGAAGTACGCAACCTGTGGCTACTGTTCGGTCGGCTGCTCCATCGAGGTGGGCGTCGATGCCAAGGGCAAGCCCGTCACCACCCGTGGCGTGGGCGGTGCCGACGTGAATCGCGGCAAGCTGTGCATCAAGGGGCTGACCCAAGCGCAGATCTTCGCCGCTGCCGGGCGAGGCAGTGCGCCGAAAGTACGCGATCGCACGTTCGATGCTTGGCAGCAAACGGATTGGGATTCGGCGCTGGATCGCGTGGCGGACGAGTTCAAGCGCGTGCAGGCCCGCTACGGGCGCGATTCCGTGGCCGTCATTTCCACCGGCCAGATCATGACCGAGGAGTTCTACACGCTCGGCAAACTGGTGCGCGGCGTCATCGGCACCAACAACTACGACGGCAACACCACTTTGTGCATGGCCTCGGCGGTGGCCGGCTACAAGCGTTCGTTCGGTGCCGACGGGCCGCCCGGGTGCTACGGCGACTTCGACCATACGCAGTGCCTGCTGGCGTTCGGTTCCAACCTGCCGGAGCAGCATCCGATCATCTACTGGCGGCTGAAGGAAGCGCTGGAGAAGCGCAAGTTCCCGGTCATCGTCGTCGATCCCAGAGTCACCATGTTCGCGCAGTTCGCGGACATCCATCTGCCGGTGAAGCCGGGCACGGATCTGGTGCTGCTGAACAGCCTGTGCCACGTGATTCTCGAAGACGGCCTGCACGACGAAGCCTACATTCGCGCCCACACCAACGGCTTCGAGGACTTCGCCGCAACGGTCGCCGACTACGACCCGGCCAGCGCCGCGGAGCTCTGCGGCATCGACGAAGACACCATCCGCACCGTGGCGCACCTGTACGGCAAGGCGGATGCGGCGATGGCGATTTGGACCATGGGCATCAACCAATCCACTCATGGCACCGATGGCGTGTGCGCCATCAACAACCTGAACTTGGTCACCGGCAACATCGGCAAGCCCGGCGGCACCAGTCTCTCCATCACCGGCCAATGCAACGCGATGGGCACCCGCGAGTGGTCCTCGTGTTCCGGCCTGCCGGGCTATCGACAGTTGGAGAATCCGGCGCATCGGCAGGAAGTGGGCAAGTTCTGGAATGTCGATCCCGAGTTCTTCCCAAAGCAGCGCGGCCTGTTCCAGACGGACATCTTCCCGGCCATCGAGACCGGCCAGATCAAGGCGCTCTGGGTGATCGCCACCAATCCCATGACTTCCATGCCGAACACGCCGCGCATCCGCAAGACGATGCAGAGCTTGGAGTTCTGCGTCGTCCAGGACGCCTACGAAGACGTCGAAACAGCGAACTACGCGCACGTCTACCTGCCGGCATCCGTGTGGGCGGAGAAGGAGGGTTGCTTCACCAACACGGAACGCCGCGTGAACCTCACGCGCGCCGTGACGCCGCCGTTCGCGGATTCCAAACCCGACCACTGGATCTTCACGTCGCTCGCCAAGCGTTGGCCGGCCGCGGCGCGAATGGACTGGCCGGAGACGCCGGAGGCTACCTTCGCCGAGATGAAGCAGCTCTCGAAAGGGAGCGGCAGAAATCTGGACATTTCCGGCATGACCTACCAGAAGATCGAGGCGGAACGCGGCATCCAATGGCCGATGCGCGAGGGCGACGAGCGAGGTTCGCCGCGCCTCTACGCCGATGGCGTATTCCCGTTCGCGGACGGCAGGGCGAAGCTGCTGTCGCTGCCCTACGTCGAGAACAACGAGCGCCCGGACGACGAGTTTCCGTTCTGGCTGAACAGCGGCCGGGTGGTGGAACATTTCCACACGCGAACCAAGACCGGCAAGGTGGGCGACTGCAACAAGCACTCGCCCGTGCCGTACATGGAAATGAACCCGGACGCCGCGGACGAACTGGGCGTGGAACAGATGGGCTTCGTGCGGCTGGTTTCTCGCCGTGGCGACGCGGTGGTGATGGTGCAGCGCACCCAGCGCGTGCCGAACAACATGGTGTTCATCCCCTTCCACTTCCACGAATGCGTCAATCGTCTGACGCTTGGGCTGCTCGATCCGTATTCGCGCCAGCCGGCGTTCAAGCAGTGCGCCGTGCGCGTGGAGCCGGTCGATCAACACGAAGCGGCGCAGCGGAACACGGCCATGAGGACGTTCTAGATGATTCCGCTGCGCACGGACGAACCGGACTACGCGAAGCTGGCGGATGCGAACGCCAGCGTACTGAATCGCTACGGCAACCCGATTCAACTGCTGCCGGACGGCGACCGCGGCGTCAGCCTGCACATCAACGGCGATGCCGGCATCGGCGACAACCCCAACCGTACCCGCCAACACGCGTTCCACTTCACCGCCGACAACTGTATCGGCTGCCATGCCTGCGAAGCCGCGTGCAGCGAGAAGAACGACTTGCCGCCGTACTTGAGCTTTCGCTCCGTTGGCTATGTGGAAGGCGGCACCTACCCGGACTACACGCGCATCAACATCTCGATGGCGTGCAACCACTGCGACGATCCGGTGTGCTTGAAGGGCTGCCCGACGCGCGCCTACACCAAGCACCCGGAATACGGCGCCGTCATCCAGGACCCGGACATCTGCTTCGGTTGCGGCTACTGCACATGGGTGTGTCCGTACAACGCGCCGCAGCTGGACCCGATGGCCGGGCAAGTCGAAAAATGCAACATGTGCGTGGACCGCTTGGAAGTGGGCTTGAAGCCGGCGTGCGTTTCCGCCTGCGTTGGCAACGCGCTGGATTTCGGCGTGGTCGAGAACACGCCGGAGCGACGCGAGCAGACGGAAACCAGCATCCCGGGTTTTCCGGATCCCGAAATCACCAAGGCGAACATCCGCTTTCAGCAGCAGAGGGCGGTGCCGCACGAAGTCACGCGGCCGGACACCGCGCCGGTCAAGTATCGGCGCGACGGCAATGCGTTTCGTCCGGCGGTGGATGCCAAGGGAATCAAGCAGACGGAAACGCAATGGAACTGGGCGCGTCTGTCGTCCCGCGAGAATCCATTGCTGGCGTTCACCTTGGCCGTGCAGGCGGCGGTCGGCGCGTTCACGACGACGTTTCTGTTCGGCCACGCCAACAGCTTGGTCGCGTTCGCCGCGCTGCTGCTCGTCGGCCTCGGCATGGCCGCCTCCACCGCCCACCTGGGCAAGACGCTGCGCTTCTATCGCGGCTTCAACAACCTGCGCCACTCCAACTTGAGCCGCGAAGCGCTCGCCACGGCCTGCTTCGGCGCATTGGCCAGTCTCTTTCTGGGCGCCACGTTCGTTGGCTGGCCAATGCTGGCGCTCGGCTTCGGGGCGGCAGCGGTGCTCGCGGCAGTGGCCACGCTCTACTACATGGTGCGCTGCTATCTGATACCGGCGCGACCGTTCTGGAATCACTGGCAGACGACGGCGTCCTTCGTCGGCGCGGCGTTGGCGCTCGGCGGCTGGATCGGTTTGGCGCTGGCGCCCGGCTTGCCGCCGCAACTGTGCTGGGCAATCGTCGTGGGATTGGCCTTGGAATCCGTTGGCCTGGCCGGTCATGCGCGAGCGATGCGCCACGCCGAGCACGAAGGCGCGGTCTCGCACTATTTGCAGACGACGACGTTCGGCGGCGTCTACCGTCTTCGCAACGCGCTGCTGCTCGGCAATCTGATGCTGGTTGGCGCCCTCGCCGTTGCTGGCGTTGCCGACCCGGTTCCGTGGCTGATCGCTGCAACCATCGGCGTGGGTACGGCAGTGGTGGGCCGGGCGCTGTTCTACGTCGTCGTCGTGCCAACCACCATGCCCGGCGCGTTCTTCTGGAAGAACAAGGGATTCGAGCAACACGCCCGCGATCTCGGCTTGGCGACGAACCCCGCGGTCGGGGTTGCGCCAAGGGATCACTGACCGACGACCAAGAGCAGACCGTCCGACTCACCCACACCATTCACATCGTCTGAGGAAAGCACCAAATGTCCGCCGAAACTGGAGGTTTCAACCTGCTTGCCTTCCGCGGCAAGATGAAAGTGCTGCACATGAGTTGGATGGCGTTCTTCGTCACCTTCGTGGTCTGGTTCAACCATGCGCCGCTGATGTCCGCAATCAAGGACACGCTGGGGCTCAGCAAGGCGGAAATCTCCACCCTTCTCACGCTGAACGTGGCGCTGGCGATTCCGGCGCGAATCATCATCGGCATGCTCACCGACAAGTTCGGTCCGCGTCAGGTCTATTCCATTCTGCTGCTGGTGTGCAGCGTACCGTGCTTCGCCTTCGCGCTGGCCGATTCCTTCGCCCAAGCGGCGATTGCGCGGTTCCTGCTCGGCTTCATCGGCGCTGGCTTCGTCGTCGGCATCCGCATGGTGGGCGAGTGGTTTCCGGCGAATGAACTGGGCCGCGCCGAGGGCGTGTACGGCGGCTGGGGCAACTTCGGCTCCGCGGCCGCCGCCATGTCCTTGCCGACGTTGGCGTTGCTGTTCGGCGGCGAAGATGGCTGGCGCTACGCCATCGGCACGACGGGCGTGCTCTCCATCGTCTTCGGCATCCTCTACCGCTATTCGGTATCGGACACGCCGAAGGGTTCCACCTACTTCAAGCCGAAGAACGTCAGCGCTTTGGAAGTGACCAGCCGCGGCGATTTCTTCCTACTTCTGGCCATGAAGGTGCCGCTCTTCTTGGCGTTGGCGCTCTTGACTTGGAAGCTCTCGCCGAGCGGCGTGGGGCTGCTTTCCTTCAGCGCCGCGAACACCATCTACGCCTTCCTGCTGGTGGGCTACGGCTACGACGCCTGGCAGGCATGGCGCGTGAACAAAGGCGTGTTCGAGGAGCCTGTGCCGGAACTGCACCGCTACAAGTTCAAGCAAGTAGCGGTGTTGAACGGCTTGTACTTCGCCACGTTCGGTTCGGAACTGGCGGTCGTCTCCATGCTGCCGCTGTTCTTCAGCGACGTCTTCGGGCTCAGCATGGTGCAGGCGGGCCTTGTGGCCTCCTCCTACGCCTTCATGAATCTCATGTCGCGCCCGGCCGGCGGTTTGCTCAGCGACCGTTTCGGGCGCAAGCGCACGCTCTTGATCCTCACCGCCGGGCTCGCGGTGGGCTACTTCACGTTCGCTCTGGTGGATTCGTCCTGGCCGTTGGTTCTGGCGGTTGCGACGGCGATGGCGTGTTCTTTCTTCGTGCAGGCTGGCGAAGGCGCGGTGTTCGCCGTGGTGCCGCTCATCAAGCGCCGGCTCACCGGCCAGATCGCCGGCATGACGGGCGCCTACGGCAACATCGGCGCCGTCGTCTATTTGACGGCCTTCTCGCTGGTGGGCTACGAGGCGTTCTTCGCCATCATTGGCGTCTCCGCAGTGGTGGGCTTCGTCACCTTGTTCTTCATGGAGGAACCGCGCGGCCACATGGCCGAGGTCCGCGACGACGGCACTGTGGAGTTGATCGAAGTCGCCTGAGCGCGAACCGCCTCACCCACCGCGATCGCCGCGCAGTACCTCCCGCAGCGTCTTCCCAGCCCCGTCGAACTCCGCCAGCCCCTCCGGCGCTCTGAACGCAGGGCTCCCCGGCGACCACAACTCCACGCTCTCGGCGTGTTCCTCGAAGTACGCGGGGTTCGTCGTTACGCGGACGAACTCCCTCATGCCGGCCATGCGCAGGCCGTGCTCGCGGTTGCCGAGGGGTTGCCGTTCGGCGTCGGGTGGCATGAGGTCGGGGTTGGCGATGACTTGCTCCAAGTCGGCCATTGTTAGCGGGGACGAGGGCGTGGGCGGCGGTTCGAGATCGGATTCGTCCACGGTGGAATCCAGGTCGAAGCCCTTCGCTTCTGCTTCCGCCGTTTGCTGCTCGATGGCTGCCACCGCGTTCGAGTGCGTCGCGTCCCCGCTCGGCGCGTCCTTGGCCAGCACGGCGCGGGTGATGGTGCCGGGCAGTTGCGCCAGGATCGGTTGCAGGCGGCCTACCACCGTCTCGAACAGGTGGATGCGTTCGCGCAGGGCGCGGTAGACGTCCGTTTCCACCGTGCCTTCGTAGTGCAGGTTGACGGTGCGGATGCGCGGGTGCTGCTGCCCCAGGCGGTCGATGCGGCCGATGCGCTGCTCCACGCGCATGGGATTCCACGGCATGTCGTAGTTCACCACGGCGCCGCAGAACTGAAAGTTCAGGCCTTCGGCGGCGGCATCGGTGCAGAGCAGCACGTCCGCTTCGCCTTCGCGGAAACGGCGCTTGGCGTCGTCGCGGCCAATGCGCCGCCACGCGCCGTCCGTCGAAGGCGCTTCGCCGCCGCGGCCGGAGAAGCACATCAGGCGGGCGTTGGCCTCCTGCTGCAAGGCGTCGCGGAGGAAATCCATGGTGTCGGTGAACTGCGTGAACACCATCGCCTGTTGGTAGCCGCGTTCGCGCAGTTCGGCCAGCACCGCCTTGAGGCTGGCGAGCTTGCTGTCCGGCGGCAGGGCGCTGGCGCGTTCGAGCAGGGCGTTGATCTGCGAACGCTCGTCGGCGCGCAGCGCGGCGCGCGCCAGGCGTTCGAGTTCGTCCGCGTCCGGCACCTCGGCGGTTTCGTCGTCGGGCGCGTCCTCTTCGGCTTCCGAAAGGAGCACGGCTTCGCGCTCGTCCATCGCCGCCAAGCGTCGCTCGAAGGTGCGCCGCAGCGCGTGGAAGCTGCTGGCCACGCGCCGCCGGTACACCGTCATCACGAAGCCCACGGCGTTGCGTTCGGCTGCGTCGGCCTGGTCGTAGGCGCTGGCGATGTAGGTTTCCACCGCTTCGTACAGCGCTTGTTCCGCGCCCGTCATCGGCAGGAAGCGATCCTCCACGTCGCGTTCGGCGATGGGCGAACCCAGCTGTCCGGCCTTGGCGTAGCGGCGCAGCAGTTGCCGCGTGTAGCGCGACACCAAGTGGCGGATGGGCGTTTGCGAACGCATCAGCGCCAACGCCGCTTCGCGTTCTTCCGCCTGCAACTGGCGGCGCGGAATAGTCGCCGGGTGGCGCAGGGCGCTCAGCAGCTTGCGCGTTTGCAGCCGCGAGAGATCGGCAATGCGTTGCGCGCTCTCGCTCGGCGTTTCGCCGAAGGCGCGTTCGACGCTGCGGAACAGGCGCGCCAGCCGTTCCAGCGCTTCGTGGGAGGGATTGGGGTGTTCCAAATCGTCGAAGAATTGCAGGAACGCGGACTCGGTCCACTCCGCCGGCAAGCCCAAGAGCGCGAGCAAATCCCACGTCTCGATGGGATGGACCTGCATCGGCGTGGCGGTGAGCAGCAGCAGGCCTTGCGTCCGGTTCTTCAACTCGCGCATCAGCCGCAGCAGAGCGTTGGGGCGATCCTGCTGTTTCGCGCCGGAGGAACGGCGACGGGCATGATGCGCCTCGTCCAAGACGATCAAGTCCCACGGCGCCGCTTCTTCCAGCAGAACTTTGGCGCGTTCGCTGCGGCGCATCAGCTGGCTGGAGGCGATGACGGCCGGTTGTTCGTGCCACGCCGAACCGTTCGCTGTCGGTTCGCCCATGACCTGCCGAGCAGCCGAAGGGAACCAGACGAGCTTCTGGCCATCGTAGATGGGCCAATCGAGGTTGAACTTCTCGCGCAGTTCGATCTGCCACTGCTTCAGCACCGCCTTGGGTGCCAGGATGAGAACGCGCTTCGCCTTGCCCGCCAGCCACGCTTGGCGCAGCAGCAGACCGGCCTGGATGGTCTTGCCGAGGCCCACTTCGTCCGCAATGAGCAGCTTCGGCGGCCACTGCGCGTACAAGCGCTGGAACGTTCGCGCCTGATGCGGCCACGGTTCCACTGCTGCCGTTGCCGCCCCGACTTGCGCCCCGCCCTCCGGCACCTGTGGCGCCTGTTCGATGAAGCGCCACACCTTGGTGCGAAGATCGACTGGCGGTTCCACGATGGCGGTGGAGGAAGGCTTCGGCGCAACCTTCGGACGCTCCTGATCGTCCTCCTGCAAGCGCCTGGGCAGATCGTCCTTCGGCAGGAAGCGCAGCAGGTCTTCGCGCACCGCACCCGGCACGTCCAACACGATCAGCCGCGGCGAACGCCCCGCCCACAAGCGCGAGAAGCTCGCCTCCTCGCTTTCCACCCGCTCCGGTTCCGGCCCCCAACTGGTGTAGACGTGCAGGCTCTCCCAGTTCCGCTGCCAGCCCGCCGCGGTTTCGTTCAAGCTGCCGTTCCACGCGATGCGGCTGCCAGCCCCGTCTTCGACGATGCCGGCCTTCTCGTGGAAGATGGCGCTCTCCGGCACCGGCACACGGTTCACATTGCACGGCACGGCCACTTTCACGTCCAAGTGGCCACGCCCGATCATCCACGCCAGAAGTTCCAGCGCCCCGCACGCTTCCGCATCCGGCGGGGCGAGCGGCAACTGCGTCAAGCGCCGCTCCACTTGCTCGCGCAGTGCTTCGCCGCGCTCGATGGCGGCGATTTCCTCCGCTTCCAGAGTGCAGCCGACGAGCAGCTTCATGCGCCCATCGTTGCGAACCAAGCCCTCGATGCCCCGCGCCGCCAGCGCCAAGGCCGCGGCGTTGAAGTAGCCGGTGAGACGGTGGTAGCGCTGGGCGTCCTGCAGGGCGGGAACGTAGAAAAGGCGGACGAGATCGCCGTCGTCCGGGGTGTAGCGGAGTTGCCAAGTTCGGTCGCGCAGCATCGTCTAGCTTCGCTCGAAGCGCCTAGGGATTGTGTCACGTTCGGCCAAGAGCCGTAGCAAGCACGGTTGACCACGGCACGGTCCGACGAAGGGCCTCGCGAGGTTCATTTAGCGTCGCGAACACCCCGTGCGCACTTTCTCCTTCCAACCGAGTAGGTTTCGTACCGTGTTCCCACGGCATTTCCACAGATCTCGCTACAACGCCTAGGACACGCGTTGCGCTACGATGCCGCAGCTGGCGAAGGTCGACCAAAGAAGGAGAAGCACCGTGGCCGAACCCCGCATGTCCGCCGAGCCCGTGGCGGATGAAGGAACTCTCGAACGCCAACCGGCGCGCGCCAGGCTCCCGCTGCGCGTAGACACTCGGCGGCAGTACGCCGTGGCCGAATTCCCCGGCTGCCGTCCGGTACGCATCCCCCGCGACGAAATCGACTCTTGGGAGGGCCGCTTCGAGTTCTGGGACGCCCGCACCGAAGTCGCCATGGTCGTCGAACCCGTCACCACCTACCACGAGTATCCGTCGCAGCGTCTGGCGCAACTGACGGCGATCATCGCCCAAGGCCGCGGCTCGCCCATCGACGTGCTCGGCACCGCCGCCCTGCTGCTGCGCACCGACACCGGCGCCAAGGCGCAGATCATGCAGGCGGACCAGACGGTCTACCTGCATCCGGACCAGGATCGGCCGCAGGGCGCGGCGATGGAGGTGGGGCAGAAGCTGCCGGACGTGGTGCTGGAGGTGGACCACACCACGGACGTGTATCGGCGGAAGTTCGACCTCTACGAGGAGTGGGGCTTCCCGGAGCTGTGGGTGGAGGTGCCCGATGCGGCGTCGCGCAGCCGGCCGAAGCGCAAGGTGCCGGGCCTGCGCATCCACCTTCTGGGCGCATCGGGCCGGTTCGAGGAACGCGACGCCAGCGCGGCGTTCGCCGGCTGGACGGCGCCGGAGATCCACCGGGCGCTGAACGAGGAGACGCCGTCCGCGGAGACGACGGCGACGTTGCGCCGAGTCGGCCGGGCGCTGGGCGAGCGCGAAGGCACCGGGCCGGACGACTCACTGTTCCTGAAAGCGGAGCGCGACGAGGGACGGCAGGAAGGCCATCTTGCAGGGCAGCGCGAACTGCTTCGGGCGCAGGCGGCAATGCGTTTCGGCGCAACGTCCGCCCAAACTCTGGCGCCGCTGCTCGCCCAAGTCGGCCACGAGCAACTCGCCCGCTTCAGCGCCGGTTTGCTGCAAGGCGCAACCGAGGAAGAGCTCGCCGCGATGCTCGCAGGACGGTAACGTACGCATGGCGCTGCGTCTTCCAGCGCTTGAGCGCGCTACAACGTCCAAACGGTGATTGGCCGGTGCTGCGAGCCTCGTTCCTGGCTCGGTTGCAGGCCGGCGGTTCGACCGCAACGTTGACCGCCCTAGGACACGGGTTGCGCTACGATGCCGCAGCTGGCGAAGGTCAAAAGAAGGAGTTGTACCGTGGCCGAACCCCACATGCCCGCCGAGCCCGTCGCGGATGAAGGAACTCTCGAACGCCAACCGGCGCGTGCCAAGCTCCCGCGCGTGGACGCTCGGCGACAGTACACCGTGGCCGACTTCCCCGGCTGCCGTCCGGTACGCATCTCCCGCGACGAAATCGACTCCTGGGAAGGCCGCTTGGAGTTCTGGGACGCCCGCACCGAGATCGCCATGGTCGCGGAACCCGTCACCACCTACCACGAGTATCCGTCGCAGCGCCTGATACGTCTGACGGCGATCATCGCCCACAGCCGCGGCTCGTCCATCGACACGGTTGGCACCGCCGCCCTGCTGCTGCGCACCGACACCGGCGCCAAGGCGCAGATCATGCAGGCGGATCAGACGGTCTACCTCCATCCGGACCGGGATCGGCCGCGGGGCGCGGCGATGGAGGTGGGGCAGAAGCTGCCGGACGTTGTGCTGGAGGTGGACCACACCACCGACGTGTACCGGCGGAAGTTCGACCTCTACGAGGAGTGGGGTTTCCCGGAGCTGTGGGTGGAAGTGCCCGATGCGGCGTCGCGCAGCCGGCCGAAGCGCAAGGTGCCGGGTCTGCGCATCCACGTTCTGGGCGCATCGGGCCGGTTCGAGGAACGCGCGTCCAGCGCGGCGTTCGCGGGCTGGACGGCACCGGATATCCACCGTGCGCTGAACGAGGAGACGCCTTCCGCGGAGACGACGGCGACGTTGCGCCGAATCGGCCGAGCGCTGGGCGAGCGCGAAGGCACCGGGCCGGACGACTCCCTGTTCCTGAAAGCGGAGCGCGACGAGGGGCGGCGAGAAGGGCTGCAGGAAGGATTGCGGGAAGGGCTGCTAGAAGCACATCTTGCAGGGCAGCGCGAACTGCTTCGGACACAGGCGGCAATGCGTTTCGGCGCGACGTCCGCCAAGACCCTGGTGCCGCTGCTCGCCCAATGCGGCCGCGAGCAACTCGCCCGCTTCAGCGCCGGGTTGCTGCAAGGCGCAACCGAGGAAGAGCTCGCGGCGATGCTCGCGGGACGGTAGGGCAAGCATGGCGCTGCGTCTTCTGGTGTCTAGCGAGGGGAAGGCATGAATCGCATCGGGCTAAGGCGTGCTGCGTGGGCCGCCGCGGCGCTCCTTGGCGGCGTGGGGTTGGCGACGCCTGCCGCGCAGCAATGCGAAGCGCGCGACGAACCGCTGCAATTCGGCTTCTACTTCGACTACGCGCCGCTCAGCTACAGCGAGAACCGCGCTGCCCACGCGCCCGGCTACCACCGCCACCGCGGCTACGAGGCGGATCTGCTCACCGCCTTGGAAGCGCTGGAAGACGCCGGCCTGGCGTTCGAGCGGCGCGCCATCGGCTCTTGGGCGAGCCAGGATCCGCCCATCTGGCTGCTCTCTTCCACGCCTGAGTTCGATGTGATCGGGGGCGGCATCATCATCCTCGAAGACCGCACGAAGAACGCGGAGGGCGAAACCGCAATCGCCTTCACGACGAGCCACCTTGCCGTCCGCCAGTCCATGCTCGTGCGCGCGGAAGATGCCGAGCGGCTGCGCAATCACGCGTTGCTCACCAGCGACGTCAAGGTCGGTATCCTTGGCGGCACCACGGGCGAAGCAGGCGTGTTGCGGCTGACCGGCTACGTCGACGAGAACGGGGTTCTGACCAAGGGAGCGCGCATCGAGATCGTCGCCGACGGAACCGACAACGTCCGCATCACGGCCGGCTTGCGCCGAACGCAGCTCGCGGCTTGGCGCTTCCTGCATCCGCCAGACGAAAACCTGCCCACAATCGTCTACATGGACGAAGGCGAGCAGCTGGCCGCCTTGGCGGATGGCCGCATCGACGTCATCGCCCGCGACGAGGTCGTCCTCTCGCTGGCGGCCAGCCAGTCCGACGGGGCCTTCGTCGTCACCGGCGTGGACACCGCGTCCAGCGAGCATGGCGGCTTCTCGGTGGATGTGGACGACACCGGCCTCCTCGCCTGCCTCAACGAGCGGATCCCGTGGCTCACCGCCGGCGGCAACATCGGCTATCCCGAGTGGCGCCAAGACAACAGCGTCTTCGCGCAACGCGCAACGCTGTGGAACGCGATGCAGCGGGAGCTGCGCGTCCACGGCCAGTTCACGCAGAGGCTCGACGTTCTGTTCGCCGCCGGTGGGCAAGCGTTGCGCTACGAGGCGCAAAGCAGCAATGAAGAGGTGGCGACCGTCACGGTTGCGGACGGCCTGCTCACCTTGCAGGTACACGGGGAAGGCACCGCGACCATCACGCTCGCGGCCAACGGCGAGGATGGAACCATGCTCGGCTTCAGCTTCGAAGTCATGGGCGCCGGACCGCAAACGTTCCTGCGCGGCTGGCGCTGGGCGCTCGCCGACGAGCACAGAAAACGGTAGCTCAGGAGGACAGCGCGACCCACTTTGGCGTCCTTTCGTTCTTTGCCGGAGAGCAAGAAAGCAGATGCGCTACAGCGTCCAGACGGTGATTTCGCCATCGCTTTGCATCACCCTCTGGCCCGGTGCCGGGTGCTGCGCTTCTTCCCGCCGGTCGAACAGCACCAGATGTCCCTCCGTCGCACGGCACGTCTTCATGTAGCCCAGCGTTTGTTCCACGCCGCGTTCGATGGTTCCTTCCAGGCTCTTGCGGTCCGAACTGCGCAGCACCTTGCATTCGATCACGATGCGCTGCCACAGGTCCGAAGGCTGCCCCGCTTCCCGCGGCCACAGCACCAGCAGGTCGGTTCGCCCGCGCCCTAGGCCGTACTCCCGTTCGATGCGGCCGCCGCTGTTCACGACGCGTTGCAGATACGCCTGCAGGATGAGTTGCGGCGCGGCTTCGCGGTAGTTCTCGAAGCGCGCCAGCCAGTGCTCCGCGTGCTCGCTGAAAAACGTGGCGAACGCCGTTAGCAGCTTGTGCATGTCGAGTGCGCCGGCGTCGTCCACATACCACGCGGTTTGTTGGTCGAGGCCGCTTTGCAAGATGTAGCCCAGCTCGCGGGGCACCACCTCGGCGTAGATGGGGTTCGCTATGCGCGGCGGATGGCCGGAGTCGATCAGGCCCAAGTCCCGCACATACTCCAAATCTCGAACCTCATGGTGCGCCTCGCCGCCGCTCAGAATCGGTTCGACAACCCGCCGCACGCGCTCCTCCTCCAGCTTGTGCGCCAACTGGTCCAGATGTGTGCGACGCGAGAGGATGAGTTCCTCCCGCGCAACAAAGATGTCCTCCCTATCAATGGCGTACGACCGATCCCGCCCCGCCTCGTTGTCGAAGCACGCGCCGGCGCAGAGCGCGTTCACCAGCCACGGCTGGCCTCGGGTTTGCTTCCACACCGCCTTGCGCGCCGCCGAGGTGAACGGCTGGTCGGTTTCATCCTTGTGCTGTTGGATCAGCGCATAGGTCTCCGCCTTGCTGAAGTCGCCCAAGCGCAGCGACTTGGCAGCGACGTTGAACGGGCTGCCGCCGGCGATCATCTCGCCGGTGCTCGAGCGAATGCGGTAGTCCCTTATGTCCCGGACGCCGCAGAGCACGATGCTGTGCGGGAAACCTCTCGGGCGATTTTCGTAACCGGCGCGCAGTTGGCGCAGCACCGAGAGCAGCGTGTCGCCTACGAGTGAATCGATTTCATCCACCAAGAGCACCAACGGCACCGGGTTGGCCATGCACCAGCGGGCAAGCGTCCGCCTCAGGGCGTTGTGGGGCCCCGCCTTGGCCAGCAGGTCCGGCCAGATATCCTCGACAGAATCGTCGCCAACCAACTCCGCGCTCATGGCCAAACTGCTGAGGATGGCGCGCATGCCTTCCTCCACGTTGTCCCGCGCAACTTGGCCGACCTCCACGTTCACGTTCACGCAGCGGAACTCGCCGACCTCGCCGCTGTTCAGCAGGTCGCGCAGCGCGATGAGGGCGGAGGTCTTGCCCGTCTGCCGCGGCGCGTGCAGGACGAAGTAGCGCTTGTCTTGTATCAGGCGGAGGATCTCGCCCGTGTTGCCGCGCGCCAAGGGCGGGATGGCGTAGTGGTCGTCCGGGCGAACCGGGCCCTCGGTGTTGAAGAAGCGCATGGGAGGCATTGTGGCACGTTCCGCGAGGCGCTGCCGCGTGCTTCGCGTTGCATTCGCGCGGTTCCAAACCGAGCAAGCTCCGCTTACTTCGCATCATCCGTTTTCGCGTCGTCCAGCCGCAGTTCCATCTGCTCGAACCGCTTGGGTTCGTCCACTTCGTCCTTGTAGGCCAGCCGCGAAAGATCGAACAGCGCCTCGAAGTCGCTGCTGGACGCGGCGACTTCGCTTTGCAGATCCACGCCCGTGAAGCGGCGCGACACCGGCAGCACTTCCAGCGCCGCCTCGAACGCCCGGAACAGGCGCGCGTCCTTGTCCAGGCCGGTCTCCGCCAGCAGATCCCGCGCCGCGGCCAGCGAGCGGGTGCGGGAGACGTTCGCGGCGTGGTGCAGCGCGTCGACCATCCCGCGGCTGCCGTCCACCGGCCCCAGGCCGCCCTTCGCCGCCCGCGTGACGCTGTCCCACAGCCGGAAGTCGCTGCCGCGCTTCTCGCCCAGCCGTTTCGCCACCTGACCGTCCATGTCCACGCCCACGGCGCGGGCCAGGCGCAGCGCTTCGTCGTAGGCGAACACGGGCGCCTTGAACGCATCCCACGCCAGCACGAAGAACGCGGTGACGGCGTCCAGATCCCCCTGCGCCTTCCTGTGCGTGAGCTGCTCCAGGCGCCAGCGCTTCACTTCGCGGCGGGCGGCGTCCAGCGCGTCCTCGGGCGTCGCGGCGTAGGGGTCCCACTCGTCTTCGAGAATCGACAGCTGGCGCATCAGCTTGGCCGGCGGACGCTCCCTCGGCGTGCCGCGGGTGAGCGGCCAGTTGCGCGAGAACTCTTCGAGCGCGGGGCCGAAGGAGGCGAGGTACAGGTCCACGCCGGCGATGCCCGCCTGCTGGAACTCCGCCACCCGCGTGCGCACGGCTTCGGCGACGCGGGGTTCCACGTCCTCCCAGTACACGATGGGCGCATCGCGCACTTCGCTTGCTTCGACGCGCGGGCGAGGGCGGCAGGCGAGGAACACGGTGCTCTTCGCCGCCTTGTCGCGGATGTGCAGGCTGCCGCCCGCCTCGGTGTTGATGGGCCAGGACGCGGTGATGACGAAGCCCGCCTCCATCAGCCCCTTGGTGAGCGCATCCCACGCGCCGGTGGCCTTGTGCGTGAACATCAGCGTCATGATGCCGTTGGCTTTAAGCACCCGCCGGCACTCGGCGAAGATCGCCGCCATGCGCTCCTGGTAGTCGCGCCCGGCCAGTGCGCGGGCGCCCTTCTCGCCGGCGAACCGCGCCGGGTTGGCGACGGCTTCGTTGTCCTTGTCCGTGAGCTGGCGGGTGAAGAGTTCGGGGAAGACGTGGCCGGCGGTGCGCTTGAGCCAGACGTAGAAGAAGTCCGAGAGTTCGGCGTACATGACGTTGTCGTAGTAGGGTGGGTCCATCACCACGGCGTCGATGCTGGCGTTCTGGATGTGGTCGAGGCTGTCCGCGGACTTGCAGGTGATGGTGACGGGCGGCGGTTCCGGCTTGTCGGGCGCTTGGTCGAAGATGTCCCCGCGCTTGCCCTTCGGGTTCAGGAGTTCGACGAGTTCCTTGATGCACTTGGCGGTCTGCGTGAACGCCCAGTCGTAGCCGAGACCCGTGACCAGCGGTGCCATCTCGGCGTGCGACCAGCAGAACGCGAAGTCGTGCCGGTTGAACGTGTTCGCCACCACCTCGCGTGTCGGCATCCAGACCGACATGCGCGAGTTGTAGTTGAGCAGCTTGTCCAAGGCGAGCGCCAAGTAGCCGTAGGCCGCCTTCCGCACTGCCGTGAGTTCGCCGGCGACTCTGTCCGCTTCGAGCATCTCCCGAAACACTTCCACGCTCGTGCCGTGGCATAGGAGTTGCCGCGCCGAGAACAGATCGCGCCACGCCGCCATGCCGTAGCGCCTCGGCTCCATCGTCTTGTTGCCTTCCGGGATGCGCTCGCGCGGAACCATGTCCAGCGCCTCCCACTCCGGCAGCTTCTCGTCAAGCCGGGCTTCGACTTCCGCGCTGTTGTCGTCCTCCGCCCGCGGCGCCCGATACCCGCGAACCCACTTCTCCCGCTTGCGCCCGCTCTTCGTCTCGACAAGCACGCGCTCCTTGAACACCACGGCGTACAGCTGCTCCCCCATCCGCCCGGCCTGCGCCTCGGCCTTGATGTGATCCCCGCTTATCTGCCGCTCGCAGTCCGAATACGGACACAGCCCATCCCCACGGGCCACCGTCCCTTCCGACTGCTCTTCGCTCCGCTCAACGACCTCGAACTCGCAGACCCGCCCCTCGCTCCCCGGCCCGCCCACAAGTTCCGGCACCAGCCGAACCCCCTTCCCGCCTGGCGCCAACCGCCAGTTCGGCGACAACGGCACCAAGCCCCCGCAGTAGGGGCAGGCAACGGTGCGGGCGTAGAGGTAGCCCGAAACCAGAATGTCATCGGGCTCCTCCGGAAACACCCCTTCGTACCTTGCCTCAGCTCGTTCGACGAACATCGCTGTCACCCGCTCGAAGGTGTCGACGACCGCAGCCCCGTACCGCGCTGGCCAATCCACCGTTGCGTATTCGATCAGCGCTGCCACGGCGTTGACGTCGCTGGCCTCGGTCGCCAAACCCAATCGCACGGCTTCGAGCGCTGCGCTGCCACCGCCCGCTGTCGGGTCCAGCACAAGGCCGTCCCCGTCCACGCATCCCGCCACCCACTCCTTCTCCTCAGTGGAGAGCGCATACTGGAACGCCCGCGCATACCCGAAGCCCCCATCCGCAAGCCGCTCCCCGTTCCGCCTGGCCTCGGCAATCCGCGCCTTGGCAACCACCGGATCGCCGTGGATGCCAACGGCATGAAGAAACGCAGCGCGATCTGCGTCGCACGGGAGCAGGGACGCCAGAATCGCCGCCCGCGATGCCACCAAGGGCCGCCGCGCCCACCAGACGTGCAGGCGATTCGGCGCGGGAAACGGCGTCATCGGCGTCCGCTCCCGCGTACTCTCGATGCCGATCTCGGCGATC
This sequence comes from Candidatus Azotimanducaceae bacterium, assembly GCA_965243175.1. Taxonomy (GTDB): domain Bacteria; phylum Pseudomonadota; class Gammaproteobacteria; order Pseudomonadales; family Azotimanducaceae; genus VXYL01. The sequence continues at coordinate 2,135,431 of OZ251532.1, read as the reverse complement.
GGCAGCCAGCGTTCGATTAGGCGTGTGTCAGGCATTCCGAACCAGCCCAAGCACAACAGCGTACCTCCCAGGGGGTTCCACGTCAGCCTCCACTTTCCGCTTCCTGCAATAACCACTTCCGCAGCACCCCAGAAATGGCATCCTTGACTCTCTCGTACATGCCTATAAATGTACCGCCGAAAACTAGGCTACCCAGTGTCCACATCACCGACGACACCCAACCAATAGTGTGCATCGTCTTCCCCAAAGCCAGGTCTATCCAGTAGCCGGCTTGACTGCCGACAACGAAGAACACCGGAAGGAACGCCACCCCGACAGGCACAAAAGCAATCCATCCCGCGACTCGTTCACACTTCCAGTAAAGGTCGGCGTCTCTACGCATCTGCGCTTCGTTCGCCGCTCGCAGCTCCCGTTCAACGCCCTCTCGTGTGGCTCGTTCTGCTTCCACTCTCTCATTGGCTTCTTGAGTGTACTCTCGAGCGACTCGATCCAATACCTCGCGAACGCTCGAACCAGTCAATGTTGCATCATTTCCAAGAGTCATACTAACCAACTCATCGGCCACGTTCGGGCTGCTCCTAAGGAGTTGATGGTCCGTTTGCGAGATATCCCCGGACTCCTTCAGGCGGTCAACTTGGTCGAGAAATTTCATCATGAGTGCCGATGATGGCTGTACCGCCGCATAAGAAAACGCTAGTACCTCTGCGATCGGCAACGACGGAGCACCCATGGGTGCCTTTAGCCATGCAAGGTTAGCTAAGCTAAAGTCAGATATAACACTAGATACCTCGCGAGACGCTTCAAATTCTCTGCCATACTCCCAAGCAGCGCGCGCAAATCGAACGTTGCTAGTCACCAGAATCGCTTTCGCTTCTTCAATAGCACTAGGGGCCGATCCACCTCGTAGAACATAAATACTACGGACGGAATTTATATCGTCTTCCATCGCCCTTGGATTGAGGTACGATATCCTGTCATCAAGGATCCCTTCAAATTTACTTTCGTCGATTTGATACCTCCTTGTATAGCTGGGTGTCGTCCGAATCTCAACACCGATTTCTCTAAGGTTGTCGTCGATCTTTCCAGCTAGGAGGATCAGATCCGATCTGGTGAGCCCAACTCGTCTAGCTTCCTCTATTATTCGTCCACGTCCGTCCTCTGCTCCAATTTTTGAAGCCGCCCCATGAAGAACCCGTTCAAGTTCCCTTCGGGTGTGTGAAAACGCAGCGACTCGACCTCCCAACTGAGTTAGCAGTCGTAGTAGTTCCCTTGCTGCCGTCCTGCAACCCGGCCCTTCAAGACCGAGCAGCTGTACAAGCAAAGGAGTGTCAATGTAGAAGATGGTTTGCTTGTAGTTCTTGATGCTCTTTAGGTCCGGACAGAGAAGCGCGTTCGCAAGCATGTGTCCTTGCACAACGATCATGAATTTGTCAAAGGTCTCGTTGTCGGAAGCGCGGATCTGCATTAGGTATTTGCTGACTAGCGTGACGTCTTCGTCGCGGCCGCCGGAGATGTCTGGAATAGCCGTTCCTCGAAGATAAGCACTGAGGCACGACACATCGAACGAAGACAAATAGGTGCAAATGGCCACTATGGCGCGATCTTTGGTGATGGAGAGCTGGAGCTCCTGATGCGCAAATCTCGTGAGGCTGTTTAGCGTGTCGTCAATGTACTGACTCGCGAGGGCCTGCGCAGGTCCCATACCTGGGTCGTCGACTTTCTTCAGCCGATAGACCTTATTCTCTCGACGAAGCTGGCCAGATCTCGCTAGGCGGCGGAGAACGATGTGAACCGTCCGGCTAGGAATCTCTAGCCCAAATCTATCGCGGATAGCAACGGTCGTAGAGTCGTCGGTGACGAAGTCTGGCTGCGTTTCGAGTAGCACCTGCATCACGAACGGGCGGAGATAGTCCAAGTAGTCCCTTCCGTGGTGGTCGATGTTGACTTTGAGCAACGCAAGGCTCGTTAATGTTGCTGTTGACATGATGGAAGTCTCGTCGTGTGGTTAGGGGCGAGGTGAGCCTACCGACACCCAAGGTCGGTGAGCAGTGTCAGACTAATGAAGCGTACGGATTGGTGTCTTGGCACGGGCAGTTCCCCGTTGAATTGCTGGCGGAGGATTGCCGGCCCTTGGGCTTCGCCGGGTCGGTCGCCACGCTTGATGAATTGCAGCCCAATCAGATAACCATACCGCAACTCCGGATACTGCGCCACCAGCGGTTCCAGTGCGATGTCCGCAAACCCCTTGTTGAGCTCCGGCTCCGTCCGGACCAGAAAGTGCCGCGAGACGCTCAGGTACGCGGCTAGGAAGCCCTGGATGACCTTTTCGCCGTCGAGGTAGTCGCGGATGCTCGTTTGGGCGGCGATGGCCTCCTTGAGGAAGTCGAAGACGGGCTGCCATTCGCCGTGGAGGGCCATCGGGCGCAGCAGGGCGGCGAAGGCGTGCATGTCTACGGAGAGGACGCCTACGTCGGCGTAGGCGTCGCGGAGGTGGCCGTAGAGGAGGCGGCGGACGGTTTGGTTGGGGATGGCTAGGCGTACCGTGCCTGCTTCTGCTTCGCGGATGGTCAGGAGGCCGAAGTAGTGCAGCAGGGAGAGGAAGTTGTCGCGCTGGTCTAGGCGTTCCAAGGGGAAGCTGGTTTGGATGTCCGCGTCGGCTTGGCCTTCGCCGACGACGTGGCGGAGCAGGTCGAAGTTGCCGTTCAAGCTCACGGGGTCGGTGGGCGCTTCTGGGGGCGGAGTGTCCTCTTGGGCGGGGCGGGCGGACGGGCCCATTTGCCGGCTCAGGGTCAGCAGGTGGCGGAGCTTGCCGTAGTCGATGCGCACGTTCACGTCGATCAGGTCGTCCGGCATGGGCTTGTTGGGCACCATCGCGTCCAGGAAGTAGAGCACCATGTCCGTGTTGTACACGGTCTCTTTGGCATCCTTGGCGAAGCGGTAGCCGTCGTACCACTCGCGCATCACGTCGAGGGCGGTGCCGGCATCGACGTCCAAGGCGCCCGCCTTTCGATAGGTCTCCAGCAGGCACTCCACTTCGTGCTCGGTGAAGCCGAGCACGGCGTTGAACTCCTCGCGCAGGCTGATGTTCTTGCCGATGTTGAAGCCGCTGGTCACGTCGTCCAAGGTGATGGGGGAGACGCCGGTGATGAACAGGCGCTCCAAGCCGCCACCGCTGCGGCCCGCGCCGCCTTTCAGCGCGGCGAAGAAGTTGCGGTAGAAGCCGCTGCCGTGGGTGAGTTCCTGGTAGGCGTCGGAGCCGTGGTGGGCGAGGATCGTGTTTGCGAAGTTGTCGTACTCGTCGATGAGTATGAACAGGCGGAGGCCGCGCTTTCTCGCCTCGCGGAACAGGGCGTTGAGTTTGGCGGATGCCGAGGGCTGTTCAAGGATGTGCCGAGTGGCGTCGGCCGGGATCAAGTCGGCGTTGCGTTCCAGGGCTTCTTCGATTTCCGCGCCGCAATAGCACTCGAACTCCCGCTCCAGCGTCTCCGGCGCATCGTTTACCACCGAGAAGTCGAAGCGCACCACCACGAAGCTGTGGCGGTTTTCCGTGGGTTTGCGGCCGATGTCCGTGTCGCCGAACACCTGCTCGAACTCGTCCGCCCACTTGCGGTCGTAGTAGTTCTCCAGCAGCGAGACCCAGCAGGATTTGCCGAAGCGTCGGGGGCGGATCAGGAACGTGAAGCGCTCGTTTTCCAGCGGGCGGATGAAGCGCGTCTTGTCCACGTAGAGGCGGTCCTCAAGGCGAATGGCGCGGAAATCCGCCCAGCCGTAGGGGATCAGTTTGTAGGGCAGGGTGGGCATGGGCTCTCCCTACGCCAGCGTCCGGGCGCCGGCATCGGCGCGAACGCGGCCTTCGCCGCTGGCCTTCGGTTCGGTCAGCAACATCCGCAGCGCCGCCAGCACTCGTCTCGGGCGCTTGCGGTGCATGGCCATGCCGAGCCAGTAGGCGGCTTCCTCGCGCTGCATCGCTTCGATGCCCTCGGCCACGGTCACCATGTTGTCGCGGCTGCGCATGGGCGCCAAGGTGCGGAACAGCAGGCCCAGCGTCAACGCCAAGTCTTCGGAAAGGGCGTGGGCGCTTCCGCCGCTCTTGCCTCCGCCTGCCCTTGGGCGAAGGCTCGACCCTAGGCGAATGTTGGATTTCGCCAGCCGGCGCAGCACGCGGTGTTCGACGAGGCTCAGGTTGCGTCGGCGCAAGCCCGCCACGCGCATGGGCGCGGTCACTTGCGGCGTGGCGGGGCTGGGCAGTTGCCACACTTCGTACTCGCTGTCCGCTGCGCCGAGGTTGCGCACGCGCAACTCGTAGCGGGGCGTGGATGCGACCACGGCGATGGGTGCGGGCTGCGCCATCGTCGTCAATCCCGTGGCCGTGCCGTGGCGGAAACGTACGCGGCGCCGTTGGCGAAGCGGCAGAGGTCGTCGGCGAGTTGCTCCGGCGCTGGCTCCTGCATGGCGAGGCCGTCGTGGAACGTCAGGGTGAAACTGGCCTCCAAACGTGTCGTGCTGGCGGCGCGGAGTTGCGATTCCAGAAACTCGCGTACCGGCTGCGCATCGTCGGGAGCGCCCTCGAACTCCAGTTCGCAGGCGCCGCCGGCTTTGGTTTCGTAGCCGCCGCTCAAGGCAACCCGCTTGTCCGCTCCGCCGATTCGCCCGACCACGCCGAGCAGGCGGAAGGCGTCGCTCGAGTCGAACAGGCGGATTTCCAGTTCGCCGATGCGTTGCACTTTCCCATCCCGCGCCTGCTCCCACAGGCGAACCAGCGCTTCGCGCAGCGGGCCCTCGGCTTGGAGTTGCTCGCGATCCGGCGTCCGATCGTACTCGGTGTGGTCCTCGCCGACGCCCCCGTCAGGTGGCGAAGGTTGGGGCTTTTCCTCCCCCTCTTCCTTGTCCACCTGCCGCCGCGGCCAAACGTCCGTGTTCCGCGCATAGGCCATCGTCAGCACGATGGACTGCTCGTCGATCACCACCGAAGCCGGCGGATCGCCTGGCCCGAACAGCAGATCGCCCCGTTGGTAGATGTAGTCTCCCCGTTCCACGCCCACGCGGATGCCGCGGATGAAGGTGTCGTCGCCGATCAGGATGGGCAGCGCGGGGTCTCGGCGGAACTCGTCGCGCAACGCCAGCGTGGTCATCTGGCCGTTGCGCAGCGGGGTGCGGTCGCGCACGTAGACGGGCGCGTCCGGCTGGTCTTCCGGCAGGCGCAGCTTCTGCGATTCGCGCAGCGCCCGCTCGATGTGGCTTTGGCCGGCGCCGGGCTTGTCGGCGGGGGAGTGGATGTCGATGGCGGTGTGCGCCAAGGGGACGTTCGGGTCGGCGCGGTTGGACGAGGGATAGAGCACGTGCCGGTAGGCCTGCTGGATGGCGATGGCCAGTTCCTGCTCCGAACGCGCCTCCATTTCCAACACTTGATCCTGCTGATGGTCGGCCAGGTCGCGCAGGCGGTCGGCGCGCTTCAAGGCGCGCAACGCCAGGCGAAGGCGGGCGCGGCGCTGCATTTCGGCCTTGCCGTTGTCGTCCGTCGCCACGAACACCAGATGGTTCCGCAGCGCCCGCAACGCCTGCCCTTCGGAACCCTTGCGGGTGTAGATGCGTTCCACCAGGTCCGGCAGCTTGGTCACTTGGGCGTTGATGGCGACGGCATCGTAGGAGAGCACCACCAGCTTCGGGCGGCCATCGCCCACTTCGTCCGGCACGTCGAAGGGGCCGCCGGGGAAGCGGATGGCGTCGAAGGTGTTGCCGTCGAAGATGCCGCCGATGCGGTCGTTGAGTTCGGCGCGGGCGTCGCCAGCATCCACGTTGCGTTCTTCGCGGCGGATGATCTGGTTGAGATTGGCTTCGGCGAGGAAGCGCATCGCGGCGCCAGGGCGGTCGTCCAAGTAGGCGGATTCGGCGATGAACCGCTTGCGGGCTTCCTCGACGAAGCTCACGTCCAGCCGCGGCGCCAGCACGGCGTAGCGCAGGTCTTCCGGCGAGAGGCCCTTCAACGGCTCGTTGAACGCCAGGGTGTGCAGGAACGCGGTGCGGGCGACGTAGGCCGTGTAGGGCGGCAGACCGTTGTAGTGCTCCGCGTCGATGTTCTCCGCCAGCGAACGAGTTTCACCCCCGCCGGCGATGTCGTTGGCGATGGCCGGCACGAAGGCGGATTGGCCGAGGCGCGTCACCAGTTCCTGGCGGATCGGCTCGCGCCCCAGGTCCATGTGATGCAGGTGGATCGCCGTGGCGTCGGCTGGCCGCTCCTGCCACAGATGGGCGATGGTGCGGGCGAGCAGACGCAACATGCCGCGCACGCGCTGGAACTCGCCCAACGTGGAGGTCTTGCCGCGCAGCGTGGCCAGCACGTCGGGGTGCAGGGGGTAGCTGTCGGCGAAGGCTTGTGCGGTCTCTGGGCGGAGAGCTTCCTCGGCCAGCGATGCGTGGTGTTCGCGCCATAGTTGCTGGTAGGCGCTTACGATGGCCGCCTTGCCGCTTTCGTCGATGTGCTCGAACAGGCGGCGCAGCAGCACCGGCGCGGTTTCTTCGTCTTCGGTGGGGTTCAGCAGCGTTGCCTTGCGGGCGGAGACGCTCTCCGCCTCCGCCATCGTGTCCGCGACGAACTGGTGCTCCTCGCTGTAGGCATCCGTGGCGCGGCCGTCGCGGCCAATCGCCAGCGTGTAGACCAGCGCCGCGTTCGGCGCGCTCTCCACCGCCTTGAAGAGCGACGTCAGGAAGGCCGTCAGCTGGTCGCGGGCGTTTTCCGCCCGCCACACCTTGCGCAGATAGACGGCCAGTTCGTCGAGCAGGATCAGCGTCGGTTCGCCGCCGAACAGTTCGCCCAAGGTTGCGGCACCAGGCGCCACGCCTTGCTCGTCGCTGCGCCGTACGCGCTCGTAGCCGTCGCGCCCAGCAAGGGCGTAGGCGATTTCGCCCCACGGCGTATGCGCCAGCACGCCTTCGCCCATGTCGTGCCCGTTGGCCGGATCCGCGTTTTCCCCATCGAACGCCGCGATGCGGACGGCGCCGGCTGGCAGCAGGCCGGACTCGACGAACTCGCCGACGTCCGCCACGCCCTTCATGCCGCCAGCCGCGTGGACAAGGGCGATCAAGCCGTGCGTCTTGCCGCCCCCGTAGGTGGTGTCCAAGCGGAAGATGGCGGCCGCTTCCCCGCCCGCGCCGCTCAAGCGACGGCACACGTTCGCCAGCAAGTCGCGCAAGCCGCGGGTGGGATAGGTGTTGGCGAAGAACCGCGCCGGTTCCGAATACTCGGCGCTGGCGGTGCCGCCGATCACCGCCGCGAGATCGGCGGCGAAGTCCGCATCCGCCACGCGCCCCGCCAGCACGTCCGAACGCGGCTGGCAGAGATCGAAGATGGCGCTGGGCGGGCGTGTAGTCGGCACGTGCCTTGGATCGCTTGGCTAGGCTGAATCCACTATAGCACCGTGCGGGCGGAACACCGGGCCCAGCGCCCGATTCTCCCTGTCAACGTTATAGTTGATTGCCTCGACGGCTGACCGACACGGGTGTAGCGCGAACGGTGAAGACACGGATGCCGAGCTCGAACCATCTGTCACCATGAGTGGCATGGAACTCGGCATCAGCTACGGGGGCGCGTCGCTCGCTGGCACACAGCCCGTGAACGAGGATGCGTTCGCGGCATCGCCGCCGCATCGCCTGAAGGGCGCGGTGGCGGTGATCGCCGATGGCTTGTCGAGCGGCGAACGCGCCCAGAAGGCAAGCCAGACGGTGGTGACGGAGTTCATCGACGAGTACTTGGCGACACCCGACACTTGGACGGTGAAGACGTCCGCGGCACGCGTGCTGAACGCGCTCAACCGCTGGTGCTGCCACCACGACGGCATGGCCACGACGGTGAGCGCCGTGGTGGCCAAGGGGCGCACGGCGCACATCTTCCATGTCGGCGACAGCCGCGTGTACCGATTTCGGGGCGGCGACTTGGAGCAGCTCACCCGCGACCACGCGCGCCAAGCGATGCTCACCAACGCCGTCGGCATGGAACTGGATTTGGAAGTGGACTACCTGGCCGAAGACTTGGCGGCGGGCGACGTCTTCGTGCTCACCACCGATGGCGTTCACAATGCGCTGCCGATGTCGCGTTTGCGCGAAACGGTGGCCGCCGCCCTTGCCGAAACGCCCAGTTTGGAGCCGGCCGCCCGCACGGTGCTGGACGCCGCCTTGCGGCACGGCAGCGAAGACAACCTGAGTTGCCTGCTGATGCGCGTGGACCAGACGCCGGACGAGGACATCGACGAAGCGCACCGACGCCTGACGCGGCAAGTCATCCCGCCGGTGCTGCGCCCCGACGCCCGCATCGACGGCTACCGAGTCCTGCGTACCGTCGCCAGCGGAACGCGCAGCCACATCTACTTGGTCGAGGATTCCTCCGGCCAGCGCCTGGCGTTGAAGGCGCCATCCGAATCCTTCGCCGAGGATGCGGTATATTTGGACGGCTTCCTCCGCGAGGAGTGGATCGGCAAGCGCATCGACCATCCCGGCGTGATGAAGGTCCTGCCCCGCCCGGAGAGCCGGTTCCTCTATCTCGTCGCCGAACACATCGAAGGCCAAAGCCTCCGCCAATGGATGCTCGACAACCCCCACCCGCCCATCGAGGACGTTCGGCGCTTGGTGGGCGACATCGCCAAAGCGCTGCGCGCCTTCCAACGGCTGCAAATCGTCCACCGCGATCTGAAGCCGGAGAACGTGATGATCGACCGCGACGGCAACCCCAAGCTGGTCGATTTCGGCACCGCCTACGTGCAAGGCTTCGACGAACTCGAGAGCGCCGTCCGCGAAACCCATCCGGTGGGGTCGGTGGGCTACGTCGCCCCGGAGTGCCTGCTAGGGCAACCGGCAACCCACGCCGCCGACATCTACGCCCTGGGCATCGTCGCCTACGAGATGCTCGCCGGCGCCCTGCCCTACAAAGCGCCGCTGTCCCGGGACGCCAAGGCGTATCTGAACCGCCCCTACGTTCCCCTCGCCAAAGCCGGCCGCAGCGACGTGCCGAAGTGGATGGACCTCGCCCTCGCCAAGGCCACCGCGCAAAACCCAGCCCACCGCTACGAGGCACTTTCAGAACTGGTGACGGATCTCGCCCGTCCGAACCCGGAGCTGATTCGCCGCGTGGAATCCGCCCCTCTTCTGGAAAAGAACCCAACCCTGTTCTGGCAACTCGTCAGCGCCGTACTCGCCGGCTTGCTGGCGCTCAGCCTTTTCCTTGGCGCTCGCTGACCCGCTTGCCATCTCGGCGTGGGACGCGCCTAGCAGAAGTGCGCCCCGCGAACGTTGGTGTAGACGGCGTATAGCGACTGGCTTGCCGTCATGAACAAGCGGTTGCGCTTGGGGCCGCCGAAGCAGACGTTGGCGCAGATTTCCGGCAGCAGGATCTGACCCACGCGGGCACCTTCCGGGTTGAACACATGCACGCCGTCGACGCCCGGGCCGCCCCAGCCGGCGCTTGCCCAGATGAAGCCTTCAGTGTCGCAGCGGATGCCGTCGGCGAAGCAGTTCTTCTCCTCGCCGTCCACCGTGATCGCCATGCTGGCGAAGACACGGCCGTTGGCCAGACGCTTCTGATCCACCACGTCCCAAACCTTGATGACGGGCGGCGCCTGGTCGCCGTAGTGGGAACCGCCGGTGTCGGCGGCGTACAGCTTGGCGTAGTCGGGCGAGAAGCAGACGCCGTTCGGCTTGAATATCTCGTCGGTCACCTGGAACAGCTTGCCGGTCTTGGCGTCCAGGCGGTAGATCGCCTCCTTCTGATGTGGCTGCACGGAGCCGGTGTCCACCTTCTTGCCTTCGTAGTCGCCCAAGGTGCCGTAGCCGGGGTCCGAAAACCACAAGTCGCCGTTCGGATGGACGATGCCGTCGTTGGGCGCGTTCAGCGGCTTGCCGTTGAAGCTGTCGGCCAGCACGGTGGTGGTGCCGTCGCGTTCGTAGCGAACCACGCGGTGGGTGAGATGCTCGAAGGAAATCTGCCGCCCTTGCAGATCGAAGGTATTGCCGTTGCTGTAGTTGGAAGGCTGCCGGAACACCGAAACGTGCCCGTCCTCATGCAGCCAGCGGTATTGGCGATTGTTGGGAATGTCGCTCCATACCAAGTAGTTGCCCATGCCGTTCCACGCCGGCCCTTCGGCCCAGTACATGCCGGGATTGGTGTAGAGGCGGTTGATGGGCGTGTTGCCGGGGAAGCCGCCGAAGCTGGAATCCAGCGCCACCAAGTCGGGATGCGGATAGCGCACCGGGTCGGCTGCCAGCGATCGCGGCAGCGTCGCCGCCAACGGCAAGGCGGCTGCGGCGGTTAGGAACGAACGTCGATGCATGGCCAACTCTCCCACTCGCCCTCGCTCGAACGCGATCATACAGTCGTTGGCAGGGCGCTGCTCTCCTTGTGCCGCGCATGCGTCTTCGCGGTGCGCGAAGAGGCTAGGCTGCGCCACCGTCGCACCAAGAACGTCCACAAGGCTTGGCCAGCCTTTTGGCGGAGTTCACTGGCACGGTTGTTGCTTCCTGTTCGCACATGGACGTCATCCAAACATCGAACGGAGCAACTTGCCAACTTGCCGACCGTCAGGTGGTGGTGGTCGGCAACGGCATGGTGGGCCACCGCTTCGTGGAACTTGCCGCCGCGCCGGGATGGGCCGTCACCGTGTTCGGCGAGGAGCCGCGCGCGGCCTACGACCGCGTTCACTTGAGCGATTACTTCTCCGGCGTCGGCGCCCAGGAACTGGCGCTGCCACCGTTGCCGCCGAGTGCCACGGTACACATCGGCGAGCGAGTGACGCGGATAGATCGCGAGGCGAAATCCGTACGCACGGACCAAGGGCGGCGCGTGAGCTACGACAAGCTGGTTCTCGCCACCGGCTCCTATCCCTTCGTGCCGCCGATCGAAGGTCGCGACCTGCCGCATTGCCACGTCTACCGCACCATCGAAGACCTGGACGCCATCCAAGCGTCCGGCGCACAGGCGGAAACGGGCGTGGTGGTGGGCGGCGGCCTGCTTGGCCTCGAAGCCGCCAACGCGCTGAAGAACATGGCGCTTGCCACGCACGTGGTGGAGTTCGCGCCAGCGCTGATGGGTACGCAGTTGGACGAAGGCGGCGCGGCGATGCTGCGCGGCATGATCGAGGACTTGGGCGTCACGGTTCATACCGGCAAGAACACGCAGCGCATCGTTGCCGGAGAGTCCGCTCGCTACCGCATGGAGTTCGCCGATGGCGAAGCGCTGGAAACCGACATGGTGGTCTTCTCGGCCGGCATCCGACCACGCGACGAGTTGGCCCGCGACTGCGAACTCGACATGGGCGAACGCGGCGGCATCGCCATCGACGAGCGTTGCAAGACGTCGGACCCCGACATCCTCGCCATCGGCGAATGTGCCCTCTACGAGGGACGCATCTTCGGCCTGGTCGCCCCCGGCTACGAAATGGCCAAGGTGGCAGCTGGCGTGCTGGCGGAGAACTCGAACGCGACGTTTCGCAGCGCCGACATGAGTACCTAGCTGAAGCTCTTGGGCGTGGACGTGGCCAGCATCGGCGACGCCCACGGGCGAACCCGCGGCGCATCCACCTACACCTACATCGACGAACGCGAGCAAGTCTACAAGCGCATCGTGGTGAACAAGACCGGCAAGAAGCTGCTCGGCGCCGTGCTGGTCGGCGACACCGCCGACTACGGCATGTTGCTGCAAACGATGCAGAACGAGTTGACGCTGCCGACGCATCCAGATGCGTTGATCCTGCCGCAGCGCGAAGGCGGCGGGATGCCGGCCGGGGCCATCGACGCCCTGCCGGACAGTGCGCAGATCTGCTCCTGCCACGACGTCTCGAAGGGCGCGATTGCCGCTGCCGTGGGCGACGGCGCCACCACCCTCGGCGCCGTCCGCGCCTGCACCAAGGCCAGCACGGGCTGCGGCGGCTGCGCGCCGCTGGTCACGCAGGTGCTGAACATGGAACTCGAGAAACTCGGCGTCGCCATCAATACCGACATCTGCGAGCACTTTCCGCACACCCGCCAGGAGCTGCACCACCTCGTCCGCGTCGAAGGCATCACCGCCTTCGAGGAACTCATCGAGAAGCACGGCAAGGGCCGTGGCTGCGACATCTGCAAACCCGCGGTGGCTTCGATCCTCGCATCGTGCTGGAACGACTACGTGCTGAAGGCCGCGTACGCGCCCCTGCAGGACACCAACGATCACTTCCTGGCCAACATGCAGAAGAACGGCACCTACTCGGTGGTGCCGCGGGTGCCCGGCGGCGAGATCACGCCGGACAAGCTCATCGCCTTGGGGCAAGTGGCGAAGAAGTACGATCTGTACACCAAGATCACCGGCGGCCAGCGCATCGATCTGTTCGGCGCCCAGGTTCACGAACTGCCGCTCATCTGGCGCGAACTGATCGACGCCGGTTTCGAGACCGGCCATGCCTACGGCAAAGCGGTGCGCACCGTGAAATCCTGCGTCGGCACCACATGGTGCCGCTACGGCGTCCTGGACAGCGTCGGCATGGCCATCGCCATCGAGAACCGCTACAAGGGCCTGCGCTCGCCCCACAAACTCAAGCTCGCCGTCTCCGGCTGCACCCGCGAATGTGCCGAAGCGCAAAGCAAGGACGTCGGCGTGATCGCCACCGAAATCGGCTGGAACCTCTACGTCTGCGGCAACGGCGGCATGAGACCGCGCCACGCCGACCTGTTCGCCACCGGCCTCGACGACGAGCGGCTGATCCAGCTGATCGACCGCTTCCTGATGTTCTACATCCGCACCGCGGACCGCCTGCAACGCACATCCGTATGGCTTGAGAACCTGGAAGGCGGCATCGACTACCTGAAATCCGTGGTCATCGACGACGCACTGGGCCTGGCCGCCGACTTGGAAGCGGAGATGGCCCACGTGGTAGGCACCTACGAGTGCGAATGGAAGGCCACCATCGAGGACGCCGAGAAGCTCAAGCGCTTCCGCACGTTCGTCAACAGCAAACAACCCGACGACTCCCTCGTCTTCGTCCGCGAACGCGGCCAGCGAATGCCCGCACTGGCGGCGCCGGAAACAACGGAAAGCGCTGTTGAACTGTTAGCTCGCTAGCCGGTCCGCCTTCGGAAGGGTTGGCGGAGCGCCCTCGCGTCGTCAGCGCGTTCCGAGCGCGAGGTCTCGTCCATGCGCTTCACTGGCTCTCGGCGGAAGCCTTGCGTAGGCAGGCGGCCACCTTCTCGTGGGTAACGGTTTGGGTTTCGTCCACCAGGCCGACGATGGCGGTGCCGCTGCATACGTCGTCGTGGTGGGGGTTGGTGTGGACGCCGTTGGCGTCGATGTAGGCCATTGGAATGCCGGCGCCGGCGCTGACGAAGCTCACCAGCACGTCGCCCCAGCGCAAGCCGGAGAACGGTTCGTCGAAGCGGGCGAGGTGGTCGGATTCGTGGGTGAAGAGGTTCTCCAGCACTTGCTCGACGCCCGGCGCGGCCAGCGCTCGCACGACCAGTTCGGGGTAGGCGCGGATGGGGCGCACGGTGGTCGTGGCGCCGGCGGCCATGATGCGTTCGCGGTTGGCGTCGTCCACCACTTCCGCGACCACCACGCGGCGCGGGTCTTCGCTGGCCTTCAAGCGGCTGAGGATGTCGTAGGTGTGCGCGTCCGAACGGGCGTCGAAGGGTTCGTCGGCGATGACGATGATGTGGCTGGCGTCGTCCGCGTTGGCGGCGTCGAGATTGTCGGAGTTCTCGGCAACGCCGGTGTAGTGCGTCACGCCGGCATCCACCAGTTCGGCTGGCAAGCCGTCGGCGTAGTGGGGCGTGAGCAGCTGGATGGGGATGTCGCCGAGCGCGGGGGTGCGCCGCACATGGTCGACCAGGCGTTCGAGATAGTGTTCCGCGTCCTGGCTCGGAACGTTCACGATGAGCAGGTGTGCCTTCATGTTTCTCCATTTGAACTCGCCGCGACGGCGGCGTTCGCGCAGCAAGGCGCGGTAGTCGAACAGGTCGGAAGCGGCCTGCGCCAGCAGGAAGATGCCGAACAGGTACATGCACAGCATGGTGGCGAGACGGCCCATCGGAGTCGTGGCGGAGATGTCGCCGTAGCCCACCGTGGTGGCGGTGGTCATCGTCAGCCAGATGGCTTCCAGCAGACCGAACTCCTCCACCGTCATCATCGCCGCGACGTGCAGCACGAACAGCCCGGCGAACAGCGCGGCGACGCGCAGCAGCCGCCGTCGGATGGCCCCGGCGACGTGGCGCGTGAACCGCAGATAGCGGCGGCGACGGAACCAAGTGGCAAGCATTTCGTCGGCGAGGCAGGAAATAGAGGCGGAAAAGTCGTGGGACGCCCGCGACCCGGCTAGCCCTCGAGCAAGCGGGCGGCGTTGGCGACCAGTCTCGGCAGGCCGTCGGCCACGGTCTCCATGCGCGGATCGCTTGAGTCGCCGACCTTCCAGCGGTGGTGCAGTTGCTGAACGACGGTTGCCGTCTTCCATAGCGCGAATGCTTCGTACCAGCCGATCTTCTCCAGGTCGAGGCGGCTGCGCTGCGCGTAGCGCTCGCTGACGACGCGCCTTGGGGGCAGGCCCATGCTGCCCATGCCGTCGTGGCTGAAACGCTTCGCCGTTTCATCGTCGCTCGGGTCCGGCCAGTAGTTCAGCAGCGTGCCGACGTCGATCAGCGGGTCGCCCAGAGTGGTCATGTCCCAGTCGAAGAACGCGGTGACGCGATCCGGGTCCGCGGGATCGAACATGCAGTTGTCCAGCTTCAGATCGTTGTGGACCAGAGACACCCGTTGCGCCTCGGGCATCGCCGCTTCGAGGGCGCGATGCAGCGCCGTCATGTCCGCGTCGTGGCGTTCGTCCGCCACCAGGTCCCAACGTCGTTTCCAGCCGCGCAGCTGGCGGGCGACGAAGCCGTCCGGGCGGCCCAGGTCTCCCAAGTCCACCGCCTGCGGATCCAACGTGTGGAACTCGGCGATGCGGTCGACGAGCGCCGTGCCCAAACGGTGGCCGACGTCCGCATGGTGGCGCATGGACGGCGGCACCACGCCGCGGATCACCTCGCCCCGCCGCCGCTCCATCACGAAGAAGTCCGCGCCGCCGACCGCGTGGTCGTCGCAGAACAGGAACGCCCTCGGCGCCGCGTCGAACACCCGCCAGAGCCGCGACAGCACGCGGAACTCGCGCTTCATGTCATGGGCGCCCGGCGCCAGGACGCCGAACGGCGGGCGGCGAAGCACCAGTTCGGTGGGCCCGAAACGCAGCAGATAGGTGAGGTTCGCCGAGCCGTTCGGAAACTGCAGCACGTCGAAGTCGCCGTCCAAGCTGCCCGCCTCGGACGGCAAGCGTTCGCGCAGGTAGCGCTCGATGCGCGTCCAGTCCAAGTCCTCGCCTTGACGCACCGGCGCCGTTTCCGGCGGCGCTTCGTCGACGAACGGGTCGACTTGCCGCTCCGCCCCGACCTCTCCTGCCATGCGCCCTCCTTTGAACGCCGAGCCAACGCCGAAAAAACCGTTGACGTCCGCCGAATACTGTATACAATGCCAGTTGTCTCGCCGAACGCATGCGCTCGGCGCACACCAGCCAACCATACAAGGACCGCACCATGAATGCTCCCTCCACTCCATCCAGCTGCGCCGAAGCCACGCAACAGGCTTGCCGCGAGGAACTGCTGCTCAGCTATCGCGCCGCCACTCGTCACGCCTGCCTGTTCCTGCAGCGGCTGCGCGAGTTCGATCTCGAACAGGCGTACCGCGCTCCACTCGAAGGCGGCAAGACAGTCTCCAACACGCCCGCTTGGCTGCACGCCGCTTGCGGCATCGACCAGGAGGCCGCCCGGGAGAAGCTCCGCACCGCCTATGCGCTGCTGAATCTGCCGCGCACGGAGGACGCCTTCGAGAAGGGCGATCTGTCGTACCGCAAGGTGCGCGCCCTCGCCAC
Source organism: Candidatus Azotimanducaceae bacterium (assembly GCA_965243175.1). GTDB lineage: Bacteria > Pseudomonadota > Gammaproteobacteria > Pseudomonadales > Azotimanducaceae > VXYL01. Next base: position 2,119,529 of record OZ251532.1, on the reverse strand, counting down.
GATCGCCACGGCGGCGAACGAATCGGCCCTCTTGGACTTCGCGCATGCCACCACCGACGCTCAGGTCGCCGCCTACTGCAGCGCCCAGCAACCGCTCGACGCTGCCGCCGGCAACCAAGGCTGCGCCAAGGCGGGAGGCGAAGCGTGACGCGGCCCCTCGGTCGGCTGTTCCCAAGCCCGGTCTTGGCGGCGTTGCTCGGTTTGGAAGCGGTACACTCGTTCGCAACCTGAGCCTGTGCGGACCCAACCATGAGCGAACGCATCGTCCTGTACCACAACCCGGCTTGCAGCAAGTCGCGGGGTGCCTTGGCCATCCTGCAAGAGCGCGGCGTCGAGTTCGACGTCGTCGAGTACTTGAAGGCACCCTTGGACGAAGCAGGCCTGCGGCGCGTGCTCGGCATGATCGAGGACGCGCCGGGGGAGCTGGTCCGCAAGGACGCCAACTTCCGCGAGCTGGGCCTGAAGGCGGCGGACTACGCCAGCGAAGACGCCGTGGTCGGCCTGCTCGCGGAGCATCCGAAACTCATGCAGCGGCCGGTGGTCGTGCGCGGCGAACGGGCGGTGATCGCTCGCCCTTCGGAGAAGGTGGAGGACCTGCTCTAGGTACACCTTGGCGGCGAGCGAACTCCGCGCCCGCGGCAAGCCGGATGGCGACGATGGCCTTGAACATCCTCTCCCGTGTCGCCGAGCGCGTCTACTGGCTGGGCCGCTATCTCGAACGCGCCGACGCCACGGCGCGGCTCATCACGGTGCATGCCAATCTGCTCATGGACCTGCCCGTGCGCCTGCCGCTCGGCTGGAACCGCGTGGTCGCCATCACCGGCGCGGACGGCCTGTTCGAGACGCTCTACGGGCCCAACGCCCTAGCCAGCGAGCGCAACGTGTGCAAGTTCATGACCACGGACGAGCGCAATCCCGGCAGCATCGTTCGCTCCCTGGCTGGCGTGCGGGAGAACGCCCGCAACGTCCGCGAAACCATGCCGCGCGTGACCTTCGAGTACGTCAATGACCTCTACCAGTTCGGGCGGACGACGCTGGCGGCGCCGAGGTCGGCCAGCCATCTCCACGACGCCCTCGACGGCATCAGCCGGCGCATCCAGCAACTGGAGGGCTTCCTCTCCCAGCACATGCTGCACGACTCGCCTTGGGAGCTGCTGCGCCTCGGCAACCACTTGGAACGCGCCGACATGACTACGCGCATGATCGACGTGCGTTCGCCGGAACTGTTCGCCGCGCGCTACGACTTGGAGCCGTTCGAGAACATCCAGTGGCGGAGCATCCTGCGTTCCACCTACGCGATGCAGGCGTACGTCGCGTCCGTGCGCGATGCCGTCTCCACGCCGCTCGTGCTGCAATTCCTGTTCAAGGACGAACGCCTGCCGCGCTCCTATCTGCGTTCCCTGCGCGCCGCCCGGCGCAGCCTCGACGCCCTGCCACGCAGCGAACAGCCGCTGCGAGCGTGTTCCGCGGCCATCGCCAGCGTCGAGGAAGCGGACGTCAAGGCGTTGGGCGCCACCGGCCGGGAGGACGACCTGCACGCCTTCATCGACGAGTGCCAAGTGCAACTCGGTTCCCTGCACGACGCCATAGTGAACACTTACTTCGCGTACGCACGGCAAGAGACGGAAGGGCATCGTGCAGCGGCCAATTGAAAAGCCCGTCGGCACGCCGATGGAAGAACTCGACACGCCAGCACTGCTGGTGGAGGTCGTCAAGTTGGACGCGAACCTGGCCGACTCCGAACCGCCCCGCCCGGTGCGAGCCCAGGCGTGGATCCACAAGACGCCAGCCATCGCCTTGCGCCAACTCGCCGTTTCGAACGTCGTCGGCCTGGCGGTTCGTGGCGTGGCCGAAGCCGAAATCTTCGCGGCCGCCGGTTGCGCGGACATCCGCATTCTGCGTTCCTTGGTCACCGTCGCGGCGAAACGACGCGCCGAGGTGCTGGCCGATTCCATTCGCATCCTCGACGCAGACGACGGACTCGCGCTGTGGGGCGAGGATGCGCTCGACGGCGCGTTGTCGATCTCCGCCCGCGTGACCAGTACGCCCGCACCCGATCGCGTCATCCACGACTGCGGACAGAAGGCGATCGGCCGCGACTTCGGCGATCCGCGCTTACTCGGCAGCCGGGCCCGAGCGCTCGCCAACAGCGCCGAGCATGGTGTTCTGATCCCCGAAGCCGGCGAACGGTTCGCCATCGGCGACTGGCTGCGCCTGCTGCCGGCCGATGCCGCGACCGCCTTCGCCCTGCACGACTTCGCCTACGCGATCCGCGACGGGCGTCTGGAAGCGGTGTGGCCAATCGCGGCGCGTGGGGCGTTCCAATGATCGGCACCGCCATCGACGACGTGGAAACGCCGGCGCTCGTCATCGACCTCGACGCGCTGGAACACAACATCGGCGTCATCGCCAAGCACTACCGCGACAAAGCCATCCGCCTGCGGCCACACGGCAAGAACCACAAGTCGCCGCGGATTCTCGCCATGCAGGTCGCGGCCGGAGGCACGGTCGACGGCGTCTGCGCTGCCAAGGTCTCCGAGGCCGAAGTGTTCGCCGAGGCTGGCGCGGGCAACGTCCTGCTGGCGAACCAAGTGGTGGATGCGGCCAAGATCGAGCGCCTCGCCAGGCTGGCGAAGCGCGTCGACGTGACCGTCGCCGTGGACGCGGAAGAGCAGATCGAACGCTTGGCCGCAGGCGCCCGGGCGTTGGCGGCGCCGCTCGGCGTCGTGGTGGAAGTGGACACCATGATGGGTCGAGGCGGCGCGCGCACCGTGGAACACGCGGTGCGGCTCGCGAAGCGCGTCGCCGCCACGCCGCCGCTGCGCTTTCGCGGCGTCATGAGCCACCAGGTGCCGACGGTGCGCGGGCCGAACCGCCAGCAGCGCTTCGAGCAAGGCCGCGCATGCATCGGCAAGGTGGTCGCCGTGAAGGAGGCCATCGAAGCGGCCGGCCTCGCCGTGGAAATCGTCTCCACCGGCGAATCGTGGACCTACGACGTGGCCGCCACGGTTCCCGAGGTGACGGAAATCGAAGGCGGCACCTACATCGTGATGGAAGTGCCGTACGCCTACATGAGCGAGTTCCGCTTCGCCGCACGGGTGATGGGGCGCGTGGTCTCGCGCCCGGACATACGCACCGCAATCGGCGACGTTCCGATAGACGCCATCGGCGCACCCAACGGCCTGCCAACCCTGGAAGGCCACCCCGATGCGAAGGTCAGCGCCCTCGACCACCACGGCATCACGCTCTCCAGCGATTCCGCCATGCCCCTCGAAGTCGGCGACCGCTTCTTCCTGCTCACCCACCAGCAGGACGTGACGATGAACCGCTGGGAACGCTACCTCGGCGTCCGCAACGGCGTCGTCGAGGAAGTCATCGCCGCCTCGGCCCGCGGCTGTGTTCACTGACGACCAGCAGCGCGAGTCCGCCGGGGGCGGGGACGCGACGCTCCTAATCAAGCATCGCCACTCCCTAAGAAGTCCAGAAACTGTAGCGCGTTGTGCAAGGCGGCGAGTGGATGGCGGACTTTCGGGAGGTTCAGCGGCTGGTCGTCGCGCAGACGGTGGTGGAGTTGGGGCATGTTCACGTAGCGGGCGCGGGTCGGGGTCGGGTTGGCTTCGAGTGCTTTGCGCAGGGTCGGGCGGGCCGCTTCATAGGCTTTGAAGAGTGGTCCGCGGCGCATCGGGTCCGCTTTGTTCTGGTTCCACGCCACTTCGATTGGCAGGGTGTCGCGCAGCGCCCAGCGCATCAGCCAGCGTCGCCACAGGCCCTGGCGGAACTGCTCCGCGGGCAGGCCGAGCGCGAACTCCAGCAGGCGTTTGTCGAGCAGCGGGTGTCGATAGTCGATGCCTCTCGCTGCACCGCTTGCGGCCCAGCCTTCGAGGCGGTGGTTCAAGTGGCCGAGGTCCAGCAGACGCCATTGCGTCGGCTTCATGCCGAGACCGCGGACGTGGCTGTGGCTGCGGTGCGGCAGCGGTTTCGCGGCGCGGGCGAAGTCGGGATCGATGAGCCAGCCTTCGCGAACCGACGCATCGCCACGCGACCTCCACGCGGCAAGATCGATCCAATGTTCAAGCGGCTCGACGGCCTCGCGGAACATGATTCCGGGGGCGACTCGCGCGGCCCGACATTCGCGCAGCCAACGTCGCCAGCGTCCGGTGAGCAGCAGCCATCCGTCGTGGCCGAGGCCGTTGAACGAGACGCCTTCGTCGCCGCCCGAACCAGTGAGCATCACGTCGATGCCCTCGGCCGCCGCGACCCGCTGCGCGGCCTCTTCGCCGGGATGGGCCTGTACGCCGGGCAACGTGCCGTCGCGGCGCAGCATTGCGATCACGTCGTCGGCTGTGAGGGGGACGTGGCGCAGCGGCAGGTCTTCTTGCCGGCACACCGCGTCGATGCGGCGGTACTCGCGCTCGGTTTGGCGCGTCGCCGCGTCGGCATCCGGCAGCCAGGTGAAGGCGATCGGCGACGACCGGCCTTGCGCGCGCGCCGACTGGGCGGCGAGCACGGCCACGCTCGACGAATCCAGCCCGCCGCTCAGGTGAACGCCCACGGTTCCCGCGTCCGCCATGCGATCGTCAATGGCCTGCCGATACAGGCGCAGCAGTTCTTCGGCGTAGGCGTCGTTGCTCGCCGGTGGCAGGGGCGGCACCTCTTCGGGGCGCCAGTACCGGGAGGTGCGCAGGCTGTTGCCTTGAACCGAGACCGCATGGCCCGGCAGCAGCGAGCGAATGGCCTTGAAGAACGTCCGCTCGCGGCTGCGCAGGCGCACTCGCGTCAAGTACGCGGCAACGGTCGACTCGTCGAACGCGTCGGGAACGCCGTACGCCAAGAGCGCCTCGATGGCGCTCGAGAACACGAAGCCTCTCGGCGTCGCGGCGTAGTAGAAGGGGCGGACGCCGACCGGATCCCGGGCGCAGAACAGGGTGCGCCGCCGGTCGTCCCAGACCGCGAACGCGAAGTCGCCGAGCAGACGGCTTGGACACTCCTGCCCCCAGCGCAGCCAAGCGCGCAATATGAGTGCGCTGCACGTCAGCGCACTGCGCTCGGCGTGGCTAATGTCGAGCGCGTCGCAAAGGCCCGCGCAGTCGTCGAGCCGCGCCGTGGCGGCGACGACGATGCCGCGTTCGGCGTCTTGGGCGATGCCTTCGCCGGCCGTTTCGTGGCGGCTGCCGAGCGCGACCCTGCCGGACGACCAGCCGGCGCTTGCGGCACCGTACTCCGGCATGGCATCGCCCAAGGCGTTCAAGGACGGCGGGTCGGGGCCTTGCCAAGCGAAGCCGCAGATGGCGCTCATGGAACGTGCCGTGCCGGCTCTTGGCGCTTGCCCGCGGTTTTGGGCCGAGCGAGCAGGCGCACGGCTTGAAGGAATCGCGCCTACGCGCTCGTTCCGCCCACCGTGATCTCGTCGATCCGCAACGTCGGCTGGCCCACGCCCACGGGAACGCTTTGGCCGTCCTTGCCGCATACGCCGACGCCTAGGTCGAGTTCCAAGTCGTTGCCGACCATGGAGATGCGCTGCATCACCTGCGGGCCGTTGCCGATCAGCGTGGCGCCGCGAATGGGGGCGCCGATCTTGCCGTCCTGCACCAAGTAGGCTTCGGTGGCGGAGAACACGAACTTGCCGGAGGTGATGTCCACCTGGCCGCCGCCGAAGCTGACCGCGTAGACGCCGTTCTTCACGCTGGCGAGGATCTCCTCCGGGTCGCGGGCGCCGGCCATGAGGAACGTGTTGGTCATGCGCGGCATCGGCAGGTGCGCGTAGGACTGGCGGCGGCCGTTGCCGGTGCTCTTCGTGCCCATCAGACGGGCATTGTGCTTGTCCTGTAGATAGCCGACGAGGACGCCGTTCTCGATGAGGACGGTGCGCTCGCCTGGCGTGCCTTCGTCGTCCACCGTCAACGAGCCGCGACGGTCCGGCAGCGTGGCGTCGTCGATCACCGTACACAGTTCCGAAGCCACTGTTTCGCCGATGCGCCCGGCGAAGGCGCTGGTGCCTTTGCGGTTGAAGTCGCCTTCGAGGCCGTGGCCGACGGCTTCGTGCAGCAGCACGCCGGGCCAGCCCGGCCCAAGCACCACGGGCATCGCGCCAGCCGGCGCATCCACCGCGTCCAGATTCAGCAGGGCGCTGCGCACGGCTTCCCGGGCATGGGCTTCGGCGGCGTCCGTGTTGAACAGCCATGCCGTGTCGAAACGCCCGCCGCCGCCGTCGTAGCCGCGTTCGCGGCGGCCGTTCTGCTCCGCGAGGACGGTCACGTCGAAGCGCGACAGCGGGCGCACGTCGGCGCTCAGCGTGCCGTCGGTCGCCGCCACCAGATTGGTCTCGTGTTCGAGGACGATACGCACGGTGACTTCCTTGACCCGGGGATCCTGATCGCGGGTGAAGGCGTCGATGCGCCGCAGCAGCTCCACCTTGGCGTCTTCGGCGGCGGAACCGATCGGATCGACGGCCGCGTAGCGCGGCGCGGCGCCGCTTCGCACCGGCGATTGGACTGCGCCGTCGCCACCGCTGCGGGCGATGCTGCGCGCCGCGTCCGTGGCGTCGGCCAGTGCCGGCAGCACGATGTCGTCGGCGTAGGCGAAGCCGGTCTTCTCGCCGCTCACGGCGCGTACGCCCACGCCGCGGTCGACGCCGAAGGCGCCGCTCTTCACCGCGCCGTCCTCCAACGCCCAGGATTCGCGGCGGGCGACTTGAAAGAACAGTTCGCCCGCGTCGATGCTGCGGCCGGCGAGCTGGCGAGCAGCCGCGAGACGTCGTTTTCGCCGATCTCGCCAGCGTCCCAAAGCGCCTCGCGGGCGGTCGCGATCATATCCTTGCTTGCCAAAATGCCTCCTCGTGCGCGGCGGGTGGGATGCGCTACAGCAGCGCGTCGCCGACGTTGGCGCCCAGTTCTTCGGCGGGCGGTGGCGGCGCAATGTCCATATCGTTGTCGAAAACGCCCACCAGTTCCACCTCCGGTTCGTCGATGGTGCCGCCGATGCGGTACTTGCCGCTCGACAGACGCGCGATCTGGTCCTTGAAGACCTCCCGCCCCAGCCAGACGCCGGCCGCTCCGGCGGGATTGGAGAACGCCAGGAACGCCGCGTACCACGGCAGGTTGCTGTTCAGGAACGGCAGCGTCACCACCATTTCGTTGTTCAGATGCCCGGCGTCCAGGTCCACCGTGCCGGTGATGCGGAACGTGGAGCCGGTGCCCTTCACTTCCGCCGGCTTCGTGAACCGCGCTAGGCCGTCTTCCAAGGCGAGGTCCGCCAGCACGCGGTCGAAGGCCACGCCTTGGCCGAACACGTCGGAGAAGTCGAAGCTCATGCGCTTGACGATGGTGGAGAAGTTGATGAGGCTCATGATGCGCGTGCCGCCGGACGCGACGTCCAGGAAGCTGCCGCTCGCCACATCCAGCGACGCGGTGCCGGAGAGGTGCGCCAAGTCGAAGTTGAGCGGCGAGCCCGGCCAGCGCAGGCGCCCGGTGGACTCGAAGCGCTCGGAGACGACGCTCTCGGCGAAGCCCCACAGCGGCAGCACGCCTTGCAGATTGCCAGCGTCGACCCGCCCCTCGAATCGCGTCTCGCCGTTTCTTCCCCAGAGCGCGTGGCCGGTCGCCGGGTCGCCGCTGGACTCGATGTGCAGTCCGCGCACGTCCGCCACCAGATCGACGAAGGCCACGCCGTCCGCCCGCGGACGGATGCCGAAGCGCCAAACGCCGTAGTCGTCTTCGCCCACGGTGACTTGGCGGAGATGCACGTCCGCCGCGACCAGGCGGTCGATCAGCAGCGGAGCGAGGGGATCGGCGTCTTCGTCCTCGGGCGCCGGCAGCCTCAAGGTCTGCAAGTCCAGCTGCCAAGGTTCCTGTCCCCGGCGCGAGAGCGTGCCGACCAGGTCGGGCGAGTCGAGGGTGAAGCGGCGCTCGCCGTTCGCCGCGTAGCCGTCGAGCACCACGTCGGCGAAGCGCGCATGGTCGAACCGAAGCTGGCCGACGTGGAAGCGTTGCAGTTCCCAGGCGAGCGCGTCGCCCTCCGACCCGGCGATGAGCGTCTCGACGATCTCGCTGTCGATCTCCGCCACGCCGCCGCCGACCACGAGGCGCCCGCGTTCCGCGTCGATCATCGGCATCGGCCCGCCGATGCCGACGGCGCCAGCGCGAATCCCCTCGTCGCCGACCTGCAGCCAACCGCTCGAACCGCCGTAGCTGGCGGAAACCGCCACGTGGGAATCCAGGAACTGCAACGACGCGAGGAACTCGCGGGTCTCGTCCGCCGCCTTGCCGAGCGGCGCTGGCAGCGCCACCTCCAAACCTTCGAGTTCGCTCTCCACGTGCACTTCCATGGCGCGCCCCGAGACCGGGAAGACGGTGAAGGTGGCGTCGAAGTCGAAGCTGCCCTGGGCGATGCCGAGATCGTCGATGCGCAGCAGCCGGAAAGCGTCCGCGGCCGCCGCCGTGCCAGCCAGCGAGAAACGCACGACCTCCGGGTCGGAGACGATGGCGATGTCCACCGGCGCGCCGAAGAGCTCGCCGTGGACCGCTGCGCCGTCCAAGCCGGTGGGGTTCTCGAAGGTCACCTGCTTGTCGATGGCCTCGAAGCGCAGATCCAGATCCGCGAAGTCGAACACCGCGTCGCGGAAGTGCATGGCCAGCCGCACGTCTCCTGGGCGAAGCTCGCCGCCGCGAAACGGCACCGCCAACTCGGCGCTGAGCGAAACGCTGCCGGTGCCTTGCCAAGCGTCGGAGAGAAAAGGCATGGCGTCGCGCACCGGCGTGCCGCGAGCAAACGCGAACAGGCGCTCGACGGTGGTGTCGCAGCGCAGTTCCAGATCGAGCGGGCCCGGTGCGCGGGGTATGCGCAAGGCCACGTCCTGCAGATCGACGTCGAAGGCGCGGGCGCTGCCCCGCACCCGCGTCTCGTCGCGAGCGACTTCGAGGGCGCCGTCGAAGCGGCTCGCCGCTGGCCAGTCCGGGCTGTAGTCGACGGCGACGTTCGCCGCCATGGCCGCCATCTCGACGCGGCGCAGCGGCAGGTCGTCGCGTTCGCGCACATGGCCGCGGTAGACGAGCCGCCCGTCTCGAAGTTCGCCGCCATGCACGGCGGAGAGCAGCCACTGGCGCAGATTCGGTTCGAGGTTGAGCGGCACGTAGCCTTGCGCGGTCGCCACGTCGACCTGGTCCACCACGCTGTCCGCAGCGACGCGCATCTCCCGCTCGTCGTCCGGGCGCGCGATGGCGATTCGCGTCTCGACTCGACTCGCGCCCTGATGCGCCCAGAGCCTCGTGCCGAGGATGCCCACGTAGCCGGGTCGCCGCGTGAACAGCAGTTCGCCGCCGCCTTGGTCGTAGGGGCCGGTGGCCGCGACGTAGCCCGGAAAGGCCACTTCGAAATCGCGCGCTTCGAAGGCCAGGCGCATGGCGCGCTGGTGACCGCCGAGGGCGAAGTCGATGCCCTGGATGCGCGGCACGCCCTTGTGGGCTTCGAGGCCGCCGGCGACGCCCTTGCCGGCGAACGCGAGCCCTTGGCCGTCGAAGCGCAGCACCAGGTCTTCGATGGCGCCTGCGGGCGCGACAGCGGCGAGCCATTGGCCGGTCTGATGCAGCGGGCCGTAGACGGCCACGGCGACTTCCGTCAATTCCGCAACCGAGAACTCCGGCAAGTGGACGTCGGCGAACAGCGCCCCCGCGTCGAGGCCGCCGAACACGAACCGGCCGGCCGGCAGTTCCGTCTTGCGCTCTCCGCCAGCGAGCGTCAGGCGCTCGACCTTCCCGCGATAGCCGTCGTCCGCGGCGTCCTTCCATGCCTTCAAGCCGGCCGAGAGCAGCGCCGACTCCCCCGGCGTGCCGTCCGTGCGCAGCGCGAAGTCGAACCGCGCCTGCTCGCTGCCGTCGGCGCCGCGTCGCCACGCGCCCTGCATGGCGGCTGCGAACCGCGCCGTGGCGAAAGGGGATCTGGGCGAGACGCCGGCGAGCAGCATCGCGTCCAGTTCTTCGCCGAGGGTGAAGCGTTCCGCGCTGATCGTGGCCGAGCCTGGGCCTGCTGCCGCGAAATCCCCTTCCACCACCAAGGCGCACGCGGAGCAATGCAGGTTCGACTGCGCGTGGACGTGGAAACGGTGCCGTCCATCCTGATTGACGTGCATGGATTCGACGTGCAGCGTGCCGACGTGGTGGCCGTCCCTGAACACGAGACGCCCGCGAATCCAGATTTCGTCGCTGTGCGCGATCAGCGCCCGCGCGGTCGCGCCGTCGCCGCCCGAAGAACCGCGCAGACGCCAGCCGTTCGCCGTCTTGTCGATCAGCAGAGAGCCTTCGGCGACCGTCAGGCGACGGGCGACGAGGCGATTGCGGCCCAGGCTTTCGAGCACGTCCAGCTCGAAATCGAAGCCGCGCGCCTCGCCAGCGGGAAAGTACACCCGCTCCACGAAGACGCCGGGGTTCAAGCCGCGCCAGCGCCCTTCCACGCCCGCCACCGAGATGCCGTTCGACCCCAACAGCGTGTTCACCACGCCCTCGAATCTGGCCAGCTGGGAGAAGACCACGCGCCCGGCGAGCTGCGCCGTGGCGAAGCAGACCGCGACGATGGTCGCTACCGTGGCGAGCAGGCGCAGGATGGAACTCATCGACGGAAATCCGCGACGCCACGGAACGCGCTGCGCTCGTCCGCGAGCGGCGTCAGCTGGAAGCGATCCAGCGGACAGGCCGGCGCCTTGCGGACGCGAATCTCGCAGCTGGCGGAATAGCGGATCGAGGCGAAGTGTTCGGCGTCCTCGTTGAGCAGCCGATCCACCACCGCCGGCGCCGCCTGCAGCAGATACCTGCCGCCGCGGGCCACGCGCCGCCGCAAGGCGCGCAGCACGTCGTAGCTGGCGCTCTGCGCCGAGAGCACGTAGCGGTCGCCTTCGCACATCGGGCAGCGCTCGCCCAGCTGCGCCACCAGGCTGTCGCGGGTTCGTCGGCGGCTGATCTCGACCAGCCCGAGGCGCGAGAAGCCCGACGCGCCGGACCAACCCGCGTCGCCTTGGGCGGCCGCGGCGAGCGCTTCGCTCACCGCGTCTTGGTGCGCGGCGTCCTCCATGTCGATGAAGTCGACGACGATGATCCCGCCGATGTTGCGCCGCCGGAGCTCCCGTGGAATCACGCGGGCGGCGCGCAGATTGGTGTCGAACGCGGTCGCTTCCAGATTCGCGGTATTGGTCGTCGAGCCGCTGTTGACGTCGATGGTGGTCATCGCCCGGGTGTGCTCGATGAGCAGATCGCCGCCGCCCGGCAGCGGCACGTGCGGTTGCAGAGCGCGGCGAATGGCGGCCTCCACGCCGTAGCCGTCGAACATGCCGAGCGCGCCTTCGTAGCGATGCACACGGGGCGCCGGCGATAGGAAATCGGCCGCGAAAGCGGACAGCCGCGCGTGCGTGGCATCGTCGTCGACGACGATGGCGGTGGTCTCGGGCCTGGCCAGGTCGCGCACCATGCGCAGGCACATCGGCAGTTCTTCGTGTACCAGCGTCGCTTCGGGGGGCGCCTGTTCGCAACGCTCGCGGATGCGCCGCCAAGCGGCATGGAGGCGTTCGAGGTCGTCGCGCAAGTGCGAACCGGATACGCCTTCGGCGGCCGTGCGGACGATGCAGCCGTAGCCGCTTCCCTGGCGGGCGCGAACGTGTTCGGCGAGGGTGGTCAGGCGCGTCCGTTCGGCGTCGTCTTCGATGCGTCGGGAGACCGAGATGGAGGCGTCGAACGGCGTCAGCACCAGATAGCGGCCGGCGATGGAGGCGTTGGCGGAGAGCCGCAGGCCCTTGCCGTTCAGCGGGTCCTTCACCACCTCCACGAGCACCCGCTGGCCCTGCGTCCAAGGCACCGCATTTGGTTCGCCGCCGGAGCGCTTGTCCGCCGGCAGGAAGGCGGGGCGCGACAGGCCGATGTCCACGAAGGCGGCCTGCACGTTGTGCGCGACGCGGCAGACCGTGCCGAGGTAGATGTTGCCGATCAGGCTGTGCGCGTCGCTGCGCTCCAGATGGAGTTCGAGCAGCTCGCCGTCCTCGAGCAGCGCGATGCGGGTCTCGAACGCGCTTACATCGACGAGCAGTTCTTGGGGCATCGATCGGCCCTCCGCCAACGCCACGTATCGACCCCGAAGGCTCGCAGCAGTTCCTCGGTCTCGGCCAGAGGCAGGCCCACGACGGCGCTGTAGCTGCCGCGAATGTCGCGCACGAATATACCGCCGATGCCTTGGACGGCGTAGCCGCCGGCCTTGTCGCGGGGTTCGCCGGTGGCCCAGTACGCGGCCATTTCCTCGGTGCCGATGCGGCGCATGGACACCTCCGTTTCGACCACGCGGTGCGCTTCCCGTTCGCCGCAGCGCAGAACCACGGCGGTCAGCACGCGGTGGCTGGTGCCCGACAGCGCGCCGAGCATGGCGCGGAAATCGGCTTCGTCGCCGGGCTTGCCGAACACTTGGCCATCGGCTTCGACCACCGTGTCGGCGGCCAGAACCGGCTGCGGAGAGACGACGGCGCGGGCTTTCTGGAGCGCCATGCGCTCGACGAACCGCCGCGCCGACTCGCCAGCGCGGCGTCGCTCTTCGATGGCCGCGGCGCGTTGCTGGAACGGAACGCCGACCTGCCGCAGCAGCGCGGCTCGACGCGGCGAAGCCGAAGCGAGCACGACGCCGATTGCAGCTTCGTTCACCTGCGCCCACTCCCTCAGCGGATGAAGCGATCCGCCAAGCCGCCGACGACCACCGCCAGCAGCGGATGGACGAGCATGGTGGTACACGCCGGCAACACCATCATCCAAGTCCATTCCACGTCGTTGGTCACCGCGGCTCGCACGACGCCTTGGAACAGCTGCGCCACCAGCACGACGACGAAGGCCACCACGGCCTGCTGCACCGGGTTGTACATGCGCAGGCGTTCGTGCAGCTGCGCCGCGACGAAGACCGCGAAGGCGAAGCAGGCGCCGTGGACGCCGAAGGGATAGCTCGGCCCAGCCAGCGCATCGAAGAGCAGACCCAGCAGCCATGCCGTGGCCATGCCGGTGCGGGTCGGCGCCGCCACCGTCCAGCAGAAGAGCACCGCCAGCCCCCACTCCGGACGCAGCCAAGCCAGCCACTGCGGCGTGTCGGCCGGCAGGCGCGCCACCGCCAGCACCATCGCGACCAGCAGCGTCGCCAGAATCAGCCAGCCGCCGTTGAACGGGTTCACGAGGCTTCGCCCGGCGCGCTTGCTCCGTCGGCGAAGACCACCAGCACTTGCTGGGCGCGGTCCAGCGACGCGCTTGGCCGCACGACGACGTTGGCGAACTGTTCGGTCTGGTCGCGCACCACCGACTCGACGACGCCCACCGGATAGCCGGCCGGGAACCGCCCGCCGAGGCCGGAACTGACCAGCCGGTCTCCCCGAGCGATGTCCAGCGTGACCGCGGCGTCCTTGAGCGCAAGCGCATCGCCGGTACCCGTGGCGATGCCGAGCACGTCGTTGCGGAGCACGCGCACCGGCACCGAGTGGTTGGGGTCGGTGATCAGCAGCACGCGGCTCGTGAACTGCGCGGCTTCGACGACCTGGCCGACCAGCCCTTCCGAATCGATCACCGCCTGGCCGACCACCACGCCGCTCAGCCTGCCTTTGTCCACCACCAGCTCGCGCGGCAGCGACGAGACGCCGACCAGCTCGGCGACCAGCACGTCGTCGCGCACGCGGGTGCCAGCGCCCAGCAGTTCCCGCAAACGCGAGTTCTCGCCTTGGACGGCGTCGTAGCGGCTCGCCAGCGCTTCCATTTCCAGCAGCCGAGTGCGCAGCGCTTCGTTCTCGTTCACCAGCTCGGTGTGGCTGGTCACCGCTTCCGCGGCCCGGGCGCCGAGCGTGTACGGCGCTTCGGCGACGAAGTAGAGGACGCTGACGGGGGACGAAAGCACCGCGCGGGCGCCGCCGAAGAGCGGCGTCTTCGCGTCGATGGCGAGCAGGATGCAGGAGGCGAGCAGCAGGGCCAGGAGCTTCTGTCCGTCCTTGGCGCCGCGGACGAACAGATCCTTCTGCGCCGTCGCCCCCCCTTGGAACGAGCTGGAGCGGGTGGCCGACGGACCGCGCGCCGCAAGGACGGCGGGGCTGCGCCAAATGGCCGAGCCGTGCGGCTTCGGCATTGGGGCGCTTCTTTGCGAAAGCATGGCCTTGGCGGCGCTTGGCGGAAGCGGGCGCGGCCTCGTCAATCGACCCGCAGCAGGCCGGAATAGGCATCGAAGTCTTCGAGTGCCTTGCCGCCGCCGCGGGCAACGCAGGTGAGCGGGTCTTCGGCGACGATGACCGGCAGGCCGGTCGATTCGGCCAGCAGCCGGTCCAGGTCGGAAAGCAGGGCGCCGCCGCCGGTGAGCACCATGCCGGTCTCGGCGATGTCGGCCGAGAGCTCCGGCGGAGTCGCTTCCAAGGCGTTCTTGACGCCCTGTTCGATCATCGTCAGCGGGTCGCGCAGCGCGGTGAGGATGTCGCCTTCGTCCAGCGTGAAGGCTCTGGGAACGCCGAGCGCCAGATTGTGGCCGCGCACCTTGACCTCTCGGGTTTCCTTCTGCTCGTAGGCGACGCCGATGTCCTTCTTGATGCGCTCGGCCATGTCTTCGCCGATGAGAATGCCCTTGGTGCGCCGGACGTAGTTGACGATGGTTTCGTCGAAGCGGTCGCCGCCGACGCGCACGGTGTCCGAATAGACGACGCCGCCGAGCGAAATGACGGCGATCTCCGTGGTGCCGCCGCCGATGTCCACCACCAGCGTGCCGACGGCCTTGCTCACCGGCAGCCCGGCGCCGAGCGCCGCGGCCATTGGTTCTTCGATGAGGCGCACGTCCCTGGCGCCGGCGGACTGCGCGGATTCGCGGATGGCGCGGCGTTCCACCGGCGTGGACTTGCAGGGAACGCTCACCAGCACGCGGGGGCTGGGGCGGAAGAGGGAGTTCTTGCGCAGGATGCCATGCACCTTGTTGATGAAGTGCTTGAGCATCTGCTCGGTGACGTCGAAGTCGGCGATGACGCCGTCCTTCAACGGGCGGACGGCCTTGATGTTCGTCGGCGTGCGGCCGAGCATGACCTTGGCGTCGATGCCGACCGCGACCACGCGATGGCGATGGCCTTCCTCCCGATACGCGACCACGGACGGTTCGTCCAGGATGATGCCCCGGCCACGCGCATAGACGAGGGTGTTGGCGGTACCGAGGTCGATGGCCAGATCGCGCGACCACATCCCTCGCAGATTTTTGAACATGCCGTGCTTTGTTATTGACAGCGCACTGTCGTTCAACCATAACATGGTTGTTGGCCGCAACGCTCGCGCGAAAGCGTTCGACTTGCGCCGATTCTTCCCGTGCGAAGAACCCCTGTGTGGGCGTCCGCCGGTTGCGCCGGAGCGAAGGAGAACCGATTGGACGCCCGCACCATCGACAAGCTGCTGCGCCTTTCGGCGTTGACGCTTCCGCCGCCCGAACGCGCTCGGCTCGAAGCCGACCTCGAACGCATCGTCGGCTTCGTCGATGCTATGCAGGCGGCGAACACGGACGGCGTGGCGCCGTTGGCGCATCCCTTGGACGGCGTGCTGGCCGCGGACCAAGCGCACCCGGTCGCCGCGACCCAGCCGCTGCGTTCCGACGCCGTGACCGAGGCGGTGGACCGCGAGCGGTTCCAGCGCTTGGCGCCCGACGCCCGCGACGGTCTCTATCTGGTGCCGCGGGTGGTCGAGTGAACGAACCGCCGCCGTTCGCCACTTTGCACGATGTCTGCGCCGCCCTGCGCGACAAGGCGGTGGGCGCGGAGGAACTCGCGCGCGACTATCTGCGGCGCATTCGCGACGACCGCACCAACAGCTTCATCACCGTCTGCGAAGAAGAAGCCTTGGCCGCGGCGCGGCAAGCGGATGCGGCAATCGCGAAGGAGGGTTTCCGCGACCTGCTCGGCGTGCCGATCGCGCACAAGGACGTGTTCTGCACCGCCGGCATCGCCACCACCTGCGGTTCGAGAATGCTCGCCGAATACGTCTCGCCCTACGACGCCACAGTGGTGGAACGCCTTGCGGCGGCCGGCGCCGTGACCCTCGGCAAGACCAACATGGACGAGTTCGCGATGGGGTCGTCCAACGAAACCAGCCATTTCGGGCCGGTCGCCAACCCGTGGAACGCCGAGCGGGTGCCTGGCGGTTCTTCGGGCGGTTCCGCGGCGGCGGTGGCGGCCGGGCTGGCCGTGGCAGCGACCGGTACGGATACCGGCGGTTCGATACGCCAACCAGCCGCCTTCTGCGGCATCTCCGGCCTGAAGCCGACCTACGGGCGCGTTTCGCGCTACGGCATGGTGGCGTTCGCGTCGAGCCTCGACCAGGGCGGGCCGATGGCGCGGAGCGCTGCCGACTTGCGAACGCTGCTGCGTTTCATGGAAGGGCACGACCGGCGCGATTCCACTTGCGCGAACGAACCGCCGACACCCGCCGCCACGCCTTCACAGCCGCGACTTATCGGCATCCCGAGCGAGTATCAGCGGGCGCTGGACGCTTCCCTTGGCGGCGTTCTGCAAGACGCGGCGAAGGTGCTCGAAGGCATGGGCCACGAGCTGCGCGACGTTTCGCTGCCGCACTCCGCCTACGCTGCGCCCGCGTACTACGTGATCGCGGGCGCGGAAGCCTCCACCAATCTCTCCCGCTACGACGGCGTGCGCTACGGCCACCGGGCGTCCGACGCAGCCGACTTGGACGATCTCTTCTGCCGTTCGCGCAGCGAAGGCTTCGGCACCGAAGTGAAGCGGCGCATCCTCACCGGCGCCTACACGTTGTCGGTCGGCTATTTCGACGCCTACTACCGCAAGGCGCAGCGGCTGCGCCGACTGGTGCGCCAGGACTTCCTCGACGTGTTCCGCGAGGTGGACGCGATACTCGCGCCGACGACGCCGACCACCGCGTTTGCTCGCGCCGATGCGGAGGACGCGACGCAGGACCCGACGGCGATGTACAAGCAGGACGTGTTCACCGTGCCGGCGAGCTTGGCTGGCCTGCCAGCGCTCAGCGTACCGTGCGGCTTCGAAGCCGGTCTGCCGGTTGGGATGCAGCTCATCGCGCCGCATTTCGGCGAGGGGGTGCTGCTCGACTTGGCGGAAGCGTTCCAACGCGAGACCGACTGGCATCTTCGACTGCCGCCGGAGGAAACATCGTGAACGGCGATTGGGAGAGCGTCATCGGCTTGGAAGTGCATGTGCAGCTGCGCACGCGCTCGAAGCTGTTCTCCGGCGCCGCCACCGACTTCGGCGCGGCGCCGAACGCCCAGGCGTGCGCGGTCGACCTGGCGCTGCCCGGGGTGTTGCCGGTGCTGAACGAGGAAGCGGTGCGCCACGCCGTGCTGTTCGGCCTTGCGGTGGGCGGCGAAGTCGCCGAGCGCTGCCGCTTCGACCGCAAAAGCTACTTCTATCCCGACCTGCCGAAGGGCTATCAGATCAGCCAGTTCGACGAACCCATCGTCGCTGGCGGCAGCGTCTCCATCGACGCCGGGGAGGGCGTCCGCCGCATCGCGCTGACCCGGGCGCATTTGGAAGAAGACGCCGGCAAGTCGCTGCACGAGGACTACCCCGGACGCACGGCCATCGACCTCAACCGCGCCGGTACGCCGCTGCTCGAAGTGGTCAGCGAGCCGCAGTTGCGCAAGCCGGAGGAAGCCGTCGCCTACTTCCGCGCTCTGCGCACGCTGGTGCTCTATCTCGGCATCTGCGACGGCAACCTCAACGAAGGCTCCATGCGCTGCGACGCCAACGTCTCCGTGCGGCGGCCCGGTGCCGCCCTGGGCGAGCGCACCGAGATCAAGAACCTGAACTCGTTCCGCTTTCTGGAGCGGGCGCTGCGCTTCGAGATCGACCGGCAGATCGAGCTGCTGGAGTCCGGCGGCGAAGTGCGCCGGGAGACGCTGCTCTACGATGCGGCGCGCGACGAGACGCGGCCCATGCGCGGCAAGGAGCTTTCGGACGACTACCGCTACTTCCCCGACCCCGACCTGCTGCCGGTGGCGGTGGACGAAGCGATGCTGCAAGCGGCCCGGGAGGCGCTGCCGGAGTTGCCGGACGCGAAACGCGAACGCTACGGCGCGGAGTTCGGACTGACGGACTACGAAGCCGGCCATCTGGCCGGAGACCCGAAGACCGCCGCCTATTTCGAGGCGCTTGCCGAAACGAGCGCCGAACCCAAGGCGGCGGCGCATTGGATGATGGGCGATGTCGCCGCGGCCCTGCACCGCGACGAGAAGGACATCGCGGACATCCCGGTGACGCCGGAGCAGCTTGGCGCGCTGCTGCGCCGCATCGCCGACCAGACCATCACCGGCAAGATCGCCAAGTCGCTGTTCGAACTGCTGTGGCGCGGCGAAGGCGAGGACGTCGACGCGCTCATCGAGAGCCGCGGCCTGAAGCAGATGAACGACGCCGACGAACTCTCGCGGCTGGTCGCGGAAACCGTCGCGGCGCACCCGGCCCAAGCGGCCGACTACCGAGCCGGCAAGACCAAGCTGCTCGGCTTCTTCGTCGGCCAGGTGATGAAGGCGACCGGCGGCAAAGCCAACCCGCGCCAAGTGAACGAGTTGCTTCGGGCGGCTTTGGAGTAGCCCTTCGTTGAACCTTCGATCAGCCGCAAGTGGCTCTCGTCCGCTCACTCAACAGCTACCGTGTCGCGTTCCGCGTCGTCAGGGAGCGTACGACGGCTGGTAGGCATCAAGCACCGTGCCGATCGGGCCAGCGCATGGCGGCTGACCTGCGTTTTGTCGCGCACCCTGGCGTCGGCGGTTCGGCAGGAGATGTCGGCGGCGGCTCTCCGCGCCCTTGCCTACTCTACGACCAGCAACAAAGTGCGCGGCGGTCGCCAAGGCCGATTCGGTTTCAAGTATGCTTGACGCACTGCGTTTTGGAGGAGTCGAGTCATGGCTAGAAGTTCCATTTGGGCGGCCTTCGCCGCGGCCTTGCTGGCGTTCGCGCCCGTTGCGTCGGCCGCGGAGTGGAGCGTGGGCGCTGTGAGTCCGAAAACCTTTGCGACGGAGTCCGTCACGTCGGGGGATGTCGTGATCGACTTCCAAGGCGTGCGACCACAGGTGGGGGCCGGCGTTGTTCTGACGGACGACGAAGTCGACTTGATCGATCGGAACGACACCATCGACCTGACGTTCACGTTGGTCAACGCGAAGTTTGCCCGAGCCGTCCGCGGCAGCGCTCTGGCGCTGACTTTTCCGGGAGTCGCTCAATGCGACACGCGCGTGAGGAGCGTCGACAGCGAAGCTGGCACCGCCAGCGCGACGTTCACTGTCGAAACCGTCCCTCGTTCCTCCGGCGACAGCGGCGACTGCGCCGTGTCGCCGCAGCCGGTCACGCGCCGTGCCGGCTTCACTCTCGCATTGCCGGCGCTCACGGGTTTGGACAACACCAAGCCGGTACTGGCGAAACTGGCGGTGGATGCACCGGCTGGCAGCGGCTGGCCGACCTTGAGTGCGGGCGAGGAAATCACCACGATCGTTCGAGATCCCTCAGGCAATGAGCAAGGAAACCTCGTCGAATACTTAGAGGCGTTGCGTGTCGAAGTACTCGGCGCCGGCACTCAGAACGGCCGCTTCGTGAACGCGACGAGCTCGGAAATCGACTTGGCGGCCGGCCGCACCGGCTTCACCGCACCAGGCCGAGCCCACTTGGCCATAGTCCGGGTGGGCAGGTCGGGTGCCAACCTGTGTACTAGCCGAACCGCTCCCTATGGTGGAGTCTCCTGTATTCTGCAGCGCGACGGCAGGCCGTTCAGTCTTGGCCGGCGGGGCGATGGTCGCGGCGACCTGAACGTCACCGTGACGGGCGACTTCCGCGACGGCGACGTGGTGTTCCTCGACCTCGACGGCGACCGAATGCCGGGCGCCGGCGAGGACTTGGACTTGCAGGCCGACGGCTCGATGCAGGAGTCGTTCCGCCTCGACTACGTGGCCGGCAACCCCAACGCGCTGGACGGCGAAGCGGGCGAGCTGGACCGCGAGGAAGGCGTGGCCACCAGAAGTCTCTACTACCTTCCGAACGGCACGGACGCCTTGCGCCCAGGGGAGTACCGCACCACCCTCACGCTGACGACCGATAGCGCGACGGTTGCGGACAAGGTCGACTTCGAGTACCAAGGTGCGCGCTTTCCGTTCGAGAACAGGCACACGACGCGCTACACGCTGACCGAGGACATGCAGATCGCCTACGCGATTCCGCCGCAGCGCGCTGGCGACTCCGGCACGGTGCGCGTCAACTGCAAGGGCTCCACGCCCTGCACGCTGTACCTGGAGTGCGACGACCAGGACGGCATGTCCTACTTCAAGCAGGTGGCGGAACCGGTGCAGGGGCGCTCCACCCTGGTGCTGACCGCCGAGGATCTGAGCGACGCGCTGGACCTCGGGGAAGGCGTCTGGGAGAGCGGCCGGATGTCCTGCACCATCCACTCGACCCGCGACATCTCCGTCCAGCAACTCACTCGCAGCACCGCGGGCGTGCTGGTGAACAACACCTACGTGGACAACTAGGCCCAAGCGGCGATTCGCACGACGGCGCCAACCCTCCGACTACAACCAAGAAGGCCCGGCCCCCGAAAGGCGCCGGGCCTTCTGTCGTCTTGGCCTGCCGCAGGCGTACGGAGAGGGAGTGCGCCGAACCCTCGCGCTTGAGATAGCAGCCGTGACGCCGGAGATGACGCAGCAGAAGCGTTTCTCTTCATTCAACCTTCAATCAGCATCACCTGGCTATCTCGGCGCTCATCCAACGGCTACCGTGTCGCGTTCCGCATCGTCAGGGAGGCCGCGCAGGGCATCTTCCCGGCGATCCAGAAAGATCAGCTCGATGGCTTCGGCCAAGCTCGCCCGCGCCTCCTGCTTCGATCGGCCTTGGCCGTTCGCGCCCGGCACTTCGGGGCTATAGGCGACGTACCAGTCGCCATCCCGCTCCAAGATCGCCGTAAAGGTGTTGCTCATCGGCGTCATTCCTATCAGTAGCGCCCTAAGCATATAGCGACATCGCAATAAGAAGTCGCGCCGGCGGTTGCTACGATACGCGCCCCTAGGAACGCCGCCTTCACCGACCCATGTCCGGCTACGCGCTCACGCATCTGAAGCAACTCGAGGCCGAGAGCATCCACGTCATCCGCGAGGTGGCGGCGGAGTTCGAGCGGCCGGTGCTGCTCTATTCGATCGGCAAGGATTCGTCGGTGCTGCTGCATCTCGCCCGCAAGGCGTTCTTCCCCGGCCCGCTGCCGTTTCCGCTGCTGCACGTGGACACGACGTGGAAGTTCCGCGACATGATCGCGTTCCGCGACCGCATCGCCCGCGAGTTCGGCTTGAACCTGATCGTCCACACCAACGAAGCCGGGCGCGAGGCGAACGTGACGCCGTTCACCCACGGCAGCCGCAAGTACACGGACATCATGAAGACCCAGGCGTTGAAGGACGCCTTGGACATCCACCGCTTCGACGCCTGCTTCGGCGGGGCGCGGCGCGACGAAGAAGCGTCGCGGGCGAAGGAGCGCGTCTACTCGGTGCGCGACGGCAACCATCGCTGGGAACCGAAGAGCCAGCGCCCGGAACTCTGGAACCTCTACAACGGCAACATCGACGCTGGCGAGGAAGTGCGCGTCTTTCCGCTCTCCAACTGGACCGAACTGGACGTCTGGCAGTACGTCTACTTGGAGAACATCGAAATCGTGCCGCTCTACTTCGCTGCGCAGCGCCCGGTGGTGGAACGCGACGGCATGCTCATCATGGTGGACGACGACCGCATGCCGCTTCGGGATGGGGAGAAGCCGATGCAGCGCAGCGTCCGCTTTCGCACCCTCGGCTGCTATCCGCTCTCCGGCGCCATCGAATCCACCGCGGCGACGCTGCCCGAGATCATCCAGGAAATGCTGGTGGCGCGGCATTCGGAGCGCCAAGGGCGCCTGATCGACCACGACGTGAGCGGGTCGATGGAACGCAAGAAGCGCGAGGGCTACTTCTGATGTGCTCGATGCGGGTGATTGCGGACCCAGCGCCGGCGAGCGGTTCTTCGCCGGGTGTCGCGGAAGCGCTGGACATCCACGCCTACCTGGCGCGGCACGAGCGCAAGGAAATCCTGCGCTTTCTCACCTGCGGCAGCGTCGACGACGGCAAGAGCACGTTGATCGGGCGCCTGCTGCACGATTCCAAGATGATCTACGAAGATCAGCTCGCCGCCGTGCGCCGCGACAGCAAGACCACCGGAACGCAACGCGGCGGCGTCGATCTGGCGTTGCTCGTGGACGGCCTGCAGGCCGAACGCGAACAGGGCATCACCATCGACGTGGCCTACCGCTACTTCTCCACCGCCAAGCGCAAGTTCATCATCGCCGACACCCCCGGCCACGAACAGTACACGCGCAACATGGCCACCGGCGCCTCCACGTGCGACGTGGCCGTGATTCTGATCGACTCCACCAACGGTGTGCTGCCGCAGACCCGTCGCCACACCTTCATCGCCAACCTGCTCGGCATTCGCCACTTGATCGCGGCGGTGAACAAGCTCGATGCCGTCGGCTACTCGGAGGAGGTCTTCGACGCCATTCGTTCGGACTACGCGGCGTTCGCCTCCCAGCTTTCCGTACACGATCTGCACTTCGTGCCGATCTCGGCCCTGCGCGGCGACAACGTGGTGGATAAATCCGCCAACATGCCGTGGTACCAGGGCGCGACGCTGATGCATCTGCTGGAGAACATCCACGTTCAGACCGACCGCGCCAGCGACCATTTCCGCTTTCCGGTGCAGATGGTGAACCGCCCGAACGCCGAGTTCCGCGGCTACAGCGGTTCGGTGGCGGGCGGCGTGGTGCGGCCAGGGGATGCGGTGACCGCGCTTCCTTCGGGGAAGACCACCACGGTGGAACGCATCGCCACCTTCGACGGCGACCGCGAAGCCGCCTTCGCGCCGATGGCCGTCACCCTCACCTTGGCCGACGACATCGACGTGAGCCGTGGCGACGTGCTGGCGGCGCCCGACGAACTGCCCTTCGTGGCCGACCGCTTCGACGCCATGCTGGTGTGGATGTCCGAAACTCCGCTCCTGCCGGGCCGGGAATATCTCGTCAAGCAAGGCGCGCGACAGGTGCCGGGAACGGTCTCGGCGATTCGCTACCGGGTGGCCGTGGACACGCTGCGCCACGAAACGGCGACGCAGTTGGCGCTGAACGAAATCGGCCGCGGCGAACTGAAGCTCACCGAGCCGGTGGCCTTCGACCCGTACCAGGAGAACCGCGGCCTCGGCAGCCTCATCCTCATCGACCGGCTGACGAACGCCACGGTGGGCGCTGGCATGGCGTTGCCGCCGCACGGTTCCGTCACCGCGGCCTGGGACGAAGCGCCGCACGGCCAGCTGCGCGCCGCGACCAGCCGCGTCGCGAGCCACGAACGGGAAGCGCGGCTGGGCCAGCGCCCGGCAACGGTGCTGCTGACCGGCTTGGCCAAGGTCGGCAAGACGGCCATCGCCCATGCCGTGGAGCGCAAGCTCTTCGACCTCGGCCGCCTCGCCACCGTGCTCGACGGCCAGAGCTTCCGCCTAGGCATCAGCCGCGACCTCGGCTTCTCGCCCCGCGAACGCTCGGAGAACATCAGGCGCGCCTCGGAAACGGCGCGACTGATGAACGACGCCGGGCTCATCTGCCTCACGGCTTTCGTGGCGCCGGAAGAATCCGTCCGCGAACGCGCCCGGCTTGCCATCGGCGAACCGCGTTTTCTGGAAGTGTTCCTCACCGCGCCGATGGCCGTTCTGCGCGAACGCGACTCGGACGGCCTCTACGCCGCGGCGGACCGGGGCGAAGCGAACCTGCCCGGCGTGAACGCGGAGTTCGAGGCGCCGCCATCGCCGGACTTGGTGTTGGCGACGAACACGCTGGACGTGGAAGGCTGCGCCGAACGCATCGTCGAACTGCTGAGAAAGCGCGGCTACATCGACTGAAGATCCGCTCTTCGCAGTTCTGTTTCGACAAGAACCCAACCGCAAGCGAATGAACGCAAGAACGTAAGGAGATCGCATTGACCATTCACACGGATGTCGTCATTGTCGGCGGCGGCCCGTGCGGGCTGTTCCAAGTATTCGAACTCGGCCTGCTGGGCATCGAAGCGCACGTCGTGGACGCGATGGTCGCGCCCGGCGGACAGTGCGCCGAACTCTATCCAGACAAGCCCATCTACGACATTCCGGCCATCCCGGTCTGCGATGCGCAGGAACTCGTGGATCGCTTGATGAAGCAGATCGAACCCTTCGCGCCGGTCTTCCACTTGGAGAGCCAGGTGAC
The DNA here is from genome assembly GCA_965243175.1 of Candidatus Azotimanducaceae bacterium. Classification (GTDB taxonomy): domain Bacteria; phylum Pseudomonadota; class Gammaproteobacteria; order Pseudomonadales; family Azotimanducaceae; genus VXYL01. The sequence goes on along the minus strand of OZ251532.1, from coordinate 2,095,251 downwards.
GGAAGTGGCGCCCATGGACGGCGGCCGCTTCCACGTGGCGACGAGCAAGGGCGAAACGTTCGACGCTGGCGCAGTCGTGATCGCGGGCGGCGTGGGCGCCTTCCAAGCGATGCCGCTGCGCGTGGAGGGCATCGACGCCTTCGTGGACAGCCAGGTCTTCTACCGCGTGCGCAACCCCCAAGACCACCACGGCAAGCGCCTGCTCGTGCTAGGCGGCGGCGACTCCGCCTTCGACTGGACCGTGGAACTCGCCCCCGCCGCGCAATCCCTCACCCTGGTACACCGCAGCGACAAATTCCGCGCCGCCCCCGCAACGGTTTCCAAGATGCGCGCACTCGAAGCCGAAGGGCACCTGACCTTCATGATCGGCAACTGCGTTAGCTTCGAGGCAAGCGACGGCGCGCTTCAGAGCGTGGAAATCCGCCACCCGGACCGCTCCACCACGCGACTCGACATCGACCACGCCTTGGTCTTCTTCGGCCTCTCCCCGAAACTCGGCCCCATCGCCGAGTGGGGCCTGAACCTCGACAAGAACCAGATCCCCACCGACACCGAACGCTTCGAGACGAACATCCCCGGCATCTACGCGGTAGGCGACATCGCCACCTACCCCGGCAAGAAGAAGCTCATCCTCTCCGGCTTCCACGAAGCCGCCCTCGCCGCCTTCGCCATCAAGGCCCGCCTGAACCCAGACGAAAAAGTTCACCTCCAATACACCACCACCAGCCCCATCATGCACCAACGCCTCGGGGTCTGAGGATAAGGAAGTCCATAGCTGCTGCGGGATGGCCGGTGCGTGAGGCTTGGGGCGCTGCCCACGCGCTGCGCACGGCCGGCCCATGAGGGTCATGTTGGACACCAACATTCTGGTCTCCGCCTTCGGGTTTGGCGGCGTTTGCGCCGAGGTTCTCGATGCCGTGCTTGCGGAGCATGACCTCTTCGTGGCCCGCGAGACGCTCACGGAGCTCGAACGTGTGCTGGTCGACAAGTTGGCGATGACGGCGCACCGGGCTCGCGGGTACGTCGCGTTCGTCAGCGACCATGCGGCAGTGGTTCAAGCGGTCAGACCAGCCGCATGGCCCCAACGAGACCCCGATGACCGTTTGATCGTCGGTGCCGCGCTGGAGCATGGCGTCGACATGCTCGTCACCGGGGACGGAGACATCTTGGAAGAACCACAGACCGAGCTCAAGGCCATCCGGCCCCAAGGGCAGGGCAATCGCATATGGATTGCGATGTGGCGTGGCGAGAGGGGGATGGTGCAGGATTGACGTCTCGATCCAAGGAAGGAGAGACGACATGCGGGAACTTCTCTTTGTCTTTCAAGACGTTGAGGACCCGAGGCGGGGGAACGCCAAGCGCCACGACCTGCACGAGATGCTGGTGCTCGCCCTGCTGGCGATGCTCACCAGCGGGCGCACCTGCGTCGACATGGAGGACTTCGGGCGCGAGCGGGAGGAATGGCTGCGGCGGTACCTGACGCTCGAGAACGGCATTCCGAGCCACGACACGTTCTCGCGGCTGTTCCGGAAGCTGGACCCGGCGGGTCTGCAAAAGGCGCTGCTGCGCCTGGCGCAGGACTGGGCGGACGAACTCGGCGACGTGGTGGCGGTGGACGGCAAGGCGCTGCGGCGGTCGTTCGAGACGGCCTCGGAGCGGTCGCCGACGCACCTGCTGCAGGCGTTCGCGGCGGAGGCGAAGCTGACGCTGGCGCAGGTGAAGGTGGACGGCAAGTCGAACGAGATCCCGGCGCTGCCGGAACTGCTGGAGCTGCTGGACGTGAAGGGGCGCACGGTGACCGCGGACGCAATGCACGCGCAGCGCGGGTCCGCGGCGGCGATCGTGGCCAAGGGCGGCGACTACGCGCTGCAGTTGAAGCGCAACCAGGGCGGTCTGCACGAGGACGTGGTCGAGTATCTGGACAATCCCCCGAAGTCGGCGGAACTCCTGTCGCATCAACAGGTTGACAAGGGGCACGGGCGCGTCGAGACGCGCACCGCGACGGTCTGCCACGACGTCGGCTGGCTGCAGGAGCGCCACGACTGGCCCGGCCTGTCGGCCATCGGCAAGGTGGTCGGGGAGCGGCGCCTGGCCGACGGGTCGGAGAGCGCCGACGCCCGCTACTTCCTGCTCAGCGGCAAGCCTTCGGCCGAGCGTTTCGGCCGCATCGTCCGCTCCCACTGGACCATCGAGAACGGCCTGCACTGGGTGCTCGACGTGTCGATGGACGAAGACCAGGCGCGCAACCGCAAGGGCAACGGCGCCGCCTGCCTCGGCGTCGTCCGCCGGCTGGCGCTGAACATCGCCCGGATGGATCCCGACAAGCGGTCCGTCCGGCGCAAGTTCGCCCGCGCCCAGCGCAACGACGACGTCCTGCTCGCCATGATCCGAGGCATCCGCAGGCGCGAGTAGGCGGCAAATCCATATGCGATTGCCCTGGCCCCAAGGGGAGCTCCTAGATCTGCTTCGGGGCCGATGAACGCCGAGGACTCATGCGGATGGAAGACCAGCAATCGGCGTGGTCAAGAGACGTCCCGGAAGACATCCTCTTCCGTCGACCAACCGTAGGCTCGCACATAGGGCGCCATCTCCTTGCGCAGCAGCTTCAGCTTCGCCAGCGCAAGCTGCCGTCGCAGCGCCTCTCGGGCGAAATCCGTGCGACGCGACCCGGTGCTGGCCACGACCTCGCGCAGGTCGGCCTCGAGCCTCTCGTCAAGCGTGATGGTTAACGTCGACATGTCGCGGTCGCCTTGGTTGTCCAGCAGGGCGTACTCTACCATCGGGTTTGTCTTGTGCGTGGTGTCGCGGCATAGGCCGGCGGAGAATCCGGCTTGACAGTGGCCGGCCAGCCCGTAAAGTGGCGTCAGGGTTCGGGGATCGGCACGGTGCAGTACGCCTTGCTTGGCCCCCGAACCGTGAGCCGAAGTAGGGCGCTTCAACGTCGAACGGAGGGACGATGGCGAGCAAACCGTTGCCGGCAGTGGCCTATCTGAAGATTCCAGACGATGGCGAGCCGTATCTGGAGGGGTCTCGCTGCAACTGCTGCGGGGCGACGTTCCTCGGCGAACGCGCCATCTGCTCGAAGTGCGGGGCGCGTGGCGAGATGAGCGCCGTGCGGCTGTCCAACCGGGGCGAGCTGTACGCCTACAGCATCGTCCATCGGTCGTTCCCTGGCATCGAGGTGCCGTACGTCTCGGCCATCGTCGATCTCGAAGGCGGGGGCACGGTGAAGGGCAATCTGATCGGCGTCGAGCCGGACCCGGCGAAGATCGCATTCGGCATGCCCGTCGAGGTGGTCTACGACGACGCCCTTGGGCGCAAGGACAGCGACGGCAACGCCTACCTCGCTTACTTCTTTCGGCCTCTTCAACCCTAAGGAAAACCCACACCGGGTAGGAGCACCAGCATGACGGACGCATACGTCGTTGGCGTAGACATGATCAAGTTCGGGCGGTTCCCGGAGAAGACCGTCCCGCAAATCGGCTCGGAAGCGGCGCTTTTGGCGCTCGACGACTGCGGGCTGACCATTCACGACATGCAGGCGCTGTACTGCGGCAATCTCGGCCAGGCCAGCGGCATGGTCGGCCAGCGCATTCTGCAGGAGATCGGGCAGACCGGCATCCCGGTGGTGAACGTCTCCAACGCCTGCGCCACCGGCGCCACCGCGTTCCGCGAAGCGTGGACGGCGGTGAAGGCCGAACTCTACGACGTCGTGCTGGCGGTGGGCGTCGAGCAGATGGGCAAGGGCCTGCTCGGTGGCGGGGGCGGCGGCAAGGGCATCTCCAAGGAAGGGCTGCTCGGCTCCGGCACCATGCCTTCGGTGTTCGCCGAAGCCGGCATGGAGCACGCTCGGGAGCACGGCACCACGTTCGAGCAGTTCGCCAAGGTCTCCGTGAAGAACCACCACCACTCGACGATGAACCCCAAGGCGATGTACCAGATCGAGACGCCTTTGGAGACGGTGATGAACGCCGAGATGATCTCCTACCCGAACACCAAGCTGATGTGTTCGGTGAACGTGGATGGCTCCGCGGCCGCGGTGATCGCCTCGGAGAAGAAGGCCCGCGAGCTCGGCCTGATGGATCGCGCCGTCAAGGTGCGCGCTTCGGTGCTCACTTCCGACCCGTGGCAGGAGCGCGATCTGGTGATGCCGGATGTCAACACCTGCACCCGCCGAGCAGCGGCAGCCGCCTACGAGATGGCTGGCGTCGGCCCCGACGACATCGACCTCGTGGAACTGCACGACTGCTTCGCCACCGCGGAAATCCTGCACTACGAAAACCTCGGCCTGTGCAAGGACGGCGAAGCCGGCCGACTCATCGACGATGGCGAAGTGGCCCTGGGCGGCCGCGTGCCGGTGAACGTCTCCGGCGGCCTGCTCTCCAAGGGCCACCCCTTGGGCGCCACGGGCATCGCCAACATCTACGAAGTCTCCACCCACCTGCGCGGCGAAGCCGGCAAGCGCCAGGTGGACGGCGCCCGCATCGGCCTCACCCACGTGATCGGCCTCGGCAGCGCCTGCGGGATCCACGTTTTGGAGAGGGCGGCTTAGCGATGGTCTAGCTATTGCCGACCCGTTGGATCTCCCGAGTTGCCACTGTCTAGGCACCGCGACTCGGGCGATCCAGTCCCAAGTCCTGCGTATGACGCTGAGCTAGAGAACCCGAGGCCAAGATCATTGAAGAACACAGAGCTCGTCCTAGAAGCCCTCTCTGAAGGGGCCTTGTCGCAGAAGCAAATCCGCGAGTGGCTCGGTCGCAGCAGCGACCATCGGTCACTCGACCGGGACCAAATTAACAGCGCTCTTCAGTATTTGAAAGACAAAGAGGTCTTCAATGAAGCAGGTCTTTGGCACCGCACAGATATACCAAACAAAGACCGTGTAACTCGACCGTCTGCCGCCGGTGACCTGCTGATTCCTTGTTACGGAATGAGCTGGCATCGCGATCAAGTTGTGTGGGGCGAACGTGAGTTGCTTGGCAGCCCGGGAAGGTACGGCGACAACAACATCGAAGTCAACTTTGCGGACCAAATCGGCGTGTACGTCTTGTACGAATGGCCCAACGTCATCTATGTGGGGCGTACGACGGACTCTGGCTTGTACGATAGGCTGTACGACCACACGAGACACGAGCGGCGAAAATGGTTCGACAGGTTCTCTTGGTTCGGTCTCCACTCCGTCGATACGAACCAAGAGCTCGTGTCCAACCGGGATAGCTTGGACATGGATGAAGCGATTAAGGCGATGGAGACAATACTGATCAAAATCTTGTCGCCGCCGTTTAACGACAAGGGAGGCGATCACCTCGGACCTCGCTATTCCCAGGTGCCTGAGGTCGAGAAGCGCAAGCAAGAGCGGGCTGCTAAGCAGATTAGCAATGCGCTGGCACTGAAGTGACGATTCGGGCAATCACGCTTCAGTGATTTCGCCGGCCAACTTGCGAGTCGGTGTCGTTAGCGACACCCACAATAATCTCGCCAACGTGCGCCAGATTGTCGCGCTGTTCAACGCCGCTGGCGTGGCGAGAGTTGTCCACACCGGCGACATCACCCAAGCGAAGACGCTGGACCTGTTCAAGGATCTGCAGGTGCCGCTCTACGGCGTCTACGGCAACAACGACGTCGAGCGCGAGACCTTGGAGCGAAGCGCGACCGAGCATGGCTTCACGCTCTGCGATCCGCCTCTGCTTCTCGACTGGGCGGAGCGGCGCATCGTCGTCGTTCACGATCCCGGCGACCTCGACGATCTGGACGACGGCTACGATCTGGCGCTGCACGGCCACACGCACTTCCATCGTTGCGAACGCGACGGCGAGCGCCTCATCTTCAATCCAGGCGAGTGCGCTGGCCATATGAAGGGCTACAACGCCGTCGGCGTCGTGGACCTCGCCGACCTCGAAACGAGCCTTCTCAAGTTCTGACCATTGACCGCAGCCGTGGCTATGATGCAGCGAGGGAAGAGACAAGGGGCGTGCCGTGGCGAAGATCGAGTACGAGGTGGTGGAAGGCTGGGAGAAGCTGCCAGAAGGGTGGAGCTTCGTGGAGGTTGCTGGCGTGGCGACGGACTCGAAGGATCGGGTCTACGCGTTCAATCGCGGCGAGCATCCCATGATCGTCTTCGATGCGGACGGGAACTTTCTGGACGCTTGGGGCGAAGGGGTGTTCACCAACGCCCACGGGCTCTACATCGGTTCCGACGACCGCGTCTTCGCGGCGGACAACTTCGACCACACGGTGCGCATCTTCACGCCGGGCGGCGAGTTGCTGCAAACGCTGGGCGAGAAGGACAAGCCGGCGGACACCGGCTTCGTGCCCGGCAAGGCGCCGGTGCAGTTCGGGGGCGATCCCTTCAACCGCGTCACCAACGTGGCGCTCTCCACCACCGGCGAACTGTACGTGGCGGACGGCTACGGCAACGCTCGGGTCCACAAGTTCTCCGCCAGCGGGGAGCACCAGTTCTCATGGGGCGAGCCGGGCCGTGGGCCGGGGGAGTTCCGCCTGCCGCACGCCATCGCCGTGGACAAGGACGACACCGTGTACGTGGCGGACCGGGAGAACTCGCGCATCCAGGTGTTCAAGCCGAACGGCGAGTACGTGAAGGAGTGGAGTCACGTCGTCCGCCCCGACGATCTCTACATTGACGAGGACGACTTCCTCTATGTCGCGGAACTTGGGGAAATCGCCGGTCGTTCGCCGGATGTCGAAATCCTCCCGCACACGCCTCATGCCCGCGTCACGGTGATGGACTTGGACGGCCAGGTGGTCACCCGCTTCGGCGGTTCCGACCCGGTCCGCCCCGGCAACTTCTTCGCGCCGCACGGCATCTGGTGCGACTCGAAGGGCGATCTCTACGTCTCCGAAGTGGTCTACAGCGGCGGTGGCAACCGAGGGCTCGTGCCGCTCGATTGCCACGCCCTGCAGAAGTTCGCCCGCATCCCCGGCTGAGCGAGCGGCGTTGCGCTTCAGGCTGGTGGGACTTCCGGCAGCGAGCGCTGCGTTTGCGGACTCGCCGGCGCGACGATCGCCCTGCACCTGTTCGGGCGCGAGTTCGCTGCGCCATTGTCCGGCCGTGCCGGCGCGGATCAGGCGACCAGCGCAGGGAAGAGTGCGGGGAACGGCGCCGAAACGCACGGTGACAGCCGCGGGCACATCGAGGCGCTGAAGAGGTCGCGCATCGTTTCCGTCCCGGTTCCACCTTGCTGCGGACGCATCGGAACATGGCGCGTTGGCTGGTGATGGGCAAGTGCAATCGCAATCGCCCCGGCGTGTGCGGCCCAGATGGAACGCAAGCTCGTTCGTGCTGTCTACGAATTTGGCACACTGGCGATCGAGCAGGCGGACTGTAAGGACTTGCCATGCGGACGCGGTTCCTGGGGCGGGCTTGGCTGGCCGGTGCGGTGCTTGCGGCCTTGGGCGTTCAAGGTGCGCAGAGCGTTGCCGTGCCGGAGGCGCTGGAAGACTGGCGCGAGTGGGTGCTGCACGGCTTCGAATACCGTGGCTGCCCCTTCCTTCACGACAGCGAGGCGGCGGCCCGGAGCGATTTCGTCTGCGCTTGGCCAGGACGCCTTGGCATCGAAGTCGATGCCGAGGGCGGGCGGTTCGAGCAGCGCTGGACGATCCACGGCGCCGAGCAGTGGGTGCCGCTGCCCGGGGACGCCGAGCACTGGCCGCGAGACGTGACCCGGGACGGGCAGCCAGCGTCTCTGGTCTTGCGCGACGAACGGCCGGCGCTTCGCCTTGCGCCTGGGGAACACCGCGTCGCCGGGCGCTTCGCCTGGCGGGAGCGCCCGCCCAAGCTCGCAGTTCCTCCCGAAACCGGCTTGATCGCCTTGGCCGTGGATGGCGTTCCCATCGCCTTGCCGAGACGCGACGATGGCTTGTGGCTGGGCGCTGCCAGTGCCGAGCCGCGGGCGGAGGACGCGCTCGCCGTGAAAGTCTTCCGCCGCTTGATCGACGACGTGCCGACGCGCCTCGTCACGCATCTCCACCTCGACGTCTCCGGCCGCGTTCGCGAGGAACTGCTGCGCCCGGTCCTGCCGCTTGGCTTCGTCCCCATGACCTTGCGAAGCGACCTGCCGGCGCGGTTGGAGAACGGCGCGCTGCGTTTGCAGGTGCGGCCGGGCTCCTGGCAGGTGGCCGTGGCGGCCCGCGCGGACGGCGTGTTGGCGGGGGCAGCCGTACCGGGGTCTGAGCGGAACATGCCGGCGACCGAGGTCTGGGGCTACGAATCGGCGCCGAGGCTGCGCATCACGTCGGCGGAGGCGCCGCGTCCGGTCGATCCGCTGCTGGTCGGCGCGCCTTGGTCGGACCTGCCGACCTTTCGGCTGTCCCCCGGCGACGCGTTGACCATCGTGGAGCGCAGCCGCGGCGCGACGGACGCCGAGAACGAACTCGCCTTCACGCGCGACCTGTGGCTGGACTTCGATCGGCGCGGCTTCACGTTCCTCGACCACGTCACCGGCACGATGCGTACGCAGTGGCGTTTGGAAACCGTGCGCCCCTACGTTCTGCTCGCCGCCAAGGAAGGCGGCAGCGCGCTGCCCGTGACGCGCGGCGAGAACGCGGCCAGCGGCGAAGCCGAGGACGGTGGCGGCATCGAGGTTCGGCGTCGCGATGTGGACGTGCAGGCGCTCGGTCGCGTGGACGAGGGTGGCGAAATGCCGGTGTCCGGCTGGCGTACCAACATGACGGCGGCGACGACTCTGCACTTGCCGCCTGGCAACAAGCTGCTGGCGGCGTTCGGCGTGGACGATGCGCCGAGCAGCTGGATGGGGCGCTGGCGTCTGCTCGACTTCTTCGTGCTGCTGGTGGTCGCCACCGCGACGGCGCGGCTGTACGGGCGAGCGGCGGGCGTGGTGGCGCTGCTGGCCTTGGCGCTGAGTTTCCACGAATCCGGTGCGCCGGTGTGGACTTGGCTCAACCTGCTCGCCGCCGCGGCCTTGGCGCGCGTTGCGCCGAGTGGACGGTTGCAGCGCGTGACGCAGAGGTATCGGCTGGTCTCGTTCGCGCTGCTGCTGCTCTTTCTAGTGCCGTTCCTGATCGCGCAGATCCGCATGGCCGCCTATCCGCAGCTTGAACCGTCGTCCTATCGCCGCGCCGAGACGATTGGCTTGTTCGAAATGCTCGCGGGAACCGAGCGGCGTGCGGACGTGGTGGGTTCCTACATCCGACGCGCCGAGTTCGACCTGCCTGCCGAGCCGACCGAAGCCGAAATGGAGGGTCTCGCTGCCTCGCTTGGCGATGCGGACATTGAGGAGGCAGTCGTCAGCGGCGCGTTTCTTTACGAGACGGACGCGCTGACCCAGACCGGGCCGGGCCGGCCGGCATGGAAGTGGTCGCCGCACGCCCTTTTCTGGAGCGGCCCGGTGGACGAGACGCGGACGATGCGCTTGGTCGTGGCGCCGCCTTGGCTGACGGGCCTGCTGCGTGTGCTGACGGTGGCCGCGTTGGGGCTGCTTGCCGCGATCTTCGCATTCGATCTGCTCGGCCGTGCTTGGCGTTGGCCGGTCTGGAAGCGCGGCGCATCCGGCTCGGTGACCGCGATCGTCGCCATGGCCGCGTTGCTCGCGCCCAGCCCTTCGGCAAGCGCCGAGACACCGCCGCAAGCGCTGCTCGACCAGCTGGAAGAGCGTTTGCTCGCGCCACCGGACTGCGTACCCGACTGCGCGGACGTCGTCCATGCCCGCGTGGAAGTCGGCGAAGACGCTCTCGCTATCGAGTTGCATGTCCATGCTTTCGAAGCGGTTGCCGTGCCGCTGCCGGGCGCGCCGAACGGCTGGTTGCCGGCGGAAGCAGTAATCGGCCAGACGCCGCTGGCCGTGGAACGCCGCGCCGACACGCTCTGGACGCGACTCGATCGCGGCCGCCACGTCGTGACGGTGCGCGGCCCGCTGCCGAGCGACGAGGCGATGGAGATTCCGTTCCCGGCGAACCCCCGCACCATTGCCGCGACGTCCGACCATTGGTTGGTGACGGGCATCCGCGATGGATCGCTCTCCGCCGGATCGCTCTCCCTGAGGCGACTTCGGGAAGGACAAGCCGAACTGCCGGACGCCGCATGGGAGGCCAGTCGGCTGCCGCCGTTCGTGCACATCGAACGGTCGATCGATCTGGGGCGCATCGACTGGGGCGTGAGAACCCGCGTGTACCGCGAAGCGCCGAGCACTGGCGCGGTGGAACTCCGAGTGCCGCTTCTCGACGGCGAAGCCGTGGTCTCCGGCGAGCCCTCGCAGGATGGCCACATCGCGGTGGCGATGCATCCAACGCAACGGAGCTTCGAGTGGCGCTCCACGCTGCCCCAGCGTTCGTCGATGTCGCTGCGCGTACTTGCGGACCGGCCTTGGCGGGAAGTGTGGCGGCTGGCTGTGGGAAGCACATGGCGCGTGACGTCCGAGGGCGTGCCGGCGAGCCAGCCGGACGCGGACACGCCCGGCGGCCATTTGACGTTCCATCCACGCCCCGGCGAGACGCTTGCGTTGACCATCGCCAAGCCGCAGGCGGTGGACGGTCCCACCCTCGCCATCGACGCCGTGGAGCTTGAAACCACGGCCGGCGAACGTTGGCGCAACTCGCGGCTTGAACTGGCCTATCGGAGCACGCGGGGCGCGAGCCACGTCGTGCGCCTGCCGGAGGACGCGAGCCTTGCCGAAGTCTCCATCGACGGCGCCTCGGTGCCGCTGGCAATGGCGGCTGGCGAACTCGACGTTCCAATCGATCCGGGCGAGCACACGGTGTCGATTGCCTGGCAGGCGCCGAACCCCGCCGGCTTGCGCGTGGCCACGCCAGCGGTCGAACTCGGCGCGCCGGCCAGCAACCTGACCACGCGCATCGAAATGCCGGCGCGTTGGCTGCTGTTCGCCACCGGGCCGACGCTGGGCCCGGCCATCCTCTACTGGTCCGAACTGATCGCGCTGATCGCCGCCAGCATCCTGCTGGGGCGGTTCCGGGTCACGCCGCTGCGCTGGCAGCACTGGCTGCTGCTGGGGCTGGGCTTCAGCACGTCGTCCTGGATCGCGTTCGCGGTCGTCGCGGCCTGGCTGCTCGCGCACGGCACGCGCAAGAGTTGGGGCGCGGACTTGGAGCGCACACTCTACAACGCATTGCAGATCGGCTTCGGACTGCTGACGCTGATCGCCTTCGCGGCCATTCTCGTCGGCATCCAGAGCGGCCTTCTCGGCAGCCCGGACATGAGCGTGACCGGCTTCGAGTCGTCCGGCAAGCAGCTCAGCTGGTTCGCCGACAAGACCGACGGCGCGATGCCCCAGGCGGCCGTCTACTCGCTGCCGATGTGGGCCTACAAGGCGCTCATCCTCGCCTGGGCGCTGTGGCTCAGCTTCGCGCTGATGCGTTGGCTGCCGTGGGTATGGCGCTGCTTCGCGGAAGGCGGGCTGTGGCTGCCGAAAGCGCCAGCCGACAAGAGCGGCGGAAAAGACGGGAAAGATGGCAAAGACCGGAAAGGCGGAGAGGAAGACGCAAGCGCCTGGCCAGCCTGAACGTGCCCGGCGCGACTTGCGCCGGGAGTTGCGCCTTCTCTCCTACAAGAGCTCCTACAAGAGAAAGTGGACGCCGAGCCAGCCGGTGATGCCGATGGTCACCGTGTACGGCAGCGCCATCAGCACCATGCGCCCGTAGGAGAGGTTGATGAGCGGCGCCAAGGACGACGTAAGCAGGAACAGGAACGCCGCCTGGCCGTTCGGCGTGGCCACGCTGGGGATGTTGGTGCCGGTGTTGATGGCCACCGCCAGCAACTCGAACTGCGTACGGTCGATGGTGCCGGCGTTGAACGCTTCCGCCACCTGGCCGATGTAGACCGTCGCCACGAAGACGTTGTCGCTGATCATCGAGAGCACCCCGTTGGCGATGTAGAAGACGCCGGGCTGCTGCTCCTTCGGCAGCGTCAGCACGTAGTCGATCACCGGCTGGAACAGGCCCTGATCGGCGATCACCGCGACGATGCCGAAGAAGACGCACAGCAGCGCGGTGAACGGCAGCGCTTCCTCGAAAGCGGGGCCGATGCGGTGCTCTTGGATGATGCCGTTGAAGGCCGTCTGCAAGACGATGATCGAGAGGCCGATCAAGCCGATCTCGGCCACGTGGAAGGCCAGCGCCAGAATGAGCACCACTGCCACCGCGGCCTGCACGATCAGCCGAGCCTTGTCCGCGCGGGTGAGTTCGGAGGTCTGCTTGCGGTCGTAGTCCGCCAGCACCTTCATCACCGTGGGCGGCAGCAGCGGGCCATAGCCGGCGATCTTGAGCTTTTCGAGCAGCACGCACGTCGTCAGCCCCACCACCAGCACCGGCAAGGTCACCGGCGACATGCGTAGAAAGAACTCCATGAACACCCACCCCATGCGCTCGGCGATCAGCACGTTCTGCGGTTCGCCGACGATGGTGGTGACGCCGCCAAGCGCGGTGCCAACGGCCGCGTGCATCACCAGACTGCGCAGGAAGGCGCGGAACTGCAGCATCTCTTCGGTGCCGAGTTCGGGGATGTCCTCGTCGCCGGCTTCGTCGAGGCGCTCGATCGACTGTTCGACGAGGAACCGGCGATAGACCTCGTAGAAGCCGACGGCCACGCTGATGACCACTGCGGTGACGGTCAGCGCATCCAGAAAGGCGGAGAGAAACGCGGCGACGAAGCAGAACAGGAACGAGAGCAGAATCTTGTTGCGAACGTGGATGAGAATCTTCGTGAAGGTGAAGAGCAGCAGCTCCTTCATGAAGTAGATGCCCGCCACCATGAACACCAGCAGCAGGATCACGGAGAGGTTGGTCTCCACCTCCTCGAAGACGTGGCCGGGGCTCGTCATGCCGATGAGCAGCGCTTCGATGGCCAGCAGCCCGCCCGGTTGCAGCGGATAGCAGCGCAGCGCCATCGCCAGCGTGAAGATGAACTGCAGCACCAGAATCCAGCCGGCGATGAAGCCGCCGAACGCCCAGTAGAGCAACGGGTTGGCGACCAGAAAGGCCACGATGGCCTGCTTGTACCAGGTCGGTGCGCTGCCGAGAAAGTTCTCCCAGAACGACCGCCCGAGGCTATGCGCTGCTTGTGCTTGCACCAAAACGACTCCTAATCCAACGCGAATCCGCCGCCACGCCACCGCGCAGCCGACGCCACGACGCCGAGGGTGACGCCGCCCATCCGACGCAGGACGGGATTCGGGCGCAGCATAGCAACGCAGGCACCGAGGCACAAAGCGCCGCTGCAACCACGCGCCGAAATTCGCTAGCATGGCTTGGTGGCGGCTTGGCGTTGTGCGCTTGAGCGGCCACCAATGCCCTTGGCAAGCGGGTTCTGCCTATGTTCCAGACGTCTCCGTCGCGCTTCGTTTCCGAAGTGGCGCCGCCCGATGGCCTCGACCTCGGCGAAGCGCTGTACTTCGTCTGCCTTGGCGACGAGATGCTCTCCATCAGCGAGCAGGGGGTGCCGCGCCCGGTCACCGCCGACGAGTTCCGCTGGGTGGATCTCGCCGTGGACTACAAGCACTACCTGGGCCGCTGGGAAAGCCGCGCCTGCTTCGCGCTGGCCGCCACGGGCAGGCCGCCGGAAGGCTTCGCGTCCACCGGGCTGCGCGCTTGGCTGGGGCGCGTCGAGCCGGACTTCTTCTACTTGGCCGGGCGCGCCAAGCAGATCGTGGAATGGCATCGGCAGCACCGGTTCTGCGGCCGCTGCGGAACCGCCACCGAGGACCACGCGACGGACCGCGCCAAGCACTGCCCGGACTGCGGGCTGACGATCTATCCGCGCTTGTCGCCGAGCATCATCGTGCTGGTGCGCAAAGGCGAAGACATGCTGCTGGCGCGCAACGTCGCCTGGCCGACGACGATGTTCTCCACGCTGGCCGGATTCGTGGAGCCCGGCGAGTCCATCGAGCAGACGGTGCATCGCGAAGTCGCCGAGGAAGTGGGCATCGAGGTGACGAATCTGCGTTATCTCGGCAGCCAGTCGTGGCCGTTCCCGAACTCGCTGATGCTCGGCTTCCACGCCGACTACGCGAGCGGCGAGTTCGTCTTCCACGACGGCGAAATCGCCGAAGCGCGCTGGTTCCACTACCGCGAACTGCCGAACGTGCCAGGCGGCACGGCCATCTCGCGCTGGCTCATCAACGCCTTCATTGACGAGATGACCGCCGCCGAGAAGAACACCCCGCCAGCGTAGCGAGAACCTACTCCGGCACGTCCACCCCGGTGCCAGGCCGGAACAGCCCCAGCAGCACGAACGCAAGCGGCAGGTTGCCATCGGCACGAAAGCGCCCGGCCGCGAAAGCGTCGAACGGGTCCTCCTCGCCATCCAGAACCGCCAACGCCGCTTGCGCATCGGCGAAGTAGAAGGTGGCATCGAGCCGGCAATCCGGCTGAAACCGCAACACGCCCGCTTGAACCGAGAACGCCGCAAGCTGCTCCGCCGGATCGCCATCGACCGCCAACGCCAAGGCGAAATCCACATCCCGCCCCGCCTCCGCCTGAAACCGCGCTTCAAGCGCGGCCTCGAAATCGCCGTACTCAGCCATTGACATAGGCGACGCGGTGGTTTCTCAAGTCCTCCCTGACCAGCTTGGCGAACTCCGCACTTGCGCCCAAGGCGGCTGTCTCCGCTGCATCTTCAGCCTCGATGACGAGAGTCTCCAACAGGCGCACGGCCGCGAACCTGAACGGGGCGAGTCGAAGTCGTAGGAGCTCGTCGGCCAACTGGCCGTGGATCCCCTCCAACACGTCGGCGAAGCTCTGATGGCGGGCGGCCACCCAGTGCATCAGATCTCTGTCGACTTCGCTGGTCACGTCGGCGGCCGAGATTGCGTCCCTCGACCGACCGAGCATACGCCGGGTGTACCAGAGGCTCGCAACGAGCAGAACTCCCCGCGAACCTTGCGCCAGTGTAAGCAGAAGGCGCTTGAGCGAGGCGTCGACAGTCGAAGTAAAGACGTCGACTGGGTCATTCGCTCCTGTCCTCTTCAACGCAGCACTCATGGCCTTCTCCTCTAACCGCAGCCGATCAGCTTTGCGCGATTCTGCAACAAGGCGTGTTGAGGCTACAATCGTGCGTTCAGGCACCCTTGCCAACCCAAGCGAAGTGCATGGAACTCCTGTTCGACTACCTTGGATTCCTCGCCAAGACGGTCACCGTGGTCGTGGCGGTGATGGTCATCCTTTCCGCGGTCGCGTCCGCGGCGGCCCACCGGGCGCTGCGTTCGCCGCCCACCGGCCATGTCGAGGTCATGCAGCTGAACGAGCGGCTGCAAAGCATGCATCGCGCTGTGGAAGAAGCGGCGCTGCCTGCGGCGGTGGTCAAGCGGCGCCGGAAGGCGGACGCCAAGGCGCGCAAGCAGCACTTGAAGGAGGAAGCGCGCCGCGAGAAGACTAGAGGCGCCTCGGGCCCCGTGGCCGAGACTGCGCCGGAGGCACCGTCGGACGATGCTCCGGAAGCACAGACCGCTCAAGCCGAAGAACAGGCACCCGGTGCCAGCGATGTCGACTCGGCCAAGGCCGTCGAACCGGCGCAGTCCTCGGAAAAGGCCACGCGCCGCGTCTTCGTGCTGAACTTCGAGGGCGACATGGCGGCGAGCGGGGTGGAGTCGCTGCGGCAGGAGGTGTCGGCGGTGCTTGGCGCGGCGGCTGTCGGGGACGAAGTGGTGGTGCGCGTGGAGAGCTTTGGCGGCGCCGTCCACGCCTATGGCTTGGCGGCATCGCAACTGGCGCGCATTCGCAGCCACGGGGCGACGCTCACCGTCGCGGTGGACAAGGTGGCGGCCAGCGGCGGCTATCTGATGGCGGCGGTGGCGGATCGGATTCTGGCGGCGCCGTTCGCGGTGGTCGGCTCGATTGGCGTCGTGGCGCAGATTCCCAATGTCCACCGCCTGCTGAAGAAGCACGACGTGGACGTCGAGGTCCACACCGCCGGCCGCTTCAAGCGCACACTGGATTTCCTCGGCGAGAACACCGAACAAGGGCGCGCGAAGCTGCGCGAGGAACTGGAAGACGTGCATGCGTTGTTCCAGGAGTACGTTGCGAACTGGCGGCCTGGAATCGATCTGGATGCCGTCTCCACCGGCGAGCACTGGTACGGCCAGCGGGCGTTGGATCGGGCGCTGGTGGACGAACTCGTGACCAGCGACGAGTACCTGTCCCGCGCCTGCCAGGACGCCGACGTCTTCGAGGTCTCCTGGGTGGTGCCGAAGCCCCCCTTGGAGAGACTCGCCGGCCAGTTCGCAAGTGCGCTCGGGACGGCCCTCGGCAAGGGCGCGTCGCGCGCTCTCGAGGGCTTGCTGGACAGAACCACCACAGGAGGACTTCGATGACCGATTCCGCCGCCTACCGCGCCTTCCGCGTCGAAAAGTCCGAAGACAGGACGTTCACGCGCAGCGTCGTTGAACTCGCCACCGCGGAACTGCCACCGGGCGGTGCGCTTTCGGGTGAATTGCTGATCGACGTCGCGTATTCGTCGCTCAACTACAAGGACGCGCTCTCGGCCACCGGCAATCCGGGCGTCACGCGCAATTTCCCGCACACGCCGGGCATCGATGCGGCGGGCACCGTGGCGGAGTCGGCCAGCGCCGAGTTCGCGGTCGGCGACGAGGTGATCGTCATCGGCTTCGATTTGGGCATGGGCACGCCGGGCGGCTTCGGCCAGAAGATCCGCGTACCGGCTGGCTGGGCGGTCCCGATGCCGGCCGGGCTGAATCCGCGCTCGGCGATGATTCTCGGCACCGCCGGCTTCACCGCGGCGCTCAGCGTCCACAAGCTCGAAGCTGTCGGCATGGCGCCGGACGGCGGCCCGGTGCTGGTCACCGGCGCAACCGGCGGCGTGGGATCGGTCGCCGTCAAGCTCTTGGCCAAGCTCGGCTACGAAGTCCACGCCGTCACCGGCAAGGCTTCGCAGCACGATTTCCTGCGCAGCCTCGGTGCCGCCGAGATTCTCAGCCGCGAGGACGCTCTTGCCGGCGCCGAACGGCCTCTCGGCAGGCCGACCTGGGGCGGCGCCGTGGACACCGTGGGCGGCCAGATTCTGGTGAACGCGGTGAAGTCCTTGCGCTACGGGCAGAGCCTCGCCGCCTGCGGTCTCGTCGCCTCGCCGGAAATCCCCGCCACGGTGCTGCCGTTCATCCTTCGCCACGTCAACCTGCTCGGCATCGACTCCGTGGAACTGCCGCTGCCGCAGAAGGCGGAGATCTGGCGGAAGCTGGCCGGCCCGTGGCAGCTCGACGGCTTGGAGGACCTCGTGACTCCTCTTGGCCTCGACACCCTCTCCCCCGCCATCGACCGCATTCTGGCGGGCGAAATGGTCGGCCGCGGCTTGGTGTCGCTGCGCGACTAGCCGCTCTGCGAACGAGCAGCGAAGGGCCCTGTCCGCGCAGAGTGGAGCCGAGCTAGCGAGGGGGCGAACCAATGGCCAAGACCCCTGTGCCGCGCACCGATGTCGCACGGTTCCTCGCCGAGGCGCGAACGCTGCCCGTCCGTCGGGGCGCGCATGGTGCCCCGGAGGCGCGGATTCTGTTCGCCTTGGACGCCACCGCCAGCCGAGAACCGACCTGGGACATGGCGATGAACCTGCACGCGGAGCTGTTCTCCGCCGCTTCCGGCAGCGGCGTTGCGGTGCAGCTCGCCTACTATCGCGGATTCAACGAGTTCCACGCATCGCCTTGGTCGACGTCGCCAGCCGAACTGCTCGCGCGGATGACGGGCGTTCGCTGCCGCGGCGGCTTGACCCAGATCGGTCGCGTGCTGCAACACGCCTTGGACGAATCGAGGAAGCAGCGCATCAAGGCCGTGGTCTTCGTCGGCGACGCTTGCGAGGAAGACCACGATGCGATTGCCGGTCGCGCCGGACAACTTGGGGTATTCAACCTGCCGTGTTTCGTCTTCCAGGAAGGCGGCGATCCGGTGGCCAGCAGAGTCTTCCGCGACATCGCCGCGGTCACTCGCGGCGCCCACGTGCCGTTCGCGCCAGGGAGCGCGGAGACGCTGCGCGAGTTGTTCGGCGCGGTGGCGGCCTACGCTGCGCAAGGCCGCGACGGCTTGGCCGCCATCGAACATGCCGCCGCCCGGCATCTGCTGGCGCAACTGCCATGATGGCGGTCATTCCGGCCGTCGTCGGCCTCGTCGCGTTCTGGCTGCTGTGGAAGGAACTGAGCGTCAAGAACCGCCCGAAGAAGCTCTCCAAAGTGGCCGGCGCCGCGGCGGTCGCGTTGCTGGCGGCGCTGCTCCTGCTCACCGCCACCGGCCGCCTGCCTTGGCTGGCGGCGGTCGCTGCCGGCGCATTGCCGTTCCTGCGCTGGGGTTTGAGCATGTTCGCCGCGCCTCTCCTCAGCCACTTCCTCCGCTCCGGTACCGGCTTCAATCCGTTTGCGCGTTTCGGAGGGTTCAAGCAAGGCCTTGGACAGCCGAGCGGCCAAGCGCCGAGCGTGTCCACCGTGGCCACCGCGGATCTGCGCATGACCTTGGAGCACGAATCCGGCGAAATGGACGGTGAGGTGCTGCGTGGCCAGTTCGCCAGCCGCCGGCTCGCGGACCTCGGCCAAACGGAGTTGGAGGAACTGTACGCGGCACTGGAATCCGCCGACTCTCTACAGCTGCTCGCCGCTTACATGGAACGGCGTTTCCCAGGCTGGACGCCGGATTCGCGGGCGGACCGCGCCGGAGGCACGCGCGACATGGACGAAGGCCAGGCCCTCGCGGTGCTGGGCCTAGACGATGCGGCGTCCAAGGACGACATATTGGCCGCCCACCGCCGCCTCATGCAGAAGCTGCACCCGGACCGCGGCGGCACGGACTACTTGGCGGCGACGCTCAACAAGGCCAAGGACGTGCTGCTCGCCCGCGGCAGAGGGGGTGAGCGCTCCTAGGACGCCGCCATCAACGCGAGAAAGTGCTCTGCGCTGTCGCACGCCAAGGCCGCTTCGACGATTTGCTTGGCGTCGTGGGCAGCTATGGCGCTGGGGTCGGCTAGGAACTCCGGCGCGACGCCGATGCCGCGTCCGGCGAGGATCGCGCACACCATCGCTGCCGTGCGTACGGCGATGGCGGTTTGCGGAGAGTTGCTCGCATTTGCTTCAAGGAGGCTCGACGAGCACGGCACGGTGCCTTCGTTCGTGCGCATCGCCTTGCCGACCCGCGCTATCGCCGCCCTAGTGCGTTCCGAGATGACGCCCTCGTTCAACGCCGAGTGAATCTCCGCGGCCGTCCAGCCGGGCAGCGCTTCGCTTGCCTGCGCCTCGCGGTAGCAGCTGGTTTCCTCGTCCAGCACATGGATCGTGAGCCCGGACCGGCGGCTCTTCGGGCGGCTTCGAGCGGGCGCGTCCGGCACTTCCACCCAGACCTCCGGCACACCCCACTCTTCGTACACGCCGAGCTTCCGCCGGCGCGCATCGGTGGTGTGGTCCACCTCCAGAACGACATCGGGCGCCTGCCCCTCGCGGACGAGGATCGGCGAACGCAGCGCCTGTGCGCTCTTGCCGTTCAAGTAGATGGCTTGGTCCGCCTCCATCACGCGCACATCACCCTTGGCATCGCGGTCGTGCAGCGAGGTGGTTCCGCAGCAGAGCATCGCGGCGCCCCGTTCCTCGGCGATGCGGTGTACCAGCACGGCTAGGCGCGAGAGCGGCCGTTCGTGCTCGATGCTGACCTCGCGCACCATCCACGCGACGCCCTTGCGCGCGTCCCAATACTCGACGTGCCGATCGCAGTGCTCGAACTGCCGGGCGTTCATCGGCACGGTTTCGCAGCCTGGGAAGCCCGCTTCCACGGCCGAGAGCAAACGGTGCGGTGCGCGCTTCGCTGGCCGCATGTTGTTGACTCGCCGCCCCGGCGCCAGCTGCGGGCGATCGCGGGCGGTGATGTATCTGGCGCGTACTTCAGTCATGCCGCAAGCGTAGACGACATTCCGCTAGCTGGCAAGAATTTTGTGAAATAAATCAACCTCGTACACATATGTACGAGTCCGTCGCCGAGGGAGCCTCAGAACATTAAGCCAATCTGTACAGACCCCGTGCGACCTGAACGAAGTGTTCCGTGGTGCTGCCATTGCCGACTCGGTGCTTTGGGAGGAACGTCCCCGAACTAATGGCTGCATACCGGATTCCCGCTTGGATCACGTCTTTCGACGAAAACGGCTCCTTCAACCGTCCCGCTTTAACGGCGGCGCGAATCTTTTGGATTATCGCCCCTTCCCGGCTCACTGGTTCCCTCCCTTGGGCTTCCTTGTTTGGGCCATGTCACCGTAGCGCGCTCGCTCCCGCGAGTGTCAAACCACCCGCGAACTCTCAAGACGCCATCAGCCGTCGCGCCTCCTGTTCCAGCGCCACTAGGCGCTTCACCCAGCTGTCCATGCCGCGGAAGTCGTCGTCGTCGAAGCCGAAGGAGCGGGCCACTTCCTTCAGCAGGCATTCCTCCTCGATCTCGAAGGCGCCGTCCGCGTAGGAGAGGTGCAGGAGGTTCAGGATGGCGACAATGCGCGACTTGCGGGAGTCGAAGACGGCGCCGATGCCGTCCAGTTCCAGGTAGTCCGAGACGACGTCCGGCTTCACCGCCATCTCGCGCTTGAACTGGTCCATCATGTCCTCCTCGTTGGGGTCGAGGAGGCCGTCCGAAACGACGACGTTGTGCGCCAGGCCCAGCAGGGCGTCGCGCTGCTGTTCCGTGAGGGACGAGAGCCACATGGCGCGGGCCTACTAGGGCAAGAGCAGCGTCACGAAGCTCGCCAGCATGATGACGACCGCCAGCCAGCCGACGCCCAGAAAGAGCTTGACGATCAGCCCCTGCTCGAAGAAATCCTCAATGAGGTGCCACATGGTTTCCGGCTCCGCGCTTGCGACGATGGGGTCGCCGAGGCCGGCGACGAGAGGCTGCGAAGCGTAGCACGGCGCGAGGGCGAGGCAGCTTAGGAAAACGCCGTTCATCCCGCGGGCGAATCTGGTAGAGTGCGCGCCCGCAGCCGGACGACGCTGGCGGGTCTGTCGCCCGTCGGCGGGCTGTCGCCTGTGAGGAGAGACGCAGCGCCCGTGTCGTGCTGCGAACGTCGTTTGCCAACATCGCCGAGGGGAATATGAAACTCACCTTGAACACCGTGTGCCGGGGCCTTGCCGCCGGTGCGCTTTTCGGCGTCGCCCTGCCGCTGGCGACGCCCGCTTTGGCGCAGGACGAAGAACAGCTGGTCGAAGAACTCGTGGTCGTCGGTTCGCGGCGGCGGGACCGCTCGGCGGCGGATTCGCCGGTGCCGGTGGACGTGATCGGCGGCGAGGACTTCCGCAACCAGGGGGACACCGACATGGACTCCCTGCTGGCGGCGCTGGTGCCCTCGTACAACGTCGACCAGCAGCCGATCAGCGACGCTGGCACGGTCATTCGGCCAGCCAGCCTGCGCGGCCTGCCTTCGGACGCCACCCTGGTGCTCGTGAACGGCAAGCGCCGTCATCGCGGCGCCGTCATCAGCTTCCTCGGCGGCGGCATCAGCGACGGCGCCCATGGGCCGGACTTGTCGGCCATCCCCGCCGTGGCGCTCGACCGCGTGGAAGTGCTGCGCGACGGCGCATCCGCCCAATACGGTTCGGACGCCATCGCCGGTGTTCTGAATCTGGTGCTGCGCGAGGATTCCAGCGGCGGCTCCGTGGAGGCGAAGTGGGGCCGCAGCGCGGAAGGCGACGGCGAAGCCACCACGCTGGCCGCGAATCTCGGCCTGCCGTTGATGGACAGCGGCTTCATCAACCTGAGCATGGAGTACAAGCAGGCCGACCCCACCAGCCGCAGCGTTCAACGCGCGGACGCCGCTGGTCTGATCGCCGCTGGCAACTCGCGCGTGCGCCAGCCGGCAGCGCAGATCTGGGGCGCTCCCGAAATCCGCGACGACCTCAAGCTGTTCGCCAATCTCGGCTTCGAGGTCGGCGAGAACAGCGAACTCTACGCCTACGGCAACTGGGCGCAGCGCACCGTCGAGGGCGGCTTCTTCTTCCGCAACCCGCACACCCGTGGCGGCGTCTTCAGAGGCCCGGTGGTCGATGGCGTGCCGACCGTGAAGGTGGCCAACCTGAGCGGCGAAGGCGACTGCCCAGTCATTCCGGTCATGAACGACGTTGCCGATGCGTCCGCCATTGCCGCTGTCGCAGCGGATCCCAACTGCTTCTCCTTCATCGAACGCTTCCCCGGCGGCTTCACCCCGCAGTTCGGCGGCGACGTGGAGGACTTGAGCTTCGCCGTGGGGCTACGCGGCCAGATGGCGAACGACTGGTTCTACGACGTGAGCGGCGTGTGGGGCACCAACACGGTCGAGCACTTCATGCACAACACGATCAATCCGCAGCTGGCCGGCCAAGGCGTGGGCATCCCCACCACCTACTTCCCCGGCACCTACACCGAGACGGATCGCACCTTCGACGTGAATCTCTCCAAGGCGCTCGACGGGCTCGGACGCAACGATGCGCCGGTGCATCTGGCGCTCGGCTTCGAGTGGCGCGACGAAACCTTCGAGCGCGAAGCCGGCGACAGGAACTCTTGGTTCATCGACGAGCGCCCGGGGGGCTTCGCCGACCAAGGCTTCGGCATCGGCTCCAACGGCTTCCCAGGGCTTGCGCCACGCCACGCTGGCGAGACCACCCGTGGCAGCTACGCGGCCTATGTGGACGTGGAAACCGACCTCGCCGACAACCTGCTCGTCGGCGGCGCGTTGCGCTACGAGGACTACGAGGACTTCGGCACCACGTTGGACGGCAAGCTCACGGCGCGCTTGCAGGTTGCGGAAAACTTCGCGTTGCGCGGCGCCGTCAGCACCGGCTTCCGCGCACCCACGGTGGGCCAGTCCAACGTGCGCAACGTGACGACTGCGTTCAACAACGGCATGTTGGCGGACGAAGCAACGCTGCCGCCGACGCATCCGATCTCGATGCAGAAGGGCGCGGCCCCGCTGGAACCGGAAGAGTCCGTGAACAGCACGCTTGGCGCCGTGTTCGATGTCGGGCCGGCAAGCGTTACGCTCGACTACTACCAGATCGTCGTCGAAGGACGCATCGCGCGCACGTCCTTCCTGGCGCTGACCGATGCGGACATCGAGGCGCTGATGGCATTGGGCGTGGCAGACGCCAGCAGTTTCGCCGGCGTCCTGTTCTTCACCAACGACTTCGACACCACCACGAAGGGCGTCGATCTGGTGGTGACGATGCCCTTGGAGCTGATGGCTGGCGACACGGACCTGGTGTTCGTCGCCAATCGCAACGACACGGTGGTGGACAAGCGCAACCCGGACATCATCGACGATCTGCGGGTCGAACAGCTGAAGAACACGCTGCCGAACAACCGCGTGTCGTTGACCGTGAACCACACGCAAGGGCCTTGGCGCTTCATGGGCAGGTATCGTCGCTACGGCGAGTTCTACGGCGCGCCGGCGAACGTGCAGCCGTGGGGCAGCACCTACGACGCCCGCTGGTTCCTGGACGGCGAAGCCGCCTACGAGATGGACAACGGCTTGACCTTCGTGGTCGGCGGGCAGAACCTGCTCGACGAGTACCCGGAGGAGACGTCGCAGCCTTCGCAGGACGGCGTGGGCATGCTCTATCCGGAGAACTCGCCCTACGGCTTCGGCGGCGCCTTCTACTACCTGCGGGCCATCTGGGACTTCGACTAGGCCCCAACAATCCGGCGCTGCAATGCGCTTGGCGCTTGGCTTGGCGGCGGCCCTTGCGGTCGTCGCCAGCCATGCCGAGACCCAACCAGATGCCGGGGCGATAGCGTACAAGCACGGCTACGCCTTCTTGGCTGAGCCCCGCTATCCGCCAGACTTTCCGCACTTCGACTATGTGAATCCAGATGCGCCGAAGGGCGGCGCGATGCGTCGCCACGGCACCGGCAGCTGGGATTCGTTCAATCCCGCCGCGCTGCGCGCCGCGCAAGTGGTGGCCGGGCTGAGCATGGCGGCGCCGCACGCCAACTATCTGCACGACTCGCTGCTCACTGAGGCGGCCGACGAACCCGCCGCGTGGTATGGGCGGTTGGCGGAAGGCGTGGCGGTGGCCGAAGATGGCGCCTGGATCGCCTTCAAGATCCGCGACGGCGCCCGCTGGCACGACGGGCAGCCGCTCACCATCGACGACGTGGCCTATACCTACCGCGTCTACCGCGACGAAGCCACCGCCACAGTCAGTACGCCGTTGCAGCCCATCGAGGCCATCGAAGTGTTGAGCGAGAACGAGATCCTCTTTCGCATCGCCGAAGATTCCCGCAACGACGCCCTGCTCCCCATCCGCATCGGCCAGGTGCCGATCATCCCCAAGCACTACTGGGAAGACCGCGACATCACCAAGACGACCGTGCAGCCGCCGCTCGGTTCCGGCCCGTACCGGGTGAAGGACTTCCAAGTGGGCCGCTGGATCCGCTGGGAACGGGTGCGGGACTACTGGGGCCAGGACCTGCCGGTGATGAAAGGCAGGTTCAACTTCGACATCCTGAAGTTCGACTACTTCGCCGACGACCGCGTGAAGACCGAGGCGGTGAAGGGCGACGTGATCGACTTCCACATCGAGAACGTGCCGCAATACTGGGAGCGCGACTACACCGTGATGCCGGCCTACGAAGCGGGCGTCTTCAAACACGAATGGCTGCCGGTGAAGCAGCCGTGGGGGCTGTGGTGGCCGGTCTTCTGGAACCTCGACCAGCCGCGCTTTCAGGACATCCGCGTGCGCGAAGCGTTGTGGCTGGTGTCCGATTTCGTGTGGTTGAACCGCAAGGGCTACGACTTCTTCGGCTTGGCGACGAGCTACTTCCACGGTTCCGAGCTTGCCGCCAGCGGCCTGCCCAGCGAACGGGAACTGGCGCTGCTGGAACCGGTGCGCGACCACGTTCCGCCACGCGTCTTCTCCGAACCCTACCGCCCGCCGCCCAACGGCGGTGGCGGCTGGCATCGGGAGAATCTCGTGCGCGCCGCCGAACTGCTGCGGGAAGCCGGCTGGGTCGTGCGCGACTACCGCCTCGTCCGCGAAGAAACCGGCGAACCGTTCCACATCCGCTTCATCGCGGTTTCCCCGGCGCTCGGCGGTTCGTTCATTCCCTTCACGCGAAATCTCGAACGCTTGGGCATCACGTCGTCCATCAAGTCGCCGGAAATTTCCAACTGGCTGTACCGCTCGCGTTCCGGCGATTTCGATGCCGGGGCGAATTGGTTTCGCCCGAGCTATACGCCGACGCTGCTGATCTTCCAGAGCTTCCACAGCGTCATGGCGGACCAGGCGTACAGCCTGAATTGGCCGAACATGCGCGACCCGGCGGTGGATCATCTGATCGCCGCCATGGCCGCGGCGACCACCTACGAAGACTACACCGCTGCCATCCGCGCCTTGGATCGCGTGTTGCTGTGGAACTTCTACTACGTTCCCGGCATGACCAAGACGCGCATCGGCGCGGTGTTCTGGGATCGGTTCGGGCGGCCGGAACTTCCCAACGGCGAGCCGCTGAAGCGCGAAGTGTACTGGGACACGTGGTGGTACGACGAAGAGCGCGCCCGCCGAGTCGCCGCCTACCGCGGGCGCGACAGCCACGACAGCTGAAACATGGGACGCTACCTTCTTCGCCGCTTGTTCCTGATCGTGCCGACGTTGTTCGGCATCATGGTCATCAACTTCGTCATCGTGCAGTTCGCGCCGGGCGGGCCGGTGGAACAGGCGATCATCCAGGCGTCGGGCTTGGGCGTTTCCACCACCGCGTCGATTTCCTCCGCGGCGACGATGGGGCCGACCACGCAGACCGGCTACACCGGCAGCGAGGGATTGGATCCGGAGTTCGTCGCCCGCTTGGAAAAGGAATTCGGATTCGACAGGCCAGCGCACGAACGCTTCGCATTGATGATCTGGAACTACCTTCGGCTGGACTTCGGCGACAGCTACTTCCAGGACCGGGCGGTGATGGAACTCGTGCTCGACGCGCTGCCGGTTTCCGTTTCGCTGGGGCTGTGGTCCTTGTTCCTCATCTACAGCATTTCCATTCCGCTCGGCGTCGCCAAGGCGGTGCGCGACGGCGAACGCTTCGACGTGTGGACGTCCGCCCTCGTGTTCACCGCCTACGCGATTCCCGGCTTTCTGTTCGCGGTGCTGCTGATCGTCTTCTTCGCCGGCGGATCGTATTTCGACTGGTTTCCGATGCGTGGCCTGTTTTCGGAGAACTTCGACGACCTCTCGCTGTTCGGCAAGATCGGCGACTACCTTTGGCACTTGGCGCTGCCGCTCACGGCCATGACCATCGGCGGCTTCGCCACGCTGACGATGCTGACGAAGAATAGCTTTCTCGAAGAGATCAACAAGCAGTTCGTGCTCACCGCCCGCGCCAAGGGACTCACCGAGAGGCGCGTTCTGTTCGGCCACGTGTTCCGCAACGCGATGCTGATCGTGATCGCTGGCTTTCCGGCGGCGTTCGTCGGCTTGCTGTTCACCGCGGCGCTGCTCATCGAGGTGATCTTCTCCTTGGATGGCATCGGGCGGCTCGGCTACGAAGCGGTGGTGAAGCGCGACTATCCGGTGTTCTTCGGTACGCTGTTCTGCTTCACGCTGATCGGCCTCGTGATGCAGCTGATCGGCGACATGGTGTACACCTTCGTCGACCCGCGCATCGACTTCGAGAAGCGCTCGTGACCGCGGGCAGCGTGGGCGTTTCGGCATTTCGGGCGATGGACTGATGCGCCTGAGCCCCATCAACCAGCGCCGCTGGGAGCTGTTCAAGGCGAACCGGCGCGGCTACTACTCGTTCTGGATTTTCTGCGCACTGTTCGTCCTCTCGCTCGGCGCGGAACTGATCGCCAACGACAAGCCGATCATGTTCTCCTACAAGGACGACCTGCACTTCCCGATTCTCTTCGCCTATTCGGAAGCGGAACTCGGCGGCGTTCTGGAAACCGAGGCGGAGTACCGCGACCCGTTCGTGCAGGCGTTGATCGAAGCGAACGGCTGGGCGCTCTGGCCACCGCTGCGCTTCTCCCACGACACCATCGACTACGACTACGCCATCACCCCCTCGTCGCCGGATGAGAACCATTTTCTCGGCACGGACTCCGGCGGTTCCGACCTGTTCGCCAGGCTGCTCTATTCGTTCCGCCTTTCCGTGCTGTTCGGCTTGGCGCTCACCCTCATCAGTTCCGCCATCGGCATCACGGTCGGGGCGACGCAGGGCTACTTCGGCGGCCTGGTGGACCTCATCGGCCAGCGCCTGGTGGAAATCCAGACCGGCCTGCCGATCCTGTTCGTGCTCATCATCCTCGCCAGCATCGTTGAACCGAACGTGTTCTGGCTGCTGCTGATCCTCGCGCTGTTCAGCTGGATGGCGCTGGTGGGCGTGGTGCGCGCCGAGTTCCTGCGCGCCCGCAACTTCGAGTTCGTGCGCGCCGCCAAGGCGCTGGGCGTTTCCGACTGGACGATACTGCGCCGCCACGTGCTGCCGAACGCGATGGTGGCCACCCTCACCTACCTGCCCTTCATCCTCAACGGCTCCATCACGTCCTTGACCGCCCTCGACTTCCTAGGCTTCGGCCTGCCCTTGGACGCGCCGTCGTTCGGCCGCCTGCTCTCCGCCGCCAAAGCCAACCTGCACGCCCCTTGGCTCGGCATCTCGGTCTTCGTCACCCTCGCCATGCTGCTGACCCTGCTGATCTTCGTCGGCGAAGGCGTGCGCGACGCCTTGGACCCACGCCGCGCCACCGCGACCGACGACGCCAAGGAGGGCGGCGAAATCGTCAACTTGCAGACCGCCTGAACCGCCGCTTCGGTAGCGGCTTCGCCTGCCGTTGGCGCATCTCGGCTGGACAGCACGGCGCCTCGGTGTGAGAATCCAATCGTCTTCCGCAGCTTCGCGAAGCCTGCAAATATGGCCACCGCCGTCGGCAAACCCTATCGGCCCATCCCCTACGGCATGGCGGACTTCAGCATGATCCGCCGCGAGGGCTATCTGTACGTGGACAAGACGCGCTTCCTGCACGATCTGGAGGGAGAGCGCCACGTGTTCTTCCTGCGCCCGCGGCGATTCGGCAAGTCGTGCTGGGTGTCGATTCTGCAGCACTACTACGACCGTACCCGCAAGGATCGCGTCCAGGCGCTGTTCGCGGATTTGGACATCGACCGCGAACCCACCGCCAATCGCAGCCAGTACGCGGTGCTGCGACTCAACTTCTCGGCCTTCAGCAAGCGCCTCTCCACTTTGGAGGAACGCTTCGAAGATCATTGCTACCGGCGGCTGCGGAGGATGCTCGAGGCCAACGCCGACCTGTTCCCCGAAGAGGCGAGGCAGCGCATCCTGTCGCCGCCTGCAATGGACGGCCGCTTGGACGAGCTGTTCCTGCAGGCGGAGGACCTGGGCGTTCGGCTCTACCTCTTGATCGACGAGTACGACAACTTCGCCAACACGATCCTTGCCGGCGAGGGCGTTGCCGCCTACCACTCGGTAACCCACGGCAGCGGCTTCTTCCGCGACTTCTTCGCCACGCTGAAGGCGGGCACGGAGTCCGGCAATCTGGAACGGCTGTTCGTCACCGGCGTTTCGCCCGTGACCTTGGACGACGTCACCAGCGGCTTCAACATCGGCACGAACATCAGCTTCCGCAAGAAGTACAACGACATGGTGGGCTTCACGGAGAGTGAAGTGCGGGGTTTGGTGGACTCGTATAGGGAAGCGGGCGTGTTCGACGAAGAAGCGGACGCCGCCATGGAAGTGATGCGCGAGTGGTACAACGGCTACCGCTTCGCCAAGGACGCCGCCGAAGACGTCTACAACACCGACATGGTGCTGTACTACCTGGCGCACAGCATTCCCAACGAAGAAGGCCCGCACGACCTCATCGACGTCAACGTGCGCGTGGACTACGGCAAGCTGCGGCATCTGGTGGTGGTGAACCGCGACTTGACGCTCACGGCCGAGCGCGAGGCCGCAGCCGAGGTGCCGCGCCGGGTCTCGAACAAGGCGGAACTGCACGACGCGCAGGCGCTGGCGCTCAACGGCAACTTCGACGTGCTGCGCCAAGTGATCGCCGAGGGCCAGGTGGACTCGGACTTGAACCCCAGTTTCCCGGTGGAGCAACTTGGCCAGCGCGAGAACTTCGTCACGCTGCTGCACTGCTTCGGGCTGCTCTCCATCCAAGGCGTGGCGGACGGCCGGCAGCGCCTGCGCGTTCCGAACCAGACCGTGCGGCGGCTGATGTACGGCTACCTGCGCGACGCCTACCGCGACGTTGGCGTGTTCTCCGTGGACCACCTCCAGTTCGAGGCGCTGACGTGGGCGATGGCCCGGGACGGCGCTTGGCGCCCGGCGGTGGACTACCTGGCCAACGCCTTGCGCCAGCAAACCAGCGTGCGCGACTACATACAGGGCGAGCGGCTGCTGCAAGGCTTCTTGGCGGCGTATCTGGGCGCGGCCAGCTGCTTCGTGTTCCACACCGAGCAGGAACTCGAAAAAGGCTACGCGGACATGGTGCTCACGCCGCTCGTGGCTCGCTACCCGACGCTGCGCCACGGCTACGTGGTGGAACTCAAGTACCTCAAGCGCGGCGACGATGACGATGCGGCGACGCAATCCGCATTGGAAGCCGCCAAGGCCCAGCTGCGCGGCTATCTGGCCGACGAGCGGCTGGCCCAGCAGCACCCGTCAGTCCAATTCACGGGGATCGCGCTGGTGTTCCGAGGCTGGGAACTGGTCGGCGCGGAGGCCATCGATAAGGTTGAGCGAATGCCATAGTCCGCCCATGCGCTTCTCAACGTAGGGCCGCAAGTTCTCCGCGTCGTCGATCGCGGTGGATCGGCTAGCGAACTGGCGGAACGCCGCCGCGTCGCCCCAGCCCGTAGCCGACGCGAAATACGTCTGGGATGTTCACGCGGCCGTCGTGTACGCGCTGGAAGATGCTGAGCGACTCAAGATCGGCGCGGACGCCCTCGGCACCCTCGTCGATGCGGCTTGGCGGCAGCTTCACCTCCTGCTGCGCGATCTCGTCGCGCAAACGGGTCAGGGTCCGTCTGTCCGTCCAGCGCGACCGAATGTCCCCGAACGGGCAAGGTACAGTGCCGCCTTGCAGGTCCTTCAGCAGTCGGTCCACCCACGGGTAGTCTTCCCGAAGTTCGGCAACGCGGATGCCGGATGCCTTCTGCACGCCTCGCTTGATGCTGTCGTAGTGCAATGCGTACTCGTGCTGGGGATGCCTCTGGCGGCTGTCTACCGCCGCGGTTCTCAAGGCGGCTATGAACGATCTCGGGCTCACCTTGCCCTCGGTGTCGCCGAGGTGGTTGGGAATCCACGTGTAGGGAAACCCTCGGCGACGATCCGTGCCCATCCACTGGCCGGCGACGGTGTGGAAGGCCTTGCGTTGGCGGTCCTCGTCGAACACGAAGGAGGTCGGCACCAGCCATGTGCCACAACCGCTTGCCGCCGCCGGATTCGAGCGCACTTCGCCGATCAGATCGTTCAGCGCCGCTGGCGGCCGCTCCGCGTTGCCGAGCAGGTGCCAAAGCAGCCCATACAGTTCATGCCGCGGCCAGCTCAGTTCCACCGCGGATGCGAGCACCTTGGACGCGTCCGGGAAGTCGCCAATCGCCGCTGGATTGAACTGATCGGTACGCAGAAACACCTTTGCGCGAATGCGCCGATAGCCGCGCATGTCCAGCGCTGTTTGCAACAGACCGCGGACGAGTTGGTACATCGTTCGCCAGTCGTCCGCACTTCTATCCAAGGCGTCGTAGATCACGACGAAATGGCGGCCTTCCTGGGCCAGCTTCGCATCGCGCTCAGCGAACAGTCGATCAATTTGTTCTGGATTTCCTTCAACGTAGGTCGTCCGCCTGCGCCAGCTCTCCTCTTGTCGCAGCGGATGATCCTGCGGTGCCAGCTGCCAGGCCTGAACGGTTCGCCAGGTAAGCCGTGCGTCGCTTCTTTGGTTCAGAAGGTCGGCGAGCACATCCTTGCTGGGATACTCATCGATGGCAGGGCGAGCGCCGAACCCGGTTCGCACCACGGTCTTGTCGTTGATCGCCGTGCGTTCGTAGCGCGTACCGATCAACTCACGAATAGTGGCTACCTGCAAGGCGGCGGACCAGAACGTCTTGCCGGCGCCGCGCATGCCCGTGACCACGGCGACATCCGGGTGCATGGCTTTCAAGTGCGACTGCGGGAAGTAGACGCTCGCCGGTGCCGGCGGCTCGCCGTAGCTGGTTTCGGCCGGCAACCCCTCAAGCGCCTGGCGCATCGCGGCCTTGTGATCGCTCACGGGCCCGCACCGCCGCCGTTGCCGTGGAGCTCGTCAAATCGCCTTAGGAACCGACCATATGCCTGCTCTACCGTGCTGTCTTCAATGTCGTGCAGCGACGCGCCGGCGGCGAACCCCCGCGTCCATTGGATGGGCAGCGGATCGTGGGGTACGCCCTCCCCCTGCATGTCGAAGGTGAAACCGTAAGGCGCCTCGGTGGACTCGACCGTATCGTACAAGTGATCTTGGAAGAGCGTCCACGCCCGCTCGCGGAAGCTCTGGACGTATGCTTCGGTGTCGATGTCTGGCGTCAAGCTGGAGACGATGGACAGCCGTTCCCTGATGCGGCCGGCGAGGCCAAGTTCGCGC
Source organism: Candidatus Azotimanducaceae bacterium (assembly GCA_965243175.1). GTDB lineage: Bacteria > Pseudomonadota > Gammaproteobacteria > Pseudomonadales > Azotimanducaceae > VXYL01. Next base: position 2,063,702 of record OZ251532.1, on the reverse strand, counting down.
CAGTGCCCAAAGAGTATTTCGTAGTCTTGCCAGCTCGTCGCCGAGTCTGTACCGAAAAGGAGCACATGCGCTTGCAGATCGGTCACGGTGGCCGCGGCGATGTCGTGCAGTCCGCTGCGGCTCTCCAGCAGCACGACGCTGGGCTGCGCGATCTCGCGGATCTGTTGCAGCATTCGCTTCAATCGTCGCGTCCACCGAACGTCCGCATCCAGATAGACGCGACCGAGCTTGGCCAGATATTCCCGCGGCTCGAAGCCGTGCGCCGGCACGATGGCAACGTCGCCGCGAAAGTTCTGGTGCCAGCTCGGCCGGGCGATCATGTCTTCGACCACATGGTCTCCTTGGTCAACCAGGTCTTCGGCAAACCAATCGACAACGCCATACCGCGGTTGCAGCGCCGACGGCAACATCGCAGACGAAATGCCGGGCGACTCGAGGTCCAAGTCCACCACCAGCACATGCTCGCCGCGCCGTGCCAGATGCCGAGCCAGCACTGCCGCGGTCGTGGAGCGGCCGACGCCTCCTTTCACGGAATAGAGGGTGTAGATGGGCGTCTCGGACTCCGTATCGTCAACGTTCCACCAGCCGGCGCCGGTGACCAGACGGTCGACAAAGCGCACGCTCGGCAGCAACTCGCGGCTGTCTCGATCGAGTTCTTGCAGCAGGTCGTCGTCCAGGAACAAGATGGCCTCGTCCGGCGGGAAGGCGCGTGCGCCTAGCCGTTCTTGAAGCGTCTTCGCTTCTTCCTTCAGCCACGTGTGGGCTCTGTTGTCATTCTCGACGGATTCCGCGACCGCCAGCCGCACCTTGCCGTAAACGTCCCGTACCACATAGACGCATGGCACCGCTGGGTGCATCGGGTCGCGAAGCGTGTCTTCCACCATCGGCAACACGGACTCGAACCTGTTGAATACCTTAGACATAGCCGCTCACTTTGAGGCGCAAGTAGAACCGCCGGACCTGCTGCGCCGCCTCTCGGTGCGGGGCGACCGCTGCGGCGTTGAAGTGGCGGCTGGCCGCGTAGCGGTTGTCCTGAGTCCACTGGGTGAACGGATTCGACTGCGGCAGGTGGTGCAGCAGGCTCGCGGCAGGCCTGCCGCTGACGAACGAGCGGAAGGTGCCCCAGAGATTCTGTATATGCTGCTTGTGGCGCCGTTTCGTTGGGGAGCCGCTGCCAGGCGCAACGGGCATGCCGTTCGCCACCATCACCGCCTTGAGACCACACTCCGCACTGAAGCCGTAGAGCTGGTCGGCGTTGGCCCAGCGTTCGACCCGTGCCAGCAGCTCGGCATCTTGCCAGTGCCGGACGTGAGCACTGGGAAAGTCTGCGGCATAGCCCATCTCCCGGCCCCGCTCCGACTAGGGTGAGCGCGATCCTAGCACAAGGGGCGCATCTGCATCACCGGATCCTCGCCCTGCTCCTCGCCCCATCATGCTTGCCCGACCTCCCGACTCGCGCAACCATCGTCTGGTCTCAACTGGCAGCTCCCAACTCGGCCGCGCACGGGCACCGTTCGTCAGGCTCGTTCTCGTCGGACGAGAAACCAGCGCTTGACTTTCCGCCCTCGCCGTAGACAATGCCCCGCCATGTTCGAAGCGATGCGTTCGGTCAACCCCGCGGCACCCGTGCCGCGCTTCCGCTACTGGTTTAGCACCTAGCGGCGCACTCGCTTCGAGGGCGTCCACGGTCGCCCTTCGCTCAGTCCGAATGGCGACCAGCCATCGGAATCCAACATGCAGCGAAGGAGCTACACATGGCCACTGCGACCGAGAATCTCAACGTGACGGCGCAGGCCGTGCTGCCGACGCCAGCGGAGGTGAAGGGCGCGTTGCCCGCTTCCGAGGACGTGCTGAAGTTCGTCGCCGCGTCCAGGCGCAAGGTGACGGACATCCTGGCGCGCCGCGACCATCGGCTGCTCGTGGTGATCGGCCCGTGCTCCATCCACGATCCCTACGCGGCGCGGGACTACGCCACCCGCCTGCGCCGTCTCGCCGACGACACCGCGGAGACCCTCTACATCGTCATGCGGGCGTACTTCGAGAAGCCGCGCACCACGGTGGGCTGGAAGGGCCTCATCAACGACCCCTCCCTCGACGACACCTTCGACATCGAACGCGGCATCCGCTTGGCGCGCCAACTCCTGCTCGACCTCGCCGAATCCTGCCTGCCGCTCGCCACCGAAGCGCTGGACCCGATCACGCCGCAGTACCTGCAAGACCTCATCACCTGGTCCGCCATCGGCGCCCGCACCACCGAATCGCAGACCCACCGCGAAATGGCGTCCGGCCTTTCGTCCATCGTCGGCTTCAAGAACGGCACCGACGGCGCCCTCGACGTCGCCGTCAACGCCATGAAGTCCGTCGCCAGCCCGCATCGCTTCCTCGGCATCAACGGCAAAGGCCAGGTCGCCATGATCCACACCCGCGGCAACGGCAACGCTCACATCGTGCTGCGCGGCGGCGTCAGCGGCCCGAACTACGACGCCGCAGCGGTGGCAAGGTGCGAAAACGCCTTGACGGACGCCGGACTCGACAGCAACGTCATGGTGGACTGCTCCCACGCCAACGCCAACAAGGACCACCGCCGCCAAGGCATCGTCGCCGACTCGGTAGCGGAGCAAATCGTCGCCGGCAACCGCTCCATCGTCGGCCTGATGGTGGAGAGCAACATCGGCCCCGGCAACCAACCCTTCGCCCCCGCAAAGGACCTGGCCTACGGCGTCTCGATCACGGACGCCTGCGTAGGCTGGGAGGAAACGGAAGCGATCCTGCGAGGGTTGGCGAACAAACTGCGCCAGCCGCTACTGGACAGGGTGGCACTGGCGGACGTCTCGTAGACTGCGGCTTGCGGGCGGGCGACGCCGCCTGAGAACAGCCCGCTCAGGAGACGCATCGCGCAGGACCTCGCCGGCAAGCCGCAACACCGCGGCAGCCTGCTCTCGGGGGATGTCGAAGGAAGAGAGGAAACTCTCCAGCGGTTCGCCGGCTGCCAGATGGTCGAACAACATCTCCACCGGAACCCGCGTACCCGTGAACACCACGGCACCGCTCACCACGCCGGGCGTCTGGCTGAGCATCGGTTGCACCGTTGGCTCTACAGTTTGTTCTCCACACACGGGGCACCCTCGCGCATCGCCACACAACGCCTTCGGCGCACCGTGCGCTAGCGGTAGTAGGCGTGTTCCCTGAAGGAGTGGTCGGTGGCGTCGCGGATTTCGGTGAGATCGGGGATCTGCGCCAGCAGGGACGATTCGACGCTCTGCTTCAGCGTGATGTCCACCGCTGCGCAGCCTTGGCAGCCGCCGCCGAACTGCAGCACGGCGACGGTCTCCTCCACGACTTCCTCGAGGGTGACTTGGCCGCCGTGGGCCGCTAGGCCGGGGTTGATCTCGTTGTAGAGCACGTAGTTGATGCGGTCTTCGAGGGGTGAATTCTCGTCCACGCTCGGTACGCGGGCGTTGGGCGCGTTGATGGTGAGCTGGCCGCCCATGCGGTCTTCCTGGTAGTCCACCACGGCGTCCACCAGGTACGGCTCGCTGTGCTTCTCGAACCACGCGGTGAAGCCCTCGTACTGCTTCGGCGTGTCTTCGTCCTGCTGCTCGCCGGGGCGGCAGTAGGCGATGCACGTCTCCGCGTTGGGCGTACCGGGCTGCGCCACGAACATGCGGATGCCGCAGCCTTCTTCCTGCTTGGAGAGCAGTTCGCGCAAGTACGTCTGCGCACCGTCCGAAATCTCGACCATGCTCAAATCCGAGCAAAATGGTCGGGTATCGTAACGCCGCGCGGCAACGCCGCGCAACGTCTTGTACGGCCTCAGTCGCCGCGGCGGGCGCTCGCAAGCACGGCCAGAGTCTCCGTGGCGAAGCCCAGCAGCAGGATGAACGCCGCGACGGTGTGGTTCAGGACGCCGAGCGCGTAGGCGGCCTGGGCCAGCGCGGCCATGGCGAGCACCCGCAACGCCCCGCCGACGGCCATGCCGGTGGTGCGGCGGCGCACCATCAGGAGGCCGTGGTAGTAGTTGCGGACGACGATGACGGCTGGCATCAGGCACAGCACCAATACCGCTTCGACGGCGTGGGTCAGCACCGCGCCGCGAACACCGAGCATGCGGCCGAGCAGCCAGTCGGATAGCGGCGTGAGGACGACGGCGAGCATGATGCCGGTGATGCCGGCGCACACGAGGGCCATGAAGCGGCGCTTGGCGGCGAGCTGTTCCAGGCCGAAGGTGACGAAGAAGTGGCGGAACTGGTTCGCCGCTTGCTGGAAGACGTGGCTGAAGTCGAACGCCACTCGCAGCGCGGCGATGGTCGCCACGCCGTCGGGCGCACGGGCGACGAAGGCGAACAGCACCGGGCGGCTGACGGCGAACATCAAGCCGGTGGCGGTCATCGGCAGGAAGAACCGCACCAGGTCCGGCACCGTCACGCCTTCGTGCTCCGCCGTTTCCGGCAGACGGTAGCGACGTCGCACGACCAGCGCGGACAAGCCCCAGTGCAGCGTGCCGGAGATGACCTGCGCACCCACCAACGTGACGACGGGCGCCAGTCGCAGCGCGAATCCGACGACCAGCGCGGCACCCGCGGCGACCAGAAACGCGACGTTCAAGACGGTCACCCAGCCCGTATGCCGTCCTTGGACGAGCAGACCCGTCAAGTAGAACCGCTGCCCGGTCACGAACAGCAGCGGCAGCATGTAGAGCAGGTATTCGTGGACGCGCAACGCCAAGTCGGCGTCGATGCCGAAGACCAGCTCGATGCCGAGTGCGCCCGCATCGGTCGCGGCGATGGCGGCCAACGGCAGGCTGAGCGCGATGCTCCACGCGGCGACGAAATGGCGGCTCAGGCGCAGCCCGTGGGCGCTTCGGGCGAAGACGTTGGCCAACTGCGAGGCGAAATTGAGGCCGGACGCGAACAACCCGTACACGCTCGTCGCCAGCGCGAAGACGGCGAGTTCCGTGACCGCGCTTGGATAGCGGGCCAGCGCCGCGTTCTGGAATTGAATCGCCAGCACCGTGGCCACGCCGGTCAGGGCGAGCGGCCAGTAGAACCGCCAATACTGTCGCATCTTCTACTTGCCTTCGCGGATGCCGACGAGTCGCTGCGCCGAACGCGGCCGCAGCAACGGGTTCGTCGTCCCTGCGGAGTCTGCCGACGCCGACTACCGCATTGCAGCCTCCGGCGCCGAATCCGCCCCGGCGCTGGACGCGCCAAGTTCCCGCTAGGCCGCTTCGCGCTCCGGTTGCGGTTCCTCGGCGTCCGCTTCCGCATGCATCCAACGCGAAAGCAGAGGCGAAAGCGCGAAGCAGACGACCGCGGCAACGCAGGCCATCACGGCAATGCCCCCGAACACGCCGCCGTAGACGTTCACCGTCTCGATAGGCGCCGGCACGCCCTGCCCCGAGTCCGCCGGCCCGGTCACCCCCGTGAACTGCGCGATGATCGCCGCCAGAAACTGCGAGAACGCGGTGGCGAGGAACCAAGCGCCCATCACCGTGCTCACCAGCCGCGCCGGCGCCAGCTTGGTGACCATCGACAGCCCCACCGGCGAGAGACACAACTCGCCGCTGGTATGCAGCAGATAGCCGATGGCAAGCCATTGCAGCGCCACCATGCCGCGCTCGTCCGACATCTGCGCTCCGTACCAGAACGCGCCGAAACCCAGCCCCAGCTGCAACAGCCCCAGCGCGAACTTGTAGGGGGTCGGCGGTTCCCGCCCACGGTTGCCGAGAAAGCCCCATAGCGCCGTGAAGGCCAGTCCGAACGCCAGAATGTAGATTGGATTGAACGACTGGAAGACGCTGGCCGGAGTTTCCGTCGCCCTCGCGCCCACGCCCATGCCGACGTTGTCTTCCGCCACCAGCCAGTCGATTTCGAAGTCCGCCTCGTCGTGTTGTTCGCGCAGCGCGTTCAAGTCGTCCAGCGTGAACAGCGCGTCGCCGTTGCGGTAGCCCAGCTGTTCCTGGGTGGGCTGCAGGCGCAGCGTGGCACCCACGTCCGCCGTCCCAATGACACGTTCTTCCGCCACGCGGTCCACGTTGCGGTCCGCGAAGTTGTTCAACGAACTGCCGGCCTGCTCGAAGAAGGCCCAGAACAGCAGCGAGAAGAAAGTCAGGATGAGCACCACGAACATCCGCTCCCTCGGCACCTTCGGCAGCTTCGCCGTCTGCGTCACCAGATAGCCGAGCGCGACCGCCCCGGAAACCATCAGCACCAGTCCCGCTGGCCGGCTCATTTCCGTGGCCACCACGGCCACGACTTGCGAAAGCGTCCCGCCGGCTTGCAGGTTCGCCAGCCAGGCGCTCGGCAGAAGAGAGACCGCTTCGCCGCCAGTGAACGGCGAGAAGCCGGACACGAACAGCACCACCACCGGCACCGCCAGCAAGGTGCAGAGGTACACCAGCCACTCCTGGGAAACGACGCCGAAGACCCGCTTTCGCAATCGTTCGACGTTCGGCGCAGCGCCCGCATCCTCCGGCAAGCCGCCACGGGAAAGCGCCGTGCAGGCGATGAGACCCGCCGCCAGCAAAGCCGCGCCGACGATCAGATTGATGGCGATTTGCAGGCCGCTGTCCGGCGTGAACACGAACAAGCCGAACGCGCCAGCCCCCGCGCCGGTCAGAATCAGCACCTGCGTCACGCGGCGCGGCGCCACGAAGACCGCCAGGCCGGTGAGCATGCCGATGGTCGCCAAGCCGAATCCGTAGTGCCAGCCGTAGGTTTCGCCGATGTAGCCGCAGAGCAGCGGCGACATGGCGGCGCCCAGATTGATGCCCATGTAGAACAGCGTGAAGCCCGCGTCGCGCCGTGGGCTGCCAACCGGATAGAGGCCGCCCACCATCGTCGAGATGTTCGGCTTGAAGAAGCCGTTGCCGCAGATCAGCAGCGCCAACGCCGCGAAGAAGGCCAAGTCGTTCTCGACCGTCATCATCAAGTGCCCGGCCGCCATCAGCAGGCCGCCCAGAATCACCGCTCGCCGCGCGCCGAGCAGGCGGTCCGCCAACATTCCCCCGAAGAACGGCGTCAGATAGACCAGCGCCGTGTAGGCGCCGTAGACCGCGTAGGCTTCGCTGTCGCCGTAGCCTAGGAAGCCCTTGATCATGTAGAAGAGCAGCAGCGCTCTCATGCCGTAGAAGGAGAAGCGCTCCCACATTTCCGCGAAGAACAGCGTGTAGAGGCCGGCCGGATGGCCGAACAGTTCGGGCCGGGAGGTGGTCATGGCTTCGCCGTGCGGATTCGGACGCGCCATCTTACTCCCTCCGCTCTACTTCGCAGACGCCAGTGCCTGCGCGAAGTCCTCGAGCAGGTCGTCGGTTTCCTCGATGCCGGTGGAGATGCGCACCAGCGAATCCGCGATGCCCATGCTGGCGCGGCGTTCCGGCCCCATCTCGTAGTAGATGGTCTCCGCCACGGGAATGGCCAGCGTACGGTTGTCGCCGAGATTGCTGGACTTGACGACCACCCTGAGCCGATTGAGAAACGCGAACGCATCCATGCCGTCGACCAGCTCGAAGCTGAACAGCCCGCCCGGGCGCCGGAACAGCGCCTTCGCCCTTTCGCACTCCGGGTGCTCGGCCAACCCAGGATAGTAGGCGCGCCGAACGTTGCGGTGCGCCGCCAGGAAATCCGCCAACGCCTGCGCGTTGTCGCACTGCCTTTCCTGCCGCAAGGCGAGGGTCTCGGCGCCTATCCCCAGGTGGTGCGCCGCCTCCGCCCCAAGCGCGGCGCCGAAATCGCGCAGGCCCTTCTTGCGGATCTGCGTGATCGCCCAGCGCTTCGCGTCGCCCTTCTTGTAGGTGTCGTAGATGTTGTCGAAGGCGCGCCAGTCGAACAGCCCGGTTTCCGTCACCGCGCCGCCCAAGGCGTTGCCGTGGCCGCCGATGTACTTGGTGAGGCTGTTGACGATCAGCGATGCATCCACCGCCACGGGCTGGAACAGATACGGCGAGGTCATGGTGTTGTCCACCACATAGACGACCCCGCGTTCCTTGCACAGCGCGCCGATGCCGGCCAGGTCGCTCACCTGGGTTCGCGGATTGGCGATGGTCTCCACGAACACCAGCCTGGTGTTCGGTTGCAGCGCATCGGCCACGGCGTCCGTGCGCGTGGCATCCACGAACGTCACCTCCACCCCATGCGCGGCGAAGCTCTGGAACAGGCTGTTGGTGTTGCCGAACAGAAACGAACTGGAAACGAAGTGATCGCCCCTGCGCAGCAGCGCGAACAGCGTCGTGCCGATGGCCGCCATGCCGGTGCCGAAGCACACCGTGGCGATGCCGCGCTCCATGCGGCTGATCTTCGCTTCGAGCGCGGAGACGGTGGGATTGACCTGCCGCCCGTAGGAGTAGCCCGAACTCTTGCCTTGGAACACGTCGGCAAGGCCCTGCACGTCCTCGTAGCCGTAGGCGACGGTGGCGTGAACGGGCTTGTGCAGCGAGCCGTGCTCGATGGGATCGAGCCGATCCGAGTGGACGATGGACGTGGTGAAGCCGGGCATGGACGCCAGTTTACGCGCTCAGCCGCGCCGTGGGGCGAACCTGGGAGCGCAGGCGTCTCGTCTGCCGGCGGCGGGACGCCCGCTTTCCCAGCCTCCGTCACCCAAGACTTGCGGACACCGCGACTCCGGGCGCGTCAGTAGATGCCAGCTTCCAGCCCCGCCGCAAGCGCCATCCCGAGCTCGCGGCAGGCTTGCAGATGGCAGTCCCGCACTTCGCCGCGGGCGATGACCGGCTCCTGCACTTCCACGAAGGGGTAGCCGCCAGCGATGCGCCGAATCGCTCGCAGTGCGCCGCGCCCGTCGTTGCCGGCGCTGATGAAGATGGCGTAGGGCAGCGGCTGGAGCTTGCCTTCCACGGCGTAGAAGGTACGGTCGAGAAAGTCCTTCATGCCGCCGGACATGTAGCCGAAGTTCTCCGGCGTGCCGAGCAGCAACCCCTGCGCCCAGAGCAGGCTCTCCGCATCGGCTTCCCGCGCCGTGACCACGCGCAGTTCCACGCCTTCGATGGCCGGGTCGGCCGCGCCTTCGCGCACCGCCTCGGCCAAGGCGCGGGTGCGTCCGGTCTGCGTGTGGTAGACGACGAGCAGGCGTTTGCCGGAATCGGGCATGGGAGGCGCTTCGCGGGCGAGAGACCTTCGGCGGACTATCATGGGCCACGAAACGCGGTACCGCTACAGTCCTTCGTCGCGCACCGGTACACGGCATGGAAGAGAAACCAGCAAGCGCACTCGACGACGGGCGGCGGATGTTCGCGGCGGTCGCGGTTCTGGTGGCGTTGGCCATCGTCGCCCTCAATCTCCACGCGCCAGCCGAGCCGACCGGCTTGCAGCGCCTGCTCGCGAGCTTGCTCATCGCCCTGTGCGCGGCGCCTTCGCTCATGTGGGCTGCACGGCGGCGTTGGCGACACTCGGCGATGCCCTACGTCGGCGTCCTCTACGCCGCCTGCTTCGCGGCGCCGGTCTTCGTGCGCGTCGACTTCTTCGGCGCTTGGCTGCCGCGGCCGCTGCTCGAAGCGGACGCCATCGACTACGCGCTCATGCTGGCTCTCGGCGGATGGGCCGCCCTGATGGCGGGCTACTTCGCGTTCGCCGGCGGGAAACCGTGGGCCGCGCTGCCGACCGTCCGCATATTGCCGAGCGACGATCCGCAGCTCGCCAAGGCGGTCGCGGTGGTGGTGGGCCTCGCCGCAGCGCCGTTCTTCTATCTGGACAAGGCGGCGGTTGCCGCCCGGTACGCCGGGGAGACGCTGCTGCCCGATGCGGTCGCGTTCCCGGTGACGCTCGCCGGGCAGTTCGTGCTGTTCGCGGCGCTGGTGTGCTTCCACCTGCACTTGCGCGGCCAGCTTGGCGTTGCCGGGCGGCTCTATCTGGCGGCGTTGGTCGCGTACTACACGGTTCTGGGGTTCAGCACCGGGATGGTGAACCACGGCGCGAAGGCGGTGTTCGCTCTGTTCGTGGCCTACGCGGTGGTCGCACCGAGGCCGACTTGGCGCGGCATCGCCTTCGGCGCAGTGACCGCCGCGGCGCTCCTCTTCGTGCTGATTCCCACGCGCTTGGAGTACCGGCAGCTGATCTGGACGCATGGCGTGGGCCCGAACGCGACCTCGCCGGTCGCCGCCCACCAGTTCGTGCTGGCGGACGGCGAGAAACAGACGTTGACCACGCCTGCCTACGAAGCAACGCTTCGCGGCCGAACCCTCACCGTCGCCCACAACGACCCGGAAGTCTGCGCCCAACCGGCGTTCCGAATCGGCGCGTTCGTCGATCCGGTGGACGTACGCGACCTGCCCGAACTCAGATGGCGCCGCAGTTTCCAGTCCTTGGGAACCTCCTTCGGCGACGGCCTCGTCGAAGACGGCCGCTGCGTCGCCAGCCTCCGTCTGCCGGACTATCCGATAGTGGCCGTTCGCATCGAGTTGTCGCGGCTGAAGCAAGTCGTCCCGCACGAAGTCGCCGCAGCCGAACACGCGGACGCGCCCTTCCGTGCCGCTATTCCCAGCAACCCGGGAGCGCCGCAGGCGCACGATTCCCTAGCGGAGAAGGCGGGACTGTACGCGAAGACGATGGCGGCGGCGTTCGACGGCGAAGGCGGCGCGATGCGCACCGAGGACTTGACCGCCAAGCGCCTCGACTACCTGCTGCCCCTCGCCTGGCTCACCGTGCGCTCCCCCGACCCGCTGCCCTTCCTGCACGGCGAGACCTATCTGCCGATCCTCTACAAGCTCGTCCCCCGCGCCGTCTTCGCCGAGAAACCGGGCGACGTGCGCGACTTGGGGATTCGGTACGGCTTCACGGCGCCGGACACGATGCGCGCCTTCAAGGTGCATCAGCTCGGCGAGTTCTACGTCAACTTCGGCCTCGCCGGCGTGCTCCTCGGCATGGTCGCGCTCGGCCTGCTCTATCGCGCCCTGCACGAACTCCTGCACCATCCAGACGCCTGCCCTGCGACGTTGGCGGCTGGCACGCACATGCTCGCGGTACTGGCCTTGGAGATGGAATCCGCCCTCACCCTCTCCCTGGGCTTCCTGATGTGGTACGCAATTGCGCTGGCCCTCCTCGCGCTGGCGGTGCGCGCGCTCCGGTTTGCCCGCAAGTCCTAACCGACGCCCGCCTTACGGCCAGTTCAGCAGCACGTCGGAGCGCACCCGCAACCCGCAGGCGCAGTAGGCAGCCTGCATGGGGACGCTTCGAGCTGTGTCCGTCAATGAATGCTTCGCGACTTACGAGTTTGGGTTGTAAACGCCGATCTCGTTCGTTTCCGGTTGCGGCCCGCTTGCGACTCGCGACATGGTCCTATCGTCGAGACGGCGGAAGGTGGGTTTCGACCACGGCTTCTTCGTTTCTGCCGCTAACGGCTCGCGCGGCGCTACGCCGTCGTTGTCGTCCTCAGGGGGGGGGGGGGGGGGGGGGGGGAGGGGGGGAAATTGGGGAAATTCATAGAGTGGCCTCTGCTGGCTTGGGTGTGCAGATCGGCCTCTCGACCGATCTTGCTCTCGGGGCCTTGCGGCTACCCGACGGTCCCGTTCAAGTTGCGTCCAACGGCGCGAGAGTGCTCTTTCCCAGTGCGGCTTGTCAAGCGCAGTGCGTCAGAAATCGAGGAGTTGCAGCGCCCTGATCATCGGCCCCGGTTGCGGCTTGGTGTGGAACCGCGCCGCGTCCAGGCGTTCGAGCAGGCGCTGCACGTCCACGTAGCGGGCGCGGGACGGAGTGCGGGCGGCGAGGCGCTGCCGGATCGCGGGGAACGCCTCGACGAAGGCGTCCTGCGTGGTCTCGCTGCGCGCCGGGTCGGCCTTCAGCCGATTCCAGCGGACCTCCGGCGGCAGCAGCGTGCGGCAGCCGTGGCGGAACAGCCAGCGGCTCCAGCGCCCGCGCCGGAACTGTTCGGGCGGCAGCCCCAGGGCGAACTCCAGCAGTCGGCGATCCAGCAGCGGATAGCGGTATTCGATACCTCGACGGGCGCCGCTGGCCGCCCAGCCTTCGATGCGGTCGACCAGATGCCCGGCCTGCAGCAGCCGAAGCTGCGTGCTGCGCACTCCGATCTCTCGCCATCCCGGTGCAGCCAACGGCTTCACGCGGCGAGAGAACGCGGGGTCGATAAGCCAGCGCTTCGCGGTCGGCCAGCTACGGCTTCCGGCGAGCGCTGGCACGAGCGCGGGATGCAGGAGCGGCAGCACGACGTGCGCCAGGAAACGCAGCGCCGTGGCGTCCTGCGCCCGACACTCGGCGGCGAGCTTCCGCCAGCGGCCACGCAAGAGCAGTTCCTGCCAATGCCCGCGGCCATTGAACGAGACGCACTCGTCGCCGCCCCAGCCGGAGAGCAGCACACGCACGCCTCTGGCCGCGGCATGGCGTTGCGCGATCTCCTCGTTGATGTGAAGGTGGATGCCGGGCAGCGCCCCGTCGGTGCCGAGTACGCCGAGGGTGTCCGCAGCCGAAGGCGTGCCGTGGACGACCTCGATGCCTTCCTGGGCGCACACCGCGTCGACCAGCGCGTACTCCCGCTCGTACTCGGCCTTGGGCGGCGCATCCCCCAGCTGCGGCAGCCAACTGAAGGCGAGCGGCGGCGAACGGCCTTGGCTGCGCAACTCGCGGGCCGCGACGACCGCGATGCTGGAGGAATCCAGGCCGCCGCTCAGATGGGTTCCGATGGCGCCGGGATCGCACCCGCGCAGCCGGTCGCGCACCGCTTGGGCGAGCAGGTGGCGGAACTGCTCGGCGTACTCGTCGTCGGCGGCTGGTCTCGCCACGGGTGCCAGTTCGGGCCGCCAGTAACGCGCGAGGCTCTTTTTTCGCTGCACGGTGCCGTTCGCGGACGGCGCCCATTCGACGCAGAGCGCATGGCCCGGCGGCAGCTTGCGCACTGCAGCGAAGAACGTGCGCGTGTCGCTGCAATGCCGGCTGGCAAGATGCGTCGCCACCACGGCTTCGTCCAAGGCGTCCCCGACGTCCGGCGCACGGAGGACCGGTTCGACGGCGCTCGCGAAGACGATGCCGTCCTTGGGCAGGGCGTAGTAGAAAGGCCGGGCGCCGGCGTGGTCCCGAGCGCAGAACATGAAATGGCGCCGCGCGTCCCACAGCGCGAAGGCGTAGTCGCCGAGCAGGTGGTTCGGGCACTCCCGGCCCCAGCGCGACCAGGCGCGGAGAATCAGTTGCGCATCGGCAACGCCTCGGCGCTCGGCAACTGGAACGCCCAGCGCGTCGCAAAGGCCATCGCGGTCGTCGAGGCGGGCGTCGGCCACCAGCGTCAAGCCGGCGGCATCGTCCGCGACCAGCGCGGGTTCGCCTAGCGCCGTCTCGCGGCAGCCAAGGCCGATGGCCGCTTGCGGCCAAGCCGAGTGCGCGGGGCCAGCTCCCGCAAGCGTTCCCAGCATGGCCTCGAGCGCCGCCTTGCCGCCCCGGCCCGCAGTGCGGATTCCACAGATCGCGGCCATCGACGCTGCGGCGTACACGAAGCGTCGAAAATGCCTACGCCGGCGATTCGGCGTCCGGCAGATAGCCGAACCGCGCCATCACCTCGCCGTGAGCGCTGGTCAACGCTCGCTCCTGGGCTTTCGTCAGGACGTCGCGCCACGGTCCCGCCACGCTGGCCCGGGAGAACGAAGCCGCGGGAAGCAGCGCCGCAACCCGGTCCGCCAGCGCATCGAGCAGAAACGGATGGCGTGGCCGCGTCGCTACCGCTACCGGGACGCGCTGCGCCATCGCGGCGACCGTGCGGAACCGTGTTTGCGTCTTGCCGATCGCGCCCATCGCCCGCGCCCGATGGGTGTTTCTCCACAGCAGCGAGAAAGCGTCCCGCTCCGGCATCGGATCGATGTCGACGTTCGATCCGTTGGCCTTCAGCACGAAGGCGGCATGCACCGGCAGCGGCGTGGCGCGGGCGCGTTCGACGGGCATCCAGTACTTGTCCATGCTCTGCCGCATCTTCGACTCGCCGCGACCTCGCCAGCGCATCTCGTCCAAGGTATCCGCCCACAGCCGCAGGCTCGCGAACCCGGGCAGCGCCGTCACGCGACCGTCTGCGTCCGCGACCAGCCCGGTCACGTCGTCCGCGATCAGCGGAAAGCCGCGCTCGACGAGCGCCGCTGCCAGCGAGGACTTGCCGACTCCGCTCTCGCCGAGCAGCAACGCCGCGCCAGCCCCGGTCGCCACGCTGCTGGAGTGCAGCGTGAGCACGCCGCGCTGTTGAAGGAGGACTGCGAAGGGCGCGTTGGCGAAGAAGGCGGCGATGTCGGCATCGTCGCCGCCAAGCGGTGCCACGGTAATGTCCCGACCGCCCTCCACCAAGTAGCGAGCGACGCCCTCGACTTTGATGAGGAAGACGCCAGGCCGGGCCTGCCACCGCACCTTGCGGACGACGTCGCTGCCGGGAAGCTCGGCGGGAATGTCGCCAAGGCGCACCGTGACGTCCGCATCTTGGACAGGCGCCGGCAATGAATCGAACGGCAGCGGCACCTCGGAGCGCACGCGCAACCCATAGGCGCGATAGAAAGCCGGCATCTCAGACCGCCTCTGGCCGCGTTGCTGCTGGAGTCCAGCCGCTGCCGAAGCCGCTAGCCGCACCACTCAGTTCGACAGTGGATAGTAAGCGGTGTTCTCAGCGAGGTCGGGAGCCGGCGCACTCGCCGACATCGTCACTTCGTCGATGGCGCGGAAGGTCGGCCTCGACCACGGCTTCTTCTTGGTTTCTGCCGCAGCGGCTTCGTGCGGCGCTACGTCGCCGCTGTCGTCCTCGGCTTTCTGAGGGGGGGGGGGGGGGGGGAATTCATAGCGTACTCCTCGCGTTGATTTAAGGAAAGCTGCTCCCAGCTGCTGGCCTAGCTGCCAAAACAGCCACCGCGCCGCATCCCTCACGGCGCACTCGCCACTCGGCTCGCCGAGTTGAACGGCGCAAAGAGTGCTCTCTCCCAACGCGCTTGTCAAGCGCAAGAGCCAGCCGTGCTGAACGGCCACGCAGAGGACTCAACGCCCCTCGCGCAGCCGCCGAAGCTGTCCTTCCAGTTCGGCGATCCTGCGCTGGTCCGCTCCCGTGCGGGCTCGCGCTTCGTGCTCCACCGCGTCCGCCCGGGTGCGCTCCGCCTGCGCTTCGGCCCGCGACTGGTCGTAGTCCGGGATGTCCGTGGCCGTCGCCGGATCGTGCCAGCGCATCGTCAGCGCCCAGGTTTCCTTCGGCGCCGGGCGCGTCAACGGGGTTTGCGTTCCGCAGGCGGACGGCCCCGTCGGCTTTGGATCGCGATAGCGTGCAAGGCAGTTGCTAGGGCGTGTTGACATAACGCGTGGTACATTGGCGTGGAGATTTGAGACGACAAGGAGGTCGTCATGGAGATCACGGAGTCGCAGTTCGAGAAGATCAAGCATGTGCTGCCGCGGCCGCGGGGGAACGTGAAGCACGACCCGCTGACGCAGCTCAACGGGATGCTCTACGTGCTGGAGAACGGGTGCAAGTGGCGCGCGCTGCCGGAGCGCTACGGGCCGTGGAACACGGTGTACCGGCGTTGGGAGCGGTGGTCGAAGAAGGGCGTCATGGCAGCGATTTTCAAGGAGTTGCGCGAGCTCGGGGTGGTCGGCGGCCAAGGGGACACGGTGTCGCTGGACAGCACGCTGGTGAAGGTGCATCCGGATGGGACCGGGGCGTTAAAAAAAACGGTGCGCAAAGCATCGGCAAGTCGCGCGGGGGATGGACGACGAAGATCCACGCGATCGCGGCGGACGCCTGCACGGCGGTGAACTTCTCGCTGTCGGGCGGGCAGGCGGGAGACAGGCCGGAGGGCAGGAAGCTGCTGGCGGCGACTCCGCTGACCGCGGAGAACGTGGCGATGGACAAGGCGTACGAGGGCGACGAGACGCGGGCGCTGGTGGAGGAGATGGGCGCGATGCCGGTGGTTCCGCCGAAGGAGAACCGCAAGAAGCCGTGGGACTACGACAAGGGGATCTACAGGCGCCGCAACGAAGTGGAGCGCCTCTTCGGGAGACTGAAGAGGTTCCGGCGGATATTCACGCGCTACGACAAGCTGGACGTCGTCTTCGCTTCGTTCGTCTATCTGGCGCTCATCGTCGATGCCCTGCAGTAGTGTCAACACGCCCTAGTGAATTTGACAGTGATTAGTAGTCGATTGACAGTAACTGCCACGTGGGCGCATCGCTTCGGGTGTAGGATGGGCTCGGGCTTCAAGGAGGGTGCATGGCTGGTTTGCTTGATGGCGTGCAGGTCGTTGAGATCGCGCACCCGCACACTGAATACGCTGGCTTGATTTTCGCTGGCTTGGGTGCCGATGTCTGGCTGGTCGAGCCGCCGGGCGGCGGAGCGACACGCAGGCGCTTGCCGCGTGTTCCGAACGCTGGCGAATCCACTCGCGGCAGCATCGCCTTCCTCGCCCGCAACGCGGGCAAGAAGAGCGTCGTGCTGGACCCTGCGAGCGGCGACGACCAGCGCCTGCTGCTTGGTCTCTGCGCGCAGGCGGATGTCGTCTTCGATGCGGAACGTTCGCCGTTTCACGATTGCGTTGCGAGCGCGCAGCCGAAGGTGGCGGCGACGGTGACCGATGAACTGGGGCTTGGCGTCTCGTCCATCGTCGGCTTCGCGGCGAGTGGCGGCATGGCGTCCAGCGGCTGGCCGGAGCAGCCGCCGTGCAACGCGCCGTCGTGGTTGGCGCTCGACGGGGCTGGCGTCTACGCCGCGGTGATGGCGGCGATGGGCCTCTTCGCAGCGCAGCGGGCGGGCGAGAGGCGACGCACCGCGCGGTTCGAGATTCCGTACCACGAGGCCGCCGTGTCGGCCATCACGCCGTGGACGCGCTGTTTGCATGCCTACGAAATGCAGGCCGCTGGCCAGGGTACGCTGACCGCTCGACTGGGTCCCAACGGCTTCCCCATCTACGAAACCCAGAACGGCTACGCGCGCATTCTGGCCGGCACTCCGAAGCAGTGGGCCGCCTTCGTGAAGCTGCTCGGCGAACCGGAGGCAATCGTCGACGGCCCGTTCAGCGATCCGCAGTTCCGGGTCGAGAACGCCGACGCGCTGAAGCTCCTGTGCGCCGAGCTGATCCGCGAGCGTTCCACCGAAGACCTGTTCATGGAAGGGCAGCGGCTGGGCCTGACCATTTCGCCGGTGAACACGTTGAGCGCGTTTCGCAAGGACCCGCACGTTCGCGCTCGGCAGATCATCCGCGAAGTGGACGACCCGGAGTTCGGCGCGATGGAACGGGTGCGCACGCCGCTGCGCTTGTTGCCGCAGGAACTCGAAGCCGAACCCGCTCCCGCGCCCGCGCTCGGCGCCGACACCGAAGCGGCGCGAGCCCAAGCCGCCAGCCGCCCAACGCCATCGAGCGACGCACCCGCCGTCAGCGAGGCGCCGCTGGCTGGTGTGCGCGTGTTGGAACTCGGCGTCGGCGCGGTGGTGCCGGAAGCGGCCTCGCTGCTGGCGCTGTTCGGCGCCGAAGTCGTCAAGGTGGAATCGTTGGTCCACGTGGACTTCCTGCGGCGCAACGGCATGGCCGGCGCGATGGACGTCAACAACAGCCCCACCTTCAACCAGCTCAACCTCGGCGTCCACAGCCTGGCGGTGGACATGTCGAAGCCGGCAGGCGTGGCGGTGGTGCAGCGACTCGCCGCCGAATGCGACATCGTGATGGAGAACATGCGCGGCTCGGTGGTCGCGCGCTGGGGGTTGGACTACGGCGGTGCCAAGGCGATCCGCCCGGACGTCGTCTACCTGGGCAGCCAAGGGCTGGGGAGCGGCCCCTACGACGGCTTCCAAACCTACGGCCCGAACCTGCAAACCTTCTCCGGCGTGACCCACCAGTGGTCGCACCCCGACGATCCCTTCCCAGTGGGCACCACGCTGAACCACCCGGACCACATCGCCGGCAAGCAGGCGCTGGTGCCGTTGCTGGCGGCATTGATGCGTCGTGATCGAACCGGCCAAGGCTGCTTCATCGACGCCACGCAAGTGGAAGCCGCGGCGTTTCTCATCGGCGACCGCTACGTGCAGCAGTTCTACGCCGCGGAGGATGTCGTGCCGCTAGGCAACGGCAGCCACGACATGGCGCCGCACGGCTGCTATCGCTGCGCCGACGATGGCGAAGGGCGCGAACGCTGGCTCGCCTTGGCGGTGGAGGACGACGCGCAGTGGCAAGAGGTTGCCGAAGTGGTTGCCGACGAGCGCTTGGCTGGCGCGTCGTTCCGCTCTTTGGCCGGACGCATCGCGAACGCGGCTGCGATTGATCAGGCCCTCGGCGAGTGGGCGCGGCAACTGGCCGTCGAAGATGCCGAAGCCGCCCTGCGCGCTGCTGGCGTACACGCCTCCCGCGTGGTGACCGGCGACGACATGGCGACGAGCGAGACGTCGTTCTTCCCAGCGCTCGCGCATCCGACCTCCGGCACCCGGCGCTACACCGGCTTGCCGGTGCTGGTGGAAGGCGAACGCCCGGCGGTTCGCCGCTCGCCATTGCTGGGCGAACACACCGAGGGTGTGCTTCACGACCTGCTGAAGTTGCCGGCTGGCGAGGTGGAGCAACTCGTGGGCAGCGGCGTCGTCGGAAGGTGAGGGCAGTGCGCCGGCCCAGCTGCCGAGGGGTTGGCGACATGTGGGAAGCCAGCCGCAGCGTGGAAGCGGCACCGAGAGCGCAGGGCCGCTACTTGGATTCCTTCTGTTCGAGCAGCACCCGCAGGCGTTCCACCTCGTCTTCGGCGGTCTGGGCTCGTTGTTCGGCGGACTGGGCATCTCGTCTGGCGTCTTGGGCTTCTCGCCTGGCGTTCTGGGCTTCTCGTTTGGCGTCTTGGGCTTGTTGCTCAGCGGTATCTCGTTGGGCCTCGGACTCTGCGTGGGTCGTCAGATCCTTCCCCGTCTCTGGGTCGTGGAATCGCAGTTCGCCGTTGCGCACATACAGGTCGAGACCCAGAACTTCGCTCTCCAGCCGCCCTTCGGTCTCCGAGATCTCCTGATAGACCTTGCCGCACAGCCGGTAGCCGACCACCGGCGCGGTTAGGCGTTTGCCGGTCGCATCGAACAGCCAGTACTCGCGAATGCCGAGCATCTGGTAGGTGCGGTACTTCGATCCGACATCGTCCTTCCAAGTGCTGTCCGGCGAGATCATCTCCATCACCAGGTCCGGCGTCGGGTTCTCCCAGAGCTTGTAGGAGCGCCGATGGACATCCAGCGGCGCATTCAGCGCCACCAACAGGTCCGGCACCGCCACCTTCTCCTTGTCGCCGCGTTCGTAGGGCATGATCAGGTCCGAACACACCGTCGCGTTCGGGTAGCGCAGCGTGAGCGCGCTGCACCAGTGCGAGGTCTGCCGCTGATGGTCTCGGTTCTGCGACATGCCGTCCTCAACGGGGTATCCGTCTTCGTCGTAGCCCACGGGCGGCACTGGCACGTAGCGATACAGACCGTCGTCGGCCTTGGCGCTGGGCCGAACCGGACGACGAACGCGGGTGCCGTTGATCTCGTACTGGCGCTGCGTTTTCATGCTTCAACCGTACCATGACCGCCAAGCCGCGAAGTGTAGCGAGGCACATAGCTTGGCCAGCCGGAAACGCCGATTCTAGAGAGATTGGCCCGGCCGGATGTAGGAAATCCCTGCTTTCGCATGTAGGAGAAGACCCCTATTCGCCCTCCGGCACGTAGCCGGCCGGCTTCTCGTACTCCTCGTTGGCGAGAAAGAGCCGCATCTGCTCGCTCAAGTATTCGCGTGCGCTGCGGTCGGCCATCGAGAGGTGGTGTTCGTTGATGAGCATGGTCTGCAAGTGCCGCCACTCCCGCCATGCCTTGGCGGAGACGTTCTCGAAGAGGTCCTGGCCAGCAGCACCCGGCAGCGGCGGCGCGTCGAGGCCGGGCAGTTGCCGCTGGTACTTTCTGCAGAAGACGCTACGTTCCATCGTTCGGCTCCAGTCGGAAGGTGGCGGCCGCGGCCAAGAGTCTAGCCGCAACAGCGGAAAGGCCAAGTCGATGATCGGCGGGATCGATCCACGCTCCCTCGCGATCGCCCACAAGCCCCGGCCGCGCTTTCAGCCACACATAAACCGGCCGCACGTCCAAGTCGTAGTGGGTGAAGCCATGCTTGAAGGACGGTGCCACCCGCGTTCGGCGCACCAGTCGCTCATCGCCGCCAAGGCCCGTTAGAAACTCCACCGCCGATGTGGACGCGGAACGCTCCGGCGGCGACCACAGCCCGCCCCAGATCCCATGCGGCGGACGACGTTCCAGAAAGCAGTCGCCCCGGGCGTCGATCAAGACGAAAAAGCGCCGCCGCTCCAAACGCCTCGAGCGGCGCACCGCGGGCATCGGAAACCGCTCGGCATCGCCCTCGGCCCGCCCGGCGCAGGCGTCCTCCATGGGGCATTCGCCGCAACGCGGATTGCGTCGCGCGCACACCGTCGCGCCCAAGTCCATGATGGCCTGCGTGTAGTCGGCCACGCGGTCCGCTGGCGTGCAGGCTTCCGCGAGTTCCCACAGCGCCTTGTTGGTCGCCGCCGAAGACGCTGCGCCGGCCACCCGCCAACACCGAGCGAGGACGCGCTTCGCGTTGCCGTCCAGAATGGCGGCGCGTTCGCCGTAGGCTTGGGCGGCAATGGCCGCAGCGGTGGAACGACCGACTCCGGGCAACGCCGCGATGCCCTCTGCCGACCTCGGCAACGCCCCGCCATGTTCCCGAACGACGACTCCCGCTGCACGATGCAGATTGCGAGCACGGGCGTAGTAGCCGAGGCCGCTCCACAGATGCAGCACGTCGTCGAGTTCGGCATCCGCCAACGCGCCGACAGTCGGGAACCGCGCCACGAACCGCTCGAAGTAGGGGATCACCACGCTCACCTGGGTCTGTTGCAGCATCACTTCCGCAACCCACGCCCGATACGGCGAGCGCTGCTTCTGCCAAGGCAGATTCTTGCGCCCATGCACGTCCCACCAAGCGAGCAGCCGTTCCGCGAAGCACGGCGGCGCGAGACCGCTTCGCTCCGCCGCTGCGTTAGACTTGTCGCGCATGGACACGGGGGCAAGTATGAGCGCGACCGTCGGCGCGTGGAACCCGTCCGCTACTCTCGGACCGGTTCACGCGAGCGCCTTGGACGACGCGGCGCTTGCGCTCGATGACGCCAGCGCCGCCCTTCGCGAACTCGGCGACGAGCGCGCCAACCACCTGCGCGACGTCGTGCAAGCGGAACCATCGGCTCGCCAGCACTGGCTGCAACCCATCGATTCGCCGCGCCTCGTCCGCTGGCTGCGCGTGCTGACGCTCGCCGAAGAGGCCATCGCCGGCTGCGATGCCGGCGCAAAGTCGCCGGTGATCCAGATCGCCCGCCTGCTGCGCGAACGCGGCGCGTATCCCGAGGACCTGACGCCGTGGATCAAGTCCGTGAGCAAGAACCGCTTTCTCCCCTACGGCAGCCTCGCCGACCGGCTCGCGCAATGAGCGAAGATTCCGCAACGCCCCAGCGCAAGGCCAATCGCGAGCGCAAAACCTTGGAGACGAGCGTAGCTGTCGCCCTGAACCTGGACGGCGAAGGCAAAGCCGAAATCGCTGTCGGCCTGCCTTTCTTCGAGCACATGCTGGAACAGGTGGCCCGCCACGGCCGCATCGACCTGCGCATCCAAGCGAAGGGCGATCTGGAAGTGGACGCCCACCACACCGTGGAGGACGTGGGCATCACGCTCGGCCAAGCCATCGCCGAAGCGCTTGGCGACAAGCGCGGCATCCACCGCTACGGCCACGCCTATGTGCCCCTCGACGAAGCGCTTTCGAGAGTGGTGGTGGATTTCTCCGGCCGCCCCGGCCTCTCCTACGACGTCGCCTACGCCAGAGCCAGAGTCGGCGATTTCGACGTCGACCTGCTCCGCGAGTTCTTCCAGGGATTCGCCAACCACGCCCAGGCGACGCTGCACATCGACAACCTCAAGGGCGTCAACGCCCACCACCAGGCCGAAACCGTGTTCAAGGCATTCGGACGCGCCCTGCGCATGGCCGCGGAACGCGATCCCCGCACCCAGGACACCCCCTCCACGAAAGGCGCCCTGTAGCGTCCGCCAAGCGCGTGCTGCTGATTCCCGCCATCGACCTCAAGGAGGGGCGCTGCGTACGGCTGCGCCAAGGCGTGATGTCCTCCGCGGCCGTCTATTCCGACGACCCGCCGGCGATGGCGCGCCACTGGCAGGACTTGGGCGCCCGACGCCTCCACGTGGTCGACTTGGACGGCGCCTTCGCTGGCCACCCGGTCAACCAAGCGCTGGTGGAAGCCATCGTCGAGGCCGTCTCGGTGCCGGTTCAAGTCGGCGGCGGCATCCGCAGCGTCGAGACCGCCGAACACTATCTCCAAGCCGGCGCCGCGCAGATAATCGTCGGCACGCAAGCCGCCGAAGACCACGACTTCCTCCGCACCTTGGCGGACGAGTTTCCAGGCCGCGCCATTCTCGGCCTGGACGCCAAGCAGAGCCGCGTCGCCACCCGCGGCTGGGCAGTCGAAACCAATGTCGAAGCAACGGGGTTCGCCGCGGCCCTGAGCGCCAACCTGTTCGCCATCGTCTACACCGACATCGGCCGCGACGGCATGCTCACCGGCGTCAACGCGGAAGCGACGAAAGCGGTGGCCGAAGCAACGCCCATCCCCCTCATCGCGTCGGGCGGTGTGAAGAACCTGGCCGACCTGCGCCAACTCAAAGCGCTCGGCCTCGGCGAACAACTGCTGGGCGCGATCAGCGGTGCCGCCCTTTACCAGGGCACGCTGGATTTCCGCGCCGGCCAAGCGCTGCTGGACAGCGCCTGAGCACGAGGTCCATCCAATGGCGAAGATGAAAACCGTCCCCACCACGGCCAACGTCGATGCCTTCATCGCCGCCGTGGAAGACCCCCAGAAGCGCGAAGACTGCCGCACGGTCGCGGCCATCATGGCCCAAGCCACCGGCGCATCAGCGCAGATGTGGGGAACGTCGATTGTCGGCTTCGGCACCTACCACTACCGCTACGCAAGCGGGCGCGAGGGCGACTTCATGGAAGTGGGTTTCTCTCCCCGCAAGCGAGCGCTCACGCTCTACATCATGGCTGGCTTCTCCGAGTACGGAGACCTGCTGGCCAAGCTCGGCAAGCACACCACCGGCAAATCCTGCCTCTACATCAAGCGCTTGGCCGACGTGGACCAGAACGTGCTGCGCGAAATGGTCGAACGCTCGGTGCGCCACATTCGCGACAAGCACCCTTGAACCGCCCGCCAGCCGCGCACAACGCTCCCATGCGCGCCAACGTCAGCGAAGACGCCCTCCCGTTCCTGCGCCGCCGCCTCCAGACGATGCTCGGCGAAGCCCCCGTCAATGCCAAGATGATCGCCGAGAACATCGCCTTCGGCGCCGCCGTTTTGGGCTCCGGCCACGTCGAACTGGTGGATCGCAACGGCTGGTGGTTCGTGGCCAGCGAGTTCAACTGGCTGGCGCCCACCTCCGAGCGCTCCGCCCACGCCAACGAACAAGAACTGTTCGAGCGCATCGTGCGCTTCCCCGAACAGTCCGCCACCGCCCACCGAGCGGAAATCTACGTCGCTGCCTTCGCCAACAGCGCCTACTACCGCATCGCCCAAACCGCAACTTGGATTCGCGGCGAAGTTCGAAGCCCGCTCCCAGACGCTGGCGTGACTCCCCCTTGGTGCGACACCGTGCTGGGATTCAGCCTCTCCGCCTCGATGCCGAACCTCAGACGTTGAAGCGGAAGTGGACGACATCGCCGTCCTGCACCGCGTAGTCCTTGCCCTCCAACCGTCGCCGCCCGGCCTCCTTCGCTCCGTGCTCTCCCCCGCAGTCGATGAAGTCGCCGTAGCTGACCACTTCCGCGCGGATGAAGCCCCGCTCGAAGTCCGTATGGATGACGCCCGCCGCCTGCGGCGCCAACGTGCCCACCGGCACCGTCCACGCCCGCACCTCCTTCGGCCCGGCCGTGAAGTAGTGATGCAGGTTCAGCAGCGCGTACCCGGCGCGCACCACCCGCGCCAAGCCAGCCTCCGCAAGCCCGAGGTCCTTGAGAAACTCGTCGCGGTCCGCGGCATCCAGCTCGCTGATCTCCGCCTCGATCTTCGCGCACACCGGCACCACGACGGCGCCTTGCGCCGCGGCCAGCGCGGCCACTTCGTCGAGCAGCGGATTGTCCGCGAAGCCGTCTTCGTCCACGTTGGCCACGAACATCACCGGCTTCTGGGTGATGAAGTGGCATTCGTGCAGCGCCGCCAGCTCGTGCGGCGCGAGGCCGAGGGCGCGCACCGGCTGCCCGGAATCCAGGCCTTCGCGCACGCGGTCGAGAATCGCCACCATCGCCCGCGCATCTTTGTCCCCGGCGTTGGCGATGCGCTTGTTGCGAAGATGAACCCGCTCGGCGGTTTCCAGATCCGCCAACGCCAGTTCGAGCTCGATCACGCCGATGTCGTCGGCTGGCGAAACGCGCCCCGACACATGCGTCACGTCGGCATCGGCGAAGCAGCGCACCACGTGCGCTACCGCGTCCGTCTCGCGGATGTGCGCAAGAAACCGATTGCCAAGCCCTTCGCCCTTGGACGCCCCTGCCACCAGCCCGGCGATGTCCACGAACTCCATCGCGCTCGGCACGACCCGCGCCGGATTCACCAGCGCGGCGAGTTCGTCGAGGCGTTTATCTGGAACCGGCACCACGCCGGTATTCGGCTCGATGGTGCAGAAGGGGAAGTTCTCGGCCTCGATGGAGGCCTGGGTGAGGGCGTTGAAGAGCGTCGACTTGCCCACGTTCGGCAAGCCGACGATGCCGCATTTGAAGCCCATCAGGCAGTCTCGGCAGTCGGCGCGTGAAAAAGGTTCATGGCGCTTTGCATGTCGCCGTCCAGCACCAGTCTCAGCACGTCGTCGCTCAACCACGAGGAACGCTCGATGGTGGCGGTTTCGTCCTTCGACATCGTGGCGTTCGTGAGATAGGCAACCATCAGCGCCGGATCGTTCGGATGGCCGATGCCGATGCGCAGCCGCGCGAACCCGCTGTCGTTGCCAAGCCCGCCGATCACGCTCTTGATGCCGTTGTGCCCGTTGTGCCCGCCGCCCACCTTCAACCGGCTCCTGCCGACCGGAAACGCCACTTCGTCGTAGGCGATGAGAATCTCGTGCGGCGCCAGCTTGTAGAAACGCGCCAAGGCACCCACCGCGTCCCCGGAAAGATTGACGTAGGTTTCGGGAACGAGCAGCCACGCTTCGCGCCCCAGCAGTTCGCCGCGTCCAACGCGGCCCTTGAACTTGCGCTGCTCCGCCATCGACACCCCGAAGCGCGTCGCCAACGCTTCGAGCCAGCGCGCCCCGGCGTTGTGCCGCGTCTGCGCGTAGCGCCGACCCGGGTTGCCGAGACCGGCGATCAGGCGAATGGCCATGCGGCAGGCGGAATCGGCCTAGGCGTCGCCTTCGTCCGCTTCCTCGGCGGCGCCCTCTTCGGTCGCCTCGTCGGACGCATCCGCCCCACCGCGCCTCGCCGTGACGCCGACCACCGGAATGTCGTGGTCCGCCCCAAGAGCCAGCGCTGGCAGTTCCACCCCCTCCGGCAGCTTCAAATCGGATAGATGCAGCGAATCGCCCACGTCCAGCGCTTCCACGTCCACTTCGACGAACTCCGGCAGGTCCTTCGGCAGGCAGCGCACCTCGACTTCGATGAGATTGTGCGCCAGCCGTCCGCCGCCGAGCTTCACGCCGACGCAGCGATCTTCATGGAGGAAGTGCAGCGGCACGTGCAGATGCATGGCCACGTCTTCGCGGATGCGCAGGAAGTCCACGTGCTGCACCCGCTCCGTGGCCGGATGCCGTTGCAGCTGGCGCAGCACGCAGGCTTGGGTCTTGTCCTCCACCTGCAAGTGGACGACCTGGGAGAAGAACGCCTCCTCCTGCATGACCCGGCCGAGTTCCCGAAAGCCGATGGCGAGGTGAACCGGCTCTCCGCCGCCACCGTAGAGAACGCCGGGCGCTTTCTCGCCCAAGCGCCGCAGCCGCCGACTCGCGCCCTTGCCCAGGCCCTCCCGACGTTCCGCGCGAATCACGATCTGTCCTGGCATCCGCATGCTCCGAGTTGACTCGACTGGCAAGATGATTGGCTGGGGCGGCAGGATTCGAACCTGCGAATGCCGGGATCAAAACCCGGTGCCTTACCACTTGGCGACGCCCCAAACTTGCGCACGGGCGAACCCTGCTGCGCCGGACCATCGCGGCCCAGCCCATCCGCGTATTCTGTTTGACAGCCCGCCGACATGTCAACGGCTGGTCAGCGGGGCTTTCGCGTCGCAAAACGGAAGGAACAGCAGACGGTACAATGGATCGAGAATCTCTAAAAAGAAAAATATAATCAACAAGTTACCAGCATGATTGGCGGAGAGGGAGGGATTCGAACCCTCGATGGGCTTTTGACCCATACTCCCTTAGCAGGGGAGCGCCTTCAGCCGCTCGGCCACCTCTCCGCAGAGGTATTGGTGCCACGCGGCAGGCTTGGCGGCGTGGCGACGCGAAGTGGCGCTCCGAGCAGGATTCGAACCTGCAATCCCCAGCTTCGTAGGCTGATGCCTTATCCAGTTTGGCCATCGGAGCGAACAACGGGCCGTACATTAGCGCTTTCCGGTGGCCTCGCGCAACGTTTTCGGAAAGGTCCACGGCGGCGATGCGTCGGTCCGCGTCTCGCGTGGGCGCTGAACCGTGTATGCTTGGCGTTTTCCGCCGCATGGGACTGTCGCCTTGAGTCGATTATCCGTATTCGCCGCAATGCTCCTCCTTCTGCTTACGCCGCTCGCTGCGGCGGACGCTGCAACCACTGCCATGCCTGCCGGCGAGATTTCGGTGCGCACCAACGGGCTGGTGGCCCTCGCCAAGCGGGATGGCGGGATGCGCATGCACATCGATGGGCGGCTGGACGAAGCCGCTTGGGAAGGGCTGGCGGTGCATGACGACTTTCGTCTGATCGACCCGGACACGCTCGCGCCCGGCTCGCTGCCCACGCGGGTGCGGATGTTCTACACGGAGAAGGGCTTCTATCTCGGCGCGGAGATGGTGCAGGGGGCGGATACGCTGGTCGAGCATCTGAGCGGGCGCGATCAAGGGTGGCTGAATCGGGACTACTTCTCCATCACGCTGGACACTTCCGGCGAAGGGCGCTACGGGTTCTGGTTCCAGCTGAATCTTGGGAACAGCATCTCGGACGGCACCATCCTGCCGGAGCGCCAGTACAGCATGAGCTGGGATGGCGCTTGGCGGGGGGCGACCGCCCGCACCGCCGAGGGGTGGAGCGCCGAGTACTTCATTCCGTGGTCGCTCGTGAACATGCCGAAGGCGGACGGCGAGCGCACCATCGGCATCTTCGCGCAGCGCAACGTGGCGCACGTGGACGAACGCTACGCCTGGCCGCCGCTGCCGTGGACGAAGCCGAAGTTCCTCTCCGAGTTCCAGGCGCTCGGCCTGCGCGACGTCAGCCCGCGCCAGCAGTACAGCGTGACGCCCTACGTGTCGGCGAGCCAGGACCGCTTCGCGGGCGGGGGCGTGGAACCGAAGGCGGGCGTGGACCTGCTGTGGCGACCGTCCAGCAACATCCAGATCGCCTCCACGCTGAATCCGGACTTCGGCAACGTCGAGGTGGACGACGTGGTGGTGAACCTCAGCAACTACGAGACGTTCTTCCCGGAGAAGCGGCTGTTCTTCCAGGAAGGCCAGGAGGTCTTCGCCACCGGCGGGCGTTCGTCGGGATCCTTCGGCAGTTCCTCGGACGCCACGCTGCTGCACACGCGGCGGATGGGCGCACCGGCCATGCGCCCGGAAACGCCCGATGGCGTGGTGCTGGCCAGCGAGGGGCTGGGGCGGCCAGCGGACCTGCTCGGCGCGGTGAAGGCGACCGGGCAGCAGGGTTCGCTGCGCTTCGGCTTCCTGGGCGTCATGGAAGACGACGCCCGCTTCAACGCTTTCGACACCAACGCCGACGGCGCTCCTGTGACGCTGCAGCAGGAGGGGCGCGACTTCGGCGCCTTGCGGATGCTCTACGAACGCAGCGAAGGCGGCTACCGCGCCCTTGGCTTCCTGAGCACCAGCATGATGCATCCGCAGCGCACTGCGCGGGTTCACGCCGTGGACGGGCAGTTCATCAGTGCCGGCGGCAAGCTGCGGGCGAGTTCGCAGTTCGTCTCTTCGGACATCGACGGCACCGACGAAGACGGCATCGGCGGGTTTCTGGACTTGAGCTACATGCCGCGCCAGGGCGTCTCGCACTACCTCACCTTGGACGCCTTCGACGATTCCATCCAACTCAACGACATGGGCTATCTGCGCCGCAACGACTACCGGCGCGTGGCCTACCGGATGCGCGTGTCGCGCCCGAACTGGAACCGCTTCCGCAGCATGCGCGCCTACATGCGCTTCGACCGCATGTGGAACACCGACGGCAAGGTCATCGGCTCGCAGCTTTCCTTCGATCAACGGCTGACGCTGCGCAATCTCTCGCAGCTGCGTTTCAGCGGCGAACTGCGCCCGGCCCACTACGACGACCGCGGCAGCTTCGGCAACGGCATGTTCCATCTGGACGACGTCTGGCAGGTGGAACTGCGCTACTACTCCGATTCGTCGCGCCGGTTCTCGTACTCCGTGCGGCAGCGCTGGCAGGAGGAACCGCTGGACGACGGCGTCTATCTGCGCACCCAGGGCTTCGTGCGCTGGCGGCCCACGGATCGCATGACGATGGGCCTCGGGCTGCGCTACGTGGATCGGGAGTCGTGGCTGCTGCATCAGTCGAACGGCGCCTTCACCACCTTCGCCGCCGACGAGCTGATGCCGAACTTCGACTTCAGCTACTTCTTCACGGCGCGGCAGCAGCTGCGGTTCGCGTTCCAATGGGTCGCCATCCAAGCGGACGAGCAGAGCTTCTACCGGCTGCGGGACGCGCCCGGGCCGCTCATGGCGGTCGCCAAGGAGGACGCGGCAAGCGACGACTTCGCGATTTCGCGCATGAACATGCAGGTTCGCTATCGGTGGGAGATCGCGCCGCTTTCCGACCTGTTCGTGGTGTACACGAAGAACGCCGCCGCGCCCTACGCGGATGCCGTGAATCGAAGCTTCGGCGACCTGTTCGCGGAGACCTTCGAGGAAACCACGGGCGAGAATCTGGTGTTGAAGTTCCGCTATCGGTTCGGAAGCTGATCGCCGTGGCGCTGGCCTCGAACGACGCCTGAGCGGCCACGGTCTGCGGCGCACTCGAGGTCGGCTGCGGTGATCCTCGAACCCGGAGACTGGCTTGGGCGCGGTTCGTTCCGGCCCACGAACGAATCGCTCGGCACTAGCTTCCAGGTTCGCGCCAAGGTGTCCGAGGACGCTGCGGTGGCGGGACGGAACTTCCTCGTCGATGCGCAGCTGGAGATCGACGGCGGCGGCAAGCGCAAGGTTTCCGCGTGGATCGTCGCCGACGAGTTCGGCACCTACGCGGTGACCGTGCGCGGCGACGGCTTCCAAGTCGAAGGCAGCGCCAAGCTGGAAAGCGAACCGCATCTGGCGCTGCTGTGGAACGAATCCGGCGACATCCACGTCTCCTGCGCGCTGTTCGCGTTGCCGGATTCGCGCGGCCTGCGCGGCTTCGCCAAGACGCCGAAGGTCACGTGGACGTGGGAGTTGGCGCTGCGGCCAGCGCACCTCGCGGCCCAGGTGCCGTCGAAACGCGGCAAGGTGCTCGGCAACGTCGTCTCGCTGGCGAGCCGGCGCAAACGGCGCTGATAGAGAACGGCGCTTCGGGTGAGTCCGCAACTGCTGCGACCGCCGGAACTGGCACCCGGCACCCGGGATTGGACCGGCCATTGGCGCGGCGAGGACGTTTGGGCGGTCCTCGTCGCGGCCCGGGATGGAGATTTGCCGGCGCTGCGGCGTCTGCTGGAACGCGAACCAACTCTCGCCAAGGCCGAGTTCTGGTATGCGCCGCCGCTGCACTTCGCCGTGCGCGAGGGACATCTCGACGCGGTGCGCTTGCTGCTCGCCCACGGTGCCGACCTCTTCGGGCGCACGCTGTACGGTCAGGAGACGCTGCGGCAAGTGGCGCTCGACCGAGGGCATGTGGCCGTCGCGGCCTACCTGCGCGAGGAACTGCGGAAGCGCGCCGCGTCCGACGGCACGACGCATCCGCTGCACGAAGCCGTGGCCGAGGGCGCGACCGCAGCCGTGGAACGGATGCTCGACGACGACCGCAGCCTCGTGAACCGCGGCGACGCGCTGGGGCGGCGCCCGCTCCACTACGCGGTGGAGGCTGGCAACTGCGACATGATCGACCTGCTCGTGCGCCGCGGCGCCGAGGTGGACGCGCACGGTTTCAGCAGCGACGACCGGCTCGGCGGCTACGGCTTCCGGCCCATCGCGCTGGCGCTTTGGCATCACCCGTACTGGCGGCAGCGCAACGACTACGCGAACGCATCCCGCTTGCTGGCGCACGGCGCCGACTACTCGATCACCATCGCCGCCGCCCTTGGCGACGAAGACCGCGTTCGCGAACTGCTGCGCAGCGACTCGACGCTCGCCAACGCAGTGGAACCCGGCGGCAAGCGTCCGCTCTCGGCCGCCGCGGAACGCGATTACGCGGCGATTGTCGACCTGCTGCTCGACGCCGGCGCGGACCCGAATCTGCCCGAAGGTCCCAACTGTCCGCGCGGCCATGCGCTGTGGGCGGCGTCGCACTTCGGCCATCGGCGCATCGCCGAACGCCTGCTTGCGGCTGGCGCCGATCCCAATGCGGAGATGGAGTCCTCAGGCACGCCGACCGGTTCCGCGAAGGATGCGGCGATGCGGGCGCTGATGCTGCGGCACGGCGGCCGCGTGCCGCTCATGCAGCATTTCTTCGAGGGCAACATCGACGTCGTTGCCGCGCTGCTGGACGCCAAGCCCGAACTCTTCGATGCCGCCCGCGCCGCCGAAGGCTTCACGATGGGCGTGTCGGCCGGGCACGAGGACATGCTGCGGCTGCTGCTTGCGCGGGGCTTGCGCGTTCCGGCGGTGGTGACGATCTGCCAGACCTATCTCTGGCGCCGCCCGCCCTTGGCGCGGCTGCTGCTCGAACACGGCATGGACGCGAACCTGCCGAACTGGCAGCAGGTGACGCCGCTGCACGACATGGCGAGCAAGGGCGATGTCGAGGCGGCGAAGCTGTTTCTGGAGTTCGGCGCCGATGCGGGGCGCATCGACGAGGGGTACCGCTCCACGCCCCTTGGCTGGGCGGCACGGGCCGGGCAAGCGGAGTTCGTTCGCTTCGCCTTGGCGCGTGGTTTTCCCGCCAGCGCCGAGGGAACGCCGGACTGGGCGCAGCCGAAGGCGTGGGCCGAGCGCCGTGGTCACGCTGCCGTGGCGGCGCTGCTCGCTGGCGGAAGCAACGCCGACTGACTTCGCTTTGCGCTCCGTCCGCGTGTTCGCGGTCAGCCGATCATTGCAGTGAAGAAGTCGTAGATCGTGTGGCTGAAGACCACGACGACGCCAACGGGCGCGACGAAGCGGATGGTCACGGTCCACAGCTGCCACTGCCAGTCCGCGGCGAAGTTCAGCTGCTCGCGCACGACGTCCTTCGTCAACACCCAGCCGGCGAACAGCGCGATCAGCAAGCCGCCGAGCGGCAGCATGATCTTCCCGGAGACGTTGTCGACCAAATCGAAGAAGGTCATGCCGAAGACTTGGTACTCGGCCCAGGCATTGAAGGAGAGCGCGCTGCCGATGCCGAGCAGCCAGCATCCGGCGCCGATCGTGATGGCGACGCGGGAGCGCTTGGCGTTGTACTCCTCCACCAGAAACGCCAACGCCGGTTCGGTGAGCGAGATGGCGGAGGTCACCGCCGCGAAGCTGACGAGGATGAAGAAGATCGCGCCCACCAGCGCCCCCAAGGGCAGGCTGCCGAAGGCCACCGGCACGGTGACGAAAAGCAGGCCCGGCCCTTCTCCCGGTTCCAAGCCGGGGGTGGCGAAGACGATGGGGAAGATGGCCAGGCCCACCGCCAACGCGACCACGGTGTCCAGAACGGCGATGGTCGCCACCGTGCTGGTGATGGACGTCCGCCCCGGTACGTAGGCGCCGTAGGCCATGATCGCCCCCATGCCGAGGCTCAACGTAAAGAAGGCATGGCCCAGCGCGGTCAACGTGCCGGCGGCGGTGAGGTTGCCCAGATCGAAGCTGAACAGGAAGCCGGCCCCGGCCGCGAAGTCGCCGTAGATGGCGGCGTAGCAGACCAGGCCGATCAGCAGCGCGAACAAGAGCGGCATCAGCCAGCGCACCGCCATTTCCAGTCCCCCGGCGACCCCGCGAGCGATGATGAAGACGGTGACTGCCATGAACGCGGTGTGCCACAGCAGCAGGCCCCACGGATCGGCGAGGAAGTCGTTGAACGCGGCGCTCGCCATCGTGCCGTCGGCGCCGTCGAACTCGCCCTTGGCGAGGCGCACCACGTAGTAGAAGGCCCAGCCGGCGATCACGGCGTAGAAGGAAAGGATGAGGAATCCCGCGACCACGCCCAGCCAGCCGATGGCGGTCCACGCGGCATGGCCGCCGCTGCGTTCGACCAGCGCCCGCATGGTGTTGATGGGGCTTTGCCGCCCGGCGCGCCCGAGCAGCACTTCGGCCATCATCACCGGCACGCCGATCAGCGCGATGCACAGCAGATAGACGACGACGAACGCGCCGCCGCCGTTCTCGCCGGTGATGTAGGGGAACTTCCAGATGTTGCCGAGGCCGACCGCGGAACCCGCCGCCGCGAGCACGAACAGCAGTCGGCTCGACCACATGCCGTGCCTGGATACGTCGTTCGCCATGCGCGTTCTCCCCACCCGGTTGCGCCCGATTCTAAATGCCGCCGTCCCGCCAAGCCAACGAACGCAGCGTACGTTGCTGGCCGCCTATAATCGCCGCATGGCAACGCGAAAACAGCCGCCGCGCAACGACATCGCCGTCAATCGACGCGCCCGCTTCGACTACGAGTTGGGGCAGCGCTTCGAGGCGGGCATCGTCCTCGAAGGCTGGGAAGTGAAGAGCATCCGCGCCAACCGGGCGGAACTGGCGGACAGCTACGTGCTGGTCCGCGACGGCGAGGCGTGGCTGCTCGGCGCCCGCGTGGCGCCGCTGGCGAGCGCATCGACCCATGTGCAGGCCGATCCCCAGCGCACCCGCAAGCTGCTGCTCAACGCCAAGGAAATCTCGCGCATCTTCAGCGCGGTGGAGGCGCGCGGCCAAGCCTGCGTCGCCACCGCGCTCTATTGGAAGGGCGTCAACGTGAAGTGCGAGATCGCCCTCGGCAAGGGCAAGAAGACGCACGACAAGCGCGCCAGCATCCGCGAGCGCGAGTGGAAGCGCGACCAAGGGCGGCAGGCGAAGCAGGCGCGCACTTAGGCGGGTCAGCCGCCGAACTTCGACTCCAAGCGAACGAAGACGCGACGGCCGCGCGGGTCCGCCGAGCGCACGTCGTAGCTGCCGGCGACATTGACGAACGGCGGCGGTTCGGCGGTCAGGTTGATCACGCCGAGGCGCACCGTGGTGGACGAGCCGGAACGGAGCATGGGGCCGAGGTCCACGGCAAGGTTCATATCCCAGGTGGTGAACGGATCGATGCTCGCGCCGCCATCGTCCTCGTAGCCGCCAACGTGGCGCAGCAGCGCATTGGCGGTGACTCTGCCGCGTTGCAGGCGGGCGCCGACGTTCGCCTTCAAGCGCTGGTTCGGGGCGCCGACGTTGGCGCGGTTCAGGCGGCCCAGGCCGTCGATGCGCGTGCCGGCGTTGGTGACGTCGTAGGAGAGCATCAGCGCCCCTTCGACGAACGGCGCGAAGAGTCCCCAGCGGGTCTGGAACTCGGCCCGGGCGCCGAAGTCGATGCCGTTGGTGTCGATGGCGTCGGCGTTGATGAAGGCCACGTTGACGATGGCGATGGTGCCGGCGGAGGTGCGTTCGATGCGCGGGTCGAACGGGTCGGCGTCGACGATGGCCTGCGCGTTGTCCTTGCGCAGCACGTCTTCGAACGAGTAGCGCCAGTAGTCGAGATCCACCTCGATGCCGGGGCGCGGCTGCCAGGTGCCGCCGACGTTGAAGGCGGTGGAGGTCTCTGGCTGCAAGTTCGGATCGCCCACCGTGCGGCGGCCGGCGAAGGTACGCGAGCCGTCGAAGTCCAAGATATTCACGAAGTTGGTCTGCGCGCCCTGGGTCTGGAAAGTCGATGGTGCGCGGAAGGACGTGCCGGCCGATGCTCGCACGGCGAGCGTTGGCGACGCCGAGAACAGCAGCGTGACCTTCGGATCCACGGTGCTGCCGACGCCATCGCCGTAGTCCTCGAAGCGCAACGCGGCGGACGCTTCAACGCGCTCGGCGAACGGCAGCCAGAGCTCGCCGTAGGCGGCGTGGACGGTGGTTTCGCCGCCGAAGTTGGCGTTGCCGATGAGGAACGCGAAGCCGTCCTGCTGCGTTATCGAGTCGTAGCTGGTGGCGATCGACTTGTCGCGCCGCTGCGCGCCGACCGCGAAGGCGACCGGGCCGCCGGGCAGCTCGCCCCAGAACCCGGACAGGCTGGCGTCGAGCACCGCCAGTTCCGACGCGGCATCGCCCAGATAGTCGCCGATGATGAACTCGCGCAGCCGTGGATCGTTGTGGCCGGGCGCTCCCGGTGCCGCGCCCAGAGCGCTCGCGAAGGGATTGAAGAACAGGCAGCCGCCTTCGCCGGGGAGCGCTGGCGCCGCTGCGGTCGGGCGCGTGTCGCAGCCGTCGCCGCCGTAGCCTTGCAGGGCGGCCTGGAAGTTCGCGGCGATGACGTCGCGCGGGTTGAGCAGGGCGTCGTTCGCGGCGCGGACGTAGGAGACGTCCCACGAGAGCGAATCGGCGAACTCGCCCTCGGCGCCAAAGGCCAGGCGCACGGTGTTGTGCTGGTAGTAGTTCACTTCCGTCGGCTGGCCGACGCCGAACGGGCGGCCTTGGAAGAAGACGTCCTCGCCGAACGGGTTTTGCGGATGGTGCGCTGGCACCACTGGCGTGTTCAGCACCGGGAAGCTCGGCGAGACCTCGCGGCTGATGTCGTTTCTGGCGTAGCCGAGTTCCGCCCACACTTGCGTTGCCGCCGAGAAATCCCACCTCGCCTGGGCGTAGCCCTGCAAGCGGTCTTCTACCGGCACCGCGGTGATCTGCGGGCCGTAGTCGAAGCGGCAGATGGTGCTGCCGCTCGCCAGTTCCTGAAGCAGGCCGCCGGCGCTGGCGCAGTCGGGGTCCGCCACCGTGCGGCCGAGCGACGGCACGTTGAAGCTGCCCGGATTGCCGAAGCCGCTGGTGGCCGGGGTGAGCCAGTCCACTTCGCCGAGCACCAGGCTGGATCGATCCAGATAGCTCGCGGCGATCAGGAACGATCCGTCGTCGCCGAACGTCGCGCCGGCCACGCCGTCGATGTTGACGTCCTGCTGCGTGCCGTTGCCGGTTCGCTGGCGGTATTCGGCTTGGATCTCGAAGCCGTCGTAGTTCCGCTTGGCGACGAAGTTGGCGACGCCGGCCACGGCGTCCGAACCGTAGATGGCGGATGCGCCGTCCTTGAGGATCTCCACCCGCTCAATCGCCAGCAGGGGCACGAGCGCGGCCAAGTCCACGAAGCTGGACCCGTCGTCGGTCTGCACGGCGGAGAACACCTGCCGCCGGCCGTTCAGGAGCACGAGCGTCGATGCCACGCCGAGGCCGCGCAAGTTCACGTTGGCCGTGCCGGCGGTGTAGTTCTGGGTCAGGTTGTCGGAGTTGTTCTCGGCGCCGTTGTTGATCGGCAGCACGCCGACCAGATCGCGGATGTCCTTGGCCGCGATCTCGCGCAACGCCTCGCCGTCGTAGTCGGCCAAGGGCGAAGGGGAGTCGGCATGGCGCTTGATGTGGCTGCCGGTGCGCGCCACCACAACCACCTCTTCGATGGCCCCCGCGGCCGCGTTCTCCGTGGCCGCCGGCACGGGCCCGCTCGGCAGAGCGAGCGCAAGGAAGAGCAGATGCGGATGGTTGCGGCGAAACATGCGCGAAAGCGTATCAGACCCGCGAGCGCGGTCTGGGCGGGCCGAGGTGGGGCGCAGCCACATCGTCCATACTGCGCGCGAGTCGCGGCGGGCGCCGAGGGAACGTTGGAACTGAGTCGGAACTCCATTCGGGAAATGGCGAAGGGGCAGCTCTATCGGGTGCCTGGCTACTCCGCCCTCATTGGCCTCTCGCGGCCGTTTCGGCGACGCTTGGCATCGGCTCGATACTGCTATTCGGTCTGGCTGAGGCACTTGGTCGCCGCCCGTGAGAACGGCTTGGCACCGACGCTTCGGGTGGTCGTCGAGCTTGGGCCTGGCGATTCGCTGGGCGCGGGGATCGCGGCGCTGCTCTCCGGCGCGGAGCGCTACGTCGTCGTGGATTGGGTGCGCTATACGAGCATCGCCGGAAATCTGGACGTCTTCGAGGAACTGCGGGAACTCTTCGGGCGCCGCGCACCGATCCCCGACGACGACGAGTTCCCGCAGGTGCGTCCGAAGTTGGCCAGCTACGCCTTTCCGAACGATCTGATTCCGACGCCGGCGAAGGAATCGAACGTGGGGCGGATTCGAGAGGCGCTGGCGCATCCTGACGCCGACGATTCCTGCATCAGCTACTTCGCGCCCTACAAGGAGAGCGAAGTGGCGATTCCTGAGGGCGCCGATTTCGTCTTCTCGCAGGCGGTCATGGAGCACGTGGACGAGCCCGGGCTGCTCTATCGCGCGATCCACGGTTGGTTGAAGCCCGGCGGCATCGCGTCGCACGTCGTCGACTACCGCTGCCACGGCACGTCGTCGAGATGGAACGGCCACTGGACATACACGGATGCGGCATGGCGCCTGATCCGCGGCGGCCGGCCCTACCTGCTGAACCGCCTCCCGCACTCCAGCCACCGCCAGCTGCTCGCGGCGTGTTCCTTCGACCTTGCCGCCGAAGCCCAGGTGAGGGCCGACTCCACGCTCTCGCGAAGCGAACTCGCGCCGCGCTTTCAAGGGCTGTCGGACGACGACCTGACGACGTCGGGCGCCCTGTTCCAGGCGGTGAAACGGTAACCGCGGCAGGTCGACGCGTAACCCGCTGCTGAAAAAGGGGTGCCGCCCGGCGGTGCCGGTGCAGTCCCGGAACGTCGCTCGCCAGCCGTTCAGGGCTGGCGAGCCGCGCCTACAGCGCGCGCAGCGAGCCGTTGGCGACCCTGCGGTCCTCGTGGCGGATGCGCTCGTAGACCTCTTGCCGGTGTACCGCGAGGTCGCGGGGGGCGTTGACGCCGATGCGCACTTGGTTGCCCTTGACCCCGAGCACCGTCACCGTGATGTCGTCGCCGACCATGAGGGTCTCGCCGATGCGCCTGGTGAGAATCAACATGCCTTGTCCTCCCTATCGTCTTCCTGTTACGGCCTGTGTACGGACGGCGTCCCGTCGTCCTCACAGTGGCGCCAGCCGATCTTCCCCTGTGGCTGGCAGCCATCCGTGCCTATGGCATGGTCGAGTCGCCCCGCTCGTCCGGCGGCTTCCGCGTCTCCACCAATGTTCCCGATTGTGGCCTAGTTTGCCCCTTGGCGATAGCCCCTTGAACTCGTGGACTCGTAGCCCTCTGTGCGAGGGCTCCTTCACTGCTCTTCTTGAACGGGCGCTTCGCCTAGCCCGAAGGCGTCATGGACGGTGCGCACGGCCAGTTCCAGATAGCGCTCGGCCACCACCACCGAGATCTTGATCTCCGACGTGGAGATCATCTGGATGTTGATGTTCTCCTTGGCCAAGGCGTCGAACATGCGCGTGGCAACGCCGGCGTGGGAGCGCATCCCGACGCCGACCGCGGACACCTTGGCGATGCGCTCGTCGCCGTCCACGGCGCGGGCGCCGAGGTCGCGCTGCACGTCGGCGAGGATCTCCCGGGCGCGCTCGTAGTCGCCGCGCCGCACCGTGAACGTCACGTCGGTGGAGCCGTCGGCGCCGGTGTTCTGCACGATCATGTCCACTTCGATTGAAGCGGCGCCGATGGGACCGAGGATCTTCGACGCCACGCCGGGGCGGTCGGGCACGCCGACGAGCGTGAGCTTGGCTTCGTCGCGCTTGTACGCCAAGCCGGAAACGAGGGGTTGTTCCATGGCCTTGTCCTCGGTGGTGATCAGCGTGCCGGCGCTGCTCGCGTTGAAACTGGAGAGCACCCGCAGCGGCACGTCGTACTTGCCGACGAACTCCACCGAGCGCGCGTGCAGCACCTTGGCGCCGAGGCTGGCGAGTTCGAGCATCTCCTCGAAGGTGATCACGTCCAGCAGGCGCGCATCGTCGACGATGCGCGGGTCCGCCGTATAGACGCCTTCGACGTCCGTGTAGATCTGGCACTCGTCGGCGTTGAGGGCGGCGGCGATGGCCACCGCCGTGGTGTCGGAGCCGCCGCGCCCGAACGTGGTGATGTCGCCGCAGGCCGACACGCCCTGGAAGCCAGCGACTACCGGCGTGGCGCCAGCGGCGAGTTCGCCGTGCAGGTGGTCGGCGTTGATGTGTTCGATGCGCGCCCTGGTGTGGTTGGCGTCGGTGCGGATCGGAACTTGCGAACCGAGCCAGGAGCGCGCCTTGCAGCCGCGTTCGCCGAGCGCCATCGCCAGCAGAGCGACGGAGGCTTGCTCGCCGGCGGAGAGCAGGACGTCCATCTCGCGCCCCGACTGCCGGGAGGCCACGTCCTCGCCGAGGCCGGCGAGGCGATCCGTTTCGCCGGCCATTGCCGAGACGACGACGACGACGCGATGTCCTTCGGCGACGGACGCGGCGACGCGGTCCGCCACCGCGTGGATGCGTTCGACGTCGCCGACGGACGTGCCGCCGAACTTCTGCACCAGCAGGGCCATGTCGTCAGGCGGCGGTTCGCTGCCGCACCCAGTCGACGACCGAGTCGAGCGCCGTCGCCAGCTCTTCCGGGCGGTCGCCGCCGCCAGCACGGGCCATATCCGGCCGGCCGCCGCCTTTGGCGCCGACCTGGGCGCCGACGAAGCGAATCACCTCCGCGGCGTGTACCCGGTCCGTCACGCGCTTGCTCACGCCGCAGATCAGGCTCACCTTGGCGCCGCGGTGGGCAAGCACCACCACGGCGTCTCCGAGCCGGTCGCGCAAGCTGTCCATCGTCGCTGGCAGCGCCTTGGGATCGCCTTCCACCAGAACCGCGAGAACGTGGATGCCGTTCACCTCCACGGCGCGGTTGGCGAGGTCGGCTCCTTGGCTGATCGCCAGCCGTCCGCGCAAGGCGTCGATCTCTTTCTGCTGGCGTTTGGACAGGTCCAGAAGCTGGCGCACCTTGTCCGCCGTCTCGCTGCGCTGCGCCCGCACCAGCGTGGCGACAGCGGCAAGCTGTTGTTCGCCGGCGTCGACCCAGGCCAGCGCGTGGCGCCCGGTCACCGCTTCGACGCGGCGCACGCCGGCGGCGATGCCTTCCTCGGAGACGATGCGCAGCACGCCGATGTCGCCGGTGCGCGCCACATGGGTGCCGCCGCAGAGTTCCACCGAGAAGCCGCCGCCCATGGTGAGCAGGCGCACATGCTCGCCGTACTTCTCGCCGAAGAGCGCCATCGCGCCCCTCGTTTGCGCGTCCGCGAAGGTGGTCTCTTCCACCTGAACTTCCGAGTTGTCGCGGATGCGCTCGTTCACCAGCGCTTCGATTCGCGCCAGGTCGCCGCTCTCGACGGGTTGCGGATTGCTGAAGTCGAAGCGCAGCCGGTCCGCGGCCACCAGCGACCCTCGCTGTTCCACATGGCTGCCGAGCACCTCCCGCAGTGCGGCGTGGAGCAGATGCGTGGCGGAGTGGTTCAGAGCGATGTCGCCGCGGCGCTCGGCGTCGATGCTGGCGCGTACCGTGTCGCCCTTGGCGAGTGCGCCGGCGACAAGCCGCCCGTGGTGCAGATGCTGATCGCCGGCCTTGGTGGTGTCTTCCACTTGGAATCTCGCGCCGGCGGATGTGCGGATCGTCCCGCGGTCGCCGATTTGTCCGCCGGCTTCGGCGTAGAAGGGAGTCGCATCGAGCACGACGATGCCGGCGTCGCCTTCGTCGAGGCGCTCGACCGCCTCGCCGCTGCTTCGGTACAGCCCCTCGACGTGCGCGTCGTTTCCGGTCTCGACGTAGCCCGTGAACGACACCGTGGAGTCCACATGCACGCTCTGTTCCAGGTCGGCGTCGAAGCGAGCGCCGGCGCGGCCCCGTTCGCGCTGTTCGGCCATGGCGCGATCGAAGCCTTCCAGATCGATGCCCAGGCCCCGTTCGCGGGCCACGTCGGCGGTCATGTCCGCCGGGAATCCGTAGGTGTCGTAGAGCTTGAAGACGGTCTCGCCGGGAATGGCGGCGGCGCTTGGCGGCAGATCGTGGATGGCTTGGTTCAAGAGCGCCAGGCCGGTCTTCAGCGTCTCGGCGAAACGTCCCTCTTCGTCGGCGAGCACACGTTCGACGCTGGCCGCACGGGCATCGAGTTCCGGGTAGGCGTCGCCCATGACTTCGACGACGGACTGCACCAGGCGGTGGAAGAACGGCCCGTGCAAGCCGAGCTTGTGGCCGTGCCGTAGGCCGCGGCGAACGATGCGGCGGAGCACGTAGCCGCGCTCTTCGTTGCTGGGCAGAACGCCGTCGGAGACGAGGAAAGTGGCCGCCCGGGCGTGGTCGGCGATGACGCGCAGCGACGGATCATCCAGTGCCGTCGTGGTGTCGGAGAGGCTGGTCGCGCTGACGATCTTGGCGATCAGTGCCTGGAAGAGGTCGTTGTCGTAGTTGCTGCCGCCGCCTTGGACGACGGTGGCGATCCGCTCCAGGCCCATGCCGGTATCGACGCCCGGCGCTTCCAACGGCGTCAGGGTGCCGTCCGCGGCGCGGTCGAACTGCGGAAAGACGAGATTCCAGAACTCGGAGTAGCGGTCGCCTTCCTCCTCCGCCGAGCCTGGCGGGCCGCCGGCGACCTCCGGGCCCAGGTCGTAGAAGAGTTCGGAATCCGGGCCGCAGGGGCCAGTGTCGCCCATCGCCCAGAAGTTGTCCTCGTGGGAGACCACGCGGCCTGGCGGCAGGCCCACGGTGCCGGCCCAGATCCGCCGCGCTTCGTCGTCGTCCGGGTACACGGTCACCCAGATCCGGTCCTTGGAGAGTTGCAGGACTTCGGTGACGAACTGCCAGGCCCAGACGATGGCGTCTTCCTTGAAGTAGTCGCCGAAGCTGAAGTTGCCGAGCATCTCGAAGAGCGTCTGGTGGCGGCCGGTGTAGCCGACGTTCTCCAGATCGTTGTGCTTGCCGCCGGCGCGTACGCACCGCTGGCAACTCACGGCGCGCTTGTAGTCGCGACGTTCGCGCCCGGTCAGCGCGTCCTTGAACTGCACCATGCCAGCGTTCGTGAAGAGCAGCGTCGGGTCGTTGGCGGGCACCAGCGATCCAGACGGCACCACCCGGTGGCCCCGCTCGGCGAAGAAGTCGAGATAGGCGGTGCGAATGTCGCGAGTCAGCATCGTTTGCTCGGGGTGGTGGCGGCAGGTCAAGCGGATTATAGGACGGGGCTGGCTGGGCGGGCAGCGATCGCGCGTAGCGCCACAGCCGATGGAAAGCCGCGGCCGGCAAGAAAGCGGACTTGGTGCGCTCGTTCCGCGCAGTCGCAAGGCGGCGCGGCGCCGAAGCGCTTGCGCAGCGCCTTCGCGGCGCGTTCGCCCCACTGCGCGTCGTCGAGAGCC
This sequence comes from Candidatus Azotimanducaceae bacterium, assembly GCA_965243175.1. Lineage (GTDB taxonomy): Bacteria > Pseudomonadota > Gammaproteobacteria > Pseudomonadales > Azotimanducaceae > VXYL01. The sequence goes on along the minus strand of OZ251532.1, from coordinate 2,022,053 downwards.
AGGTGGGGCGAGGCGAGGTTGTCGTCGATGCCGCGTTGGCGCAGCGCGGCGCGGATCTTGAGTTCGCCTTGCCCGCGAGCCAGCGCGGAGCGCACGAAGCCTTCGACGAAGCGCGCGTCGGACTGCAAGCCGCGACTTGCCAGTTCGGCAAGCGCCGCGTCGATGGCGCGCGCTTCGTAGCCGCGAGCGGCGAGTTTGGTGCGCAGCTCGCGGCGGGAATGTTCGCGGCGGGCGAGGAGGCGAGTCGCGTGTGCTCTCGCTTCTTGCGTGGCGATTTCTCGCGCCTCCTCGCTACCGCCGTCCTTCCCCGTGATTCGTTCCGGCACGTCGCGTTCCATGCGTTTCCACTCCCATGCGGCCGCGTCCTCCGGCCTGCCTGCTCTGCTTATTTCGCCCTGCCTACTCCGCCTCTGGGCGCCCGATGCCGGTGCGTCCGCGCACGACCGACAGCGACGGCCCGGCGCTGTCCTCCTGGCTCGGGTCCGGCTCTTGCGCGGTGCCGGGCAGCAGCTGGGCGCGGATGCGGCCTTCGATCTGGCCGCGCAGATTCGGGTTCTCCGCCAGCCAGCCCGCGGCGTTCTTCTTGCCTTGGCCGATGCGCTCGTCGTTGTAGCTGTACCAGGCGCCGGACTTCTCGACGATGCCTTCCTGAACGCCGAGGTCGATGATCTCGCCGTCGCGGTAGATGCCCTTGCCGTAGAGGATCTGGAACTCCGTTTGGCGGAACGGCGGCGCGACCTTGTTCTTCACCACCTTGACGCGGGTTTCGTTGCCGATCACCTCGTCGCGGTCCTTGATGGCGCCGATGCGGCGGATGTCCAAACGCACGGAGGAGTAGAACTTGAGCGCGTTGCCGCCGGTGGTGGTCTCCGGCGAGCCGAACATGACGCCGATCTTCATGCGGATCTGGTTGGTGAAGATCACCAGCGTGTTGGAGTTCTTGATGCTGCCGGTCATCTTGCGCAGCGCCTGGCTCATCAGCCGCGCCTGCAAGCCGACGTGGGAATCGCCCATGTCGCCTTCGATCTCGGCCTTCGGCGTGAGCGCGGCCACGGAATCCACGACCACCACGTCCACCGCGCCGGAGCGCACGATCATGTCGCAGATTTCCAAGCCCTGTTCGCCGGTGTCCGGCTGCGACACCAGAAGGTCGTCCGTGTTCACGCCCAGGGACTCGGCGTAGATCGGGTCCAGGGCGTGTTCGGCGTCGATGAAGGCGCAGGTGCCGCCCGCCTTCTGCGCTTCGGCGATGACCTGGAGGGTGAGCGTGGTCTTGCCGGAGGACTCGGGGCCGTAGATTTCCACCACCCGGCCCCGGGGCAGGCCGCCGATGCCCAGCGCGATGTCCAGCCCCAGCGAGCCGGTGGAAATGGAGGGAATCGCCTCCTGCTCGTGATCTCCGAGGCGCATCATCGAACCCTTGCCGAACTGCCGGTCGATCTGCGACAACGCCGCCTTCAGGGCACGGCTCTTCTCCGGGGACATCGTCTGCGGGGACGCCGCTTCAGTGCGCTTTGCCTGCGCGGCGGGCCTCGACTTGGAACTGACATCGCGCATGGGTACCTCCGTATGTGCGCCGTGGGTCGATTTCGGCGTACTGTATGTTTCGTCAGTAGCGGTGTCAAGCGCTTTTTTGAGAAAAAACGCGAAGGAGAGAAAGCCGACGTTCGGCGAGTGTTCCGCCATCGTCGGGCCTGCCGCAAGGCGCGCCTGGGGCGGACTGGGTTAGGCTGCGTCGAATGACGATCTCCCGCCACACGCCCGTGATGCAGCAGTATCTGCGCATCAAGGCGCAGCACCCGGACGCCCTCCTTTTCTACCGCATGGGCGATTTCTACGAGCTCTTCTACGACGACGCCGAAGAAGCCGCCAGCCTTCTCGACATCACTCTGACGGCGCGAGGGCGCTCGGCCGGCAAGCCCATTCCGATGGCCGGCGTGCCGTTCCACGCGGTGGACGGCTACCTGGCCAAGCTGGTGGAGAAGGGCCGTGCCGTCGCCATCTGCGAGCAGATCGGCGATCCGGCGAGCGCCAAAGGCCCGGTGGAACGGCGCGTCGAGCGCATCGTCACCCCCGGCACGTTGGCGGAGGACGACCTGCTGGCCCCGGACCGCGACAGCGTGCTGGCCGGCATCAAGCCGGTCGGCGAAGGCTGGGCCTTCGCGTCGCTGAATCTGACCTCCGGCGAGTTCGCGGTGGGCATGGCGAAGGACGACGCGGAGCTTGCCGCGACGCTTGCTCGGCAGCGGCCAGCGGAAGTGCTGTCGCCGTCGGAGACCGCCTTTGATGCGCCCGTGCAACTGCGCGACGAGATGGAGTTCGACGACGCGCATGGCCTTCGCCATCTCGCCACCCACTTCGGCGTGGCGGACCTCACCGCCTTCGGCATCGCCTCGAACGATCGCGCCATCGGCACCGCCGCTGCGGTGCTGCGCTACGCCCAGGCGGCGCGTTGCCAGGATCTGGCGTTCGTCGACCGCTTGGCGAAGGTGACCGAAGCCGATGCCGTGGTAATGGACGAGCAGACCCGGCGCAACCTCGAAATCGACCGCCGCTTCGACGGCAGCGCGTCCGGCACCCTGTTCGCGGTGATGAACCGCACCGCCACGCCGATGGGGGCGCGTCGGCTTCGCGGCTGGTTGAACGCGCCGCTGCGCGACCAGGGCCGAGTGCGGCACCGGCAGGCCGTCGTCGAAGCCTTGGCGGAACAGGGCGCCGTGGCGCGGCTCGGCAAGTCGCTCGCCGAGGTCGGCGACTTGGAACGCATCGCCAGCCGCATCGCGCTCGGCAACGCGTCGCCGCGGGATCTCGGCCGCCTGCGCCAGGCGCTCGCCGTGGTGCCGGCGTTGAAGGACGAAGCGGCGCGGCTGGCGGAGGCGGACCTGGCGCGGCGCTTCGACGCTCTGGCTTCGTTCGAGGACGAGTTGGACGTGCTGCGCCGTGCGCTGGTGGCGGAGCCGCCGGCCACCTTGCGCGAAGGCGGCGTCTTCGCGAAGGGCTACGACGACGAGCTGGATCGCCTGAAGGACCTCACGGAGAACGCCGCTGATTGGCTCGCGGCACTGGAAACCAGGGAACGCGAGCGCACCGGCATCGCCAACTTGAAGGTGGGCTACAACCGCGTCCACGGCTACTTCATCGAGGCCAGCCGGACCGCCGCTGGTTCGATGCCAGCGGAATACGTGCGGCGGCAGACGCTGAAGAACGCCGAGCGCTACATCAGCCCGGAACTCAAGGAGTTCGAGGACGAGGCGCTCACCAGCCAGGCGCAGGCGTTGAAGCGCGAACGGCTGCTGTTCGAAGGCTTGCTGGAACGGCTGCGCGAGAGCCTGCCGGCGTTGCGCGACGCGGCCCGGCAGATCGCCCGGTTGGACGTGCTGGCGTCGTTCGCCATCGCCGCCGAGCGCCATCGGCTGACCCGGCCCGCGCTTGTTTCCGAATCCGCCATCGTCGTCGAAGGTGGCCGCCATCCGGTCGTGGAGGCGGAGTCCGACGCGCCGTTCGTGCCCAACGACCTGACGCTGAACGACGAGCGGCGCATGTTGATCGTCACCGGCCCGAACATGGGCGGCAAGTCCACCTACATGCGCCAGACCGCGCTGCTTGCGCTGCTCGCCTACACCGGCAGCTTCGTGCCCGCGTCCGCCGCCACCATCGGCCCGCTGGACCGCATCTTCACCCGCATCGGCGCATCCGACGACCTTGCTGGCGGGCGCTCCACGTTCATGGTGGAGATGAGCGAGACCGCGCACATTCTGCGCAACGCGACCGCGAACAGCCTGGTCCTGCTCGACGAGATCGGGCGCGGCACCAGCACCTACGACGGCCTGGCGCTGGCGTGGGCCACCGCCGATCACATCGCCCGGCACATCGGCGCTTTCACGCTGTTCGCCACCCACTACTTCGAGCTCACCGGGCTGCCGGCGGATGTGGAAGGCGCGGCCAACGTGCATCTCGACGCGGTGGAGCACCGGGGCGACGTGGTCTTCCTGCACAGCATTCGCGACGGGCCGGCGAGCCAGAGCTACGGCATCGAAGTGGCGAAGCTGGCCGGGGTGCCGGCGGTGGTGCTCGACGACGCTAGGCGGCGACTCGCCGAACTCGAAGAACAGCACCGCCTGCGAGAGGTCTCGCCCTCCCAGGGCGACCTGCTGCTCGACTTCCGCGAGCAGGCCGAACACGAGCTGGTGGAAGCGCTGCGGCGTCTCGATCCGGACACCCTCGCGCCAAGGGAAGCGCTGGCGAAGCTCTACGAACTGAAGAAGCTCGTGGAGTAGGGGTTCGAGTCTTCTTGAAACGGAGGGCGCGGCGACGTTCCGCCGCCGCATCGCGAATGCCGGTCAGCGCTCCAGAAGTTCGCGCTTGTTGGCCACTTCCCGCCACTGCGCTTCGTCTTCCGGCGGGTCCTTCTTCTCGACGATGTTCGGCCACACCTCCGCCAGCTCCGCATTGATCTCCAGGAAGTCCTCCTGGCCTTCGGGCATCTCGTCCTCGCTGAAGATCGCGTCCACCGGGCACTCGGGCTCGCACAGGGCGCAGTCGATGCACTCGTCCGGGTGGATCACGAGCATGTTCGGCCCTTCGTAGAAGCAGTCCACCGGGCAGACCTCAACGCAATCCGTGAGCTTGCACTTGATGCAGCTCTCGCCGACAACGAACGTCATGGAACTCCTCGATGTGAACGCGCCGACCGGGTGGTCGGCTCGATAGAGGCCGTATTCTAGCGAGACCGCGCCCAAGACCCAACTTTGCCTGCCAGCCCGTCGCCCTTTGTGCGCCATGTCTGCAATTCATGTAGGAGATCCGCCCGGTGCGCCCAACCGCCCCCAGAACTCCGTAACCATGCCCGCACTTCGACCAGACGGTGCGCGACGGTGGTACGCTCAGGACATGCCAACCGCTTCCCCACTCCATCGGCAATCGCCCGCACGAGACGCCGTGTCGGCGCCGCGCTGGCGACCAGCGCTGGTGCCGGTGCCAGCCCAGGCGCCTGTGCCTGTCCGGGAGCCGGTGCCGGCCCAGGAGCGGGCGGATCCGCGCTGCGACTACATCCCCGTGCCGCCGGTCGGCTATGACGACGACGGCTATCCGGTCGAGGACAGCGTGACCCAGAGCACGACACACTTCCGGGGGACGACCAGCGCGTACTGGACGCTGTACGACTGGTGCCGGGAAAAGGGTCTCGGAGAGACGTTCTCGGACCTGCTCATGCCGTACCGGCGGGGGCAGAAGAGCAAGGTGGTGAGTCCGGATCTGATGGTGGCGCTGCCCACGGAGCGCCGCGAGGAATGGACGTCCTACAAGCTGTGGGAGCAGTCGACGCCGGACTTCGTGCTGGAGGCGCTGTCGAACAGCAACTGGAAGGGCGACGTGCGGGAGAAGAAGCGGCTGTACCGGCGCCTGGGCGTGGGCGAGTACTGGCTGCTCGACCCGTCCGGCAAGCGCATCCGGGAACGGCTGCGGGGCTACCGGCTGCGGCCGGCCACCGTGTCGGGCGGACGCGAAGTGCATGTGTACGTTCTGGTGCGCCCGAACCGCCGTGGCCGGCGAGCGAGCAGGGCGCTACGGCTGGAGCTGTTCGTGCAGGACGGCGAACTGCGCTTCTACGATCCCGTGGAGAAGCGGCTTCTGCCGACGTTGGACGAGACGAAAGTCCAACGGGACGCCGAGTGGGAACGCGCCGACCGGGAGCAAGCGGCGCGCGAAGCTGCCGACAGGCGCATCGCCGAGCTGGAGGCCCAACTCCGGGCGCTTCGCCAGCCCGACTGACACGGCCTCCTTCGCAACGAGAGCGCGTCTCGTGCGGAACGTCGCGGCGAACTTGATCCACAGCTGAGTCGTCCACGCAAGGCTGGCCTGTCGCGTGGCCGCTCAAGCGCGCCAAGTGCTGTTTTGTGCGACATATCTGCAATTCATGTAGGAGATCCGCCCGGTGCGCCCAACCGCGCCGAAGAGCCGGCCACCATGCTCGCACTTCGACCAGACGGTGCGCGACGGTGGTACGCTCAGGACATGGCAACCGCTTCCCCACTCCATCGGCAATCGCCCGCGGCAGGCACCGTGTCGGTGCCGCGCAGGCGACTGGCGCTAGCGTCGTTGCCGGCGCAGGAGCCGGCGGATCCGCGCTGCGACTACATCCCCGTGCCGCCGGTCGGCTATGACGACGAAGGCTACCCGGTCGAGGACAGCGTGAGCCAGAGCCAGAAACACTCGGAGCAAACGACCGATTCGTTTGGGGCGTTGCGCGCTTGGTGCCGGAGCAAGGGTCTCGGCGAGGCGTTCTCGGACTTGCTCATGCCGTACCGGCAGGGGCAGAAGAGCAAGGTGGTGTGCCCGGACCTGATGGTGGCGCTGCGCGCGGAGCGGCAGGAGGAACGGACGTCCTACAAGCTGTGGGAGCAATCGACGCCGGACTTCGCGCTGGAGGCGCTGTCGAACAGCACGTGGAAGGGCGACGTCGGGGAGAAGAAGCGGCTGTACCGGCGCCTCGGCGTGCGCGAGTACTGGCTGTTCGACCCGTCGGGCAAGCGCATCGGGGAGCAGCTGCGGGGCTACCAGCTGCGGCCGGCCGTGTCGGGCGGACGCGAAGTGCAAGTGTACGCCTTGGTGCGTCCGAACCGCTCCGGTCGGCGGGCAAGTGGGGTGCTGCGGCTGGAGTTGTTCGTGCGGGACGGCGCACTGCGCCTCTACGATCCAGTGGAGGAGCGGCTTCTGCCCACGTGGGTCGAAGCGGATGTCGAACGGAACCAAGCGAAAGCCGAACGGGACGCTGAGCGGGAGCGCGCGGGCCGGGAGCGGGCAGCGCGTCAAGCGGCCGAGCAGCGAGCGGAAATCGAGAGAGCGGCCCGCCAAGCGGCCGACAACCGCGTCGCCGCGCTCGAGGCGCAACTGCGCGCTCTTCGCCAGCCCGACTGACCGCGATGCGAACCACTGCCATGTCCATGTCAAGACACAACTCGTCAAGACACGCCTTGTCGATCGCCGCATGACTGCTTCGACCGTCGAAGGCGCGTTGGCGGGCATCAAGGTGCTCGATGTCGCGGGCAGCATCGCCAGCGGCTACTGCGGCAAGCTGTTCACGGATCACGGCGCGGAGGTGGTGAACGTCGAGCCGCCGGAGATCGGCTTCGAGACTCGCCGCGAACCGCCGTTTCTGCCTGGCGCGGATGCGCCGGAGAACAGTGCGCTGCACGCCTACCTCAGCACCAACAAGGCGAGCGTCGCACTGGATGTCGCCGCGGAACCGGAGCGACTGCAAGCGCTTGCGGCCGGCGCCGCAGTGGTTCTCGATGCCGGCGCTTTCGGGGCGGAAGCGTTCGCCGCCGTGGCGCCGAACGTCGTCGTCTCCACCATCACCTGGTTCGGGCGCGACGGCCCCTACGCGGCCTTCCAAGGCGACGGCGGCGTCTGCTGGGCGTTGGCCGGCATGGTGCGCAACGTCGGGCGAGCGGAAGGCCCGCCGACCCTCGCCGCGGGTTGCGGCGCTGAAATCGTCGGCGGGCTGGCGGCGTACATCGGCACGCTGGGGCAGGTGATCGCCCGCGAGATCGGCAACGCGAACGGTGCGGTGCGCCTCGACACCAGCATCTTCGAGGCGAACCTGTGCTTCACGGAAGTGGGCGGCGTCGGCGGCTATCGCAGCGGGCGGCGCGGCCAGCGCCTCGGCGTCAACCGCTTCGCGCCTACCTATCCGCTGGGCGTCTACCCCTGCGCGGACGGCTGGCTCGGCGTCACCGCGCTCACGCCAAGCCAGTGGAAGAGCTTCTGCGCGCTCTTGGAGATGGAGGAACACGCCGCCACCCCGCAGTACCAGACCGCCATCGGGCGGCTGCTCGACTACGACGTGCTGGAACCGATCATCAAGCGGCAAGTGAAGCATCGCTCCGCCGCCGAGCTGGTGCGGCGCGGCCAGGAGATGCGGATTCCGCTCGCGCCGGTGCCGACGATGGCGGAACTCTTCACCACCGATCAATACGTTGCGCGAAGCGCCTTCGCCACGGTGGAAACCAGCCACGGCCACGCCTTCGATGCCCCCGCCACCCCGTTCCGGCTGTTCCAGACGCCAGCCCTTCACGGCGGTCCCGCCGCGGCACTCGGCGCGGCCAACGCGGAGCTCTTGGCATGAGCCGCCCCGGCCTTCTCGCCGGCGTTCGCGTCGTGGATCTGTCCATGGGCTGGGCCGGCCCCTTGGCGGCAAGGCATCTGGCGGACATGGGCGCGGATGTCGTCAAGGTGGAAGGCTGCGTGCGCTTCGACTGGTGGCGCGGCTGGGAAGCCACCCAGGAGTGGATCGACGAGGGCGGCGCCGAGAAGAACCCGGCCTTCAACACCGTCAACCGCAACAAGCGCGCCATCACGCTCGACCTCGCCACGCCGGTGGGCAGCGACCTGCTGAAGCGGCTGGTGGCGATTTCGGACGTGGTGGTGGAGAACTACTCCGCCGGCGTGCTGCCGAAGCTCGGCCTGAGCTACGAGGTGCTCGCCGAGGCGAATCCCGAGGTCGTGATGATCTCCATGCCGGCCTTCGGCACCGACGGCCCGTGGCGCGGCTTCCGCGCCTACGGTTCCACCGTCGAGCAGGCATCGGGGCTGCCGCATCTCTCCGGCGAACCGGACGATCCGCCCACCATGGTGCATGTGGCCCTCGGCGATGCCGTCGGCGGCTTGAACGGCGCCGCGGCGCTGCTCACAGCCTTGCGGGCGAAGCGCCGCACTGGACGCGGCCAGCACCTCGACCTCTCGCAGTCGCAATGCCTGTTCCCGCTCGGCATCAAGGGAATTCTCGCGCAGTCGGCAACAGGCGAAGCGCCGCCGCGACTCGGCAACCGCTCCGCACACCACGCGCCGCACGGCGTCTTCCCGTGCGCCGGCGAGGACGAATGGATCGTCGTCCAGGTGCGAACCGAAGCGCAGTGGCGGGCGTTCGTGGACTACGCGGCCGCCAACGGCGCGGCGGACTTGCGCGGCTTCGGCGACGTGGCGGATCGCCTCGCCCGCGTCGACGAGTTGGAACGCGCCGTGGCCGCGTTCACCGCCGGGCAGGTGGCGGAACTGCTGACCGCGGACCTGCAAACGGCAGGCGTTCCCGCTGGCCATGTGGCGAGCGGTTTGGAACTCGCGGACGATCCGCACCTTGCGGCGCGCGGCTTCTGGAAGATGATGGAACGCGACTACGTAGGCGTGCTGCCGCATCCCGCCGCGCCCTATCGAGTCGGCGATCAGCCCTTCGACATCGACAACGTGGCCCCCACCCTGGGCCGCGACAACCACGAGGTCTTGCGCGAACTGCTGCACTTGAGCGACGCCGAGATCGACGCCCTCGAAGCCCAGGGCATCATCGGCGACAAGCCGCGCCTGCCATGACCGACGCAAAGAACACGCCGAGCGAAGCGCAGCCGCCGCTGGCGGGCTTTCGCGTCATCGACGCCACCAACCGCTGGGGCGCGTTGGCCGGGCGCACACTGGCCGAACTCGGCGCGGAGGTGTTCAAGTTCGCCCCCGCCGCGAACTCGGCGGCGGACTTCGCCCCGCAGAACGACGCCTATCGGGCCTGCGTCGACGCCGGCAAGGTCCACGTGACCAACGCGGATTTCGAGCCGCAACTCGACACCGCCGACGTGTTGCTGGAATCCGGCTACAGCGGCGACTACAGCGTCAGGTTCCCGCGCTTGGTCCACGTCTCCATCACCCCGTTCGGCATCGCCGGGCCGATGGCGAACTCACCGGCGACTGAACTCACCATCGAAGCCGCCGGCGGCTTGGTCGGCCTGCAAGGAGACGCCGACCGCCCGCCCACGCCGATGGGCGCCATGCCCCAGGCGGCCTTCCACGCAGGCGTTCAAGCAGCGGCGGACGCCGTGATCGCCCTCTTCTACCGCGAGAACTCCGGGCTGGGCCAACACTTGGACGTCTCCGCCCAGGCCTGCGTCGTCTGGACGCTGATGAACGCCACCGGCTTTCCGCCGAACACCGGCGCCAATCCGCCAGCCACCAGCGAGTTCCGAGGCCAGCCGCATCCGACGGCGCAGCAGCGGCTGCGGCTGCCCGGCATCGTCGCCTGCAAGGACGGCCTCGCCCAGGTGCGCTTCCAGATGCGCATCATCGGCGAGCGCACTTTCGATGCGCTGCTGCGCTGGGTGGAGGAGTGCAACGCGGACGTGCCGGAGAGCGTTCGCGGCCTCGACCTCACGCGCTGGATGTCCCTCTTGCGGGCTGACGAACTGGACCTCGACGCCGCGCAGCAAGCCGCGGACCTGATCGTCGAGCTGCTCGCCGCCAAGACCAAGCAGGAGATCCAAGCCTACGCCGCCGAACACGGCCTCACCTTGGCGGCCATCCACACCGTGCCGGACCTGCTCGACGATCCGCATTTGGCGGCGCGGGACTTCTGGATCGAACACGGCGGCTACGCTTTCCCAGGGCCGTTCGCGAAGCTCTCGCGGACGCCCTTGTCTCTGCGCCGGCACGCATCCGAGGTCGAAGCTCCGCCGCCACGGCAATCCCGTCCGCCTTCGCGCGTCGGGAAGCCGCCACCGAGTTCGCCCTTCGGCGCCTTGCGAGTGGCGGACTTCAGCTGGGTCGGCGTCGGCCCGATGATCGGCAAGGCGTTGGCCGACCACGGCGCGACCGTGGTTCGCATCGAATCGCCGCATCGCCTCGACCTGCTGCGCACCGCGCCGCCTTTCAAGGACGGCGAACCCGGCCCGAACCGCTCGCAGTTCATGGCCAACTTCAACACCTCGAAGAAGGGCGTCACCCTCGACCTCAAGCAGGCCGCCGCCCGCCGCACCGCCAAGCGCTTCGTGGATTGGGCCGACGTGGTGCTGGAAAGCTACTCGCCCGGCACCATGGCGCGGTTCGGCTTGGACTGGGAGACGTTGAGCGCCGACCGAACCGACTTGGTGATGCTCTCCACCTCCATGCGCGGCCAGACCGGCCCGCAGCGCGGCTATTCCGGCTTCGGCGGCCAAGGCGCGGCCATCGCCGGCCTGTTCGACCTGGTCGGCTGGCCGGACCGCCCGCCGAGCGGCCCGTGGGGCGCCTACACGGACTTCATCACCCCGCGCTACGGCATCGCCGCGTTGGTGAGCGCCCTGCTGCATCGCCGCGAGACAGGCAAGGGCCAGCACATCGACCTGGCCCAGATCGAATGCGGCATCCGCTTCCTGGAACCTTTGATTCTCGACTACTCGGCCAATGGCAACAGCCCCACGCGGCTCGGCCAAGGCTCCCCGTCGCTGCATCCCCACGGCGTCTACGAGTGCCAGGGAGAACACCGCTACATCGCCGTGGCCGCAGCAACGGACGCCCAGCGGGAGGCATTGGCCAAGCTCCTGAACGGCCAACCCCTAGCCGACTGGTGCCGAACCCGCGATGCCTTCGACGCTGCCACAGAGTTGCGCGACGCCGACGTGCCCGCCTACGCGGTGATGCGCCCCAGCGACCTCTACGACGACCCGCAACTGCGCTGGCGCGACTTCTTCGTGACCCTGAACCACGCCGAAATGGGCCCGACCCCCTACGACGGCCCAGCCACCATCTTCTCCCGCACTCCGCAAACCCTGCGCTCCCCCGCCCCCTGCCTGGGCCAGCACAACGACGAAGCGCTGCGCGACCATTTGCGAATGAGCGATGAGGAAATCGCCGCGCTGCGCAAGGAAGGCGCGTTGGGCTGATGGGGGAATCGTGGATTTGGCGCGCCCGGTGCGACTCGAACGCACGGCCTTTGGCTCCGGAGGCCAACGCTCTATCCAAACTGAGCTACGGGCGCAGGTTGTGGGTAATACAATAGCAGAACGCCCCGATTCAGTCCCGGCAGTCGCATCGCTCCGGGCTGGTGCAAGGCAACCCGTGCTTCTCGGCCTCTACGTTCGAGACCGCGCGTCAACCTAAGCCTGATCCCCGGAAAGAAATGAGCACACCCCACGACGCCCCGAGTCCGCCGAGCGAGCGCAGCTTCGGCGTCGTCGTGGGTGCGGTGCTGATCGTGATTGCCGGCGTTCGCCTCGGCATTCGGGCGTTCGATGGGTGGCCGCCGAGCGTTGATGTGGTCTCCGCCATCCTGATCGGCGTTGGCGGTGCGCTGAACCTTCTGGCAGCTGTCCATCCCGCGTGGCTGCGCGTTCCCAATCGGCTTTGGTTCAAGTTCGGGCTGTTGCTCTCGCGCATCGTCAATCCGGTGATTCTGTTTCTCATCTATGCCGTCTGCGTGGTTCCCATTGGCGTGGTGATGCGGTTCTTCGGCCACGATCCGTTGCGCTTGAAGCGCGACCCGGAGGCGCAGAGCCACTGGCGCGAGCCGGAACCCTCGCCGTTGGATGAACCGATGCGGCAGCAGTTCTAGCGAGTCAGTACAGCACGTTCGGGAGCCAGGTGGCGAGGGACGGGATGGCTACCAGAAGGGCGATCAGGGCGAGTTGGAGGGCGATGAACGGGGCTACGCCGCGGTAGATGTCCAGCGTTGCCACTTCAGGCGGGGCGACGCCGCGCAGGTAGAACAGGGCGAAGCCGAAGGGGGGCGTGAGGAACGAGGTTTGCAGGTTGACGGCGATCAGGACGCCCAGCCAGACCGGGTCGAGGCCCATCGCCAGCAGCGCCGGGGCGACGATGGGCACCACGACGTAGGTGATCTCGATGAAATCGAGGATGAAGCCGAGCACGAAGATCGCCAGCATCACGATTGCCGTGGCGCCCCAGACGCCGCCGGGCATGTCGTCGAACATGCCATGCACCAGCGCATCGCCGCCGTAGCCGCGGAACACCAGCGAAAACACGGACGCGCCGACGAGGATGAAGAACACCATCGCCGTGGTCTTCAGCGTCGAGACGCAGATCTCCCGTGCGGCCGAGGCGTTCAGCGCTCGCTTCGAGGCGGCCAGCAGCAATGCGCCGAGCGCACCCACGCCAGCCGCTTCGGTCGGCGTGGCGAGGCCGGCCAGGATCGAGCCGAGCACGGCGACGATCAGCATCAAGGGCGGCAAAAGGCCCTGCAACAGCGCGCCGACATTTCGAGAGCCTTGGGCGCGCGAAGGGCTTGCCTCCGGCGTGACCGCACCCTTGGCCAGTGCCGCAGCCGGAGCGCGTTCGGGTCGCCGCCAGGCGACGACCACGATGTACGCTGCGTAGAAGCCCACCAGCACCAAGCCCGGCAGCAGCGCGCCGGCGAAGAGGTCGCCCACGGAGACCGTCTTCGGCGAGAACGCGCCTTGGGCGAGTTGCGCCTGCTGGTAGGCGCTCGACAGCACGTCGCCGAGCAGCACCAGCGCAATCGAGGGCGGGATGATCTGCCCCAGCGTACCGGTCGCGCAGATGGCGCCGGTGGCGAGGCGGGCGTCGTAGCCTTGGCGAAGCATCGTCGGCAGCGCCAGCAGTCCCACCGTGACCACCGTGGCGCCGACGATGCCGGTGCTTGCGGCCAGCAGCATCCCCACCGCGGTAACCGCCAAGCCCAGGCCGCCGCGAACCCGAGCGAGCAGCTGCGCCAAGCTCTCCAGCAGTGCGTCGGCGATGCGCGTGCGTTCCAGGGTCACGCCCATCAGCACGAACAGCGGCACCGCGATCAGCGTCTGGTTGGTGACAATGCCGAAGATGCGGCTCGGCAGAAACCCGAGGTCGCGCAGGTCGAAGACCCCGAACGCCGCGCCGCCGAAGGCGAACAGCAGCGCGGCCCCGCCGAGTGTCGGCGCGACGGGATAGCCGGCCAGCAGCGTGGCGATCACCACTGCGAAGAGCAGCAGCGGCAGAAGCTCGATCACGTCCGCGCGCGGAGCCGCCGCCACTCCGCCCAGGCCATTGCCGCGCCCTGCGCGAACAGCAAGGCCGCCGAGAGCGGGATCAAGGTCTTGAGCACGAACACGGCCGGCACGCCGTCCACTTCCTGGGAGCCTTCGAGGACGGCCCACGACTTCGCCGCGTAGCCCCAGCTCACCGCGACGATGGTGGCGGCGAGGGGCATGAGCAGCAGCGCGTGCCCGCCGAGATTCACGCCTGCCTTTGCCCGTGGCGAGAGCCGCGAATAGAGCACGTCCACGCGCACATGGGCGTCGTGCTTGAGCGCGAAGGAAAGGCCCGCGAGAAACGCCGCGCCGTGCATGTAGACCACGGACTCCTGCAGGAAGATGGCGCCTGAGTCGAATGCGTAGCGAAGCGCGACCACCGTGCAAGTGGTGGCGACCATGCCGAGGTTGAGCCAAGCGGCGGCGCGTCCAACGGCGTCGATGCAGCGCCCGATCACGTCGCGTTGGCCGAGGCGTATTCGGCGACAGTGCCAGCGAAAAGCGCGAAGCCCACCCAGGCGTTGCTGCCGAAGGCGCGCAAGCAGGCATCCCGCTCGCCAGCGCGAGTCAACGCTTGTTGACGGATGAACAGCACGACAGCCACGGCGCAAGCCGCGAAGTAGGCGTGTGCGAAGCCGAGGTGGACGCCGAGCCAGACGAACAGCGCAACCGTCGTTGCCTGCAACACGCCGAGCACGGGCCGAACCTTGGCACCGAAGAGGATCGCCGCGGACTTCACGCCGATGGCGAGGTCGTCGTCGCGGTCGATCAAGGCGTAGATGGTGTCGTAGGCCACGATCCACACGCAGCTTGCGGCGAAGAACAGCCAAGCCGCGAACGGCACCTCGCCGGTCACGGCCGCGAACGCCATCGGAATGCCCCAGCTGAAGGCGATGCCCAGGACCGCTTGCGGCAGCTGGGTGAAACGCTTGCAGAACGGATACGCCAAGGCGACAGCTGCCCCGGCCACGGCCAGCCACCGCGCCAGCGGATCGAGCATCAGCACCACCGCCATGCAGAGAACCGCGAGCGTCGCCAGAAGCACCACCGCGCCCGGCAACGAGATGTCGCCCGCCGGCAGAGGCCGTTCCCGCGTTCGCCGCACATGGCCATCGAAGTCGCGGTCCGCGATGTCGTTGGCGACGCAACCGGCGGAACGCGCCAGGAACGTGCCGACAACGAAGATCAGCAGCAGGTCGAGCGGCGGCGATCCGCCAGCCGCCATCCACAGCGCCGCCAACGTCGGCCAGAGCAGAAGCAGCGTGCCCACCGGCCGGTGGACGCGCATCAGCTTCAAGCAGGCGACGGCGGTTCGCGCCGCGGAAGACGACGGCTTGGCGACCGCATCCACGGCGAGCGCCGCTGCGCTACGCGGCTTTGGGGCTGGCTCGCACGTCTTCGAGGGGTTCGCCTTCGCCGCTCGCCACCAAGGCGGTCACCGTCAAGTCGCTGGTGACGTTCACCGAGGTTCGGCACATGTCGAGCACGCGGTCCACCGCCAGCACCACCGCCAGCGCTTCCACCGGCAACCCAACCGCCGGCAGGATCAAGGCGATGGCGACCAAGCTGGCGGAAGGGATGCCGGCCACGCCTATCGACGTGAGGAGCGCAAGCGCCACCACCGTGATCTGGCCGGTCAAGCCCAGTTCGATGCCGTAGATCTGCGCGATGAAGATCACCACCACGCATTCGTAGAGCGCCGTGCCGTCCATGTTCACCGTGGCGCCCAGGGGCAGCACGAAGCCGGTGGTGCGCTTCGAGATTCCAGCCTGCTCGGCGCTGTTCAGCGTCACCGGCAGCGTGGCCGAAGAAGAAGCCGTCGAGAAGGCCATCATCTGCGCGGGCGCGATCTTGCCGTAGTAGGCGTAGGGGCGGATGCCGCCGACGAAGCGCTGCAGGAGCGGCAGCGTCAGGAAGAAATGCACCGCCAGCGCGGCCAGCACGGTGACGAAGAACCACCCCAGCGCACCGAGGCTGCCGAGGCCGGCAACGGTCAGCGTCTTGGTGACGAGGGCGAAGACGCCGATGGGCGCGAACCGCATCACCCACATCGTGATGGCGATCATCACGTCGTGGACGCCGCCCCAGAAGCTCTGCAACGTATCCGCCGCGCCGCCCTTCATGCGCGCCATGAAGTAGCCGAAGACGACGCTGACGAAGATCAGCGCCAGCAGATCCGTGTTCGCAGCGGCCTCGAAGACGTTCGCCGGAATCGCCCGCGAAATGACGTGGACCAAGTCGCCAGCGCCGCGTCCTTCCACCCTCTCCAGCACCGTCGAAGCGTCCGGCAGGGCGGAGCGCAGCGCCTGCGCGGATTCGCCGCTGCCGGGGGCGATGATGTTGACGAGGATCAGGCCGGTGGCCACCGCGATGAAGCCGGTGACGACGTAGAAGCCCACCGTCTTGCCGCCGACTCGCCCGAAGGAATCCTGGCTCGCCATGTTGCGCACGCCGACGATGATGGAGGAGACGATGAGCGGCACCACCACCATCTTCAACGCGCTCAGGAACAGGCCGCCGAAGAAATCCAGCACGTCGAGGAGCTTGACGCCGAAGATCGACGTTTCCGGGCTGCTCGGCCACGCCACCAGCAGGGCGAGCAGCAATGCGATTGCGATCTGCCAGTGCAGCGGCAGACCAAGCAGCCGCCGCCACGCGCTTTGGGTTTCCGTTTCCGCCACCATTCCCTCCTGGCCACGCCTGGCCGCTTGAGTGGCGAGGAACCTTAACAAATGCGTCGGGTTTGGTTTGCGCGTGTGCGCCGAGAGTCGCCGGTGTCGCCGCTACGCGGCGCACGGGACAAGCGGTGGCCCGGGGGCGCGAAGCCGGATCGCCTTCCACGTGCGCCAGTGCCATGTGCCTGGGCAGTGAAGCCCAACGTTGGGCAGGTGTCACCGGACTTCAGCGCATTGCGCCGGGATGCCAAGGGTTCACAACGTCCACGCCTGTTCGCAGAAAGCCCCTTTCGTCCCGAGTGCAGACAGGCAAACCATGCACCCTGGCCGTTGCGGCGATGAGTACGTCTGGATGGCTGAAGACGATGCCCTGTCCTCTTCCCGACTCGACCATGCGCCGCCACTCCAGAAGCACCTCTTCGTCAATGGCCAGGATCCTGCCGGCGAACCAAGGCCGAAGCGTCCGTTCCAGCCAACGGTTCAGTTCCGCCCGAAACGCTTCGTCCTGGGGTGTGCGACAGATCGTAGGTCAGTGGTTGCTCACCAAGTCCATTCTCAAGCGGCGAGTGCGGCGACGCGGTCGTTCCAGTAGTCGTCGAGCTGGCCTCCGATGCGCGCGCAGCGGAGCCAGAGGACGGGGTTGGCGCCGGCCACGGTCCAGCGCATTCCGGGGCCTTTCGCGCGCTGGCCGACGACGTTCTTGCAGCCCGCCTCGATGACGCCGGAACCGATCGGCAGGCCGCTGGCGAGGTATTCGTCGTAGCGCATGCGGTCGCGCCGGGCGCCGAGGTACGCGACCGCGCGGCGGCACTCCTCGGCTTCGCCGCCGCGCTTGCGCAGGTCGTCCAGGGCGTCGTCGACGCGGCCCGCCTTGAGCATCGCGCACAGCTTCTTCGCCCACGCCTCGGCGAGGTCGCCGTCGCCGTGGCGGGCGCGCGCCGCCGCCCACAGGTACTCCGCCGCGTGGTAGTAGTCGACGATCCTCTCGGCGTCCGGGAACCAGTCGTCGAACACCCGCCGGATCCACTCCGCGCCGTCGCCGACGCACACGTCGACGTCGCCCGGCCCGCAGCCCGCCGCCGCCAGTTCGCGCAGCAGCCGCCGCTCGAACGGCGACTCCCGGCCGGGCGTCTCCGCCGCGCTCTCGATCGCCGCGAACAGCACCGCCGCGCCCTCCACCATGCGCGGGCGGCCCTCGGCGTCCGTCTCGGACACCCACAGCGCGCCCACCTTCGCCTCGCGCGTGCCAGCCCGTCCGCCGTCCTTGCCGGAACGCCCCTCGGTCTCGCTCGGCAGCGCCGGAACGCCCGTGCCGTCCACCGCGCAGCACAGCTTCCGCCCCGGCTTCGACGCCTCCCGCGCCAGCGAGGCCCCGTCGCCGTCGCCTCCCCCTTCCGACCGCCACGCCTCCAGATCGTCGCCCACCGCCCGCGTCGTCCGCTCCACCCGCTTCGCGCCGAAGTTCAGCCCCGACAGCTCGCGCAGCAACTCGTCCGCCCCCGCGTAGCTGCACTGCGAACCCGCCAGGCTCGCCAGACGCCGCGCCGACGGCGTCATCGAACCCTCGACGCCCAGCCGCCGCGCCCGCGGGCGAACGCTGCGCCCGCACTCCCGGCACCCGCGCCGCGCCATCTCCACCCGCACGCTCCCCAGCACCGTCTCCACGCGCACCTCGTCGACCCGCAGCAGCCGCGTCCGACCGCCGCACGCCGGGCACGCGCACGGCGCCGCGTCGTCCTTCCCGTACGCCAGCTCCAGCCCTTGCCGCGCCAACTCCTGCATGTCCGCGCGCAGCCGCATGTCCAGCAGCGCCGCATCCCTCGAACCGGACCCGCAGCGCGCCATCTCGAACCGCGCCAAACGCGCCGTCGCCGCCACCAGCTCCCGCCGCAGCCCCGCGCCTTCACCCTCTTCGCGCTTGCGTTCCTCTTCCAACTCCTCGACAGTCCCTGTCGCCATGGCGGGTCTCCTTCCCCTGGCTCGTTTCGCAAAAACGCCAAGAGTACGAGACCCGCCTTGGCTCAACCCCCTCGACCGCCGACCTCCGCGCCAGAACGGCCCGGGCGCGGCGACCACCGACGACGGCGGCTTCAGCCACGGCGCGCTCTGAACGGCATCGGGCGCCAATCCGTCCTCCGCAACGGCCGCGTCGCTCGACTCGCCGCCCGAGATCGGACCCAGTGAGCAACCACTGACCTACGATTTGTCGCACACCCTTCGTCCTGCTGGCGCTCGACTCCGTAGCGGATTTCAGCGAGCGTCACGGTGCTCAGATAGAGCGTCGATGGCGCTTGCGCATCCGACCACGCCTTCACATCGGGGTCGGGATTGGCCTTGCGCAGTTCCGACACGACATTCGTATCCAGCAGCCATCCGCTCAAATCTCCACCTCGCGCACCGGCCCTTCAATGGGATCGCGACCGAACTGCAGCCGACTCAGCGGCGAGCGCGAAAGGAGGTCGTGCAGCGAGGGGGCGTCGGCGGGAGCATTGAGCCGCTCGAACTCGGCGGTCGAGACCACCACCACGGCGTCTCGACCATTCACCGTGACGCGCTGTGGTCGCCCAGCCGCGGCGAGGCGCACGACCTTGCTGAGGTTGGCCTTCGCCTCGGCCAGCTTCCAGATGGGCAACGGCCCTTGCGAAGACGCCTGCGGATTGCCGGTTTCCATTTGCAGCCTTCCCGATGACCAGATTGGTCAAGCCTACGTTCGGCCACGACCCTCTGTCAATCTCCTCTCTGCGACCTGTACGGTCGCTCGGAAGGGTGTTCTCCACCAGCCGGTGCGTCGTTTTCACGACCATAGGACGACGACATCATGGTCCCGTCCGTCCGCCCTCGTGCTGCGTTCGCGGGCCAGCCAGGTGTGCGCGGCAGAGCACGGAAGCGCCCTCCACGGACGCGGCCCCGAGTCGAGGCGATCCTCGCCAGCGGTGCCGTCGCAGTATGGTCGGGCAACTTGGAAGGTGGCTTGTGCCGCCCTGACGGCATCAGCGGCGTGCCGATATACTCCCCTTGCCTTTGGTCATTTGAAGGGACTAGCGATGGAACTCGCGAGAATCGGCGCCCGCGGCGAGACCACGATCCCCGAACAGGTGCGGGCTGCCGCCAATCTCAACGTCGGCGACACGCTCGCGTTCGAGGTGCAGGCAGACCACCTGATCGTCCGCAAGATGCCGGTAGTCCAAGACGCCTACTTGCACGGCTTGGAGCACACCCTCAACGAATGGAACTCGCCGCAGGACGAAGAAGCGTGGCGCGACCTCTGACGTCGACCAACATCCTCGTTGAATGCGGCGAGGGCTGTACATGCGCCATTTGGTCGGATAGAGCGCCAAGATGGTTGCATGCGAGCCGCTAGACATCGTTGTGGTACCGTTCCCGTTCACCGACCGGCCAGCCACCAAGCGCAGGCCGGCGGTGGTGGTATCGGGCGCTCGCTTCAATGCCGCTCACCAGCACAAGATCTTGGCGATGGTCACGTCGACCACCGGCCGCTGGCCGAGCGACGTAGCGCTTCAAGACTGGCGGCGATCTGGCTTGAGCGTGGTCTGTTGGGTGCGCTTCAAGCTGTTCACGCTCGACGACGAGTTGATCGTCCGCAAAGCCGGTTCGCTGTCGGCTCGCGACGCACAGGCCGTCAAAGACGGGCTGCACCGGTATTTGGCGGCCTGATGGACGCCGAAGCGAGAACCGACCACTGCGCCACCACCCGTGCAGACGGCACGGACTCGAAGAGTCCGCGGGAACATCCTTGATGGTCTGGCCGTAGCGGGAGAAGAGGACCTAAGCCGGAAGCTCCTGCGACGCGTTGCGGCCTGAAGGACCCGCCGCAGACATTCTGCGAGGCCGATCCTCCCATCCTTCCATGGAACAACCCTAGCTCACTGGCGCGAGCAGCGGCACCTATCGATCGTCCGCGGCAGCAGCGGCGAAGCGGAGTGCCGCCAGCAGGTCTTCCTGCTCCAAGTCTGGATATTCCCGCAGCACCTGCTGATGGGTCATGCCCTGGGCAAGCAGGCCGACCACCGTCGCGACCGGTATTCGGAGGCCGCGCACGCAAGGTACGCCGCCCATCTGATCTGGACGCACGGTGATTCTGCTGAAAGTCGCTTGTTCTGCCACCGGGCGCTCTACTTGGCTGGCGATATCAGGTCGTCTTGAAGGCGGTACCTGAGGGGGCGAGAGCTCTTGTCCTTTACCAGCTCGCCCCGGGAAACGAGGGTCCTCAAACCAGCACGTGCGCAAGCCCCAGTCACTCGAAGCGACTTGGCGACCTCCGTCTCCGTCTTGCTTACGTCGGCGTTCTCGAACAGCCCTTTGACCTTGCCCTCGACGAAGCGTTTCAGCCATGCGCTGGCTTGCGTCTTCGAGACTTGCAGCGCGTCGGCCACACTGGCGTCCGTCAATAGCCCCTCTTGGCGCTCGATCAACTCCGCGACTTTGGCGAACAACTGGTCGGCGGGGCTGGCGACGCTCGCCTGATTGTCGAGGGGGCCGGCGTCCACATCGTCCGCGTCTATCGGCGCCTGCGGTTCGGTCGCGGCAGCAACGGACAGTAGAGGATGTGGGTCGGGCGGTTCGTCGCTAGGTACCGTGTCCAGCACTTGCTCAAGGGCGTCGGAAGTAGCGGGATTTGGCCATGCCCGTGCGCCACGTGCGAGAAGCTCATCGAGGCCTCGTGCCGTCTCACCCGTGGAGCGAACGTAGATCGGCACCAGCTTCATCTTGTCCAGCTGCTCCACAGCACCTGTCCACGTTCCGCCTCTGTTGTAGTCCGCATTGACAACGAGCGCGGCGTTGGAGAGCGCGTAGATCAGCTTATTGCGCTGCATCGCATGGCCGACGAGAAAACGGGCCGCTGGATCGTATGGGCTGGCGAGGACCATCTGCCCATCCATCAGCGCTTGGCGGTTTTCGCGGCGCATCGCGGCGTTTTCCAAGCCATTGGCGAGGATGCCCGCAACGTGCCCGCCCGCGTCCAAGGCTCCGCCCATCGCCGCGCTATCCACGCCACGGGCGCCGCCCGAAATCAGCCAGCGGCCAGCCACGCCCGCGAGCCGTCCGATGTCTTCAGCGTATTCAAGCAGCGTGTTGGGAACGTCTCGGGAGCCGACGACAGCCAAGCCGCCAGCGTTGAGAATCGCCGGTTCGCCGCAACCATAGAGCAACGGGGGAGCGTTCCCGCCGAGTCGTTTCTTCAGGCGTTTCGGGTAGTCGGCATCCGCGCGGCTGAGAACCCAGATGGCCCGCGTCCGCCAGCGTTCCACCGCTTGCGCAAGGAGAAAGCCCCGGCCAAGCAGCCGTTCGAGACGTTCGCCATCCAGCGTGGCGCCGCAACCGTCGATGATCTCGCCCAGCCCTTGGCCCAGCAGGTCGGCAGGTTGACGCTCCAGCTCTCGAAGCCGACGGGCGAGGCCGCGGTACTCGCCGGCCCCAAGCGGCTTCGCAGCAGCCTTGTCCTTAGCTCGGCCTGCAATCAACGGCGCCGTCAACAGCAAGATCGCCTGCGTATTGGCGGAGAGATCGAAAGTCATCGTGTCTAGCCTGCCCACGCGAGAGCCAGCGGCCATACGTTGCCACTGCCGTTGGAGCGCAGCAGCCACGCGGCGACGGTGAACGTCCAACGCGAGTCCACCATGTCGTCCACCAGCAGGACCGGGCCGTCGGGCAGTGGCAATGAGACTGCAAGCGAACCATCCACGTTGCGCGCCTGGTAGACGCCGTTCGCCATGGACTTCTGCTCTGGCGTATCTTCGACCTTGGACAGCGATGCGTGGAACGGCAGCCCCATCTGTTCCGCCAAGCGCTTGGCGAAGTCGGGGACAAGGGCCGGATGCCGTCGCGACGGGACACAGGTGACCCACTCTGGAGCCGGTTGTGGTGCCCATTGCGCCATGAGTTCCGTACAGGCGTGGACCAGACCGTCTGCGAACTGGCCTTGGTATTTGCCGTGCCGAACAAGCGAGCCCCAGCCGGCGTCGCCCCATATGCTGAGCGCCTTGCCTGCCTGGGCGCGACGTGCTGGCGGGATGCTGACTCTGCTCCGAACACCGAGTCGCGGCATCCCACCCGCAGGCCATTGCTGGCGTGGCTCGATGGGCAGACTGGTGCGGCGGAGGAACGTCAGCGCCTCCCGCAGGATCCCGGGCTCGACCTCCGTGGGCAGCGACGGCAAGTTGGGCGGGCGAACGGATGCCGGATCCCCGTCCAGCGCCCGGATGAGAAACTCCATGTGCCCGGATTCCAGCCCCACGTAGTCCTGCATCTGACGCTGCTCCTGGTGCCGCAGCGCGGTCAGGCGCTCTGTCCGCCCCCAGAACTCCTCGCCGAGGGTTGCGGCAGTCAACTGCCACTTGGTTCTCTGCTTGGCAATTGGCGCTGGCGACTCGATCGAAAGCAGCGAAATCGTCTTCTCGATACGCCCCTGGCTGAGATTGACCCTTTCTTCCAACTCCGGGACGGAGAGGCCGTTGGGCGCGGCCTCGAGCGCTTCGATCACCTGCCTGACTCCTCACGGGTGGGAAACGCCCTGTCGATGAAGTAGTCCGTGATGCCCGTGTCTTCCGCGCCGCTCAGCAGTACGCCATAGGCGCTCGTCACCCGTTTGCAGCGCACCATGCCGTGGCGGCTCATGCTGCGGGCTTCGAGAGGCGCTTTGCCGCGGATGGTGGGCGGGCGGTGGCTGCGGCTAGGCGTCGGGATTGGCCGCAGGCCCGCCAGGTGCCGTCTGGTTGGCCTGACGGAGGAGCTCGTCCGCCGTTTCGCAGCGCACCACGGCTTCGCCGATCGCGTCCAGCCGTCCCGGGTCGTCCTCGCGTTGCAGCGAGGTGAACAAGCGCTGCGCCGTGGGGGCGCCAAAACGCACCTCGGCCAGACTCCGCAACTGCTCCCGTCTTCCCTGCACGATGCCTCGGAGCTCGCCTTCGCGCCTCCACTGTTCCGGCCATTCGGCCACGCGTTCTTCCAGCGTCATTTTCCTCAAGTCCTCCAACGTCAGGCCCGGTGGCGGCGGCTCCGGATCGTCCTCGCCCTTCATGCGCTTCAATACCACAAACAGCCAGTCCCCGATGACGCGCCCCAGCTCTTCATGCTCGGGGCCGCCGAGTGCCGCAGCGAAGAGCCCTCTCACTTTCTCCAGATCGTCCGGTGTCTTGATCTGCTCCAGCCGCGCCACTCCGGTCGTCAACTCGCCCACATAGTCCGCCTTGGCGTGGCGCAGGTCAACCAGCAGGTAGCGCTGCGACGGCTGGAAGGCGTCCAGCACCGTGTCGGTCGGGCCGGTCGAGACGATCAGATCGCGCACGTTGTCCGCCGCGGTCCAGCGCGACTCGCCGTTGTAGAGCACCACCGGCAGCACCAGCGGCAGTTGCCCAGGTGCCACCTTTAGGGCGCGCAGCAGTTCGCGGTAGAGCATTACGGTGTATTCGTTCACCCGCAACGCCATCGTCGCGTCGCTGCTTGCTTGGAATTCCAAGAGCACCAGCACGTAGGCCCAGGCGCTGTTGGGGCCTCCCGCGCGGACGCGCCACACGGTGTCGCCGTGGCGCTGCTGGAAGTGCTCGCCGACGTATTCGGCCGGCACCTTTTCCAACGTGCGCAGGTCCAGCGCTTCGAGCGTGGCCTTGGGCACGACGCTGCGCAGCAGGTCGGCGACCATCTCCGCGAATGCGTAGACGCGCTTGTAGACGGGGTCGCTGGTGGGGGTGTTCTTCTTCATGCGGCTACCGTAGCCGCTCTCGGGAGGCGGTCCTGCATGAGATCGCCCAGTGGACATGTAGGAGATCCGTGCTTTTTCATGCCCGACATCGCCCATGCCCGCTGTAGGACATTTGCCGGCGATCGTGCGTCCGCGGCCGGCAGTGGTATCGGTCGCTCGCTTCAATGCCGCTCACCAGCACAAGATCCGAGCCACTGCGGCACCGCTCGTGCAGACGACACGGACTCGAAGAGTCCGCGGGAACATCCTTGATGGTCTGGCCGTTGCGTGCGAAGGTCGCGTGGTCGATCTGGACAAGCTGGCCAAGGCACTTCGCAGCACCTGCAGCCCCTCGTGCGGCGTTCGCGGCCAGCTAGGCGCACCCGGCAGCGCTGTCCACCGGCGAAGCCCGATTCGAGGCGGCCCTCGCCAGCGGCACCGCCGTAGTATGATCGCGCAGCTTGGACACGCTGCCCTGTCGGCATGGCACGGTGCTAGGCGACAGGCAGCCGAACGAGGAGAGCAGCGAGTGGGCGAGATCGTCGTCTCCATGAAACTGGAGAACACCGTTGACCGGGGCATCGTCAGCGAGGGCTTGCACGAGGAATCCGCCGTGCGCCGCTCGACGGTGGATGGCGTGGCGGACACCGGCGCGGCCATGCTCGTCCTGCCACAGGATGTCGTGGACCGCCTCGGATTGAAAACGCGGCGCGAGGTCCTCGTGGCCTACGCAAACGAATACCGCGAGACCCGCCACGTCGCTGGGCCAGTGACGGTCCAAACCGGCAACCGCTTCATGAACGCGGACTGCGTCGTCGGGCCGCCTTCGAGCGAGCCGCTGATCGGCCAATCGTGCTCGAAGGGCTCGACTTGGTCGCGGATTGCGGCAACCGCACCATAGAGTGTCTAGGAGCTGCTGATGAGCCTTTTTGATCAGATCCAATCATCCGTGTTGCAAGAGCACACTAGCCTGAATGCAGTTCTCCTAAAGCTGACGCTTCTGGCCAGTTGCTTGGATAGCGAACCGATGGCGCAATGGGTCAGGGCGGAACTGAAAGGATACACGAGCGATGCTGTTCCGGAGTATCGTGTCGTCGCGGTCGAGTACTGTGGCACTTTCCGAGGAAGGTTCGAAACGATAGAGAATATGTCTATCCCATTGAAACTAATCGAAAAGATTGCGGGCAACGAATGGACGCAACATAAGATGACCCAAGGCATTTCCGAGGTAGAGCAGTTGGCGGCACGGTCAGCGCAATCTGATGCAAGGATTCGACTACCGTGTTCCAATCTCATCTTGAAACTGGCGGGAATTTACGACAATCATATTTGCACTGAGGTCGTGGGCCTCGTCTCACCAACGAGCATGGTGAACATATTGGCCAACGTCCGGAGCAAGGTACTGGACTTAACAATCGCTATGGAGAAAGCCTACCCGGACGTGAGAAAATTAAGTGTCGGCAACTACCCTATGCCTAGCGACGCAATGACTATGGAGATGAACCATGCATTCTATCAGACAGTCCACGGCGGAGATGTCATAAACAACATCTTCTATCTGCCCGAGTTGGAACGGATCGTAATTGAGCGCATTAACGCAAGCGGCGGCACGGACGCTGAAAAGAAAAGACTACTAGAACAAGTGAAGACCGTTGGTGTTCAAGAGGTTGTAAAACAGGTTATTCAAAAGGTGCCCGGTCTCGTCGGGCTTCTCAGCAATCTTCCCAGCTAACCGAGTAACGCTGTATAACTCCGCCTATGGCGATCAGGGTGGGTTCCGGTGGCCCCAAATAGAACCGCCCTGTACCGACAATGTAGAACGCACGGTATCAGGCCGAAAGGCGCTTCCGGACTTTCGCCTCGGCGTTACGCTTGATCGAATTCTTCGCCAAGAGATCGAAGAATCTCGCCTTGTCGACCATCGTCACGACATTCGGCTCTCCTGCAACGTCAATATGCACTCCCCGTCGATCGACGGTCATCTTGTACGTGTCGGGCCGTAGGCTGACTCGCGTTGTGGTGCAGTTCCAGTTGTGGGTCCGTACGAGCTCTTGTGCTGCCGCGTCCTGGGCGCTGGACCACTCCCCTTCAGCCTCCAGCAGTTCGCGCAGCGGTTTCACTCTTGGTGACGGTGTGCCCAAACCGGGATCAGCGCCCGCAATTCGGTGTGAGAGCCGCGCCATGCGGTCCGACACCGCGGCGGCCAGCCCCGGGGTGTCCCGAAGGACTCGGGGGATGCCTAGCCAGCTGTCGCGAATACCAAACAGAATGGCCGCCGTCAGCCAGTCGATCTCGTGCAGTTCCTTGCTCTTGAAGTCCAGCAAGTCTCTGCACCGGTCTCGCAGGAAGAACAGAATCATGGACCGAGCTAGGGGTGTTTGGTGGCGACTGAACAGCTCGCTTGTGGGACCGGCACCAAGCCCCGTGAGCCTTTCCAAGGTCTCGAGCAGCCTTTTCGCCCCCGCCTTGGCGCGTTGATCCAGAGACTCTATCTGTCCTTCCAAGTGGGAGAGAAGCGCATCTTCCGCACTCAAGGACCTAGGTTCGCTACGCCACAGAACCAACCTGTCTACGAGACCCCAGAAAAGCTCCTCATAGGGCGACGGCGAAGCACCGGCGGCATCGGCGGGCACCGGTACAGAACCGGTCTGCGCCCACGTCGACAGAGTGCGTAGTGGATCATCTTGAACTGCGGGCGCCCCATCGGGATCAAACACCGCATGGCAGGCTCGAACCGACAAGGTGCCGCGATTGCCCAAATGTAGGAACATGGCGGCAACTGCTCCGATAGCGAGAGGTGCTTGAACTGGTGCCTCCCGAGGCGCCGGCATGTCGTTTGGCGGCCAAGGTACCCTGGTTGATCCAGCGAACGCTGTCTTCATCGTGGTTCGTTTGAAGTCACCGATCGGCACGTTTCCATAGTCGGCAGCATCAGATTCCGCAGCTGCTTTGTCGGCCTGCGATGCAAAGAGGATGCGTTTGACTCGGGTCGTCGGCAGGGGTGCTGGAAGCCAGAGACAGGACGTGGTTACAACACCCGATAGCCCCGTGAGATCGACTTCAAGAATGGCCGGGCGAAGGTGTCCTACTTCGCTCGTCGAAAGCGCTAGGGCGTCCGCTGCGACCTTCTTGTCTAGAAAGACTGGTACCCAACCCGGAGAGCTGGCGAGCGCATCTTGGTAATACTTACCATCGAACCCACTCGGCGGTAGCACAAGGTTGGCACCGAGCATGTAGAACAAGTTGAGGTGGTTGGTTACCGTCCACCCGGTGGGAGGGAGAGCCACTTGTGGTGCCTCCGCCTCGACTTTGTAGCCGATCATGTCGTTGTCCACCCCTTACAGCTCCTCTCGTCGCAAGACGTTCTGGTCGTTCGGCATGATCTCATCCAAACGGCTCGGTCGGGCCTTCTTGAATAGGAATACGCGGTCTATCGCACGAGCCACCATCACATAGAACAAGCGCCTTGTTGCATCGGGGTCAGCGGTGTCGTAGTAGTGCTCGTCGACGTCTGCGAGGATAGCAGTGTCGAACTCAAGGCCCTTGCAGGACTGGGCATTGATAACGAGGATTCCTCCCTGCCCAAACGCTACGCCTAGCGTGGCACCGCTATAGTATGTCGCGATGTTCGGTTTTGGATTGTCGAGTGCCACTGTAGAGGATTCGAGCGCGTTCACGTAGCGGTTGCGCACGTTGTTGTTGGGCGTCAAGACGCCGATCAGCCGGCGTGGGTCACTGTCGGCATGCTGGAGTATGGATACCGCAACCTTGTCTAAGTCCTTCTCCTCATATGAGTAGAGGATCGGGACCGTGCGCCGGTTGAACGTTCCGCCCGGAAGATCCGGAGGTGGACTCGCCGGATCGCCGGTGTAGAATTCCTGCGCTAAGCGCGCTATGGAGTAGCGGTTCCGATAGTTTAGCTTGAGTTCGATCACGTCCCGTGCATCGACAACCAAGCTGTCCTGCAGCTGATGTCTGCTGCTATTTTCGTTTGTGATCTGCTGATTCTGATCCGCTACGACAAAGAAATTCTCGAAGCCGAGAGCAACGAGGGCACCGTAGAATCCTGGCGGCATATCTTGCCCTTCGTCGATGACCAGAAACGGCCTTGCGGTGGTGCTCGTTTGGCATTTCTCCACCCGTTCGGCAACGGCGGGCCAGTCGGTCGGCCGCCAGTAACTCTGCTGCTGCGGCAACTTAGGAACGCCCGTTCCCGTCGCCTCGAAGAACAAGCGGTGAAACCATCTCGTCCAGGTCTCGCTGCTCAGTTCGCTTCGGAAGAGCTCTCGGCTCGCTTGATGCAGCAAGTGGTTGTAGACCAAGAAGAGGTAATCGTCACCGTCCCTGTCGTGGCGGCGGCTGCGGAGCAATGCGAGTACGGACTTTCCTGTGCCCGGCCCACCGACGATAAGATGCTGCCCTTCCTTCGGCAGCGCCCGTGCCGCCTCTTGCTCCTTGCTCAGGTCTTGAATGCCCGGCAACTCGAACTTCCGTTGAGCCATCTTAGGTCGCCTCTTCGTTGCCCGTTGGCTGGGTGAAGAAGCCGGTGTCATCGTCGCAGAGGAACGTGCGATCGAGGAGCACGTTGCCGTAGGCGCAACTGGTTTCGGGGACCAAGGCGCAAGCGTGGCAGGCCGCTCGGTTCAACTGAAACGGGCCATGCCCCGCTTGCAGCGAACACACTGGATCGAGGGAGCACCATTGCGCGGCCTCGCACGCACCCACCAAGAGACGGAGGAACTTGGGCGGGTCAGCTTGCGCCATCAAGCCACCCAGCGATCCCTGTTCGTCTGCAACCGCGACGTAGATGAGAATACCCGCCATGCCGGGAGCGCTGTAGATGCGTTCCTTGAGAGAAGCGGCGGGATAGCCTGCTTCGGCCTCGAGACGTCGGATCATGAGATGGGCAAGCGTATGGCACAGCAGGAAGCGAGCGGTAACTTCCAAGGTCGGGCGGCTAAGATCACGATGATGGCGATAGCGTTGCTCGAACTCTGCAGCGCGTTCGCGGACGACCGCCTCTTGCTCCCAACGCTGTAGCGGGCCTTCGTTGAGGGTGAAGAACACGCCCTCGCCGTAGAGCTCGATGGCAGGCAGCCAGTTGCTGCTGCCGGTAATGTCCGGTGGGGTCGGAGGTCCGTCAGCACTGCCGACGCGGCGAAAGCCCTTCAGAACCATAATCTCCTTCAGCTTGCGGACGCTGACGAGGCGACAGACAGTAGCACCTATGCGCTGCTCCAGCGTGGCACTGTCCAGCTCCTTGAGAAGCTGATGCCAAGCGCTGGTGTGATGCGCCGTCACGAAGTCCTCGTCATCGCGCAGCTCAGGGATCTCGTTGCAGAGCGCTTGATACTCGCCAATCGTCAGCTCTTGTGGATCAAGCTCCTGGCCAAAGAGGGGATAGCCTCCTTCGATCTCCTCAAGGGCCTGTTCCACGCAGGCTACCGTGCATCCATACTCAGTGGCCGCCTTCTTGAGTTCACTCCTGCGCTGAAGGCCGTTCCTGGCTGCGCTGATGGACTTTCGCCGCTCGGTGTTTCCGTAGAGGCGGTCCACGACCGATCCGCGTCGGATGCGCGACTCCGGCGGAATGACGAGCGCCGATGGGGCGTCGGTCGAGTGAACGCGCACGTTGTTGATTTCCAACAGCCACCCCGGCTCATCCAAGGGCGATGGCGGCGGTTCGGGGAACCAAGGTTGTTGCCATGTTGCGGGCCCGTAGGGGAAACGCCTAGGCAACTCGTTGGCCGCGTTGCATCGCTCACAGACTACCCGGCGGCTCTCCTTCTGCTCTATGCGCAGATAGGCTTCCTCGTCGCCCCGTTCGCAGTCACGTTGGCGAGGGCTCCTCGATCCTTGGTGCGCAACCGCATGCCACGGTACGTCCGCCAAATAGCCATACTCGTGAACCAGGACCCATGGGACCTGCTCCAAAATGCCAGAACAGCCCGGCTTGCTGCAATGCACTTCCTTGGGCTGCCGCCGCCACGGTGCGTGGTGCAAAAGACCGCAATTGACGCAGCGAGTCCACAACGGGAAACGGTCAGCGGGAATCCAACCCGTCCATCGACCGCCCACCTCCTTGGCGATGGGCGGCGTACGCAGCATTTCGCCAATGCCGAGCGCGTGACGAACCTGATCGACATATCGCAACTGACGGCTGTCGCCGGGATCGCCGGGCTTGTCCCAGCGCGAGATGTCTGGAACCACCATCAGCTTGTCGCCATCGCGAACGACAGCTCCGACTGAGCAGTGCTGGAGCAGGTGCGACAAGCGCACGGGAACCTCGTGTACGTCGCCCTCCGCCTTCGTTGGTCTTGCGCTAGTCATCGACCCTCAACCTGCCCTCGCTCTCGACGTTCCGCATCGAGTGTAGCGTCGCCCAGAGGCCAAGCGTTACGTCGCTATGCCCGTACAGCAGCCTTTCGGCATTGCCAACGCCGTCCCGTTCTTGGTACTTGAGCTGCCTTCGGTCTTCAAAGCAGCGCTCCGCCTTATCGTGCCACTCCTTGGTCAGCCGATCAATGTGCGTGGCCACTGCATCGTAGTCTGCGCAAGTTGCGCGTTGGAAACGGTCCTTGAGTCGAGAGATCACTTGGCAGACAGCTGCGCTATCTTGGCGGAAGGCACCGGCTGCCTTGTTCGGCCGCAGGTCCTCGCAGGCGTGGCGCACGGCTATGACGAGGGCGGCGTGAAGCGCTCGGCTACGGACTTGATAGGTGAACGGCGTGACGCTGCTTGGTTCCACGAAACGATAGAACGACTCGTGGTAGGCGCGAAAATTCTCGTAGTGGGACAGGCTACGAGCTTGATGACGGTAGTAGTTGGCTACGACCAAGCCCGGAATCTCGTCTCGCCCGACGCGACTCGACGCTTGGATGTACTCGGCCGTGGTCAGGGGCTGCCCGTTCACGACCATGAGAGCCAAGCGGCCCACATCAAGGCCTACCGAGATCATGTTGGTGGCCAATACCGCATCAAGGTAGTCTGCCTCGTCACGCCGAGCTTCCAGCCGTCGAAAGGTCTCTGCGTTCTCTTCGGCCGTGCGTCGGCTCGTCAGCTGAGCGGTTCGCGGCCTCCGCGTCCGATCGCTTGTCAGGTCACCGTGCTGGTGGCCGGATGCGCCTTCTGCGGCACTCTGCTTCTGTTCCTTGACCAGCCACTCGGCAAAGTCCCTAATGTCGGTGTCGAAAGCCGTGTCGCTGTTGCCGACACCTTTGAGACTGCCATGGTAGAGTACCTGCGTCCACCAAGCGTCGAGCAGAAGATCCGCGTCTGTGTCTCTCCTAAAGACGGCTTCCGGTCCGAGCAAGAGCGCCGCTGCTAATGGTCCAAGGCAGTGCTGCTGGTCTAGCAGGGGTGCCAGATAGCCCATTTAGAGCCGTCCCGGCCGGTTCCGATCTACGCGAGCGAAATACGTGTCGTCGCTCGAAAGTCCGGGTGGCGGGAACACTGCGAGGTCGCGAGCGTACAGTGCTCGCACCTGCTGCTCGGCCATCCTGATGGTCGCCGTTGAGGCGACGTACTTGGGGCGAATGCCACGTTCCGCAAGCAGCGCATCAAGGCCGGCCTCGTATATGCCGGCGACGGAACCCAGCGGCCCCGTGATCAGGTGAAGTTCATCCTGAACAATCAACTCCGGCGGTCTGACCCCCGTAGCGCCAAAGAACACGCTTGTACGCTCCTCCCACGCCACGCGCGCAAACTTGTCTATGGTGGCGATCAACAACGAGGGTGGGTTCTCGTAAAGCGCTTCGTCTACCACGTTGCATGGCAGCGGCGCGTCGCAAGCACCGAAATCGCAGTCTGGGTTGCAGCAATAGAACTGAAAGTTCGTGTCTGTAGCGTCGTAGCTCGTGTCGTGTGGGTCGAAGGAGCTCTGGCACCAAGGGCAGCGTTCCAGCAACAAAACGTGACGTCCCGCGGAGCCACCGGCTGCAATCGTCTCCACCGCCCGCTTAGCCTGAACAAACGCATTTGGCGTACTTTCGCGGCCAACCCAGATGCCGACGGTGATGGGTTCCGAGCCAAGCTTCGTGGCATCCTCCCGTCTGATCAACTCCAATGCGCAAATCATTCGGGCCGCCCGCTCGAATTGCTGACGGGTCAAGAGGCGCAGTGTATAGCGCATGAAAGCCACGGTGCCGGCTCCGACTTGCCCGTATTGCAGCCGTCGCCAGAGGATGAGAAAGGCAATGAGACCAAGGTAGGCCTCCGTTTTGCCACCACCAGTGGGAAACCAGATCAGGTCTAGCACGTCGCGAAACCTGTCGTCCTCCCGCACGGCGGACTCCATGACGGTAAGTAGAAAAGCCAGTTGAAACGGTCGCCAGCGGGGTTGCCTATCACTTTCATCTCGTCCTTGCGCGATGTCATCCTGGCGCAACTGATCTCGCATGGCTCTATTGGTAAGCCGAAAAGCTTCTAGGACAACGAGGTCTGCTTCTAGCATGGCCACACAGCTGCGCATCCGTTCGAGCACTGAGGCCATTCGGGCTAGAATGCGATTGGCAGCCGCTCGGTCCGCTTCGCCCGGCATCTTGCCTGTCTGCTGCCGCTGTTCCTCCACCCATGATGCGTAGCTCTCCACGAACGCGCTGATTTCTTCGGCTCGGGGCTCTGTGGCCAAGCGCTCCATTGCCAGGGCTTCGTCCGAGCCGCTTGCAGCAGACATAATGGGCGTCTCAGTGGTAGGTAGGAAATCCGCCCAGAGTTTCGGCGGCTCTTCGCGTTCAACGCGCCACCCAGCTGCTGCCCCATGTCCGACTGCGTAGATGCGCCGTTCTTTGTATTGGAGTTCAAGCTCTTGCTCTTCCGCCGTAAGCAGGCGTGGATCCACGCGTGGATACTCCACGACGTCGCCATGCACGACAGTGCATTGAAGATCGACCTGGAACAACGCCTTGTCGGTTCGGTCCGTCGATCTGCTGCGAGCTTGCTGATCCAGCGGTTGTTGATTGAACAACGAGACGGTAAGGATCGTGCCGTCTGGGTGCTTGCGCGCTCGGACATCAATCCCTGCCCGGCCGTCCCAGATCGGGACAGGAGAAAGACTGGAGTCGGCCCACTCGACTGACGCTTGCAGCGGCTCCCGCTGAAATCTGGGTCGGACGAAACGGCCTTGCTCATCTCGATCGCCCTCTTGGCGGTACGCCGCACCAGACGCCTCAATATCGAGTTTGACAGCGCCACGAATGCAGAAGGAGAACCCGACGGAAGATGGCGGCACGTACCTACGGCGACGAGCTGGCTGAGCAGTGCGGTGGGGCTCGCCGCCTTCGCCCTCGTCTTCTTCCTCTTCGTCTAGAAGTGCTTCATCCACGGTCACCGGATCACTAGAGGCAGCATCAACGCCCGAGGTGGCGTCGATGGCATGAAGCACACCGACAGCGTAACGGTCGAGCGGCAACGTGACCAGATGTTCGTCTTGCCCTGCTGCGGGCCCAACGAGCTGCTTGCGCAACCAGTCTACCAGCCTGTCTCGACCGGCAACAAACATGGACTGCTCAGGCGGCATGTCTCAAGTCCTCAGCGCAACAACTCGGCGTTGACCCGTAATAGTACCTCAAGTACACGTTACAGCGCCCAACTAGCCCCCAGATAGAAGCCCCGCCCGAAGTTCTGGGTGTACCCCGTCAGGTACTCCTCCGCCCGGAGGGTGCGGTGCTCAGCCGATCTCGATCATCTCGAAATCCGCCTTGCCGACGCCGCACTCGGGGCAGACGAAATCCTCTGGCACGTCCTCCCAGGCGGTGCCTGGCGCGATGCCCTCTTCTTCCCAGCCTTCGGCTTCGTCGTAGATCCAGCCGCAGACGATGCACTGCCACTTCTTCATGCGTCCGATCCCGCTCCCCGCTTCAATGCGCCGGTGCTCAGGCTTCGTCCGCCACGGCTTCCGCGTCCGCCACGGAGAAGCCCAGGCCGCCGTGCATGGCGTGGCCGGTCATGGCGCGGAGTTCCGGCGACAACTCGCTCAGCACCTGCGGCGGGATGTCCAGATACTGGTTCTCTTCCTGGCGCAGCCAGCCCAGCGAGTAGGTGAGGATGATGCCGTAGCGCCAGCCGTCGGAGACGTTGGCGCCGGCGCCGTGCAGCGTTCCGCCCAGCCAGTAGAGCACAGAACCCGGCGGCATTTCGGCGGAGACCACTTCCTCGTCCGTGGCTTCGCGGTCGATTGTCCAGCGATGGCTGCCGGGAACCAGCAGCGTGCCGCCGTTCTCCGCCGTGAACTCGCTGATGGCCCACATGGACGCGAGGATCAGGTGGGGGCGCGGCAGGGAGAAGAAGTCGAACGGGTCCTCTTCCCGATGCAGAACCTGCTTGCGCGCGCCGGGGCCGATGGAAAGCGCGGCGGTGACGTGCAACTGGATGCGGTCACAGTTCGCGCTCAGATGGCGCTCGGCCAGATCCTGCGAGAGATCGTACAGGACGAGTTCGCGCACGGCCGGGGATTGGCTGACCAACGCGGTCACGCGGCGGGTGCGGCCGGGATAGAACCGCGTCGGGTCGTCCTCCTCGATCACCGGTGCCGCCGCCATGGGCGCTTCGAGTTCCTGCCGGATGCGCTGGCGATCCGCTTGCGGCAGCGCATCGGTCACCACCAGGCAGCCGGCATCGGCCAGTGCGCTGTAGAGCATGTACGGGTGCTCGGTGGCGGGCAATCGCGGGATGGTGTTGGGCGTCATCTTGGCCTCCGTGCGGCCAATCCGTTCACTGAAGGTCCCGCGTCAAGCTGGTGTAGACGCGGTTCACGAAGCCGAGCGACTGGCCTTCCGGGCCGAACGGCGCGTCGAAGTCCGCGGTGGGCTTGGCGGCCATCACCTCGTCGAGCGACTTGCCTTCGGCGATCATGCTCGCCACCCGTTCGCGCACCGTACTCAGCATGTCGATGTAGCTTTGCAGCGTGGCGCTGTCGGTCACTTCGCCGTGGCCTGGGATGATGACGGCCTCGGGGCCCATCTCGTCGAGGATGGTTTGGCAGAAGGCGATCATGCCGTCGATGCCGCCGCCGCTGTCCGCGTCGATGAACGGGTAGCCGGTGTTGTTGAAGACGTCGCCGAAGTGGACGGCGTTGTGCTTGCGGAAGATCACCGCCGCATCGCCAGCGGTGTGCGCCGGGCCGACGTGGACGATGTCTATTTCGTCGCCGTTGAAGTACAGGCGCATCCGGTCGTCGAAGGAAATGGCCGGGCGGGCCGCCGGTGGGTACGCCTCCTGCAGGTACTTGGTGATGACGAGGTTGAGGATGTTCGTTCTGGCCATCATCTCGGCGGAGTTCCGGTGCGCGACGATGGAGGTGCCGGCCGGGCCGAGCGTCAAGTTGCCCTCGGCGTGGTCGAAGTGCCAGTGGGTGTTGACGGCGTAGTCGATGCCTCCGCCGCCAAGCCCGGCGATGGCGGCGCGCACCTTCGGCACCATCTCCGGGAACATGTTGTCGACGATCAGCACGCCGTCTTCGCCAATCGAGGCGGCGACGTTGCCGCCGATGCCGAACAGCACGTGCAGCCCCTCGCCCACCTGCTGCGTGGTGATCTCCGCGCCGTCGAAGCTCCACTGGAAGCGCCCCAGGAGCTGTTCGAGGTTGAGGACCTCGTCCTCGGCCTCCCCGGCCACTGCGAACACGGCGCCGAACAACGCCAACGCTGCTGCGATGTGCTTCATATTCTTGCTCCCTTCGTTGGTGCGGGCCCCGCTAGTCCGGCAGGGCGAGGATGCGCTTGGCGATGATGTTCAGCTGCACTTCGGAGGTGCCGCCTTCGATGGAGTTGGCGCGCGAACGCAGCCACTCGCGGGTCGCCGAGAGTTCGCGGCGGGCGAACGGCTCGCCTTCCCAGCCCAGCATCCGGCTGCCCATGATGGAGAGCATCAGGTCGTAGCGGGCCTTGTTCTGTTCCGTGCCGTAGAGCTTGAACATGGAAGAGAGGAACGTCGGCGCCCGCCCGGAGCGGCTCTCTTCGCCGCTGCGCCGCACGGTGAGGCCGAAGGCGCGATCGGTGATGCGATGGTCGATGACGCGGCGGCGCACGGAATCGTCCGCGATCAGGCCGTCCGCCTCGCCCAGATAGCGCTTGGCCATGTCCGCCAGCGGATTGCCGCCGGGAGCGGTGCTGCCGCCCATGCCGCCGATGGACGTGCGCTCGTACTGCAACAGCCGCTTGCCGACCGTCCAGCCCTTGCCGCGCCCGCCGACGAGGTTCTTCTTCGGCACCCGCACGTCGTCCAGGAAGGTCTGGCAGAAGGGCGACGCGCCGCTGATGAGCTTGATCGGCTTCACCGACACGCCGGGGGTTTCCATGTCGAAGAGGACGAAGGAAATGCCCTCGTGCTTGGGCGCGTCGGGGTCGGTGCGCACGAGGCAGAACATCCAGTCCGCGAAGTTGGCGCCGGAAGTCCAGATCTTCGAGCCGTTGACGATGAAGTCGTCGCCGTCGTCCACGGCGCGGGTTTGCAGGCTGGCGAGGTCGGAGCCGGAGCCCGGCTCGCTGTAGCCTTGGCACCACCAGATGTCGCCGCGCACGATCTTCGGCAGGTGCTCCTGCTTCTGCTCGTCCGTGCCGAACTCCAAGAGCGCCGGGCCGATCATCGACAGCCCCATGCCGGTATGCGCCGGACGCGCCCGGATGCGCCGCAGCTCTTCGCCGAGCACGCCGGCCTGCTCCTTGTCCAGCCCGCCGCCGCCGTACTCCTTCGGCCACATCGGCGCCGTCCAGCCCTTCTCGCCCATCCGATCCATCCAGAGCTTCACCTCCGGATTCACAAACGTGGCCCGCCGCCCACCGCCGGTGCCCTCGTTGGCCCCGGCCGGCTTGCGGATCGAGGGCGGGCAGTTCTCCTCGAGCCAGTCGCGCACTTCCTCTCGAAAGCTCATCGTCGCCCACCTCCTTCAAGCGGCGTCCGTTCGTCGTGCGCAATAGTAGGGCGACGAAGGGGAGTTGGAAAGCGGTTGCTGGTTCGCGGCCAGCCTCGTCAAGGCCGTCTCCGAATGATGAAATGACGCAGCGTGTCCCTGCGACGGGTTGACAGGCGGCACCGGGTTCATAATATTGCATCGCTTCACCGGGGCGGGAGCAGAGCGCCGATCATGATCCAGATCACCCGGCATGGGCTCTCCTTCGTCAGGGACGCGGCATGGGCCGACCAGCGGGCAGCCTTCAAGGAGCGCCACTTCGCCCGCATCGGGGGGTTCGTCGAGCCGGGTCTGCTCGACGCCATGAGGCCCTTGGTGGATGCGGGCGACTTCCGCTACAACCACTACCAGAACCCCCCCTATGCGACGGAGCTGCGCCTGTGGCCACACGCCCCTCTTGCCAAGCTGCTGCTCTTCATCACCCCTCGGCGCGAGTTGTACCAGGCCATTTCCGAGCTCACCGACCGCGAAATCCGCGCTGTGGTTGGACGGTGCTAAAAGCGAGGCCCCGAGCACTTCGACGACTGGCATGGAGACAACATCCGCGGGCGCGTCGTCGGTTTCAGCCTCGGCTTGCAGCCGGAGGCCATCATCGGTGGCGAGTTCCAGATGAAGAACAGGAAGACGGGCGTCGTGTCCACGTTCGCCCCGCCGTCGTTCGGAGAGGTCACCATCTTCGACATCGACAGCTCGTTGCGCCATCGCGTGTGTCGCACGATGAGCGCAACCCCGAGAATCGTCTGGGCCGGATGGTTCCTGAAGGAGGGCGAAGACCCGCTTCGCAAGCTGGTCGCCTAGGCGTCACGCTCGCCGTTGCCGGGCGCTACGGGCTCAGGCTAACGCTTGCGGCTGGCTTCCATCGAGGGCGGGCAGTTCTCCTCGAGCCAGTCGCGCACTTCCTCTCGAAAGCTCATCGTCGCCCACCTCCTTCAAGCGGCGTCCGTTCGTCGTGCACAATAATAGGGCGACGAAGGGGAGTTGGAAAGCGGTTGCTGGTTCGCGGTCAGCCTCGGCGAGGCTGTTTCCGAATGATGAATGACGTAGCGTGTTCCGCGTCGGGTTGACAGGCGGCGCCGGGTTCATAATGTTGCAACGCTTCATTGGGGCGGGAGCAGAGCGCCGATCGTGATCCAGATCACCCGGCATGGGCTGTCCTTCGTCAGGGACGCGGCATGGGCCGCCCAGCGGGCAGCCTTCAAGGAACGCCACTTCGCTCGCTTCGAGGGGTTCGTCGAGCCGAGCCTGCTCGACGCCTTGACGCCCTTGCTGGCCGCGGGCGACTTCCGCTACAACCACCACCTGAACAAGAGGGGCCGCCCCTACGCAACGGAGCTGCGCCTGTGGCCTCGCGACCCGCTTGCCAAGCTGCTGCGCTTCATCACCTCGCGGCGGGAGTTGTACCAGGCCGTCTCCGAACTCGTGGGCCGCGAAGTCCGCGCTGTGGATGGACGGTGCTACAAACGAGGCCCGGAGCACTTCGACGACTGGCATCGAGACGACATCCGCGGGCGCGTCGCCGGTTTCAGCCTCGGTTTGCAGCGCGAGGCCATTGTCGGCGGCGAGTTCGAGATGATGGACGAGACGACGGGCGTCGTGTCCGCGTTCGCTCCTCCATCGTTCGGAGAGGTCACCATCTTCGACATAGATGTCTCGCTGGCCCATCGCGTCTGCCGCGTGGAGAGTGCAACCGAGAGAATCTGCTGGGCCGGATGGTTCCTGAAGGAGGGCGAAGACCCGCTTCGCAAGCTGGTCGCCTCGGCGCCACTCTAGCCGTTGCCGGGGCGCGACGGGCTTGGCTGGCGCTTGCGGCTGGCTTCCGCGGCGGCGTAGTTCCGCCGGAACTCGTCCAGGAATCTCGCGATCTGGGCAGGCGTGAACTCGCGACAGCGCTCCAGGTATTCGTCGGAGAAGAACTGCACCGCGCGCGGGCGCTCCTCAGGCCACGGCCCTTGGTAGTCGGCCAGCGGGTCTTTCCTCTTCATTCGATGTGCTTCCGCAACGCTTCCACGTCCGCCAAGTCCTGCGGCCTCCCGCTGCGCCGCTTCATGTCGATCAGATCGGGAACGCTGAGCACACGGGCCGTGTCGGCGTCGAGACCGATGCGCTGGGTCCGCTTGCCGGCGAGGTCGTAGGTGATGATGACGTCGACTTGGCACATCGGCGCGCTGGGGTCGTGGAAGCTCCACGCGACGAGGTTTCTGTTCGCGACGTAGTCGTCGCGGTGCTTGAACACGTCCGCCGCGGTCAGCGGCAGTTGCGACATCAAGCCGATCCCAAGCAGAGCCTTCTCGGCGCGTTCGAGCATCAGCGAAGACCAGCGCAAGGCGACCTCCACGTCGACGGTGCCGCGCACGACGCCGTGCAGCGCCACCGCCTGCCCGCCGACGATGGCGTAGTCGACGTCCGCATCGTCGAACGCTCGGCATACTCGTTCCAGAAACGTCATGTTCGCAGTATAGGCCGATGGCACCGCCTTGGAAGCCGTTGGGTACAATCGTCTGGTCGCGGGGAGGGCCGATGGTTGCGCAGATTCTGGACGGCAATGCCGTCGCTCGGGCCATACGCCGCGAGATCGCCGCCGAAGTGAAGGCGCGAGCCGTCGTGGGGAAGCGTCCGCCGGGGCTTGCGGTGGTGCTGGTCGGCGACGATCCGGGATCGCTGATCTACGTGCGGCTGAAGCGCAAGGACTGCGAGCAGGTCGGCTTCAAGACCGACGTCCACCATCTGCCGGAGGCGACCTCCGAGGCGGACTTGCTGGCCTTGGTGGACGCCCTCAACAACGATGCCAGCTGCGATGGAATCCTGGTGCAGCTGCCGCTGCCTTCCCACATCGATCCCGTCCGCGTCACCGAGCGCGTGGCGCCGGAGAAGGACGTCGATGGCGTTCACCCCCGCAACATGGGCCATCTGGTGCTGCGCGAGCCGAGCATCCGTCCGTGTACGCCCAAGGCGGTGATGACCCTCCTGGCGCGAACCGGCGCGCCTTTGCGCGGCCTGCACGCCGTCGTCGTCGGTGCCTCCAACCACGTCGGGCGACCGATGGGGCTGGAACTGCTGCTCGTCGGCTGCACCGTCACCACCGTGCATCGGTTCTCGCACGGAGTCGCCGAGCATGTCGCGCGGGCGGACGTGGTGGTCTCCGCCACCGGCAAGGCCGGGCTGATTCGCCGCCACTGGGTGAAGCCGGGCGCCATCGTCATCGACGTCGGCATCGTC
This sequence comes from Candidatus Azotimanducaceae bacterium, assembly GCA_965243175.1. Lineage (GTDB taxonomy): Bacteria > Pseudomonadota > Gammaproteobacteria > Pseudomonadales > Azotimanducaceae > VXYL01. The sequence goes on along the minus strand of OZ251532.1, from coordinate 1,981,781 downwards.
GCCCAGGCCGATGGCACACTGCGCGGCGACGTGCTGTTCGACGAAGTCGCCGATCGGGCGAGCTGGATCACGCCGGTGCCCGGCGGAGTCGGCCCGGTCACCCGCGCATCGCTGCTGCAGAACACCTTGGAAGCGGCGCAACTCGCCGACCCCACCGCCTGAGCCCGCAGTGAGCGCCCTCTTCATCTCCGACCTGCACATCGACGAGCGCCGGCCGCACGTTCTCGCCGGCCTCAAGCGCCTGATCGAAACGGACGCCGCCGAAGTGGACGCCCTGTACATTCTCGGCGACCTCGCCGAAGTCTGGGTAGGCGACGACGACGACGGCCCGACAGCGCAAGCACTACGCGAAACCCTCGCCGAGGCCGCCAAGCGCTGCTCGGTCCACGTCATGCACGGCAACCGCGACTTCCTGCTCGGCGAACGCTTCGCCGCGGAAACAGGCGCCACGCTGCTCGACGACCCAAGCGTGGTCGAAATCGACGGCCAGCGCATACTGCTCGCCCACGGCGACGCCTACTGCACGGGAGACGCCGAATACCAGCGCATGAGAGCGCTGTTTCGTTCCAGCGAATGGCAAGCCGGCGTACTGGCAAGCACGCTGGCCGAGCGCCGAACACTGGCCGCGACCATGCGCGCCAAGAGCATCGCCGCCAACGAGAACAAGGCGGACAACATCATGGACGTGACCCCGGCCGCCATCGCTTCCGCCATGCGCGACGCCAACGCCCCCTTGATGGTGCATGGCCACACCCACCGCCCCGGCATCCACGACTCCCCCGAAGGCCGCCGCATCGTCCTCGGCGACTGGAACCGTTGCGCCTGGAAGCTCCTGCTTAGGAACGGCGACGCCGCACTGAGCTGCTTTCCGCTGGGATAGTCGTCGCGCGACTCGTCACACCGTTGCAGGGTCGCGCCGCCCGAGGTCGGACTTGGCGATGAAGTGGACGTACGGGTAGCCGGGGCCGTCCTCCGCCTCGCGCCATACCTTGTCCACGATCTCGCTGCGCACATCCAACAGGCCACCGCCGTTCAGTTGCTCGTACTTGCCTTCGTAGATGATGTTCACGTCCACCATGGGATCGTCTTCATGGTCGAAGCCGCGCCAGACATTGACGCAGACGACCTTGACACCGCCGAAGTGAGCTCCGAAAGCGTCCGCCGCTATCTTCTTTACTTGCTCTTCGTTCACGCTGGAACCTCCATCCGTCAAGTGCGCAGGTGCGCCAGTAAGCTAGGGCCGCCGCTTGAACACGACATGGGTGGCAAATCGCCGGCGATGCGGGAGGTCGGCACCCTCCAGCCGGGTGATCGCTGTCTCCGCCGAATCTATCTCGGCGAGCACGTCCAGCTTGTAGTACCGAACGTCAAGCGCGTAGTCCGCTTGGTGACGCGCCTTCTGCAAGGCGACGAACGTGTCGGCGAAGCGTTGGATTGCGTGTGGAAACTCTTGTATGACCCCCATGTTCCGACATGCTCTTCTAGCGGTTGTGTGATCCAGCGCACGGTAGACCTGATGCCAAGCCCAAGCATCCACGCGGCCCCTTCCAATGAGCGTGTCGGCAGCCGTGCGGGCCAGACAGTGGAACACCGCGTAGTACGCCGTGCTGACGGCGCGGCGCAGGTTGGCTTGCGTGGGCCGCCGGCGGCTTAGATCCGTCAGGCCATGGGCTGTCGCTATGAGGTCGCGCGATTTCATTGTCAGGCCCTCTCGAGTGCCGCTCTTGTCAGAAGGTCTGCATCATACCGCAGTACATCTGGAGTACGCGCGGGACTTGGGCCTAATCGCCAAGGAATCACCCTTGCGCATCGCCAACCCCATCTACGCCGAAGCGGTGCCGCGGGAGCTCACCGCCGCCGCCCAGGAGCGTTGCGGCCGGCAAGCCGTGGCCATCCACACGCCACGCGACACCCGCGTAGGCAGCAGCATCGTCAACTCCAGCGTTCGCGCCGGCACCGGCTGCGGCAGACGGCTCTATGAATCCATCGTGGAACTGCGACGATGATTTCTGCGGGATCAGCTCAGGCAGGCGTCTTGAAGCTCGCTTCGTAGTGCGCCCGGGAGCGGAGGTGGAACTCGCGGTCGATGGCGGCGATGGCGTCGCGGGTGTCGGTGGTCTCCAGGCTTGTTGCGGCGAGGCCTAGGGCATCCAGCGGCAGGGGGCGGAAGCGCATCGTCTGGAAGGCGAGCACTTCGGCCGGCAGGGTCGAAGCATCCGGCACGCGGGCTTCCTGGGCGATGGCGCGCAGGCGTTCTTCGTCGATGATCCGCAAGTGGACGCGCACGCTTTGCCCCAGCAGGGCGTGGAGACGTTGCCAGATCAGATCGCGCTGGCGTTCCTCGTAGGCGTTCCAGCCGACGATTTCGTGCGCGAAGCGTTTGCAGCCGCGGCAGACGAGGTCGCCGTAGGTGGTGGAGCAGATGCCGATGCACGGCGTACGCCGCCAGCGCATGGGCTGCGGCGCCGCCACCTGGCGGACGCTTGGCGAGCCGGGCAGCGCAGCCACGGCTGGGGCGCTTTCGGCGTCAGGCATGGTTGTGCAGTTCGATCACCGCGGCGTCGTTCGCCTGCTCGGTGTCCCGATGCCGCTTCATGGCGTCGCTGCGGGCGATCGAGAGGCGTTCGAGGTACTGCTCCTCCACGTCGCCGGTCACGTAGTCGCCGTCGAATACCGAACACTCGAAGCGCTTGATGGTTTCGTGGCCGCCGCGCACTGCGGAGACGAGGTCGTTCAAGGGAAGGTAGAGGAGCCAGTCCACGCCGATTCGATTGGCGATCTGGCGTTCGGTGAGTTGCGGATGGGCGACGAACTCGTGGGCGGCCGGCATGTCGATGCCGTAGACGTTCGGGAAACGCACCGGTGGCGCGGCGACCGCCAGGAACACCTTGTCGGCGCCCGCCTGGCGCGCTTGGCGCACGATCTGCCTGGTGGTGGTGCCGCGCACGATGGAATCCTCCACCAGCAGCACGTTCTGGTTCTGGAACACGTCGACGATGGCGTTCAGCTTCTGATGAACCGACCTGGTGCGCTGCGTCTGCCCCGGCATGATGAACGTGCGCCCGATGTAGCGGTTCTTCACGAAGCCTTCGCGGAAATCCACGCCGAGGGCGTTGGCCACTGGAATCGCGGCGGAGCGGCTGGATTCCGGCACCGGGATCACCACGCTGATGTCGTGGCCGGTGCGGGCGTGGTTCGGGTCGAGCTTGCGGTGGCGCCGCTTGTAGCGCGCCAGAATGTTCGCCGCGAGCCGTTCACCCATGCGCAGGCGCGCCTGGTAGACCGAGATGTCGTCGATCACCGAATCTTCGCGGGCGAGGTAGACGTACTCGAAGACGCACGGCGCGTGCTCGGCGACGGGGCCGCAACGTCGCCTGTGGCAGGTGCCGTCGTCGGCGATGAAGACGGCCTCGCCAGGCCCCACGTCGTCTTCGAAGTCGAAGCCCAGGATGTCCAGCGCGTTGCTCTCCGACGCCACCATCGCTTCGGCGCCGTCGGGGCCGCGCCGGACGCCGTAGCAGAGCGGGCGAATGCCGTGCGGGTCGCGGAACGCCACCACGCCGAGGCCGTTGATCATCGCCACCGCCGCGTAGGCGCCTCGGCAACGCCTCTGCACGCCCTTGACGGCGGTGAAGACGTCGTTCGCGTCCGGCGTTTCGGCGCCGATCTTCTGCAACTCGTGGGCGAACACGTTGAGCAGGATTTCCGAGTCGGAGTCCGTGTTCACGTGCCGCAGCCCGGCGCGGAACACCCCAGCGGCGAGTTCGTCCGCGTTGGTGAGATTGCCGTTGTGCGCCAGGCTGATGCCGTAGGGCGCGTTCACGTACATCGGCTGCGCTTCCGCAGCGCTTGCCGTGCCCGCGGTCGGATAGCGCACGTGGCCGATGCCCATGTTGCCGCGCAGCCGCAGCATGTGGCGTTCTTCGAACACGTCGCGCACCAGGCCGTTGCCCTTGCGCAGTTGCAGGCGTCCCTGGGCGGTCTGCGTTCCGTTCGCCGACGAGGAATCCCAGGTCACCATGCCGGCGGAATCCTGCCCCCGATGCTGCAACGCCAGGAGCGCGTCGTAGATGCTCTGGTTGACCGGCGAGCGGCCGACGATGCCCACCACGCCGCACACGCTAGAGTGCCTCCCACTGGATGGGCGAGCGCCTGAACCGGGTGCCGAACAGATCCGCGAGATAGCGCGCCGCGGCGAGCACGTCGTCCTCCCAGGCCAGAAGATGCGGCGCCAGCGTGGAGTCTTCCCACCATGTGCTCTCGACGGCGTAGGTGCGCAGCACCACCAGCCCCAGCACCGCCAAGGCCGCGCCGCGCACGACGCCGAACGCGAGGCCCAGCGTTCGATCGGTGCCGCTCAAGCCGGTGGCGTTGACTAGCGCCGCCAGCAGCCGCTGCACGAGGGCGCCGGCCACGAGCACGCCGATGACCACGATGGCGAAGCCGAGCCCGCTCGACAGGCGCGGCTCCAAGTCCGTCAGCCCGACCTTCTCGCCGAGCCACGCTCCCACCGATTCGCCGAGCGCGAGGCCGAGCAGCGCCGCCGTGGCCCAGATCGCCAGCGAGACGACTTCCTTGAGCAAGCCGCGCATCACGCCGAACAGCATCGAGACGCCGACCACGAGGCCGATGGCCATGTCCACGATGCCGATGTCCACGCCCTCCATCAGGGACTGAACCTCACCACCACGGCGCCGAAGTCGTAGCGGCGATCCAGCTCGGCCTGCAACCGCGCCGCGTCGTCGCGGCTGATGAACGGCCCGACCGCCACGCGCACCGCCACTTCGCCGTCGCGCTTGGCATTGGAGAGGAAGGCCGCGTAGCCGTCCGCGAGCAGGCGTTCGCGGAGCGCCTTGGCGTTCTCGGTCTGCGCGAACGCGGCGACCTGCACCGCCCACTTGAGGTCCTTGGCCGCGCTCTCCTCGGTTTCCCCGCCATCCTCCAGCAGGGACGGATCGCCGATGCGCGTGCCGGTGTCTCTGGCGTAGCCGTCTTCGTCGATGGCGGCTTCGAGTTCGCGCCGTGCCTGCAAGGCGGCGCTTGGATCCGGGGGCGGCGCGGCGTCGTCCTGCGCCTCTACCGCCGGCATGTCTGGCGTTTCGATGGGGTCGAGCTGGATGGGCGCCACACCTTCGCCGTCGAACAGCATGGGCAGCGCCACCGCGGCCACCGCGATCAGGAAGATCGCGCCCATCAGGCGATATCGATTGCGCTCGGTCATTTGCCGTTGCGAACGCTTGGCCTCCCCCTGCAAGGCCGACGCTAGACGTGCAGACCGAGGTGGTCGCGCGCTCTTTCAACCACCTCGAAGGCGCCGCAGACCAGCATAACACCATTGCCCTCGGCGGCATCGGGCGGCCGGCGGGAAAGGTGCGCCGCCGCGTCCTCGAACGTGCCGGCGAACGCCCGTGGTTCGCCAGCGAGAGCGCCGGTCATCTCCGCGGGACGGCCGCGGGTCCCGCTCGTGGCCGCGAAGGCGAACTCGTGGACGACGCTGCGCAGCGCGCCGACGATGCCGCCAGCGTCCTTGTCAGCCAGGCAGCCGACCAGCGCGCCGATGCGCCGATTCGGGAAGCGGGTTCGCAGCTGCTGCGCTAGGAACGCCGCGCCGTCGGGGTTGTGGGCGACGTCGAGCACCCAGATTCTGCCCTCTCGACACGCGGTCTCGAAGCGCCCTGGATTGCGGACCCGCGCCGCGGCTTCGACCGTTTGCTGGCTCAACGGGCAGCCTGCCAAATGCGCCGCTTGCAGGGCGGTGGCGGCGTTGACGGGATGAATGGCGGCATCCGCGAACTCGAAGGAGCGTCGCGCTTTCTCCTCTCGCAGCCACAGACGCCCATCGTCGTGGCCGAAATCGCGGCCAGCGAGACGCACCGGCGCACCCAGTTCCGCAGCGCGATGCAGCACTGTTCGCGGTGGCGACGCTTCGCCCACCACGAGCGGTCGGCCAGCCCGCGCCACTTCCACCTTTTCCGCGCCGATCGAGTCCAGGGTCGTGCCCAGATAGTTCTGATGATCGAGGCCGATGTTGGTGACCACGGCCACGTTCGCATCGACGACGTTCACCGCATCGAGACGCCCGCCGAGGCCCACTTCGAGCACCGCGGCATCCACTTTCGCCGCCACGATGGCATGAAGCGCAGCGAGGATCGCGTACTCGAAATAGGAGAGCTGCACGTCGCCACGGCAGGACTCCACGGCCTCGAAGGCGGCGACGATGGCGGCATCGCTGGCTTCGCGGCCTTGCAGGCGGATGCGCTCGTTGAAGACGTGGATGTGCGGCGACACGGTGACGCCGACGGAACGCCCGCTGGCGAGCAGCAGATGCTCCAGAGCGGCGACCGTGGAGCCTTTGCCGTTCGTGCCCGCCACCACCACGGTCGTTGCCGCGGGCGGCAGAACGCCGAGGCGGCTGGCGACCTCGCGGACCCCGGCCAAACCGCGCCGCACGCCGCTCGGGTGTTCGACGCCGATGCGGTCGAGCCAGCCGGCAAGCGCTTTCGCCGCTGCGCTCTCCGTCACCGCGCATCCAGCGCGGCGCGGATCTCCGCCACTTGCGCTTGCAGTCGGTCTGGAATCTCGGCTGGCGGAGTGCTCGCCATCGTATTCACCAAGGCGCTGCCGACCACCACGCCGGCCGCATGGGGCGCGATGCTGGCCGCGGCAGTGCCGTCCGCGATGCCGAAGCCGACCAGCACCGGCTTGCCAGCGGCGTGTCGGCGCAGCACGGCGAGCCGTTCGCCGATGGCGTCGGCATCGGGGCGTCGGGCGCCGGTGATGCCCTTGTAGCTGACGTAGTAGATGAAGCCGGAAGCGTGTTCGGCGATCAGCCGGGCGCGCGCTTCCGTGGTGGTGGGCGCCATCAGCAGCACCATGTCCATGTCGTTGGCGCGGAGCTCCGTCTTGAACTGCGCGGATTCTTCCGGCGGCATGTTGACGACGATCACGCCGTCCACGCCCGCCTGCTTCGCTCGCGAGCAGAACGCCGCGTAGCCCATCTTCGCGAACTGGTTCAGGTAGCCCATCAGCACCACCGGCGTGGCATCGTCGCCAAGGCGGAACTCGGCCACCATGTCGAACACGTCGGCGAGCGTGACGCCGTGGGCAAGCGCCCGTTCTGAGGCCGCCTGGATCGTCGGCCCGTCGGCTTCCGGGTCCGAGAACGGCACGCCGAGTTCCACGATGTCCGCGCCGCCGCCAACCAAGGCGCGCATCGCCGGCACGGTGGCGCTCGGCATGGGATCGCCAGCGGTGACGAAGGTGGCCAAGGCTTTGCGCTTCGCCTCTTCGAGCGCGGCGAGCCGAACGGAGAGACGGCTCACGTCAAACTCCGATGCCGTCGATGTCGGCCACCGTGTGGATGTCCTTGTCGCCGCGCCCGGACAGGTTGACGACGATCACGTCCGCCGCTGGACGCCGCGCCGCCTCGGCCATCGCCCAGGCCACCGCGTGGCTCGATTCCAGCGCCGGCATGATGCCTTCGATGCGGGTGAGCGCGCGGAACGCGGCGAGAGCCTCGGCGTCGCCAACGCTGACGTACTTGGCGCGTCCGATGTCCTTCCAGTGCGCGTGTTCCGGGCCGACGCCCGGGTAGTCGAGGCCGGCGGAAATCGAGTGCGTCGGCACGATCTGGCCGCCGTCGTCGTCCATGATGTAGGTGCGGCTGCCGTGCAGTACGCCCGGATTGCCGGCGTTGAGCGGCGCCGCGTGACGACCGCTCGCCAAGCCTTCGCCGGCCGCTTCGACGCCCACCATGTCCACGCCGTCGTCGTCGACGAAGGGGAAGAACAGCCCCATCGCGTTCGAGCCGCCGCCCACGCAGGCGACTAGGAGATCGGGCAGCCGCCCTTCGGCTTCGAGGCACTGCGCACGGGTTTCGCGGCCGATCACGGCTTGGAAGTCGCGCACCAGCATCGGATACGGATGCGGCCCGGCCACGCTGCCGATGATGTAGTGGGTGTCGTCCACGTTGGTCACCCAGTCGCGCATCGCTTCGTTCATGGCGTCCTTGAGGGTGCGTGAACCCGTGCCGACGGCGCGCACTTCGGCGCCGAGCAGCTTCATGCGGTAGACGTTCACGCTCTGGCGGGCGATGTCCTCTTCGCCCATGTAGACGTGGCAGGCGAGGCCCAGCTTGGCGGCCACGGTGGCGGTGGCCACGCCGTGCTGCCCAGCGCCGGTTTCGGCGATGAGGCGCGTCTTGCCCATGCGCTGGGCGAGCATCGCCTGGCCGACGGTGTTGTTGATCTTGTGGGCGCCGGTGTGGCTCAGGTCTTCGCGCTTGAGGTAGATGCGCGCCCCGCCGACGTGCTCGGTCAGGCGCTCGGCGGCATAGAGCGGCGTCGGCCGGCCGACGTAGCTCGCCAGCTCCTTCGCCAAGGCGGCTCGAAAGGCGTCGTCCTGCGCCGCTTCCGCGTACAGCCGGGTGAGCTCGTCGAGGGCATGCATCAGCGTCTCGGCGACGAAACGCCCGCCGTAGTCGCCGAAGCGACCCTCCGCGCTCGGCGCTTCGTAGCGCGACCGGTTCGACTCGGCAGCGGCGCTCTGGGTTCGCGGCTCAGGCATGGGCGGCAGCCATGAAGCGCCTCACGCGCTGCGGATCCTTGCGGCGCTTCGTCGCCCCTTCGACGCCGCTCGCCACATCCACCGCGTAGGGACGAGTGGCCGCTATCGCCGCGCCGACGTTCTCTGCATCGAGCCCGCCAGCGAGGATGAGCGGCCGGTCGCTGCGCGGCCAAGCCCGCCAGTCGAACACCCGCCCGGTGCCGCCGATGCGTTCGGCATCGAACGCATCGAGCAGAAACGCGCACGCCTCTGGATGACGACCCCGCAGCGCCTCGAAGTCGAATCCTTCGCGCACCCCAGCGGCCTTGATGTACGGAACGCCGAACCCGACGCAGAACGCGGCCGGCTCGTCGCCGTGGAACTGCAGGCAGTCGAGATTGGCAGCCTTGATGGCGCCCCGCACGTCTTCGGCCTGCGGCTCGACGAAAACGCCGACCGTGGCCACGAACGGCGGCAAGACATCGGCGATCCGTTCCGCCGTCGCCAAGTCGATGGCGCGCGGGCTAGGCGAGTAGAAGTTCAAGCCTACAGCGTCAGCCCCAGCTTCCGCGGCCACTTGCGCATCCTCGGGCGTCGTGACGCCGCAGATTTTCACACGCACGCGGGAGCCGTTCGCCCCGAGCGCTGCTGCTCTCTCGACCATGAATCCACCGGACCAGTTCCGCCCGCAAGCGTGGGCGTCGAGGGCGCGATTCTAGACGCATTGAACAGCAATCGTGGCAATGTGCGGGCTCGGCGTCGCCACAGCAGTTCCTTGGAACAGTACAGTGTGGCGCGGCAAGGCAATTGGAGGTGGCCAACGTGACCGAACGGGCCCGACTACACCGCTTGGTCGACGCGCTGCCGGATGATGCACTGGACGCGGTCGAGCGCAGGCTCACCGAGTTGCTCGCGGCTACGGAAGGTCGCTCTCCGATAGCGGCATCCAATGCGGCAGAGGGGCGCCTGCGCAGTTTCTTCCGACGATTCGACGGGCGAAGCCTCGCCGACGAGTTGATTGCCGAACGGCGGGAGGAAGCTCGCAGGGCCCCGATCTCGCCTTAGCGACCGCCTGTTCCGTCCGAACACGATGCGCCGGCGAGTAGCGGCGGAGGGCGTGGCCGCACCTCCAGATTCGGATAGTCGGCGGCGGTCAGGTAGAGGCCGTGCGGGGCCGCGGTCGGTGGGGCGAGCGAGCGGTCTCGGCCGAGCAGCAGTTGCTCTACCGCCGATTCGGGCAGGCGGCCAGCGCCGACTTCGTGCAGGGTTCCGGCGAGATTGCGCACCATGTGCAGCAGGAAGGCGTTGGCGCGGACTTCGATTGCGACAAGGGCGTTTGCCCGCCATACCCGGATGTGCGTGATGTGCCGCCAAGGCGACTTCGATTGGCAGGCGGCGGCGCGAAACGCGGAGAAGTCGTGCTCGCCGAGCAGGCATTGCGCGGCACGATGCATCGCCGCCGCGTCCAGGGCGGTGCGCGTCCATGTCACCAGGCCGCGATGGATGATCGGCGGCGTTGGCGCATCGCTGAAGAGATAGACGTAGCGCCGCGCCACGGCATCGAAGCGGGCGTGGAACGGGGCAGGGAGAATCGTGGCCCAGACGATGCCGAGGGCGTCCGGCGTTAGGCTGGATGTGCCGCGCTGCCACCCATCGGCGGAGCGCTGGGCGGTGGTCCGGAAGCTCACCACCTGCTGCGTGGCATGGACGCCGGCATCCGTCCGCCCGGCCGCGACGACGCGCACTGGCTCGTTCGCCACCTTGGAGAGCGCGCTTTCCAAGGCCGCCTGCACGCTTGCGGCGTGGCGTTGGCGCTGGAAGCCGTGGAAGGCGCGTCCGTCGTACTCGACGCCCAGCGCAACCGTGCGTTCTTCGGTCACGTTGGAAGCGTCCGTGGCGTGGCGAAGGGTTGCCCCTCAGCGCGAATCCAGCGCGGGATTGCGGTCGAAGAAGTCGAACGGGCGCAAGTCGAAGCTCTGCCACATCACTGGCATCACCGGCCAGTCTTCGGCGCGCGGCAAGTGGTGTACGCCGACCGTGTGCCAGAGGACGATGTCCGTGTCGCGGACTTTGCGGTCCGCTGCGGTCCAGGCGGGCAGGCCCATGCCCGGTTCGCTCAAGGTGGGGTGGTCGCCAGCCGCCCAACGCTCGGCGTCGCGCTGCGGGGTGACCCACAGATGGTGGTCGATGAAGCCGGCGCGGCGACGTGGGTAGTCGTCCTCGGAAAGCAGCGTGTGGGCGGTGCGGCCGGGCATCAGGTGGTAGCTTGTGGCATAGCCGGCCGCGTTCTTGGCCGAGCCCAGCACGCGCCACAACGTTGGGTGCCGCAAATCGATGTTCAGCTTCGCGTCGGCCTCGCTCTCCGCCAGCTGCGCGGCCTGCACCCAGATGCTGCGGCGCGGGTGTTCGGCGCCGAGCATTCGCGTCGTCAGTCGGTCCATCGAGAGGCTGTTCTCCGGGCCGTCCACGTCCAGGTCGAGGCGGAAGCTGAAGTAGTGGTCGTGGTTGACGGCGACCAGACGCTCGTCGACGAAGCGCCCGTAGGCGTCGTCCAGCGCATCCGCGGTGGCTTTCGCGTCTGCTCGGGCGGCATCCACGGCTTTCACTTCCAGAATGCCGGTGGCGCCGACGGCGACGCGAATGGAACCGTCCTGGCGGAAGATCCAATCCAGCAGATAGTCGTAGTTGCCGACCACCATCGACGAGCGCACCACCAGCTCGCTGGCGGCCCGGCTCTGCGGCGCTTCGCTGGCGTAGTGCCGCCACAGCGGATCGCCGGTCGCGCGCTCGAACAGGCAGAGGGTGCGCGGCGTCGTGCGCGGACGGCCATTCGGCGTCGGGCGAACGGAATCGAAGTAGAAGGCATGGGCCGGGCAGTCGCGTCCGCGCAGCAGCGGCTCCGAAAGGCCGCCAGCGGAGAACTCGCCAGCGTCGAGGAAGTTGCGCGCGTACCAGGCGAAGGACGGATCCATGTACGGCACGAAGATCTCGGAGAGATGGCCTTCGTAGAGCACCGACCGCTCGCCGCCGGCGCCGACGTGCCGCACCAGCGAGACGACCATGCCGGCGCGCAGGTCCGGGCGGACGTGGAAGCGCCAGCGTTCCCACGCCACATGGTGGCCCTGCACGTCGAAGCGCTGTTCCGGCGCTTGGTCGGGCGTGGCATCGGCTGTGAGATCTTCCGACATCGCGTGGTAGTCCGGGTCGGTCATCGCCACCGGCGTCGCGCCTTCGTCCACCACCCGCAGCACGGTCTTCGCGTCGAGGTCGACCACCGCCGTCAAACCTTCGATTTCCCGCGACCAGGTGTTGCGCACACCCCGCACGTCCTTGCATAGCACATGGCCGACGCGCCGCCCCCGCTGTTCCTCGGTGCCGAAGTAGCCGGGCGGGATGGTGTCGCAGTGCAGGAACACGGTGTCCTCGATGCCGCGCTTCTTCAATGCAGCAACGAAATCCGGATGGGCAAGCGCCTCCTTCACCACGGCGCCGAACTCGCTCCCCAGCCAGTTCGGCTGCACCCCTTCGAGCTTCTCCCAGGACGCCACCTTGCCCGCCGCCAAGTCCACGACCGCCTCGAACGACTCCTTGCCCTGGCGCACCAGCGCGTAGACCTGGCGCGGGATCGCCTCGCCCTCCTGCCACTTCAGCACGTCGCGCTTGGCCGGCTCGCGCAGGCTCAGCCGGGAGAACTGCGTGGCGGCATCCAGCTTGTCCGCATCACGGAGGATTTCCAGCGCCCGCCAATGCTCCTGAAAGGTCAGCGGGTCCAACGGATGCGAAGCGGCGCCAGCGGGCGCTGCCGCGAACAGCGTCAGGCAGAGAGAGACGCAAACACTGGCCGAATCGATGCGCATGGCGCGGCCTCCGTCGGGGCGTTGCCGTCAGCCTACACCATGAACGGCCCGGCACGGTGGCGTGCGACCGCTACGCCTCGATCATGAAGCTCCCGGTCGCTTCGGCGACCACCGTGTCGTCGTCGGCGCGGAGGATGCGTCCTTCGAGCAGCGCCAAGCGGCCCTTGCGCCGCACTTCCTTGCCTTCCAGACGCACTGGCGTACCGGTCGGCAGCGGCTGGCGGTAGCGGATGTCGGCCTTTGCCGTGTAGCAGCGTTCGCCGCGCAGAAATAGGACGTTCGCCATCACGTCGTCGAGCAGGCTGAACAGGATGCCGCCGTGGGTCACGCCATCGTAGCCGACGTGGGTCTCTCCGGGGGTGAACTCGGCGCGGCAGACGTCGCCGTCGAGCCGGAAGCGGATGTTCAGGCCAGCGGCGTTGCCGGGGCCGCAGACGAAGCAGCGGTTGGCGCTGGAAGCAAGCGGATTCAAGGTTGGCGGAGCACGCTTGGGCGGGCCGGCTTCAACGTAACAGGCTTCAAGGTAACATAGGCCGATGCTGGACTTGGCCTCGATACGCAGCCGCTTGGCCCGGATTGCCGCGCCGGAGTCGAGCCGCCAGCCGGGAACCGTGCGCGAGGCGGCGGTCGCGGTGGTGCTCCGCGAAAACGAAAGCGCCACCGAGATGCTGTTCATCAAGCGCGCGGAGAAGGCTGGCGATCCGTGGTCCGGCCACATGGCGTTCCCCGGCGGACACCGCGAATCGACCGATGCCACCTTGCAGGCGGCGGCCGTGCGCGAGACGGCGGAGGAAATCGGCCTCGACATCGCTTCGGCACCGGTGCTGGGCGCATTGCCGCCGCAGCGCCCGATGAGCGTGCGCAGCAACATGCTCGTGGCGCCGTTCGTGTTCCAGGTCGAGGGCGACCCCGCGTTCAGCCTGAACCACGAAGTCGCGGCGGCAGTCTGGGCGCCGCTGGCCGCCATGCACCGCGGCGAGAACCACGCCCGCTCGCGCCCACCCTTCGATGCGGAAGCCGACGCTGCCGCGGCCAACGGCGGCAGCGGCGCTTTCGACGGCTTTCGCCTAAAGCCCGGCTACTTCGTCTGGGGCATGACCTACCGCATGGTGCAGACCTTCTTCGAAACCATCGACCCCCGCTACCGAGCCGACTGAACGCTTGCGCTACCCGGCAGGCCGTGGAAGTCGGCGATGGCGAGACCGGCGGCTACGCTGGTGAACGGATCGTGATCCACCACGCGGCCGGGGAAGAAGCCGTCGAGCAAGCGGTGGACCGCCGGGATGAGGGACGAGCCGCCGGTGCGCAGCACCACGTCGATGGCGCTCGCCGGCAACCGCGCTAGGCGCAGCGTCTGCTCCACCGCTTCTTCGATGCGCCTCAGCATGTCGGCGATCAGGGCCTCGAAGGCGGCCCGCGTCAGGCGCACTTCGATGTCGATCTCGGGGATGTCCAGCACCGCTTCGTCCGCCGTGGAGAGCTGCGCCTTGAGGTCGCGGATGGCTTGGAACGCTACGTAGCCGAGGTTCTGCTGGATCAGTTCGCGCAGGCGGCGGAACTTGATGCGCGCCGCGCCGCCTTGGGCGATGCGGCTCTGCACCGCGCTCAGATAGCGGTTCTGGTTGAGCAGATAGGTCACCGCCCAGTTCAGCAGCAGGTCTTCGTAGTCCGCGAACGGAAACGGCGTCTCGATTTCGCCGTACTCGCCCGGGCGCCGCCAGCCCTCTCCCTTGCCGAGCAGCGGAAACAGCAGTTCGCGGAACAAGCGCTGGTCGATGTGGTCGCCGCCGAGTCCGATGCCGTGGGTGGCGACGACGCGAAAGGCGCCGCCCCGCGCTCGCCGGAGCACGCAGAAGTCCAAGGTGCCGCCGCCGAAATCCACTGTCAGCAGATGGTCTTCCCGCGCCTGCCCTTGCGCGTGCAGGAAGCTCGCCGCGGCGGCGACCGGTTCCGGGTAGAAGCGCGGCTTGCCGAAGCCGGCGTAGCCGTAGGCTTCGCCGAGGCGGGAGAGCGCCAGCTGATCGCCGAACTGGTCGCGCCCCTCGAAGTGGACCGGATGCCCGGCGCAGCCGCCCGCATCCGCTGGCGCGGCCAAGGCGCGGCGGATGCGCAGCAGGATGGGCGTGATCAGCGCCACCAGACGAAACGGCCGGTCGAAGACCAGCAGGCGTTCCATGCTGCGCCGGCCGAGCAGCCGTTTCGTGCCGCGGAACAAGCGGCCCTGCATGCCGACGTCGGTGGTCGCTGCGCCGTAGACGTCGGCTGCGACGGTTTCGCCGGGATTCCGCGAATCGCCACCGCCGTGGCCCACGGCGAGCATCGCCTTGCCGACCACCTCCGGCACCAGTTCGACGCGCCGTCTGGTGTTGTCCGCGATGTAGCGCTGCACCGCGTCGCGCCCGGTGCGCGTTTGCAGGTCGCGGTCGATGTAGGTGGCGGAAGGCATCACCGCGGCGTCGAGTTCGGTTGCCGCGTGACGCACGGTCTCCAACGGCGCCAGCCGCAGGCGTTCGCCGTCGAACGTGGCGGCGACGGAGTTGGTGGTGCCGAAATCGACGCCGATGCCGAGTTTGCGGCCTTGCGAACCCCTCAACGCGCGTCCTCGGCGCCGACGAGAACGCCGGCATCGACCCAGCGGGCGATCTCCTCGGCGCTGCTGCCGAGCCAGTCGGCCAGCGCGTCGACATTGTGTTCGCCCTGGTGGGGCGCCACGCCGCGCACGCCGGATTCGGCATTGGAGAAGCGGTAGGGGGATTGCACGATCGGGCGCGTGCCGCCAGCGCGGTCGTCGATGTCGGCGATGCTGCCGCGATGCTGCACGGTCGGCGAGTCGCGCACGTCGGCCGAGTCGCGCACTTCGCCCCACGCGAGATTCATCGCTGCCATGGCTTCGCCCACTTGTTCGCGGCTGTCGAGACTGTCGAAGAACGCCTGCGCTGCCTCGCGCCGCAGCCGAATCTTCTCCGTTAGGGAAGCCTCGGGGGGCGTCGGGTCGGCGACGCCCATCTTCGTTGCGAGCTGCCGCCAGATGTGGCGGAAGTCGCCCGCGATCAGCACGTCGCCCATGCCTGTGCGCCAGATGTCGGAGAGGCTCGGCGCGGTGTGGCGCGAGTGCTCGATGCCGTAGTGCAGCTGGTCGTCCGTGGCCAGCATCGCGTCCAGCATGGCGATGTCGATGTGCTGCCCCAAACCCGTGCGCTGGCGCATGAGCAGCGCGGCAAGGGCTGCGGTCAAGCCGTGCAGCGCCGCGTTGGTGTCGCCGACGGACATCTGAATGTCGGCTGGCGGGCGTCCGTCCCGCTCCTGCCTGCGCACCAGGCCCGCTTCGGCGTGGATGGCTGCGGCGTAGGCCGGGCGATGGCGTTCCGGGCCGTCCTGTCCGAAGCCGGAAATGGAGAGCAGGATGATGTCCTCGCGCACGCTCTTGAGCGTCTCGTAGTCGAGGCCGAGCCGCGCCATCACCCCGGGGCGGAAGTTCTCGATCACCAGATCGGCGACGGACGCCAAGCGCTTCGCCAAATCGACGCCCGCCGGCTTGGTCAAGTCGATGCAGACGTTGCGCTTGCCTACGTTCTGCTGGTGGTAGTAGCCGGGCACACCACCGATCACCGCGCCCCAGAGCCGCGTGAGATCGCCCGCCGGGGGTTCGATCTTCACCACGTCCGCACCGAGGTCGGCCAGCATCCGCCCTGCGAACGGCCCGGCCAGCACCCGCGACATGTCGAGAACCTTGATGCCTTCGAGGGGATGGGCCACGTTCGCTTGCCGCCGAGAGGAGGTAGTCCGCCAAGTGTAGCGCGTCCGCCGGGGAAGCCGCGCCGCCGAGCGGTCGCGCGAGTGTAGGATGGCCGCTTCCTGAACCTTGCGCGTTGATGCAGCCGATGCCGGACTACCGCTCCAAAGTGCCTTTCCACACCTTCCCGGAAACGCTCGCCGAGCAGGAGGCGGCGTTGCAGGGGCATCCGATGATCGAGCGCCTAGCGCAGGCGCGGGCCGCGCTTGCTGGCGACAAGCATCGCCCGATCTACCACTACGTGAACCCGGAAGGGGGGCTGAACGATCCGAACGGGCTGTGCTTCTGGCAGGGGCGCTGGCACCTCTTCTACCAGGGATATCCGCCGGAGGATCCGCGCCAGCACTGGGGGCACGCGGTCAGCGACGATCTGGTGCATTGGCGCGACCTGCCGTACTGCATCTATCCGGACCCGGAGGAGTGCTGCTACTCCGGCGCGACGCTGGTGGAAGCGGATCGCGTGATCGCCATGTACCACGGCACCAAGGCCGGCAATATGGTCGCCACCTCCAGCGATCCGCTGCTCCTGAACTGGAGCAAGGTGGGCGGCGCGCCGGTGATCCCTATCGCCTCCGCGGATGGCAGCGAACTGCCCTACCGGGTCTTCGACCCGTGCATCTGGCGCCACGGCGAACACTACTATTCGCTCTCCGCTGGCCAACTTCCAGAAGGGCCTGGCGGCACGCCGGTGGCGGCGGACTTCCTCTTTCGTTCGCGGGATCTCGAGCACTGGGAGTACCTGCATCCGTTCGTGGAGAACGACCGCTTCACGCTGGTGGGGGACGACGGCGCCTGCCCCTACTTCTGGCCCATCGGCGACAAGCACATCCTGCTCTTCTTCAGCCACATGAGCGGCGGCCAGTACCTGCTCGGCGACTACGACACCGAACGGCAGAAGTTCTCCGTCACCAGCGCCGGCAAGTTCAACATGGGGCCGGTGGGGCCGGGCGGCGTCCATGCGCCTTCCGCCACGCCCGACGGGAAGGGTGGCCTCATCGTCATCTTCAACATGAATCCGGCGAAGCGCACCGAGGGCTGGAACCAGATCATGAGCTTGCCGCGGCGGCTCTGGCTGGATGCCGACGGCGAGCTGCGCCAGGAACCGGTCGACGCGGTCGCGAGTTTGCGCGGCAAGCGGCTCGGCGACGGCGAGCTTGGCCGCAGCCCGCTGCGGCTGCCGGCGAATCGCGAACAGGTGCTGCCGGACATCGAAGGCAACGCCTTGGAGATCCACGCCACGGTCGCGCCGGGCAAGGCGTCGATGCTGGAACTGAACGTGCTGCGGTCTCCGTACATCACGGAATACACGCGCATCGGCTTCTATCGGGACCGCGGCTATCGCGACAACGCGCTTCGGCGGCGGCACATCGAGAGCCGCGTGACCTTGGACACGTCGCACTCCTCCATGGCCGAGGATGTGCGTTCGCGGGCGCCCGAGACGGCGAGCGTCCGCTTGCAGCCGGACGAACCGCTGGAGCTGCGGGTGTTCGTGGACAAGAGCATCGTCGAGGTCTTCGTGAACGGCAAGCAGTGCGTGGCCGCCCGGGTCTATCCGGATCTCGGCGACGCCACGGGCATCTCCTTCGAATCCCGAGGGGAGGACAGCGAGCTGACGCGGCTGGACGTGTGGGAGATGGAGTCCATCTACTGAAGCCGCCGCAAGGTATGATGCGCCGCTTTGCCGCACTGTCGAAGGCACATGCCCAACGCCGATAACAGCGAACCACGCCAATCGCCATCACCGAGCGGGTCTCCCCGGCCCTTGGCTGGCGTCCTCGTCGTCGCTCTGGAGCAGGCCGTGGCTGCCCCGCTGGCGACGTGTCGGCTGGCGGATGCCGGTGCCCGGATCATCAAGCTCGAACGCCCGAGCGGCGACTTCGCCCGCACCTACGACACGGCGGCCAACGGCCAATCCGCCTACTTCGCGTGGATCAACCGCGGCAAGGAATCGCTCGCCGTGGACATCAAAGCGCCCGCGGACCGCGAACTCGTGCTACGCATTCTCGAACATGCGGACGTCTTCGTGCAGAACCTCGCGCACGGTGCCGCGGCACGCGCCGGTTTCGATTCCGAGGAACTCCGCCAACGCTTCCCCCGCCTGATCACCTGCGACATCTCCGGCTACGGCGAGTCCGGGCCGTACGCGGACATGAAGGCCTACGACTTGCTGGTGCAGGCGGAGGCGGGACTGATCTCCATCAACGGCGCGCCGGGGGAGTACGGGCGCGTCGGCGTCTCCATCTGCGACTACGCCACCGGCATGTCGGCGGCGCTCGCCATCAACGAAGCGCTGCTCGCCCGCGAACGCAGCGGCGTCGGCTCGGCGGTGAAGGTCTCCTTGTTCGACGTGATGGCGGAGCTGATGTCCGTTCCGCTTTTGCAGCACGACTACGCTGATGCAGGCCCGGGGCGCGTCGGCCTCGCGCATCCGTCGATCACCCCCTACGGCGGCTTCGAGACCAAGGACGGCGCGACGCTGGTGATTTCGGTGCAGAACGACCGCGAGTGGGCGTCCTTCGCCAAGGACGTTCTGCAACGCCCCGAACTCGTGGACGACCCGCTCTACGCCACCAATCCAGCCCGAATGGAACGCCGCAGCGTCGTGGACCGGCTGGTGCAGGCGGTCTTCGCCGCGCACGACCGCGCCGAGATGGAAGAAAAGCTGCGCGCGGCCCGCATCGCCTACGGCGCCGTCAACGACTTGGAAGGGCTGTCGTCCCACCCGCACCTGCGCCGCTTGCGCGTGGCCAGCGAGACCGGCCCCATCGCCATGCCAGCGCATCCGAACGCCGCCCTCGACCTCGCTGCCGGGAAATCCCCGGCGCTGCCGAAGGTGGGCGAACACACGCAACGCATCCACAACGAGTTCACGGGAGACGCCCCATGCCATCGCGCCGCAAGCTGATCGACATGACCGAGGAGGAAGTCCGCGCCTACGTGGACGCGCAGAAGACCCTCGTCATCGTTTCCAACGGCAAGGACGGCTTCCCGCATCCGATGCCGATGTGGTTCGCCCGCGACGACGCCGGCTGCTTCTACTGCACCACCTTCGGCAAGAGCCAGAAGGTGTTGAACTGGCGCCGCGACCCGAAGGCGACGCTGCTCGTGGAGAGCGGCGAGGAATACGCCGAACTCAAAGGCGTGGTGATCTACGCCCGCTGCGAAGTGATTGACGACGCGGACGTTGTGCAGGACACTCTGGTCGCGATCAACAGCCGAGGGCGGGACTTGGACGCGGCCGCGAAGGCCAAGCTCCGCGAATCGGTGGGCGGCACGGCGACTAAGCGCGTGGTGCTGAAGTTCACGCCGGAACGCACCCTCGCCTGGGATCACGCCAAGCTCGGCGGTCGCTACTGAACACTTGCAACTGGAGGCACGCTCAGTGGACATTTCCATCACCTACTGCACGTCCTGAGGCTACAAGCCCAAAGCGGTCAGTTTGGCTGCCAAGATCAAGGACGCCTTGGACGAAGACGCATTCCTCATCGAAGGCGCCGGCGGCATCTTCGACGTGAACGTGAACGGCAAACTCGTCTACTCCAAGCACCAAACCGGCGACTTCCCGAACGAAGACGCCTTGGTTGGGGAACTGCAAGCGCTCTAGAGCGCTCGGCCATCGTGCGCCGCGCCCGCGGAAGGCGAGCGCGGCGCGGCGTTCGAGAGCAGTCGGTGGCTCAGTACTTGTAGCCCTCCGGCTTGAAGGGGCCCTCGGCCGCGACGTTGATGTAGTCGGCCTGGGCGGATGTCAGCTTGGTGACGACGCCGCCGAAGCCTTCCACCATGAGCTGGGCGACTTCTTCGTCCAGCTTCTTCGGCAGCACCTCCACCGTCACCGGCGAGCGTTGCTGCGGGGGCTGGTCCGCCCACCGCTGCTCGAAGATGTGCATCTGCGCCAGCACCTGGTTGGCGAACGAGCCGTCCATCACCCGCGACGGATGCCCCATCGCGTTGCCGAGGTTCACCAGGCGGCCTTCGGAGAGCAGGATCAGATAGTCCTCCGGCGCCTCGCTTCGGAAGACCTGATGCACTTGCTCCTTCACCGTCTGCCAGCGCCAGTTGGCGCGCATGTAGGCGGTGTCGATCTCGTTGTCGAAGTGGCCGATGTTGCAGACGATGGCGCCGCGCTTGAGGCGCGCGAGCATGGCGGCGTCGCAGACGCCGGTGTTGCCGGTACACGTCACCAGCAGGTCGGTTTCGCCGAGCAGCCGTTCGTCGATGTCTTCGACGCGGCCCGTGTTGTTGCCGTCGAGATAGGGCGACACCACCTCGAAGCCGTCCATGCAGGCCTGCATGGCGCAGATCGGATCCACCTCCGCGATGCGCACGATCATGCCTTCCTGGCGCAGGCTGGCGGACGATCCCTTGCCGACGTCGCCGTAGCCGATCACCAGCGCCCGCTTGCCGGCGAGCAGCACGTCCGTGGCGCGCTTGACGGCGTCGTTCAGGCTGTGGCGGCAACCGTAGCGGTTGTCGTTCTTGGACTTGGTGACGGAATCGTTGACGTTGACGGCGGGAATCTTCAACTCGCCGCGCCCGAGCATGTCCAGCAGGCGATGCACGCCGGTGGTGGTCTCCTCGCTCACGCCGTGGATGCCGTCGAGCAGGCGCGGGTACTTGTCGTGGAGCATCTTCGTCAAGTCGCCGCCGTCGTCGAGCAGCAGGTTGGCGTTCCACGGCGCGCCGTCCTTGAGGATGGTCTGCTCGATGCACCAGTCGTACTCGGCCTCGGTCTCCCCCTTCCAAGCGAACACGGGAACGCCGTCGGCGGCCATCGCGGCGGCGGCGTGGTCCTGGGTGGAGAAGATGTTGCAGGACGACCAGCGCACCTCGGCGCCCAGCGCGATCAACGTGCGAATGAGCACCGCGGTCTGAATCGTCATGTGGATGCAGCCGATGATCCTGGCGCCGGAGAGCGGCTTGGCCGCTTCGTAGCGACGACGCAGCGCCATCAGCGCCGGCATCTCCGCTTCCGCCAAGGCGATTTCTCGGCGCCCGAACTCGGCCAAGCCGATGTCCGCGACTTTGTAGTCGGTCATGTCGTGGTGGCTCTACTGGGAGGACGCGGCACCATACCAGCGTAGGCGCGGATGTTCTTCTGTCCATCCCTGCAACTGCGCCGTGGTTATCCGCGCAACTGCGCCGTGGTCATCCGCGCAACTGCGCCGTAGAAAGCTGCACGTGGTTGCTGAAGTCGTCCGCGTCCACGCACGAGAGCGCGGCCGTGGCCAAGACCGATGGCTCGGCGGTGGCGAAGCCAGGCACGTCGTCCGGGAAGTTCTCCGTTACGTCGATGCCGCGCGCGGTCAACACTTGGCGGACCAATGCCGATCGATCTTCTTGTCGCGCTTGCTCGCGTTGCGAACGCAGCAGCGGATCGTCGTCCGGCCCGGTGCCTTCGTCGGCGCCGAGCCTCGTGCCGATCCGTTCCAGAATGGCGACGGTGCGCTCCGAGAGCAGGTCCTCGTTCAGCGCGGTGTGGATGTCCGCCGCCGACCAGCCCGGAAAGGCGCGGCTTTCGTCCACGACTTGGAATCCGCTCTCTTCGCGAACGTAGATGGTGGTACCCCGCGAACGCTTGCGGCGTGGCGACTCATCGGGCACGTCCACCCACAGTTCCGGGAAGCCCCACGCCTCGTAGAGCTTCAGTTTGTTGCGGCGCACGTCCGTCGTTAGGTCCACTTCGAGCACGATGTCCGGGTAGTGGTGTTCGCCCACGACCATCGCCGTCGGGCCGACGAGTTGGACGCGCTGCGGATGCAGGTAGAGCGACTGGTCGGCCTCCATCACGCGATCCGCGCCGCCCTCGTCCGGTGGCAGCCCGGCGCGGCCTAGCATCTTCAACGACATGGTGCCGAAACACTGAATCGGCTGCCCACGCACCAACGCGATCCGCTCGGCGAGCGTCGCGAGACGTTGCGCTGGTCGCTCGTGGTACGGGCTCGTGGGTTCGCGCACCTCGAAGGCGGTCTCCGTGGCGCCGTCCCAGAGCTCGACGCGGCGGTCGGAGTCCGCCATTTCGTCCGCGCTCAGACAGAAGCGCCGATAGGTGCCGTCGTCGAAGTCCAGCTCCGAGGTCGGCGGCCCCGGCTCGGCGCGAACTGCCTGGCCGTTGATCGTGGAAGCGCGGCGGGAGCTGGCGCTCGCCCGCCCGCGGATTTCGTGGCGTTGCTGCATGTTCGTTGCCTCGTTCAAGGGGTGATGAACCTAAACCGCAGCCGATCGCCGCCGAGGGGGTGCTCAAGCCAATAGCTCGATTGCGGCCTCTTGAGGCGCACGCCCGCTCGTCTGAGTTCTTGCACCAGCCTGTCGTGCTCTGCCACCGTCGCGGCGTCAATGTTGGCATTGCGCACTAGGACGTCCTTCCTGTCGAGCCTGCTAGGCACCATCGAATCCGGCTCCGAGGGCGGCGGACCCGGCGACTGCTCGCGGCTGTCGTGGCGTTGCTGCATGGTTCGTGGCCTCGCTCAAGGAGCGATGAACCTACGCCGTTGGATCGTGCGTTTCAACATATTTTCCATTGGAAATCAGTTGCATAGTACATATGTGTACGAGTGCGCTGTCGCCCCTCGGCCTGTGGGATCAGGCTGGTTTGTGCGCTCGCAAGGAGAACGTCTGCGGCAGGTGGCGCTGGTTTTCGGGGTAGCGCCACCAGCCGTCCGCGCCTTTGACCATGCCGGGAAACGCTTGGTAGCAGTTCACCGGGAACTCGTGGAAGAACTCCAGCGTCAAGCCGGCGTTCTGCACCGTGGCGACGATCTCGGCGATGCTGTGCGCCCACTCGTAGCAGCCGGACGCGATCGGTTCGCTGCCCGCGTAGGAGGGGTCGCCGCCTTCGAAGTACATGCCCGAGTCGTCGCCGAAGTAGGGGTAGGCGATGCGCAGATCGGCGACGTTCGGCTGCCCCGCCGCGTCGCCCGCGAACTTGAACACGCTCAGCAGGGGATGGCCGTCGAACAGGTAGAAGAAGCCGCCCGGCTTCACCGAGCGCGCTGCGACCTGGGCCCACGCCTCCAGATCCGGCAGCCAGCAGAGCACGCCCATCGCCGTGTAGACGATGTCGAACTGCTCGTCGAGCACCGCTGGCAGGTCGTAGACGTTGGCCTCGACGAATCGCGTACCGAGTTCGAGTTCGGCGGCCAGAGACCGCGCCAGCGCGATGGCTTGGTCGGAGAAGTCCACTCCCGTCGCCACGGCGCCGAGGCGCGTCCACGACATGGTGTCCAGCCCGAAGTGGCACTGCATGTGCAGCAGCGACTTGCCGGCCACGTCGCCGACCTCGCGCCGCTCGATGTCGTGCAGCGTGATGCGTCCCGCCTTGAAGCTGGCGACGTCGTAGAACGCCGACGCCGCGTGATGGGGCGTGCGCTCGTTCCAGTTGCGACGGTTCGTTTCGAGCTTCGGATCCACGGTGCTCCGCCGGCTGCGGTTGTGGAGCGCAAGCATAGCCGGCGGCAGCGAGGCAGGCTTGCAGGCAATCGCCAACTCGCGCAATCTTCGCGGCTTGGCTGAATCGAATCTCCGGGGAACCGGAGAGGCCGCAGGGGCGTCTGCAACGCACGGGCGGTTGACACTGAGTTAAGGAGAGAAGCGACTTGGCGACTCTGGTGATGGAGACGAATCTGCGTCTCCCGAACAAGCGCAGCGGCAAGGTGCGCGACATCTACGACGCGACGCTGCCGGACGGCGCCGAAGGCTTGCTGATCGTCGCCACCGATCGCGTCAGCGCTTTCGACGTCGTGCTGGCCAACGGCCCGGCAGGCAAGGGCGTGGTGCTGACGCAGATCTCCAAGTTCTGGTTCGACCATTTCGCTGGCGTCCTCGACCACCATCTGGTCTCTACGGACGTGGCGGACGTGCCGGGCCTGAACGACGACGAGCGCGCCCAACTCGCCGGGCGCGTGATGCTGTGCCGCGCCGCCAAGGTGCTGCCGGTGGAGTGCATCGCCCGCGGCTACTTGGCTGGCAGCGGCTGGAAGGACTACCAGCGCAGCGGCCAGGTCTGCGGCATCGACTTGCCTCCGGGCCTCGCCAACAGCGACCGCCTGCCCGAGCCGCTGTTCACGCCATCGACGAAGGCGGAGACCGGCCACGACGAAAACATCAGCTTCGAGGAGGGCGCCGCCATCGTCGGCGAGGAAGCGATGGCGTGGCTGCGCGACAAGACCTTGCGCTTGTACGGCCTAGCCAGAGACTACGCGGCGGAGCGCGGCATCCTGCTCGCCGACACCAAGTTCGAGTTCGGCACGGTGGGCGAGGGCGACCCCATTCTCATCGACGAGATCTTCACGCCGGACAGCTCGCGCTTCTGGCCCGCCGATCAATGGCAGCCGGGCGGCGAGCAACCGAGCTTCGACAAGCAGTACGTGCGCAACTACTTGGAGACGCTGGTCGCCAAGGGCGAGTGGGACAAGACGCCCCCCGGCCCGGCGCTGCCGAACGACGTGCTCGAGAACACGCTGGCGCGTTATCTGGAAGCCTACCGGCGGCTGACCGGCAGCGAACTGGCGCTGTAGCGCCCGCGCCGGCTGGCCTGTGGTGAACCCGTCCAACCAAGAGGCGTTGCGCTACGGCTGCAATCCGCATCAGGCGGAGGCGGTGTTCGAGGCGCGTGGCGCGGTGCGGATTCGCGCTGGCGCGCCGTCGTTCGTCAACATGCTGGACGCGCTGAACGCCTGGCAGCTGGTGCGCGAACTCAAGGAAGCGCTGGCGATGCCGGCGGCGGCTTCCTTCAAGCACGTTTCGCCAGCGGGCGCGGCAGTGGCCGTGGCGCTGACCGAGGATTCGCAGCAGGCCTACGAGGTGTCCGGGCGAACGCTGACGCCGTTGGCAACGGCCTACGTTCGCGCACGAGGCACCGACCCGATGAGTTCGTTCGGCGACTTCGTCGCCCTCTCCGATCCGGTGGACGCCGCCACCGCCGCCTATCTGCAGGGCGTGGTCAGCGACGGCGTGGTCGCTCCCGGCTTCGAAGAGGGCGCACTGGAGGTGCTGGCGCGCAAGAAGCGGGGGGCGTTCGTGGTGATCGAGGCGAACCCCGACTACGAGCCGCCGCCGCTCGAATCCCGCGAGGTCTTCGGCGTCGCCTTGACGCAAACGCGCAACGACCGGCGCATCACCCAGCGCGACATCAACCAGGTAGTCTGCGGCACGCTCTCCGTCGAAGCCATGCGCGACCTGGTGCTGGGTTTGATCACGCTGAAGTACACGCAGTCCAACTCCGTCGTCTTCGCCGCGCAGGGCCAGACCACCGGCGTAGGCGCCGGCCAGCAATCCCGCGTCGATTGCACCAAGCTGGCCGGCGCCAAGTCGGACATCTGGCACCTGCGCCACCATCCGAAAGTGCGCGGCTTGCGGTTTCGCGCCGAAGTGAAGCGCCAGCAGCGCATCAACTGGCGCGTACGCTGCATCGAAGGCGACTTGACGGCCGCCGAGCAAGCGGCGCTGGCAACGGCGTTGGAAGCACCGCCGCCAAAACTGACCGACGAGGAACGCTCGGACTGGATCGCTCGGCACGCCACGGTGGCCCTCGCCAGCGACGGTTTCATTCCCTTCCGCGACAACGTCGACCACGCCCAGCGCCACGGCGTCCGCTCCATCGCCCAGCCCGGCGGATCGGCGCGCGACGACGAGGTGAAGGCGGCCTGCGAAGAGTACGGAATCGCCATGGCGCACACCGGCCTGCGGCTCTTCCACCACTGATGCTGGTGCCTGCTCGCGAAGACAGCCGCCGGGGGTGAGGGTGTTCGACCGAGTCTTCATCGCCAATCGCGGTGCCGTGGCGCGGCGCATCGTTCGGGCATGTACCGGCTTGGGCATTGAGAGCGTGGCCGCCTACGCGGACATCGACGCGCAAGCGCCACACTTGGGCGAAGCCACGACGACCGCTCGCCTGCCGGGCTATCTGGCTGCCGACACCTATCTGAACGTCGAGCGGATCATGGCCGCGGCGAAGGCGGCGCGGGCCGACGCCATCCATCCAGGCTACGGCTTCCTGGCCGAGAACGCGGACTTCGCGCGCGCCGTGGCGGACGCCGGCCTGCGCTTCATCGGCCCGGCGCCGCAGTGGATCGAGACGCTTGGCGAAAAGACCCGCGCCCGAGCCGCGTTCCGCAAGGCCGGCTTTCCGGTGCGCGAGGGCAGCGACGTGCTCGCCGACGAGGACGCGTTGCTGCAAGCGGCGCATCGAGTCGGCTTCCCCGTGCTCCTCAAACCCGCGGCTGGCGGTGGCGGCATCGGCATGGCCAAGGCGGAGACGGAAGCGGAACTGCGCACCGCCTTCGCAACCACTCGCGCCCAGGCGGCGAGCGCCTTCGGCGACGGCGCAGTGTACTTGGAAGCGTGGCTGGACGCTCCGCGCCACATCGAGTTCCAGATCGTCGGCGACGGCGACCGCTGCCTTGGCGTCCTCGAGCGCGAATGTTCGGTGCAGCGCCGCCATCAGAAGGTCATCGAAGAGGCGCCCGCGCCCGGTCTCGAGCGCGAACGCTTGGCGGAAATGGAAACCGCCGCCGCGACCGCCCTCAAGGGCTACGACAGCCTGGGCACGGTGGAAACTCTGTTCGCGGCGGACGAGTTCGGCTTCTTGGAAGTGAACACGCGCTTGCAGGTGGAACACGGCGTCACCGAGGAAATCACCGGCATCGACCTCGTGGCCGTGCAGATCCGCATCGCCGCCGGGGAACGTCTGGCCGAGGTGCTCCCGGATCCCATCGTCGCCAACGGCTATGCCGTGGAAGCCCGCATCTACGCCGAAGATTCCGTGCGAATGCTGCCTTCCACAGGCCGCCTCACCGTCTACCGCCCACCGCGCCTCACCGGCGTGCGCGTCGAATCCGGCTACGCCGAAGGCCAGTGGGTGACCCCCTACTTCGACCCGCTGCTCGCCAAGGTCATCGGCACCGGCACCAGCCGCGAACAAGCCATCGGCCGCGCCCTGATCGGCGTCAAGGCGTTCGACATCCACGGCGTCGCCACCAACCGCGACCTGCTGCTCGACACCTTGAGCAGCGAACCCTTCGTCGCCGCCCGCTGGCACACCGGCATGGCACCGGTCCATCGCGGCCGCTGACAGCGCGTTGACCTGCCTACTCGTCGGCAATAAGGTGGTTGGGCGTCAGGCGACACATGGGAACCCTTGGTGAAGACAACCATCGAGCGTGCCGACGATCTCGTCGAGAGAGCAACGACCCAAGCGACCAAGGAGAAGCGCGTCGCGTTCCGTTTGCGGGATGCGAGCGTCGGTGGAAGCGGGCTGAGCACGGAGTTCCGCGGAGCGAGCTGGCATCGCATCAGGGAAGCTGCCTACGAAGGGCGGGGCGGTTGGTCGCGACCGGGGCGGCGCTAGCAATTCCTTCACGTTACGCGCGTGCAGAACGGCATCGGCGAACTCAACGAGCGCTCGCTGCATCGGGCGCTGAAGGCGCGCTATGCCGGGGCGGGTGGGGCGATGGAGCAGGCCGTCGATGGGTTCGTGGCGGACGTGGTGCTCGGCGATCGCATCGTCGAGATACACACCGGCGCGTTTTCCGGGTTGCGCAGGAAGCTGCCGAAGCTGCTCGAACGCTTTGCGGTGACCCTTGTGTATCCGGTTGCGCGGGACCGCTACATCGTGAAGGTGCCGGAGGATCCCGCTGCGCCGACTACGCGGCGGAAGTCGCCCAAGCACGACAACGTGTTCGTGGTGTTCAGCGTCTTGGCGAGCATTCCGACGCTGTTGCAGCATCCGAACCTGACCCTCGACATCGTGATGACGGTGGAGGAAGTGGTGCGGGCGGTGACCACGCAGGGACGGCGGCGGCGAAGGCGCGATTGGATCAGCGTCGATCGACGGCTGATCGACGTGGCGGAGACGCACACCGTGGCGGAGATGGGCGATCTCTTCGCCATGCTCGACGCGGACCTGCCGCCGCGGTTCACGACTCGGGATCTGGCGGACGCGATGCGGTCGTCGCGGCGTCTGGGGCAGCAGGCGGCGTTCTGCTTTCGGGAAGCTGGCGTGGCGGAGGTCTGCGGCAAGGAGGGCAACGCGCTCGTCTATCGGCGCATCGGGCGGCCTCGGCGCGCGGCTTGATCGTGTTCACCATCGCGCTCTACACGCCGGAGATTCCGCCCAACACCGGCAACGCCATGCGCCTCGCCGCCAACGTGGGCGCGGAACTGGCGCTGATCCAACCCTTGGGCTTCGAGCTCACGGATGCCCGTGTGCGTCGTGCTGGTCTCGACTATCGGCACTTGGCGATCACCACCGTGTACCCGGACTACAACGCCTTCCTCGCGCAGCTTGGCGAGCGGCGGCTGCTGGCGTTCTCCACCCGCGCCGAACGCCGCTACGACGGCGTGGCCTACCGGCCGAGCGACGTGCTGCTGTTCGGCCCCGAATCGCGTGGCCTGCCGGACGACGTGCTGGCGTCGATCGCGCCGGAGCGCCGCTTGCGCATTCCGATGCAGGCGAATTCGCGCAGCATGAACCTCGCCAATGCGGTCGCCGTGGCCGTGTACGAGGCGTGGCGGCAGTTGGGATTTCGCTTCAGTTGATGGTCGCGTCGCCCTGCTGCTCGGCTTCCCAGCGCCGTTTGGCTTGGGCGTAGAGGGCGTCGAAGTTCATCGGCGCCAGCATGAATGGCGGGAAGGTGCCCTTCACCACCAGCGAATCCACGGTCTCGCGGGCGAAGGGGAAGAGGGTCGTCGGGCAGGCCGTCGCGGCCACGCGTTCGCGCAGGGCGTCGTCCATGCCTTCCAGGCGGAAGATGCCCGCTTGCTGCAACTCGACGATCAAGCCGGTGTCGTCGTCGAGCTTCGCCTCCAAGGTGAGCGTGAGTACCACTTCATGGCGCAGTTCGTCGAGGCGCTTGTTGCTGGCGTTGATGTCCACCTGCACCTTGGGCTGCCACTCGCGGGTGAAGACGTCCGGCGCGTTCGGCGACTCGAAGGAGACGTCGCGCAGATAGATGCGCTCGACGATCATCTGCGGGCCGCTGGCAGTCCCAGCCGCGCCCAGCCCGCCGTCCGTTGCGTCTTCCGCCATGCTCAGCCCTTCACCACCGGCAGGTTCTGATTGCGCCACTCGGCCACGCCGCCCTTGAGCCGCGAGACGTTCTGGAAGCCCGCCTTGCGCAGCACCGTGCCCGCCGCGCCCGCGTGCTGGCCCATCTTGCAGGCCAGCACCAGCGGCCGTTCCTTGTACTTCTCCAGTTCCGCGAGGCGGGTGTTCAGCGCCCCGTGCGGTACGTTGATGGCATCGACGATGTGGCCTTGGGAGAACTCGGCCTTGTCGCGCACGTCCACCACCACGGCGCCGTCGCGGTTGACCAGGTTGACGAGTTCCTGGGCCGTCACGGCGCGACCGCCGCGCACCAGTTCGTTGCGCACGAAGAGCGCGAAGATCAGCAGAAAGGCGCCGACCAGAATCGGGTGGTTGCCGATGAACTCGAACAGCTGCTCCATGCGGCGGGATTATAGGCGCAGCGACCGGCGATGTAGAATGTCGGCAGCCGCTCGTGTACCCCGAGGCACTCCACCATGACGGTTCCCGCAAGGCAAGCGACCGTGCTGGTGGTCTTGGACGGCTGGGGCGTCGGCGCCGCGTCGCCGCACAACGCGATTCACGTCGCCCGCACACCGCACTGGGATCGACTGATGGCCGATGCGCCGCACACGACTCTCGACGCGTCGGGTTCGAGCGTCGGTCTTCCAGCCGGCCAGATGGGCAACTCCGAGGTCGGCCACATGACGCTCGGCGCTGGCCGCGTCGTGCATCAGGATCTGACGCGCATCGACCAAGCGGTCGCCAACGGCGAGTTCGCCCGCAATCCGGTGCTGAACGCCGCGCTGGATGCGAGCGTCGGGGCCACGCTGCACGTCCTCGGCCTGCTCTCGCCCGGTGGCGTCCACAGCCACGAGGAGCACATCGCCGCGCTGCTGCATCTCGCGGCCAGCCGTGGCGCCAAAGTGCGGCTGCACGCCTTCCTCGATGGCCGCGACACCACGCCACGCAGCGCGTTGGCATCGTTGCGGCGAATCGAGGCGCAGTGGCCCGGCGTCGTCGCCAGCCTCTGCGGGCGCTACTACGCCATGGACCGGGATCAGCGCTGGGAGCGAACTGGCCGCGCCTTCGAGCTGCTGCGCAACGGCGATGGCGCGTACTGTTTCGAGAACCCGGAAGCGGCCCTGCACGCCGCGTATGCGCGCGGCGAGAGCGACGAGTTCGTGCAGCCGACGACGATCCGCCCGGGCGCGGCAGTACGCGACGGCGACGCAGTGGTGTTCATGAACTTCCGCGCCGACCGAGCGCGGCAGTTGACGCGGGCGTTCCTGCCCGGCGACTTCACGGCCTTCCCACGCGGCGCCAAGCCCAAGCTCGCGGCCTTCGCCACGCTTACCCGCTACGCCGACGACATCGCGGCGCCGGCCGCCTTCAATGCGCAACGCTTGGCGGATACCGCCGCCGCGTGCTGGTCGCGGCAGGGGCTTCGGCAGCTGCGCATCGCCGAGACCGAGAAGTACGCCCACGTGACGTATTTCTTCTCCGGCGGCCACGAGCAGCCCATGCCGGGAGAGGAGCGCGTTCTCGTGCCGTCGCCGAAGGTCGCCACCTACGACCTCGCGCCAGCCATGAGCGCCGGCGAAGTAACGGCACGGCTGGTTGCGGCCTTGGACGCCGGGGAGTTCGACGCCGTCGTCTGCAACTACGCCAACGGCGACATGGTCGGCCACACGGGCGACTTCGCGGCGGCGGTGAAGGCTGTGGAGGTGGTCGACCAGTGTCTTGCGTCCGTCTCCGATGCACTTTCCCGTAACGGCGGCCAGTGCCTGATCACCGCCGACCACGGCAACGTCGAACACATGCGCGGCGACGACGACCAAGCGCATACGGCGCACACCTGCTCGCGAGTGCCGTTGGTCTACGCCGGTCCGCGAAAGCTAGATCTCGCGACGGACGGCACCCTTGCCGACGTGGCGCCGACGATGCTCGAACTGATGGGGCTGACGCCGCCAGCGGCAATGACCGGCCGCTCGTTGCTGCGCTGACGTCGCGGGCCGCCTCGAGACGCAATGCGAAGTCGGCGCTCGTCGCATCGCCGTCGCCGCTCCGGGTTTGGAGTGCGCTTCGCAGCCATGCTTGGCGTCGTCGCGTTCGGCATCTGGGGATCGTGCGTCGCCGCCGAGGATGCGCAACGGCAACTCGAAGACGTCGCCCGACGGCTGAACGCGCTCGACACTTGGCTCGACGACGCCGGCAAGCGCCTTGCCGAACAGCAGGGGCGGCTTGCCGCCGCGGACCGCGGCATCGCCGCGGCGGCGCAACGCATCCGCGCCTTGGACGACCGCATCGAGAACGGCAAGGCGACCCTCGACGAACTTGCCGCGCAGCGTGAAGAGCTGCGCCAGGAACGCGGCGATCAGGCGGCGCGGATCGCGGACCACCTGCGCCATGCGTGGCAGTTCACCGACCGCGACTTCCTGAAGACGCTCCTCGGCGAAGAGGACCCGGCCCGCTTCGAGCGCATGGTTCGCTATCACGGTGCGCTGGCGAGGGCCCGCGTTGGCGCCGTCGCCGAGTTCCTCGACACGATGGCCGCGTTGGCCGAAAACGAGCGCCGAGTGCAGGCCGAGCAGCGCTCGGCCCGGCAGACGCACGATTCCTTGCAGGCGGAACGCGCCGCGCTTCTCTCCGAGCGCAATCGTCGGCGCGGCCTGATCGCTGGTCTGCGCACCGACGTCGCGGACCGGAGCCGCGAACGCGAAGAACTCGCGGCCAGCCGCGAGCGTCTGCAAGCGCTCGTCGACGAACTGGCGCGCCGCGAGCAGCCCGCCAGCAGCAGCGCATCGGCCACCGCCGCGGCCGGCCTTGGCGAGGGCGATCTGCCGTGGCCGGTGCAAGGGCGCGTGCATCGGCGTTTCGGAGAAGCGCGCGCCGGCGGGCGGATGACCTGGCAGGGCATGGTGATCCAAGCAGCCCTCGGTGCAGACGTGCAGGCGGTCGCCGCTGGCCGCGTGGTGTTCGCCGACTGGCTGCGCGGCTTCGGCTTGCTCGCCATCGTCGATCACGGCGACGGCTACATGTCTCTGTACGGCTACGCCGACACGCTCTACAAGCGCTCCGGCGACCGCGTGGAAGGCGGCGAATCCATCGCCGCGGCGGGACAAAGCGGCGGCCAGCAGGAGGTCGGCCTCTACTTCGAAATGCGCAAGGCCGGCAAACCCATCGACCCGAACCAGTGGCTGCTGTCGCGGGCTGAATAGCGCCGGGCTTCAAGGAGCGCTAGGAGCGCTTCCCTTTCGCGTCCGTAGGCGTTGAAATAGGCACTGTCGGCGGAGCGAACCGCCGCTCCCGTGCGAGCGGCGCAGCGGCGGCAATCCGATCAAGCGGAGCAGGTGATGCAAGCGTTGCAGGGGCTATTGGCCGTCGCGGTCGCGGAGATGCGTTCCGCGCGGCGACTGGCGCGTACTTGGCTGTTCATCGTGCTGAGCGCGCTGCTGAGCGTGGTGGCCTACATCTACTACTCTGGCATCCACGGCGTCGCGTCCGGGCTGTCGGCCAGCATCGGCGTCGTCAATCCGCGCTTCATCCTGTCGAGCATGGGCACCCTCGCGCTGTGGGTGCTGGTGGTCGCGATCATCTTCCTGGCGTTCGACGTCCGCGCCAGGGACGCCCGCGAACGCATCGCCGACGTGCTCGATGCGCGCCCGCTCGGCAACTTGACGCTGCTGGCCGGGCGCCTCGCCGGCCTCGCCTTCGTCGCCTGGCTAACGCTGTTCGTCGCGATGCTCATCGTCCAATGCCTGGGCATGATCGCCTTGGCCGCCGAGTGGCCTTTCGGCGACACCATCGAGCCGTATTCGCTGTCGGTCTTCCTGTTCGTGGATGCGCCGCCGACGCTGGTGCTGTGGTGTTCGCTGGTGATCCTCATCTCCGTGCTGGTGCGTCAGCGGCTGGTCGTGGCGCTGGTCTCGCTGGCGCTGGTCGGCGGCCAAGGCTGGTGGATCCTCAGCGAAATGCCGGTCTACTTGACGTCCGTCCTCGCCGGAGTTTCGGCTTCCGCGGTGGGGTCAGACGTGCTGCCGCGATTCGCCGAAGGAGTCGACTTCGCGCAGCGAGCGTGCCAACTGCTGCTGGCTGGCGGCTTCCTCGTGCTCGCGGCGGCGCTGCATCCGCGCCAGGACCACCACGCCAAGGCGCAGCGCTTGACGGTCGGCGCGGCGATGGTGGCGGTGGCGTGCGGCGGCGTCGCGGCACTCGTATGGAACGCGCACGGCAATGTGGCCGAGGCCGGCGAGTGGCTGGCGGTACACGAGGAGGTTCGCGACCGTCCGCGCCCGCAACTCGAGCGCGTGCAGGGTCGCGTCGTCATCGACCCCGGGCGGCTGCTCAGCGCCGAGCTCGACTATCGGCTTGCCGTTGATGGCATCGAGGGCGAGCTGCTGTTCAGCCTGAATCCCGGCATGGCGGTGGAGGAACTGCGGCTCGACGGAGAACCGGCGGCGTTCGAGCATCTGCACGGACTGCTGCGCGTGCAGATGCCCGCTGGGCGTTCCAGCGTCGAGATGTCCGTCTCCCTCGCTGGCGTTCCCGATCCGAGGTTCGCGTACCTGGACTCGGCCATCGACATGAACACGGTCTCCGGCAACGCCCTGCTGCAACTGCTGGGCACGGAAGCGTCGATCTTCGAGGATGCCTACGTGGCGCTCATGCCCGGCGTGTTCTGGATGCCGATGCCCGGCGCCGCCGTGGGCCGCGACGATCCGTCCCACGACGGCCGCGGCTTCTTCCTCGTCGACCTGGAAGTGGAGACGCCTTCGAACTGGCTGGTGGCGGGGCCGGGCCTGCGTCAAGGCGAAGGCGGCCGCTTTCGCTTCAATCCCCCAGCCGCTGTGCCGGAAGTCGTCCTGCTGGCATCGCGCTTCGAGCGCTACGCGATGCGCGTCGCGGATGTGGAACTGGAGTTGCTGGCGAGTCCGGTGCATACCCGCAACATCGAGATGTTCGCGGACGCGGCGGACGAACTGCGGGCGCGGCTGGAGCAGATGCTCGACTACGCCGCTACCGCGGGCCTTGCCTATCCCTACGCCGGCCTGAGCATCGTCGAAACGCCGGCGCAGCTGCGAACCTACGGCGGCGGTTGGCGCATGGACACGGTGCAGGCGCTGCCGGGAGTGCTCCTGCTGCGCGAAGGCGGCTTCCCCACGGCGCGCTTCGAGTTCCAGTTCCGCGAAGCCGAAGCCGAGGAGCTGGAACGCGCCGGCACCTTGGCCGAGGCGAAGGTGGAGAGGCTGGAGGAGTTCTTCCAGAACGACGTCACCGGCGGCAATCCGCTGCATGGCGGGGTGAGGAATCTGCTGGCCTTCCAGACCGGCGCCGAAGGCCGCGGCGCCGTGGCGCTGGACTTCATCGCCCACGACCTCGCGGTGCAGCTGGTGACAGGTGAACGAAGCGGCTTCTTCTCGCCGTACCTGCTGATCTCCCAGGAGGCGTTCGGAAACATGGTCACGCAGTCGATGATGAGCTTCTTCCAAGGCGCGGCCACGTCCATCGGCGGCAGCGTCTACATGTCGAGCACGCGGCGTCCGTCCGTCTGGGGCAGCGCCCTTGGCGCGCCGCTGGCGGACCTCGCGCCCGAAGACGCGCCGAAACTGGCGCTCGACGTGCTGTGGCTGAAGGGGCCGGAGATCGCGCAGGCAATCTTGCATAGTCTCGGCCGCGAAGGGGCGGCCACGCTCCTCGCGCAGTTGCGGCAACGCCACGCCGGCGGCAACTACGACGCCGAGGACTTCGCCGCCGCCGCGATGGCCGCGGGCGAGGATTTGGACGCCGTGCTCGGCGACTGGCTGGAGACCGCGGCATTGCCGGGCTTCATCGTCTCGCCGGTGGAAGTCGAACGCTTGACGGACGACGAGCAAGGCCAGCCCCGCTACCAAATCCGCGTCCACGTGCGCAACGGGGAGCCGGTGCCGGGCCTGGTGTACTTGACCTACGGCGAGTGGCGGCGCGCCGGCGGGGATGGCGTCTGGGTGTCCGACTCCACGCCGCCGACTCGTCTCGCGGGCGACAGCGCCGTGGAACTGGGCCTCGTTGCGGCCAAGCCGCCCGAACAGGTGACTCTCGTGCCCTATCTGGCGCTGAACAGGAACGCCATGACGCTGCCGTTGCCGGAGGTGGACGAGACCGAGGCGCTGACCACGCCGCCGTTCTCCGGTTCGCGGCCAAGCGACTGGCGCCCGCGGCCGGAAGCGGGCGTCGTCGTGGACGATCTGGACGCCGGCTTCTCGGTGGAGTTCAGCGAGGCCGAGAGCGGCGTTCGCCTGAGCGGGACGACCGCGGCGAGCGAGCTGCCCGGCGCGGAAGTAGACGAAGGCCTGCCGGTGTTCGTCGCCTTCGCGCCCACAGTGGGTTGGCAGCGTCAGGAAATGGCGCAGAGCTGGGGCAAGTACCGGCGCACGCTCGCCCGCGCCAACAACGGCGACGGCGCCGCAAGGGCCGTCTTCACCGCGCTGCTGCCCTCGGCCGGACGCTGGCGCTTGGAGTACCACCTGCCGCCGATACGCGACTTCCAAGGCTTCGTCCGCATTGGCGGCGAAGGCGCCGAAGCGCGAGCGGAGCGCGTGGTGGACTCGTCCCAAGGCAGCTACGACATGCGCATCCGCCCGGCCGACGGCGAGGAGACCACGGTCGCCTTCGACGGCTCGGCGGCCGAGTACGGCTGGAACCGCATCGGCGACTACGACCTGCCAGCCGGCCATGTGGATGTCGTGGTATCGGACGAAACCAGCGGCAGCTACGTGATCGCGGACGCCGTCCGCTGGCTGCCGCTGGACGACGCGTAGCCGCGAGTACGCCGCGCTCCCTGCACGGAAGACCGTGGCGAAACGCAGCCTCGACGCGAGAGAGACAAGCACCGATGCGGAGCCTCATCGACCGACTCTTTCCCGGCATCTGCGTCCTCTGCCGGCGCCGTTCGGGGCGCGACATCGGCCTTTGCCGCGAGTGCGAGCAGGCGTTCGAGATCAACGGCGACGCCTGCCCGCGCTGCGCCGAGCCGTTCACCGCGAACGGCGGCGCCACCGCCGCAACGTCGCCCGAAGAAGCGGTCTGCGGCACCTGCCTCGCTTCGCCGCCGCCGTGGACGCGCACGGTGGCGCCGTTCACCTACACGCTGC
Source organism: Candidatus Azotimanducaceae bacterium (assembly GCA_965243175.1). GTDB lineage: Bacteria > Pseudomonadota > Gammaproteobacteria > Pseudomonadales > Azotimanducaceae > VXYL01. The sequence goes on along the minus strand of OZ251532.1, from coordinate 1,945,433 downwards.
CGTTGAGCCGCGTGGTGCTCGGCTTGAAGTCCGGCAACGGTCTGCGCGAGGCGCGCATTCTCGGCGCACTGCTGCTGCCGTTCGTGCGCGACCGCTACGCCAGCGGCGCCCTTCCGTCGGCGCTGGTACCGGTGCCCATGACGCGCCGCCGACGGTGGCAGCGCGGCTACAACCAGGCGGAGCTGCTTGCCGGAGTGGTCGGCCGCGGACTGCGTCTGCCGCAGGTCCGCAACTGCCTGGTTCGCACCGGAAGCGCCCCGCCGCAGCGCACGCTGCCGCGTTCCGCTCGGCTGCGCAACTTGCGCGGCGCCTTCAGAACGAAGCGTCCGCTGGCGAATCGGCATGTCGCCTTGGTCGACGACGTGACCACCACCGGCGCAACTGTTCGCGCCGCGGTGAGGGCGCTGCTGCAAGGCGGCGTCGCCGAAGTGGACGTGTGGGCGGTGGCGAAGACGCCAGCGGCCTAGCGATTCGTTCCGAGCCCGGCGACAAGAATGTTCCTTGCGCGTCGCGGTCTCGTGCGTTTCGCGGCAGCAGTCGCGATGGCCACATCGCTTGTTGCTACCGCTGCGGAGCCCCTTCGGATCGCCGTCGCCTCGAACTTCCGCTCCGCCTTCGACGTGGTGGCGGCGGATTTTCCCGGGGAGCTCGCCCCTGCCTACGGTTCGTCCGGGTTGCTGTACGCGCAGATCGTGCAGGGTCGGCCGTTCGACCTGTTTCTCTCTGCGGACTTGGCGAGGCCGCGAGCGCTTCTGGACGCCGAGCGGGCGCTGTCGCCGGTGGTCTACGCCAGTGGTCGCTTGGCGCTCCTCGTCGCCAGCGGCGAGCCGGGCCCGGCGTGGTTCTCCGGAGAGCGTCGCGTCGCGTTGGCCAATCCTGAAACAGCGCCGTATGGCCGCGGCGCGCTCGAAGCGCTTGCCCGGGTCGAAGCGCAGCCGCAGCGCGTACAGGCCATGAACGTCGCGCAGGCGTTCCACTTCACGGCCAGCGGCGCCGCCGACGGCGCGTTCGTGGCCTTCGCGCATGTGCTGGCGCAAGGCGTGCCGACCGAGCGCTACTGGCTCGTGCCGGAATCCTGGCACACGCCCATCGAACAGGGCGCGGTGGTGCTGCGCGGCGACAACGAAGCCGGCGCCCAAGCGTTTCTGCGCCATCTGCTGAGCGCGAAGGTGCAGGCGCGCGTTCGCGCCGCTGGTTACCGCTGAGTGGACAGCGGCGCGGACATCGCGCAAGCGGCCTGGGTGACCGGCGCGCTCGCGCTGGTCACGACGGCCATTCTTCTGGTCGTGGCGCCGCCGCTGGCATGGTGGATCGCCCGCACCCGTTCGCGGTGGCGGGCGCCGGTGGAGGCGCTGACGGCGCTGCCCCTGGTGTTGCCGCCGACGGTGCTCGGCTTCTATCTGCTCATCGCAATGGCGCCGGCCGGGCCGCTCGGCGCATTCGCCGAAGCCGTCTTCGGCGCGCCGCTGGCGTTCACGTTCTCCGGTCTCGTGATCGGCTCGGCGGTGTATTCGCTGCCCTTGGTCACCGGCCCGCTGGCCACGGCGTTTCGCACTACGGACGCCGGCCTGCTGGAAGCGGCGGCCAGCCTCGGCGCCGGGCCGACGGCTCGTTTTCTGGGCTTGGTGCTGCCGTTGCATCGCAAGGCGTTGACCGCCGCCGGGGTGCTCGGCTTCGCGCACACCGTCGGCGAGTTCGGCATCGTGCTGATGATCGGCGGCAACATCCCGGGGCAAACCCGTGTGCTCTCGATCGCGCTCTTCGACCGCGTGGAAATGCTGGACTACGGCAGTGCGCATCTCATCGCTGGCGGCCTGCTGGTCTTCGCGCTGGCGGTGCTGACATGTACCTATCGCTGGCTGCGCCCCTGATGCGGCTGCGCGCGCAAGGCCAGGTGGCGAGGGGCGGCTTCACGCTCGGCTTGGATCTGGACATCGCCCTCGAAGGGGTCGCGGCGCTGGTCGGGGCATCCGGCGCTGGCAAGTCCACGCTGCTGCGTTTGCTTGCTGGCTTCGAGCCGCAGGCGCCGGCCACGGTGCAGGTGGGCGACGAGCGCTGGCAGGACGCGAGCGGGTCTCCGCGCGCCGTCGCGGCGCACCGGCGCGCGGTGTCCACGGCGTTTCAGGAGCCGCGCCTGTTTCCGCATCTGACGGCGCGCGCCAATCTCGAATACGCCGCCAAGGCGCGGCGCAGCGGGGTGCGGCTTTCGTTCGACGACGTGGTGGCGTTTCTCGATCTGGAGGCGCTCCTTGGGCGCTATCCGCATCAGCTCTCCGGCGGCCAGCGGCAGCGCGTGGCCCTTGGCCGGGCGCTGATGGCACCGGCGAAGCTGTGGCTCTTCGACGAGCCGATGTCGGCGCTGGACGCCGACTCCCGGCAGGAGATCGCGCCCTATCTGCATCGCCTGTGCCGCCGCCACGAGGTGCCGATCCTGTACGTGTCGCACTCGCTGCCGGAAGTGCTCTCCATCGCCGACCAGGTGCTGCTCGCCGCCGACGGCGCCGTGACGCCGGTGGATTCGCTGGCGGCGTTCTCCACCTCGTTCCAAGCGCCGTTGCTTGGCGACGAAGCGGGTGCCGTGATCGTCTGCACGTTCCAACGCTACGACCCTCGCTACCGACTCTCCGAACTGGCCTTCGACTCGGCGACTCTCTTCGTGCCCGGCGACTTGAGCGCCGCCGGACCCAGGTTCTCGCTGCACATCCCGGCGCGGGACGTCAGCCTCTCGACGGCGCCGGTGGATCGCGTGAGCATTCTGAATCGGGTGCCAGGGGTCATCGACGCCTTGCAGGATCAAGGCGACTCGATGCTGGCTCGGGTGCGCTGCGGCGAGCAGAGCCTGCTCGCTCGGGTCACCCGACGCTCGGCGGACGAACTGGGCCTGAAGCCGGGGGTGGGCGTGCAAGCGCTCGTCAAGTCCGTGGCGGTGCGGACGGGGGATCTCTAGCCGGGCACTGGGGCGTTTCCAAGCAACGCCAGCACTTCCGCGCTTGCCTGATCGCGCACGAGCTCGACCAAGGATTGGCCGGCGGCGTCGTGCAATGTGGTCCGTGCGCCGCTGCCCACCAGCAGCGCAAGCGCCTTGGCGCGATCGCGCAGCGCCGCGAAGGCGAGCGGCGTCTGCCAGTCGTCGCTGTGGTGCCGCTCGCCTTCGCGTTCGGCGCCGATGGTGGTTTCCAGAAGCGCCGGGGTCGCGTCCAGCAACGCGGCGATGCGGCTCGCGTCGTCGCGCAGCACGGCGTCGAAGATGCCGATGTCCTGCGTTGCGAGAAAGTCCTCCATGTCGCGCTGGCCGGCGGTCATCGCCCATTGCATCGGCGTGGCCGCGAAGTCGTTGTCGCGCGCGCCCAGGGCGGCACCGTGGTCGAGCAGCAGCTGCGCCATCTCCACGCGGCCATGGAAGGCGGCCTGGTGCAGTGGGGTGCGATGCGGGATGCCGGGGTCGAAGCCGAGCGCAAGCATCGTGGCGACGGCTTCGCGCCGGTCGCTCGCCACGGCGTCCGCGAGCAGGTTCGGCAGCTTCGCTTGGGTCTCGGCGACGAGGCCGGGGCGTTCGCGCAACATGGTCTGCGCAGCTTGTGCATCCGCGCTTGCGCCGCTCATGCAGAGGCCGGCGAAGCGCTGTTCGGGGCCGAGTTCGACCGTTTCCGCGCCGCGCTCGGCCAGCAGTTCCGCGAGTGCCGGGTGCCCGGTCAGCCAAGCCCATTCGTAGAGGGTTCGGCCTTCCGGCTTGCCGGTCAGAACGGCGCCGCAGTCGATGAGAATCCGCGCCCGCTCTTCGTGGTGGTTGCGGGCGGCCCATTCCAGTTGGTAGCCGAGGGTCTGCTGGTCGTTCGCCACCAGCTCGTCGCCGTCTTCGACCTGCCAGTTGCACTTGTGCTGCGGCCCCAGCCCGTATTCCAGAAGCATCTTCAGGCAGGCGCTGCCCGGCGTGAACATGGTGTTGTAGAGGGCCTGGCCGTCGTTGGCATCCGCGCCGGCTTCCAGCAGGAATCTGGCCAAGGCGTCGCGGGCTTCGTGCGGCGGCTGGTTGACCGGCCCCATCTCGCCCTCGCCGTAGGCACCGGTGAGCGCCGTGAACCGATAGCTGCCGCCCCACATGTAGTGCGCGTTCGGGTCGGCGCCGCGTTCGACGAGCAGCATCGCCACCTCCAGCGTCGACATGCCGTACAGGTTGAGCCGCGAGTAGCAGGCGTAGAGCAGCGGCGGCCAGTCGAAATAGCCGCCAGGGCGGCTGCAGCTCTCCGGGTCGGCGTCGAGAAACCTGCGCACGGCGCGGACGTCGCCCACGCATGCGGCATGCCAGATGTCCCGCGTCCCGAGCGACGGGTCGGCGGCCAGAAGATCGCGGGCGCGCTGGTAGTTCGCTGACCGGTCGCTGTGGAAGTAGTTGACGCAGGCGAGGCGCAGGAAGTCCGGCGGCTCGTCGGGGTCCAAGAACATGGCGCAGTAGACCATGAGCTGCCGCCAGCTGGCGAAGCCGTGTTCCAACGCAAGCGCGTGTTCTACGTCGCTCCGCGTCACTTCCGCGGTCCCGGCGCGGGCCCTCGCCGCGGCGATGCGCGTCATGGCGGCGGGTGTGTGGTCGTCCGGCAATCGTCTCGGCATCGAGCATCCCCCTCTGCGCTGGCCTGAGCATCATAGCGCGAGCCGTTCGGCGGCAGGCGGGAAAGGAAACCGCGTACACTCGCCGCCATGGACGAACAGGAGACCGCGTCTCTCTACGCGGCGGCGGTGGGGCGTCGGGCGGACTTCTACGTGCCGTATTTCCAGCGCGCGGACAATCGTGGCTACGCGCCGAAGTCGTGGAACTGGGCGGCGTTCTTTCTTGACGTGTTCTGGTTCCTCTATCGCCGCCAGTTCCGCTGGGCGGCGGTGATCTTCCTGGCCGCGCTGCTGGCGTCCATGCTGGCGGCGCAGATCCATGTGGCCGGCTACACCAACCTCGCGTTGTTCGTGCAGTTCGGGTTCCTGATCGGGTTCAAGTGCGTCTACGTGCCGCTGAACGCCAACGGCCTCTACTACCACTGGGTGCGGCAGCGGATGGAAGACGCCCGAGCGAAGATTCCCCAGGATCGGCAGCGGCAGGCGCAGGCGTTGGCAGCCGCCTGCCGGCCGAACATCCACATTCCGTTGATGATCTTCGCGCTGCTGGTGCTGCTTTCCGTGTTCACGATGCGGCTGCCGCCACCGCCGGGGCCGTAGACGATGCGCTGGCTCGCCGGCACCAGCGGCTACAGCTACAAGGCGTGGAAGGGCAGCTTCTACCCCGAGGACACGTCTGCCGCCGGCATGCTGGCCTACTACGCCTCGAAGCTGCCGGCGGTGGAGATCAACAACACCTTCTACCGCATGCCGCGCCCGCAGGTGCTGAAGACCTGGAGCGAGACCGTGCCGGCGGATTTCCGCTTCGCCATCAAGGCGTCGCGGCGCATCACGCATCAAGCGAAGCTGGCCGATTGCGAAGACAGCATCGAGTATCTGGCGGGCGCATTGGAGGCCCTCGACGGCAAGCTGGGCTGCGTGCTGTTCCAGTTGCCGCCCTATCTGCGCAAGGACGCCGCGCTGTTGGATGCGTTCCTCGGCGCATGGCCGCAGGCGTTCCCGGCGGCGGTGGAGTTTCGCCACGCATCCTGGTTCGACGACGAAACGGCGGACATTCTGCATCGCCACGGCACGGCGATCTGCGTCTCCGAGGACGGCAAGCTGGCGCTGCCGGCGTTCCACAGCGCCACCAGCTGGCTCTACTTCCGCTTGCGCAAGCCTGGCTACGACGACGCCGAACTCGAACACTGGCTGCAACGCGGGGCCGCGACCGACGCGGCGCGCGGCTTCGCCTTCTTCAAGCACGAAGACGAAGGCGCGGGGCCGCGCTTGGCGGCGCGGTTTCTGGAACTGGCGGATGCGTTGGGCGCTCGCGGCGGGGAACCGTGAGCGCGTAGACGGGGTGCCGGCGATTCAGGCGGGCCCCACGGCGGCGCGAATGGCGTCGTGGGCGCGGCCGAGCACGTCGGTCATGGCGTCCACGCTGCGCGCGCCCGCTTGGAAGATCGCGGTGGCGTTCAGCGCGCCCCACTCGAAGCCCATCTCCTTCACGGCTTCGGCGCGGGCAGCGACGCGGTCCAACTCGGCGTAGAAGCGCTTGCCTTCTTCGTCCCGGGGCGGCACGTCGAGCATCATCTGCATGCCGATCTGCGCCGGGTCGCGTTGCGCCGCTTCCGCGTAGGCGACGATCTTCGCCCGGTACGCGGCGGCGCGCTCCGGGTCGGTGAGCGCCGTGGCCATCCAGCCGTCGCCCTTCTCCGCCACTCTGCGCAGGGCGCGATCCGAAGCGCCGCCGATCCAGATGGGAAGCGTGGCGCCCTGGGGAGGCTTCGGTTCCATGGCCATCGCCGTGGAGGAATAGAAGTCGCCTTGGTAGTCGACGCGCTCGTCGCCCCAGTAGGCGCGCATGAGGTCGATGGCCTCGTCCATGCGCCGGCCGCGGGTGCCGAAATTCTCCTCCAGCGCATCGTATTCGGATTCCTGCCAGCCGACCCCGATGCCCAGACGCACACGGCCGCCGGAGAGCGTGTCGAGCGTACTCACCTGCTTGGCGACCAGCACCGGCTGCCGCTGCGGCAGCACCAGCACCTCGGTTCCAAGGCCGATTCGGTCGGTCACGGCGGCGATGTGCGAAAGCGCCATCAGCGCCTCCAGAATGGGCATCTTCGGGGGGTACATCGGCGCCGCCCGGGTCTCCGTCGGGAAGCCCATGACCACGTGGTCGAAGATGTCCAGCTGGTCGAAGCCGATCTCCTCGACCGCCTTCGCCAAGCGCAGCACCCCAGTGCTGCCCTCGCGGTAGCTGACGCTCGGAAACTCCACCGACAGTTTCATGCCATCCCTCCAAGGCGTTGATCGGACGCAATGGTAGCGAACTGCGCGGGTTTGCGAGGGCGGTGCCACGGTCGTGGCGAAAAGATGCGGAGAAGAGGCGGTAGAGGCGCAAGAACGGATGGCGGATGTGAAACCGGGGCGTCGCTGTGTAGCAACGACGCCCCGGTGTTTTGCAGGGGGCACTAGACCCCTGAAAGACTCAGGCGAGTCAGTGGGGGTGCCCCCCAACAAACGATTGCACTGATCACCTCCTTTTTTCAGCTGAACACGGTACGCAACTATACGCGGCTGCGACTTGTGCGCAACCCCGCCACCACATCTCCACGATTTCTCCACATTTCTCGAAGAAGGGAGGTGCTCGAAAGAGAGGGTGCGAAGGCGAGCCGGCGTCGCTCTTTGCGTTACGCTTGGCGCTGACCAAGGGATGTGAAGGTTCGAGATGGCGGAGCAGATGCGGCGGATGCGCACGGGGGCGGGGTTCATCGCGGCGCTGGACCAGAGTGGCGGCAGCACGCCGAAGGCGCTGAGCCTCTACGGCGTGGACGAGTCGGCCTACGGCAGCGACGAGGAGATGTTCGATTGCGTCCACGCCATGCGAACGCGCATCGTCACCAACGAACGGTTCGACGGCGACCGTGTGCTCGGCGCGATTCTTTTCCAGAACACGCTGGATCGGCAGATGGACGGCCTGCCCACCAGCGAATACCTGTGGCGGCGCAAGCGCATCCTGCCTTTCCTGAAGGTGGACTACGGCCTCGCGGACGAAGCGGACGGCGCGCAGCGCATGAAGCCCATCGCGGACTTGCGCCAACGCCTGGCCGCGGCGAAGGCCAAGGACGTCTTCGGCACCAAGATGCGCTCTGTCGTCAAGGCCGCGAACCCCAAGGGCATCGCCGAAGTCGTGGAACAGCAGTTCGCCTTCGCCGCGGAGATTCTCGGCGCTGGCCTCACGCCGATCATCGAGCCGGAAGTGGACATCCACGCTGCCGACAAGGGGCGCTGCGAAGCGTTGCTGCGCGACGAGCTTCGGCGCGGGCTGGCGGCGCTCCAAGGCGATGCGCTCGTGATGTTCAAGCTCACCCTGCCCGAGGAGGCGAACTTCTACCGCGAGTTCTGCTCGCACCCCAAGGTGTTGCGCGTGGTAGCGCTCTCCGGCGGCTACTCCCGGGAAGTCGCGAACAGCAAACTGGCCGCCAACCAGGGCGTGATCGCGAGTTTCTCCCGCGCTTTGACCGAAGGTCTGCGCGAAAACCAGGACGACGCCGAGTTCACCCGCCTGCTGGACGCCTCAATCGCCAGCATCGCCGCTGCGTCCGCCACTTGAGCCGCGTCTCGACGGAAGGCGCCCGAAGGTTCAGCCCTCGAAGAACTCCAGAAACAAGGTGATGCGGCGGGCGTTGGCGCCGAGGTCGCTTTGGCCGACTCTGGAGACGGAACGCAAGTCGATCTGCGAGCCGTTGCCATCCGGGCGGACGCGGATCACCACATCGTCCTTGAAGCCGAACCAGAAGGTGGTGTCGGTGGCTTCGACGATGCCTTGCGCGGCGTCTTCGTTCGCCACTTCCCAGCCGAGCTGGCGGGCGAGTTCCGCAGCCCGCTCCACGCTCGCCGCGGGGTCCATCGAAGTGCGTAGCCCAGCCAGGTCCGGATAGCCAGCGAGCTGCGCCGCGGCGTCTTCCGCGTCGTAATCCAAGGCGTTGCTGCCGGGGCCGCGCAAGGCGACCACCGCGTCGAAGGCGGGCGGGTCGTCGCGGTCTGTGGAGATGTTGTGGATGGGCGGCACCGATTGGGCAGTCAGGAACTGCATCCCCATCCACGCGAGCACGAAGACGCTGGCGCCGACGCCGATGAAGGACGGAACGCGGTCCGCCGGGCGCTGGCGTATGGCGGCGCGAATCACCGCGGCGATGCCGAGCACCAGCGCGATGGCGGCCAGCAGGCAGGCACCGAAGGCGATCTGGAAGCCGAGGCCGAAATGCCAGAAGCCGAAGCGGGTGCCCAAGGCGCCCACCGGCATGGCGGCGAGGCCGATGAGGCCGATGTAGAAGACGAACTTCGCCCAGAGGCTCACGCTCTTCTTCTCCGTTCCCTTCTCCGCTGCCTTCTCCGCCACCGCATGTTCCTCGAACGGCCTGCCGTGGGTGCCATTATGCGCCAAGTCGCCAGTACGCAGGGCATCGCGGGAGGAACGGTGCCGCAACGCTTGAAAAAGCTGTGCGCAAGGCGGCTACAATCGCCGCGTACCCCGCCGGTGACCGCCATGCCCGACGACAAGTCCCACATCTACCGCGTCTATTTCCACAGCCACGGGCAGATCTACGAGGTCTACGCCCGGTCGGTCTATCCGAGCGACCTGTACGGCTTCGTGGAAATCGAGGACTACATTTTCGGCGAGAAGTCGAAGATGGTCATCGACCCCAGCGAGGACAAGCTGCGCACCGAGTTCGAGAGCGTGCAGCGGAGCTTCGTGCCAATGCACGCCATCATCCGCATCGACGAAGTGGAGAACGAAGGCACCGCCAAGATCACCGACGGCATGGGCAGCAACGTCACGCCGTTCCCCATGCCGCTGCCCGGCAAGAAGGGCTGAACGGCGAGCCATGGGCATCGTCATCGTCGGCGGCGGCCATGCCGCCGGGCAAGCCGCCGCCAGTCTGCGCCAGGAAGGCTACGCCGGGCGCATCGTCGTGCTCGGCGAGGAACCGCATCCGCCGTACCAGCGCCCGCCCCTCTCGAAGCAGTACCTGGCCGGCGAGTACGGCTTGGACAAAGTGCATCTGCGCCCGCCGCGCTTCTACGAAAGCAAGGACATCGACGTGCGCCGCGGCGTACGGGTGGAGGGCGTGGACGCCAAGGCCAGCACCGTCGTCTGCGCCGACGGCGAGAGCATCGCCTACGAGAAGCTGCTGCTGGCGACCGGCGCGAGGGCGCGGACGTTGGCCATCGCCGGCAGCGACCTCGCCGGAATCCATACGCTGCGCACCATCGCGGACGTCGACGCGATCCGCGAACGGTTCAAGCCCGGCCGCCGCATCGCCATCGTCGGCGGCGGCTACATCGGCCTCGAAGTGGCGGCGGTGGCGGTTGGGCACGGCCTGCAAGCCACCGTGCTGGAAATGGAAGAGCGGATTCTCAAGCGCGTGGCCACGGAGTGGACCTCCGCCTTCTATGCTCGGTGCCACGCCGAGAGCGGCGTGGACATCCGCTGCGGCGCTGAAGTGCGGGAATTTCAGGGCGAGGGCGACCAGCTGTGCGCGGTCGTCTGCGCCGACGGCGAGCGCGTCGAAGCGGACCTGGCCATCGTCGGCGTCGGCATCGAGCCGAACGTGGAGCTGGCCAGCGCGGCCGGGTTGCGCTGCGCCGACGGCATCGTGGTGGACGAATACACGCGCACCAGCGATCCGAACGTCCACGCCGTGGGCGACTGCGCCAATCATCCCAACCCCCTGCTCGAGCGGCGGCTGCGGCTGGAATCCGTGCCGAACGCGATGGAACAGTCGCGGGTGGCGGCCGCGAATCTGGCTGGCCAGCGCAAGCCCTACGCCGCCGTGCCGTGGTTCTGGTCCGATCAGTACGACATGAAGCTGCAGATGGCCGGCTTTCCCCTTGAAGACGACGACTGCGTGATGCGCGGCGATGCGCAAGCGCGGCAGTTCGCCCGCTTCTACTTCCGCAGCGGCAAGCTGGCGGCTGCCGAGGCCGTGAACAGCGCCCGCGAGTTCATGGCCGCCCGCCAGCTGATCGGCAAGACCGTGGCGGACTTCGAGCGCTTGGCGGACCCGGCGACCGATCTCAAAGCCGTGTTGGCCGAGAGCGCTTGAGCGTGGCGACGATGGAAAGCCAGCAAGCAATCGTCCCCGGCCCTCTTGGCATGGCCAGCGGCGGCCAGGACACCGTGCAGGACGTCGAGCGCGAGACCCTCGACCCGAAGCTCAAGGAACTGATCGACGACGAATCGCGCCCGAAGGAAGGCTTCCTGTTCTGCACCGCCTGCTCGCACGTTATCGGCCACGTGCAGGACCGCATCGAAGTGCAGGGTTCGTTCGAGCACACCTGCACGAATCCGCACGGCTACGTGCATCGCTTCGGCTGCCACCGGGACGCGCCCGGCTGCGCCATCGGCGGCGACCGCCAGGCAGCGGACAGCTGGTTCCGGGGGTTCCACTGGCGGCTCGCGTCGTGCGCGAACTGCGGCACCCACATGGGCTGGCTGTTCGACCGCCAGGAGGCGCACTTCTTCGGCCTGATCCTCGACCGGATCCAGGTAGGTTGACATGCCCCCGCCCAACGCAAGCCGCGCCTTGGACGCGGCCAACTACGACGCGCTCACCTTCGACTGCTACGGCACGCTGATCGACTGGGGCCAGGGACTGGTCGACTTCCTGCAGCCGGTGCTGCTCGAACGCGACGCGCACGTGATCGACGACTTCCTGCTGGAGTTCTTCGCCGCCGCGGAACCCCAGGCGCAAGTGCCGGGGCGCCGCTACGCGGACGTGCTGCGCGAGGTGCTGCGGCAGCTGGGGCAGCGTTTGGGCTTCACGCCGGACGCCGCGCTGCTGGATGCCTTCGCGGCGAGCCCAGGGGATTGGGAGGCTTTCCCGGATACGGTGGAAGCGCTGCGCCGCCTCGCCGCGCGGTTCGACTTGGCGGTGGTTTCGAACATCGACAACGCGCTCTTCGCCCGCACGGCGCGAACCCTCGGCGTGGAGTTCAAGCATGTGGTGACGGCGGAGGCGACGGGCGTCTACAAGCCCGACGAGCGCATGTTCGACGCCGCGTTGGCGGCGCTAGGAACGGATACGCGGGTGCTGCACGTGGCGCAGAGCCTGTTCCACGACATCGCCCCGGCAGCGGCCAAGGGCCTCGACACGGTCTGGATCCGCCGCCCAAGCAACGCCGCCAAGCGCATCGCCGCCAAACCGACCTGGGCCTTCGACTCGCTCGCCGAGTTCGCAGACGCGATGTTGGGGGCCGCTGCCGATGCCGACCAAGGAACCGACCGATGAGCGGGCGCTCGACGAGCATCGAAATCCGCAAGGAGGACATCCACTTCTCCGCCGCGCACTTCACGATCTTCTCCGCCACCAAGCGCGAGAACCTGCACGGCCACGATTTCTTCGTCGCCGCGACGGTGACCGGGCCGGTGGACGACGACGGCCTCTGCTTCGACTACAACGCGCTGAAGGAACGGCTGCGCGCCTTGTGCGCTGGCCTCGACGAGACGCTGCTGCTGCCCGCCCGCTCGCCGCATCTCGCCATCGAGGAGCGCCCGGACTACGTGGTGGTTTCGTTCGCCGAGGAGAAGCTGCCTTTCCTGCGCCGCGACGTGAAGCTCATGCCGCTGCGCAACGTCACGGTGGAGGAACTCAGCCATTGGTTCGTGGACGAACTGGTCGCCGACGACGGCTTCCGCGCGCTGCCCATCGAGTCGCTGCAGCTGCGCGTGTCGTCCGGTCCCGGGCAGTGGGCGCACACCTGCTGGCAACGGGCTTCGGAGCAGCGGGCGTGAAACTGGCCGTCGTCACAGGGGCAAGCGCTGGCATCGGCTTGGCCACCGCCCGATGCTTCGCCAACGCCGGCTACGCGATTGCGACGCTCTCGCGGCGGCCTTGCCCGCTGCCCGAAGCCACCCACATACCCTGCGATCTCGCATCGTCCGGCGCGGTTGCCGAGGCCGCGGCAACGCTCTCGCCGCTGCTCGCCCAAGCGCAGCAGATCGCCCTGATCCACAACGCGGCGAGGCTCCTGAACGATACCGCGCAGGCCACCGAGGACGACGCCCTGCGGCAGGTGCTGGAAGTGAACGTGGTGGCCGTGAACGCGCTCAACCGGCTGGCGATTCCACACATGGGCGCCGGTTCCTGCATCCTCTTCGTCGGCTCCACGCTGGCGGAGAAGGCCGTGCCGGGCAGCTTCTCCTACGTCGCCAGCAAGCACGCCCAGGTCGGCATGATGCGCGCCTGCTGCCAGGACCTCGCCGGCAGCGGCATCCACACCGCGTGCATCTGCCCCGGCTTCACGGACACCGAAATGCTGCGCGAACACGTCCCGGCGGATGCCATGGTCACGGTGCGCGGCATGTCCGCATTCAACCGTCTGATCGAACCGGAGGAGATCGCCGAGACTCTGCTCTGGGCCGCGCAATCGCCAGTGCTGAACGGGAGCGTCATCCACGCCAACCTGGGCCAGGTGGAGCGCTGAGTTGTCGGAGAGCACGCCGGCGATGCCCTTCGTCGACGCGCCGAACGGTGTGTCAGGCGGCCCGAACTACAAGCTGCGCCGGCAGCGCGTTTTTCTGGTGCTGGCGGGGCTGTTCCTCGGCACGCTCTCCTTGCTCAATCTGCTCGGCATCACGCGCTTTCTGGATCTGTCGTTTCCGCTCTTCGGGATGCAGGTGCCGATGGTGGTGGCGGTGGGCGTGCTGCCCTATCCGATCACGTTCCTCTGCACGGACCTCATCAGCGAGATCTACGGCCGCAAGCGCGCCACGGAAGTGGTGTGGATGGGGCTGGTGCTGAACGTGTGGATCGTGGTGCTGCTGTGGCTCGGCGGCGTTCTGCCCGGCGTCGAAGGCGCCGAGATGGTCGATCCCGCCACGGGAATGGTGGTGAACGCGGACGGCCACCCAGCCGTCTTCTTCCAGATACGCGACTTCGCCTTCGCCACGGTGACCGCCTCCATGATCGCCTACCTCAGTGCGCAGTGGTGCGACGTGCAGCTCTTCCACCTCTGGAAGCGGCTCACCGGCGGCAAGCACCTGTGGCTGCGCAACAACGGCTCGACGGTGGTGAGCCAGCTCGTGGACACCACCGCGGTGATCCTGATCGCCCACTTCTGGGCCGGCGCCCTGCCGATCGCGGACGACCAGCCCGTCTGGCCGCAGCTGTTCACGGTGATCGCCTCCGGCTACGTCTTCAAGGTGACGGTCGCGTTGGTCGACACCGGCCCGGTCTACCTCCTCGTCGGCTGGCTGCGCCCCTTCCTAGGCATCACCAAGGAGCAGGAACTCGGCCCCGGTGACGAACCCGTGCCAGTGCCAGCCGCAGCGCTGGTAACCGCCCGGAAGCCGTAGACGCTCCACGACGGACACGAGCGGCAGGCAGTCATTTCGGCCTCGCTGGCCGCGTCGCCACATCGCAGAAGGTGGCATAATTCCCCAACACATTGATTTTTTTGTAGAAAGCAAGTTGACGCATGTGGACGAGACGGCTGCGCTCCCGGTGCCGCCGCCCGTGCGCCGACGTTGCGCCGGCTCGTCGGCGTTCCACTACAATGCGCCAAGTACGCAAGAATCAGGACTGGCCGCCTCCCCGTGGAAACCGTCAAGCAGCTCTGCGTACCTCGCCCCAGCACCTTCGACGCGAGTCTCCGCGACACCGTCCTCCATCTCGGCGATCTGGTGGCGAACCGCATCGACGCGGCCCAGTTCTTCGCCGAGAACTACATCACCGAAGGCATGGCGACGCTGCTGACGGAGAGCTTCCGGCGCTTGGAGGGCCGCTCCACCCAGGGCGTCTTCAAGCTCACCCAGGCGATGGGCGGCGGCAAGACCCACAACCTGCTGGCCTTGGGCCTGCTCGCCAAGCACCCGCAGTTCCGCGCCGACGTGATGGGCGGCTTCTACACGCCGGGCGCGGCGCTCGGCCCGGTGCGCGTGGTGGCGTTCTCCGGCCGCGAGAGCGATGCGCCGCTGGGCGTCTGGGGCGCCATCGCCGAACAGCTGGGCAAGCGCGACCAGTTCAAGGACTACTACTCGCCCTTGGCGGCCCCCGGCCTCACCGCGTGGGTGAATCTGCTGCAAGGCGAGCCGCTGGTGATCATGCTGGACGAGCTTCCACCGTACTTCGTCAACGCTGCGGCGAAGAGCATCGGCAACTCGGACTTGGCGGCCGTCACCACCACGGCCCTCGCCAACCTGCTCGAAGCCTTGGGCCGCGACGAACTGCGCAACGTCTGCGTGGTCATCACCGATCTCGCCGCCACCTACCAAGCTGGCAGCGCCCAGATCAACGCCGCTCTTCAGAACCTCCAAGGCGAGACCAACCGCGCCGCGATGAATCTGGAACCCGTACGTATGAACACGGACGAGTTCTACCACATCCTTCGCACGCGGCTGTTCGAGAAGCTGCCCAGCGAAGCGGAGGTGGCGGAGGTCGCGCAGGGCTACGCGCAGGCCATCCGCGACGCCAAGCAGATGGACGTCACCAACGCCTCGCCAGAACAGTTCGCCGCCGACGTGGCGCAGTCCTACCCCTTCCATCCGGCGCTGCGCGACCTGTACGCCCGCTTCCGCGAGAACCAGGGCTTCCAGCAGACCCGCGGCCTCATCCGCCTGATGCGCATCGTCGTCTCGCGCCTGTGGAACTCGCAACGCAGTCCACACTTGGTCGCCGCCCACGACTTGGACTTGGCGGACCGTGAAACCCTCACCGAAATCAACCAGATCAACGCCACGCTTGAAAACGCCATCGCCCACGACATCGCCTCGAACGGCAAGGCGGTGGCGGAAACCGTGGACGCCAACCTGGGCACCGGAGAAGACGCCCAGGACGTGATGCGGCTGCTGCTCATCGCCTCCTTGGCCAACGTGCCGAACGCCGTGAAGGGCTTGACGGTGCCGGAGATCGTCGCCGCCCTGAGTGCGCCCGGGCGCGACATCGCCCACTTGCAGAACGACGTGATCGCCCGCCTCGCCACCGCCGCGTGGTATCTGCACGCCACCAACGATGGCCGCCTGCATCTGCGCAACGTGCAGAATCTCGTCGCCCGCGTCACCTCCACCGCTGGCGCCTATCTGCGCGATCAAGCCACGAAGGAACTCAAGGAGCGTCTGACGCTGATCTTCGAACCCGAAGAAGGCCACTGCTACCAGCGCTTGCAGCCGCTGCCGGCCATCGACGAGATCAACGTCGACCCGGACCGAGTGACCTTGGTGGTGGCTGAACCCCATCCCGCCGGCCTGCACCCGGAACTGGCCGCCTACCACGCCCAGCTCACCCACCAGAACCGCGTCTGCTTCCTCACCGGCCAACGCGCCTTCGATTCGCTGCTCGAACGCGCCCGCGAACTCAAGGCCATCAACCAGATCATCGCCGAGATGAACGAGGAAGGCGTGGCCGACAGCGATGTGCAGATGCAGCAAGCCCGCGACCAGCTGCTGCCGCGCTTCCTCGCGCAGTTCCACAGCGCCATCCGCGAAACCTTCACCACCCTCTACTACCCCACCCGCGACCGCCTGGCGAAGGTGGACCTCACGATGGAGTTCCGCGAGAACCGCTACAACGGCGAAGAGCAGGTGCGCGAAGCTCTGGCCAGCAAGATGAAGTTCACCACGGACGTGGAGAGCGACGGCTTCCGCCGACGCATCGAAGCCCGCCTCTTCACCCAGCAATCCATGCTGTGGACGGAGATCAAGCGCCGCGCCGCCACCGCCCCGGTGTGGCAGTGGCACCGCCCCGACGCCCTCGAACGGATGAAGGCGCAATGCCTGCACACGGACGCCTGGCGCGAAGAAGGCAACTACGTGAACAAGGGGCCGTTCCCGAAGCCGGCCACCACCGTGCAGGTGCGCGAACTCAGCCGCGACGACGACACCGGCGTCGTGAAGCTGCGCCTCTCGCCCGTCAACGGCGACACCTTGTATGAAGAGACGGGCGCTGACGCCACGCCCGCCTCGATGAAGCTGCAAGGGCGGGACCGCGAGACCGCGGACTTGCGCGTCTCCTTCCTGGCCGTGGATTCCAGCGGCGAACACGAGACCGGCGATGCGGTGGAGTACACCGGCCGCATCACCTTGAAGTCTCGCGAATATCTCGATGGCGAACAGCGCATGGTGGAGCTCCGCGCCGCCCCGAACGCGCCGATTCGCTACACCACCGACGGTTCGGACCCAATCCTCTCCGGCGGTGCCTACGACGGCCCGTTCGCAGTGCCGCCCGGCACGCGATTGGTTCTGGCGGTGGCCGAGAGGGACGGCATCGCCTCCGAACAGCACCGCCGCGAGATCGCGGAAAAGCCCGTCGAAAAACCCATCGTCCGAGACCAGCCCGCCGTTTGGCAGCCGGCAAGCGAGTTCGAGTTCAGCACCACGCGCACGGCCTACGGCTTCATCGCCCGCCTGAAGGAACACGCCGCCCATGCCAGCGGCCTGCGCTTGGCGGTGGCGGACAGCGAGAGCGGCCATTGGGTGGAACTGGACATCGCCGACGGCATGGCGCTGAACGCCGAGCGCATCGAACAAACCGTGGAGCACCTGCGCGCACTGCTCGGCGATGGCGAAGTGACCATCAACGCCAAGCGCATCCACTACCCCACCGGCCAGCACTTCCTCGATCACGCGGCGGATTTGCGCGTACAGTATCGACGGGAGGACGTGACGCCATGAGCACGGCCACGAAACCAAGGCCCCGTCGCCGGCAACGCTCTCAAGCCACCGATGGAAAGCCAACCACGGCCCGCCAACCCAAGCGGCGCGGCTTCGGCTTCCTGCCGGAGGAAACGGAGCACCACTTCGTCGTCACCGTGCCGCCCGGCACGCGCCAGGACGTAACCATCGCCGAGCACCTGACGTTCGATGCCGATGGCGTCTACGCCTCCCCGTCCCTCGGCACCGGCCTGCAAGACGCCAAGCTCCGCGTGGCCCTGCCGCGCCCCAAGTGGACCGCCATCGCCGACGAAGCCCGCGTGGAGTTCAACCGCCGCCTGAAGAAGCAGGGCCACCCCACCAGCCGCTGGAAACGCGGCGAGAACCCGCTGACGCGCCTCCTCGGCAAGGAACTCACGCTCTTGGCCTGGGCCATCGAAGACGCCGACCCCGCCCTAGTCCCCACCGCCCTGAAGAACTGGCTGGGCCTGGCCCCGGAAGAACGCTGGTGGCTCTTCACCATGACCAACGCCGCCACCGGCCACGCCCTCCACGGCCGCAACAAAGGCTGGCGAAAAGCGGTACGCTTCGCGCTGACGGAAAACCCGGTGGTGGAGCGCGGAGGGCGGGATGGGGAGATCTTCCGGCTGGTGGCGGGGAAGGGGCGGTCTCGCTCGTACCGCGGCCCCGCGAGCAACGGCACCTGACTGCGGATGGCCATGCGCACCGGATCCGTGGTACTGTATGGATGAACAGAAACTCGTGGATGGGCCATGACGGTCGCTAGCCGAGCCATTGCCGAAGACTGGAAGTGCGCCCTAGGGTTGAGCGCCCGCAGTGCGCCCGAGGTCTACTCGCGCGCGTCCAAGGTGGGCGACGTGCCGCACGCCAGGCCCATCCGAACGGCGCTGGGCGACTTGGGCGCAGACTCGGTGTTCTGCATTGACGGCGTACCCACGGCGGTGTTCTTCGCAGCCGAGGACGCGAACCCGGCAACCATCGCCCCGCTGCACTCCGACCTGTGGAACCAGGGCCTCGCCAGCGTCCTCGCCGTCGTCTGCGGCGAGACCATCCGCATCTACTCTCTCGCCGCCGTGCCGCAGGACCGACAGGACGACTGCTTGGACGACGACTGCCTAATCGAGGTGCTGCACAAGGTAGCCGACGAAGCCCAGGTGCGCAGCCTGATCCATGGCATGGAGTCCGGCCGCTACTGGCAGGAAAACGGCCACAGGTTCAAGCCGGAGAAGCGCGTTGACGGCACCCTGTTGCGCAATCTCAAGGAGTCTGACAGACGGTTGCAGAAACTGGGGCTGGTGCCGGAAGCCGCGCAGGCCCTGTTGATGCAGACGATGTTCATCGCCTACTTGGAAGACAGAGGGATCATCGACAGCGACTACATCAAAGAAGCTGCCGGCGATTCGTACTCGAAATTCGAAGACATTCTGCGGACCGGCAAGACGAAGCCGTTCTACGATCTGTTCGACCGCCTTAAAGACGACTTCAACGGCGATGTGTTCATCAAGCCTTGTTCGTTTGGTCATACCGGCCCAAGGCTGCGACGCGATCATCTACCCATCTTGGCGCTCTTCCGCAGCGCCATGGTCGAAATGGGAGAAGATGCGGATCAAGGACTGCTCTTCTGGGCGTACAACTTCAAGTTCATCCCCGTGGAGCTGATCAGCGCCGTCTACGACCAGTTCCTCAGCGCCCAAGACCGTGCGCCAAAAGGCCAGTTCCACACGCCGATGCACTTGGCGACCAGCGTCGTCTCGCAGGTTTGGGACGATCCGCAGCTCCTGACCAAGCGCACGAAGGAACGGGGCCGGTTCCTCGACCCTGCTTGCGGCTCCGGCATCTTCCTGGCCTGCCTCTTCAAGCGGCTTTGCGAACACTGGCGAGACAGCAAAGGGACGGCGAAGATCCGGTGGGACCGTCTGCTGGCGTTCCTCGACCAACTGACCGGCCTAGACATAGACCCCAGCGCTGTTCGCGTCGCCATCTTCTCGCTCCATATCGCCTTGCTTGAAGAAGTGACTCCGCCGGACATCCGAAAGCTGATGGCGCGTGGCAAGCTGTTGCCGGAACTCTGGGGAGAGAGGTTGCGGTGCGCGGACTTCTTCCGCTGCGAAGAGACCGCCGGCTACGACGTGGTGATCGGCAATCCACCGTGGCGAAGCGGCGACAAGAATGTCGCGCAGTGGTGTCGTGAACGAGACCTGCCCGCGCCGGACAAGCAGACCGCGTGGGGTTTCGTGTGGAAGGCGATTCGACACCTCAAACAGGGCGGCAAGCTCGCCTTTCTCCTGCCAGCGATGCCGTTCCTGCACACGCACTCCAAAGGCGCGGTGGCGGCGCGATCCCACCTGCTGCAAGATCTCCGAATACGTTGCATCGTCAACTACGCCGATCTGCGCCGCCAGCTGTTCGCCAAAGCGATTCAGCCCACCGCGTTGTTCGTAGGCGAGAGCACCCAAGGCGACGCGCCGTACCGGTTCGACTACTGGGTGCCGAAGGCGGCCCCGGGCTTCGCCGCAACTCGCCTGTTCGCCATCAGCGATGAGGACAAGCGCCAGCTCGACACGGTGCAGCTTGACGAAGACCCGCTGCTGTTCAACAAGCGGCTGTGGATGACCGGGCCAGAAGACAAGCTTTTCCACTTTCTCGATGGATTGCCCGAGCTACGAACCACCGTGGCGCAGTTCAGGCATATGCGATCAAGAAGCGCCAACCGAGGGCCAGCTTGGACTATGGGCCAAGGGTTCAAGCCCGCGGCGATCAATCGTGCGGACGACGAGAACTACGACACGTTGAATAGCGACGCAGTTGGCGAGCTGCCGCAGCTACCCGCCCGCGCTTTCCGCGAACTCTCGCCGAACTTGCAAGCTCTGGTCCCACCTCGCAGCCCGATTGTGCATCGCCGCGGATTCGAGCAAGGTTTCCGGGGCGCCCGTGTTCTCGTTACGCAAGGCGTCGGATCGAGCAGATTGCGTGCGGCGTACACCGACGAACCGTTCACATTTCAGCACGCCATCCAAGCAATTGTCGTACCAGAATCCGACAAGGATCGTGCCAAAGTCCTTGCCGCGGTGCTGAACAGCAAGCTGATGTTCTGGTTCGCGTTCCATGCCACGGCGTCCATTGGCAGCGAGCGCCCGATAGTGCATCAAGATCAACTGTTGGACCTGCCGTTCCCTGCGCCAGCAGACTTGCCGGAAGAGCAACGAGCACAATCGGCGGCCGCCCGGCTGGTCGCCTTGGTGGACGAAGCCGCGGAGCGCCTCAACGCGGACATTTTCCCGCCGGATCTCGTACCCGAGTTGCTAGGGCGCGTTGACCACTTGGTGTACGACTACTTTGCCCTGACCAAGCGAGAAATCCTCTTGGTTGAGGACACTGTCAAGTACGTTGCGCCGTCAATACAGCCTGCGCCGTCTTCTTCGGCACCGATCTGGCGGCACCCTACAAAGACAGACCGACGTGCCTATGCCTCCGTACTGAGGTCCAGTTTGGCGGAATGGATGGAACCGGGCAGTAGTGTCAACGTGGCCACCATCGCCCGCGATGAAGACCTGACGGTGGTGCGCTTGCGGTTGGGTGCCGCTGCAGATCGCATGCCATACGAGGAACAGCACCTTGCGCTAGGCGAGGCACTGACGACGGTAGCCGAAGCGATGGATACGCCGCTTCCTGGAAACCTCCACCGACTGGGCAATCTGCGTGTGGATGCCGGCGACGATTTGTACATGGTAAAGCCGAATAGGATGAGGTTCTGGACTCGCTCGGCTGCGAGAGCTGACGCGGATGAAATCGTAATCAATCTATGGCCAAGCGGACACTCCGAACTAGATGTCGAAGAGCGCTTCAATGACCTTGCAGAGAAGTGGGCTTCTGAGACCGCACACCACTCCATGATGTCGAATATCGTCCTGCACAGGAGCTATCAGGAGATCATTGGGCTAGGGCGCGATGTTCTGCCCCTGATACTCAGAAGGCTGTCTACCGAACCTAATCACTGGTTCTGGGCGCTGCGAGCGATTTCGGGTGAAGACCCTGTGCGCATTGCCGACGTCGGCAGGTTCGACGCAATGCGGCGAGCATGGCTCCAGTGGGGTCGCAGTCGCGGCCTGATCGCGTAGGAACGATGACAGACATGATTTCCGACGTATTCCCTAAGCTCACGGGAGGAAACTACCGCGTAACCAGCCCCAAAGACTTCTCTTACAACTGCGTGGCATGGGCGGCTGGCGAAACCAGCGCGTGGTGGGATCACCTCGGTGGATACTGGCCCGAGAGCGTCAAGCGCGACGGCTCGATCGCCGCGTATGTAGATGTGTTTGTGTCGCTGGGATTCGAGCGGTGCGCGACCCCCGAACACGAGCCGGGGTTCGAGAAGGTTGCTGTGTTCGGGAACGGCGGTCAATTCACGCATGCCGCTAGGCAGTTGCCGTCTGGGTTGTGGACGAGCAAGCTCGGCAGCTTGGAGGACATCGAGCATCAAGACCTCGCCTCCGTGTCGAGTCCAGACTACGGGCAGCCAGTCCAGTTTCTTCGCCGCGCCATAGGCCGAGGCGCATGATCAATCCGGCCGTTCCCCCACTCGCCAACGCCCCCACCTTCATCGAGACCCAGTTCCCCGTCTCGCGCCTCTCCAAGGAAAGCTACAAGGAGCGCAAAGCCAACTACAGCCAGACCCTGACCGGCCTAGGCAAATGGTGGGGCCGCAAGCCCCTCATCGTGGTGCGGGCCGTGATCCTCGGCCTGCTGATGCCGGCCTCTGGCGATCCGCGCAAAGATCGGGAGGTGTTCCTCGCCCTGCTCACCATGGACGAAGAAGGGCTGCGGCGGCGCAAGAGCCGGAACATTCCGCTGAAGGAGGTGTATCGGCGGCTGGCCGACGAGGAACGCCCCCGTTGGTTCACGCGCACATCCACGGCGGAGAAACCCAAGCTGAAGGCCACCAAGGCCGCCACCAAGCGGCAAGCGCGGGCGCAGTTGCAGGCGCTGCTGTTCGAGCGCATGAGCTACGACGAGAAGCTGCGCTGGTGCGACCGGCCGGAGCATCTGGAAGGGCCATCTCCCGAAGCATGGCAACACATCAACGCGCACCTCGGCACCCAAGCGAACAGCCTGCCGGCGCTGGTGCGGGAACTCGGCGAGCGGCGTTTCGGGCGCGTGCCGCGGGTGGGCGATGCGTTCTGCGGTGGCGGCAGCGTGCCGTTCGAGGCCGCCCGCATCGGCTGCGAGGCATACGGTTCGGACTTGAACCCGGTGGCGGCGCTGCTCACCTGGGGCGCGCTCAACATCGTCGGCGGCGGCAAGGCGGTGGCGAGCCAAGTGCGGCAGGCGCAGCAGGCGGTGTTCGAGGCCGTGGACGCGCAAGTGACCGAGTGGGGCATCGAACACGACGAACGAGGCTGGCGCGCAGACGCCTTCCTCTACTGCACGGAAACGGCCTGCCCGGAGTGCGGCTGGCGGGTTCCCTTGGCACCGAGTTGGGTCATCGGCGAAAAGACGCGCACCGTCGCCCGCTTGCGGCCGGACGCCAAGCGCAAGCGCTTCCACATCGACATCCACCAAGGCGAAAGCCGCGACGCGCTAAACGCCGCTCGCACCGCCGGCACGGTGCGCCGCTCGCGCTTGGAGTGCCCGAACTGCCAGGCGTCCACGCCGATGGCGGCCATCCGCGGCGACCAGCGCGGTGGCGGCGGGCGCGGTTACGGCCTGCGGCAATGGCGGAACGAAGACTTGACGCCTCTCCCCGAGGACGTGTTCCAAGAACGCCTCTACTGCGTGCGCTGGCGTTCTTCGGGCGAAGACCCCATCGCCGAGTACCGCGCCGTGACCGATGCGGACTTGCAGCGCGAAGCCGAGGCGCTGCGGCTGCTCGAGGAACGCTTTGGCGAATGGCAAGCGAAAGGCTACATCCCAAGCCGCGCGATTGCGTCCGGGCAGAAGACGGACGAGCCGATCCGAACGCGGGGGTGGACGCATTGGCATCACTTGTTCACGCCGCGCCAGTTGTTGGTGCATGGGTTGCTGGCGGAGGTGTCCGCGAGGTCGGATCTCTCCGCCGAATCAAGAGCCGCCTGCCTCCTTGGGCTTGGCCGGGCGAGCGATTGGAACAGCAAGCTGTCGCGCTGGTGGACCGACAACGCGCACGAGAAGGTCATTCAGACGTTCAGCAACCAAGCACTCAACACCTTGTTTACGTTCGGTTGCCGGGGCATGTCGGCGCTTGCTGACTCTTGGTATGTCAAACAAAGCGCTTTGCAGACGCAGTCACAGGCGACCGCTCGACCTTCCGATGCGCGGGTATTGGATACGGAAGCAGACATCTGGATCACCGATCCCCCCTACGCCGACGCCATCAACTACCACGAGCTCTCCGAGTTCTTCCTCGCGTGGTACGAAAAGTCGCTGCCTCGCCTCTTCCCCGACAGCTACGCGGACAGCAAACGCGCGCTCGCCGTCCAAGGCACCGGCGCGACCTTCCATCAATCCATGGTGGAGAGCTACCGCAACCTCGTCGCCCACATGGGAGCGGACGGCGTGCAGGTGGTGATGTTCACCCACCAAGACGCGGGCATCTGGGCCGATTTGACGTTGATCCTGTGGGGTGCCGGCTTGCGCGTCACCGCCGCTTGGACCATCGCCACGGAGACCCCGTTCGGCATCAAGGAAGGCAACTACGTCCAAGGCACCGTGCTGATGGTGCTGCGCAAGCAAACCTCCGAGGCGACCGCCTTCCTGGACGAAGTGGCGCCCGAAGTCGAAGCGGAGGTGGAGCGCCAGCTGGCCTCAATGACCGCCCTCGACGACCACGACGACCCCAACTTCACGGACGCCGACTACCAGCTCGCCGCCTACGCCGCGGCCTTGCGCGTGCTCACCGGCTACCGCGCCATCGACGACGTGGACGTCGCCCGCGAACTCGCCCGCGAGCGCCGCCGCGGCGAACCGAACCCCATCGAGCGCATCATCGCGGACGCCGTGTACACCGCCAGCAACTACCTCGTCCCCGCCGGCCTCCCCGCCCACGTCTGGCGCAGCCTCACCCCCACCGAGAAGCTCTACCTCAAGGGCTTGGACGTCGAACGCCACGGCGACTTCCGCGCGGGCGTCTACCAGGAGTTCGCCCGCGGCTTCGGCGTCCAAGACTACGCCCACCTCCTTCACACCGGCAAAGCCAACCAAACCCGCCTGAAGACCCCCACCGAGTTCGCCCGCGCCGACCAGGACGCCACCCTAGTCCGCCACGCCCTCTACGCCACCTGGCGCGTCACTGAAACCGGCGAAACGGCCGAAAGCCTAACCTGGCTCCGCGCCGAACTCCCCAACTACCACGGCCCAGGCAGAGAATCCGTGGCAACCGTGCTACGCTACTTGGCCACGATGGAGACTGCACACTGGCACGAGGACGCCAACGCCGCGAAGCTGGTGGCGGGGGCGGTGGAGAACGACCATGTCTGAAGCATCGCGCTCTCCCGGAGCGCAGTTCCACCGGTGTGCGCTACAGGTCAATCCGCACGGCTACGTTGAGCGCTTCCGGGGACAGCGCGAGGAACTCGACGAGACCGGATATGCGCGTGCTCTCGTGGACAAGGCGAAGGCCTTGGACATCAAGGTGCTCGCGGTGACGAACCACAACAGCGCGAGTGGCGTGGATGCCATCCGAGCGGTCGCTGAAGCGCGAAGTATCGTCGTCTTTCCGGGTTTCGAGCTGACCACCAGCGAGGGCGTTCACGTCCTGTGCCTCTACGCGCCCGCTATATCGACGTCGGAACTCGATCGCTTTCTTGGTGAGTTCGGCATCCGCCACACCACGCCCTCGAGCGATCCCTGCGACCATTCGTTCCCGGACGTCCTAGCCAAAGTAAGGGATCAGGGCGGTATCACGATTGCGGCGCACGTGACACAGGAGAACGGCCTGCTCGAAGTGCTGCGCGGCCAGACGGCGATCAAGGCTTGGCGGGACGACAACCTGCTCGCCGTACAGATACCCGGCCCGATCGAGAGCCTTTTGCATAAGCACAAGCAGATCATATGCAACAGAAACGGCGATTACCGTAGACGGCGCCCGCCGGAGTCGGATCTAGCGCTGGCCGTCCTGAACGCCAAGGACGTTGCACGTCCCGAAGACCTCGCTGACCTGTCAGCGACATGCCTCATCAAAATGTCGGAGGTAGGCATCGAGGGACTGCGACAGGCATTTCTCGACCCACGTTCGCGCATCCGGCTGAACAGCGATCCGACGCCGGAGGCCCACTCCGAGTTGGTCTCTTTGGGTTGGGAGGGCGGCTTTTTGGGTGGCACCGAGATTCGCTTCAATGCCAACCTGAACGTCCTCGTAGGCGGCCGCGGAGCCGGCAAGTCCACGGTCATTGAAAGCCTGCGCTATGTGCTTGGCTTGGTGCCGCTGGGTGAAGAGGCGAACGACGCCCACATGGATATTGTCAAGGAGGTGCTTAGGAACGGCACGAAGATGTCTTTGGTGGTCCGCAACCATCGGCCGGAACCACGAGAATACCGAATCGAACGCACCGTTCCCAACCCGCCGGTCGTCTACGACGTTCAGACGGGCGACGTATTGGATGTCCGTGTGACTGACCTCTTTTCGGGCGTCGAGGTGTACGGACAACACGAGATCTCCGAACTTGCCAAGAGCGAGGTCAAGCGGACGCAGTTGTTGCAGCGTTTCGCCGTAAGGGACGACAACGTCGCCAACCGCAAGCGCGAGTTGCGCAGAAATTTGGAGATCTCCCGCGGTCGCCTCGAAGAGGCGCGCAAGGAGCTCGATCAGATCGATGAACGACTGGCCGCGCTGCCCGGCCTTGAAGCGACACTCAAGCGGTATAGAGACGCAGGCTTGGAACAGGACCTGAAGGAGCAGAGTTCGCTCGTCCGTGAAGAGCGCGTCCTAGGCACGATACCAGAGCGCCTGCAGCCGTTCCGATCTGCTTTGCGCGAACTGCGGCAAGAACTGCCGATCGACCG
Organism: Candidatus Azotimanducaceae bacterium; assembly: GCA_965243175.1. Lineage (GTDB taxonomy): Bacteria > Pseudomonadota > Gammaproteobacteria > Pseudomonadales > Azotimanducaceae > VXYL01. The sequence goes on along the minus strand of OZ251532.1, from coordinate 1,919,194 downwards.
CGTCTTCCTGTCGCCGAAGGCACTGGAGGATCTTCCCGGAAAAGCGATCCTCGCAGGCGCGGACGAGATACTCGAACGTCTGAGCTCGGACATTGACGAGGCGGCGAAGGCCTTGGATCGTGCGCTAGGCGCGGCTGACCAAGAACTCGAAGTGGTCCGCGATCGGTTCGCGGTGCGGAAGGCCCATGTGCAATCCGGCTACGAAAAGAAGCTGCGCGAGTTGCAGAAGGCGCACATCGATGGCGAGGAGTTCATCCAACTTCGCCGACGCATCGAGGCACTGCGACCGCTCGAGGATCGACGGAGTACGCTGCGCCGTGCCGAAAAAGAGTTCTGGGACCATCGCTTGCGGCTTCTCGCCGAGTGGGAGGATGCGAAGGTGGAAGACTTTCGTGCTCTGGAACGTGCGGCGAAGAATGTCAGCCGACAGTTGCACGGCCGTGTGCGCGTGCGCGTCGAGTTCGGCGGCAACCCGGATGCCCTGTTCAAGGTCCTCCGAGATGCGCTCGGCGGTCGACTGTCCGAGACGATTGAGGCGCTTCGGCAAGCCGATGGCCTAGCACCGCGCGCGTTCGTGCAGGCATGTCGCGACGGCGCGAACGCGCTGGTTGACAACTTCAACATCCCTAGGGCGCAAGCGGAGCGCTTGGCGAGGACGGCCGAGGAAGCCTTGATGCGGATCGAGGAGCTGGACTTCCCTTCGAGAACGGAGATCGAACTCAACGCGGCGATGGCGGGAGAGCCAGAGAGCTGGCAAACACTTGATCGGCTTTCGACCGGCCAGCGTGCCACCGCCATTCTGCTGCTGTTGCTGTTGGAGTCCCGCGCGCCCCTCGTGGTCGACCAGCCGGAAGACGATCTCGACAATCGGTTCATCACCGAGGGTGTGGTGCCGAGGATGCGAGACCAGAAGCGAAAGCGGCAATTCCTGTTCTCAACCCACAACGCCAACATACCTGTGCTCGGCGACGCGGAGCTCATCGTAGGGTTGAGTGCATCTGGGGGTGCCGGAGGCAATGCGAAGATCGCACCGGAGCATTTCGGCTCCATTGATTCCGATACCGTTAGGAGGCTGGTGGAGGAACTGCTTGAAGGGGGGCAGGATGCTTTCGAGCGGCGGCGGCGAAAATACGGCTTCTAGCGTAGGGACTTGAGGCGATGACGAAAACGGAACTCATCGAAATGCTCGAACACGGCGAGAACTCAGGTGTCGAGTTCAAACGCGACGATGTTCGTCCAGAGCGGCTCGCCAAGGAGATGGCGGCGTTGCTCAACTTGGAGGGCGGCCACATACTTCTCGGCGTGGAAGACGATCGCACCGTTGGCGGCTTGGCCCGAGAGCCTGGGAAGGCCGAGGAATGGGTGATGAACGTCGCTCGCGACCACGTCCGCCCCCCGGCAAACCCGTACTGGGAAGCCATCGAGATCGAGCCGGGCAAGCGCGTTGGAGTCATCAGTCTTCCGAGGGATGCGCCGGACAAGCCCTACAAGGCGAAGCGGGGCTCCGCGTGGGTGACCGTGATCCGGTCTGGCACGACGACCCGCGACGCCACGGACGCCGAAGAAGCGCGTCTCTACCAGCAGTCCGGGCATTTTCGATACGACAAAGGGCCCGTGCTGGGGACCACCGAACAGGACCTGGATTACCGCCGGCTTCAGAGCTACTTCCGAGACATTCGCGGGCAAGACTGCCCTGATTTGGCGGACGAGCCGGGTTGGACACGTCTGCTCCTGAACACCTATCTTGCCATCGAGAACAGAGGGCGTGTCGTGCCGACTGTTGCCGCGGTCTTGATGTTTGGCCAGATGCCGAATAGGCACTTGCCGCAGGCGGGGGTGACGGCTGTCTGCTACCCAGGCGCGGAGAAGGACTACGACGCGAAGGAACGCGCCGAGATTCGCGGTGCGGCGGTCGCTCTGCGAGGCAGAGGCGGCGAGATCACGGAAAACGGCGTCGTCGAGCAGACGATAGAGTTCGTGCGCCGAAACACCAGTGTGAAGGCGTGGCTCGAAGGTGGCGCACGACGGCAAGAGCGCTGGGACTACCCGGCGGAAGCGATACGCGAGGCCATTGTGAATGCGGTCGCTCATCGGGACTACACGATCACCGTCACGGATATCGAGTTGTCGATCTACAGCGACAGACTGGAGGTTGTTTCGCCCGGGCGGCTTCCCAACACCGTCACCGTCGACAAGATGCGCACTGGATGCCGCGCCACGAGGAACGAGGTCGTCAAGGAGATCCTTCGCGATTATGCCTACATCGAGGCAACCGGCCTTGGCGTGCCAAGGAAGATCGTTCGCGGGATGCGTGAGCACAACGGCACCGAGCCGGACCTTGTCGAGGAGGACGATCGGTTCACCGTGCGGCTGTGGAAAGGGCCACGCCGGTGAGGACATCTTGCGTGTGTCGACCGTGGCTTCGAGCCTGAGCCGGCGTCGGCTGTTCATCTTTGATCCACCGCCACTCATCCCTTCGCCGCCCGCTGGATGCGAGCTTCCTGACCGCCCATCTCACTGGCGCCCAAAGCTACGACCGCATCGCCGGCTACTTCTCCTCCTCCATCCTCGAAGTGGCCGGTGAGGCGTTGGAAAGCATCCAAGGCCAGATCCGCATCGTCTGCAACTCGCAGCTTTCCCGCGCCGATGTGGAAGTGGCGAAGCTCGCCCAAGCGGCCATGCGGCGCGAATGGTGCGAGTCGCGCCCGGAAGCGTTGGGCGAGAGCGCCATGCCGCGCTTCAAGCGGCTCTACGACCTTCTGCGCTCCGGCAAGATGGCGATTCGCGTGTTGCCGGACGACGTGTTCGGGCTGATTCACGGCAAGGCCGGCGTCATCACGCTCGCCGATGGCAGCCGCACCTCCTTCCTCGGCAGCGCCAACGAGTCGAAAACCGCGTTCTGCCTCAACTACGAACTCGTTTGGGAGGACGATTCGTCTGAAGCCGTCACATGGGTGCAGGCGGAGTTCGATGCGTTGTGGCAGTCGCCGTTCGCGGTGCCGTTGGCGGAGTTCGTGGTGCAGGATTTGGATCGGCTCTCGCGGCGGGAACTCATCGGCGAGATCGAGCGGTGGCGCGAGGAACCCGAACCTGCGTCCGTGGTCGTGGAAGCGCCGGTGTATCGGCGGGAAGTGGGGCTGTGGGAGCATCAGAAGCACTTCGTGAAGCTGGCGTTCGATGCGCATCGCGGGCCGTTCGGGGCGCGCTTCGTGTTGGCGGATCAGGTGGGTCTCGGCAAGACGCTGCAACTGGCGATGGCGGCGCAGCTCATGGCCTTGGCTGGCGAACTGCCCGTGCTGGTGCTTGCGCCCAAGCCGCTGCTCCGCCAGTGGCAGGAGGAGATGGACACGCTGCTGGGTCTGCCGTCTGCGGTTTGGACTGGGCGGCAGTGGGTGGACGAACGCGGCATCGAGTACCCAAGCATGGGCGCGGAGGCGATTCGGAAGTGCCCGCGGCGCGTCGGCATCGTCTCCACCAGCGCGATCACCAGTAACGCTGAAGTCGTGCCGCATCTGGCGGCCATGCGCTTCGAGTGCGTGATTCTGGACGAAGCGCATCGCGCCCGAAGGCGGCGCGCGAGCAGTCGGCCTTACGCACACGCGGAACCCAACAACCTGCTGCGCTTCCTGCGCGACATCTCGCCGCGCACCAAGAGCCTGCTGCTGGCCACTGCCACGCCGGTGCAGCTGCATCCCGTCGAGGCGTTCGATCTGCTGGATGCCTTGGCGCAAGGGTCGCCAGCGGTGTTCGGCGTACCGGGCAGCCCGTGGCGCGATCCGTCCAGGTCGCTGCCGGTGCTCCTTGGCGAGCATGGGGCACCAACCGATTTCCATGAGCGCTGGGATTGGCTGCGCAACCCCTTCCCGCCGAGCGCGGAAAGCAGAGACTTCGAGATTCTGCGCCGCTCGCTCGGCCTCGATGACGAAGACGCCTACGCGCCCGGCAACACTGCGGATGCGCTCAGTGCCGCAGACAAGCAACGTCTTGAGAGACTGTTCCCGCGCTTCTTGCAGAACCACAATCCCTACATCCGCGCCATCGTGCTGCGTACTCGTGACTATCTGGAGCAGACGACTGATCCAGCAACCGGCGAACCCTATCTCGCGCCGGTAGGCATTCGCCTGCACGGAGACGCCCCGGAAGACGCCATCGGTCTGGCTCCGTTTCTGCAAGACGCCTACAGCCAAGCGGAAGCGTTCTGCCGACTGCTGGCCAAGCGCCTGAACGCTGGTTTCTTCCGCACCATGCTGTTGCGACGCATCGGCAGCACGATGGCCGCGGGTCGCCTCACCGCCACCAGAATGTTGAGCGGCTGGAAAGATGCCGAGGACTTCGAGGACGACGAAGAAGCGCCTGCCGCGTTCGGCGTGTTAACGGACGAAGAACGCATGGCTTTGGAACGGCTGGCCGAAGCGCTGGAAGCCCATGCCGAGCAGGACCCGAAGTGCGCCGCCGTGCTGCGTCTGCTCGAAGACGAAGGCTGGCTAGCCCACGGCTGCATCGTGTTCAGCCAGTTCTACGACTCCGTGTGGTGGCTGGCGAACCGCCTCACCCGCGAACTGCCCGACGAACCCATCGGCATCTACGCCGGCGCGAACCGTTCCGGCGTGATGCAACGCGGCGTATTCCAACGCCAAAGCCGCGATGCCTTGAAAGAGGCCGTTCGACGCCGCGAACTCCGTCTGCTGCTCGGCACGGACGCTGCATCCGAAGGCTTGAACCTGCAACGCCTCGGCACCCTCGTCAACTTGGATTTGCCGTGGAATCCGTCGCGCCTCGAACAACGCAAAGGGCGGATACAGCGCATCGGCCAAGTGCGGCCCGAAGTGGACGTTTGCAACATGCGCTACGCGGATTCGGTGGAAGATCGCGTCCATGCGCTTCTCTCCGAACGTTGCGAGCACATTTCCACGCTGTTCGGCCAACTGCCGGATACGTTGGAGGATGTTTGGGTGCAAACGGCGCTGGGCAAGCTGGCCGACGCGCAGCGAACCATCGACGCGGTGCCCGAACAGCATCCGTTCGAGATTCGCTATCGGGAGGTGCAGCCGGTGGATTGGGAATCGTGTGCGCGGGTGCTGGACGACGCGGCACGGCGCGAACGCCTGGCGCAGAGTTGGTAGCGGATATCCCGGGTGTGAACCTTCAACCCGCTTCGCTAGGATCCCACGGTAGCGAACTCGGCCAGGAACAACCAAAGGCGTCGAAAGCATGGCTGGCGAAACCGAGGGCAATCTCGTTTGGATGGACTTGGAGATGTCCGGGCTGGATGTCCGGCGGGAGGTCATTCTCGAAATCGCCACCGTGGTGACGGATGCGGAGTTGAACGTCGTTGCCGAAGGGCCGTCGCTTGCCATTCATCACGACGATGCCGTGCTGGAAGGCATGGACGAGTGGAACACCAGTCACCACGGCGAATCCGGCTTGGTCGAGCGCGTTCGGGCGTCGCCGGTGAGCACGACGGAAGCCGAGGCGGTCACGCTCGCCTTCGTCGCTCGGCATTGCGGGCCGAAGCAGTCGCCGCTGTGCGGCAATTCCATCTGGCAGGATCGGCGCTTCCTCGCCCGCCACATGCCCACGTTGGAGGCCCACTTCCACTACCGCATCGTCGATGTGTCGACCATCAAGGAACTGGCGAGGCGTTGGCGCCCGGCGCTGGTCGACGGCTTCGAGAAGAAGAACGCGCACCGGGCGCTGGACGACGTCCACGAGTCCATCGAGGAGCTTCGACGCTACCGCGCGGGGTTCTTCAAGTTCTAGCCGGCAACTTCGTCCTTCCCGTCCGAAGCGGCCTGACGCGCCAACGCCCAGTCGATGTGTTCGCGCACGATCGGCGTCGCCTCTTGCCGCCGCGCTTTCAATCCGGCAACCAGCGCCGGGTCCGCCGGCGCATTTCCCGCCGCCACCGCAAGATTGCGTACCCACTGCGCGTAGCTCACACGGCGAATCGCCATGCCCTCGGTGCGGGCGAGAAAATCGGCTTCGTTCCAGCGCAGCAACCCGGCCAGCGTCGCGTTGTCGAGACCATGCCGGGGCGCGAAGTCCGCCAGCGGCGAGCGCTTGGCGAAGCGGTTCCACGGGCAGACGATCTGGCAGTCGTCGCAGCCGAAGACGCGGCTGCCCACGCCTTCCCGCAGATGCAGCGGAATCGCGCCTTTGTGTTCGATGGTCAAGTACGAAATGCAGCGCCGCGCATCCAGCTTGCCCGGCGCGACGATGGCGTTCGTGGGGCACACCGTCATGCAGGCTCGGCAACTGCCGCAGCCGGGTTGCGATGCGGGCGGCGTGGGCGGCAGCGGCAGGCTCGTGTATATCTCGCCGAGAAAGAACCAGGAACCGGCGTCCGCGTTCAGAAGCAGAGTGTTCTTGCCGATCCACCCAAGGCCAGCGCGTTCGCCCAACGGCTTCTCCAGCACCGGCGCCGAATCCACGAAGGCGCGGTGCGAGCCGCCTGCTTCGGCTTCGATGCGCTGCGCCAGCTTGGCGAGCCGTCGGCGCACGGTCTTGTGGTAGTCGCGGCCAAGGGCGTAGCGGGCGATGACGGCGCGGCCATCGTTGCGCGGCAGATCGAGAGCGCCCGGTGGTTCCACGCCCAGATAGTCCATGCGGGCGCAGATCACGCGCACCGTTCCCGGCACCAGCTCCTGCGGCGCGACGCGCTTCTCCACGTTGCGTTCGAGGTAGCCCATGTCGCCGCCGAAGCGCTCCGCCAGCCAGCGGCGAAAGGCCGGTGCGTAGGCCGCGAGGTCCGTGTCGGCGATGCCGATTTCGGCGAAGCCGAGGGTGTGCGCCCAACCCGCGATGTCCTTCGCGAGCTGGGCGTAGTCCGTCTCGGTCTTCGCGTTCTCCGACTGCATCGGCCCGTCCATCTCCGCCAGTGCGCAAAGACTCTATAATCAGCGTTATGCGCGAGTTAACAAGGATGGTCGCGCGAGTCCACACAGGGACGGACGTTCGCGCCTTCGACCGCCGGGCAATCGACGATTCCGGCGTTCCGGGCATTCGCCTGATGCACCGCGCCGGCAGCGCCGCCTTCCGGGCGCTGCGCGAATGCTGGCCAGATGCGCGGCGGCTGTCCATCGTCTGCGGCGCCGGCAACAACGCTGGCGACGGCTACGTGGTCGCCGGCTTGGCGCACGACGCCGGGATGGATGTTCAGCTCCTGCAGATCGGACGCCTCGACAAGCTCGAAGGCGACGCTTTGCTCGCCAAGGATTTCGCCGAATGCCGCTTGGGGCCGATTGCCGAAGCGAAGGACTGGTGCATCGAAGGCGACGTGGTCGTCGATGCGCTGCTCGGCACCGGCGCTCGGGGCGAGGTGCGCGAGGCGTTTCGCCAAGCCATCGAACGCATCGCAGAGGCCGACAAGCCCGTGCTGGCGCTGGACGTGCCGAGCGGCGTGGATGCGAACAGCGGTGGTCTGCTGACGCCCCGTCCGGTGTGCGCCGACCTCACCGTCACCTTCGTCGCCCACAAGATAGGCCTCGTCACCGGCCCGGCGGTGGACTACGCCGGCGACGTGCTGCTCGCGGACTTGAACGTGCCGACGGAAGTCTTCGACCGGCCGGGCATCGCGGTCGCCACCGGCGATGCCCTCGATCTGCTGCAACGCCGCCGCAACGCCCACAAGGGCGACTTCGGGCGACTGCTCGTCGTCGGCGGCGAAGCGGACATGGGCGGCGCGGTGCTGCTCGCCGGCGAGGCCGCGCTGCGCACCGGCGCCGGGCTCGCGACCATCGCCACACGGTCGGTCAATCGAACAGCGGTGCTTGCGCGACGCCCGGAGTTGATGGTGCGCGGCGCGGAATCGGCGGCCGATATCGAAGACCTCGCCGAACAGGCGGACGCCATCGCCGTGGGCCCGGGATTGGGAAGGAACGACTGGGGCGAAGCGCTGCTCGACGCCTGCCTTCGCGCTGGCAAGCCGCTGGTTCTGGATGCGGACGCATTGAACATCGTCGCCGCGAACGACGGCTTGGCGCGTCTGCCAGCAACGACGATCCTCACGCCGCATCCGGGCGAGGCCGGGCGCTTGCTCGGTCAGGGCACTGCCTGGATCCAATCCCATCGTCCAGACGCCGCGGTAATGCTGAGCGAACACGGTGCCATCGCGGTCTTGAAAGGCGCCGGCACCCTCATCGCGGCGAATGGCGCGGTGCGCTGCGTCTCCTTGGCTGGCAACCCTGCAATGGCAACCGCTGGCAGCGGCGACGTGCTCACCGGCATCGTCGGCGCATTGCTGGCGCGTGGCCTGGAACCGCTCGCTGCCGCCGAACTCGGCGTTTGGCTGCACGCCCGGGCCGGCGACGACGCTGCCCGCGCCTGCCAAGCGTCGCTGCTCGCCAGCGACATCGTGGCAGCGCTAAGGCTCGAGCCATGAACCCCGTCTACCAACCGCGGCAGTTGCCGGACGAAGCCGCAACGCTCGCCTTCGGCGCCGAACTCGCGGCCCTCGGCCTGCGCTCCGAACTGGTCTTCCTGCACGGCGACCTGGGCGCCGGCAAGACCACGCTGGTGCGCGGCTTCCTGCGCGCTCTCGGTCACGTCGGCGCAGTGAAGAGCCCCACCTACACCTTGCTGGAAACCTACGATCTGGACGCCGCACGGGTCCTCCACTTCGACTTCTACCGCATCTTCGACCCCCGCGAACTCGGCTACATGGGCATCGACGACCTGCTCGCCGAACCCGCCGTGAAGCTCGTCGAGTGGCCGTCCAAGGCGGGCGACAAATTGCCGGCGGCGGACATCGAAGTGCGCCTGCACGTGGACGGAGAAGCACGTCGCGTAGCGGCTGTGGATCACCGCAACGCGCAAACGGGGAGCGGGAGTTGATGCGCTTGTCGAAATTCCTGCCCAAGGTGTGCGCTCTCCGTGCGGGCTTCGCCACCGTTTGCCTCGCGCTCGCGGCGCCGAGCTTCGCCGCCAACGACCTGAACGGCATCCGCCTGCACGACGCGCCGGATTCCACGCGGGTGGTGCTGGACACCCGCGAGGCCGCGTCCTACGAGCTGTTCGCCATGAGCAGGCCGAACCGCATCGTGATCGACCTGCGCGACACGCGAGCCGCCGACCTCGACGTGCCCACCTTCGACAGCAGCGTCGTGAAGCGCATTCGCCATGCCCGCCGCGGCGCCAAGAACCTGCGCGTGGTGCTGGACCTGAAGCGCGAGGCCACCGCCAAGGAGTTCGCGCTGCGCCCGATTCCACCCTACGGCCACCGCTTAGTCGTCGACCTGCGCCCGCCCCAAAGCGGCGACCCGCCACCGCCGCCACGCGCCGCGCCCGAAGGCAAGCGCGACGTCGTGGTGGCCGTGGACGCCGGGCACGGCGGCGAAGACCCCGGCGCCATCGGCGTCGGCCGGATCTACGAAAAGCGCGTCGTGCTGGCCATCGCCAAGGCGGTGAAGCGGAATCTGGACGCGATGCCGGGCCTCTCGGCGACGCTGGTGCGCACCGGCGACTACTACATTCCCCTGCGCCGCCGCCCGGCGATAGCACGCGGCGAGGGCGTGCGCGCCGACTTCTTCGTCTCCATCCACGCGGATGCGTTTCGGCTGCCGAACGTGCGCGGCGGCTCGGTCTATGCGCTCTCCGAACGCGGCGCGTCGAGCGAAACCGCCCGCTGGCTGGCCGCAGGCGCCAACCAGTCGGACCTCATCGGCGGCGTCAGCGGTTCCTGGGTTGCCTTGGACGAAGTGGAGGACCCGGAAGTGCGCCAGGTGCTGGTGGATTTCTCCATGGACAACCAGCGCGCCGAGAGCATCGCCTTGGGCGAAGCCGTGCTCGGCGCGCTCGGCAGCGTCACCCGACTGCACAAGAAGCGCGTGGAACTGGCAGGATTCGCGGTGCTGAAGTCGCCGGACGTGCCTTCCGTGCTGATCGAAACAGGCTTCCTCTCCAATCCCGACGAAGCGCGGCTGCTCGCCACGGCCAGCCACCAGCGGCGCGTGGCCGCGGCCATCGCCGAGGGCATTCAGGCGTATGCCATGCGCAATCCGCCCCAAGGCACCCTGCTGGCGAGCGCCGCCCAAGGCGGAGTGCTGCGCTACGTCATCAAGCGCGGCGACACGCTCTCGGAAATCGCCGTGCGCAACCGCGTCTCCATGCGCCGCCTGCGCGCCTTCAACGGCATCACCGGCGACCGCATCAGAGTCGGCCAGGTGCTGCTCATTCCCTTCGCCCAGGGCAGCGGCTGACGTGGCCGGCGACGACCACCGCTCGGCGGAGGGCCTCATCGCGGAAGCGCTGCGCATCCGGCCGCTGTCGGACTTCGTCGCCAACCAGATCGCGGCCGGAGAAGTGGTGGAGCGCCCGGCGTCCATCGTCAAGGAACTGCTCGAAAACAGCTTGGACGCTGGCGCGACGACCATCCGCGTGGAGGTCGAACAGGCCGGCGTGGGGCGCATTCGCGTGCGCGACGACGGCTGCGGCATCCATCCAGAAGACCTGCGTTTGGCGGTTTCGCGCCACGCCACCAGCAAGATCGTTGCCGCTGGCGACCTTGCCTCGGTGTCCACCCTCGGCTTCCGCGGCGAAGCTCTGGCCAGCGCTGCCTCGGTTTCGCATCTGACGATCCTTTCCTGCGCCGCCGGTACGGACCGCGCCTGGACCTTGGAAGTGGCGGGCGGCGAAGAGCGCTTCCTGCGGCCGGCGGCGCACCCGTTCGGCACCACGGTGGAAGTGGCCGAGCTGTTCTACAACACGCCGGCCCGCCGCAAGTTCTTGAAGACCGAGCGCACGGAACTGCTGCACATCCAGGAGACGGTGCGGCGCATCGCCCTTGCGAATCCCGCCGTCGGCTTCGAGCTCGCGGCGGGTTCGCGTTCCTTGGACGGCCTTGCCGCTGGCGGCGACTGGGATGCCCGCGCCTGCGCGCTCTTCGGCGAGCGCTTCATGACGGAATCGGTGGCGGTGGACGAATCCGGCGGCACCATGCGGCTGTGGGGGCGGGTCGGCCTGCCGACGCACTCGGACGCCCGCGCCACGCGCCAGCACTTCTTCGTCAACGGCCGCCCTGTGCGCGACCGGCTCGCTGGCCACGCCGTGCGCCAAGCGTACCGCGACGTGCTCTTCCACGGTCGCCATCCGGTGTTCGCGCTGTTTCTCGAACTGCCGCCGCATCTTGTGGACGTGAACGTCCATCCGGCCAAGGACGAAGTGCGGTTTCGGCGTTCGCGGGACGTCCACGACTTCATCTTCGGCAAGCTGGCGAAGGTGCTGCGCGACGTCCGCCCCGGCGACCGCCCGGCCAGCGACGCCTCGCTTCCGGCGCCAGCGCCGACCGCCGGGGCCGCGCAGACGCGCTTTCGGTTCCAATCCGAAGGCGCGGGCGGGGAGAATCTCGCCCGCCTCCTGCACGAACAGCAGGCACGGGAACTGCGCGACCGTCCTGCCGACGTCGCAGCCAACCAAGCGGACGAAGAGGGCGGCGTTCCGCCGATGGGCTACGCCGTGGCGCAACTGCACGGCATCTACGTGCTGGCGCAGAACGACCAGGGGCTGGTGATCGTGGACATGCACGCCGCCCACGAGCGCATCACCTACGAGCGCATGAAGACGCAGCTGCTCGACGGCGCGGTGCAGCGGCAGCGCCTGCTGGTGCCGGTGGCTGTCGACGTGGCTGCGTCCGAAGCGGACTACATCGAAGACCGCGGCGAAGACCTGCTCGCATTGGGCCTGCAAATCGAACGCAGCGGCCCAGGCAGTCTGGTGGTGCGCGAGGTGCCAGCGCTGCTCGGCGCCGTGGACGTGGAGCAGCTGGTGCGCGACCTGCTGGCGGACATGGCCGAGTTCGGCAGTTCCACCCTCGTCCGCGACCATCAGGAGCGGCTCCTGGCCGGCGCCGCCTGCCACGCCTCCATCCGCGCCAACCGCCAGCTCTCCCTGCCGGAGATGAACGCGCTCCTGCGCGACATGGAGACCACGGAGAACGCCGGCCAATGCAACCACGGCCGCCCCACCTTCGTATTGCAGCCCCTCGCGGCACTCGACCAGCTCTTTCTGCGCGGCCAGTAGCCACGCCGGCAACCCCGTGCGCTTGGCGCGCCGATTTCCGCTCCGCCCCATGCCCCGCCGAGTTCTGACGCTGATGGGGCCGACCGCCTCCGGCAAGACGGAAGCGGCGCTACGCATTCGCGAAGCTGCGGACGTGGACCTCGTGAGCGTCGACTCGGCAATGGTCTACCGACGCATGGACATCGGCACCGCGAAGCCGTCCGAGGCGGTGCTCGCCCGGCATCCGCACGCGCTGGTGGACGTGGCCGACCCCGCCGAACCGTTCTCCGTAGCGCGCTTCCTAGCAGCAGCGGACGCCGCCGTGCAGGCATCCTTGGCAGCCGGCCGCACGCCACTCCTGGTTGGCGGAACGATGCTCTACTTTCGCGCCTTCCGAGACGGCCTGGACGAAATGCCGAGCGCGGACCCCGAGCTGCGCAAAGCCATCGCCGAACGCGCCGCAGCGGAGGGCTGGCCGGCCTTGCACCGCGAACTCGCCGCGCACGACCCAGCCGCCGCAGCGAGAATCGACCCCAACAACGCGCCCCGCATCCAACGCGCGCTGGAAGTGTTGGCAACCACCGGACGCTCGATCACGGCGCACTGGGGCACCACCGCCGTGCCGGCCACGAAGCGCTTGGACTGCGACTTGGTGGAACTCGCCATCGTCCCGCCGCAACGCGCCGAACTGCATCGCCGCATCGGCGAACGCCTGGACGCGATGCTCCGCAGCGGCTTCGTCGAGGAGGTCCAAGCGCTGCGCGACGACCCGCGCCTCTCCATCGAGCTCCCGGCCATGCGCGCGGTCGGCTACCGCGAAGTCTGGCACCACCTGGACGGCGCCTACGACCACGCCGAAATGGTCGCCAAGGCCGCCGCCGCCACCCGACAAGTGGCCAAGCGCCAGCTCACCTGGCTGCGCGGCTGGCGCACCGAGACCGTCGCCAACGCCGACCAAGCCGTGCAACGAGTCCTCGGAAGCCGACTCGAGGCCGGCACACCGCCATCCTGAACGATCAGCCCCGATGTCGAGAACGTCGAGACAACCCCTAGAAAGTTGCCCAATGCCTTTGTATGTTACGCGCCGCTTCGGGACAGGCGGTTCGCTGCAAAGGCACAGGCGGCGAACAGCTAGGCGCTCGAAGAGTTCGGCAACGCACAAAGAGGAGGAGGGTTCGCGGCATATGAGTTCGGTGATCGACGCGGAGGGCTTGACGCGGCGCTACGGCGAGACGCTGGCGGTCGATTCGGTCGGCTTCTCGATCGGCGGGGGCGAGATCGTTGGTCTGCTGGGGCACAACGGCGCTGGCAAGACGACCATCATGAAGATGCTCACCGGCTACCTGGAGCCGAGCAGCGGGCGCGCCGTCGTGGACGGGGTGGAAGTCGCGGAAGCGCCGCAGGAGGTGCAGCAGCGGCTGGGCTATCTGCCGGAGAACTGCCCGGTGTATCCGGAGATGGCGGTGACGGACTATCTGGACTACGTGGCCGGCCTGCGCGGGGTCCGGGAACGCGGCAAGGCGCTGCGCGAGGTGCTGGAAGCTACCGACCTGACGAACCGCGCCTTCGACGCCATCGGCACCCTTTCGCGGGGCTACCAGCAGCGCGTGGGGGTCGCCCAGGCCATCGTCCACAAGCCGCGGCTGCTCATTCTCGACGAACCCACCAACGGCCTGGATCCCTCGCAGACCCAGCACATGCGCGACCTGATTCGGCGCTTGGCGGAACACGCCACGGTGATCCTCTCCACGCACATCATGCAGGAGGTGGCGGCGGTCTGCGATCGGGTGCTCATCCTGCGCGGCGGCGAACTCGCGGTGGACGAACGCCTCGCCGCGCTGCAACAGAGCGAGCGCGTGGCGCTGGCCACGGATGCCTCGCTCGAAGAGCTGCAAGCGGCGCTTGGCGATGGAAGCACGGCGAAGGCGATGGACGCCGGCTTCGCCATCGAGTTCGAAGGCGCCGCGGACCGCGAACGCATCGCGGACTTGGCGCGGCGGCTCGTCTCCAACGGCATCGCCGTCCACGGGCTGGTGGCGGAGAAGCGCGACTTGGAGACGGTCTTCCGCGAAGTCAGCGAAGCGCCTTCGGATGCGGGAGGCGACGATGCGAACTGAGCTGATCTGGCGCATCGCCCGCAAGGAGCTGGCGCTGCTCTTTTCCTCCCCGATCGCCTACCTGTTTCTGGCGGCGTTCCTCGGCGTCACGCTGTTCGTCTTCTTCTGGGGCGAGGCGTTCTTCGCCCGCAACATCTCCGACGTGCGGCCCATGTTCGAGTGGCTGCCGGTGTTGCTCATCTTCCTCGCCAGCGCCCTCACCATGCGCATGTGGAGCGACGAGCGGCGAGCCGGCACCTTGGAGCTGGTGGTGACGGTGCCGGCGAGCAGCGCCGACTTCGTGCTCGGCAAGTTCGCCGCCTGCTGGGCGCTGCTGTGCGTGGCGCTGCTGCTGACTCTGCCCCTGCCGCTCACCGTCGCGCTGCTCGGCGATCTGGACTGGGGGCCGGTCTTCGCCGGCTATCTGGCCGCCGCGCTGCTGGGCGCCGCCTATCTCGGCATCGGCCTGTTCGCGAGCGCGAAGACCGACAACCAGATCGTCGCCCTGATTCTGGCGGTGTTCGGCTGCGGCGCGTTCTATCTGATCGGCAGCCCCCTGTTGGTGGAGCTGGTCGGCAGTCGCAGCGCCGACGTGCTGCGCGCCATCGGCGCTGGCTCGCGCTTCGAGTCCATCACCCGCGGCGTGCTCGATCTGCGCGACCTGTACTTCTACCTCTCGGTGCTGGCGGTCTTCCTCGCCCTGAACGTCCACGCGGTGGACGCGCACGGCTGGGCGGCGGACGGCAGCGCCAAGCGGCATCGGCAGCGGCGGCTGGTGCTTGGGCTGGCGGCGGCGAACTTCCTGGTCGCCAACCTGTGGCTGGCGGGCATCGGCTTCCTGCGCTGGGACATGACCGAAGGCGACCAGTATTCCATCTCGGACGCCACCAAGGGCTATCTGCGGCAGCTGCGCGAGCCGTTGCTGCTGCGCGGCTACTTCAGCGCCAAGACGCATCCGCTGCTGGCCCCGCTGACGCCGCAGCTCGAGAACCTGCTCACCGAATACGAGGTCGCTGGCGGCGCCGGAGTGCGGGTGGAGCTTGTGGACCCGGCCCAGGACCCGGAGCGCGAGGACGAAGCGAACACCAAGTACGGCATCCGGCCGGTGCCGTTTCAAGTGGCGGACCGCTACCAGGCGAGCCTCGTCAACTCCTACTTCGACGTGCTGGTGCAGTACGGCGACGAGTACGAAGTGCTGGGCTTCCGCGACCTGATCGAGGTGAAGGTGCGCGGCGAGGCGGACCTCGACGTGCGCTTGAAGAACCCGGAGTACGACATCACCCGCGCCATCAAGAAGGTGCTCTACGGCTTCCAAGGCGGCGGCAGCGTCTTCGACAACATCGCCGAGCCGGTGCGGTTCACGGGCTACGTTTCCGCCGACGAGCGCTTGCCGGAGACGTTGGCGGCGCTGCGGACGGACCTGCAGGGCGTGCTGGCCGAACTGGCCGAGGAATCGGGCGGCAAGCTCACCTCGGAGATCGTCGACCCGAACGCCGGCAACGGCGAGACGGCGCAGCAGATCGCCGCCGACTACGGCTTCCAGCCGATGGCGGCGAGCCTCTTCGACCTCAACACCTTCTACTTCTACCTGACGCTCTCGGACGGCGAAACGGTCATCCAGATGCCGCTGCCGGAATCGATGGACCGCGAGGGCCTGCGGCGCGGCATCGAGGAGGGCTTGAAGCGCTTCGCCACCGGCCTGCTGAAGACGGTCGCCTTCGAGGCGCCGCAAGGCATCCCGCCCTACATGCAGCAGCAGATGCAGATGCAGCAGCCGCCCGGCAACGAGTTCCAGACCCTGCGCGAGTTTCTGAGCGCGGATTTCGACGTCGAGAACGCTGGCTTGGACGGTGGCGAGGCGCCCAACGCGGATGTGCTGATGGTGATCGATCCGGCGGATTTCGACGCCAAGCAGGTGTTCGCCGTCGACCAGTTCCTGATGCGCGGCGGCACGCTGGTGATCGCGGCGGGCAACTATCGCGCCACGCTGGCCGCGCAATCGCTCCACGCCTCGCCGGTGCAGTCCGGGCTCGCCGACTGGCTGGCGCACCACGGCGTCGCCCTGGACGAGTCGTTCGTCATGGACCCGCAGAACGCCGCCTTCCCGGTGCCGGTGGTGCGCGAAGTCGCCGGTTTCCGCTTCCAGGACTTGCAGATGCGCGACTACCCCTACTTCATCGACGTGCGCGGCAACGGGCTCAACGAGGACGTGCCTTTCGTCTCCGAACTGCCGCAGCTCACGGTGGCGTGGGCGTCGCCGGTGGACGTGGACGAAGAACGCAACGCCGAGCGGGCGGTGACGACGCTGTTCACGAGCTCGCCAGGCAGTTGGCGTTCGTCGTCCACCGACATCATGCCCAACCTGGGCGCTGCCGGAGACGTCGTCTATGCGCCCGAGGGCGAACAGCAGGCGAACGTGCTGGGGGTGATGGTGGAAGGCCGCTTCGACTCCTTCTTCGAGGAATCGCCGCTGCTGGACGAACCAGCCGACGATGAGGCGGACGAGGCGGCGGACGACACCGACGAGGACGCCGAGGAAGAGGACACGTTGGGCACGATCACCACGGTGATCGAGAAGTCGCCGGAATCGGCGCGCCTGATCGTGCTTGGTTCCGCGTCGTTCCTCGCCGACCAGACGGTGCGCATGATCGGTTCCGCGGACGGCACGGTCTACGCCGGGTCGGTGCAGCTCATGGCGAACATCGCCGACTGGGCGGTGGAGGATCAATCCCTGCTCGGCATCCGCAGCCGCGGCCACTTCAACCGCACCCTGCCGCCGATGGAGGAAGACGCCCAGCGCATCTGGGAGTACGCGAACTACGCCGCGGCACTCGCAGGGCTGGCGGTGGTCTACGGCATCAGCCGCCATCGCCGCCGAACCCGGCGGGCGGCATTTCAAGCGCAACTCGGAGGTGCGGCATGAACGGGCGGAGCCCTCAGCGGGGGAGCGCGAGGGGCTTGCCCCTCGCAAGAAAGAGCAGCGCGAGGGGCTTGCCCCTCGCAAGAAAGAGCAGCGCGAGGGGCTTGCACCTCGCATGGAAACAACGACCAACCGCAGGTTTCATGAACACGACCACCTTGGCGTTCGCGCTGGCGATCCAGCTGGCCATCGTCGCGGCCCTGCTGGCGGTGCGCAGCGGCGACGTGGAAACCCCGGCGCCGTTCTTGAACTTCGACGCCGGCGCGGTGGATTCGCTCTTCGTCGGCAGCGCCGAGGGCGAGATCGCGCTGGCCAAGTCCGACGACGCCTGGCAGCTGCCGAACGGCGCGCCGGCGGATTCGTCCAAGGTCGATGACGTGATCGGCAAGCTGGCCGACGCCGCCCCAGGCTGGCCAGTGGCGACCAGCGCCTCCAGCGCCGAACGCTTCGAGGTGGTGGAGGACGACCATCAGCGCCATCTGGTGCTGAAGAGCGGCGACGACACCGTGGCCGACGTCTACCTCGGCACCTCCCCCGGCTACCGCAAGACCCACGCCCGACGCAGCGACGACGACGACGTGTACGCCATCGGCTTCTCCAACTTCGAGGCTGGCGTAAAGGCGTCCGACTGGCTGGACAAGTCGCTGCTGCGCGCCGCCGGAACAGTGCAGTCGCTTCGCCGCGAGGGCGGATTCGCGCTCGCCAAGGACGACGACGGCATGTGGCAGGCGGAGAGCGGCGCCGTCCTGGACCAAGGCAAGACGACCACCTTGGCCGGCCGCTTCACCGGCCTCACCGTGCTCGGCATCGCGGACGCGGGGCTGGCCGAACCAGCGGCCACGTTCGCGCTGACCGACGACGAGGGCGAGATGACCTTCAAGCTCTATCGACTCGAAGAGGACGACTACGCCGCCACCAGCAGCCGCGTCGCCGGAGCGTACGAAGTCTCCTCCTACATCGCCGAACAGATGGACGTGACCCTCGACGACCTCGCGCCAGAGACGCCGGAGGAGGAAGATGCGGAAGAGCCGGCCTCGGTGCCAGCGGAAGACGAGCCCGCGCCCGCTGCGGAGCAAATAGCCGAACCGGACGAGGCACCAGCGCCATGACCATCGACCTCTACACCTGGCCGACGCCGAACGGTCGCAAGGTTTCCATCGCCTTGGCCGAGCTCGGCCTCGACCACCGCGTCCATCCGGTAGACATCGGCAAAGGCGAGCAGTTCGCGCCGGAGTTCCTCGCCATCAGCCCGAACAACAAGATTCCCGCCATCGTCGATCACGAGACCAGCCGCTCGCTGATGGAGTCGGGCGCCATCCTGCTCTACCTGGCCGAGAAGACCGGCGAACTCGGCGGCCCCGACCGCTGGGCCACCTTGGAATGGCTGATGTTCCAGATGGGCGGTGTCGGCCCGATGCTCGGCCAAGCCAACCACTTCCTCCACTTCAACGCCGGCAAATCCGAATACGCCGAACAGCGCTACGCCGAAGAAGCCAAGCGCCTCTACGGCGTCCTCGACCGCCGCCTGGCCGAGCGCGACTACCTCGCCGACGCCTATTCGATCGCCGACATCGCCGTTTGGCCGTGGATATCCCGCTGGCCTTGGCACCGCATCGACTGGAACGACCACCCCAACCTCAAACGCTGGTTCACCACCATCGCCAACCGCGACGCCGTGCAAGCAGGCTGGAAGGTGCCCTTCGACACCGGTGGGATTCCAATGCCGTAGCCCGCGGCCCTGCCCCCGACGGTCGCCCTGCCCTTGACTCATAGGCCACCGCTACTACGCTTGCAAGAACCTCAACGGTGGTCGCTCGCATGCGCGCTTCCGCAATCAGCTTGTTCGCCGGTGCGGGCGGCATGGACATCGGCGCACATGCCGCCGGCTTCAACACCGTCTGCGCGATAGAGAGCGATCCGCACTGCGCCGCCACGCTGCGTCGGAACGGCGCCCGCAAGGTCGTTTGGCAAGCAGACGTGCGCGTCGTCGATCCCGAGCGCCTGCTGGACGTGCTGGGGCTGAAAGCGGGAGAACTTGGGCTTCTGCATGGCGGGCCGCCCTGCCAGCCTTTCAGCCAGATCGGCAAGCTGGGAGGCTTGGACGACCCGCGCGGCGCGTTGATCTTCGAAGTCTTGCGCTTCGTGCGCGCCATCCGTCCCGCCGCGGTGTTGATCGAACAGGTGCCGAACTTCCTGCGCACGCAAACACCCCGAGGGCGCCGCTTGGCGGAAGAGTTGCGCGACGAGTTCGACGCGCTCGGCTACGACATGCATCTGGAAGTGCTGGACGCCCAAGAGCACGGTGTTCCCCAACGACGACGGCGCGCCCTGTTCGTCTGCCTGCCCAACGGCACGTCGTTCGCGTTCCCGCCGGCAAGCGCCAACCGCAACGGTCGGCAAGGCGCTGCGCGGCCTGCCAACACCCACTGCGGACGAACCGCCCGCCGTGGCCAACCATGTGGACGTGACGCCGCGCCGGGATCAAGAGCGCATCGCCTATGTGCCCGAGGGCCTTTGGCTGGCCAAAGCGCCGAACGTGCCGCCGGACATCCTCCGCAACCTCACGCGCAAGGACACCACCAAGTACCGACGCCTGCACCGCGAAGAAGTCGCCCCGACGCTGCGCTGCGGCGAGGCGCTCTACCATCCGCTGGAAGACCGCTACATCACGCCCCGCGAGGCCGCTCGCCTGCAGGGATTCCCCGACCGCCACGTATTCGAAGGCCCCGTCCGCCGCCGCACAGGGCGCGTTCGCGACCTCGATCAGCACCGCCAAGTCGCCAACGCCGTGCCTCCGCCATTGGCGCACGCTGTCACAACGCGGATGCGGGAGGCGCTGTGTCTGTAGTCGAGGAGCTGTACGGCCAGCCTCTCTCCGAGGACATGGACCAAGCTGCTTGCAGAACCGCAGTCTGCCCATTCATGCAGGCAACCTGCGACGGCGGCGGGAACCGCGACATGGCTCGGGTCGAAGCATCCGACCCTGCGTTGGGGCCGTTCTTCGACCGACACGTCCGCGAGGCCACCGGCGGCTACCTGCCTTGCGGCGTCTGTTCCGTGCGTCTGCCGCGGGACGACGTGGTGTGGGCCATCTGTCCAAGACGACTGCTCACCTTCGGGCCGCAGGGCGTGAGCGAGAGCCAAGCCGAACTGGCGAGCAAGGTGTTCGCCCTCGCGGGTTTCGAGCCCGACGAGGAAATCTCCGTTTGGGCGGAGGTGTCCTTGAGCGAAGTCGGCGCCGACGGCGGCGCTTCGACTATCGGCTCGACTACGTTCTCCGCAGCGCCAAGCCAGGTGCGGCGCCCATCGTCGTCGAGGTCATGACGTGTTCGACTTCGGGCGGCAACCGTGCCACGGGCACGGATATCCAAGGCGCTTTCCGTCGCGCCGTGCTGTTCGCGCACACGCCCGTCACCGACCCTGTCGAAGCACCCGGCGTCAACGTGCGGCAGGTGTGGGCAAGGATGGCGTCGCAGATGATCGCGAAGTCCGAAGCCGCCAACAGTTGGGGAGGACGGACGATCTGGGTCGTCCAAGATCGCCTGGTGGAGTACATCCGCACGAACACGGCGCTGCCGCTCGATGCTTTGCACTCGCCGGATTGGACACCTGGCGAGGTCAACATGCTGGTCTCGAACCTGACGGAACCCGTCGCCCTCTACGCAGGTCCCATCCGAGCAGCCCACGGCGACCGCGCGTGCTGGCTGGAGTTGCTCGGTGCTCCGCACATCCCAACGCTCGGCAGCATCACCCGCAAACTGGAGAACGCGACGCCGGTTGCTACTTTCCGCGTGCCAGGACGTTAGGTGCGAATGCGACATTGACGTAAGTGCGACCCACCGTAAACGGCGAGCCTCTCAAGCGTTGGCGCACCCTACAGCATCCAGACTGTCACATCGCGTGCGCCCTGGCGGTCATTTCCATCCACCTCATCGCCTCCTCGACTTTCGCTGCGCCGGTCCATCAGCACCAAGTGTCCTTCCGCCGCGTCGCACTGCTTCATGTAGCCCAAGGTCTGCTCCACCCCTTGCTCCACCGTCCATTGCAGGCTCTTGCGGTCCGAGTCGCGCAGGACCTTGCACTCGATCACGAAACGCTTCCACAGGTCCGAGGGCTGCCCCGCCTCGTGCGGCCACAGCACCAGCAGGTCCGTTCGGCCACGCCCTAGGCCGTATTCGCGCTCGATGCGTCCGCCGCCGTTCACCACGCGCTGCAAGTACGATTGCAGGATGAGCTGCGGCGCTGCCTCCCGGTAGTCGCCCAGATGGGCGAGCCACTGTTCGGCGTGCTCGGAGAAGAACGTGCGGAACGCGCTGAGCAGCTTCGTCATGTTCAAGCCGCCGTCGTCGTCCACGTACCAAGCCGCTTGAATGTCGAGGCTGTCCTGCAATACTTGGCCCAGTTCGCGCGGCACGACCTCGCGGTAGATTGGGTTGGCGATGCGCGGAGGGGAATCCGCCGCCAGCAGACCGAGATCGCGCGCGTACTCCATATCGCGGCCGTCGTGCTGGACTTCTCCGCCGCTCAGGATGGGCTCGACCACCCGCCGCACCCGTTCCTCCTCCAGCTTGTGCGCCAACTGATCAAGGTGCGTGCGCCGCGACAGGATCAACTCCTCCCGCGCCGCGTGGATGTCGTCCGCCTCGATGGCCCGCGAGCGGTCCCGCCCGGCTTTGTTGTCGAAGCACGCTCCGGCGCACAGCGCGTTTACCAGCCAGGGCTGGCCACGCGTCTGCTCCCACACCTCTTTCCGCGCCGCCTCGGTGAAGCACTGGCCAGTCTCCGCCTTGTGCTGGTCCATCAGGGCGAACGTCTCGGCTTCGGTGAAGTCGCCCAAGCGCAGCGACTTCGCGGCGACGTTGAAGGGGCTGCCGCCGGCGACGACCTCGCCGGTGCTTGACCGTATCCGGTAGTCCCGGATGTCGCGCACGCCGCATAGCACGACGCTCTGCGGGAAGCCTGCGGGACGCCTCTGGTAGCCGGCGCGGAGTTGGCGCAGCACCGAGAGCAGGGTGTCGCCCACAAGAGAGTCGATCTCGTCCACCAGCAGCACCAGCGGCACCGTGTTGGCCCGGCACCAGCGCGCCAGTAGTTCCCTTAGCGCGTCGTCGGGGCCGACTTTCGCCAGAATGTCCGGCCAGACGCCGTCGGGGAAGTCGTCGCCCAGTTCTTGAGCGCTGCTCGCCAAACTGCTCAAGATGGAGCGCATTCCTCGCGCCGTGTCGTCGCGCGCCACTTGGCCGACCTCGACGTTCACGTCCACGCAGCGAAAGTTGCCGATCTCGCCGCTGTTGAGCAGGTCGCGCAGCGCGATGAGCGCGGAGGTCTTGCCGGTCTGGCGCGGCGCGTGCAGCACGAAGTACTGCTTGGTCTGGACCAGGGACACCAGATCGTCGACGTCCATCCGCGCCAAGGGCTCGATGGCGTAGTGGTCGTCCGGGCGAACCGGGCCTGCGACGTTGAAGAAGCGCATGGCCGGATTATGGCACTCGTCGCGATGCGTAGGCGGCGCGCCGAGCGCCCTTGGTGCTAGGCTTGGCCGTAGTTCCAGCAACCGAAGGACGAGCCGTGTCCGACTACGAGACGATTCTCTACGAGGTGGATGGCAGCCTCGCCACCGTGACGCTGAACCGGCCGGACAGCCTCAACGGCATCACCAATACGCTCATGCGCGAACTCTACGGGTGCCTGAACGTCGTCGCGCTCGACGAACAGGTGCGCGTGGTGGTGTTCACCGGCGCCGGGCGGGGGTTCTGCCCGGGCGTCGATCTGAAGGCCTCCACCAGCGGCGTGAACCAGGAACCGAACCGCCGCGAGTACTTCCACATCACCACGCTGCTGCACGAGATGCCGAAGGTGACCATCGCCGCGGTGAACGGCGCTTGCGCGGGCGCCGGCTTCGGCTGGGCGTGCGCCTGCGATTTGCGCTACGCAAGCGAACGGGCGGTGTTCAACTCGGCCTTCCTCGGCGTCGGCATTTCCGGCGACATGGCCGGGCCGTGGCTGCTGCCGCGCATCGTCGGCGCGACCAAGGCGCGGGAACTGTTCTTCAGCTCGCAGAAGTTCGACGCCACGGAGGCCGAACGCATCGGCCTGGTGCTGAAGACCTTCCCAGAGGACACGTTTCGGAGCGAAGTGCAGGCGATTGCCGAGCGCTTGAGCAAGTCGGCGCCGCTGGCCATCGGCGAGATGAAGAAGAACTTCATCAACGCCGAGAACATGCCGCTGCGCGACTACATCGAGGTGGAGACCGAACGCCACACGCGAACCGGCGGCAGCGAGGATTCGCGGGAAGCGTTCCGCGCCTTCGTGGAGAAGCGCGAGCCCAACTTCCAAGGCCGCTAGCGGCTTCGCTCTGGCGGATCAGGACGCCAAGGAGGTTCGATGAACGCGAAGGACATCCACGCCCAGCTCGACCATCCGGTGATCGACTCGGACGCGCACTGGCTGGAGTTCGGGCCGATGATGAAGGAACGCATCGCCAAGATCGCTGGCCGCGAAGTGGCCGAGTGCTTCACCGGCCTGCGCCAGGCCATCGGCGAACCGCTCTTTCTCGGCCCCGAGGAACGTCGCCGTCGGCGCATCGCCCATTCCGGCTGCTGGACGGTGCCGATGGCGAACGTCCGCGACCGCGCCACGGCGATGATGCCGAAGCTGCTCTACGAACGCATGGACGAACTCGGCCTCGACTTCTGCGTGATGTATCCCACCGGCGCCGCGGTGCAGGCGCAGGATCCGCAGCTGCGCCGACGCGCCATGCGCGCCTTCAACACCTTCTGCGCGGACTACTTCGCGCCCTACGCAGACAGAATGACGCCGGTGGCGGTGATTCCCACGAACACGCCCGAGGAAGCGATCGACCAGCTGGAACACGTCGTCGGCGAACTCGGCCTCAAGGCCGCGCTGTTCGGGGCCATGATTCCGCGCGAAGCCCAGGCCGTGACGGACGGCGACGAAGACGGTTCGCGGCTCGGCCGCTGGTACGACGTGCTGGGGCTAGACGCCGCCTACGACTACGACCCGCTGTGGGCGAAGTGCGTCGAACTCGGCATCTCGCCCACGTTCCATTCCGCTGGCCGCGGCTACGCATTGCGCCGTTCGCCATCGAACTTCACCTACAACCACATCGGCCACTTCGCCTCCACCGCCGAAGCCATCTGCAAAGCGATGTTCCTCGGCGGCGTCACGCGGCGCTTCCCGACGTTGAAGATGGCGTTCCTCGAAGGCGGCGTCGGCTACGCCTGCCAGCTCTACGCCGACCTCATCGAGCACTGGGAAATCCGCAACCGAGACGCCTTGGAGGGGGTAAATCCAGACAACCTCGACCACGAAGGGCTCATTCAGCTGGCCCGCGAGTACGGCCCGCCCGACATGGCACGGCTCCTCACGGACCGCCACGCCGCGCTCTACGCCGCGATGGAACCGGAGACCGCGCTGGCGACCGGCGGCGAGGCCGACCTGGACGACTTCGCCGCCTGCGAGATCAACAACGTCGCCGACTTCCGCGCGCTGTTCGGCAACTTCTATTTCGGCTGCGAAGCGGACGACCGCATGAACGTCTGGGCGTTCAAGGACGAGGTGAATCCGCTCGGCACCAAGATCAACGCGCTGTTCAGTTCGGACATCGGCCACTTCGACGTGCCGGACATGACGCAAGTGCTGCCGAACGCCCACGCCTTGGTCGCCGACGGCTTGATGAGCGCCGAGGACTTCCGCGACTTCACCTTCACCAATCCGGCACACTTCTGGGCGAGCGGCAACCCGAGCTTCTTCAACGGCACGGTGGTGGAACGGCAGGTACGCGAACTGCTCACCGACGAAGCGCTCCACGACTACGACTCGACCATGGCGGTGCGTTCGCAACGCCGGGCCTGGCGGCGCCGGTAGCATCGCCATGACGGAGAACCCGCAGTCGGGAAGCGCGAGCGACAAGCACTCGCCCAAGGAAATCTGCCTCGTCACCGGCGTCGGCCCGGGCACGGGCGCCGCCATCGTCCGGCGCTTCGCCGGGGAGTACCAAGTGGCGATGCTGGCGCGCAACGGCGAGCGCTTGGCGGAGATCGCGGCGCAAACGGCGAACGCCCATGCCTTTCCGTGCGATGTCGCGGATGCCGATGCGCTCGAACGCGCGGTCGGCGACGTGCGCCAGCGCTTGGGGGATCCGCAAGTGGTCGTTCACAACGCGGTCGGCGGCGCGTTCGGCGAGTTCACGGAGATCGACGCCGCGGTGCTGGAACGGAACTTCGCCGTGAACACCGTCGCGCTCCTGCGCCTTGCCCAACTGGTGACGCCGGCGATGGCGGAACGCGGCAGCGGCAGCATCGTCTGCACCGGCAATACGTCCGCCTTTCGCGGCAAGCCGACCTTCGCGGGATTTGCCCCGACGAAAGCGGCGCAGCGCATTCTCGCCGAGTCCATGGCGCGGACGCTCGGCCCGAAGGGCGTCCACGTCGCCTACGTGGCCATCGACGCGGTGATCGACTTGGAATGGACGCGCCGCCGTTCGCCGGATGCTCCGGACGATTTCTTCTGCAAGCCGGACGACATCGCCGGCGAAGTCTGGCACTTGGCGCATCAGCCGAAGAGCGCGTGGAGCTTCGACGTGACCATTCGCCCCTTCGGCGAAAAGTGGTAGCGGGCGCGTCGGCTGGACTCCTTGAAAACGGCGCCGATCGCCACAATTCTCAAGATTGGGAGCCTCAAGGCAGGGAGTCCCGAGCAACTCGGATGCACCAGCAGGCGCGGCTAGGGGTAGAATCCGCAGCGATTCGCAACTTGCGACCACTCCCGCACCGTCGCGGGAGCGACCGCAACTCGCAACCACCTCGCGGCGCCGTTGGCCGCGTAGCAAGTCGAAACCACCGCCAAGGGAATCTGAAGGAACCCGAGGAAGCAGGATGATCGCCAGCGTTTTCCGCAAGTTGTTCGGCACCCGCAACACCCGCGAACTGAAGCGCATGGGGCGGGTGGTCGAACGCATCAACGCTCTCGAAGCCGACATGCAGGCGCGCAGCGACGACGAGCTGGCCGCGACGACGAGCGGCCTCCGCCAGCGCTTGGCGGACGGCGCGTCGCTGGACCAACTGCTGCCGGAGGCGTTCGCCGCCGTGCGCGAAGCGTCGCGGCGCAACCGTGGCGAGCGCCCCTACGACGTGCAGCTGGTCGGCGGCATCGGCCTCCACGAGGGCAAGATCGCCGAGATGCGCACCGGCGAGGGCAAGACCCTCGTCGCCACGCTGCCGGCCTACCTGAACGCCCTCGCCGGCGCCGTCCACATCGTCACCGTGAACGACTACCTGGCGCGTCGCGACGCCGCCTGGATGGCGCCCATCTACGAAACGCTCGGCATGACCGTCGGCGTCGTGCAGTCGAACCAGGATCGCGAAAGCAAGGTCGCCGCCTACCAGGCCGACATCACCTACGGCACCAACAACGAATTCGGCTTCGACTATCTGCGCGACAACATGGCGTTCACGAAGGAAGACCGCGTGCAACGCACCTTGGACTTCGCCATCGTCGACGAGGTGGATTCCATCCTCATCGACGAAGCGCGCACGCCGCTCATCATCTCCGGCGCCGCTGACCAGAGCACCGACCTCTACGTGAAGATCGACAAGCTCGCGCCCAAGCTGACCCGCCAGGACAAGATCGAAAGCGGCTTGCCGGCGGTGCTGGCGGGCAACGAGCCGCCGCCGGAAGAGACCGGCGACTTCTTCGTGGACGAGAAGAACCGCCAGGTGGAACTCACCGAACGCGGCCACGAGCTGGTGGAGAGCGAACTCAAGCGCCTCGGCATCCTCGATGCGGGCGACAGCCTCTACGCCGCCGTCAACCTCGGCCTGCTGCACCACGTCCACGCCGCCTTGCGGGCGCACTTCCTCTTCCAGCGCGATGTCCATTACATGGTGCAGAACGGCGAAATCGTGATCGTCGACGAGCACACCGGGCGCGCCATGGCCGGGCGCCGCTGGGCCGACGGCCTGCATCAGGCGGTGGAAGCGAAGGAGCATGTGCCGATCCGCAACGAAACGCAGACGCTCGCCTCCACGACGCTGCAGAACTACTTCCGGCTCTACGGCAAGCTCGCCGGCATGACCGGCACGGCGGATACGGAAGCGGTGGAGTTCAAGCAGATCTACGGTCTCGACGTGCTCGTCCTCCCCACCCACAAGCCGATGATCCGCGACGACCGCAACGACCTCGTCTACATGACGGAAGACGAAAAGTACGACGCGGTCGTCGAGGAAATCCACGAAGCCACCGAGGCCGGCCAGCCGGTGCTGGTGGGCACCGCCTCCATCGAGTCGTCCGAGCGGCTCTCCCGCGAACTGGCGCGGCGCAAGATCGAGCACAGCGTGCTGAACGCGAAGCAGCACGAGCGCGAAGCCGAAATCGTCGCCCAGGCCGGACGCGCCGGAGTCGTCACCATCGCCACCAACATGGCCGGTCGCGGCACCGACATCGTGCTCGGCGGCAACTGGAAGGCGGAAATCGCCGCCCTCGGCGAGAACCCGGATCCGGCCCAGGTGGAAGCCGTCGAGAGCGCGTGGCAGGAACGCCACGACGCGGTCATCGAAGCCGGCGGCCTGCACATCGTCGGCACCGAGCGCCACGAGTCGCGGCGCATCGACAACCAGCTGCGCGGGCGCGCCGGTCGCCAGGGCGATCCCGGATCGTCGCGCTTCTTCCTTTCCATGGAAGACAACCTGATGCGCATCTTCACCCCGGAACGGGTGCGCAACTTCATGCAGTCGCTCGGCATCGAGAAGGGCGAGGCCATCGAACACGGCATGGTGAACCGCTCCATCGAGAAGGCGCAGCGGCGCGTGGAAGGGCAGAACTTCGACGCCCGCAAGAACCTGCTGGAGTTCGACGACGTGGCCAACGACCAGCGCCACTACGTGTACCGACAGCGCAACGAGCTGATGGACGCGGAGGACATCTCCGACGCCGTGGAGGAGATGCGCGGCGAGGTGGTGGACGATCTGATCAGCGAGTACATCCCGCCGCAGAGCATCGAGGATCAGTGGGACGTCGAAGGGCTGGAACAGGCGCTGGCCACCGAATTCAACTCCAAGCAGCCGGTTCGCCGCTGGCTCGAAGAGGAAGACGACCTCACCGAAGAAGCGTTGCGCGAGCGCGTGGTCGCTGGCGTCGGCGCCGAGTACGCGGCCAAGGCGGAGGAATGGGCCGCCGCCGGCATCGACATGAAGCAGGTGGAGAAGCAGCTGATGCTGCAGGTCCTCGACCAGAAGTGGAAGGAACACCTGGCGGTGATGGACCATCTGCGCCAGGGCATCCACCTGCGCGCCTACGCGCAGAAGCAGCCGAAGCAGGAGTACAAGCGCGAATCGCTGGAGCTCTTCCGGCAGTTGCAGGACAACATCAACCACGACCTGACGCGCTGGCTCTCGCGCATCCAGGTGCAGCGCGAGTCGGAGATCGAAGAAGCGGAGCGGCAGCGCCGCCTGGCCGAGTCCCGCGCCATGCGCTACACCCAGCCCGACGAAGCCGGCGCGGCGCCCGATGCCAATGCTGGCGGCGCCCGCCCGCGGCCAGCGAAGGTAGAGACGTTCGTGCGCGGTCAGCGCAAGGTGGGCCGCAACGAACCGTGCCCCTGCGGTTCCGGCAAGAAGTACAAGCACTGCTGCGGGCGCGCAAGCGCCGCCGCGGCATAGGTTCGACATCGGGAACCAGACATGGCGGTCAACCTCCCGCCTTTGGGCGAACTGCTGCCCATAGACGGCATCTCGCTGGGCGCCGCGGCCGGCGGCATCAAGTACCAGGAACGCAAGGACGTCGCCGTTGCGCTGTTGGCCGAAGGCAGCGTCGTCGGCGGCGTGTGTACGCGCAATGCGTTTCGGGCCGCGCCGGTGGTCGTCGCCAGCGAGCGCCTCGGCCAAGCGCGCGCCCTGCTGGTGAACAGCGGCAACGCCAACGCGGCGACCGGCGAACGCGGCATCGCGGATGCGCGAGCGTGCTGCGCGCATCTGGCCGCGAAGGCGGGTCTCGAGGAAACAGCGGTATTGCCCTTTTCCACCGGCGTGATCGGCGAGTTCCTGCCCATGGACGCCATGCGCAGGGGCATCGACGCGGCTTTGCTCGCGGCGCATCCGAACGGCTGGGCCGACGCCGCGCAGGCGATCATGACCACGGATACGGCGCCGAAGGCCGTGTCCGTGCAAGGCCAAGTCGCTGGCGCCTCGGTCCGCGCCACCGGCATGGTGAAGGGTTCCGGAATGATCCGCCCGGACATGGCGACCTTGTTGGCGTTTCTCGGCACCGACGCCGCAGTGTCGCCGGCCGTTGCCCAAACGCTGGCCCGCGACCTCGCCGAGCGCAGCCTCAACCGCGTCACCATCGACGGCGACACCTCCACCAACGACGCCTTCGTGGTGATGGCGACCGGCCGCGCCGGCAACGCCGTGGTGACGGATCCGGCAAGCAGCGCCTACGCCGAGCTGCTCGATACGCTGACGCCCCTCATGGTGGAGCTTACGCAGCGAACCGCCAGGGACGGCGAAGGAGCGACGAAGTTCGTGACGGTGCGCGTCGAACAGGGTGCGAACGCGGCCGAATGTCTGCGCGTGGCCTACGCCATCGCCCACTCGCCGCTGGTGAAGACCGCGCTCTTCGCGGGTGATCCCAACTGGGGCCGCTTCTGCATGGCGATTGGCCGCGCCGACGTCGAGAATCTCGACCAGTACACGGTAGGTCTGTTCCTCGACGACGTGCAGGTCGCCCAAGGCGGCCTGGTGGTGCCGGAGTACACCGAAGAGGCGGGCGCCGCGGTGATGGCCAAGGACGAGTTCACGGTGCGCGTTCTGCTGGGGCGCGGCAGCGCGGTCGAAACGGTGTGGACGTCCGACCTCTCCTACGACTACGTCCGCATCAACGCCGAATACCGGACCTGACGCTCGGTATACTCCGGCCCTTCCCTTGCGAAGGAACTCCCATGGCACTGCTCGGCACGGTTCACTACGAAGTCCGCGACGGCGTCGCGCTGCTGACGGTCGACAATCCGCCGGTGAACCCGCTGAGTTCCGGCGTCCGCTTCTACCTTTCCCAGCATCTGGAAACGGCACTTGCCGACGATGCGGTGGAGGCGGTGGTGGTCACCGGCAAGGGCCGGGCGTTCATCGCCGGCGCGGACATCCGCGACTTCGGCAAGACGCCGAATCCAGACGAACAGCCGAAGCGCCCGGCCGGCGCCATCATCGAAGGCAGCGCCAAGCCCGTGGTCGCGGCCATCAACGGCACGGCTTTCGGCGGCGGCTTGGAACACGCGCTCACCTGCCACTACCGCGTCGCCGCGCCCGGCGCCCCGGTGGGCCTGCCGGAAATCAAGATCGGCATTCTGCCGGGTGGCGGCGGCACGCAGCGTCTGCCACGGCTCATCGGCGCCGAACGCGCCATGGACGCCATTCTCACCGGCGATCCCTTCGACACCGAGGAAGCCCTCGCCCTCGGCGTTCTCGACGAAATCATCAATGGCGATCTGGTCGCCGGCGCGATCCGCTTCGCCAAGGCGAAGGCCGCGACGGGCGGGCCGCATCCGCTGGTGCGCGACCGCCGCGAGAAGATCGAAGCGGACCGCAGGAACCCGGACGTGTTCAAGGCCGGCGAAGCCTACTTGGCGCGGCGAATGCGCGGCCAGTTCAACGGCCGCATGGCCTTCGAGGCGGTCAAGGCGGCGGTGGAAGTGGACGATTTCGACGCCGGCATCGCCATCGAACGGGCGAACTTCCAACTCTGCCACGACCATGAACAACGCGCCGCGATGATCCACGTGTTCTTCGCCGAACGCCGCGGCGCTCGCGTGCCGGACGTACCAGCCGACACGCCGAAGAAGGCCATCGGCAGCGCGGCCACCATCGGCGGCGGGCTGATGGGCGGCGGCATCGCCATGTGCTTCGCCGATGCCGGCATTCCCGTGAAGGTGCTGGAGGCGAGCCAGGAGGCGCTGGACAAGGGGCTTGGCGTCATCCGCGCCAACTACGGCCGCATGGTGCGCAGCGGCCGCATCAGCGAGGCCGAGCAGGAGCAGCGCCTGGGCTTGATCGAAGGCGTGCTGGACTACGACGCCGTGGCCGACGCGGACGTGGTCGTCGAGGCGGTGTTCGAGAATCTCGATCTCAAGAAACAGATATTCGAGAAGCTCGACGCGGTGATGAAGGAGGGCGCAGTGCTCGCCAGCAACACCTCCGGCCTCGACCTCGACCAGATGGCCGCCAGTACGCGCCGCCCGCAGCACGTGGTGGGAACGCACTTCTTCAGCCCCGCCAACATCATGCAGCTGCTCGAAGTGGTGCGCGGCGAGGAAACCGACGCGGAGACGATTGCCACCGCGATGGCCTTGGGCAAGACGATAGGCAAGACCCCGGTGCTCTCCGCCAACGCCCCCGGCTTCATCGGCAACCGGATGCTCGGCGGCTACACCCGCCAGGCCGGCGAGATCATCCTGCACGGTGCGCTGCCGGAACAGGTGGACGCGGTGATCCGCGATTTCGGCTTCAACATGGGGCCGTTCGCGATGAACGACCTGGTGGGCCTCG
Organism: Candidatus Azotimanducaceae bacterium; assembly: GCA_965243175.1. Classification (GTDB taxonomy): domain Bacteria; phylum Pseudomonadota; class Gammaproteobacteria; order Pseudomonadales; family Azotimanducaceae; genus VXYL01. The sequence goes on along the minus strand of OZ251532.1, from coordinate 1,887,629 downwards.
ACCTCGGCTGGCGAGCGCGCAAGATGGCCGGCATGAAGCCGGAGGACAAGCCGCTCACCGCCATCGTGCCGGACAAGCTGTGCGAACTCGAACGCTTCGGGCAGAAGAGCGGCGCCGGCTTCTACCGCTATCCGCCCGGCAGCCGCCAAGGCCAGCCGGACCCGGACGTGGCGGCCATCATCGAGCAGACGTCGAAGGAGCTCGGCATCGAGCGCCGCACCATCGACGACGCCCAGGTGCTCAAGCGCTGCCTCTACCCGCTCATCAACATCGGCGCGCAACTGCTCGACGACGGCATCGCCCTGCGCGCCAGCGACATCGACGTGGTGTACGTCCACGGCTACGGATTCCCGAAGTACCGCGGCGGCCCCATGTACTACGCGGACCAAGTCGGTCTCGCCGAAATCTACCGCGACATCCTGTCTCTGCATCAGCAATACGGCGAGGCGTGGCGGCCAGCCCCGTTGCTGAAACGGCTCGCCGAGGAAGGCGGCTCGTTCGCGGCCTGGGACGCCGCCCAAGGCAGGAACTGACGACGCATCGAAACACCCGCCGCCCAAGGGCCGAAGCGAGGCGGCAAACTGAGAGGAGATCGCCGATGAGCGAGACCAGTTCCCACGCCACCATCACCCTGGTGGACCCAAGCGGCTCGAGCGCTGCCGCCTCGCGCTCGATGGCGCCGCGCCTCGACAATCTCGGCGGCCTGAGGATGGGCCTGCTCGCCAACGGCAAGGCGAACGCGGACGTGCTGCTGAACGAAACCGCCGCGCTCTTCGCCGCCGAGTTCGGCTGCGAAACGTCCGTCTTCGTGGACAAGCGCAACGCCAGTCGGCCAGCGCTGCCCGAACACCACCGCCAACTCGCCGCCGGCGCGGACTTCCTGATCACCGCAGTCGGCGACTGAGGGAGCTGCTCAACGTGCAGTGTGCATGACGGCATCTCCTTCGAACAGTTCGGCAAACCGGCCCTGGTGATCTGCACCCACCCGTTCGAGCCGACCAGCCACAACATCGCCCGCGCCCTCAGCATCGCGGACTACCCCTTCGCCCTGGTCGACCACCCCATCGGCAGCCGCACCTTGCCGGAACTCAAGGCCCGCGCCCGCTCCGCCTTCGAACAAGGCGTGGCCATCCTCACAGAGCCCAGATCAAGCGACGACTTGCGAGCAACGGGTTGTTCCTAGCCCGCACGCAAGCGCCCACGACATCTACCGACATCCGAGGCGGAGCAATCTGACGTTGCCACGGCACCGCCATGGCGCAGGCGTAGCTCGGTCCATTGCGAGGAAGGCTGGTTGGCTTGAACCAAAGGAAGGAGATGCCTGACGTCCAGATACCCCGCCTTCCTCGACGGCGAGGCAGGTGCCTACGGCGTGACGTTCCCCGACCTGCCGGGCATCGTGGCGATGGGCGAGACTATGGACGACGCCTTGCCGCACGCCGAGGAAGCGCTAAGGGACTATGTGACCGAGACGGAAGCTGATGGCCTCCCCGTGGCCGAAGCGAGCCCGATCGAACGGGTCTCGCCCCCGGAAGGGGCCACGCTAGTCACCGTTCCGCTCATCCGCCTCTCCGGCCATTCGGGGTGGGGCAGTTCGCCAAGGGACTGAAGAACACGGCCTTCGGGCTGTTCGTTCTCTTCTACTACAACCAGGTGCTGGAGCTGCCGGGGACGCTCGCCGGGTTGGCGCTGATGATCGCGCTGCTCTTCGATGCGGCTACCGACCCGCTTGCTGGCTCGCACTCGGACAACTGGAAGTCGCGGCTTGGGCGGCGGCATCCGTTCATGTACGCCTCGGCGGTGCCGTTGGCGCTGGCCTTCGTTGGGCTGCTGTGGCCGCCGGGGAATGTCGAGACGCTGGGCGAGTGGGGGCTGTTCGCCTGGCTGACGCTGTTCGCGATCCTCACGCGGGGGGCGATGACGCTCTACCACGTGCCTCAACTTGGCGCTCGGCGCCGAGATGACGGAGAACTACAACGAACGCAACGGCATTGTCGCGTTTCGGCAGTTCTTCGCGGCCATCGGCGTGGCGGCGGTGTCCATCATCGGGCTGGGCTACTTCTTCGGCGAAGCGCACGGCGGGCGCACCGAGGTGGCGAACTACGACCAGAAACCCTCGCCAGCCTGGACGCGGCCTCCGCATGGCCGAAGCGAGCCCGATAGAGCGTCTTGTGCCGCACTTGGGACTACAATGCCGAACGTCAGGGTGTTGATGGTGTCTCACACGACGTCCGCATCACATGCGGAGAGGAGGAAGCCATGCGTCTCAGCTCGTTGGTCAGCCCAGTCAGCTTCATTCTCGCCGCCGTCCTCGCCATGCCAGAGGCGTACGCGGAACAGGAGGATGGCGCTCAGCCGCTGGAGGAGCTCATCGTTACCGCCCGGCGCCGGGAGGAATCCGCGCAGGACGTGCCCATTCCGCTCACGGCGATGTCCGAGGAGATGCTGCGCGATCGCGGCATACACGACTTGCGAGAGCTCACGAACGTCACGCCGAACCTGCAATTTCTGAACTCCGGCGTGAACAAGAACACGGCGCAGGTGTTCCTGCGGGGCATCGGCCAGGTGAACTGGGCACCGGTACACGATCCGAAGATCGGCACCTATGTGGATGGCATCTACCTGGGCCGACCGCAGGGCGGCGTGTTCGACTTCCTGGACATCGAACGGGTGGAAGTGTTGCGGGGGCCGCAGGGCACGCTGTTCGGCCGCAACACCACTGCCGGTCTGGTGCATGTCGTCAGCAACCGCCCGCGCAACGAGTTCGACTACGCCGTTGGCGCCGGCGTCGGCAACGACGGCATCGTCACCGCGGAGGGGATGGTCAACGTGCCGATCAGCGATACGCTCGCGGCGCGCTTGGCGGTTCAGCATCGGAAGTCGGACGGCTACGTTCGCAACACGGCCACTGGCGAGGACTGGAACGACGAGAACGCCCAAGGCGCTCGGCTTTCGTTCAGGTATGCGCCGAACGATCGGGTCACGGCGGACCTGATCATCGAGGCGCAGCGCGTCCGCGAGCTCTCCTCTCTGGGCAGCTGCGAGTGGACGGAGCCGGACAACGGTTCGCAGACGGGCGCTTTCCTTCCGCTCATGGCCTTCGTCTTCAATGTGTACGACGAGATTCGGGATGCCTGCAACGCCACGCAGCCCTACGTCTCCAACGACAACGACCCGGATCCCGAAAGCGAGGTGGACGCTTACGGTGCCACTCTGGATTTGAACGTGGACCTGGGATTCGGCGATCTGACCTACCTCGTGTCCTACCGCGACGTGACCGATTTCAACGGCTCGTGGGGCTGGGCATCCGACAACGCGATGTCCTCCTCCTTCCTGGAGGTGCTGGGCGTGGACGACAATTCCGCCAAGCAGTGGTCGCACGAGTTCCGGCTTGGCGGCGCCGCCCTCGAAGACTCCCTCGACTGGGTGGTGGGCATCTACCTGTTCGAGGAAGAAGCATCGAACAGCTTGGATGTGCCCATCCTGCGTGGCGCCGTCGCGCCGGACTGCGCCGCTTGGCCGGTCTGGTGCGCCCCTTCGGTCATTCCCGGCCTCACTTTGGGCCAGTTCGCGCAGGGCGGGGTGCAAATCGGCGGCAGCCGTACCCAGTATCTGCATGGCTACAACGACTCCAGAGCCGTGTTCGGCGAAGTGACTTGGCGCTTCGCCGAGAGCTTGTCCGTCACCGCCGGGGCGCGCTATACGGAAGACGACCGCGATTTCGAGCGCGTCGAGTTGCTTTCGATCGGCGTACCGGATCCCACGCTCGTCTGTCCTCCGGGCACACCGGCGCCGCGAGACGGCACCACCTGCTTCACGAACGCGTCGTTCGACGAAGTGACCCCCAGGATCATCTTCAGCTGGAACGTGCGGGACGACGCCATGCTCTATCTCGGATGGAGCAAGGGCTACTCGTCCGGGGGCTTCAACCAGGACGTGCGAATGCGCCCCTTCCAGCCGGAGATCTCCGGCAATTGGGAGGGTGGCCTGAAATCCACTTGGAAGGACGGCCTGGTGATGGTGAACCTGACGGCGTTCCACAACAGCTATGAGAACCAGCAGATCACGGTTGGCCGCCTGGTGGACGGCAACCCGACCGCGGACCTCATCAATGCCCAGGACGCGACCCTCTACGGCATCGAGGGCGAGTTCCGCGCCGAACTCGGCCGTGGCTTCTACGCCCTTGGCGCGTTCGGCTGGATGGATGGCGAGTACGACGAGTTCATCGTGGAGGACAACCAGATCGTCGACTTCCAGGAAGTGATCGTCACGCGGGACCTCTCGGATACCGAGGTGGTGCGCGGCTCGCCCTACACATACAGCATCGCCATCGGCAAGACCCAAGTGCTGGCCAGCGGCGGCACGGTGAACGCGCAGGCGGGCTGGGCTTTCCGCGGGCGGCTGTTCAACACCTTGGAAACGGTGCGCGCTTCGCGGCAGGGCAAGTACGGACTCCTCGACGCGCGCATCAGCTGGGCCATGGCGAACGGGCGGACGGCCGTTTCCCTGTGGGGCACGAACCTGCTGGGCCGCCTCTACTATCCCACCGCGGTGGACCTCTCGTCCGGCGACAGCCGCTCCGGCACCATCACCAAGTACTGGGGCGAGCCGCGCCGGTTCGGCTTGGAAGTGAGCTATCGAATGGGCCGCTAGTCCGAACCCGCTCGCGTTCACGGGGTTCGGCGCGACTCGCGGCACCCGCATTCGAGGGTGCTTGCGACTCGCTGCGGTGCGCTTGCATTGCGGTGCCGGGGGATGTCGGAGTTCCGCGCCGCCTTGGCCGCATCTGCTACTCTCGCCCCCGTGAGCGAGAGCAACGACAGAGATCGTCTGGTTCCGTTTTCCAGCAAGCTGGCATTCGGGGTGGGGCAGTTCGCCGAGGGGCTGAAGAACACGGCCTTCGGGCTGTTCGTTCTCTTCTACTACAACCAGGTGCTGGAGCTGCCGGGCACGCTCGCCGGGCTGGCGCTGATGATCGCGCTGCTCTTCGACGCCGTTACCGATCCCCTCGCGGGCTCGCTGTCGGACAACTGGAAGTCGCGGCTTGGGCGGCGGCATCCGTTCATGTACGCCTCGGCGGTGCCGTTGGCGCTGGCCTTCGTTGGGCTGCTGTGGCCGCCGGGGAACGTCGAGACGTTGGGCGAATGGGGGCTGTTCGCCTGGCTGACGCTGTTCGCGATCCTCACGCGGGGGGCGATGACGCTCTACCACGTGCCGCACCTCGCGCTCGGCGCCGAGATGACGGAGAACTACAACGAACGCAACCGCATCGTCGCGTTTCGGCAGTTCTTCGCGGCCATCGGCGTGGCGGCGGTGTCCATCATCGGGCTGGGCTACTTCTTCGGCGAAGCGCGCGGCGGGCGCACCGAGGTGGCGAACTACGCGCCCTTCGCCATCACCCTCGGCGTGCTGATGGTGGCGACGATCTGGTATTCCGCCATCGGTACGCAGAAGGAAGTGCGGCACCTCTCGGAACCCGCGCCGAAACCGAAGCGCAACGTGTTCGCGCAAGTGGTGTGGGACCTCTTCGCCGGCTTCACCAACCGTTCGTTCCGCTGGCTGTTCTTCGGCGTGCTGGTGGTCTACGTGATGGCGGGCGTGAACGGCGCGCTCGATCTCTACATGTTCCAGTACTTCTGGGAACTCACCGGCCGCGAGATGATGTGGCTGAACATGGGCACCGTGCTCGGCCTGCTGTGCGGCGTGTTTCTGGTGGTGCCCATCCTGCGCTACGCCGGCAAGCGCACCGGCGTGATGCTGGGGACGGCGGTGTGGGCGGTCTGCCAAGTGTTCCCGGTGGTCCTGCGGCTCTTCGAGTCGTTGCCGGAGAACGGCACGGACGCCCTGTTCTCCATTCTGCTGGCGTTCAAGTTTGTCCAGGGGCTGATTCTGCAGCTCGCCTTCGTCGCCTTCGGCTCGATGATGGCGGACGTGGCGGACGAGCACGAGTTCGAGACGGGCGTGCGGCAGGAGGGCATCTTCTTCGGCGCCGTCTCGTTCTCCGCCAAGGCGACGTCCGGCTTCGGGACGTTCCTCGGCGGCGTCGGGCTGGACATCATCAGCTGGCCACGGGGCGCCCACATCCAGACCGCCGCCGATGTGCCGCCGGAGACGCTGCTCCACCTGGGCCTGTTCTACGGTCCGATCGTCGCAGGCTTCTCCATCGTTTCGATTTGGTGCTACACGCACTATGGCCTCACCCGCCAACGCCACGCCGAGATCGTCGCCGCATTGAACGATCGTCGCGAGGTCGAGGCCGAAAAAACCGGACGAACGGCCACTCGAACGGGCAGCGGCGCCGCCAACGTCACCACTGCCGATGCCTTGGACGAGGTTGGCAAGGAAAGCCTCTCCGGCACGTAGGCGACCGCTCTCTCGGGAGCGCACCCTCCCAAACGACGTCGCCGCCTGCGCCTTGTGGTCGGCAAGCCTGGGAACGCAGGCGTCTCGCCTGCATGCGGGCGGGACGCCCGCGCTCCCAGCAGGCTGACCATGCGCGAAAATCAGTTGTTGCAAATGAATATCATTAACGCTACTTTCTGCTTTTCCATTTGGACAGGAGTGCTCCATGTTGAAGGAGACCCCCGCCATGCGGCTGGCCAAGGGGCTGGCCACCGCGGCTGCCGTCGTGGTCGCGCTGCCGCTTGCGGCTGCGGACGGCGAGAGCGATCCGGCACAAAGCACGGAGGAAGCCCCCGCGCTCGAAGTCGTCACCATCCTGGGCGTCCACGAGGAGACGCCGGGCGTCGGCCACGTCATCGACGCGGAGCAGCTGGCGCAGTTCGCCTACGCGGACGTGCAGCGCACCATGCGGAGCATTCCGGGGCTCGCCGTTCAAGTGGAGGACGGCTTCGGGCTGCGCCCCAACATCGGCATTCGCGGGGTCGCCACCGAGCGCAGCGCCCGCATCACCTTGCTCGAAGACGGCGTACTGATCGCCCCCGCGCCGTATTCCGCGCCTTCCGCCTACTACTTCCCCACGTCCGGCCGCATGGCTGGCGTGGAGGTGCTGAAAGGGCCGGCCGCCATCGCCGAAGGGCCGTACACCATCGGCGGCGCGGTGAACTTCCTCTCCACGCCGATTCCGGCGGAACGCAGCGGGCGCGTGTTCGCGGAACTCGGCCAGCACGCCAGCAACCGCCTGCACGCCACCTACGGCGGCACGGCCGATTCCGGCTTCGGCTTCCTGCTCGAAACCCACCAGTGGTTCTCGGACGGCTACCAGGACGTCGACCGTGGCGGCGATTCCGGCCTCGACGTGCGTGACTACACGCTGAAGCTCGCCCACGGCAGCGGCCCGCACCGCGTCCATCTGAAACTGCAAAGCGCGGACCAAGGCTCGGAGCAGAGCTATCTCGGCTTGACGGATGCGGATTTCCGCGCTTCGCCCTACCGTCGCTACGGCATCTCGCAGCTGGACCGAATCGACACCGAACACCGCCAGGCCATCGCCCGCTACGAGTATCTGGGGGACGCCTTCGAGGTCGCGGTCACCGGCTACCGCAACACCCACGCCCGCAACTGGTTCAAGACCGAGGGCATCGACCTCGACGGCAGCGCGAACGCGCAGACGCTGTCGAGGGTCAGCTGGGCGAGCGTCGTCCAGTCGGTCAACCGTGGCACGGGCATCCGCGGCCTCTCGGCGATGGAACTGGCGTCGATCCTGCACGGCACGAGGGACACGCCGCCGGGCAGCATCCAGATCCGCGCCAACGACCGCGAGTACGTCTCCCAAGGCATCCAGCTGCGCACCCGCGTGGAACGTTCGTTCGGGGCCGCGAGCCACGAGCTGAGCCTGGGCATCCGCTACCACGAGGACGACGAACAGCGCCTGCAGCGCAACAGCAGCTATAGCCAACGCGGCGGCGCTCTGGTGCTGGACGACCTCGGGCTGCTCGGTAACGCCGGCAATCGCATCCAGCGCGCCGAAGCCATCGCTGTCTTCGTGCAGGACCGCATCGAGTTCGGCGCTTGGACCTTGATTCCCGGCTTGCGCTACGAGGACATCGACCAAAGCCGCGTCCGCTACGAGACGCGCAACGGGCGCACCGACGACCCGAGTTCCCGCGCCGCCAGCAATCTGCGCAGCACCCGTGCCAACAGCACCCGGGTGCTGCTGCCGGGCTTGTCCGCGCTGTATCGAATCGGCGATTCGGCGACGCTGGTGGCGGGGGTTCACAAGGGCTTCACCGCGCCGTCCAACGCCCCGGGGGTGGATGCCGAGGAAGCGCTCAACTACGAACTCGGCGTTCGCGTCGCCACGGACCGCGCTCGCCTCGAACTCATGGGCTTCCTGAGCGACTACGACAACCTGCTCGGCGAATGCACGTCGTCCTCCGGCGTGGAGTGCGAAATCGGCGACGCCTTCAACGGCGACGCCGCCACGGTGCGCGGGCTGGAACTGGCCGCCGAAGTGGACTTGACCGCGCCCGCGTCAAGGGCGGAGGCGCTGCTCGAAGTGGCCTACACACGGCTCGACGGCGAGTTCGACACCGACATCGCGGACACCGATTTCTTCGGCGACGTGAGCGCCGGGGATCCGCTCCCCTACATTCCAAACCAGCAGCTTCACGCCGCGGTGCATCTGAACCATGGCCGCTGGTCGGCCAGCGCATCGATGAACTACGTCGATGCGGTATGCGTGCGGGCTTCCTGCGGCAGCTTCGAGAAGACCGACGACTCGCTGGTCGCGGACGTGCTGCTGCGCTTCGCGTACCGCCCGCGGTCCAGCGTCTTCCTGCGCTTGGAGAACATCGCCGATGCCGACGATCTGGTTGGCCGCCACCCCTACGGTGCCCGCCCGAACAAGGGGCGTACCGCGACAGTGGGCGTGGACATCGGTTGGTAGAGGCGTGTCTCGTCGCCGCTACCGCCTCCCGTAGCGGTCGTCGAAGCGCACGATGTCGTCTTCGGAGAGCAGGCTGCCCACCTGCACTTCGATGATGTCGAGGGGGTCGGGGCCCGGATTCGCCAGGCGGTGGCGGACACCGGCCGGAATGTAGGTCGATTCGTCGGCGGCGAGCAGGAAGGTCTCGTCGCCCCGCTGCACTTCGGCCTGCCCGCGAATCACCACCCAGTGTTCGGCGCGGTGGTGGTGCATTTGCAGCGACAGCGATTCGCCGGGCGAAACGCTGATGCGCTTGACCAGAAACCCCTCGCCAGACTTGAAGGTCTCGGCGCTGCCCCAGGGCCGATAGACGGTGGTGTGTTCGCGGTGTTCGCTGCGGTCTTCGCTGCGCAGCCGAGCGACCACCTCCTTCACGTCCTGCACGCGCTCCTTGGCGGCGACCAGCACCGCATCGGCGGTTTCCACCACCACCGCGTCGTCGAGCCCCACCGCGGCGATGAGCCGGTCGTGCCCGGCGAGATGCGAGTTGCGGGTGCCGACCGCAAGCACGTCGCCAGCGATGGTGTTGCCGTCCGCATCCGCTTCGGCGCCGAGCACCTCGGCCAGCGCGCCCCAGGAGCCGACGTCGCTCCAGCCCATGTCCACCGGCACCACCACGGCGCGGTCGGTCTTCTCCATCACCGCGTAGTCGATGGAATCCGCCGGGCTGTCGAGGAATGCGTCGTCCGGGCGTTGGAAATCGAGATCCGGGGATTCGCCGAGGATGGCTTGCGCGCAGGCGTCGTGGATGGCCGGCCGGTACTTGCGCAGCTCGTCCAGAAAGACGCTCGCCTTGGCCATGAACATGCCGCTGTTCCAGTAGTGGTCGCCCGCCGCCACGTAGCGCTGGGCGGCATCGAACGACGGCTTCTCCACGAACGCGCTCACTTCGGCCACCCCGTCGCGCCCCAGAGCCGCCGCGGCGCGGATGTAGCCGTAGCCCGTCTCCGGGCGCGACGGCACGATGCCGAAGGCGACGATGCGTCCGGCTTCGGCGAAGGGCCGTGCCCGTTCCACGGCAGCGCGGAACGCATCGATGTCGCCAATGTGGTGATCCGCCGGCAAGGCCAGAAGCGTCGCGTCGCCATCGCGCAGCACGCGCAACGCCGCCAAGGCCAACGCTGGCGCGGTATTGCGCGGCGCAGGCTCGAGGATGATGGCGCCCACCGCCACGTCCTGCTGCCGGCACTGCTCGGCGACGACGAAGCGATGGTCGTGATTGCAGACGATCACCGGCGCGGCATGGTTCAGCCCGTCGAGCCGCGCCAGCGTGTGCTGCAACATCGTCCGCTCGCCGACCAGCCGCTGGAACTGCTTCGGATAGCGCTCCCGCGAGAGCGGCCACAGCCGGGTGCCAGCACCCCCCGCCAGAACGACGGGAACGAACGCCTCGGTCATGGTTGCGGTTCTCGCTGCACTTCAGTCCGGCCCAGGTTCGTCCACGCTCGCGAGCTCCAACACCAACCGGCCCATGCCCATCTCCCGCAGGTAGGCGGATTCGCGGCGGACGATGCGGTACGGCGCCTCCTTGGTCACCCAGGTGGTTGCCGAAAATGCGTCGTTGTCCAGGCAGGTGAGCGCCACCTTGTAGCTCTCGAACGTTCCCGCAGGCGTCTGCACCACCTCGCTGCCGACAACGGCGACGTGCCAACGCGACACCTCCAGCACCAACTCGAACGTCCGTGCGAGCGTCTCGAAGCCTTCGGCCAAGGGAAGCGCCAACACGGTCGCGTCCAGATTGGCGAGCACCGGCTGCGGAAGCGGTATCACATCATCGCCCGACCGGTTGGGAAAATCGCCTTGGTCGCTGGATATGGAATGGATGACCGAATCCGCGCTGAAGCGCAGCGTGGAGTCGCTCCCGGGCATGGAAACGAAGCGCTCCAAAGGAGCGAGGTCGCCCTGTCGCAACGTCGTCGTGATGCCTCGCGGCAGCGGCCCCAATTCGCTGTACGCGATGCGCCAGACCGCTTCGCTGCCAGCATCGCCACCGAAGGTCCCCTTGGCGACCGTCAGTTCCACGTCGATCGGCATGTCGCCTTGGGGCATCGTGATCACGGCCCGATAGCCGAGGCTCTCCTCGCGCAACCTTTCGGCCATGAGCGTCGGCAGCGGCGCGGTTGCAGCCGTCGTCAGGTCGTCGGCTTCTCCGCCGAGCGCAGCGCTGGAGCCGCCACCCAACACGATGGCGATGATCAGAATGGTCGTCTTGTGCGTGCGACTTGCCGAGAACATCCAGGTTCTCCTATTGACCCCTCTTGACTGAGCATACCGCGCAGGCGAGCCATCCGGTACTCACTTGCTGCGATAGTTGTCATCGTCCCGCCAACTCTGACATGCTGAACATGTCGCGATGGAGAGGGACTCGCAGTTTTCATTCGCTCATCGCAGGAGAGCTGCAGATTTCCTTCACTTCTGGCAGCAAATGGGTGTCAAGTAGAAGAAAAAAGTCGCCATTTTAGGTGCAAGGTAGGCGCAATCAAAGGTGCCGTTGGCCACAGCCGCCAAACGCCTGCGAGACGAGTTCAACGACTAGGAGGAACAACCATGTTCAACTTGAAGGACATCTTCGCGACGCTGCGCTTCTTCGTCCTCTGCGTGCTGCTGTTCGCGCCGCTGACGAGCCACGCTCTGCCCGCGACCGACAACCACCCCGCGCTGTGCGACGCGGCTGCCACGTTCGAGGACTTGGTAGTGGACCCGTCGTGGGTGAGCGGTCGCGGCGGTCGCATAGTGCCTTTCCACTCTCAATGCACAGAATGCGAGGACACTCGCGATCAGTGTTTCGAGATGTGCGCTAGCGACCCAAGTCCGGGGAGTTGTGCGCCCAAATGCGCAATGGCACACGCGTTCTGCCTCATGGCTTGCCAAATGGGGCCGTAGGCGGTGGCCGGTGTTGGCAGGGGTTCAATCCCCTGCCAACACGACACCTGAGTGAACAGTGACCTTGGAGCGAACATGACGTCTATCTGCGGATCGATGCAACGTAGCGTCGCCATCGCCGTGCTAGAACTGCGCTGCCTTCGCCGGGCGGTCAGGACGTGGATGCTTGCGCTGCTCGCCCTGGCGGCTGGCTGGGCGGCCTTCGTCTTCTACCACCATGCGGCGCAGCAGTACTACTCGGTGGACCACTACTCCGGGAACATCGTGCCCGGCCGCTTTCTCATGGCCGGATACGCCGCCTGCTTCTTCGTTCCGCTCTTGGCTGGCGTGGTCTTCCTGGCGTTCGACCATCGCCAACGCGACCGTGCGGCCGGGGTGATCGAGGCGCTGGATGCGCGTCCGGTCTCGAACCTCGCGTTCTTCGTCGGGCGGCTGATGGCGCTCGTGGCCGCGATGTGGCTGGTCTGCGCGGTGTTCGTCGGGCTGATGCAGACGGCGGGAATCGTCGCCGATCTCTGGCTCGGCAGCCGTGGCCTGGACAGCTGGCTGGGGCCGGTGGAACCGTGGTCGCTGCTCGCGTTCCTGTTCGTGGACGCGCCATCGGCGCTCGTCCTCTGGGGAGCGTTGGTGCTTCTTCTGGCGACGGTGCTGCGCAATCGGCTGGTGGTCGCTTTGGCCGGGCTCGCTCTGTTGGCGCTCTACGCTTGGCTGCTCTTGTATGCACCGCTGCGGCTGTTGCCGGCGGTCTCCATCTTCTCCGGGTTCGAGAGCTTCGCCTCGGACATGCTGCCGCGTCTGCTCACTTTCGAGGTTGCGGCGCAGCGCGGAGCGCAACTGCTGCTCGGCATCGGACTGATCGCTTTGGGTGCCGTTTGCTATGCCCGCGCCGATCATCCGAAGAGAGCGTCCGCGCTTGTCGGCGGATTTGCCTGTCTCGCCATTGGCGCCATCGCCATCGCGCTGCTCGCGCAATCAGCGCTTGCGTTGCAGCAACAGCGCGAAGATTGGCGTTCGGTACACGTCGCCCATCGGAACGCGCAGGCCCCGGATCTGCTGAGTCTCTCGGCGGACGTTTCCATCGCGCCCGCCGAGGCGCTGCGCGTGGACGCCTCCCTCGACCTCGCGCTGCCGGCCGATTCGCAGCTGGTGCTATCCCTCAACCCCGGCATGACGGTACGCGAAGTGGAGTTGGACGGGCAGCCAGCCGCTCACCGCCACGAAGACGGTTTGCTTCATGTCGAAGGGGCGCAGCCCGAAACGAACGCCACGTTGCGTATCGTCGCCGAGGGTATGCCGGAGCAGCATTTCGCGTATCTGGACAGCATCATCGATCCCTTGGCCCTGGGCGTTGCGGATGGCCACTTCCGCACCCTCGGCACCGAAGCGATGGTGTTCTCGGAGCACTACGCGGCTCTGCTGCCGGGGCTCAAGTGGCTGCCGACGCCCGGCGTGAATCTCGAAGGGACGCCGGATTTCCACGACCTGGACTTGCGCCTCGACGTGCCAGCGGATTGGCTCGCCGTGGTGCCTGGGCAGCGCGAAAGCGTCGAATCGTCATCCGACCGGCAGCGCTATCGCTTCCGCACGAAGTCCGCCGTGCCGATGGTCGGCGTCGTGGCCGGTCGCTTCGAGCGCTACGCGGCGAAGGTCGGGGGCGTCGAGATGGAACTGCTGCTGCACCCGGGCCACCGCCGCAACGCCGAGTTCTTCGCGCCGCAAGCCGAGTACCTCTTGAACGTACAACTCGGCATGCGGCTAACTGGCGTGGCGGCACGCGGCCTGCGCTTTCCGCACGAACGATTCAGCGTCGTCGAAGCGCCGGGGCGTCTGCGCGGCTTCGGCGGCGGCTGGCGGCTGGACACCGCCTTAGCGCTGCCTGGCATCGGCCTGCTGCGCGAGTACGGCATGCCGTCGATGCGGATGACGATGCCGCCGATGCACATGGTCTGGTTCGTCATGGTGGCCGATTTCAGCGGCGGCGACCCTTCGGTCGCACTGTGGCGCAACATGACGCGGTATCAATTGGCCGCCGAAGGCGACTACGCGACGGTGTTGGACGTTGTGATGGAGGAACTGACCAAGAGCGCATTGGAAGCGTACTGGCCCAGTTTCTTCTCCGCGCACCACTTCGACGCGGTGGGCGACGGCGGCCTCGCGGAGGAGGTGCTGGACCGGGTGATGGGCCACGCCACCGCAGTGGACCACGAGCTCAAGGCCATGTCCGACCGCGTGGTCGGGTCGCCTGAGTACTTGACCGATGCGTTGGGCGATCTGCGTTTCGAGGAGAACCCTAAGCGCGCCTTGGACGTCTTGCACTTCAAGGCAAGCGCATTGGCCTCGACGCTCACCTTCGGATGGTCGCATGGCAGCACCATCGGTCTGCTCAACGAGATGTCTCGGCGTCACGGCGGGAACACCTACACGCTCGAGGATCTCCGCTCGGCGGGGGAAGCGGTCGGGGCACCGCTCGATTCGCTGGTGGGCGAGTGGTGGGCGAGCGCCGAGTTGCCAGGGTTCGTGACTTCGCAGCCGTCAGCCTACCGCCTTGCCGACGACGAGGACGGGACGCCGCGCTATCAGTTGCTCGTACACGTCTGCAATGCGGAAGCCGCGCCCGGCCTAGTCCGCTTGATCTCCGGAGGGGATGACGTGACGCAGCGGCGCTTCTCCCCCGCGACCCATTTGGCGCCCGGCGCCTGCATCGAGATCGGCACGGTGAGCGCCTTTCCGCCGACGCAGGGCAGCTTGCAGACGTTCCTCTCCAGAAACGGACACGGCATCGCGTTCCCATCGCTCTCGACCGATGCCGAACGCGAGGTCGACGTCGCGCCGCTGGAAGGCGGGCAGGACACCGAATGGCGCCCGCCCGCGAATGACGACGTCGTGGTGGACGACTTGTCGCCCGGCTTCGCGCTGGACGACGTCTCGGCGCGGCGCGGCGTCCGCTTTGCGCCACGACAGGCAACGTGGAATCGCCAGGAGACGCACGGCAGCTGGGGTCGCTACGCCCGCACCGCGACCTGGTCCGAAGGCGGCGACGGCGACCGCTCGGCGACCTTCACCGCCCGCCTGCCCCACGCGGGCCGCTGGCGACTGCACTTCCACTTGCCCGGCGCCGAGTTCGTGGAGCTCGAAGGCAGCGTCAACTCATCGCTCAGATTCGAGCGCACCGTCCACCAGCTCGGAAGCTACGAGATGACACTGGTGCAGCACTCGGATGAGGCGACGCCCCGTGACGAAAGCACACCCATCGAGTTCGACGGCAGCATCGCCGAAGCGGGCTGGAACCGCCTCGGCGACTTCGACCTGCATTCCCCGAACGTATCGCTCGCGGTGACGGACCGAACCGATGGCGATGTGGTGGTCGCGGACGCGATCCGCTGGCAGCCGCTCGAATAGAGGCCGCCGCCGGGCCGACCGCAAATCTGGTCGGCGGCGACTAGGCCGGTGCGACGACTTCGCGCTGCAGCACTTGATTCAGCACAATGTGCGTGTGCAGATGCGCTATCCCCGGCAGTGCCGCGAGTTGGTGCCGGATGCGTTCGACATCGTGTGCATCGCGGGCGACGATGTGCAGCAGGTAGTCCAACTCCCCAGCCACCGCATGGCAGGCGACCACTTCATCGATCTCGACAACGGCTGCCTCGAAAGCCATCAGCGCGTCTTCTTGCTGGGAAGCGAGCTGAACCTCGACGAACGCGGTCTCGCCATAGCCCAACCGCTCGACGTCCACGACAGCGGCGTAGCGTTTGACATAGCCCTCTTCTTCAAGGCGATGCCGGTGGCGGGGTGTGCGACAGATCGTAGGTCAGTGGTTGCTCACCAAGTCCATTCTCAAGCGGCGAGTGCGGCGACGCGGTCGTTCCAGTAGTCGTCGAGCTGGCCTCCGATGCGCGCGCAGCGGAGCCAGAGGACGGGGTTGGCGCCGGCCACGGTCCAGCGCATTCCGGGGCCTTTCGCGCGCTGGCCGACGACGTTCTTGCAGCCCGCCTCGATGACGCCGGAACCGATCGGCAGGCCGCTGGCGAGGTATTCGTCGTAGCGCATGCGGTCGCGCCGGGCGCCGAGGTACGCGACCGCGCGGCGGCACTCCTCGGCTTCGCCGCCGCGCTTGCGCAGGTCGTCCAGGGCGTCGTCGACGCGGCCCGCCTTGAGCATCGCGCACAGCTTCTTCGCCCACGCCTCGGCGAGGTCGCCGTCGCCGTGGCGGGCGCGCGCCGCCGCCCACAGGTACTCCGCCGCGTGGTAGTAGTCGACGATCCTCTCGGCGTCCGGGAACCAGTCGTCGAACACCCGCCGGATCCACTCCGCGCCGTCGCCGACGCACACGTCGACGTCGCCCGGCCCGCAGCCCGCCGCCGCCAGTTCGCGCAGCAGCCGCCGCTCGAACGGCGACTCCCGGCCGGGCGTCTCCGCCGCGCTCTCGATCGCCGCGAACAGCACCGCCGCGCCCTCCACCATGCGCGGGCGGCCCTCGGCGTCCGTCTCGGACACCCACAGCGCGCCCACCTTCGCCTCGCGCGTGCCAGCCCGTCCGCCGTCCTTGCCGGAACGCCCCTCGGTCTCGCTCGGCAGCGCCGGAACGCCCGTGCCGTCCACCGCGCAGCACAGCTTCCGCCCCGGCTTCGACGCCTCCCGCGCCAGCGAGGCCCCGTCGCCGTCGCCTCCCCCTTCCGACCGCCACGCCTCCAGATCGTCGCCCACCGCCCGCGTCGTCCGCTCCACCCGCTTCGCGCCGAAGTTCAGCCCCGACAGCTCGCGCAGCAACTCGTCCGCCCCCGCGTAGCTGCACTGCGAACCCGCCAGGCTCGCCAGACGCCGCGCCGACGGCGTCATCGAACCCTCGACGCCCAGCCGCCGCGCCCGCGGGCGAACGCTGCGCCCGCACTCCCGGCACCCGCGCCGCGCCATCTCCACCCGCACGCTCCCCAGCACCGTCTCCACGCGCACCTCGTCGACCCGCAGCAGCCGCGTCCGACCGCCGCACGCCGGGCACGCGCACGGCGCCGCGTCGTCCTTCCCGTACGCCAGCTCCAGCCCTTGCCGCGCCAACTCCTGCATGTCCGCGCGCAGCCGCATGTCCAGCAGCGCCGCATCCCTCGAACCGGACCCGCAGCGCGCCATCTCGAACCGCGCCAAACGCGCCGTCGCCGCCACCAGCTCCCGCCGCAGCCCCGCGCCTTCACCCTCTTCGCGCTTGCGTTCCTCTTCCAACTCCTCGACAGTCCCTGTCGCCATGGCGGGTCTCCTTCCCCTGGCTCGTTTCGCAAAAACGCCAAGAGTACGAGACCCGCCTTGGCTCAACCCCCTCGACCGCCGACCTCCGCGCCAGAACGGCCCGGGCGCGGCGACCACCGACGACGGCGGCTTCAGCCACGGCGCGCTCTGAACGGCATCGGGCGCCAATCCGTCCTCCGCAACGGCCGCGTCGCTCGACTCGCCGCCCGAGATCGGACCCAGTGAGCAACCACTGACCTACGATTTGTCGCACACCCCCGGTGGCGCGTGGCCGCCGATTCGGACAGGCTCGCCTTCTCGGCAAGCATCGAGTTGGAGATCGCCCCGTCACGCTGCAACTCGCACAGGATGAGGCGATCTGGCCTGCTCAGGTCCTTGGTCGCAAACGTGGCGCGGCGTCTGTCCCCGGACGCGTTCAGGTGACGCTTGTTGTAGTGGCTCGACACTCCCCCTCCATAGCGACAAGGCCGACTCCATCATACCCCTTGACGCCAGTTCGCGAGCAAACGAGCCAACGGTGGTCCGTCCTCTATAGCGCTTCGGCGGTGCAACTTTCGGGCGCTAGGGAATCTAAGGAAGCAGGTCTCGACTGGCCAGGAGAACAGGCAAATGAAAGGAAGTTGCTTCATCGTCGCGCTCGCCTTGGTCGGCGGCGCTGCCCACACGGATGAAAGCGCCGCCGCTGCCGAAGCGGATGAGCATAAAGCCGTTGCGGAAGCCGAGGAACAGGTTGCTCAAGCGAGGGAGCGCTTGGCGGAAGCGGCCAAGGATCTGGCGGGGGCGGTACGGGCGGAACACGTCGTGGGGCGCAGCGATCGCGCCTTTCTCGGCGTCTTGATCGCCGAGCAGGGCGAGGACGGCATCCGCGTGGCCGGGGTGTCGCCGGGCAGCGGCGCCGAAGACGCCGGGCTCGAAGCGGACGACGTGCTGGTCGCCATCAACGGCGAGTCGCTGGTGGGCGACGACGAACCCATCGACATCCTGCACGAAGTGCTGGAGAGCGTGGACGCTGGCGACGCTGTGGAAGTGGTGGTGCTGCGCGACGACGAGACGATGCCGGTCGAGTTGGTGACCACGAAGCACGTCTTCGCGCATCGACTTCACCACGACTTCGACTGGCGCGACTACGTGGACGACGACTTCGACTTCGACTTCGACTGGCACATGCGAACGCCGCCACGCATGGGCTTCTCCATGCGGCGGGCGGGCCGAGGCCTCCGCGACCACGACGGCTTGCGTCTGGCGGACATCGGCGAGGATCTCGGCGACTACTTCGGCGTCGATGCCGGGGTTCTGGTGCTCGACACCCCGGCCGGCAGCGAGTTCAAGCCCGGCGACATTCTCAAGCGCATCGACGGCGCCGCCGTCTCCTCGTCGGCGGACGCCTACCGCCTGCTACGGCGACTGGAAGAAGACGCCGAAGCCGAAGTACGGCGCAAGAACCGCGAGGTGATGGTGGGCGTTTCGCCCCGAAGCGTGCGGGAGCGTCATCGCGTGGTGGTGATCGACGGCCACGACGAGCACCACGAAGAGGAGGAAGAGCGCTGAGCCCAGCCCGCGTTCAGCGCTCCCGCCAATAGGCCGCCGTAAGCGCCGCCATCCCGGCGAAGCCGACCAAGGCCAGAGCCGGGATGGCCGCGCCCTGTTCCGCGCAATCGCCGGTGCCGACGGTCATGGCGCGCAGCACGTCCATGAGCGGGAAGACCTCGATCAGATAGTCCAGATCGACGCCGCAGCTTGGCACCGCGTCCGCCGGCAACGTCAGCAGGTAAAGGTGGCGCACGGCGAAGTAGGCGCCGGCGAGGGAGGCGAGCAGCGTCAGCAGCGGATAGATGCCGAGGCGCGGGTTGTGAATCAGCCCGCCAGCGGCGCACAGGCCGGCGAGCACCACGAACAGCCGCTGGGTCATGCACAGGGCGCACGGCGCCAGGCCGAAGCCGAGTTCCAGCACCAGCGCGGCGTTCACCAGCATCGCCGCCCAGGCAACCGCGGCCAGATTCAGCAGCCGCTTGGTGTCGCCGCCGAGCCAGGCGTTCGCCACGTTGTCCAACGCCGCTCTGGGCGCCTGCGTCCAAGCCATTAGAAGACGTCCTCCGGTCTCACCCGCGCGTCCGGTTCGGTGCTTGCCAGGGCGGCATCGCGGGAAACGGCGGGCAGGGTGTCTGCGAAAAAGTACTCGAAGATGGCGCTGGGGCTGCCGGCAGCGGCAAGTTGCCCGGAACCAGCGTCGATCTTCGCCCGAGCCACGCTCGCCGGCATCAGCCGTTCGACGACCGGCTCGCCCTCCAAGGCCTCGCGCATGAAGTCGATCCAGATCGGCAGCGGCGCGGTGGAACCCCACTCGCGTTCGCCCAAGGGCCGCGTTTCGTCCGCGAAGCCCACCCACACCGAGGCGGCGATGTTCGGGTGGTAGCCGCTGAACCAGGTGTCGGTCGCTTCGTCCGTGGTGCCGGTCTTGCCGCCGATGTCCGGGCGTCCGAGCACCCGGGCGCGGCGTCCGGTGCCGTGCTGGATCACGTCGCGCAGCATCGAATCCATGATGAAGGCGTTGCGCTCGTCGATGACCCGCTCGGCGGGAAGCGGCGGAAGGGCGACGAGCGATACTGGCGCTTCGGCATGGCGCATTGCGTTCTCTTCCGGCAGAGCCGCCGAAGGTGGCGCGAACTCAGATGCTGCGGATGCCAACTCACAGTCCTCGCAAACCATCGGATGGCGCGGTTCGAGCAGCGGCGTGCCGTCCAGCCGCGCCACCCGGGCGACGATATGCGGCGCCACCCGATAGCCGCCGTTGGCGAGCACGGCGTAGGCCGAGGCCATTTCGATAGGCGCGAAGGTCATGATGCCGCCGCCGATGGCCAGCTGGGTGCTGCGCGGCAGCTGCTCCGGGTCGAAGCCGAAGCGCTGCACGTGCGCCAGGATCGGGTCCGCGCCGATGCGCGTCATCACCCGCATCGAGACGGCGTTGCGAGACTGGAAGAGTGCTTGGCGAAGGCGCATCGGGCCGCGGAATCGGCCATCGTCATTGCGCGGCCGGTAGGTGGTTTCCAAGCCTTCGTCCTCGAACACCAGCGGCGCGTCCCAGAACACGGTGGCTGGCGTCACGCCGTTCTCCAGCGCCGCCGAATAGACGAACGGCTTGAAGCTGGAGCCGGGCTGGCGCTGCGCCTGCAACGCATGGTTGAACTGCTTGGCGTGGAAATCCCAGCCGCCGACCAGGGCCAGCACGCCGCCGGTCTTCGAATCCAAAGCGACGAGGGCACCCTGCACGTCCGGCAGCTGGGCGAGCCGCCAGCCGTCGTCGGTCGCTTGTATCCGCACTAGGTCGCCGAGCGCGACCACGTCCGCCGCCGCCTTCGGCAACGCGCCCATGCGGTTCGCGTCGATGTGCGGCCGCCAGCGCAGACCGCTCCACGCCAGTTCCGCTTCTTCGCCGCCAAGCCGAACCACTTGCGCGGCGCGCTCGGAAACGGCGACGACGATGGCCGGTTCCAAGCCGCCGATGACGCGCTGCCCGTCGAGCGCTTCGCGGGCCGCCTCGATGCGAACCGCCACATCGCCGGCGGCTGCCACTTCCGCAACCGTGCCTTCGCGCCCGCGGTAGCCGTGGCGCCGGTCGTAGGCGAGCAGGCCGCCCTGCACCGCCTTCTGCGCGGCATCCTGCAAGCGGGCGTCCAACGTCGTGTGGACGACCACGCCGGTGTAGATTTCGTTGCCGAGCTGCTCGAAGATCTGCCCGCGCACCCACTCCGCCGGATAGGGCGACGGCAGGTCGATGCCGGGGCGGAACACCTGCGCGGTGATCGGCGCCGCCACCGCCTCTTGATACGCCACGTCGTCGATGGCGTCCTGGGCCAGCATCCGCCGCAGCACCAGATTGCGCCTTTCGAGGGCCCATTCCGGGCCGTTGATGGGGTTGCCGCCTTCCGGCTTCTTGATGATGCCGGCCAGCATCGCGTTCTGCGCGAGGGTCAGCTGATCCACCGGCTTGCCGTAGTAGGTCTGCGCTGCCGCCTGCACCCCGTAGGCGCGCTTGCCGAAGGCCATGACGTTCACGTAGAGCTCCAGGATCTGCTCCTTGGTGAGTTCCTGCTCGACCTTCAGCGCCAGCAGCATCTCCTTGAATTTGCGGATGAACTCCTGCTTGTGGCTGAACGAGACGATCTTCGCCAGCTGCATCGTGAGGGTGCTGGCGCCGGTGCGAACGTCGGACGTGAGCAGGCCCAGAACGTCGTTCGCCAAGGACACGAAGTCGATGCCGCTGTGCGAGTAGAAGCGCTTGTCCTCGGTGCTGATGAGGCCGTCGAGAAACTCCTGCGGCACGTCTTCGAGGGCGATGGGAATGAGGCGGTCGCCGAATTCCGCTATCAGCGCGTCGTCCGCCGTATAGATCCGCAGCGGCGTTTTCAAGCGGTAATGTCTGTAGGTGTCGGTGGACGGAATCTGCGGGTCCAAGTAGAGAAAAACTGACGCCAAAATCAGACATGTCGTACATACACCGGCTGCGGCAAGCCACAAGATTGCGCCCAGGACTCGCCGCCGCCAAGCACCCGACGGCGCGGCGAGAGCGATCAATCGGTCGGCCAGCTTGACGGTTCGGGGCATGTCAGGCGGTCGTGGCGGAGTTGTGAATGAGACTGTCTACCCGCAAGTCCGGTTCCCTCCTTGGCGTGGACATCGGTTCGGCGGCTGTGAAGCTGGTTGAACTCTCGGGTTCGGCGGAGACGCCGCGCGTGCAGGCGTGCGCCATCGAACCGTTGCCGGCCCACAATATAAGCGATGCCGACGCGGATGGCGCGATTGGCGACGCGATCCGTCGCGCATGGCGGCGTTCCGGCGCCACCACGCGGCGAGCGGCTGCCGCGGTGCCGTGTTCGGCGGCGATTGCAAAGACCATCGCCTTGGACGCCGCGCTTTCGGACCGCGAGATGGAGTTGGAAGTGGCCGTCGAAGCCGAGCGCCTGCTGCCGTTCGGCGAGGACGAGTTGGCGCTCGATTTCGAGCCGCTCAACCTCAACGCCGCCGATCCGTCCTTGACCGACGTGCTGGTGGTCGCTTGCCGGCAGGATCAGATCGCCGCCCGCGAGACGGCGCTGCGGCAGGCTAGCCTCAAGCCCGCGCTGGTGGACGTCGAGACGTATTGCCTGCAACGGGCGGCGCTGGGGGCCACCAAAGCGACTGGCGCCTTCGCCGTTCTCGACGCCGGTGCCGCGAGCGTGCTGCTGCTCGCTCTCGAAGACGACGAGGTGTTGTTCTCGCGGGAGGAATCGTTCGCCGGCACCAGCACGTTCGAGACCAGCGGCGAGAGCGCGTACGGCGAAGAGGCGTTGCGCTTGGCCGAGCGCCTGCTGCGCCAGTTCGCTTCGACGTGCCCGGCGCATCGACTCGAACGGCTGTTGGTGACTGGCGGTGGTGCTCGGGCAATTGCGCTCGCGGCTTCGACGACGGCTCGCTTGGCGTTGCCGGTTGCAGTCGCCGATCCGTTCGCCGGCATGGAATTCGCGGAACACGTCGATGTCGAGTGGGCGCGACGCAACGCCCCGGCATTCGCGACCGCGTGCGGCTTGGCGCTGAGCGCCTTCGACGACTTGGGAGGACTCCACAGATGCTGTGCTTGAACCTGCTGCCTTGGCGGTCGCGCGCCCGGGAAAGACGCAAACGCGCCTTCTTCGCCCAGCTGGCCGGCGCGGCCATCGTCGCCGCAGCGCTCGGTGCGCTCGCTGGCGTGAGCGTGGACGGCCAGTTGGCGAACCAGCGCCAGCGCAACGGTTTCCTATCGAACGCGATTGCGGAACTGGATGCGCGAATCGCCGAAGCCGACGCTCTGCGCCGCACGCACCGGGCCTTGCGCGAACGCGAACAGGCGCTGGCGGAACTCTGGACCGGTCGCGCCGACACGGCGCGGATTCTCGACGACGTGGCGCAAGCGCTGGTGCCGGATCTGCATTTCGTCGCGCTCGAGCGGAAGGGCGACGTGCTGGCAGCGCGTGGCGTCGCGGCCAGCAACGACCGGGTTGCCGCGCTGATGCGCAACGTCCGCGACTCGGCTTGGTTGCAGGCGCCGGTGCTCAAGAACATCGGTGCCGCCGACGGCGCCGTCTACGGCGGCCACGCGGCAGCCTTCGAGCTCGCCTTCGAAGTGCGCGGCGAGTCTTCCATGCAGCGAACGACCGAGGAGGAATAGACATGGCTCTTTCGCTCACGAGCGAGCTGCGACCGGCGGACGTGCTGGCCGCGCTGCGGCGCTTGGACCTTCAGGACGCTGGCGCTTGGCCGTGGCCGGCGAAGGTCGGCTGCGCTTGCGTTCTGGCGGTGCTCGCCTTCGCCTTGGTGTGGAACGTCTGGCCCGCGAACTCGACCGCCGCGTTGGCCGCCGCGGAACGCCGCGAGAGCCAGCTGCGCTTGGAGCATGGCGACAAGCGCGTCCTCGCCAGCGCGTTGCCGGAACTGCAAGCGGCGAACGCGAACGCCCGCGCCGCTTTCGCGGACCTGCTCGATCGCTTGCCGGAACGCGCCGAAGTGCCGGCGCTGGTCGAAGCCATCACCCGCGCCGCGGTGGCCCACGGCCTTGCCATCGAACGCATCGCGCTTGGCGAGGAACGGCAAGCGGACAAGCACTGGGAGTTGCCCATCGCATTGGAGTTGCGGGGCGGCTACCACGAAATCGGCGCTTTCGCCGCAGCGGTGGCCGCGCTGCCGCATCTGGTGACGCTGCACGATTTCGAGATCGTCGCAAGCGTTGACCAGAACGCGCCGCTCCAACTCGCCATCGCGGCCAAGACCTACCGCCACCTCGAAGACGCAGGAGAATCGCCATGAACACGATCACCACATCCGCCCGCGACCAGCGCAAACGCGCCTTGCTCCCAGCGCTGCTCGCGCTGGTCTGCGCGGCTTGCAGCCCGGACATGGCCGATCTGGAAGCGCTGACCGCTGGTGAAGACGCGAGGTTCGCCCCAACAACACAGTCGGCCGATGCGCGGCCTTCGCCCTTCGCGTACCGCTCGACGGACAAGCGCAGTCCGTTCGCGCCGCCCGTGCAAGGGGCGCCGCCGTCCAGTCCGCAACCGCGCCACGGACCGCTCGCCGACGTGCCGCTTGCGGAGGTGAGGCTGGTCGGCACCTTGGCTGGCCAAGGCGCGAGCTACGGGCTGTTCCAAGGTCCCGACGGCACCGTACACCGGCTCGCCGTCGGCGACCCTCTCGGCTTGAACAGCGGCTACGTCGAGGGCATTTCGGAAGCCGCCGTGCAGCTTGTCGAAACCGTGCGCGATGGTGCGGGCGGCTGGCGGCGCGAGAGGCGCTCGCTCTCGATGGCAAGTGAGACTCAAGCAGGAGGTACTGCACTATGAAAAGGAAATCGCCAACTGCCGCCGTGCTCGTTGTCGCTCTTTGTGCGGGGATCGCGGCTGAACCCACGACTCCCGCCGAGGACTGCGAAACGGAGACCTGTGCAACCGTGCCCGCCTACACCGGTGCGCCGTTGTCGCTCAACTTGCAGGGCATTCCCATCCACGGCGTGTTGCAGCAGATCGCCGATTTCGCCGGCCTGAACCTCGTCGTTGGCGACGACGTGGCTGGCGACATGACGTTGCGCTTGGTCGACGTGCCCTGGGACGAAGCGCTGGACATCGTGCTCGCCACCAATGGCCTCGGCCAGCGGCGCAGCGGCAACGTGCTGCTGGTGGCGCCAGCCGCGGTCCTTGCCGAGCGGGAGCGTTTGGAAGCCGAAGCGCGCCTCGCCTTGGCAGCGCTCGCGCCCTTGGAGACGCGCTTCGTGCGCGTTCGCTACGCGGATGCCGAGGCGTTGGCGGCGCTGCTCGGCAGCGATTCGTCGCTCGCACTCTCCGAGCGCGGCCTCGTGCTGGTGGACGAACGCACCAACTCCTTGATACTCACCGACACCGCTGCCAATCTCGCTGCCGTGGAGGACATGATCGAGCGCTTGGACATTCCCGTGCGGCAGGTGCAGATCGAAGCCCGCATCGTCAACGCCAACAGCAACTTCTCCGAGCAGCTGGGCATCCGCTGGGGCGTGCAGCTGCGCGGCGGAAACGATGCCGGGCAAGAAGACGAAACGGGGGAGGGCACGACGCTGCAAACCGGCGTTACCATTGCGGACGGCGTCGCGGCGGTCTCCGGCACGGTGGCGGCATCCGCGCTGTGGCTGGACGTGGAACTCTCCGCCTCCGTGGACGCGGGCGAGGCGGAGATCGTGGCGCGGCCAAAGGTCGTCACCACGGACAAACAGCCCGCGACCATCGAAACGGGGGTCGAGATTCCCTACCAGCAGGCCACCAAATCGGGTGCCACGTCCATCGCCTTCAAGGACGCCGTGCTGCAATTGGTGGCGACGCCGCGCATCACGCCGAACGGGCGCATCGTGATGGACTTGGAGGTGAAGCAGGACACGGTTGGCCGCATCTACCACGGCGTGCCGAGCATCAACACCACGCGCATCGCCACCCAGGTGCTGGTGGACGACGGCGCCACGCTGGTGCTCGGCGGCATCTTCCTGACCGACAAGCATCAGGTGGTCACGCGAACGCCGCTCTTGGGCAACCTGCCCATCATCGGCCGCGCCTTCCGCCGCACCACCGAACGCGACGACAAGCACGAGCTGTTCATCTTCATCACCCCGGCAATCGTCCAAGACAGCGCTGCGAACGGTTCGCAAAGCGAGGAGGCGGCATAATGCAAGCGTTGAGCAGCAATCGACCCATGATCCAAAGCAGCATCTTCCTTGTAGGCATGATGGCTTCCGGCAAGACGACCATCGGCCGCAAACTCGCGGCGACCCTGGGCTTCGACTTCCAGGACACCGATCAGCTGGTGGAGAAGCGCGCCGGCGCGGACATCTCGTGGATCTTCGACATGGAAGGCGAGGACGGCTTCCGCAATCGCGAGCAAGCGGTCATCGAGGAAGCCACGGCGCAAACCGGCGTGGTGCTGGCCACAGGCGGCGGGGCGGTGCTGCGCGAAGGCAACCGCCGCGCGCTTCGGGAACGTGGCGTGGTCGTCTATCTGGAAGCGGCTGCGGACGTGATCGTGGAACGTGCCAGCCGCGACCGGCGCCGCCCCCTTCTGGAAGTGGCGGACCTGCCGGGCCGGGTGGAAGCGCTGCTTGCGGAACGGGCGCCACTGTACCAGTCCGTCGCGCATGTGACGGTGGCCACGGACCGTCGCCCATCGCGGGTGATCGCGCAGCAGGTGGTGGCAACGCTCGCCGAATCGCCACAGCTTCGGGGTCTGCGATGACTGACGACGGGCAAGGGGCGGATGTGCAGCGCGTAGATGTCGCTCTGAACGACGGGCGGAGCTATCCGATCCTGCTTGGCGACGACATCCTGGGCCAGCCCGGCCTGCTTGGCCCGTACATCGGTTCGCAGGCCCTCGTCGTCACCAACGATGCCGTCGCGGCCCGGTACTTGCCGGCCTTGCAGGAGAGCCTGTGCGCCGACGGTTCGCGGCAAGTGGACGTGATCACGATTGGCGATGGCGAGGAGCACAAGAGTCTCGATACCTACAGCCGCATCCTCGACGCGCTCATCGCCAAGCGGCACAACCGCAGCACCACGGTGGTGGCACTCGGCGGTGGCGTGGTGGGCGACGTGGCCGGTTTCGCCGCCGCGACCTACCAGCGCGGCGTCGCTCTGGTGCAGATTCCAACGACGCTGCTGGCGCTGGTGGATTCCTCGGTCGGCGGCAAGACCGCTGTGAACCACCCGTCCGGCAAGAATCTGGTCGGCGCATTCCACCAGCCCCGCGCCGTGATCGCCGACGTGAATGTGCTGAAAACGCTGCCTCAACGCGAACTGGCCGCCGGACTTGCGGAAGTGGTGAAGTATGGCGTCATCGCCGACGCCGAGTTCTTCGCCTGGCTCGAAGCCCACATCAAAGAGCTTGCCACTGGCGACCCAATGGCGTTGCTGCAAGCGATACGCCGCTGCTGCGAGATCAAGGCGCTGGTCGTCGCCGAGGACGAACGCGAACAAGGCCGCCGCGCCATCCTCAACTTCGGCCACACCTTCGGCCACGCCATCGAGTCGGTCGGCGGCTACCGCCAACACCTCCACGGCGAGGCCGTCGCCATCGGCATGAGCATGGCCATGACCCTCTCCGCCCGCCTGGGCCTCTGCTCGACGAACGACGCATCGCGCGTCCAGGCGCTTCTCGCCACCGCCAGCCTGCCCCTCGAAGCCCCCGGTTTCGACATCGCCGCCTTGCGCAACGCGATGGGCATGGACAAGAAAGTCCTCGACGGCCGCTTGCGCCTGATCGTCTGCAACGGCATCGGCACCGCGGCGGTTACGGACGCAGCACCGGACGAAGCGATCGTCGCCGCCATCGAGAGCGGCGTTTCCTCTGGGCGAGAACCTTCGCTAGGCTAGGCTGTCGAGAGGGTAGGCGAACGACATGGCGGCAAGACAAACGGCGCTTCCGATCACCGATGGCACGAGGAGAACGCCGTCTGGGCGGCGGTCGCCTCGCGGCTCGGCTTCGACGGAGTTGGTGCTGTCCGCGCACGTCGGCAACAACGCCGATGTCTTTCCGCATGTGCTCCAGCTGCATGTGGGCGAAGGCGCGAAGATCGCCGACGTCACCTATGGCAAGGGCGTGTTCTGGCGCAAGGTCGACACCGCCAACTATGAACTCCACACATCGGACCTCGCGACCGGCGTGGACTGCCGAGCCCTGCCCTACGACAGCGCTTCGCTAGACGCGGTGGTGTTCGATCCGCCCTACATGGAGGGCTTCTTCCGCAACGGTGGCACGACGCGAGCGGGCGCTGGCACGCATGCGGCGTTTCGGGAGCATTACTCGCACGGCAACGAGGAACCGCGCCAAGGCGGGGGAAAGTGGCATGCCGCCGTGGTGGACCTCTACGTCGAAGGTGGCCGCGAGGCGTGGCGCGTGTTGAAGAACAAGGGCGTCTTCATCGTCAAGTGCCAAGACGAAGTGAGCGCGAATCGGCAGAACCTGACCCACGTCGAGATCATCAACGCCTATTCGGAACTCGGATTCTTCTGCAAAGATCTGTTCGTGGTCGTGCGCCCGAACAAACCCGGCATGAGCCGCGTCATCGAGCAGGTTCACGCCCGAAAGAACCACTCCTACTTTCTGGTTTTCGTCAAAGTACCGCCGGGCGAGGTCGTTGACATACGCGATGCACACCTCAGCCCGGTAGAATCGACGCCATGAACGAGACGGACAACCTGCGGGAGCAGCGCAAGCGGGACTTGGCGTTGGGCTACCGGGTCTTCGCGGCGTTCGGGTGGGGCGATACCGGCGATGGCCACATCAGCGCCAAGGATCCGGAGCGCGAGGACTGCTTCTGGCTGCTCGACGTCGACGTTCCCTTCGCGGATGCGACGGCGGAGGCGATGGTGCTGGTCGGGCCGGACGGGGAGCTTCTCGAAGGTGGCAACGGCACCAACTGGCCGGGCTACTATATTCACTGGCCGATTCTGGCGGCACGGGCGGATGTCGTCAGTGCGGCGCATACGCATACGCCCTTTGGAACGCCGTTCGCCGCCGAAGCGCGGTTGTTCGAGCCGATCACCCAGGAAGCCTGCGTGTTCTTCGAGGATCACGCGCTGTTCGACGACGAGGAAGTGCAGGTGCAAGGCCTGGACTGCGGACGGCGCATCGCCGAGGCGCTGGCCGGGAACCGTGCCATCGTGCTGCGCAACCACGGCCTCTTGACGGTCGGCGCGACAGTGAAGGAAGCTGTCGCGTGGTTCGTGACGATGGAGCGCGTCGCCGAGGCGCATCTGAAGGCGCGGGCACCGCAGCCCATCTCGCACAACGCGGCGTTGTTCGCCAAAGCGGACCTCGCCACGCAGCCCCAGGCGCACGGCATGTTCGATCACCTCGTCGGCCACCACCTGGGCGAGCGCTGACGTGCGTTACGTCTCCACGCGCGGCCGATGCGCACCGATGCCGTTCACCGAAGCCGTCCTCACCGGGCTGGCCGCCGACGGCGGTTTGCTGCTGCCGGAGCAGTTTCCCAGCATCGTCGAGGAACTGCCGGCATGGCGCGACCTTTCCTTCACCGAGATCGCGCAGCGCATCTTCAAGCTCTACGTGGACGACATACCAAGCGACTGCCTGGATGCGTTGCTGACGGACGCCTTCTCAACCTTCGATCACCCGCAGGTCGCCCCACTGGTGGACCTGGAAGAGTTTCAAGTGCTGGAACTGTTCCACGGCCCCACCTTGTCGTTCAAGGACGTGGCGCTGCAAGTGCTGGGCCGGTTGTTCGAGCACATCCTGAGTCGCTCCGGCGGCCGCCTGAACATCGTCGGCGCCACCAGCGGCGACACCGGCAGCGCGGCCATCCACGGCGTACGCGGGCGCGACAACATCAACATCTTCATGCTCTATCCGAACGGTCGCATCAGCCCGTTGCAGGAACTGCAAATGACGACGGTGCCGGACGCCAACGTCCACTGTCTCGCCATCGACGGCAGCTTCGACGACTGCCAATCCATCGTCAAAGGACTGTTTGGCGATCTGCCGTTCAAGGAACGCTACAACCTAGGCGCCGTCAACTCCATGAACTGGGCGCGGGTGCTGACGCAGATGACCTACTACGTCCACACCAGCCTGCAATCCGAAGCCCCTCCGATGATTGCCGTGCCAACCGGCAACTTCGGCAACATCTTCGCCGGCATCGCTGCGTGGCGGATGGGCGTTCCGATAGAGCAACTCGTACTGGCCACCAACGACAACGATATTCTGGTGCGCTTCTTCCAAACCGGCATCTATCAGCGCGGCCCCGTCAGCCACACCATCAGCCCATCGATGGACATCCAAGTGGCAAGCAACTTCGAACGTTTCCTATACCTGTGCTATGGCGGCGACGCCGCGAGAGTGAGGGCGTTCATGGCGCAATTCGCCGAAACGGACAAAGCGCCTCTGGAGATGCGCGTTGACGGAGGCATCGTCGCCATAGCCATCGACGAGGAAGAAACGTACGCAATCATTGGGGACACCCACCACCGCTTGGGCTACGTTGTTGATCCCCACACCGCGGTCGGCATCGCAGCGGCCAGACAAGCGGACTCGACGAGGATGGACATCGACGACCCACCCATCTGCATAGCAACCGCGCACCCGGCCAAGTTCCCGGTGGCCGTGAGCAAAGCCACCGGTGGACACGTGCCGCGCCACCCGACATTGGACGGTCTCGATCCATCTGCTGCCCGGCGCACGATGTTGCCTGCCAGCCGTGAAGCAGTAGCCGACTATGTCCGCCGCCATGCGAGGTGAGCTCTAGCGCCCCTCCTTGAACCGCTTTCTGAGCAGCGCGTATTCGACGCAGTTGGTGATGAGTTCGTGGGCATCCTCCCAATCGACATGCCGATCGACCGGAATCTGCCCAAGGCGAACGTAGTCGCCCTCAACCAAGTGCGCAACATGCCTTTTCGCGTAGGCGATCATCGCATCTTTGGTCCACCCCTTCTTGCCGCCAGGGAGTTTTCCGTTGTGCCAAATGACGGCGGACTCCGCAGACTGCTCTACAGTATCTCGGAAATCCATGTCGAGCTGCAGTTCATTGCAGGATTTGCCGCTCTCATCGTCTACTGCCACCACTAGCGTAGTACGCCCTTTCCAGTCCGATGTCATGAGAAAGCGAACGAGGTGGGAGTCGGCGTGGTCATTGGTCACGAGGAAGCCACGGTACTCTCCGTCCCAGCGGCCACCAGATCGGTTGGTCGGGCTGACTTTTGCGATGCCCATGTCCTCCACGTCGAATCCAGACGCTTGCCATTCTTCGACACGATGCGCGTCCAAGAACAAACTGCCGAGACTGGAAAGCCATCGAATCCGGCGCCGGCCGCTTCCCGTGCTGACCATGGACGCGAAAGGCTCGTCTCGCAAGTCCTCGGCCGAGGCGGGCATCTCCTCCCATGTCGGTCGGTACCAGACTTGCGGAGATACCGTTGGAATCTCGTAGTCTCCGATGTTCAACATTTCTTGGTAGGTGGGTACTGCGTTCACGGGGAGCTGCAGTTTGCGTAGCTTGTAGTTGCCTCCCTCACAGACATAGGCACACGTCTCGTCGCCATTGGTAAGGACTGCCAACCTGCAGCCGACTAGCTTGGCGTAGCGCTGTACTTGGCGAAGATGCTGTTCGACTTCAAGAACCAGACCTTGCTGTTTGCACTCCACGACAAACAAGGGGTCGCGGTTCGGCAATCTGCAAAAGATGTCCATACGGTCCTGGGACGCTGCTCCATGATGTGAGACGGCATCTTCAGTGGCCAAGAGTTCGGGAGGCACGCCAACCTGATCAATCAAGAAGCTGATGAATTGCTGTCGGACATTCTCTTCTGGCCCCGCAGCCCGAAGCATCCCCTTGCCAATCAGGTCAAGGTAGCAGCGACGCCCATTGGAGTCGTACACGTCAGGCTCTTGGCTCGACAGAACGAATTCCGCGCCCTCGATTTGTTGCTTTGTCACTGATGTTCTCCCAGGGCGGCTGGCTGCGCGTACACGAAACGTCGAGCCAGCGGACTCGCCAGTGGCCTTGAGCAGTTGGTGCGCCTAGGCACTTCGTGGTACCGTACTTGAGCGATGAGCGCGACGCAAGCGAAGAGCGAAAAGCCCCAAGCCCGGCCCTTGGCCGGCGTGACGGTTCTCGATCTTGGCCAGATCTACAACGGCCCCTACTGCGGCTATCTGCTGGCGATGGCTGGGGCGCGGGTGGTGAAGGTGGAGCCGCCGGGTGGTGAGGGGATGCGTGGGCGGGGCGGGGTGGTCGCCAGCTATCCCTTCATGATGCTGAACGGCAACAAGGAAGCCGTGACGCTGAATCTGAAATCCGAGCGCGGGCGCGGGCTACTCCGCGATCTCGCCGCGCAAGCGGACGTTCTGCTCGAGAACTTCTCCCCCGGCACCTTGGACAGGCATGGCGTCGGCAGCGCGGCGTTGCGCGAGATCAACCCGCGCCTCATCTACGCCGCCAGCACCGGTTTCGGGCGTGGCGGGCCGCACCGCGACTACCTGGCGATGGACATCACCGTGCAGGCCATGACGGGCGCCATCGCCATCACCGGCAACGATGGCGAACCGCCGCTCAAGGCTGGCCCGGCGCTGTGCGACATTCTCGGCGGCGTGCATCTCTACGCCGCCATCGTCAGCGCCCTGCCGCGCCGCGAGCGCACCGGCGAAGGCGCGGTGCTGGACGTGGCCATGCAGGACGCGGTGTTTCCAACCCTCACCACCGCGCTCGGCGCCTACTACCATCAAGGCGGCGACCCCCCGCGCACCGGCAATCACCACCAGAACCGGGCGGTCGCGCCCTACAACGTCTATGCGGCAGCCGACGGCCACGTCGCCATCATCTGCATCCGCGAGAACCACTGGAGCAGCCTGCTCAAGGCGATGGGGAAGGAATCGCTTGCCACGGACGCACGCTTCCAGGACATGCGCTCGCGCGCCAAGAACATGGAGGCCACCGATGCCGTCGTGGAAGCGTGGACGTCGACGCTCCCGAAGGCGGAGGTCTTCCGCGCCTGCCAAGCCCACGGCGTGATCTGCGCTCCGGTGCAGTCCTTGGACGACGTGCTGCACGACCCGCACCTGCTCGAACGCGGCGCCCTCGCCAAGCTCGCCCACGAGAAGTACGGCGAGGTGATCCTGCCGAACACCCCACTGCGCTTCGAGGGCGAATCCCCGCCGCCGGTTCAGCTGCCAAGAGCGGCAGGGGCGGACAACGCAAAGGTCTACGGCGAGCTGCTTGGGCTCTCGGAGCAGGATGTGGCGGCACTGGCGGAGAGCGGCGCCACCTAACCGAGTTGCGACAGGCTGGCCGGCTCGTGCGGCGCGCGGCGTGTGTGGGCTGACGGAGCTTCGAGACATCCTCCTTCCCAGGCTCATCTCGGGACAAATTCGCCTCGCGGATGGTGAGGAAGCTCTGGCAGGCGTTGTATGATGCCTCATCTGGTTCCGCCGCTGGAGAGGCAGTTCAGTGGCCAACGAAAGCTCCCCCAACGGACAGGTCGTCGTCTACGAGGCGGACGATGGCGAGGCGCATGTGGACGTTCGCCTTGAGGGGGAGACGGTGTGGTTGACCCAGAGGCAGATGGGGGAGGTGTTCGGCACGACGCCTGAAAACGTCGTGATGCATCTGCGCAACGTATTCGCCAGCGAGGAGCTTGCGGAGGCGGCAACGACTAAGGATCTCTTAGTAGTTCGGGCCGAGGGTCGCCGTCGGGTGCGGCGCACGCTGAAGCACTACAACCTGGACGCCATCATCTCCGTCGGCTATCGGGTGAACTCCAAGCGCAGTGTGCGCTTTCGTCAGTGGGCTACCCGCACGCTGCGCGACCACTTGATCCGGGGCTTCACCCTCAACGAACACAGGCTTGGCGAGCGCGGGCTGCGCGAAGCTCAGAATACGCTCGCCCTGCTGGTTCGCACGCTACAGAGCCAATCCCTCGTGAACGAGACCGGCAAGGCCGTTCTGGATATCGTCGCCGCCTACGCGGGCACTTGGCGGCTGCTGCTGGAGTACGACGAGGACAAGCTGGCGTCGCCGCCCGGAACAAGGCCTGCCGTCAGCGCATTGGACGTGGACACGGCCAAGGCAGCGATCGCGGCGCTGAAGCGCGAGCTGATGTCCCGTGGGGAGGCGTCCGCTCTGTTCGGCAGCCCTCGGGGCGACGCTCTGGAGGCCATCCTCGGCAACATCGAGCAGACCATGTTTGGCGAACCGCTCTACCGCTCCCGCGAAGAGAAGGCGGCGAACCTGCTCTATTTCGTGGTTAAGGATCATCCGTTCTCGGACGGCAACAAGCGCATTGCCTCGCTGCTGTTCCTGCTGTACTTGCGGCAGGAAGAAGTGGCGCACAGCCTCAATCCGCAAGCGCTGACGGCGCTGACGTTGCTTGTGGCGGAGAGTACGCCTGCGGGGAAGGACTTGATGATTCGCCTCATCGTCAATCTGCTGGAGGGCCCCAAATGACCGGTGCTTCCGAATCCACCGTTGAGGAAGCGGCGCTTGACTGGCTGGGCGAGGCCGGTTGGTTTGTTGTGGACGGGCGGGAAGTGGCACCCGGCGGGAACGCCGGTGAGCGCGAAGACTACACGGAAGCCTACCTAACGCGCCGTTTGCGCACTGCCATCGAACAGCTGAATCCCAACTTGCCGGCAGCGGCGCAGGAGAGCGCCTACCGAGCGTTGACGCAGCCCGAGGGTTCCACTCTCGAACACCGCAACCGCGCTTTCCACAGGTTGCTCGTGGAAGGCGTTGGGGTGGAGTACCAGCAGGCAAACGGGGAAATCCGCGGCGCCCAGGCGCAAGTCGTGGACTTCGAGAATCCGGGGAACAACGACTGGTTGGCCGTCAGTCAGTTCACCGTGATGGAGAAGAAGCGCGAGCGGCGGGCGGACATCGTGCTGTTCGTGAACGGGTTGCCGCTGGTGCTTGTGGAACTCAAAAGCGCGGCCAGCGAAGACGCGACCATCTGGACCGCGTGGCAGCAGTTGCAGACCTACCAGGCCGAACAGCCAGAGTTGTTCGCCATGAACGCGGCGTTGGTCGTCTCGGACGGCCTCAGTGCCCGCATCGGCACACTCACTGCCGGGCGCGAATGGTTCAAGCCGTGGCGCACCATTGAAGGTGAAGAGCTGGCGGATTCCAAGCTGCCGGAATTGCAGGTGCTGCTGCAAGGCGTCTGCGAGCCGTCGCAGTTTCTCGAAATGCTGCGCGGCTTCGTCGTGTTCGAGGACGACGGCAGCGGCGAGTTGGCCAAGAAGATGGCGGGATACCATCAGTTTCATGCCGTTCGCACGGGCGTGGCCGAAACGCTGCGCGCCCAAGCCCGCGACTGGGACGAACGCCAAGTGGCGGACGAACGGGGCCGCTACGAGACCGGACGGCGGCAGGGCGGAGAACGCGGCGACCGGCGCATCGGCGTGGTGTGGCATACGCAAGGCGCGGGCAAGAGCCTCACGATGGCCTTCTACGCGGGTGCCATCGTGCGCGAACGGGCGATGGCGAACCCCACCATCGTGGTGCTCACGGATCGCAACGATCTGGACGATCAGCTGTTCGGCACCTTCGCCCGCTGCCAGGACATCCTGCGCCAAACGCCCGTGCAAGCCGCGAACCGTGCCCATCTGCGCCAGAAGCTGGCCGTGCAGTCCGGCGGCGTGGTGTTCACCACCATTCAGAAGTTCTTCCCGGAAGAACGGGGGGATCGTCATCCCGCGCTCTCCGAGCGGCGCAACATCGTGGTGATCGCGGACGAAGCGCATCGCAGCCAGTACGATTTCATCGACGGCTTCGCTCGCCACATGCGCGACGCTCTGCCGCAAGCGTCCTTCGTCGGTTTCACCGGCACGCCCGTGGAGTCCGGCGACAAGCACACCCGCAACGTGTTCGGCGACTACATCAGCATCTACGACATCCAGCGCGCCGTGGAAGACAACGCCACGGTGCCCATCTACTACGAGAACCGCCTCGCCAAGCTCTCCTTGGCGGAGTCCGAGCGCCCCAACATCGACCCGGACTTCGAGGAAGCCACCGAAGGCGAAGAGGTGGTTCGCAAGGAGAAGCTGAAAACCAAATGGGCGCAGCTTGAAGCGGTGGTCGGCGCCGAACCGCGCTTGGCGCTCGTCGCCAAGGACATCGTCGCCCACTTCGAGAACCGAACGGAAGCGCTGGTCGGCAAGGCGATGATCGTCTGCATGAGCCGCCGCATCTGCATCGACCTCTATCAACAGTTGGCGAAGCTGCGCCCGCAGTGGCACCACGAAGACGACAGCAAAGGTGCCATGAAAGTGGTGATGACCGGCGCCGCATCGGACCCGACCGATTGGCAGCCGCACATCCGCAACAAGGCCCGCCGGGAAGCGTTGGCCAGCCGCTTCCGCAACCCGGACGACGCCTTCCAAGTGGCCATCGTGCGCGACATGTGGCTTACCGGCTTCGACGCGCCCAGCCTGCACACCATGTACGTGGACAAACCCATGCGCGGCCACGGCCTGATGCAGGCCATCGCCCGCGTCAACCGCGTGTTCAAGGACAAGCCGGGCGGCTTGGTGGTGGACTACCTGGGCTTGGCGAACGAACTGAAGGCGGCGCTGGTCACCTACACGGATAACGAGGGCCGTGGACGCGCCGCTTTGTATCAGGACGAAGCGGTGGCCGTAATGCAGGAGAAGCACGAAATCTGCTGCGATCTGTTCCACGGCTTCGATTGGCGCGGGTGGGAGGGCGGCAAGCCGGCCGAACGTTTGGCTCTGTTGCCGGCCGCTCAGGAGCACATCCTTGCCCAGAAGGACGGCAAGAATCGCTGCGTGAAGACGGTGCGCGAGCTTTCCCAAGCCTTTGCGCTCGCCGTTCCCCGCGACGAAGCGCTGGCCATCCGCGACGACGTGGCCTTCTTCCAAGCGGTGCGCGCGGCGCTGGCGAAACGAGCCGCCGGCGAGGCGCGAACGGACGAGGAACTCGACCACGCCGTGCGCCAGATCATCGATCGTGCGGTAGCGCCGGAAGGCGTGACGGACATTTTCGCCGCCGCAGGCTTGCCGAAGCCGGACGTTTCCATCCTCTCGGACGAGTTCCTCGCGGAAGTGCAAGGCCTGAAGCACCGCAACGTCGCCGTGGAACTGCTGCGCAAGCTGTTGACTGGCGAAGTCGCCAAGCGGCGCCGCGAGAACATCGTGCAGGCGCGCTCTTTCGGCGAGATGCTGGAAACCGCGCTGCGTCGCTACCAGAACCGTGCCATCGAAGCGGCGGAAGTCATCGAGGAACTCATCGGCCTGGCCAAGGAGATGCGGGCGGCCACCGAGCGCGGCGAAGCATTGGGCCTCGGCAGGGACGAAGTCGCCTTCTACGACGCCTTGGGAACCAACGACAGCGCCGTGCGCGTGCTCGGCGAAGAGGCGCTGTGCTGGCTCGCCTGGGAGTTGGTGCGAACGGTGCGCAAGAACGTCACCATCGACTGGACGAGGCGCGAGAACGTGCGCGCCAAGCTGCGCGTTGCCGTGAGGCATGTACTGAGAAAGTACGACTATCCGCCGGACAAGCAGAAGAAGGCGACGGAGACTGTGTTGGAACAAGCGGAAGCGCTTTCGGCGGTTTGGGTGGAGGAAGCGCCCACGACCCTCGGCTTCGGCACGTTCCCCAAGCGGGGCGGAGTCGTCACCAACGAACTGGTCAACCGCATCCGCGAGGAAATGGGCGAGTGATGCGGGCCCTACTGGACGTCAACGTGCTGATAGCGTTGTTGGACTCGGACCATGCCCACAATGAGTTCGCCCGGCGCTGGATGGAAGGCAACATCGGATACGGCTGGGCCACCTGCACGATCACCCAGAATGGCGTCTTGCGGATCATGTCCAGGCCGA
Source organism: Candidatus Azotimanducaceae bacterium (assembly GCA_965243175.1). Taxonomy (GTDB): domain Bacteria; phylum Pseudomonadota; class Gammaproteobacteria; order Pseudomonadales; family Azotimanducaceae; genus VXYL01. The sequence continues at coordinate 1,850,257 of OZ251532.1, read as the reverse complement.
ACTACGGACGGCGGCTGCGCGCCGCATCGATCGCCACGCTCCTCGAGGAAGCCATCGACACCCAACACCACGAGTTCTGGCCGGGCGAGAGCATCCTGTCGCCAGGCGCCATCGACTGGAGACACATCCAAGGTCCGAAACAAATCACCGACGTGTATCTGTTGGCGTTGGCCGCCAAGAACAACGGATGCCTCGTGACGTTCGACAGACGCATCGCCAAGAACGCCGTTCCAATCGCCGCCGATGAAACCTATTGCGCGATACCCACGCCGTAAGGTGATGGAGAAGTTGCCGCCAGCGGCCTGAACCTGCGCTCAATCCTCCGGCGGCTCCGGGTGGTCGCCGTAGTAGAAGCGCAGTCGCCATCCGGCCAAAGCGCCGGTTTCGCCCGCTGCCCCGTCGAACACGGTGAGTTTCCAGTCGCCGTTGGGTACTTCGCCGTAGAAGGCGTTGCTTAGGAGGCGCCAGCGCAAGGGTGGGGCGTCGGTGCGGTCGAAGGCGAGCACTTCGTTGAAGACCGGGTTGAGGATGCTTGGGGTGCCGGAGGGGGAGGCGAGTTCGATGCCGAGGTCGTGGGGGAAGGGGTGGTCGAGGTCCACTTCAAGCACCACCGCTTCGATGTTCGAGAACGCCGGCAGTCCGGCGACTTTTAGCGTTTGCACGATGCCGGTGCCGTTGTTGTCGGGAATCGGCGTGGACGGGGTGCTGGCGTCGAACCAGCCGGAGCGGCGGAACGCGCCGAGGGTGCCAGGCGCAAGTTCTTGCGCGGCTTCCAGCGCCCGGTCGGCGCGCACCGAGCCGAAACCGTACCAGTTGTGGAAGTAGTAGCCGGCGCCGTTGCGGGTCCAGGCGTGACGCACCGTGCGCTCGACGCCGCCGAACTCCGGGTTCGAGACGGCGATGCGGCTGTCCACGCGGCGGGCGGTGCTCGCCAGAACGTGCTTGACTTCGCGCCAAGTCAACGTCGGTACGCTTTCGAGCAGGATGGCGACCACGCCGCTGACGTTGGGCGCGGAGGAAGACGTGCCGTTGAACGAACTGGTGTAGTCGTGGTCCGGGTTCACTCTCGGCACCTGGCTCAGCCGGTCGCCGTAGACGACGCCGTAGCCAGCGGCGCTGCCGGCTTGGTCCGTGGTGAGCATGGCCGGCTTGGCGAATCCGTACTCGCCGGCGGGAGCGGTCACCCAAAGGTTGGATCCCACGCTCGCGTAGCTGGCGCGGGTGCCGGTGGCGTTCATGCCGCCGACCACCAGAACGTAGGGTAGATTGTTGGTGGCGTCGCCGTTGGCGCTCGTGCAGCCGGTGGAACGGGTGACGCTGTGCCGACTCAGCGCGGAGCAGTTGTTGAAGCCGTTGCCCGCCGCCTTCACGTAGATCGCTCCGTTGCCGTTGCGCAGCCGACGCGTGCCGTAGGCGAACAACGCCTCTTCTTCGACCGGAACGTTGCTCGGATAGCCGAAACCGCCGAAGCTCATGTTGAAGACGTCCACGCTCGAGGAATCGGGCGCGAAGTGGCTGGCGCCGAGGGAATCGAGAAAGACGCGGAGGTCGTAGTCGATGGCGTTCAGCATGTTGTAGCCGCGCAGCTGCGCACCGTGCGCCACGCCGCGTCCGCCGGTGCCGTTGCGGGCCGTGGCGGCGATCAGCCCGGCCACGCTGGTGCCGTGGTCGCCTGCCGGGTAGGGCGTGTACGGATCGTCTGCACGGGCGCCCGGCCAAGGCGCTGTCGAAAGGGTTGCGCCGAGCAGCCCGGCGTTGAAGTTGAACGATGCGCCGACTTCCACGTTCGCCCCGAGGTCCGGATGGCACGTCTCCAAGCCGGTGTCCACGACGGCGACGCGCACGCCTTCGCCGGTCGGCCCGCGGGAGAGGATGCGGTTCAGGCTCAAGTCCGCGTCCGGGCGACCGTAGCTGTCCGAATAGGCGCTTTGCCCGGTGTTGTTCAAGTGCCATTGCTGGCGGTAGAGCGGGTCGGCCCCGCTTCGGCCTCGGCCCGGGTCGAGACATTCCAAGCGGAGGTTGCCGGCGCCGTCCAGCGTGAATCCGCCTCGATCCTCGTTCGTGTAGCTGCGCCCGGCGAGTTCGGTGCTTTGCGGCGGCGTGCGCACCAGCACGTAGTAGGTGGCGTTGGCGAGGCCGGTGGTGTCGATGGGCATCGTGAGGGAGTAGCTCTCCTTCGGCCCCAGAATGGGGACTCTCGCTTCGCTGCTATCGACTACGTTGCCGAAGGCCGGGTCCGTGGTCACGTCCAGCGTCACGCGCGCGGCTCTGGAGTTCGCCGCGCCCCAGTTCAGGACCGCCACGCTCGCCGTCAGCGCGCCATCGTCGGCAACGCGCAAGCCGTCGAAGAAGACGTACAGATCGGCTTTCAGGCCCGCCCTTACCGTCGGCAGGTCGGGGTTGCCGCCGCTGGGGTCGAGCAACGCCGGTCGCGGCGGTCTGGGGCGCTCTGCCCGATTCTTGAAGCGCACGTTCGCCGAACGCACGCCCGGCAACTCGGCCAAGCGTTGCGCGGCTTGCGCCGGATCCGCGGCGGGACGCAGCCGAATCAGCGCGAAGCCGAGTTCGGGATACGCCTTGGCGGAAACGGCGCCGAGCTCCCGCACCAGTCCACCGAGCAAACCATAGTCGCCGAGTTCGACGCGCACCGTGGACGCCAAGCGCCGGAACTCGAACCCTTTGGAATCGAAGGCGAAGTGGACCGGCGGCCCGGCTCGGTGCGCGTGCGCGAGGGCGGTGCGGCCTTGCCGCATGGCGCGGTAGGAGAGCGTGTCGGCGCTCGCCGAAACTTCGAAGGCGATGCCGTCGCGCTCGATTCTCCCAGGCGCAGCGAGGAGGTTGGAAGGCAGCGCGTAGACGCTGCCTTCCGGCCCCAAGGCGTCGCGCACGGCGAGCGGCGCGTCGACCGCAGAGGCCGCGCCGAGCGCACTCGCCGCCAAGCCGACGCAAGCCAACAGAACGCCGATGCGCCAACGGCGGAGCACACCGAATGGCGCAACGGCGGGCGCGTGGAAGCAAAGCGCATTCATGGCGGCCAACCCTCAGTGGAAGGCGAGCGTCAGCCCGCGTGCCGGAGCACTTGGCCGGCGCGTTCGCCGGTGTGCTCGCCGTCCACCAGCGTCACGGCGCCGTTGACGATGGTGGCCTTGTAGCCCAGCGACTTCTGGATGTAGCGGGGCGCACCGCCGGGGAAGTCGTGAACCAGCTCCGGCTGCCGTTCGGCGACCTTGGCCGGATCCAGCACGTTCACGTCCGCCTTCATGCCGACGCGCAACGCGCCGCGATCTTCCAGCCCAAGCACCCGCGCCGGCCCGGAGGTGAGCCGGCGAACGCCCTCTTCCAGGCTGTAGAGCTTCGCGTCGCGAATCCAATGCCCGAGCACGAAGCTCGGCCAGCCGGCGTCCATGATCTGCGAGACGTGCGCGCCCGCGTCGCCCAGGCTGGGGAAGATGTGCTCGCTCTTGAACAGGTCGCCGAGTTCCTTGAGGCTCTGGTTGAACATGCGCAGGTTGAAGAGCGCCCGGCCGTCGGTGGCGTCCGAGAGGCGCAGGAAGGTCTCCACCCAGTGCTCGCCCGCCGTCTTCGCTTCGGCTTCGAGATTCTGCTCCGCCGGCGCGGTGTAGTTCGGCGATTCCCCGTCGCCGAGGTAGAAGACGTTGTGCAGCGGGAAGCGCTGCTTCGACGCCTTGCCTTCCGCGACCAGCTTGGCGCGGGTGTCCGCATCGCGGATCGCGGCGAGGCGTTCCGGCAGCTTCATCTTGCGCACCGCGTCCCACGTCTCGCCCTGCACCGGCAGCGCGGACTGCAGGCCGAACATGAAGCCGGAACCGCGCACTTGCGTGATCGCCGTGAGGTCGCCGTGCTCGCACAGCTTCGCCAGATTCTCCGCCTGCGCCTTGCCGGAGCCTTCCTGGGGCCCGGTGCCGTAGCTGAAGAGGATGCGCCCCTTGGTGGTCTCCGCCATCGCCTTCAGCACCTCGAAGTTGGCGCCCACCGCCTGCATCAGGCCGTTGCGCGGCCCGACCGCCTTGGCGATTTCGACCAGTTCGACGGGATCCGCGAAGGTGCCGGGAATGGAGCGCCCGTCCGGCAGCTTGTGCGGCGGATAGCGGTTGGTGGAGAAGCCGACGGCGCCGCCGTCCATGGATTTCGCCACCACGTCCGCCATCTGCGCCCGCTCTTCGGCGGTGGCCTGCTCCTCCACGGCGCGTTCGCCCATCACGTAGAAGCGCACCGCGCAGTGCCCCACCATGCCGGCCACGTTGAGCGCCGGGTTCAGCCGCTCGATGGCGTCCAGATAGCCGCCGTAGTCCTCCCAGTCCCACGGCAGGCCAGTGAGGATGGCGTTCTTCGGAATGTCCTCGACGGTCTCCATCATGGCCGCCAGCAAGTCGACGTCGGCCGGCTTGCAGGGCGCGAAGGTCACGCCGCAGTTGCCGAGCAAGGCCGTGGTAACGCCGTGCCAGCTCACCGGCGTCATCTGCGGATCCCAGCCGATCTGGGCGTCCAAGTGGGTGTGCAGATCGACGAAGCCGGGGGTGACGGCGAGGCCCTGGGCGTCGATCTCCCGCTTGCCGCTGCCTTCCACCTTGCCGACCGCGGCGATGGCGTTGCCGTCGATTGCCAAGTCCCCTTGCCGAGGGGCGCTGCCGGTGCCGTCCACCAGTTCGCCGCCGCGAATGACGATGTCGTGTGCCATGTGAGTTCTCCCTCTTGATTCCTTTGTCCGTTGCGCTGCCCTTGTGGTTCAGTCGAACGCCGAGACGATCTCTTCCTCGATGCGCTGGTACATCTCCACGTCGCCGGTGCGCACGGCGCCGAACATGATCTCGGCGACCCCCTCCCGCTCGAACTCGCCGATGCGGTCGATGACCTCGTTCTTCGGCCCGGCCATCGAACCCGGCCCCAGCGCCTTCTGGAAGCGCTCGATGCGGGCTTTGTCCTCGGTGACCTGCAACGGCATCAGCAGCGTGCGCTTGATCTCCGCCGGATCGCGCCCGGCATCCGCGCAGTGCTTCTCCAAGACGCCGATCTTGTGCCGGTAGACGTCCAGCGTCATGCCCTGGCCAGCCCAACCATCCATGTTGAAGATGTCGCCGTGGCGGGCGAGGGTGCGCAGCGTGCGCCGCTCCCCCGTGCCGCCGACCATGATCGGAATGTGCGGCTTCTGGTGGCAGCCCGGCGAAAGCGGCGCCTGGTCGAGTTGGTAGTAGCGGCCCTGGTAGTTCACCGGCTCTTCGCTGGTGAACAGCAGCCGCAGCAGCTCGCAGGCTTCCTCGAAGCGATCCTGCCGCTCCTTCATGGACGGAAACGTCCAGCCGTACGCCTCGTGCTCGCGCTTGAACCAGGCCGCGCCGAGGGCAAGCTCGAACCGCCCTTCGGAGGCTTGATCGAGCGTCGTCGCCATCTTCGCCAACAGGCCGGGATTGCGGTAGGTGTTCCCCAGCACGAGATGCCCAAGCCGCAGCTTGCGCGTCATGCCAGCCGCAACCGCAATGAGCGTCCACCCTTCGTAGGCGGCGAGATGTTCGTCCTCCCGACGCCCCGGCGGCAGAAAGTGGTCCGCGAACCAAACGCTGTTCCACCGCGTCCCCTCCATCGCCTCGATGGACGCCCTGATGGCCTCCCAAGTCGTGCGATAGCAGTTCACCTGCACCCCGAACTTCATGCTCCCTCCTCTGAATCACCCGTATGCCGAGCGCCGCTTTCCGCCCAGCACCCAGCCAAGCCCGCCGCCGCGTTCATTCGTCCCCTAAGCATGGCGCAGTGGAAGGAAGATGTCCAAAGCGGCAACGCCAAGCGCGAGGTTGTGGACAAGAGCAGTCGAAGGCGTAGACTCCCTGTACAGAGCCGGAGGGCACATTGTGAGGCGACGAGGCATTCTCGCGGCTGCGCTGTTGGGCTGTGCGCTGGGGGTTGAATCCGCGGCGGCGCAGGAACCTGTCGATGGCGTCTGCAACGAGATCAAGCGCAACGGTTGCTCGGCGGGCAGAGCCAACGACGACGCATTCCCCGATCACCCAACGGTCTACGTGTGGCGTTGCGACGGCCTGCACGGCGGGGTGAACTCGGGGAAGTGCAGCAAGTTCGTGCCGGTGGACGGCATGTGCGACGAGACCACGCGCAACGGCTGCTCCGCCGGCACCGCCAACGACGAAGCGTTTCCCGACGATGCGACCGCCTATGCGTGGCGCTGCGACGGCGTCCACGGCGGCGCGAACTCGCAGAGGTGCAGCAAGTTCGCGCCGGTGGACGGCGTCTGCAACGAGATCAAGCGCAACGGCTGCTCCGCCGGCATCGCCAACGACGAAGCGCTTGCCGACATCCCCACGGCGTATCTTTGGCGTTGCGACGGCCTGCACGGCGGGGCGAACTCGGAGAAGTGCATCAAGTTCGTGCCGGTGGACGGTGCATGCGACGAGACCACGCGCAACGGCTGCTCCGCCGGCACCGCCAACGACGCCGCGTTCCCCGAGGACGGACACGAGTATGCGTGGCGCTGCGACGGCGTCCACGGCGGCGCGAACTCGCAGAGGTGCGCCATAGACGTATCGGAAGTGCCCATCGATGGCGTCTGCAACGAGATCAAGCGCAACGGCTGCTCCGCCGGCACTCCGAACGACGCCGCGTTCCCCAACTACCCGACGATCTACGTCTGGCGCTGCGATGGCCAGTACGGCGGCGCCGACTCCGAGAAGTGCGTGAAGTACACCGCAGTGGATGGCGGCTGGTCGGATTGGAGCGCTTGTTCGACGACCGCCTGCGCCACCAGCGGCACGCGGACCCGAACCTGCAACAACCCCGCTCCTGCACACGGCGGCCAGGAGTGTCTGAAGCTGGACGGCAGCAGGGGGACGAGCGAGGTCCGAGGCTGCGCCGGCAGCACGCCAGTGGACGGCGGCTGGTCCGCTTGGTCCAACTGCTCGGCAACCGCTTGCGGCGCCAGCGGCACGCAGACGCGAACCTGCGACAACCCGGCGCCGGGATGCGGCGGCAGCAGCTGCTCCGGCCCCTCGTCGCGCACCTGCACCGGGAACACCCCGGTGGACGGCGGCTGGTCCTCGTGGTCCAACTGCTCCGCCAGCGCCTGTAGGACCGGCGGTACGCGCACGAGAGCCTGCAACAGCCCAACCCCGGCGTGTGGCGGCCTCGACTGCGCCGGCCCCTCGTCGCAGTCCTGCACCGGAGGCGATGCGAGGAACGGCGTCTGGGAGACCGGCACATGGGGCCAATGGAGCGCCTGCGGAGGTTCCGTCTGCAGTAGCAGCAGAAGCCGTTCCGTCACCTGTACGCCCCCCGCTTGCGGCGGCACCCCTTGCGACCAGTCGAGCAAGCCAGCGGCGTGGGAGACGAGGGCCTGCCCAAGCCCGGGCTGGCAAGCCGGCGCATGGGGCAACTGGAGCGATTGCAGCGCACGCGCCTGCGGCGCAGCTGGCACCCAGACCCGCACGCGGGCGGTTACTTGTCCATGCGGCACCGGTTGCCCGGCAGCATCCAAGCCGGCTGCGTCCGAAACACGAAACTGCACGGGAAACACGCCGAGGCACGGCGTTTGGCAGCGCGGCGAGTGGGGCCCGTGGGGCCCTTGCAGTGTTTCAACTTGCGAGACGACCAGATCGCGGTCTGTCACCTGCGCACCCCCCGGCTGTGGCGGGAACGACTGCGATCAAAGCGTCAAGCCGGCAGAGACGGAGACTGTGTCGTGTTCGAACCCGTCGAATCCTCAGTGGGTCAAAGGCCAGTGGGGGGATTGGAGCGGATGCAGTCCGAGCACCTGCGGTACGTCGGGTGAACAGGAGCAGACCCGATCTGTCAGCTGCCCCTGCGGCAGCACCGCCTGCCCGGCGCCCAAGCCGGCCGTGGTGCAAACACGCTCTTGCGCCAATCCCCGTTGTCCTCCTCGGGACTGCTCCCGCACAACGCTGACGTGGAGCAGTTGCTCCGCGAGGGCAAGTGCAACCCCACATGGTTCAAGCGTGACCTTGAACAACACCGTTTCTTGCCGCACCGGTTCCGCGACGTTTGCATGCAACGATAGTAGTTGGGGCAGCGCGACAAGCGCGACATGCACGGTCACGCGGACGAACGGCAGCTGCAACAACGCCGTCACGAACGGCTGCTCCCGAGGTACGTTTCAAGACGTGGCCGATACGGCAACCCAGTCGAAGTGGAGGTGCGTGGGCAGCTGCGATGGCACGACAGCTCGGTGCTCCAAAGCCAAGCAGATCTCGGCACCCTCGGTGTCCATTTCCGTCTCGGGGTCGGGAGGCCGAGGCACTGCGACGGCCATCGTGTCCGGCGGTACGCCGCCCTACAGGTACTCATGGAGCGTGTCGGGTGCGGGCTCGGCGCAGGGGGGATCGAGTGGCGCTAGTGTCAGCTTCTCGTACCGCAGTGGCCCTGCCTCGGCGGTAGTCGACTTCAGTGTCAACGTAACGGACTCTGCTGGACTGCCTGGCCACGCCGAAGCCACTTGGGGTACGCCGCCGGGTCGTCCCTGACAATGTCGAGCGCCAAACACAAAAGGCACGAGAGTCGCGCGCTCTTTGCTAGGCGCCGCGAGGGTCTGGGTTGTGTGCGCCGAGGTTGGCGGGTGGCGTTCGTGGCGGCGCTGCTGCTGTGGCCAGCTGCGGCGTTGGGCCAGACGCCCTCCACCTGTGCGCTGTTCGGCACGGAGCGGGCCTTGGAACTGGATTGGGCGGCTTCGCAGACGCCGGTGCCCATCATCGATGCCGTGCTGGCGGATCGGCTGCGGGCTTGTTTCGGCAAGGGGCCATCCGAACCCATCCTTCGCGGCGATCTGCAAAGGCTGCGCGCCCTTCGGCACCAAGGCGACCATCTGGACGCGATCACACGCCTGGCCGGCCTGGAACTGGCAGTCAACTTGGAGGAACTGGTGCTGCCGGACAACCAGATCGCGGACCTGCGGCCGCTCGCCGGCCTGACGGCGCTGACGACGCTGGATCTGTCTCGCAACCAGGTGGCGGATGCGGTGCCGCTGGCCGCGAGCGCTTGGCGCGGCCCGGACACCGCCGTGAATCTGGCCGGCAACCCGCTGGGCCGTGTGTCCCTCAACGAGGCGCTGCCCCGCTTGGCGGCGCATGGCATCGCGCTCGACTTCGACCGGCCGAGCGTGCTGCTGTTCCCAAATTACGGCGCAGGGCTCCTGCGCATAATCAACCACAGCGCCCGCGACGGCGAAGTCGAGATCGCCGGCTACGTCAACAATCCCGTGGACAGCGAACGAATCGAGTTCGCGTTGGCCAGCGGCGCCGCGGTGAACTTCGACACCGGGGATCTGACCGCCGGCAATCCCCTCAAGGGAATGGCCGGGGGGTTCAGCGACGTCCCGTTTCGCATGGAGTTCCAGACCGATCTCGACATCGAGGTGCTGGTGTACGCGCGCGGCGACGATGGCCTGCTGGCGGCCCTGCACGACGCGGCGCCCCTGCGCGGCGGCCTGCCGCAGTTCGACACCGTCATGTCGCCGAACGCCGACCACCTGTCGGCGATGGTGCTGGCAGGCCTGGCCCTTGAGGACTGGGTGGCACTGTCGCTGCTGGCGCACGACGACTCCGGCGCGTCCCACGACGTTCACGAAGTCTGGGTGCAGGGCGGCTGGCCCTTCTGGTTCTACGAGGCTCGACTGGAGGAAATGGGACTCGGCGGCGGCAGTTGGCGCATCGAGACGTTCAGAGGGCGCTCGAACAGAACGGTGGTCAAGGGCTGGAGCTTGCTGCAGGGCGACGACTTTCTGAGCAATCTCTCGACCCGGCCGCGTCGCCTGGAAGCGCCGCTGTTGCCTAAGGCGCAGGATCCGTTGCGCGAAGGCTTCGCGCGGGTCGCGAACCACTCGCACGTCGCCGGCACGGTGCGTATATTCGCGGTCGACGACGCCGGCCACGCCCGCGAGCCCGTTGAGCTGGCGCTGGCCGCGCGGCAGACGCGGCACTTCAACTCGGGGGACCTCGAGGCGGGTGGTGCGGAGAAGGGTCTCTCCAGTGGCGTTGGCGCCGGCACGGGCGACTGGCGGCTGCGCTTCGAATCGGACTTGGACATCAGAGCGCTGACCTACGTGCGCCACGCGGACGACGGCTTCGTGACCTCGATGCACGACGTGGCGCCCAGCGGCCTTGGCCGGCATCGGGTGGCGACCTTCGGCTCGGCATCGCCGTTCGGTTCCCGGAGCCTGCTGCGCATCGTCAACGTCGGTACCGCGCCGGCCGAGGTCGCGGTGAGCGGAATCGACGACCTGGGCCGGGCCGGCGCCGGCGTGGTGCGCTTGGTAGTGGCGGCGGGCGCGGCGACGACGTTGACTGCGGCACAGCTGGAGGAAGGAGGCCAGGGCTTGACCGGCCGGCTGGGCGACGGCAGCGGAATGTGGCGGCTGTCGGTGGAATCGGCCGAGCCGCTGCGCGTGATGAGCCTGATGGAGGGCACGGCAGGGCGGCTGACGAACATCTCCACCGCCATGCGCGGGCCGCGCGTCGACGTGGACCTCGACGGCGTGCCGGACTACGCCGACGTGGACGACGACAACGACGGCATCGCCGACGCGCGGGACGCGCTGCCCCACGATCCCGCCGAGAGCGTGGACACGGACGGCGATGGCGTGGGCAACCTGGCGGACGACGACGACGACGGCGATGGCGTGGAGGACGCTTTCGACGCGCGCCCCCTGGATGCGTCCGGGCACGAGCCACCGAACGTCGCGGACATCCGACACTACCGCTTCGTCGGCGAGCATTGGTCGGATCGGGCGTTCGAGTCGATGGCGGTTGCCGACGTGGACTGCGACGGCGCTCGCGACGTCGTCATAGGCGCACCTGCGCATGTTGGCGACGAGCATCACAACCACAGGAACGAACCCGGCGCCGTCTATCTGGTGTCGGCGGCGGATTTGCCGGCCGCGGACGCTGCCGACGGGCGAGCGGACGGCATCGTCTACTTGGGAAGAGTCGCCGCCGAGCCGAGGTCGTGGAAGTTGGTCGGCGATACTCCCCGAGGCGCGTCCGCCGGCGAAGCGCCGCAGTACCTCGGCTCAAGCGTGGCGTCCGTGGGCGACATGAACGGAGACGGATGCGCCGACCTCCTGTTGGGTGCCAGGGCGCACAACCGCTTCGCCGGTTCGGCATATCTCGTGTCCGCGCTGGATCTACCCGTCGCCGACGGGGCGGACCCGGGCGGCGTGGACGGCGTCGTCTACATCGGCCGCCTGAGGGGACAACCCGGCTTCTACGAGTTCCTCGGCGAGGGCGCCGAAGACAATGCCGGCGTCGCCGTGGCCGGCATGCCGGACCGGGATGGCGACGGCTTTGCCGAGCTGGTCGTCGGAGCGTCGTGGCACTTCGGCACGGACGGCACGGGCGAAGCCGGCGACCGGGGAGGCGCCGCGTATCTAGTGGCCCGCGGAGACTTGGCGGTGCTGGACGCCGCGGACGGCAGCGTCGACGGCAGCATAGAGCTGGCGTCCATAGGACCGGGCCTGCGCTCGCTGCGGCTCGTCGGCGCGCCCGGGGATGGTTTGGGTCACTTCCTGGCGGTGGGCGAGTTCGATGGCGACGGTCGGCCCGACCTCGCCATCGGCGGTGTGCCCGGCGTGCTCCATCTGCTTGCCGCGGCCGACATTCCGCTTCTCGACGCCGCCGACGGGGACGAAGACGGCACGGTCGACCTCGGCGGCGCGGTGCTCGGCGACGCCTCGTGGCAGCTGTCGGGGCCGGCGGACAACGGCGCGGGGCGCACTTGGCGCATGGGGGACTTGTCGACCGGGGACATCGACGGCGACGGCATCGACGCTCTGGTCATGTCCGGCTGGCCTGGCGAACACGACCGCTACCCGCTCGATGACCCAGCAGGCTCAAGCTATGCCACCTATGTGATTCCCGCCTCCACGCTGGATGCGGCGGACCTCGCGGATGGAGTGGACGATCGCGCCGTGCGTCTCGAACTGGCAGCGAAACAGGAAGGTTCGCTGGTCTTCCTGCCGGACGACCGCGACTTCCGGCAATACGGGTTCAAGTCGACGGTCGCGGACATCGACGGTGACGGTCTCGACGATGTGATCTTCGCGGATGGCGAAGCGGAACGAGGCGTTTGGTGCCAGGAACCTCGCTGGCACGGCGCCGCCTGGCTGGCGTCCGGCTCGTACTTGAGCGGTCTCGGCGCGAAGGAATCGCCAATCGTCCTGGCCGAACTCGAACCGGATGGCGTCGGGCTGTGGAAGTTCGCCGGCGCCGGCGGGGAGCGGCTTGGCTACGGCAAGCCCTTGGCCGTCAACCTCGACGGCGATGGCGTGTTTGATCTGATCGTCGGCTCCTACGGTCCGGTGAAGTACGATCGCGGCTGTTGGGGCAGGGTCGCCCCCGGCACGGCTGTCGCGATTTCGGCGGGTGTCCTCGGCGATGCGGATGCCTTGGATGCCAGCATGGACGGCGTGATTCGGTTCGATTCCCTCATGGGCGACTACGCCGTTCTCGTTGATGACGCGCTCCAGATCGCGACGACCCAGTTCAATGAAAACCTCGTTCTGATGGAGCTCTCTGGAGAGATGAACGCCTTGCTGAGGCACGGCCTGTTCCCCGATGACCTTGCTGAAAAGCTCTACGAAGCCTACGAGGACGCGTTCGACTATTTGATCCATCAAGTCAACCTTCCCAGCCTAGCCAAACGCGTGGGCGGTTGGTATCGGTACGTCCACAACTCTACCGAAGGCATAGGCACGTTGATGCTCGACGACCGGCAGGCTTACGGATCGGCCGGGAAACTGGTGGGCGTAGTGAGGGTCAACGACAACGATCTCCAATCCCTTTACCTCACGCTGTCCCACGAGATCATGCACACTTGGGCCAACTTCGTGATACCGCCATCTCCTCCTGGGATCGGCGCACATTGGGGTCTCTCCAGCGCCAATGGCGTGTTGGGCGGATTCGATAGGTCGAAACTCGTAAGTCTGGGCGACGACCGATATGCCGCAGGCAGTATGCATGTGATTGCCAAACCCTACAGTCCGATTGAGCTCTATCTGGCCGGGTGGCTGCCGGCCGCCGAGGTGCCGTCCACCTGGGTGGCACGCGATGGCCGGTGGACCGGCGAGATCGACGACGAACACGGGCCGATATTCGCGGCGTCGCATATCGAGGAGTGGCCCGTGGAACGGATCATCGAGGAACACGGCCGGAGAACGCCGACCGTGGCGGATTCGCAGAAGGCATTCCGCGCCGCGTATGCGCTGGTGACGGACCGGGAGAACCCGGCCGAACAGGAACTGCTGGAGGAACTCAGCGCACTCGTGCGCGGCTACTCGATTCCCACCCCGGACGAGGACGACGAGACGTTCAACTTCTACGAGACCACAGGCGGACGGGCGACGTTCGCGACCGGCGATCTCTCGCGGTTCCGCAAGCCAGGCGCTGCCGTGTCGCTTGCCAGGAGCACACGCTCCCCCGACATTCGCACCTTCTCCGCCAGCCGAAACCTGCGCCGCTTCGGTGGCGCGGGCAAGCCGGACCTCCACCAGTTCTGCGGCGTCGAGCATGTCGGCCACGGCCCTGCCGCCGAGTCGGCACGGTTCGGCGGCACTGGCGGCCCGCCGCGACTCGCTGGCCCTGCGGACTCCCCGGGGCCGTACGCCAGCGCGAATGTGGCGGACCATCGCGTATCTCCACAAGCGCGGACTCCTAGCGGGGAGTGAGACGCTGGCAGACCTCGGTGGCGGGCGGAAACTGGCCGTCGACCTGAGAAGCCGCTGCCGGACAACCAGATCGACTCCCCAGCTGGCCGGCGCGATGTCGGTTCGGAAGTCGGTGGCGCGACTGTCTACAATGCGCGGCGAACGAGTTCCGAGGCGTGTTCGAGTGCAGTCGATACCCGTGCGGCGGCCTATTGGCGACTTCGCCGCGGCCCACGCCGGCGCGTGGATCGCGCCTTCGATTTTGGCGGCGGACTTCGCCCGGCTGGGCGAGGAGGTGGCGGACGTGTTGGCGGCGGGGGCCGACGTGGTGCATTTCGACGTGATGGACAACCACTACGTGCCGAATCTGAGCGTCGGGCCGCTGGTGCTCGAGGCGTTGCGGCGGCAGGGCTTGGCGGCGGTCGTGGATGTGCATTTGATGGCGAATCCAGTGGATCGGCTCGTCGAGGAGTTCCTCGGGGCGGGCGCGGACATCGTCTCCATCCATATCGAGGCTTGCGCGGCACCGCGGGAAGTGTTGGGGCGAATCCGCGATGGCGGCGCTTGGGCGGGGCTGGTCTTCAACGCGGATGTTCCGATCGACGGCTTGGCGCCCTTGGTGGATGCGGTGGATCTGGTGCTGGTGATGTCCGTTCAGGCTGGTTTCGGGGGGCAGGCGTTCATGCCGTCGAGCCTTGCCAAGGTGCGGGCGGCGCGGCGCATGATCGAACGCAGCGGACGCGACGTGCGGCTTGAGATAGACGGCGGCATCAAGGTGGAGAACATCGCCGCCGCCCGGGACGCGGGGGCCGATGTTTTCGTTGCCGGTTCGTCGATCTTCGGCGCACCCAAAGGCGATGGCGAACGCGCCGACGACTATCGCGCCGCGATCGACGCGATGCGCGCGGAGATCAAGCGATGACTGACTGGCGCGGCTATCTTTTCGACCTCGACGGCACTTTGGTGGACACGGCGCCGGATCTGATGCGGGCCTTGAACCATGCGCTTGGGGAGGCCGATCTGGCGCCGGTGGAGGAGGGGCTGACGCGGCATTGGGTGGGCCACGGCGTGCGGGCCATGCTGCGGGCCGCGTTCGCGCATCATGGCGTGGAGTGTTCGCCGGAGCGCTTCGAGGCGCTCGAAGCGGCTTGTTTGGACTACTACGGTGCCCACATCGCGGATCACTCCAAGCCTTATCTAGCCGTCGTGGAAACGCTGGCCGCGTTGTCCGAACGCGCGCCGCTCGCCGTGGTGACGAACAAGCCGACGGGGTTGAGCGAGCGGCTGCTCGACGCGCTGGACATGACGCGCTTCTTCCAAGTGGTGGTCGGGCGCGGCACCACGGCCAATCCGAAGCCCGATGCCGAGCCGGCCCGCTACGCTTGCGAACGGCTTGGGGTGCCGCTTGCCGAGGCGCTTTTCGTCGGCGATTCGGAGACCGACGTGGCGTGCGCCCGTGCCGCTGGCTGTGGCGTCGTGGTCTATCGCCACGGCTACAACCAAGGCGTGGCGCCGGAGAGCTTGGGCGCGGACCGCGTGATCGACTCTTTTCGCGATCTCCTTGGCGATTCGCCGCCATGAACCAGCAGGAGTTCGACCGCCTGGCCGGCAAAGGCTTCACGCACATTCCGGTGGTTCACGAGATTCTGGCCGATTTGGAAACGCCGCTTTCCACCTATCTGAAACTCGCGGACGCGCCCTATACCTACCTTTTGGAATCGGCCGCCCAAGGCGGCGAGAAGTGGGCGCGCTATTCGCTCATCGGCCTGCCCTCGCGCACCGTGCTGCGCGTGTGCGGCGAGACGTTGACCGTCGAAGAGAGCGGGCAGGTGGTGGAGACCATGCACACCCAGGATCCCCTCGCCGCCGTCGAAGCGTTCGCCAATCGCTTCGTCGTCCCGGACCTGCCCGGGCTGCCGCGCTTCTTCGGCGGGCTGGTGGGGTACTTCGGCTACGACACCATCCGCTACGTGGAGCGGCGGCTTGCGAACTCGACGCCGCCGGACGACATGGGTACGCCGGACATCCTGCTGATGGTGTCCAGCGACGTGGTGATCTTCGACAACGTCTCCGGGCGGATGAAACTCGTCTCCTTGGTGCCGGCGGGCGCGCCCGGTGCCTTCGAAGCGGCGAAGGAGGCGTTGGCGGCCCGCGCCCGGCTGCTCGACGCCTCGGCGCCGGTCATCGCCCGTTCCAGCGCCAATCAGCCGGTGGACGAGTCGGATTTCGTCTCCGCCTTCGGGCGCGAAGCGTTCATGGCTGCGGTGGAGCGCATCCGCGAGTACATTCGCGCGGGCGACGTGATGCAGGTGGTGCTCTCGCAGCGCATGTCCATCCCGTTCGCGAGCGCGCCCATCAACCTCTACCGCGCCCTGCGCAGCCTCAATCCATCGCCGTACATGTACTTCATGAACCTCGACGGCTTCCACATCGTCAGCTCGTCGCCGGAGATCCTGGCGCGGGTGGAACGGGTCGACGAACAGGAAGGCGAAGAGCGGGAAACCGAAAACCAACCGCGCCGCATCATCGTCAACCGCCCGCTGGCGGGAACGCGGCGTCGGGGCCGTACCGAAGCCGAGGACCGGGCGATGGAGGAGGAGCTGGTCAACGATCCCAAGGAGATCGCGGAGCATCTGATGCTCATCGACCTGGGCCGCAACGACGTCGGCCGGGTGGCGAAGATCGGCAGCGTGAAGGTCACCGAGCAGTTCGTCGTCGAGCGCTACTCGCATGTGATGCATCTCTCCTCGAACGTCGTCGGCGAACTCGAAGACGGCAAGACCGCGATGGACGTGCTCCGCGCCACCCTGCCGGTGGGAACGCTCTCCGGCGCGCCGAAGATCCGCGCCATGGAGATCATCGACGAGCTGGAGCCGGTGAAGCGCGGCATCTACGGCGGCGCCGTCGGCTACCTGGCCTGGAACGGCAACATGGACACCGCCATCGCCATTCGCACCGCCATCGTCAAGGACGGCACCCTCTACATCCAGGCTGGCGGCGGCGTGGTGGCCGACTCGGTGGCGCGTCTCGAATGGAAGGAGAGCATGAACAAGGGACGCGCCATCTTCCGGTCGGCACGGATGGCCGAGTCCTCCTTCCGCGAGCTCGACTGAGCGCACGACGAATCTTTGATCGGCGCCCGCGCTCCCAGCATCGGTCTAGGGCGCGTTGACATTTCCTATGGAAGGTGTATGAATGCTCATGGACGTGCCTTGGATGGGCGCGGAAGACGCAAGGAGGCGAGCGATGGCGACTGGGGTTCCCCGGAAGATGTTGAACGATGCGCAGTGGAAGCGGATCGAGCCGCTGTGCGCGGGCAAGGAAGGCGACGCGGGACGCACGGGCGAGGACAACCGGCGCTTCGTGGAGGCGGTGCTGTGGATCGGGCGGACGGGGGCGCCGTGGCGGGATCTGCCGCCGAGCCTGGGCAAGTGGAACACGGTGTTCAAGCGCTTCCGGCGGTGGGCGTTGAAGGGGGTTTTCGAGAGGATGTTCAAGGAGTTGTCGTCGGATCTGGACTTCGGGGAAGTGCAGATCGACGGCACGAACGTTCGCGTCCACCAGCACGCGACGGGAAAAAAGGGGGCGCGGAGAAGTCGGGTCTGTCGCGGGGCGGTCTGACGACGAAGGTTGTGGCGGTGGTGGACGCGCTGGGGAGGCTGTCGCGGTTCGCGCTGCTGGAGGGCCAGCGCCACGAGTTGCCGGCGGCGGAGGGTCTGCTGTCGGGTCTGCCGTTCGGGGCGCTGCTGGCGGACAAGGGGTTCGACGGCGACGGTCTGAGGAAGCTGGTGTCGTCGCTTGGCGCGGAGGCGGTGGTGCCGCCGAAGTCGAACCGCAAGGAGGCCATCGCCTTCGACGCGGAGAAGTACAAGAGGCGGCATCGGGTGGAGAACTTCTTCTGCCGGATCAAGAACTCTCGCCGCATCGCCACGCGCTACGACCAGACCGAGTCGAGCTACGCGGCGATGATCAGAGTGGTCGCCATCCGGCTCGCGCTCGCATGAATGTCAACGCGCCCTAGACCTCTCGTACATCCTCCTCGGCTACAGCAGCCACACCGCGACGCTGCCGGCTTCCCGTTGGCGTTCACTTCGATCCGCCGCCGCACCCGCCGGCCTTTTCTCGCGCCGGTCGAAGACCACCAAGTGCCCCTCCTCCGCACGGCACTTGGCCATGTAGCCGAACGTCTGCTCCACGCCGCGCCCGATAGTTCCCGCCAAACTCTTGCGGTCCGAGTCCCGCAGCACCTTGCATTCGATGACGATGCGCTCCCAGAGGTCCGAAGGCTGCCCCGCCTCGCGCGGCCACAGCACCAGAATGTCCGTGCGCCCGCGGCCAAGCCCGTACTCCCGCTCGATGCGCCCGCCGCCGTTGACGATGCGCTGCAGGTACGCCTGCAGGATGAGCTGCGGTGCCGCCTCGCGGTAGTCCTCGAAGCGACCAAGCCAGTGCTCGGCGTGTTCGCCGTAGAAGGTGGCGAACGCCGTCAGCAGCTTGGCCATGTCCAGACGGCCATCGTCGCGCACGTACCAGGCCACGTTCTCATCCAGGCTGCTCTGCAGGATGTAGCCGAGTTCGCGGGGCACCACCTCCTGGTAGATGGGGTTGGCGATGCGCGGCGGCTCGCTGCCGTCGATGAGGCCGAGGTCGCGCAGGTACTCCAGATCCCGCACTTCATGCACTGCGTCCCTACCGCTGAGAATGGGCTCGACGACCCGCCGCACCCGCTCCTCCTCCAGCTTGTGCGCCAGCTGGTCGAGGTGCGTGCGGCGCGACAGGATCAGCACCTCTCGCGCCGCGTGGATGTCGTCCGCTTCAATGGTCCGCGAGCGGTCTCGCCCCGCTTTGTCGTCGAAGCACGCCCCGGCGCAGAGCGCGTTCACCAGCCACGGCTGGCCGTTGCTCTGCGTCCAGACGACATTCTGGGCTTCCAGCGAGAAGCACTGCCCGGTCTCGTCGGTGTGCTGCTTCATCAGCGTTTTCGTTTCGCTCTCGGTGAAGTCGCCAAGCCGCAGCGACTCGGCGGCCACGTTGAACGGACTGCCGCCGGCGATCACTTCGCCGGTGCTGGATCGGATGCGGTAGTCCCTGATGTCGCGGACCCCGCAAAGGATGATGCTCGCTGGGAAGCCTTCGGAGCGCTGTTCGTAGCCGCGGCGCAGTTGCCGCAGCACCGAGAGCAAAGTGTCGCCGACGAGCGAATCGATCTCGTCCACCAGCAGCACCAGCGGCGTCGGGTCGGCACGACACCAGCGGGAGAGCAGCACGCTGAGCGCGCTTTCCGGCCCCGCCGACGCTAGAACGTCCTGCCACACGCCAGCGGGATAGTCGTCGCCCAACCCCACCGCGTCTTCCGCCAGAACGCTCAGGATGGCGCGCATCCCCCGCGCCACGTCGTCCCGCGCCACCTGCCCCACTTCCACGTTCACGTTGACGCATCGATACTCCCCAGCCTCGCCGCTGTTCAAGAGATCGCGCAGGGCGATCAGTGCGGAAGTCTTGCCCGTTTGCCGTGGCGCATGCAGCACGAAGTACCGCTCCTGCCGAACGAGGGACAGTAGCTCGCCCACGTCCATGCGACTCAGCGGCTCGATGGCGTAGTGCTTGGCCGGGCGCATCGGCCCTTCGGTGTTGAAGAAGCGCATGGCGGCATTATGGCATCGACTGCGACGATGGGCTTGAAGCCGGGCACTGGATACGCACGCCGACCCGACGCTGTTCGACGCGAAACAGTGTTCATCGCGAACAGTTGCTGCAGAGCTTCCGGGCCGACACTCTGTAGAGGCCACGCGCGTCTTGGACCGGGGACGTGGTCTTGGGCTACAGCAGCCACGCCACGATGCTGCCGGCTTCTACTCGGCGTTCGCTTCGATTCACCGTGCTGCCCGGCTGACTGTCCTTGCGCCGGTCGAAGACGACCAAGTGCCCCTCCTCCGCCCTGCACTTGGCCATGTAGCCGGACGTCTGCTCCACGCCGCGCTCGATGGTTCCCGCCAAGCTCTTGCGGTCCGAATCCCGCAGCACCTTGCATTCGATGACGATGCGCTCCCAGAGGTCCGAAGGCTGTCCCGCCTCGCGCGGCCACAGCACCAGAATGTCCGTGCGCCCACGGCCAAGCCCGTACTCCCGCTCGATGCGCCCGCCGCCGTTGACGATGCGCTGCAGATACGCTTGCAGGATAAGCTGGGGCGCTGCTTCCCGGTAGTCCTCGAAGCGACCAAGCCAGTGTTCCGCGTGTTCGCCGTAGAAGGTGGCGAACGCGGTCAGCAGCTTGGCCATGTCCAAGCGGCCATCGTCGCGCACGTACCAAGCGACGTTCTCGTCCAGGCTGCTTTGCAGGATGTAGCCGAGTTCACGGGGCACCACCTCCTGGTAGATGGGGTTGGCGATGCGTGGCGGCTCGCTGCCGTCGATGAGGCCGAGGTCGCGCAGGTACTCCAGATCCCGCACTTCATGCACTGCGTCCCTACCGCTGAGGATGGGCTCGACGACCCGCCGCACCCGCTCCTCCTCCAGCTTGTGCGCCAGCTGGTCGAGGTGCGTGCGCCGCGACAGGATCAACACCTCTCGCGCCGCGTGGATGTCGTCCGCCTCAATGGTGCGCGAGCGCTCTCGTCCCGCTTTGTTGTCGAAGCAAGCCCCGGCGCAGAGTGCGTTCACCAGCCAAGGCTGGCCGTTGCTCTGCGTCCACACCGCCTCCTGAGCCTCCGGCGAGAAGTGCTGCCCGGTCTCGTCCGTGTGTTGCTTCATCAGCGCTTTCGTTTCGTCCCGGGTGAAGTCGCCAAGCCGTAGCGACTTGGCGGCCACGTTGAACGGACTGCCGCCGGCAATCACTTCGCCGGTGCTCGACCGGATGCGGTAATCGCGGATATCGCGAACGCCGCAAAGGATGATGCTCGCGGGGAACCCCTCCGGGCGCTGTTCGTAGCCGGCGCGCAGCTGGCGCAGCACGGAGAGCAAGGTGTCGCCGACCAGCGAATCGATCTCGTCCACCAGCAGCACCAGCGGTCTGGGGTCCGCCAAGCACCATTCGATCAGCAAGTCTCGAAGCGCGTTCTCCGCGCCCGACTCGTCGAAAATGCTGCGCCAAGCCTTGCGTGGGAAGTCGTCCCCCAGAAGCCGTGCGCACGCAGCGACGCTGCCCGCAACCGCACGAACCCCACGCGCCACGTCGTCTCGCGCCACCTGCGCGGGCTCCACATTCACGTTCACGCACCGGTAGTCCCCGACCTCGCCGCTGTTCAGGAGATCGCGCAGGGCGATCAGCGCGGAGGTCTTGCCCGTTTGCCGCGGCGCATGGAGGACGAAGTAGCGCTCCCGCCGAACGAGATCCAGTAGTTCGCCCACGTCCATGCGGCTGAGCGGCTCGATGGCGTAGTGCTTGGCCGGGCGCATCGGCCCTTCGGTGTTGAAGAAGCGCATGGCGGGCATTATGGCAGCAGACGGCGACGGCGGGCGTGGGGCCGGACGCTGGCGTCATTCACCCAAGACTGCCGGACGCCACTGAATCGGTGAATCGCTCTTGAGCGCGCTCCGGCATGGGTTAGGATTGCCGCGACTCTTGCTGGAGATTGCCCATGTCCTTCCGAAGCGAAGTCCGCGACTGGCTCGACGCCAACTGCCCGCCGAGCTGCCGCGGTCCCGGCGAAGTGCCGGGCGGCGGCACCAAGGCGCCGATGACCGACGATCAGCGGCTGTGGCTGGAGCGCTGCGCGGATCGCGGCTTCTCCGTGCCCACCTGGCCGCAGGAGTACGGCGGCGCTGGCCTCGACAAAGAGGACTACGTGGTGCTGCTCGAAGAGATGCGCTCCCTCGGCGTGCGGCCGCCGGTCGCTGGCATGGGCACCGCCATGATCGGGCCGACGCTGCTCGAATACGGCACGGATGAGCAGAAGGCGCGCCACCTGCCGCGCATCGCCCGTGGCGAAGTGTGGTGGTGCCAAGGCTATTCGGAGCCGAGTTCGGGCTCCGACCTCGCCTCGCTGCGCACCCGCGCCGAGGACGTGGGCGACCACTTCGTCGTCAACGGCCAGAAGATCTGGACTTCCGGCGCCTTCAACGCCGACTGGATCTTCTGCCTGGTGCGCACGGACCCGGACGTGCCCAAGCACGACGGCATCAGCTTCCTGCTCTTCTCGATGAACCAGCCGGGCGTCACCGTGCGCCCCATCCGCCTGATCTCCGGCAACTCGCCGTTCTGCGAGACCTTCTTCGACAACGCCATCGCCCAGAAGGACGACCTGGTGGGCGGCTTGAACAAGGGCTGGACGGTCGCCAAGCGCCTGCTGCAGCACGAGCGCTCCGGCATTTCCATGCTGGCGAGCGGCGAGAACCGCGAAACCGGCGCCGAACTGCACGACCTGGCGCGGCGATACACGGGCGCGGACAACGGCCGCATCAACGACCCGGTGCTGCGCGACTCCGTGGCCGCGCACTACATCGACAGCCATGCCTTCCGCCTCACCCAACGCCGCACCGTGGAGGAGTCCGAAGGTTCCACGCCAGGGCCTGCCACCTCCATCTTCAAGTACTGCGGCGCCAACCTGCGCAAGCAGCGGGCGGAAATGCAGGTGTCCATCGCCGGCACCCAGGGCCTCGGCTGGGAAGGCGAAATGTTCGGCGCTACGGAGTTGGCGACGACGCGCAACTGGCTCGGCGGCAAGGCCGGTTCGATTGCCGGCGGCAGCAACGAAGTGCAGCTGAACATCATCGCCAAGCGCGTCCTCGGCCTGCCGGACTAAGGGGCGCTTCCTTTTGAAGCGAGTGGGCCGCGGCGGTGAGTAGGAAGAGGCGATTGGCCCTTTGGGCACTGGGCTGGTTCGTCGCGACCAGCCTGGTGTGCATCTTCTGGATATGGGCTACGTTGATGTGGATTTTCTGGGACTTCTAATGAACACGATTGTTCTCGACGCTGAAGAGCAATCGGCGCGGGCATAAGGAGCGCAGCGGTGGCGGAATGTGGCTTGCAGGTGATCGGCGCGGGTTTCGGGCGCACGGGCACCTTGTCGCTGAAGAAGGCGCTGGAGACGCTTGGCGTCGGCAAGTGCTACCACATGGCGGAGGTCGCCGCGAATCCGCAGCACGTCAAGCTGTGGCGGGCGGCTTGGCGTGGCGACAATCCTTGGGAGCGCCTCTTCGACGGCTATTCGGCGGCGGTGGATTGGCCGGCGGCTGCGTTTTGGCAACGGCTGATCTGGGTGTACCCGGACGCCAAGGTCGTCCTCACGGTGCGCGACCCCGAAAGCTGGTATCGGAGCGCCCAGCGCACCATCTTCGAGTCGATGAAGGGAGGGCTGCGCTCAGAGGGCGCCACATGGCGGAGACGCTTGCGCCTCGGCCTCGGCGAGTTCCGCCGCCGCCCTCGGCGCCGAATGGCCCAGGAGATCATCGTCGACGGCACCTTCGGCGGCGACCTGGACGACAAGGCGAACGCCCTCGCCGTCTACGAGGCGAACGTGGCGCGAGTCCACGACGAAGTGCCAGCGGATCGCCTCGTCGTCTTCGACTCCAACGACGGCTGGCCGCCGCTCTGCGAAGCCCTCGACCTGCCGGTGCCCGACGTTCCCTATCCACGCATCAACACCACCGAAGAGTTCGTCGAACGCTGGCGCGGCGGCAACCCGAACCGGGCGATGCGCGAAGGCCGCTGACCAAGGTGGCGACGTGACTTTCTACTCAAGGCTCGACGCGCTGTTGAAGGCCCGGCCCGAGACGATGGTAGGGGCGCTCGCCGCACTCGCCGCGACAGCGTTCTTCTTCAACCCAGCGATCCCGGCGTGGATCGCCGGGGTGATGCTTCTCCCTGTGGCGTTCTCGGTCGCCATGATGGTGGTGTGGAAGCCGGGGAGCGGAGCAAAGGAGACCAAGGACTAGCGATTCGGAATCCTTGCTTGGGCCGCGAAGGCCACAGGGAGCGTTCGAGTCGCGGGACTATAATGGTGCGCTTGCGATGTCCTTCGAGACGCGCCGATGGTCCTGCTGATCGACAACTACGATTCCTTCACCTACAACGTGGCGCAGTACCTCGGCGAGCTCGGTGCGCAGGTGGAGGTCCACCGCAACGACGAAATCGACTTGGCGGGCATCGAACGCCTGGCGCCGGAGAAGATCGTCATCTCGCCGGGCCCCTGCACACCGGACGAAGCGGGCGTTTCCGTAGCGGTCGTGGAGACCTTCGGCGGCGACCTGCCCATCCTCGGCATCTGCCTTGGCCATCAGAGCATCGGCCAGGCCTACGGCGGCACGGTGCGCCGCGCCCGCGCCGTGATGCACGGCAAGATCAGCACTATTCATCACGGTGGGCGCGGCGTCTTTCGCGGCTTGCCGCCGGCCTTCCCCGCCACCCGCTACCACTCGCTCGTGGTGGTCGATGTGCCGGACTGCCTGGAAGTGACGGCGTGGACGGCACACGACGACGGCGGGCCGGACGAAATCATGGGCTTGCGCCACCGCGAACTGCCGGTCGAAGGAGTGCAGTTCCACCCGGAGTCCATCAAGACGCCGGACGGCCACCGCATCCTGAGCAACTTCCTCGGCAACGGCGCGGAAGCGAACTGATGACCATGCCGGAAGCGCTCGCGGCCTTGGCCGCCGGGCGGAACTTGGAGCAGGCCGAGGCCAAGGCGGTCTTCGACGCGATCATGGCTGGCGAAGCCACGCCGCCCCAGATCGCCGCGGTGCTGATGGGCCTGAAAGCAAAGGGCGAGTCGGTGGAGGAAATCGCCGGTGCGGCGTTGGCCATGCGCGCCGTCTCCACCAAGGTGGCGGTGGACGCGCCGCACCTCGTGGACACCTGCGGCACCGGTGGCAGCGGCGGCGCCAAGCGCTTCAACATCTCTACCGCGGCGGCTTTTGCCGCGGCTGCGGGCGGTGCCCACGTCGCCAAGCACGGCAACCGCGCCATGTCCAGCAAGAGCGGCAGCGCGGATGTTCTGGAAGCGGCTGGCGTCGATTTGGAACTGTCGCCAGAGCAAGTAGGGCGCTGCATAACGGAAGTGGGCGTGGGCTTTCTGTTCGCGCCCAGCCACCATCCGGCGATGCGCCACGCCGGGCCGGTGCGCCGCGAACTCGGCATCGGCACCGTGTTCAACCTGCTCGGCCCGCTCACCAATCCGGCCGGCGCCAAACGCCAGACCATCGGCGTCTTCGATGCCGCTTGGCAGCGACCGTTGGCCGAGGTTTGCCAAGCCCTCGGTGCCAAGCATGTCCTGGTCGTCCACAGCGACGGCTTGGACGAACTCTCCATCCACGCGCCGTCGCAAGTCGTCGAACTGGCGGATGGCCGCATCGACGCCTACGAAGTCGCGCCGTCGGACGTTGGCTTGCGGCAACGCCCCATCGACGCCCTGGCCGCGGAAACCCCGGCCGAAAGCCTGGCCTTGGTGCGAGCCGCGCTGAACGGCAGCAACGAAGCCGCCGCGGACATCGTGGCGCTGAACGCCGGTGCCGCGCTCTACGCAGCCGGCGTCTGCGCGACGTTGCCGGCCGGCGTGGTGCTCGCGCAGGACGTCATCGCCACCGGACAAGCAAGCGAGAAGCTCGCCGAACTGGTCTCCCTCACGCGCATGATGGGCGAACTGTGAGCGCCGCGATTCTCGACCGGATCGTCGCCCACAAGCACGCCGAACTCGCCGCACGGCAGGCACGGCGTCCTTTGGCGGAAGTGCGCCGCGCCGCCGAATCCGCAGCACCGACGCGGGGATTCCAGCAAGCGGCAAGCAGCGGCCGACCAGCCGTGATCGCGGAAATCAAACGCGCCTCGCCGAGCGCGGGCGTGATCCGCGAGAACTTCGACGCCGCGGCCATCGCCGCCTCCTACGAACGAGCAGGCGCGGCCTGTCTCTCGGTGCTCACCGACGAGCGCTTCTTCCAGGGCGCCGACGACCACCTGCTCGCGGCGCGAAGCGCCTGCCGCCTGCCGGTGCTGCGCAAGGACTTCATCGTCGATCCGTACCAGGTGTTCGAGACCCGGGCCCTAGGCGCCGACTGCTGCCTACTCATCGTCGCCGCGTTGGATGCGGGGCGGCTCGCCGAGTTGTCTGCGCTCGCGGCCGAGTTGGCCCTCGACGCGCTGGTCGAAGTCCACGACTGCGCCGAACTGGAGATCGCCCTTCGCGTCTCCCCCCAACTGCTCGGCATCAACAACCGCGACCTGCGCACCTTTACAACCCGCATCGAAACCACCGTCGACCTGCTCGCCTCCGTTCCCGCTGGAGTCGCCGTAGTCGCCGAGAGCGGAATCGGCACTGTGGCGGACGTCCGCCGCCTACGCGCGGCGGGCGTCGAGGCGTTCCTGGTCGGCACCGCGTTCATGCGCGAACCCGACCCCGGCGCAGCCCTGCAACGCCTGTTCGAACTGTCTCCCGAACCTGGGGCAGCCGCTTTGGCAGAGACCTGACAGACCCACCGATGCGCCTGGCTGCTGGCGTATTCGGATGTTGCGGTCTTTGGCCGTATTCCGTGAGTTGGCCGTATACGTCGTAAAGTTTGGCCGTATTCCTCATGGACTTTGGCCGTATTCCTCAAGTTGGCCGTATTCGTCGTAGGTTTGGCCGTATTCGTGGTAGTGTTTGGCCGTATTCGAGCGGAGCAGGCGATTTCATGCCGAACAAGGCCAAAAAGTTGGCCGTATTGGAGTGCCTCAAGCGCACCGACGAGGCGCTTGGGGTTCCCGAACTGCTGGCCTTGCTTCCGTCCGGCTACGCCGAGCGGTCCGTGCGACGGTGGCTGCGCGAGCTCGTGGACGAGGGTTCGGTGGCGAAGAGTGGCCGTAAACGAGGGACACGCTACCGTGCCGTGTCCATAGAGCAGACGAGCGATGTTCAAGCGACGGAGGGACAGACGCCGGTTGCCCCCGCAGTGCAGTTCAGCCTATCCGCGCAGACCGCAATCGCGCAGGTTCGCCAACCCATCTTCTTGCGCCCGCCCAAGCCCTACGACCCGGGTTGGCTGGCGTCGTACAAGCCGAATCAAACGACCTACTTCGAGCAGCGCGAAGTCGAACAGTTGGCCCAGGAAGGATCCAGAGCGTCCATCGGCGACCCGGCCGGCGCCTATCCCCGGCGCATCTACAACCGGCTCCTGATCGATCTCTCGCACCATTCGTCGCGGCTCGAAGGCAACACCTACTCCTTGCTGGACACCGAGCGCTTGGTGATCGAGGGGGAGAGCGCTGCTGACAAGATGGACAGCGAAACGGCGATGATCCTCAACCACAAGGAGGCGATACGCCATCTTGTGGAGCAGAGCGTCCATACGGGCGTGAGCGTCGAGCAGATTCTCACGCTGCACTACCTGCTTGCGGATGGCCTGGTGCCGTCGAAGCAGGCCGGCGCAGTTCGTGATCACGCCGTGCGCATCGGCGCTTCGACGTACATGCCGTACGACGACAGCGAACGGCTGGAGCACGAGCTGCACGAGATCGCGGACAAGGCGCCGGCGATTGAGGATCCCTACGAGCAGAGCCTCTTTCTGCTGGTCCACCTGGCCTACCTGCAAGCGTTCGCGGACGTGAACAAGCGCACGTCGAGGCTGTGCGCCAACATTCCGCTGCTGCGGCACAACCTGGTGCCGCTGGCCTTCAACGCAATCGGGAAGGACGACTACGCAAGCGCGGTGCTGGCCATCTACGAGTTGAACGAGCCCCGCCCCTTGGCCGAGCTCTGCGTGGCGTCGTACTTGCGAACCTGCGCCGAATACGACGCCACCGTCGAAGCGTCCGGCTTCAACGCGGTGCGAATACGCTACCGTCAGGAACGCCGCGCGGCGATTGCGGAGATAGTCTCCCAAGCGTTGACCGGCGATGCGTTGGCTGCCCGCGCGCAAGCCGCCGCGGAGGAGATTCCCGCCGACGATCGCGCCGCGTTCGCCCAGGATCTGCGCGAAGACCTCGACATGCTCTCGCCGGCACGGATTGCCGGCATGGGCATCACCGGGGCGCAACTTCAGCATTGGCTGGCGGCGCAAGGTCGCGGCTAGCGGCTCCGCAGCGGTACACTGGTTGCGTGACGACGATGCGGGCATCGGTGGCGTGGACGGGGGACGTTCGCTTCGACGGCATGTCCGGCAGCGGGCATCGCGTCGCCATCGACGGGCCGCCTGAACACGGCGGGCGCAACAGCGGGGCGCGGCCGATGGAGTTGCTGCTGCTGGGGGTCGGCGGCTGCACGGCCTTCGACATCGTGGACATCCTGCGCAAGGGCCGCGCCGAAGTGGTCGCTTGCGAGACGGACATCGAAGCCACCCGCGCCGACGCCGTGCCCCAGGTCTTCACCCGCATCCACTTCCACTTTCGCATCAAGGGCCGTGGCCTGAGCGCCGCCAAGGTCGAACGCGCCATCGCGCTCACCGCCAGCAAGTACTGCTCGGCGTCGATCATGCTGGAGCGCGGCGGCGTGGCCATCAGCCACGACTACGAGTTGATCGACGCATGACCACGCGACCGCCCCTCGCTGGTCTGCGCCACGTCGCGCTGTCCGCGCGCCGCTTCGAGGAAACCTTGGCCTTCTACAAGGAAATCATGGGCATGGCGGTCGAGTGGCAGCCGGATGCGGACAACGTCTACCTCACTTCGGGCGTGGACAACCTGGCCATCCACCGCGTTGCCGACACGCCGGCGGAGAACGGCCAGCGCCTCGACCACATCGGCTTCGTGGTGGATTCCCCGACGGACGTGGACCGCTGGCACGGTTATCTCGCCGCCCACGGCGTTCCCGTGGAAGCGCCGCCGCGGACGCACCGCGACGGCGCCCGCAGCTTCTACTGCACGGACCCGGAAGGCGTCACCGTGCAGATCATCCACCACCCGCCGCTGGCGCGAACCGCCTCGGCCAGTGCGGCGCCGAAGTCGAGCTAGAGCCGGTAGGTGGCCGTGGTCATCGCCTTGGCGGCGACCGCCATCGCGGCCTTGATCGGCTTCGGATAGGCGACGCCTCCGGCGCGGACCGCGTCGGCGCCGTGGCGCACCTCGTCCGCTCGCATCTCCTCCAGGATGGCGCGGCTCTTCGCGTCGTGCGCGGGCAGGCTTTGCAGGTGGCGGTCGAGATGGCGGCGCACGCCGTCCTCCGTGGCGGCGACGAAGCCGAGACTCAGCCGGTCGCCGAGCAGGCCCGCAGCAGCGCCGAGCAGGTAGGACGCCGCGTAGAACGCCGGGTCGAGCAGGCTGGTTCGGCTGCCAAGCTCGTCGAGGCGCTGCCGACACCAAGCGAGGTGATCCTCCTCCTCGCGGGCCGCGGCGGCGAGCGCCTCGCGCACTGCGCTGCTCCGAGCCGTCAGCGCCTGGCCCTCGTAGAGCGCTTGCGCGCAGATCTCGCCGCAGTGGTTGACGCGCATCAGCCCGGCCGCGTGGCGCCGCTCGCTGTCGTTCAACGTTGCTTCGAGAGCGTCGGCGGGGTTCGCCCGCTTGGCCTCGACGCCACCGGCGACGCTGCGCAGACCACGCTCGAGAGTGGCCAGGCAAGTGTCCAGAACGCTCACCGTCGGCTCCCAGCCTGCCCAATCGCTCAGGACTCTACACGACCGTGTAGCCGTGCCGCATCAGCCGGGCCGCGGCGCGCAGCCGCCGTGCCGGGTCGGTGCTGCGCACGGCGATTGGCGGCAGCGGGTCCAGCTTGGCCAGCACATCGTCTTCGCGCTCCGCGGGTATCGCGTCCAAGTCGAGGCGGCGCGGTGGCGGGTCGGTGCGCGGCGGCTCGTAGTCCGCCGCCATCTCGACCACGTCTTCGCGGTCGAAGCAGACCAGCGCGCCGTCGGTCGCCATCACCACGTCGGCGTTGGCCGGACACTGGCCGAGAGCCGACTCCTCGCCGAAGAAGCCGCCGGCCGGAAAGCGTCCGTCGGCGCTCTCGGCCACGCCTTCGGCGACGACGAAGACATGCCGACTGACGGCGCCCCTTTCGACGATGCGCTCTCCCCGGCACACGCGCCTGAGATTGCCGACGCGCAGCACCTTGGCCCAGGCGCACGGCGAGAACCAGCGCATGATCGGGCCGCGCAACAGCGCCTGCATCCATTCGTCGATGCCGTCCACCGCCGGCGCCGCGTCGCTCGGGCCGCCGAGCAGGGAACGCAGCGGTTCGAGGTCCACGGCGATGAGGGTGGCGACGGTCAGCGTGTAGATTTCGCTGGCGTCTCCGGCGCGGGCGTTGATCGACTCGCCGCGGCCGGCATCGGGATGGATGCGTTGGGTGGCCGCGCCCCGTCGCGCCGCCAGCTGGCCGTCGACGAGGAACATTTCGCGGTGGAGCGCCTGGCCGCGCCGCTTGAGCCAGCGGTGCGCTGGCAGTTGCAGCTTGCTGGCGTGGCGGCCCACGGTGTCGAGCGCGAGTGGATCGAGGGCGCGGAAGGGTCGTAGCGTTTTCAGTTGGTCGAGCACGTTGGCCTCCTCTGTTTTCCGTGGCCGCCGCCAATCGGCGAGCCGCAAGAGGCGAATCGTGGACCTTCGCGAGCGTCTTGTCTGTCAGCCAACGCCCCTTCGTAGCGCGCGAAATCCGATATCGTTTCTGTAGGACATCGCCGGCCAATCGAGGCGGTCGATGCGCGCGTAGGCGCGTTGCCGGGCATCGGCGACGCCTTCTCCCAAGCCGACGACGCAGAGCACGCGCCCGCCAGCGGTGACCGTTCGCCCGTCCGCAAGCGCCGTGCCAGCGTGGAAGACCTTGCTGTCGGGGAGGTCGTGTTCTCGGCCTAGGCCATTGATTGCGTGGCCGGTTTCGTAGTCGAGGGGATAGCCGCCGCTCGCCAGCACGACGCCGAGGGCGGTGCGCGGATCCCACTCGAGTTGCGCTTCGTCGTCCTCCGAGAAGCCGCCGCCAAGGGCTTGTTCGCAGAGTTCCACCAAGTCGGAGCGCAGCCGCGAGAGGACCGGCTGCGCTTCCGGGTCGCCGAAGCGGCAGTTGTACTCGACGACGTTCACGGCGCCGTCCGGCGCGATCATCAAGCCGACGTAGAGGAATCCCTGGAACGGCGACCCTTCGGCGGCCATGCCGCGCAAGGTGGGGCGAACCACGTCGTCCATGATGCGGGCGTGGACTTGCGGCGTGACCACCGGCGCCGGGGAATAGGCGCCCATGCCGCCGGTGTTGGGGCCCCGGTCGCCGTCGTCGCGGGGCTTGTGGTCCTGGGAAGACGCCAAGGGCAAGGCGTTCGCGCCGTCGCAGATGCACGTGAACGAGGCCTCCTCGCCGACGAGCAGTTCTTCCACGACGACTTCGCGTCCAGCAGCGCCGAAGCTCTCGCCGGAGAGCATCCCCCGCGCCGCGGCCACCGCTTCTTCCACCTCCCGCGCCACCACCACGCCCTTGCCAGCGGCAAGGCCGTCCGCCTTAACGACGATGGGCGCGCCGACTGCGCGGATGTGGCGTTCCGCCGCTGCCGCTTCAGTGAACGTCTCGCAGCGCGCAGTCGGGATGCCGTGGCGGGCCATGAAGCGCTTGGCGAACGCCTTGGACCCTTCCAACTGGGCCGCGGCCTTGGACGGCCCGAAGCAGCGCAGTCCGCGGGCGTCGAAGGCATCGCGAATGCCGGCCACCAGAAGCGCTTCCGGGCCGACGAGGGTGAGCGCCACGCCTTCATTCGCCGCGAAGTCGGCGAGCGCATCGGCGTTCGCGCCGATTGCCACGTTGCGCACTCGGCCAGCGTGTTCGCCACTGGCCGCCCCTTCCGCGGCGGTGCCGGGATTGCCGGGGGCCACGAAGACGCGCTCCACCCGCGGCGAACGCGCCGCCGCCCAGGCGAGAGCGTGTTCGCGTCCGCCGCCGCCCACCACCAGCACTTTCACGATGCGGCCTCCGCCAAATAGCCCGCGACGGCGCGATCGTATGCCGCGGTGTGGGCGAACGCCTTGGCCGCGAGCCGGCGGCGAAAGCCCCCGTCTGCGCGGTCTTCGCGCAGCCGCCTCGCCGTCTCGTCGTAGTCCTTGGGGTCGGCAATGGCGAATACGTGGCGATGGTTCTTCGCGGCGGCGCGCAGCATCGCCGGGCCGCCGATGTCGATGTTCTCCACTGCCAGCGCAAACGTGCAGTCGGGTCTCGCGATGGTCTGCGCGAAGGGATAGAGGTTTACCGCCACCAAGTCGATGCCGACGATGCCGTGTTCCGCCAGCGTCTCGGCATCGAGGTCGCGGCGGGCGAGGATGCCGCCGTGGATCTTCGGATGCAGCGTCTTCACGCGCCCATCCATGATCTCCGGGAAAGCGGTGACCGATGCCACTTCGAGAGTCGCCACCTTCGCTTCCGTCAACGTCCGCGCGGTGCCGCCGGTGGAGACGATCTCGAAGCCCAAGTCGCGCAGCGCTCGGGCGAAATCGACTATGCCGCTCTTGTCCGAGACGCTGAGCAGCACGCGTCCTGCCGAACCGTCGTTTCCGCTCATAGCAGCGTCACCGAGTAGTTGACGGCGTTCGCCCCGGGATCCGCCACCTGCACCGTCACCGGAATGCTCTCGTTCGGCGCCAAGCGTCCTTTGGAGCCTTCGCGGTAGTCGCTTGGCGACACGCGCTGCTCCCCGACCGTGGCGCCGTCGGCGGCGAGGAAACGCAGCGAGAGGCGAGGCAGCCGCTGCGCGAAGGCGGCGTTGTTGACGAGGCTGGCGCGGAGTTCGAGTGTCTCCGGCGACGCTTGGCGTTCGACCGAAGGATCCACGATGTCGATTGCGCCCACGGCGCGCAGCGCTGGCACGGAGCAGCCGATCACCTTGCAGACTGCAACGTAGACGCCGCGCCACTCGGGCATCTGCACCCCAGCGGGAAACAGAAGCACCAACAGTTGACCGCCCAGCAAGACAAGGCTGACGATAGCGAGCGTGGCCCAGAGTCCGGTGCGGCTGCCTTCCTTGTTTTTGGCGCGGCGCCGCTGACCGGGCGTCGGCGCGAGGCGAGCGCCCCGCAGCGGTGGCGAGATCGGCACGTTGTCGTCGGATGTTCCCGAGCCGGGAACGTCGTCGTCGCTTGGCGCCGGCTCGCCCGCCGACGGCTCGTCGCTCGGCGCTTGCGCAGGTTGCGAAGCAGCCGCTGGTTCGGCGGGCGGCGCGTCGACCAAGTCCGGTGGCGAAGGGGAAAACGGGGAAGGCTCGGGCGGGTCGGCAAGCGAAGGGGCGGCGGCTTCGACCAAATTGGCTTCGGCATTGAAGATCGCGAGGCAGGCGCCGCAGCGCACGTTGCCGGACGAGTTGCGCGCCTGAACCAGCACGTCGTCGGGCAGCAGGAAACGCTCCCCGCAGCTTGGGCAACGGCAGATGCGTTCACTCGCGCCAAATTGGTCAGTCATGGCGGTCTCCGTGCAGCAGCACCCAGCCCTCCTCGACGACGGGCGGGCGGAAGCGAATGCGCTGGCGAACGTGCGAGTAGGCGCGCATCACTTGTTCCGTCTGCCGGGCCAGTATGCCGGAGAGTGCCAGCTTCGCGGCGTCTGCGCTGCCGGATCTGCGACTGCGGCAGTGCGCGCTCAGCGCGCCGGCCATGTCGCAGAGCACGTCGGCGACGATGTTGGCGAGGACGACGTCGAATGGCCCGCTGGCCTCGTCGATGTCGCTAGCAATGCTCAGGCGAACGCCGTTGGCGCTGGCATTGCGCGAACAGGCGCGACGCGCCTGGGGATCGTGGTCGATGGCGACGGCTTCCCTCGCGCCGAGGCGCAAGGCCGCGATGGCCAGAATGCCGGAACCCGAGCCGACATCGAGGACGCGCTTGCCGACGAGATCCTGCTCGGCGAGCCAGCGGAGACACAGCGCAGTCGTCGGATGCGTGCCGGTGCCGAACGCGAGTCCGGGGTCGAGGCGAACGGTCGCTTCGTCCGGCGCAGCAATCGCCGCGCTCTTGCAACTGGCGCTGGGAACCACGCGCAGCCGGCCGAAGCGCAGTTCGCCGAAGCCGTTGCGCCACGTCTCGGACCAGTCCTCGTCGGCCATGAAGTCGACGTCGCAATCGAGGGGCCGCAGCGCGGAAAGGTCGGCATCGACGGGAAGCAGCGCTTCGACTCGCACCGTCGGCCAAAGCTGCGGCCCGGCGGCAGTCGGCAACGGCTCCAGAACGCCGTCGTCGCCCTCGTCGCACGGCTTGAGCGAGACCGCGACCGCGCCGGATTCGCGCAGGCGTTCGCCGACCGCCTCGGCGCGTTCCCGCTCCGCTCGCGTCCGCACGCGCAGCCAAGGCATCGCTCGCGCCCGGCGGCTAGAGGATGCGGAAGAGGCCGGTGCCGGACTCGATGGCCTGGCCGTCGTCGAGCAGCACCTCGACCACCTCGCCAGCGCGGTCGCTCTTCACCTTGTTCATCATCTTCATGCTTTCGATGATGCAGAGCACGTCGCCGACCGCGACCTTGCCGCCGACCTCCACGAACGGCGGCTCGCCCGGTGCCGGGGCGCGGTAGAACGTGCCGGAAAGCGGCGCCGGGATCGCTTCGCCGCGGGTCTCTCGGCGCGGTTCTTCGGCGGGTGCGATCGCTGCGGCGGGTTGCTCCGGCGCCACCTGTACTGCGGTTGCCCGGACGATGCGGATGCGCTTCTTCGCTTCGCCGCTGCCGTGTTCGACTTCCAGCTCGGCGATGCCGGACGCCTTCGCCAAGTCGATGAGTTCCTTGATTTCGGCCAAGTCCATCGTCGGTTCCTCAATCCGGGTCGCCGAGCCGGCGCATGGCCTCGGCGAGTGCGTATTCGTAGCCGTTTGCGCCGAAGCCGGCGACCACGCCCTGGGCGATGTCCGAGAAGTAGGAGTGCTTGCGGAACGGCTCGCGGGCGTGGACGTTGGAGAGATGCACTTCGACGAACGGGATGCCGACCGCCAGCAAGGCGTCGCGCAGCGCGATGCTGGTGTGCGTGAAGGCCGCCGGATTCAGGACGATGAAGGCCACGCCGTCCGCCCGTGCCTGCTGCACCGCGTCCACCAACTCGTGCTCGGCGTTGCTCTGGCGGGCGCTCAAGGCGTGCCCAGCGGCGCTTGCCTGCCGCGTGAGCGCGGCGTCGATGTCCGCCAAAGTCTGCGACCCGTACAGTTCCGGCTCCCGCGTGCCAAGCAGATTGAGGTTCGGGCCGTGCAGCACCAGCAGCTTCGCCACGGCTCTCCCGCGATCGTTCGGTTGAACTCCGATTATGGCACGACGCGACCGTCGCCGTTCGCCGGGAACGCCACGCGGCGCACTTGCGGCGGATAGCACAGGCCGGCGTCCGCGCAGCCTTGGTAGCGAACGCGGGCGCGGAGGGTGCCAGTTCGCGGCCCTTGCACGGCGGCTGCGATTTCGACGCTGCCGTAGTAGACCTCCGAGAGGCCGAAGTAGGCGTCCTCGATGCGCTTGCCCGTTGGGATGGCGAGTTTGCCAAGCGCCGTGCCGTCTTCGGCTTCAACGCTGAATGCGTGGCGATAAAGGTAGTAGCCGTCAGCCATATGCCACCGCGCAACCAAGCGCCCGGCGTCCAGGCGGGCCGAGAACGCAAAGGCTTCGTCCACCGGCAGGAACTCCGGTTCGCCCAGCGGATCGCCGCTGCGTTCGATGCGCACTTGCGCCGCGCCGAGAACCAGCAGCAGGCAAATCGGCAGCGCCGCCAAGCGCCGTTTTGCGCCGCCATCCTGGGGGTGCGAGCGACGATGGGAAAGAGGACTCCGCACTTGTCTCGCGCAATTGTCTCGCCAAGTTCAACGCGCTATGGTGCCGCCTTCGCAGTCGTGAATCCATTGCGGTGGTTCTTGCCGTTCGTGCCCTGGGCCTGCTGGTGGCTGGCTGCGTCCTCTTGCCGGGCTGCGCGTTCGCGCCGGCGCCGTCTTCGCCATCCACACCCGATTCAGAGGCAGCTCCCGCGCGGCCTGCCGAGTCGGTGCCTGACGAAACCAAGCGCGCCCAGGCGGAAGCGTTGCATGCGCTGCTCGATGCAGCCGAGCATGCCTTGGCGGAAGACCGCCTGACCACGCCCGCGGACGACTGCGCCCACCTCTACTATTCGCAAGCGCTCGCCCTCGCGCCCGATGACGAAGCCGCACGCGAGGGCTTCGAGCGCATCGTGGAGCGCTATCTGGCGATGGCGCAGACCGCCATCGAGCGCGAGTCCTGGGCTCGGGCACGTTCGATGCTGGATCGGGCGGCACTGGTGGATGCGGAGCATGTCGGCATCGCCACGCTGCGCCGTCAAGCGCAGCTGCTTGCCGATGCGGAGCGCCTGACGCTCGCCCTCGACCGCGATGCCGTGCGCCGTCGGTCGCAGGCCAGCGCGGACCGCTTGGCCGCCTTCGGCGCACCGGCGCGACGCGCCAACGCAAGGGTTCGCATCCGCGCCGCGAGCGATGCCGACGGGCGGTGGATCTACCAGCAGCTCGCCAACGCGCCGGGCGAGAACCGCATTCGCGCCGGCATCGACATCGGCCTGCCGCCGCAGGTGACCATTCTGCTGCTACCGGCCGGATGGGACGCGGGCGGATGAAGGTGCTCGGCCTTCGCGTCGGGTTGGCGCTTGCCCTCGCCGCTTGGCCGGCCGCGGCGCAGGTCTCGTTCGAGAACGCTTGGCTGCGCGCCCCCGCGCCGGGGCAGCCGGTTACCGGCGGCTATTGCGACATCGCCAACACGGCCTCGACGCAAGCGACCATCGTCGCTTTCCGAGACGCTGATTGCCGAGGCGACGACTGCGCAATCCGCGTCGAAATGCACGAAACGATCCAGCAGGACGGCATGGCGCGAATGAGGCCGATCCCGCGACTCGTGATCGCCGGCAACGGCACGCTGTCCCTGGCCCCGGGCGGCAAGCACTTGATGGTCTTCGGCTTGGCGAGCGAGGCACACGAGGCCCGTCTGCGGGCGGTCTTCGCGGACGGCGCCGAGCAGGTCGTGCGCTTCGTCGTGCGTCCGCTCGGCTATAGTGGCGGCGCTCCGAGCGGACTTGAAGAGTAGAGCGCGGCGAAATGGCGGAATCCGACGGCAACCAACGGCGAATCTTCCCTTGGCGACCTTGGCGGGCGTGGAAGGCGCGAATCGCCGCGAAGAACGCCTACGTGACGCCCACTGGGGACGGCTGGAAGGGCCTCGGATGGCTCAAGGGGCTCAAAGGCAGGACCGGGATCGTCGTTGGCGGCGTCTTCGGCCTCTACGCGGTCGTGGTCGTCGCAGTGGGCTGGTGGTGGTCCTACGAGCCGGATCGCTTCGACCCGGTGCAGGCGGCGAACGCGCGGGCAGCGCAAGCCGGGGTCACGCCGGTGACGGGCTTCGTCACCGCCAACACCGTGGCCGTGCTCGCCGAAACGCTGCTCGAAAAGCGCGGCGGCTACCTCTCGAACGACGTCTTCCCGCCCGGCCTGTACCTGGACAACGTGCCGAACTGGGAGTTCGGCGTTCTCGTCCACTTGCGCGACATGAGCCGCGCCCTGCGCAACGACTTGAGCCGTTCGCAAAGCCAGTCCGCCGAAGACCGCGACCTCGCCAACGCCCAGGGCAACTTCTTCTACGACAACGCAAGCTGGATCTTCCCGCAGTCCGAAGCCGAGTACCGCGACGGCGCCGACCGCGTCTACGCCTACGCGGTGCGCCTGACCAGGCCGGAAGCCCAGGACACCCAGTTCTACGCCCGCGCCGACAATCTGGCGCGTTGGCTGCAGGAAGTAGCGACGCGCCTCGGCGACCTCTCGCAACGCCTCTCCCAAAGCGTCGGCAAACGACAGTTGAACTTGGGACTGGCGAGCGACCCGGCGGCCGTCATGGCCACGGACGTGCCGGCGGACGCCCAAACGCGGACCAGCTGGTTCGCCATCGACGACGTGTTCTTCGAAGCGCGCGGCCAAACGTGGGCCCTGATCCATCTGCTGAAGGCAGTGGAGCACGATTTCGGCGCAGTGCTCGAAGACAAGAACGCCCGCGTCAGCCTGCGCCAGATCATCCGCGAACTCGAGGCCACCCAGGAACCGATCTGGAGCCCCATGATCCTCAACGGCGGCGGCTTCGGCTTCCTCGCCAACCACTCTCTGGTCATGGCCTCCTACGTCTCCCGCGTCAACGCCGCCCTGCTCGACCTGAGCAACCTTTTGGCAAGGGGCTGACCGCTTAGTCGTTCGTCAAGGCGACGATGGCACTCGCCGCATGATGCGCAGGCTAGGCGGACGATCGGGGACGCTCAAGGCAGCGAGTCGTAGCCTCCCCCTACCCCCTTCACGAAGACGCTGACGGCGTCGTGGGCGTGGAGGCTTTCGTGGTGTTCTACGCGGACGTGGAAGTCGGAGACGTCCGGCCTGGCGTTCAGCATGGTCTTCAGGCGGCGGCCGGCGTCTTCGCAGAACATCAGGTTGGCGGCGTTCAGGCGGGCGAACTCCTGTTCGTCTTCGCGCTTCACGGCGGTTTGCACCGGGGTTGCCAGCACGGACTCGGCGGCGTCCACGAGGGCGGTGATGGGGAAGGATTCCAGCGTGTCGTCCAGGCGGATGCGCAGGCGGGCGATGCTGCGTTGGGCGTGGGGGGTGCCGGCGATGGCTTCTTCGGCGCCGAGCCAGGTTTTCACGTCCGTGGCGGAGACCGTGCCCTTGGCGCCGAAATCGCGCTCGAAGCGTTGCTGGATGAGTTGCCGCGCCAAGGCGGCGGAGGCCGGGCAGGTGCTGGCGTACCAGATGCCGAGCGAGAGTTCCAGGGCGAAGGCGCCGTCGACGACGGTGCCGCGCAGGGTGACCGGGTAGCTGTTCCAGCCGGCGTGCTCCGTCACCAGGGCGCGGCGGCGCAGAACGTAGTCGAAGGCGAACTCGACGAAGGCGCGACCGGAGAGGTCGCGGTGGGAGGCCATCAAGGACGCGAGCAGGAGTTTCAGGCCGGCGCAGCTGAGCGGTCTCGCCGCGGCGTGTTCGTCCACGATCAGGTACAGGCGCGACATGTGGATGCCCTTCGCCTGGGCGTCCGCGAGGTCGACGAAGACCTGCACCCGCGCTTCCACGCCGCGCACCGCTTCGCCGTCGCGGACGTCGATGGGCTGGCGGATGTTGCCCATGCCCACCCAGTCCAGCGTGCCTTGGGCGTGTTGGACGTCGCGGCTGGCGACGTCCGGCATGCCGTTGGCGGCGCGGCGGCCATCGCGCTCGGCGGGCTTGGGTGCGGCGGAGCGCGTCATGCCAAGGACTCCCGTTCCTCCGGCGTCAGCTGCCGCGCCTGTTCGCTCAGCATCACCGGGATGCCGTCCTCGATGGCGTAGGCGAGGCCGCTCTGGGCGCACCAGAGTTCGTCGGTCTCGGCGTGGTAGACCAGCGACGCCTTGGTGAGCGGGCAGACGAGGATGTCCAGCAGCTTCGGGTCGATCAAAACAGTTCTTCCAGCATGATGGTCTCGTCGCGGTCCGGGCCGGTCGAAATCACCGCCACCGGTGCGCCGACAGCCTGTTCGATGCGCTCGATGTAATGGTGCGCGGCCTTGGGCAGGTCCGCAAGGGAACGGGCGCCCG
The DNA here is from genome assembly GCA_965243175.1 of Candidatus Azotimanducaceae bacterium. Lineage (GTDB taxonomy): Bacteria > Pseudomonadota > Gammaproteobacteria > Pseudomonadales > Azotimanducaceae > VXYL01. The sequence goes on along the minus strand of OZ251532.1, from coordinate 1,811,202 downwards.
CCGTGGATTCCCGCCAGCCCGGCAGGTCTTCGTACACCGGCTTGATCTCGGAGTAGAACTCGCTGCCGAAGCGGGGGCGCACGCGGGCGCCGCTGGTGTCCTCGTAGCCGACGCAGATGCGGATGGTGTCCAGGCCGTCGAGCACGTCGAGCTTGGAGAGGCAGAGCCCGGAGAGGCTGTTCACCTGCACGGCGTGGCGGATGGCCACGGCGTCGAACCAGCCGCAGCGGCGCGCTCGGCCGGTGGTCGCGCCCACCTCGTTGCCGCGCTTCGCCAAGCGTTCGCCGATGCCGTCGAATAGCTCCGTGGCGAAGGGGCCGGAGCCGACTCTGGTGGCGTAGGCCTTGGTGGTGCCGAGGATGTAGTCGAGATAGCGCGGCCCGAAGCCGCTGCCGAAAGCGGCGCCGCCAGCGGTGGTGTTGGAGGAGGTGACGAAGGGATAGGTGCCGAGGTCGATGTCGAGCAGCGAGCCCTGGGCGCCTTCGAAGAGGATGTTCTCGCCGCTATCGCGCAGGTCGTGCAGCAGCGCGCCCACGTCCGCGACCATAGGCAGCAGTTCGTCGGCGACCTGGCGCAGCTTGTCCACGGTTTCGTGGAAGTCCTGCTCCGGCGCGTTGTAGTAGTTCTTCAGCAGGAAGTTGTGGTAGTCCATCACTTCCGCGAGCCGCGCCACGAACTGCTGCCAGTAGAGGAGGTCGCCTAGGCGCACGCCGCGGCGAGCGGCTTTGTCTTCGTAGGCCGGGCCGATGCCGCGCCCGGTGGTGCCGATCTTCTGGTCGCCCAAGGAGCGTTCCCGGGCGTGGTCGATGGCTTCGTGGTAGGAGAGGATGAGCGGGCAGGCCGGGGAAATGCGCAGCCGTTCGCGCACCGGCACGCCCTTCGCTTCGAGCGCTCGGACCTCGCCGAGCAGCGGTTCCGGCGCGAGCACCACGCCGTTGCCGATCAGACACTGCACGCCGGGGCGCAGAATGCCGGAGGGGATGGCATGCAGCACGGTGGTTTCGCCATCGATCACCAAGGTGTGGCCGGCGTTGTGGCCGCCTTGGAAGCGCACCACGGCGGCGGCCCGTTCGGTGAGCAGGTCGACGATCTTGCCCTTGCCTTCGTCGCCCCACTGGGTGCCGATGACGACCACGCTGCGGCCGGTCATGCGCCGCTCCCTTGTTCCCTGGACATCTCGCTTGGCATTGGTCGCTCGCGCAACAGGCAGGCGGGACAGCGTTCCGGTGCGGCCCGTTCCCGAAGAAGGCGCGTCGAAGCGTGTTCCTTCAGCGCTCCGAAGTCTTCAGATACTTGAAGAAGTCGCTGTTCGGGTCCAGCACCAGCTGGTCGTCCTTGCCGTCGAAGACCTTGGCGTAGGCCGTGACGCGGCGATAGAAGGCGTAGAACTCGGCGTCCTTGTTGAACGCCTCGGCGTAGGTGGAGGCGGCCTGGGCATCGCCGGCGCCGCGGATTTCCTCCGCCTCGCGGTAGGCCTCGGCGGTGATGACCGTCACCTGGCGATCCGCGTCGGCGCGGATGCCGATGGCCTTCTCCTCGCCGGAAGCGCGGTACTGCTTGGCTTCGATCTCCCGCGCCGAGTTCATGCGCTGGAAGACCGACGCTTCGACGTCCGCCGGCAGGTCGATGCGCTTCACGCGCACGTCGATCACGCGCACGCCCATCTCGCGGGTCATCACTTCGTTCAGGGTGGTGGTGAGTTCGGCCATGAGCTGATCGCGTTCGCCGGAGATCACCTCGTGCATGTCGCGGCGGCTGATCTGGTTGCGCAGGCCCTCGTTCACCCGCTCCTGCAGCAGGTTGCGGGCGCGGCTCTCATCGCCGCCGGTGCTGGTGTAGTAGCGTTCCACGTCGCCGATGCGCCATTTGGCGAAGGAATCCACCATTACCGGCTTCTGCTCCAAGGTGAAGTAGCGCTCCACCGGGGCATCGACGGTGAGCACCTTGCCGTTGAACTTCTTGACGTCGTCGGCGATGGGCAGCTTCCAGCCGAGGCCGGGGCCCAGGTTCGCCTGCTGCACCGCGCCGAAGCGCAGCATGATGGCGCGCTCGGTCTCCTGGACGATGAACAGGGAGTTGTAGGCCAGCACCAGCACGAGCAGTGCCGCGGCGGCGATCAGCAGACTCTTCACGTTCACTTGCGTTCTTCCCCTTGCGGAGCGGCCACGCCGCGGCTAGCGGCTGGGCGCTCGGCTGTTGTTGAGTTCGCGGGCGATGGCGCCGACCGCGGCGCGGAGGTCCTGTTCGCTCATCGCCGCGGGCGCGCCGCTGCCGCTGTTCTCCAGCGGCAGCATCAGGATGTTCTCGTCGCCCACGTCGACGATGGTCTTCGAGGCCTGGCTGAGCACCTTCTCGATGGAGTCGATGAAGAGCCGGTCGCGGGTCACTTCCGGCGCCAGCTGGTACTCGATGAGCAGCTGCTCGAACCGTTCGGCTTCGCCGCTCGCCTCCGCCATCACCTGTTCGCGGTACGCCTCGGCTTCCTGCACGGCCTTCTCCGCGTCGCCCCGCGCCGTGGGGATGACGCTTTCCGCGTAGGCGTTCGCCTGGTTCACGGAGCGGACTTCGTCCTCCTTGGCCTTCTGGACGTCGTCGAACGCGTCCTGCACTTGCGCCGGCGGGGCGCTGCGGTCGATGTTCACGGTCACCACGTCGATGCCGGTCTCGTAGACGTCGAGATAGCGCTGGATGCGTTCCTCCACCTCGATGCCGAGCGCGGCGCGCCCTTCGGTGATGACGGCATCCATGGTGGAACTGCCGACGACGTGCCGCAGGGCGCTCTCCGTGGCGTGTTCGAGGCTCTTGAGCGGCTGCTCCACTTCCACCACGAAATCCCTCGGATCGCCCCTGCGGTACTGCACGGCGAGGCTGATGTCGACGATGTTCTCGTCCTCGGTGAGCATGGACGCCTGGTGGCCGTGGGAATCCACCCGCGTCACGTTCACCTTCTCCACGCGGTCGATGAGCGGCCAGTTCCAGCGCAGGCCCTGCAGCTTCAACTCGTCCTGCACCTTGCCGAAGCGGAAGACGACGCCCCGCTCCTGTTCGTCGATCTGGTAGATGCCGAGCGCGAAGTAGACGATGGCCAGCACGGCGACGCCGAGCAGGATGGTCTTCCAGTTCACGCGCCACGAACTGCCGCCGCCGGAACCACCGCTGCCGCCGCTGCCGCCGAACATCGACGCCAGCTTGGATTGGAAGCGGCGGAACGCTTCGTCGAGATCCGGCGGGCCTTGGCCGCCGCCGCGGCTCCAAGGGTCGTCGTCTCGCCCGCCTGGGTCGTTCCACGCCATGTTGCGTCCTCGAATCTGCTTGGGTCTGGCTTAAGAAGCCGGGCTGATTCTATCCACTAAGCCCGTGCCGTCATAGGCCGCCAACTCGCGCAGCTTGTTCGGCTGCAAATGCACACGCAGCGTCATCGCGCCGTCGTTGTCCACGGTCTCGCGCTCGACCCGCCCGTTCTCGTGCAGCCAGGATCGCACTTTGCCGCCTTGGGGGGCGATGCGCAGGTCGGTCGGAACCGCCTGAACGCCGAGACGGGCGTGGACGGTTGCTTTCAGCACGTCTAGGCCTTCGCCGGTCAAAGCGCTCGCCGGCAGCCGTTCCGGGGAACCGGCGAAGCCGCAGGCGTCTTCGACCCGGTCGATCTTGTTCCAGACCTCGATGGTCGGCACGGCGTCGGCGCCGATCTCGGCCAGCACGGCGAGCACTTCGGCGCGCAGATCGTCGGCATCGGGCGCCGATGCGTCGATGACGTGCAGGATCAGATCCGCTTGGGCAACCTCTTCCAGCGTCGCCTTGAACGCCTCCACCAACGTCACCGGCAGGGCGCGGATGAAGCCCACCGTATCCGCCAGCACCACTTCCGCATCCGTGTCCGCCAGCCGGCGCATGGTCGGGTCGAGGGTGGCGAAGAGACGGTTCTCGGCTTCGGCGTGGCTGGCCGTGAGCGCGTTGAAGAGGGTGGACTTGCCGGCGTTGGTGTAGCCGGCGAGGGCGACCGTCGGCACCTGCGCCCGGGCGCGTCGGCGGCGGCTCTGGGCGCGGCGCCGCTGCACGTGCGCCAGCCGCGAACGCACTTGGCGGATGCGGCCAGCGAGCATTCGCTGGTCCATCTCCAGCTGCGTCTCGCCAGCGCCCCGCTGCGCGGCGCCGCCGATCTGCCCGCCGGCACCGCGACCGCCAGCGCCGCCCGCTCCGCTCTGCCTATCCAAGTGCGTCCAGCCGCGGATGAGCCGCGTCTGCGCGTGGGTCAGCTGCGCGAGTTCCACTTGCAGCTGGCCTTCGTGGGTGCGGGCGCGGTCGGCGAAGATGTGCAGGATGAGTTCCGTGCGCGTCATCACGCGGCACTCGAGACGCTGCTCCAGATTGCGCTGCTGGGCTGGCGTCAGTTCGTGGTTGAAGAGCACCAAATCGCTGTCGGACGCGCCGATGCGCTTGGACAGCTCCTCCACCTTGCCGGTGCCGACGAACCAGCGCGGATGCGGACGTTCGCGGGCCGCGGTGACCGTTTCGGCGCACACGAGCGCGGCGGAACGCACCAGTTCCTCGAACTCGTCCAAGTGCTCGTGGGCGTCGTCCGCGTAGCCGCCGTCGAAGCGCACCGACACCAGCGTTGCCCGATGCCCTGCCGCGGGCCGCTCAAACAACATCGGCGTTTCTCGGTTGCGCTGGTTCGATTCCGCCACGCGACGCCACGGCGGAGAACCGAGCGGGCGGTGCCGGCGTCGCGGCTATTCGTCGCTCCCGTGCTGCTCGTCGGCGCTTTCCCGGTGCTCGTCGGCGTTCCTCTTTCGGCCGCCGCCGCCGCGGTGCTCACCGCCCCGCTCACCGCCGCCACGGTGCTCGCCGCCACCGCGCTGGTCGCCGCTCGGCAGGCGGACGTTGTGTACCGGCACGACGGTGGAGATGGCGTGCTTGTAGATCATCTGGCTCACCGAGTTGCGCAGCAGCACGACGAACTGGTCGAAGGACTCGATCTGCCCTTGCAGCTTGATGCCGTTGACCAGATAGATGGACACGGGCGTGCGTTCCTTGCGCAGCGCGTTGAGATAAAGGTGTTGCAGGGACGACTGCGGCGCTTTCATTTTCTTACCTCGCCTCGAGTTCGGCGCTTGCGCTCAACCGCGCCTTGGGCGGCTACTATGCGCAGGCGCGGCGCAACATTGCAACCGCAGAGGAGCCCACAAGCACCAGCAGAAGAAGCCGCCTTCGGCGCGGCCGCTCGACGGCATCGTCGTGCGCGAAGTCTGCAAGCGCCTCGCTACGGCTGCCAAGAGACGCCAACGGCATCGAAAACCACGCAACATGGGAAGGAGCTTAGCGCTGTGCTCGCTTGGAACATGCCAATGTCAAGAGCGACCCTCGGCGCTGCTGCCCAAGGCATTAGGTTATGACCACATCGTGTTTGTGGGGCGTGGGCGAGGGGCTACGCTTCGCGTCCCATAGCCGCAACAGCGAGTCGTCCCATGACTTCTTCGCTCTCCCGAACTTCCGCCGCGGTCGCGAGTCCGATCGCCGAGGCCGAGTCTCCGTTGGAGGCGCAGGCGCTGGCGACCTTCGAAGGCGCGTTCGCCCGCTTCGAGCGGATCGCCATCTCGTTCAGCGGCGCGGAGGACGTGGTGCTCGTCGACCTCGCGGCCCGCGTTCTGGGTGGGCGACCCGTTCCCGCGTTCAGCCTGGACACCGGGCGTCTGCATCCGCAGACCTATCGCTTCCTGGAAACCGTGCGCGACCACTACGCCCTCGATCTCGAACTGCTGGCGCCGGATGCGGCGGAGTTGCAGGGGCTGGTAAGGGAGAAGGGGCTGTTCAGCTTCTATCGGGACGGCCACGGCGAGTGCTGCGCGGTGCGCAAGATTCAGCCGCTGCGCCGCAAGCTCGCGCAGCTGGATGCGTGGGTCACCGGGCAGCGTTCGGACCAGAGCGTAACGCGGGCGGACTTGCCGGTGGAAGAGCCGGATCGGACGTTCTCCACCGCCGAGCATCCGGTCGCCAAGTTCAATCCGCTGGCGAGTTGGCGGGGCGAAGACGTGTGGGCGTACATCCGCCGCCACGACGTGCCCTACAACCCGCTGCACGACCAAGGCTTCCGCTCCATCGGCTGCGAGCCCTGCACGCGCCCGGTCGGCCCGCACCAGCACGAGCGCGAAGGCCGCTGGTGGTGGGAGAACGCCGCGGACAAGGAGTGCGGCCTACATTCGCAGAACACCACGCCCATTCGCGTCGTCGGCGGCTAGACGCTTAAGGACGCGGACGGTTCGCAAGCGCGAAGGGCCGCCGAGTGCGCATCACCTTCGTCAAGAAGATCCTCGCGGACGGTGCGCCGTGCCCGAAGTGCGGCGACGTCGAGAAGCGGCTCGCCGATTCCGGGCAGATGGCGCGAATCGACCATGTGGCGGTGGCGGACGAACGCGACCCGAACTCCGAAGGAATGCGCCTTGCCGCCGAGCACGATGTCGCGGTCGCCCCTTTCTTCCTCGTCGAGGAGGGTGGAACCACCACCGTCTACACGGTCTACTTGCGTTTCGCCAAGGAGGTGCTAGGCGGCCGCGTACGCGCACTCGACGAATCCAAAGAGATGCTCCGCGCCAATCCAGACTTGGATCTGATCTAGCGAGGCTGCGCCTCGATCGTCCAGACTTGCTGCCGATGGCGACAGAGAACCGAGGCGCCGGCGTTCCCTTGGCGGTGGACGTGGACGGCTCCCTGCACCGCGGCGATTTGCTCTTCATGGGCATGGCCCGCCTGCTCACCGAATCGCCGTGGCGGTTGTTCGCGCTGCCGATCTGGCTGTTGGGCGGCCGCGCACGGTTGAAGCGGCGCATCGCGCAAGCCCTTGCGGTGCCGGGCGACGCGCTGGTGCTGAACCCGGCGGTGGTCGCTGAAATCGAGACCGCGAAGAACGAAGGGCGCGAAGTCTGGCTGGCCTCCGGATCGGACGCCTTGGCCATCGCCCCCCTCGCCGAGAAATTCGCAGCCGACGGCGTGCTTGCATCCGATGGGCGCACCAATCTAACCGGCCACGCGAAGGCGCAAGCGCTAGTGGCGCGGTTCGGCGAGCGCGGTTTCGACTACATCGGCAACGAGCGGAAAGACCTGGCCGTATGGCGCCACGCCCGCTGCGCGATAGGCGTCGGCCTGTCGGCATCCTTGGCGCAACGCCTCGAAGGCATCGCGGAAGAAACGCGCCTGCTATCCGGATTCGACGAATCCCCGTCCTGACCAGCTAAGGCGGCAGGGGTTCGGTGCCTTGCTCCAGCAACTTCAAGTAGTCGCGATAAGCGAACGCCCGGCCTCTGCGCCGGCCGGTCACTTCCTCGACGATGCCCAGCGCTTCAAGGTGGCGCAGGGATTTGGAGATGGTCGGCGCGGAGATGCCGAGCCGCTTCGACACGGCGGCGACGGTCGCCAGCGGGCGCTCCCGCAAGTGCTCGTGTAGGCGCAGCGCCGAAGCGGCCGGACGGCCAAGCGCTTCGATTCGAGTCCGGTCGCGGCCAAAGAGCGCCATCAGCTCCTGAGCGGTCTCGATGGCTTGCTCCGAAACCTCGACGACGCCTTCCAGAAAGAAGCGCAGCCACGCCTCCCAGTCACCGGTCGTCCTCACGGTTTGCAGCAGCGCGTAGTACTCGTCCCGATGCCGCTTGAAGTACAGGCTCAGGTACAGGAGCGGCTGGCCGAGGAATCCGTGCGAGCAGAGCAGCAGCGTGATGAGCAACCGGCCGACGCGCCCGTTGCCGTCCAGAAAGGGGTGGATGGTCTCGAACTGCACGTGGAACATGCCGACCTTCACGAGAAACGGCAGCTGGACGCTGTCGTCGTGCATGAACCGCTCCAAATCCGAGATCAGCTCGACCACGCGCTCATGGGGCGGCGGCACGAACCGTGCATTGCCTGGGCGCGTGCCGCCGAGCCAGTTCTGGGAACGCCGAAACTCCCCCGGCTGCATGGCGCTGCCGCGCCCGCTGGCGAGCAGAATCTGGTGGATTTCCCGAATCAGCCGCGTCGAGACCGGCAGTTCCCCAAGCCTGCGCATGCCGTGTACCACCGCCGCGACGTAGTTCGAGACCTCTTCCACCTCGGCGCCGCTGGCCGTCCCCCGCGCCGGATCGTCCTCGAAGCGCAGCAGATCGGAGAGCGACGACTGCGTACCCTCGATCTGCGAAGAGAGCAGCGCTTCCTTGCGGACGTACATGTAAAGGAACATGTGCGCATCCCCAAGGACGGTGCCGATGCCGTCCAAGCGCCCAAGCGCACTGCTGGCGCGTTCGATCAGCCCATAAAGCTCGTGCAGACGAACCGGCGGCGTCGGCGGCAACGGTGCCGGAACGAAAGCCTTGACCACCTCGCCGACAGTCGAGACGGTTACATAGCTGCCGAGGCGGGGGTTCGGGTTGTCCGTCATCGTTCGAGTCTGGGGCGACATGGCGTAGTGTAGCCTTGCAGCCCTATCCTTTCTTTACGAGGCGGCCTGTGTCGGAGGGGAGTCTAAAGAAATGAAACCGCCTTATGCTTGTTTAATCTATCCGGCAAGGAAAGTTCCTTTCGTTGAGCTCGGATGTCGGCCCAGCGCCATCCGGATGCACCTCGCCACCGTGCTGTCCAGCGCAGCCGCTTGCTCAAGTCGGCTGCTGGAAGGCCACATTCCCGCAGCTGGGCGCGAAGGCTGGCACCGGTGGTGGGCAGAGCAACTTGAACCTTGAGGATGGGGAACTCCCGTTGTACTCCTGATGCCCTAGTCCTCGGTGCCAAGGACGGCGGCTTCCGCGGCCATGTGGTCGTGGAACGATGGGATGCCGAAGGAGACGCGGTGGTAGTCGTCGGTCGTCAGCACGCCCTTGGCGATGGCGTCGGCTAGCACCTCGTTCGCATCGTCGCTTGCCGGAGCGCTTGCGGAGAGCGCGGCCGCGGCTTCGTCCCAGAAGACGGTGCGCTTGTCGGACTCGGCCATGTGCTTCGCCAAAGCCAGCATCCGCGATGGTCGCTCCATGCTGCGCAGGCGCTCTCCGTAGTAGCGCACGCGCTGTTGGTCGCCGAAGGCAAGCGCGGACTTCAAGGCCGCGGCGGTGCCGAGGTCGCCGTGTTCTTCCAGCGCTTGAAGGGCGCCGCGCAGATAGCCGTGGATGTGTTGCGGAAAACCCATCGAGGCCTTGGCGAGGGCGGCGGCCGGTTCTTCGCCGACCCGATGCCCCATTGCGTCGAGGCCAAGCACGATGGCCTGCAAGGCGTCGTTGTGATCCAGCGGAGCAAGCGTGAGCCGCTCGGCGAAGCGGGAGATTCCGGCGGTGTCCAATCTGCCGTCCTGCGTGGGCAGGTCTGCGGCGAGGCGCGTGGTGGCGTGTTGCAGGCCAGCGCCAAGGAGCAGGATCGGGCACCCGTGCAGGCCGTCGTGGAGCATCTTGAGGGTGCGTCGGTCCTCCGCTGCGATGGCCTGGATCTCGTCCACGGCGATGATGAGCGTTCTGTTGCGCCACAGCCCGCCGCTGCGCTTCGAGCGCACGAGCATGTCGTTGATGGAGAGGTTGAGGGGGGCGGGGCGTTGGGTCGAGACGCCAACGCTCGCGATCTTCGCGCTGGTCACGCCGCCGGCCGCGTCCGCCATCTGCCTCGCCACGTCGTCCGTGCCGCCGAGCGCGTCGACGACGTTGGCGAACAGCGCCAGTTCGTTGGCCAATCCCGACGTCGGCACGTGCAGCACCGCCGTTCCGCGTTCCTTGGCGGCAGCTTGCCGGTTGCCGGCGTGGGGCGCGACGCCGTATTGTCGGCGCATGGTCTCCGCGAGCCTTGGCGAATCTTCGGGCTTCCGCGTGCAACGCCTCGCCGGCAACTTCGGCGTGGAAGTGCGCGACATCGACGTTTGCTCGCTCACGGATGCGAGCCTCGAACGCCTGCTCCTGTGCCTGTATCGCAACCGTTTCTTGGTGTTGCGCACCGGCGGTTTGACGAAAGCGCAGTACGTCGCGTTCGCCCGGCGTGTTGGCGAGCCGATTCGGCTCAGCGGCGATGCCGACTTTCCCGAGATCGCGAACATCACCAACATCGGCGTGGATACACGGAAGGAACGCAAGGGCGCGGCGCACTGGCACACCGATCAGTCGTTCCGAAAGACGGTTTCCTCCGTGACGATGCTGTACTCGGTGCAAGCGCCGAAGGTGGGCGGCGAGACGCAGTTCTGCGACATGGCTGGCGCCTACGCCGCGCTGCCGGAGGCGCTGCGGGAACGCATCGAGGGCTTGACCGTGGCGCATCGCCACGGCGTCTCGGTGGCCGCTCGCCCCGGCGATCACGTGCCGATTCCGCCGAAGGGCTGGGATCAGAGCGCGACGGTGCATCATCCGCTGGTTCGTCGCCATCCGATAACCGGCGAGAAGACGCTCTACGCGCCGACGGGTACCAGCCAAGGCATCGAAGGCATGGCGCAAGACGAAGCCGTTGCGCTCCTCGAGACGCTTTGCCGCCACGCCTTCCAGGATCGCTTCCTCGCCCGCCACGCCCACAGCCCAGGCGACCTGCTGATGTGGGACAACCCGACGGTGATGCACCGCGCCACGCCCATCGGCATCGCCACAGGCGCTGAGGACACCCGCCTGATCCACCGCATCAGCCTGCGCGGCACGCCTTCGGTGTTCGCTGAGCGCGATGCAGGCACGGTGTCCAGTTAGACAACATGATGTCTAAAATGGCTGAAAAGAGAGCGTTATAGACAACATAGTGTCCCCTCCGCCACGATGGGGACCCTCAACGCTCGATGTTCAGCACCAAGGCCGTGCGTGGTTCCAGGTCGATGGGTTCGGAGAGGTCGAAGCGGGCGCCGCGGATGACGTCGGTGCCCGTCATGGGGGAGTCCAGAACTTCGGCGAATCGGCTGGTATCCAGCGTGTACGGGGCCGAGTTCTTGTTCAGCACCACCATCACCAAGTCGTCGTCCAAGTAGCGGAAGTAGACGTATACGGCGTCCTTCGGGCGGAAGTGGGTCAGGCCGCCGCGGTGGATGGCTGGCGCGGACTTGCGCCAGTTGAAGAGCTTGCGCACCAGGGCTTGCGCTCGCAAGGCCGGTTCCGAGAGGCCGCGGCCGGAGACCGCGTCGGCTGAGTCGCCCGGCCAGCCGCCGGGGAAGTCGCTGCGGATAGTGCCGTGGTCGCCGCCGTCCGTCATCAGGATTTCCGTGCCGTAGTAGATCTGCGGGATGCCGCGCATGGTGGCGAGATAGGCCATCGCCAGCTCGAACAGTCCCTCGTCGCGCAATTGCGTGTACACCCGGGTCGTGTCGTGGTTGTCGGCGAAGATCAGCAGGTTGCGCGGGTTCGGGTACAGAACGTCGTTGGCCAGGGATTCGTAGATGTTGATGAAGCCGGTGTTCCACGCTTCTTCGTCCTTCAATGCGGGAACCAAGGCGATTTGCAGCGGGAAGTCCATCACGCTCGGCAGCCAGGAGCGGTAGCCGTCGTGCTTCACGTCGCCGCCCTGCCAGTAGGCGGCGATCAGCGGATTGTTCGTCCATTCCTCGCCGACGATGTTGAAGTCGGGAAACTCCTGCATGATGCGCCGCGTCCATTCGGCCATGAACTCCTTGCCGGCGTAGGGGTAGGTGTCCATGCGCACACCGGCGAGGCCAAGCGTTTCTATCCACCAGATCGCGTTCTGAACGAGGTACTGCGCCATCAGCGGATTGTTCTGATTGAGGTCCGGCATGGTCGGCACGAACCAGCCGTCGTAGAACTCGCGGCGATCTATCGCGGCGCCGTAGGGGTCGATGCTGAGCGTCTTGGCGTGGTTGGTGTTGACGTGGCTCGGCCATTGGTTGATCCAGTCTTCGCTCGGCAGGTTCTGCATCCACCAATGGTGCAGGCCGCTGTGGTTGACGATGACGTCCATGATGATGCCAATGCCGCGCTGCCGGGCCGCTTCCGCGAGCGCTGCCAACTCGTCGTTGGATCCGAAGCGGGGATCGACGCGGTAGAAATCGGTGGTCGAATAGCCGTGGTAGGAGTGTTTCGGCATCGCGTTTTCCAGCATCGGGTTCAGCCAGACGGCGGTGAAGCCGAGGTCCGCGATGTAGTCCAGCCGCTCGGCGATGCCCTGGATGTCGCCGCCGTGCCGAGCGAGGGGCAGGCTGCGGTCCAACGTATCGCCGAGCGCTTCGACGTGGTCGTTGTTCGGGTTGCCGTTGGCGAAGCGATCCGGTGTGACCAGATAGATGGCGTCCGCGGAGGAGAAGCCGGGCATCCGTGGCGTTTCGCCCCGCGCCTTCAGCGGATAGTCGATGTCGTGGGACGTGTCGTCGCCTCGGAAACGAATGTGCAAGTCGCCCGACTGCGCTTGCGGGCCGACCGCCAAGTGCAGAAACAGATAGTTCGGATTGCTCGTTCGCTCGACTTTTCTCAGGGCAACACCCGGCGCATCGATGGCCGGTTCGAGTTCGCCCACGCCTTCGCCGTACACAAGCAACTCGAGCGAGGTCTCCTCGAACCCGACCCACCAGTTCGGCGGCTCGATGCGTTCGATCTCCGCCGCCACCGCCGCACCAGCCAGCGCAACGCAGAGCCATCGGAGAGCGCTCATCATGCGCTGCGCCGGCCCGCGCCTTGGAACCAGCCCACCTACGACTGGCGGTTGCGCTGGTGGAGGCCGATGTAGCCGACGACCACGCGGTTGTGCTCGTCGTCCCAATTGAAGGCGATGCGGATGGTGTTCTTCGGGTCGCGGCCATTGCCTTTGCCGACGTGGTGGGTGAGCTCGAAGCGCTTGCCGCGCCACGTCGTCTGGTACCACTCGGTGTACATGCCCATCGTCGTCTCGGTCTGGTTGGGCTTGTAGGTCCAGCCGGGGCACGCTTCCCGGATCATGCGGTCGAAGTCCGGGCTGGGGCCTGGGTTGGGCCGCAGCCGGTGGTATTCCGTCGCCAGCCACGCCAAGGCCTTGAAGAGTTCCTCCGGCTTTTGGAACGGCTGCGTCTTCGCGGACTTGCCGTTCAGAGCGAACGCCAGCTCGTCGGCGAAGACCCGTTCCGCATGGACGATCGCTTCGTCCGCGTTGCTGAAGACGACCGGCGCGTCCTCTTCGACGGCGGCACGGCCGGCGGCGTCCACGTACGCTTGCCGCCAGTGCTCTTCGGTTTGCTGGCTCTGCATGAGCAGGCCCTTCAACTCGGCCACCTGGTCGTTGAGCTGGGTCTTCTCCAGCTGCATCCCGGCCTTCGCTTCCTTCGCCTGTTCGTGCTCCTTGCCGAGGGCGTCGTAGTCCGCTTCGAGGGTCTCGTGCCTGGTCTTCAACGCCGCCAGCTCTTCGCCGACCGCGGCGAGTTCCTTCGCGTCGTCGCTCTCTTCGTCGGCGCCGTCCGCCTGGTACGTCGCCCGTTCCTCCGCCACTTCCTCGGCCGGAGACTCGGCGTGGCGCGCCATGAGCGCCTTCCATTCCTCGGCGCACTTCAAGATCAGGCGCTCGTATTCCTCGCGCTCTACCGCGCGGCGCTGTTCCTCGTCGCGCGACGGCGCCAGGGGGTGGACCGGTCGATACGCCTTCAGCTGATCCCTCAGGCCGAGGACCACCAGTTGGGCGTCCCTCAGAGCGGGGATTCGATTCGACGCGGCCTCGAACCAGGAGCTCGTGTCGATGCCCAGATAGCGCATTTCCTCCTTGTACTTCGCCCCCAGACCTTCGATTTCCTCCCGCAGGTGCGTCAGACCGTCGTGGATGTGCCTATCGACCTTGAGGTCGCCGAGTTTCGACACGGCGTTGCTGAACTTCTTCGCCTCGAACCACTCCGGGGCCTCGATGGGGAGCTTGTAGAGCTCGTCCAGCCAGCGCTGGTAGCGCAGCGACTCGAACTGGAACTCGCCTTCGTCTTCGTCCGGCGCGGGGATGATGCCGGAGGCGACGCACAGCATCAGGCCCACGTCGTCCTTGGCGAACTCGCTGTGCGGCTCGCAGAGCGCGTCGCGGCGGCGCCGCCACTCCTCCATGCTCCACGCCTCGCGCAAGCGGCGCACGCGGTTCTGGATGGGAATGTCGTCGGCGCCCAGGTGTTCGGCGACGAGCGCGCGCATCGGCTTCTGCGCCTCGCTCCAAACTTGCAGCACACTGCTCGCGAGCTTGGCGTTGTGGCCGATTTCGTAGGCGATCTCGGGTGCGAGCTTCGCCGTCGGCGCCTTGCTGGGGTCGCGAAAACCCTTCACTTTCACGCCGTTGCGCAACGTCGTCTTGAACGCCTCTCGAGTGTCTGGAGACGCCTTGGTGCGAAAGCCGCAGGCGCGTTTCACCACTTTGTCCACGAAATCGTCCTCGAAGAGGACGAACAGGACGCTGGCGGACACCGTGGCTTCTTGCTTCTCTGAGGGTTCCTGGTTCATGGCTCTGACCTCTGCTTGCGTGTTTGCCGTGTGCTTTGATCGGGCGACGCGCAGCCAGCGGCTGACGCCGCCGGCCTACGTTCCGGGTGTGGGGAGATGGACTGCGGCAGCCCCGCCCAGCGCAAAGCGGGCGGGACCGCGCACGGGGAGAGCACGCTTGGCGCGGCCAGCGCGTGTTCCACGTTGAAGACCACCGAAGCGGCTGTGCCGATGCGGAGCGGGCGAGCTTCAGCCCCCGCGCATCGGGTTGATGGGCGGCCAGGAGTCCTTGCTGGCGAGAATCGCCTCGCCGAGTTCTTCGACATCCCACGGCCCGTCGGATTCGTCCTTGTGGGCGACCGGATTCACCTGCCAGGAGAGCAGGGAAACGCGGTTGCCGGTGAGCAGCCAGGTGCGGCCGGTCACGTCCTTGGCGTCGTCCGTACACAGCCAGACGACCGTCGGCGAGACTTTCTCCGGCGGCACTGCGTCCTTCGCCTGTTCCGGCAGGATGTCGTCGGTGAGGCGGGAGAGCGCGGTGGGCGCGAGGATGTTCACGGTGACGCCGTAGCGGGCGCCTTCGAGGGTCAGGCAGCGCGCGAAACCGGCGATGCCGGCCTTGGCGGCGCCGTAGTTGGTCTGGCCGAAGTTGCCAAGCAGGCCGGAGGTGGAACTGGTGACGATGATGCGCCCGCCTTCGCCCTGTTCGAGCAGCCGGTCGTAGGCGGCCTTGGCGCTGTAGTAGGTGCCGCGCAGGTGGACGTCGTTGACGACCTCCCACATGTCGTCGGTCATGTTCTTGAACGACTTGTCGCGGAGGATCCCCGCGTTGCAGATGCAGATGTCCAGGCGGCCGAAGTTGCTCACCGCCGCCTGCACCATCGCCTCGGCGTCGGCCTTGTTGCTGACGGAGCCGTAGTCCGCCACCGCCTTGCCGCCAGCCGCATGTATTTCGTTCACGACGCCATCGGCCATCGACGTGCCGGCGCCGGTACCGTCCCGCGCGCCGCCCAGATCGTTGACCACCACGCTGGCGCCTTCCGCCGCCAGCAGGAGCGCGTGTGTACGACCTAGGCCGCCCCCCGCGCCGGTCACCAAGGCGACCTTGCCGTCCAACATTCCCATTCGTTGCTCCGCTGTTGCTAGTGCGTGAGGGCGCAAGTGTATTGCAGGAACAGCCAAAGGCAACCCCTGTTTGCGGTAAATCTCGCAAATTTCCACCAAGGCTCGGCGGCGATTTCGCACACGCCGCCGAACCCGCGGCCGGGCGCTATTCGTCCTCGGTCGGTTGCGCCATCGGCGTCAGCCGCTTCGTCACCCGCATCACCATCGCCAGCGCGACCAGCAGCACCGCCACGCCCACCAGCAGGGCGAAGGATTCCAGCCGCAACAGCACGTAGAGCACCGCGTACAGCGCCGCCAACGTCGCCGCGGCGGCGATGCCGAGGCGCGGGTTCCGGCTCGCGCCGTAGGCGTACCAGGCGATCATCCCCGTGAGCAGCAGCGCCGCGACGGCGTAGCCGGCGGCGAAGCCGACGTGTTCGGCCAGCGCCAGCAGGGTCAGGAAGAACAGCACCAGAGCGACCCCGGCGACGCCGTACTGCACCACGTGGAAGCGCATGCCGGTGGCCAGTTCCAGGCACAGCACGCTCACGAGGGTCAGCACCACGAACAGCACGCCGTACTTGACGCTGCGGTTCACCGAGGCGTAGAGGTTCACGGGTTCGACGACGGTGAAGCCGAGGTCCTTCTGCACGAAGGGATCGCCCTCGGCGGCGCTCAACGCGGCGATGGCCGGCAGCCCGCGCGCCAAGTGCAGGGTGGTCCACGACGCGTCGAAGCCATCGTCGCGCACTTCGTGGCGATCCGGCAGGAAGCGCCCGTCGAAGCTGGGATGCGGCCATGTGGAGGCGATTTCGATGACCGACCGATCGCCCACCGGCACCGCCGAGAGGCGCTTGGCGCCGCGCAACGCCAAGGTAAAGGAGAACGAGCCGCCCTCTTCCAGGCCCGGCAGCGCTCCGAACAGGCCCGGTTCCACGAGGTCGTGGCCGGCGCTTGCGCTTAACGCGACTGCCTTCTCCTGCATCCCGTGCGAAGTCCACGCCAACGCGGCTTCGCGCACGCCCCGAGGGTCGGAAACGCCGATCGCGATGCTGGCGCGATTCAGCTCCAGCTCGCCGTAGCGGGCCGTCAGCTGCGCCAGGTCCAGCGGCGCGAAGCTGCCGGTCGCGGTTACGTCCACGTCGAACATGGGCGCGGAGAAGATGCCGCGCTGCCGCATCTGGTGGCTGGCGTCCATGCGCAAGTCGAGGCGCTCCGGCATCACCATCACCGATTCCGCCCGCTCGTCGCGCTCGCGGGGAACCAACGGGATGAGCAGCACCGGCCCGGCGATGCGCTGCCGGCCGCCCCACGCCGCGGCGATGCCGTCCACGGCTTCGTCGTAGTAGTGCCGCCGTTCGTCGACCACGCAGCTGACGATGGCGAGCGGCGGCATCAACACGGCCATGATCAGGCCGATTACGACGAAGCGAATGGAACCAGCGAAACTCGAAGCGTCGAGGTTGATGTTCACGGACTGCTCCAGATGTCGATTCGCTGTCGATTCTAGGTTGCGCCGCGCATCCGAGTTCGCCGAAAACACGCAGAAAGCTGGCGGAAAACCAGCATTGCGCACAAGCACTGCACAGCGTCGGGACGAGTACACTGCGTCGCTTCGCCCGACTCTCAAGGAGCATTCGTGGACGATCTGTTCGACCTCTCCGGCAAGGTCGCGCTGGTGACCGGCGGCAGCAGGGGCCTGGGGCGCGCCATGATCCTGGCCTTCGCCAAGCACGGCGCAGACGTGGTCATCGCCAGCCGCAAGGCGGAGAACTGCGAGGCGGTGGCGGACGAAGCGCGCTCTCTCGGCGTTCGGGCGCTGCCCCACGCCTGCCATGTCGGCCATTGGGACGAACTGGCGACCTTGGCGGACGCCGCCTACGACGCCTTCGGCAAAGTGGACGTGCTGGTGAACAACGCCGGCATGTCGCCGCTCTATCCCAAGCTCTCGGCGGTCACCGAGGAACTGTTCGACAAGGTGGTGGACGTCAACCTCAAGGGCCCGTACCGCCTCTCCGCGCTGGTCGGCGAACGCATGGCGGCTGGCGAAGGCGGCGCCATCGTCAACGTCAGCAGCACCGCCGCGGTGCAGGCGACCCCGAACTCGGAGCCGTACGGCGCCGCCAAAGCCGGCGTCAACTCGCTCACGCTTTCCCTCGCCCGCGCCTACGCGCCGAAGGTGCGCGTCAACTGCATCCAGGCCGGGCCGTTCCTCACCGACATCTCCAAGGCATGGGACATGGAAGCGTTCGAGCGCAGCGCCAAGACAGGCATCGCGCTGCAACGGGGCGGCGAGCCGGAGGAAGTCGTCGGCGCAGCGCTGTTCCTGGCAAGCGCGGCGGGCAGCTTCACCACCGGCGCCGTCATCCGCGTGGACGGCGGTTCGTTGTGATGGATGCCACCACGCGGCGAACCGCTGGCGCGCGTCCGAACTTGCGCCTCGCGCTGGCCGTGGTCTGCGCCTGCTTGGGCGGAGGCGCCTACGCCGCGGACGAATCCCCGGCGGAGACCGCAGCCGTCGCGTTCGCGCTTGAAGCCGTAACGCAACGCCGAGACGACGCCGTGGGCTTGGCCATGGACATCTTCGACTACGCCGAACTCGGCTATCTGGAGCAGCGCAGCAGCGAGCGCCTGGCCACCTATCTGGAGAGCAACGGCTTCGACGTGGAACGCGGCGTTGCAGACATTCCCACCGCCTTCATTGCCGAACGCGGCGAAGGGTCTCCGATCATCGGCATCCTGGCCGAGTTCGACGCCTTGCCGGGCCTCTCCCAAGCCCCTACTCCCGAACGCCAGCCGGTGCGCGAAGGCGCTCCCGGCCACGCCTGCGGCCACCATCTGTTCGGCAGCGCCTCCACGGTCGCGGCGGTGGCCGTCGCGGATTGGCTGGCCAGCGCGGCCAATGTGAGCGGCACGGTGCGCGTCTACGGCACGCCAGCGGAAGAAGGCGGCTCCGGCAAGGTCTATCTGACCCGCGCTGGCTTCTTTGAGGACGTGGACGTGGTGCTGCACTGGCACCCGAGCGACAGCAACGTCGCCGTGCCGGAGAGCAGCACCGGCAACAAGTCCGGGCGCTTCCAGTTCCACGGCGCCGCGGCCCACGCCGCCGGTTCGCCCCACCGCGGCCGCTCCGCGCTCGACGGCGTGGAGGCGATGAACATGATGGCCAACATGATGCGCGAACACATTCCGTCCAGCGCCAGGCTGCACTACGTGATCACCCACGGCGGCACGGCGCCGAACATCGTCCCGGAGTTCGCCGAGGTCTACTACTACGTCCGCCATCCCAAGGCGGAGATGGTGGAGGCGCTGTTCGAGCGCCTGGTCGCCGCGGCCGAAGGCGCCGCGCTCGGCACCGGTACGCGCATGGAGTACGAAGTGATGCACGGCAACTTCCCGCTGCTGCGCAACGACGTGCTGGCCCGCCTGATCCACGACCAGCTCGCGGCGCTCGGCGGCGTGGCCTACGACGCCACCGAGTCCGCGTTCGCCACGGCCATTCGCAAGACGCTGCTCGGCAACCTGCGCCCGCTCTCCGCGGCCCAGGAACTCCGCCCCTTCGAGTTCCGCCAGAAGGCGGGTTCCACGGATGTCGGCGACGTCAGCTGGAACGCGCCCACCGCCGGCTTCGGCACCGCCACTTGGGTGCCCGGCACCCCCGCGCACAGCTGGCAGGCCGTTGCCGCTGGCGGCATGAGCATCGGCCACAAGGGCATGATGCTGGCCGCCAAGGTGCTCGCCAGCACCGCAGTGGAACTGTTTCTGAATCCAGAAACGGTGGCCGAAGCCAGGGCCGAGTTCATGGAACGGCGCGGCGAGAACTTCCGCTACGAACCTCTGCTCGGCGACCGCGAACCGCCCTTGGACTATCGGCTCTGAGGGCGCCGCGATGAAGATCCTGCTGCTGCATCCGGGCGCAATGGGCGCTTCCATCGGCGCTGCCTTGGTCGGCAATGGCCACGAGGTGGCGTGGCTGGCCGAAGGCCGCCGCGAAGCGACTCGGCAACGCGCCGAGAAGGCCGGATTGAATGCGCTGGCCACGCTCGCCGAGGGCGTTCGGTTCGCCGAGCTCGCGATTTCGGTCTGCCCGCCGGAAGCCGCGTTCGAGGTTGCCGAAGCAGTGACCGCTGCTGGTTTCGCCGGCAGCTATCTCGACGCCAACGCCGTCGCGCCAGCCACCGCTGAACGCATCGCCGAGATCTACGCCGAGCGCTACGTGGATGGCGGCATCATCGGCCCGCCGGCCTGGCGCGAAGGCGCGACGCGGCTCTATCTTTCAGGCGTTGGTGCGCAGGACGTCGCCGCGCTGTTCGCCGGCTCGCTGGTGGATGCTCGCGCCGTCTCCGCGAACCGCACCGCCGCTTCCGCATTGAAGATGTGCTACGCGGCGTTCACCAAGGGCTCGTCCGCGCTCCTGCTCGGCGTCCGCGCCCTCGCCGAACACAATGGCGTTAGCGCCGAGTTGCTGGCCGAATGGGACATCTCGCAGCCCGGGCTCGGCGCCCGCAGCGAGACCACCGCCAAGTCCACCAGCCCGAAGGCATGGCGCTTCGCTGGCGAAATGCGCCAGATCGCCGCCACCTTCGCCGCCGCCGACCTGCCCGACGGCTTCCACGCCGCCGCAGCGCAACTCTACGAATGGATGGCGGACTTGAAGGACGTTGCGGACGCGGACATCCACGCCGTGCTCGAAGCGTTGCTACGCGACCAACCTTGAAGCGCTACGCAAGCGTTCTTCGCCAAGCGTTCACAAGCTACACTTGCCGCAACCCTTGAGGGAGGCAGCGCATGATCGAGTTGAACGTCAACGGCACGGCGCATCGCGTGGACGCCGAACCGGAAATGCCCTTGCTGTGGGTGATTCGCGAGCAGCTCGGCCTCACCGGCACCAAGTTCGGCTGCGGCATCGCCCAGTGCGGCGCCTGCACCGTTCACTTGGACGGGCAGGCGATTCGCTCCTGCGTCACGCCGCTCGCCGCAGCCGCCGGGCGCACCGTGACCACCATCGAGGGGCTCGCCAGCAACGGCGACCCGCACCCGCTGCAACAAGCATGGATCGACGAGCAGGTGCCGCAGTGCGGCTACTGCCAATCCGGCCAGATCATGTCCGCGAGCGCCCTGCTGGCCAGCAATCCGGCGCCGAACGATGCGGACATCGACGCCGCGATGCGCGGCAACATCTGCCGCTGCGGAACCTACGGACGCATCCGCCGCGCCATCAAGCGCGCCGCTCCCGGCGCCAACGCCAACCTTGCGGAGCAGATCGATGAATGACGCGAAGAGCAAGCCCTCCAAGGGGCGCAAGTGGACCCGCCGCGGCTTCATCGCCGCTGGCGTCGTGGCGGGCGGCGCGTTCGCCATCGGCGTGGCGATCCGCCCCGGCCATCGCGCGCCGCGCCTCGGGCCGCTGGTCGCCGAAGGCGAGGAGACGCTGCTCAACGTCTGGGTGAAGATCGCGCCGGACAACCGCGTCACCGCCATCGTGCCGCACGCGGAAATGGGCCAAGGCGCGCATTCCGTGCTCGCGCAGATGCTTGCCGACGAGTTGGACGCGCACTGGGACGACGTGCATGTGCAGGAAGCGCCAGCGCACGAGGAATACGCCAACTATGCCCTCGGCAAGGGCTTCCTGCTCGGCGACGCGGAGCTGCCGAGCGCCATCGTCGGCACCGTGGACGGCGCCTTCTTGAAGCTCAGCCAAGCGCTCGATCTGCAAGTCACGGGCGGCAGCATGAGCGTTCGCACCAGCGGCCTGCACGCCATGCGCGTGGCCGGAGCGGCTGCGCGGCAGATGCTGGCCGAAGCCGCCGCCAGCGCTTGGCAGTTGCCGGCAAGCGAACTGACCTTGCGCGACACCCGAATCTCCCATCCGCCAAGCGGTCGCGAGGCGCCCTACGCCGAGTTCGCCGCGGCCGCAGCCGAAATCTCCCCGCCGAGCAAGCCGAAGCTCAAAGCGCCGGACGAGTACAAGCTCATCGGCACCTCCGCGCCGCGCTTGGACATTCCGGCCAAGGTGGACGGCACCGCCGCGTTCGGCATCGACGCGCAGGTGGAGAACCTGAAAGTTGCGACCACTCTCGCCGCGCCGGTGTTCGGCGCTACCGTGGCGTCCATCGACGATGCGGCGGCGCGGGCAATGCCCGGCGTCAACGAAGTGATGAATCTCGGCAACGCGGTGGCCGTGGTGGCGGACGGCTATTGGCACGCTCGCCAAGCGCTCGCCGCGGTCGAGGTGGCGTGGTCGAACAACGGCAAGGAAGCCATCGACCAGCAAGGCATCTTCCAACAGTTCCAAGGCGACCTCGCCCATGCCGACGCCAACGGCGGCGGCGAAGCCGAAGTCGAAACGGGCGACATCGCCGCGGCGATGGCTGGCGCCGAGCAACGCATCGAGGCCGAGTACCGCGTTCCCTACCTCGCCCACGCGGCGATGGAGCCGCTGAACTGCACGGTGTGGGCCCGCGACGGCATCTGCGACGTGTGGACGGGCACCCAGAATCCGCTCGGCATTCGCGCCACGGTCGCCGACATCCTTGAACTCGAACCCGCCAATGTGTCGGTCCACAACGCCTACCTCGGCGGCGCCTTCGGTCGCCGCTTCAGCGACGACTACGTGCGCCAAGCCGCGCAGATCGCCAAGGCGCTGCCCGGCGAGCCGATCAAGCTCATCTGGTCGCGGGAAGAGGACATCGCCCAGGACCGCTACCGCCCGGCGGTCGTCAGCCGCTTCCAAGGCGGCCTCGGCGCGGACGGCAAGCCCTTGGCGTGGCGCAACGTCTACGTGGACAAGCACGAACCGGCCACCGCGCCGCACATCCCCTACGCCATCGAAAGCCAGCGCATCGCCGCCGTGAGCAGCCCCACCCACGTGCCCTTCGGGGTCTGGCGCAGCGTCGATCACTCCCAGCACGCCTTCTTCACCGAATCCTTCATCGACGAACTGGCCGCAGCCGCCAAGCAGGACCCCTACCGCTACCGCCGCGAACTGCTCGCCGACGCGCCGCGCTTCCGCCGCGTGCTCGATGCCGCCGCCGAAGCCGCTGGCTGGGATTCGCCGAAGGAACCAGGGCAAGGGCGTGGCATCGCCATCCACGATTCCTTCGGCACGGTGGTGGCGGAAGTTGCGGAAGTCGTGGTGACGCCAAGCGAGGGCGGCAAGAACAAGCTGCGCGTAACGCGCGTCTGCTGCGCCGTCGATGCTGGCTTCGCCGTCAATCCGGACGGCCTGACCGCGCAGATGGAAAGCGCCATCGTCTACGGCCTGACGGCAGCTCTCTACGGCGAGATCAGCATCGAACGCGGGCGCGTGAAGCAGAGCAACTTCCACGACTACCCGATGCTGCGCATCGACCAGGCGCCAGCCATCGAAACGGTCATCGTCAACGGCGGCGGACCTCTGGGCGGCGGCGGAGAACCGGGCACGCCGCCAATGGCCCCGGCGCTCGCCAACGCCATCTTCGACGCCACTGGCGAGCGCCTGCGCGAACTGCCGGTGACGAAGGGCGGGTTCAAGACTGCGTGAGATTGCCGCTCGCAAAGGTCGGCGCGAGCGAGTGCCTGCTCGGCGCCCGCGTGCGCTGGGACGGCGACCACAACGGCGACGACTGGCCGCTCCGCACCGCGCGGCGGCTCTTCGACCTGGTCGGCCTCTGCCCGGAAGCCGGCATCGGCTTGGGCGTGCCGCGCCCGCCCATCCAGCTGGTCGGCGATCCGAACCAGCCGCGCTTGGTCGGCGTCGAAGACCCCTCTGCCGACTTCACGGAGCGAATGCACCGCTACGCGAAGCGCGTCGTGCCAGTCTTCGCCGACGTCTCCGGCTACATCTTCGCCGACCGCTCGCCCAGCTGCGGCTTGAACGGCGTGAAGGTGTACGACGGTGCCGGCAATCCGCAGCGCATCGGCCGCGGCATCTACGCCGCGGCGGTGGTGAAGTCGCGTCCCCAACTGCCGGTGGTGGATGCCCAAACCCTCGCAGACGAACAGGTGCTGCACGATTTCGTGGTCGCCGTGCTGGCCCATCAAGGCACCAACGCCAACCGCCACGAAGTCACCCGCACCATCGAACAAGCGGCCGCTTGGACGCCGAGAACGCCGCGCAAAGCGCTATGATGCGAAGGCACGGATTCGACTGCAGGAGGCGACGATGAGATTCCATTTCTTGATGGCGGCCACGGCGATGCTGGCGGTCGCGGTGCCGGTGGCCGCCGAGGACGCGATGGCCAAACTGGTGAACGCGGAAGGCGAGGACATCGGCCACGTCTCCTTCGACCAAGCGCCCCACGGCGTCATCCTCAAAGTGCAGGCGGCCAACCTGCCCCCAGGCGCCCACGGCATCCACTTGCACTCGTTCGGCAACTGCTCCCCGGACTTCACCGCGGCCAAAGGCCACGTCAACCCGGACGGCGCCAAACACGGCCTCCGCCACCCCGACGGCCCGGACAGCGGCGACCTCCCGAACCTGCACGTCGCCGCCGACGGCACGGCGAAAGCGGAGTTCTACACCACCCGAGTCGCCGTCTCCCCCGGCGGAACCGCCCCCGCCCTCCTCGACGAAGACGGCGCCGCGGTCATCATCCACGCCAACGCAGACGACCACCTGACCCAACCCATCGGCGGCGCCGGAGGCCGCATCGCCTGCGGCATCGTGGCGAAGGCGGGCGGCCCGGCGACGGATGAGCCATCCCAAGAATAGGCCGATTGCGCAAGGATCGGTCGCCCATCGCACACTTCGTGGCAGGTTCGTGCAGTCGTCTCCCAATTGCCGTCGCATTTAGCAAGGAGCTGCCAACGGCGATCAGAGACACTGGCACCACTTCAACCAGTCGGAGAGAGCCATGGACGACGGCAACCACAAGCTGTTGCGCACTTTCCTGATCGCGCCGATCTTGTTGTTCGGGATGGGTGCCGTGTGCGCCGAAGAGACCCTGGGCGACACGTCGAGCGGACAGGATCCCCTCCCTCAGGACTGGCACGGCCTTGCCGAACCGAACTTCGAAGTCGAAGAGGGCGAAGACTTCCGCATTCGCGCCGATGCCTACAAGCGCTACGACGAACTCGAACAGGTGTTCTCGGAGACGCTGGCCGAGAAGGTCGATCTGGAACCAGGGCTATGGGAACTGCTGCCCAACATCCACTACTTCCGAACGCTCCTCACGCGAACGGCCCTCCAAGGCGAACTGGCCTGCGAGCGAAATCGGCGATGCGGGATGCAAGCAGCGAGTTCAGCGCTCCGAAACGGCAGCGAACCCGAGCCCGCCTGCACGGACGCGGATCGGTGCGGCCAGCAGCATGGCAAGACCGGCTCCACCTGCAACGAGATCCTAGCCGCGGAGTGTCGATTTCCCTTGGGGCAGCTATGCATGAAGTACAGGCAGGAAGCCCACGACCTGTGCATGAACATCGCCGAGTGCCAGCACGATTGCTGCTTGGACGGCTGCGGTGCCACCAACTGCGCCGAATGGATCCGCGGCCGCTCTGACGAGCACTGCACCTTGCAGCCCGTATCCGACGATAGAGGTTGACATGAACGACCAGCAGATACGGAAAAACGCAGGAAAACTGCCTTCAGGCCCCACTTCGGGACATCGAAGTCTTCCGGGGCGGCGAGGCGTCTACGTCATCGGTTCTCGGATTCGACGTCCATCATCGGCGGCAAGGTCGCGCCTGGGCCGGATTCCAACTGTGCGTTCAGGTCTTGGCAGCCGCGTTCTCGGAGCAGCGTGAAGACGGACATTGCGCTGGCGCGGATGTCGCCGGGGGGCGTCCAGTTCACGTAGAGAGCGTCGCCGACCACTTGGGTGGCCACGTCGCCACTCGCATCCACCGCCTGCGCAACCTGTGCGAGTTCGGCGAGTGGCACGTCCGCGGATTGGCAGACCAAGGTTGCCGATGCGGGGCGCTCCAAAGGCTTGGCGGCGAAAGGAAGCGTGTTCGGCGTCACGGCAACGTCCGTCGTCAGTTTGAGGGGCGTCGCGGCGCCCACGTCGTAGGTGAGTTCCAGGAACCAGGCCGTCCAACCGGATGCCGGCGCCGCTACGCGGGCGACGTACAACCCTTCCGCCTGCGCTTCGATCGTTTCGCTCGCATAGGCCGGGCCCAACGTCTCGATGCGGAAGTCTCTGGCGTGGGGATTGGTCGCTTGCCACAGGCGAACCTCCTGCGGCTGGTCTTCGGCGAGAACGCGCAGCGTGCCGTCGTTCGCGCGTCGCCAGGAAAACCGCGGCGGTTTGGCGCCGCTTGCCAGCAGGCCGTGGAAGGCGATGACGGTCTCCAACGCATCCGTGCCGCCGAGGCCGTGGTCGGCGTTCGGCACGTAGCGCAGGTAGTTTTCGCCGCGCAGATCGGCCCAGTAGAACGCCGACGAATCCGGCAGAAAGAACTGGTCGCCGGTGGCGTTCAGCACCAGTTTGGGCATGTGCAGGCGGTGGCGGTAGTGGTACGGATCCACCAGCCGATAGAGATTCGCCAGACGCGGATCGTCGAAGTCGCGCATGAGGTCGTGCGCCACGTAGTCGCCGATGGAAGGCGCCCAGAAGCCGTAGGCGGCGAAGTGGTGGCGCATCGACGGCGTGACGTTGAGCACGTCGATGACGATGGGCACGATGCCGATCACCCGCTCGTCCATGGCGCCGACCAGCCAGGTCGTCCAGCCGCGTTTCGATCCGCCGGAAACGACGAAGCGATCGACGCGGCGCTCTCCCCCCGCTTCGGATGCCATGATGGCGGTGACCGTGTCCATCGCCCGCACGGCGCTCTTCACCATCGCGTTGCGCGGCAGCCAGCGCGGTTCGCCGGTTTGCAGGTATTGCCGCCACGCATAGCCGATCAGATCGTCCTCGTAGCGCGGCTTGCCGTCGCCGTGGAAGACCAGCGGCTGGTTCGGAACCATGCCGAGTTCGGCCACCACCGTGCCGGTCGCCTTGGCGATGGCGGCCATGCGCGCGCTCGATTCGGTTGGCGCCTCGCGGCCATTGCTGCCGCCGCCGATGTTGAGCAGCGCCACGTCGGCGCCGACTTGGGCCGGAATGGTGATCGTCAGCCAGTGCTGCCACTTGGGTCGGTCCACCTCGTCGGTGGTGAGCCAGGTCTGGGAGACCGTTTCCACGACGATGGTGGTCGTTCCGTTCGCCTCATTCGCGGAGACGATTTGCCACGCATAGCTTTCGTCCGGCGCCGCGACGTAATCGTCGATCACCGTGCGCCGAGGCAGGTCGGCGGCAAGTACCGCGATGCTCGCGGCGAGGGCCGAAACGGCAGCGAGCGAGCGAAGGAAACGTGCCATGTCGAAGCGCCTCGTATCTCAAGGGCCTAGCATCATCGCACAGCTTGCGGCGCTGGCCGAACAAACGCTTGGATCCTCGTGCGGCGCATGTGTACTATCTGACTGATTTACGATAGAAAAGTCGCCATTGGTCGGCGTACCGGATGGTCAAGAAGCTCGCGTAGGTCAGCCCCGCAGCACCAGCAGCGAACCAGCAAGCGCGGCCAAGGCGCCGAGGGTGACCGAAGCCGAGTCGTTGCCGGCGAAGGCATCCATCACTGGCCGCCACAGCAAGCCCGTTGCGGCCACGAGCAGTCCGGCACCGGCTGCGCGTCTCCAGCGCGTGTGCTTGTGCTGTGCTTCGATGGCGCGGGTGAGCTTGGCTATCGCCTTGCGCTGCGTGGCCGCAGCGCGGTCGAGGTCGCCTATCTTGTAGATGGCGGCCACCGCCATTTCCGGCAGCCGTGGCAGTTCGGCGAGCAGGGCCGGCGCGTTGTCCGCGAGGGATTTGAAGAACGCCTTGGCACCGTAGCGTTCGCGCATCCACGCTTCCATGAATGGCTTGGCGGTGGTCCACAGATCGAGGTCCGGATACAGCTGGCGGCCCAGGCCTTCGATGTTCAGCAGGGTCTTCTGCAGCAGCACGAGTTGGGGCTGCACCGCCATGTCGAAACGGCGGGCGGTTTGGAACAGCGCGATCAGGAAGTGGCCGAAGGAAATCTCCTTCAATGGGCGTTGGAAGAGCGGGTCGCAAAGCGCGCGGATGACGGCCTCGAACTCGTTCGGATCCGTTTCATCAGGTACCCAACCGGATTCGATGTGCAGGCGCGCGATGCGTCCGTAGTCGCGGTTGAAGAAGGCGACGACGTTGCGCGCCAAGTAGGTTTGGTCCTCTTCCGAGAGGGTGCCGATGATGGCGCAGTCGATGGCGATGTAGCTCGGGTCGTCCGCGTCTCGCACGTCCACGAAGATGTTGCCCGGATGCATGTCCGCATGGAAGAAGTTGTGCTTGAAGACCTGCGTGAAGAACGTCTCGACGCCGCGTTCCGCGAGCTTCTTCATGTTCGTGCCGGCGACCTCGAGCGCAGCGATGTTGGAGATGGGGATGCCGTGGATGCGTTCCAGAACCAGCACCGATTCCGCGCACAGTTCCCAATGCACCTGCGGCGCGTAGAGCAACGGCGAGCCAGCGAAGTTGCTGCGCAGCTGCGCCGTGTTCGCCGCTTCCTTGAGCAGATTCAGCTCGTCGAAGATCGTCCGCTCGTAGTCGGCCACGACCGCCTTCAGGCGTAGACGCCGTGCCTCTCGGGATACGCGTTCGAGCATCGACGCGACGGTGTGGATCAGCGCCAGGTCCTTGCCGATCACGCTCTCGACGTCTGGGCGAATGACCTTGACCACCACTTCCGCTCCGTCCTTGGTGGTGGCGCCGTGGACTTGCGCCAGCGAAGCGGAAGCGAGCGGTTCGCGCTCGAAACTTCCGAACAGGGCATCGATGCCGCCGCCAAGACTGCGTTCGACGATTGCAATTGCCTCGTCGCTGGGAAACGGCGGCACTTGATCCTGCAACTTGGCGAGTTCGTCGGCGTAGTCCGTGGGCAGCAGATCGCGGCGCGTGGAGAGAATCTGGCCGAACTTCACGAATACCGGGCCGAGATTCTCCAACGCTTCGCGCAGGCGTTGCGCATCGGATTTCGCCGTGTTCGGCAACAGACGCAACGGCGAGAAGCGATACCACCAGCGGTGGCCTAGGAAGCGGCCGACGTTGCGGTCCAAGCGAAAGCGCAGCACCGTCACGGCGATCCTGACGATGCGGCCAAGGCGGCTCACTGCGTTTCGCTTCCTTGCGCGGCGTCCTGTTCCGGGGCGCCCTCTTCGACAGCTTCCCCTTCAAGGACGCGCAAACGCTCTTCCAGCGCATCGATCCGGCCTTTGAGCGCCTCGATCTCGGCTGCCATCGCGGCCTCCCGCTCCGCCTGTTCGCTTTGGTCCGGGAAGTAGTCTTTGGCTTTGGAACGCATGGCACCGGCAACGCCTTGCAGCGCGGACTGTGCCGCTTGGGCGCCCACGCGGACTGCGTCTCCCGCGTCCTCCGCGAAGTTGGCGAGCGTTGGCGGCAAGTGCGGGCGGAACGAACGGCGGAAGTCGTCGAACAATTCCGCGTCGCCGAACACCGCGGCGGTTTCGCCGCCGTCCTTCAACAGCGTGCCGAGCACGGCCGTCGGAGAGCCGCGCACGGTGGCGTCGGCTTCCCCGTCGCCCGCTTCGACGTGGGCTTCGCCAGCATCGAAGCGAATGACGAAACGGTGTTCGCGGGTCTCGACGGCGATTGCCTTGCCCGCCTGCCGTTCGGTGAAGTGGCGGGCTTCCTTGCTGGCGGCCAAGGCCGCGGAGAGCGCAAGGCGAAGTGCATCGGCAAATGGATTCATTTCGTTCCTCGGTGGATGGCGGCCGCGCCGCCGATGAGATTGCTGTGGCGAACATCCTCGAAGCCGGCGTCGGCCATCACCTGCGCGAAGGCGGCTTGTTCTGGATGCCTGTCGATGGATTCGACGAGGTAGCGATAGGGTTCCGCGCTGCCCGCCATGACTCTGCCGATGGTCGGCCAGGCGGCCTTGAACGCATCGTAGGCGCAGGCGAGGAGGGGGTTGGCGACCCGCGAGAACTCCAACACGACGGCTGTGCCGCCCCTGCGAAGCACGCGCAGCATTTCCCGCAACGCCGCGTCCTTGTCCGTGAAGTTGCGCACGCCGAACGCCAGCAGAACCGCGTCGAACGACCTGTCCGCGAAAGGAAGCGCCGCCGCGTCCGCCTGGGCGAAGGAGACGTTGGCGTGGCCGCCGTCCAGCAGACGGTCGCGGCCAGCGTCCATCATCGACCGATTGATGTCCGCAAGCACGACGCTGCCGTCTCCGACCAACGGCGCCGCCAACGCGGCCACATCGCCGGTGCCGCCGGCGAGATCGAGTACGCGATGCCCGTCCCGCAGCCCCGCCGTCTCCACGGCTGCCCGCTTCATCAGCCGATGGCTGCCGAGCGACATGACGTCGTTCATCAAGTCGTAGCGCGGCGCCACCGCATCGAACACGCCGCCTACCCGCCGCGTCTTCTCCGCAGGCGTCACCCGCTCCGCACCGAAGTAGACCTGCTCGGCCATTCGTCGCCAGCCCTTGAATCGCGCTACCAGACAGGCGTAAATCATAACCGACGGCGGTACGCCTCGGCCTGCCGCCCCTTGGGACTCAGCGTGCGAAGAACGAGACGCAACCGCAGGTACAAGGACGCCGACCGTGGCCGCTGACCTGCCGCGGCTGCTGCCGGTCGAGTCCACCAACATCGCCGCCGTCGGCTACGACGGGGCGACCAGCCGGTTGTACGTCAAGTTCGTGGCCTCGGGATACACCTACGTCTACTACGGCGTCCCGAAGGCGGTGTTCGAGGATCTGCTCGACGCCGACTCCAAGGGCCGCTTCCTGAACGCCGAGATCAAGGGCGCCTACGACTACCGACGGCTCTAGCTCACGGTCACCGTAGTATGATCAGAGTGAATCGAGACGGCCAACCGAGGACTCGCGCCGTGAATCCGTCCAGCCTGATGGAAGCCACCAGGTATCGAGCGCCCGCCGCGTGGTCTGCATCGCGTACTACCTTGGGCCGTCGGCCATGATCCGAAAGCTCTACATCGACAACTTCCGCTGCTTGAACGACTTCGAGCTGGAACTCTCGGAAACGAACATCCTGCTCGGCGCCAACGGCACCGGCAAGACCTCCGTGTTCAGCGTCTTGAGACGGATGCAGCACCTCGTCGTGCATGGTTCGAAGGTCGTCGATGCCTTTCCCGGCAGGCACGTCTCGCTAGAGCGCGAGGAGGCGTTGCAGCTCTTCCGAGTCGGGGCGTTGGTGGATGGCGCGCAGTACGAGTATTCGCTGGCGATAGAGCACGACTTGGCGCGGGGATCGGCGCGAGTTTGTCTGGAGGAGCTTCTCTGCGACGGGCGGCCGCTGCTGGAGTTCAATCTGGGCGAAGCGCAGCTGTACCGAGACGACCACGAGAAGGGGCCGGCGTACCCGTTCGACTGGACGCAGTCGGCGTTGAGCGTCCTGAACGAACGGGCAGCCAGTCGCAAGCTCTCCCGGTTCAAGAAAGCACTCGCCGACTGCATGTTCGTTCGCCCGAATCCGTCGTTGTTCCGCTCGGAAAGCCGCGCCGAGGTCGAGTTCATGCAGCGTAGCATGAGCGATTTCGTCGATTGGTATCGCCATGCCGCTCAGGAAAACATGGGCGCCGTATCAAGCCTCTTCGATGAACTTCGCGACGTCCTGCCGGGCTTCGATTCGATCAACTTGGCCGAGTCCGGCGATGCGCGAGTGTTCAAGGTGAAGTACCGCACCTCGTCGGGCGAATCGAAGGACTATCGCTTCGGCGATCTGTCCGACGGCCAACGCGCGCTCATCGCGCTGTACAGCCTTGTGTTTCTACCCAACCGCAGCATTTCCTTGTTCATCGACGAACCGGAGAACTACCTTGCGCTGCGCGAGATCCAGCCTTGGGCGGCCACGGTGGCCGATCGGTGCGGCGAATCTCTGGAACAGCTGGTGGTGATCTCGCATCATCCGGTAATGATTGACTACTTGGCCGGATCCAACGGCAAGTGGTTCTCGCGGCAAGAAGACGGCCCAGTTCGCGTCAGCGATCAGCCGGAGCGAGTGGTCGACGGACTCTCGCTCTCGGAGACGATTTCTCGGGGCTGGAACGAGTGAGCAGTCGCTTCGTCTTGCTCTGCGAGGACAGCCAGACCGAGAGCTTCGTTCGACGTTTTCTGTCGCATCGGAACATCAAGCGCCGCGACATCCACACCGCGCCCCTTCCGCATGGCCAACAGTCCGGCGAACAATGGGTGCGTACGCAGTTTCCGAAAGAGCTCAAGGCGATTCGTGCTCGTGAAGGCGCGTGGCTTTTGATCGTGATCGACGCGGATGCGCGAACCACCGCGGCAACTATGGCTTGGTTGGACGCCGAGTGCCGTAGCAGCGAGGTGCCGCCGAGGACCGACGACGATCCAGTCGTCGTCGCCGTGCCGAAGCGGAACATCGAGACCTGGTTCGAGTTCCTGAAGACGGGCGAAAGGCCAAGCGAAGACTGCCAATACCCTCGCCTCAAACGAATCCGCGACTGTCGCCCACTCGCCGACAAGCTGTTCCACATGTGCCACGAGGAACAGAGGCTGCCGCCGTTGGCACCGCCCTCTCTTGTCGCGGCCTGCTCGGAGTATCAGAAACTCAAGCGGTGATCCTAGCCACCAGCGAAGCTGCCGAGCCTAGACCAATGCCAGATAGACCATAGGATTGTTCCTGCTAACGGGTTGCTCCGAGCGCAGCGTTGATCGACGCTCGGCCTGTCCTCACTGTCGACGCGTATTCGTTGTCGCACTGCAACGCTCGGGAATCTTGCGCCAGCGCATGTGCGTCTCGAAGGACGACGTCTAGTTCTTCATCGACATCGAAGGAGTTCATCAGCTTGGTGGCGCAGTTGGGCATGGCGGCGCCCCTAGTCAAGCCATCAGCGCACTTGGCCAAATGGGCGCGACACGCATCCATGGTCATTGACCGTTCGCCTCCTTCCGGCCAAGCGGATGCAAGGAACATGGTGAGCAGATGGCGAGACGCTTCGGGACCGACATGACTGGACAACAGCGCATCGTCGGCGTTGGACACGACGTTCTCGTTGGTGCGGGCCGTGGCGCGCACGAGGGCGTTGACCTCGGTGTGGTCGATGCTGGCCATGTTGTTGGTCACCACCATGTCCACGTTCGCGGCAACGGCTTCGGCCAGGATGTGGGCGTCGGGAGTCCGGGCTATGTGCTCCTTGGACTGCGCTTTGGGAAAGCACCGGAGCGTGAAGGACGCGAGCACTTCGCTCGCCAGTTCCTGTTGGCTCTCGGACAACGCCAGCAACTCGTAGGGGCTGTTCGAGGCGCCCCAAGTCTCAATCCAAGCACGCTCGTACAACTCGTCCAGCAGGCGTTCGCGTCGCGTGGGCGTTTCGCGCTTGTACGTCAACTCCTTCTTGACTGTGGGCAGTACCACCGTGGTCAGATCCGATAGTTCCATCCACAGCAACATCAAGCGCCGCGTCAGCGGGCGTCCGAGCAAGTTGGTGTCGAACGCCAAACCTTGCTGCATTGTCATTCGCGCCTAGGTGCTTTGGCGGGCTTGGGCAGTCTGTCCGCGTCCACGCTATCGTGCGTGACTCCTAGCCTCGCCTTCTCGATTGTCCAGCTGGGGAGCGGGCTCAGTTCGCCGCTCTCCGGGTCTTGCACGGCCGGGTGGTCGATCTCGTGCGGATGGCGCACGCAATGGAACTTGGCTGCGGCGAGGCCCCTGAGGCGCGGATCGTGTGGATAGGGCATGGTGAACCGTGGCGATGAAGGGCCGTTGGCTATCTCGATGCGGACTGTAGCACACCGAGTGTTGCCGAGCCTAAACCAACGCCTGGTAGATCAGACGCTCGAAATCCTCCTGATAGGTGTTGTTCGGCATTGTGCCGTGGGCCATTACCTGGGTCAGGCAGATGGCCAGCAGGTCTTCCTTGGGGTCGGCGAAGTAGGTGGTGCCGGCGGCGCCGCTCCAGCCGTAGGCGCCGGGGGAGCGGATGAGGGGGAAGCGGTCGCGGCCGTG
Organism: Candidatus Azotimanducaceae bacterium; assembly: GCA_965243175.1. Taxonomy (GTDB): domain Bacteria; phylum Pseudomonadota; class Gammaproteobacteria; order Pseudomonadales; family Azotimanducaceae; genus VXYL01. Next base: position 1,777,833 of record OZ251532.1, on the reverse strand, counting down.
GTAGGTGGCTACGCCGAAGCCCCAGTGGAAGCCTGGGCCGGTGATGGGGATCACCATGTCGCCGGTGTGGTTGCCAGTCATCAACTCTACCGTTTTGCGCCCTAGGATGCGCGCGCCGTCCAACTCGCCGCCGTTCAGCAGCATCTGGGCGAAGCGGGCGTAGTCGCCAGCCGTCGTAAGTACGCCGCCTGAATCGCCGCCGGCCGCGAACTCCCGCTGCGGGCCCGTTGTCTTTTCGCTGGTCGCGGCCTTGTCGATGGCCACTAGGCGCATCTTGCCGTCCACTTCGCGGGGCATGTAGCTCGCGCCGAAGCGCGGCAACGCGCCCTCCTGCAGGTAGAAGCTGGTGTCGTTCATGCCGAGGGGGTCGAAGATGCTCTCCTTGAAGAAAGCGTCGAGGCGCTGGCCGCTGGCCTCTTCCAGAACCGCCGAAAGCGGCGGGTAGCCCATGTGGTACTCGAACTGTTCGCCTGGCTGCGCGGCCAACGGCAGCTGCGCCTGGGCGCGAACGCGATCGCGGCTGCTCGGTCGGTCCGCGTCCGGGCGGGTGAGCATGTCGGTGCCGTCGCGGTTCCAGCCGAGGGTCGTCAACGGCTCGCGGTATTGCTGGCGATAGAAGTGCGGCATGGTCGAGGGGTTCGCCAGGCCCGTGGTGTTGGTGAGGCAGTCGCGGATGGTGACGCCGCGCTTGGCAAGTACCGGCGCCATCGGTTCGGCGGGGTTGAACACGCGCTGGTCGGCGTACTCGGGCAGGAACTTCGCCACCGGGTCATCCGGCGTCAGAACGCCGCGCTCGTAGAGGATCATGGTCGCTACGCCAGCAATGGGCTTGGTGTTGGACCACATCCTGAACAGCGTGTCGGCACCCGCTGGCGCATCGTCCTCCAAGTCCAAGACGCCGCAGGCGTGCAGATGCGCGAGTTGGCCATGCCGCGCCACCAGCGTGACCAGATTCGGAACGCGGCCATCGGCGACGAACGCCTGCATCGCCGGGCCGATGCGAGCCAGCCGCTCGGCATCGAAACCAAGCGCCTTCGGTTCTCCAAGCGGCAGCGGCGAGTCGGGCACGGCTATCTCCTTGAGCGATGGCGACGGCACATTCTCCCTTGCCGCGCTCGCAAAGGCCACGGCTGACTTGCGCCCGCCATGAAGATGGCACATTCTCGCTCCATGCTGCGCGCAACACTCGGACTGGACCGAAGCAGCCCCGTGCATTTCGCGGGCCGCACCGCCGAACTCGCGGCGCTGGACAAGCACCTGGCGGACATCCGCCACGGCGAGCGCAGTGGCATCGCGTTGATCGACGGCATCCCAGGCGCTGGCAAGACGCAACTGCTGCAAGAGTTCGCCAAGCGGGCGCAGGCAAAGGACTCGACCGTCGTGTGCGCGGAGTTGGAGACCAACGACTTCAACGATCCCGCGGCGGAAGTCTTCGCGAGCATCGTCGCGCCGCTGCGCGAAGACGGCGAGACGTTCCGCGACGGGGCGGCGCGCAGCGGGTTCGGAACCATGCTGAGAGAGTCCGACTCCCGGCTGTGGGAGAACAAGGCGCTGATCGTCACCGTCGACGAAGTTCAGAACATCAGCCCGGAGGGTCGCTCCGTTCTGAGCGTGCTGCATGAGGGAAGGCACGGGCGGCCCATCATGGTGGTGGCCGCTGGCTTGACGAACTCCATGAAGGCGCTGAGCGCGGCCCGCGAAACGCTCGCGGGCACGGTGGATCGCCACACCATTTCCAGAATCGCGACAGTCCTCACGCTGGGGCCCTTGAGCCGAGCGGAGACCGAAGAGGCGTTGCTGGAGACCGTGGTGCAATGCACGGGGCTGGCCGTTCCCGAACGACTATTGCGGATCCTCGCAGCGCAGTCCTCCGGCTTCCCGCAACATCTACACTGCTACGCTAGAGCCTGCGTGGAGACCGCCGAAGTTCGGGAGCGTTTGGACACGGAGGACGCGTTGAGAGCTGCGATCGATAAGGGTAGCGGCTACCGCAAGAACTACTACGACTTGAGGCTGAAGACCATCAACCAGCGCTATCGACCCGTCGTGGTGCAGCTGGCGCACAGCATGGCACCGAGCGACCACGGCCCCGCGATGGCTTGGAACGAGGCCGTTGCGATTGCGAAATGTACGCTGCGCAGCCGGTTGGAGGATTGCCACTTGGTTCTCGAGCTGCTGACGGACAAGGGCATCTTGGAGATGCGCGACAACGGCGACGTGTTCTTTCCCATGCCGTCGTTCCACAGCTACATGAAGTCCTTCGCGCCGCCATCCAAGCGCGACGCCGGAGCAGGATTGGCGCAATCGTGAACACCCCGGCCATTCGCCTAGCGGACGTCGCCTACGCGTACGGCGCCAGTCCGCCGGTGCTGGCGATTGGGGAAGTTGCCGTCGCACCCGGCGAGCGGGTGTTCATCGAAGGGCCCAGCGGCAGCGGCAAGAGCACGTTGCTGTCGTTGGTGGGCGGCGTCGTGGCGCCCAACCGGGGCGTGGTGGAGGTGTTCGGCGAGGAAGTTTCGGCGTTGCCGGCAGGCGCACGGGATCGCTTTCGCGCGGACCACATGGGCTTCGTGTTCCAGATGTTCAACCTGCTGCCGTACCTCTCCGTGCAGGACAACGTGCTGCTGCCGTGCCGCTTCTCCAAGGCGCGGGCGGGGCGGGCTGCGGAGGGCGGTGGGCGGGCCGCGCTGTTGGAGGAAGCGAAGCGGCTGCTTGGGCGTTTGGGGTTGGGCGACGACTTTCTGCCTCGGTCGGCGGCGAGCTTGAGCATCGGCCAGCAGCAGCGGGTGGCGGCGGCACGGGCGCTCATCGGTCGCCCGGCGCTCATCGTCGCGGACGAACCGACCTCCGCGCTGGATGCGGACAACCGCGCCCGCTTCGTGCGCCTGCTCATCGACGAATGCACGGCAGCGAACGCCACGGTGCTGTTCGCCAGCCACGACCCGGCGAACACCGCGCTCTTCGACCGTCACCTCTCCATGCGCGAAATGAACACCGCCTGGACGCCGGACGATGGCTGATTCGCCAGCAAGCATCTCCGGCCGCGGGCGAACGCCCGGCATCGTCCTCGGGCTCGCCTGCAAGAGCCTGCTGAACCGGCGCCTCACCGCCACGCTCACCCTGCTCTCCGTGGCGATGAGCGTGGCGCTGCTGGTGGGTGTCGAGCGGATACGCACCGAGGCCAAGGCCAGCTTCGCCAACACCATTTCCGGCGCTGACCTGATCGTGGGCGCCCGTGGCGGCCCGCTCAATCTGGTGCTCTATTCCATCTTCCGCATGGGCGAGGCCACCAACAACATCAGCTGGGAGAGCTACCAGGCCATCGCCAACCGCCCGGAAGTGGCGTGGACGATCCCGCTCTCGCTAGGCGACGCGCACCGCGGATTCCGCGTGCTCGGCACGGACGCCAACTATTTCGAACACTACCGCTTCGGACGCGGGCAGCCCCTCGAGTTCGCCCAAGGCACGATGTTCGACGACGCGAACGGCGCCGTGCTCGGCGCGGAAGTGGCGACGACGCTCGGCTACGACATCGGCGAGAAGATCGTGGTGTCGCACGGCATCGGCGCGGTGAGCTTCGAACACCACGACGAAGCGCCGCTGAGCATAGTCGGCGTATTGGCGCACACTGGCACGCCGGTGGACCGAACGGTTCACGTCAGCTTGGCGGCGATCACGCGGATGCACGACGAGGGTGGTCACGACGAGCACGACCACGGCGAACCGGCCCACGACGAAGCCGAACAAGGCGAACACGGCCACGAAGAGGCCGCACATGACGAGCACGACCACGACGAGCACGGTCATCGCGAACACGACCATGAGGAACATGGCCACGATGAACACGGCCATAGCGAGACCGGCCATGACGAAGCCGGACACGACGAGCATGGTCACGATGAGGACGGTCACGATGAATCTGGCCACGACGAGTCCAGCCACGACGAGCATGGCCATGGCGAACTAGGCGACGACGACACCGCCCATAACGGCCACGATGGCCCGGCCGCCGACCACAACGGCCACGATGAGTCTGGCCACGACGAGCACGGACATGCCGAAGCCGCCCATGACGAACACGGCGATGAACCCCACCACGACGTCGCCGAGCCCCACGCACCCAAAGCCATCACCGCCGGCATCGTCGGCTTGAAGGCGCGTCCCCAGCTGCTCTTGTTCCAGCGTTTCGTCAACGAGTACGCCGACGAACCCTTGCTCGCCGCAGTGCCGGGCGTGGTGCTGCAACGCCTGTGGGAGTTGGTGGCCGTGGCCGAGCTCGCGTTGTTCGCGGTGAGCGCCTTGGTGGTGCTGGCCGGCATTGTGGGAATGCTCACCATGCTGCTCGCCAGCGTCGCCGAGCGGCGGCGCGAGATGGCCGTGCTGCGGGCCGTGGGCGCGGGTCGCGGCCTGGTCTTCGCGCTGCTTGTTACGGAAGCCGCGGTGCTGGCCGGCGCCGCAGCGACTGTCGGCGTGGCCGCCGTCCACATGGCCATTCGCCTAGCCCGGGATGCGCTGCTGGAACGGTTCTCCCTGGCGTTGAGCGGGCAGTGGCCAACCCTGTTCGAGCTCGCCGTCATCGGCGCCGTAGCGCTGATCGGCGCTCTGGCGGCGGTGCTGCCGGCGTGGCGCCTCTATCGGTTCTCGCTAGCCGACGGGCTTTCCGTGCGGACTTGACGGCACTGGGAGCGCAGGCGTCGCGTCAGATATGGGTTCGCGCCGAGCGGCGACGAATCAGCGGACGCGATCGGCCGCCGCGGCGGCTTCGACCTTGGCGATCAGTTCGTCAATCGTGTCGCCCATCAGCCAAACGCCGATCTCCGCCAGCTTGGCCGTGGAACGGACCTCGTCGAGGAGCGGATCCAAGCGTCGCGCTGCGTCGCCGAATCGCACCGCGGCCTGCCTCCGCAGTCCCGTGCGCTGCGTCACAGCGCCTTCGGCGATGCCCTCGGCGCGGCCCTGCTCGATGCCTTCGGCGCGGCCCAGCGCCATATGCTCGGCGCGGACCTCCTCGAACCACTTGCCCAGCCGTGCCTCCGATACCGTCGCCATGTTCTTTCCTCCGTTCGGCCCTGTCCCTTCCAGTTCGTCCACGCTCGGCAGTGCCAAATCCGCGCCCATTCCCTCCAGCAGCGCACCCGCCCAAGCGTACAGCACGTTCCGCGTCGCTCGGTCCGCCGCGCCTGGAAAGCGCACCCACTCCTCGCGCAGCCGCGCCAGCAACTCCGCTGGCGTCCGCTCCGCCTGCAGCCGCAGCGTCGCCGCCGCCCGGTTCGCCGCCGGCAGGTGGGCCAGACCACCGCCGCCCGTCGCCAGCAGCCGCTCCAAGGACACCAAAACATAGTCCCAGTGCTGCACCGGCGCAAGCGTCAGCCGGGCTGCCGCCGACCACGCCGACAGGTCGGGGACCGCCCCCGGCGCCGTCCAGCGCTCGCTGCCGTTGTACACCACCAGCGGCAGTTGCGCCGGCGGCTCCTTGCCCGGCCGGCGCACCGCAGGGTTCTCGCGCGCCATGTGGCAGTACTCGCGCATGCGCCGCGCCATGTCCGAGTTGACTGTGGATTGGAACTCCACTACCGCGATCAAGTCCGCAGGCGTGCCGTCGATCGCGTCGCGCCTGCGCGGCACGCGCCACATCATGTCGCCTTGGCGTTGCTTCATGCGCGGGTGGCTCTTCGCGCCCTCCGCCGAGGGTTCCCTCATGCGGGAGTCGCCGACCGCGACATGGGATGTCGGGAGCAGCTCCGCTCGTGCGAAGTCCAGCTCCGCCGCCAACGCCGGCACGGCCAGGCGCAGCAGGTCGGCGAAGATCGCGTCGTGCCCGTAGGCGAACTTGTGCATGCCGTCGTTGTCCATGGCGCCACGGTAGGCACCCGAAGCGGGCATGTATGTAGGACATGTCTGAATCTCACGTGCGAGATGTCGCACAAGAAGTTGGTGATCGCTCACCCGATCGGCACCGTCTAGGTCTCCTGAACTGACCCTTCGTCGACCCGCGCGCCAGCGTGGCCTCGGCGGTCGCAAGCGAAGAGATGTCGCGCCGCGGCGTCGGTAGCTCGTGCCTACGCCATCTGCCGGCGAATCAGATCCCTGAACGGCCCCACCGTCTCCATCAATTCCTCGAACGTCCCCATCTGCGCCACGCGGCCCTGCTCAAGGACGTAGATGCTGTCGGCTTCGCGGATGGTCGAGAGGCGGTGGGCGCTGACGAATCGGGTGATTGCCAGTTCCGAGACGCTCTTCATCACCGCGGCCTGGCTCTTGTTGTCGAGCCAGTTGGTGGCTTCGTCCAGGAACAGCACGGTGGGGTCGCGGGCCAAGGCGGCGGCCAGCATGATGCGTTGCACTTGGCCGCCGGAGAACGACGTGCCGCCGGCGACCGCCGTGTGCATCTGCATCGGCATGGCGGCGATGTCCGTGTCCACCGCGGCGAGGCGGGCGGCTCGCCAGGCGTCCTCCTCGGTGAGGTCCTTGGAGAGGCCGATGATGTTGTCCAGCACGCTGCCCGGCTGCAACGAGCCGTCCTGCACCACCATGGCGATGTCGCTGCGCACGGCGCGCTTGTTGAGCCGGCCGAGGTCGTGGCCGTCGTAATAGACGGTGCCGGAGACCGGAGTTTCCAGGCCGATGGCCAGCTGGAACAAGGTGCTCTTGCCAGCGCCGGATTCGCCGACGATGGCCACGAACTGCCCGGCGCGGGCGTGGACGGACACATCCCGCAGCACCCACGGCCCGTCCTCGGTGTAGCGGAAGTTGACGTGGTCGAGTTGCACGTCGCCGCTCAGTTCCGGCGGCGCGACCGCCTCGGCGCTGGTTTCCGGCGTCGCGGCGAGAATCGGGTGTACGTGTTCGTAGGCGGGCAGGACGGCCACCACGGCGGAAAACGAGCCGCCCAGCCCGGCAATCGCGGCGTAGAACGCCATGAAGGCGGCGTAGATGGTGAGGAAGTCGCCGGTTGGCAGCGTCGCGCCGTCGCCGTCCACGGCCAGGGCGAAGAACGCCGCGGCGGCCAGCAGCGGCGCGGCGGAAAGGAACGCGATCAGATGCTCGTTCAACGCGCCAAGGCGCATTTCCACGTGCTTCTGTTCGCCGTAGTCCTTAGCCCACAGCGCGAAACCGACGCCCTCCGAGCCGGTGGCGCGCAGCTTGCTGACGCCGTGCAGCAGTTGCAGCAGCTGCCCGGAAAGCCGCTGCGACAGGTCCAGCATGCGCCGGTGCAACGGCAGCTGGCGGATGCCGAACACCACCGCCACCGCCATCGAGATCAGGCCCAGGCCAAGGCCGAGCCAGCCCATGCGGGCGTCGTAGAAGAACAGCAGCAGGAAGGTGGGCAGAAGAAACACCACCGCCAGCAGCGAACCGCCGACCACGCCGGAAAGCCCGTCGCGCATGTGCTGGAAGGTCATCGCCCGCATCGCCAGATCGCCAGCCGCGAAGCGCCGGAAGAAGCGCTGCGGCAGGCCGAGCAGGCGGTCCCAAACGGCGGCGCCAAGGCGAGCGGCCGCCAGCGCTTCCAGCCGCATCGTACACATGCCCTGCAGAATCAGCGCAATCGCCGCCAGCACCGCCAGGAACACCAGCGACAGGGCGAGTTCCGCCAGCAGCCAGACGCTGCCGCTGGGAAAGACATGGTCCACCAAGCGGCCAAGCAGGATGGAAGGCGTCAGCATCAGCAGGCCGAACACGGCCCCGGCCACCGCGAAGCGGGCCACCTCGCCGCCGAGGCCACGGAACGCGAAGGGGAACAGCGTGCGCGGCCCGGCCGCGTTGCGCTGCGGCAGCGGGCGGTAGAAGAAGCACGCCTCGGCGGCCAGTTCCTGCGCAAGACGCTGATCGACGCGGGTCGACTTGCCGGTCTCGGGGTCCAGCATCCGGTAGCGCCCGGCGCCGGGAATCAGCGCCACCGGACGTTCCGATTCGCCATGAAACCGCCCCGACGCCGGCGCCTGCGACGCCGCCTCTTGGCCCCCCGTTCTTTCAGGGAACGCCCCCTCGCTCGCTGGCTCGCTCGCGTTCGTTCTATGAAAGGCCAGCAACGCGCCGGAGTCGCCGAGCCACCAGCGGTCCTCGTCCGCAAGCCGCACCATGCGCGAACGCACGCCGGAGGCGCGTTGGATTTCGGCCAGCTCGGTCGCCGCCTCGTTGCCTTGCGGCGCGGTTGAAAAGCGGAAGGCGATGCCCTCGTGGCGGCCCACGATCTTCAACGCTTCGTGCAGCGCTGGCTCGTCGGCGCCGAGCGCGGCGCGGGGCGCGTTGAGGACGCTCAGTAGGTCGTCGCGCGCCCGTTCCTCGCTCTCGCGCCGGTGTTGCGCCTGGGTGCGCTGGAGGTTCGCCCGGTCCACCAGCGTCAGGCGGCGGTTCATCTCGTCGGCGGAGAGCGACAGGCGATGGAACTCGGCCAAGGCCGCGAGCAGCAGACCGTCCGCCTGCAACGCCTGCGTCGATCGAACTGCGGCCTGGGCCGGGGGAAACAGACGCAGCCAGCTTTGCGCGGTCACGGGAACGGTGTCCGGCCCGTCGAAGTGCGGCCCGCTGGCGTCGAAGAAGGTCGCGGCGCCAGCCTTGACGGTCACCCAGGCGACGCCGTGGCGTGTCGACACCACGCTCTCGGCGTCCATCGTCAGATCGTCGCCAACGCTCAAGATGCGTTGCGGGCGTGGGCGCGGCATGTCGCGGGCAATCGCGGCGGCGATCTCGGTCACCCAAGCGTCGACCTGTTCCACGAGCAGTTCGGCGAGATCGGCGTCGTCCGCGAGCGCGGTCAAGTACACACCGAGCAACTCGGTGTCGGGCAGCGCCTTGCCGATGAACGTCGCCGCCGCTTCGCCGTCGCCGGCTGGCGCTCCGAAGATCAGCCGCTCGCGGCCGGCGCGCAGCATTTGCTTGAGGTCCGAGGGCGCTTCGCTCGGCGCGGATTCGGCCAGAAACACATCGACCGCGCCCTTGGCGACGTACCACGCCATATCCGGGTCGGTCAGGCGGATGGGGCGGTTGCCGCCGCCGGCGAACCGCTCGCTGGCCAGCGCGTTCAGCGTGTTGATGGTCGGCGGCGCCACTTAAGCTCCCCAGGCCCTCAGTTCGCGTCCACGAGTTGGCGGTACAGGCCGGCGTCGTCCCGCATCAACTCTTCGTGCTGGCCGCGCTGCACTTCCAAGCCGCCGTCGAGCACGACGATCAGGTCGCAGTCGCGGATGGTGCTTAGACGGTGGGCGACGATCAGACAGGTGCAGCCGCGGCGGCGCAAGCCGTCGTCGATGCGCACTTCGGTGATGGCGTCCAAGGCGCTGGTGGCTTCGTCCAGAATCAGCACCGCTGGGTCGTTCACCAGCGCCCGGGCGATCTCCAGCCGCTGCCGCTGGCCGCCGCTGAAGTTGCGTCCGTTCTCTTCCACCGGCGCGTCGTAGCCGAGCGGCCGGGCGACGATCTCGGCGTGTATCGCGGCGTCCTGGGCGGCGGCCACCAAGGCGTTGTCCGGCACGTCCGGCGCCCACATCGTCAGGTTCGAGCGTATGCTGTCGGCGAACAGGAAGATGCGCTGATCCACCAGCGACACCGAAGTCGTCAGCAGGTCGCGGGGAATCGCCTCGCGCCGGCAGCCGTCGAACAGCACCTCGCCTGCCCACGGTTCGTAGATGCCAGCCACCAGCGCCGACAGCGTGGACTTGCCGGCGCCGCTGGGGCCGACGACGGCCACCCGCTGACCCGGCTCGATGGCGAGGCTGAAATCCTTGAGCAGCGGTTCCGGGCTGCCCGGATAGCCGAAGGTGACGCCGCGCAACTCGATGCGCCCTTTGAGCCGCATGCGACCAGCCAAGGTGGCGACCGCGCCGGTGGCCTCTTCGGCCTGGTCGCGCTCCACCGGCGCGTCGAACACGTCGTCGAGGCGCTGCAAGTCCGCCTCCAGGATCTGGAACATGTCGGCGAGTTGGATGAAACGGCCGATGGGCTGCAGGAAAGCGACGGCGGCCATGTAGAAGGCCATGAGCGCGCCGACGCTCATGTCGCCGGAGATCACGCGCCAGCCGCCGATGCCGAGCACCGCGGCGGCGGCCAGCATCTGAAACAACGCCGGCACCGCCGCGTTCACTTGGCCGAGTTCGGCGAAGCGCTGCCGCGACAGCAGTTCGCGCGCCTGATGCCCCGCCCAGCGCGTGAAGAAGTCGTCCTCGGCGGCGGCCGCCCGCACCATGTCGATCTTGCTCAAGCCGGCCATGCCGATGCCGGTCAACATGCCTTGCTCGCGCCGCATGCGGCGGTTCTCGTCCACGCGCACGTTGGCCAAGAGCCGCATCGCCACCGCGCTCAACGCGCCGATGCCGGCCACGACGACGGCCAGCAACGGGTCGTAGGCGAACATGAGCAGCAGAAACGCAACGCCGGTGACCAGCTCGACGAAGATGCCCACCAGGTTCTGCACCGCCACGTTGGCGACGGAATCGAGCAGGTTGACGCGCGACGTCAGATCGCCGGCCAGCCGTTGCGCGAAGAACCGCATCGGCAGGCTCAGCAGGCGCGTCATGAAGCGCTCCCCCTGCTCGATGGAAAGGCGCACGGCCAGCCGCCGCAAGCAGCGCTCGCGCAGCCAGGTGAGCAGGTAGATCATCCCTGCGGCGGCGACCAAGGCACCGACGAAGACCGGCAGCCAGGACGGCTCGCGCCCGGCCAGCAGGAAGTCCACGAACAGGCCCAGCAGCAGAGGCAGCGCGATCGACGGCACGGCAAGCAGCAGGCCGCAGCCGACGGCGAACGCAATCGGCTTCTTCACGTCCCGCAGCCAAGGCGCGATGCGCCGGGCGATGCCCGGCCGCACGCCGCCGCGGCGGAAGTCCGGCCCCGGCTGGAACGTGATGGCGACGCCGGTGAACGCCCGGTCGAACTCTTCCTCGCTCACCGACCGATGACCGTTGGCGGGGTCGTTGATGAAGAACCGCCCCTTGGCGAAGCCTTCCAGAACCACGAAGTGGTTGAACTCCCAGAACAGCATCATCGGCAGCGGCATGGTGCGTAGATGGCGGGGGTCGCGGCGCCATCCCTGCGTCTCCAGGCCGTAGCGCTGCGCGGCGCGGGTGACGTCGATGGCGCGGCAGCCGTCGCGGCCAACCGAGCACGCCTCGCGCAGTTCCTCGATGGAGACCCAGCGCCCGAAGTGCGCCAGCACGATGCCGAGCGACGCCGCCCCGCACTCCGCCTGCGCCAACTGCAACAGCACCGGCGTGCGCACTCGTCGGCGCGCGGGATGCGAGATCGCGGGCGACAACGATCCGCTGGTCTGCATGTCAGATGCCGCGCGCCAGCAAGAGCCTGGCCAGCGAATGTTTGCCCAGGCCCACGCGCACCGTGCCGGTGACGCCTTCGGCGAGGATGCCGCCTTCGACGCTCTCGGCAATTGGGAAGCCGAGCCGCAGCAGGTGGCCGGAGGTGGCGGCCGAGAAGCCGAGATCCAGCAGCCAGTCCGGCGTTTCGATGGGCCGGCGGGAGACGTCCAGCACGCTGGCCTCGAAGACCCGCCCCGGCCCGTCGTCGAACGCGAACACCACCTCGGCCGCTTGGCCGACGGAGAGTTCCCGCGCGTCCTGCGCCGGCACGAACGCCAGCGCCTGCCACGCATCCGCGGTGTCGCCGCGAAGCCGGCCGATGATGTCGCCGACGCGCACCGTCTGGCCGAGCGCCAAATCCAGCGACACCAGCGTGCCGTCGTGCAAAGCGACGACGGAATCGGCAGCCGCCATCTCGATGTGGTGGAGTTCGTCGTGGACCGCATCCAAGAGCGCCCGCTGCACAGCCGCGGCAGTGCCCTCAGCGTTCCTTGCGCCGTCTTCCACGGCGCTGACGAGCTTGCGCGCGATCTGCAAATCGTGGTGGTCTTCGAACCGATGCAGGCGGACGATGGCCTGCCCCTGCCGCACGGTGTCGCCGACATCGGCCAGCACTTCGACGACATGGCCGGTGGCCAGCGACAGCAGTTCGTGCCGTTCGCCCGACTGCACAAGCACCACCGGCGCCGCGACGCTGCGCTCGATGCTGCCGAAGACGCTCCACAGGAGCAGCGCCAGGACGGCCAGCCCCAACCCGGCCAAGGCCATCCACTCGTGCGGCGCATTGACTTGAAGCCGCTCGTCCAGCGGCTCCGGGCGGGCGTGGTGCGAAAGGGCCCGCTGCCTGAAGACTTTGCTTTGGAACAAGGGCGCCCCAAGTACCCACAGAGATTCTGACTCTGCGCGGCCCCACCCCCTTCGGACGCCGCGATGAAATCGCAACTACATTCGGCAGTCGAGTATGCTCTTGGGCGGCATCCATTGAAAGGTGTACGTCTATCCAACCCGTGGAAGGGCCACCGCGATGAAGGCGCTTGCCGATCTCCGCTCCTTCCTGCCGCCAGCCCTGCTGGACGGCGAAGGATGGGATCGGCTGCTGGCGCGGGTGAGCGATTTGCCGAACGAGGCGTTGGAGTTCTGCGGCTTCGAGTTCCGCCTGCACAGCGCGGAACCCGTGGCGGACATGTTCGTCGCCGCGCTGCCGGACAGTCCCGTCAGCCAACATTTCATCCGCGCTGGCGAGGCGCCCTCGGCACAAGCGCCAGCAGTTGCGCTGGCCCGCCACCTACGCGAACTCGCCGATGCCGATTCCGCTTTGCGCGAAGACGTCGAGCTCACCGGCTTGGAGTACGACGTGGCGGAGACGCCAGCCGGCGAACAGCCACCGCCCGGCGTGTTCTTGCAGCTGCGGCTCGCGGAGACGGCGCCGAACGACGAACCACGCGAACCGCGCGAATCACAAAGGCTGCCCATCGGCGCACTCGCCAACGCCGTCGGCTGGGAGGACGATGCAGCGGAGCGCCATGCGATCGACCGAGCGCTGGCGGCGCTGCCTTCGGACACCGTCGTGAGCTTTCTGGGCGCCATGCCGGGGCGTTCGCCACGCGGCATTCGCCTCATCGTCGAGTGGATCGGCTACGACGAAGTGGCCGCGACTCTCGAACGGCTGGGTTGGCGCGGCGCGGCGCAAGCAGCCCAGAATCTGTTGGCGGAACTGCGCCCGACTTTGCCGGCGTTCCGCTTGGCGGTGGACGTGGCGGCGCAAGGCGTCTCCCCGCGCATCGGCTTCGAGCTGTTTTCGCGCGCCTGGAAAGATCCCTTGGAGAGCTGGCTGGTAACGACGCGCAACGATTGGCGCCCCGTGGTGGAGGAACTGGCGCGGCGCGGCTGGTGCGTGCCGGAGAAGGCGCGCGGCCTGTTGGAGTGGTGTTCGCAGGAACGCATCTACGGCGAAGACGGCATGTTCCTTCTGCACAAGGGAATCAACCACATGAAGCTGACGATCACGGCCGGCGCCGGCGAAGAGAACGCGACGGTGAAGGCATACGGCGGCCTGCTGTTCAGCCGCGTGAAGTAGGAACGTCGGCAGAGCCGGGGAGAGCGCCACCGTGTACGACGAACTGCGCGCGGCTCTTCAGCGGGCAATCGCGGCCGGCGTGGGCTACCTCTCGCAAGCGGTGGGGGAAGACGGCGCTTGGCTCGCCAACGTCTACGACATACGCGCTCCCCTCGCCGGCTACGCAACGCACTCGCCGCCGTTCGTGACCGGGCTGGGCACGATGGCGCTGGCCGCCTGCGAGCATCCAGACGCCGCGCCCGTGCGGCAACGCAGCCGAACACACTTGAACGCCGCGATGCTGCCTGGGCAGCTTTGGCGCTACGCCGACTTCCTGCCGCCGGACACCGACGACACCGCCATCTGCTCGATGGCGACCGGGCCGCATCCCCAGGCCCTTGCCAACGTCGATGTGATGGCCGCGCAACGCGACGACGAAGGGCGCTTTCTCACCTGGCTGCCGTGGGAGGCGCCGGCGGAGAACGACGAAGCCATGCTCGGCCCGGAGTCGCTCCTGCACGCGCCGGACGCCGTGGTGAGCGCCAACGTCATCGCCTATCTGGGCGACCGCGTGGAGACCCGCCCGACGCAGAACTGGCTGCGGCGGCTGATCGTCGATTCGCCCGACCAGATCGACGCCGCCCTTCATTACTACCCCCGCGCGCTGGACCTCGACTTCGCCATCGCCCGCGCCAACGAGGCGCAAGCGCCGGTGCTGGCCGACTTGCGCCAGCCCATGACGGAACGGATCGTCGTCGCCGGCACGTTCGGCGACATCATGCGCACCGCGCAGGCGGTCACGGCGTTGGATCAGCTTGGGGCGATTGAGCGCGCGGACGTTGTGCTGCCGGCGCTGCAAGCGGTGCTGGACGCGCAACGCCCGGACGGCAGCTGGCCAGCGTGCTTGGCGTGGGTGGGTGCCACCGGCTTCCCCTTCGCCTTCGAGTCCGCATCGCTGACCACCGCCTGCTGCATCGAGGCGCTTTCGCGGGTGGCGCGCGAGTGAGGCACTGGGAGCGCTGGCGCTGACGCCGGCGTTCCCGGCAATCAGTCGCCCGCGAATGAACAAGCAGCGGGCGGCCAGCGTTCTGCTATGCTGGCGACATTCGCACCTCGGGGGATGGTTCGATGGATGCCGTGATTCACGTCTTGGCACACCTGCCGCATCTCATTTTGCATTGGCTCCATGTGGTGTTCGGCATCGCTTGGATCGGCCTCTTGTTCTACTTCAACTTCGTGCAGGGCCGCTATTTGGCCAACGCCACGGAAGCTGGCACAGTGGACGTCTTCACCAAGTTGGTGCCCGTTGCACAAAAATGGCGCAGATGGGCGGCGATGGTGACCTTCATCACCGGCGCGGTGCTGTTTTCCTCCCTGACGGCTCTCTCGCTCGGCATCTTCTTCGGTTCGGTGATGGGCACGGTGATGATGTTGAACGTCTGGCTGATCATCTGGCCCAATCAGAAGAGAATCATCGCCTCCCACGAAGCCATCCGCGATGGCGGGGAAGCCGATCCCAGGCAACCGGCGGCGACGGCCAAAGCGTTCCTGGCGTCGCGCACGAACATGCTGCTCTCGCTGCCGATGCTGTACTTCATGGTCTGCCACGACAACTCCGACGGCGTCCACTCGTTCGGCGCTCTGGTGAGCGTCAACGCTTGGATTGGCTTGGCGATCGTCGCGGCCATCGAAGCCAACGCGATCTGGGGCAGGACGGGCCTGCTTGCCACCGAGCGCGGCGTGATCGCCTCCAGCGTGGTGCTGACCGTGGTGATGGCGTTCGTGCTAGGGTTCGAAGCTCACATCCACTAACCGCGCTTCCCCGCCCACGCGAGCAGCATCGTCGTTATCCCGGTCTCCGCCCCGCCACGCATCCGCGTGCGGATGGTTCCGTTCTTCGGCTCGGCGGTTCAGATCGTTCGCCCAACGCCTCCATTCACGGCGGCCTCAGGCTTGCTCGGGGTTGGCGGGAGCGAGACTAAGTTAGCCGGACACCAGGACCCTCGTGCGGATGCTTGTGGGCGGCCCGTCCCGTTATCGGTATTTTGTAGATCGAAAACGTATTGATGTGGCCCGCGGCGATCAGGGCCAAGTCTTCGTCCGTCAGCCTGGCTCGCGGCGGCAACACCAGATGCGCACTGGTGGGGCCGTCCTCGTACACCGTGACCGACATCGACTCCGGCAGTTCGATGCCGAGGGCCTCTTGGATCGCGGCCTTCGGCTGGGCGATCAGGTGCGCTCTGAACTGCTCGTCCTTTGTGGCCTTCTCGATGAGCTCCGCTCGCAGCTCGTCGTGGGTCTTCGTGCTCGTCGTCATGCGGTTCCTCCCCCTCGCAAAATCCAACCTACTTCGCCATTCGCGCGGCGTCCACTAGCCGGGCCGCCGCCCCGCCCACGCATCCGCCCCGCTGCCGCCAGGCGTTGTCGATGATCAGGCGCCGTCGCGACGCCAAACGCCGCATCAGCCGCGCTTCCCAGCCCACGCATCCCCGCCGCTGGTGTGCGGATGGGCGTGGCCGGCCCGTCCCGTGATCTTTATCTTGTAGATCGAAAACGTCGAGAAGTGGCCGGCGGCGACCTGGGCCAAGTCTTCGTCCGTCAGCCTGGCTTGCGGCGGCAGCACCAGATGCGCGCTGGTGGGGCTGTCCTCGTGAACCGTGACCGACATCGACTCCGGGAGTTCGATGCCGAGGACCTCTTGGATCGCAGCCTTCGGCTCGGCGATCAGGTGCGCTCTGAACTGCTCGTCCTCGGTGGCCTTCTCGATGAGCTCGGCTCGCAGCTCCTCGTGGGTCTTCGTGCTGAGCGCGCTGGTTGTCATACGGTCCCCCTCCGTTTGACGCAACGTACCTTACCCCTCTGGGCGCTGTCAACGACAATTTCGACCGAAAAGCGCGAGTTTCGGCCCGGGCGGTGTGGGCCTCAGCTGGAATACTGGCACGATCCTTGCTTGAGGACCAAGCGGCCTTGCGCTCTGGCCGTGCCGTGCCGTCCTCGCCGCTGCCTTCCGCGGACGCTTGAGCGCGCCTCGCCTCGACGCTCCCCAAAGTGCCGCTCGGCCCCCGCTCGGGCAGGCGCGATGCGACTAGCGGTTGGCCACGATTCGCTTAAGGAAAAACGCACTCCCCGTGTTGAAGTAAACGCTCACTTCGTTTGAGATTCATGTACGGCGTCGGGAGATCACGCTTTACCGTAGCCGCAAGCATGTCGTGGTCGCGCATCTTCTGGGTGGTCAAGGATTTGCCAATAGTGCCGTACCGTCCCTGTTTAAGGGTGTACTATAGTGCATGGCACTGACACGACAGGTAACGCCTACGGGCACTGGAGGGAGCATGGTAACCGGGGCTGGGATCAAGGATCGAACTGCGATCAGGGAGGGGAACCACCAGATCGGCGCGTCCGCGGGCGACCGCCGCGCCGACTTCGCGTACTGAGCGCCAAGGACGGCCATGAGACAAGCTGCGTTCATCGTCAGGGCGCCTGGCGACACCGTGTGCGCCGGCGCGGTCTTGCGTGTCCTCGCCATTCGTCCCGTGTACAACCGATGCTGTCGAGCGCCAGAAATGGCGACATCGTCTGACGTGGCAGCAGCATGCGTGGCGCAGCCCTGCCGTGCGTCCATGAGTCCCGTTGCACCAGAGCCTTGACTTCAACGAAACGGGAACCGGGTCAATGCACAACGACGTCATCTGGTGGGTAGTCAACATCTTTGTCGGCGCATGCGCGATCACGGCCATCGTGACCCTCTACCGGGGCTGGGCCTTTCTGTGGGTGACGACGATGATGGATCGGAACTCCGACGAGACGGCAGTGGAGCATTTCCTAACACTCCTGCGGGACGCCAAAGAGAGCATGGTCGTACACGACGATGGCAACGAGATGGCGGACGGCTCCATCTACCAGAACGGCGAGGTCATTGATGCCGTGCGTCAAAAACTGTCCGAGAATCCAAAGTTTACACTCTCGTGCCACTTCAATTACGACGACAACATGCCGTTCGCAGAGGCGTTCAAGGACCACGAGCGCGTTCGGATAGTCACCGGCAACGGAAGCCGTCCCAAGAACGACGTCCATTACAAGATAATTGATGGAGGCGTCAAGGCGCATATCTCTCGTCACGAACTCTCTTCCCAAGAGAGGCGATACAGGGTGATCGACTGCACTAGAGTTCCTAGAGTGGGGAGATTGCATGTCATGGATGTTTTGCTGGAGCCGTACAAAGAGCACGCATCAAGCGTTAGGATTTGGTAATGGAGGCTCAGTTCGCTGAAGTACCAATGCACTTATATGCGGCACTGGCTCTCGCAGCGACGTTGGCGTCGTTTATTGCATCGAATTTGCGCGAGCCCGAAATGTGGGGTACCGTGATGAGATTGTTGATGACCTTCGGGACATGCCTCCTGCTCTTGTCCGCTTGGGGGCACTTGAGCTTCGTCCTGATTTCTGCACGGGATGCGGCACGTGAGGATGATGTTGCGGGACACCTAAATGCTCACTTGCTTATCGTTGCCGCCATGCTCCCCTTAGCATGCGCGACGATCCTTCGCAGTTGGAGGTCGGGTGTCAAAAAGTCGGTTCAATTGCAAGGCTGGACGTGAGCCACTACCAAACTTCGACTGGGCTCAGAGAGCGGGCCATGGGAGCGGTCTTGCGCCTTGAAGACCCCATCGCAGCGGGCGTCCGGCAACAGCGGCGCCGGGACGGGGCGCGCCCGATCCGAATATGGCGCGCGCATCCCACGGGCTGCGCCGCAAGGTGTATAGTCGCCGTGACAGTCGCATAGGGCAGTGGCAGTGGCAGTGAAGAAGCGTAACGCGCTCCGGCGGTGTTTGGCCGTGCTCCTCGTCTGCGCCCTCGCTGGCACGGCCAGCCTCGCCCAGCAGAGCGACGCCGTGCGCACCTTGGAGTGGGACGACCTGATGCCGCCAGGCCACGTCGTGGCGCCGCCGATCATCGACCACTCGGCGGCGCTGCCCTTCGACGGCTTCTCCGCCGCACCAGCGCCAACCGTCGACAGCCTCGACGGCGCGCTCGTGCGCTTGCCAGGCTTCGTGGTGCCGCTGGACATCCACGAAGGCAAGGTATCGAACTTCCTGCTGGTGCCCTACTTCGGCGCCTGCATTCACCAACCACCCCCGCCATCGAACCAGATCGTCCACGTCTCCTTCGCCGAGCCGGTGGAGTTGGAATCCATGTACGCCCCAGTCTGGGTCACCGGCCGCATCCACGTGGAGACCTACTCCAGCCTCCTAGCCGACGCCGGCTACACCTTGACCGGCCAGGTAGTGGAACCGTACGACTACTGAGCGCCCTTGGACGCAATGGCGCAGATCATCCACACCGTGATTTCCGAGAGCGAGGGCGCCTACGTGGCCGAGTGCCTCGAGATAGGCGTGACCACCCAGGGCGAGTCGTTGGAGGAAACGCTGCGCAACCTCCGCGAAGCGGTGGGGTTGTTCATGGATGGGGAGGATCCGGCCGCTCTGGGACTGGCGCCGAACCCGCGGTTGGCGATCAGCTTCGAGACGACGGAGCGGGGAGACTGAGGTGGCGACTCCCGATCCCGTAGAGCGTGAACGTGTGGTGGTGGAGCTGGTTCGGATGGAACGTGCCACGCAATCCGTCGAGTTGGAGTACAGAGACAGACGTATCTTGGGAGCGACCTATGTGGCAGCGGTGGAGGCCGCACTGCTGCGTCATCTTGGGGGGCTAATCCAAGTGCGCGGCAACATCCGCTACGACGACGCAGGAGAAGCTGTCTCGATAGCCGACGTCGATGAAGTGGCCGAAGTGGACGAGAGCCCAATGGAAGTTGAGGAGGTCGTATACCGCGACGTTCGCCATGTGGCGACTCCGCCCCTGCGCTTCGACGTGGCGTTTCACCGATCAGACTTCTTCTACGATCTGCAGGGCCCCTTCGGCGTACTCCTCTCGGCGGACTCCCGGGAAGATCTGGCTGATGCACTGGAAGGGGAACTCAAGATGCTCTTTGGAGAATACGCAGAAAGAGACCCTGGGAACATGGCGTCAGACGCTAGAAAGCTCCGTGATCAGATCCGATGTCGATTTGGTCTCTACTGACGCATCTGAAACGCAGCGGCGATTCGCCTCCGAGCCGGATGGAGAACCGCCAACGTGCGGTCTGCGTTTAGTGCGGGGATGGCGTCCGCGGGTGTGCTTTGTCGCCCCTGTCCGCAAGCATGAGCACCTGTTCGCGCTTGGCGTCGTCAATCGCGTAGGGATCCCAACCCAATCCCGCCGCGACACGACAAAACTCCGCCTCGTCAGCGTCCGCAGATCGAACAGCGTCCCACTCCTCCTGCAAGAGCGTGTCCTCGACTCCCAAGCAGACCAGACGCGCGATCACCCTGTCCAAGAAGCCTCCGCAGACCTCCCGAAACTCGGCACTGTCTATCAAGAGCTCGCCTGCATCCAAGAGCCGCGTCTTGGCCCGCCGGACACTCCCGCTGTGCCAGACCAAGCGCGTTAGGCTGCCTAGCGGAAAGACATGGAGGTCTGGGTAGGCATAGCCTTCCCGATTGGCCGCGAGCGAGTGACGGCGCCGAAAGTCCGCATCGTCGTGCTTGCTCGGGCTCTCCATCTCGGACGTAAGGAACCACCAGTTCGTCGCCAGCCACTCGGCCATCGGGTACAGCGATACGTAAAGATGCTCCCGAACGGTGCCGGTGCGCTCATCGAGCGCAAGCGTCACCGTGGACGAACCCGCTTGGATGCGCAGCCTCGCCCAAGTCGCTGCGAGTTCCGGACCGGCGATGCCTTCCGCGTCCAGCCAGTCCAAGTCGAAACTAAGTTGCGCCATGGATGTTCAACTCCATCGGTCAGTCGTCTTCGCCAAGAGAGATCTAGAGGCACCGCGGGCTTGAGCGACCCAAGTTGAAGTCGTCGCATCAGCATAGCAGAATCGAAGGGTGTTGAAGGCCGCTAGGCGTGTATAATGACCCCATGAAAGCTCCTGCGGAACGCCAACGCGGGGCTGACGCCATTTGAACTACGAGGTCCATCGCCATGACCGTACCGTTTCGAACCGACAAACAAGCGCCGCCTAAGGGTCCGCGAGTCAACCAACCACCGCCCAAGTCGCCGCCCGTGCCACCGCCACCACCGCCGCCACCACCGCCAAAGAAGAACTAATGCTCGACTGGCTAACGACACTCCCGTCTTGGGCGATAAGCGTTGGTGTAAGTGCTTGCGTGGCTGTCGGCGTATGCGTACTCAACGTCGTCCTCGCGTGGTGGCTGGACAGGATCAGGCGGACGATTTCGGCAGCCGAAGCGCTGATGTCGTCGCCTGCCGTACAGGCACTCGTCGCGGAGGAAGATGGTCATTCGGAGAGGGTGGCCACCGACAAGGAGTATTGGGGCAAGTATCAGCGCGAAGTGCTGCGTCCCGCGCTAGATGCGATCGAACGCTTTGCGATGCCGGTGGTGACGGGCTTGCCACGTATCTACTCGCGACGCATCGTCAGGCATCTGTCATGCCAAGTGTTGATTTCAATATGGGATGACGAAGGCGTGCAGCATTTTGTTAGAGTGATGCGCCAACGGGCGGACAGCCCCGATACAACATATGGGGACTTCGAGCGGCTAGTAAAGTGGCTTCGGGCCCATCCTTTGTAGGAACCTAACAGTATTCATGGGTTCAACACCTGTGCTCGTCGAAGAGCGACCTCAGTGATCTCCTGCTCCATCACGCTGTCTGAGTGAAAGTGAGCCATCCGCTTTACGAACGCTACCCACATGTCTTCAGAGCTGACCGCATCGCTTTTCTTTGTCGAGAGGAAGGGTTGGGCGTCTGATCGCGTCAACAAGACGTCTTCTGTCGTCGCCAAGATGCTAGCTGCAATAGGTATGGCGCTGAGCCGGCTGCGGATTTCTCGCCTAAAGGTCTCGTGCGGTAGGCCCGCGGGCAGGTTCGCCATTGCTATATCCTTCACGAGCAATTGGACGCCTGTGGTGCGTTCCCCACTGCGTGGGTCCTCATAGAGTTGATACGCCATTTCTGGGCGACGACTAATGGGGAACCATGCGTCCAACTCGTCGGCCGCCGGCAGTTCAGGTAGGCTCTCGACCAATCGCCGAGTAGCATCCACCGTCAAGCGTGTAGCGGGGCGTCCGCCAAACTCGACCTCTTCCAAGACAGTCCGCACTCCAGGATCGGCCACGTCCGACTCGACCAAGACCTCAAGATTCGCTTCTTGAGACTCTCCTAGGCCCGCAAAAGTGACGTTTGCAGATCCCACTAGACATCGATTGTCGGCGACGTACAGCTTCGCATGGAGTCTGTCCACGAGCACGACCTCACTTCCCTGGCGGCCTTCCAGCAGTTCGAATATGCCTAGGTCGGAAACACCCGCTGCAATCTCCCGCGGAAGCCATCGCGTCACGCACCGTACGGCGATGTCGTCGTCAATTGCGCTCAACAAGGAACGAAGTGCCCCAGTCTTGATGAATGGGGCGACAATCAGAACGCGCTCTCGTGCCTGCTCAAACTGCTTGCGGATTCGCTCACCCGATGTCTCGTTTGTCACGATGGCCACCGACTTACCGCACCACATCCAAACGGATTAATCATCTCCGTCGTCCTCCTCTTCCTCAAAGAACTCCTCAGCGTACTTACCCCACTCGACGCGCGCGTCACGGACCTTCTTCTTGTCTCTTCTTCCGATCTGCTCTTCCTCATATCGCGCCCATGCGTATAGCAGTATTCGAAACGCTGCTGCGCTCTTGGCAAGTCGTGCTCGAACTTCGTCGTCGTCCATGTCATCCACATCGGGATGCATGACCTCGTAGAGGTGTTCATGCACCGGATGCGATGAGTTGAGCGCGACCTGAATGACACCCGGAAGCGGCTCCACGTCAAAAAAGGCCGGGCTATTCTGGTTGGATTTTATCCACCGAACGACACTGCCCGCCCTAATCGTCTCGTCTATCGTGTGTAGCGCGTCACCGCGCTCGAAGTGGTGCCTCTCGGTAAGGCTTTGTACTTCCTCTCGCTTTCGCTCGTCTACGGTGGCTTCCCTACCGCGGCGATCTGACTCTCCCGCATGGCCTTCTTCTATGCGTTGCTTTATCTTCTCCGTCGCCTTCTTGTCGGCCTTGGTGTCCTCATCGTCGACGTCGCCCTTACGCTTCTTGCGAGCTTGCCTCACCCTAGGGCGCATGATGCTAATGGCGTTCAAGATCTGCTTCCTGAGATCAAGTAGATGGATCAGCGGGTCGCCATCCTCTTCCATCCGACGCCTAAGGTCCAGCAGTGACTCGCCCAGCAACGCGTACCTCCGCCAATCGAAGTTCGCCAACCGCTGGAACGATATTGTGTTCTGCTTGTTGTTCGTTACGCCGAATAGTTCGTCGAGATCAGTTGGGAAGTCGATCTCGACAGTCCACCAACGCTCACGTGCGTCGTTTCCGCTCGTCCAAGATTCATCCAGTTGGATCTCGCGGTGCGCTCGCATCAAGGAAACACCGAGGTTCTGGCTAGCATGTCTTCCCCACGGCGTGTTGCCGGAGTCCCAACCCTGCATGTGCTCCGGCCATGCAGCGCCTTCCATCAATGCGTCTCGAGCGTGTGGTTGTACGTAGCTTGCGCGGACGCGAATTTTGTACTCGGTACCCCCTATCTTGACGGTGACGAAAAAGGGACTTCCTTCCAGCTCCCTGAACATTGGACCTTGTCCGAAGTCCTCCGGGCAGCTCGTCCCGCTCATCAGATAGAGCGGATCGTTGGGCCTGACCTCGACCACGCCATCCTCTTCAACTCTTGGGCCTTCGTCATCCTCGATGATGGGGATGCAAGTTATGCGCCTTCTCTGACCGATCTCATCGGCCCTCGGGTCATCCCGATGTAGGCGGTCCGACTCTTGCCCAAGAAAGCGACGGTACACGCGGCCTAGAAAGGCTTCCGTGTGTTTGAACGTAGTCGCTACACGTCGCCACTCGACTCGGTCTAGCTCTCGCCACACTACCAACGTGCCTGAATCGCCGAAGTCATGCTGGCTGCTCCGCAGATAGAGGTCTGGCAGAGGGCGGGGCGTTGGCTGTGGGATCTCTTCGACGCCCTCTTCTACGGCCTCTATTGCCAAGTAGGTGTGGAGGGCGTTGGTTACCCCCGACTGCCAAGACCAGACGTCGACTCTTTGTGCTTGCGACATCGAGGAATTCGGTAGCCCGAGGCCAAAGCGCCCGATTCCATGCCTCTCCGTGCGAGTTCCTACCCCGTAGCGCAACGCGCTCCTGAGGGTGCGGGCATCCATCCCGACGCCATCATCGAGAACAGCCAACTCTTCGAGAGCAAGTCGGTTCTTTTCTTCGTCTAGCCGAGACACGCCGAACAACTCGATTGACACGGCTCCTGCTTCAATGGAGTTGTCAATCAACTCGGCGAGTGCGTGGGTAGTGGACTTGTAGCCACTATCTCGCATCGATCGCACTGTCATGGCAGTGTTTATGATCGTGAAGCTGTCTTGCCCTTCTTGGGTCATTGCCACAAGTCCTCCCAGTTTAAGAATGCCTCTGTCAAGTCGCCGAAGCCCGGAAGCCTCGGGTCGACTACAGTTAAGACCTCGCACGTCTCCGTACCGCCTGCTTTCGGACCGCGAATTGCGCGACCAATCATCTGGCTGTACAATACCAGAGATCGAGTTGGTCTAGCAATCACGACTGCACTCGCTTTTGGGGCGTCAAATCCAGTGGTCAAAACACCGAAGTTGACGAGTACCATCAGGCTTTCGTCGTTGGATCTGAATAGCCTGATAGCGTCTTCTCTAGCACGTACCGTACTCAATCCGGTCACGGCAGCGCTACGGATGCCCCGTGCGAGCAACAAGGCTGCGGTGACGCGAGCGTGATCGACAGTGGCCGCGAAGACCAAAACGCGGCGATGTCCTCCTTGAGAAAGATCGTCTACGGCTCGAAGTACGGCGGCCACGTATTGTTCGCTCATCGACAAGGACTTCAGCACGTCAAGCGGGATATCCAAGTCGTCCGCGATACTATCCAGCTCCATGGCATCGAGTTGGACTCCCGGTTCTGCTAGCAGAGTGCGAAAGGTTGGCTGCGCAAGGTAGCCGTTCTC
Organism: Candidatus Azotimanducaceae bacterium; assembly: GCA_965243175.1. Taxonomy (GTDB): domain Bacteria; phylum Pseudomonadota; class Gammaproteobacteria; order Pseudomonadales; family Azotimanducaceae; genus VXYL01. Next base: position 1,753,371 of record OZ251532.1, on the reverse strand, counting down.
GACCAAGAATCTAACCGGACTTTCCCCTGGGACGTCGAGCGTTACTTTGTTGCGCGCGAAGAAATCTGCGAGCTTCCCGTCTTCGTCCAGCTCTCTCCACGACCGTCCTGGAGTAGCAGTCAAGCCTAGCAAGCTACAGTCGTGTTGGAGCGTGAGCTCATCCGTAAGTCGCCTGTAGGTTGGAGCGATACTCTGGTGTGCCTCGTCGAAGACGACGAGCCTAACATGCTTTGAGAGCCTAGCTGCCCAGTCTGATTGGCGCGACATCAGTGCCCAGCCCTTTGCGAGGCCGACCGCGAGAAATCCATCCGAGAAGGTGTCAAGATCCGCCTCTTGGCCTCCCCAGACTTGACCAACTCCCACTGACCTCGAACCAAGGCTCTTCCATGCTTCCTCGAAAGATGCGACTGCCTGCTGAAGCAGCTCCTTTCCCGATGCTAGCCACACGACAACGGATGGATCGTTGTTGCGAAGCCACTCAGCAACCAGATGCATCGCCGTGCGCGTCTTGCCTGCGCCCGTGGGCAGGTGAAGAACGGCGCGTCGTTCGCCTTCGTTTAGGAGCGGCTTGAGGGAGTTCACGGCTACGCGCTGGTGCTCGAACAACCCGTAGTTTGGCCATACCGACGTAGAGTGTTCGATCGGAAGAACATCGAAGGCTTCGTCGATACCGAAGAAGCGTCGGAGTTCACTGACCTGCTGGTTGGTCCAAGTCTCGGCGTGAGCAGGTCGCACATTTCGTCCGACACGAACCTCAAGCTCTCGACGTTTCTCTACGGGCAGCAGCCTCAAGACAAGTCGGCGCTTGACAGCGTCCGCGAGGGCCTCGCTGAAGTCGACCAACGTAGTGGTCAGTCGTCGCAGTTCGTCTCCCGCGATGTTGCCGCCAAGAACCGCATCCAAGACTCTCAACAAACCGGGGTCAAGGAACGCCCGTACATCTTCATCGCTTAGGAGATCGAAAAACTGCCGAACCGACAGGCCGAGTCCTTCATACTGTATTCCCATACCGTTGCCTACTCTACAGCGTGCAGATGAGGCAAGCCCGATCATCCATGACATCCACTTGCTCCTGCCACGTCTGGGTATGCTGAAACGAACTTGCTGGTTCTCCTCTCATACCCTTATCCGCGAGGACCTCGCGCAGCGTTGCTCCTTGAACCCAAGTGAAGGCGCGGCCCGTTTTCGCATCCACTTTTTCATACGCCTCTGCCCGCTTGAAGAGATCAGGGTGATTCTCCGCCAGCCCGATCCACTCGTCCTTGCGTTGGAAGAAGCAGAAGTAGCAGCCCGATCGGCTTCGCCACTTGTAATACTCTGGCACACCCACCGACTCCTCGAGAATGCGGAACACGTCGTCCCGCACGATGTCGTCCTCGATGAAGGGATACACGGCCTTGATATTAGGTTTGTGGCTGATGTAGCCCTGCCGCTGCTCATCGGCGCGGATGCCGATGTAGCTCACGCAGGGGTCATCGCCAACGAACGCTTCAAGGGGCTCCAGCTTCATTACGCGGGTACACCAGCGGGCGTGGGGAGCGGGAAGGAAGCCGTTGAACCGCTTGAGGTGGTGATCGAAGTCGCGGCCGCTGCTCAGGCGCTCGATGGGCTTGCCCAAGTAGTCCTCTAGGCGATCTAGGTAGTCGTAGACCTCTCGAAGCTCAGCGCCGGTGTCGCAGAAGAAATACTCGATCTGGTCGTCCCTACCCTGGTCCTTGAGATAGATGGCAAGGGCTGCGCTGTCCTTGCCGCCGGACAAACCGAGGATGTGTCGCGTCGGCTTCACGTCGACTACGGACACGCCGCTATCCAACCCTTCGCAAGCCATGCGTCCCCCTCTCCTCTGCCACTGGTTGGCGGCGGCTGACTAAGTGATCTTGGGCTATCGCGGCAACCAAAGCAAGCCTTAGCTTGTCATCCGCGAATCGGTCGACGATCTCCGCAACCTCCCCTCTTGCATCGGCGATGGCCGTAGCAACGTGCTGGTCGATTGGCACGGTTTCGTCGATCTCGCCATGCGCCTTGCTGAGCGTTTTCAGCAGGATTACTTCGATGCTCGCGGGGTCGCTGGCGTCTCTGCCATCGTAATACAGCCTCAGCCGCTGAAGGTCAAGCAGGCGAGCCGAGAACTCCGCGAGGCGGTAGTCGGCGGTGCTGTGGTCTTGGTCCGTCCACTTGGATGGCGGCTTCTGGCCGACGAACGTGAGGACGTAGTCGAGCCAGCCCTCGTCGTCTCGGTCTCGATCCATGACGCGCCGCATGAAGCTCTTGAGGCCCTTGACGTCCACCGTGTAGTTCTCAAGGCCGTGGCACCGGCCTAGGGCCACGCTCCGCAGCTCGCCCACGGGCGCATCGTCGTCGCATCCGAAGCTATGGCACAACGCCGTACGCATGCCGTCAACCATCTTGGCGTATGCGCCGTCCAACTCGCGGAGTGCCCCAACCAGCGTCTCTGCGAAGGTGGTTTTGCCTCGTTCGTCACGGCCACACGCTTCGGGAAGGTGCTCGAACAGCAGCTTCTGGGGCGACTTGGCCAGCGTAAGCGCTTGGCGTACGCGCAACGCCGTCTCGGACAGGCTGCGGGTCTTCTGGGTGTATTCGGGCAGCCGGAGCAGGAACGAGGTTAGCGGGCGGGCGATGTCCAAAACGGCTAGCGAGTCTCGCTTCTCGCCGAAGATCGCTTGGCTGTACTCCTCGAACAGCGTTGCGCGCACGTCCGCCACTCGGAATCGTTGGAACGTGAACAGGTCCGGCCTTCGCACCAAGCGCACCAGGTGTTCGTAGGTGAGCTGGGGCGAATACGCCCCTTCGTCGTAGAGGGCGATCTCGTGGCGGTTCAAGAGGTAGTAGTGCAGGAAGACGAGGGGGAAGAGGCCGCGCTTGAGGCCGATTGGCGGTGCCGCCAAGTCGTCCATCAGTTGCTTGGTGGAGACGGGCTCAGCCTCGGACGCCTCGAACAGCGCATCCAGCCGCTTCCAAGCGGGGGCGAGATTCAAGGGGTCGGCCTTGGGCAGTGGGGCGAACCCCCAATTGCCGGACTCGTCCTGCGTGTGCAGGCCGCCGTGTTCCAAGACGGAGCGGTAGATGGCCCTCTCCGGTGGGTACTTGGCGATGCCAAGGCCCGGCTGATCGGCACTGTCCAGCATGAGGCCAAACAGCTTGTTCCGTGCCGCTGCCGCTTGCGAAGAGAGACGGTCGCGGTTGATGAGCTCGTTGCGCACTTTGGGCGAGTCTCGGTAGACACTGTCCATGACGTCCGAGAGCGCGACCTGCAAAGTGCGTCCGTTCAGGACGTCGAGTTGCTCGCCCTCCCAATACCATTTCGACTCGGCCGGCACGCGCGACAGTGTGTAGAGCGCCTGCTGTTCCGTCGCCTTCGCGGTCTTGAGACGCTCCTTCACCTCGCGGGCGGCGATCGGGTCGGATGCCACCTCTTGAGCGTTGCGTTGCACACGTTCTAGCGCCAGCACCTGCACGATGGCGGCACGGAGCGTAGCGCCGTTGGGGTACAGCACCCAGACCTCGCTACTGTGGCCGCCCTTGCGCGCTTCGTGGAAGACCGCCTCGTCGGCACGGTTCTCCGACAAGAAGAACACCAGTCGCGGCTCGATACCACGGCCCTCGGGAAGCTCGCAGTGCTCCGCGTCCGCGTAGGCGATCTCGAAATAGCGCAGTGCGCCAGTTTCGATGGAGTGGCGGCGGGCCACTATGGGTGCCGTCACCCCACGCTCCGTCAAAACTCCCGCTAGGTCAATGCGCCCAAGCTGGTCGCGTTCGCGGGCGATGTGCTCGTCGATGTTGAAGTCCGTGCCTTGCCACACGCGGTATTCGTCGGCGAACTTGCGGTATTGCAGGATGGAAGCGCCTACGCCTGCCGCGATGCTCTCTTGGAGCAGGTCGTCCGGCGTGTCGAGTTGGCGCAACACGGCTTCCGAGGCTGGGATCGCGTCGTTGCCAGTGGTCAAGTTCAACAAGCCGACGGTCTTGGCGAGGGGTACCAAATTCCCCTCTTGGATCCCGCTGCCGTTGGCGTGCTCTGGATTGCCGGTGCCGTTGGCACGCTGCTGGTCGCCGCTGCCATCGGCGCGTTTTCGCTCTTCGCGCTCGGCGCGCTCCGCTGCCGTGGTCACCTCCGCCCACGTTCGCTGCGCCAAGGGCGTTGCGAAGGCAGGCGGCTGCGCCTGGATGAAGTAGTCGTACACCTCGTCGGGCGGAACACGCTCGCCGAAGCGCTCAAGCCGCTTCACCGCTTGCTGGAAGCCGTGGGGTTCCTGGCTGCCGAAGTAGCTGAACAGCGTGCGTTCGTTCTGGGCGAAGCGGGCGCAGAGCACCGGCAGCACCAGCAAGGCGACCGGGTGCATGGGATAGCAGGCGGTGAAGAGTTGGGCTGCCGTGTCTGCGCTGAGGCCGAGGGGCAGGGCGCTGGCGTCGGCCAGCGCGGTGGCGCACTGCGTGGACTGCTTCCGTATCTGGTTCTGCTCTCGCTTCGAGAGGTCGTGCTCGAAGGCGGCGGAGAGTACGCGCAGCGTCTGTTCGGTGGTCTCGATGAAGGAGACGGTTTGGAAGCGGCCTTGGACCTTCGCCCACTCGTTCTGCAACTCGCCCATGCCGGAGGCGTACATGTCGAAGGTCTGGTGCTGCAGCACGAACAGCATCAGGTTGGCCTTGCGGCCCAGGTAGGTGCGCTCGGCAAGCTCCTGCAAGAGGTAGGTGCTGCCCATGTGCCCGTCGGGCTGGCGCACTTCGAACTCTAGGAACTTGCCGAGTTCGTCGAGCACAAACAGCAGGCCGCCAGCCCCAATGCGTTCCAAGGCGTCTTGCAGGGCGTCTACCAGCGCCAGAATGTGACGTTCCGGTACGTCCTGCTGCTTGGTTGCGTCGTGGATGTCTTGCAGAACGCGGGGCTTGCGACCGGACCGGCCTTGCCAGAACGCGCTTGCCGCGTCGTCCAAGGCCGTGAGCAGGCGGCGGCTGAGCGGCTCTGGGCTGCCGGTGAGCACCACGCGGCACCACGGCTTCTGACGGCGGAAGCGGGTGGCCAAGCTGGGCGACTGCTTGCGGAGCACCTTCGCAGCCTCGATGGCCGCATTGTCGTTTGCGCCGAGCAGGGCGTGCAGGAACACGCCGAAGGTGGACTTGCCGGAACCGTAAGGGCCAATCAAGCTCCACGCTCTCGGCTGGTTGTCTTTGCCGAGAGCGACGGCCACATCTTCCAGTACCGCGATGCCGCGGGTAGTGGGGTGGTAGGCGGCGATGGTGGCGACGCTGCCGTTGTCGCGCTCGACGTTGGTGGAGCGCGTGTAGCAGGTCTTCACCTTGATGCGATCCGCCAAGCTCATGCCGCTGCCCTCGTCTCGTCCGCTGCCTTGATGTGGACTCGCCGCTCGTGCTTGGACGCACGCATTGGAGGTTTGCTGGCCGCCACTCCGTAATGTTCTTTCAAGATAGGCAGCCCTGCCAGTGGGCCCGTCCTATAAAGTTGATAGAGGCCGGCTGTGCGGTTCAGTTGCAAGCTGCTTGGATAAGTCTCGCACAGGGCTTCGAGCTTGTCCGTCAAGCCGTTTTCCGTGAGGCGGAATACTGATCCCGGGGCGCAGTGTTCTTGGTCGCTGTACATCAGCTGCTCCACGGGCAGCTGATCCGTGCCCACGTGATCGAACACGCTGGCAACGGCGTAGGCGAAGGTCGTCAGAGGAATCTGCTCGCGGTCTCTCGGCGGGGCGTTCCACGTGTACTTGTCCAAGCGTTCTTGCAGTTGCAGAGCGGCCAAGGGCGAATCCAGCGTGTCCTCCGGCAGCAGCCGGGTGCCGCCACGGGACTCCGAGTACATGCGCAGCACCAAGTTGACGTCCTTCTTCAGCGTGGTGGCCGCGGCTTTGGCTGTGATGCTCTGCCGGGCGTACTCGCGCAACGCAGTGCCCGCCTCCTCGCTCACGAATTCCGGCTTGTGGAAGTGGTTGTAGAACCAATACACGGCGGTAGCCTCGGTGGGATTGGTGGCCAGCAGCCAGTGCAGCAGCCAAAGGGTGGCGTCGTCCTGCAAGTGGCGGTCGCCACCCTCGCCGTTTACGTCTGGGAAGAGAATCTCGCCGATGTCGGTTCGCGCCAAGCCTTGGCGCGTGGTGCGCTTCACCATGCCGGTGGCCAGCAACCAGTACCGAATCGCAGCCACCATGTTCTTGCCCACGCCCAGCGTCACCGTAGCGTCCTCTCGGGTGAAGACGTTGGGGTCGTCTCCCAACGCTTCCAGCCCCTTGGTGATCCAGCCGAAACGGAGTGGGAAGGACTCGTGGCGCCCGAACGAGACTTTGGCGGGGTTCAGTTTCATGGACTGTAGCTGGCCTTCCAGTAGTTCTCTGTATGGATTGACAGTAGGAGTTGTCGCGGGCGATGTCAAGCGGTGCTTGACACAAATTTGGCGGCCCTGCTCGGACTGCGAATGCGCTGTTGAGGGCTCGCCGCGCAGGGCGTCTACGCCTCGAAGATCTCCTCGATGCTCTGCTCGAAGACCCCCGCCAGCTTGAACGCCAGGCGCAGCGATGGGTCGTACTTCCCGCGTTCGATGGCGATGACGGTCTGGCGGGAGACGCCGAGGCGGGTTGCGAGTTCGGCCTGGGACCAGGCGCGTTCCTTGCGCAGGGTCTTGACGCGGTTCTTCATGCGGTCATCGGTAGCGGCGGTCGACGAACCACAGCGCGGCGCAGAACGTTGCGCACAGGGCTGGCAGCGTCCAGAGGCTGTGCAGGGGCCGCAGGATGTCGGCCAGGGCGAGCCAGCCCCACGCGAAGGTCGCCAAGCCCACGATCAGGACGGAGGCGATCGTCGCTTCGGCGAGCTTGCGGCGCTGCAACTCGTCGCGGCTGCGGTAGAAGGCGACGAATGAGTAGACGGAATAGGCGATGGGCGCCATGGGAGCGAGCGCCAGGGCGATGCGGGCGCTTGCTGGCCAGGCGAGGACTGCGGAGTAGTCGCCGAAGCGCCAGGCGATGGCGGCGGGGATGCCGACGACGACGATGCCGTAGGCGAAGAACGCGAGCGCGTGGTTCACGAGCCAGCGCTTCTCGGCGCGGCGTTGAACGCCAGCGTTCATGGCGCGAGGGCTTCGGCCAGGGCCGCCTCGAACGCATCGGGGCGGTCGGCCATCACGAAGTGGCGGCTGTTCTCCACCACGCGCACTTCGGCGTTGGGCAGTGCGGCGTACTGCGCCGCGAACAAGCGTTCGATGGCGGCTTTGGGTGCTGGCATGGCCGCTTCCCAAGCCGCCAGCACCAGCACGGGCTGGGCGATGGCGGGCAGGTTTGGCCGGTAATCCATCGCCAGCGTTTCTTCGGAAGCGAGCAGGGAGGTCTCCCGGTCGGCGGCTTCCAGCCATGTCGCCAAGGTGGTTCTGAACGCGGCGTTGAGTGCGAAGCGCTCCAGACCGGCGCGCTGTTCCTGCATGTAGGCGCTCTGGGGCAAGCCGCGCGCCCGTTGCGCCAGCGCCTTGGCCTGGGCGGGCGCTTGCTCCGGCGTGGCGTGGGGCAGGAACAGGCCGGCCAGATAGGGCAGGCTGTCCACGGCGAGCACGTTGCGCACCCGCGCCGGTTCCTCCTTCGCCAGCATCAGCGCCATCAGGCCGCCGATGGAGGCGCCCACCAGCGTCGCGTCGGCGATTTCCTCGGTGGCGAAGAGATGGGCGAGCGCTGGCAGGATGCTGGCGTAGAAGCCCTTGCCGTAGTCCGCGGCCGGTTCGCCGGGAAAGCCCGCTGGCATGGCCACCAGCACGCGGTGCTGCTCGGCAAGGGATTCCGCCCAAGGCGACCAGAGGTCTCGATGGGTGTTGAGCGCGGGCAGGAAGACCACGGGCCTGCCGCTTTGCGCATCGCCGAAGTGCTGAACGCGGAGGACCGGCGCGTCTTCGTTGGCGGCGAGCGGGAGGGCGAGCAGGAGCAAGCTGGCGCGGAGCCAGCGGGAGAGCGGATGCGCAAGCACTTGGGCCACCTCGAAATGTCAAGTTTGCTTTACATTCTGCGTGGTGCTGGCCGTTGCCGTCAAGCGCGTTTTTCGCTTGCGCAACGCTTGGCGAAGGCTGCTATGATGGCGGCACTTGGATAGCGAAGGAGCGAACTTCCTTCGTACCGCCGGGGGTGACATGGCTTCGACGGCGGTGACGAAGTCAAAGGTGCATGCCGAGAGGGTAGTGACTCTCGTTAATCAATCGCTGCAACTAGACATAGTTGCCAACGACGAAAACTACGCACTGGCGGCCTAGGCGCTCGCGCGCCTAAACCGCCTGCCTCGATGACTCGGCGCCCGTGACGACGATTCGAGGGCGCAAGCCCACGGGATAGCGGAGGTCCTTGCCTCGGGGGCAGCCGCGAAACTTTTCGAGGATCGCCTGCAGGCGCCCTGACCGTCGGGCCGCCAAGCGGGCTAAATCAGTAGACGGCGCTAAGCATGTAGATCCGATGGCGGAGCACCGACGGACGCGGGTTCGACTCCCGCCACCTCCACCAACCCCTTCCTTTACTACACTCCAGGTGGCCTTTGCTGCCACGCTGCCGCTGGGCAGCGGGAGTGCGCCCGTTGGGCGCGGGAGTGCGCCCGTTGCGTACGGGTTGCGCTATGCTCCTAGGCTCTGAACCGTCGGCCCGGCAACGGAGGGAGCCAATGAAGAAGACCGTCGCGCTGTTCGTCGCATGGGCGCTGAGCGGTTTCGCCAGCGCTGCCGAAGAGGTCACGCCCGCGCACGTCTACCAGGTGGTTGGCCAGGTCGCGGCGGACGTGGAGCTGATCCGCAACGTCATGGGCAAGCCGGTGCTCGATGCGCCGGCCTGGATCGTCGACCACGCGCAGCCACGGCACGTGCTCTACCAGGCGCGGACGTTGCATCGCAAGGCCAATCGGCTGGCGGCGCAGCTTGGCGTTGAGGAGCTGCCGATGCCGCCGGTGCCGCACGAGGAAGTCATCGCGCCGGGGGACGTCATCAAGTTCGTGACCGGCGCGCACGACCAGCTCGACCTCGTGCGCAAGGAGCTGGGCGTCACCTACAGCACCGAACTGCCGCCGTTCGTTCCCGAGCAGCTGCCGCGGGACGTGCTGCGGGAAGTCGTGCAGGCCAGCCGCCAGCTGAACCTGATGCTGGACCAGCCGATTCTGCCGGCGGACGTCTACGATCTGCTGGAACTGGCCGCGACGTACGTGGCTGGCGTGTTGACGGAGGACGCGGCGGTGCCGGTCTACGGCGTGCTGCCGCCGTTCGAGAGCGGCAAGGTTCCGGGGGACGTCTACCGTCGCGTACTGGAATGTCTCTCGCTCGCGCAGGCCATCGGCGCCAGCCAGGGCATCGAGGTGCTGCAACTGAATCTGCGCCGCGAACTGCGCCGCCGCGACATCGCGCCGTCGGACGTCTACCACCTCGCCACCACGCTGGTCTCGGAACTGGCGCATCTCACGCTGCTGCTGGACGCCACGGACGTGCCCAGGCCGCAGGTGGAACGCCCGAAGCACATCTTCCCGTCGCATGTCTTCCGCATGGCCGGCATGTTGCAGAACGAGTTGGCGGCGGTGGAACAGATGGTGGTGGAGCAGTAGCTGCTCAGGCCGGGGCATCGGGAGGGAGTCCCCGAAATCGCGCATCCGCCGGTGCGGTACGATGGCCGTTTCCCGCCACAGCGAGGCGAACGATGCCCACCATCCAAGGCGAACGCTGGGACTTGGCCAGCGAATATCCCGCCGCCGACTCCCCCGAACTGGAAGCGGACCTGGCCGAAGTCGATAGGCTCATCGGCGAGATCGAACGCCGCAACGCCGCGCTTTCTCCGGCCATCGACGATCCTTCGTTGGAAGGGATTTCGACGGCGGAGCTGATCGCCGAGGCGCGGGCGATCTTCGGGCTTGCGGAGCGTACCGGCGTGCTGCTCCACGATGCCGAGGGCTACGCCGAATGCTGCTTGAGCGTGGACAGCAAGGACGACGCCGCGCTGGCGCTGCTCGGGCGGCTGCAAGCGGTGCAGAAGCGCTTCTCGAACGCCGCGGAGCCGCTTTCGCAGTTCCTCGACTTGGCGCCGGACGCGGTGGTCGATGCCTATTTGGACGACCCGGCGGTGGAAGCGTCGCGGTTCGCCGTGCAGCACTCGCGCGAGCGCCGCCACGAAATCCTGCCGCTCGAGCAGGAAACCCTCGTCTCCAACCTGTCGCAGGACGGCATCCACGCCTGGGGCCGGCTCTACGACCAGCTTTCCGGCACGCTCTCGTGCGAAGTGGACGTGGAGGGCGAGACGCGCTCCTTGGGCCTTGCGGAAGCGAGCGGGCTGCTGCTTTCCGCGGACGATGGGTTGCGTGAGGGCGCTTGGCGGGCCATCAACGCGGCCTGGGACGAACACGCGGAATCCTGCGCCGCGGCCATCAACGCGATTGCCGGCTGGCGGCTGGAAATGTGTCGGCGGCGTTCCAAGCCGGAGCGCGAAGTCCACTTCCTCGATGCGCCGCTGCACATGAACCGCATCCGCAAGGAGACGCTGGACGCCGTGCTCGGCGTGGCCGAAGAGGGCGTTCCGCTGGCGCGTCGCGCCGCCCGGTTGCAGGCGAAGGCGTACGGCAAGGCGCATTACGGGCCGTGGGATCAGCGGGCGCCGGCGCCGGTCGCGGCGGATGCGGAGGAGCAGCCCATCGCCTATGCCGAGGCGGTGGAGCTGATCGCCGAGTCCTACGGCACCGTCGATCCGCGCATGGGCGAGTTCGTATCGATGATGGCCGGCAACAAGTGGATCGAAGGCACGGTCGGCAGCCGCAAGCGCCCCGGCGCCTACTGCACCGGCTTCCACAAGTCGCGCACTCCCCGCGTCTACATGACGTACACCGGCGGCGAAAGCGACGTCATCACCTTGGCGCACGAACTCGGCCACGCCTTCCACAGCTGGGCGATGCGCGACCTGCCGCACAGCCAGCGCAGCTACGGCATGTCCATCGCCGAGACCGCCAGCACCTTCGGCGAAAGCGTGGTGCGCGACGCACTGCTCGCGCGGGCGAAGACGCCAGCCGCGCAGTTGCGCATCGTCTGGGAGGAAGCCGCGGCGCTGGTGGCCTTCGTGCTGAACATCCCCACCCGCTTCGAGTTCGAGCGCCGCTTCTACGAGGCCCGCGCCGAACGCCCGCAGCGGCCCGACGAACTCAAGGCGCTGATGAGCGCGGCATGGGAGAACCAGTACGGCGACTGCCTGGCGGAACCGGACCCGCTGTTCTGGGCGAACAAGCTGCACTTCTACATTTCGGGGCTGAGCTTCTACAACTTCCCCTACCTCTTCGGCTACTTGTTCAGCTTGGGCGTTCACGCCCGCCGGGAAGCGTTCGGCGACGGCTTCTTCGCCCGCTACGAGGCGCTGCTGCGCGATACCGGGCGGATGACGGCGGAGGACTTGGCGGCCAAGCATCTGGACGTGGACCTCGCCGAACCGGATTTCTGGCGCGCCACGCTGAATCGGCTGGAAAGCCGCATCGACGCCTTCGAGGCGCTGGTCGAGCAGAGCGTCGCGGCATGAAGCGGTTTCCGGGATGCCTTGCGCTGGCGCTTGGCGTTCTCGTGTGCTGTTCGGCGTTGGCCGAAGACGACTATCTGGCGCCGGAACTGCGGGCCCGGGTGGAGGCGCTGAAGGCGTCCACGGCGGAGCTTCCCACCAACCGCGCCAATGCCGTGGCGCGGGCGAAGACCTTGTGGGACTGGATCAACGCCTATTCGCTCACCGGGCGCTACGTGCCGGTGAACGCGACCCAGGCGGCGTCCGGCGCCTTGGCCTATCCGGCCAACGCTGGCCGCGCCTCGCGTCTCGACCCGACCATTCGCGAAATGGCGCTGCTCGATGAGCAGCCGGACGCCATCGGGCGGCTTGTGGCGGACGCCGGCCCGTTCGAGGTGCGCAGCCACGTGACGATTCGCCAGACCTACACGGTCGGCGCGAAGGACATCGAACCGGGGGGCGGCTTCGTGGTTGCCCGCCACTTCATGACCGGCATGGCGTTCCAGACCGACGACGAGGCAGGCGACAACTACGTCACCATCGCGTCGTCCAATCCCACCGTGCGCTTCTCCCGCTCGACCACGCCGATGAGCGGCATGCACGGCGGCTTCCGAGGCGCCCAGGACACGCTGGTGTTCCGCGTCATTTCCGGCCATCTGACGGCGGGCGACATGGTGACCGTCACCTACGGCGACACCGCCGGGGGCGGGCGCGGACTGCTGCTGCCGAGCTTCTCCAGCGACCGGATGCCGCTGCCGCTCTACGTCGATTTCGACGGCACCTTCGAGCCGGTGAGCCTGCCCATCCAGCCCATCGTGGTGGTTGGCGGCGAAGTGGCTGGCGTCCACGGCTTCGCGCCTTCGGTGGTGGCGGTGGGGGAGCCGTTCTCGGTTGCCGTGCGCGCCGAGGACCGCTTCTACAACCGGGCGACGGGGCCGATTCCGGCGTGGCAGGTGACGGTGAACGGCGAGCCGTTCCGCGAGATTCCGGCCGGTGGGAACGCCATCGTCGTTCTGCACGACGTGCGGTTCGACTCGCCCGGGGTGCGTCGCTTCGCGTTTCGCTCGGAGGCTGGCGACATCGTGGGGGTGGCGAATCCGGTGCTGGTGGAAACCGCGCCGACGCGCCGCATCTACTGGGGCGACACGCACGGGCATTCCGGTTTCGCCGAGGGGGTGGGCACGCCGGAGCGGTTCATGATCTGGGCGCGCGACGATGCTCGCTTGGACTACGTGACCCACTCCGAACACGACATCTGGATGGACGATTTCGAGTGGAACGTGCTGCGCGAGAACGTGCGCCGATTCTCCGGCTCGCCGCGCTTGCCGCGTGCGCCCACCGCGAGCGAGGACCGCGGCTTCGTGGCGTTCCTCGGCTACGAGTGGACGATCCAGAACATCCAGGGCGGCCACCACAACGTGCTGTTCCGCACACCGGACGACCGCAAGCGCATTCCGGCGCAGGAATACGGCAGGCTCTCGGCGCTTTACCAGGGTTTGCGCGACCATCACGATCCCCACGACGTGGTGGTGATTCCGCACGCGCACCAGGCTGGCGACTACCGGCAGAGCGACCCGCTGCTGCAGCCGCTGGTGGAGATCATGTCGCAGCACGGCAGCTTCGAGTGGTTCGGGCGCATGTACTTGCAGCACGGCCACCAAGTGGGGTTCACCGCCGCCAGCGACAACCACTTGAGCCAGCCGGGCTACACCGCGCCCTTGGGCGGTTCGCTTTCCCAACGCGGCGGCCTGGGCGCTCTGCGTGCGGCAACTGGGACGCGGGACGCGCTCTTCGACGCCATGAAGAACCTCGCCGCCTACGCGACCACGGGCGACCGGATCATCTTCGACGTCACGGTGAACGGCGCCGAGATGGGCACGCGGACGCCGTTCGCCGAGAGCAGGCGCATTGCTGGCCGCGTTGTCGGCACGGCGCCTATCCACACCGTCACCGTGATGAAGAACGACGCGGTGCTTTGGGAACGCGACTACCTGACCGAACAGGCGCGGGCGCAGGACGGCGACGTGCTGCTGACCTTCTCCTCCCCCGCCGAGCCGTTCCATCCGGGCGACAATCCACGCGGCTGGCGCTGGTGGCGCGGCGACATCACCGTCGAAGGCGCCACGGTGACCGCCGCGAAGGGCATGAACTTCCACAACGCGAACACGCAAGCGGTGGACGTGACGGACGGTTCGAGCGTTGCCTTCAGCACGCATACCCGAGGCGGCACCAGCTCGATCAGGCTCTCGCTGGCGGAGGTCCGACGCGGCGCCACGCTGACCGTGAAGCTCGCTGCGGGCAGCGAGTTCGGCGGCGGTCCGCCACGCTATCGATGGCACCGGACGGTGCCGGGCAGCGAAACGGTGCTCGTGCTCCGCGACTTGGAGGACGGCGTGGTGCGCGAAACGCTGCCGTTCGACGGCTACGAGGACGCGATCACGCTGCGCCGCGTTGTCGCGGAGGGGGAGATGGACGTTTCGTTCGAGGTGCTGGACGAAGGCGTACGGCACGGCGACTACTACTATGTGCGCGTGACGCAAGCCAACGACGCCATCGCTTGGAGCAGCCCGGTCTGGGTGGGCGGCCATCGCCCGCGCTGACGCTTCAACCCAGGGGAGACGACGATGCCATTCACGCTGCACGAACGCCTTGCCGCCGATTGCGAACATCTCGCCGACCTGCCGCTGTGCAGTGCGCTGCTCATGCGCGACCACCGCTTCCCGTGGCTGATCCTCGTGCCGCGCCTCGACGCCCTGCGCGACTTCCACGACCTGCCGGCGGCCCATGCGCCAACGCTGTTCGGCGAAATCGCCCTTGCTTCGCGCATGCTTCAGAGCCTGTTCGCCGCCGAGAAGATCAACGTCGCTGCGCTCGGCAACCAGGTGCCGCAGCTGCACGTCCACGTCATCGCCCGCTACGCGGAGGACATCGCTTGGCCCGGCCCGGTGTGGAACGCGGGGCCCGTGGGCGACGTGGACATGGCGGTGGTGGCGGAACGGGTTGCCGCGTTGCGCGAAGCGCTGGCTTGATCCGACGCGGCCGGGACTCGAAAGCCGCCCGTGGTTGCACTATGGTTCGAGTCGGCGTGTTCGCGGCGACGAATCGGCGCGAACGGTTGTGGTTTTCGCGTGGCCAAGTTGTCAGAATCGACGTTGTGCCTGCGCGATGCCACGCGAACGGCGGCGCAGCGGCGTTGAGGATGTCGCGAGAGGAGACGACATGGACTTGATGGACTGGTGGTACGGCGCGGTCGGCCTCTCCGTGGGGGCGGCCATCGTCTACACGCTGGTCGTCACGCATGTGACGATTGTCGCCGTCACGGTGTATCTGCACCGCCACTCGGCGCACCGCGCCTTGGACTTGAGCCCCGGCCTCGCCTTCTTCTTCCGCTCCTGGCTGTGGCTGACCACCGGCATGATCACGAAGGAGTGGACGGCAGTGCATCGCAAGCACCACGCCACCACGGAAACCAAGGACGATCCGCACAGCCCGCAGGTCCACGGCTTGAAGGAGATCTTCTGGAAGGGCACCGAGTACTACCGCGAGGGCCGCACGCCGGAGACGATGGCGAAGTACGGCAAGGGCACGCCGGACGACTGGTGGGAGCGCAACGTCTTCGTGGCGCGTCCGTACCTGGGCATCGGCCTCATGGCCGCCGCGGACATCGCGCTCTTCGGCAGCGTCGGCATTCTCATCTGGGCTGTGCAGATGCTGTGGATACCGATCTTCGCCGCCGGGGTCATCAACGGCGTCTGCCACCACACCGGCTACCGCAACTTCGAGACGCCGGACGCAGCCAAGAACCTCGTCCCCTGGGGCATCCTCATCGGCGGCGAGGAACTCCACAACAACCACCACACCTATCCCAACTCCGCCAAGCTCTCCGTGAAGCCCTGGGAGTTCGACATCGGCTGGTTCTGGATCCGCGTCTTCGCCCTCGCCGGCTGGGCCAAGCCGCGCTCCACCGGCCCGGTGGTCTCCCGCCGCAGCGGCAAGTCGAACATCGACATGGACACCGTGTGGGCCGTCCTGAACGACCGCTTCCGCGTCATGTCCCGCTACGCGGAAGACGTGGTGGCCCCCCTCGCCCGCCAGGAAATCCGCCGCGCCGACGTTTCCGCCCACCGCCTCCTCAAACGCGCCCGCCGCGTCCTCTGCCGCGAAGAAATCATGATCGGCGACCGCGAACGCCGCGACATCAAGGCCATCGTGGAATCCAGCCCGGTGCTGAAGACCATCTACGAAAAGCGCTTGGAACTGAACGCCGTCTGGGCCAAGCGCAGCGGCAACCGCGACGACCTGCTGAGCGCGTTCAAGGAGTGGTGTACGGCCGCGGAGAACACCGGCATCCAAGCGCTGGGGGATTTCGTGCGCGAGCTGAAGTCCTACACGATGCCGCTGCGCACGGCTTGAAGGGCGACTCTTCTTCTAGCCGTTCCGCTATACCCAACCATCGGGCGCCAGCGAGAGGACGTCCTCGCCGTAGCGCCCGAAGAAACTGCGCCTCGTCGTGAAGAAAGGCGCCAGGCGACCATCCTCGCTGGGCAGCAGCTCGTTCCGCGCACCTTTGGTCATTGCGTCGTCGCTCCGCAAATGCGGTTCCCAGACGGCGAGCAGGTCTCTCCATCGTCTTTCCCTGTTCGCTCGCAGCCGTTCGACGTTGAGGCCTAGGATCTCTATCGTCCTCTCGACTCTGGCGGCTTCCTCTTCCGACCGGCAGGCATTGCCGTCGGCCTCGACTCGGCCGTTGAACCGGACGACCAAGAGCGAGGGAAGCGCGGGCAGGCTGCGTGGGTCCAGGAACCGCGGATCGTCGGTTGCTCCTTTCGCCTGACCGCAGCTGAGGTTGCGCTTCGGCGGCTTGAGAAACCGCTCTTCGTCATTGGACGCGCTCGCAGTGCCGCCTTTGCAGCAAGCGATCATGTTGGAGGTGCGCAGGGCTGCGTCGGGATGGCTGCGTTGAGGCGCGACGTGCTCGATCTGACGGTCCGAATCAAGCAGGTCGATCTCGCAGTATCCGCATAATCCTCGCTGAAGATCGACCAAGGCGGCGATGAGCTCCCTGTAGGCAGCGCCTTGTCCATAGTCTCTGAACTCGCCGTAGCTCGGCCCCGTCGCCTCGTCGAGGTAGCTCGATAGTCCTGGCGTGGGCGCGACCATTGTCCGAATGCGCTTCATGAGTCGGCACCGCCAATCGCGGCTTGCCTGGCCATCTCCATGTCGGCGCGGTCGAGCGCCGGGTCCTGGGGAGACAGTTCTTCCAGTTCCTTTCGCAGTGCTCTCGCGTCCTGCGACGTGCCGTTTCCGCGCCCGACGAGGCCCAGGTACTCGTCGAGCTTCCCGGTGAAGTCGTTGGCGGGTCTGGCCTTCACGCCCATGACGGTCACGAGCACGTCGCCAGCCTCCGCACCATAGGTCGTGGCCGCCGAGCGACTGGCGGCGACCGCGCCGTCTTCACGGTGCAGTTCGACGACTTGCTCCGGCTTGACCGTGGTCAGCACTTGGGGGCTGTGCGTCGAGACGATGAACTGGGCGTTCGGAAACGTCCGCGTCAGGTCTTCAAGGATGCGCTGCTGCCAGGACGGATGGAGGTGGAGATCCACTTCGTCGATCAGCACAACGGCTTCGGACTGGAGTGGATCCGCCAAGTAGGGATTGCCCTGGGCCATTCGCCGCGCCAAGTCGCCGGCCAACGCGAGGACTGCCCGGCAGCCGCCGCTCAGTTCGCCGAGGCTGCGCTCTTCGGCTCGCCCACCAAGGTTCTCGGAGACGACGAAGCGCATGGGGCGCATTTCGACGTGTGGTTCGGAAACGCCTTGGACCATCGACGTGATCGCGTTGCGCACCGCGGAAAGGTCGTTGAGTCGGTAGTCCAGACTCTGTCGTTCCCGCTGTTCCCGCAGTTCTTCGTTCTCTTTTTCGTAGAACCACTCGAACAGCTCTCGAAAGCTCGTCTTCGCCACGAAAGCGCCAGCGAGCGCGAGGTAGCGGCCGTTGGTTGCCTGGCGTTTGGGTCCGCGTCTAGTTCCGTCTACCACTGCCCTGTCGGTGTCGTAGTAGGCTGCTAGCGGCAGCTCCGAGTCGAGTCCGGGGGCCGGATTCAACCAGTCCTTCAGATCGCGCAGAGGGCTGGCGGAGGGAACGTCGCTGGGTTCCCGATCCGTGGGTCTTCCCAACCTCTGTTCCCAAGCGACTCCGCTGGTGGTCCTCAGGCATACGCGGGTGTAGTCGCTGCCGTCCCGCCGGTCGTTCTTGCGGAGGCGGAGGCCGGCGACTCCCCCGGGTAGAGCGGTTGGAATGGCGCCAAGCCCTGTGGCGATGGCGCTCAGGACGCTTGTCTTGCCGTGCGCGTTGTCGCCGTGCAGTACTGTGAGCTGCGGGTGGGGGCGCAGTTCAAGGCGCTCGATGGCGCGGAAGTTCTGGATTCGGATCAGTTCCAGCTTCACGATGCGACCTCGCCGAGTCGGTAGACGTCACTCGAATCTTGCGAACAGATCGGCCAGCTTCTCCGCGGTCACGTCCCCGATCAACTCCTCGTCGATCATCATCGTCGGCGCCCGATCGCAAGCGCCCAGGCACACGATGGGCAGCAGCGTGAACCGGTCGTCCGGCGTCGTCTCCCCCAGCTGGATGCCCAAGTGTTCCTCCACCTTCTTGCGCAGGCCATCCGCGCCCATCACGTAGCAGGAGACGCTGTCGCATACCATCACGACGTGTCTGCCGACCGGCTTTCTGTAGATGAGGTTGTAGAAGGTGGCGATGCTGTCCAGGTTTTCGATGGACATGCCCAGCAGGCGGGCAATCGCCGCTAGGCTGTCGTCCGAAACCCAGCCGCGATGGCGTTGGACGATCATCATCGCGTCGATGGCGGCGGACTTGCGGTCCGGCAGGTGGGCGCACTCTTCCTCGATTTCGCGCACTTCCTCGTCGGAAAGCACTTGGATCAACGCGGGTTCCGCCATCGTCTCGCCCCTATCTGTCCACGTCCGCCATCACGAAGTCGATGCTGGCGATGATGGCGATGAGGTCGGAGACCATGAAGCCGCGGCTGATGAGCGGGATCTGCTGCAAGGCGGGGAAGGACGGGGTGCGGATTCGCGTTCGGTAGGCCATCGTGCCGCCGTCGGAAATCGAGTAGTAGGAGTTCCAGCCCTTGGTGGCTTCCACGGTCGTCGCGGATTCGCCGGGCGGAATCACCGGGCCCCAGCTGACGTTCAGAAAGTGGTGGATGAGCGTTTCGATGTCCTGCATCGTGCGCTCCTTTCTGGGCGGCGTGGTGAGGCGGTGGTCGGACTTCACCGGGCCGCTCGGCATGTTGTCCACGCATTGGCGAATGATCCGCAAGCTCTGGCGGATCTCCTCCACGCGCACTTCGCAGCGGGCGTAGCAGTCCCCGGCTTCGGCGGTGGGCACCTCGAAATCGAACTGGTCGTACATGCTGTAGGGGCGCTTCTTGCGCAGATCCCAGTCGTGGCCCGCGGCGCGCAGGGACGGGCCGGTGATGCCCCAATCCAGGCCTTCCGCGGTGGTGTAGGCGCCGATGCCCTGTGTGCGGCGTTTGAGGATCTTGTTGCGCATCGCCATCTTGTCGTAGTGGTCGAGACGCGCCGGCATGTAGTCGCAGAAATCGCGCACCATCGTATCCCAGCCTTCCGGCAGGTCGCTGGTCACGCCGCCGATGCGGAACCAGCTGGGATGCATTCGACCGCCGGTGATGGCCTCGATGATGGAGAACAGGCGCTCGCGGTCCGCGAACATGTAGAACACCGGCGACATCTGCCCCACGTCCTGGGCGAAGGTGCCGTAGAACAGCAGGTGGCTGGCGATGCGGAAACACTCGCTGAGCATCACGCGAATGACTTGCGCGCGTTCCGGCACTTCGATGCCGGCCATTTTCTCCACGTTCAGCACGTAGGGCAGGTTGTTCATCACCCCGCCGAGATAGTCGACGCGATCGGTGTACGGGATGTAGGTGTGCCAGCTTTGCCGTTCCGCCATCTTCTCCTGGGCGCGATGGTGGTAGCCGATGTCCGGCACCGCTTCGACGATCACTTCGCCGTCGAGTTGCAGCGCGATGCGGAAGACGCCGTGGACGCTCGGGTGGTTGGGGCCGAGATTCAGGAACATGAAGTCGGTGTGCTTCGCTTCGCGGTTCATGCCCCATTCTTCCGGCACGAAGCGCAAGGCGTTCTGCTGCGCCTTCTGGAACTCCGGCGTCATCTTGAACGGGTCCATCTCGGTCGCTCGCGCCGGATGTTCCTTGCGCAGCGGATGGCCTTCCCACAACGCGGGGGTGAGGATGCGGCGCAGGTTGGAGTGGCCGTCGAAGCGAATGCCGAACATGTCGAACGCCTCGCGCTCGTACCAGTTCGCCACCGGATAGATGGATTCGATGGAATCGACGCTGGCACCATCTTCCAGTGCCACCTTCACGCGAATGTCGTCGTCGCCGGAGAGCGACATCAAGTGGTAGAAGACGGTGAAATCCGATTCCGGCTGGCCGCTGCGCACCTGCCGCGTTCGTTCGTCGATGGCGGAAAGATCGAACATCAGCTCGAAGCGCGCTGGCGCATCGTGCTTCAAGTAGCGCAGCACGGCGCGGAGCTTTTCCTTCGGCACCCAGACGGTGGGGATGCCGTCCACCGTGGCCTGGGCGACGCAGTCCTCGCCGAAATGCGTGGCCAGGTCCGCTGGCAGGTGGTGGTGCTCGTCCACCCGATGCGCGACTTCCGCCATCAGCTGCCGCGTTTCTTGCCAAGCAGGTCTTTGGAAAGCGGCGCGTCGCCGACCGTTGTGGGTTCGGCCAGGGTCGTGGTTCGCATGCGCTCCGGCGTGCGCAGATCGCGCTGGCTCGGCGCGTACTTCGAGACGCTGCCGTCTTCGCCGATCATCCAGGAGAGCGGCCGGCGGGTGTTCTTCACGCTTTCCTGCAGCAGCGTGAGGCCCTGCATGAACGCTTCCGGCCTTGGCGGACACCCCGGCACGTAGACGTCCACCGGCAGGAACTTGTCCGCCCCCTGCACCACGCTGTACACGTCGAACATGCCGCCGGAGTTGGCGCAGGAGCCCATCGAAACGACCCAGCGCGGTTCCAGCAGCTGCTCGTAGAGGTGTTGCAGCACCGGCGCCATCTTGCGGAACACGGTGCCGGAGATGACGATCAGATCGGCTTGGCGCGGCGTGGCGCGAATCACTTCCGCGCCGAAGCGCGAGAGGTCGTGGCGGGAGGTGAACGAGGTGGCCATTTCCACGTAGCAGCAGGAGAGGCCGAAGTTGAACGGCCAGATGGAGTTGGCGCGGCCCCACGCCACCAGATCCTCCAGCTTCGCGGTGAGGAAGCTCTTGGCGGCTTCCTCGTTGTAGGCGTCGTCCACCGACTGCATCGGCGCACCGGGTTCGGTCTTCACAAGTCGCCACTGCATGGTCAGGCGGCCTCCGCTGCCGGTTCGACTTTCGTGAGCGCATAGGGCGCCGGCCCCGGCGCACGCCGTTTCAGCCCCCAGTCCAAGGCGCCGCTGCGCCATTCGTAGAACAGCGCCGCCAGCAGAATCAGAATGAACACCGAAGCCCCCGTGTAGCCGCGCCAGCCCAGGTCGAAGAAGGCCACCGCCCAGGCGATGATGAAGATGGTCTCCAAGTCGAAGACGACGAAGAACACGGCGATCAGGTAGTACTCGATGGAGAGCCGCATCTCTTCCGCATCGCCGACCGGCACGATGCCGGACTCGAACGGCAAGGTGCGCGCCCCGCCATGCCGCGCCTTGGCGCCGACGAACCACGCCGCCAGCAGCGCCCCGCCGAGCACCGCCCCGACGGCGAGCATGAACAGCAGCAAGGGCAGCATGTCCGGCGCGGCGGCGACCGCTGCGTCTTCAGGCACTCGATTCCTCCCTTGGGCGGGCCGCGAAACGCCCCGCGCAAACCGCGCCACAATACCCGACGGATGGCGCGACGGGCAAGCGCCGGTCTCCCGTGGGGTGTGCGACATTTGGTGGCGGAAGTGTTGGGAGCCACCGCGATCGACCTTAGGCTAGGCGTTGTCGAGATGCCGGCGAAAGGAGATCGCGATGACGGCTGGGAGGATGGCGCGGGAGGCGCTGGAAGGCAAGCGCGAGTGGCGGGAAGCGGTTCGGGAGGAGGTGTCGTCGGCGCTGTCGTCGTCGGCGGAGTGTCGGGCGCTGGCGTTGCGGGTGGCGTCGGGCGGGGAGGACTTCAAGGCGGCGGAGGAGGGTCTGCGGGCGTCGGTGCTGTCGGGGACGTGCGGCGCACTGTCGGTGCTGCTGTCGGAAGCGGACGGGGAGCGGGAGGCGGCGCCGTGCGGGGAGTGCGGCGGGGCGATGCGGCGGCGGACGCGGCGTTCGACGCGGCTGCTGACGCTGTTCGGCCCGGCGTCGGTGGAGCGCTGGCACTGGACGTGCGGGGTCTGCGGCTGGCGGACGTGTCCGCTGGACGCGGGGCTTGGGGTGGAGACGGGTGGCGAGCGTGTGACGCCGGCGCTGCGTTCGGTGCTGGGCTGGGCGGCGGCGTGCGCGAGCTTCCGCGGCGCGGCGGAGGCGGTGCGCCGGGTGGCGGGGGTGTCGGTGGACGCGAAGCGGCTGGAGCGGAGCGCGAAGGCGCTGGGCGAGGCGCTGTCGGCGCGGGAGTCGGTGGAGGGCGAGGCGGCGGAGGCGCCGGCGGCGACGGCGTACTGCTGTCTGGACGGCACGGGGGTGCCGGTGCTGCCTGGGGAGCGGCGCGGTTCCGGGCGCGGCGGCGAGGGGGAGCCGGCGAAGACGCGGGAGGCGAAGGTGGCGACGTTCCACACCGCCGAGGGGCGCGACGCGAGGACCGGGCTGCCGCGTCGGGACGCCGGCTCGGTGCGCGTGTCGGCGGCCATCGAGAGCGCGGCGTCGCGCGACGCGGACGCGGATCCGTCGCCGTTCGGGCAGCGCGTCTGGCGCGCCGCGAAGCGGTTCGGCTTCGCGAAGGCGGAGCGGCGGGTGGCGGTCGGCGACGGCGCGAAGTGGATCTGGAACACGGTGGCGGAGATGCTGCCGGAGTGCGTCGGGATCGTCGACCTGTGGCACGCGAAGGAACACCTGTGGGACGTCGGCAAGGCGGTCCACGGGGTCGGCGCGCAAGCGTGCGCGGCGTGGTCGCGGCGCGTCTGCCAGGCGTTGGAGGAAGGCCGCGTCGACGACGTGCTGGAAGCGCTGCGGGCGGAGGACTGCGAGGAGGCCGCGAAGTGCGTCGCCTACGTCGACGGCAACCGGCGGCGGATGCGCTATCCGAAGTTCCGGGAGATGGGCCTGTGCGTCGGCTCCGGCACCGTGGAGAGCATGTGCAAGGGCCTCGTCGGCGAGCGCTTCAAGCGCCGCGGGATGCGCTGGAGCGTGGCCGGCGCCAACGCCGTCCTCGCCCTGCGGGCGGCGATCTTCAACGAGGACTACGACGACTTCTGGCCCTCCGGCCAAGCGCCTCCCTTGACGGCATGAAGGGCAGCCCTGCCACCAAATGTCGCACACCCTCTCCCGTGGCGTGTGCGACGTTAGTGCGCCAGCCGCTCGGCTGGGAGGGAGGGTCGGCGGCCCGAGCCGCTGGCGCCAGAAGCCGTCGTACAGTCCGCTGCGGAGGCAGGACGTCGTTTGCGCCGGCCTTGCTCGAGCGCATGCCGCCGCGCTTGAAGCAGCGCCGACCAGGGTGTCGCAGGAGCTCTCGACCATGCCCGAGCCGATCAGCAGTCGCATGTCGCGGTAGAGCGGATAGCGCATCCGCTCGCCGCTGTTCTCGAAGCAGCGGGCGAGTTCGCCGCCCGAGCCGCCTCGGCGGCTGCTTTGTCTTGCGAGATCGCCGCCCCCGGCCGTGAGAAGTCGCTGAAAGATGATGCCTTCTTGGTGCCATACGCGGCGGTGGACAATGCATCTTGTTGCTCCATCCGCCTTCAGGCTGACAGCGCTTCCAGCAGTCGCTGGAAGTCCTTCGGCGGAGGCGACTCGAAGGCCAGCAGTTCGCCGTTCGCCGGGTGTACGAAGCACAGCCGAAACGCGTGCAGGGCTTGGCGGTGAAAGCCGCGCACGATCTCCAGTACGGTGGGCGGCGCGTTCCGAGGCACGACGCCACGGGCGCCGTAGCGCCGGTCGCCTACCAAGGGATGTCCAGCTGCGGCCAGGTGGACGCGCACTTGATGGGTGCGGCCGGTTTCGAGTTGCGCTTCGACCAACGTGTGGGCGCTGAACCGTTGGCGTATCGACACGTGGGTCACGGCCCGCCGACCGTCTTCGCGCACCGCTTGACGCAAACGGTTGCGCGGATCTCGGCCAATCGGCTTGTCGATGCGCTGGTCGGCGATCATGCGCCCCTCGACCACGGCGAGATAGCGGCGCTCCACGCGATGCGCGCTCATGTCCTCCGTCAAGCGCAACTGGCTTGCTCGATCGCAAGCGACGACGAGCAGGCCGCTGGTGTCCTTGTCCAGACGATGCACCAGGCCGGCCCGCGGCAGTTCGGCCAATGCCGGGCGGCGGTGCAGCAAGCCGTTGACCAGCGTGCCCCGGGGCTGGCCAGCTCCCGGATGCACGGCCAGCCCGGCTGGCTTGTCCACGACGATCACCGACTCGTCCTCGTAGACGACGCCGAAGGCCAGCTGTTCGGCGGCCTGCCAGTCGAATCTTGGCTCCCGGCTGGCCTCGACAACGATGCGTTCGCCGCCGACGAGGGTCGTGCTCGGCTTCACCTCGGCGCCATCGACCAGAACGCAGCCGACGCGTATCCAGCGCGACGCTTCCGAGCGCGACGCGGCGATGTCGTGTGCGCGGAACAACGCCGCCAGGCCGGCGTCCAACCGTTTGCCGCCGAACTCCGCAGGCACGACGATGTCCAACCGCAAGACCGACTCGGAGTCGTCGATTGAGCCTTGGTCTGTGCAAGTCGCCGCCATTTCGCCTAGGATTCTCCTGTGACGAGAACCTTAACAAGCGAGTCAAGTTTGGTTTTCCGTTCGTGGCGTCCGCAGCGGGGGCGCGTGGGGGGCCTGCCCCTCGCCAAAGAAATCGCAGGATTCGTCGCGGCCTTGGCCATCGTCGCGGTCTCCGGCTGCGCGTGGATGCCGTTCGTCGGCGGCGACGAAGACGAGGATCTGGAGCGCGAGACCAGCGAGCAGGCGCTCTATCGGCGGGCGCAGGCCGGTTTGCGAACGGGCAACTACACGCAGAGCATCACGCGCCTGCAGCGCTTGGAGGCGCGCTTTCCGTTCGGACGCTATGCCGAGCAGGCGCAGCTGGAGCTCATCTACGCCAATCACATGGCCCGGGATCTGGATGCCGCCGCGGCCGCCGCGGAGCGCTTCATCCGCCTGCATCCGCAGCACCCGAACGTCGACTACGCCTACTACATGAAGGGCATCACCGCCTTGGCGCGGGATCGCGGCGCCACCGGGCGCTTCATGAAGACCGAGCTGTCGCACCGCGACGTCTCCAATCTCCGCCAGGCCTTCGCGGACTTCAACGACCTCATCGGGCGGTTTCCAAGCAGCGAGTTCGCCAAGGACGCCCAGCAGCGCATGATCTACCTGCGCAACGTGCTGGCGGCGGCGGAGGTGAACATCGCCAGCTACTACCTGGGGCGTGGCGCCTACGTGGCGGCGGCGAACCGCGCTCGCCACGTGGTGGAGAACTACTCGCAGACGCCAGCCACCGCGGATGCGCTGGCGCTGCTGATCGAGTCGAACTGGAAGCTCGGCTTGAAGGAGGCCGCGGACGACGCGCTCGAAGTGCTGGCGCTGAACTTCCCGGACTACCGCGGTTTCGACAAGAACGGCAAGCTGGTGCTGAAGAACGTCGTGGAGAACCGCCGGCGTTCGTGGCTGAACATGGTCACCTTCGGCCTGCTCAACCGCCCGGACGCGCCACCGCCGTTGGAAATCCCCCGCCCCGCTGGCGCGTAGAGTCCCGCCCCGGCGCTTCGCATAGGGCGAATGTCCTACATCCGAATCAGCATCTTGCTCTAGCGCGAGCGTTCCGGCCCGGCCATGCTGCGGGGCGAGAACGGACGACTCGAGCGGGAAACTTCGTGCTTAGAATCCAAGCGCGCCGCCAACGCGGCGCCACTTTGACCGAACTGATGACCACTTTGGCCATCGCCGCCCTGCTCGCCGGCGCCGCGGCGCCGAGCATGGCCGCGCTGGTGACTGGCCGCGAGGCAGACGCCGCCATCGAACAGATGCGCGGCGCGGTGCAGTTCGCTCGGCAACTGGCCGTGGCGCGACGGCAGACCGCCACGCTGTGCCCGGCCAAGGGCGAAACATGCGGCCCGCGCAACTCGTGGCACGAGGGCGCGATGATCTTCCTCGACGGCGATGGCGACGCCCGGCGCGACGCCGGGGAAGCCGTCGTGCAGCGCCTGCCGCCGCTGCCCTCCGGCTACCGCCTGACCTGGCGCTCGTTTCGCAATCGAAAGTCGCTCTCCATGCTGCCGACGGGCGTCACCGACTGGCAGAACGGCAACATGCTGCTGTGTCCGCCCGACGGCGACGCCAGCAATGCGCGGCTGCTGATCGTCAACGCCCAAGGCCGAACGCGGCTCGGCGAAGACCGCAACGGCGACGGCATCGTGGAGGGCGCGAACAGACGCGCCGTTTCCTGCTGACCGACGTTGATCGACGTTCCGGCAGCGCCATGTGTACCGCTCAGCGGTCGGTGCGCCGCTCCGAGAGCCAACGCCGTGCCTTCCCCAACGCCCGCCCGGCACCGCCATCGCGCAGGAAGCCTTCGGTGACGGTTGTTCGCTGCGGCGAGAAGTTGCCCCACGCCGCCTGCAGATACGGGCGGCTCGACGCGGCGAGGCTGGCGTAGAAGCCGCGCTTCTCCACGTTCGCCAAGACGCCTCGGTAGTGCTCGAGCACATGGCGATTGAGCAGCGCGCCTGTGACTTGAACCGTGGAGAGCGCCCCGCTGCCGAGCTTGCCCACCTTCTCCAGCGACGCGAGAGTCACCAGCCCCGAGAGACGAAACGCGCTCACGCCCTGGCGGCGAGCGGAAGCGTGCAGGTCGTCCCACATCGCCCGCAGATCCGCTGCCGGCAGGACCTCCGCGACATCGATGCGAGCCAACGACTCGCGCGTTTGCCGCACCGTCTCCTTCAAGCCTTCGACGGAGAGCGGCGGCTGGTCGAACGCGGTGGCGGTGCGGCTGCTGAAGTCCGCGACCTGTTCCAGCAGGTCGTCCACGCGCTGGATCTTCGACGCGTCCTCGATCACGCCTTGGCGCTGCATCTCCTCCGCCACCTCGCGCAAGTACGTCTGCGAGCCGTAGGCCAGGTCGCTGACGATGGCGAGCAGGAGCATGGGCGAAAGATGCACTGTCGCAAGCCCGGCCACGTCGATGAAGTTGCCGACGGTCTTGCGCGCCAGAAAGTCGTCCGCCCGCATTGCCGCGCGTTTGCCGTCGCCGGCGCCGCCCATGTCCTCGGCCATGAAATCGAGCATCTGGCCGACGAAGACCTGGTACGTCTTGGCGTTGCGAACCGCATCCGGCAACACCACCGCGGCGGACTCCCGCAGCGTGCCGCCGACCACCCCGGCGGTGCCGCGCAGCGCCCTCTCCGGCAACGACAGCCCGTACCAGAAGCCACGCCGGGCGCGTTCGCGAACCTGCGCAACGCCATCCGTTTCGCGCTCGCCGCCTTCGTCCATCACGACACGCCGCTTCCGCCCATCCCTTGGATTCTACGCCTCGCGGTTCGTCTTTCGGGTTCGGCGGCAAGGGCGAATGTCGGGGCGACGTGCGCCGTGCGTTTGCACGATGCGGCGGTTCGCCGCGTCGCGCATCTGCTACGCTCCCGCTCAACTCGAACCGGAATCAGCGCATGGCCACCCGCGACAACGCCCGTCCGCATCCCCTCGAAGCGCTGCGCGCCCTGCGTCAGCTCATCGCGGACCCGGAGGACACGCCGCGCGTCTTCGAGGTCATCCGCGCGCTCGGCGGCCCGTCTCTGGTGCGTGGCTTGCGCCGGTTCCGCGCCACCGTCGTTGGCCAGCGGGTCCTCGCCCGGAAGGAGAACCTCCTCGACGCCCTGTTGAACCGCGGCACCTTGGCGCAGATGCCAGCCGGTTCGCTGGGGCGCGCCTACTACGAGTTCGTCTACGGCGAAGCGCTCACCGCGCAAGGCCTCGTCGAGGCCAGCACGGATGGCGAAGCGCCGGCCTACGACTTCGACGATCCGAATCTGCGCCGCTTCGGCGAACGCATCCGCGACCAGCACGACCTGTGGCACACGGTCACCCAGTACGGCCGCGACCCGTTCGGCGAAGCCTGCCTGCTGGCTTTCACTTACGCCCAGATGCGAAATCGCGGCGTCGGCGTGATCGCCTTGACCGCCGCTTGGAAGCTCAGCCGCGAACTCGGCAGCGGCGTCTTCAAGGCGATGTGGCGCGCCTACCGCGCCGGCCGCCACGCCAGCTGGCTGCCGGAACAGGACTGGGAAGCCCTGCTCCGCCTACCCATCGCCGACGTACGCCGCGAACTCGCTGTCCCCCCGCCAACCACCTACTGGCAGGTGCTGCCAGCATCGTAGGGGCCCCAGCCCATGGCTCGGGAAGTCTCCATCCTTCCCTTCAACCTGGACGACTTGCTCCACTGCCGCGGCGTGGAGTCCGAACGCGTCGAGTTCAAGGCGACCTGGGATCCGAGGACCACCGGCCCCCAGGTGCTGCGCACGATCTGCGCGTTCGCCAACGACTTCCACAATCTGAACGGCGGCTACGTGGTCATCGGCGTAGACGAGCGCGATGGTCGGGGCCGATTGCCGCCGAGGGGTCTTTCCGAGGCCCAGGTGGATGCCGCACAGAAGTGGATCCGCGGCCAGTGCAACCGCCTCGACCCGCCTTATGCGCCCGTCCTCTCCCCGGAGCGTATCGGCGAACGCTTGCTGCTCGTCGTCTGGGTGCCGGCAAGCGACATGCGGCCGCATCAGGCGCCGACCGGCGCAATGGGGAGCGGGGAGAAAGGCACGCGGCGCTACTTCGTCCGCTTGGGCAGCGAAACGGTGGACGCGCAACGGCATCCGCACCTGCTGCGCGGTCTCGTCGAACAGACGGCGCGCGTGCCGTGGGACGACCGAGCGCTGCGGCAGGCGCGGCTGGAAGACATGCGCGAAGCGAAAGTGCGGGAATTCCTGCGCGAGGTCGGCAGCGGCTTGCTCGACGAACCCGACGCTCGCGAGATCTTTCGGCGCTTGCGACTGGTGCTGCGCGTCAATGATCACGAAGTGCCGCGCAACATCGGCGTGCTGTGCTTTTCCAATGATCCGACGCAATGGTTCCGCGGCGCGGCGATCCAAGTCGTGCGATTCACCGCTGGTGCAGCCGGCGACGTGCAGGAAGAGCGCGTGTTCCGCGGAGCTCTCGTGGATCAGGTTCGCGACTGCCTTGCCTACTTGCGGAACCTCTCCGCTGTTCACTTCCACAAGCAGGCGGACGACATCCACACGCAACGCACGGCGTCCTACCCGTTCGCCGCGTTGCAGGAGGCGCTGGTCAACGCTGTCTACCATCGGGGCTACGACGTCGATCAGCCGGAACCGACCAAGGTCTTCGTCTATCCCGATCGTGTGGTGATCGCGAGCTATCCCGGCCCTGTTCCCGGTATCCAACGCGAACACTTGGTGCGAGATGCGAAGGCAATCCCGGCTGCCCCGGCGCGCAACCGCCGCATCGGCGAGTTCTTGAAGGAGTTGGGCTTGGCGGAAGGCCATCTGTCTGGATTGCCGAAAATCTACGCCGCGATGGCCGACAACGGCTCGCCCGAACCACGCTTCGAGTTCGACGACGACCGCACATACTTTCAAGCAACCTTGCCCGCGCATCCGGAGCACGCCGCTGTCGCCGCGGTGCGCGACGCTGCCGGACTGCGCACCGTTGGCAACCGAAAAGACGCCTACTCGCGACTAGAGGCTGCACTTGCCGAGGACCGGAGTTCGCCGCAGGCACCCGCCATCCTGCACGAGATGGCCGCGACGCGCGGTTCCGAACCTGCGGCTATAGAGGACCACGGGCCTTCGCTTGCCTGGGGCGTCGATGGCTGCAAGGGAGCGTGGTTCTATGTGACGATCGGCGAGACTGGGGAGTATTGCTACGGCGTCGTCGAGAGCTTGAGCAAAGTAGTCGAAATGGCGGATTGTCGGGATCGCGTTTTCGTGGACATTCCCATCGGCTTGTCCGATGAACGCCGGCCGGAGCCTCGAAAGTGCGACCAACACGCTCGCTGGCGGCTGAATCGCGACTTAGGAGGGCAAGTGCTTTCGTCCGCTAGACGGCGGGGCACTAGCGTCTTCCCAGCACCTGTTCGGGAAGTTCTAGTAGCAACCAGCTACGAAGACGCCTGCGCAATCAACAAACGCATAACCCGCAAGGGGATCGCTAAGCAGACCTGCGCCATCGTGCCAAAGATCCGCGAGGTAGATGACATCATGCAGAGCAGCGAGAAGGCCCGCAGTATCGTCAGCGAAGTCCACCCGGAGTTGTGCTTTTGGGGGGTCAACGGCCTCACACCCATGGCCCACAGCAAGAAAAAGAAAAAGCAGGTCGGTTACCAGGAACGTCTGCTCGTCCTCTGCGAGATCTGGCCTCGGGCTGCGGCCGCGGCCCAAGACATCCTCGCCCGCTACAAGAGAGAGGTCGTTGCTCGCGACGACATCCTCGATGCAATGATCGCCGCGTTGACTGCCCGCGCTAGGAAGCTGAGCCGCCTTCCTGCGGACCCCGAAAGAGACTCTACCGGATTGCCGATGCAGATGGTCTGGACGGTGCGGCAAAACATCGTCTGGCGATAGCTGGCAGGCCCGTTACTCTCGGTAAGGATGCGCGGCCACCACGGCTTCGTTCAGTTCCACGCCTAGGCCCGGCTTGTCCGATGGGATGATGTGGCCCGCTTCCCAGCGGATGGGTTCTTTGAGGATTTCGGCGTGGAAGCCGTCGAAGCGGCCGATGCTCTCTTGGATGAGGAAGTTCGGGCTGCACGTGTCCACTTGGATGTTCGCTGCCGCTTCGATGGGGCCGCAGTAGAGGTGGGGCGCGATCTGCGCGTAGTGCGCTTCCGCCATGCCGGCGATCTTGCGCGCTTCCAGAATCCCGCCGACGCGGCCGAGCGCCATCTGCAGGATGGCGGCTGCTTGGCTCTGCAATAGCTCGCGGAACTCGAACTTGGTGGCTAGGCGTTCGCCGGTCGCCACGGGAATCGTCGTCGAGCGGGCCACTCTGGCCATCTCGTCGCGGTTCTCCGGCGGCACTGGTTCCTCGAACCACAGCGGGTCGTACTGTTCGATGCGTCGAGCGAAGCGAATGGCGCCGGAGGTGGTGGACTGGCCGTGGGTGCCGATGAGGATGTCCGCCTTGTTGCCGACGGCTTCGCGCACGGCGCGCACCACGGCTTCGGCGTTGTCCAGCCGGTCGAGCGGCGGTTCGCGGGGATCGCTGTTGCCCATCACGTCGATGAGCGGATCGAACTTGAGCGCCGTGAAGCCTTCCGCCACGTGCGCTAGGGCGCTCGCCGTGGCGGCCGCCGCATCGGTGTGGGTGGGCCGCCGCGACTTGTCGCCCGGTGCTGGCCACAGGTAGGTATAGGAGCGCAGCTTGTCGTGGTAGCGGCCGCCGAGCAGGTTGTAGATCGGCTGGTTCAGCGCCTTGCCGACGATGTCCCAGCAGGCCATCTCCAAGGCGCTCAGCACACCCGTGAGCGCGTGGTCCGGGTGCTGATGGTGGTCGTGGCTTTCGTAGCCCTCGCCGTAGTAGACGTTGCGCCACAGCCGTTCGATCTGGAACGGGTCACTGCCGACGGCGTAGGTCTCGCCGACGTCCTCGATCGTCTTGGCGACGGTGAGCGGGTGGAACGGCGCCTTGTAGACCTCGCCCACGCCCTCGATGCCGTCGTCGGTCACGAGCTTGGCGAACACCCAATGCCGCCCGCCCCGATGCGGCCGCGGCGTACTGACGACGAGCGGCGTGACTGTGGCGATCTTCATCTGTTCCTCCGTGGCTCGATGCGGCGGCGCGCTAGCGAGAGGCTCTGTTGATCAGGAATCTGCCCGCCAAGCCGGTGGCGCTGGCGACGATCAAAGCAACCGCAGCGATGGTATGGCCTTGGACCGCGAGGTAGATGCCGCCGCCGATGCACAGAAGCGCCAAGCCGAATCCGAAGTACTGGCCGAGCTTCGAGTCCTGCGCACTGGCGTGCAAAGCGGCACCTTCCAAGGAGACGCGGTGCGCCTGCTCCTTTTCCGCCATGGCGAGGATGCGGTCGGCGGTCCCGGGAAGCACACGGTCGTACTCGCCGTACATGGATGGAGGCGGCAGAGGACCGGAGAAGGAGGCAGCCTCGACGACGGAAACCCGAACATGCTCCGGCAGTGCGTCGAGCACGGCCTTCGGCGGTAGTCTGGAGGCCGATTCGCCGTTCTCCTCGATCTCTTCGAGGCTGTCCTCTGACTCGGCTGGTTCGGGCAGGCCACCCTCAGTTCGATCGTGGCGCTTGCGTCTCGGCATGCTTCTCCAGCGCCCTGTACATGTCTTTGCCGAGGCGCTCCAAGTCTTGCCGCTGCGCGTCCCGCGGGTATTGGGGAATCGCCAAGTTCGCGTGGTAGTCGCCGGCGCCGCTCATCGTCCTCAGCAGGGCGTCGCCGAACACCGGCCCACGGCCCGCGCCTGCGCGAACGCGCGCCGCCATCGAAAGTGCTTTGCTGAGCATGTCGGTTCCAGCCGTGTAAGTCTCCATTAGGTGGATTGCACAAGCTCGCCCGTCGCTTGTCAAGCCCGAATCCCGGCTTCGGCCAATGCGGCGGTGGCGAAGGCGTCCACGGCCGCGGCGAGGTCCGCGATGCGATGCCGTCCGGTGCGCTCCGTGAAGCAGAACGAGAGGCGCAGTTGATCCAGGCCGGCGCGGGGATTCCGCTGGCGGGCGTCCGGTGGGTAGAAGCCGTACATCGGCACCACGACGACGCCGTGTTCGGCCACCAGTCTGGCGATGAAGTCGTCGTCGGTGGCGATGTGCTCGTCCAGGAATGTGAATACGCTGAAGAATCCGGCCTCCGGCACCGTCCAAGCGAAATGCGAGGGGAAGGCGCTGAGCTTCGCTTCGAGGCCCCGCAGTAGGATGGCGCGGTTCTCCCGATAGACGGCCAGCTTGCCTTCGGCCACTGGCCAGAGGGAATCGCGGCGGCGGCAGGATTCGTCGAAGAGCAGCGACTCGAAGCCGCGCAATGCCTGGGGGTTGTGGAACAGGATGTCCGCGCTTGCCTCGGCGAGCAGCAGGTCGGTGAGGGATTCGCGCTTGCCGCCTGCGATTGCGACCGTCGCCTCGGTGTAGGCGAAGCCCACCCGCGGCCCCGGCAAGCCGATCTTCGAGCCGGTGAAGAGATGCACCACGCGCTCCGGATCCATCGCGAAGAACGGCCTTGGGCGCTGCGCCGCTTCCGCGTAGCTGATGTAGACGTAGGGCGCGTCTTCCACGATGAGCACACCTTCTTCGCTGGCGATGTCCAGAATCGCTTGGCGTCGCGCCGCGCCGAAGGAGAATCCGGCCGGATTGTGGCCGTCCGGCACCGTGTAGTAGAAGGGCACGAAGCAGCCCTCGGCGCGCGCCCGGCGGATGGCGTCTCGGAACTCGTCCGGGCGCGGGCCGTCGTTGTCCATGTCCACGCTGAAGATGCGCGCATGGCTGCACAGCGCCGCCCGTGCCAGGAATCCCGCGTAGGTCGGCGCATCGGTGATGTAGGCCAGCGGTTGCCCCGGACGCTCGAACAACGAGCAGATCAGGCTGATGCCGCCGGTGGCGCCGATGGTCGGCACCAGCTTGCCCGGTTCGATGGCCACGCCCCAATCGGCGCCGTACACCGCGGCGAAGGATTCGCGCGGGCTCGATGGGCCAAGCGTGTCCGTGTAGGCATAGGACTCGCGCAGGAACTCCGGCAGCGGCCCGTCGAGGCCGTCCTTCGCGTTCAACCCCTCGCGGCTGCGCAGGTGGTCGAAGAACGCCTGCTGATGGGCGAGGAAGCCGCGCGGGTCCGTGACTTCCGGGTTGGGGTAGCCAGCGCCGAGGTGGTGGATGGTCAACCCCTTGGCTTGCGCGACCGCGCGCAGTTCGGGCAGCGCGGCGGCCATCTTGCGCGTCACCGAGACGGGCTGCGCCGCAAGCGACGGGGCGTTCAGCGTTGGCTTCATCCGGCGACTGTAGCAGTGAAATCGGCTGCGAGGGCGACCATCGAAGGATGGCGCGCCGCGGGTTCCTTCGCGCAAGCCTTGGCGACCACGCCCTTCGCAAGGTCGCCGAGGAAGATCGCCATCGTGCGCCCAAGGGCGAAGACCGTGGTGCGTTCGTCGATCAACCGCCCCTTCTCGAACTCCTCCGGCGCCATGAAGCGCGTCGAACCGAACATCCGCCCCATCGTGTTGCGGTAGGGGCCGCGGCGGTAGCTGTCGAGGTCGCAGACGTGGATGCGCTTGCGCTCGAAGTCGTAGAGCAGGCAGCCGTCGTAGAAGTCCCCGGTCACCCAGCCTTCGGCCGCCAGCGCGACGTGCAGGTCGACGAGCGCGGACACCACCGCGAGCCGCTCGCTAAGCGGCAGGCGCAGAAAGCGTTGCCAGGCGGTGGCGGGATCGTGGCGCCGTTCGCGCTTGGCGTGCAGGTGCTCGCCCTCGGCCCATTCGTAGACCAGCGCACGTCCCCAGGCGCATTCCCAGGATCGAAGGAAGCGCGTCAGCGCCGGATGCGAGACGCTCCCCGCCAAGCGTTCGGCGGTGTCGAGCAATGCGGTGCGCTCGGCATGGGAGAGCGGCAGTCCGGGCGATCCTGGCGCACCCGCGGTCTTGACGAAGTAGCGGCGCCCGTCCGCTTCGACGCCGAAGGAGACGTTGCCGGAGTCCTGCTGGTCGAAGCAGGCGAACACGGTTCCCGCCGATTCGAGCCACGCTCTCGGTTCAAGGTCGGGATTTGGGCTGGCGAGCATGAGCGGATCGTAAGCGGTCCGCTTGGCGAATTCTCCGGCGCATTCCGCCGATGCAGATGCCGTCGGGTACCATTGGCGACGATGAACACCATGATCCCCCTTCGTCGTCTCGCCTCTGCCGCCGCCATCGCCTGCTCGTGCGGGCTCGGCGTAACATCCGGCGCGGCACCCTCCATCGTGGATGGCCCCGAACTCAAGTGGGACGTCTCCCTCTGGGGCAAGCCGCGCGCTGGCACTGCGGTCGCGGATGCGCTTGCGGCTGCCATCGAAGAGAAGACCGGCGGCAAGTGGCGCTTGGCGCTGCACTACGGCGAAGCGCTCTCGAAGGCGCGGGAGAATCTCGACGGCTTGGAGATCGGCGCTTTCGAGGCAGCGATGTTCTGCAACTTCTACCACCCGCGCAAGAATCCGGCGCTGATGGCCTTGACGCTGCCGTTTCTGCCCATGCACAGCTGGGAGGACAACCGCCGCGTCCGCGAAGCGGTCTACGCGCATCCGGCCGTGACGCGGGAACTCGCCCGCTGGAACGCGATGGCGTACACGTCATCCTTCCTGCCGCTGTACGAGTTCCTGGGCCGCGGCGAACCGCCGACGGACTTGGCCGCCTGGCGCGGCATGACGGTGCGCGCGGGAGGCGGCCTAGGGCAGGCGATGCAGCGGCTCGGCGCCACGCCGGCGAGTTCCACCGCCACCGAGGTCTACACCGGCGTTCAGCAAGGGACGATGGACGCGGCATCGTTCCCCTTCACCTACAGCCACGTGTCCTACCGCATCCACGAAGTGGCCGACTGGTTCACCGGCAACCTCGCCCCCGGCACGGCCGATTGTCCGCTGGCGTTCTCGATTACCGCTTACCGCGCATTGCCGGCGCAGTACCGGCAGCTCTTGGAGGATGTGAAGGAGGACGTCGTGCAGGCGCAGATCCAAGCCTATATCGACGTCGACCGCGACAACCTGCCCATGCTGCGCGAGACCTTGCAGGAGGTGCGCTACTCGGAAGCGCAGTTGGAGCGGTTCCGCGCCACCGCCGGCAAGCCCGTGATCGAAGAGTGGATCGAAGCGAACCAAAGCCGTTTCGACGCGCGTGGCTTGGTGGAGACGATCTTCGCGGCTGCCGGCGAACGCTACGAACAGCGGTGATCAATCGCGTACACCGAGTTCGGCAGCGCAACGCGGCGGCGTTCTCCGCGCCGAGCATCGAAGGCCGCGGCCCATGATCGGCGACGCCTTCGGTCGCGCCCTGCATCGCGCCGACCGTCTGCTCGGCGCCGTCGAGAACGCGCTCAATCTGGCCGCCGGGGTGCTCGTCTTCGCGCTGATGCTGTTCGGCGTGGCGCAGATCGTCCTGCGCACCGTGTTTCGAGCGCCCATCCTCGGCTACATCGACGTCGTCGAAGTGTCGATGGTCGGCTTTGCCGTGCTCTCCATCGCCTTCGTGCAGCGCGTGGGCGGCCACGTGCGCATGGAGCTCCTGATCTCGCGCTGCAAGGGCCGCCTGCTTTGGCTGCTGGAAGCGGCTGGCACGGCGGCGGCCGCCTTCATCGTCGCCGTGCTGATTCCGCACGCCTACCGGCACTTCGAACGCGCCTTCGAGTTCGGCGACAGCACCATCGACATCGAACTCGCCACGTGGCCAGCGAAACTGGTCGTGCCGGCGGCGCTTGCGCTGCTCTTGCTGCGGCTCGTCTTGCAGTCGGCTGGCTATGTGCGTCTGCTCGTTCGGCCCGACTTGGAACCCGTCGCCGTGCCGACGATCAAGGATGCCGCCGCCCAGGCTCGCGAGGAAATCGACCTCGCCGCCGCGCCCCAGAGCAACGCGTGATGGAGGAGCTTTGGGTCGGCCTTGCCGGGGTCGCGCTGCTGGTATTGCTGGTGGCGCTTGGCGTTCGCGTCTACATAGCCGCGGCGCTCACCGGCTTTCTCGGCCTCGTGTGGTTGAAGGGATGGTCCGTTGCAGCCGCCATCGCCGGCACGATTCCGCACTCGAAGACCGTCACCTATCCGCTCTCCGTGCTGCCGCTCTTCATTCTGATCGGCTTTCTCGCCTTCCACGCCGGCTTGACCGGGCGGCTCTTCGAGGCGGCGCGGCGCTGGGTGGGCTGGGTGCCTGGCGGACTCGCGGTGGCGACGGTGTTCGCCAGCGCCGGATTCGCGGCGGTTTCCGGAGCATCCACCGCCACCGCCGCGGTGTTCTCCCGGGTCGCCATCCCGGACATGCTCGCGAACCGCTACGGCAAGCGGCTCACCGCCGGCGTGATCGCGGCTGGCGGCACCCTCGCGTCGCTGATTCCGCCCTCGGCGATCCTCGTCATCTACGCCATCATCGTGGAAGAGTCGGTCGGCAAGCTGCTGCTGGCGGGGCTGATTCCCGGCCTCGTCTCGGTGCTCATCTACGCCGGGCTGATCGTCGGATTGTGCGCCGCCCGCCCGGACCTGGGCCGCCCCATCCGCGGCTTCACCTGGCGCCAGCGCCTCGCCAGCACGCCCGGCGCGATGCCGATCTTCCTCGTCGTCGGCATCATCTTCGGCGCCCTCTACACCGGCGCGGCCACGCCCACGGAAGCCGGCGCCCTCGGCGCGATGGTGGTTTTCGTGATGTATCTGTGGCGGGCTTGGCGACAACGCTCGCTGGCCCAGGCCGGCGGGCGCCTGCGCGAAGCGCTGATGGAGACCGCCCGCCTCACGGTGATGATCTTCACGCTGGTCTGGGGCGTTTTCCTGTTCGTGCGTTTTCTGGGCTTCGCTGGACTGCCCGCGGCGTTCGCGGACTGGGTGGTGGCCTTGGACATGCCGCCCTTGCTCATCGTCGTCTGCATCCTGCTCGCCTACGCCGTGCTCGGCATGTTCATGGACGCCATCGGCATGCTGGTGCTGACCCTGCCCGTGGTGTATCCCGCGGTGGTCGCGCTCGGCTACGACCCCATCTGGTTCGGCATCGTGGTGGTGAAGATGGCCGAAATCTGCCTCATCACCCCACCGATCGGCCTCAACTGCTTCGTGGTCGCCGGCGTGGCGGGCGAACTCCGCAGCCCGACCGGAGAATCCCTGGCCATCCCCTTGCAGGACGTATTCCGCGGCATCGGCCCGTTCTTCGTCGCCGACGTGCTCACCGTCGCCGCTCTGCTGGCAATGCCCGAAATCGCCCTCTGGCTGCCGCGAACGATGGGCTAGGAGGTCTCCGTCGCGTCGTCGCCGAGCAGGTCGTGGATCTCCTCGACGACGCAACGCTTGAGCACGCTTGGTTCCGAAGCTGGCCGGCGGTAGCGTCGGGCGAGTCGCGCCAAATCGTCTTCGCTGAAGGAGAGGCTGATGCGTGGCCGTTGCCGCTTCTGGTACGGCAGGCCGACCGCCTTGCGCACGTAGTCCGTGTAGCTCAAGTCCTCCGCCGCCGCTGCCATCCGCACCTTGCGCATCAACGTCTGCTGGAACTCGAAGTGGACCTGGATCTTGCCAAGCGCCAAGCGTTCGGCGCGAAACCGCTTTGCCGCGCGCTTCGCCGTCATCGCTTGGATTCGTCGCCGGGCCACATGGATTCGATCACGTCCGGCGGGCAGTGGACTTCCAAGGACACTTCCGTTTCCCCGTCGCTCCAGACTTCCACGCTCAATCCGAACTGCCCGCTCGCGTCTTCGCATTCGTGGTAGCGCAGTTCCTCGCTGCCGTCGTCCTGGTGCGCGGAAATCGTCTCGCCGCGGCGATCTCGTTCGTGGAAGTAGGCTTCCGCCCACTTCTTCGTTTGCGAATAGCTTTCAGCCAGCCAGCCTTCGTAGGCGTCGAGTTTTTCGACCACCGCCAACTCCACGAAGTCGTCGTCCCACAACGTGGCGAACTCGTCCTCGCCGAAGATCTTCAGCAGGTGCTTGCGCGGAAGGTCGCGGGAAATGGAGATTTCCGTGGCGTCGTCGGCCTTGAAGGAAAGGTAGATGCGGCCAGCTTCGGCGCCGTCGAGGGCGAGTTGCGGATAGAGGCCGTCTTCGTATTCGTAGCCGCCGACCTTGGCGATCTCGAAGGTCTGCCCCTGAACGCTGGGCGGCAGCGCCAGCCGATGCTTGAACGTGATCAGATCGCCCGCGCGCAGATCCGCCACGCCGTCGAGCTTGCGGCCCGGTTCGGCGTCTTTGCCGAACCGGGCGCGGAACAGCTTCCTCAGCATCGGCTAGCCGGCCTGCTTGGCCTTCAGCCTCGCCAGCACGTCGTTGGCGCCGCTGCCGCCCGGCGCGCCGATGCCCTTGGCGCGGAGCTTGGCGTCAATGTCCGAGCCGGCTTCCTGGGTTTCCAGCCACTCGCCAGCCGCCATCCGGTCCTGCCAGCCCTGCTGCTTCGCCTTGACGCGCTCCAGCGCCTTGGAAACCCGGTGCGTGGACGAGCCGGTGGCGGCGAAGTTCTTGGAGACGCTCTCGGTGGCGCGTTGCAGTTCCTGCACCGTGCGCACTTTGTCCAACTCGCGCTTGTTCTTCTGGATGGTGCGTTCGCGGGCCTTGATCATGGCGTGGATCTTGTGGACTTCCGTATCCAAGGTGGCCTGTTCGCCGGCCTTCTCGCCGCGCTCGGATTCCAGCTCCGCGATGCGTTCGGCGACCTCGGCGGCGAGCGCTTCCTCACCCGCGTTCAGCGCCTGCACGGCCTTGCGTTCGTAGTCCGCGACGTCCGCGTCGAGCGAGGCGATTTCGCGCTTGAGCTTGATTTCCGAGCTCTTCATGCGCGTCAGGCTCTGCTTGGCGCTGCCGATGGCGGATTCCGCGTCGCGGATCTCCTGTTCGAGGATGCGGACCGCGTTCGCGTCCACAATCGCTTCGCCCACTTCGTTGGCGCCGCCTTTCAGCGCCGTGAACATGTCTCTCAGCACACCCATGTCTTTCTCTCCTTTGGTTGCGTTGCGCTAGGCGCGCCTAGTCCAGCAAGTCCTCGACCGCTTCGAGGACGTCGATCGTGTTCTCCGCCTGCACTTCCAGTTCGTGCGCCACCACCTCGAATCGGGTCGAGAGGGCCATCGCGCCGAACAGAATGTAGGTGTCGCCCTGCAAGCCGATGGCCGAGAGCGGCACCGCCGGGCTCAGCCGCAGCAGCCTGGCGTTCAGCTCGTCGAGCTTCTCCGGCAGGACTTCGCCGATGCCGAACAGCGGCGTCACGGACAGGATCTGCGCGTCCGTCATGGTGACGAGAATGGGAAACTCGTCGTTGTTGGAGCAGACGACTTCCAGGACGTCGTTCTCCGTGACGAGCGCATCGAAAGTGGTGCCTTCCTCGCCCGAGTAGTCGTTGAGGCGGAAGGCCAGGTCGTCCAAGTTCATGCAAACTCCCTCGAGTGCGTTGTTGAAGCGTCGCTCGGCACCGTTGCCGGACTGCCTTGGCGAGCGACTATGACATATTATGTCGCCACGTCAACACCGAGGAATAGTGGAGCTTTGGTGGAGGTTTCGGGGTGCTTGCGAGCAGCCCGAAGCCTCAGCGCGGCGCGTTGCCCGGCCGCTCGGCGAAGAACACGCCCCTCTGTACCCGCCACGCCTGCTGGTGGTAGCCGTAGACGACGTGGCTGCCCAGGCGGTTCACGGCCACCTCTTGCGCGTCGTCGAAGAAGCCCTGCGGGAAGGCGAAGGCGCCGGTGATCTGGGGCTGGTCCAGCCAGCCGTCCGGCGTGGCTTCCGCTGCTTGGGCGATCCGTTCGGAAGCGAGCTTGCCGCGCAGCGTGCCGATGCTCCAACCCCACTCGCCGAAGCTCGGCACGTTGGCGTGGTACTGCTCCACTTGGAAGCCGACGTGGGCGAGCGTCTTGCCAATCGAAAGGAAGGCGTCGGCGGCGTGGAAGGGCGAGGTGGACTGCGTCACGAAAGCGCCGTCCGGCGAGAGCAGCTGCTTCACGCGGGCGTAGAAGTAGTCGCTGTAGAGACGGTTCAGGTCCGGATGGTTCGGATCGGGCAGATCGGCCACAACGACGTCGAACTGCCTGCCTGCCGCCCCTAGCCGCTCCACTTCGATGAAGGCGTCCGCCGCAAGCACTTCCACCCGCGCATCGCCGAAGGCGTCCGCGTTCAGCTCGGTGAGCGAATCCGAGAGCCAATCCGGCGCCCCATCGTCCTCGCCGCTAAAGAGGCGCAGCAGTTGCGGATCGATGTCGATCAGCGTCACCGCCGAGGGCTCCCAGCGCAACACGTCGCGCAGGGCCAAGCCATCGCCACCGCCGAGAATCAGCACACGCTCGCGGCGATACGTCGCCAGCATGGCCGGCGTGGTGAGGTAGGCGTGGTAGATGCGTTCGTCGTTGGAAGCGAACTGCAGCGCGCCGTTGATGTAGAGGCTCAGCACGTCCGGCTTGCCGGCGGCCACGTGGCGCTTCGTCAGCACGACGTTCTGAAAGGGCGTTTGCAGGCTGTAGACCACCCGGTCCTTGAACAGCGTGTCGCCGAGATTGGCGATCCAGCGCGTGCCGAACACCGCCAGCACCACCAGCAGCCCGGCCAACAAGCCGTGGCCGATCCACAGCCGGTACGCCGGCCGAAGCTGCTCGCGGTAGATGAAGAGGAAGGCCATGCCCACCAGCGTGTTCACCGCCGCCGCGCCTACCGCCGCGTAAACGATGGGCAGCTTCAAGCAGACGAGCACCCAGATCGCGGCGCCTACTCCGGCGCCGATGTAGTCCGCGCCGTACATGGTGCCGAGGTTGTGTTCCAGATGCCGTGCGTGAACGTGCTCGCGCACCCGGGCGATCAAGGGGATTTCCATGCCGATCAGGAAGCCGATGATCCCGCCGGCCACGAACGGCAGAGCGCGGGCCGCGGCCAGCAGCGCGGAGGCGATGCCGCCGTCCAAGTCGACGAAGGCATCGACGCCATACACCGCCCGCAACCACTCCGGCAGCGAGTAGGCGAAGGCGACGGCCGCGGAGAGCAGCAGCACCGAGGTGCCGCCAAGCAAGGCGATGCCGAGTTCCAGCCACGCGAAGCCGCGGTAGATGGCGCGAATCCACTTCGCCGCGAACGCGCCGAAGCCCATCGCCACGATCATCAGGCCGATCATGGCGTAGAGCGTCGGTTCCACCGCGCCGAGCACGCGCCCGGCGTAGTGCGCCATGAGGTATTCGTAGACGAGGCCGCAGGCGGCGACGATGCCCATGGCGCCGATCAGCGCCGCGTCGTGCCAGCGCAGCCTGGGCCGCGCCTGAAGCGTCTCGTTCAAGTCCGAGCGCCCAACGCCGCGATCACGGCGTCGAGCCCGCGGCGAGAAACTTGTGGCCTTCAGCCAGCCACCGCGCGAATGATCAGCCCCACGCCGACGAACACCGCGGCTTCGATGGCCGCCACACCCACATTGCGCTGTCGGTCCACTTCCTCCACCACGTCGATGCCGCTCAGAATCACCCGCTGCGCCAGCATGGAGAGCGCGAGCAAGGCCGCCGCCAACACCACCGCCCAAAGGAACCAGCCGCCGTAGGCGATCAGCGCCGAACCATCCGCCCCGGCGATGAACGCCACCATGCCCCCGGCGGAGGAAGAAGCCAGCGCGGTGCCGATCAGATGCCCGGCGTAGCGCACACCGAGCGCCGTGTTGCCGCCTTCGATGGCGGCCTGCCATTGTTCGCCGTCGTTGCGCCGCGCGTAGATGGCGGCGCGTGTTCGCGTGACGCCGAGCACCACGATCTGCGCGAGGAAGAACAGCGCGACCACGGAAGCCAGGCCCTGCACCAGCCCGCCTTCCGCCCAGTTGATGGCGCCGTTGATGAGGACGCCAAGCGCCACCAGATTCGCCGCCTGCACCGTGCCAGCGGCCAGGTTCTGCGCCTTGATGGCGGCCTTGATGGAGAAGCCGTGGAAGACGATCCAGTCGTTCACGAGGATGCCGAGCTTGAGCAGCACGAGCCCGACCAGCCCGTACGCCACCACCGCGAGCAGTTCCGCCCCGAACGTGACCTCCGCCTCGCCATGCGCCGCCCCGGCGAGAACCAGCGCCGCGGCCAGCACGCCGCCGGCCAGCGCCACGCCGAAGGCCGCGTTGTCCTTCTCCGCCAGTTCGTCTCGCGAATCCACCCCGAACAGTGCGCCGGAGCCGTAGCGCAGCGCGCACATCGCAGCCACCGCCACCGCCAGGTCCAGCGCCACGATGCCCCAGAACCACATGCTCAAGCTGTCGATCATGCTTTGCGTCTCCTAGCGGTTGGTTCGCGCCACGGCCTTCACTTGCCCCGGCGCGGGCCACGGGAACTGCCGCCGAAGCCGCGCATCGACGCCGGGCGGCTGGACGTCGCTCTGCTCCCGCTGGTGGATGCCGGGCGGGACGACGACCCGAACCGGCTGCTGCCGCTGCTGCTGGCGAACTTCTGCCGCGCCACCCGCGTCGAAGCGCCTTGCCGCTGCCGCGAGTACGGGCTGCGGAAGGTGCGCCCCTCGGACGAGAACTTGCGCCGCGCCGTGGATTCCACCTGCGTCTGCTGGCGGCGCGCCGAGGGCGAGGTGTAGTTGCGGCGCCCGTAGTCGTGGTAGTAGCTGTAGTCGCGCCCGCCGGCCCAGGCGCCGTAGCCGATGCGAGGCCCGCCGAGCAGGTCGCGCATCAGCGCGAACTGGCCGTACCAGACCCAGAACGACGTGCCGTCGGAGCGGCTCTGCCACTGGCCGTAGTTGGGATTGCCCACCAGCTGGCTGCCGGGGCCGAAGTCCGCGGCGCTGTTCGCGCTGCGCGACGCGCCAGCGGAGATCGAATCCACACGAGGCAGTTGGCCGTCGGACAGATCCGCAAGGACGTTCAGCGGATCGCTCAAGGCGCGGTCGAACTCGTCGGGCGCGGACGCGGCGGCCAAGCTGTTGATTTCGTCCGCGAGCGCGTTATAGGCGTTCTGGTCCGCTCCTTCCGGCGGCACCGACGCCCGAACCTCCTTCAAGCGCGACTCCAGGCCGCGGTAGAGCGTGCCCTCGCGGGTGGCCTCCTGCGCCAGAACCCGCGTCAGATCGCGCAGATCCGGTTTCTGCGCCGCGACCTTGGCCGCGTACTGCTTGATGAGTTGCGCGTTGCGCAGGCGATTGCCGTCGAGCTCTTCGCCCAGTTGCGCGACCGCCGCGTCGAGCCGTTGCAGCGCCGCATCGACGCGGGCGCGAATGCCGCCGTCCGACGAGCAGCCCGCCAAGCTGGCGACCAGCAGGGTCGGCAACACCATGCGAGCGGCCAGCAAGCGCTTCATCGCCCACCCGCCGCAAGCGGCTTCGACACGGCGGCGAACACGAAGCCCAGCAAGGGGCTGATCACCAGCGACAGCACGAACCAGCCGAGGCCGCTGCGCTGCCGATAGTTCGACGCGAACATGCCGACCGCGATGCTGAGCGCGAACCAGAGGATGAAGTATTCCACGCCGGCTTCCTCACAACCCGCCGGACGTTGCCGGCCGTTCCACCGTGCGCACGTCCACCTGCGCGTCCGGCACCGCCTCGGCGATCACCTCGGCGGCGCGGTCGGCATTGCAGGCGCCGCACATGAAGATGTCGAACGCCGCGTAGCCGCGCTCCGGCCAAGTGTGGACGCTGATGTGCGATTCCGCGAGCAGGGCCACGCCCGTCACCCCCGCGCCGCTGCCGAAACGGTGCATGTGGCAGGAGAGCACCGTGGCGCCGCCAGCGTTCGCCGCGCGGCGCAGCAGCGCCTCCATTGCCTCGGCCCCATAGCTCGCCTGGGCGCCGAAGCATTCGATGATGAGATGGCGGCCAGCCAAGCGCCGTTCGCTCGCTGCGCCAGCTTGCGCCGCCGTGCCTCTTGGCGTCGACATGGCGGCGATGGTAGGAGCATCCATCGCTTCGGCGCAACCGTTTGCTGCAAAACTGGCAACGCTCACGCGGTCGCCAGCTTCTCCGCGATGAACCGCGCGCCTTCGAGGCCGGCCAGCGGATCGGCGACCAGGTAGATGGGCATGTCGGCGAGGAAGTCCGCGGCCCAGGCGGCGTCGTTGAAGCGGCGGCGGAAGAGCGGCTTGCGCAGCAGATCGGCGATTGCGAGCGCCACGCTGCCGGCGATGTAGACGCCGCCGAGCGTCAAGCCGGTCGCCGCCAGCCCG
Source organism: Candidatus Azotimanducaceae bacterium (assembly GCA_965243175.1). Taxonomy (GTDB): domain Bacteria; phylum Pseudomonadota; class Gammaproteobacteria; order Pseudomonadales; family Azotimanducaceae; genus VXYL01. The sequence continues at coordinate 1,708,875 of OZ251532.1, read as the reverse complement.
CCGCTGGCGGTCGCCAACATTCCGGCCAGCGTTTCCACCGTCGTATGGCACACCGGGTCTTCCACGGCCAACCCCAAACGCACGATTTCGCGGGCTTCGATGGAAGGCGGATTGGCGCCCCAGACCGCGCAGACCGCGCGATGCAGCGCCTCGACGCCGCGCCCGGAGAGATAGTGCTCCCAGGCCACGACGCCGCCGTGTTCCTCCACTTCGGACTCGGTGAACGCCAGCAACTCGCGCTCGAACGCGCCCACCGGCGCCATGCGAGCATGGCCGCCCTCGGACGGCATGCAGCGGCCATCGACCACAACGGCCATGCCAAGGCCGGTGCCGGCCGAAACCACAGCCTTCGACCCCGTCGCCGGCACGCCGTCGAGCAGCTCGAACTCGCGCGCCGGCAAGTGCGCGACGGCGGTGCCGAGCGCGACCAGATCGTTCACCAATGCCACCTGCGCCACGCCGGTGGATGCCGCCACGTCGTCGTGCTCGAAGACGATCGGCGCGTTCGTGAGTTGCGCCTTGCCGTCCAGCACGGGCCCGGCGACCGCGAAGCAGCAGGCGGCGGGGGCGGCCGCAGGAAGCGCTTCCAAGGCGGCGCCTAGCAGCTCTTCGGAGGTTGCGAACTGCGCCGTGTCCAGTTCCGCCAAGCCGCACCGTTCGCCGTGCGCATACAGTGCGAAGCGGGCGCTGGTGCCGCCGATGTCGCCGACGAGGATCATGGGGCTTGCGTCTCTCCGTGGTGCCGCAGGGCTGCAACGAAAGCGTAACCCGCTTCGCCGCCCGCTCGCTTGCCGTGGTTGTGGCGAGTGCGCCCTATACTCTCGCCGGGACGAAGACTGCGTGGAACATGGAGTGCCTCGACGAATGGCTGGCGCTGGAACTCTGAGGGCGTTCGTTGTTGCGATTGCGGCGCTTGGCGCGGCGGCGTTCGGTGCCGCTGCGGACGAGTTGCGCATCGGCAGTGGCGGGGAGCCGCTGACCCTCGACCCGCACCGCTACAACCTGAACGTCGAAGAGAAGATCCTCGCCGACCTGTTCGAAGGGCTGACGGCCCACGACGCCCACGGGCGCGTGGTTCCCGGCGCCGCGCACAGCTGGAGCACGTCCGAGGACGGCCTGCTCTGGACCTTCCATCTGCGCGAAGACGGGCGCTGGTCGGACGGCATGCCCGTGACCGCGCACGATTTCGTGCTCTCGTTCCGCCGGCTGATGGATCCGCGCACCGCCGCCAGCCTCGCCTATTTCCTCTACGCAATCGAAGGCGCTGCCGAGGTGAATGCTGGCGAAGCGCCGCTCGACGCCTTGGGCGTTTCCGCAAGCGATGCGCACACCTTGGAAATCCGCCTTGCCCAGCCGTTTCCGTTCCTTGCCGAACGCCTGATCTACCCCACCGGCTATCCGGTGCCAAGGCATGTCGTCGAAGAGCTCGGCGACGACTGGGTGAAGCCCGGCAACATGGTGGGCAACGGCGCCTTCGTCCTTGCCGACTGGCAACCCCAAGCGTCCGTCCGCTTGGCGAAGAACCCGCATTTCCGGGAGGCGGAAACCGTCGCTCTGGAGACCGTTTCCTACTTTCCGACCGCCGATAGAAACGCCGCCTACAACCGCTATCGAAGCGGCGAGTTGGACATCATCGGCGACTTTCCCCCAGCGGAGATCGAGTGGCTTCGCCGGGAGATGCCGAGCCACGTTCGCCTCGCGCCGTTGCTTTCGATGATGTACCTGGTGTTCAACGTCTCCGAACCGCCATTCGACGACTTGCGCGTGCGCCATGCGTTGGCGCTAGCGGTGGATCGCGAGCTTCTGGTTTCAAGGGTGATGAAGAGCGACGAGATGCCGAGCGCGTCGTTCGTGCCGCCCATCGTCGAAGGCTACGAGAGCGACGTTCGGCAACGGCCCCGCGATGTGGAAGCCGCTCGGGCGCTGCTTGCGGAAGCAGGCTACGATGCCGTCGATCCTTTGCGGATCACGCTGCGCCACATGGCCGGCGCGGACAACAAGACGGTGCAGGTGGCAATCGCCGCGATGTGGAAGGAAGCGGGCGTTCGGACCGAACTGCATCACGCCGAACTGAAGGCCCACTTCGCGGCGCTTCGCCAAGGCGATTTCCAAGTGGCGCAAGCCGGATGGTTCGGCGAAAACAACCCGGAGCACTACTTGGAGTTGCTGATGTCCACCACCGGCGACGTGAACTACGGCCGGTTCGCCGATCCGCAAGTGGATGCGCTGATGCTGGAAGCCAAACGGACGGTGGGTTTAGCGGAGCGCATCGCCCTGCTGCGCGAGGCGGAGGCACACGCGCTCACCCTCCGTCCGGTGGTGCCCCTGTACTCTGTGACGGTACGCAGCCTGGTGCGGCCAAACGTGGGAGGCTGGCACCCCAACCCGCGCAATACGCATCCGGCGAGGTACCTGCGCCTCGCCGAATGACTCGGACGCCTACCGCATCGCCCACAAACAGCCGCGACGCATGATCTCCTTCGCTTCCGGCACGTCGAAATCCGCCGCGACGTGGCCAAGGGAGGAGTAGAACACCTTGCCGGCGCCGTAGCGCTTCTTCCACGCCACCGGCATCGTCACCCCCTTCACCCAGTCGATGCCCCAGTGCTCGCCTTGGAAGGTGGTGGTGGCCAGCACTTCGTTCGACGGATCCACGTGCATGAAGTACTGCTCGGAGCGCATCCGAAAATCGCGCAGCCCGGCAACGATGGGATCGTCGCTGGCGATGTGGACGTCGTAGTCGATGATGCCGCCGGGGTGGCAGATGAACTGCCCGCCGACCATGAACTGGTACTCCACGTTGTTGCGGAACGAATCGCCCATGCCGCCGTGCCAACCCGCGCAGCCGGTGCCGTTGCGAATGGCGTCGAGCAGCCCCGCCTCCTGATCCATGCCGATGCGCGACATCGTCCACACCGGCACCACGAGGTCGATGCCGGCCATGAAATCCTCGTCCGCCAGCGCATCGAGGCTGTCCGCAACGGTCACCCGATGCCCTTCGTCGCGCAGCAGGTCCGCGCAGATCGCAGCCGTCTGCTCCGGCTCGTGGCCGTTCCAGCCACCCCAGGTGATGAAAACCTCCGACATCGCTTCCTCTCCGCGGCGACCGCCGCCTTCAACATGACACGGGCAAGATAGCGCACTCGGCGGCGGGAGCAACGCCGCGTCCGCCCGGCAGAGCATCGAGTTGCCTTAAGATGCCGACCGGCCAAGTTGGAGCGCTCCGCCGCCAAGCCCTTGCCCGCCACACCGCGTTAGGATGGTCGTCATGAGCACAGTCGCGGTCGCGCCAAGCGAGTCCGCAATGTCCGCCTTCGACGGCAAGCGGCAAACCCGACGATCAGCCAACGGCGGCCAGCCGGCCCCGAGACATACTTGCGGCGAGGCCGTCATCCACTTCGGCCGGGCGGAAGATCAATACGCCAGCTGGTCCACGCCAACCTGCATCATCGCCGACGGGCCCTACGGCGTGGACGGCTTTCCCGGCGAGCAACGGACGCCAGCAACCCTCGCCGAATGGTACGAACCGCACGTCAAGGCATGGAGCGAGCGGGCGACGCGGTGTGGGTGCCGTTCGGCGGGCTATGCCCCGGCGCGCTGCACGTCGTAGATGGGCGCGCCCTTGAGCAACGGGTTCTCCAACACCACGCCATCGTGCATCACCGACACCGGCTGCGAGGCGTTCAGATCGAAGTCCTTGTTGCCAAGGCCACGCAGGAAGAAGTAAGGAAAGACTCGCCCGTAGGACGAGGTGATTTGCAGACTGGGCACGCGCCCGCTCAGGAACCGAATGTCGCGGCCCGATGCGCGCAGGCCATCAAGGGTCTCGCCCTGCAGCACGGACAACGCGATGGGCACGTCCATGGCCCGCTGCTCCTGCTTGCGGGCCGTGACGAGCACTTCCTCGATCTCGGCCTCGATCTCCGCGCTCGGCTGCGCAAGCGCCGCATCCGCGCAGGCGAGGCAAAGCAGCGTCGCCGCCAAACGAAGGTGGGGCATCCAGTGACCTGATCTGCTTCCCTTTGAGTGGCGCCCCCTAGAGATTCCGTCGTGACAGCAGGCGGTCGGACCTGACTGCCGCCACTCGGACGCGCACTTCAAGGCGCATAAAAGTGTTCGATCTGATCACTATCATGCGCGAAAAAGTGGCATGATCTGACCCCTTCGTCGAGCACTCCGGGTCTAAATCGCATCCATGCTGCAACGGCTGGCGCTGGCGCAACTTGTCGAGTGGAAGCAGCGGGCAGTCCGCAAGCCCGTGTTGATCGACGGTGCGCGGCAGGTGGGCAAATCCTGGCTGGTCGGCAAGCTCTTCGGCCCGCGGGAGTTCCGGAAGGTCCACTGGTTGGACTTCCGGGCGGTGCCTCGCTTGGCCAACCTGTTCGCCGACAGCCTCGACCCCGCGGCGATCGTCGACAACATCGAGGTGGAACTCAACGAGCGCGTCGACCTTGCGCGGGATCTGCTGTTCTTCGACGAAGTCGCGGAGTGCCAGCGGGCGGTGGATTCCCTCAAGTACTTCGCGGAGCGCCTGCCGCACGCCTTCGTCTGCGCGTCCGGATCCAACATCGGGCTGCTCGGTTCGTTTCCGGTGGGGAAGGTGGAGCAGCTGGAACTGTTCCCGCTGTGCTTCGAGGAGTTCCTGATGGCCGCGCAGCGTCCGCCGCTGCTGGACGCCTTCCGCTCGCGGCGTCGAAGCGTCGCCGTGCATGCCGCGTTGTGGCCGCTGCTGCTGGACTACTACTTCGTCGGCGGCATGCCCGAAGCGGTCGCCGTCTGGTTCGCGCAAGGGGAGAGTACGCTGGCGCGAACGCAGCAGGTGGCGGCCATCCACCGCGACCTCGTCAGCGGCTACCGGCGCGATTTCGGCAAGTACGCGGGCCGCGAGGATGCGCAGCACATAGAGCGCGTGTTCGACAATGTGCCCGCCCAACTCGCCCTCAGCAGGGACGGCTCCGTCGCCCGCTATCGATTCAAGGGCGTGCTGCCGCATCGCCAGCGCTACCAACAGTTGGCGGGCCCGATCGACTGGCTGCAAGCCGCGCGGCTGGTGTGGAAGTGCTTCCCGGTGGAAGGCCGGCCCGAGACGCCGCTCAGCGCCTACGCCAAAGCCAACCGCTTTCGGCTGTACTTCTTCGACGTGGGCCTGCTCGGCCACATGCTCGGCATGACCCACGCCGAGCACAGAGCGCAAGACGCGAGCTACAAAGGCTACATCGCCGAGAACTTCGTGCAGTTGGAGCTATGTGCTCATGTGGGCCACCCGACCTACGGCTGGTTCGCTGGCCGCGCCGAGGTGGAGTTCCTGCATCGCTGCCAAAGCGGCGAGCTGGTGCCCGTGGAGGTGAAGAGCGGCAGCCGCACCCAAGCCCGCAGCCTCCGCTCCTACATCGACCGCTATGCGCCAAGCCGCGCCATCAAGCTCATCGGGGGCGTTGGGGGCCAGAGCGGCGGGCCAATCGAGACCTGGCCGCTGTACGACGCTCAGTTCCTGAAGACGCTGTAGACCCGCCGCTTGGAACCCGTTTTGGGCCGCGCAACCGCCACACTGCGGTAGCATGGTCGCCATGAGCACAACCGCTGTCGCGCCAAGCAAGCCCGCCATGTCCGCCCTCGGCGATGGGCGGCGCACCCGACGATCAGCCAACGGCGGCCAGCGGGCTCCGCGGCACGCTCGTGGCGAAGCCGTCATTCACTTCGGCCGGGCGGAAGATCACTACGCCAAGTGGCCCACGCCAACCTGCATCATCGCCGACGGTCCCTACGGCGTGGACGGCTTTCCCGGCGATCAACGGACGCCAGCGACCCTCGCGGAGTGGTACGAACCGCACGTCAAGGCGTGGAGCGAGCAGGCGACCCCCAGCACCACGCTGTGGTTCTGGAACACGGAGGTGGGCTGGGCGACGGTACACCCGCTGCTGCAGGCTCATGGCTGGGAGTACCGCTGCTGCAACGTCTGGGACAAGGGGCTGGGGCACATCGCCGGCAACGCCAACACGCGCACGCTGCGCAAGTTCCCGGTGGTGACCGAAGTGTGCGTTCACTACGTGAAGGCGGCTCGTTTCGACGTTGCCGGCGCGACGCTCACGATGCAGCAGTGGCTGCGCCACGAGTGGCAACGCGCCGGCCTGCCGCTGCGACTGGCCAACGAAGCGTGCGGCGTGCTGAACGCCGCCACGCGCAAATACCTCACCGCCGACCACCTCTGGTACTACCCGCCACCGGAAATGTTCAGCAAGCTGGTCGCGTACGCCAACGCCAACGGCGCAGTGGCCGGACGCCCGTACTTCAGCACCGACGGCAAGGCGCCGGTGACGGCCTCCCAGTGGGCCCGCATGCGCGCCAAGTTCAAGTGCGCCGTGGGCGTCACCAACGTATGGCGCGAGCCGCAGGTAGCCGGCGCCGAGCGCATCCAAGGCGTTCGGACGGGCATGAAGTACAAGTTCCGCAGCCTGCACGGCAGCCAGAAGCCGCTGAAGTTCATCGATCTCATCGTGCGGGCCTCCACCGATCCAGGTGACGCCGTGTGGGAGCCGTTCGGCGGGCTATGCCCCGGCGCGGTCGTCTGCCACGCCACAGGCCGGCGCTACCACGGCGCGGAAACCAACGCGGAGTTCTACGCAGCTGCGGTGGAGAGGCTGAGCTCGCTATGACCACCGTTCAAGCGCCCGATGACAGTCGGCTCTACGGCAATGTCCGCGAGGCTATCGCGAGCTTGCCGCTGTACTTCCGAACCGAGACGCACATCGCGGGCATCATGGCCACCGACCTGCACACGCTGAACACTGTGTTGGGCGCCACGCTGGAGGAGCAAGTCGTCCGTGCGCTGAATCAAGTACGCAACACCTGGGACCCTGACGACCGATACGCGCTCTATAGTTTCGTTCGACAGGCGCAGACCTTCCCCGATGTGCTTCTCCGGCGCGCGTCCGACAGCCACGTGTTGCTCGGCATCGAACTCAAGGGCTGGTATTTGCTGGCCAAGGAGCGGGAACCCAGCCTGCGTTTCCAAGTAACCGAAGCGGCGTGCGCGGATCAGGACTTGATCGTGGTCGTGCCTTGGGCCTTGAGCAACGTCATTAGCGGATCGCCGGTGGTTTTCGAGCCCTTCGTGGAGTCAGCGAAGGCAGCCGCACTCCACCGCAACCACCATTGGCAGCATGTGCGCAAGACCAGCCTCGACGTGGGCATCGAGACTCCGGAGGGCGTTTCGCCCTATCCGCGCAAGTCCGACCAGATACTGGACAGACCGAACGCGGACGGTGGCGGCAACTTCGGCCGGCTGGCGCGCACGGGGTTCATGGATGCCTTTATTCACAAGGTCAACCATGTGTTGCTCTGCGGCATCAAGACCACCTACTGGCAGGATTTCCTGCGAACTTTCCAAGAGGGCAACACCGAAGCCGACGCAAAGGCGGCGCTGCGGCGCTTGCGGGATCGGGTCGAAGCGTTGCCGCAAGACGCCGCATCCCCGCAAGTCGAAGCCATAGCGACCATTGTTGGCCAGCTGGAACGCCTGCTCGACGCGGATGCGTGAGTGGGCAACCAAGCCGACCTCACTCGCCCTGTGCATCCGCCGGGCACCGTTCTGTGCGTGAAGGGATGATCGCTCCCTACCAAGGACGGCGACCCACGCCCGGCCCGTCAAAAGCGCATCGCTGCTTCCACGCCCCAGAATGGCGGGTCGTTGACGTAGGCCGTCAAGTTGTTGAAGTCGATGCCGCCGAGGGGCGAGGTGTCGTCCAGGACGTTGCGGCCGAAGGCGGCGAGTTCCAGCCCGCCGTCGGCGGCTCGCCATGCGACCCGCGCACCCAACTCGAACAGGCGCTCGTCGGTGTATTCCCGCGATTCGTAGAGATGGAAGTGGATGCGGCTGCGCCATGTCCAGTCCGTGGAGAACGTCAACTCGCCTCTGGCGCCTTCGGGTCGCCAGGCGTAGCTGGCGCTGCCGTTGGCGATCCAGCGCGGGGCGCTGGGGAGGCTGTTGCCGTCGAGCGCTACCGTGCCGGGCAATGGGCCGGGCGGGTCCAGCACCACGCAGCCAGAGCCGCAGGGCCGGACGAACAAGCCCGGGTCATCGATCTCGGTATCGTTGTAGCTCACGCCAGCCTGCAGCCGAAACCCGCGCCCCAGCAGTACGTCGACTTGCGCCTCCACGCCCTGCCCCAGCGTTCGCTCCGAGTTCAGCAGGCGGTTGGCGTTCACCGTTCCGCCCACCGCGGTCAACTGCTGATCGCGCAGCCAGAAGCGGTAGGCGGCGGCGTCCAGGCTCAGGCGTTGTTGCCAGGCGCGCATCTTCACGCCGGCTTCCACGGAGACGATGCGTTCGGTGTCCGCCACGGTCACGTCGTTGCCGAACAGCAGGCGGCCTTGGATGCTCGGCGCTCGGATGCTGCTGGCGATGCGAAGATAGGGCTGAATTTCCGCCGCACCGAGGTAGCGGAGGCTCAGATCCCAACTTGGCGCGCGGTCCATAGGTGCGCGGTAGATCGGCCCTAGCGCTCCCGCGCCGATCGGCGACAGCAGCCGTTCCGCTTCGTATTCCTTGGCATCCTCGGACAGCCGCAGGCCGGCATCGAGCTCCCAACGCTCCGTGAGATCGTAAGTGGCGGCGGCGAAGACGGCCCAGGCTTCGGCGCGCTGGCGCTGCCGCGCATGGCCAGAGAGGGCGCCTTGGTTCAGCGAGTTGTAGCTGAACGAATCTATCGCCAAGGATTCGCGGAAGTAGTAGAGCCCGACGCGCCAAGCCAAACGCGGCCCGGCTTCCACTTCCCAACGCACTTCCTGGCTGAACTGGCGCAGATGCGGATGCCCGTCCGCCGTCTCGGAGGGAAACGGGATCGGATGCCCTGGGCCGTAGGGAGGGGCACCGCCGTCCACATCGCCCCGCGAGAGGTTGTCCAGCCACTCCATGCCGGTTACCGAGACCAAGGTATGACGACCGCGCTCGCGCCGCAGTTCCAAGGCCACGCCTTGGCCGCCTAGCGTCTGGCTATTGGTGCCGTCCACGGAGATCCGGTCGCGCCGGAAATCCGCTCGCAGGCGGCTGGCGCCCGGTTCGAGGGCGTTGGCGTGGAACAGCCGCGCCGTGCCGCGCAGATCGCGCAGGTGTGCCTTGAGCCGCGCCTCAAAGCCTTCCAACGGCGTCCAGAGAAGCTGCAACCGTGCCGCGACATCGCGGTAGCCGCCCAGCGCGTCGGCTTCCCCGGTGTGTTCATTCGCAACGTAGTCGCCGCGCCGCTGCACCAGCAAGGATGCGCGACCAGCCAGCGTGGAGGACATCAACGGCCCGGATGCGGCGCCTTCGAAATTGACGCTGTCGAACCGGCCCCAGGACAAGCGCCCGTAGCCTTCGCGGGCCCAAGTGGGCGCGGCGGATTCCACCTTGACGATGCCGCCCGGCGTGTTGCGACCGAACAGCGTGCCTTGCGGCCCGCGCAGCACCTCGATGCGCTGCACGTCGTAGATGGGCGCGCCCTTGAGGAGCGGGTTCTCCAACACCACGCCGTCATGCATCACCGACACCGGCTGCGAGGCGTTCAGATCGAAGTCCTTGTTGCCAAGGCCGCGCAGGAAGAAGTAGGGAAAGACGCGCCCGTAGGACGAGGTGATTTGCAGGCTGGGCACGCGCCCGCTCAGGAACCGAATGTCGCGGCCCGATGCGCGCAGACCATCGAGGGTCTCGCCCTGCAGCACGGACAACGCGATGGGCACGTCCATGGCACGCTGCTCCTGCTTGCGGGCCGTGACGACCACTTCCTCGATCTCGGCCTCGATCTCCGCGCTGGGCTGCGCAAGCGCCGCATCCGCGCAGGCGAGGCAAAGCAGCGTCGCCGCCAAACGAAGGTGGGGCATCCAGTGACCTGCTTCGGCTTCCCTTTGAGTGGCGCACTTTAGCAACCAACGCGCAGTTCTACGCTGCCGCGTCGCCCGGCGGAGTGCGCCAGTGCGCTAAACTCCTTCGCATGAAGAACAGTGCGGTCTCCGCGGCGAAGCCTATCGAGGCGCTGGGGCGTTGCCTCGCCTGTGCGGCGCTGGTGGCTTTGGCGGTGTGCGTCGTTGGCTGCGCAAGCGTGGCGCCGTTGCCCTTGGCCAGCCACGACGAGTTGGCGGCGCGGGCCATCGGGGGCGAAATGGTGTCGCCGGGCGCGTTGAGGGAAGCGCTGCTGGCCGCGCCGGACTTCGACCAGCGGCTTCACCAGGTCACGCTGCTCGAGCGGCAAGTCATGGCGTTGCAGGACGAACCGTTGCGTCTGGGCGCTCCCGGTTCCGCGATTCTGGACCTCTACTACGGCAGTCTGGCTGGCCATCAGGCGTTGGCGCGGTTCTACGGCTACGTCGAAGCGACCGAGCAGGCGGAACGGCATCAGCGCTGGGTGGATGCGATTCAGGCGTCCATCGTGGCGGCGGGGCAAGCGGACGCCAAGGCTAGGCAGAAGCGAGAGGGCGCTCCCGGGGACGAGGAAGAAGCCTATCCCGTGCTCTCCAGCGCCGAAGCTGAAGCTTTCCTCGCCACCCGCGGGCAGACGATGGCTGGCGGCGCCTACGAAGTGGACGACGACCGCTTTCTGCTGCGTTTGGTCGCCCGTGCTGAAGGACAGCCGATGGACGTGGTGCTGTTCGACTTGACGGCGATGCGCTCGGCTTTGGTCGCGGCCACGCGAAACAACCCGGACACGCGCTATCCGGTGTCGCGCCCCATCACCTGCAAGGAAATGGGCATCTGCGCGGACTTCAACCTGGCGGCGCTGGTGCGGGTGCTGGCGGTGGGCGGCGACAGCGCGGCGCAGACCTTCATCGGCGCCGAGATGCGCCGCGCCCGGCGCTTCGAGGACACGGTCGGATGGCTCGAACAGGCGGCGCGGCTGAACAACGGCCTCGCGCAGGCGATTCTCGCGGAGGTCTTTCTCGAACGCGCGCTCAGTTCGCCGGTCGGCAACGTCCGCACCAGCTTTCTGGAGGCGGCGGAGCAGCGGCTGCTCTCCGCCATCAACGCCGGTTTCGACTCGGCGATGTCCCACCTCGGCGCGATGTACCTCTCCGGCGCCTTCGGCGAAGACAAGATCGAGCGCGGCGTGCCGCTGCTCGAACGGGCGGCGGATTTGAACAACGTGGATGCGATGCTCAACCTCGCCGCGCTGCACGCCTTCGGCCAAGTGGTCGAGAAGGACGGCGAACGGGCCGAGCACTACTTTCTGCGCGCCGCCGAACAGAACGACCGCGGCAAGGTGGAGTACGCCCGCTTCCTCACGCAGCCCGATTCCGAGCGCGACCTCAACGACCAGGCGTGGCAATGGCTGCGCGAAACGGCGAAGAACGACAATCCGCAGGCCATGCTGCTGGTCGGCAATCTGTACGCGAGGGGTACGCACGTGAACCAGCGGCTGCGGCGGGCCAAGACATGGCTGAAGCGAGCGGCGGAAGCGGCCCCGGACAACGCCAATCTCGTCAACGAAGTGGCGTGGACGCTGACCGTCGCCCACTTGCGCCGCCTGCGCGATGCTCGCTACGCGCTGCGGATCATGGACCGGGTGATGGCGGACGAAGACAACCCGGCGCGTCGAACCCCGGCCTATCTGGACACCTGGGCCGCGGCTCATGCCGCGAACGGCGATTTCGAGCGCGCCATCGCCGTGCAGGAGGAAGCCATCCAGCAGGCCACCCGCAATCAGGATCCCAGCAACCAGCTGCCGATTCTGCGCAAGCACCTCGACGCTTTCCGTGCCGGCGAGCAGATCAACGAGATTCCCTGGGCGCCGCCCGACTTCGGCCAAGAGAGCATCGAGCTCTAGCGACTCCGGCCCAAGCCAGCGGCGACGATTCGGCAACCGACACCACCACGCGCCGACTCAATGTCTCCTCCAAACGCAACATCGGCTTCACCCATGCCGCAAGACGTAGACGACTACTGCGCCATCCTCAAGGATTCCGTGCCGCTGCTCGACGTGCGCTCCCCAGTCGAGTTCGCCCGCGGCACGGTGCCGAGCGCCGTCAACTTGCCGCTTCTCGACGACGACCAGCGGGCGGCGGTGGGCAAGGCGTACAAGGCGCGTGGCCGAGAAGCGGCGCTGGCGCTCGGTCACCAACTCGTGCGCGGCGAAGCGAAGCAGTCGCGCCTTGCCGCCTGGCGGCGCTTCATCGGCGACCACCCGAACGCGGTGGTCTGCTGTTGGCGAGGCGGCTTGCGTTCGCGGATCGTCCAGCAGTGGCTCGCGGAATCGGGCGTGGCGGCGCCCCGTTTGATCGGCGGATTCAAGGCGCTCCGCGGCCATTGCTTGGAAGTGATCGAGCAGAGCGCGGCGCGGCGCTTGGTGCTCATCGGTGGACGCACGGGCAGTGGCAAGACGGCGCTGCTGCCGAAACTCGGCGCACACATCGACTTGGAACGGCTCGCCAATCACCGCGGTTCCGCGTTCGGCGCCTTCGCCACGCCGCAACCGCCGCCGGTTTCGTTCGAGAACGCCTTGGCGGCGACGCTGCTGAAGACACTTGATGCCGACCCGAGCGGCCCGCTGGCGCTGGAAGACGAAGGCCGCAACATCGGCAGGCTCTCCGTTCCGGCACCGCTGTTCGAGGCCATGCAGCGGGCGCCAATCGCCATGCTGGACGTGGACATGGAACAGCGGATCGACAACATCTACCGCGAGTACGTGCTTGAGGCCGACATCCCGCCGGAGCGCTTGCGCACCGCTCTCGCGAACATCCAAAAGCGCTTGGGGGGCCTTCGCCACCAGCGCATCGCCGCGCGGCTGGACGCGGCGCTGGCCGCTGGCCCAAGCGCAAGCGACCTGCACAAGGCATGGATCGGCCAACTCCTTCGCGACTACTACGACCCGATGTACGACTACCAGCTTGCCGCCAAGAGCAAGCGCATCGCCATGCGCGGCAGCGCGGCCCAAGTCGCGGCCTACGTCGAGTCTCTGCGCGACAGCAACGCGCTCTCGGCCTGAAGCGCCAGACGCATCCCAGCGGCATCGCATGTACCGCGACATGGCGGTCGGCGTGGTGATTCCCGCGCGCGACGAAGAAGGGCACATCGGCGCCGTCGTCGAGGACCTGCTGGCGCTTCGAGGCGATGGCGGACAGCCGACGGTGGACGACTGCGTGGTCTGCGACAACGGTTCCACGGACGCCACCGCGGCGCGCGCCCGGCAAGCCGGCGCACGGGTCGTCCACGAAGCCACGCCCGGCTACGGCATCGCTTGCCAAGCCGGAATCGCGGCGCTCGAAACCGTGGATACGGTGCTCTTCACCGACGGCGACGGGTCTTTCCGAGCCGATCAGGCACACGCCCTGCTCGATGCGATTGCCGACGGCGCAGACCTCGCCATCGGCGCGCGCCCGCTCGGTCGCATCCAGGCAGGCGCGTTGTCCCTGCCGCAGCGCGCTGGCAACCGCGTGGCCGGGCTGCTCATCCGCTGGCTGTGGCGGGCGAAGGTTTCGGACCTCGGCCCCTACCGCGCCATTCGCGCCGCGGCGCTGCGGCGGCTGCACATGCGGGATCGCGCCTTCGGCTGGACCGTGGAGATGCAGGTGAAGGCCATTCAGGAGGGATTGCGCATCGCCGAAGTGCCCGTGGACACGTTGCGGCGACGCTACGGGAAGTCCAAAGTAGGCGGCACGGTGCGTGGCGTGGTTGGAGCGAGCGTAGGCATCCTGTCGATGATCGCGGCCTTGCGCTGGCAGCAGCGGAAACGGGTTTCGAGAGGGAGCGAATCATGAGCGAAGCAAGAGGCAATCGAGGGGCTTGGCGCTGGCTGGCGCTGCCGTGGCTGATGGCGTTCGTCGCTTTCAACGCCGCCGCGGACGTCGACCACGCCGTGTTCTGGGCCGAGCGCGACGACGCCAACGCCGCAACCATCGACCACGGCGCGTGGCAGGAGATCCTGGACGGCTACCTGCGAACCGACCATCCCTCCGGCGTCAACCGATTCGACTACGGCGGCCTGAAAGCGAACGCCGAGCACACCGCCAGCCTCGCCGCCTACCTGCAAGGGCTGCAAGCCATCGACCCAAGGCCCTACTCGGCGGCGGAACAGAAGGCGTACTGGATCAACTTCTACAACGCGCTCACCGTGCAACTGGTCGCCAACGCCTATCCGGTGGATTCGATCCGCGACATGGGCGACAACTGGCTCATCCCCGGCCCGTGGGACGACGCCCATGCCGAAGTCGTCGGCGAAGAGCTCACGCTGAACGACATCGAGCATGAAATCCTGCGCCCCATCTGGCAGGACAACCGCATCCACTACGCCGTCAACTGCGCCAGCTTCGGCTGCCCGAACCTAGCGGCGCGCGCGTACACGGCGGCGAACACGGAGCAACTTCTGGAAGACGGCGCGAGCGCCTACGTGAACCATGCGCGCGGCGTTGCCTTCGACGGCGACGACGTGACCGTCTCCAGCATCTACGACTGGTACCAGGAAGATTTCGACGACAGCGAGGAAGGGGTGCTGGCGCACTTGGCCAAGTACGCCGCGCCCGAGCTGGCGGAGCAGCTGCGGGCGTTCAAGGGCGACGTCGACTACGCCTACGACTGGTCGCTCAACGCGCCCTGATTCTCCGAGAGCGGAATTCTCCGGCGACCTTTAGAAGCTGCTGAAGGCGTAGCTCAACGCCATGCCGAAGATGCGCGACGCCGAGGTGTTGCGGCCGTCCGTGGTGTTGCCGTAGTAGACGGTTGCGCTGGCGTTGTCCGTGAGCGCCACGGAGACGCGGCCGCCGAGCACGGTGGCTTCTTCCGCGACTTCGGGGAAGCGGTCCGGATTGAAGGGCGGCACGCCGATGTCCAAATCGCCGTCGGAGGTGATGCGGTTGTAGTCCACCGCCAGCGTGATCTGTTCGTTGACCCGCACCAAGCCGGTGAGGTTGTAGAACATGTTGTTCGGAATGTCGTTGTTGCGGTTGCGCATGCCGACTTCCAAGGACACGCCGACTCTTTCCCCGAAGACCTTGCCGGCGACGACCGATGCCTCGACGCCGTTGCCGCCATCGCCGATGGCGTAGATGCCCGGCGGCGCGCCGGAGGTGGTGGGCAGCGCCGTGCCGGTGTCGTAGCCGCCAGCCACGATCACGCCGCCGCGCACGGCCACGCTCAGCGGCTGGCCGATCAGTTCGTCCATGAGGCGCCAAGTGAGGCCGAGGGTGGCGTCGGCCAGCCCTTTGTCGTTGTCCTGCGCCAGCTCGCTGCGCGCCCAGCCCACCTGCGCGTCCAAGGCCAGGTTGTCGCGGAACGTGTACTCGCTGGTGAGCCAGAGCGTACCTTGGGTGAGGTCGCCGCCCGGCATCGGCCCTTTCTGGGTGCCGCCAGCGCCGGTCCACTTCTCGTCCGCGAACTGACGCACGAACGACACGCTGAAACTGCCCGTGTCCGGCTCGGCAAGCCAAGGGGAACCGGCAGCGAGTGCCGGGGCAGAGAGCACCGTCGAGACGACGATGGAAGTCACCACGAGCAACGTTCGCATGTGAACTCCTTGTTGCTGCAACAAACCGATGGAAGGGACGCCGCCGCTAGAGCCGGAAGCGGCGTTTGAGGTACGTCTGCGTGGCGCGGAGCTTCGCGGCGCAGTCCGCCCGGTCGCCATCCGCGCAGAGGGAGCGCACCATCTCCGTCGGCGAACTGCCCGACAGCGCGGCGTCGATGTCGTTCATCATCGCCCCGGCGCGTTCGGCGGTGAAAGCGCGTTTCGCAATGGCGCAGCCGTCGCAAACGACGGTGCGATGCATGAGCACCTTGCCGACGGTGTACTCGCCGCGACCGCCCGCCTTGCTGCCACCGGCGCCGACCGAGCCGGACGCGAAGGCTGGCAGACAGAGGCCGAGGCACAGCCCCAAGAAAAGCGTCAACGCGAGGGAACGTGGCATGGCGGAAGCCCTCCTGCTAACTTGCCGCATTATGCGCTCCAATCCGCGGGCAATGCAACACCGCGGCCACGGCGCACCCACAAGGACCCGGCGCAAGCGGAATTGAATATGAATCAAGTGGATGCGGAGGATCTGCAGGCGCTCATCGCGGACCTGGTGCGGCAGCCCGACGAAGAAACGCTGCGGCTGCTTCGGGAGTCGCTGGCGGCGCACATGGCGCCCGGGCGCACCCTCGTCGCCGCCATGGTCAACCTGCTGGAGCGGATGCTGGACGGCACCGTGGCAACCGACCGCGATGCGTTCGAGCTGCTCGTGGAGGCTTCCTCCGGCCTCGATGGCGACGAGGAGGCGAACTTGGCGATCGTCGAACGACTGGACGCCCTCGCCTCGGGGGTCGAAGCCGCCGAACCCCACGACGACTGGCCGTCTTCGCCAGACGCCGCGGCTCCGGCCGAACCGCCGCTGCTCACGATTCGCCATGACGGCTCGCAGGTCGTGCCTGGCGGCTTTGACCGCGATCCCGAACCCGACTCCGGGCTCCAGAATCTCGCCACCGCCTTGGAAGCCTCCGCGACGAAGCTGGGTGCGCAAGTGGGCGCGCTGACGCTGCTCGCCGGCCCGGACCTGCAACGCTCGACCACCGAACTCACCGCCACGGCAACCGACATCTCGCGCTTGGTCGCAGCGCTGGCTGAGTGGGCCGAGAACAACGCGAGCGAGTCTTGAGCATCACGACCGCCAAATTGCCGCGTCGCGTCGGGATCGTGCTGATGGCCGTCTACATCGTCGTCGCGCTGTCGATCGTCGACAAGATCCCGGACCACTACCGCGTCCATCCCGCGCTGCCATGGACCCTGCTGTTCGTCGCTTGACGTGTCGGCCCTGCAATGACCGTGGGCACCGGCACTGCTAAGCTCAGGCACTCGCAGACGAATCAAGGAAGGAACGCACATGGCCACGTCCGCGCAAGTCGTCGTCCTGCCGCAGGGGGAAGCCAGCGGCGCGTTGCCGCAGCTTGAGGTGCGGGAGCTGCAACTGCCCGATCCGGGGCCGACCCAGGTGGTGGTGCGGCAATACGCCTCCGGCATCTGCCATTCCCAACTGCATCAGATGCACCGGCCGCGGCGTCGCCCGACGCTGCTCGGCCACGAATCCACCGGCATCGTCGTGAAGAAGGGCGCTGCGGTCTCCCACATCGACGAAGGTGACACCGTGCTCGTCACCTGGGTGCCTCGGGACGCGGCCAACGCCAGCGCCCCGCCAGCCGCGGCGACGCTCGATGTCGGGGGCGCCGAAGCGGTCTCGCAGAACGTCTTCACCTGGGCCGACCACACGCTCGCGGACGAGCAGTTCGTGGTGAAGGCCGCGCCGGAAATCGCCCGCGACGTCACCGCCATCATCGGCTGCGCGGTGATGACCGGCGCCGGCGCGGTGCTCAACACCGCGAACGTGCGTGCTGGCGATTCCGTCGCCATCTTCGGCGTTGGCGGCGTGGGGCTTTCGGCCGTCGTCGGCGCAAGAATGCGCGGCGCCAATCCGATCATCGCCGTGGACTTGGACGACGCCAAGCTGGAGTTCGCCAAGCGCTTCGGCGCAACCCACGGCGTGAATGCCGCGAAGACGAACGCCGTGGAAGCGATCCACGCCCTCACCGGCAAGCCCGGCCAAGTCTCCATCGCCCGCCAGCCCGTGACCGGCGTGGACTTCGCCTTCGACTGCATCGGCCTGAAGACGACGATGGAGCAGATCGTCCCCGCCTGCCGCCCCGGCCACTTCGGCGTCTGCCAAGGCGGCACCGCCGTCCTGGTCGGCGTCCCCAGCACCACCGTGGAACTGAATGCCGGCGAAATGCTCGGCCAAGAGAAGCAGTTCCGCGGCTCCATCGGCGGCTCCTGCTGCCCCGACCGCGACTTCCCCACGTTCCTCGACTGGCACGCCAACGGCGACTTGGACTTGGAATCGCTGGTGACGGAGCGCTATCCGATCGGCGAGATCAACGAGGCCGCGCAGGCGTTGGCGGACGGGCGCATAAGCGGGCGGGCGATTCTGGAGTTCTAGGGTGCGGGAGCAGGTGCTCGGTCGCCGACCGTCCATGATCAGGGCGACGACCTCGAGGCGGTCATCGCATAGAGTTTGGCTCAGATGTGGGCCCCACAAGGCGCAGCATGTTCGAGTTCGAGTGGGACCCCGCGAAGGCGGCAAAGAACCTGCGGAAGCACGGTGTGTCCTTCGAAGATGCCGCCACCGTGTTAGCCGACGATCTGCTATTGTCGATGCCCGACGATGAACATGGCGGGTTCGAGCAGCGTTGGAGGTCCTTGGGCCAGTCGAGCAGCGGCCAGCTCATGGTGGTTGTTCACACCACCGTCGAGCGGGACGATGCGACGGCGGTACGCATCATCTCCGCACGGCCCGCAACGCCAAGAGAGCGCAGACGCTACGAAATGAGACCATGAAGCAGGAGTACGACTTCTCCGGCGCCAAGCGTGGCTTGTTTCGCCGTGCCAGTGGGCCGCTCAAACTGCCAGCCAGCCCCCCCAAGGAGGCTTGGCACGGCCCTGAGGACGCCCTCGGGCGCTTCGTTCTAGCCGAGGCCCACAAGACCCTTGAAGCGTACCGGGCGCAGCCGCACCTCGTCACCGAACACGCTAATCAAGAGTACGACACGGCGCACGGCGGCTATGCCCACCGGCAGCTGTACGAGCTGGTACAAAACGGCGCAGATGCCTTGACCTACCCCGGCACTGGCCAAAGCATCCTCATCCGGCTGACCAAGCGCTACCTCTACTGCGCGGATGACGGCAAACCCATCGACGAAGAAGGCGTGAAGGGCCTGATGTTCGCCCACATGTCCAGCAAGCGCGGCACCACCGAGATCGGCAGATTCGGCATGGGCTTCAAGTCCGTCCTCGGCGTGACGGATGCGCCGGAGTTCTACAGCCGGTCCGGGAGCGTGCGGTTCGACAGAGCTTGTGCCGCGGAGCGGATCCGTCGGCATGTACCGGCCGAGCGCTATCCAGCGCTTCGCCTGCCAGAGCCGATGGACGCGGAGGCGGAAGCCGCCAACGATGAGGACCTGCGCGAGTTTATGAGTTGGGCAACCAACATCGTCCGCCTGCCGCTTGCGCGGAGAGCGTTCGAGGATTTGGCGACGCAAGCGCAGGAGTTCCCGCCAGAGTTCCTGCTGTTCGTGCCGCATGTCCGATACTTGACGCTAGAGTGCGATGGTGAAGCACCACGCGAGTTCACCCTTCACCACGACGGAGAGGAGCTCCGTTTGGACGCGGGCAGCGGGTCGTCCCGGTGGCGATGCTACAAGACGACGCACACGCTCTCTGACGAAGCACGAGCAGACAGCCGCACGTTGGACGACGCTAGCAACGTCCAGCTCGCTTGGGCTGCCCCACTCGACCACCTCTCCGCCCCCGGCCACTTCTGGGCATTCTTCCCTACGCAGATGACTAGCCCACTTGCCGGCATCCTGAACGCGTCGTGGAAAACAAACAGAGGGCGGCAGGAACTGCTCGCTGGCCCGTACAACGACGAGCTAATTGATGCCGCGGCAAGGATGGTGGCCAAGGTGCTGCCACCGCTGGCTACACCGAAGGATCTGACGAAGGATCCCAACGATTTACTACGACGAGAGAAAGCTGACAATTGTGCCTATAGCGGGCGACTCCACGAAGGCATTCTCGCGGCACTCGGGAGCGTCTGTGGGCAAAGGACACTTGGCAGCAGAGCTGGATCGATCTCTAGATCTGAACGCAATACAATCGGTATTGAGCCATTCGAGGACGAACTACCAGATCCAATCGAATCGCTCGAAGAACTGCTAGGTAGCGTAGGTACGTCGGTGATCGAAGCCGCCTTCGCAAGTAGCTTCTTTGTACATCCAGATGCAGTGAGGGAGCGAACGCCTTGGTATCCGAAGTTTGCTCGTTGCAGTCGAGAGCACTACCCGGGACAGGGCAAAGGAGACATTGCGCATTGGGAAGGCGAATCCGTGAAACTGGATGACAACTCGCACGCCCAAATGGCGTGGGGCCGATACACGGGACGCACGGTAATCCGGAAGTCGGGCTACGGCGTTAGGCACATCTGGGGGCATCCCTGGGACCCTGGCGCGTTCACCGCTGGCTGGAATTTGTGCTACATGCCATTCTGGATTGGCATGTTGACGGAGGATCAACATCCTCACGGTGATCTGCAACGGGCCATCAAGCAGGCGTCGTGGTACCTGTTCTTTGCTGACAATCCCGTTTGCGAACCGCCGCGCTTCGTCCATGATCAGAATTTCGACTTGTCCGCCGTACTTCGTGGACAGAACATTCAGGTGCTCCACCGGGAACGAAAAGGGGACTCCAACCCAGTGAGTGGTTCGACAGAGGTCGAGAGTATCATTCGGAGGATCCGATCCGAAAAGCATCGGAGTTGGGTAGATTTGCAGAAGGCCGTAAGGTCGCAACTGAATATCCCACATAAGCCCTTTAGCACAAAGAATGTCGAGTCTGCCTCGAAGCACACCGTTCGCGTCATGGCGAAACAGTCAGGCGTGACGTATCGCCACCTCATGGACATTCTCGACTCGATGTGATGTTGTGCAACCCGAAAACGCAGCATCACTCGCAGCTTGATTCGTAGTCTCGGTGGAAAGAACGGTAACGTCATGCTAAGGTAATTTCTAAACTGCAACTCTTGAGTTGCTTCCGCTCGCCATAAGGAGGTTGAGTTGAAAACGAAGGTCACAGTACTGTGCTCATTGTTGTTCGCGGTTGGCTTGGCCGGCTGCGTGGCTCCGTCAACCTCGCGACCGACCAGCGATCCGGAGGTCGTCGCGGCGGAGCGCGAACGTCAGATGGCGCTGGTCGTCAAGACGAACAATAGCCGCGTCGAACGAGTGTGGACGGCGGCGCTGCCGATCCTCTACGCGAACGTCGAATTGTGCGGTGAGCGCGTGAGATGGAACTGGGACGGCAGTTTCTTGGACTCGATCTATCGTCACAACGAGGCCTTTCGGGAGGCAGTCGCGGGTCTCGGCGTTCATGCGTTGCCTACCATCATGACTCTCATCGACGGTTCCCCTACACATGCGGCTGGACTCCAACGAGGAGACGTCATCGTAGCGATCAATGGCAAGCGCGTACCAACGCCATCGAACAAGAAGAGTGCAGATCGCGCGATGGAGCTAATCGCCGACGAGTCAAACAGGCCAACCTACGCCATGACCGTTCTCCGCAATGGCGGTGAAGTTACCGTCAACGTGAGTAACCGGCGGGCCTGCGACTATCCTGTGATGGTGCTAGCCGACGACTCTCTCAACGCTTTCGCGGATGGGAACAACATCTACATCACCTCAGGAATGCTGCGCTTTCTTGAGTCAGAGGTCGAACTGCAGGCGGTACTTGCACACGAGCTTGCGCACAACACAGAGGGCCACATCAAGAAAAAGAAAGCGAACGCAGGGATTGGCGCACTGTTCGGCGCCATTATAGACGTGGTGGCTGCCACGCAAGGCGTGTACACGACGTTCTCTTCCGACTTTGCTCGCTTCGCTTCGATGAGCTTTTCCCAAGATTTCGAACGTGAAGCCGACTACGTGGGCATCTACATGATGGAACGGTCGGGTATCGACTCGTCCGAAGTTGCTGATCTCTGGCGCAAGATGGCAATAGAGAACGTAGCGTCCATCACCTTTGGTCGATCACACCCGACGACCGCGGAACGGTTTGTCAACCTTGACGCCTACAGCAAGGAGGTGCGCCAGAAGAGATTGGCTGGGGAGGCTCTCTTGCCGAAGCGCGAGTAATGGTCATGTGGAGGCGGTGGTAAGGAACACGGTTGCCGTGGTCTCCGCCGGAGCTCCCTGCAAAGCGTGCGAGTCCGAGACCGGCAGGACACGGGGCAGCAGAATTACGGGCTGGCAACGCGATCTGGGTCGACTACCGCCTCCCACTCGACGTCCAGCGGACCGACGATGTCGCCGTGGATGCGGATGATGTCGTGGTCGGCGCCGAAGAAGCGTTCGGGCGGTTGGTGGCATGGCACGAGGCGCGACACTGGGTGCCCGCGCTTGGTGATCACGATCTCTTCGCCGCTCTGGGCTACCTCGTCCATCAATTTCAAGCAACGGGCCTTGAACTCGGATGCCTTGATCGTGCGGCTGCCGGCCTGTTTACGCACCATGCCCTCCGTTCGCCACCGCTGCTTGTGCCAACCGTACCACGTCGTCATGTCAGGTGCCGTTTCGAGTAGGCTTCCCGCCGTCCACGCTGGTGGCCATCTTCGCTTGAGTTTCCGCGCCGCATCCTTGATGCTTGCGGGCAGAGAACGCCTGAGGAGGAGTGGCGATGGGGAGTTTGGCTGAGTTTCGGGAGGAGACCCGGGATTGGCTGGAGGCGCACTGTCCGCAAGGGGTGCGGGCGGGGGGTGCCGATCGGGATGCGCATCGGGAGTGGCGCGAGCGGCTGATCGAGAAGGGGTGGTCCGCGCCTGACTGGCCTGCCGAGTACGGCGGGGGCGGCTTGGACAGCGAGCAGTACATGGCGCTCATCCAGGAGCTGCGGCGGATTCGGGCGCCGGTGCCGTTCGGCGGCATGGGGCTGTCGCTCATCGGGCCGACGCTGCTCGAACTCGGCACGGACGAGCAGAAGCAGCGGCATCTGCCGCCCATCGTGCGCGGGGAAATCGCCTGGTGCCAAGGCTACAGCGAGCCGAGCTCCGGCTCGGACTTGGCCAGCCTGCGCACCCGCGCGGTGGACAACGGCGACCACTTCGTCATCAACGGCCAGAAGATCTGGACGTCCGGCGCCCAGGTGGCGGATTGGATGTTCGCGCTGGTGCGCACCGATCCCGACGTGCCGAAGCACGACGGCATCAGCTTCGTGCTGCTGACGATGCATCAGCCTGGCGTCACCGTGAAGCCGATTCGCCTCATCAGCGGCGATTCGCCGTTCTGCGAGACGTTCTTCGACGATGCCATCGCGCAGAAGGCGGACCTCGTCGGCGAACTCAACAAGGGCTGGACGGTCGGCAAGCGCCTGCTTCAGTTCGAACGCGGCAGCATGGCGACGCTCGTGGGCGGGGCGGCGGTGCGGGAAGCCGGGCCGACGCTTGAAAGCGAGGCGCGGAAGTTCGCCGGCGAACGCAACGGGCGCATCGCGGACGACGCCTTGCGCAGCCGAATCGTGCGCCACAACATCAACGACCAGGCGTACCGCCTGACCCAGCGCCGCACCGTCGAGGAAGCGAAGGACGGACGCACGCCCGGCCCCGCCACCTCCATCTTCAAGACCTACGGCACCGAGTTGCAGCAGGACAAATCGTCGCTGTTCGTGGAGATGCGCGGCACGCAAGGTCTCGGCTGGGAAGGCGACGGCTTCTCGCAGCGGGAAGTCGCGGACACGCGCACCTTCCTTGCCAACCGCGCGGCGTCGATCTACTCCGGCAGCAACGAAATCCAACGCAACATCGTCGCCAAGCGCGTGCTGGGGCTGCCCGATTGACGTTGCCGGCCATGTCGCTTCGGTCGCAGCGGCGGCGCTCGTCGCGGCGACCCTTGTCGCGTGCGGCCCGGCGGAAGAAGCGGAAAGCGTAGAAGAGGCGCCGGAAATGCCGCAGAGCGAAACGCCAGCACCGCCGGTGGCGGAGGCGCGGGCACATTCCTTCACCATGCACGGGTACACCGTCGAAGACCCGTACCACTGGCTGAAGGACGACAGCTATCCGACCGTGGACGATGCCGACGTGCTCTCCTACTTGAAGGCGGAGAACGCCTATTTCGAAGCGCGGATGGCGCCCCGCCAAGCGTCGATCGACCGGCTCTTCGAGGAGATCAAGGCGCGTCAGCAACCGGACGACGCCAACGTGCCCGTAAAGGAGGGCGCGTTCTACTACCAGTGGCGCTTCGAGGAAGGCGGCCAGTACCGCATCTGGTCGCGTTGGCCAGCAGAGGGCGAAGACGCGGGCGAAGGCCCGACAGCGGACGCGCAGGTGATTCTGGACGAACCGGCACTCGCGGCGGAGCACGACTACTTCCGTCTCGGAGCGCTTGCGGTTTCCAACGACGGACGCTTGCTGGCCTACAGCACGGACACCAGCGGCGGCGAGCGGTTCACGCTGCGCATCAAGGACCTCGAGACCGGCGAACTGCTGCCGGATGCAATCGAGAACGTCCAAGGCAGCCCGGTTTGGGCGGCGGACGACTCGGCGTTCTTCTACACCTTGCTGGACGACCAGTGGCGTCCGTACCAGATTCGCCTGCATGTGCTTGGCGCTGGCGAAAGCGGTGCGGAGGGCGCTGCTGAGAGCACTGCCGAGAACGCGGACGCGATCATCTACGAAGAGGAAGACCCGGGCTTCTTCGCCGGCGTCTCGCTCACGTCCTCCAAGGCCTACGTCGTGATTTCCACGTCCGCCCATACCACTTCCGAAGTGCGTTTGGTGCCAGCGGCGGATCCGCATCGCGCACCGCTGGTCGTCTCGCCAAGGCGCACCGATCACGAATACGCCATCGACCATCAAGGCGATCGGTTCATCGTCAAGACCAACGACACGCACAAGAACTCGCGCTTGGCCACGGCCCCGGAGAGCGACCCGTCGCCCGCCAATTGGCAGGAACTCGTGGCGGCGTCCGACGAGCGCTACATCATGGGTGTCCAAACCTTCGCGGATTTCATCGCCGTTGAGGAACGCATCGACGGCGTCGATCAGATTCTCATCCTGAACCGCGACGGCAGCAGTTCCTACATCGACTTCGCGGAAAGCGCCTACACCGTCGGCCTGGGCGACAACGAGGAATTCGACACGCGCACCTTGCGTTTGGATTTCGCCTCGATGGTGACGCCCAACACCGTGTTCGACTACGCGCTGGACACCGCGCAACTGCGCAGCCGAAAGGTTCGACGAATTCCAAGCGGCTACGACCCGTCGCAGTACGTCGCCGAGCGAATCAAGGTGCCAGCCCGCGACGGCGCCTCGGTTCCCGTTTCCATCGTCTACCGCAAGGGCTGGCAGAAGGATGCTGCGGCGCCACTTTACCTGTATGGCTACGGGGCCTACGGCAGCGGCATCATGCCGTCGTTCTCCACCACGCGCATTTCGTTGCTGGACCGCGGCTTCGCATTCGCCATCGCGCACATTCGCGGCGGCGACGAACTCGGCTACCACTGGTACGAGGCCGGCAAGTTGGACCGGCGCAACAATACGTTCAACGATTTCGTGGACGTGGCGCGCCATCTGATCGCCGAGCAGTACACCTCGCCGGGGCGCATCGCGATTGCCGGTGGCAGCGCGGGGGGAGAACTCATGGGCGCGGTGGTGAACCAGGCGCCGGAGTTGTGGGGCGCGGTGGCGGCGCATGTGCCGTTCGTCGACGTGCTCAACACCATGCTGGACACGTCGCTGCCGCTCACGCCCATAGAGTGGCCGGAGTGGGGCAATCCCATCGAAGACAAGCAAGCGTTCGAGTTGATTCGTTCGTACTCGCCCTACGATCAGCTCAAGGCCGGAAGCTACCCGCCGATGCTGGTCACGGCCGGCCTCAACGATCCTCGCGTGACCTACTGGGAACCGGCCAAGTACGTCGCCAAGCTGCGAACGCTGAAAACCGACGACAATCCGCTGCTGCTGAAGACCAACATGGGCGCGGGCCACGGCGGGAAGTCCGGCCGCTACGACTCCCTCTACGAAGTCGCGGAGGAGTACGCGTTCATTCTGTGGGCGCTCGATCTCGAAGACGAAACCGCCGACGCTTCCGGTTGAACACCGAGGGCGGACATCCACGCGCTCCGCATGATCGAGCACTGGCAACTGCGCAAACCGGCCGTGGAAGGACGCCACGGCCTCGTGGCCACGCAGCACTACGCGGCTTCCGAAGTCGGCGCAGCGGTTCTCCGGCAAGGCGGCAACGCTGTCGATGCGGCGGTGGCCGCGGGTCTGGCGTTGGGGACCGTGGAACCGTGGATGAGCGGCATCGGCGGCGGTGGCTACATGACCATCCATCGCGCCGACGAAGACCGCTTGGACGTGGTGGAGTTCGGCATGAGGGCGCCGCTCGACGCGCGGGCGGAGGACTTTCCCCTCGCCGGCGGAACGACCGGCGCCGCCACGTTCAACTGGCCGAAGGTGGTCGGCGACGCGAATGTCCACGGCCCGCTTGCGGTTGCCGTGCCGGGTTACGTCAAAGGCGTTGCGCTGGCTTTGGAACGGTTCGGCACTTGGGATTGGCGCGATGCAATCGAACCCGCCTGCAAGCTCGCCGAACAGGGCCTGCCTCTGAACTGGTACGCGACCTATCTGATCGGCGCGATGGCGCGTGGCCTCGCCATGTATCAGGAGACGAAGCGCACCTATCTCGCGGACGGCTTGCCGCCGGTCGCCAGCGTCGAGACCGCGAACCACTTGCGCTTGGGCAACCTGGCCGCGACCTATCGGACGTTGCGGAACGAAGGCGCGGAAGCGTTCTACCACGGCGAACTGGCGGACAGCATGGCCGCGGACTTGCAGGCCGCCGGTTCGCGTATCCGCCGCGAGGACTTCGCCACCTACACGGCTCGGGTCGCCGAACCATTGGCGGCGAGCTACCGCGACGCGACCATCTTCGCGCCTGGGCATCTCACCGGCGGCCCGACGCTCTGCCAAGCGCTCGCCGATCTCGAGGCGAGGCTCGCGCCATCCGGCGCGCAACCCGATTCCGCCGCTTTCGTCGCCTACGCGGATGCGTTGCTCGACTCCTATCGCTACCGCTTGGAGCACCTCGGCGAAGGCGCGGACCCGCGCCCGTCACACACCTCCCACCTTTGCGTTGCCGATGCGAAGGGCAACGTCGTTTCGCTCACGCAGACGATCATGTCCGGCTTCGGCTCGCGCATCATGCTGCCGGGCAGCGGCGTGCTGATGAACAACGGCATGATGTGGTTCGACCCGCGCCCGGGCGGGCCGAATTCGGTGGTGGGAGGGCGGCGCCCGCTGTGCAACATGCTGCCGGTGATCGGGCGCCTCGGCGATGGTTCGCTGTTCGCGGTGGGCGCTTGCGGCGGCAGGCGGATTCTCGCTTCCGTCTTCCAGCTGGTTTCGTTCTTCGTCGACTACGGAATGAACGTGGACGACGCCGTGCATTGCCCGCGGCTGGATGTCTCCGGCACGGATCTGGTGACGATGATGGCGCACATGCCGGCGGAAACGGTGGATGTTCTGCGGCGTCGCTTCGGCGAGACCCGCATCGCGTCGAACGGCGTCAGCGGGTTCCTCTTCGCATTGCCGCAGACGGTGCTGGTGCGGCCGGACGGCGGCATGGCCGGCGGCTGCTTCGTGGCTTCTCCGACGGCCCGCGTGGTCGCCGCGTGAATCCGCCGGCGGTCTTCGCGCGTTTGCTTGCTTGAGGAGTCGTCCGCATGAGTCGCCGAGTTCGTCTTCTGCTCTACGCTTCGCCGGCAGTCGCGGTGCTGGTCGCTGCCGCCTTGCTCATCGTGGCCTGCGGCGGAGGGGGTGGCTCTTCCGCTCCGCCGCCTCCGCCACCACCGCCGGTGGTCACGACGCCGCCCGCAGCCACGGGTTGCTCCGTTGCGGTCGACGAGGGGCCGTTCACGCCGGCGTGGCCGGGAGTCGAATGGCAGACGGCGACACCGCAGTCCCAGGGCATGTGTCCAGACGAGTTGGACGATGCGCTTGACTACGCCTTCCGGGCCGGCAACGACACCGGCGCCGTGCTGGTGGCGAAGAACGGCTACGTCGTCGCCGAGCGCTACGCGAACGACCGCAGCGCCGACGATCTCGTGACGAGCTGGTCCGTCGCCAAGAGCGTCGCCAGCGCGCTGCTCGGCGCCGCGTTGGACGACGGCTATCTCCACGACCTCGACGAGCAGCATGTGCAGGAGTTTCTGTCGGCCGACGATGCCGAGGCGTGGAGCGAGACGGACAAGGCGAACATCACCTTGCGCCACATGCTGACCCTGCGCACGGCCATGCGGACGGTGGACGGGGGCGATCTCTACGATGCCGCCGATCAGCTGGCGATGTCCTTGGATCGTCCTCTGATCGGAGAGCCGGGAGAGAGGCTCTACGACTACTCCAACGGGGATGTGATGATCGCCGGAGAAGTGCTCTACGGCGCGACGGGCATGTCCGCGCAGCACTTCCTTGACCGGCGCATCGGCGCCTTGATCGACTTCCAAGGCGATTGGTGGGAGGACGAATCCGGCAACGTGATGTCCTACTGCTGCCTGGACGCGCTGCCGCGGAAGTTTCTGCGCTTCGGCCTGCTGTTCGCCCGTGGCGGCGAGTGGAACGGTTCGCGGGTGGTCTCCGAAGCGTGGGTGGCCGAGAGCACGGCTTCGGCCTTGGAGGGCGAGTACGGGTTCTACTGGTGGCCTATCGCGGTCGGCAACGGCATCGGCGCCTTCGGCCTGCACAGCCAGATCGTCGCCGCGTATCCGCAGGACGATCTGGTGGTGGCGCGGTTCAGCCGCTACACGCGGGTCGGCGATGGGCACCCGGTGCGCACCGCCACGAACTACCACGGCACCAGCGAGCCGGAGGACTTCGACAACGCGGAGTTCCTGGCGATGGTCCACGGCGCCATCGAATAGACCGTGCGCTCAGGGGCTGCCTTCGCCCTTCATCCGCGGAGATCCCGCCGCTCGACGAGGCCCTTCTCGCCCTTCCCGCAGGTGCCGATTTCGACAAACGTCCCCCTAGAGCTTCGACAAATGTCCCCCTAAGTTCTCGACAAATGTCCCCCTGCGGATTCGACAAATGCCCCCCTAGAGTTTCGACAAATGTCCCCCTAGGTGGTTGCCCATCGGATCTAATTGACGTATTTTCAAAGACATGTCGAAGAACACCCCCTACCGCCCAAGGGTCGCCGATGCACAGCTTGGAGAGCTGCTGAAAGCGTCCGGCGCAGTGCTGGTCGAAGGCGCTCGGGCGGTGGGCAAAACCGAGACCGCGACGCAGGCCAGTGCCAGCCAAGTGATGCTCGATGTCGACGTCGCCGCGCAGCGCATGATGGACATCGACCCGCCCGCGGTGCTCGCCGGCGAGACCCCGCGACTGCTCGACGAATGGCAGGTGGCGCCGAACCTCTGGAACCAAGTGCGACGCGCCGTGGACGAACGCTCGACGCCCGGGCAGTTCATCCTGACAGGCTCCGCGGTGCCGTCCGACGACATCACGCGGCACACCGGCGCCGGTCGCTTCACGCGGCTGCGAATGCGCCCCATGTCGCTGTTCGAGAGCGGCCATTCCAACGGCGGAATGTCCCTCGCCGGGCTGCTCGCCGGAGAGCCGCAGCGAGGGCAAGCGGAGCCCATCTCCGTCGACGATTTGGCGGAGCGCGTCGCCATCGGTGGCTGGCCAACCCACATCGGCCGCACGACAGCCGCGGCGATGCGCCTCAACGCCGGGTATCTGGAGGACATTCGCCGCATCGACATTCCCCGCCTCGACGGCAAAACCCACGACCCGCAGCGCGTCGGTCGACTCCTGCAGTCGCTGGCGCGCAACGTCGCCACATCGGTGTCGTTGCGGAAGCTGGCTACGGACGTCAGCGGCGACGATGACGACGACCAGCAGGAGCGGATGAAGAGCGAGACCGCCGGCGAATATCTGCGCGCCCTCGAACGGCTGATGGTCGTGGAGCAGCAACCAGCCTGGTCGCCTCACCTGCGCTCCCGTGCTCGGCTGCGCACGGTGCCGGTGCGCCATTTCGTGGACCCGTCGTTGGCCGTGTCGGCTCTAGGCACGTCGCCGAAGAAGATCGCCGCCGACTTGGACTTCTTCGGCCTGCTGTTCGAGTCGCTGGTCATTCGCGACCTGCGCATCTATGCGCAGGCGGCCGATGCCGAGGTCTACCACTATCGGGAAAAGGACGGCCTGGAAGCGGATGCCATCGTCGAATGTCCCGATGGTCGCTGGGCCGCCTTCGAGATCAAGCTGGGCGAGGGAGCGGTGGAGAACGGCGCCAAAAGCCTGCGCCGACTGGCCGAGCGCATGGCAGACAGCGACCACCCGCCGCCAATGGCGCTCGCGGTGATCGTGCCGAGCGGCTACGGCTCGACCGGAGGCGAGGACGTGGGCATGATTCCGATTCGCGCTCTGGGGCCGTAAGCCGCTGCAAAGGTTGAATGCGCCCTGTCGGGCGGCTATGTTGTCCAAGCAGTCCGGGCCGGGCTGCGCCTGCCTGCAACGAACGGCCCAAAACGGGGGAACGATCATCGTCATGTCACGAACGCTCAGGGGCGCCGCCGCCATTGCCGGCGTCGGCGAAACCACCTACTACAAACGCGGGCAATCGCCGGATGCCGAGTTCAAGCTGGCGCTGATGGCCACGCTGGCCGCCTGCGAAGACGCCGGAATTTCGCCGAAGGAGGTGGACGGCTTCGCTTCCTTCTCCAACGACCGCAGCGATCCGTCGCGGCTCGCCAACGCGCTCGGCATCCACGATCTGCGCTTCTCCAACATGCAGTGGGGCGGTGGCGGCGGTGGCGGCTCGGCGGCCATCGCCCATGCCGCGGCGGCCGTGGCCACCGGGCTGGCCGAGTGCGTCGTGGTGTTCCGAGCGCTCGCCCAAGGCCAGTTCGGGCGCTTCGGGCAGGGGCCGCGCAGCAACGTGGTTTCCGGCGCGGCGGCCTACACCATTCCCTACGGCTTGATGTCCCCGGCGCAGAGCTTCGCCATGAAGGTGCAGCGCTTCATGCACGACCACGGCGTGGAGCAGGAAGCGCTGCGCGCCATTTCGCTCGCGTCCTACCACCACGCGCAGAACAATCCGCGCGCCGTGATGCACGGGCGTCCGCTGGACGAACAGAAGTACGACGACTCGCGCTGGATCGTGGAGCCTTTCCACCTGTTCG
The DNA here is from genome assembly GCA_965243175.1 of Candidatus Azotimanducaceae bacterium. Taxonomy (GTDB): domain Bacteria; phylum Pseudomonadota; class Gammaproteobacteria; order Pseudomonadales; family Azotimanducaceae; genus VXYL01. The sequence goes on along the minus strand of OZ251532.1, from coordinate 1,678,162 downwards.
ACTGCTGCCTGGAGAACGACGGCGCGGCGGCGATGGTGGTGGTGCCAGCGGAACGCGCCAAGGATTTCGACCACCCGCCCGTCTACATTCTCAGCGCCGTCACCGGCTCCCACTATCGCGCTGGCGCCTCCGTTCACAACACGCCGGACTACGCCACCTCGAACTTCAAGACCTGCGTGCCGAGGCTCTACGACATGGCGCAGTGCAAGCCCGACGACGTGGACGTTCTGCAGTGCTACGAGAACTTCACCGGCGGCGTTCTGATGAGCATGGTCGAGCACGGCTTCTGCGAACCCGACGAGTGCAACGAGTTCGTCGTCACGGAGAACCTCCTGGCGCCGGACGGCAAGCTGCCGATGAACACCAGCGGCGGCAACCTCGCCGAGTGCTACATGCACGGCTTGGAGCTGAACATCGAAGCCGTGCGGCAGATTCGCGGTTCCTCGCCGAACCAGGTGCAGGACGTGGACGTATCGATGGTGGTGTCCGGGCCGATGGTGACGCCGGTGAGTTCCAGCATCTTCGGCTCGGAGGCCACGGTATGAGCGCCTATCTGAATCCGGGCCTGCCGAAGCCCGCCCCCGCCCCGGACGGCCTCGACGCGCCGTACTGGCAAGCCGCCGCCGAAGGACGGCTGGTGATGCAGCGCTGCAACGTCTGCGGCGCTTGGCAATGGGGGCCGGAGTGGACGTGCCACAAGTGCCACAGCTTCGACCTCTCCTTCCAAGAAGTGCCCCTCGTCGGGCGCATCTACAGCTACGAGCGCGTTTGGCATCCGGTGCATCCGGCGCTGAAAGAACAAGGGCCCTACATCGTCGTGCTGGTCGAGTTTCCCGACCACGACGGAGCGCGCATGGTGGGCAATCTGCTGGGCGACCCGCGCCAGGAGGTGCGCATCGGTGCCGAAGCGCGGGCCGTTTTCGAACACCACCCGGACGACGACCCGCCACATACGCTGGTGCAGTGGGAGGTGGTCTCTGGCTAAGGAAACGGATTCGCAGCGCGAGTTGCTGGAGGTATTCAAGTTCTTTCCCGGTATCGACGCCGAGAGCGCCGTGCGCCGAGCGCAAGACGGCGGCGTCGAGCTGGCGATGGCGTTCGACGATTCAGCGCACGGCAAGACGGCGCGGATGGCGGTGGAGTTCATCGTCGAACGTGTCGGCGCGAAGCAGAACGGCGAATACAACTGGCACTGCGACCCGAAGCAGACTCTCGCGTTCAAACGCTATCTGAACTACGCCTCGCTGCGACCGATGGGCAAGGCTCGTCCGCCAGCGAAGCTCGCGGTCGCGCCGTTGCCAACGCTGCTGAGCCGCGCCTTGCACGCCTTCGAGCGGGATTACGACACCCTCGCGGCAAGCGACCCATCCACGCCCCATCTCGGCGTTTGGGCGAACGTGCTGCGCGTCATCCCGAACGACGGTTTGGACCTGCGCGAGCTCGGCCCGCAGGCGATTCTGGCGAGCCGGGCGGTGCGCGTCGTGGTGCGCGATCTCCAAGCGCAAGGCTGGCTCGACTTGCAGAAAGAGGCCAACGTTCGCGGCAAGAAGACGCTGCGCTTGACCACGGCCGGCCGTGCCGCGCAAGCCGCTGGCGAACGCTTGGCGGCGGATGTCGAGAAGCGCTGGCGCCGTCGTTTTCGCGCCAAGACGATAGACGACTTGCGCACCGCCCTCGGCGCCATAGCCGACGCTATCGACGTGGAACTGCCCTACTACCTGACCGGCTACGGCCCAGGCGACGGCGCCATCACCGGCGGCCCCTACCTGCCCGAGGAGCCAGGGCCGCCGCGCATTCCGGCCCGGGGCGAGGAATTCCCGGTGGTGCTGCGCCACTCGAAGGCCGCCAAGTTGCCGCTGTTCGCGCTCATCTCCATCGTCTTGGCGCACTTCGCCATCGAATACGAGCGCGAACGCTTGGGCGATCTGCACGGCGCGTCCACGCTGCTGCAGGACATCGAAGACGACGGCACACCCCACGAGCAAGTCCGCAAACAGCGCTTGAGCGGCAGCGGTCGCTCCACCCCGGAGCGGCATATATGGGTGGTCGTGGAGAAGCGCAAGCGCGGCGTTGCAACGCGGCTGGTGTACCCGACGCCGAAAGCCCGCCGCGCCCGAAACAGCTACCCGCACCTGGTGCAGGAGATCGAACGCAATTGGCAGGCGCAGCACGGCAAGGCAACCGTGGCCGCGCTGCGATTCGGGCTTGCCGCGCTTGACGCCAAGTTCGACCATCCCGTGCCCAACTTCCCGGACACCATGCTGTGGTTCGAGCGGCTGCACGATCGCAATCCGTAACCGCAGAGGGAATCGCCGCCGCGTTGCGCGAGTTCCCTGGCATCGCCACCGCTTCGGAGGATGACGCCGGCAGCCACGCCCACGTCGATGCGGACCGCGTGGTATTCGCGCTACGCTTCGACGCCACCCAGGAGGGCGAAGTCGCCCGCATGGTCGTGGACTTCATCTTCTCGCATATGGGCGAAGGCCGGCGGCTGGACAGCCGAACGCCGATCCCGGCCGAACGCGAACCACCCGGCGACAGGGCCACGCGGGATTCGACGCGCTATGCGTGTTCGCACCAACAAGCGGCCAACGCCGTGCGAATGTTGCGCTACGCATCGCCGCGAACGCAGGGCCCGGCGCGCCCGAAGACCGTCTTGAGGGCGCAACCTCTACCGTCGCTCCTGAGCCACGTCTTCGCTGCCTTCGACCGCGACTACGAAGATGCGCGTCGCCTCCCGCAACCCTCCCTTGGCATCTGGTCGAACGTCCTACGTGCGATTCCAGATGCCGGCCTGAGTCGCCGCGAGTTGCCGAAGCGAACGATCCTCTCCCGGCGCGGCGCTTCCGCCGTCGTGCGCGACTTGGAGCGATTACGTTGGCTGACCGTCGAGACCGTGGAGGGCAAACGCGGTGCGGCGATGCTGCATCTGACTTCCGCTGGCCGCGCAGCTCGCGACGCAGCGCCAAAGCTGATCGAGAGCGTCGAGTCGGATTGGGAGACTCGTTTCGGCCCCCAACGCATGGCGACATTGCGCCAAGCGATCGCCGAGTTGGTGGCGCAGCTCGACATCGAGCTACCGTGGTACCTCACCGGTTACGGCTTGGCGGATGCCAGCGTCACCGGCGGCAATCACATCGCCGCAAAGCCCGGCCCACCCCGCATCCCACACCACGGCAAGGATTGGCCAGTCGTGCTGCGACCGCCTGGCAGCCCCTCCGCCGATCTCTCGTCTCTCCCCTTGCCCGCGCTCGTCTCGCAAGCCTTGGCAGCTTTCACCATCGACTACGAATGGAACATCTTCGGCTACGGCGCAGGCCTGCAAGCCACCGCGAACCTCCTCCAATACACCCCCGACGAGGGCATCTCGCTAGGCGACGCATCGGCCAGAGGCGACGTGCGCGGCAACGGCAAAGCGGGCTTGGAACGCCACTTGGTGGTAGTCGTCGAACCCGGCAAACCGAGCGACTCAAGCCGACGCGTCCTCCTCACGCCGAAAGGCAAACGAGCCCGCGACTCCCATGCCCACCTCCTCGCGCAGGTCGAACGCGACTGGCACGAACGCTACGGCCCTTGCGTTCAAGAGCTGCGCACAACGCTCGAGTCCTTGGACGACCAGCTCGGCGAGGGCCTTCCAAACTACCCAACCACCACCGCTTGGTTCTTCCAATCGATGGTCGCCGGCTCGGCAGCAGCACGAAAGAGCGTGACGTAAGGTGGAGGCAGTTGCGAGCAGCGACAGCGCTAGGCCGGCGAAGGCCCACCCTCTCGCCGCTCCTCGCCCATTCGCCGAATCGCATCCACACGCGCTTGCATGGTTGGATGCGTCATGCTCCTCTCGTCCATCGGGCTTTCGTTTACTTCGCAGAACCTCTCCAGCGCTTGGGCAACGACCTCGGCATCGCCCATGATCTCGACAGCCTTCCTGTCGGCGTCGAATTCATGCCGCCGCGTGACGAACGACGGGAGGGAGTACACGAGTAACAGCCCCACAAAGAGAGCCGACGCGCGCACAAAACCTTCTAGAGGGAATACGACGAAGTAGAGGTACGGGGCGTACAACGCCACTGTGATGCAAACCATCGAGACACGCCGTCTAGACAGGTCGCCATTCACAACATGACCTACTTCATGCGCCAAGATCGCCTTGAGATGATCGACGGAGAAAGTGTCCAGCAGCCCTCGGCCAACCACGATGAAGTGCCGATACACACCCCCGGACGCGAGCGCGTTGACCATACGGCCGTCTTGCACTCGAAGATGAAACTTCGGTACGCGATGCTTCTCGGCAACATCGTCGAGCCACTGATGGACTTGCGCGTACTCATTGAGGTCCAGACTCTTGGCTCTGTAGTAGAGGAACCAGGGCATGATCCAAGGATGGTAGAAGGAAAGGGCCGCGACGCCGAGCGCGAGCACGAAAGCGCCGATGACAGCGTTCTCCAAGTACGAGATCGCGGTAAAGACGCCTATGGAGATGAAGATGGTCCCAAGGAGCGCGTAGATATGGCGTCGAGCCCAGAAGCCTACGGTCTCGTCCGCTTCATCGGATTGGCCCCGCGCCCACCTGTAGATCACGCCGCAGAGTTCGAACATGAAGACAGAGCACACGTACACCCCGAGCACGACCGTGGGTGTGCCAATGGCAATCTTTAGCCACAGCGGCGACTCCTGCACGATCCCGCGGATAGGAGGAAGGATCAGAAAGATGCCGGAGATCAGGACAGTTGAGACGCCAATGAAGAGGACGCACCCGGCACCCAATGCGAGAGAATCTCCCTCCTCTCCGGGTGTTCGGCGCAGACGTATCAGCGCAAAAACAGCGAGGCCCAGGAGAGCCAAACCAGAGAGGAGGAAGATCATGGCTGCAAACTCCGACTAGGCTACGCCGACGATGGCACCGACCACAAAGCCGACCGGGCCGCCGAAGGAACCGATCATCCCGCCCACTCTCGCGCCCATCATCATGCTGGCGCGTGTGAGGGAGGCCCTTGACGCGGCGCGGGCAGCGACCGTGAAGGACCCCCTCACCGCTCTGCCCGCTCGGCTTCCGACATAGTCTCCGACCTTGTAGCCGATCGCTCCGCCGACGCCAGCACCGACCCCCATTCCGAAGTCAGTGTACTTGGGCCCAAGGAAGGATTGGCCAGGACCGAACATGAACTCGCTCAGCATGTAGCCCGCTTGAACCTGCGGCTGAGCTTCTTCGCTAGGGGTCAGGTCCCCAGCAATTGCGCCAAGGCCCAGGGCTGCTGCACCCGCGAGTGCCACTAGTTGCTTCTTCATTGCGTTTCTCCTTGCAGTTGAGGTTGAAGTTGCGGGTGCTAGTTTGCGTCGCGGGAAGGGGCGAAAATAGGGGCGATCTCTCCATTTGACGTGAGACATTCGCCATTTGTCGTACCCGTCATTCGCCCACGGCCCTCGCGGAGAGTTCCCCAAGCGGCGCGTGGTCGTTCACCGTGATGCCCATCATCTGCTTCAATCTCGGCGAGAGCAGGCCGTAGACGTCCTCCGGCACGTGCAGGTTGGCGGTGGATTGCTCGTGGAGGGCGCGGATGTAGTGGCGGTTGTAGTGGCAGCGCATGGCGTAGCGCGTGCCTTCGGCGGTGCGTCTGCCGCCGCCGTGCAGGACTCGCGTGTCGGTGAGAATGCAGGTGCCCGGCGGAGCGCAGATGGCCACCAGGCCGGGGTCACCGTCCACCATCCGCAGCAGGTCGGCGCCGTCGTGGAAGCTGGTGGCGCCGCTGGCCGTGCGGTGCGAGCCGGGCACGATGTAGGTGCCCCCAGCTTCCAGATTGAACTCCGTGTAACACCAGATGATGAGCGAACCGAAGGGGAACGGCGGGTAGGGGAAGGGCATGCCGCCTTGGTCGATGTGCAGTTCCTGCAAGCCGCCGTGCTGATGGACGATGGAACCGTGGGCGCAACCGAGGCCGAAACCTTCGCCCATCACCTTGCCGAGCAGCCGATCCACCAGCGGCCCACGCTGCGCGGCGCTCTCCTTGAACTCCACGGCATCTCGAAACACCGCGCCCTTCAGCACCAGATTGGCGACCAGCTGCGCCCGCTCGTTGTGGCTGGTCATCGTGGCCTTGGCCAAGCGGCGCTCGGCGCGGGCCTGGTCGATAAGCCGATCCAGCTGCGCCTGCACTTGCGCCGAAGACATGGCGTCCGCGACCAGGCAATACCCCCAGCGCACGAAATCGGCCTCCAACTGCGCTTCGTCCGCGCTCGGCTTGGGCAACTCGTCGAAATCGCTGCTGTTGCGGATGTGGCCAGCCTTCAACCGCTCCTTGGCGACACCGGCGAGCTGCTTGAGCAGTCTGCCAGCGGAAAGCGCACTGCTGGCCGAGTGGCCGTCGGCGTAGTCGATGCCGCGCCGCATGGCGTCGTCCCAACCGCCGCCACCACCGTGCCGTGGCGCCCGTTCAGCGCGAAGCTGCGCAAGTTCCGCCCGCAACCGAGCGTTCTCGTCGCGCAGCCAAGCCAACGACTGTTCGGCGGTACCCACCGCCGGCAGCTCGCCGGAAGTGGACGACGTTTCGTCGAGTAGGGTCATCGTAAAGGCTGGCGCAGCGCGAAGGTCAGGTTGAATCGAGAACGCCCATTATCCTACAACGCCGAACCCGCCTCGTTCCACCTCCGCGGCCCGCCCATCGAGCCGACGTCACGGCGCTGGTTCCAGCAACAGCCCGCCGTGCCGATGCAGTTCGCTGCGCCGCTGCTCCCAATCCGGCAGCGAGGCTTCCATCAGCCGGTAGAACGCTGGCCCGTGGTGCATGTGCCGCAAGTGGCAGAGTTCGTGAACGACAACGTACTCCACCAGCGCGTCCGAGAGCTTCACCAAGTGCGTGTTCAGCGAGATCCGCCCGCTGCCAGAGCAGCTGCCCCACCGACTCTTCATGAACCGATGCCGCCAACGCGGCGTGTCCGCCAGCCAAGGAAGCGACGCGACCGCGCTGGCGAGAGCCGTCCGCAGCAACGTCTCCGCCTGGACCGCGTACCAGGCCCAGACCTCCTGCTTCGGGCGAACCGAAGGCGCGACGAGCTCCTGCCCGCACCTATGAACGCCAGCGTCGCCAGACAAGCGCAGCGTCAGCGCTTCCCCACGGAACAGCAGCGACGCCCCATCGACGTACTCCGCGGGAAACCAACTGGCGATGTTCGCCGCCCCCGCACGGCGCTGCCGCCGAATCCAACCGGCATGGTCCGCCAGCACGCGACGCACGGTATCCAGCCCCATGCCCGCTGGCACCTCCACATGCAGACTCCCATCCGGCGCGACCAAGAACGCGCAACGCGACCTCCGACGCGGATTCCAAGCAAGATGCACCCGCACCTCGTCATCGGTGCCAGCACGCCAGAGGAACTGCTCATGCGCTGCGTGGTTGATGCTCTGATCCTCACTCAGCCAAGGGGAAGCGGGCGCGACGACGGAGACCATCGTAGCAGCCTCGCTGTCCTGAGGGACGTTCCGTCGCGCCATCAGGCGAGACCGACGCCCAGAACTTCGAGGAAACTTGGCAGCGCGAAGACGCAATGCCTTTGGAAACTACCACCTACTACCCGATGAACCCCGACCATCGGCTCGTCTGGGCGCAGGTCAGGACCTCGCGCAAGACCAACTGACGCCGCGACGCACCCCGATGAGATCAAGGCATAGCCGTGAAGTTTACGTTGTTAATCAATAAGATAGGAGACGACCCATGAGCGCAGCATCCCCGCCGTCACTCACGTTACATCGTTATGCGATTTGCTATGGGCCGAGGGTTGCAATGCCGAATTGCCCCGTGCATAGTGCTCGTATAGTGTGGAGCGAGCATCCAACCCATCGTGAACAGAGCCGCACACAGCAAGACCTCACTGGCACTTGTGTCGACGGTCGGTAAATTCCCCCCCCCCCCCCCCATGTGCGCACGCATCGGGCGATCCTCGGCGGCCTCGCCGTATTCCTGTCCTTCGTGGCCAGCGCACAGACCGCGCCGTCCGCGCCGATGGGCTTGGCCGCGGCCCCCCTCGACGCCTCGGCGTCCCTGTCTTGGACCGACCCGTCCGACAGCGCCATCACCGGCTACTCGGTGCGCAGCGCCACCAGTACGACGCTCCTCGCCGCCGCCTCCTGGCAGGCCATCTCCGGCAGCGGCGCGACCACCACCTCGCACACCGTGGGCAGCCTCACCAACGGTACGCGCTACTACTTCCAGATACGCGCCACCAACGCCCAAGGCGACAGCGCCGCCTCGAACACCGCGACGATCCAGTTGGCCACCTCGCCGTCCACGGCGGTGAACATCCCGGACGACAACCTGCGAGCAGCGCTGGAAACCGCCACCGGCAGATCATCGGGGCAAACCATCACCCAGCTGGACATGGCCAAGCTAACAGGGACCTTCAACGCGAACAGTTTGAACATCTCGGCTGTCACCGGACTCGAGCATGCCGTCAACATCACAGCGCTCTACTTGGAAACGAACTCGATCTCGGACGTGGCACCGCTGGGGTCCCTCACCGCGCTGACAACGCTCCTTCTGGAGGAGAACTTCTCGATCTCGGACGTGACGCCGCTGGGAACCCTTACCGCGCTAACGTGGCTCGAACTGGGCCTCAACTCGATCTCGGACGTGACACCGCTGGGGTCCCTCACCGCGCTGACATTACTCGACCTGTCCGGCAACTCGATCTCGGACGTGACGCCGCTGGGAACCCTCACCGCGCTAACGTGGCTCCAACTGGACAACAACTCGATCTCGGACGTGACGCCGCTGGGAACCCTCACCGCGCTGACATCGCTCGAGCTGGCCAACAACTCGATCTCGAACGCGACTGCGCTGGGAAGCCTCACCGCGCTGCGGTGGCTCGTTCTGAACAATAACTCGATCTCGGACGTGACACCGCTGGGGTCTCTCACCGCGCTGGAAACACTCTATCTGGTTAGCAACTCGATCACGGACGTGACGGTGCTGGGCACCCTCACCGCGCTGACATTTCTCCATCTGTCCTTCAACTCGATCTCGGACGTGACGCCGCTGGGCACCCTCACCGCGCTGGAATCGCTCTATCTGTCCGGCAACTTGATCACGGACGCGACGCCGCTGGGAACCCTCACCGCACTGGAAAGACTTTTTCTTCTCAGGAATCCGCTCAACTCCCTTGCCGACGTCCCGCTCGCCAGTTTCCGCAATCTGAGCAACCTCGGCTTGAGCGGACGCTGGATATCGAACTCGGTACTAGCGTCGATCGTCGCCAGCAACCATTCACTCAGCCAACTCGAGCTGCTAGGCGGCTCGATCACGGACGTGACGCCGCTGGCCAACCTAGCCGGGGTATTTGTGCTCGACTTGAGCGACAATTCCATCTCGGACATATCGCCGCTGCTGACGATCTTTCGAAGCAATCCAACCTACATCGATCTTCGGCGCAATCCGCTTAGCGCGGCTTCGGTGAACACGCATATTCCGGACATCAGACGTCGCTACTCCCCAGCAGCACTTTACTTCGATCCGCTGCCTGACACGGACGACGCCGACGAGACGGACGACCCGCCCACGCTGCCGCCAGTCGGCAACCAGAGCCCGTCGGTGTCGGGCGAGCTGCCGGCGCTCGAGCTGGATGTCGGCGAGACGGCGGTCGTGGCCCTCGGTGCGGCGTTCGACGATGCGGACGACGATCCGCTACGCTACACGGCTTCGGCCGCGGGTGGCTTCGTCTCGGTGCGGATCGACGGCGGGATCGCGCATGTGACCGGCGAGCGTCCAGGCAAGGCGACGGTGACCGTCACGGCGGAGGACCCCGCCGGTCTTGAGGCGACAACGACCTTCCGAGTGACCGTTGGGGCATCGCTCTCGGTGGAAGGCGAGCGCACCACGGTGCCTGAAGGCGGCACCGTGGTTGTCGCGCTAGAATTGAGCAGGCCGTTGTCTGCACCGATCGCCGTGCGCTGGCATTTGGTCGCGGACGGGGATGCCTCCACGGCGGACGCGGATATAGCGGACTACGACGAGTCGACAGGCGAAGTGTCGATCCCCGCCGGCCAGACTTCCGCGACCATCGAAATCGCCATCATCGACGACGCGGACATCGAGCCGGCGCGCGAACACTTCGTCGTGCAGCTTGAGCAGCCCGAAGACGAGAACGTCGGCCTGGCGCGGAACGCAAGAGTCGAGGCCGTGATCCAAGAGGGCGTCTGCGACCGAACTCCCGCCATCCGCGACGAACTGTCGCAAGGCTGGCGCGGCTGCCACTGGCCGAAGCCGACGACCCTCGCCGCAGTGCGGAGTCTCGACCTGAGCGGACGGAACATCGACGCGCTGCGCACAGACGACCTGCTTGGGTTGCACGGCCTGCGCAGGCTGGACTTGTCCAACAATGCACTGGCGACGTTGCCGGCAGGTTTGTTCGCCGGCATGGAAGGCTTGCGCGAAGTCTCCGTGGAAGGCAACCTAGGCGCACCCTTCGCGCTCACGGTGGAACTGGCGCGACTGGACGCCGAACCTTGGGCACCGGGCCCAGCGCAACTCGTGGCGCGAACCGCATGGGCGGCACCGTTCAGCCTCGCAGCAGCCCTCTCGGCGTCGCCAGCGGACGCAGTAGCCGGCGACCTGCCAGAGATGGTGGAGATCGCAGCTGGGGCGATGGCGGGCCAACCATTCTCCGCGGCATCGAAAAACGGTGCCGCCCTCGCGCTCCGTGCCGACGCGGCGTCCCTGCCAACCGCGCAGTGCGGAGACCATCCCTGCTTCCGCGGCTTCCAAACGATGCCGGGGCCTGCGCTCACGTTGTTCCGCCAGCCGCCCCGGGCGTTGCCGTCACCCACCCTCGAACCGCTGCAAGGCGGCGACGAACTGCGCCTGCCGCTGGCCTCGCTGGTCGAAGCGGCGGACCCGATGGAGGAACTCCGCTGGCAGGCCACATCCTCGGACGACGCACTGGCGACGGTACGCATCGTCGACGGCAGCTTGGTTGTAACTCCCGAGTTGGCCAGCAGCGGAACAGTTGAAGTCACGCTGGTCGTCACGGACTCCGTTGGCTTCTCCGCAACGCTGCGCTTTGAAGTGCGCGTGGAGTTCCACTGGCCACGTAGCCCGACACGGGGCTGGCGCGGCAGCTTGATGGGTGCATCCGAACAGTAGGCAATAGGCAGGCTACGGGTTACGGAGACATCGCCGCGCCGGTTCCAGTGTCGCGCCGAAGAGCGCTGAAAGCTGGTCGTTGACTTCGTGTCGACGAATTTCGGCTCACCGCTCATGCAGCTCGTCCCGAGTCCATCGGGCCGTGCCGCGTTTCGCCCGCGCTGTTCGCGACAGTTGCAGCAGGCGGTCCGCCGCCCGACGCTGCCGCGTTGTGTCCGCGTAGGACTCCAAGCACTTCCGCAGCACCGCGTTCACGGAAGTGTTCTCCTCAAGCGCTCGGATCCGCGCCCGCTTGAGAAGCTCGTCGTCGACGGTGATGGTCAGGTTCAAGGCACGTCTCTCTTCGGCGCAGGACAAGAGCGTAACGCGGAATCCGTGTTGGCAACGAAGCAGCCCGCACCGCCAAGGCACCCTCGCTGCCCGCGCCCTGCGTTATGCTCCGATGCAAGGGGAGACAAGAGACCGTCTATGACTTTCGATGCCTTGCTCATCGCCAATCGCGGCGAGATCGCGATTCGTATTGCCCGTGCCGCTGCGGACCTCGGCATTCGCACCGTCGCGGTGTATTCCGAAGACGATGCCGCCAGCCTGCACACCCGCGTTGCGGACGAAGCCGTCGCGCTGTCCGGCCTGGGCGCTGCGGCGTATCTGAACGAGGAGTCCGTCGTCGATGCGGCGCGGGAGGCGGGCTGCGATGCGGTTCATCCCGGCTACGGGTTTCTGGCGGAACGGGGCAGCTTCGCTCGCCGCTGCGCGGATGCGGGGATCGTCTTCGTGGGGCCGAAGCAGCAGCACCTCGAACTGTTCGGCGACAAGGGGCGCGCCCGTGCCGCTGCCGTTGCCGCCGATGTGCCGGTGGTGCGGGGGATCGACCGCGCCGTGTCGCTGGAAGAAGCGCAGGCGTTCTTCGCCTCCTTGAACGGGGGGGCGATGATCATCAAGGCCGTGGCCGGAGGGGGCGGACGCGGCACGCGCATCGTGAGCGAAGCGGCCGAACTCGAGAGCGCCTTCGAGCGCTGCCGCTCCGAGGCGCAAGCGGCGTTCGGGGTTGCGGACGTTTACGTGGAGCAGTTCCTGGCCCGTGCTCGCCATGTGGAAGTGCAGATTCTCGGCGACAGCCACGGCAATGTCGCGCATCTCGGCGAGCGGGAGTGCAGCGTGCAGCGTCGCCACCAGAAGGTGGTGGAAATCGCCCCCGCTCCCGCACTGGCGGACGAACTGCGCACCGCCATCATCGATGCCGCCGTGCGTTTCGCGCAGGCCGAGCGCTACGAAAATCTCGGCACCTTCGAGTTCCTGGTGGATGCGGAGGCAGGGGAAACGGGCGGCCAGCCGTTCGTCTTCATCGAGACCAACGCCCGCCTGCAAGTCGAACACACGGTCACCGAAGAGGTCACCGGCGTGGACATCGTGCAGGCGCAGATCCGCCTCGCCGCCGGGGCGTCGCTCGCCGACCTCGGATTGGACGATCCAGCTGTCGCCACGCCACGCGGCTACGCGATCCAAGCCCGCGTCAACATGGAAACCATCGGCGAAGACGGCGCCGTGTACCCGTCGAGCGGCACCTTGGCGGCCTACGAAGCGCCGAACGGGCCCGGTGTGCGCACCGACGGCTTCGGCTACGCGGGCTACCGCACCAGCACGGCGTTCGACTCTCTGTTGGCGAAAGTGATCGCTCACTCACCGGCAAAGGACTTCGCCGCCGCGATCTCCCGCGCAGACCGCGCACTCTCCGAGTTCCGCTTGGAAGGCTTGAGCAGCAACATTCCCTTCCTCCGCAACGTGCTGCGCCACGAGGACTTCGCCGCTGGCCGCATCCACACGCGATGGGTGGACGAGAACCTCGCCGAACTCGCGACCCAAGCTGCCGACGCGCCGCAGCGCTTCATCGCGCCGGAAGCGCCAGGAACGGCCACTGGCGAAGCCGGTTTCGCCGGCGCCCGCGTGGACACCAGCGATCCGCTCGCCCTCTTCGATCACGACGCCAAGGTAAAGGCGGCGCAAACGCAAACCGCCGATCCAGCGGCGGAAGAACCAGCCGCCGTGGGCCCCGAAGGCAGCACCGGCGTGAGTTCGCCGATTCAAGGCACCATCGTTTCGCTGGACGTGACGCCAGGGGACGAAGTGCGCGCTGGCCAGCAGGTCGCGGTGGTGGAAGCGATGAAGATGGAGCACGTCATCGCCGCCGAGCACGATGGCATCGTCCGCGAAGTGACGATGAACCAAGGCGACGTGGTGCGCGAAGGCTTCCCCATCGTGTTCATCGAGGAAGCCGAAGTCGCCGGCGGAACAGCCGCGCAAGCCGAGGCACTGGACCCGGACTACATCCGCCCGGACCTCGCCCTCACCTACGAGCGCCACGCCTACGTGCTGGACGAGAACCGCCAGGAGGCGGTGGAGAAGCGCTACGCCCGCGGCTATCGAATGCCGCGCGAGAACATCGATCAGCTGATGGACCCCGGCTCCTTCAAGGAGTACTGGCCGCTCATCGTCGCCCGCCAGCACCGCCGCCACGACATGGAAACGCTGCGCAAGAACACCCCGGCGGACGGCCTCATCGCCGGCATCGGCACCGTGAACGCCGAACTCTTCGGCGAGGACGCCGCCCGCACGATGCTCGTCCACTACGACTACACCGTGCTCGCCGGCACCCAGGGCGGGCGGAACCACTACAAGCAGGACCGCATGTTCGAGCTGGCGCACCGCTTCCGCATCCCGCTGATCCTGTTCGGCGAAGGTGGCGGCGGGCGCCCCGGAGACGACGGCAACGGCCCCGGCGTCGCCTTCGACACGCATACCTTCACCCGCTTCTCGCAGCTCTCCGGCCTCGTGCCTCTCGTAACAGTCATCAACGGGCGCACGTTCGCCGGCAACACCGCGCTGGTCGCCTGCTGCGACGTCATCATCGCCACCGAACGCACCACCGTGGCGATGGGCGGCCCGGCGATGATCGAAGGCGGGGGCCTTGGCATCTACACGCCGGAGGAAGTGGGACCGATGTCCTTCCAGGTGCCGAACGGCGTGGTGGACATTCTCGCCAAGGACGAAGAAGACGCGGTGGAAGTGGCCAAGAAGTACCTCTCCTACTTCCAAGGCCGCGTTCCCAACTGGGAAGCCCACGACCAGCGCACGCTGCGCCACGTGGTGCCGGAGAACCGGCTGCGCCTCTACAACATGAAGGACATCGTCCACACCATCGCCGACGTGGGCTCGGTGCTGGAAATCCGCGAGAAGTTCGGCATCGGCGTCATCACCGCGTTCATCCGCGTCGAAGGCCATCCGATGGGCGTGATCGCCAACAACCCCCACCACCTCGCCGGCGCCATCGACTCGGACGGCGCGGACAAAGGCGCCCGCTTCATCCAACTCTGCGACGCCTTCGACATCCCGGTGCTGAGCCTGATGGACTGCCCCGGCATGATGGTCGGCCCGGACGTGGAACGCACCGCCCTCGTCCGCCACTGCGTCCGCATGTTCAACGCCGGCGCGAACCTCACCACCCCGCTGTTCGGCGTCGTGGTGCGCAAAGCCTACGGCCTAGGCGTCCAAGCGATGTGCGGCGCCAGCTCCTTGGTGGGCTTCTTCACCGTCGCTTGGCCCACCGCCGAGTTCGCCGGCATGAACATCGAAGGCTCGGTGAAGCTCGGCTACCGCAAGGAACTCGCCGCCATCGAAGATGCGGAGGAACGCCGCCTCGAGTTCGAACGCCGCGTCGCCGGCGCCTACGAAGGCGCCAAGGCCATCAACGCCGGAGTCGGCGGCGGCTTGGACGACGTAATAGACCCCGCCGACACCCGCAGCTGGATAGCCAGCAGCCTGAAGCGCCTGCCGCCGAAGGAGCCGCGGACGGAGAAAAAGTACCCGTACATCGACACATGGTAGGAGCTTCCCATGCCAGCTTCCGTTTTGCTGTTCCTGCTCGCGTTCGCCGTCCTCGGCGTCGCGTTCGTCTACTGCGCGCTCAAGGCGCTACAGTCGATCATGGAACCAGACGCTCACGATTCCACCGATTGCGATCTGGAAGTTGGACATTCGATGGAAGTCGCAAACGCGAGAATCGAGTTGCGCAACCCCAAGCGCCCCGAACTGAGCGCGGTGAAGATCGAAGCCTTGGCGGACACCGGCGCGATGCATATCTGCATCCCAGCCGATGTGCGAACGCAGTTGGAGCTCGATGCCGTTGCGGATAAAGAGGTGACGCTGGCAGACGGAAGCAGGCAACTCGTTCCCTACGTCGGCCCAATCGAGTTGCGCTACCTGAACCGCGTGGGCTTCACGGGCGCTCTGGTGACGGGCGACCAGCCTTTGCTCGGGGCCATGGTGTTGGAGGACATGGACCTGGTGGTCGTGCCGAAGACGCAGCAAGTCATCATCAACCCAGACAGCCCGGACATCGCATCAACGGTCGCCAAGGCCAACGCCGCTTAAGCAAGCTAATCCGACTGCGCTTGCGTCAGCCAGGCCACCAGCAGGCGGATCTGCATGTCGTCCAACCGCTCTCCGAAAGCGGGCATGACGCCGGTGCGGCCGATGGCGATGGAGTGTTCCAAAGCCGCGGTGTCGTTGCCGTAGAGCGTCACGTCGTCGATCAAGCTCGGGGCACCGAGGACGGCCATGCCGCTGCCGTCGATGCCGTGGCAGGCTACGCAGAGCGCTTGGTATTGCGCGGCGCCGGGGTGGTCTGGGGCTACGCCGGTGGGCATTTGGCGAACGTAGTCGGCGACGTTGCGCACACCGCTTTCGCCCAAGGCCGCGGCCCAGCCCACCATCACGGCTTGTCGGCCGTCGCGGATGCTCTTTTCGATGTCCGCGGGCGTGGCACCCCATTGCCATTCGTCGTCCATTAGGTTCGGGAAGAGGTTGGCTTGGCCGGTGGCGTCGTAGGCGTGGCAGGCGGCGCAGTTGCGGGTGTAGATGCGCTCGGCGGTGGCCATTAGCGCGGCTTCCTCTTGCAGCGCTGGCAGCGGCTTGGTGGCGATTTCGGCGCGGGTCTCGGTGAAGCGGGAGTCCCAAGCGTCCGTGCTGCGTTGCAGTTCGCCGCCTTGGGTCCATTGCAGGGCGCCGCCGAAGCTGCCGAGGCCGGGGTAGAGCATCAGGTAGACGACGGAGAACACCAAGCTGGCAAGGATCAGCCAGAACCACCACATCGGCGCCGGGTGTTCGCCTTCGCGCAGGTTGCCGTCCCACACCGTGCCGGTGTCTTCGGCGCTTTGGCCGCTGCCGAAGTAGATGCTGAACACGAACCAGCCTAGCGCCAGCACGCTCGCCAACGTCAGCACCGCCACCCAGCCGGCCCAGAAGTCGAAGGGCATGGTCAGCGTTCCTCCGGCGTCTCGTCGCGTGGCGGCGCTTCGTCCTGAAGCGGAATGTTGGCGCTCTGTTCGATGGTCGTGTCCGGCGCGCGCCAGAACACCCACACGGCGACGACGGCCATGAACAGCATCACCAGCATGTCGCCAGCGAACAGAAACCACGTCATGGGTTCGCCCTCCCGAGCACTTGCAGGTAGGCGACCACGGCGTCCAGTTCTGTCTTCCCGACGAGCGCTTCCGGGGCGCCCTCGATCTCCCCAGCCGAGTAGGGATGGCCGAGGCGCTGCAACGCGATCAGCTTGCGTTGAATGTCGCCTGCGTCCGCGGGTGCTTCGGCGAGCCACGGGTAGGCCGGCATGATGGAATCCGGCACCACCGCGCGCGGGTCGATCAAATGCAAGCGCTGCCAATCGTCGCTGAACTTGCCGCCGACGCGATGCAGGTCCGGGCCGGTGCGCTTGGAACCCCAAAGGAACGGCCGGTCGTAGGCGGATTCGCCTGCTCTGGAGTACGGCCCGTAGCGCTTCACTTCCGCCAGCAGTGGCCGCACCTGTTGGGAGTGGCAGTTGGCGCAGCCCTCGCGGATGTAGACGTCTCGCCCGACGAGTTCCAGCGGGCCGTAGGGCTCGACGTTCTCCGCCGGCGCAACCAGTTCGTCCTGGAAGACGCTCGGCAGCACTTGAACCAACCCCCCGATGGCGGAAACGAACAGGATGCCGAAGATCAGCAGGCCAGCGTTGTTCTCCAACTTGCGGTGCAGTTCGACGGCGTTCATGGCGGCGACACCTGCACGGTTGGGCGGCCTTGCACGGTGCGCCAGAGGTTCCACGCCATCAGCACCGCGCCAGCCAGGAAGACCACGCCCGCCACTAGGCGCAGCGCGTAGTAGGGCACCATGCTGGCCATGATGTCGCGGAAGCCAAAACTGAGTTCGCCGAGATCGTCCATCGCCAGCCACAGCAGGCCTTGCGACACCCCCGCGCCCCACATCGCCAGCACGTAGAGCATGGTGCCGGCCAACGCCAGCCAGAAGTGGACGTTGGCCATCCGTACGCTGTGCAAGTCCGCCCCCACCAGTCGCGGCACCAGGAAGTAGAAGGTGCCGAAGGTAATCAGCGCGTTCCAGCCGAGCGCGCCGGAATGCACGTGGCCGACCGTCCAGTCGGTGAAGTGGCTCACCACGTTGACGCTCTTGATGGACATCATCGGCCCCTCGAAAGTAGCCAGGCCGTAGAACGCGAGCGCCAGCACGATGAACTTCAACGCCGGGTCGGTTCTGAGTTTCCGCCAAGCGCCGGCAACCGTCATCACGCCGTTGATCATGGTGGCCCACGAAGGCGCGAGCAGCACCAGGCTCATCACCATGCCGAGCGTCTGCACCCACTCTGGGATGGCGTTGTAGTGCAGATGGTGCGGCCCGGCCCAGATGTAGCTGTAGGTGAACGCCCAGAACGCGACGATGGACAAGCGATAGCTCCAGATCGGGCGGTCCGCGTGCTTCGGCAGGAAGTAGTAGAGCATTCCCAGAAAGCCGCCGGTGAGCAGAAAGCCCACCGCGTTGTGGCCGTACCACCACTGCACGATGGCGTCCTGCGCTCCGGCGAACAGCGAGTAGGATTTGGAAATCGTCACCGGCACCGCCAGACTGTTGACGACGTGCAGCATGGCGATGACGATGATCAAGCCGCCGTAGAACCAGTTGGAAACGTAGATCGGCCGGATGCGGCGCTTGGCGATGGTGCCGAAGAACACGATCCCGAAACAAATCCAGAGCACGGCGATGGCAATGTCGAACGGCCACTCCAACTCGGCGTATTCCTTGCCGGCGTTCCAGCCGGCGAGCAGCGAAATGCCGCCAGCCAAAACCCCAAGCTGCCAGCCGATGGCGCAGAACCACGCGAGCCGCGGCGTGAAGAGCGGCACGTGGCAGGTGCGCTGCACGCTGTAGAAGGCGGTACCCATCAGCGCCGAGACGCCGAAGCCGAATATCACGCCGTTGGTGTGCAGATTGCGCACGCGCCCGTAGGTGAGCGCCGGTTGGCCGAAGTCGATGGTCGGCCAGACCAGCTCGGCGGCGATGTACACGCCAGCGGCCATGCCGAGCAGTGCCCAGACGATCGCGCACGCGGTGAGAAACCGCACCACGCCATCGTGGTAGAAACCGGCATGACCTGCCGGCGTGGATGCGGTAGCCGTTTCCACGTTCGGCTAGACGCCCATCGCAGGGCCGATGCCCGCGCCCCAAAGCGCCACGGTCACGCCCAACAGCGTCACCGCCGCCACCAGCAGAAAACCCACCAGCGAAGACGCCATCAACATGCCGCGTTCGGGCGAAATGCCGAGCGCCAAGGGCAAGCCGGTGTAGAGCAGATACAGGCTCCACAGCAGCGCGGGAATCAGAACCAGCAGGTTCAGAAAAACGTGCGGAAAGAGATGCGCGACGCTGCCAGCGGCAAGCGGCGCAGCGACGATGGCCACCAGCGCCAGATGCGAGCCGAGCGCCAAGGGCGCGCCGTAGGTCGGCGCCATCCAGCGGCCGACGATTGCCGTTCCCGCCAAGCCCGCGAGAAGGGCGACGAAGTAGCCGAGGCTGATCAGCGTGAGCTGCCCGGCTTCGATGTAGAGCGGTTCCGCGGCGCCGAGCCGCCAGCCGAAACTCGAGGCACCAATGTACGCGAGGAGCGGCGGCAGCAAAGCCAGCCAAACGATGTGGCGGAAGAACACGGCGAGTGGATCCGGGTCGCCTTCCGCCAGTTGCGCGAAGGCCGCCTTCGGATGCAGCAACAAGCCAAGCGGCGTTCGATAGGTTCCCATCCTGACGCAAGCCCTCAGGGTTGCCCGCAGTTCGGCCCCTCGTACAGCCCGATGTCGTCGATCTGCACGTTGTGCCCGCTCTGCGCGAAATCGAAAGCGATTCGCCCGGTGAGGTCCGTCTGTTCGATTGTGAAGGTGTGCTGGAAACGCTGGAACGACGTGGTGAGATCGGCGCGGAACTGGCCGCCGCTGGTGTTGCTCCAGTTCGGCGTGTTCGTATCCATGTACGCCGTCATGAAGCGCGGCGCAGCCGCTTTGGCGCGATAGCACAGCGTGTATTCCTGGCCGCCCACCACGCTCACCGGGTGGCTGAGCTGAACGTGCCAAGGCTGGTCGGATTCCGCGTTCACGTCCACACGCACCACGCCGTTGCTGGCCCACACCGAACCCCTGCGCTGGCCGCCGATTTCGACGACGGTGTTCCAATGGGAACGCGGTTCGCCGCGCCAAAGTCGGTTCAGCCCGTTGTCCCAAGTGCCGTTGCCGAAGTGGCCGCGGCTGGTGACGAGGTTGGCCGGCAGCCCATCGACTTCTCGGCGCTGGCCGAGAACACCGCCGCCAAGCCTCGGCGCCTGTTCGAAGAAGAACAGCACGTCGTTGCTGAACAGGCCGCCCGGGTTCTGCAACTGCAGGAAGCGCAGGCCGCCGAACGTCGGCGCGGCGTGGAGTTGCACGAACACGATCTCGTCGTCGCACGCGGGCAATGTTCCAGATTCGCAACGCACGGTGGCGTCAACGCGCCGCCCGTCCACGAACACAGAGGCGTTCTCCAAGATGTACCTTGCGGTCAACCGCAGCGTCAGGTCGTCTTCGAGAAACGGGATTTCCACCGTGCGCGTCTGCGCTTCGATGGGAGCGACCGGCCACACCGCCGGCTGCGGATAGTCGAGAAAATCGACGTTCGGCCCGGCACGGCCAGTGAGCGTGACGACCATTTCCCCGGAAGCGACAGCGCCCCTCAACCAAGCGCCGTCATACACCTCCCGCGTGCCGAGCAGCCGGTAGCCGTCGCCAGCGAACTCGAGGGCCACGCGCTGCGCTTCGCCCTCCACGATGCGCACGCCTTCGCCTTGCAGCACGACGGCGCCTTCGCTGGCCGAACGCTCCAAAGTACCGAGCAGCTTCAACGTGGCGGGCGCCTCCACGCTTCCCGCGTCCAGCGTGACTTGACGCCCGAGAGCGCCTGAAAAGCCCGTCGCGCCTTGCAGCACCATCTGCCAGATGTCTTCCGAAGCGCCGCCGAGAATCCAGATGTTTCGTTCCGGGAAAGTGGTGTCCATGTTCACGATCTGCATCAGATCGATGATGTTGGTGCGCGCCTGGGGGGTGATCATCCAGCGCTCGTAGGCGCCGCGCCAGGTCGGCGCGTCCATGCCTGTGCCCGGCGTGTTGGTGCTCACTAGAAACGGCATTCGGTGGCAGGCGCCGCAGGTCTGGGCGCCGGTGGTTCGGTCCGCGCTTTCGTTGACGAAGTTGAACTCGTGGAAGCCCGCTTGCGCCGATGGCGTGAGCACGTTGTCGAAAGGCCGCTCGGGTGCTGGCGGAAACGGCACGCTGAGAATGAACTTGGCCAACGCGTCGCGGGTTTCGCCGTTCAGCAGGCCAGCCTTGCCTTCGTCGTTGGTCGGGCAGGCCGTCACGTCGCACATGGTGGTGCCCATGCTGCCGTCCACCAGCACGCGGGTGCAGCTTGCCGGATCGTCGATGGCGCAGTTCGGCGTCACGTCCATGTTGATGGAAGCCGTGTTGTTGCCGCCGTAGGGGTCGCCCGGAATGCCGTCCCAGTGGTAGGGCTGCGTATCGCGCAGGCCGCGCACCGGCATCGTCAGGCGGGGCGGCACTTGCGTGCAGCCGTCGTCCAGCCGCGCATCCGCGGAAGCGCCTTCGCCCTTGTCGCAGGCTGGCGTGTCGAGCACCCAGATGAGTTGATCGGTGTGGTTGTCGGGGTGGCAGCTTTCGCAGGAGAAGGTGCCGGTGGAGGACGCATCGGCGTCGTTGAAGGCGATGCGCCCCTGCTTCGCCAGCGCAGGGGTGGGGTCGTCGAGGGCGATGGTTTTCACCACCTTGGGGCGGTTCGGCGCGGACATCGTCACCAGCGAGACGGAGTTGCCGACCGCGTTCAACACCCACGCCCGAACCGGCGCTCCGGCCTCGTTCGACACCAACGCGACGCCCCTCGGCGCGGCGCCCACCTGCACGCGCCCAAGCACGCGCCCGGTATTCGCATCGACGGTGAAGAGCTTGTCCGAACCCGCCGCGGTGACCACCAGTGTGGAATCGTCCTCGCTCACGGCGATGCCGAACGGCGTCGCCAAGGCTCGCCCCGGCTCTGGGTGTTCGGGCGGCAACGGTTCCAGATCGTAGACCACCGGCCGCGCGCAGCCGCTCGGCAAGCAGTTCACCCGCGTGATCTGGTTCAGAAACGCGCGGTTCTCCATCTCCACCAACCCGTGGCCGCGCGTTCCCGCGCGCCCGTTGGCATCGTTGCGGGCATCCGTCTGCGTCACGAAGACGCGCCCGCGGCTATCCACCGCCAAGCCGTAGAGCAGCGTGCCCACCGAGTTCACGATGGCGGCCGGGCGATCCGTGGCGGTGTCGAAGACGAAGAGATCGCGGTCCGGCAGTTCCGTGTTCTTCACGATGTCCGCGTCGTAGCCGAGGGAGAGCACGTTGTTGTTCGAGAAGACGTGCTCCACCGCGTCGAAGGTGCAGGTGTCGCCGTCGATGTCCTCTTCCAGGCAGCCGGAAAGCTGCGTCTGGTTGTTGGACTCGAACGCCGCCACGTAGAGCCGGTCGCCGCGCACGACGATGGCACGGGGATCCTGGGCGCGGATGGGCAGATGCCCGGTGACGGCGCGCGTGGCCACATCGACGATGGCGATGCGATTGCTGGTGGAGAGCGCGACGTATGCCTTGCTGTCGCTGGCGAACGCCACGCCGACCGGCTCGTCGAAGCGCGTCGAGAAGAGCTCGGGGTGAACGTCCTGCACCGTTCCGACAACGGCATGGAAGGTGGGACTCGTAGGGTCGGCGTCGATGACGCTCACGGAATCCGACACGTGGTTCGCCACCCAGACCTCGCCGCCGTCCGGCCGCACCGCGATGCTCACCGGATCGATGCCGACCTTGATGCGCCGCAGCAATCGCCGCTTCGCCACGTCGATCACGTCCACGGTATCCGCCGGCGTGTTCGCCACATAGACGAAACCGCCACCGATGGCGATGGGATTGGAATGCGGACTGGCGAACGTCGGATGCCCCACGGCACTGGCTTCGAACGCCGGCTCGTCGGCTGCGTCGTCCGCAAGGGCAGGGAGCGAGACGAACACAGCGAACAGCGCCGCAAGCCCGGTGCAGGCAACACGACGCCACGGCTCCGGGAACGCAGCCAACCGGCTACGCCACCGAAGCGCAGAGCAGCTATGGAAGCTGGCAGACCCCACGCCTGCCTCCGTCGTTCCCCGTCAGACCTAGCGTCCGAACGTAGCGCAACCGCGAGCGCAAAACAACAGCAGGCGTTGCCTTAGCGGCTACGCATGGTGCGGGCGAGCTTTGACATGAGGCCGCGTCACGTCGCAAAATGGCCGCAGAGTTTCCAATTTGCGACTCAAAATGGATGTCCTAGGTCGATTCTTCGAGCTCCCCGAGCAGAGCTTCTTCCTATTCGGCCCTCGCGGCACGGGCAAATCCACGTGGCTTCGGCACCAGCTCGCCGACGCTTTGTTCGTCGATCTCCTTGACCCAGCGCAACACCGCAGCTTGGAGGCGCGTCCAGAGCGGCTGCGCGAGTTGCTCGCTGGCTCGCCCTCCGGAACCGTGGTGATCGACGAAATCCAGCGCGTGCCGCAACTGCTCACGGTGATCCACGCGGCATTGGAAGAACCATTGCCGCCGCGCTTCGTGCTTACCTGTTCGAGCGCCCGCAAGCTACGCCGTGGCGGCGTAGACCTGCTGGGCGGCAGGGCGACTCAGTGCGAAATGCACCCGTTCATGGCCGCGGAACTCCCCTCGTTCGACCTGGCCCAAGCACTGGAAACCGGCCTAGTCCCGCTGGTGCTGGGCGCCGCGCAACCAGCCGCAACGCTGGCCGGCTATGCCAGCCTGTATCTCGACCAGGAAGTGCGGGCCGAGGGCCTGACGCGCAACATCGGCAACTTCGCCCGGTTTCTGGAAGCGGCAAGTTTCTCCCACGGCGGCCAGCTGAACGTCGCCGCCATCGCCCGCGAGTGCGGGGTGCCGCGCAAGGCCGTGGCCAGCTACATCGACATCCTCCAAGACCTCCTGCTGGCCTACACACTGCCGGTGTTCCGTCGCCGCGCCAAACGCCAAACCAGCGCCCACAGCAAGTTCTACCTGTTCGACGCTGGCGTGTTCCGCGCCTTGCGCCCAAGAGGCCCTCTGGACCGCCCAAGCGAAATCGACGGCCAAGCATTGGAAGGGTTGGTGGCCCAGCACCTGCGCGCATGGGCGGCGTACTCAAGCGAAGGCACCACCCTGCACTTCTGGCGAACGCGCAGCGGCGTGGAAGTGGACTTCGTGGCCTACGGCCCACGGGGCCTACAGGCCTGCGAGGTGAAGAACGCAAGCCGCGTCGAAGCCAAGGACCTGCGTGGCTTGCGAGCCTTCCGCGAAGACTACCCGGAAGCCGAGGCCGCGCTGCTCTACCGCGGCCAGGACCGCCTCCGCATGAACGACATCTGGTGCCTGCCGGTGGACGACTTCCTACGCCGCATCGTGCCAAAGCGCGGCCTGCTGGACTGGCTGGTGAACTGACGACTCCCGGCCCGCCGTGGCCTACCTACTTCCCCTCGGCGTAGTCTCAACGCCCTGATCCTCACCGTCGCCTACACGAGCACATAAGGCCCAGTTGCCGTGCCCAGCGCCACTGTCACACGGCGACGATCTCGCAGCAGGCGAGCGGGCAGCGCGTCCACGCTACCGGTCCCACAACCTGCTCAGCGGCACGGCGAGCATTCGCTTGTCGGCCAAGGGGAGCTGGTCGGTGCCGCCGTAGAGCAGGATGCCTTGGCGGAAATCTTTGCCGCAGGCTTGGGCTAGGCGGGCCAGACCATCGCCATCGCCACGAGTCGGGGACATGGCCGACTTCACTTCGATGCCCCAGACCTCGTTCGCTCGCGTGATCACGACGTCCACTTCCGCCTTGTCTTTGTCGCGGTAGTGCCAAAAGCGGATGGCGGGGCCGGTTGGGTCGGTCCAAGCAGCCTGGGCGATGAGTTGCTGGACGGCGAAGGATTCCAGGAGGTGGCCCATGCGCGAGCGCTCGGTGAGCCAGTCGTCGGCGGTGAGGCCGGCAAGCGTTGCGGCCAGGCCAGTGTCCAGCAGGTGCATCTTCGGCGACTTCACGAGCCGCTTCGCCGCGTTTCGATGCCAAGGCCGCAGTCGGCGAACGAGAAACAGCCTTTCGAGCACGGCCAGGTAGCGTTCCACCGACTCGCGGTGCAGGCCCAGTTCCCTTGCCAAGGTGCTGATGTTCAGAAGGGATGCGCTGCGCAGGGCGAGCAACTCCAACAGCCTGCTCAACTCGTCGGCGTCCTTCACTCGCGCTATGTCCGCGACGTCCCGTTCGATGATGCTGCGCAGGTACTGGCGATGCCATTGCTGGGCGCGGGCGCGCGAGCGGGTCAGTGGTTCTGGATACCCGCCGGCGACCAGGCGTTCCGCCAGCGTGGGGTCGGGGTCGCTTTGCGTTGCCGACAGACTTGGTTCGAGAGCGCCGGACAGCAGATCCGCAAGGAAATGGCCGGGACGCCGCGCTTTCTCCGCTTCCGTCAGCGGCTGGAGTTCGACGATCTCCATCCGCCCGGCCAAGGACTCGGTGACGCTGGGCAGAAGCAGGAGGTTGGCGGAACCCGTGAGCAGAAGGCGGCCTGGCCGACGGTCTCGGTCCACCGCGAGCTTGACCGCAGGAAGCAAGCCGGGCGCGCGCTGCACTTCGTCCAACGTCGCCTCGTCGGGCAGGCTCGCCACGAAGCCGATGGGGTCGTCCGCAGCTGCTTGCCGGTAGCGTTCGTCGTCGAGGCTGAAGTAGGCGCGCTCGGGGGCAAGCTGCTGCACAGGCGTCGTCTTGCCGCTTTGCCGCGGGCCGAGGACGCACACCACCGGCGTGTCCGCCAAGGCCGCCTGCACCACTGGCGCCAGGTGACGGGGGTAGCGTGTTTCTCGGACGTCCATTTGCCGGTCATTGTCGCGTCCAATTTACGGTTAGGCAAGCGTCCAATTTACGGTTTGGAGGGCGTCCGTTTGCTGGTCGACGGCGGCAACGTCCATCCCGATCGTCCCTTTCGACAGCACCAGCGACAACGTGCCGCACACGCTTTCCGTGAGACGACCGCCTCGGCGCTAAGCGAATGAGCCGAGGCCAATTATGTCGACAAGATCGGCGAATCTGAGGAAGTCTCGCTGGTTCTCCGTGACTATCGCAGGAATGTCGTGCGCCAAGGCAGTTGCCACCACGTTGGCATCGTGAACGAGAAAGCCTCTGCATTCATGCGACCGCACCAACTCGACGAGTTTTCTTTGCACTTGGCCGTTCTCCTCGAGGCAGTGCAGCGCCGAACGAAAAACGGACACGTTGGCGACGGCTTCTGCGCATGCAAGCCCCAAGCCGTTCGATTCCAACGGGCGCGTGGCCACCACGAGGTACTCGCGGAGTATCTGGCCGCTCACATGGATCCGCCTGCCCAACGCGGGCCACTGCATTACATCTTGCGCCGCTGCGTGCAGTTCGCGTTGCGAGGCCGTAGCGGACACGAGCACATTGGTGTCCAGAATTGACGAGGCAGGAGCTTCAAGGGACTGCTGGCGCGGCTGCATCCCCGCCTCGCCGCCATCTCGCGGTGTCGTCATCGGCCATCGCGGTAGATTTCCTCCCGCCCGACTTTTCCGACCATAGGCGCGGCGGAGACGTGCAAAGCCGACACGTCCATGTGCTGGTCTAGCGCGTCGCCCACCGCATCGCGGAGGATGGACTGCACCTCTCGTTGCAGCGAGCGGCCATTCAACGACGCTTGCCGCTTCAACGCACGGTGAATGTCTGGCGGCAGCGCCCGAAGCAGCAAGTTCGGCATGAGGTCCTCTGTGAATAGCCAAGTTCTCGCGGGATGATACCGGTATCGCAGAGTCTAGCGCAACGATGGGGCCTTCGGGGGGTGTGCGACAAATCGTAGGTCAGTGGTTGCTCACTGGGTCCGATCTCGGGCGGCGAGTCGAGCGACGCGGCCGTTGCGGAGGACGGATTGGCGCCCGATGCCGTTCAGAGCGCGCCGTGGCTGAAGCCGCCGTCGTCGGTGGTCGCCGCGCCCGGGCCGTTCTGGCGCGGAGGTCGGCGGTCGAGGGGGTTGAGCCAAGGCGGGTCTCGTACTCTTGGCGTTTTTGCGAAACGAGCCAGGGGAAGGAGACCCGCCATGGCGACAGGGACTGTCGAGGAGTTGGAAGAGGAACGCAAGCGCGAAGAGGGTGAAGGCGCGGGGCTGCGGCGGGAGCTGGTGGCGGCGACGGCGCGTTTGGCGCGGTTCGAGATGGCGCGCTGCGGGTCCGGTTCGAGGGATGCGGCGCTGCTGGACATGCGGCTGCGCGCGGACATGCAGGAGTTGGCGCGGCAAGGGCTGGAGCTGGCGTACGGGAAGGACGACGCGGCGCCGTGCGCGTGCCCGGCGTGCGGCGGTCGGACGCGGCTGCTGCGGGTCGACGAGGTGCGCGTGGAGACGGTGCTGGGGAGCGTGCGGGTGGAGATGGCGCGGCGCGGGTGCCGGGAGTGCGGGCGCAGCGTTCGCCCGCGGGCGCGGCGGCTGGGCGTCGAGGGTTCGATGACGCCGTCGGCGCGGCGTCTGGCGAGCCTGGCGGGTTCGCAGTGCAGCTACGCGGGGGCGGACGAGTTGCTGCGCGAGCTGTCGGGGCTGAACTTCGGCGCGAAGCGGGTGGAGCGGACGACGCGGGCGGTGGGCGACGATCTGGAGGCGTGGCGGTCGGAAGGGGGAGGCGACGGCGACGGGGCCTCGCTGGCGCGGGAGGCGTCGAAGCCGGGGCGGAAGCTGTGCTGCGCGGTGGACGGCACGGGCGTTCCGGCGCTGCCGAGCGAGACCGAGGGGCGTTCCGGCAAGGACGGCGGACGGGCTGGCACGCGCGAGGCGAAGGTGGGCGCGCTGTGGGTGTCCGAGACGGACGCCGAGGGCCGCCCGCGCATGGTGGAGGGCGCGGCGGTGCTGTTCGCGGCGATCGAGAGCGCGGCGGAGACGCCCGGCCGGGAGTCGCCGTTCGAGCGGCGGCTGCTGCGCGAACTGGCGGCGGCGGGCTGCGGGCCGGGCGACGTCGACGTGTGCGTCGGCGACGGCGCGGAGTGGATCCGGCGGGTGTTCGACGACTGGTTCCCGGACGCCGAGAGGATCGTCGACTACTACCACGCGGCGGAGTACCTGTGGGCGGCGGCGCGCGCCCGCCACGGCGACGGCGACCTCGCCGAGGCGTGGGCGAAGAAGCTGTGCGCGATGCTCAAGGCGGGCCGCGTCGACGACGCCCTGGACGACCTGCGCAAGCGCGGCGGCGAAGCCGAGGAGTGCCGCCGCGCGGTCGCGTACCTCGGCGCCCGGCGCGACCGCATGCGCTACGACGAATACCTCGCCAGCGGCCTGCCGATCGGTTCCGGCGTCATCGAGGCGGGCTGCAAGAACGTCGTCGGCCAGCGCGCGAAAGGCCCCGGAATGCGCTGGACCGTGGCCGGCGCCAACCCCGTCCTCTGGCTCCGCTGCGCGCGCATCGGAGGCCAGCTCGACGACTACTGGAACGACCGCGTCGCCGCACTCGCCGCTTGAGAATGGACTTGGTGAGCAACCACTGACCTACGATCTGTCGCACACCCGCCTTCGGGCCACCTCGCCCTCGGGTGTGCGACGCATCTTGTCTGGCTGTTCGGTCCACGGCGGAACTTGCCGGCAGGCAGTGCCTCAGTCTTGTAGATGGCGTGGCAGGCTGAGCGAAAGGCGTATAGTGCGGCAATCGCCTTCGCGCCGATGCGAGCCACCCTTGGCAGCAAGCAAGCCCGCCGATTCCTCCCAGCCCACGCCCGGCCCCGGCCCCAACACCGAAGGCGCGGCCAGTACCGGCTACGCCAGCTACGTCACCGGCGTACTGGTCTTGGTGTACATCTTCAACTTCATCGATCGGCAGATCGTCACCATCCTTGCCGAGGAGATCAAAGCGGACCTTGGCGTTTCGGATGCGCAGATCGGCTTTCTCTACGGCACCGCGTTCGCTGTCTTCTACGCCATCTTCGGGCTGCCGCTGGGGAAGCTGGCGGATACGTGGACGCGCAAGAATCTGATCGCCATCGGCATTGGGTTCTGGAGCCTGATGACGGCGCTTTCCGGCACCGCGCGCAGCTTCTTCAGCCTGGCGGCGTACCGCATTGGCGTGGGCATCGGCGAAGCAAGCGCCACGCCCGCGGCGTTTTCCATGCTGGCGGACTACTTCCCGCCGAAGGTGCGCGCCACGGTGCTGGCACTGTATTCCAGCGGCATCTACATCGGCGCGGGCATCGGCATCTTCCTGGGCGGCTGGATCGTCGATGGCTGGCAGGCGGCCTATCCTGATCCTGCCCTTGCGCCGCTCGGTCTGAAGGGTTGGCAGGCGGCCTACCTTGCGGTTGGCGTTCCTGGCCTGCTGATGGCCGTTTGGGTGGCGACGTTGCGCGAACCGGTGCGTGGCCAGAGCGAAGGGCTGCCTGCCGCCAAGCATCCCCGGCCCTTCGCCGCCGCTTGGCAGGAGTTGATGGCCGTGGTGCCGCCGTTGACTGTGTTGACGCTGGGCCGGGTGGCCGATGCCAAGGCGGTGCGCAGCAACTTGGCTGGCGCCGTCGCGATTGCGCTCGCCGCGTGGGGCATGGTCGTGCTCACGGGGGATCCTGCGCAGTGGATCGCGTTGGGCTTGGGCACCTACGCGGCGCTCTCCTGGGTGCAGGTGCTGGGCGCCCGCGATCCGGCGACGTTCGCCATGATGTTCAAGAGCCGCGCCTTCGTCTATTCGATGCTGGGGTTCCCAATGATCTCCTTCGTTTCCTACGCCTTCGCCGCCTGGGTGCCGCCGTTCTTCATGCGCGTTCACGGCATCGGCGCTGCCGAAGCCGGGCTGGTGCTCGGCCTCTCGTTCGCGGTGGCCGGCTGGTTGGGCATCACGCTGGGCGGTGTGCTTTCCGATCGACTGCGGCCTCGCACGGCCAACGCTCGCGTCTTCGTGGGCATTGCCGCCATCGCCTTGGTTGCGCCCACGGCGGCCGCTCTGTTGCGGGTGGAGAGCCTCGTTGCCGCCTATGTTCTCAACTTCCTTGTCAACATATTCGCCTCTTGCTGGATAGGCGGCGCGGCCAGCACCGTCAACGATCTGGTGATGCCGCGCATGAGGGCGGTGGCATCGGCGTTCTATCTGCTGATGGCAACGGTGGGGCTGGCGCTCGGCCCCTACGCAGTCGGCCAGGTGAGCGACGTGCTGGCGGCGGGCGGCCTGGATTCAGGAGAGGCGTTGCGCGCGAGTCTTTTGATGTCGCTGGCGACTTTGGTGGTGCCGGCGGTCTTCCTGGTCTTGCTGCTCAAGCACTTGCTTCCGGCGGAGACCAGCCGGTTGGATCGTGCGCGGGCCGCCGGGGAGGACGTGGCTGCTTGAACGTTGGGCGAGTTAGGTCGCCCTTAGACTTGCTCTTGGCTCACCGTTACATCCACGTCGGCATCGAGCTCGAGATCGGCCAGCGCCCGAGATCACGATCTAGATGCAAGGCAGTTACTGGTGAATTTGGCAGTGATTAGTAGTCAATCGACAGTAACTGCCATGGCGTGGGCGCGTCGGCTTCGGGTGTAGCATTGGCTGCGTCTTCGGCACTTCGGCTCAGGCGACCGCGCAAGCATGGCCATCACGCTGGGCGCCATCGAGCAGGCGCGGGAGCGCATTTGTTCGCAAGTGGCGACCACGCCGCTCGCCAGGTCCGCCGTTCTGTCGGCGCGGATCGGCGCGGACGTGCATCTGAAGTACGAGAACCTCCAGTTCACCGCGTCCTTCAAGGAACGCGGCGCGCTGCATCGGCTGCTGCTGCTCGGCGAGGCGGAGCGGCGTCGCGGGGTGGTGGCGATGTCGGCTGGCAACCATGCCCAAGCGCTGGCCTACCACGGCTCGCGGCTGGACATTCCGGTGAGCATCGTCATGCCCCGCCACACGCCGAACGCCAAGGTCGCGCAGACCAAGGTGTTCGGCGCGGAAGTGCTGCTGCACGGCAGCCAGTTCGCCGAGACGCTGGCGTTCACGGAGCAGTTGGCGGTGGAGCGCGACCAGACGCTTGTCCACCCTTTCGACGACGACGCGGTGATCGCCGGCCAAGGCACGCTGGGCTTGGAGATGCTCGAACAAGCGCCGGATCTGGACACGCTGGTGGTGCCGGTGGGCGGTGGCGGACTCATCGCCGGGGTGGCGACCGCGGCGAAGGCGCTGCGGCCGGACATCGCCGTGGTGGGCGTGCAGGCGAAGCGCTTCTCCGCTGCTGCCGCGCTGTTCAACGGCGAGCCGGTGCCGACGCCCACTGCCGGCACGGTGGCGGAAGGCATCGCCGTGGGCATGCCGGGCGAACGCACCATGCCGCTCATCCGCGAACACGTGGATCGCCTGGTGACGGTGGCCGATCGGGACATCGAACGCGCCATCTTCGTGCTGTTGGAAGTAGAGAAGACAGTCACCGAAGGTGCCGGCGCAGCGGCCTTGGCCGCGTTGCTCGTCGAGCCTTCGCTGGCGCGGGGCAAAACCGCCGTGGTGTTGAGCGGCGGCAACATCGACATGATGATTCTCTCCTCGGTGTTGCAGCGCGGCCTGGTGCGCAGCCGTCGGCTGGTGCGCTTGGCGGTGGAGATCTCCGACGTGCCGGGGTCGCTGGCCGCCGTCACCGCCATTCTCGGCGAGCACGACAGCAACATCGTGGACATCGTCCACCAACGCGCGTTTCGAGCCTCTTCCGCCCGTGCCACGGTGGTGGAACTGGTGCTTCAGATGCGTGGCGAGGAGCAGGTGGACGAGGTGATCGAGGCGCTGCGCCAGCGCGGCTACGACGTGCGCCAGGCGGACTGAGCGGGCCGCGCCGTTGGCGTTGGGCGTTGGTCTGCTACGATGGCCAAGTCTGCGCAAACGGGGAGAGAACGATGATCGTGCGGTTGGATCACATTGGCGTCGTCGCCCACAGCATCGACGAAGCGATGGCGACGTTGGAGGGCAAGCTCGGCTTTCCGCTGGACGGGCGGACGCCGCTGCCGGACGGCGCCTACTTCGCCCCTGAAGGCACGCACAACTACTTCTTCCAGATCGGCAGCGGCGAGACGCAGATCGAAGTGCTCGTGCCGGTGCGCCCGGAAGCCGGCACCTACAAGTATCTGCAACGCTTCGGCCCCGGCCTGCACCACTGGGGCTACGCCTGCGAGGACGTCGCCGCGGAAGCCGCTCGGCTGTGCGCCAAGGGCATGCGCCAGATCGACCTCGGCGGACGCCCGGAAGGAGACCGCGCCACCGCCGCGTTCTTCCATCCGAAGAGCGCGGGCGGGATTCTGACGGAACTGGTGCCGCTGCGTTCCTGAGCGGGAGCTTCCGACGGAGCCGACGGAGCAGGCCCACTCCGTCGGACTGTTCGTGCGCTACGCCCGCGCTTTGACCTCCTCGACCACGGTGGCGTAGCGGTCCAGCACCGGCAGCACGGCATCGGCCTGTTCCGACGGCAGGCCGAAGATCACGTGGTCGAAGCCTTGACCGATGCGCCCGACCACGCGCTCGGCGTCCGGCGGCGTGCCGAAGAGCGCCAAGTCCAGATCCTCGACCTTGCGCCCCTTCGCGGCCATCGCCTCCTGCAAGCGCTCCATGTTCCCGGAACCGAGGCCGCCGATGGGCATCCAGCCGTCCGCATAGTCGGCGATGCGGCTGAAGACCCACTTCGAGTTGGCGCCGATCCAAATCGGCGGCCCGTTCTTCTGCACCGGCTTCGGATAGCTCCACAGCGGGTCGAAGTCCACGTGGTCGCCGTGGAACTCCGCTGCGTCGTTGTTCCAGATCTCGCGCATGGCCAGCACTTTCTCGCGCACCATCGCCCAACGGTTCTTGTAGTCCGCGCCGTGGTTCTCCATCTCCTCGCGGTTCCACCCGGCGCCGATGCCGATGATCGCCCGCCCGTTCGAGATCATGTCCAGCGAGGCGATTTCCTTGGCGGTGGTGATCGGATCGCGCTCGATGATCAGGCAGATGCCGGTGCCGAGCTGAATGCGCTCCGTGACCGCCGCGCACGCGCTCAAGGCCACGAACGGATCGTGCGCATGCCAATACTGCTTCGGCAGCTCGCCCCCGCCGGGAAACGGCGTGGCCCGGCTGGCCGGAATGTGCGTGTGCTCGGGGAAGAACAAGCTGTCGAAGCCGCGCTCCTCGACCGCCTTCGCCAGCTCCACCGGCTGCATCCCGTAGTCCGTGGGGAAGGTGCTGACGCCGAACTTGGCCCCTGCGATGCCTCTGAATGCCATGTCTGGTCCTCTGGTGGGTATAGGTGGAGCTTAGCAAAGCGCTGGCGGCGCATGGCGACCGCTTTGGGTGCGGGGCGACCCTGGCCTTCCGCTTGTACGGGTGAAGCGGGGCGCAATACAATGCGCCTCAAATGGCTGGCCAGTCATCCACAGCACGACGTCCCCGACTCAAGCCCCCCGGCCCTCCGGCGGTAACGGGCATCCAACTCGGCCATTTCACCGCCTTCGAGGGCCTGAACCTACTGCCCTCGCGCGGCATCAACGTCTTCGTTGGCGCCAACGGCACGGGCAAGACGCACTTGATGAAAGTGGCCTACGCCGCCTGCGATGCGGCGAAGAAGCGCGAGCGCTTTACGGACAAACTCACGCGAGTGTTCCTGCCCGCCGACGGCAAGATCGGCCGCCTGGCCAAACGGCGACGCGGTGCCGTCAGTGCGTTCGCGAAGGTGAAGATCGGCAACTGGACGGTTCGCACCGAGTTTTCCAGCCTGACCACGCACCCGCAAAATGCGGAGGAGCGCCTGCCCAAACGGGTGCCCGATGTCGAGTCCGTCTACATTCCCGTCAAGGAGATGCTGGCGAACGCGCCGGGGTTCCGCTCGCTCTACGCCGAGCGAGCCGTACACTTCGAGGAGGTCTACAGCGACCTTTTGGACCGGGCGTACCTGCCGGTGCTACGGGGCGCACCGGACGAAGATCGCCGCCGGCTCGTCGACAAGCTTGACCGCGAACTCGGCGGCGACATCGTGAGGAAGGGCGAAGTGTTCTATTGGCGAGGTGGTCGGCAGGGAACGCTGGAGTTCAGCCTGCTGGCGGAGGGATTGCGCAAGCTCGGCCTGCTGTGGGTGCTGATCCAGAACGGCACGCTGCTCGAAGGCTCCGTGCTGTTCTGGGACGAACCGGAGGCGAACTTGAACCCGACGTTGCTGGCGCCGCTCGTCGGCGTGCTCCTTGAGCTGCAAAGGCAGGGCGTGCAGGTGTTCATCGCCACGCACGACTACGTTCTGTTGAAGCAGTTGGACCTTCAGCAGGAGGAAGAGGACCAGGTTCAGTACCACGCGCTGTATCGGGATGCCGATGGTCGCTTGGCTTGCAACAGCACGGATGCCTATTTGGACATCGACCCCAACGCCATCGACGAGGCGTTCGGGGCGATCTACGACTCGGAAGTGAAGCGCAGTCTTCAGCGTCGATGAGTGCAACGCTTCAAGAAGGCGAGCTGCAAGTCAGCTTGCCGGAATCAGCGCGGGGAAGGAAGTTCGACGACCCGAAGACGCACCGCCTGTCGCACTGCATGAAGGCCGTGGACTGGATCATCGAGCTGCCGGACAAGGTCTACGTCGTGGAACTGAAGGACTTGGATGCTCGCGGCGCATCGGGGCGAAAGGAAGCGCAGAGGTATCTCGAAGAACTGAAGGCGGAGAGAAAGGACGGCGACTTCGTAGCGAATTCAGAGACTCCTTCATCTACCAATGGGCGTGCGAACAGGTAGACAAGCCGATCGTCTATCTCGTCGTCATCGCCTGCCAAGCCCTTGACGACGCGATGCTCCTGCATCGTGCCGAAGCGCTCCGGCGCAAGCTGCCGTCTGGGCGTCCGAGCGCTTGGAAGAGAGCAGTCGCCGAGGATGTCTTGGTCTTCACGGAGAGGGCGTGGAACCAGCACTTCGTGGACTTTCCGATGGAGCGCACGTCCTGAGCAGGCAAGCCGCGGACCGCCTTTCTGACTGAATTAACGTTAATTCGGTACAGTCGGCTGACGGAATTCACGTTAATTCGGCATGGTCGGCTGACCTAACTCACGTTCGGCAGGCCCGCGGCGCATGGGGATGACGCTCATCCACCGCCCCTCAGATGTCCTTGAAGTCCCCGTGCCGCCCCGCGCCGTCGATGAATCGGCTGGCGCCGTGGACGGTTTCGCCGGACTTGATGACTTCGCGGCCGAGGAGCGTCTCCTGTTGCAGGGCTTCGTGCATGGGCTTGCCCCATTGCATGAGGACGGAGCGGCGGTCGCTGCGCAGGCAGCGCTGGGGGAAGCGGGCGAGTTGCTCGGCGATCTCGACGGCGCCGTGCAGGGCTTCGCCGTCTTCGGCGAGGCGGTTGGCCAGGCCCATGCGCAGCGCTTCTTCGCCGTCGACGCCGCGTCCGGTGAGGATCATGTCCATGGCGTGGCTTTGGCCGATCAGCCGTGGCAGGCGCACGGTGCCGCCGTCCACCAGAGGAACGCCCCAGCGCCGGCAATAGACGCCGAAGACCGCGGAACGGGCCGCGACGCGCATGTCGCACCACAGCGCCAACTCCAGGCCGCCAGCCACGGCGTAGCCCTCGACCGCGGCGATCACCGGCTTCGAGAGCACCATGCGGGTGGGGCCGAGGGGGCCGTCGCCTTCCAACGTCACGCGGTTGCCGCGTCCGGCCGCGACGGCCTTCAGATCCGCACCGGCGCAGAAGTGGCCGCCGGTGCCGGTGAGCACCGCCGCGAGGCGCTGCTTGTCCGCGTCGAAAGCGCGGAACGCTTCCGCCAAGCCGGTGGCGGTCTCGTAGTCCACGGCGTTGCGCACCGTCGGGCGGTCGATGCTGATCACCAGCAGGTCGCCGTGTTTCTCCGTCTGCACTGCCATCTGGTCCTCCTCTCGGCCTAGTGCCTGCTTGCTCGACGGGCAATGGTACGGCGTTGCGGGCGTTCGCTGCGCCGCTTGCCGCAGGGGCTGGGCCCGCCTTCTTCGTGTCTTCGGGTGTGGAAATCGTGTCGAAAATGCTAGACAACGGCTGCGAGAGGGTATATTTGTAATCCAATCGTCACCTAAGGTAACAGCGAAGCGTGGGCGGACCATGAAATCGACGAGGACAGCGCCGAGCGAACGGCGCGGGTCGGCCGACGCGCACTGCACGTCCGGCGCCTTGGCGGGCTGCCGGGGCGTCGCATGAGAGGTCAAGCGTAGGAGGGCCGCCTAGCCATGCAATTCGTGAACGCGACCATCGCCGTTGTCCTGCTCGTGCTAGCGCTCGCCGTGCGCGAGGGGGGTGCCGCAGTCATGTTCATCGTCGGCGCAGCCTTGGCGGCCATCGCCTTCAAGCATTGGCTCAGCGTTTGGATGGTGCGCGTCCTGGCCCTCTTCGCCGCTGGGTCGATGTTCTATTTCTTCTGGAATTTCTTTGCCTTGGTGCCCACTTTGCAGCCGGACTGGTACTGGCAGCCGGTGGAGGTCATCGATGCTTTCGGGCTGCTCTGCGCCGGCTTCGCCATGATCCCCGTGCTCTCCGAGTACAGTTGTCGGATGAAGGCCAACGCCCAGTGCGAACGCGGTCGCCGGGCGCCTTCCGAGAGGCAAGCCCCTCGCTCTTCCCGACTTCTGCCGTCGCTCCGCCCTTCCCAGACCTCTCCGCAGACCTCCCGCTCCGTACCCTAAGGCACCCGCCCACGCAGCTCGCGCCGTTGGCCGCTGCCGACACTTCCACGCAAGCGATGACGAACGCGCCATGATCCGGCGATGTGCGCTCTCGTGCGCTCTCGTCGGCGGTTCGGGGCTGCTGCTCGCGTCTTGCGGCGGAGGCGGCAGCAGCAGTCCGCCGCCGAATCAGGCGCCCATCGCGGCTTTCTCCGCGACGCCCGAGGGCGGCCCGGCGCCGCTCGAAGTCGAGTTCGACGCTTCCCGCTCTCAGGACCCGGACGGCGCCATCGTCGGCTACGAGTGGGACTTCGGCGACGACGCCACCGCGAGTGGGCGCACCGTGCGCCACACCTTCGAGCAGAGGGGCGCCTACACCGTGCGCCTGACCGTCACGGATGACGACGACGCCATCGCGGTGGCGAACCAGAACGTGCTTGTGAACGCCAACCCGATCGCGCGGATCGTCGCCGATCCGGCAGGTGGCGTCGCACCCTTGACGGTTTCCTTCGACGGCTCGGGTTCGTCCGACCCCGACGGGGAAATCGAACGCTACGCTTGGGACTTCGGCACCGAGAGCGCCGAGGGCGAAGCGGCGACGCCGACCTTCACCGAGCCGGGCCTCTACGCGGCACGGCTCACCGTCACGGACGATCTAGGCGGCAGCGGCGAGGTGGTCTTCGAGGTGAACGTGCGCGATCCGGCGCAGAGCGACATCGACTACGCCGTGCCCTACGTCGCCAACGGCGCCTATGCGAACGCCTTGGACCGCTGCCTCTACTCCTATTCGGGCGGGCCGACGCCGTGCTCGATGGCGGTGCTGCCGTTTCTCGGCGCGGAGTTCAACGAGCCGACGGTGGACGACGTGATGTCGCGGGTGCTGGTGTCGCACCGCTGGATGGGCGACAACTTGCGGGCGCTCCTGGAACTGCTGCCGGCGGATGCCCGCCTGCTCGCCCGTTCGCTCACCGGAATCGTCATCGCCACCGACATTCGGCCAGCGCACTATCGTCCTTCGACGGGCGCCATCTACCTCGATGCCGATTTCTTCTGGCGCACCGCCGAGCAGTTCGCCGTCGTCTCGCGGGAGCCGGACTATCGCCTGGCGTTCCGCCGCAAGCTTCAACTACGGCTGCCGTGGCGTTTCGTCCGCAACAACCAGCGCTTCGGCATCCGGCGGGACGAGACCGGTGCCCGGGTGGCCGAGGACGCGGCGGTCTATCTCGGCTTCCTGCTGTTCCACGAACTCTCCCACGCCTCGGACTTCATGCACGTCTCGCGCATCGCCGATGTCGACCCGGCGGCGACGCCCTGGGAAGCGATGCTCGGCAGCGACGAAAACGCGTGGCGGCAGTGGCCGTCCAGCCGCTTGCGAGCCGCGCATCCGCTCACGTCTCAACGAATGCTGGATTTGGCGCAAGTGTCGTTCACGGATACGGCGGCGACGGAAGAACAGGCCGCCTTGCAGGCGGAAGACATCGTGGACGATTTCGCGAACGACGGCGCGGTGGACTACTACAGCTACCTCACGCAGTACGAGGACTTGGCCGACCTGCACACGGCCGCCCTGATGAGCTACCACTTCGGCCAGGAGCAGGACACCGGCATCACCGACAACCCGACGGAGGGCGGCACACCGCTCACCGTGGCCTGGGGACAGCGGGGTCGCATCGCGGATCCGCTGGTCATCGACCGAACGCGCTTCGTGCTGGAGGCCATGTATCCCGGCGACGTGAACGCGATGGTGGGCTACGTGAGCAACCGACCGGCACCGCTTCCTATGCGCGTTGGCGATTCGTGGGCGAGCAACGTGCAGCTTGCCGGCGGCGAAGACTTCAGTTCGAGAGCGCCGCCATCCGCTTCGGCATGGCCGGAACCCTCGGCGGGAGAGGGCGAAATGGGCACGCCTCGCTCGATGCGGCTGGACAGCGGCTTGAGCACGGTGCCTGCCGGCAGCGCAACCGAAGGCCCGGCGAGCTATCTCGGCTGCATCCGCTTGGACGGCGTTCCCGTGGCGTTTCGCGAACGGCTCTTGAAAGGGCTTGCCGCTCAGGACGTCTCCCCGGTCGCCTTGCGCAGTGCTGGCAGGACCTCGCCCAGGTAGGCGTCCAGCGCGTCTTCGTTCCACGGCGCCCGCAGCGCGATGTTGACCGCGCCGGCGCCGTTCTCCACGTAGGCCATGACGGCGTCGAGGGCCGCGTTCGGCGTGCAGATCAGCGCCCCGGCGGCGACGCGTTCCGCCTGCGTTGCCCATTCCGCGTCCAGCCGAGCGCGCTCGCGCTTCACGCCGGCGTCGTCCACGGCCATGCCGAACGCGACGTTCACGCCGCGCGCAATGGCGGCCGGGTCGCGCCCGTCCTCGGCGCACCAGTCGTCGAGCACGCCGTTCAAGCGCCCGAACTCGGCGGCGCTGGCGTAGGCGGCGTTCCAGCCGTCGGCGCGCCGGGCGACGATCTCCAGCGTGCGCTTCTCTCCCCGGCCGCCGATCCACAGCGGCAGGCGGGATTGCAGCGGCTTCGGCCAGCAAGTCGCGTCGTCGGTTTGGAAATGGCGGCCGGAGAACGTCGTGCGTTCGTCGTCGAGCAGGCGGCGGATGAGCGCCGCGGCTTCGTCCAGCATGTCCAGCCGCGTGCCGATGTCCGGGAACGGATAGCCGTAGGCAGTCGCCTCCCAGATGTGCCAGCCCGCGCCGAGACCCAGCTCGAACCTGCCGCCGGAGAGATGATCCAACGTCGCCGCCGCCTTCGCCAGCAACGCCGGATTCCGGTAGCCGACGTAGAAGACCAGGCAGCCGATCCGCGCCCCCTTGGTCTCCGCGGCCAACGCCCCAAGCGTCGTCAGCGCCTCGAAGTGCGGCTGCGTACCCCCTTGGTAGGGCGCTTCGTAGAGATGATCCCAAACGGAAATCCAGTCCACCCCGGCCGCATCGAGACGCCGCCAAAGCGCCCGCATCTCGCCCATCGGCAAATTCTGCTGCCCAATGTGAACACCAAGGGAAAGGGGCATGGCCGCACCTTCTTCTACGTTCGTCGCGCCTACGATAGCGTCTTCTCTGCTATAAATGTCGAACAGCGCCCTACCTTTACTGACGGGGTGCCCATCGATTTCCTGCGCTGACCCGATGGAGGACGCAGCCATGGCACAGAGCCTATATGCTGTGGTTTTGGACAGTCCAGAACCAGCGGTAGAGGGGCGCTTGAAGGAGCATTACGCTAGGGTCTTCAGGCAAACGGATACGCTTATTCTCGTCGTTGGGGGCGTCGACGACTCGGAGGATGTGGCGGTCGCGGCGGGGGTTAGGGGTGAACAGCGCGAAGTCAGCGGCGTCGTGTTCAGACTGAGCGGAAGCTACTCCGGCTATACCAAACGGGGCTTGTGGGAATGGTTGAGGGACGCCACGGATGGCTAGCACATGGGTGCCTTTCCTGCCGTGCTGCCCCGTACCTCTTCAAGCCGAAGCCTTCAAGACGCCATCTGCTTCTCCAAGTCCAACCCGGCCTGGTCGGCGTACTCCAACGCATCGGTCACTGGTCTTCGGTTCGCCTGGGCCAACGTCGAGAGGGTGGCGAAGACGATCCAGCCTTGGGAGACCTCGAAATGGTCCCGCAACGCGTCGCGGGATTCGGAGAGGCCGTAGCCGTCGGTGCCGAGGACGGTGCAAGGGCCTGGGAGCCAGCGGGCGATGCCTAGGGGGAGCGCCTTCATGTAGTCCGAGGCCGCGACGAAGATGCCCTCTTCGTTCGCCAGCAGCGTTTCCACGTAGGGGCGTTCGTCGCTTCCGCCCGCGGCCAGCATCTGCGCTCTTTCCGCGGCCGCGCCTTGGCGGGCGAGTTCGGTGTAGCTGGTGACGCTCCACACGTTCACCCGCTCGCCCATGCCTGTCAACGCTTCGGCGGCTGCCAGCACTTCCGTCATGATGGCGCCGCTGCCGAGCAGGTTGACGGTGGCGTTCGGCTTGCGCGAAAGCGCGTACATGCCGCGCACGATGCCCTCCGGGGCGTCTTCCGGCATTGGCGGCATCGGGTAGTTCTGGTTGGTGAGGGTGAGGTAGTAGAAAACGTCTTCGCGTTCCTGGTACATGCGGCGGATGCCGTCGCGCACGATCACCGCGATCTCGAAGGCGAATGCCGGGTCGTAGCTCACGAGGTTGGGCACGGTGGCGGCGACGACGTGGGAGTGGCCGTCCTGATGCTGTACGCCTTCGCCGTTCAGCGTCGTGCGGCCGGACGTGCCGCCGAGCAGGAAGCCCTTGCAGAGCATGTCGCCGCACGCCCAGATCATGTCGCCGACGCGCTGGAAGCCGAAGATGGAGTAGAAGATGTAGAACGGCACCATCGGCAGGCCGTAGTTGGCGTAGGCCGTTCCGGCCGCCAGGAACGACGCGATGGCGCCGGTTTCGCAGATGCCTTCCTGCAGAATCTGGCCGTCTTCGGCTTCGCGGTACGGCGCGATGGTGCCGGCGTCCACCGGCTTGTAGTGCTGGCCAGCCGGCGAGTAGATGCCGGCCTGGGGGAACAGCCCGTCCATGCCGAAGGTGCGCGCTTCGTCGGGCACGATGGGCACGACGTAGCGGCCAAGCGCCTTGTCGCGAAGCAGCTTCTGCAGCAATCGCACCATCGCCATCGTGGTGGAAACGGCGCGGCTGTTGGAACCGTCGAGCATGTCCTGGAAGAAGTCGAGGGGCGGGGGGGAGAGCGCCGGGCATTGCGCTTCGCGGGATGGAATCGGGCCGCCGAGCGCTGCTCTTCGTTCCCGGAGATAGCGCATTTCGTCGCAGTCCTCCGCCGGGCGATAGAATTCCGCGCGATCGACCGCGTCCTCGGCGAGCGGAATGCGCAGCCGCTGCGCCAACTCGCGCCGCTCTTCCGGCTTCAGGTACTTCTTCTGATGCACCGTGTTGCGGCCTTCCACGGCTGGCCCCAGGCCGTAGCCCTTCACCGTTTTCAGCAACAGGACGCATGGCTTTCCAGAAACCCCTTCGGCTTCCTTGAACGCCGCGTAGATCTTCTTGTGATCGTGTCCGCCGCGTTTGATCGAGCGGATTTCCTCGTCCGTCAAAGCGCTCATCAGATCCTTCAGCGCTTCGTTGTTTTCGACCCAGTGTTCGCGCACCGCGTCCCCGGAAGACACCGTGTACATCTGGTAGTCGCCGTCCACGGCCTGTTCCATGCGCGCTTGCAGAATGCCGTCCACGTCGCGTTCGAGCAGCACGTCCCAGCCACTGCCCCAAATGACTTTGACGACGTGCCAGTCCGCGCCGCGAAAGGCCCGTTCGAGTTCCTGGATGATCTTGCCGTTGCCGCGCACCGGGCCGTCGAGGCGTTGCAGGTTGCAGTTCACCACCAGGACGACGTTGTCCAGCTGCTCGCGGGCGGCGATGTTGATGGTGCCGAGCACTTCCGGTTCGTCGGATTCGCCATCGCCGATGAACGCCCAGATCTTGCCGCCGTTCTTCGGCTTGAGGCCGCGATGTTCCAGATACTTCGCGAAGCGCGCTTGGTAGATCGCGCTCGGCGTCGACAGCCCCATGCTGGCGCAGGGCATTTGCCAGAACCAAGGCATTCGGCGCGGATGCGGATAGGACGGCAATCCGCCGCCCTCGCCGAGTTCGCGGCGAAAGTTCTTCAGCTCGGTTTCGGTCAGCCTGCCTTCCAGGTAGGCGCGGGCGTAGACGCCAGGCGCGGTGTGGGCTTGGAAGTGGACTTGATCGCCGCCGTAGGATTCGCTGCGGGCGCGGAAGACGTGGTTCAGCCCCACTTCCATCATCGTCGATGCGGAAAGGTAGGTCGCGATGTGGCCGCCAACGCCCGAACCGCTGTCGTACGCTTGCAGCACCATCGCCGCCGCGTTCCAGCGCAGCACGTCCTCGATGCGGGATTCGACCTCGATGTCGCCGGGATAGGGCGGCTGGCTGGCCAGCGAGATAGTGTTCTTGTAGGGCGTGTTGAGCGCGGCGTCCGTCAGCACGATGCCGTTCTGCGAGAGTTCGTGCTGCAACCGCGCGAGCAGCGATTTCGCCTGCTCGCCGCCGCGTTCCTGAAGGACGCCGGCAAGCGCCTCCAGCCACTCCTGCTGTTCCGCCTCCCAGTCTTCGGCGAGTTCGGGCATGGCCTGTCGTCCGGCGCCAAGGCCGCGTCAGTCGTACAAGCCCCGTGGCATCAGCGCGAACTTGGCGTAGTCCGGGCCGTCCTTGCGCCAGCCGTAGGCTTGTTTGGCGCCGAGCAGGTTCAGGAAGCGCGTGTCGTTGGCGTGGCGTTCGCGCACCGATTCGGGCACGGCGCCGCCGTGTTGCTCCTGGGTGCGGATATAGAGGCGGTTGAAGTAGACGGCCAGGTTCATGCGCACGCCCGGCAGTTCGCGGACGAAGGAGCCGTGCCACGTGTTGCCGTGCCAGACGACGGCATCGCCCGGTTCGATGTCCATGCTCACCGCGTCGGGGTTGCCGTCTTCGCCGAGGCCCATTTCTTCCAGCTTCGGCTGCCGCGCCAGCTTGTGGCTGCCCGGCACCATCGCCAAGGCGCCCGCGGCACGGCTGTAGGGCGTGAGCGCGTAGTTCACGTTGGCCACTTGGGAGAAGGCGGGGAACGGCCCGGGGATGCCGTTGCCGTTGTC
Organism: Candidatus Azotimanducaceae bacterium; assembly: GCA_965243175.1. GTDB lineage: Bacteria > Pseudomonadota > Gammaproteobacteria > Pseudomonadales > Azotimanducaceae > VXYL01. Next base: position 1,635,366 of record OZ251532.1, on the reverse strand, counting down.
CGAGTGCAGCGGGAGCGGGGCGCCGCCGGGGCCTCGGAAGTGGCAGCCCATGCTGGAGAGCAGGCAGCTTTCGCCGAGCAGGTAGGTGATCAGCGCGAGGGGCTTCGGCGCCGTCAGAATGTCCTCGAAGACTTCGTCCTCGTAGAGCATGTAGGGGAGGTACGTCATGCCCTCGACGTCCCCGCTGGTGGCGGCGTGTTCGTCGATCTTGCGCCCGGTGAGCTCCTCGGCCCGCGCTAGAATCGCCCGCTTGGCGCCTTCCACCTGATCCGCGGGCATGGCGCCTTTGACGGTCGTGAAGCCTTGGGTCTCCAGCTCGACGACGTGCTTGTTCAAGCCCAGCTCGTCGATGGTCTCCATCACCCGCCGCATGGCCGCCGCGGGATCGGCGATTTGCTGCGCGTTGTTCATCTCCTCCCTCCTTCTATGGTGCGTCGTGCTTGGCAAGATAGTAGTGCAAGTGGGCGGGCGGCGTTTGCGCCTGCCGAAACGGGTTGCCAGCCTCAGCGCTCGGCCATGGCGTCGAGCCGGGATTCCAAATCGGGCGCGAGAGTGAAGTGAAACGCCCGCCCCTGCTTCAACGTGCGCCGCATCTTCAGGAGGTCGAGGTCCGCGAGCTTGAGCAAGTCCGTGCGCGCGGTCTGGTAGGTGACGCGGTGGGTGCGCCGGTGCTCGTCGATGGTGTAGGTCTTGTTTGGCCGCTGCCGCAGGCTGCGAATGGCCGCTACTTGGCGGTGGTTCAGCCCGGAGATGTGGGCGCTTTCGAGGTGCCGCTCCGTGTCCTCCATCTCCTTCGCCTTGCGGGCGATGTATCTGCGCAGTTCCTCGATGGCGCGCAGCAGGACGCGCAGGTTGTAGTCGAGGAAGTAGGTGGTGTCGTTGTCGTCGTGCTCGGTGAGCAGATAGGCGCGAACGTACTGCGCGGGCGCGTTGCGGATGATCGTGGAGATGGAGAGGAACTCCGCCAGCCAGTAGCCGGCCCGCGCCATCGCCCAATAGAAGAGAGCCCGCGCCGTGCGCCCGTTGCCATCGGTGAACGGGTGCTCGTAGCCCAGCATGAAGTGCAGCAGAATCGCCTTGACCACCGGGCGGAGGAACTGCGCCTCGTCCTTGGAGTTGGCGAAGGCGAAGATGCGCTCGAGGCGCTCGGCAAGGCGGGCCGCGTTCGGCGGCTTGTGGACGACGTCGCCGGTCTTATCGACCACCGTCACGTCTTCGTCCACGCGGCGCAGACGGCCGGCGCCGCTTGCCTCGTCCAGTACGCCGTCGGTAAGGATGCGCTGCAGTTCAAGCAGGATCGGCATGGAGATATCGGTATCCTCCAAGTCGCGCACGAACGCCATGGCACGGTAGTTGTTGACGATCATGCGTTCGCTGTTGTCGCGGGCCGGGCGCCCGGAACGGAGCATGTCCTTGGCCACGAGGCGGGTTGTCGACGCACCCTCGAGCTGGCTGGACGTGATGGCCTCCTCGATCACCGAGGTCTTCAAGTAGCGGTCCCGTGCGTCTGCGTCGATGACGTCCTGTTGCAGTGCGATGGCGCTGCCGGCCATGCGATCGACTTTGTGGAGCATGAAATTCAGATAGCCGGAGTCCGTGAACGCGAACGGCCTTCCCCGTTCGTCTTCGAGCGGCAGCACGTGCTTCGCGGCCATCCGCGCCATCTTGAGGGACAGCCACCAGTCCTCCTTCGAGAAGCCTTCGGGCGGTTCCCGATACGTCAGCTCAGACCAGTGCAAGTATTTGTTCTGCGGGTATTTTCCTGCATCCGAGGAGGCGAGGCGGACAAGATCTTCGGGCTCTCTGTCGCCGATGAGCTCGGCAAGCGGTGGTGGGGTCGGCGGAATCTGCATTGGGGGCGGCTCCTTGCGGAACATCGGCACCGTTTAGTGTCAATCCACTACTAATCGCTGTCAAATTCACCAGTAACTGCCATGCCAAGTCCCCATGGCGCGGCCATGCGCGTCAGAAGACGATGACGCGGAGGTAGTCGATGAACCCGAGCCCGTAGCGGTCGTGGTAGACCCACCAGTCGAGCGCCAGCCCGCCGAGCGAGAACAGGGCGATGCCGACGACCACGCCGATGAAGGCGAGCAGCGTGTCGTTGAAGATGAGCCGGTTGAGGCGCGAGCGCTCCTTCGGAAGCCGCCGCTTGCGCGAGTCGCGTCGTCGCCCCAATTTGCCAACCGCTGCCTTCAACCGCGACGCTAGCCAGGAGTTCCCGCCGCCGAGTCAGTCCGCGGCCCGTTCGCGTTCCATGTCGATGAGGTGGTTGACGACCAGAAACATAGCCTCGTTGCTGCCGGCCATGGACACTTCGGCCACGTAGCGCCCGTTGACGATGATCGTGGGCGTGGCGGCGATGCGGTACATGCGCGCCTGCGCATCCGCTTGGCGAACGCGGCTCTGGATGCCGAAGGAATCGAACGCCTCGGCGAACGCGCCCTCCTCCACTTGCGCTTCCCGCTCGAAGAGCCGCCGCAGGTAGTCGCGGCGCGTCATGTCCATGCCGTGCAGGTGGATGGCCTCGAAGATCGGCAGGTGTACCTGCTCCAGCACGCCGAGACTCTCCGCCGCGAAGAACCCCTTGGCGAGCGACTCCAAGCGCGACGTGACCAGCGGCAGGCGGCGGAAGTCCACGTCCTCCGGCAGCGTTTGCAGCCACGTCTCCAGCGTCGGCTCCAAGCGGAAGCAGTGGATGCAGGCGTAGGAGAACACCTCGACCACCTCGATCTTCGACGGATCGCGGGTCTCGGCGGCAATCGGCAGCTTCTGGTAGTGCTTGCCCTCTTCGTACTCGGCGGCGAACGCCGTTGCCCCGAACGGGGCGGCGAACGTGCAAGCGAGGGCGAAAAACGTGGAAGCAAAGATACGCATGGCTGGTTTCCGAAGCGCCTCAGTGCAGGCCGTAAAGGTAGTTGGCGACGGCTCTGATCTCGCCGTCCGTCAAGTGGACGGCGGTTTGGCGCATCATGCCGTAGTAGTCCTCGTCCGTGGTGCGCTGGCCTTCGCGGTAGGCGCGCAGCTGGTCGATCACGTAGTCCGTCTGCTGCCCGGAGACGCGCGGAAAGCCCGCCAGCGCATTGCCGCTGCCGTCCGGCGCATGGCAAGCGGTGCAGGCCGCGACCCGCTTGTCGAGCAGGCCGCCGCGGTAGATCGCCTCGCCGAGCTCGATGTTCTCCCGCTCGGCTTGCCCGATGGCCGGGGTCTGGCTGGCGTAGAACGCCGCCATGTCCTCGATCTCGGCATCGGTATAGGCGTCCATCTGCCCGACCATCAACGGCGCCGGGCGCGTACCGTCGCGGATCATGATCATCTGTCGCACCAGATAGCGGACGTTCTGCCCGGCCAAGCTGGGGTAGCTCGGCACCAGGCTGTTGCCGTCCTCCCCGTGACACGCCACGCAAGGCGCAGCCAACGCCCGCCCCGCCTCAGCATCGGCTTGGCGTTCCTCTTCCTGTGCCTGCCCGCCAGCAAGCTGCGCCACCGCAAGGCCAAGCGCAACGAGCGCGAGTCGAATTCGTGATCCCAAGTGCCTGCTCTCGCCAGTCTGGTCAGCCCGGCCGACCACCGAGCGCGGCGAAGTATATACCACCGAAGACATATACTGCTCCGCGAACAGGTTGAATCGGGCAGCGATGGTTCGGCAACGTACGCATGGTGCAGGCAGCTCAGCCGCAGCGGCGGGTTCCAGCGGAGTTGACGGGGGCGAACAGTCGCCCTCCGCACCACGAGCGGACGAGCCGCTGGCGTGTTCGTTCCTCACGAGCGCGGACGACTTGGCGCGGTGTCCGCCGAGCGACGAACCTGAGGTGGCGTTCGCCGGGCGCTCCAACGCCGGCAAATCGAGCACGCTGAATCGGCTGGCCGGACGCAAACAGCTCGCCCGCGTGAGCAAGACCCCCGGCCGAACCCAGCTCATCAACTTCTTCCAAGTGGCCACCGGCGGACGCTTGGTGGACCTACCGGGCTACGGCTACGCCCGCGCATCGAAGACGCGCCGCGACGCATGGGGCCGCGCCATCGACGACTACTTGAACAACCGCCCGAACCTGACGGGCCTGGTGCTAGTCATGGACGCCCGCCACCCCTTGCAGCCCTTCGACGAGACCATGATCGCCTGGTGCGCCGACCGCCATCTCCCCTTGCTGATCCTCCTCAACAAGGCTGACAAGCTCAAACGCGGTGCCCGCACGCAAACTCTGCGAAAGGTGCAATCGCAAATGCCCGAAGGCGCCTCGGCACTGATCTTCTCCGCTACCGAAGGACTAGGCGTAGCGGAAGCACTCGCGTTCTTGCGGGCACGGTTGAACATTGGTTTAGAGTAGCTTATGTCGACGCAGGTGGTGGCGCTGTTGGAACACAGGGACAAGGAGGACATCGTGCAGGCAACGACGCAATGCCAGCCGACGGCTGCGGAACATGCCGAGGGGATGGCTCGGTACATGCGCACGGGGGAGGCGCGGGCCGAAGATCTGGGCAATCGGGGGCCGGTGCGGCTCACGAACGGCAAGCTGGCCGACGAGATTCTGGATGCCTACTGGGAGCACGGCTTCTACGTTCTCGAAGGCGTAGTCGGCGCCGCGGAACTGGACGAGCTGCGCACCGACATGGCCGACGTGCTCGCTCGGGCGCCGGTTGCTCGCGGGGCGGAGGTGGACGCCCAGGGGCGGCCCGCGTTGGGGCCGGAGTTCAAGAAGCCGACGTTCACGTTCATCAAACCGCTCAGCGATCCGGTGGGGGGCACCAATCTGGTCGGGGGGCGGCATCCGACGAAGATGGTGGAGCCGCAGCCGGCGAAGGATGCGCCGGAGGACGTCGTCCACATGGCCTACGGGATGTGCCAGACGATGGCGTCCGGGCTGCGGCTGTACGGTCATCCGCAGCTTCTGGCCATCGCCGAGAACATCAACGGGCCGGACTTCACGCCCTTCAACGACGCCATCTTCATCAAGCAGCCGGGCCTCGGCGGCTCGGTGGCGTGGCATCAGGACGGGCTGACCCATTGGAACTCGCCGAACTGGAACGAAGGCATCCACGGCTTCAACTTCCAAGTGCAGCTTTATCCCACCACGCCGGGCAACTGCCTGTGGGTGGTGCCGGGAACGCACAAGCAGGGCAAGCTGGACATCAAGGCGATGGTGGCGGCCAATGGTGGTTCGGAGCGGTTGCCCGACGCGGTGCCGCTGGTTTGCCGCCCCGGCGACGTGACGATGGTGAACCGGCAGACGCTGCACTGCTCGTTCGCCAACACGTCGCCTGACTTGCGCATCTCGCTCACCTACGGATTCCATCGGCGCGCATCGGTGCTCGGCGCCACCGGGAAGCTCGGCTCGACCGAGGCGGAGATCTACGACGAACAGCGGATCTTCGAGCGCTCCTCGGTCATCGCGGTGGCCATCGACGCCCGCCGCCAGCATTTCCCGGACGAAAAGCCCTACTTCTACCAGCCCTTCGCCGGTCTCGAAGACGACTACCGCTGGAACGCGGAGACCTACGAGCAGGTGATTCGGGACTACAACTTGAAGGATCTGGGCATCTGAGGGGCGGGACGCCCTCTGGTCGAAAGAGCCGCTGCCTACGCGGCGACTGCCCGAACTTCGCCGAGCGTGGCGTGGCGTCGCCACAGGGCGCCGTTCTTCGCCACGCCGTCCAGACCGTCCAAATAGGCTTCGTGGGCCGAGAGTTCCTCCGCGGTGGCGAGCAGCACGGGGAGCGGGGCGCGGTCTTCGGGCAGGCGGAGGAACTCGTCGTCGGCGTGTTCCAGGCGGCTGCTCTCGTCGCCGAACAGGGACATCTGGCCGCCGGTCATGGCGAGGTAGACGTCCGCCAGGATCTCCGCGTCGAGCAGGGCGCCGTGCAGTTCGCGGGCGGAGTTGTCCACGCCGTAGCGACGGCAGAGGGCGTCCAGGCTGTTCTTCTGCCCTGGGTGCTTGCGGCGGGCGAGCGCTAGCGAATCCGTGATAGTGCAGAGCGCCTCCATGCTCTTTGCGTCCTGGCGGTCGAGCATCGAGAGTTCGTAGTCGATGAAGGAGGTGTCGAACGGGGCGTTGTGGATGATGACTTCGGCATCCTCGACGAACTGCAGGAACTCGCCCACCACTTCGGCGAACTTCGGCTTGTCCGCCAAGGCGTTGGCGTCGAGGCCGTGGATCTCGAACGCGGCGTCGTCGATTTCGCGCTCCGGGTTCATGTAGAGCTGCAAGTGCCGTCCGGTGAGCCGCCGATCGACGATCTCCACCGCGCCCACCTCGATGACGCGATGCCCCCGTTCCGGTTCGAGGCCGGTGGTCTCCGTGTCCAGAACGACTTGGCGCATCAGGCGGGCGTTCCGTCAAGCATCGCGTCGATGGCGGCGTTCGCGGCACGGTCCGCGGCTTCGTTCTCCGGGTGGCCGCTGTGCCCCTTCACCCAGTGCCACGTCACGTCGTGGCGTTCGTTGAGCGCGTCCAAGCGCTCCCACAGGTCGCGGTTCAGCACCGGCTTCTTGTCCGCCTTGCGCCAGCCGCGCCGCTTCCAACTCTTTATCCAGCTGGTGATGCCCTGGCGCACGTATTGCGAATCCGTGGTGAGCGAGACGCGGCTCGGCTGCTCGAGCGCCGCCAGACCTTCGATTGCCGCCAAGAGCTCCATGCGGTTGTTGGTGGTGCGGGGCTCGGCGCCTTGGACGCACTTTGGGGCGGCGTCGGACTCGCACAAGAGGGCGGCCCAGCCGCCGGGGCCGGGATTGCCCCGGCAGGCGCCGTCCGTGAAGATATCCACGCGCCCGTTCGCCGATCCCCTCATTGGCGCACCGGTTGTCTGGTGGCGGGATTCGGCAGCGCCGATGGCGGCATGTCGCGGAGCGGCGTGGCGAGTTCGCCGCGTTGGGAGATGTGGCCGGCGGCCACCTTGGTGGCAGCGATGAGGTAGACGCCGCCAATCGGCGCCTGCCAGCGGTTCAGCCAGCCGCTGGCGGCCTCGCCGGTCTTGCTGCGCAGCGCGAAGGGCAGCACCGAGCGGTAGTTCAGATAGCGTGTTTTGGCGTCCTGCTCCAAGCCGAGCAGCGCCAGCCAGTCTTGCAGACGCGGCACGCTCACCGGCTTCAGCTTGCGGAACGCCGCGAACGGCTTGGCGAGCAGCCAGAGGCTCGACGGATTGACGCCGAGCAGCAGCAGGCGTCCGCCCGGGCGCAGCACGCGGGCCGCTTCGCGCACCACGCCGCGGCGATCCTGTTCCGTTTCCAGCGCGTGGTGGACGACCACGCCGTCAACGCTGGCGGACGGGAACGGCAGCTTGGCCGGCAGCGCCCGCACGGCCTTGAAGCCGCAGTCGGCGTGTTCGGCCCAAGCGGAATCGCCGGGGGACTGCGACGGCAAGCAGCAGGTGGCGTAGAAGCGCTCGCGCACCATGCAGCGATCGGTGGTGTCAAGCAGGCGCGGCGTAGCGCCGACCCACAAGGCCGCGTCGCCGTGGAAACGGCGCACGGATTCGCGCAGGGGCGGCCGCTCCACCGCCAGCAGACGCTCGCCGGCCGCGGAGCGCAGCCACGCCGCGAAACCTTGCGCGGCGCGTTCGCTGGCAGTTGCTGGCGCGTTCGCTTTCGTGGCGACACCTCTGGGTCGTGACGTGCGGGCGCAGTGTACCGCTTGAAGACGCGACATGGGCTTGCCCGGCGCCGATCTTCTCGACTTCGCCCGCCAAAGAATCGGCGCTTGTGCGAAAATCGCTGCCGAGTTGGGGTCGCGTTCGGTTGCGGCAACACCGAAGCGGCGGGGGCCAGCTATGCACATCGGCATCATCGGCATGGGCAACGTGGGGCGCGCCCTGCATCACGGCTTCGAGAAGCTGGGACACACGCTCAGCGTCCACGACAAGCAGCTTCCATCCAGCATCGATGCCGTGCTTGGGGCGGAGATCGTCTACGTCTGCGTGGATACGCCCAGCACGGAGACGGGGGCTTGCGACACGAAGGCCGTCCACTTGGTGGCCGAGGAGCTGGCGGGGCGGAACTTCGCCGGGATCATCGCGCTGAAATCCACCGTCACGCCGGGCACCACCGCCGCTCTGCAACAGCGCCATCCAGAGCAGCGCTTCGCCCACGTGCCGGAGTTCCTGCGCGAACGGGTGGCGTTCTCGGACTTCACGGACAACCACGACGTCTGCATCGTCGGCACGGATTCCGACGACGACTACGAGCGCATCAAGGCGTCGCACGGCAGGCTGCCGAAGGCGTTTCGCAGGCTCACGCCGACGGAGGCCGAGTTGGCCAAGTACTTCGGCAACGTCTACAACGCCATGCTCGTGACGTTCGCCAACAACTTCTACGAGATCTGCGGCCAGTTCGAGGCGGACTACACGGCCATCAAGGACAGCATGGTGCAGCGCCAGCACATCTACGACAAGTATCTCGACTGCAACCGGAATCTGCGCGGCTTCGGGGGCGCCTGCCTGCCGAAGGACACTCGGGCGCTGGCGCGGCTGTGCGCCGACCTGGGCATGGACATCGAGATGTTCGACGCCATCCTCGCGGACAACGGGAAGTACGTCGCTTGATGCTTCACCGAGGTCCGTGTTCGTCGGCAGGCACCGAGCGGTAGCGAGAGATGAAGCTGTTGGTGACGGGAAGCGAAGGGTCGTTGATGCAGTGGACGATTCCGCTTCTGCTGCGGGAAGGGCACGAGGTCCTCGGGGTGGACAACTTCGGGCGCTATGGGCGAATCGACCGAGAGCGAAGCTACCAGTTCGTCACCGGCGATCTGACGGATGCGGCGTTCTGCGACGAGGTGGTGCGGGGCGTCGATGGCGTGGTTCAAGCCGCCGCGCAGATCTACGGGGTCGGTGGGTTCCACCAGTACGGGGCGGACATTCTGGCGCAGGACGTCGCCTTGCAAGGGAACGTGCTGCAAGCGATGGTGCGCCACGGCGTTCGCCGGATCGCCTACATCAGTTCCTCGATGGTGTACGAACGCTGCGAAGTCCACCCGAGCCGCGAGGAAGACGCGGACGAATCCGTGGTTCCGGCAACGGAGTACGGCCTCAGCAAGCTGGTGGGCGAACGGCTGGTGCGGGCGTTCGCCAGGCAGTACGGCATCGAACATTGCATCTGGCGCCCGTTCAACATCATCACGCCCCACGAACAGGCCGAAGGCGAACAGGGCACGAGCCACGTGTTCGCGGACTTCATCAAGGCGATCGTGGTGGAGCAGGTGGAAACGCTGCCGATCATCGGCGACGGCGAGCAGGTTCGCTGCTTCACCTGGATAGAGGACGTCGCCTCCGGCATCGCCAAGCACTCGTTCACCAGGCCGGCGGAAAACGGCACCTTCAACCTGGGCAATCCGCAGCCGATGACGATGCGGGAGCTGGCCCTGCTCATCCAACGAGTAGCGCGGGAACTGGACCTGCTGCCGGACACCGGAAGGCCGCTGCAGTTCGCCAGCGGCAAGTCCTACTCGGACGATGTGCGAATGCGCATACCGGACGTGGGGAAAGCCGAACGGGTGCTTGGGTGGACGCCTTCGCTGAGCGTGGAGGAGTCCGTGAGGAAGTGCCTGGAAGTGATTGGGTGAGGGCTCTACATGCGAGGGGCAGGCCCCTCGCGCTCCCCGGCCGAGGCTCTCTACATGCGAGGGGCAGGCCCCTCGCGCTCCCCGGCCGAGGCTCTCTACATGCGAGGGGCAGGCCCCTCGCGCTCCCCGGCTGAAGGCTCTCGCTGCAACGACTGCCACAGGCTTCTAGCGGGCTTCAGCACTGGCACGAGGAGGCCGCCGCGGAGCCGGTGGCGGCGCCAAGCGCTGGCGCATTCCAGGTTCGCCTGGAGGATGTTGCGCAGGGAGCGCTGGGCGATGCCGCCTGGGGCCATGTGGGCGAGTACGCGGTCGATGTAGGTGTAGCGCAGGCCGTGCAGCATCAGCAGGCGGAGCTGCAGTTCGTAGTCGGCGGCGATGGGGAGGTCCGGCACGAAGGCGCCGTAGCGTTCGTAGACGCTGCGGCGCACGAAGAAGGCGGGGTGCGGCGGCCGCCAGCCGAGGCGCCACTTCAAGCGGCTGCTGCGGCCGCTGCGCCAGTAGCGGCCGAAACTGTCGTCGTCGCGCCGGTAGACGATGTCGCCGTAGCAGATGTCGACGTCGGGATGGCGCTCGAACGCGGCGGCGACGGTGGCGAGCACGTCGGCGTCCGCAAGGCGGTCGTCGGAGTTGAGGATGCCGACGATGTCGCCGGTCGCAAGGGCGATGCCCTTGTTCATGCCGTGGTAGAGGCCGTCGTCCGGTTCGCTGATGCAGACCGCCAGACGCGGGGCGTAGCGGGCCAGCACGTTCTTCGTGCCGTCGGTGGAGTCGGCATCGACGACGACGCTCTCGATTTCGCCGGCGTAGCGCTGGGCGAAGATCGAGTCGAGCGCCCGCGCCACGCGAACGTCGTTGTACACCGTGGTGACCATCGACACCTTCGCGGCATCCATCGTTGGCTTGTCTCCCCTCGCCGCGCCGACGAGCATCCGCGTCCGGCCAGCGCCAAGCGTACCGAACGGAGCGGCGCCCGGCGCTTCCCTTTTCCTGCCGAACCCGCCGAACCCGTCCGCCGAACCCGCGAACTGCGCTAAAGTAGCGATTGGCGTCGCGCTTGGTCGTTGCGGGAGCCCTCAGCGGGGAGCGCGAAGGCTGCCCCTCGCACGAAAAGAGGCCTTCAGCGGCGCCGGCAGTTAGACGGAGCAGCGCGGAGTTGGTGGTCGTCCAAGACATGACAACGTCCTACGGGACCAGGCTTGCCGCTTCGTTCGGCAGTGCGCGTCGGATGTTCGCGGCGGTCATTGCGCTGATGGCCGGGGCCGTCGTCGCGCTCAACATCTACGCGCCAGCGGAGCCAACGCTCCTGCAACGCGGCCTCGCCAGCCTGCTCATCGCGCTCTGCGCCCTGCCGTCCATCATGTGGGCCGCCAAGAAGCCGTGGCGCCACTCGCTGATGCCCTACGTCGGGGTGCTGTACGCGGCCTACTTCGCGGCGCCGATCTTCGTCAGGCGCAACTTCTTCGGCTCGTGGTACGCAAGCCCGCTCGTCGACGAGGCTGCGATCGACAGTGCGCTGGTGGTGGCAACCGCTGGCTGGCTCGCGCTCATGCGGGGTACTTCGCCGTCCTGCGCGGGAAGGCGGTGGCGGCACTGCCCGCGCTCTCGGTGCTGCCAGACGAGCCGCGACTCGCGAAGGCCGTGGCTGTGGTCGTCGGCGTGGTCGCGGCGCCGTTCCTCTATCTCGACAACGCCGCGGTGGTCGCCTTCTACGGCGGCGAACCGTTGCTGCCGTCGTCGCTCGCGTTTCCCGTGGTGCTTGCCGGCCAATTCGTCGTATTCGCCATGCTGGTGCTCTTCTATCTGCATTTGCGCGGGCAGCTGGGTGTCGCCGGGCGCATCTTCCTGACGGTGCTGGCGATCTACTACACCATTCTGGGGCTGAGCACCGGCATGGTGAACCATGGCATCAAGGCGGTGTTCGCTTTGTTCATGGCCTATGCCGTGGTTGCGCCGATGCCCACTTGGCGCGGCATCGCCTATGGCGTCGTCACCGCTGCCGTGCTGCTCTTCGTCTTGATCCCTACCCGCTACGAGTACCGGCAGCTGATATGGACCCACGGCGTCGATGCCTACAAGACGTGGCGGCTGACCATGCATCAGATCGACTTCCGGGAGGATGCCGAGCGGGCCTTCGAAACGCCGGCATACCGCGCATGGATCGAGGACCGCACGGTGACCTTCGCGCACAACGATCCCGCCACATGCAGTGTCGACGAGGGGAAGGCCTCGCGCCTGGTGGCCTTCGTGCATGTAGATCCCGCCGATCCGAACGACTTGCCCCAGCGCCGCCGTCAGTACGGCTTCGACAACGTCGATTTCGCACTCTCCAAGGGTACCGTCGAAGATGGACGCTGCGTCGGCAGCAGGCGCCTGCCGGACTACGACATCCTGACCGTCCGCATGGGACTCTACCGAGTGGCGCTGCCTGTCGACCCGGCGAGCTACCTGTCCGGGCGCAGGGTGTTGGCATCGGCGGTGGGGATGCGGGAGCCCGTCGACGAAGAAGGAGAGTGGCAGCTTAGGACCAGCGACGACTCGACTTGGCGAATCGACCCCTCGCGGCCGGCGATGAGCTGGTTCGTCATGGCGGTCGCCGCCGACGACCAAGTACGCCAGGAGCTGGACGGCGGCAGGCGCATCGTCGTCCAGATGGACGAAGACAACTGGGCCGAGTACGACGTCGCCCGAGTCCGCGGCGACGAGTCCCGCATTGCGCTTCGCCTGTCCGAACTGGTGCGTTTCAAGGGCGACCGCTCGGCGTTGACGGAAGGCGCGTCGGCGTTGCTCCGATACGAACAGGCCGACGTCATCCCCGCCACGCTTGGCCGCGAAGTGCCCAGCGGCCTCGGCCGGAATCCGGGGGCGACACGGGCGCACTACTCCCTGGCGCGCAAGACGACAGTGTACGCGCAGAGTCTCGCCGCCGCGCTGGGCGACGAAGGCGGCATGATGGGCGTCACGGTTTCGACCACCGACCGTCTGGACCGCCTGTTGCCGCTGGCATGGATGATCCACCATACCCCGGACCCGGTGCCGTTCCTAGGGGGCGAAACGTACCTCCCGCTGCTGTTCAAGCTGGTGCCCAGAGCGTTCTTCGAAGACAAGCCTTCCGACGCGCAGGGCTTCGGGCTGCGCTACGATTTCGTTCCTTTCGGCAACCAGGTGAACGCCTTCAAGGTGCATCAGCTGGGCGAGCTCTACGCGAACTTCGGCGGCTTGGGGATTCTGCTCGGCATGTTCGTGTTGGGTGTGCTCTACCGTTTGCTCTACGAGCTGTTCCACCGTCCCGGTGCCTCGGTGGTGACGATGGCCGCCGGAACGCACATGCTCACGGTGCTGATGCTGGAGATGGAGTCGGTGCTCTCGGTCTCCTGGGGATTCCTGTTGTGGTACGCCATCGCGGTGGCCGTTCTGGCCGTGGCCGCGCGCCTCGCTTGGCGGTTCTATCTGGCGCGGAGCGGGGCGGCGGACGCTACTCCACAAGCACCTTCTTCTTGAAACGGGCGGAGACCATGACGGACGAGCAAGGAACATCGCGCCGCGTCGCGGCGAGCGACTCGGCGGCGCTGCGCGAACAGGCGGCGAGCGAAATCCAAGCCTGGGACGCCATCGTCGAACATCGCACCGGCACTCTGGGCGACCGACAAACGGCGGACTGGCTGGCCAGCGCCGCGACTGCGGCCGGGGCGTCGCCGTCGCTCGAGGAGTTCCGACTTTCGCGTTGGGAACTGCGCCGCTGCGTGGTGCAGGTGGGCACGGAGGAAATCGCCGGCGTACCGCTGTTCGACGGCGGCACCACCGGGCCGGACGGCGTGGCGGCGCCGTTGGTCGATTTGCCGAACGACGCGGACGGCATCGGTCTCGGCGCAATCGGGCCGGCGGCCGGTCGCGACGCCAATCGCGCTGTCGCCGAAGCGCGGCGTGGCAACCGGCCGGCGATCGTCGCGGTGGCGAAGATGAACGCGGACGTGCGCGGTCTGGCTTTGCAGAACGCCGATCGTTTCACCGCCCCCTTCGGCCCGCCGGTCTTGCAGGTCGCAAGCGAACATGAAGCGCGGCTGCGCGACGCCGCGAGGCACGGCGCGACGGCACGGGTGATCGTGGACGTGGACAAGCGGGACGCGACCGGATGCAACGTGGCGGTTCGCATTGCTGGCACCGCTGCGGACGGCGACGACTTGGCGCCGTTGGCCGTGGTCACGCCGAAGAGCTCGTGGTGGACCAGCACCGCCGAACGTGGCGGCGGCATCGCCATCTGGCTCGCGCTGCTGCGGCACTTCGTCGCCCATCCGCCACGGCGCGACGTGTTCTTCGTTGCCACGAGCGGCCACGAACTGGGGCACCTGGGATTCGCGGACTATCTGCAACGGCACCCTCGGCCAGCGCAGGCGCAGGCGTGGATCCACCTCGGCGCGAACTTCGCCTCCCGTGGCGCCAGAGTGCGCCTGCAATCGTCCGACGAAGAACTGCGCCAGCTTGCCTTGGCGGCAATGGCGAAGGCGGAAGCGCCACCCGCCGACGAAGTGCCGCCCGGCGAGCCTCCGGGCGGCGAAGCCCGCAACATCTTCGACTTGGGCGGCCGCTACGTCTCTTTGCTCGGAACGAACGCCTGGTTCCATCACCCGGACGACCGCTGGCCGGACACCGTCGACGTGGATATGGCAGCGCGCCTCGTCCAAGCGATGGTGGAAGTGGCCGACGGGCTCGCAGCGTAGCCTCCGAGCCGGCATGACGGAAGGTACGCCCCGTCGCGGCGGAACGCTGCTCAAGCCGATCTTCGAGAGCGCCGACCTGCTGGTTCTCGACAAGCCGAGCGGCGTCTCTCTGCTGGCGGACAGAACCGGCGCACGATGCCTATGGGACGAAGTGCGTACACACTATCCTCATCCCCGGCTGGTGCATCGCCTGGACAAGGGCACCAGCGGCGCGCTGCTGGTGGCGCTCTCCGCGGAATGCCAGCGCGCACTGGCGAGAGCCTTCAACAAGCGGTCGATCCGCAAGCACTACCTCGCCGTGGCCGCCGGACATCTGCCTGCTGGCAAGACGCTCGCCATCACGCTGCCGCTGCGCCGTGGCCGCAAGAGCCGCTTTCGGGTGGCCGGACTGCGCGAGCAGATCCGCTCCTCCGCAAGCGGCTGGCACATCGACTCCGACGACGGCCTGGAGGCGGTCACGCGCATTCGCCGCATCGGTAGTACCGCCACGCGCTCGCTGCTCGCCGTGCAGCCGCTGACTGGACGATCCCATCAGATCCGAGTCCATCTGGCGTGGATAGGCCATGCCGTGGCTGGCGACCATCTGTACGGAACGCCGGACGCGAGCGAACAGCGGGCACCCAGACTGGCGCTGCACGCCCATCGGCTCGTGGTGCCGGGCTACGGCACGTTCACTGTGCCGCCGGACGAATCGTTCACGCAGACGCTTGTCGCGTAGAACGCTCACGGTTCCACGCTCGCGACCATGTAGTCCACCGCGACTCCCAACTTCTCGTCGTCGCAGGACATGCAGGCGCCACGCGCCGGCATTCCGGGCGTCATGCCGGCGATCACGTTGGCCAGCATGGCGTCCCTGCCTTGGGCGATGCGCGACGCCCAGGCTTCGGCGTCGCCGAGCTTCGGCGCTCCGGCGACGCCCGCTTGATGGCAGGCGAAGCAGTGGCGCTGGTAGACGGCCTTGCCGGGATGTTCCGGTTCGCTCGGCCCGCGGCCGCAGCCCAAGAGCAGCGCGGCGACGGCGCAGACGACGGCCATCGGTGGCAAGGCCCTCGCGTTCACAGGCGCGAGAGGATTTCCGCGGCGCGTTCCAAGGTGGCGTCTTCCTTGGCGAAGCAGAAGCGCAGATAGCTCTGCTTCGGCGGCGCCTTGTAGAACACGGAGACCGGAATGGACGCGACCTTCTCCTCCACCGTCAAGCGCCGCGCCAGGTCGACGTCCGCCTCGTTGCTGATGGCGCTGTAGTCCACCAGCTGGAAGAACGTGCCGGGCGACGGCGCGAGGCGCAGGCGGGACTCGCGCAGGCGGTCGCAGAAGAGGTCGCGCTTCGCCTGGTAGAACGCCGCCAGTTCGTCGTGGTGGTTCGGATGGTCGTTCAGGAAGTCCGCGAGCGCGTACTGCAGCGGGCTCGCGGTGGTGAAGGTGACGAACTGGTGGACGCGGCGAAACTCGGCGGTGAGCGCGGCCGGCGCAACGCAGTAGGCGATCTTCCAGCCGGTGACGTGGTAGGTCTTGCCGAAGGACGACACCGCGAAGCTGCGCGCGAACAGATCCGGATAGCGCATCAGGCTGACGTGCCGCCGCCCGTCGAAGAGGATGTGCTCGTAGACCTCGTCAGCCACCAGGAAGATGTCGCGATCCGCCACGACGCGGCGCAAGCCGGCGATGTCGCTCTCGTCCCAGACTGCGCCGGTGGGGTTGTGCGGCGTGTTCACCATGATCAGCCGCGTCTTCGGCCCCACCGCGTCGCACACGCGATCCCAGTCGACGCGGAAGTCCGGCGCCACGGTCGGGATGTGGCGGCACACGCCTCCGGCGAGCGTCACGGCCGGTTCGTAGGAGTCGTAGCAAGGGTCGAAGACGATGGCCTCGTCGCCTGGCCGGATGACCGCGGTGATGGCGCAGAACAGCGCTTCGGTGGCGCCCGAGGTGACGGTGATCTCCGTGGCCGGGTCCGGCGCGAGCCCGTACAGCGCTGCCACTTTCGCCGCGATTCCCTCGCGGAGCGGCTCGATGCCAGCCATCGGCGGATACTGGTTGCGGCCTTCGGCGGCGTGCCGACCCGCCAGCGCCAGAAGTTCGCGCGGGCCGTCGAAGTCCGGGTAGCCCTGCGAGAGGTCGAGCGCACCCTGTTCGGCGGCCAGCCTGGTCATCACCGTGAAGATCGTCGTGCCGACATCCGGCAACTTGCTGTGCAGCGTCGGCAGCTTCAAGGTGAACGTCGCTCCGGGGTCGCTGCGGGGGCCGAACGGCGATTCTGCCACAGCGCGGAGGCCGCCGATGCCGCGAATCGAAAGCGGCCACAGGCGGCCAATCTCTGCTAAGTTAGGCGTTCGCGGTTCGACGCGAACCAAGCAAGCCCAAGAGGAGGAGAGGAACAAGGATGGCGGTAGACAAATTTCCCGTGGAAGCGAGCCACATCATGATGTTCGCCCGCTCCGTCGGCGACGACAATCCCATTTACCACGACGCGGAACACGCCCAGGGCACCGAACCGGGCAGCATCATCGCGCCGCCCACCTTCGCCCAGGCGAGCGCGCAGTTCGATCCCGACTACAGCCTGCGCCCGAAGGTCGACGGCGACGGCTGGTTCGGCTCCGGCGGCAAGCCCAGCGGCGCCAAGCCCCGCGAAGGCGGCGGGGGAGGCGGCGGAGGCGGTGGCGGCCTGCACGCCGAGCAGCGCTTCATCTACCACCGCCACATCAAGCCGGGCGACGTGCTCACGGCCACCGGCAAGCCCGGCAAGACGTGGGAGAAGCAGGGGCGGCGCTCCGGCAAGCTGGTGTTCAGCGAGTCCATCACCGAGTACCGCGACCAGAGCGGCGAACTCGTCATCACCGCCATCGGCGTCGGCGTCCGCACCGAACGCCCGGTGGACCAGTCGTAGGGGGAACGAAATGGCACTGAACGCAAGCGAGTTGAACGTCGGCGACAGCCACACCGAGCGCCTGGTCGAAGACCTCAAGCGCACGCAGATCGTGATGTACGCCGGCGCCTCCGGGGACTACAACCCGGTCCACACGGACGAAATCTTCACCAAGGACGTCGCCGGCTATCCGAGCGTCTTCGCCCACGGCATGCTCACCATGGGCATGACCGGCAAGATGCTCACCAACTACGTCGGCGACGGCCGCCTCACCGAGTACGGCGTCCGCTTCACCAGCCAGGTCTTCCCCGGCGACACCTTGGACGCCACCGCCAAGGTGACCGCGGTGGCGGACGGCATCGTGGAACTGGAGATCTCCACGGTGAACCAGGACGGCGTCGTGGTGTTGAAGGGCGACGCGAAGGCGCGGGTGGACTAGCGGTCACTCGCATTCGCCGGGGAGCGCACCACCTTCGGAGCGCTCCGCAATCACGTTGAAGTCCGCGTCGTTGCAACGGCGCGGACTTCCCTCTTTATCAATCGAGGGCTGACTCTCAGATCTCGAAACCGTACAACCGCGCCGCGTTGCCGCACACGATCTTCTGCCGCGTGGTCTCCGCCACGCCGCCCAGTTCCCGCTCGATGAACGACTGCGAATCCGGCCAGACGCCGTCCGGGTGCGGAAAGTCGCTGCCCCACATCACGTTGTCTTCGCCGAGAATGTCGAGCAGGCGGATGCCGATGGGGTCGCTCTGGTAGGTGGCGTAGCACTGGCGGCGCCAGTAGTCCGAAGGCTTCATCGTCAGCGTCAAGTCCTTGAACTGGTCCTCCCACTCCAAGTCCATGTGTTCCAGAACGTACGGAATCCAGCCGATGCCGCTCTCGCCGATGACGACTTTCAGCCCCGGATGGGCTTCGAGGACGCCGCCGTAGATGATCTCCATGATGATCTTGGACATCGCCAGCTGGAAGCTGGTGATGTGGACGGCGAAGGCCTGGCGCCGCTGCAACGGCGCCAGCGCCTCGAAGTCGTAGTCCATGCGCGGGCCGATGGTGTGGTAGTGCAGCGGCAGCCCGGCGGCTTCCGCGGCGGCCCAGAGCGGCGTCCAGCTCGGATCGAACAGCGGTGCCATGTCGTGGGTATTGGCCACCTCGATGCCGCGCAGCGCGCCGCGTTCGGCAACCCGCTCCACTTCCGCCACCGCCGCGTCCACGTCGTGGCTAGGGATGTTGGCGAGGCCGGCGAAGCGCTGCG
Organism: Candidatus Azotimanducaceae bacterium; assembly: GCA_965243175.1. Lineage (GTDB taxonomy): Bacteria > Pseudomonadota > Gammaproteobacteria > Pseudomonadales > Azotimanducaceae > VXYL01. Next base: position 1,616,982 of record OZ251532.1, on the reverse strand, counting down.
GATGAACGGCGCAGAAATCCGCCAGCCAAGCGTTGTAGATGCGCATCATCTCGGCCGCGGCCGCATCGTCGCCGAGGCGCATCGCGGCGCCGAGAATTCCGTACAGCACTTCGGCCTGCACGCCGTCCAGGTCCTGATCCTTGATCCGCAAGTCCGGTTCCGTGAGGCGGCGAATGCCGTTGGCGCCGTCGCGGTAGAGGCCCTGCTCGGCCATGCGATCCGAGCGGTGGATCTGCCCTGGCACGTAGCGCCGACCGGCCGACCCCATGCCGTTCTGCAGGCCGAACTGGGCGCCGTTGCGGCTGACCCAGAAGCGCCCCTTCTCGGTTTCCGCCACGTAGGGCATTCGGTCGGCGACATCGGCTCGCGCTTGGCTGGTGAACAGGTCCTCCGGCAGCCAAGGCAGGTCGATGTGGCAGTCGGCGGAAATGACGTCGTAGTGCATTGGCGGTCTCCCTCGTGGCCGTCGCGCATCGGCGTGGGTGCGCTAGGATTGTGCGCCAACGGCGCCTGCCTTGCACGGCGCAAGTCTTCTTGGAAGCGGTACGCAGGATCGGCTGATGGGTTTCGCACGCAACACGGCCATGATCACGGTGCTGGCGCTGGTCGGGTGTGCGCCGCTCGATGTCCGCGTGCCGCCGGGGTTCGACCTGAGCGGAGAGTGGGTGTTGGACGAAACGACCAGCGACGCGCCGCTGGACTTGGAGGCCATCCGCTTGCGCGAAGACCGCGACGTGGTGCGCGGCAGACAGACCGACGCCGCGGCCTCCGCCGCATTCGTGGTGCAGGACTTCCCGGTGCTTTCGGCGAAGCGGCTGCGCATCGAACAGAGCGCCGATTCCTTCGGCATCCGCTACGACGACGCCATCTACCGCGACGTCTCCTGGGGTCTGCGCGAACGCGACTTCTGGCAGGTGCGGGCCGGCTGGGAGGAAGGCGCGCTGGTCGTGCGCTCGAGGCGCGGCGAGGTGAAAGGGATGGAACGGTTCACGCTGTCCGAAGCGCATAATCGTCTGCGCGTTGCCGTGCGCGTGGACACCGCCGCGGAAGACGTGCGCGCAGTGCGCTTCTTCCGGCGCCGGTAGAGAAAGCAGAGGGAGGCACCATGACGTACTGCTTGGCCATCGCGGTGGATGCGGGGCTGGTCTTCGCGTCGGATTCGCGCACCAACGCGGGCGCGGACCAGATCAGCACGCACAGCAAGATGCACCGCTTCGGCGGCGACGGGGAACGGTCGCTGGCCTTGCTTTCCGCTGGCAATCTGGCGACCACGCAGGCGGTGGTGGCGGCGGTCGAGCGGGACATCAGGCACGGCGCGAGGCGCAGCTTGACGACCGTGGAGGACATGCAGGCGGCCGCGGAATACGTGGGGCGCATCAGCACCGAGGAGCAGGAGAAGCATCGGACGACGCGGCGCGAGGAGGAGTTCGTGCCGGAGGCGACGTTCATCCTCGGCGGCCAGATCCGCGGCGAGGCGCCGCGCATCGAGCTCATCTACCCGGAGGGCAACTTCGTGCGCTCCTCCGAGTCCACGCCGTTCCTGCAGATCGGCGAAGTGAAGTACGGCAAGCCGATCCTGGACCGCATCATCGACCACGACACGCCGCTGGACCGGGCGCTCAAGTGCGCGCTGGTCTCCATGGATTCCACCATGCGCAGCAACGCCACGGTGGGGCCGCCGGTGGAGTGCCTCGTCTACCGGGCGGACACCTTCTCGTCCGGCGTCCATGCGGTGCTCGACGAAGACGACGACTATCTGGCCGGGCTGCGCCGAAGCTGGGCGGAGAACATCCGCGTGGCCTTCAACAGCCTGCCCGCGCCGCCGATGTTCCACGCAGCCGCGGCGATGGACAACGTGACGCGCTTCGGCTAGCGGCTGCCACCTGGTCGTCAGCGCCGAATTAGGGCGATCTCCAGCAGAACGAAGCGGCGATCTCGCACAAGCCAACGGGTCGATTGTCCATAGCGGCGGCCGTTTCCGCCCTGCCAAGCTGTGTCCTCCACAACAGCGAACACCGCCAGGCATGGCTGCCGTGGTACGGTTCGAGCATGAAGACGCAGCGCCAATCCGCAGTCAACGGCGAGCCGATTCGCCGCCCGCCCCGTCCCACCGTGCAGGTCGACGACGGCCTGTACCGCTACGTGCCCGTGCCGCCGGTGTCCCGCGACGAAGACGGCTATCTCATTGGGGACAGCATGGGGCAAATCGACGAACATCTGCGCCAGACCACGTTCTGGTACAACGCGCTGAGCCGCTGGCTGCCGACCGCGACGGTGGGTTCCGACATGGCCATGCACTACCGGCGGGGCGACCGGGGCGCGACGATTGGGCCGGACCTGTTCGTGGCGCTGAAGGCGCCGCGGCGGAAGGGCAGGCGGAACTACAGGCTGTGGGAGAACCCGCTGCCGGAGCTGGTGATCGAGATGATCTCGGAGAGCAACTCCGGAGACGATGTCGGTCGGAAGCTGTACACCTACCAGTACCTGGGGGTGCGCGAGTACTGGCTGTTCGACCCGGAAGGGTTCGAGCTGCCCAAGCCACTGGCCGGCCACGAGCTGCGGGAAGGGCGCTACGAGCCGATTGCGGCAGATGCCACCGGGCGGCTGCACAGCGTCGTGCTGGGCCTCGACCTGCATGTCCGCGACGGGGAACTGCGCTTCCGCGATCCGGCGACGGGCGAGGACCTGAGGACGTACGACGAGGCCGAAGACAGAGCCGACGCCGCAGAGCGCCGGGCGGCCGCCGAGAGGGACAGGGCGGACGCCGCGGAGCGCGAGTTGGCGCGCCTCCGGGCGCAACTTGAAGGTTCGTAGCAGGCGCCACCCCGTCGCCGCCACTTGACGATGGCGGGGATTGCGCCACACTTCGCGCTTCGCAACTGCATAGTCCCCCGCATCATGAAGGGTTTGGCGAGCGCGTTGGCTAGGCGCGTCGTGGCTGGCATCGGCGCGTCGACGGCGTTGCCGTTCAAGGCGGTGCTGCCGGACGGCTCGGAAGTCGCCGGTGGCGAGGGCGACGCCAAGGCGACGGTGCGCTTCAAGACGGCGAAGGCGGCGTGGCGCACGTTCGTATTCGGCCACGTCGGCTTCCTGGAGTCCTACTTCGACGGCGAGATCGACATCGGCGGCGATCTGCGCGAGCTCATGGCCGTGGGCTTCGACGCCGGCTTCGACGAATCCTCCGGCCTGCTGGTCGGCATTCGCAACCGCTGGCACGGGCTGCGCTTCAACAACCGCGCCGGCGCCATGCCGAAGGAGAACGCCCGCTTCCACTACGGGCTGGGCGCGGAGTTCTACTCCAAGATGCTCGACGATCCGTATCTGATGTACACCTGCGCCTACTACGCCGAGCCGGGGCAGACCGTCCTGGAAGCGCAGGTGGCGAAGATGGAGCACGTCGCCCGCAAGGTGCGGTTGCAGCCGGGCGAGCGCGTCATCGACATGGGCTGCGGCTTCGGCGGCTTCATGTTCTACGCCGCGGAAAACCACGGCGTCCACGTGACCGGCGTGAACACCACCACAGAACAGGCGGACTGGGTGAAGGCGAAGATCGCGGACAAGGGCCTGCAGGATCAGCTGGCCATGCACGAAGCCGACGTGCGGCAGGGCTTCGGCGAGTACGACAAGGTGGTCTCCATCGGCGTGATGGAACACGCCGGACGGCACCAGCTGCGCGAAGTGATCCAGGCGCACGCCAAGGCGCTCAAGCCGGGGGGCCTCGGCATCATTCATTTCATCGGCCATGTCGGGGATCGGGAAACCGACTTCTTCATTCGCAAGTACATCTTCCCCGGCGGCTGGATCCCGAGCCTTTCCAAGGCGTTGGACGCGATGGAGTCCGAAGGGCTGGAGATCCTGGACGTGGAAAACCTGCGCCGGCACTACGCGCTCACCCTCGATGCCTGGACGGAAAAGTTCGACGCCAATTGGGAGGCGATCCGCGCCATGGATCCGCAACGCTTCGACGAGCGCTTTCTACGAATTTGGCGAACCTATCTGATCGGCTGCGCGGAAATGTTCCGGGCGTCGAACAGCCAGACGAACCTGTTTCAGATCGTCTTCAGCAAGGGCGCGGTGAATACGGAAAACTATCCGATGACCCGCGAACATCTGTATTCGTCTGAACGGCCGCTCGCCGTGGCTGGCCGAGCAGCGGGATGACGCAAGAACTCGAGCAGAGCCAACGCTCGACATCGTCCGCGGACTGTACGCAGTCCGCAGACTCCACGCAGTCCGCGGATTCGGCGCACGAACGTCGGGCGAGGGCTTTCGCGGACGCGCTGGCACGCGCTTGCGCCAATGCGTCCGGCGTGCGGCGGCTGGACAAGCCGCTCTCCAATCTCTTCCGCGACCGGTCCGCAACTCGGCAGGGTCTGCCAGCCGCTGCGCTCGTCAACGTGCTGGAGATCAACGCCGAGGAAGGCTGGGCGGATGTCGAAGGCATGATTCCCTACGATGCGCTGCTCGAAGCGACTTTGCCGCACGGCATCGCGCCCCGGGTGGTGCCGCAGCTCAAGTCGATCACCGTGGGCGGCGCGGTGGCTGGCGTCGGCATCGAGGCGACGTCCTTTCGCTACGGACTGGTCCACGACACCGTGCTGGAAATGGACGTGGCACTGCCGGACGGACGCATCGTGACTTGCTCGCCCAACGGTTCGGGCGACGACCAACACGGCGACCTCTTCGCCGGCATGACCAACAGCTACGGCACGCTCGGCTACGCGACGCGGCTGCGCGTGCGGACGATGCCGGTGCTGCCGTTCGTGCATGTGCGGCACGTCCGCTTCGACGATCCGGCCGCGTTCTTCCAAGCGATAGAAGACAGCTACGAAAGCGACGCGGACTTCGTGGACGGAGTCGTCTTCGCGCCGAACGATCTGGTGCTCAGCACCGCCCGTTTCGTTGCCGAAGCGCCCTCGACGAGCGACTACACGTTCGAGAACATCTACTACCGGACGCTGCGCACGCGAGCGGAAGACCATCTTTCCACACGCGACTACTTTTGGCGTTGGGACACCGATTGGTTCTGGTGTTCGAAGAACATGGGCGCGCAGAATCCAGTGCTGCGCCGGTTGCTGGGGCGCGAGAGGCTGGGATCGCGCTTCTATCAGCGGGTGATGCGGTGGAACAGCCGCTGGCGTCTGTTGGAAGCAGCCGAAAAGCTCGCCGGCTATCGGCGCGAATCGATCATCCAGGATGTCGATCTTCCCCTTGCGACCGCGGACGGATTCCTGCGAACCTTCATGGACGAAATCGGCATCTTTCCGATCTGGGTCTGCCCGGTGCGCGATGCCGGCGCAACTGCGCCGCTCTTTCCAACGCCCGCCGAACGCTACGTCAACTTCGGGTTCTGGGATACGTTGCGCTTTGCCGTCGGCTATCCGAACGGCCACTTCAACCGCAAGGTGGAGCAGGCGGTCGCGGCGGGGGGCGGCATCAAATCCTTGTACTCGTCTTCGTTCTATTCGGAGGACGAGTTCAACCGCATCTACGGCGGCGACGCCTACCGCCGCCTCAAGTCGCGCTACGACCCGCAAGGCGCGCTCGGAGACCTCTACGCCAAGTGCGTTCGCGACCGGTGAAGACGAGCAGACTCATTGGCGCGTGGGCGCTCGCCTTCTCGCTCGCCTTCGCGTTGTCGGCAAGCGCCGATGTCGCGGCGACGTTGGAGCGCATCTACGCGGAACAAGACGTGCAAACCGAAATGCCGGAGACGCCGCCCGGCGAACCTCGCCAGCCGGCGTCGATCCCCGCCGCTCAGCCCCTAGCAGGCACGGTGGGCGTGACGTTGTTCGTCGCGTGCGTCGTCGCATTGCTGCTGGCCCTGGCTGTCACCACCGACTGGGCGCCGTTGCGGAGGCGACTTTCGGGGCTGCCCAAGCGCAGCGCCGAGGCTACGGACGCAACCGCGGAGCGACTGCCGGACTGGTTCCCCCAGGCCGACGATCTGGCTGCCGAGGGCCGCTACGCCGAAGCCGTGCATGCCTTGCTGCTCGGCGTCCTGTCGATGCCACGGAGCGGCGAACGGCGCTGGCCGGCAGCGGCGACGGGCCGAGAAATCGCCCGCCACTTGCGCTCCGACGACCTGCGCCAGCTGGTCGCCGCGGCCGAGCTCGCCCACTTCCGCGGCCAGCCGGCGAGCATGGACGACTTCCACCGCTGCCGGACGCGAGCCATTCGCATTCGCGAGAGCGCAGTGTCCGCCGGCAGCACCTCCGTTGCGCCGAATCCATGAGCCGGGAACGGGGCGGCGCGATGTTCAACCGGGCAACGGTGGCGTGGCTGGTGCTCATTGGCGGCGGCGCGTTCTGCGCCATGCTGGCGGCAACGGCGCTGCACGATCCGGCCGAGGGCGACGTCACAGCCGCCAGCACCTACTCGCGTTCCGCGGTGGGGCATAGCGCTTTCGCCGCGTTGCTGCAGGCGGAAGACTATCGGACGCGGGTGAATCGCGACGTGGCTTTGGCCGGCGTGGGCAGCGACGACCTGCTGGTGATCCTCGCGCCGAACACCGGCGAACACGACCTGCAACGCCTCCGCCAGTTCATCCAGCAGGCGTTGACGGCGAGCCGCCCGGTGCTATTGGGGCTGCCGAAGTGGGAGACGCGGCCATCGCAAACGAAGCGCGGTTGGATCGACCGTGCTCGGCGGGTGCCCGACGAGCGGCTCGCCGAAGTGCTTGGCGCCTTGCCGGAGTTCGACGAAGACGCGCTCATGCAGGGCGGGAACGAAAGCGCTTGGCAGAGCCGCAGCGGCGTTGCGCCGAGTCTCGACGAACCTCTCCTGATCGCGCCAACGATGGATTGGGAGCGCTTCGTCTGGAACGCCGAGGGCACGCTGCTGGGGCGCGTGCGAGACACCCCCATCGCGGTGCTGTCGGACGTGGACCTGCTGGCGAACCACGGCTTGCATCGGGGCGAGAACGCCAACTTGGCGCTGGCGATGATCGATCGCTTGCTGCCCGCCGGCGGCAGCGTGGTGTTCGACGAAAGCCTGCACGGCTTCGCCACCGTCCACAACGTCTGGCGGCTGCTCTTCCAGCCTCCCTACGTCGCCGCGACCGCGCTGGCGCTTGCCGCCGCGGCGATGACCATTTGGCTGGCCGCGGTGCGCTTCGGGGCGCCTCTGCCCGCTGCATCCGGCCCGGCTTTTCAGCGCGGCCACGCCACCTTGATCGACAACGCCGGACGCTTGCTCGCCGCGGGCGGCCATGCCGACGTCGTCGCCCGGCGCTACCGCGACGCGGCGCAGGCGGAGGCGCAAAGGCGTCTGCATCTGCCACCAGCGAACGCGGCCGTTGCGGTCGCCGCCCTCAATGCGGTCGCCGAGCGCCGAGGAGTCCAGGCGCGTCTACCGGCGCCGGACGAACAACTGCGACCGCTGGCCTTGGCACGCCGTTGGCGGCATTGGATGCGGGAGATGTTCGGTGACGGCTGAAGGCACCAAGGCGCTTGCCGCCGCCATCAAGGCCGAAGTCCACAAGGCCGTGGTGGGCCAGGACGATGCGTTGGATCTGCTGCTCGTCTGCCTGCTGTGCGAAGGCCATGCGCTGATCGAAGGCGTGCCCGGCACCGCCAAGACCATGCTGGCGCGGTGTTTCGCGGCAAGCCTGGCGCTCGACTTCGGGCGCATCCAGTTCACCCCGGACCTGATGCCCGGCGACGTGCTGGGCACCAATCTGTTCAACTTCCGCGACAACCGCTTCACGCTCACCAAAGGTCCCATCTTCACCCAGGTACTGCTAGCCGACGAGATCAACCGCACGCCGCCGAAGACCCAGGCGGCGCTGCTGCAGGCGATGCAGGAGCGAACGGTCACCATCGACGGCACGGACCATGCGCTGGACTTCGGCTTCATGGTGGTGGCGACGCAGAATCCGGTGGAGCAGCAAGGCACCTATCCGCTGCCGGAAGCGCAACTGGACCGCTTCCTGTTCAAGCACGTGGTGGACTACCCGGACCGCGGCGAGGAGCGGCGCATCGTCGCCCAGCACGGCCACCGAACCATCATGTCGGCGCCCGCCGATTTCGGCATCGCGGCAGTGGCCAGCGTCGAAGAGTTGCGGCAGGCGCGGCAGTTCGTCGAGACGGTTCGTTTGGCCGACGACCTGATCGACTACGTGCTCGATGTGATTCGCGCCAGCCGCGAGCATCCCGGACTCTCCTACGGTGCCTCGCCCCGCGCCGCCAACATGCTGGCAAGCGCCAGCCGGGCCTTGGCGGCGCTCGACGGCCGCGACTACGTGATTCCCGACGACGTGAAAGTCCTCGCCGCGCCGCTGCTGCGGCACCGCGTCGTGCGCTCGCCGGCTGCCGAGATAGAAGGGCTCGACGTCGATCGCATCGTCGGCGAAATCGTCGAGCAGGTGCCGCCGCCGAAATGATCCATCCGACGCCGCGAGCCGCCGTTCTGGCCGGCGCGGCTGTTCCGCTGGTCGTGGCGGTCGCTCTCGCCGCACCCTCGTACTGGCCGTTCGGTGTCGCGTGGCTAGCCATTCTGCTGGCCGGTTTCGGCCTGGACGCGCTGACGCTGCTTGGCAGAGGGCGGCTGGTTGCGGAACTGCGCTGCCCGAAGGCGCTGCATGTGGGCGAACGGGAGACCGTCGCGCTCGTTCTGCGAGGGCCGCGTTCAGCCGCCGTCGACGTATTGCTCGACATGGAAGGCCCAGCCCTGCCACTGCCAGGCCAGCGTGTGCCGGCTGGCGACGAAAGCGTCGTCGAACTGCCTTTCACGGTGTCCACCACGCGGCGCGGCACGGTGTGCTTTCCGCAAGTCTGGCTGCGCACGCGCGGCCCCTTGTCGCTCGCTGGCCAGACGCGGCGGCAACTTGTGGACGCGGAAATCGTCGTGCTACCGAACGTGGTCGCGGTCCGGCGCCAAGCGCTGGTCTTGTCCACAACCGATGCGCCGCTCGGCGCCAAGCCGCAGCACCAGAAGGGCAGCGGCAGCGAGTTCGAGGCGCTGCGCGACTACGCCGCCGGCTTGGATCGTCGGGCAATCGATTGGAAGCACTCGGCGCGCCACGGCAAGCTGCTGTGCAAGGAGTTCCAGACCGAGCGCAACCACCACATCGTGCTCGCCTTGGACACTGGGCATCTGATGGCTGAGCCTTCAATGGAGGAGCCCTCAGCCGAGGCCGCTCGCATGGAAGAGCCGGTTCACGGCATCGCCAAGCTGGATCACGTCTGCACCGCACTGCTGCTCCTTTCCTACATATCGCTCAAGGCCGGCGACCGCGTGGGCTTGTGTACGTTCGATGCGCGCATCGGCTCGTATCTTGCGCCGAGCGCTGGCCTCTCGGTGATGGCGCGGGTCCAGAACGCTCTGGCGACCGTCGAATACAGCACGGCGGAGACCAACTTCACGCTGGCGCTGGCGGAACTGGGCGGGCGGCTGACGCGCCGCTCGCTGATCGTGGTCGCCACCGACTTCGTCGACACGGTGACCGCCGATCTGATGGTCAAGAACCTCGGCCACTTGGCCAGCCGCCATCTGATGGTCTTCCTCACTCCGGCCAACAGCGCCCTCGCCAAGCAGTTCGGCGGCGACTTCGGCAACGTGGCGGACATCGCCCGGGCCGTCGTGGCAAACGACCTGCTGCGCGAACGACGGGCCGTGTTCGCGCGCCTGCGTCGGCTCGGCGTCAGCTGCGTGGAAGCGCCGGTGGAACAGCTGGGGCCGGAGCTGGTGAATCGCTATCTCGCCATCAAGGCGCGAGACCTCATCTGATGGACGGCCTGAGGGGCGACGAACTGCTGGCCAGCTATCGTTTCCGCGAAGAGCGGCAGGCTCGCTGGCAAGCACTCGAAGCGCTGGTCGAGCGCGCCGAACGGGAGGGCCTCGCCAGCCTGGATGCCGAAGAGCTGCTCGAGGTTCCGCTGCTCTATCGCGCTTGCGCATCGTCTCTGTCCGTGGCGCGGAGCATCTCGCTGGACGCCAATCTGGTGGCCTATCTGGAGAGCCTGGTGGCGCGCGCCTACTTCGTGGTCTACGGCACGCGCTCCGGCCTTGTCGCGATCGCGGTGCGGTTCGTCCTCTCTGAACTGCCAGCCGCGGTGCGCGGTGCCCGCTGGCCGATTCTGCTCTCGGCGGCGCTGATGTTCGCGCCCATGGCCGCCGGCTGGGCGCTCACCGCGGCCGACGGCGCCTGGTTCGACACTTTCGTCAGCGCCGATATGGCTGGCGGCAGAACGCCCTCGGCCAGCCGCGAGGAACTCGCCGAGACGCTGTTCGACTCGCCCCCGCCCGCTGAAAGGCTGGCCACCTTCGCGTCCTTCCTGTTCCAGCACAACGCCCGCATCGGCATCCTCTGCTTCGCCCTGGGCGCGGCGTTCGGCGTGCCAGTGGTGTTGCTGCTGGCGTACAACGGTCTGGCTCTGGGCGCGATGTGCGCGGTCTTCGCGGGCAAGGGGCTGACGGTCGAGTTCCTGGCCTGGCTCTCCATTCACGGCAGCACCGAGTTGCTCGCAGTGGTGATCTGCGGCGGCGCCGGATTGCACCTAGCGAGGGCCATGATCGACCCGGGACGTCACTCGCGGCTGACGGCGTTGAAGATGCATGGCCGGCGCGCTGCCGTGCTGGCGGTCGGTGCGGTGGGAATGTTGTTCGTCGCCGCGTTGATCGAGGCGTTCGGGCGCCAGTGGGTCATCGACACCGCGGCGCGCTTCGCCATCGGCGGGCTGATGCTCGTGGCCTGGTGCATGTATTTCGCAGTCGGCGGGCGCGGGAGGCGGCGAGATGGCGGCTGAACCGGCGTCGCGGCGGACGTTCGAGCGGCGCACCTTCGAGACGCCGGAAGGGGTTGCCATCGGCGTCGAACTCGCCGACTTGGGCAATCGCGCCGCGGCGCTGCTGATCGACTTGCTGATCATCGTCGGCAGTCTCTTGGTCGCTTTGCTGCTGGTCATCATCGCGCTGGGACCGCTGTTCGGTGCCGAGCTCGGCATGGCGATGTTCCTGCTGCTCTCCTTCTTTCTGCGCTGCCCCTACTTCCTGTTCTTCGAACTGCGCTGGCAGGGGCAGACGCCGGGCAAACGGCTGGTGGGATTGCGCGTTGTCGATCGGCGCGGTGGCGCGTTGTCCGCGAGCAGCTTGGCGGCGCGGAATCTGATGCGCGAAGTGGAGGTGTTCATGCCAGCGACGGTTCTGATGCTGGCGGGGAGCGACAGCGGGCCCTTGGAAACCACGGCCGCACTGCTGTGGATGGGCATATTCACGCTGATGCCGCTGTTCAACCGCGCCCGCCTGCGCGTCGGCGACATGCTGGGCGGCACTTGGGTGATCTCGCTGCCACGCATGACGCTCGACCAGGATCTGGGCAAAGGCAGGGCTCGCGGGTCGTCTCGCTTCTCGAAGGCGCAGCTGGACGCCTACGGCATCGCCGAACTGCAAGTGCTCGAACGGCTGCTGCGCGAGCCGAAGACACACACCGTGCGCCAGACCAAGCACGACGTGTGCGAGCGCATCCGCAATCGGATCGGCTGGCGCGATCAGGTGCTGACCAGCAGCGACGTGGAGGCGTTTCTCTTCGACTACTACGCGGCGCTGCGCAACCATCTGGAACGCCATGCACTGTTCGGCGAGCGCCGAGAGGACAAGCACGCGGTTTCGGGTGCCAGCCAATCGTCCGACGCGGAAACGCCGTCGCGCTGACGGGCGCAATCAATCGAAGACGCTGGCCATCACGCTGGTCTCGCTGCCTTCCTTGAGGACGATCAGGTGGTAGTAGCTCACCGCCGCTACGGTGGCTTCCAGTGCGCCGACGAGGATCCCCGCTGCGAAGTCGATGCAGAAGGCGAGTGGGCTGTCCGCTTGCCACGGGTTGTAGCAGACACCAGTCGCCAAGCAAACGAGTTCGTCAGCCACCACCCAGATCACGAGCATGAGGACGCTCAGACCGAATACCTGCCACCGCCATCCGTAGGTCAAGTGCCAACTTCGTCGCAGCGCCCGCCACGGGCCGATGCGTTCCATGGCCGCAGCTGGCAGCGTCACGAACAGCGCAGCCATGAACACCAAGCCGGGCACGACGAGAAGGGCCAACCCTGCCAAGATGATCAGCACTCCAACGAGCGCCACGACCAAGAGCAACGGCATGATCGGCACCGTAGCGCGCACGACTTGCCAGTGGCTCGCATAGGTGCCGCGCAGAGTGTTGACGACGCCGAAGGCAAAGCCGCCGCCCAACCAAGCCGTGCAGAGCATGACGACGACGCCGTCGATCAAGCCAAGCGAGTCGAGTTCGACGCCGAAGTACTCGGAGCGAAAACCCAGTTTGAATGCCGTGGCGTCGAAGGACACCTTGATGATCGCAAACGGCGCGAAGGCGATGAGCGACAGCGGTAGAAACGTCACCCAGTTGCGGCGCAGCACGGACAAGCTGTCGGCAAGCACGGCGCCGACGGCAAAGCGATAGAGCTGCCTCACCGGGCCGCCGTTCACTCAAACACTTTGGCAATCGCGTTCGAGTCAGGACCTTCCTTGAGTACGCGAAGGTCGTGGTAGACGACTGCGTCGACGGTCGCGACGTAGCTGGCTATCACCACCGAGACCAGCGCCTGCACGAATGGCGCGATCGCGGGCGCGCCGGCGTAGAGCGTCACCTGCAGCAGCACGTTGGGAACGGCGGAGATCGCGACGACCACCACCAGCAACGCGAGCAGCTGCCCTTTGTAGCCTCGCGTCAGATCGTTGCTGCGCGAGAGCGCCGACGCGAAGCGACCTTCCACAACGGCAACGGGGCGGGCGACCCACCACATCAGCAACAGCACGATGCCCGGCACGATGAACAGCAGGGTGCCAGCAGCTATTCCCAACCCGGAGAGGGCGGCCACGATCAGCACCCTCGGAAACACGCCGACGATCTGCGGCAAGGCATCGAGGACGTGGACGCGGCCAGTGCGCAGAATTCTCACCACGCTGCTCGTCAACGCCGCCGACACCCAAGCGAGCTGCGACAGGTTAACGACCATGGAGACCAGCGTCCCGCGAAGCGGCAGCTGTTCGCCGTCCGGCGTCCAAGCGAGCGTGCCGTAGTGCAAATCCAGGAAGAACAGGGGCAAGAAGCCGATCGATGCAACCAGAGAGAAGGCGAGCAGATTCTGCGAGTAGACCGAGAAGGCGGTTCGCAGGACATCGCCGATGTGGAAATCGTTTACCTGTCGCACGGTGCGGTAGTGTACTGCGGGTGGCGTAGCGTATTGAAGTCGCGTGTTGCCAAGGGGTGCGCGACGTTTGGTGGCAGGAGTTGCTTGGTGCTACCGCGCTCCCAGGGCGCCGTTCAACGTGCGCCGGGCAAGGTCAGCACGTCGGCGAGTTCGCGGTAGCGGCACAGCGCGTTGGCGAGCAGCATCTGCCGCGGCGATTGGCAGTCGGGTTCGAGCAGGCGCGGGCTGGCCACCAGAATCGTCGCGCAACGCGCCCGCGACGTGGCGACGTTCAGGCGGTTCAGGTTGAACAGGAACTCCATGCCGCGCGGCGCGTCCTCGGCGGCGGACGTGGCCATGCTGTAGACGACCACCGGCGCTTCCTGGCCTTGGAACTTGTCCACCGTGCCGATGCGGGCGTTCGGCAATCGACGACGCAGCGCCGCGAGATGGGCGTTGTAGGGCGACACGATCAGCACGTCGTCGTTCGCAAGCGCATGGCGCTCGCCGGTGCGATCCGTCCAATCGGCGCCGCTGGCAAGCAGGCCGGAGAACAGCTGCGCGACTTGCTCGGCTTCCTCCTCCGAGGCGCTCTGGTTGCCGTCGTGTGCCACGGGCAGGAACCACAAGCCCGAACGAACCTCGCCCGTGCCGTTCAGGAGCTGCTTCGCCAAATCCGGCTTGGAGCGCAGCGCGTTCTCGTAGAAGAGCTCGGACGTGAACTCGGCGATCGATGGATGCAGGCGCCAGGTTTCGTCGAGGAACAGCCCTTGGGCGGCCGGCATCGTTCGATGTTCGCCGAGCAGGTGGCTGAGCGCGGAAGCGTCGGCGCCGTCCGGGTGGCTGCCTTGCAAAGGTTGATCGAGTTGCTGCGGATCGCCGAGCAGCACCAGATTCCTCGCGGCCTGAGCCACCGCCAACGTATTCGCGAGCGCCATCTGGCCGGCCTCGTCGACGAACAGCACGTCCACCGCGGCGGCGTACTCTGGTCTCGACCACAGCCACGCCGTTCCGGCGCCTACTTGCGCTTCGCCCTTCTTCAACGCTTCGAGCACATCTTCGTTTCGATCCGTCTGCTTCACCGGCCACGTCTGCTCACTGCGCTTCTTGTCCAACGTCGGCACCCTCTGCAGGCAACGCAGGGCCAAGCCTTCGCGCTCCGCCGCAGCCACCGTGGCGTTGAGCAAGTTGCGGATCACGCTGTGGCTGTTGGCGGTGATGCCGACGGTCTTGCCGGCCCGAACCAACGAGCAGATCATCCGTGCGCCAGTGTAGGTCTTGCCGGTGCCTGGGGGGCCTTGGATCGGCAACGCGCCGCGATCGAGGTCTTGAACCAGACGGATCGCAGCGTCCGTAGGCGCTTCCGTGGCCTCTTGCAGCGGTTCTCCTTTCGAGTGGCGGCGAGGCGGTCTGCGAAGCAGCAGATCGCGGGCGGCGCGATGCGATCCTGCCGCGTCGATTCCATGTCGGGCAACCCAATCGCCCAAACGCCACAGGGATTCCTCCAACACCTCGGAACCAACCGGCATGTTCGCGGCGTAGACCGCATCGAGCGGCACGTCGGCTGTGGCGCGTCGCCTCTTGATCGTCAGCGTTCGAGCGCCGGGGTCGATGTCCAGCACTTCCCCTGCCGGGTCGCCGCCCGGCAAGTGCAACTGATCGCCGCGAAGGACCGTCGCGTCTTGTTCGTCGTAGCGGAAATGATCCGTCGGCACACTGCCTTTGCGCCGGCCTTCTTCGCGTTCCACGAAGTGAAGGCCGACGATGCCTTTGTTCTCGTGGCGCAGTTCGTCCGCTGGCAGCTCTTGCAGACGGAAAAACTCCCACCACTGCGATTTGGCTTCGCGGCGATGCCAGTCGATCAGATAGGCGAGCAGCCAGACAGCTTGTTGCTCAGGCGATCTTTCGTTGGCTTCTTCCTGCACAGTTCGTAGCAACCGTTCACGAAGCGCGATGGCGCGCTTGTCCTTCTCCGCAACTTCCTCCTTCGGTTCGGCCTCGCCAGGCGGTGGCCGAACGATGGGCTTTCCTTCGCTGACGACGCGCTCGCGAATGGTCTCCAGCCAGTCGTGCAACGCCAGCGTGGAGATGCAGTCGTCCTTGTTGTAGCACTCCACGACCGTTCGCATCTCCGCCGTTACTTGAGCGCGGTCGCCAGTTTCCAACAGCCGCTCCATGCGATGGCGGTTGTCGTTCGCGTACGGCAGTTCCACTTCGCGCTTGAAGTCGTAGAAAGGTTCCAGATCCTTGATCGAGTACTGCTCCACGCTGGCCCGCAAGGCGCGTCGAACGACCGAGTGCAGATCCACGAATAGGCCGCCGCGCAGCATGAGGTCGAGTTCTTCGCCGCGTGTGGCGTAGCGCCCCATCAGGCGCTTCAACGCGCTCGGCTCGTAAGGCGCGAAGTGGTAGATGTGCATGTCCGGGTGTTGCCGACGACGTTCCATCACCGCATCGACGAACTGCTCGAAAACGGCTTTCTCCCGAACATCGAAGTCCTGGTGCGCGACGTTCGGATCGAACGCCCACTCGGCGTGGTACACGTCGTCCCCACCGGCGTTTCGTTCAGCCCAGCCGAACAGGTACTCGAAGCCTTGATGGCCAACGTAGCGCGCGCCTTCGATGTCGAAGAAGACGTCGCCAGGCGACGGTTCCGGCAACTGCGCGAGGCCGCGCCCGTCCTCCAGCGGCAGGAGTTCGTAGTGGGGCCGCTTAAGGTTGCGGCCTTCCAGCTGCACCCGTGCCTGCTCGCGGGCGGACTCCAGCGTCGCCACGGAACCGCGCTTCGGGCGGAACGGCAGCGGCAACGGCAGCTGCGCCAAGGCGGTCAACGTGCCGATGCCCTGCTTGGCAAGCTCCTTGCGGTGCAGCGTCGGCAGACTGGCGACGAGGCTTGAATGGTCGTCTTCGTGGCGCTTGCGGTCGCAGGCGATGCGCCAGTTGCAGATGTCGCAGTGGGGAACGGGGTCGGGGTAGGTTTGGAGAGCGGTTTCGCCCGATTCGCCATCCGCCGCAACCACCGCGTCGAGTCGGTCCCGCACCAGCCGGTAGTAGGCCATGTAGTCCTGCACCCGGTGCGACTCGGTGGCGAACGGCTGCTGCGGGTCGAGGCCGGGGGAGACGACGTGCATCCGCTGCGGCAGGCGGCCCTGAATCTCCCCGAGCAGATCGCTGTAGAGGCACAGTTGCAGGATGGTGCCGGCTTTCGTCTGCCGCGAGAGCTTGGTGTCCACCACTTCGTAGGCCCAGTCGCCAAGCCCGCTCGCCTCGTCGACTCGCCGCAGCACGTCCGCCCGCCCCATCCAGCGCCCTTCGCCCAACGTCGCCTGCACGATCACGGCCACGCCGTTGCGCATGGCCCGCTCCGTCTCCGCCTGCGAGCGGGTTTCGAGACGCGCCACGTTCTCCGCAAGCGCTTCGACGTAGGCCGCTTCGTGCGCGTCGCCGCGTTCGCGCAGCAGCTGCACTTCCTCCTGCTGCCACTGAAAGCGCGGCGGGCGCGGAATCCGCCCGTGGACCCGATCCAAGTCCAGCCGCGTCAGATGGCGACAGGCGAGGAAGTTGGCCAAGTCGGTGGCGGACAGCCGAAGGCCGTCGTCGGCGAGTTGCATGGGGTCGCAGCGCGAGGCGAGGAAGCGGGCATCGTACACGGCTGTGCGCCCTCGGCGTTCGGCCAACGAGTCCGAGGACGCGATCCAACGGCACGGTTCAGGCAGGCACCGTGTTATGGTCGCGTCTCGCTGCCCCGGAACGAGTACCAATGGACGCGCCCAACGTCTTCGAGATCGATCTGCGCACCTTCCAGGCCGACGTGATCGAGCGCTCCCGGCAGGTGCCGGTGGTGGTGGTCTTCTGGACCGACCAGGTCGCGCCAGCGGTGGAGACCAAGGCCACCCTGGAACGCCTGGCCGCGCAGTACCAGGGCAAGTTCGTGCTGGCGCTTTCGGACATCGCCCAGGACCAGACCTTGGCGCAGCAGTTGCGCGTGCAGGCGGTGCCGAGCATTCGCGTCATCAAGGACGGCCAGCTCGCCGAACAGATGGAAGGGCCGCAGGGCGAACGAGCGTTGCGGGAACTCATCGACGCGCTCACCCAATCGCCAAGCGAGGCCCTGCAGAGCCAACTGGCCGACTACCTCGAAGCCGAGGACTACGACGGGGCGCTTGGGGTGTTGCAGCAGGCCATCAGCGCGGAGCCGAACAACGTCGGGTTCAAGGTCGAGTGGGCGGACGTGCTGCTGTTGCAGGGGGATTTGGCGGGCGCTCGCACCGTGCTGGCCACCATCGCCGAAGACGCGCCGGAACGGGAGCGGCCAGCGGCGCGGCTGGAACTGCTGGACGAAGCCGCGGGCATGGGCGACGTGGCCACGGCCTTGGCCGAAGTGGAGCAGGACGACTCGAATCTGGAAGCGCACTACCGGGCGGCGGTGCTGCTCGCCGCCGAACGCCGCTACGAGGACGCTCTGGAACAGGCGATGGTCATCCTGATGCAGGACCGCAAATTCCGCGACGATGCCGGGCGTTTGACGATGGTGCGCATCATGTCGCTGATGCCGAAAGGCTCGAACGTCGCCAAGGCGTACCGCCGCCGCATGTTCAACTTCCTTCACTGATGCGGACAGCGTAGCTAGTGAGTGTTCACTTACAGAATAGCCCACGTTATGCACACCCCGCCCGCCCTGCGTCGCCGCGCACCCAGACTGTCGCGTTATTCAATCAAATACCGAGTGAGCGTTCGTATCCTATTGAAAGACATGGCTTATTTTGCACTGCAACGAATGGCCTCGGAAGTTCGGCGAACGATGCCCGGCACCGCCCGCGCTAGACTTGCCCAAGTTATTCAACGAGTTATCCACAGCCCGGTGCGCGGATTACGCAGTACGTTGGCCACGCTCTAGGAGGAACGAACCGTGCCGGAAGCCCTTGCGGCGAAGCTCGAAGACTACGCGGAGCGCGGCGTGCGGCAGGTGCTGCTGGGCCTCGCGGACATCGACGGCGTGCTGCGCGGCAAGTTCGTCAGCCTGGAGAAGTTCGCCGGACTGTTCACTGGCGGCGGTGGGTTCTGCGACTGCGTGTTCGGCTGGGACATGAACGACCAGCTCTACGACTCCGCCCCAGGCGACTTCACCGGCTGGCACACCGGCTTCCCCGACGCCCGCTACCGCCTGCTGACGGCCAGCGAACGCGCATTGCCGGACGGCACCCCCTACTTCATCGCCGAGTTCGCCGCCGAAGACGGCACCGAGCACACGCTGTGTCCGCGTTCGCTGCTGCGCCGGGTGCTGGCGCGGGGGAAAGCGCAGGCGGGAGTCTCGGCGAAGGTCGGTTTCGAGTACGAGCTGTTCGTGTTCAACGAGACCCCGCACAGCGCCCGCGCCAAGGGCTATCGCGATCTGACGCCGTTTTCGCCGGGCAACTTCGGCTACTCGGTGCTGCGCCTAGGCGCCCACGACAGCATCTTCCGCGTCTTCATGGACTACTGCGCGGACTTCCGCATGGACTTGGAGGGCCTGCACTGCGAAACCGGCCCCGGCGTCTGGGAAGCCGCGCTGGAAGCCGCCGATGGCTTGGAAGCCGCGGACCGGGCAACGCTCTTCAAGACCTTCGGCAAGACGTTCTTCCAGAAGCGCGAGGCGATGGCGACGTTCATGGCCAAGTGGTCGATGGACTACCCCGGCCAAAGCGGCCACTGCCACTTCTCCCTGCTGGACGAAGACGGCGGCAACGCCTTCGCTGGCGAGGGCGTCCCCGACCGCGCCCGCTGGGCCCTCGGCGGCCTGGTGCGCTACATCCCGCAGTTCCTGCCCATGCTCGCGCCCACGGTGAACAGCTTTGCCCGCTTGGTGAAGGGCGCATGGGCGCCAACGGCCTCCACCTGGGGCGTGGACAACCGCACCGCCGCCTTCCGCTTCATCCCCGGCGCAGGCGCCCGCCAGCACATCGAATGCCGAGTAGGCGGCGCGGACGGCAACCCCTACCTAGTCGGCGCCGCAACCCTCGGCGCAGCCCTGCTGGGCATCGAACAACGCATCGAACCGCCGGAAGCGATCGTCGGCAACGCCTACGACGTGGAGGATGGCCTGCCGCCCGAGTGGCGCTTTCCCCCCACGCTGCGCACCGCGGCGGGGCGATTCGCCCAGTCCGACGCCGCCCGCGAACTCTTCGGCGGCTCGTTCGTCGATCACTTCGCCGCCACCCGCCTATGGGAATCCCGCGAACACGAACGCCATGTGGACGACTGGCAACTGGCCCGGTACTTCGAGATCGTCTGACCACTACCGTGCGAGTGACTGTAGCGAAGCAACTCACGGTGCCCGACGATCTCCTGACGTCGTTCCCCGGAGTGGACTGCTTCGAGGCAAGCGTGGAAGACGGCAGAATCGTCCTCACGCCAGTGCGCAGCGGCCGATTGGACGCGGTGCGTCAAAAAGTGGCGGAGCTAGGCATCGCAGAGAAGGACGTGCGGGACGCGGTGGCGTGGGCGAGGCAACGCGACTGAGCCAGCCGCGAGCTCAACGGCGTTCATGGCGTCGCACGACCCGATCTACGGTGGGTTTGGAGCATGATGGTCGCCATCACCTCCAATCTCGTATTTGGATGAAAGCTGCCTATAGATCATCGTGGCGTCGTAGGAAAGATCGCCCGGGTCCTCAACGAAGCAGACAATCGTGTTCGTCGTCCGTGGCGCGGAGAGCATGTATGTCTGCCCGCCGAACACCTGCGTGGTCGTGGTATTCCCCGTTGAAGTGGTCGTTGCCGTTGCTGGTATGGTGTACAGGCTCTCCTCGGTGTGTGCATCGCTTTGCACGATCAAGAAGTAGCGGAATCCGTGTGCCAACGTCAGTTCCGCACTCCGCAGCAGCGCCAAATCCTCGGCACGCTCCATGCTGGTGAACTCGTTCCCCGAGAACGACACCTTGAACATGCTCTCGTTCAGTTGAACATCGGTGAATCCGCCCGACCAAGGTCCTGCTTCTTGGTAGCCAGTAGCGCACCCGGTCAGGAGACCAACGACGATGGCTAGGTGAGCGGGTGACGCTTTCATGGAATGGCCTCCCTGCGCGAGGAATCGGAAAGGTGGATCCGGCGAGCTGGTTCAAGCTCACGCCCTCCGCTGCGGCGCGTGTCGCCAAGCGCGGCTCTTGGAGATGCGCCGTACGAACTGGCCGCTGCATGTTTCGGCGCGGGCAGATCGCCCTTGTCCTCTCGTTCCGCCATTGCCCAAGCCTCGAAGGCGTCATGCGCTTCCGTGATGGCCTGCTCGACCGTCTCCCCGTCGGCCATGCAGCCGGGGAGGTCCGGCACGGTCACCAGAAACCCGCCGCCCTCGTCGCTGGAGAGCGGTTCGATGCGGATGGCGTAGTCTTCCAGTCTCACTGCGCTGCCTCCATCTGCCGAACCAGCCGACGAATGTACAGTACCGAATGGCCCAGTTGCCGAATCGGGGGTTGTATTCAGTACGGCTCCCAAGCTCGGCTCCAGTATCCGTTGACGCGGATGTCGATCACATCGTCGCTCTTGGTCTCCTGAAGGATGTTTTCAAGCGGACACCGCACCTTACGATAGTGTGGATAGCGTGGATAGTACGCAATGCCCGAAGCGTATGGACCATTCAAGAACGGTCGCAACCCACTCCAACCTTGCTGCCAAGTAGTTGACGCATCGGTCTGGTGCGGATGTGCAAGAGCAATAGTCGGATGGAAGCGACGTGCAAGGTCGTCCATCTTCCGCCAACGTCGCGCTCTCTCGTCCTTCGCGTTGGATTGAGATCGCGGGTGGAACATGTTGAGGTCATGGCACCCCAGCAGCAACACGCGCTGTCCAGCCACATGGAGCAAGTGTGACTCGAGACATGGTTCTTGAACCAAGACGCGCTCTTCGTCTCCGCCAGACTGAGGGTAGGACTTGCCTGTCCAACGGACGACTACGCCTTCCTCGAGGTCCACCACGCCCACCAGTTCGGCCCGCGTATCGGGGCCGCCGGCCGTCTTCGATTGGCCCCTCGGAACAAGATCGACGCCTACGGTCAGAAAGCGTGCTCGCGTGGCCAGCTTGGCGCGAATGTCATCGTCAATGACCTTCCAGACCGCTTCTTCGGCAGCCGGAATCAGCGAGCGGAAGTCGTCCGGCCGAGAGGCCCAACTCCTACGGCCATCGTAATCCTCGGGCATTCGCGCTTGGATGAAGCCGCCTGGCGTGACGGCGAACAGGACTCGCGAAGCTGGCCAGTCGTCGTCAACCACTTGCTCCAGCATCTTGCTGGCCAAGTCGTAGTTCGGGCTGATCGGCCAATCACCGCGCCACTTCTGAGGGCTACCAACGACGACGAGGCGTACGATGGCTTCTGTCATCAGTGAAATCTCTGAATGGTGGGCACCGGGCCCCGATACCCTGGAAGCGTATCACGACATCCCCCGACGTGATGGACTCCGTCGCATAGGTCCTCAGCCCGTTCACGTTCGCGGCCGCGGATGCGAAGTTGCCGGCAAATGTCCTACGGCATGCATGGGCGATGTCGGGCATGACAAAGGGCTGATTTCCTACAGGTCGACTGGGCGATCTCGTGCAGGTTCGCCTCCCGCGAGCGGCTACGGTAGCCGCATGAAGAAGAACACCCCCACCAGCGACCCCATCTACAAGCGCCTCTACTCCTTCGCGGAGATGGTGGCCGACCTGCTGCGCAGCATCCTGCCCGCCGAGATGCTCGAAGCGGTCGACCTGCGCTCCTTGGAAAAGGTCTCCGCCGAATACGTCGGCGACGACTTCCGCCAGCGCCGCGGCGACACGGTGTGGCGCGTACGCGCGGCAGACGCCCAGGGCGGCTGGGCGTACATGCTGGTGCTCCTCGAATTCCAAGCGAGCAGCGACGCGACGATGGCGCTGCGGATGATCGAGTACACGGCGATGCTGGAGCGCGAACTGCTGCGCGCTGGAGTCGCGGAGCCGGGCGATCTGCCGCCGGTGCTGCCGGTGGTGCTCTACAACGGCGAGTCGAGCTGGACCGCGGCGGGCGAGGCGCGCGAGCTGATCGCCCCGACCGGCGAGTTCCTGTCCAGGTTCCAGCCGTGGCACCGCTACCTGCTGCTTGACCTGCGCCGCGCCAAGGCGGACTATGCGGGCAAGTTGACGACCGCCGTGGCGCGGCTGGAACAGAGCACCACGCCGGACGATCTGGCGAAGGTGGCGGGGCTTCTGGCGGCGCAGCTCGTCGGCCCCGGGCATGAAGAGCCCTCAGCCGGGGAGCGCGAGGGGCCTGCCCCTCGCATGGAGGAGCCCTCAGCCGGGGAGCGCGAGGGGCCTGCCCCTCGCATGGAAGAGCTCCGGCGCGCCTTCGTGGACTGGCTGTGGGTGCTGTACGAGCGCATGAGAGGCGTGGCCGAACCATCGCCGACGCCACCGGGACTGACATTGGAGTATCTATGTTGCAAGTGGTCTTTGAGATGGCCTCCTTGGCTGGTCATGCTTCCAGTAGTGCCTTGGGTTCAGGCGGGGGTCGGGAGCGGCGGGCCGATGCCCGCGCTGGGCAGTTCGCTGGCGGAGGCGCCGGAGGATGGCGGCTGGCCCTTCGGGCCTTGGCTGCGGTCGCCGAGGCTCCCTTCGCCAACGCCCGAAGGGCCGCCGGCGTCCCCGGTCGCTTCCGGCAGCGGCGTGTTGTGCTGTCCGCCTGCTCTGGGCGTCCAGAGCCGGTCGTCGCGGAGCAGGACGTTGGCGAGCAGGACGAGCTTGCGCATGACGGCCACCAGGGCGACCTTCCCCGGCTTTCCGCCGGCGACCAGCTGCCGGTGCTTGGCGGCCATGTCGGGGTTGCAGCGGACGGCGGTCATCGCGGCCATGTAGAGGAGCCGCCGCACCCGCGCGCGGCCGCCCTTGATGTAGCTGCGGCCCTTCCAGTTCCCCGACTCGCGCGCCATCGGCGCCACGCCGGCCAGGCTGGCCGCGGCCTTGGCGTCGAGCGCGCCCAGTTCCGGCATGTCGGCGACGAGTCCGGCGGCGGTGACCGGGCCGACGCCGGGGATGGAGGCCAGCACCTCGGCGCGCCGCGCCAGCCGCGGGTCGTCCGCCAGCAGCCGTCCGATCCGAGCGTCCAAGGCTTTCAGCTGGCGGTCGATCTGCGCCAGCCGGTTGCGGTTCTGCCGCCTGAGCAGCGGGTCGCGGACGTGCGCCCGGCGGTTCAGCGCCGCGACGCGGTCCTTGACCAGGGCGTCGCGCGCCGTGGCCAGTTCGTCGAGGTCGCGCAGCGCCTGCGGCTTCGCCTCCACCTGGCGCAGGGGCAGCGCCCGGCCCATCGCGGCGAGCACCCGCGCGTCCGCCGCGTCCGTCTTCGCCTCTTCGCCCATCGCCTGCGCGAAGCGCCTCGCGCGCGCCGCGTTCACCCGCGCCAGCCGCAGCCGGCCGGCCAGCGCCTCCTCGAAGTCTCGGTGGTAGTGGCCGGTGGACTCGTAGACCACCATCGGGTCCGCCGGCGCGACCCACGCGGCGAACTCCTCGAAGCCCTCGGCGTCGTTGCCGAAGCGCTTCGCCTCGTCCGGCCGCCAGGCGTCCAGATGCGCCTTCGAGACGTCCACGCCGACGGCGGCATCTCCGTTATGATTGGCCATGCTTTCCTTTCTCCTGTGCTTGTCGTTCGGGCCTCGACGCCCACGTATCCATTCAGGACTTCGGAAAGACGGTGGCGACCACACTCCAACGCGGCCCGCAACGGTCCATGACATGAACGGTCCGACCACCGCCACCCTCCGGCCTTCCGGCACCGGAAGGCCGGAGGGGATGGGCCCTCCCGAAGGCCCGATCAACGCGTATCTAAACAGACAAGGAGATGAAGATGATGCTGGAAGAACGCGTGGCCCTCTGGCCGGAAAAGTGGAGGCTCGAAGGCGAGCGCCGGGGCATCGAGCTGGGCAAGGAGCAGGGCGAGCGCCGGGGCATCGAGCTGGGCAGGCGGGAGCATGGGCGGAAGCAGCTGCGGCGTCTGACCGAAGTGCGGTTCGGCGCTCCCACGGCGGAGCGGCTGTCCGCTCTGCTGCGGGGCGAGGACGATCTGCAACGGCTCGACGCGCTGGCCGAGGCGGTGGTGCGTTGCGAAACCGCCGACGAGTTGCTCCGCCAGGCCAGCGACCCGGCACCCAACGCCTAGCGACGCCCGCGTTTCCCAGCGCCCGTCGCCAAGGACTGCCCTACACCCATCCCGCGGGTGCGCCTAGTGTTTCGTTTCCAAAATATCATTTTGCAGCGTCACGCCGCCTCCAGGTCGTCCAGTCCGTAGCCCCACTTGAAGACCACGGGGTCGGCGTTGAGCCAGTCGAGGTGCCGCAGGATGCGCTCCTTGAGTTCGTCCTTCGAGTCCACGCGGATGCCGCGCAGCAGCGTCCGCGCCAGCTTGCCGAAGAACGACTCCACGAGGTTCAGCCACGAGCCGTGCTTCGGCGTGAACACGAACTCGAAGCGGTTCGGGATCGTCGCCAGGTAGGCGCGGGTCTCCTTCGAGACGTGCGCCGAGTGGTTGTCGAGGATCACGCGGATCAGCGCCCGCTTCGGATAGGCGCGGTCGAGCTGGCGCAGGAAGTCGACGAACTCGCGGCTGCGGTGGCGGTCCGCCACGGCGCCGTGGACGTGCCCGGTCAGCAGGTCGAGGCCGGCCAGCAGCGTCGCCGTGCCGTGCCGGACGTACTCGTGGTCGCGCCCGACCTCGGCGTGGACGCCCGGCTTCGGCGGCCGGTCCGGCGCCGTCGCGCCCAGCGCCTGGATGCCGGGCTTCTCGTCGTAGGAGACGTAGGCGCGCAGCCGCCCGTCCGACTTGCCGCCTTCCCGCAGCAGCTCCACCTCCTTGTACACGTGCAGCACCTGCGCCATCTTCCCGTCGAACTCCGGGTCGCGCCGCTCCAGGAAGTACTTCACCTTGTGCGGGCGCAGCGGCTGCGCCGACAGGATCTTCGACACCGTGCCCTTCGCCAGCATCGACAGGCTCGGATGGCCCGCGTCCAGGCAGCGCGCCCGGGCGTGCTCCGCCAGCAGCGCCGTCGTCCACAGCTCCTGCGCGTACCCCAGCTCCGTCGGCTTGCGGCACGCCAGCGACACCAGCCACGCCCGCGCCTCCTCCGTGATCTCCCGCTTCCGACCGCGACCCGGCAGGTCGTCCAGCGCCGCCACCGCGCCGATCGACAGCGCCTTGTCCACGCACCGCTCCACCTTCGGACGGTTCGTGCCCAGACGCCGCATGATCTCCGCGATCTTCTCCCCGTCCGCGTACCGCAGCAGCATCCGCGCCCGCTCCACCCGCCGAACCGGCTCCGTCCGCGACCGCGCCACCGCACGCAGCTCCCGCCTCGCGTCGTCCGCCAACTCCAACGCCCCGCGCTTCTTCGCAACCATCCCGTCCCTCCTTGGACCCGAGAACAAAACCATCCCCGCGATCATGCCAGCAAGTCAATCCCACCGCAAATGGCATTTTGGAAACGAACCACTAGTCCTCGCTTCGGTCCGGCAGCAGCAGCCAGGCGGCGAGGTAGATGGCCAGGGCGATCTTCCAGAAGAAGATGCAGAGCACCACCATCGCGACGCGGGGGAAGGCCGCGTCCATGTTGAAGTGGCGGGCGATGCCGGCGCAGACGCCGCCTATCCAGCCGTTTTCCCGGTCGCGCGCGAGGTTGGCGCGGATTCTGTCGATGCGGTTCATCGTTGCTCCTTCGTGGGCTAAGGCGTGAGACACGGCAGAAAGCGCGAGCGGCTCGGCGTGCTTGCCGGCGTGGCGCTCTGGACTGCGGAGTCCGTTGGCGCGGCGTTCGGGGCGCCGTTGGCCAGGGCGGTCTCGGCGTGTCCCACCTGGGCTGCCATGTAGAAGGCGAACACGAAGGCCGCTACCAGTGCGAGCGCGCAGAAGCTCGCGCGCGGCGCTCTGAGTCTCGAAATCCTGGTCATGGCGAAAGCTCGCTGCTTCGTTGTTGGCGTACTTAGTTCAAGTCTCGTGCCAGAAGTTCAGATTCGTACACAAATGTATGATTTTCCGGCCCCTTCCGGGAGTTTGGGGGGAGTGCCGAACGCGCCGTTGGTTGGCGAGATGCGCCACAAGCCGTGGCGACAGTGGCGAAATCCCGCACCCGCGGCGGCGCGGGGGTTCGCTACACTTGCGCCCTGCCGAGGGGCTGGGGCATTGCGATGGCCATGCAGCGGGCGCCGCTGTCACGACAATTCGAAGCAGTCCGCTAGCGGCCTGGCGCAGCGTGTCCACCACCGTTCGATACGAGCCGCCGGAGAAGCCGCCGCCGCTGCTCGCGGCTGGCCTCGGCGCCCAGCAAGCGGCGTTGTGCGTGGCCTCGATCATCCTCACGCCGGTCATCATCGTGCGGGCGGCGGACGGCAGCGAGACCTATCTCGTCTGGGCGGTGTTCGCGGCGCTTCTGGCGAGCGGCCTCACCACCATATTGCAGGCGGTGCGCCTTGGGCCGTTGGGGGCTGGCTATCCCATCGTCATGGGCACGTCGGGCGCGTTCATCGCCGTCAGCGTCACCGCGCTGGCCGAAGGCGGGCCGGCGATGCTCGCCACGCTGGTGCTCATCTCGGCGCTGTTCCAGTTCGGCTTGGCGGCGCGGCTGGCGTGGGTGCGGCGGATCATCACGCCGACCGTCGCTGGCACGGTGATCATGCTGATCGCGGTCACCGTCATGCCGCTCATTTTCGACATGCTGAAGGTTCAGGGCGAATCCAGCGCGGCGGCTGCGCCGGTGAGCGCGGGCGTGACGCTGCTCGTCATCGTCGGGCTGGCTTTGCGGGCGCGGGGGAGGCTGCGGCTGTGGGTGCCGATGATCGGGCTGCTGGTCGGCTGCGTCGTTTCCTCCTTCTTCGGCCTGTACGACAGCGCCAGCGTGGCGGAGGCGGACTGGATCGGCATCCCGAGCGGCGGCTGGCCTGGCTACGACCTGGATTTCCGCGTCACGTTCTGGGCATTGCTGCCAGCGTTCATCTTCGTGACGCTGATCGGCGCCATCGAGACCATCGGCGATTCCAGCGCCGTGCAGGCCGTCGCTTGGCGCAAGCCCCGCGCCACGAACTTCCGCGAAGTCCAAGGCGGCGTGGCCGCGGACGGCGTGGGCAACCTGCTCTCCGGCATCGCCGGAACGGTGCCGAACACCACCTATTCCACCAGCATCGCCATCACCGAACTCACCGGCATCGCGTCGCGCCTGGTGGGTGTTTGGATCGGCGTGGTCTTTCTGCTCACCGCCTTCGTGCCGAAGCTGGCGGCGCTGCTGCTGGCCATTCCGGGGCCGGTGGCCGCGGCGTACATCACCGTGCTGCTGGCGATGCTCTTCGTGCTGGGGCTGAAGATGGTGGTGGGCGACGGGTTGGACTACCGCAAGGGCGTGATCGTCGGCGTTTCGTTCTGGATCGGCGTCGGCTTCCAGCACCAGGTGATCTTCGCCGAGCAGCTGGGCGAGTGGTGGGGAAGCCTGCTCGGCAACGGCATGACTGCGGGCGGGCTGGCGGCGATGGCGTTGACGATCCTCACCAGTTCGCCGCGCCGGCGCATCGAAACGGCGCTGGATGTCTCGTCGCTGCCGGCGATACAGGACTTTCTGGAGGCGTTCGCGGCGCGGCGCAAGTGGAGCGCGGACGCCATCGCCCGGTTGCGTTCGGCTGGCGAGGAAGCGCTGCTGAGCTTGGTTGGCGAAGGCGACGGCTCGGCGGCGCAAGACCGGCGCCTGCTGGTGACCATTCGCGGCAACGGCGCGGACGTGGAACTGGAGTTTCTCGCCGCCGCTGGCAATCAGAATCTGCAGGACCTCATCGTGCTGCTGCCCGATTCGCCGGAGAACGCCGAACGCGAAGTGTCGCTGCGCCTGCTGCGCCACGCCGCGTCCTCGGTGCGCCACGAGCAGTACCACGGCGCGGACATCCTGCTGGTGCGCGTGGATGGCGACAGCCGCTAGCCGGCTACTTCGCACCCGTTCCCGATGCCCGACTCGTCGCCAGCCGCGTCCGCCGCCTTCGCCAACGGCGCCGCGCGCTTGGACTACGCCGCGGTTCGGGGGCAGTCGGAAGCGCTGTGCGAACCCTTGGCGACGGAAGACTACGTGGTGCAGCCCATCGTCGATGCCAGCCCGCCGCGCTGGCACCTCGCGCACACCACCTGGTTCTTCGAGACCTTCCTGCTCAAGCCGTTCGCAGCGGGCTACCGGCCCTTCGATCCGGCCTTCGAGTACCTGTTCAACTCCTACTACAACGGCATCGGCAACCAGTTCCCGCGCCCGTTGCGCGGCACGTTGTCGCGGCCGACGGTGCGCGAAGTCCACGACTACCGGCGGCACGTGGACGAGGCGATGCAGTCGCTCCTGGGGCGCGAGGACGCGGAAGTGCGCAACCGGATCGAGCTGGGGCTGCACCACGAGCAGCAGCATCAGGAGTTGCTGCTGACGGACATCAAGGCGAATCTGGGGCTGAATCCGTTGAAGCCCGCGTACTGCGGCGCTGACGAATCGACGTCTGGGGCGGCGGCGCCGCTTTCGTTCGTGCCGTTCGCGGCTGGGTTGGCGGAGATCGGCGCTGCCTCGGAACAGAGTTTCTGTTTCGACAACGAGCGCCCACGGCACCGCGTGTGGCTGGACGATTTCGCGCTCGCCAACCGGCTCGTCACCAACGCCGAGTACGCCGCCTTCATCGCGGCTGGGGGCTACGATGCGCCGGGCCTGTGGCTCTCGGAAGGCTGGGCGTGGCGTTCGGAGCACGACGTGCAGGCGCCGATGTACTGGCGCCGCGTGGACGGCGCCTGGTTCGAGTACCGCTTGGACGGCGAACGCCCGGTGGAACGGAACGCGCCGGTGACCCATGTGAACTACTTCGAAGCGGACGCTTTCGCCCGCTGGGCTGGCGCAAGGCTGCCGACCGAGGCCGAGTGGGAGCACGTCGCGGTCGGCAAGCCGGTGCGCGGCACCTTCGCCACGGACGCGGCGCATCCCCGCCCGGCGCTGGGCGAAGACGCGCTCTTGCAGTTGTTCGGCGATTGCTGGGAGTGGACGAGCAGCGCCTACGGCCCGTATCCGGGATTCACGCCGCTTTCCGGCACCCTCGGCGAGTACAACGGCAAGTTCATGTCCAGCCAGAACGTGCTGCGCGGCGGTTCTTGCGCCACGCCCGCAGGCCATGTGCGCGCCACCTACCGCAACTTCTTCTATCCGAAGGATCGCTGGCAGTTCACCGGCATCCGCCTGGCGAAGTCGTTGCCCGAACAAGACGGAGCGTAGCGCCATCGAATCCAACGACCCCAACGCCGCGGCCACCTCGCCGCGCTTCGAGCTCTTCGACCGCAAGCCTTCGCTGCCGGACATGGCGAGCGAGGTCGTTCGCGGCCTGCGCCAGCCGCGCAAGTCCATTCCGCCGAAGTACTTCTACGATGCCGCCGGTTCCAAGCTCTTCGACGCCATCACGCGGCTGCCGGAGTACTACCTGACGCGCACCGAGGTGGCGATTCTGCGCGCCAACCGAGGCGCCATCGCCGGCCACGCGGATGCGAACGCCTGCCTGGTGGAGTACGGCAGCGGCAGCAGCACGAAGGTGCGCATCCTGCTCGACGCCTTGGCGCCCGCCGCCTACGTGCCGGTGGACATCTCCAAGGATCATCTCGAAGCCACGGCGCGGGCGGTTCACGACGACTATCCGAACCTCGCCGTCTATCCCACCTGCGCCGACTACACGGGGGCGCTGGAACTGCCGCCGCCGGTGGCTTCGCTCTCTCGCTTGGCGTTCTTTCCCGGTTCCAGCATCGGCAACTTCGACCCGGACGACGCGGACGTTTTCCTAAGCGCGGTGGCGCGAACGGTGGGCGCTGGCGGCTGCCTGGTGATCGGCGTGGACGCCAAGAAGGACGCGGACGTGCTGAACGGCGCCTACAACGACGCGGAAGGCGTTACGGCCAGCTTCAACCGGAATCTGCTAAGCCACATCAACGCCGCGGTGGGCGCCGACTTCGACCCGCTCGGCTTCGACCATCGCGCCGTCTACAACGAAGCCGCGGGGCGCATCGAGATGTACTTGGACTCGCGCAGCGATCAGGTGGTGCGCGTCGATGGCGAGGACGTGACGTTCGCTGCCGGGGAGGCCCTGCACACGGAAAACTCCTACAAGTACGCGCCGCAGGAGTTCCAGGCCAAAGCCGAACGCGCCGGCTTCGAGTGCGTCGCCGTCTGGCAGGACGAACGCCGCTACTTCATGGTGCATCTGCTCCGGGCGGTGTGAGGGCGATCGGTTCGGTGCTCAGCGGCTCCTTTGCGCGTGGACGAAGGCCCGCGCATCTTCGTAGGCGTTCGATATCAGCGACTGCAACGCCCCTTCGTCCGCTTGCTCGCCCGGCCGCAGCTTCACATGCCTCATGCGCTTGCCCGACCCTTGGAGCACCGCGGACGGGTCCGGCAGATTGGCGCCGTTGTAGAACCCGACGTTGACGTGCTTCGTGAACGCATTGACGTAGGCGAACGGCACGTCCTCAATGCAGGCCACCGGGCAGCCGTCGTGAACCAGCTCCAGCACGTCCCCACCGCAATCGCGCATCCGCTCGAACCACGCGTGGGCTATCGAGGCAAGCACGTCGTTGCGCTCCGCGAACCAGTCGTCGACAGCTGGGTCGTGTACCGTAGCGCCGTTGAAGCGCAGCCTTTCTTCCATAGCGGCTAGAACTCCCACAGCACCCATTCGGCGATCAGCGAGTCCGCCTGTTCGAGGTCGCCGAAGCCGGTCGTGCGGTCGCGTGGGGCCAGGTAGTAGGGTTTGCCGAACTTCGGAACCACCTTGATCATGCGCAACTGGCCGTTCTGCCAGAACTCGTAGACGGTGCGTTCTTCGCTGGCGATGAGCGTGACGTCCGGGCCGCGGAACTCCGGCGGCGGACTCGGCGGGCGCGCGGCGATGGGCTGGCGGGGCGTTTCCGCCTTCGCGGCTTCGCCTTGCCGGGGCTTGGGGCGTTCCGGCTGGTGTGCGCTTTCGGTGGTCTCGGCGTCCGCTTTCGGGGCCTTCGCCGCGCTGCTTGGCCAGGCCGCCAGTACACACGCAAGAGCCGCCGCCAGGCAGCGTCGGGGGATGTGGCTGTGGACGCCCGGTTGCGAAAACATGGCCGGTGGTGGTTGCATAGGCTTGCTCGCAAGGGAATCTAGCATGGCTGCCGCCCCACCGTTGTTGCTCGTAGACGGGTCGTCCTACCTCTTTCGGGCCTTCCATGCGCTGCCGGACCTGCGCACGTTGGACGGCTTTCCCACCGGCGCCATTCGCGGCGTCATCGGCATGCTGCGGAAACTGGCGGCGGACTACGAAGGCAGTCCGGTGGCGGTGGTGTTCGACGCCTCCGGGCCGACCTTCCGCAACGAGATGTACGCCGAGTACAAGGCCAATCGCCCGCGCATGGCGGACGACCTGCGGGTGCAGATCGAGCCCATCTTCGACATCGTGCGGGCGATGGGCTGGCCGCTGCTGAGCGAAGCCGGCGTGGAAGCCGACGACGTCATCGGCACCTTGGCCGCCGAAGCGACGCGCTCGCAGCGTCGCGTCGTCATCTCCACCGGCGACAAGGACATGGCGCAGCTGGTCTCCGAGCACGTCACGCTGGTGAACACGATGCCGCGCCGCCCGAGCGCCAACGCTGCGGACGCGGCGGAGTTGGACCGCGACGGCGTGGTCGCCAAGTACGGCGTGCCGCCGGAACGCATCGTCGACTATCTGGCGCTGATGGGCGACTCCGTGGACAACATCCCCGGCGTGCCGAAGGTGGGGCCGAAGACCGCCGCCAAGTGGCTCGACAAGTACGGTTCGCTGGATGGCGTCATCGCCAACGCGGACGCCGTGAAGGGCAAGATCGGCGAGAACCTGCGCGCCAGCGTGGAGCAGCTGCCGCTGTCGCGGCAACTCACGACCATCCGCTGCGACGTGGAGCTGGCCGTTGGCGTGGCGGACCTGGTGCCGACCGAGCCGGACGTCGAGAAGCTCCGCGAATACTTCGCGCGCTACGAGTTCAAGCCTTGGCTGGAAGAACTCGGCGGCGCCACGGAAACAGCGGCTTTGGCGCCGGTGGACGTGCAGGTCGTCACCACCTTGGACGCCCTCGAAGGCTGGCTCGCCCGCGCCCGCGCGGCGGGGAAGCTGACGCTGAACCTGGAGACCGACGGCGCGCGGTTCATGGACTACCGGCCCATCGGCATGGCGCTCGGCATCGAAGCTGGCGAAGCGGCCTACGTGCCGTTCAGCCACGACGACGTCGGCGCCCCCCCGCAGATCGCATGGCAGGAGTTCCTGCAAGCGGCGCGGGGGGTGTTGGAGGATGCCGGCGTGGTGAAGACCGGCCAGGACCTCAAGATGATCCAGAACGTGCTGCATCGGGATGGCGTCGAGCTTGCTGGCGGCTGCAACGACACCATGCTCGAGTCCTACGTTCTGGACAGCGTGGGCGCGCGTCGCCATCACCTCGACGACGTGGCGGGGAAGTATCTGGGCGTGGAGGCGCCCTCCTACGAGGCCATCGCCGGCAAGGGCGCGAAGCGGCTGCCGCTGAACGCCATCGCGGTCGAAGTAGCGGCGGACTACGCGGGGCGCCGCGCCGATCTCGCCACGGCGCTGCACGAAGCGCTGCGCCCGAAGCTCGAAGCCACGGGCGATCTGGCGGCGGTCTACGACGAATTCGACGCGCCGCTCGCTGGCGTTCTCTCGCGGATGGAATGCCGTGGCGCGCTGGTGGACAGGAACCTGCTCGGCGAGCAGAGCCTGGGCTTGGCGGCGCGGATCGAGGAACTCGCACAAAGCGCCTTTCGCGCCGCTGACCAGGAGTTCAACCTGGGCTCCACCAAGCAGCTGCAGGAAATCCTCTACGACGAACTCAAACTGCCGGTGCTGAAGAAGACCCAGAAGGGGCAGCGTTCCACCGAAGAATCGGTGCTGCTCGAACTCGCCGCGGACGGCCACGAACTGCCGCAGCTCATTCTTGACCACCGTTCGCTCACCAAGCTGAAATCCACCTACACCGATGCGCTGCCGCTGGAAATCAACCCGCGCACGGGCCGCATCCACACGTCCTACAACCAGGCGGTGGCGGCAACCGGGCGCCTCTCTTCCGCGGATCCGAACCTGCAGAACATCCCCATCCGCACCGCCGAAGGCCGCCGTGTTCGGCAAGCGTTCGTGGCGCCGCCGGGCAAGACGCTGATCGCCGCCGACTACTCGCAGATCGAACTGCGCATCATGGCGCATCTTTCCGGCGACGACGGGCTGCTGCGCGCCTTCGAGCACGGCGACGACATCCACCGCGCCACCTCCGCGGAAATCTTCGGCGTCCATCAAGACGACGTGACCGACGAGCAACGGCGCAGCGCCAAGGCGGTGAACTTCGGCCTGATCTACGGCATGTCCTCGTTCGGCCTCGGCAAGCAGCTTGGCGTTCCCCGACGGGTCGCCCAGGGCTACATCGACCGCTACTTCGAGCGCTATCCCGGCGTGCGCATCTACATGGACGAAATCCGCGCCCAAGCCCACGCCGACGGCTTCGTGGAAACAGTCTTCGGCAGACGCCTCTACCTGCCGGAAATCTCCGCCCGCTACGCCGCCCGCCGTCAAGCCGCCGAACGCGCCGCCATCAACGCCCCAATGCAGGGCACCGCCGCGGACATCGTCAAGCGCGCCATGCTGGCCGTGGACGAGTTCACCCGCAACACGAACCTGGACGCCGCCATGATCATGCAAGTCCACGACGAGCTGGTGCTGGAAGTGGCCGCAAGCGATGTGGAGGCGGTGATCCCGGAAGTACGCGAACGCATGAGAAACGCTGCCCAACTCGCCGTCGATCTAGTGGTGGACATCGGCACCGGCAACAACTGGGACGAAGCGCACTGAGGCCACCCGTGGCCAAGCCGTACCAGCCCATCCCCTACGGCATGGCGGACTTCCGCGCCATCCGCCGGGAGGGGTTCCTGTACGTGGACAAGACGCGCTCCCACATCAAAACCCGACGTTCCGCAGCGCGTCCTGCTTCGCTTCGCATTCCTCGCGCAGCATCCGAGCCAAGGCGTCCGCGTCGTCGAGCAGGCGCAGGATCTCCGCCCGGCGGCGCACCACGGGGAAGTCGCCCGGGGTCAGGTTGGTCAACGCCGCAACGCTCTTCGGCGCAATAAGTCCGAAGTAGTGGCGGAAGGCCATCCGCGCCTGGTCGGCGGAGAGGTGGTCCAAGGCGATCTTGAACGTGAAGCGGCGCAGCGTCGCTCGGTCCAGGCGCTCGTTGAAATTGGTGGTGCAGGCGAAGGGGAGGGGGTGGCTCTCCATCCAGGTGAGCATCTCGTTCACTTGGCTCACCTCCCAGGAACGCTGCGCGAAGCGCCGGTCGGCGAGCAGCGAATCGGCTTCGTCGAAGATCAGGAAGGTGCGCTGGTCGCGGGCATCGGCGAAGGCGGCGGCGATCTGCTGCTCGGTTTCGCCCACCCACATGGACATCAGGTCCGAGGCGCGCTTCTGCTCCACTTCCAGCCCTAGGCGCTCGGCGAGGTGGCGGGCGAAGGCGCTCTTGCCGGTGCCCGGCGGGCCTTGCAGACACAGCGAGAAGCGAAGCTCGCCGCTGGCGACGAGCTGTTTGGAGAAGGCGACGAGGTCCAGATCCGCACGGCTGAGCGCCGGGTCGAACCGCGCGGCGACGCCTTGCGGTGGTTTCTCGCGGCCCAGCAGACGCGCCATGCCGCGTACGCCACGGCGCACGGTGGCCACGTCGCCGCCGCATAGGGCAGCGGCAGCCGTGCTGCCAGCGGCCACGGCCGGCGCCACGTCGAAGTCGGTGGCGAGGGCGCGGGCGTCGCCTTCTTCGCACCCGATGCCGTGCCGAGCGAGTTGCCGCGCCCAGATGCGGTCGCGCACGTGGACCGGGGGTTGTGCGAGTTCCAAGGCGAACATCATGCGCCGCAGCAGGCTTGGGCGCATGGCCGGGGCGCTGTTCGTGGTCCACAGCGTCGGCGTGGGCGCCTGTTCCAGCAGCCGGTTCATGAACACTTTGGAACCCCGCGCCCGTTCGTGGCGGCGCGAACGGCCGAACAGTCCTTGCGCTCCGACGTGGAACTCGCTGCTTTCGAGCAGGTCTTCCATCTCGTCGAACAGCAGGATGGCGGATTCGTCGCCCGAGACCAGGCGCTGCGCCAGGCGCAGTTCCTGCAACCGCTCCATGCGCGATGGTTCGTCGCCATCTTCGTCGGTCTCGCCGACGCTGTAGAGCGTGACGCCGAGCCGTTTCGCCAAGGTCTTGCAGAACTCGGTCTTGCCCGTGCCCGGCGGGCCGTGCAGCAGCACGTTCACGCCAGCCGCGCGTTGTTCGAGCGCTCCTTGCAGCAGTCGCTCGATGTGGTCGCGGCCTTCGGCGATGTGGTCGAAGTCCGCCCATTCCAGTTCGGCAGGCGAAGCCGGGTCGAGCAGCAGGCTGCGCACGTCGCCATCGTCCTCGACGACGGGCGAAGCCAGCCGCTGCAGCCGCTTCACGAGCGAGAGGTCGCCATCCCCGTCGACGGAAACGAGGCCGCTCGACATCAACGGGCTGTCGGGCGCCAGCCGTTGCAGCAACCCGCGCGGCGAAACGCCGATCGCGTGCGCGAGCAGGCTGCGGCGAACGTTCAACGCCGCCCAATGGCGGTGCTGAACGCACAGGTGGTCGAAGAGATCCTCCACCACCGGCTGCGTGTCGTAGCGCAACAGCGCCTCGACCAGCGCGACATCCGTTGCCGAGAGCCCAAGCGCCTTGGCCAGACGATGCAGCCGAACGGCGGTGCGGTCTCGCCGGGTCCGCGCCGTCGCCTTGCGACCATGCGCGACCGCCGCCCGCACGTTCCGCCACCCCGCGCTTGCGTTGGGGCCACGCCGGGGGCGATTTGCGTCGTCCACGCGCTCGAACGGCACGCCAAGCACCCCGGCGTGTTCCTCAAGCCACTCCGTCAAGCCCTTGACCTCTGGACTGGTCGCGGCGAGGCGACCGACCGCGTTTTCGAGCCAGAAGAAGATGAGCCGGTTCTCGTATGCGTTGGGCATTGTTCGCGCCCTCGTTCGTTGTCGTCGGGAGAGCAATCTACGACGCGGATGCGTCATATTTGGACGCATCTAGGCACGTCTTCGCACACGACGCCGCCAACGACGTCGATGACGCGCCATCCGCGGCGCCACTACGACAGGGTGCTGGCCCGCGAGGACGCCCGCGCCTTGGCGTTGGCGGAACTGTTGGCGCTGCATCTCTGAGACAGCGCCGGAAGAGGGAGATTGGCGCATGATGCCTGCGGCGATTGCGGATCGACTCTACATCTTGGTGGAGACGCGAGATCGGCATCGGCCCATCGCCTTCGTCGGGCGCGAGGACGAACTGCGGTACCTGCAAGGCGCGGTGGACTCGATGGCGTCTACGCACGTGGTCGCCGAACTGCACCATCGCCCTGTGTCTG
This sequence comes from Candidatus Azotimanducaceae bacterium, assembly GCA_965243175.1. GTDB lineage: Bacteria > Pseudomonadota > Gammaproteobacteria > Pseudomonadales > Azotimanducaceae > VXYL01. Next base: position 1,580,415 of record OZ251532.1, on the reverse strand, counting down.
GACGAAGCGCAGAACTGCGACGTCGACAGCAAACAGGCACGGGAGAACCTGCAGTCCCTCTGCGCCGGAAAACACCGCGGTAGGTTGCCGCTGCTCTGCTTCGGGCTGCCGGACACCAGCGACGTGTTCGGCCATATGGGCGTGTCGCGGCGGCCCAACGCCGCAGTACGGACGCTGGGCTGCCTGGAGCCCGTTCAGAACGGGCGGGACGTTCTGAACGCGGCCTTCGCCAAAGGCGTTCTATAGGAAAGGACCGGGTTCGATTGGCGCTCATCAGGTCGTTCGCGCCCATCGCGACGGAGACCATCGATCGGTTGCACCTGTTGTTCGAAGAGCCGATCAACGTTGGAGCGTTGGCGGAGCAAGTCGGCGACCCGGATCGGTTGACCGCTTTTCGCTATCTGGCCGCACCGCCAGTCTCTGACGACTTGAAGACCTTGGCGGAGACCACCCTCACGGCAACCGCGTTGCGGGGCGACGAAGCGCAACTGCAACGGATTCGCGGCGTGATGTCGCAGATCATCGACCCGCACCGCTTCCCCTGGGTTGCCGAAGGAAGGACGCCTACCGAGCGCGAACGGCTCGTGGCAGTCGTCTCGACAGCGGCGCTGATCGCCGCCTGCAAAGTCGAGACCTTGCGCCGCACAAGCGCTCGCACGGCTCAAGAAGAGGCGGTCAAGGAAGCCCTGCGTCAGGCAGGCTTCGAGGAAGTCGAGGCTCGCGAGATCCGAATCCTAGACTCGGCTCCTCGCGCCGGCACTTTCTGCGGCGAGAGCATATTCGGCAACACGCGAGCCGACTTCGTTGTCCGGTTGCAGGACGGGAGGGTCATGCCCGTCGAGTGCAAGGTTTCCAACAGTACGGTCAACACATACAAGCGCATCAACCACGAGGCCGCCGGCAAGGCCCGCGCATGGGTCGAAGCCTTCGGGCGAAGGCAAGTCGTCCCCGTTGCGGTCATCGGCGGGGTATTCGATCCGAACAACCTCGAAACCGCGCAAGAGGAAGGCTTGGTTTTGGTCTGGTCCCACCGCCTCTCCGACCTCGTGCGCGTCAGTGGTTCCACCACGGCAGGTCGGAGAACGACCTGAGATCCAGCTCGTGCGTCCACACCGAGCGATGCTGCTTGGCGATGTGGAAGTAGGTGTCGGCGATGCGTTCGGGGAGCATCAGGCCGTCCTGGGCGCCCTTCGTGTCGCGCAGCGCTTGGAAGCGTTCGGGGCCGAGCATCTTGCCGAGGGTGTCCGGCGCGTCCACGGAGCCGTCCACGACGACGTGGGCGACGTGGATGTTCTGGGGGGAGAACTCGGCGTTCAGGGTTTGGCAGAGCAGGCGGCGGCCGCCCATTGCGGCGGCGTGGGAGTGCTGGCCGGCGTTGCCGCGAACGGCGGCGGTGGCGGAGGTGACGATCAGCGTGCCGCCGCCGCGTTCCACCATGCGCGGGCACACGGACTGCGCCAGCCGGAACAGGCCGAGGGTGCCGAGCCGCCAGCCCATCTCGAAGGCCTTGAGGCTGGTTTCGGAGAGCGCTCGGTTGCCGATCTGGGCGCCGAGGTTGTAGATGGCGATCTCGATGGGGCCGATGTCCGCCTCCACCTGCATGACGCGCTGCTCGATGGTGTTGTCGGAGACCGCGTTCATCAGAAAGCCGGACGCTTCGCCGCCCTCGCTTTCGATTTCCGCCACCAGCGCATCGAGGCCGGCTTGGTCGGTGCGGCGGCAGAGCACCGCGTGGTAGCCCTCGCGGGCGAACCGCTTGCCGACCGTGCCGCCAATGCCGGCGCCAGCGCCGATGACCAGACAGACGGGCTTCATCGTTGTTCCACTCCTACTCGTTTGGTTTGGTTTTCCGCTGCCCTGTGCGGACGCCTACGAACCGCCAGGCATCAAAAAGCGCCAGAGCGGTTCCTTGGCGCCGGATTCGCGCATCGCGTCCCGTGCCTTGCGGATGACCGCGCCGGTTTGCGTTTGGTCGCGGAACCAGCGGTAGCCAGCCCAGGCCGCTGGCGTGTGATCGGCGATCTCCATCGCCGCCATCTCGTAGTAGCCGCGAATGTCCTGCGACACCCGCGCCGGAATGCCGGGGATGCCAGCCTCCTTCCAGGGCGTGCCTTCGGCCACGCGGATGAACGACTCGATGGCGGCGGGGATGGCATCGGCATCCAGCAAGCGCACGGCGCCAGCGCGGTTGCCGTGCTTGGCGATGGCGCGTTCGTAGGCCGGGCGCAGACCCTTGGCTTCGTCCACCGCCGGGTGCACGTTCGGGTCCATGCGCGCCGGCAAGGGGCAGACCAGCGGCTGCGATTCGTCGTCTTCGATCACGACGTCGTAGTCCTCAAGGACGGGTTCGCTGCGTTCCAGCAAGCCGAAAGCGTGATCGATGACGCGCCGTTGGAACGCGGCGTCGTTGGGAACGCCGAGGGGCCGCCCCAGGGGGAAGTCGCAGAACAGGCCGCGTGGCGGCGCCGTGCCGTAGAGCTGTTCGCGGATGGAACCGATGGCCACCGTGGCGATGCCAGCCGCTTCGAAGAGATGCGCGAGCGTACAGACCGTACGCGTACACAGCGGTCAGACAGGCGTGAGCAGCACCACATCGACGCCGTGATCGACCAGCTGCTTGGCGCCCGCCGGCCCGCCGTCCATCTGAATCGCCGCGAGATCGAACTGATTGCCAGCGAACGCCAGATGAATGTCGGAGACGCTGCCGATGGCACCCTCGGCCGCCATCTCCTCGAGACGGTCGATGGGGAACACCACGTTGAGATCCGCACTGACGCCACTGGCATCGAAGTTCGGACTCCAATGCCCCACCACGATGTCGCGCCGATGGCGTTGCAGCACGCGATAGCCAGCATCCACCACGCCGAACCCGTCGTCGTCCTGATGGTGCAGCGAAGCCGAGGTAACCAAGGCAACCTTGGCTTCCGACAACGGCTTGGGCGTAGTGAACGCCGTGGTCTCGAACGTCGGGCAGGAAATGCGCGACGACGCTTGCTTGATGGAACTGTCGGTCATGGGGGTGTTCCTGCTGGGGCCAGGCTGCGAAGCCTAACGCAAACCAGCCTGCCTTTGCTCCCTTGCCGTCGCGCTTAGCCGCCGCTTGCAGCACCGCGCCTCGCGATCCAGCTCAGTACCGGCCGGCGGCCAACTTGGAACAGGGCTATGGCGTTTACGCTGCCTGAGGGTGTGGGATGATGGCGGACGCACTCTCGCTCTCGTACACCTTCGCTTCACTCTGAGCTCTGTACTTCATCCACAGTCGCCAGAGGTCTCGCCACCGCTGTTCGTCGTGGGTAGCTTCCGTGACCGGCAGACCGAAGCCTTTGGCGTCGCTGGCGGAAATAGTGGCACCGTGGCTCTGCGTGTCGCCGATCAGTGGCCCGTGGAGCTTCAGCGCTAGCTCCTTCACTTCTTTGGCGCTGCGCTTCCGCACACACGAGAGCGCTTCCGTCACCTGATCTTTGGTTCGAGCAAGGGCATCTCGTGCTTGCTGCACCATTAACGCGGAAATGTCGGCCAACAAGGCCGCATGTAGGGGATAGGTCTGCGGATTAGCTTGGATGCGCTGCTCGGCATCCTCAACGGCGGCGATGATGGCGCGGGCGGCCCCCAACGACCCATCTGGCAATAGAAATTGCGGATCGACCGGCCCTAGGTCGCTCGTTGGGCCCATGTAGATGTGGTCCGCGCCAAGAACGAACAATGTGCCCGCGCTCTTGGCTTGGTCCGGCACAACGACCGTGAGCTCCTTGCAGCGAGACTGAGCCTGCCGCACCAGCCGAATGGCCGTCTCGCCATCGCCTCCTGGAGTGGCGAGCATGATGTGGAGATCCTGAGACCGGTCGGCATCGAACAGCCTCTCCTCAAACAGCGTGACGCTGTTCGGCATGAGGATGTCCGCCACCACGACCAAGCGGCACTGATACGCCTGCTGATAGTGCCGTATCAGCGCTTGGCGCTCATAGCGCGGCGCATGGTGTGCCTCATACAGAGGGCTTCGCTTCGCAGCGGTCATCAAGCGCTTGGGCCATCGCCCAAGCTCAAGGGCTGCGACATTCGGAACGTGATCGGCTTGCCCTCGCGCATTTTTTTGCCCTCAGCGTACGCTTGTCGGGCAAGCTCTATCCGCTCACGCCAGTCGGGGTCGATGCCGGACGCGGGCGCGGCCAAAGCGGGTTCGACGCGCTCCTTGCCTGCGTCTGCTACGTCGCTGCCAAGTGGTGCCCTTTTGTCAGCCTTCTTGAACCAGCTCATAGCGTGTCCTCACGTTCGGCTACGGTGATGGAGACTGTGCCATCCATGGGCGAAATGTCAATCCTGCTCGGACTGCTCAAGCACGAACGACCGGCTCTCGGAGGCTGCCATCCTACCCCTGTTGCCCTGAGTTTCGACCACTTGCACTCAGAGCGCCACCGTCTGATCCGTGCCTCGTGGCTCAGCTACGCATCGCGACTGCGCCGGCTTCGCGTTCGCGCAGCTTCTCTAGCATGAAGGTCTGGAAAGAGGGGATGCCGAAGCCGACGGTGCCGTCGCGCTGCCGAGCGAGCACACCCCGTGCGATGGCTGCTTCGACCACCGCTTCCCCGTCGTGCTTCGTGCCGTCGAAGGCGGCGATGGCGTCGTCGATCAGCATCGCATCGGCGCCGCGCTCGGCCAGCTTCGCCACGATGTGCCCGATCGCGCCGATGGGGTCGCTCATGCCCGTGCTGGCGATGCGGTCGAGATAGTAGTTCGTGCGTCTGGCGTGGCCTCTTCTCAGCGCTTCTTCGAGAGATGGGCCTTCGCGGCAGTGGCCCTGCTTGCGGACGACTTCCACCGCGCCTGCGACGTAGGCGTGGATGTGCTGCGGAAATCCGTGCGATGCCGCCGCCAGCTTGGCCACGCAGTCGTCGGAGAGGTCCTCGCCGGCAATGGCCGCAACGTTCTCGCGAATTGCCTCCCGCGCCTCGTCTGGGGAGAGGCTGCCTAGGACGATGGGCGGGGATGTTCGGGAGATGCCGGGGCTGCCGTCCGCGGGGCACGCGAGCACCATCTGCGTGTGCTGCAACCCGATGCCGACGACGAGGATGGGGCATCCGTGGTCACCTAAGTGCAAGACGTGCAGGTTCTCCATCGCTTGCGGGCGGATGGTTTGCAGTTCGTCGATCAGCAGCACGAGGGCTTCCCCGTCGCCCCACGTGCCTTCTTTCGTGATGGATCTCTTCAAAGCAGCCAGCAGACGCGGGAAAGCCGAGGTGTGTCGAGCGCGTTCGGGTGCTTGCCCTCCAACGGTCAGCTTGGCGTTGAGCTCGGCGACCTCGCGACCCTTCTCATCCCTATCCAGCGCTTCCGCGATGGTGAGGAACAAGCCGACGTCGCTCTCCACCGTCGCCACGTCCACCCACACGCACCGGATGTTTCCGCGATCCCGCGCGGCGGTCGCGAACATTCGCCCCAACTGGCTCTTGCCGACACCGGGTACGCCAGTGATCAACTGGATGCCGTTGGTGGTGTTGCCTAGCAGCACGTCTTCCAGCCGCTCGCCGAGTTCGGTCATCTCTTCGGTCCGGCCAGCGAAGTGGGGCAGCGGATCGCAATCTTCCGGCATCGGCTTGATGTCCTTGATCTTCATGGCGGCACAGCAGCGGTTCACTGCTCGGCGCTCATGTAACCAGCGTTCGCCTCAGAGCTACGCCAGTGCCTCCACCGGGATCGCCGCGCCGTGGATGCAGGTGGCGGCGGGGGAGGCCAGGAAGAGGACGACGCCCGCGATTTGTTCTGGGGGGACCCAGTGGTTGAAGTTGGCGGTGGGCATGTCGGTGCGGTTGCGGGGGGTGTCGATGATGCTGGGGAGGATGCAGTTGACGTTGACGCCCTTGTGCTTGAGTTCGTCGGCGAGGGTTTCCGTGAGGCGGATGACGACGCTCTTGGAGGCGATGTAGGCGCCCATTGCGGCGGCGCCGCGGAGGGCGCCGCGGGCGCCGATGTTGACGATCTTGCCGCCGCCTTGGGCGACCATGCCGGGGACGGCGGCGCGGCAGGTGTTCAGCGCGGTTCTGGCGTTCAGGTTCAGCATGAAGTCCCAGGTTTCGTCGGACGTGTCGGCGATCTCGTCGCCCATCGTGAAGCCGCCCGCGATGTTGGCCAGAACGTCGATGGCGCCGGCTTCTTCGATGGCGGCCTGGGCGCTCTTCGGGTCGATGAGGTCGGCGACGATTGTTCGCCACGGCGCTTCGTCCGCCAGCACGTCGATGCCGCATACGGTGGCGCCAGCGTCGTGGAACGCCTGCGCCACGGCGCGTCCGGCCACGCCTGCGGCGCCGGTGACGACGACTCGCTTGCCGTTGAAGTCGCTCATGGCCGCAGCGCCTCCAGGGTTTCCCAATCCACGGCGCCGAACTCGCCGGCGCGGTTCACCGGCTGGATGCACACGTGGCTTGCGCCTGCGGCGTAGTGTTCGTCGATGCGGGCTTGAATGGCCGCCGCGTCGCCCCATGCGAAGGTGGCGTCGATGAAGGCGTCGGAGCCTTCGCCTTCGATGTCCGCCCGGGTCAAGCCCATGCGCAGCCAGTTGTTCTGGTAGTTCGGCAGCGCCCGGTAGGTCTTCGCGGTGGCGCGGGCTAGGGCGCGGGCTTTGTCGGGATCGGTCTCCATCACCACCTTCTGTTCCACGCACAGCCATTTCTCCGGGCCCAGCACCTCGCGCGCCATGCGCGTGTGGCGCGGCGACGTGAAGTACGGGTGGGCGCCAGCGGTTTCCTGGCGGGAGAGTTCGAGCATCTTCGGGCCCAGCGCGGCGATCACCACCGGCGGCGGTTCGCTCGGCTCGATGCTGCCGTAGGGCGCGGCGGCCATCTTGGCCAAGTAGTCGCGCATCGTCGCCACCGGCGGGCCGTAGACGAGGCCGCGCAAGCCTTCGACCAATGGCCGGTGCGAAACGCCGAGGCCGAGCAGGAAGCGGTTGTTCGACTGTTCCGCCAAGGTCTTCTGCCCCTGCGCCGTCACCCCCGGTTCGCGGTGGTAGATGTTGGCGATGCCCGTCGCCACCACAAGCTTCTCGGTGTTGGCGAGCAGCCAGGCCGCGTGGGCGAAGGGATTGCGGCCAAGGGTTTCGGGAATCCACAGCGCGCCGTAGCCGAGCTCTTCGATGCGCCGCGCCGTGGCCGCGGCGTCCTGGGCGTTCATTCGATCGGTGAAGAACCAAACGCCGGTCTTCTTCAGTTCCACTTCATGTTCTCCTCTCTCTGCGAATCACCGGCCCTGGAAGTTGCCGGCGCGTCGTTCGGCGACAGCTCGGATGCCCTCTTCGGCGTCTTCGGTGCCGCGCAGCCATTGCTGTTCGGCCAGTTCGTGGTCCGTGGCCGCGGCGATCTCGTCCGCTAGGCCTTGGCGCATCGTGGCGCGTACCGAAACCACCGCCAGCGGGGCGTTCTCGGCGATTTCCGCGGCGAGGGCGAGGGCGGCGGAGCGCACCTCCTGCTGCGGAACCAACTGGTCGACCATGCCGAGCGCAAGCGCCTCTTCGCCCTTGATGCGCCGCCCGGTGAGGAACATCAGATTCGCCGCTTGCAGGCCGATGAGATTGGGCAGCGTGACCGTGAGGCCGAAGCCCGGATGGATGCCGAGCTTGGCGAAGTTGGCGGCGAAGCGGGCTTCGGGCGCGGCGACGCGGAAATCCGCCGTGAGCGCCAGCCCCAAGCCGCCGCCAATGGCTGCGCCCTGCACCGCCGCCACCACTGGCTTCTTCGCGCCGAACAGCCGCACGCCTTCGCGGTACAGCAGGCCGGTGGTGTTTCGGAAGCCTTCTTCGGTAAACTCGCGGTTTCCCGAATCGTCGCTTTGGCCGGAGCCGAAGTTCGCTCCGGCGCAGAACGACTTGCCGTTGGCCGCCAGCACGATGGCGCGACAATCGGCGTTTTCGTCCAGTTCGCCATAGGCATCGGCGATCTGCGCGATCAGATCGCGGTCGAAGAAGTTGTGCGGCGGCCGATCGATCTCGACCGTGGCAACGTGATCGGCAAGGCTCACGTTGATGTCCATGGCATTCCCCCGAAGTGAAGCGCCCGGCGCACAAGGCCGAACGCAAGAAGCGACCCTTCCGAGCAGATGGTAGCAGAACGCCCGCCCAGCAAAGCGAACGGAACCTCAAAGCCGGCGCACACGTCGCTGTTCGGCCTCGCGTTTCCGTCGATTCTCGCCAATCTGCTCTACTCGGCGGTGGCCGTGGTGCAGATGAAGTTCGTCGGCACGCTCGGCGCGGAAGCGTTGGCCGCCATCGGCGTCGGCCAGCGGGTCTTCTTCGCGCTGCAGGCCGTGCTGATGGCCGTGAGCGCGGGCACCACGGCGTTGGTGGCACGGGCCTGGGGCGCGGAGGATCACGTCGAAGCCAGCCGCGTGACGATGGCGAGCCTGGTGGCGGGCGGCGCTTTCGCCTTGGCCGTGACCTTGCCCGGAATCCTCGCCGCGGCACCCGTCGCCTCCATCTTCGGGCTGGACCCGCACACCATCGAACTCGCCGCCAGCAACATCCGCTGGATGTCCGCCTTCAATCTGGCGTTCGCGGCGAACTTCATTCTCGGCGCGGCGCTGCGGGCGGCTGGCGACGCCTGGTCGCCGCTGTGGATAGGCGGGGCGGTGAACGTGGTGAACATTCCGCTGCTGTACGTCTTCGTCTTCGGCCACTACGGCTTTCCGCAGATGGGCGTGGCTGGCGCGGCGATTGCCGGCGGCATCTCGTTCACCTTGGGCGGCATCGCGATGGTGGCCATCTGGATGGCGCAGGGCTTCCGGCTGAAGTACGTTGCCAACGGCTGGTGGCGGCGCGAGCGCTTGCGGCGGCTGTTGCACATCGGCTACCCGGCGGGCGTGGAAGTGGCGGTCTTCCAAGCTGGCTACTTCGTCTTTCTGATGCTCATCGGGCACTTCTACGGCACGGTCGCGTTCGCCGCCTACAACGTCGGCACCAGTCTGCTGATGGTCGGTTTCGTGGTGGGCTTCGGGTTCTCCATCGCCGGTTCCACGCTGGCCGGACAGCATCTGGGCGCGAACGACCCCGCCGGCGCCGTTCGCAGCGGCTGGCGCTCGGCGGTCTACGCCATCGCCTCGATGGGCGGAATCGGCGTGGCGGTGGCGGTCTTCGCGCCGGAACTCGCGCGCTTCTTCCTCGGCGACGACCCGCCGACGGTGCGCCTGACCGTGCAGATGGCGTACATCCTGGCCGCGACGATGCCGCTCATGGCCATCGAGTTCGCCATCGGCGGCGCCTTGCGGGGCGCGGGCGACACGCGCTTTCCGCTGCTCGCCACGGCGGTCGGGCTGCTCGGCGCCCGCTGCGCCCTGGCCGCCACGTTCACGCTGCTCGGCTGGCCGGTGGTGTGGGTGTACGGCGCGATGATCGTGGAATGCATCGTCAAGGCGGCGATGCTGCTGGCGCGCTTCCAGTCCGACCGCTGGAAGACGGCGATGCCGGAATCTTCCCGGCTTGCCCCCGCCGAAAAGGAACGACGCGCCGCCCATGCCTGAAATGCCGGACCTCGAGGTCTACGCCGAGCACATGGAGAAGCGCTGCGGCGGCGCTCGGCTCGCGGCCATCCGCTTGGCGAGTCCCTTTCTGTTGCGCACTGTGGCACCGGCCATCGACGAGGTGGTTGGGCGCGAGGTGGTGGGCGTCCGTCGCTTCGGCAAGCAACTGCTCGTGGAACTCGACGGCGAGTTCTACATCGTGCTGCATCTGATGATCGCTGGTCGTTTGCAATGGCAACCGCTCGGCCGTGCAGTGCCGAAGCGCGTGGGCCTCGTGGCGTTCGACTTCGAGAGCACACCTGCTCAGGCAGAGGCAGGCTCCTTAACGCTCACCGAGAGCAGCAAGAAGAAGCGGGCGGCGCTGCGCTTGGCGCAAGGCAGGGATTCGCTCGATGCGCTGCATCCCGGCGGCCTGGACGTGTTCGAGATCGGCTTCGAGGCGTTCCACCGGCGGCTTCGGGAAACGCCGCACACGGTGAAGCGAGCGCTCACCGACCAGCGGGTCTTCGTCGGCATCGGCAACGCCTACAGCGACGAGATTCTCTTCCACGCCAGAATGTCGCCGTTCAAGCTCGGCAGGAACATGGACGAAGCCGAGGCGCGAACGCTGTTCACCGCCTGCCGCGAGGTGTTGACCGATTGGACGGCAAGGCTGCGCGAGCAGACCGGCGAGCGCTTCCCCGGCCAAGGCGCCCGCAACCGCGTGACCGCGTTCCACGACGAGATGGCCGTGCATGGCAAGTACCGCCAGCCTTGCCCGGTCTGCGGCTCGCCGGTGCAGCGCATCGTCCGCCCGGAGAACGAAAGCAACTACTGCGCCACCTGCCAAACCGGCGGCCGCCTGCTCGCCGACCGCTCCCTCTCCAAGCTGCTGAAGGACACGTATCCGAAGCGCATCGAGGATTTGGAGGCGTGAGGAATCAGAGCAGCACTTCGCACGTTGAAGTGACCAATGTCTCTCGGCACGGCATCTGGCTCCTCTGCCGAGACCGGGAACTGTTCTTGTCCTTCGCGGATTTCCCGTGGTTCAAGGACGCTCCGATCGCGCAGATCCTCCACGTGGAGGAACCTGCGCCCAACCACTACTACTGGCCGGATTTGGACATCGACCTTGGCCTAAGGACCATCGAACATCCGGAGCAGTACCCGATGCTCGCCGAGAAAGGCACGGCTTAGGCACGCGCCGCACTAAGTTGGTGCGCTTCTGCACCGCGGATTGGCGCTTCTCTTTCGGCCCGGCGCGCTCACCGCAGCCTGTGCCAACTTGGCACGGACATTGCTCACCCAATCGGGCAAGGGAGAGCTGCGCTCGAACTGGACGAAATGAAAGCTAGGGTTCCGGCCTCGTGTGAAGCGGGGTGGCTGGTCCGAGAGCTTTCGGCCACGGCGCTTGGCGCTTGAGGCTACACGGAGGGACAAAAGCCCGGGAGAGCAGGGCCTCCCCATGTCATCAACCATGAGGAGGCCACCATGGCTATTCGCTTCTTCCGGACCTTCCGGCGCGTTCTGCTGCCCCTTGCCCTGCTGCTCTCGTCCACCGCGTTCGCCAAGGACGACTACCGCATCGCGTGGAGCATCTACGTGGGCTGGATGCCGTGGGACTACGCGGCGCAATCCGGCATCGTCGAGAAGTGGGCGACGAAGTACGGCATCACCATCGAGGTGGTGCAGTTCAACGACTACATCGAGTCCATCAACCAGTACACCGTCGGCGCGTTCGACGGCTGCACCATGACCAACATGGACGCGCTCACCATCCCGGCGGCCGGCGGGCGCGATTCCACCGCGCTGATCGTCGGCGACTTCTCCAACGGCAACGACGGCATCGTGCTGAAGGGCGCGGACAAGACGCTTGCGGACGTCAAGGGCCAGAACGTCAATCTGGTGGAACTCTCCGTCTCGCACTACATGCTGGCGCGAGCACTCGCGACGCAGGACATGACGGAACGCGACCTCACCGTCGTCAACACCTCGGATGCGGACATCGTCGCCGCCTTCGCCACCGACGACGTGACCGCCGTCGTCACCTGGAATCCGCTGCTCGCCGAGATCAAGGCGATGCCGGAAGTGAGCCCGGTTTTCGATTCCTCGATGATTCCAGGCGAGATCATCGACATGCTCGTGGTCAGCACGGAAGCGCTCGAAGACCCCCGCTTCGGCAAGGCCCTCGTCGGCGCGTGGTACGAAACGATGGCGACGATGTCCGCCGCCGGAGAAAAGGGCGACGCCGCCAAGGCCCACATGGCCGAAGCGAGCGGCACGGACCTGGCCGGCTACAACGCCCAGCTGGCCGCCACGCAGATGTTCTACACGCCGCAGCCGGCCGTGGATTTCGTCCGCTCCGAAGCGCTTGGCGAGACGATGGCCAGCGTCGCCGCGTTCTCCTTCGAGCACGGCCTGCTCGGCGAGGGAGCGCCGAACGCCGGCTTCGTCGGCATCGAACTCCCCGGCGGCGAGATTCTCGGTTCCGAAAGCAACGTCAAGCTGCGCTTCGACGACAGCTACATGCGGAAGGCGGCGGACGGCGAACTGTAGCCAGAACGCCCAAAGCACGGCGGGCGCTGGAACGATGCGGGTCATCAACCGCCAGCCCGGGCGGCTCGGCGCCATCGCCGCGGCGGCGCCGTTCGCGCTCGCCTTGCTGATCTACGCCTTCGCGTCCAACGCCCGCTTGGCCGAGAACCCGAACGACAAGCTCCTGCCCAGCGCTACCAGCATCGTCGCGGCCATCGAGCGCGTGGCGTTCGAGCCGGACCGGCGCAGCGGCGAATACCTGTTCTGGAACGACACCGCTTCCAGCTTGCGGCGGCTCGCCACGGGGGTGCTGGCGGCGGCGGCCATCGGCTTGGGCATCGGCGTGCTGAACGGCCTGCTGCCGTGGTTCGGCGCGTTCTGGTCGCCGTGGGTGCGGGCGCTGTCGATGATTCCGCCGCTCGCCATCCTGCCGATTCTGTTCATCGTCTTCGGCATCGGCGAGCTGGCCAAGGTGATGCTCATCGTCCTCGGCACCGCGCCGTTCCTGATGCGCGACATCGAACAGCGGGTGCGCGAACTGCCCCGCGAGCAACTGGTGAAGGCGCAGACGTTGGATGCGTCGAGTTGGCAGATCGCCCTGCGCGTGGTGCTGCCGCAAGTGCTGCCGCGTCTGGTGGACGGCGTGCGGCTCTCCTTGGGCGCGGCGTGGCTGTTCCTGATTGCCGCCGAAGCCATCGCCTCCACCGACGGCCTGGGCTATCGCATCTTTCTGGTGCGCCGCCATTTGGCGATGGACGTGATCCTGCCCTACGTGGCGTGGATCACCCTGCTCGCGTTCCTTCTGGACTACGCGCTGAAGCAGGCGAACCGGCGCCTCTTCCCGTGGTACGGAGCAGGCGCATGACGCTCATCGAAGTGCGGCGGCTGTGGAAGCGCTATGCGCGGAAGGTGGTGTTGGAGGACATTCGCCTGGCGGTGGGGCGGGGCGAGTTCGTCACCATCGTCGGCGCCTCCGGCTGCGGCAAGACGACCTTTCTGCGCCTTCTGCTCGGCGAAATCGCGCCGAGCGACGGCAGCATCGAGCTGGCTGGCGAACCGCTGGCCGCGGAACCGGACGCCAACCGCGGCGTGGTCTTCCAGCGCTACTCCGTGTTTCCGCATCTCACCGCGCTGGGCAACGTGCTGCTTGGCCTGGAACTGCGCGCTTCGCGGTTCCTGGGCCGCACCTTCGGCGCCGAGCGGGCGCAGAACGTCGAACGCGCTCGGCGGATGCTGGATCGAGTCGGCCTGCTGGCTTCCGCCAACGCCTACGCCGCGGAACTCTCCGGCGGCATGCAGCAGCGCCTGGCCTTGGCGCAAACGCTGGTCACCGAACCGCGCATCCTGCTGCTCGACGAACCGTTCGGCGCGCTCGATCCGGGCATCCGCGTGGACATGCACGAGCTGGTGCAGCAACTGCACGAAGAACTGGCGCTCACCGTGTTCATGGTGACGCACGACATCGCCGAAGGATTCAAGCTCGGCACGCGGCTGCTGGTGCTGGACAAGCCCCGCGTCGATCCCCACGAACCGGACCTCTTCGGCGCAACCATCACCTTCGACCTGCCGGTGGCGGACAAGGCCGCGCGGAAGGAACTCAAGGAGGAACTGCAACATGTCTGACATCCTCTACGAAGACGTGCTGCCCGGCGGCAGCCACTGGTCCTTCGTCGTCAACGCTGGCGTGCAGCTGCGCCTGATCGACCAGGAGGGCGCGGGCAACGCCGCGATGCTGGCCTACAACCCGGACAACCCGCTCGAACGCCTGAACCTGCCGGATTCGCTGAAGTGCCAGCACACCTTCCGGCTGACCGAAGGCCACTGCCTGTACTCGGATATGGGGCGCATCTTCTGCTCCATCGTCGCCGACGACCTCGGCTGGCACGACGCGGCCAGCGGCACCTGCGATGCCGCCTTGGTGCGACGCAAGTGGGGCGCGCTGCCCTACCAGGAAGCCCGCAACGACTACCACCGCAATGGCCGCGACAGCTTCCTCGTGGAACTCGGCAAGTACGGCCTCGGCAAGCGCGACTTCGCCGCCAACGTGAACTGGTTCTCCCGCGTGGACGCGGCTGCGGACGGCGCGCTGCGCTTTCGGGAGGACCACTCGCCGCCCGGCAGCGCCGTGAGCCTGCGCTTCGAAATGCGCACGCTGGTGGTGCTGCACACCTGCCCGCACCCGCTGAACCCGGCGCCGGAGTACCCGCGCCGCCCCGTCGGCTACCAGCTGAGCCTCGCGCCGCCCGTGGCCGAGGACGACGTCTGCCGCCTCTCCCGCCCGGAAAACAGACGCGGCTTCATGAACAACATCCTCTACGCGCTAGGGAGCTAGACCGATGCTGCAAACGAGCCATCTGAGAACCAAGAACGCGGCGTGGAGCGCCGTGGTTCCCGCCGGCGAGTACTGGCTGGGCGAAATCGCCAAGGGCGACGTGTTCCGCATCACCGACCTCAAGGGCAACCAAGCCGTGGACACGCTGTTCTTCAACGCCCGCAATCCGCACGAGCGCTACAGCGCCATGGACACCATCCGCGAGCAGGGCAACCTCTACCTCACCACCGGCACGACGCTGCTTTCCGACGAAGGCAACGCCCTGCTCGACATCGTCGCCGACACCTGCGGCCGCCACGACACGCTCGGCGGCGCCTGCGCAGGGGAAAGCAACACCGTGCGCTACGCGCTGGGGAAGAAGACCATGCACTCCTGCCGCGACAGCTGGCTCTTGGCCGTGAACACGCACCCGCAATGGCGCCTGACCAAGCGCGACATCGCCCACAACATCAACTTCTTCATGAACGTGCCGGTGACGCCCGAAGGCGGCCTGACCTTCGAGGACGGCGTCAGCGCCCCGGGCAAGTACGTGGAACTGGAAGCGAAGATGGACGTGCTGGTGCTCATCTCCAACTGCCCGCAGCTCAACAACCCCTGCAACGGCTACAACCCGACGCCCATCGAACTGGCGGCCTGGGCCTAGGCGCAACGGGCAACGCGCCATGTTCAACAAGGTGCTGGTCGCCAATCGCGGCGAGATCGCGGTGCGCATCTGCCGGACGCTGGATGCGCTTGGGGTTGAGAGCGTGGCCGTCTACGCGGAAGCGGACCGCGATTCGCTGCACGTGGAAGTGGCGCGGGAGGCGGTGCCGCTCGGAGAAGGCGGGGTGGCGGAGACCTACTTGGACAAGGCCAAGCTCCTGGATGCCGTTGCTCGCACGGGGGCGGAGGCGGTTCACCCGGGCTACGGCTTTCTGAGCGAGAACGCGGCCTTCGCCGAAGCGTTGGAAGCGGCCGGCGTCGCCTTCATCGGCCCGCGCCCGGAACACATCCGCAGCTTCGGCTTGAAGCACGAAGCACGGGCGCTGGCTCGGGCCGCCGACGTCTCGCTCCTGCCGGGCAGCGATGTGCTTGGCGACTTGGATGCAGCGCAAGAATGGGCAGCGCGAATCGGCTTTCCGGTGATGCTGAAGAGCTCGGCAGGTGGCGGCGGCATCGGCATGGCGCGTTGCGGGGACGCGGCAGAGCTGGCGGAGCGTTTCGTTGCCGTGGAGCGCTTGGCGAAGGCGCAGTTCGGCGACCCGCGGTTGTTCGTGGAGACCTGCGTTGTCGCTGCCCGGCATGTGGAAGTGCAGGCGTTCGGGGATGGCGAGGGCGGCGTGGCCATCCTTGGCGACCGCGACTGTTCCCTGCAACGCCGCCATCAGAAGGTGGTGGAGGAATGTCCCGCCCCGAACCTGCCCGACGCCGTGCGCCAGCGAATGCACGACGACGCGAAGGCGCTGCTGGAGCAAGTGGGCTACCGCAGCGCGGGGACGGTGGAGTTCCTCTACGACGCGCAACGCGAAGCCGCGTACTTCCTCGAAGTGAACACGCGCCTGCAAGTGGAGCACGGCGTGACGGAACTGGTGTTCGGCGTGGACTTGGTGCGTTGGATGGTGGAGCTGGCGGCTGGCGAACTGCCGCCGTTGGGCGAGCTTGTTGGCGGCTTGGCGCCTTCCGGCAGCGCCATGGAAGCGCGGCTGTGTGCCGAAGATCCGCAGCACGGCTTCCGCCCTTCGCCGGGCACCGCTTCGGTGGTCTCTTTTCCTTCCCGCGAAGGCGTGCGCGTGGACACTTGGCTGCGCTCTGGCGCAGAGATTCCGCCGTTGTACGACTCGCTGGTCGCCAAAGTGATGACCTACGGCGACGATCGCGACTCGGCGCGAGCACGGCTTGATGAGGCGCTGGCCGAGACCGTGGCCTTCGGCGTCGAGACGAACCGCGACTATCTGCGCCAAGCGCTGGCCTCCGACGCCTTCGCCAACGCTCGCCACGACACCGAGACGCTGGCGGCACTCGGCTATCGGCCCCACACGCTCGAAGTGCTGGCGGCTGGCACGCACACCACGGTGCAGGCATGGCCGGGGCGCGAAGGCTACTGGCCGGTGGGCGTGCCGCCGTCCGGGCCGATGGACGACTTCTCGTTCCGTCTCGGCAACCGGCTGCTTGGCAACACCGAGGGTGCGCCAGGGCTGGAAATCACAATGCGCGGGTCGACGCTGCGCTTCCACGTTGCGACGACGGTTTGCGTGGCCGGGTTCTGCGAACTGACCGTGGGCGAACGCGATGCGCCCTGCTGGCGACCCTTCCTTGTTGCCGCCGGGGAGACGCTTGCCATCGGCAATGTGACTCGCGGGGTACGTGCCTACCTGCTGGTCGCTGGCGGCTTGGACGTGCCGAAGGTGATGGGTTCCGCCGCCACTTTCACCTTGGGACGCATCGGCGGCCTGAACGGCCGCGCACTCGCCGCTGGCGACGTGTTGCACCTTGCGAAGCCAAGCACATCGCAGCCACCTCCCGTCGCTGCCCGTGCAACGCCGGATTGGTCCGGCCGGCACGAAATTCGCGTCACGCTCGGCCCACACTGCACCGATGAGTTCCTTACCGCCGACGACCTCCGCGCCTTCCTGGCAGCAGAGTGGACCGTGCATTACCACTCCAACCGCACCGGCGTTCGGCTGATCGGCCCGCGTCCGCAATGGTCGCGGAGCGATGGCGGCGATGCCGGGCTGCATCCCTCGAACATCCACGACAACGCCTACGCCTTCGGCGCCATCGACTTCACCGGCGACATGCCGGTGGTGCTGGGCCCGGACGGGCCGAGTCTCGGCGGCTTCGTTTGCCCGGCGGTGGTGATCGCGGCGGATCGCTGGAAACTCGGCCAACTCGCGGCTGGCGAGAAGCTGCGTCTGCGCCCCGTTCCCGAGGCCGAAGCGCACCAGCTGCGCCGCGACCAACAGGCCACCATCGCTGGGAAAACAGCCCGGCGCTCGCCTGCCGCCAGCCGCAACATGGAACCGGCCATCGTGCTGGAACACGAGGACGTGCGCGTGCGCCGGGCCGGGGACGAAGCGCTGCTGTTCGAGTTCGGCCCGAACACCTTGGACATCGAACTGCGCCTGCGCGTCCACGCCTTCCAAACGGATATCGAGTCCGAGCGACCGGACGGCGTGCTGGAAATGACCGCCGGCATCCGCTCGCTGCTGGTGCGCTACGACTCGGCGCGCTTCTCCGGCAGACGATTCGCGGAACGCCTGCTGCCGCTTCTCGAAGCCAGCGACGGTGGTGCGATTGCGCCAGTGCCATCACGCATCGTCCGCCTGCCGCTCTCTTGGGACGACCCGGCCTGCCGCGAAGCCATCGACCGCTACATGGAGAGCGTCCGCGCCGATGCGCCTTGGTGCCCGGACAACATCGAGTTCATCCGCCGCATCAACGGTCTGCCGAACCGCGAGGCCGTCAAGCGCATCGTCTTCGACGCAGACTACCTGGTGATGGGGCTGGGCGACGTGTACCTGGGCGCACCCGTCGCCACGCCGCTCGACCCGCGCCATCGCCTGGTGACCACCAAGTACAACCCGGCGCGCACGTGGACCGCGGAGAACTCGGTGGGCATCGGCGGCGCCTACATGTGCATCTACGGCATGGAAGGCCCAGGCGGCTACCAGTTCGTTGGCCGCACGTTGCAGGTGTGGAACCACCACCGACGCGGCGCCGCTTTCGACAAGCACTGGCTGCTCCGCCCCTTCGACCGCATCCGCTTCTTCGAGGTGGACGCGGCGGAACTCGCCGCGATGCGCGACGCCTTCCCCCGTGGCGCTGTGGCGGTGGACATCGAACACACCACTTTCGACATCGACCGCCACCGCGCCTTCCTGGCTCGCCATCGAGAGAGCATCGACGCTTTCGAAGCCAGCCGCCGACAGGCGTTCGCGGCAGAACTGGACGACTGGCGGGAGCGCGGGTTGATGACCTTCGAGCAGGACATGGGGGTTGAGGCACCCGATGCGCCTGCCGACGACCGTCCGCCCTTCGTCGTCAGCCCGATGGCCGGTTCCGTCTGGGCCGTCGCCGTGAAGCCGGGGCAGCGCGTGGACGCGGGGGAGACGCTGTTCGTGGTGGAGTCGATGAAGGCCGAGTTCGAGGTTCCGGCGCCGGCTTCGGGCGTGGTGCGGGAGGTGTTGGTGGCGAAAGGTCAAGCCGTGTCCGCTGGCCAAGCGTTGGCGCTGTGAGCAGCGTGGTTGCGAAACCGACCATCGCCAGCTTGCGCCGCGCCTATGCGGCCGGGCAAACGGACATCCGCTCGGTGCTTGCGGAACTGCGGCAGCGGACGCTCGATCACGACAACAACCCCATCTGGATTCATCGCCTTGCGCCGGCCGAACTGGAACCGCACATCGCCCGCTCGGCAGCGTTGGACGCCGACGCGCCGCTACGGGGAGTGCCGTTCGCCATCAAGGACAACATCGATTTGGCAGGCATACCGACCACCGCCGCCTGCCCGGCGTTCGGCTACACGCCAAAGCAATCCGCCACGGTCGTTGAACGCTTGCTGGCCGCTGGCGCGATCCCGCTCGGCAAGACCAACATGGATCAGTTCGCCACCGGCCTGGTCGGCACCCGCTCGCCCCACGGTGCCACCCGCAACGTCGTGAATCCCGATTACATCGCTGGCGGAAGCAGCAGCGGCTCCGCCGTGGCGGTGGCGCTGGGCTTGGCCGCCTTCGCCCTGGGCACGGACACCGCCGGTTCCGGCCGAGCGCCAGCCGCCTTCAACGGCATCGTCGGCTTCAAACCAACGCCGGGCTGGTGGTCCACACGAGGCGTGGTGCCGGCCTGCCGATCACTCGACTGCGTCAGTGTCTTCACACACAACGTTACCGATGCCCGCACAGTGGCGAACATCGCCGGCGGCTTCGACGCGGACGATCCCTACTCGCGCCGAGTCGCCTTCGCCGGCTTCGACACCGCCCACGCCAGATTCGGCTTCGTGCAGCCGGAGGAACTGCCGCACATCGACGCAGAACTCCAAGCCCTCTACGCCGCCTTCGTGGAGCAGCTGCCGGGTGCGCCAGAAGCGGTGGACCTGACGCCGTTCCTAGCCACAGCGGAGTTGCTCTACGAGGGCCCTTGGCTGGCGGAACGGGTCGCCGCGGTGGGCAAGTTCATTGATGTCAATCCGCAGGCAGTCCATCCAATCACGCGCACCGTCATTCAACGCGGCAACGCCCACAGCGCAACAGACTGCTTCCGCGCCCAATACCGACTCGCGGAACTGAAGCGGCAAGTGGAACGCGTGTTCGAACGCATCGACGTACTCGCACTGCCCACCACGCCGACCATCCCAACGCTCGCCGACGTGGAACGCGAACCCTTGGAGACGAACGCCCGCCTCGGCACCTTCACCAACTTCGTGAACCTGCTCGGCCTATGCGGCATCGCCATCCCGGCCGGCGAGACCACCACTGGCCTACCGTTCGGCGTGACTCTGATCGCTGCCAGCGGATGCGACCACGCGCTGTTGAACGCCGCTGCCATCCTGTGCGACGAACAACCCTCGGAGACGCCCGGCGAGTTGCCCCTGGTGGTGTGCGGCGCGCACATGGCCGACCAACCGCTGAACCAAGAGCTGGTCAACCGCGGCGGCTACCTGCGCACCGCCATCCGAACCGCCCCGCACTACCGCTTCTACGCCCTGCCAGACGGCAAACGTCCAGCGCTGGTGCGCAGCAGTTCCGATGGCGCGGCGATTGAGGCGGAAGTGTGGATGCTGCCGGAGGCCGAGATCGGCGGGCTGCTGAGAACGGTGGCACCACCGCTGGCGCTCGGTTCGGTCGAGCTAGCGGATGGAACCTGGGCCAACGGTTTCGTCGCCGAAGCGACCGCGACTCAGGGCGCTACCGACATCACCGCGCATGGGGGCTGGCGAGATTACCGGGCGCGACACGCTTCGAGCCGCTCCGCCAAGCCCAGCCGCACCGTGCGATTCGGATAGGCTAGGCGATAGACAGGAAGCCGCTCGTCCCGATCTACCGAACGGACGGTCAGGTAGCCCGATTGGAACAGCAACGCCTCGGTTGCAGGGTCCTCCACGTCGAAGCTCGACAGCAACGCGGCACTGGCAGCCACGTCCTCCAAGTCTGTGACGCTGAGTTTGCGTTCGACGATCTGGTTGACAACATAGGCCGGTGCGCTCGCCTCGAACCAGTACGCACCGAACTCGCGCCGGTCGAATAGCTGCAGCACGTCGTACGGATTGTAGACGTTCTCTTCGCCGCACCAGTTGTAGCCGTTGTACCGGTCGCGTACGGCTTGGCGGTCCAAGCCGACTAGCTGATCGGCGAAGGTGGTGTCGAGATCGTCGTCGGTGTAGCCGCAAAGGTTCGAGTAGCGAGGATCAAGCGTGATGTCCATCAAGTGGTTGAGTCCAGAGAACGTGCTCGCAGTGGAGAATCGGCTTACGCCCGTCAGCAGGGCGAACTCGATATCCGCGTCGCAGGCCTTGATGATCGAGTAGATGCCGTACAAGAAATCGCGGTTGGCGCACGCGGCCTCCGGCGTTGGCAAAGCATCCAGAATTGGCCTGTCGTACTCGTCGACCAGCACCACGACACGCTGGCCGGTATGGCGGCGCAGGCCGCGAATCAAACGACGCAAACCCACTGCGGCGGTCTTCGCGTCCGCGACGATGCCAGCCTCTTCGGCGATGTCGGCGAACTGCTCCAGCAGGTCCTTTTCCAACTCGGTCGGCGTTCGGAAGCTGCCGCTCAAGTCCAGCCGCACCACCGGGTGGCGGTTGCGCCAATCCCAGTGGCCGTGGGCGTGAAGACCCTCGAACAGCGCCTCGTTACCCTCGAACAGCTCCTTGATGGTGTCCACGAGAAGGCTCTTGCCGAAACGCCGGGGACGAGACAGGAAGTAGCACTTGCCGTTATCGATCAGATCTAGGATCTTCGCCGTCTTGTCGACGTAGTAGCACTCTTGCCGGCGAATGTCGGCGAGCGTCTGAACGCCGATCGGCAATTGGCGTGGTGCTGTGTTGGAGCGTGGCATATTCGGAACGTCTGGCGGTGTCATTCCAGTCCGCGCTAGCGATTGGACGTGGGAAAGTGGTCATTGACGTAGGCGACGAGTTCTCGACCAGAGATCTCTTTCGTGGCGACGTTGGTTCGTATGTAGAACACCTCCCGGTCAGGGCCTTTCTCCCTCACATAGGCTGGCAACGACGCCTTCTCGCACTGCACGACAAGGACGCGCACACCTTGAATGTCCTCGAAACTTGCGTGTGCTTCCTTCCAAGCCGAGCTTCCGATTCTGTCGCTCACAAGATCTGTCAGGTGCTTCATCGCATGGTCTTCGTTGGAGAATTTGTCGGCCTCCAGCCCAAGGATCGAGCCGTCGTCCTTGACGCCGACAAACAGCCGGCCGCCGTGGGTGTTGAGAAAGGCAGCAATGGTCTTGACGACCACTTTTCCCATCTCGGGATTGTTCTTTTCCTGTCTGACATCGAACCGCAACGTCTCTTTGAACTCGACGCGATCTGATTCGCCGGCATCGATGATTGCCGCGAGGTCTTCTTCGGGGGCTTGTGGGGCTGGCGGGTGTTTGCGTTCGTCGGCTGATCGACCAAGCGCAACTGCGGGCGCCGCTGGCGGCTCCGCGCTCGCAGGAGCTCCGCTAGTTCGTTGCCGTTGTCTTGGGAACGGCGGAAGTCGTAGTACAGCGTGGCGCTGTTCTTCAACGTCGCGGTTCCGTTCCGTACGTTTCCGAAAATGGGGATTTTGTGGCGCGGCGATGCGCCGCGGCGCTCGTCGTCGGTCGAGTACGCTAGGGCGGCGAGAAGTCTGCTCATGCCGTCCGAGTCGAAGTGCTCGTCCAGATCGCCTTCGTGGTGTTCCAGCCGTCTGCAGGTGCTCAGGCGGCTGTCGATGGTGCGGCTGGAGAGCCCCTTGGCTCGCAGCCACGTCTCGAATTGTCCTGCCTGCATGGGAGGCTAGCCGTCCTTCGGCGGTTCATCGCCGCTTGCGGGTGCGCCGGCGACCAGCCGGTTCATCGACTCCATGATGTTCACCGGCAGGGGGAAGACGATGGTGGAGGACTTCTCGCCGGCGATTTCGGTGAGGGTTTGGAGGTAGCGGAGTTGCATCGAGCCGGGTTCGCTGGCGAGTTGGGTTGCGGCTTCGACCAACCTTGAGGACGCTTCGTACTCGCCGTCGGCGTGGATGATCTTGGCGCGGCGTTCGCGTTCCGCCTCGGCTTGTTTGGCGATGGCGCGGATCATGCTCTCGTCGATGTCCACGTGCTTGATTTCGACGCTTGCGACCTTGATGCCCCACTGGTCGGTCTGCTGGTCGAGGATGCTCTGGATGTTGTTGTTCAGGCGTTCGCGTTCGGAGAGGAGTTCGTCGAGTTCGTGCTGGCCGAGGACGGAGCGCAGGGTCGTCTGCGCGAGTTGGCCGATGGCCTCCATGTAGTTCTCGACGTTCAGCACCGCGTGGTCCGGGTCCAGCACCCGGAAGTAGAGCACGGCGTTCACCTTCACGGAGACGTTGTCGCGGGTGATGAGGTCTTGCGTGGGCACGTCCATGACGATGGTTCGCAAGTCCACGCGGACGATCTGCTGCAAGAGCGGCACGATGATGATGAGGCCTGGCCCCTTCACGCTCTGGAAGCGCCCAAGCAGGAAGACGACGGCGCGTTCGTACTCGCGGAGGACGCGAAAGGCGCTGGCGAGAAACGCCAGGATGGCGACGATGACGACGCTGGTGAAGATCATGCTCGGTCCTCCCGGTGTTCCTTACATGCGAGGGGCAAGCCCCTCGCGCTCCCCCGCTGAGGGCTCTGGTTCAACAATCAGGCAAAGCCCGTCCATGCCGGTGATGGTTACGCGGCCGCCTGTCTCGAAAGCGATGTCGCGGCTGCCTCTGGCCTGCCAGACTTCGCCGAACGCCAGCACGCGGCCTTCGCCGGCGAAGGCTTCGACGACCTTGCCGTGGCCGCCGATCATGCTCTCCTTGCCGGATGCCTGCCTCATGCGCCGTGCGCGCAGCGCCGCGCCTAGGGCCAGCACGACGACGACCACCGCGAGCACCGCGGTGGCGGCGATGAGGGGCGTGGAGACCTGGTAGCCCGGCAAGTCGGTGTCCATCAGGATGACTGAACCGATGACGAAGGCTACCACGCCGCCCACGCCGAGAACGCCGAAGCTGGGCGAAAACGCTTCCGCGGCCATCAAGGCGATGCCGACGAAGATCAGCGCCAGCCCGGCGTAGTTGATGGGCAGCATCTGCAAGGCGAAGCCGCCGAGCACCAAGCAGATGACGCCAGCCACCGCGCCGATGCCCACGCCGGGGTTCTGGAACTCGAAGATGAGGCCGTAGATGCCGAGCATGAGCAGGATGTAGGCGACGTTCGGGTCGGTGATGACGCCGAGCAGTTCGTAGCGCCAGTCCGGGGTGATGTACTCGATGTTCGGCTCGCTGGCGTCGATGGTGATCTCGGCGCCGCCAGCGGATACGCGGCGACCGTCCACTTCGGCGAGCAGGGTGTTCAGGTCTTCCGCCACCAAGTCGATGACGTTCATTTCGAGCGCTTCGGCAGCGGTGAGGTTGGCTGCTTCGCGCACCGTTGCTTCCGCCCATTCGACGTTGCGCCCGCGCAGTTCCGCCAAGCCCTTGATGTACGCGGCGGCATCGTTCACAACCTTGTTTTCCATCGCCGAACCGCTTTGCTGCGGAGCGTCTGCGGAGGGTGCCTCGCCTTCTTCCTGCGGGGTTTCGGCTTCCTCCTCCCCTCCGCCATCTTGCTCTTCGGACGAAGGGAACGGCAGCGGCGAGCCGCCTCCGCCTAGATTCACCGGCGTGGAGGAACCGATGTTCGTGGCCGGCGCCATCGCCGCGATGTGGCTGGCGTAGGCGATGTAGGTGCCTGCGCTGGCGGCCCGGGACCCGTTCGGCGCAACGTAGGTGGCAACCGGCACCGGCGACGCGAGAATCGCCTTCACCATGTCGCGCATCGATTTGTCGAGACCGCCGGGGGTGTCCAACTGCAAGACCAGCAGATCGACATCCGCTTCGTCGGCGCGTTCCAAGGTGCGGATGAAGTAGTCGGCGGACGCTGGCCCGATCGTCCCTTCGAGTTCCACCACCCAGATGTCGGACGCCACCGCAACCTGCCCGCCACTGGCGAAACCCGCCGCCAGCAGAAACGCTGCGATTGCGCGAACGGGCCCTCCAAACCGCATTGCGTTCGCCCTCCCGTTGCGCCTACGGCGACAAGCCCTGCTCGGCCAGCCAAGCGCGGTCGAACAGCCGCGACTGGTACTTCGCGCCACCGTCGCAGAGCATGGTGACGATGACGTGGCCCGGCCCCATGTCCCGCGCGACCTGGGCCGCGGCGTGCAGATTGATGCCGGTGCTGGAACCGAAGAACCAGCCTTCTTCGCGCAGCAGGCGGTAGATGAGCGTCACCATCTGCTGATCCGTCACCTGCACCGCATCGTCCACGGGGGCGCCGTCGAAGTTATCCGTGACGCGGCTGTTGCCGATGCCTTCGGTGATGGACGGCCCCTCGCTCATCACGGCTTCGCCCGTCTTCACGAAGCTGTAGAGCGCGCTGCCCATGCAGTCCGCCAGCACCGTGCGGATGGTCGCCCGCCGTTCCTTCAAGAACCGCGCCACGCCGGAGAGCGTCCCGCCGGTGCCTACGGCGGAAACGAAGGCGTCCATCTTGCCGCCCGTCTGCCGCCAGATTTCCGGCCCGGTGGATTCGTAGTGCGCCAAGCGGTTGGCGGTGTTGTCGAACTGGTTGGCCCACACGCCGTTCGGCAACGTGGCGGCGAAGCGGCCAGCCTGCTTCTGGTAGTTCATTTCGTCCCGATAGGGAACCGTCGGCACCACCCGCACTTCGGCGCCCAGGGTGCGCAGGATGTCCACCTTCTCCTGGGATTGGTTGTCCGGCATGTAGATGACGCACGGATAGCCGCGCATGTTGCAGATGTGCGCCAGCCCGATGCCGGTGTTGCCGGCGGTGCCTTCGACCACCGTGCCGCCAGGCCGCAACGCGCCGCTCTTCTCGTGCTCGCGGATGATCCAGAGCGCCGCCCGATCCTTCACCGAGCCGCCGGGATTCATGAACTCCGCCTTGCCGAGAATCTCGCAGCCGGTCTCCTCGGAGAGCCGGTTCATCCGAATCAGCGGCGTGTCGCCCACGGCAGCGGCGAAATCGGCGGTAATCTGCTGCATCGGGTTGCCCAAACAACGAACAGCCGCGAGTGTAATGGCATCGGCACGAGTTGGGAAACGGCTGGTGGCAGGCGGCGTGCTAGAGTCTCCGCCTGGTGCCGAGGATGGAACGATGAGCAACGCGCTTGGCGGAGACAGAGCGAGACCCTTGCATTTCGCTGGTCGCAAGCACGAGTTGGAAGTGCTGCACGGGCGCTTGGAGTTCGTCGCCAAAGAGCAGGACGCGGAGGGTGGAATCGTCCTGATCGACGGCATCCAAGGCATCGGCAAGACCGGGCTGCTGCGGGAGTTCGCTCGGCAAGCGGTGTCCGAGAAGACGCCCTATGCCGCCAAGGAAGTCGTCCATCTGCCGCTCGTCGCCAACGAGCTTGCCGTGCGCCCCGGAGATCTTGCAGCCGCTCTGCTCAACAGCATCCCATCGGTGGCACCGAAGGACGTCGTTGGCGCGAAGAGGGAGGTGAGCCGCGCCTTCGCATGGATCAGGAAGACGGTGAAGCGCGTACCGGGATTCGAGCTGCGCGTGCAGGCGGATCTGCCGCTGAACCACCTGTTGCGGGAATCCGTGGAGATGGGTTGGTGGGAGGGTCGGGCGCTGCTTCTGACCATCGACGAGATCCAGAACATCAACGGCGCCGGGCGGGAAAACCTCGCCACCCTTCACGAAGGCCGGCACGGCTGCCCGATCTTCGTGGTCTGCGCTGGCTTGCAGCATAGCCGTCAAGTCCTGCAAGAGCCGATGCAGACGGAGAACGGTGCGGCCAGCCCGACGATTTCCCGTCTTTCGACGCTGACGTTGGCGATGCTGTCTCGCCAAGAGTCCATCGAAGTCGTTGTGCAATCGGTGCGGAGGGGAAGCGGTTGCTACGCTGTCGCGGAGGACCTGGCCGGCCGGATCGCAGACGCCGCGCAAGGGTTCCCGCAGCATCTGCACGGCTACGTCCAATCCTGCTTGAACGCCTTGAAAGCGTTCGATTCGCTGGACGAGAGCAAGGCGAAGGAACGAGTGATGGCGGAGGGCGACGACGCTCGCCGGATGTACTACGAAGGCCGCTTGACCTCCTTCGCGCCAGACGAAGGCATCGCGCTGAGCCACCTGGCCGCGGAGGCACGCCAACTTCGCGGGCGTATTCCCTGGGGCGACGCGGCGCGAACGGTGGACGCCGTTGGCATCGGCACCAACAGGCGAGAGCTGCTGAACGCGGCCATCCGCAAGGGCGTCGTCGCGATCGTGGAGGGAACCACCGATTTGGTCTTCCCCATTCCACCGCTGATGGAGCATCTGGCAAGCCGCATCGAACCCAACTGACGTGCCGACGCTTTGGGAAGCAGGGCGCCGAGGCGCTGCGCCATCCGCATTGAACCGGCGCAGTCGGGTATGCTGCAACGGCTGAACAGGAGAACTCGGAACCATGCCGCTTCCCATACCGCCCTTCAAAGAGGCCGATCTGCCGCAGCGCAAAACGCCGCTCTACAAGATGATCGGCCCTGGCGTCGTGATGGCCGGGCTTGCCATCGGCTCCGGCGAACTCATCATGTGGCCTTGGATCACGTCCGTTGTCGGGGCGCAGCTGCTCTGGGCGGCGGCCATCGGCATTTTCCTGCAGCTGTGGGTGAACATCGAGATCGGGCGCTGGACCATCGTCACCGGCGAAAGCCCGTTCACCGGCATGGCGCGGGTGCTGAAGTTCCTCGTCTACCTGTTCGTCTTCATGATCTTCGTCGGCAAGTTCCTGCCGGGCTGGGCACGGGAGACCGGCATCGCGTTACGCGACCTCATCTTCGGCCCCGGCCACGACAGTGCGCCGTGGCTCTGGACCACCATCGTCTTCGCGCTGGTCGCGGCGATCCTGTTCGGGCCCAAGGTCATCTACACCGCCGTGGAACGCTGCATCGGCATTCTGATCCTGGTCATCGTCGTCGGCCTCATCTACGTGGTTTGGGAAATCGGCTCGGCGGACGTCTTCCTGGCGATGTGGAACGGCGTCATCAGCTTCTTCGACTTCCCGGACTTCCCGGTGAACGTGATGGCGGAAGACGGCACGGTGCGCGACCAACTGACGTTCAGCCGCTTCTTCGGCGCCGTGGTCTTCGCCGGTGCGGGCGGCTTGGGCAACCTCTACTACGCCTACTACCTGCGCGAGAAGAACGTCGGCATGGGAGCGCGGATGCCGTCGCTGATGAGCCCCGTCCACAAGCACGAAGAAAAGGAAATCGAATCCGGCTACCTCTACGCCGAAACGCCCGAAAACCAGCGCCGCTTCAAGGACTGGTTCCGCTACGTGGTAATGGACCAGACGCTGTTCTTCTGGCTGCTCGGCAGCTTCACGATGTTCCTGTTCATTTTCGGCGCGTTGGCCGTGCTGCACCCCATCGGCCTGGTGCCGGACCGCGGCAGCCTGGTCTGGGACCTCGCCTCGATCCTCGAAGAGAGCTTGGGCACCACAGGCCGCTACATCTTCCTGATCGTCGGCATGGCCGCGCTCTTCAGCACCCAGCTTGGCGGCGTCGACGGCGGCAGCCGCATCTTCTCCGACCTCCTGCACACCAACTTCAAGTTCGGCCGCTGGTTCAGCCTGGAGCAGTGGTACTTGATCCTGGTAGGCACCACCATGGGCGTCGGCATCTTCAGCGTCTGGTTCTTCGGCAAGTACGACATCGCCGGCCTGGACTTCCTGTTCATCGCCGCGCTGATGGGCGGCTTCGCAATGGCCGTCTACGTGCCGGTGATCCTCTACATGAACCTCACCCGCTTACCCAAAACCGCCCGCCCCGGCTGGATCAACATCTTCTTCGTCGTGCTGGCATCGATCATGTACATCGGCTTCGCGGTGTACACGCTCTACGGCAAGGTGGTGGAGGTCTTCAGCGGGTAGGCGCTTCCCATGTCCGCGTCGTCGCCAAAGCTGCACAGCATCGAGTTGGGGGGCTTCCGCAGCCTTGCGTCGGAAGAGATCGTGCTCGACAACCCGACCTTTCTGGTCGGGCAAAACGGCGCGGGCAAGAGCAACTTGGCCGACGCGTTCTCGTTCATCGCGGAGGCCATGACATCGCCGCTGCTGACCGTCTTCGATCGTCGGGGAGGGTATCGGGCCGTGACACACAGAGAGGGGCTTTTGCGGGGATCTCAAGAGGGCCTTGGCATCGCTGTGGAGTTGCGAAACATGAGCATGTTTGATACGTTGCAGGCGACCTATGGATTTACCCTCCAACCGCACGGGGACGATGGCTTCAAAGTTCAGCGCGAAGTCTGCCAAATTACCGACATAAACGGATGGGTCAGGGGATTCGACAGGAGCGAAACAGGCTTTGTGAACGATCCCTCGGTCGACATTCGAGAGCCTGTGGAGGCCGGCAAGATGACCTTCAAGCCTGCCGTGGAGCACGATGCATTGGCGCTTCCTCTCGTCGCTGGCCACCATCCATTCCGTCGAGTTCACGATGTGCTCTCAGGCATCCGTGTGTACAAGATCGACCCTCTTGTGCTTCAGAACCCGCAGAGCCCCGATGACGGCGGACGGCTGCTTCCGAACGGTGGCAATGCGGCGAGCGTATTGAAGCGTCTTGGGCGACATTCGCCCGAAGATCTGTCCAACATCCGCGATCTGCTGGCTGCCATAGTTCCAAGCATGATCGACGTGAACCCGACGACGTACGGCAACAAGCTCTCTCTGGAGTTCAAGCAGCAGTGGAAGTCCGACGTCGTCACATTCGATGCCGCCAACATGTCCGACGGTACGCTGCGGGCATTGGGGCTGATCACCGCCATCTTCCAGAAGCCGACGCCGCCTATCGTGGTAATCGAAGAACCGGAATTGACCATGCATCCCGGCGCACTAGGCGCGATCCTCGATCTCTTGCAGCACGCAAGCGAGCGAATGCAGGTTGTGGTGACCACGCACAGCCCAGACATCCTGGATGCGCGCTGGATAGAGGAACGTCACATCCGGCTCCTAGAGTGGGAGGATGGCAAGACGCGGGTATTGCGACTCTCCGAAGCGTCTCGAAACATTCTCAACGAAGGCATCATGTGCGCGGGAGAGTTGCTGCGGTCAAATGCACTGAGGGCCGAGACATCTGCCTCCTAGCCAAAGCGGACCGTAATCGCGTGAACATCCAGCCGATAGTCGAGGGCCATGGTGAAGTGGACGCACTGCCGGTCCTGCTGCGACGCATGCGCAATGAGGCCAGTGCTTGGGCGGTGGAGATCGAAAAGCCTATCCGCCGTCCCCGCAGCAAGCTGGCAAGCGAAACAGGCGTGATGCAGGCAGTAGAAGTCGCACGCCGTCAACCCACCTGCGAGGCCATCCTCGTCGTATTCGATGGCGACCGGGACTGCCCCGCTGAACTCGGCCCCAAGGTGCAAGGATGGGCCACGGCAGCAGCTGGCGGCCTGCCATGTGAAGTCGTCTTGCCACACCGCGAGTACGAGGCTTGGTTCCTTGCCGCCATCGAGTCGTTGAGGTCGCACGCTCTCATCAGACCGGACGCGGCACCCCTTGCGGACCCGGAGCAACCGCGTGGTGCCAAGGAGCGGCTACGAGAGCGGGTGGCTGAGGGCAAAGCCTACTCCCCGACAGCGCACCAAGCCCGACTCAGCGCGTCACTCTGCCTCGAACTCGCCTATCGGCGATCTCGCTCGTTCCGAAAGCTCACGACCTCCTTCGGTTCTCTGCTGGCGGCAATGGGCCAAGACATTGGCGCTTGGCCTCCGGAGCACTGGCTTCGTTAGCTTACATGCGACGATCAGCGTGGCTGCCGTCAGGGCTCCCGCTGCAACTCGGCGAAGTGCTTCGCCAGCGATGGCAGGGCTAGGCGGAAAGTACCGAAATTCTCTTCGACGTATCCGCTGGCGCATAGGTCCTCCACTACCGTGGCCGCGGTTATTTCGTCAACGGGGCGCCCGTAGTTGTCGGAGGCGGACAGGGCGGCGACGATGTCGTCGATGGGTTGCCACTCGTTGCTCTCGTCGCCGAAGGCACGGGCCAGCGCGATGGTGTGGCTCGACCACGGTTCCAGCCGGGCCTCGTAGTATTCACGCTTGTGTTCTCGGCACCGGTCACGGAGTTTGGCCACGGGCGGCTCGGTACCGATGCCCTCGGCCAAGAGGATCTGCGCCAGCGCTCGGCAGCCGTTAGCAAGGTGGTGCGGAAAGTTCCCGCTCTCGGAGAGAATCACGTCCGTGGCTGCGCCGATCCAACGCTTGCGCAGCGCATCGTCCAGAGCACCTTCG
This sequence comes from Candidatus Azotimanducaceae bacterium, assembly GCA_965243175.1. Lineage (GTDB taxonomy): Bacteria > Pseudomonadota > Gammaproteobacteria > Pseudomonadales > Azotimanducaceae > VXYL01. Next base: position 1,549,613 of record OZ251532.1, on the reverse strand, counting down.
CCGAAGGTGTGGCTCGCAAGGGCGAGTTGCAGCGTTCCCACCACGCTGCGTCTGGCGTCCTCGCTGGACAACGCGCCGATTGTTCGCACATGCCCGCTCGCAAGGCGCGACAACCCGAGGGTTCGCAGGCGATCCACGGTGTTCGCCAATCCGAAGCAGGCCAGCATCGCTCGCGTGTACCCGCGAATGCCTCCGTGCAGCGCGTCCAAGTGGGCGCGCACGCGAGTCGTGTCGCCTAGGTTCTGCGCCTCGTCCACCAGCAGTACGATGGTGCTGTTTCTGCGCCCGATGCGGAATTCGGCGTAGTCGTTGAGGGCGATGGAGAGCGAGTTGGGCGCTCTCGCGGATGGCTTGAACTGGTTGAAATCCCTCTTCGTGAACGCGGAGAACACGGCGTTGGCAGCCAAGACCGCCCCATCCGCCGCACGGCTCACCATCCGCGCCCATTCGCCGGACTCCCTGATGTCGCGGAACCCCCGCTCAATCGTCTCGACGATGGCAGCTGGGGAGTCGTCGATGTCCCTAGGCCGCAGCACCACAGGGACGACCTGCTCGTCCTCGCCGCTGTTGGCAAGCAGCAATCGAGCCGCGTACTCCTCCAACAGAGCCGTCTTCCCCGCGCCCGGCACGCCCTGAACAACCGTCGTATGCCCGACTTCGCCCCGCTGAACCCCACGCGCGGAGGCATCGAGCAGGCCGAGTTCGTTCTCGCGCCCGGCGAATACGGGAGGCGCCGTCCTGTCGCTAGACTCCGCGAGTCGTACGAGCGCGTCTCGGAGCGCTGTTGGCAGGTCTGGGGTGTTCATCACATGGGAGAGCGTATCGAAGACGACCTTCACGCTCGAAGATGCCGATCGAGGTCCTCCTCGCTCAAGACCGCTCGTTCCCGCGCACGACGACTCCAATAGGCCCGCAGTGCGGCCAGTTCATCGCGCAGGCGAGCCGATCGCGCCTCCCGGGTCACTTCGACATCGCAAGCGAGCTTTGTGGGCAGAGAGAGCGTCTTCCCTACGGTTGTTCGCATGACGAGACCCCGACAAGCGGCAAGAGTTCATCGTACCACTGTGGAACCAAGCCCTCTCGCCACCCCGTCGAAGCGCATCGTCGGCCAGCGCCCACGGTTGCTGTACAGTGCCCGCCATGCCATTCGTCGCCGCAATCTTCGTGCTGTCCGGCTTTGCGGCGCTCACGTACCAGGTGGCGTGGCAGCGGGCGTTGTTCGGCATCTACGGGCTCAACGTGGAGTCCGTGACCGTCGTGGTCACAGCCTTCATGCTCGGCTTGGGGCTTGGAAGCTTGGCCGGGGGCTGGGTGGCGGTTCGGGCGCCCGTGAGTCGGTTGGCGGTGTTCGCGGTGGTGGAGGCGGCGATTTGCGGCTATGGGGCGTGTTCGCTGGGGGTGTTCGGTTGGGTTGGGGATCTCACCGGGCCGCTGGGGCCTTGGCCGTTGTTCGTTGCCTCCTTTGGGCTCCTGCTGGTTCCCACCGCGCTGATGGGCACCACGTTGCCGCTGCTGGTGGGGCGGGATGTGGATCGGCAGGGGAACGTGGGGCGGGCGCTTTCCGGCCTCTACTTCGCCAACACGCTGGGCGGGGCCTTGGCGGCCATTGTTGCGGGCGTGGCGCTGATGCGTTGGTTTGGATTGCAGTGGACGGTTTGGATCGCTGCTGGCATCAACGCCGTCGTATGCATCCTCGCGGTTCTGCTGTTGTGGCAGGAGAGGCAGGAGAGGAAAGAACAGCGCGAGGCGGCGGCATGAATCGTCGGCTCCTGTGGGCTATGGCCGCTGCCGCTGGCACGGGGTTCGTTTCGCTCGGCTACGAGATTCTGTGGTATCGCGTGTACGCCTATGGCACGGGCGGCACCCTGCCCGTGTTCGGCATCTTTCTCGGCATCTACCTGATCGGCATCGCGTTCGGCGCACTCTGGGCGCAACGCCTGTGCAAGGACGCCTCGCCGGATTCCGCCCAGCGCATTGCGCGTTGGGCCGGCGGGTTGACGGCGATGGCAGGTACCGTGGCCTATCTGCACATTCCGGTGGCGGTGTGGTTCGCTGAAAACCAGCATGTGATGGGCGCGATGCCTTTCGCCGGCTTGGCCGCTGGCCTATACGGCGCTGTGCTGCCGCTGGTGGGCCACGTCGGCGTGCCGGCGAATCGACGGGCCGGGCAAGGCGTGGGGTTCGTGTATTTCGCCAACATCGTCGGCGCTTCATTGGGTTCGTTGCTCACCGGCTTCGTGTTCCTCGAACATCTGGGCACCGCGACGAGCGCAACGCTGCTGCTGGCCACGTCCGCCTGCTTGGTGGCGTTGCTGTTGCGCGGCGCGGGAAGTGCCTGGGCTGGCCGAGTGCGACACGGCGCGAGTGCGGCGGTGCCGCTGCTCGCCGGATTCGCCATCGGCTTTCCCGCCCACCAGATGATCTATGAACGGCTGCTTTGGCGCTCGCCGAACGGCAGCGACCATCCCTTCGCCACGTTCGTGGAGAACCGATCCGGCATCGTGGCCGTGAGCGCGGGCGGCACCGTGTTCGGCGGTGGCGTGTACGACGGGCGGCTGAACACCAGCCTCAGCACGGACACCAACCTGATCGTTCGCGCCTACGCCGTGGCCGGACTGCATCCGAACCCGCGCCGCGTTCTGATGATCGGCCTAGGGTCCGGTTCGTGGGCGCAGGTGGTGGCCCACCACCCGCACCTGCAAAAGCTCACCGTCGTTGAAATCAACCCCGGCTACTTGGAAGTGCTTCGACGCCATCGAGAGGTGAGCAGCCTGCTCGACAATCCCAAAGTCGAGTTCGTCATCGACGACGGCAGACGTTGGCTGAAGGCAGCACCGGAACATGCGTTCGACGTGATCTTGAGCAACACCTCCTTCTATTGGCGAGCCAACAGCACACACATCCTCTCCAAGGAGTTCCTAGCGCTAGCCGCCAGCCGCTTGGCCAACGGCGGAATCGTCTACCTGAACACGACCTTCTCCCTAGCCGCCGCACGCACCGCCTGCGCCAGCTTCCACTCCGGCCTGCGCTTTTTCAACTTCGTGGCCGTGGGCGATGGCCCGGTGACGTTCGACCCCGAGCGCTTCAAGGCCACCCTCCGCACCTACCGAATAGACGGCCAGCCCCCGTTCGACGGAGGATCGACGGGCGCCGAGCCTTGGCTGGCGGAGAACCTGGCCGGCCTTCTCGCACCGAGCAACTTGGAGACGTGCGGCGACCTGCTAGCGCGGTCGGAGGGTACGCGGACGATCACCGACGACAACATGGCCGGCGAGACAGACGTGCCTTGGAACTTCTCGTTCCAACCGCCGGTGCCGGAGTAGGCCATGTGCAAGTTGGCTCTGGCGTCGGGGCCCCATCCATAGAGGTCAAAGCAGTGCCTCTGACCTAGTGCCACCCAGAGTGGCAGCCCGAACTTGGCTCAAGAGGAGTCCTGCATTTGACCCAGTTCTTTGGCACCAGATCTCCAACTGCGCACTACCGTCATAATGAATACTGCAGCTGCCACAGCGACAACCCACAAGTGAATCGCCAGGTGCATCGAGGCGACATGATCTTCAGGTCGCTTAGCCAGTACGAAGGAGAGAAGGACGATGCTCAAGTGCCCCCAAGAAAGCATGAGCAGGCCGCATGTCGCGCCAGCTATCCAGCCTCCCATTGAGTCCGCACTCTTGGACGAACGCAAATCTGCTGCGACAATCGACGCCAACGTCCCCGTAAGCGCCAGTCCGGCATACAAGTAGACTGCGGGGGACAGATCATCCATTACCAAACCCCAACGCTCGAAGCATGGGCCTTGTATGGTCCCAGCACCTCGTCTACAACGTGCGCCAGCCGCCCTCTAGGAACTTTGGTACAGTCGATCACTCTGTATCGCCTCTCTTTGGAAGCGAGTTCGTGGCGGGAAATCTGCGCCTTGATGCCTCTGTCGATTATCTTGTAGTGTACATCGTCCTCGGGGCGCTCTCCGCTGCCGGTGACTATCCGAACGCGCTCGTGCTTCTCCAACGCCCTTGTGAACGGCATGTCGTCGTCGACGTTGAAGTAGCACGAGAGTCTGAACTTCGGATTCTCGGACAGCTTCCGATGGACGGCCTCAATGACCTTGTCGTCTTGGTAGACCGAACCATCCATCTTGTTGCCGTCGTCGTACACGACCATGCTCTCCTTCGCGTCTTGAAGGAGCACCAAGAAATTCTGCGCTGCCGTCTTGTCGGAGTTCTGACCCGTCACCGTCGTCACCCGCAGGAATGCCCAGCCCCGATAGAGGACCACGACAGACGCGATCATGCACAAGACCACCGATACGCCGACAAAGAGGATGACTGCCCACCAGATGACGTCGACCATTCTCTTCCTCTCTTGTTCTGTTCGTTGAAGTCAAAGGCTCAGGTTCAATGGGCTCTGACGATAGCGTCACGCCAAATGAGCTCTGTCGAAGCCTTCGTTGAAGTCCTTGATCAAGCCGCCGAGACGATTTCTCCGAACAAACGCACGGGCCCCCATGTCTTCGATGACTTGCCCTTTGCGTTCGGTGGCACCTTGCTTGTGGCTGGACAAATGCGCCATCTCTCCGCCATCGGCAATCTTGAAGTGAAGATCGTCAACGGGCCGTTGATGGAGATACCGCACTTGAAAGCGGTCGTCGAACTCATCGCTCAAGGACGCCATCTTGATGCTCGCGTTGAAGTTCAACAGGCAGCGTATCTTCAAGCTCGGACACGCCTGTAAACGCTTCCGCACGGCCTCTATCGCGTCTTCGTCGTCGTACAGCGAACCATCTGCTTTGTCGTCGCCATCGTCGTGTACCAGAAGCTCACGTTCCGCTCGATCAAGCACGGCCAGGAAATGCCTGATCGCATCCTTGTTGTCGTTTTGCACGTCCGTAGTTCGAAGGAGGCTGTGCTCGTAGGCCAGCCAAACGGAAACCATGATCGTGCATCCCATGGACACGAGCACGATTGCGCTTATCACCAAAGTCCAGTTCGCTTCCAGGAGCCAGTTCACTTCGTCGCCTCCTCTCGCCCGGCATTTTCTTCCTGCGCTTCGGCGCATCGCGGGCGCAGTCTCCCCCCTCCGCAACACCCTGTCAACGCTCTTTCGCAAGTCTTCTCTTGCGCCCATCTTGATCACAACGACGCCAAGACCACGCGGCGTAGTGGATGCTCACCCGGTCCTGCCTCGAACCGAGGCCTCCTAAGGGCTGCGTTCGCGAAGGCGCTGTCGCGGCAGCGTTGCAACCGGAGCGATGATGGCGACGAAACCGTGCTAGAGCGTCTCGTTGTCCACAGGTTGTGGTCGCCTTACGCACACTCGGGCTACGACGGTCTCGTCGGCTAGCGGGTCATGAACCGGCGGCGTAGTAACCCGCATCCTAGCCAAACTGGTCAATCTGCTAGTCGCCCTAGCCAACGTCCTGCTGGCCGTCTCGTTCCTCGTGCCCCTGGTTCAGCCACGACCGGCCGCTTTCCTTGCATGGCGCATGAGCTACCGCCTTGGTACCGCCGAGATTGACACGCCATCTGCTGGTGCTAACGTGTTGCTGCTTGGACGGAGCAGGGTAGACCACAGTGTCGAAGGTGCAGAGCATCGACATCGACTTTGACGTGTATCAGGTCATCGTCGCGAACCAAAGCGGCTTCGGTGAGACGCCGAACGCGGTGCTGCGTCGGCTGCTCGGCCTTGAAGCAGCGGACGCCTCTGCCGCGGAACCGCAGCAACGGCCTGCTGTATCTGACCCACCCGAACAACGCGCTCCGGTCGCGGCAACCAGCAGCGGCCATCCGTCGGCGGGCGGCGTGGCGGACAAGGCGCGTGGCTTGATGGTGGGCATCGCCGTAGGGAACTTGCTCGGGATTCCCTACGAAGGCCGGCGCTGGAACCGTGCCACTATCGCCGCCGAGTTCCCGAAGGGCATCCGCGAGATCGCCGCCAAGCCGGGCTGGCCCGATGACGACGACCTTGCCCAGTCCATCATCCTTGCCGAAGCGAGCATCGCCGCGGACGCCTACGACATCGACGATCTCGCGCGCCGATTCTGGGCCTGGGCGGAGACGAACGGCGCTGGGATGGGGGGTCTGACGGGGCGTGTGTTGCGGTTGTATGGCGGCGCGGCGCCACGGCGCGAACTGCGCCAGTACGCCCGCTACCGAACCGCCCTGACGGGCTCTCCGCCACGCACCCCGAGCGGCCACGCGGCAAGCGATGCCGCTCGCATCGCTTGGGAGGAGAGCGACTCGGCGGCGGGGAACGGCGCCGTCATGCGGTGCGCGCCGGTCGCGTTGCGCTGGATGGACGACGAGGCCGCCGTGGTTCGCAACAGCGTTGTGAGCGCAGCCGTCACGCACTGGGACCCACGCTGTCTGTGGTCCACGGTGTTGGTCAACTTGGCAATTGCGCGTTGTCTGCGCGACGAACCCGTAGACTGCGATGAGCTGATGGCAACCGCCGACGAGCTGGTACATGGGCTGCGCCACGAGCTGCGCTCGTACCAGCTGGGCGACGGCATACCGCCCAAGGTGCGCGACTCCGCCGAAGCAGCGTTGCGTGCGGGCGCCACCATCGACCGCTTGAAGATCGACCACCCCAACGCTGGCTATACGCTCAACACGATGCGGGCTGCGCTCTGGAGCGCCCGCCATCCTGCGAACTTCGAGGACGGTTTGAGCGCCATCGTAGGCGTGGGCGGCGACACGGACACCAACGGCGCCATCGCGGGCGCGGTGATGGGCGCAAGGTTCGGCCATCAAGCCATCCCCGCTCGCTGGCGTGACGCCGTTGTCGCCATACGCGACTACACCCCGCCCGTAGCCAGTTGGCCACCTCGAGAGCGGCTTGAGGAACTGGCCGACCGCGTACTGGCATCTCGACAGTCTGTTCAAGCATCTCGAACCGTTCAACCTCATCCGAAAGGAGACCTGCGAATCCGAGAAGCCACGTTCCGCTACCGGAACGCGAAGGAAGCACTGCTCATCATCCTACAGCAGCTGCAAAAGGACGCCCCCAGTTTCCTTGACCGCCTCTCCAGAGACCCTCGGTGCATCGGCAGGAGTCGTAGAGCGGTGGCTCGGCGGCGCGAAGATCTGTATCCGGGCCGGCCCGACCTCCAAGCAGACCAAAGCGTAGAAATCGCCGATGGGTGGTTCCTTGGAACGAACACCAGCACACCGCAGAAGGAAACCATAATCCGCGCAGCCGCCGACGTAGCCGGTTTGAAGCTCGGCGAGGACATCTTGATCGACTTGGGGAGCCTGCCATGATTTCCAACGAGAAGCAGTACAAGATCACCCAAGAAAAGGCGGATGGCTTCGTTCGCGCGATAGAAGAGTTCGATGTCACCTCCGGCGAGCGCACGGACGTCCATCCTCGCCTCCTTAAGGCGGAGCGGGAAGCAATGGAGAGCCAGCTTGAGGATTTGCGCCGAGAAATCGATGAGTACGAGCGCCTGACCTCATCGACCGCTTCACCGTGTTGAACGACTAGCTCGCTACGAACTTACATTGTCGCGAATTGTCAGTGCCCACTTAGGCAGGTCCGTCGCGAACCAGCGATCGGCCGCCGTCAGCACTGCCACACTACGATACGGTTCATCGACGCTGGCGTTGTCGTATAGCCTTGCCTCGTCGGACGTCGCAATGGCTGCGGCTAGATTCTCTTGAGCACGGACAAACCGCCGTCGCACATCCCCCGAGGCCACGTCGTGACCGCCTTGGGCAACCCGACTGGCGACGCGGTCCAACGACTCGTCGGCCGAGTCGACACACACGAAATGCAGCTCTACTCTGTAGCCCCTTGCCTTGGCTTGCTCCATTAGGCGCAACACGCTACCACCGGAAAGCGTGGTCTCCACTACAAAGGACTCGCCGGCGACGATAGCTGCTCGTCGCTCACGGATCGCTTCTCGACCAGCCATGATCGCTGCATCTTCGGGTGCGTCGGGAGCAATCCGACGGGCTATGGCGTCTGGATCGATCACACGCAGGCCGCGGAATCGGTTTTGTATAAAGGTGGACTTACCGCATCCGTTGGGGCCCGCGACTACGTAAAGCGTCGATTTGGTCTCACTCATCAGCGCAACCGATTAGATGTTCGCGTGTCCGGGCGTGGTGATTTGGTCTCCGTTCTTAGTCCGTACGACGTAGGCACCGTCCCGTCGACGGCCGTAGATTTGACCGCCGGCCTCAAGCTGTGCAGTAAGGTCTACCTTGACCCCCTCACGCCACGCGGACTCATCCGTCGTCGCACTTGCCTTCGCATCAGCATGGGTTTCGTCTAGCGTTTCGGGCGGATCCTCGTATTCCTGTGTCTCTAGGTTCCACCAGCCATAGGCCCAATCCGCCGTATTGGCGGACGGCTCGATGGCCGACGCATCGATCCAGTGCGTCACAGGGCTTTGGTTGGCCTTCTGTCGAATTTCCACTCGGTACATGAACTCCTCTTTGACAATGCCGGGTTGCAATATCGTCACATCGACGGCCATCGCGCCTGCCTTCCTGTAGCAAACCGTCGAACCGGGCGTAAACACTTGTTGGTATCCCTTGGGCGCCTCTTCGAGTTCCTGAAAAAGGGAGTCACCAACAAACGTGCGCAGTTCGCCCTTGACCTTGGATGTGATCTCTTGCAGTTCTTCGTCCTCGTCAGCTCGTGCGCCAGCCACCATGCGATCCAGCAGATGCTCAAATTGACCGAACACCTTCTCTGTGAGACGCAGGCTTCCGTAGGTCTCGTCAAAGACAGCGACGCATCCCCTTGGGACGCCTCCACCATTCCACCGTTGAACCGAGATGTTTGACCAAGCCACACCGATGTCCCTAGCGGCGACACTGTACTCACGGACGAATACGTCGCGTAGTTTAGTTACGAATGCGCGTTTGAGCTCTGCGCCCCTGAACCAAGTGTTGTCTAGGCCAAGCACCACTCCAGTAGTCCGGAAGTTCCTTGATTGCGCACGCAGATTTGAGTTGCCTTGTTGAAGCTCCTTGTAGTCGTGAAAGGTACCTGAGCGTTCGTCGACGTAACCTTCAACCCGCTGGGTGATCAGCATTGTGGATTCGGCGAGGAAGCCACGGGGTCCCGTTAGAAGATTGCCGTCCTGCACCGCTTCTCCAACGCCGGTGTTGACCCATGTATTGATTCTGGGTCTCGTTCGCCGTTGATGGCTCGTCTTGCTAACTCGAACGTAGGACTCGAACGCGCTCGTAACCCAGCCTTTCACTTCGTAAGCCCTTGCCAAATGGAGGTAGGTGCCGCCCGGATAGGCTTCGCGAAGCGCCTGTACCTGATTCAAGTCGCCAATACTATCTGCATCCTTGTGGAACTTTATCTGGTAGTTGAGTTCACCCACGTTCCGCAATGGGTAACCACGATGAGGGTCGTCGCCTCCTAGGTTGGCGATTGCGTCGAACTCCGTGGGCCGGTCTCCGCCGGGGCAGGCAGCTGCGTACAAGTCGTGGAAGCCACTTGGCCAGTCGCCGTCCTTCGGTGGTCGGAGTGGCGCTCCAAGAGACTCCTGCTCCGTGGCGAAGCAACGACCGTGCGCAAACTGCATGAAGCGGTTGTCGAGGTACAGGTACGACGGCTCCACCGACTGCTCATGGTATTCTTGGAAGCTGGTGCCGAAACCACTGAAGGCCCGTGGCGGGGCGGCGACCAAGAAGCAACCAGGACCGTTGCGCCCCACTCTACCCAGCCTCTGCCTATAGGACTTGCGCGAATTTGGGACACCGACGTTGACGCCCACCCGAAGATGGGGAAGATCGATGCCCAGTTCCAAGGCCGACGTGGAAATGACCCCTCTGAGGCTGCCTGCCTGAAGGCGCTTCTCGATCGCTTCGCGATCACCCACATCGTAGCCGGCGCGATACGGCAGCACGTCGGCAGTGTCTAGGCCCATCCGCTCGGCGTCTCTGCTTGCGAGTGCCAGCGTCTCCACGCCCCTTCGAGAGTCCAAGAACGTGATGAACGCACCTTCTTGTCGGCTCTGCAACAACCGAGTATGGAGCTCCTTGGCGACCTTGAGTTCGTCGCCTTCCGGACATCCAATGTGAGCTACGATCCTGCGGTGCTGTGGCGAACCATCCCGTTCATGCCCTATTGCGGTGAACAATTTGCCGGTAAGCAGTTTCATGTGATCAGCGGGATCGCGGATCGTGGCTGTTGAAGCGACGAGCTGGAGCTCGTCGGCGCTGTCGTCGATCAGATGAGCGCGGGCCGCGAAAATTCGTCGGATCAGGAAAGCAAAGTTGCTGCCGAAGACGCCCTCCAACGTGTGCGCCTCGTCCATGACAAGCGTACTGAGAGCCTGCACGAACTTTCGGACGACTGGCAGCGCCAGCCGATACATCAACCAAGCGTGGCAGACGTCTGGAGTCATCACGACGATGCGGGAGGTGTTCAGCACCATCTCTCTGTCCTTGACGGGTACCGATCCATCGATCCTGCCTACGAAGTCGTCAGGCAACTCAAGCTCTTGGGCCATCTTCTTCCATCCCCGCATTTGATCGGCGGCGAGCGCCTTCAAGGGGTAGAAGACCAGTGTTCTGCTCTTTGGTGCCAAGAGCGCCTTGTGAAAGGCCACAGCGCGGAAGATCAAGCTCTTCCCCGACGCGGTGCCGGTGGAGACGACGACGTTCTCACCACGGCCTAGCGCTTCAATCGCCTCAGCCTGGTGGAGCCACGGTTGGCCACCAAGCGCCTTGAGAACGCTGTTGACGTGGAACCCGACTCTGGAGTCGAGTAGGAATCTCGGCAGGGGAGCATAGCGAGCGGTGCGCCCCGGCAGGTCGAAGCGCTCTACAACGGTGAAGTCGCCACCGGACAGCAAATCACGTGCCGCGTCAAACATGGACAACGCTCCGAAGCACCCCATGAACAATGAGCGTAGCATAGGGTGCTAGTCCGACTTCCGCAACTCGACACACGATCTACCTAACTTGTTGATTTTTTTGTCAAATGCGAAGAACTTCCTTGGTTTTCATGGCGCTGTCGCGCTGGAGGAGCAACCATAGCATTGTTCGCGGGCGGTGCGGAGCAGGGCGTTCCCGCGGGGCGTGAACTACCGGGCGGCCTGCTGGCGATCAGGAGCTACTTGGATGACCACGGACGACGACGCAGCGGGCGTGACCACGTCTTGGAACGCCTCGCTACGACCGCCAGCACCGGAGTAGCCCATGCGCAAGTTCGCCCCAGCGTTGCCCTACATCCTCCACCTCCTCCCACCAGCCGCCGCATGGGTTGGCGGCCACCCCCACCTCCTCTGGTTCGCATCCAGCATCCTCCTCACCACCGCCCTCGTCGGCCTCTGGCGAACCGGCGGCGTGGCCACCCGCATCGTAGTCAGCGCTCTCAATCTGCTCATCGCCCTAGCCAACGTCCTGCTGGCTGTCTCATTCTTGGTGCAGGGCGTTGGCTTCAACCTCGCGTTCTTCGCCCACGCCGATTGGGAAACGCTGGCCCTTGCGAGCGTTACGTTGCGTCCAGTGCTGGTCGGCGTGCTGGGCTACCTCGTCGTCACGCTGGCTTGCCCAATGCTGCTTGGCAGAGGAACGTGCAGTCGGCGGTGGGAGTTGGGCATGGTGGCAGCTGGCTTGGTGGGGATGGGGTTGAACGCGCCGGCTTGGTCGTTTGCGTGTACATTGGCGGAGTGGTCGCGGATGTTCAATCGGCGTTGTGGGTGCCGAAGCCCGTGGTTGAGCTGCCGGTGCTTGCGCCCAAGGCCGATGCGCGGAGCTTGGTGTTGCTCCTCGCCGAATCCTTGGAGGCGACCTATTCCCGCGCCGACCTGTTCGGCGAGGACCTGACGCCGCGCCTCACGGCGTTGGCCGCGTCCGCCAAGCGGTTCACGAACATGCGCCAGGTTCCGCTCGCCGCGTGGTCGACGGGCGCGTTCGTGGCCGCGCAGTGCGCCCGTCCGGTTTCCGCGAACGCTTGGTGGCGGCAGGCGGTGCAGGGCGGTGCCGCGAGGGTGGATGGCGCGACCTGCCTAGGCGATGTGCTTGCGGCGCTCGGCTATCGCACCGTGTTCATGACGGGAGTCGACATCCACTTCGGCGGCGTCGAGACCTTCCACGCCGCCCACGGCTTCGTTGAACGGCTCGGCTTCGAGGCGCTCTCCCCGCTGGCAGGCGCAGGCACGGCGCTCCGGCCAAACCGGCACTGGCTGATCGAGGACAAGACGCTGTTCGCGTTGGCGCGCGCGAAAGTCGACGAGTTGGCGGAAGAAGCCGCGCCGTTTGCGCTGGTGGTGACGACCGCGGACACGCACGGCCCAGGATTCCCCTCCGCAAGCTGCGAGGGTGCCGACGGCATGCTCGCGGCCGTGCGTTGCGCGGACAGGCTCATCACGGCGTTCGTCGGGAACGTTCGCGCTGCCCACCCGAACGTGGTGGTGGCGTTGTTGACCGACCATCTGGCTGGAACGTCGTTCGTCGGCAGCGAATTGATGGCGGTTCTCGCCCGCACCGACGAGCGCCGCCTGCGCTTCACCGCGTGGGCGCCCGATGCGGTGCCGGAGACCATCGCCCGCCCTGGGACGCACTTCGACGTCATGCCGACGCTGATGGACTTCCTAGGCCTGAGCGCCTGGACGGAACACTACCTCGGCGCCAGCCTGCTGCGCTCCGAGAGCCCGTCGAGGCCCCTCGCCGCCAAATATTGGCATAAATACTCGGCATGAAAGTTGAAAATGGCACTTGAAATGTCCGAATACGAGGTTATGGTGGCGCCATACACAACGACGAGGTGCCCTACATGCACACCATAGACCCCCAGCGCTTGGTCGCGTTGCGCAAACGGAGCGGCTTCACGCGCCAAGCTCTCGCTGCCAAGGCGCATGTGTCCGAGCGGCAGCTCGCGCGCATCGAGACGACCCCCTCGCGAGTCCGGCAGACCACGCTTGACCGTTTGGCCCGCGCCTTGGACGTAGACGTCAAGGCGCTCACCGACGAGCAACCGTTGCCCGCGGTCGACGACAGCGCGGCATCGTTCAAGATTGATCCGGAGAGCCTGAAGGCGCTTCGCGCGAGCAAGGGGTGGTCGCGCAGTCAGCTTGCCGACAGGTCTAGCGTGTCCGAGCGGCAGCTTGCCCGTCTCGAATCGGCGCCTAACGCCGTACCGGTGCGAATGACGACCTCCAAGAGGATCGCCCAAGCGCTTGGTACGGACAGAGAGAAACTGTCCGGCGCGATCCCTGTCCCGCAAAGCCCAGAGAAGCTGGAGGACGTCGGCCTGAGGGTGCGCGTATCTCCCCAACTCCAACTCGCCTACGACCTGGTGAGCCATCGCTACGGGCCCACGCGAAGGGAGATCGTCGAACTCGCGCCGCTGCTCTTCGTGCTGCTTGCCGAAGGCAGCTTGGCATGGCGAAGGGAACGCACCGAGCAGGTCGATGAGCTCATCGGTCGCCTGCAGGATCTTCACGCGCAAACCGCGCTGTACGGCGCCTTGTTCCTAGAGCTGTTGAGTGAGGGGAACGATTGCGAACGCTACTCCATCGAGAACGCCGACCTCATGGGCGACGACGTTCGACGCGAGGAGTGGGGCGACGGCTACGCGGGCGTACCCTTCCGCGACTACCTCTGCAAGCTCGCGGAGAACATGGGGATTGCCGGCATTGTCGATTTCTTTCCGGGCACGTCCGACGCGACAGTAGGTTTCGGCACGATATGGGGTGCCGAGCCCTACGAAGTCTGTCGGGACGTCTTGGGCGAGCTGACCGGAGGGTCGAGGCTCGCTCGGCAAGCGTTGCTGCATGGCGACGTTCGGCTGTCGCAGATTCCCAAGGATTTGCTGTCGCCGAAAGCCAAGGACGCCCGAGTCGCATGGTTGGAAGAGAGGCTGAGCGACGAAGGGCGCCTTCAGGAGGAGTTGGCGTCCTCCCTAACGCTGGTCGCGAGTGAGCCGGAGCCGAGTTCGGATACGAGCGACTCTGGAGAACAACGATGATCAAGGTCTCCGACCACGCGGTTGTCCGGTATCTGGAGCGGGTTGAGGGCGTCGACATCGAGGCCACTCGCCAAGCCATTGCCTGCTCGCTCGATTCTCCCACGGCTAGGGAACTCGTCGAGTTCAGTGGCGGCTCTCCCTGCAAGGTCAGCGTAGACGGCAAGAGCTACTACATCCGCCAAATGACCGTGACCACGTGCGTACCCAAGGCGTGGGCGGCAAGGCGCAAGGGGCGGTGACGGGGCCACCTTCGACGGCCAGAACCGGCACTGGCTGATCGAGGACGAGACGCTGTTCGCGTAGGTGTGCGCGAAGGTTCACGAGTTGGCGGAGGAAGCCGGGCCGCTCGCGCTGGTGGTGAAGACCGCGGACACGCACGGCCTGGGATTCCCCTCCGCAAGCTGCGAGGCGGCGAAGGCAGGCTCGCGGCCGTGCGGTGCTCGGACAGGCTCATCGCGGAGTTCGTCGGGGACATTCGCGCCGCCCACTGGAACGTCGCGGTGGCGCTGCTACCGACCATCTGGCTGGAACGTCGTTCGTCGGCAGCGAGTTGCTGGCCGTCTTCGCCCGCGCGGACGAGCGCCGCCTGCGCTTCACCGTGTGGCGCGGGAGACCATCGCGCGCCCTCGGACGCACTTTGACGTACAAGAACATGAAACAGTGCTTGCAACGTCTAGAGTGAGAGGCTATGGTGGCCTTCTGAATGAAGGGACGCCACATGAGCACGGAAAGGAGAGTGGATGTGAGCAAGCGATTCATCGCCTGTGAATCCGATGGGACTCTTGTAGCTGTTGATGCTATCGACAGCATCGAGGCAGATGTCCACGGAATCGCCCCAGGCTTTGCGGAAGGGAGAATTACGCTCCATCTCCGCAATGGAGACGAGGTGGTCTATTGGGAGAAGAGGAACCGGCAGCCCGTAGAAGACCCTGACGAGCTCAATTCGCAGATTTGGCAGTCGATTAGGACGCCTGCTGAGGAGCTTTTCTTGAAACTTCGAAAGCAGAACTCGGTGCTCCCCTTCGGCACTGATCGAGACCTAGCCAACGCTATGGTGGGAGCCGTGTAGCTCGAAGAAAATCAAGACATAGATGGAGGTAGCGTGTTTCTCGGATGTCTTCTGTACCTCCTGCTAGCCAGCGTTGCCTTGGTTTACCTTGGCCTTGGGGCCGCGGGTATCGAACATCATCTGGGGCCGTGGGCCTCATTCGGTGCCTTAGTCTTGGCACTGGTCCTACGTGTTGTATTTCCGATCACCGTAGGGGTCTTCTTCGCTGTCGTAGATGTTTTGGGTTGGCCGTGGTATGTGGGCATCTTGATCGCTGCACCGGGCCTTGTTCTGGTGGTTCCACATCTAGTGCTAATCATCCTCGGTGCGATATTCAACTGGATTGAAGGATTGCGACGTGGGTGAATGTCAAGACGCTGGTCCGCAATCCGTCCTTCCCTGCCGCCGCTTCCAACACGGTCAGCGAGCGCTCCCGCAGCCGCCAGATGCTGACGGAACACCGACGGTAGCGGTGTCTTCGCGCTGCAATATCGACCAATCGGGGCGAGGGCAAGGCCTCGCGCCGCGGGGAACGCCTCGCTACGACGGCCGGCACCCGAGTAGTCCATGCGCACCCTGTTCGCACCAGTGCTTCTTCTCATCTTGCACTTGCTGCCGCCCGCGGTCGCTTGGAGCGGTGGGTCGCGCAATGTGCTGTGGTTTGCGTCCGGTGTTCTCATCGCCGCGGCAACGGTCGCGTTTGTGCGACGGGGCGGCGCTGCTAGGCGTGTTGGGGCCTGCATCTTCAATCTCCTGATAGCCTTCGCCAACGTCTTGTTGGCTATCTCCTTTCGAGTGCAAGGCGCCGGCTTCAACATCGAATTCTTCGCGCATGCCAACTGGGAGACGTTGGTCTTTGTTGCTGTAGCGTTGCGCCCTGTGTTGTGGGCTGCTCTGGCGTACTTCCTGCTGATACTGTGCTGCGTGTCTCTGGTGCCAAAGGCTACGGCGTCTAGGCCCCGCGCCAAGCTAGTCGCAGCGGCCACGGTGGCGGGGCTGGCGATGTGCGCTCCGGCTTGGTCGTTCGGCTGGCACATCGCCGGTGTCGTGGGCGACATTCAATCCGCGCTCTGGGTTCCCAAGCCGGTCCTGCGCCTAACGCCAGCGGCTCCTCCCCAAGCGCGAAGTTTGCTTCTGATCTTCGCGGAGTCGTTGGAGGCGGCCTATTCGCGCGTTCGCGCGCGGATATATTCGGCGAAGACTTGACGCGGAGGCTCACCGCCTTGGCAGCGTCCGGTACGCAGTTCACCGACATGCGCCAAGTTTCCCTTACTGCTTGGTCGACGGCGGCAATGGCGGCAGCGCAGTGCGCTCGTCCGCTTTCGGCGGACGGACCGTTGCCGGATCGGCTGCAAGGCCTTCCAATCGGGCAGGATCTGCTGCAGAACATCGCGAGAGGCGTGGCACCGGAGATGGAAGGCGCCACCTGCATGGGGGACTTGCTCACCGCATACGGCTGCCGCACCGTGTTCATGGCGGGAGTCGACGTCCACTACGGCGGCGTCGAGACCTTCGGCGGTCGCAGCGCCTCTGTCAGCCTCTATCCTCGCTTTCGTGATCAAACCGCCCACGATACTCACGTTTGCCTTCTATATGCCGTCGAGGGGAGACTCGACAACGGACTTGGCCTCCCAGCTGTCAGCTTCGCGACCCGCTCGTCCATCATGCGTCGCCTCGCACCACCCAACGCGACAGCGACGCGGCTGTATTCGACTTCTGCTGGCAGTGCCAGTTCATCTAGCCACATAGGCCTCGACAAGGCCATTGCAGTTCGCACTCGACGATCACCAACATCCATTTCATCCCCCACGAGATCACGGAGCACCGGCAGACTCGCACATCCGCCTGTCATCAGCACAGCCAGCGCCCTACCGGGTGCCTGTACCCAATCCAACCAACTCTCATCGACCGACTCCAAAATGTGCGCCATGGCGCTCCTAATCGACGCCGTGAATTGCTGCACCTGCGACAAACCAACAAACTCATCATACTCCACGCCGGTTTCCAGCGCCCCAACAGAGACCGTTACCGAGCGTTCCTCAAACAGCGTCTCCTTGTAATCCCGTATTCGTAGGTTCAGCCTGTTCCTAGTCCTGTGATCATCGCCTGCTACACCGCCTTTCTTCAACAGATACTCCATCAGGATCCGATCAAGGTAGTTTCCTGCTTGAGTCAGCGTCCTTGTTGATCCTTCCACCTCCAGAAATTGCCCATCTCCTGGTGGGTCTGCGAACAGCCTATACAACCCCAAGTCACTCGTACCAGCGCCAATGTCTACTATCAGAACGAGGCTTTGCTGCCTCTCACGCCAGCTCAACATCGAGCCTGCCACGCCCGCGGGTTCCATGAGGCCCTCACCCACAAGAGGGAAGTCCCCGTTATCTGACGCAAGTTCCTGTACGCCTGCCATGAAACGCGCCAACGGAACTCCCTCGGACAGGTCAGATCCAAACGTATCCGCGAGCACTTGCGCCTTTCCAATGGTACCCTTCAACCTCGCTTCGACCTCGCGTCGCTTCGCGCCACGGAACGCAGGGAGCGCAAACCGCCTTTGCAGCACACCGTAGCCGAGCTTCTTCGCGCACTCGCTCGCCGTCCAAGTAAAGTAGGTCAAGTAGCCGAGTACCATGTCTCCATAGGTCACATCCACTTTGGTCGGATTGTACTCTAGGGGCACTCTCTCTTCCCAGCCGTCCTCGGACATCCTCCTCTTGATGTTATCCAGACGCTGCCGGTTGCCATCCAATCCTTCCTGATACGAGCGTTCGACCGCCAACTCCCCAAACATGAGGACGCCGTCGTCCGAAATGTACACCGATGACAGGAGTAGGTAGTCGCTCGACTGCTGGCCAGCTATCTCACCAAGCTGGAGGACCTCCACCCTTTCCTCGTCACCGCTGTCTTCTACGAGGGTTGCTTTCGACATAGCCGTACCAAAGTCGAGGCATATCCTCACGTCCTTCGGCAAGTCAACGTCGATCGCCGAACGATCTACGCCTAGCGTCTCCACTGTGGGTTCAGCGGCTGCCAAGCTCAGCTCCTCGCCCTCGAGCTTCACTGCCTCCCCAAGGCCCGCCAAGGCAACTCGAATTGCGTTCAGTTCTCCTTCGGTCAATAGGCCAACCAGCTGGTAACCGCGATCGACCTCTTCAACGCGATCAAGCAAGTTTCTCAACAGCGTCGCCGCCTCATTTACGTTCATCGTTCAGTTCTCCTCCACCCAAGGTTTCACCACTGTTCTGATTCTGCCGCCGAACTCCTTCAGAATGCCTTCACGCACAACGCGAACCGCCCTCACACCCTGCCTGTGTCCGTCCGCTAGCTCGTGTTCGGAGGGATTGTACTCCATGACCTCTCCGCCCAAATCCGTCAACCGGAGTCGCCTCATGCGCGCAAGCCTGCGGCCGATCTGATCGACTTGCTTGTATCTGGCACTTGCCCTTTTGGCGGTTACGGCTGACACGGAATCGGAGATTTCCAGAATGGGGACGATTTCATTAGAGAGCCTCTCCATCGCCGGTCGGCCAAGATCCAGCTCGATCAGGAGCTCGCCGATTTGTTCGTCTTCCGTCCTTCCCACCTTCTGCTCGACAGCTCGCCCTTCGATTGCTCCGCGACCTAGACTACTCCACCAATGCGAGACCTGCGGGTCTAAATCCCCCGCTCGCCGTAAGTGCCGGTCAACGGCACCCGCGGCCTGCTTCGGGGAGGTGTACGCGTAAGTCAGGACCTCAGCTACGCCGGCGTCTGTCCTGTTCTGCCGGGCTAGCACCAACACGGCTTCCAAGAGCGTCTCCCTAAGCCGTGGTATGGTTGCCTTTGAAGTCCGCAGAAAGCGATTCCAGAGGCCTTTGCCCAGCACTTGCACACCGGAGTTTAGAGCGCCATAGGTCTGTGTCTGGAGTGCGAAGGAGAACCTAAGTTCAATGGCTCTCAGGAGTATGGCCAGGCAGCGGTCGACCGCTTCAAAGAGCACATCCTCTTGGTTCTTGAGGTCGGGGCCTCGGACGAACTCCCGCAATAGGAGGGCCAACGGGCTCCCCGCTTCTCCCCCGACCTTCCCCTGCCAATCTCGAACGACGTGGTTCATTGCTTCAAAGATGCGGCAGACTCTTCTCAATCTTGCGCCGCTGCTGAGGCGACGTAGCTGCGTTGCCTCACCCGCCACGGCGTTGATCCACTTGTCTAGTGAGCCAGCTCTCCGCAGGCTACCCCCCATCAGTTCCCGTCGTGCATTGTCTGCTGTATCGACTAGAACAGCCTGCCGCACGAGATAGCGATCACACCACGGAGCGTCCACATGATTCAGCGCGGCTGCGGCGTGTGCCTTCGTGTCGCCGTCCTGCAAGGTGTCGATGTCAGCGGGCTCCTGCGTAAGGGCACCGTCTAGGCCACGCCGGACGACTTCCGCTCTGTCGCCCCGGACAACGGCAGCAAGACGGCCCAATGTCGAAGCTGCGATTAGCTGGTCGTCAACGTTCTCAACGGACAGAGCGATGACCTTGCTGACTATGGCCTCCAGATTGGTGTCCCTAGTCAGGGCTTGAATAGTTCTCTCGGCCATGGCCCGGGTGAGTAGGGCATCTAGGGCGAAGAGAGATCGCGTTGACCGAATGCTGTCGATGGTGACCTGCGATGACATGTCCTGGTGAATCCTCTATGGGGCGGATGGCTAGCTAGAAGTAGAACTCGTTGCCAAGCCGCTGCGCCGAGCTCCCCGGGTCCGTAAGCTCCGTGCGGGCGGCCAGCGCCGTGTTCAGCGGCGCGACGATATGCGCCGTGACGACGATGATCAGCTCCACGGAGCGTTCGGTTTCGCGGGTGGTGCGGAAGAGGGCGCCCCAGATGGGGATGTCCTTGAGCAGGGGGAAGCCGGTTCGGGTGCTGGTGGTGCTGTTGCGGTAGAGGCCGGCGATGGCGATGGATTGGCCGTCGCCGAGTTCCACGGTGGTGGAGGCGGAGCGCTGGTTGATGTTCGGCACTTCCGTGCCGGCGATGGTGGCGCCGCCGGCTGTCACCTCGCGGATGCGCGGCTCCACGGTGAGCGAAATCTGCTTGTTGTCCAGCACGATTGGCGTGAAGCGCAGGTTCACGCCGGTTTCCAGGTACTCCGTGGCCACCACGCCGAACTGGCTCGCCGTGGGTATCGGTATCTCCAAGCCGGAGTTGAACACGGCCGGTTCGCCGCTCACCGTGGTGAGGTTGGGTCTGGCGTGGACTATGGCGAGGCCGTTCTGCGCCAGCGCCTCCAGGAACGTGGTGGCGCGGTACTTGCCGCTGTTGATCGTGTCGTAGTGCGCCAGCACCACCCGCCCGTCGCCGCCTCGGCTCGGCAGGGTCACGCCCAGTTCGTTGGTCTCCAGCGTCGAGTCTTCCGTGGTGCCGTCCCCACGCACTTGCACGAAACGGAGGTTCTGCGAGTAGGACGGTGCCACGTCCAGCGGCCCGGTGGCCAGCCGCAGACCGCTCACCAATGTGCGAAGCGGACTCATGAACGGATTGATGTCCGCGGACCAGTTGATGCCCAGCTCCTGGGTGATGTTGCGCGAGACCTCGGAGATCACCACTTCGAGATTCACCTGCGCGGGCGTCTTCAACGAGAGGGCGTCCACAACGGGCGTGTCGCCGGAAACGGCGCGGATGCTGCGCAGCAGGCGCTCGGCCTGGGCGGGGCTGGCGGCCCTTCCGGTGACGAACAAGGCGTCGCCCACCGAGTTCACGCTAACGTCGCTGTCCTCGCCGGCGATGTGCGCCACCACGGTCTCCGCGTGCAGCGACTGCGCGTGGACGCGCACCGCGTAGGCGCCGAGGAGGCGGTTCTCCTTGCCGTAGACCTTCAGCGAGGTGATGTTTGGGGAGAGGCCGAGCACGAACACGTTGCGGCCATCCAGAACTTCCACGTCCGCGGTCCCCGGATCGGCCACGATGATGTTGCCGATCTCTTCGTCGAACTCCAGCTTGGTCGCTTCGCCCAGGGCCAGCCTGATCTCTTCCGCCGGCTCCACGGCTGGCGCCGCAACGGCGTTCGCGCACAGTGCGCCAACCACGGCGATGGCGAGAAACGCGATGCTTCGGCTCATTGCGTGGACTCCTCTGCGGCGGCGGCGATGCTGCGCAACGCGGCCAGTTCCTGAACTTCCGCAGTCCTGCCGCGGATGATGCGCACCGCTGGCACCGGCGGCAACGGGTCCGGGTCGGCGAGGCCGCCGAGCACGTCGTCGAACCCCACGAGGCGAGCCTCCATTTCGTCATCCGCCGGGTCTCTGAACGAGCGCAAGGTCAGCATGACCATGCCGGATGCGAGCGCGACCCGCTCGGCGTCTTCGGGCGCCACTTCCAACGTGTAGGTGTCGCCGTCGGGCTGTTCCTGGATCAGCCGTTCGACCACGCCTTCGACGCCTTGCGACTGGGCGAACTGGTAGGACGCCGCGGCCAACGTCATCGAGCCGACCGCCAGCACCAGCACGTCGCGGGCGATGGTCAGCGCCGCTGGCCCGAAATCCCGCAGGGGCGGCACGTCGCCTGATTTGGAGACCAGGATGACGTCCACGCGGTCGCCCGGACGGATGATGTTGGCGCGGGATGTCGCTTGGTCCGCTTCGATGGTCACGGCGCGATGCCCCGGCGTGAGCATGGAGGTCATGAATCCGGCTCTGCCGGGAAGGATCACGTTGCTCCATTCGATAGGGTCGCCTTCGCGGATGCGCGTGCGGGCAACGGTTCCGAGCACGGCGTCGATGGGCGTGATGTTCTCCACCAACGCGGTGTTGACGTCGAGGCTGCCGCGCCATTCCCGCCACGCGACCAGTTGCCGAACCAGGCGTACGCCAGGCTGGATGTCGCGGGTCGCCACCAGGACGACTGGGAAGGCGGGGGGTTCCGGTTCGGGTGGTGGGGCCGCTTCGGGTTCGGCAGCGGGCGCCGGGGCTGCGGCCACGGGTGCTGGCGGCGGCGGGGGTGGCGCGTCGTCCGTGCCGGAGAACATGAAGCGAATGCCCAGGAAGGCGCCCAAGGCGACCAAGCCAGCCGCGACACCGGCGATCAGAGTGCGTGGGTTCATCTTGCTTGGCGGTCACGCTCAGGGAAGTACGAACATTGGAGGGGCTTGCGGCGACCCTGGGAGCGCAGGCGTCTCGCCTGCATGCGGGCGGAACGCCTGGCGGAACGCCCGCGTTCCCAGCGCCCGTCACCAAGGATTTGTCGTACATCCTCTTGCGGACGGTACGGATGAAGCGAGGGATCGTGCGCCATGATGACTCCGAAACGGGCCGCTAGTCCGCGAAAGCGCGAAGCGCCAGCACCACGGCTGCTGGCGGGGCGATGGCGACGGCCCAGGGGACGCCGTCCTCTCGCCATTTGCTGTTCGGTTGCAGGTACGCCACCAGCACGACGAACAATCCCACGCCGCCCATGCCGAGCAGGGCCAAGCCGACGTCCGCCGGCCCAAGCCACATCGCCACGGCTGCGAGCAGCTTGCCGTCGCCACCGCCGAGCCAGCCCAAGGCGTACAGGACGAAGCCCAACCCCAGCCCGGCCAAGCCGCAGACGAGGCCGGCCAGCGGCGGAGCGTTCAGCGCCCGGGGCGCGAACGCTGCTGCGACCACCCAGCACGCCACAAGCCCGCCGACGATGGCGTGCGGTATCTCGCGGCGCCGCACATCCGTCCACACGGCGGCGAACGCCAACGCGACACTCGTGGCCAAGGCCATCGAGCCAAGCCAGCTCATCTGCGCGTCGGGAGGCGGCAGCGCCGCCTCCCTCGGGGTTGGCTGCGCTTAGGTGGCGGTTGCCGCGACGCTGGCCGCGCCCGCGGTCATCCTCGTCGACAAGTCATCGAAGAGGGAATCGAACGCGCCGCCCAGAATGCCCGCGGCGGCGCCGACGATGCCGATGATCGCCACGACGATGAGGGCGTATTCAACCGTGGACACGCCTCGCAGATCCGCGGCATAGCGCGTGACGAGGACGCCCAGCTTGGCCGCCAAGTTCTTCAACTCCATGTTCAGTTCTCCTGCCGAGCGCTCGAAAAGTGCGCACTTGAGTCGCCATATACCACCACCCCTACCCCTTGGCAAGCGTTTACGCGAAGAATGGGATGGGCGTGCCGACGCGTGAGCAGGGCATCGGGAGCGCGGGGGTCTCGCCTGCAAGCGGGCGAGGACGCCCACGTTCCCTGGATTACGGGGGTGGGCCGGGCTGCTGGGACGAGGGCTGCGGCTCCAGTGCTGTGGGCGAGGAACCAGTGCCGACGGGCGGCGCGGGGGCTTCGGCCGGCTGTTCCACTGGCACGGGGACTGGAGCCGGCGGCGCGGTGCGCACGAACAGCATGCCCGCAAGGCCCACGAAGGCCGAGAACATCAGAGACATCATCGCGAAACCGAGGTTGAGCCTCGCGGAGAGGCTGTCGAACTTCGCGTCGAACTTGGCCTCCAAGGCGTTGAATCTGACGTCTGCGGCCGCCAGCTGGTTGTGGATCGGCAGCAGCGCCTCGGCGAGGTCCGCCTTGGTGAGCTGGTGATCCACCAGTTCGTCGTTCAGCGCATCCGCCATCGCATCCGCCGTTGGCCGGGCCACGCCCGACTCTTCCAGTCTCTTCGCATACCGCAGCGTGTCGATTGCCAGTGACTTCTTCATGGTGCTTCTCCGTCAGATGGGTTGCAAGGCGGACAGTCTGCCACGTCTGCACAGCCGAAATTGTGAGAGATCGCCTCCTGCGGACGTGAGACTTGGCTGAAAAACGACGTCGCCCTCGCCTACGCTCCCTCAGACGCGCCGCAAAACCATCCGCCACGCGCTCGGCTCTGCCTCGGCGATGCCGCAACGCGGGCTACTCAGACGAGGGCAGCTGCTCTTGTGCTAGGGGCGGGCAATCGACGCTTGCTGGCGGCGCGGACGCCTCGGCCGGCCGCACCACCGCGACCGGCGCGGGAGCGGGCGGCGTGGCGCGTATGGACAGCCCCACTTCGAAGCCCAGCAAGATGGCGAACGCTAGGAGCAATATCCAATGCGTTATGTAGAGCTGCGTAGAAAGGCGGTCGATCTTGCCGCGCAGCGCATCGAACTTGGCGTCGATTTTAGCACCCAGAGCATCGAACTTGGCATCCATTTTGTCTCTCCAACCAGATCTCGTCGGGACAGATAGCTTGCCACCGATTCCCTCCCAGCGCAGCAAACGCACGACCGCGCCCTCCACCACCTGTCCTGGATCAACGTCGCGCCTGCCACCAGGACACAGCGCCCGACGGCCCTCCGCCCAAGGTGGCGATTCGGCACTCACCGGCGGCGGTACGGACGCTTGGACGGGCTAATCCGCCCGCGCGTTGCGGCGCTATTCCGGCGGGGCCACGACCGGCGCGTGGGCTTCCACCGATGGCGGGGCCATGAGGCGGAGTTGGCGGGGGGTGGCGTCTGGGTAGTCGGCTGGGTCGTAGAGCTTCTTCGCCCAGGAGGAGTGGGGCGGGCTGTACTTGTAGAGGAGGGTGCGGCGCTCGTGGTCGGCGGTCCATTCGGCGGTGCCGTGGATCAGGGCTTCGGTGAAGATCAGCACGTCGCCAGCGGCGAGGGGCGGCTGCACCACCCAGTCCACGTCGCGTTCGAAGCGGGCCACGTCGCGGGGCATGTGCTGCAGGAAGTTGGTCTTGTGGCTGCCGGGGACGCAGACGAAGCCGCCCGCTTCCGGGCCGGCATCGGTCAGATTCCAGGTGGCGACGGTGAGGCCGTTGCGCATCACGCCGTCGTGGTAGCGGTACCAGTGGTCGGTCTCGTAGCGCCACGGGCCGCCGTGCAGCGTGTTCCGCACGGCGTGCTTGCGCATGAAGATGCAGTAGTCGTGGTCGATCCGCAGGCGGTGCCCGACCAGTTCGACGAGGTACGGCAGCAGCTTCTCGTGGTCGATCAGATCGACGAAGCGCTGGTGCCAGTGCGAGACGCCGTTGTAGCGGCGCATGGGGCCGTCTTCCGGCTGGCGGGGCCAGATTTCGTCCGCCAGGGCGACGAGTTCCTCGCACTCGGCCACGGCGAGCACGTTTTTCACCACCAGAAAGCCGCGCAGGTCGAAGAGGAACTTGTCCTCGTCCGTCAACACGCTGGGCGGGTTGGCATCGGCCACGGTCAGCCCCACTTGGACTTGCAGACGCCGATGGCGTAGCCGTTCGGGTCGCGCACGGTGAACTCGTGCATGGACGCCTGCTCGTTGTATTCCAGCTCGTTGAGGATGTCGAGGCCGAGTTCCTTGGCGCGGGCGTAGGCCGCTTGGGCATCGTCCACGTGGACGTAGACGATGATGCCGTGGCCGAACGGGGCGCTGGTGCCAACGCCGTGGTCGTGGTCCGCGTCCATCTGGTGCAGTTGCAGCAGCAGCTGGTCTCCGTCCATCAGCATCTCGTACTCGGATCCGCCATGGCCGGACTTCATGCCGAGGAAGTCCTGATACCACTTGGAGGTAGCCTCCACATCGTTGGCGAACAGCATGGTCTCGGTGCGCATGGATTCGCTCCTTTGGTTCGTTGGGGCGGGATTCTAAGCGGATTGGCGAAAGGCGGTGGCGTACGCTCAACTCGCGTCACGGTGCCTGTCGTCGCATCTTTCCGCTCGCAAGCCCAACCGGGCCACCACTCTAACGGCGGCTGCGCGATCAGACCCGCAACCGGGCGGCTTGCACGGCCGTTCGCACTTCGTCGTAGATGTCGAGGGTGAGGTCTTCGGCGACTTCAAGCGTGGTGACCAGCGCGTACGGCACCCTTTCTTCAAGTGTTCCCGCATCCGCCCGGCAGTTCACCTGAACTTCCAAGGCGTCGCCTTGACCGAAGGCCGCTGCAGCGCTTCCTTCGAGGATTTCGTGCTGCAACGTGCCTCGCCGCACCGCCCGATAGTCGGCCTGTTGGCGAGTCACGTTCAGTTCATCCTTTGGCGGGTCGAACCAGAGACTCGCCCTTCGCCAAGCCTGATGGCGCGGGTTGACAGGCGAGAGCCACGCAAGCGTGATGGTCAGGCGCTTGTGCGTGGACAAGCCGTCGAGAGAGGGCGGCAGAGGGAAGGTGTGAATGTGCGACTCGTCTTCGCCAAGCTCGCCGCCACTGAGCGCAGTGACCCGCCAAGGGGTGCATTCGCTGACTCGCTCCGTATCCACTGCGCCATACCCGAGCAGCCGAGAGACGTATTCCTTGAACTGGCGGCTGTTGCTTGGGTTGCGGAGGATCGTCGTTAATCGGGCACCCGCGCCGCCCCAATCCGCGCCATGCGCGAGCATCGCCTTCAACCAAACGGCACGGGGCACATCGTCGATCACTTCGCCCTCCGGTCCGCTGCGGAGATCGTCGAGCACCTCTTGCAGGAAGGCTGCTGCTCGGCTGACAAGCGCCGTCGCGTTGCTGGTTCCGCGCGCGTATCGAACGATGTTCAAATCACCAGCCGTAGAGCCGGGGCTAGCAACGCGCTGCCCAGGTGCGCCCGCCAAGGTGTAAGGCTCCAGTTCCGCGTTGGTGGATGCGATCGGCGGCTGGCGCAGCGCGAGCCTGCCGCCCGGCGCCATTACGTCGGGCTTTACGGCGCGTCGAAAGCCGGAGCCTTGTGCGTTGACGGGGCTCGGAAGCCCGTTCTCTATCGGATCGATCCAACCTGGAGGCTGGCCCGAGGACGCATCGGCGTGCGTCGCCCCCACCGTCAGCGCGTTCAACGACTCCGCCGGTGACAGCAGCCGACGGAGCCTCGCATCCGCCGCAACGGCCTGCAGCACTTCGCGCTCGACGGCTGCGGCATCCATCGTGTCCAAGTCGGCGGAAGAGACGGCCAAACGAATAGGCTCGGCGTGGTTTCCCGCGCTGACCACGAAGAGTACCTTGTAGCGCCACGCCAGCCAGTCGAGCAGCCGCGCGAGTGGACTCATGGCCTGCTCGAAGGGCCTGTCCCGTATGCCGATCGACAGGTTGACGACGGCGACACTGGGCGCAGCGGCCGGTTCATCGGCCTCGCCTTCGAACAGACGACGCACAGCCCTGTGGAGCAGGTCCACGACAAGGGCCGACTCGGGAACGGTCTCTTCGTGGTTCCGCCAGTCTCTTGGGTTCGGCAGCAGGATCGGGCGAACATAGAGGCGGCTCGGCAAAGGCGGGGCGTTCAAGCCCAAGTCGCCATGCGCGATGAGCGATGCCATCGACGTGCCGTGAACCCGCTGGTTGGCAGGATAGTTCGCCTCGAAGCCGTCTGGGTCGTCCACAATCAGACGTCCGTCCAGCCGGTTGTGTCGCTGCAACGGCAGTCCGTCGAGCAGCGCAACCGTTGGTGGACGTGTGGGCAGCGGACCAAGCTGTCTCGCCCCGTCCTGCTGCTCGCTTGCGTTGGCGTCCTCGGTTGGCGTCACGCCCATCTGACCACTGGCACGGATGAACTGAATCTGCTCGCACTGCGCGAGATCGACGTCGTCGCCATCCTCGGCGAGCAACGCACTCACGCTCGCTATCGGCAGTGTGGTTAGAAGCGCCTGGTAGGCGATTTCCTGAATCGTCGCTTCCGCCCGAACGGTGCCGCCTAGGTCCTCAACGAGCCCCACAACACGCTCCCGGGCGGAGTCCCGCGCGGACTGACGGGTACGGTGCCAGAGCTCGATCTCGCATGGCACCTCTTCCCCGCCATCGTGTTCAACCCGCTCGCGCCAATCCTCCAAAACGCCTGTCTCGAGCAGCCGGTCGCGCACGCCCCATCGTCGAACGTCCCGAAGTTGAGAGAAAAGTATCCGCCACGGGCCCAGCCCAAATGCCAGCGGCTCATCTTCCTGCCAAGACCGCCAGAGCGAGAGCATCTGGTCCAAGGCAGTCTGATTGGTGAACACCATGAACAGCCTGCCGCTCAGAGGCCGCTCGGTTCGTTCGCCGGCAGCCGTTCGGATGAAGAAGTCGTCGTCCGGTGGCATGTCCACATCTTCGACTTCCGCCAGCCACTCCATGCCTGGAATCCTCTCCACTGCCCGCACGAAGCGATCTACCGCGCCGACGGTCTCCAAGACCACCACATCCTCGGGAACGAGGGCTTGGGCATCCAACCGGAACCGTGCGCGATGCGACTCGATTGCTTCCTGCAAGGCTGTAAATCGAGGGGCTAGTCTCTCGCCTTGCCGCTCACGGCTGGGGCGGTGGACGTTTGGTGGAAAGCCCCTTCCCTTGGCACGTTCAACCGGCCGCCCTGGCGTAGGAAGAACCAACAGCGGACGTTCCGGCATCTACTGCGCTCCGTTGCCGGCAGCCGTCCCGCGGCATTCAGGTCGCTTCTTCCACGCCTTCAGCTGGTTGGCTACCGTCGTCTTCATGTCGCAATCCGGAAGCCCCAGCACATGCTGGCGTTGCACATCCAAACCGAACTGCTCCAACTCGGAGAAACTCAAGCCATGTAGCTGCTTCGCCAGCGTCGTCGGTGCCCGTCCCAGATTCAAGCCAGAGCGTTTCTCGAAACGACGAAACCACTCCGCAGCCAATGCCTGCGTTGGCCGCGGCAAGTCCAGCCGCACTTGGAAGCGCCGCCACACGGCACGATCAAGCAGTTCGGGATGGTTGGTCGCCGCGGCGACAACGACATGGCTAGGCAGTTCATCCACCTGCAACAGCAAGGAACTCACGACGCGCTTGATCTCGCCCGTCTCGTGGATGTCGCCGCGCTCCTTGCCCACCACGTCGAACTCGTCGAAGAACAGGACGCAGCGATGGGTCCGAACCTGATCGAAGAGTCTTGCCAGCCGCACCGAGGTCTCGCCAAGGTAGCTGGCGATGACGGACTCGTAGCGCACCGACAGCAGGGGCACAGCCAGCTCCGCCGCTAGCGCCTCCGCCAACGAAGTCTTGCCGTTGCCCGGCGGCCCTGTGAGCAACAACCGATGGCGCGGTTCCATGTTGTGCGCCCGAAGCAAATCGACCCGATGGTGCTCCGCCAGCACTTGCCGGCAGGTAACGCCCACTTCCTTGGGCAGCACGAGGTCATCCAGCACTCGCACAGGGGAAATGTCGTGGTAGAGATCCGTGTTGCTTGATCGCCGAACCGGCCCCTGCGTCCTGTCCGCCCGCCCCGCCGCTTCGAGGTGTGCCGCAAGCCGGTCCGCGAGGACATGATGCTGCCGGGCGCGCTCCCCGGCGATAATGTCCTCAAGCGCCCTGCGGAACGCCACCCGATCGCCGCAAGAGCCAGCCTTTGCCAGCGCTAGGAGCTGATCTGCTCTGGCCACGAGCCTTCCTAGTGGGTCGGGTCGGCGTCGAGGCCGAGTTCCCTAGCGCAGGCGGAGGCGGCTTCGGCGTCGACCAGGTTGGCGAACAGCATCGTCTCGGTGCGCATGGATTTGGCTCCTAGGTTCGTTGGGCGAGATTCTAAGCGGTTCGACGAAGAGCGGTGGCATGGTGCTCAGCCCGCGTCGCGGCGCTGGTCGCTTGCCGCGTCCTGGACTGGATAGGGCGGGACGCCCCAAGGCTGGTTCGGGTTGTCCATCATCAGGTCGGCGAAGTGGGGTACCAGGAAGGCCATGATGGCGTCGCCATCGCGCACTTGGGCGCGATTGACCTCGCCTCGCCACGTGGCGCCGCCGTGGACGAGCTGGTTGCGGAGCACGTACAGGCGGTCGAACAGCACGGTGAGCACGCGCACCGTGTCGCCTCGGCCAAGGGCGCTGTGGATCATCTTGCGCTCGCTCTCGAATCGGCTCGCCCAGTTGCCGAAGCCCGGCTCGCCGTGCTGGTGGCGCCAGTACGGGGCGAACACGTAGCGGTTGTCGATCAGCGTGCGGATGGATTGCGAGAACCGCTGCCAGATGGCGTCGTAGACCACGTGGCGCGTGTCCACGGCGCAGATCTCCTTGAAATACCACTCGAAGAATTTCCGTTCCGGGTGGTCCTTGTGCAGTTCGGAGGGCTGCACGTAGGCGGCGTTGAACGCGATCCAGCAGCAGATGAACGCGGCGTCCAGGTCCTTCCTCTCGCGGGCGGCTTCGGCGCCTTGCAGCCAGCTGATGGCGCGGTGGATGCGCAGGCTGACGTTCGAGCTGAAGCCGTCGCGCAGCTGGCGCTGCTTCGCTTTCAGAGCGGCGCTGTTCAGAGCGTTCGGCATCCGTTGTTCCGCTCCACGGTCGAAAGCGTTATAGCATCAAAGCGAAACCAAGCACGGGAAGGGAGAGCCATGTCCGAGCAACAGCCGGCCCCTCGCGCCGCGCAACCCGTCGATCTGCTCGACGGCGTTCGCGTGGTGGATTTCACCCACGTTCACGCCGGGCCGCTCTGCGCCTACCAGCTGGCGCTGATGGGGGCGGACGTGGTGAAGGTGGAAGCGCCGTCGGGCGGCGACCAGATGCGCGCCGGGCACCCGCAAGGTCTGCCGCCCGCGTTTCTGGGGCAGAACGCGAACAAGCGCTCGCTGGCCATCGACCTCAAGGCGCCGGAGGGCTTGCGCGCCGTTCATGCGCTCGTCGCCACCGCGGACGTGGTGCTGCACAACATGCGGCCAGGGACGCCGGACCGCCTCGGCATCGGCTACGAGGCGCTGCGGGAGGTCAGGCCGAACCTGGTGTACTGCGCCATCTCCGGCTACGGGCAGACCGGGCCGGGGAGCAACCGCCCGGCCTACGACCACCTCATCCAAGGCGAATCCGGCATGTTCATGGCCACGGGAACTGAAGAGCAGCCGGTGCGGGTGGGCTTCGCGGTTGCGGACGCGGGCACGGCCATCGTCGCCAGTTCCGCCATCAACGCCGCGCTTCTGCGCCGCCAACGCAGCGGCGAGGGCGCGTTCATCGACGTCTCCATGCTGGAAAGCTGCATGGCGCTGATGGGCCTCAACTACTACAGCTACTTGGCGACGGGGCGGGTGCGTGGCCGGGTCGGCCCCAATCCCTTGGCGCAGCAGGGTTCCGCCGGCACCTTCGAGACCAAGGACGGCACGCTGCTGGTGAACGCCAACACCCATCGCCTCTTCGAGCGGATGGCGAAGGCGCTCGGCCGCGAGGACGTGCTGCAGGACGAACGCTTCGCCACTGAAGAAGCCGCGTTCGAGAACCGCGCGGCGCTGCGGCAACTCTTCGCCGAGCATTTCCGTGGCGATACCGCTGAGCATTGGGACGCCCTGCTCACCGCCGCTGGCATTCCGGCGGGGCAGCTCAAGGGGCCGGAGCGCGTCGTCGAAAACCCGCAGTTGGCGCACAGGGGAACGCTGGCCGAACTCGACGACGTGCCGGGCATCGCGGACGGCAAGCTCCGCTTCGTGGGCGCTGGCTTCACCGTGGACGCCGCGCCCGCAACGCCCACGCGGCCACCGCCACGGCTCGGCGAACACAGCGCCGAAGTGCTCTCCGAACTCGGCTACGACGATGCGGCCATCGCCAAGCTGCGATCCGAAGGAGTGCTCGGTTGACGCGGGTTCTCGTCCTCGGAGGCGGCAACGCAGCTCTCAACGCGGCGATTGCGGCACGCGAAGGCGGCGCCGATGTGACGCTGCTCGAACGCGCTCCTTTCGACCTGCGCGGTGGCAACTCGCGGTTCACGGCGGGCGCCATGCGCACGGTCTACAACGGCGTGGACGACCTGCGGCGGCTGATGCCCGAACTCACCGCCGACGAACTGGCGCGTACGGACTTCGGCACCTATTCCCGCGAGCAGTTCTACGACGACCTGGGGCGCGTGACGAGCTACCGAACGGCGCCCGAACTGGCGGAACGGCTGGTCGAGTCCAGCTTCGAGACGCTGGCCTGGATGCGCGAGAAAGGGGTGCGCTTTCTGCCGCTGTACGGGCGGCAATCCTTCGAGGTGGAAGGCAAGGTGCGTTTCTGGGGCGGCCTGACCGTGGAAGCGTGGGGCGGCGGGCCGGGGCTGGTGGACAGCCTCGCGGCCATCGCCGAAGCAAGCGGTGTTCGCATCCGCTACGGCGCCAGAGCGACGACCTTGCGGCGGCGGAAATCCAAGGGCTTCAAGGTGGGCGTGGAGCTTGCCGGGCAGGCCGGCCGAGAAACGCTGGCAGCGGACGCCGTGGTGTTGGCGTGCGGCGGCTTCGAGTCCAACGCCGCGTGGCGCACCCGCTACCTGGGGCCGGGCTGGGACTTGGCGAAGGTGCGCGGCACCCGCTTCAACACCGGCGACGGCATCCGCATGGCGGTGGAGGCAGGCGCCGCCACGAGGGGCAACTGGTCC
Source organism: Candidatus Azotimanducaceae bacterium (assembly GCA_965243175.1). Lineage (GTDB taxonomy): Bacteria > Pseudomonadota > Gammaproteobacteria > Pseudomonadales > Azotimanducaceae > VXYL01. Next base: position 1,517,477 of record OZ251532.1, on the reverse strand, counting down.
GGCTGCCACGCCGTCGGCTGGGACGTGAACGCGCCGGAATTCGGCGACTTGGACGTGGGCGACAACTTCCAGAAGCACTCCTACCCGTTCGGCATCATGGTCAACCAGCTCGGCCGCCGCTTCGTGGACGAAGGCGCCGATTTCCGCAACTACACCTACGCCCGCTACGGCCGCGAAGTGCTGAACCAGCCAGGCCAGTGCGCGTGGCAGATATTCGACGCCAAGGTCGCCCACCTGCTGCGCGACGAATACCGCATCCGCCGCGTCACCCGCATCCGCGCCGACAGCCTGGACGCCTTGGCAGCGAAGCTGGCCGAGGCGGAAGGCGTGGACGGCGCCGCCCTGCTCGAGGAAATCGCCCGCTTCAACGCCGCGGTAGACGCGGCAACGCCCTTCGACCCCACCATCAAGGATGGCCGCGCCGCCCAAGGCTTAGCGGTGCCCAAGTCGAACTGGGCGAACCCCATCGACACCCCGCCGTTCGAAGCCTACGGCGTCACCTGCGGCATCACGTTCACCTTCGGCGGGCTCGCCGTGGACGAAGAAGCGCGGGTGCTCGGCGAAGACGGGGCGCCGATGCCAGGCATCTTCGCCGCCGGCGAACTCGTCGGCGGCCTCTTCTACTTCAACTACCCCGGCGGCACCGGCCTCACCTCCGGCGCGGTATTCGGACGCGTCGCGGGCAGGAACGCGGCCGAGGCGGGTTGAGCGAGCCGGGGGCGACGGTACTGCCCGCTCGTCCAGTATGCTAGTCTGCATCCGCCTGCTCGGCGATGCGCCTTCCGAATACTGGATGGTCGTCTACGGCACTGCGCGAGGAGCTCTCTGACATGCCCGAACTGCAAGGAATGCCGGAGATACGCATTGATCGAGAGGCCCTGGCCAGCTGGGGCGCGACTTGGCTCGGCACGGAAGGGAGTCCTGGTACGGACGGAAAGCCCCAAACCAAGCGCCCAAGTCGCTTCGACAGAGCGCAGGGAATCGAGTTCGCCCGCATCTTCGATAGCGCATTTGCCAACGCGCTAGCGGCCATGCTCGGCGGCGTTCCCGTCGTCACGCCGAACGCAAACGCCCTCACGCCTCACCAGCCGGATTGCGTCGAGGTCGGCACCACGCGAGTGGTCGGCGGAATACGGCCGCAGAACTACGACGTGGCCTACCGGCCGGACGGTCCTCGGGTAGTGTTCGACAGCAAAACGTTGAACGAGAAGAGCAGCATCCGAAAGAACTGGCAGAACATGATCAACGACTTGGCGTCGGAAGCAGCGACCGCCCACACGCGGTTTCCCTTCTGCATTGTCGCTTTCATCGTCGCCATACCAGCACAAGCGGTAATGGAGCGCCAGCGACGCGCAATCATCAGCACACTTGAACGCTTGGGTTCACGAAAGGATGAGTTGGATCAGCACCACTTGGCCGAAGCCGTCTCCTTGGTGCTTTGGGATCCAAACAACGGCGAGATCGATCCAGACACGCCCGACAGCGACTCCCCAATTCTGCTGCGAAACATGAGCCAGCGCATTGAGAGCGCCTACAGAGACCGCTATCAACACCTCCCGCCCCACACGACCTGAACTTGGAGAGCAAGATGCCGGCAGAGCAGAACTTCAAAACCAACAAGGCAACGCCGACGGAGCGGAAGATTCGCGGCGGTTACTACACGCCTCGTGTGTTGGCCGACTACCTCTGCAATTGGGCCATACGAACTTCCACGGACCGTGTGCTTGAACCTAGCTGCGGCGACGGCAGCTTCGTTTCCGCGGCCACGCAGCTCCTCGGCCGCGGCGGACAGATGACGGCAGTTGAAATCATGCGTCCCGAGATCGAAAAGGCGAAGCAATCCGTCAACGGCACCGCGGGAACCGTGGAGTGGAAGTGCGGCAGCTTTTTCGACATTGCCCCTGAACTCCTCGACAGGCGCGGCTACGACGTCGCGCTCGGCAATCCGCCCTTCATTCGGTTCCAGCACTTCGACAAGCAGGAGCGGGAGCGGGCGTTCCGGCTCCTGAACTCGTTCGGTTACAGGCCCAATGGCCTTGCGAACGCCTGGATTGCGTTCGTTCAGCTGTCCGCTGAACTGCTCCGCGACGGCGGCCGTCTGGCGATGGTGGTTCCCGCCGAGCTGTTGCAGGTGAAGTACGCCGCCGAACTTAGAGAGCGGCTTCCTCTGCTGTTCGAGGACGTTTTCCTGGTCGCCTTCGACGAATTGGTCTTCCCGCAGATTCAGCAGGAGGTCGTGCTCCTGCTTGCGGATGGGCGCCGGCGACGCGCTCGTTCCCACGGCCGCGTTCACACAAGACAGGTCGCCAATGGCGAAGCGCTCCTCGCGGATGAACCGATGTCCGGCTCCGTGCCGCACCTGCCCGAGCGCCACCGGCAACGAGGGATGAAGTGGACATCGCTGTTCTTGGGCAACTCGGAGTTCAAAGCAATACAGGACTGCGCAAGCAGCGGCGAGTTGGATCGCTTGGGCGAACTGGCCGACGTCGACGTCGGCATTGTGACTGGCCGCAACAGATTCTTCGTCGTCAGCGAACAGCAGGCGGAGCAGTTCGGCGTGAACGGCCACGCGTTGGACGTGGTCGGTCGAACCTCAGCCTTGAAGTCCATTCGTTTCACTCAAGAGGACCTGCGCGCCTATGCGAAGTCGAATCGGTCGAAGCTCCTCAACTTGAAGGGCCTCGACCGCGCTTCATTTTCGCCGCAGCTAGACGAGTACATCCGCCAAGGCGAAGCGCAAGGCGTCAGCAAGGGCTACAAATGCCGCATCCGCGACCGCTGGTTCGACGTCCCTTCGGTCTCCGTTCCGGACGCGTTCTTGTACCGCCAAATCCACCACGCGCCCCTGCTATCGGCGAACGAGGCTGGCGCAACGGCGACGGACACGATTCACCGCGTGCGGATGCGGGCCGGTGTCGACTGTGGCCGCCTTTGCGGCGCGATGGTGAACTCGTTGACCTTCGCTTGGTCGGAGATATGCGGCCGCAGCTATGGCGGCGGTGTTCTGGAGCTGGAGCCGCGGGAAGCCGAGGAACTGCCGGTGCCCTACGCCTTCGCGGGGGAGCTTGAATCGCACCGCATCGATGAGTGGCTGCGAATGGGCAACGTCGCGGCGGCGCTAGACCACGGCGACGACATCCTTCTACGCAAGGGCTGCGGCTTTTCCAAAGCTCGGATTTCACGCCTGCGCGAGGGGTGGACCCGCCTCCGCCAGCGAAGGCACGGAAGGAGACGCCGCAGAACAGGGGCAGCCAAGGCCGCCCACCAGTGAGGCGTCCTTGCCCGCTTGCCCCGGACGACTGCGCGGGACCAGTGCGCGTGGCGGATCTTCGACGCCAATGTCGCCCACCTGCGGCGCGCCGAATGCCGCATTCGGCGCGTGACCCGCATACGCGCCGACAGCCTCGATGCCTTGGCCGCCAAGCTGGCGAGGGCGATTCGGCCATGTGCGCCGGCGCCGCTTGGCGCGGCTTGCCGTTAAATGACCGTTAAAATAGAAAATGCTTTTGGATTTAACGAGTTACGTCGATTTCTGGGTTGCCGCGAGGGTCTCTTGTTAAATAGAGAGCGTCGCGCTCGCCAAGCACCGTCATGGCGGTGCCTGTTAAATGACCGTCAAATAGGAAAGAACATATTTTTCAACGTGTTACGAGGAGCGCTGGTCGTTTTTCGCGATGCTTGTTAAATAGGGCGACCTCCTCTCTGCCCCGGCGCGTTCGCCGGGTGAGCCATCGTCGTCCCGAGCGACGCGGGCGCGCCCGTACCGTCGCAGTGCATTGACGCCAATGGGATTTTGCTGTATTCGCGTGGTTTTCGGCGCGTTTGCCGCGGCACAAGAAGGGAGAACGGCATGATGGAGTTCGTGGAGTTTCTGTTTCGCTGGGGGCATGTGGTCTTCGGCATCGCTTGGATCGGCCTTCTCTACTACTTCAACTTCGTCCAGGGCGGCTACATGGCCAAGGCGTCCGACGAAGCCAAGGTGGACGCCTTCACGAAGCTCGTGCCCAGCGCGCTGTGGTGGTTCCGCTGGGCGGCGATGATGACGTTCCTCACCGGCGTCGTGCTGCTCTACTTCATCATGACGGCGCTTTCCGCTGGCATCCTGCTCGGCGCGCTGATGGCGACGCTCATGTTCCTCAACGTCTGGCTCATCATCTGGCCGAACCAGAAGATCGTCATCGCCTCCAACGAAGCGGTGGCTGGCGGCGGCGAAGCCGATCCCAACCAAGGGGCCGCGGCGGCCAAGGCGCTGCTGGCGTCGCGCACCAATACGTTCCTCTCCCTGCCGATGGTGTTCTTCATGGTGTCCCACGCGGCCTACACCATGGGGGCGGGCAGCTGGGGCGCCGGATTCTGGATCGGCCTGGTGGTCGTGCTGGCCATCGAAGGCAACGCCATCTTCGGCAAGATGGGGCCGCTCACCACCGTGAAGGGCGTGATCTGGAGCAGCGTACTGTTGACCGTGTTGATGGCGGCGCTCTTGCAGTTCCTGTCCTAGGGAACGCGCCTCCGAACGTTGTCGAAGCAGCCGTAGGGTTCGGCGGTTGGCCGAGGAACTGCGCTCGCCCGCCATCACCGCGGAGTCCGGGCGAGGAGGGGCGCGCCGCACCCGCCGCCAAGCGAGCCGCGGCGGCGGGGCCGCCATCGCCAACGGCTTGGTGGTCGTGGCGCTGCTCGGGCTGCTCGCGGCTGGCTGGTTCATCTTCGAGCAGCACGAAGAGCTGCTCGACAGCCGCAAGGACCTCGTCGATGCGCGCAACCGCATCGGCGCGCTGGAGGATCGGCTGCGGCTCACGGACGAGACGCTCTCGGAATCCGATGCCGACACCAGCCAGCAGCTTTCGTTCTGGGAGACCGAAATCCGCAAGGTCTGGGACATCGCCAACAAGCGCAACCGCGGCTGGATAGAAACCAACCGCGCCAACATCGCCGAACTGGTCGCCGCCACGGGCAACCTCGAAGGCACCCTGAACACCCTCCAAAGCACCGCGTCGCGCCTCGAAGCGGCCATCGGCCAGCAGCAGGAAGTGGCGGATCGGGTGACCGCCGTGGACATGCAGCTGCAACGGCTGGTGCAGCAGCAGCGCGACCTCGTGGACAAGGCGAACGCGGCAACGCAGATCGCCAACGGCTTGAAGGCGGACCTCTCGCGGCGGGTGGAGGAGAACGAAGCCGCCATTGCCGCCTTCGACACCCAGCGCCGCGAACTGCAAGCGGCCATGCTCGAACTGCGCAACCGGAACGGCGGGCCGAGCACTCCGAGCGCCGAGCCGACCTCCAGCCTCAGTCCGAGCTTGGGCGCTGGCCAGTGACCTCCCGACGACGCGCCAAATGGCGATCCTTCTCCTCCCAAAGCTCCGCCACCCAGTCGCGCAGATCGTCGCCGCTCGCGGACGGCAACGGCAGGACGCGAACACGCACGTCCACTTGCCGGCAGCGTCCGCAAAGGTAGTCCCAGAAGCTCGGCGGGCCGCCAGCGTAGTCGATGGTCACGTCCACCACCGCCGTCAAGCGCGAGGACAGCGCCTCCAATGCCATGCGCAGGCCGCCCGTCTTCGGCTTCAGCAGCGTCTCGTAGGGCGAATCCTGGGCGCTGCGCTTGGCCGCCGTGAAGCGCGTGCCTTCGAGGAAGTTGAGCACGCTGGTGGGCCGCTCGCGGATGCCGTCGCAAGCGCGGCGAATCGCTTCGCGGTCGCGTTCGCGCAGCGCCGGATTGGCGCTCAGCCGTGCCGCCGAGTAGCGGCGGACGTAGGGGAACTCCAGCAGCCAGAGCGCCACGCCGATCAGCGGCACCCAGATCAGTTCGCGCTTGGTGAAGAACACGAACGGCGGCGCCACGCCGTGCAGGGCGAACACCAGCAACAGAATGTCCGCCCAGCTTTGGTGGTTCGAGACCAGCAGGTACCAGGCGTCGCGCTTGAGCGGCGACTGCTCCGGCGCGTCCATCCGAACCTGCATGCGCGTGATGCGCAGCGTCCGCGCCATCGCTCTGGCGCAGCCCACCCAGCCTTGCAGCGCGTGTGCGAGCCCGGTGCCGCAGAGCACTCGGATGCGGCCTGCGGACTTCGGCAGGAGGCGGCGCACCGCGCCGAGCAGGGCGATGGGCACGAACCAGACGACCGTGTTCAGCACGATGAAGGCGAACGCCGCGCAGCCGCGCAGCGAGTCCGCCATCGCGCCTAGCCGTTCGCGCTGTGCTGGCATGGGCTATGCTCTGCCGTGAGTCGTCCAAAGGTTATCAAGCGCGTGTCCACTGGTTGCAATGCCCGCCGCGCACAAGACTGGCGCAAAGCGTGGCCAGCTTCGGCACGGCCTTGCGCCTGAGGGTCGCACACGGGATGCGCCAAACTGCGCCGCCGAGAGTGGGCTACTTCTTCCTCGCCAGCGTCGCCTTGGCCTGGGCGCTCGGCGGATGCGCCAGCGTCCAGTTCTACGCCCAGGCCGTCTCCGGGCAAGCCGCGCTGCTGCTTTCGCGGCGCGACGTGCAGGCCGTCATCGACGATTCGCGCACGGAACCGGAGTTGGCCGCGCAGTTGCGCTTGGCAACGGCGATGCTTCGATTCGCGGCGGAAGAGTTGGCGTTGCCGGTGGGCGAACGCTACGCCAGCTACGCCGATGTGGGGCGCGTGGCGTTGTGGAACGTGGTCGCGGCGCACGAACTGCAACTCGCCGCCCGCGCCCGCTGCTATCCGCTGATCGGCTGCACGGTCTACCGCGGCTACTTCTCGAAACGCGCCGCCGAAGCAGAGGAACGGCGGCTGGCGGCGAACAGCGATGTGCATGTTTATGCTGTGGGTGCCTATTCGACCCTTGGCTGGTTCGACGATCCGATTCTCTCCAGCTTCGTCCACTACCCGGAACCGGCGCTCGCCGAACTGCTGTTCCACGAGCTCGCGCACGGCGTCCTCTACGTCCGCGACGACGCGGCGTTCAACGAATCCTTCGCCACGTTCGTCGGCAGTCGCGGCGCAGCGGCGTGGGTGGCAACGCACGGCGGCGATGCGGACGCTCTGCGGCGCGAACACCAAGCGAAGCGTGAAGTAAGCGCTCGCTTCTCTGCGTTCCTTCGCCAATGGCGAGACCGGCTGCAAGCGCTTTACGCGCTGCCGATCAACGCGGAGGCCAAGCGGCAACTCAAGGCGGAAGCCTTCGCGGCGATGCGCAGCGCCTATCGCGCTTGCCGCCAGCGCCTCGGCAACGGGCGCTACGACGGCTACATGCGACTGCCCTTCAACAACGCCCGCATGGTCCTGGCCGGCACCTACGACGACTTGCGCGAGGGCTTCTCGCGGCTGTTCGATGCCGCCGGCAACTGGCCGGCCTTCTACGACCGGGTGCGCGAAGTCGGCGCACTGCCAATGGCGGAGAGGCGGCGACGACTCCTGCCGAATGCTGCAACGCCGCCCACCGTCGCTTGCGCCGCATGAAGTCGCCGACGCCCAGCGGCGCTGAAGGCGCGACGTTTTTCTGGTACGACTTGGAGACCTCCGGCACGCATCCGGCGAGCGATCGCATCATGCAGTTCGCCGGGCGGCGCACGGATGCCGAACTGCGCGCGATCGGCGAGCCGCATCGCGTCTTTCTGCGCTTGGCGGAGGACGTGCTGCCGAGCCCCGAAGCGTGCCTGGTCACCGGCTTCACGCCGCAGCGCGTTGCCGCCGAAGGCGTGGACGAATGGCAGGCGCTCAGCACGATTCAAGCGCTGCTGCGGCAGCCCGACACATGCGTGGCCGGTTACAACAACCTTCGCTTCGACGACGAATTCCTGCGCCACGGCTTCTACCGCAACCTGCTCGACCCCTACTGCCACGAGTGGCAGGACGGCAACTCGCGCTGGGATCTCATCGATCTGGTGCGCGCCGCGGGCGCCTTGCGGCCGGAGGGCATCCGCTGGCCGACTGAAGACGGCGTGGCGTCGTTCAGGCTGGGCGCGTTGAGCGCGGCCAACGGCATCCCCCACGACGGCCCGCACGACGCGCTCTCGGACGTGGAGGCCACCATCGCGCTCGCCCGCTTGGTGAAGGAAGCGCAGCCGAAACTCTGGCGGTTCGCCTTGCACAACCGTTCCCGCCAGGCCGCCACGGACATGCTGCTGCCGTTGGGGGAACGGCTGTGCGTACACGTTTCGCAGCGCTTCTCCAACGAGCGCTACTGCACGGCGCCGGTCGTTTCGGTGGCGATGCACCCGGATATCGAGAGCCGCGTCATCGTCGTCGATCTCTCCCAGGACGTCTCCATGCTGCTCGAGTGCGATGCGGCGCAGCTGGCGGAACGCCTCTTCGGGCCCCGGGAGGACGATGCGCCGGAACGTCCGCCTTTGGAGACAGTCGTGCTGAACCGTTGCCCGTTTCTCGCCCCCATCAACGTCGTGCGCCCGCCGGACGCCGAGCGCCTGAAGTTCGACTTCGACGCCATCGACAAGCAGCGACGACTGCTTGCCGCCGTTCCCGACCTAGCGGAGAAAGTCGCCGCCGTGTTCCGCCGCGACGAACCTCGGGCACCATCGGAAGACGCGGAGCTCGCGCTTTACGACGCCTTCGTCGAGGATGCGGACAAGGCCACTCTGGAGCGCCTGCAAACCGCTTTGGCGGGCAAACCGGAACGCTGGCCGGGCGCGGCGTTCGACGACGAGCGGCTGCGCGTACTCGCCGAGCGGCTGAAGGCGCGGTTACGGCCAAGCGAACTCGACGCGAACGAGCGGCGCCGCTGGGACGCCCATGTGCGGCAGTGCTTGCGAGAAGGGTTCGGCCGGCGTCCGTCCTTGGCGGAGTTCGAGCAGGAGGTCGCAGGGCTTCTCGCGGCGAACCCCGATCCCGGAGAGCGGCAGATTCTGAACGACTTGGCCGATTTCGCCCGGGCCATTCCGATCGAGCAGTCGGAGCGCTGCGATGAGCCCTGAACCAGAGGCCGCCGTGCGTCTCCGCAACGCCGGCAAGCGCTTCGACGATTGGGTGTTCCGCAACATCGATTTGGCGCTGCCCCGCGGCTGCACCAGCGCCATCGTCGGGCCGAGCGGCTGCGGCAAGACGACGCTGCTGCAACTCGTCAACGCGGTCCATGTGCTCGACGAAGGCGACATCGAAGTGCTCTCGGCGCCGGTGCCGAACGAGAACGTGGAGGCGTTTCGGCGGCGCATCGGCTACGCGGTGCAGGGCGCCGGGCTGTTTCCGCACATGACGGTTGCGCAGAACGTCTCGCTGCTGGCGCGTTTGGAGGGATGGCCGGCGGACGCCATCGAAACGCGGCGGCGCGAACTGTTCGCGCTGGCCGGACTCGGCGAGGAACTGGCCGACCGCTTTCCCCATCAGCTTTCCGGCGGCCAGCAGCAACGCGGCGGGTTGTGCCGGGCGCTGATGCTGCGCCCGGCGCTGCTGCTTCTCGACGAGCCGTTCTCCGCCATCGACCCGATCACCCGCAGCGACATCCATCGCGAGTTCGAGCAGCTGCGCGACCACAGCGGCGATGGCGACGCCGCGAACGGCGAGCCGGTGACCACCGTGCTCGTCACCCACGACATGCGCGAGGCGCTGCGCTTGGCGGACCATCTGGTGGTCATGGGCGACGGTGGAGTCGTCGTCCAGACTGGTGCGCCGGCTGAAGTCGCCGCGGCGCCGTCCGACGACTTCGTGCGTTCGCTGCTGGCTTCGGCATCGTGAACCGAGGCATGGTCGTGCTTCGTCGAGCGTTGGCCGCCATCGCCTGCCTTTGCGCAGGGTTCGCCACTGCCGAACCAATCGTCGTCGCCAGCAAGAACTTCAGCGAGTCCTACGTGCTCGGCGAGATCGTCGCGCAACTGCTTGAACACGAAGGCTTCGCGGTGGAGCGCAAGCTCGGGCTCGGCGGCACGAAGATCTGCTACGACGCGCTCGTTGCTGGCGACGTCGATGTCTACGTGGAGTACACCGGCACCATCGCCGAGGCCATCAAGGACATTCCAGAAGCGGACGAAGCGCGCTTGACCGCCGCCTTGGCGGAAGACGGCGTGGAAATGCTGCCGACCTTCGGCTTCAACAACACCTACGCGCTGGCGGCTTCGGCCGCGGCTGCCGAGGCGCGTGGCCTGCGCCGCATCTCCGACCTCGCCGACCACCCCGACCTGCGGATGGCGCTTTCCCACGAACTCTTGGAACGCCGCGACGGCTGGCCGGGACTGCAAAGCGTCTACGGCTTCGACTGGACGCCGGACGGCATCGAACACGCCCTCGCCTACCAGGCCATCGCCGACGGCGCCATCGACCTGACGGACGCCTACTCGACGGACGGCGAACTGGCCCGCTACGACTTGGTGGTGCTGGAAGACGACCGCGGGTTCTTTCCGAGCTACTACGCCGTGCCGCTGGTGCGCGCGGACTTGGCGCGGCGAGCGAAGGCGGTCATCGCCCGCACCGCCGACACGATGGACGACGCCGAGATGCGCGGCTTGAACGCCAAGGTCCACGGCGGCGAAGAGACCACGGCCAGCGCCGCCGCGCTCTATCTGCGCGAACGCGGACTCGTCGCGGACGCGGCGGCGAACGCCGCCGAAGGGCTTGCCGAGCGCCTGACCGCGAACACGCTGCGCCACCTCGTGCTGGTCGCTTGGGCGCTGCTGCCAGCCACGGCGATAGCGGTGCTGCTGGCGCTCTTGATCTTCAACTTCGTGTGGCTCTCCCGCGTGACCGTCTACGCGGCTGGCCTGTTGCAGACGATTCCGTCGTTGGCGCTGCTGGCGCTGCTGATCCCCTTGGTCGGAATCGGCGCGGTGCCGGCGGTGATCGCGCTGTTCCTGTACGCGCTGCTGCCGATTCTGCGCAACGCCGTCACCGCCCTCGTCGGCATCGACCCGACGTTGCGCCGCGTGGCGCTGGCCATGGGCCTGACGCCAGCGCAGCAACTGCGCCACGTCTTCGTGCCCTTGGCGCTGCCGAGCATCGTCGCCGGGGTGCGCACGGCGGCGGTGATCAGCATCGGCACGGCAACGCTCGCCGCGTTCATCGGCGCTGGCGGCCTCGGCGATCCCATCGTCAAGGGCCTTTCCCTGAACGACACTCGGCTGATTCTGGAAGGCGCCGTACCAGCAGCCGTGCTCGCCATCGTCGCCGAACTGGTCTTCGAACAGATCGAGCGCTGGCTCTCGCCGGGCCACTTGCGGGCCTAGCCCGAACAGCGAGCGCACTCGGCTACACTGCCGTGGCCACGGCTGCGACCCGTTCCCCGATGCAGATGCCGGAACACATTGAAGCCGCTCTGCGGGACTTCGACCGCCGGCGAGGTCGCGCCAGCCCGCCGGTGTTCACGGGCCGCGCCAGCGAACTCGCCTTCCTGCACGACGCCGTGGCCGCGGCGCAATCCGGCGCCGAAGGCATCACGGCCGTTGTGCAAGGGGTGCCGGGCGTCGGCAAGTCGGCGCTGTGCCGGCAGTTCGAGACGGAACTCGGCTCTGCCGTGGGCGACGAAAAGCCGGTCGCCGTGATCGCCAAGGATTGCGATTTCTTCGACCGGCCCTCGCTCAGCATGGTGAAGGAACTCGCCGCCGACGTGCCGGTTCGCATGGACCTGCTGCGCCGGCTGCCGGGGTTCGAGAAGGCGGACGATCATGTTCGCCGGATCGTCGGTTTCGCCACCGCGCTGCTGAAGCGCGGCTCGTCCCTCGACCTTGCGATGCAGGCGATGAATTTGGACCAGTCGTCGCTCGGCACCGCGCTGGACACGTTCGCCGAGACCATGTGGCCGGAGGGGATCACGCTGATCCTGGCGGTGGACGAGATGCAGAATCTGGAAGACACGCCTCACGTGCGCCGGAATCTTCAAGCGATCCACGGCAAGCGATTCGACACCAACATCGCCATCGTCGGCTTCGGCCTGCAGGACACCACGGCGACCCTCCACAGGCTGGGGTTGTCTCGGCTCGGCGCGGACCAAGTGCGCACGTTGGGATGCATGGAAGATGCCGACGCCGCCCGGCTGGTGGATGAAACCTTGGACTACCTAGGCCTCCAGTCGGAACGCGAGGACTGGCTTGCGTACGCCAAGCAGCTCGGTTTCGAGGCCGAGGACTGGACCGACTGGCGCAACGCCGCCAAGGACGTGATCCTGGAAGAGTCGGCGAACTTTCCCCACCACCTCGTCAACGGCATCCGCGGCGTTTGCCGGATCGTCCTCGACGGCGAGCTTCGCCAGCGGGAACTGGAAGTATTGCGCCGGCTATGCAGGAACAGCAAGAAGGACTACTACGCGGCCAGGCTGGCGCCATTCGCCCGCCATACGTTGGCGTTGGCCGCGGCCTTGCGCAGGGCCAACGATGCCGGCGAAGTCGATGCGTCCATCGTGCTGGCGGCTTTGGAGAAGAGCGACAACCACGGACGCGCCACGGAAGCGAGCACCGCGAGCGCAGTGCTCGACGGCTTGATCGCTCGGGGCCTGCTGGTGGAGCGGGGCACGACGGTCGCGGTGGGCGTGCCGTCGATGACCGGCTACCTCGCGGACGAACTGGATCGCGCAGCAGCCTTGGACACCGAAGCGGCACGCAAGCTGACGCACCAGCGTGCAGCGTCCTAACTCCCGAACAGCTCCCGGTTCGCTCTGGGCAGGAAGAGCACGCCGATGGCGGCGTTGAAGAGGACGAAGAAGGTGTGCATCACGAAGCTGAAGGCGGCGACCTCGGGGTAGTCCGGGAAGAGCACCGCCCAGAGCAGCAGCGCTCCGGCGTGGAACGGCAGCGGCAAGGCGGCGGCGAGGAAGATGACCGGCAGGAACGCCAGCATCTGGCCGAGGCTCACTTCCACTTGGAACAGGTCCAGCGCCAAGGTGTAGACGATCACCGCGCCGATCAGGTTGGGCGCCTTGAAGAGCACGATCAGCAGGTAGTGGACCGGGCGCGCTTGCCGAAACGCCGCCAGCAACGGCTTCTCGCGCAAGCCCCCGCTGCCGGTGCGGAAGTAGAGGATGTGCAGCGGCAGATAGAGTGCCGCGACGCCCATCACCGCCGGCAGAATCACGTCCAAGGGCAGCAGCGTGGACGCTTCGCGCACCAGATCGAAGTTCAGCGCCACGCCGATGCCGGAGAACGCGAGCAGTTGGTAGACCTCCATCAGCCCCAGCAGGATCATGCTGGAGAGCGCCTGCCAGCCCGGCACCTTGTAGTGGCGCAGCAGGTAGAGCGACATCGCGCCCTTGCCCACCTGCTCGTTCACCAGCGAAAGGATGTAGGCGCTGGCGCGAATCGGCAGGATGCCGCCGAGCTTCAAGTCCGGCGCGTTGAACCAGCGCACCACGCGCCACGTGACGTGCGAATCCACGAGGAAGAAGAACACCGAGTAGGGAATCATCAGCGCCAGCCAGAACAGCCAGTCGGCGGCGGCGAAGAATTCGACGAGGTATTGCCAGACGTTCTGCCCTTCGCGCTCGGCCGCGGCGTCCATGCGGGTGTAGACCAAGTAGAAGCAGCCGGCCGCCAGAAGCCACGTGCCAACGCGGAACAGCAGCGAACCCTTGCTCGCGGGCTTGCCCTCCGCGGGCGGCACCGAGAGCGCTTCGTCGTCGCTCATCGGCGCACCAGAACGATCATCTCGGCTTCCGTCCGCTGCACGAAGCCGAGCTTTCCATAGACGCGCTTGGCCTGCGCTTCCGCCGGGCTGCCGGTGCGCACGTGCAGGAACGACGCGCAGTTCCTGCGCTGTTGCCGGCGGACGATTTCCAGCACCAGGGCTTGCGCGTAGCCGCGGCCTGCATGGGCGGAATCCGTACACACCGCACTCACTTCCCGATGCCCCGGCAGGCAGATTCGCTCACCGGCCATGGCGACGAGCGCGCCGTCCACCTTCACGCCCACGTAGTCGCCCAGGCGATTGGTGCGCATCTCGAACGGGCCGGGGTCCGTCTCCTTGGCGAGGCGATGCATCTGCTCGGCGTCGGCATCGCCCAAATCCACGAATTCGACGTCGTTGGACGCCGCGACGGGAGAGGTGCAAACCCACTGCGTGAGCGGCGCCACCGCGGCCTGCCGCCACAACTCGGCGATGTCGCCAGCGATTTCGCCGGGCGCGAACAGGGCGACGAACCGGCCCGGCTCGACGAACCCCGCCAACTCGCGCAACGCTTCCGCGCTCTGGTCCGCCACCGCGGCGATGGGCGAAACGTCCGGCAGATAGCGCGCCGCCCGTTCGCCGACGATGCCGAACTCCCGCTGCGGGCCGCTCAACGCATGCCAAGCGGGATTGTCGAGCACGTCCATTCGCCGAAGACTCGGAACGGTCGCCGCCAAGCGCTACACGAGCGCCTGGTAGACGAGCGTTTTCAGCTCGCGACGAATCGGATAGGTGGAGGAAGGCAGCAACTGCGTGAGGAACACCGCCACCACCTCTTCCACCGGATCGATCCAGAAGTATGTGCTGGCCGCGCCTCCCCAGGCGAACTCGCCAGGCGAATCCAGCACGTTCGCGGCAGCGGGATCCACCACCACCGAGAACCCCAGGCCGAAGCCGATGCCCTCGTAGGGCGTTTCGCTGAACACCGGCTGCCCCATCGCCGCCAGGTCGCAGTTGCCCGGCAGGTGGTTGCTGGCCATGTACTCCACCGTCTTGCGGCCGAGCAGGCGCTCGCCTTCCAGTTCGCCCTTGGCCAGCAGCATCTTGGCGAAGCGGTGGTAGTCGTCGATGGTGCCGACCATGCCCCCGCCGCCGGAGAGGAACGCGGGCCGCTTCAGATAGCGCGACCCTTGCGGATCGTCTTGCAGCTTGTAGGTGGCGGGCGCGACGTGCTGGTAGCAGGCGGCGAAGCGATCCTCGCTGCCGGGGCGAACGTGGAAGCCGGAGTCCGCCATGCCGAGCGGCGTCGTGATGCGTTCGGCGACGAACTCGTCGAGCGCCTGGCCGGAGAACTGCTCCACCAGATAGCCGCAGACGTCCGTGGACACGCCGTAGTTCCAGAGCGTGCCGGGCGAGAACTTGAGCGGCAGTTCGGCGAGACGCTCCACCATCTGCTGCAAGGTGCCGCCGTTCACGTCCGCGCGCCGGTACAGGGCATCCACCGGATGCTGGTTCATGAAGCCGTAGGTGAGGCCGGAGGTGTGGGTGAGCAGATGCTTGATGGTCATCGGCGCATCCGGCTTGCGGGTGGCGTAGCGCTTGGCGTCGCCACGGTCGAAGACTTCGAGATCGGCCCAGCCGTCGATGGTCTTGGCCACCGGGTCGTCCAGCTGAAAGCGCCCTTCCTCGTAGAGCATCATCAGCGCCACGCTGGCGATGGGCTTGGTCATGGAATAGAAGCGCACCACCGCATCGCGCTGCATCGGCGTTCCGCGCTCCACGTCGCGCAGCCCGCAGGCGTGGAAGAAGGCTTCCTCGCCGCCCCGGGACACCAGGCACAAGGCGCCCGGCAACTTGCCGGATTCCACGTAGCCGTCGATGTGCGCGGCGATGCGGCGCAGCCTGTTCGGATGGAAGCCGTCGCTCATGGAATCCCCTCTTGTGGCGCGGCGTTCAGCGGCGCAGCAGGTTGATGCTGCCGCCGCTGGTGCGCACGACCAGCGCCGGCCCGCCACCGTTCAAGCGCCCTTGCACCCTCCGCCGCGGCTTGCCGTCGTGCGTGTCGTCCTCGGCGATGAGCGCAAGATCGTCGTCCACTCGAACGCGGCCACCGCTGGTGCGGGCCTCGACGTCCAACGCAAGTTCCGGGTCGAGATGCACCGTCACCGAGCCGCCGCTGGTGCGGAAACTGCTCTCGCCCTCGGGTTGAGCGGCCAACGCGGCGCGAATGCTCCCGCCCGACGTCTTCGCCTGCACCGCGCCGCCAGCCTCGCCGATGTCGATGCCGCCGCCGGAGGTGGTCGCCGAAACGGAACCGCCGGCGCGTTCGATGTCGATCTTGCCGCCGGAGGTCTTCGCGTACACGTCGCCTTCCACTTCGGCCAGCGCAATCGAGCCGCCGGACGTCTTCGCGTCCACCGTGGCCGACGCGCCCCGATGTTGGATCGAGCCGCCGGAGGTATGCGCCGTGATCGCGCCAGGCACGTCGGCAATGCGGACGCTCCCGCCGGACGTTCGCGCCGCCAACGGCCCAGCCAGATCCGCGACGCTCACCGTGCCGCCCGTGGTCTTCAACTCCGCGCTGAAGCCGGCCGGCACTTCGATGGCGATGGCAATGCTCCGCCGTCCCCAGTTGCCGAGAATGCTCTCGCGGCGCAACGCCTGCACATGCACATGGTCGCCAGTCTGCTCGAAGGCGATCTCGTAGTCGTCCTCGATGGCGTCCGCATCGTCGTCCCGCCGCGTGATCGACACCCGAACGCCGTCGCTGCCGCCACGCACGTCCACCGTCGCGCTCTCGGCCTCGACCACCAACTCGCCCGCCGCCCCGGTCTCGAAAACGCGCAAGATTCCCTCCTCCGCGCCCACCGCGACCGCGCAAAGCGCGAACCCAATGCTCCCGACTCCCTTGGCCACACTGCGCATCGTCCATGCTCCGCCCAAAGACCGCGCCACCTTAGCAGGCTCGCGGGTTGGCGACAGCATCGAACGCTGCTCAGTGCGGAAGAGTGCCCACCAGACCGGCCATGTCCACCGCGACTTCAGGGAAGCTACGCAAGATGCGCTTGTCTTGGGTGACCAAGAGAATGTCCTTCGTCATCGCCAAGGCAACGAACTCGCAATCGTAGGCGGAGCAGTTCGACTGGTCCACGAGGTGCAGAACTTGCGCCGAGTCGACGGCGCCCTCGAAGTCCCGCAAATCCGCCTCCGCCGCCCGCATCGTCGCTTGTGCTTGGGCCAGAGACAGCGCACCTCGTCGAAGGAAGCCGGCGAGGATGTTGCGGAACTCCGAGCGCCACAAGATTGGCGCATACCAGTCGTCCGTGGCACGGCGCAGCGTCAGAGCGGTGGCTGTGTGCGAACCAGGCAGCCAGAGGTAGGCCAGAATGTTGGTGTCGACGACGACGTTCATGCACGACCATCGCGCTTGATGCCATCGACGAGGCGGTGATCCACTTCCGCCAGCTCGGCGTGCAGTTTCGCCACCTTGGCGAGCAGCTCCTCCTTGGTCGCTACCGATCGCTCCGCGTAGCGCTCCAAGCAGAAGATGATCTCGTTCTGCAAGCTGCGGCGGTTCCGGGCCGCTAGGAGCTTCAACCGTTCATGGACCTCGACGGGCAACCTCTTGATGGTGATGGCAACCATGTCGGTTCCAACGTGCAACCGTATTGGTTGCAGCTTACTCGATTGCCGGGCGAGGTCAACTAGGTACGGCAGCTGGATTGGGGCAAGGCGACGACTCGAGATCGGACGGAAGATCGCTGGCTTGCATCGGACGAACGGCCTACGCGGCTTCGGAGGCGAGCGGCGGCTCCAGCTCGCTCGTCCACGCGCCGTATCGCGGGTAGATACCGTGCGCGATGTTCAAATGGCGGGCGCCGAAGGGGTTGCGGACGAACGCTGGCGTACGCCTCGCCATGTAGGTACACAGGATGGGTGCCGGGTCGCGCAACCCCACGGCCCACCAAGCTCGGCGGTGCTGGGCGACGTAGGACGCCTGGGCGCCTAGGGAACGCGCCACAGCAGGAAGCGCTCCGTTTCGCGGCGCTCCCAAGAATCGAGTTCGTCGAGATCGACCGGCAAATCGACGACGCAGCGCAAGTCGTCCAAGGTTCGCAAGCAGTCGGCCGCCGCGAGCCACGAGCGGCACTGGGGCGGCGCTGGTTTTCAACTCACGCTCCGAAGCTGCTGGCGAACGCGTCCGGTGAAGCTGAACCGGCATATCGACTACGGGCTAGTCGTCCGCGTAGCGCCACGGTTTGGCGGGCTGGTCGGCGTCCGCGTCCAGGCACCACTGCGGCAGCGCCAGGCCGCCGCCCAAGTCCTTGAGCACCACGCGCACGCGGCTGCCGATGCCGATCGAACGCACCAGCTCTTCCGGCGCCAAGTCGCCATCCGTGGTGACGAGGTTGCCGGTGACGCGCAAGCCGTCGTGTTCGTTCGGGGCGCCGATCTGTTCGTCGAGTTCCACCAGCAGGATCGAATACGGCAGATGTGGCCGGAAGACCGGCTGGATGGCGTGGTGGACTTCACAGTAGGAGTAGACGGTGCCGCGTCCGGAGACGGGGCGCCATTCGTAGTCCGGCGCCGAGCACCACGGGCAGGCGGTGGTGGTGGGATAGCGCATCAGGTCGCAGGCGCCGCAGGCTTGCAGGTGCAGGGCGCCGCTGCCGCAGCGGGTGTAGAACTCCTGGTTCGGCTTGTCCGTGTCGTCGATGGAGACGGCCATGCCGAGGTATTCGCCATTCAGGGCCATCGCTACGCTCCTCTCGCCATCACCAGGGCACTGCCGGTGGCGGGCGTGGCCCAGCCGAGATTGGCCGTCAGTTCCACGTCCTTCACCTGGCGGCAGCCGCCTTCGGAATAGTCGTAGGTGTGCAGGGGCTTGCCGTTGGCATCGCGGCCGCAGCTGTCGTCGACGTCGTGGCGAAGCTGGCGGACGTTCTCGATCACCATCGCGATGCCGTGGGTGTAGCCCTCGCACAGGTGACCGCCGCTGGTGTTGTTGGGCCGCTCGCTGCCGAGGCGCATGATGCCGGAACTCACGTAGTCGCCGCCTTCGCCCTTCTTGCAGAAGCCGTAGTCTTCGAGTTGCAGCATGGTGGTGTAGGTGAAGGCGTCGTAGGAGCCGGTGACCTGGATGTCCTCCGGCCCCACGCCCGCGTTCGGCCAGAGAATCTCCTTCGCGTACACGCCGGCCACGGTGCTGATGGGGCCGGCTTGGTAGTGGTTGTCCACGCGCCGCTTGGAGCAGCGCCCCACCACGCCCAGAATCACTGCGGGCGTGTGGCGGCAATCCTTGGCGCGGTCCATCGAGGTGACGATGATGCAGTTGCCGTTGTCCGTCTCCACGCAGCAATCCAGCAGATGCAGCGGCTTGCAGATCATGCGGCTGGCCAGCACGTCCTCCACCGTGACGCGCTGCTTGTAGTACGCCTTGGGGTTGTTGGAGGCGTGTTCGGAGTGGATCGCCTTCACGTGCGCCACCTGTTCCGGCGTGGTGCCGTAGTCGTACATGTGGCGCATGAAGCTGTGCGCGAAATTCTGCGCCGCGCTGCCTTGCCCGAAGGCGCGCCCGAACAGCGCATCGCCGGAGAGCGTGGAACGCCCGCTGCCGCGCCCGGTGCCGCCGATGCGAACCTGCGAGTAGCCGTTCATCGAACGGAAGATGGCCACCGTCTTGCACAGCCCCGCTTCGATCACGCCGATGGCGATGCCCACCAGCGCCTCCGTGGAGGAGCCACCGCCCTGGCAGTCCATGTAGAAGTTCAGGCGAATGCCGAGGTCGCCAGCGATGGCCGTGGACGGCACCGAGTCGTTGCCGCTGTAGGAGAGCATCCCGTCGACATCCTCCGTGGTGAGTCCAGCGTCTTCGATGGCCTTGCGCACCGCCGTGGTGCCAAGCGCCCGCGTCGTCGTGCCGGAACCCCGCGTGTAGCCGGTCTCGCCCACCCCGACGATGGCGTACTTGCCCCGCAGGTGTTTGGGCGCAGTGGCGTCGATGTCTGTGTTCATGCCCCTCCTCGGATTCGCCAAGCCTGTCCCGGTGTCGCAACACGCTTGGGCACCGGATGCCGCGCAGAGTGCCAGAAAGCGCGGGCGAACGCTCGCCTTCACTCGAAGGCACCCGTCGCGACCGAAAAGTGCTGGAGGAATCGAGCGTCAGCTACGGCCAGCCTGTCGTTCGCGGCAGCCAGAGGGCGAACTCCGGCATGACGGTGCCGCATCCGTTGTTATGTTAAGTTCGGCGCATGGCATACCGTTTGGAGGCTACGCCCATGCATACGCACCACTACGCCGCTTGCGAGGATCTGAACGACGTCATCGAAGAGGTCGATCGGCTCGGCCTCGGCAAGCGCGTCATGGAACTGGACGCCTACGGCTTCACCGTTCTGGAGGGCGTTCTGGACTCCGACACGGTGGCCACCGCCCGCCAGGCCGTCTTCGACATCTGCGAGCGGCAGACGGGCGCCAAGCCCGACATCGAGACCGGCGAGACGCATCCGGACTGGCGGCTGGTGCCGTACCTGATGCCGCGCCACCCGGTGTTTCAGGACATCCTGCTGAACGAGACCTCGGTGGCGCTCATCCACTACCTGCTCGGCAAGAGCGCCCAGCTCTCCAGCATGACCTGCCACTTCAAGGGGCCGGGCGATGGCGGCCAGATTCCGCTGCATACGGACACCGGCATGCCGGCGCCGCTGCCGCCCTATTCGCAAGTGGCGAACATCAACTACGCGCTCACGGACTACTCCAAGGACGGCGGCTGTCTCGCCATCGTGCCGGGCAGCCACAAGTGGGCGCGGAATCCGGAACCCTCCGAGGTCTTCCTGGCTGGGCCGGAGGAGAATCCCAAGGCGGAAGCGATGGAGATCGCCGCTGGCGACGCGGTGATCTGGCACGGCAACATGTGGCACGGCAGCTATCCGCGCAAGACGCCGGGGCTGCGCCTCAATCTCGCGGTCTACCATGCCAGGCCCTACTGGAAGCTGCAGGAGCGCTACGGCGACGCGCTGCCGCAGGAGGTCATCGACCGCCACGGCAACAATCCGGCGTTTCGACAGCTGGCCGGCCTCAACGACTGGATGGGCTGGAAGGAGGAAGGCCCGAGCTTCCTGGACCAGAAGAACGGCGGCTACCGAGCGGGGCGGGAGAACACCCTGCGCGACGGTCGCGCCAGCTGGCAATCCTGAGCGCGCGAACGAGAGGGGAACGACATGCAAATGCACGCACTGGCCCGCTTCGTCGCCATCGGCGCAGCGACCGTCCTGATCGTCGGCGGCGTGGCGGCGCAGGAAGAGGAGGCGGAAAGCGCCGCTGCCGACGACGTCGCCGCTGCCGGCGATGTCGAAGAGATCATCGTCTCGGCCACCTATCGCGACACCCGCCTGATGGACACGCCGCTGACCATCTCGGCCGTCACCGACGTGGACATCATCGCCAAGGGCATCGAAGACATCCAGACGCTCTACCAGTCCATCCCAGGCCTCGCCTACCGCACCAACTCGCAGACCTACAACACCCTCTCCGTGCGCGGCCTCACCCCGCCTTCGGGCGGCGGCGGCGCGATGGTCGGCGTCTACATGGACAACCTGCCGATGACCGACAGCAACACCGGCGGCCTCTCGCAGACGCTCGGCGCGTTGTTCGACTTGCAGCGGGTGGAGGTGCTGAAAGGTCCGCAAGGCACGCTGTACGGCGAAGGCAACCTGGGCGGCTCGATACGCTACATCACCAAGAAGCCGGATCCGTCGGCGCTCGACTACTCCGCGCAGAGCAACGTCGAAAACATCGGCGAGTCGTCCGGCCTCTCCTATCGCGCCGATGCCATGCTGAACATCCCGCTGGGCGAGAGCATTGCGGCGCGCATCGTCGCCTATCGGCGGGATCGGGTGGGCATTCTCGACCAAGTGGCGCCCCGCAACGAGAAAGACGTCGACACGTTCCTGGAGAACGGCGGCCGCATCAAGCTGGCGTGGTTCGTCAACGACGACCTCGAGCTCTCGGCCATGGTCAACGTCATCAACGGCGACTACGGCGGCCCGGGGCTCGGCTTCCATTGCTTCTCGGAGTCGACGCCGTCGGATCCGGCCGGCCAAGTGCCGGAATACGAACTTCCCGGCGTCACCTGCGGCGGCGAACGAGACCAGTTCGACAACCGCGACCCCTACGTCACCCACCTCGCCCATCCCACGCACCAAAGCGGCGGCTACGACGAACAGGCGATGTACAACCTCAACCTCGAGTGGCAAACGCCCATCGGCGCCCTCACCGCGTCCACTTCGTGGTTCGACCGCGAGACGGACTATTCCGAGGAAACCAGCCCGCGCTTCTCCGCTGGCATCCGCGGCCTCGTCAATGCCGCCAACTGCTTGGGCTTGCTCGGCGACGACGTCTGCGGGCCGAACACCTTGGCGTCGTTGGGCGGCGACGGCATCTTCTATCGCGCCACCGAGCGCTTGGTGCAGGAGGTGCGCTTGATCTCCGATGCTGGCGACCGCTGGCAATGGACCGCCGGCGCCTACTACAAGGACGACGAGTCCCAGGGTACGCACCACGACGGCTGCTACAAAGGCGGCAGCCCGGTCTACGACGGTCTCGATACCCACTGCGCCTTGCAGTATTCGTTCTTCGACGGCGTGTCGATCGAGAGGCAACGGCAAATCGTCAGTTTCTTGAACGACGTCATCTACCAGGCAAACACGGAATACCGCACCTTC
This sequence comes from Candidatus Azotimanducaceae bacterium, assembly GCA_965243175.1. Classification (GTDB taxonomy): domain Bacteria; phylum Pseudomonadota; class Gammaproteobacteria; order Pseudomonadales; family Azotimanducaceae; genus VXYL01. The sequence goes on along the minus strand of OZ251532.1, from coordinate 1,495,252 downwards.
GGCGAACAGTCCGTGTTCGGCGAAGTCGGCTATCGGCTGAACGACGCCTGGGACGTGCTCGTCGGCCTCCGCTACGCGCGCGTGCAGTACGACTTGCTCGTGGCGCAGCCGGGCATCGACTCCCGCGAGGATCCGGTGAGCGAGCTGTCCACGCCGAGCAACTTCCTGTCGCCGAAGCTCACCGTCACTTGGCGCCCGAAGGCGGATTGGATGCTCTACGGCACCTACTCCTCCGGCTTCCGACCGGGCATCGTCAACACCGGCGTCGCGACCCGCATTGCGCAACTCGATGCGGTGCGCGCCAACGATGCGGTAGCCGAATCGCACTATCAGCAGCTGCTCAGCGTGCAGCAAGTGGATGGCGACCAAGTGGTCAACTACGAACTGGGCATCAAGGCGACGACCGCGGACGGCCGCGTGAGTTTCGTCGGCTCGCTGTATCAGATCGACTGGCAGGACACCATCATCGCCGTCAGCGACGAAATCACCAACGTGGTTACGGTCGACCCGCTGCCGTTCACCTACAACGTCAACTCCGGCAATGCGCAGAGCCAAGGCATGGAGTTCGAGGTGCGCACCCAGCTCAGCGACAACGTGCGCTTGAACTTCGGCGGCGACTGGAATTGGGAGGCGGCCATCGGCGCGGCCGGCCAAGGACGCTATGGCGGCGTCGCCATCGAACCTGGCAACCGCCTCGCCAATGCGCCGGAGTTCAGCGCCTACGCCGCGCTGGTCTACGACTTCCAACTCGCCGGCTTCGACTCGCAGGCTCGGCTGGACGGCTACGCCGTGGCGGAATCCTGGAATACGGCCAACAACGAACGTCCGGCGCCCGCGTACCGAACGTTCGACGTGAAGCTCCTGCTGGGGCGCGACGATTGGCAGATCGGCGCCTACATCCGCAACTTGGGCGACGAAGTCGTCGTCTACGAACTCAACCAAGTGGGCTACCGCTATGGCCGCCCGCGCACGTTCGGCCTGCAGGTCAACTATCGACTCTAGCGGCACGGGAGCACCGAGATGAACGACGAGACCCGCTACGAGTTCAGCAGCGCCGAGTGGGTTGCGGTGGCGCGGCAGCACCTGCAGGAGGCGTCGCGGAATGCCGACTTGAGCGGCGTGTCCTTCACCTTCAACGAGGTGTTCACCGACGCCCCGGCGCATCTCGGCACGGACGCAGAAGGACGCATCGGCTGGTACGTGCGCGTCCAGGATGGCGGCGTCGAAGTCGAACGCGGCATTCTGGACGACGCGGATCTCCGCATCGTCGCGGACTACCAGACCGTGCTGCCGCTAGCGCGCATGGTCTTCGCTGGCAACGAAGCGTTGGCAGCCGAAGCGGGCCGAAAAGTGGCGGAAGCGACCGCAGCCGGCAAGATGCGCCGCGAGGGAGACGACCAGGCAATGGCCGGACACGCTTGGATGACAGGCCTGCACGACGCCCTGGCCCGCCGCACCGCTTAGCCGCTGCCGGGGAACGGAGGAACTGCCAGCAGCGGGAGGGTTGGCGGTGAGCCGGATTCCTGGGACGCCAGCGACCGAACCGCCACACGGCGCCAGAAGTCCCGAGGCCGAGGTGCCGCCTGCCGATCCAAACGAAGAAGCCGACTTAGAAGAGCTGATTGCGGATCGCATCGTCGCCCGTCTCAAGCAGAAGTTCGCCGGTGTGCGCTTAGAGCACCTCGTCGCCAGCATCCTGCGCGCTTCGGGCTACCAGGTACTGGAAACCGCTGCCGGGCCAGACGGCGGCGTGGACATCGTTGCCGGCGCTGGCGAGTTGGGGTTCGGCCAGCCTCGGCTCTGCGTGCAGGTGAAGGGGCGCCGAGGGCCCGTGGACTTGGCCGAGTACGACCGCTTGATGGGCAATCTCGAGACGTTTCGTGCCGAGCACGGTCTGCTCGTGAGTCTCGGCGGCTTCACCAAGCCAGTGAAGGATAGAAACACGCAGACGTTCTTCCGAATCCGGCTGTGGGGGCCGGACGAACTGGCGCAGCGGCTCCTCGACGCCTACGAGGAGTTGCCGGTGGACATCCGGGCCGACGTGCCGCTGCGCGACCGCAAGGTGCTGGAGGAATCGAGCGTCAGCTACGGGTAGCCCATCGTTCGCGGCGGCCAGAGGGCGATTTCCGGCATTGCCAGCAGGGTGGCGACGGTGAGCACATCCGCCGCGGAGAACAGCCCGGCCAAGCGGCTTCGGAGACCGGAGCGAAGCCGATCTCGCTCGCCAATCACGCGGCGGACGCTGCTATAGTTCGCGCCCCGCGCACCCCCGGCCAGATTCCAATGCGCCGCATTCTCGTCACCAGCGCCTTGCCCTACGCGAACGGGGCCATTCATCTCGGGCATCTGTTCGAGCACGTCCAGACGGATATCTGGGTGCGCTTTCAGCGCTTGCGGGGGCATCAGTGCATCTACGTCTGCGCGGACGATGCGCACGGCACGGCCACCATGCTGCTGGCCGAGCGGGAAGGCGTGACGCCGGAAGCGCTCATCGATCGGCTGCGCGTGGAGCACGCGGAGGACTTCCGGCGCTTCCTGATCAGCCACGACAACTACTACTCCACGCACTCGCCGGAGAACGAGCACTACACCACCTTGATCTACAACCGGCTCAAGGCCGGCGGGTGTACCTACACGGCCAAGGTGGCGCAGCTCTACGATCCGCAGCGCAAGCTGTTTCTGGCGGACCGGCAGGTGCGCGGCACGTGCCCGCGCTGCGGGGCGGAGGATCAGCCCGGCGACAACTGCGACGAATGTGGCGCCACCTACGACGCCACGGAGCTGCGCGACCCGCGCTCGGTGCTCTCCGACGCCAAGCCGGAACTGCGCGAATCCGAGCACTACTTCGTCGATCTGCCGCAGCTCGCGGACTTCCTGAAGCGCTGGACCGCGAGCGGGGCGGTGCAGCCGGAAGTGGTGAACAAGCTGGCCGAATGGCTCGACGACGGCTTGCGCGCCTGGGACATCAGCCGCGACGCGCCGTACTTCGGCTTTCCGATTCCCGACGCGCCCGACAAGTTCTTCTACGTCTGGATGGACGCGCCCATCGGCTACATGGCGAGCTTCAAGAACCTCTGCGAGCGCACTGAGGGGCTCGAGTTCGAGGACTTCTGGGCCGTGGATGCCGAGACCGAAGTGCATCACTTCATCGGCAAGGACGTCGTGAACTTCCACTGCCTGTTCTGGCCGGCGGTGCTCTCCCAGTCGGATTTCCGAACGCCGACCCGCGTTCACACCCACGGCTTCATCACGGTCGATGGCAAGCAGATGTCCAAGTCCCGGGGCACGTTCATCAACGCCAGCACCTACTTGGAGCATCTCGACCCGGAATACCTGCGCTACTACTTCGCCACGAAGATTTCCGCCCGTTCGGACGACATGGACGTGAACCTCGACGACTTCGTGCAGCGCGTCAACGCGGACCTGGTGGGCAAGGTGGTGAACATCGCCGCCCGCTGCGCCGGCTTCATCGGCAAGAACTTCGACGGCACGCTCGCCGCGCAAATCCACGACGAAGCGCTGTGGCGCGAGGTGGCCGATGCCGCCGAAGGCATCGCCGTGCGCTACGAGGCGGGCGACGTGGGGCGGGCCGTGCGCGACATCGCCGCGCTTGCGGATCGCGCCAACCGCTACATCGCGGAACAGGAACCGTGGAAGCACGTGAAGAATCCCGAGCGGCGCGAGGACGTCCACGGCGTCTGCTCGCTCGGCATCAACGTCTTCCGTTCGCTGGTGGTGTATCTGAAGCCGATCCTGCCGGCGATGGCCGCCAAGGCGGAAGCGTTCCTGCAAGTGCCGCCGCTCGCTTGGAGCGATGCCGCCGAGCCGCTGCTGGGCCATCGCATCAATCGCTATCGACCCCTGCTGACGCGGCTGGATCGCAAGGCGGTGGACAAGATCGTCGCCGCGACCCGCGCCGAGGAAGAGTCGGCAACGGATGGCGAAGACGATTCGACCATCGGCATCGAGGACTTCCAGCGCGTGGATCTGCGCGTGGCGCGGGTGCTCGAAGCCAAGCATGTGGAAGGCGCGGACAAGCTGCTGGAACTGACGCTGGACGTGGGCGACCACACCCGCCGCGTGTTCTCCGGCATCCGCAGCGCCTACGAACCGGAGGCGTTGAAGGGCCGGCTGACGGTAGTGGTGGCGAATCTGGCGCCGCGCAAGATGCGCTTCGGGGTTTCCGAGGGCATGGTGCTGGCGGCTGGGCCGGGCGGTGGCGACATCTTCCTCGTCGCGCCGGATGCGGGCGCCGAGCCGGGCATGTCGGTCACCTAGCCGAAGCGAGCGCCGCGGCCAACGGGCCAACCAATGGCGGATCTGCTGCTCATCCTGCTCTCCGCGGCGTTGGTCAACAACTTCGTGCTGGTGCAGTTCCTCGGGCTGTGCCCGTTCATGGGCACTTCCGGGCGTTTGGAAACGGCGCTGCCGATGACGCTGGCGACGATGTTCGTGCTCGCCGTGGCGGCCCTCGCCACGCATCTGGTACACGCGCACCTGCTGGTGCCGTTCGGCATCGAGTATCTGCGCATCGTCGCGTTCATCGTCGTCATCGCCGCCAGCGTGCAGTTCACCGAGCTCTTCGTGCGCGCGGCAAGCCCGGTGCTGCACCGGATGCTCGGCATCTTCCTGCCGCTCATCACCAGCAACTGCGCCGTGCTCGGCGTGACCCTCATCGCCGTGGACGAAGGCTTGTCGCTGGGCCGCACACTGCTGCTTGCTATTGGCGCTGGCCTCGGCTTCGGCATTGCGCTCACGGCGTTCTCCATGCTGCGCGAACGCATCCACGACGACGCCGTGCCGCAAGCGATGCGCGGGCCTCCCCTGGCGCTGGTGACGGTGGGCTTCATGGCGCTCGCGTTCTACGGCCTGCGCGGCATCGGCCAGTGAACGCGGCGCTCGCGCTCGGCGCCGTCGGGCTTGTGGCCGGGCTGCTGCTCGCCATCGCCAAGGCGGTTCTGCGCGCGAAGGAGAGGGGCAACGCCGGGGCGGTGGTCGAGGCCATCGACGCTCTGCTGCCGCAAAGCCAATGTGCGCAGTGCGGCTACCCGGGTTGCCGGCCCTACGCGGAAGCGGTGGCCGATGGCGAGCGGCTCGATCTGTGCGCACCGGGAGGTCCGCACACCGTGGCGCAATTGGAGGTGTTGCTGGGGAGGGACTCCGTCGCCGCGGAACTGCCGACGCCGAAGGAGCGAACGGCGCGCATCGTCGCCGCCGATTGCGTGGGCTGCGCGTTGTGCATCGACGCCTGCCCGGTGGACGCCATCGCCGGTGCGCCGAAGTATCTGCACGCGGTTATCGACGACCACTGCACCGGCTGCGAACTCTGCGTGCCGGCGTGCCCGGTGGACTGCATCGAGATGGTGGACGCGGCCATGGACACGCGAACACCGCCGAGCGCAGCGAACGGGGACTTGCCGCCGTTGGGCGACGATGAGGACGCGGACACCGTCATCGAACGCATCGAAGCGGCGGGCGTCGTCGGCATGGGCGGCGCTGGCTATCCCACGGCGCGCAAGCTGCGCGAAGCGCTGGCTAGCGGCGTGGACACGGTGATCGGCAACGGCATGGCCAGCGAACCCGAAGCGAACGCCGACCGGGCGCTGCTCCACGACCACTTCGAGAGCGTGGCGACGGGCTTGCGCATCGTGGGCGACTGCTTGGGCGCGCGGCCATTGCTTGCCGTGTCGCCCGGCAGCGGCCTTCCTGAACCGGCGGTGGAAGTCCACATTCCGTTTCCCGCCGGGGACGAACGGCGTCTCGTGCAGGAGCTGCTGCGCCGCGACGTGCCGCCGAACGGCCATCCCACGGACGCGCAGGCCGTCGTCTTCAACGTGGCTACGCTGTTCGCGATCTACGAAGCCGTGCGGCTTGGCAAACCGCTGCGAAGACGGCTCGTAACGGTCGATGGCAGCGAACGCTGGCTGGCTCTCGGCACGCCGCTCGCCGAACTGGGCATCGCCGGGCCGCTGCGCATCGGCGGTGCCTTGAGCGGTTGGCCAGCCTCGCCGGCAGCGGTGGTTGAGGCAGGGACGTTCTGCGTGAGCGGAGCAAGGCCGGTCGCCGAGGCGTGCATCCATTGCGGCTGGTGCGAACCGGCTTGCCCGGCCGGACTCTCGCCGGTGGGACTGCACGACGCCTTCGAACGCGGCGTGGACGACGAGGCCGCGTTCAGCTGCATTGAATGTGGAGGCTGCACCGCCGTCTGCCCGAGCGGCATCGATCTGGTCAACGAGTTCCGCGCCTTGAAGACGCGCATGCGCACCGAGCGCGGGCAGCGCGAAGCGGCGGACACCGCCCGGCAACGCTTCGAAGCGCGAGCGGCGCGTCTTGCGGGCGAAGCCGAACGCGCCGCGACGGAACGCGAAGAGCGGCTTCGGCAGCGCCGGGCCTGGTGAGCGCCGGCGCCGAATCCTCGCCCGGAACCAGAGAACGCCTCGCAGAACACTTGATGCGTTCGCCGTTCGCCAAGCCCGAGTCCACGCCGGCGGTGATGGATCGCGTACTGATCGCCTTGGTGCCGGCGGTGTGCGCATCGGCTTGGGCGTTCGGGCCGCTCGTCTTCGCACAGTGCGCGGTGGCGCTGGCGGCCGGTCTCGCCTTTGAGGCGCCATGCCAGTGGCTGCGCAGCCGCGCCGTTCGCCCGTTCGCGGATCGCAGCGTTCCGGTGACCTGTCTGCTCATTGCGCTGGCCATGCCGCCGGCCGCCCCGTTGTGGATCGGCGTCGTGGCCGTGGGCATCGCCATCGTGCTCGCGAAGGAGGTGTACGGCGGCCTGGGCCGCAACCTCTTCAATCCAGCGATGGCGGGCTACGCCGCAGTCCTCGTCGCCTACCCGCAAGCGCTTGCCTATCCGCTGGACGCGGTCGATGCCGTGACCGGCGCGACGGCCTTGGACGCGCTCAAGCATCGCGGCGCGATCACCGTGGCCGAAGCTGCCGAGGGCGCGGCGTTCGGGTCGTTCGGCGCCGCGGGCTTCGAGCTGGTGAACGCGGCGGCGCTGCTCGGCGGCATCTACTTGCTAGCGACCCGCGTGGTGCATTGGCGAATCCCCGCCGCGGTGCTGCTCGGCATCGCGCTGCCGGCGGTGGCGTTCTACGACGGCGGCAGTTCCGCGAGCCTCGGTTCGCCGCTCTTCCATTGGTTCGCGGGCGCCACGATGCTGGGCGCGTTCTTCATCGCCACGGATCCGGTGACCGCGCCGAGGGCCGCGTCGCATCAGTGGCTGTTCGGCATCGGCATCGGCGCGGCGACGTTCGCCATCCGCGCCGCCGGGGCGTACCCGGACGGCATCGCCTTCGCAGTGCTGCTCGGCAACCTGGCGACGCCAGCCTTCGACCATCTGCACAGCCGCCGTGCTTCCGGCGCTGCGTAGCATCGCCGTGGTCGTGGCATTGGCGCTGTGCGCCGGCGCCGTGCTCGCCTGGTTCGCGGGACTCGTCGCGGAGCGGGCCGAACGCAATCGGCGCCTCGCCGAAACGCAGGTGCTGCGCGACATGGTGCTCTCCGCCGGCGAGCTGCCGGCCGACTTCGAGGGGCAAGCGCAGGGCGATCTGCTGCTGTGCGGGCCGCGGCTCGCGATTCTGCGTGGCTTGGGAGATGGCTACGGCGGCGAGCTGCGCGTCGCCGTGGCCTTTGGCGACGACAAGCGCGTGCAAGGGATGCGGGTGCTTGCGCATGGCGAGACGCCAGGATTCGCGGACATTCTGGATGCCGACTCGGCTTGGCTCGCTGGTTTTCGCAACATGCAGCCTGATGTCCATGCGGTGACCGGAGCGACGGTGACTTCGCAAGCGGTGATCGACGCGGTGGCGCGGGTTGTGGAACGATCGGAAGGCGACGCGCTGAGCGAATGCTTCGAGCCTTGCCTGGAGGACTGCGGCGATGGATAGCGGGCTCGCAAGGCAGCAAACGGAAGAGGCAGGCGCTTGGGAGCGCATCGTCGATGCCGCGCTGCGACGCAATCCCGCTTCGGCGCAACTGCTTGGCTTGTGCCCGCTGCTTGCCGTCTCGAACACGGTCGCGACCGCGGCTGGCCTCGCCGTTGCGAGCGCAACGGTGCTCGTCGGCTCGGCAACGCTGGTCTCCCTGCTACGCAAGGTCATCCCAACGGACGTGCGCTTGCCGTGTTTCGTGCTGGTGGTTGCGACCTTCACCACGCTTGTGAATCTCGCGATGGAGGCGTACGCCTTCGCGCTGCACCAGCGCATCGCCATCTTCGTGCAGATCATCGTCACGAACTGCATGATCCTGGCGCGCTTGGAGCGAGTCGCCGCGAAGGAGACGTTCGGCCGTACGCTCTTGGATGCCGTGGCGGCATCCGCTGGCTTCGCCCTCGCCATCCTGGCACTCGGCGCCGTCCGCGAACTGATCGCCCTCGGCTTTCCGCTCGCCGCCCTGCCTCCGGGCGCATTCGTGATCGCTGGCTTACTGCTTGCCGCGATCAACGCCATCGGGCTGCGGAGTTCGCGTGGGGAAGGCGATGCCTAGGAGACCGCCAAGCTCGCCGTGCTAAGGTGCGGCGAATCTGATCGCGGGGCGTGTTCATGGAGATTCGGACAAAGCGGAGCGACGCATTCGGGAGCGCGAAGGCGTGGAGCGCCATGCTCCTCGCGCTGGTTTGGGCGCTGGCGGGCCATGCTGCTTCGGCAGACGTGGGCGAGCGCAATCTCGCGGTTGCGCAGCCGGGCGAGGTCGGGCTTTCCGCAGAAGGGTTGCAGAGTCTCGACGCCGCCATGCGGCGGTTGGTGGCGGACGGCGACCTCGCCGGCGGAGTCACGGCGGTTGCTCGGCACGGCAAGCTGGTCCACTTCGACGCGTTCGGCAACCGAGGCGCCGAAGGTGACGGGCCGATGGCGGAGGACTCGATCTTCCGCATCTATTCCATGACCAAACCCATCGCCGGCGTCGCCTTGATGACCTTCTACGACGAAGGCCGATTCGAGCTCGACGATCCCGTGAGCAAGTTCATTCGCGAGTTCAAGGGCCTCAAGGTCTCCACTGGCGAAACGGAAGACGGCGAACCCGTGGTGGAGGACGCCGACCACGAGATGACCATCCGCGAGCTGGCGAGCCACACCGCCGGCTTGACCTACGGTTTCTTTTCGCGCTCGGCGGTGGACACGCTCTACCAACGCGCCGACGTGCTCGACCGAAACTCCACGCTGGCGGAAATGATCGACAAGCTCGCCGCCATTCCCCTGCGCCAGCAACCCGGCACGCAATGGCACTACAGCGTCGCGGTGGACGTGCAGGGCCGGTTGGTGGAAGTGCTGGCCGGCAAGCCGTTCGACAAAGTGCTCGAAGAGCGCATCTTCCAACCCTTGGGCATGAAGGACACCGCCTTCTGGGTGCAGGAAGCAGACCTGCCGCGCTTCGCCACACTGTTCCGACAAACCCGCGGCGGCGAACTGCGGGCGCTGCCGTACGGCGAATACCTGGAACCGCCGAAGCTTCTTTCCGGCGGTGGCGGCTTGGTATCCACCGCAATGGACTACCTGCGCTTCTGCCAAATGCTCCTGAACGGCGGCGAACTCGACGGCACACGCATATTGCAGCCGGAAACCGTCGCGCTGATGCTCACCAACCAACTCCCGGAAGGCATCGGACACATCGACCCAAGAGTAGCCACCCCCGGCAACACTTTCGGCATCGACTTCGCCATCGTCGACGAACCCGACGGCACCACCGACCACGCCTTCGCCAAGGGCGAAGCCTGGTGGTACGGCATCGGCGGCACTTGGTTCGGCATCAACCCAAAGCAGGACCTCGCCATCGTCGGCATGATCCAGAACATGGGCGGCGCCGGCGCCCGACGCGCACGACTGCAAAGCAAGCGCATCGTCTACGATGCGATCGAAGAGCCAACTTATTGAAAAATATGCAGAACCTCTGCATCTCTCCTCCCCATCCTCGAGGTCGGGATGGCTACTCTGAACGATCCCCTCTCCGTTGCTCCAATTCTCTTATCCAAGTGCAATCACTCTTCCGACGATCCGAATCCCGCCTCTGAGCCCGTGTCTCGTTGGATTGACACCTCCGTCTCGTGGGACAAGGCGCTTGACAACTGCAGAATGTCCGAGCTAGCGTACAACCATGGCTTCGGGTACGCTCTGTTCAGATCGGAGCACGATCGTACCGTACAGGACGGTCCAATCCGCCTAATCCCAGCGGTTAGTGGACAGTACGAGGGGGATAGAGGGTCTTACGATGGTCGCGTTTCCACAGGTGCCAACTTGGTTGCTGATAGTGGCGGGGTCCTTTTTGGTTGGGGTGTCGTCCATATTTGGACCCATCTTGCTTTCGATCTTGGACGGAAAGATCCGAGCCATTACTGAAGAGATCGAAAAGTTCAAGGGAAAGCGCAAAGATGATGCTTGGAACAGAACGGTGAGGGCGCATCAGCAACTCTCAAACGCTACTATTCTCTTTGCTCTCAGCGAGATCGGTTCAGAATCTGAGCGTGAGCTTGTTCTAGAGCAAGCGGCGAATAACGCCACAGGTTTCCTAGTTGACTCTCTGGTTATAGTCCTCGAAGACGACCCGGAGCACAGTGACATCTCGAGACTAGACCGTGAGGACGCGCAAGAGTGGCTGGAGGCTGCCGGAATCAAACGCTCTTTCACGGAGTTGCAGAAAGCGCTGAGCAAGGGCGACTCAGAGGCTTACCGAGATGTCGAAAAAATGCGAGTAGGGATGATAGGTTATGCTCAATATGAGATGCTGCAAGCGGAGGAAGAGAGTGCAAAATTGAGTGCTCGTCTGCAGAGGATTCGATGGTGGAAAGCGACAACGCAGTATGTCGCCGCTTCGCTTAGCCTCATTGGCATCACTTTTGTTCTCCTCGGGAATGTGTTGTCTCGTTTCGAGCCCGCCCCGCCCTCTTTCTAATGGCTGCTGCCCAGCGGCCTCGCCTACTCCAACAACGCCTTCAACAACGCATCCGCCACGTCGGCGTAGAACACCACGTTCACTCTCGTCGCCATGTCGTCGGAGAGATCGAGCAGTGCCCGGCGAGCGGAAACAGGCATCAGCACCACAGCCGCCTGCTTCTCCACCGCTGCCTCCACCACGCTCGCGGCGTTGGGCAGCGGATCCACGGAACCGCCGAGATTCAAGGCACCTACGGCGATCAAGCCGCCTTTCGTGCTCTTCTCCAACAATGCGCCGCACAGCGCCAGCAAGGTTGGCAGGCCCAGGGCCGTGCCGGAGCGGTCGTTGTCCATCGCTCGCAGTTGCACGGTGTATTCGTGGGCGCGTGGGTCGCGGTCGCCGACCAGTTCCTTGGCGCGGGCGTAGAGGTTCTGTTCCGCGTAGCGGGCGCTTTCGCGGAAGGATGGGGGAATCGGCGCGTTGAGGATGCGTACGCCGCTGCCGGGGCCGGCGGAGACCTCGATGCGGTAGAGGCTTGCGCCGGCCTCATCAAAGGTGGGGCTGATGCCCCAGATTTGGCCGGGGGGCAGGGGGTCCGGGTCGATGGCGTCGTCGGTGCGCAGTTCGGGCGTGGCGACGAATCGTTCCACGCCGTCCTCGCCCAGCGTGTAGCTGAAGTGGGTGTTGCGGAACTCGCTTCTGAACACGCGCTTCTGCTGCTCCTTCACGCGGCGGCGCATTTCCAGCGCGGTGCGCACCAGGGGTTCGAGCTCTTCGTCCGGCACTTCCGTTTCCGGGTCTGGATACAGGAGTTTCAGCAGGGCGCTTACCGTCTTGTTCACAGCGGTGATGTCGCGGCCGCTCAAGGCGCCGCCGTAGTGCAGGCGGCTCTGCAACGCCGGTACGCGGCTGGTGGTGCGCAGCCGGTTCCAGCACTCGGAGAGGAAGTCGCTCACCAGGCCGAAGTGCGGCGTGAAGTGTTCGTTGGGGTTGAGTTTCGGGAAATCCCAGCCGGGCACGTAGGCGTGGATGCGGTCCATGAAGGCGGTGTCGTCGCGCATGTCCGCCGAGAGCGGGCTCAGCAGGTGGCCGATGCGTTGCTGGTGCGCCACGTCCACGTCCAGATTGCCCACCATCACGATGCCGCCTTCGGCGCGGATGCTCTCCTTGCCACGCGAGAACTCGCCGGACTCCATGTAGCCCTTGAGGATGTTCACCCCGTCCTTCTGATCGAACGAGACGCCGGAGATTTCGTCGAAGCACACCACGTCGTACTGGCACACCAGCCCGCGCTGGCCGGTGGCGTTGTTCACGAACATCTTGGCCACCGTCGCCTTGCCGCCGGAAATGAGGTGGGAGTAGGGCGAGATCTGCTGGAACAGGTGGCTCTTGCCGGTGCCGCGCGGGCCGAGTTCCACCACGTTGTAGTTGCGTTCCACGAACGGCGCCATCCGGAGCAGCGCCACCAGCTGCGCCCGTGGGGAGAGGGCGTTCGGTTCCAAGCCGATGCTGCGCAGCAACAGACGCCGCCAGTCTTCGCAGGCGAACTCGCGCCGGCCGTGTTGCAGGGCGTCGAGCAGGTTCGCTTTCGAGAGTTGAATGGCGCGCAGCGCCTCGATCTCGAACGGGCGCCCGTTCTTCTCCAAGGCGATGGCGGCGTCGTAGCCGAGGGTGATCTCGGCGTAGAAGCCGTCCGTGAGCATGCGTTCGTGCTGCTTCACCAGCGCGTCTTCGATGCGCACGTCGCGCAGCGACAGGCTGGGCAGTTCGGCGATCAGCGAATCCGTCCGCGCATCCAATCGCGCCCGCACGACGTCTATGAGTTTCACCGAACCGCGTTCTCGCGCCCGCGCCTTGAACAGTTCCTCGCTGCCAGTGCGCACGGTGCGATCCGCCAGTTGGCGTTCGACGATGGCCAGCCCTTCCTGGATCTCCGCTTCGTCCGTGGTGGCGCAGTAGCGGCCGAGCAGAAACTCCACCACGTAGGTGGGCACGGGATACTGCCGGCTGTACTTGCGAACGAGGTCCTTGCGCACCAGGTAGCCTTCGAACACGGCGGCTGCCTGGCGATCCAGCGCATCGAGTTCCAGCATCAGTCTTCGCCTCCCACAATCGTCGACCGCCGGGCCAACACTTGGCCGTTCGCATCCAGCACCACCACTGCGGCGGTTGCGCCTTCGCGGCTGTCGTCGGCCACCAGCAGGCTGGCCGCGCCGTTTTCGTCCAGGCGCTTCGGTTCGCCGAGGGCTGAATCCGCATTGCCCACTTGCGTACGCAAGGCGACGGTCATCCCTTCCGCGCGTTCTACCCGAACGCGGCAACGCAATCCAAACCATTCGACGCCGGCAATCAGGGGCGTTGCCGCGCTCGCGGTGCCCGCCGTCACTCTGACGACCGGCACCAGGCACTCCTGCAAGCTCAAGCCGCCGTGCGCGTACTCGGTGTTGGCCACGAAGCACGCGATGCCGGGGGCCACGGCCACCCGTTCCTGGCTGTTCCAATGCCACGGCACCGTCGGCACTTGGACTTGGGACGCGCCATCGACGACCGCGCAACGCGACCACCGCGTGGTGACGAGATAGCGCGGCAGATCGACTTTCGGCAACCCGCCCGGCAACCACAGCCAACCGTGGTCGGTGACCATGCGCACTTCGCGCCAACCGGCGTTCAGCAAGGCTTCGATGCGATCTTTCAGCAGTTCGACCTGTTCGTCGATGCTGGACGCCAGCTTCGCCTGCATCGAGTGGCCCAGCTTGTCCAGCTGGCCTTCTTCCGTCCACGCTTGGCCGTTCGGATCGCCGGTGGCAGCGGCATCAAGGGCTTGGAAGCCCGTGGCATCAAGCAGCTTGCGAAAGCGATCCGTGGAGAGCGGTTGTTTGGTTGCGGCGATGCGCGGCCGGAAGTCCTCACCCAGCGCCTGCCCATCGAGTTGATCCGCCACTGGCGAGCAAGCGGGCTTCGCCGTTGCGGTGACGCTCGGCAACGCTGCCCACTTCGTGGACACGGCAACGGCGCGGCCCCCGGCTTCCAGCCGCTCAGCCAAGCGCCTCGATACGTCGTAGCGCAGGCCGTCGGCGAAGAGGAACACGGTGCCGGGCTGGGTGGGTTCGTCGGCGCCCTGTTCCGCACTGGCGGTTAGGGGTGCCGCTTCAACTCGCTCTTGCAGATGCCGTGCCGCCGCATCCAGCCACGGGGCGTAGATGGCCTTGAGCGCTGCGCCGACAGCCTGGGCATCGACGTTCGACTGCACCGCCGCCATGCTGTCCAACGCCGCCAAATCCACTCGCCACGCTTCCTTGGCGTAGCGTTCGGCCAAGTCGTCGGCCATACCGCCCAGCTCGTTGGCGGTGCCTTCGGCAACCGTCGTCAAGTGGGCAAGGGCCTTCGCCAGAGGTGCCTTATCCAGCCGCGCCCAAGGCCAATCGCGCCGCTCGCCGTGCGTTCGCTCCAACTCCAAGAGGGCTTGGCGGGCGGTGTGCGGCGGCTGGTCTCCGACATTCGCCAGCGCGTCTCGGAGCGCCGCCTCGTCTTCTTCGTTGCACTGCGGCCACGACGAGCGCGGTAGCGTGAGCATGTCCGGCCTAGCCCGGCGCAATAGCTCGGGCAAGGCCGAATACAGGCCCGGCGTTTCCGCGAATCGCCCCCAGACCACATCCCAACGCTCTTCGCGTCTGCCAAGCCTCTCCGCAGCTTCGACTTCGCCGTCGGTATTCGGATCGAAACCCAGCTCGGCCCGGCAGCGAGACGCGAACGCGCCCCAACGCCTCCCGTCCCAAGCCATCTTGGTGCCCGCCGGGGCGTTCAGCCAGACCAGCACGTCGCGCACAGGGTCTTCGCTGAGCAACCGGTCGAAGTCCTCGGCCTCCAAGCGCCTGCCGGCCAAGGTATGCACCGGCCTGGCAGCCAGCTCCGAGAGCGCCCGCGACATCGCCTCCCGCGTTGCCCCATCACGAGCAACGTCGAGACCCAAGCCGCCATCCTTGGAGGCAAGAAACGCCTCAACCGTCCAGTCCTTGCCGTTCTTCTGCGTCCAGCAGACGCCCCGATATTGAAGCTCCGCCAGCGGCTTCAGATGCGCCGGACAAGCCTGCGTTGCCGCAAGCTCCGCCCGCCCCACACCCCGCAGATAGAGCACCGGCACGACACCGGCTGCAACGGATGGAACTTGCACCACGCCATCGACCACGCAGCGCAGCCAGATGGCCGGGCCAGTGTTGGCCTCCGGCTCGTACTCGCCGAGTGAGAGCAGATGGGGGAGAAGCCGGCGCAGTTGCGGGAGGACCGGTGACCACTGGTCGGCGCTGTCCGTCCAGATGATCGCGGCTGGTTGAACGGCGTCGTTGGGGGTTGTACGTCGCCGCGGCCTCGATGGACGCTTTCAGCCGCTCGACAATGGTGTCGGCGCTATCGTCCTGCATTGCTGTCCGCCATGGAGAAAAGCCTTGACAGGAGCAGGAGGATTGCCCACCATCGCGTCCTGTCGGGTGCTCCTACATGGAGCTCGATATGGTTCGCCCAGCCCGACATCGCCCACCGCGCTGCAGCACCTTTCACCCGGACTGCGCCTCTACCCAACTCGGGAGAATGGGTAGCTGCGCCTGATGTACGTGTTGAAGAACTGGCCTTTCGAGGACGCCTGCATCAGCTGCCCATGCGTATTGGCCGGTACGCCGTAGTACTGGTACACCGACCCGCCGATGAACTGAACCTCCAACGTCTGGGTCTGTTCGTCGTATCCTACGGAATGCAGGTTCGTTGAGACTACGTTCTGCCTGACAGTCATTGCTCCTCCTTATCTGCTGGGCGCCTCACAGTCACGCTGACCTCGTGGTCGATGTCCACATCGCTGACAACAACGCGCTCGATACTAAGGTCCTTTACCACCGCTCGTGGGCTCTGTGCTCTCCAAGACGCTACAACCCGTTCGTAGCCTTCGTCCCGCCTTTGCATTCCCCACTTCTCGGTAACGGCCGGGTCTTCGCTACGAGGGCGATGCGCTTCAGCGGGCAATTCGACCCGGCAGCGCATCGGCAACTTGGCGGCTTCGCCGGTGACCACAGCTTCTCCGGTTCGTAGTACCGGCAGCACGTCCAGTAGGCCGGTCAAGCCGTCAGGCAACGTCCCACGCACACGCGCTCTGTCGTCGGGATTCGAGAGGCGTAGGGCGAAGAAAGTACCGCACTGCGAAAGCACCGTCTCATCCACTTCGGACGGTCTCTGGCTTATCACCATGGCCCCAACGCCGTACTTTCGCCCCTCTTTCGCTATCCGTTGGGCCATCTCTGACGCGAGTCCTTTCGACCCTGCGCCCAGATAGCGATGCGCCTCTTCCATCACAACCAGCAATGGTCGCTCCACGCCGCCCTCCGTCTTCTCTCGGCTCCAGAAGAGCGCCTCGTACACGACCTTTAGGATGGCACCAACGAGGCGTTCGAGTATCGTGCTGGGGACACCAGACAAATCCAGGATGGTCACTGGCTCAGGACTCCCCAGCCAACCCTTCAACAGCCGATCCAAATCAGCACAAGGTCTGCCCTTGAGGTCAGGTTCCCATGCCCCCGGGTGAAGCAGGAAGTCGAAACGTCGATCGAGAAGGCGAGAGCGCATCAGATCTAGCTGCCTTCGTATTCCAAGCGCTTGCTGGTTTATGAAGGGACCCTTGACCCAAGGCCGTGTGGCTTGTAGGAAGGCGCAATCAGCCTATCAGCATCACCTTCCTTCTCAAGTGCGGGCTCATCTCGGTCCGCGCCTTCGAACGTAGTGGTCTCAAATTTGATTAGGTCGTACCAGAGTTGCTTGAGGCTGAACGGCAGAGGTGTATCCACCGTAACGGACTCCCCGCTCACGCCGGCGAATCGCTGTTGGTCGTGTGCTTGGAGCTTGAAGTCGACAATCTTGTCCGTGAAGGCTGCCTCTTGTGTGTCTGAGACGCCGCCGGTTAAGAAGTTCAGCAAATTACCGACATCTAGACCCCAGTAGGGTATGTGGAGCGGTTCCTCATCGGCGTTGGGCTCCACGCTGAACACCTTCGCGACATCTGCCAGCGGAGCGGAATATTCACCATGCACGTCGAGCACTAAAACTCGTGCGCTCGGATTCGGGGTGCCCCCGTCACGCACAGTGGTCATTGCTCGCAGCAGACTTGCAACCGTTGTCGACTTCCCCGAACCGGTGGACCCGAGGATTGCCGAGTGCCGTGTGATCAGTTCATCGAGTGCTACCTTTGCCGGTATGCTCTCAGCGCTCGAGAGCGAACCAATCGTTACGTTGCCCGCACCTATCCTATCGTAGATCGACCGCATGTGTCGCTCCACGGCGATGTGCGCATAGTCGCCAATGTTGGGGTACTGGCTAATGCCCCTTTCGAACACCGAGCCAAGCGCCTCACCGACCAGCTCGACGGTCATCCAACGCCCGGTTTCGTCTGATTCCACGCTAGCTGGAACGGCATCAGCACCCACTGCTGATACGACGCCAAACAGGTCTTGGTAGCCTTGGGGAATCCGCACAAAGCTGCCGACTTGGCCGATCTTGTAGACCCGTCCATCGATGATCGACAAGCCAGACGAAACGGACTGTGCGAGTCGAACTCCAACAGCAGCGCCAGAGACCGACGCGACTTCACCAAGAAAGGTTGGGTCACGGCTGAGCATCGTGCGTCCTTTCGGCGTCTGCTTCACGCACAGAGCTAACGTCTTGGGCGGTGTCGTCCCCGGAATCGGCGCGTTGGGCGTGAATCAGCGCTAGGAAATTCGCTAGTCGTGAGAAGTCACCAAGCAAAAACTCGCCAGCATCGTCTTCCGCACGCCAGAATGCCTCTCGGATTCCCTCCCAATCTTTGTTGGGAGACTGTCCAGGACGCCAGAGTCCGTCAGCGCCGCTAATGGTGGCACCATCCCGGGCGTACACGCTCAAGTTCCAACAGCGCTTGGCGATCTCCGTAGCAGCCGATTCTTCCGCGAGAGGCTTGTACTGGAAGGCGAAGACCGCCGTGTGGGCATTGGACGCCAGTGACTCTCTTAGGGCGGCGCAGATGTGGTCGTCGGAAAAGGAGAACCCAGTGCAGAGCAGCAAGGTATCCGGTTTCGTAAGAAACGACCGCAAGCGTTCAAACAAGGCAGAGTACGGCATTCGTCCGATCTGTGTGTACTTTCGATGTTCTGGATAGATCAGGGCCGTGGCATCTCTCTTGTTGGTTCTAACGATGCTGTCGTCCTCCTCCTCTTCCCAGCCCAAGGATCCGTGGATCTTCCACAGCAGCGTCCATCGTCGTGGGAGCTCGTCTGTGAGTACACTGGTGGAATCAAAGAACGGACGACGGGATCCGACGAATCCGTCGAAGTAGGGCGCTGGGAGACGCTCAAGCGCCTCCTCGATCAACAGGTCGTAATTGGGCGTGAATATCTCGACGGGATGGTCTCGTCGTGTACCCGTGATCCAAGAGACGAGATCGACGTATGGATTCCCACCTTCTGGCAGCGAGACTTGGACTCTCTTGCCGATTTCCTCGCAGAGGCGCTCGGCCAAACTCTTAAAACCGGTACCATCCAGACCATGTACGCTTGACGGGCCAATAGCTTCCGCTAGCTGCCTGACTCTGCTGAGTATTGCCTCAATGTTCGGCCTGTCGCCTAGGTCCGAGACCACGGCGTCTATCGTACCTCGTTCCGTCGGGTCAAGTGCGTCCAAGGTCGACGCCGTGAGTCCATCGACGTTCGGGATGAGGGGCTCACCGTCTTCGACGATTTGGCCATCTTTGTTGACCAGGACAGACGTTGGTGCGCCAGCCCCAACGAGTAAGCCAATGCGCTTCTTGCCTTGCGAGAGCAATTGGCGCAAGTCGGCCATGTATCGATCTGGATTGTGAACCGTGTCCATGCACTCACCTCAAGGTCGGGCCCGCTGAGACTTGCAGGCGAGAGACGTGGATGTCGTTCACGCGCTCGGCTGTGAACTCGCCACCAGACCAGAACCAAGGATACTGCTCTTGGTCTTAGCGCGGCTCCTTGCCCCGATCCTTGCGCCAGTGGATGTTGGGCTTGGTGCGGAATATACCACAGGCCTTCTTGCCGCCGGGGATGTCGTCCGCCATGAAGGGGCGGATGTTTAGGCGGATGCCGTCGTTGAGGTCGGGTTCCCAGCCCAGGGGCTGTTCGGCTAGGGGCTTCCAGCGGACGAAGATGTCGTGGGGTGGTTCGCCGGTGAGGATGGCGGAGAGGTGGGACTGGAGGGCGAGGGCGGCGGTGAGGCGGTCTTCGGCGCCGGGGTCGTTGCGGGTTATGGCGTCGCGTTGGCGGGTGATCCAGTCGCCCAGGTAGCTGTAGGTGAGGGACTCCAGGCAGCGGCGGCCTTGGCCGTCCTTGGCGGCGAGCTTGTGGTAGTTGACCAGGGCGTGGAAGCCGTCCTCGCGGCCGTCCCAGATGTGCCAGATGAAGGGGCGGTTGTGGAAGAGCTTGCAGTGGTGCGCGAAGAAGCGGTTGCGCAGCCAGTCGTCGAGGGAGTCCGCTTGGGCGTTGGCCAGCAGCGTTGCCTGTACGCCGTCGTTCCAGGCGTCCTCGTAGGCGGCGGCCAGCACGGCCTGCAAGCGCTCGGCCGCTGGCCGTTCGCCGCGCACCGATGGGATGCAGACGATGCCGTCCTCGTCGGCCAAGGCGAGGAGTGGTTCGCAGGCGCGTACCCACTCGCGTTGTTCGGTGGCCAGTTCCATGTCCGCGTCCTGTTCGGCGGGCCAGCGGTAGCCGAGCAGGCGAGCCAAGGCGACCTGCAATACCGTGCCATCGGTGCGGAGCATACCTTGGGCGGTTCGCTTGTGGAAGGCGTCCCACTCGACGGTGCCGCACGGATGGCCGTGGAAGATCCACTGCGTGGGGTCGTTCGAGTAGGGCTTGGGCAGGCCGTTGGGGTACTCGTGGCGGGCGACCGCGCTCCAATGGTCGAGGTCGAACGGGACCTTGACCAAGGTGGCGTTGGTGACGTTCATCTTCTGGTCGATGCGCCGGACGGCATCGTGGTAGTCGGGCGAGGAACAGAAGCACCAGATGGCGGGGAGATGCGCGTCGTCAAGCGGCAGCACCACCGCAACGTTCTTGTCGAATATCTCCCCTGAGTACAAGCTGCACGGGAGCGTCCGCATTTGGCTGACGGCTACGCCGGTCCGCTGCCAAGCCATGCTGCCTGCCGGAACCGCCTCGCCGCGACGGCCCCGCTCGGCCAATACTCCGCTGCCGTTTTGCCAGTACACGGCTTGCTCGCACCCCAGCCAGTGCTGTGGGTTCTCGACGGTGGTTTGGAGCAAATGCCAGTCGTCGCCGTGTTGCGGCAACTCCCAGAACTGCCTGAAAAAACGTGGCGAGTCCTTGCTTCCGAAACCATGGACGCCGTGCGCCAGGGGTGGACAACAACGGCGCTTGCTCTTGGTCATCCAACGCGATGCGGGCGTCCGGGTTGTCCAACTGCCGACGCTGCTCGGTAGCGCTGACGGTGGACATGCTTAGCGCTATCGACTTCTCCTTGGCCGCAGGACAGGCGGCTACGTCGAGGCCGCGCATGGTGTCAACTTCGCTGTTGTTGTCCTGGGCGAGTGCGAGATCGTGGCCGCGAGGTTGCCTGTGGCTCAACGTGAGCAGTGCTGCAAATGCGCCTGCCGCGGCCGACGACTCGAAGCCATGCTCGCCCAGTCGCGCCAGCAGATGCCAAGTCTCGCTTTTGAGCAGTTTCCGCCGCAGCTTTTTGTAGCTGGTGAGGAACAGCCAGTTCTGCGGCGTCACAAGGCTTGCAGTGCCGCCTTTCGCGCAAAGGCCGAGGCACCGCTCAAGAAACACAGTGGCCAAGTCGTTCTTGGCCGCTGGATGACGTTCGCAGAACCGCTTCAGCCTCTCAGACTGTTTGCCGCGAGCCAGATACGGCACGTTCGTCGTCACCAAGTGGTAGCGTCGCCCAAGCAGGTCGGCGGCCTTCGCCAGTCCGCTGGCGGCTAGCGCCATCTCGCGTTGTTCTTCGGTCGCTCCTTTCCGCAGCGCTTCCCTCAGCACCGTGAAGACATCTTGCAGATCCACGATCTTGGCCGCATCCGTCGCGGCCGGATTCAACAGGCTGCCGAGCGCAGGCGCGTCCTTGAACAGGTCGTATAGCCAATCCATGGCGATGCGGAGGTTGTGGCGTCCTGCGGCCAAGGCCGACCACTGCGCCTTCGTGGTGCCCACCGAGAGACCGGAACAGGCCACGTTCATCGGCGGTAGGAGACGGTAGCCGCCTGCGCCCGGAAAGCGCCAAGCTGCCATTGCGAGGGCGAAGACGGCGATCTCCACGCACCGCGCATCGATCTCCAGCCCGTGCAGGTTGTCGTGGATCACCGCGTCCACGGCGTCGCGGGCTGGCAAGCCTTCCATTGCCATGCGCATCGGCACCAGCATGGCGAACGCCGCGACCAGAAAGTGGCCGGAGCCGCAGCACGGGTCTAGGAACTTCAGTTCGCGCAGATGCTTCGGCCAACTCTCGAACGCGCCTGCCGCCGGACACCACTTGTCGCCCGCATCGGCGTCCCGCACGAAACGCAAGTACGCAAGCGGTACGCCCGGAAGCGCCGCCTTCTCCCGCAACTCCGCTTCGGATTCCGCCGCCTCGAAATCGGCCTCCGTCAAACGGCGAGCGGCCCACCATGCGCCCAAGCTGTTGTCGAGCAGGAAGCTCACCATGTACGGCTCCGTGAAGAGCTGCGTGACGGCTGGCAGTTCGTCCGCGCCGATCTTGGCTTCGGAACGGTTGACCTCCGCCTTCTTCTGCGACTGCCAGAACTGATACACCCAGCCGAGCGCATCCGAAGCGGTGAACACGTCGGCAGGCAAGCCTTCCACCAACGCTTCCAGATGCTGGCGGTGCTCCTGCGCGAAGGTGACCTCGAACACCGGCAGATCGGCCCGGAACACCTGCGGCAGCATGGCGTGAGCGAAGCGGGCGGCGAGCGCCCACTTGTCCAGGCTCTGGCTGCCAGCGCCTTGCTCCTTGGCCAGTTCCTCGCACTCGTCCAGCGTCACCGCCACGCCCATCTCCGGCTCGATAAGCAGGTCGTTCTCGGCGAGGAAGCGGGCGAACAACATGCCATGCCAGTGTTCGTAGGCGCACTCCTGGACGAGGCGTTCGATGGCTTGGGTGCCGGACTCGGCATCGCGGCCATCACCCAACTGGCGGGCGTGGGCGCGAAGGCGGCGACGTAGGTGACGCTGGGGCCCGTTCATGTGCGGGTAGGGGTTTGCGGCGTGTACCGCCAGCGCTTCCAACGCGGCTCTTGCGCCTTCCTCGGCGATGCGGCGCGCATCGGTGATGGCGCGTTCGAGTTGCCGTCGGACTAAGAGGGCAAGCGTCGTCATGGGATCTTTGGCACCTCGTAGTCCAACGTCGCTACGCCGCTTCGATCTGCGCGTCAATCGCGTTGAACAAGCGCTCGCAGTGGCCGCACCGGCTCCTCACGCGGCCCAGGTCTATGCGGTGCAGGAGGTGCCGGGCATGGCGAATCTTGTGATACCGGCCCTTTGTGGTGTGCTCCGTAGCCCGACGCAGCGCTCGCTCGACATCGATCTTCGACACGTTCTCTAGGTTCTGTGCGCCGGGCAGTAGGTTGGGATTGAAGCCCCGTCCGTAGTAACCGGCCAAGGCATCGGGGTCTGCGACGATCCAAGTCTCCATCACCTGCACCATCAGGTGCAGCGCATCCTCGTCAGCGAAGGCAACATCCCACCCGTCGCGGGAGGCCAAGTGTTCGCGAGGGCTTTCGGAGACTGGGTCCTCGGAATCCACTAGCAGCACCACGAACACATCGCGGCTGGTGGCAGCCGCGTTCCGAAATGCGCGCCGCGCATCGTTGCGGCTGCCGCAGCACACCAACTTCCAGCGTAGCGCCTTCTGCATCGCAGCCCGCTTGAGCGGTGCGAGCAGTGCATCCATGCCTTGGCGCAGCGCATCCTTGCCGCTCCGCCTCTTTCCACCGCCCTCCATGTATATCTCTATGCCGATCACGGATTGCCCCCCAGTTCGCCCATCCGCCATAGCTCGCCAAGGCCATAGTCGTCCTCCAACCACATCGCAAGCTGTCTCGGGTCGAGTCGACGCAACTCCGTGCCAGGCCCCCGCCTCTCGCACACGACGATGGCTTCCGGCTGGTCGGTGAGTGCGCCAACCAGCGCGTCCGAGTGAGTGGTGACGACGAGCTGCATGCGCTCAGACGCCTCTACGAGGAGGTCGGCAAGGAGTGCGAGCGCGTCCGGGTGGAGGCCTAGTTCAGGTTCTTCGATGCACAACAGTGGCGGTGGCGTTACCGAAAGCAGGCAGGCAAGCAGCGCCACGAAGCGGATCGTTCCGTCCGACAGGCGGGTTGCTGGGATCGGCGTCCTGAAGCCCGCTTCGTGAAGGTAGAACTGCACGGTGCCGCCGGAGATGCGCGTGGATAGGCGCTCGAAGCGCGGAAAGAACCGTTGCAGCATCTCGTTCAACCGCGTCCCGTCCGTGTGCTCTATTTGGTTCAGCACCAATGCCAGATTGCGGTTGTCCGGCAGCAGGCTGTCGTCTGGCAGGTCTGCGGGCTGTGGTTGGCGAAGCGGCGCATAGCGACCAAATGTCCACTCGCGGAAGATGCGGAACGAGCCCAGCGTACGGCCAACCCAAGTGACTTCGGGATAGAGCTCTGGGTCTTGGCGTTGGGCGAGAACAGACTGGTCGGGACGCAGGTGCTCGCGCCTGAGGTAGCGTGGCTTGATCTGGGCACCATCGTTGATGTTGAGGACCGGGTGCCCCTGTTGGAAGCGGTAGTAGAAGTACACGTCGGCATCGGGTGGCCGTCCGGGCGCAGGGCGCAGTTCCTCAATCGCCTCGTCGACCACCTCAACGCGACTCTCGACAGCAGCCAATTGGATTCGATGACGCAGCGGGCGACCCGGCAGCTCTCGCCCAAGGACGACCTCGATTTCCGCCGGCTCGTCGCGGTCGCTCGCCTTCCAAAGCCACTCCCGCGGGCCGCCGCCATCACGGATGACCGCGGCGAGGTCTCGCGGCGCCGCAGCCAGCAGATCGATGGCTTCGATCAGATTGGACTTCCCCGATCCGTTGGGGCCGATCAGAACGTTCAGACCTCGCAGCTCGAACGGCGGCGACTCCGGCGCAAACGAGAGCAAGCCGTTGAGACGCAAGCTACGAATTGGCATTGTCGTTGTGCTCCAGCACCTTCCGGTGCCACATCGAGAGTACGTTCATGGTGCTACGTTCCCAACTTGGCAGCAACGGTCTCAACCAATCGGCGGGCGTATGGAGAGGCTTCGACAACCCTGCTTACGTCAAGCTGCCTTAGCAGCTGGAACGAGTGCTCGCCTTTGTCGTAGCGCCCCTTTTTCTTGCATTGCCGAGTGGAGTCTTTGAGCGCTCTCTCGACATCCGCCTTCGGAACCTCCTCGAGATTCTGCTGTGGAGCAGGCAATAAGTTTTCGTTAAAGTCAGCGCCGAAGTACCGAGCAAGACATTCTCTATCGGCTAGGAACCAAGACTCCATCATCTGCACCATCAGATGGACACTGTCGTCGGTAGCACCGCCGGGGCGCTTCCATTGGTCGCCCTCTCGATCTCTCAGGTGCGCCCATGGAACCCCTGGGGTGGACGGATTCCAAGCACCAACTGGCCCCTCGCTATCCACCAACAACAATGGAACGTCGGTGCCGCGCTGGGCGACGGCCTTGCAGAACTTATCGTACGCCTCCACTCTGCTGCCGCAGGCCACAACCTTTGGCATACGTTTAGCGAAGCCTGCTTTCTCGAAGAACGCGATGAATCCTCGCCGGCAATCGTTCCTCAGCGGTGATCCCGCATCGCCACCGCCCTCGACGTAGATCTTCACTTTCACCATTTTCGCCCGATTCACCAACGATTCCCTCCGATCTCGCCAGAAGACCAAAGGTCACCTAGGCTATAGTCATTTAGCCAGTGCTCTAGTTCGGTCCTGCTCAAGCGCTCCAGCTTCGTCTGTCCGTTTTCTTTTTCGCATACCACTACGCACTCTGGTCGCTTGGTCAGCACGTCGACCAAGAGCCCCGAGTGAGTGGTGACCACCACTTGGCAGCGTTCCGACGCGTCAAGCAAGAGTTCCGTCAAGCCTGGGAGAATGTCGGGATGGAGGCCCAACTCGGGTTCCTCGATGCAGACCAGAGGGGGCGGATTAGGGTCGCAGAGAATAGCCAACAGCGTGAGGTAGCGGATCGTGCCATCGGAGAGACGAGTTGCCGGCACAACGACCTTACCCTCTCGCTCTTGTACGAATATCTGCATGGTGCCGAAATCGATGTTCAAGTGGAAGTTCGAGACGTCTTTGCTCAGGCAGCGCAACCCTTCGACTATTCGCTCGCGAACCTTGTAGTCCCTAGACAGCCTACTCAGAACCATCCCCAAGTTCTCTTGGTTTTCAGCGAGGTAGGCATTCGGCAGGTCCGTCTTCTGGAGTGAGCGGGCGACGTTGTCGCGACCGAAAATCCAATCCCTGTAGAGATGGATCTGTTCTAGGTCCTTGGCGAGGCAAGTGAGTTCTGGGTATTGCGTCGCATCTTTGACTTGGGCTAGAACGGACTTTCTGTTCTCTATGGGATAGTCCTTGTACGCCGCATCAGTCAGCTCGGCATTTCGGGGCTCGCTGCCTGGCTGATCGATCCTGATGGATGCCATAGGCGATGCACCTCTCACCTCAAAAAAGCTCCGTGGATCACCATTCGCGGGCGTCAACATCTCGTCGATCACCGTGAATCCTTGCCGGCGTTCCGCAAACTCCACGCTGTATCGCAACGAGCGCTGGCTGGCAGGCCGAACGACAGCTTCAATGCGGGCAGAATCCGCTTTGAGTTCTCCTTGCCAAATCCAGTCCGCAACCCCGCGGCCGTTGCGCATGGGTGCAGCCAAGTCCGTAGGTGCCGCTCGCAGCAAGCCAATCGCTTCAATGAAGTTGGACTTGCCGCAGCCGTTGGGACCGATCAAGACGTTCAGCGGTTGAAGTTCGATCTCTTCGGGCTCCGGTCCGAAGGAGAGCAAGTTTTTCAGCTGGATGCGCTCTAGCAGCATTTCATGAACTTCCTAGCGAACCGCGGCGAAGATCGCCAAGCCGATGAACAGCAGAAACAAAACTGACGGCAGGACAGTCTCCACGACCGTCAGCCTCCAGTACCGGCTGCGCTTCTTGCCCTCGCCCAGCAACTCCCACTCCTTGGTGAAGAATGGGTACGCTAGCTGGCGCTCCATGTCCTGCAGGGCGTTGAACTTGCCCGTGTTGAGCTGGCGGTAGGAGCGGATGACGATGTACCACGAGACAGCGAGGATCGAGCCGAGAGCGCCCGTCCAGAACAACACCGTGTCCACAGAAAGACCATCCGTGCCGAAGCGCAGGATCGCGGCAGCGAACAGCACCAGTCCGACCAGCAGGCTGACGTAGAGCCGGTTGGCACCCTCGCGCCTTTGGCTGACACGATCTGCCAGTTCCGCGTGAAGCTTGTAGATCTCCAAGAGTTCCTGCTTTTGCTCGTCCATCACGAGAGTTCCTAGCTTCCGCAGTCAATTGACCACGACAGGCCCTTGCTTCACCTGTTCCACCAGTTCCTGCTCCGTCTTTCGCGCCCAAGCCCGCACATCGTCCTCCGTCCTCAGCGTGTCGCTCGACAGCTTCACATGGCGCGTCTTCGGCTCCAAGAGCTTATCAGCCTCGGAGCGGGCGTTGGCGAACTGCTGCGGCAGCGCCGCGGTGCGGATTCGCCAGTCGTCGAGGGACGCATCCTGCAAGCAGAGTAGCACTTCCTGCTCCGTGCCGGTTGCGCCGGCCGTTGCCTTCGTGATGTGCAGTTGCGCTAGGATGGCGTCGCGTTGGACTGGCTCGATCTGCTGCCAACTGGCGCTGGCCGCCAAGCGCTCTTGCTCATCCTCGAACACGCGGTCGTAATCCGCCACGGCCTGCACCAGGGCCGAGCGCAGGGCGTCCGCCAGGGTGCGGGCTAAGGCTGGAACCGGGTCGGTGGGCGCGAGCAGGCTGCGGTTGGTCTTGATGGCGTCGATTTGGGGTTGGGCGGCTTTGCCGGCGTCCAACTCCGTGGCGTGCTTGGCCAAGGCGAGCAAGCGCTCGTAGGCGGGGAGGCGCTGCTGCGCCGACTTGCCCAAGTCTTCCCAATCCTTGAAGTTGCTGGCGAGTTCGTCGTGGCGCTTCAAGACGGCGAGGAGCTGCTCGTTGCCGGACGCAGACTGAAGTTCCTCGATGTGGTTCACGGTGGGCCTTGCCGGAAGGGGCGCGTCGCCACCGGCGTTCTGCGCCAGTTCCAGCAGCTTGCTCAGCAGTTCGGCGGCGGCAGGGCCTTCCTCGTTGGGTTTGCAGGCGATGCCGGTGGTCTGGAAGAGTGCGCGGAGTTGCAGGCGTTGGCGGGTGTCTACGGTCGCGGTTTCCGTGCGGAAGTCCGTGGCGGCCACCTTGCCTTGGTCCAGTTGCCCCGCTCGCAGGGTTGCACCGTTGGCGGTCGCTCGCAGGTGGCCGGTTCCGAATAGGCAGATCGTGGCCGCATCCACGGCGTCCCTTGGCCAGCCGTATGGGGGTGCCGCGAAGTGAGTGCGTACTTCGCGGCCCTTGCGGCCGGAACCGACGAATTGCAGAACGGCGGCGCAGACGCGGTGTTCTTCCGTCTTGCCGGCGAAGCCCACCACCTCCAATGGGTTCTCGGCGCCGCCACGGGCGCGTTCGATCACCGTGCGCCAGCGGTTGTCGTCTGCGTCCGGGAACTCCGGGTAGAGACGGGCCAGGGAGGCCATGGCCGCAGCCCTTACCTTGTCCGCCAGGCCGGCTTCCAACCGCTCGTTGCCGCCGCCTTGGATCACCTTCGCCCCGTCCACGATGCGGGCGACCACGGCGCGCAGGTTGTTTTCGGCTTCCGTGGCGCGGGTCTCCATGCCGTGGCGGGCCTCGATGCCCTCTTCCGTCGTGGGAACGCCCTTGTATTCGACGGTCTCGGTGGCCGCACTGCGTGTGGCGATCAGCCTTGCCAGCTGGTCGGCAGCCGCTCTGGGTATGAAGACATGCACCGTCGCGTCGTCTTGGCCGGCGGCGCGCGCTTCGGCCAGCGCGCTGCTTTCGCTCGAACCCCAGCCGTCGCGTATCCACACGGTGATGCCTTGGCCGCTGGGGAGAAGCTCGGTGCCGAAGTAGAGGTCCAGCTTGCGCGGTTCCTTGGCTTCGCCGTGGAGGATCTTGATGGGGGCGAGCGTTCGATTGACGGCCTCGCGCAGGCGTTCGGAACGCTGGGCGCTCATGCTCGCGGGATCGTTGGCCAGTCTGTTGCGGCGGGTTCTGAACTCGGCTTCCCAGTCGCTGCTTTCCTTGGTTTGCAGGCTGTACTCGTCGTCCAGCTTCATCAGCGTGCCGGCGTCCACCAGTTCGGACAAGAGATCGGGCAAGCGGCTGCGCAAGGCCGTGCCGTCGCTTGCGAGGTCCTTCACCAGCAGGTCGGCCAGCATCTCCGAGTTGGCGCGAATGCCGGTGTCCACGCCAGCGTCTCGAGGCAGCTTGCGGATCAGGAACACCAAGGCGCAAAGGCGCGATTTCAGGATGCCGTCGGGGCTGCCGTCGTTCAGGCCGACGATGGTCTGGTGGATTTCGCGCAGCAAGGCGCCGGTGTTGAGCAGATTGGGGGCGAGTTGATCGAACAGGAAATCCGCTGGCACCACCGTGCCGAGGGGCTCGTCCGCTGTTTCGCGGATGGCCTCGTAGACGATGCGCAATTGCGTTCGCAGCTGGCCGGCCATGCCAGCGCTGTCCACGGCGCGCAGAGCCTGTTCCCAGAAGCGTCGGCGCACGGGCAGCAGCGGGTAGTCGTCCGCCAGAACGGACGCGTCCTCGCTACGGGGTGCGATCCGTGTGCCGCGCAGTTGGCGGTCGATTTCGCCAGCGTGGGCATCCAGCACGGAGCGGACGTCTGCGATGCGATCCTCGCGCTTGGCCAACACGACGCGGCGGATGACGGTCTCCACGTCGTTGTCCGAGAGTTCGACGTTGACGGTGAAGCGGCCTTGCAGCTTTTGCAGATATGGCGTGGCGGAAAGTGCGGTCTGGCCAGTGCCGAGGAAGAGCAGGCGGTCGCCGAACCGTTTGCTGCACGCTTCGGCCACTTCCTGCACCACGTAGGAGCGCTCCGCATCCTCGCCGATGTACTGCTGCACTTCGTCCAGGATAACGACGGTGTTGGGCAGGCCCTCGCCATCCGGCGCCAGCGCATCGTGCAGGGCGTCGGTGAATTGATCGGTGGTGATGTCCTTCAGGCGCGGGAACTGCTCGCGCAGCAAGGACTTCGCGGCCCGCTCCGTGGTGGCGAACTCGGCATCCGCGGCGAGCAGCGCTTGGGCGATCAACGGGCTGACGTAGAGATCGTTGAGCTCGCGTCGAAAATCCTTGCCGGCGGCTTCAACGGCTGCTTTCACCTCATCGAAGACGCGGTTCTTCTGCAACCACAGGCAGAAGCGGGCTTGCGGATAGCCCTCCGGCAGCCCTTTGGACTTGAACATCACGCCGAGCAGCGCCAAGCGTACGCTGTCCCCCGCGCCAGCGCCCAACGTGCCCGCAGCGGCGTGCAGGCCATCGCCACGTCGCCCCAATGTGGAGAGCTCGGTGAGTTGCTCCCGCACGTCGTCCGGCAACTGCGCCAAGCCGCGGGCGGTTGCGCCGTCGTCAGGGAAGGCGTAGTCCGTCCACAGGAAGCGCAGCATCTTCGCCAAGTGCGATTTGCCGCTGCCGAAGAAGCCGCTGATCCACGCCGCGGGCTGCTCCGGCTGGCCCTGGTGGCTGATGTAGGACTCCAGGATGCGAACCAGGCCGCGCTGGTATTCGCCTTCGCAGACGAAATGGGCGAGTTCGAAGCGCAGCGTGCGGCGCTCGTCTTCCGTCTGCGCGTCGGTCATCGCCGCGACGCCGCTGTTGGGGAGGGCGACCTGGGCCGGGTCGCGGTGGTAGATGTCTCGGTTGCGCATCGCCTACGGCCCCAGCTGGTAGGTGGCGCGTTCGTCGTGGACGGTGATCGGCACCGCCAGGTAGCTCCAGCCGTCGCGGGCATCCAGCAGGCGGTAGTTGCTGTTCTCGTAGTCGCCTGGGAAGAACACGACCAAACGGCCGCGAACGTCGTTCTCCACTGCCTGCATCAGTTTGGAGACGCGGGCGAAGCCGAACAGCGATGCCACGCCGGTGACCGCCACCACGGCCTTCGCGTCCGCTTCGGGCAGCGCGAGCTGGGTTCGGACCCGCTCCGCCAGATGGCGCGGGAAGTCCTCGTCCAGCTTGAGGTCGAGGTCGTCGGGGAACTCGAAGTAGCTCTCTTGGTAGTCCAAGCCTGCCATCCAGGTGGCGAACGCAGCGGTGAGATCGCAGCGTATCCAGCCGTGGCCGGTCTGCCGGGTGGCTTCCTCGAAGCGCCCCAAACGGGAGCGGAGGCGCCGTTCGTCCGTCTTGTCGTAGACGATGAAGATGGCGCGTTCGGCGCCCGCGAGGTCCTGTCGCCACGGCAGCGCGAGGTGGGCCTTGTAGCGCTCAAGCAGCCTGTCGATGCGACTCACTGCGAATGAACTCCTGCTCTTTCTGGGTGACAAGCGCCGGAAACGACAGCTCCATCATCTTCCCCGCGTGCTTGAACTCCAGCAGGTTCAGCATCTTGGCATCCATGACCAGTCGAAGAAACTCGTCCACACGCACATCGATCGCCACCACCCACGGCGAATCGTACAGCGCGTGTGCGCCGAAGCCGACCGCGTGGCCGATCAACAGTGCGTACGCCACAGCGGCAGGCGTGGCCTGCACGCGCTGCCGGGTCTTGCGGCTTCTGCCCGCCAGATGGCCGGAATGCGTCCAAGACGCCGATGCGTTGCGAACCACCGTGTCCAGAGTCGGCGGGCTGAGGCGGTCTTCGACGGTTGCCGCCAAGTCGTCCTTCATGGGCTGGCGGCTGAACTCTTGGTCGATCGGCGTTGCCAGAACGGAACGAGCGGTGGCGCGGAGCAGCGGGTCCCTGGCCAAGGCCAGCAAAAGGGCCAGTGTGGGTCGAGCGGCCTCGTCGTCGGGCCAAAGGTGGCGCAAGGCGCGGAAGAGAATCATCCGTGCGTCCAAGCCGTAGAGCTCGCGCAGCCGCTGCGCGGACGCCTTGCGCGTTGCCAGCGTGAGTTTGCCCAGGCAGTTGCCGTCTACGATGGCTTCGGCGTACTGGTTGCGAGGCGAATCGGGAGGCACGGCATCGAGAAGCTGCGTGAGCTCGTCGAGCATGATGGTGCGGCTCGTGTGGGTACCGCGGGGGCCGGTGCGAAAGCCCCAACGTTCGGCGACCCGCGGCGGCAGGTTGGCGATGGCCGGTTCGAAGGGGAGGTCGTGGCGAAAGATCATGCCGGCGACGATAGAGTGCGGTGAAGCGCACGTCAACAGTTAGCCTGCAAACTGGCAGGCGGAAGAGGGAAGCCTCGGTGACAAATCTTAGGTCGATGCGCGGGCGGCTTACGCTGGGAGCGCAGGCGTCTCGCCTGCATGCGGGCGGGGACGCCCGCGTTCCCAGGGCAGCCACCGAGGGTTTGGCGTACACCCAGCCTCGGTGCCGCGACCTGTGCGATAGCGCTCTAAGCGTATGATGGGCCGTTCGCAGCCCAAGGAGCCAACTGCTATGCCGCGTCTCGATGAAGCCCGTGTTGCACCGCTGCCTGAGTCCGATTGGGACGAGGCGCAGCGGGAGATCATGAAGCCGTTTGTGGAGCAGGGGCGGGTGTTCAACGTCTTTGCCACGTTGGTGAACCATCCGCAGTTGTTTCGGCGGTGGCTGGTGTTTGCGAACCATGTGCTTGGCAAGTCGACGCTGGAACTGCGGGATCGGGAGATCCTCATCCTGCGCATCGGGGTGCTTGCCGGTTGCGAGTACGAGTGGCGGCAGCATGTTGGCATTGCCCGTGGCGCTGGCATGAGCGATAGAGAGATTCGCGCGGTGCGGGAAGGGCCGTCTGCCGCCGGCTGGTCGGAGAAGGAGCGGTTGCTGCTGCGGGCGGTGGACGAGTTGAAGGCGGACACGCATTTGTCGGATGCGGTGTGGACGGGTCTTTCGGCCTACTACGATACGCGGCAGATCATGGATGTGGTGTTCACCGTTGGGCAGTACAACATGCTGGCGATGGCGCTCAACTCGTTGGGCGTGCAGCTGGACGATGGGTTGGCGGAGGACGTGTAGCCCCGGCTACGCGCTCTTGATTTCCACTTCGCGGCCGGTGGTTGCTGAACGGTAGAGCGCGTCCAACATGCGTTGCACGGCCAGGCCGTCTTGGGCTGGGGCCAGGGTGGGTTCGTCGTACAGGCAGTGGTCGACGAAGTTGTCCATCTTGCGGGCGAATATCGAATCCTTGGGGAGCCAGCCGGGGGTTTTGTTCACCATGTGGCCCTCTTCGTCGCGGAAGATGCGCGGCGGGTCCCAGCTGGCGCCGCCTTCGGTGCCCATCAGGTCGAAGTTCCAGGCGTCTTCGCCGTGGAAGGCGAAAGCGGCTTCGATGTGGGCGACGGCGCCGTTGGCGAAGCGGATGCGTCCGACGGCCAGGTCTTCTACGGTGTAGGTCTTGTGGTCCCAACCCTTCCACATGGATTGGACGCCGTCGGAAGGTTTGTCGCCGATGTAGGTGAACATGTCCGCGCTGGCGCTCACCGGGGTTGGTGCGCCCATTGCGTAGTGGGTCATTTCCAGCACGTGGACGCCGATGTCGATTAGCGGGCCGCCGCCTTGCAGTTCCTTGCGGCCGAAGACGCCCCAGTTCGGAATGCCGCGGCGACGCAAGGCGCGAACGCGGGCGTAGAGGATCTCGCCGAATCGGCCGGCGTCGAATGCCGCGCGCAGGAACTGCGTACGCGGATGGAAGCGGTATTGGAAGCCGATCACCAGCTTGCGATTGTTGGCTTCGGCGGCGGCAGCCATGCGTTCGCCAGCTGCGGCGGAATGTGCCAAGGGCTTTTCGCAAAGCACGTGGCAGCCGGCGTTCAAGGCGTCGATGGCGGGTTGTTCGTGGAGCTTGTTCGGGGTGCAGATGGAGACGGCGTCCAAGTTCTCCTTGGCGAGCATTTCCGGCCAGTTCTCGTAGGTGGACTCGATGCCGAAGCGTTCCTTGTGGCGTTGCAGGGCGGCTTCGGAAATGTCCGCCATCGCCACCAGTTCCACGTCGTCGCGGCGCTCGAGTTCGCGCAAGTGCGCTCCGGCGATTCCGCCAGCGCCGATGAATCCGTAGCGCAGTTTCTTGCTGGCCAAATCGAGAGCCTCCAGTCTTTCGGACGACTTCAGTCGCGCAGCAGTTCGTTGATCGACGTCTTGGAGCGCGTTCGTTCGTCCACGCGCTTGATGATGACGGCGCAGTAGAGGTTTGGACGAGGCATTCCATCCGCCGGGGTTCCGCCGGCCATCGAACCGGCAACCACCACCGAGTAGGCCGGTACGCGGCCGGTCGTGATCTCGCCTGTTGCTCGATCCACGATCTTGGTGGAAGCGCCGATGAACACGCCCATGCCGAGCACCGATCCCTCCTCCACGATCACCCCTTCGACCACTTCCGAACGGGCGCCGATGAAGCAGTTGTCTTCGACGATCACCGGCTCGGCCTGCAACGGTTCCAGAACGCCGCCAATGCCGGCGCCGCCGGAAACGTGGCAGTTCTTGCCGATCTGCGCGCAGGAACCGACCGTCGCCCAAGTGTCGATCATGGTGCCGCTGTCCACGTAGGCGCCGATGTTCACGAAGCTGGGCATGAGCACCACGGATGGCGCGATGTAGGCGGCGCGGCGCACGATGGCGCCGGGCACCGCTCGGAATCCGGCGGCGCGAAAGCGGGCGGCGTCCCAGCCGGCGAACTTGGACGGCACTTTGTCCCACCAATTGGCGGCGTCCGGGCCGCCGCCAATCGCCGCCATGTCGTTCAGCACGAAGCTGAGCAGCACGGCCTTCTTCAGCCACTGGTTGACCACCCACTCGCCGTCGATCTTCTCGGCGACCCGCGCTTCGCCGGAATCCAAGGCGTAGAGCGCGTCGTTCACCGCGTTTCGCACTTCGCCCTGGGTCTCGAAACCAAGCTGCGCGCGGTCTTCCCACGCGGCGTCGATGATCGTTTCGAGATTCGACATCAGGTACCCCTCGGCTTCATGCCCGCCGCTCGGTAGGCGGCGTCTATCAGACGCATCTGCTTCACCGCGTCCTCGGCATCGGTGGGCAGGCGCTCGCCGGTCTCCAAGGCGCGGACGAAGGCGTCCAGCTGGAAATCGTAGGTGGTGCGCTTGGTGAGCGCTTCCGTGTTCGTCTCGCCGTTCACCGCGAGCTTGATCTCGTGGCCCATGTGCGGCACCAGCGGATTGTTGACGGTGAGCGTGCCGCGGGTGCCTTCGGCGATCAGATCCGCCTGGTAGGTGTCGCCTTTCATCATCGAACCGATGGCCGTTCCCGTTGCGCCGGTGGAGAACCGAAGGTGCGTCGTGAGGCGCATGTCCACGTCCGGCGGGCCTTCCACGGCTTCGGCGCCGGTCACTTCCGGTTCTTCGCCGGTGAAGTGGCGCATCCAGGAGAGGGGATAGCAGCCCATGTCCATCGTCGCGCCGCCGCCCGTGGCGTAGATCATGCGGATGCTGTTGGCTGGCATGCCGCGTTCGCCGACCGGCGCGTAGAAGGTGCCTGTCAGCTGCTTGAGTTCGCCGATTGCGCCCGACTGGTAGATCTCCAGCGCCCGCAGAAAGACCGGGTGGTAGCGGTAGTGGAACGCTTCGATCAGCAGCAGCCCGGCGCGATCCGCCGCTTCCGCCATTTCGACGGCTTCCCGTTCGTTCATGGCGAACGACTTCTCGCACAGCACCGGCTTGCCAGCGGCGAGCGCCTTCAGCGTCCACTCCAAGTGATGGCTGATCGGCAGCGGGTTGTAGACGACGTTCACGTCCGGGTGGTCGATCACCGCCTGGTAGTCGTCCACGACATGTGCCACGCCGCCTTTCTCCGCCATCGCCTCGGCGCGTTCCCGATCCCGCGCCGCAATCGCCACCACCTCCACGTCGTCGTTGCGGCTGGCGGGCTGCAACAACGCGGTCGGCGTGATGTTCGCCGCGCCCAACGTGCCGAATCGGTATTTCGCCATGCTTGACCCTCGTTCCCCTACGCGCCCAAGTCACCTATGGTAACGACTTGATCGGGCGCGTGGCGAAGCCTACAACGCGCATGGCGTGAGCAACGGTATACCGACGGTGCTGCATTCCTTGATTCGCTCGGCGAGCCGCCTGCCGGTGGAGCGGCTGCACCATCTCGCGCACGACATCGGCGAACCGCTTGCCAACGCCGTGTACCGTCGCCCGCTGGTGCTGGCGAATCTGGCGCGGGCGTTCCCGAACGCGGACGCCACGGCCTTGGCGCGAGGGTTCTACGCCGCCTTCGCCCAGGTCTGCGTCGAAGTGCTGCGGGCCGGGGCGATGTCTCGGGCAGAGTTGCGGGAGCGGGTGACGTTCGTTGGCGCGGATGCCTTGAACGATGGCCCGGCGCTGCTGCTGATGGCGCACCACGGCAACCTGGTGTGGGCCGCCAATGCGCTTGCATTGGATATCTCGGCACCGGTCTCGGTCGTCTACAAGACGCCGCACATCGCCGCCATGCGCAGCCTGCTGCTGGACATCGCCGCGCGCTTCGGCGTGGACCCGGTAGCGGTGAAGGACGTGCGCCGGCACCTGGTGAAGCGGCGCCAGGAAGGCCGGGGCCGCGTGTGGACGCTGGTGGCGGATCAACGCCCCGGGCGGGATTGCCACTACGCGGAGCTCTGCGGCCAGCGCACCGCCTTCTTCGCCGGCCCGGAGCGGATCGCCCGCACGTTCGGCTGGCCCGTCTACTACCTCTCCTGCCAACGCACCGCCCCGGCGCACTACCGCTGCGTGGTCGAGAAGATCGCCGAACCGCCGTACGAGGCGCCGGGCACGGTCACGGAACGCTACGCCGCCAAGCTGCAAGCGGACATCGACCAAGCGCCGGAAGACTGGCTGTGGTCCCACGACAGGTGGCGCGAGCGGTAGCGGTACTCGGTCA
Organism: Candidatus Azotimanducaceae bacterium; assembly: GCA_965243175.1. Lineage (GTDB taxonomy): Bacteria > Pseudomonadota > Gammaproteobacteria > Pseudomonadales > Azotimanducaceae > VXYL01. The sequence continues at coordinate 1,459,292 of OZ251532.1, read as the reverse complement.
GCGGCGCCTTTACTCGCTCTCGACTTCGATGAGCAAGCGGCAGTGGTCGCTCGGGCCCCAGTCCTGGACTGAGTTGAGGGCGCGCACGTGGATACTCTCGTGGAAACCACGCGAGGCGAACACGTAGTCGAACTGTTTCTGTGCAGTTTCCGCGCTTTGCCCGGGCTTGTAGTAGGTGGGCACGTTCCGCGTATCGGGCGGCAAGCCGAGGGGCGTGGGATCCGCCTGCCGCCCGTTTGGGTGCTGCGGTCCTAGGAACTCCATGCCAAGCGCATCCATTCTGCTCATGACGGTCCTAGAACGAGCGGGGAGTTCCAGCGAGTCTTCATCCGTCACGCCGTGTACAAAGTTGAGATCTCCGGCCGCCAGAATGCGATGGGTGCTTGGGTCCGTGCTGCCGATGAACGCCGAGAGATCCGAGATGATGCGGTGTGCCGAACCATCGGAGTACCCCACCTGCCACTTGCTGCCGGTGGATGGGTGCGGCTTGATCCATCGCGCATACATGGACACGGCGATGAACGGCAGCCCATCCGGCGGGGTGACTTTGGCAGCGGCGACCGTGCCGATGCCGCTGACGGCAATCTGATTCGGCTTGGTCTCCGAGATTGGGGCGGTTTGCTCGAACCACTCGACCTCGACGCGGTCGGAGAGCTTGACGACGGCGGCGAAACGGTCGTACAGACCGCTTTCCCAAGGCTCATGGGTGCCGATTGAGACCGAATCAGCGACTTCTGGCGGCATCCGGCCGGCTTCCTGCAACAGAGCGATGTCCGCATCCATCTGGAGAAGATCGCGCCACGGTTGCTCCCGCTTGGCAATGTTCCAGCTCACTACGGTGATGCCCTTCCGCTGCACGGCTGTCACTCCCTACGACTGATCAACGATCGACACGGGTGTTCTGGTGCCTCCATGACTCCCCGCGTTCGTCCTTGCGGCCCGTCATATCATCCTGTGCTGATTTCCCGCAAGTCCTAATCGCCCTTGAATCGCCCCTCCTGCTTGCCCCTGTAGGCGGCGATGGCCTCCGCCCGGTCCTTGGTTCTGGCGCTGAGCAGGTTCTGGTCCACGTCCATGTGCATGACGGCATTGTCCAGCGCGGAGACGATGGCGTTGACGCTGCGTTTGATCATCTGCGCGGGAATTGGGGGCTTGGCGGCGTAGCGGGCGGCCCACTCTTGGGCGGTGGCCATGAGTTCCGAGCGTGGGGCGACAGCATCCAAGATGCCCCAGAGCAGCAGTTCGTCCGCGTGGATGCGTTCGCCGCCTGCGACCAGGCGCTTGGCGCGGGACGGGCCGGCGAGGTGGGTGACGAGGGGCAGGCCCTTCCACATCAAGTTCACGCCGATGTCGATTTCCGGGTACTGCATGAAGCAGTCGTCGGCGCCGATGCGCAGATCCATCGCCGTGACGAGCACCGCGCCGCCGCCCATCGCGGCGCCGTTCCAGGCGGCGATGGTGATCTGGTCCATGTCGTAGACGGCCAGCGTCGCCCGTTCGCCCATCCGCGCCAGGCGGCGCTGCTCCAACAGGCCGCTTGCGGCTGGGCCGCCGCCGTCCAAGTCCGCGCCGGAAGAGAAGTGGCGGCCGGCGCCGGTGAAGATCACGACCCGCGTCTGCACGTCCTCGCGGAACGCCAAGGCCGCGGCTTCGATGTCCTGCAAGTGCGCGTGGTTCAAGGCGTTGGCCTTGTGCGGGCGATTGAACGTCACCACGGCGACGTGGCCAGCCGTGACGATGTCGAGGTTCTCGTAGCGGGGCACCGCGCCCTCCGTTTGATGCGGCATCAACGGCTGAGCGTAGCGCAACGACGCTTACAGGGCGCACGAGCGGCGACGCTGGGAGCGCAGGCGTCTCGCCTGCATTGCGGGCCGCCTGTACGCAGGCGCGGACGCCCGCGTGCCCAGGGTTGCAAAGGCTGCTGTGACGTGGCGGGGGAGAGCGCAGGCTGGCGAGGCCCCTTGGGGAGGGGGGATGGGGTTGGGACCTCGACGCAGCCTGCGAGGGGAGGGGATCCTCGGCAAGTCGGCGCTACTGGCGGCCAGTTCGCCTCTTTCGTATGTTCGTCGGAGATAGTGTTACCTTAAGTAACACTCGTGTCAACAGGTAACAGCGCACTTTTTTCGCAAAATTTCGGTTTCGCGCTCCTTCGCTAGCCCGACTTCCGCAACTCGGCACGTTTTCCGACGCAAGTTGTTGATTTTTGGAGACGCGGGTTCGAAAGGTCGGCACTACAGGCACCGACGCGGCTTGCGATTTCGGGGTGCGCTATCGGACGCGGATGCGAGGCGGCGGCTGTTGCGGCAGTCGAAGTCCGAGCTGGTGGAGCAGAAGGCGGTGGTCGTCGTCCGGCTGCGTGTGGCGTGGCAGGACGAGTTCGCGGCCGTCCGACGTCGGCGGGTGGACGTCCACCATCTGGATGGCAGCGAATTTCTCGAGCGCGGCGCTCGGCCTCAGGCCGGGCGCATGGGCTCTGGCCATGTTCTTGAGGGTGACGAGCAGGCAGTAGCCGACGAAGGCGAGGAAGACGTGCGCGACGCGGTGGAACACCGGGCGCAGCGCGAAGGCGAAGGTCTCTGCCGAGACGTCCTCGCCGGCCTCCGGCTTCGTCGCGCGACGGCGCCTGTTCGCGCAGTTCGCCGAGCCGCGCCCAGAGTTTCTTCAGCCGCCGCCGGCGCAGGGAGCGGCACTGCAACGCGGACCCGCGTCCCGGCCCACCAGAAAAACAAGGGCTGCGACGCCAAATCACGCCAAAGCCACCCGAAAGAAGTTCAAATCGCGCCCAGTTGCGGAAGTCGGGCTAAGGCGTGTTGACACTACCGCAGAGCATCGACGATGAGCGCCAGGTAGACGAACGAAGCGAAGATGACGTCCAGCTTGTCGTAGCGCGTGAATATCCGTCGGAACCTCTTCAGTCTTTCGAAGAGGCGCTCCACTTCGTTGCGGCGGCTGTAGATCTCCTTGTCGTAGTCCCACGGCTCCTTGCGGTTCTCCTTCGGTGCAACCAACTCAGAAGATCGGCAGTTCGCCCTGTTCCCACGCCCGCTGGAAGCGGATGCGGAGCCGGGCCACGTCCTCGGGATTGTGCTCGTTGTGCATCACCGCCCGGTTGAGCGCGGTGGCTTCGTCGGTGAATCCGATGATGCCCAACGCGCCTTCCGACACCCGGCCCTTGGCATACCTTCACTTCGCCTTCGGGAGAGAAACGTACACGTTCCAAAGCGTATCGCGCATCGCCATGTCAGAACAGGCCGAGCCAGTCCATGAACAGGTAGAACAGGAACAAGGCGACGGCCATGCCGAAGCACAACCGAGAAATCTTGCTCAGCCAGCCTTGCCAGCGCTCGACCAGCTTCTCTTGTTCATCGGTGAGCTTCATGTCAGTCCCCTTTCTCGTTCACCACGGGTTGCGGCCCGTCGGCTTTGCTCTCGGCATCCAGCCGCGGCAACTTGATGCGCTCGCGCAAGCCGGTCAACCATCATCAGTTCCCCTTGGCCCACGCGCGTCCATCAACTCCAACGCAGCCGCGTTGTACGCCTCATCCAACGCATGGCGCACCATGCACCGGCGACGCGCCCAGTTCCTCCACCAGCGCCCGCGTCTTGTCGCCCTCGTACGCCTTGTCCATCGCTATGTTCTCCGCCGCCAGCGGAGTCGCCGCCAGCAGCTTCCCGCCCTCCGGCGCGTCCCCGGCCTGCCCTGCCGACAGCGAGAAGTTCACAGCCGTGCGGGCGTCCGCCGCGATCATGTGGACCTTCGTCGTCCAACCCCCGTGCGACTCACCGCTGCTCTGCGCACCGTTTTTTTTAGCGCCCCGGCGCCGTCCGGATGCACCTTCACCACCGTGCTGTCCAGCGACACCGTGCCCCCTTGGCCGCCGACCACCCCGAGCTCGCGCAACTCCTTGAAAATCGCCGCCATGACGCCCTTCTTCGACCACCGCTCCCAACGCCGGTACACCGTGTTCCACGGCCCGTAGCGTTCCGGCAGCGCACGCCACTTGCACCCGTTCTCCAGCACGTACAGCATCCCGTTGAGCTGCGTCAGCGGGTCGTGCTTCACGTTCCCCCGCGGCCGCGGCAGCACTGTTTGATCTTCTCGAACTGCGACTCCGTGATCTCCATGACGACCTCCTTGTCGTCTCAACCTCACCCCAACATACCACGCATCATGTCAACACGCCTGAGGTGGAAACCGCCGCCGTGCAGCGATGGGGCTAGAATCGCCGCTCCGCCGCAACAGCCCCGCCGATGCCCGATCAGGACAACCCCACCTCGCACAGCTACTTCTCGCAGCGCTTGCGGCTGCACTATCTGGACTGGGGCAACGACGGCGCCCCGGATCTCCTCCTGGTGCATGGCGTTCACGACCACTGCCACTCCTGGGACTGGGTGGCGCAGTCGCTGCGCGGGCGGTTCCACGTCGTGGCACCGGATCTGCGCGGCCACGGCGATTCCGAGTGGACCCTCGGCAGCCCCTACGCCTTCCTGGAGTACGTGCAGGACATCGCCCAGCTGGTGCGGCAGCGGCGTCTGGCACCGCTGGCGGTGGTCTCCCATTCGCTGGGCGGCACGATCGCCTCGATCTTCGCTGGCGCCTTCCCGGAGCTGGTGGAGCGGCTGGTCATCGTCGAGGGCGTCGGCCTCTATCCGCAGGACGCGGATGCGCCCGGCGCGCGTCTGCGGCGGTGGATCGACGCGAACCATGCGCTCTCCGCCCGCGTTCCCCGGCGCTACGGGACGTTGGAGGACGCCTACCAGCGCATGCAGGACACGAACCCCCACCTCGCGCCGGAACAGGCCCGCCACCTGACCATCCACGGCAGCAACCAGAACGAGGACGGCACCTACACCTGGAAGTTCGACAACTACACGCGCACACCCCGCCCCTACGACATTCCGAACGAAGACCTGACCGCGCTCTGGCAGTGCATCGAGTGCCCGGTGCTGATCGTCAACTCGCGCCAGGGCTATCCGCACCGCATCGGCCAGAACGACACGCTACGCCACTTCCGTAACGCCACGCTCCACGAGGTCGAAGACGCCGGGCATTGGACGCACCACGACCAGCTGGACACCTGCTTGGAGTTGATCGGCGACTTCCTAGCGCCCTGCTTGGAGTGACGCCTTCTAGCCAGACCCTCGCAACCGCGTGCGCTTGTGCTGGACGTAGTCCACCAGGATGTACTCGCCGAGCTTTTCCGGGGACGTGTAGAACACGCGGCCGCCGTTGATGCGGGCGATGGCGTCCATGAACGCCTTGAGTTCGTAGTCCGCGTCCAGCATGAAGGTGTTGATGGCGATGTTCTTGCGCGTGCATTGCTTCACGGCGCGGAACGTGGCGCGGTAGGTCGCGGCGGTGGGTGGATAGGCGAAGAAGGCGCGGCCGTCCTGCAGGTGCGCGGTGGGTTCGCCGTCCGAGATCATGATGATCTGCTTGGTTCCGGCGGCGTGTTTGGCGAGCAGCCTTTCGGCCAGCAGCAGGGCGTGCTGCATGTTGGTGCCGAGCACGTATTCGTCCCATTGCAGGAACGGCAGGTCGTGCGCCTTCAGTTCCTTCGCGTAGGCGGCGAAACCGATGATGTAGAAGGAATCCTTGGGGAAACGCGAAGTGATGAGGTTGTGCAACGCCAGCGCCACTTTCTTCGCGGCCTGGAAGGAACCGCGCAGCGCCATCGACCATGACAGATCCACCAGCATCGCCGTGGCCGTGGAGGTGATGCGTTCGGAGCGGTAGATTTCGAAATCCTCGTGGCGCAGGGCGACCGGCGTCTTCGGCCCGTCGCGGTCGATGGCGTTGCGGATGGTGCGCGGCATGTGCAGGTGGAACGGGTCGCCGAACTCGTAGCGTTTCGTTTGCTCCAGGCGTTCGCCGAACCGTCCCTCCTCCGGCAGCGCGTGATTGCCGAGGCTTTGCCGGCGCAAGCGCGCGTAGATTTCGCCAAGCGCCTTCTGGCCGATCATCCGCGAGCCGCGCGGGGTGAGTTCCCACTTGTCGCCGTTGGGGCGGATGTAGCCGGCCTTCTGCAAGGCGTCGAGGATCTTCTTCAAGTCGTCGACGGAGTCCGCCGCTTCGTCGTCGAGCAGATCGCGGAGCAGGTCGCTGTCGATGCGATCCAAGTCGCCGCCGCGTTCCGCCGCCTGCACTTGGTTGATGAGTTCGTCGAGTTGGCGCATGTCGCCCATCAAGCGCATCGCCGCTTCGAGGTCGATTTCCTCGTCGCCGCCGAAACGGTAGCGCCCGCCGCGAGGATTCATGGCGGCCATGCCCTGGGCGAGGCGCTGCAGTTCGTTTTCGAGTTCGGAATCGTTGAAGCGACCGGCCAGAAGCGACTGCAACTGCTGGCGTTGGTCCGGCGTCAGCGAGTTCATCAGCGATTGCGCGGCGGCCATCTGCTGCGCCATTCGTTCGAGCAGTTCGTCGAGGGTCTGCGGCGGGTCGGCGCCGAACATGTCGCCGAACTTGCTCATGAAGTTGCGGAAGTGGGATTGCAGAACGTCGGGATCGACGCCGCTCGCCTTCTTGGCAATGAGGTCGTTGAGCGCGTGCAGCATCTCCTTCATGCGCTCCATGTCGCCGGGCGACATTTGGTTGACCATCCTTTCGATGTCGTTGAAGAACGTCTGCGTGACGGCCTTGCGCAGCTCGTTCAGCAGCTTGAGGTACTTCTTCTGCGCTTCCGGGTTGAGGAACTCGTAGCTTTGCAGCTGCTGCATCTTGCCGGCGGCGTCCTCCGGCAGCGCATCGAGCGCCTCGCGGTTCTTCTGCGCGATCTGTTCGAGCACTTGGTTGGGAATATCGTCGCCTTTCTCGGACGCGACTTCCCCATCTTTCCCCTCGCCCGTCCACTTGTCGATCGTGTCCCTTTCCAAGTCGAGGATTTCGTCGAGCTTGCGTTCGATGTCCTTGAAGATGCCGGAGAGGTTGAAGCGCTCCAACTGCGTGCGCTTGCGGTCGCGCAAGCCCTTCAGAATGTCTCTCAAGCCTTGCTTGTGGCCGCCATCGGGCATCGACATGCCACGCGACAGCAGGTTGCGCATGGCCCAGCGCAGATCGCCGTAGTCCATGAGGTCGTCCACCATTTCGCCGAGCACGTCGTCGGCGGGGATAGCGTCCTGGCTGCCGTCCCATTGCGCGAAACGGTGGCGGGTGAGCAGGTGGCGCATCGTTCGCGTCGCTTATCCGGTGAAGACGGTGCGCCCGGCAGCGCTGTGCTTGTTCAGCAGCTTGTGCAGATGCAGCCCTTCGAGCACGAACTCGACGGCGGACGCTCTGGCGGCAGGTGTTTCCGCAAGCGCATCTACGGCTGGCCCGAGACCGTCGAGCTGTTCGACGATGCGCTGGTAGTCAGCGGCATCGGCGCACTCGCCGGTTTCCACGGCCACGCCTTCGTTGAAGGAAAGGACGACGCTCTCCAGGGAGTCCACGTTCAGTTGCCTATCGAAGGCGGCCTTCACGCCAGCCGCCACCAGATCCTGGGTGATGCGGTCTTCCTGCCCCTCCTCCATGGCCTCGAACTCCACCTTGCCTTGCAGCGACGGCAGCATGAACGGCAAGTCCGAGACGCGTGGCACGACGTCCGTTTCGCCCAGCCGCAACGCGCGCCGGAAGGCGTTGGCCAGAAGCGCCTCGTAGTTGGCGACGGACGCCCGCACGGACACGCCGGAGCGCTGGTTGACGTCCGGCGAACGCCGCGCATGGTGGGTGATTTCGGCGACGACTTCCTTCATCCAGCGCGGCACGTGGACGCGGTAGTCGCCCATGTCCAGCGCCGTGGCTTCCTGCTCCATGATGTCGATTTCGTCGTCGATGGCGTCTGGATAGTGGGTGCGGATCTGCGCCCCGTAGCGATCCTTCAGCGGCGTGATGATGCGGCCGCGATTGGTGTAGTCCTCTGGATTCGCGGTGGCGATCAGGAACACGTCCAGCGGCATGCGCACCTTGTGGCCGCGAATCTGCATATCGCGTTCTTCGAGCACGTTGAGCAGCCCCACCTGGATCCGCTCGGCGAGGTCCGGCAGCTCGTTGATGGCGAAGATGCCGCGGTTCACTCTGGGCAGCAGGCCGAAGTGGAGCGTCAGTTCGTCGTCTAGGCGGCGGCCTTCCGCGACCTTGATGGGGTCCACCTCGCCGATGAGGTCGGCGATGGTGATGTCCGGCGTGGCGAGCTTCTCGCCGTAGCGCTGATCGCGCGGCATCCAGGCGATGGGCGTCTCGTCGCCCGCCTCGGCGACGATTGCGCGCCCGCTCGCGGTGATGGGGCGAAACGGATTCTCGGGAATCTCGGCGCCGTCTATCACCGGCACTTCGTCGTCCAGAAGCGCCGTCAGGCCGCGCACGATGCGCGACTTCGCCTGCCCCCGCTCGCCGAGCAGCATGACATCCTGCCCGCCGAGAATGGCGTTGGCCACCTGCGGAATCACCGTCTCGTCGTAGCCGACGATGCCGGGGAACAGCGTCTCGCCCCGCCGCAGCTTGGCGACGAGATTGCGCCGCATCTCCGCCTTCACCGGCAGCACCTCGTAGCCGGACGCCCGGAGTTCGCCGAGGGTTTTCGCCTTGCTCATCGACCCGCCATCCCCTCACCGACCGCCCACTCGTCGCCACTGAGTGTGGCAGTTCGCAGGTGCAGGCGCAAACACGACGTGCCGGTCGGGTATTGCGCCCAGCCATCAAGCAGTGGGCTACTTCGGCGGGTACTTGGCCAGGGCGTCCTCGTTTGGTTCCGTGCCCCAGCCGGGAGTCTGCGGAAGGTGGAGGTGGCTGTCGCGGATGTCGGGGGCGGTGGTGAAGAGTTCGGCGTCTCTTGGCACGCGGTCGATGTCGGTTTCCATGATGCGCAGGTTGGGGGTGGCGGCGCAGAAGTGGGCGCTCATCATCGACGAGAGGTGGCCGTAGTAGTTGTGCGGCGCCACGTTCACCTGGTGCGCGGCTGCGGTGGCGGCGATCTTCATGGATTGCCAGACGCCGTTCCACACGGCGTCGATGATGGCCACGTCCATGGCGCGCAGGCGAAAGTAGGGCAGGAAGGCGGGTAGGGTGAGCAGGGATTCGCAGGAGGCGACGGCGTGTGGGCTCATGGCGCGCACGTCGGCCAATGCCTCCGGGTGCTCGGTGTCGATTTCCACCCAGAAGAGGTCGAAGTCCTCCAAGGCGCGGAGGATGCGGCGGTAGCCTTCCGGGGCGGCGTTGTAGTTGAGGTCGAGGAGGATGTCCATGTCGTCGCCGGCGCCTTCGCGGAAGGCGTCCAGATGGCGGCGCAGCTCGCGGATGATGTGCTTCTCGGCGTTGCGGTCTGGGGCGAAGGGGCCGCCGAAGCCGGGCGCCCAGCCGCGCACCCGGCCGCCGCTCTCCACGGCGCTGAAGTCGAAGATGTTGGTCTTCAAGCCGGTGAAGCCGCGTTCGCGCACTTCCTGGCCGAGCGCTCGCACGTCGTCCAACGTGCGCACCGCGGGCGGGTAGAAGTCCGGGCGGGCGATGCGCCAGGTGCCGCAGTGCGACCAGTAGACGCGCACGGCGTCGCGCACCTTGCCGCCGAGGAGGTCGTAGCAAGGCACGCCAAGGGTCTTGGCCTTGGCGTCCAGGAGCGCGTTCTCGATGGCGCCGATGCCCATCGCCATCACGCCGGACATGGACTGCCGGGCGCGGGCGTGGAGCCTGGCGTAGACGCGCTCGATGTCGTGTACCCGCTCGCCGAGCACCATCGGCGAGAGCTTCTCGATCACCGCGGTGACGCCGATCGCGCCTTGATGCTCGTCGTACTCGCTCCAGCCCACCACGCCGTCCTCGGTGGTGAGCTTCACGAAGTGGTAGTTGCGCCAGCCTGCGTCGCAATGGCGGGTTTCGATGGAGCGAATGTTCATCGTATCTCCTCAGCTGTGGGCCCGTCGGCGCGGCGAAAGAGGGGCAGCACCACGCCCTCGGCGACTTCTTCGAGCACGAGAACCACCGGCATTCCGATGGCGATGTCCTCCGGCGGCACGTCCACGAGGTTGGAGGCGAGGCGCACGCCCTCGGCGAGTTCCACCTCCACTGTGGCCAGAGGCGTGTGTTCGGCGAAGGCCGGGTGGACGGCCTGGTGCGTCACCACGTAGGAATGAACCGTTCCCTTGCCGCTCGCCTCCTGCCAGTCGAAGTCGCTGCCGTGGCAGCGTCGGCACAGCGCCTGGGGCGGATGCGCGAGGGCGCCGCAAGCGGTGCAGCGCTGGATCGTCAGCCGGCCTTCCTTGAGCGCGTCGAAGAACGGCTGCGCTTCCTCGGCCGGTTGCGGCAGCGGCAGATTCGGCGGGCGTTGGAAGCGCCAGCTCATGTCTCGGTGCGCTCCAGAATCACCGCGCCGGTGCCGATGCCGGTGTCGCAGAAGGAAAGCGCGGCGTCCGGCACCTGGGCGGTGGATTCGCCGCGCGCCTGGCGCGTCGCCTCGATCAAGTGGTTCATGCCCTGCATGTACGCTTCGGAAAGGTGGCCGCCGGACGTGTTCACCGGCAGGCGGCCGCCGTCCCAAGCCGTGCCGCCTTCCTCCGCCAAGCGCCCGGCGTCCTCCACGAAGCCGTAGTCTTCGAGCGCGAATAGCACGAACGGGCAGAAGTGGTCGTAGATCTGCACCACGTCGATGTCTTCCCGCTGCACGTCCGCCATGGCGAACAGGCGCTTGGCGATGCGCTTTGGCGCGGCGCTTACGCCGGCGCCGGATTGCGCTGCGGCGCGAATCAGGGCCAATGGGCGGCCGCCGGAGCGTTCCCGGGCGCGTTCGGCGGACATCAGCACCAAGGCGCCGCCGCCGTCGGTTTCCAAACAGCAGTCGAACAGATGGAAGGGATCGATGATCAGTCGCGACGCCTGGTGCTGCTCCAACGTGAGTTCGCGGGCGTGGAAGGTGGCGCGGGGGTTGCGGTTGGCGTGGCGACGCTGCGCCACCGCCTGGGCGCCGAACTGCAAGCTGGTGATGCCGGTCTCGAACATGCGGCGGCGGGTGGTCATGGCGAGGCCGTGCTGGGGCGTGAGCAGGCCGTAGGGTTCGGTGAAGGCGCCGCCGCCCTGGCCGCGCTGCCCGGTCACGTCGCCGCGTCCGTAGCGTCTGCCGGAGCGGCCGTTGACGCCTCGGTAGATGACCACGACGTTGGCGAGGCCAGCGTGGATTCCCGCTGCGGCGTGGGCGACCAAAGCCGCGCCGACGTTGCCCGCTTGGGAGATTTCCCCCCACCAGGCGAGGTCTTCGATGCCGAGGTTCGCCGCCACGTCCGCTTCCGCGCTGGTGTCCACGCGCCACTTCATCAGGCCGTCCACCTCGTGCGGCTCGACGCCCGCGTCTTCGAGCGCGGCCAGAATCGCCTGCAGCGCCAGCGCGAGTTCGCTGCGTCCGCTGTCGCGGGAATAGTCCGTTTCGCCGACGCCGGCGATGGCGACGGCGTTCGAGAACGCGCTTTGGTTCGACGAAGAGGCCATCAGTGTTGCTGCACGTTGTAGCCGACGACCAGCCACTGGCCGTCCGCCTGTTTCTGCATGTTAACGCTTTCGTAGATGTCGCCGTTCTCCCAGCGCGAATCGTAGACCACCACCGCGTACTCGCCCGACGGCGCGCCCCAGGGATCGACGAAATAGCGCACGGTGTCCAACGTGCGGGATTGGAACGCGCCCAGCGGGCCGCGGTATTCCTGCGCCTTGGACTCCCAAGTCACCAGCGACTCCATCTCTTGGAAGTAGGCCGCCCCGGCCTCCCAGCAGCGCGCGTATTCGCCGGCGTCCATCATCGCCAGCCAGGGCTTGGCGGCTTCGGCGGCGGCCCGCTCGGCGGCGGGATTGCTCTCGCCGCAGCCGCACAGCGCGAGCAGGAACGCAGCCGTCGCCAGCCGACGCCAGATGCGCGGCGCGAATGATGCCGCGGCACCAACTCCTTCCACTCAGCCCTCCTTCACAGCGGCCTTGGCCGCGGAAACAACCGCCGTTGCGTTTCGCCCGGCTTGCGCCTATCGTATCGCGCCATGAACGCGGCAGGGCAGACGCCGACCACGACCCGTTACCGGGCCGTCGCGTCTGTCTGACGTTCTCGCGGCGGCCCGAGCAGAGCCGCCGCCCTCCTGCAAACCCCGGAAGGCGTCGGCCAACTCTAGCGCGAGGAGCGAACCCTTCGCGCTCGGGCCCTTCGTTTTCAGGCAAGGAGGAAGAGCGAGCAATGAACGCAGACGCAGCTGGCGCGGACGGGCGCCTATACCGAATCCGCCACAGCCTGGCGCATGTGATGGCGCAGGCGGTTCTGGAGATGCGGCCGGGCGCCACGCTCGGTTTCGGGCCGCCCATCGACGACGGCTTCTACTACGACTTCATCCTGACCGAACCCCTCGCCGAGGCCGACTTTCCCGACCTTGAACGGCGCATGAAGCGCATCCTGAAGAAGGGCCAGCGGTTCTATCGGGAGGAGCTGCCGGTGGCCGAAGCCTACGCCCGCCTGGCGGAAATGCAGGAGCCGTACAAGCGCGAATACGCCGCCGAGCTGGTGGCCGAGAACGGCTTGGAGAGCCTCTCCTTCTACCGCAACGGCCCTTTTCTGGACATGTGCGAAGGCCCGCACGTGGACACCACCCGCGACATCGCCCGGGATGCCTTCAAGCTGCGCAGCATCGCTGGCGCCTACTGGCGAGGTGACTCGCAGAACGTGATGATGACGCGCATCTACGCGTGGGCGTTCGAGAACAAGGCAGACCTCGACGCCGCAGTAAGCGCTTACCAACTTGCGCAAGAGCGGGATCACAAGAAGCTCGGCCGGGAGCTGGACCTGTTCGTGCTGGACGACGACGTCGGGCGCGGGCTGCCGCTGTGGCTGCCGGCCGGCACGGTGATCCGCGACGAGCTGGAGAAGTTCGCCGTCGAGCTGGAGTTCAAGGCCGGCTACCAGCGCGTCTCCACGCCGCACATCGCCAAGCGCGAACTGTTCGCGCAGACCGGCCACCTGGCGCACTACCAGGAGAGCATGTATCCGCCGATGGAGGTGACCGAGCAGACGCCGAGCGGCGAGGCGGTGCGCGAGAGCTACATGCTCAAGCCGATGAACTGCCCGCACCACCACAAGATCTACGCCTCGAGGCCGCGCAGCTACCGCGAGCTGCCGCTGCGCCTGGCGGAGTACGGCCAGTGCTACCGCTGGGAAGCGTCCGGCGCCGTTTCCGGGCTGGCGCGGGTGCGCGGCCTGTGCATGAACGACGCGCACATCTACTGCACCGAAGAGCAGGTGAAGGACGTCTTCCGCGAAGTGCTGGCGCAGTGCGACGACGCCTACGGCACGCTCGGCCTGGAGGACTACACGCTCCGGCTTTCGCGCTGGGATCCGAACGACCCCAAGGGCAAGGAGAAGTACGTCGATGCGCCAGCGGAGTGGGAACGCACGGAGCGCATCATCGCCGACCTGCTCGCGGAGATGGACGTGGCGTACGAAGACGCGCCCGGCGAGGCGGCGTTCTACGGGCCGAAGATCGACATCCAGTTCCGCACGGTGACTGGCCGCGAGGAGACGCTCTCCACCGTGCAGCTCGATTTCGCCGTGCCGCCGCGCCTAGACCTCGTCTACACCGGGGCGGACGGGCAGGAGCACACGCCCTACTGCATCCACCGCGCGCCGCTCAGCACCCACGAGCGCTTCGCCGCCATCCTCATCGAGCACTTCGGCGGCGCGTTCCCCACTTGGCTGGCGCCGGTGCAGGTGCGGATCATCACCGTGTCCGAGCAGTTCGAGGACTACGCGGAAGGCTTGAACGCGCAGTTGCGGGCGGGCTTCGTGCGCTCGGAGGTGGCCTCGCAGAGCGATACGGTGCCGAAGAAGATCCGCGAAGGCACGCTGCGCAAGATTCCGAACCTGCTGGTCGTCGGCGAACGGGAAGCCGCGAACGGCACCGTGACGCTGCGCCGCTACGGGGTGAAGGAGCAGACGACGATGCCGTTCGCCGAGTTCCAAGCGGCACTGGCGAAGACGATTGCGGGGCGCTCGTTGGAGTTCGTTTTGTAGCTGGGGAGCGCGTCCTTTACATGCGAGAGGCAAGCCCCTCGCGCTGCTCTTTTCATGCGAGGGGGCAAGCCCCTCGCGCTGCTCCTTACATGCGAGGGGCAAGCCCCTCGCGCTCCCCGGCTGAGGGCTCAGGCGTCGGTCGATTCTTCGGCTTGGCTGGCGGCGTCCGCGAACGCGGGGGCGAGGCCGATGAGGTCGAGCAGGATGTTCGCCGTCTCGCGCACCAGGGTGTCGTCTTCGGGCGATGGTTCGGCGAACGCCTCGGCTTCGCGACGGTCGGCGAGTTCGCTGACGCTTTCCGCTGGCGGCTCGCCTCTGGCGGCCAAGCGAGCGTTCTCGACTTCCAGCAGCCAAGCGTCGTCGGCTTCCTTTTCCGCGCGCCGCAGATCCTCGCGCAAGGAGAGGGATGTGCGTTCGCGCAGCCGCTCGAAGCGTTCCTTTCTGGCGCGAAGATAGGCGAACTCGGCGTCGTCCTCCGTGCGTTCGGCGTGGCGGATGCGGAGCGCGTCGACGAACGGCGAGACCCGATCCAAGGCGTGGAACTCGGCGGCATGGACGCGGTTGTCCGGCGTGTCGATGGCGCCGTGGCCGCCGGGCTCCAGATCGCCGTAGCGCCCTTCGGAGACCGGGAAGACGATGTCCGGCGCGATGCCGTTCTGCTCGGTGCCTTCGCCGGAAACGCGGAAGAACCGCCGCTCGGTGATCTTCAGTTCGCCGCGTTGCAGGCCGATCAAGCTCTGCACGGTGCCCTTGCCGAAGGTCTTGCTGCCGACCACCACGCCCAAGCCGTAGTCCTGGATGGCGCCGGCGAAAATCTCCGAGGCCGAGGCCGAGTAGCCGTTCACGATCACCGCCAGCGGGCCGTTCCATAGGGCGCCGTCGTCCGCATCCTTGTAGATGTCCGGCCCACGGTTGAGATTGGAGACCTGCACGATCGGCCCGGATTCCACGAACAGGCCGGTGAGTTCCACCGCCTCCTGCAGCGAGCCGCCGCCGTTGTTGCGCAGATCCACGATCAGGCCGTCCATGCCCTCGGCCTTGAGTTCGCGGATGTGGCGGGCGACGTCGCGGGTGGTGCTGGTGTAGTCGGGGTCGCGATTGCGCAGCGCTTGGAAGTCGATGTAGAAGGTAGGCACGGTGACCACGCCGATGCGGTGCGAGAGGCCATCGCGTTCCGGCTCCAAGAGCGCCTTGCTGGCGGCCTGTTCTTCGAGCTTCACCACGTCGCGGACGATCTCCACCACGCGGGTCTCGCCCAGCGCCGGTTCCTTCGGCTTCACTTTGAGCAGCACCGGGGAGCCCTTGGGGCCGCGAATCAGGTCCACCACTTCGTCGGTGCGCCAGCCGACGATGTCCACGAACGGCTCGTGGTCGCTCTGCGCCACGGCGAGGATGCGATCCTGCGCCTTGAGCGCACCGCCGAGATCCGCCGGGCCGCCTTTGACGAGGCGGTGAACCACGGTGTACTCGTCCTCCGTGCCGAGCACCGCGCCGATGCCTTCGAGGGAGAGCGACATGTGGATGTTGAAGTCCGCCGAGTCGCGGGGCGAGAAGTACTGGGTGTGCTTGTCGTAGGTCTGCGCGAAGGCGTTGATGAACAGCTGAAAGACGTCCTCGCTGCGCGTTTGGCGGATCACACGCAGGTTGTTGCGCACCCGCTTCATGAGCGTCTTGGCGATCTCCTCGGGTTCGTCGCCAGCCAGCTTGCCGCCGAGCGCACGGCTCTTCAGCACCAGCCGCCACAGGTCTTGCGCTTCCTCCTGGCTGGCCGGCCACGGGGCGTCGTCGCGGTCCAGCTGCACGGCTTCGTCCACCTCGAAGTCGAACTGCGCTATCCCCTGTTCCAGCAGCGCGACTTCGTACTCGACCCGATCCAGCGCCCGGCGGCGCACGACGTTGTACATCTCGAAGGCCGGTTCGAGGTCGCCCTGCTGCAAGGCTTCGTCCAGCTCCGTGCGGTAGCGCTCCAACGCCTCGACGTCCGACGCCAGCAGGAACATGCGCTTGGCGTCCAGGAACTCCAGATACTTGTCGAAGATCAGGTTCGACGCTTCGTCGTCCAGCGGCTTGGCCTGGATGAGATGGTGCTCGCGCAGCCGATCGACCACCGCCGAAGCCACCTGCCCGTGGACATCCAGCGGCTCAAGATCGTCGTAGTCGCCCTCCAGAACGCCAAGCAGCGGCACGCCGCCAACCGCCGCGGACGCCAACGCGCAAACCACGCACGTGGCGACAATGGCGAAGATGAACCGTCTCATAGGAAGCCGAGCCTCGTACACGAAGGCGCGAATGTACCGCAACGCGGACACCCGCGACCACAGCAGATGCAGTCGATGACCGGAGTTCCTTCATGCCTTGGTCGAAATGAAGGCACCGCGAATGCAGGATCCGGAGTAGGATCGTCTCCATCAGCTCCCCCGGCGCAGTCCGGCGGACACGGATTGTCCCGTAGGGGCCCCTCGAATCGGCCAGCTGGGGCGTACGCTAGCTGCGAATTGAGCCGCCATGAAGAAACGGGCTTTGATCAAGCACTTGCGAAGCTGCGGTTGCGTCCAGCTGCGACAAGGGACGAAGCACGAGTGGTGGGTGAACGAGATCACCGGAGAACGCACCTCCGTGCCTCGTCACACCGAAATCTCCAATGCGCTGGCGAAGAAAATCTGTCGCGATATAGGAGTAGCGGCGCCATGACCAGGTCAGATAGCGACCGCGACCTCCTCGTGTGGCTCTTGGGCCTGTGCGAGGGCATCTTGTCGGTTCAGCTCGAGGGCCTCTTTGAGAACGTCCGCCAACGTGTCGAGAAGGTCGGCTCGGGTGCGCTCCTGGGCGTTCACGCCAGGCACTTCGGCGATCCAACCGATCCACCAGCCATCGTCTTGACCGACAATGGCGGTCCATGCGGATTGGGCCATGTCTGTTCTCCTAGTCCATGAAGCGGTGCCAGTATAGCGGTTGCGGGAGCCTGCCCGCGCTCCGCCGCGCCTATCGCGCCCCATGGCCCTTGCGCAAGTTCCGGTGGCACTGCGCGGCGCGGTGAAGGTGGTCGGGCGGGCCGCGAACAGCGAGTCGCCTGCGGTGGCCTTCGGTGGGGCGTTCCTCCTCGGCCTCGCGGTGGTGTTCGTCGTCTATCCGGCGGAGTTCATCGGTGGCTGGGCGGCGCGTTTTCTGTCGTTGGCGTTCCAACCCAGCGACGCCATCGAGTATTGGCAGGCGTGGCGGGCGTTGGTCGAGCATGGGGCGCCTTGGCCGTCGTTGTGGACGACCATCTTCAACCATCCCGAAGGGTTCTCGATTGCGATTCTCGACGGCTTGCCGTTGGCGGCCACGGTGTTTCGCCCGTTGCTGCGCTGGCTGCCGGAGGGTTTCCACTACTTCGGGCTGTGGACGGCGATGGCGGTGGCGTTGCAGGGCGTCGGGGCGGTGGCCTTGATGCGGGCGGCGGGGGTGCGCCAAGCGCTGCCCGGGCTCTACGCCGCGTTCCTCGCGCTGTCGATGCCGGTGTTCGTGAGCCGGCTGAGCATGTCGCACGTGGCGCTTGCTTCGCACTTCCTGCTGTTCTTCGCGCTCGCGCTCTGCGTACGGAATGTCACCGCCAAGGTGCCGCTTCGGTTCGTCTTTCCCGCAGCGCTTGCGCTTGTTCTCGCCATGGTCACGACGCATCCCTACCTTGGGCTGCAAGGGGCGTTGCTGGGCGCGACCGCCATCGCCACCGCGCAAGGCCGATGGCAGCTGCGCCTGCTCGCCGTCGCGGCTACCGGCATTGTCGTCTTGGGCGCCTGCCAAGCGCTCGGCCTGTTCGCGGTGGCCAGCTGGAAGAACGCCTTGGCGCTGGGCAGCTTCGGCTTTTCGCTGCTGGGGACGATTTTCGGCGAGCCGAATTCGCTCCAAGCGGTGACCGGGACGCACTATACGGAGCAGGACACCTGGCTGGGCTGGGGCTGCGTGCTGCTGGTGGCGGCGTGTTTCGCGCGCCCGGTTCCGCGCATCCGCAATGGGCTGCTGCCGTGGCTCGTGCTGGCAATGATGGTCGCGGCCATTTCGCCCTGGATACGGTTCGGCGGCTCGTACTACGACCTGACGTTCCTGGTGCCGGACTTCGTGGTGGACATGTACGCCACGCACCGCGCCACCGTTCGGCTGGCCTGGCCAGCGGTGATCTGTCTGTCGATTCTGCCCCTTGCGCATGTGTGGCGGAATTGGCCGCGTCGCGCCGTGGGGGTGTTGTTGGCGCTGGCGGTGCCGCTTCAGATCTACGCCATCTACCCCTACTGGGCTGACGAATACCGGCTGGCGAGGACGCCGTTGAGCGAACCGGAGCCCTTGCCCGCGCTCTCCGGCGCGAGTCGGCTGCTGGTGGCGCGGCGCGTGGCGGACGAAGGCATGGGCACGCTGCACCTGCACTATGCGCAGCAGTTGGCGCTGGACACCGGCATTCCTTTGGCAGGCGGCCGGTTCGCGCGGCCTCCGCTTGCCGACCACGAACGCCGCCAAGAGGAGTTGCGTTCGGCGGACGACGCCAGCGTGCGGTATCTGGCGCCGGCGCCGCCTGCCGGGGCCGACTTGCCGGAGAGCTTGCCGTCGGTGCCGGTGCCGGTCGCCTGCATACGCTGGGAGATTCTGCTCGTCTGCGAGCAACGGCCTTCCACGCCGGAACACACCGAGTCGTCGCTCTGACGCGAGTGGCTAGGCGATTCAAGGGTATAGTTGGGCGCGAAGAACACCGGGGGGAGACCACGCCATGACCAACGCCAAGCCGCACTTCGGCGTCACGCTGCCGCAGATCAAGCGCCCTTGGGTCGCTGCTGCCGAGGCCGCGCGCGGATTCGAGAAGCTGGGCTACGATTCGCTGTGGGTGTGCGATCACCTCTACGGCCCGCAGTCGCCGCAGCTGCCGATTCTGGAAGCGTGGTCGATGGTGAGCGCCATCGCGGCCATCACCGAGCGGGTCGAGATCGGCACGCTGGTGACGCCGGCGGGAATGCGCAATCCGGCGCAGCTCGGCAAGGTCATCGCCACCGCGGACAACATCGCCGGCGGGCGCGTGATCGCTGGTCTCGGCGGCGGCTGGATGCCGCGCGAGTTCACCGATTTCGGCATGCCGTTCCTAAGCACCGGCGAGCGGCTTCGGCAGCTGGCCGAGACCGTGGAACTGCTCAAGCGCATGTGGGGCGACGAGGAAGAGACCAGCTACGCGGGCGAGTTCGTGCAGGCGGAGAACGTCGTCTGCCAGCCGAAGCCGCCGCGCAAGGTGCCCATCCTCATCGGCGGGGCGGGCGAGAAGGTCACCTTGAAGCTGGTCGCCAAGGAAGCGGACATGTGGAACAACCTCGCCGGCCACCAGGCCGCGCTCGGCCACAAGCTGGACGTGTTGAAGCGCCACTGCGACGACGTTGGCCGAGACGCGAACGACATCGTCGCCAGCCAGCAGTGCCTCGTCACCATCGCGCCGGACGCCGAACGCGCCGCGCCGATGGCCGACCGGGCGCAGAAGATCTTCGGCGGCCACATGGGCGATCCCAAGGGCCCGCTCGCCATCACCGGCACGCCGGAACGCTGCGCCGAGCAGGTGCAGAAGCACATCGATCTCGGCTGCACCATGTTCGTCATGGAGTTCTTCGGCAAGGACACGATGGAACCCGCCCAGCTGTTCGCCGAGGAAGTGATCCCGAACTTCCGCTGAACCAACGGCCGCGCCAAGTCCCGGCTTGGCGCGGAGCGGCGACAGCCTCTACCGCGACTTGGCACGGCCCGGCAAGCGGGCCAGCCACGCCTCGCCGAGCCATTGCGGGAAGGCCCACCTGTTCTCGGTCGACCCAGAACGCGATGGCCGCGTTGCCGGCTGCGCCTCGAACCGCGCCAGACGCTGCTGGTGGGACTCCAGATTGAGGAAGGCGAGAACCCCGGCGGAAAGGAGCAGCAACGCGCCCATCGTCAGGAACTGCTCGGCGTGGTCCAAGTACCCGTCCATCGCGCCGAGCAGCCAGGCGCCGAGGGATCTGCTCAGGTTCGCAAGCGCCATGTAGGCCGCGAACTGCGTTGCCGCGACCCTGCTCCAGCACAGGTTCATGAACAGCGCGATGACCGCCACGAACACCATCTGCGTCAGCAGCGCGCTCAGGCAGTAGAGCACGGCGAGGAACGTCTGGTTGCCCCAGATGGCTGGCAGCGCGCCCATCGCCAAGTGGCAGAGGGCGCTGCCGATCAACGCGATGCCGAGAAACCGCTTGGCGCCGAAGCGGTCGATGAACGGCCCGAGCAGCACCACGAAGGCTGCTGCGGAAAACGCCACCACGCCGTGGAACCAAGTGAACTGCTCCGTCGTCAGCGCCAGTTCCTGGGTGGCGAAGACCGGAAACAGCACCAGCGCCATGCCGTCGCGCAGCCGGGAGACGAACTCAACGGCGATGGCGATCAGGCTCATCGGCAGGAAGAACACCCGCAGCACGTTCACGGTGTTGGCGAAGAAGCGTGGTTGTTCCCCCGCTCGCGGCGCCGCTTCGCCCTTGCTCCAAGGCACCAGGCGCTCGCCGGGCCGTTCGCGCACGATGGCCGCCAGCACGAGTATCAGCGCCACCGTGACGGCGCACGCCAAAGCGCCAGCGCTGATGCCGCCGATGGTCAGCAGCGTTCCGCACAACGCGCCGAACGCGGAACTGGCCGCCATCTGCCCGAACCCCATGAAGGCGTTGGCACGTCCCCGCTCGCCCTCCGGCAGCACGTCGATGGCCATGCCGTCCACGGCGACGTCCTGCACCGCGGCGAACGTGTTCACCAGCACGCCGGCAATCGTCAGCAGGGCGAGAGAACCCTCGGCATCGGCCTCAAAGCCGGCGCCGACGAACGCCAGGAACAGCAGCGAGAGCACGAGGCCAGTCTGCATGGCGAGCACCCACGGGCGACGAAAGCCCATCGGCAGGAAGGTGAAGCGATCCATGAACGGCCCGGCGATCAGCTTCAACGCCCAGGGAAGCCCCACCCAGCCGACAAAAACGGCGATGGTCCCGGCGCTCATTCCCTTCTCCGCGAGCCAAGCCGGCAGCGCGATGGAGAGCAGGCCGAGGGGCACGCCCTGGGCGAAGTAGAAGGCGCTGAAGCTGCCGAACCGCAGCCAGCGGGAACGGGAGAGGATCATCTGCATGGCCGCAAGCCTACCAGCCATGCGGCTTCGGGGGTGGGTCGCCGTGCTTCAAGGGTGATCTGGCGTTGGCTGTCGCCACGCTCTACAGCACGTCGACACCGCCCACCGCTGCTAGGCCCGCTCCCCGGAGCCGATGATCTCTCGGCGCCGAGCAAGCCGAAAACGCGCTTGACAATTGGCCGCGGCGACAACAAGCTAGGCAGCCTTGACCGAGCCTGAGCTGGTTGCAACGCCGTGTCCAACATCCGAGCTCGAACCGAGCTACTCAAGAGCATCGAGGCGGCCCGCGTCTCTAAGGCGATCCTCTATGTGACCGGGGACAGAAATGGCCTCGAAACCAAGATTGGGCAGGACGTGATCGATCTCTTCGTCGATCATCTGGACGACATTGGCCCGGTGCGTCGAATCTCATTGATCCTCTACACATCTGGCGGCAACACGTCGGCCGCATGGAACATCGTCAACCTGATTCGCATGTATTGCGACGAGTTCGAGGTCATCGCTCCCGGGAAGTGCATGAGCGCAGGGACGCTGATTTCGCTCGGGGCCGACACGATTGTGATGACGAAGCAGGCCACGCTAGGGCCGATAGATCCGACGATCCAGCACCCCCTCGGCCCTTCGATCCCAGGAGCCAGCGCAGACGCCCGTGCGGGCGTCAGCGTCGAAGCGGTCAATGGCTATCTAGATGCCATTCGCGCCTGCCAAGGAGAAGATGGTCTTGAGGGCAGGGCTCTTCTGGATCTGGCCGGGCAAGTTCACCCACTAGTGCTGGGGCAGATATTCAGGTCTCGGCAGCAAATTCGTGACTTGGCAGAGAGGCTGCTTCAGCGTCAAGAGATCGATGCGTCAAAGGTCAAAGAAATCGTAGAGTTCCTCTGCTCAGAGTCGGGCAGCCACGACTACACGATCAATCGACGCGAAGCTCTCGCGCTCGGACTGTCTGTCGAGAAGTGCTCTACCGACCTCTACACTGTTCTTCGGCAGCTCACTAGGAGCTTGTCTGACGAGATGGAACTTCGGAATCCTTTCCAGCCAAACTTCTACGCAACGCAACCCGGCGTTGTCGACTACTCGTTCACGCGGGCTGTCATTGAGAGCTCGGCGCACGGCGGTCATCATTTCGTTTCGGAAGGATGTATCGAAGCTACCGAGTTCGCGACTCCAGAGCACCCAAGTCTCAAGCAGCAGGCGGTACAAGACCGTCGTGCGTTCGAAGGTTGGAGGAAGGTCGATGTCCCCTGAGCAAGGCACCAGCGCTGTTTACACCACGCCATCCGACACGGCCAGCCCGGGGTTTCATAATCCCGATACGTTGGACTGGTCCAGCCGCTTGGCGCGAGTCAAGAATCGTCTGATCGTTGTGCAAGACGCTGCGGCACACTTGCCAGCAGACGCTCCGTCGGATGACGATGGCACAGACGACAGCAGCAGTGTCCCAGTTGACTCATCGATCGCGTCCACGCGGGTCGGGTCACTCTCCCGGAGGTGAGGCCGCGTCTGACCACGGCGTTCCCCGCGTGGAACGGGAGAGGACCAGCATGGGGCGCCAAGCCTACCAGCCATGCGGCTTGGGGATTCGTCGCGGCGCTTCAAGAGCGATTCGGCGTTGGTCGTCGCCAATCCGTCGAAGCGCCAGCGGCTTGCAGCAGCTCGATGCCGCGTTCCACGTGCAGGCCGACCGTGGCCACGCCGTGCGAGTCGTCTCCGGGAGCGAGCGCGATGCCCAGCTCCACTGCGCGGCGCAGCCAAGGCGCGGAGACGTAGGGTTCCGGCTGCCCCTTGGCGAGGGCGCGGAGGTTGAAGTCCAGCACCAGGTCGAGTTCGGCGATGCGTTCGAGATTGCGCAGCGCCCGCTCGCGGATGGCAGGCACGTCCCAGCGCTGCATGTAGTCCGCGTCGAACAAGCGCACCAGATCGAAGTGGCCGACCACTTGCGGGCGAAACGCCTCGACGAGTTCGAGCTGCCGGTCGAAGTAGGCGCAGTAGAACTCGACGATCCCCCCGGCGCGCGCCACCGCCGCCCGGTAGTTCGCTGGCGAATAGTCGAAGAGGATGTCGCCGACGTGATGCACCGAACCCACCACCACGTCCGGCGCGAACTCGTCGATGGCGCCCTGCACCGCCTCGGCGTAGCCCGCGCACGCCTCGGTCTCGAACCCGACGTAGATGTCGATCTCCCCCGCCCGTTCCGCCTGCAAGCGCCGCGCCTCGGCGAAGTAGCGGCGAAAGCGCTCGCCGATTGCCCGCAGCCCGATGCTCTCGTCCTCTGGAACCGCCAGCGCGTTCGGCGGCGCCATGTGCTCCGTCAAGCACACCCACGCGAAGCCGGCATCGATGTACGCCTGCACCACGTCCGCCAGCGAATCCACGGCATGGGCGCAGAACTCCCCGCTGTGTCCGCCGTGAACCGAAACCAACTCCACCGCCATACGCACATGATGCCCTTTCCGGGCGGCACGTGGCGTGGGCGATCTAGGCCAGTGCCGTCAGCGCCTTGCGCAACTCCAACGTCGCCAAGGTGTCGCGTTGGCAGTAGGCGCGGAGGGCGGCGAAGGTTTGTTGGCGCTCCGTGGCGTCGTTGGTGGCGAGGGCGCGGTGGTAGAGGGCGGCGGCTGTTCGGCCGTCGGCTATCGCCATGTCGTCGTAGCCGAGGCCGGGCACGAGGGCTGGCAGCACGTTCTTGAGGGAGAAGGAGCCGCGGAACTCCGGGTGGTAGCAGTTGCTGCGGACGACGGAGCATAGGTCGACCAGGCGGGCTTGCAGGGCGGTGAGGGCATCGGCTTTGTGCGGAACAGCGGCGGCCAACTCCCGCAGCACGCGCCGCTCGTAGCGCGAGTAGATGCAGATGGAACCGTCCTGGCCGAGGGCGTTCAGCAGGTGTTCGACGAGGATGGGGCGGGGATCGTCTTCGCCTTCGTGCAGGTAGTCCGTGTGCGTGGGTGCTTGGCCGTCGCGTTCGGCATGCACCGAGAACAGGAAGGGGATGGTGTCGTAGGGCCGGGTGCCAGCGAAACGCGGGACGGCCGGCGCGAAGGTCTCGAAATCCAAGTGGCGCACTGGCGGCTTGATGCCGGCAAGCGCCTTGTCGAGGCGGCCATGCACTTGAACGCGCCCTTGCAGCACCGCGTTGCGCGCGACTCGCCGCAGGTAGCTGAGGGGGAAGTCCTCCGGGATGTCCTTGATTTCATGAATGCCCGCCGATTGCAGCTTGTCGCGGAGGAAGTCGCCGATCCTCGGCAACTCCTCGATGCTTCCCGCGGGCAGGCTGCGGGCGCAGTGGGCGTGGTATTCGCAGAGGTAAGGCTTCGAGCAATGTGGGCCGGGAGCGATGACGGGCGGCTCGGTCCGGGCAAGCACCGCGCGCATTTGCCGCACCTGGGCACCGATGTCGTCGAGCAGCGCCGAGGCTTGGTCTAGGACGGAATGCAGCTTGAACAGCGCATGGACGTCCAACCGCTCGCCATCGTAGACGTAGCCCCGGTTCAGCGTCAGCACACCGGCTTCCCGCACGTCCAGACCAGCGCCCCGCAACACCCACAGCTGGATGGCGACGTCCAGCACATGGACCTCCTTCGGCCTCGTGGTCGTCTTCACCTCCACCAGCCGCCAACCTCCGCCCGGCAGCCGTTCCAGCACGTCGGGCCGAACGAACACATGCTCATGCTCGAACGCCGGCTCGAAGAGGACCGGCGTCGTGCCAGCATCGAGGACACTCCGCGTCTCCGCCAACGCCTCCGGCACATGGCGATGGTCGTGGGCGATCAGGTGCCCATCGGGATAGCGGCGACAGGCCAGCTCGCCTACTTCATGGCCGGTGTCGAAGATGAGCTGCAGGGCTTCGTCGGCAGGCGCGGCCAGATGGCGGGCGTGGAAGTACCGCCACAGGCGCAGGTGGCACTGGCTACCCGTTAGGTAGGTAGATTTGGAGAGGCGGGGGCTTAGCATGGTGGCAGGTCCTTTGGGTTTGGCGACCCGGCGTCGGTGGAAGCCCACTTCTTTAGGCGTTTCGCAAACAGACAGCCGATTTCTCCTCGTCCCTTGATTTCATCCGCGAACTCGCAGAAGTCAACAATGTCTACTGGTTCGGGCCGGCGTGGTTGAACATATACAACACTTAATTTGGGCCAATAGGCCGCTTCCTTCGTTTCCAACTTAGCTTTGATTTCTTTGAGGGCCTTGCCAAATCCTTGCCGCATGGGAAGCTCCCCGTCCCATTCGACAAGCTCAACTTTCTTAAGCAGATTCAGGAGGTAAACATACTTAGGTCTCTCACTAGTAGCACCGCAAACTTCCAACAACTCCTTGAGTAGACACTTCATTCCTCGACTCGCGGCACGATGCAGCAGGTCGTCTTGATCTTCTCGTCTTGAGCTCATATCTGTCTTGAGTTCAACAAGGAACCCTTGACCAAACTCCCCCGCCTTCCGACGCTGTAGGGCGAGATAGTCGATCCTACTTGGCAGGTTGTTCTCTCGAGTCCTTTTGACCGGAAACTCGGGAATGAGGACTGGGTCCTGGTCGAGATGAAAGCGCTCCTTCAGCACTTCCGGTAGAAACAGCGCGAAGAAAATGTCGGCTCGTCGCTCAAGCTGATAGGCCGGCAAGTGACGCCAGCTATCCATCAACTCGAAGACGCGTTTGATGGTGACTTCGCTCTCGTCGGACATGTTCCCTCCAAGTCGGTGTTCGGTAGAGGCGTCAACTTCCAAGCAGTCGTGCGCCCCTCAACTAGGCTGCGAGCGTACGGACTGACGGGACACTGTCAAGCCCGACACGCCGTAGTGGTCTACGGCATACTTGGAGTGCAGTCTTCAAGGCAGACTGCCGCCCGTGCGCGGCCGAATCAGGAGGTGCCCAAAAAGATGCCCGAGAACAACCCCGCCCGAACGCTCGTCTTCTGCTTCGACGGCACGGGCAACGAGCCGAGTGACGCCGGCGAATTCAAGGAAGATCAAAGCGTTAGCAACGTGCTCAAGCTCCACGTCCTGCTCGGCGGCAACTTCTCCGAGTCGCCGCCCGAGGCCCGGCAGAAGAGCTTCTACTACAACGGCATCGGCACTCGCGAGGGCAAGAGCCGGATCCCCCTGCTCGGCAAGCTCTACGCCGCTGGCCGGTCGCGGCTCAACATGCTGGTGGCGCCCACCTTCGGCGATGCGAAGCGGATTCTCGAAGAAGCGCGGGCGGATTTCGATGCGAACTATCGGCCTGGGGATCGGGTGGCGTTGTTTGGGTACAGCCGGGGGGCGGCGTTGGCGCGGAAGTTCGCGGCGATGATTCTGGCGGAGCGGGAGGACTGCGCCGTGGCGTTCCTCGGCGCGTTCGATACCGTGGCGGCGATGGGGGGGATTCATCGGCGAAGCGACAAGGTGAGCAGCGACGTGGTGTTCGAGGACGGGACGTTGAATCCGCGCATCGAGAAGGCGGTGCATTTGGTGGCCTTGGACGAAGATCGGGTGACGTTCACGCCCACGTTGATGAACCGCGACGCCGAGCGTCCTGGGCGGATTCTGGAGGTGTGGTTCCCTGGGGTTCACGGGGATGTCGGCGGGGGGTACTGGATCGATGGGCTGTCGGACGTGGCGTTGGCGTTCATGATCGCTCGCTGCAAGGCCGCTCTGGGCGACGGCATCGAAATCGCGGGCGGCGATCCGGCCAGCGTGCGGGCGTTGTTCGCGGAGCAGGGCGAGGCGCTGGCCGGGCTGGAAGTGGACGACGTGGCGGTGCGCCCGCTGCCCCACGCGCCGATGCACGCGCATTCCGGGATGCAGGCGGCCGTGCTCTACCAGGATCTGCGCGCGGTTCACGTCCGCGACAACGACGAACCGTGCGCCGAACTACCGGTCCTGCACGTCTCCGTGCAGCGGCGCTTCGCCCGCGTGGCCGGCTACCGTCCGCCGACATTGCGCGGGCTGGCGTTCAGGCTGCTGTTCGACACCGGCGAGCTGAGCCCGCCCATCGAAGGCGTAAGCGGGCTGCGGCGCTACCGGCGGGTTGCGCCCGAAGAGGGGGAGGGCGAACGGCGCTGAACTCTGCCCCGAACGCCGCCACCGGGCGAACGCTCAAGCAGGGTCGAGGCGCAGAAAGCGGCGGGGCGCGTAGCCCATCAGGAAGCGCGCGACTGCCGGAATCGGATGCGTGGCCGCCACGCGGTCGTGTTCTTCGTCCACCACCTCCACGGCCACGTAGTCGCCGGTGGCGCCATCGCGCGTCACCTGCACCGCTGGGTTCGCAACCGCTCGGCGGTACCAGGCGCGCGGCCAGTGGTTCACCGCCACGTAGAGGGTGTCCTCCATGTCGAGGCTGGAGAGCACGCGGTCGTGCCCGGCGCCGTCGTCATCGAAGGTGGTGATGACCAGAGTGTCCTCGCCCTGGGGCTGGAAGTAGCCGATCAGGGATTCGAAGACGACGACAATCGCCACGTAGGCGAGCAGCACAATGGCGACGATCTTGGCGGCCTTCATGGGCTTCCCCTTGATGCGAGCGGTTGCGCGGAGCTTACGGCACTGGCGCGGCGTGTTCGACGGGCGTTTCCTCGGCTTCCCGGATGCGGCGGAGCATGGCGCGCGCCGATCTCGCCACGCTATACATCGTCCGCGCCCATCGGGGATAATGCGCCGCTTGCGCTGCCGCTTGGGGAAGCCGGCGCGTCGAGTTCCACGAGGGAGGATTCGTGACCGACATCGAGCAACTGGCCTCGTCCGTGGACGCCTTGAAGGACGGCTTCGAGTCGCACCGCTACATCTGCAGCAACCAGATCGCCACCGCGGTCTACCTCGCCTTCCATCTGCGCAAGCCGGTGCTCATCGAAGGGCCGCCGGGCGTCGGCAAGACGGAACTCGCCAAGACCACCGCCGAAATGTTCGCCCTGCCGCTGATTCGCCTGCAATGCTACGAGGGGCTGGACGAAGCCAAGGCCATCTACGAGTGGAAGTACGGCAAGCAGCTGCTCTACACGCAAGTGCTCAAGGAGACCCTCGACGAAGTGCTGCAAGGCGCCCAGGGGTTCCGCGAATCCGTCGCCCGGCTGCACGAGTTCGGCGACATCTTCTTCTCCGAGGAGTTTCTGGAACCGCGCCCGCTGCTCAAGGCGCTGCGCGAGGAGAACGGCTGCGTGCTGCTGCTCGACGAAGTGGACAAATCCGACCACGAGTTCGAGTCGCTGCTGCTGGAAATCCTCTCGGACTTCCAAGTCTCCAT
Source organism: Candidatus Azotimanducaceae bacterium (assembly GCA_965243175.1). Classification (GTDB taxonomy): domain Bacteria; phylum Pseudomonadota; class Gammaproteobacteria; order Pseudomonadales; family Azotimanducaceae; genus VXYL01. Next base: position 1,430,957 of record OZ251532.1, on the reverse strand, counting down.
CCCGGAGATCGGCACCGTGAAGGCGCATCGCGAGCCGCCCATCGTCTTCCTCACCAGCAACAACACGCGGGAAATCTCGGACGCCCTGAAACGCCGCTGCCTGCACCTCTACATTCCGTTCCCCGATGCCGACCTCGAACAGCGCATCATCCACGCCCGGGTGCCGGACATCCCGCCGGAACTGCGCCGCCAGCTGGTGACGTTCATCCAGGATCTCCGCGACCTCGACTTGAAGAAGGTGCCGGCGATTTCCGAGACCATCGACTGGGCGCGCACGTTGCTGCTGCTGCACACGGAGAGCCTCGACCCCGAACTGGTGCGCGACACGTTGAACGTGATTCTGAAGTTCCAGGAGGACATCGAGAACGTGGACGCGGAAATCACCTCGCTCACCACCAAGGCGCTGAAGGCGTAGCGCAACGCCGGTTCGTTGGGCGATCTGAACTTCGCAGCGAGCTTGAGTTGGACCGCACCCTGACCCACTTCATCGCCGCGTTGCGCAACGCGGAGGTGCGGATTTCGCCGGCGGAAACGCTGGACGCGATGAACGCGCTGGAACTGGTGGGCTACCGCGACCGCGACTTCCTGAAGGATTCCCTCTCCCTGGTGCTGCCGAAGACGGCGGACGAAAAGGAAACCTTCGACACCACCTTCGATCAGTTCTTCTCCTTCGAGGACGTGGCCGCCCAGGCCGCAGCGCTCGCCGAAACCGAGGAAGGAGGCGAGGGATTCGGCGAAGGCGAGGGAAGCGGCCAGGGCGAAGGCGCTGGCGGCACGGGAACCGGCAAAGGCGGCAAGGGCAAGGGCCGCAAGAAAGGCAAGTTCGACGCGGGCGCCGAGGAAGAAGAAGACCTGGGCCCAGGCGAAATGTCCGAACCGCGTTCGGAACTCGGCCGCGCTCTCATGCACGAAAGCACCGTGGATCTCACCGTGCGCATGGCCGCCGCGGCCAAGGAAGCGAAGCTCGAAGAAATCCAGGTGTTCACCCAGAAGGGCCTCTACACGCGCAAAATCATGGACGCGATGGGCCTCGCCGAACTGATGCGCGAAATCGGCGATCTGCGGCAGAGTCCGCGCATCCCGGAACGGCGCCTCGGCCAGGAGTTGAACAAGCGCCGCGATTGGCTGCGGGAACTCGCCCGCGACTACGTGGAACGCCAGTTCCTGCTGCACGCGGACGCCACTGGGCGAAGGCTGCGCGAAGAACTGCTGCAGAAGGTGAAGCTCTCGAACGTGGAGCATCGCAACTTCCGCCTCGTGCAGGAAGTCGTCTACCGCATGGCGAAGAAGCTCGTCGCCCTGCACTCCCGCCGCCGCAAAGTCTTCAAGCGCGGCCAATTGCACGTTCCCCGCACCCTGCGCCGCAACATGAGCTACGACGGCGCCATCTTCGACCTGCAATGGAAATCGGTGAAGGTGGATCGCCCCAAGGTCTTCGCCATCTGCGACGTTTCCGGTTCCGTGGCCAGCTACGCCCGCTTCATGCTGATGTTCCTCTACAGCCTGGACGAAGTGATGCCGAAGGTGCGTTCGTTCGCCTTCTCCTCGGACTTGGCGGAAGTCACCGAACTCTTCGAGCGCAACAAGATCGAGGACGCCATCGCCAAGACCCTGCGCGACTACAGCGGCGGCTCCACGGACTACGGCCAAGCCTTCGCCGATTTCCGCAAGCTGTGCATGGACGACGTGGACAACCGCACCACCATCGTCATCCTCGGCGACGCCCGCAACAACTACGGCGACCCGCGCACGGAAATCCTCAAGGAGATGTACGACCGCTCCAAGCGCGTCATCTGGCTGAACCCGGAGTCGCGCACCACATGGAACACCGGCGATGCGGAAATGCGCAAGTACACCGCCTACGTGCATCAAGCGGAGGAGTGCAACTCCCTCGTCCACCTGAACCGCGTGGTCGGCAACCTGCTGCGGAGCGTCGTTTAAGCGCTGCGACGTACGGACCTGGGAGCGCGGGCGTCTCGCCCGCTCAGAGGTGAAACACGCGAACGACCAGTGCGGGCGGGGACGCCCGCGCTCCCAGGGCGTGCCGCAGGTGCCACCATATGTCGCACACCCTCCGCAACCAACGCCATCGCGCCGCCTGTGGTACGGTTTCGTCATGGAACCCCCGCCGGACAAGCTCGCCCACGCCTGTGTTCAAGCGGGAGCGCAGTCGTGAGCGAGGCCACGGCACCAGCGCCAGCGCGGGAGCGGGCACCGCTCGACTTGAGCGCGCTGTGGCAACTGCTCTACATCGCCGGGCTCGGCATGGTGGCGATGATCGCCATGCTGTGGGTGTTGGCGCAGTGGAACGAAGGCGGCGCCAGCGATGCGGTGGACGCCCGCACCGGCACCGTCACCTTGGCGCTGTCCCAGGAACCGCCGCAGCTGGATTCCACCCGCGGCACGGATCAAGTGAGCTTCCGCATCCTCGGCCACGTGATGGAAGGCCTGCTGCGCTACGACGCCAACAACCGGCTGGTGGGCGGCGTGGCCGAACGCTGGGAAGTGCGCGACCTCTCCGCCACCTTCTGGCTGCGCCCGGATGCGCGTTGGAGCAACGGCGCCGCGGTCACCGCGCACGATTTCGTCTTCTCCTGGCGCAAGGTGCTGGAACCCGCGAACGCTTCCGAGTACGCCTTCATCCTGTACGGCATCAAGAACGCGGAAGCGGTGAACCGTGGCCAGTTGCCGCTCGAAGAACTCGGCGTCCGCGCCGAAGGCGACCGCACGCTGCACGTGGATTTCGCGCGTCCAGTGCCCTACTTCGACAAGCTCACCGCGTTCGCCACCTACAACCCCATCAACGAAGCCTTCTACGAATCCACCAACGGGCGCTACGGCGCGGATGCGACGGACCTGCTCTACAACGGCCCGTTCACCATCGCCAGCTGGGTACACGGCGCCAGCCTGCGCTTGGAGAAGAACGCCGCCTACTGGGCCGCGGACCGCATCCGCCTCAACGTCATCGACCACGCCTACATCACCACGGACACCAACGCCACCCTCAACCTGTTCAAGGACGGCAAGGTCGCTCTCGCCGGCTTGAACGCGGAAAACCTCGACGACGCGATGCAGCAGCGTTGGAAGATCAAGCGCTTCGCCGACGGTTCCGTGTACTACATCGGCCTCAACCACCGCCCAGACCGGCTCACCTCCAACGACCACCTGCGCAAGGCGCTGCAAGCGGTGAACGATCCGGCGGAACTCGTCTACAAGATCATCAAGCTGCCCGGCAATCTGCCAGCAGAATCGCTGTTTCCGGTTTGGCTGAAGGGCGTGCGCGGCTACTTCCGCCAGGAATATCCGGCGCCGGTGCATCGGCCAGACGAAGCCCTTGGCCGCGAACGGCTGCGCTTGGCGCTCGAGGAACTCGGATTGGAGGAACTGCCGGCGCTCACCATGTTGATCGGCGACAGCCCCACAGCCAGAAAGCAGGCCGAGTACTACCAGAACCTGTTCAATCGCAAGCTCGGCATCGACGTGAAGATCGACGCGCAGATCTTCAAGCAGCGGCTGGCCAAGATGACCGCTGGCGACTACGACCTGGTGATGGCCGGCTGGGGGCCGGACTACGACGATCCGATGACGTTCGCGGATCTCTTCACGTCTTGGAACGAGAACAACCGCGGCCGCTACTCGAACCCCGTGCTGGACGCCGCGGTGGACGTCGCCCGTTCCAGCAGCGACCCGCAAACGCGCATGGACGCGATGGCGCAAGTGCAGCACATCATCTACGAAGACGCGGTGGTGCTCACGCAGTACGAACGCGGTTCCGTTTACGTGGCGCATCCTCGGGTGAAGGGCCTGGTGCGACGCGCCGTGGGCACGGACCCGGACTACACCCACGCCTGGATCGTGGATTCGTAGAACCAAGATGCTGCGCTATACGTTGAAACGGCTGGTGCAGGGGGCGGTGACCGTCTGGTTCATCGCCACCGCCACCTTCTTTGCCATGCACTTCGTGCCAGGCGATCCGTTGGTGAACGACAAAGCCGTGCCGCCGGAAATCCGCGCCAATCTGGAAGCGCGCTACGGACTCGACAAGCCGCTGCTCGAACAGTACTGGATCTACTTGCGGAACATGGCGCAAGGAGATTTCGGAATCTCCTTCACGCAGCAGAACCGCGAAGTGAACGACATCATCGCCGAACACTTCAAGGTTTCCGCCACGCTTGGGATTCTCGCCGTCGTCTTCGCGGCGTTCGGCGGCATCCTCTGGGGTGCTCTCACGGCGCTCTACCGCAACCGGGCGCCGGACGTCATCATCGTGCTGCTGGTGATTCTGGGCATCTCGGTGCCGAGTTTCGTCTTCGCCGCGTTCGGCCAGCTGGGCGTCGTGAAGATCAACAGTTGGCTCGGCTTCACGCTCTTTCCCGTAGCAGGCTGGGGAACGGTGCAGCACATGATCGTGCCGTCGATGGTGCTGGGGCTCGGCACGATGGCTTTTCTCACCCGCTTGATGCGTTCGTCGATGCTGGAAATCGTCAACGCGGACTTCGTGCGCACGGCGCGTTCCAAGGGGTTGCCGGCCACTCGGATCTTCCGCAAGCATCAGCTGCGAAACGCGATCCTGCCGGTGATCACCGTGCTCGGCCCGGCCATCGCGGCCATCACCACCGGCGGCTTCGTGGTGGAGATCGTATTCGCCATCCCAGGCCTCGGCCGCTACTTCGTGCAGGCGGTGCAGCAGTCGGACTACACCGTCATCATGGGAACCACGGTGCTCTACGGCGCGTTCCTCGTCTTCATGGTGATCGCGGTTGACCTGGTGTACGGCTTGGTCGACCCGCGAGTTCGGTTGGAGTAGGGGCGATGGCGACGGCGCTTTCGTTCGAGCGCGTTGAGGCAACGCGGGACGTGGAAACCATTTCGCGCCCGTCGCTCTCCTATTGGCAGGACGCTTGGATTCGCCTGAAGGCCAACAAGCGGGCGCTGCTTTCGCTCTATCTGGTGATCGCCCTGCTCGCGTTCACGGTGGCTGGCCCGCTGGTGTGGAGAGTGGATCCCGCGGTGCCGGATTTGGATCAGATCAGCGTGCCGCCGGGGGCTGGGCGGGAAGTGACCGTGGTGGAGGAACACGCGCCTTGGGAAGGCGTTTCGGCGGAGCTTTCGGGCGCTCGGCAAGCCGCGCTCCAGCTAGAGGCGCCCGCTTCCCTTGAAGTCGCTGGCCCGGCAACGACGCGCGCCGTTCGCCTGCATTGGCAAGCCGTTTCGGGAGCGGCCGGCTATCGCGTCTACCGCAGCATCTTCGATCCACAACCGGATGCCGCCCTTGGCCTTCCCATCGCGGACGTTCTGAATCCGGCCAACGTGAGTTTCGAGGATCGGCTGGATTTGAAACCGCTCACCTACTTCTACTCCGTGCTGGCGCTGGACGAACTCGGCGACGAATCGCCCGCCTACGCGACGCTTACGGTGGACGTCACGCGAGTCATCACCGCCGACGAGGCGGTCGCAAAAGGGCTGGTCGAAAGCATGGACGACGCGCAGCCGGGCGACATCCTGAAACTCCCCCTGCATCCCTTGGGAACCGACTACCTTGGCCGCGACATGCTTTCCCGGCTCATGCACGGCGCACGGGTCTCGCTCTTCATCGGCATCGTCGCGCCGCTCGCCTTCGTGCTGCTGGGAATCCTGTACGGCAGCGTGGCCGGCTTCATGAGCGGGCGGGCGGATCAGGTGCTGATGCGTTTCGCGGATTTCGTGGTGGCGTTGCCGTTTCTGCTGTTCATGATCCTGTTCCGCATCCTCTTCAACGTGCAGCCGGGCGACGACAGCATCTATCCGATGATGGTGGCGATGATCCTGCTCAGCTGGCCAGCCGCAGCTCGCTTGGTGCGCGGCCAGATCCTGCAAATCCGCGAGGAAGGCTACATCGGCGCGTCGCGCTTGCTCGGCGCGAAGACCAACTACCTCGTGCTGCGCCACATGATCCCGAACACGATGGGCGTGATTCTGGTCACGCTCACGTTCGCGGTGCCGAGCGCGATCTTCACGGAAGCGTTCCTTTCCTTCATCGGCATGGGCGTGGCGCCGCCGACCCCGTCGTGGGGCAGCATGTGCAACGAAGGGTTGAAGACGATGCTGACCACGCCGCACGAACTGATCGCGCCGGCTGCGCTCATCAGCATCACAGTGCTCGCTTTCAACCTGCTCGGCGACGGCTTGCGCGACGCCTTGGACGCCAGAATGAGATCCACCGAATGAGCGCGTTGCTGGAAGTTTCCGACCTGCGGGTGGAGTTCGACACCTACGGCGGCACCGTGCAGGCGGTGCGCGGTGTGTCGTTTTCGCTCGACAAGGGAAAGACGCTCGCCATCGTCGGCGAATCCGGCTGCGGCAAGTCCGTGACGGTGCAGAGCATCATGGGACTCATCCCGATGCCGCCCGGACGAATCCGCACCGGCTCGGCGAAACTGGACGGCCACGAGGTGCTGCGCGACCAGCGCATCGACGGCAAGGACATCCGCGGCCGCTTGGTGGGAATGATCTTCCAAGACCCGATGACGTCCCTGAATCCCACCATGACCATCGGCGATCAGATCGCGGAAACCCTGCAAGTCCACCGCGGCTACAGCCGCCGCAAGGCGTTCGCCCGCGCCGTGGAACTGATCGACATGACCCGCATTCCAGAAGCCGCGAAACGCGCCCGCCAGTATCCGTTCGAGTTCTCCGGCGGAATGTTGCAGCGTTCCATGATCGCCATGTCGCTCGCCTGCGAACCCTCCATCCTCATCGCCGACGAACCCACCACCGCGCTCGATGTGACCATCCAAGCGCAGATCCTCGATCTGATGGGCGACTTGCAGCGCGAAAACGGCATGGCCATCGTGCTCATCACCCACGACCTAGGCGTAGTCGCCCGCATGGCCGACGAAGTGCTGGTGATGTACGCCGGCGAAGTGGTGGAACGCGGCGACGTCCACGAAATCTTCTACCGTTCCGCGCACCCCTACACCTTGGGGCTGCGCGCGGCGATGCCCTCCAACCGCACCGATGCCGCGCAGGAACTCACCCCCATCGACGGCAGCCCGCCCGATTTGTTCGCGCCTCCCGTCGGCTGCGGCTATTTCGCCCGCTGCCCGCACGCCATGCGCGTTTGCGAAGGCGAACATCCGACCGCATTCGACTTGGCGCCCGGACACCAAGCCCGCTGCTGGCTGCACCACCCCGACTGCGACCAGGACGGCGGCGAAGTCCACCGCCCTCGCCACGCGGGCTGAGCAGCCGGTTTGGGATCTCGGGCAAGCCGCTCGCCGCAACCAAACGCGAGCTTTCTGTGAACGCGAAGCGCTCCGCGAAGAGCCGTAGGCCGCGGTCGCTCGGAAGCGAGCGGCGCGCGAAGGGCAAGCCCTCCGCAAGAAAGAGCACTCAACAGAGGCCGCCCGCAAGCAAAGGCCCTCAGCCGGCGCCGCCCGCAAGCGCGGGCTCCGCGAAGGACTTGCCGCCCCTCGACGAAAAGCACCCCACCAGACTGACCGACGTCTTGGTCTGTGCCGCCGCAGCGTTGGGCCCTCTCGCACTGTTCGCCCTAACGCTTCCACACACCGTCGTTCTGGAGGACGACGGCCTGTTCCTAATGGCCGGCGAGCACCTGGGCGTCGCCCATCCGCCCGGCTATCCCCTGTACACGCTCATCTGCTACCTGTTCATGCAGCTGCCCTTCGGCAGCCCGGCGCTGCTCGGCCACTTCTCCAGCGCGGTGTTAGGCGCCTTGGCCTGTGCCGGCGTCTACGGCTGCGCCCGGCTGTTGGGCGCGTCTTGGCTGCCAAGTCTGATCGCGGCGTGGCTGTTCGGCGCTTCCGAACACGTCTGGTCGCAAGCCATCATCGCCGAGGTCTACACGCTCAACGCCGCACTGTTCTTCGCCGCCTTCGCCTTGATTCTGCACGGCGTCCGCAATGAGCAACGCGATTGGGCTTGGTTCGGCGCGGCAGCGGTCTTCGGCCTGAGCCTGGCCAATCACTGGCCGCTGATGGCATTGGCGGCGCCCGGATTGGCACTGGCGGCCTGGCCCGCGTTGCCGCGGATTTGGCGCGGATTGCGGTGGCGCCTCGCCTTGATCGCGTTGGTCTGCGCCAGCCTGCCCTACGTGTGGATGGTGCTGCGCTCCTGGCAGGACCCGCTCATCAGCTTCTACGGCCCGCTCGAGGACCCGGGCGCCTTCTGGCACTACTTCACCCGTGGCGGCTACGGCGATGCGGACGAAAGCCTCGGCGCTGGATGGGGCGACCGGGCGGCGTATCTCTGGTGGTTCGCCAAGCAGTTGACGTGGCAGTTGACGGTGCCAGGGTTCGCCTTGGCCGCGCTCGGCCTTTGGTGGCTTCTGCGCGACCAGCGGGTTGCGCGAGAGGACCGCATGGCCGGTTGGGGCAGCGCTTTCGTGCTGCTCGGCAACAGCATGGCCCTGATCTTCCTGCTCGGCTTCGATTTCGACGACCGCAACATCTCCGTCTTTCGCCCCTATTCGCTGGTCTGCTACGGCATCGCCGCGATCTGGCTGGCTTTGGGTGCCCAGTGGCTGTTGAACCGCTGGGCAGCTGCGCCTTGGCTCCGCTTCGCCGCGACCGCGCTTGCCGGCATCGGCATGGTGGCGCAATCCGTGTGGGTGGACTGGACGGCGAACGACCGCTCCAACAGCGATTTCGCCGAACGCCACGCGAACCTGATGTTCGATCTGCTGCCCCAGGACGCCGTGCTGTTCCTGTACGAAGACGAGGAAGTGGGCCCGCTCGGCTACTACCACTTCGTCGAAGGCCGCCGACCAGACCTGACTCTGCGGAGCACGCAGGGCTTGGTCTTCGGCAACAGGCTGTTCTCGTGGCAGATGCCGCCCAAGGAGCAACAGGAAGCGCTGAGCAGGTTCATCAAAGGCACACCCCGCCCCGTGTTCTACACCGTCTCCGAGCAGAAGTTCCCGCACGGTCTAGGCGTCCGCAACTTCGGTTTCGCGAAGGAAGTGTTGCAGGAGGAGCAGCCCAGCACGCTGGAACTGCGCGTGGACTCAGCCTCGCAAACGTACTTCGACGAACTCATGGCCATGCGCCCCGTGGACGCCTGGGAGCGCTTTCGCCGCGACAAGCTGTTGTTCACCTTTGGCGAGTACCTTGGCTACGTCACCATCGGTGCCGACCCGCAGTTGAACGAACACGTCGCCGATTCCATACAGCGTGCGGACGGCAGCTTCTTCAGCCTGATGGGCATGGCGGAAGTGCTGCTCGGCCAAGGCGACGAAACGCATCTGCCCTTGGCGACAGATTTGCTGCGCAAGGCGGAAGGCCGGCAGGGGGAAGTGATGAGCAAGGAACGGCGGGCGCGCTTCATGTATCTGCAAGGATTCAGCGCGTTCAGGCACGGGCGCGTGCCGCAGGCGAGGGCGCATTTCGCAGCATCCCAAGCCGTCTATCCGCACCCGGAGAACGCCGCCATCTCCGCCTTGCGACAGATTGGCGGCTGAGAGGGGAACGGAGCGATGGCGCAAAAGCGGCGCAAAGGCAAGAAGCAACGCCAAAGGCAACCCGCGGCCAGCAAACGCCCCGCGCCAGTACGCCAGCAGACGCGGGCTTCCCTGTTCGGCATGCTGCGTTCGGCAGCCGACGGCCTGCTGCACCGCCAAGAACCCGAAGCGCCCCTGTGGCGCTACTTCTGGCCAGTGCTGGCGCTGGCCTTCGCGGTGCGCGCGGCGGTAGCTCTTTCCGGCGATTTCATCATGCGCCCGGACGAGCTCATGCAGTACCTCGAACCGGCGCACCACTTGGCCTTCGGCAACGGCATCCTCTTTTGGGAATACTTCTACGGTGCCCGCCTGTGGCTGCTGCCCGGACTCATCGCCGGCCTGCTGAAGGCGTTCGACGCCGTGGGCCTAGGCCAGCCGTTCTGGTACATCGGGGGCGTGAAGCTGGCGTTCTGCGCCCTCTCCTTGGCGATCCCCGCCGGCATGTACTTCTTCGCCCGCCGGCACCTCGGCGAAACAACCGCCCGGGTGGCGCTTCTGGCCGGCGCCTTCTGGTACGAGCTGGTCGGCTTCGCCCACAAGCCGCTCACCGGCATGGTCGCCACAGCCCTGCTCATATGCGTGCTGGCGTTGTGCATGCGCACTCCCGCCAGTGCAAACGAGGCCCGTGGCGCAAGCGAGGCAGGCGAAAAGAGCGGCACCATGGGCTGGCGCTTCGCCTGGCTGGTAGCCCTCCTAACTCTGTTGGCGACCGCCTTCCGAGTGCAGTACGCGCCGTTCGCGCTGGTGCTGTGGGGCCTGTGCTTCGTGCGCATGGACAACCCGGCCAGAATCCACCTCGTGGCGGCATCGGCAATCTTCTTCCTAGCAGTCGGCGTATTCGACGCCCTCACCTGGGACGGCGCCCTCTTCCACTCCTACCTAACGAACATCCGCTTCAACCTGGAGCTATGGCAAACCGCCGCAGCCGGCGCCAGCCCCGCCCACCAGTACCTCTGGTGGCTGCTCCTAGCCAGCACCGGCGGAAGCGCCCTCTGCCTCGCCTTGGCCTTGCGCCAACCACGCCGCTACGGATTCCTGCTGCTGCTCGTCGGCCTAGTGCTCCTTTCCCACTCGCTGCAAACGCACAAGGAGTACCGCTACGTCTTCATCGCCATCCCCCTCTGGCTGCTCCTAGGCTCCGGCGTCGTAGCCCACTTCCTCGCCAACGCAAAGCACCCAACACGCATATACGCCGCATCCGCCGCTCTGTTCGCCGCCCTCTCCCTAGCGGGCATCCTCAACGCCCTCCCACGCCAAGAGGCGATCTACCAAGGCCCGCATCAACCCCGCGAAATCGTCGTGCGCTTCCTACGCGGCCAAGACCCCCACTTCGCCGCCTTCCGCTACCTAGCCGAAGCCCCGGACGTCTCCGCCATCTGGGCTCCCGGCCGCTACTACCACAGCCTCCCCGGCTACTACTACCTGCACCGCCACATCCCCTTCTACGACACGGAGACCGGCCGGCTCAACAACCTGCACCAAGACGTGGCGACCCTCCAAGCATCCGTCAGCCACTTGGTGGTAGACGCCTCCCAACCCGACGTCCCCGGCTACGAGGTAGAGAAGGAGTTCGGCCCGGTCCGCATCCTCCGCCGCCAACAAAACAACGCCCCAGTGCGCAACTGGCAGAGCTTCACCCCGATCATCGCCGACGCTTTCGTCCACCGCATCGTCCAGGCAGGAGACCCAGACGCTCCCCCACCACCACCCAACAGCGGGATCCGCTTCGCGGAGTAGGGGTGTACGACAGAACTTAGGTGAGTGAACACTTCGCTACCCGAGGCCGAAGCGGTGTGCCGCTGCGGGGATTTCGTCCCTGAGGCCGCACTACGCCAGTCTCCCCCGGCTAGCGCACTATCGTCGGGCACGACCGCCTCCAAACGGGCGGCATGATGGCTTCCAATGCGCGTACCTAAGATTTGTCGTACACCCGCGGAGTAGAGCTGCCCGCGCCAATGGCGCGATCAGTGCTAAGCACCGCCCGGCGAACGCAAGGAGGTCCGCCATGCAAGAGCCGTATTCCGCGGCCATCCGATGGGACGAAGAGGCTGGCGTCTGGTACGTCTCCGAGACCAACTTCCCTGGCTTGGTCGCGGAGGCCGAGACCCAGCACGGGCTGGTGGAGAAGATCCGCCTCCTCGTCCCCGAACTGCACGACGCCAACCGCCACCTGATGCAGACCCACTCGCACGACGAGGAGGTCGTCATCCAGCTGACGACGATGCACCAAGAGACCATCAAGCTGGCCGCTACGAGACGCCTTGGCGTCCGCACCGAAAGAGACTGCTGGCAGGCATTTGAAGAGTGGCCCTGCAAGGCCACCTTCGACTGGCCGAACCTTTCCGACGAAGAAGTGGATGGCTGGCGCGACCGCTCACCTGGCCGCGACTCCACTTGGCCAGAATGAGATACCTGCTCGCCACCAATCGTTTCAGAGCCCGCCGACCCGCAGGTGCCGCAGCACTCCGATCGACGAGCCGGTTGCGCTTACGCATACGCGCAGACCAGCACCGCCACGCACTGATGCGACGCTGCATCATTCCTCCTAATCCATGATCAACCACTCATTGTCGCTCGTGCGCAGCCAGAGTTGCTCCGCGTCCAGACCAATCACTCTGGGAAGTAGCTTTCCTGTCGCCACATAACTCATCTTATCGGTACCATCGCATACCTTGAGAACCTTACGGAGTCGGTTCGGTGACGGAAAAAAGCTGTGAACTTCAAAATGGCCATCAACTGACCGACCAATCAACACATGACCGACATCTGGAACATCCATGAGATACCTGCCCTTACTCTTACAGATCTTCTGCAGGTCATAACCATTTAGCAGCTTTATCAAGTTCAGCTTTTCTCCAACAATAACTCCAAACAACGTCACAATCGATACTTCCTCTTGTATCTCCACCGTCGCAATAGTCTTCTGTCCTCTTATCGTCGTACTCGCAGTCGACTTTTCAAATCTAACCTTCCTCAGCAAGTGCTTGCTTGGCCGCCTAAAGAGCGCTTGTGGTAGAGTTGGCACCTCCGCTAGTTCCTCCCCCAGTCGTTTCTCATATGTCGTCATGAAAGCGGCCTTTCTCTGTCGCAACACCGACTTCGCCCCCTCGAACGACTGTTTCGACGGCTTGCGAAAATGAACGCTGCGCACTGCGTCCACCGAATCATGCTCGTTCTCGACCAACTGCAATACTGAAACGTCCAGTGTCGCAGGCCATTCACTGGCGCTCTCCGCTTTCTCGTCGCCAAAGATTGACGCGGAACAAAAGGTTACGGTAGCCATAACAACGACCAACTCTACCATCTTTTTCAGGAATCTGCACATCTCGGCTCTAGCTCCCTATGGCGGCCTTAGCCATCCTAATGACTACTAGCCAAATAAGTGGAGCAAAGACAAATAGACCTACCGAGTTAAGTCTCCTTAGACTATGTGTTGCTATGACGCAATAGAGCGCCACCATAACCAGCCAGAAAAAGACTAGATTCATCGCAACATAAGAGCTGTTCTCCAGAGCGCTCGCGAAACCAGCAAGAATACCATTCTTCTCCTTCTCAGACGAAAGTTCGCTCACGTCCCACACAACGATCAAGCTGGCCACCGTAAGCACACCCGCAAAGATCGAAAATAGTCGCATCGGCCACCTTTCAACATGCTTCGGATCCTGATCGTATCGCGATCTCCATTCATTTAGGACGCGCTCCAAAAGAGCAGCCAGTTCGTTGCTAACTCCTAGCCACGCGTTCGGATGTTTCTGGTCTTTCTTCGCGTCGCCAATGGATGGCCCCTCATCGTTGCCACCACGGGAGTCGCTCATCATTCTACACCTACATGAGCTATGCAGGAGTCCCCGAGGTTGACCTCCACGGCTTGGAGAATAGGTAACGCACGGTAATCGGAATACACAAGACTGCAAGCTGGCTTTGCTACAATGTCGGATCGATAAGGAAATTCGCCTTTCGCCATGGACGACAGAGCACGGACGAATGAGGCTCGATCAGCCTTGTCCAATGAGATTGTTTTGTGCAGAATTTCCCCAACGTCGCTATCGTGTTGCTCTTGAGCAGTCAATGCGTCGTAGAGAATGTGCAGTTCGGGATACGATGGTGTAAGGTCCTTGTAATTGGAAAATAGTTCCAATTCCTCTGTCGATCTGTACTGCTCAGTAACCGCTCGAACTCCTAGTACGGTGAGAATAAATAGAATTCTCGGCTTGTCATTAGACGAACTATCGATGTATCGGGTTAATTGTTGGACCAAATCAACGCGCCCCTCGACAACGAGAGCTACTGCAACCTCTTCAATTAGGTAGGCTAGACTCCGCCGTTGCTCGCTCTCCACTCTCTCGAACAAATCTTGGATCTCAGCGACTAAGGACTCAGCCTGATCAGATGAGAAGTCGTCGGTTAGAGACAACGACGTTACTTGGAAATTTAATCGGCTCATGTCTGACATGAACCTCCTGTTGTCCGAGATGAGATCTCTGTTCATTGAGTGATCGAAGACATGGTACACAACTGTCCCCACCGCGGCGACTAGTGTGATGATACCTATCATGGCAATGAGATGGCCGCGGATGCGTCGTTCCGCATCTGCGACCAATTTGCAGAGTTCTGGCGTCGAGTCCATGGAAGTTGACTGCTGGGAGGGCCTGTTTTTCTCGGTCCGGTTCCATCGCCTTAGCTGGAAGAGGATTCACCACGTTCAACAGTAGTGAACGTCATGTGCGGAGAGATGTCAACCCTGTAATCTGTCCAGTTGTTGAAATATTGTTCTCGTCGCGGAGGATGGCGAACGTCGCGGCTGGCGGCGCTGTGGAGGTGGTTCTTGGTGGTCCGCGTGGTGTTCGACCGCGTCGACGAGGACGTCTCACCCTGGCCGACGACATCGACGTGAGCCGCGGCGACGTGCTGGCGGCGCCCTCAAGGCGTACACTACTTGAGTGCTCGTCGTCCCAAGAAAAGCGGCCAGCCCCCATGCGTCCCCGCCTGACGCTGGCTTCCCCACCAGTGTCCGTGCGCCATCGCGCTGATCGCGTCCTTCGGCAGAATTTCGTGCTCTGGCCAACGCCCAACCCTCCTCCCAGCGGGCGCCGAAAGTGGACCAAGGGGCTTCGCCGCTTGGAACCCCATCGGGGGCAAGCCCCCCAACCCCCGAGGTAAAGACGTGAAGATTCATGGGGTGAGCGTCCGCGCCACACGGAAACCGACGAAGCCGCCGACCCACCTGCCCATGCCGCGGTTCGCGGAGCGGATGTTCCGCCGTACGTCGCTCTCGGAGCCGCCGCGGACAACGCGGTCGCAATAGCCTGGTTGTCGTCGTTGGTGCGCATCCCCTCGGCCCTCCGAAGCACGGCCATCGCTAGGCGCGTGCTCGTAGCTGAAGTAGCAGTCCTGAACCCACTCCCACACGTTCCCATGCACGTCATGCAGCCCAAAGGCGTTCGGCGCGAAAGTTCCCACCGGCACGGTCCGCCCTCGGTATTTGAACCCTGAAACCCAGACGCTGTCGGGATATGTCCACGATCCATCGAAGTTCGCCTGCTGCAGGGAGATCGTCCCGCCCGTGTTGAACGGGCTCGTCGTACCTGCACGGGCCGCGTACTCCCACTCCGCTTCGGTTGGAAGTCGGTACGTCTCCCCGGTCTTCCGGGAGAGCCACGCGACGTAGAGCTGCGCGTCATCCCAGCTCACGTCGATCACCGGCTGATCGCCGCGGCCCCAGCCTCCGTCGGGCGGGCTGTAGCCGCCACATCCGCCCTCTGCGACGCAACGGTCCCAATCCGCGAACGTCACCTCGTAGGCGCCTATCGCGAAGGCTGGCACCGAGACGGTGCGCTGCGGTCGTTCGAGGCTTTCTGACCAAGGCTCGGACTCGGGCGCTCCCATCGAGAACGACCCGGCCGGCACGGACACCATCGGAGGGCACGTGTCGCAGTCGCGGAAGCTCTCGCCAGACGCACCGTCTGCGGCACCGGGAGGCGTTTGCGGGCTCTTCACGCCTTCCTCCTTCTCCAGCGTGAACCACGCCGCCTTGACCGCGCCAAGCTCGGCCCAGCGGCAGGTCTCGCGGCCCAGGAATGCCACCTTCGCGTAGTTCTCGCGGCAGGTGCCGTCGGGCTGGGGGAAGTCCAAGGAGTCGTAGAGGCAGGCGTTTGCGCCGCCCAGGTCCGGGTGGCTCACTTGGCGGGAACCGGCGTAGCAGTTCCACTCCACCAGCGATTCCCATACGCAGGTACTGGTCTTGTCGCCTACGGGGAACTCCTCGTAGTCCGGGCCGCAGGTGGCACCGCCGCTCGTTCCGTCGCCGCCGTCCGCCACAGTGCCCAGCGTCTCCGCCACGTCCGCCGCGCCGGTGTAGACGCCCTCCAGTTCCTCGATGGCCGCCGCGTCGCTGTAGTGGCGGTCGGCTTCTTCCACGAGGGCGAAGTAGGCGTCGCGCTCGGCGTCGTCCACGCCGTCGGCGGCGATCTCCTGTCCAGCCTCGGTGACCAGTTCCGCGTTGCCTTCGGTGAGCGCTTGGGTGGCGTCGCGCATGGCCTCGTAGGCGTCTCGCAGGTCCTCCGTGCGTTCCGTGATGGTGCGCAGCGTCTTGGTCGCGCCGACGACCTGCCGCACCGTGGCGTTGAGGTCGTGCAGCTGTTGCGCGGGTTCGCCGACGCCGAGATTGCGGGCCAGCCTCGGCGCCGCAGGTCCCAGGAAGTTCCCGGCGGTGCGGATATTCTCGCCGTAGTCGTCCCATGCTTCCACCACGGCCGCCGCCTCGCTGCGGGCGCACTGATCCAAGGATTCTCCGCTGTCGATGCCCGCGTCCATCGCGTCGCCCACGCAGTCGGCCAAGCGCCGATAGGCGTCGCACAGAGCGTCCGGCGCCGAGGCGCCGCACCGCACTGCGGCGTTTCGGTCGGATGCCGCGGCGCCGGGTTCGACCAGCGAGATGCCGAACAAGGAGCGCAGCAGCGCCTCCGCCTGGGCATCCGAGTAGGACGTGTTCAGGCCCAGCGCCCGAGCGGCGCGAACCGAACGGCCCGGCGCGATGGCGGCCGCCTCCACGGTGAGCAGCGGATCGTCCAAGCTCTCGAACGCCTCCTTCAGCACCACGTCCAGAATGGCGGTGGGCTGGCCGGCGAGGCTGGCCGGCACGTTCGTTTCGCCGAGCGTCAGCGTGAGCGGGGTGCTCATGGTTCGCCGTGCGCGTTCGCGAACGCGCACGGCGAAGAGACGCGCCGCGTTGCCCTTCGCAAGGGCCTCCGGCAGTGGTGCGGCCATCAGCAGCCGATCCTCCGCGGCTCCGACCGGCGCCACTTCGATGGTGTCCTCCGCCTCGAAGGCGCCCGTGCCCGAGAAGTCCATCAAGATGTCGTAGTCTGCGTCGGCGGTGCCGCCTTCAACCGCCAAGGACACCTGCTGGAACGGTTCCACCGCGGACCCCGTGGCCGTCGAGATGCGGAGGCCGTCTCCGCCTTCGCCGCCGGCCCCCCGCAGGCGCAGCGCGTAGCCCCCGGTCGCCCTTCCCGACGAGTGGACGCGAACGTAGTAGGTGCCCGGATCGAGCGTTCCTTCGATGCGGAAGTTGGGGTAGCCGGCGCCGTCGTCGTCCTGCACGATGCGTCCGCCTCGCACGTTGAACAGCGTGCCGACGGTGTCCAGCCCTCCGGTGGACTCCATCACTACGACGCCTCGGGCCGGCACGACGAAGCGGAAGTGGTCCGTGTCGTTTCCGGGATCGATGGTGCCGGCCGTCGTGCTCGGCAGGGAGATGCGAGTCGCGGTGGCACGGGTGTTGCCGTGGTCGTCGCCAGCGGTGCCTCCCCCGTCGCCGCCGTCCGCGCCGGTGCGAAGGTGCAGCGCGTAGGCGCCGGGCGCAGCCCAGTAGGAGTGGACGCGAATGTAGTAGGTGCCCGGATCGAGCGTTCGTTCCATGCGGAAGTTGGACCCGGCGCCTCCGTCGTCGTCCAGCGCGATGCGGTTGCCCCCGGCGCCGAACAAGGTGCCCACCGCGTCCAGACCGCCGCCCGACTCCATCACCACGGTACTGCTGGCGGCGACCTCGAAGCGGAAGTAGTCCTCGTCCTCTCCGGGATCGATGGTGCCGGCCGTCGTGCTCGGCAGGGAGATGCGAGTCGCGGTGGCACGGGTGTTGCCGTGTTCGCCGGTGCGAAGGTGCAGCGCGTAGGCGCCGGGCTCACCGAAGAAGGAGTGGACGCGAACGTAGTAGGTGCCAGCGTCGAGCGTTCGCTCGATGCGGAAGTTGGGATAGTCGGCGTGGGAGTTCCGCACGATGCTGTTGCCGCTCGCGTCGAAGAGGGTGCCGACAGGTTCCAGATAGCCTTTCAGGGCCGATGGCAGGCCGATTGGCTGGCGGGCGCTGGCCGACTCCACCACCACGATACTTCTGGCGGCGACCTCGAAGCGGAAGTAGTCCTCGTCCTCTCCGGGATCGATGGTGCCGCCCGTCGTGCTCGGCAGGGAGATGCGAGTCGCGGTGGCACGGGTGTTGCCGTGGTCGTCGCCGGCGGTGCGAAGGTGCAGCCAGTAGCTCCCCAACCCCGTGACGCGAACGTAGTAGGTGCCCGCATCGAGCGTTCGCTCGATGCGGAAGTGAGTGGTACCGAAGGCTCCGTCGTCGTCCAGCGCGATGCCCTCGGCGTCGAACAAGGTGCCCACCACGGCATAATCATAGAGGTCCGACTCGATCACCACGGTACTGCTGTCGGCGACCTCGAAGCGGAAGTAGTCCTCGTCGCCGGCCCCCCAGCTGTAGCCGATCGTGCCCCGCGTCGTGCTCGGCAGGGAGATGCGAGTCGCGGTGGCACGGGTGTCGCCGTGGTCGTCGCTTCCGCCAGCGCCCCCGATTTCCACCGTGTTGGCGAACGGCCGCGAGTCCAGCACGGTGTCCGGTTCCGGGTGCTGGGAGGTGTACAAGTGGACGTGGTAGGTGCCCTGTGGCGGGCTTTGGTAGGCAAGGTTCCACTGGATGTCGCCGAAGTAGTGCCCTGGTTCGAGCTGCCCGTTGCTGGTGCCCGTGATCCGATGCCGCGCTACTCGATAGCCGGTGCCGAAGAGGTCGAAGCTGGCCGTCATCCGCACGGTGACGTAGAGCGTCCCCGTGGTGGTGTTGCTGGTGTTGTTGGCGATGCGTTCGATCTCCACCGTGATGCTGTCGCCGCTGATGCTGTAGGCGATCCTGCCCTCGATGTCGGCCGAACCGTCCCACGCTTGGGCACCCCCACCTGCCAGCAGCAGAAGGGGCAGCAGTCGAAGCAGCGTCCGCATCGGGCGCTTCGCTTTGTTCATCTCAACGCTCCCCCGCCATGTCCAGCGGCTCCGCCACGGATTCGCCTGGCGGCGGCGCCCACGCTTCGTTGAGCGCTTCCAAGGGTGCGACCAGGCGGCCCGGGGACTGGACGACGACCGAATCTCCGCATTTCAGTTGCGCGTCGAGGACCCCCTCGCCCCGCTCGCTTGCTATGGCCAAGGGATAGTCCGCTCCGCCGGCCCCGCAACGGCGCACGACGGTGCCACCGGCCGGCACTCGTTCGGCAGCCGCGCCCTGGTCGTCTTCGCCGGCGAAGAACGCGATGAGCGGTACGCCCGTCTCGTTGCGGAGCAACATCATCGAGCCCGCCGGACTCTTCGAGCGCCGAATCCGCCACTGCTCGCCGCCGACCTCGACCAGCCTGCTCAAGTCGGCCACTTCAACCGACACGTCGCCGACGGTCTTCCGCTTCGAGACGTCGGCCGCCTCCATGTCGTCGGCCGCGAGTGCCGTGTTGGAGCCGGGGAAGAAGCCGATCGAGATGATCAGCGCGAACCTGCGTAGCGCCATGGGAATCCTTTTGCTTTGCTTCAATTGACCGTGGCGAAACCACGGCCTCGGGTTGGAACGGCGAAGGGCGATCTGCCGCTCGACGCGCATGGGGACGCCTCGTGTGCGACGGCCGGAGAGGCGGAGAACAAGACAGCGGGGCCGCGCCTGCCGCTGATGGTGGCGTTACCCACGGGGGGGGGGGGGGGGGCAAAGCCCCCATGGAGCCCCATCGGGAGCAAGCCCGAACCCCGAGGCAAGGACGTGAAGAATCATGGGGCGAGCGTCCGCACCACACGGAAGCCGAGGCCGTCGGAGCGGAGGGGAGCGGTGCTGGTCCCAAAGCGGGCCGCGGAGCGGAGGCCCCACGGATAGTAGTGCCAGGTGCCGCCGCGCACAACGCGGACGGAGCAATCGCCGCCCTCCGAAGCACGGCCATCTCTAGGCGCGTTCCAGTAGCTGCCGTAGCAGTCCTGAACCCACTCATTGACGTTCCCATGGACATCGTGCAAACCGAACGCGTTCGGAGCGAAAGATCCCACCGGCACAGTCTGCCCTCGGTAGAGGCCCCCTCCGTTGGAGCCCAAGGGATATCCGTGTTGTCCATCGAAGTTCGCCTGCTGCGAGGAGATCGTCCCGCCGGTGTGGAACGGCGTCGTCGTGCCGGCGCGGGCCGCGTACTCCCACTCCGCCTCGGTGGGAAGCCGGTACGTCTGCCCGGTCTCTCGGGAGAGCCACGCGACGTAGAGCTGCGCGTCATCCCAGCTCACGTTGATCACAGGCCGATCGTCGCGCCCCCAGCCTCCGTCGTGCGGGCTGTAGCCGCCACACCCGCCCTCGGCGACGCAGCGGTCCCATTCCGCGAACGTCACCTCGTAGGCGCCTACCGCGAAGGCTGGCACCGAGACGGTGCGCTGTGGTCGTTCGTTTGACCTTGAGTGAGGCTCGGACTCGGGCGCTCCCATCGAGAACGACCCTGCCGGCACGGACACCATCAGCGGGCACGTGTCGCAGTCACGAAAGCTCTCGCCGGGCGCGACCGTGGCGCTCCCACCGCCACCGTCTCCACGAAGGTGCAGCGTGTAGCCGCCGGTCGCCGTCCCGGAGGAGTGGACGCGGACGTAGTAGGCGCCGGCGTCGAGCGTCCGCTCGATGCGGAAGTTGAGCTCGTCCCCGCCATCGTCGTCCTGCACGATGCGGCTGCCCGCATCGAACAGTGTGCCGAGCGTGTCCAAGTCGCCGCTCGACTCCATCACCACCACGCCCCTCGCCGACACCTCGAAGCGGAACCAGTCCGTGTCGGTGCCGGGATCGATCGTGCCCGTCGTCGTGCTCGGCAAGGCCACGCTGGTGGCGGTGGAGCGGGAGTTTCCGTGGTCGCCGCCTTCGCCACCGCTGTCGCTACCGTCCTCGCGCAGGTGCAGCGTGTAGCCACCGGTCGCCATCTGGTAGGAGTGGACGCGGACGTAGTAGATGCCAACGCCCAGCGTCCGCTCGATTCGGAAGTTGAGCTCGTCCCCGCCGTCGTCGTCTTGCACGATGCTGTCGCCGTTCGCGCCGAACAGCGTACCGAGCGTGTCCAGGTCGCCGCTCGATTCCATCACCACCACGCCCCTCGCCCACACATCGAAGCGGAACCAGTCCGTGTCGTCGCCGGGTTCGATCGTGCCGGCCGTCGTGCTCGGCAAGGCCACGCCCGTGGCAGCGGAGGAGGAGTTGCCGTGGTCGTCGCCTTCACCTCCACTACCGTCACCGCGCAGGTGCAGCGTGTAGCCCCCGGTCGAGGTCTGGTAGGAGTGGACGCGAATGTAATAGGTGCCGGCGTCCAGCGTCTGCTCGATTCGGAAGTTGCCCCGGAACCCACTGTCGTCGTCCTGCACGATGCGGTCGCCGCTCGCGTCGAACAGCGTGCCGAGCGTGTCCAGCTCGCTGCTCGACTCCATCACCACCACGCCCGTTGCCGACACCTCGAAGCGGAACCAGTCCGTGTCGGTTCCAGGATCGATCGTGCCGGCCGTCGCGCTCGGCAGGGCCACGCGGGTGGCGGTGGAGCGGAAGTTGCCGTGGTCGCCGCCTTCGCCTTCGCCGCGATCGCCGCTACCGTCCCGGCGCAGGTGCAGCGTGTAGCCGCCGAGCGCGGCCAAGTAGGAGCGGACGCGAATGTAGTAGGTGCCGGCGTCGAGCTCCCGCTCGAATCGGAAGTTGGGATGCCAAACGCCTTCGTCGAAGCGGTCCGGTACGCCATCGCCATCGGCGTCGTCGTCCCCCACGATGTAGTTGCGGCTCGCGTCGAACAGAGTGCCGAGCGTATCCAAGTCGCCGCTCGACTCCATCACCACGACGCCCCTTGCCCGCACCTCGAAGCGGAACCAGTCCGTGTCGTTGCCGGGATCGATCGTGCCCGTCGTCTCGCTCGGCAGCGCCACCTGGGTGGCGGTGGAGCGGGCGTTGCCGTGGTCGTCGTTGGCGAGCGCGGGGTTGGAACCGGGGAAGAACCCGATCAAGATGATCAGCGCGAACCTGCGTAGCGTCATGGTGATCCTCTGTTTTCCCTCCATTTGGCCGCGGCGAACCACGGCCTCGAGTTGGAGACGGCGAAGGGCGAGTACCGCGCCAGCATCCCCGGCATGAGCTAGGGTTTCACGTAGTACTTCCTCTCCACGAGAGTTGTCATTGGGTTAGCTCGACGGGGAGAGCCATCTTCTTGGTCTGTGGCATCGCGGCGTCCGCGGTCTTCCCCGTCGTCCGCATCGACCGAGAAGGCCGCAATACCATCCACATGGGGCGTACGCGTTAGCTGGTCCGTAAACTGCTGTACGCTGACCATCCGAGGAACAAAATCCGTGCCAACTTCGATGTCGAAGACAGCCCAGTTCCTCGTCGGCGTCCCCGATGCTCTCGCGGGCGAGAAAACGTAGACTTCGCCGGCGAGATTTAGTTCGACCCGAGCTGGAGAGTCAACAATCGAGCCGTCGCCGGAGTAGTTTTGGACAGAGTACCGGTAGCGGCCTTCAGAGGGGAAGGATGAAATCGTAATTATCTCCGGACCAAATGAGCTTGTGTCATCCACGTCCAGTGCAACGGTTGCGCTCCCAATGTTGACGGTCTTGACAACATAGGACACGTGGAACTCGCCCCCGTCACCATCTGGCCCCCACAGGTGGCTATCCAAATCACTTGGGGCCCGACCCCAAGTAAGTGTAATCGAGGCCGCACTCTGGTCAACAACCAGACACTCCGTCAGCATGATCCCGCGTTCCGTACGCAACTTCCGCGTACTACTTAGACCACTCTGAGTCGCGGTCAACAGAACCTCAGAGTTCGGCCTCACCATCACATCAAAACGACCCTGTGCATCCACAGTGGTCTCAGATCGACCAATGTAGTCCACGCCTGTAGCAATGACACGAGCACCTTGCGCTATGTCACCAGCTCTGTCGTTGACGCAACCAGATATGGTAGTGGTCTCAAAGGCGGCATCGGCATTCCATGTCCTGATTCGGTTAACCGACCCAACGTACGCCCACTGCCCCGGCGAAGTCTCTCGCAAGGTGGCCTCTCCTTCCTCAACCCAAGAGCCCATTTCGTCCGACCAGTAGTACAGTGGGACGGTTGCCGGTCCATTCGTTGGACTTCGTCGATCCGCTAGAGGGACAGAGACCGTTGCCACTTGCCCACTCCCCAGCCTAACCGCCTCACCT
This sequence comes from Candidatus Azotimanducaceae bacterium, assembly GCA_965243175.1. GTDB lineage: Bacteria > Pseudomonadota > Gammaproteobacteria > Pseudomonadales > Azotimanducaceae > VXYL01. The sequence continues at coordinate 1,407,955 of OZ251532.1, read as the reverse complement.
GTGCCGTCCAGCAGTTCCACGTTCATCGCACCAAACGACTCTATTGGCATAAGTTCCCCGGTACTTCCATTAGTGCTGAGAAAGTCGCCTGGCATGATTTCCGACTCACTTGACGGGTCCAGTATGGTCAGTCTCGCCATTACTTGACCAGTGACGACTTCTCCGGTCGCATCTACCAGACCGCTTGGCGGCAGAGAGATGACACGCTGTCCTTCCACATCGACATCTACGCCATCCGCAGCTTGGAAGGACACCTCCTTTTGAGAAGGCACCATGCGCAACGTCACCGACAGTTCGGCTTCCGGTGAATCTGTGATTTCGATTACCTTCGATTGAGAGGCGAAGCCCGACGCGGTTGCGCGAAGGTTGATCCTACCCGGCGAGATCGCTTCTACGGTCGCTTGATACGCGCCGACTGTATTCGATCTGACTTGGCCGAGACGTCTCGACACGCTATTGTGGTACTGCGTGAGTTGAATCGTGGCGTTGGGAATGGGGTCACCGGTGAAGTAGTCGATCACTGATCCCGCGATGGAGACGCTCTCGTTTGGGCCCCCGCCACTCGTTGCGCTCAGGTGAAGGGTGTAGGGGCCGGTCGTCCTCCCAGCGGAGTGGACGCGAACGTAGTAGGTGCCGGCGTCCAGCGTTCGCTCGATGCGGAAGTTGGGGTACCCGGCACCGTCGTCGTCCTGCACCATGCGGTTGCCGCTCGCGTCAAACAACGTGCCGTAAGTGTCCAAGTCGCCGCTTGACTCCATCACCACGGCACCCCTTGCCGACACCGCGAAGCGGAAGTAGTCCGTGTCGTTGCCGAGATCGATCGTGCCGGCCGTCGTGCTCGGCAAGGCAACCGGGGTGGCGGTCGAACGGGAGTTGCCGTGGTCGTCGCCTCCGCCTCCACCGCCTCCGCCACCGCTGGTCGTGCGCAGGTGCAGCGTGTAGCCACCGGTCGCCCTCTGGTAGGAGTGGACGCGGACGTAGTAGGTACCCGCTTCGAGCGTCCGCTCGATTCGGAAGTTGAGCCTTTCCCCGCCGTCGTCGTCCTGCACGACGCGGTTGCCGCGAGCGTCGAAGAGGGTGCCGAGGGTGTCCAGATCGCCGCTCGATTCCATCACCACGGCACCCCTTGCCGACACCTCGAAACGGAACCAGTCCGTATCGTTGCCGGGATCGATCGTGCCCGTCGTAGTGCTCGGCAAGGCAACCCGCGTAGCGGTCGCAGGGGAGTTGCCGTGGTCGTTGCCTCCACCACCACCGTCCGTGTCGTCATCGGTTCCCAGCGAGCAGCTCGCATTGGAGCGCGGACCTACCGTGATTTCCAAGTTGGCTTCCGACCCCGCGCCGCCACTGTGCCGCCACCGCTGAGTCTCCGCATCGCCCCCGCGAGCGGTTATCCGCAACTCTCCTGTGTTCACATCCGCGAAATCGCATGCCCCCTTGAACCCGGTGCCGTTCAGCGCCAAGAAGCTGATCGAGTTCGCTCCTTCGTTCACAGGTACGCTTGCGCACTGCCATCTGTTGAATATCTCGCCCTCGAACACGATGGCGTTGTTCACGGAAACTCGCACTTCGTCTCCGTCCTCGCACGCATAGTCCCTAACGCAGACTTCGACTTCGAGGCCGCACTGCGCAGGTATGCCGAGGTCGACGTCGTCGATCCGGTCGACGTTCGGGTCGTCCGGGTCACCCCTCAGGTGCAGCGTGTAGCCGCCGGTCGCTCGCTGGTAGGAGTGGACGCGGACGTAGTAGGTGCCCGCGTCAAGCGTCCGCTCGATTCGGAAGTTGAGCCTTTCCCCGCCGTCGTCGTCCTGCACGACGCGGTTGCCGCTCGCATCGAACAGCGTGCCAAGCGTGTCCAAGTCGCCGCTCGACTCCATCACCACGGCGCCCCTTGCCCGCACCTCGAAACGGAACCAGTCCGTGTCGTTTCCGGGATCGATCGTGCCGGTCGTCGTGCTCGGCAGGGCCACGCGGGTGGCGGTGGAACGGGAGTTGCCGTGGTCGTCGCCTCCACCACCGCCGCCCCCACCGATGTCCCGCGTGTTGGTGAACGTGCGCGAATCCAGCACCGTATCCGGTTCCGGGTGCTGGGAGGTGTAGAAGTGAACGTAGTACGTGCCGGCCGGCGGGCGTGAGAAGTCGAGCGTCCAGCGGATGTCGCCGAAGTAGTGCCCTGGGTCCAGCCGGCCGTTGCTGTCGCCGGTGATCCGGTGCCGCGCCACGCGATAGCCAGTGCTGAAGACGTCGTTGCGGGTCGTCATCCATACGGTGACGTAGAGCGTCCCGGTGGTCGTGTTGCTGGTGTTGTTGGCGATGCGGTCGATCTCCACCGTGATGCGGTCGCCGCTGATGGTGTAGGCTATTCTCCCCTCGATGTCGGCCGAACCGCCACGTTCGGCCACGTCGATGGTGCCGGTGAACGTTCGGGAGTCCAGCACAGTGTTCGGTTCCGGGTGCTGGGATGTGAAGAAGTGGACGTAGTAGGTGCCCGGCGGCGGGGCCTCGTAGTCGAGCGTCCAGCGGATGTCGCTGAAGTACTGGCCAGGGCCTAGCTGGCCGTTGCTGCTGCCGGTTATCCGATGCCGCGCCACTTGATAGCCGGTGCTGTAGATGTCGCTGTTGGCCGTCATCCACACCGTGACGTAGAGCGTACCGGTGGTGGTGTCGGTAGTGTTGTTGGCGATGCGCTCGATCTCAATCGTGATGCGGTCGCGGTCGATGCTGTACGTCAACGTGCCTTCCAGGTCGGCCGAACCGGCCCACGCTTGGGTGCCCGCGCCGGCCAGCAGCAGAACGGAGAGCAGTCGAAGCAGAATTCTCATGGTTCGTCTCGCCTTGTTCACTTCAATGCTCCCCCACCGCGTTAAGGGGCTCCGCCACCGATTCACTCGGCGGCGTTGCCCACGCTTCATTGATCGCTTCCACGGGCGAGATGATGCGATCCGCTGACTGGAACACGACCGAATCCCCGCACGTCAGTTGCGCATCGAGGATTCCCTCGCCCTGTTCGCTCGCAATGGCTAGGGGAAAGTGTGCTCCATTGGCCTCGCAACGGCGTACTGCGGTTCCCCCGGCAGGCACCCGTTCGCTAGCCGCTTCTCTGCCTGCATCGCCGGCGAAGGACGCGATGAGCGAAACGCCCGTCTCGTTGCGGATGAGCACCATCGAGCCTCCCGGGTTCTTCGCACGCCGTATCCGCCACTGCTGGCCGCCGACATTGACCGACCTGCTCAAGTCGCCAACTTCAATCGACACATCGCCGATGGTCTTCCGCTCCGAGACATCGGCGGCCTCCAAATCGTCGGCAGCGATTGCCGCGTTGGAACCGGAGAAAAGGCCGATCAAGATGATCAGCGCGAACCTGCGTAGTGCCATGGGGATCCTTGCTTTTTGGAGGCCGTGGCGAGCCACGGCCTCGGGTTGGAGGTGCCGAAGGGCGAGATGCCGATCGACGTGGAGGTGAAGAATCATCGGGCTAGCGTCCGCACCACACGGAAGCCGATGCTCTCGTTGCTGCCGCCGGTGTGGAACCCGAACCCTTCGCGGGCCGCGGAGCGGAGCTTACTTGGTTCGTCCTCATAGCCGCCGCCGCGCCAAACGCGGTAGGAGCAACCGCTAACCTCCGAAGCGCTACCGTCGGTAGGCGCGTCACCGTAGCTGGCGGGGCAGTCCTGAACCCACTCCGAGACGTTCCCATGCATGTCGTACAGGCCGAACGCATTCGGCGCGAAAGACCCGACGGGCATGGTCCGCCTTCGGTAGAGGCCGCCGCCTCTGTTGTGGTGGTCGGGATATCCGTAGCGATCATCGAAGTTCGCCTGCTGCCCAGAGATCGTCGCGCCAGTGTTGAACGGGGTCGTCGTGCCGGCGCGGGCCGCGTATTCCCACTCCGCCTCGGTTGGAAGCCGGTACATCTGCCCGGTCTTGCGGGAGAGCCACTCCATGTAGAGCTGCGCATCATTCCAGCTCACGAGGGCCACCGGCCGATCGCCGTGGCCCGCCCAGCGTCCGTCGTACGGGCGGTAGCCGTCACACTCGCCGTCGGAGACGCAAGCCTCCCATTCCGCGAAGGTCACCTCGAAGGCGCCCATGGCGAAGGCTGGCACCGAGACGGTGCGCTGCGGTCGTTCGTCGTCGTTCGAGTGAGGCTCGGATTCGGGCGCTCCCATCAAGAACGACCCCGCCGGCACGGACACCATCAGCGGGCACGCGCCGCAGTCGCGAAAGCTCTCGCCAAGCGCGATCGTGGCGCTTCCGCCGTCTGTCACTACGACGGCGAAGGACATCGCCGCCTCGTTGCCGTCGGCGTCCCGCGCGGTCACCGTCACCGTCGCCGCGCCCTCGGCCACCGGCATCAGGGTCAGCTGGCTGCCGGAGACGCCGACGCGCACCACGTCGGCGTTGGACGAACGGACTTCGTAGGTCAGGTCCTGATCGTCCGAAAATGCGCCCGACAGGTCCAACACGCCGTCGGAGCCCAGCGTCAGCGACTGTGTTTCGATCTCGTCGTTCACAGTCGGCGCACCGATCGCGCCGTTGCCGGGCACCCGCACCACGCGGAACCCGGAGATGACGTTGCGGTGGTAGTCGCGGGGACTGACGCGGACGCGGAGCGCGGAGCGGAGGCCCGCAGGTGCGTTGTCCCAGGAGCCGCCGCGCAAGACCCGGTCGGTGCATCTGCCAAACTCCGAGGCACTACCGTCGGCAGGCGCGTTCCCGTAGCTGCCAAAGCAGTCCTCAACCCACTCGAAGACGTTCCCATGCATGTCGTGCAGGCCGAACGCGTTCGGCGGGAAAGACCCCACCGGCATGGTCTGCTCTCGGTAAAGGCCCTCTTCGTCCTCGCCCTCGGGATACCCGTAGCGTCCATTGAAGTTCGCCTGCTGCGGAGAGATCGTCCCGCCGGTGTTGAACGGGCTGGTCGTGCCGGCGCGGGCCGCGTATTCCCACTCCGCCTCGGTGGGAAGCCGGTACGTCTGCCCGGTCTTCAGGGAGAGCCACTCCACGTAGACCTGCGCGTCGTGCCAGCCCACGTTGATCACCGGCCGATCGCCGCGGCCCCAGCCTTCGTCGTCCGGGCGGTAGCCGACGCCGTAGAAGAGACACCCGCCCTCATCGACGCAAGCGTCCCATTCCGCGAACGTCACCTCGAAGGCGCCCATGGCGAAGGCTGGCACCGAAACGGCGCGCTGCGGGCGTTCACGGCTAAACGACCTAGGCTCGGGCTCTGGCGCTCCCATCACGAACGATCCCGCCGGCACCGACACCACCAGCGGGCACACGTCGCAGTCGCGAGAGCTGGCGCCGGGCATGATGATGACGCTTCCACCGCCCGCCACTGCGACGGCGAAGGACATCGTCGCCCCGTTGCCGTCGGCGTCCCGCGCGGTCACCGTCACGGTCGCCGCGCCCTCGGCCACCGGCATCAGGGTCAGCTGGCTGCCGGAGACGCCGACGCGCACCACGTCGGCGTTGGACGAACGAACTTCGTAGGTCAGGTCCTGATCGTCGGAAAACGCGCCCGACAGGTCCAACACGCTGTCGGAGCCCAGCGTCAGCGACTGTGTTTCGATCTCGTCGTTCACAGTCGGCGCACCGGCCGCGCCGCTGGCGAGCGTCCGCACCACGCGGAAACCGCTTGTGTAGTTGCCCCCGCCGTCGGTGTAAGAGCGGTTCGCGGAGCGGATGCGCCCCGGATCGTCGCGCCAGGATCCGCCGCGCACAACGCGGTCGATGCACCCCCCGGAGCCGTCGGCGAGGCTAAGCCAGCCAACCTCCGAAGCACTGCCGTCGGAAGGCGCGTCGCCGTAGCTGCCGTAACAGTCCTCAACATACTCCGAGACGTTGCCATGCACGTCGTGCAGGCCGAACGCGTTCGGCGGGAAAGACCCCACCGGCACGGTCTGCTCCCGGTAGAGGCCCTCTTCGTCCTCGCCTTCGGGATACACGTAGCGTCCATTGAAGTTCGCCTGCTGCGGAGAGATCGTGCTACCCGTGTTGAACGGGGTGGTCGTACCGGCGCGGGCCGCGTACTCCCACTCCGCCTCGGTGGGAAGCCGGTACGTCTGCCCGGTCTTCCGGGAGAGCCACTCCACGTAGAGCTGCGCCTGCTCCCAATCCACGTCGATCACCGGCCGATCGCCGCGGCCCCAGCCGAAGTCGTACGGGCGGTGGCCCCAACACCCGCCGTCGGCGCGGCAAGCGTCCCATTCCGCGAACGTCACCTCGAACGCGCCCACGGCGAACGCTGGCACCGAAACGGTGCGCTGCGGGCGTTCAACGTAGTCCCAGTCTGAGGGAGACTCGGACCAAGGCGCTCCCATCAAGAACGATCCCTCTGGCACCGACACCACCAGCGGGCACACGTCGCAGTCGCGGAAGCTCTCGCCGGGCGTGGCCGTGGCGCTTCCGCCGTCTCCACGGAGATGGAGCGTGTAGCCCCCGGTCCCGCTCCCGGCGGAGTGGACGCGGACGTAGTAGGCGCCAGCATCAAGCGTGCGCTCGATGCGGAAGTTGGGATACCCGGCGCCGTCGTCGTCCCGCGCGATGCGGTTGCCTCTCGCGCCGAACAGCGTGCCGAGCGTGTCCAGGTCGCCGCTCGACTCCAACTCCACGGCACCCGTTGCCGACACCTCGAAACGGAACCAGTCCGTGTCGTTGCCGGGATCGATCGTGCCGGCCGTCGCGCTCGGCAAGGCGACTCTGGTGGCGGACGCACGGGAGTTGCCGTGGTCGTCGCCGCGCAGGTGGAGCGTGTAGCCGCCGGTCGCCCTCCCGGCGGAGTGGACGCGGACGTAGTAGGCGCCGGCGTCGAGCGTCCGCTCGATGCGGAAGTTGGGGTATCCGGCGCCGTCGTCGTCCCGCGCGATGCGGTTGCCGCCAGCGTCGAACAGCGTGCCGAGCGTGTCCAAGTCGCCGCTCGACTCCAACACCACGGCGCCCCTTGCCCGCACCTCGAAGCGGAACCAGTCCGTGTCGTTGCCGGGATCGATCGTGCCCGTCGCCGCGCTCGGCAGCGCCACCTGGGTGGCGGTGGAGCGGGCGTTGCCGTGGTCGTCGTTGGCGAGTGCGGCGTTGGAGCCGGGGAAGAAGCCGATCGAGATGATCAGCGCGAATCTGCGTAGCGTCATGGGAATCCTTTGTTCTTGCTTCAATTGGCCGCGGCGAACCACGGCCTCGGGTTGGAGACGCTGAAGGGCGGAGTGCCGCTCGACGTTTACGTGTAACGCCCCGCGCGTCTGCGAGAGGGAAGAGGCGGAGAACAAGACAGCGGGCGCGAAGCCCCCATGGAACCCCATCGGGAGCAAGCCCCGAACCCCCGAGATGAGGAGGTGAAGATTCATCGGGCGAGCGTCCGCACCACACGGAGACCGAAGACGCTGCTGCGCTCGCCGATGTCTTCGGACCAGCGAGACGCGGAGCGGATGTGCCTCGGTTCGTGGCTCCAGGAGCCGCCGCGCGTACCGCGCTCGAAGCAATTGCCGCCAAACCCGTAGTAGCCAAAGCAGTCCTCAACCCACTCCCCGACGTTCCCATGCATGTCGTGCAGGCCGAACGCGTTCGGCGCGAAAGACCCCACGGGCACGGTCTGCCCTCGGTAGAGGCCGCCACCGTTGTGGACATCGGGATATCCGTAGCGTCCATCGAAGTTCGCCTGCTGCGGCGAGATCGTGCTACCCGTGTTGAACGGGGTGGTCGTGCCGGCGCGGGCCGCGTACTCCCACTCCGCCTCGGTGGGCAGCCGGTACGTCTGCCCGGTCTTCCGGGAGAGCCACTCCGCGTAGCGCTGCGCGTCGTGCCAGCTCACGTTGATCACCGGCCGATCGCCGCGGCCCCAGTATTCGTCGTCCGGGCGGTAGCCGTCACATCCGCCGGTGGCGACGCAAGCGTCCCATTCTGCGAACGTCACTTCGAAGGCGCTCGCCGCGAAGGCGGGTACTGAGACGGTGCGCTGCGGTCGTTCGCTGCTGTCTGAGTGAGGCTCGGATTCGGGCGCTCCCATCACGAACGATCCCGCCGGCACGGACACCATCAGCGGGCACACGCCGCAATCGCGAAAGCTCTCGCCGGGCGGGACCGCGCTTCCGCCGTCTGTCACTGCGACGGCGAAGGACATCGTCGCCTCGTTGCCGTCGGCGTCCCGCGCGGTCACCGTCACGGTCGCCACGCCTTCGGCCACCGGCATCAGCGTCAGCTGGCTGCCGGAGACGCCGACGCGCACCACGTCGGCGTTGGACGAACGGACCTCGTATGTCAGGTCTTGGTCGTCCGAAAACGCGCCCGACAGGTCCAACACGCTGTCGGCGCCCAGCGTCAGCGACTGCCTTCCGATCTCGTTGTACACGGTCGGCGCACCGACCACGCCGCTGCCGGGCGTCCGCACCACGCGGAACCCGGAGTATTCGTTGAAACTGCGGTCGTTCCTTGCGACGCGGACCGCGGAGCGGAGGAGCCAAGGTCGGGCGGCCCAGGAGCCGCCACGCAAAACGCCGAAGGCCAGTCGCAGTCGTTGCCCTAGAACAACACGCGCGGTGCAAAAATCCGAAGCGCTGCCGTCGGCAGGCGCACGCCCGTACCTGCCGTAGCAGTCCTCAACCCACTCCGAGACGTTCCCATGCATGTCGTGCAGGCCGAACGCATTCGGCGTGAAAGACCCCACGGGCACAGTCTGCTCCCGGTAGAGGCCATCTTCGTCATTGCCCTCGGGATATCCGTAGCGTCCATCGAAGTTCGCCTGCTGCGAAGAGATCGTCGCGCCGGTGTTGAACGGGGTGGTCGTGCCGGCGCGGGCGGCGTATTCCCACTCCGCCTCGGTGGGTAGCCGGTACGTCTGCCCGGTCTTCCGCGAGAGCCACTCCGCGTAGCGCTGCGCATAATAAATATGCACGTTGATCACCGGCCGATCGCCGCGGCCCCAACCTCTGTCGTACGGGCGGTAGCCCCAACACCCGCTGACTCTGCCGCGCCCCACCTCGAGGTTGCGGTCGGCGACGCAAGCGTCCCATTCCGCGAACGTCACCTCGTAGGCGCCCATGGCGAACTCCGGCACCGAAACGGCGCGCTGCGGGCGTTCGTGGCCGCGTGACTCAAACTCCGATTCCGGCGCACCCATCACGAACGATCCCCCCGGCACCGACACCATCAGCGGGCACACGTCGCAGTCGCGAAAGCCCTCGCCGGGCGGGACCCTGGCGCTTCCACCGCCCACCACTGCGACGGCGAAGGACGTCGTCGCCCTGTTGCCGTCGGCGTCCCGCGCGGTCACCGTCACGGTCGCCGCGCCCTCGGCCACCGGCATCAGGGTCAGCTGGCTGCCGGAGACGCCGACGCGCACCACGTCGGCGTTGGACGAACGGACTTCGTAGGTGAGGTCCTGATCGTCGGAAAACGCGCCCGACAGGTCCAACACGCCGTCGGAGCCCAGCGTCAGCGACTGTGTTTCGATCTCGTCGTTCACGGTCGGCGCACCGGCCGCGCCGCTTGCGAGCGTCCGCACCACGCGGAAACCTCTGTCGGAGTTGCGGCCGCCGTTCCAGGCGCGGTGCGCCGAGCGGAGGACCGCCGGGCCGTTGCGCCAGGAGCCACCGCGCACAACGCGGTCGACGCAAACCTCCGAAGCACTGCCGTCGGCAGGCGCGTCGCCGTAGCTGCCGTAGCAGTCCTCAACGTGCTCCCAGACGTTCCCATGCATGTCGTGCAGGCCGAACGCGTTCGGCGCGAAAGACCCCACGGGCACGGTCTGCTCCCGGTAGAGGCCCTCTTCGTCGTAGCCGTCGGGATAGCCGTAGCGTCCATCGAAGTTCGCTTGCTGCGGAGAGATCGTGCTGCCCGTGTTGAACGGGGTGGTCGTGCCGGCGCGGGCCGCGTACTCCCACTCCGCCTCGGTGGGAAGCCGGTACGTCTGCCCGGTCTTCCGGGAGAGCCACTCCACGTAGAGCTGCGCCTGCTCCCAATCCACGTTGATCACCGGCCGATCGCCGCGGCCCCAGCGAGCGTCGCTCGGGTGGTAGTCCCAACACCCGCCGTCGGCGCGGCAAGCGTCCCATTCCGCGAAGGTCACCTCAAAGACGCCCATGGCGAACGCTGGCACCGAGACGGTGCGCTGCGAGCGTTCATCGCTAAACGATCCAGGCTCGGACTCTGGCGATCCCATCAAGAACGATCCCGCCGGCACCGACACCACCATCGGGCACACGTCGCAGTCGCGGAAGCTCTCGCCGGGCGTGACCGCGACGTGCCCACCGTCGTCTCCACGGAGGTGGAGCGTGTAGCCGCCGGTCCCGCTCCCGGCGGAGTGGACGCGAACGTAGTAGGCACCCGCATCAAGCGTGCGCTCGATGCGGAAATTGGGGTACCCGGCACCGTCGTCGTCCCGCGCGATGCGGTTGCCTCTCGCGCCGAACAGCGTGCCGAGCGTGTCCAGGTCGCCGCTCGACTCCAACTCCACGGCGGCCGTTGCCGACACCTCGAAACGGAACCAGTCCGCGTCGTTGCCGGGATCGATCGTGCCGGCCGTCGCGCTCGGCAAGGTGACTCTGGTGGCGGACGCACGGGAGTTGCCGTGGTCGTCGCCGCGCAGGTGGAGCGTGTAGCCGCCGGTCGCCCTTCCGGCGGAGTGGACGCGGACGTAGTAGGCGCCGGCGTCGAGCGTCCGCTCGATGCGGAAGTTGGGGTATCCGGCGCCGTCGTCGTCGCGCGCGATGCGGCTGCCTCTCGCGTCGAACAGCGTGCCGAGCGTGTCCAGGTCACCGCTCGACTCCAACACCACGGCGCCCCTTGCCCGCACCTCGAAGCGGAACCAGTCCGTGTCGTTGCCGGGATCGATCGTGCCCGTCGCCGCGCTCGGCAGCGCCACCTGGGTGGCGGTGGAGCGTGCGTTGCCGTGGTCGTCGTTAGCGAGCGCGGCGTTGGAGCCGGGGAAGAAGCCGATCGAGATGATCAGCGCGAACCTGCGTAGCGCCATGGGGATCCTTTTGTTTTGCTGCAATTGGCCGCGGCGAACAACGGCCTCGGGGTTGGAGAAGGGCGGAGTGCCGCTCGACGCGCGTGGGGACGCCTCGCGCACGATGGCGGGAAAGGCGGAGAACAAGCCAGCGGCAGGGTGCCGCTGTACGGTGAGACTAGCTCCGGGCGGACCCGGGGGGGGGGGGGGGGGGGGGAATTCAGGCACGGACGCGCTCGGCGCAGCATCAGCGCCGAAGTGCAGTCTCGAATTGGCCACGGTCGCCGTCAAGGGTCGCCGCCCAACGTCCATTCCCCTCAGAACGCGCCGACAATAGCATAGTCGCGGCGGATGGCAAGCCCTTTTTTCGCCTCGGGCGCGCGGCGAATCTTGAGCGGGCGGCGTTGGCGGGCAAGCCTGGGAGTGCAGACCTCGCCCGCCATGCGGGCGAGGACGCCCGCGTTCCCAGCGTCGTGCGCCTCGGATTGGCCGTACGCGCCACCCGCGGGCACCTGCCCATCCGGGCACCCGTTCATGCTACTTTCCACGGAACAGCCCTCGGGGAGAACGAGAGCGCCGTGACTGCGCTGGTTGAAATTCGCAATCTGACCAAGCACTTCGCCATTGGGCGTGGGCAGGTGGTTCATGCGGTGGACGACGTGTCGTTGGACATTGCGCCGCAGGAGATCGTTGGGCTGGTGGGCGAGAGCGGGTCTGGGAAGTCCACGTTGGGGAAGACGGTGCTTGGGCTGCACGACAAGACCGGCGGCGGGGTGTTCTACGAGGGCGAGGAGCTGCCGGCGAAGTATCGGGCGGCGGATTTCCAGCGCCATGCGCGGACGATGCAGATGATCTTCCAAGACCCCTATTCGTCGTTGAATCCGCGCATGACGGTGGGCGAGATCGTCGGCGAGGGGTTGAAGCTGCACACCAGCACGAGCGCGGCGGACGTGCGGGAGAAGGTGGGCGACTGGCTGCGGCGGGTCGGTCTCAATCCGGATCACATGTCGCGCTATCCGCACGAGTTCTCCGGCGGGCAGCGGCAGCGCATCGGCATTGCGCGGGCCTTGGTGCTTGAACCGAAGTTCGTCGTTTGCGACGAGCCGATTTCCGCGCTGGACGTCTCGGTGCAGGCGCAGGTGGTGAATCTGCTCGACGAGTTGAAGGAATCGCTTGGGCTGACGCTGCTGTTCATCGCCCACGACCTCTCGATGGTGCGCTACGTTTCGGATCGCATGGCGGTGATGTATCTCGGTTCGCTGGTGGAGATCGGGCCGGCGGATCGGGTCTTCTTCGCGCCGAAGCATCCGTATACCGAGGTGCTGATCGGCTCGAACCCGGAACCGGACCCGGAGAGCGAACGGCAGCGCGAGTCCACCGCGATTCGGGGGGAGATTCCGTCGCCGGTGAACGTGCCGGCGGGCTGTCGGTTCGCCAATCGGTGCCCGAAGGCGATGGACGTCTGCCGCGAGAAAAGCCCGGCGTTGCAGCCGGTGGAAGACGCGGAGCAAGCGGCGGATTCGGTTCGGCTCGTCGCCTGCCACCTCTACCAGTAGGCTTGGCGCGAACCGAACCGCCGCTGCCGCATCAGCCGAACAGCGCTTCGAGGCGTTTGCCGGCCTCGGCGGCCGTTCCGCCGGGCATCTGCACCATTTGCAGTTCGGCGCCGGCTTCGGCTCTTGCGGCGAGTTGTTCGGCGACCGATTCGATGCTGCCGATCACTTGGATTTCCCGCACCATCGCTTCCGAGATCGCGCTCATTGCGCCGGCCATGTCGCGGTCGTTCGCCCAGGCTGCTCGGGAAGCGGAGACTTCCGCCTCGAAGCCGTTGTCCGCGAGCATGTTCCAGTAGAAGTCGCCCATGCGGTTGACGTAGTGGAACAACGGCTGGCGAGCGGTCTGCCACTGCTGTTGGTCGCTTTCGCCGTCGAGGACGTAGACGTTGGTGAAGGGCGCGATGGTGACGGCATCGGCTGCTCTGCCGGCGGTGGTCGAAGCGTCGCTCAGGCTCTTGCGCAGCGATGCGAAGCGGCCTTTCGGCCAGTGGATGGGGAAGATGCCGTCGGCGATTTCGCCGGTTTGGCGGATGGACTTCGGCGTGATCGCGGCGATGTAGATGGGCACGTGGTCGCGCGGTCGTTCGTAGTCCAGGCGGAAGCCGCGTCTGAGGGTGAAGATGTCGCCGTCGTAGTCCAGGCGTTCACCCTTGATCAGCGTGTTGATGACGTCCACGTATTCGCGGATGCGCGCCAGGGGCTTCTTGAACGGCACGCCGTGGAAGTGCTCGATCACGCGGTGGCCGGAGGAACCGAGGCCGCACACCATGCGCCCGCCGGAGATGGTTTCCAACGCCGCGAACTCCTGGGCGATGGCGCCGGGCGTTCGCGAATAGACGTTCAGAATGGACGTGCCGATCTGGATGCGCTCGGTATTCGCCGCCAGCAACGTCATCCACGGCACGGTGGAGGGCCCCCACGCTTCGCCGGTGGCCACCAGCTCGTAGCCCAACGACTCCGCGATCCGCACTTTCTCCAAGGACCCGCGCCAATCGTTGCCAGCGCCGGCCAGAACTCCCAATCGCATTTGCTTCTCCTTTGGTTTGTTGGTTTGTCGATCTAGAAGACCGCCAGCGGGTTCAGCGGCGAACCCGTGCCGCCGACCACGCGCAATGGCGCGCCGACGAACATGAACTCCCAGCGTTCGCGTTGCGCTGCGGCAATCGCCACGTCGTCCAGGTTCAGGTTGTCGAGGATGCGCATGCCGAGGCCCACCAGCACCAGTTCGTGCAGCGGATTGGCGAGCCCTTCCACGCCGGAAGGCATGACGTCGCTCACGCCGTCGCAGCCGATGAGCGCCACGTCGCGCGCCTTCAGCCACTTGGCGACCGATGCGTGCATTCCGGCAGCGCCGGCGAGGAAGAGCCACTGCCCCTTCTGCCGCACCCGCTCCCAGCGCCCGGTGCGCACCAGCAGCACGTCGCCGCTGCCGACGGTGATGCCCGTTCGTTCCTCCCACGCCTCGAAATCCTCGGCGGTGATGGCGGTGCCGGGTTCGAGGAAGTCCACGCCGTGGAACCACGGCATGTCCACCAGCACCCCGCGGCTGACGATGCCGTGCTTCACCACGTGGATGCCGAGCCGGGTGGCGCCGGTGGGCTTGATGGTGTCGAAGCCGAAGCCGTTGTAGAGCTTGCCCTTGTGCGCGAAGTGCGGCAGCCCGTCGATGTGCGAATGGGCGAAGCCGTGGTACAGCACCGCGTATTCGTCGCCCGCCACCGCATGCCCGCTGAACTGGCCGGTGGAAACGGTGTGGCGAAAGGGATTGGCGTTGAGCTCGTCCTGCACGGTATTGAGATCCAGCGCCATCGACACCGACACGCCTTCGCGCACCAACGCCGCGGCGGCCTTGCTCTTCGCCGGCGTGACGAGATTCAGCGTACCCAGTTCGTCCTCTTTCCCCCAACGCCCCCAGTTCGAGATCTCCTGCATCCAGGCATCGAACTCCGCTCTGGAAACCTCGGCTTCGCTGGCGGCTTCGGCATGGCTTGTGATGGCCGCAACGCCAAGCAGCAGGGCGCAGGCGTTGCGAATGGCGCGGTTGGCGATGGTCCAGTCGATGCGCATGTGACTCCCCCGGTTCGAGATTCGCACGTTCGCTACTCGACGACGTGACGTACCGACAGCGTTGCAAAGCACCCCGTTCATTGCAAGGCCGTGAACGCGCCCACGTCCTGGTAGGCGTCGCGCAGGAAGGCGTGCAGCAGTTGGTGCGCGGTCTGGTTCGGCACCACCAGTTCCGGTTCGCCCGGGGGATCCGGGCGGATGCTCAACAGACCGAAGTAGTGGAGCAAGGAGAGGAAATTGTTTCGATCGTCGAGTTCCCGTTGTGGGAAGCTGCGCTTCACGCGACATTCGGCGCGTCCGTCGGTCATCGCCGTCCGCAGCTGGTCGAAGTTGCCGTTGAGACGTCCGCCGGCGGTGAGCATGTGGCGGAGCTTGCCGTAGTCCACGCGCACGTTGTCGTCGATCAACTCGAGCGGCGGTCCCGATCTGTCCAGCGACTCCGCCACGTAGTAGAGCACCATGTCCGTGTTGTAGACGTCGCACTTGGCTTCCTCGGCGAAGCGGTAGCCGTTGTACCACTGGCGCATGGTGGCCAAGGCGTCGTCTGGATGCTCACCGATTGCGCCGGCGTTGTAGTAGATGTCCAGCACCCAACGCACCTCGTCTTCCGTGAAGCCGAGCATCGCGTTCAGCTTCGGATTCAAGCTCAGGTTGCGGCCGATGTTGAAGCCGCTGGTCACGTCGTCCATCGCCAGCGGCGAGACGCCGGTGACGAACAGGCGTTCCAATGCGCCGGTGCTGGTGCCGGTCTTCAAGGTGGCGAAGAAGCTTCGGTAGAAGCCGTCGTCGTGGGTCAGCGCGTGGTAGGCCGCTTCGCCGTGGCGGGCCAGTACCGCGTTCGCCAGGTTGTCGTATTCGTCGATGAGCATGTAGACGGGCAGATCGCGCTCGCGGGCGATGGCGAACACGCTGCGCAGCTTGGCGTTGATCGACGACTGCGAGCGGATGTCCCGTATCGCGTCGGCGTCGAAGATGTCGCTGTTCTGCGTCAGGCTGCTACGCAGGTCGATGTCGCAACACTCCTCGAAGCGTTCCTCCATGCGCTCCGGTGCGGCGTCCATCCCCGAGAAATCGAACCACAGCACCAGATAGCGACTGCGCAGGGTCGTTGGCGCCGCGCCGATGCACGTGCCGCCGAAGATGGCCTCGAACTCGTCGCGGTAGTGGCGGCCGTAGTAGCACTCCAGCGTCCGCAGCCAGCACGTCTTGCCGAACCGCCGCGGACGAATGAACAGCACGTAGTTGTGCTCCTCGAGCGGACGCAGAAAGGCTGTCTTGTCCACGTACAAGCTGCCGTCCAGCCGAATGCCCCGGAAGTCGGCGCGACCATAGGGGATCCTCGGCGCGGCGGCGGTGTTCAGCGCATCAGCCATCCCGCCATCGTAGCAAACGCGAGCGCCGGGCTTGACCGCGATGGGGAGCCCGCCGGAGCGAAGCTGCTTTCAGTTCGTCTCCGGCCACAGATACGCCAACCCCACCGGCTCCACGCGCTGCGCCCGTTGGACCGACGGTAGGCGAGCCGTGGTCTCGACCTGAATGGGTGCATACTGTATGGGGAAGCTGACCTTCCGAGGGCGAACATCGATGAACACCCCCGCCAACCACTCCGGTACCAACGCAGGCCTGCCGGATCTGACGCCGTACTTGGCGCAGCTGGACGAGCAGGGCTACGTCGTAGTGCCGCCGGAGGTGACGGGCGTTTCCGCGGCGATGATCGACGAGCTGGTGCGGCAGCTGCTGGACAAATCCGAGGAGCTGATCGGCTGCAAGTTCTCCGTTGAGGACGGGCCGGCACGCCCACTGGACTATGGCGACTTTCGCGGCTTTCTGGAGCGCATCTCCGGCGTGGAACCGAGCCAGTTCCAGTTGATGCAGCTCTGCACCTACCACCGCGTGTTCCGCGATCTAGCGGTGAATCCAGTGGCCACGGCGCTCATCGACCACCTGTTCGGCGCCCGTGGCGATGCCGCGGGTGCCAGCCCCGCCCGCTTCAGCTCGCACAACTGCTTCGTGAAGTGGGCGGGCGAAGGCTACGGCGATTCCCTTGGCCTGCACGCCGACCAAGCCGGCATCCCGCTGCCGTGGGGCGACAACGCGCTGAACGCCAACTGCAACTGGTGCCTGACGGACTACACCCGCGAGGACGGCGCGTTCGCCTGCGTGCCAGGCTCGCACCGGCGCAAGTGCCAACCCACGCTGCCGGAATGTGTCGCCGAGGCGATTGCCGTGGAGTGCCCGCGCGGCTCGCTCATCGCTTTCCACGGCGCCCTGTGGCACGGCGCGTTCCCGAAGAAGACGCCCGGCCTGCGCCTGACCATCGCCAACTTCTTCCGCCACACGGCGATCCTGCCGCAAGACGACATCCCCAACCACTTCCCGAGAGAACTCGCGGACGATTGCGTGGATCCGGGGCTGTTCAAACGGCTGGCGGGATTCGGCAGCCCGTACCGCTCGCAGGTGTATCCGCTGCCACGAGCGGTGGCGGGTTGAGGGACTGCAAACGGCCCCTCGCTCGCATTGGGCGTATCACGATGTCCGCCAGCCCGGGGCGTTGGCGCCTTCGAGTCAATCGGACGATGGTTCGCAGTGGTAGTCCGAGAACCGCAGTTCGACTTCCTGGTTGATCTTCTTGAAGACCATCGCCCTGCCTTTGACTGCGAAGTGCATCGACTTCAGCAGCAGAGCGCTGGTCTCCGGCTCGGCTAGGAACTCGAACTCCTGCAGCAGTTCCTTGATCTTCACGGTTGCTGCCGGGGAAATCGTCTCGGTGTTCGTGATCGTGATGGTGCGTGGGCGGAGCGTTGCGGCGTCCACCACGAGGGTGCCGGCCATGCTATTTGGATCTGGGCCATTGTCTTCCGCCGGGGTGAAAGAGAACACGATGGTCTGCGCGTCTTCGCTTTGGAGGACGACGGATTGTTCCTGGATCAACTCCGCCAGCGGAAAGTCGGCTGCCGGGTTTGGGCGACCTCCCCGTTCCTCGCGGGAATCCGCGTAGTCGTCGAGGGCGTCTGCCGAAGGCGGCTCGCTGTTGATCGACACGAGCTGCCACGAACCGCCGTCTTCGTTCGCCTCGAAGCGTTCCTCGCGTATCTCGTCGGGTTGTTCCGACGACTGCGCTACGACGGTGTAGCTGCACGCGACGGATACCTCGGGGTTCGCGACCAAGACGTCTGCGTAGCGAACGGACTCGGCAGTCGCTGCCAACGTCGTGAACGTGATGACCGACAACGCCGTGCTGTGGAAGATCTGTGTTGCGGACGGGAAGCGGATTGGCAACTCTGGTTCCTCCTACAGAATCAAGCGGCGGATGTCGCCCAACGTAGCTACCAGGTCGGCCATGAAGCGTCCGCCTTCGGCGCCGTTGATGGCGCGGTGGTCGTAGGAAAGCGACAGCGGCAGCATCTTGCGTGGGCGGAACGAGTCGCCGTCCCAGACTGGCCGCAGGCCCATTCGCGCCACGCCGAGAATGGCGACCTCCGGGGCGTTGACGATTGGCGTGAAGCCGGTGCCGCCGATGGCGCCCAGGCTGGAAATCGTGAAGCTGCCGCCTTGGAGATCGTCTGGGCGCAGCTTCTTTTCCCTGGCCGCTTGTGACAGCGCGGCGACCTTCTCGGCAAGCTCGAACAGTCGGAGTTTGTCGGCGTCGCGCACCACCGGCACGACCAGGCCGTCTTCCGTATCGACAGCGATGCCGATGTGGTAGTAGCGCTTGTGGACTAGGGCGGAAACGGCCGGATTGAGCGATGCGTTGAAGTGCGGGTGTACGCGCAGGACGTGGATGCAGGCCTTGACGACGAGCGGCAGCGGGGTGAGTTTCACGTTGCGCGCTTCGGCTTCTTCTCGAAGCGAAGCGCGGAACGCCTCCAAGTCGGTCACGTCCGCTGCGTCGTGCTGCGTGACGTGGACCACGTGCTGCCAACTGCGATGCAGGTTGGCGGCGCCGCGTTCGCGGATGCGCGTCAGCGGGGCGATTTCAATGGCACCGAAACGCGAATAGTCGATGGCTTCCATCGGCTGCAAGTGCGTTGCCGCAGGCGCCGTCATCACCTGTTTCACGAACGCCTTGACGTCGTCCTTGACGATCCGCCCGCCATCGCCGCTGGCGACCACCGAGCGCAAATCCACGCCCAGCTCGCGCGCTAGTCGCCGCACTGCTGGCCCGGCGTAGACGCGGGTCGGTTGCTCCGTCGGCTTTTGCACCGCCGGGACTGGGGGCACCGCCGAAGTCGCAGGCGCTGCCTTCGGGGGGGCGGGTTCGGCTTTCGGCTCGGGCTGAACAGGTTCCGCTTCGCTTTGCGGCGACGGGTCTTCGCGGATCTCCGCTTCCTTCGGCGCGGCGGCGTCCAAGCGCAGAATCGCGTCGCCAGCGTTGACGCGATCGGAGAGCGCCACCAGCACTTCCGCGACCGTGCCGGCGAACGGTGCTGGCACTTCCATGGATGCCTTGTCCGACTCGATGACGATCAGCGCGTCGTTTTCCGCCACGGTGTCGCCAGGCGCCACGCAGATCTCGATGACTTCGACATCCTCCGCATCGCCGATGTCCGGAATGGAAACTTCCTGCGCGAGGGCGTTTGCCCCTCCGGATCCTTGTTTTCCCGCGTCGCTCAAGACAACCTCGGATTGTCGCGGTCGGAAGAAATGTCGAGTTTGCGCATCGCGTCCATCACGTCCGCGGCGGAAATCACTTGTCGATCCTGAAGTTCACGCAGCGCCGCCAAGGTTACGAAGCGCTCGTCCACCTCGAAGAAGTCGCGCAGTTTTTCGCGGGTGTCGCTGCGCCCGAAGCCGTCCGTGCCGAGCACTCGGTAGGGTGCGCGGAAGTGGCCGCGAATGCCGTCCGCGACCGCTCGCACGTAGTCGGTGGCGGCTACCACCGGCGAGTCCCCGTCCAGACATTGCGCGACGTGGCTGCGACGCGGCGATTCGTCGGCGTGAAGAAGGTTCCAGCGCGCCACGTCGTTGCCGTCGCGGGCGAGTTCCGTGAAGCTGGTGACGCTGTAGACGTCGCTTGCGATGCCGTAGTCCTCGTGCAGGCGCCGCGCGGCCTTGCGCACTTCGCGCAGAATTGTGCCGCTGCCGAGCAGACGCACGTGCTTGCCGCCTTGCCCGCTCTCGCCGATGGTTTCGAGTTTGTACATGCCGCGCAGAATGTCCTCGGCGGCGCCTTCCGGCAATGCTGGCTGCGGGTAGTTCTCGTTCATCAAGGTGATGTAGTAGAACAGCCGCTCGCCTTCGCCGAACATGCGCCGCAAGCCGTCGTGGACGATCACCGCGAGTTCGAAGGCGTAGCAGGGATCGTAGGCGACGCAGTTCGGAATCGTCGAAGCGAGCAAGTGGCTGTGGCCGTCCTGATGCTGCAAGCCCTCGCCGTTCAACGTCGTGCGGCCAGCCGTGGCGCCCATCAGGAAACCCCTTGCCTGCATGTCGCCGCCGGCCCATGCCAAGTCGCCGATGCGTTGGAAGCCGAACATGGAGTAGAAGATGTAGAAAGGAATGAGCGTGTAGCGATGGGTGCTGTACGAAGTCGCGGCGGAAAGCCAAGCCGCGAACGCGCCCGATTCGTTGATGCCTTCTTCCAGAACCTGCCCGTCCCGGGATTCGCGGTAGGAGGCGATTTCGCCGTAGTCCTCGGGCTGGTAGAGCTGCCCTTCGGAAGAGTAGATGCCCAACTGCCGGAACATGCCTTCCATGCCGAAGGTACGCGCTTCGTCTGGAATGATCGGCACGATGCGCTTTCCGAGATCGGCGTTGCGCGTCAACGTGGAAAGCAAGCGCACGAAAGCCATCGTCGTGGATACTGCGCGTTCGCCGGTGCCTTGCAGTTGCTGATCGAAGACGGAAAGCGGCGGGACCGGCACGTCGCATTGCAGTTCCTCGCGCTTCGGTATCGAGCCGCCGAGCTTGGTCCGCTGCCGTTTGAGGTAGACCGTCTCCGGCGAGTCCGCGGCCGGGCGATAGTAGGGCACGTCGGCGAGCGCGTCGTCGCTCAACGGAATGTCGAAACGGTCGCGAAAGCGTTTCAGGTCCTCCGTTTCCAGCTTCTTGACTTGATGCGTGGTGTTCTCCGCTTCGCCGGCGTCCCCCATGCCGTAGCCTTTCACGGTCTTCGCCAGAATCACCGTCGGTTCGCCCTTGTGGTGCAGCGCCGCGTGGTATGCGGCGTAGACCTTGAACGGATCGTGGCCGCCGCGGTTCAGGCGCATGATGTCGTCGTCGGAAAGGCCCGCCACGCGCTCCGCAAGCGGGGGGTACTTGCCGAAGAAATGCTCGCGGGTGTAGGCGCCGCCTTTCGCCTTGTAGTTCTGGTACTCGCCGTCCACCGCTTCGTCCATGCGCTGCTGCATCAGGCCGTCCGTATCGTTCGCGAAGAGCGGATCCCACAGCCGCCCCCAGACCACTTTGACGACGTTCCAGCCGGCGCCCCGGAACGCGCCTTCGAGTTCCTGGATGATCTTGCTGTTGCCGCGCACCGGACCGTCGAGGCGCTGCAAATTGCAGTTCACGACGAAGATGAGGTTGTCCAGTTTTTCGCGTCCAGCGAGGCCCAAGGCGCCCAGCGATTCCGGCTCGTCGCATTCGCCATCGCCGAGGAACGCCCACACCTTGCGGTCGCCCATCGGAATCAGCCCGCGGCTGTCCAGATACTTCATGATGTGCGCTTGGTAGATCGCCTGGATCGGCCCGAGGCCCATCGAAACGGTCGGGAACTGCCAATAGTCGGACATCAGCCACGGATGCGGATACGAGGACAAGCCGCCATCCACTTCGCGGCGAAAGGCATCCAGATCCGCCTCGTCCAAGCGCCCTTCCAGAAACGAGCGGGCGTAGATTCCCGGCGCGCTGTGGCCCTGGAAGTAGATGAGGTCGCCGGCCTGTTCTTGCGATGGGCCGCGAAAGAAATAGTTGAAGCCCACCTCGTAGAGCGTCGCCGCGGATGCGAAGGTGGAGATGTGGCCGCCGAGATCGCCGTCGCGGCGATTCGCCCGCACCACCATCGCCAGCGCGTTCCAGCGGATCAGAGCGCGAATGCGGCGCTCGATGAACAGGTCGCCCGGCATGAAGGCTTCGCGGTTCGCCGGGATGGTGTTCCGGTAGGGCGTGGTGATCGTGTACGGCAGGCGCGCGCCGGTTTGCGTGAGGCGCGACGAGAGGCGTTCCAGCAGGAAGTTGGCGCGTTCGATGCCGTGATTCTCGAGGACGTATTCGATGGAGTCCAGCCACTCGCGGGTCTCGGCCGGGTCGGGATCGACGCCGTCCGCGCGTCCGCCATCGCGCGTTTCGTCAGCGACCGCCTCCCGCGTGTTCCCGGAGCTGGCCATGCGCAGCCTCCTTGCCTCGGCGCCGATTATAGGCCATCGGGCGCAACGGGCCGGCCGCGCAAACCCGCGAACAGTCGCGGCCAATCGAAGGCCGGCCCCGGATCGGTCTTGCGCCCCGGCGCGACTTCGGCGTGGCCGACGATGCGTGACGGCGACAACGCCGGGTAGCGCCGCATCAGCGCACCGACGACTTCCACCAACCGCCGGTACTGCGAATCCGTGTACGGCGTGTCGTCCGTGCCTTCCAGCTCGATGCCGATGGAGAAGGCGTTGCATCCCGCCCGCCCGCCGTAGCTCGACACGCCGGCGTGCCAAGCGCGACGATGGAACGGCACGAACTGCGTAACGCGCCCATGTCGGGAGATCAGCAGATGGCTGGAGACCCGCACGCCAGCCAAGTCCGCAAGCGCCGGATGCCGCGCCACGTCCAGCGTGTTCGTGAACAGCGCCTCCACCAAGCCGGTGCCGAAACGCCCCGGCGGCAGCGAAATGCCGTGCAGCACCACGAGGGAGACATCCTGCGGATCAGGTCGGCAGTCGGCATTGGGCGACGGCAATCGCGCCGCGCCCCGCAGCCAATGGTCGGCAGCGACGGTACGCATATACTGCGAATATGAGACCAGACCCGGATGCCGTCAAACGCGACGTGGCCGCAGCGCTGCGCGAAGACATCGGCGAAGGCGACATCAACGCCGCGCTGATCGCGCCGACGACCCAGGCCGAAGCGCAAGTGATCACCCGCGACGACGGAGTCTTCTGCGGCCAGCCTTGGGTGGACGAGGCCTGCCGCCAAATCGACCGCGACACTCGCGCTCGCTGGCACGTCCAGGACGGCGACACTCTGACGGCTGGCGACACCCTGCTGACGCTGCACGGCCCGGCTCGGGGATTGCTGACGGTGGAGCGCACGATCATCAACTTCATGCAGCTGCTCTCCGGCACCGCAACCCAGGCGCGACGCTACGTGGATGCGACGCAAGGCGCCCGCGCCGTGATTCTCGACACCCGCAAGACGCTGCCCGGCTTGCGCCTGGCGCAGAAGTACGCCGTGCGCACCGGCGGCGCGCGCAACCACCGCTTGGGCTTGTTCGACGCCTATCTGCTGAAGGAGAACCACATCGCCGCAGCGGGCGGAATCGCCGCCGCAGTGGCGGAAGCCCGCCGACGCCATCCGCAGAAGGAGGTGGAAGTGGAGGTGGAGAACAACGCCCAACTCGCCGAAGCAATTGCCGCCGGCGCGGACCGCGTCCTGCTCGACAACTACTCCTTGGACGACCTCCGCAGCGCGGTCGCAGCCGCCCAAGGCCGCGTCGCCCTGGAAGCATCCGGCGGCATCACGCTGGACACCGTGAGCGCCATCGCAGACACCGGCGTGGACTACATCTCCATCGGCGAGATCACCAAGGCCGTCGTGCCGCTGGATCTTTCGATGCGAATCGTCCGCAAGGAGGCCTGACCTGCCGCGTTGGTGCCGGAAGGCGGATTTGAACCGCCGACCCACTGATTACGAATCAGTTGCTCTACCGTGCTGAGCTATTCCGGCAGCCCGAAGCGAAGCGCATCCTACTCCGACGACGGGCGGGACGCCAGCCGATCTCGTGCCAAGTGACAGGGCTTAAGCGGGCGTCAATCCGACGAAGCGTGAGGCTGAGTGTCGGGCCAGTCCTTGACCGCCTCGCCATCCACGACGCACAACAGCGGAGTCGCGTTTTCCCTCACCCAGCTAGCGCTGACGGTCTTCCGAAAGCGCTGTTGTTGAACGTCGGTGTATGGTCTTTTCGCCTTCCACTCGTCAAGCAGCTCCCGCAAGTCCGCCCCCTCGCAGAACCAAACCTCGACATGGGAGAGTTCGTCCTTGTGCCAGATGAAGACATGCCCCGCGTCGCCATCCGCCTCCAATTTGGTCTCCCAGGAGTTGCGGTGGTACTGATACTCGAAGGCGTTGCCATAGACGGCCGACTTGACCTCATAGTCGCCCAAGTCCGGCCCAGACCGACTCGCCGACCCTGCCGATCTCAGCAGTATCGACGAAAACACCTCCCAGTCCTCTGACATCACCATCCGCGGTGCCAAACCGCGGAGCCGGAACAGGCGAGCTCGTCCCTGATAGGGACCGTACATGTACGCATGGAAGTAGATCAGCGCGCCTTGAACGTCGAGCTCTCGCGACAGCACGTTCCAGCCCACCCTTAAGCCGAAGCCGTCAGCGCTTCCTCCAGAGACAACTGGATGTCCCGTGAGGTCTCACGCTTGGCGATGTGTCCGAACGCATGTTGCACGAGCCAGCGCACCGCAGGTACGCAGACGGCATCGCCGAAGCCCATCCGCGCTTGGCGGTCGCCGACTCGAATTGGGAATCCCTTTGCGCCCTGCAAGCGGGCGTACTCTCGCCCGGTCAACGGCCTGATGCGCGGCCGGTCCGAGCGGCAGTCGACGAGGAACTGTACGCTGCTGCCGCCTTGCGGCGTTCGCAGGCAGCCGGCGATGCGGTCGCTGCGCACTTCGCCGACGGTGCGGCCGTTGCGCCGGCGGCGATACATGGTCGCCACGCCGTCGCGCTCTCCGGCCAGCAGTTCGTCCACGCGCTGCCGATGGCCCGTGGCCATGTCGCGCAGCAATGCCGTCGTCTTGTCGGCTGGCCACCACCGCTCGTCGTCTGGCCGCAAATCGTCCAGCACGGCCGAGAGCGTATCCGGCGCCTTCGAAGGCGGTTCCGGCAGCGGCGTGTCCACGAACGGAATGTCGGCGTGGGCGGCTTGGAAACGTCGGACGGCAGGAGGGCGTATGCGCGACACGCACCCCGAAGCGCGATCCAGCGCCCGACAGGCTCTGGTCGCCAAGACGAACAGGCGCGGCCGACTTTGCGCGGTGAACCAGCGGGCGTCCACCACGGTCAGATCGATCGCGTAGCCCAGTTCGCGCAAAGCTCGGCAGACCGCGGCCAAATCCCGGCCGCCATGCGACGAGAGGAATCCGGTCACGTTCTCCAAGAGCACCGCTTTCGGTTGCCGTCCGAGTCTGCTTCGCGCCGCCAGCAATTCGAGCAAGCGCCAAATCGTCCCCGAGTGCTCGCCGGCCAGCCCGGCACGGTTGCCCGCCAAGGAGAGGTCGATGCACGGAAAGGATGCGCTCACCAAGTCGATGTCCGCTGGAAGCGTCTCGGCCGTCACATGCTGGATGTCGTCGATGACGAAGTCGCGCAGGCCGAAGCGCTCGCCGTACATTTCCGCCTTGGCGAGGGCGATGTCGTTGGCGAACACGCAGCGCCAGCCGAGAGGCTCGATGGCCTCCCGAACCAAGCCGATCCCCGCGAAGAACTCCGCAAACGTCGCCATGTCGTACTCGTCCAGTCCGGGGTGCGCGAGGGGCTCGCCCCTCGCATGTAAAGGGCTGCGCGAGAGGCTTGCCCCTCGCATGAAAGAAGCTGCGCGAGGGGCTCGCCCCTCGCATGAGAAGCGGCAGCATTGCGAAATCGCGCTGGACGGTCAAGCTCGACGACTGCGGCGGAGCTTGTCCGCGATGCGCTCGGCGAACAGGAGCGCGAGGATCAGGCCGTAGATGAACGGCTCCATGACGCTGGCCTTCGACAGCCACAGCAGGTGGAGCCAAGCGGCGATGGCGGCCGGATAGACCAGCCGATGCAGCATCTTCCAGCGCCTTCGCAAACGCCGCTGCCAACCGCGCGTGGAAGTGATCGCAAGCGGCACGAGCGTCGCCAATGCCGCGAAGCCCACGGTGATGTACGGGCGCTTGGTCAGGTCGCCGACCACCGTTTCCCAAGTGAATCCCGCGAGCAGGCCCAGGTAGCAGGCGAAGTGCAGGGTCGCGTAGGCGAACGCCCACAGGCCGACCATGCGCCGGAAGCGAACCAGCCAGGGCTTGCGGAAGAGGCGCGCCGCTGGAGAAACGGCCAGCGTCAACAGCAACATGCGCAGCGCCCATGCGCCCAGCCGATGCGTGAGTTCTTCGGCCGGGTCCGGGCCGAAAGCGCTGCCGGGCAGCGTCAGTTCGCGCCAGACGTCGAACAGGATTAGGGCGAACGGCAGCGCAAGCGCCAGGAAGACCACCGGCTTCGCCCGGCGCAGGCGCGTCTCTTGCCGGGTCATGGCCACGAGGCGTTCGTTTCGGCTGCGGAATCCCGCTTGCGCCCAAGCGGGCGGCGTTGAATCCGATTCGCCGCCAGCGGGTCGCCGGAAACCCCTCGCCGCGCTCGAAGCTCAGTAATGGCGGCGCAGATCCATGTCCGCGTACAGCGAAGCCACGTCGTCGTAGCCGTTGAACATGCGCGTGTCGATGCGGTTCGGGCGCAACAGCGACGTGGGGAAGCGGCGTTCCGTGGCCTGGCTCCAGCGCGGGTGGTCCACGGTTGGATTGACGTTGGCGTAGAAGCCGTACTCGCTCGGCTGCAGGACGTTCCAGGTGTTGCGCGGCTGCGTGGCGCTGAGGCGAATATGGACGATGGACTTGATGCTCTTGAAGCCGTACTTCCAAGGCACCACCAGGCGCAGCGGCGCGCCGTTCTGGTTCGGCAGCAGCTTTCCGTACATGCCGACGGCGAAGATGGCGAGCGGATGGTTGGCTTCGTCGAGGCGCAGGCCTTCGAGGTAGGGCCAGTCGATGGTCGAGAAGATGGAGCGCTGGCCGCGCATTTCCGCTGGCCGAACCAGCGTGTGGAACTCCACGTACTTGGCGTTGCCGGTGGGCTCGAACTTGTCGAGCAGCTTCTTCACCGGAAAGCCGATCCACGGAATCACCATCGACCACGCCTCCACGCAGCGCAGGCGGTAGATGCGTTCCTCCAAGTCGATGCCGGAGAGCAGGTCCTCGATGCCGACGACGCCTGGCTTCGCCACCTCGCCGGAGACCTCCACCTGCCACGGATGCACGGTCATCGCGTGGGCGTATTCGGCCGGGTCCGACTTGTCCTGGCCGAACTCGTAGAAGTTGTTGTAGCTGGTGGCGTCGCGCTCCGAGGTGATGGTTTCGTCGACGGGCGCGCCCGGGCGAAAGCTGCGCTCTTCGAGCCAACCCGTGGGCAGAGCGACGGCCGGCAGCGAAGCCGCGCCGACCACGGCGGCCGTTGCCGACTCGCGCAGGAAGTTCCGCCTCGAACGGTAGACGCTCTCGGGCGTGATTTCGGAGGGTTTGACGTCCGCCGGGCGTTTGATGAGCATGGCCTTGGTTCGCCTCCTGCCGCCTTGGGGTGTCCGAGCCTAGGAAGCGGACTCGCCGCCGCCTCGGTACTTGCGCCAAAGATACATCGCCGGGCCGGAGAGCGCATACACCGTGAAGCACGCAAGCAGGACGCGCGGCGGATCGCTGAGCACGATGGCGAACACCAGCACGGCGGCGACCAGCGTGAGGAACGGCACCCGGCCCTTCAGATCGAGTTCCTTCGGCGAGTAGTAGACGAACTGCGAGACCATCAGCAGCCCGGTGACCGCCGTGACGAGCGCCATCCCCACCGCCGCCAAGCCCGTCGCCGAAGCCGCGCTCTCGCTCCATATCCACACCGTGTTGGCGATGATCGCCGCTGCCGACGGGCTGGCCAGGCCGGTGAACGAGGCGTTGTCGCCTTTCGTGTTGAAGCGCGCCAGCCGCAGCCCGGCGCAGGCCATGTAGACGAACGCCACCACCCATCCGAACTGCCCAAGGCTGGAGAGCGCCCAGAAGAACGCCACGAGCGCGGGCGCCACTCCGAACGCCACCATGTCCGAGAGGCTGTCGTACTCGGCGCCGAACTCGCTCTCCGAGCGCGTCCAGCGCGCCACGCGCCCGTCCAGAGTGTCCAGAATGAAGGCGCTGTAGATGGCGAGCGCCGCCTTCACGAACTCGCCGTTGGCCGCGGCGACGATGGCGTAGAAGCCGGCGAAGAGCGCCGCGGTGGTGATCAGATTGGGCAGCAGATAGACGCCGCGCCGGCGCTGCCGCTCGCCAGCGTCGATGCTGCGAAGGCGCGACTGTTCTTCGGCCATGTGACGGTCGCCCCCGAAAGGCGCACGACGAACGTGAGTATAGGACTCCAACGGCGCACGGCAAGTTCCGCTGGGCTGGCGTGTACGACAGTTCTTTCGGCGCGTGGGCAACACACCGGGAGCGCAGGCGTCTCGCCTGCAGGCGGGCGGGGACGCCCGCGTTCCCAGCCTCAGTCACCCGGGAAAGGAGGTTCCTAGGATTCGCCCATCGCTGCCATGCGCTGTTCGATTTCCTGCGGGGTGAGCTGTTCGACGACGGTGCAGATCGTCCAGCTGTTGCCGCCCGCGTCGCGGACGGTCCCCGAACGGAAACCGTAGAACTGGTTCGATGGTTCGGCGACGGACGTCGCGCCGTGGTCGAGGGCGCGCTGGTAGGTGGCGTCCACGTCGGCCGCTTCGTCGACGTAGAAGGAGAGCATCGCCGGCATGGCGTTCTGCCCCGGCATGGGTTCGCCGAGCATGAAGATGGAGTCGCCAAGCCGGACTTCGGCGTGCGCCACGGCGCCGCCGGGGCCGTCGTAGCGCTCCACGACTTCGGCGCCGAACGTCTGCTCGAGGAATTCGAGGACCGCGGTTGCGTTGGGAACGCTTGCCCCAGGGGTGACGGTGTGGTGGCCGTCGGGTCGCGGAAAGCCCATGTTCGACTCCTGCTCGCGGTTGATTACGCGTCGTAGGGTGCGCGGCGTCCTGCCGAGGCGGTGGCGACGGTGGGCGACGTCGCCACGGCGCTTTCCGCCGCTTCGCCGGCCGTGACGTGCTCCCAGGCATCGGTGCAGCGCAGCACGGCGCGCGCCAGCTTGTTGTTGAGGGCGTGGCCGGACATGTAGCCGTCGAAGGCGCCGAGCACCGGCTTGCCGAGCAGGTAGAGGTCGCCGATGGCGTCGAGCAGCTTGTGCTTGACGAACTCGTCGTCGTAGCGCAGCCCTTCCGCGTTGATGATGTCGTCGTCGTCGATGCCGACTGCGTTCTGCAGGCTCGAACCGAGGCACTTGCGGATGGCGTGCGCTTGCGGGAGCTCGCTCATCAGGCCGAAGGAACGGGCGCCGCAGACCTCGCGGACGTAGGACGTGGCGTCGAAATCCACCTCGACGCGCTTCGGATAGCGGTTGTAGACGGGGTGGTCGGCCACGAACGTGTAGGCGGCGCGAAAGCCGTGGTGCGGACGCAAGGTGGCGTGGGCGTCGCCTTGGGAGACGGAGATTTCGCGGGTGATCTTGATGAACTGCTTGGGCGCCTTGAGTTCGCGCAGGCCAGCGCCGCGGACGATTTCCACGAACGGCTGGGCGCTGCCGTCCATGATCGGCACCTCCTCGCCGGACAGGTCCACGCGCACGTTGTCGATGCCGACGCCCCACAGCGCCGACATCAAGTGTTCGACGGTGGCGACTTGCACGCCGTGCTCGGCGATGCTGGTGGCGAGGGTGGTGTCCGCGACGTTCTCCGCGAGGGCTCGGATGGGCGTGGCGGGGGCGTCGCTGCGCAGGAAACGGATGCCGGTGTCGGCGCGGGCTGGCCGCAGGGTCATGCGAACGGGCCGCCCCGTGTGGACGCCGATGCCGATGGCGTAGGCGGGGCGGTCTATCGTTCGTTGACACAGCATTGGCACGGCCCGGTTTGAGCAAAGGCGGCGCACTATACAGGAGCCGAACGAAAATATGAAGAGAAAATGAAGGCAATTCGCAAGATTCCGCGAAAAGGGCGATTCCGGCCCGAAACGGCCGCCAGCCAAGCGCAAACGACGCGATGCGCCGACTCCGCTCCCGCTATACACTGCGCGGAGTCCGAAACGCCGTGGGAGGCCGCCATGAAAGCCGCCGTATTGCGCGAAGTGAACCAGCCGCTGTCCATCGAAGACGTGCAGACCGCCAATCCGAAGCCCCGCGAGGTGCTCGTGCGCACCGCGGCGGCAGGCGTCTGCCACTCGGACCTGCACTTCCAGAACGGCTCGTACCCCTATCCCCTGCCCTCCGTGCTCGGCCACGAGTCCGCTGGGGTGGTCGAAGCCGTCGGCGCGGACGTCCACTACGTGAAGCCGGGCGACCACGTGATCACCTGCCTCTCCGCGTTCTGCGGCCATTGCGAGTACTGCCTGACCGGGCGCATGGTGCTGTGCAACGAGCCGGAACTTTCCCGCGCTCCCAACGAGCCGCCGCGCCTCTCGGCGAACGGCGAACCCATCGCGCAGTTCCTGAACCTGTCCTCGTTCGCCGAGACCATGCTGGTGCACGAACACGCCATCGCCAAGGTGCGCGAAGACATGCCGCTCGACCGCGCCGCGTTGATCGGCTGCGGCGTCACCACCGGCGTGGGCGCGGTCATCCACACCGCGGCCATCGAACCCGGCTGCACGGTCGCCGTGATCGGCTGCGGCGGCGTGGGCCTTTCCTGCATCAACGGCGCCGAGATCGCCGGCGCCGCCCGCATCATCGCCATCGACACCGTGGCGTCGAAGCTGGAACTGGCGCGCAAGTTCGGCGCCACGGACACGGTGAACGCCGCCGAGACCGATCCCATCGAAGCCGTGCGCGAAATGACCAGCGGCGGCGTCCACTACTCCTTCGAGGCCATCGGCCTGAAGGCCACCACGGAACAGGCGTTCAAGATGATCCGCGCTGGCGGCACCGCCACCGTGATCGGCATGATCCCGGTCGGCACGATGGTGGAGATCCACGGCCCCGAGTTCCTGCGCGAGAAGACCCTGCAAGGCTCCAGCATGGGCTCCAACCGCTTCCGCGTGGACATGCCCCGCTTCGTGGAGTTCTACCTGCAAGGCAAGCTGCACCTGGACGACATGATCTCCGGCCGCATCGGCCTCGGCGACGTGAACGACGCCCTGGGCGCATTGGAGACGGGCGAAGTCGCCCGCAACATCATCGTCTTCGACTGAGCGGGGCGTCCGGCACCCAATCTGGATGCGCGCTGCGTACGCGATGGGGCCCGATGAAGCCGCGCTTTGGGAGGCCGTGCGGCTAGGCGAGGACAGCCGGCTCGAACTCAAGGAGGTGCGCTTCAAGGGGCGCCGGCTCGACGCGCCACGCCGCGACGCGATCGCCGACGAAATCGCGGCGTTCGCCAATGCGGGCGGCGGGCGTCTAGTGCTCGGCGTCACGGACGAACGAACGCCGCAAACGCTGACGCCGGAACAACTGAATCAGCTGATCTCCGCGATCGCGGAGATCTGCACCGACAGCATCCGGCCGCCGATCGAGTACGAAGCGCACCGCGTGCCGACTCCGCCGCATCGGCAAGGCGGCGTCTTGGTGGTGGACGTGCCGCCAGGTCCGACGGTGCATCATTCGCCGGGCGGCTGCTTTCAACGCCGAGGCGACTCCAAGCGGCCGATGGACTCCGCCAGCATCCGCCGTTTGCTCCTCGCCCGGGGCCAGTCCGACGCCACCGCAGTGGACGAGCAGCCGGTGGGCGGCACCGGAGTCAACTCTCTGCACGCACCGCACTGGCGCCGCTACGCCAGTTCGCGCACGAACGAGGCGGCGCAGATCCAACTTGGCAAGCTGAAGTTCGTCAAGGAAGACGCCGCCGGCGCACTGCGAGCAACCGTCGGCGGCGTGTTGCTCGGCGCCGAGGACCCGCGCGAATGGCTGCCCAATGCGTACGTCCAAGCGGTGCGCTACGACGGTTCGCGGCTGGACGGCAATCGGCAACTGGACGCGCAAGACATCGGCGGCCCGCTCGACGCGCAGATCAAGGAAGCGATGCGCTTCGTCCTGCGCAATCGGCGCGTGGCCGCGCACAAGGATCCGCAACGCCGGGACGTGCCCGAATACAGCGAACGCGCCGTCTTCGAAGCGCTGGTGAACGCCGTGGTGCATCGCGACTACGCCGTCTCCGGTTCGCACGTTCGGCTGTTCATGTTCGACGACCGGCTGGAGCTCTACTCGCCGGGCGGACTGGCCAACTCGATGACCGTCGAGGACCTGCGAACGAGCCAGTTCACGCGCAACCAGCTGTTGGCTTCGCGCCTTGGCCAGTGCCCAGTGGAGGACACGGCCGGCGCAGGCGAACGCCGCTACTTCATCGAAAGGCGCGGCGAAGGCATCGGCGTCATCGAAGAGGAGACCTTCGCGCTTGCCGGACGCAAACCCATCTTCGAGCTGATCGGCGAGCGCGAACTGAAACTCACGCTGCCGGCCGCCAGCCCGCCGTTGCCGGACGGCATCGCGCTGCGCGTGGAGGTGGCTAGCGCGACTTCTCGCCAACCTCTAGCGGACGCCCACGTGCTCGCGCTCTATCCGAACAAGACGTTCCGCGAAGCCCGCACGGACGCCTTCGGCCACGCCGACTTCCTGCTGCATTCCCGCGTTCCCATGACCGTGTTCTGCGCCGCGTCCGGCCACAAGGCGGCAGCGGCCACGGACCGCGTGCCGAACGGAAGTCTGGCGGTGGCGCTTGAGGCCGTTCCAAACGGCGGCTCGGCGATCATCGCCCGTCGCACCGGCCACCTGCCCGGCATTCAGGGGCGCCTGAACCCCATCCTCGACCATCTCGACCGCATGTATCTCTACGCGGACAACATCGCGATCAACGACGGCATGGCGCAGCCCGTCCACTTCGCCTTGGACGAGCCGTTGCGCCTCACCGACGCCCTCGGCGCAGCCGCGACGCTGTGGGTTCGGGAGATGCTTGGCGCGTCCTGCGTCTTCGACTACCGGTTGGAGACGGACCGGTAGCGCACCGTCACTTCAAGCTGGCGAGGAACTCCAGCGTTCGGTCGTAGGCACCGTCTTCGACTGTCATGATGGCGGCGTTGAAGTCCGTGACGCCAGCGTTTCGGAAGCGGTCGATTTCGCCGCGCAGGGCGTTCTCGTCGCCGACGATGGCGATGTCCGCAGGGCCGGCCACCCCTTCGCGGTCGAGCATCGTGCGATAGGACGGCAGCTGGCCGTACACGACGAGCGGTAAGGGGATTCCCAAGCAGAAACCAAGGCGCTCCGGGAGGCCGCCGTCACTCTTCGGAAGCAAAGGCGGCGTCCGGTGCTGATTCGCTGCGGCACCCCGTTGCGCCAAGCTCTGAGGCGCTGACTTACGAGGGCGGGCCCGGTGCGTGTGCCGCGATGACGCCTTCGGCGATGAGGCGTTGGCGGCTTTGGGCCATGGTGGTCATGCCGGTGACGGCCGAGGTCTGCATCACGGTTTCAAGCTGTGCCACCTTGTGTTCGCGGATCAGGTTGCGGACCGCGGGCGTCGCTAGGAGGATTTCGTGGATTGCTGCGCGTCCGCCTCCCTGGCGCCGCACCAGGGTTTGCGAGACCACCGCCTGCAACGATTCGGCGAACACCGTGCGCACACTCTCCTTTTCGCCGGCCGGGAACACGTCGACGATGCGGTCCACCGTTTTCGGCGCCGAGGTGGTGTGCAGCGTGGCCAGCACCAAATGGCCGGTTTCGGCGGCGGTCAGGGCGAGGCGGATGGTTTCGGGGTCGCGCATTTCGCCGACCAGGATGACGTCCGGGTCTTCGCGCAGGGCGGCGCGCAAGGCGTCGGCGAAGCTGGCGGTGTCGCGGCCGAGTTGGCGCTGGGTGACCAGTGAGGCGCGGGGCGTGTGGATGAACTCCACCGGGTCCTCAATGGTGAGGATGTGTTCGCGGCGCGTGGCGTTGATGTGGTCCACCAGCGCCGCCAGCGTGGTGCTCTTGCCGGAGCCGGTGGGGCCGGTGACGAGCACCAGGCCGTGGCGGGCTTCGGCGATGCGGCGGAACACCGGGCCTAGGCCCAGGCTCGCCATGTCCGGTACGCGCAAGGGCAGAGTGCGGAAGACCGCGCCGGCGCCGCGCTGGTGCAGGAACGCGTTGACGCGGAAGCGGGCGACGTTCGGCAACTCGAAGGAGAAGTCGCGCTCGGCTTGCGCGAACTCCATCGCCGGGGGCATCGTCTCCGTCACCGCTTGGCGAATGAGGCTCGACGCCAACGCGGTCTCACCGAGCGGTGCGATCTCGCCGTCCACGCGCAGAAGCGGGGGCGATCCGGCGGAAAGGTGCAGGTCCGAAGCGCCGCGCTCGACGGCTTGCGCGAGCATCTCGGCGATGCCTGAACGGCGCTCGTGTTCGGGGTTGCTGGACATGGCATGGCTCCGGTCGGTTGGTGGAGACGCCACGATAGACGCCCGCGAACGCTCTCCGCGAGAGACATCGCCCCGTTGCCATGTACGACATCGACCCGTCGTTGCCGGCGTCATCGCCGATGCGTGGCGTAGGCCGCTGGCTTGCTATTCTGACGCCCGCTACAGCTGGCGAACGGCGACGAACCGCCTTGCGGCACATGGAAGCGAACGGAGACGAGACGGCGCAGCGCGTCCGGGCGCTGCTCGATGCCATCGAGTGCGCGAGCAAAGGCAGCGCCCACGGTGCCGACGTGCGGCTGCTCGCCGTGTCGAAGACGCGCAGCGCCGCCGAGGTGGAAGCGGCGCATCGCGCTGGCCTCGCCGACTTCGGCGAGAACTACGTTCAGGAAGGCGTCGGCAAGATCGACGCCTTGGCGCATCTCGGCCTGGTCTGGCACTTCATCGGCGCGATCCAGTCCAACAAGACGCGCGACATCGCCAGCCGATTCCAGTGGGTGCATACGGTGGACCGAGAGCGCATCGCCACCCGCCTCGATGCGGCGGCGCCAAAGCCCCTCGACGTGTGCATCCAAGTGAACATCGACGCCGAGCCGCAGAAGGCCGGCGTTGCGCCGGAGGAAACGGAAGCGCTGGTCGCCCATATCCTCGCCCTGCCGAGGCTGCGCTTGCGCGGGCTGATGGCGATGCCGCGCCCTGGCGACGGCGTCCGTGCTAGCTTTCGCCGCACTAGGGCGCTGTTCGAGACGCTGCGCCCACGCGCCGGAACCCATTGGGATACGCTCTCGATGGGCATGTCCGACGACTTCGGCGCGGCCATCGAGGAAGGAGCCACCATCGTGCGCATCGGCACCGCCATCTTCGGCCCCCGGCCGGGCAGCGCGAATCGATGACCAACGCGGCGAACGCCAAGATCGCTTTCGTGGGCGGCGGCAACATGGCGCACGCCTTGGCGACTCGGCTCGCGGCGTCACGAACCGGGCCCGTTGTGGTCGCGGAACCGCTGGCTTCGCAACGCGCTCGTTTCGCGCCGCCCGTGGCCACCACGGCGAACAACCGCGAAGCCGTTCAAGGTGCTGCAGTGGTGGTGCTGGCGGTGAAGCCGCAGATTGTCGAGACCGCGGCGCGGGGGATCGCCCCGGTGCTCGGCGACGCCTTGGTGGTTTCCATCGCGGCGGGCGTGCCGCTCGCGGCCATCGAGCGCTGGCTCGGCGGCAATCGGGCGGTCGTGCGCTGCATGCCGAACACGCCAGCGCTCGTCGGCGCTGGAATCAGCGGCCTAGTGGCCAACGCCGCGACGACCAATGCCCAGCGCAACGAAGCCGAAGCCGTGCTGAGCGCGGCCGGCGAAGCGCTCTGGTTCCGCTCCGATGCCGACTTGGATGCGGTCACCGCGCTTTCCGGCAGCGGGCCAGCCTACTTCTTCTACATGATCGAGTCGCTCGAAGCCGCCGGGCGGCGCTTGGGTCTTGCGCCGGATGCGTGTCGGCGCTTGGCGGTGGCCACCGCTGGCGGCGCCGCGGCGATGGCCGCGGGCGACGATCCGAGCGCGCTGCGGCAACGGGTGACTTCTCCCGGTGGAACAACCGAGCGGGCGCTCTCTATACTTGCCGAACGGTCGTTTCCAGAAGCGCTCGAAGCGGCCGTGCGCGGCGCGTTCGAGCGGTCGCAGGAGCTGGCGAAGGAGTTTGGCGAGCATGAGTGAATCGCTGGCGTTCATCCCCACTTTCGTGCTGCGCGTGGCGGCGATGATCTTCCTGCTGCGCTTCGTGCTGCAGGCGGTGCGGGCGAGCTTCTACAACCCGTTCTGCGAGGGCATCGTGCGCTTCACGGACCCGGTGCTGCGGCCGGTTCGCCTGCTCTTGCGCCCGTACCGCAATCTGGATCTGGCGTCCTTCGCCATGGCGTGGCTGGCGCATGTGCTGGCGGTGGCGATCTACGTGCTGGCGAACGCCTTTCCGTTGAACGTGCTCTTCCTGCTGAACGACGCCCTGCACCTGACCTTGAGCTGGGTGGTGAACATCTTTCTGCTGGCCATCTTCGTGACCATCCTGATGAGCTGGCTGGCGCCCGGCGTCTACTCGCCGGCTGCGAACGTCGCCCGCGAGATCGCCGAACCGGTGCTGGCCCCGGCGCGCCGCGTGCTGCCGCCGTTGGCTGGTCTCGACCTGTCGCCGATGGTGACGATTCTCGGTTTGTTCATCATTCAGGGCTTCGTGCTCGGAACCCTGTTGCCGTACCGGCTGTGGGCGGGCTGAAGGACGCGCCGGATTCGGTCGGCCTGGTCGAACCTCGGCTCGCGCGCTACGACCAGCCGCTGGAGTTGCAGTGCCGGACGACGCTGCCCGGTTTCGAGCTCGTCTACGAGACCTACGGCGAACTCGACGCCGCCCGCGCCAACGCCGTGCTGGTCTGCCACGCGCTTTCCGGCGACCACCACGCCGCTGGCTATCACGCGCCCGAAGACCGCAAGCCCGGCTGGTGGGACAGCTGCATCGGCCCCGGCAAGCCCATCGACACGACGAAGTTCTTCGTCGTCTCCCTGAACAATCTCGGCGGCTGCAACGGCAGCACCGGGCCGCTCTCGACCAATCCGGCGACCGGCGAACCCTGGGGCGCGAACTTCCCGGCGGTGACCGTGAAGGACTGGGTGAAGACCCAGGCGATGCTCGCGGACACGCTCGGCATCGAACGCTTCGCCGCGGTGATCGGCGGCAGCCTAGGGGGAATGCAGGCGTTGCAGTGGGCCATCGACTACCCGCAGCGCATCGCCCACGCCATCGTGATCGCCGCCGCGCCGAAGCTCTCGGCGCAGAACATCGCCTTCAACGAAATCGCCCGCCAAGCGATCCTCTCCGACCCGGACTTTCTGGACGGGCGCTACTTCGAGGCCGAAACGAAGCCGCGCAAGGGGCTGACGCTGGCGCGCATGGTCGGCCACGTCACCTACCTCTCCGACGACAGCATGGGCGTGAAGTTCGGGCGCGAGCTGAAGTCCGGCGACATCCGCTCCGCCCAGGACGTGCAGTTCCAAGTGGAGAGCTATCTGCACTACCAGGGCACGTCGTTCTCCGAACGCTTCGACGCCAACACCTACATTCTGATGACCCGCGCCCTCGACTACTTCGATCCAGCGCTGGAACACGGCGGCGATCTGGTGGCGGCACTCGGCCCGGCCACGGCGCGGTTTCTGGTGCTCTCCTTCAGCTCCGACTGGCGCTTCTCGCCAGAGCGCTCGAACGAGATCGTCGATGCGCTGGTGAAGGCGCGCAAGGACGTGGCGAACGCCACCATCGAGGCGCCGCACGGCCACGATTCGTTCCTGCTCCCGAACGAGCGCTACTTCGAGGTGCTCGGCGCCTATCTGGACGCGGTGGCGGAACGTTGCGGGGCGGCGCCGTGAGGCCGGATCTGCGCATCATCGCCAAGCTCATCAACCCCGGCGCGCGGGTGTTGGACCTGGGCTGCGGCGATGGCGCCCTGCTGCGCCACTTGACCGCGCACAAGAACGTCAACGGCTACGGCATCGAGAAGGGCGCGGCGGAAATCAGCGCCTGCATTCGCGCTGGCGTGAACGTCATCGAACACGATCTGGACGAGGGCCTGGGGCGCTTCCCCGACGACAGCTTCGACATGGTGGTGATGACGGAGACGCTGCAGGCGGTGGCCGAACCGTCGAAGCTGCTCGACGAGATGCTCCGCATCGGCGAAGAGTGCGTCGTGACCTTTCCCAACTTCGGCCATTGGCGATGCCGCCTGCAACTGGCGAGCCGAGGGCGGATGCCGGTCGCCCGCCACTTGCCGCACCAGTGGTACGACACGCCCAACATCCACCTCTGCACGTTCCGCGACTTCGAGGGGCTGGTGGCGGCGAAGGGCCTGCCGATCATCGAACGCTCGGTGGTAGACGCCGCCCACGCTGGCACCAGCTTCGGCAACTGGCTGCCGAACCTGTTCGGCACCGTCGCCTTCTACCGGCTGGGGCGGGTGAGCCCTCAGCCGGGGAGCGCGAGGGGCTTGCCCCTCGCATGAAAAAGTCGATGAGGCTGCCAAGGGCTGCTGCCGTTCTGTTCGCGCTTGGCATCGGCGCTTGGGCGCTGGACGCGGAAGCCGAACAGTTCAAGGCGTTCGGCCCGTGGCAGGTTCACTACATCGCCTTCAACGCCTCGCTGCTTTCGCCGGCCGTGGCCGAGCGCTACGGCATCGTGCGCGGGCGCACCAAGGGCCTCGTGAACATCAGCGCCGTGGGTGCCTCGGGAGTCGGCGAAAAGGTTGGCGTTCGCGGCCAGTTCCTGAACTTGCTCGGCCAATCAACGACCTTGGAGTTCCGCGAAGTGAGCGATGGCGAGAGCGTGTACTACCTGGCCGCGTTCGACTTCCAGAACGCGGAGGCGCTGCGCTTCGAGATCGTCGTCGACCTGCCGGGCCGCGGCAAAGAGACGGTGCGCTTCCAGCAACCGCTCTACGTTCCGGCGCGTTGAAGCTCTGCGGGGCGTCCGCTCCGTCAGCTCGCGTTCCCCGCACTGACGGATCTTCTGAACGGCGGCACAGGCTGCCGGACCGAGGCTTGGTAGTGGTCGCTCATGCGGGCCATGCAGGCGATGGCCGTCTGCGCCCGCTCTTCGTCCGCCAGCACGAAGGCGTCGAAGCCGCAGCGGAGCATGTAGGCGGTGAGGTCGGGGACGACTTCGCCGAAGGCGCGCAGCTCGCCGCGAAAGCCGTAGCGCGAGCGCAGCAGGCTGCCGAAGCTCAGGCCGCGACCGTCCGCGAACGCCGGAAAGCGCACGGCCACGACCGGCGCAGCCACGATTTCCGCCGCGACCTCTTCGATTTCGGCGTCGCCTTCCACCCACACGCCAGCGCCCTCCGGCGCTTCCCGCCATGCGGCCAAGGGCGCAATCGCGCCGGGCTTTGATGCGCCGTCTTCGATCAGCGCCCAAGGATCGGCGACGACGCGGCCGTCCTTCACCAAGATTCCTGCCGAAGCCACGATCCGTTCAGCTCGCTTGCGCGTAGACCCGCGCCTTGAACGGTTCCACGCCGATGCGCCGCACGGTGTGCAGGAACGCCTCGCCGTCCATGCGCTCGCCGACGTAGACGTCGAGGATCTTCGCGATCACGTCCGGCACTTCGGCCCGCCCGAAGGACGGGCCGAGAATCTTGCCGATCGATGCGTCCGCCGCCTGGTTGCCGCCGATGGACACCTGGTAGAACTCGTCGCCGCGCTTGTCCACGCCGAGGATGCCGATGTGGCCGACGTGATGGTGTCCGCAGGCGTTCATGCAGCCGGAGATGTTGATGTCCAGCGGCCCCAGGTCGTGCAGGTAGTCGTAGTCGTCGAAGCGGCGCTGGATCGCCTCCGCGACCGGGATGGACTTGGCGTTCGCCAAGGCGCAGAAGTCGCCGCCTGGGCAGCAGATCATGTCCGTCAGCAGCCCGGCGTTGGCTTGGCCCAGCGCCTGCTCGCAGGCCAGTTGGAACAGTTCGCGCAGATGGCGCTGCGGCACGTCCGGCAGCACGAGATTCTGTTCGTGGGAGATGCGCAGTTCGCCGAAGCCGAAGCGTTCGCTCCAATCCGCCACGGCATCCATCTGTTCGTCCGTCACGTCGCCCGGCGGCACGCCGGTGGGCTTGGTGGAGAGCGTCGCAATGGCGTAGCCGGGCTGCTTGTGCGGCGAGACGTTGTTGCGCATCCAGGTGTTGAAGGCCGGGTCCTCCAGACGTTCCTTGGCGAGGCGGGCCGTTTCGTCCGCCAGGTCCGCGTACGGAGGCGGCTCGAAGCAGGCCTTGATGCGGGCGACTTCCGCCGCCGGCAAGGTGCTCGGCCCGTCGCGCAGATGTTCCCACTCCGCGTCCACCTTCTCGCGGAAGACCTCCGGCGTCATGGCGCGGACGAGAATCTTGATGCGCGCCTTGTACTTGTTGTCGCGGCGCCCGTAGCGGTTGTAGACGCGCAGGATGGCTTCCAGGTAGGTGAGCAGATGTTCTTCCGGCAGCCCTTCGCGGATCAGGCTGCCGACGACGGGCGTGCGTCCCAAGCCGCCGCCGACGTGGAAGTCGAACAACGGCTCGCCCTGCTCGCCTGGCCGCACCGTGATGCCGATGTCGTGGACGCGGATGGCGGCGCGGTCCGCGTTGGCGCCGTTCACGGCGATCTTGAACTTGCGCGGCAGCCAGTCGAACTCCGGATGGAAGGTGGACCACTGGCGCATGACTTCGCAGTAGGGGCGGGCGTCCACCTGTTCGTCCGCAGCCACGCCGGCGAACTGGTCGGTGGTGATGTTGCGGATGCAGCTGCCGCTGGTCTGGATGCAGTGCATCTGCACCTTGGCGAGGTCGGCGAGGATGTCCGGCACGGCTTCGAGCGCCGGCCAGTTGATCTGCACGTTCTGGCGCGTGGAGAGGTGGCCGTAGCCTTTGTCGTACTTGCGGGTGATTTCGGCGATTGCGCGCAGCTGCGTTGCCGTCAGCAGGCCGTAGGGGACGGCGATGCGCAGCATGGGCGCCAGGCGCTGGATGTACAGGCCGTTGCGCAGCCGCAGTTGCTGGAAGGCGTCCTCCCCCAGGTCGCCAGCCAGGTAGCGCGCGGTCTGATCGCGAAACTGCTCCACGCGCTCCTCGACGAAGCGCTGATCGAAGGCGTTGTACTGGTACATGGTGCGTCGCGGCGATGCCTAGGGGAAGGCGAGTGTAAGCGATTGCCCCTCGGCCCGTACCGAACGCGAACGCATAAGGTTGGAACGTGGCGGCTGTTTCGCGCCGCTTCGGGCTAGCCGTTCGGATTGATGTGGACCTTGATCGACCGAGTGCTTTTGTCCAACGCGGCGCCGAAGGCGGTGTTCACGTCGTCAAGGGCGAAGCGATGGGTGACCAGTGTGCGCGCCGCATCCGCGTAGTCGCCGATCACGTCCAGCGCCTGCTGGTAGTCGGCGCGGCCATCCGCTGCGGCGTAGGTCATCGAGCCGACGATCTCGATCTCCTTGATCGCCAAGTGCAGGGCGTTGATCTGCACCTCGGGCTGGGTGAAGACCCCGA
Organism: Candidatus Azotimanducaceae bacterium; assembly: GCA_965243175.1. GTDB lineage: Bacteria > Pseudomonadota > Gammaproteobacteria > Pseudomonadales > Azotimanducaceae > VXYL01. Next base: position 1,366,979 of record OZ251532.1, on the reverse strand, counting down.
GCACGACCACCTTGCCCTTGGGTCGCACCACGCGCTGCGCCGTGAGCAGCGTCGCGCCGGTGCCGCCGACGGTCTCCACCGCCATGTCCACCGCTTCGGCGCGGGCCAGTTCCTTCATGCGCTCTTCGCCAGCCTCGTCGTCGCCGATCACTTCGTGGGCGCCCAGGCGCGTGGCAGCGTCCTGCTGATGCGGATGCCGAGCCAGCACCACCACGTGGGCGCCGTTGGCGCGGGCCGCCAGGATCGCCGTCAAGCCGATGGTGCCGGCGCCGACGATGAACACGGTCTGGTGGCCGCGCAGGTCGACCTTGTTGAAGCCGTGGACGGAGCAGGCCAGCGGTTCCGCCAAGGCGCCAACTTCGGCATCGACCGCGCTCGGCGTCTTGTAGACCGTGTTCGCCGGCACGTTGGCGCGCTCGCTCATGCCGCCGTCCATGCCTTCCCCAACCAGACCGCGCTGCCCGCAGACGTGGTAGTCGCCGGATACGCAGAAGGCGCAGATGCCGCACCGCAGCAGCGGCTCCACCCCGACCACGTCGCCTTCGCGCACATGCTTCACGCCAGCGCCCAACGCAGCCACGGCACCCGCGAGCTCATGCCCCGGCGTGATGCCCGCACGCGGCTTGAACTGCCCGCGATAGAAGTGCAGGTCCGAACCGCAGATGCCGACGCTGCCAATCGCGATCTGCACTTCGTCGGGGCCTGGCGAAGCGATCTGCTTGCCGCCTACTTCAATGCTCCCGGACCGATCCCAACTCGCCGCTTTCGTCGTCGCCATCGCCGCCCCCACGGTCTGCGCACGGTTCGCCATGTAGCCTTGAACGCCGGGGGATTGCAAGGTGTACACGAAGCGCAACCCGGCAGTCGGTTCGTCTTGCCCATGTGTTACCTTGCGTAACATCATGCGCGTGTTCAGATCACTCTGAGGCGGAGGCCGTGGCGCCTGTGGATGCGGTATTCGCGTTGGCGCGGGAGTATCCGTTTCTGGCGCTGATCGGCGGCTTCTGCGCCCTCATCTGGAGCGCGGACCGGTTCGTCAATGCCGCAGCGGCCGCGGCGAAGAATCTCGGCGTCTCCAAGATCATCATCGGCCTCACGTTCGTGGCGGTCGGAACCTCGGCACCGGAGATCATGGTGGGCATCCAGTCCTGCCTGGTCAGCACCGGCGAGTTGGCCATCGGCAACGCCATCGGCTCCAACATCGCCAACATCGGCCTGGTGCTGGGAATCACCGCGCTGGTGCGCGAACTGCCGTTCTCCGAGAGCACGTTGCGGCGGGAGATTCCGTGGCTCATCTTCGCCACGCTGCTCGCCTTGGCGTGCCTGTTCAACTACCAACTCGGCGTACTGGACGGCGTGGCGCTTCTGGCTGGCCTCGCGTTCCTGCTCTATCGGCTGAAGTCGGCGAGCGGCGGGCAGCTGGCCGATTCGATGGAAAGCGAGTTGGCGGAACTGCCGGACATGTCCATGAAGCGGGCCGCGGGGTGGTTCCTGGCCGGTCTGCTGGTGCTGCTCGTGTCGTCGGACCTGCTGGTGGTGGCCGCCGGGGAAGTGGCGAGGCGCTTCCACGTCAGCGAAGTGGTGATCGGGCTCACCATCGTGGCCGTCGGCACCAGCTTGCCGGAACTGTCGGTGACGGTCACCGCGGCGCTGCGCGGCCATGCCGACATGGCCATCGGCAACGTCGTCGGCTCGAACATCCTCAACATCCTCGCGGTGTTGTCGATTCCGGCCCTGCTCGCGCCCCAGGCGATCACGCCGCTGGTGCTGTGGCGCGACTACGGCGTGATGCTGGCGCTCACGGCGCTGCTGGTGTTCTTCGCCTACGGCATCGGTTCGCGCAAGGTCATCACCCGCTTCGAGGGCGTGGTGCTCTTCGCCGCCTGGATGGGGTTCACATGGCTCGCCTATCACCAGAACTAGCGCCGGACGCGCATGTGCTCGATCTCATGCGCCAGCTTCAGCTGCTGATTCTGGACGTGGACGGCGTGCTGACCGACGGGCGGCTCTACTACGGCGCCGCCGGAACCGAACTCAAGGCGTTCAACGCGCTGGACGGCAGCGCCATGAAGCGGCTGATGGCGGCTGGCATTGCCATCGCCATCGTCAGCGGGCGGTCTTCGGCGGCACTGGACAGACGCGCTCGGGAACTGGGCGTACCGCACGTCTACGCTGGCGTGGAAGACAAAGTCGCGGTGCTTGAGGACCTCTGCGCGGCGAGCCGAACCGCACCCGAGCGAATGGCCCATGTGGGCGACGACCTGCCTGATCTTTCCCTGTTCGAGCGCGTGAGCTTGGCGATAGCCGTGCCGAACGCGCATCCGGCGCTGATCGAACGCGCCGACTACGTGACGCAAGCGGCCGGCGGGCACGGCGCCGTGCGCGAAGTGTGCGATTGGATTCTGGCCGCTCGGCCTTCGCCCGCGCCATGACGGCCGCCAGCGCGCTCCCGCGATGGCAGCGGATGCTGAAGCGGCGGCGCGGGCTGCGAATGCCGCTTTGGGCCGGGCTGGTGCTGATCGCCATCGGCTTCGCCGCCATCGCCATCGGCATGGCCAGTCGCCAAGACGACCGGAGCACGGCGTCGTTAGCCGCTGAGAGCCTGCCGGACGTCTACTTGGAAGATGGCGACATCGTCCACTTCCGCGACGATGGCACGTTGCACTACCGACTGAGGGCGAGTCGCATCGAACACTTCGAGCAGGCCAGGAGCGACGGCGAGACGACGCGCTTGGCGGCGCCGACATTGGCCTTGCACACGCCCGATGCGCCGCCTTGGAATCTCGCGGCACTCGGCGGCGAAATCCACGAGCCCCCCGCCGCTCGCGAGCCTCCCCTGCGTTCGCAGCAAACGGCCGGAGCGCAGGAACGAGTGATGTTGCGCGGCGACGTGGTGCTTGCCCAGCGGCACGACGACGGACGCTTCACCGAGTTGCGCACCGACGCCTTGACGCTGCACCTCGGCCTTGAGACCGCCCACGCCGACCAGCCTGTTATGATCGCCACCGAGTCCAGCCGCAGCAGCGCCGCCGGGTTCAAGGCGGACCTCGCCAGCGGTCGCTTCGAGCTTCGCTCCTCGCCGAGCAAGAGGGTTTCCGTTGTCGTCGAACCACCGCCGCCGTAGTTTCTCGATGTCTCTGGCGCTGCTCGCCTTGGCGGCCGGCAATGCGTTCGGCTTGCCCGAAGACCAAGAGCAGCCGATTCTGGTCGAGGCGGACGAAGGCGTCTACGAACCGGAACGCGGCGTCTCCGTGCTCACCGGTTCGGTGCGCGTGGACCAAGGCACGCTGCGGCTGCAAGCGGAGACGGTGACGCTCGTCAACTCGGACGACCGGCATCTCGCGCGCATCGTCGCCGAAGGCGAACCGGAGCGGCCAGCGACCCTCCGCCAGCGCATGCACGCCGACGAGCCGTTCGTGACGGCGCGCGCCTCGCGGATCGACTACGCGGTGGCCGAACAGCGCATCGAACTCCACGGCAGTGCCTTCCTGCGCCGAGGAGAGCGCGAACTCGAAGGCGACGTCATCCGCTACGACTTGAAGGATGGTCGCGTCGACGCCCACTCCGACCAGCCCGGCGGCGTGAGAATGAAATGGCAGCCGGAACGCGGGAACAGCGCCGACTGAACTCGCCGACGCGCCTCGTCGCCGAAGGTCTTCGCAAGCGGTACGGGGGGCGGCAGGTCGTCGAAGACGTGGGGCTGGTGGTTTCCGGCGGCGAAATCGTCGGCCTGCTCGGGCCCAACGGCGCCGGCAAAACCACCTGCTTCTACGTCATCCTCGGCCTGGTGCGTGCGGACGCTGGCGCGATTCGCCTCGACGAACAGGATCTGACGGCAGCGTCCATGCACGAACGGGCCCGCTCAGGCATCGGCTATCTGCCCCAGGAAGCGAGCATCTTCCGGCGGCTCTCCGTGTTCGACAACCTGATGGCCGTGGCCGAACTGCGCCGTGACCTGGACCGTGCCGCCCGCCGCGCCTTGGTGGACGATCTGCTGCGCGACTTTCGCCTGACCGACATCCGCGACAGCATTGGCGAGCGCCTCTCCGGCGGCGAACGGCGACGCACCGAGATCGCGCGCGGGCTGGCCAGCGCGCCGCGCATCATGCTGCTCGACGAACCCTTCGCTGGCGTCGATCCGATCTCGGTTGGCGACCTGAAGGCGGAAATCCGCGGCCTCGCGGAACGCGGCCTCGGCGTGCTCGTCACCGACCACAACGTCCGCGAAACTCTGGACTTGTGCGACCGCGCCTACATCGTCAACCAAGGGCGGATCATCGCCGAGGGCGACGTGGCGGCCATCCTCGCCAACGAAACCGTGCGGCGGGTCTATCTCGGCGAGGGCTTCCGGCTGTGATGAAGCAGACGTTCGCGCTGCGCCTCGGCCAGCGGCAAGCGATGACCCTGCAAATGCAGCAGGCGATTCGTCTCATGCAGCTCTCCGCGGCCGAACTGCGCACCGAAGTCCGCCAAGCCATCGAGACCAACCCGATGCTGGAGTTCGCCGAGAGCGAAGAAGACCCAGCCGACGAAGGCACCGTGGCGGAGGCCGAAGAAGACGACGCCGTGCAGGAGCACTCGGAGAGCGACCCGGAAGAAGCCGAAGCGCCAGCGCCTCTGGATGACATTCCCGACGAACTGGCTGTCGATGTGTCCTGGGAGGACGTCTACCAACCGAGCAGTTCCGCCCCGGCGACGAGTTCCCCGGAAGGCGACGAGCGGAGCCTCGAGGAACGCAACGGCGCCGCGCAGACGCTGCTGGACCACCTGCGCTGGCAGCTCAACCTGACGCCGCTCTCCGACCGCGACCGGCTGATCGCGCACGTGGTGATCGACAGCGTCGACGACGACGGCATGTTGAGAGCCACCATCGACGACCTGCGGGCGACGTTGGCGCCGGAGCTTCAGTGCGACCGCGCCGAGGTCGAAGCCGTGCTGAAGCTGGTGCAGCGCTTCGACCCGCCGGGCGTGGCGGCCCGGGACGTCGCCGAGTGTCTGCTGCTTCAGCTTGAACAGCTGCCGGAGGACACCCCCCAGCGCGACCGCGCCATCGATCTCGTGCAGCGTCACTTCAAGCTGCTCGCCAAGCGCGACTTCGGCACCTTGGGGCGGCGCACCAAGCTCGACGAGAACGAACTGATCGCCGCGATGACGCTGCTCCAATCGCTGAACCCGCGCCCCGGCGCCGCCTTCGGCGAGGGCGACGTCGAATACGTGGAGCCGGACGTGGTGGTGCGCCGCGAGAACGGGCGTTGGACGGTCGCCCTGAACGGCGAGGCGGCGCCGCCAAGGCTGCGCCTGCAGAACGACTACGCGGGCCTCGTGAAGCGCCGCGACAGCAGCCCGGAGAACCAGTACCTCAGAGAAAATCTGCAGGACGCCAAGCTGTTCCTCAAAGGTTTGGAACTACGCAACGAAACGCTGCTCAAGGTGGCCGCCGAGATCGTCCACCGGCAGCGCGGCTTTCTGGAACGCGGCCCCGAAGCGATGCAGCCCATGGTGCTCGCGGACGTCGCGTCCGCCGTCGAGCGCCACGAATCCACCATCTCCCGCGTCACGACCCGCAAGTACATCGACACCCCGCGCGGCATCTTCGAGCTCAAGTACTTCTTCTCCAGCCACGTCGCCACGAGCGGCGGCGGCGAAATGTCGAGCACCGCCATCCGCGCCGTCATCAAGAAGCTGGTGGCCGAGGAAGACCAGCGCAAACCGCTCTCCGACAACAAGATCGCCAGCATCCTGCAACAACGAAACATCGAAGTGGCCCGGCGCACAGTCGCCAAGTACCGAGAGTCCCTAGCGATTCCACCGTCGAACGAACGCCGCCGGCACATCTAATCGCGCTGCAGCTTCTCGACCAGCGCCTTCAGCTCCGCGACCTTCGCCTCTGCCCTGCGCCTGCCTGCCGCCTCCCTGCGCCTGCCTCTCTCCGCCTTGCGCCTGCCTTCCGCCTCCTTGCGCCTGCCCTCCGCCTCCTTGCGCCTGCCTTCCTCCGCCTGGCGCTTGCCCTCCGCCAGTTCGTAGCGGGTGGACAGGAACTCGCCCGTGGCCGGATCGTAGAAGCGCAAGGCGTCGTCCATCGGCTCAGGGCCGGGCTGCCCGACGCACAGGCACAGTTCTAGAACCTCGCTGCGAACGCCGACCACGCCATCCCGCAACTCCTCCTCCGGCAGCCGCTTGTATTCCCCGTCGCAGAGCTCGAAGCCCGACAGCGCTGGTTCCGGGCCGCCATCCGGGTCGTACAGGAAGAATTCCTGTACGCCCATCTCGGCGTAGATGCCAGGCTTCTCCTCCGTGTCCTGCTTCCGGCTCGACGGCGACGCCACCTCCAGCACGAAGTCCGGCGCCTTGCCTTCCTCCCACGGCACATAGGAGCTGCGGTGCCGGTCCGCCACTCCGAACGCGACGTACACGTCCGGGGCAACCGGCGCCTTGCCCGGCTTCTTCTTCGGGTGGTAGTCCGGATCGCGGTGGATGAACTGGTCCGTGCCCACGAACACGTCCCGCTGGCCGCGGTAATGCAGCAGCAAGCAGCCGAAGCACTCGCCGATGGCGGCGGACTGATGCGTGTTCTGGGGCATCGGCTCGTCGTCACACGAAGGCAGGCGCAGTTCGTCCGGGCCGGGCATCCAGCGCAGCGGCGCGCCGTTGGTGTGGGTCCGTCCCCCTGCGCGAGCCGGCGCAAGGCCCGCCGATCGGGAGAGGTCGTGCATCGCTTCGGTCATGGTTCCACTCCTCGGCCACCGTGCGAGCGGCCGGGCGCGTTCCGGCAACGGCAGCGAATGTAGCACGCGCACGGCGCACCGACTTGTGCGCCGACTTGGGAGATAGCAAGTATCGATGGAGCACCGGCGGTGCCTCCGCGCGTCTGCGCTGGGTTGAGCGAAGGGCGACACTTTGCGACCGAGCGGGATGCGAAAAATAGAGCAGATGTCTGAAGCTGCTGTAGGAAATCGCCCATTGTTTTCATCGTTCGGGGCTCACTTCGATGCCGTGGACAGCCAGTGCGTCTCGGGCTGGATTGTCGGCGGCGGGATGCAGGCGCCAAGACGCGCGAAACGCATCGGTCGCGGCTTCGTCGGCGCCTTGCCGGCCGCGCAGCACGCCGCTCAAGTAGAGCAGCTCGGCCCGTCGCCAGCGACTGAGCATGGTCGCGTCGGCGTCGTCCAAGGCGCTGTGCTGCAAGCGCTCGGCCTCGGCGACCCAGGCTTCGACCTGCGCGTGGTGCGAGGCGTTGCCGTATTTCAGCACCACTTGGATGAGGCCCATCAGACTGGCGAGATGGCTCTCCGCCAACTGGCGCAGCTCGCGGGTGTCGTTCGCCAAGGTGGCGTCGTCGAGCAGCAGCGCGTAGGCGAGGTACTGTCCAAAATGGTGCAGGTGTACCAGCCGCGTCGATTGCTCCCAACCGTCTCGCGGTCGCTGAGCCAGCATCGACCGGAAGTAGCCCGCGGCGGTCTCCGAGAACTCGAGGGTGATGGCGTTGGACGGCCCGTCTTTCACGACTTCCTGCAGGAGGCCGTGATGCTTGAAGCCGTAGCCGTGGATGAAGTCGCCGCCGGTCGAGTAGGTCGAGTAGAAGATCGGTCGATCGGTTTCCGCCAGGAATCGAGCAATCGCTTCGTTCTTCGCCTTCTCCTCCGGGCCCGGATGGAACAGGCGGTTGGCGTAGACGAGCCCCTGGGTGCTGACGAGTTCCACATCGGGTCGGCGTTGTTCGACGTGGCGGTAGTAGCCTAGCACCGCCGTTTCCAAATCGCCCTGGACGAGCATCACGGCGTCCTGCGGCAGCAGCGCGAACATCACGTCCGCGTAGGATCGGGCGAACTCGCTGTCGGCACGGTTGTTGACCGACCAACTGGCGGCCACGGAAGCCACACACATGGCCAGCCCGGCCGAAGCCGCCAAAGCAGGCTGCGCCAGCTTCCGCATTTCGAGCGGTTTGGCTGACAGCCGAGAGGCCAGCTGAGCGGCCGCGAACTGCAATCCGATGGCCAGAAAGATCGCCGCCACGCCGTAGCAGACGAGCGAGTAGGGGCGGAAGATCGCCACCTGCTTGAAGTCGAACTCGAACTCCAGCAACGCCAGCAGCGTCGCGCTGTTGCCCAGCAAGGCCAGCAGGCAGCCGACGACCGCGGCTGAACGTCCCGAACGCACCAGAACGACCACGCCAAGCACCGCCAGCGCGAAACCGGGCAGCGTGAGCTGCCAGAGCAGCTGGTCGCCGAACCAAAGCAGGTACGCCAACCGGTCGCCCCAGCCGGCGATGGGATTGGCATCGGCGTAGCCGGCACGCGAGACGTAGTGCAGGAATGCGGCCCAGTCCTCGATTGCCCCGTAGAAGCTGATCGGCGGCCCCTGCCAGGAACGGATCACCATGCCGAGGTAGGGCAAGGCGGCGGTCGCAAGCGCCACCGCGAACATGGCCAGCAACAGGTGAGGGCGGCGGCCCAGCGTCTTCGCCGCCGGCAAGGCGACGACGAGCAGGCCAGGGGTCGCCAACACCATGAGCGGCCAATGGTTGGCCAAGCTCAGGCCGTACACGGCGGCAGCGCCAAGCCACCAGCATCGGCGCTCCGGCTGCGCGACGCCACGCAGAACCAGCGCCAGGCAGGCGAAGAACAACAGCGCGTTGAGCGTGTAGACCTCGGCGATGATGGCTTGCGACCAGACATGCTCGGATGCCGCGAACAGCCACGCGCCGGCCAGCGCCGCCAAGGCGGAAGCGCCGAGCAATCGTGCGCAAACAAAGACCGCGGCACTCGCCAGCGCGCCGAGAAAGGCGCTCGACAAGTGGCCGAGGACGGCTGGCGAGCCGAACGGCAGCTGCGCGAACAGATAGCCGATCAGTGTGTAGAGCGGGTAGCCCGGCGGATGCGCCACCCCCAACGTCGAGGTGGCCATCAGGAACAGGCCATCGTCCTCCAGCACGACCGCACGCGGTAGCGTGAGCCAGTAAAGCAGCAACGGGCCGCAAACGGCAGCCGCCAGCGCCGCACCTTCGCCCCACCGCACCGCGCTTCGCGACGAATCGAGCTCTGCCGCCAATGGCAACGATGGCGGCGGCGAAGTGGATGCTGGCAGGGCATTGACGCCAGCCTTGCGCTTGCGCTGTCGCCGTTGTTGGCCACTGGGCACCCGCCGATCTCCTATTCAGCGACCCTTCGTTCGACTTCATCCAGCCGGGCGCAGGACTCCGCCGAGTTGGTTCGACATGGCGCCAGAGGCCGTCAGACGAACCGGGCGGGAGCGATTGCCGAGGGCGCCATCGTACCCGATTGCACCTGCTGCCCGTGGCCTTGGCGCAACGGCCGGTGCTACAGGCGCGACATACGCGAAACAATGGGCGATTTCCTACAGCAGCTTCAGACATCCGCCCTATTTTTCGCCTCCCGCTCGGTCGCAAAGTGTCGCCCTTCATTGAACCAGGGCAGATGCCAGGACGCAGGCCATGCTTCGTCGCCACGTACAACGCCGCAGGTCGGTGCGCCGGGTGCGTGCTACAGTCGCCGCCGTTGCCGAAGTACGCCCGGCCGCCCGCGACGGGTCCGAGGAGTGGAACCATGACCGCAGCGCTACGCGACGTCTCCCGATCAACGGGCCTTGCGCCGGCCCGCGCCGGGAGACCAGCCCGCGTCAACGGCGCTCCGTTGCGCTGGACGCCCGGCCCGGACGAACTGCGCCTGCCCTCGTGTGACGACGAGCCGATGCCCCAGAACACGCACCAGGCCGCCGCCATCGTGGAGTGCTTCGGCAGCCTGCTGCTGCGCTGGCGCGGCCAGCGGGACGTGTTCGTGGGCAACGACCAGTTCATCCACCGGGATCCGCACTACCACCCGAAGAAGAACCCGGACAAGCCGCCGATTGCGCCGGACGTGTACGTGGCGTTCGGCGTGGCGGACCGGCACCGCAGTTCCTACGTGCCGTGGGAGGAAGGCAAGCCGCCGGACTTCGTGCTGGAGGTGGTGTCGCCGTCGAGCCGGAAGCAGGACGTGGGGGAGAAGCCGGGCATCTACGCGGAGATGGGCGTTCAGGAGTTCTTCCTGTACGACCCGGATGCCGGCCCGGCGCCAGCGCTTTCGGGCTTCGAACTCTGCGACGGGGAATACAAGCCGCTGCCGGAGGAAGAGCTGCGGGAGGGCGTGGTCGGGGTTCACAGCAAGGTTCTCGAACTATGCCTGTGCATCGGACAGCCCGGCGCGGAGCCGATGGACGATGCCCTGCGTTTCTACGATCCGGCCACGGGCGACTTCCTGCCCACCCGCTACGAACTGGCGGAGGGCAAGCGCCAGGAGGCGGAAGGCCGACGCCTAGCGGAGGAAGGCAGGCGCCAGGCGGAGGAAGGCAGGCGGAGGGCAGAGGCAAGAGCAGCGGAGCTCGAAGCGCTGGTCGAGAAGCTGCGGCGCGATTGAACACGGGGCTGCCTGCGAGCTTCTGAGCCTCCTCGACCTTTCGGAGTGGCCCGACGCGCCATCACTAGTGTTTCGTTTCCAAAATATCATTTTGCAGCGTCACGCCGCCTCCAGGTCGTCCAGTCCGTAGCCCCACTTGAAGACCACGGGGTCGGCGTTGAGCCAGTCGAGGTGCCGCAGGATGCGCTCCTTGAGTTCGTCCTTCGAGTCCACGCGGATGCCGCGCAGCAGCGTCCGCGCCAGCTTGCCGAAGAACGACTCCACGAGGTTCAGCCACGAGCCGTGCTTCGGCGTGAACACGAACTCGAAGCGGTTCGGGATCGTCGCCAGGTAGGCGCGGGTCTCCTTCGAGACGTGCGCCGAGTGGTTGTCGAGGATCACGCGGATCAGCGCCCGCTTCGGATAGGCGCGGTCGAGCTGGCGCAGGAAGTCGACGAACTCGCGGCTGCGGTGGCGGTCCGCCACGGCGCCGTGGACGTGCCCGGTCAGCAGGTCGAGGCCGGCCATCAGCGTCGCCGTGCCGTGCCGGACGTACTCGTGGTCGCGCCCGACCTCGGCGTGGACGCCCGGCTTCGGCGGCCGGTCCGGCGCCGTCGCGCCCAGCGCCTGGATGCCGGGCTTCTCGTCGTAGGAGACGTAGGCGCGCAGCCGCCCGTCCGACTTGCCGCCTTCCCGCAGCAGCTCCACCTCCTTGTACACGTGCAGCACCTGCGCCATCTTCCCGTCGAACTCCGGGTCGCGCCGCTCCAGGAAGTACTTCACCTTGTGCGGGCGCAGCGGCTGCGCCGACAGGATCTTCGACACCGTGCCCTTCGCCAGCATCGACAGGCTCGGATGGCCCGCGTCCAGGCAGCGCGCCCGGGCGTGCTCCGCCAGCAGCGCCGTCGTCCACAGCTCCTGCGCGTACCCCAGCTCCGTCGGCTTGCGGCACGCCAGCGACACCAGCCACGCCCGCGCCTCCTCCGTGATCTCCCGCTTCCGACCGCGACCCGGCAGGTCGTCCAGCGCCGCCACCGCGCCGATCGACAGCGCCTTGTCCACGCACCGCTCCACCTTCGGACGGTTCGTGCCCAGACGCCGCATGATCTCCGCGATCTTCTCCCCGTCCGCGTACCGCAGCAGCATCCGCGCCCGCTCCACCCGCCGAACCGGCTCCGTCCGCGACCGCGCCACCGCACGCAGCTCCCGCCTCGCGTCGTCCGCCAACTCCAACGCCCCGCGCTTCTTCGCAACCATCCCGTCCCTCCTTGGACCCGAGAACAAAACCATCCCCGCGATCATGCCAGCAAGTCAATCCCACCGCAAATGGCATTTTGGAAACGAACCACTAGATACCGGGAGTCCCTAGCGATTCCACTGTCGAACGAATGCCCGCCGTCACATCTAGCCGAAACAAGCCGACAGCGGCGTTGGTCTCGATTTGGTGCCCAAAGACGGTTAGGCGAACCGGGCCGGCGCCCGCGAATCCTCGGCGCGGGTCTGCACGTCGATGAGCACCGTCTTGCCCTCGGCGTTCAAGCGCTTGGCCTGTTCCAGAGCCGGCGCCATCTGCCGCGCTTCGGCGACGCGGATCCCCTCGGCGCCCATCGCCTGGGCGAGGCCAGCGTAGTCGCCCTGCATGTGCGAGACGCCGTATTTCTCCCGCGCCGTGGGGAAGCCGCCGGGATAGGTGGCCATGATGCCGTTGTTGAGGACGATGGTGGTGATGGGAATCTCGGCGCGCGCGGAGGTCTCGACGTCGAGGCCGGACATGCCGAACGCGCCGTCGCCCATCAGGTTCACGCACATGCGCTCCGGCGCGGCCATCTTGGCGCCGATCATCAGCGGAATGGAAAAGCCGAGGTGGGTGCTCTTGCCCCAGCCGACGTAGCTGTGCGGCGTGGTGGCGGTGTAGAACGGCACGATCTGGTCGCGGGGGGCACCGGCGTCGTGGGTGACGACGCTGTTCTCGCCGTCCAGCACCTGGTTCATTTCGTGGATCACCCGGTACGGCGAGAGCGGGCCGTCGTCGTTGGTGAAGTACGGCATCCACTGCTTGAGCCAGGCGTCCTTCGCGTCCTTGATGCGCCCGCGCACGCCGGTGTCGCGGCCTTGGTCGCCGATCAGGCCCCGCACCGCGTCGATCAACGCCGCGAGCGTGAGCTTGGCATCGCCGACGAGGCCGATGTCCGCCGCCGTGTCCTTGTTGATTTCGTCGTCGGCGATCACCGAGTGGACGAGGAACTTGTCGCGGGAGAAACGCTGGCCGTAGGGCGTGGCGGTGAGCGACGTGCCGACCGCGAACAACACGTCGCAGTCGTCCAGCCACTGCCGGGCCGGGCCAGCCGCGGTGGAACCCCCGGCGCCCACGGAGAGCGGATGGCGCTCGTCGAAGGCGGACTTGCCGGGCATCGTGGTGTACACGGGCGCATCGAGCAGCTCCGCCAGCACGCGCAATTCGTCCGTGGCGTCGGCGGACATGACGCCGGCACCGGCCCAGATCAACGGTTCCTTGGCATCCACCAGCTGCCGGGCGGCATCCGCCACGGCGCCAGCGGCAGGCGCATAGAGGGCGGGCGTCGGCGAGGCGTAGGCGGGAGCGCCTTCGGGAATCTGCGCCATGCAGACGTCGGCGGGCATTTCCACCAGCACCGGGCCTGGCCGCCCGGAGCGCAGCGCGTGGAAGGCGCGGCGCATCACGTTGCCGGTCTGGTCGGCGCGGGTGATCACCTCCACGCGCTTGAGCACCGGTTCCCAGATTCTCGCGGCGACGGTGTTGGGGCGCACGAAGAACATGTCCAGCGGATTGCCGCCGGGCAGCGCCAGAATCGGCACGTTGTCCGCATTCGCCTGCGCCAGGCCGCCCACGGCGTTCTCCGCGCCGGCTTGCGACTGCACCGCCACGACGCCGAAACGCTTGCGATCGGAAAGCCGCGAGTAGCCGTCCGCGGCCATCACGGCGCCGCGTTCATGGCGAAACGCGACCGGCCGAATGCCCTCCTTCGCCACCGCTTCGATCAACGGGTTGGACGGATAGCAGGACATCCACTGCACACCTTCCTGCTTGAGAATGCTGGCGACGTATTCGACGCTGTTCATCGCGGTTCCGCTTGCCGAAAGTCCGCCATCGTACCCGATTCGGCCTGCTGCCCGTGGCCTTGGCCCAAGCGGGCGCGGCAGGTGCGACGACTCAACGATGACCGCTCGCACAAGCCCTGTCGCCCAGAACGGCAAGAGTCCGGTCCGGATGGTCCGTGAACATGGCGTCCACCCCTAGCGCGAGCAACGCGGCCACTTCCGCCTCGAACGAAGCGAACGGCACGGCCACGTGGTCGCTGCGCAGGGTGAAGACGTGAACCGAGAGGCCCCTTTGCTGCGCGCGGCTCGTCAGGCTCGGGTCGCTCAGCAGCAGGTCCTTGTGTACGCCGATGGCCACCGCGTAGCTGGCGGTCGCATTCAGCGTCGCGTCGGCAACCGGCGAGGAACCGGCCATGAGTTGGACGCGGGGCCACTCGGTCTCGAGCGCCGCCAGCGCCTCGGCGTCGAAGGACTGGATGTACACCGGAACGTCCGCGCCTTCCAGCGTCCGCAGCACCTTCGCGGCAAGGTTCGGCTGCAACGCTGGCCACTTCAGTTCCGGGTAGATGCCGACGCGCCGGCCAGTGGTGCGATTCAGGCCCTGCACCAGCTCCAGCACTTCCGCGAGGCGGGGCACGCGAAAGGTGGCGTAGGGAAATCGGCCAGGCGCCGCCTCCACCACCCGCAGCGCTTGGACTTCCGCGTAGACGAAGTCCGCTGCGTAGTGCCTGCTGTCTTCTCGGGCCCGGCCTGGGTAGACGTCCGCCACGTTGGTGGTGCGGTCGAGCGTCAAGTCGTGGAGCGCAATCGGCACTCCGTCCGCCGTGAGCACTACGTCCGGCTCGATCCAATGCGCACCCTGGCCGTAGCCGAGAGCGTAGGCCGGCAGTGTGTGCTCCGGCAGATAGCCGGACGCGCCGCGATGGGCGATGACCTCGATGCAGGCACCCGCCGATCCGGCGGCGAACGCGGCCAGCGCACCTAGCGAGCACACTCGCCGGAGAGGACCGCGACGGCGCCGCGGCATCCTCGCCAGCAGAGACCAATCGTATGTTCCCACTCTCCGTTGGGCTCCCTAAGCGCGTCGCTTAGAGTGTCGCATAGGCCGCTCGCTGCGCATCTACTCGCCTCTCGAAGTGCTGCACAATAGGCGCTCGACAAACAACGCGGCTCGCAAGAGCGAGGGGGAATCGATGGCGGCTTCCGGCTTGCGGCAACCACCCCACAACACGTCGATGATGGGCGTCGTCACGGGCGCGCTCGATGGTTTCGGGCTGGAAGTCTCGGCACCCGAAGCATTTGCGCTCTCCGGCCATGCATTCGTCATCAACATCCACGAGGAGCTGTGCCCCAGCGGCCCCTATTGCTGGGACGGCGCGCGCTTCTTCGAACGGCTGCCCAGCCTCGGCATCCGCGCCCAGCGGCTGGGCATGGCGCTGCCGACCGCGCCCGCGGACGAGAAGGCGACTTTGGAGGAGGCGGTGCGCGGCGCCTTGGCGCACGGCAGCATCTGTTCGCTGCTGCATCTGGACAACCAGCTGGTGCTTGGCCACGACGCGGACGGCTTCCTCCTCGCGCGGCCCTGGGGCGAAGTCGACAGCACGCCGCCGCGCCTCGCCTTCGGCAGCTGGAGCGAGTGCCAAGCCGGCCCGCCGCTGACCTTCTTCGAGTTCCAGCGCTGCGGCGAAGCCAACACCAAGGCCCGCAAGGCGGTCTTCGCCGCGCTGGATTTGGCGTTGGCGCTGTGGCGCGAACCAAGCCGCTTCGCCGAAACTGGCTACGGCGTGGGGCCGGACGCCTACGCCAACTGGCTGGCCGCCATCGACGCCGGCCACGGCGACGAACACGGCAACTGGTGGAACGGCGTGGTGTGGGCGGAATGTCGCCAGCACGCAGGCGACTACTTCCAATCCCTCGCGGCCGCCGACTTCCCCGGCCCGCTCGACCAGGAACAGGCCCGCCATCTGGCCATCGGCTACCGAAACGCGGCCAAGCTCCTGCACCGCGCTTCGGACAAGACCGCGAAGGCGGAAGCGAAGCGCGGCTTCGTGGCGGAAGCGCGCGACCTCGAAGCGGGCTGCGTGGAACGGATCGAACGGCTGCTGGCTTGAGGGCCGGGCGTCCTTGCCGAGGGTGTACGCCCTACCTGCCTAGCACCCCGCCAGTCGATACTCGCGCTCGGTCGGGGTGTCGCCAGCGTCGACGATCTCCAACAGTCTCCGCATCGCCTTGGCTTGTCGGCGAGAAACGACCTCGTTCACTTCCACCACGCCCTTCTTTCTGGCCACTGCCAGCTCGTCGGCGATGCAGCGCTCGAGCAACTCGAATTGCGGATCGTCTTCCGAGTAGTTCCACGCAACCGTGAACGGCGCGGCCGAGCACCCCGTCAAGGCGACGACCCCGGTAATCGCTATCGCTCGACGCATGGCCATAGTATTCGCCGGTGCCCGCTCAGTTCGTCTCCGGCCAAAGATACACCAGCCCCACTGGCTCCACGCGTTGTGCCCGGACCTCGTAGAACGCTTGGATGCGTTCCGGCTCCCGCTCCAAATCGCGGTCGAACTGCGCGAGCCGGCGTTGCCAGTGGCGCATGTCTGATTCCAGTTGGCGGGTTTCCTCCTGCTTGAAGCGCAAGGTGAGTTGGCGGAACTCGGCGTCGTGGCGTTTGGTCTCCTCCAACACCCGTTCGCGCTGCGCGGTTAGGGTTTCGGCCAGCAGGTGCGCCTCGCGCTTGCCGCGTTCCGTGAGTTGCTCGGAGGCAGTCTTGGCGAACTCCTCGGCGCGGCGTTCGAGTTGCGGCTGCAGCGCCTCGATGTCGGCTGGGGCGGCGTCCAGCAGGCGCTGCTGGATCACGTCGTTCCGCCTCGGGCCGCCGCTGCCCAGCGCTTCGTCCAGCAAGGCCAAGGTGCGTGCTTCGGCGTCGCGTGCGTAGGCGCGCAGACGAGCGCCGTTGCGGGTTCGACGATTTGGTTCCACCCAGCGGGCGGTGACCGGCACCAGTTCCTCGTGCAGGCGTTCGGCGCGTTGGCCGTAGAGCGCCAGGCGGCCGAGCAGAATCACGCGGGGAATCGAATCCTTGCTTTGCACGAGGCAGGCCCGCGAGAGGTCGTTGTAGACGAAGCCCTGGGCGCGGAAACGCGCCAGCAGCCGTTGCGCCACGCGCTGCTCCAAGTGCAGGTGAACCGTGTCGTCGGTGAGTGCGCCGGCATCCTTGAAGACCACCGGGCGTATCGGCGCTTCCTTGCGCCACTCCGCGAGCTTCCGGTTGAGTTCGCGGGGCGGGCGCAGGGAGTCCAGCGTGGCGGTCCAGCTGCGATCCGTGGCGGCGCGGCGTTCGAGCGGCGGGAACGACCAGACGGTGCGGCCATGCTCGTCCTTGCGTTCCTCGAGCGGCGGCGCGCCGAGCAGTTCCAGCGAACAGGAGAGCGCGTCTTGGAACGGCGCTTCGTCGAATTGCACCCAACTGCGCGATCTATCGAGCAGCGTTCGGCAGCGCTCGATCTGGTTGACTAGATCGGCTTGGCGTTCGCGGGCGTCTTCCAACTCTTCGGCGGTGGCGCGCTTGCGTTCGGCGGCTAAGTCCGCGCCTTCGATTTCGGCCTTCAGCTGGTCTGCCTGATCGTGGCGAATGCCGCCGCGGCTCAAGGTGCGTTCCACGTCGTCGTCGATCACTTTGGCCAGGCTGCCGAGTTCCCGCTTGATGGTTTCCGTCTTGGTCACCAGCACTTGCAGCACACGATCCTCCACCCGCTGCGGCAACAGGAAGTAGTGGCAACGCACTTTGTCGGCGGGCTGGAGCTTGCGGTCGATGCGGCCGTTGCGCTGCTCGATTCGGCCTGGGTTCCACGGCAGGTCGAAGTGGAACAGGTCGGCGCAATGGGCTTGGAAGTTCAGGCCCTCGCGGGCGGCGTCCGTGGCGATGAGGATGCGCAGCGGCTCTTTGGCCGGGTCCGCGTTGAAGCGGCGCTGCACTTCCTCACGGCGCGGGCCGCTGGTGAGGCCGTCGATCACGCGGATGCGTTCCTCGGCGTCGTGCGTGTGTTCGATGGCGCGTTCCAGCATCGCTTTCAGATAGCGCTTGGTGCCTTCGCGGTTCTCGGTGAAAACGAGCACGCGGCGGTTGTTCCACCTTGGCGCGGGGCCGGTCGGGCGTTTGCCGAACGGCGGCATGTCGGGGCACTGGTTGGCGCGAATCCAATCGATCAAGTGGCGCGTCTTGGCGTCTGGCTCGTGGCGGGCTTCTTCGGCGACCTTCTGCATTTCGCCGAGCAACGCCTGCTCGCGTTCCCACAGGGCGGCTTGGGTGGCTTGGGCCTCGGCGGCCAGCGTGATCGCTTCGATCTGTTCAGCCTCGAACGCTTCGGCGGTGGCTTCATCCCATTCGGCGCGCTCGTCGTCCGCTCCGGCGGGATTGAGGAACGCCTCTTCGTCCACCGTTGCAGAGCCTTCGTTTTGCTCCGCCTTTTCCCAGTGCCGCCGCGCGGTGCGTTCGTGGACTTTCAGGCTGCGGGCGAACGCTTCGGTGGAAGAAAGCAGCCGCTGCTGCAAGCCCACCACCAGCAGGCTCGCGGCCGCTCGCTCTTTGGCGCGGGCATTGGCGTGGCGCTCTTCGCGCAGCGCGCGGTAGCGGTTCAGCAAGCGGGAGAGCGCAAGTTCCGGCGCATCCTCCGGCAAGTCGTCGATCACCACCGGCACCACTTCGCGCTGCGGGAAGCCGCCGCGCACGGCGCGGATGTCCTCCTTCAAACGCCGCACCATCACCTGCTCCAAGTCGCGCTTGCCGCGCACTTTCACGCCACGGGTGAAGCGGTACGGATCCAGCAGTTCCAGCAGTGTGGAGAAGCTGTTGGAGTGGCCGTTGTGCGGTGTGGCGGATAGAAACAGCCGGTGCTCGAAGCGCCCGCCCAAGTCGCGCACGGCGCGGGTGAACTTGGTCTCGATGCCGTAGCGCCCGCCGGAAGAAGGCGCCGCGTGGTGCGCCTCGTCCAGAATGAGCAGGCTGCCCGGCAGCGCCTCGCCGAGCCATTCGCGCAGCGGATCGGCATAGGCGGGATCGATCAGCAGGTTGTGCGAAACCAGAAAGCGGCTGTGGGTGCGCCACGGGTTCACGCCGAAGCCGCGCTCGCGGCGCATCCGCGAAACGTAGGCGCGGTCGAGAATCTCGAACAGCAGGCCGAAGCGGTCCTCGAGTTCCGCCTTCCACTGTTCCAGCACGGAAGGCGGCGCGGCCACCACGATGCGCTTCACCTTGCGGCGCAGCAACAGTTCGCGGGCGATGAGGCCGGCTTCGATGGTCTTGCCGAGGCCGGTGTCGTCGGCGATGAACAGGTTGACGCGAGGCAGCAGCAGCGCCTTGCGCAGCGGCTCCATCTGATAGGCGTCCAGCTGGATGCCAGCACGAAACGGCGCTTGGAACAGATCCGGCCTGGTGGCGGTGGTGCAGTTCCAACGCAGCGTGTTGAAGAAGGCGGCGAAGTAGCGCGGCGAATCGAACCGCTGGCTGGCGAGGTCCGCCCAACCCTCTTCTTGCAGGATGGCGCGATCCAGCTCGTAATCCCAGAACACGGTAAGCGATTGGCCTTGCGCGTCGTCGTCCGCGCACGCCAAGGACACCTGCGGCGAACCGCCATCGCCATCCGGCAGCACTTCCTCCACCAGCCACTGGCGCGAGCGCACGCGCACGAGATCGCCAACGTTGGGCGAGTGTTCGGGCGTGGTGGGCGGATCGGGCGGCGGCATTGGTGGAGTTTAGCGCGGTGCCCAAGGCGGCACACTCCAACGCTGCGCGGATGGCGCGGACTGACCGGAGCATCGGGCTTCTTGAGAAGCCGCGGCTGCGCGTCGACTACTCCGGCAACTCGAAGAACGCCGCGTCCTCCAAGCCGAGTACCGGCACCACCAAAGCGCGGTCCAAGAAATCGTTGCGCATTTCGCACGAGGTCTCGGCGATCAGGGAGCAGCCGTGGCAGGCGGCGCCGTGCAAGAGGCGGCCTTCCAACCGGGCGTTCTCGTCCGGGACGTGCTGGGCGCAGATGGGGTCGTTCGAGCACAGCGCGGCGGTGCGTAGGGCGTCTGCCAGGTGGCCTTCGATGTGGCGGCCTTGTTGCACCAAGCCGCCTAGGGTGCCTTCGGCGTCCGGAGTGCCGGTGTAGAGGAGGATGCCGTAGCGCTGGCCGTTGGGTGTTTCTTCCGAGTAGATGCGTTCGCGGATGGAACTGGCCGGGTAGCCGCAGCGCATGGCAAGGGCTTGCACCAGCAGGTGGGCGAGGGTGTGCAGCAATACATAGGCGCCGCCTGGGAAGGGGCGCTGGGTCTTGTGGGTTGCTCGCCACAGGTCGTAGCCCTTGGCGAGTTTTGCGACGCGCTCCGCCACGGCTGGGCGCTGTAGCCAATCTGCTACGGCATCGGCGGAGAGTTCCAGGAACACGCCCTCGCCGCGGTTCTCCACGGCGGGAAACCAATGCGGTTCCAAGGCGATCTCGGCGCGCATGACGTCGCTCTCGAAATCGCCGTGGATGTCTGGCGTCACCGCGTCGAGGCGGGTGAAGCCGACCAGCGCCAGCACTTCGCGGAGGCGATGCAGCTGCACCACCGCGGCGATGCGTTTGCCGTTCTCCGTATCCGTTCGCCACGCCGAGTCCGGCAGTCGGCAGGCGTGGAAGTTGGCATCGATTGGCGGTTGGCTTTCTTGCGACGGGCGAGCCCCTCGTGCATCCCCGCTGAGGACTCCGCCGAAGCCCTCTGGCGCGCGGAGCAGGGCTTCGAGTTCCGCTTCCTTCAGAGGGCGCTGCTGTCCGGTGCCGTTGCGAATCTCCTCGATGGCGCGAAGTACCTCGGCGTCCTCGAATGAATCCAGCGCTTGCGCGACTTTCGGGACGGCCTTGAACGTCGTCAGCATCGAAGCGTCCTGCACAGCCTGCAACACGTCCCACACGGCGATCACCGCTTCCTGAACGGCGGCGCCCGTATCCGGCAGCGACAGCACGCTCGCCACTTGCGGAAAGTAGGCGTTGGTGGCGGTGCGGATCAGCAGGCGGCTCATCTGCTCGCACGGTTCGTTGGTGTTGCGGCCTAGCCAGGGGCGGGCGCCGCGGCACTTGCCCAAGGCGTTCGTATTGATGTCCGATGCTTCCGAGAGATTCCGCACCTTGCCACATTCGCAGCGCACGGTGAGTTCTCCTAGGCCGCCGGTGGTGCCGCGCTCGTCCAGCCAGAGTTGCCGGCGGCAGGGGGAATCCGGGCCGTGAACGAACGCTTGCCAATCCACGTCGTCCACATGGCCGCGCGGACAGGCGCGAACGAACCGCGTCGGCACCACGGCGATGCCCTCGAACCTGCCCCGTTCGTCCAACGCCTTGCGCTGCACCAGGCGGCGGGATTGCGGGCGGCCATCGCCTTCGCCGCTTGCCAAGTAGGGATCTTCCTGCACCACGAACCACTCCGGGAACCGCCAAGCGCCGATGCCCTTCGCCGGCGCCCAGGGTTCCGATGGCGCGGGGGGCGGTGCGTACAGCTTTGGCGCGGGAACGTCCGTGATGCGTTGCAAGGCTTGGGAGAGGCGCGGCTCGACGATCTCCTGCAAGTCCTTCGGCCAAGTGTCCAAGCCGCCGACGATGGCGGAGTGCGTGGGCAGGTCGATGAGCGCGCCCGGTCCGTAGGTGGTTATCACTTGGCTTTGGCGGACGCTGCCGAAAGCGCGGCTCATGGCTTCACTTCTCGGCCGCTGAGTTCGCGCAAGTGAAGATTCACTTCCGGTTCCACGTCGCGCAGGGAGCGGTTGGCGCGGAAGAGGCGGTGCAGTTCGGACTCGAATTGTGTATCGAGCATTTCGCGCAAGAGCGGCCGGCGCTGCCTCATTTCGTATTGCTGGTACTTCACGCCGACGTTCGCTTGGTGGTAGTCGGCCACAATCGCTTGCCACGCGGCAAGCAGTTCCTGCACGCGAAGCTCGACGCTGCGACGACGGTCGGCGCGTTCGCTTTCGTCTTCGATGGGTTGCCCCTCGATGCGCTGGCCAAAGGCGGCGACCAAGCGGCGCTGCAACTCCGCGCCTGCCTCGGCGATGCGCTCCGCTCCCTCCGCTGGCGTCAGCCGACCGTCCAGATGTCGCGATGCGGCCACCAGCGCACCGGCGAAACCGCGATCCAACGCTCTTGCGGAGAACGGCGTGACGCTGGCGACTTCAACCGAGCGATAGAACGTCTCGTGGTAGTGGCGAAAGCGCTCGTAGTGGGAGCGATCCCTCGGCTTGTGCATGTTCAACAACGTGGCCACCAGGCCGGGGCGCTGCGGATCGCGCCCGACGCGGCTGGTGGCTTGAATGTACTCGGCGTGGGACTTCGGCTGGCCGAGCACCAGCATCAGCCCCAAACGCTGAATGTCCAAGCCCACCGAGATCATGTTGGTGGCGATGGCCCAATCCACGCGGCGCCGTTCGTGAAACTCGGCTTCCAAGCGCCGCCGCGCATCCGCCACCTTGTCCGTGGAAACACGGGAAGTGAGTTCGATCACATCGGAGAGGCGGCGGCGGTCCTGGAACAGGCCATGCGGTTCGCCGATGCGTTTGCGCTGGCCGTAGTGCTGGACGGTGTTGCTCACTTCCTCTTCAAGGATGCGCCGTGCGCCGCCCAGTTCGCGCAGGCTGTTGAAGTAGCCGAGCACGGTCATGTACGGGTCGGCGGGATTGCTCTCGTTCTTGGCGCCGCCGGCATCTCGATAGGCTTTCTGCGCCGCTGCCATCAGCGCCAGCCACACACGCCGCATCAGCACTTTCGGGCTGCGCCCGGACGCCGTGACGCCGAGGTAGAGCCGCGCTTCTTCGTTCGCTTGCACGGTGTGGGCGAAGAACGAATCCTGTCGCCGAACGCCGGGCGGGGGGAAGATCTGCGTGTCCTGACGGGCGAACAGCGCTTGGATTTGCGTTTGCGCCTGGCGAACGGTGGCGGTGGACGCGACGATCTTCGGATACACCCGTTCGCCCTCGCCGAGGTGGCGCGTACACAAGGCGTCGATGACGGTTTCGTACAGGCCCACCATCGTGCCGAGCGGGCCGGAGATCAGATGCAGTTCGTCTTGGATCACCAAGTCCGGCGGCGGCAGAGGCGCGGGCAGCTTCTCGCCGATGGCGGCCGATTCCGCCGCGCCGTAGAACCCGCTCCGATCGTGCCGTTCTGCGCCGCCGAGCAGCTTGCCGGACTTGCCCTCCCAGGGCAGCGAGGCGAACTTGTCCACGGTGGCGATCAGAAACGCCGGCAAGCGCTGGTAGATGGGTTCGTCCACGCCGAGCACGGGCAGCGGGCGTTCGCCGCTGAACTCGCACTCGAAGTTGGCGCACACCACGCGCAACTCGGTTGGCTTGTCGTCGTTGGGCAGCAGCGTGAAGGAATCCGCATGGAACGGCTCGTCGCACCACGGGCAGTTCTCCAAGGGAATCGGCGCCGGCCTGCCCTGCGGGTTCGCCTTGAACTGCCGAGTTTTGGCGCGAGCGGAATCGGATCGGTTCTCGCCTTTCCTGCCCATTACGTTGGGCGTGGCAGCCTTGCCCACCCACAAGCCGATCTCGAACGGCCAATCGCCGTAGCGTTCCGGGTTCTGCTCGCGTTCGAGTTCCAAGGCGCACACCAAACCAGCGGCGCGGCTGAGTTGATCGAGGGTGAGCAGCCGCAGCGTGTAGCGCATGACGACGCTAACTCCGGCGCCAGCCTTGCCGTTCGCCTGTGGATTGCGCAGCCGCCGCAGCACCATCGCCAGCGCCGCCAAGCCAAGGTATGCCTCCGTCTTGCCGCCGCCGGTGGGGAAGAACAGCAAGTCCACGGTATTGCGGTGGGCATCCTTCGGGTCGGCCAAGCCCGCGAGGTTCAAGAGGATGAAGGCGAGCTGGAAGGCCCGCCAACGGGGCGATTCGTCCTGCCGGCGTTGGCTTAATGCGTCGGCGACGGCGCGGTTGGCGAGGCGGAAGGCATCCAGCACATCCGCATCCTTCGCCAGCGCGTCAATGCCGGCGGCCATGCGTTCGGCGGCTGTGGTGGCGCGATGCAGCAATTCCTCCGCCGTTTGCCGACGGGTGCCGGCGAGTTCGAGCAGGGCTTCGCGCTGGGATTCGATCCAAGCGCGGTACTGCTGCACGAGGGGAGTCAACGCCGCCTTTGCCGCCCCGCCGTCCGCGAGTTCGCCGAGCGCCGCCATCGAGAGTTCCGCGCCCGGCACTTCAGACGTTTCCGTTCGCGGCACGTGGGCATGGGCGATCCACGCGGTCCGCACGGTGTTGCACTTGCCGTCGCGCAGTTCCCAATCCGCCGAAACGCCGTGGCCGGTGGCGTACTCGGGCGTGTCCGCATAATGCAGATCGGCCACGTTCTCATCCCAATCGTCCGCCTGCGGCTGGCGAGGATTCGGGCGCGGCACGAAGGGCTGTTCGCAATGCACTTCGATCTCCGCCTGGAAAGCGTAGGCGACGTCCGCCCAGCGGTGCTCCGTGTCCGGCTCGCGCCGGTTCACCAGAAAGACGGAGACGGCGCGGGTTCCTGCCGGCATGTCGCGCAACTTGCTGGCGTCTATCTGCCGTTCGCGCACATGGATGTGCAGCCCGCCGGAGTTCGGCACTGGTTCGGAACGCTCCGTGCCGAGTGGCAGTCGCAACACGATTTCAGAGGGCTTGCGCTGCCACGGCCTGCTGCCCTCTTCGTCCGATTCGGCGTAGTCGCCCCAGCGCACGGTGACGTTCAGCGTCTCCACCTTCGCCGCCACGAGCACACTGATGCCAATGGAGGACGGAAAGAAGCTGCGCCGCGCCGAACGCCGATCCGCCACGGACTCTTCGGCCAGTCCCTCCGTGGCGGGCGTTTCGTCCAGTTCCTCCTCTTCGTCCGCATCGGCACTTTGCTCCGGCGGCGCGTCCGTCGGCACGAGGAATCCGGTGAGGTACCAGTTCGAGGGCCGCACCCAGCCGGGGATGCGCTCTTCGGCGAGTTCGTGGCCGGCAGGCGGGCCGATGAGATCGAGGTTGAGGGCGTGGTCGAGGCCGGCGCGGACTTCGGCGGAAGTAGTGGGCGCTGGGGCCGGGTTGGCGGAGGAGTTAGTCATGGTTGGCGTGGCGGTAACTGGCGAGTCGCTCCGATTGCATCGTTATCCGAATGCGCTGTCTGCTAGCTGTTACGACAGCTTGCTGGGAGAGTGCGCCTCCACTAATCCGAGTATGGCACACGCCGCACGCCCCCACGCCTTCCCAATCCATAGCCGATGCGGTACACGTCCGGGATGTTTACGCGCCCGTCGAGCAGGCGTTGGAAGACGCCTTGGGCTTCCAGATCGCGCCTTAGCCCGTCCGCGCCGTCGGCCAAGTGGCGTGGGGGCAGTTCGCCGCTTTCGGCCAGGCTCTCCACGGTCTGGTCTTCGCGCCAGCGTTTGGCGAACGCCTCGAACTCTATCGGAACGCTCATACCGCGCAGGGGATGCATCGCTCGGTCGATCCAAGGGTAGTCCTCCTGCATCTCGGTCACGCGGATTTTCGAGGCTTCCCGTACGCCGTAGATGATGCTGTCTGGGTGCAGAGCGTAGGCATGGTCGGGATGCTCGTCTTCCGCGTGGCGCGCCGCGGTGCGCAATGCGGCTAGGAAGGAGCGGGCGCTCACGCGGCGTTGGACGTCCGCAAGGTGATCCTGAATCCACGAGTACGGGCTGACGCGCCGGAACGGGCCTGCCATGCGTTCGCCGGCGAGGCCCTCGAACTTCTCGCGCTGCAAGTCTTCGTTCACGACCAGACGCCGGGGCACGGGGTGGATGGTGTGACCAGCCGCCTCGATGGACTGCCAGTCATCCCACAGGTACGAACGGAATACATCGCCGTAGAAGCCGTTCGCCAAGTTGTGCCACAGCAGGCCGTAGAGTTCTCGGGTGGGCCAGGTGAGCTCGCCTTTGGTGGCCAACACCTTCGAGGCATCGGGAAAAGCGGCGATGGCTTCGTCGCTGGCATGATCGGAGCGCAGAAACACCTTCATGCGAATTCGTCGGTAGGAACGCATCTCCAACGCCAGTTGCAGCAACGCGCCCACCATCTTGTTCGCCTCGGCCCAGTTCTCGGCGCACCGATCCAGACCATCGAATAGAAGCACGAAGTCGACGCCCTTCCAGTCGTACTCGGCGTCGCGTTCTTGCAGGAGCGTGTCTACGGCTTCCGCGTTGTCGACCACGAAGTTTGCGCGATCTTCCCAAGAGGCGATGCCCGCCAACGGATGATCCGTACCCCGCGCGATCTGCCAAGCCAACACGGTGCGCCAGATGTGCCGCGGTTCTCGGCCGGCACGCAGCGACCGCAACGCATCGACGCTTGGGTATTCGCCCGGTGCGGGCTTCACGCCGAAGCCCGTCCGCACTTCCGTGTTCTCGCTCAACGTCGTTCGTTCGCCGGACTGCGCCATCAGCCGGCGCACTGCCACTTCCCGCAACGCACTCCACCAGAAGGTCTTGCCAGCACCGCGCCCTCCCGCGACCAACAGGACGTCCGGTTCAACGGCCTTCAAGTGGGACCGTGGCAGGTACACGTCCTGCGGCTGCGGGCGCTGGCCGTGGCTGGTGCCCGGTGGCAGCTTGGCCAACGCGTTGCGAGCGATTTGTGCGTCAATGGCATATCTCATGGTGTATTGCCTTTCGCCAGCGTACTGTCAACCGGCGGTGGAGGTGCTTTCATTCCTGCGCCAACTCGTCGAACTGCCCCAAGAAAGGCGTGTAGGCCAAGTGTACGGGTACCCCGTCAAGCTGGCGCAGCGACGCTCCTGCGGCCAGTCCCCGGTTCCAGTAGATGGGCAATGGCTGATGGGGCGCCAGGGTGTCGTTGACGTCGAAGCCGAACGAGGGCGAGTGGCCGCTTCCTGCTTCGCTGTCGTACAGGCTTTGGAAGAGATTCCAAGAGCGTTGCAGAAAACGATCCAAGTACCGTATGGAGTCGTCCGGTGGCGTCAGCGCGGACACGATCGACAGGCGCTCTCGGATATCCGCGGCCAGATCTTGCACCTGCCAATGGCGAAACAGCATGTTGTAGTCCGCCCAGCTACTTTCGGAATCGACGCCGAACAGCAGCACCTGGGCTTCGATGTCCGTTACCGTTGCGGCGGCGATGTCGTGCAGGCCGCTACGCGATTCCACTAGCACGACCGTCGGCCTGCATCGTTCTTCAAGCTGAATCAACAGCCCACGGAGGCGCTCGTTCCAGGTGTCGCCCGCACCCATGTAGGCACGCCCCAGCTTCGCTAGGTACTCCCCAGATTCCCTGCCGTGAGCAGGTACTACGCAAACGTCGCCCTCGAAGTCTCCACGCCATGCGGGGGAAGCCGTCATGCGTTCCAAGACTGCTTCGCCTTGGCCTACCAAATCCTCCACGAACCAATCGACAACGCCGAATTGCGGCTGCGCCGACGGCTCAAGAACGGCCGTGGAAAGGCCGGGCGATTCAAGGTCCAAGTCGATCACCAGCACCTTCTCGCCCTTGCGCGCCAAGTGCCACGCCAGAACAGCCGCGGTGGTGCTGCGCCCAACGCCGCCTTTGACGGAGTAGAGCGTGTAGCGTTGGGTTGCACGAGCAAGGGGCTCGCGCACCGTCCACCGTCGCTGCCGGTCAACAAGCGGTCTACCCAATACGCATGCGACAGGCCGGCCATCGGCCTGGCTGCTTCTTGGAGCATGGCAAGCATCGCTTCGCCGACAAACAGCACGGCGTCGTCCGCTGGATAGCCGTGCGGGCCCAGGGCGTCGGCCAGCTTGCCGGCCAACTCGCGCAACGCGGCGCGACGCGGCGCGTCGTTCTCCTCGGCCTCGGACACGGAGATGCGGACCCGACCACGCAGGTTTCGCACCAGGTAGAAGGGAGGGAGCCTGCTGGGCAGGTCGGTCTTGCCAAGGACATCGGCAACGCGGCCGCGAACGCTGTCGAACGCTACGAAATGGTCGTTCATGGGTCGTCCTGCGTGACGATGGCGGCCACTCGGCCAACCGTCCTAGCGGCTTCACGATGCGGTGCCGGCGGATGCACCCTAGTGTTTCGTTTCCAAAATATCATTTTGCAGCGTCACGCCGCCTCCAGGTCGTCCAGTCCGTAGCCCCACTTGAAGACCACGGGGTCGGCGTTGAGCCAGTCGAGGTGCCGCAGGATGCGCTCCTTGAGTTCGTCCTTCGAGTCCACGCGGATGCCGCGCAGCAGCGTCCGCGCCAGCTTGCCGAAGAACGACTCCACCAGGTTCAGCCACGAGCCGTGCTTCGGCGTGAACACGAACTCGAAGCGGTTCGGGATCGTCGCCAGGTAGGCGCGGGTCTCCTTCGAGACGTGCGCCGAGTGGTTGTCGAGGATCACGCGGATCAGCGCCCGCTTCGGGTAGGCGCGGTCGAGCTGGCGCAGGAAGTCGACGAACTCGCGGCTGCGGTGGCGGTCCGCCACCGCGCCGTGGACGTGTCCGGTCAGCAGGTCGAGGCCGGCCATCAGCGTCGCCGTGCCGTGCCGGACGTACTCGTGGTCGCGCCCGACTTCGGCGTGGACGCCCGGCTTCGGCGGCCGGTCCGGCGCCGTCGCGCCTAGCGCCTGGATGCCGGGCTTCTCGTCGTAGGAGACGTAGGCGCGCAGCCGCCCGTCCGACTTCCCGCCTTCCCGCAGCAGCTCCACCTCCTTGTACACGTGCAGCACCTGCGCCATCTTCCCGTCGAACTCCGGGTCGCGCCGCTCCAGGAAGTACTTCACCTTGTGCGGGCGCAGCGGCTGCGCCGACAGGATCTTCGACACCGTGCCCTTCGCCAGCAGCGACAGGCTCGGATGGCCCGCCTCCGCGCAGTG
Source organism: Candidatus Azotimanducaceae bacterium (assembly GCA_965243175.1). Lineage (GTDB taxonomy): Bacteria > Pseudomonadota > Gammaproteobacteria > Pseudomonadales > Azotimanducaceae > VXYL01. The sequence continues at coordinate 1,338,695 of OZ251532.1, read as the reverse complement.
CCGCCGCGCGTGCTCCGCCAGCAGCGCCGTCGTCCACAGCTCCTGCGCGTACCCCAGCTCCGTCGGCTTGCGGCACGCCAGCGACACCAGCCACGCCCGCGCCTCCTCCGTGATCTCCCGCTTCCGACCCCGACCCGGCAGGTCGTCCAGCGCCGCGACCGCGCCGATCGACAGCGCCTTGTCCACGCACCGCTCCACCTTCGGACGGTTCGTGCCCAGACGCCGCATGATCTCCGCGATCTTCTCCCCGTCCGCGTACCACAGCAGCATCCGCGCCCGCTCCACCCGGCGAACCGGCTCCGTCCGCGACCGCGCCACCGCCCGCAACTCCCGCCTCGCGTCGTCCGCCAACTCCAACGCCCCGCGCTTCTTCGCAACCATCCCGTCCCTCCTTGGACCCGAGAACAAAACCATCCCCGCGATCATGCCAGCAAGTCAATCCCACCGCAAATGGCATTTTGGAAACGAACCACTAGTGTACGCCCATCGCAGGCTGGCTGGTCTCGCCCTGAATCGGATCCGGGGCTGTCAAAGTGGCTGGCGGGTTCGGCAGCCCGTACCGCTCTCAGGTGCATCCGCTGCCGCGAGCGGTGGCGAGCTGAGGACTGCAACGGCACTGCCCTCGCAGCGGCCACTCGGTGCCGGTCGCGACTGCGCGGCGTCCGAAGCAGGCGCGCCAAGCTGCTTTGACCGCCATTCTGCCAAGGGCTATGGTGTGGCCATGACTGCAAGTGTCGGGAGCACGGCCAAACGCCGGCTTCCCATCGGCATCCAGACCTTTCGCAAGATTCGAGAGGATGGCTGCTACTACGTGGACAAGACGGGCTACATCCGCCAACTCGTGGATGGCGGCCAGCACTACTTCCTCTCCCGCCCACGGCGCTTCGGCAAGAGCCTCTTGCTGGACACGATCAAGGAGTTGTTCGAGGGCAACGAAGCGCTGTTTCGGGGCCTGGACATTCACGACCAGTGGGAGTGGGGGCGGCCGCATCCGGTGCTGCGGCTGGATTTCGGCAGCGGCGACTACGAACAACCGGACTGGCTGGCCGAGGATGCGGAGACGCAGCTGGAGGCCATCGAGAAGCGCACCGGCGCATCCACCGGCAGCGGCAGCCCTCCCGCCCGCTTTCGCCGCTTGATCGCCGAACTGCACGAACGCTGCGGCCAGCGCGTGGTGGTCCTGGTGGACGAGTACGACAAGCCGATCCTCGATGCGCTGGACAGCCCGGAAATCGCCCGCGCCAATCGTGGCTTCCTGCGCGGCCTGTACTCCGTCATCAAGTCCTGCGACGCCCACATCCAGTTCACGCTGCTGACAGGGGTTAGCAAATTCTCCAAGGTGAGCATTTTCTCCGGCCTGAACAACCTCATGGACATCACCTTGGACCCGCGCTACGCGGCCATCTGCGGCTACACGGAACAGGACTTGGCCGAAGTGTTCGCAGCGGAACTCGAGGGCTTGGACCGCGACGAGGTGCGCCGCTGGTACAACGGCTACAACTGGCTCGGCAAGGACGAAGAGAAGGTGTACAACCCCTTCGACATCCTGCTGTTGTTTTCGCAGCGCCAGTTCAAGGCGCATTGGTTCGAGACCGGCTCGCCGAAGTTCCTGATCGACACGCTGCTGCGGCGCGGCATCCCCACCTTGGACTTGGAAGGCATGGTCGGGTCCGAAGCACTGCTCTCCGCCTTCGACGTCGACGAGATGTCCATCGAAGCGCTGCTGTTCCAAACCGGCTACCTGACCATCACCGGCGAAGACGCGCAGAACGGCTTGGCGCAGTACCGGCTGGGCTACCCGAATCGAGAGGTGCGCCAAAGCCTGAACGAGCGCCTGCTGATGGCGCTGCTGCCGGACGCGCCCCGGCGCGTGGCGCAGAGGGCCTCCCTGCGCAAGCTGCTCTCCGCCAACGACTTCACCGCGCTGGAGGCCCTGCTGCGAGCCGTCTTCGCGGCCATTCCGCACCAGTGGCACACCAGGAACGACATTCGGGATTACGAGGGCTACTACGCCAGCGTCGTCTACTCCTACTTCGCCGCCCAAGGCTTGGATATGGCGGCAGAGGACAGTTCCAGCACCGGCCGCTCGGACATGGTGGTGCGTTGCGACGACGGCATCTACATCTTCGAGTTCAAGCTGGCGGAAAGCGGGCTGCCGGGACGAGCCTTAGCGCAGGCGAAGGAAAAGGGCTACGCCGAGAAGTACCGGCCCTGGCAGCGGCCCATCCACTTGATCGGCGTGGAGTTCAGCCGCGAAGCCCGCAACATCGCAGCCTTCGAGGTGGAGCGAGCGGCGTAAGGCCCTGGCGACGTACTCGCAGCGCTTAGCGCGAGACCATCTTGCGGCGCCACCCGATGCCGTTCGCGCCGCCAAAGCGGTAGCGTCAAAGGCCAGGTGGTCGTGTTGGCGACCAGTTCCACCAACGCCCTGCGGCTGAGCAGCGGACGCCCGCCTTCCATCCCAGGCCGTTCCCATCGCTACTCCGTGGCTCCCAATGCTTCGAGCGGCGCGTCCATGCGGCGGTTCAGTTCCTGCACCGAGACGTTCAGCAACTCGGCGGCCTTCGGTTCCGAGACCGCGCCCTCGGCCAGAGCGCGAAGGCAGAGGCGTTCGAAGCGCTGCGGCCGTTCGCCGCCGGGCTGCGACAGCGGTTCGTTGTTTGGCGACGAGTGCCAGCCGCGGCGGTTGAACTCCTGAAACAGCCGCTTGTGCAGGGATGGGCTGAATATGCCCAAGTCGCGGCAGCGGCTGGCGAGCGCCTGCGCGCTGACGCCGAACAGCGGCCTGAGGCGAACCAGCTTCCCCAGCCCGATGGCACTGCGCCGCTTGCCCACTTCCGCCCACAGAGCCTCCGCCGGCATGAGGAAGGCACCAGCGAAGCGGTTGGCCGCGTCTTCGGCGGCTACTTTCCGGCCGGGCGCGAGCACGAGGTGACCAAGCTCACGGGCGATGGCGAAGCGCTGGCGCTCCGCGTACGCCGCGCTGTTGACGACCACGACTGGAATGGCCGCCAGCCCGTCGCGCATACGCCATCAGGCCCTCCACCCCGCCGAGTTCCGCCATCGCCACTTTGATGCCCCGGCCTTCAAGCACTTGGATGAGGGCCGGAGAAGACCGAAAAGTTCATCAGGCGGGTGGCTGACTTGGGGTTTGACCAGGACTGCCAGAGCTACGAGATTCTGAACGGCATCGGCCCAGGTCTGGGCATCTGCATCATGTGCAGTCGCCGCGGGGATGACCTCGACAATGGCCGGTGCCCGGACTGTCGGTAGGCAGCCCTACTTGCAAAACGCAAGTCAGACGTGCAAGTATCTGCACCGTGGAGACCAACAGGGCCCAGATCAAGCGACGGCTTGAGCGCGACGGATGGTTCCTGGCCCGCCACGGCAGCGCCCACGACATCTACCGGCATCCCGAGGTGGAGGGCATTCTGACGTTGCCACGGCATCGCAGGGTCACGCTAGGCGTAGCGAGGACCATTGCGCGGAAGGCTGGTTGGCTCGAACCAAAGGAAGGAGTTAGCTAATGTCCAGATACCCCGCCTTCCTCGACGGCGAGGCAGGCGCCTACGGCGTGACGTTCCCCGATTTGCCGGGCATCGCGGCGATGGGCGAGACCATGGACGACGCCTTGCTGCACGCCGAGGAAGCGCTAAGGGACTATGTGACGGAGACGGAATCCGATGGTGCGCGAGTGGCCGAAGCGAGCCCGGTCGAGCGGGTCTCGCCCCCGGAAGGTGCCACGCTTGTCTCCATTCCCCTCATCCGCCTCGCCGGCCGCACGGTGCGGGCGAACATGACGTTGGACGAGGGCGTGGTCGCTTTCATGGACTCCGAAGCTCGACGACGCCAGATGACGCGAAAGGCATTCGTGGAGTGGATGACTCGGCGTATCGCGCAGCAAGGAGGCTAGCGTGGATTCAAGGTTGGTCGGATACCAAGATCACGTCACAGAAGCCTAGCGACTCTCGAAAGTACGGGCTAAGGAGAAATAATGGAAGTAACGGCGATTGCTGTCGCTGTCATCCTGGCAATGCTTGCAGCATGGAGACCCGATTGGTTGCGTCGAACATACTTGTGGTTTCGAAAACGAGTCAGAAGCACGAAAGGCGCACTCCACACTCGGCGGTCTCGCAGGCTGCGGAGACAATGCGAAGCGCAAGGACACTTGTGGCGCAATGTCCGCACGACCGTTACTCGTGTGCCGGGATCATGGCAGGGGCCGGGGCTCTTCAACGGAGCATCCCTCGGCATACACCAAGTAACCGAGCAATGCTCGCGTTGTGGGAAAAGACGAACTAGACCCCTGTAGGCTGGTGACCGCGACAGTCGAAAGCCCGCAGGTGCAAATAGCTGCGCATAGGCGCTACCGTTACGCGCCCCGCGACCCCACCGCGTAGCTCGCATGCCATACCACACTACATCGGATATTTTTCTCGAGTTTCTATCGCCTCTTCCACGAAGTCCGCTAGACGCTCGGAGATCCACTTGTACCGTTCCTTGCTGCTCCGTCCACTCGGGCTATGGCACTTGACTATCGAAGACAGTTTCCTCTTCTTCCTCCCGATGTGGTCGAAAGGGTTGTCTCCCTTGGGGGACGTACGGCCATCCTGGTCCTTGAGCCCGTGAATACGAACGCCAACAACACCCATGCCGTCCTTCCAGGACTTCGCGATCTCGTACCTGATCCACTTTCGGCTCGCGGTGTTTGCGCCGACAAGCACGACCGTGCAGGTTCGGCCTTTCATTTCGTCTGCAATCCAGCGCTTGATGGCTGCATCGCCACCACGCTTCACTGCCTCCCAGCCGTTGTCCGTCGCCGCCTTGCTGCCTTCTATGGCGCCGATTCTGCGGACTTGCGCCGTACGCCAGCTATCGAGCTCATAGTGGAAGCTGTAGAACACTCGTCGCACCATTGGCGTCTCCTTGGTTGGGCTGATTTAGTGCGACAGTAGCGCAAAAAATTATGATGGTCAACACTGCATAGAAAGACAGCAACGTCACGGAGAGCGTCGCTCCAACCCAGCTGCGCTTGTAGCCTACACGGAACCGCCTGACGCCCATGGAGAAGTCGACTTTGGCGCAGTCGAGCGCCCGCACATGGTTGTAGAGGGCGCGGTAGAGGCGTTCTTGCCAGAGGAAGTAGCCGTCTAGGCCCCAGAATACCACGATCGGGGCGAGGGCGATGAAGGCGGCGTCTAGGCGGTTCTCGCGGGCTAGGAGGACTAGGATGGCGGCGACCAGGACGACGGCCCAGCCCTTCATTTGGAAGGAGTTGGCGGCTAGGCGGTTGATGACGCCTTGGATGAACTCCAGGTGCTTGAGCTTCTTCTCCATCAGCTTTGCGCCTCCTGCGCGGCGCGTTGGGCGTTGAGTTCTAGGAGGCGGGCTAGGACCTCGTCGCGGACTTCGTTGGGCCAGCGGTAGCGGTAGGGCTTTTTCTTGGTGCCCCATTCGGCTTCGTCGATCTCGTAGTCTAGGAGGAACTCGCAGGCGGTGGGGATGTCTTGCCAGCCGTAGGCGGTTAGGACGGCGCGGTCCATGGCGGCGTGGAGGTGGCGGAGCTTGGCGATGGCTGGGGAGTCCTCGTTGGGGTCGTGGAAGCGGTTGTAGGTCTTGGTTAGGCCCTCGTTGTTCTTGACCATTAGGGCGGCGCGGTAATCGTAGTAGGCGTTGCCGGGGGCTTCCAAATCGGGGTGGGTTGGCCAGTCGGCTGGGAAGGGGAAGGTCTCGAAGCAGTCGGAGGGGGTGTATTGAAGGTCGTCTTTCAGAGTAGAGCTAAAGAACCTTGTCCAGACTTCGTGAACGCGCGATTGGAGTATGGTGAACGCCGTGCCACCTTCAAAGGGAAAGACGATAGTCTTTTCGTTACACACGATGCCCGCAGGCAAGAACACGAAAGCGAAAGCGTTGCCGATGCGGGAAATCGCCAGTACCCACTTCATCCCTTGTATGGCTGCGTTTAGCTCCGGGCGTGGTCGCAGGAATCGCCACCACAGCCTCTTACCGACAGCGTCCTTTTGCGCAAGGCGCTCCGGCTTCACCTTTGCCTCTACTATCGCAAGCAACCCCGGCCAATCCGCCGCGACAGGGTTCGGATAGTCTACAGGCACCATCGGCTGTCGCCGAAGTTCACGCCTCCGGTCAGTGTCGGCCTCCGCCCACAACTCCCCTATATCTCCGCGCTGGAGCGGGTAGTCTCGAAAGTTGATGACGTATCGGTGGTGCTCATGCGTCGGGCTGGTGTTCACCTCCTCCCCACCAATGTAGGGAAAGATCACTTCTTTGTTGCGCGGATCTTCGTCGATTAACCTGTGCATGTCCGCAAGCGACGTTGCCATGCCCTTGCGGTCCGTATCGTCGAACGTAAAGCCCATCCCAAGGACATAGCTGCCGACAAAGCTCATACCGACATTCGTGGTCAATCGCGCTGGATCGAGGTTGCCACCGCGATGAAACAGGAACGCGCTGATTTGCTCGACCAGCTGCCCATCGAGGCGCTTCGCCCCAACGATGGAGTTCTTCGCGATGTGAACCACACTCACGACCACAGCGGCTAAGCCGGGCCATTTCACCCGCGTACGTACCTCATGTATCTGGCCGCCGTGTTCGCATATCCAGCGTAAGCCGGTACTGCGCGTATCTCCTTGGGCAATGGTGTTCGTGGCGATCAAGCCCAAGGCTCCATCGGGGCGGATCAGGGAGAACGTGCGACGGAAGAAGTGGGCTACGAGGTCGGCATTCCCGTGGCTAGCTTCATGCATCTCCTTCAGCCAATCCGGGTACTGTGGCCTATTCGCCGCCACGACCGAGTTCTTCCCTGCAAACGGCGGATTGCCCACCACCGCATCGAACCCCGGGTTCTCCCGGTCGAACACCTCGGGGAACTCGATCTCCCAATGGAACGGCGCGAACGGTGGGTCGCTATCGCGCAGTTCCTCCAGCCAGCTTCGATACTGCCGGGCGTTGCCGTTCGCCACCTCGCCGGCGAACTCCAACCGCGTCTTCTCCCGTTCCTTCGGCTTCGCGCCATCGAAGAACGCCGCCAGCGTCAAATCGCCCAGCAGGCGCACGTTGCTCGCCTCGAAACGCGCATCGTCCAACTGCCGGCGCAGTTCCCAATCCGGCGTGTCGTCGGGCGCTTGGCGGATGCGCTGGCGCAGCTCGCTGGCTTTGGCCAACCGCGCATCGGTCTCCCGCGTCTCGAAACCGCCTTGGAAGCTCGGCGCGTCGCCCTTCCAGTGGAACGCGCCGATCTGCTTCTTCGTCAGGCCCACCAGCGCATCGCCGTGGCGCAGCGCGTGGTCCAGAAACGTCAGCGGATGATCCCGTGCTAGCGTGATGAGCCACAGGGAGAGTTTGGCGAGGTCCACCGCCACCGGGTTTCGGTCCACGCCGTAGAGGCAGCGTTGGGCGATCAGTCGGCGGGCGAAGATGATCTCGGTTTCGTCCGGTGGGATGTTCGGCACGGCGTCGTGGGCGTGCCAGGCGTGTACCAGCACATCCGCCAAGTAGCGGCAGGCTTCCACCAGGAAGGCGCCGGAGCCCAGGGCGGGGTCGCATACCTTGAGGTCTAGGATTTGCTCTGGGCGAAGCGGGCCGGGCTGGGCTTCGCGCAGGCGGTTCAGGATGGGTTCCAAGGTGGTGCGGACGATGGGTTCGGTGAGTTCGCGGGGGGTGTAGTGGGAACCGGAACGGCGGCGCTCCTCGCTGGGTTGCAGCACGATGGCGTTGGCGGCCACCAGGTCTGGCGTGGCGTCCTTGTCGATGACGGAATCCAGCGCGGCGTGGGCGTCCGCTATCGTTTCGGCTTGCGCGACGGCCTTGCGCGTGTTGTCCGTGAGCTTGCGATCCGTCTTCTCGCGCAGCCAAGGGGCGCGGCGGCGGGGTTCTTCGCGCAGCAAGGCTTCCACGTTCACCGTGGCGGGGGCGCCGTGCTTCTTCGCGGCTTTGATGGCGATGGATTGGCCGCTGGCTTGTTCCAGGCGGAAGCCCATCATGGTTTGGTACACGGAGCCGATGTGCTCCACGTCCAGGGCGCGGTAGGAGATGCGCTCGCCGTCCAGCACGATGAGCTTTTCCAGCACGCGGTAGATGGTGCCGTCGCTCACCCATGGGGCTTCGATGCGGTCGCTCACGCGGCGGGCGCCATCGGTTTGGTGGCCGCGGCCTTCTAGGAAGCGGTAGCGCTCCGGGTCGAACAGGGCGCCGTGGCGGGGCGGCAGCTTCATGGCGCCGGAGCGGGCGCCGTCGTGGATCATGCGGAACAGGGCGAGCAGCTGGGCGTAGGCGCCGTAGCGTTGATCCATCGTGTCGGGGTGCAGCGCGGCGTCTTCGCGCAGGCGCTGGTGCAGGCCGGCCAGGGAGTAGGCGCTGAGGTAGGTGTCGTCCTGGGGCAGCATGTCGCGCTCTTCCGCGTACAGCAGGAAGACGAGGCGCAGCACCAGCGTGAGCAGGGCGCGGTAGATGTCGTCCGGGTTGTCTTGGAGCGGTGCGGCCAGCAGTTCGCCCTTGGAAGTGTCGTGCGCCGCTTGGAAGCCGCGCAGCATTTCGTACAGCGCGTGCAGCACTTGGCTGGCCAGGCGTTCGCTTACTTCGTTCTGGAACTTGCGGCTTTCGGCTAGGAGGCCGGCGAGGCGCTGTTCCTTCGGCACGGCGAGCAGGCGGCGCTCGTTCAGCAGCAGGCGCATGGCGGCGGCGATGGGGCGGCCGGCGGTTTGCACCATGTCCGCCACGCGGAAATCCAGCCAGCCGGAGCTTTCGCCCCGCGGCGCGGAGACGAGCCGCAGCGTGGTGCCGTTGCAGAGCAGGCCGGCGGGCGCACCGGTGCCGCGAAGCAGACGTTCCATGCGCCCGTGGGCGGAAGCATCGGCGCCGGCCTTGGTGCGGACTACGCGGTCCAAGCCTTCGTCCGGCGGGCAAACGTCTACGAGCAGCTGCCACGGGGAGGCTTCGGCGCCGTTGCCGTTGGTGGGCTTCGAGGCGGCGTTCGCTCGGCTCTTGCCAGCGGGCGCCTCTTCTTGCGAGGGGTACCCCCTCGCGCTCCCCCGCCGAGGGCTCTTGCGAACCGCGAACGTCGGGCGCAGCACTTCGCCGGAATCCAGCAGGCGCACTTCGAGCTCTGGCGGTATCGGCGCTTCGTGCGTGCCGGCGTAGCCCTTGGGGGAGAAGCGCCAGTCGAGCACGTTGGAGGCGAAGGTGCGGAAATCCGGCAGCAGGGGCTGCGGGGTGGCATCGCCGTTGACGGGCCGTTCCTCAACGCACGCTTGCAGCCGCCGCTGCCCTTCGACATCGCGGCGGTTCAGCGTGGCACCGTGCCGTGCAAGCGCGGGGGCGGAGACGACGAGGCCGGTGGGGCGCACGAAGCCCAGCCATTCGAGATGGGCGACGATGGCTGGGTCTGGCGCGGGCATGGGGGAAGATTAGCAGACCGGCGGGGCGGTGGCACCCCACCAGAGCCTAGGTTGAATCCTGCATAACTGCTTGTTTTATAACTTAAAAATGGCGTTGCAAGCGTGCAAGGATGAGCGTATGGTACTGTTTTTGTAAGGGTTGTTCTGTGGCGAGGCGCATGCGGCAGGGTCATGAGACCAGTTGACGAGCACATCGAAACGCAGCTGACCGAACGCTTGGACCTCATCGGCAGAGCGCTAGGCGCAGATGTTGTGGCGGTTGTCAGCCCGATCGTTCCGGGTCTTGAAGGTCGCCTGCGTGCAGCCCTTGAAGCGCTCCCACAAAAGCAGACCTCAGTCGCTGTCATTCTCGATACGCTCGGTGGTGTTGTTGAGGTCGTTGAGCGCATGGCCGTTGCGCTGCGACATGCGTACGAGGATGTCACGGTTATCGTGCCAGACCGCGCTATGTCCGCTGGAACGATATTCGCCTTGAGTGCCGACCGCATCATGATGGATTATCTGTCGTGTCTAGCACTCTCATGGGCGAGCTATAGACAGAAAGACCTTGCAGGAGGAAGTGAATCTGAAGATCGAGAATCTAGAGGAAGACGAGGATCTATACAGATACGTTAGGACATACTTTAGTCTGTTGAGGATTATATGCATCGAGAAGACCTTGTCTCTTTCGTCCACTCTAGGGAGTACTTCTGACATGGAGAAGGAACAAAAGGAATCCCTGCTCCACAGGCTCGATCGGGAGGATGTCCTAGTGCGCAATGCCAACATTGACACCGCGATATTGGCAGAGCACGACAGGCTCGTCGAAGAGCTCAAACGGGCAGGCGCGGGTCTCAAGAGGCCGCAGTCCAAGCGCAGGCTTGAACACCCCCTCGGCGGCGACCCGATGCGGTTTAGCAATTGGCCAGCGCGAAGGTCGCGCCAGATCTGAAATGACGCCGGGCGATGCGCGAGTCTGCGCGACGCCGCGCCGTCGAGGGTCATGCGGGACAGTGGCTAGCAGCAGCGACGATAGGGCGGTCAGCGGTTTGCACCATATCCACCACGCGGAAAATCCAACCCCAGCCGGAGCTTTCGCCAGTAGCGCGGAGACGAGCCGCAGCGTGGGTGCCGTCGCAAAGTAGACCGAGGGCGCAGCGGTGTCCCGCATCAGGCGTTCAATGCGCCCGCCGGGGAAGGTGCCGGTACCGGCCTTGGTTGCCTCCGCCTTGGCTCTAGCTCAAGAGCGGGTCCTTCATCGTTCGGCGGGGGTCCAAGGCGTCCCGGGCGGCTTCGCCGACGAAGATGAGGAGCACCAGCAGGATCGCCAAGGTGACGAAGGCGGTGAGCACCAGCCACGGTGCGTGGAGGTTGTTCTTGCCTTGCGCCATCAGTTCGCCCAAGGACGGGGAGCCGGCGGGCAGGCCGAGGCCGAGGAAGTCCAACGCGGTGAGCGTGGTGACGGCGCCGCTTAGGATGAACGGCACGAACGTCAGCGCCGCGACCATGGCGTTCGGCAGCACATGGCGGCGCATGATGGTGAAGTTGGAGACGCCGAGGGCGCGGGCGGCGCGGACGAAGTCGAAGTTCCGGGCGCGCAGGAACTCGGCGCGCACTACCGATACCAGCGCCATCCAGCTGAACAACAGCAGGATGATCAGCAGCCAGTACACGCTCGGTTCGATGACGCTCGCCAGAATGATCAGGATGAGCAGCGACGGCACCGCGGCCCAGATTTCCACGATGCGCTGGCCGATGAGATCCACCAGGCCGCCGAAGAATCCCTGCAAGGCGCCGACCGCGATGCCGATGATGGACGCGATGATGGTCAAGGTGATGCCGAACAGCACCGACAAGCGAAAGCCGTAGATCAGGCGCGCCAGCGTGTCCTTGGCGCTGTCGTCGGTGCCGAGCCAATGCCTTGCCGAGGGCGATTCCGGGGCCGCGCCTTCGATGTAGAGATCGATGGTTCGGTAGTCGTACGGAATCAGCGTGCCGATGCTCCAGCCGTTGCTGCTTTCGATGAGGTCTTGAACGTAGGGCGAGGCGTAGTCCGGTTCGATTGGCAGTTCGCCGCCGATGTCCTCTTCCGTGACCACTTGGAAGACCGGAAACCACAGCTCGCCGTTCGCGTAGAGGACGATGGGCTGGTCGTTGGCGATCAGTTCCGCGAACAAGGACACGATGAACAGAAAGAGAAACACCCACATCGAGTAGTAGCCGCGGCGGTTGGCCTTGAAGTTGTTCAAGCGCCTGCGGGCGATCGGCGTCAGCTTCATCGATGGTTCCCAAGTGCGCGCCGGACCTACCGCGCCTCGAAGTCGATGCGGCGATCCACCAGCACGTAGGTCAGGTCGCCGATGAGGTGCATCACAAGCCCCACCAGGCTGAACACGAACACCGTGCCGAGAAGGATCGGATAGTCGCGCTTCACGACCGCCTCGTAGGAGAGCAGACCCATGCCGTTCAAGGAGAAGATCACCTCGATCAGCAGCGAGCCGGTGAACAGAATGCCGACGAACGCCGCCGGAAACCCGGCGATCACGATCAGCATGGCGTTGCGGAAGACGTGCCCGTAGAGCACCCGCTTCTCCGTCAGCCCCTTGGCGCGGGCGGTGAGCACGAACTGCTTGCTGATTTCCTCCAGAAACGAATTCTTGGTGAGCATCGTCAGCGTGGCGAAGCCGTTCACCGTGAGCGCCGCCAAAGGCAGCACCAAGTGCCACAGATAGTCCGCGGCCTTGCCGAACCAGCCCATCTCGTCCCAGTTTTCGGACGTTAAGCCGCGCAGCGGAAAGATGTCCCAGTAGTTGCCGCCGGCGAACAGCACGATCAGCAGAATCGCCAGAATGAACCCGGGAATCGCGTAGCCGACGAAGATGATCGTGCTGGTCACGAAGTCGAAGCGCGTGCCGTCGCGCACCGCTTTGGCGACGCCAAGCGGAATGGAGATGCCGTAGATGAGCAGCAGCGACCAGAAGCCGAGCGAAATCGACACCGGCATCCGCTCCACCACCAGTTCGAGAACAGGTCGATCCTGGAAGTAGCTGTCGCCGAGATCCAGCCGCAGGTAGTTCCACACCATCGTCAGGAAGCGCACGTGCAAGGGCTTGTCGAAGCCGAACTGCGCCTCCAGATCCGCGATGAGTTCTGGATCAAGCCCGTAGGTGGCGGTGTTGGTGCCGGACGCCGCCGCGGTGTCCATCGCCTGGGTCGTGGTGCCGCCGCCATCGCCCCCGCCGCTGATGCCCATGGTGGTGGACATCTGCCCCATCGTCGCCTTGGCGATGATCTGTTCGATGGGGCCGCCCGGCGCGAACTGGGCGATGGTGAAGGTGATGAGCAGAATGCCGAGCAGGGTGACCGGAATCAGAACCAGTCGGCGGAGAATGTAGCGCCCCATCGCGAGACCTCGCCGCGTCGCCTAGCGAGAGCGCGCCACGTGAGCGCGTTCGAGGCGGCGCGATGGCGGCGGAATGTTCACTTGGCCGGCGCCGTCAGCCCTTGACCTCCGCCAAGCCCTTGCGAATGCCGTCGCTCGCCCAGCCCGCCCAGGGCAGCGTGAAGAAGCGGAAGCCCTTGGCCATCAGTTCAACCGGCGGAATGCCCGGCGGCACGAAGAACATGCCCGGCGCCACGCCCGCCTTCTTGCAGGCCGCCGCGATCTTGTTAAGCGCGGCGTGGTACTTGGGGTTGGTGTAGTCGAGGGGCACGTCGATGTTGATCGAGAGGTCGGACGGTCCCACCAGCAGCACGTCGATGCCGGGCACGGCGAGGATGTCGTCGATGCCGTCCAGCGCTTCCTGGGTTTCGATCATCGGGATGATGAGCAGCTGCGCGTTCACCGCGTCCATGTACTCGCGGTAGCTCTTGAACTCGCCCCACTCGCCGCGCATTCCCGCCGAACTGCGCACCCCCTCGAAGGGATACCGGCACCACTGCACCATGTCCGCCGCTTCCTGCGCCGTGTTCACCATCGGCACGACGATGCCCTTGGCGCCGATGTCCAGCGCGTAGCAGATCTGGTCCGGCCGCAGGTCTCCAACCCGCACGATCGGGCTGGCATCCGAACCCCGCGTGCCAGCCACCGCCCGCGCAAGCCCCTTGATGTCGTCGGGCGAGTGCTGCGTGTCGAAGAGAACGAAGTCGAAGCCAGCGTTCGCCAGCAGGCGCGTATCGCTGGCGGCCCCAGCGGTGGTGCCGATGGCGGTCCCCCCGCCCTTGAGCAGTTCCTTGGCGTGATGCATGTGCGACGTTCCCCCTCCACGAAGAACCACAAGCGTATGCGCTATGGCCGCAAACCGCTAGTGGTCTCTCCGACGCGGACACGACATATTCGTACGCGGATGGCTTGCTCAGGCGGCGACAACGAGATGAGTAGGGGGTGTACGACATATTTGTTCGCGACGGTGCTGGCTCAGGCTGCGAGCGCCATGGGCGGCGGTCTTGCGCACGCCTTGAAGAACTCGTCGTGGCGGCCGTCCAGCCACCGGCAGCGCAGCGCCAGCATCGGGTTCGCGCCGCGCTCGACGGTCCAGTGCATTCCGCCGCGCTTTGAGCCGTCCGGCCACGGCGTCGCAGGAGCTCTCCACGACGCCGGAACCCACCGGCAGCCCGGCGGCGCGGACTCCGGGCAGCGCATCCGCGAGCGGTTGGCCTCGACGTAGCCGGCGCAGCGCCGCGCCTCGTCGCAGCCCTCGTGCTTCCGCAGCGCCGCCAGCACGTCGTCGAGGCGGCCCTCCGACAGCGCCGCGCAGGTCTTCTCCGACCACGCGGCGCACAGCGCCGTCTCGGCGCCGTGGACCGCCCGGCCCCACGTCCCAGACGTGCTGCTTCGCGTGCCACAGGTCGACGATCTCCACCGCGTCGGGGAACAACTCCGACGCGACGTTCCAGATCCACGAGGAGGGGCTGCGACGGATACTCGTGGTAGGTGGTGACGGGTTCGGCGACCATGGCGATCTCGGTGCGGGTGTCCCAGAACTCGAAGCGGCCTTCCCGGGAGTCGATTTCGTCGCGGGAGATGCGCACCGGACGGCAGCCGGGGATGCGATGCAGATCACCCGTCTGGACCCTGCAACGACTGTGTGACCAAGCGCTGGTACCGCTAACCACCAATCCCGCACAGGTGTCGTCTCGGAACCTCGTCCACGAAGGCAGCTGCTCCAAGGGGCCCCCTGTGGGCAGCGCACCGTCACTTCAAGCTGGCGAGGAACTCCAGCGTTCGGTCGTAGGCACCGTCTTCGACCGCCATGATGGCGGCGTTGAAGTCCGTGACGCCAGCGTTTCGGAAGCGGTCGATTTCGCCGCGCAGGGCGTTCTCGTCGCCGACGATGGCGATGTCCGCAGGGCCGGCCACGCCTTCGCGGTCGAGCATCGCGCGATAGGACGGCAGCTGGCCGTACATCACGAGCGATTCGGCGATTCGTTGCCGCGCTTCGTCCGGCTTGCGCGTGAGCACGATGGGCACGCCGCCGACCACTCTCGGCGCTGGACGGCCCGCGGCCTCGGCCGCCTTGGTCAAGCGGGCGACGATGTGCGTCTCCATCGTCTTCGGCCCGACCATCCAGGTGTTGGTGCCGTCGGCGAGCTCGCCGGCGACGCGCAGCATCATCGGGCCCAACGCCGCGACGACCGTTGGCACCGGCTCGGCACCCGGCACCGTGAGCGTCAAGCCGCCGACGCGATACAGCTCGCCTTGGTAGTTGAGGGTCTCGCCGCGCAGCAGCGGCATCAGCACGTCCAGATACTCACGCATGTGGCGGGCGGGCTTCTCGTACGACAGGCCGAGCATGTTCTCGATGACGATCTTGTGCGAGAGCCCGATGCCCAGCGTGAAGCGGTTGCCGGTGGCGGCGGCCGCGGTCAGCGCCTGCTGGGCGATGGCGGTGGGGTGCCGCGGGAAGGTGGGCGTGACCGCCGTGCCAAGGCCGATGCGCGGCACCTCGCGGCCAACGATGGACAGCGTGGAGATGGCGTCGAAGGAGAAGATGTTGGCCATCCACAGGTTGTCCAAGCCAGCGTCTTGCACCCGTTGCGCGGTGCGCACGATGCCGTCGATGCTGTCGTCGCCGCCGGATGCGCCAAGCATGATGCCGATTCGCATGGTCTTCTCCTCTTCGTCCTTCGTTTCGCTTCAGATCGTGACCGGCTACGCCAAGTCGAAGCCGTGCTGCTTCACATGATACGGCCCGTCCATGCGCTGCGTCGTCTTGTAGAGTTCGAAGCGGCCGTCGCCGGCCACCTCGCGCACACCGTCCAGCAAGGTGCGCTGCTCCGCTTCGGACATCGGCGTGTAGGCGCGCGCCGTGGCCACGTTCTGCCGCAACTCCTCCATCGACGTGAAGCCGACCACCAGCGACGACACCGGCTGGCTGAGCGCGTAGCGGATGCACGTGGCCGGGGAGATTCCCGCGCGGGTGGGAATCACGCCGCCGCCCAGGCTCTTCATGCCGATGACGCCGGCGCCCCGCTCGACGCAGATGGGCACGATCTCCTGGCGGAAGCTGCGGAACTGGGCGTCCATCATGTTGATGGGCATCTGCACCGTTTCCCAGTCGAACGGTTTGTCCAGCATCCGCTTGTGGATGCGCGGGTCGCGATGCCCGGTGAAGCCGATGTGCCGAATCTTGCCTGCTTCCTTGGCTTCCACGGCCGCCCGTATGCCGCCGTTCTCGAAGATCCAGTCCGGGTCGTTCTCGTAGATGATCTCGTGGAACTGCCAGAGGTCCAGATAGTCCGTCCGCAGCCGCTTGAGGCTTTCGTCGATGCAGCGCATGGCGCCCGCGTAGTCGCGCTCGCACCCCTTGGTCATCAGGAAGACCTTGTGCCGACGGCCACCGCTCGCTAGCGCCTTGCCCATCACCTGCTCGCTGCCGCCGTCGTGGTAGTCCCAGGAGTTGTCGAAGAAGGTGACGCCTTCGTCGATGGCCGCATGCATCACCTTGATCGCCGCGGCTTCGTCCTGGGACGCCGCGAAGCCGATATGCCAACCGCCCAGGCAAAGCACGGAGACGTCCACTCCCGTGCGCCCAAGCGGACGAACCGGCAGCCCGGCCCCGCTGCCTTCCACGGCAGCCGCAAGCGGCCCGCCAACCGCCAGCACCGCCGCTCCCTTGGCGGCGTTGCCGACGAACTCGCGCCGCGACAGCTCGCCCTTCGGAGCGGACCCAACCGCATCGGTCTGCTTGCTCTCCATCACTCGACCCTCCTCGAATGCTGCTGCCCCAATCGACTTGGAGCTCCGCAGGTTGTCTACGATAGCTTCGCACCCGGCCGATCGAAAAACGCGAACTTTAGCGCCGACAACCAAAGGCCAAGACCGCGACGCCCTTGCCAGGACTCACCGAGCAGGGCAGAGAAGTAATCGCGCGCATCCTCTACCGCGACATCTTGATCGAACTCTTTGCTGACCTGGCTCTTCGCTTCTTCGTACAATTGGTTCGCCTCACCCCTGAGAACAAAAGCCCTCCACTGCTTCATTTTCCAACGCACCGCGACCAACGCTACTACCGCGCCCACGCAATGCCGAGCCCAACCATCATCAGATGACATCGCGACGACAAAGTACGCCGCCAGGTATCCGAAAACGCCGGCCGCTCCACATTGGTACAACGGCACGAAATACGCTGCCAGCTCCGCCCAGAAAAAGCGAAACGCCATCTGAACTTGCCACCGCTTGAATGCCCACCACAGCGACATCAGTGCCATTGCCGCACCCATGCAATGCCGGGCGAATCCATCGCTCAAGAACATCGGGGCGATGACGAAGTTTCCGGCCAAGTAGCCCAACACGCCGACCGCCCCACAGAAAACCAGAAGCGCAGAAAACCACGCCGTTAGCTCTGGAGGAAGGAATCCCCATATTCTAGCTTCCTGTCGCTCACCCCTCATCACTGCGCTTTGTTCAAGGTGCGCCGGCTCTAATACTTCGGTCAGAAAAACTAAGGTGCCAGAAAGCCGGCTAAGTCAACGCAACGAGGCGTTCACGCGCTCCAATGCTTCCGTGCCGGGGCAGAGGGCGGATTCGTCGAGGGCGTTGAGGGATGCTGTTGGCGTACCGAGGATGTCGTGGCAGTCGCTGGCGTCTGGGTCGGTGTAGAGGAGGCCGGTGATGACTTCGCGCTTTTCCGCAGCGCGCTGCACATGGGCGAGGGCGGCTACGCGGTCGTAGGGGTCGTAGTCGTCGTCGAGCTTGCGCAGCCTGAGCGTCGAGCCGTCCGGCATGGTCACGTCTTCCGCTTCCCCCGGTTCGTAGTCGGCGGTGATTTCCTCGCCTGGAGGGATGAAGTCCGCGTCCACGACGTTGCCGGAATGGCCGCGCACGTAGTCGTAGCTCTTCGTCGAGCCGTTGTGGTTGTTGAAGGCGACGCAGGGGGAGATCACGTCGATGAAGGCGAAGCCCTTGTGCATCAGGCCGGCCTGGATGAGGGGCACAAGCTGGCGCTTGTCGCCGGAGAAGCTGCGGGCGACGAAGCTGGCGCCGATCTGCAAGGCCATCGACACCAGGTCGATGGGTTCGTAGAGGTTGGGGACGCCCTTCTTGCTCGTCGAGCCGAGGTCGTTGGTGGCGGAGAACTGGCCTTTCGTCAAGCCGTAGGTGCCGTTGTTGTCGACGATGTAGAGCATGTTGATGCGGCGGCGGACGATGTGCGCGAACTGGCCGATGCCGATGCTGGCGCTGTCGCCATCGCCGGAGACGCCGATGCAGAACAGCTCGCGGTTGGCGAGATTCGCGCCGGTGGCCACCGAGGGCATCCGGCCGTGGACCGAGTTGAAGCCGTGCGAGTTGCCGAGGAAGTAGCTCGGCGTCTTCGAGGAGCAGCCGATGCCGGAGACCTTGGCGAACTTGTGCGGCGGCAGCGAGAGACTGGCGCAGGCCTGGGCGATGGCGGCGGAAACGGAGTCGTGGCCGCAGCCGGCGCAGAGGGTGGAGACCGAGCCTTCGTAGTCGCGGCGCGTCAGGCCGAGTTCGTTGACCGTCAGCAGCGGATGATGGACGCGGGGTTTGGCGACGAACGTCACGAGCCCACCTCGCGCAGCCGTGGCAGCCGCCGAACTTCGTAGAAGTCGTTGATCTGCGTGTAGATGGTGTCCGCCGAGATGGAGAAGCCGCCGTAGTAGAGCACGGACTCGATGCGCGCCGGGTCGATGCCGAGTTCGTTCACCAGCAGCGTCTTCATCTGCGCGTCGCGGTTCTGCTCCGCCAGGAAGACGATCTCGTGGCGGTCGATGAAGTCGCGCACGGCGTCGTTGAAGGGGAAGGCGCGAATACGCAGGGTGTCGAGTTCCACGCCTTCTTCGCGCAGTCGGTCGAGTGCTTCGGGCACCGGTGCCGCGGTGGTGCCGTAGTAGAGGATGCCGGCGCGGGCGCCGGTGTCCTCGATCTCCGGCTCGGGCATCAGCGAGCTGGCGGTCTCCCACTTGCGCAGCAGACGGTCCATGTTGGCGACGTAGGCGTCTGGATGCTCGGTGTACGCCGCGTATTCGTCCCGCGACGTGCCGCGGGTGAAGAACGCGCCTTTCTCCGGGTGGACGCCGGGCAGCGTGCGGTAGCCGATGCCGTCTCCGTCCGGGTCCAAGTAGCGCCCGAACTTCTCTATCGTCTCCAAGGCATCGGCGTCGTGGACCTTGCCGCGGTCGTAGCGCCGCGCATCGTCCCACACGAACGGCTCGGAGAGGGTGTCGTTCATGCCGAGTTCCAGGTCCGAAAGCACGATCACCGGCGTTTGCAGGCGATCCGCCAAGTCCAAGGCATCGGCGGCGAACTCGAAGCACTCCTTCGGCGTGGAGGGAAACAGCAGCGGGTGCCGCGTGTCGCCGTGGGACGCGTAGGCGGAGGCAAGCAGGTCGCCCTGCTGAGTGCGCGTCGGCATGCCGGTGGAGGGCCCTGCGCGCTGGATGTCCCACAGCACGGCGGGGATTTCGGCGAAGTAGGCGAGGCCGAGGAACTCGGTCATCAAGGAGACGCCTGGGCCGCTGGTGGCCGTGAACGCCCGCGCGCCGTTCCAGCCGGCGCCGATGACGATGCCCATTGCCGCGAGTTCGTCCTCGGCCTGGACGATGGCGAAGTTGCGCTCGCCGTTCGGCGCCACGCGCAGCTGGTTGCAGTAGCGCTCGAACGCTTCCGCCAACGAGGTGGACGGCGTGATCGGATACCACGCGCACACCGTGGCCCCGCCGTAGACCGCGCCGAGCGCCGCGGCGCCGTTGCCGTCGACGAGAATCCGGTCGCCGGCGGCCTCCGAGTAGCGCACCTGGATGGGCAGCGGGCAGTCCAGATAGTCGAAGGCGTAGTTGCGCCCGATCTCCAGCGCGTGGATGTTCGGGGCGATGAGGTCGTCCTTGCCCTTGTACTGCGCCGACACCATGCCGGTGATGACCTCGAAGTCGATGCTGATGAGCGCGGACATCGCGCCGAGATAGACGATGTTCTTGAACAGGGCGCGGTGCTTGGGATTCGGGAACTCCGGCAGCACCAGCTGCGAAATGGGCACGCCGACGTAGTTGATGTCCGAACGGCGCAGGCGCGGGTGCATCTCCTTGGTGTTGTCGTACACCAGGTAGCCGCCGGGGACGATGGATTCGATGTCCTCGGCGAAGGTCTCCGCGTTCATGGCCACCATGATGTCCACGCCTTCGCGGCGGCCTAGGTAGCCCCGCTCGGACACCCGCACCTCGAACCAGGTGGGCAGCCCCTCGATGTTCGAGGGGAAGATGTTGCGCGTGGCCACCGGAACGCCCATGCGGAACAGCGCCTTCGCGAACATCCCGTTGGCCGACGCCGAGCCGGAGCCGTTGACGTTGGCGAAGCGAACGACGAAGTCGTTGAACGTGGTCAAGCGGCTTGCCTCGATGGATTCGACCCGACTGACGTGCAGCACCGCGGAGGCGTGCGCCACGCATCAAGGCGCGGATTCTAGGCAGCGAAGCACCGCGACGCAAGCGCGATTCGTCCGCAGCTCGATGGTACGGTTGCGGCCCGCAGCGCACATCTGACGGGGATTTGACGGAACCGGTCCTCAAGTCAGAAATGGCGGTAGCCCATTGGCATGGTCGCCCGCTCGCCATTGAGCCGCCACACCGGAACGCTAGGCAGTTCGCCGCTCACGGTGCCGACATGCGTGGCGCGTACGCCCGTGCGTTGCGACAGGGCCTGAATCTGGTCGTGTACTTCCGGTGGTGCCGTGAAAGCCAGCTCGTAGTCGTCTCCAGCAGAGACTGCCCGTTGGGCGTCGCAGCCTGGGAACAGGGGCAGGCGGGCGACGTCGATCTCGCAGCGTACCGCGCTGGCCTTGCAGATGTGGGCGATGTCTGCGGCGAATCCGTCGGAAATGTCGATGGCTGCCGTTGCTAAACCACGCAAGCCGGCGCCGAAGTCGAAACGCGGTGTTGGACGCCAGTAGCGGCGGAGTGGCGAGTCTTCGCGCAGGTCGTTCCGCGAGCAGGCGGCGAGGTGCGGCAAGTCGTCCAAAGCGAGCGCTGCGCCTCCCAAAAGGCCGGTGACGTAGACGTGATCGCCGGGCTGTGCGCCGGTGCGCGCCAAGGCCGAGTCGGCTGGCAGGTGACCATGCACCGTGACCGTGACGCTCGGCGGCCCTTGCGCGAGATTGCCGCCGACGATCTTCATGCCGAAGTCTCTGGCCGCCTCTCCAATCCCGTCGGCGAACCGCTCCGCCCAATCCGCCGCAAGTTCGGGCGCGACCAACGCCACCGTCGCCCATGCTGGCGCTGCGCCCATCGCGGCCAAGTCCGATGCGGCCACGGCCATGCTGCGCCAGCCTATTAGTTCGGGGGCGGCGTCTTCTGGATAGTGCCGGCCGGCGACCAGCGTGTCGGTGGAGACCACCAGGTGATGGCGGGCTGGCAACTCCAGCACCGCGGCGTCGTCGCCCGGCCCGATGGCCACGCCGTCCCCGGTGGTCGCCGTGTCGCCAAGGGCGGCGACGATCCCCTCGATCAAGTCGAACTCGCTGCCGCTCAAGATGGCATCTCCGAAGCGCGCAGATCGCGGGCGACGCGGTCGAGCACGCCGTTCACGTAGCGGAAGCTCTGCTCGGCGCCGAACTGCTTCGCAAGCTGCACCCACTCGTTGATGGCGACCCGCGCGGGAACGTCCAAACGCGTCCGCAGTTCGTGCGTGCCAGCGCGCAGAATCGCCCGTTCGACCTGATTCAAAGCGGCGAAGTCGCGGTCCAAGTAGGGCGTGAACAGGGCATCGAGTTCAGGCGCGGACTGCACAACGCCCGTCAAGCACGCATGGAAGAAGTCGGCGTCCGCCTCGTTCAGCGCGTCGGTCTCCCCTAGGTGTTTGCCCAGTTCGACCGCGGCGGCGTCGGTGAACTGCCAGGCGTAGAGCGCCTGCAGCAGGGCACGACGCGCCCGGTAGCGGGCACGGGGGGTGGGTCGATCAGCCATGCGCGGAGCTTGGGGCATCGTGGGGCACCATGCGCACGCGCACGTCGTCGCCGATTCGATCCACCGCGCTGATCTTCGCCTGCAATGCATCGGCGAGGCACTCGGGAGCGAGCCGCGCCAGAGGCTTGGCGCCATCGCCGAGCACTTTCGGCGCCAGATAGACGAGTGCCTCGTCCCACAGGCGCTGCCGGAAGAATGCGCCCGCGAGGGTTGCGCCGGCTTCGACCAGCACTTCGTTGCAGCCTCTCTCCGCGAGGTGCGTCAACAACTCGGGCAGATCGACGACGCTGCCCTTGGTCGAAAGCACCGTTGCCCCTTGCCACCGCGGGAGTTCGGCGGTAGCGGACGAGAGCGCGTCTTCGGCAACGACGATGAGCACCGCCCCGCCGCCGCCGAAGAGCCTCGCGCTCGGCGGGGTGGCCGCGGTGCTATCCGCCACGACGACGAGCGGTTGGCGGATGCCCGCGTCGTTGGCGAAGCGCATATCGCGCACGTTGAGTAGCGGATCGTCGGCGCGCACCGTGCCGATTCCCGTGATCACGGCGGAGCTGCGCGCTCGCCAATACTGCACGTCGGCACGCGCTGCCGCGGAGGTTATCCACTGGCTCTCGCCATCTGCCATGGCCGTGCGGCCATCGAGCGAGGCCGCGAGCTTGATGCGCACGAAGGGCTTGCCGGTGGCGATGCGCTTCACGTAGCCGACGTTGAGCGCCAGCGCTTCCGGCAGTTCCGCAGCGGCCACCTCGATGCCAGCCGCCCGGAGCGTCGCAAAGCCACGGCCGGCGACTTGCGGATGCGGATCGGTCATCGCCGCCACCACCCGCGCCGCCCCGCCGCGAATCAGCGCATCGGTGCAAGGCGGCTGCCGTCCGGTGTGGCAGCAAGGCTCCAACGATACGTACACCGTGGCGCCGCGAATGTCCCCGCCGGCATCCGAAATGGCCTCGTTCTCGGCGTGCAGCCCGCCGGTGCGCCGATGCCAGCCGCGCCCGATCACGTTGCCGTCGCGCACGATGACGCAGCCCACGCGGGGATTCTCGGCGACGCTGAACAACCCGCGCTGCGCCAGTTCCACGGCGCGGCGCAGAAACAGCCGATCCACGGCGCTGATCACGGTTCGTCGAGCTCGGTCTTGAGCTTGGCGATCTCGTCTTGGAACTCGCTGATGTCCTGGAAGTCGCGGTACACGGAGGCGAAGCGCACGTAGGCCACTTGGTCGACTTCCTTGAGCCGTTTCATCACCGCTTCGCCAATCGCCCGCGACGGCAGTTCGCGTTCGCCGGTGGCGCGGAGATCGTGTTGGATGTGGCTGATGATGATCTCCAGATCTTCAACGGAAACAGGCCGCTTCTCCAAGGCGCGGGTGAGTCCGGAGCGGAGCTTGTCGTCGTTGAACGGCTCGCGGCCGCCGTTGCTCTTGATCACCCGCGGCATCAGCAGTTCGGCGCTCTCGTAGGTGGTGAAGCGCTCGGCGCAGGCTTGACATTCGCGCCGACGACGAACCTGCTCGCCCCCGCCCACCAGCCGGGTATCGATCACGCGCGTGTCTTCGGCTTCGCAGAACGGGCAGTGCATGGCGCGATTGTACGCGCCGGCGCTCCATTTGCCGTTTCCACGCCCCGCGCCCAGAATAGCGCCATGGCCGCCTTCCCCGCCTTGCCTCGGCAACGGTTCGACATCATCTACGCCGACCCGCCTTGGGACTACAAAGGGCAACTGCAACACGCCGGCGCGGGAAGCAGCGACACCGGCGGCGCCCAACGCCACTACCCGACCGCCACCTTGGACGATCTCAAACGCCTCGACGTGCCGAGCATCGCCGCGGAGAACGCCCTCCTTTTCATGTGGGCGACCAACCCCCACCTGGACCAGGCCATCGACCTGGGCAAGACGTGGGGCTTCTCCTGGGCAACGGTCGCGTTCGTCTGGGACAAGATGCGCGTCAACCCAGGCTTCTACACCATGAGCCAGTGCGAACTCTGCCTAGTGTTCAAGCGCGGCAGAATCCCAACCCCCCGCGGCGCCCGCAACGTCCGCCAGCTGGTCAGCGCCAAGCGCGGTCCCCACTCCGCAAAGCCCTCCGAGGTGCGCAGGCGCATAGAGGCGATGTTCCCCGACTTGCGCAGAATCGAACTTTTCGCCAGAACGCAGGCAGCCGGCTGGCACGTTTGGGGCTTGGAGGCCAACGGCACCTGACAGACGCAACGCATGGCCGCGAACGCCGGATCACGTCAGCCGATGCGCAACTCCCGGTTGGACTCCGCGCACTCGCGCAGATGCAGCGTGATGAGGCTCTGGTAAGGCAACCCCTTCCGCTTGGCCATTGCCTCGAAGTACGCGATGGTGTCCTCGTCCAAACGAACCGTGATCTGCCGCTCCATGCGCTTGGCGTAGGGACTCGGCTTCGAGTCGGAGAAGTCGTAGCAGTCACGCATGGCGAAGCATTCGTACTCTATGGTCGTGGCGACGGACCCCTAAACGCCGTCAGACTAGCGCGAAGTCGGCGATGGCGTCCACGGTTTGGGCGAGCGATGCGACGGGCAGGGCATCCATGCCGGGGATCGTGGGGCGGGGGCGGTTGGCTTTCGGCACGATGGCGCGGGCGAAGCCGTGTTTTTGGGCTTCGCGGAGGCGGTCTTGGCCGTTGGGGACGGGGCGGATTTCGCCGGCGAGGCCGAGTTCGCCGAAGACGATGAGGTCGCGGGGCAGGGCTTGGCCGCGCAGGCTGGAGAGGGTTGCCACCACTAGGGCGAGGTCGCTGGATGTTTCGCCGATGCGGACGCCGCCGACCACGTTGGCGAAGACGTCCTGGTCGGCCAGCGAAACGCCGCAGTGGCGGTGCAGGACGGCTAGGTGCATGGCGAGGCGTTGGGCGTCCAGTCCCACGGCCACGCGCCTGGGGTAGCCGCCTTGCACGTGGTCTACCAGCGCTTGGATTTCCACCAGCAAGGGGCGTGTGCCTTCCCAGGCGACGGTGACGACGCTGCCGGGGGCGGCGTGTTCGGAGCGTTGCAGGAAGATCGCCGAGGGGTTGGAGACTTCCTTCATGCCGCCATCCGTCATGGCGAAGACGCCGAGTTCGTTGACGGCACCGAAGCGGTTCTTCTGGCCGCGCAGGGTTCGGTAGCGGCTGCCGGGCGGCGCCTCCAGCATCACGAAGCAGTCGATCATGTGTTCCAGCACCTTCGGCCCGGCGAGGCTGCCTTCCTTGGTGACGTGGCCGACGAGCACGATGGCGATGCCCGTCTGCTTGGCGAGGCGCACCAGTTCGGCGGCCGATTCGCGCACTTGCGAGACGCTGCCTGGCAGACCTTCCGATGCTTGCGCCTGCATGACCTGGATCGAATCGACGATGGCGAGGCGAGGCCGTTCCGTCTGCACCAGTTCGGCAACCCGTTCGACGACGGTTTCCGAAGCGACGACGAGATCGCCAGCCGGCAGGCCGAGCCGCTTGGCGCGGGTGGCGATCTGCTCGAGGGACTCTTCGCCGCTCACGTACAACACGCCCACGCTCTTGGCCAACATCGCGGCCACTTGCAGCAGCAACGTGCTCTTTCCCGCGCCCGGATCGCCGCCCATCAGCACCACCGACCCGGCCACGAATCCGCCGCCGAGCACGCGGTCCAGTTCGTGGATGCCGGTTGCGATGCGGGCGCTCTCGGCGGTTTGGATCTGGTGGAGCTTGGCCGCACGAGGCGCACTGCCGGCGTAGCCGCCGGGGGAGCGTTTGGTCTGCGCGGCCACGACTTCGCGCAACGTGTTCCACTGGCCGCAGGCCGCGCACTGGCCTTGCCACTTGGCGTGGTCGGCGCCGCACTCGCCGCAAACGAACGCCGCTTTCGCCTTAGCCATCCGGCGGGCCGTCGTAGGGCGTACCCCCCATTTCCGGGCCGTAGCCGTAGGCTTCGGTGTCCAGGTGGTTGTCGAACTTCGTGAGATTGGGCGTGAACGTGAGCTTCAACATGCCGATGGGGCCGTTGCGCTGCTTGCCGATGATGATCTCGGCGAGGCCCTGATCCGGGCTCTCCGGGTTGTACACCTCGTCGCGGTAGATGAACAGGATCACGTCCGCGTCCTGCTCGATGGCGCCGGATTCGCGCAGGTCGGACATGTGCGGGCGCTTGTCGGTGCGGCTCTCCAAACTGCGGTTGAGCTGCGAACAGGCCACCACCGGGCAGTTCATCTCCTTGGCGATGGCCTTGAGCGAGCGCGAGATGTCGGAGATTTCGTTGGTGCGGTTCTCCTGCTTGGTGGACGAGCGCATCAGCTGCAAGTAGTCCACCATGATCATCTTCACGCCGCCCGCCTCCCGCGCCACGCGCCTGGCGCGCGCCCGCAGGTCGTTCGGGGTGAGCGCGGGGGTGTCGTCGATGTAGAGGGGCTTGTCCTTGATCTGGGCGCGGGCGCTGCTGAAGCGGTCCCAGTCGTCGGCCTGCAACTGGCCGGTGCGCATCCGCATCTGGTCGATGCGCCCGAGGGAGGAGAGCAGCCGCATGACGAGCTGATCGGACGGTTGCTCCATCGAGAAGATGAGCACCGCGTCGCCGTCGCTTTCGTCGGCCATCACGGCGTGTTCGGCCATGTTCACCAGAAGCGCTGTCTTGCCCATGGACGGACGCGCCGCGACTATGACCAGATCCGATGCTTGGAATCCGGCGGTTCTGCGATCCAGATCGTCGAAGCCGGACGCGACGCCGGTGATGGCGTGCCCAGCCTTCAGTGCATCCAGCTTTTCCGCCACGGTGTCCGTCAGCACGTGGATGCGTTTCGGCACCGTGTCCTTCACCTCGCCTTCGCCGATCTCGAAGATCAGCTGTTCGGCGTGGTCGAGCACCTCGGCGCTGTTGCGGCCTTCGGGCGCGAAGGCGGCGTCGGCGATCTCGTTGGCGGCGCCGATGAGGCGGCGCAGCGTCGCCCGCTCCTGGACGATCTCCGCGTACGCGCCGACGTTGGACGCACCCAGCGTGCCGTCGACCAGCTCCGCCAGATAGCCGTTGCCGCCCGCCTTCTCCAGCAGCGCTCGGTTGGCGAGGGTCTCGGAGAGCGTGATGACGTCCAGCGGCTGGTTGGCGTTGGCCAGTTCCGTCATGGCGTCGAAGACGATGCGGTGGCCGGGGCGGTAGAAGTCCTCGGCGGCCACCTTGTCCGCCACCTTGAACCAAGCCTGCTCGTCGAGCATCAGGCCGCCGAGCAGCGACTGCTCCGCCTCAATCGAATGGGGCGGAACCTTGAGCTGGGTAGGCGGCGGCGGAGAGTTCGGCGCTGGCTCGGCCATCGCGGCGTCCTGTAGTGGGAGACGCACAATAGCGTTGCCTAGCGGGGCGCCACGGTCAATGTGGAAAGCTGTGTACGCGCCGGGAATTGCGTGTGGAAAACCGCTGTTTCGACCGTGGATTGCTGTGAGTGCTTGTGAGTTCCCGCTCCGGGATGCTGTGGAGAAAGACTGGATAGACGCGCCAGCGGCGGGCTACTCCGCCACCACCTGCACCTGCACCGTCTGCGTGATGTCCGCGTACAGGTGGATGTCCACTTCGTACTCGCCGATGGCGCGGATCGCCCCTTCCGGCATGCGCACTTCCGCCTTGGCGATCGGCAGCACGGCCTCGGTGAGCGCGCGTGCGATCTCGGCAGTGCCCACGGAGCCGTAGAGCTTGCCCTCGTCGCTGGCCCGGGCGACGATGACCACCGAGCGGTCCACCAGCTGCGCCGCCCGTTCGCTGGCGTCCGTCAGCTTGGCGTTGGCGGCCTTTTCGAGTTCCGCCCGCCGCCCTTCGAACTCCTTGCGGTTGTCGGCGTTGGCGCGAACCGCCTTGCCGGTGGGGATGAGGAAGTTGCGGGCGTAGCCGTTCTTCACCACCACTTCCTCGCCGAGGTCGCCGAGGTTGCTCACCCGCTCCATCAGGATGACGTTCATCGGTCGCGCCTACCTGTGCTGGTCGGTGTACGGAAGCAGCGCCAGATAGCGGGCCCGCTTGACGGCGGTGGCCAGCTGCCGCTGGTACTTGGCGCTGGTCCCGGTGATGCGGCTCGGCACGATCTTGCCGGTCTCCGTGACGTACTGCCGGAGCAGGTCGAGATCCTTGTAGTCGATCTCCTTGATGCCCTCGGCGGTGAATCTGCAATAGCGTTTGCGCCCGAATCGGCGTGCCATGACGTGCTCTCCTTGGTTCCGCTTGCGCCGCTAGGCGGTCTCGGGCTCGACTGGGGCAGGCGCCGCCGGCGCAGCCTCCGCCTGGCGTCGCGCCATCCGCGCCCTCGCGTCTTCTTCCCTGCGGCGTTCCCGCTCGCGGTCCTTCTCCTGCTCGCGCAGCTCCTCTTCGTAGATCTTCGAGCGCCCGGTCTCCGGGCCGTTGCGCTTGATGACCAGATTGCGCAGCACCGCGTCGTTGAAGCGGAACGCGCTCTCGAGCTCGTCGAGCGTCTCGCGCCCGACTTCGATGTTCAGCAGCACGTAGTGCGCCTTGTGGATCTTCGAGACCGGATACGCCAGCTGCCGCCGCCCCCAGTCTTCCTTGCGGTGAACGACGCCGTTGCCCCGTTCGATCAGGTTGCAGTAGCGCTCGATCATGCCTGGCACCTGATCGCTCTGATCCGGATGCACCATGAACACGATTTCGTAGTGTCGCATTGGCAGTCTCCTTCGGTTGACGCCTCCGCCGGAGCTTTCGCGGCGTGAAGCAGGAGCCGATGTGCGGATGCTCGATTCCCGAGCGGGAGCGCGATTATAGAGGGCCTAGCGCTCGCGGCAAGTCGGTGCTCTCTAGCCAACCGCCTGCACGGTGTCGGACACCGACTCGGCGATCAGGTCTTGGACGACCTCGTCGTTCATCTCCAAGCCGTACATGCCGCAATGCGTTGGATCGTCTTCTTCGGGCATGTGCCTGAACTCGAGGTTGGCATCCGCGTGCTGCTTGGCCAGTCTCTTGGTATGGCCGACGTTAACGACCGACAAGCGCGATGTCCTGCGGACGTTCAGCTTGCCACCAAGGATCGCCCTGAGCGCGTCGAACTGAGACTGCCGGTCGCCTGGCAGCAGGCTGAGGCAGTTCCAAGACAAGTACTGCTCCCCTTGGCGGAGGGCGAAAGCGGCGCCATCGACGTTGCCGTCTTCAAGAATCTGCGACGCTTTGGTCAGGCGAGCGCAGTCGAACGAGTCCTCGATTTCGGCGACTTCCACCATGCGGACAAGCAGCGGTCCTGGCTGCGCTAGACCGCCTTCTGCCCAATCGTGTCGAAGACGGCTTCGATCGACGATTCGCCGCCGATGTGGTTCGTCTGCGTGGGTCGGAAGCTGTCCGGCAGGAACGTCACGAAGGCCAAGCGCTTGTCGTCGATGAATCGCAGCGCGATCCGGTGCCCCTTGCCCTTGCGCCAGACGGCTCGCAGGTAGCCGTCCAGCGTGAGCACGAGCTGTGGCCGGGACTCGATGCGCTCGCCGTGGAGGCTCAGGAACCTGCAAAAGCCCTCTAGGGACTTCGGACGCAGCGCTGCTTGCTCGTCGTCTTCGGACGCAAGGTGGACCAGCTCCACAATGCGTTGAGTTAGTGGACGAAGAAACCCGTCGACCTTTACGTTGCGCACGTTCGCGGCAACGACGCTCGACACCTCTGCAAGTGCGTGGGCCATGGATTTGGGCGTACGAGTAGCGGAAACCCGTGGACCATACACCAGACGCGGGGGTTCTTGGACGGTGCCGACGAGCGATTCCGCTGCGGGCACGATGCGCGGCGACTTTCGGAAACGGCGACTTGCTCAATCTTCGCGCAAGGCCGATCATGGGGGCTTCGCAACGAGCGGAGGAAGCATGGCGGCGACAGAGAAACACAAGAACGACATCTACGGCGATGTGGACGATCCGAAGGCGGCGGAGGTGCGTCCGGCTACGCCTGCGGCAACCGTGGTGCTGTTGCGGGACGGCGGGAGCGGGCCGGAGGTGTTGATGCTGCGGAAGAACTCGAAGATCGCGTTCGGCGGCATGTGGGTCTTTCCGGGCGGGCGCATCGACGCCGAGGATTTCACCGAGGACGGCGACAAGGAACTCGCCGCTCGCAATGCGGCGGCGCGCGAAGCCCACGAAGAGGCGGGCATCGAGGTGGACCCGGCGGACTTCGTGTGGTTCGCGCATTGGACGCCGCCACCGAGCACGCCGGTGCGCTTCGCCACCTGGTTCTTCGCGGCCCGGGCTGGCGACCACGCGATCAGCATCGACGACGGCGAGATCAAGGATCACCAGTGGATTCGGCCGGCGGATGCGCTGGCGAAGCACGGCGAAGGCCAGATCGACCTCGCGCCGCCCACCTGGGTGACCCTCTACCACGTCTCCCGCTACCAGCCGGTGGATGCGGTGTTGAGCCACTTCGGGGAACAGGACGCCCGCTTCTACGAAACGCGGGCCGTGAAGCGCAGCGACGGCGTGCGCGTGGCGATGTGGCAGGGCGACGCTGGCTACGAGGACTGGGATGCCGACCGCGAAGGCCCCCGCCACCGCCTGGTGATGCCCGCCGACGGCTTCGTCTTCGAGAACGACGTCGTCGACTACTGACGCCAGAACTCGCTCCGCGCCGTGGCGAAGCGCCGCCAGCCACGGTGCTACACTCGCCGCGATTCGGGGAACAGGGCGAGGGAATGAGCGAACTGCTGCAAGCGCTTGGCGAAGTCGTCGGCAACGGCGGCGTACTCACCGGGCAGGACGTTTCGGGTCGGGCAAGCGGCATCTGGCGCAGCGAGGGCATTGCCGCGCAGGCCATCGTCCGCCCCCGAAGCACGGACGAAGTGAGTCGGCTGCTGGCCATCTGCAACGATGCCGGGCAGTCCGTGGTCACCCACGGCGGCCTCACCGGCCTCTCCGAAGGCGCCGTCACGCAGCCGCACGACGTGGCGATCTCCTTGGAGCGCATGAACGCCATCGAGGAAGTCAACGCCGCCGAACGCACCATGACGGTGCAGGCGGGCGCCGTCCTGGAAGCCGTGCAGAACGCCGCGGACGAACACGATCTGCTCTACCCGCTGGACATCGGCGGTCGCGGCAGCTGCACCCTGGGCGGCAACATCGCCACCAACGCGGGCGGCAACCGCGTGATTCGCTACGGCATGACGCGCGACATGGTGCTCGGCGTCGAGGCGGTGTTGGCGGACGGCACGGTGGTTTCGTCCATGAACCGCATGATCAAGAACAACGCCGGCTACGACTTGAAGCAGCTCTTCATCGGCACCGAAGGCAGCCTCGGCGTCGTCACCCGCGCCGTGCTGCGGCTGCGCGAAAGGCCGCGCAGCCAGGAGACCATGCTGGTGGCGGCGGAGAGCTTCGAGCAGATCACCGCGCTGCTGAAGACCATGGACGCCAAGCTCGGCGGCACCCTCTCCGCCTTCGAGGTGCTGTGGAACAACTTCTACCGCCTCGTCACCACGCCGCCCGCCACGCAGAAGCCGCCGCTTTCCCAGGACTACCCCTACTACGCTCTGGTCGAGGCCATGGGCGGCGATCCGCAAGGCGACCACGCGCGTTTGCAGGCCGCGTTCGAGGACGCCTACGAAGACGGCCTGGTCGCCGATGCCGTGGTCGCCGGCAACGAAGCGCAGCGCCAGGAACTGTGGGCGATGCGCGACGATGTGGAGCAGGTGCATCAGTACAAGCCGATGTTCATCTTCGACGTCAGCCTGCGCATCTCCAAGATGGAGGACTACGTGGCCGAGGTGAATCGCCGCTTGCAGGCCACCTTCGGCGACTACGTGAACTTCACCTTCGGCCACATCGGCGACGGCAACATCCACTTCGGCACGTCCGCGGGGGATGACGAAGACGCCGCGGAGGGCGTGAAGCGGGCGGTCTACGAACCCTTGGCGGCCATCGGCGGCTCGGTCACCGCCGAACACGGCGTCGGCCTGGACAAGAAGAAGTACCTGAACCTCTCCCGCAGCGATGCCGAAATCGCCCTGATGCGCAGGCTCAAGCTGGCCTTGGACCCGAACGGCATTCTGAATCCCGGCAAAATCTTCGACTTGGCGGCCTAGCGCCCGAGGAACAGCCGAGCGCCGCCAGTGACCATCCACGCGCTCACCCTCTCGGAGGTCGTTCGCCGCGCCAAGAGCGGCGAGCTCACGGCGCGTGGCGTCGCCGAAGCGATGCTGGAACGCATCGAAGAACGCGACGGCGAGTTCGGCGCCTACGTCTCCGTGCTTGGCGAACGGGCCTTGGCGCGCGCCGACGCCTTGGATGCGAAACGCGCTTCCGGCGCCCCGCTCGGCGTCCTCCACGCTGCGCCGATTGCGCTCAAGGATCTGCTGGCCACCGAAGGCATCCCCACGTCCTGCGGCACCGCGGTGCTGAAGGACTGGCGGCCGGATGCGGACGCCACCGTGGTGCGGCGGCTCGAAGACGCCGGCGCCATCGTACTCGGCAAGGTGAAGCTCACGGAAGGCGCCTACGCGGAACACCATCCGTCCGTCGAACCGCCGAAGAATCCGTGGCGCGCGGAACGCTGGACTGGCGTTTCCTCGTCCGGTTCCGGCGTAGCGGTCGCCGCGGGCTTGGCGCACGGCGCAATCGGCACGGACACCGGCGGCAGCATCCGCTTCCCGTCCGCCGCTTGCGGGCTGGTCGGGGTGAAGCCGAGCTACGGTCGCGTCAGTCGCCACGGCGTCTTCCCGCTCGCGGAATCGCTCGATCACATCGGCCCGATGACGCGCAGCGTCGAGGACGCGGCGCGAATGCTCCTAGTCATGGCTGGCCACGATCCCAAAGACGAAACTTCCCTAGAAGCGCCGGTGCCACCCTATGCCGCGCTGCTTGTCACCGTTCTTGACGGCCTAACCGTCGGCGTGGACCACGACTACAACGCAGCGGCCACGCCAGCGGTCTTGCAGGCAATCGGCCATGCCACGGAAGCGTTGCAGAGCCGTGGCGCGCGCATCGTCGAGGTGACTCTGCCGAACAGCGATGCGCTGGTCGATGGATGGGCCGTGACGTGCAGCGTCGAAGCCGTCCGTGCCCACGCCGCCACCTATCCGAGCCGCAAGGACGAGTACGGGCCGGCGTTGGCCGGGCTGCTGGAACTTGGCTTGCGTTCATCGGACGCGGACTACGCCAGCTTGGAAGAAGCACGAGCGACTTACCGCAACGGCCTGAACAGCCTGCTGATCGGCGTGGACATGCTGATCGCGCCCTGCATCCCCGGGCCGATTCCGCCGGCGGAGCGCACGGCGGCCCGCGAGCAACGGCAACAAGAGCGCTTCATCCGCTACACCGCGCCGTTCGACTACTCCGGACACCCGAGCGTCACGCTCCCCTTCGAGATGGACGAAGAGAACCTGCCGGCGTGCTTCCAGCTGATCGGCCCGCGGCTCGGCGAAGCCCGCCTGCTCACGGTCGCCAGCGCCTTGGAGCAAGAAGCCGCCTTCAGCTACCCCCACTTGCACCAGTAGCCGCGGAAGAGATCGGCGAACGAGAGGAGTCCCATGGCGACGAGACGCAGCTTCCTGAACAAAGTCGGCGTGGCCGGTGCCGCGGGCGCCGTGCTCGCCGCCCCGGCAGTCCACACGGCGCCGAAGACGAAGATCAAGTGGCGCCTGCAAACCTACGCCGGGCCAGCCCTCGCCGAACACGTGGTGAAGCGCTCCATCGACTCCTTCAACACCGTGGCGAACGGCGAAATGGAGATCGAGCTCTACTTCGCCGATCAGCTGGTGCCCACCGGCGAGCTGTTCCGCGCCATGCAGCGGGGCGCCATCGACGCCGTTCAGTCCGACGACGATTCCATCGCCGCGCCGGTGGACATCTCCGTCTTCGGGGGCTACTTCCCCTTCGCCTGCCGCTACAGCCTGGACGTGCCAGCGCTCTTCCACCAATGGGGCCTGAACGACATCTGGGCCGAAGCCTACGGCGAAGTGGAAGGCGTCACCTGGCTCAGTGCCGGCGCGTGGGATCCCTGCCACTTCAGCACCGTCAAGCCCATCCACCGCCTAGAAGATCTGAAAGGGCTGCGCGTCTTCACCTTCCCCACCGCCGGTCGATTCCTCCGCCGCTTCGGCGTGGTGCCCGTGACGCTGCCGTGGGACGACGTGCAGGCCGCGGTGCGGGAAGGCGAACTGGATGGCCTCGCCTGGTCCGGCATCACCGAGGACTACACGGTCGGCTGGGCGGACGTGGCGAGCTACTTCCTCACGAACAACATTTCCGGCGCCTGGTGCGGCTCCTACTTCGCCAACTCCGAGAAGTGGAACGCCCTGCCGCCGCACTTGCAGGAGTTGTTCCGCCTGAGCATGGACAGCTCGCACTACTACCGCCAGCACTGGTACTGGGGCGGCGAAGCCAAGCTGCGCGTGGACGGCACGAAGCTCGCCCTCACCACCATCCCGGACGACGAATGGGCGCAAGTGGAAGCCCAGGCCCGCGACTTCTGGGACGAGATCGCCGCCGAGAGCCCCCGCAACGCCCGCGTGGTGAAGATCCTCCGCGACTACAACGCCGCAATGGACCGCGCCGGCCGACCCTACCGCTACAGCTGAGGGGATCCGGCAATGGCGAAAGATCGCTCCGAGCGGTACCGGGATCCCGTGGTCGAGGCATACAAACGCGGCATCGACCACACGCTCTTGCGCGAAAACCTCCGCCGGACGGTGGATGAAAGAGTCCGCAACCTGATGTCCCTGCAACGCCTAGCCGAAGAAGCGCGCCGCGCCGGCGAGAAGGCGACTCGTTGATCGACTTCGGCGCGGTGCTGGGCGCATTCGAGGATGCGGGCGTGGAAAGCATCTTGGTCGGCGGCTTGGCTGCCACGGTTCACGGCTCTGCGCGGCTGACGCAGGACGTCGACTTCGTCTACTCGCGAGAAGCGGACAACATCGAGCGCCTAGCCCAAGCGTTGCGACCCCATTCACCCTATCTGCGCGGCGCACCGGAGGGTCTGCCGTTCGAGTGGTCCGCCGAGACCATCGCGCACGGCTTGAACTTCACGCTCACAACGGCCATCGGCGACATCGACCTGCTCGGCGAAATCGTTGGCGGCGGCGACTACCGGGCCCTACTGCCGCACACCATCACGGTGGAGATTTTCGGCTACCGGTGCCGATGCTTGGATCTGCCCTCCCTCATCGAGGCCAAACGAGCTGCCGGAAGACCGAAGGATCTCGAAGCGCTGGCCGAGTTGGAATCAATCCGGGAGTCGCGAAAACAACCCCCGGATTGACGCTCGCCGATTTCGGCCCCGCTGCTCTTCAGTCGAACGCGCAAAGCCCTTGATCGATGACGACGTCCCCATCCTGATTCGTCGTGCGGAACAGCGCCTCGCCCCCATTCGCCCACATCGAGACCGTCAGCGTGTCGCCCGGAATCACCGGCTTCGAGAACCTCGCGTTCATCGAGCGGAAGCGCGACGGATCGCCGTCGCACAGCGAGTGCAGCAAGGCGCGGCCGGTGAATCCGTAGGTACACAGCCCGTGCAGGATCGGCTTGGCGAAGCCGCCTCGCGCCGCGAACGCCGGGTCCGAATGAAGCGGGTTGCGGTCTCCCGACAGCCGGTACGTGAGCGCCTGATCCTCCCGCGTCTCGTAGACGACCTGGTGCGTCGGTTCCGCATCGGGAAATTCGAGCTTGGCCGATGGCCCCCGATCCCCGCCCCAGCCGCCTTCGCCACGGCAGTAAAGCATGGAGCGGGTCTTCAGCAGGCGCTTGCCGGTGGCCTTGTCGAAGGATTCGGACTCGCTCTCCAGCACCGCGGCGCTGCCCTTGTCCCAGATGCCGACGATCTTGCCGGTGCTCTCCAGTTCGCCGTCCGGCGGGATTTCGTCGAACAGTTCGATGCCCTGCTCGCCATGCACCATCAGCGCCGGATTGAAGGAGCCCACCTTGTTCATGGGCGTGCCGCCTCCGCCGATGATCACCGCGAACGTCGGCAACACGCGCTGGCGCACGTCGGCGGTGTTCTCCGTGGTGAACTGCAGTTCGTCCGTGCCCGCGCCGATGCCCACGGCATAGAGCAAGGCGTCCTTGGACGACCACGAACGCGAAACGGGCCCGCCGGTTGCGCCGACGGCATTGGGGTCGATGGCCATGTGGATTCCCCTCGTCGTTGTTGAACCGCCGCCATTGAACCACGCTTGGCCAACGCCCGCACACCCCCGCGTCAGTCCAGTTCCCCCTCCGCAAGCCCCGTCGGCAGCGGAACGGGGCGCTCCGGCCTGCTCTCCAACACCACGTGGTTGCCGCTGGCCGACGATTCCCCAAACGCCGCCATGATTTCCAGCACATGGTGCGCCAAGCGCCCGTCGCAGCGATGCGGGCGCCCGCTGCGAATGCCCTTGCACATGTCCGCAAGCCCGATGCTGCGCATGTTGCCGGTGTAGCCGTGGGTGAGCGGCTGCCGCTTCCACGAGCGCTGCGCGGAAAGCCGAACCGAGCCGCCGAAGCCATTGGGATCCGGCGACGAGAGGCTCGCATCGGTGCCGTGGATTTCGATGAAGCGGTTAGAGTGCAGCCGCACGTCGAAGCTCATCGCCACCGTCGCCACCGCCCCGCCGTGGAACTCCAGCGTGCCGGCGGTGTGCGTATCCACTTCCACGTCGATGACTTGCCCGGCGAAGGGCTGCGAGCCGATGGTGCGCTGGTCGCGCCCGCGAGTGGTGATGGCGCTCACCCGCTTCACCGGCCCCAGCGCGTTGACCAGCGCGGTGAGGTAGTACGGCCCCATGTCGAACAGCGGGCCGCCGCCCCGGTGGTAGTAGAAGGCCGGGTTGGGATGCCAGGACTCCACGCCCGGGCTCATCATGAACGCCGTGGCCGCCACCGGCCGCCCTAGCGCTCCGCCATCGATCAACCCGCGCACGGTCTGATGCCCACCGCCGAGGAACGTATCCGGCGCGCAGCCCACGCGCAGCCCAGCGGCATCCGCAGCGGCCAGCACCTTCCGCCCTTCCGCCACGTCCAGGCCGAAGGGCTTTTCGCTGTAGGCGTGCTTGCCAGCGCCAAGCGCCGCCAGATTCACCTCGCCGTGCGCCGCGGGGATGGTGAGATTGAGGATCACTTCCACGTCGTCGCGGCCAAGAAGCGCCTCCACCGACATCGCCGGAACGCCGAAATCCGCCTGCGTCTTCTTCGCGGCCTCCGGGTTGAGGTCCGCGCACCCGACGAATTCCAGAATGTCGAACGTGGCGGCAGCGCGCAGATACGCCGGGCTGATGGTGCCGCAGCCGATCAAGCCGATGCGAACGGGCTCTTTCATGTCTAACTCGCCAAAGCGAAGCGGCGCGCCGAGCGCTCGCGGCGCTTGGCCGCTTCCTCTTCGCGGTTCTTCGGCGGCGCGCTGGTGGCGAGTTCCGCCAGCAGCTGGTGCGTGGCCGCCGCAACCGCAACCACCGCAGCGTCGAACGCCGCCTGGTTGGCGGCGGACGGCTTCCCGTACCCGGAAATCTTGCGCACGAACTGCAAGGCGGCGTCGTGGACTTCGCCATCCGTTGCCGGCGGTTCGAAGTTGAAGAGGGGTTTGATGTTGCGGCACATGGGCCAGCTCTCCCTTTATGACGCCTACCGAGCGGGCGGCGTTCAGTGTTCGTGCAGCAGCACGCGGTCGTAGATCGCGGTGACGTGCTTGAAGTCGATGATGAGCGAGTGCGAGACGTGCTTGCCCGGATCGTGCAGGTGGTACTTGAAGCGCGTCTGCTCGCCGCCTTGCAGGAAGGCGTCGTAGTCCCGCGTGAGCTCGCGCACGTCGCTGACGATCTCCGTGCTCCACGTGGCGCGGAACGGGCCGAGCACGGCGCCGCCTTCCAGCGCGATGGTGATTTCGTGGTTGGTCAGCCCTTTCGCCTGGCTCGCGTCGCTCACGGTGTTTCCCCGCCGCCTGCCCTGCCCTATTATGCGCCCCTTGAATCACTGACACGCAACCGGCGCAAGCCGACCGCAAGAGGAGGGAAAGACATGACGCTAGCGGCATTCGACCACTTGGTCGTTCGCGTAGGCGACATCGACGAGGGCATCGCCACCTACCGCGACACGCTGGGCCTGACGCTCGACCGCACCGACGAAAGCGAGGCCCTGGGCATCAAGCAGGCGTTCTTCAACCTGCCCGGCGGCGGCTTCATCGAAGTAGTCGCCCCCATCAACGCCCAATCCGCGGTGGGCCAAGCCTTGGAGAAGCGCGGCGAAGGCATCCACACCGTCGCCTTCGCGGTAGACGACCTGACCGCCGCCTGCTCGGCCCTCAAGGCTGGCGGCGCCCGCCTGATCGGCGAAGGCGGCTCCCAAGTCTTCGTCCACCCGAAGTCGACCCACGGCGTGTTGCTGCAACTCTCGGAGAAGAGCTGACGCTGCGCTAGCCGGAGTTCAGCAACTCGGGGCGATTCGAGATATCGAGGGCCTTGCTCTGCATGGAGCAAGGCCTTCTTTTTCTCTGGTGCCGGGGGAGGCTGCTCGGCGTTGCGTACGGCCTAGGAAACGACTCGGGAATAGTGCCGACTCGCCAAAAAGCCTAACGACAGTTAACCCGCGTTATCAGTAGTCAAGCACCCCCCAATTGGCGCTGTCAAGCGCTTTTTCGCCCTGCCTCCGCACCGTGGCGATGACGCAAACGGGCGACCGCCCCCTCCGCAGCCGCTTGCGAGCGCGTGTAGCGGGCGGGCATCTCTGGCGACGCCCAGCGCCCCGCCTTCTGCATCGCCACAAGCCCGGCGCCGCGCTTGGCCAGCGACTGCGCGGAACCGACCCGCAGCGAATGTCCAGACACGCGCCCTCCAATGCCTGCCGCCGATGCCCGCTGGATGATCACGCGCCGCACCGAGCCGGTGCCCATCCCCCGCGATGCCACGGTGCCAGCGCGGTGGATGCGGCGGAACAACGCGCCCTGCTTGACGCCAGCCGCCGCAGTCCACTTCCGCACCAGTTCGGCGGTGCGAGGGCCGAGAAAGAGCAAGGCGCCGCGGCCCTGCGGGTCGGTCTTGCTCCGGCGCAACAGCAGCCGGGCCGATCCGTCGTCCACGAACTCTATGTTCTCCACTTGCATGTCCGACACCTCGGAGACGCGCAACAGCGCATCGGACGCCACAGAGATCAACGCCGCGTCTCGCAAGCCGCGGTGGTCTCCCTCGCTGGCTGCCAAGTCGCGCATCCGGTCCGCCTCTTCCCAAGAGATTCCCCGCACTTGGCCGGGCCCTTCATGCGCCACCCTGCGGTACCGAGCAAGCGCCTCGGCGGTTCTTTCCCCCACCGGCGACTCGTCGCCACGCCGCTTGGCTCGGCGCTTCACAGCCGCGACAACCTGCGCCGCACTGGACATGCACCGCCCCTGCGCTGCCAGAACCGCGAGGTACTCCGCCAGCAAGTCATCGTTCAGGCCGACTCCCTCCCTGCACTCGCCAAGCCAAGCGTCCAAGCCCCGCAATGCGGACTCGTAGGCGCGGCGCGTGTTTTCGCCGACATCGCCGGCCGCAGCCAACCGCCGCTCGCCCTCGGCAACGTCGTGGTTCATGGCCGCGACGGGCTTGCCCTCTGGCACCTCCGCATCGCCACCAGCGGACGCTCCAATCTGCTCCGCCTGGCAGGTCGCACGTTCCAAGATCTCGGAGAGCGCCGCCCGTTCCTCCGCCAGCCGCCGCTTCAAGCCCGCAATGACGCACAGCCGCGCCGCCACTTCGCCAGAGAGCGGCGAGTGCAGCGCCCTCGCCGCCGCCAACTCTGGCTCGCCGAGCGCCACGTTCAAAGCCATCGCTAGTCCTCCCCGTCAGGCCGACGCGGAGACTCGCACACCGCACCCCAGAGGCTGGGTGCCGATAACGCGGGTTAACAACCGCATTCAGTCACATGGAACGGGTACGGGGGGAGCGATGATTGGCCTCGTTCATGGTGTGGAGCGCCTCTTGAGGCGGGGATCAGCGGCCTTTGCGGGAGTGCTGCTGATTGCGGCACCTGCCTACGCGCATACGATCGGACCGAGCTTTGCCGAGGCGGAGGACTTGGGGACGACCACCGACTGGGGAACCGAGGGTGTCACAAGCGGGGTGGCGGACATCCCAGACGTCGAAGGCTGGGGCGCCAACTACTTCAAGTTCAGGGTAGTGGAACGTGGAAGTGTCTTGGTGTGGAGTAGTGGCAACATCTCACCTGGATTGCAAGTATTCGGCGAGTCGGCGATGGCGATCGGTTCCGAGGGTCGGAGCAGCGAAGTCGTCCTTGACGCGGGCGTCCACTATGTCCGCGCTCAATCGTGGGATCCTGGAAGGTACCGCCTTCACGTCGCCGGTGGCGGAAGGGGGCATGATGATGTCGGCAATACTGTCGCCGAGGCAACGATCCTGTCGCAATCCGACATGGACCTGTGGAACGCGAGAGATTCTCTGACCTCAGTGGCAAGACTGGACTACGGGCGAGACCGAGACTGGTACCAATTCGATATTCCTGAAGGACCGCCTGCGGCCGTGCGGATCTGGTCGTCTGGGAGTACCGATACTTTCGCATTTCTCTACGACGAAGACGACATCCGGCTAGAAACAAACGACAACGGAGGGGTTGGTCGCAACTTCTTCATCGACCGAGTTCTCGGTCCGGGCAAGTACTTTGTTGGTGTGTACGGTGCTGGCGGGAACGTGACAGGCTCTTACCGCCTGCACATGGCAGGGCGTGACGACCACGGCAACTTTTGGGAAACCATGAGCAGGGTCGATCTGCCTACCGCTCTTGGTGGAGTGCTCGGAGAGGTCGACTACGACTCCGATTGGGATGGCTTTTGGTTCATAACCTCGACGCCGGGAAGAGTGCAAATCCGATCGTCTGGGAGTACGGACACCTACGCAATTCTCTACGACGAGTACGAAGTCGAGTTAGAAAGAGACTACAACGACGGCGCCGGTAGGAACTTCCTCATTGACAGGACGCTTGACCCGGGATTCTACTCGGTCTGGGTCACGGGTGGATTGGGACCCTACAACATCCATCTGTCCGGCGACATCTCCGGTGTAGTCACCGTGCCGCTGATGCTTGCAGATGGCAATGCCCGAATGCTTGCGGACGGCAATACCCTAGAGCAATGGGGTTTCGTCCGGATTATCAACCACTCCAACCAGCCTGCTGAGATCGGAATCACCGCCGTCGACGACACCGGCATGCGTCGCGAGTTGTCCCCTTTAGAGCTGGCACCTTGGGGGACAATACACTTCAATTCAAAGGACTTGGAGAACGGGAACGCCCAAAAGGGAATCGTAGCGGGCGTTGGTGACGGTACGGGCAACTGGTACTTGGAGGTGGTATCGAGCAGGCAGGAAGTAGAGGTCCTCGCTTACGTCCGCACGAGTGACGGCTTCCTTGCCAGCATGCACACTCAAGTGCCGAGCTACGGACGAACGCATCGCGTAGCGACATTCAATCCGGGCAGCAATGGCGATCGGAAGAGCAAGCTGCGCCTCATCCACCCTAGGTGCCCGCGGTTCGAGACGGCTATCTGTGAGACCGCCAACGTCACTATCTACGGCGTCGACGACGATGGTGTGCGTTCACCGGATGTCCAACTGCAGATCGCGCCCGGTGCCGCACGCGAAGTGACCGCGGCAGAACTCGAAGGCTTGGAACAGAACGTCCAAGGGCTTGTCGGTAGCCTCGGCGACGGGGCCCGCAAGTGGCAGCTCTTCATCGCCGCAGACCAGCCCATCCAAGTGATGAACCTCGTCGAGAGAGCCGCAGGGCACTTGACCAATTTCTCTGCACCGGCATCGCGTCAACCCTACTCCGTACCGGAGCGGCAGTGAGCTTCCACCGGTCGAAATCCGAGCCCGTCGGTGTGGCGTCCCGTCGGCCAGCCCACGTCCTCCGCGCCGCGGCAATGGCGGCGTGCGTGGCCATCTCTTCGCCGTCCTTCGCCGCCCCCGATCTGCCAATCATCGCCGTCACGGAAATCCAAGCCTCCGTTGATAGCAGGAGTTGGCTGGACTACAAGAACTCCAAGGCGGCGAACTTCCAGAATATGTTGGAGACGCAGCTCGTCAAGGTGGGCAGGTTCAAGATCATCGAGCGCAGTCGCGTGGACGAAGTGCTCTCCGAACAAGCGTTGCAAGGCGAGTTCTCCGGTACCGGCACCGTGCTCACCGTCGGGGCTGTGGACTACATCGTGTACGGCTCCGTCACCAAGTTCGGCAGTACGCGGAAATCCCTCTCCACGAGGCGCTTCGCCACCACTTCGCTCATCACCGAGTTCGGCATCGACCTCAAGGTCGTGGACGCCCTCAGCGGCGAAGTGCGCAAGGCGGAGAACGTGGAGGTAGCCATCGCCTCCGGCAACTCCACGGAGACGCGCGGTCTGGAGGTAGGCACAGGCGCTGCCGATCCGCTTGCGGACGTGCAGCGCGAAGCGGCGAAGAAGGTCGCCGCGGCCATCGCGGAGAGCATCTTTCCCATCGAGGTGGTCGCCTTTCAGGAGGATGCGTCGCCAACGTGCTGCGCCTATCTGAACTACGGCGAGGCCGTGCTGACGTTGGGCGACCGGCTCAAGGTGGTCGAACAGTCCACGCCCCTTGTGGACGACGCGACTGGCCTGGACCTGGGCGCGGTGGAGACCACCATCGGCGTACTCGAAGTGACCGAAGTGCTCGAGAAGGTCTCCAAGGCGAGGTCCGTGTCCGGCGCGATCCCGCGCAGGGGGCAGATCGCGCGCATTCTGCCGACGGCCGGTTTGCGGCGATCGGGGCCGGAAAGCCAACGCCAACGCATCGGTCGGGAGATCTAGCGGCGACCGCGGCTAGAGCACACAACGGGGAAAGAAAACGTGAGTTCGCGTCTCAGCAGAATCCAACCGCTCGCCACGCTGGCGATTGCCACCGTCCTACACGCACTCGTTGCCGCACCCGTGCTGGCGCAGGAGAACGTGCCGGTCGTCGCCGTCAGCGGAATCGAATCGCCCTACCGGGACATCGACTCGGACGACATCCAAACCGCCATGGAGTCCGCGTTCACGAAGACCCGCAAGTTCAGGATCATGGAGCGTGCGCGGCTCTCGGCGCTGCTGGAGGAACGCGGCTTGTCGGTATCCGGCATTGCCAGCGGCACCGGGTCCTACGGAGGCTTCAGCGGCGTCGACTATCTCGTGACGGGAAGAGTGATGGAGGCGACCACCGGCTCGTCGGGTGGTTCGACCATTCCCATCCTCGGCGCGTTGTCCAGCAGCTGCAAAGCGAACGTGAGCCTCGATGTGCGGGTGGTGGACGTCGGCAGCGGCGAGATTCGCTTCAGCGAAACCGTCGCCCGTTCCGAACGAATAAGCGTGGACTATCCCGAGAACCCCGATTACAGCGATTCCTGCAGGTATGCGAAGAGCGGTCAGATAGCGGCGGCGTTCAACTCCGTGGCGCAAGCCGTCGCCGTGGTGACCGTGGAGAAAATGACGATCGCCCTGTTCCCCGTCCGCATCGTGCGCGTGGTCGATGGCGAAGCCTACTTGAACTACGGTGACACCTTCCTGTCCAGAGGCCGCTACCTGAAAGTGGTGACCTTGGGCGAGGGCTTCGTCGATCCAGACACCGGCGAAGTGCTCGGCGCGGACGAAGAGGACGCCGGCTACGTGGTGGTCACGGACACCCGCCCCAGATACTCCATAGCCGACGTCGTCTATGCCACCCGCCCGTTCGAGGTCGGCGACGTG
Organism: Candidatus Azotimanducaceae bacterium; assembly: GCA_965243175.1. GTDB lineage: Bacteria > Pseudomonadota > Gammaproteobacteria > Pseudomonadales > Azotimanducaceae > VXYL01. Next base: position 1,295,275 of record OZ251532.1, on the reverse strand, counting down.
GCCCGAAAGATGACCCGCTCGGAAGGCCGAGCCGTGGAGAAGATGCTGGCCGACCGCGATCGAGCGCGCAAAAGACGGGAAGCGGCGTGCAGCCGCGCCGAGAGAAGCCGCGACCGACAATGCGGACGTGACGAGAACTCGTCGCGGTGCAGACGCGCCTTGGCCTCCGTGGAGGAGAACTGCTAGACCCCATCCGCTTCTGGATTCCCGGCCCTCGCTCCTGCTTGGGGCAACCGTCCCCAATCACCCCCGCCGCTCTTTAGCAGCCGCGAACCAGCGGTGCGCAGGCGGCAGCCACATCACCGCCAAGGCGCCCAGCGCGAGCACTTCCGCGATCACCTCCCCGGCCGGCATCGCCTGCCAAGTCGCCGCGAACGAGCGCGAGTTGAAGCTGCCCCACACCGTGATCGCGAAAATCGCCACGATCGCCATGCGCACCCAGCCGCCCCCGTGAAACGCCGCCCACGCCAAATACCCCCAAACCACCACGAAGAACACCCGCGCCCCGTTGCTCGCCACCGCATCCACCCCCAGCGCCCACGTCAGCACCAGCACCAACGCGCTGCCAAGCAGCAACGCCGCCCCAGCGGTCGCCGCCAGCGGCCTCGGCGGCAGATCAGCGATGAAGTCCTCGGACGCCATTCGATGCGCACTCGACGCTCATGCGAAGCGAGAGTATATGCCGAGCGAGCGCTGGCGGCGTTCAAGGCTGGACGAACAGGAACGGATTTTCAGCAAATTTCCTACGCGCGGCATGGGCGATCGCCCGCATACAAGGGGCGAAGGACTTGCCATCCTGCCCCAATGCGAACGCGACCGGCAGACACCCCGCCGCCCCGTGGCAGGCGCCAACGGCCCCTGTGCTATGTTGCCAACGGGCGACAGAGTGCGCGGCGTCCGCATCCCGGAGAGAGCAAGAGGAACAGCCCATGGCCGAACCCGCCCTGCCGAGGGCCGAGCCGCGCCGGACAGCGCCCCGCAGCCGGACGCGCCCGCCCAACCGACGACTCCTGCGCCCGTGGCTGGACGCCGGAGTGCCGTTGCCCGAATGGCTGGCGTCGCTCGAAGACGATCCGCCCCCCGGCGAGGACACGATCCCCATGATCGAACCCCACGCCGAGGCGGTCTGCTACACCCGCGACGCCTTCGTCCACCACTTCCGCGAACCGTGCGGCAGCGGACGCCAAGCCGAGGTGGGCTTCGACCTACCTGTGAAGTTCCGCCTCGTGGACGAACACGGCGTCCCCCACCAAGGCCGCCTAAGCCCAGACGTGCTGGTAGCCTTCAACGCCGAACACCGCCCGGAACGCCGCGACTACGACGCCGAGACGCTGCCCGCCCCGGACTTCGTGCTGGAGGTGCTGTCGAAGACGACCTGGAAGCGCGACGTGGACGCCAAGCTCAAAACCTACGCCGCAATAGGCGTCCGCGAGTGCTTCCTCTTCGATCCCACCGGCCGGTTCCCCGTGCCCGACTTGCAGGGCTGGACGCTAACCAAGAGGCGCATTCGCCCCCTGCCCACCACGCGCCTCGACAACGGCGCGGAAGCCATCCGCAGCCGCGTACTGAACCTGCTCGCCTACATCGACGACGACCGCACGCTGTCCACCACCGAGGGCGCACAAGCCATCCGCTGGCACGACCCTGCAACTGGCGAAGACCTGCCCACCTACGCGGAAAGCCGGGAGCAGGCCGCGGCAGCCAGGGCGGAGGCGGAGGCGGCCCAACGGCGCGTCGTGGAGCTTGAATCGCGTTTGGCGAACCTGGAGCGCTAGAGTTTCTGCCGCGGTATGAGCGTCACGAGTACCTCGGGCGGCATCGAACATGGCCAAGTACGTAGATGGGGCAGTGACTGGGACTACGCGGCATCGACTTCCACTTGCGCGATATCGCATTGCGGTGGCGGCACCGGCAATCCATCCGCCCGCAACCCCTCGACATGGAACGCAACTGCCTCCTCGATGAGGCGCAACGTCTCCTCCCGGCTCTCGCCGACCGCGATGCAGCCGGGCAGGTCGGGAACGAACGCCCCGTAGCTCGATTCCCCCTTCTCCAACACCACCACGTACTTCATGGACTCGCCTCTATTGTTTCAGACCCGCCTGTTTGAGCACATTGTTCAGCGTGCCTGGCGGCACGTCGACGCCCGCGTTGCCTGCCACCGTGACGGTTCCCGGCTTGACGGGATGCTTGAACTGCCGGTGGCTGCCGCGCGTCCTCACTTGCACCCACCCATCACGTTCGACCATCTTGACCAACTCTCGAACCTTCATTCATCGACCGCGCTGGGTTGACACGGCTTCAGGTGGAGCCTCGGTGTCGGTTGGGTTTGCGCTGAATCATACTACGGGCGTGGGCGAGACCTTGAGCTGTCCGAGAGGGAGCCTAGCGAGGACCGACGAGGGTGCAGGCATTGAGGCAACTGACGATAGAGACGGAACGCGAGTTGGATGGCCGCTGGATAGCCGAAGTGCTGGAAGAAGACGGGCGGCCTGCAGAGGCTGTCGAAATCCGCCTGGCAGCCGGGTGATGGCCTGGCCTTCCATGCAGTTTCGGCGCGTCTTGGCGGCGCTTCGACGCATCGGCAGGACGAGTGACGAGAATCCGTCGATACGCTCTTGGGAAGCCGCCTGCCTGAGCGACATCGGCGGCCGCGAAGAACAGCAGGACCGGGCGGAGGCGTTCGAAGGCGAACGTGGTCGGCTGCTGGTGCTTGCCGATGGCGCCGGCGGTCACGAAGGGGGCGCATTGGCGGCGCAGACCGTTATCGACGTCGCGTGCGAGCAGTTCCGGGCGTTCGATGCTCGGAAAGGCACGCCAACCAGCATGTTGGAACGCATCGCGCTCGACGCCCACGAACGCATCAACGCCCGTGGGCGCGAGCTCGGCATAAGGCCCCACACCACCTGCGTGCTGCTCTACGTCGACTCCAGCCATGCGACGTGGGCCCACGTCGGCGACAGCCGGCTGTACCGCTTCGTCGAAGGCCGTGTTGCCGAGCGCACCATCGACCACTCCATCGTCGAGTTGATCCGCCTGCAAGGGCGGATCACCGAGGAGGAGATGAAGACGCACCCGGACAAGAACCGCCTCTACGAAGCCCTCGGCGGCGAACAAACCCCGCAAGTCGAGACGGGCGGTGCGCCGAACGCTGCCCAACAGGCCTTCCTGCTGGTGAGCGACGGCGTCTGGGAGAACGTGTCCAATGCCGACATGGAAGCGGTGATCGTGGCCGAAGACCTCGCTGAGGCCGTGCGCCGCCTGATCGAACACGCCAAGAAGCACGGTGGGCCGGAGTGCGACAACCTCGCCGCAATCGCCTGCCGCCCCAAGGCCGAGCCCCGCTGACGAAGCGCCACGCATCCCGTTCCGGTTCCGCTTCTGCGTGAGTACACTCTCACGCAGCAACCATCTGGGGAGAGAGGCATGGGGCCGCTGAAGGGATTTCGCGTCATCGAGTTGGCGGGCATTGGGCCTGGGCCGTTCTGCGGGATGATGCTTTCGGACATGGGGGCGGAGGTCATCCGCGTGGATCGCATCGGCGGCGGTGGGCGGCGCGACGTGCTGGCTCGCAATCGCCGCTCCGTTGCCGTGGACTTGAAGCGGCCCGAAGGCGTGGAACTGGTGCTGAAGCTGGCGGAAACCGCCGACGCGCTGTTCGAAGGCTTCCGCCCTGGGGTCGCCGAGCGGCTGGGGGTGGGGCCGAAGGACTGCATGGCGCGCAATCCCGAACTCGTCTACGGGCGCATGACCGGCTGGGGGCAGGACGGCCCCATCGCCCACGCGGCTGGCCACGACATCAACTACATCGGCCTGGCCGGTGCCCTGCACGCCATCGGCGAACCCGGCGGCAAGCCGGTGCCGCCGCTGAATCTGATCGGCGATTTCGGCGGTGGCGGCATGTTGCTCGCCTACGGGCTGGTCTGCGGCATGTTGGAAGCGTCGCGCTCCGGGCGCGGGCAGGTGATCGACGCCGCGATGGTGGACGGCGCCGCGTCGCTGATGGCGATGTTCTTCTCGATGGCCGGCCGCGGCTTCAACGATCAGCGCGGCAGCAACATGCTCGACGGCGGCGCCCACTTCTACAACACCTACGAAACGAAGGACGGCAAGCACGTCTGCGTCGGCGCCATCGAGCCGCAGTTCTACGCCGAACTGGTGGAGAAGTCCGGCGTGGACGCCAACCGCTTCGGCCCGCAGATGGACGCCGCGCAGTGGGACGGCTTCAAGGAAGAACTCGCCGAGGTGTTCAAGACCAAGACGCGCGACGAATGGTGCGCCATCATGGAAGGCAGCGACGTCTGCTTCGCCCCCGTGCTCTCCATCCTGGAAGCGCCAGCGCATCCCCACAACCAGCACCGCGCCACGTTCGTGGACGTGGACGGCGTCACCCAGCCCGCCCCGGCGCCCCGCTTCAGCCGCACGAAGGCGGAAATCTCCCACGCCGCGCGCGTTCCCGGCGCGGACACCCGCGACGTGTTGGCGGAAATCGGCCTCTCCGAAGCAGAGATCAGCGCCTTGGAAGAACAGGGCGCGGTGCAGGCGGCCTGATACGGCACTGAACGGCTGCCCGAACGAGGCGGCCCCTGGGAGCGCGGGCATCTTGCCCGCACAGGTGAAACACCCGTGAACCAGAATGCGGGCGAGACGCCCGTGCTCCCAGAAAATGCGGCAGCAGATGCCACCAAACGTCGCACACCTCGGCGCTCTCAACGCCGGTCGCTTCACCCCGCCGCAGCGGTATGATCGGCGGATGACCTTTGCCAATGGCCAGAGCCAGCGTCGGTCGCTCGGGGAGTTGCTCGTCGAGCGCAATGCCGTCGCGCCGGCGGACTTGGAGAAGGCGCAGCAGATCCAGCGCACGGTGGGCGGTCGGCTGGGGGCGCTGCTGGTGGCCAACGGTGCCGTTTCCGAAGACGTCGTGCTGCGCACCTGGGCCGAGCAGCTCGGCGTGCGCTATCTGCGCGAAGACGACGAACTGCCGGACGAACTCGCCGTGTTCCGCTTCATGTCCGACGCGCCGATCAAGCTCGACTGGTGCCTGGACGGTGCCGTGCTGCTGTGGCGAGGGGAGGACGGAACGCTCTGCTGCCTCGCCCGCGACATCGAAGATCGCGCCCTGCTGGAAACGCTCGGCTACTTCTACCCCGGCGAGCACATCGCCTTCCACATCGCCGCCAACCACCACATCGACCGCCTGGTCGACTACGTGCGCAAGGAACGGGCGATGGCGGATCTGTTCTCCGGCGACAGCGCGAAGCTGCTGCGCGAGATGGCCGAGGAAGCGCCGATCATCGAACTGGTGAACAACCTGCTTTCCCAGGCCGTGGATCTGGAAGCGTCGGACATCCACGTGGAACCCGCCGAGGAGAGCTTCGCCGTGCGCATGCGCATCGACGGTGTGCTGCATACGCGCTTGACGCAGCCGATGGATCGGTTCCCGGCGGTGGCGTCGCGCATCAAGCTGGTGGCCGGCATCGACATCGCCGAGCGGCGCCTGCCCCAGGACGGGCGCATTTCCAGACGCATCGCCGGCAAGGACATGGACATCCGCGTCTCCACCGTGCCCTGCGCGTTCGGCGAATCCATCGTGCTGCGGCTGCTCGCCCAGGAACGCGGCGACTTGGCGCTGCACAACCTCGGCATGGAGCCGGATCATCTGGAACTGTTCCGCGGCTGGTTGCAGGCCAGCAACGGCATCGTGCTGGTGACCGGGCCGACCGGTTCCGGCAAGTCCACCACCTTGGCGAGCGCGCTCGAAGAAGCGGACGACGGCGTCCACAAGATCATCACGGTGGAAGACCCCATCGAATACCAGATGCCGAACATCACCCAGATCCAAGCGCACGCGGAAATCGGCTACACCTTCGCCCGCGCCCTGCGCCACATCCTCCGCCAGGACCCGAACATCATCATGATCGGCGAGATGCGCGATCTGGAAACCGCCGAGATCGCCATCCGCTCCGCCCTCACCGGCCACCTCGTGCTCTCCACCGTCCACACCAACGACGCCATCGGCAGCTTCACGCGCTTGATCGACATGGGCGTGGAGCCGTTTCTGGTCGCCGCCCCCACGCGCGGCGTGCAGGCGCAGCGCCTGGTGCGCAAGGCGTGTTCGCGCTGCGCCACGCCGGTGGAACCCAGCATGGCGGCGCTCGATCTGCTCGGCGACAAGGCGCGGGAACTGGCGAGCAGCCAGTGGGTGCGTACGGAAGGCTGCGAGGCGTGCCAGCACACGGGCTTTCGCGGGCGCATGGGCATCTACGAACTGGTGCCGATGTCCGACGCGCTGCAGAACATGATCGTCTCCGGCGCCAACGTGAACGATCTCAAGCGCCAGGCGCATGTGGAGCAAGGCCATCGCACGCTGTTGCAGGACGGCCTGGTGAAGGCATCCCAGGGGCGCACGACAGTGGAGGAAGTGATGCGCCAGACCGTCACTGGAAGCGAGAGCGCTTGAGCCGACGACGCAGCCGATGGAATACAGCTACGAGGCCATCGACGCGAACGGCGATGCCGTCAAGGGCCTGCTGGAAGCGGCTTCTCCAGCGGAGGTGGTGCGCCGCCTCAGTCGCGACGGCCACACGGTGGTGGACGTCAGCGAGAAGCGGCAGACGCTGCCCGCGTTCCAACGGCGATTGCGTCCCGGCGAAGTCGTCATCGCCCTGCACGAACTCGCCACGCTGCTGCAATCCGGCGTCTCCTTGAGCGACGCCATCGTCGCCCAAAGCCGCGGCAGCCACCATCCGGCGCTGGTCGCCGCGTTCGATACCATCGCCAAGGAACTCACCCGCGGCCAGAGCTTCCTCGAAGCCCTGCGCGCCGCCGAACTGCCGTTGCCGGAGTACGTCTTCCAGCTGGTGGAAGCTGGCGAGTTGAGCGGCCAGCTGCCCCATTCGCTGCGCCAGGCGGTGGATGAAATGGAAGACGACCAGCGCCTCGCCGCCGACCTTCGCGGCGCCTTGGCCTATCCCGCGATTCTCGTCTGCGCTGGCACTGCCGCGGTGCTGCTGGTGTTCGTCTTCGTGGTGCCGCAGTTCGCCAATCTGCTGGACGACGTCGAAGACCTGCCGCTGCTCGCCTGGGCCGTGCTGGGGGCTGGCGTATGGTTCAACGACAACACCGGCCTGCTCGCCCTCCTCCTCGCCGCTCTGGTGCTGGCGCTGGTCGCCTTGCTGCGCCAGGCCAAGGTTCGCGCCCGGCTGCTGGACGTGGCGGCTCGCTTGCCGGTGATCGGCTCTTGGCTGACGGAAGCGGACACGGCGAAGTGGGCGTCCGTGATGGGCGCGATGCTCAGCGCCAGAGTGGAACTGATGGACGCGCTGGCGCTGGCCGCCCGTGGCGTGCGCATTTCCCGCCGTCGCATCACGCTGGATCGCGTGGTCGCGGACGTGAAGAGCGGCAGCCCGCTTTCCGCTTCGCTGGAGAAGCAGCAGGCGCTCACGCCCACGGGCTACAACCTCATCCGCGTCGGCGAACAGTCCGGCCAGCTGGCGGAGATGCTGCGGGCGCTCGCCACGCTCTACGAAAACAACAGCGCGCGGCGCATGAAGCGCGTACTGGCGCTGATCGAGCCGCTGGCGATTCTCTTGATCGGCAGCGTGCTTGGCACCATCATGCTGGGCCTGATTCTGGCAATCACAAGCGCCAATGAAATCGCCATCTAACGCCTCGGCGGAACGCAAGCGCTGGTTCTGCCACGCAGCGAAACGCAAGGGGCCCGCCCGGGTGCCGTTCGCAGGCTGGTCCTTGATCGAGCTCATGGTCGCCCTCGTCATCATCGGCCTCTTGGCTGGAATCGTCGGCCCGCGCATCCTCGGCTATTTGGAACGCGGCCAAGTGCAGACCGTCGAGGCGCAGGTGAAGATGCTCAGCAACGCCCTGCTCACCTACCGCCTGGACGTCGGCAGATTCCCGACCACGCAGCAGGGCTTGCAGGCGCTGGTGGTCGCGCCGCAGGAATCCTCCACTTTCTGGAACGGCCCCTATCTGGACGCCGCTGTCCCGCTCGACCCGTGGAACACCCCCTACCGCTACGAGTTCCCGGCAGACACGGTGCAGGGCTTCGCGCTGTACTCCCTCGGCGCGGACTCCATTCCCGGCGGCGAAGGCAACAACGCCGAGATCGGCCTGCTGCCGGAGAGCCACCCGAGCTGACGCACCCGCCCCTCGCCATGCAGAGGCCCTCGGCATCTACTCAATCCCGGCCACGGGTACCCGTCATCCGTTCCGGCTTCACGCTGCTAGAACTCATGGTGGTGCTGGTTCTGCTCGGCCTAATCGTCGCCCTCACGCTGCCGAACTTGGAACGCCTCTACGACAGCGTGACGCGCAGCACCGAACGCGATCGGATTCTGGACCAGCTCGCGGCGCTGGGCCAGGACACGGCGCTGATTGGCCGCGACCGCGTGATCCTCGGCACCACCGGCGCCGTGGCCGACCTCGACGAAACCGAAGCCCAGCGTCTCGGAGAGGTTCTCGCCCTCGACATGCCCGAAGACTGGGACATCCGCGTGGACGAACCCCTGGTCATCCGCGCCAACGGCGTCTGCCTAGGCGCCGAAGTCTCCCTCCTGCACCGCGGCGAACTCCTCGACCGCCTCGACCTCAAGCCCCCCTTCTGCACCGTGGACAGGAACCGCGATTAGGTGGGCCTCGGCCAGATGCGAAGCGGGAATGTATGATTCTTCGCCCTCCGAAAGGTGCGTGGACAAGTGCGACAGTCTGACGACGTTCCGCCGCTGCCTGCCACGGCCCGGCAGCCGCCCCTGCACTTCGCGGGAAGGGAGCAGGAACTGGCGGAGCTCTCCGGGATGTTCGAAGACGTGCGCCGGTCGGGTTTGCCGCCGGGCGGCCTGGTTCTCGTCGACGGCGTTCAAGGCGTTGGCAAGACCCAACTCGTCAACCACTTCGCGTCCACGGTGGAGAACGGTGGCGCATCGGTGTTGGCCATGACCACCAACGACCTTGATGCGGACTCCGAGCAGCTTCTGTTGCGCATCTTGGAGGCGGCTGACGCGACTGCGTCCGAGGCGCGAAGGTCGGCGGACCTGCTGGGCAAGATCACGGACGCGAAGGCAAGCGGATTCGCCGTCAAGCTCGCAAGGCCGCGAGTGCGGCAGCCGCTCAACGCCATGCTTGACCGTTCGAAGCGCCTTGGCGCTTGGGATGCTCGCGCTCTGCTCCTCACTATCGACGAAGTCCAAGGCCTCACCCCCTCGCAGCGTTCGACCTTGCGAGACTTGCACGAGGGCGCCCACGAATGCCCGATCATGGTGCTGTGCGCAGGATTGCAGCACTCCGTGGACGTGCTGGCCGGCACGCTCACCGATGCGAGCGGCAACACCGACGACCGGGGCATTTCACGTTTCGCCGGACACTACACGCTGGGCCCGCTGGCACGTTGCGAAACGAAGGAGGCCATCGTCCGCGGCGCCGAACGCTACGGCATCGACGTAGGCGACGAGCAGGCTGAGGAGCTCGCGACCCACGCGATGGACTTCCCCCAACACCTCCACGGCTACCTTCAAGGCATCATCAGGGCGATGGCTGGCAGGCGGGGAGAACCCGGGGTTGAGGAAGTAGCTGCCGCTGTGGCCCACGGCAACAATGTGCGCCGCGCCTACTACGAGGAACGATGCCGTGGCATGTCGCATCCCAACTTGATGCCCGCCTTGGCGAACGCCATGCGAGCGGCGAACGTGAAGAAACTGAGCTGGGATTTCGCCGTCGAAGTGCTGAAGGCACAGGGCGAGGGAGACCCCGAAGCCGTCATCGTCAGCGCGATGAAACATGGCGTGCTCACCCGAAGCGCGGGCCACGAAGTCTCCTTCGGCATCCCCTCGTTCCACGACTTCATGTGCGCGAGAGCCGAGGAGATCGAGGAGCAAAGAGCGAGGGAGAACCAGAGTTGACTGCGTCTCCTTCTAGAACGGAACGGCAGGTGGAAACGCCTCCCTCGCGCAGCCGCGTGGACAGGGCGGGCGCCACGCTCGTAGACGACGCCGCTTCGTCCGAGGAACGCCGCGAAGCCTTGGCCGTCGTGAGCGATTGGCGCGCCCTGCATGGCACGCCGCTCAACGCCTTGGAGGCCCACCTGCGAAACCATATCGTCTCTTTCGAAACGTCCCCTGCCGAGGAACCTGCGTTCGTGGCGCAGCGGCTCAAGCGGCTTCCTTCCGTCGAAGCGAAGCTGCGACGATCGCGCACCATGCGGCTTTCGCGGATGCAGGACGTGGCGGGTTGCCGGGCCGTGTTGCCGAGCGCGGACGATTTGTTGGCGGCGAACAGCGACATCGAGGCCAGCTTTGCGCCGCATGAACTCCTCCGACGCTACGACTACTTGGCGCAACCTCGCGCCAGCGGGTACCGCGGCACCCATCTCGTGTACGCGTACCGTCCCAAGGATGAAAGCCACGACATCTATTCCGGATTGTGCGTGGAAGTTCAGTTGCGTTCTCGACTGCAACATTCATGGGCGACGGCAGTGGAAACCGTTGGCGCGTTTTCGGGCCAGGCATTGAAATCCAGCGAAGGAAGCGACCGCTGGCTTCGCTTCTTCGCCCTCATGGGCACCGTTCTGGCCGAGCTCGAGGACCTGCCGCCAGTACCGAAGACGCCAACGTCGGCAAGCGCCTTGCGCCGGGAACTCGCGCAAGCCGCAACCGAACTGGATGCCGTAGCGCGCTTGGATGCCTACAGCCGAATGTTGCGGATCCTAGAAGGCCATGTACGAAACGGCCAAGCGCGATACTTCCACATCTATCTGGAAGTCCTGCCTGATTCCGCTCGCCTGCGCTGGAACGAATACGCGCCGGACGAGCGAGCGGAGGCGATCCGAGCGTACGAGGAAGTGGAGAGCGCCATCCAACGCTTCCCCGGCGCCGAAACCGTACTCGTTGCAGTAGATTCGGTAGCGGCTTTGCGTCGCGCCTATCCAAACTACTTCGCCGATACGCGCATGTTCGCCGCCGAACTCAAGAAGGCGATTGGCTGACGACAACCCTATGCCAGCCGCCCTTCCGAAAGCCTCAGCGTCCTCGTCGCCACTGCTGCGAACTTCGCGTTGTGCGAAACCACGCACAACGTAGTGCCTTGGGCGTGGCAGTTGGCGAGCAGGTCCATCACCGTGTCTTCGGAGTCCGCGTCCAGATTGCCGGTCGGTTCGTCCGCCAACAGCAGCGACGGTTCGCCGATGAGCGCTCGCGCCACCGCGGCGCGTTGCTGCTGGCCGCCGGAAAGCTGTGCTGGATAGTGCTCCGCACGGTGCGGGATGCCCATTTGGTTTAGCAGATCCATTGCCTTCTCCATACGTTCCGCGCTGCTCGTCTTCGTGCCTTTTCGATAACGGAGCGGCAGCGCCACGTTGTCCGCAATCGTCAGGTCGCTGATGAGATTGAAGGATTGGAACACGAACCCAAGCTGGCGATTGCGCAGGCCGGCGCGTTCGCCGAGGCTCAAGCCGCGCGTATCCGCGCCTTGCAGCAGGTACTGGCCGCCGGTGGGTTGTTCCAGCAAGCCCAGGATGGCGAGCAGCGTGGACTTGCCGCAGCCGGACGGCCCTTGAATCAGCAGGTACTCGCCTTGGCGGATTTCGAAGGAGACGTCGGCAAGCGCATGGGTTTCCACTTTCTCGGTGGTGAAGACCTTGCTCACGTCGCGCAGTTGCACCACTGGCGTTTCGGCGTTCATCGGATGGCGATTGTCTCCTCGTTCTCGAAGCGGGCGGTATTGCCCAGAATGATGGCGTCGCCTTCCTCCAGGCCGTCGCGCACTTCTATTTCCTTGAGCGTGCCGAAGCCGAAGCGTACCGGCGTTCGCGCGGCGCTTTGGCCGTCCTGCGCCAAGCGGAAGACGTCCGCCCGGCTTTCGTCGCGGACATGGGTGGGGCGCCTTACGAACAGCACGTCTTCCAACTCCGCAACTGTGACGACCGCGCGCATGGAAAGGTCCGGCCTCGCTCCGGCGGGAAGTGGCGCAGAGAACTCGAGCTCCACGGCAACGCTGCCACGAATTACCGCCGGATCGACGCGAACGACCACGCTGGGAATCTCGGCGTTCAACACCGTGGCGACGGCAGGTTGTCCAGCCGCCAAACGTGCCGCGTAGGATTCCGGCACGCGAATCGCGGCGATGAGCGAGCGGCTGTCCACCACGCGCGCCACCTGCGTTCCGGCCATGATGCGCTCGCCCGGTTCCACCAGCAGTTCGCGCAAAGTGCCGGCGGCATCGGCGCTCACCGCCAAGTTCCGCACCTCCCGTTCGGCCTCCGCCAACGCCGCTTCGCTGGCGGCCAGGCGGGCTTCGCTGGCCGCCAGCTCCGCGGCAAGAGCGGACTCCAACTCCGCAGCCCGACGGCGCTCGAACTCCACGTTCTGCCGCGCCTGCTCGGTACGTATCTGCGTGCTCCTGTAGTCGAGGTCGGAGATGGCGTCGGTGTCGCGCAGTTCGGTCTGCGCTTCCAGCCGCAAGCTCTGCTCGTCGTAGCTCGCCTGCCGGTCCAAGACGCGAGCCTCCGCCGCCAAGCGCCGGTCCGTGAAACCGGCAAGCCGGCGGCGATGTTCCGCATTGGCTTCGGCCAGAGCCAGCCGACTCCGCACGACAGCCTGCTCCAGCTGCGGATTGATCAGCCGCACGACCGTCGTTCCGGCCGTCACTTGCTGCCCCGGACGCACATCGACTTCCTGAACCGTGCCCGGCACGCGGCTTGTGATCCAGCGTTCCGAAGCCGGCGCCAGAACGCCTGCGCCTTGCACATCGATGGGCAGCCGACCGCGCTCGACCGTGGCGATCAGGATGGCGGCGCGTTCAAGACCCACCGCAGCGCGCAGCCAAAGGCGATCCACAACGACGAACAGCGCGATGGCCGTCACCGCAGCGCCACCCCAGGCGATGCCGCGAATCATGTTCCGAGAACTCGGCGGCCGCGGCCGGTCCATGCTGTCGTGGATCGCCACGTCGATTCCGACCGCGCTAATGCGCCACGCCGTGGATCAGCGCGTTCGCCGAACTCCGACGCGACAATCGGCGTACCAGGCCGTAGCTCAGCACAGCGCAGACGGCAACGAGGCAGAACGTCACCGGCGCCAGTTGCCACGATGCCAACACGGCGACGAACTCCGGCACAGTCAACTTGGCGACAACGGCGACGATGCTTACCAGCACGGCAGCGACGATCAGATCGCGCAGGACATCCCGGAAGTAGCGGTGCCCGACTTGGCTTGCGGTGGCGCCCAAGGCGAAGGCGATGCCGATGGCCCGCTGCGCTTGCGCCACAGTTCGCGCCAACGAATTGGCGACCCCCGCCAAGGCCAACAGCAGCGCGAACGCGGATGCGCCGGCGAGCACGATTTCCACGCTCTGCCGCGCCACGAACTGTTCGCGAAACATGGTCGCTGGCGTACCCTCAACGGTGACGTCCCAGTCCGCGATCTGCGGCAGTTCTCGCAGCGCCGCCACCAAGTCGTCGCCATTCCCCGAATAGTCGATCACCCAATCCTGCGAGGTGGACGGAAAGTAACGCGGGTTGTAGATGACACGTTTCGCCGCGTTCGCGTAGTGGCCGTAGGGAACGTCCTCCACCACGCCGACGACAATCGCCGGCTCGGTCGTTCCTGTTCCCCTGTCGTTCTGGAACGTCAACGACGTACCCAGCACGGCCTCCGGGCTTCCGGCCAGCGTCACTGCGGCGGATCGCGACACGACGACCTCCGCACTGGCCTCTGCCGGGGGAATCCTGCCGGCGAGGATCGGTACCCGCAACGCAGCGAAGAACGCCGGCTCGGCGCGACTTTCGTAGAAGGGCGTCTCTGCCAGGTTTGGGCGGCCCTGCACCGTGCCGCGAGCCCAACGCGCATCCCGCAGCGGCGAGAGCGTCGCCCGCCCTGCCGCGGACACGCCCGGAATCGCGGCAACGGCCTCGCCAAGTCCCTCTGGCGGCTGCCACGCCATCCGATCGCCGATGTCGATTTCACGCCGAACCGTCACCAGCAGCGCATCCGGGTTGCCGATCCCCAAAGACAAGCGCGAGTCGACGGCGTAGCGACCGGCCAGAGAGAACACGAAGAACAGGCTGGCGCAGGCCACGGCAAGCAGTGCGCAGCGCATCGCCCGTGGCAGCCTGCCGCCGGTCGGCGTTGAGAAACTGCGCGAAGCGCGCGACACGAACCAGCTGAGGTAGCCGCAACTCGCCGCGAACGCAGCCAACAAGAGCATGGCCGCGATGCCGAGGCCGAGGAACTGCGCCTCGTTCGTGAGCGTGCGGATGTAGGTGGAGAACGGTGCCACGCCGAGCAGCACGTCGGCCATGTAGCCGAACGCGAGCCAGGCCGCAGCAGCCACGATTGCCAGCCAGAGGGCGTTCTCCGTCAACGTCTGCCGGAACACGTCGAGCGGTGTGGCGCCGAGCGCGATGCGCGTGGCCTGCTCGTCTCGGCGAGCAACATGCTCGGCCATCATGAAGTCCACGAGGGAAACCAGAGTCATCACCATGAGCAGCAGCACGATGCTGGCCAGCCACGCGATCTTCTGCGTCACGTCGCGGCGCAGCGGCGGATTGGTTTCGAGACCAGCGGCAATCGCCAGCCGATCCTGCGGACTGATGCCGAAGGAAAGCGCATGCGAAATCTTGGGCTCGCCGTCGTCGCCAACCTGCTGCTCCAAATAGATCATCTCCGTATCGAAGCGGTAGTCGGCAACCAGCGCTTGGAGTTTCGCCATCGAATCGGCACCGCCGCCCAGCCCTTTGAATGCGCCGAACAAGCTCACGTTCGGCAGACGCTGGAAGACTTCCGGCCCAGCCCCGAATCCTCCGGCCGGCAGCACGTCGAAGCGCGGATTCAGGACCCAAGCCACCTCGGCAGGCGACGGCACGATGCCGGAAAACTCGGCCGGCGCCACACCGGCGATGGGTATGGATGCGCCGCCCACGACATGCAGCAGATCGCCCGCGACGTTCGCGCCGCCGCCATAGCCATTGCGCCACAGCGCGTGGCTGAGAACGACGGCCGGCTGCCCCTCGGCAGGCGCCGCCAGACTCCCGACGTGCGGCTGCACGCCCAGAACGCCGAAGAAATCCCCCGGCACCCCGACCGCCGTCAACTGCCGAGTCGTCCCATCCGGCAGACGCATCGATGGTTCGCTACCCCAGCCGGCCAACGTCTTCCGATAGAACCACTCTAGCTCCGGTACGCGCTCGGCGATGTTCCGCACATCGGCCAGGGAAACATCCTGAAAGTGCCCGTCCGCCGTCTCCCGCCCCACCGAGACGTACTGCCGATCCGCCACCCCCGCCGGCAACCGAAACCAGCTGGCGTGCGCAACAGCAGCCACCACCGCTACGAACCCAAACGACAACCCCAGCGACACCAGCAGATAAACCAGCTTCGCCGGCCGCCGCCGAGCCAACCGCTGAATGGCGGGAAAGGCTTCCATCGCCCGTAGCATAGTGGCGCTCGGGCGCTAACGCAGCCGGCACGGGCAGGTTGTTTCAGCGACGGTCCAACTCCGCGTTCCGTCTCCATCGCTAAACGTCCAAGATCGCCAGCAATACGCTTGCGATCATCGACTGGCCGCCGACGTCGTCCACGAACTGGCCTTGGCCCGAGGCTGCCAGTTGGCGGAAGAAGGGTTCGGCGTCTCGGCGGGCGGCCATGACGGCGGAGACGTGGTGGTCGGGGGAGGACGCGAATTGGGAGGCGCGGGCGAAGGCGGAGGCGCGTTCTTCCGGGTAGGCAGCGGCGTCGCCGATGACGATTATGTAGCGGCGTTCGCTTTCCGGGCGCCAGTTCATTGCCACGGCTTCGGCGAGGCCCCTGTCCACGGCTTCGGGGATGTCTGGGTTGCGGTAGCGGAACATCGTCGCTCTTCTCGGTTCCAGAGTGCGCACGAATTGGCGCAGCGAACCCATCGCGGTCGTGCGGACGATGGGGTGCTTTTCGATCACGCGGTCGAACAGGCGGTCGCCGTAGGCCACCACGCCGATGCCGACCGATGGGGCGAGGCGGTCCAGAACGCGGGCCAAGTCGTCGATTTCCTGCTTCAAGCCTTGAATCTGGTTCTCCATGCTGCCGGTGATGTCCATGCAGATCACGATGTCCAGCGGCGGAATGCGCACTTCCCGCAGCGCTTGCCGCAAGACGCCGACCTCCCGTTCCACACTCGCGCAGTAGGCGGCGAGCGCTTGCTGCTCCGCTTGCGACGCGGCCAGCTGCGCGCGACACGCGGCCAAGTCCGCTTGGGTCCGCGCGAGGGCCTCCGGGTCATCCGGCGGAGGCGTTGGTTCCGGGCACTCCACAACTGGCGGCGCCGGTATCTCCGGGCACTGCACCGGCACTGGTTCGGGCGCTTCCGGGGCGGGCGTCTTCGCCGTCATCGTGAAGAACACCATGAACACCAGCGAGACCAGAATGAACGCGCCGAGGGCGGAAGCGAACAGGTCCAGCGCGGAGATGCTGAAGATGTTGATCTCGCGGTTGCGTCGCTTCACGGCTTGGCGCCCGCCTAGTCGTTTTGTTCGTAGAGGCGGTTGATCAGGTTGTCCAGGCAGTATTGGCCGGCGCGGTTCAAGGCGGTTTCCTCCCGCCCTTGCGCCAAGTGCGTGAGGAACACCAGCACGGCGGAGAGCGCGAGGGCGAGCAGCGTGGTGTTGAAGGCCAGCGCCAGGCTGCCGGTGAGGGACTTCATCCAACCGCCGAGCGCATCGGACTGCGACAGGTCCGGCATGTTGCCAGCCTCGCCAAGCGCCAGCGCGATGCCCACCACGGTGCCGATGAAGCCGAGCGTGGGAATCAGCCACATCAGATAGCGCAGCATGTTGTACTTGAGGTCGACTTCGTGCTGGAAGAGTTCCAGGCTGGAGTTCAGCAAGGCATGGGATTGATCCACCGAACGGCTGCTCTGGAACTGCAGCACGATGCGAGCGACGAGACGTTGCAGAAAGAACGCCTCGCGCAGCGGAGACGGGCGCACCTGCGCGTAGATGGAACCCAGATCCTTCGCCCGAAGCATCGTCTCTTCATCTTCCGGCAGCAAAGCCCGCTGCGTCTGCCAGAGCTCGCGCCCACCACGAAAGAACCGCACGCACACATCGCCCAAGCCAGCGAAGAACAGCAACCACATGGCGTTCTGAATAGTGAACGGATAAACGCCGCTGCCCCGGTCCAGCAGGATGCCGCCCGCGCTGATCTCGTCCGGCTGCGCCGGCAGCGCAACGCTCAGCAGGGCGACGAACACGCCGCCGGCAAGAATGCCGCCCAACGCGGCACAGGCACGCAGCATGGTCTCGTTCACGCTTCGTCCTCTTGTCTACATAGGCACGGACTTCGCCGCCACGCCCACCATTCACCGTGTCCTGCCCGTACGGAACTTGGCCTCGGTCATGGGCAGTCCGCGTTCTCGCCGAAAGATCATCCGCGCCCGCTTGCTGGCATGCCGTGGAGTCTCGACGACATCCAAGTTGCGTGTGTCCCAATGAGCCCTCAAGAAGCCTCTGCCGGAAAAGCCGTCACGCATGTTCTGCGCGTACAGCCCCAATGCAATGTTGCACAGAGCTCTAGATGGAGGCTTCGATGGCACGGCGAGGGGGTAGTAGTCAGGCAGGTCGAACTCGTCTGCCAGCAGTACATCCGCAAGAACCTTGCTCGTTTCGATCATGTCCTTGGCTTCGATGACGTCGAGTACCAGCACGGGCAGCAACGGCGGCGTTCCATCCGCCATGTCCTTGTCGAAGGTGCATATGACCTCGTGTCCACGCTCCTTGGCGCGGGCATGCAGCCTCCCGTTTTCGGCACCCTCCCATTGGAGGAGGTTCACGGACGTCACCCCTAGGCCTTCGGCAGCCAGTACGCCTCCAAGCTGCTCCACGAACTCGTCGGGCACATGCTGGTCGGCAATGAGCCGTTCAGCACTAACCCGTGTGCGCTGCCGGTATCCGGACATGCTCGTGACTGTCCCTGGCGGCATGGCCGTCGTCCGTATCCGCGAGATAGCGGAGACGATCCAGTACCGCATGGCATTGATCGACCGTCAATTGCGGGTAGTAATGCGGCCCGCAGAGCTCTTCGACGCCCACCCCCGCCGCCAAGTAGTCGAGGAAGATGCGCACGGTAATGCGCGTGCCTGGGAACCGCGCCTGCCCGCTCATGGACAGCGGGTCTCGCTCTAGGATCGTCTCGCCCATAGCCGCACCACCTGAGTGCCTGTCGTGACCTGATCATAACCCATCGGAGATGCGCGGCAGGAGCACCTTTGGCCCTCGCGGCCCTCGCCTGCGCCGCCATCCGTAGTACGATTCAGCGCAAGCCCAGCCGTTACCCGGAGCGCAGAGGTGAACCCATGAAGTACGTCGTGGTGTTGGAGAAGGGAGAGTCGAGCTATGGGGCGTTCGTTCCCGATCTGCCAGGCTGCATTGCGGCCGGCGAGAGTCGGGAGCAGGCGTTGCGCCTGATCGAGGAAGCGGTTGCGTTCCACATCGAGGGGTTGCGGGCGGACGGATTGCCGGTGCCGCCACCGCAATGCGACATCGCGCAAGTGGAGGTCGATGCCGCATAGCCGCCGCCTCTGCTCGCAGCGTGGCGATGGATGGGAAGCGAGCGCATGATTCACACGCTTCAACGGAGGAACAGGCCATGAGGTTCAGCACCGTTCCAATCGACTCCAACCCGCGCAAGATGGGCGGGACGGTCTGCATTGCCAACACCCGCATGCCTGTGGATAACTTGTTCATCCACCTGATGCAGGGCGGAACGATCCATTCGTTCCGAGAGCAATACGCCGGCCTCGAACTCGATCAACTCAAAGGCGTGTTGAAGTTCGCCGCCTACGACATGACGAAGGACTGCGCCGCGGTCGAACGCGCCCGATTCCTTGCGGATGCAACGGAACCGAGGTGCGATGACAGCGAGGCCGCTCCGGCTTGAAGTTGCCGCTCGACCGGCCACCCGCGGGGAAGCCAAAGAAGAGCACGCTAAGCCAACTCGATATGGCGCTCCGCCGCCTGTGGAGACGATCCTCCGGTTCGCCTAGCTCAAGTTCGAACCGGGCAAGCAGTCGCCGATAGGTCGAGATCACGATTCTGCTTCGCCGCCGCTAGCTGGCGTAACGCCAGACCTTCGTGGCCAAGCGGCCCACATCTGCGCAGAATGAGCATCGCCGCGTTGCCGCGTTCCATCAAGCGGCTGCTCTGGCGTCTGGCCTTCCCCAGTTCCTCGTCAAACACCGCCCGTGACTTGCCGACCAGCTCGCCTTCAAGCGCGACGAACTCCGCTGGCGTCGCTACGCGAATCCAACATTCGCAATCTCCGGCTGAGAGATGGCTGAATCCGTCCAGTTGAAAGCGGATGCGGGACGCGGCTTGGAAGAACGCGGCTCCGGAACGACCACGCCCTCCCCGGAAGCGACATGCCGTTCCACCCCATCGGCGAGCAGTGTCGCCATCTCGAGGTCGTCGGGATCATCGACAATGGCCAAAGCCCGTTTGTCGCCACGCCAATCAACCCGGCGGGCGACGTAAAGCGTGGATCTGTTGCAAAAGGAGAGCAACGGCTGGCGGAAGTGCAGTTGGTCGCCGATACCCGGCATCGCCATGTCGAAGCCACGCAGGGCCACTTCGTCGTCAGCCATCGTCAGCGACCTCCTGCATGATCCACTCCACAGGCCTTATCCGCTGCCGCAGCCACTCGGACGTTTCCAACAGGGAAGCGGGGACGCCGAAGCATCCCCGGGGTGCTTTCGATCGGGCACCTCCGAAATCCCGCATCCTTGGCGGGGAGCGCCCGATGGGTTCTTATGGTCGCGGACACTAGAGACCACACGGGGCGCTGTCAAGCATGGTGCCGCTCCCTCGCGAAGGCCATCCCGTCCGGGAGTGGCCGCCGAACAGCAGATGGCGACTGCGACCGAGCCGAGATCGTCGCGCCGCTGCTTGACCTAAGGCTACTAACCAGGGCGACCGCACCGACCCGCGCAGGCTGTGTTACGTTACTGGCCCATGAGCGCCGAAGATCACAAGCAAGCACTGCCGCCCGGCTACCGGCTTGGTGCCTACCGCGTGGTGCGAGTGCTGGGCGTAGGCGGGTTCGGCGTGACCTACCTGTGCGAGCACACGGGGCTGGGCGTCCAAGTCGCCGTGAAGGAGTACCTGCCGAACGAGATCGCCGTGCGCGACGGCACGGAGGTACACCCGAAGTCGGCGGGCGACCGAGAAGGCTTCGAGTGGGGCCTGAGCCGGTTTCTGGACGAGGCCAGGACGCTGGCCCGCTTCGAGCATCGGAACGTGGTGCGCGTACGTGACAGCTTCGAGGCCAACAAAACCGCCTGCATCGTGATGGACTACGAGGACGGCGAGCCGCTCGACGCTCTGCTGCGACGTCACGGTACGCTGACCGAGGCGCAGTTGAAGCGCGTGGTGCTGCCGGTGGCGGATGGCCTGCGACAGGTTCACGCTGCTGGGTTCCTGCATCGAGACATCAAGCCGGCCGACGTCTTCGTGCGCCTCTCCGACGAGTCACCCGTGCTACTGGACTTCGGCTCGGCGCGGCAGGCACTAGGCCGTAGAAGCAGGAGCGTGACGGCCATCGCCTCGGCGGGCTATTCGCCGCCGGAGCAGTACGAGCGTGACGGAGCTCAGGGCGTATGGACGGACATCTACGCCCTCTCCGCCCTTTGTTACCGTGCCATCACAGGCGCTACGCCAATGGAGGCGACGCAGCGCCAGAGCCAGTTGCTGCGCACACAGACAGACCCGCTGCCAAAGTTGGCCGACATGCCTGCGGCGAGCTACTCGCATGCGTTTCTGGAAGCGGTGGATTGGGGGTTGCGCCTGATCGAGACCGAACGCCCGCAGAGCTTGGACGAGTGGTTGCTGCAGTTGGAGCACCGTTTTCGTGGTCGACTGGAAGACCGCATTCCAGTCCTGCAACAGCGTTGGCAGCCACCATCGTCACCGCCCGCACCACCTGCTGCTACTCTAGTTCGTCGAGTCCATGAGGCTTGGCTACGGGCTTGGTCTCGCATTCGAACTGTTTGGGGGACGAAACGCAGCGGACACAACACCAATCGAAGAGTGAATGAAACGAGATCGTGGCTCGATTCTCGTCCGCGGGAGTTGGCAAGTGGTCAAGGTCGGTTGATGGAAATTCCGCGTATGCTGATAGACGGCGGTTTTGGCTTGGCGAGGACATTCTGGCTGTTCGGTGTCGGCGGCACCTGCTCCTAGGTATCGCGTTCGTTTTGGCAGGATCCAACCTGCCTGAACAATGGCCTTTGGTCTCCGTCGGCCCATTTACCTCCTCGGTATTCATTGAAGCGGAATCGGGCTACGGTAGAAATCCGGCATTCGCCGTAACGGTCTTCCTCTATGCAGCAGCGATCAAGGTCGCTACTTGGCGAGCTGCGAGCACGTATCGAGGATGGCCTGTGTGGAGCGTGCTAGCAAAGATAGCCATCTTAGCAGACGTGATAGTAGCCGCGTTTTCTTTCATCGTGGAACACTGGTCATAGGCTCCTTGGCACCGCCGTTCAGTTGCCGTGTTGCAGGTGCTCAAACGTCCGATTACTTAGGTGCTGTTTCGTCACGCCTACCGCCGTATCCCTATCACTGCGGAAATCAAGTGGTAGAGGTCTGTTCGCAGCTGCGCTTCGTCTCTCCACATGATATGGTAGTATTGGCGTGTGTCGAAGTGTACTTTTTCTATTTCGTCCTCTTTGACACTCCAGATCACCGGCAGGCCAAGCGCCTTAGCGAACCCCGCTTCGTAGTAGACGCCCTGCTTTTGTTCTGTCACGTCTGCGACGACGAAGGCCGAGTTGCGTATTTCGTGTTCGATCTTGGCATCTATCCTCTGGATGTGCTCATCGAAGTCCACACGATACGCTCGGTAGCCGGCGTTCGCCAACGCAGGTTTGATTCCCTCCGAGAACACCGACTTCATCGACTCAGAAAAAGACATGGCCACGAAGGCTTGATTGCCGACACTGGTTAATTTTGGGTTGTCGTCCAGAAAGTCCCAGCCCTTGGTGGTTATGGAGATGGTTTGAGCCATTGTAAACTCACGGTCGGCCATAGCCGGCTCCAAAGGACTATGCTCCTCGATCAACCTACGTCGGGCAAGTTCGACTAGATGGTACTTTAACTCGTGAAAGCTGTGTGCCCAAATGACAGGATAGTCGTTGCCCAGATCAAGTTGTACATGATCCCCTGGATGATTCGTTAGGCGCTCCAAATGTCGGAGGAGGAGGAGCTGCTTCTCCGAGACCGTGTAGTTGTAGTTGGAAATTCTCTGGCTAACGCCATTGAAATTCTCCGGAGTGATTTCAAAATCACCCTGATACCCAGTTCTGATCAATGCAGACAACTTCGTGCGATCATCTCCACTTAGATTTCGCAGTAGTTTTGTCAACAACTCCACGCCAGCCACCCTAAATTTACCACAGCGTGGGCACGTAATCGACTGACGATTTCCATAATCGCCAACGTCTGGCGGAGTCTTCAACTCCTCTTCGCAAACAGGACACTTTTGGCTAGGCATGATCACCTCCTTTGCTGCCATCCTGCTACCGGCAGTGGCACCTTGAGCGACAGATCGTCAGTCAAGGGCGCACATCGGGTCCGGCCCTAACGACGCGAGCGTAACCAAGGATCTGCCACATGACAACACTACGCTCCGCTGCCTCTGTCGACGTAGGCCCAAGCCCCGCGAGGCCAAGAGCATAGCATGGTCGACCGCTCGGTGATGTCGGCGACAATCAGCGTGTCGTGGTCTCCTACAACGATGCAGGTGCGCGGCGTGTCTCGGTCACCCTAGCACTCCTGGTCGTGCATAATTTCTCCTGTGCGGGGGTTGCGCTTGACCGGGCCAGCCGAGAGGCCGACGGCCGGTGGACCTTTTCCTAGCCTAGCGTCGGCCACTTTGCCGTCGCCAGACGCATCGACAAAGCGCAGCAACTCGCCAACCGTCGTCTCGAAGTCCGCGAAGCGAACCCGATCCTTCGCTTGCACCCGCTCCGAACGGATGCGTTTCCAGCGCCCGTTCCGAAGCACCCTCGTGCCGTTGGTGCTGGCGCAGTCGTGTAGTACGTAGTTCGGCGCGTTCGCCTCGCCGCGTTGACGCACCTCCAGTTCTGCGTGGTGCCGCGATGCTCTTCGAGAAGGCACCGTGACGTCCATGTTTCGCGCTCGGCCTATGCGGATGCGCCTTGAGTCGGTAGCCGCCGGAAGGGCCGGGAGCTTCCGGGAGTGCCGGTCGGATTTCACGCCCCGTACTCGCTGCGAGACGCTCTCCCGGGCCCGTGCCACCGCCATCTCCACGGTTCGCCGCAACGATGCGCGGGCGAACAGCAATGCGGTGATCGTCAGCACGACGGCGAACAGCGCTGCGGCCCACCAGTTCGTGCTGGTGTTCGGCGGTGGTGCCGCTTCGCAGACGTCGTCCGCGGGGGTGTAGGGGATGGAGAGGGCGTCCAGTGAATCCGTGAGTTCGCCGATGAAGGAGGCCCAGAACACGCCGCTTGGGGCTTCGATGCGGGCGCCTCCGTGTCCGAGCGACACCGAAACGCCAGGGCCGCCGGTGTTCACGCCTACCACGCGGCCGCACACGTCGATCAGCGGGCCGCCGCTGTTGCCGGGGTTGATGTCGGCGCTGTGTTGGACGATGCGCAGGGCGCCCAGGCCCCAGGTGCCTTCCACCACGCGGCCCACGTTGCCTTCGTTGTAGCTTGGGGCGAGGGCGGTGGTGATGGCGTTGGCGGCGCCTGGGAAGCCGACGGCGATCACGTCCAGCAGCGCGGATGGCGGGGAGACGGCCAGCGGCAGCGGGCGCAGTGCGTGGAAGCTGTCGCCGCGGATGCGCAGAACGGCCAAGTCCAGCCTTGCCGAAGACCACGCCACGTCGGCAAGCGCTGTTCGATCCTCCTGCATGACGAACACCGGCCCGCCGCCTGCCACCACGTGGTGGTTGGTGGCCACGTGGCCGTTCGCGTTCAGCACGAAGCCGCTGCCGTAGCCTTCGTCCACCTTCACCAGCACGACGGCTGGCGCGACCCGTTGGCGCAGCGCGGCATCGTCGAGGGCGGTGGCGGCGAACGCTGCGTGGGCGCAACCGCCGGCAAGGGCGGCCAACGCGAGCAGGCGCGGCGCGTTCATGCCGAAGGCGCTTGGGGTTGGAACGCTCAGGCCTCCCAGGCCACGCGCAGCTTCACGCCGCCCAACTCGATCACGTCCTCGTTCGCCACGCTTGCGGGCGTTTCCGGTTGCAGGCGGCGGCCGTTCAAGCGGGTGCCGTTGGTGGAACCGAGGTCTTGAATCCGCAGTCCGGCTTCCGGTTCCACGCTCATGCGGGCGTGTTCGCGGGAGAGCGTCTCGTCGTCGATGAGGAACGTGGCGTTGCGCGGGCTGCGGCCAATGACGGCGCCTTCGCCCGCCAGCAACCGGCCTGGCAGCTTCACGGAGACCGGCTGGCCGCCGGACGTCTCGCCGGCGAGCAGGCAATCGGGCACTGCCAGCGGCGCCTGGGCTTCCGCTTGGGCGCGCTGCGCCGCCCGCTGCGCTTCCGCCGCGTCCTGTTCGGCGCGCACGGCTTGCTGACGAACGCTCTCGAGATCGCGGGAGCGGCGGCGAAGGCGAACCACCACGATGGCGACGAGCACGGCCAGCAGCAGGACGACCACGGCGGCCACGGCCCAGAACACCCGATTCGCCTGCGCTTCGGCCTCGCGCTGCGTGCGCAGCGCGGCAAGCTCCTCTTGCGCCGCGGAAACTGCGGCCTGCGCTTCCTCGCGTTGCGCGCTGGCGCCGGCGAGTTCGGCCTGCAAGGTTTCCGCTGCCTCGGCGCCGGTACGCACGGCCTCGTCGTACTGGGCTTGGAGTTCGGAAACGCGGCCTTCGGCGGCATCCAACGCCTGCTGCCGAGCTTCAAGCTCGGCACCCTTCTCTTCGGCCTGACGCTCCGCCCGCTCGGCTTGCGCCTGCGCTTCCCCGGCTTCGGCAGCGGCAGCTTCGGCCTGGGCTTGTGCTTCGGCGGCCTGCGCTTGGGCAACGGAACGCGCCGGAGCGCACTCGGTTTCGCTCTGGGCGAAGGCGATGCCGGCCGGGAGCAACAGCCCGGCGATGGCGCTTCCAGCCGCGCCGTAGACCACGGTTTCCGGCGCCCGATCATCGCGCAACCGCCGAGCGGACACGTCCGGCGCACCGCGATTCACCCCCGCCACTTCACCGCACTCGTTCAGCAACGGCCCGCCGTAGCCTGCGGCTGGAATCATGGCGTTGTGCATGATGAGGGAGACGGCCGGACGACCACTGGCGGCGGGGACTTCGCTGTGCTGCCCAACGGCGCCTTCGGAGATTGAGGCGGGCAGGTTGCCGGTGGCGGTGGCGGCGAGGAGGGTTTGGCCTGGCTCGCCCCAGACGCCAGCGGAGTACACCAACCGCCCTGCCGCGAAACCATCCTTGGCGAGAGGGAGGGGCGTTTGCTCCAAACTATCCACGGCTAGGAGCGCGACATCCGCCCGCTCGTTGGAGTGAACCAGGCGAGCGGGCATTGCCTCGCGGGTCTCAAGTGGCATGACGACGATGCGGGGTTCGTTGACCACGCCGTGGGCTGCGGTGGCCACATGGCCCGCAGTGGAGATGGCGAAGCCGGAGCGGACGCGGCGGACTTCGCCGCTCGCATCCATCATGACCACCTGCACGATGCTGGCCCGCAACGCTTCCGGGTCGGGCTGGGCGTGGCTGGGGGTGGCCGTGGCTAGGGCGGCTATCGCGAGGGCGATGGAGAATCTCGGGAGTGCAATCATGTGGTTCTTCAACGTAGGAGGCGGCCTGGTGCGAGACGGGCCGCGGTTGGATGCTGTTGTACCACGGCGTTGGCGTTCCGCAGAGGGTTCAAGCTGGTGAGCTGTCGTGTACGTCTGCGTCGTCGCCGTCCTCATTCGTAGGCAGCACGGCGATCACCGTGGCGTTGTCCTGGGCCGGTGCTTCGTGTTCCTCGACGCGGCTGAGCAGGGCATCCGCTATCCACCTTGCGCCCTCGCCGTTCTGCTTGCAGATGGCCGCGATTTCGTCGTCCGGCAGCGTGTCGAGGCCGTCGGTGGCGAGCAGCACCACGTCGCCGGGTTCGAGGGGGAGTTCGCCGGCGGCTATGTGCTCTATCGGCCAGCCCATGACCACGCTGGTGAGCTGGAAGCGCTCCGGGTGGGAGCGGGCGGCTTCCGGGGTGATTTCGCCGCGTTCGGCCTTGGCGTCGAGTTCGGTGGCGTAGATGTGCAGGGGGTTGATGCGGCGGAGTTCGGCGTTGCGGCAGAGGTAGAGGAAGGAGTCGCCTACGCTCAGCCAGATGCAGCGGTCTGGGAAGAACAGCGCGGCGACCAGGGTGGCGCCCATGCCGTTCAAGGCTTGGTCCGCCAGCACGGCGTCCGCAACGGCGTCGTTGGCCGTCCATGCGGCCAGTTCCAGGCGCGTGGGCGCGGGTTCGGCGTAGCGGGCGTAGGCGTCCAGAAAGGCGCTGACGACGATCTGGCTGGCGCGGTCTCCTGCGGGTGCGCCGCCCATGCCGTCCGCCAGCACTGCCAGGAGTCTTGCGCCGTCCTCCTTGGCCGGCGGGTCGACGTGGACGCCCCAGTCGTCTTCCTGCCGCTCGCGGCGCCCGACGATGGCGGCGGCCGCGAAGTCTCGGCCTTCAATCATCAACGTCCGGCCAATCGAACTCCTGCGAGCAGAACGCTTGGAAGCGCAAGGTGGTTTCGCCGAGCTGAATCTCCGCGCCGGAGGCGATCTCCACCGGCGCCATCACCACCTCGCCGTTCAGATAGGTGAGGTTGGCGCCGTCGCCGTGCGAGAGCAGCCAGCGCCGTTCGCGGGGATCGTAGGCGACGCGGGCGTGATTGGCCCGCGACACGTTGTCGTCTCCGAAATCGAGCCGCACCCGCGAAGACGTGCCCCGCCCGATGGCGTTCATGCCGTTGCCGAGAGTGAGCACGCTGCCCTTGCCAGGGCCACGCACGACGACCAGCCAGCCGACGGGCGGATCGGCCATGGGATCGGTCTGAGGGCCGCGATCTTCCGAGGGACGCCGGAGCGGAGAAAGAATGCGCGTCTTGCCCTCGCGGTCCGTGCGGTCGATGGGCTTGGTGGGCGAATCCCAGCGCTCCTTGGCCGTGGAAGGCGCATCGGCGAAGAGCGAGTCACGTGGCGCGGTGGCCGGTTCGGTGGCTGCCTCGGAGGGCGAAGTGGCGGAACCCTCGCCGCTGGGCGGATTGGTGGGTTCCTCTACGATCTCGCCATCGCCCCGGCGTCGAATTGGCATGGGCTGCTTGAACCTTGGGGATTGCGCGGAGCGTGTTTGTTCGGCGGGGTCTTGTCAAGACGGGCGCAAGGCCAAACGGATGCTCCTTGCTGACGCCTCGACGCACCCGCCATCTTCTTGGCTGCCGGAGGCAAGAGTAGTATCGTACCTACATGCGGAAGCGTGGAGGCTTCACGAATGGCCGTCACCACCATGACCGGCAGAGAGTTCAACCGAGACGTCAGCAGAGCCAAGCGCCAAGCGAGTGAAGGCCCCGTTGTGATCACGAGCCGCGGCCGGGCAGCGCACGTGCTTCTCACCATCGAGGAATACGCCGCCCTCACGAAGCAGGACGCGAGCATCGCGGACCTTCTGGCGATGCCGGAGGCTGCCGACATCGCGTTCGAGCCGCCTCGGCTGCACACGGGGATGTATCGACCCGCCGATCTGTTGTGACGTGTACTTGCTGGACACCAACGTCGTCTCGGAGCTGAGGAGGGCCGCCAAGGCCAATCGCGACGTTTTGACTTGGGCGAACGACACGCCCTCGAATATGCTATTCGTCTCGGCAATCACGATCTTGGAGCTGGAGTACGGCGTGTTGCTCATTGAGAGGAAGGATGAAGCCCAAGGTGCGACATTGCGTTCCTGGTTCGAGGGGCAGGTGATGCCGTCGTTCGCTGGCCGCGTACTCTCGGTCGATGCGACCGTGGCTCGCCGGTGCGCACGCCTCCATGTGCCCGACCCGCGCTCCGAACGCGACGCCCTGATCGCGGCGACGGCATCGGTGTACGGCTTCACGGTGGTCACTCGGAACGTCCGCGATTTCGCCAGCACAGGCGTCGAGACGCTGAACCCTTGGGAAGGTGGCTCGTCGTGACTGAGGATGGACGGATTGTTTAACGTGGTTTGCCGTTGGAACCGTCAGCGCAATGCGGCCAGCATCTCGTTCGCGGCGTTGGTGGGGAAGATGCTGTTGCTCTCCTGCAAGTAGCGCACGGCGTCCGCATAGTGGCCGAGGTGGGCAAGCGCTACGCCTTTTCCGAAGTAGTAGCCGTGGTAGCCGTTGTCCAGCCGCAGAGCGCGGTCGTATTGGGTCGATGCTTCTTGATACCGGCCCGCTCTCCTAAGCAAGTCGCCTTTCAGGCCGTGGAACTGAGCCTCGTACGGCTCGATGGCGATAGCCTGATCGATCCTGTCGAGGGCGCGTGAGGAAGAGCCTCTTTCCGCTAGCAGGCGTGCTTCGTCCGCGCGGTCGTAGGCGGCCTGCTTGGATTTCGCGTAGGCGATGATCTCCTGATAGCGCTCCCGACCGATCTCGCCAACCGCACCGCCGAGCGTATTGACCGTGGCACGGTTGTTGGCAACACGTTCGGGCGAAGGCGGGTGGCTAGCGAACAACCGTCCGAGCAGGCCGGGCGTTCCGCGCTCGCTCAATGCCACGAACTTCTGCTGCAACGTCGCCGCGCCCAGCGGGTTGTAGCCGGCCGCCACCATGTAGCGCATTCCGTGATAGTCCGCCTCGCGCTCGTCGCCCCGCGAGAAGCGCTGCCGGATGAGGACGCCGCCCACTTGCGCGCCCTGCAACGCGAGGTCGGCATACTCCTCGTCGTCGAGGGCCACCTCTGCCGCGATCAAGACCAAGTCGGTCAACAGCCCCTGCTCGGCCTGCTTGGCGCTGTGACGCGCCGCGGCATGGGCGACTTCGTGACCCAGCAACGCCGCGAGTCCGGCTTCGGATTCCAGCGCCACCAGCAATCCGCGGTTGACGCCGATCTTGCCGCCCGGCAACGCCCATGCGTTGAACTCGCTGCTGTTGACCACCACGAACTCGTAGGGCAGGCGCCGTTCGGAGTGCGCGGCCAAGCGGTGGCCAACGTGCATCACGTAGTCCGCCAAGGCGGGATCGGCCTTGTACAGGCCGCCGTGCTGTTGCTGCAGCGGCACGTAGCTCTGGCGACCGGTGGCCACTTCCCAATCGGCGCCCAGTAGTTGCAGTTCCTCTCGGCCGGTGACGGGATTGACCACGCATCCGGTCAACAGCAGCACGGCAAAGGCGGCAATGGCCAGCTTGGAATCCATGGTGTGTTCTCCCCTTGCTTGCATGCTGATTTCGCCTGTCCGATCAATGTGCCACGGCGACACTCACCTTCATGGCGTCTGCTTCGACGGCGTGTTCAAGCAGCCCACGGAGGAACTCCGGCGCTCGGTCGTCGGCCTGCGTCTCCCACTCCCGCACCAGCAGCCGCAGCAGCCGAGATGCAGGGGTTGGCATGTCCGCAACGTCGTTCTCCCAACGTCGTACTTGCTGGTCCGAGTAGCCCAGCAGATCCGCCAGCCCCTTTTGCGAGAGATCCAGCCGCTTGCGCAGGAACTTGAGCTCGCGACCGTGCCAGTAGCTCTTCCGTTCGACGATCCAAGCTGCAATCGCTGCGTTGAGCCCATCCACGTCGTCGATTGCGACGCCTGGACCGTAGGGAGTCTCGTGGCGCGCCACGCCGCCCTGCAACCACACGTTGTCGAGACCGGACTCGGTGTAGTGGTACCAGCCAGCGCCTTGCGCTTCCTCGGCACCAGCCAGCGGTTGAACAACCCAGTTCAGTGTCATCTTTGCGCTTCCCCGGTGTCGGCCAACCCTATCAGATTGATAGTTCCGTGCAAAGTCAACCCGGGTAGCGAGTGGCCAGGCCGCCTATCGTCTCGAAGAACGTGGCCTCCAGTTCGTCGAGGATTTCGGCGACCGGGCGCACCGCGTCGATGCGGCCGCAGACTTGGCCGGAGAGGGCGATGCTGGCTTCCATGTCGCCGCCGAAGTAGAGGTCCTTGGCGGTGCCGAACTCGGTCATGGTGTTGGTGGCTTGGTCCTTCTCCAAGCGGGTGGTCTTTTCCGTGCGCAGGGCTCGCAGGGCTGGGGAGTTGAAGCGGTTGAGGAATACCGTGTCGGTCTCGCGGGCGGCGATGATGGCGTCCTTCCAGTTGCCGTGGACGGGGGATTCCGCTGCCGAGACCATGCGGGTGCCGAGTTGAATGCCCTCCGCGCCCAGGGCGAACGCTGCGGCCATGGATGGGCCATCCACGAAGCCGCCAGCGGCGATGATGGGGACGTCCACCTTCGAGCGCACCAAGGGGAGCAGCACCATGCTGGCCACCTCGCGGGGGTTCTTGAAGCCGCCGCCCTCGCCGCCTTCGACGATCAAGCCGTCCACGCCGCAGGCGACCGCCTTCAACGCGGCGGTCAGGCTGGGCACCACGTGGAAGACGGTGAGGCCGGCGGATTTGATCTGCTCCGTGTAGCGTTCCGGGCTGCCAGCGGACGTGGTGACGAACTGCACGCCTTGATCGATCACGAACTGCACGATGTCCGGGTCGCGCACGAACGCTTGGGCGATGTTCACGCCGAAGGGCTTGTCCGTCAGCGTGCGCATGCGCTTGATCTCTTCGCGGATGGCGTCGAGTTCGCCGGAGGAGGTCTCGATGATGCCGAGGCCGCCCGCGTTGCTCACCGCCGAGGCAAGCTGCGAGCGGGCGATCCAGCCCATCGGCGCCTGCACGATGGGGCGCTCGACGCCGAGCAGGCGCGTCACGCGGTTGTCGAACTTCATAGGTGGTGCCTTGTGGAGCGGAAGGGACGCAAGATAGCACCGCTGCGAGGGTTGGCGTGGCTGATGGTCAAGCTCGGAGGCGGCTTGCCATCGGGCGGCGTGGTCGGCAAGATGCGCCACCGTTGCGAGAGATACTGGAAGGGCGAAGAAATATGGCGACAGCGGGCAAGGTGCTGGGCATTGCGCGTCGCGGCAAGACGCGGGCGCCGATGGAGGCGCTTGATGCGGCGGATGTTTCCGTGGAGGCGGGCGTCGATGGCGATGTTCGGGGGAGCTTGCGCGATCGCCAGGTCACGGTGCTCGCCAAGGAGAGCTGGGAGGCGGCCTGCGCGGATCTGGGCCGCGAGCTGCCTTGGACGGTGCGCCGCGCCAACATTCTGGTGGAAGGGCTGCACTTGGCTGGCGAAACGGGCAAGACCATTCGCATCGGCGATTTGGAACTCCTGGTCACCGGCGAGACGGACCCGTGCTCGCGGATGGAGGAGCAGGCGGCGGGGCTGCGCGAAGCGCTGCTGCCGGATTGGCGCGGTGGCGTCACCTGCCGCGTCGCTCAGGGCGGCGCCATTCGCGTGGGCGATGCGGCCCAGATCGCCTAGCCTCGCTCTTCCAAGCACTCTTCATTTTCTCTTCACATTCTGCGGATCGTGGGGTATGGTTCGCCGCCCTGCCGTGATGGGATGCAAGGCATGGTGCTAGCGAAGGGATTGAACGCCCGTCGCGCCGCTGTTCGATTGGGCGCGAACGGAGCGCAGCCGCACGGAATGCGGCGCAAGGTTGGCGGCGCGGCGTGCCGAGGGCTGCTGATCGCGTTGTTCGGCGGCGCGGCGTTGGTGCTGGCGGTGTTCGCGCGGGGCGATGCCGAAGCGCGGCGCATCGTTCCGCTGGCGCTTCCGGTCGCCGAATCGGGGGCTTGGGAGCAGGAGCGCGCCGATTTCGCGGCTAGGCTCGTTCGCGGCTACCGCATCGACGCGGAAGTCGCCCGCGAGTTCACGGACTGGATTCTCGAAGCCTCGGTGCGGCAGCGCTTGGCGCCGGAACTGGTGGCCAGCCTGGTGATGACCGAGAGCACCTTCCGCAAGAACGTGCGCTCGGCGATGGGCGCCGTCGGCCCGGCGCAAGTCCGCGCCGACCTATGGGGCGCCTTCTGCGGCGGCTCGCTGGACGAACCGGAACAGAACATCTACTGCGGGGCGCAGATTCTCGCCCACTACATGGAAGCCTGCGCCCGCGCCTCCGATTCGGACCCGAAGCAGGCCGAGCTATGCGCCCTGCGTTCCTACAACGTCGGCTTCGGCAATCGGGACAACGTCTACTTCGTCGAAGCCGCCGCCCGCTACGTCGCCAAGATCGACCGCTACCTAACCCCCCTCACCCAAGCCTGAACACCGCCCCTCATCGCGTCGAGAAGGCGAACACCGTGCGGGCGCGGAACGTCTCGCCGGGGCGCAGGATGGCGTTCGGATAGCTGGGGTGGTTGGGGGCGTCGGGGAACTGCTGCGTCTCTAGGCACAAGCCGCCGAACTGCGGATAGCGGGCGCCGTGTTCGCCTGCTTCGTGCAGCGTGTTGCAAGTGTAGAACTGGACGCCGGGCTGGTCGGTGGAAACGGCGAGTACGCGCCCCGATGCCGGATGGCGAACCGTGGCGGCGGGGCGCATGCCGCGGCCTGCGATTGCGAACGTGTGGTCGAAGCCGCCGCCGGCGAGACGCATCTGGGCGTCCGGCCTGGCCATCGCGTCGCCGATGCGCGTGGGTTGGCGGAGGTCGAACGGCGTTCCGTCCACGGCGCGGATCTCGCCAAGCTGCGTCAGCTGCTCGCTCACCGGCAGGAACGAATCGGCGTGGATGGCGATTTCGTGGTCGGCGATGGTGCCGATTCGCCCGCTCAGGTTGTAGTAGTGGTGGGAGGTCAGGCTGACGGGCGTGGGTGCATCCGTGGCGGCTTGGATGTCCAACGTGATGCGGGCGGCGTTGAAGCCATAGCGCGCTTGCACGTGGAGCGTGCCGGGGTAGCCGCCTTCGCCATCTGGACTGACGAGGCTGAAGGCCACGGCGTCGCCTTCGACTCGGCCATTCCAAAGGCGCGTGCCGAATCCCACGCTGCCGCCGTGCAGATGATGGGGCGGGATGTTGGCGTCGAGTCGCCACGTCTTGCCGGTCAGCGGGAACCGCGCGTTCGTCATGCGGTTGGCGTAGCGCCCGACCAGGCAGTTGAAGTGCGGGTGAGGCCCCAGATAGTCCGCCACCGTCGCGCAGCCGAGCAGCACGTTCGCCCATTCCCCGCGTCGGTCGGGAACCTCGATGCGCGTGACGATGCCGCCGAGTTCGATCAGTTCGGCGCGGAGCGCTCCCGTCTCGACGCGAAAGCCTTGGAAGCGCTGGTGCGCTTGGAACGGCTCGATGCGTGGCTGCGGCACCTCAGCAGCAGCACGTTGCCTTGGGTTTGGGTGCGCTTGTCGCCGCGGCTGCCGTGGCACATCGGGGTTCGAGCAGGTCGTCGGTGATCGTGTAGACCTCCCAGCGGACGCCGCCCGGATCCCGCACCCACACCTTGTCCTGCTCCGCGTGGCAGCACACCGTCGCCTCTTCCACCTCCGTCTTCATGCCGTTCGCGGCCAAGCGCTTCGTCTCGGCGGCCACTTCGGCGGTGGTCTCCACTTCCACGCCCAGATGGTTCAGCTTCTCGGCGCGGTCGTTCTCCACCAGCACCAGCTTGAGCGGCGGTTCCGCGACCTCGAAGTTCGCGTAGCCTTCGCGCACCTTGTGCGGCTCGGTTCCGAAGAGCGAGCCGTAGAAGGCAATCGCGTCGGCGAGATTCGGCACGTTCAAAGCAAGCTGCACACGCGACATCGGCTGTTCCTCCAATCGGGTTCAAGGAAGATTAGGGCGCGTGGTCGCCAAATCAAGCCGTCTCGCCCACGAAGTCCACCTCAAGCACAGCGCAAGTCGTCCTCATCGGCGTTGCCGTCTGTCGCGTGGGGCGCTTTTCGCAACGGTGCGCGAGGGCCGTGGCGCTCGCATGGAACGTCGCCGCACGGCGTGTCGTGCCGGGTAGTCGCTGAAGCGTCGTCGTTGCACCAATCTGCCATCCATGCCGGTCTCCGACTCCAAGGAAGGGAGTCGGCATGGTGGGCGACGGGAAACGCCGCCCGATATGGGCGATCTCTGCAATCCGTGTAGGAAATCAGCCCGACGTGACGGTGCGTTCAGAACCCGGCCGTTCCAGCCCGGATCGTGGCGAGGTAGTCCGCATCCAGCCGCTCGTAGCCGGCGCCGCCCGGCTTCATCACGAACACGGGGTCGTCGATGGCGTCGATGGCGTAGGCTTCGCGCTTGAGGTCGCCCTTCACCATCTTGAACGTGCCGGTGAGCGCCATGTCGCCTTGCAGGCGGAGGAACACCGGGCGGGCGAAAGGCGGCAGTTCGCGCTGCACGTGGTCGGCGAAAGCGGCGAGGTCCAAATCCGTGCCGCCCTCCGTCAAGCTGATCGCCGCCATGCCGGCGCGGCCATCGGCGCCGGGCACTTCGACGCCGTAGACGTTGCAGAACTCGATGCCGGGGAAGGCGCTCACGATGTCGCTCACCTCGTTGGTGGAGACGTTCTCGGATTTCCAGCGGAAGGTGTCGCCGGTGCGGTCGACGAACTGGTAGTGCGGGTAGCCGAGGGAGAAGCCGACGTCGATTTCCCGAATCAGATCGCCGGTGTTGAACCAGGCGTCGCCGCTCTCGAACACGTCGCGCAGCACCTTCTTCTCGGTGGCTTCGGCGTCGGTGTAGCCCTCGAAGGCCGCGGTGGGGTTGATGTGGCCGAGCAGCAGCCCAGGCTCCCCCTGGGCGACTTCGACGCAGCGGCCTTCGGCGTTGCGCTCGATTTCGTCGGTGTCCACGTCGTAGCGCACGAGGGCGATTCGGGAGGAGGTCATGCCGACGGTGCAGTCCTTGTTGAGCAGGTTGGCGAAGGCGATGTTGCCTTCGCTGGCGCCGTAGAACTCGGTGATGCGCTTGACGCCGAAGCGCTTCTTGAAGCGCAGCCACACGTCGGGGCGCAGCCCGTTGCCCATCATGGTCGCCAACGGCGAATCGTGGTCGTCGGGGCGCGGGGGGGTGTTGTCCAGATAGCGGCAGAGTTCGCCCACGTAGATGAAGCAGGTACACCGATGCTCGCGCACTTCGTTCAGGAACGCGCTGGCGGAGAACCGTCGGCGGATGAACATGGAGGCGCCGGAGGCGAACGAGGCGCCAGCGCCGATCATCAAGCCGGTGCCGTGGTACAGCGGCAGGCAGATGTAGAGGCGGTCGTCGGTCGTGCAGCGCAGACCGGCCTTGGCGGCAAGCTGGGCGCTGGCGAGGTGGCGTCGGTTGGAGAGGATCGCCGCCTTCGGCAGGCCGGTGGTGCCGGAGGTGAAGATGTACATGGCGGTTTCGCCGAGGGTGGTCTCGGCGGTGTCCGGCGGATTGGCCTGCGGCTGGTCGGCGCTTGCTTCCGCGAAGTCGATGGCCCAGTTCGCCGGTTCCGGCGCGTTCGCGTTGTCCTCGTCGGGCAGCACGAAGTAGTCCTCGCCTTCCCGCAGCGGCAGTTCGTCCTTCACCTCCTGGATGGCGTCCTGCACTTCGGCGCCGAAGATGCACTTCTTGGAAGCCGTGACGGTGATGCAGTGGCTGAGCGGGCGCTGGCGCAGATTCGTGTTGATGAGGCCGGCGGTCACGCCGAGCTTGTTGGCGCCGGTCAGCAGCGCCAGGAACTCGATGCGGTTCTCCATCATCACGCTCACCACGTCGCCGCGCTGCAAGCCGCTGCCCTTGAGCATGTGCGCGTAGCGGTTGGCGAGGGCGTTGAACTCGGCCCAGGTGACGGTGGTCGTGGTGCCGTTCGCGGCCGCGGCGACGATGGCCGGCAGGTCGCCAATCGTCGCGGCATTGCGTTCGACCGCCGCGGCGATGCAGTCCTTCTCCTCGAGCGGGCGCGGCTGCATCCCCTTCTTCAGCGCCAGCAGCGTAGGCAAGTCGGCCAGCGCCGATGCGACGTCGCGAATTCCCATTTGACTCCCCTCGAACGACCTCGACGGCCACCATAGCCACCACGGGCGGGAAAGTGAAGAATAGGCGCTCTCCACATTCTGCGAGGGGAGATGACATGCGCGAGGTTTGGCAAGTGGGCGACGTGACGATCAGCCGCGTCGTGGAGTTGGAGATCGCCGGCGGGACGCGCTTCATCCTGCCGGATGCGACGCGGGACGCCTGCCGCCCGTACCGCTGGATGTTCCCGCACTTCATGGACGACGCCGGCAATCTGGTGATGAGCATCCACGCGCTGGTGGTGGACACCGGCGAACGGCGCATCGTCGTGGACACCTGTATCGGCAACGACAAGCAGCGCGACATCCCGGCGTGGAGCAATCTGCAAACCACCTTCCTCGAGGACCTCGAAGCCGCAGGCTACCCGCCGGAGACCATCGACACCGTGCTCTGCACCCACCTGCACGTGGACCATGTAGGCTGGAACACCCGCCTCGTCGCTGGTGAGTGGGTGCCCACTTTCGCCAATGCCCGCTATCTGGTGGGCGAGCAGGAGTGGCGGTACTGGGATGGGGAGGACGGCGGCAGCGCCGTGCTGGCCGATTCGGTGCGCCCGGTGATCGAAGCCGGGCTGGTCGATTTCGTCGCCGTGGATCATCGCGTCTGCGACGAGGTCTCTCTGGAGCCGACGCCGGGGCACACTCCCGGCCACGTGAGCGTGCGCATCGAATCCGCCGGCGAGAACGCGCTCATCACCGGCGACTGCATCCACCACCCCTGCCAGATGACGCGCACGGACTGGTGCAGCTCGGCGGACTACGACCAAGCCGAAGCCCGAGTCACCCGCGAAGCGCTGCTCGAACGCCTCGCCGACACGAACACCTTGGTGGTCGGCACCCACTTCGCCACCCCCACCGCCGGCCACGTCCGCCGAAGGCATGAAGGCGGGTTCTGGCTGGACGTGGAGGGTGCGCGGCCTTCGGCTTAGGCGCTCGGTGATTGGGTTGACAACGCTGCGGGAACATTGAAAATCAAAACCTGAACTTTCGATTTTCAATGTTGAGAGGATCGTGCCGATGGATCGGCCCGCCTATCTCGAACGCATCGCCAGCTTGTTCCGCAGCCATCCGATGGTTGCCATCCTCGGTCCCCGGCAGTGCGGCAAGACGACTCTGGCCCGCGACTATCTTTCCACGTTGGCTGGCAGTCCGGCCGAGCCGGTTCACTACTTCGACTTGGAAGATCCCGAGCATCTGAACCGCTTGACGGATGCCAAGCTGGCCTTGGTGCCGCTCACCGGCCTCGTCGTCATCGACGAGGTGCAGCGCCTTCCCGAACTCTTCCCTTTGCTGCGCGTGCTCGTCGATCGGCCCGGCCGCCAGCAGCGGTTTCTGATTCTCGGCAGCGCGTCGCGCGAACTCATCCGCCAGTCGTCGGAGACGCTGGCTGGCCGCATCGCCTACCTGGAACTCTCGCCGTTCGCCGCGTTCGAGACGCAAGACCACGCCACCCTCTGGCTGCGCGGCGGATTCCCCCCGGCGTTCCTCGCCACATCGGACGACGACAGCATGAACTGGCGCAAGGCGTACGTGACGACCTTCCTGGAACGCGACATTCCCGCGCTTGGCATCGGCCTCGCAAGCAACGCGCTGCGACGCTTCTGGACGATGCTGGCGCACTACCACGGCAACGTCTTCAACGCCGCCGACCTGGGGCGTTCCCTCGACGTCTCGCCGCCAACCGTCAAGCGCTACCTGGACATCCTCGTCGGCACCTTCATGGTGCGCACCCTGCAACCTTGGCACGCGAACATCCGCAAGCGACAGGTGAAGAGCCCGAAGGTCTACTTGCGCGACCCCGGCATCCTCCACGCCCTGCTGAATCTATCCGACGACGAGACGCTCCGCGCCCACCCAAGCATCGGCGCGTCCTGGGAAGGATTCGCCCTCGAACAGGTAGCGCTCATCCACGGCGCCGAGCCAGCGGAGTGCTATTTCTGGGCAACCCACTCCGGCGCAGAACTGGACCTGCTCATCGCCCGCGGCACCCGAATGCACGGCTTCGAGTTCAAGTATTCGTCCACGCCCAAGGCAACCCGCTCGATGCACACGGCGCTCGAGGAACTGGCGCTGGACCAGATCACCATCGTCTATCCGGGCGAGGACACCTACCCCTTGTCCGACCGCATCCGCGTCGCCAGCTTGGGCGGACTGGAGGCCGAAGTGCGCACGGCGTAGCCACCCGCCAGCGTAATGTCGTCCAATGAGAAAGTGAGCATGAACGAGGCTGGTCGCCGGTGGTGCCTGGCGGTACGGGTGGAATTTGAGGATCCGGCTACGCCGTGACGACCGCCATGCGGTTGTGCAGTTCGACCAGCCATGGTGGGAAGGCGCTGGTGTCGCCTTTGATCTCCGGCGGAATCTTCGGCGGCGGCATGGATGGCATCTTCGTAAGGTACTCCGGCGTGTAGACCGCCCGCGCCCCCGGCAAGCTGGTCTCGTAGTCCGCGCGGATGACGACGTCCGCTTCGGGCATCTCGCCACGGGCCACCGTGACGCGCTTGCCGTCCATGACGAAGTACCACGCTGCCGTGCCGGTTTCGGCCACATGCGCTGGCGCGCCGGTGAATATCTCGCACACGCTGAGCTTGGCCCCTTCGTCGCCATGCTCGGCGGCCAGCTCTTCCAACGCCGCGCGGGCCAAATCCACCCACTCGGCGCTGGCGAAGTGGACTTTGTTCGTCGTCTTCGTCGTCGCTTGTTCGCCCATCGGACCTCCTAGCCGTTGGGGCGATCCTAGCAGGCATCGGCGACGGTCCATGTGGTCTAATCGAATGCCGCCCTACTCGATGGTTCCGACAATGGACATACACGGCCACTGCGACGAGCGCTTTGCGCGGGTGCGGGAAATCTTCGAGGCCAACTTCACCGAGCGCGGCGACGTGGGCGCGAGCTACGCCCTCACGGTCGAGGGGGAGTACGTCATCGACATCTGGGGCGGCTACCGGGACGCGGCCAAGACCCAGCCGTGGGCCGAGGACACCATCGTCTGCGTCTATTCCACCACCAAGACGATGACCTTCCTGTGCGCCCTGATGCTCGCCGATCGCGGCGAGCTGGATTTCCATGCGCCGGTGGTCAAGTACTGGCCGGAGTACGGCCAGAACGGGAAGGAAGCGACCGAAGTCCGGCACTTCCTGAGCCATACCGCGGCGGTGCCCGGCTTCGACCCCACGGTCAAGCACGGCGAGTTGTACGATTGGGATCTGTGCGTTCAGAACCTCGCGGCGCAAGAGCCTTGGTGGGAGGTCGGCACACAGAGCGGCTACCACGCCGCCACCCAGGGCTTCCTCATCGGCGAAATCGTGCGCAGGATCACAGGCAAGAGCTTCGGTACGTTCTTCAAGGACGAAGTGGCCACGCCGCTGGGCGCGGACTTTCACGTTGGCGTGGATCCTCGGCACTTCCATCGGATCGGCGAGATGATCCCAGACCCCAAGCCCCTGCCCGCCGGCGACAATCCGTTCGCCGACATGGAGCCCGGTTCCATCGTCGAGCGCATGTTCAAGAGCCAGGAGATGGACGACGACGCGGTGAACACGGCGGGGTGGCGGCAGGCGGAGATCCCGGCCGCCAACGGCCACGGCAACGCCCGTTCCGTGGTGCGGGCGCAGACGGCGCTGGCCAACGGCGGCCGCGCCTTCGGCGTGGAGCTGCTATCCGCCGCCGGCTGCCGGCGCATTCTCGAAGAGCAGATCCACGGCGTGGACTTGCTGTTCGGGTTCCCGCTCCGGTTCGGGATGGGTTACGCCTTCCCCTCCGAAAACCTGCCGTTCGCGCCCAGCGACACCAGCATGTTCTGGGGCGGCGCCGGGGGCTCCACCATCGTTGTGGACTTGGAGCGCCACGTGTGCCTTTCCTACGTGATGAACCGGATGAGCAACTCGCTGATGGGCGATCCGCGAGGCACGGACCTGGGCAAGGCCGTTTACGAGTGCCTGGGTTGAGGTAGCCGGGTGTGCCGTTGCCTCGCCCCAAGCCGCGGGGCAACGGCGCCCGAATCAGAGCTTCGAGGCTGCCACCGCGTACATGAACTTCTTCATGTCCACGTCCTGCTCCGGCGTCGCCGTGTGAAAGAACAGGTCCGCGCCCAATAGCTGGCGCATCCCCTCGGGTGCGCTGGCCATGTATTCGGCGTCCTTCAACAGGTAGGTGAAGTCGTCGATGGGCTGGGTGTAGAGGCGCTGATAGGTGGCGTGCAGCACCGTGCGGGTGCCGGGGATGGTGCGCGGATACGAGCCGTGCCAGATCGCGCCGTCCCATACCGCCACGTCGCCTTTCTCCGTCTCGATGGCGACGGTCTCGGCGGTTTCGATCTCCTTGGCGGTTGGCGGGCGGCGATGGCGGTGGGAGCCCGGCACCACGCGAGTGGCGCCGCCAGCCTCGGTCATGCCCTCGCACGCGAAGCAGAAGGTCGCCAGCAGATTGTGCTCCGGGAACGGCGTCGGCATCCAGTTTTGGTCCGCGTGCAGGGCCAGGGCGGCACCGCCGTCGGGCTTGATGCTGCCGACGAAGCGCCCGGCACGCATCGCCTTGCCGCAGCTGAACTCGGCGAACGCCATGATCTTCGGCAGCGTCGCCACCTGATCCACCGCCGGGTGCCGGCCCAGCAGCAAACACGCGGCGCCGAGGCCGGTTGGTTCGTCGGGCGGTTTCGACAGCGTGTGGATGGCCTCGCGCAGGTCGTCCATGAGCGCTGGCGGTGCGGCCTCGCGGATCACCGCGTAGCCGTGCTCGCGCATGTGGTTCACGGCATCCCAGAGGTCCAGTTCGTCGATGCGCGGGCGCAGTTCGTCCGACACTTCGCCTGGGGGCACCGACGGTGCGGCGTAGGCATCGGTGCGGTCGGGCAGTTCGGCTTCGGTTTTCTCCATCGGCGTACCTCGTCGTCGAGAGTGCGTTGCGGATGGGCCTATGCGGCCCGCGGCGCGTAGCGGGAGCGGTCTCGATCGCGCCATGTCCGCATCCAGTCGTCCTGGTTGTCGTTCCAGCCGTGGATGGTGTCCAAGCCCATCAGCGTGCCGAAACGCCGATTGTTGCGCTCCAGCACTTCGTCCGAAACCGACTCGCGGTAGAGGTCGAACGGCTGCAAGTGCGGGCGGGCGAACAGCAGCGCGAACGTTACGCGCAGATCCGGCGTCGGGGATTCCCAGGAACCGTGCCAGGTATGGGAAGGCCAGATCACCGCCGAACCGGCCGGAGCCACCACCGGCACCGCCTCCGGGTTGGCGCCCTCGCCGGCGAGGATCCGCTCTTGCGCGGTGGGCTGCCGCAGCCGCTTGTGGCTGCCTGGCACGACCGCCAGACAGCCGGAGTCCTCGTACACGTCGGTGAGATAGAAGTTGACGGAG
Organism: Candidatus Azotimanducaceae bacterium; assembly: GCA_965243175.1. Taxonomy (GTDB): domain Bacteria; phylum Pseudomonadota; class Gammaproteobacteria; order Pseudomonadales; family Azotimanducaceae; genus VXYL01. The sequence goes on along the minus strand of OZ251532.1, from coordinate 1,253,974 downwards.
GCGTGATTGCAGAAGCTGGGATGCGGCTGCGGCGAGATGTCGTCGCCATGCAGGGGCAAGTAGCCGCTCGGCAGCATGTCGCCACCGCCCTTGCCCCGCATGAGGCTCGTCGAGGAGCTGAGGATGCAGTCTTCGCCGACCAGGTAGTCGACCAGCGCCAGCACCTTCTCGGCCATCAGGATCTGCTCGAACGCCCGATCCCTGAGCAGCACGAAGTGGGACGTCCAGTAGCCCTCGTAGCCCTCGCCGGTCTGCACGTTCGGGCGCCTGCCGTTGCGCTCCTCGAAGGTGCGCAAGGTGGCTTCCAGGCCGCGGGCGGTGAGTTGCGGGTCGATGGCATCCTCGACCACCGTGTAGCCGCACACGTTCAGCTCCAACGCATTGCGCTCCAGCTGCAAACGGCTGAGCTCGTCGAGGCACGGATTGGCGATGTTCCTTGCTTGCACGGCGAATCTCCTGTTGCCCCGAAACGGCTTAGCGCCGGTAGCCTACTTCCAAGCCGATCTGCCGCGGCGAGTGCCAAAACAGCGTGCCGATGGAGGTGCGTCCTCGCAGAATCTCGTCGTTCTGGAGGTTGGCGCCGTACAGTGCCACGCGCCACTTTTCATCCGGGCCACGCGCCGTAATGCGGCCGTTCATCTTCTCGTAGCTCGGGATCTCGGTGGTGTTCTGCGCGTCGCTGAACTGCTCGGCCACCCAGGCGTGATCCACATGGAAGTCGATCGTCCAGCCGCCAGCGATCGGCAGCGAGTAGTCGAGGGCCAGAGACGCGCTGTGGTTCGGCGCGTACATGAGCTCGTTGCCGTTGGCGTTCCTGGCGAACTCCGCGCTCTCGGTGACTTCGGTGTCGTTGAGATCGCCGGCCAGGCGCACGGCGAAGCGCTCGGTGAGGAAGACGGTGGTCTCCAGTTCGAGACCTCGAATCTCGGCGCCGCCGCTGTTGGCATTGTGGATGTCGCCGCCCGGCGCGATCATGGGATCGGCCACGTAGACGAGCATGTCCTTCCAGTCGATGTAGTAGGCGGATGCCAGCACTGCCATGCGACCATCCCACAGCGCGGTCTTCATGCCCAGCTCGTAGCTGTCGAGCGTGTCGCCGTCGAAGAAGAGCCGCGACCGACTGCGGTCGATGTTCGCTCGCAGCTCGGCGATGCGCTGCTGCCGAGTGGCGTCGTCCAGACCTTGCGAGTTCATCACGTCCTGAATGGACAGCTCGAATTGGCCGGCGTAGAACTCCAGGTTGTTGTTCACGTTGCCGGGGCGAAAGCCGGTCGCGTAATTGGCGTACACCAGCAGGTTCTCGATGGGCCGCCAGGAAAGGACGAACTTGGGCGAAACCGGCGTGTCGTCCGTGCCGGTATTGGTGTTGGTGAAGTGCTGCTTCAAGTTGGAGACGCGAACGCCAGCGGTGACCTCGAAGGTCTCCGTGAGGTCGTAGCTCGCCTCGCCGAACACGGCGACTTCCTCGATGAAGTCCGTGTGGGTGTTGGCCGGCACCATCAGCAGCGGATCGAAGCGTTCGCCAAAGGCTTCTCGGCCCGGATAGTAGGCCCCTTGCTGCTGAGCCTGGGTGTGGTCTTCGCTGTCTTTCCAGAACGCGCCGGCGGTCCACCGCAGCCTGCCGTCGGAAGGCGACAGCAGGCGAAACTCCTGCACCCAGCGCTCGCTGTAGTGATCCTGGAATTGGCTGATCGCTTGCAGGTTGTTGCCGTCGGGAGTGAACAGCGGGCCGCCGAAGTTCAGCACCCCGATCCAGCCAGGACAGATGCCGAAAGCGGCCCCCACGCTGGCGCACTCGGGATGGTCCGCCGCTTGCGTCGAGCCGCCGTAGTAGAAGTCCAGCAGGGCCACGCCGGAGGATGTGGATTCGGTAATCGCCGGGATCTGGCGATCGGTATAGGACGTCATGGATTGGAAGGTCGCCCAGCCGAAGTCCACGTCCACGATCAGGCTGTAGATGCCGAGGTCGTCTTCCGACTCCGGGCCAACGCCGGGGATGCGCCGAAACAAGCCCTCGTAGGCGCGCGCCGTGCCGACGCCTCCCTTGGTCTTCTGCTGGCTGCGGAAGATGCTGCCGGTGACGGCCAAGGAGTCGCCCTCGTAGCGCAGCGTGGCACGGACGCCGGTCGCCTCCGCCTCGTTGAAGTCCTCCTCGAAAGGTTCGAGGTTGTCGATGTAGCCGGCGGTCTGCGCTCGCCAGCCGGTCAGCCGCAGCGCAACCTGGTCGTTGAGCGGCAGGTTGACCATCCCGTCGAGGCGCGTCGAACGGTCGCTGGCCTCTGCCATCTGGGCGAGACTGGCGTTGACGGCGGCGGCGAACTGCGTGGGGTCCGGCTGCTTGTACAGATAGCGGATCGTGCCGCCTTGAGAACCCTCGCCGAACAGCGTGCCCTGCGGCCCTTTCAGCACCTCGACCCGCTCGATGTCGAACAGCGTGCCGCTCACCTGGTTGTCTGGGCCGAGCGCCGCCGTTACCGGCGTGCCGTCCAGATACACGCCTACCGTGGCCCCGGCCGGCGCGTACTGGACGTCGCCGCTCTGCGAGGTGACGCCGCGTATGGTGTAGCGGGCCGAGCCGTCTATCGATCCTTGCATGCTGAGGCCGGGGATCATCGTGTAGATGTCCTCCATGCTCTGCGCGGCCATGTCCTCCACGAGGCTGTCGGTGACGGCGCTGATGGCCACCGGCGTGTCCATCAGGTCGGTCTCGCGATAGGTGGCAGTAACGACCACCTCTTCGATGAACTGGCCATCGGTTTCATCGCTCTGCGCTGCTGCCACGGGAGCAACTCCGCAGGCGAGCGCAACGAGCGCGGGGAGCAAGTGGCTTGGTCGGACCATGATGTCCTCCGGGCGATCAGCCTAGATGCCAGTGGCTACCGAGTGTGCGGGCGATCCCTGATGGACGCAAGACTTATCGTCCGCGGGGCGTCCGCTGCCGCAAGGCGGTGGTTGCCACTCCCAACTGTCGTACGGCGTCGTCGAGACTCCGTTGGGCGTTCTTCTGCGATACGATGCGGTGCGGACCCCAGAAGTGGGTAGGTCGCGACGCTGCCCGGAAGGTCCGTTGCCGCCTGCCCTTGCGCTGGCGTCCAGTGTTTCGGGCAGAATCTCGCTGAACGAGGGGACCTGAATGTTGGAGACGTTGCTGGCGCTCTTCGGGGTTGGCTTGGTCGGGGTTGCGATTGGGGCGGTGCTCAGTTACTTCGTGCCGGCGGTGATCGCGGCGGTCAATCGGCATCCGCACTTGCTTGGCGTGGCGTTGCTCAACCTGTTGCTGGGGTGGACCGGGTTCGGGTGGGCGGCGGCCTTGCTGTGGGCGGTGGTGCCGTTGACGAACAAGGAAGAGGCAGAGCGCCCAGACTCGGAATAGAGGGCGGCTATGCTTCTGCGCGGTCGAGACGATCGGGCAAAGCCGCGCGAACTGCGGCGGTCGCTTGATTCCGTGGGTCCAGTTCTTGGCGCAAGTCGTTGAAGTGGGCTGCCAAGGAGGGGAGCGTTAGGCGGTAGAGCTGATTGCGGTGCTCGACGTAGCCGTGGGCGCGGAGCGCGTTGAGTATGGAGGTGGCTTTCTTCTTCTTCACGGGGTCGCCCGCGTCGTCGGCGGCCATCAGCACCTGCCGTACGTCGTCGGCTGGGGTCCAGCCCTCGTCGTCCGAGAAAGCGTGGGCTAGCGCGGTCCAATGGTCTTCCCAAGGGCGGAGCCGCGCCTTGTAGTACTCGCGCTTGCATCTTCGACATTCCATTGTCAGGTCGTGCAGGGGCGGTTCGTCGCCGATCCCGTCTCTCAGCAGAATCTGGGCCAGCGAGATGCATCCGTTCGTCAAATGGTGCGGGAAGTTGGCGCTTTGCGAGAGAATGGCGTCCGTGGCCGCGTCGATCCATTGCTCTCGGCGATGCTCGTCGAACGCATGGCGGGAGAGGGCGACCTCGATAGTTCCTTGGACAGCTAATCTCGCATCGTTGCTCGATAGCGGCCCGATCGATCTCGCGTGATCTCTTGAGAGTCTCGACAGCCCTAGATCAACGAGGCGTTGTTGCGTGTTTGCCAAGCCGAAGCAGGCGAGCAGCACGTTGGCGCCTCCGTGGACGCCGTTGTGCATCGCGCTTAGGTACGACTTGACTTGCCTGGTATCGGCCAAGTTCTGAGCTTCGTCCACCAGCAGGACGAAGGTGCTGGACTTCACGTTGAACCGCGTCGATGCGTAGTCCGCAAGCGCTGCGTCTAGGGAGTTGGGCGCCTGCGCGGAGGGCAGGAGTTCGCGGAAGTTCTTCTTCGTGGCGATGGCGGATAGCGCGTTGCCCATCCAAGATGCCTTCGTCGCGAGGCGATTCGCCCTTCCGCGCCATGAATCGGGTTCCCAGAGTGCCGCGAGTTGCCGGTCCATTGCCTGCATGAGGGCGGCCGGCGGCGCGTCGATCTCGTCGAATCTTAGGGGCACCGGGATCACGGGGCCGTCGTCGTCCCTTTCCGCGGCCATGAGCCTGGTCGCGTACTCGTTCAACAACGCCGTCTTGCCCGCCCCAGGCACACCGCTGACGACCACCGTGCGGCCGACTTCCCCTCGGCGCACGGCCCGCACCGCCGTATCGAGGAGGTCGAATTCGTCCTCTCGACCTGCGAACACCGTTGGCGAAACGCGGTCGCTGGTTTCCGCCAGCTGCGTCAGCGATTCCCTGAGTTCGTCCGTGAAGCCGTCGGGGTGCGTCACGTCTGCCTTCACTCGTAGCTTGCGATCGGGCGGGCCAGAACACGGCGCAGCATCGGTTCGAAGTGCTCCAACGGGAGCGTGTCGTAAGCGGGGTCGAAGGACTCCTGATCCCAGCGTTCGCAGAAGTCCACGCAGGCTTGGTAGTGGGGGTGGTCTTGGTAGCGGTCTCTGGCGTTGCGGTCGCCGCCGGAGTGGTGGACGTAGTAGTAGCCTTGGAACAGGCCGTGGTGCTTCACCACCCAGTGGTTGCGCTCGCCGACGAATGGACGCAGCAGCGCCGCGGCGACTTCCGAATGGTTGTCCGGCGCCAGCACGTCGCCCACGTCGTGCAGCAGAGCGCAGACGACGGTTTCTTCGTCGGCGCCGTCGCGTTCGGCGCGGGTCGCCGTCTGCAACGAATGGGTGTAGCGATCCACTTGGTAGCCGAGCTTGTCGCCACGCATCCGCTCCAACAGCGCCATCAGCGCATCCGGCGCCTTGGCGCGCGTCGCTGCGTAGAGCGGCGCGAGAAAGGCGTATTCCGCCGCCGTGCCGTCGGCCATGCGCGTGAACGCGACGGTTTTCATCCCGTGGCCTCGCTCCCTTGGCCTCGCTGGAAGGCCCTACCGCGTCTTGCCTCGGCAGAAGTCCGCGATGCTGCGCGCCGTTTCGCGGCTGATGTCCGGGCAGGTCATTGGGAAGATCTCGGTGCCGTGGATGGTGCCCATCACTTGGCGGCAGCTTGCGGGCACACCGGCGCGCAACAGCAGGCGGTAGAAGCCGATGCCTTCGTCGCGCAGCGGATCGCACTCGTTGACGCTGATCACCACATGCGGTAGGCCGCGCACGTCGTCTTCTGTGGCGAAGCCCGGCCAGGCCAGCGGATTCCTGTTGTCGAGTTCCTCGATGCCGTAGGCCATCGGCCCGCGGTTGTTGTGCAAGTCCAGCAGGATGCCGTTGTTCTCCGTGGAGGAGGGATTCTCCGGCAGTGGCCAGATGCCGGCGATGTACGGGCAGAGCGCGTAGAGCCCCTTCACGAAGTCGATGTCGCCGTCGCGCAGCAGTTTCAGGCCAGTGGCCAGCGTGAGGTTGCCGCCGCCGCTTTCGCCCGCGACGATGATGCGCGAGAGGTCGACGCCCAGTTCCACGGCGTTGGAAACGACCCAGCGCAAACCGGAAACGCAGTCGTTCAAGCCGGCCGGGAAGGGCGCCACTTCCGGCGCGGACGAAGGCGTGAGGGCGTTGCGGAAATCCACCATCGCAACGGCGACGCCTTGCATGGCGATGATGCGGCCCCAGGCGCGGTAGTTGCCGTAGAAGCAGGACATGGACTGCATCCCGCCGCCGTGGATGTAGTAGACGCAGGGGATGGTCTCGTCGTTGTCCGGCCGGATGTACTGCACCTTGATGGTGTTGCCGTCCGGCTGCGACTCGAAGGAGAGGGTTTCGGTGCGCAATCCCGCGGACGAGGCCACGACCTCGGTGTCGCAGGTGGCCATGAACGCTTCCATGCCTTTGGCGGCCGCCTTCGCCTGCTCGGAGTTCGCTTCGGCGAGCAGCTGCTCGCGGTTCTCGGCGTCCCCCGGATTGGTCATTTCCGGCATGGCGGCGAACACCGCCTTGATGCGCGGGTCGATGCGCGGATCGTCGGACAGTTTGGACATTGGGTTCTCCTGTTGCGATTGGGCCGAAGGCGAGTGGGTTTCGGAACGCGCTAGTTCTTCGTCTTGTCCACCAGCTTGTTGGCTTCGATCCAAGGCATCATGGCGCGCAGCTTCGCCCCCACGTCCTCAATGGCGTGGGCTTGGCTGCGTCGTCGCATGGCCTTGATGGTTGGTGCGCCGGCCTGGTTCTCCGTGACGAATTCGCGGGCGAATCTGCCGGATTGGATCTCTTCCAGAATCCGGCGCATCTCGGCCTTGGTCTCTTCCGTCACGATGCGCGAACCACGGGTGAGGCCGCCGTATTCCGCGGTATTGGAAACCGTGTACCACATGTTGCTGATGCCGCCTTCGTAGAAGAAGTCGACGATCAGCTTGAGTTCGTGCAGGCACTCGAAATACGCCATTTCCGGCGCGTAGCCAGCTTCCACCAGCGTCTCGAAGCCAGCCGTGACCAATGCCGCGGCACCGCCGCAAAGCACCGTTTGCTCGCCGAACAGATCGGTTTCCGTTTCTTCGCGGAAGGACGTCTCGATGATGCCGGCGCGGCCAGCGCCGTTGGCGCAGGCGTAGGAGAGCGCGATTTCCTTCGCTTGGCCGCTCGCGTTCTTGGCGATGGCGATGAGGGAGGGTACGCCGCCGCCCTCGACGTAGGTGGAACGCACAGTGTGGCCAGGGCCCTTCGGGGCGATCATCACGACATCCAGGTCCGCACGCGGTTCGATGAGTTGGAAGTGGATGTTGAAGCCGTGCGCGAAGGCGATGGCGGCACCTTCCTTGATGTTCGGCGCGATGGCCTCGCTGTAGATGGCTTGCTGATGCTCGTCGGGCGCGAGCACCATCGCCAGATCGGCATCGGCAACCGCTTCGGCGACCGAGCGCACCGCGAAGCCGGCGCTTTCCGCCTTCTGCCACGAGCCGGAACCTTCGCGCAAGCCGACCGTCACGTCCACCCCGGAATCGCGCAGATTGTTGGCGTGGGCGTGGCCTTGGGAACCGTAGCCGACCACCGTCACCTTCATGCGCTGGATGACGGATAGGTCGGCGTCCTTGTCGTAGTAGACGCGCATGTGATTTGCCTCCTTGTCGTTTGCTCTTTGGGCGCAGCGGCAACCGCTACAGACCGAGTATGTTTTCACCGCGGCCGATGCCGGAAACCCCGGAACGCACCACTTCGAGTATCGAACCCACAGTGAGCGCGCGCAGAAAGGCATCGAGTTTTTCGGACGTGCCGGCCAGCTGGATGGTGTACGAATCGCCGGTGACGTCCACGATCTGGCCGCGGAAGATGTCGCAGGTGCGTTTCACTTCCGGGCGCTCCGGCCCGGCCGCGCTCACCTTCACCAGCATGAGCTCGCGTTCGATGTGGTCCCCATCGGTGAGATCGATCACCTTCACGACGTCGATCAGCCGGTTCAGATGCTTGGTGATCTGTTCGATCCTCGCCGGGTCGCCGCGGGTCGTGAGCGTCACCCGGGAGAGCGTCTCGTCGTCCGTCGGCGCCACGGACAACGTCTCGATGTTGTAGTTGCGCTGCGCAAAGAGTCCGACCACGCGGGACAGCGCGCCGGCTTCGTTTTCCAGCAGAATCGCCAGCAGGTGACGGTGGCCCATCGTCAGACGTCTTCGCGGATGTCGTTGCGGCCGGGTTCCCTCGAGAGAACCATGTCCTTCATCGAACCGCCCTTGATGGCCATCGGATAGACGTGTTCTTCGGGATCGATGTGCGCGTCCACGAATACCAGCTCGTCCTTGTGTTTCGGGCCGAAGACGTCCGCGATCACGGCTTCGAGGTCGGGGAGATTGTCCACGCGGTAGGCGGCGTGGCCGAAGGATTCGCACAGCGCCTTGAAATCCGGCAGCGCGTCGCGGTAGGTGCTGTGCGAGTGGCGGCCGCCGTACTGCATGTCTTGCCACTGCTTCACCATGCCGAGCGCCTGGTTGTTGAGATTGACGATCTTGATCGGCAGCGCGTACTGCATGCAGGTGGAAAGCTCCTGCATGTTCATCATGAAGCTGCCCTCGCCGGTGATGCACACCACGGTTTCCTTCGGATGCGCGAACTGCACACCCATCGCCGCTGGCAGCCCGAAGCCCATCGTGCCGAGGCCGCCGCTGTTGATCCACCGCCGCGGCGCATCGAACTTGTAGTACTGGGCGGCGAACATCTGGTGCTGGCCGACGTCGCTGGTGACGAAAGCCTTGCCTTCGGTCGCCCGGTACACGGCCTGCACCACCTGCTGCGGCAACAGCATTCCGTTCGCGTCCGAGCGGTGGCGCTGGTCGTGATCCAGCCCGTGCTCGTCGCGCCAACGGCGAATGCGCTGCCACCAGGCGTCGAGCGCTTCCTGGTCGCGGCACGACGGATCGCGGTCGAGTTCCGCTTCGACGGCGCTGGCGATTTCCCGCAGCACCGCGGCGGCAGGCCCGACGATGGGAATGTGCGCGTTGATGATCTTGGAGATGGACGCCGGGTCGATGTCCAGATGCACCACTTTCGCGTCCGGGGAGAAGAGCGTCGGATTGTTCGTCACGCGGTCGTCGAAGCGGGCGCCGGCCGCGAAGATCAGATCGGCGTGGTGCATCGCCATGTTCGCCTCGAACGTGCCGTGCATTCCCAACATGCCGAGGAACTGGTCGTCGCTGCCCGGAAAGGCGCCGAGGCCCATCAGCGTGTTGGTGACGGGATAGTTCAGGCGTTTGGCGAGCGCCACGAGCGCCTCCGCGCCTTCGCCCTGCACCACGCCGCCGCCGGTGTAGATGACCGGGCGCTTCGCCTCCAGCAACGCCGCGACCGCCTTCTTGATCTGGCCGCGATGCCCCCGCGAAGCGGGCGCGTAGGAGCGCAGCGAAACGGACTGCGGATAGTGGTAGTCGAACAGCGCGTTCGGGTCGGTGGTGTCCTTCGGCACGTCGATCACCACCGGACCGGGCCGCCCCGAGGTGGCGACGTAGAAGGCTTCCTTGACGATGCGCGGAATGTCCTCGGCCTTCTTCACCATGTAGCTGTGCTTCACCACCGGCCGGGAGACGCCCACCATGTCCGTCTCTTGAAAGGCGTCCGTGCCGATCACCTCGTTCGGCACCTGCGCCGAGATCACGACGATGGGGATGGAATCCATGTACGCCGTGGCCACGCCGGTGATGGCGTTCGTCGCCCCAGGCCCGGAAGTCACCAGCACGACGCCGGGCTTGCCCGTGGCGCGGGCGTAGCCGTCCGCCATGTGCGTGGCCGCCTGTTCATGGCGCACCAGAATGTGCTCCAAGCGCTGCTGCTTGAAGATCGCGTCGTAGATGTGCAGCGCGGCCCCGCCAGGATAGCCGAAGACGTAGCCGACGCCTTCGTCCTGCAGGGCACGAACCAGCATCTCGCCGCCGGACAGGCGCTCGCTCATGGGTGGCGATCCGCGGAGAAAAGGGCGCGTATTCTAGCAGCGTCCACGGCCAACGCCGGCGGTGTTGAAGGAGTGCGGGGCGACCACCTGGCCGACCGTGGCGAGGCCGGGCCAGTCGTGGCGCTTGGCCCAGAACGTCCCCAGCCGCGGCTCCGCGGCGCACCCGTAGTCCTCCATGTCCGCGCACGTGCGCCCGCCGGTGAGCATCGACAGCAGCGAGAGCGCCAGCATGTCGTACAGGTCGTGGCGCTTGGCGTTGCCTCGCTTGGGGCCGCAGGGCGCTGGATGGTGTGGCGTCACTGGCGTCGCGCCATCCCCCGTGTGCTGGCGCGACCTTGCGCGGCCGAGTACGCCGCCACCGCACTCGTCAAATGAGCTGGTCGCTCGACACGTCTTCGTCAGCCGCTGCGCGTGCCAGATCTTTGTCCAACGTGGCGAGCGTCGCCCTACGCCGAATCGCGGTCTCCAAATACGCCGCGTCGTAGCCGCTCAAGCCGTGTTTGCGAGCCAAGGCGAAAACCGCCTCGTCGGCATGGTCGGCGTCGGTCTCGATGTCCAGTGCGCGGATGTCTTCCATGTGGCCGCTCATCATGCCGACAGCGATGCGTTCGGTTCGCTCAGCCACGATCAGTGCGCTACGCACCTCGTGCCAGAACAGATCGGCACGACCATGCCTTCCGTTCCACCCCGATCAACTGCCGCATCGGCATAGGGCGTCCCTGGCCGGTCGCGCAGCTGCCAAGCAATCGCGACGCTCGCGTCCATGATTACAACCATTTGCGGCCTTCGTCACGCCACTGGAGAATCTCCTCCGTCGTAACTGTTACATCGCTCGCCTCGCGCTTCCGCCTCACCGAATTGCCCACCACGGTGAAGACTAGGACTCGGAAGGTAGGGAAATCGTCGCGAAACTCCGCCTGGTTCACGCGGATGTACTTCCAGGTCTCGCCCGTCGCCCGGCTGACGCCTTGGCACCAGTCGTGCATCGCGTCGTCCTTTTCTTCGGTGCCTTCCCAGACGCGGCCTTTGGTTTCGATCACCCAGTTGATGATCTGCCCGCTCATCCCGCGTTGCACCGCCACCCAATCCGGGTAGTAGAAGCCGATGGCGCCGCTGGGCTTGACGTAATCCACGCGGAAGGTTGCGCCGGAGGCGCCTTGCTCCGTGGTGCCGAGGGCGGCGAAGCGCAGGATGTCCGGGGTGCGGTCCAGGAACTCCGCGAACTGGCGCTCGAAGTTGTTGTAGGTGGCGACGTAGTTGAAGACGGTCTTCTCCGCCTTGAGCGGCGGGAGGTTGCGCCGCCAGTGGAAGGGCTTGGTTTCAGAGAGGTGGTGCGCTGCCTTCTCGAAAGCCAACTCCTGACGTTCCAATGTGAGATCGGCAATCTGCCGCACCAGATACTTAGCGATGCCTTCGCGGATCAGCGGGTTCGACAACTGCGACCTGACGTTCACGTCCTCGATAGCCACATCCCTTCCAAAGCAGCGGCCTTGAACGTATTGCCGAACGATGGGGTAGAGCTCCGCGAAGTGATTTGGCAGCCCGGCTTGCGCGGCTACCATGTTGACGATCTTGGCCAGCAGCTCTTCGACCAGCAGCTCTTCGCCAGCGACATCCGTTTGATGCACTTCCGTATCGGTGTTTGTGAACTTCATCGCAAGTCTGAGGCGGACGGGTTCGTCGAGCTCTTGCTGGTCGTAGATGGGGGCCAGGGGTCCGATGTCCAACTCCGCCAACCTGCGAATCTCACGCTTGAGGCTGGGCTTGGTGATGGACACGGCGATGTCGTGGGCTAGGCGTTCCTGCACTGGTTCGATCACGACCGGCGTCGACGGGCTATCGTCCGTACTCGCCACGCCCACGCCTTCCGCCTCCAACTGCTCCCGCAGCACTTGCAGCAGATTGCGGGTGCCAAGCACTTCCAACGTCTGCGTTCGATCAGGACCGACGCCAGTCATCAATCGCAATCCGCGTCCGATCACCTGCTCTGGCAGAATTTCCGCCCTGGCCGTGAACGGGCGCAACCCTAGGACCACCGAGACGTTGCGCACGTCCCACCCCTCACGCAGCATCATCACGCTGACGATCACCTTGATCTTGCTTTTGGCGTCGTCGATATCCCGTGCCACTTGCCGTGCGGCCTCTAAATCCCTTTTTGTGACCTCGCCGGCCCTGTCCGTGTGAATGACTAGCACTTCCGAAGGTCTGAAGCCGAACTCTTCCGTTCTCCACAGGTACTCGCCAAGCGCATCAGCATGGTTATTCTGCTCCGCCATGATGAACAGCACCGGCCGGATGCCGAGCTTGCACTTGTACACCTGCCAATGTTCTTTCCAGCGGGCGACCGCGGCTTGCAACCAGTAGCCGTACTTCTCCGCGACGTTATCTCTCGTGATATGGTCCGGATCCTCGGGCGGTTGGTTCTCTTCCGCCTCCATAGTGACGATCAACGGTGCCTTCACGATGCGGTCTTCAACGGCCTGCGCCAGCGGATAGTCAACCACCGTCCACGGAAAATACATGCCGTTCTGATCCTTGGGTGTTGCCGAAAAGTCCAGCCACGCGCCGACGCCGTTCGGCAGGGCCTCGTGAACCGCCAGCAGCGACTGGCTCCAAGCGAGGGTCTGGTCGTGGACGTGATGGGCCTCGTCGTTGATGACCACCAGATCGCGTAGCGACTTAATCCTCTCCAGAATGGTCGGGTCCGTCACCGTGAGGTCCTTCGCCGGTCTCGCGCCCAGCATGGCGTCCACCGCGTTCTCTGGCGTCCAGTTCTTCTCCCGCGCTTCGTAGAGCTGATGGATGTTGGTGAGGAACAGATTGCCGGTGCCGCTTGGCTCGGATGCATCCCCCCGCAGGATGACGCTTTGCGCGAAGCGCTGTCGCCACTCCGGCGGGATGAGCGGCAGTTGGCCAAATATCCGGTTGCTCGCGAAGTCCTTCTCCAAGCGCTGATAGACGATCACGTTCGGCGCAACGATGAGAAAGTTCGTGGACAGCTCCGACTCTGGAACCATCAGCTTGTGGAATCGGCACCACACCACAGCCATCGCCATCACCCAGGTCTTGCCCGATCCTGTAGCCATCTTGAAGGCGAAGCGCCGGAGCGCTTCCGGCGGCAACTCCTGAACACCTTCGGCTTCCAGTTCGGGCACGAAGCGTCGTAGCCGTCGGGTGCCGCTCATGTCCGTCTCGAAGGAGATGCTCTTGGACACCAAGTCCTTCTGAAGAATGGTGCCGTAGGTGTTGATGAGGGCCAATGCGTCCCCCTGACCCGCCATCTCGATCAGCCAAACCAAGGTCTCGATGGCCTCGCGCTGGCAGAAATAGTAGCGGAACGGTGCCGCGAACCCCGGCACGTCGTGGTCCTCGTCGAACCAGTACGAGAACAGTCGTTGCGTGACCTCGGATGCGCCGGCATAGTCGCTCTCCCGCCAGGCGTCCACAGCGGCGCGAATCTTCGGCACCAGCAGCAGCTTGCTTTCGCGCCGTCCGCCCTTCTCGCTCCACCCCGTTTGTGTGGTCTCGTCCTTCACAAGGTGCGAAGTTGGCAGCGTCCAAGGCAATCGCCCCGCGACTTCGGGCAAATCCTTGTCATACTCGATGACGGATTTAGCCATGGCTATTTCACCCGTACGTCGAACAGCTGCGACGTGTCGTTGCCGAAGATGTCGATCACCTTCACGAGAGCATGATACTTGCCTGCCTTCGCGTAGGTGTGCGGATCGGACGTTAGCGTAAGCGACCGATCCCGTCGCGTGCGATACGTCACCCAGCCTTGCATGAACGTGTCGTGCCGAAAGTTCCAATCCACGGCCCAGTAGTCGATGTAATCCGACCACTTTCTGACTTTGTCGCTCACCCCGTCCGGGATGAGTTCTGGATTGGGGATCACGAAGTTCTCCAACTGCACTCGTGCCGTCAGCTTCCTTGGCGTCTGGACCGTGGCATCGAGATACGCCAACTGGAAGAACTGCACATCGCCCTTATCCGCCGCTTGCTGCTCCATCACCTCGCGAGGAATCTGCAGCAAGAGAAGCTTTACGCCCTTCTCCGCCGCTATGAGGCCGTTGAGCCCCATCTCCCACTCCCAGCCGAGCACATGCAACTCCTTCTGCCGCAACTTGACGCACTCGTCCATCGCCGCATCCACATCGCCAATGGTCACCGGCGCATCCACCGCGCCAATGTGGATCATTGCGCGGCCCTTCTGGCCGTGCAGGTACGCGAGGCCGGGCACGGGTCGAGCACCGTAGAGCTTGAGAATGAACGCGAGATACTCGTAAAGAGTCGTCTCGGCGATCGGTGCCAAGGTCGCTCCTGCAAACGACGCGCCGTGCCAATATTGGCGCTCGTACTTGCCGAGGTTCAGCACCTCGAATGGCTTGCACATCTCGATGCCTAGAAGGCGCTTGCGCGTGGTGTGAACGCCCCAACGGCCTAGGTCGCAGCCGATCCAGCGGCGCCCGAGCTTCTCGGCCACCGCAAGGGTTGTGCCGGAGCCGCAGAAGAAATCCGCGACAAGATCGCCCGGCAAGGACGCTGTCTCGATGGCCCTGCGCAGTAGCGCTTCAGGCTTTTGCGTCGGGAAACCAGTGTTCTCTTTCCGATCTGCTGGCTGCAGCATTGACAGGCGCCAAACATCATCGACGGCTTTCTCGTCTGTCTCGCGGTATAGTACCTTACCGTCTGGCCCCTTGACATTGACGATCGCGCCTTTGGCTTTGTCCCATTTGCGCACGAGCTGCTTGACCGTACCCTCTAAACGCTTCTCTTTCTGGGCTGTGAACTTGAAGCGTTCCCCTTTGCGATACCAAAAGACGACGTCGTGGTTGGAAGCGAATCTGTTCACGTTTCCTTGGAACTTGTTATAGTAGTACCATACTATCTCATTCAGAAAATTATCAGTACCGAACACCTCGTCGGCAATCGTGCGTAGTAGGTGGCCGACATGCCAATCACAGTGTAGGAAAATCGTGCCTTCCGAAGATAGTAGTTCCCGAAGTATCGAGAGACGATCCATCATCATGCCCGCATAAGTGTCGAGACCACCACCCCAAGTATCTCGGTACGCCTTCTCCTCGACAATAGATGCTTCCTTGACTACTTCGCCGGCACTTTCACCTACCTGAGCGGAAAAGGAGAAATCTGCTCCTGTAGCAAATGGTGGATCGATGTAGATCAGGTCAACCTTCCCCGCGAACCTCTCCAACAGCGATCCCATCACCAGCAGGTTGTCGCCCCAGATGAGCTTGTTGCGCCAGCCGTCCTCAAAAGTGTCGCCTTCGTCGCCTTGGTACACGTCGAACAACGTTCGTTGAGTGCCCGGGGCCTTGGCTTCCCGGGCGGCGCGGCTTTCGTTGACAGTCTCGATCACCTAGAACGGCAGAGTTACCCTTGGCACCTCGCGTAAGGTGCCGTCTTCGTTGTACTTGCCGGGCCACACCAGCTCCGTCTTGGTAACGTTGATCTTTGCGGGTGGTGGCGAGGGCCGTGCGGGTTGGGTCACTGGCTCGACGGACACGGCATGGTTGTCCGTGGATGCGTCTTCGTTGACCGCTTTGGGCTCGTCGTTGTTGCCGAGGCGCTCGATGAGGGCGTTCTTGCGTCCTTTCTGGTCGATGCCCATGCGCTCGCAGACCACCTTCACCTGCCCTTCGGTCATGGCCGTAAGCAGCGTCACGGGCTGAACAGCTCGGCTCCTAGCGAGCGCAGCCCGCATCGACTGCACGCTGCGCCGATCCACTCCCTCCAAACCGGCGGCCCCTACGGCGGCTTTCAATTCGTCCCGCCCCAGAACGGCGAGAACGGTCTTCTTGAGGCTCATGGGCGCACCTTAGCTGGTTCTTCCATCTGCCGCAAGTGGCGGTCCCGCTTGGGTCAGGCGACATCTCCGCTTGCTGCTGCGAGGCTTGTCGGGGATCGTCGCCTCGGCCAATCCCGGGCCTACAAGGTCGATTGGAGATGGGCTTCGCGACAGAGGCGGGCGTGCTTCAAGCCAAGAGACTCTTGCGGGGTGCGGCCAGTTCACCCTGCCGCTTGGCGGACCTCAGCTCCCGCGCAAGGAAGCGGAGGCTCTCCCAAGCGCCCACGTGGTGCCCTCGCCCTGCTGAACGAGGATGTCGATGTCCGTTACGCTTTGGTCAATCCACCTCCGCGACGTTCAGCCAGCCCTTGTCGAAAGTGAACGTCTTTGCCTTGCCCGCCGGATCCTTGATCTTCACGATGCGGGCATCCTCCGTTCCCGCCCGCTCCACGATGTAGAGCCAGTAGGCGCCACCATGATCCCGTGCGCACTTGAACTGGGCGTGGGACATTCCGACAGGCCGATCGTCAAGGCTGCCCTTCATCGCCTTGACTTCGCACCACGCGCACTCACGATCGCCGGCAACTCGCACTAGATCGAATCCCTCGTTATTTGTCGGCGTCCTCTGCCAGTGCTGTTCGCGGCTCAGAATCAACTTGATGGCAGCCTCCTCCAACTCCATACGCGCCCCTTGAACCAAGTCGTCCGGGTCGCCATCGTCGTTGACGCCCACGGCCACATAGGAAACGAACGAGACGTCGCTGGTGCTCGACGCCCCGCTCCGTCGCTGCGCCTCCCCAGTCGAGTTGGAGTGCCCACCGGACTTGGTAGGCAAGGTGCCATCACCATCGTAACCGGCCGAGATGGGCTCGGCGTGCGGGTCCTCAACGCTAGAACTTGACGGAAGAGGGACGCCCAAGGCGTTCGCAGCACCTTCCACCGAGGTCACACCGTCGGTGCGCTCCCCTTGATCTGGCAGTAGCTTCTCGAGCTCGGCCAAGGTCGTTATACCGCGCGCCTTGAGCTTGTCGAGCATTGCGACCTCGAAGCCCGCTTTCTGGGCCAGTTGGTCGACAATCGGAGGCTTGAACCGCACCTTAGACAGCAGAAATCCGTCATGACACCACTCAAGCGTCTCGAAAGGCACCTCCGCCGGAGTACGGAACTCACCCCCAACAGAAGGCACCCAAGCCGTCTCATTGAGCCTCCGCACTAGCGCGGCGGGGAACTGCACCGTCCTCTCTTCCCGATAGTAGCCCCATTTGTACGTTCCTGAGAAAGCTCCCGGCGTCCGACCCGACACGTCTACCAACGCCTGCCACAGCGTAGCCGCCCTCCTTCGCCGCGCTCCAGGCGAAAGACCGACCATGTACGCAAGGAGACGTTCCACACCTCGCAAGGATGAGTCAGATGGATAACCCCAAGTTCGCTTTTGTAGCCCGGCCATTCGTCGAATCTCACTCATTTCATGCTCAGAGAGCGTACACTTGACCGGCTCGCTATGAAGATATCGGCTAGCGCCACATGCCACCAACATGGTGCGCACTTCTTCCCCACGCAGACACTCGTAGTTCGAACTCACGAACAGAACGTCCTCCACCCCTTCGAATAGGGCAGCCAGTCGATCTGTCTTGAAGTAGACTTTGTTAGGTCTCGCCCAAGAGCTGCAATCCCTTGTGTCAGTCGCATACACAAAGTGTGCGCTCTTAAGCTTGTCCACGAGCTTCCTGCGCCTTTCGGTGGAATCGGTCTGAAAGGCTTCTACTAGTCGGTTGATGTCGTCTGCGTAGTCGGAGTCACTTACGTCTACTCGGCCTCTCTCGTATTTTGGTATCACATTGCTAATGACGTCGTCCACAGGGTCCGGCATCGACAACCCGATCGCCTCAAGGAACTGCATCGCTCCGTCGGTGGCGCATGTTTCAATGTGGACCGTAGGAAATCCCGTCTTCCATTCGCACGGCAGATACGCTTGCGCAATGTCGCCGTTATACGCCATGACATGCCGACCATTCGACAAGCGAATTAGGGGCCACTCTTGTTTAGCTTCACGATGAAGATCCCTTTGGACGTTCATGAACTCGTAAAGCGCACCTATCCACCCGTTACTCCGCCGCTCCAAGAATGTCGCAGTCAGATGTCGGAATACGTTCAACGGTCGTACCTCGTCCACATCGAGAACGTCCCGCAGGTACAGCGTTATCTCTGGCGCGGAACGGTCGGTAATTTCGCCAGAGAGCCAGTACAATGGTTCATCCGCCTGGAAGACGTCGCCAAGCATGGTCGGTGTAAACAGTTTACGGAGCGCGCCAGATCTGGCAATCTTTACGTTGCCTGAAGTCGAAAAGTCACCCCCGGAGACGGGCAGCAGACGGTGTTCGATGAAGGCCGCCTTGGTCTTTTCGTACAAGGGCGAGAAGAGTTCGTCGTCAAACATCGATTCGACCAAGGGGAGACACCCTAGCACGTCGGCGTTGAGCATATCGTGCTCGCGCAGCCAGAGAAGTGCGTCTACCAAGAGCTCGCCGGTGCTCTCTACGCACGCTTGGTTCCACCGGTCGCGCTTCGGAACGTTATCTCGACTGGGCGTGGTGCGGTAAGGGCCTTGGATGCGTAGGCCAAGGTTGGTCGTCACGACGGTGGGGAAGAACACGACTAGATTCGACTGGGACACCGGAGAGACGTGGTTGTCCTCTATGAAGAAGGCAACTTCGACATGTCCGGCGAGCTTCCCACCTTTACCATGCATCGGCTTCGAGAACACCAACCACTCTTGGTCGGCGGCCTCATGGGCAGAGGATTCACCGATCAGGGTGATTCGTCGAACGTGTTCTGCGAGCTCTTCGGACTGCCGAACGAACGTGCCGGACTCGCCACCGGCGATAGACCAGTCTACGGTGTCGATCTCACGAAGAAATAGCAGGGCATCCAGGCCGATGCCTCGAAGTCCGTTGGCGACTTCTGGCTGATGTTCGTCAGGATTGCGCAACGGCATGACGAAGACTGTCTCAGCGGGGTCACGTTGGATACGGGGCGCTGCCGATGGCCAGACATAATTTTCGATGTAGAAATCCTCTACCCCAGAGTGTACTTGGGGCCGATCGGTGAACCGGTACACGGACTTGAAGCCGATCCCGAACCGGCCGATCTGCGTGATGTCCTCTTCCTTTGTTCCCTCCCCTATGGCGCAGATGCCTCTGACGTCGGCCTCGTCAAACGGCCTGCCGTAGTGGGACACGCGGAGCTCCTGTGCTGCCAAGTCGAACTTTACGGTGCGGGGAGCGTCGGAATCGCTATCTCGTCGCCCGAGCGCGTCCTCGGCGTTCTGCAGAAGCTCGAGGATGAAATGGGCACTGTCGCCGTAGAGATCCGTTACCAACCTTCCGACGTGCCCAACTCTCCTGCCGTAGTCTTGCAGGTTTTGCTTATGGATCGCTTTGTAGTCGCTCGCCATCAGCCCGTCTCTCTAGCAATCAGGCCTTCCGCCCGGCACAGCGTGCGCAGGTCGCATTCGCGGCAGATGCGCGCTTCGGGCGGCACGGCCACCGAAAACTCGCCTGCCTGGATGCGCCGCACCGTAGCGTCGAAATGCCTGCCCGCCGCGTCCACACGCTCGGCGCGGTAGGGTAACACCATCAGCGCGTCCTCTTTGCGCTCTTCGGCGGTCCAATAGAGCAGCAGCCGGTCCACGCGGCGGCCGCGGCGTTGCTCTAGGATGTGGGCGTAGGTGCAGAGTTGGCGCTCGTAGGCATCGAGCAGTGCGGGGCTGTCCGTGGGGCGCGGCGAGGCCTTGAAGTCCAGCAGTTCGAGTTTGCCGTCGCCGCCGAGCAACAGGTCGACCTTGCCGACAAGGATGTAGTCCGCCTTCTCTAGCGAGACGTCGACCTCGGTCTCGATCACGCGACGCATCTCGTTCTGGTTTTGCTTGAAGTAGCTCAGCACCTGCCGGAAGGCGGCTTCCTTGGCGGCCTCTCCGATGGGGCGTGCCTCGGAAAGGCAGAGGAAGCCGAAGGTGCGCTCGAACAGGTCTCGGATGCGGGCCTCGTTCAGCGTATGGAGCTTGCCGTCGATGGCGATGCGGTGGATGTCCTCGATGGTCTGATGCACCAGCAAGCCGAAGAAGATGACGGCGGAGCGGGAGGGCGTGAAGTCGTACTCGCGGAAGAACTGGTACTGCCGAGGGCAGGTCTCGTAGATCGTGAGGTCGCCCGTGAAGCTGTAGGACTTCTTGGCGGGCATGCGTTCGCGGGTGTCGAACGTCCTTGCGGCTAAGTGCTCCTTGTCCGCATAAGGCCACTGGGGGACGTCCTCCCACATGGGTGCGAAGTGGGCTTTGGGTTGTTCGTGGGCGGTGAGCACCAGCAGGTTCTGCGGCCTTGAGAAGGCCACGTAGTGTAGCCGCATCCGGTCGAACAGCGTAGTTCGGCTTGGCGGCTCGAAAGCGGGGCGCTGGTAGAAGGGGCCGAGATCTCGGTCGATCTGCTTCGGCGAGGACAGCTGCTTTGTAAGGGAGCCTACAGCCACCACCGGAAACTCCAACCCCTTGGCCTGGTGGATCGTCATCACCTGCACGTGGCCCGAGGGAAACGGCGCGTCCTGGTCCTCGTACTCGTTGATGCCGCCATCGTGCAGCAGGCGCAGGAAGCTGGTGAAGAAGTGGAAGCGGATGTACTCGCTGTTGCGGTGCGTGATGACGGTGTAGTGGTAGTAGCTCTGGAAGATGCCGATCAGATTCGAGAACGTGGCAAGATTCCGGGCCGTGTTCTCATCCCGCGTCGCGGTCCGGAACGGCTCTAGCGCCAGAAGCTCGTAGAAGTAGTCGGCCGGGCGATAGTCCAGAGATTCGCCTTCCTCCAAGGCTGCTATGTCAGCTATCCAGCGTTGCAGCGTCTTGGCGAGCGGATGCGGACTGGCGAAGCGCCTGCCTACGTCCATGATGGCGTCGTCGACGTATTGCGCCAACGTCAACACCCGCCCAGCCGTTTCACCGCGCCCAGCCCCGAACCAGCCGAACAGCAGCGCGTAGCAGGCCACCATGTGGCGGATTTCCGGCACTTCGAAGAAGCCGCGGGCGCGGGGGCAGAAAGCCGGGACGCCCTTGGCGGCCAGCGCGGCCATGTATCGGCTGCTGTGTTCCTCCCGAACGCTGTGTAGCAGCAAGGCGATCTGGTTGTAGTCGGTGACGATGCGCTCTTCTTTCAGGAACGCGACCAAGTCCGCGAATCGCTCCGCTTCGTCGCGCTCGGACGTACCCCAGATACGAACCACCGAGGGGTAGTCCATGTGTTCCGCTTCTGGGTTGGCGACGATGGTTTTGTCGTAGCGGAACGAGCCGCCATCTTTGTTGCTCCAGTCCGCGGACGCCATCCAGCGGTCGTAGCGTTCCACGATGTCCCTGTGGGAACGGTAGTTGGTGGTGAGTTTCACCACCGCGCAGTTCGGGAAGCGCTGCGGGAACTCCAGAATGTTCCGCACCGTCGCGCCGCGGAAGCGGTAGAGGCTCTGATCTTCGTCGCCCACCACGCACAAGTTGCCAGCGGCGCCTGCCAGCTTCACTAGCAGCTGCTCTTGGATGTAGTTGGTGTCCTGATACTCGTCCACCAGCAGGAAGCGGACGGAAGGAACGACGGCATCGGAAGGTTGCGCCTCCTGCAGCAGATCGTACGCCAGTCGTTGCAGATGGGCGAAATCCACGCGGTTCTTCTCGCGCAGCATCTCCTCGTAACGCTGGCAGGCTGCGCCAATGGCGGCCAGAAAGGCGTCGTCCGAGGCCGTCAGCGCTGCCGGATCAACCAGCTCCTCGGTGATCTTGTTGAAGTAGTTGCGTGCGCCCTCGATCGCCGTCCAGCGGGTTGCCCAACGGTGCAGATACTTGCCCTCCTCCATTTCGCCGACGATGGCCTCGAAGTGCTCGAAAATGAACAGCAGCTGGGTCAAATCGTCCAGTGTCTCGTAGCCGTGGCCGAGGGCGGTGCGGTGGCGGTGTTCGGTGAGCAGGCGGTTGCAGAACCCGTGGATGGTGGCGATGGTCAACTCGGAGAGGTCGCCCGTGTAGCCAACCTTGCGAGCGGCCCCTGCCAGCCGGTCACGCATCTCGAAGGCCGCCTTCTCGGTGAAGGTGCAGAGCACGACTTCCTTCGGCTCCGCCTCTCTGAGCAACAGCAGGTTCAACGCCCGCAGGACGATGCTGTGCGTCTTGCCAGCGCCCGGGCCGGCGATCACCAGCAGCGGGCCATCCACGTGACCGACCACGGCGCGTTGGCTCTCCGTGAGTTCGGAGTAGTGCTTGAGGATGCTGGGGGCGACGTTCACAGCAGCCCTCCCTGCTTGAAGCTGAACGTCTCGTCGGGCGAAACCACGAGGTGGTCCACCACGCGCAGGCCGATGGTCTCGGCTGCCAGCACGATGGAGCGGGTGAGCAGCTTATCCTGCTCGCTCGGCTGCACGTTGCCGTTCGGGTGGTTGTGCGCCAGCACCAACGCCGCCGCTTCGCGCTTGAGAGCCGCTTCCACGACGCGGCGGGGGTATACGGCGGCACGATCGATGGTGCCTTCTTGCAGCGTTTCCACGCCGTCTCGCAGCAACCGATGGGCGGAGTCCAAGTACGCTACCGCGAACACCTCGTGCTTCAGAGCGCCGATCCTCATGCGCCAGAAGTCGCTGATCTTCGTGGCGTTCCGCAGCACGTCGCCGCCTTCGGACCCTTGCTGCAAGTAGAGCGAAGCGGCAGCGCGGACCAAATGCAGCCCCACCGCCGCCACTTCGCCAATGCCGTCCACGGCGCGAAGTTCGGGAAGCGGAGCGTCTAGGACGCCACGGAGATTGCCGAAGCGCGCGAGCAGCTCCTTGGCCGGTTGCTTCACGTCCGCCCGAGGGATGGCCAAGGTCAGCAGCAGTTCAACCACTTCATGCTCGGCGAACCCCGCCAACCCGCTCTTGACGAAGCGTTCTCGCAGCCGCTTACGGTGGCCTTGATAGTGCGGCAGTGACATTTTCTTGGGCGTTTCGTAGCGTCGCTGCGTTCAAGCAGTCGAGCACCTTTCATCGGCGCTGGACGGCCAGTGTTTCCAGCGGAGAAGCCAGCGATTGCGCCTCCACGCTGCGCCGTGCCTGCAACGCCGATTCGGGCAGCACCGCCACCGTGACTGCGCACCCTCCAACGTAGGTCAGAGTAGCACGACCGGGGGCGTCCTTTTGCTCCGCTGAAATCCGGTGCCTACTCGTGTCTGCGGACGTCGCAATCCCGTAAGATGAAGCCACGAACGAAACCTGTCTGCATGAACGGAGTTCGCCATGTCTGAGCTGAATGCGCCTCGGGATCCGGTCACCGACAAACCTTGGAGCGAGTACCGCGAAGACGGTGTGCGTCGGGCGGTGGCGCTTGGCAATCGCGGGGCGATGCGTTTCGGCGAGGATGGGCGGTTGGCGGAGGACATTCTCGCGGCGTATCGGCGCTTTGGGTTCTACGTCTTCACCGGCGTCTTCTCGGCGGAGGAAGTGGCCGAGCTTCGCGCCGAGTTCGATGCGGTTCTGGAGAACGCGCCCGTTGCGCGTGGCGGCGAGGTGGACAAGCACGGGCGCGTCGTGCGGTTTCCCGGCTACTACACGCTGCACGTTCCAGAAGGCGTCGACGAATCCGCGGATGCGCCAGCCGTGGTGGGCTTGGTGTCGCACCCGCTGATGATGATGGATTCGGCGCTTCGCGCCTACGCGCATCCAGACGTTCTGCGCATGGTGGCGAGCGTCAACGGCGACGACTTCGTGCCGTTCCACGAGAGCGTGTTCCACAAAGGCGCAGGCGAGGGGCCGGCCACGTCGTGGCATCAGGATGGCCGCACACATTGGGACGAGAACGGCATCGCCTTGGAGCAGGCCGACGGCAGCGGCAAGACCCACGGCTTCAACCTGTCCGTGGCGTGGTCCCGTTGCACGCCGGAGAACGGCTTGTGGGTGGTGCCGGGCAGCCACAAGCGCTGGCGACTGGCGGGCGGAGGCAGCTTTCCGCCGATCACCGAGCGCTTGGCGGACGCCGTGCCGATGCTGCTTGAACCGGGCGACTGCGGCATCGTCAATCGGAGTTCGCTGCACGGCGCCTACCCCAACAAGTCCAGCGAGCGGCGCATCACGATGGTGATGGGCTACCACAAGCGCGACTCCGCCATCGGCGCCACCACCACCAACGTGCATGCCTTCAGGCGGCCCGGCAAGAAGAAGGAAGTGACGTACTCCGAAGACTACGTGCTGCGCCGGGCGCGCATGATTCCGCTCGCGATCGACGCCCGCCGCCAGCGCTTCCCGGACGAAATCCCCTACCGCTACACCGGCGCCTACATCGGCGACGGGGTTTGGAACGAACAAGCGCGCGCCGAAGTCGGCCAGGAAGGCGACGAGTACTGGCAGCGGGACATCACCCTCTAGGCTGGGCTACTCCGAAGTCAGATCGCCCACCAGCGAGGCGGTGCTCTCGGCGTTCAGCGTGGCTTCGCAGCGCAGCTCGTCGTGGTCGATGCCGAAGGCGAGTTTGGCTCCGCTCTGGGCGGCCTCGGCCTGCCGAGCATCCAGTTCGAAGCGCAGGAAATGCACCGCGGCGGTCTTGTCGCGGTCGGTGCGCTCCAAGTCGTCGTTGGCGAAGGCGAAGGTGCGGGGCAGGTCGCCGACTTGCAGCCAGACGTGGTGTTCCACGCCGGGCATCCGCGCCAAGGCCGCGGCGCGTTCGCGGGCGTCTTCGTACTCGATGAGGAACGTCGCCTTCCAGTTGCGGCCGTCGGGAATCAGGGCGTTGTAGGTTTCGATCTCCTCCTCGATGGCGGCCGGCTCGAAGATGCGCTCGGCGCGCAGCATCTCCTGCACCTGGTACTGCATCGTCAGGAAGTCCTCGAACAGGAGCGTGGCGTGCGGCCCGAGGGCGACGCGGCGCGGCTTCTTGTGCGCCATCACCCGTTCGCGGAAGGCCACGCGCTCCACCGCGTACTGCTCCAGGCTCCACAGGCTGTCGCGGGTCAGTTTCTTCATTGCGGCGCCGGTTCGATGATCGCGGGGCGTCAGATGCCGTAGGCGCGGCGGAGCATGGAGACGGGATGCGTGGCGCGTGTTTCGTTCGCCAGGCCGTGTTCGATCATGCGCCCGGCCATGGGGCAGTCGGAACCGTAGGCGTCCGGGTTGGCGTCGCGCACCATGCGCACCACCGGGCGGGCGATCTTCATGGCGGCGGCGTAGGTCTCGGCCTTCACGGCGTAGGTGCCGTCGTGCCCGGAGCAGCGCTCGATCATGGTCACTTCCGTGTCCGGTACCAGCGAGAGGAACTCGCGGGTGCGCTGGCCGATGGCCTGTACGCGCTGATGGCAGGCGGCGTGGTAGGCGACCTTGCCGAGCGGGGCTGCGAAGTCCACGTTGGCCAGCCCGTCGCGGTGTCGGGCGACCAGGTACTCGAACGGGTCGAAGAAGGCGTTGCGCACCGTCGCCACCTGTTCGTCGTCGGGGAAGAGCAGCGGAATCTCCTGTCGATACATCAGCGTGCAGGAGGGAACGATGGACATCAGGTCGTAGCCGGATTCCACGGCTTCGAGGAACACCGGTAGATTGGCGTCCTTCTTGGCGGCCACGGCTTCCAGATCGCCGAGTTCCAGTTTCGGCATGCCGCAGCAGGTCGCGTCCGCCAGCAGCTTCACGGCGATGCCGTTGTGCCGCAGCACGCGCACCAGGTCTTCCACCGCGTCCGGTTCGTTGTGCTCGCCGTAGCAGGTGACGTAGATCGCCACCTTGCCGGTGGTGTTGGTTCCAGGCGTTGCCGCCACGTCCTCGCCGTCCGGCGCGATGCGCTTGCTCGCGGTGCGGGTTTGGAAGGTGGGCAGCGGCGCGTCCTTGTGGATGCCGGCGATGCGTTCGCCGACCGTGCGCAGAGCGCCCACCTTGGCTGCGCCGTTGAGCAGCTGGCTGAGACCTGGCGTGGATGCCGCCTTGAACACCGGCGCGGTGCTGGTGATGAGGCGATCCCGCCAGCGCGGTTTGCGCTCTTGGAACTGCACCGCCTTGGCGCGCAGCATCAGGTGCGGGAAGTCGACGGCCCATTCGTGGGGCGGCAGATAGGGGCACTTGGTCTCCGCGCACAGATCGCACAGGTAGCACTCGGCCACCACCTTCGCGTAGTCCTCCTTGGCGACGCCGTCCACTTCCATCGTGTCGGATTCGTCGACGAGGTCGAACAAGGTGGGGAACGAGGCGCACAGATTCACGCAGCGGCGGCAGCCGTGGCAGATGTCGAATACCCGCTCGAGCTCGGCATCGAGCGCGGTGCGATCTTCGAACTCCGCGCTCCGCCAGTCGATGGGCTGGCGCTTGGGCGCTTCGAGGCTGCCTTCTCTCGCTGCCATCGGTGGCTTGGTTCCTCGAACTGTGGGATTGAAGGCCGCTGGCGACGCCCGGAGCGGCCCGTGTGCGACGACTGAAGCGCCGCACCGTGTCAGCGTTTCGACGTTGGCGGCGGCGCGAAGTTCCAACTCGCGGTACTCCACCGGGGCCGCAGCACGAAAAGGCGAGCGAGGGGCGAAGTCGCTCTGCGAGACGCCCCTCGCCTGAACCCGTCGCGAGTTCGCCCTAGGCCATCCCGTCCAGCGCTTTCTGGAAGCGGTTGGCGTGGGAGCGTTCGGCCTTGGCGAGGGTCTCGAACCAGTCCGCGATCTCCTCGAAGCCTTCGTCCCGCGCCGTCTTGGCCATGCCGGGGTACATGTCCGTGTACTCGTGGGTCTCGCCGGCGATGGCCGCCTTGAGGTTGGCGCCGGTGTTGCCGATGGGCAAGCCGGTGGCCGGGTCGCCCACGCCTTCCATGTACTCCAAGTGGCCGTGGGCGTGGCCGGTCTCGCCCTCTGCGGTGGAGCGGAATACCGCCGCGACGTCGTTCTCGCCTTCGATGTCCGCCTTGGCCGCGAAGTACAGGTAGCGGCGGTTGGCCTGGGACTCGCCGGCGAAGGCGTCCTTGAGGTTCTGCAAGGTGTTGCTGTCTTTGAGTTCCACGCGTGTCTCCCTTCCGAGTGGTGTTCTGATTCGGCGGCGCGAAGTATACACCCGCGCCGCTTGGCCACGCCCTTCGACGACGCCGAATTTGGCGTTCTCATTCCGCTTGCGCCATGTAGAATCCGCGCCCCTTCCCAACCCCAAGCCGGTGCGCCATGTTGCGGTCGGTGCTGCTCGAGTTCCGTTCGCTCGGGGCCCTTGCCTTGCCCATTGTCGTCACCCAGCTCTCGCAGATGGGCATGGGCGTGATGGACGCCGTGATGGCCGGCCGCGTGAGCGCCGCGGACCTCGCCGGCGTGACCTTGGGCGGCAGCTTCTACTGGCCGCTGTTGCTGCTGATGTCCGGCACGGTGATGGCGGTCACGCCGTCCGTCTCGCAGCTGCACGGCGCCGGGCGCGTGGGCGAAGCCGGCGCGGTGGTGCGCCAGGCGATGTGGATAGCGCTTTGCGGCGGCGTTCTGCTTGCGGTCCTGCTGCTCAACGCGGAACCGATGTACTACTGGGTGGGCGTGGACGAGCAGGCCATTCCCATCGCGGTGGGCTATCTGCAGGCGGCCAGCCTGGGGCTGGTGCCGGTGCTCTTCTACGCCTCTTTGCGCTGCCTGTGCGAAGGCATGTCGTGGCCGAAGCCGGCCATGTTCATCAGCCTGAGCGCCTTGCTGCTGAAGCTGCCCTTGAACTGGCTCTTCATCCACGGCTCGCCCGCGCTCGGCTTGCCGGCGCTGGGCGGCGTCGGCTGCGGTTGGGCGACGGTGGTGGTGCTCACCTACTCGCTGCTGGCGATGATCGTGGTGGTGCTGTGTTCGCGGATCCGCAAGTCCAACGTGTTCGCCAGCTTCTCGCGGCCGGATGCGCAGGAGATCAAGCGCTTGCTGCGCCTGGGCGTGCCCATCGGCTTGGCGCTGTTCGTCGAAGTGGCGTTCTTCAACGTGGTGACGCTGTTCGTCGGGCGCTTGGGCGTGGACACGGTGGCGGCCCATCAAGTGGCCTTCAACGTCGCTGGCGTGGCGTTCATGGTGCCATTGTCGCTCGGCATGGCGGCCACCATTCGCGTCGGCTTCAACGTCGGCGCGGACAATCCGCAGGCGGCGCGCACCTCGGCGTGGGTCGCCTTGGGGACGACGCTGGCCTGGGGCTGCACGATGGCCACCTTGATGCTGCTGCTCCGGCACCGCATCGTCGGCCTCTACAGCACGGAAACGCAGGTGCTCGCCTTGGCCGGCGGACTGCTTGCGATTGGCGCCTTCTTCCAAGTGTTCGACGCCGCCCAGGCGACGATGATGGGCGCTCTGCGCGGCTACAAGGACACCCGCGTGCCGATGGTCATCGCGGTGATGGCCTATTGGGCGGCCGGCCTGCCCTTCGGCTTCGTGATGTGCTTCGGCTACGATGGGTTCGGTTTCGAGGGCCTTGGCGTGCGCGGCTTCTGGTGGGGCATGGTGCTCGGGCTGGTGGTTGCCGCGATCGCGCTGTTCATGCGCCTGACGCGCGTTTCGGCCCTCGCGTCGAAGGGGCTGCGGCCCGCTTGAGGGAGAACGCGATGGAACAACTGGACGCCGATGCCGATCAGGTCGCCGGTTTGCTGGCCGACGGCGGTCTCACCGCCGAGAACGTCAACGAAGGCTTGCCGCCCTCGGACTGGCCGCCGCTGATGTACGTCTGCTCTTCGCGCAGCGCCGGGACGGCTTTGTCGCGAGTGGGCATCGCTCGGCAGCTCATCGCCTTGGGAGCGGACGTCAACGCCGGAGTGCGGGAAGCCGAGACCATCCGCGGCTACCGCACCGCGCTCGGCGCCGCCATCGGCTGCGCTCGCGATCCGGCCTTGGCGGAACTGCTCGTCGAGTCCGGCGCGGATGTCGCCGACGGCCCGACGCTGTACGAAGGCTGCGCCATGTGGCACGCCGTGCGCGAGCGCGACGTGGCCAGTCTGCGAATGCTCCTGAGAGCAGAGCCGCCGCAATGGCACGTCTGCCACGCCCTGCCCCATGCGCTGTGCTACGACGACTTGGACCTCACGCGCCTGCTGCTGGAGAACGGTGGCGACCCAAACTGGACGATGGGGATTTGGGGCTTCAAGGGAAATTGCCTGCACGAGGCCGTGGTGCTGGACAACGATCCGCGGATCGTCGAGGCGCTCTTGGAGCATGGTGCGAAAGTGGACTTCGCGGACCGCGATGGGCGCACTCCCTTGGCGATAGCGACATGCTTGAATCGGCAGGCGATCAGCGCCGTGTTGCGGAAACACGGCGCCAAGGACGACGAGATCGGCGCCGTGGATCGATGGGTTGGCGCGTGCATGGCGGGCAACGCAGCCAAGGCCGGGGCGCTGCTCGAAGCGTTCGCGGACGCGGAGACCGTCGCTGCGCTGGCAGCGCCGAAGCTCAACCCTTCCGAACGGCGCTCGATCCGCCAACGCCTGTCGGGGCATTTCAGACCCGCCGACCATCTTTGGGTGTGCCGGGCACTTCCCTCCGAGGGGCGGGCCCCTCGCGAAGCCCATGCTGGTGCGTTGCCGCTGTTGTTGGCAGGCGGCCTGGACCCGGACGCCATAGACGACGATGGCGAACACGCGCTGCACCTGGCCGCGGCAGGCGATAGCGAGGCCGCGCTTGCGCTGCTCGACATGGGCGCCGATGCGTCCCTGCGCAACTTCGCCGGCGAAACGCCCGAAGACATCGCCCGCAAGCATGGCCAGTCCGCGATTGCCGAGGCGCTGGCCGCCGCATCCGGCGAATCATCTTCGCAAACACCCGATCCCGGCCTGCAAGCCGCCTTCGAGCGCGCCGCCGACGCGGTTGCCGATGGCGACCTGGACACCTTGCAGACGCTGCTCCGCGAACGCCCGGCGTTGGCGATGGCGCGTTCCGAGCGTCCGCACCGCTGCACGCTGCTGAACTATGTCGGCGCCAACGGCTTCGAACACTGGCGGCAACGCACGCCAGCCAACGCGGTCGCCGTCATCGACTGCCTGATCGCGGCCGGCAGCGACCCGAACGCCGTCTGCTACACCTACCGCGGCGGGCCGGGCGAACACACCCTCGGCCTGCTGACGAGCAGCGACCATCCGAAGCAGGCCGGCTTGACGTTGGCGATGGTGGCGGCGTTGGCGCGAGGCGGCGCAACGCTGGACGCCACCTACCAGCTGCTCGCCGAACTCCACGACGCACGCGAACAAGGCCGACTCGCCGCCGCGGCTCAGGAAGTAGATGCCGCGGCGAGCACATCTGCCCTCGCGCTGGTCGAGAGCGCCATGCTCGGCGCAACGGAGATTCTGCTCGCCCTGCTCGATGCCGGCGTGGACGTGGACGCCCGCCGTGGCGACGGCGCGACGGCGCTGCACCAAGCCGCCTTCGGAGGCGACGCGGAACTCGTTGAAGCGCTGCTGGAACGGGGCGCGGATCTGCGGCTGCGCGACGACGTCTTCGACGGCACGGCAGCTGGCTGGGCGTACGCGGGCGGCCATGAAGAGCTCGGCCAGGCATTGCAGCGGCGCTTGGCGGCGCTCGAAGATCAGGCGTAGCGGTTTCGCTACGGAGAGGCGGACCCGGCTAGGTTCAACGCAGTTCGGCGGCGTAGGATTCCGCCAGTCTCGCGGCGGTGTGGTCGGGGAACTCGGCGATGGCGCGGTCGAGATAGTGCAAAGCGCCGCTCAGGTCGTTGAGCTGGTGGTAGACGACGCCGAGCTTGTACAGCGCATCCGGCACCTTGGCGTGGTCGCCGAACAGATTCACCACCTGCACGAACGCCTGCCGGGCCAGTTCCAGCTGTTCGAGGTAAAGCTGCGCTTCGCCCATCCAGTAGTAGGCGTTGGCGGTGAACTCGCCGTTGGGGAACTCCCGCACCAGCGTGTCGAACATCGTTAGGGCACGTTGGTAGGCTTCCCGGCGTTCCGACGGCGGCTGGCCAGCGGCGTTCTTGACCACGGAGATCGCCGCGTTGTACGCCTCGCGCTCCGTACTCGGTGCGAGAGGGGAGGTGGCGACCGGCGACTCCTCGCCGGGGGGCTGCGGGTTGGCGCCGGTGAGCGCGAGCAGGCGTTCGTCGAGTTCGACGTAGCGCTCGCGCTGCTCCTGGACGAGTCGCTCGATGCGGTAGTTCTGCTCTTCGACGATGCCTTGCAGGCGGCGGACTTCGTCCTGCAGCACCTGCAATTGGTAGAAGAGCGTGGTGATGCCGTCGTCGGGCCCCTCACGCTCGCCAGTCCCTAGGGAATCCGTGGGGGATGGCGGGATGGTTGCTCGGGAGTCCTCGACCGGGGCGCCGGCGAAGGCCGCCAAGGACAAGGCGACGCCGGCGAGGACAGCCACCGACCGAAGGCTAGCGGCCCGGCGCTTGGCGAACGCGCCTCCCTCGTCGCCGGGCAAGAGGGCCTCCGGTCGAGTGTCGCTTCGCCTGCCGTCAGCGATAGAGCAGAACGGCGCGGCGGTTCTTCGACCAGGCGCTTTCGGAGTTGCCGGGATCGTCGGGCCGTTCTTCGCCGTAGCTCACCTTGTCGACTTGGCTGGCGCGTACTCCGGCGGACATCAGGTAGCGCTCGACCGCCTGGGCGCGGCGTTCGCCGAGCGCCAGGTTGTACTCGCGGGTGCCGCGTTCGTCGCAGTGACCTTCGATGACGACGCTGCGGTTGCTGAAGTCGCGCAGGTAGTCGGCGTGCATGGCGAGCACCCGCAGGTCGCTCTCCGACAGGCGCGCCTGGTCGAAATCGAAGTAGAACGTGCGGCCAATCGGCCGCCCGCTGGCATCGAGCGGATTGCCCGCTTCGTCCGCTCTGGGGGGCGGCGGAGGCGGCGGCGGGGGTTCGGTGGGTTGCACGGCCGGAGTCGGGGCCGGCGCAGGTGCGGGTTCTTCCGGCTGCGACTTGCAGCCAATCAACGTGGCGCTGGCCAGCAGCGCGGCCAGCAAGACTCGGAACATGTGAGGCATTTCTCTTCTCCCTTGGAGCGCCGCCTAGTTGCCTAGTTTCGCTTACTCCTGCTGTATGGTCGCCGTCAAGGCGTCCATGAACGGCGACCACGCCGGTTCGCGCACGTCGCCAGCCGCCGACGGCAACGTGTATTTCACTCGACCGTCGATGGACACGACGGCAAGTATACCCCTGCCTTGCTGTTGCGTGGCATACATCATCATGGTGCCATTCGGCGCCAGCGAAGGCGATTCGTCCAAGGCGGTCTGCGTCAGCAAATGCACCGCGTCGCGTTCGAGATCCTGCCAGGCGATGTGGTAGACGCCGTTGCGCCGATGCACGTAGACCAGATGCTGGCCGTCGGGCAGCAGCCGCGCCCGGGCGTTGTAGTCGCCGCGGAACGTCAGCCGTTCCGGGTAGCCCGTGGCGAGGTCCAGCCGGTAGATCTGCGGCCGGCCGCCGCGGTCGGAAGTGAAGATCAAGCTGCGTCCGTCGGCGCTCCAAGACGGCTCGGTGTCGATGGCCGAGGGGTTTCGGGTGACGCGGCGCAGTTCGTCGCTCTGCAGGTCCTTGACGTAGATCTCCGAGTTGCCGTCGCGGGAGAGCGACATCGCCAGCTGCGCGCCGTTGGGCGAAAACGCCGGCGCGCCGTTGATGCCGCGATAGGCGGCCACCTGGCTCCGTGCGCCGCCTTCGATGTCCTGGACGATGATCGTGGAACGGCCGGTCTCGAACGAGACGTAGGCGACGCGCTTGCCGTCGGGCGACCAGCTTGGCGAGAGGAGCGGTTCGTTGGAGCGGAACAGCGTCCGTTCGCGCTCGCCATCCGCGTCGGCCACCAGCAGGCGGTAGGTGGGGGAGGTGGTGTTCGGCGCCTCCACCAGCACGTAGAGAATCTTGGTGGAGAAGGCGCCGCGAATGCCGGTGACGCGCTCGTAGACTTCGTCCGAGATGCGGTGGGCGACGTCGCGAATCCGCGCCGCCGCCACGGTGTAGCGCGCCGAGCCGATTTCGCGTTCCGCGGTCACGTCCAGCAGCTGGTAGAGCACCGAGACGTGGCCGTTCTGCTCCCGCCAAGTGCGCCCGATGACCAGATAGTCCACCTGCTGGATGCGCCAGTCGCGGAAGGAAACCGCCTCCGTGGAGGTCGGATGCTGAAGCATCTGCTCCGGCGCGATGGCCTCGAATTGCCCGCTGCGCCGCAAGTCGAAGGAGACGATTGCAGCGATGTCCGTCGGTTCCACCGGCCCCGGCGCGTCCCGAAGCGGCGGCCCGCCGAACGGCACCACGGCGATGCGCGTGGGGCTGTCCCAGCCTTCGGAGATGACGATCTCCAAGGCTTGGGCGGTCGCGCAGAGCGTCAGGAGCACGGCACCGGCGAACGCCTTGGCGAAGCGCGATGGCGGGAACTTCGTTTCGGAGCGGCGGAACATGATCAACGCAGCAGGTCCTCTGGTTTGAACAACAGCGTCAGGCGGCGGAACTGGGCCTCGAAGACGGAGAGATCGCCCGGCACGGGAAAGCGGCCCAGCGTCCGAGCGGCCTTGCGCACCGCGGCTTCCGCGGAGCGGTCGAACGCCTCGTTGCCGCTGGAATCCACCACCTGCACGCCGAGCAGATCGCCGGCTGGCGTCAAATCCACTTGCAGGCGCGCTTCCATGTCGTTGCGGGCGCTCGGCGGGCGCGACCATTCCAGCACGATGGCTCGGGTGATGGCGGCCACGTAGGACATCGTGTCCGCGCTGGCATCGCCCTGCTCGATGGCTTCGTCTTCGAGCGCGAGCAGCGTCGACTGCTCGGCGAGTTCGCGCAGCCGCTCCTCGCGCTCGGCGGCTTCCCGCTCGCGGCGTTCGGCATCCAGATCGACGGCGGGCGGTTCGGGAGTCGGAACCGGCTTCGGTTTGGGCGGTGGTTTCGGGAGCGGCTTCGGCGTTGGTTCGGGGGGCGGCAGCCGGTCGACGATGGGTTCGCGCGGGCGGCGCTTCGGGGTCTCCATCGTCAGCAGTTCCGCTTGCAGGATGCGCGGCGCCGCGACGCGGGTCTGGTCGGCCTCCGCGCCCCAGCCTCGCCCCAAGGCGCCGACCACCGCCGCATGAAGAAGCAGCGCCAGAACCAGCGGCAGCCCGAAGTCGCGCAGCGTTTTCATCCGCCGTCCCCAACGGCGCCGATGTCCTCCACCGGATCGGTGATGAGGCCGACGTTTCCAGCGCCTGCTCGTTGCAGCACGGTCATCACCTTGATGACTTCGCCGTAGGGAATGGTCTCGTCGGCGCGCACGAAGACCGGAATGTCCGGGCGCACGCCGATGATCTTCTCCGCTTGGTCGGCCAGCGAGAAGATCGTCGCCCGCGTACCCTGTTCGCCGGGCCGCGGCATGCCGGTATTGACGAAGATCCGGCGCTCGCTGTCCACGCTCACCACCAGCGGATCGTCCATCTCGTTGGACAAGGGCTTGGAGTCGGTGTTCGGCAGATCGACTTCCACGCCCTGGGTCAACAGCGGCGCGGTGGCCATGAAGATCACCAGCAGCACCAGCATCACGTCGATGTAGGGCACCACGTTGATTTCGGAAATCGACCGCCTGCGCGTCGCCATCGTTCTACTCCGCCTGCGGCACGGGAGCGTGGGCGGCGCGGTGCAGAATCGAGGTGAGTTCGTCCGCGAACGCTTCGTAGCGCTTCATCAGCACCTCAACGCGGGCGGCGAAGCGGTTGTAGCCGATCACCGCCGGAATAGCGGCGAAGAGCCCCATCGCGGTGGCCACCAACGCTTCCGAAATGCCCGGCGCAACCGCCGCCAAGGTGGCTTGCGTCATGTTGGCGAGGCTGCGGAACGAGTTCATGATCCCCCACACGGTGCCGAACAGGCCGATGTACGGGCTGGTGGAACCCACCGTGGCCAGGAACGGCAGGTGCCGGGCCAGGCGCTCTTCCTCGCGGTTGAGCGCCACGCGCATCGCCCGCTGCACGTTCTGCATCACCGCTTCCGGGTCGGCGCCGGCTTGCGCGGTCAAACGCTGGTACTCGCCGAAACCGGCGGTGAAGACGGACTCGATGCCGTTCTGGCCCTCCTCCTCGGCGTCCAGATCCGCCTTCAGCGCGGCGAGATCGACGCCGCTCCAGAACTCGTCCTCGAAGTCGTCGATCTCGCGCTGCACACGGTTGAGCGCGAACCAGCGCTGGAAGATGAGCACCCAGGAGGCTACCGACGCCACCGTGAGCAGCAGCATCACGAACTGCACGAGCGGGCTCGCGTTCCTGACGAGCTCGAAGATGGAGATGGGTTCGGTCATTCGTTATGAGCCCTCAGCCGGGGTGCGCGAGGGGCTTGCCCCTCGCATGAAAAAGGCGCGCGAGGGCTCGCCCTTCGCATGAAAAATATCAGGTTGCGGCTGCTCGCGTTGCGGCAGCAACCCCAGATGGCGGTAGGCGTGTTCGGTGGCGACCCTGCCGCGAGGCGTGCGCATGACGAATCCTTCCTGGATCAGAAACGGCTCGATCACGTCCTCCACTGTATCGCGTTCTTCGCTGATGGCGGCGGAAAGCGAATCGACGCCCACCGGCCCGCCGTTGAACTTGCCGGCGATGGCGTGCAGCAGGCGCCGATCCATGGCGTCCAGGCCGCGCTGGTCCACTTCGAGCATCGTCAGCGCCGCATCCGCGGCCTTGCTGGTCACGCGCCCGTCGCCGCGCACTTCGGCGTAGTCGCGCACGCGCCGCAGCAGCCGGTTGGCGACTCGCGGCGTGCCCCGGGAGCGCGCCGCCACTTCCCGCGCGCCGGCATCGTCCATGGGGATGCGGAGCTTGCCGGCGGAGATGGCGACGATTTCGGCCAGTTCGTCGATGCTGTAGAAGTCCAGCCGCAGCACGATGCCGAATCGATCCCGCAGCGGCGAGGTGAGCAGGCCGGCACGGGTCGTCGCTCCCACCAGCGTGAAGCGCTTGAGCTCCAGCTTGATGGAGCGCGCCGCCGGCCCTTCGCCGATGACGATGTCGAGCTTGCCGTCTTCCATCGCCGGATAGAGGATCTCCTCCACCACCGGCGGCAGGCGGTGGATCTCGTCGATGAACAGCACGTCGCCGTCGTTGAGATTGGTCAGCTGCGCGGCCAGGTCGCCCTGCCGTTCCAACACCGGCCCGGACGTGCCTTTCAAGGAGACCGCCATCTCGTTGGCGACGATGTGCGCCAGCGTGGTCTTGCCGAGACCGGGCGGCCCGAAGATCAGCGTGTGGTCGAGGGAATCGCCGCGGCGCCGCGCCGCTTCGATGAAGATCGCCATCTGCTCCTTCGCCGCCTGCTGGCCGACGAACGCGTCGAGCCGCGTTGGCCGCAGCGCCCGGTCGAAGGGCGCGTCGTCGTCCCGAACGCCCTCTTGCGAGGCGTCGAGGGCTCTCCCCGAAGTCACGCGGTCCGGATGCACGGTCATGCCGCCACCATCCTTTGCAGCGCTTCCTTCACCAGCGCTTCGACATCGGCGCCATCGCCGAGTGCCTGCGCGACCTCGCCGACCACGCGCACCGCGTTGCTTTCGCGGTAGCCGAGCGCCACTAGCGCGAGAACGGCGTCCGAGACCGCCCCTTTGCCGACGCTGGACTTGGCGGTCGGCAAGGCCGCGACGCGATCGCGCAGTTCGACGACGAGACGTTCGGCGGTCTTCTTGCCGATGCCGGGCACGCGGGTGATGGCGGCGACGTCGCCATTGGCGACGCAGACGGCGAAGTCTTCCGGCGAAACGGTGGAGAGCAGACTCACGGCCAGCTTCGGCCCGATGCCGGAGACCTTGATGAGAGCGCGGAACAGATTGCGCTCGGCTGCGCTGCCGAAGCCGTAGAGCGCCTGGGCGTCTTCGCGGCTGACGAGATGCGTGAAGACCACCGCCCGCCCTTCGGCGTTGCCTTCCGCGGCGAGGGACGCCGCGGCGCCGGTCGTCACCTCCACTTCGTAGCCGACGCCGCCGACGTCGATGAGGGCGACGTTGTCGACGAGTTCGAGCAACGTGCCGCGCAAGCGCCCGATCACGAGACGCCTCCGACCGCCGCGCCCTCTTCGCGTGGAGTGGACGCGATGCGCGTGGCGTTCATGTTGACGTGGCAGATGGCGACCGCAAGCGCATCCGCGGCGTCCGGCGAAGGTTCGGCGTCCAGGCCGAGCAGCACGCGCACCATGTAGGCCACCTGCGCCTTCGTGGCGCCGCCGCGGCCAGCGACCGCCTGCTTCACCAGGCGCGGCGCGTATTCGTACACGGGCAGGTCGGCGCCGACAGCCACGGCGACGGCAACGCCCCGGGCCTGCCCCAGCTTCAACGCGGACTTGGGATTGTGGGCGAAGAAGACCTCCTCGATGGCGCACTCCGTCGGCGCGTGGGTCGCCACGACTTCGCTCATGCCGCGATGGATCTCGGCCAGGCGTTGCGCGAACTCGCCGGCGTCGTTGGCGCTGCGCGGCCCGCGAGTCGTGCGCGGCTTGCCGACGGAACGCGCGTCGATGCAGCCGCTGGCGACGTAGCGCAGGCGATCCGGCGTGGCCTCGACCAGGCCGTAGCCGGTGATGCGCGAACCCGGATCCACGCCGAGCACGCGGCACGTGGGCGCAGGCGTCGATGCGTCAATTGGCCAAGTCCCCGATGGAAGCCGGAAACTCCGCGTTGGAGTAGACGTTCTGCACGTCGTCGAGATCGTCCAAGGCGTCGATCAGGCGCAGCACCTTGGCAGCGGTGTCGCCGTCGCAGACGCTGGTGGTCGACGGCAGCATGGCGACTTCCGCGTGAACCGGGTCGAGGCCGCCACTGCGCAAGGCATCCACCACGGCGCTGAAGTCTTCGGGCGCGGCGTAGACGCAGAGCGAACCGTCGTCTTCGCTTTCGATGTCGTCCGCGCCGGCATCGAGCGCCAGTTCCAGCACCGCGTCTTCGTCCGTGCCGGGCGGAAAGGTCGCCAGACCGCGCTTGCTGAACAAGTAGGCCACGGAACCGGCGGTGCCCAGATTGCCGCCGTGCTTGCTGAAGGCGTGGCGGACCTCCGCCGCGGCGCGGTTGCGGTTGTCGGTCATCACTTCCACCAGCACGGCCACGCCACCCGGCCCGTAGCCTTCGTATACGAGTTCCTGCAAGTTCCCGCCCTCGGCGCCGCCAGCGCCTCGGGCAATGGCACGGTCGATGGTGTCGCGGGGCATGTTGGCGGAGAGCGCATTGTCCAGCGCCACGCGCAGCCTCGGATTGTCGCCCGGCTCGCCGCCGCCAAGCCGCGCCGCCACCGTGAGTTCGCGGATCACCTTGGTCCAGATCTTGGCGCGCTTGGCGTCCTGCCGCGCCTTGCGGTGCTTGATGTTCGCCCACTTGGAGTGGCCCGCCACGTTTGGTTCCTCGGGTGCCTAGCGAACGCGGATGTGCAGCTCGCGCAGCTGGTGTTCGTCCACCGTCGCGGGAGCGGCGGTGAGCAGACAGGTGGCCGACTGCGTCTTCGGAAAGGCGATGACGTCGCGGATGTTGTCCGTGTCCGCGAGGAACATCATCACGCGGTCGAAGCCGATGGCGATGCCGCCGTGGGGCGGGCTGCCGAGTTTCAGCGCGTCGAGCAGGAAGCCGAACTTCGCCGCGCCTTCCTGGCCGATCCCGAGCGCGTCGAAGACCGCCTGTTGCGTTTCGACTTCGTGGTTGCGGATGGAGCCGCCGCCGACTTCCGTGCCGTTCAGCACGAAGTCGTAGGCGCGGGCGAGCGCTCGGCGCGGGTCGCTGCGCAACTGTTCGACGCAGGCCGGCTGGGTGAACGGATGATGCGCGGCGACCAGCGTTTCCCGCCCCGGCTCGAACATCGGAAACTCGGTCACCCAAAGCGGCGCCCAGCCGGGTTCCACTAGGCCGAGCGCACGGCCGAGTTCGTCGCGGAAGGCGCCCATGGCGTCGTTGACGATGTTCGCGGTGTCGGCGCCGAAGAAGACGATGTCGCCGTCCGCCGCGCCGACCCGATCCAGAATCGCCGTCACGGTCTGCGGTTCGAGGAACTTCAGAATGGGCGATTGCAGGCCGTCCATGCCGGCGGCGCGTTCGCGGACGCGAATGTAGGCGAGGCCCTTGGCGCCGTAGACGGCGACGAAGTTCGCGTAGTCGTCGAGTTCGCGGCGCGTCAGCTTGCTCGCGGCACCCGGCCCCTTGAGCGCCGCCACGCGCCCGTCGGCATCGTTCGCCGGGCCGCTGAACACCTTGAAGGCGGCGTCCTTCACCAGGTCCGCGACATCCACCAGTTCCAGCGGATTGCGCAGATCCGGCGCGTCGGTGCCGAAACGCCGCAACGCTTCCGCATGGGTGAGAACGGGGAAGTCCGGCAGGTCGACGTCGATGACGGTGCGAAACAGCGACTTCATCAGGCGCTCCGCCAAGTCCATGACGTCGCGTTCCTCGACGAACGACGCCTCGATGTCGATCTGCGTGAACTCCGGCTGTCGGTCGGCGCGCAGATCTTCGTCGCGGTAGCAGCGCGCCATCTGATAGTACTTGTCCACGGACGCCATCATCAGCAACTGCTTGAAGACTTGCGGCGACTGCGGCAGGGCGAAGAACTGGCCGCGATGGGTGCGGCTGGGCACCAGATAGTCGCGGGCGCCTTCGGGCGTGGACTTGGTGAGCGTTGGCGTTTCCACTTCCCAGAAGCCTTCGTCTTCCAGAAAGCGGCGCACGTGACTGGTCGCCTTGGCGCGAAGCTCCAAGCGCTGGAGCATTTCCGGGCGGCGCAAGTCCAAAAAGCGGTACTTGAGGCGGACTTCCTCGCCGGCGTCGGAGTATTCGTCCAGCTGGATCGGCGGCGTGGCGGAAGCGTTGAGCACGGTCAGGCCGTCGCCGAGGACTTCCACTTCGCCGGTGCGCATGGCCGGATTCACCGTGCCTTCGGGCCGTCGCCGCACCCTGCCGGCGATGCGCAGCACGAACTCGCTGCGCACCCGGTCCGCGACTTGGAAACTCTCCGGCGTGTCGGGGTCGTAGACGACTTGGACGATGCCGGTGCGGTCGCGCACGTCCAGAAAGATCACGCCGCCGTGGTCGCGCCGGCGATGTACCCAGCCGACCAGCTCGACCCGAGCGTCCAGCTGCGCCACGGTGATGTCGCCGCAATAGTGGGTTCTCACTTCTTCTCTTTCTTCGACGCGGATCCTTTGGGTTCGGCAGGCTTCGCCTTGGCGCTGCCGCCATCGCCTTTGCCGCTGTCTGCCTTGGCGCCGCTCTCGGCTTTCGTGCCGCTTTCGGCCTTCGACCCAGCGGCTTGTTCGCCGCCCTTGCCGCCGCTGTCCTTTTCGCCACCCTTGGCGTCTTCGCCGTTGCCGCTCTTCGCGCCGCCCTCGGCATCGGCGTTCTGGGCGACGTTGCGCTTGTCGCCGGTCTTGAAGTCGGTTTCGTACCAGCCGCTGCCTTTGAGGCGGAAGTTCGGCGCCGAGAGCAGCTTCTTGAGCGCCGCTTCGCCGCACTCCGGACAATCCCGCAGCACCCCTTCGCTGGCTCTCTGGATGGTCTCGAATCGATGCTCACACGAACCGCACGCATACTCGTAGATGGGCACCGCGACGAACTCCGTTCTGTGGAAAGCTCGGAAGAATAGAGAAGCCGCTTTGGAAAATCACGTTTTTTCTTGGCATTCCGTACGCAATCGGCTATAAACCGCTCCGGCACTCGCGCTCAGCGCAATCTAGGCAAACCTAAAGAGGGGGTAAGGAACAAGCGATGCCACCACGCAAAGCCCAACCGGCGCAACCGACCCAGAAAACCACGGCAATCCGGCAGAAGATGTCGAAGGCGCAGATCCTTTCCCATCTCGCGGCGCAGACCGGCCTCACCCGCAACCAAGTCGATTCGGTGTTCGAAGAGCTCGAAGTGTTGATGATGCGCCACATCAAAAAGCGCTCCGTCGGCGAGTTCACGCTGCCCGGCCTGTTGAAGATCCGCTCGGTCAAGCGCCCGGCCACCAAGAAGCGCATGGGGCGCAATCCGGCCACCGGCGAGCCGGTCGAGATCCCGGCCCGGCCGGCGACCACGCGAGTGCGGGCGACGCCGTTGAAGCGCCTGAAGGAAATGGTGCTGTAGCACCGCCTCCGCGCCTGCCGAGGAATTCCGGCAGCAGGTGCCGCCCGCGCGAAGGCATTTCGTCGGCGGGCGCAAAGGGCTTGCTCTTCACTTGACGCGAGCCACCGAGCTCGGCGGCGCGTTGATCTCAAACGGCATCCGCCAGCGTTGCGCTGCGCCGAGGACTCCCGCCGTCTACATCCGCCTCCATGAGGATTCGGTGTGAAATACAGCGATCTGCTCATCCCGACCCTCCGCGAAGCCCCGGCGGATGCGGAAATCGCCAGCCACGTTCTGCTCGTTCGCGCTGGCTTCATCCGTCGCCTCGCGTCCGGCTGCTACCACTGGCTGCCGCTCGGCGTGCGGGTGCTGCGCAAGGTCGAGCGCATCGTCCGCGAAGAACTCGACCGCGCCGGCGCCCAGGAAATCCTCATGCCGGTGGTGCAGCCGGCGGAACCGTGGCGGCGCAGCGGGCGCTGGGATCTGATGGGCCCGGAAATGCTGCGCTTGGCCGACCGCCACGGGCGCGACTACTGCCTCAGCCCGACCCAGGAGGAAGTGGTCACCGAGTTGTTCGCGCAGACCGTGCGCAGCTACCGGCAACTGCCCTGCAACCTCTACCACATCCAAACCAAGTTCCGCGACGAAACGCGCCCGCGCTTCGGCTTGATGCGCGCCCGCGAGTTCTCGATGAAGGACGGCTACTCCTTCCATCTGGACGCGGCGTCCTTGGACGAAACCTACGCCGCGATGCACCGCAGCTACGCCGCCATTCTGGACCGCATCGGCCTCGACTACCGCGCCGTGGACGCCGACCCGGGAACGATGGGCGACGGCGATTCCACCGAGTTCCACGTGCTGGCGGAATCCGGCGAGGACCGCATCGCGTACAGCCCGGCGAGCGGCTACGCCGCGAACGTGGAGAAGGCGCCGGCGCCCGCGGATGTCGTGAACGACGGCGAAGCGGAGCCCTCAGCCGGGGAGCGCGAGGGGCTTGCCCTTCGCATGGAAGAGCCCTCAGCCGGGGAGCGCGAGGGGCGTGCCCCTCGCATGAAAGAGCAGCGCGAGGGGCTTGCCCCTCGCATGGAAGAGCCGTTGCGCAAGGTCCACACGCCGGGGCAGAAGACCATCGACGACGTGGCGCGTTTTCTGGACGTCGATGCGCGGCGCTGCGTCAAGACGCTGATCGTCCATGGGGAGCCCTCAGCCGGGGAGCGCGAGGGGCTTGCCCCTCGCATGGAAGAGCAGCGCGAGGGGTGTGCCCCTCGCATGGGCGAGTATCAGGAAGGCGCGGAGGAGGGCGAACGCCAGCCGCTCGTCGCGCTGGTTCTGCGCGGCGATCATCAGCTCAACGAAGCGAAGGCCGGGCGTCTCGACGGCGTGCGCCGCCCGCTCGCCTTCGCGACGGAAGCAGAGATCAAGGCGGCGCTCGGCATCGGTTTGGGGGACATCGGCCCGGTCGATCTGCCGCTGCCCATGCATGTGGACGCAAGCGCCGCCGCGCTCGCGAGTTTCGTCTGCGGCGCAAACGAAGACGACCACCACCTGACGGGTGCGAATTGGCAACGCGACGTGGGCGACGAGGTGCGCGTTGCGGATCTGCGCAACGTCGTGCCCGGCGATCAAGCCGCGGACGGCAGCGGCCCTCTGAAGCTCGTGCGCGGCATCGAGGTGGGCCACATCTTCAAGCTCGACACCAAGTACACCACCGCCCTCGGTGTACATGTGCAGGACGCGGACGGAAAGGACGTACACCCGTTGATGGGCTGCTACGGCTTCGGCGTCTCGCGCACCGTCGCCGCCATCGTCGAGCAGTGCCACGACGAGCAAGGCATCGTCTGGCCGGACGCTGTGGCGCCGTTCGACGTCCACATCGTGGCGTTGAATTCCGCCAAGTCGGCAGCAGTGGCCAGCACCGCGTCGACCATCCACGAGGCGCTCTCGGCGCAGGGGTTGGCAGTGCTCCTCGACGACCGCGACGAACGCCCCGGGGTGAAGTTCGCGGATGCCGACCTCATCGGCGTTCCACACCGCGTCGTCGTCGGCGAACGGGGGCTCAAGAACGGCGTCGTCGAATACCGACGGCGCAGCGCGAAGGACGCCGAAACGCTGACGCCGCAGCAAGCGATCGAGAAGCTGACGGCGCTTGGCGCAGCCGCCAAAGCGTAGCGCCTACAGCCTTCTTCGCCTGCGTTCCGCGACCAATGCCGGGTGCTTGGATGCACTCGCTGGCACGGTCATGCTCAAGACATCCAGCACTTCGCGGTCGGTCGAGTTCGCGGCTGCCTTGCCGCACCACGCCAGGTACGCCAGCGCAAGGTCGTTCTCGGTGCGCTTCACCATCGTGTACGCCCACGCACGGAACTCGGGATCGTGGCCGTAGTTCGCGTCCACGACCTTGCGCCACTCGGCCTCGGTCAACTCGTCTCCCGGGTCAATGGATGATCGGCGGCGGTTCGGGCGGACTGTCGATGTTCGCATCGTCGCCGAGTTCAGCTTCCATCTCGCGCACCGCGTAGCGGCGGGTCAGCACTTTGCCGGAGAGCATCTGCGGCAGCGCGTCCATGAACTCGCGCACGTGGTCCGTGCGGAAGTGGTTCGCCAACGCAGTCGAGCTCTTCCACTCCTGCAGCAGGATCAGCGTATTGGGATCCCGCAGGCCGACGTAGAATTCGTAGGAGACGCAGCCCGCCTCCGCTTGCGTGGCTTCGGAGAGCGCGCGGGCCAGCGTCAACGCTTCCTCGCGGTGCGCAGGTTTGATCGGGATGATGCCGTGAACGACTATCATGCGCCCATCATAGCGCACGGACGCCAAGGCTTCGCCAGCGCTCGGCGTCTCACACTCGCGGAGTTTTGGAACGTGGCGGAACAGCAAGCGGAATCGACGGACGCCTACTTCTCGCCTGGGTAGAACTTCGGCGATGCCCGCTTCGTGATACAAGGCGGCCTGCGAGACGACGCCTAGACGACCAGGCCCAGGCATTGGGGTAGTGCTAGGATGAGGAAAGGCTGGAACGGAACTACGACGGTGGCGTACAACCGAAGCGCTCGCGGCTTGGCGGGGTTGACCTTCAGCAACGACGGCTACCCGTGGCCGGACGACGAGACGCCTCTGCAAGCGGACGCGGAACGAGGCAAGGACACGCCCTATTGGCGCTTCGTCATCGAGCGCCAGAGGGCCTCGGCCGATTCCCTTCGACCGGCCCAGGTAAAGCTCCCTCCGCCGGCGCGCGTCCCCGGCTTGGACTAAACGTGGACGCTGGCCCAGCGCTCGACGTCAACCTGCTTTCCACGCCGACTCCGCGCAAGCTGTTCGGACTGTGGTTCGAGGCCGCTGGCCAGAGCGTGACCGTTCTGCCGTCCGCGCTGGACGAACTCGCGCCGTTGCTGCGCATCGTCGTACAGGATGGCGTACCCGTGGCGGCACCGCCGGCGCCGTTGAGAGACCACCCCGTTGTTCGCCATCAGTTGGAGTGGGTGCGTCAGCTCCACCCCGACACGGACGGCCCCTATCGCTTCGCGCCGTTGACGTCCGAACAGTCCTTGGCGGCGCTTGAAATCCG
Source organism: Candidatus Azotimanducaceae bacterium (assembly GCA_965243175.1). GTDB lineage: Bacteria > Pseudomonadota > Gammaproteobacteria > Pseudomonadales > Azotimanducaceae > VXYL01. The sequence continues at coordinate 1,209,899 of OZ251532.1, read as the reverse complement.
CCAACGCTTCTCGCTCGCCTGCTTCCCGATCCTGTCGCAGCGCGAGGAGATGCCGGCGCACCGCGACGCGATGATCGTCTCCGAGGCATTGGCGTGCGGGCTGGAGATCATCATCACCAACAACATGACCAGCATCGACCACTTCGAGGTGAACGACTGGCTGCGGCGTCATTTGGGCCGCAATTCCGGCCTTCTCGTGACCGGCGACGATGCGATGTTGCAGGCCCACTCGAGCGGTCGGGCATCACGACAGCTGCTCGCCCTCGCTTTGGCGTCCGCTTGGCCGCTCGATGGCGCGGAACTGGACGACGCTGGCGTCATCGATCTGCTTGAACGCCTATGCGAACGCTTGACCGAGGGATGCCGGATGCCGAATGTCGCGGCCCGGCTCGCATCCCGCCTGAAGGTGGATCCGAACCCGCGCGAAGTCGCGGACGCGGCTCGGCAATTGGCGGCGGAGTCGCGGATCGTCGCCTGCGAGCGGGAGCGGCTGCGCCGCGTTGAAGCTGCCTAGCAAGCGCGGGTCTCCCGTGCGTCATCGGCGTACGCGGCTTGTGTCGGCGCGGGGCCGCCCGGGCAGCTTCTCGCCACGCAAGATGGCGATGCCGAACAACGGCGTGCCGCCGCTGGTGGCCATCTTCTCGGCGCAGCAGCGGGTAGTACCCAACGTGCCGGAGCGCCGTGCGTGTGGTTCCCGCTGCCGCCGTGCGGCGCTACTCCGCCGAGCAGGTTCGGAGCCATCCGTGGATGGCGAAACGCGAGTCGCCGAATTCCTCCCCGTGCGATCCCAAGGTCTCGACCGCGGTGGTCTGATGGACGGCCCACGCGGGGAAGACGACGATGCTGTTGTGCAGCGGCTCGATTCGGGTAAACGTCTCCGTGTCCCCCGCCGCGTCGTGAAGCAGCAGGTCGCCGCCGCAGAAGCGTCGCGGCTGGCGATGGAAGTAGTAGGTGGCGTTGAGCGTTCGCGGAAAGGGCGCCGGGGCGTCGTCGGTGTGCTTGGCAAAGAAGCAGCCGTGGGGATGCGCGGAGATCGACATCTTGATCGCGTGTTCGCGCCTATCGCGCATCCGCAACAGCGACAGCGCTTCCAAGAAGGCGTCGCGCAGCCGAGCCTCGAACCAGGGGCGCACCTCCCGGGCCGCAAGCCGAAGCTCGACCAGCGCCTTCGGACGGGAAGGCTCGGCCTGTCTGCCGTCGATGGCCGGCTCGAACCGTGTGCGGTTCGCCTGCGTGAAGGCCAGCAGTTCGCCGCACCGTCGCGCGGGGAGGAAGTCCGTCGTGCGCACGAAAGGCACCGGGCCGGTGCGCGCTTGCGGCGCCTCGGGCAGATGCTCGCCGCTCAAGATGGCGACCAGCCAGGCCGCCTTTCGGTCGCCTGGCCGAATGGAGAGGACGCGCCGATAGTACCCGAGCGCCTCGTCGAGCCTGCCCTGGCCGCGTCGCACATCGCCTAGCCGGAGCAACGCCGCCGCGTCGCCGGGATTGGCCGCCACGGCGTTCAGCAACGCCGCCTCCGCGCGTTCGAGCAAGCCGCCCGAACGCGAGAGCAGACGCGTCAGATTCCGGTAGCTCACTTCGAACGGCTCATTCCGCTGCGTAGGTTCGCAGCCAGCCGTGGATGGCGAGGCGCGCGGGCCAGCGTCAACGCTTCGTCGCGGTGCGCGGGTTTGATCGGGATGATGCCGTGAACGACTATGATGCGCTCATCATAGCGCACGGACGCCAAGGCTTCGGCAGCGCTCGGCGTCTCACACTTGCGGAGTTTGGAACGTGGCGGAACAGCAGGCTGAATCGGCGGACTCCTACTTCTCGCAAGGCGAGGCGCGAGCGCTCGCCTTGGGCAATCGCGGACCTCTGCGCTTCGACGAGCGCGGGGAGCTGCATCCGGACATCGCCAACGCCTACCGGCGCGAGGGTTTCTACGTTCTGGAAGGCGTGCTGCAACGCGCCGAAATCGAGGATCTGCGGCGCGAACTGGCGCACCTGTTGGAGCGTGCGCCACGCGAACCCGGCGCGTCCGTGGACAAGATCGGCCGGCCGGCGTTCGGGCAGGAGTTGCGGATTCCGCCGTTCACCTTCGGCAAACCGCTCTCGGACCCCTACGGCGGCACGAGCAAGAACTACGGCCGCCATCCGGCGAAGATGGCCGAACCGGCGCCGGACGCCGATGCGCCGCCTTGGACACTGTACTTCGTCTACGGCGCCCTGCACGCGATGGATTCCTGCCTGCGCTTGTACGGCCACCCGGATCTGCTGCGCGCCACCGAGAGCTTGAACGGCCCGGACTTCACGCCGTTCGCCGATTCCATCTGGATCAAGGAGCCGGGGCTCGGCACGTCGGTGGCGTGGCATCAGGACGGCACGACGCACTGGGAACATCCCCAATGGCACGAGGACATCCACGGCTTCAACTACATGGCGCAGCTGCATCCGACGACGCCGGAGAACGCGCTCTGGGTGGTGCCCGGCAGCCACAAGCGGGGCAAGATCGACATCGCCGCGGAAGTGGCGGCGCACGGCACGGATCGCCTGCCCAACGCGGTGCCCATGCTCTGCCAAGCGGGCGACGTGGCCATCTGCAACCGCCAGGCGCTGCACGGCTCGTTCGCCAACGTCTCGCCAGCGCGGCGCGTGACCGTGGTGTTCGGCTTCCATCGCCGCGACGCGGTGCTGAACGTGCGCAAGCAGCAGCGTGGCGGCGAGACCGCCATCTACGACGCCGAACGCATCGAACAGCGCTCGCGGCCCATTCAGATCGCCATCGACGCCCGCTCGCAGCGCTACCCGCACGAAACGCCGTACCGCTACCAGCCCTTCGTCGGCCGCGAAGACGACAATCGATGGAACGAGACGACTCGGGAGACGGTGCTAAAGGACTACAACGTGCTGAACCTGAGCCTTTAGGCGCGCTGCCTCGAATCGCATGTTCTTCAGCTTCGCGCACCGTCCGATCGGCATGGCAGGGAAGAAAGACCGGGAAGGCGGTCTCGACGACGCTGGTTCGCCGGAACCGGGCGCTTCGTTCATGCAAGGGGTGTTCCGCAAGCGAGCCGCGTCCGCTCGCGACGGAAGCGGGGCGCAGCGGATGTTCGCGGTGGTTGCGATTCTGGTCGTACTGGCCATCGTCGCCCTCAATCTCCATGCGCCAGCCGAGCCAACCCTGCTGCAGCGCCTGCTCGCCAGTTTGCTCATCGCGCTGTGCGCGGCGCCTTCGCTCATGTGGGCGGCGCGGCGGCCTTGGCGACACTCCGTGATGCCCTACGTCGGCGTCCTCTACGCTAGCTGTTTCGCGGCACCCGTCTTCGTGCGGACCGATTTCTTCGGCTCTTGGAGGTCGCTGCCGCTGATTGAAGCCGCCGCCCTTGACGACGCCCTCATGTTGGCCATCGCCGGGTGGGGCGCTCTCCTGGCGGGCTACTTCGCGATCGCTGGCGGGAAGCCGTGGACCGCGCTGCCGACCGTCCGCGTGTTGCCGAGCGACGACCCGAAGCTCGCCAAGACGGTGGCCGTGGTGGTCGGCTTCGCCGCGGCGCCGTTCTTCTATCTGGACAAGGCGGCGGTCGCCGCCCGCTACGCCGGCGAGACGCTGCTGCCCGACGCGGTCGCGTTCCCGGTGACGCTGGCTGGCCAGTTCGTCCTGTTCGCGGCGCTGGTGTGCTTCCATCTGCATCTGCGCGGCCAGCTCGGCGTTGCCGGGCGGCTGTATCTGGCGGCGCTGGTCGCGTACTACACCGTTCTGGGGTTCAGCACGGGGATGTTGAACCACGGCGTCAAGGCGGTGTTCGCCCTGTTCGTCGCCTACGCGGTGGTCTCGCCGAGGCCGACTTGGCGAGGCATCGCTTGCGGCGTCGCGGCCGCCGCGGCGTTCGTCTTCGTGTTGATCCCCACGCGCTTGGAGTATCGGCAGCTGGTCTGGGCGTATGGCGAGGGTCCGTACGTGGCCCTGCCCGTCTCCACCCACCAGTTCCTGCTGGCAGACGGGGAGGACCAGACGTTGACGACTCCTGCCTACGACGCGACGCTTCGCGGCCGAACCCTCACCCTCGCGCACAGCGACCCGGATGTCTGTCGGCGCCAGCCGGCGCTTCGGATTGGGGTCCTCATCGATCCGATTGATGCGAACGATCTGCCCGAGCGCAGACGACACCGTGGCTTCGGTACGCTGGGCACTTCCTTCGACGGCGGCCGTGTCGAAGACGGTCGCTGCATCGCCACCGTCCACCTGCCGGACTACCGCAAGGTGGCCGTTCGCATCCAGTTGTACTGGCTAACAAAAGCGGTCCAGCGGGAACACCTGGCCCCGGCGCCGCAAGCACACCTTGCCTTGGTCGAGAAGACGACGGTGTTCGCCAAGACAATGGCGGGGACGTTCGATCGCATAGACGGCGTGCAGCGCGTACACTTGACGCCTAGGCGCCTCGACTACTTGCTGCCACTCGCCTGGCTCACCATGCACACTCCTGATCCGCTACCCTTCCTTTACGGCGAGACCTTTTTGCCGATCCTCTACAAGCTCGTCCCGCGGGCCATCTTCGCCGACAAGCCTGTGGATGTGTGGGACATCAGCACACGCTACGGCTTCAGGTCGGCTACAGCGTGGAACAACTTCAAGGTGCATCAGCTCGGCGAGTTCTACGTGAACTTCGGTGTTGCCGGCGTGCTCCTGGGCATGTTCGTGCTCGGCCTGCTCTGTCGATCCCTGCACGAACTCTTCCACCAGCCAGGTGCCGGCGCGGCAACGTTGGCCGCTGGCACGCACATGCTCGTGGTGCTGGCCTTGGAGATGGAGTCCGTCCTCTCTGTTTCCCTGGGGTTTCTGATCTGGTACGCGATCGCGCTGGTCGTCCTCGCTCTGGTCGTGCGCGCGGGATGGCGGCTGCGAGGTTGACCATGGCCTTCGACTCCTGTGACGTTGTTTCGGTCTTCTTGGCCTCAGCCGAGCGTGGCCATCGTGCGTCCGTGTGCGGACGATGTCGTCCACCTGGGCGGCGCTCAGCAGACGGCGCCCATCGCCGGCCTTTGCCTGAACGGAAGAACCGCTGCGCCCTCGCCGGCGTCTCGCTGAAGCCTGTTCGTTGTTCGCTCCGACGCAGCAAGGCGAAGTCCGAGAAGGCGGCGGCCCGGTGTGCGCGATCCTGGTCGTCGGCGCCTTTCAAGCGCAGAAACAGCGCCACTCTGGCGATCTCTTGGGCCGCGTCCGCCAACAGAGTCCACGAATTGGCTGCCGACACGCCTTACACGGCTGCTCAAATCAATCTCCATGATCGAAAACATAGCACGGGGAAGGCATGGTTTCCGTGGCCTGAGCAAGCGAAGGCAGTGCTACCGGCCACCTTCCGCGGAGGAACAGAGCCGAAGCCAACCCTGTATCCCGAAGCGGGCATCGCCGAAGTCCCCTGGCTTGGAACGGGCCCCTCGCGCTTCCCCGTTCGAGGCTCCGCTCTCGACGGCGGCGATCTCGTGGATGCACTCCGGCGGGAAGAAGACGATGCTGTTGTGTTGCGGTTCGATTCGCGTGAGAGCGCGGCGGTCCGGATCGTGGAGCAGCAAATCCCCGCCGGAAAAGCGCCGCGGTTGGCGATGGAAGTAGTAGGCGAAGCTGAGCTTTCGAGCTCTGCGGTAGCGGTTGTCGTTGTGGATGGCGAGGAAACCACCGCCAAGAAACGCGGTCATGGCCATCTCGACCCGGTACGCGCTCGGTTCGGGCGCTTGCAGACGCCGCAACGCGTCCGAAAACGCGCTGCGCAACAGCGGCTCGAACCAAGGCCGCACTTCCCGATCGCTGATCCCATGGGAGAGAATGAGTCCCTTGCGGGTCGCTGCATCGACGTTGCCATGTGGCGTCTTGATCGTCGGTATCGGGGGCGTGAACCGTTCACGTTCGGCAAGCGCGAGCGAGAGCAGCTGGCTGCACCGATTCGGCGGAAGGAAGTCCGTCTGGCGTACGAACGGCACGGCGCCGGCGGCAGACGCTGGCGCATCCGGCAACTCCGAGCCGCTCAAGACGGCAAGGAGCCAGCGCACCCTCGGATCGTCCGGGCGCAGCGCAGCGGCCCGCCGGTAGCACTTATGGGCTTCGTCGAGCCTCCCTTTGCCTCGCAGCACATCGCCGAGTCGAAGGAGTGCGCCCGCGTCGCCAGGATTGGCTGCGACCATGCGACGCAAGGGAGCCTCGGCGCGTTCGATCAGGCCGCCCGACCGCAACAGCAGGCGCGTCAGACTCCTGTAATCGGATACCTCTCCGCCCCCGTCCGAGTCACTCAACGTCTTCATCCCGCATCAGTTCGGCGGACCGAATCGTAGCACCCCGCCGTGCATGGCGAAGCGGGCGTTGCCGAAGTCCTTCTGATGATCTTCTTGGGAGGGGCAAGCCCTTCTCGCTCCGCTCGTTTGCGAGCGGCCCCGGCTAACGGTCGCGATCTCATGGACGCAGCCGGCGGGGAAGAAGACGATGCTGTTGTGTTGCGGTTCGATTCGGGCGAAGGTGACGGCGTCCGCGTCGTAGAGCAGAAGTTCCCCGCCGGAAAAGGGTCGCGGCTGGCGGTGGAAGTAGTAGGCGAAGCTGACCAACTTGGTGCGGATGCCGTACGGGCCGTTGTCTTCGTGCTTGACGTAGAACCCGCCGTCGAGACGAGTGGACATGCCCATGCTGACGATCGGCCGCGACAATGCGCAGCAACGCGGCCTCGGCGCGTTCGAGCAGGCCGCCCGAACGCGCTAGGGTGCGGTCCAGATTCTCGTAGCCCACGCTTCCAATCCTTCGCTTCTTCAGGTGTTAGCCCACGAGGGCTTCAGCCAGAGCTCATGCGCGTTCGGTCGCGTAGGTTCGGAGCCATCCGTTGATGGCGAAACGCGCATCGCCGAAGTCCTCCCCTTGCGATCCCGAGGTCTCGACCGCGGTGGTCTGATGGACGGCCCACGCGGGGAAGATGACGATGCTGTTGTGCAGGGGTTCGATCCGCGTATAGCGCTCCCATGCCCCTGTCGCGTCGTGAAGCAGCAGGTCCCCGCCGGAGAAGCGTCGCGGTTGGCGATAGAAATAGTAGGTGGCGTTGAGCGTTCGCGGATAGGGCGACGGAGCGTCGTCGGTGTGCTTGGCGAGGAAGCAGCCGCTCAGATGCACGGACATCGACATCTTGATCGCGTGTTCGCGCCGTCGCATCCGCAATCGCGACAGTGCCTCCGCGAAGGCGTCGCGCAACCGAGGCTCGAACCAAGGCCGCACCTCCCGGTCCGTGAGCCGAAGCTCGACCAGCGGCTTGGGGCGGGATGGATCGACATGTCTGCCGTCGACGCCCGGCTCGAACTGTTCGCGGTTGGCCTGCGCGAGGGCCAGCAGTTCGCGCCACCGTCGCGGGGGGAGGAAGTCGGTTGTTCGCAAGAAAGGGACCGGGCCGCCGCGCACTTGCGGTGCCTCCGGCAGCTCCTTGCCGCTCAGGATGGCGACGAGCCAAGACGCCTTTTCGTCGCCCGGCCGAATGGAAAGGACTCGCTGGTAGCACTCGAGCGCGTCGTCGAGCCTGCCTCGGCCGCGTTGCACGTCGCCCAGCCGGAGCAGCGCCATCGGATCGTTCGGATTGGCTGCGACAGTGTTCCGCAACGCGGCCTCCGCGCGTTGGAGCAGGCCGCCCGAACGCGAGCTCATGCGCGTCAGATTTCTGTAACCCACTCTCGGCGGCTCATTCCGCGGCGTGGGTTCGCAGCCACCCGCTTATGGCGAAGCGCGCGTCCGCGAAGCCCGCCGCTTGCGAGGAGGCGTCTTGGCGTCGGCGGCCCGCGCAGGCGTTGAGGTCGCTCTCGACAGTGGTGATCTGGTGGATCTGGCGCGCCTCGGCGGCCGACAGCGCCCGGTGCCAACCGCCAGCCTTGCCTTCGCGGAAGAAGAGGCCGGAGTTCGTCTGTAGTTTCTCCGGAAAGCCCTCGCGCGTTTCGCTCCCGCGCATCTTGGCGAACGCCGATCGCTCGACCGAGCGACGCAGCCGCGCCTCCGTCACGCCTTGCAGGCACAGGAAGCGCGCCACTCGTCGAAGTTCGGCAACCGTGTCGACGAGCAAGTCTTCGTAGCGGACCAGCAGCACCGGAAACGGTGCCGAGCGCCAACTCTCGACGTTGCCCGACCAATCCAGCAGGCGCTGTGGGCATTGCATCTTTCCGCCGCCCCCAAGCGTGTCGCCGGGGTCGTTGAGTCGCGCAACGCTGCGCGCGCAGTCGCCATCTTCCGTATGGAATGCCCACGACACCGCCACGTCGAGGGGATTGCGCACGAGGTACACGGCGCCGGCCGTCACGTCCTCGGGAAACAGCGGTTCGCCGGCGCGGTTGACCACGTAGGCGCTGTGAACCTTGCGCAAGAGAAGTCCGGCGCGTGCCGGGGATCGAAGGCTCATCCGCAGGAAGGCCGGGACCAAGCCGTCGAACTCGTCCGGGCTGCAATCCTCAACCGCCACCCCGGTCAGTTCGCCGAAGTGGAAACTGTCGATGGCGAGGGGGAATGGCAGCGCGTTCAGGGGAACGGCGCTGGGCGACATGCGGAGGAAGTTGGCGAGCAGCGCCCGCATCCAAGTGTTGCCGGATTTGGGATAGCTCGCCAGCCAAACGACCTGCCGCCGGCCGGCGAAGCGTACGCGCTCCGCCACCCTCCCGCCAGGCTCCGTGCGTCGTGCCGATGCCGTCATGGGCGATTACGCCTGCGTCCAGTTGCCACCGCCTTCGACCCAGCGAATGAACCGCCCGACCGCCAGGGCGTGGTCGACGCCGTGGCGGACGAACCGGCGATCGGAGTAGTTCCGTCGCGTGATCGGCGTCGTCGGCGGCGAAGCATCCACGAGCCGCAGCAGGCGTTCCAGATCCACCCGTTCGGTGACGCTCGGATCACCGCGCCAGCGTTCGAGCGTCGCGCGGATCGCCGGCAGTTCTTGCGCATGCCAGTCCCATTCCGCCTTGGTGCGCACCGTCAAGATCTTTGATGGCAGCAGCCCCTCCATCAGTCGCCGCATCAACCGACGGCTCTGGCCGTCGCGCAGAAACTGGTCGTCCGGCAGCCCGACGCACCACTCGACCAAGCGGCGGCAGCCATAAGGCGAGCGCAACTCCGTGCCGCTCGCCGTGGACAAAGCCCGTTGCCACGCCCTTAACCAGTGTCGTCGTCGTTTGCCCCCCCAGCGGGCCAAGAGGGCGTCCTTGACGGACGTGCGGCCCCGCCCAAAGGGGTCGTGCCCGGATGCGCGGGCGCGTTCGTCCACACGGTGGACTTGCGCGAAATCTGGATGAATGGCCGTGTAGTCCGGCCAACCGTGCTGCCCATCGACCAGCCGGCGCACCGCGCCGTGCGTTCGGCGCGGAAGGCATCGGTACAGCCCGTAGTGCAGCAGCGGAGCAAATCGCCCGAGACGCCGCCCCGATGGGCCGCCGGCGGATTCCCGCAGCAGGCTCGGCAGCCGGCCGGCGAGGAGCAGAGTGGCCAGGCGCGCGAGTCCGTCGTAGCTCAACGTGTTGTTGCCGCCGCCGCCTTCGAGGATGACGGGCCTTCCCGCTTGGACGGCGAAGTGACCGAATGCGAGACCTTGCGCGTAGCGGGCGCTGCGCATCGGCAACTCCGCCAGCTCGACCAGCCTCAGCAGCGACTGCTCGAAATCCACCGCACTGCTGTCGACGAAACGGACATCCAATGCCGGGTGCATCGCCGCAAGCGCTCGCACTCGATGGGCGATGTCCTCCCGCGTCCGACGACTCAACTCGGGTTCTTTCTTGCGAGGGGCCCGACCGTCCACGATTCTAGCCAAGGGCTCCGGCATCGACGTGATAGTGACGAGCCGATCGGCATCGCCGCGACTGGCCAGGATGTCGAGCGCCACAACCGCCAGCGCGGACGAGTCGAGGCCGCCGCTCAACGAGATTGCCGGCTGTACGGTTGCCCGCATGGCGCTCTCGACCGCGTTGCGCAACAATTCGCCAGCGGCGTCCACGTAGTCCGCGTCGGAGGCCAAGCGAACCGGCCGTGCGCGCTCGGCCAAGTCGTAGTATTGGCGAACCCGCGCGGACTTCGGGGAGACGGTGAGCAACTCGCCCGGCAGGAGCGAACTCACGCCGCGGTAGCAGGTCGCGCGGCCGTCTCCAGGGTCGTTGATCATGTGGCTGGCGAGAACGGCGTCATCGACGCGACGCGCCAAGTCCCCCCAGGCGAAGATCGCCCTCGGCGCGGTGGCGAGGATGACCCGGCGGCGATCCGCGGCGTAGTAGAGCGGCGGCGCGTCCAAGGGCGAACACACCGCGGTTAGCACGCGGGTGCGGGGCGTCCAAATCACGGCGGCGAAAGTGCCTTCCACGCGCAACGGGGCGTCCTCTCCCCAGCGCTCCCAAGCGTGGGCGAACAGCAGACTATCCGCTTGCTGCGCCGCGTGCCGCGGGGCAAGGCCCAAGGCGTCGATCAGATCTTGGCGGTGCCATAGCAAGCCGTCGAACAGCACCAGATAGGCGCCGGCCGAAGCCGGCTGGCTATCGAGCGCGTTCTCGGCCACATGGCTCGCCTCGACGAGCCCGACCAATCCCGCCGGGCCGTCGCACCAAGGCTCTGGCCCGGCCGCGCCGAACGAGCGCAACGCATCCGCAACCACCGTCAACCGGTGCCGCTCCATCGGCCGACCGTCGCGATGAAAGACCGCCGCCAAGGCCGTCATTCACAGGCCGTAGCGGTCAAAGCCAGTTCCGGCCAGTTCCGGAAAAAAAATGCGTTTTCAGCATCGCGCAGTACTCTACACGCCATCCAATCGCCGAGGAGCGTGAATGAGAAAAGTAACGATGTCAAACGAGACCGAGCGCCGTCGCCGGCCCGCCTCTTCCGAATCGGGGGTGGGGATAAGCGCAAGCTCTGGATTCCCCCGGCTAGACCGAAGCGTCGGCATGCTGGACGACGTGCATCAGACCAAATTGGGCACTCCGGAACCGGGCGTTAATGACGCGACAACGAGCTGACCTATGGGCGGACGCGGCGAGTCGGGCGACGCGGTCGTCCCAGTAGTCGCCGAGCCAACCGCCGAGGCGGGCGCAGCGGAGCCACAGCACGGGGTTGGCGCCGGCGACGGTCCAGCGCATCCCGGTGCATTTCATGCGCGCCGGCCGACGACGTTCTTGCAGCCGGCCTCGATGATGCCCGAACCGATCGGAACGCCTTCGGCGAGGTGCTCGTCGTAGCGCATCCGGTCGCGCCGGGCGTCGAGGTGCGCGGCCGCCTTGCGGCACTCCTCGACGTCGCCGCCGCGCCTGCGCAGGTCGTCCAGCGCGTCGCCGAGGCGGCCCGCCTTGAGCATCGCGCACAGCTTCTTCGCCCACGCCTTGGCGAGGTCGCCGTCGCCGTGCCGGGTGTTCGACGACTGGTTCCCGGACGCTGTGCGCCGCGGGACGTCGACGGCGTGGTAGTAGTCCACGACCTTCTCCCGCCGTATCCACTCCGCGCCGTCGCCGACGCACGGCGCGCGCCGCCGCCCACAGGTGCTCCGCAGCCCGCCGCCGACAGTTCGCGCAGCAGACGCCGCTCGAACGGCGACTCCTCGCCGGGCGTCTCCGCCGCGCTCTCGATGCCGGCGAACAGCACCGCCGCGCCCTCCACCATGCGCGGCCGGCCTTCCGCGTCCGTCTCGGACACCCACAGCGCGCCCACCTTCGCCTCGCGCGTCCCGGCCCGGCCGCCGTCCTTGCCGGGGCGGCCCGCGGTCTCGCTCGGCAGAGCCGGCACGCCCGTTCCGTCCACGGCGCAGCACAGCCTCCGCCCCGGCTTCGACGCCTCGCGCGCCAGCAGGACGCCGCCGCCGGCGCGTCTCCGCCCGCCACGCCTCCAGGTCGTCGCCCACCGCCCGCGTCGTCCGCTCGATGCACTTCGCCCCGAAGTTCAGCCCCGACAACTCGCGCAGCAACCCGTCCGCCTGCGCGCAGCTCGACTGCGAACCCGCCAGACTCGCCAGCTTCAGGAACCGTCGCAGCCACGGCTCCCGCTCGCGCCCGAAATCCTCCATGTCGACGCAGGTGCGTTCCGCCGGTGAGCACCGTCAGCAGGGCGAGTGCCAGCATGTCGTGCAGGTCGTGGCGCTTGGCGTTGCCCCGCCTCGGATCCTCAACGTCTTGAAAAAACAACGAGAAGTTCCCGCATTCGTCTCTCCTTTCTTGGATCGAGACGTCAACTCTGCACCATCCCCCTCGCCACGCCACGCCCCTCAATCCATATGCGATTGCCCTGCCTCGACAAGACTAGACGACGGGGTTCGGTTCCAGTATGGTTTAGTAACTGGCCTGCGTGGGTGCGTTTCTGACGCACTCACGCACTCATTGTGGCGAACTGGAACTTAAATGATGTCCGCGATGCATCGTCGGAGCAAGCGTTTGCTTGTTCACGTTGGCATGCCTAAGACAGGCTCTACGTCCATTCAAATGCTACTGGCCAAGTGGCCGGCCTTTCTTGAGCGTTCCGGCGTCCATGTGCCGGCTGCAGGCCTTCTCTGGCTCAGAGGGCATTCGAAATTGTTGGAGAAACACCGATATGATCCAGAGGTGCGCGACCCGTGGGCGCATAGGCGGCTCGATTCTAGGGCGTGGGGCGACTTGCGCGATGAACTGACCCGTGTTGCCGCCGGACGGTTCGTCATTTCGTCGGAGTTCCTTGGCGATGGTCGGCCGCAGTCTTTGGAGTGGGCCGAGGCTTTTGCGGCCCTCGGCAGAGATGCGGGCGTCGATGTCGAAGTATTCGCGTATGTCCGCCCGCAGTATCAATGGCTGGAGGCTAGGTACGCCGAGCGGGTGAGGAACGGATGGGAAACGAGACCGTTTAGGGCGTGCCTTCAAGATTGCCTCGCCAGCAGGCGCATCACGGGCGACGCTCTAGCCTCGCCCTACGCCAGTCTTGACTACAACGGTGTTTTCAATCCGTGGCGGGAGGTGTTTGGGGGAGAACTGAATGTCTACACGCTAGACGAAGCGCGACATGCGGGCGGTTTGGTGAGGCACTTTCTGCATGTAGTTGGCGCCAGCGATCTGGCCAATGTGGTTAGCGTGCCGCATGTGAATCAACGTCCCGGCGCCAAGCTTGTGGAGATCTCCCGGCTGACGAGCGCGGCCTTGGACGCCGCGGACCTAGACGTGCCGACGAAATCCTTGCTACTGGACAGTGTTCTGGCCGAACTGCCGACGCTGCTTGAAGACGACGTTCCTTTCAGGCCGCTGAGCGACGCCCAGATTCATGCCGTCATCGAGAGATACGCCGACTCCAACGCCAAGTTCGCGGACGAGTACGGCTTGGACGCGGCGTTTCACCCCGAGAGCGCAAAGACGGGCTCACCACGACCGGCCCGAGTCGAATGGCAAGACATCGACCGTGCGGAGCGCGATCGGGTGCGACGCCATGTGCTCGACCGCGCGGGCGTCGATCTGGACACGGGACTTCGACGTCCACGTCTGGAAGCGCGGTGGGGCAGGCCATCCGTTGGAAGCGCGGTAGCAAGTTCCGTCATCCTGCGTGGGCTCCGCCTCTCGCTTTCCCAAGCCAAGAGCATTCGCTATCCGAGCGATGTGGTCCCTTTCTTCCGCTGGCTGCGGTGGTACTTGATGTGCTTTCTACGTCGATGTCAGCGGCACGGTAGATGTTGAGGTGACCGCACTGCGGTCAACGCCTCACCGGTTCACGGACATGTCCATCAAGCGTGTGGCGTGACGGGGCTGTCCCACCGAGTAGTGAAGGACGGCATGTTCGTGCCGCGCGGGTTGGTGTCGGAGTTCGATCTCGTCTATGACGCTGACGGCGTTCTGGTGCCCGAGTCCACACTCCAGCGCATGTCCGGCCGGCTTGAAGGGGGAGCAGCTCCGAGCCGCCGCTGGTGGAACATAGCATAGTCTTTGGGGTTCCCGTGCGGTCGCGCCATGCACAGCTCCTGCTTGTCGCCGCGTTGCAGGACGCGCCGGAACAGTCTGCCGATACGGGCAGGCCGTTGAGGACCGGTCATGCCGAGGTCACCTGCTAGCCATTGGCCGCCCTTTAAGGAACGCGGCGGCGGGCGGAGAAGATCGACCTGCGCCTGCGCCCGGTGGTGGAGGCGCTGGACGAGTTGTTTGCCGCCGTCGACACCGGATGCTTCGACTTCATCAACGCCGACAAGGCCAACTACGACACCTGCTACTAACGCTGTTTGCGTAGTTCCACCTTCCACAGCCGGCTGCGCGTCCCGTTCGAGCCGCCGCCGTCCGCCGTCACCATCACGCGGCGGGCTTCGGGATAGGCCGGGCACCCAGATTCCGCCACCAACGCCGCAGCGTCTCCACGGCGAACTCCGCGGTGTCGTGGTCCCCCCACGCTCACCCAGCCGGCGTCCGCCGCCAGGTGACGAAAGATCACACCCGCTCGACAGCCGTTGCGCCATGCGGGTTTGCGAACAGCGTAAGCGGCTCTAGCACAGCCCGAAAGCGTGTTTCCATTGTTGTCGTGCGCTGTAGCTTGGCCGGCGAAGTGATCCGCCGCACCGACGAAGCCGCCGCCATTAGGCGTACAAACGGCACGGCGGGCGACGCCGTGTGAGCGACAGTGAAGTTGCCTGTGCGGCCGAGACCGGTGCAGCAGAGGCGGCCTTTGGTCGCGGTTTGGACGAGTTGCGCCCGGCCGAAAGGAAGGTGTCGCGGCGCTGGCGAAACGCCGACGGATAAAGCGTTCGCGCCGGCGGAATTGCCCGTGGATCGCCTCTACCGAAGCCGCTATCAACCGCGCCGCAACATCCGCGAAGAAGGCATTGACGAACTGGCGCAGTCCATTCGCGCGCAAGGCGTGATCGAGCCGGTGATCGTGCGCCCGCGGCCCGCCGGCGGCTACGAGATCATCGCCGGCGAACGCCGCTGGCGTGCCGCGCAACGCGCCGGCCTGGACACCGTGCCGGCGGTTGTGCGCGATGTGGACGACCGGCAAGCGGTGGCGATGGCGCTCATCGAGAACGTCCAGCGCGAGGATCTGCGTCCGCTGGAAGAGGCCGGTGCCTTCAAGCAGCTCCTTGACGAGCATGGTCTAACGCACGAAACCCTCGCCGATGCCGTTGGCAAGTCGCGCGCCGCGGTCACCAACACGCTGCGGCTCTTGCGCCTGACGCCGAGCGTCCGCGAGCGCTTGGACGCCGGCGACTTGGAGGCCGGCCACGCCCGCGCCCTGCTGCCGTTGCCGGACGCGGATCAAGAGGCCGCGGCGCGGCGCGTGGTGGCGGACGGCTTGTCCGTGCGCCAAACCGAAGCTCTAGTCAAACGCCTGTTGCGCGAGGAACCGAAAGCGCCCGCCACGCCGCCGGACGCGGACACGCGGCGTTTGGAACGCACCCTCTCCGAGCGCATCGGCGCCCCCGTATCCATCGTCAGCCGCAAGGGCGGCAAAGGCCGCATCGCGCACGCGGATGTCCTGCAGGCGTTCGCGGCGCAGATTTCAGAACGTCGGCCACCACAGGCCCCAGATGCGCGCGACCTCACGCAGTTCCGCCTTGAAGAGGCCTTGGCGCACCGCCGGGAAGTCGTACTGGGTCGCCCAGTTCTTGGAAATCGACTCCTCGCGCACGTCCACGGCGTCGCCCTTGTGCGCTTCCAGCATCACGTTCTCGTCGCGGAAGTAGTCGAACTTCACCGAGTCGAAGTTGTAGCGGCCCTTGTTCACCGGCAGATCGCGGCCCCAGTAGTCCGGCACCCGGTCGTAGAACAGGCTGCGCCCGAACACCTCCCGGCGCAGCCGATACGGGCCGCTGCCCAGCGGCGCTTCGACGGTGGTGCGGGTGATGTCGCGCTGCTGCCAGTAGTGCTTCGGCAGAATGGCGATGCGCCCGTAGATGAACGGCGTGATCGGATTGGGCACGGCGTCCGCGCGGGTGACGAAGCAGAGTTCGCGCTCGCCGAAGGCGAACACCTCCTGCAGGTCGGCCAGCGCGGTGCGCAAGGCCACCGAGCCGTGTTCGCGGATGACGTCGAAGGTGAACAGCACGTCCTCGCGGGTGATGGGCTGGCCGTCGTGCCAGCGAGCGTCGGAGCGCAGGCGGAAGGCCGTCCAGCGGTAGTCGCCCTCCACCGCCACGCCGTCCGCCAAGCGCACGTAGGCGCTGGCCGGTTCGTCGATGCTGTCTTCGAGCAGGCGGTCGTAGACGAGGCTGCCCATCGCGCCGTAGCCAGCGGCGATGCGGCCGATTTCGACGATGGCGTTGTAGTTGTCCAACGTGCCCATCTGCGGCACACGAATGGCGCCGCCTTTCGGCGCAACAGGGTTCGCGTAGGCGAAGTGCTTGAAGTCCGCCTGGTAGCGCAAGGGCAGAACGTAGGAAATGCCGTGCTGGTACTGCGGATTCGCACACGGCGGCTCCTCCGCGACGGCCACCGAGTGCGTGAGCAGCGCAAGTGCCGCCACCCAAGTTGCTTGCGTCTTCAATCGCGAGGTCGGCGCCGCTAGCCGAGCACCGCGGCGTCGCGGTCGGCATCGACGATGGCGTCGATGACGATGTCCGGCAGCAGCACCTGGGGCAGCACCACGCCCGCATCGATGGACGACGAGCCGCGTGGGAAGTAGAGATAAAGCGGAACGCCAGCGCGCCCGGACCTCCTCCACATCGTCAACACCCCGGCCCGCAAGTACGAACGCAAACGCACCCACGATCTGGTACGGAACTAGCCGCGCTGGTCGTCCTCGCTCTGGTCGTGCGCGCGGGATGGCGGCTGCGAGGTTGACCATGGCCTTCGACTCCTGTGACGTTGTTTGCGGTCTTTTCCATGCGAGGGGCACGCCCCTCGCGCACCCCGGCTGAGGGCTCTCTGGCCTCAGCAGTAGCCGAGCGTGGCCATCGTGCGTCCGTGTGCGCGGACGATGTCGTCCACCTGCACGGCGCTCAGCAAACGGCGACCGTCGCCGGCCTTGCCTGAGCGAAAGAACCGCTGCGCCTTCGCCGGCGTTCCGCTGAAGCCTGTTTGTTGTTCGCTCCGACGCAGCAAGGCGAAGTCCGAGAAAGCGGCGGCCCGTTGTGCGCGCTTCTGATCGTCGGCGCCTTTCAAGCGTAGAAAACGCGCCACTCTGGCGATCTCTTGGGCCGCGTCCGCCAACAGGTCCTCGTAACGCACCGTCAGCACTGGAAACGGCGCATTGCGCCAGCTCTCCACATGGCCCGACCAATCGAGGAGCCGCTGCCCCAGCCTCGGCCAGTCGGGGCCGATCAGCATGGCGCGGGTGCTCTCCAGCATGGCGACGCTTGCCGCGAAATCTTCGTTGCCGGCGTAGAACGCCCAAGAAACCGCGACGTCGAGGGGGTTGCGCGCGATGTAGACCGCCGCCATGGAAATGTCGTCGGGAAACAGCGGCTCGTCGCGGGGGGTATTCAGGTAGGCGTCGTGGGCACCGTAGAAGAACGGCGTTCCGGTGCCCGCGTGTCTTTCGGCTCGCGCGCGGTACACGGCCGGTCGCAGCAGCTCGGCCTCGGCGTCCGTGCAGTCGGCGGACGCCAATCCGGTGAACTCGTCGAAGTGTTCCCGGCTCGCCGTGTTGCCGCCCGGCAGCGCGGTGCGTAGTTCGTTGATGGGGACGGGTTCGGGCTCCTCTGAACACAGGTTGGCGAGCAGTGCTCGCATCCAAGTGCTGCCCGACTTCGGATAGGCGGCAAGCCAGACGACGCATCGCTTGCCGCAGAGCGGGCGTCCTTGGATCACGTTTGGCTGTCGGTAGCAAGGATGCGAGAGAGCGCAGCCACTCCCTCGTCGAACCGCGCTGGTGCCGTGGAGCGATGGAAGGCGAACACGTCGATTCCTCGGAGCAAACGCATCAGCCACTCGAAGAGTCGGGGCCGGCCGACGATCGCCAGTGCGAACGGTCGCCGATGAACGGCTTTGTAGACGACCTCAAAAGCGCGCTTGCCGTGCAATGGTTCGTCGCGCAACGGGCTTCCCGGCGCGTACGACACTTCGAGCAAACGCATAGTCCGCAGTCGGCCATCCACCCGTGGCGAACGCTCCGGCGGCACGGAGTAGCGCTTGTCGTAGTCGGCGACCTCCCGCACCGGGCTTCCGTTGGGTACGCCGACGAGTGCCAAGCCCTTCGGCCACAGCTTGAGGTCCTCGTATCGATAGCAGGTCGCTTCGTCGAAGCGTTCCGGGTCGAGGATGACCACGTCGTCGGCGAAGAAGGCATGGCCGCGGGCCGAGAGCGCCGCCGCCAAAGTCGACTTGCCCGCCGCCGCTGCCCCGACGAACGCATGCACGTTCGCGCCGTTGGCGACCGCGCTGGCGTGGATGGGCAGCAAGCCACGCTGCAGGGCAAGCACTGGCCACGCCGTTCCGAGCAGGAACAGGCGCAGGTCCGCGGCGCCGACGCCATCCGCCGCCTCGTAGCGAATGGTCTCTCCCCCTTCGACGAGGAAGCGGATGCCGCAGGGCACTGCGATCAGCACGCGGCCTTCGCGGCACTGCCACGCCAGCCCCGAGGATTCGGCGTTCGGCAATGCCTCCGGCACCGGAGTTTGGACGATGGTGACGTCCGCGCCACTCGCCTGCATCCACGGTGCCGCGGCCGTGCCTAGGTCGCAGTCGGCGGTCGCTGTGAAGGGAGTCGCCACAATCTGGGCGTCGAGGCGCGGGGCTCAACGCCTAATCGGTGCGCGGATGGCCGCCACCATTCGACGGCACCATGTCGTTTGGGGGCCAAGGGGACGGGAGGACAGCGGCGATTGTCGCCAAGATGCTGTGGAAGCGGGATTCGTCCATGTTGTGGCGCAAGATGCGTATGTCGACGCGTCTGGCGAGTTCCGCCATCCAATCCGCAAGGCGTTGGGGGCCGGCAATCGCGGCCACCAGATGCACGCGATTGATCGTCCCCTGCAGCGTCCGCAGTGCGTGCCGACCCGTGATCGTAGCAATAGCGGCATCGCGGCGCGTCGAGTTGCTGCCCAGAAAGTAGATGCTCTTCAATCGGCCCGCGGCGTGCGATGACCGTCGAGGCGGCTCGACGTAGTGCTTGCGGCGGTTCTGCGCCGTGCTCACTGGGCCGCCGAGCGGCAAATTGGCCAGCCTGGCGCCGGTCTCCGAGAGCTTCAGGTCCTTGTAGGCGTAGCACCGTACCTCGTTCGTGGTCCGGTCGATGTCCAGCAGCAGCGAATCGTCGGCGAAGAAGGCGTGGCCACGGGCCGAGAGCGCCGCCGCCAAGGTCGACTTGCCGGCCTTCGGCGGGCCGCCGAACGCATGCACATCGGCAGCGGATGACACGGCGCTCGCATGCAGCGGCAGCATGCCGCGCTGCGCAGCCAGCGCCAGCCAAGGCGCTCCCATGAGGGAGAGCCGCAAGTCCAAGGGATCGGTGAAGGGCGGTGCGGCGTAGGTTATGGCCCGCCCCTCTTCCACTAGGAACTTCATGCCGCCTCTGTGGATGAGCACGCGCTCGCCAGCGCACTCCCAGAAACTGCGTCGCGTCTCGACGCAACGCAGAGCCGTTGGCACCGCGCCACGGCGGATGCGCGCGTCCGCGCCTAGGTCGCGCAGCCACGGCAAGGCCGATCTGCCGAGGTCAAGGTCCGCGTCGACGGTGAACGGAACGCCCGTGCCCATGGCGGTGCCGACTAGGGTGCGACTTCGGCGAGACCGACCGTGCTCAGATCATCCAGCAGGACTGCGACGTCCTTGAGACACGTTGCCGCGTCCACTTCAAACTCCTCGCAGAGCGAGGCGACCAGTCCATCCATTGGCGTCCAAGCGCCATGCTCGTCAATGAGCTTCCACGCCCGCAAGGCGGCGTCCCGCAGTCCGTACACCTCGCCATCGAGGATGTTCATGAACACCAGCTCCCCATCGAGTTCCGAATCGACGAACTGGCTACCGACTCGCCTTACGCGACTATCCAAACCTATCTCCATCCGCCCTCCATCCGAGCACCATAGCGTGTCCTTGGCGGGCCGTGCTACCTCTCGCGACGTCGCCGAGCAGCGTCGGCGATCGTCTGCCGGCATCGCAACTCGAAGGTCAGCTCGTGGTCGCCGGCGATCCACCGCCCCCCTCAGAGACGCCGAGTTTGGTCTGATGCACATCGTCGATTCCGACGCCGCGGTCCAACCTGGGCGGAACCCAAGGCTTCCGCTCGGGTGTCGCCTGCGACGCTTCGGAAGCGGTTGCTTCTCGGTCTCGTTCGTTTTCGGCTGGCATGTTCGAGAGCCTCTAGTGAACACCGGGCGTGTACAATACGCATCTGGACTTGGAAGGCAAGACCTCAAGACCGTGTTTTTTTGCCGATGCGCCAAACGCCTCGATGGGCCGCGAGGCACTGTCTCGCTAGCCGACGCGGGCAGGAGCGAGACGTCGTGAGCAGCGGGCCGTGCATGACCGCCTTGGCGGCGGTCTTTCATCGTGACGGACGGCAGGTGGAGCGGCCCAAGTTCAAGCGTGTCGCAGACGCCTTGCAGCCTTTCGGCGCCCCGGGAACAGAGCCTGGGTGCGACGGACCGGTGGGGCTGGTCGGAGCCTCCGACACGCGCTTCCAGGCCGAGAACGCGCTCGCCGGCCAGCCAACTGCCGCCGCGGTCTGGACCACGCTCTTGCGGTCGGACAGTTCATTCGCTGGGCCGAAGGCGGCAGCAACTGGGCACAAGCGTAGCTCGCGACGACGTACGAGATGACGACAGCGGAGTGCGCAGCGGTGCCGGATTGGCGGCGCATCGTCTGGCTGGCGAGCTATCCCAAGTCGGGCAATACTTGGATACGGGCGCTGCTCGTCGAGTTCCTCAGTCCGTCGCGTCGTGCGTTTCCTCTCAACGCCTTGCCATTCGGCCCTGCTATCGACAGCTCCCGCTTCAACGAACTGACCGGGGTGGCAGCGGAAGATTGCACCCAAGACGAAGTCGAGAGCTTGATCCCCACCTGCCTTCGCGTACACGTCGCGGAATCCGTCGCGTGCGCCGAGCATCGGCTGTGCAAGGACCACGGCGCCTACGTCGCCAATCGGATGGGCGAGCCGCTGTTTCCCGAAGACGTCACGGCCGGCGCCGTCTACATCGTACGCAATCCCCTCGACGTGGCGGTGTCGTGGGCATTCCACGCGGACGAGGGCGACTTCTCAGAGAGCGTCACGCGGCTTAACGACAGGCACACGACACTCGGCGGTGGCGGGCGCATGCAATACCGCAAATGCCTGCTCGACTGGTCCGCACATGTCCGCAGTTGGTGCGCAGCGCCCTTTCCCGTGCTGGTGGTGCGCTACGAGGACCTCCTCGCCGATACGGTCCGAGAGCTGAGGCGCGTCGTGCGCTTTCTGGGTTTCAAGGGCGTCGCGGAAGAGCGCCTGCGCCACGCAGTGGCTCAGTCGGAGTTCGGCAGCTTGCGCGGACGGGAAGAACGCGGAGGTTTCAGGGAGAAGCTGCAGACGAACTCCGGCTTGTTCTTCCGCAACGGCAAGGTCGACAGTTGGCGGGGCGCCTTGCCGGCGGCGGAAGTGCGCAGGGTCGTCTACCAGCACCGGTCGACGATGGTGGCGTTCGGCTATGACCCGGGCGCCGCGCTGGAGGCAATCGGTGGCGAGGCGGTGGGGAGTGGCGCAGTATAGGAACCTGAAGCGCATGCTGGTGCGTTCGGATGGCCTGCTCGAACGCGCCGAGGCTGAGTTGCTGCGCACCGTGGCGGCCGACCCCAAGGACGCGGGGGCGTTGCTCCGGCTCGGCGATGTGCAGCGCAGCAAGGGAAAGCCCGGCGAAGCGCTGGAGTGCTACCGGCGAGTCCGTTCGCTGCAACCAAGCAACTCGAAGGCATGCTGGCTGGTTGCCGTCTTGAGCGGCGAAGCGCTCCCCGAAGCGCCGGCAGATGCCCCGGTGCCCTTCGTGCGCAAGACCGATTTTCTCCCGCCGCAGCGGTGCAGCGACCTGCTGGCCTTCGCGCAGGCCAACCGCGAACGGTTCAAGCCGGCCGCGATCGGCGAGTACGTCAGAGTCGACACGTCCATTCGCAAGTTGCTGATCGAGCGTCGGATGACGGCGCGCGAGGTTCAGCCGTGGTTCGAGGTTCGGCTGCGCAAAGCCTTCTCGGAGGTGCTGCCGCGACTGCGGATGCCCGAACCGCGCGAGTATTCGGTCGAGATGTCGATGTCCGCGTATCTCCGTGGCGACTTCTCGACCAAGCACACGGATAACGACGGAGGGCCTTTCAGCACTCGAACGCTCAGCTTCGCCTACTACTTCCATCGTCGGCCACGGCGTTTTTCGGGGGGAGACTTGCTGCTCCACGACAAGGACGACGACGCCAGCGCGTTCTCCCGAATCGAACCGGCATACAACAGCATCGTTTTCTTCCCGGCGTGTCGCCTCCATGAGATCACGGTCGTCGAAGGCGCGGTCGACGCCTTCGGCGATGCGCGTTTCGCCATCCACGGGTGGCTGCGGCCCTGCTCGGCGGAGTCCTGAGCGACGCAGTGGCGAGTGGGCTCGAATGATGGTGGTTCAGGTAGGCCGGCAGCGTGCCGCTGGCGGCCCCGCCCACGCCTCGTCGACACGTTGAACACGGGGTGTGCGACAGATCGTAGGTCAGTGGTTGCTCACCAAGTCCATTCTCAAGCGGCGAGTGCGGCGACGCGGTCGTTCCAGTAGTCGTCGAGCTGGCCTCCGATGCGCGCGCAGCGGAGCCAGAGGACGGGGTTGGCGCCGGCCACGGTCCAGCGCATTCCGGGGCCTTTCGCGCGCTGGCCGACGACGTTCTTGCAGCCCGCCTCGATGACGCCGGAACCGATCGGCAGGCCGCTGGCGAGGTATTCGTCGTAGCGCATGCGGTCGCGCCGGGCGCCGAGGTACGCGACCGCGCGGCGGCACTCCTCGGCTTCGCCGCCGCGCTTGCGCAGGTCGTCCAGGGCGTCGTCGACGCGGCCCGCCTTGAGCATCGCGCACAGCTTCTTCGCCCACGCCTCGGCGAGGTCGCCGTCGCCGTGGCGGGCGCGCGCCGCCGCCCACAGGTACTCCGCCGCGTGGTAGTAGTCGACGATCCTCTCGGCGTCCGGGAACCAGTCGTCGAACACCCGCCGGATCCACTCCGCGCCGTCGCCGACGCACACGTCGACGTCGCCCGGCCCGCAGCCCGCCGCCGCCAGTTCGCGCAGCAGCCGCCGCTCGAACGGCGACTCCCGGCCGGGCGTCTCCGCCGCGCTCTCGATCGCCGCGAACAGCACCGCCGCGCCCTCCACCATGCGCGGGCGGCCCTCGGCGTCCGTCTCGGACACCCACAGCGCGCCCACCTTCGCCTCGCGCGTGCCAGCCCGTCCGCCGTCCTTGCCGGAACGCCCCTCGGTCTCGCTCGGCAGCGCCGGAACGCCCGTGCCGTCCACCGCGCAGCACAGCTTCCGCCCCGGCTTCGACGCCTCCCGCGCCAGCGAGGCCCCGTCGCCGTCGCCTCCCCCTTCCGACCGCCACGCCTCCAGATCGTCGCCCACCGCCCGCGTCGTCCGCTCCACCCGCTTCGCGCCGAAGTTCAGCCCCGACAGCTCGCGCAGCAACTCGTCCGCCCCCGCGTAGCTGCACTGCGAACCCGCCAGGCTCGCCAGACGCCGCGCCGACGGCGTCATCGAACCCTCGACGCCCAGCCGCCGCGCCCGCGGGCGAACGCTGCGCCCGCACTCCCGGCACCCGCGCCGCGCCATCTCCACCCGCACGCTCCCCAGCACCGTCTCCACGCGCACCTCGTCGACCCGCAGCAGCCGCGTCCGACCGCCGCACGCCGGGCACGCGCACGGCGCCGCGTCGTCCTTCCCGTACGCCAGCTCCAGCCCTTGCCGCGCCAACTCCTGCATGTCCGCGCGCAGCCGCATGTCCAGCAGCGCCGCATCCCTCGAACCGGACCCGCAGCGCGCCATCTCGAACCGCGCCAAACGCGCCGTCGCCGCCACCAGCTCCCGCCGCAGCCCCGCGCCTTCACCCTCTTCGCGCTTGCGTTCCTCTTCCAACTCCTCGACAGTCCCTGTCGCCATGGCGGGTCTCCTTCCCCTGGCTCGTTTCGCAAAAACGCCAAGAGTACGAGACCCGCCTTGGCTCAACCCCCTCGACCGCCGACCTCCGCGCCAGAACGGCCCGGGCGCGGCGACCACCGACGACGGCGGCTTCAGCCACGGCGCGCTCTGAACGGCATCGGGCGCCAATCCGTCCTCCGCAACGGCCGCGTCGCTCGACTCGCCGCCCGAGATCGGACCCAGTGAGCAACCACTGACCTACGATTTGTCGCACACCCTTGAACACGACGGACGTTGCCGAGAGATGCATCTTCTGCTAGGGTGCGCGTCAACATCCTGTTTGGCGTCGTCGAAGAGGCGCTGGCCGCGGTGCGCAGGGCAGCAGGGAAACATCCACTCGTGGTCGACACTCGCGATGGCAACGCATGAAGCGCTGACGCCACAGTCGTGCGGCGAGCCGGCAACGCCAGCTGCGACGGAACAAGGCGGAGCCGCTGCACGAAGGCGTCACGCGGCGGCCTTAAGGCGGTGCCTCGTCGGCAAGAGGCGCGAGTCCAGCGCGTCCCGAGCAGGCTAGGAAGTTGCGTTACAGCAATCTGACGCGCATTCTCTCGCGCCAGGACGGCCTGCTCGAACGCGCCGAGGCGGCGTTGCAGCACACCGTGGCTGCCGATACTACGAATGCGGTGGCGTTGCTGCGGCTGGGCGACGTGCAACGCGGCAAGGGCAGGCTCGACGCGGCACTCGAGTGCTACCGCCGAGTTCTTTCACTACGGCCAGGCGACCGAAAGGCGTCTTGGCTCGTCGCCATTCTGAGCGGCAAGGAGCTGGCCGAAGGGCCGGCGTACGCACGACCGATCCCATTCGTTCGCCGAACCGACTTTCTCCCGCCACGTCGGTGGAGCCAGCTGCTGGCGCTCGCACAGGCCAACAGCGAACGGTTCGAGCCGGGCACCACCCGCGGCGAGGTCGATCCATCCAGCCGTAAGGCGCTGGTCGAAAGCCGGGTCACGAAACGGGAGGTCCAACCTTGGTTCGAGGCTCCGTTGCGGCACGCTTTCTCTGAGGCGCTGCCGCGACTGGGGATGCCTGAACTGAGCGAGTATTGGATCGAGATGAAGATGTCCGCGTATCTGGACGGCGGCTTCTTCACCAAGCACACCGACAACCGCTCGGCGCCCTACCGCACGGACACGCCCAGCTTCGCCTACTACTTCCATCGGCAACCGCGGCGCTTCTCCGGCGGGGACTTGCTGCTGTACGACGGAGGAGAGCCCGACGCCGGCGCGTTCACTCGAATCGAACCACTGCACAACAGCATCGTCTTCTTCCCCGCATGGGCCGTCCACCAGATCACCACCGTCGAGAGCGACCTCGGGCAAGCGATGGACTTCGCCGATGCGCGGCTCGGCATCCACGGGTGGTTGCGAGTCTACGTGGAGTGAGCGTCGAAAGTGAGCTACAGAAATCTGACGCGTATGCTTTCCCGTTCGGGCGGCCTGCTCGATCACGCGGAGGCCGCGTTGCTGAACACTGTCGCGGCCAATCCCAACGATGCGACGGCGTTGCTCCGGCTGGGCGACGTCCAACGCGGCAAGGGCAGACTCGACGAGGCGCTGGATTGCTACCGGAGAGTCCTCTCGCTGCGGTCGGATCCGAGGGCATCTTGGCTCGTCGCCGTCTTGAGCGGCCAGGAATTGCCCGAGACTCCACAAGTGTGCCCGGCACCCTTCGTGCGCCTAACGGACTTTCTTCCCGAACGACGGTGCGACGAGCTGCTGGGCCTCGCGCTGGCCAACCGCGAACGGTTCGAGCCGGGCACCACCCGTGGCGTGATCGATCCATCCATCCGTAATGCGCTGGTCGAGAGCGGGGTCACGAAACGTGAGATCCAGCCTTGGTTCGAGGCTCCGCTGCGGGACGCTCTATCGGATGCGCTGCCACGACTGGGGATACCTGAACCGAGCGAGTATCGGATCGAGATGAAGATGTCCGCGTTTCTGGACGGCGGTTTCTTCACCAAGCACTCCGACGGCCGCTCGGGGTACCGTACGCACACGCCTAGCTTCGCCTACTACTTCCATGGCCACCCGCGGCGCTTCTCCGGCGGGGACTTGCTGCTGTACGACGGAGAGCGCGGCGCCGGCGCCTTCACCCGAATCGAGCCGCTGCGCAACAGCATCGTCTTCTTCCCGTCATGGGCCGTCCACCAGATCACCACCGTCGAAAGCGACCTCGGCGCGTTCAACGAGGACTCGCCACAAGCGATGGACTTCGCCGGTGCGCGTCTCGCCATCCACGGTGGCTGGTAATCTACTTGCGGAGCAAGCGTCGAGCCCGCGAGTCGTCTCGCTGCTGCCGGACGACTCGAGAGCATCTGGCAGGCCGTCACGCCGCTGGCCCAGGATCGTCGTAGACCCGAAAGATGTGAGCAACGTTCGCTCCCTACTGCGATATGCCGATATACTGCGCGACTTCCGGTGAGGCGCATACCGCGCCGCGTATCGAGGAGCCGCGATGATTCTCTCCACGCTCAACCACGTGCTCAAGCTGCTCGGCGGTGGGCCGGCCGAGCCGGTGGACCGGCAGGCCGTGTTCAACGAGACCGTGCTGCTGGTGCTGTCGCGGGCCACGGATTCCGACGCGAACATCAAGCCGATCGAGATCGACACGGTGCGCGGGATCATCGCCAAGACCACCGGCGAGGAGGTGAGCGCCGCCGATGTTCGGGTGGCGGCGCACTCGAAGATCTACGAAGACGCGCCCTTGGAGCGCAATCTGGCGCGGGTGGCGGACAAGCTGGACATCCACGACCGTGTGCAGATCGCCAAGGCGCTGGCGGAAGTGATCCTGTCCGACGAGCGGGTGACGGCCAAGGAAGTGCGCTTCTTCAACACCGTGGCCGGCTCGCTGGCGTTGACGCCCGCTACCTTGTGCGGGCTGTTCGTCACGGACTAGAGGGCGCCTTCCACTCCCCTTCATCTCTCTGATTCACAGCGCGGGCGACCTGGGATCGCCGCCTGTCGCTGCGACGACTCGGAACGAACCAAAGGAGCGGCAATCATGCGCATCGAAGAGGGCCAGCGGCTGCTGGGCATTCTGAAAACGGGCTTCGACCAGGGCGGCGGCGAAATCCACGGCGACGGCATCGTGCGCAGTCCGCTCGCGGACTTCACCTGCCCGGACCTCCTGGCCGACGAACGCCGCGTCTTCTTCCGCGAGACGCCGCTGTTCATGGGGCTCTCGGGCGACCTGCCGAAGCCCGGCACCTACTGGGCGGACAGCGCGACCGGGCTGCCCATCCTGATGACCCGCGACGGCGAAGGGCGGTTTCGCGCCTTCGCCAACACGTGTCGGCATCGCGGCGCCCAGGTGGTGCCGGACGGTCGCGGCAAGCGCGACCGCTTCAGCTGCCCCTTCCACGCCTGGACCTACGCTGACAGCGGCGACCTCATCGCCGTGAACCGCGAGCAGCGCTTCGGGGAGATCGACAAGACGCGCTTCGGCCTCATCGAACTGCCGGCGGTCGAGCGCCACGGCATGTTGTGGGTGCGCCCCACGCCAGGCGACGATGACGATATCGACGTGGACGCGATGCTCGGCGGCCTCGAGGACGACATGGCGCACTGGGATCTGCCCAGCCACCGCTACGGCGCATCGCAGACCATCCACGCCGACATCAACTGGAAGCTCGCCGTGGACACGTTCGGCGAGAACTACCACTTCGACGTGCTGCACCGGAACACGCTCGCCAGCGACATTCGCGGCAACCTGCAAACCCACGACACCTTCGGCCTGAACTACCGCATGGTGTTCGCGCTGGTGCAGCGCTTCGAGGAACTCGGCGACGCGCCGCCGGACGCCAACGAATGGCCGTTCCGCTCGATGACGCTCTCCGTCTACTTCGTCTACCCGAACACCATCTTCCTCGTCGACCCCGGCGCGGTGGACGTGGTGCGCATCTTCCCGGACGGCGACGACCCGCGCCGCTCGTACACGGCGCACAGCTTCTACTTGACGGAGGAAGCCCGCCGGCACTTCGCCGGCCATCGTTTCGAGGAACGCTTCAACGGCTTCAACGCCGTGGTGCAGAAGGAGGACTACGTGATGGCGGCGTCCACCCAGCGCAGCGCCGATGCCGGAGTGCAGAGCCACGTTCTCTTCGGGCGCAACGAACCGGCGCTGCTGCACTACCACAACGCGCACCGCAAAGGGCTTGGCCGGCCGCTGCTGGCCGTGGAAGCGGCCGCCTAGTCGCCGCGCCGCGGAAACGGGCAACGCCTCGAAGGGTCGGCAAGTGCTGAGCATCCTCTCGCCGCGCCTGCGCACCTTCTTGCTGTTCGCGCTGGCGCTTGCCGGCGCGGCCTTGGTGGGCGTGCTGGTGCCGCCGACCTGGGTGGTCGAGGAAATGCGGCTGGATGCCAAGCGCGACGCCCGGGGCTTGTTCTACGTCGTCGAAGAGGCGCCGGTGCGCTTCTTCCCCGTACCAGCCGAGCAAGCGGTGCTGGATGCGGAGCGCTTGGCGGAGTCGAAGACTGCGCCGGACGTTTCCGAGGAGTTCGTCGCCGTGCAGGAGACGGTGGACGGGCGCACCGAGACCGCCTACTACCGGCGCGAGGCGCAGCGGCACTGGGGCTGGTGGTCGCTGCTGCCGGCGTTGGTCGCGGTGATGCTGTGCTGGCTCACGAAAGAACCCGTGACGGCGCTGCTCGGTGGAATCATTGCGGGAGCGCTCATCCTCGGCGGCTACGACATCACCGGCGACGTGCTCATTCCCAGCGTCGCGACCACGAAATCCGCCGGCATCGTGGTGCTCTACTTATGGCTGCTCGGCGGGCTGATGGGCGTGTGGTCGCGAACCGGCGCCGCGCAGGCGTTCGCCGAGTTCATGACCGTCCACTTCGTGCGCGGCCCGCGCACCGCCAAGCTGGTGGCGTGGTCGCTCGGCGTGATCTTCTTCCAAGGCGGCACGGTGAGCACGGTGCTGGTGGGCACGACAGTGAAGCCGATTGCGGACAAGGAGCGCGTGAGCCACGAAGAGCTTGCCTACGTCGTCGATTCCACGGCGTCTCCCATCGCTTCGCAGATCGCCTTCAACGCCTGGCCCGGCTACGTGCAGGCGTTCATCTTCGTCGCCGGGGTGGGCTTTCTGGCCACCGAAGCGGACCGCGTCGCGTTCTTCTTTTCCAGCGTGCCGTTCTGCTTCTACGCCATCTTCGCGGTGGTCGGCACCTTCCTGCTGAGCGTCGAGAAGCCGCTCTTTCTCGGCAAGCAGATGGCGGCGGCGATGCGCCGTTCCCGCGAAACCGGGCAGCTGGACGCCCCCGATGCGGACCCCTTGAGCCCCCAGGACCTGCAAGGCAGCAACGTGCCGGAGGGCTACCGCCCGAACGTGCTGGAGTTCTTCCTGCCGCTGGGCGCGTTGATCGCCACCGCGGTCGGCACCTTCATCGCCTACGGCACGCCGAACGTGCATTGGGCGTTCGGCGTGGCGCTGCTGCTCGCTGGCGGCATGGCGCTGGCCAAGGGGATGACGCTCAAGGACCTGCTGGGCGGCTTCCACGACGGCATCAAGGGCGTGGTGCTCGGCTCGGTGATTCTGCTGCTGGCCATCACCATCGGCCAGGTCAACAAGGACACGGGCGGCGGCATCTTCCTGGTGGAGCAGCTTGGCGCCAGCATTCCCTACTTCATTCTGCCGGTGCTGCTGCAGGTGATGACGATGGCCATCGCGTTCTCCACCGGCACCAGCTGGGGCACCTACGCCGTGGCCTTTCCGCTGGCGATGCCGCTCGCCTGGGCGGTGGCGAGCGCGCAGGGGCTTTCGAGCCCCGAGCTCTACATGACGCTGTGCTTCGCCGCCGTGATGGACGGCAGCGTCTACGGCGACCAGTGTTCGCCGATTTCGGACACGACGGTGCTAAGCTCCGTCTGCACCGGCTGCGACCTGATGGATCATGTGAAGACGCAGATCCCGCAGGCGTCGATCGCGGCGGTGCTGGCCTCGATTCTATGGACGCTGCTGGCGTTCACCACGGCCTAGCGGCAAGGTCTCCACTGCACGGCGCTTCGTTCGTATGACCAGAACCACCACGGAACTGCTGCAACGCGCTCGGTCGGGCGCGCTGCCCACGGACGACGAAGCGCTGGCCTTGGCGCCCTTCGCGGATACGGCGGCCTTGGCCTCGGTGGCCGCCGAACTGCGCGACGCCGGTTTCCGCAATCTGGTCACCTATTCGCGCAAGGTCTTCATTCCGCTCACGCATTTGTGCCGCGACGTCTGCCACTACTGCACCTTCGCGCAGACGCCCTCGAAGCTGGAGGCGCCCTACATGAGCCTGGACGCCGTGCTCGACGTGGCGCGGCACGGGGCGGCGATGGGCTGCAAGGAGGCGCTCTTCACCTTGGGCGAAAAGCCCGAACTCCGCTATCGGGCGGCCCGCGAGTGGCTCGCCGCGAACGGCTACTCCACGACTCTCGACTACCTGCGCGCGGCCGCCGAGGCGGTGTTCGAGCAAACCGGCCTGTTGCCGCACCTGAACCCCGGCAACATGACGCCAGCGGAAATCGCCAGCTTGCGGCCTGTCTCGCCGTCGATGGGCATCATGCTGGAATCGGCCTCGGAGCGGCTCACCCGGAAGGGAATGCCGCACTACGGCTCGCCGGACAAGGTGCCGGCGGTGCGCTTGCGGACGCTGGCCGACGCCGGGCGAGCGAAGGTGCCGTTCACCACGGGCATTCTCATCGGCATCGGCGAAACGCGCTTGGAGCGCATCGAGTCGCTGCTCGCCATTCGCCGCATCCACGCCGAACACGGGCATATTCAGGAGATCATCGTCCAGAACTTCCGCGCCAAGCCTGGCACGAAGATGCGCCAGGCGCCGGAACCGGACTTGAACGAACTGCTGTGGACCATCGCCGTGGCGCGCGTCCTGTTCGGGCCGGAGATGAGCATCCAGGCGCCGCCGAACCTGAGCCCGGGCGTGCTGCCGAAGATCGTCGCCGCGGGCATCGACGACTGGGGCGGCGTCTCGCCCTTGACGCCGGATTTCGTGAACCCGGAAGCGCCGTGGCCGCATCTGGACGAACTGGCCCGCGAGACTGCTTCCGCCGGCAAGGAACTGCACGAACGCCTGACCATCTATCCGCGCTTCGCCAGCGACGTGGCCACCTGGGTGGACGAAGGCTTGCGCAGCGCGGTGCTCGACAAGATCGACGGCGAAGGCCTGCCGCGCACGGACGACTGGTGCCCGGGCGACGACACGCCGCCGCCCACCGAAGTGCTCGGGCGCATCCACGCGCCGCCGAGCCGGGTTTCGGCGGACGTGCGGGCGCTCATCGATCGCGTGGAAACCGAGGACGCGGCGGACTTGAGCGAAGCGGAAATCGTGCGCTTGATTCGCGCCCGTGGCGACGACTTCAACGCCGTCGTCCAAGCCGCCGATCGGCTTCGCCAAGGGCAGAACGGCAACGTCGTCTCCTACGTCGTCAACCGCAACATCAACTACACCAACATCTGCTACTTCAAGTGCCAGTTCTGCGCCTTCTCGAAAGGCAAGCTGGCGGAGAATCTGCGTGGAAGACCCTACGACCTGAGCGCGGAGGAAATCCAGCGGCGAACCCGCGAAGCCTGGGACAGGGGCGGCACCGAAGTGTGCATGCAGGGCGGCATCCATCCGGAGTACACCGGCGCCACCTACATGGACATCGTGCGCACGGTGAAGGAAGCCGTGCCGGAGATGCACGTCCACGCCTTCTCGCCCCTCGAAGTCTGGCAGGGCGCCGCCACCGCCCACCTCTCGCTGCCCGACTACCTCGCCAAGCTGAAGGAAGTCGGTCTCGGCACGCTCCCCGGCACCGCCGCGGAAATCCTCGACGACGAAGTGCGCGCCGTGATCTGCCCGGACAAGATCAACACCGCGCAGTGGCTGGAAGTGATGGAAGCGGCCCACGGCGTGGGCTTCTCCACGACCGCCACCATCATGTACGGCCACGTCGACCAGCCCCAGCACTGGGCGCGGCATCTGATGCGCGTGCGCGACCTGCAGAAGCGAACCGGCGGCTTCACCGAGTTCGTGCCGCTGCCGTTCGTCCACATGGAAGCGCCGATGTACTTGAAGGGCAAGGCGCGCCGCGGCCCCACCTTCCGCGAAGCCATCCTAGTCCACGCCGTGGCGAGACTCGCCCTGCACCCCCACATCACCAACATCCAGGCAAGCTGGGTGAAGCTCGGCCACGACGGTGTGCTGGCCGCCCTCAACGCCGGCTGCAACGACCTCGGCGGCACCCTGATGAACGAAAGCATCACCCGCGCCGCCGGCGCCGCCCACGGCCAGGAAACCTCCCCCAAGCGCATGGCCGCCATGATCGAAGCCGCCAACCGCACCCCCCGCCAACGCACCACCACCTACGCGGACGTCCCGAACGAAATCGCCCAACGCGGCACCGAAGCCCCCGAACTCCTCCACATCGTCAACACCCCCGCCCGCAAATACGAACGCAAACGCACCCACGAACTGGTGCGGAACTAGCGCGTTGACCGAGAGTTCGCCACCATCAAGATGTATAATATGATTAAAAATCAACAAGTTACGACAGAAAAATGCCAAGTTGTGGGAAGTCAGGCCAGCAGGCGCTCAGGCGCTCATTTAGTAGTTGACTAGAGCATTGCCCGCAAACTACGCTTCGTTGCCATCTACAGCGGGGAGCGTCAGGCGATCGTTGCTGGACTGGCCAAGCTCCAAAGGTTCGGAGAGTACATGTTCAAGCGAGACAACCCTCGCGCGCCCTCGGCGGAGCAGATGCACGACGAAGCCATCAGAAGTAGGGCGATGCAGTTGGGCCGAGGCAGCCTGATGATTCAGCGCGGCTACTTCGCAACCCCGGCTGAATGGAGACAGCGCAGAAAAGAACATGAAGAGTGCCTCCAGCACATCGACCGTTGGCTCAGGGACAACGGTGCGGCCGAGGCCTAAGCCCTTGGCCCTGCCCACGTCGTAGCCTTGCGCATATCCGAACTTGCGGCAGCCCACGACGCGCTTGCCGAACGCTTCAAGACGTACGAGCAGGTCGTCGATGAGCTGCCGCCCATAGAAGTGCTGAATGAACTACGGTATGCGCTGAGGGCTGCGCTTGAGCTATTGGCAGCCGCTCCCTATCACGAGGCGACGGAGAAGGAACGCGAACTAATCGCGCGCTTGGATCATGCTTTGAAGTGCGCCTATCACGATCTAGTGGATGGTCTGGTAATTGAACTTGGGCGATTCGTGCGGGGTCTCACGGATTTGCCGTCAACTTATGAAGTCATCGGTTTGCAGCTAGCAGGCATCTTCGCCGACCTGCAAGAGGCCGAAGAGGTCATTGCTCAATCTCGAGGTGATCCGGTAAACCGCTCCGAACTCTACGAAGCGGAGTTGTATGGCAAATGGTTCGACAAGCTCTCGGAGCACCTCCGCTACTTGACGCGGACGGCAAAACCGCTGATTGACCAGCGACAGCAAGCGCGGGAGCAACGGCAGCGGAGCGCTCGACGATGGTGGTGGGCCGGCATCGTTGCTAGCGCCCTTCTCGGTGTCCTATTGACGAACTTGTGGGGTTGGCTCACCTAGCCCAACTCCGAAACTCGCGTGATCTGCGGTCTAGCCGGAGTACGCCTCCAGTTGCTTGTCGAAGGCGAGGATCCGAACAGTTTGATTTCGGTTCTGAAGCTGCTGTGCCAGATCGATGATGGAAATATCCGCTAGTGAATATCCGATGCTGGACTCCTTGACGAAGCGACTGGCGAGTTCCGTGAGGTCTTCGGATCGCAGCAGAATGTCGTCCTGCAACCGTCGTACCACCGTCCAAGGAGTCTCGTCCTCCAGCGATGTGCGCATGTCTTCGCTGAACTGCTTGATGAGGCGGCGGCGATGGTGTCCATTGCGGACATGCACGATATGGTTGGCGACCTCGAACAAGACGGGAACGGTGATTAGAATTCGCCCTTCTGCGGCTGCCCTCGCCTGCAGCAAGACCTCCTCGTGCCTTTCCTTCTTCGAGTCTCCGGGGACTTGATACAGTTCCAGCAGCCAGGACGTGTCGAGGATTGTGCAGTCGGTCACGACACCGACTCGAGCCACCTTTCCATCGCTCGCCTTCTGTCGTCGCCATGGCTTGGTGCCAGACGTTTCTCCAATCCGCCGCCAGCAACGTAGTCGCCTAGTCCGCCGGTGAGGCCCGTGGGCACGAGCGAGTCCAGATCGCCAAGACGCGTGACGGTGGATCCGCCTTTCCGCCCGTTTCGATGGCATATCCAGACGCTCTCCATTTGCGTCTCGTTCAGCGCGTTCATGAACGCGGGGTTGTGCGTCGTCAGCACGATGTTCAGCTTGTGGCGATCTGCAGCCTCGGCCAAGTGTCGCGCCAGCAGTTCGGCGCGCGTCGGATGCAGTCCGGCGTCGAACTCCTCGATCACGATGCGCGAGTGCTCCGGCGTGGTCTCCAGCGCGACTAGAACGGCCAACATTCGAAGCGTGCCGTCGGACAACAGACGGGCATCGACAATACGGTTGCCATTTGCGCGACTTGGCGATTTCGAGCGGAAGCCGGCCATCACGTCGCCAAGGGACGTCTCGACGAACTCGATACCCTCGAACGGTTCGTCCGGTATCTGGCGTATGGTTTCCGTTATCCGCTGCAGTGCGGACCTCTGCTCTTCCTCTCCTTTCGACAACGCGAACAGCACCGCCGACAGATTGCTGCCGTTCCGCAAGAGCCGAGGGCGGGGGTTGACGCGCTCGTAGTTGCGCATCGCCGTCGGCATTGGGTCGAAGGTGTACGATCCCCTCAGATACTCCTTTACGCTCCTAACTGTTTCCTTCGCTTCCTGGAGGCTGCTGGTCGTCTTCGAGTTTGCGACTACATCGTCGTAACGGGAGAGAATCGACGACGTGTTGGAAAGGAGACACGTTGGATTGCGGCCGCGAGCGAAGTTGTGGTATCGAATAACCATGACGTCGCTGCCGTCGCTTTGCGCGTCGAAAAAGACTCGGTCCCCGATCGTCAGCTTCTCTGCGGCAATGTAGTCTCCATCTGCCTTGTCCACCGCAACTTCGATGACGTAGTCGAGCGCACATTGGCTGCGCTCGAAGAGCACGGTTGCCCCGGTCAACCGCAGCCGGAAGCGTTGCTTGCCGAACCTGGCACACGACTCGAGCCCACCGCGGATCTCGAGAGCACCTTGCCGCCCCACGTCGGTTATGTCGCTCACAGGCGTGCCACTCGCGAGTGCGGCGAACAACTCCACGCCCTCGATCAGGTTCGTCTTCCCAGAGCCGTTCCTGCCGAGCAGAATGGTCAGCGGCTCGAAGAGATCGAGCTCGACGTTCTCGAAGTTCTTGAAGTCACTCAAGATGTGCATGGCCGCGCCCAGAAGCGTGGAATGTCGGCACTGTACATGGTCGAGGCTCCCCTTGGGAAGTCAGACGCTTCGCGCCTACCGCAGGTCCTCCACCGCGAACATCGCGTAGACGCGGGTGTCGCAGAGTTGGTCGGCGTTGTTGCGGCGGTGGGCGCGGAGGGTGGCTTCCCAGTGGAAGCCTAGGCGTTCGGCGACGCGCCAGCTGCGTTCGTTGCGGTCGTCCATGCGGATCTGCACGCGCTTGGCGCCGAGGGAGTCGAAGGCGTAGCGGGCGAGTGCGCGGGCCGCTTCGGCGGCGTAGCCGCGGCCGGTGCGGTCGGTGCGCAGCCAGTAGCCGATTTCGCAGCTTGGCACGTTCGGCTCGATGTCGATCAGGCCGGCGGCGCCGACGATGCGGCGGGTCCACTTGCGCAGCAGCAGCATCGGCAGCTCCTCTCCATCTCGGAACCGCTGCTCGGACGCGGCACAGAAACCGGCGGCATCGGCCATGCCGTAGGGTTCCTTGGCCCACGCCATCCACTCGTGGAGTTCCGCGTAGGACGCCTGCACCGCATCGCACACGGCCTTGGCGTCGCTTGGGCGCGGCGGTCGCAGCACCAGGCGTTTGGTGTCGATGCGTTCGGGAAAGGGCGGCATCGTCACCACCAGGGTTCGGAACCGGCCTCGCCCTTGAACGGACCGACGAGTTCGCTGGTCACCCAGCCGCCGTAGTAGCCGCCGGGCTGGGGACGGACGAGTTCGTCTCCGACCATGCACTGCACTTGGGCGGGATAGAACGAGAAGTAGCCGGCGATGGCGGCGAACTCCGGGAACGTGTCGGGATAGCGCCAAGCGACGCCGCGCCGTCTAGGCGACGCGAGATCGAACTCCTGGGCCCAGCCTTTCCATTCGCAGAACGTGCGCCGCTCCGAAGGAGTCAAGAGGTCGGCCCTCACGTCTTCGGGCGGCAGATAGAAGGTTGGCGGGGAGGCGGTTTCCAGAACGCGAACGGCGCGTGTGGAATCCGCCAGCACCGCGTCGCCCGCCAGGACTCGAACGTGCCGTGCGTCCACGCAAATGCTCGGCGGGCGCGGATAATCCCAGACGGATTCGCAGCCGCTCGGCACCGGCAACGCGAAAGGCGGACGCTGCGTTCCGCGATAGCGCCACTTGCGGCGGGCGGCAAGCACGTCCGCGGCGATTCGTTGTTGGCTGGCCACCGTGCTCAAGGCCGACACCTGGCCGCTGCGCCTCAGCGCGGGTTGCCGTAGATGTCCACGGCGCCGTAGCGAACCCAAGTCGGGTCGTAGCCGGGGTCGCGGTCGAACGGCTGCGGCTGCGCCCAGTCGTCGCGCAGGACCTCGTAGTCCACCGGCAGTTCGCCGGACGTGCGCTTGGAGAGTTCGTCGTGCAGCACCGCGAAGACGCGCATCAGGGCTTGCGGCAGGCGGCCTTTGCCGGATGGCGAACTCTGCCGCACCGGCGGCTCGCCGCCTTCTGGCGGGCGAAAGGCGATCTTCGAGTAGGCGTCCCGCTGCGCCCGCTCGTCGTCGGTCATGGCCGCATCGACGGTGCGGCCGACCGGAATCACCCGCGTGTACGGCCCCTTGGTGAGGCTGTCGGCGGGCTCCATCTCCTTCGGCAGCGGTCCGGCACCAACGGTGACGGCGCCGTGGTCGCAGCGCACCCAGAAGCCGCCGTGGGCGCCGTTCGGGAAGGCGTAGCGAGGCGTCTCGGTGAACTCTTCGGAGAACGTGTAGACGACGTCTCTGATGCCGGGCGCGTACTTGGCGGATACGGCGCGTTCGCTCAGGACGTGGCGAGCGCTCGAGACCCACTCCGGCGTCATGAAGACGAAGCGCGGCAGCGTGCGCGCGGCCATCGCGTCGTGCAGCGAGCGCAGCACCACGCCGAGCACCGGATGCTCCGGCAACGCGCCGTGCATTTGCCAGCGCGAGAGCTTCGTCAGCCGCGCTTGCGCGGCGGCCACGACCTCCGGGGCGCGGGCATGGTATTGCAGCCGCCCGAGATTGCTCATGATCGAGTGGTCGCCTTCGATCTTGAAATCACACTCCGCGGCCGGCAACTCGCCCGTCGCCACGCGCACGGTCGGCCCGTCGAACCGCGCATGCCAAGCGAAGGTGGAACCCGAGTGCAGGTGTGGCGGCGCGTTGTGGGCGACTTCGCAGAGCGTGAACCGGCCCAGATCCCCCAAACCGCTGGCATGCCGCGCCACCGCCCCGGCGAGAACCTCCGCCGCGGCGACAACCCATTCGGTACTCGCGAAGCTGAGATCGCCGATGCCGTCGGCCATGGCGGCGAGCACCGTCGAATGCCCGCCGGTTTCGATTGGCGTGTCTTGTTCCATTGGCTAGACGAGTCCTCCAAGCGGTAGGAGCGGGAAGTGGTGATCCGCCAGCAGCACGGCGAACAGCGCCATCAGGTAGACGATGGAGTAGCGGAACGTCGCCATCGCTGCGCCTTCTCGCTCCCGCAACAACGCCACCGCGTGTTTCAGGAAGACCGCCCCCAACACAGCCGCGCCGAGCAGATAGAGCAAGTCGGACATGCCGATGGCCACTGGCAGCAGGCTGACCGCGCACAGGCCGATGGTGTAGTAGAGAATCTGTCGTCGCGTGTACGCATCGCCGTGCGTGATCGGCAGCATGGGCACGTCCACCTTCTCGTAGTCCTCGCGGCGGTCGAGGGCCAGCGCCCAGAAGTGCGGCGGCGTCCAGACGAAGATGATGAGCACCAGTACGACGCCGCCCAATTCCACACTGCCGGCGACGGCGGTCCAGCCGAACAGCGGCGGAGCGGCGCCGAACAAGCCGCCGATGACGATGTTCTGCGGCGTGGCGCGTTTCAGATAGAGCGTGTAGACGAGGCCGTAGCCGACCCAGGAGGCGAAGTTCAGCCAGGCGGTGAGCGGGTTCACCCAAGCCAGCAGCACGGCCATTCCGGCGAGCCCCAGCACCGCCGCGAAGGCGTAGCCGGCGAGCGGCGACACCCGCCCTTCCGCCACCGGCCGTCCGCGAGTGCGCTCCATGCGGGCGTCGATGGCGGCGTCCGCGATGTGGTTCACGGCCGCAGCCGAGCCAGCCACCAAGGCGATGCCGAGCAGCCCGAACAGCACCGCCGAGAGCGGCGGCAGCCCAGGGGTGGCGAGGAACATCCCCACCAGCGCGCAGAGCAGCATCAGCAGCACCACCCGTGGCTTGGTCATCTCCACGTAGTCGCGCCAGGACGCGGTGCGGGCGTCGTGTGCAGTGGCTTCGCTCAAAGCGAGTTCCTTCGTGAACCGGAAACCGCCAGTAGTCCAGCGGAAGCGAAGAATACCGCATGACGCTGCCTTTACGCCGAAAGCGAGCGGCGGAGGCTTGCTAGACTCGACTCCGCAAGCGTTCGCCGAACGCCAAGCACCACGGACAACGGCAAGTCAGGAGGGAACTATGGCCGAGTACGTTCCGACGCCCATCAAATGGGTGCGCGAGCAGGTGGAACTCTACGAGAGCAGCGGCGGCACCGAGGGCACCGAGCTGATGCAGACCGGACTGCCCTGCATCATCGTCACCCACACCGGCAACAAGACCGGCGCCATCCGCAAGACGCCGCTCATGCGCGTGAAGGACGGCGACGGCTACGTGCTCGTCGCATCCCAAGGCGGCGCGCCGAAGAACCCGGTGTGGGTCTACAACCTGCGCGGCGATCCCAACGTGGAGATCCGCGACAAAACCGACGTGTTCAAGATGCGCGTGCGCGAAGTGGACGACGCCGCGGAGCGCGAGCGCGTCTGGGCGCTCTGCGTGGCGGCCTTCCCGCCCTACGAGGAGTACAAGAACAAGACCGCCCGCACGATCCCGGTGTTCATCGCCGAACCCGCTTAGGCTCAAGGAGGCCAGCAGCCGCCCGTCAATGCCAAGGCAGGCGGCTGGATTCGGCCTTGTAGAGGATGTAGTCGCGCAGTTCGACGGCGCGTTGGTAGTCGATGAACGGCATCATCAGCCCGCCCGAAGCCACGTCGACATACAGTGTCGCCAGCCCGTTGCGGCGCTGCATCGGCGAACGCTCCAGCGTCACCCCCTGCACCTTGCGAAAGAGGCAGACGCTCACCCGGCGTCCGAAGAATCCGCGACGGCAGGTCAGGCCGTGGTCGTCGTGCATGTACCCGTGGCGCCGCCACGACTGCCACGCGGCAAGCGACGCGAGCGGCACCCACGCCAGGCACGCCAGAGCGACGACGCCGAGGAACGGCGCCGCGACGATGGTCGCCAGCAAGGCAGGCGCAACGCCGAAGGAGATCGTTCGGGCGAGAATGTAGCGTTTGGAAATGGCGGTGAACCGAGGGTCCGTCGGCAGCATGCTCAACCCCGCGCCTTCGTCGCCGAAGATGCGTGTGCGCAGTTCGTCCGCCAAGGACGGCCGCAACGCCGGCACCAGCAGCACCCGTGAGCCAGTTTCCTCCATCTGCGGCGTCGGCACACCGCTGCCGGCCGGCAAGGCGCGCAGCCGATAGATGCCGAGCAGGCGCATCAGCGGCCCTTGGAGGACGTTTACATGCTGGACCTTCCTGGTCTCCACGGCCACTTCCTTGCGCGTCAGCAAGCCGCCACGGGAGCGCAGGGTGCGCGCGTCCAAGCGCAGTTGATAGCCGTGGAAGCGCAGAAACGCGGAACCGATGGCCACCAGCAGCAGAACGAAGAGGCCCGCCAGCGCAACGCCAAGGAGCATCACGGCAAGCACCGTCGGGCCGAGCGCCTGGTACTCGGCCGCTTGCGCCATCGCCGCGTCCGCCAGTTCTTCGACTTGCTCGCCGTACTGCGGAATCAACGCGGGAAGCATCACCAGCGCGAACAGCACGCTGGGATCCGTGAGCGCGATGCGCAGCATGTCCATGTTGCCGAG
Organism: Candidatus Azotimanducaceae bacterium; assembly: GCA_965243175.1. GTDB lineage: Bacteria > Pseudomonadota > Gammaproteobacteria > Pseudomonadales > Azotimanducaceae > VXYL01. The sequence goes on along the minus strand of OZ251532.1, from coordinate 1,169,679 downwards.
AGCGAGCAGCAGACGCCCTTGGCCTAGTTGCGAGGTTTCCTGTGCGAGGGGCAAGTCCCTCGCACTCCCGGGCTGAGCGCTTTCCCATGCGAGGGGCAAACCCCTCGCGCTCCCCGGCTGAGGGCTCTCCCGCGAAGGAGCGTCCGGCAAAGTAACTGTGGCCTCTTGCGCATGGCCTCGTACGCGAGCGCGCAGCGCTTCCGCGTACTCCCGCGTCACGGCTGGAAGATGGCCTTCCTGCTCGGTCGAACCTGCCGTGTCGAAGCGCACCGTCACCAGCCCCAGCAAGCGGAAGATCGGCGACTGGTCGACGTTGATGCCCTGGATGCGGTCGTATTCCACATCCAGCTGTTCCTTCTTGAAGACGCCGCGACGGATGTACACGCCGCGTTCGTCCTGGCGGAAGCGGAAATGCCAGTAGCGGACGAACCCGGCCGCCGCGCACAACGCCAGCCATACGGCGACGCCGACCAGCGCGAACCACGGCGAAGCCCGCCAGAGCAGGACGAGCGTCGCCACCGAGCCGCCGAGTTGAAGCACGTTGCCGAACGCGTTCTTGACCGCGCGCTCGAAGAAGAACACCACGCCGAGCGGCGAACTCCGCCGCCACTCGGTATTGAAATCAACCTCCGTCAATCGAGCCGCTCCTGGTCACGTTCCTCGCGCTCTCTGGCTGAAGCTTCCTCGTCGGCAAGCCCCTCGCGCTCCCTCGCTGAGGCTCCTTTCATGCGAGGGGCAAGCCCCTCGCGCTCCCCCGCTGAAGGCTCCTCGTCGTTGTTCGGCAAACCGTCGTTGAGCGAGGGCTCCGCCTCCTCCAAGCTGCCGCCGACCTTGTTGACGACGTAGACGCGCAAGCGTTCGGCGTGTTCGGCGGCTAGGCCGGCGATGTGCAGGTCGGCACCGGCGCCTCCGGCGGTGAACACGGTGAGGGCGGCGAGGCCGAACTTGCGGTCCAACATGCCGCTGCCGGTGGCGGCATGTTGGACGCGGTTGAAGGGCACGATGGTCGAGCTTCGCCACAGCACGCCGCTCTTGAACGCGATGTCCTTCTCGCGCACCGCGTAGCCGCGCCGTGGCACCTCGAACACCGGCCAGATCATTCGCCAAGCGAAGAAGCAGATGGCCAGCGTCCAGGCCACCGGCAACGCCGAGTTGAACTCGCCTTCCCAAGGCCGCTTCATTTGGAAGAAGACCGTGGTTGCGCCGAGCAATACGGTCATCACGCCGACGGTGATGGCGCGTTGCACCAGAATGCGGGTGACGAAGCGCGGATGCAGCGGATGCCAATGGAGGTCGACCGCGCTCGGCAGCGACGACAGCGGAACTTCGGGGTTCGTGAACATTGCGCTTGGCGGCCTCCCTACTGCGGCTGTGTCTGTTCGGCCTGAGGCACCGCTTCGCGCATCTTCGCCTCGAGCTCCTCAGCGCTGCGCATGGCGCTCAAGTCCAGGCTGAAGTCGGGGCGTTCCGGCGCTTCCACCTTGGCGAGCAGTTCGCGGGCTTCGCGCGGCGCCAGCCCAAAGCCTCGCAGCCCAGTGGCGTCGAGAGAGGCCCCGTCGCGTACCGCCAAGCCGTCGCCCTCGACCCGAAGCAGCGAGGCGATTGCCTTCCGTTCGCTAAAGCTCAGCCGAGCGCCCAGCACGTCGTAGTCCAGCCACGCTTCGAAGGCGAGGGGTGCCACGCGCTCCAACATTCCGGCCATCACCCGCCCGTATTCGCGGATCTCCCACTGCGCGTGGTCGTCGACGCGCAAGCGCAGAAAGTGCAGCAAGTTGTGCAGGTCGATCTTCCAGTACCACTGCGTGTAGGTGGAAAGCGGCAGGTCGATGCGCGCCAGTTCCCGCGCCACGTTCTCGCCGAGCAGCCAGCCGTAGGTGTCCGCGGCGTTCTGGCGCAGCGCTTCCCAGCGCGCCACGGCGTCGCGGTGCAGCGCGGCTGGTGCCGGTTCGTCCTGGCGGCCTTGGTTGTTGGCGCTGCTCTGGTGCGCGAAGTTGCCCGCCGGCGGGGTGTAGAAGAGCAACGGCAGCAGGCTGTAGCGCGCGCTCAGTTCGTTCACGGACGCGGTGCGGTGGCGAATCCACTGCCGCGCCACGAAGATGGGCATGGCGCAGTGGAACTTCAGCTCCACCATCTCGCTCGGCGTGGTGTGCGCGTGGCGTTGCAGATAGCGCACGAGGCCGCGCGTCTGGCTCAGCCGCCGCGTGCCCGCGCCGTAGCTGACCCGGGCGGCCAGTTCGATGTCCTGGTCCGTGCCCATGTAGTCCACCAAGGCGACGAAGCCGTGGTCGAGAACCGGAAAGTAGCCGCCGAGAATCTCTTCGGCGGCGGCAACGGTCGGGCGCTTGGTTTGCATGGACGTGTTCGACAGCCGGAAACGCGGGGCGCGATTCTAAACGAGCGGTTCTACAATCGGTCAGAACAAGATGGATGCGCGACAGATCTTGGGCGATTGCCTCGGAGCGCGGGCGTCCCGCCCGCAGGCCGTGCCTTTGCATGGCAGCGCGGTAGCGGGGCGTCGTAGAACTTGGCGTGGGAGTTGGCATGGAACGAGCGTGGAACTGAGATGAAGGCGTGGCGTTGCGCTTGGCCGATTGCGTTGGCGCTGCTGGCGATGCCGCTCTGCGCGTTTGCGGACGCGGTTCGCACGGCGCACTCCACGGTCGAGCTGGTCGCCGAGCAGGCGAGCTTGCCGGCGGATGGCGGCGTGGTGACGCTTGGCCTGCACCTGCGCCCGAACGCTGGTTGGCACGCCTACTGGCGGAACCCAGGCGACGCCGGCAAGGAGCCGTCCATGCGCTGGCGGCTGCCCGAAGGCTTCGAAGCCGGCGCGCTGCGTTTCCCCACGCCGAAGCTGATCCCCTTCGGCGAGTTCAACACCTACGGCTTCAACGGCCCGATCCTGCTGCTTGCGGATCTGCACGTCCCGCCAGGCCTCGTCGCTGGCGAAACCCATGCTCTGGACGCCAAGGCGAGCTGGGTGGTCTGCGACGACGAGCTGTGCGTACCCGAGGAAGCGCAACTCGGCTTGACGCTGCCCGTCGGCGACGGTGCGCCGAACGCCGCCACGGCACCGCTCTTCACCGAAGCCCGCGGCAAACTGCCCCAAACGGTGGAGTGGCCAGCGCGTTTCGCGGTTGCCGATGGCGGCGTGGAAGTGGAAATCGTCGTGCCCGCCGGCACGGACGTGGACGGACCGTACCTGTTCATCGCCAGCAAGCGCTTGGTGCGATACGGCGAACAGCGCTTCCATCGCAGCGGCGGCACGTTGCGCTTCGCGATGTCGGCTGGCGGGGCGGCGGAGCGTCTGGAAAGCGCAGCCGCCGTATTGAGTGGTGTAAGCGATGGCGAAGGCGCACTGCTGGACTTGACGAAGACCGCAGCCCCGCTGCCGCCCCTTCCCGTCGCTGCCGTGGCCACCGCGCCGAGCACTTCCGCGCTGGGCGTGCTGCAAGCCATCCTGTTCGGCGTGCTCGGCGGCGTGGTGCTGAACTTGATGCCTTGCGTCTTCCCCATCCTCAGCATGAAGGCGCTGGGGCTGGTGCATCTTTCCGGCGCCGAGCGAACGGCGGTGCGCGCCAGCGGCCTGCTCTACACGGCGGGCGTGCTGGTCGCCTTCGCGGCGATTGCCGCGCTGTTGCTGGCCTTGCGGGCCGCCGGCAATGCCGTCGGCTGGGGCTTCCAGCTGCAATCGCCCTGGGTGAATCTGGCCTTGGGCTTGGGGATGGTGGCCATCGGCTTGAACCTGGCGGGCCTCTTCGAGATCGGCACGCGCTTGATGGGCATGGGGCAAGGCGCAGCCGAGGGCGGCAGCGAGAAGCGCGCCGCGTTTCTCACCGGGCTTCTAGCCGTGGTGGTGGCGACGCCATGCACGGCGCCGTTCATGGCCGGAGCGCTCGGCTACGCTTTGGTGCAGCCAGCGGCCGTGGCAATGGCGGTGTTCCTCGCCTTGGGCGTTGGTCTCGCTCTGCCGTACCTGGCGCTCACCTGGATTCCCGCCCTTGGCCGCACGTTGCCGAAGCCCGGCCCGTGGATGGGCGTGTTCCGGCAAGTGCTGGCGTTTCCGATGTTGGCGACCGCGCTGTGGCTGTTCTGGGTGGTCGGCAAGCAGCTGGGCGCATCGTCGATGGCGGTGGCGCTCCTGGCGGCTCTGCTGCTCGCCTTCGCGTTGTGGGCGTTCGGTCGCAGCGTCGTCGCGAACGGCGCCTGGCGTTGGCGCATCGCCGCGGCTCTCGGCTTGGCTGCATGTCTCGGCGCATCGGCGCGTCTCGACGACTTCCGAGCGCCGCCAGCGGTCGCCGCGAACGTGCCGGCTGCGGGAACCCTGGGCAAACTGGCGTTGCAGCGCTTCACGCCAGCGCTGGTGCAGAGCTACGTCGCCGCGCGCCAGCCGGTGTTCGTCTACTTCACCGCCGACTGGTGCATCAGCTGCAAGGTGAACGAGCGCGTCGCGCTGGCGACCGATGCCGTGGGCGACGCCATCAACGAACGCGGCATCAAGGTGGTGGAGGGCGACTGGACCGCCGAGGACCCGGTCATCACCGAATGGCTGACGATGTACGGGCGCGCTGGCGTTCCGCTTTATCTCTACTTCCCACGCGGCTCGTCGTCCATCGACGCGGGCGTGGTGCTGCCCCAGGTGCTGCTGCCGGACATCGTCATCGACGCCATCGTCGATGCCGACCGGAGCGCTACTGCCGTGTTCGGCTAGCGGCGCCGACTTCGCGATTGAAAACGCGAGCAGCTTGGGTGGCGGCGCTTGCGCTGCTGGCGAACTCCGTGGCGTGGGCGGAGGAACCGCCGTGTACGAATCCGCGCTACCAGCACGGCATCTCCTACGTTCTGCCCTTGCGCTACCAGGCGGACTTCAAGCACTTCGCGTACGCGAATCCCGAGGCGCCGAAGGGCGGCGCCATTCGCCTGCCGCAGATGGGCACGTTCGACAACTACAACGCCATTGTCGAAATCGGCCGCATCGCCGCTGGCTACGGCGCGATGGGCAGCCTCGTCTACGACCGCCTGCTGGAGGACAGCATCGACGAACCGGCCAGCGCCTACGTGCGCTTGGCGGACGGCGTTGCGGTGGAGAGCGACTACCGCTGGACGGCCTTCCGCCTGCGCCCCGACGCCCGCTGGCACGACGGTCAGCCCATCACCCGCGACGACGTGCTGTTCACCTTCGACGTCATCCGCGAACACGGCTCGGTGGCGTTGCGCACCGCGCTGGCCGACCTGCAGGAGGTGTTCGCCTTCGGCGAGCGCGAACTCTGCTTCGTCACCCGCGCGGACGCGGTGCCCAATCCGATCACGCCGTTCATCTACGGGCGCATCGCCATTCTTCCGAAGCACTACTGGCAGCAGCGCGACATCACCCGCACCACCGTCGAAGCGCCTCTGGGCAGCGGCCCGTATCGGCTGCGCCGCGAGGTGTTCGGACGCAGCCTGTTCTACGACCGGGTGTCGGACTACTGGGGCCGGGACCTGCCGGTGAACAAGGGCCGCTACAACTTCGACTCGGTGAAGTTCGACTACTTCCGCGACGAGAACGTGATGCTGGAAGCGCACAAGGGCGACGCGGTGGACGTGCGCGAGGAGTCGATTTCCAAGAACTGGGCGACCCAGTACGACTTCCCGGCGGTGCGCCAGGGCCTCTTCAAGGCCGAACTGCGGCAAGTGGCGCGCATCTGGGGCCTGTGGTGGCCGACGTTCTGGAATCTGCGCCGCGAACGCCTGCAGGACATCCGCGTGCGCGAAGCGCTGTGGCTGCTGCGCGACTTCGACTTCATCAACCGCGTCTACTTCTACGGCTTCTACAACCACGGCGTGAGCTTCTTCCAGAACTCCCCGATGGCGCACGAAGGCCCGCCTTCCGCGGCCGAACTCGCCTTGCTGGAACCGTGGCGCGACCAGCTGCCGCAGCGCGTCTTCGAAGTTCCCTTCCGCCAGCCGCTCAACGACGGCTACGGCGCCGACCGCGAGCACATCAAGAAGGCTTTGGCGTTGTTCGAGGCGGCCGGCTGGCACGTCGTAGACGGCGTGATGCGCGACAAGCGCACCGGCGAGCCGTTCACCATCGACTTCATCTTCGTCTCGCCCTTCGGCATCCGCTCGAACACGCCGTACATGGCGCAGCTGAACCGCGTCGGCATCGCCACCACCGCCCGAGCCCCGGAAGTCTCCAACTGGCTCTACCGCAGCCGCACCGGCCGCTTCGACGCCAACGGCCAGAACTACGACCCCACGCACATGCCCGGCCTGCAACTGCGCAACCGCTTCGGCAGCGCCAGCGCAGACGTGGACTACGGCCAGAACTGGGCCGGCATCAAGAACCCGGCCGTGGACGCCTTGATCGAAGCCGTGAACAGAGCGCGCACGGCGGAAGACCTCTACGCCGCCACCCGCGCCCTGGACCGTGTACTGCTGTGGAACTTCTACTTCGTCCCTGGCCCGAGCGCTCCCGGCATGAGACTCGCCTTCTGGGACCGCTTCGGCGAAGTCGGCAGCGAAGGCCTGGCGCACGTCCCCTACGTGGACGCCTGGTGGTGGGACGAAGCCAAGGCCCAGCGCGTCGCGGCTGGCTTGGCGGCCTTGGGCGGGAGGTGAGACGAGCGCTGGTCTCGTTCAGGGGAAGCGCACATCGTGTTCCGACCATTCTCTTGCCCATCGTCGAATAGTCGTGACCATTCGACGATGGGCGCGATTTTGGTCGGCTGGGAAAGGCGACGTGGAAGGGTCGCAAGCTGGGAGCGCAGGCGTCTCGTCTGCATGCGGGCGGGGACGCCCGCGTTCCCAGGGTCAGTCACCAAGGATTTGTCGTACACGCCGCGATCTCGAGATCGGTCCCCAAACGAAAAAACCCCGCGCAAGGCGGGGTTCTCTTTGGCATTTGCCGGTGCGGAGAGCGCTGCCGACAGGTTCGCCGGCGGCGCCTCTGCGGGAGTGGCTACATCATGCCGTCCATGCCGCCCATGCCTCCGCCCGGAGGGCCGGCGGGGGGCAGGTTGTCTTCCGGCAGTTCGCTGACCATCGCCTCGGTGGTGATCATCAGGCCGCCCACGGAAGCCGCGGCTTGCAGCGCGGTGCGGGTGACCTTCGCCGGGTCGGGAATGCCCAGCTCGATCATGTCGCCGTAGTCGCTGGTGGCGCCGTTGTAGCCTTGGTTGCCTTCCAAGGAACGCACCTTGTCGTACACCACGGCCGGCTCGTCGCCCGCGTTCTCCGCGATCTGGCGCAGCGGCATGGCCATGGAGCGCAGCGCGATCTGGATGCCGACGTTCTGGTCTTCGTTGTCGCCGGTGAGGCTCTCGATGTTCTGCAAGGCGCGAACCAGGGCGACGCCGCCGCCTGGCACGATGCCTTCCTCGACCGCGGCGCGGGTGGAGTGCAGAGCGTCTTCGGTGCGCGCTTGCTTCTCCTTCATCTCCACTTCCGTCGCGGCGCCGACCTTGATGACGGCAACGCCGCCGGCCAGCTTGGCCAAGCGCTCTTGCAGCTTCTCGCGGTCGTAGTCCGAGGTGGTTTCCTCGATCTCGGCGCGGATCTGCTTGATGCGGCCTTCGATGTCGGCCTTGGCGCCCGCTCCGTCGACGATGGTGGTGTTCTCCTTGGTGGAGGAGATGCGCTTGGAGGTACCGAGATCGTCCAGCGACGCGCCTTCGAGCGTCAGCCCCACTTCCTCGGAGATCACCGTGCCGCCGGTGAGGATGGCGATGTCCTGCAACATGGCCTTGCGGCGGTCGCCGAAGCCCGGCGCTTTCGCGGCGGCGATCTTGACGATGCCGCGCATGTTGTTCACCACCAGCGTGGCCAGCGCCTCGCCTTCGATGTCCTCGGCGATCACCATGAGCGGCTTGCCGGCCTTGGCGACGGCTTCGAGCACCGGCAGCATGTCGCGGATGTTGGAGATCTTCTTGTCGCACAGGAGGACGTAGGGATCTTCCAGATCGGCGGACATGGAGTCCTGGTTGTTGATGAAGTAGGGCGAGAGGTAGCCGCGGTCGAACTGCATCCCTTCGACGACTTCCAGTTCGTTCTCCAGGCCGCTGCCCTGCTCGACGGTGATGACGCCTTCCTTGCCCACTTTGTCCATGGCGTCGGCGATGATGTCGCCGATTTCGGAGTCGCTGTTGGCGGAGACGGTGCCCACCTGGGCGATGGACTTGGAGTCCTCGCACGGCGTGGCCATGTTGCCGAGTTCGACGACCGCCGCGGAAACGGCTTTGTCGATGCCGCGCTTGAGGTCCATCGGATTCATGCCAGCGGCCACGGCCTTCAAGCCCTCGGCGAGCATGGACTGGGCAAGCACGGTGGCGGTGGTGGTGCCGTCGCCGGCTTCGTCGGAGGTCTTGCTGGCGACCTCTTTGACCATCTGCGCGCCCATGTTCTCGAACTTGTCCTTGAGTTCGATCTCCTTGGCCACGGAGACCCCGTCCTTGGTGACGGTCGGCGCCCCGAACGACTTGTCCAGCACCACGTTGCGGCCCTTCGGCCCCAGCGTCACCTTCACGGCGTTGGCCAGCGTGTTGACGCCAGCGAGCAGGCGGGTGCGCGCGTCGTCTCCGAACTGCACGTCTTTTGCGCTCATTCTCTTGCTTCCTCCTTAGGATGCCGCCAATCAGCCTTCGAGCACGCCGAAGATCTCGTTCTCGGAGAGGATCAGGAGCTCCTCGCCGTCGATCTTCACCGTGCTGCCGGCGTATTGGCCAAAGATGATCTTGTCGCCAACGCCGACATCCGGCGCCTGCCGGTTGCCGTCGTCGTCCTTCTTGCCCGGTCCGACCGCGAGGATCTCGCCCTGCGAGGGCTTCTCCGAGGCGGTGTCGGGCAACACGATGCCGCCCGCGGACATCGCGTCCTCCTCGATGCGGCGCACGACCACCCGATCGTGCAGAGGTCGGATGTTCATTCCAGATTTTCCTCCCAAATGCCTGTTTTCAATGTTGATTCCGCGCCGCGCCACGAACCGCGGAGCAACCCGAAACCCACCATTAGCACTCTCGCAGCGAGAGTGCTAGCCGCGAGGCGCAGTAATAATAGGGGCGGATTCCGGTTATGCAACCCCTTGACGGCGCGCTTTCGGCTAGCGGGCGAAGTTGCGCTGGTCGGTGCCGAGCGGCACCACGTCGCAGGTCTCCATGTACCAGGCGAGCAGCCGTTCGCGCAGCGCCTGCACCTGCTCTTGGCAGGCGGGGCTCGCGATCAGGTTGCGGGTTTCGCCGGGGTCTTCGGTCAAGTCGTAGAACTCGTCCGTCTCGAAGGCGCGGCGAACGTACTTGTGGCGCGCCGTTCGGCACATCGCCGCCTTGGTGTGGGGGAGCGGGCCGCGCGTCGCTTCCTGCACCTGCAAGGCGATGCGGGGCGCGTACAGGCCCAGAGCAGTGCCAGCGGAAAGGCTCTCGCGCTCGCTGGCCTGCGCTTCGCCGCGCAGCCGGCCGCCTTCGCAGAACACGGCGTCTCGATGAGCGGTCTCGGCGTCGCCAAGGAGAGGGACGAGGCTGCGTCCGAAGTGCCAGTAGCCGCAATCCACGTCGGCCAGGTCGTAGACGGTGGCGGCCAAGTCCACCAGTTCCACCAACTGATCGCGCACGCCCGGCGTTGCCGGAGTCGTCGCCGGCGGCTTGACGATGAACGGCACGCGGCTCAGACAGTCCTGAAAGGTGTTCTGGGTCTTCTCCACCAAGCCGTAGTCGCCGGTGAAGTCGCCGTGGTCGGAGAACACGAACAGCGCGGCATCGTCGTAGAAGCCCTGTTGCCGCAGCGCCGCCACCAGCAGGCCGAACTGGTGATCGACGCGGCTGCACATGCCGTAGTAGGTGGCGCGCAGTTCCCGCCAGCGCTCCTCGCTCCACCCGGTGAGACCTTGGCCGTCGCGGATTCCCGCCAACAGGCTCGGCTTGTCGTCCCAGGTCTCGTAGCGATGGCGCGGCGGCACGGCGCTTCTATCGGTGAGCGAGTACCACGGTTCTTCCACGCAGTACGGTGGATGCGGATAGCCGAGCGGCAGAAACAGGCACAGCGGCTGCTCGCCGTCGTAGCGCCTCAGGAAATCGATGGCCCCGTAGACCATCGCCCAATCGCCATCGAACCACTTGCCGCCAGCGAGCGTTTCCAGCCGCCCCTTGAAGAAGCTGTAGAAGTTGTCGCCATCCGGCGCCCCTCGCCAGCCGAGATCGCCCCCGTGGGAGCCGACGTGCGGCTCTTCCCCCCACCGCCGATAGTCCTCCCGCGTTGGCCGAAAGTACACGTCGCAGTGTTCCTCGAAGCCAAGCTGCCCAGGAACCAGATCGTTCTTGCCGCCCCACCAGACGAAGTACCCGTTCTCCCGCAACACCTGCAACAGATTCGGCTCGCCCAGATTCGAGTTCAGCATGTGATGCATCGTCCGGTGCCCGCGCACATGCGGATACCAGCCAGTCATGAACGAACACCGACTCGGTGTGCAGACCGTGGCTTGAACGAAGGCATGGCGGAACGAGACGGCCTGCTCCGCAACCAAGGCATCCAGATTAGGCGTCTGCACGGCGGGATGGCCGAGGTGCCCCAGAGCGTCGCCGCGCCACTGGTCGGGATTGAAGATGACGATGTGCGGCTTGCTGGCTGTCATCGCTCGGCGCGTAGCGCAGTTTGCCAGGTTCGGTTGCGCGGCATCGTCGCCAAGCCGCCGACGCTACATCGTCCAGACGGAGATCTGGTCGGTGCTTTGCGCTTCGTCTTGGCCGGGCGTCTTGCCTTGCGCTTCTTCGCGGCGGTCGAACAGCACCAGATGGCCTTCCGCGGCGCGGCATTTCTTCATGTAGCCGAGCGTCTGTTCCAAACCGCGTTCGATGGTTCCTTCCAGGCTCTTGCGGTCCGAACTGCGCAGCACCTTGCACTCGATCACGAACCGCTGCCACAGGTCCGAAGGCTGCGGCCACAGCACCAGCAGGTCGGTTCGCCCGCGCCCTAGGCCGTACTCCCGTTCGATGCGGCCGCCGCTGTTCACGACGCGTTGCAGATACGCCTGCAGGATGAGTTGCGGCGCGGCTTCGCGGTAGTTCTCGAAGCGCGCCAGCCAGTGCTCCGCGTGCTCGCTGAAAAACGTGGCGAACGCCGTTAGCAGCTTGTGCATGTCGAGTGCGCCGGCGTCGTCCACATACCACGCGGTTTGTTGGTCGAGGCCGCTTTGCAAGATGTAGCCCAGCTCGCGGGGCACCACCTCGGCGTAGATGGGGTTCGCTATGCGCGGCGGATGGCCGGAGTCGATCAGGCCCAAGTCCCGCACATACTCCAAATCTCGAACCTCATGGTGCGCCTCGCCGCCGCTCAGAATCGGTTCGACAACCCGCCGCACGCGCTCCTCCTCCAGCTTGTGCGCCAACTGGTCCAGATGTGTGCGACGCGAGAGGATGAGTTCCTCCCGCGCAACAAAGATGTCCTCCCTATCAATGGCGTACGACCGATCCCGCCCCGCCTCGTTGTCGAAGCACGCGCCGGCGCAGAGCGCGTTCACCAGCCACGGCTGGCCTCGGGTTTGCTTCCACACCGCCTTGCGCGCCGCCGAGGTGAACGGCTGGTCGGTTTCATCCTTGTGCTGTTGGATCAGCGCATAGGTCTCCGCCTTGCTGAAGTCGCCCAAGCGCAGCGACTTGGCAGCGACGTTGAACGGGCTGCCGCCGGCGATCATCTCGCCGGTGCTCGAGCGAATGCGGTAGTCCCTTATGTCCCGGACGCCGCAGAGCACGATGCTGTGCGGGAAACCTCTCGGGCGATTTTCGTAACCGGCGCGCAGTTGGCGCAGCACCGAGAGCAGCGTGTCGCCTACGAGTGAATCGATTTCATCCACCAAGAGCACCAACGGCACCGGGTTGGCCATGCACCAGCGGGCAAGCGTCCGCCTCAGGGCGTTGTGGGGCCCCGCCTTGGCCAGCAGGTCCGGCCAGATATCCTCGACAGAATCGTCGCCAACCAACTCCGCGCTCATGGCCAAACTGCTGAGGATGGCGCGCATGCCTTCCTCCACGTTGTCCCGCGCAACTTGGCCGACCTCCACGTTCACGTTCACGCAGCGGAACTCGCCGACCTCGCCGCTGTTCAGCAGGTCGCGCAGCGCGATGAGGGCGGAGGTCTTGCCCGTCTGCCGCGGCGCGTGCAGGACGAAGTAGCGCTTGTCTTGTATCAGGCGGAGGATCTCGCCCGTGTTGCCGCGCGCCAAGGGCGGGATGGCGTAGTGGTCGTCCGGGCGAACCGGGCCCTCGGTGTTGAAGAAGCGCATGGGAGGCATTGTGGCACGTTCCGCGAGGCGCTGCCGCGTGCTTCGCGTTGCATTCGCGCGGTTCCAAACCGAGCAAGCTCCGCTTACTTCGCATCATCCGTTTTCGCGTCGTCCAGCCGCAGTTCCATCTGCTCGAACCGCTTGGGTTCGTCCACTTCGTCCTTGTAGGCCAGCCGCGAAAGATCGAACAGCGCCTCGAAGTCGCTGCTGGACGCGGCGACTTCGCTTTGCAGATCCACGCCCGTGAAGCGGCGCGACACCGGCAGCACTTCCAGCGCCGCCTCGAACGCCCGGAACAGGCGCGCGTCCTTGTCCAGGCCGGTCTCCGCCAGCAGATCCCGCGCCGCGGCCAGCGAGCGGGTGCGGGAGACGTTCGCGGCGTGGTGCAGCGCGTCGACCATCCCGCGGCTGCCGTCCACCGGCCCCAGGCCGCCCTTCGCCGCCCGCGTGACGCTGTCCCACAGCCGGAAGTCGCTGCCGCGCTTCTCGCCCAGCCGTTTCGCCACCTGACCGTCCATGTCCACGCCCACGGCGCGGGCCAGGCGCAGCGCTTCGTCGTAGGCGAACACGGGCGCCTTGAACGCATCCCACGCCAGCACGAAGAACGCGGTGACGGCGTCCAGATCCCCCTGCGCCTTCCTGTGCGTGAGCTGCTCGAGGCGCCAGCGCTTCACTTCGCGGCGGGCGGCGTCCAGCGCGTCCTCGGGCGTGGCGGCGTAGGGATCCCACTCGTCTTCGAGAATCGACAGCTGGCGCATCAGCTTCGCCGGCGGACGCTCCCTCGGCGTGCCGCGGGTGAGCGGCCAGTTGCGCGAGAACTCCTCGAGCGCGGGCCCGAAGGAGGCGAGGTACAGGTCCACCCCGGCGATGCCCGCCTGCTGGAACTCCGCCACCCGCGTACGCACGGCTTCGGCGACGCGGGGTTCAACGTCCTCCCAGTAGACGACGGGCGCATCGCGCACTTCGCTTGCTTCGACGCGGGGACGAGGGCGGCAGGCGAGGAACACGGTGCTGTTGGCCGCCGCCTTGTCGCGGATGTGCAGGCTGCCGCCCGCCTCGGTGTTGATGGGCCAGGACGCGGTGATGACGAAGCCCGCCTCCATCAGCCCCTTGGTGAGCGCATCCCACGCGCCGGTGGCCTTGTGCGTGAACATCAGCGTCATGATGCCGTTGGCTTTAAGCACCCGCCGGCACTCGGCGAAGATCGCCGCCATGCGCTCCTGGTAGTCGCGCCCGGCCAGTGCGCGGGCGCCCTTCTCGCCGGCGAACCGCGCCGGGTTGGCGACGGCTTCGTTGTCCTTGTCCGTGAGCTGGCGGGTGAAGAGTTCGGGGAAGACGTGGCCGGCGGTGCGCTTGAGCCAGACGTAGAAGAAGTCGGGTGTGCGACAAATCGTAGGTCAGTGGTTGCTCACTGGGTCCGATCTCGGGCGGCGAGTCGAGCGACGCGGCCGTTGCGGAGGACGGATTGGCGCCCGATGCCGTTCAGAGCGCGCCGTGGCTGAAGCCGCCGTCGTCGGTGGTCGCCGCGCCCGGGCCGTTCTGGCGCGGAGGTCGGCGGTCGAGGGGGTTGAGCCAAGGCGGGTCTCGTACTCTTGGCGTTTTTGCGAAACGAGCCAGGGGAAGGAGACCCGCCATGGCGACAGGGACTGTCGAGGAGTTGGAAGAGGAACGCAAGCGCGAAGAGGGTGAAGGCGCGGGGCTGCGGCGGGAGCTGGTGGCGGCGACGGCGCGTTTGGCGCGGTTCGAGATGGCGCGCTGCGGGTCCGGTTCGAGGGATGCGGCGCTGCTGGACATGCGGCTGCGCGCGGACATGCAGGAGTTGGCGCGGCAAGGGCTGGAGCTGGCGTACGGGAAGGACGACGCGGCGCCGTGCGCGTGCCCGGCGTGCGGCGGTCGGACGCGGCTGCTGCGGGTCGACGAGGTGCGCGTGGAGACGGTGCTGGGGAGCGTGCGGGTGGAGATGGCGCGGCGCGGGTGCCGGGAGTGCGGGCGCAGCGTTCGCCCGCGGGCGCGGCGGCTGGGCGTCGAGGGTTCGATGACGCCGTCGGCGCGGCGTCTGGCGAGCCTGGCGGGTTCGCAGTGCAGCTACGCGGGGGCGGACGAGTTGCTGCGCGAGCTGTCGGGGCTGAACTTCGGCGCGAAGCGGGTGGAGCGGACGACGCGGGCGGTGGGCGACGATCTGGAGGCGTGGCGGTCGGAAGGGGGAGGCGACGGCGACGGGGCCTCGCTGGCGCGGGAGGCGTCGAAGCCGGGGCGGAAGCTGTGCTGCGCGGTGGACGGCACGGGCGTTCCGGCGCTGCCGAGCGAGACCGAGGGGCGTTCCGGCAAGGACGGCGGACGGGCTGGCACGCGCGAGGCGAAGGTGGGCGCGCTGTGGGTGTCCGAGACGGACGCCGAGGGCCGCCCGCGCATGGTGGAGGGCGCGGCGGTGCTGTTCGCGGCGATCGAGAGCGCGGCGGAGACGCCCGGCCGGGAGTCGCCGTTCGAGCGGCGGCTGCTGCGCGAACTGGCGGCGGCGGGCTGCGGGCCGGGCGACGTCGACGTGTGCGTCGGCGACGGCGCGGAGTGGATCCGGCGGGTGTTCGACGACTGGTTCCCGGACGCCGAGAGGATCGTCGACTACTACCACGCGGCGGAGTACCTGTGGGCGGCGGCGCGCGCCCGCCACGGCGACGGCGACCTCGCCGAGGCGTGGGCGAAGAAGCTGTGCGCGATGCTCAAGGCGGGCCGCGTCGACGACGCCCTGGACGACCTGCGCAAGCGCGGCGGCGAAGCCGAGGAGTGCCGCCGCGCGGTCGCGTACCTCGGCGCCCGGCGCGACCGCATGCGCTACGACGAATACCTCGCCAGCGGCCTGCCGATCGGTTCCGGCGTCATCGAGGCGGGCTGCAAGAACGTCGTCGGCCAGCGCGCGAAAGGCCCCGGAATGCGCTGGACCGTGGCCGGCGCCAACCCCGTCCTCTGGCTCCGCTGCGCGCGCATCGGAGGCCAGCTCGACGACTACTGGAACGACCGCGTCGCCGCACTCGCCGCTTGAGAATGGACTTGGTGAGCAACCACTGACCTACGATCTGTCGCACACCCGAAGAAGTCCGAGAGTTCGGCGTACATGACGTTGTCGTAGTAGGGTGGGTCCATCACCACGGCGTCGATGCTGGCGTTCTGGATGTGGTCGAGGCTGTCCGCGGACTTGCAGGTGATGGTGACGGGCGGCGGTTCCGGCTTGTCGGGCGCTTGGTCGAAGATGTCCCCGCGCTTGCCCTTCGGGTTCAGGAGTTCGACGAGTTCCTTGATGCACTTGGCGGTCTGCGTGAACGCCCAGTCGTAGCCGAGACCCGTGACCAGCGGTGCCATCTCGGCGTGCGACCAGCAGAACGCGAAGTCGTGCCGGTTGAACGTGTTCGCCACCACCTCGCGTGTCGGCATCCAGACCGACATGCGCGAGTTGTAGTTGAGCAGCTTGTCCAAGGCGAGCGCCAAGTAGCCGTAGGCCGCCTTCCGCACTGCCGTGAGTTCGCCGGCGACTCTGTCCGCTTCGAGCATCTCCCGAAACACTTCCACGCTCGTGCCGTGGCAGAGCAGCTGCCGCGCCGAGAACAGATCGCGCCACGCCGCCATGCCGTAGCGCTTGGGCTCCATCGTCTTGTTGCCTTCCGGGATGCGCTCGCCGGGCATCATGTCCAACGCTTCCCACTCCGGCAGCTTCCCCTCCAGCCGCACCCAAATCTCCGCGCCGTTGTCGTCCTCCGCCCGTGGCGCCCGATACCCGCGAACCCACTTCTCGCGCTTCCGCCCGGTCTTCGTCTCGACGATGACGCGCTCCTTGAACACCACCGCGTAGAGCTGATCCCCCATCCGCCCCGCCTGCGCCTCGGCCTTGATGTGGTCGCCGCCGATCTGCCGCTCGCAGTCCGAATACGGACACAGCCCGTCGCCACGCGCCACCGTCCCTTCCGACTGCTCCTCCGCCCGCTCGACGATCTCGAACCCGCAGACCCGCCCTTGGCTCCCCGGCCCGCCGCCAAGCTGCGGCACCAGCCGAACGCCCTTCCCGCCCGGCGCCAACCGCCAGTTCGGCGACAACGGCACCACGCCGCCGCAGTAGGGACAGACAATGGTGCGGGCGTAGAGGTAGGTGATGTCGACACGGTCTGAACAGGCCGATTGCGGGAAGCAGCCCGTTAACCGTTGCTCAATTCCGCCCCGATGCCGTTCCGCGAGTTCCGCGAAGACGGTCGCCACGCCAGCGGAGCCATGCATGAGGGGCCATTGAACCGTTGCGGCCATGACCAGTCCGGCCACGGGGTTCAGGTCATTCGCGGCAACCGAGAGACCCAGCCGCGTCGCCTCGAACGGGATGTTCCCTCCCCCTGCAGTGGGGTCGAGACACACGATGCCTCCCATGTCGCCGACGTGCTCCGCCAGCCATTCCGCCCCCGCCTCGCCCAGCGAGAACCGAAACGCCCGCTCGTAGCCGTAGGGATCGTCCACCCGCACGCCGGTACGCCGCGCCTCGTCAAGGGTCGCACGAGCCGCCAGCGGGTCGCCGTGGATGCCGATGGCGTGAAGGAATGCCGCCCTGTCCACATCAGACGGGAGCAAGGACGCCAAAATCACTGCCCGAGACGCCACCAAGGGCCGCCGCGCCCACCAGACGTGCAGGCGGTTCGGCGCCGGAAACGGCGTCATCGGCGTCCGCTCCCGCAGGCTCTCAGCGCCGATCTCTGCGATTGGCAGCCAGCGCTCGATCAGGCGGGTTTCTGTCATAGTCCAATTATATCAATAGGTTACATCGGAGACAGCGGGCGCGAATCTGCCGACTGCGACAAGAATGTCAACTTGGTGTTGCACACCCTAATGCTGTATGCATAATCACCTCTCCGAAAGATCATCGGATGGGTCAGCAGGTGCCCAAGCGAAGTAAAATGAGAGCGTGGTGGACAGGCATAGGGTCGATGGCGAGCGACGTTGAGGGGGGAGCCGTGTCCGAGGGCGATCATCAGTCGAGTTTGCCACTAGCCGAGGGGGGGATGCCAGCGTTGAACGCAGTCTCGCCCTTGGCCGAAATGGGCGCGTACGAGGCGATGTGGGCTGAAGAGAAGGTGTCCTTCAAGACGCTCTCGGAGCGTTTCGCCGCCCATCCGGGCTACCTGCCATCGGATTTCGTCTCCGCCGCCAAGCGGTCGCATTACGCGGACCTCGCCACCGCGAGCCTAGCCGACGCAGGCATCGCCCGTTTCGGCGTCCGTCTGAACGGCGCGGCGGAGTACCCCGCCAAGCTGCGGGATGCCGCCCATCCGGTCGAGCTGCTGTACTACACCGGCACTTGGGACTTGGCGTGGTCTCGTTCTGTGGCTGTCGTCGGAACCCGCAAGCCAACCCCCGAAGGGCTGGCGCGAACAAGAAGCCTCGTGAAGTCCCTCGTGGCCGACGACTTCACCATCGCCTCCGGCTTGGCGTCCGGCATCGACACAATGGCGCACGAGACCGCGATGGCCTGCGGCGGCCGCACGATGGCCATCATCGGAACGCCGCTCTCTCGGTGCTATCCAGCGGAGAACGAGCAGCTTCAACGCACGATTGGCGCAGACCACCTTGTCGTAAGCCAAGTGCCGGTGAAGCGCTACGAGAGCCAGAGCTTCCGCGGCAATCGGCTGTTCTTCCCCGAGCGCAACGCAACCATGTCCGCCCTCACCGACGCCACCGTGATCGTGGAGGCCGGCGAGACATCGGGTACGCTCATCCAGGCTAACGCGGCCCTAGAGCAAGGCCGAAAGCTCTTCATTCTGGAGAACTGCTTCGACCAAGACCTACGCTGGCCAGAACGTCTAGCAGCCAAGGGAGCAATGCGGGTAAAGGACTATGGCGAGATCGCAGAGCAGCTTGCCGACACGCCTGACGAAGGTTGACGCCTTAGCGCCAGATCACTGGCATCTGACCGAGGCAGACGAGTGCTACTTCCTCGGCGAGTACACCGCCGGCGAGGGGTTTTCGTTCAGCCCGACCAACCAGCTCATCCTCAATCTCAAGAAGAGCCCAGACCGCCGCGAACTAGCGGAGTGGCGTTACAAGGAACGGGCGATACGCGAGGTTGCCGGTGCCTTGCGAGCGGCAATAAGGCCGGAGTATCTCGACAGGATCACGTTCGTGCCAATGCCGCCATCCAAGGCGAAGACCGATCCGCTCTACGACGACCGCATGATGCAGGTGCTCACGGCCATACGGCCAGCACCACCCTTGGACGTCCGGGAGTTGATCGTCCAGCGAGCAAGCACCCAAGCTGCCCATGAAAGCCAAAACCGCCCCGGGCCAGAAGAGATCCAAATGCGCTACGAGTTGGTAGTCTCGTTAGCGCACCCTTCTCCGGAGTCGATTTTCGTGGTCGACGACGTGCTGACAACTGGTGCCCACTTCTGTGCCGCAAAGTCTTTACTCACCGCTCAGTTTCCCGGAACGCCGGTGACGGGCATCTTCGTAGCAAGGCGTGTCGTGAGGGTGTGACTAGGCCCCGAGTTTTGGCCAAGCTAATGTTGGCGACCGTATCCCGGCGGCGGTGCCTTGAATGTAACTCGCCCTTGGGGAAGATTCATCCATTTTCGCTTAGCTTCATCAACGGCCTGCTTGACGCCCTTGTTCTGCGCGTCTAGCAAACTCTTGACCGGTATTTCGACATCGGCCAGCAGAAACAAGTCGGAACCTCGTAACCTAGCGAGCTCACGGGCATAGCTGTGCTTCGGTGTCCAGACAAATGACCCTCCAAACTGTCCGTGGTTTACCGCAAGAACGTTGACGTAGCTCTCGTAGGCTCGCACCCATGTCAAGGCATCGTACAGTTCCACGTCCTTGTTGAATGCCACCGTGAACAAGTGCAGCATTTCGCCCCGAAAGACTCTCCAAGGCTCTGCGTCGATTAGATCCGCACAAATGGCGATAGAGAAGTCTCCCCATCTTTTATGCACGAATCGATACCACCTTCGACCCTTCAAAAAGCGCGTCTTTATCCCTGACCTCTTCGTGAGTGCTTTCGCGAGCCCCTCCTCCATGTGGGCCGGTACTGGCTTGCGTATTCGGAACCAGTGCAGCGAGTGCGGTCCTGCGGTGTCATGGCCGAGAGGTACCACAAGCTCCGCCTCGTTGACTATCCAGCGGTGGACTGGTTTCCCTCTGCGATTCGGATAGACTGGTTGCAACTCGCGCCAGTAGATACCCGCCAAGGCCGCAATCCCTGTTTTGGCGACCAGCTGGCGCAGCGTTGCAACTTCGTTCTGCGGTATCGCTGCCTCGGGCAGTAGCAGGAGATCAGGCCGGCTCGTCGATGCTCGCTGGTCAAAGGATGCCGCGACTTGCTGCATGATGGCCTGGGTCTCACTCACAGACGCGCTCGGAAAAGAACCTGCAACATTCGAGTACCACTGCGAGACTTGGGCGATGCGAACCTTCAAGTCACCGGCCAGACCCTTGCGACGCAGCTTCAGCTTTGACGGTAGGGCCGGCGATCGTTGAAAGGGCGCCACTGAGCGCACCAGCTCTAGGAACTCGCCCTCCTGAAGCAGCATGTCGACCCGTTCAGCGACGAAGTCGTCATAGCTGAACCGGCACCACGCTGGGTCAATTGACTTGACAAGTGCGTTGCTCTGCCCAGCGTCGTCGGCAGGTGACATGCCCCAGCGCACGATCTTGTCCACAACCTTCCAAGTCTCCTCGCTCAGGTGAATTCGCGACCTCCATGCCCATCTGTCCTCGAACGGAACACCAGCTAAGCCACTGCGGTAGAGCGAATCAAGAATACGCTCTCCGCCATCCATGGCTGTCAAGAACAGCAGCACATCGCAGTAGAGGTCGTAACTTGCGCCGTGTACGGGGCCCCCTTGGATCAACGGTATGCGGTAGGCGGAGTGATGCGGCACATCCCAATGCGTCGACCTCACCACCGTCGGGCGCATTTCATGCCAACGCTCACGGGCTCTCGGTTCGGAGAGGCCAAACTGCAGGCGCCTGCCCTCTGCGAGGCACTGCTTGCAGTCCTTCAAGCGCCACACCAGAGGACCGTGCGTTCTGTTCACGGGCACCGGTTGACCACGGGCCGCAAGCAGGAGCGCGACGGCTACACGACTGGGCAGACCAATCGGCGGTACTTCCTGAGCGCGGATGTTCCACTTTTGGACCTCGCGGGACTCCGGTACACCCCACAGGAGCCTGTGCAGCGTTACGGCGGCCAAGGCAACCCCCTACCCAAGAAAACCCGGCGGGCCCTGTCGTATTCTTGAAGAGCCAAGGGATCGTTCGCCATCTTGCTCGTTGCCCTCAAGACTGTTTCGTCCGCCAACAGATGTTCACAATGCAAACTGCACGCTACGGCAATCTCGTAGGCGTCCGCATCGGCCCCCTTCACCCCGGACGGTCGCCGGTCTGCAAACAGGACGCCATCGAAGTCTCTCCCTCCGCCCGTGAGCAGTAGCTGGGCGACTGCAAGCCGTCCTAGGGGGTGTTGGCTCTTGCGCTCCGGGGCAAGCCTGCCGTTCCTTGCCAACATCACCCTCACCACCGTGGTGTCCGCCACGACTCCCTCCGGAACTACGACGCGGCGTACACGCTGATCGCAGCGCCGCCAACTCTCAGCGACAGTACGCCCAGTAGCCGTCGCAAGACACGCGGCTGCAAAGTGGTCCAGCTCCCAACGCGGCAGATCGGCCGGCGTCGGGTCCGTCCCGTACAACACCCCTGCCCACCTGTCGATATCGCCAAGGAACCCCGCGACATCTCCATGTCGCCCTTCTGGTACTGCTCGCGTAGCCCAATGACGCGGAGAAGCGCCGGCGCCCCGCAGATCGTCCCGTGCTTGTTTGTCATGGTGGGACTTGAGCAGACGGATCACCTTCGCCAACGACTGCCAGAAGGCTGTACGGTGGTAGGACAGATA
Organism: Candidatus Azotimanducaceae bacterium; assembly: GCA_965243175.1. Lineage (GTDB taxonomy): Bacteria > Pseudomonadota > Gammaproteobacteria > Pseudomonadales > Azotimanducaceae > VXYL01. The sequence goes on along the minus strand of OZ251532.1, from coordinate 1,148,512 downwards.
GGGATTGCGCCAATCGACGGAGCCGTTGTGAGAAGACTCAGCGGACTTTTCCGGCCAGTTCCGCAGCCAAGACTCCTCGCCTTGCGTGGCCACATGTCTCAGCAATCGAGTCAACCACTGTTCCGCATCCGCGTCATCCTTGGCGAAATCGCTCTTGTCCCCGGCCGTGCGGCGAGCCGCGGCGCGAACAACCGCGCCCCAAAGGGCGACCTTCCAAGGCGTCTGCTCAAAGACCGTAGCAATGGAACGACGTATCTCGGAGATTTCGCGCCGAGCTTCATCTTGGTCAGCCGACAGCCATGTACCAGCTAGTCGATTGGCGGCAAAAGTGCGACGTGTGTCTGGTCTAACTTGCTCGTCCTCAATGTCGAATCGTGCGAGGTCGTGGAGCTGAACCTGACGATCCTTGGCAGCCTGTCCAAAGCGATCGACAAGCATGTCGCTACCAATGTCACTGAGTCGCTCAACGAGAGTAGTTACAAACGGACCAACGTCTCCGGGCCCGATGGATTCACGATCTATGCTCCGACGCAAGCCCTCGTCCGCCCCATCAAGCCACCATCGATATAGGGACGCCCGTTTGCCAGGCAGGAGATCCGAGCACTGTCCACAAGCCTCCCAACCGCTATCACCTAGGCACTTGCGAACAACATCCCCAACTGCCGTCGGATCGACTTTGGATAAGTTGACGTACAGGTTCGACCTGGACTTTGGCCTTATCGGAAGATCGTCCCTGTGGCCTTCTATCGCTCCCCAGACGACATCGATCAGCCGGAATATCCCTTCAGGAGACCGAGCCATGAGGTACATGTCATCGGCGAACCGAACGACGGCACCTCGGAACTGGCCATGTGCATCTTGGAGATACTCTAACGCCATGCTGTCCACTCTGTGCAACACGACGTTGAGGAGCAGACCAGATATAGCGAGGCCCGTGGGTAGGCCCTTGTTCTCAGGAGGCAGGATTGCTCTCGCATGGTGTGGAGTCCAGGAAGATGTTGGGATTTCGCCACAGTCTACCTTCACGCGGTCAAGAGCCTTGATCAGACCTTGAGCAAGTGTTTTCCGCAGTCCTTTATCGGCGAGTCCTTCCACTAGAGCTCTCGGATAGCCGTCAAGTGATGAGACTATATGTGCTGCGGTGATGTCGATATCCAGCGGATCGGTGGCGCTATCGAGCGGTTCCACCAGATCAACAAGAGCCTTCGACAAACTGGTCAACTTCACTGACGGATACGCAAGTTGGACGTCTAGGGAGGCCCAATATGCTCTACGATTTGCTTTGCCATTATCGGTGTTCGTCCCCCACCACCTCTTGTGGGTCCATCGCGGCAGTGAGACATAGTCGTAGTCTGCCGGACGTTGGACTCGGCCAGCGTAGTTCTCTTCTTGGATTGGAGCACCTGTCATGCTGGAGACTGTCCAACTTGCAACTCTTCGAAACAGACCGTGGGACCGTCTGTAGGGCAAGTACGTGTGGGGGGTGAGGAAGGGATAGCCACGCTGCCTCCAATGGGGAAAGCTGCTACGCGAGTCCCACGCGAGTGGACGATACAGGCGGTTCCCGAAGACGAATGACAGAAAACGGCTGTCGAGCAAAGGGCCGAGAAGAACCAGATACGCCATAAACGCGACCTGGTCCTTGACCGTGGGCATCACATAGTGGCGAAGACAAGCGCCGCGCTTCGGACACGGTAGCTGTTTCCAAGTGCTTGGTCGCCATTGGCCGGAGCGGATCTCACCAGCCAACTTCCTTGCTTCTGCTTCGGGATGAAGTTGCCACTGAGAGAGCTCCGGCTGCGGGGCGAGATTGCCAGAGCGATACCACTGATCAACGCGAAGCCAAGCCGCCCAGACGACCAGGGGGTGAGATAGTGCTTCGGCTGCACTGGTGACGGTCGTACGGGCTGCCACCTAATCGCTCCTACGCGGCCAACTGCTCACAACATACCATCTCCCAGCCTTGGAAGACCACCGTGACCGCCGTAAAGCGGACGATTGGAGGCATACGAGTGAAGCGCCTGTCCGCTAGGTAGCGCTGCAACTGCTCCCGGCCATCTTCAACGGCCTTCTGCACCTTCGCCTCGCTCGCGTCCTCCCCGCGCTTGAGGTACTTCAGCTCGATCAGGTACCCATGCCGCAACTCCGGATACTGCGCCACCAGCGGTTCCAGCGCGATGTCCGCAAACCCCTTGTTGAGCTCAGGCTCCGTCCGGACCAGAAAGTGCCTCGAGACGCTCAGGTACGCCGCCAGGAAGCCCTGGATGACCTTCTCGCCGTCGAGGTAGTCGCGGATGCTCGTTTGGGCGGCGATGGCGTCCTTGAGGAAGTCGAACACCGGTTGCCATTCGCCGTGGAGGGCCATGCTGCGGAGTAGGGCGGCGAAGGCGTGCATGTCTACGGAGAGGACGCCTACGTCGGCGTAGGCGTCGCGGAGGTGGCCGTAGAGGAGGCGGCGGACGGTCTGGTTGGGGATGGCTAGGCGTACCGTGCCTGCTTCGGCTTCGCGGATGGTCAGGAGGCCGAAGTAGTGCAGCAGGGAGAGGAAGTTGTCGCGCTGGTCTAGGCGTTCCAAGGGGAAGCTGGTTTGGATGTCCGCGTCGGCTTGGCCTTCGCCGACAACGTGGCGGAGCAGGTCGAAGTTGCCGTTCAAGCGCACGGGGGCGGTGGGCGCTTCTGGGGGCGGGGCGTCCTCTTGGGCGGGGCGGGCGGACGGGCCCATTTGTCGGCTCAGCGTCAGCAGGTGGCGGAGCTTGCCGTAGTCGATGCGCACGTTCACGTCGATCAGGTCGTCCGGCATGGGTTTGTTGGGCACCACCGCGTCCAGGAAGTAGAGCACCATGTCCGTGTTGTACACGGTCTCTTTGGCATCCTTGGCGAAGCGGTAGCCGTCGTACCACTCGCGCATCACGTCGAGGACGGTGCCGGTATCGACGTCCAAGGCGCCCGCCTCTCGATAGGTCTCCAGCAGGCACTCCACTTCGTGCTCGGTGAAGCCGAGGACGGCGTTGAACTCCTCGCGCAGGCTGATGTTCTTGCCGATGTTGAAGCCGCTGGTCACGTCGTCCAAGGTGATGGGGGAGACGCCGGTGATGAACAGGCGCTCCAGGCCGCCCCCGCTGCGGCCCGCGCCGCCCTTCAGCGCGGCGAAGAAGTTGCGGTAGAAGCCGCTGCCGTGGGTGAGTTCCTGGTAGGCGTCGGAGCCGTGGTGGGCGAGGATCGTGTTGGCGAAGTTGTCGTACTCGTCGATGAGTATGAACAGGCGGAGGCCGCGCTTTCTCGCCTCGCGGAACAGGGCGTTGAGTTTGGCGGATGCCGAGGGCTGTTCAAGGATGTGCCGAGTGGCGTCGGCCGGGATCAAGTCGGCGTTGCGTTCCAGGGCTTCTTCGATTTCCGCGCCGCAATAGCACTCGAACTCCCGCTCCAGCGTCTCCGGCGCATCGTTTACCACCGAGAAGTCGAAGCGCACCACCACGAAGCTGTGGCGGTTTTCCGTGGGTTTGCGGCCGATGTCCGTGTCGCCGAACACCTGCTCGAACTCGTCCGCCCACTTGCGGTCGTAGTAGTTCTCCAGCAGCGAGACCCAGCAGGATTTGCCGAAGCGTCGGGGGCGGATCAGGAACGTGAAGCGCTCGTTTTCCAGCGGGCGGATGAAGCGCGTCTTGTCCACGTAGAGGCGGTCCTCAAGGCGAATGGCGCGGAAATCCGCCCAGCCGTAGGGGATCAGTTTGTAGGGCAGGGTGGGCATGGGCTCTCCCTACGCCAGCGTCCGGGCGCCGGCATCGGCGCGAACGCGGCCTTCGCCGCTGGCCTTCGGTTCGGTCAGCAACATCCGCAGCGCCGCCAGCACTCGTCTCGGGCGCTTGCGGTGCATGGCCATGCCGAGCCAGTAGGCGGCTTCCTCGCGCTGCATCGCTTCGATGCCCTCGGCCACGGTCACCATGTTGTCGCGGCTGCGCATGGGCGCCAAGGTGCGGAACAGCAGGCCCAGCGTCAACGCCAAGTCTTCGGAAAGGGCGTGGGCGCTTCCGCCGCTCTTGCCTCCGCCTGCCCTTGGGCGAAGGCTCGACCCTAGGCGAATGTTGGATTTCGCCAGCCGGCGCAGCACGCGGTGTTCGACGAGGCTCAGGTTGCGTCGGCGCAAGCCCGCCACGCGCATGGGCGCGGTCACTTGCGGCGTGGCGGGGCTGGGCAGCTGCCACACTTCGTACTCGCTGTCCGCCGCGCCGAGGCTGCGCACGCGCAACTCGTAGCGGGGCGTGGATGCGACCACGGCGATGGGTGCGGGCTGCGCCATCGTCGTCAATCCCGCGGCTGCGCCGTGGCGGAAACGTACGCGGCGCCGTTGGCGAAGCGGCAGAGGTCGTCGGCGAGTTGCTCCGGCGCTGGCTCCTGCATGGCGAGGCCGTCGTGGAACGTCAGGGTGAAACCGGCCTCCAAACGTGTCGTGCTGGCGGCGCGGAGTTGCGATTCCAGAAACTCGCGTACCGGCTGCGCATCGTCGGGAGCGCCCTCGAACTCCAGTTCGCAGGCGCCGCCGGCTTTGGTTTCGTAGCCGCCGCTCAAGGCAACCCGCTTGTCCGCTCCGCCGACTCGCCCGACCACGCCGAGCAGGCGGAAGGCGTCGCTCGAGTCGAACAGGCGGATTTCCAGTTCGCCGATGCGTTGCACTTTCCCATCCCGCGCCCGCTCCCACAGGCGAACCAGCGCTTCGCGCAGCGGGCCTTCGGCTTGGAGTTGCTCGCGATCCGGCGTCCGATCGTACTCGGTGTGGTCCTCGCCGACGCCCCCGTCAGGTGGCGAAGGTTGGGGCTTTTCCTCCCCCTCTTCCTTGTCCACCTGCCGCCGCGGCCAAACGTCCGTGTTCCGCGCATAGGCCATCGTCAGCACGATGGACTGCTCGTCGATCACCACCGAAGCCGGCGGATCGCCTGGCCCGAACAGCAGATCGCCCCGTTGGTAGATGTAGTCTCCCCGTTCCACGCCCACGCGGATGCCGCGGATGAAGGTGTCGTCGCCGATCAGGATGGGCAGCGCGGGGTCTCGGCGGAACTCGTCGCGCAACGCCAGCGTGGTCATCTGGCCGTTGCGCAGCGGGGTGCGGTCGCGCACGTAGACGGGCGCGTCCGGCTGGTCTTCCGGCAGGCGCAGCTTCTGCGATTCGCGCAGCGCCCGCTCGATGTGGCTTTGGCCGGCGCCGGGCTTGTCGGCGGGGGAGTGGATGTCGATGGCGGTGTGCGCCAAGGGGACGTTCGGGTCGGCGCGGTTGGACGAGGGATAGAGCACGTGCCGGTAGGCCTGCTGGATGGCGATGGCCAGTTCCTGCTCCGAACGCGCCTCCATTTCCAACACTTGATCCTGCTGATGGTCGGCCAGGTCGCGCAGGCGGTCGGCGCGCTTCAAGGCGCGCAACGCCAGGCGAAGGCGGGCGCGGCGCTGCATTTCGGCCTTGCCGTTGTCGTCCGTCGCCACGAACACCAGATGGTTCCGCAGCGCCCGCAACGCCTGCCCTTCGGAACCCTTGCGGGTGTAGATGCGTTCCACCAGGTCCGGCAGCTTGGTCACCTGGGCGTTGATGGCGACGGCATCGTAGGAGAGCACCACCAGCTTCGGGCGGCCATCGCCCACTTCGTCCGGCACGTCGAAGGGGCCGCCGGGGAAGCGGATGGCGTCGAAGGTGTTGCCGTCGAAGATGCCGCCGATGCGGTCGTTGAGTTCGGCGCGGGCGTCGCCAGCATCCACGTTGCGTTCTTCGCGGCGGATGATCTGGTTGAGATTGGCTTCGGCGAGGAAGCGCATCGCGGCGCCGGGGCGGTCGTCCAAGTAGGCGGATTCGGTGATGAACCGCTTGCGGGCTTCCTCGACGAAGCTCACGTCCAGCCGCGGCGCCAGCACGGCGTAGCGCAGGTCTTCCGGCGAGAGGCCCTTCAACGGCTCGTTGAACGCCAAGGTGTGCAGGAAGGCGGTGCGGGCGACGTAGGCCGTGTAGGGCGGCAGGCCGTTGTAGTGCTCGGCGTCGATGTTCTCGGCCAGCGAACGAGTTTCGCCCCCGCCGGCGATGTCGTTGGCGATGGCCGGCACGAAGGCGGATTGGCCGAGGCGCGTCACCAGTTCCTGGCGGATCGGCTCGCGCCCCAAGTCCATGTGGTGCAGGTGGATGGCCGTGGCATCGGCTGGCCGCTCTTGCCACAGATGGGCGATGGTGCGGGCGAGCAGGCGCAACATGCCGCGCACGCGCTGGAACTCGCTCAACGTGGAGGTCTTGCCGCGCAGCGTGGCCAGCACGTCTGGATGCAGGGGGTAGCTGTCGGCGAAGGCTTGCGCGGTCTCTGGTCGAACGGCTTCCTCGGTCAGCGATGCGTGGTGTTCGCGCCACAATTGCTGATAGGCGCTTACAACGCCCGTCTTGCCGCTTTCGTCGATGCGCTCGAACAGGCGGCGCAGCAGCACCGGCGCGGTTTCTTCGTCTTCGGTGGGGTTCAGCAGCGTTGCTTTGCGGGCGGAGACGCTCTCCGCCTCTGCCATCGTGTCCGCGACGAACTGGTGCTCTTCGCTGTAGGCGTCCGTGGCGCGGCCGTCGCGGCCAATCGCCAGCGTGTAGACGAGTGCCGCGTTCGGCGCGCTCTCCACCGCCTTGAAGAGCGACGTCAGGAAGGCCGTCAGCTGGTCGCGGGCGTTTTCCGCCCGCCACACCTTGCGCAGATAGACGGCCAGTTCGTCGAGCAGAATCAGCGTCGGTTCGCCGCCGAACAGTTCCGCCAGCGTTGCGGCGCCGGGCGCCACCCCTTGCTCGTCGCTGCGCCGTACGCGCTCGTAGCCGTCGCGCCCAGCAAGGGCGTAGGCGATTTCGCCCCAAGGCGTATGCGCCAGCACACCTTCGCCCATGGCGTGGCCATTGGCCGGGTCCGCGTTTTCCCCATCGAACGCCGCGATGCGGACGGCGCTGGCTGGCAGCAGGCCGGACTCGACGAACTCGCCGATGTCCGCCACGCCCTTCATGCCGCCAGCCGCGTGGACAAGGGCGATCAAGCCGTGCGTCTTGCCGCCCCCGTAGGTGGTGTCCAAGCGGAAGATGGCGGCCGCTTCCCCACCCGCGCCGCTCAAGCGACGGCACACGTTCGCCAGCAAGTCGCGCAAGCCGCGGGTGGGATAGGTGTTGGCGAAGAACCGCGCCGGTTCCGAGTATTCGGCGTTGGCGGTGCCGCCGATCACCGCCGCGAGATCGGCGGCGAAGTCCGCATCCGCCACGCGCCCCGCCAGCACGTCCGAACGCGGCTGGCAGAGATCGAAGATGGCGCTGGGCGAGCGTGTAGTCGGCACGTGCCTTGAATCGCTTGGCTAGCCTGAATCCACTATAGCACCGTGCGGTCAGCGCCCGAACGTGGCGGCGTGTCACCGTTGCCATGCGGCGACCGCTTGCGAGAAGCGTCGCGCCAGATTCGGGCGGAGTTGCAGGCGGCTGTCGCCCCAGTAGCCCTCGGCGTAAGGCGGGCCCCACTTGGGCTGGTCGTTCCACGGGCAGTTGATGTAGGCCAGGCCGCGCACGATGTCCGCGTTGGCGTTCAGGTAGTCGAACAGCGGGCCGTACCATGCCTGCCAGATGGCGTCTTCGGACACGGCTTGGCGATCTTCTCCCGCCGGCCCATCCCAAAGGGGTGTGATGTTGGCGCGTGTCAGCGTATCCAAGTCGAAGCCTTGGGGCGTGGCTTCGGCCACCATCACGGGTTTGCCGGCGGCGCGTGCCAAGGCAAGCACTTCGTCCGCCAGTTGCCGAGGCGTTGGCGGCGGCTGGTGTGCGGGCGCGGTGGGCGTTGCGTCTGGATGCATGAACCAGGAGATGGCGAACCAGTCCACGTAGTCGTCGCCTGGGTACCAGCGGGCGATGTCGTCGCGCTGGCCATCGATCAGGTCGTCGATGGGCGAGGCGGAAGCGTGCCAGACGAACTTCACGTTGCTGCCCGCACCACCCTCGCGCAGCCGGGCGACGATGCGTCGCCACGCGCTCACGAAACGCGGCGCATCCTCGTAGCCAGGATTCCACGCGCCGTCGAACTCGTATCCGATGCGCAAGAACACCGTGCCGTCCACATGCGGAAAGAGGCGGGCGAGCTGGTCGACGTTGGCGTCGAAGGCGCCTGCCGACAGCGCGCGCAGTTGGCCCGGCTGGTTCTCGGCGATGGAAAGGCCGATGGCCAAGTGGCCGCCGAATTCGGTTGCGGTCTTGTAGGCGCTCACCGGCCCGGCACCCCAGCTATGCTCCAAGGCGATGGGCGCACCGTCCAAGCCCAGCCCCAGCCCGCCGAAGCCGTCCGCTTCCGAACGCAAGTTGTAGAAGGAGAGGTAGGCCGTGTGGCCATCGGCTTGAACGCAGCATCGGCTTTGAATGTAGCCCCGGATCGCCGCCAAGTCCTGCCCAACGAGATACACGGGCCGAGGCATTTCCAAGGACGCATCCGGTGTCGCCGCGTCGCAACCCGCGAACACGCCTGCGCAGCAGGCGCAGAGCGCGACCGATGCGAGCGGATGCCAAGTGTTCAAGCCGGAACTGCCTCGCAGGATTGGCCTCCAAGCAAAGTAGCAGAAGAGCGCAATCCCGGGTTGACGCTATAGTTGATGGCCTCGACCGCTGGCACGACACGGTGTAAAGCGAACAGTGAACGAAACGGATGCCGAGCTCGCCCCGCAGAACCGGCGATGGTCGGGGCAGGCGCGCGCAAGGTACGGATGGCCGGCGGCGTATGTCGTCTGTGCGCTGTTGGCGGTCGGCGGTGCCTGGGGCGTCGCCGACTATCTCGACGAGAGTGCGGCACCGGCGGAAGAACCAGCGGCGCTCCGCGAGATCGCCCCTCCCGAAGATTCCGCGGAAGCCGTTGAAGAAGCCGTGCAAGCGCCGCCAGTGGAAGAGGAAATCGCCGTTGCGGGCGTGCCTGAACAGGATCCCTCAACCGAGCCTCCCCGCATCGACGAGCCCGTTCTCGACTCGGAAACAGGCGACGTCGGCGACTACCTCGACCCCACCGCTAGCGAGAGCGAGCCGACCACGCCCGTTCACGTCGGCGACTACCGCGACCCCCACGACGACCGGCCGGAAGCGGCGACGGGAGAAGCACACCATGTCGGCGAACCGCTGGATCCGGAGGCGACGTTCTAGCGGCGCACCTGAACAAGCAATGTCCGAGGCGGTACGCTAGCGTCTGCGCCCCGTCGAAATCGTCTGGAACCCATGTCCTCCGCCCGCGCACTCGTGGTCGCCAACTGGAAGATGAACGCGAGCGTTGCCTTCGTGGAACGGTTCGCGGCCGCCTGGCGCGATCCGCCGCTGCATGTCGATGCGGTGGTCTGCCCGCCGTTCGGCTATCTGCATCGCCTCGCCGAAGCGTTGCGCGGTCGCGCCGCCCGTTTCGGGGTCCAGAACATCGCCGCGCAGCCGCCCGGCGCCTTCACCGGCGAACACGCGACGGCGATGGCGCGCGACCTCGGCGCGGAGTTCGCCATCGTCGGCCATTCGGAACGGCGTCGACTGTTCGCGGAAAGCGACAGCGTGGTCGCCGAAAAGTTCGAGGCCGCGGTGCGCGCGCATCTGGCGCCGATTCTCTGCGTCGGCGAAACCCTCGACGAACGCCGCGCCGGTCGCGCCCGCGCCACCGTGCTCGCCCAGCTGGATGCGGTGATTGGACGTTCCGGCGCAGCCGCGTTCGATACCGCCGTGCTTGCCTACGAGCCGGTATGGGCCATCGGCACGGACGAAACCGCCACCCCCGCGCAAGCCCAGGAAATGCACGACGTGCTGCGAACCCACTTGAAGAGCCAAGGCGCTGCGGATGCGCGAATCCTCTACGGCGGCAGCGTGAAGGCCGCCAATGCCGCGGCGCTTTTCGCGGCGCCGGACATCGACGGCGCCCTGGTGGGAGGCGCGTCACTGGACGCCGCCGAGTTCGGCGCGATATGCTGCGCCGCCCCGTCGGAGGCCCCCCCTTGAATACTCTGGAAACAGTGCTGCTGATTCTGCTGGTCGTGGACGCCGTGGCCTTGGGTGCGCTGGTGCTCATCCAACAGGGGAAGGGGGCGGACGTCGGCGCCGCATTCGGCTCCGGCAGCGCGAACACGGTTTTCGGCAGCGCTGGCTCGGCGTCGTTCCTCACCAAGACGACGGTTTGGCTCGCCATCGGCTTCTTCGCCATCTCCTTCGGCCTCGCGTACACCGCGAAGCAGCGCGCCGACGCCATGCGCGCCGTTTCGCTGCCGCCGGTGGAGACGCCTTTCGATCTCGACGAGCCCGTGGAAGAAGAGCCGGAAACGGGCGATACCGAAACCGACTTGCCGGATGTATGATCAACCGCAGACTGGCCCGGCAGTCCCCGCGACTTGATCGGGCCGTCATGCGCCGAAGTGGTGGAATTGGTAGACACGCTACCTTGAGGGGGTAGTGGACTTATGTCCGTGGAGGTTCGAGTCCTCTCTTCGGCACCAATCCTCGCGCCGGACCGGGGCGCCCCAAAAGCCGGCGGGATTCCGAAACCAAGCGAACACGATGCCCCATAGCCCGTCCTCTCGGCCCACCAAGGGCATCGTACTTGCTGGTGGCCGCAACACGCGGCTGCATCCGGTCACCATCGGCGTCTGCAAGCAGCTGCTGCCGGTCTACGACAAGCCGATGGTGTACTACCCGCTCACCACGCTGATGCTTGGCGGCATCCGCGACGTGCTGGTCGTCTCCACCCCCCGCGATACGCCGCGCCTGCGCGAACTGCTCGGCGACGGCAGCCAGTGGGGGATGCGCCTGGCCTACGCCGTGCAGGAAGATCCACGCGGCATCGCCCATGCGTTCATCGTCGCCCGCGAGTTCATCGCCGACGACCCGGTGGCGCTCATCCTCGGCGACAACATCTACTTCGGCAGCGAACTCTCGCGCAAAGCCCGCGAAGCCGTCGCGGCGAACCGCGGCGCCACAGTCTTCACCTATCCAGTGAAGAACCCCGAACGCTTCGGCGTGCTGGAAGTGGACGAACTCGGCCACCCGGTGGGCCTCGAAGAAAAGCCAGCGCAGCCGAAGTCCAACATGGCCGTCACCGGCTTCTACGTCTACGACAACGACGTGGTGCGCATCGCCGAAGCGCTTGAACCGTCGCCCCGCGGCGAACTCGAAATCACCGACATGAACCTGGCCTATCTGCGCCAAGGCCGGCTGGACGTGGTGGAACTCGGGCGCGGCATGGCCTGGCTCGACACCGGCACCCCCGACACCCTTCTGGAGGCCAGCCTGTTCGTGCAGACCATCGAGCATCGCCAAGGCTGGAAGATCGCCTGCCCCGAGGAAGTCGCCTGGCGCATGGGCTGGATCGCGGACAGCGACCTCGCCGCGCTGGCCGAAGCCTCCGCGCAGCTTCCCTACGGCGAGTACCTGCACGGCCTCGTCGCGGACGGTCGCCATGCGCGTTGAGGAAACGGCGCTGCCGGGCGTGGTGGTCGTCTACCCGGACGTCTTCGACGACGAGCGCGGCTTTCTGCTGGAAAGCTACAGCAAGGAACGCTACGACGGCATCCCCGCCCTGCGCTGGGACTTCGTGCAGGACAACCACTCGCGCTCCGTGCGCGGCGTGGTTCGCGGCCTGCACTTCCAGGAGCGCCAGCCCCAAGGCAAGCTGGTGCGCGTGAGCCGCGGGCGCGTGTTCGACGTGGCGGTGGACATCGACCCGAAATCGCCGACCTTCCGGCAACATGTGGGCGTCCACCTCGACGACCGCGAACACGCGCAGCTGTTCGTTCCGCCCGGCTACGCGCACGGCTTCTGCGCCCTCTCCGAAGTGGTCGACCTGCACTACAAATGCACCGCGCACTACCTTCCCGGAGACGGCAAGGGCGTGCTTTGGAACGACCCCGCCATCGGCATCGAGTGGCCGGTCTCCTCCCCCATCGTCTCGCCAGCCGATCGCGCCAATCCCACCTTGGAGGAGTATCTGCGGCAGTGAAGGTGCTGGTCACCGGCGCGGCCGGGCAAGTCGGTTCCGAGATGGCGAAACTGCGCACCGGCACTTTCGACGTGCAAGCGTTCGACCGTGCCGCGCTGGACGTGACGAACCCCGAGAACGTGGCCCGGCGCTTGGACGAGGCGATGCCCGACGTGCTGGTGAATTGCGCCGCCTACACCGCCGTGGACAAAGCCGAAGACGAACCTGCGCTCGCCCGCCGCGCCAACGTCGATGCCCCGGCTGTCCTCGGACGCGCTTGCGCCGCCAGAAGCGTCGCCATCGTCCATCTCTCCACGGACTACGTCTTCGACGGAACGAAGGAGGGCGCGTATGCGGAGGACGACGCGGCGATTCCGCTCGGCGTCTACGGTGCCACGAAGCTCGCCGGCGAAGAAGCGCTCCGCACGGTCGCGCCCCGCCACGTCATCCTGCGCGTGAGCTGGGTCTTTGGCCGCCGAGGCCGCAGCTTCGTGGACACCATCCTGCGCCTGGCGAGCGAACGCGAGGAACTGTCCGTCGTGGACGACCAGATCGGTTCGCCCTCCCCCGCGGTCGCGATTGCGAAGACCATCCGCACCATCGTCCAGGCATTGGCGACGCGGGAGGACCCTTGGGGCACCTACCACTTCTCCACCATGCCAGCCCTCTCATGGTGCGCCTTCGCCCGCGCCATCGTCGCCGCCGCGACCGAAGCAGGTCTACTTGAACGCTCCCCGACAATCCACGCCATCGCCACCGAGGACTGGCCAGCGAAAGCCGCCCGCCCCCGCAACTCCCGCCTCGACGCCAGCAAACTGGCCGCGACCTTCGACATCGAACCCCCGCACTGGGAAGGAGCGCTGCTCGCCTACATCCGCATGTTGGCGGCTGGAACGCCACATGGTTCGGCTGGCGGCTGATGCGGCAGCAGGCAATGGCGGAGGGCCCAGCCAACGACATCCCGCTTTCGGCGCTTGCGTCCACCGCCCGGCACGAAAACCAACGGTTGACTTACGCGACGTTAGCCGCTATGGTGCCGCGCACCTTGGCTAGGGCCACCGTTTTGGCAGGCTGCTGGGCAACGCTTTGGGGAGATGTCCCGCTGTACGCAAGGAATGAGGAGGTCCTAGGATGACGGTGTGGAAAGTGCTTGTGGGTGCTGCAACCGGCGTTGCCGCTGTTGCTGCGCTTCCAGTACTGGGCCCTATTGGGGCAGTGACGGCGGTCGGTGCCGCTGTTGGCGCGGCCGTGGGCGGTGCTGGTGGCGCAATTGCCGACGCCCTTGACGATAACGAAGAGCAGGCGGAAAAACGGGGCGAGGAGCGGGAGAGGGCCAGGAACGCCGAGAAACTTGCTGGGGTCCAATCTTACTTGGATGGCGTGAGGGTGGAAGTCGCGAACTTCGGCGACCAGCTAGTTGCGATGTTCGCTGTGGCAATCGCATGCGCGAACTGCGATGGTGAAGTTCATCCTCAGGAAAGGGATGAAATTGAGGAGTTCATCGCGGGCGTTTCCCACAGCAGCCTTCCCTCTCCCGTAAAGAGGAGGATAACCGCCCTATGGGACGCCCGACCGAACGCGAAGACCGCCTTCGAACTTGCTAAACGTGCCGAAGTAGATTTCGCGGTACTTGACGACATCATTGATGTAGTCATGGAGGCGGACGGTCGTGTACATCCCAAGGAACGGGCCTTTAGGAATGCTTGGACCACATTGAAGGCTGCATGAAATGACTAAGCGCTCCGAACGGTTCAGAGCTCGGCGGGCGATGCTCGCCGCACGATCCGGCGGTGCTCCGCTGTCCGTAGTCGACGACAGGTGGGTTGAGGACCTGCTATCCCAAGATGTCGATTGGGCGCTGATTAACTCGGTCGCTGTGGAGGTGCCCGTTTTCGATCAGTACATGGTGACTGACGAAGCGATAGATCGATGTTTGGCGGACCTCGACAAGAGCTTCTCTCAAAAGAAGTACGACGCGCTGTACGATGGCGTCAAATGCACCCTTATCGACACGCTTCTCGGACCCCTTCGCCTCAGCCGATCGGACATTATGGAATACGATAGGAAATACGTGTATGGCGATGTGAAGCAAGATTACAACGTCACGGAAAAAACCAGAAATGATCTTTGGAAAGGGAGGCAAAGCCCAGATGGCACTGTCACGGATGCATACACAGGCCAAAAGTTAGGCAAAGGTCGAGCGGATCTAGACCATGTGATCCCCAAGAAGAAGATACATGACAGGGGTGGTTACGCGCTAGATCCCGACGAGAGGCAGGGTGCTGGAAACGATCCAGACAATTTGCAGCACACCGATCGGTCTATCAATCGAAGTAAGCAAGACAAAGATCTGGGGGACGTTCCCAATACGGATAAAGGACGCACTAAGCCAATTCAAGAGAGAGCGAATAAGGCCGTAGAGGGACACCTCCCAAGTAAATGGCAAATTGCCAGACGAGGAATGAAGGAAGGCATTGGGGTAGGCAAACAACAGGGCCTGCAACAGGCAATAGGGCTTCTCATCGCGGAGTTGACATCAGCGGTTTTCTTTGAAGTGAAGGATATCCTCTATAGAGGGTGGAAGGGCGAGCGGTACGACTTTTCGTGGGTGGAAGTGCTGAAAGGTCGCCTAGACCGTGTCAGACGCCGCTTGTTGGCTCGGTGGCAGGACGTTGCAGTCGCATTCGGCAAAGGATGGCTGGCAGGTTTTCTTTCGGCCACGATGACGATGGTTCTCAATACATTGGTGCGGACGGGACGCAATGTTGTCAGAATCATCCGCGAAGGATTTCTTTCACTTGTGAACGCGATTCAGGTGCTGCTTTTCCCACCGGCGGGTATGAGCTTAGGGGAAGCTGCACATGAAGCGAGCAAGGTTCTTCTCACGGGCTTGGTAGTGACGGGCGGAATATTGGCGGGGGAGGCCATCGGGCAGTTCTTCAAGTTCCCGGGTGGAGAGCTACTTGCGTCCACGGTGGGAGGCTTGATTGCCGGTCTCGGATCGTTGTTCGTCGTCTTTATGCTTGATAAACTGGATTTGTTCGGGGTGGTCTTTGATGAAAGGCACTCATTCATAATGGGCAAGTTGGAAGATCGCACGGCGGAAACAATTAGGAAAATTGACAGCCTCGCCACGGAGTTGGGCTTGACGGAATCGAGCGGATCGCCGGGTGGCTAGGGCCGTAGCTGCCGCGGCACGAGGCGATGAATAGTAATGATGGCCAGGCTGGCAGTCGCATGAGCGTCAGCGCCCCTAGCGGAACGGCAGAGTTCCGCTGACGAAGTGGCAGCCTTTGCGCGCCTGCACCACGCGCCGCCAGCCGAGGAAGCGCCGCAGGCGCACGAGGCAGACGATCTCCCGAAAGAGCGGCGGGTCGAACTTCACGAATGGCTTTGGGGGATGTACGTCGGCGTCATAGTCATGAGAGTTGCGCGGCGCGGCGAGGGGATGGATGGCCGGGTCGAGGGATGATTCGACCGGCACCCGCGCCAACGCCAGATGGTCGTCGAGTCCTAGCTCGGCCAGTATCGTCGTCAGTTGCGGGATGGTCAGATGGCAGGGATGTCCGCGCCAGTCCGCCCAATAGAACTTCAGGCCGGAACGCCGCAACTCGTCGTCCGCGTCGAAGAACGGGCCTTGGATGAAGATGAAGTCCGTCGCCACCCGGGCCGCGTTTTCAACCGCCTTGTGCACGGTCGCCAAGTCCGGCAGGTGTTCGAGGAAGTGGCTCATCGTCACGAAGCGCACGGAGTTCGGCGGCAAGTCGAGGTTGGCGACGTCGCCCTCCATGCAGTCGTAGCCGAGCGCCCGCATCGCCTCCAGCTTGCGCGGGTCGATGTCGATGCCCAGCCCGCGCTTGCCGCCGAGCCGTTCCTTGGCGAACTCGATGCAGCCGCCTTTCGAGGCGCCGAAGTCGAGGAAGTCGTAGTCGGCCAGGTCGGGCGCACGTTCCGACGATGGCCGCGTGTTGGCGTTGTCTTCGGACACGGCGAAGCTGCCCCGTTCGGCGCCCGCCATCGCCGTTGAGGCGATGGCGAGGCCGATGCCACGCCTCTAGCGGGCGCCCATGTTGTACTGGAACTCCACGCCCCAGAAGCGCGGATAGAGCGCGACCACCCGCTGCGGCCAGTTGCCGCCGTAGCCGGAGCGCCGGTTCTCCATGTCCGAGTGGCGGATGTAGGTCTTGTCGAGCACGTTGTCCACGAAGGCGGAGGCGGACCAGCGCCCGGTGGATTCCTCGAAGGTGAGGCGCGTGTCGATCCGCTCGCGGTCTGGCACCAGATCCCAAGGTCGCTGGAACACGTTGGTGGCGTAGTCGCCGGTGTAGGCCAAGGAGCCCAGCCAAGTCAGCTGGCCCCAGGCCGTGTTCCACGTGTAGGAGGTCCAAACCGTCGCCTTGTGCGTCGGAATGCCTGTGAGGTCCGCGCCGTCCACCTCGATGCAGTAGAGCGCCTTGATCTCGGCTGGCAGCGAGCACGGGTCCTGGTTCACGTCGCCGCCGAGAATCTCGCGGGGATAGCGCGGGTCGTTCTCGTTGAAGAACGTGAACGGCGCGTCGAAGACGCTCTCCGTGTAGCTGTAGTTGCCGCCGACCGAAAAGCTCTCCGTGACCAGATACTGGCCGTCGATCTCGAAGCCGCGGTTGTGCGCGCTCGGGATGTTCGACGTGTTGTCCACCGGCCCGCGACCAGCCGTTTCGCCCACCTGGATCGGCAGGGAGAAGTTGCCGCCCTCCGACTCCCACACCGTCGTGGTGGTCTGGTAGTTGTCGTAGTCGTAGTAGTAGACGGACAGGTTCAGCTGCAAGGCGCCGTCGAGCAGCGTGCCCTTGTAGCCGACCTCGTAGGCCTTCAGTTCTTCGTCGCCGTACTGCTCGATGGCGCGCAGGTCGTTGACGCCGTCGGCATTGGTGTCGAACACGCTGCGGCCATCGCCACGGCCCAGATTGAAGCCGCCGGCGCGGTAGCTGGTGGTCAGGCCGAAGTACACCAGCATGTCGTTCGACGGCTCCCAGTTGAAGTTCACGCGGTAGCTCAAGTTGCCGTCCTGGCGGTAGGTGCCGGTGGTGCGGCTGCCCCAGCCGATGGGAATGCCCCGCAGCCGCAGTGGCCGCTCGCAATTGGCGGCCATGAGGTCGCACGTCGGCTCGATGGGGAAGTCCTCATCGCCGGTGAACGTCGCCGCGCCGAGCGCCACGTTGAGCGCCGCCAGCGGCGTGACGCCGGGCGCGAAGAACGCCGCCGGGTTCTCAGGGCAACGTGTACCGGCGCCCGCGCAGGCGCCAGCGAGCACGGCCGGCAGCCACGGCTTGTTGTAGGCCTCGATCTCGCTGTAGCCGCCGCGCTGCTCGGTGGCGTCGCGCCAGTCCTTGGAGTAGCGGACGCCCAAGGTCACGCTCAGCGTTTCCGTAAGCGTCAAGTCGCCTTGGGTGTAGAGCGCGAAGTTCTCGTTGTCCACCAGATTGCGGTGCTCGTAGACCGCGCTGGTGTCGCCGCCGCCGCCGTAGTCCTGCTTGTAGGGCGTGCCCGGGTCGCCGCAGTATCGACCGTAGCCCGGATGCGTGGCGTCGTTGAGTTCCAGATCGCCACCTGCCGACGAGCCAACGGAGCCCGTGCCGATGCAATCCGGCATCACCCAGCCGACCAGCCCGATGCCGTCATGGACCCAGCTCTCGTAGCCCTCGGGCCCGTAGTGCGCGGCGTTGCGGGCCCGCCCCTGACCGGCGCGTTCGCGGATGCCGTACCACTGGTCGCGGGATTCCCAGAACTGGTAGACGCCGGAGGTGGCGGTGAAGCGATCCCCCAGGTCCCAGAAGACGCGCAGTTCGTGCGACCAGCTTTCCACCTGCTCGATCACCGTGTCGTCGATGTCCGAGACGTGGCCGTCGGAGAAGCTGTTGTCGCGGTTGAACCAGTACGCGAAGCTCTGGTAGGAGCCCAGATACTTCACGCCCACGGAGTCGCTCACGTCCCAATCGAGCACCAGCGCCCCTTGCTGGTGGTCGAACTCCTCGCGGTTGTCGCCGGTGGTCAGGCCGACGATGTGCGGCTCGTCCGCGCCGCCGATGTCGTAGCTGGCGACCGATGCCTGCCGATAGCCCTGGGAAGGCATGAACGGCCAGCGCACGCTCTCGTCGTCCACGCCGGGGCGGTTGTAGGCGCCGTAGAAGACTTCGCCGGTGATCGGATGCGTCCAGCCCACGGCACCGCGCGGATCGTCCGCCAGGTCGCCGTACTTGTCTCGCCACGCCTGGTCGACCGGGCGGAAGCCGGTGGCGAAGTAGTTGGTGTCGCGGGAGAGGCGGTAGCGCGGATCGCACTGGCTGTCGTCGGTGATGGGATGCTGGCCGACGCACGGCCCTTCGCCGGCGATGCCGTGGCCGCCGTTGCCGAAGTTGCGCTTGCTGTAGGCGCGGCGGTCGTTGATGCGGATGTTCGCTTTCAGGTTCTCCAAGACGTCCCACTCCAGGATGAAGGCGAAGTTCTGGTCGTTGAGGTCCTCGATGTCCTCGCTGCCGGCCGCGCCTTCCACCGCCCCGCCGCGCAGACGCTTGGTGCCGTTGAGCCGATAGGCCAGCCGCTCGCTCAGCGGCCCGCTGACCACGCCGTACCACTCGTTGGCGTTGAACTTGCCCAGAATGGTGCGGAAGCTGGCCTCGAAGCCGTCGTGGTTCGGCTGGTTGGTGACGTAGTTCACCACGCCGCCGATGGAGTTGCGCCCGTACAGCGTGCCCTGCGGCCCGCGCAGCACTTCGATGCGCTTCACGTCGTAGAGGCCGCCCTCGGTGGACGCGATGCCGAAGTCCGGCGAGTAGATGCCGTTGTAGTACGTGCCGACGCCCGGGTCTCCGCCCAGGCCGCGGAAGTTGCGGCCGACGCCGCGGATCTTGATGTCCCAGTCCGTGCGGGTGGTGGCCGGGATGAAGTTCACCATCTCGTTCGGCCCCTGCATCCCCATGTCTTCGAGGAAGCTCTGGTCCATCGCCGTGATGGAGATCGAAGTGTCCGAGACGGTGGCCTCGTTGCGCTGGCCGTAGACGACGACTTCCTCGATCTTCTTCTGCTGCGCCGCTTCGTCCTCCTCTTGGCCCATGGCCGGCGGCGCGACGGCCAGAAGGCCGAACAGGAAACAGGGCGGCACCGACTGCCGCCAGGTTCGCGTTGCTGCGTTCATTTGGTTACCCCTCTGCGTCTTGCTACTTCGCGCCGCCCGCCCTTTGGAGCGTTGCGGGCGACGCCGTTAGGCAATGCGCGGCGGATACTGACCCTCGGCGTTACAAATCGCAACAACTTCCGCGAATGCCGCGCGACTCTCCTCAAGCGCCCGTCGCCCCAGTGCCCGGCGAGGCGAACGCGGGCGTACTCTCGTGCTTGACATGTCGGCAAATGTTACAGAGAGTTAAAGGCTCATCGGCACTGCCGATTCCAAAGGGTGGGGAGGCCAACCGAGATGTTGCATGCGAGTTTTCTGCGGCGGGGCTCGCCTTGGGCCGCATTGCTGGCGCTGGCGCTCGTCGCGCCGGCGTACGCGCAAGAGCAGGAGTCCGAGGAGGGGGAGAGCCAAGAGGAAGGCGCGATCGAGGAGGTTGTCGTCACCGGCTCCCGCATCCGCCGCGACGATTTCAGCTCGGCAAGTCCCATCACCGTCATCACCGGCACGTCCCTTCTCGAATCCGGCTTTGCCAACATCGGCGAGGCGTTGCGCGCCTCGGCGGTGAGCGGCACAGCTGGCTTCAACCAGTCCAGCGTGTTGTCCGGCGGCGGCGCGACGTCCGTCGACCTGCGCAACCTGGGGCCGGACCGGGTGCTCATCCTCATCAACGGCAAGCGCGTGGCCAGCTTCGCGGACGCCCTGGCGAACCAAGCCGTGGACCTCACGTTCGTGCCCAGCGCCATGGTCGAACGGGTGGAAATCCTGCGCGACGGCGCTTCGGCCGTGTACGGCGCGGACGCGGTATCCGGCGTCGTGAACGTCATCCTGAAGGACAACTTCGAAGGCATCGAAGGCGGCGTGTCCACGGGCATGAGCGGGCAAGGCGACGCGCAGCGCTACACCGCGGAGTTGGCCATCGGCGCCACCGGGGACCGCGGCTCGGTGGTGCTCGGCGCGGAGTACCGCTACTCGAACAACGTGCCGCAGATAGACCGGGATTGGGCCACGCCCAACATCTCGAGCTTGAGCGCGACCGGTGCGCAAAACGGCAGCTTCTTCTCGCCCGGCGGCGTGTTCTTCGGCGCGGCCGGTTTCCACTGCACCGTGCCAAAAGCGTTCGGCGGCGACGAGAGGACGAACGACCCGGCCAATTGCCCCTCCACCCAAGCGGCGCAGAACGTCTCGGACCCGGACGACGTGGTGATGAACCGCTACGACTACGCCCTAGGGCAGGATATCTTCGGCGCGTCGGAGGTATACGCCTTCTCCGGCTACGGCACCTACGACGTCACCGACGGCGTCGAGGGCTTCGTGGAGGCGCAGTTCTCCAAACGCATCAGCCAGTTCCGGCTCGACGGCAACCCGGGCTCGTTCGGCACCGTGCAGATCCCGCAGGGCTGGGTGGTGCCGGGCACGAACCCGAACAATCCCTTCGGCACCGGCAACCTCTACATTCGCCCCACCAGCACGGTCGGCGCCCGCGTAAGCGACCATGAATCCGATACTTTTCGGCTGGTGAGCGGGTTTCGGGGCGACATCCTCGCAGACAGCTTCTTGAACGAGTGGGCCTGGGAGATCTCCCACCTCTACACGAGGGTCGATGCGGACCTGAAGACCAACTCCACGTGGAACCTGCATCGCGCCAACATCATCTCCGACCCAGAGCGCTGCGCGAACGACCCCATCTGCATGCAGGTGGTCAATCCCAGCGGCGCGCTGGACGCGCTGCGCCCAGGCAACTGGACTCAGGACGAGATCGCCTACATCCGCCAGAACACGTTGGCCACGTCCGAGTTCCAGACCAGCGGCTTCTTCGGCATGGTCACCGGGCCGGTGGTCGAACTGCCGGCCGGGCCGATGAGCGTCGCCTTTGGTTTCGAGACGCGCACGGATCGGGGCTTCAACAAGCCGGACCCAGTGACGGAAGCCGGGGAATCCGTGGCCAACCAAGTGTTCACCACCGAAGGCAGCTTCTCGCTCACGGAGATCTTCGGCGAGGTTGAGATTCCCGTCTTGGCGGACACCTTCCTAGTGGAATCCTTGGACGTGAACTTGCAGGCGCGCTCCTCGGACTATTCCAACTTTGGCCGCGAGACGGTGTGGCGGGTGGGCGCCGACTGGCAAATCTTCCGCGATCTGCGCCTGCGCGCCAATCGCAGCACCGCCTACCGGGCACCGCTGGTGACGGACCTGTTCGGCGGCGGCACGGTGAGCTTCGACTTCTTCTCGCACCCGTGCGCGAGCGGCAGCCCGGTTCGCTCGCCGGGCAACAATGTCGATCAGAATTGCCTGCTCGACGGCATTCCCGCAGACGCGACCCAGCTGGCCTCGCAATACGCCGTGCTTGCCGGCGGCAACGCCAACCTTTTGCCAGAGACCGCCGACACGTCCACCGTCGGGTTGGTGTACACGCCGCGCTTCCTCGACGGCTTCTCGGCATCCATCGACGTGTGGAACATCAAGGTGCTGGACCTCATCACCCGCTTCACATCGGACAGTTTGGTGGACAGCTGCTACGAAGGCGCAGCCGGCAAGACGGAGGAATCCTGCGATCGCTTCACTTCCGGCGTCGGCCCGGGCGGAATCTTCGTGCGCGGCATGACCAACCAACTCTTGAACTCCAGTTCGGTCACCACCAAGGGCTTCGACTTCGGCGCGCGATACGAGGTCAGCGGCCCTTGGGACACCGAGATCGTGGCTGATCTGCAAGGCACCTACGTCAAGCTGAACACGTTCGCGCCCAACGCCGGCAACGCGGACGACCGCGGCTCCATGCCGCGCATCCGCGCCACCGGCAACCTCGGCGTCAACAGAGGCAACTGGGACTACACATGGCGGATGCGCTACGTCCACCGGATGGACGACCCGCGCTACGACGGCGAAAACGTGTTCGGCTACGACCATGTGCCGTCGCACCTCGAGCACGACTTGCGCGTCGGCTGGATCTACAACGACTACCGCTTCCTGGCCGGCGTGAACGACGTGCTCGACAACGACCCGCCGTACGTCTTCAGCAGCGGAAACAACACGGACCTGTTCCTTTACGGAGCGATTGGCCGCTACGCCTTCCTGCGGATGGACTTCAACATGTGAGGGCGACCGTCCGCCGCTGCGCCCGAGGCCACTCGGGCGCAGCGCACCTGCGTTTTCGTCGCCCTAGGCCAAACGCATCCCCGCCAGCTCTGCTAATGCGCTAAGCGTCCGCTAGCCCGCCTGCTCCTGTGCCGCCGGTTCCGCGCGGCGCGAACCGATGTGTTCATCAAGGAACGCCAACAGCGCTTCGAAGAAGTCTGCACGGTTCTCCGCCTTGTAGAAGCCGTGCCCCTCGTTCGCCTTTTCCATGTATCGCGCCGGAATGCCAGCCGCCTTTAGTCGCTTCTGGAGATCCCGAGCGTGGTCTACCGGCACGCGAGCGTCCTCTTCGCCATGCACGATGAACAACGGCGTCCTCAAGCGCTCAAGGTAGGTGATGGGCGAAGCGAGGCGTCGGTCTTCGGCGGTGGGACCGATCACCCGGTCCATGTACTTCTTGCCCCATCGCGTGGCGCGCGCGAAATCCGCCTTCCGGTATTGGATGTCCTGGTCGTAGACGCCGGCGGCCGGCACCGAACAAGCGTAGAGATCCGGCTCGCGCACCACGCTCATCAAGGCCGCGTAGCCGCCGTAGCTCCAGCCGTGGATGCAGACGCGGCCCGCTTCGGCGACGCCCGTCTTGATGGCCCAGCGGGTGGCGTCCGTCAGGTCGTCCTGCATGGCGCCGGCCCACTGCCGATAGCCGATGCGCTCGAAGCGCGTTCCGTAGCCGCCGGAACCGCGGTAGTTCACCTGCAGCACGGCGTAGCCGTTGACGGCCAGCACCTGCACATACGGGTCGTAGCCCCATCTGTCGCGCGGGCCGTGCGGCCCGCCGTGAGGCATCAGCACCATGGGCGCGGGCCCGGCGTGATCGAGCGGCATCGTCAGGTAGCCGCGAAGCGTGACGCCGTCGCGTGCCTTGAACTGCACCGGGCGCATCTCCGAGAGGCTGGCGTCGTCTATCCAAGGCAGCGCGTCGAAGAGCCGCTGCATCTGCCGCGTGGTTCGGTCGAAGAGAAAGACCTCCGGCGTTTGGTCGTCGCCAAGCACCCCCACCAGCACCAGTCGACCGTCGTGGGTGGTGTTGGCGATGGACACGAAGCGGCCGTCGAACATGGGCCGCAGTTGCGTCAGCAGCGCGGCCTCTCGATTGTCCGCGTCGATGGTGACGATGGCCGGGTAGTCCGGCTCTATCCGAACGCCCCAGGCATTGCCTTCGTAATCCCGCACCAGACTCGCGTCCACCACCGCATGGCGATAGACCTCCGTACGCTCGCCGCTGGCCGGAGCCAGCAGATAGATGCCGAGCGGACCATCGTCGGGGGCCGTGCTGACGAAGATGCGCCCGTCCTTCGCCGCGGCGAGGGGCCTAACCGGCACGTCGCCGAGCGCCGTCTTGCTCAGCAGGCGCCAGTCGCCTTCCTCGGGATCGCGCAGGTGTACGACGGAGTTGAAGTCGTCATCGGTCGAGAACGAGAATCGAACGTCGCCATCTTGGCCGGCCACCAGCGAGGCATCCGGCGCCGGCGCCCGCACCCGCCCCGTCAGGCGGCCCGTGTACACGTTCATCTTCGCCGCCTCGACGGCCGAGGACGCCGTCCAGTTCCAATCGCGCATCTGGATCAGCACGTTGTTCTTGTCTTCCCACAGCGGGTCGATGATGGTGGCGCTGGCACGGCGCTGGACGGCGCCGCGCGTGGCGCTCGGCTTGTCCTCGCCGGCGCGATAGCCGAACAGATGCTTGCTGCGCCCGCCATCCGCGTCCATGCCGAACAGCTCGCCGGACGGCGCCAGGAACTCGTAACGGCCGAAGTCGCGGGTGACGGAACCGATGAGCCGGTCGTCGCTCACCCATTGGAAGCCCAGCACCTGGTTGCGGCCGGGGAAACTCATCACCCCCTTGAGCTCAAGCCCCGGATAGGTCAACACCGCCACCACGCGTTTGTCGTCCAGGATCCGCAGCACCGCGAGGTACTTGCCCGTGGGCGAGATTCGCGCTCTCAACACTTCCGCAGACTTGGCGAAGTCTTCCGGCGTGGGCGCCGCGACCGCGAGACAGGAGGCGATGGCGGCAACCAGCAGTGCGCAGCGCGTCTTCATGAGAGGTCTCCAACGTATGGCGGTGGAACGCAAGTTAGCTGGCCTCCGCCCATGGGCGCAACGGCGTTGGGGTGTGCGACTTTCGTTCGGCCGGGATCAACGCTCAAACACGCCGACGGAGGAGTCGCACGGCAACACGCCCTTCAAGGCCAAGCGGCCCGCGACAAGCACGCTGTCATCCAAGGGGTCCCGGGGGGCGCGAGCCCTAGCGCGTCAGCATTTGCTGGCCGGGGATTCCAGCGCACGTCATCTCTCCGCGGCGAACACAGCGGCCCGTAGCCGCTCGATACCCTGTTCGAGCAGCGAAGCCGGGCAGCCGAAGTTGAAGCGTAGGAATCCGCTCGCTCCGAAGTCCTCGCCGTTCGAGAGGGCTAGGCCGTTGGCCTCGAAGTGCGCCGCCGGGTCGGGGAGGCCGAGTGCGGTGACGTCCAGCCAAGCGAGGTAGGTGCCTTCCACGTGCGCGGTGCTGACGATGCCGAGGTCCTCGACGGCATGTTCGAGGTGGGCACCGTTCGTGGCTAGGAAGGCGTTCTGGTCGTCGAGCCAGGTGGTGTCGTTGAAGGCGGCGGTGAGGGCGGCGTAGGCGAGGGGCGAGACGTTGGACGCCATGCCCTTGACGGTGGCGGCGAACCGTGTCCGCAGGTGGTCGTCGGGGATCACCGCCACGGCGCCGCCGAGGCCAGGGAAGTTGTACGCCTTGGTGGGGGCGAAGAGGGAGATCGAGCGTTTGGCGATGTCGTCGTGCAGGCTGGCGATGGGGATGTGGCGGCGGTGGGCGTCCAGCACGATTGGGCAGTGGATTTCGTCGCTCACGAGCGTGGTGTCGTTGGCGACGACCAGTTCCGCGAGGCGGTCGAGTTCGTCGCGTTCGTAGACGCGCCCGGTTGGATTGTGCGGATTGCAGAACAGCACCATCGCCGTCTGCCGCGAGATGCGGGCTGCCAGGTCGTCAAAGTCCATCGCCCAGCGGCCATCGCCACCCAGCACCAAGGGCGAAACCTCCCGCCGCAGACCGGCTCGCATGGCCACGTCGAAGAACGGCGGATAGGCGGGCGACAGCATCACCAAGTTCGCAGTCGGACGCGCCAGCACCTTCGCCGCGAGGTTGAACGCCGGCACCACGCCGGTGACCCACACCAGCCACTCTTCGCGCACGATCCAGTCGTAGCGCCGCGCAAGCCAGGCGACGAACGCCTCCACCGCCGTGGGCGGCGTGGCGGTGTAGCCGAGGATCGGATGCTGCAGGCGTTCGCGGACCGCGTCGATCACGAACGGCGCGATCGGCAAGTCCATGTCCGCGACCCAGAACGGCAGCACGTCGCGCCCGGCGTAGCGCTCCCACTTCTCCGCCGACGTGCCGCGACGGTCTATCGGCGGTTCGCCCGCGAACCGGGCGGGAGCGGGGGAGATGTGTCGAGCCTTGGAAATGCCGCTTCCCTCCGTCGGCACGACGCGCGGACACGCTGCGCCGCATGGCTGAGTGGGAGGCCCGAATCCTAACCCACAAGGGCGTACACCCTGCTACACTGCGCCCAAACGCCCAACCACCGAGGCCGCCATGACCGACGCCACGCTGAGCACGATTCAACAGCAGATCGCGGACAACCCCATTCTCCTCTACATGAAGGGTTCGCCCCAAGCGCCCCAGTGCGGCTTCTCCGCGCAGACCGTGCAATGCCTGATGGCGTGCGGCGAACGCTTCGCCTACGTGGACATCCTCGCCAACCCGGACATCCGCGCCACCCTGCCGGGCTACGCCAACTGGCCCACCTTCCCCCAGCTCTACGTGGACGGCGAACTCGTCGGCGGCTGCGACATCGTGACGGAGATGTACCAGTCCGGCGAACTCGAACCCCTCGTCAAGGACGCCGCGGCGCAGGCCAAGGAAGGAGCCGGCGACGCCTAGAATCGCCTCCTGCGACGTTGCGGACCGGGTGGTTGGGCGTCGCAAAGCGAACGGGGTTCGGCAGGCAAGATCTGGTAAACGCCACCCGTCCAAGGACGGATACGCCACCTTGACGGTGCCGGCGTGGTTCAGACCGCCAGCAAGTCCATGAATTCGCACACGGGCGTTGCCCCCAGCGCTTCGCCGTCCTGGCACAGTTCTAGAATCCGCCCAGCCTGCCCGGCCGGAAAACGTGTCCCCAGATTGGCCTCAAACTTGGCGATCAGCAGCGGAATGCCCTCTGCGCGGCGCCTGCGGTGGCCGATGGGGTACTCCACGGCTACCTTCTCCGTGGAGCTGCCGTCTTTGAAGAACACCTGCACGGCGTTGGCGATGCTGCGTTTCTCCGGTTCGTGGTATTCGCGGCTGTAGCGTTCGTCTTCCTGCACCGCCATGCGTTCGCGCAGCTGGTCGATGCGCGGGTCCGCGGCTGCCGAATCCTCGTAGTCGTCGGCCACTAGGTCGCCCTTCAGCAGGCCGATTGCGGTCATGTATTGCAGGCAGTGGTCGCGGTCCGCTGGGTTGTTGAGGACGCCTTCCTTGCTGATGATGCGGATGGCGGATTCGTGGGTGGTCAACGCGATGCGTTCGATGTCGTCGAGGCGAGGCGCCACTTGGGGATGCAGGCGCACCGCTGCTTCCACTGCGGTCTGGGCGTGGAACTCCGCCGGGAAGGAAATCTTGAACAGCACGTTCTCCATCACGTAGCTGCCGTAGGGTCGCTGGAACTTGAACCGCTCGCCCTTGAACGTGGCGTCGTAGAACCCCCACGTTGGCGCGGTGAGGGCGCTCGGGTAGCCGATTTCGCCCTTCAACACCAGGAGCGCCAAGCGCACCGCGCGGCTCGTGGCGTCCCCCGCCGCCCAGGACTTGCGCGGGCCGGCGTTGGGCGCGTGGCGGTAGGTGCGCAGCGCACTGCCGTCGATGAACGCATGGGAGAGCACATCGACGATCTGCTCGCGGCTGCCGCCGAAGAGCCGCATCGCCACGGCTGCGGTGGCCACGCGCACCAAGAGCACGTGGTCGATGCCGATGCGGTTGAAGCTGTTTTCCAACGCGAGGCAGCCTTGGATCTCGTGCGCCTTCACCATCGCCGCGAGCACGTCGCGCATGACGAGGGGCGGTTTTCCCGCTGCCACGGCGCAGCGGCTCAGATAGTCGGCGCTGGCGAGGATGCCGCCTAGGTTGTCCGACGGATGCCCCCACTCCGCGGCCAGCCACGTGTCGTTGAAGTCCAGCCAGCGGATGATGCAGCCGATGTCCCAGGCGGCCTTCACCGGGTCGAGTTGGAACTGGGTGCCCGGCACGCGGGCGCCGTTCGGCACCGTGGTGCCCGGCACGATCGGCCCCAGATGCTTCGCGCACTCCGGGAAGCGCAGCGCCAGGAAGCCGCAGCCGAGCGTGTCCATGAGGCAGTGGCGCGCGGTGTCC
Source organism: Candidatus Azotimanducaceae bacterium (assembly GCA_965243175.1). GTDB lineage: Bacteria > Pseudomonadota > Gammaproteobacteria > Pseudomonadales > Azotimanducaceae > VXYL01. The sequence continues at coordinate 1,120,860 of OZ251532.1, read as the reverse complement.
AACGCTTCCGCACTCGCCACCTCGTAATCCGCCACGTAGTCCGCGATGGCCACCAGTTCCTGGTCCGCATCGGGGCGAACATTGGTTTCTACGTTTGCGCTCACGGCCTTCCTTCGTTCAACACCTTCACCGGAGACAAGCGCTTCAGCGTTCCGCGAGCGGCGTGAAGGTGCGCGGCTCTTCGCCGATGTAGTCCGCGCTTGGGCGGATGATGCGGTTGTTGCTGCGTTGTTCCATCACGTGCGCCGTCCAGCCGGATGCCCGCGAGCAGACGAAGATCGGCGTGAACAGCTTGGTGGGAATGTCCATGAAGTGGTAGGTGCAGGCGTGGAAGAAGTCCGCGTTGGCGAACAGCTCCTTCTCGTCCCACATCGTCTTCTCGACGGCGCAGGAGATGGGATAGAGGCGCTTCTCGTCGCCTGTTTCCTCGGCGAGGCGCTGCGCCCACTCCTTGATGATGGTGTTGCGCGGGTCGGACTTGCGGTAGATGGCGTGGCCGAAGCCCATGATGACTTCCTTGCGCGTCAACATCCCGCGCACCGCGGAAGCGGCTTCTTCCGGCGCGTCGAACTGCTCGATCAGCGCCATCGCCGCCTCGTTCGCGCCGCCGTGCAAGGGCCCGCGCAAGGAGCCGATGGCGCCGGTGACGCAGGAGTGCATGTCCGAAAGGGTGGAAGCGCAGACCCGCGCCGTGAAGGTGGAAGCGTTGAACTCGTGCTCGGCGTAGAGAATCAGCGACACGTCCATCACCCGCCGGAACAGCTCGCTCGGCGGCGTTCCCTTCAAGGTGGCGAGGAAGTGCCCGGCGATGGAGTCTTCGTCCGTCTCAAGCTCCGCTCGCACGCCTTCGTGGCTGTAGCGGTACCAGTAGTTGACGATGGAGGGCAGGGCGCCGAGCAGCCGATCCGCCACCGCCTGCTGGTTCTCGAAATCCCCCTCCGGTTCAAGATTGCCGAGCATCGAACAGCCGGTGCGCATGACGTCCATCGGATGCGCGGAAGCCGGAATCCGCTCCAGCACGTCCAGCAGCGGCTGCGGCAGGCCACGCAGCGTCTTGAGCTTGGCGCGGTAGGCGGCGAGCGTTTCCGCGTTCGGAAGTTCGCCGTGGAAGATCAAGTGCGCCACTTCCTCGAACGATGCGCCGCCGGCGAGGTCCGTGATGTCGTAGCCGCGGTAGGTCAGGCCGGTGCCGGTCTTGCCCACCGTGCAGAGCGCGGTCTCGCCCGCGCTTTGTCCGCGCAAGCCGGCGCCGCCGAGTTTCTTGTCCACCATGTCGTTCTTGCCACCTCCGTCGCTTGGGAGCTTCTAAGCTCGGTTCGATGCGGCCCCGCAACGCCCGAACCGACCGCTCATTCGCCCGATTCCGCGAACAGCCGATCCAGCTTGTCCTCGTAGTCCCGATAGCCGAGGAACTCGTAGAGCTCGTCGCGGGTCTGCATCGTCGCCACGGCGCCGGCCTGCGAGCCTTCGCCGCGAATCGTGCGGTAGACGTTCAGCGCCGCGAGGCTCATGGCGCGGAACGCCGAGAGCGGATACAGCGCGATGCTAACACCAACCCGCCGCAGATCGTCGATGGAATAGAGCGGCGTCTGGCCGAACTCGGTGATGTTGGCGAGCACCGGCACGTCCACCGCGTCCACCACGCGGGCGTACATGTCGAGGTCCGTCATGGCCTCGGCGAAGATCGCGTCCGCGCCAGCCGCCTCGAACTGCGCCACGCGCTCCAGCATGGCGTCCAGCCCCTCCACCGCCAGCGCATCGGTGCGGGCCATCACCACGAACGCGGCGTCCGTCTTCGCATCCACCGCCGCCTTGATGCGGTCGCACATCTCGCTCGCGGAGACGATGGCCTTGTTCGGCCGATGCCCGCAGCGCTTCGCCGCCACCTGGTCTTCGATGTGAACGGCAGCGGCGCCCGCGCGGATCATCTCGCGGATGCTGCGGGCGATGTTGAAGGCGCCGCCCCAGCCGGTGTCGATGTCCACCAGAAGCGGCAGTTCGGTGGCTGCGGTGATGCGCCGCACGTCGGCAAGCACGTCGTTCAGCGAAGTCATGCCGAGATCCGGCAGCGCGTAGGAAGCATTGGCCACGCCGCCACCGCTCAGATAGAGCGCGCGGTAGCCCGTCTGCTCGGCCATGAGCGCGGCATAGGCGTTGATCGCGCCGACCACTTGCAGGGGCTTCTCTTCCGCCACCGCGTCTCGAAAACGTTGGCCTGGGGTCGTCGTCATGGGGTCTCCGTCGTGTCGAGGGTGGTGGCGAGACTCTCGAGCACCGTGGCCAGCGCATCGTAGGTGTCCACGGCCTGGAAGTCGGGGAACTGCGCCCGAACGCTGGCTGGCGCGTCGAAGAAGACGCCGCCGTCTGCTTCTTCGAGCATGGAGGTGTCGTTGAACGAATCGCCAGCGGCCAGCACGCGGAAGTTCAGCGCTTGGAACGCCCGCACCGCATGGCGCTTCGGATCGTCCTGCCGCAGCTGGCAACCGACGATGCGGTCTTCTTCCACCTGCAGCCGATGGCACAGCAGCAGCGGATGGCCGAGTTGCGCCATCAACGGCTGCGCGAAGTCGTAGAACGTGTCCGAGAGCACGGCCACCTGGAAACGCCCACGCGCCCACGCGAGGAAGTCCAAGGCGCCCGGCAAGGGCCGCAACTCCGCGATCACGGCCTCGATGGCGCTCAAGCGAAGGTCGTGCTCGGCGAGCACGCGCAGCCGCATCGCCATCAGCTCGCGGTAGACCGGAATATCCCGCGTGGTCTTGCGCAGCGCCTCGATGCCGGTGCGCCCCGCCACCGCCTGCCATATCTCCGGCACCAGAACGCCTTCGAGGTCTAGGCAAAGAATGTGCAAGCGCCAGATTCCCGTCTCGGACAGCAGCGCCTAGTCTAATGGCTACGACGGTGCCGAGTCTGCCTGCTGCCGCAAAGCGTCGACGAACGCATCGACCTCGTCGAGCGTTCGGAAGACGCCTTCGATACCGACGGCGGTTTCCTTCTCTTTCGCCGTGTTGATCGGGAGGCCCAAGTCCGCTAACACGCCGCGCCGGAATCCAAGGCGAGCAGTTTGCCTGGGTTCATCACGCCTTTCGGGTCGAAGACGCCTTTCATCGCGCGCATGATTTCGATCTCCGCTGCGCTTCTGGAATAGCCTAGGAAGTCGCGTTTCAGCAGCCCCACGCCGTGTTCCGCCGAGATGCTGCCGCGGTGGGCGCGGACGGCGGCGAAGACCTTGGGGCTGATGGCGTGGCAGCGTTCGTGGAAGGCGGCCGTGGAGAGATGCGGCGGTTTCAGGATGTTCAGATGCAGGTTGCCATCGCCGATGTGTCCGAACCAGCATACTTCCAAGTCGGGATAGTGCTCGGCGACGACGGCATCGACCGCATCCAGGAACGCCGGAACTTCGGCGATTCGCACCGCGATGTCGTTCTTGTAGGGCGTCTGCGGCGCGATGCTCTCCGTGATGCCCTCGCGCAGCGCCCAAAGCGACGCCGCTTGCGCATCCGAACGGCTCACCACGCCGTCCGTGGCCGAGCCCTCGCCAAGCGCTTCCTCGAACGCTTGCAGAGCCGCGTCTTCGTCCACGGCGTCGAACTCCAAGAGCGCGTAGAACGGCGTGGCTTCGGCGAACGGGCGCGTCAACTCGCGATGCGCCAGCACTTTTCCCAGCGCCAGTTCGGAGAAGAACTCGAACGCGGAAACCACCAAGCGCGATTGGAACAGCGAGAGAATGCGCAGAACGTCCGCGAAGCGCGGCAGGCCCAGCACCATCACGCGACTCGGCGGTGGCGGGGCGCAGAGCCGCAGTTCGGCCTCGACCACGAATCCCAACGTGCCTTCGGAACCGACGAACAGGTGGCGCAGGTCGTATCCGGTGGCGTTCTTGACGAGCCCTTGATTGAGATCCAGAACGTCGCCTTTGCCGGTGACGACGCGCAGGCCGGCGACCCAATCCCGCGTCAGGCCGTAGCGAATCACTTTGATTCCGCCAGCGTTGGTGGCGATGTTGCCGCCGATCTGGCTGGAACCGGACGACGCGAAATCCACGGGATAGCAAAGCCCTTTGTCGGCAGCGAAATCCTGCAATGCCCGCGTGACGACGCCCGCCTGGCAACGCACGACGCGGCCAGCAGGATCGAAGCCGAGAATTCGATTCATGCGGTCGAAGGCGACGACCACTTCGCCATTGCTCGCCACCGCGCCGCCGGAAAGCCCGGTGCGCCCACCGGAAGGCACCAAGGCGAAGCCGTCTTCGTTGGCGAGGCGAACCAACGCCGCCACTTCGTCGATGGTCTGCGGAAAGACGACCGCGGCCGGCGCGACCGGGAAGCTGCGCGTCCAATCGCAGCCCCAAGTGCGCAGGTCGTCTTCCGCGGTCGTCACGCGCGCGGCGGAAAGCAGGGCTTCGAGTTTTTCGATCACGACTGCAACGCCTCCACAGCGGGCAGCGGCTTGCCTTCCAAGAGCGCCAGAAACGCCCCGCCGCCGGTGGAGAGATAGGAAATCCTCTCGCGCACACCGTACTTGTCGATAGCGGCGAGCGTCTCCCCCCCGCCAGCGATTGAATAGGCGGCAGAGCCAGCCACCGCCTCGGCGAGCAGCCGTGTGCCTTCGCCGAACTGATCCCTCTCGAACACCCCGAGCGGCCCGTTCCAGATGATCGTTCCGGCACCGTCGATGACGTCTCGCCAACGGCGCAACGTCTCCGGGCCCACGTCCAGAATCAACTCGTTCTGGGGAACTTCACCACGCAGCCGCAAGCGCGCTGGTTGATCGGCGGCGAATTTCCCGCCCGGCGCAGTCATCACGTCCACAGGCAACGGGACGTTCGCCTTGGCCATGACGCGCCTAGCCTGTTCCACCATCCTAGGCTCCGCGACCGATACGCCGACCGGCGTTCCCTCAGCGAGCAGAAACGTATTGGCGATGCCCCCGCCGACGAGAACCGTGTCCGCCAACGACGCCAACGACTCCAGCGCATCGAGCTTGGTCGAGACCTTCGCGCCGCCGACGATGGCAACCACCGGACGCTTAGGCTCTTCAAGCGCCTTGGCGATGGCGTCCAGCTCTTTCGCGAGCAACAACCCCGCGCAGGCCTCTGGCGCAAACTGCGCCACGCCCACGGTGGACGCATGGGCGCGATGGGCAGTGCCGAAGGCGTCCATCACGAACACGTCGCACTGGGCGGCCAGTTGCGCCGCAAGCAGTGGACTGTTGGTGGTCTCGCCAGCCTCGAAGCGAATGTTCTCCCACAGCGTAACGGTGCCGGAGGGCGGGAGTTCAGCGGGGATGTGCCAGAACTCTACGAGATCCACCGGACGCGCCAGCCGCTCGGCAAGAACCCGCGCCACCGGCGCCAACGACAGCGGATGCGCGGTGCTCGGTTCCGCATACCCGCCCCCCGGACGCCCGAGATGCGACATCAGCACGACTTCCGCGCCAGCGTCCAGGCAATGCCGAATGGTCGGCAGCGACGCATCGATGCGCGCCGGATTGACCACCTCGCCACCCGCAAGCGGCACGTTGAGGTCGGCGCGAATCAGCACCTGCTTGCCGCGCAACGAGACATCCTCCAAGCGGCGAACCGCGCCGTGGAGCGCAACCGGCCCGCCGCCCCCAAGCGCTCCCGCGTTCTCGCTCCGTTCCATTCCGACGCCGCCGATGAAGTACCGCAAGGGTACTGCGAACGGCTGCCACGGTGACGCTTCGCAGCCGCGTCTAGGCGAAGCGCTCGGTTTTCTGGCAAAGTCGCGTTTTCGGACTGCTTTCGGGGGCGGGTTTGAGCGAGCGTGCGAGACGCACGAAGATCGTGTTCGATGCGGTGGCGGCGCTGCGGGAGGCTGGCAGCGAGGACTTCGAGCCTGGCGACGTGACGTCGCGGTTGCGCGCCGACGGGATGCCGTTCGGCGCGTGGGAAGTGCGCGGCGAGCTATCCAATCTGCAGCGGCTCGGGTTGGTCGCGCTCGACGAGCAGACGGCGCGCTGGCGGCTCGTCAACGGCGCGGATTTCTCCATCGACGCTGCCAACGCGGCCTATGACGGCAGCTAGGAGCGAACGGGTGGAGGCCAAGCCGGTCGATTTCGAGAAGTCGCTGGCCGAGCTCGAAGGTCTGGTGGCGAAGATGGAAGGCGGTACGCTCAGCCTCGAGCAGTCGCTGGCCGCGTTCGAGCGCGGCGTCAAGCTCACGCGGGACTGCCAAGCCGCCCTGCGCACCGCCGAAATGCGCATCAAGGCGCTCACCCAGGACGGCGACGAAGAGGACGTGCGGCCGCCGAACGCGCCGTAGCGCCGAACACCCCACCACAGAGAGGAACCAAAATGATCGTCACAACCACGCCGACCATCGAAGGCAAGGCCATTCGCGAGTACTGCGGCGTCGTCACCGGCGAAGCGATCGTCGGCGCCAACCTCTTCCGCGATCTGTTCGCTGGCGTACGCGACATCGTCGGTGGCCGTTCGTCCGCGTACGAAAAGGAGTTGGCGAGGGCGCGCGCCATCGCGCTGGAAGAAATGGCGGAAGAAGCGCAGCAGCAAGGCGGCAATGCGGTTGTGGGCGTCGACCTCGACTACGAGATCCTCGGCAAGAACGGCAGCATGATGATGGTCTCCGCAAGCGGCACGGCAGTGAATATCTAAATCGCCCTTCCGCAATGCCAGGCAAAGCCGCCCAAGCTGGCGACGACTGCATCGCCTACACCGAACCCGAACACCTGCTTCGGGATTTCGCGAGCCGCGGCTTGATCGCTCTCGCACCGGAAACGCTTGGCGTTCCGAGCAGCGTCCACGACGCGATCTACCGCAAGGAATGCGACGCCTTCCACGACAACCGCCGGACGATCACCGCCACCGACATTCCCGAGATCCTCGAAATCGTCAACGCGCCGGGAGTCGTCGCCGCTTGCGACCAGCTCGTCGGCAAGAATTGGGCAATCGTCCCGTTCACCCACAACACGCCCTTCGCCAGCGGTGCGCACGACCAGCACTGGCACAAGGACGACAACGGCCCGTTCAACGGCCGCAAGCAACGGCACCACCACGCCGTGCAAGTGGAAATGCTCTACTACCCGCAAGCGGTCGGGCCGCGCATGGGGCCGACCGCGACCGTGCCCTATTCGCAGTACTGGGCGTTCAACCACGAAGAGAACCACGACAACTTCGCCGGCGCCGACCACTTGGATTTCGGCTACCACCTGGAAGGCATGGAGCGCGTACCGGTAAGCGGCCCGAAATCCGCCTACAGCGCCGAGGAAATCGAGCAGCAACGCACCCGCCACGACGTTCGGATGCGCGAAGCAATCGTCGCAACGGGCTGGCCCTTGGTGCGCCAGTTCGAGGTGGGGCCGCTGCGGGCCGGCAGCGTCGTCCTCTACTCCCACAATCTGTTCCACCGCGGCAACCATCGCCGCGACGACTGGCGCACATGGCCGCAACGCCCCCGTTTCATGTGGCGCTTCTGGCTGTACCGAACAACCGAACCCCAAGGCGAGCCGAGAGACTGCGACTGGCAAGACATCGGCTTCGACGCCCTCTCCCAGCAGGACTTGCGGAACGTACCGGACGACGCGACGGCGGTGTGGCGCCACCACCTGCGCTGGCTGCAAACCGGCAGCGTGAAGGCGAGCGGAGGTCCGAAGCAGACTCGCCCCACGAACGCCGACGCCCTGTTCGAGCAACTGCACACCCCGGACGACGCCGCAGAACCCGTGCGCATCGGTGCCGCCTACAAGCTCGCAGCCTTGGACGACACCACCCACGCCGCCAAGCTCCTGGGGCAAGCGCTGGTAAGCGAACGAGAAACTGTCCGCCGCGCCGCGGCCTATGGCCTGGTCGCCCTAGGCACCGAAGCCACCTCGGTTCTCCTAGACGCCTCAAGTTCGCCGATCAAATGGGTTCGCAAGGCCGCCGTGTTCGGCCTCGGCGACGCCGGCGAACCGACTCGGCAAACATGCAACGCGATAGCCGAGCGCTTGGCGAACGACGCCTCCGTCTACGTCCGTTCGGTCGCTGCCTCCGCCCTAGGCTGCCTAGCCCGCCGCGCAGTGGCCACTGGTCGCGGCCCGGAAATCGTGCCCCTCTGCGCAACCGCGTTGATCGGGAGCCTAGCGCGCGAAGAAAACCGCTTGGCCATGAACCTCGCCCAGAACCGACACATCAAGATCGTCCGCCCAACCGACCAATGCGACATCTGCGAAGGCATCGGCATCAATTACGGCCTATCCAGATTCAAGCCAGTCCGCTCCGCAGTCCGCGAAAACGCCCTCTGGGCCACCGTCATCCTGTGCTCTCACGGCGCCCACGTACTTGGCGCGACACTGGAACCCCTGGTGGAGTCCCTAGCCACCGTCGTCCGCGAAGACGACAACCTGTTCAGCGTCGGCTCGGCCCTAGACGCCCTCAACCGCCTAGCGCACCTGCACGAACGCGACCACTCCGCTCTAGCCGGCGAAACCTTCAACGCACTGGCCGCCGAAATGCCGATGCTGAGCTGGGAATCCCTAGAACGCGGCGGCTTGGCTTTCAATACGACACTATGAGCGGTCCGGCGAGAACCGCAGTTCCGGCAGGACCACCTCCCACGTATCGCACCTGATGCTTGACTGGTATTGGGGTTGGGAGAATTCTCGGCTCCACGTTGTGATGGCAAGAACAGTGGCAGAGCGGCAGTGCGTTCCCTCTGGCGGTCTGAAGCCCTTGGCGAGACGGCCTACCGCTTGCCCCGATTGGTCGATCAACTCCCAGCGATCACCGCTGTTGCGCGGCATCAGCGGATCTCCGGGAGCGAGGGCCGCGATGGCCTTGTGCAATGGGTGACCGGCGGCCCGACGCCCGGCAAAGCCCAGATCGACGTCCTTCATGGCGAGCCGCTGATGGCGTAGTTCGAGTTCGGGCACAACCGGGGGCAATAGCGCGGATTGACGCCGCAGCACCGCCGCTTCGTCTTGCAGAGTGGCCTGAATGGGATGGGATTCGCCACGATGGGCCGAGGCGTGGGTCTCGATACTGTATGAAGCGCGTTCGTCAGCAACATGCGCCGCTCGTCCTGGCGGACGTATGATTTCGGAGGCTTCCTCAAAGCGCATCAACGCCAGTGTTTTCCGAGCGCGCGTCATGGCCACGTAGTAGAGGCGGCGCGGGGCACTGGCATCTTCGCTTTGGTTGGTGCCGCGCCAAGCACCGTCCAAAACGACCACGTGGTCGAACTCCAAGCCCTTGGCGCGATGGGCGGTCACCAACAGCAGGCCGCGTTGGCGACGACGCGCTTCCCGGCCCCACTCGGCCAGCCATTCGATGCAATGGTCCGTCGGCATCTCCGTGCCGCCCGTCTCCAACGCAAGTTCATCGGCGGCTTCGCCCAGCAACTCGACCCATGGACTGTGCGGCTGCTGCGCCAACCATTGCCGCAGCAGCGCGGGATCGACGACGCCGCCTTCGCGCCGACGCAGCCAATCGCAAAGCGCTTGCGTCTCGCGCAGACGCCAGAAGCTGGGAATTTGCTCGTTGCCCATCTGCACGGGAACGTCGTGCAGTTCGCACCAGGCCCGCACCGGCGCCAAGTATTTCCATTCCCGGGCGATGATGGCGCAAGCGGACCAGTCCCAATCCGTCGCCAAGGTGCCCAGACGCTTCAACTCCGCCATCGCTGCCTGGGCTTGCCCAACCGGGTTCTGTGGCGAGGCCAGCACCTGCACGCGACCCTGTGCGACCGGGTCCAGTGCCTGCCAGTCTCCCCCAGGCGGCACCTTGCCACGTACTTTGTCGACGCGGATGGGATGTTCGGATTTCATCCGATGAGCGGCCGGTTCGATCGCCGCGTTGGCGGCAGCTACGATGTGCGCCGTTGAGCGGTAGTTGTCCGTGAGAAAGACTGGCTTCGCTTGATAGTCTTTCTCAAAGCAGCGAATGAACCGTACCGAGGCACCAGCGAAGGCGTAGATGTTCTGATCGTCGTCGCCGACCGCGAACAGGCTGAGCTTGTCGTCTTCGTTGGCGAGCGTTCGGCCGGCCAGGGCGGAGATCAGCTCGTATTGGTCCGGGCCGATGTCCTGGTATTCGTCCACCAGAATCCAGCGGAAGCCAGCCAGCAGCCGCGTGCGGTGCTCGTCCGCTTCCTCCGGCGGCAACCCGTCGCCGCGCAACAGAGCGACCGCCTGGCGCAGAACTTCCCGGAAGTCGTCATCGCCCACAGGCGCCGCGCTGAAGCTGGCCCCGACCAAACGCATGGCGAGACCGTGGCAGGTGTAGACCAGTACGCCACGGGCATCGTCGCCCACCAACTCCGCCAGACGACGGCGAATCTCCACTGCCGCATGGCGGTTGTAGGCCAGTGCCAGCACGCTTCTAGGGTTCGCCCGCCGCACACGCAGGAGATAGGCGATGCGATGCACCAGCACGCGAGTCTTGCCCGAGCCCGGTCCAGCCAGCACCAGCACGTTGGCTTGTTCCCTGTCGTCAGCGACGATGCGTTGCTGGACCGGGTTGCGCAGACTCTCAACGATGCTGCGCCAAGAGTCCGGCGTGGTCGGCCGTGCCAAGTCGTCGCCCTTGCCCGGCAGCCAGCGGCGCAGGAATTCCTCTTGGCTCAAGCCGAAATAGTCCATCGCCAAACGAAGCGCCTCCGCCATGGCACCCAGGCCCCGCTCCGCGTACTCCGCCATCACATGGATTTGCAGCACTTGATCTTCGTAGTGCAGCCGCAGCGGGGTGAAGTCTGCGTTGAAGAAGCCGCGCTTCTCTTGCGCCAAGTGGATGGACATGGCGGGGCGGAACACCGCCAGCCCCTTGTTGAGGCGCACCACTTCCTGCTCGTGCAGCCACAGGAGAGCACGGTCCAGCAGCTTGGCGAGCTTCTCCGAGTCGGTGACCTTGGCTTTCAGTTCCAAGTCGGACTTCAGCGCCTTCTTCAGCTTGCCGAGGGTAGTTTCGGCGAGCAGATCCGTGCCCCGGATACCGGCCGGCAGACAATCCAGCAAATGGTCGAGCAAGCTCTGGGTGGCGGTGCGACGACGCGAAGCGGTCTCTGCCAGCGCCTTCCAGGAGCGTTGCAGAGTAATCGTGGCCGTCTCTCGGTCGCGGCGACGCAAGCCCAAGCTGCCCCTGCCGCCATCGTCGTCCCGCCCGTCCGCGGAGATGCTGCGCAACAGGCGCCATATTCGCTCCGGCAAGGCATGGGGGTGGCCGCCATCCTTGATCTGCTGATTGACGATGCGCAGATGCAACGTGGATGCCTCGCCGACCTGCATATCCGGGGCGGCTTCCTGCAGCGCTTGGATCAGCGCGTCCTCCAAGGCCGTTGCTTCCGCCAAGCGTTGCTTCGACGTCCGCCGCACGCCCACGTGTACAAAGGCGGTCAGCGCCGTGTCGTTGTTGGCGATTCCCAAATCCTCCAAATCGAACATGGCGTGACGCACGTGCTCCGAAGTCAAGCCGGAGACGCCGACGAGCTCGTCGGTCGAGATGCCTTCGTCCGGGTCGGCCTCAATGAGGGCCTTGGCGATTGCCAGCAAACTGACTCTGTACTCTGGCCGCAGTTTCCGCTTGGCCAGCTTCTGGCGGGCTTCGGCCAAAGAGCCTACTCGCAGGGACGAAGGGAAGACTTGTACGCGATTCTCCTCGCGAGTAACCAGCTGCGCCTCCTCCAACCAAGAGATGGCGGTTCGCACGCGGGTGTCGTCGGTGGTGGAATCTCGCTCGAACGCGGCATCCTCGTCTTCTCCAAGAATCTCGCCGGCGGTGGCGACCACTTCGCCGGCCATCCGCTTCTTTCGGTCCAGATTGCGCAACGCCTTCAGGATTCCCTGAATCTCCTGGCGGGTGAGGCGGGAACGCGCCGACAGGCCGAATTGCCACTCCACGTCGCTTGGGCTGTAAAGCAGCACACAACGAGCCGTACGCCTGTCACGACCAGCGCGGCCAGCCTCCTGAAGGTAGTTCTCCAAAGAGCCGGGAATGTCGGCGTGGATCACTAGGCGCACGTCCGGCTTGTCGATGCCCATGCCGAAGGCGTTTGTGGCGACGATCACGCGCAGTTCGCCTTCGATGAACTGCTGCTGAACGGTCTTCTTGATCTCCGGCGACAGACCGGCGTGGAAATGTTGCGCGGCGACTTCCTTGCTGCGGAGGAACGTCGCGATGTCTTCGCTTTGCTGCCGTCTCGCGCAATAGACGATGGCGCCGCCGGGAGCCTCGGGCGGCAGGTCCTCTTCTAGGATCTGCTCGATGTGGGCGTACTTTTCGCCGGGCGTGGTCTGCACCACCACGAATTCGAGATTGGTGCGGTTTGCACCGCCATCGAATACTCGCAAGTCGATGCCGGCGCGTTCCCGGAAGTGGCGAAGGATGTCCTCGCGTACCTCCGGCTTGGCGGTGGCGGTGAGGCAGAGCACCGGCGCATCGGGGGCCTTCTCACGGATGAAGCGCGTGACGTAGAGGTAGTCCGGGCGAAAGTCGTGGCCCCAACGGGATAGACAGTGCGCCTCGTCAAGCACCCAGGCGCCGATCTCCCGCTGCGCTAGGGCTTTGCGAACGGAGACGCTGCGCAACTGTTCCGGGGCGATGATGAGGATGCCGGCGTCGCCCAAACGCACGCGATCCAGCGCCTCGTTGCGTTCCGGCAGGGAGAGCAGGCCGTTGACGGTGACCGCACAGCCGATGCCATGCCGTTCCATGCCGACCACTTGATCCGCCATCAGCGCCACCAAAGGGGAGATGACGACCGTCAGCGCACCAGTTTTGTCGAAGCGCGAGAGGGCGGGAACTTGATAGCAGAGGGACTTGCCGGTTCCTGTCGGCAAGATGCCAAGTGCGGAAGCGCCAGACATGGCCGCCTCCACGATCGCTTGCTGCATGGGCTTGCCGTCGTTTGCCTTCGGTTCCGGGCGAAAGTCGTCAAAGCCGAACCAACGCTTGAGCTCCTTGCAAGCATCCTGTCGCTCTCGGCACCAGTGGCAGGCTGGATCGGTGCAGGCCAAGTCTCGCAATCGCCGCACCAACCGCCCGGCGTCGGGAAACTGATGCCGAACCCACGGCGGCATCACGGAGTTGCCTCCGGCCACGGACAGCCACGCCAAAGCGTAGGCCAGCGGCCAGCCCTGTTGTTCGAACCGGTCGAGGACTCGCTGGCTTTGGGTGCGGCAAGCTGCGTCCGCCAGCCGTTGGTGGATGGCCGTACGAGCCTCGGCGGCGGTTGGTCGAGGCGCGTGGCGGAGCGTAGCGAAGAAGGCGTGGAAGCCAGCCGCGCCTTGGCGGTTCGATCCCGCGCCTTCGGCTGTCGTCAGCCAGTGCCACGCGATCAACAGACTGGGGGCTGCCTCGCGCAGAGCCTCACCTTGGTCGGCCAGAAGCTGCAGCGACAGTCTGGCGTCCAGTTCTGGATCGTTTACGCGCTCACGCTTGAGTTGCCCGTCTTGATAGTGCTTCACCAGGTGGTGGTAGGGGTTACGGGGGAACGCCAGCGGGTTGAGCCACAGAGTATCGACAGCGGGCATCTCGAGGAGGCCGAGAGCTGGTTTCGCAGCCCGCAAGTGGGGCAGGTCGAAGGCGATGAGATTGTGGCCTACAAGGTGGTTCGCACCTTTCGCGAAGGCATCGAGCTTCGCCAAGGCCGAATCCAAGCGCCCGCCCCGATGTGTCAGCGCTTGCGCGTCGTGTACCGCAGCGAAGGCATGAATGCGGTCGTCTTCTCGGCCGACCTCCAAATCCAAAGCGAGGCAGCCGGCGGCGAAGTCGTCAAAGCCACCGGCCAAGGGCTGGCTGCGCCAGCTCATCGGTTCATCTAAGCCATCGTGCCATTCGACAAGCCTAGCCGCGTTCCGCGATCGAGAAGATCGAGGTGTGGAGAATCTCGACGGCGGGGGCGCTCTCGTGCGAGGGCAAATCCGCGACCAAGCAGGCGATGTAGAGTTCGACGAACTCGTGGCCTTTGTGTCGCCATTTGCGTGTCGGCACGGTTCGCACTTCGACCTCTTGGCCGACGCGCAGGGATTGGCGAAAGCGGATGTCGGAACCGACGTGGATCCATGCCGGCAGGTGGTAGCGGTTGGTGAATGCGCGGTTGGCGAGGCTCAGGATGGCGTGCGGGTGTACGAGGCCGTCCTGGTAGCAGGGCAAGTCGTCTTCCACCTGGGCGGCGGACTCGGCGTTGCCTACGGCGTCGGGCGTCCACGTCCAGGTTGGGAACGGCTCGTCCACGTGGACGTTGCCCCACTGGATGGTTGGGCGGTCGGCGACAGGTGTTCCGCCGGATCGGAATGCGCGTTCGTCCACATCCTCCGTCAGCGGCTGGGAGCGCAGTTCCGCCAACAGCAGTCCTCGGGCATGGCAGCGCACCAAGTGTTCGTCGTTCGTTTCCGTGTGGTGAATCTCGAGCGCGTCGCCGTGGTAGGCCGGCTTGATGAGACGCAGCTCCGCCCGCGTACCGGCGAGCCAGTCCACGCCAAGCGACTCCACCAACGGGCGCGTCATGTGGCCGAACACGGCTGCTCCCGGGACCAGCGCACCCTCGAAGCCGAAGCGCGCGGCCACGTCGTCGCTGTGAATTCGGTTCTCGGTGTTGGTCGAGAAGTTCCGCGCAGTCGCTTCGTGGACCTGCATGTCTTCGCCTCCAGAGTCTTGGATGTACGGAAGTGTTGGGGTTGAGCGCTACGTCACCACAGCATCCAGCCGGTCAAAGACTCGATCGCGTAGTGCTTGTTCGGCTGCACAGGCCCAGCAGTGTTGAAGCGGCGCATGGCGGCGATTATCGCACCTTCGCCCTTTGCAAGGCACTGGTCTGGTTGGATAAGCTAGTTGGATACAGAAAGAGGACAGACCCGATGCTGGAGGTTGGCGCGTTCGAGGCGAAGACGCATCTCTCCGCGTTGCTTGAGCAAGTCTCGCAGGGGGAGGAGGTGCTCATCCGTCGAAGAGGGAAGCCCGTCGCCAAGCTGGTGCCCGTCGAACAGGCGGAGCGAGAGGATGTGCGCCGCACCATTGCTGGCCTGCGCGCCCACCGTGCGGGGATGACTCTGGGAGGGGCGGGCTGGAAAGAGTTGCGGGATGCGGGGCGGCGGTGAGCGTCTTCGTCTTGGACTGTTCGGTGGCCACTGCCTGGTTGTTCGAGGATGAAGCCAGCCCGGAGACCGATGGTCTCCTCGATCGGTTGGCGGACGGTCCGGCCTTGGTTCCCCTCCACTGGCGGTTGGAGCTGGCCAACGTGCTGGTGCAAGCCGAGCGGCGTCGGCGCATTACGCCGGCGCAAGTGGCAACGAGCGTGGACTTCGTGGGACGCCTGCCCATCGAGGTCGATGCCGAGACGGAGAGGCGTTCATTCCGCGAGGTGCTGGCCCTTGCGAGGTCCGCGAACTTGACGAGCTACGACGCTGCCTACTTGGAGCTCGCGCTACGCAAGGGGCTGGACTTGGCCACTCAAGATCGAGCGCTTGTTCAAGCAGCACACGGTCTGCAAGTGAAGACTCTGCCTCGCTGAGCAGGCGGACTCGCACGGGCGCCTTCATGCGAGTTCCGGCTCCGCGCTGAGGGACCCGGCTAGCAACGCACCAGCACTACCGTGACGTTGTCCTTGCCGCCGGCCTTGTTCGCGGCCTCCACCAAGGCGGCGGCGGTGGCTTCCAAGTCTTCGTCCGCGTCGGCTAGGAGGGCGGCGATTTCGTCGTCGGCCAGCATGCCGGTGAGGCCGTCGCTGCATAGCAGCATCAGGTCGTCGGTGGCCATTTCCACGGGGGTCAGCTCCGGCTGCACCGTGGGGCGGGCGCCGATGGCGCGGGTGATGACGTTGCGGTTCGGGGCGCGGAGGGCTTCTTCGGGGGAGATCGCGCCGGAATCCACCCACTCCTGGACGAGGCTGTGGTCCTTGGTGATGGGGGTGAAGGCACCGTCTCGGAAGCGGTAGGCGCGGGAATCGCCGACGTGGGCGATGCAGCTTTCCGCGCCCAGGCACGCGATCACGAGGGTCGAGCCCATGCCGCGATAGGCGGAGACGGCGCCGGACATGCCGATGACGCGGTCGTTGGCGAGACGCACCGCGGCGCCAAGGTCGTCCGGCTTCAACGGGCCGCGCTTCGACACGGCGGAGAGGTGCTCCAAAGCGGCGTCGACGGCCATTTCCGCCGCCACTCCGCCGGCGCGGGTGCCGCCCATGCCGTCCGCCAGCACGGCGAGGTCGAGATCCTCGCGCACCGCGAACACGTCCTGATTCTCCTCCCGGACGACGCCCGTATCGCTGTGGCCTTTCGCTTCCACGGTCCTCCGCTCCCCTTCCGGGAACCCACGCACATTCTATACATGGCGCGGCACTTGGCGATATTCTCTGCGGCACTCGAAAAACGGGGATGGAACCGAATGTTCGATTTGACAGGCAAGGTGGCGCTGGTAACCGGCGGCAACGGCGGGATCGGCCTTGGATTCGCCGAAGGGCTGGTGGAGCACGGCGCGGCGGTGAGCATCTGGGGCACCAACGCGGAGAAGAACGCCGCGGCCAAGGCCAGGCTGGAGGCGCTGCGGCCGGATGCGCAAGTGCAGGCGTTGCGCTGCGACGTCAGCAGCGAAGACGAGGTGGTGGCCTCCTTCGCGGAGACGTTGGAACGCTTCGGGCGGGTGGATTCCTGCTTCGCCAATGCCGGTGTCGGGGGCGGCGGCGCGGGGTTCGACGGCATGACGCCGGAGGAATGGCACCGCGTGTTCAAGGTGAACATGGACGGCGTGATGTTCACCTTCCGCGAAGCCGTGAAGCACATGAAGACCATCGGCGGCGGCTCGCTGGTGGTGACCAGCAGCGGCACGGCGCGCTTCGGAGCGGCTGGCAGCGAGCACTATTCCGCCACCAAGGCCGGCGTCATCGCCTTGATCCAATCCTTGGCGGTGGGGCAGGCGCGCTACGGCATCCGCGCCAACGCGATCATCCCCGGCTGGATCGAAACCGCGATGACCGAGCGCGCCTTTCAGACCGAAGCGTTCCAGACGAAGGTCATCAAGCGCATTCCGCAGCGGCGCTGGGGGCAGCCGGAGGACTTCAAGGCCATCGCCGTGTACTTCGCAAGCGACGAAAGCAGCTACCACACCGGCGACACCATCGCCGTGGACGGCGGCGTCTCGCACTTCTAGCGAAGCTCCGGCTCATCTCGCAAGCGAACTCTTTGGAGCACCGGATGCCATGCTGATCTACAGGCCGCCCGCGGACGACATGGCCTTCGTGCTGTTCGACGTGTTCCATGCGGACGCGGAGTGGGCCGGCATGAACGATATGGACGTCGACGCCGACCTCGCGAAGGCGGTGCTGACGGAAGCCGGCAAGCTGGCGAGCGACGTGATGCTGCCGCTCTACCAGAGCAGCGACGCGGCCGGTGCGCACTGGGATGCTGGCATCGTGAATGCGCCGCCCGGCTTCAAGGACGCCTTCGCGGCCTTGGCCGGAGGCGGCTGGTTCGGCGTTTCCGGCGCACCGGCCCACGGCGGGCAGGGTCTGCCGAAGATGCTCACGGCGCTGCTCGAGGAGATGTTCTGGGGCGCCAACACGAACCTCTATCTCTACGGCGCGCTCACCGTGGGCGCGGGCATCTGCATCGCCGCGCACGCGGACGAATCGCTCAAGAGCGCCTATCTGCCGCAGCTCTACAGCGGCGAGACCACCGGCGCGATGGCGCTCACCGAATCCCACGCCGGCACCGACCTCGGCATGATCCGCACCCGCGCCGAACCCATCGACGGCACCCGCTACGCCATCACCGGCACGAAGATATTCATCACCAGCGGCGAACACGATCTGGCGGACAACATCGTCCATCTGGTGCTGGCGAAGCTGCCGGACGCGCCCACGGGGAGCCGCGGCATCTCGCTCTTTCTGGTGCCGAAGGTGCTGCCCGACGGCCAGCGCAACGGCTTCGCCAGCGGGGCCATCGAACACAAGATGGGCATTCGCGGCAGCGCCACGTCGCTCATCAACTACGACGGCGCGACCGGCCACCTGGTGGGAGAGCCCAACCAAGGGCTGGCCTGCATGTTCACGATGATGAACCATGCGCGGCTCTCGGTCGGCATCCAAGGCCTGGGCTTGGCCGAACTCGCCTACCAGAACGCCGTGGCCTATGCCCGCGAACGTCTGCAAGGCCGGGCGGCGAGCGGGCCGCAGAACGCCTCCGGCCCGGCGGATTCGATCCTCGTCCACCCGGACGTGCGCCGGATGCTGCTGACGCAGCGGGCGTTCATCGAGGGCGGCCGGGCGCTTGCCGCATACGTCGGCCTGATGCTGGATCGCGCAAGCCACGCGGCCAGTGCCGAAGATCGCCAAGCGGCGCAGGCCGCTGCCGATTTGCTGACGCCGGTGGCCAAGGCGTTCCTCACCGACCGTGGAACGGAGTGCGCGTTGCTGGCGCAGCAGGTGTACGGCGGCCACGGCTACATCGTGGAGCACGGCGTCGAGCAGATCGTCCGCGACATCCGCATCAGCCAGATCTACGAAGGCACCAACGGCGTGCAGGCACTCGACTTCATCGGCCGCAAGGTGCTGCGCGATGGCGGCAAGACGCTGCGACAGCTGCTCGACGAGTTCCGCAAGCACGACGACGTGCCGGACGAGTTCGCGGCACCCTTGGGCGACGTCTTCGACTCGCTGATTCGCGCCGCGATGGGGTTGGGCGGCGCCGTGGACGACCCGGACCTGCCAGGCGCCGTGGCAAGCGACTTCCTGGAACTGACCGGACTCGCCATCTTCGCGTGGCTGTGGGCGAAGATGGCCGCTGCGGACAGCGAAGGCACTCGCGACAAGGCGCAGATCGCAAGGTTCTACTACGCCAAGCTGCTGCCGAAGACGCTGACCTTGGAGAAACGCATCGCCGCCGGTTCGAGCAGCATCATGGCGCTTGAGGCCGAACGCTTCTGACCGCAACGCGCATTGGAGAGGACGAATGAGAGATACCGTCATCGAGAATCTGCGCAAGCGCATTGGCTTCTACGCGGATTTGGCCGAACGCATCGACGACGAAACGATCAACGCGGCCTTGGATGTTCCCAGGCACCGCACCCTCGGCCTGCACCTCTGGTGCATCGTCGGCGCTCGGGAGAGCTTCGCCAAGGCCATCGACGCTGGCGAAATGAGCGGCTGGAGTTCCTCCGTCAAGAACTTCAACCGCGCCGAGTTCCGCAGCAAGCTCGCCGCTTCCGGCACGACCTTGCTCGACGCCATCCACGCTGTTCGCGAGTGGACGCCCGAACGCGACCGCCTGCTCGCCGAAGTGGCCGAACACGAAGTGATGCACGAGGGCCAGATCGTCCGGCTGATGTTCGCCTTGGAGAAGGAGTTGCCGGAGTCCTGCGGCTGGGCTGTTTGCAGCTAGACGCTGCCGTTGCGGAGAGCACGTCGGCCCCTTGGGATGCCCAGCGAAGGGTGGTCGGTCCAGTGCATCAGCCATGGCTCAATCGCTGATCGAAACGTCCAATCTGCGCAAGGTGTTCGGGCGGCGGGTCGCGCTGGCTGGTCTCGACTTGGCGGTCGGCCCTGGCGAGACCGTGGGGCTGCTCGGACCCAACGGCGCTGGCAAGTCGACGGCGCTGAAGATGCTCACGACGATGGTGGCACCCACCTCCGGCGCCGCTCGAATCGCCGGATTCGATGTCGTCCATGAACCAATGGAGGTCAAGAGACGCATCGGCTACGTGCCCGAGTCGGCCCCGTTGTTCGAGGCGCTCTCGGGTGCCGAGTACTTGACGATGGTGGCCGATCTGAAACGCCTTGAGCAACGGCGTTCTCGGGATCGCATTGCGAGCTAGCCGAGGACTTCGGACTCGGCGACGTGCTTCGGAACAGAATCGGGTCCTACTCCAAGGGGATGCGGCAGAAGGTCGCCGTCATCGCCGCGCTTCTCGGCGAACCCGATGTGCTGATTCTGGACGAGCCGATGGACGGGCTGGACCCACTCGCCGGCGCGTCGTTCAAGAAGCTGCTGCGCGAACACGCCAGCGAACGCAAGGCCACGTTGCTCTGTTCCCACAGCCTGGAAGTCGTCGAGCAGGTGTGCGACCGAATCTACATCCTGGCGGAAGGCAGGCTGGTCGCCGACGGAACCGCCGCGCAGATTGGTCGCGATGCTGGCGCAGACGATCTAGAGAGCGCTTTTCTGCGCCTGACGGACTCCTCAGCCAAGGAAGTGCTGGCGCGGTGAGCGTTGTGCAGCACGTGATCGAGCTCTCCGGCGCCGACCATCGCCAGTGGCGTTCATTGACCGCGGCGACGTACAAGACGCGCCGCCGGTGGCCGGCAATCGACTCCGACAAACGGCGAGCGAGTGGCATCGGGCCCAGCCCCATCGCATACGGCATCCTTGGCCTCGTGTTCTGCGGGCTGGTTCTCCGGCTTCCCGCGACTTGGACGACCACGCAGGTGGTTCTGGCAATCGTGATGCTGGTCGTCTTCGTCAGTCTGCTGACGGAATACTGCGCCACGCTTCTGCACGACGAGTTCGGCGCACTTCGTTGCTATCCGGTGAGCGACAGAACCTTCTTCGTCTGTCGCTTGACGAACCTGCTCCGCTGGACTGGGACCACGGTGCTATTCGTCGCGACTCCGACGTTGATCCTCATGTTGATCCGGGAGGGGCCGCTGCTTGCAGTTGGCTTGGTTGCGGCCCTTGCGTTGTCTTCGATGTTCGTGGCGTTCGCATCGGCAACTCTCTTCTCAGTCGCCACCGGACTCAAGGCGTCCGCCCAACCGTGGGCTGGCGCTGCGACTCTGCTTCTCGGCGCGGTCGTTCTGTTCGCCAGCTTCGCGGTGCCACTCTTCATCGACGTCGCCCTTTCGCCGGCAGCCTGGTTCTCCGCCTTCGTCGATCTGACGACTGGCACCTTTGTAACTCGCACCGTGCTCGCAGCAACAGTAGCGACGGGTTCAACGCTGTCTCTACTCTGGGCGATGGAGCGGTCGTGGAAATACGCGTGGTCTACGGAGCCGAGGGTTCGGCAGGCATCGAATGTCCGCGTTGATGGCCAGCGGCACACCTCACGAAACACGTTCTTCAACGCACTGCCCACGGAACTCCGGGTGTGCGCACGGCTCACGCTTTCGCACTTGCGGCACGACGCGAACCTTCAACTCCGCATGTTCGTTCCCCTCGCCCTTGGTCTCGCGGCTCTAGGTCTCGGTTTGATGCACTATCTCGAGGTCGCTCCTGTCGTAGCCCGATTGGATGCGTTCATGTCTCTCGGTCTGATTCACATGGCCGCCATCGCCGTTCCCTTGGCGTGGTTGAACACGCTCGGCCGCAGCGACTCGTTTCGGGCGAGTTGGGTCTTCGCGGTCGCGCCCGCGGAAATCGGAAGGATCGTGTTCTGGAGCGGCGTCTCGGCGGGTGCTCTCGGGCTCCCTTTTCTGATCTTGGTTGGCGCTCTCCTGTTCGTTGTTCTCGGTGGCGGCTGGCAAGCGGTGGCACACGCGGCGAGCCTCACGCTGCTGGCCTACGGCGCGGTCAACGTGGCGTTGGCTATGAAGCCCCAAGTGCCGCTTTCCACGCCAGCCACTTCACGAGATGCGGACTCTCCAAGCCATTTCGTCGGCCAAGTGGCCGCGTGGAGCGCGATGTTCGTCCTTGTGCCGGCAGGCCTATCGGCGGCGTCTTCCGAATGGTGGGCGACGGCGTTGCTGTGGCTCGCGTTGACGTGGGCGATCGTGCGGCTCGGACGAAAGGTGGTCGCTGCCGGGCACAGTGCCGTACGGCAGCGCTGATCGGTCACTTGGCGGCGAGCACGTCCGTCACCGCAATCGAGAAGTCCGGCAGGCACGATCCGACAGCGCTGTCGCCAGCGTGGAAGACTCCATGCTCGTCGTACTTTCCGCCAGCCAAAGTCAACACGGTGACGGTCTCGTCTTGAGGGTTGACGATCCAATACTCGGGAATCCCCGCCTCCGCATAGTCGCGGCGCTTCTCCACGGTGTCGCGGTGCTCGCCGCCCGGGCTCACCACTTCAACCACCAGATCGGCACCGAGCCAAAAGTCGTTCCGACGACGCGGATCGTCGGCGTTCAACAACACCAGCAGGTCCGGCTCGCGGAACTTGCCCTCGCGGATGCGGAGTCGCAAGGGGGCGAAGAACACGTCTCCGCCTCGGGCTGCAACGAACGCATGGAAGGCGAGGAACAGGAATCTCAAGACGGCTTGATGTTGCGTCGTCGGCATGGGCAGAATTTCCAAACGGCCGTCCGTGAACTCGATCAGCCGATTGCAGTGCTCCGTGAGCCGCAGGTACAGCGCTTCGGTCCAGCATCCTTGCAGCGTGGACAGTTCGGCCACGGTGGAGTCGTCCTCCGCGACGATGCGCAACTGGGAAGCGTGGGCCTCGCTCGTCACGTCGGCAACTCCAATCGAGTCGTGAGAGTGCGTCAGCGTGCGAACTGCGGTGGGCGCTTCTCCATGAATGCGCGCACTGCTTCCTTGTGGTCCGCGGTGGCGCCGACGCGAACCATGCGATCCGCTTCCATCGCCAGGCAGGTACGCAGATCCGCGGTGATGGCGCGGTTCAGGTTCTCCTTCATGTAGCGAATGGCGGTGCGCGGGCCGTTGGCGATCTGGCTGGCCAAGGCGCGGGTTTCCTCTTGCAGGGCGTCGAAGGTGGTCACGCGGTTGGCGATGCCGAGGCGCAGACACTCCTCGGCGCCAACGCGCCGGGCCGTCATGTAGAGTTCCTTGGCGACCGCCGGGCCGACCAGCTGCGTCAGGAACCAGCTGCCGCCGTAGTCGCCGGAGAGGCCGATGTTGGCGAACGCGGTGGTGATGAAGGCGGAATCGGCCATCAGCCGCATGTCGCAGGCCAACGCGATGGAGAGACCAGCGCCCGCTGCAGGCCCTGGCAGGGCGGCGATAGTCGGCTTGGCGAGTTCGTGCAGGCGAAGGGTGAGCGTCTCCTGCTTGCGGATGAGGCCGCGCACCCGATCTTCGGCAGTGGGCTTCGGCGCATCCGCCGGTTGCGCACTGCCACCGCCCATGCCGGAGACGTCGCCGCCAGCGCAGAACGCTCGGCCCGCGCCGGTGATGACGACGGCCCCGCAACGCGGGTCTTCGTCCAGCGCGAGCAGGGTGGCCCGCAGCGCGGGGGTGAGCACGTCGCCCAGGGCGTTGCGCTTCTCCGGCTTGTTCAGCGTGATGGTGGCAACGCCGTCTTGCAGTTCGCACAGCAGTTCCGCCGTGCCGGTGTCGATTGTTGGCATCGTGTGTTCTCAGTAGGGTGGTTCCGCTGGCCCGTCGTAGGCGCAGACGCCAGTGCGCGGAGAGTTGAAGAGCGGCATCGGAGGGTAGTCGGCTTCGTCTTTGTGCTCCGCGCAATGCGCCTCGCACACGAACAGGTTCGACTCGTATCCGTCGGAGTCGCTTAGAACGTAGACCCAGGAAGCATCCGCGCCGCAACTGACGCATCTCGGCGGCTGATAGCCGTTGCGGGCCATGAGCGCCACCGGCTTCGCCGTGGTCGGTCGCCCCTCGCGTTGGGCGACGACGTCGACAACCAACGCCGTAGTGCTGCCGAAGTCGTACTCGTAGTCCATCCGCAGGCCCGGCTCGAAAACCGCGTCGACAGCGACTTCAATCGACTCTTCGCCTTCCAACAGCTCCTCGTCCTCGAACGTTTGCGTGTAGAAGTTGCGCTCGGTTCTGAACCCGCTCAAGTGGCCGCAGCACTCCAACCAGATCGCGCGCAGATAGTGGTCCAAGTCCGCCAGCGTCGCGTTGCCAAGCACTTCCAAGTGCAGCCAATGGCCGGCATCGGGACTGTAGACGCGCACATGGTAGAGCTGGCGCGGCTTGCGACGGCCGCGATTCGCCTTCAAGACCGCACTGCTCCGCTCCGCGCACTTCTTCAGGTGCGCAGCGACGCTCCTTGCCGCGTAGCTCCCGCCGCAGTAAAGGCACGCGCCCTTGGTTTGCGCTTCGACCACCATCGCACCCTCCATTCCCGTCGCCTTAGACCATAGCAGATCGTACCCGAAGCGCACTCGCAGCCAAGCCGCCATCGCGCTCCGTTTGACCCTTCCGCAAGCGCGGCATAGGGTGCGCGAATGTCCAAGCGCAAGCTGCCCACCGGCATCCAGACCTTTCGCAAAGTCCGCGAAGACGGCTGCTACTACGTGGACAAGACGGCGCACATCCATCGCCTCGTGGCCGAAGGATCGCACTACGTCCTCTCCCGTCCCCGTCGGTTCGGCAAGAGCCTGTTCGTCGATACGATCAAGGAGCTGTTCGAAGGCAACGAAGCGCTCTTCCAAGGCTTGTGCATCCACGACCGCTGGGACTGGACCGTTCGCCATCCGGTGGTGCGGCTGAGCTTCGCCGCCGGCAGCTTCGATCAACCCGACGCGTTGCAGGCGGATTTCGACGATCAGCTTGCTCGCCTTGAGCGACAGGCGGGCGTGGACTGCGAGTACGCGACGCCGCACCGCCGCTTCGCTGGCCTCATCGAAGCGCTGCACAAGCAGACCGGCCAAGGCGTGGTGGTGCTGGTGGACGAGTACGACCGGCCAATCACCGAGGCGCTGGACGAACCGGCGCTGGCAAAGGCCAACCGCAGCTTCCTGCGCGGCGTGTACGGCGTGGTGAAAGAGGCCGACGCCCAGATCAAGTTCAGCTTTTTCACCGGCGTGACGAAGTTCTCCAAAGTCGGCGTGTTCTCCACCTTGAACAACCTGACGGACATCTCGCTCGACCCCCGCTACGGCGCCATCTGCGGCTACACGGACGACGACTTGAAGACGGTGTTCGCGCCCGAGCTGGAGGGCTTGGACCGGAAGGACATCCGCGACTGGTACAACGGCTACCACTGGCTCGGCGACAACGTCTACAACCCCTGGGCCATCCTGCTCCTGTTTCAGACGCGCCAGTTCAAGGCGCATTGGTTCGAGACGTCCACGCCCGCGTTCCTCGCGCAAACGCTGATGGAACGGCGCGTTGGCGGCCCAGCGCTCGAATCCGAATACGCCACCGAGGAACTGCTCTCCGCCTTCGACGTCGAGAGCATCGCCACCGAAGCCCTGCTGTTCCAGACCGGCTACCTCACCATCACCGACGTGAAGCACGACGAAATGGGCGCGCGCTACCGCCTCGGCTGCCCCAACCGCGAAGTCCGCCACAGCCTGAACGCCGTCCTGCTGCGCACTATGTCGCCCGACGGCGCGAACCGAGACAAAGACCGCGAACGCCTCCGCGACCTACTGGCCAAGGACGACCTCGCGGGCGTCGAAGCGCTATTCCGCGCCTTCTTCGCCGGCATCCCCCACGAGTGGCACACCCGCAACGACATCGCCCGCTTCGAAGGCTACTACGCCAGCGTCTTCTACTCGCACTTCGCCGGCGCCGGCATGGACGTGGCCGTGGAGGAAAGCACCAGCGCCGGCCGCTTGGACATGGCCGTGCGCTTCAAGGGCCGCGTCTACGTATTCGAGTTCAAAATGGTGGCACGGGAAGGCGACGGCTCCGCGATGCGCCAGATCAAGGAACGACGCTACGCGGACAAGTACCGGCTACCCGACCAGCCGATTCGCCTGATAGGTGTGGAGTTCAGCGAAGAAGAGCGCAACATCGTTCGATTCGATGTGGAGGCTGGTTGATGGGTGGCACGGGATCGACACAACCGCGTCACCTAGTGAATGTGCTGCACTACCTCTCTTATCGCTTGGCGCAGCCACTCTACGGGTTCACTCGCAAGGTGAGCTTCAAGAATGTCCCGCAGGCATCGTCCGCCCCACTCTTCCGCCGCTTGTAGCGCCGCGTCGCGCATCTGAACGTCCCCGCTGCCTAGCACGTCCGCGACAAGCCGCGCTCGCCACTCAGCGGCACCGATGTCGAGACGGCTGAGGCAACGCAAGGTCGAAGCGGCAAATGCCGGTGCGGTAGCGGCCCGCGCGAAGCTCCTCAGCCAACCGAGCGCTTCTTCCGATCCACGAACAGCCGCAGCGATGATCTCCTCTGCCGGATGAGTCATCCCGTCCTCGAGAGGTTCGGCGACAAACGCGTTCGACAGAGCCGCTTCAAGCTGCTCGGGCCCATACCCTTCGCCGCCCACGCTGCTTCCGCAACTTATCCCATGTCGAAAACATCCAATCGCCCGCGCACCCATCCTCGCTACCCGCCTTCTGATTCCGCCTCTGCTACTTGTGCGATCAGCGTCTCTGCTATGGAGCCGATCTCTGCAAACTCAAGTACGCCAAGTTCCCGCGACGCCGAGATGTTGCTAAATCGTCGCAACAACGGCCTCAACGAATTCGCCGACCACAACGGCGAACCCTTGTCGGTGCGGAGGTGCTTCGCCAATGCACCGATAAACGCATCTTGGACATCAACCGATCCAAGTACCGAACTCCGAGAGACGATCAACATCACCAGGTTCTCCCAGTACTGCTGACTGGCCCGTACGACGTTCGACAGCGCAGCTCTGCTCTCGCTCCCGCCACGGGCGGCCATCCGGTCGACCAGTCGCTCCCGCCACCACGCCCTTCCGAACGATGGATTCACAAAGACGCTTCGGTTCCCCCTGGCCGAAGGCAGACCGCTCATGCGCCGTAGAATAGTCCTCACGCAATCGTCAACCAGTTTCGCACCCTCATCATCCTCCGCCTGCAAAGCACGATCTATCCGCTCCTCCCCGCTCTCGTTTCGACCGCCGTTGGCCGCCAGCCAAAAGGCTTCCCGGACTACGCCGGCTTTCAAGTGCTGGATGGTCACTTCCGCCCAGAACGAGACGCGGCACGCCACGCGAGGGGAGACGCCCTGCCAACACGCGAACGCTGCTTGTTCCTGATCGGCCGTCATGTCCTTGAAGGACTGCTCCGTAAGCGGGTACTTGAAGACGGTCACTTGCTCGCCGTCCGTCATCGGCACTTCGTCGTCCATGAACTCGATGAAGGACGCCACGTCCTTGGCGACGCTCAAGAACTCGCGCTGATACTCGCCGCCTTTCTCACCCAAGAGCCGGCCTCGCAACGCGGTGAAGGCGGTGTAGGCACCCTCTTCCCGTTCAGCATAGCCCCCTCCGGTGGCCATCAGGATTCCTCCTTATAGACGACTGCCCTAAGCGGGTAGAGGGTCGTTGCCGCCACCTCGGGCTGGAACGCCTCATCCGTCCACATCGGCAAACCTCGTCGTTCCAAGTCCTCTGCCAACATGATCAAATTCGGATGAGATTTCCAACCTACCTCGCCGTCGTCACCGGCATAGTCCTTCTGCAACCGCGCAAATGCCGCTGACACAATGCCAGTCATCACGTTCCAGCCGGCGGCCTCGTGACGGTGCGAGACAAGAAATCGGTACAGATCGGTCGCCAAATGCACGTTGAACTGGAAGCCGCCCTCATTGCTGGGTTCAACACGAAACTGGCCTGCGCCCATCTGTTCGTCATCACGAAACACGAGAAGCCCCTGCAAACCAGATTGAAAGGCGAACGAAGGCCCAATCGCGAGCCGAGCCCCCCTAGGCAACTCGACCTCGCGCCCATCCCAGAGCGGGTTCAAGCCGTCGTGATAGGCGTTTATCGTGTACCGCATCTCCGCCGCAGCGACAATCGTTGGCGTGAACACCGGAGGGGATCCCAAATCATCGGGATGCCACTCAACAACGTGCGATGAGTCGGACGACGCATGCAATGTTCGATAGGCCGACACGGGCGCCGCCGCTGCGCAGACAAATCGGACCTTGCCATCCTGCACCCATCGCTGCAGGAGCGGCGCACCTGCAACTCGATGCGAAAGCGTGAACGACCGACCACGCTCACGATGTTCGACTTCAACGGTGTAGACGCCGTCCATGAAGGCCCGGTTGCCAGCCTCGAGAACGGGCCATTGGAAGGCCCTAATCGCCGCTGCCGCTTCTGATGTGCTGGTGCTAATGATCATTAGCTCGCCCCTCGTCCTTAGGGTTTGTGGAGATCCACCCGAAAGACGGGTGACCGCACGGCCTCCTCAAAGCCGCTCGGCGAATCGTAAGAGATCGTGATCTTGTATGTCCCCGCCGTCAGCCCTCGAAAGCGAATGGACTTCTTGTCTTCTTCCAACTCCCCGGACAGCGGAGCGCCATCTCCACGGGAACCAACAAAGGACCTCAGCTCGACTTCCTCGTCCGGCCACAAACGATCGGAGGTCGCGTCGGTGTTCTCGTCGATGCGAAACCGGAGCAGCACCTCTTCCACCGCCTCGGTGCATTCGATCTCGATGGTGTACTCACCACGGCCGCTCGGCACACCCGTAGAACGGAAGGGCAACGGGCGCGACCGTTTCGTCGCAGTCTTGGCCCGGCTCTTGCTCCTCGGCCGCTTTTCGCTGCTCGGGCCGTCAGGCTCAATGGCTGTAGTCTTGGTGCTCTCTTCAGTGCTCTGCTGGCTCAATCGAGCTCGTTGAACCACTACCGGGCTGCCCCACATTGCGAAAGGCCTTCCAGCGCCACCACCAGCGCCGTCACCCGACGAAACGACCAAAAAGTCGTCCGGCGTATAGGTCTTCGTGTTGATCTCCGGCACTTCCTTCTTGAGCCAACTGACTATCGCCCGAAGAGCCGTCCGGAACAGGTCGCGTTCAGTGCCCGGACTCAAGAGCTTCAACGAAATCTCATCGTGCATCGGGCCTTCGGCCTTCCGTATCAACCTATGCAGTTCGGTCTTCGATCGAGGCATTATCACTGCGTGAAACGCCTCCCAGTCCGCGAATACGCTCGGATTCAGTTCCGGCACGGCGTCGGTTATCCACATTCCGTTTCGGAACAAGTCTACTCGCGTCCTTCCAAGCGGTGCCGGTACCAGAAGGCGCACGTCCATACTTCCCGCCATCGTCCGCACTACCGCCTGCCTTCCTTCGCTGAGCACTCTGTACGCTGCCCAGGCGTTCTGACCAGACGGGCGAAGACCCCTCAACCACGAATCACTGCGGAAGGCCCGCTTTCGATCTCGCACGGTCTCCAGCAGCTTGCGTAAGTTGCCAGCGTCCACCCTCGTGAACGTCCCGTCGAGAAACGCGGTCTCATCCACCTCCACGATCAGTTCGCCGGCATGAATAGACGCGCTGAAATTGATCGCCGCAACCAAGGGGACGATAGTAGTCAGCCAACGGTCGTCGTCCAATCGGAAATAGTTGAATGACGGAATCATCACGACGCTGCCATGCCGCCACTCCTTCCGTATCTTGGAGAGCGCTTGGCCGACCAATGCAGGCACGTCCTTACCAGAAGCGAACTTGAAGAGGTGGCCATCCTCGCCACCGAGGAGCTTCTTCACCAGGTGGCCGCGTGCGGACAAGGGGTGCCGCCTACCCGGACGGCTCGCGATGATGGTGAAGCCGGATGCTATGCGCTTGTCACGATCGGAAACGCCACCGTACAACAGGTACCGCAAGTCAGACGCGGCGACAGCCGAGAAGTGCCCTACGCCATAGGATCCAGCTGCCCCGGCATCTTTGGCACCGCTGCCATCGCCAAGCACCGCGGTCATTCTTCTCTCGTCAAAGCCGACGCCGTTGTCGAACACGGACAGTAAGTATTGGTCACCGTCGCCGAGGGCGTTCTCTATCGTGTCGACTACTTGCTCCCCAGGGTCGCTCAGCCGGCCGTCGTTCCTTTTTCGATGGTAGTCGACAGCCGACCTGAAGGCGCTTTTGTAGCCGTCAAGGTCCGGCACGGTAGCCTTTTCCAGGAACGAGACCTCGAAACGAACCACCGCGGTCCTCTCGCCTGCTTCGACCGCAGCGTCGAGCGAGTTCTGCAGCAGTTCACGCAAGATTCTTGCCGGGGGCGCGTTGTTGAACGTGGCCGTGGCCAGGCTCGCGAAGCCGCTCGACTCTCCCGGTCCGAATTTCAACGTCGCTTTCGTCATATGGCACCTGCCAAACGACACGCCGCGTCACCAATGGCCTCCCCAGCCAATGCCACTTCTCTCTCGGTCGTGGGCCGGCCAAGGCTGATTCGCACACTCGTAGCAGCGACGTCAGGCTCGCAGCCGAGCGCACGGAGGACATGCGACGGTACCGGCGATCCGGTCGAACACGCCGCGCCCGTAGAAATCGCTACTCGCTCTGCCAACGCCGTCACCAAACGCTCCGCCAGTACCTCTGGAAACGCCACGTTGATGCTCCCAGGTATCCTTTTCGACAACGTGCCAAATGTCCGCATGTTCGGACATCGTTCACGAAGAGCCCCGTGGAGTTCCATCGTCATCGCTTCGAGGCGCGCCGCATCATGCGCCCGCTCTTGCTGCGCGAGCTCGCTCGCCGTGCCGAGGCCGACAATCAACGGTGTCGGCAGTGTTCCAGGCCGAAGGCGTCCCTGCTGAGAACCGCCTGCGAGGATTGGCTGGAGTCGACGTCGCATACCATCGCGAGCATACAGGACGCCGACGCCATTGGGTCCGTAGAACTTATGCGCCGACAGGCTCAGCAGATCGACGCCGAGTTCCTCCACATCAACCGACATCCGTCCCGCAGCTTGCGTCGCATCCGTGTGTACATAGGCACCGACTTCGTGGCTGATTGCCGCGATTTTTGAAATCGGCTGAATCACGCCAATCTCGTTGTTTGCGAGCATGACGGAGACAAGCAACGTGCGTTCACTCACCACTTCGCGCAGCGCTTCCAGATCCAGCAGCCCATCGCTGGCGACAGGCAGCACGTCAACCGCGAATCCCCGACAGGCGAGCGACCTCACGGTCTCAAGAACCGCGGGATGCTCGGTGCCGACCGTAACGACGTGCTTGCGGCCATGTCGGCCTGCCGCCAGCCCACGGATCGCCAAGTTGCAGGATTCGGTAGCCCCGGACACGAAAAAGACCTCGCTGTCGTCGGCACCGATGAAATCCGCTACTTGGCTCCTTGCAAGGTCTACCGCCTCTTTTGCCCTCCAACCGAACACATGCCCGGTGGAGTGCGGATTGCCGAAGGTCTGCGTCCAATAGGGAGCCATGGCCTCTGCAACCCTAGGATCGACGGGGGTCGTCGCCTGGTAGTCCAAGTAGACGGGCCTCCCGTCGACCGACGTGTGTTTGCTAGTCGGTGCAGTCACAGGGAAGGACGGTCTCCGAGTATTCCGAGAGGTCCGCTCCGCTCTTGCTCGTTGCAAGCACGTCGTAGCTAAAGGTACTGGAGCCCCCGAAGAAACCGATGAAGTCGTTGGCATCAGGATTCGTTCGCTCCCGACCTTCCATGTCCAAGTCACGCCCGTACTTGCGCTCCATTTTCGCCCACCACTCCAAGTCGCAAGGCGTGTCCACCGTCGATCCGAAACCACGGACTTTGCGCTTCTTGCGATCTTCCATTGCCTTGTGGACCAACTCCAAATTGCTAAAGCCTTTCAAAAAACAATATACGCAATTGGAGAGCGCCGTTTCCGGCCCCAGCTTCAACCCCCAGCCTTGCTCTTCCCAGAAGTCGTTGACGTCGTCCTTGGTAACGTGCATTTTCGTGAGGGGCATGTAGACATGCTCCCCTTCGTACCCCGCATTCGCATGCGCGTCAGATGATCTAGCTTCCACGCGAGCAACACGGAGGCCTTCGTCGCCGCGCAGTCCAATGAAGGCGGCATACTCGATGCCATCGTCGCCGAACCACGCCTTTCTCCCGAACACACGGTCCTGCAGATGCGGATTTTTGAAGGGCGCGGCCGGCGCAGAGAACTCTCGGTACTGTTGCTTTGGTCTGCCGGTGGGCCGTTGCAGCACGTACGTGCGCTTGTTAAGCAGCACAGCTTCGGGAACCCCGCCACCGCTGCGCACGTGTCGCAAATACATCGCTTCCGTATCGACCTGGGACTCCTCGCAGCCATGCCCCAATTGAGCTATGGCGTCCTTCGATGCGAACCAGTCACGAAGGAACTCCCGCGTGACCTCCAGTTTCAACGACTTCGTGCAGACTCGCCGGAACTGACTTGGGACATACGCCTTGTGAGAGAGCAGCTCCTCGAAGACCTCGCCCTTCCAGTGAAATCCATCCGGATTGCTCTTTGAGTGCGGTCGCTCGTTTACCAAACGGTACGTCGGCAGCCGCCGCCATTCTCCTTGCCGAGCGTCCTCGTAGGTCTGGAACTGGACGAAGAAGAACGGGATGCCGTAGTCGGCTTCGACACGCCGCTTGCACTCGGCGGCGAAACGATAGGTTTCCGGGTGCTCGCAGGACGTGTTGTTAAAGACGATGACGTCGCCCCGTTCCTGGCGCAGAAAGCCGTTTTCGAGCAACGTGAAGAGGAGCATTCCGCTCGACCGACCGCCAGAGAACTTGACGACGTGAGGCAACTCGCCGTGGCGCTTGGAGCTGTATCGGAAAGTGTACGTCTTGTTGGGATCGTAGCGCTTGGACCGAGCAGGCGCTCCTTTGACGACGAGCCGAGGTACGGCCTGCATCCCCGTCTTCCCAGCGGAGTCTGCGTCCAATGGCAATGTGCCAAGCGCTTGAACCATTACCGTCGCAGCTTTCGCAGCTCCTCCAACGTCCTCTGCTGGGCGGTTGCAGCCGCCAGTTGTGCTTCCACCCTACCATAATCTAGTTCCTCCGCAGCGCCCGAGAGGGCGCGTTCGGCTTCTTGGCGGGCTTCTATGGCGGCGGCTTCGTCGATGTCGTCGGCTCGGAGGGCGGTGTCGGCTAGGACCGTGACGACGCCGGGTTGGATCTCCAAGTAGCCGCCGGAGGCGTAGAAGACTTCCTCCTCGCCGTCTTCGCCGCGCAGGTGGACCGGGCCGGGGCGGATGCCGGTGAGGAGGGGGGCGTGGCCGGGGAGGATGCCGAGTTCGCCCAAGGAGCCGGTGACGGAGAGCATGGCGATCGGGCCGGAGAAGATCTCCTGCTCGGCGCTGACGATGTGGCATTGCATGGTGGCTGGCATGGCGCGTCCCTCCCCGTAAGCCGCTAGGCGGCCAGGGTTTCCGCCTTCTTGCGGGCGTCTTCGATGGTGCCGACCATGTAGAACGCCTGCTCCGGCATGTCGTCGCATTCGCCGTCGAGGATGGCGCGGAAGCTGCGCACGGTGTCTTCGCGGCTCACGAAGTCGCCCGGCTGGCCGGTGAACTGCTCGGCCACGAACATCGCCTGGCTGAAGAACTGCTGCATCTTGCGGGCGCGGTACACCAGCGCCTTGTCCTCTTCGGAGAGCTCGTCCATGCCGAGGATGGCGATGATGTCCTTCAGTTCCTGGTAGCGCTGCAACACCTGCTGGGCGCCGCGCGCCACTTCGTAGTGCTCCTGGCCGACGATGTTGGGGTCCAGCTGGCGGCTGCTCGACGCCAAGGGGTCCACCGCCGGGTAGATGCCGAGGTCGGTGATGGCGCGGGAGAGGGTGACCGAGGAATCCAAGTGCGCGAAGGTGGTGGCGGGCGAGGGGTCGGTGTAGTCGTCCGCCGGCACGAACACCGCCTGCACCGAGGTGATGGAGCCGGTCTTGGTGGTGGTGATGCGCTCCTGCAGCGTGCCCATCTCCGCCGCCAACGTCGGCTGGTAGCCCACCGCCGAGGGCATCCGCCCCAAGAGCGCGGAGCATTCCGTGCCGGCCAGGGTGTAGCGGTAGATGTTGTCGACGAAGAGCAGCACGTCGCGGCCTTCGTCGCGGAACTTCTCCGCCAGCGTGAGGCCGGAGAGGGCGACGCGCAGGCGGTTGCCGGGCGGTTCGTTCATCTGCCCGAACACCAGCGAGATCTTGTCCAGGACGCCAGCTTCCTCCATCTCGTAGTAGAAGTCGTTGCCTTCGCGGGTGCGCTCGCCCACGCCCGCGAACACCGAGAGGCCGGCGTGTTCGATGGCGATGTTGCGGATGAGTTCCAGCATCGTCACCGTCTTGCCCACCCCGGCGCCGCCGAACAGCCCGACCTTGCCGCCGCGGGCGAAGGGGCACATCAGGTCGATCACCTTCACGCCGGTTTCGAGCAGCTCGTTGCCGCCTTTCTGGTCTTCGTAGCTGGGCGGCTTGCGGTGGATGGGCAGCGTCTCGCGGGCGTTGATGGGGCCTTTCTCGTCCACCGGATCGCCGAGCACGTCCATGATGCGGCCGAGGGTTTCCTCGCCCACCGGCACGGAGATGGGGCTGCCGGTGTTCACCACGCTCAAGCCGCGCGAGATGCCTTCCGAGGAGCCCATGGCGATGGTGCGCACCACGCCGTCCCCCAGCTGCTGCTGCGTTTCCAGGGTGAGGCCGGTGTCCGTCACCTTCAGCGCGTCGAACACCTTGGGCACTTCCTCGCGCTCGAACTCGACGTCGATCACCGCGCCAATGACTTGAACAATGCGTCCGTTGGCCATCGTTTCTCTCTCGTTGCCTTCTATCTGGGGTTGCGTGTTGCAGCCGTGCCGGTCAGACCGCCGCGGCGCCGCCTACGATCTCGGAGATTTCCTGGGTGATCGATGCCTGGCGGGCGTTGTTGTACAGGAGGGTCAGCTCGCTCATGATCTCCTCGGCGTTGTCGGTGGCGTTCTTCATCGCGATCATGCGCGCCGCCTGTTCGCAAGCGGTGTTCTCCACCACCGCCTGGTAGACCAGCGATTCGATGTAGCGCTCCACTAGGCCTTCTATGAGGTCGCGGGCGTCCGGCTCGTAGATGTAGTCCCAGCGGTGGGTGAACTCGGCGCTCTCGATGGGCGGCAGGGGCAGCAGCTGCCTCACCACCGGGCGCTGCGTCATGGTGTTCACGAACTCGTTGGAGATGATGTCCAGGCGGTCGATGCGGCCTTCGGCGAAGGCGTCCAGCATCACCTTCACGCCGCCGATGAGGTCGGAGACTTCGGGCGTCTCGCCGATGTCGCCGATGGACGCGGCGATGTTGCCGCCCACCGCGCGGAAGAACTGCGCCGCCTTGTTGCCGACGAGGGCCAGTTCCGTCGCCACGCCGTCGGTTTCCCATTGCCGAACGCGCCGCACCAGTTCGCGGAACAGGTTGACGTTCAGGCCGCCGCAGAGGCCGCGGTCCGTGGAGACGACGATGTAGCCGATGCGCTTGATCTCGCGCACCTGCATGTAGATGTGGTGGTACTCCGGCGAAGCGTTCGCCAAGTGGCCGATCACGTCGCCGATGCGCTGGCTGTAGGGGCGCCCCTCCTGCATCCGATCCTGGGTGCGCTTCATGCGCGAAGCGGCCACCATCTGCATGGCGCGGGTGCTCTTCTGCGTGGTCTGCACGCTGTCGATCTTCTTCTTGATCTCGCGGCCGGCGGCCATTTCGAACTCCTCTCCTAGAACTTGCGAGTAAGCGCTTACTCTTGCCTATTCGTAGGAATGGCTGGCCTTGAACTTGTCGAGCGCCGCCTTCATGGTGGCCACGATGTCGTCGTCGTAGTTGCCGCTGGCGGAGATTTCCGCCATCCACTCGGCGTGTTCGCTGTTCATGTACGCCAGCAGGTCGCGCTCGAAATCCAGCACGCGGTTCACCGGCACGCCGTCCAGATAGCCTTCGTTGGCCGCGTACAGCACCACGCCCATTTCCGCCACGGACATCGGCGCGTACTGGTTCTGCTTCATCAGCTCTTCCACGCGGGCGCCGTGGTCCAGCTGGCGGCGCGTCACGTCGTCCAGGTCCGAGGCGAACTGCGAGAAGGCGGCGAGCTCGCGGTACTGGGCGAGCGCCAGCTTGACGCCGCCGGAGAGCTTCTTCATGAACGGCACCTGCGCCGAGCCGCCAACGCGGGAGACGGAAATGCCCGGGCTCATGGCCGGGCGGATGCCGGAGTTGAAGCGGTCCAGTTCCAGGAAGATCTGGCCGTCGGTGATGGAGATGACGTTCGCGGGCACGAACGAGGACACTTCGCCGGCTTGGGTTTCGATGATGGGCAGCGCCGTGAGGGAGCCGGTCTGCCCCTTCACTTCGCCGTTGGTGAACTCCTCCACGTAGTCGGCGTTCACCCGCGCGGCGCGTTCGAGCAGGCGCGAGTGCAGGTAGAAGACGTCGCCCGGATAGGCTTCCCGGCCCGGCGGACGGCGCAGCAGCAGGGAGATTTCCCGATAGGCCCACGCCTGCTTGGTGAGGTCGTCGTAGATGATGAGGGCGTCTTCGCCGCGATCGCGGAAGAACTCGCCCATCGCGCAGCCGGAGTAGGGGGAGATGTAGAGCATCGGCGCCGGGTCCGCGGCCGAGGCCGCCACCACGATGGTGTGCTCCATGCAGCCGTTGTCTTCCAGCGTGCGCACGATGTTGGCGATGGTGGACATCTTCTGGCCGATGGCCACGTAGACGCATTTGATGCCCGTGCCCTTCTGGTTGATGATGGCGTCCACGGCGATGGCGGTCTTGCCGATCTGCCGGTCGCCGATGATGAGTTCGCGCTGGCCACGGCCAATCGGCACCATCGCGTCGATGCACTTGATGCCCATCTGCACCGGCTGATCGACCGTTTGGCGGGCGATGACCCCCGGCGCCACCTTCTCCACCGCCGAGGTCTCGGTGGTGTTGAGCGGGCCCTTGCCGTCGATGGGATTGCCGAGCGCGTCCACCACGCGGCCGAGCATTTCGCGGCCGACGGGAACCTCCAGGATGCGCTTGGTGCAGCGCGCCGTCATGCCTTCGGAGAGGCCCTGGTACTCACCGAGCACCACGCAGCCCACCGAGTCGCGCTCGAGGTTCAGCGCCATGCCGGTGAGCGTGGCGCCGCTGCCGTCGCCGAACTCGATCATCTCGCCGTACTGCGCCTCGGCGAGGCCGTGGACGCGCACGATGCCGTCCGCCACGCTGACGATGGTGCCTTCGTTGGCGGGCTGCGCGGAGACATCGAGCTGCTCGATGCGGCCGCGGATGAGGTCCGTGATCTCCGCCGGATTCAGTTGCGCTTGCTGCATGGTTTCCTCTTCAAAATCGATCTTCGAGGCGCGCCACGGCGTCTTGGGACGACGTGGGTTGCGCGGTCAGCCGTGTTGCAGGGCGTTCACCAGGCGTCCGAGGCGGCCACGCACGGAACCGTCGATCACCGTGTCTCCGGCGCGAACCACCGCGCCGCCGAGCAAAGCCGGGTCCACCGTCACCGCGACGTTCACGTTGCGCTCGAATCGCGCGGCCAACGCCTCGGCGTAGGCTTCGCGGAGCGCGTCGGTGAGTTCCACCGCCGCGGTCACTTCCACTTCCAGCACCTGTTCGGCGGCCGCCTTGCGCGCCTCGTACTGCGCGGCGATCTCCGGCAGCAGATCGAGGCGCTTGTTCTCCGCCAGCACATGCACGAAGCGCCGGCCGCGGTCGTCGAGTTCCTGGGAGAGCAGCCCGATCAGCCGATGCGCCTTCACTTCGCTGGCCAGTTCCGGGGCGGCGAACAGCGCCTGCACGTCCTCGTTCTCCGCGGCGCCAGCCAGCAGCCCCAGCATCCGCGACCACTGCGGCAGCCGATCCGCCGCTTTGGCGAGGTCGAAGGCCGCGTTGGCGTAGGGGCGGGCGAGGGTGGCGGTTTCGGCCATGATTCGTTCCGGCGGGCGGCGGCTAGAGTTCGGCGGCGAGCCGCTTCAGAAGCGCGTCGTGGCGGCCACGGTCGATGGACGCTTCCAGGATCTTCTCCGCGCCAGCCACGGCCAGATCGGCCACTTGGCCGCGCAGCGTCTCCTTGGCGCGGTTCGCCTCCTGCGCCGCGTCGGCTTCCGCGGCGGCGAGAATGCGCTCGCGTTCGGACTCGGCTTCGGCCTTCGCGTTCTCGATCATCTGCGCCGCCTGGCCGCGCGCCTCGTCGACGATCCCGCGCGCCTGGGCGCGGGCTTCTTCGAGGGCTTCCTCCGCCCGCGCCTGGGCGTGTTCCAGATCGCGTTCCGCCTTGGCCGCGTTCTCCAAGCCGGCCGCAATCGTCTCCTGGCGTTCGCGCATGGCGGTGATCAGGAGCGGCCAGATGAACTTCCAGCAGAAGCCCACGAACACGAAGAAGGCGACCGTCTGGCCGAGCAACGTCAGCGTGATGTTCATGTCGGCGACTCCAGCCCGCGTTCGTCGGCCAAGCGGCTATTCGGCAACGGCGCCAGCCGCAACCGCAGCGGTGGCGGGATCGGCGCCGGCGACGACGAACATCACGTAGAGGGCGACCCCCACGCCGATGATGGGCACGGCGTCCACCAGGCCGAGAATGATGAACAGCTGCGTTCTGAGCGTCGGCAGCAGTTCCGGCTGGCGGGCGACGCCTTCCATGAACTTGCCGCCGAGCAGACCGACGCCGATGGCGGCGCCGACCGCGCCGAGGCCGATCATCAGCCCGGCGCCGATGTACAAGAGAACTTGCATCTCCATGATGGTTGAGGGCTCCTCTTTACGTTTTTCCGTTTTCCGTTTGCGTTGCTAGTGCTCTTCTTCCACGTCGTGCGCCTGGGCCATGTAGACCACCGTCAACACCGCGAAGATGAATGCCTGCAGGGTGATGATGAGCACGTGGAACACGGCCCACGCCCATTGCAGAAAGCCGCCGAAGATGCCGAGCAGCAGGCCGCCGCCGAACATCAGCGCGATGAGGATGAAGATCATCTCGCCGGCGTACAGGTTGCCGAACAGCCGCAGCCCCAGCGAAACGGGCTTGGCGAGCAAAGTGACGCCTTCGAGCACGAGGTTGACCGGCGCCAGGTACCACGGGAAGGGATGGCACAGCAGTTCCTTGGCGAAGCCGACGACGCCTTTCACCTTGATGCTGTAGAAGAGGATGAGCAGGAAGACGGCCAAGGCCATGCCCAGCGTGATGTTCGGATCGGTGGACGGCACGATCTTCATGTAGTGGATGCCGACCAGCTTCGCCCCTTCCGGCACCCAGTCCACCGGCACCAGGTCCATCAGATTCATCAGAAAGACCCAGACGAAGATGGTGAGCGCCATCGGCGCGATGAGCGCGTTGCGATGCTGGAAGATGCTCGTGACCGTGTCGTCGATGAAGTCCACGATCATTTCCACCGCGTTCTGCAAGCCGCCGGGCACGCCGGCCGTCGCCCGCCTAGCGGCGATTCCGAAGACGACGCAGAAGACGACGCCAAGGCCCAGCGACCACGCCATCGAATCCACATGCACCGCCCAGAAGCCCATCTGCCCGGCTTCCTCGGCGCTTTCCGCGAAGCCCCACGAGCCGTCGGCCTTGCGCCCGTAGGCAAGGTTCGTCAGGTGGTGCTTGATGTAGTCGCCGCTGCTCTCGGCCATGCCTGCTCAATGCGCCCTTCTGTTGCCGCCCCTCCGCGGCCTCGTTATTCGCCTCTGCCGGCCTCTCGTTCGTCGGCCCAGCCCAAGAGCGGCGCCGCCAACGGCATCGCCAAGGCAACGCCCAAGCCGACGAAGAACGCGCCGAAGCGCAGATCCGCAACCCCCAAAGCCAGCGCCAACAGCGCCACCGTCAGCACGAGCTTGACGACCCATCGGCCGAACAGCGCCACCGCCGCTTCCGGGTCCGCAACGCGCTCCACCGCCAACGCGAAAAGAGCGTTCGGCAGAAACGCAACCGCACCACCCGCGAACACGGCCTTGGCCGCCTCCGCGCTCCAGATCAACGCCAGTGCCGCCGCCACGACCGTGACGGCAACTTGCCCGCCCACGACCCGCAACGGCATTCCCAACCGCCGCTTGGAACCGCCTCCAAGCCGACCTCGCGGGCGTACCGATTTGCGAGCGGCGCGGATTATACGGCTGCGCTTGCGCTTTTCAACACGAAATCCACCGCCGCTGCACTTGGAACCCATCGACCGAGCGCTTGAACACGCACTCAGACGCCCTTCGCGCCCAGGCGTTCCAGCAGGCCGTCGAGTTCGTCGAGGCTGCCGTAGCGGATGACGATGCGACCGCTGCCGCGACGCCCGGCGGCGATGGACGTCGGGGCGCCCAGGTGTTCGCTCAAGTGGCGTTCCAAGCGCCGCGTGTCCGGGTCCGAGGTGGTCTCCGGCGGCGACGGCCCGGCGAGCAACTGCTTCACCAGCGCCTCGGTCTGGCGCACGGAAAGCTGGCGGGTGGCCACGCGCTGCGCCGCCGGTTCCTGGTCCTCGGCGGGCAAAGCCAGCAGCGCCCGGGCGTGGCCCATCTCCAACGTGCCTTCGACGAGCATGTCGCGCACCCGCGGGACGAGGTTGAGCAGGCGCAGCAGGTTGGTGACCGCAGTGCGGGACTTGCCAACGGCCTCCGCCAGTTGTTCGTGAGTGAGCGCTTGCTCCTCCAGCAGGCGCTTGAGTGCCTGGGCTTCCTCCAGCGGATTGAGGTCTTCGCGCTGGATGTTCTCGATCAGCGCAAGGGCGATGGCCTGGCGGTCGTCGACGTCGCGCACCATCGCCGGCACGCGGTCCAAACCGGCCAGCTGCGCGGCTCGCCAGCGCCGTTCGCCAGCGACGATCTCGAAGCCGCCGGCCGTTCGCGGACGCACGACGATGGGCTCGATGACGCCCTGGGCGCGAATGGACTGCGCCAGCTCCTCGATGCCCTCGGGGCGGAAGCGGATGCGCGGCTGATGGGCGCCGCGATACAACTGGTCGATGGGGATCTCGGTCGGCGCACCGTCCGCCGCGTCGCCACGGTCGTCGCCGAGCTGGTCCGGCATCAGCGCATCCAGGCCTTTGCCGAGACCACCGCGGCGCTTCGCCACGTCCATGCTCACAGCGCCGCGCCGTTGCCGTCGTCCGCGGCCAAGGCGCGGGCGCGCTGCGCCACCTCGGTCGCGAGCGCCCGATAGGCGCGGGCGCCACGGCATTGCGGGTCGTAGATCGTGGCCGGCAGGCCGTGGCTCGGCGCTTCGGCGAGCTTGACGTTGCGCGGAATGACGGTTCGGAACACCTGGTCGCCGAAGTGCTTCAGCAGCTGCCGCGACACGTCGCGGCTCAGTCGATTGCGCGGGTCGTACATGGTGCGCAGGATGCCTTCGATGGCCAGCCCCGGATTGCCCCGCTTGCGGACGCCGCGCAGCGTCAGCAGCAGCCCGGTGAGTCCTTCCAGCGGATAGTACTCGCACTGCATCGGCACGAGCACGCCGTGCGCGGCCATCATCGCGTTCAGCGTCAGCACGTTCAACGAGGGCGGGCAGTCGACCAGCACGAAGTCGAACGCCGCGTCCACCGGCCAGAGGCGCGAACGCAGTTGCTGCCCGCGGTCGCGCGCATCCAGCAAATGGACTTCGGCGGCGGTCAAGTCGCTGTTCGCGGCGACGACCGCGAAGCCGGCCGGGGATTCGCGCACCACGGCCTCGAAGTCCGCGCCTTCGGCCAGCCATTCCTGGGTGCCGCCCCGTGCGCCGGAGCCCGTGTTGAGGGCGTTCTTGTCGATGCCGGCGCCCATCGTGGCGTTGCCTTGCGGATCCAGGTCCACGAGCAGCGTCCGCGCTCCGTGCGCGGCCAGCGCAGCGGCCAGATTCACGGCGGTGGTCGTCTTGCCGACGCCGCCTTTTTGGTTGGCGATCGCTATCCGGCGCGGCACGCGCTCTCCCGCCCGTCCGACTCGCTCGCAACGCCCACCACCGTCACCCAGCCGACTCCGCTTCGCTCGGCGTGGTGGATTGTGCCACCGTCGAACTGCGCCTCGGCAAGCGCGTCGCTGGATTGGAACAGCACCGCGCCGTCGGGCGCGACGAGCCGCCGCAGAACGCGCCATGCCCTCGCCGGAGGCGCCACCGCACGGGCGACCACCGTGCCGAACAAGGCGCTCGGCCGGTAGCGGGCCGCATCCGCCATCGCCACCTCCACGTTCGGCAACGCCAACTCGATGACCGCCTGACGCAGGAAGAGACACTTGCGCTGGCTGCGTTCGATCAGCAGCACGTCTCGCCGGGGGCGAGCAATCGCCAGCGGCAGCCCCGGAAAGCCGCCACCGCTGCCGACATCGGCCAACGTGCCCCGCCACCACGGCAGCAGCGCCAGGCTGTCGAGAACGTGGCGTTCGCGCAAGCGCCGCAGGTCGCCGCGGGAGACCAGACTGCAGTGGCGATTCCAACGCTTGAGCATCGTCTCGAAGGCGATGATCTTGGCGACGGCGTCCGCGTCTTGAAGATGCGCGGCAAGCGCCGCGTCACGCGCTGCGGCGTTGGTCGCGCTCGGCGGCATCGCGCTTCGCGTGGATGGTGAGCAGCAAGAGCGCGGCCGGGGTGACGCCGGGTACGCGGGCGGCTTGCGCGATCGTGGCCGGGCGGCGCACGCGCAGCTTCTCCTTGAGTTCGTTGGAGAGGCCAGCGATGTCGCCGTACTCGAAGTCCGCCGCCAAGGGCATCTGCTCGTTCGCCTTCACGCGGGCGATTTCGTCGTCCTGGCGGGCCATGTAGCCCTCGTACCGCGCTTCGACGGCGACCTGCGCAAGGGCGGTTTCATCCACCGGCGCCGCGCCCACGCGCCGCAGCGCCGCGGCGATGATCGCCGCATCGACGGCGGGGCGCTTGAGCAGATCGTAGAGCGAAACCGGTGCCGACACGCGCTCGCCGGTGGCTTTTTCCACGGCGTTGCCGAGGTCGCTGCCCGGCAGCGCTCTCGCTTGCGCCAAGCGTTCGGCAGCGTGTTCGACGGCAGCGCGCTTCGCCGAGAACGCCCGCCAGCGTTCGTCCCCGACCAGCCCCAGCTCGCGGCCCGTGGGCGTGAGCCGCTCGTCGGCGTTGTCCTGGCGAAGGCGCAAGCGATACTCGGCGCGGCTGGTGAACATGCGATACGGCTCGGTGACGCCCAAGGTGACGAGATCGTCCACCAGCACGCCGATGTACGCTTCGTAGCGCGCTGGACACCACGGCGACTTGCGGCCCGCCGCCAAAGCTGCGTTGGCACCCGCCAAGAGGCCCTGGGCGGCGGCTTCTTCGTAGCCCGTGGTGCCGTTGATCTGGCCGGCGAAGTACAGGCCGCCGATGCAGCGCGTCTCCATGGTCGGCTGCAGATCCCGGGGATCGAAGAAGTCGTACTCGATGGCGTAGCCGGGGCGCGTGATGTGCGCGTTCTCGAAGCCACGGATGCTGCGCACGGCGGCGAGCTGCACGTCGAACGGCAGGCTCGTGGAAATGCCGTTGGGATAGAGCTCGCGGGTCTCCAAGCCCTCCGGCTCGACGAAGATCTGATGCTGCTCGCGGTCCGCGAAGCGCACCACCTTGTCTTCGATGGA
The DNA here is from genome assembly GCA_965243175.1 of Candidatus Azotimanducaceae bacterium. GTDB lineage: Bacteria > Pseudomonadota > Gammaproteobacteria > Pseudomonadales > Azotimanducaceae > VXYL01. The sequence continues at coordinate 1,077,914 of OZ251532.1, read as the reverse complement.
CGGGCAGTAGCGCGGCCCGGCGCCTTCGATTGCGCCGGTGAACATCGGCGAGCGTTCCAGCCCGGCGCGGATGACGGCGTGGGTGGCGCTGTTCGTGTGCGTGATGTGGCACGGCACCTGGCGCGGATGATCGGCGGCCGTGGACAGGAACGACATCGCCGGCCGCGGCTCGTCGCCCGGCTGCACCTCCATGCCGCCGAAATCCACGCTGCGCCCGTCGAGGCGCGGCGGCGTGCCGGTCTTCAAACGATCCACGCGCAACGGCAACGCCCGCAGGCGCTCCGCCAAGGCGTTGGCCGGCGCGTCGCCCGCACGGCCGCCCGGCTGGTTGGCAAGGCCGACGTGGATGCGCCCGCCGAGGAACGTGCCGGTCGCCAACACGACGCGCTCGGTCTCGAAGCGCAGCCCCATCTGCGTGTCCACGCCGCGCACGCGGTCGTCCTCGATGTGCAGATCGACCACCGCCTGCTGGAACACCGCCAAGTTCGGCTGGCTCTCGACCATCCGCCGCACGGCGTTTCGATACAGCACCCGGTCCGCCTGCGCCCGCGTGGCCTGCACCGCCGGCCCCTTGCGTGCGTTCAGCGTCCGCACCTGGATCGCCGCGCAATCGGTGGCCACGGCCATCGCCCCGCCCAGCGCGTCGATTTCGCGCACCAGATGCGACTTGCCGATGCCACCAACGGCCGGATTGCAGGACATCTGGCCGATGGTCTCGATGCTCTGCGTCAAGAGCAGCGTCGACGCGCCAAGCCGCGCCGAAGCAAGCGCCGCCTCGGTCCCGGCATGACCGCCGCCGATGACGACGACATCGAAGCGCTGTGGATGAAGCATGGGACGCCTCGCAAAACGGGACGCCTGTGGCCGCGGGGCTCAGGCTCGGCGCAATCCCGATCGATTGCTTGGGATCATACGCCGCCGGCGTTTTTGGCGCACCTTGGCGCGAAGGTTGGGCTGTACGACAAGTCGTAGTCGGCGACCGCCTTCGGCAGCGCTGGCCAAGGCTAGCCGCCAACGCGGGATCAATGGCAAATGTCCTACAGCGCGCATGGGTGATGTCGGACATGAGAAAGCAGGAATTTCCTACATGGCCACTGGGCGATGTCGCACGTGGCCGGCACCCCATGCCGGCTATCGTTCCCCGCATGAACGAGATCAAGCCCACCAGCGACCCCATCTACAAGCGCCTCTACTCCTTCCCGGACATGGTGGCCGACCTGCTGCGCAGTGTTCTGCCCGGCAAGGTGGTCGAGGAGATGGACATGGGCTCGCTGGAGAAGATGTCCGCCGAGTACGTGGGCGACGACTTCCGCAAGCGCCACGGCGACACCGTGTGGCGAGTGCGCGCCGACGGCGCCGCGGGCGGCTGGGCCTACGCGCTGGTGCTGGTCGAATTCCAGTCGAGCATCGACCCGACGATGGCCCTTCGGGTGAACGAGTACACCGTGATGCTGTACCGCGACCTGCTGCGCGCCAAGATGGTGAAGCCCGGCGAGCTGCCGCCCGTGCTGCCGATAGTGCTCTACAACGGCGAGTCGCCGTGGAGCGCTGCGCTGGACGTGCGGGACCTGATCGTGGAGACGGGCCCGACGCTGGCCGTCTACCAGCCGTCGCAGCGCTGCCTGCTGCTTGACGAACGGCACGTCGAGGCGGACGATGTTGGGGAGTTGACGAGCGCGGTGGTGCGGCTTGAACAGAGCAGCACGGCGGAGGACCTGTTAGCGGTCGAGCAGATGCTGGCGAAGCGTCTCGTCGGCCCCGAACATCGGGAGCTGCGGCGCGCCTTCGCGGACTGGCTGTGGGCGTTGGAGAGGCAGCTGCGGAGCCCGGACGAGCCGGTGGCGTCACCGCCATCGGACCTGACGTTGGAGGACGTTGGAATGAGACTGGAAGAGCGAGTGGCCCGCTGGCGGGACCCGTGGATCGAGCAGGGCATCGAACAAGGCAAGCGCGAGCACGGACGGGAGCAGCTGCGGCGCCTGACCGAAGAGCGGTTCGGCGAGGCGACTGCGGAGCGCTTGTCCGCCTTGCTGCAAGCGGAGGACGACCTGCAACGGCTGGACGCGCTCGCCTTGGCGGTGGTGCGCTGCGAAACGAGTGACGAGCTGCTCCGCCAGGCCAGCAACGGAGCGCCCCACTCTTAGCGACGCCGCGGCGGAGCCCTCAGCCGGGGAGCGCGAGGGGACACCCCTCGCATGAAGGAGCCCTCAGCCGGGGAGCGCGAGGGGCGGTCGGCTGACCTACGGCTTTAGCCGCACATCTGGGTTCATGCCTGCCAACGCCTCCGGCAGGTAGCCGAACCGCTCCATCGCTTCCCCGTGCGCGTCCACGACCGCCTGCACCTGGGCCGCTTGAAGAACGCTGCGCCACTGCCCGGCCACGCCGGCGCGGAAGAACGAGGGCGCGGTCGGCTGCTTCTCGTTGAAGCCGTCCGCTGCTTCCTGCGCCCGCAAGCGGTGGAAGGCGCTGTGTTCGATGGCTCGGGCCAGCCGCGCACCGTCCCATTCGAGGCCGGTGAAACGCACGATGGCGCCGAACTGGCCGTGCGGGTCGGCGAGGAGATCCTCGTAGCGAGCGACATGGACGGGCAGCGCGGTCTGTTCCGTCCAGCTCGCCACATGGTTGCTCCAAGTGCCGAGCGGTTCGGGGAGCTGCGGAAAGATGCCGTCGGTTAGGCGCGACTCCCAAGCGTCCGGGTCGTTCATGTGGGCGATGGTGCGGGCCAAAGGCCAGTCGAGGTGGTGCGCGTAGGAGACGGCCACGTCCAGCGGGTTCCGCACCAGGTAGACCACGCCAGCGGCCCCGGCGCGTGGAAACCGCGGCGCGGCGTTCGGCAGGCGGTAGGCATCGTGGGTCTTGACGAACACCGGTTCCCGGCGCGACTGCTCGGCCGTCGACCGAGCAGCGAACAATCGCTCCGCCAGCGCTTCGCGGAACGCCGGCATGCGTCGCGCCACTTCGTCGTCCGACATGTCGGCGGAGGCAATGCCCAGACATTCGTCGAACTCGGTACGGCCCCTGACCCTGGTGCCCACGAGGGCGTTGATGGACGCCGGCTCATCGCTGTCGGCGAGATAGTTGGTCAGCACGGCGCGCAGCCACGTGCTGCCGGATTTCGGCCAGGAGGAGAGCCAGACGATGACCGGCGCCGAAGCACCGACGGCCGCTGAACGCGGGCGGATGGGCGCGGCAGTCGGCGGACGCGTTTCCAGCGCTGGCGGGGAACTCGGCTTGCCGCCGACCTTCCGCTCATGCATCGGCAACTGCGCCGTCATGCGCACCTCCACGCGAGCGGCGAGTTCCTCGAGCAGAAACGGATAGGCGGGCCTGGTCACGCGCATCACCGGCACGTCGCGCGCGATCGCGGCGGCGGCGCGGAAGTGCGCCGGCCGCTGCCCCATGGCGTCCATGACGCGCGGGCGATGCGCGTGTTCGGCCAACGCAGCAAAGGCATCGCCGGGCGGCATCGACTCGATGTGGATGTCCGGGCGGCTTTGGGGCGTCAGCACGAAAACCGCGCTCAGCGGCAGCGACTCGCTGCAAGACCGCGGCGTCGGCACCCAGAACTTCTCCAGCGTGCCGCGCACCCGCGCCCCTGCTCGATGCGCCATGCGCATCTTGTCCAACGTCTGCTTCCACAGCCGCAGCGTGGCGAAGCCCGGCAGCGCGGTAGGCGCCGTGCCGTTCAAGACCACCGCCGCCACGTCGTCGGCGACGAGGGGATGGCCGCGTTCGACCAGCGCCGCCGCCAGCGAGGACTTGCCGTCGCCGCTGCGCCCCAGCAGCACCACTGCGCCTGCTTCGGTCTGCACGGCCGCCGCGTGCAGCGTGGCCATGCCGCGCTGTTGCAGCAGGGCGGTCAACGGCGTGTTGGCGAGAATGGCGGCGATGTCGTCTTCGCTGCCTCCCCAAGGTTCCACGAGCACATTCCGCCCGTCGGTGACGAGATAGCGGGCCACGCCCTCGTAGTGCATCAGGAAGGCGTCGCGCTGCGCTTCCCAGAACGCCCGGCGTATGAACGGCCCGCTGGTGGCAGCAGGGAGCGCTCTGGGCACCACACCGAAACGAACGGTCACATCGGCAGCGGCGGCGTCCACCGCGTCCGGCAGGCGGTTGAACGGCAAGGCGACGGCGGAACGCAGGCGCAGCCCGTAGGCGCCGTAGGACTGCGCCGTATCGGTCATTGCCGCGCGAGGCCGAGGGACATCGCGTCGCGCGTCGAGCTTCTTTCGCGCCACTCCATTCCGGCGCCCTCGAAGACCTCGAAGACGAGGTGGACGCGGTCTTGGGGTTCGCCGTTGAAGGCGCCGTGGGTGGCGAGGTTGTTCACCTCGAAGGCTTCGCCGGCCGGCAGGTGGAGGGTCTGGCCTTGGACGGTGAGCGTCGCCCGCGGCCCGGTCTGCAACGGCACGTGGATCTTGTGCGTCAGGGGGTTCATGCCGCCGCTGTCCTGATGCGGCTCGATGCCGTGCCCGGCGCGCAGCCGCGCCAGCATCGCCTTGGGGAACAGCGGCGCCGCGTAGCCGTAGGGCGCGGCGGCCTGGGCCATCACGGGCAGCAGCCAGCGCCGCCAGAGGGTCCAGATGGGCATGGAGTAGAAGCAGCCCAGCCGCTCGGCGGCGACGAACCGGAAGATGATGTGCCGGGTGTGGGCGAAGCAGAAGAAGTCGTTCTCCTTGGCGGCGTTCTCCTTCTCCCACACCGTCTCGGAGAGCCGCGCCACCTGCTCCGCCAAGGCGGCGACGTCCACGGCGCCGAGCCGCCGCACTAAGTGGGGCTTCTCGACGGGGCGGAGATCGCGCTGCTCGGCGTTCGGCATCGCTGCTTCAGGATTGCGGCCTGTAGGTTCCGCTCTCCGGGTTGGTGGGATGCACGTTGGCACCGGCTTCGGTCACCACGACGCCGTTCTTGATGCGTCGGAAGGTCGGCTTGGCCCAGACCTTCTTGGCCGGTGGCCGCTCCTCGCCACTTTCGTCGGGGGGGGGGGGGGGGGGGGGGGGATTTCAACCGGTCCGTCATTTTTCTCGCCTCCAAACGGCGCTTTCAGCTTCGTTGACGCGGGCCGGAGGCGCAACTTCGCTAGTCTTCCTGCGCACCGAACAGGAGGCCGAAGACCGTAGCCCGTTTGCGGCGAGCGCCTCTTGGCTTCGAGAATGGAGACTGCCAGCAAAGCGGCGGCTTGTCAAAGGAGCGCACCGGCTCACCAGCGCCGGCCGGTCGGGGCGAGGGATGAGCGTACGCACGTCTTGCGCCACGGTCCGCCGCGGCTCGCCATCTACAGCGCCAACGGCGGCAGCCGGCCGGCCTCAGCCGCCTTGGTGCAGCAGCGGATCGCGGTATGGCATCGCCGGTTGCAGTACTGTATGCTCCGCAAACAACGCAACGGGGGAGATTGACCGTGGACAAGGCGATGCCCGTCGAGAAGGGCGCGGACGAGAAGAAGTCCACGCCAAGCGAGCAAGGCAAGAAGCCTTGGTCGAGGCCGACTTTGCGACGGATTGAGGATGGCATCGTGGTGGTCAAAAGCGGCCCGAACCAGGCGAGTTGGGTTCTCGTAGAGACCCCTAGCTACACGAGGATCTCGTAGCGAAGCGACGCCGACGGCAACAGCAACGCCGTAGAACACGCCCAAGCGCACTATGTGGCGCTGTTCGCGCCACCCTTGGAAAGTCCGCTGCCTAGCGCCGTACCGGCAGCGCTGTGCCCAGCCGTTGAACTTGCCGCCTACGCCCCGACATGGGCCGACCGTCGCGGCGACTCCCTTCTAAGCGTCCATCAGCTCGTAGCCGAAGTAGGCCAGCGCGTCCCGGTGCTGGCGGAACACGCGGTTGAACGCCTCGATCTCCTTGGCGCTCAGGCGCGCGATCTGGCGTTCGTTCATGTTGGCGAGCGGCTCGTCGTAGTTCTTCACCGCGATGCGCTGGCGCAGCTTCAGGTCGTCGAGTTCGGGAACGAGGCCCTGCACCTTCCGCGCCACCGCCTCCGGGTCGTCGCACATGGTCTCGTAGGTGAAGAAGGCGCTGCGCTCGGCGTACGTCTCGACGTTGCGGCGCTGCCACGCCAGGCAGGTGGCGACATGCAGCGCGGCCGCCGTCTCCACGCTCTTGCCCGGTTCGGTGAACTGGCGACGGAGAATGGCAGCGAGCCGCCCGTGGTAGCGCCGGCAAATGCCCTCGCACACGGCGTAGGGGTTGCGCACCATGAACAGGAACTTGGCGTTGCGGAACGCCTCGGCCAGCTGCCCGACGTGCAGCACGTGGGGCGGCGACTTGGTGACGAAGACGGACGCATCCGCACACCGGGCGCGGGCATGGAAGTACCACGCCTTGCGCGAGAGCGTCCAGTCGTAGCGGTTCGGGTCCGTGAACAGTTCGATCCAGCGCCGCTCGGACGCCCACAACAGCGCGGGCATCTGCTGCTCCCGCCCGTAGGTCTCCGTGGTGACCGGCCCGACGAAGCCGCGTATGAACTGGCCTTCTTGCGGCAGCCGCCAAGTCGCCCGACACCTGCCGAGCGCGGCGGCAAGGAAGCTGGAGCCGCTGTTGTTCGGGCAGACGACGAACAGATGCGTGCGGACGAGCTGTTCGAGATCGCGCCCGGCGCCCGGAACGTAGTCCATCTAGGCGTTCGGGGCGAAACGGCGCTTGGCGCTGCGCAAGTGCGCGTCCGCCAGGCAGCCGAGGTAGGCGTCGTACCAGAGCTTGAAGAATCCCTTGGGCCGGTGTTCCGCGTCGCCCTGCGCCCAGCGCAGCATGGCTTCCGGCATCCACGGCTTGATGCCGCCGACGAAATGCAGCGCCTTGGCGTCTTCGGCGTCCACGCCTTCGCGCGCCTTGATCAGCGCCGCTCGCTCCAGCACGAAGTCGTAGGCTGAACTCACCAGCGTCTGGCGGCCGCCGAAGCAGCGGTTGAGGACCAGCTGGTCCGTATGGGCGGTGGCGGTTCCATGCCACGTCTCCGGCGTCAGCAGCGCCAGAAGCGCCTCGTAGGCGTTCTCCTCGACGAGCGTCGAGTCGATGAGCATGAAGCCGGCGCCGAAGTTGCCCGCGATTGCGCCCGTGGACTCGGCGGGCACAGGCGCGAACGTCTTTGCGTCGCGGCGCAGACCGCGCAGGTGGATGCCGTCCGGGCAGCAGAGCAGCACGTCCGGCGAGTCGAAGATGTCCGCGACGGAAGACTGGAACAGCACGTCGCTGTCGTAGTACAGCACCTTGCGGTAGCCGCGCAGCCGAAAGGCTTCAAGGGAGTAGAACTGGGCGAGCCGCCCCGCGAGCGTCGGACGTTCGGCGCTCAAAGCCGCCAGCCGGGAGCGCAACTCGGCGGAGACCTGCTCGAAGCGCACGGCGGAGCTGACGGCTGCGAGGTGCCGCCGATGCCCTTCCGGCAGTTCGTCGTGGACGACGACGAGGTCGCCATTGAAGCCCGGGTGGCACTTCAGAAACGAACCGAGGGTGACGAACGCGCCCGGCACGAAGCTCTCCGTCGTCGCCGTGACGAAGCAGGTTCTCCCGGCGCTTGCCTTCACGACAACGGAGCTGGGCTTCCTCGAACATCGACAGGAGTCCGGGGTGCCATGCGGCTAGAACCAAGCCACCATCCTGAGCGGCATCTGCGGCGCAACGCTCTGGGCGATGAAATTGCCGTAGCCGTGGACACCGGTGCCGGCGTCCAGCGCGGCGTTCAACGTCGGGAACGTGCCGATCTCCACATCGCGCCGGCCGTCGTGGTACACGACGACTTCGCCGTTGTGCTCTTCCAAGAGCGCGGGAAGGTCGGCCAAGAAGGCTTTGTAGTCCCGTTCGACATCGTACTCGCTCATCGAAATCTCCTCGCTCAGGTCCTGTTTGGGTACCGTATCACACGGGGCCGCGAGGGATATCTCCACACGCCAATGCGGTGCCCCGCTCGATCCGAGACAAACTCGAAATCTCCGCGAACCATAAGATCCATGCCGACGAGGACGTCCCACGCCCCACCACTGTCATGGATGAGGGCATGGTCGATGAGATGGAACTGGTGGTGCGGTCGCCGAGTCGAGATGTCCGCCGCTGCGATGGCGATGACCAATCTGGCGCGTGGAGTTGGTTTCGGAGGTCCGGTCACCCCGGCCAGCATCGTCATGCCATCGCCTCTGATGCCCACCTTCTGCGCAACGTCCGGCGTTACGATGGTCGATTGTGCGCCAGTGTCCCACAACGCACGGAAACCTTCGCTGAGCACCGTGACCTTGCCGCTAGCCAAAGACGATGCGGCGTCCACCCGTCCAACACCGACAACGGATTCGACTCGCCACACGACCATTTCGCCGATGTCGGTTGACAGCGCCTGCAAGAGAGCCTCGCTGTATTTCGATGGCTGCAGCTTGGGTCGCTGCTGCCGCTGACCTCGGTTTCCTTCCCTAGCCACTGGCCGAATCCTCGTGTACGGAGTGTCGTACGATAACTGCACGAAAATCCACTTACAAACATTTCTCGACATTTTCACACTTCTTCCCCATCAGACGGCACTCGACACGAAGTCGAGAAAGCTCAGAGCCCTCATGACAGGGCCCGGCCGCGCTCGGAACTCCGCTGGACCCGCCAAGCACTCCCCCAAGGCGCGCATATCGACGTAGCAGGCACGCTGCGGTGGCTTGGCCGCAAGCTGCGCTCGGATCGCCGGCAGCGCCGCGCAGAAGGCATCGACCATCGCGTCGTTGCGCGCCGGGTCGAGCTTGCTTCGGTGCCAGCAGACCTCCGGCGGGAGCACCGTGCGCATCGCGTTGCGCATCAGCAAGCGGCGCTCTTCGCCGCGGCGGAACTGCTCCGGCGGCAGCCCCAGGGCGAACTCCAGCAGGCGACGATCCAGAAGCGGGTAGCGGTACTCGATGCCACGCGGCGCACCGCTCGCCGCCCAGCCCTCCATGCGCTGCGCCAGAAGTCCCGCTCGCAGCGCCGCCAACTGGCCGCTTCGCACCCCAAGCACACGCCCGGACGAGGCCGCCAACGGCTTCGTCCGGCGCGCGAACTCGGGATTCACGAGCCAGCGTCGCTCCACGTTCCGTCTGCCCTCCCGCAACCGCCGGAGGCGCACCGGCAAGGATGGATGCAGCAGTTCCAAGCCGACGCCTCCCAGGAAGCGCCACGCCGGCGCGTCCTGGGCGCGACATTCGGCGGCGAGCTTGCGCCAGCGCCCGCGCAACAGCAGCTGCGGCCAGTAGCCCTGCCCGTTGGAGGACACGCACTCGTCGCCGCCCCAGCCGGAGAGCAGCATCCGCACCCCGCGCGCCTGCGCTTGGCGCTGCACGACCTCCTCGTTGACGTGAACATGCACGTTCGGCAACGCGCCATCCAGCCGCACGATGTCGAGCACGATTTCCGGGGTGAGCGCGCCGTGGCAGGTCGCCAAGCTCTCTTGGGCGCAGACGGCATCGACCAGCGCGTATTCCTGCGCGTACGCCGGCTGCGGCGGTTCGCCGCCAAGGTCCGGCAGCCAAGTGAAGGCCAGCGGTGGCGGACGCCCTTGGCTTCGCAGTTCGCGGGCGGCGAGCACCGCAACGCTCGACGAATCCAAGCCGCCGCTCACATGCGCGCCCACCGGCCCGCCGCGCAGTCGGTCGCGCACCGAGCGTTGGCAGAGTTCAAGGCACTGCTCCGCGTACGCGTCGGCGGACGCCCACGGCAGCCGCGGCGCATGGTCTGGATGCCAATGCCGTTGCAGGCTCGGCGCACCTATCGGATCGGAGGGGCGACCGGCTTCAACGGTAAGCACATGGCCGGGCGGCAGCTTGTACACGGCGCGGAAGAACGTCCGCGTGTCGCTCACCATCGCGCTCGCCAGATGCGTGGCGACCATCGTCTCGTCCAGCGCATCCGGCACGCCGGGCGCCGCAAGCACGGCTTCGACCGCGCTGGCGAAGACGAAGCGCCCGTTCTCCACGGCGTAGTAGAACGGGCGAGCGCCGACGTGGTCCCGAGCGCAGAACAGCACGCGCTTGGCGGTGTCCCAGACGCAGAAGGCGTAGTCGCCGAGCAAATGCCGTGGGCAATCCGCTCCCCACTTGGCGAAGGCGCGGCGGATCAGCTCGACATCGGCAACCCGGGCGCGTTGCGGACGGGGAACGCCAAGCGTGTCGCAGAGCGCGTCGCGGTCGTCAATGCGGGCGTCGGCAACCGCCACCAAGCCTGCGTCGCGGTCGTTGTGCAGCGGCGACTCGCCATCGTGATGCCTGCCGGCGAAGGCCGCATCGTCGCCGGCCCACTCGACACGGGCCGAACCGTAGCCGGCAAGCGCACTCTGCCCTGCTGCAAGCGACTGCTTGCCCGCGCCCAAGACCCCGCAAATCGCCGCCATCGGCAGGATTCTAGACGACGGCGCAGCCGTGGCTGGCGCAAGCCGCCCGCGCCAAGAAGCCGGAGAACAGAACAGGCAGAGTCCCTTCGCCTACCGTACACTCGCTCGCACACGGGCGAATGGCCGCCATGCAGCCCGGCCACCTCACCATCGCGGTGCCATGGACACGCAAATCGAGCGCGACGACAGAGTGATCGACCCGGCGCGGGTACGAAGCGCTGCGGCGAAGCAAAGCCTGGCGCAAAGGCACCACGCCGCCATCTGGCGCACCTTCGCGGACTTGAACTTCCTGCACCGGGCGCTGGCGAAAGTCGAACGGCAGCTTGCCGCCGATCCCGACGACGCCGAGAAGCTGCGGCAGATGGGCGATCTGCAGCGCAAGCTGGGCGACTTCGATGCGGCTAACGAAACGTACCGGAAGCTCAAGACCTTGGACGACGATGCCGTGGCCGCTTGGTGGCTGCGCGCGCTGGGCGGAGGGTTGAACGGCGGATTGAACGGTGAAAAGCTGCCGGCGAGTGCGCCAGAGGAACTCCACCCGGCGCCGTTCGTTCTCATTCCCGACTTCCTGACGGCAGCGCAACGAGACGTGCTGCTCGACGCGGTCCGCCTCGCCCCAGCATGGAACGACAAGGGAAGCATCGTTCACGATGCCCGTGTCGCGGCGTTCGTGGCCGACAGCTCGGTGCGGCGGCAGATTCGTCCTTGGTTCATGGCGGAGGTGGATCGTGTCGCAGGCGACGCGTTCGAACACTTCGGAATCGACGACATGCGCGAATACGACATCGAAGTGGAACTCACGGCCTACCGCAGCGGCGGCTTCTGTCTCCCTCATCGAGACAGCGGTCACAGGCGCACCGAGCGCACCAACAACCGCTTGATCAGCTTCTCCTACTACTTTCACCCCCAACCCAAGGGGTTCGCCGGCGGCGAACTGCTGCTGTACGACACCTGCATCGCGACGGACGACTTCGCCCCAGCCGCGTTCTCGCGCATCGAGCCCGTCAACAACAGCCTCGTGCTCTTTCCGAGCGACTACTACCACGAGGTGCTCCCCGTGCATGCCGCGTCGGACGCCCTCGAGAACGCGCGCTTCACCGTCAACGGCTGGCTGCATCGGCCAGCGAGTGGAGACCCCTCAGGCGCGAGCGGTACACAAGGGGATGCCGCTCCTTGAGGCCTGCGGCATCGTCGCCACCTACTTCCCGATGCAGAAGCTGCGGAAGATCTCGCCCAGGACGTCGTCCGCGCTGGTCACGCCGACGATCTCGCCGAGCCGCTGCTGGGCTTCGCGGAGGTCCTCCGCCGCCAAGTCGCCAAGGCCTTCGGCGACCCGGCTCTTGGCGTTCGTTATCGCGGCCTCGGCCGCCGTCAGCGCTCGCAGATGTCTCTCGCGGGCGAGGAACGCGCCTTCGCCGGGGGTCACGCCGGCGATTGTCGCTATCGCGTCGCGCAGCGCCTCGAAGCCGGTACCGGTGAGGGCGGACACGCGCACTTGACCGTTCTCGTCGCCGCCAGGTGGCCGGCCCGTCAAATCGACCTTGTTCCTGACGATCAAGGAACGCCCACTCTGAGTGTCTTCAAGCGGCGCGTCGCTGCTTCGAGGGCTCGGGCAGCGGTCGTCTTCGACAAGCAGCACCAGGTCCGCGTTCGCCATCGCCGCTTGCGCTCGCTCGATGCCGATGGCTTCCACCACCTCCAACGTCTCGTCGCCGGGACGCAAGCCGGCGGTGTCGGTCAGGCGCACGGGGATGCCGTGGATCTCGATGTCGGCGGAGAGGAGGTCTCGCGTGGTACCGGGGATGTCCGTGACGATGGCGCGTTCTTCCGCCAGCAGGCGGTTCATCAGGCTCGACTTGCCGACGTTCGGGGCGCCGGCGAGCACCACGTCCAAGCCGTCGCGCAGGACTTGGCCGCGCCGCGATTCGGCGAGCAACGCGGCCAGCGCCGAACCTACGCGGTCGAGCCGGTCGGCGACCTCCGGGGTCGCTAGAAAGTCGATCTCCTCCTCGGCGAAGTCGATGGCGGCTTCCACGTGCATTCGCGCTTCCAAGAGCAGGCGGTCGATGGCTTGGATGCGCTCGGAGAACTCGCCCGCCAGGGAGCGCATCGCCGAGCGGGCCGCCTGCTTCGATGCGCTGTCCACCAAGTCGGCCACCGCTTCGGCCTGCGCGAGGTCGATCTTGTCGTTCAGGAAGGCGCGTTCGGTGAACTCCCCCGGCAGCGCCAGCCGCGCTCCCAAGGCGCAGACGCGCTGCAGCAGGCGCTGCACGACGATGCGGCCGCCGTGCCCTTGCAGTTCCAGCACATCTTCGCCGGTGAACGAACGCGGCGCCGGGAAGAACAAGGCGATGCCGCGGTCGATGGCGCTGCCGTCCGCATCGAGGAAGTCCGCGAGCTGGGCTTGGCGGGGCGACGGCAAGCGTCCAAGCAGCGCTGGCGCCATCGCCGCGCAACGTTCGCCGGAGATGCGCACGATGCCGATGCCGCCGCGTCCGGGCGGCGTCGCCACGGCGGCGATGGTGTCGCGGCCAGCTGGCGCCATGCTTCAAGCGGCCTTGGCGGCGGTCTCCTTTTCGAGGCGGTAGGTGATGTACCACTGCTGCGCCAAGGAGAGGACGTTGTTCACCAGCCAGTACAGGACAAGACCGGCCGGGAAGAACACGAACAGCACCGTGAACAGGATCGGCATCATCTTCATCACCTTCGCCTGCATCGGATCAGGTGGCGGCGGCTGCATCAGCTGCATCACCCAGAACGAGGCGCCGTACAGGAGCGGCAGCACCAGCCACGGGTCGCGCACGGCCAAGTCCTCGATCCAAAGGATGAAGGGCGCTTGGCGCAACTCGACGCTCTCGTAGAGCACCCAGTAGAGGGCGAAGAAGACCGGCATCTGCAGCAGCAGCGGCAGGCAGCCGCCGAGCGGGTTCGCGCCTTCCTTGCGGTAGAGCGCCATCATCTCCTGGGAGAGCTTGTTGCGGTCTCCGGCGTGGCGTTCCCGAAGGCGCTGCACCTGCGGCATGACCTGCTTCATCTTCGCCATCGAGCGGAAACCGGCCGAGGCGAGCGGATAGAGAAGCAGCTTGACGACCAGCGTGAGCAGGATGATGGCCACGCCCCAGTTGCCGACCACCGAGTGGATGGCGTCGAGCACGTAGAAGAGGGGGACGGAGAGCCACCAGAGCAGGCCGTAGTCCACGGTGAGGTAGAGGTTGGGGGCCGCGGCTTCGAGATTGCGCTGGATCTTCGGGCCGGCGTAGAGGTGGGTGCTGGCGGTGCCCGTCTGCCCCGGCGGAACGACGATTTCCGGGCCGACGAAGCCGACCGCGTAGTTGCCGTCGCCCAGCCGACGGCCGTTGTAGGCGTTGAGGTCGTTCTCGTTGCCGATCCAGGCGGCGATGAAGTAGTGCTGGAGGATGGCGCTCCAGCCGCCTTGGGTTTCGACGCGGAACGGGCTCTCGTCGATGTCCTCGAAGTCGATCTTTTCGTAGCGGGAATCCGGCGTGGTGAACGCGGCGCCGACGTAGGGGCGCGGGCCCATGTTCATCGCGCCATCTTCCTCCGGTCGGCTGGCGTCGCGCTTCAGCTGCGCGAACAGGCGGCCTTGGAACGGCGTTTGGCCGCGGTTCACGATCTCGTATTCGACGCCGATCAGATAGTCCTCGGCCTCGAACCGGAAGCGCTTGACGACGGACAGGCCCTCCGCTTCGTGGCGCAACGTCACGTCTAGCGAGCCGGAGTCGATCCGGTACTCGCTGCGGTCGGCGGAATAGAGGGGCCGCCCCCCGGCCTTGTCCAGTCCATCGCGGCCGGTCAAGCCGCTCTGGGCGATGTAGACGTGGTGGGGCTGGCGATCCAGCAAGGTGAGGGGAATGCCGGAGCCGACGTCGGTCGGATAGGCCGGTAGGCGAACGCCGACCACATCACCGCCGGCGAGATCGATGGCGACGTGCAGAGTCGGGGTGTAGACGTGGACGAGCCGCGGCTGCTCTTGAACGACCGGCAGTGGCAGGTCGCTGGTGCGCGACGAACTCGAAGCGGCGAAGTCTTCGCCAGGCACGTCGTCCGCTGCCTCGGCGGCGAGTGGCGGAACGTCCTGCGCTGGCATCGTCGGCGTTGGCACGTCCGTGCTCGGCGCATCGAAGGTGGTTGGCGGCGGTGGCGGCGCGGAGGTGTCGTAGTCCTGCGTCCAGTTGTAGACCAGCAGGTAGCCGACGATGCCGAGCGCGACCAGCAGGATGATGCGTTGCACTTCCGTGGACGGCATCGCTCACCGCTCCTCGCGCCGCGAAGAGTCGCGCCGCGTCACCGCTTCCGGCACGAGGTCGACGCCCCCCGGGTGCAGCGGATGGCAGCGCGACAAGCGCCGCAACGCCAGCAAGGCACCGCGCCACGGCCCGTGCCGCCGAACCGCCTCCAACGCGTAGACCGAACACGTCGGGTGGAACCGGCAGTGCGTCCCCAGAAGCGGACTGACGCAGGCGCGGTAGGTTCGCAGCATGGCCACCAGCACGGCTTGCGCCGCCGATTCCACGCCGCTGCGCACGGTGGACAACATCGCCGTCACGGCCGCGCCAGCCGCTTCGCCAGTGCGTCTTCCAGCGCCAGAAACAGGTGCTCGGCGTCCGCCTGGGCGACCCACGGCGCCACCAGACGCACCACGACATCCACAGGCGGCATATCCACACGCTGGCGGAAGGACTCGCGGAGCACCCGTTTCGCCCGGTTCCGGTCCACCGCCCGCTTCAGCACCCGCTTGCCGACGATCAGGCCCAGCCGCGCTTTCGCCCGGCCGTTCGGCCTCGCCGCCGCCCAGAGGGAGCGCCGTCGCATTCGCAACATCGGCTGCTGAAGCACTTGGTCGAACTCGCGTCGCAGGAGCAGGCGCCGACGGCGCCCGAAGCGGTACTGCGCCGAGACTGGCGCGGAGGTGGCCGGCAATGCGCAGCGGACTGGCGAACCGCTAGACGGTCAGCCGCTTCCGGCCTTTGGCGCGTCGTCGGCTCAGAACCTTGCGGCCGTTCTTGGTGGCCATCCGCGCACGGAAGCCGTGCCGCCGCTTCCGCTTGATGACGCTTGGCTGGTACGTCCGTTTCATCGCCTCGCACTCCCAGATGACCGTGCCATATGCCGCTCCTGAATGGGCGGAACGGAGCGGATTGTGGCCGTGCGGCGCTGGCCTGTCAACGAGGATGATCCGCTTTGCAGGAAATTCTCGTCGTCGTCATAGGGCGGATGTCCTACGGCGGCTATGGGCGATAACCTACGGAAAGTATGGCAAATGTCTCACAAAGAAAAGTGTGCGCATCTTTTGGGCAGGGGCTTGGCGCACGGTGGAGGGCAGGGGGGAGCTTTTTTCCTGCCCGCCGAGTTCGAGGAATGTCTACAGCTTGTCCACAGGAAGCACCCAAATCTGGGCTTATGTCCAGCGTTTTATCGTAAGCCATTGAATTATCGGAAATACTGTAAAAACATTGAATTTCTTGCTGAAATGCATGGTCAAAGCGGCGGAAGTGCTGCTAAGGTGGGCGGCAAAAGTGGTCGCTGCCCGTGGTCTTGGGTGCAGCGGGTCGAACCAACAACTCGATTGGCGCAGGGGAACCGTGGGGAACAACGCTCAGGAGCAGGAGGAAGGGGGATATGACGTTTGGCAGACGGTACAGGAGCAGCTGAGCGCAGCGCTCCCGGCGGAGGAATACGACAAGTGGCTTAGGCCCTTGCAGGTCGCCTTCGACGGCGCGGACTTGACGCTCCTGGCGCCGAGCCGCTACGTCAAGGAGACCGTCGAGGGGCGCTACTTGGAGCGCATCGAGGAGCTGGTCGCGGGCAGCGGCTGGCAGGTGCGGATGGCCATCGGCAGCCGTGCGCCCCGCTTGGGCGAACCGCAACGCGCCGGGCAGCATGTGCGTCCGGTCGCGGAAGACGGCGAAGCGCCGGCCAAGGCGCCGGTGCGGCCGCCGCCCCAGCGCCACGCCCTCAACGCCGAGTTCCGCTTCGACACGTTCATCGCTGGCAAGGCGAACGAGGTGGCCAAAGCGGCCGCCTGCCATGTGGCCGAACAGGGTTCGCGCAGTCCGTGGCAGCCCATCCGCAGCTACAATCCGCTGCTTCTCTACGGCGGCGTCGGCCTCGGCAAGACGCATCTGATGCACGCGATCGGCAACGAAATCCTCGCCAAGGCGCCGCACGTCAACGTCGTCTACCTGCCGAGCGAGAGCTTCGGCAACGAGATCGTCCACGGCGTGCGCACCGGCGATGTGCAAGAGGCGACGCAGCGCTACCGGGCGGTGGACGTGCTGATGATCGACGACATCCAGTTCTTCGCCGGAAGGGCCGGGTTCCAGGAGAACTTCTTCCACGTTTTCAATGCCCTGCTCGAATCCGGCAAGCAGCTGGTGGCGACTTCGGACCGCTACCCGCAGACCATCCAGGGCCTCGAACACCGCTTGCGGTCTAGGATCGTCGGCGGCATGACGGCGGAGGTCGACCTGCCGGAGATTGAAACCTGCGTGGCCATCCTGATGAGCAAGGGCAAGGCGGAGGGCGTGGAAATCCCGATGGACGTGGCGTTCCACATCGCCGAGCACATCCGCTCCAACGTGCGCGAACTGACCGGCGCCTTGCAGCGCGTCATCGCCCGCGCCCGCTTCACGAAAGCGCCGGTGACCGCGGCTCTGGTGCGCACCGCGTTGCGCGGCCTGTTCACGAGCCGCAGCCGGGTGACCATCGAGGAAATCCAGAAGGTCGTGGAGGAGTACTACAACATCAAGCACTCCGATATGCTCTCGAAGACCCGTGCTCGCGCCATCGCAAGGCCGCGGCAGATGGCGATGTCCTTGGCGCGGGAGTTCACCAACCATTCGATGCCCCACATCGCTGGCGAGTTCGGCGGCCGCGACCACACCACGGTGCTGCACGCCTGCAACCGCATCCGCGACCTGCGCAAGCTCGACCACGGCATCGCCGAAGACCATCGCAACCTGTCGCGTCTGCTCAGCCAGAAGTAGGCGCGTCCGCACCCGCACCGCAAGAGGGACAAGCAAATGAAATTCCGAACCAGCCGTAACGCCCTGCTGCGACCGCTGCGGGTGGTCACCGGCGTGGTGGACCGGCGGCCCACGCTGCCGGTCCTGGGCAATCTCCACGTCGAGGCGACTGAATCCGATCTCACCATCCGCGGCACGGACCTCGAGGTGGAGATCGTCGCCCGCATCAGCGAAGACGTGGAGATCCAAACGCCCGGCGCGACCACCGTTCCCGCGCACAAGCTGGCGGAGATCTGGCAGTCGCTGCCGGAGGAGGCGAGCGTCGACGTGGCGCTGGAGAACGAACGGGCCGTGGTTCGCTCTGGGCGCAGCCGCTTCACCTTGGCGACCATCCCACCGGCCGATTTCCCTTCGGAGAAGCCGCTGCTCGAAGGCAGCGAGGAGGAAGGCGGCGGCGAGGGCATTCGCGTGACGCTCGCCCACGGCGACCTGCGGCGCTTGTTCGACCGGACGAAGTTCGCGATGGCGAACAACGACGTGCGCTACTTCCTGAACGGCATGCTCTTCGAACTGACGGCGAGCAATCTGCGCACCGCGGCGTCCGACGGCCACCGCATGGCGATCTGCACGTTGGACGACGCCGGCGTCGAAGGCGTGAACCAGCTGCGCATCATCGTGCCGCGCAAGAGTGTGCAGGACCTGGAGCGTCTCATCGCCGAGAGCGACGCGGACGTGGCACTCGAACTCGGCAGCCGAACGCTGCGGGCGACGCAAGGGGAGTACACGCTGACGACCAAGCTCGTCGATGGCCAGTTCCCGGAAGTCGACCGGCTGGTTCCGCGCAACACGGACCACTCGATCACCGGCGATCGCGCCACTTTTCATCGTGCCCTGCAGCGCGCCGCCATTCTCTCGAACGAGAAGTCCCAGGACGTGCGGCTGCACCTCGACGGCGATCAGATGATCGTTCGCGCCTCGAACCCGGAGCAGGAAGAAGCGGAGGAAACAGTCGCCGTGGACTACGACGGCAACGCGATGGAGATCGGCTTCAACATCAAATATCTGCAGGATGTGCTCGCGGCGTTGGACACCGATGCCATCAAGGTCTCGATGCCAGCGGAGAACAACATCGCCCTGATGGAAGGCCCAGGCGCCGAAGACTCCATCTACGTCGTGATGCCGCTGCGCCGATAGGCAGCCGCGCGAGCGGTGATTCTGGAGCGCCTCGATGTCGGCGACGTTCGCAACATCGTGGCCGCGCATCTCGACTTCGGGCCGGGGGTCAATCTGCTACTCGGCCCGAACGGGGCCGGCAAGACCGCCGCGCTCGAAGCCATCCACCTCCTTATCAGAGGACGGTCGTTCCGAACCGGCCGCCCGGATGGCCTGATACGCCACGGCGAGGCCGCGATGCGCATCGGCGCTGGTCTGCGCGATCCACAGCTTGGCGAGGTGCGCGTGTCCTACGCCCGCGAACGAGGCGGACGAGCCGAGTTGCGGCGCGATGGCCAGCCGGTTCGCCAAGTCTCCGCAATCGCCACCTTGCTGCCGATCCAGCTATTCCTGCCGGACCTTGCCGACCTCGTATTCGGCAGCCCTGCCGGGCGACGCCAGTGGCTGGATTGGGGCGTGTTTCACGTGAAACATGACCACGCCGCCACGCTGCGGCGCTACCTAAGGGCGCTCCGCAACCGCAACGCCCTCCTACGTTCCGGCGACCACCACACGCTGCCTAGCTGGACAGCCCAGATCATCGAACTCGGCGAACAACTGGCAACAGCCCGCCAGTCGTACTTCGAGAGCGTGATCGGCGATGTCGGCGCTAGCCTCGCTGCCCTGGGTGCCGACTTGAAGCTGAACTTCACCCACGCACAGGGTTGGACAGGCGACACCCTAGCGGACGCCTTGGAGCGCGAGTTCGACTGGGATTCCCGCACCGGCACCACCCACAGCGGCCCCCACCGCGGCGATCTGGAGATCGTCTGCGGCGACGAACCAGCCGCGGCTACGCTGTCCCGCGGCCAAGGCAAAGTAGCCGCAAGCGCCCTCATGCTCGGCCAAGCCCAACGCCTAGGCGAAACCGGCCGCCGCTCCCTCTTCCTGATTGACGACGTCGGCGCAGAGCTCGACGACGCCCACAGCGAACGCTTCTACGACCGCTTAGCGACGATGGACTGCCAGATCGTCGCAACCTCCGCCAACCCGATGGCATCGGAGATCCTCAAGGCCCACGCAGGCGGCCAAGTGTTTCACGTGAAACATGGCGAGTTCGCGCCCACATAAGGGTCAAGCGTCCTCTGAGTTGCGGATGTCGAACCGCACTCCGGAGAGCTTGAAGGGATGCGGGGGAAGGCGGCGCACTTCGCAAAGAACCGGGTCTTGACGCTATGATGTGCGAAAGGAGTCGAGGCTGTCGCCACATGGCAATTCATTCTGAAGCGAATGTGCAAGCTGCCTGCGTTGAGGGCGTGGCGGCGAAGCCTAGCCCGCAGCGGATATGCCTGGCTGGAGCTACCGTGCTGCAAGGGGACTGTCTCGACTGGATTCCCAAGCTGCTGGATCGCTGTGTGGATGTGGTTGTCACCAGCCCGCCTTACTGGGGTCAGCGCGAATCGATGGGCGTCGGCACGGAGAAGGACCCTCGGGAGTATGTGGCGTTCCTTGTAGACGTGTTTCGGGCGCTCCTGCCCAAGCTGAAGGAGCAAGCTGTCCTTTGGATCAATTTGGGAGATGCCTACAACACGCCCGTGAACTGGGGCGCGAAGGACCACCGCTACAGCTCGTTGGGCCCTGATCGCAATGGCTTCGCGCCCGACAACGCCGCATACACGAAGCCGCGCTTCAAGCGTCGGGCATTCATCGACCGCGATGTGCCTTGGTTGCAGTACGGCAATCTGCTGATGCTGCCGCAACGACTGCTGGTAGCGCTCACGGATGTGGGCTACCTCTTTCGCGGCGAGGTGATCTGGGCCAAGAAGAACGCCATGCCCGAAGGGCGATGTCGCCGCCCGCATCGCAAGCACGAGTCCATCTACCTATTGGCCAAGAGCGAAAGGCACGCCTTTCGCACTTCGCCGCCAGTGCCGAGCGTGTGGACATTCGCCAACGAGAGCATCGCGGGATTGCAGCACCGCTCTCGCTTTCCCGTCGAGCTGCCGCGGCGTTGCATCGATGCCTATGGCCAGCAAGGCGACGATGTATTGGTGCTGGATCCCTTCTCCGGCTCGGGCACGACCGGACTGGCTGCCTTGCAGTTCGGGTGCAACTACATCGGGTTCGAGATCGACGCTGCGCAAGCTGTCGCCGCGAAGCAACGATTGGAGCAGGCAGCCAAGCAGGCCGGACTGTGCCTTAGCGATGGCCGCGTTGGCGATGGGCAGCCAACAGAAACCGTGCGAAGTGGTCATCTGGATCTTTGAAATTGAAGACGAATATCTTGGCCACTGCACTTTCGTCCACCGTTGGCATGGTATTGGCGTTGTAGGAAAAGCACGCCGAGAAGTAGCCGTGCTCTTCGAAATCGCGCCGCTTCTCGCTGACCTTGCCGTCGGTGGCGCCGAACTCGCCCCGATTGACGGGATTGGCCGAGGGAAAGCTCTTCGAATCCATCGTCCAAAAGGCTGACAGATATCCAGCTTGAATGAGGGCCTGGCTCATCGGCACGTCGTCGGTACGGCGCTCGGCGATGCTGGCCTTCACATGGACCACGCCGAGCAGTTCCTCGGCTTTGCCGCCACTGTGGGTAATCAGGATGTCCGCCTTGTCCGGCACGATTCGAGGGTCGCCGATTGCGCCGAGGAGAACCTCCTTCTCGGCCTTGCCACCAATCTTCAACGTGACGCCGTAGCGCTCAAGAACTTGCGAGTAGTGCCGAACCACCAATTGAATGGAGCGGTGGAGAGGAGTAGGATTGGCGCTTCATCGGAGAGGCAATCCAACCGCCGGCGGCATCGCGTGTAAGATGCTGATTTAGCTGGCTGTTTCGTGATCGCAAGAGATTCGACCGGGCATTGACCGAGGGGTTTCATGGCTAGCCAGAACGAGTCCGACAGCGCGGACGACACCTACGACTCGCGAAGCATCAAGGTGCTGCGGGGCCTCGATGCCGTGCGCAAGCGGCCGGGGATGTACATCGGCGATACGGACGACGGCACCGGGCTGCACCACATGGTGCAGGAACTGGTGGACAACGCCATCGACGAAGCGCTGGTCGGCTACTGCGACGAGATCGACGTCGTCATCCACCCGGGCGAATCCGTTACGGTGCGCGACAACGGGCGCGGGATGCCCGTGGATACGCACGACGAAGAGGGCAAGTCCGCCGCCGAGGTGATCCTCACCACGCTCCATGCCGGGGGCAAGTTCGACGCCAGTTCCTACAAGGTCTCCGGCGGTCTGCACGGGGTCGGCGCATCGGTGGTGAACGCGCTCTCGGAAGTGTTCCGGCTCACCGTGCGCCGCGACAGCAACGTCTATCAGCAGACCTACCGCCACGGCACCCCGGACGGGCCGTTGGCGGTGGTGGGCGAGACCGATGCGCGCGGCACGGAGTGCTACTTCAAGCCATCGGCGCAGACGTTCTCCCACATCGAGTTCCAGTACGACACCTTGGCCAAGAAGCTCCGCGAACTCGCGTTTCTGAACGCTGGCGTGGCGATTCGCTTAAGCGACGAGCGTGACGGCAGGGAGGAGCGGTTCTTCTACGAGGGCGGACTCAAGGCGTTCGTCGCTTACCTCAACCGCAACAAGGCGGCGCTGAACGACGTCTTCCACTTCGAGAGCACCCGCGACGACGGCATCGTCGTGGAAGTCGCCATGCAGTGGAACGACAGCTTCCAGGAGCAGGTCTTCGCCTACACCAACAACATTCCGCAAGGCGACGGCGGTACCCACATGGCTGGTTTCCGCGCCGCCCTCACCCGCACGTTGAACGGCTACATCGAACGCGAGGGGATGGCGAAGAAGGCGCAAGTGTCCACTACCGGCGACGATGCCCGAGAGGGGCTGACGGCGGTGGTCTCCGTGAAGGTGCCGGACCCGAAATTCTCCTCCCAAACCAAGGACAAGCTCGTCTCCAGCGAAGTGAAGCCGGCCGTGGAGCAGGACCTGGCGCGGCACTTCGGCGCCTACTTGGAGGAACACCCCCAGGATGCGCGGCAGGTGGTGACGAAGATGATCGACGCCGCGCGCGCCCGGGAAGCGGCCCGCAAGGCGCGGGAGATGACGCGGCGCAAAGGCGCGTTGGACATCGCCGGTCTGCCCGGCAAGCTCGCCGATTGCCAGGAGAAGGACCCGGCGCTCTCCGAAGTCTTCCTGGTGGAGGGCGATTCCGCTGGCGGTTCGGCGAAACAGGGCCGTGCGCGGCGCACGCAAGCCATCCTGCCCCTGCGCGGCAAGATTCTGAACGTGGAGCGGGCGCGCTTCGACAAGATGCTCTCGTCGGCGGAAGTCGGCACGCTGGTGACGGCGCTCGGCTGCGGCATCGGTCGCAGCGAGTTCGAGCTCGAGAAACTGCGCTACCACCGCGTCATCATCATGACGGACGCGGACGTCGACGGCTCGCACATCCGCACCCTGCTGCTGACGTTCTTCTTCCGCCACATGCCGGAGCTCATCGACCACGGCCACATCTACATCGCGCAGCCGCCCCTCTACCGGGTGAAGAAGGGGCGTCAGGAGCGCTACGTGAAGGACGACGACGAACTCGACGGCTACTTCCTGCAGAACGCTTTGGAAGGTTCGGCGCTGCACGTCAACGCGGAAGCGCCCGCCATCGACGACGCCTATCTGGAGCGCACGGCTCGCGACTATCTGGGCGTGAAGGCGCGGCTCGAAGCGCTCGACCGCGTGTACCCCGCCAATTTGACGATGGCGCTCTTCAATGCGCCGCCGGTCACCGCCGAGGCTCTGGCGGATCGCGAGCAGATGGAGGCGTGGGCGGCGGAGTACCTGCAAGCGCTGCCGGAGAGCGACTACGCCATCGCCCTCGAAGAAGACCGCGAGCACCAGATCCACCGCCCGCGCATCTCGTGGCGGGCCCACGGCATCGCGGAATCGGCGGTGCTCGACTACCAGTTCTTCGTTTCGCCGGAGTACGAGGACGTCAAGCGTCTCGCCGCCACCCTCGGCGACCTGCTCGAGGACGGCGCCTACGTACAGCGCGGCGAACGCCGCCGCGCCGTCGGTTCGTTCGCCGAAGCGCTGGCCTGGATGCTCGACGAAGCGCGGCGCGGCGTGGACTTGCAGCACTACAAGGGTTTGGGCGAGATGGACCCGGAGCAGCTGTGGGAGACGACGATGGACCCGGAGGTGCGGCGCATGATGCGCGTCACGGTGAACGACGCCATCGCCGCGGACGAGATCTTCGCCACGCTGATGGGCGAACACGTGGCCCCGCGCCGCGAATTCATCGAAACCAACGCGCTCTCGGTCGTCAATCTGGACGTTTGAGCACTCTGCGCGAAGGCGTGTCAGCCCTCTACCCGCCGCATCGCGTCGCGCAGCCACGATTCGCACAGGGCGTTGACTTCGGAAGTCTTCCTGCCCTCCGTGGGAAACGGCGGCGAGATTTCGGCGGCGATGACGCCAGGGCGCTTCACTAGCCCACGCGGCCAATGGCTGCCGGCGTTGTGGGCGATGACGACGATCGGCCGACCAGTGGCCACAGCCAACGCCGCGCCGCCACGATGGAACTTGCCAATCACCCCCGGCGGCAGCCGCGTACCCTCTGGAAACAACGTCACGTACATGCCGCGCTCAAGGCGATCCCGCCCCTCTTCGACGAACCGCCGCAAGGCCGCGTGGGGCGCGGAACGGTCGATGGCGATCGGCCGCACCAGCGCGAACGCCCAGCCCCAGAACGGAATCTTCAGCAGTTCGCGCTTCACCAGCGGCGCTTGCGGCGCCACGAGCGTCTGCGTCCACAACGTCTCCCAGGCGCTCTGGTGCTTCACCAGCAGAATGCACGGCTGCGCGGGGATGTGTTCCAGCCCCTGCACCCGAACCCGAATCCCGCAAGCGACCTTCAGCCACCACAAGGCCATCCGCGTCCAGCGCCCGATGATGAAGTCGAACCGCCGATGGAGCGGCAGCGCCCAGGCCACGACCAGCGACAGCACCGCCCACACCACGGTGATGCCGACGTAGCCGACGTAGAACAGCAGCGAACGCAGCGCGAGCATGGGGGTTCAGCTCCGCCAGTAGTACGTCGTGAGCACGACGAGCAAGGTGAAGATCTCCAGCCTGCCAAGCAGCATAGCGAAAGTGAGTACCCACTTCGTAGCGGCCGGAAGAGCTTGGTAGTTGTCCGCGACGGCACCGAGCCCGGGCCCCAGATTGTTGAGATTCGCCGCCACCGCGGAGAACGCGGTGACGAAGTCGATATCGGAGAGCGCCAGCAGCAGCCCCACCATCGCCACGAAAACGACGAGGTAGACGGAGCAGAACCCCCACACCGCGTCCACGACGCGGTCCGGCACCAGGCGGTCGCCCAGCTTGATGTGGAAGACGCCGCGCGGATGCACCAGGCGCCGGATCTCGCGAACGCCTTGCCGGTAGAGAAGCAGTACGCGGTACATCTTCAAGCCGCCAGCCGTGGAGCCCGCGCAACCGCCGGCGAAGGCGGCGAAGATCATCGCCACTGGCGCCAAGGTCGGCCAGGCGCCGTAGTCCGCGGTGGTGAATCCCGTGGTGGTGGCGAAGGAGACCGCTTGGAACAGCCCGTCGCGGAACGGTTGCTCGGCGGCGTTCGGGTGCAGCAGCAGCGCGCCCACCACGACCGCGGCGACCAGCACCAGCGCGCCGATGTACACCCGCGATTCGCTGTCTTGCGCGTAGACGCCGATGCTGCGTCGCGCCAGCACCGCGAAGTGCAGCGCGAAGCTGATGCCGGAGAGCGCCATGAAGACGATGGCCACGCCTTCGATGGCGGCGCTGTCGAAGTAGGCGAGGCTGGCGTCGTGGGTGGAGAAGCCGCCGATGGCGACGGTCGAAAACGCATGGCAGACGGCATCGAAGACGCCCATGCCGGCCAGCCAGTACGCCACCGCGCAGGCGCTGGTGAGGCCGAGATAGATGTACCAGAGCGCCTTCGCGGTGTGCGCGATGCGCGGCGTGAGCTTGCTGTCCTTCACCGGCCCCGGCGACTCGGCGCGATAAAGCTGCATTCCGCCAACGCCAAGCATCGGCAGCACGGCCACCGCCAGCACGATGATGCCCATGCCGCCGAGCCATTGCAGCAGCTGGCGGTAGAAGAGCACCGAGCGCGGCAGATCGTCCAATCCGGTGATCACCGTGGCGCCGGTGGTCGTCAGCCCGGAGATGGACTCGAAGGCCGCATCCGTGAAGGAGCCGGTCACGTCGGGCGCCAGGTACAGCGGAATCGCGCCGGTCAGGCCCAGGCCGAGGTAGAAGAGCACGGTGACGAGGAACCCTTCGCGGCTGCGCATCTCCTCTCCGCCCCGCCCGGCGAACCAGAGCGCGACGCCGGTGGCGAAGGTGATGGCGAACGCCGTCAGGAACGGCGCGACCGAGCCTTCGCGGTATGCCAGCGCCACCGCCACCGGCACCAGCTGCGCGAGGCTGAACAGCATGAACAGTCCGCCGCTGACGCGCAGTATCGGCGCAAGGCGGATGGCGGCGATGCGCACCGAGTGCTTCCCGCTGCAAAGACGGCGCGGAGCTTAGCAGAGGGGCGCGAACTGCCCGCCAACCCCCGAACGCGGACTCTCGCGGCTAGAAGAAGCTCAGCCCGACTTGGAACAGGCGTTCGACGGCGCGGATGCGGGACTTGTCGACCAGGAACAGCACCACGTGGTCGTCGCTCTGCACCACCAGATCGTCGGTCTCGACCATCACCTGGTCGCCGCGCACGATGGCGCCGACGGTCACCCCCGAAGGCAAGGGCAGCTGGTCGACGCGGCGATCCACCACCTTGCTGCTGCGGGCATCGCCGTGAACCACCGCTTCGAGCGCTTCGGCGGCGCCGCGGCGCAGGCGATGCACCCGCGCCACGTCGCCGCGACGCACGAGGGAGAGAATCGAACTGGTGGTGGAAAGCTGCGGCGACACCGCGATGTCGATCTCCCGCCCCTGCACCAAGTCCACGTAGGCGGGATTGGCGATCAGCGCGATCACCCGCTTCGCGCCCAGGCGCTTGGCGAGCAGCGCCGACATGAAGTTCACCTCGTCGTCGTTGGTCACCGCGCAGAACGCATCGGTGTCTTCGACGTTCTCTTCCATCAGCAGGTCGCGGTCGGTGGCGTTGCCTTGGATCGCCACCGCGCTGTTCAGCCGCTCGGCGACCAGTTCGGCGCGCCGCTCGGCGAACTCGATCACCTTGACGTTGAAGTCGTCCTCCACGGCGTTGGCGAGCATCAGGCCGATGTTGCCGCCGCCGGCAATCGTGACGCGGCGGTTGGGCTGCTCGGTCTCGCGCAGTTCGGACATCACGGCGCTGATGTGTTCGGCGGGGGCGATGAAGAACACCTCGTCGTCGGCCTGCACGACGGTCTCGGCGGCGGGCATGATGGCGTGATCCTGGCGAAAGATCGCCACCACCTTGGTGCGCACGTTGGGCACGTGTTCGCGCAGCGAGCGCAGCGCCTTGCCGACCAGCGGGCCGCCGTGGAAGGCGCGCACCGCCACCAGCTGCACCCGCCCATCCGCGAAGTCGAGCACTTGCAGTGCGCCGGGGTGTTCCAGCAGATCGCGGATCTGTTCCATGACCACGCGCTCGGGATCGATGAGCACGTCGATGGGCATGTGCTCGCGGCTGAAGAACTTGGCGCCCACGTCGTCCCCGTCGCGGCTGGCGACGTATTCGCCGGAGCGGATGCGGGCGATCTTCATCGGCGTCTGGAACAGCGAGTAGCAGACCTGGCAGGCGACCATGTTCACTTCGTCGCTGTTGGTGACGGCGATCAGCAGATCCGCATCGTCGGCGCCTGCCGCGAGCAGCGTGTCCGGCCGGGAGGCGTGACCGTGGACCGTCTGGATGTCCAGCCGATCCTTCAAGTCCTTGAGCCGAGCGTCGTCCAGATCGACGAGCGTGATGTCGAAGTCTTCGCTGGCAAGGTGCTCGGCCAACGTCCCGCCGGTCTGCCCAGCGCCGAGGATCAGAATCTTCATGCCGCGATTTTACGACCGAGCGCATCGTGAAGCGGGAGCGCCGTTGGCCGGGTGCTAAAGTCGCCCAGAACGTGACGAACCGACGGCACGATGAAGGCGCAGTCCTCGCCTACCAGCGAGCGGAGATTCCCGCCCCTGTTGACGAGCGCGGTGGCCCAGCAGTTGCTGGACGCGATGCGCTCGGGCGCCAGCACCGCCACGGTCAGCTTGGACTTGGGCGTCACGGAAGAGCACGTCGCCTTCGACGCCGCCACCGTCAGCATCGGCACCACGAGCCTCTCGCGCACGACGCTCGCGGAGATCCTCGCCGCCCCAAACCAGTGCTTCGAGTGGGCCGCCGGCGCATGGCGACCCCTCAGCGTCTTCTCCGAAACCACCGGCTGGGTCCGCACGCTGCGCCCAACCGCCGATGCGCCAACCACCGTGGTGGCGGGATTCCCCATGCACCGCATCGTCGGCACCACGCCCTTGGCGGACGCCCAAGCCAAGGTGCGCGCCCTAGGGCGCCCGCGAGGCCGCGTCCTCGACACCGCCACCGGCCTCGGCTACACCGCCATCGAACTCGCCCGAACCGCAAGCGAAGTGGTGACCATCGAGCTGGACGCCGCCGCGCTGGAACTGGCGCAACGCAATCCATGGTCGGCACCACTCTTCGACACCCCTTCGATACGAATGCTGACCGGCGACGCAACGGAGGTGGTGCATGCGTTCGCCGACCGGGAATTCGCGGCCGTGCTGCACGACCCGCCGACTCCCCAACTCGGCGGCAAGCTCTACTCAAGCACTTTCTACGCCGAGCTCCGCCGCATACTCCGCCCAGGCGGCCGCCTCTTCCACTACGTCGGCGACCCCACCAGCGGCCGAGCCGGCCGCGCAACTGCGGGCGTAGCAAGGCGCTTAACGGATGCCGGCTTCGTAGAGGTGCGCCGCGACAAAACGGCGTTCGGCGTGGTGGCGGTTGTGCCAAGCCGGACCCGCAGACGTCACCGACGGTTGGGTTAGGCACGGGCGACTGGCGGTCGAGCGCGGCGTTCACAGTTCGATCACATGCTCGACGTCGTGGGCTGCGAACAGGTCGTCCAGTTCTTCGATCGCGAGTCCGCACAGCGATGCGGTGCCTCGAACCGAAATGCATCCTCGTTCCAACGCGACGGCCAACAACGACGCAAACGGTTTCGAGAACAACGGTGGCTGCTCATGGGGCACCGATTCGTGGCCGTTGTTGTGCAATGCGCCCTCTGGAATGGCTTGCGCTTTCGCCTTGGTCAGATGGCGCATGGCCACCAAGCGCCATCTGAGTGCCGACGACGTGACCTGCAACTCATCCGCCACGGCATTGAGCCGCGCCGCGAGTTCGTCCATGCCGAGGCTTGCGCAATCATCGAACTCTCGCAACGCGGAAGAAGGCATCAGCACCGCCGCCGCGAAGTTGTTCGCCAGCTGTTCCACGCGCCCGAGGCCGAGGTCGCTGGCGTCTTCGACATGCTCTGGCGGCATCGCATCCCAGGTGAGGATGTGGAACAACTCGTGCGCCAAGTCGAAGTGCCGACGCCCAGCCACCTCGCCGCGGGCGATCAGGACGGCGTCGAGCTCCGGCAGGCGGCACGCAGCCCCGGAAATGCCCTCTTGCGCGTCCACCATCAGCACCAGAATGCCGAGCTCCTCTTCCATCGCGGAAGCGAGCCCGACCGCCGGCACCGGCCCGAGCGCCAGTTCCTCCGTGAACCGCTCGCCAGCCTCCATCGCTTCCTCGAACCTGGACGCCTTGGTCAAGCCCAGCGCCCGCCGCATCAACGGCGACCGCCAGCCCACCTCCGCCGCCAGCGCCCGGTACGCGCCTATCCACCGCCCCGCCGTCTGCTCGTAGGCCCGAAGCCGCTCGGCGCTCACGCCGCTCTGCCGCCACGAGAACCGCCCCTCGCCGTCCAGACGAAACGGATCGGTGAAGTAGTCCAACGCCACATCCAGCTTTTCCACGGCGGCGACGAGCTCAGCAGCCGTCAACGCCCGCACCCCCGTCTCGATCGCAGAGACGGTCTGTCGATCCTTGAAAGCGAAAATGCGGGCCAGCGCATTCTGCGAGAGACCGCGCTGCACCCTCAATGCCTTGAGCCGCGCCCCAATCGTCATCGTCTTGCCAGTGCGATACAGGGCTTGCACTCTAGCATGTGCAAGCATTTCCTGCTTGCTGGATTTCGCATCGAGCATTGGTGTCTTTCTGTCTTCTTTGGCGTAGGTGGCGGTCCCCCGGTGGTCTTGCGGAGTGGTAGGCTCCGACCTGTTCGCACGGGGAAGGAACGCATGGCGATCACCAAGATTCTCGGGCTGGATGGACGATGATGCGCTTGGCGGCGGCCTGTGTGCTTCTGGCCGTTGCCGCGGCTGGATGCGCCGCTCCGCATGTCGCCACAACACGCCTTGACGCCGATGGCGTGGAGATCATCTTGGACACTTCGAAGCGGCATGTGCCCGACGATCAGATGAAGGCAGTTTTCGACGAGGCGGAATTACGCTGCAGCCAGCACGACCGCGATGCGAAACACGTCAGCGATAGGTTCCAATACCAGACGCTCCAGAACGGCCTTCCGCAAGGCTACAGGCACACTTTTTTGTTCCAATGCGTGCTGCGCTAGCCCCAGTGAAGTGCCCGAGGCAATGACCTAACGCTTCTGTCGAAACGGCCGGGGGTGCCCACATCGATGCGGATCGGAGGGCGGCATTGGCTGTCGCTACCCCAAGCGGGTCCCATCGAAGAGCAGTTCCCGGTAGCCGTTGGCAATGTTCTGAATGGGTTGCGGGGTGCCTTTGCCGCGATTGAGCTGCACCGTCTCTAGTTCCAGCATCCCGTCACCGCAGGCCACACGCCATCGCTTGCCGTGCCGCGCCAGCGTTCCGGGAGGAGCGCTCGCAGCCTCCTGCAGCGGTCTGCTTTGGAGGATGCGCAGGCGGGCGTCGCCGACTTGGGTGTAGGCGGCCATGCGGCCGTGCAGCGCTCGCACTTGGCGGTCGATGGTGGGGGCGGTTTGGCGCCAGTCGATGGCGGCGTCGGCGTCTTCGATCTTCTTGGCGTAGGTGGCGGCGTGGTGGTCTTGCGGGGTTGGGGCGAGCTCCGGCAGATCGTCCAGGGTTTCTAGCAACGCTTGCGCGCCTAGCTCGGCCAGCGCGGCAGAGATCGTGCCTCCGGTGGCTTGGGTGTCGAGGGGCAGGGTGCGGCGGTGGTAGACGGGGCCGGTGTCCAGGCCGGCATCCATGCGCATGATGCTGACGCCGGTTTCGGCGTCTCCGGCCATGATCGCCCGTTCGATGGGGGCGGCGCCGCGCCAACGGGGTAGCAGGGAGGCGTGGACGTTCAGGCAGTGGTGTATCGGGGCGGCCAGAATCTTGGGCGGGAGGAGGAGACCGTAGGCGGCCACGACTAGCCAGTCGAATTCGGCGAGCGCGTTCGCTTCGTCTTTGAGCGTTGTCGGCGTACGCACCTTGATGCCGGCCGCTTCGGCGGTGGCGCGGACAGCGCTTGGCATCAGACGCCGACCGCGGCCAGCGGGGCGGTCCGGCTGCGTGTAGACGAGTTCGACGCGGTGCCGGGACGCGAGCAGTCGTTGCAGCACGATGGCGGCGAACTCGGGGGCGCCGGCGAACGCCAATCGCCATTGCCGGGGCGTTGCGCTCAGGTTCTGGCCTCGCGGGCCTGTTTGCGCAGCTTGGTCCGAATCCGCCCGCGTTTGAGCTTCGAGATGTAGTCCACGAAGAGCTTGCCGTCCAAGTGGTCGCATTCGTGCTGGATGCACACCGCGAGCAGGTCTTCCGCGTCGAGCGCGAACGGCTCGCCATCGCGGTTCAGGGCGCGGACGTGAATCTGCGCCGCCCGCTCCACGGTCTCGTAGAACCCGGGCACGGAGAGGCAGCCTTCGTCGCGCTGCTGGAGGCCTGCGGCGGACTCGATGACGGGATTGACGAACGCGAGCGGGTGATCGCGCCCTTCCGAGACGTCGACGACCAGCACGCGCTTGTGGACGTTCACTTGGCTTGCGGCGAGACCGACGCCGGGGGCGGCGTACATGGTCTCGAACAGGTCGTCGATCAAGCGCCGGATGGAGGCGTCCACGGCCGGCACCGGCGCCGCCTTGGTGCGCAGGCGCGGGTCGGGATAGCAGAGGATGGGGAGTTTCGCCATGTGCAAGTCGCCTCCACCACGAATCTTCGCACAACCTCGGCTGGCATTCTTGCAGCGGTGCCGCACGACGGGCTGATTTCCTACATTCGAACAGGGCGATGTCGCACGTCGAAAGGGCTGACGACGCTCTAGGATCGGCGGTTATGGGACGAGCCATGGACAGCGCGTTGGAATCCGCGACGCCGCCGTGCGCAGTGCGGGCGGACGCCCTGCCGTTGGCGCTGCGTTCGATTCCCGACCCGCCGCCGCGGCTCCACTGCCGCGGCGACGTGGCGCGGCTGGGCGAACCGGCGGTTGCGATCGTCGGCAGCAGGCGCTGCACACGGCAGGGCGGCGAGTTGGCTTTCGCGCTGGCGAGGGACGTGGCGGCGCAGGGGCTGAACGTGGTGAGCGGGCTTGCCTTCGGCGTCGATGCCGCGGCGCATCGCGGGGCGCTTGCCAGCGGCGGGCCGGGCACCACAATCGCGGTCCTCGGCGGCGGGCTGAATCGCATCTACCCGCGCTCGCATGAACGCTTGGCGGCGGAGATCCTCGCCGATGGCGGCGTCTTGGCCAGCGAATACGCGCCGGAGGAAATGGCTCGCAAACATCACTTTCCGGCCCGCAACCGCATCGTCAGCGGCCTCTGCCTCGGCGTGGTGGTGGTCGAGGCGTCCAGCAAGAGCGGCTCGCTCATCACGGCGCGCATGGCCTTGGAACAGGGCCGGGACGTGATGGCGGTGCCGTCGCTGGTCGCCAGCCCTTTGTCGGCGGGGTGCCACCGGTTGATTCGCCAAGGCGCAGCGCTGGTCGAGTGTGCTGAACATGTCTTGGAAGCCTTGGGCCTGGAGTGGCGCGAACCGTCGCCGCCTTCGCAAGCGGACGACGAGGATGTGGTGCTCGCGCAGGTGCGGGCAACCGTGACTTCCCTCGACGCCATTGCCGCCGCCACGGACTTGCCGCCGCCCACCGTGCTGCGCCGCCTCGCCGAACTGGAGTTGGACGGCGCGATTCAGGCCCAGAGCGGCGGCTACGTCCGCAGCCCGAATGGTGGCGCGGCGAGGTAGAGGCGAGTTGGAGTCGCGGCGTCTCTTGTCGTGGCCGCGGCAAATCGGACACACTGCGCGATAGGTTGCTGCGGGCGCGTCGTTCGCGGTGCATAAACAGTTAAAGGTAGGAGGTTGGCGAACGATGGCGTGGGTGGCGGTGTTGATGGGGTCGGAGTCGGATTGGTCGACGATGCGCTCTTGCACGGAGGTGCTCGATGCGTTGGAAGTGGGCTACGAGGTGCGGGTCACGTCGGCGCACCGGACGCCGGAGGCCACCGCCGAGTACGTTCACGACGCCACGGCACGAGGCTGCGACGTGTTGATCTGCGCGGCCGGTCTGGCGGCGCACTTGGCGGGGGCAGTGGCCGCCAACACGTTGCGTCCGGTGATCGGCGTGCCGATGGATGGCGGCCCGCTGAACGGCGCCGATGCCTTGCTCTCGACTGTGATGATGCCGGGCGGCGTGCCGGTGGCCACGGTGGCGGTCGGCAAAGCGGGCGCGAAGAACGCTGGCTACCTCGCAGCGCAGATACTGGCGCTCTCCGACTCCGCGCTAGCCTCCCGCCTGGTCGAAGACAGACAAACAGCCAAGCAGCGGGTGTTCGATCAGAACGCCTCGGTGCAAGACTCTCTGGGGAGTTCCTAAGGACAGCGGACGCGCCGAGTTCATGTCCGAAGCCGCATTGCGCACAGCGGTGGACGTCTTGCGTCGGGGCGGTGTCGTGGCCCATGCCAGCGAAGGCGTGTGGGGGCTCGCCTGCGATCCCTTCGATGCGGACGCGGCAGCGAAAGTGCTCGCGATCAAAGGACGCGACGCGGCGAAGGGCCTGCTGCTCATCGCCGCCGATGCGAGCGGTTTCGCACCCGAAATCGAACCGCTGGACGGCGACACGCAAGCCCGCATCTTCGCCAGCTGGCCGGGCGCGACCACATGGGTCGTCGCCAACCATCGCTTCGACGATTGGATCACCGGCGGTCGGCGCACGGTCGCCATTCGCGTTCCAGGGCACGACCAAGCTCGCGGTCTGGCCGGCGCGTTCGACGGCCCGCTGGTTTCCACCTCGGCCAATCGCAGCGGCGAACCGCCAGCGCTAACGCAAGAGGAAGTGCAGACGCGCTTGGGTGACGCCGTCGACTACCTGCTGCCGGGGGAAACTGGCGGACGGCGCGGCCCCAGCCGCATCGTCGATGCCGCCACGGGGGTGGTGTTGCGATGACAGTCGCCCCTTCGCAAGAAAACCAGCGCTACGCCGTCATCGGCAATCCCGTCGAGCACAGTCTCTCGCCACGCATCCATGCCCGCTTCGCGGAAGCCGCCTGCGTTCGCCTGCGCTACGACAAGCTCACCGCTCCGGTGGCCGGTTTCGCCGCGGCGGCGGACGAGTTCTTCGCTGCCGGCGGCTTGGGCCTCAACGTCACGCTGCCCTTCAAGGTGGATGCGTGGCGCTGGGTGGAGAGCCGCGACGAGCTGGCCGAGGAAGCAGGCGCGGTGAACACCATCGTGCCCGGTGCCGGAGTTCGCGGCTGCAATACCGACGGCGTTGGTCTGGTGCGCGATCTCGCGGATAACCTGGGCTGGCCGCTCGCCGGTGCGCGAACGCTCGTCCTAGGCGCCGGCGGGGCCGTTCAGGGCATTCTGGGGCCTCTCGCACGAGCCGGTGCCGTGTTGACCGTGGCCAATCGCACCCGCGCCAAGGCCGATCGTTTGGCACGGCAGTTCAACGTCGCAAGCGCGAGCTTGGACGATGTTGGGGAGGGCTGGGACCTCGTTCTCAACGGCACCTCCGCCGGAATCCACGGCGACGCAGCCTTGGTCGCGCCGGCGGCGGTTGCCGGCAGCCGCTGCTACGACCTGTTCTACGCATTGGACGGCAACACGCCGTTTTGCCGCTGGGCACGGGCCCACGCGGCCACGCAGACGAGCGACGGCTTGGGGATGCTGGTGGAACAGGCCGCGGAGGCGTTCTTCCTTTGGCACGACGTGCGGCCAGACACCGCCGACGTGTTGCGCGAACTGCGCGGCCAAGCATGAACGCGCCTTCGCCAGTTCCCGCAACCGTCTCCGCGGCGAGTCGAACAGCCTCGGCCTTCCGCCCCGGCTGGGCGCTCACGGCGCAAGTGGCCGTTGCGTTGGTGACGGTGCTCGCGCTTGCGACTTGGCAGTTCTCCCGTGGCTTGGAGAAAACTGCCTTGAAGGACGCCCATGCGGAACGCTTGCGGGCCGAGCCGGTCCCAGCCGCGACCTACACGCCAGAAACGCCGGACTTCACCAGAGTGTCACTTGCCGGGCGCTACGACGCCGAGCGCACTTTCATCGTCGGCAGCCGGCAAGGCCGTGGCGTCCAAATCATCTCGCCGCTGCATACGCAGTCGGGTGTTTTCCTAGTCAATCGGGGCTGGCTGCTTCCGTCGAACGCAACGAACGAGGCGCGGCAGTGGGCGTTCGACACACCATCCGAGCTCGTGGATGTCGTCGGCGTGGCATGGCCGCCGAGCGCCACCTCGCCGCATCTGGCGGCGAAGGCGTGGCCAGAGGGTTGGCCGAAGCGCATCGTCGGCATGGATGTCGCCGAAATGGCCCGCGAAGTCGACGCCCATGCTCGCGAAGTCAGACTTGAACGCGACCAGCCCGGCGTTCTACGCCCGGCGTCGCTCGCCTGGGACTACTCCCCGTCCACGCATTGGGGTTATGTCGTGCAATGGCTGTTGATCGGCGTCGCGGTCGTTGTCGGCTACGTCGTCATCGGCAAGCGCCGTGGCCGGCAGACCGCCACGGAACCGGCGAGTCTTCGCGCAAAGGACGCCACCGATGGTTGAAGGCACGAACGCCGCGTCGTCCAAGCGTTCGGCGAACATGGCCTACTGGCTGGCCGTCGGCGGCGTGGCGCTCGCTGCGGTGGTGGTCGTTCTCGGCGCCTACACACGACTGGTGGATGCCGGGCTGGGCTGCCCGGACTGGCCTGGCTGCTACGGCCAGTTGGGCGTGCCGAGCGGCGAGGCCGAGATCGCCCGGGCCGAGTCCGCCTATCCAGATGCGCCCGTGGAACCGGCCAAGGCGTGGACGGAGATGGTGCATCGCTACGCCGCCACCGCGCTTGGCTTGCTGATTCTCGTTGTGCTTGGCACGGCGTTGAAGAACGGCCAGCCGTGGCGTTTGCCGGCGTTGCTGGCCGTGCTGGTGATCGCGCAAGGGGCGTTCGGCGCGTGGACCGTCACGCTGCGCCTCTGGCCGCAGGTGGTGACCACGCACCTCCTTGGCGGCATGGCGACGTTGGCGCTCCTGTGGCTGCTCTGTCTGACGCAGTGCCGGCCGGCATGGCTCGCGGTCGCGGTGGATGGGCGGTTGGCGGCGGTGGCGCTCGCGGCGTTGATCGGGCAGATCGCGCTCGGCGGCTGGCTCACGTCCAACTACGCGGCGCTGGCCTGCCCGGACTTCCCCATGTGCCACGGCGAGTGGTGGCCGCCGATGGACTTCTCGGCCGGTTTCGACGTGACGCAGCGCATCGGGCCGAACTATCTGGGCGGATTGATGTCGGGCGATGCGCGAGTCGCCGTCCACGTCGCGCATCGGCTGGGGTCGGTGGTCGTTCTCGTCGCGGTCGGCGCGTTGATCTGGCGCTTGGGCAATCGACCGCTTGCCAAGGCGCTCGGCGTTGCGCTGGCCGCGCAGCTGGGCCTCGGCATCGCCAACGTGCTGTTCGCGCTGCCGCTTGCGGTCGCGGTGCTGCACAACGCCGGCGCCGCAGTCCTGTTGCTGCTGCTGGTGGCGGCCAACTACGCGGCCTGCCGTCCGGCTGCAGAGGGGGAAGGATCGTGAAGGCGCTGCTCGTGGCGGTCGTCGTCGCCGTGCTGGTCGGGGGTGGGCTCGCGGTGGCGTATCTGGCGCCCGAACCGGGCTATGGGGACGAAGAACTGCGCGCTTTCGGCTTCACGGCGTTCCCCGAACCGCGCGCCATCCCCGCTTTCGACCTCGACGATGCGGGCGGCGGGCGGTTTTCGCCTGAGAGACTGCGCGGGCGCTGGTCGCTGATCTTCTTCGGCTACGCCAACTGCCCGGACATCTGCCCGTTGACGATGGCCGAGCTCGGCAACGCGGAACGGCTGTTGCGGGACGCCGGAGACGAGCTTTTCCAAGGCGTTCTGGTGACGGTGGACCCCGAGCGCGACACCGCGGACCTGCTCGCCAAGTACGTGGCCGCCTTCTCCGAACATTTCGTGGGCGTCACTGGAACGCCAGCGGCCATCGAGGCGTTTGCGCGGACGATGCACGTGGGTTTCGCCAAGGTGCCGGCGGCGCCCTCGGAAATCGGCTACCTGGTCGATCACGCCAGCCACGTCGCGGTGGTGGATCCGCAAGGCCGGCACTACGGCTTCGTGCGCGGCCCGCTTGATGCCCAGCACGTTGCGACGCTCGCTCGGGCGCTTGCCCAGCGGCTTCCGCCGCGTACCTCGTCTCAGGGCTGATTGCCGCCGAGCCGCTCGGCGATGCCGCTCGCGCGCAGAAAAGCCGCGGTGTGCGATTCCGCCGCGGCTTGCGTGGCGACCGTGGCGAGTTCGGCCACCGTGTCCACGTCGATGCCGAAGGCGGGCCGGCGCACCACGCGCGTTTCCAGGCCGGCGCGTTTGGCGGCGGCGAGGTGCGGCTTGAAGCTCTTGCCGTCGAAGAGGTAGTCGAAAGCGTTCGGCGGCGAAGTCGCCAGCGCGTTGGTGCCGATGTCCGAAGCGTCCGGCACCAGCGTGACCTGCTTGTGCCCGGAGAGGATCGCGGCCACGTCGTCGGGCGCGATGAGAGGCACGTCGCCAGGGACGAAGAGCGTGCCGCTGGCGGCGCGGGACGTTCGCACGTGTTCGCTGGCTTCGGCCACGGCGCCGGAAAGGTCGGTCGCGGAGTCGGCGAAGACATCGACTCCGAATTCGTCCGCCAAACGTCGCCCGGCGTCGTCCCGCGAGACCACGACGATGCCGCCGAGACCGTCGCTCGCGACCAACGCCCCCAGCACGTCGCGCACCATCGCCAGCACGAGGCCCTCGCGCTCCGCGGCGTCGAGCACGCGTCCAAGGCGTCGCTTCGCGCCCCGTGCGCCCTTGAAGGGCACGAGCGCCCAGATGCTCAGCGGGAAAACTCCAAGACGGTTCGCGCCAAGGCGATGCGATCGGCGAGGGAACGCATTACGGTCTGCGCCACTTTCGTTTCCAAGCGGAGCGCGGCCACGGCGCTCTCCGCTTCTGCGTCCACAGCGTCGAGCACGAAGTGCGTCGCCAACCCGGCGTAGTGCTTGGCGACTTGCAGCGTCGTGGCTGGCACGCCGAGTTCGCGCATCATCTTCGCGGTCGGCCCCTTGATGGCGCGGCCGCCGACGATAGGCGAGACGGCAACCACCGGCGCCTTGGTGTCGCGCAGCGCGTCGCGCATCCCCGGCACGGCGAGGATGGGGTCTACGGACACGAAGGGGTTGGACGGGCAGATGACCACGAGGCGCACGTCGTCGAACGGGATGGCCGGATTGAGACGCGCCGATTTCGCACCGGCGAACTCGAAGCCCTGCGCCACGGGCTCGCAGCGGTCGCGCACGAAGTAGTGCTGGAACGCGAGCGGCCCGTCGGCGGTGAGGACTTGGGTTCGCACGGAGTCGTCGGACATCGGCAGGATGGCATGTTCGATGCCGAGGCTGCGGGCGATTGCAGCCGTTGCGGCGTTCAGCCCCATGCCTTGGTCGAGCAGTGTTCGGCGGCGCAGATGGAGCGCTAGGTCGCGATCGCCGAGGCGAAACCAAGTCTCGCCGCCGAGTGCGCCGAGCGTCTCCAGACAATGCCACGATTCGTCGCCCCGGCCCCAGCCGTTGGCGGCGTCCGCGAGTCCCGCCAGCGTGTAGGTGAGCGTGTCGATGTCCGGCGAGATGTGCAGTCCCAGGTGCTCGAAGTCGTCGCCGGTGTTGACGACGAACGCGACCTCTTCGGGCGGCAGCACCTTGGCTAGGCCGAGGGCGAGCTTGGCGCCGCCAACGCCGCCCGTCAGGGCGAGCACGGTCATCGAAAGAGGTCTTCTTCCAAGGGTCGAACGACGTCCGCGGCGCGCTGGCTTGGGTGCGTGGCCGACGGCAGGCCGCGCACGAGGGCGGCCGGTATGCGCTCGGTGGTTTCGCCCATCGCCAGAGTCGCCGCCGCGGCGATGCTGTCGGCGCGGTTGACGAGGGTGACCTTGAGTTCGCGCCCGTAGAGGTCGGTGCCGCCGCGCCGGTCGTCGAGCACGTCGAGGCCGGCAGCGCCGATGGCGATGCCGACGGTGCCGAGCCGCCAAGGCCGATTGGCGCTGTCGGTGATCAGCACGCCCACGGCGCGTCCGCTGGCTTCGACCAAGGCTGTGCGCAGACTTTCGGCGCTCGCGTCCGGGTCCTTCGGCAGAAGCAGCGCCTCGGCTTCGTCGCCGTGGTCGATGTTCGATTGGTCCACGCCGGCATGGGCGCCGACCAGCCCCAGCTTGTGGCGCACGATCAGCACGCCCGGCTTCTGCCGCACCACCTCCGTGGACTCGTCCAGAATCAGCTGCACGAGACGCGGATCCTTCTCCGTCTCGGCCGCCAAGCGCTGCGCCTCGGGCGATGCCGACACGCCCGCCAAAGGCACTTGGCGACCTTCCGCTTTGGAGACGATCTTCTGCGCGATGGCCACGATGTCGCCGTCTTCAAGCGCCAGATCGTTCGCGGCGATGGCTTCGAGCAGCAGGGCGGCGAGGTCGTCGCCTGCGTCCACCAGCTTGATGCCGGCGAGCGGCACGACGTGGAAGCCGACCATGCGAACGCTAGTGGGCTTGGCCGACGATCTTGATGCCGGAATGGGAGATGTCGTGGCGTCGGTTGATCTGGATGAGGACGCTGGTGAGCGCTTCCGCTGCGGCCGAGTTCTCGATGGGGCCGGCGTGCCATCCCCTCATGCCCGCTTCCTCCGCCAAGCGGATGACGGTCTGGCGAGCCGCGCGCTTGTCGCCGCAGACCAGCACGTCGCACTCGATGGCGACGTCCTCCTTGAGCAGATGCGCGGCGACGTTCTGAAACGCCGTCACCACCTTCACCCGGCTGCCGAGGAAGTCCTGCGCCCGCTTGCCGGCGCTGCCCGGTTCTGGAAGCTGCACCGTGCCGACGCGCGGCGGCACCAGAGGGACGGTCACGTCGATGAGGATCTTGCTCTTGAGGCCCTCGCGCACGGTCTCCAACGTCGAAATCTGATGCGCCGCCGGCACGGTGAGCACCACGATGTCGCCAGCCGCCGCGGCATCTGGATTCACCATCGCGTCGGCCGGCGTCTCTGGGCTGATCTGCTGCAGATCCGCCACCGCCTTCTGCGCCTTCTCCAACGTCCGCGAGCCGATGACGATGCGGTGTCCCGCCTTCGCCCAGCGAATCGCCAGGCCCGTGCCCAAATCGCCCGTGCCGCCGAGAATGGCAATGGTTTCTTGCTTCGCCACCGCGCCCTCGTCCTCCGTGAAGGCCGCGCAGTATAGCCAAGGTTCGGCTTCCCCCGTGCATCGGCTATGCTCGAACGACCGGCGAGCGACTTGGACAGAGGCCACGGTTGGGAAACTGCGTGTACTGCGGCGAAAAGGCCGGATTCCTGCGCCGCAAGCACAAGGCGTGCGAGCGCATCCACCGCGACGGGTTGGCGGAGATGGCGGCGCTTGCCGAGCAGGCGGCGGCATCCGGGGAGTTCAACGCGGACAACGTGCGGCAACGCTTGGCCGCGATCGCGGAGCGTTCGTTCGCCGGCGAGGATCACGTCACCGCCGCCATCGAGCGGGGTTGGGAGCGGGCCGTCGCGGAAAGCTTGGCGGACGCCATCTTGACGCAAGCCGAAGAAGTGCGCCTGCGCGAGTTCAGGGATCGGTTTGCGCTTGCGGATGCCAGCGGCAAGGCCGCCGCGCAGCTGGACGAAGCGGCGGAGGCCCGGCTGCTGCGGAGTGCTCGTGCGGCCGCGCTCGCAATGGCCGACGGGGAGAGTGCCCTTCAGGAACTAGCAGATGCCATCGACCAGTCGGCACTCCCGCCGGCGCAGCGACGAGAACTGCTGGCGGCGGCATGGGAACAGGCTGTGGAGGGCGTGTTGGAGGACGGCCTGTTGTCGCTCGACGAGGAAGCCGCGCTGGTGCGCTATCTGCGCCGCTTCGATCTCTCCGCCTTCGACGTCGACGTGAACGGTGGACACACGCACATGGTGCAGGCGGCGACGATCCGCGAAGCCGCCGAGGGCGTGGTGCCGCAGCGCCAGAAGCTCAGCGAGCGGCCGCCCTTCAACCTGATGAAGTCGGAACAGCTGGTGTGGACGATGGACGACGTCGATTACCACGAAGTCGTCACCCGCCGAGAGCGGAGAGGCACCTCGCACGGGCTGAGCATTCGGGTCGCGAAGGGGCTCTACTACCGCCCGGGAGCGTTCCGCAGCCGCGTCCACGAATGGGAGGAGACGGTGCATGTGGACACCGGCTTGTTGGGCATCACCACCAAGCACGTCTACTTCCACGGGAGCCGCAAGCGCTTCCGCATCCGCTACGACCGCATCGTCTCCTTCGATCCCTTCGACGACGGCTTCGGCGTGATGCGCGACGCCCAGACCGCCAAGCCGCAGTCGTTCCGCACGGGCGACGGCTGGTTCGCCTACAACCTGGTCGTGAATCTGGCGCAGAACTGCTAGCGGCAACACCGCTGGGGTAGAATCCGCGTCGACTCGCAGTTTCGACGTTTGGAGGAAGAAGAATGAGAACCGCGGTTACCTGGGCTTGGGCCTTGGCCGTCGCCTGCCTTGGCGCTCAAGCGGCGCCGGTCGACAACTTCTCGCTGCTGGATCATCGTGGCGCGGCGCACGAACTCCACTACTACTCCGATGCCGCCGCCATCGTGCTGATCGTGCAAGGCAACGGCTGCCCCATCGTGCGCAACGCGCTGGCGGACTACCGCGCCGTGAGCGACGCCTACGCATCCCGTGGCGTGCGCTTCCTGATGATCAACGCCAACCTGCAGGACGACCGCGAGGCCATCGCCGCGGAAGCCGCCGAGTGGGACATCCCCTATCCCATCCTCGTGGACGAAACGCAGCTGGTCGGCGAATCCCTGGGCCTGACGCGCACCGCCGAGGTGCTCGTCATCGACCCGAGCGACTGGCGCATCGTCTACCGCGGCGCCGTCAACGACCGGCTGGGCTACGAGCGGCAGAAGACCGCCGCCGAGCACCACTACCTGCGCGACGCCCTCGATGCCGTGCTGGAAGGCGCAGCGCTGGACATCGCTGGCCAGCCGGCGAAGGGCTGCCTGATGAACTTCCCCGGCAACGAAGCCGACCACTCCGAGATCGCCTACAGCGACGTCATCGCACCGCTCTTGCAGGAGAACTGCGTGCAGTGCCATCGGCCCGGCGGCATCGGCCCGTGGGCGATGACCAGCTACCAGATGGTGCGCGGCTTCGCGCCGATGATCCGCGAGGTGATCCGCACCCGCCGGATGCCGCCTTGGCACGCGGATCCCCACGTTGGCTCATGGAGCAACGACAAGGGCCTGACCGTCGCCGAGCGGCAGACGCTGGTGCATTGGGTCGAAGCCGGCGCCCCGCGTGGCGACGGCCCGGACCCGCTGGCGCAAACCGTGGCGCCGGCGCCGGAATGGGCGTTGGGCGAGCCGGACGTGGTGATCGACATTCCCGCGTTCGACGTGGCCGCCTCCGGGGTGGTGGACTACCAGTTCCACGTTGCGCCCAACCCTCTCGATCGCGATGTATGGGTGCGGGCGATGGACGTGCAGCCGGGCGTCACCGAAGTCGTCCACCATGTTCTGGTCGGCACCACCGAAGCGGGGGCGCCGGTGAAGTACTCGAGCGAGAGCTTGATGAACAACTATCTCGGCGGCTACGCGCCCGGCGTCGAACCGCGGGAGTTGCCGGAGGGCACCGGCGTGTTCGTGCCGAAGGGCACGGGCTTCATGTTCCAGATGCACTACACGCCTTACGGCAAGGCGGTGACGGATCGCTCCCGCCTGGGCCTCTACCTGTACGACGAACCGCCAGCCAACTTCCTCCGCCACAGCGTGGTGTTGAAACCGACCATCCGCATCCCGCCGAACGCCAAGGGGCACGCCGAAACCGCGTACTTCGAGTTCCACCGGGAAGCCATCCTCTACACCGTGCTGCCGCATTCCCACTACCGCGGCAAGAGCTCCACCTTCGAGTTGGTGCATCCCGGCGGCGAACGCGAACTCATCCTTTCCGTGCCGGACTACGACTTCAACTGGCAGCGCGGCTACGACTTCGCCACGCCACGGCTCATCGCCTCCGGCACCCGCCTCGTCCACACGACGGTCTACGACAACTCGGCGCAGAACCCGGGCAATCCCGACCCGTCGCGGGAAGTGCCCTGGGGCCTGCAATCCCACGACGAAATGCTCTACGGCGACTTCGTGTTCAGCTGGACGGACGAACGCTCGGACGCGCCGACCCACGACAACGACTTCACCAAGAGCGTGCAGTGGGTGGGCTACATGGACCGCGACATGAACGGCAGCGTAGCCATCGAAGAGCTGCCGCCCCCCATGCGCAAACGGCTGCGCTCCGCGTTCATGCTGGGCGACGCCAATGGCGACGGCGCCCTCACCGCCGCCGAGTTCCTCGCCGGCAGCCGCGCGGCGCGCCAACGGGCGGCCAACGCCAGCCGAGCCGAGGACGCCTCGGCCGCCGGGGATTGAGCCGCAACAAATGAATCGGCCCGCCCGACTCGTGAACCGTGCCGCGAGCCGAGCGGGCGCTCCCGACTGACCCGATGACCGACCCCGTTCGCATCCTCCCCTGCCCAACCTGCCGCAAGCCGGTGCAATGGGCCCCGGCCAACAAGCACCGCCCGTTCTGCTCCGAACGCTGCCGAATGATCGATTTCGGCAGCTGGGCCAACGAAACCTACCGCATCCCCGGCGAACACTTGGAGGACGTCTCGTCGGACGACGCGAACGGGGACGCTTGAACGCCGTGGTCGTTGGTTGGGCGCACGACGTCGTGCTGTGCGGTTCTGTGGATGTGGCGACTGGCGAGAGCGCTCAGACCAACGCCTTCATATAGCCCATCCCCGCAACTCGTTGGCTTTGTTGACGAAGCGTTGCGCCGGGCGGTCTCGCCGATCGGGCGGTAGGCCCAGGATCGGCCGCAGGTCGCGCCGGAACGCTGCCAACCCACCATCTCGATTCTCCGCCGTGAGACGCTCGATCACGGCATCGTTGGCGTGAGTGCGGAACTCCGCGTCGAACGTCACCAAGGTTCTGTCGTAGGCACGGTGGTGCAATGCGCAGAGGGCGATCCCGTTGTCGGTGCAGTCAGTACTGTCGGGATGGGCAGCGGGCAAGATGTGCGCGGCGTCCAACAGGCGCAGCTGAATGCCGCACATGGCGCAGCGATGGCCGTATGCGCCCAGTACGCGATTTGCGAAATCCGACTCGCGCAGTGCCCGTCTGGCAGCGACCATCGCGTAGCGTCGAGGCTCAGCCACCACACCGAGCCCGTCGGTTTCGTCCACGTTCGCCGCTTCCGCCCCGATCTGGTTCAACAGATCGATCTCGCTTTCGAACTCGCCACATTCGTGCAACCGCTCGACATTGGCCATGTAGGTGGCGAGGAAGTCCGGGCGAAACGCCACGGCCAACTCGTCGTTGCCCTTGTTGTGGACTGCAAGGCCGTTGCGGACGGCATCGTCCAGTGCTCGTTCTCGCAGCTGTATGGATGGCGAGTATCCCACCGGCCCCGAGTGCTTGTTCGGGTCGAAACCCGCGAAAACGCTCCGCTGGTCTTCCCAGCCGAGAATCAACGTCTTGCCGTCCTCTTCCAGCTGGAACTGGTCGACGCCGGTGGCTTGGATTCGCCACTCGTCGAGCGGTCGATTCTTGCCGCCCGGCGTGAGGTTCCAAATGTAGACGCGGACAGCGAAGCTCTGGTCGCCACGAAAGACGGAGTAGCG
Organism: Candidatus Azotimanducaceae bacterium; assembly: GCA_965243175.1. Lineage (GTDB taxonomy): Bacteria > Pseudomonadota > Gammaproteobacteria > Pseudomonadales > Azotimanducaceae > VXYL01. The sequence goes on along the minus strand of OZ251532.1, from coordinate 1,033,292 downwards.
AGCAGGATGATCGGTCGGGGCGCTTAGGTGCAGGTAGCTCCAGCCGCTGTCCAGAACCGCCCGCTCCACGGTGGCAAGCAGGTCGCGTTTTGGAAGACGGGCCATCCGCTGGCCTCAATCCCTGGTGCCATTCCTGCGCCGTGCCAACGTAGCTGGCCGGTGCAGGCCACCGTCTTCCACTAGCGGCACTTCGGTGTCGTCGGCGGGCACGCTGCACGGCGAGTGAACCGTGTAGGTGGCCTTGTTGCCGAACGCGCCGGAAACCAAGTCGCCGCTCTCGGAGTTTTGCTGGAACCGTGCCATGGCGCCCTTGAGGTAGTCCTCGTTCAGTTCGCAGCAGGTCCAGCGGCGTCCCAGGCGTTCCGCCACGGCGCCGGTCACGCAGGAACCGGCGAACGGATCCAGCACCATGTCGCCCGGATTCGTGAGCAGGCGGATGAAGTACTCGGGCAACTCCTTGGGAAAGCGCGCCGGGTGAACGGGCAAATCGTGTTCGCGGCAGTATTCCTGGTAGCGCCCGTTCGACTCCGTGTTGGCCACCGCCAGCAGGTTGGGCGGCACCGAGCCGCCGTTGTCTCTTGCGAACTTCGTGGAGATTTGGTGGCCGGAGGGCCGCAGCTTGGCCTTGTAGCCGTTCTTCAGCAGGCCGCGCATGGATTCGCTGTAGGGCGTGAGCACACGGCGGTTGCTCGCCTTCGGCCAAGGGGTCGGGCTCAGCCACCAAACGCAGTTCACCGCGTCCTTCACGCGCACACGGCGGATGTTCACCCACTCCGCTGGCGTCGGCAGCTTGGACGGGTTCCACCAGTAGTGTTCCTGGCACAGGTGGAAACCGTACTCCTCGCAGAGCATCAGCAGCAGTTCGAAATGGTAGAGCGAGCGCGTCGGCGTGCCGGGTTTCCAAGCGCCGCCGATGTCGATCACCAAGCTGCCGTTTTCCTTCAAGATGCGTCTGAAACCCGACGCGAATGGTCGGAACCAATCGCAGTAGCGATGCGCATCCTCGTTGCCGTAGGACTTCTTGCGCACCAGTCCGAAGGGCGGGGAGGTCATCACCAGATCCACCGATTGGGCGGGCGCATGGTGGAGGTGGGAAAGCGCGTTGCCGCAGAGCACCGTGCCCAGCGCCGTTCGGTGGTAGGGGCGTATCTCGCTCGCGCGGTGGGCTTGCGCGGGTGTGCGCTCGTCGGCACCTTCCTTTCGCGCCTTTCGCGTGTGCTTGTCATGCAGGTGGCGCAGATACTCGGCTACCGAAAGACCCAAGCGACCCGCGGCCCGCTCCATCTCCGCATGGTCCTGCGCCGGCAGAGCGACGCTGGCCGCGCCGCCGTTCGTCTTTTCCGTCGGTCGGTTCATGCGGCCTACTCTACATGGAACGATTATCGAGCGGACGCGACGTTTGGCGTGCTCTGTTCTGATCGACCTCTACCACTGCGTCAATTTGGAAGGTCGTGTCGGGGTTGCCCACCACCGTCAGATGGCAGTGGCCGCTGTCGGCGATTCGGTAGTGTGAAACCGATCCAGTTGCGCCAAGGCGAAGAGTCTGGGCGGCAGGCATTTGCTTTCCGTTGAACCGTGCCGTCGCACACGATGCGGGTTTCAACCAAGCGTCTTCGTAGAGATTGCGCTTGGTGGTGTCGGCCAGTTGGCCATCAGCTCGTCCGCCTTAAGAGGAATGTCCACAATCTCGGGCGTTAGGGGGGAAGCCAACATTTGATGGAGATTTGATGCGGTCGAGCTTGGCCGCTTTAAGACGAACGGCACGGCACCTTCGGCGACGCGCGTCTTGAGAACACTCGGCGCTGGCTGCCTTCGCAGCCAGGCCGAATGCTCTGCCTTGCGAGCCTCTAGCTGGAGCTCAAGGCCTCGGCCAGTTCCTGCTCGATCTCGTCGGCGGTCTTGCCTTCCTCGCGGGCGACGCGGGTGCGGATTTCCTCCTCGCGTTGGAGCTTGCGCTCCTTGTGGTAGGCGAGGCCGGTGCCGGCGGGGATCAGGCGGCCGACGACCACGTTCTCCTTCAGGCCGCGCAGGTGGTCGCGTTTGCCGGTCACGGCGGCTTCCGTCAGGACGCGGGTGGTCTCCTGGAACGAGGCGGCGGAGATGAACGACTCGGTGGCCAGCGCCGCCTTGGTGATTCCCAAGAGGACGCGCCGGAACTCGATGGGCGCTTTGTCCTCGGCTTCGAGTTCGCGGTTGGCGGCCAGCACGGTCACGTGTTCCGCCTGTTCGCCCTTGATGTACTCCGAATCGCCGGGGTCGATGATCTCCACCTTGCGCAGCATCTGCCGGACGATGGTTTCGATGTGCTTGTCGTTGATGGTCACGCCTTGCAGCCGGTACACCTCCTGGATTTCGTAGGTGATGTAGCGCGCCAGTTCCTCGACGCCCTTCAAGCGCAGGATGTCGTGCGGGCTCTCCGGCCCTTCGGAAATCACCTCGCCGCGTTCCACCTGCTCGCCCTCGAAGACGGCCAGCTGGCGTTCCAGCGGGATCAGCGGCGGCTCCGTGCCAGCCACCTTCTCGCCGTCCGACGTGGTGACCTGCAAGCGGCGCTTGCTCTTCGTTTCCTTGCCGAAGCTGACGACGCCGCTCGCTTCAGCCAGGATGGCCGCCAGCTTCGGTTGCCGCGCCTCGAACAGGTCCGCGACCCGCGGCAGGCCGCCGACGAGGTCGCGGGCCTTCAAGCCTTCGCGGGCGATACGGGCGATCACGTCGCCTTCGCCGACCGCCTGGCCGTCTTCCAGATTCAGAATGGCGCCGGCTGGCAGCGGATAGCGCGCCGGCACGTCCGCGCCGGCCAGGTTGACGGGTTCGCCCGCGTCGTCCACCAGCCGCACCGCCGGCACCAGATCCTTGCCGGCGGCGGGGCGTTCCTGGGCGTCCATCACCTCGATGCTGGAAAGGCCGGTGAGTTCGTCCATTCGGCGGCTGATCGAGAGCGTGTCCTCCATGTCCTCGAAGACGACGCTGCCCGCCACTTCCGTGATGATCGGATGCGTGTGCGGGTCCCAGCGGGCGATCACCTGGCCCGCGTCCACCTTGTCGTCCGGCGAAACGGACATCTCGGTGCCGTAGTCGAGCTTGTGGCGTTCCCGTTCGCGGCCGTGGTCGTCGATGATGGCGATTTCGCCGGAGCGGGAGACGGCCACCAGGTTGCCGTTCTGCCGGCGCACGGTCTTCACGTTGTGCATGCGCACCGTGCCGCCGTGCTTCACTTGGATGTTGTCCGTTTCCGTGGTGCGCGAGGCGGCGCCGCCGATGTGGAAGGTGCGCATGGTGAGCTGGGTGCCCGGCTCGCCGATGGACTGCGCGGCGATGACGCCGACGGCTTCGCCCATGTTCACCTTGTGCCCGCGCGCCAGGTCGCGCCCGTAGCACTCGACGCAGACGCCGTGCTCGGTCGCGCAGGTGATGGACGAGCGCACTTTGATCTCGTCCACGCCGAGGTGCTCCAGGCGTTCCACCCACGCTTCGTCGAGCATGGTGCCGGCAGGAATGAGTTCCGTCTCGCCGGCCGCGTCGTACACGCTCTCGGCGACGACCCGCCCCAGCACCCGCGCCGAAAGCGGTTCGACCACGTCGCCGCCTTGGATGAGCGCCGACATCACGAGGCCGTCCTTCGTGCCGCAGTCCCACTCCGTCACCACGAGGTCCTGGGCGACGTCGACGAGGCGCCGCGTCAGATAGCCGGAGTTGGCCGTCTTCAGGGCGGTGTCGGCGAGGCCCTTGCGGGCGCCGTGGGTGGAGATGAAGTACTCGTTCACCGACAGCCCTTCGCGGAAGTTGGCGATGATCGGCGTCTCGATGATGGTGCCGTCCGGGCGCGTCATCAGGCCGCGCATTCCCGCCAGCTGGCGGATCTGCGTCGGCGAGCCACGGGCGCCGGAGTCCGAGTAGATGTACACCGAGTTGAAGGACTTCTCGTCGAGTTCGTCGCCGCCGCGCAGTTCGACCCGCTCGCGCCCGATGCCGTCCATCATGGCGCTCGAGACCAGCCCTTCCGCGCGCGACCAGATGTCCACCACCTTGTTGTACTTCTCGCCCTGAGTGACGAGGCCGGAGCTGTACTGGTCTTCGATTTCCAGCACTTCGCGCCGCGCTTCGTCGATGATGCGGCCCTTGTCTTCGGGAATCACGAAGTCTTCGATGCCGATGGACGCGCCGGCGGTGGTCGAGTGGCGGAAGCCGAGGTACATCAGCTGGTCGGCGAAGACCACGGTGTCCTTCAGGCCGACCGTGCGGTACGCCTCGTTGATGATGTCCGAAATCGCCCGTCGATCCATCGCCATCGCTTCGCCGTCCCGCTTCGGTTCGACCGCCTCGAACGGCAGTTCCGGCGGCACGATCTGGTACAGCAGCGCCCGCCCGACGGTGGTCTCGCGGCGCACCGACACCGTGTTTCCTTCGGCGTCACGCTCGTCGATGCGCACGCTCACCTTGGCGTGGAGGTCGACTTGGCGGGCGGCCAAGGCGCGGGTTGCTTCGGCGACGTCCGCGAAGCGCATGCCCGTGCCCTTGGCGACGCTGCTCTCGCGGGTCAGGTAGTAGAGGCCGAGCACGACGTCCTGGGAGGGCACAATGATGGGCTGGCCGCTCGCTGGCGAAAGCACGTTGTTGGTGGACATCATCAGCGCCCTGGCTTCCAGCTGCGCTTCCAACGTCAGCGGCACATGGACGGACATGGTGTCGCCGTCGAAGTCCGCGTTGAAGGCCGCGCACACCAGCGGATGCAGCTGGATGGCCTTGCCTTCGATCAGCAGCGGCTCGAACGCCTGGATGCCGAGGCGGTGCAGGGTCGGGGCGCGGTTGAGCAGCACCGGGTGCTCGCGGATCACCTCGGCGAGGATGTCCCACACCTCCGGCGTCTCGCGCTCGACCATCTTCTTCGCCGCCTTGATGGTGGTGGCGTAGCCGCGCGCTTCGAGCTTGCCGAAGATGAACGGCTTGAAGAGTTCCAGCGCCATCTTCTTCGGCAGGCCGCACTGGTGCAGGCGCAACGTGGGGCCGACGACGATCACCGTGCGCCCGGAGTAGTCCACGCGCTTGCCGAGCAGGTTCTGGCGGAAGCGCCCCTGCTTGCCCTTGATCATGTCCGCCAAGGACTTCAGCGGCCGGCGGTTGGTGCCGGTGATGGCGCGGCCGCGTCGCCCGTTGTCCAGCAAGGCGTCCACGGCCTCCTGCAGCATGCGCTTTTCGTTGCGCACGATGATGTCCGGCGCGTTCAGGTCCAGCAGCCGCTTCAAGCGGTTGTTGCGGTTGATGACGCGGCGGTAGAGGTCGTTCAGGTCCGAGGTGGCGAACCGGCCGCCGTCGAGTGGCACCAGCGGGCGCAGGTCCGGCGGCAGCACCGGCAGCACCGTCATGATCATCCACGCCGGGCTGTTGTTGGAGCTTTGGAACGCCTCCATCAGCTTGAGCCGCTTGCGGAGCTTCTTGATCTTGGTCTCGGAGTTGGTTTGCGGAATCTCCTCGCGCAGCCTGGCGATCTCCTGCTCCAGGTCGATCTCCTTGAGCAGGTCCAGAACGGCTTCCGCGCCCATCTTGGCGGTGAACTCGTCGCCGTGTTCCTCGATCTGGCGGATGTACTCTTCGTCCGTCAGCAGCTGGCCGATCTCCAGGTCCGTGAGGCCGGGGTCGACCACCACGAAGGACTCGAAGTAGAGCACCCGTTCGATCTCGCGCAGGGTCATGTCCAGCAGCAGGCCGATGCGCGACGGCAGCGACTTCAGGAACCAGATGTGCGCCACCGGGCTGGCCAGCTCGATGTGCCCCATCTGCTCGCGGCGCACCTTGGAGAGGGTCACTTCCACGCCGCACTTCTCGCACACCACGCCGCGGTGCTTGAGGCGCTTGTACTTGCCGCACAGGCACTCGTAGTCCTTCACCGGGCCGAAGATGCGGGCGCAGAACAGGCCGTCGCGCTCCGGCTTCAAAGTGCGGTAGTTGATGGTCTCCGGCTTCTTCACCTCGCCGTAGGACCACGAGCGGATCATCTCCGGCGAGGCCAGGCCGATCTTCAAGGCCTCGAAATCGTCTTCGACGCCGCCCTGGACGTTGTTGGCCCGGAAAAGGTTCAGCAGATCTCTCATTGTCGCGTCTCCTCTTGCTTCGGGGTTATTCGCTTTGCATCGCGATGTCGATGCCCAGGGAGCGGATCTCCCGCACCAGGACGTGGAAGGACTCCGGCCGGTTCGCTTCCATGTCGAGATTGCCGTCCACGATGTTCTTGTACATGGTGGTGCGCCCGTTCACGTCGTCCGACTTGACGGTGAGCATCTCCTGCAAGGTGTACGCGGCGCCGTAGGCTTCGAGCGCCCAAACCTCCATCTCGCCGAACCGCTGGCCGCCGAACTGCGCCTTGCCGCCGAGCGGCTGCTGGGTGACCAGGCTGTAGGAGCCGGTGGAGCGGCAGTGCATCTTGTCGTCCACCAGGTGGTTGAGCTTCAGCATGTACATGTAGCCGACGGTCACCGGGCGGTCGAACGCCTCGCCGGTGCGCCCGTCGTACAGCTTGGTCTGGCCGTTCGTCGGCAGCCCGGCGAGTTCCAGCAACGCCTTGATGTCGGTTTCCGCGGCGCCGTCGAAGACCGGCGTGGCGATCGGCAGGCCGTTGCGCAGGTTGTTGGCGAGCTCCAGCACTTCGGCGTCGCTGAGGGTCTCCAACTCCACGCGCCGGCCCGACGCGACGCCGGCTTTCGGCTCGGCGACGGCCGTCGGCTCGGCGGAGTCTGTCGATTCGGCTGCCTCGACGGGCTCGTCGGCTTCATCGGCTTCGAGTGCGTCGTCGTCCAACGCCCGTCCGCCGTTGTAGACGCGGTCCAGCAACGCGCGCATCTGGCGCGCCTTGGCGCCTTTGTCCAGCAGGTCGCCGATGCGTTGGCCGATGCCCTTGGCGGCCCAGCCGAGGTGGGTTTCCAGCACCTGGCCGACGTTCATGCGCGACGGCACGCCGAGCGGGTTGAGCACGATGTCCACGGGTTCGCCGTCCTCGTCGAACGGCATGTCCTCCATCGGCATGATGACCGAGACGACGCCCTTGTTGCCGTGCCGCCCGGCCATCTTGTCGCCCGGCTGAATGCGCCGCTTGATGGCCAGGTAGACCTTGACGTACTTGAGCTCGCCCGGGCGCAGGTCGTCGCCGCTTTCCAGCTTCTTCTGCTGCTCCGCGAAGATGCGCTCCTGCTCGCGCTTGCGGGCGCGCAGCTGGCGGTCCGCTTTGTCCAGCTGATCGTTCAGCGCCTGGTCCGCCATGCGGATGCGGAACCAGTCGTCCTTGCCGAGGCCGTCGAGGTAAGCGTCGTCGATCAGCTTGGGAGCGTCTTCGCTGGCGGCTTCGAGGCCGGCCGCGACGAGCGCCTCCTTGCCCACCAGCGAGCGGCGCAGCCGTTCGTAGGTGGCGTTCTCGACGATGCGGTATTCGTCGTCGAGGTTCTTCTTCACCTTCTCGATTTCCGCCTTCTGGATTTCCAGCGCCCGGTCGTCCTTCTCGAGGCCGTCGCGGGTGAACACGCGCACGTCGATGACGGTGCCGCGCACGCCGGTGGGCACGCGCAGCGAGGTGTCCTTCACGTCGGACGCTTTCTCGCCGAAGATCGCCCGCAGCAGCTTTTCCTCCGGCGTGAGCTGGCTTTCGCCCTTCGGCGTCACCTTGCCGACAAGGATGTCGCCAGCGCTGACCTCGGCGCCGACGTAGACGATGCCGGACTTGTCCAGGTGGTTCAGCGCCGATTCGCCCACGTTCGGGATGTCGTCGGTGATCTCTTCCGGGCCCAGCTTGGTGTCGCGGGCGCTGCACGTGAGTTCCTGAATGTGGATCGTGGTGAAGCGATCCTCCTGCACCACGCGCTCGGAGATGAGGATCGAGTCCTCGAAGTTGTAGCCGTTCCACGGCATGAAGGCGATGCGCATGTTCTGCCCCAGCGCCAGCTCGCCGGTGTCCACCGACGGGCCGTCGGCCAGAATGTCGTCGGCGGCGATGCGGTCGCCTTCCTTCACCAGCGGGCGCTGGTTGATGCAGGTGTTCTGGTTGGAGCGGGTGAACTTGACGAGGTTGTAGATGTCCACGCCGGCCTCGCCGAGGGTCATCTCGTCGTCGTCCACGCGCACCACCACGCGCCCGGCGTCCACGGAATCCACCACGCCGCCGCGCTTGGCGATCACGCAGCCGCCGGAATCCCTCGCCACGCGGCCTTCGATGCCGGTGCCGACCAGCGGCGTTTCGGTGCGAACGGTGGGCACCGCCTGGCGCTGCTGGTTGGTGCCCATCAGGGCGCGGTTGGCGTCGTCGTGCTCCAGGAAGGGCACCAGCGCCGCGGCCACGGACACCAGCTGCTTGGGCGAGACGTCCATGTACTGGATGGTCGCCGGCTCCTTCTTGGTGAACTCGTTCAAGTGCCGCACGTCCACCGCGTCGTCGATGAAGCTGCCGTCCGGGCCGATCCGGGAGTTGGCTTGGGCGATGACGTAGCTCGCCTCGTCGATGGCGGAGAGGTACTCGATCTCGTCGGTGACGCGGCCGTCCACGACCTTCCGATAGGGCGTCTCGAGGAAGCCGTAGCGGTTGGTCTGGGCATAGGTCGCGAGCGAGTTGACCAGGCCGATGTTCGGCCCTTCGGGCGTTTCGATGGGGCAGATGCGCCCGTAGTGCGTGGGGTGGACGTCGCGCACCTCGAAACCGGCGCGCTCCCGCGTGAGGCCGCCCGGCCCCAGCGCCGAGACGCGGCGCTTGTTGGTGACTTCGGAGAGCGGATTCGTCTGGTCCATGAACTGCGAGAGCTGGCTGGAGCCGAAGAACTCCTTGACCGCCGCCGCCACCGGCTTGGCGTTGATGAGGTCCTGGGGCATCAAGCCTTCGGACTCGGCCAGGGAGAGGCGCTCCTTGACCGCCCGCTCGACGCGCACCAGGCCGACGCGGAACTGGTTCTCGGCCATTTCGCCGACCGACTTCACGCGCCGGTTGCCCAGATGGTCGATGTCGTCGACCGTGCCCTTGCCGTTGCGGATGTCCACCAGCGTCTTCAGCACGTCGACGATGTCGTCCTTGGAGAGGATGCCGGGGCCGGTGCTCCGGTCCCGCCCTAGGCGGCGATTGAACTTCATGCGCCCGACCGCCGAGAGGTCGTAGCGTTCCGGGGTGAAGAACAGGTTGGAGAAGAGATTCTCCGCCGCCTCCTTGGTGGGCGGCTCGCCGGGGCGCATCATGCGGTAGATGTCCACCAGCGCCTCCAAGCGGTTGCTCGTGAGGTCGGCGCGCAGCGTGTCGGAGATGTAGGGGCCGCAGTCGATGTCGTTGGTGTAGATGGTGTCGATGCGCTTCACGCCCTTCTCGACGAGGTTGTCGAGCACGTCGTCGGTGAGCTCGGTGTTGCAGGCCAAGAGGATCTCGCCGCTCTCCTTGTCCACGATGTCCACCGCGGTCACGCGGCCGATGAGGAACTCGCGCGGCACGTCGAGGCGGTTGCGGCTGGACTTCTCCAAGGCGCGCACGTGGCGGGCGGTAACGCGACGGCCGGCGGCCACCAGCACCTTGCCCGTGGCGTCCTTGATGTCGAACGTGTTGACGGCGCCGCGCAAGCGCTCCGGCACCAGATCCATCGAGAAGCCTTCCTTCTTCACGTGGAAGACCTCTTTCTCGAAGAACAGGGCGAGGATCTCCTCGGAGGTGTAGTCCAAGGCGCGCAGCACGACGGTGGCGGGGATCTTGCGCCGCCGGTCGATGCGCGCGAACACGGAGTCCTTCGGGTCGAACTCGAAGTCCAGCCAGGAGCCGCGATAGGGAATGACCCTGGCGTTGTAGAGGATCTTGCCAGAGGAGTGCGTCTTGCCCTTGTCGTGGTCGAAGAAGACGCCCGGCGAGCGGTGCAGCTGCGACACCACAACGCGCTCGGTGCCGTTGACGATGAACGTGCCGCGCTCGGTCATGAGCGGGATCTCGCCCATGTAGACCTCCTGCTCCTTGACGTCCTTGATGCCCTTGTTGGCGGATTCGCGGTCGTAGATGATGAGGCGCACCTTGACCCGCAGCGGCGCCGCGTAGGTGTAGCCGCGCAGTACGCACTCGCGCTCGTCGAAGGGCGGCTCGCCGAGCCGGTAGTTCTCGTACTCCAGGGCGGCGTTGCCGGAGTAGCTGCCAATCGGGAAGACCGAGCGGAACGCCTTGTTCAGGCCTTGGTCCTTGAGCCGCCGCGGCTGCACGCCCCGTTGCAGGAACTTGGCGTAGGAATCCACCTGAACGGAAAGCAGGTAGGGGATTTCGATGGGCTCCGGCAGCTTGCCGAAGTCCTTGCGAATGCGTTTTTTCTCTGTGAAGCTGTAGGCCATGCGGTCTTGCTGCTCCTGTTGCGCGTCGCGTCTCGGCAAGAGACGCGCCTAGAGTAGGTTCGCCCGACGACTCGCGCCGGCCCGACGTTGCAGTCAGGTCCGGACGGCTGCTTCGTCGGCGCCGACGGGTAGCGTCGGCTGCAAAGCGAGAAAAGGCCAGCGTCCACGCACTCCGTGCATGGCACCGGCCCGCCCTTGCCGTGCTCTGCGCGCTTGCCCGGCTTCGACAAGCGGCACGGCTGGAAATTCGTTGCCTGCGTTCGGGATCTACTTGACCTCGACCGCAGCGCCAGCTTCTTCCAACTGCTTCTTGATCTCCTCTGTTTCGTCCTTGCCGATGCCTTCCTTGATCGGCGAAGGCGCGTCTTCGACGAGGGCCTTGGCTTCCTTCAGGCCCAAGCCAGTGATGGCGCGAACCGCCTTGATGACGTTGACTTTCTTCTCCCCGATGCCAGCCAGCACCACGGTGAACTCGGTCTGCTCTTCGACGGCGCCGTTCTGGTCGTCGCTGCCGGAAGCGCCCGCTGGCGCGACGGCCACCGCCGCTGCGGCGGTGACGCCGAACTTCTCCTCCATCGCCTGGACAAGCTCCACCACTTCGAGAACGCTCATCTCCGCGATCGCGTTCAGAATGTCGTCTTTGGACAAAGGCATGACTGGTCGTCTCCTTGGGGTTGTCTATTGTGCCGCAAGTTGTGGCCAACGTGTGAGCGTTTTCGGCGCCGAACCCGGCGACGTTTTCGTTCGCCGAACCGAGCGCGGCGTTCAGGCTCCGGCGGCCTCCTTTTGATCCCGCACCGCGGCCAGCACCCGCGTCAGCTTGGCGGGCACTTCCTTGAGCGTGCGGGCGAGCTTGGCGACCGGCGCCTGCATCACGGCCATCAACTGCGCCAGCGCTTCCTCGCGCGTCGGCAGGGACGCCACGCGCTCGATGTCCTCGGCCCCGTAGAGGCGGCCGCCGATGGACACCGCCTTCAGTTCCAGCGCGTCCCACTGCGTGGCGGCTTCCTTGAGCAGCCGCGCCGCGGCGCCGGGGTCTTCGTTCGAAAGCGCCAGCATGGTCGGCCCGGCGAGGGCGTCGCCGATGCACTCGAACTCCGTCTCGGCGACCGCGCGCTTGAGCAGCGTGTTGCGCACCACGCGCAGGTAGACGCCGGATTCGCGCGCCCGACGGCGCAGTTCGGTGAGATCGCCGACGGACATGCCGCGATGGTTCGCGAGCACCGCCGAGAGCGCGCTGGCGGCGGCCTCGTTGAGTTCCTGGACGACGGCCTTCTTCTGTTCGAGTTGCAGTGCCATGATGTTCGCTCGCTTAAGCGTTCCTCTCCGCAGCCTTCGCCGTTGCGCCTAGACGGCCAGCGACGATTCGTCGATGCGCAGGCCCGGCCCCATCGTCGTGGAGAGGGTGATCTTCTTGACGTACTGGCCCTTGGCGGAGGGCGGCTTGGCCTTCTTGAGGTCGCCGACCAGCGCTTCCAGATTCTCCTTGATCTTGGCCGGGTCGAAGGCGACCGTGCCGACGCTGCCGTGGACGATGCCGCCGCGGTCGGCGCGGAACTGCACCTGGCCAGCCTTGGCGTTGTTCACCGCGGCCTCCACGTCGGCGGCTACCGTGCCGGTTTTCGGGTTCGGCATCAGGCCGCGCGGACCGAGGATGCGTCCGAGCGGGCCGACCACGCGCATGGCGTCGGGACTCGCGATCACCACATCGAAGTTCAGCTCGCCGCCCTTGATGCGTTCGGCGAGGTCTTCGAGGCCGACTTCGTCGGCGCCGGCGGCGCGCGCTTTGTCCGCGTTCTCGCCTTGGGCGAAGACGGCGACGCGCACGCTCTTGCCGGTGCCGTGGGGCAGCGTCGTGGCGCCGCGCACGTTCTGGTCCGACTTGCGCGGGTCGATGCCGAGATTCACGGCGACGTCGATGGATTCCGGGAAGCCCGCCTTGGCGATTTCCGCCAGCAGGCCAGCGGCTTCCTCCACCGGGTACGCCTTGGCGCGATCGACCTTCGCCGCCGTTTCGCGCATGCGTTTGCTTGCTTTGGCCATTTAGACACCCTCCACTTCGATGCCGGCGCTGCGGGCGCTGCCGGCGATGGTGCGCACGGCGGCGTCCATGTCCGCGGCGGTCAGGTCCGGCATCTTGAGCTTGGCGATTTCTTCGAGCTGCGCCCGGTTGACGGTGCCGCGCTTCTCGGTATTCGGCTTGCCGGAGCCTTTGTCGATCCCAGCCGCCTTGCGCAGGAGCACGGAGGCGGGCGGCGTCTTCTTGATGAACGTGAAGGAGCGGTCGGCGTAGATGGTGATGACCACCGGCACGGGCAGGCCGGGTTCCTGGCCCTGCGTCTCGGCGTTGAACGCCTTGCAGAACTCCATGATGTTCACGCCGTGCTGGCCCAGCGCCGGGCCGACCGGCGGGCTCGGATTCGCCTGCCCGGCCGGCACTTGCAGCTTCACGTAGGCGGCGACTTTCCTGGCCATCGTCTGCTTCCCTCTCGCCCGCGTCTAAGCGGAATCAGCCCTTCTCCACTTGGGAGAAGTCCAGTTCCACCGGCGTGGAACGACCGAAGATGGTGACGCCGACCACCATTCGGCTCTTGTCGTAGTTGACTTCCTCGACCACGCCGTTGAAGTCGTTGAACGGACCGTCGATCACGCGCACCAGCTCGCCCGGCTCGAACGTGGTCTTCGGCGTGGCCTTCTCGCTGCCTTCCTGCACGCGGGCCAGGATCGCGTTCGCTTCCTTCTCCGAGAGCGGCGCCGGAGCGTCCGCCTTGCCGCCGATGAAGCCCATGACCTTGGGCGTGGCCTTCACCAGATGCCAGCTTTCGTCGTTCAGGTCCATGTTGACGAGCACGTAGCCGGGGAAGAACTTGCGCTCGCTGCGGCGCTTCACGCCGCCGCGCATTTCCACCACTTCTTCCGTCGGCACCAGCACTTCGCCGAAGCAGTCCTGGATGCGCGATTCGGCGATGCGCTCCTTGAGCGAACGCATCACCGTCTTCTCGTAGCCGGAATAGGCGTGTACGACGTACCAGCGCATGGTTTATCCGATCAGTCCTTGCACGACCCAGCTCAGCAGCGAATCCAAGCCCCAAAGCAGCAGCGAAAACACGAGGATCAGAATCAGCACGATGATGGTGGTTTGGGTGGCTTCCTGGCGGGTCGGCCAGACGACGCGGCGCAGTTCCGCCCGCGCCTCCTGCCACAGCGTCCAAACACGCTGCCCGCGCTCGGTCTGCAGGGCCAGGAAGCCGGCCACGACGCCCAGCGCGACCACGGCCAAGGCGCGCATCAGCAGGGACTCCTCTTGGAAGTACCAGTTGCCGACGACGCAGGCCGTGACCAGCGCCCAGACGCAAGTCCACTTCAACCAATCGACGATTCCCGCCTCCGTCGTTCCGTTGCTCATTGCGCGCTTCTGCTTCTACCTGCCCGACATCCGTCGTTTGGCAGGCCAGGAGGGAATCGAACCCCCAACCTGCGGTTTTGGAGACCGCTGCTCTACCAAATTGAGCTACTGGCCTACGCGATTGACCTACTCGATGATCTTGGTGACGACGCCGGCGCCCACGGTGCGTCCGCCTTCGCGGATGGCGAAGCGCAAGCCTTCGTCCATCGCGATCGGGCTGATGAGGCCGACGTCCATCTTCACGTTGTCGCCGGGCATCACCATCTCGACGTCCGCCGGCAGTTCCACCGTGCCGGTGACGTCCGTGGTGCGGAAGTAGAACTGCGGGCGGTAGCCCTTGAAGAACGGCGTGTGGCGCCCGCCTTCGTCCTTCGAGAGGACGTACACCTCGGCCTCGAATTGGGTGTGCGGGGTGATGCTGCCGGGAACCGCCAGCACTTGGCCGCGTTCGACTTCCTCGCGCTTGATGCCGCGCAGGAGGACGCCGATGTTCTCGCCGGCGCGCCCTTCGTCGAGCAGCTTGCGGAACATCTCGACGCCGGTGCAGGTGGTGCGCTGGGCTTCCTTGATGCCGATGATTTCGATTTCCTGCCCGACCTTGACGATGCCGCGGTCGACGCGACCGGTGACCACGGTGCCGCGGCCCTGGATGGTGAAGACGTCCTCGATGGGCATGAGGAAGGGCTGGTCGACCGCCCGTTCCGGTTCGGGAATGTACTCGTCGAGGGTCTCGACCAGTTTCAGCACGCTGCCTTCGGCGACCTCGGAGGTCTGCCCTTCGAGCGCTTGCAGAGCGCTGCCGACGACGATGGGGGTGTCTTCGGGGAACTCGTTCTGGGTGAGGATCTCCTGGATGTCCAGCGTGACCAATTCGACGAACTCCTCCCGTTCGTCTTCGTCGAGCTGGTCCACCTTGTTCATGTAGACGACGATGCGCGGCACGCCGACCTGGCGCGCCAACAGCACGTGTTCGCGGGTCTGCGGCATGGGGCCGTCCACCGCCGAGACCACCAGAATGGCGCCGTCCATCTGCGCCGCGCCGGTGATCATGTTCTTCACGTAGTCGGCGTGGCCGGGGCAGTCCACGTGCGCGTAGTGGCGGCTGGCGCTCTCGTACTCCACGTGGGTGGTGGCGATGGTGATGCCGCGCTCGCGCTCCTCGGGCGCGTTGTCGATTTCGTCGAACTCCTTCACCTCGCCGCCCTGCCGCGCCGCGCAGATCTTGGTCATCGCCGCGGTGAGCGTCGTCTTGCCGTGGTCCACGTGCCCAATGGTGCCGACGTTGATGTGCGGCTTGGTGCGCTCGAATTTCTCTTTGGCCATCTCGCCACCGTCTCCTTGACTTCCCGTTCCAGTCTGTCAACTCCGCGCCCCTGCGCGGATGCCAATGCCGCGCCCTTGCGCGGTCGCCCAACGCCGCGCCGTTGCGCGGCTGCCAAATTCGCGCCTGCTGCGCGGTTGCCTGTCTGTGCTGCTCCAGGCGCTCCTGGTGCTCACAATCGGACTCGAACCGATGACCTCTTCCTTACCAAGGAAGTGCTCTACCACCTGAGCTATGTGAGCGGTGGCCTCCGGCCGCTGGCGAATCGCTCCTCCGGCGCTCGGCCCGCCGAACTGGAGCGGGTAGCGGGGATCGAACCCGCGCCATCAGCTTGGAAGGCTGAGGTTCTACCACTGAACTATACCCGCGATGCGCGTACACGCGCCCACTGCCGTGAGGCGGATGTGCCAAGACCGCCCATTGCCGCGCGTTTCCGGTGGCGAACGGCTGCGGTTCGGACACGCCGCCTTCGCCGCCGAGCCCACCGCCTTGGTGGAGGGGGTAGGATTCGAACCTACGAAGGCATAGCCGTCAGATTTACAGTCTGATCCCTTTGGCCGCTCGGGAACCCCTCCGGGTCTCGCAAAGTGGGCGCGACACTATGCCGATGTCGGCAAACGCTGTCAACGCGAAATTGCGCCGTTTTTTCGTCGCGCCAAAGCGGATGCGTTCAAGACGCGAACCGGGGCGCCGGAAGTGGTGCCGCCACGAGGGATCGAACCCCGAACCTTCTCTTTACAAGAGAGCTGCTCTACCAGCTGAGCTATGGCGGCAGCGAAGGCGATCCTAGCACGCTTGGCCAGTCGGGCGCGGGATCAATCGCAAGGCGCCGCGGCGACGTCGCCGAGCAGGGCCGACGGCGCGTTCCTGGCAACGACGCGGTGCGCGATGCCGGCTGGCGCGTGGACGGCGACGCTGTAGCCCAGCGCGGCGATCCGTCGCCGTTGCGCTTCGGCGCGGTCGCGGGCGCTGAAGACGCCGACCGAGACCGCGTTCCGGCGCACACCGGAGGGAATCACGAAGGCGTCGATGGAACGGGTGCGGAGTTCCCGCCAAGTGCGCGCTGCTTCGCCCTCGCTGGCCGCAGGTTCGATGTAGACCATGTAGTTCGATGGCGGCGTCGACTCCTGGGTCGCCTCCGCTTGGCCTCCTCCGGCGACGATTCGCGCGGCTTCGGCATCGGCGGCGGCTTCGTTCTCGAAGGGCCCCAACACGACACAGGAGAGCGTGGATGCCGCGCTCTCTTCCACCGGGCTTGCGACGCCCTCCCGCTCGACATCACCGTCGACCACCGCGCTCGGCGACGACTCGGCGCTGCTTTGCTCTGGCGCGGAGTCGGTCGCCTCGCCGACGGTGGGGTCCGCATCCGACGCCCCCGGCAGAGGCGGCAACGGCCAAGGGCCGCGCTCGACTTCCGTTGCCGGCGGCTCGGAGAACAAGCGGCCCAGCAATCCCCGATCAAGGCCGAACCACGCGGCACCCACCGCCAAATTGGCGATGACCAAGAGCGCGAGCAGAACTTTGAAGAACGTCGCCACGATTTCAGGGGAGCGCGATTGCCAAGCCATCGAGAACGAGATGCGGCACGAGGCGGCAGTCCGAGCCGAGGCGGTGCCGCAGCAGCGGCGCGTCGCCGCCGGTCAGAAACACGGTCGGCGGGGCGTCGCAGCGGCGAGCGAAGTCCGCAATCGACATTCGCGCATAGGCGACGAGCATCGCCTCGGTGCCTGTTTCCACGGCTGCCTCGGTATCGAACGCTGGCCGCTTGGCATCCATGCATCGCGCTCGCACGTCCGCGGTGCCGCGCGCCAGCGATTCGCGCAGCAGACCGAGGCCCGGGGCGATGCGCCCGTATTCGTGGCGACCGTCGGCACGGACGAAATCGACGGTCGCCGCCGTGCCAGCCGCGACCACCACGGTGTCCGCGCGCGTCCGCCGCCAAGCCGCCACCGCCGCCAGCCAGCGATCGACGCCGAGCCGCGAAGGGTCGCAGTAGCCGCAACGCACGCCGCCGAGCTTCGCCGACACCGCGGCGAACTCCGCCGCGACGCCGAAGCGCTGCCGCACGGCTGCGTCAACCGCGTCGCGATTGCGCAACACGGTGGCCACGCGCACCCGCGATGGGCGCACGGGCAGAGTCGGCAGCTGCGGCGAAGCCAGGGCGCCGCTCGCTTCGCCGCAACGCCACTTGGTGCGGGTGTTGCCCATGTCGAGGTCCAGCACGTCTGCCATTCTTCCGCCTACGAGCGTAGCCCTTCGCGCACCGTCACTTCGCCGCTGTTGAACTCGCGCACTCCCGCTGCGGTCTCGAGACGCAGCGCACCGCTATCGGCCACGCCGAGCACGGTGCCGCGGGCGGTGCCGCCGCCGGCCGGAACCGTTACTTCGACCATCTTGCCTTGAAAGCGATGGGCTGCTTCCCAAGACGCACGGAACGGCGCTAGGCCAGCGTCGTCGAAGCGCGCACAACATTCGACCACGCGATTGACGATGGCCGCAAACAGCGCGTTGCGGGAAGGATTGTCGAGGCGCTCGGCGACGTCCGCAATCGCTTGATCGACTCGGGGCGCGACCACGCCACCGCCGCCGACGTTCACGCCGATGCCCACCACCACTTCCACGGGCCCCGTCGCCCGCACGAGTTCGATCAGAATGCCAGCGAGCTTGCGGCCGTCGAGCAGGATGTCGTTCGGCCACTTCAACTCGACGCCGGATACGCCGCAGTCGCCCAGCGCCTCGCGCACCGCCAAGCCCACCACCAGGCTCAACGCGCCGATTTCCATCGCCGGGCGCGAACTCGCGAGGCCAAGCGAGAGCGCGATGTTGCGCCCGAGAGGGCTGAGCCAAGCGCGGCCACGACGCCCACGGCCGGCAAGCTGCACCTCGGCGGCAAGCACGCAACCGGCGATGGTCTCGTTCGCCGCCCGCTGCACCAGCGTCGCGTTCGTGCTGTCGATGCTGGCGCGGACGTCGAGCTCGCGCAGCCAGGACGAGGCGCTGGGCGAGAGCCGGGTGCGGATGGCGTCGGGGGAGAGCAGCTCGACGTCGTCGTCCAGCCGCGCCATGCCGTCGGCCACTTCGATGCCGATGGCCGCAAGGTGCTCGACATCGCCCTTCGCCAGCCCGGCGACGGACGCGCGCCGGTGTTTGGCGAGTTCCTCCACCAGCGTCGAAATCGTTGACGTGTTCACATGCGCTCGCTAATGTGGCTCGCCAAGGTGCCGAAGACCTAACCGTGCCACAAAACCCCGCCCAGAATAAGCTCCGAGATGCCGGGCTGAAGGTGACGATGCCGCGCCTGAAGGTGTTGGAGGTGCTCGAAGACGCCGAACTGCGCCATCTTTCCGCGGAAGACGTGTACAAGGAGCTGCTGCGGATCGACGAATCCGTGGGCATCACCACCATCTACCGCATCCTGACGCAGTTCGAGAGCGCTGGCATCGTCGAGCGCCACAACTTCGACGAAGGCGCCGCGCACGGCCTGCGCGCCTCCCGCCACGCCGTCTACGAGATGGCGCGGGACAAGCACCACGACCACATGGTGGACGTGGACACGGGCAAGGTCATCGAGTTCGTGGACAACGACATCGAGGCGCTGCAGCGCGAAGTCGCCGCGAAGCAGGGCTTCGACCTCGTGCATCACGAGATGGTGCTCTACGTTCGCCGCAAGGACTCCTGACGGCCCATCGCTGGTGCCTCATGGCGGCCCGACCGTCGCACTCAGCCGCCGAGCGCTTCGACCACCTTCGCGCGCCCTTTCTGCCGAGCGCCATCTAGCGCCGTCGAACCGGAAGCGTCGCGGAGCTTCGGATCCGCCCCTGCATCAAGGAGCTTGCGCACGTAGTCCGGGCGCACGCCTTGCAGCGCCGCGTGATGCAGCGCGGTGCGCCCGTCGTCGTCCTGCGCGTTCACGTCCACGCCGCGTTCGATGAGCCACGCGCTGCCGGCGGGGCGGCGGAAGTGCATCAGATCCATGAGCGGCGTGCGGCCGTTGAAGCGCTGCTCCCAGTCCGCCCCGTAGCGGTCGAGCAGATCGCAGCCGCGTGGTTCGCCCTGGTAGGTGACGGCGAAGACCGCCGGGTCCGGCGACGCGCCGCGTTCCAGCAGAAGCTCCGCCAGCGCGTAGTGCTGCTGCCAAGAGAGTGTTCGCCACAACGGCGTGGCATGGAAAATTTCATCCCCTTCGACGATCTCCTCGCCGCCGTCCACCGCGGCCCCGGCGTCGAGCAGCATGGTCGCGCAGGCCAACGCGCGTTCGCTGCCGTGGACGTTCCACAAGCCGGAAAGCGCCACGTAGTCGAGCGGATTGCGGCCGCGGCGGTCGCGTTCGTCGGCGCGGCCTGCTTTGCGCACCATGCGCCGCAAGCGGGTCTTGTCGAGCAGCGCGGCGGCCAGGTGGATGCCGATGCGCGTCTTGGGGATCGTCAAGTCGATGAAGGGCTGCGCCGGCGCCACCGTCGCATAGGCCAGCGGCTCGAAGTCGTGCGGCCCGGCGCAGATGTTCGGGTCCGCCCCGCGTTCCAGCAGAAGCGCCAAGGTCTCTTCGTGGCCTTCGTGTTTCGGAATGGTCGAGTGATGCTGCGTCAGGCGCGTCAGCGGCGTGTGGCGGCTGCCGGTGCCGGAGACGACGTTCGCATCCGCTCCGGCGTCCAGCAGCACCCGCGCCATGTCCGCTTTGCCCGCGAAGGCGGCATCGACGATGGGCTTCCAGTGCTGCGCGCTCGCTGGGTCGCGCTCCACCGCCGCGACGAGCGCCGACACGTCGCCGGAAGCTACGGCGCGGCAGAGCGCTTGATGGCCCCTTGGCACCGGCTACGCCGGGTCGCCGCCGCCCATCTGCGACTGGATGTAGTTCTCGCTGCCCACCTTGTCGATCAGCTCCAGCTGCGTCTCCAGCCAGTCCACGTGTTCCTCTTCGGAGGTCAGGATGTCCTCGAAGAGTTCGCGGCTCACGAAGTCCGCCGCTTGCTCGGCATGGGCGATGCACTCGCGCAGCAGCGGCATCGCGGCCATCTCCAGCTCCAGATCGCAACGCAGCATCTCGGCGACGTTCTCGCCGATGCGCAAGCGCCCGAGCTCCTGCAGATTGGGCAGGCCGTCGAGGAACAGGATGCGTTCGATGAGCCGGTCCGCGTGCTTCATTTCATCCACGGACTCGTGGTACTCGTGCTCGGCGAGCCGCCCTAGGCCCCAGTCGCGGTACATCCGCGAGTGCAGGAAGTACTGGTTGATGGCCGTGAGCTCGTTCTTCAGAACGCGGTTCAGGTTGTCGATGACTTGCGGATCGGGTGCCTTCATGGGCGTCTCCAACAGGTTGTTTTGCCGCGATAGTGAACCCGCCCACGCCGGAAAGCAAGGCTTAAGGTATTGATTTCGTTAAAAATGTAAGTGAGAACGGTTAGCCCTTGCATTATCCAGATTCGACTTCGCTGCCGCGCTCAGCCCCGATCCTTGCGCAAGCCGTCCGAGAGCGTCTGGTACTTGCGCATGTGCCGCAGCGAGGCCAGTTCGTCGCCGCGCAGCTCGTAGATTCGCGATTGGTTGTGGTGCGCGTCGGGCACGTCCGGCGCTTGGCGGTAGTAGGCGAGTGCGGTGTCGATTTCGCCCAGCTCGTCGAAGACGGTGCCGAGGTTGTAGTTCGCCAACTGGTGATCGGGGACGATGCCCAGCGCCAATTGATAGTGGTGCGCGGCGCTCTTGAAGTCCCCCTCCACCTGGTACAGGCGGCCAAGATTCAGGTGCGCGTCCGCGTTCTGGGGGTCGAGGTCGAGGGCGCGCTTGTACGCCTGCGGCGCTTCTTCCGGCCTTGCTTCTTCCAAGTCCAGACCAAGGTTGTACCAGTCGTCGCTGTCCATCTCCTTGGCCGCGGCGCCGATCTCTCGCGCATTCTCGGCGGAAGGGCGGGACGAACTCGCGCCGCGCATGGACGGCGCGGAAGCGCTCGGCGCACCGGCCGCTGGCGAACGCTCCTCGGCCCCGCCAATGCGCTTTGCGAAGGTGTGCACCTCTCCCAGGCGCTCGAACGCGAACCCAAGGTGCCCTTGGCCGGTCTCCGCATTCCACAGCGCGTCCTTGTCGCGCACCACCACGGCGCCGCCATCGGCGGACACGCGCAACGCCGAGAGCGGCCGGCGGGAGGCGTTCGTCGCCAACCGATCGCCGAGCTTGCGCAACGCGGAGACGGCCCGGCGCGACGGCACGTCGGCATCGAGCAGCCCCTTCGCGGTGCGCATCAGCACGATGTCCTGGAACGTGAAGCGGTACTGCCCGCGACCGCCGCGACTTGGCGAGAGCACTTGCCCGCGCACGAAACCGCGGATGCGCTCCGGCGCAAGACCGACCGCTTCGGCCACTTGGCGCGTGGAGTAGGCCGCGGCATGGCCATGCGGCTGTTCGGCCGCCGTGGAAGCGACTTGCGTGGCTTGCATGACGAAGCGGCTCAGCCGCCAGCGCTGCGCCGCGCGGGCGCGTCGCTCGGTTCCGCCTTGCGCGTCCGGCTGCTCTTCTTCGGCGCCTTCGCCTTCGTTGCCGCCTTGCCCGCGCCTCGCGCCGCCTGCTTCGATCCCACCGACGCCTTCAACGCCTCCATGAGGTCGATGATCTTGGCTTCGTGCTTCTCCTCCGGCGCCACCGAGATGTCCTGACCGTCGATCTTCTGCTGAATCAGCGCCAGCTGCCGCGCCCGCACTTCGTCCTCGTACTTGCTCGGCTCGAAGCTGTCGTTGATGCGCTGTTCGATGATCTGGATGGCCAGACCCAGCTCGCCTTCGTTGATGTCGCAGACGTCCAGCGGCACGTCGTCCATCTTGCGCAGTTCGTCTTCGTGCTTGAGCTGCTCCATCACCAGCCCCTCGCCGAACGGACGAATGAGCACCAGATAGCTCTTGCCCCGCGCCGCGTAGCGAGCGAGCGCCGCCCGGCTCGTCTTGGCGAGCGCTTCGCGCAGCAGGTGGTAGGAACGGGAAGCGCCTTTGTCCGGCCCCAAGTAGTAGACGCGCTCGATGTAGATGCGCTCCACCTCCGCCAACGGAATGAACTCGTCGATGTCGATGGCGTTGGTGGCAGCGACGTTGAGCGCCTTGAGTTCCTCGCTGGAGAAGGTGACGTACTGCCCCTTGGCGAACTCGTACCCCTGCACCCGGTCCTCGCGGTTCACGATCTCGCCGTCGGAAGCGCGGATATACTGCTGCCGCAGACGCGAACCGTCCTGGCTGAGGTAATTGAAACGCACGGCGTTCGTGGTATCCGCCGTGGAAAAGAGCTTGCACGGGATGGAGACCAACCCAAAGGAGATGGTCCCAGAACCCATCGGACGCGCGGCCATCATGTCACTCCATTGCCCAGGCCGCCAGCGATTATAGCCGGAAAGCCCACGCCCTCAACCCGTCGCGCGATCCCGGCAGAGAGACCGGACGAATAACGCGCCAAGCCTTTCCATAGCCAAGGCCAACGGAAGCGCCATGTGGACGCGACGATGGCAAGAAACGAAGGGCGACGATCCGTGGCGAGGACGTCTCTGCCGCTGACGGTGTTCTGGCTCGCGGCCTGCGCCGTGCCGGACTCCACCGAAGGCGCCGCGGAAGCGGCACCAACGGCGAGGGCCGAGATTCCCTCGATGGCCGCGGTGCCGACGAGCGACGTCCGAACGATGATCGTCACCGAGGCGGCGCGACAGAACGTGCCAGCGGCCTTGGCGCTGGCCGTGGCCAAGGTCGGCTCGAACGTCGCAACCAGTGCGTTGGGTGCCACCGGTGCCGTTGGCACCATGCAGATTCCGCCCGCACTCGCGGACGAGTTCGACCTTGATACGGACGACCTGCACGAGGCGGCATCGAACGTCCACGCCGGGATCGCCTGCTTGGCCGCTCTCCACGAGCGCTATGCGGGCGATTGGCAACTCGCGCTCTCTCACTACCGAGGCGGCCCGCTGAAGGTGGCGAACGGCGCATTCGCGCCACATTCGTTCACCCGGCGCTATGTGCGCGACGTGTTGCGGTGGTGGCGGCGCTACCGCCACGATCCGCTCGCCGCCGCATGGTTGCGGAAGGTGCAAGGGCTGCCGCGCTTCGTCGCCGCCAGCACTATCGACGGAAGGCACGCGCCGGTGGCGATCGCGGCGACACCTACGTTCGAGCACGCCACGTCCGGCGGCCGCTGGCGAGCCGTCACCGGCGGGGGGCGCTTCCGATGATCGAGAGTGCCACTCCCGCCTCTCGGCGGCGCACGGGCCAACGCCACGGTAGGCAAAGCAGGAGCGGTCGCTTACTCTGCGCGACACGGACGTGCCGAGGGAGACGTGTGGCCAATGTACGCGGCAGGGTGTTGGCCGCATCGCAGAGCAACGAGCTACGCGAAGTCTTCCGCCAGCTGGCGGAAATCGACGGCCCGGCTGGCGCCAAGTTCACGAAGCGCGTGCTGACCGCCTTGGCGGCGCGCATCGTCGGTCGCGCCTACGAAACGCCGCTGCTGGAACTCTGCCACTTGGTACGCGCCGCCGAACTCGCTGGCCGGGCGAATCGCAGCGGCGGCTTCGAGTGGCTGTTCTGGGGCGTCGAAGCAGCTCGTCCCAGCGCCTACCGAGCGGCTTTCGCGGCTGGCGCCGACGAGGCCGACGAGGAAGGTGCAACGTTGCGCTATGCGGATGGCGACTTCGAGGTGCGTTTCGGGCGCATGCCGATGCTGGCGGCCCTGATGGAGTTCCTGGTTTCCTTTCTTGGCTACCGAGCGGTGGCCGACGCTGCGGCGCAGTTGGGCGCGGAAGGTGCCAGTCGCCAGACCGTCTCCGACGTTGCCAAGGATCTCGCCCGCCAACTCTACGCTGCGTTGCGCGACCACCTTCCCACCGCGCAAGCGCAGCGCAAGTTCCGCGCCATCACCGAGTTCCTACAAGAGAAGGTAGGAGACGAGTTCACCGGGATCGACATCAAGGACGAAGCGGTACTGGACTTCTGGCTCGCCACTGCCGACAGCGACGGCACCGCCGACTTTCGCGGTTTCCGTACCACGGTCCTCGCCTTCCTCCGCCTGCGCCGTCTGCTGCTCGACAGCGACAGCCTGCAAGCGCTGGCGCATCCGCTGGCCATCGGCGCGGACAGCGACGCCGGCGAAGTGGAGTTCGCGGCGGACGCCGTGCTGCCGCCCTTGCCGGCCGAGGACCCTCTGGAACTCCTGCAAGAACAGCCCGCCGCATCTGTAAAGGCATACAACAAGCGCGAACTGGCCGCACTGGAACTGCCGCTGACGGAAACCGCCGGCGTTACCGCCCTGCCCCTCTCCTACCTGCGGGCGGAGACCTTCGGCCCGCTGCAGAATCGCCTGACGCAAGCACTGCGCCGGCAATCCCGCGACTTGGGGGTGTTGATCGCCACCGGTCCCGACACCACCTACTCCGATTGCGTCGCCACCCTGTCCCGTCTAGCGCAGCACACCCGCCAAGTCATGCAGGCAACCCTCTACGTGCTTCGGCAACAGCGGCAAGACGACTCCGGCACGACCGTGGACTTGGCAGCGTTCGCGGCCCAACGCAAGGCGTTCAACGCGATCAACCGGGCAGGTTTCGGCCAATCGGCCTTGGAAGATGCCAACCGCCCCGCCTTCGAGGCCCTCGCCGACGCGCTGGCGCCGATTTCCGAGGCACTGACGACTGTGCTCGGTGCATTCGAGAGCGATAGGTGGCGAGCAAGCGAGGGCATCGACCGTTTGGTGTTCGCAGCGGCGTTCAACCACCTCTACGGCGTAGCGAGAGACAGATGAGCACCCCATGGCGCACCCTGAACAGCGACCAGCGCGAACGCTTGCAGGCGGCGTTCGTGGCGTGGCACGGCGCGGACCTGCTGCTCGATGCCGATGACGACGCCACCGGCGCTTCCCGCCCCTTGTTCACAGAACTGTTTGCCGCCGCGAACGCGCCCGGCCCTCTGCCAGCGGCCATCGCCCAAGCGCTGCTGGCAGACCCCGCATTGCGGGCCGACTTCAACCTGCTGCTGCAACGCACCGCCCGCGTCCATCTGCCTCGCGCGGCTGCCGCGGCATCCGGCGCCTTGCAGCGCCGCGAAGCCGACGGCTACTCGCTGCGCCTAGTGCCTTCGCGCTCGGGCACCGGGCAGGTGTACCTGCTGATCGAGGTGCCTGAGGGCCACACGCCCCCGCAGCGCCTCGTCGTCAGCAACCCAGACGGCACGATCTGCAAGGAGGACCTGCCGCCGCCCACCGAGCAGACCATCCGCCTGTTGAAGGACGCGAACGACCCGTTGCCACGGACATTCAGCCAAGCGGACAGCGAGCTGTTCCTCTCGTGAAGGCCGCGCAAGCCGCGAAGACGCGGGTGCTGATCGCCACCACCGAAGGCCCGGTGGCGGTACAGAAGATCACCCCCGAAGACCCTGACGTGCCTTCCGTGGCCTGCTTGGACGGCACCACGACGGTGCTCGGCATCTCCAACGACTACGCCCGTTTCGTCAACAAGGGCACGGGCCTGGTCGCGGCCCTCACTGGCCACGCCGCCTACCGCTTGGACTTGGATGGCCGCGTGGACACTGGCCAAAGCTGGCAGTTACCAGTGCTGCTGGCGCACCTCCTCGCCAACGAGAACAAGCTGGCAGCGCCGGACGAAGACGCCGCGCTCACCATACTGGCAACAGGCGAAGTGGACCGTGACCAGCGCGTGCGGCAGGTGAGCGGCATGGCCGAGAAGATCGAGCGAGCAGCGCCGCTCTTGGCGGAAGAGCGAGACGGCGAACACCGCCTGCTGGTGGTGGTACCAAAGGCCAACACGCCATTGGACCCGCTGCCCGAGGACGTGCAGGTGTTGGCTTGGGAACGGTTCGAGGGGTTGGCCGCACTAGGCCAAGGGCCCGAAGCGCGCCCACCAGCCGCACAGAACAAGCCGCAGCCAAGAGCCGGGCGCAAGCCCAGGTCGCCCCATCGCCGTTGGCTAGCGGCAGCGACTCTGGCAGCCCTGCTAGCCGTTGGCGGCTACATCGCATGGCAAGCCACCATCGACGACTGGGAGACGATGCGCCAAGAGGGCGATTACGTGGCCTTGCGCACAGCACTCGATCAAGCATGGCGGCCAGCGTCCGCCCTCTACACCGCCCTGCTAAGGGCGCAAGCTCCGCCCGCACAGACGCTGGCTTTGGACGCAACGGAGCTCCGAACCGCAGACGGCGGCTCCTGCACCGGACGGCGGTTTCGGGGCGTCGGCTTGGTCGAGGTGCCTCTGCCTGCCCACCGCCCGGGCTTCTACCAAACAGATGACCGCCGAGGCCTATGCGCCATGCGCTACCGCGTCACCAACCGAGGCGACTCGGCGGTATACGTGTATCTCGCATCGACGCCGAACTTCGCGGACACCAGCGCGGCTTCAGAAACGCAAGCGACAACCCGAGCGGCCACTCTGCTGCCAGGCCGAACGATGGACGTTCAAGTCGCCCTGCCGCTACGCGCAGTCGGTGCCAGCCTGGTGGCAATCGCCGCCCCGAACCCATCGCCGCAACTGCGCAGAGCCCTTGCATCGGCCACCTCAGGGCACCACCCGGAACTCGCCATCAGCCAACTCCCCGACCTCGGCATAACGCTGACCACCGCCACCCACGCCGTGCTGTGACCAGCCTTCAGAGAGGGCGACGCGGCCGGGCAGCGCTATGGTCGTCCGTACGGTGCCGGGCCGGAGAACACCGTCGCCGGATCGCGCCGCCCGACTTCGGACTTCGGGATGTAGTGGACCAACGGCCACCCGGGCGAATCCTCCGCGTCGCGCCAGATCTTGTTGTTGATCTCCATGCCCACGTCCAACAGGCCGGCACCGTTCAACTGCTCGTACTTGCCGTCGTAGATGATGTTCACGTCCACCACCGGGTCGGCCTCGTGGTCGAAGCCGCGCCGGATGTTGACCCGGAACACCTCGATGTCGCCAAAGCGCTCCCTGAAGGCCGTCTCGGCAATCTCCCTAATCTGCTGGTCATCCATGTCGAACCTCCTTCTTCAAGCGTCCGTCAGCCGTGGGCGCCTATGACCGGCGCTTGAACAGCACGTGAGCCGCGAAGCGGCGCCGCTGCCGGAGGTCCGTGGCTGCGCTATGGTCGTATGTACGGGGCCGGGCCGGAGAACACCGTCGCCGGGTCGCGGCGTCCGACTGAAGACTTCGGGATGTAGTGGACCAGCGGCCACGCCGGCGAGTCCTCGGCGTCGCGCCAGACCTTGTTGTTGATCTCCATGTCCACGTCCATCAGGCCAGCGATGTTCAACTGCTCGTAATCGCCGTCGTAGATGATGTTCACGTCCACCACCGGGACCGGGTCGTCCTCGAAGTCGAAGCCGCGCCGGATGTTGATCCGGAACACTTCGATGTCGCCAAAGCGGGCTTTGAAGGCCGTCTCGGCAATCTCCCTTACTTGCTGATCGTTCACGCTCTAACCCCTGGTCGATGCTGGTGCGCGCAAGGCGCTATTGCCGCCGCTTGAACAGCACATGGGCGGCGAAGCGGCGTCGATGGTGGAGGTCCGCCGCCTCCAACCAAGCGATCGCTGCCTCCGCCCTGCCTATCTTCGCAAGCACGTCCGCCTTGTCGTAACGGCCATCGAGCGCGTAGTCCGCTCGCTGCCGTTCGCTCTGCAAGTCGTTGAATGTCCTTGCGAAGCCTTGGATTTCCGACGGAAACTCTCGCATCGCCTGCATGTTCTGGCAAGCTCTTCTCACGCTGCCGTGCTCCAAGGCGCGATACGTCTGATGCCAAGCGTCGCCGCGGCCTTTGCCCATGAGCGCGTCGGCAACGGTGGCCGCCAAGCTGTGGAAGACGGCGTAGTACGCCGTGCTCAGCGCCCGGCGCAGATTGGCCTGGCTGGGTCGCCGCGGGCTGAGTTCCGTCAGGCCACGCGCAGTCTCTATCAGGTCTCGCGAGTTCAACGGCGGAGTTCCAAGTGCAGTACGCCTGCATCGTACTACGGCCCGTTCGCGCGGGTGTAGCTCCGCGTGGAAAAGCGCGGCCCAACCCAGCCAAAGCTACGCCAAGAACGGCCTCAAGCCCTTCCATAGGCGTGAGCAATGGCACAATGCCCTCCACGGCAACGCTGGAGGGGATCGGAACGGGAATGAGCGGATCAAGGCTGACGGGCGCGGCGCTCGGCGCACTGGTGCTGTCTTGCGCGGCGACAGCCCCGGCGAACGAGCTGGGCGTGGCGGTGATCGTGGGGAACAAGGAGTACGCGGACGACCGGGTGCCGGAGGTGTCGTACGCGCACAACGACGCGGAGGCGTTCAAGCGCTTCGTGACGGGCGCGCTGGGCTTCGACGCGGACAACGTGATCGACCTGCGCGACGCCACCAAGTCGCAGCTGGAGGCGGCGTTCGGGGTGAAGGGGAACGCCCAGGGGCTGCTGTGGCGGTACATCGATCCGTCGGGCGGCTCGGACGTGGTGGTGTTCTATTCGGGGCACGGGGTGCCGGGCAAGGCGGGCCGAGGCTACCTGCTGCCGTCGGACTCGAACCCGGACACGGCGGAACTGAACGGCTATCCGATCGACCTGCTGTACGAGAACCTGGGCGGCCTGGCCACGCGGTCGAAGACGGTGTTTCTGGATGCGTGTTTCTCGGGCGGCAGTCCGCGCGGGATGCTGATCCAGTCGGCGTCGCCGGTGTACGTGGAGGCGGACATTTCGGGCGGCGCCGGCTTGACGGTGCTGACGGCGGCGAGCGGAGCGCAGCTGGCGAGCTGGGACGAGGACGCACGGCACGGGCTGTTCACGGAGCACCTGCTGGACGGCCTGTACGGCGCGGCGGACGCGGACGGCGACGGCAATGTGACGGCGCGCGAGGCGAAGCTGCACCTTGACCGGACGATGACGCGGCGGCGCGGCGGGAGTTCGGCCGTGTGCAGGACGCGGGGCTGCACGGCGACGAGAGCGCGGTGCTGGCCTTCTCGTCGCCGGGCGGATGGGACTCGCGGCCGCTGCTGGGGCCACCGCCAGCGGCGTTCACGGTGCAGGTTGAGCCGGCGGAGGCGCGGGTTCGGATTCTGAACATCGGCCCGCCGTACCGGGCGGGGATGGAGCTGGCGGCGGGTTCGTACGAGGTGGAGGCGAGCGCGTCGGGCTACGTGACGAAGACTGAGACGGTGACGCACGGGGCCTCACCGACCGTGCATCGAATGACCCTGTCGCGTCCCGGGCAGCCGTTCACGATAGACGCTGAGCCGGCGGAAGCGCTGGTTCGGCTGGTGGATCATGCGGAGCCTTACCAACGCGGGATGCTGTTGCCGCCGGGTTCATACAACGTAGAGGCGAGCGCCGAGGGCTACGAGACGACGACGGAGAGCGTGGCGCATGGCACCTCGCCGACGGTACGGCGGATCGCACTGCGCAAGGCCGGCCCGAAGGTGGGCGACCGTTTCCGCGATTGCCCGGAGTGTCCTGAGATGGCGGTGTTGCCGGCCGGCTCCTACCGGATGGGTTCGCCGTCGTACGAGCAGGGGCGAGAGGAGAACGAAGGCCCTGTGCATGAAGTGACGATCGCGACGCCGTTCGCGCTGGGCGTGTACGAGGTGACGGTGGCGGAGTTCGGGCGCTTTGTGGACGAGACGGGGTATTCGGCAGGGAGCTCGTGCTTCACCTACGAGGGCGGCAGTTGGGAAGATCGCGCTGGCCGAGGCTGGCGCAATCCGGGCTTCGGGCAGAGCGGGCGGAGTCCGGTGGCGTGCGTGAACTGGAACGACGCGCAGGCGTATGCAGCGTGGCTATCGCGGGAGACGGGCGAGCAATACCGCCTGCCGAGCGAGTCGGAATGGGAGTACGCAGCACGGGCGGGCACGACGACAGCGCGGTACTGGGGAGAGGGCGAGTCGGGCCAGTGCCGCCACGCCAACGGCGCGGACGCGAGTGCGAACGAGCGCTACTCGGGTTGGACCGCGGCGTCGTGTCGTGATGGGCATGTACATACCGCGCCGGTGGGCAGTTTGACGGCCAATGGCTGGGGGCTGCACGACATGCTGGGCAACGTCTGGGAGTGGACGGGAGACTGTTGGAACGGCAGCTATTCGGGTGCCCCATCGGATGGCGGTGCATGGGAGTACGGCGAATGCGACAAGCGCGTTTTGCGCGGCGGTTCGTGGTACATCGAACCCTCGTTCATCCGCGCCGCGTACCGGTACTGGTACTCCACCGGCCTCCGCAACTACAGCAACGGGTTTCGTGTGGCCCGGACGCTCGCCCCATGAGTTCTAACCTCTTTACCTCGGGGGTTTGGGGGGCGATAGCCCCCAATGGGTTCCAAGGGCGAAGCCCTTGGTCGTTTTTCTCGCGTTTTGAGAGATCCTCGAAGTTGAGCGAGAGCAAGGATTCAAGCCCGCCCAAGGACCGCGCCCGCTCAACTGGCGCAGCGCTGGGGGCGCACTATCGCTTCGTGGTCTGGCTGGTGCCGACGCTGGAACGCTCTCCGCGCAGCCAGAAGTTCCTGCTCGGCGATCGCATCCAGCACACGGCACTGGACGTGCTCGAACGCCTGATCGAGGCCACATACACTCGCCGCCGCGGCAACCACCTGGCGCTGGCCAACATCGGCATCGAGAAGCTGCGCTTCCTGTGCCGGCTGGCGCACGATCTGCGCTACCTCGACAACCGCCGCTACGAACACGCCGCGCGCAGCCTGGACGAAACCGGCCGAACGGGGGGAGCTCGTCTATGTCGGCCACCCGGCAGACCTCATCGCCAACTTGGACCCCGATTGAGTACGGCGGGAGAATTGCGCTGCCGTATCGCCACTGCGTGCGCTAGACTGCGGTTGTTGAGTCGCTAGCGGGCGTGGGAGCCGTGAGCGGGAAGAGCATTGCATGGATCGTCGCAGCGTGCGGCATTGCCGCTGTTGGTGCGGTCGTCGCGTTGCTGGCGACGGGGTTCTTCGAGGCCGCCGAGCCAATCGACTCTCCTTTCACCGTGCAAGATGCCAAAGCAGGCGACCTTGACGACGCACCACCCGACGCTGCGCCATCAAGCCCAGCCCCGCGCCACCGTGGCCCGCCGCCTGAAATCGCCTTGGCCGATCGGCTTCTGGACGACATCCCCAGCGGTGCCAAGGTGGCCTTGCAGCCCCTAGACCAGCGCTACGCCGGGCTGGAACCCGCCGTGGGCGACCCGCTCTACGAGCGCCTGCTGCTGGCGCTCACGAACGCCGCCGAAGAT
The DNA here is from genome assembly GCA_965243175.1 of Candidatus Azotimanducaceae bacterium. Lineage (GTDB taxonomy): Bacteria > Pseudomonadota > Gammaproteobacteria > Pseudomonadales > Azotimanducaceae > VXYL01. The sequence goes on along the minus strand of OZ251532.1, from coordinate 1,002,076 downwards.
GGCGTGACGCTGCTGGCCCGCGAACGGCTCCGCGCCATCTACAACAGCTTGGAGGAGTTCTACCAGGGCGACATCGAATCCCTGCTGCGCAACGCCCAAGCGGACATCGAGATCATCTGCAAGCCCACCTCCAACGCCACGGGCATCATCCTTTCCTGCTCCGCCGTGCGCTTGGTGAACGCCGTGACCCTCGCCACTGCCGCCGCCCACTTCCCCATCACCCGCCGCGCCGCCCACTTCGACGTGGCCATCGACGCCATCGCCTCCCGCCTAGCCCAAGGCGCACCCCCCGGCACGGTCACGCTGGTTTCCCTCTTGGACACCGGCGTGGAAACCACCCTCACCCGCCGCATCGGCGAACGCTTGGAGGACAAGATCGCAACGACGATGGCCAAGCGCTTGGGCAGCCGAGCGGCTGAAGCCGCGGCCAACGCAGCCCTGGGCGATGGCCAAGCATCTGGCTCCGATGTGCCAAGCTACCGCTTGCGGGGCGAGTTGCGTCGCTTGGACGACCAGCGCTTCCGCGTGGATGCCCGACTGCCGGCTGTGGCGGCTTGCGTACTCGGCAGAACCAGCAGCAGCGCGGCCAGTCCCGCGAGCAACCTTCGATGAACGGTTCCCATCGTTCCCCTAAACGCGATGGCTGACGCATTATATGGAAGGACCAAAGTGGGTTCTCCGCCACTGCTCCACTTCGGTGCCCCGGCCCGCGATGGCTTCGCCGTAGACGAGGCGGGTGTCGTCCTTCCTGGCCATTGCGGGCCGCGACGGCCAACATCTAGGTCGCGCCTGCGGGCCAATGGGTTGTTGTATAGTCGAGCGGATGTCGGCGGCAGAGAGACAGTGTCCGTGGAGAGCAGAGCCGTAGAGTCAGCAGCGCAACCGGTGCTCAGCCAAACGCCCGGCGTCGTGAGCTGCGCGGTGGTGTTCGCGGGTACGCGGGTTCCGGTGGAGATGTTGTTCGACTATCTGGCAGCCGGCGAGTCGCTGGGGAGCTTCCTGTCGTCCTTCGACGTTCCCCGAGAGCAGGCCGCGGCAGTGTTGCGCCTCGCTGGTGATGTCCTGCGCGATGCCGCTCCTGAGCGGGCTGTTCACAAGCGGTGGGCTGCGCCCATCCCTGCCTTGCTCAGCGAGCACCTCCAGCAATCGAAGCAATCGAGTACCGCACCTTGAAGCGGTTGCTTCTCGATCAGAATGTCGATCCTCGGGTCGTGCGTCATCTTCCTGGTTGCGAGATTCGCCGAGCGGCTCAAGAAGGCTTGATCGACGTTGGCAGCGGCGACTTGATCCGGACCGCACGGCTGCTCGGCTTCGACGCCCTGCTCACCAAAGACAGGAACATGCAGTACCACGGGCCAGCGCGTCCAGAGATCGCCGTCATCGTGGCCCGGTGCGGCAATCCATTCGCGGAGCTGCAGGCGCTTGCGCCCGACATTGCAGACGTGCTCGAAGGCGACTTGGAACAACGGTTCTACAACGTTGACCCCAAACCCGGAGCATCCGAGTAGGGCGGTTCCCCGTCGTTCCAGTGTCGCCTCGAAACGAAGGCCGGGCCTAGTCGAAGCGCCGCCGTTCGTCCTCCGAACGTGGGCGGCGTGGGGTGGGCACCAGCTTGTCCACCCTGATGTTCGTGCCGTCCACCTGGATCAGCACTTCGCGTTCGGCGTCGAAGCCCATGTCGGTGAGCAGGATGAAGAGCCATTCCTCCAGCTTCGATGCCTTGGCGGTGCTGTGGTACTCGTAGCGGCGGATGGCGGCGGACTTGTCGATCAGGTTGTGCTCGTTGTAGCCGGGGAATTCCTCGGCCATCACGCCCACCAACGCCAGCGCCTCCTGGTTCTCGAAGTAGCGCAGCGTCAGCGTGTAGGGGGTGAGCAGGCCGTGGCCATCGCTGGTGCCGCCACCGGCCACGGGACCGCCATCGCTGGGCACGGCCACGTCGCGCCTCGGTGCGCGCTCGGAGGCGAGGAGCGTTCCAGCTTCAGCGCCAGCACTTCGCCCAGGCCGGCGGCGATGTCGCGGGCGCGGTCGCCGACCACTTCGGTGATGCACACCGGGGATTCCAGGCAGTCCGCCGGGGCCGGGTATTCGGCGCGCGGCATCTCGAAGGTGTCCAGGAACAGGTTGGAGGCGGCGTCGTAGATTTCGCCGTCGATGCGCGTCTGCACCTTGGTGGAGAACTCCAGGTCCTTGGCCTGGGCGTGGATGCGGAACAGCACCCAGGCGCGAACGCGATGGGAGGCGTTGCCGCTCTTGTTCATCAGCTTGATGCCTTCGATGAGTTCCGTCTTCGGACGGCGCTCGGTGATCTCCCAGCCTAAGTCCACGGCCACCGATTCCTCGTCGATCATGCGGAAGCCGTGGCGCTGCATGGCGCCTTGAGCTCCGCGTTCACGCGCTTGAAGATGTCGCTGGAGCGCTTCACGGTGTTGGGGTCTTCATCCTCGCCCATCACCAGCACGGGAATGTTGGTGCCGACATTGCGGTCGTAGTCCGCGCCGGTGGCCGCGCAAGCGGTGTTGGCGATGAGGAGGATAGCGGCAGCGGCGACGGCCATCGGGGTGGTTTGCGATGCGGTGGGCATGGTGTGCTCCTAGGTGTCGTTTGAGATTAGCTCACGGTAGGCAGGGATGGAAGGTTCTGGGGCGGATTCCAAGCACGTGCAGCGCACCCCACTCCGACTCGCTCCGCAAAAGATACAATGGACGAATCCCTGCTGCGCTGTTTTGCAGGCGATTGGCTGTCCGAAAAGCCCGGAGGTCAGTGATTCCCCATACCCGTCCACGCGAGTCCGCCAAGGGTTCCGACCTCGAAACCTACCGCGAGCGGCGTAGGGCGTCGGCTACGCCGGAGCCGTTTGGGGCAGGTTCGGCGGGGGCGGCGGGCAGCGCTAGGCGGTTGTTCGTGGTGCAGCAGCATGCGGCGACGCGTCTGCATTGGGACTTTCGGCTGGAAGTGGACGATGTGCTGAAGTCCTGGGCGGTGCCCAAAGGGCCGTCGATGAATCCGGAGGACAAGCGCTTCGCCGTGCAGGTGGAGGATCATCCGGTGGAGTACGCGGATTTCGAGGGCACGATTCCGGCTGGCAACTACGGGGCTGGGCAGGTCGTGGTCTGGGATCAGGGCACGTATCTGCCGCTTGAGGACTTCGCGAGCGGGTTCCAGGCTGGCATTCAGGAAGGCAAGCTGCTGTTCGAGATGCAAGGCCACAAGCTGCGCGGGCGCTTCACGCTGATTGCGCTGAAAGGGCGGGAGAACACCGGCAAGGAGTGGCTGCTCATCAAGGAGGCGGATCAGTGGGCGGGGGAGCAGGCGCTGCCGGAGGGCTCCGTGTTCTCCGGCCTCACCGTGGACGAACTGGCGGAACCCGCGGTGGTCGAAGCCGCCTTTCGGAACCAGATTGACGACCTGCGCCCCAAGCCGCCGCGAACCGTGGCGCTCTCGGAACCGCCGATGCTGGCCAAACCGTCGCCGCCGTTCCATCGCGACGGCTGGATCTTCGAGATCAAGTACGACGGCTACCGGCTGCTCATCGAACGCTCCGGCGAACAGGTGGCTTTGCGTTCGCGGCGCGGCATCGACTTGACGCCGCGTTTCCCGGAAATCGTGAAGTGCGCACGGAGCCTGCCCTGCGACGAGTTCGCGATCGACGGCGAAGTGGTGGTCCACGACGCCCAAGGGCGGCCCCGCTTCGGCCTTCTGCAAGCTCGGGCGGCAGTGCGCGGAGTGCGGGCGACGGCATTGGCGGCGCGGCACGATCCGGTGACCGTCTACGCATTCGATCTGCTCCACGCTGGCGGTTCGGACTTGAAGCGGTTGCCGTTGCTGGAACGCAAGCGCCTGCTCCGCGCCTTGCTGCCGGAAGCGGGGCCGCTGCGCTTCTCCGATCATGTGGAAGGCAACGGCATCGAGACCTTTCACGCCATGGCCAAGCTCGGCCTCGAAGGCGTGGTCGGCAAGCGCGCCGACTCGCCCTACGCGAAGGGCCGCAGCGACGACTGGCTGAAGGTGCGCGCCAACCGAAGCGGCGATTTCGTGATCGTCGGCTGGGTGCCGCAGAAGGGCAACGCCGCGGACCTCGGGGCGCTGGCGGTGGCCGAGTACCGGGGTGGCGCGCTGGCGTTCTGCGGGCGCGTCGGTTCCGGCTTGGGGCAAGCCGAACGCCAAGTGGTGCAGGGCGAGTTGGCCGGGCTCGCGGCGGGCGAACGGCTGGGCGACGACGCCGAGGTCAACTGGGTGCAGCCAGAGCTCGTCTGCGAAGTGGAGTACCGCGAGTATTCGCTCACCGGCAATCTGCGCAACCCCGTCTTCATGCGCTTGCGCGACGACAAGGCGCCGGAAGAGTGCATCGGCGCCTACGACGAACCGGCGCCGTTGGCAGAAGAGCCGGAGCCGGTGCGCGAGGTGATCGTCTCCAACCGCGACAAGGTCTTCTTCCCGGAAAAGGAACTTACCAAGGGCGACCTGCTGGATTACTACGAACGCGCGGCACCGTGGATGCTGCCCTATCTCGCGGACCGCCCCTTGGTGCTCACCCGCTTCCCCGACGGCATCCACGGCAAGTCCTTCTACCAGCGCGACGCCCCGGCGTTCGTCCCGGACTGGCTCGAACGCAAGGCGCTGTGGAGCGAAAGCGCCGAGCGCGAAGTCCACTACTTTCTGGTGCAGAACGTGGAATCGCTCGTCTATCTGGCCAACATGGGTGCCATCCCCATCCACGCCTGGCACAGCCGCGTCACCGATTTGGAACATCCTGATTGGTGCGTGCTCGACTTGGACCCGAAGGACGCCCCGTTCGCCCACGTCATCGCCACCGCCAAGGCCGTGAAGGCGCTGCTCGACGAAATCGACCTGCCCGGCTTCCTCAAGACGAGCGGCGCAAGCGGCCTGCACATCCTGCTGCCGCTCGCCCGCAAGCTGACCCACCGCCAAGCCACCACGCTGGGCGAACTACTCGCCCGCATCGTCGTCAGCCGCTCGCCGGACATCTGCACCATCACGCGAACCGTGAGCAAGCGCGACAGCAAGGTCTACATCGACTACCTCCAAAACGGCCACGGCCAACTGCTGGTCGCCCCCCTCTCCGCCCGCGCCGAACCTGCCGCATCCGTCTCCATGCCCGTGAAATGGACCGAACTCAGCGCCCGCCTGAAGAACTCCAACTACCACTTGAAGAACGCCGTCGCCCGCTTGAAACGCATCGACGACCCGATGGCGCCGGTGCTGCACACCGACCCGGATTTGGAACGGGCCTTGGCAAGGCTTGGCGAGTTGATGGCGGCGTAGCGGCTACGAAGCCGCTCAACGAAAGAGGAACGAGCGGGCGCGTTCGCTTGTTAGAATCGCGCCGTGGCCGCGCACTCCCATCCGCAAGAGGGCCAGGCGGCGCAGTCTCTCGATGAACCGTACGCCGCGTTGGATCTCGGCTCCAACAGCTTCCACTTGATCGTTGCTCGCTTTCGTCCGAGGGGCAGGCGTTCGTTTAACGATGGCGGGCGGTTGCAAGTGGTGGATCGGCACAAGGAGATGGTGCGGCTCGCCGAGGGGCTTGACGAGGCGGGGGAGCTCTCGCCGGCCGTGGCGAGACGGGCGCTTGCGTGTTTGCGGCGTTTTGGGCAGCGGCTTCGGCATTTGCCGCCGAACAATGTGCGCGTGGTCGGCACCAATACGTTGCGCAAGGCGCGCAACAGCGGCGACTTCGTGGCCGCGGCGGAACGCGCCCTCGGCTGCCGTGTGGAAATCGTCAGCGGGCGCGAAGAGGCGCGGCTGATCTATCTGGGCGTTTCGCACGCCTTGGAATCGACCGACGAAGGCGAATCGCGCCTGGTCGTGGACATCGGCGGCGGCAGCACCGAACTCATTCTGGGGCGCCGCTTCCAGCCGCTCGTGATGGAGAGCCTGCACATGGGCTGCGTCTCCATGTCGACGCGGTTCCTGCCGAACGGGGAAATCACCAAAGCCGGCTTCACCGCGGCGGAGAACGCCGCCCGGCAGGAGCTGGAAGCGGTCGAGCAGGTGTTTCGGGTACGTGGTTGGGCTGCAGCCGTCGGCGCTTCCGGCACGTTGCTCGCGGTCCATGACGCCATTGCCGAGCTCACCGGCGAACACGCCATCACCCGGCGCGGCATGGACGCGCTGCGTCGGCGCCTGCTCGAGGCCGGCCGCACGTCGCGCATTGGCCTAGGCGCCGTGGATGCCGAGCGCGCTCCCGTGTTCGCTGGCGGAGTCGCCGTTGCGTCGGCGGTCCTTGATGCGCTCGGCGTGGATGCGATGACCGTCTCCCAAGGCGCACTGCGCGAAGGGCTGCTGCACGACCTGCTTGGGCGCGTCCACGCTCAGGACATCCGCGAGACGACGGTGGACGATCTGGCGCAGCGCTACCATGTGGATGCTGGCCACGCTCGGCGCGTTGCGGCAACCGCCGCTGGCATGTTCGAAGCCGTTTCCTGGGATTCGCTTGCCGACTCGACGACGGCGCCGGGAGAGCAGGTACAGAGCGTGAGCGAACTCTCCCGCGACGCTGCGGAGCGGTTGCTGCGCTGGGCAGCGCTGCTGCACGAAGTGGGCATGGACATCGCGCACAACCAGTACCACAAGCATGGTGGCTATCTGCTGGAAAACATGGACATGCCGGGCTTTTCCCGTTCCGAGCAGCGCCATCTGGCGGCCATCGTTCGCGCGCATCGGCGCAAGTTTCCGCTGGAGGACTCGCGGCAGTCGCCGCGCCTCGTGGCGTTGTGCGTGCTGTTGCGCCTCGCCGTGGTGCTGCATCGCGGGCGCACTGCGGCGCCGTTGCCGTCGTTTACGGTGCGGTTCGATGCGAACGACGCGGCGATTCGGCTGGTCTTCCCCGCGAAGTGGCTGCTCGAGCACCCGCTCACGAAACTGGATTTGGAGCAGGAAGCCGCTTATCTCGCCGCGATCCCGTTGCGTTTGACCATCGCCGGCCGTTGAGTGCGGTTTAGGACTTTGCGAGATGCTGGAGCAGCCACTCCTGGGCGCTGAAGCGTGGTTCCTTGTCCGCTGGTTCCGCTTGTTCGTAGCTGCCGTCGGAGCGCAGCTCCCAAGCGTGGGTATTGTTGCGCAGGTACGGTGCCAAGCCTTCCTTTACGACCGCTTTGCGGCATTTCTCGTCTTCGATAGGGAAGCAGGTCTCCACCCGCGAGAAGAAGTTGCGACCCATCCAGTCCGCGCTGGAAAGATAGACCTTCGGCGCACCGCCGTTCTCGAACAGGAAGATGCGCGTGTGTTCCAGAAAGCGGCCTAGAATGGAACGGACGCTGATGTTTTCGGAGACGCCCTTCACGCCGGGCCGCAGCGAACAGATGCCGCGCACCAGCAGGCGCACGCTCACGCCGGCTTGGGATGCCCGATACAGCGCCCGGATGACCGCCGGTTCGATGAGTTGGTTCATCTTCGCCGTGACCCCCGCCTTGCGCCCGGCCTTGGCGTGGGCGATTTCGGCGTCGATGTGGGTGAGGATCGCGTCGTGCAGGGTGAACGGCGATTGCAGCATCTTGTGCAGCGGGCCGGTGCGCCCAAGCGCGGCGAGTTGCCGGAAGACGCGCTGCACGTCGAAAGCCAGTTCTTCGTCGCAGGTGAGGAGCCCGAAATCCGTGTACTGGCGCGCGGTTCGCACGTGGTAGTTGCCCGTGCCCAGATGGGCGTAGCGACGAAGCACGCTGTCTTCGCGGCGAATGACCAGCGTCATCTTGGCGTGGGTCTTGTAGCCGATAATGCCGTACACCACTTGCGCGCCGGCTTCCTGAAGTTGGTCGGCGAGTTCGATGTTCGCCGCTTCGTCGAAACGCGCCCGCAGTTCGATCACCACCAGCACGTCCTTGCCAGCGAGCGCCGCGTCGAGCAGCGCCTTCACCACCGATGAATCAGTGCCGGTTCGGTAGAGCGTTTGGCGGATCGCGAGCACGTCTGGATCGGCTGCCGCGCTCTGCAGAAAATCCAGCACCGTGGAGAACGATTGGAAGGGGTGGTGCAGCAGAATGTCGCCTTCGCGAATGGCGGAGAAGATGTTCGCCGCCGATTGAACTCGCGCCGGTACTCGCGGCGCGAAACCCGGATATTTGAGGTCCGGCCGATCCACCAGATCGGGAATCTGATTGAGGCGCATCAAGTTCACCGGCCCCTTGCAGAGGTAGACGTCTTCTTCGCGCAGCGAAAACTGATCGGCGAGGAATCTGCCGACTTCCGCGGGGCAGTCGTCGGCAAGTTCCAAGCGCACGGCATTGCCGAAACGCCGCGACGTCAACTCGCCGCCCACCGCCTTCAGCAAGTCGTCCACGGCTTCTTCATCGACGAGCAAGTCGCTGTCCCGCGTTACGCGAAACTGGTAGCAGCCCATCGCTTTCATGCCGGGAAAGAGTTCCTCGACGTGGGCGTGGATGATGGAGGAGAGGAAAACGAAATCCGCGAACTCGGAAGACCCACTGCACTCCTCCGGCAGACGAACGACCCGCGGCAGCGAACGCGGCGCCTGTACCACGGCCATGCCGCTGTGGCGTCCGAACGCATCCTTGCCTTCCAGCGTGACGATGAAGGTGAGGTTCTTGTTGAGAATCCGCGGGAACGGATGCGCCGGATCGAGGCCGATGGGGGCGAGGATGGGTTCGAGTTCGCCGCGAAAGAACTCGGCAAGCCACTGCCGTTCGCCATCGCTGCCGTCGCGCCACTGGTCGCGCTTGCGGAACCGAATTCCTTCTGCTTCCAAGAGCGGAAACAACACGTCGTTGAGGATGCGGTACTGTTCGTCGACGAGTTCGTGTGCGACGCTCGCGATGCGACGCAGCTGTTCCGCCGGCGAGAGATCGTCCGGGCCACGCGCCGTGGCGCCCAGTGCCTCCTGCTGCTTCAGGCCGGCAACGCGGATCTCGAAGAACTCGTCCAGGATCGTGCCAGCGATGCACAGGAACCGGAGCCGTTCGAGAAGCGGCACGTTGTCGCTCTTCGCAAGGTGGAGGACGCGCCGATTGAACTCCAGCTGCGACAGTTCGCGGTTGATGTAGAGCTCGGGACTGTCGAGCGCCATCGGCTTGGCAGCACTGCTGGTGGCACCCGGGGAGATGTTCTTCGCCGTGGCGTCCTTCATGTCGAGGCTCCAGTACCGCCGCTCGCCGATGCTTCCTCTGCCGGTCGGCCATTGCGGCTGGCGACGAAGGCGAGTACCAGCGAAACCGCCGTCAACGCCAGAAGCATGGCGATGGTCGCCAGCATGTAGCGGTTCAAGTCCTGCCGTCGTTGCAGCCTTTCCGCCACGTGCGCGGCCGTCCGCCGGTCTATGGTTTCGAAGAAGTGCAGCAGCGGCTGCATGATCTGCGCCTTGGCGCGGTGGTAGTCGGCGGAGTACAGGAGTTCCTGGGCGGTCTCGCGATCGCCGTTCGCAACCGCGGCGAAGGCTTGGTTCTCCAACCCCGTGAGCAAGTTGGATTCGTCCTCCGAGGCGGCCAAGTCCGCCAGTTCCTCTGCGGTAATTCCGGCCGCCTCCATGAGGGAACGCAGCGTCACTGCCGCCCCGGAAGCCCGTGGCCGCTCGCCATCCGCGACGACCAGATCCCAGTACACCAAGTGGTAGTCGTTCGGGCGCGGCGCATCGCCATTGCGAATGTCGAGGATCTCCTGGAAATAGTGCCGGTAGCGTTCGTCGCCGGTGACCACGTAGGTTCTGGCCATGCGCGTGAGGTCGTCGGAACTCTGGCGCAGTTCGTCGGCCAGGCGATGCGCCTGTTCGCGCATCCGCCAGCTGGCTTCGATGGCGTCCTCGACTTCCCCGCTGCGCCAGAAGAGCATCGTCGCGACGCCGATCAGCAGCAACGCCAGCGCGGAAATGCCGACTAGGATCTTCGCCACGTTCTCTCTCCTTGCCCTCGCCGCCACGACGCCAAGACGAGCGGCATCATAATGAACAGCCGCACGGTCGCGCAAACGCAGCGCGGAGTGATGCGGCTTCCGCGCCGCCCGACGTAGAATCGGCGCGTCTCTACTCGGAACACTGCAATGTCCGCTTCGGCCAGCGAACGCGACCGTCTGTTCGCCACGCCCCGCGACCTCGTGGACTTCGCGTTCGACGAAGACGTCGCGGCGGTGTTCCCGGACATGATTCGCCGCTCCGTGCCCGGCTACGAGACCGTCGTCACGCTCTCCGCCCTCATCGCCGCAGCGCACTTGCCCCCCGGCGGCCGCTGCTACGACTTGGGCTGCTCGCTGGGCGCGGCGACTTGCGCCGTGCTCCACGCGGTGGGGAACACGGCATGCGAGATCGTCGCCGTGGACGATTCGGCGGCCATGATCGAGAAGGCGCGCCAAGCCGCCGCCCACGATTCCCGCGTTCAGTGGGTGAATGCAGATGTCCGCTCGTTGCGCTTCTCGCCAGCGGACGTGGTGATCGTCAACTACACGTTGCAGTTCCTGCCGCCCGAAGATCGCCTGCCTCTGCTCGCGCACATTCGCGGCTGCCTTGGCGATGGCGGCGTGCTCTTGATGGCCGAGAAGCTCGCGTCGCACAGCCATTTCGAGAGCCTGCACTTGGCGTTCAAGCGCGCCAACGGCTACAGCGAACTGGAAATCGCCCAGAAGCGCACGGCGTTGGAAAACGTCATGCGCATCGATTCCGAAGAGGCGCATCTGCAGCGGCTGAGGGAAGCCGGCTTCGGCGACGCCCGACTCTGGTTTCGTTGCCTGAACTGGGGTTCCTTCGTCGCCCGGCCGTTGGCGAGCGACGAGCGACATGGCGCAAGCAGCGGCGCTTGAGGCGCTCTTCGGGGCGTGGCGGGAGGCATCGCCGCTGGCACGTCGCTGCATCGAGGTGGTTCGGTCGTCCCGCCACGGCGACCTTTCGCGCTGGCTCGATGCGCTGACGGATTTGCCCAAGCTCTCGCCGGCAACCGTCACGCTCGGCCCGACCGTTTCCGCAACAGCCAGCCAGCCGCTGTGCGCGAACGAGAAGGCGAAGCTTGAAACCGCGCTGCGCCAGCTCATTCCCTGGCGCAAAGGCCCGTTCGACCTGTTCGGCGTCTTCGTGGATTCCGAGTGGCGTTCGCACCGCAAGTGGGCGCGCATTGCGCCCGCCGTCGAGCTTACTGGCCAGCGCGTGCTGGATGTGGGCTGCGGCAACGGCTACTACGGCTGGCGCATGTTGGAAGCGGGCGCGGCCAGCGTCGTCGGCATCGACCCGTCGCTGCTGTTCGCGCTGCAACACGCGGCCATCGCACACTACCTGGGGCACGTGAGAAACCTGGTGCTGCCACTCCGCCTCGAAGACTTGCCGCCCCAGGAACCATTCGACGCCGTGTTCTCGATGGGCGTGGTGTATCACCGTCGCGATCCCGCCGCGCACATTCGGCAACTTGCGAGCCACACGCACGGCCAATCGGTGCTGGTCTTGGAATCGCTGGTCGTGGACGGCGCACCGCTCCATCCGAGCAGCGCAACGCAGAAGCGCTACGCCGCGATGTCCAACGTCCACGTCGTGCCGAACCTGTCTTTGCTACGCACATGGCTAGCCGACGCCGGTTTCCGCCGCGTTGAAGTGGCGGATGTAAGCGCCACAACGCCAGACGAGCAGCGCACAACAGCCTGGATGCCCTACCGCTCGCTGGCCGACGCCCTCGACCCGAACGACCCAGAGCGCACCATCGAAGGCTACCCGTCGCCGAAGCGCGCCGTTATGATCGCCAGACGATGAAACCGCAAGCGATGCCATTCGGTTCCCGCGCACTGGCCGCTGCGCCGAGCGCCGGCCGGAATCACGCAAGGGCACAGTGATGGCCGTTGGCATCCTCACGGCGTGGACGTTCCGCTTCCGCGGCAAGACGCAGCGCATTCTCGCCATCGTCGATTGCTTTCAGAAGACGCCGAAGAAGGGGCTCTCGCCAGCCTACCTGGGCCGCGAGTCCGGCGTGGCGATGTACGACACGGTGCGGATTCTCGACCAGACCCCGGAACTGTTCGTGAAGCTGCCGGGCCGTGGCGACGGCATCACCCGCTATCGGCTGGCGTCTTCGGTGGCCGCCCGGGGCGAAGCCGGCATCCAAGACCTGGTGGAGCGCAACGCTCGCCGCGAATCGTGGATCTACTACGGTTTGCTGACCGCCGCCCTGCTGCTGGCTTTAGTCGCCGTGCTGGCGGTGGTGCCGCCCCTTCTGTGATGCCCAACGGCTTCAACCCCATGACGACGAGGACGTAACTCATGCCAGAACAGCTTTCGCCAGACTTGGTGGCACTCCGCGAGCGCGTGGAAGCGTTGGCGCGGGACACGTTGGTGCCGTTGCGCGACGACACCGCTCTGCAACCGGAAACCCGCGCGGAACATGTGCGAACGGCATCCAAGTCCGCCGGCGTATTCGCCATGACCCAACCGAAGGAGTTCGGCGGCAGCGGCGCCTCGTTGTTGGCGCTAACGGTCGTCCGCGACACCCTCGGCGCCCACAACGTCAGCCACCTCGGCGGCATCTTCGGCCCCGGCCCAGGCGTGCTCGGCGGCGCCGCGGAACCGCTTCGGAGCACACATCTGGCGGCCGTGCTCGCCGGCGAAAAGCGCGGCGCTTTCGGCTTCACCGAACCGGACGACGCGGAACGCGCCACCTGGGGCCGCTTGGACGGCGATTGGCTTCTGGTCACGGGCCGCAAGTCCTACGTCACCGGCGGAGCAAGCGCGGACTTCATCAACACGCTGGTGGAAGTGGAAGGCCACGGCCCGGCAATGGTGGTCATCGACCGCGATTCGCCAGGCGTCGCCGTGGACCGCGTATTCGGTTCGATGGACGGCACCCACCACGCCGCCATCTCCTTCCAAAACGTGCGCGTTCCAGTAGGCCACATCATCGGCAAACCCGGCGAAGGCCTCCCCCGCGCCCTGCGGCAAATCGGCGACACCCGCCTAGCCTTCGCCGCCGAATCCGCCGGCCTAGCCCGCTGGGTAATCGACTTCGCAACCGCCCACATCCAAGCCCCCCACCGCAGCGGCGCCCCCTTGGGCAGCCGCGAAGGCGTCCGCCTACGCTACGCCGACATGCGCATCCGCGCCTACGCCATGCGCAGCATGGTCTACCGCACCGCCCGCCTAGGCGACGCCGGCGAAAACATCGTCAACGAAGGCATAGCCGCCAAAGTCTTCGCCACCGAAGGCATCGGCGAAATCGTGGACACCGCGATTCAGCTGGTCGGCGGCGCGGCCCTGCAAACCGGCCATCCTTTGGAAGATCTGTACCGACGGGTTCGTGCGATGCGCTTGGCGGAGGGCGCAAGCGATGTGCTGCGGTTGAACTTGGCCCGGGGGCGGTTGGATTTGCAGAAGGGCAGGATCTGAGAGCTCCGCCTCGGATGTCGTCGTCTAGGCATAATCACGCAGCCCCCGGCCCAGACGAATGCCCGGCGTCTTGCGTGTAGCGGCAGGGCGGTTCCGCGTGGTACTCCGAGCAGCCCCAGAACTCGCCAAACCGGCTCGAGCGCCGCTGCAATACGCCGATCTTGCATCGGGGGCAGGCGCGCGCTCCGCCAGCACATCCGTTGTTGGAACACTTGGCACACCCGTCGGTGACGATGATGTAGCCGCTTCTACAGACGTCGCAGCGGGGCGCACGGTAATCGCAGAGCGGATGGTTGACGCAGCGTCGCGTCCTTCCAGTTTGCGATACCACCAACCGACCGCCGCAACGCGGGCAGGGCGGCGCATCGTCGTCGACGAGTCCACCGAGGCGGCGAATATCCGGCTGCTCCCGGAGCAGCTCGCGTACGAACACCGACGGATTGGCCGCGTCTGCGACCAAGTACACTTGGCGACGCGCCCTAGTCATCGCAACGTAGAACAGGCGGCGTTCCTCCGCGTGCGGGAACGAACTCGAGCCGCTCAGAACGAGGCTCAGCAGTGGATCATCCTCCTTTGTCGAGGGGAATCCGAGACGCCCTTCGATCAGATCGAGAACGACGGTGTAGTCGGCTTCCCGTCCCTTTGCACTATGAACAGTGCTGGTCTCTACGCGGATTCCAGGCCGAGGCGAGAGGGACCTCATGTCATTCACGCTGCTCCGATAGCGTCCCAGCACCAGCACCGTCGCCTCCTGACCCGGTGGGACACGGGCTGCGACGTCTGCCAGCGCTCTCTTGGCGCCGTCCGCCGCTCGCACTGCGGCAATGATCGTCACACCGTCCTCGGCTTTCGGTTCCCTACCTTTGAGCACACGCCGAATCTGCGCAGGATTGCGCTGGACGAAAGCGCTGGAAGGCCGGGCAATGGACTCCCCGTAACGGAACGTCCGGCCCAACTCCTGCTGCTTCACGAAACCAAGATGATCGCCGCAAGAGGACACGAGACCGACATCGCTGCCGGCGAATCGGTAGATCGACTGCCAGTCGTCGCCGACAAGGAAGTAGGCGACATCCGGCCCCTTGAGCGCCTTGAGCAAGGCCAAGCGTCCGGCCGAGATGTCCTGAAACTCGTCCACTAGCACATAGCGGTACGGCGATTGCCAGAGGCCAGCCCCCACGATCTCTGTCGCACGATTGATCAAATCGTCGAAGTCAATCGCGTTCTCTTCCTTGAGGAGATCCTCGTAGCGACTCCAGACGCGCTCGAAGAGATCGAGAAACGCACTGCCCCGCAGTGAACTCACCACTGGAAGCGCTGCGGCTCGCTCACGTAGCTCGCGCATGGTGAGGCCAGCCGTCTTGACCAAGCTGAGAAACGTGGCGAGAAGCTGAGCAAGCCATGAGACGACAGTGTCCCGCAGGTTCTTGAGCAGGCTCTCCGCGGACGTGTAATCGAAGCGCACTCCGTGTTCGCGGAGGCGTCGCTCAAGTTCGGGCAGCAGGCTGCCAGCCGTTTGCTGCCAGCTGAATGTTTCGATCAGTCGCGTACCATATTGGCGATGGATGTCGCGCTTCCAGTCAACGCCATCGTCGTACCCCGGCCAAGGTGCCTTGCCGCTCCTGTCGAGGGCGAAGTGCTCAATGTAGATGTCGTTGTCTGGCAAGTAGAAATCCGGCTCATACTGTCGGTGTCGAGAATCCGCCGTACGCACAGGATACGGCGCTTCGTACCTTGCCGTGATGCCGTTGAGTGCGAGGAAGTTGGCGATCACCAGCTCTTCGTAGCTCTTGACCAGATCGCCGCTCAACGTCCGCAACTCGATGCTGCGCGTGTAGCTGCTATACTCGGAGAGGTTGTCGAAATCGAACGGCGAACGATAGGGCTGCCCGTGGTACGCAACAAAGTTCAGCAGCTGGCGCGCATCGCGGCCTCTGGTGAACATCTCGTCGAGGATTCCATCAAGCTGCTGGCTACGGAAATGCTGGTCGGTCGCCATCCGCGAGATAGTCGGCGCAACCGAATCTCGGCTAATGAGTCGGCGTCCGAATGCGTGAAAGGTGCTGATTTCGCACGCCGAAAGATCGTCTCCGGTGCGGATGCGAATCTCCTCCGCAGCTTTTCGATTGTAGGCAAGCACAAGGATCTGCTCTGGCAGCACGCCGCAGTTGCGGACGAGGTGAGCGATCTTGCCTGTGATCACGGCGGTCTTGCCCGTACCCGCGCCAGCGAGTACCAGCGTGGTCTCCTCGTCGGTTGCAATCGCCGCCGCCTGTTCGTCGGTTGGCGCATGTGCGGATGACTCGTCCATCGCCCGCCTGACGGCGGGAACAGCGGCAGACACGAACCGACGATTCGCGCTCGCCCGCTCGGATTCGAAGTCCGTGGCGGCTTCGAGCGCACCGAGGGCGTCAAGGGCTTGGAGCGCCTCCCCGCCCAGATGCCTCCGCACGATCCGCGAACGGGCGGCAGCTATCGTCTGCTCGATTTGGTGCCGCAGTTCCTCTCCTTTGGCGTAGCGCAGATAATGGTCGCCGGAGAGCCCGCTCTGGGCCTGCATCTCGCGTTCGAGAATCTGGCGGTCGAGTTTTCGAGCGAGCCGATCAGCTTCGCTCCGAAGCGCTGCAACTACGCCTGCGGCGCCGTGTCGAGGAAGGCCGGCGATCGAATACTTGAGGCCGCCCAAGCTGCGAATCGTCAGACGTGCGCCAAACCATGATCTGGCTTCGATGACATCGTCGATTTCTTCGAACGAGAGCGACACGCAACCGCGCCCTGGAACACCCTCAATCGTCACGACGCCCTGGTCGAGAGCATCGAGCGCGATGGCGGTGGCCGTGCGCGTGATTCGGTGGTAGAGCCAAGGCGATCTCGAGGCAACGACCCCGAGCGTGGCGAGGGGTGGACGGTGCGCCATGCTTGGAGCATAGCACCGGCCTTGGTTCCGATGCTTGTGCCGACAGGGACGGTGGCCGATGGGCGGCTACCGTTGCGGACAGGACGAGACGCCTCTAGCCATCCTCCTCGATCCACCCCGCGTCCGTCTTCGCAGCGATGAGCTGTCGCCTGGCGCGTTTGCCGGGCCGGTTGCGGGGCGGGGTCAGGCTGGCGCGTTCGATGGTGCGCATGGTGCGGGCTTCTTCGCGCTGCTGGATGGAGTCCTCGGTCTCCGCGTACAGCGTGGCGGCGACGGTGGCGCTGCCGCGGCGTTCGGCGAGGCCGGTGACGAGCACCGTCTGCATTGTCTCGCCGCGCGATACCGTGAGCGTGTCGCCCACGGCCACCTCCTTGGCCGCCTTAGCGCGATTGCCGTTCAGCCGCACCTTGCCGCCGTCGATGGCGGTCTTGGCGAGGCTGCGGGTCTTGAAGAAGCGGGCGGCGCAGAGCCAGCGGTCTAGGCGGACTCCCGCTTGCCCTTCGGCAACGGGAGACGAGGAAGTTCTGCGCGTCGGCGTCGACATGGCGGTCAGCGTGGTGTCCTCGGCCATCGAACCATCCTAACTCGACAATCGATGGCGAGGAACGGCCTATGCGTCTTCGCGCAAGCCGGCCTCCACCTCGTGGCGGCTACGACGAACGGCAGCACTGGCTCGACGAATCCGCTATGCTCGCGCTGCTTCGTTCGCTTCCACGCCCGTTCGTGCCGCCGAAGGTGCGGCGCAACGGCTTTGTTAGGAGTACGCAATGGCCGAGAGTGCCAGGCGGCCTAGGCCGCTGCCGCAGCCCACGCCGGAGACCCAGCATTTCTGGGACGGCACGATGGCGGGGGAACTGCGCCTGCAACGCTGCAAGGACTGCGGCGAGATCTATTTCCCGCCGCGTCCGCTGTGCCCGGCGTGCAGTTCGCGCAACGTGGAGGTATTCACGGCGAGCGGCAAGGCCACGCTCTTGAGCTACGTCATCAACCAGCGCCCGCATCCGTCCTTCGATTCGCCCTACGCGATCGCGCTGGTGCGGCTCGAAGAGGGGCCGACGATGATGAGCAACATCGTTGGTTGCGAGCAGACGCCGGAAGCGCTGGTGCTGGACATGCCGCTGATCGTCACGTTCGAGGAGAACGGCGACATCGCCATCCCGCTCTTCCGCCCGGCCAACGCCGCTTGAGCCGGGCCGTTTCGGGCAATCTGGGCAATTTGGCCAACTTGGAGAAGAACACGCTGTGACCGTTGCCATCGTCGGTGCCGCCGAGACCACTGAACTCGGCAAGATTCCCCATCTCAGCCAAATCCAACTCCATGCGGACGCGGCGCTGAACACGCTCGCGGATGCCGGGCTTAAAGCCAAGGACATCGACGGTGTTGCCACCGCTGGCGAATCGCCCGTCGCCATCGCCCACTACCTCGGCATCGCGCCGCGCTGGGTGGATGGCAGTTCGGTCGGCGGCTGCTCGTTCATGCTGCACGTGCGGCACGCCGTGGCGGCCATCGAAGCTGGCTACGCGGATACGATCCTGGTCACCCACGGCGAGAGCGGGCGCTCCGGCGTTGGGCGTGGCGGAGGCGGGGGAGGCCGCGCTTCCCTGCCAGCGCAGTTCGAGATGCCCTATGGCCCGATGGGGCCGACCACCATGTTCACCATCGGCGTGCTGCGCTACATGAAGCAGTACGGCATGACCCACGAACAACTGGCGATGGTGGCGGTGGTGCAGCGCGAATGGGCGGGCCTGAACCCGCGCGCTTCGTTCCGCGATCCGATCACCGTGCAGGACGTGATGAACTCGCGGTTGATCGCCTACCCCTTCCATCTTTTCGAGTGCTGCCTGGTCACCGATGGCGGCGGCGCGCTGATTCTCACCAGCGCCGAACGCGCCAGGGACTTCCCGAACAAGCCCGTCTACATCCTCGGCAGCGGCGAGAGCGTGGAATCGCCGATGATCAGCCAGATGAAGGACCTCACGAGTTCGCAGGCGTTCCGCATCGCCGGTTCGGAAGCGTTCCGAACGTCCGGCATCAGCCACGGCGACGTGGATCATCTGATGGTCTACGACGCCTTCGCCCATCTGCCGATCTGGGGCTTGGAAGACCTCGGCTTCTGCGAACGCGGCGAAGCGGCGGCGTTCATCGAAGACGGCAATACGCGCCCCGGCGCCAAGCTGCCGTTGAACACCAACGGCGGCGGACTCTCCTACATGCACTCCGGCATGTACGGCATGTACGCGCTGCAGGAAAGCGTGCGGCAGATGCGCGGGACGGCCCCGGCGCAAGTGGAAGGCGCGGAGATTTCCGTTTGCCTGGGCGTTGGCGGCATGTTCGCGGCCAGCGGCTGCATCGTGATGGGCAACGTCGCGCCGTGATGGAGTGTACGAAAATCCTTGGCGATTGAACCCTGGGAACGCGGGCGTCCCCGCCCGCCTGCAGGCGAGACGCCTGCGCTCCCAGCATCGTCGCGCTTGCGGTTGCCGATTAGGCCGCGGCGACCAGTTTGTCCAGAACGTATTGCAGAATGCCGCCGCGCTTGAAGTATTCGATTTCGTTTTCCGTATCCAGGCGCGACTGAACGCGGGTCTCCACGGTTGATCCGTCGGCGCGGTTGATGCGCAGCGCCAGCGCTTGGCGGGGCACGATCTCCGTCGTTTCGGCCGGCAAGGCGATGTCCACGGTTTCGTCGCCCGCCAGCTGCAAGCTGGCTTGGGATTCGCCAGCATCGAACTCCAGCGGCAGCACGCCCATGCCGATGAGGTTGGAGCGGTGGATGCGCTCGAAGCTCTCCGCCACCACCGCCTTCACGCCGAGCAGCCGCGTGCCCTTGGCCGCCCAGTCGCGGCTCGACCCGGTGCCGTACTCCTTGCCAGCGAACACCACCAACGGCGTGCCTTCGCCTTGGTAGCGCATCGCCGCGTCGTAGATGGAAAGCTCGTCGCCGGTTGGAATGTGGCGCGTGTAGCCTCCTTCGCGGTTCGGCGTCATCGCGTTGCGGATGCGAATGTTGGCGAACGTGCCGCGCATCATCACTTCGTGGTTGCCGCGGCGCGAACCGTAGGAGTTGAAGTCCGCCACGGAGACCGCCTGCTGTTGCAGATATTCGCCAGCGGGACTTGCCGGCGCGATGGCGCCGGCGGGGGAGATGTGGTCGGTCGTCACCGAGTCGCCGAGCAGCGCCAGAATCCGCGCGTTCGCCACTTCGACCTTCTGGTCGGTGTCCGCGCCG
Source organism: Candidatus Azotimanducaceae bacterium (assembly GCA_965243175.1). Taxonomy (GTDB): domain Bacteria; phylum Pseudomonadota; class Gammaproteobacteria; order Pseudomonadales; family Azotimanducaceae; genus VXYL01. Next base: position 982,614 of record OZ251532.1, on the reverse strand, counting down.
ACGGAAAAGAACGGCGGTTCCTTGATGTAGGTCGAGTTTTCCCAAGCGTAGGTGTGGCTCGCGTTCACTTCGATGGCGCGCCAAGCGTCCGGCCCGGTGAACACGTCCGCGTATTGGCGCTCGAACATGTCCGCCGACACTTGGGCGACCGCTTCTTGAACCTCCGCATCGGTCGGCCAGATGTCGCGCAGGTAGACGTCCGCGCCGTTTTCGTCCTGTCCCAACGGTTCGCTTTCGAGATCGATGCGCGTGGTGCCGGCAAGTGCGTAGGCGACGACCAGAGGCGGCGATGCCAGCCAGTTGGCGCGCACTTCCTGATGCACCCGCCCCTCGAAGTTGCGGTTGCCGGAAAGCACTGCGGAGACGACCAGATCGCCGCTTTCTATCGCCTCGGAAATCGGCTCCGGCAACGGCCCGGAATTGCCGATGCACGTGGTGCAGCCGTAGCCGACGAGGTTGAAACCCACTTCGTCCAAAGCAGTCTGCAACCCTGTCGCCTGCAAGTATTCGGTGACGACTTTGGACCCGGGGGCGAGGGACGTCTTCACCCACGGCTTGGTGCGCAGACCTTTCTCCAGAGCCTTCTTCGCCACCAGACCGGCGCCGAGCATCACGGCTGGATTGGACGTGTTGGTGCAAGAGGTGATCGCCGCGATCACCACATGGCCGTCGCGCAGGTCGTAGTCCGCGCTTGGCACTGGAACTGACTTGCTTGCGTCGCGTCGCCCGGACAACGCCAAGGCGTCGTCGAAGGCGCTCGCCATGTTCGTGATGTCCACTCTGTCCTGCGGTCGCTTGGGGCCGGCGAGCGAAGGCCGCACCGTCGCCAAATCCAACTCCAGAGACGACGAGAAGACAGGCGCAGCGTTTGGATCCCGCCACATGCCTTGCGCCTTCGCATACGCTTCCACCAGCGCCACGGTTTCCGCCGACCGCCCCGACAGATTCAAGTAGCGGATGGTCTCCGAATCGACGGGAAAGAAGCCGCATGTGGCACCGTATTCGGGCGCCATGTTGGCGATGGTGGCGCGATCGGCGAGCGCCAACCGATCCAATCCGTCGCCGTGGAACTCGACGAACTTGCCGACCACGCCGTGCTGCCGCAACAGTTCCACGACGCGCAGCACGAGGTCAGTGGCGGTGACGCCTTCGCGCAGATTGCCGACCAGCTTGAAGCCGACGACTTCCGGGATGAGCATGGAAATGGGCTGGCCGAGCATCGCCGCTTCCGCCTCGATGCCGCCCACGCCCCAACCGAGCACCCCCAGCCCGTTGACCATCGTGGTGTGGCTGTCCGTGCCGACCAGCGTGTCTGGATACGCCGTGACGGTGCCGTTTTGCTCGTTTGTCCAGACTGCTTGCGACAAGTATTCGAGATTCACCTGATGGCAGATGCCGGTTCCGGGCGGCACGACGCGGAAGTTGTCGAACGCATGTTGGCCCCAGCGCAGAAACCGATAGCGCTCGCGATTGCGTTCCATCTCGATGGCGACGTTTTCGTCGAACGCCTTGGCGCTGCCGAAGCGATCCACCATCACCGAATGGTCGATCACGAGGTCCACCGGCGAGAGCGGGTTGACGATGCTCGGATCCTTGCCAGCGGCCACCACCGCGCTGCGCATGGCGGCGAGGTCGGCAACGCCCGGCACGCCGGTGAAATCCTGCATCAGCACCCGCGCCGGACGGTAGGCGATCTCCTTCGCCGCCGCCGGTTCATCGGCCCAGTTCGCCAGCGTTTCGACATCCTCGCGCCGAACGGTGGCGTCGTCCTCGAAGCGCAGCAGGTTCTCGAGCAGGATCTTCAAGGACGTCGGCAGCCTGGCGACGTCGCCAGCCCCGCCTTGCGCCGCCTTTGGAAGGCTGAAATAGGCGTATTCGCGCTCGCCGACTTGCAGGCGCTCCCGTGTTCCGAAACTGTCGCGGCTCATCCGATTTCCATGTACTTCGGTGGAGGGCGCTATTCTACACGCAACGGCAGCCGCATGGCCTCGCCGGGTGCCTGGCCCGCGTCTACGGACGCGCCATCTGCTCCGCCAGTACACCTCGGGCGTTGACGAACGCCTGCTCGGAAATCGCGTGGTAGCCGCGCACGTCGTCTAGGAAGGTCTGGTAGGAATCGAGGATGCGGCGGTTCAGTTCGTCCTCCCCGGCCGCTTCTTCGAGCACCGCCAAGGAGAGCTCCGCGAACCGCGCCAGCACGTCCTCCGGCAGGGCGCGGACCTTCACGCCATGCTCTTCCACCAGCGCCTTGAGCGCTGCGGCGTTGCGGGCGGTGAACTCGTCGAGCATGTCCTGGTTGCTGGCACGGCACGCCGTTTCCAGAATCGCCCGCAAGTCGCCCGGCAAGCTGGCCCATGCTTCGGCGTTGACGATGGCTTCCAACGTCGCGTTCGGCTCGTGCCACCCCGGGTAGTAGTAGAACTCGGCGATTTCCTGCAAGCCGAAGGCGATGTCGTTGTACGGCCCGACCCACTCCGTGGCATCGATCACCCCAGTCTGCAAAGACGTGAAGATTTCCGACCCCGGCAACGCCACCGCAGCCCCACCCGCGCGCTGGAAGATCTCCCCGCCGAACCCCGGAATGCGCATCTTCAAGCCTTCCACATCCGCGACGGAGTTGATCTCCTTGTTGAACCAGCCCGCCATCTGCGTACCCGTATTGCCAGCCGCGAACGGCACGACGCCGAACGGCGCATAGAGTTCCCGCCACAGTTCCAACCCGCCCCCGTGGTGCAGCCAACCGTTCGTCTCCTGCGCGTTCATCCCGAACGGCACGGTAGCGAACACCGGCGCCATCGCCATCTTCCCCCGCCAGTAGTACGCCGCCCCATGCCCCATCTCCGCCGTCCCCTGCGCAACCGTATCAAAGACCTCGAACGCCGGCACGAGCTCGCCCGCCGCGTACACGCTGATCTTGAACCGCCCACCAGACATGGCCTCCACGTTCTTGGCCAGACGTTCGGGCGCGGTGCCCAACGCTGGCAGATTCTTCGGCCACGTGGTGACCAGCTTCCACTCGATGGTCTCGGGCGGCAGCGCGTCGCTGGGACCCGGTTCGACCACTGCCGCGGTGTCGTGCTCGCCAATGCCCTCTTCCGCGGAGCAGCCCGTCAGCGACGCGACGGCCATTCCGCAGACGAGGAGGGCAAGGAAACGGGCGGTCAGCGGCTTGGACGACTTCACGGGCCGATGGAACACGCCACGGCGAGCATCCGACCAGTCGCGAACCTCTGGAACATCGCTTGTGTCGATTTGATCGTCAGGCAGCGACTCAAGAGCGCTGAGTTCCGCCTTCCGCTTGTCGGTCAGTTGCCGAGCCTTGGTGGATGCGTTCTTCATGGGATTCTCGATGGGGCGCTCCATCAGCCTCCTTCTTGGTGACGGTCACTCGCGAACCGCGCGGACCATGAGCGATTGCGCAGCCTACAGCAAAGCCGGTGGCAGCACCGAGAACTCCGCAACGCGGCAACGCAGTCGCGGCCAGCGAACCGCCCATTCGACACGGAGACTCCGCTACGCTGGCTTGGTTTCGACACTCTTGCGACCAAGCCATGCTGCCCAAGCGCATTGAAATCGCCTTGGCGGACTACGACCGGCGGCGCGATCGGGACGTTCCGCCGGTGTTCGTGGGGCGCGACGACGAGCTGCGTTTTCTGCGCGATACCGTGGAAGCGGTGAAGTCCGGGGCCCGAGGCGTCACTGCGGTCGTGCAAGGCGTCCAAGGGGCCGGCAAGTCCGCCCTCTGCGCGCAAGTCGAGAGCGAACTCCAAGCCGCGGCGGCGAACGAAGCGCCCGTCGTGGTCGTCGTCAAGGAGTGCGACTTCTTCAACCGCTCGCCCGTCAGCATCGTCAAGGAACTGGCGGCCGAAGCCCCCGTGCGCTTGGACCGGCTGCGTCGGTTGCCGGGCTTCGAGAAGGCCGAAGACCACATCGGCAAGGCGCTCGGTGTCGCCACGGCACTGCTCAAGCGCGGCTCGTCGTTGGACCTTGCGATGCAGGCGATGAACTTGGACGAATCGTCGTCGCTCGGCGCAGCCCTCGATGCGTTCGCGGAGCGGATGTGGCCGGCGGGAATCACGCTGATCCTGGCCATCGACGAAGCACAAGGCATGGAGGACACGCCGCAGGTGCGAAGCAACCTTCGCGCCATTCACGGCAAGCGGTTCGCCACCGACATCGCCATCCTCGCGTTCGGTCTGCAGGACACGGCGGCAAGGCTGCGCGAGTTGGGCCTTTCCAGACTGGCGTCCGGCCAGATCAGGCCCCTTGGCCAAATGACCTCGGCGGACACCGCCTGCCTCGTGGACCGAACGCTCGACCATCTGGGCCTCACCGCCGAAGACGAAGCATGGCGCCTGCACGCCAAGGAGCGCGGATTCAGTACGCACGACTGGACGACTTGGCGCAACGCTGCGAAAGCACTGATCCTCGAAGAGTCCGCAGACTTTCCGCACCACCTCGTCAACGGCATCCGAGCCGTATGCCAAGTGGTCCTCACCGGCGGCCCCCTGCACCCAGGCGAGCGCGAGCTGGACACGCTCCGCCAAGCGTGCCGGCGCAGCAAGGAGGAGTACTACTGGGCACGGCTGGAACCTTTCGCGGACCACACGGCAGCACTGGCCGCGGCGCTGTCCACAGCGGACGATGCCAGGGAGGTGAACCGCGATGTCGTGCTACGGGCCTTGGAGACGTGCGACAACAATGGCCGCCCGGTAGCCGGGGACGTCGCGCTCACGGTTCTCAAAGGGCTGATGAACCAGGGCCTCCTGGCGCGACGGGGCATGTTCCGCGTGGCAGTGGAGATTCCATCACTGACGAGCTACCTGAAAGCCGAGTTCGATGCCGCGCTCTCCGCCGACACCGAAGCGGCCCGACGCCTCGCTGAGTGCCTGGAAATCCAGCGGTGAGAGTGCTAGCCAGCACGACACCTTGAAGCAACAGCTGCCGGCTACGGGGTCGATCGGCAATGGGAAGAGCGGCCTACACGCTATGCTCCTTGACGTACTCCCTCAACGCACGGTTGATCTTGGTCTGATAGCCGCGTCCGTCCGGTGCCTGCTCCCTGAACCAGTTCACCACGTCGGCGTCCAGTCTCAACGTGATCTGCTGCTTCACGGGCCGATAGAACACGCCGCGGCGAGCATCCGACCAATCGCGCACCTCTGGAATGTCGCTCGTATCGATTTGGTCGTCAGGCAGCGCTTCAAGAGCGCTGAGTTCCGCCTTCTGCTTGTCGGTCAGTCGCCCAGCCCTAGCGGATGCCTTCTTCATAAACCCTCCTTTCGTGTGCCGTCGCCTTTCGAGCGCTGATGATGCGTCCCACTTCGTCAGTGCCCTCTGGCTCGACTGTCGGCCAAGTGTGGACGACAACAAGAGTCAGGTTCTCCACCGCGCCAATGGTCTGCCAGCGCCGTTCGGGCGAATGCACGTCCTCTCGCGTCGCAGCGTACGGGTCGTCAAACACCAGCCTTGCGGTCTCGAAGCCCAAGCCGTGCTTGCGCTCGTTTTCGCGCCCCTTCCGATCGTCCCATATCCAACGCATGCCCCGTGCCCCCTTGTAGCTACAGAAACGTAGCTGCGTCCTCGCCCGATGTCAACAGCAGCCGGAATGCAACGACCTCATGCGCTAGCTGCACCGGTACACCGTTCACGCCGTCTCCAAACTTGTTGGTCGGAGCGCTGTTCGGACGCACGATGGACAAGCCGGACGGCGACATGGCATCGTCCGCTCATGGTGGACGAGAGCGCCAAGCCACGGGTGACAGCGGCGGATCACGAGGCCATGGCTCGCCTCGGCCGGGCCGAGCGGGAGGTGCCCAAGTTCGGCTCGCGCCCGCCACGAACCCTAGAGCAAGTACACGCCGAAGTCTCGCAGATGCGGCGCATGCTGCCGAACGGGGAGAGTGGCTACGACGCGCAAGCCGACCTTCGCGGGCACCGCGCTTTGCGCGCCCGACTCCTCGAACGGTCGCCCAAGCCCACCGCACCCGGGCCGCGATCCCATGCGCGCTAGCCGCCTGCTGGACGATCTCCGCCTCGAATGGGCCGTAGCGGGCGGCATCGCCGCGAACTTCTACAGGGACGGAGCAATGTCGACCGGCGCCATGGACATCATGCTGGTCGCCGCAGTCGCGGACATGGCGTATGTCGCCTCCGAATTCGAACGCAAAGGGTGGACGATCACGCACCGCCCCAGCGACCAGTGGCTGATCCGGGCCGCCCACCCGGAGTTCGGCAGGATCGACCTGATCGCTGCCGAGACCGAGTACCAGCGCATCGCCATACGTCGAGCCAAGGATGCGACCATCGACGGCGACGCCTGCAAGATCCTCGCCGCCGAGGACGTGATCGTCCTCAAAATGATCGCCAACCGCTACAAGGACCTCGCCGACGTGGAGAGCATCCTCGAAGCACACGTGAAGCTGGACCGGGCGTACTTGGACGACTGGCTCGCGCAGTGGGACGTCACCGAGCGCTTCCGCGCGGTCGAAGACCGCGTGGCTGAACATCACGCCGAGCTTGACTGGCCGAGCGGGCAGTCGCCGCACCATTGCCGCTGATGGCACACGCGTCCTTGAGGGGGACGCACGACTGTTTCTAGATCGGGTAGAACGTTCACCGGCCCGCTTGCCCTTTTGGCTTCTGCGCCTCTTGTTGATTCGGAATGCGGAGCTTGGTACCGGTCGCTTGTTCGACGTACTCAACGAGCGGCTTGATCTTCTCAGCGGTCAGACGGCCAGCAATCTGGCCAGCGGTGGGTGATCGCTTGTTCATGTTCTCTCCTTGTGGTGGGGACAACGTTAACTCGATACCCCTCGCGGAGCGCATAGCGTCGTCAAGCCGTCTCCAAGTTCGCATACGCCAGCATCAGCCACTTGGTGCCTTGTCTGGCGAAGTTGACTTGGACTCGGGTGCGGTCGCCGTGGCCTTCGGCTTGTACTACTACGCCTTCGCCGAACTTGGGGTGGCGGACGAACTGGCCGATGCGCATGGCTTCGGTGGTTGCATCGCCCTCGTCTTCGGGTTCGCCGTTGGTGAAGCGGTGGGGGGTGGTGGTGGATTGGAAGGGGCGGGAGACGTTGCCTAGGCGGACTTCCTGGAGGCATTCCGGGGGCATTTCGTTGAGGAAGCGGGAGGGCCAGTTGCGGGTTTGGGCGCCGTAGAGGCGGCGGGTTTCGGCGTAGGTTAGGCAGAGGCGCTTCATGGCGCGGGTGATGCCGACGTAGGCGAGGCGGCGCTCCTCTTCCAAGCGTCCGGGTTCGTCTTCGGCGCGGCGGTTTGGAAACAGGCCTTCCTCCATGCCGGCGATGAAGACCAAGGGGAACTCCAAGCCCTTGGCGGAGTGCAAAGTCATCATCTGCAATGCCGCGCCGCCGCTTTGGTAGTCGCCGCTTTCCAAGGCGGCTTGGTCCAGGAACTCGTTCAACTCGGATTCTTGGCCGTCGTCTTCGCCGCTGGTTTCTATGGGGAACACCAGTTCGCGGCCGAACTGGCGGCAGGCGTGGACGAGTTCCTCCAGGTTTTCTCGGCGGGCGATGCCGCGCTCGCCTGGTTCGCGGGCGTGGTAGTCCATCAGGCCGCTGGCTTCAATGCAGTGTTCGGCGATTTCGTTGAGTGCTCCATTTGCGACGACGTTGGCGATGTCGTCGATGAGCGCGAGGAACGCTGCTACGGCTTTGGCAGCGCGACCCTTCAGGAGCCCTTCGGCCAACGCTTCCTTGGCGGCCTGCCACAAGGAGACGGCGCGTTCGCGGGCGATGATGCGCAGTGCTTCCACCGTCTTGTCGCCAATGCCGCGGGGCGGCGTGTTCACCACGCGCTCGAAGGCGACGTCCGCATGGCGTTGGCTGACGAGGCGCATGTAGGCGAGGGCGTTGCGAATCTCGGCGCGTTCGTAGAAGCGCACGCCGCCGTAGATGCGATAGGGAATGTCGAGACGCAGCAGCGCTTCTTCGACTACACGGGACTGCGCGTTGGAGCGGTACAGCACGGCCACTTCGTCCGCGCTGCCGCCGTCTTGAATCCACGTTTGCGCTCGGTCGGCGATGAAGCGCGCTTCGTCCAGATCGTTGTAGCCGGCGTACACCAGCACCGGCTCGCCGTCTCCCGCTTGCGTCCACAGGTTCTTGCCGAGGCGTTCGGAGTTCTTGTCGATGAGCGCGTTGGCGGTGCGCAGAATCGTCCCGGTGGAGCGGTAGTTCTGTTCCAGCCGCACCATGCCGACATCCGCGAAATCGCGCTGAAAATGGTGGATGTTCTCGATCTTCGCGCCGCGCCAGCCGTAGATGGATTGATCGTCGTCGCCAACCGCCCAAACACGCGCCGACTTGCCGGCCAGCACCCGCAGCCATGCGTACTGGATGCGGTTCGTGTCCTGGAACTCGTCCACCAGCAAGTGCGCGAAACGGCGCTGGTAGTGTTCCAGCAGATCCTGGCGTTCCAGCCACAGTTCGTGGCTGCGCAATAGCAGCTCGGCGAAATCGACCAGGCCGCCTTGCTTGCAGAGGTCTTCGTAGGCTTTGTACACCTTGGCGTGGGTGGTGACGAAGATGTCCTTGCCCGCGACCTGCACGTCCTTGGCGCGGCGGCCTTCGTCCTTCTGCGCGTTGATGAACCAGACCGCCTGGCGCGCTGGCCACTTCTGCTCGTCCAGATTCGCCTCGCGCATGACGCGCTTCACCAGCCGCAGCTGGTCGTCGGCGTCCAGAATCTGGAAGTTCTGCGGCAGTTCGGCATCGCGCCAGTGCATCCGCAGCAGGCGATGCGCGATGCCGTGGAAGGTGCCCACCCACATGGCGCGTGCCGGCCCTTCCAGCAAGGCTTCCACCCGCCCTCGCATTTCGGCGGCCGCCTTGTTGGTGAACGTGACCGCCAGCACGCCGCTTGGCGACACGCCCAGCGCCTCCACGAGCCATGCGATGCGGTGGACGAGCACGCGCGTCTTGCCGCTGCCGGCGCCTGCCACCACCAGCAGATTGCCGCCGGGGGCCGTGACCGCCTCGCGCTGCCGCTCGTTCAGCCCATCCAGAATGTGCGTGATGTCCACCGGTTGTTCCAACGTTACTGGACAGTGACACAGTATAGCGGACACAGCTTGTTCGGGGCGCGTCCGCAACGCGGTTCCGCCATTGCCGGCGGGAAACGGCTACGATGCGCTTCGTGCGGATGAAATCGACCGACATGGCGCTCCCCGAACACCCTCTTGGCTTCCGCTACGCGCCCCGCGCCTGGTCTTCCGGCCAAGCGCCGAATCGGCGCCGCGCCTGCTTTCGGGTGCGCAAGGTTCTCGAAGGCATCGTCTACGACACCGTGGCGCTTGAGGGCAATCCGTTCACCTTTCCCGAAGTGAAGACGCTGCTCGACGGCATCACCGTCGGTGGCCATCGGCTGGAAGACGAGCGCCAGGTGCTGAATCAGGCGGCAAGCTGGAAGGCGCTGCTGGCGATGGTCGAAGGCGGCAGCTTCGCCTTGGACAAGGAGACGTTCTGCGCGTTGAACGCGCTGGTGGCGAAGGAAGAGGCGTTACGGTGGGGCGTGTTCCGAGACGGCGACGTCACCATCGCCGGAACGGACTGCCGGCCACCGCCTTGGCAGGAGCTGGACACGATCTTCGAGCGCGGCCTAGCGGCACTGCAAGCCCTGCCTTCGGTTCACGAACGCGCCGTCGCCACGTTCCTGTTCGGCGCGCTGCGGCAGTTCTTCTACGACGGCAACAGGCGCACGGCCAGGCTGATGATGAACGGCATCCTGCTCGCCGCAGGCGAAGACGCGATCACCATTCCCGCAGCCAAGCGGCTCGCGTTCAACACGGCGATGATCCGCTTCTACGAGAGCCTCGATGGAACCGAGATGATGGCGTTCATGGGGGAGTGCTCGCTGGATAGAGCCTTCAGCCGGGGAGCGCGAGGGGCTTGCCCCTTGCATGAAAGGAGCCTTCAGCCGGGGAGCGCGAGGGGCTTGCCCCTCGCATGAGAAGAGCCTCGCGGTGAGCGAACAGGGGCGCTTGAGCTGCTACTCAACCGTCACCGATTTCGCCAGATTGCGCGGCTGGTCGACGTCCGTGCCTTTCAGCACGGCGGTGTGGTAGGCGAGCAGCTGCAAGGGAACGGTGAAGACGATGGGTGCGAGTAGGGGGTGCGTCTTCGGCACTTCCACCACGGTCACGCCGTCGGCATCGACGATGCCCGCGTCCGCATCCGCGAATACGTAGAGCCTGCCACCACGGGCACGCACTTCTTCCAAGTTGGAGCGCACCTTCCGCACCAACTCCCCACCAGGTGCAACGGCGACCACCGGCATGTCCTCGTCCACCAGCGCGAGCGGGCCGTGCTTCAGTTCGCCCGCCGGATAGCCTTCGGCGTGGATGTAGGAAATCTCCTTGAGTTTGAGCGCCCCTTCCAGAGCGACCGGATAGTGTGCGCCGCGACCGAGAAACAGCGCGTGATGGCGATGCATGAACTCCACCGCCAAACGGCGAATGCGACCGTCCAAGGCAAGCGCTTCCTGCACCACGTTCGGCAGTTCGCGCAAGGCATCGACGAGTTCGCGCTCCTGTTCCGCCGGCAGCCCGCGGCGCCTGGCGAGCAGGATGGCGAGCATCATCAGCACCGTGAGCTGCGTGGTGAACGCCTTGGTGGAGGCAACGCAGATTTCCGCGCCGGCTTCGGTTGGAAAGGCGATGTCCGATTCGCGCACCTGGGTGCTGGTGGTGACGTTGCAGACGGTGAGCGTGTGCGCGAAGCCAGCCGCCTTGGCGATGTCGTGGGCGGCCAGCGTGTCGGCGGTTTCGCCGGATTGGGAAATGGTCACGAACAAGCCGCCGGGGGGCGTGACGAACTTGCGATAGCGGAACTCGGACGCGATCTCCACGTTGCAGGGCAGGCCGGCGAGTTCCTCGATCCAATAGCGGGCGATTGCGCCAGCGTAGTAGGCGGTGCCGCACGCGGCGATGGTGACGGCGCGGGTGTCGTCCAGCACCTGCTTGGCATCGATGCCGAAGGAGGGTTCCAAGACGCGGCGCTTGCCTAGGCGGCCTTCCAACGTGTTGCGGATCGCCGTGGGCTGTTCGTGGATTTCCTTTTCCATGTAGTGGCGGTAGCGGCCTTTGTCCGCGCTGTCGCCATCGTGCTTGATGCGTTCTGTGGCGCGCACCACGGTGCGGTTTTCGGCGCTCCAGACGTTGATGCTCTGGGGCGACAGATCCACCAAGTCGCCTTGCTCCAGATAGATGAAGCGATCGGTGACTGGACGCAGCGCCAACGCATCCGATGCGATGAAGTTCTCGCCGATGCCGACCCCCACCACCAGCGGACTTCCCGCCCGGGCGGCGACGATGCGGTGCGGGTCGTCCTTGGCGATCACGCCCAGCGCATAGGCACCTTCCAAGCGCTGCACGGCCTTCGCGACCGCCTCGAAGAGATCCGCCTCTTCGTCCAGGCAGCGGTCGATGAGATGCGCGACGACTTCGGAATCGGTGCGCGACTCGAACGCGTAGTCGCACGCTTCGAGTTCGTCGCGCAGTTCTTCGTAGTTCTCGATGATGCCGTTGTGAACCAAGCCGATGCGGCCACGGGAGAGATGCGGATGGGCGTTTTCGACGGCCGGCGGGCCGTGGGTGGCCCAGCGCGTGTGGGCGATGCCGGTGGCGCCGTGGATCGGCGCTTCGTGCAGGTTCTGCGCGAGTTCGGCGACGCGGCCAACGGTGCGGCGGCGGGCGATTTCCGCGCTGCCGTTGGCGGTGACGGCGATGCCGGCCGAATCGTAGCCGCGGTATTCGAGGCGTTGCAGTCCCTCGACGAGAATGGCGGGGACATCGCGCCCGGCCACTGCGCCCACGATGCCGCACATCGCCGTTAGCCCTCCTGCCTTTCCGTTTCCGGCGCTTTCGCGGATCGCCGCTTCGCTGGTGGCGTCCAGCCCTGAATGTTGCGCTGACGGGCGCGGCCAACGGCCAAATCCTCGCGTTGCACGTTGGAGGTGATGGTGGAACCCGCGCCGACGTACGCTTCGTCGTCGATGGCCAGTGGCGCGACCAGCGTGGCGTTGGTGCCGACGAAAACGCGGTCGCCGATTTCCGTGCGGTGCTTCTTCACGCCGTCGTAGTTGCAGGTGATGGCACCAGCGCCGATGTTGCAGCCTTCGCCGACGCTTGCATCGCCCAGATAGGCTAGGTGGTTGGCCTTGACGCCGCTCCCCAACGTCGCCTTCTTGGTCTCGACGAAGTTGCCGATGTGGACGTTCTCGCCAAGCTCCGTGCCAGGGCGCAAGCGCGCGAAGGGGCCGATTCGGCAGCCGTCGGCTACCACCGCGCCGTCGATGCAGCTCATCGGCTGCACGTCCACGCCGTTGCCGAGCACGGCATCGCGGATGACGCAGTTGGCGCCAATGGTCACGTCGTCGCCAAGGACCACATCGCCTTCGAGGACGACGTTCACGTCGATCGCGCAATCCCGGCCTGCTTGAACATGGCCGCGAACATCGAACCGTGCCGGATCCGCCAAGGCGACGCCAGCGGCCATCAACGCGTTCGCGTGTTGGCGTTGGCAGTAGCGTTCGAGTTGCGCGAGTTGCGCACGGTCGTTGACGCCAAGCGCCTGCTCCGGCTCTGGCACACGCAAGCCTTCGACGCGCCGCCCCCGCTTCGCCGCCAAAGCCACCACGTCCGTGAGGTAGTACTCGCCCTGGGCGTTGTCCGGCGTGACTGCGGCGAGCAACTCCGCGAGCGAATCGCGCTCTGCCGCCAGCACGCCAGCGTTCACTTCGCGGATGGCGCGTTCGGCCTCGGACGCATCCTTTTCCTCGACGATGCCCACCACGCGCCCGCGCTCTTCCCCGCCTTCGCGGAGAATGCGCGCGCCGAAGCCGTCCGGCTGCGGCCACTCGGCGGTGACGATGCCGATGCCGCCCGACGCCGCTTCAACGCATCGCCGCAGCGTGGCTTCGCCGATCAACGGTACGTCGCCAAGCAGCACCAGAACCGTAGCGCTTTCCGCAACGCCCGGCAGGGCTTGCGCCACGGCATCGCCGGTTCCCCGGCGCGGTTCTTGAAGAACCCAGGAGACATCTGGCCTGCCAGAGAAGTGAGCCTTCACTTCTCCAGCCCCATCGCCGACCACGACATGGATGCGGCTCGGTGCCAGCGCACCGGCGGTGGCCAGAACATGGGCGAGCAGCGGGCGACCGGCGAGCGGATGCAGCACCTTCGGCAGCCGCGAACGCATTCGCGTCCCCGCGCCAGCCGCCAGCACGATCACCTCCAACGCCATCGCCACGACACCTTCGACATTTGTTGGCATTATAGGAGCGTGCGGTGCGCGGATTGTGTGCAGCCCGTGCGTGGTTTTGTAACAGGATGTTCCATTGGCCAGCGCGGCACCCCCCGACTCCTCGATCACCAAGGCCGTCGTCGCGGCGGCTGGCAGCGGCACGCGGTTCCTGCCCGCCACCAAAGCGATTCCCAAGGAGATGATTCCCCTGCTCGACCGCCCCATCGTGCAGTACCTGGTGGAAGAACTGGCGGAGAGCGGCATCGAAGACGTGGTGTTCGTCACGCGCTGGGACAAGAAAGTGCTGGAAGACCACTTCGACCGCCACCCCACCCTCGAAGACGCCCTAGCGGCCAGCGGCCAGCAGGAGCGCGTGGACGCCATCCGCCGCACCGGCGAACTCGTCAACGCCGCCTACATCCGCCAACGCGGCCCCTACGGCAACGGCACGCCAGCCCTCGTCGCCGGCCCGCTGATGGGCGGCCAACCCTTCGTCTACGCCTTCGGCGACGACTTGGTGAGCGCCACGGTACCGTTCACTCGCCAACTCGTCGCCCAGTACGACGCCACCCCCGGCCTGATTCTGGGCGTGCAGGAGGTTCCTCGCGAGCAAGTGCCGAACTACGGCATGGTGGAAACCGACGCCGACTTGCGCGTGACGCGAATCGTCGAAAAGCCCTCGCTTGCCAACGTGACCTCCACCCTAGTGGGCTTCGGACGCTACATCCTGCCAGCGGACTTCATCGACGTGCTGGCGAGCGTTCCCCCAGGCAAAAACAACGAACTCTGGCTGACGGACGCGATTTCCGCCTACATCAACCAGGGCGGCGCCGTGTACGCCTGCCCGGTACGCGACGGGAAGTGGCTGACGACCGGCGATCCGCTGACCCACTTGGAGGCGCTGTTCCACTTCGGCCTGCGCCGCGAGGACTACCGCGACGAACTGGCGGGGATGATTCGACGCCTGGCGCGGGAAGTCGGCTAGCCACAGCGTCTCCCAACGGCGGTCTTGCAGGGGCCTTGACGCGCCCGACCACCCCCTTGGTTTCTTCGCTGCAGCGGCGTATGGTTCGACATCAGTTGGATTGAAGCAGGAGCGGCTTTGGCTGCTGATGGGGCCCTCGCATTGCCGGCGGAACGCGAAGACGAGCAGGCGCTTGCCGACGGGGACGCGCTTGCCGATAGGACTGCGGAGCAGGTCTTCGGCGGGGAAGACAACGCACGAAGAACGGCGGAGCTGATCGAGCGCTTCGTCGCCTCTTGGGAGCGCCACAAGCACGAGAAGTCGCCGACGGAGTGGCTGCGCGAGGAGTTCCAGCGCCACCCGGACCTCTGGGCCACGGAAACGGATCTCGTCTCGACAGCGGACGAGGTGGTCGCTGGCGTCGAGCAGGCCAACGAGGCCAAGGCGTCCCTCCAGAACCACCTCGAACAGGGCAAGAGCAAGGCGAGTTGGCTGGCGAGCAGCATCGAACGGGGTGCCGCCGCTGCTGGTGCGTCGAACGTCGGCGAGTACGCCCATCGAATCGACGAGGCCTTGAAGAACGCCAACGCCGGGATGCTCGAGACGCTCACCACGCAGAGCGGGGCCATGAACATGGCACCGAACCTGGATGGCTTCATCGCCGAGCGGCACCACGTCAACACCTTCAATCTGGATGCGGCTGCCAAAGGCAGTCCGCTGCGCGCCGAGGCCCTCGGAGGCCAGGGCAAGAACTCGGTGGACATCGTCGTCAAGGACGCCAACGACAAGGTCGTTCGCCGCTATCAGTCCAAATACGGCCAAGATGCCGATGCCACCCAAGCGCTGTTCGACAAGGGCGACTATCGCGGGCAGCGAAAGCTCGTACCCTCCGGCCAAGAGGGCGACATTCCTGGATCAACAGCCCGCATTGAAGTCGATGGCGTACGTTCGACCGAGATCCCCAAAGAGGAGGTCAAGCGCCTGCAAGAGCAGGCCCAGCTTGAGCGGGAATTCAGGGACTACAAGTGGAACGACGTCAACCGCATCGAAGTCGGCAAGATGATCGGCAAGCAGGCGTTGTACGGTGCCGCCATCGCATGCGCTTTCGAGGGCGCGAGCTTTCTGGGACGACGGCTCTGGAACTCGTTCACTGGCGAGCGCAACCGGCCGCTGAGCGAGGACATGGAAGCCTTCTTCAAGAGCTCGATCAAGAGCGGCGCTCGCGTTGGCGCACAAACCGCGGTGACGGGTGCCGTTGTCGTTGCTGCTAGGAACGGCTGGATCAAAGTGCTGCAGCGCACCCCTGCTGGCACAATAGCTGGTATCGTCCATGTTGGCATCGAGAACGCCAAGGTGCTGTACAAGCTGGCCACCGGCGAACTGACGGCAGATCAAGCACTGGACGCGATGGGCACGACCACAGCATCGGCAGTTGGTGGTCTAGTTGGCGCGGGGAAGGGCGCAGCAGTGGGATCGATATTCGGCCCCGTCGGAACGATCGTTGGTGGGGTCGTTGGTGGCATTGCCGGCAGCAAGATCGGCGAAGCAGTGTGGGAGGCTAGCAAGGTCATCGTCAAGACGGCCGTCAGCGTCGTAGAGGATGTCGTTGAAGGTGTGATGGAAGCAGGCAAGATCGTGCTCAAGGCACTTAATCCTGTGAACTGGTTCGCGTAGCAATCTCGCACTGCTTTCTGGGACTTTTGCTGATGCTAACGTCGCGGACCAAATGAGTCCAGACTCACGAGTTATGTTCTGGGGTGCCGGAGCAACGGCGTCATTGGGCTTTAGGACCACGATCTCGCAAAGTGAGGCCCTTCGCCAGCTGGTGTATGACAGTCATACCGAAGACTCGTTGGACCAGCGCGTCCGCAGTGCTGTCACCGAATGCGAGCCTTGGTGTTCGGCGTTTCAAGACTTACTAACCGTCCTCGGGGATGGCCCGGAGGGGGAGGACTCGAATTTCACCATCAAACCGTGCCAGCTGGCCGCCATGCGCCGCAACTGGCGGTCGTGCGCTAGCAAGGACGAACTACGGCAACGTATCATCTACTTGCGAACTTTGTACGACTGGCCCTCTCTACAAGCGGCCATCCGTCTTTGTCCAGGCATGGCGAAAGACGGCGATTTCAAGGTCAACGACCTTTTCAACTTACTCGACATGCATGGTCAGAGCGGCCATGGATTCCGCAAAGGGCATAACGAAAGTCACCACGATGAGTTCCTATCGCCTCAGCAAGTAGTCGGCGCACGCAATGCCTTGAAGATGCTGCTGCAAGCCTTGTTCTATGTTGATTGGCAACGTGGCCGGCGAAGAAGACGGGATCATCTGGATCATCACTATGATTTCGCCAAGGCCATCGCGAAGCGCATGCAGCAAGAAGGTTTGAATCTAGCCCACTCCCCCGTCCGCCTCGACAGCCGCCGCTTCTACATGGGCGATGTGAGCACGCTCGCACAACACTGGAAGCGGCTCGAGATCTGTTCGGCAAGGACAATGTTCGCTTCTTTGGCGGCGGTATACCTCAGGTGTTTCTCGAAAGTGCGAAGGTCACGGAGGGTGCGGTGGAGAGATTGCTGAACTGGGACGCCACGTGAGAGCGAGAGAGCAAGCCGAAAGCGGCATCCTTCTGGCCGTCCGTCTCGTCTAGGAGGAGACAAGAGCTTGGACATACAGGCGTTGCGTTCGTACGTGGAATCCCACTACCCCGTCCTCTATCTCGTTACTTTCGAGGACGAACGATGCGACGAAATCATCCGTCGCCTAGCTGACGGCCGGAAGATACTCGAATGGAATCTGGCGCTCGGCTGTGTGGATTTCTGCAGCAAGCAAAGCCAAGCCCGCTACTTGGATCTCCCAGCCGCGCTGAGCAACTTCCTAGATCAAGATATGAACAACCACTTCATCGTGATCCGGGATGCCCACTCGATACTGCCGGACAGCCCGCAGGCAGTCTCCCGTCTGAGGATGCTGGTAGGGCGGATCATTAACGATAAGCGCCCCGAGTCCAGGGCGACGGTCTTCCTCGTCTCCCCAAAGCGCTACATTGCACCTGAGCTTGAGCCATTCATCACGGTGTTCGATGAGCAACCGCCCAGCGAGGACGAGATCGAACGGCTTGTCGACGGGCATAGCGCGGCGCACGGCTATGACATCGAGGAAGCCGTGGCCGCCAGGCTAGTCGTAGCCTGCAGGGGTTTGGGCGAGTACGAGATCACGCGGCTATTGAACCGCGGCTTTCAGCGCGACAGCGTAGTCGGAGCAGACGACATCGAGCTGGTAATCGAGGAGAAGAAACAGATCGTCAAGAAGAGCGGCACCCTAGAAATGGTGTCGGCCGTCACCGAGATGGACGAGGTCGGTGGCCTTAAGGGATTGAAGGCTTGGCTACTCCAAAAGGCGAAGGTGATGAATGACCTCGCCGAAGCAAGGCGGTTCGGCATAGAGACGCCGAAGGGTATGATGATCGTCGGCATGCCCGGCTGCGGCAAGTCTCTCACCGCAAAGGCGACATCGGCACTCTTCGGCTTGCCCCTCCTGCGCTTAGATGTTGGGGCGTTGATGGGAAGGTATGTCGGCGACAGCGAGGAGAACATGCGCAACGCACTTCGCCTTGCAGAGACCGTGAGCCCTTGCGTACTCTGGGTGGACGAGATCGAGAAGGCGTTTACGGGTATCGGCGGCAGCAACAGTGGCGGCTCCGAAATCACCAGCCGACTGTTCGGCTACTTCCTAACGTGGATGCAGGAAAAGACGAAGCCCGTATTCGTGGTGGCGACCGCGAACGACATCTCCGTTCTGCCACCGGAACTGCTGCGAAGGGG
This sequence comes from Candidatus Azotimanducaceae bacterium, assembly GCA_965243175.1. Lineage (GTDB taxonomy): Bacteria > Pseudomonadota > Gammaproteobacteria > Pseudomonadales > Azotimanducaceae > VXYL01. The sequence goes on along the minus strand of OZ251532.1, from coordinate 964,563 downwards.
CCGCTTCGACGAGACTTTCTATGTGAACTTCCCAGACGACGAGGAGCGTGTCGCGATCCTAAGGGTGCATTATGAGAAACGCGGTAGGGACATTAAAGAGGTCGACGTCACGGCACTTTCTGAGGAAACGAAGGGATTCTCTGGCGCAGATCTGGCGGGTGTGGTCAAGGACGCGATCGAAAGAGCTTTCGTTGACGGCAAGAGGAGGGTGGCGATGAAGGATCTTCGCGACGCGATAGACAGCAATAAGCGACATGCGCTAATGATGAAGGACAAAGCGAAAGAGTTACGCGATAAGTACGAAGAGATGGGGATCAGGAACGCCAGTTCTTCCTAACCCCCCAAAATCTTGGGCATGCCACCAATCGCGACTGCCACGGCTGCCGCAGCTGCCCCGGAGGTGATTGTCCCGACTCCAGCGGCCGGGCGCTTCGAGTATTCGTCCCAAACGATCCTAAGGCCGTGACTTTCCATAGGGTGGGCTTCCGACGCCCCCGCCCTAGACACGGAGGGCTGTCGAACTTGAACGCGGTAGTCTCCCTTCTCCTTGGAGTTGTATCCAAATACTAAAACCGCGAATTCGCCCCACATTGCCTTAGATGGCTTGATGCGAAAGTTACGGCCTTTCCCCTTGTCGTCATTCTCTCCCAGAATATCGCCATCGGGCCCCAGAAGGCGGCCGACGGTATCTACCTTGCCCGTTGTGCGAATGTCAACATACATCCCTGGGACATCGACAACCCACAGGTGAGCGCAACCTGCCGTCAAGGTGGCTTGACGCTCCGACGTCGTCTCGAAGTAACGGTCGCGGGTACCTCGGCGCATGTCTATCGAGAGTTCCTTGATAGACATGGTTGACCACCAATCTTTGCCACCAACCTTCAATGCAACGCCGTGGCGCTCTTCTCCCCAATACGTTGGCGGCAGTATGGCGCGGCTAAAGGGGGTGTCGCCATACCCCACGAGATCTGACTTCGACACTTCCTGATCTTGGCTCACTTGGATGTCGTACGTCGCGGGGGTACTCTCGACAGCTCCGAGTCGAACGTAGTATGTACCTCGGGACAGGACCGCCGCAAAAGAGCTAGAATGCTTCCTCTCAATGGTGCCGTCCGTGGCGAGCTGGCGGCCGCGTGCGTTCTCCAATGTGCAGGCTATGTCGGTGGACGCATGCACTTGGACTTGGACGAAGGCCGGTGCGAGAACGTCGAAGCGCAGCCTTTCTTCCCCGCCGGGGGGTGTGCGACAGATCGTAGGTCAGTGGTTGCTCACCAAGTCCATTCTCAAGCGGCGAGTGCGGCGACGCGGTCGTTCCAGTAGTCGTCGAGCTGGCCTCCGATGCGCGCGCAGCGGAGCCAGAGGACGGGGTTGGCGCCGGCCACGGTCCAGCGCATTCCGGGGCCTTTCGCGCGCTGGCCGACGACGTTCTTGCAGCCCGCCTCGATGACGCCGGAACCGATCGGCAGGCCGCTGGCGAGGTATTCGTCGTAGCGCATGCGGTCGCGCCGGGCGCCGAGGTACGCGACCGCGCGGCGGCACTCCTCGGCTTCGCCGCCGCGCTTGCGCAGGTCGTCCAGGGCGTCGTCGACGCGGCCCGCCTTGAGCATCGCGCACAGCTTCTTCGCCCACGCCTCGGCGAGGTCGCCGTCGCCGTGGCGGGCGCGCGCCGCCGCCCACAGGTACTCCGCCGCGTGGTAGTAGTCGACGATCCTCTCGGCGTCCGGGAACCAGTCGTCGAACACCCGCCGGATCCACTCCGCGCCGTCGCCGACGCACACGTCGACGTCGCCCGGCCCGCAGCCCGCCGCCGCCAGTTCGCGCAGCAGCCGCCGCTCGAACGGCGACTCCCGGCCGGGCGTCTCCGCCGCGCTCTCGATCGCCGCGAACAGCACCGCCGCGCCCTCCACCATGCGCGGGCGGCCCTCGGCGTCCGTCTCGGACACCCACAGCGCGCCCACCTTCGCCTCGCGCGTGCCAGCCCGTCCGCCGTCCTTGCCGGAACGCCCCTCGGTCTCGCTCGGCAGCGCCGGAACGCCCGTGCCGTCCACCGCGCAGCACAGCTTCCGCCCCGGCTTCGACGCCTCCCGCGCCAGCGAGGCCCCGTCGCCGTCGCCTCCCCCTTCCGACCGCCACGCCTCCAGATCGTCGCCCACCGCCCGCGTCGTCCGCTCCACCCGCTTCGCGCCGAAGTTCAGCCCCGACAGCTCGCGCAGCAACTCGTCCGCCCCCGCGTAGCTGCACTGCGAACCCGCCAGGCTCGCCAGACGCCGCGCCGACGGCGTCATCGAACCCTCGACGCCCAGCCGCCGCGCCCGCGGGCGAACGCTGCGCCCGCACTCCCGGCACCCGCGCCGCGCCATCTCCACCCGCACGCTCCCCAGCACCGTCTCCACGCGCACCTCGTCGACCCGCAGCAGCCGCGTCCGACCGCCGCACGCCGGGCACGCGCACGGCGCCGCGTCGTCCTTCCCGTACGCCAGCTCCAGCCCTTGCCGCGCCAACTCCTGCATGTCCGCGCGCAGCCGCATGTCCAGCAGCGCCGCATCCCTCGAACCGGACCCGCAGCGCGCCATCTCGAACCGCGCCAAACGCGCCGTCGCCGCCACCAGCTCCCGCCGCAGCCCCGCGCCTTCACCCTCTTCGCGCTTGCGTTCCTCTTCCAACTCCTCGACAGTCCCTGTCGCCATGGCGGGTCTCCTTCCCCTGGCTCGTTTCGCAAAAACGCCAAGAGTACGAGACCCGCCTTGGCTCAACCCCCTCGACCGCCGACCTCCGCGCCAGAACGGCCCGGGCGCGGCGACCACCGACGACGGCGGCTTCAGCCACGGCGCGCTCTGAACGGCATCGGGCGCCAATCCGTCCTCCGCAACGGCCGCGTCGCTCGACTCGCCGCCCGAGATCGGACCCAGTGAGCAACCACTGACCTACGATTTGTCGCACACCCCCCGCCGGGTGGCAGGTTGCCGGTGGATTGCCCATCCTGTAGGCTGTTCGCGAGGCTCGCCGAGGAGCTAGGTGGAACGCCCGTGGCCACGGCCAGCGCAGCCTCCACGGCATGTTCGTCCGCGTCTACGCCGAAGGTCTTGCAGAGTGCCAGCAACGTAGGTTTGTCCTCGCCGTCGGCAGCCAGTTTCTCGACCTCGTTGAGCTCCGCGCTCATGTCCGGCCGAGTGCGCAGCCACTTCGCCAGCACGTCGCTACGGAAGTGATCGAGGACCTCGGTCGTGAAGTGGCTGCGGAGTTCATCGCCAGTGGCCACCTTCACGCCGTCAATGGGCAGATCGAACTTGATGGTCTTCAACGTCTCGGCTCCCAAGCGGCTCCAATCGCGGATTCGGCGCGAGTCTACAGCATCTCTTGCGCGATTGGGATTGGGTTTGCGAGCGGTGGCCGCGGTGGTGAAAGTTCGCCAGCCGGTTTCCGTTGCGCCTTCGTCGCCCGCGACACCCTTTCCGTCCGCGTCGTCGCCCCCAACGTCAGCTACTTGATAGACTTGCCGCTGTTCTTCCTTTGGGGGGAGGCAATGGGGGCATCCCACTGGAACTCGATTTTGGGTCTCGTCGCGGCGCTGGGGGCGCTCGCTCTCGTCGCGTGTGCCAAAGCGCCCGAGGATGTCGATTGGCCGGTCTATCTGGGGGATTCCGGGCGTGGCCACTATTCGCCGTTGACGCAGATCGACCGTGGCAACGTGCATCGGCTGGAACCGGCGTGGGTCTACGACTCCGGGGAGCCCGAGGGGATGATGTACACCAGTCCGCTGGTGGTCGACGGGGTGCTCTACGGGTTGTCGCCGCAGCTGGTGGCGTTCGCCTTGAACGCTGCGACGGGCGAGGAGATTTGGCGCACGGATCTCGATTTGCGGCCGATCTCGCAGCGGGGGTTGATGTGGTGGGAGAAGGGGGAAGACAGGCGCATCGTGTTCGCTGCTGGGCGCGAGCTGATCGCCTTGAACGCTGCCGACGGCTCGCTGATGCCGGGGTTCGGGGAGGACGGGCGGGTGGATCTCACGCCGCTGGACGAGAAGGAGGGGTACGAGCGGGGGGCGCGGCGGTTCATGGTCACCGTGCCGGGGGTGGTGTTCGAGGACACGTTCATCCTTGGCTTCTCCACGTCCGAGTGGGAGGACGCCTTTCCGGGCTCGATTCGCGCCTTTAGTGCCGTCGATGGTTCGCTGGTGTGGAAGTTCGACACCATTCCGGCGCCGGGGGAACCGGGGGCGGAGACTTGGGCGGAAGGGTCGCTGGACGGGGCTGGCGGGGCGAACGTCTGGTCCGGGATGACGCTTGATGAAGAGCGTGGGATTCTGTTCGCGCCGACGGGTTCGGCGACGCCGGATTTCGTTGGGGCGGTGCGGTTGGGCGACAACCTGTATGCGAACTGCCTCGTTGCGTTGGATGCGCGCACCGGGGAGCTCAAGTGGCATTACCAGGTGGTTCGGCACGATCTGTGGGATCGGGACAATCCGGCGCCGCCCACGTTGGTCGAGTTCGAGCGCGATGGGCGAACCATCGACGCGGTGGCGCTGACGACGAAGTCCGGCCATCTGTACGTCTTCGACCGGGAGACCGGCGAGTCCATGCTGCCGATTGTGGAGGTGGATACCGATCTGCCGAGTTCGATGCCGGGGGAAGTTCCGGCGCCGAAACAGCCGCTCTCCACCGTCGCCTTCAGTCGCCAGACCTTCGAGATCACCAATCGGACGCCCGAAGCGCGGGCTTTCGTCGAAGACGCGATCAAGGACTACGACATCCGGCCCTGGGCGCCGCCGAAAGTGGGTACCGTGCTGCTCTATCCGTGGTACGACGGTGGGGCGGAGTGGGGCGGTTCCGCTTTCGATCCGGCGACGAAGCGGCTGATCCTGAACGCCAACGACGCCGCTGGCATCCTGACCTTGCAGGAGGTTCCCGCTGGCTTCAGCAAGTACGGCAGCTACGCGAAACACTGCGGCAGTTGCCACGGCGCGGACCTCGAAGGCACCGATGCCGGCGTTGCGCTCGAAGGGCTGCGCGACCGCATGGAGTACGCCGACACGCGGACGATTCTGCGCGAAGGCAAAGGGCGGATGCCGAGCTTCGAGTATCTGAGCGACCCCGAACGCGATGGGATTCTGGAGTACCTCTACGCCGAAGTGCGCGTGAAGGACGAACCGACCAGCGAAATCACCTACGCCCACTGCTGCTACGTCTATCTGCGCGACGACGAAGGGCTGCCCGGCAATACCCCGCCGTGGGGCACGCTCAACTCCATCGACGTGGCGACGGGCGAAATCGTCTGGTCGGTTCCCTTCGGCAACTTTCCGACGCATCCCGATCTAGGGTTCGGCGCAATCAGCTACGGCGGGCCGGTGGTGACGGCATCCGGGCTGATCTTCATCGCGGCAACGCCGGATAGGAAGTTCCGCGCCTACGACGAACGCGACGGCAGCGTGTTGTGGGAAGCCGATCTCACCGCTGCCGGATTTTCCACGCCAGCCGTCTACAGCGTTGCCGGCAAGCAATACGTGGCCATTTCCGCTGGCGGTGGCCGCATGGGGCCGCCGAGCGGCAGCGAGTACTTCGCGTTCAGTTTGCCGGACGAGTCCGGCTAGCGGGTATTTCCAAGTTAATCGAATTTGGAGGGAAGGAAGACATGAGCCAAAGCAAGCCGCCCAACATCCTGCTGTTCTTCACGGACGATCAGCGCTTCGACGCGCTGAGCGCGTTCGGCGGCAACGTTAGCACGCCCAATCTCGACCGCTTGATCGCGCGCGGCACCGCGTTCACCCACGCGCACATTCCCTGCGGCACCCACGGCGCCATCTGCATGCCCAGCCGCGCCATGCTGCACACCGGGCGCACGTTGTTCCACCTGCACGATTCCGGCAGCACCATTCCCGACGAACACACCATGCTCGGCGAAGCGCTGCGCGGCAACGGCTACTCCACCTGGGGCGCTGGCAAATGGCACAACGGGCGCGCCAGTTTCAACCGCGGCTTCGACGATGGCGACGAAATCTACTTCGGCGGCATGGCCGACCATTGGAACGTGCCGGCCTACCACTACGACGAGACCGGAAAATACGACGCGCGCTTGGCGTACATTCCCGATCCGCCGTCCTTCGGCAACAACGAAATCGCTTGGCGGGACTGCGATCACATCCACGCTGGCAGACACTCGAGCGAGGTGCTTGCGGATGCCGTGATCGACCACATCGGCAGCTTCGATCCGCAAACCGACAAGCCGTTCTTCGCCTACGTGGCGCTGCTGGCGCCCCACGACCCGCGCACCATGCCGAAGCGGTTTCTGGACATGTATCCACAGGAAGACGTGGAGTTGCCGCCGAACTTCCTGGGCGGACATCCGTTCGACAACGGCTCCTTGCGCATCCGCGATGAAATGCTGGCTCGGTTTCCGCGCACGCCCGAGGAAATCCGCCGCCACATCGCCGAGTACTACGCGATGGTCTCCCACTTGGACCACGAATTCGGGCGCGTCATGGCGGCACTGGACGCGAAGGGAATCGCCGACGACACGTTGATCGTCTTCGCGGGCGACAACGGCTTGGCGGTGGGGCAGCACGGCTTGATGGGCAAGCAGAACTGCTACGAACACAGCGTTCGCGTTCCGCTCGTCTTCGCCGGGCCGGGTGTTCCCCAAGGGACGCGAAGCGACGCCTTCGTCTATTTGCTGGACATCTTCCCCACCCTTTGCGAGCTCACCGGAACGCCGCGACCGGAGAGCGTGGAAGGAAAGAGCCTCGTCGCTGCTATGCGCGATCCAACGCTACAAGTGCGCGACAGTCTCTACTTCGCCTACGTTTCATCGCAGCGCGCCGTGAAGAACCGTTCGCACAAGCTGATCGAATACGCGGTGCGCGACTGCCAGCGGCAGACCCAGTTGTTCGATTTGCGGAACGACCCTTGGGAGACGCGCAACCTCTTCGGAGAATCCGGCACCGGTGCCATCGTCGCCGAGTTGCGCGAGGAAATGCAGCGCTACAGGCAGGAGTGGGAGAGCGGCCACACCGAACGCAGCGCGCGATTCTGGGAACGCTATGGCGCCGATGGATAGCAGCCCGGCGTGCTGCGCACCGGCCCGCGCCGAAGCCGAAGCGGGCCGCCACCAAGCCGGCGGCAACGTCGTGCGCAAGCGCAATGACGCACGCGAAATGGTGGACATTCCAAGCGGCGCGTTTCTCATGGGTTCGGAAGATCGCGACGCCCGGCAGGAAGACGGCGAGGGGCCGGTGCGCGAAGTGTCCGTGGACGCCTTCGCCATCGAGCGCACCGCAGTCACCAACGCGCAATTCCAATCGTTCGTGGCGGCCACGGGCTATCGCACGGAGGCCGAGTCCTACGGCTGGGCCTACGTTTTCAGCGGCCTCCTCCCGAAATCGCGGCGGCATCGGTTGGAACGGTCGAGCGAAGTCGGCGCCGCGCCGTGGTGGCTCGCCGTCGAAGGCGCGAGTTGGCGCAAGCCCGAAGGACCGGGTTCGAACTTGAAGGGCCGCCTGCACCATCCGGTCGTGCAAGTCTCCTGGCACGATGCTGTCGCGTACTGCGACTGGGCCGGCATGCGCCTGCCCACGGAAGCCGAGTGGGAACGCGCGGCGCGTGGCGGGCTGGTAGGCAAACGGTTCCCCTGGGGCGATGAACTGGTGGTTCGCGGCAAGCACCGCTGCAACATTTGGCAGGGCAGCTTCCCGCATCGGAACGACGCCGAAGACGGCTACCTCGGCACCGCGCCGGCAAAGGCGTTCGCCGCCAACGGCTTCGGCCTCTACAACGTGGTCGGCAACGTCTGGGAGTGGTGCTCGGATTGGTTCAGCGCGGATCCGCATCGCAATCCAAGCGGCTCCGGGGAAGGCACCGCGAAGGTCTTGAAAGGCGGCTCCTATCTCTGCCACGACAGCTATTGCAATCGCTACCGCGTGGCCGCCCGCTACTCCAACACGCCGGATTCGGCAACCGGCAACATGGGCTTCCGCTGCGTCGAGGCGGCGCCGACTGGCTAGCGCCGGGCCCTAGCCGTTGCGCCATCTCTACTCGCTGCTGTTGCTGCTGGCCCTGCCGTGGGTTCGGCTGCGCCTCTACTGGAAGGGGCGCTCGGAACCCGCCTACCGGCAACGCATCCGCGAACGGTTCGGACACGTCCCGGAGCTTCCGCCCGGCGCGATCTGGTTCCACACCGTCTCCGCCGGCGAAACCAACGCCGCGGCCGCGACCATCCGCGCCGTGCGCAAACGCCTGCCGAACGAGACCATCCTAGTCACCACCATGACGCCGAGCGGCAGCGCCCGCGTCCAAACCCTTCTCGGCGACGACGTGGCGCACTGCTACGCCCCCTACGACTTCCCCCGGGCCGTGCGACGATTCCTCCGCCGCGTGCAGCCTCGCGCACTGATTCTCATGGAAACTGAGCTCTGGCCGAACCTGATCGCGCAAACCGTCGGCAGCGGTGCGCGAGCGTACTTGGTGAACGCCCGCCTTTCCGCCCGCTCCTTCCGCCGCTACCGACGCGCCCGCTCGCTGGTGCAACCGATGCTGCGACAGCTGGACGGCGTGGTCTGCCAATACGAGGACACGGCAGCGCGCTTCCGAGCGCTCGGCGCAAAGCGCGTACACATAGTGGGAAGCGTGAAGTTCGATGCCAAGCTGCCGCCTGACGACTTCGGCGTCGCCGACCTCGATTTCGGAGACGCCCCAACATGGATCGCCGGCAGCACCCACGCCGGCGAGGAGGAAATCCTCCTAGATGCCCACCAGCGCTTGCGCGAACGCTGGCCGAACTTGCGCCTCATCCTAGTGCCGCGCCACCCCCAGCGCGTACCACAGGTCGTCCGCCTAGCCGAACGCTACGGCCTCGCCACCGGATTGATGTCGAAACGCGACCTCGAACAACCAGTGCTAATCGGCGACGTGATGGGCACCCTCGCCCAACTCTACGCCCATGCCGACGTGGCGTTCGTGGGCGGCAGCCTGGACGACACCGGCGGCCACAACCCCATCGAAGCCGCCGCCCAAGGCCTGCCCATCCTGATGGGCCCCGCACGGTTCAAGACCGAAGAGATCTGCGACCGTTTCGCAGCCGCCGACTGCTTCCACCCCGTAGCGAACGCTGCCGACATCGAGCGCGTAGTCGATTCACTCCTCGCCGATCCCCAACAACGCCAAGCCGAAGGCCAACGCGCCCTCGCCGTGGTGGCCGCGAACCAAGGTGCCGAGAAGGCTCTCGAGAACCTGCTCAGCGGCTGGCTCGCAACCTAGATTTCCGTCGGAAGCGGCGGTCAGCGTTCGCCGGCCTTGAACCGCGACCTTTGTGCCGGCTCGGATAGATTTGGCACTGCGGCGGCCATGACCGGCTGAGCGCGGCGCCGACGGCGGAAAGACCGCCGCCGGCGCCGGTTCGGGTAGCCTTCGGTGAACGCAAACCCACTGAAGGAACCGAACCATGGACATCGAGTCCATGCGGACGAGATCGTACCGCAGCTTCAAGGTGGACGACGCCGAACTGCCGGCCGCGGCGCGCGAACGCCTGCTCGCCATCCGGCGCTTCGACGAACTGCGCGCCGCTGGCTGCCGCGAGCCGGCCGCCTTGAAGGAGATCGGCGTCAGCCGCCGCACCATGTTCCGGTGGAAGGCCGCGCTGGCCGCCGGCGGCCAGCGCGGCCTTGCGCCGAAGTCCACCCGCCCGCGCCGCGTCCGCCGCCCGTCGCGCAGGTCGAGCGACGTCAAGGCCGTCATGGACCTGCGCCGCAAGCACCCGTTCATGGGCAAGGCGCCCATCCAGCGCATGCTCGCCCGCAAGGGGCTGCATCTGAGCGTCTCCGCCGTCGGGCGCATCCTCTCCCGCGCCATCGCCGTCGGCCACGTGCCCCGCGCCAGCGCCTGCGAGGGCCGCCTCCAGCCGAAGCGCCGCCGCAGGTTCAACGGCTGGGCGCGGCGCTGGCGCTACGGCGCCAGGCCCACGCGCCCCGGCCAGCTCGTCCAGATCGACCACATGACCTTCTCCCGCGACGGCCGCACCATCAAGGAGTTCCGCGCCGTCTGCCCGGTCAGCCGCTTCATGGTCGCCCGCGTCTTCTCCCGCGCCACCGCCCTCAACGCCAGGCGCTTCCTCGACGAGGTCGTCGAAGCCTTCCCCGTCGCCTTGCAGTCCATCCAGGTCGACGGCGGCAGCGAGTTCATGGCCGAGTTCGAGGACGCCTGCGAGAAGCTCGGCATCGAACTCCACGTCCTGCCGCCGCGGCGCCCGCAGTGGAACGGCTGCGTCGAACGCGCCAACCGCACCGCCCGCATCGAGTTCTGGAACTTCCTCGACTGCGAACTCACCGTCCAGGCCCTCTCCTCGAAGCTGCTCCTGTACGAGTTCTTCTACAACTACGAGAGGCCCCACTCCAGCCTCGACTACCTCACCCCGAACGAGTACCTTGTCGCTCAGGAGGCTGCCTAGCCCCAGTGCCATATGTAGTGAACCAGTACAACCTTGCGCGGCGTTGCGGCATATGCTGTAGTGATGGGGTACGCTGCGTGGCGTGGAGATGGCAGGTAGACCATGAACTGCTACTTGGTCGTGTGGCCGCCCGAGAACGGTGACCCCAACGTGCTCACGGGTGCTTTTCCCGAGCACCACGCCGTTCTTGAAGGAGCGGTGTACATGGTCGCGGCCGAGCAGAGGACCTGCGCCGAAGTCTGCGAAGTGCTCGGTTTCGGCAACGGGACCAAGACGAACGGTGCCAATAGAAGCGGCGTCGTGACCAAAGTGGACAACTACTACGGGCTCTTCGACCGTGCCCTGTGGGAGAAGATGAACGCATGGCAGGCGATGTAGACGGTGGGAGGGTTGTCCCGCTCAACCCAGGGGGCGGTGGCGGAGATCACGGCGAACGCTTGGCGCGAATCGAGTCCAAGATGGAGCACATGGCGACCCGGGAGGACGTTGCGGAGGTTAAGACGCTGATCGACCGTAAGGAGGCCACGATGCTGCGCTGGCTCTGCGGCATGGTCGTCGTCGCCGCGATCAGTCTTGGCGTCGCTCTGGTTCGCACCTTCTTCTAAGGCTTTCCAGGCGACGGACGCCCCCGGCGACGGCTCCCATGCGAGGGATTGGCCGTCGCGCTCCCCCGGCAAACGGACTCAGCGCATGCTGAACGGCGTGATCGGGTTCGCGGCGTCCGTGAACTGGCTGAGTTCGTCCATGTCCGCGCTGCTCAGCACGCCGGCGGCTTCCTTCAGTTGCAGGAGGTTGATCACGTAGTCGTAGCGGGAGGTGGCGTAGTCGAACTGCGAGGAGAAGAGGCGGCGTTGCGCCAGCAGCACGTCCACGATGTTGCGGGTGCCGACCTCGTAGCCGGTCTGGGTGGCTTCCAGAGCCGAGCGCGAGGATTTGATCGCTTCCGCCCGGGCTGCCACGCGCACCACTTCCGTGACGACGGCGCGGTAGAGGTTGCGCACGTCTCTGGAGACCGTGAGTTCCTGGCCGATGAGCTGCTGGCGGGCTTGGTCTAGGCCGTGGCGGGCTTGGCGCACTCCGGCGTGGGTGCGGCCTTGGTAGATGGGCACGTTGACGCTGAGCGAGTAGGTCATGTTCGCGGACGCCTGGGCCGGGATGACGAAGCTGCCGAAGGCCTGGCTGCCGTTGCTCGCGCCGTAGTTGGCGGAAGCAGTGATCACCGGCAGGTGGTTCGAGAGCTGGGCGCGCAGATCGCGCTCGGCGGCTTGCAGTCCGGCACGGGCCGCGCGCACGCTGAAGTTGCCCGCCAGCGCGGTGTTCACCCATTCGTTCTCGTCGGCCGGCACGGGATCGACGATGGGCAGGGCGTCGTTCAGCCGGTCGATCTGCGTTACGGGCGTGGCGGTGAGGGTGCGCAGCCCCTCGAAGAAGATGTCGTGGTTGCCTTCCGCCTGGATGCGGTTCACCACTTCGTTGTCGTAGGCGGCCTTCGCTTCCAAGACGTCCGTGATCGCCACCAAGCCGACGTCGAAGCGCTGCTGCACCTGCTCCAACTGCCGCTTCACCGCTTCCTCCGAGGCGACGACGGACTCCAGCGCCGCTTCGCCCCGCAGCACGTTCAGATACGCCGCGGCGACGCGGGTGATCAAGCCCTGGGTCGAGGCTTCCAAGTCCCAGTCCGCCTGCTTGGCGCGTGCTTTCGCGCTGCGGTAGTTGAACCAGCTGGACATGTCCAGCACGGGCTGGCTCACCCCAGCGCTCCAGCGGCGCTGTTCGACCTCGCGGTCCGGGTACGGGCGCCCGAAATCCGCGCTGTTCGGGTTGAGGTCGGTGCCATCGGTGGTGACGGTGGTGCGCGACGCGCTGGCCTGGGCGTTGACGCCGGGCATGAGCCCGGCCCGCGCCATCGGCACGCCCTGCTGCCGCGACTGGTGCAGAGCGCGCGCTGCGGCCAGCACCGGGTCGTTCTCCGCCGCTTGCGCGTAGACCTCGCTCAGATTGGCGCCTTGGCTGGCTGCCGCAAGCGCGACCGCGAGCGCACCGAGGGCCATGCGCACCGTGGGCCGTCGCCCCCTGGCGCCCGATGCCGTCTGGCCGGCGACGATGGAGCACGGTTCCAAGCGATCTTCGACAACGCGGTACATACGCAACCCTTCGAGTGGCCAAACGAACGCCGCTCTCGGGCGACGGCTCGCTGGCAGTCTAACAAATGCGCGGCGGATGTCCTGCCAGTGTTACTTTTCGGAACACACCGCGTCCGGCGGGTGCCCGCGCCCATCGGCACGAAGCCGCGCCACCAACTCGCCCCATTTTCGACGCACTTTCCGCTTGCGAACGTCTACGGCACGGCGGTTAGAATCCGTCGCTTGGCGGCTTGGAGCGCGACTGCGCCGGGACGCTGGCCTTGCGGCCTTGGACGGACGGCATATTGAAGACCGGGCGCTACAAGATCGACCTGAGCGCGCACTTGGCGGAGTGCGACGGCAACTACCTGCGCCTCGTGCGCCTTCTGCCTGGGGTGCGTGAAGGCGACCGGCGCGAGTTCTTCGTGCTGCTTGGCGAGGTCTCGCCCCAGGTGACCGTCGAGGTGACCGAGCAGCAGCGCTACACCACCGTGGTGCTGCTGCGGCAACGCTTGCCGAACGTCGAACCGGCGGCAGCGGGCGATGGCATCCCCTTGAACGAGATGCGCATCAAGGTGCGGCTCTACCACGACGCCCGCTGCGCCGAGGTGATCGAGTTCCAAGGCCAGCGGCGGTTCGAGCCGGTGTACGCCTACCCCAACCCGAAGATGCGCCAGCCGGACGAGAAGGCGCAGGTGAACCGCTTTCTGCGCGAGTTCCTGAACGCCTGCCTAGCGCACGGCGTGGCCACCGAAGAAGCGGCGCTCGCGATCCCGTCCTAGTGTAGTGTCGCTTTTATACCATTGTTTAAGTTGGATGGCCGTGTCAAGATGCGTTTCGACGGGTTTTCGGGAGAGCGACGGGATGCGTGTGGCGGCGAGGATCGAGGTGCCGGAGTCGGACAGGAAGCAGCTGGAGCGGTGGTCGTCGTCGCGCAGCGCTTCGGTGCGGCTGCGGGAGCGTTCGCGGATCGTGCTGGCGGCGGCGTCGGGGATGACGAACAAGGAGATCGCGGCGGACACGGGTCTGGAAGTGAACAAGGTGGGGCGGTGGCGGCGGCGCTACGCCGACGAAGGCCTGGCGGGGATCGCGAAGGAGCGGCCGCGGGGCGGCAACCAGGGCGGGCGGAGCGACGCCGAGCGGGAGGCGCTGCGCAGCCGCATCGTGGAGTTGACGACGACCGCGCTGCCGAAGGACGCGACGCACTGGTCGTGCCGGACGATGGCGCGGGAGGCGGGCGCGACGCGCGACTTCGTGAGCCGGACGTGGCGCGCGAACGGGCTGAAGCCGCACCTGTCGCGGACGTTCAAGCTGAGCACGGACCCGCGGTTCGAGGAGAAGCTGCGCGACGTGGTGGGCCTGTACCTGGATCCGCCGGAGAACGCGGTGGTGTTCAGCTTCGACGAGAAGAGCTCCATCCAGGCGCTGGACCGGACGCAGCCCGGGCTGCCGATGAAGAAGGGGCGCTGCGGCACGATGACGCACGACTACAGGCGGCACGGCACGACGTCGCTGTTCGCGGCGCTGAACATGGCGTCGGGCGAGGTGGTCGGGCGGTCGTTCCGCCGCCACCGCCACCAGGAGGCGCTGCGCTTCCTCAAGGAGGTGGAGAAGACGGTTCCGCCGGGGCAGGACGTCCACGTCGTGCTGGACAACTACGCCACCCACAAGCACGAGAAGGTGAGGAAGTGGGTGGAGCGGAAGAAGCGCGTCCACCTGCACTTCACGCCCACCAGCGCGTCGTGGCTGAACCTCGTGGAGCGCTTCTTCGCGCAGCTGACCGAGAAGCACCTGCGGCGCGGCGCGTTCACGTCGGTGTGCGCCCTGGAGAAGAGCCTCCGGCGGTATCTGGACACGTACAACGAGAACCCGCGGCCGCTGGTCTGGACGAAGACCACCGAGGAAATCCTCGAAAAGGTCGACCGCGCGAGAGCCAAGCTGGCCTCCGCGCCTTAGACTGCATTATGTCAGCGACACTACACTAGCAGCGAGGCCGCAGCGCCTACGTTCCCGTGTAGCGCGGCTGGCGACGATCGCGGAAGGCGGCGAGCGATTCCTGGCGGTCGTTGACGGCGCGGTTGGCGAACGAGATGCCCGTGATTTCGTAGCGCAGCGCTTCCGGCAGCTCGCATTCGACGTTGTGCTGCAGCACGCGCTTGGACATGCGCAGCGCCAACGGCGGCCAGGCGGTCATCTGCGCCGCCAGTTCCAGCGCCGAATCGAGCAGCGCGTCGTGGGCGACGAGGCGGTCGAGCAGGCCCATTCGGTACGCTTCGTCCGCATCCACCATGCGGCTGGTGTAGATGAGGTCTGCCGCCCGCGAATAGCCGACGATGCGCGGCAGGAAGTAGCTCATGCCCGAATCCGGCGACAGGTTGCGTTCGATGAACACCGTCTTGAAGCGCGTCTGCTCGGAGCCGACGCGCACGTCGCAAGCCAGCGCCAAGCTCATGCCCGCGCCCACGGCAATGCCGTTCACCGCGCCGATCACCGGCTTGTTCAAGCCGTAGACCACCTGCGCCTGCTCGCCCACCCAGCCGAGGTCGTCCAGATGGTCGTTCTGCGTCAGCGTGGCTTGTTTGCCGCCAGCGGTCAAATCCGCGCCGGAACAGAAGCCGCGCCCGGCGCCGGTGACGACCACGGCGCGCACGTCGTCGTCCTCCCCGACTTCCGCGAACGCCGCCACCATCGCCTCCCGCACCGCCGCGCCCAAGGCGTTCAGCTTCGCCGGCCGGTTCAACGTGAGCACGGCGACGTGATCGTGCTTCTCCATCAACAACGGCTGTTCGTCCATCCCAAGCTCCCCCAAGCATTCGAAGAGCGGCCATTCTAAGCGCACTGCGCGTGGCGCCGCTTGACCCTCCGGCGCGAAAAGGCCACGCTCTCACGCTCTCGATTACATGGGGGAAGGCATGGGCACGAACGAAATCGAAGCTGTCGCGATGACGCGGGAGCAGAAGGAGCAGTTCCATCGGGACGGCTTCATCGTCCTGAAGCAGGCGGTGCGGCAGGAACTCGTCGATGCGGCGCTCAAGTGCCTCGAGGAGAAGAAGAAGGGGGAGTACGTCGGGCCGCGCAAGGAGATGACCGATCTGATCAATGCGTCGTCGGTCACGCCGATCCTGCACGAGGCGATGGGGCGGTTCGACCCGCCGGTGAACTGCCAAGTGGCCATCAACCCGGTGCGCGAGCCGGGCGAGCAGTTCACGCCGGTCGGCTACCGCGACAAGGACCTCCCGTACTACGCCGCTGCCATCCACATGGACGGCAACATCACGATGGCCGCCGCCCAGGAAGCGCAGCAGGGCACGCCGGAGGAAATCTATCTGCGCCACTTCGCCACCGGGCCGAAGGGCGACATCGGGCGCAGCCCGGACGTGGTCGGGCACAACTTCGGCGTGCTGTTCCAGGATCCGCGGATGACGCTGAGCCTGGGCAGCTTCACCGCTTTCGCCATCGTGGCGCTGAACGACCAGACCGTCGAAGGCTGCGGGCAGACGGCCGTTCTTCCCGGCGCCCATCACCACACCGAGCGCTTCTTCCGAATGCAGTACGAGTCGAACGGCTGCCTCGGCCCGGAAGGCCCGGAGTGGCCACGGCTGAACCACGAGACGCCCAACCGCTGCGGCATGAACTACCTGCCGGACGCGGTGCGGGACGCCTACGTGGACGCGAACTCGGCCTGTACGCCCGATGGCCGCTCTTGGCCGAAGCCGACCCAGGTGCTGATGGAACCCGGCGACGCCTGCATCACGATGTACCACATCCCCCATTCGGCGACGCGCAACGAGAACGGTTCGGAAGCGCGCAAGAGCATCATCTTCCGCATCCGCAACAAGAAGCGCCAGCCGCACATCGTCGCCGACAACACCGGCCTGACCGACCACCCGGATCGCGCCTTCGACGGGGGCTGGCTGAAGTTCGAGCCGGGCAACGACCCGTGGGAGCGCTCGAAGCAGTCGATGATCGACATGTGGGACGAATGGGCCGGCATGAAGGAGGTGGCTGCGCAAGCGGTTTAGGCCGCACTGGCGCGAGGTACGGCGGTAGGCCGATGGAGAACTTCGACAGCCGCGCCTTCCGCGACACGTGCGGCCAGTTCTGCACCGGTGTGGTCGTGGTGGCCGGGCTGGAAGGCGAGGCGCTGGTGGGCTTGGCCGCGCAGTCGTTCGCGTCGCTCTCCCTGGCCCCGCCGCTCGTCTCCTTCTCGCCAGCGAAGACGAGCACCAGCTGGCCCCGGCTGCGCGCGCTCGGCAGCTTCTGCGTCAACGTGCTGGCGGCGGATCAGCAAGCGGTGAGCGACGCGTTCGCCCAAGCCGGCAAGGCCGCCGACATCGCATGGCGAACAACCCCCTCCGGCACCCCCATCCTCGCCAACGCAATGGCCTACGTCGAATGCCACCTAGCCGCCGAACACGACGCGGGCGACCACACCATCGTCGTGGGGGCTGTAAAGGACTTCGCCATTCTCCGCCCAGAGGCGGCGCCGCTGCTGTACTTCCGTGGGGACTACGGGGTGTGACGGCACTTAGACGGGTGTGCGACATTTGGTGGCGGAAGTGTTGGGAGCCACCGCGATCGACCTTAGGCTAGGCGTTGTCGAGATGCCGGCGAAAGGAGATCGCGATGACGGCTGGGAGGATGGCGCGGGAGGCGCTGGAAGGCAAGCGCGAGTGGCGGGAAGCGGTTCGGGAGGAGGTGTCGTCGGCGCTGTCGTCGTCGGCGGAGTGTCGGGCGCTGGCGTTGCGGGTGGCGTCGGGCGGGGAGGACTTCAAGGCGGCGGAGGAGGGTCTGCGGGCGTCGGTGCTGTCGGGGACGTGCGGCGCACTGTCGGTGCTGCTGTCGGAAGCGGACGGGGAGCGGGAGGCGGCGCCGTGCGGGGAGTGCGGCGGGGCGATGCGGCGGCGGACGCGGCGTTCGACGCGGCTGCTGACGCTGTTCGGCCCGGCGTCGGTGGAGCGCTGGCACTGGACGTGCGGGGTCTGCGGCTGGCGGACGTGTCCGCTGGACGCGGGGCTTGGGGTGGAGACGGGTGGCGAGCGTGTGACGCCGGCGCTGCGTTCGGTGCTGGGCTGGGCGGCGGCGTGCGCGAGCTTCCGCGGCGCGGCGGAGGCGGTGCGCCGGGTGGCGGGGGTGTCGGTGGACGCGAAGCGGCTGGAGCGGAGCGCGAAGGCGCTGGGCGAGGCGCTGTCGGCGCGGGAGTCGGTGGAGGGCGAGGCGGCGGAGGCGCCGGCGGCGACGGCGTACTGCTGTCTGGACGGCACGGGGGTGCCGGTGCTGCCTGGGGAGCGGCGCGGTTCCGGGCGCGGCGGCGAGGGGGAGCCGGCGAAGACGCGGGAGGCGAAGGTGGCGACGTTCCACACCGCCGAGGGGCGCGACGCGAGGACCGGGCTGCCGCGTCGGGACGCCGGCTCGGTGCGCGTGTCGGCGGCCATCGAGAGCGCGGCGTCGCGCGACGCGGACGCGGATCCGTCGCCGTTCGGGCAGCGCGTCTGGCGCGCCGCGAAGCGGTTCGGCTTCGCGAAGGCGGAGCGGCGGGTGGCGGTCGGCGACGGCGCGAAGTGGATCTGGAACACGGTGGCGGAGATGCTGCCGGAGTGCGTCGGGATCGTCGACCTGTGGCACGCGAAGGAACACCTGTGGGACGTCGGCAAGGCGGTCCACGGGGTCGGCGCGCAAGCGTGCGCGGCGTGGTCGCGGCGCGTCTGCCAGGCGTTGGAGGAAGGCCGCGTCGACGACGTGCTGGAAGCGCTGCGGGCGGAGGACTGCGAGGAGGCCGCGAAGTGCGTCGCCTACGTCGACGGCAACCGGCGGCGGATGCGCTATCCGAAGTTCCGGGAGATGGGCCTGTGCGTCGGCTCCGGCACCGTGGAGAGCATGTGCAAGGGCCTCGTCGGCGAGCGCTTCAAGCGCCGCGGGATGCGCTGGAGCGTGGCCGGCGCCAACGCCGTCCTCGCCCTGCGGGCGGCGATCTTCAACGAGGACTACGACGACTTCTGGCCCTCCGGCCAAGCGCCTCCCTTGACGGCATGAAGGGCAGCCCTGCCACCAAATGTCGCACACCCCACTTAGACTCGGTGCTAGACTTGCTTCTAGCTTTCGTTTAGGGAGCAGCAACGATGGAGGGATAGCAGATGTGGCTTGACGAACTGAGCGACCTCGTGAGCAACCTGCGCGAGTGCATCAACGACCACCGGGACACATTGACAAAGAGCGAGTCCACGACGAGATATGCGCTAATCGACCCGATCTTGAGCAAGATCGGATGGCGGTTGGCCGACCCCACTCACGTGTTGACGGAGTATGCATATAAGTCTAAGCGATTCGACTACGCGATGTGGCACAACAAGAGAGTGGTTTTGGTGGTGGAAGCCAAGGCTCTCGGTAGCCGGCTGGAAGAAGGTGAGCTCCTGCAAACCATCTCGTACTGCAGCATGGTTGGTTGCCAACATTTTGTGATGACGAACGGCGATACATGGGAAGGCTATGACCTTTCCGCGGTCGGCGACATAGTGGAGAAGCGTCGGCTAGACTTCAGCGTGACTGGCCGGCATGGAATAATGGACCTCTTCTGGCTCTGGCCAGGGAACTTCGAGAGTACGCCGGCACGTCCAAATGTCCATCCGCCTTCGAAAAGGGAACCGGCACGGGCCAGGAAAGACAAATCTCAAGAGGCGCCACCAGACAGCGTTGCTCTAGCTGGATTCCGCTACAAGAAAGGCATGAGGAAACCGCTTCAACTTGCATTTCCTGATGGCGTCACGAAGGACGTCTCAAGCTGGGCAAGTGTTCAAGTGGCCACAGCGATGTGGCTGATCGAGACACGAAGAGCGGAAGACCGGATTCCTTTGGCGAACACTCACGGAACTTACTTGATCAACCAAGAGCCGCGTAGGCCGAACGGCAGTGATTTTCTAGATCCTAGAGAAGTTGGCAATGGCCTTTGGCTAGAGATGAACTATGGCCCCGCCAACCACTTGAAGAGAGCGCAGGAGATGCTGGTTGCGTGCGACGTAGATCCGAAGACCGTGCAACTCGCAATGGGTGCCGCACGCAGCTAGGCAGAACTTGCGAAACGTTGAAAATTATCACTTGGAACTGCCGTGCGTCGAGTGCCAAGTGCCTGGGGCCGTGGTCACGGTGGCTTCCCCTGCCGATGCCACGCCGTGCGCATTCGCTCGAACGCAAGCGCTGTCGATCTCTCGGCGCGATCTTGTGCTTCGTCCAAAGCCGCGGCCAAGTCTCGGCATTGCTCCCAGCGAGTTTCCAGGCGGATGGCCGTTTGCCGCAAACCAGCGCCAGTCATAGCTGCGCGAAGGTTGTTCAGTTCGGCGAACGCCTCATCGATTGACCAGCGCTGCGCCTTTGCGGGCGCAACGGTGGACAGCGCCAGCACCAGCAACCTTTGCGCGGCTTCTCCGCCACGGAAGACCCGTTGCAGCGCGTCGTCCAACGTCACCACGAAGCCGGCGTTCATTCCCAGCGTTTGCTCGACCACCAAGTTGATCTCGTAGTGGTCGATGGTGTTGACGTCGCTCGTCACCAGCACGTCGGTGCCGAGCGCCAGTGCCTGGGAAACGATGACGGCGTCGCTGTTGAGATCGATCTGATCGGACGCATGCTTCGGAAAGCAGGCTTGCGTGAAGCGGGAGCGGATTTCCTCGGCACGGCGCTCGTGTTCGTCCGTCCACGCGACCCACTGAAAAGGCGCGTCTGGACGCTCCGCAATCGCCCGCCATGCCGCCGCGGCGTTGAACCTTGCCGATGCACGGTGCGAGGTCGTGAGTTCCTCCCATACTCTTGGGAGTATCAACGTCCGGGCGCCGGCTTCCTCCATCCAGCAGGTGACCAGCTTGCGCTGCGTCGGGCGGATCAGCGTTCCAGTATCGAACCCGGGGCCGAGAGCGTCACTGTTGGAAGTCATCGGTATCTGACTCTGCGATAGGCTTCAACCGTGCTTCCGCCACCCGCTCGCTATTGCCTTGCGTCCTGTTGGCCCTTCCGTGGCGGCGGTGCCAGTCGCTCACCTCCAACGGCTCGGTGCCGGGCGGCACGGCGCGGATGTCGAACTCCCACGACGGAATCTCGGGGTGATAGGTGACGGCGGCCAAGCCCTTGAGATTGGGGTCTTTCGGAAAGCCCACGCTGGCGCTCCGGTCCGATCTGATGGCAGCGATGTTACCACGGAATCGTGGGGTCGGCTCTGCCGGGGCCGAACAACGCGCGTCACCTCGTGCCGGCTTTCACGCTCAAGCTGTAGGTGATGCCGGGGTCGTAGCGTTCGTAGAGGAGGTCGCCCTGGTGCCATTCGACCGCGGCGTCGAGAAGGTTTCTGGCCTTGAACTCCACTTCGAGGGGGAAGCCGCGGCGTTCGAAGGCATAGCGCAGGAGGAAGTCCAGCTGGCCGCGGGCGTTCTCTAGGATGTTGGGGGCGTTTTCGGCGCCGACCAGGACGATGCGTTCGCCGGTGTAGTTGTAGGCGAGCGAGCCTTCGATGCCTTGGGTGAAGGGCGCGTAGGCGAGGATCAGGTTGCCGAGCACGTCGGATTGGCCGCTTAGCCGGCGCTTGTTCTCGAACAGTTTGGCGATGCGTCGGGAGCCGGTGACCGGCACGTCCGCCGCTGTTTCGCCGGCGCCGAAGAGGGTCGTTTCCGAATCCACCAGCGACATGTTGGCGGTTAGCTCGAATGCGTCCCATGCGGTCGAAGCGCCGAACCAAGCGCCCAGAGGGAGCGCTTTGCGCAACTCCAACTCGATGCCTTGCAGTTCCGCCTCTTCGCCGTTGAACCAGGTGAAGATGTCGTTCTGCGCTTGCACCTTGCCGACTTCGATGGGGTTCTCGAACGTCTTGCGGAACCCACCGGCGGAGAAGCTGTCGGCGGCGCCGAAGTACCACTCCCAGCGGGCATCGAAGTTGTCGACCGTGGCTGGCTGCAGGAACACGTTGCCGCGGTAGAGGTTCGAGTCCTCTGGATTGCGCACCGTCGTTCCGGTGATTTCCAAGAGGCTTGGCCGATTCAGCGTTCGCGAGTAGGCGAAGCGCAGTTGCATGTCGTTCACGAACTCGAACGTCAGCGAAGCTGCTGGCAGGGTGTCCGAATAGTCGCGGCTCACCGCGTTCGTGGTGTTCGCTTCGGTGTTGCCGCCGAAAGCGTCGGCGGACAAGGTCGCGTCTTCCTTGCGAACGCCTGCCGCGGCTCGGATGCGCGGCGTCAACTGCACGTCCAAGCCAAGGTAGTAGGACGTCGTCTCTTCGCTGGAGAGGGCGAACGGAAAGATGCCGCTCGCATTCGCTGCGCCAGCGGAAAAGTCGCGCACATCCAGATGGCCACGGCCCCAGTTGTCCAAGCCGAAGAGCAGCCTTGGCGTGTAGAGGGCGATGGCGGGTGGCGCGGACGAGGCGATGTCGAAGCGGAAGAAGCGGCTGCTGCTGTCGCGTTCGCGTTCGTAGACGGAAGCGCCGAACTTGATGGTGACGTCCATGTCGCCGATGAACAGCGGCAACTCCGCGTCGATGCCGTATTCCTCGATTTCGTCCTCGAGTTCCGAGAAGACGCGGTCCGGCGCCTGGAAGACCTCGCGCAAGTCGCCCGCCGCTTGGCGGCTCGGCGTCACGATTTCGTCGAGACCTTGGCTGTTTTCCGCGTAGGTGAAGGTGCGGGTGTCCGGGGCGTCGCGGCTGGCTTCGCCTCGCACAGCGCGCCAATTGATGCTCAGGCTGGTGAACTCGATGGGCCGCGACGCGCCTTGCAGACGCCCCAGTTCGAAATAGTGCTCGCCGGTCAGCCGCGTGGAGCCGATGATGTTCTCCGTCCATTGGAAGCGGTAGCTCCCCACTCGCGTGCCGTCCGAAACGTCGTCTTCGCTGGAGAGTCCGCTGTAGCGCTGGGTTTCGTCGTCGGTCTGCGAAAGCTGCACGTGCGAGAGTTGCAGCGAGTGGCCATCGGCGAACTCCACGCCGAGATTCAGGAAGCCGCTCCAGTTGATGGTCTGACGGGTCGTGAACTGTTCGTAGGCCACCGTTTGCGTGCTGCCGCCGTCCACGCCCGTGAACTCGTAGCGGCGGAAGTCCTTGCGGCGGTTGCCCCAGGCGTTGCCGTACTTGCCGGAAGCGAGCAGACCCAGCGACAAACCGTTCGCCAAGTTGGAACGCAAGCCGAGTTCGCCGTCGCCGGTGAAGTTCGGCTTGAGCTGTTCCTTCTCGAAGACGTCCCAGAAGTTGTAGAAGCTGCCGCCGAGTGCCGCGCTGTCGGGCCAAGGCGTCGCCTCGAACGCCTCGCTGCTGAGCAGCTGGATGTTGGTTGGTATCTGGCGGGTGCCGTCGTCGAAGCCCCAGTTGTCTTCCAGGCCGCCGCGATAGGTCAGCCCTCTCTGACTGGTCGCTTCCGAGTTGCCGCCGATGTTTGCTTTCAAGGAAAGGTAGTTCCGCTCCGGCGTTGGGCGCGTGCGGATCATCACCGCGCCGCCGCTGAAATCGCCCGGCAGATCGGGGGAGTAGGTCTTCTGCACCAGCAGACTGCGAACGATGCTGGTCGGCACGATGTCGAGCGGCACGGTCTTCTGGAACGGCACCGGCGACGACATGCGCGAACCGTCGAGCAAGGTGGCCGAGTACCGTTCGCCAAGGCCGCGGACGTAGACGTACTTGCCGCCGACCAGGCTCAAGCCGGTGACCCGCGAGAGCGCGGTTCCGACTTCGGTATCCGGCAGGAGCGCCATCTGCTCGCTATCGAGCATGTTCGCCACTTCCGACGTGATGCGTTTGTCGCCGGGCACGAAGCGACCGAGCACGACGACTTCCTCGACGTTGCCTGCGTTCTCGATGACGGCGGCGTCTTCCGCCTCCTGCTGTGCGAAGGCGAACGTGCTCGCCGCGACTGCCATCGCGGCGAGCATCCATTGCGTATCGTTCATGTGTGCCACCGCCGAAATCCTAGGGACCGTTCGCGGATTGCCGACTCACGCCGACCGTCCAACCGCTGCCCCAACTGGCCACGCCCGAACCCACGATGTCGCTGCCGTCCGCATCGAAGCGCGAAGGCAGCACGACCGGGTCGGGCACGGTACCGTCCTGGGTGACGTTCGTGGAACCATCCAGGAACGCCTGCACCGAACTCTCGTTGTCGCCTTCGTTCACGGTCGCGCAGTTCAGGCCCACGCCTTGGAACTCGATTCGCGTGCCAAGAAGGTTCAGCGACTCGCCCTGGACGCGAAGACAGGTCTGGGAACCTTCCACGGTCGAGTTGTACAGATGCAGGCCGGTGCCCCGGCGCAGCCGGATCCCGCGCTCGTCGGACTTGCCGATCATCGTCGCGTTGGCGATGTGGGGTTCGGAAACGGGGGTTGCCAGTTCGTCGCCTTCGCGATTGTCAGCTTCGATCATGTTGTCGCCGGCGGAAGCGGACTGCTCGATGTGCAGATACTGGATGCTGCCGGTCCAGCCGTCGGTCCAGTCCAGCGAATCGTCGGCGTTGCCGACTAGTACGACATGGTGCGCATCGACGGTGCCGCCGAAGAACTCCACGCCGTCGTCGAGGTTGTTGTAGACCTCGATGAAGTCCACTTCGGTGCCGCGCCCCACCGCTTGGAAGGCAATGCCGTTGAGCTGGTTTTCCGGGTCCACGTTCGAGCCGGCGTACTTCACGACGACGTAGCGCAAGATGCCGCTGGAATCGTCGACGTCCGCGCCGCCGAACAAGCCGGAGTTCGCCTCGCCCTCCTTGACGCACGCCGTGGTGCCGCCCGCCGCGCCTTCGGGACAATCGTTGATGGGCGCGTTGCCGTTGATGACGAGGCCGCCCCAGAGCCCTCGCGTGTTGACCGGATCGGCGATGCGTCCGGCCACGTCGTCCGCAGCCGTGAACGTGATCGGCATGTTGGCGGTGCCGAGCGCTTCGATCGTCGAGCCGCGCGAAACGACGAGGAAGTCCTCCGGATCGTCACCGATCACCGTTGTTCCCGATTCGATCCGCAACGTCGCCGGGTGTTCATTGTCGCCGCCAACGACGACCTTTCGGTCGAGCACGTAGTGGTTGTCTCGCGTGAGCGACACGAAGCCGGTCAAGGTTCCAGAGAGTCCGCAGGTTTCGCGGTCGTCGAGGTCCGGCAACGTCGTGGTACCGCTAGGGCACGCGAAGTCCGGCGAGGTATCGGGCATTCCCACCGTCCAGCCTTGGGTCCAATCCTCGTCCGCGCTTTCCACCGCGCCGATGAATGTCGTCGGATCGAAGAACGCGTCGCCACCGATATCCGCCGCCGGAACCGCTTGCCCGCTGGTGGAAACGTTGCTGTTGCCGAGCAGCGCTTGGATGGCGCCGACGTCGTCGCCTTCGACAACAGTGGGGCAATCGAAACTCACCCCATCGAATTGGATGCCAGTGCCGAGTTGATTCAGCGAATCGCCCTGCACCCGCAGGCAGTCGGCGCTGCCTTCCACGACCGAGTTGTAGAGGCGCAAGCCGGTGCCTCGGCGCAGACGGATGGCGCGTTCGCCGGCATTGCCGACGATGGTCATGTTGGCGATCCGCGGCAGCGAACGTGGCTCGGCCGTTTCGTCGCCTTCGCGGTTGTCCGCTTCGATGCCGTTGTCGCCAGCGTCGTCCGCCTGGTCGATCAGCAGGTATTGGATGCTGCCCTGCCAGCCGTCCGTCCAATCCAGCGAATCGTCGGCGTTGCCGGTGAGCACGACGTGCTTTGCGCTCACCGTGCCGCCGAAGAACTCCACGCCATCGTCCAGATTGTTGTGGACTTGAACGAAGTCCACTTCGGTTCCAGAACCGACGCCTTGGAAGGCGATGCCGTTCAACTGATTCTCAGGATCGACATTGGCGCCCGCGTACTTCACGACGACGTAGCGCAGCCGCCCGCTGGAATCGTCGGCATCGCTGCCGCCGAACAAGCCCGAGTTCGCTTCGCCTTCCTTGGTGCAGGCATCCGTGCCGCCAGCCGCGCCTTCGGGGCAGTCGTTGATGGGCGCGTTGCCGTTGATGACCAGGCCGCCCCATTGGCCACGGTCGTTCGCTCCCGCTTCGCCAAGCACGTCGGCTAGGCTCGTGAACGTCACCGGCGCCGTGCGTGTGCCGTTGGCGACGATTTGCGAACCGCGCGAGATGACGAGGAAATCCAGATTCGTGCCGCCGTAGATGGTCGTGCCGGCTTGCGCCGTGAGCACCGCGGAATCTTCGTTGTCGCCGCCGATCACCACTTTGCCGACCAACTCGTAGAGGTTGTTGCTGGTGAGCAGAATGTCCTCCGCGATCGTGCCGGAAAGCTGGCACACGCGCATGGCGTTCAGCGAACGGCTGGAAACCGTCGTGCCGGCGGGGCAGCCGAAATCCGGTTGCGCCGGATGGCTGACGGAGCCCGAATAGGTCCAACCGGCCGCCCAGTTCTCGGCCCCGAAAGCGCCGATGTAGTCGGTCTGGTCGAAGAAGGAGTCCGTGACTGCGACCGCATCCACGCGCCCGCCGTTCTGCGCCACGTTCATGGCCCCGGCGAGATAGTTCGCCACCGCGCCGTCGCCGTCTCGATCGTGGGTCTGCGCACAGGCGAAGCTGACGCCTTCGATGGTGAGGTCGGTGCCGAGCAGGTCGCGGCTGGCGCCGTCGATTCGCAGGCAGCGTTCGGCGCCGTCCACGAAGCTGTTGCGCAGCGCCAGGCCGGTGCCGCGACGCAAACGGAGCGCCCGCTCGTCCGACTTGCCGTGGACGGTCATGTTGGCGATGGCTGGATTGGAACGGGGCAAAGCGCCTTCGTCGCCTTCGCGGTTGTCCGCTTCGATGGCGTTGTCGGCGGCGTCGGTCTGTTTGATGTAGAGGTATTGAATGCGCCCGGTCCAGCCATCCGTCCAGTCCAGCGAATCGTCGGCGTTGCCGGTGAGCACGACGTACTTCGCATTCACCGTGCCGCCGAAGAACTCCACGCCATCGTCCAGATTGTTGTGGACCTGCACGTACTCCACCGTCGTGGCGTCGCCGACCGCTTGGAAGGCGATGCCGTTCAGCTGGTTCTCCGGGTCCACGTTGGAACCGGCGAAACGCACGCTCACGTAGCGCAGCGTGCCGGAGTTGTCGTTGGCGTTGGAACCGCCGAACAGACCGGAGTTCGCCTCCCCTTCCTTGGTACACGCATCCGTGCCGCCGCTCGCGCCTTCCGGGCAGTCGTTGATGGGCGCGTAGCCGTTGATGACCACGCCGCCCCACAGCCCGCGGTCGCCGTCTTCGGCATTGCCAAGCACTTCAGCCTTGGCGGTGAAGAGGATGGGTTGTTCCGCCGTGCCGTCTGCGATCAGCGCGCAACCGCGCTCGATGATCAGGAAGTCTTCGTTGGTGGCGCCTGCCAGCACCGCGCCCGCCGCCAACGTGATTTGGCAGTCTGGCAATGCCCCGCCGCTGCTTACGGCGGAACCTTCGGGTGGCGTGATGCGCGCCGCGCCGCCGACGATCTCGAACACCGCGTCGTTGCCGAGCACCAAGCCGTCGGGATCGATAGCGCCGTCGCTGGCCGCGTCCACGTCGATGGTGTAGATGGGCTTGTCTCCGAACGCGGCGCTGGCCGTCTCGCCCGATTCCGAGATGACATCGCTCAACCGGGTCGGAATCACCGAAGCCGTGGCGGTGCCGCCCTCTCCTCTGGTGCTGCCCGTGTCGTCGTCATCGTCGCCGCCACCGCCATCGCCCCCTCCGCCGGAAACCGGCACTTCCACGACGACCGTGCCAGGCGACACGTTCTCGGACGACCCGCAAGCCGCCACGAACACCGCGACAAGCGCCAGCGGGCCGAACTTCCACAGCCGATTCAGGACGACGCTGCCGCCAAGCAGCCACATGCGAACACCCACTCGTTCCTCCTCTTGCGCCGACCCCGGTCGACTCTTCCATCCGATTCGGTGCGCAAAGTAGGCCGCTCGTGTGACGCGGTTGTGACAAGATCGCTCGCTAACGCGGGCATTTCGCTAGGACCGCGAGGGCTCCAGCCCACGGCGGTAAAGCCGGAGCGCAAGCCGTCTTGACATGCCGCGTTCGGCATCTACGCTTGCGTTCGTGCCGCGTTCATGGTCGTTTTTCGATGGCGTCAAGCCCGTTCAACCCTGGTGCCGCCAATCCGCGCTATTTGGCCGGGCGCAAGCAGGAGGAAGCTGCTTTGGCTGACCTGCTGGATGTCGGGGCGCAGGGCCCGGTGGGGGTCATCTTCGCGCCGCGGGGGAACGGCAAGACGGCCCTTGCGCATTGGCTTGAGCGCGCAGCCGATGCGCGAGGCATCGACGTGCGCTATCGCTATGCTCGCTCGTGCAGCACGCTCGAAGGCGCGAGCGCGTTGCTGCTCGACGAGAAGCTCGATTCGCATCAGGACTTCGAAAGCGCCGTGGCGGGCTATGGCGGGCCGCCGAGGCTGTTGGTCGTCGATGAAGCGCAGGGGTTGACGCCGCCGATCGTGTCGTCGCTCGTCACCGCGGCCGAACTGTCGCAGGGCGTGCTTTCCGTGGTCTTCGTCGGTACGCCGCACCTGCATCAGATGCTGCACGACATTGATCCTTCGTTGTGGGCGAAGGGGCCGGTGCTGCCGCTGCATCCGCTGGACGAGGCGAGTGCGGCGGATGCGCTGCAGACTCCGGCCACTGCGGCTGGCCGGCCAATCGATGAGAGCGTTCTCGAAGACGTGGTGGCGGACTGCCACGGCTACCCGCCGTTCCTGCAGGCTTGGGGCGCCAATTTGTGGCGGCAGTCGCAGGCCGATGCGCCAATCGACGCCGCCGCTTGCGTACGCGCGCGACCAATCGTCGATTTCTACCGCTTCTCCTTCTACGAACACCGCAAGGAAGAACTGGCGCCCTACGCCGCTTCCGCCCTGGAAGTCGCGCATCTCTTCGCAGACGCGGCCATCGTCCACGAGACGAGCATCTACGATGCCATCCGCCGCGGGCTGCCGGCCCGAGCGGTCGTGGAAGATCTTGCCGATGCGTTCGCTGCCTTTCGCGATCTCGGTCTCTTCTGGCGCGAGCCGGGTGCCATGGACTTCTACCGTCCGGCGATTCCGAGCCTGATGGACTCCATCCGCGAAGGTCAGGACGCGGCGATCATGAAGGCGGCGCGACGCTAGGCGGCCAGCAAGAGCGCCGCTACCGACGCTGTTAGACTGCCGCGCATCCCACCTTCTTGAGGAGCGTCGTGCGGCATGGCAGCCGAGTTGAAGGGAGGGCCGACCTCCCACATCTACTTTTCCCAGCGCCTGCGTCTGCACTACGTGGACTGGGGCAACGAAGGGGCGCCGGCCATGCTGCTGGTGCATGGCGGGCGCGACCACTGCCGCAACTGGGACTGGGTGGCCCAGGAGCTGAAGGAGCGCTACCACGTCGTTGCGCCGGATCTGCGTGGCCACGGCGATTCGCAGTGGCTGGTGGGCGGCGGCTACGCCACCATCGACTACGTCTACGACATCGCGCAGCTGGTGCGGCAAACCGGTCTCGAAGACATCGTGCTGATCGGCCATTCGATGGGCGGCTCGGTGTCGCTGGCCTACGCCGGGCTCTACCCGGAGACGGTGCGCAAGCTGGTCGCCATCGAAGGCATGGGCATGTCGCCGAGCGGCAGCGACGATCCGACGCCGGGGCACGAGCGGCTGCTCGACTGGGTCGGGAACCTGCGTCAGCTTTCGGCGCGAATGCCGAAGCGCTATCCAACGCTGGAGGACGCCTTCCAACGCATGCAGCAAGCGAATCCGCATCTCACGGCGGAGCAGGCGCGCCACCTCACCATTCACGGCAGTAACCAGAACGAGGACGGCACGTACAGCTGGAAGTTCGACAACTACACCCGCGCCTGGTCGCCGCTGGGCATGTCGCCGCGCCAGACCTACAGCCTCTACCGGCGCATCGCCTGCCCGACGCTGCTGGTCCACGGCGCGGAATCCTGGGCTTCCGACCCCAAGGAGGACGGGCGCTTGGACTATTTCCAGAACGCGCGTTCGATTGGCGTGGAGAACGCGGGCCATTGGGTGCATCACGACCAGCTGGAGCGATTCCTCGGGATCGTCGGGCCGTTTCTCGATGCTTGATTCGCGGGCCAAGGACGCCTTGGTCGCCGCGATCCACAGCACGCCACGCCGCGGCGTGTTTGCGGTGACTGGTGGCGGCACGGGGCTTCTTTCGACGTTGCTCGCGGTGCCCGGAGGATCGGCAACGGTGCTGGAAGCGCACGTGCCGTATGCGGCGGACGCCTTGCGGGATTTCCTCGGTGCGCCCCCGAGCCAAGCCTGTTCCGCCGAGACCGCGAGAGCGTTGGCGATGCGCTGCTTCCTGCGGGCGCGGGAACTCGGCGGCGACTTCGGATTCGCCATCACCGCATCGCTTGCCACCGACCGTCCAAAACGCGGCGCGCATCGAGCGCATTGGGCGTTCCAGGACGCCGCGATTGCTCGAAGCTGGACGTGCAGCGGTGGACGCGAGGCGGACGACAGGAGCGCGAGCGGAGGGGACGAGGCTGGATTGTGGCCGGCCGTGCGTTGGGGCAAGAGCGCACGTCGCGCCGAGGAGCGGCTGGTTGAAGAGGCGGGCCTGCACATGCTGGCCTTTTCGCTCGGAGTCGCCGAGGCGCCCGCTTTCGCAGCCGAGACCGCAACGATTGGACGCTACGCCGACGTCGTTCTGGGCTTGCGCTCCCATGTGGCGGAGCGGCGGTTCGGGGCGGTTCTTCCCGGTGCCTTCAACCCGTTGCACGACGGTCACCGGCGGATGCGAGCGGACGCCGTGCGACGCCTCCGGATCGAGGTCGGCTACGAACTGAGCGTCGTCAACGTGGACAAGCCGCCGCTCGACTATTTCGACGTGCAATCGCGCCTGCGCCAGTTCGATTCCAGCGACGTGGTGGTGACCCGCGCGCCGACGTTCCTAGAGAAAGCACGGGCTCTTTCAAGCGAGGGGGAGTCCGCTTCGCCGGGTCTCGGCGGCCCGACGTTCGTGGTCGGCGCTGACACTATCGGCCGCATTGCCGATCCCCGCTATTACGGCACAACGCAGGCGCGAGACGCCGCGATCGAGCAAATGCGAAGCCTCGGCTGCCGCTTCCTGGTCTACGGCCGCATCGACGAGACCGGCACCTTCAAGACCGCCAACGACATCCCTCTGCCGCAAGCCCTCAAGGCCATCTGCACGAACGTGCCGGAGAGCGAGTTCCGCAGCGACCTTTCGTCGACGGTGTTGCGCGAGGTAGGCGAGAGCGCGGAGACTGGCAGCGGCGACTAGCGGAACGCAGGCGGTCTTCGCCTCGACGTCTCGAGGGGTGACACTGGAATCCTTCAGCGGCACTGACCGGCACGAATGAGTCGAGTTGCGACGTGTACGGAGTTTGGCGGAGCAACTCGCACTTCGCCAAAACTTGTGACATTCATCACTGTTTGCACCCTTTTACGTGCTGGATAGTTGCCTCCGTTTGGCAGGCGCAGCTCGACGAGACCTGCGAAGGAGGACGACGGTGACGAAAGATCTGGCGGACGCCCCGATGCCGCGCGACGCGACGCTCGATCTGGTGGGCATCGCCACGAGACTGGGTTCGTTTCGCTTGGTGCCTTGCACTCACGCATTGGAGCGTGGCCAAGTGACGGCGCTCATTGGTGGCAACGGGGCTGGCAAGTCGACGTTGCTTGGCACGATCATGGGTTTGGTTCGGCCCACGGAAGGCACGGTGCGGATTGGCGACGTCGACCACCTCAGGCACGAGAAGGAGTTCAAGTGCTTGGTGGGATTCGCCGCCCAGACGCCAAGCTTCTATGCCGCGATGCGGCTAAGTCGGCTCGTCCGGTTCGCGGCCTCATTCTGGGAGGATTGGGACGGCGAAGCGTGCGAAGACCTGATGGAACGTCTGGGGCTGGACGCAGACATGCGAATTGGCGAAATGTCGGTCGGGACGTTGAAGAAGGTCGGTATTCTTCTGGCTCTCGTCCACGCGCCGCATTTCGCGTTGCTCGACGAACCAACCGCTGGTCTGGATCCCACGTCTCGGCACAATGTGCTGGCCTTGCTCAAGGCGACCGCGTCCGCTGGCGGAAGCGTGCTCTTCTCTACCCACATCGTGGAGGAAGCGGAGCAGATAGCGGATGCGCTCTTGGTGATCGAACGGGGCGAGGTGGTCGAGCGAGGCCGCGTTGCGGAAATCCAGCGCGGATTGGGGCCGCACCAAAGTCTTGAAGATCACATCATCGGATTGACGACGTAGGTACAGTGATGGTCAACGTCTTGCGGCTGGTCTTGAAGGACATCATGCTCATTTGGCGCTTCTTTGCGCTTCTGCTGGTTGGGGAAGTCGTTCTGATGCTCGCCTTGGCGCTGCAACTGAGCAGCCTGCACTCCCAGCTTGGATCGGTCGGCTCGATAGTGGCTTTCGTCGGCGGGTTCCTGGTCTGCTTCCGATCCACGGTGATCGAAGAAAAGAACCGCGCCCTTCAGTTCATCAAGATGTTGCCGGTGTCTACGCTGGAGCTCGTGGTTGCCAAATTCGCAGCCAACATAGCTCTCGTGACGACCAATTTCGCGCTGTTGTTCACTTTCGTGGTCTTGGGGTCGGCCTTCTGGGATGTACGGTTGGACATTGGGGCGGCAGGGCTTGCGAGCGCCTTGGCAGGGCAGATAGTCGTCAACGCAGTCTTCGTCTCGACGGCGATGGCGTTTGGGTCCGAAAAGGCGATCTGGGCGCCGTTCGCGCTGCTTTTCGTGCTCTTCAACGCAATGCTCAATCTGGACGCCTTGGGCTTGAGGCCCGTGGCTGCCTTCATATTGGAGAACTCGACCCGGATCTGCGTGGCTGCGGCGCTCTTCGTCGCGCTCATGGCCTACGCGACGACGGTGGCCATAACCCGTCGGAGGACGTTCGGATGAGAGCGGCCTGGGCGAGCTTCGGGTCGTGGATGCCGTTGCCATTCCTGGCCATCGTCTTCGCGCAGCCGTTGCTGGGCGATGGGCAGGTTGCCGACTGGCTCGTGGCGACGGGCCTTGTCGTTGCCTACCTGCCTCTGCACTTCCTCGGCGTTGGCAAGAGCGGGCGGCGGCTGTTGTGGCCCATCGCCGGCATGGCGGCGCTGGGCGTCGTCGGGCTCGGCTTCAACTCAGGGGCGTCCGTGTTTCTGATCTACGCCGCGGCGTTGTCGGGTCGCATCGGCAACGTCCGCGATGCGGTGCTGCTGATGGTCGTGCTGTGTGGCTGCGCCTTGGCGTCCAGCGCTCTGTTTTTTACTTTCCAGGCGGGCTGGCTCTTCGCCTTTCTGCCGGCGCTGATCTTCGTGCCGACCGTCGGCGCGTTCGCCGTTCTGGATGCGGAGAAAGAACGCGCGGCCACCCGTTTGCAGCTGGCGCACGACGAGGTGGAGCGGCTCGCCGCGATCTCCGAACGGGAGCGCATTGCCAGAGACATGCACGACGTGCTCGGCCACACGTTGACGATGATCGCGCTGAAGGCGGACTTGGCAACGAAGGTCGTCGGCAAGGACAGGAACGCGGCAGCCGCCGAGATGGGCGAGATCGCCGCGGCGGCGCGCAGCACGCTCGCCGAGGTGCGCGCGGTCGTTCACGGCTATCGGTCCAAAGGGCTTGACGCGGAGGTCGAAGCGGCGACGGACGCCCTGCGGACCGCTGGCGTGGCGTTTCATGTCGAGTTCGACGATCGCGACTTGCCACGACGCTTGGAAGGGGTGCTGGCGCTGGTGCTGCGCGAAGGCGTGACCAACATCGTTCGACACGCCGCCGCCACCGAGGTGCGGGCGAATCTCAGCATGCGCGACGAGGCGGTGACGCTGACGCTGGCGGACAACGGCCGCGGTGGAGGCGTTGAAGGCAGCGGCTTGGCCGGCATCCGCGAACGCATCGAGGCGCTCGGCGGGTCGTTCTCCCGAAGAACGGAGGAGCAGGGCACGGCGATTGCCGTGCGTTTGCCGATGGACCGCCGGCGGGCCAGTTCGTGAACGGCACGATCAGCGTGGTGATCGCCGAGGACCAAGGCATGGTTCTCGGCGCCTTGGCCGCGCTCCTTCGCTTGGAAGAGGATTTCGACGTCGTCGGCAGCGCGCTCGACGGCGAGCAGGCGTATGACCTGGTGCGCCGATTGCAGCCGGACATCCTGCTCACGGACATCGAGATGCCGGGCATGTCCGGCATTGAACTTGCCGCCAAAGTCGCGGCGCTCGAGCCAGCGCCTCGCGTGGTGGTGCTCACCACCTTCGGCCACGCTGGCTACTACCGCCGTGCGCTCGACGCTGGCGCCGTGGGCTACATGCTCAAGGATGCGCCGGCGGAGCGGTTGGCGGCCGCCCTGCGGCGGGTCCACGCCGGTGGCCGCGCCATCGACCCGGAGTTGGCTGGCGCGCGGTTCGAGGCCGATCCGCTCACATCTCGGGAGCGCCAAGTGCTAAGGCTCGTCGACGAAGGCTGCAGCAACGCGGAGATCGCAAATCGGCTGTTTCTCTCGCACGGCACCGTACGCAACTACGTCTCCGAAGCGCTGAGCAAGCTCAACGCTGGCAACCGCACCGCCGCAGCGCGGATCGCCAAGGACAAGGGCTGGCTCTGAGGCGAAGAACGCCGCAGCGACTTGGAAGGTGCGAAGGCGGTCGTTGGGTCAGCCGGCGAACTCGCGCAGCGTCACCAGCACTTCTTCGGCGAGGTCTGCGGCGAGGGCGTTGCCGTTGGGTGCGGTGACGTGGATCACGGTGGCATCTCCTTCGCGTTCGATGCGGATCTTCACCGGCGTGTTCTTGCCGGACTCGCCGCCGGGGACGATGCGCCGCAGCCAGCCTCGCGGGCCCGCGGTGGGAAAGACCGCCTCGTAGGTGGCATCGTCGCGGTCTCCTTCGGCGTCGATTTCGGCGCGCTCCAACGCTTGGCCGACGGTGGCCCAGGCGCGCTCGAAGGCGACGCTCAAGCGCAG
Source organism: Candidatus Azotimanducaceae bacterium (assembly GCA_965243175.1). Taxonomy (GTDB): domain Bacteria; phylum Pseudomonadota; class Gammaproteobacteria; order Pseudomonadales; family Azotimanducaceae; genus VXYL01. Next base: position 930,101 of record OZ251532.1, on the reverse strand, counting down.
CGCGGGATAGCCCTGCTCGTCCTTCACGACCGCCGCCTTCTCCGCCGAAGCGATGTCTCGGCCGACCATCGAGACGGGCGCGGAAACGCCGGCGGCGAAGTACTCGGCGAGCTTGGCGACGACTTCGTCCTCCACTTGCGGCACCGCGTCGCTCAACTCGTCGTCGAGTCCTTCCGCGCGCTCGTGCAGCACATGTACTTCCGTGGAACCGCGTCGGATGCCGCGTTCGACGCGGAATCGAATGCGGTCGCGGCCCGCCTCGACGGCGTTGCCGGTTTCCTCGGCGAACTTGGCGCGCCCGTCGCGAATGGCGGTGCGCACCACGTCGCCGTAGTCTTCGTCCGCGACGACGACCCAGGCACTCTCGATGAGGCCCTCCGGCGGCTGCTCGCGGCCAACCGCGACGCCGTTTTCCGCCAGAAACTGCTGGATCATCGGCCAGACTTGGGCCGGTGCGCGACCGAGCACGATCCACTGCGCGTCGCTAAGGCGCTGGATGCGCACGGCGTCGAAGTCCCGCCCCACCAGCACGGCCGGCCGTGGCGCTTCGTCGGGGAACATCTTGGCGATGGGCTGTTCGACGATCTCCGGAATCGGCAGCGCGTCTTCGATGTCGAGGACGGCGAGCCGCTCCGGCACGACCAGCGGCGCGCCGGGCTTCGCGTCCAGATAGTCGTCTCGGGGATCGACGAAGAGCCCCTTGTCGTCCCGGGTCAAACGGCAGCCGGTCGCCGCCAGCAGCGCTAGGGCGAGACAAGCGGCGACCGCCTTGCGCAAGGCGGGAACGGGCGACGGTGGGTGGATCACAGGGCGCCTAGCGTCTCCAGCCGCTTGCGCACTTCGACTTGCGCCGCCGCCGTCAGTTCAACCAGCGGCAGCCGAATGCCGCCGTTGATGCGGCCAAGCGCGGCGAGGGCCCACTTGGTCGGGATGGGGCTGGTCTCCACGAACAGAATTTCGTGGATGGGTTGCAGCTTGGCGTCGAGAGCCTGGGCCTTGGCGTCGTCGCCCGCCACGAAGGCTTGGCAGAACTCGGCCATCAGCGTCGGCAGCACGTTCGCGGTGACGGAAATGGCGCCCGTCGCGCCGTGGCCGGCCATGGTCAAGGTCTGCGCGTCCTCGCCGGAAAGGAGCACGAAGTCCTCCGGCACCAGCGCTTTGATTTCGGCCACGCGGTGCGCATCGCCGCAGGCCTCCTTGATGCCGACGATGGCGTCCACTTCGGCCAGCCGCGCCACCGTTTCCGCCTGCATGTCGCAAGCGGTGCGCGGCGGCACGTTGTACAGCACGATGGGCAGCGCGGGTACGGCTTCGGCAATGGCGCAGTAGTGGCGGTACAGCCCTTCCTGGGTGGGCTTGTTGTAGTAGGGCGTGACGGAGAGGCAGTAGTCCGCGCCGTCGCCCTGCGCGGCCTTCGTGAACTCGATGGCTTCCGCGGTGGCGTTCGCGCCCGCTCCGGCGACCACCGGTACGCGGCCATCGACCCGCCGTACCACCCGCGAGACCACCTGCTTGTGCTCTTCCGGCGTCAACGTGGCGGACTCGCCGGTGGTGCCGACCGGCACGATGCCGTGCGTGCCGGACTCCAAATGCCAATCCACCAGACCGTCCAACGCCGCCCAATCCACCGCGCCGGACGACTCCATCGGCGTGATCAGGGCGACGAGGCTCCCCTTCAGGTCTTCCTTCGGATTCGGCGGATTCGACATTGGCTTCTCGGCAGTTCGAGGATTGCGCGATGTTACTCAAGGCCGAACGGCAACGCGAACGAAACAGGATCTCTCTGGGCACGGTGCCGAAGCGAACGGTCACATCGGCGTCAACCGCGTCCGGCAGGCGGTTGAACGGCAAGGCGACGGCGGAACGCAGGCGCAGCCCGTAGGCGGCGTAGGACTGCGCCGAATCGGTCATTGCCGAACGAGGCCGATGGACATCGCGTCGCGCGTCGAGCTTCTTTCGCGCCACTCCATTCCGGCGCCCTCGAAGACCTCGAAGACGAGGTGGACGCGGTCTCGGGGTTCGCCGTTGAAGGCGCCGTGGGTGGCGAGGTTGTTCACCTCCAAGGCTTCGCCGGCCGGCAGGTGGAGGGTCTGGCCTTGGACGGTGAGCGTCGCCCGCGGCCCGGTCTGCAACGGCACGTGGATCTTGTGCGTCAGGGGGTTCATGCCGCCGCTGTCCTGATGCGGCTCGATGCCGTGCCCGGCGCGCAGCCGCGCCAGCATCGCCTTGGGGAACAGCGGCGCCGCGTAGCCGTAGGGCGCGGCGGCTTGGGCCATCACCGGCAGCAGCCAGCGCCGCCAGAGGGTCCAGATGGGCATGGAGTAGAAGCAGCCCGACCGCGACGCGGCGACGAACCGGAAGACGATGTGCCGGGTGTGGGCGAAGCAGAAGAAGTCGTTCTCCTTGGCGGCGTTCTCCTTCTCCCACACCGTCTCGGAGAGCCGCGCCACCTGCTCCGCCAGGGCCGCGACGTCCACGGCGCCGAGCCAGCGCACCGCGTGGGGCTTCTCGACGGGGCGGAGATCGAGCCGCTCGGCGTTCGGCATCGCTGCTTTCAGGAGTTCGGCCTGTAGGTCGGACCCTCGGGCGTACCGGGAGACACGTTGGCACCGGCTTCGGTCACCACGACACCGTTCTCGATGCGTCGGAGGGTCGGCTTGGCCCAGACCTTCTTGGCCGGTGGCCGCTCCTCGCTATTTTCGTTGGGGGGGGGGGGGGGGGGGGAATTCTCCGGTCGGTCACTTTTATCGCCTCCAAAATGGTGCGTTTCAGCCCTCATTGACGCGGGCCGAAGTGCGCAACTCGCTAGTCTTCGGACGCGCTGAACAGGACCCCTCAGCCGAGGTGTGTGAGGGCTTGCCCCTCGCATGAGAGCCCTCAGCCGGGGTGCGCGAGGGGCTTGCCCCTCGCATGAAAAGAGCCCCAATGCGGTGGTCCGCGGATCGAGCGCCTTTCGGCTTCGGGGATGGAGACTGCCAGCAAAGCGGCGGCTTGTCAAAGGAGAGAACCGTCCAGGGTGTGCGACAGATCGTAGGTCAGTGGTTGCTCACCAAGTCCATTCTCAAGCGGCGAGTGCGGCGACGCGGTCGTTCCAGTAGTCGTCGAGCTGGCCTCCGATGCGCGCGCAGCGGAGCCAGAGGACGGGGTTGGCGCCGGCCACGGTCCAGCGCATTCCGGGGCCTTTCGCGCGCTGGCCGACGACGTTCTTGCAGCCCGCCTCGATGACGCCGGAACCGATCGGCAGGCCGCTGGCGAGGTATTCGTCGTAGCGCATGCGGTCGCGCCGGGCGCCGAGGTACGCGACCGCGCGGCGGCACTCCTCGGCTTCGCCGCCGCGCTTGCGCAGGTCGTCCAGGGCGTCGTCGACGCGGCCCGCCTTGAGCATCGCGCACAGCTTCTTCGCCCACGCCTCGGCGAGGTCGCCGTCGCCGTGGCGGGCGCGCGCCGCCGCCCACAGGTACTCCGCCGCGTGGTAGTAGTCGACGATCCTCTCGGCGTCCGGGAACCAGTCGTCGAACACCCGCCGGATCCACTCCGCGCCGTCGCCGACGCACACGTCGACGTCGCCCGGCCCGCAGCCCGCCGCCGCCAGTTCGCGCAGCAGCCGCCGCTCGAACGGCGACTCCCGGCCGGGCGTCTCCGCCGCGCTCTCGATCGCCGCGAACAGCACCGCCGCGCCCTCCACCATGCGCGGGCGGCCCTCGGCGTCCGTCTCGGACACCCACAGCGCGCCCACCTTCGCCTCGCGCGTGCCAGCCCGTCCGCCGTCCTTGCCGGAACGCCCCTCGGTCTCGCTCGGCAGCGCCGGAACGCCCGTGCCGTCCACCGCGCAGCACAGCTTCCGCCCCGGCTTCGACGCCTCCCGCGCCAGCGAGGCCCCGTCGCCGTCGCCTCCCCCTTCCGACCGCCACGCCTCCAGATCGTCGCCCACCGCCCGCGTCGTCCGCTCCACCCGCTTCGCGCCGAAGTTCAGCCCCGACAGCTCGCGCAGCAACTCGTCCGCCCCCGCGTAGCTGCACTGCGAACCCGCCAGGCTCGCCAGACGCCGCGCCGACGGCGTCATCGAACCCTCGACGCCCAGCCGCCGCGCCCGCGGGCGAACGCTGCGCCCGCACTCCCGGCACCCGCGCCGCGCCATCTCCACCCGCACGCTCCCCAGCACCGTCTCCACGCGCACCTCGTCGACCCGCAGCAGCCGCGTCCGACCGCCGCACGCCGGGCACGCGCACGGCGCCGCGTCGTCCTTCCCGTACGCCAGCTCCAGCCCTTGCCGCGCCAACTCCTGCATGTCCGCGCGCAGCCGCATGTCCAGCAGCGCCGCATCCCTCGAACCGGACCCGCAGCGCGCCATCTCGAACCGCGCCAAACGCGCCGTCGCCGCCACCAGCTCCCGCCGCAGCCCCGCGCCTTCACCCTCTTCGCGCTTGCGTTCCTCTTCCAACTCCTCGACAGTCCCTGTCGCCATGGCGGGTCTCCTTCCCCTGGCTCGTTTCGCAAAAACGCCAAGAGTACGAGACCCGCCTTGGCTCAACCCCCTCGACCGCCGACCTCCGCGCCAGAACGGCCCGGGCGCGGCGACCACCGACGACGGCGGCTTCAGCCACGGCGCGCTCTGAACGGCATCGGGCGCCAATCCGTCCTCCGCAACGGCCGCGTCGCTCGACTCGCCGCCCGAGATCGGACCCAGTGAGCAACCACTGACCTACGATTTGTCGCACACCCAACCGTCCAACGCCAAGTGGGCGCGAAGCGGTGCCGCGTCCTCGATACTTGGGACGCCCGTGCCACGAGCTCAGCCTTGGGTGGTCTCCGCGAGGGAGCGTTCGGCGTCTTGGTTCGGCCAGGCGTTGTAGACCGCCTTCACCAGCGTGGCGAGGGGGATGGCGAAGAACACGCCCCAGAATCCCCAGATGCCGCCGAAGACGAGCACCGCGACGATGATGGCGATGGGGTGCAGGTTCACCGCCTTGGAGAAGAGGAACGGCACCAGCACGTTGCCGTCGAGCGCTTGGATGATGGCGTAGACGACGATCACGATCAGGAAGTCCGTCGTCCAGCCGAACTGCAACAGGCCCACGGCGGCGACTGGAATGGTGACCACCGCGGCACCGACGTAGGGGATGAGCACGGAGATTCCCACCAGCAGGCCGAGCAGGGCGGCGTAGTTCAAGCCGAGCAGCGAGAACGCCATGAACGTGACGATGCCGACGATGAGGATCTCGACGACCTTGCCGCGCATGTAGTTGCCGATCTGCACGTTCATCACGCTGCCCACTTGATCCAGCAGCCCCCGCTTGCGCGGCAGCAGTCGGCCAAGGGAAGCGAGCATTCGGCGCTTGTCCTTCAGGAAGAAGAACAAGGCGATGGGCGCCAGGATGACGAAGATGAGCAGGCCGAGGACGTTCGGCAGTTGCGCGACCAGGCCTTGCAGCAGGGTTCGGCCGAGCGCCGTCACCTCTGGCGTGAGGGCGGCGATCCACTCGTTGACGGCGTTCGCGGAGATGAACTCCGGGTAGGTCTGGGAGAGGTCCTGGGCCAGTTCGCGCAGCCGGTCTATGAAGCCGGGCAGGGCGTTGACGAGATCGCCAAGCTGCCGCCACACCAGAGGCAGGACGCCGACCAGGAGCGCGATCAAGGTGCCGAGAAAGAGCACTTCCACCAGGCAGATGGCGAGCAGGCGCGGCACCTTGAGCTGTTCCAGCCGCGCCACCGCGCCTTCGAGCAGGAAGGCGAACACCAGGCCGGTGAGGATGGGCGCCAGCACCGTGCCCAGAGTCAAGAGGACGACGAATCCGACGACGAGGGAGACGACCACGAAGATGGCCTCCTCGTTGGAGAAGTAGCGGTCTATCCACTCGCCGATGACGTCGACGAACTTCACCGAGCGCACGGGCGTACTCCTTCTGCGCTCCCGCGGCTGGTGCGCGTATGCGGCTGCACTTGAATGCCCGCGTCAGAAACGCGCTTCGGCCACGTCGTCAGCCCTTCTTGCGCAGCACGTAGGTGTAGCGACCGTCCTCGGCGTGGGATTCCAGCAGCAGGTGGCCGCTCTGCTCGGAGAACACCTGGAAGTCCCGCACCGAACCCGGGTCCGTGGCGGTGACGCGCAGATCGTCTCCGGGCGCGAGTTCGTTCAGCGCCTTCTTCGCTTTGAGCAGCGGCATCGGGCAGTTGAGGCCGGTGGCGTCGAGTTCCGCAGACATGGACGCATTATCGCACTTCCAGGCGCGAACGGACTTGGGGCGATGCAGGCGGCGATGCTGGGAGCGCAGGCGCCTCGCCTGCGTGCGGGCGAGGACGCCCGCGTTCCCAGGGGGCGATCGCCAAGGACTGTCGTATACCCGGTGAAGTGTGCGACGAAAGCGCGGGAACAACGCAGGCGCGGCTGGTCTAAGCGTATGATGGCGACGAGGCCCGCCACCCCTCGGAGACGCTTGCCGTGAGCCGCGCGTCGTTCCCTTTGCTTGTTGCCGCTGCGGTCTGCGCCGCGTTCGTTGGCGATCCCGCGCGCGCCGCGTCCACGCTGCCGTCGCTGGGCGACCGCGCCTCGGCGGTGGTCTCGCCTGCCGCCGAGCGGCAGCTTGCGCGGGCGGCGCTGAAGCAGATTCGCGCCAGCGCGCCCACGGTTCGCGATCCGATTCTGAAGTACTACGTGCGCAACAACGCCTATCGGCTGGCGGAGAAGTCCGGCCTCACGGACGTGGCGTTGAGCACGGTGCTGATCGACAGCCCGCAGATCAACGCCTTCGCGGTGGCTGGCGGCATCGTCGGCGTGAACCTCGGCCTGTTCCTCTACGCTCGCGACGAGAGCGAATACTCCGGCGTGATCGCGCACGAACTGGCGCACTTGAGCCAGCGCCACTACGCCCGGGGCATCGAAGCGCAGCGCGCGCTGACGCCGTGGATGCTCGCCGGCATGCTGGCGTCGATCGCCATCGCCGCGGCAGGCGGCGGCGAAGCCGGCATGGCGGCCGCGGCGAGCACGCAGGCGCTGGTGATGGACAAGGGCTTGCGCTTCAGCCAGGCGCGCGAGCGCGAAGCCGATCGCATCGGCTTGAACACGCTCGTCCAAGCCGGGCTGTCGCCGGACGGCATGGCGCGCATGTTCGAGCGGATGCAGCGGGCGTTCCGGTTCGACGACAAGCCGCCGGAGTTCCTGCTCACGCATCCCCTAACGGAGAGCCGCATCACGGATGCGCGCAATCAGGCGGCGCGTTTCGAGAAGCGCGAGGTGCCGCCGTCGTTGGACTACCAGATCATGCGCGCCCGGGCGCAGATCCACTACGCGCAGACGCCTGGGCGCGCCCTTGCGGAAGCGCGCGCCCGTTCTGGCGGCGGCGATGCGGACAAGTACGCGGTCGCCCTGGCGCTGGCCGAAGACGGGCGCCACGAACACGCGGTGGATGCCGCCCGAGTGCTCTTCCGCGAGCATCCAGACAGTCTGCTGATGGTCGCGTCGTTCGCCGAGTTGCTGATCGGCGCCGAGAAGACGGACGAAGCCATCGCCCTGCTGTCGCGGCATCTCGCCATCAACCCGGACAACGAACCCCTCACCTACCTTCAAGGCCTGGCGCTGAACGCGGCTGGCCGCCACGCTGAGACCACGGAACTGCTCTGGCGCCACGTGCGCAGCAACCGCGACGACGTGGACGTGTGGGAACTGTTGGCGGAGACCGCCGGGCTCGCTGGCGACACCATCGGCGTCCACCGGGCCCGGGCCGAGTACTTCGCTCTGGTCGGCGCCTACCAAATGGCCATTCAGCACGTCGACTACGCCCGCCGCCTGGCCGACCCGGCGGACCGCCACCTGCACGCGAGCCTGGACCAGCGCATCATCGACCTGCGCACCGAACTCGAAGCCACGCGGGACGAGCGGCGCGGGTGAAATTCGACGCGCCCGATGCGGGCGCCTGTTGCGGGCCTGTCGCGGAATGGCGGCAGCCGTGCCGGTCAGGGCGTGAAATCCAACATGCGCTGCAGCGGCAGCATGGCGCGTTCGCCGAGCTCCGGTTCCACGAGGATTTCGTTGCCGCCGCTCTCCAACGTGGCCGCCAGAGCTTCCAGCTCGTTCATGGCCATCCACGGGCAGTGGGCGCAGCTGCGGCAGGTGGCCCCGTCGCCAGCCGTGGGGGCTTCGATGAAGCGCTTGTCGGGAGCGGACTTGCGGAGCTTGTGGAACATGCCGCGATCGGTGGCGACGATGAAGGTGTCGTGCGGCAATTCCTGGGCGGCGCGGAGGATCTGCGAGGTGGAGCCGACGCAATCGGCGATGTCGATCACCGCGGCGGGCGACTCCGGATGCACCAGCACGCCGGCATCTGGATAGACCCGCTTGACGTCCTCCAGCGCTTTCGACTTGAACTCCTCGTGAACCACGCAGGCGCCGTTCCACAGGAGCATGTCCGCGCCCGTCTTGGCGCGGATGTAGGCGCCGAGGTGCTTGTCCGGCGCCCAGAGGATCTTCTCGCCCTTGGCGGCGAGGCGGTCGACGATCTGCAGGCCGACGCTTGACGTCACGACCCAGTCCGCAAGCGCCTTCACGGCCACCGAGGTGTTGGCGTACACCACCACCGTGCGCTCGGGATTGGCTTCGCAGAACGCTTGGAATTCGTCCGGCGGGCAGCCCAGGTCCAGCGAACACTCGGCCTGCAAAGTGGGCATGAACACGCGCTTCGCCGGCGAGAGGATCTTCGCCGTCTCGCCCATGAAGCGCACACCAGCGACGATCAACGTCTGCGCCGGGTGATCGCGCCCGAAGCGCGCCATTTCCAGCGAATCCGCCACGCAGCCGCCGGTCTCGTCGGCGAGGTCCTGAATGTCGCCAGCAACGTAGTAGTGCGCCACCAGCACCGCGTCGCGTTCCGCGAGCAACCGCTTGATGCGCCCGCGCAACTCCTCCCGCCGCGCAGCCGTGAGTGCCGCCGGGAAGTGAACCGGCACCTCGGCAGGTTGCAGGCTGTAGTCGCGCAACATGCGCCGATCATACACCCGCGGTCCGCAAGGCCCTGCGTCTGGCGAAGTGCGGACGATCAGAGTGGGATGCGGCGTCCGTTGCGCCGCCCGAGGGTCGCTCTAGCTTCCGCCTGCCAACACGCTTCTGCCTCGGCGCAGCAGTTCCTCGCCGCTCTCGCAGTCGAACACCAGGTCGCCGAGTTCGGCGAGACGCTCGGCGTCCTGCTCGCCTGCCAGCAACGCACCCAGCGCATCTCCGGCCGGTGCGCCGAAGCGCCTCGTGGCCAGCCGTCGCAACAGCATCCGCTCGCCTTCGCGAAGGCCCTCGGCGAGGGCGGCTTGGCGCCACTCGGTGATCGCTTCTTCCAGCATCGCGGGTTCCTCCATGTACCGCAGCGTCTTTCCCGCAGGTGGCCTCAGCCCCGAGTCGCCAACACGCTCCTGCCTTGGCGCAGCAGTTCCTCGCCGCTTTCGCAATCCACCACCAGATTGCCGAGTTCGGCGAGACGCCCTGCGTCCTGCTCGTCCGCCATCAGCGCGGCCAAGGCATCTCCGGCCGATGCGCCGAAGCGCCGCACGGTCAGCTGCCGCAGCAGCGTCCGCTCGCCTTCGCGAAGGCCTTCGGAGCGTCCTTCGGCGAGGGCGGCTTGGCGCCATTCAGTGATCGCTTCTTCCAGCATCGTCGGTTCCTCCATGTAGCGCAGCGCTTTCCGCAGGTGGTCGCCGTGCGGGTCATGGTCGCTGTCCGCGAAGCGGCGGTACAGCATTCGCATCAGCAGGTCCGCCAAGCGCGTCGCCAAGTCCGCCAGGCCTTCCCGCCGCAGGCCGTCGAACAGCGTCTTCGACAACGAAGGCAGACGCCGCGCCTCGCGGCAGCGCAGCAGCCTCAGCAGCGCCGCGACCCAGTTCGAGCGGCCATCGTCCGCGCTCAAGGCGCCGGCGTCAAGCGGTTCGAAGTCCAGCTGCGGGCTTCGCCGGCGCAGTCCTTGGGGCGAACGCCGCAGCAGGTCGCGCAGGGTTCGCCGCCGCCAGGGCCGGCCGCCGGTGTAGACCACGACCAGCAGCGGCAGGGGCAGTTGGCGCGGCGGCCGCGGCCCGTCCAGGACGGCCTGCCAGAGCAGGCCGGCGTAGACCAGCATGCGCAGCGCCATGTGCCGTTCCGGCCGCGACTGGCATTCGACGACCAGCAGCGCCTCGGCGTGCGGGTCGTCCTCGGTAGGTGCGCCGATGGCCCAGGCGATGTCGCCGCCTCGCCGCCTGCCGCCGCGCCCGACGTGGTCGACGGCGAGCGGCCTCAGGCGCCGGGGGTCGAGACCGGCGGTGGCGTCCTTGGGCAGCAGGGCCAGCAGGGGCGGCACCGAGGCGCGGTGGCCGAGGGTGGCGCGCAGGATGGCGTCTTCGTTCATGGAGGCAGTGTGGCGGGTGCGGGCGGTCGCCGGCAGCGGACATTCGCCCGGTCGCGTGTTGGAGATCGCTGCAATTCATGTCAGACATCAGCCATCCCGGGTGTAGGAAATTAGCCATGGTGTACCGGTTGACAGTCGCCCGGCCGCCAGCCGTCGGCCGACCGCAGGTACGTGGTGGCGTAAGATGGGCGTTCGACGCATCCACCATCCGTCAAGTCCATGCCGCGCATCGCATTCTTCGTCGCCGGAGCGGATGCCGGCCGGAAACCGGCGAACGACAACGACGTGCGGCTTCCCCTCGCGTTCGCGGCGGCGGGCTGGCAGGTGGTCTGCTTGGACCGGGAGTCGCTCGCCGTCGAAGGCAATCGCGTCGCGGTGCGCAACATCACCGGCCGCCGCGAGGAACTGGACGGCTTCGACCTCTACTTCGTCCTCGGATTCGGCACCGCGGCGACCTTTCTGGACCGGATGCAGCTCTTGCGGAGCCTCGATCAACGGCGCTTCGTCAACACCGTGGACGCGCTCGTCTATCAGCACGGCAAGGCGTCGCTGATACTTGCGTGCCCGGATGTTCCGCAGCCGCTAAGCCATCTGAGCAACGACGCCAGTGCGCTCGCGGCCATCGTCCAGAGCGGCGGGGAGTGGATCGCCAAGCCGCCAGCGTCCAGCTTCGGCCGCGACGTCTTCAGATTGCGCTCTGGCGACAGCAACGTCGCCGCGATTCTCGCCCACCTCACTCGCGACGGGCGCTACGCGCTGCTGCAGGAGCGCATCGCCCTCGCGGAACGCGAGGAGAAGCGCGTGCTGATCGCGGCCGGAGAGGTGATCGGCACCTACGGAAAACGTCCTGCCGGCCATCGCGGCAATCTGGACGCCGGGGCGAGCGCGTGCGCTGCCGAGCTTGGCGAGGATGCGCGGGTTGTGGTCGCGCAACTAGGGGCGCGTCTCGATACGCTCGGCATTCGCTTCGCTACTGTGGACATGGCCGGCCCGTGCGTGTTGGAAATCAACGTCGCCAATCCGGGCTGGCTGCGGACGTTCGAGGCGATTGCCGGCGTTGACCGAAGCGGAGAGGTCGTCGCGGCGCTGGGCCGTTGGGCGCATCGAACACAGCGAGCCTAGGAAGTCTGGCGGCGCGGGTTTCCCTCGCCGTGTGCTTCAGCCGCAGGTGGGACAGTTGGGGTCCTTCGGCAGGCGGAGCTTGCGCCATTCCATGCGTTTGGCGTCGAGGTAGAGGACGTGGCCGGTCAAGGGTTGGCCGACGCTGGCGACGACCTTCATGGCTTCCATGGCTTGAACGCTGCCGACGATGCCGACCAAGGGCGCGGCGACGCCGTTCTGCGCGCAGTTGAGCGCTTCGTCGGTGGCCTCGCGGTAGAGGCACTGGTAGCAGGGCGAGTCGGCGTCGCGCGGGTCGAACACGGCGATCTGGCCCTCCATGCGGATGGCTGCGCCGGAGACGAGCGGCGTCCGTTCGGCGATGCAGGCGGCGTTGATGGCGTAGCGGACTGCGAAGTTGTCCGTGCCGTCGAGCACCACGTCCGCTTCGCCGACAGCCTCGCGCAGCGCCGCGTCGTCCAGCTTGGCGGCGATGGTGCGAACGTCGGTGTCCGGGTTGACGGCGTGAATGCGCCGCGCGGCGGACTCGACCTTCGCCATCCCCAGCGAATGTTGGTCGTGGATGATCTGGCGCTGCAGGTTGGAGACTTCCACCGTGTCGTGGTCCACCAGCGTCAACGCGCCGATTCCGGCAGCGGCTAGGTAGAGGGCGACGGGGGAACCTAGGCCGCCGAGGCCGACCACCAGCGCTCGGGCGTTCAGCAGCGCTTCCTGGCCGGCGATGTCGAACTCCGGCAGCATGATCTGGCGGCTGTAGCGCAGCAGTTGCTCGTCGTTCATCCCGGCACCCCTCGTCCTGGCGTTGGTGTGGCGCTGGCGAGACGACCAAGCGTAGCCCGTGGCCGATCCTCAATATCTGCGCAGGTATACACGCTCACGATTCCGTGTTCGCGAAAGAGCCGCCTAACCGCTGCCCCTTGGACGCAGCCGTGTTCGACGGCAAGCCATCCGCCGGGCAGCAAACGCCCCGGCGCTTCGGCGATCAGTCGCCTCAGGAAGCCGAGACCGTCGGTGCCGCCGACCAAGGCGAGGCGCGGCTCGAAGCGCAGGTCGCCGCGCGCCAGATGCGGATCGTCGGCCGCGATGTAGGGGGGATTGCTGACAATGAGGTCGAATCGCCCCTCCAGGCCATCAAAGCAATCCGCCACGAACGTGCGGAGTTCGACGCCAAGGCGCGCCGCGTTGCGGCGGCAGAGGGCGATGCAGCGGGGGTCGATGTCGGTGGCCGTCACGGTGGCCCTTGGCTTTTCCGAGGCGATGGCTACAGCCACGGCACCGCTGCCGGTGCCGACGTCCAGCACCCGGCAGCCATCTTCGATTAACGGCAGCACCGCGGCGACCAGCGTCTCCGTGTCTGGCCGAGGAATCAGCGCATCCGGCGAGACTTCGAGGTCGAAGGTCCAGAACCCGCGCCGGCCGAGGATGTACGCGACGGGTTCGCCAGCCGCGCGACGCTCGACCCAACATTCAAGGCGGCTGGCGAAGCGGCGTTCTACCGTGCGTTCCGCAAACCCATGCAAGGCCGCCCGCGAGACGCCCAGCGCACCGCACGTCAGCATGTCCGCTTCCGAAGTTGGCAGGCGTGTTCGCGCGAAGGCTGCGCAATCGCCGATCGTGGCGCTCGACATCTCAAACGCATTGGCGCTATGCACCGCCATCTTCGCCGAGCTTGCGTAGCTGGTCGGCCTGGTGTTCTTGGGTCAGCGGGCCGATCAGCAGCGCCAAGTCTCCCGCGACCACTTCGTCGAGTTTGTAGAGCGTGAGGCCGATGCGGTGGTCGGTCACGCGCCCTTGCGGAAAGTTATAGGTGCGAATGCGCTCCGAACGATCGCCGCTGCCGACCAGCGAGCGCCGCTTCTCGGCCTGCTCCGTGCGCTGCTCCGTCTGCGCGGCGTCGAGCAGTTTGGCGTGCAGCAGCTGCATGGCGCGTGTGCGGTTCTTCAACTGCGAGCGTTCGTCCTGGCACTCGACGACGATGCCGGAGGGCAGATGCGTCAGGCGCACCGCCGAATCCGTCTTGTTGACGTGCTGGCCGCCTGCCCCGGAAGAACGGTAGGTGTCGACGCGAAGATCGTCCTTGGCGATGTCCACGTCGAGGATGGCGTCCTGTTCCGGCAGCACGGCGACCGTGCAGGCGGAGGTGTGGATGCGGCCTTGGCTCTCGGTTTCCGGCACCCGTTGCACGCGGTGCGCGCCGGACTCGAACTTGAGGCGGCTGAACACGCGCTCGCCTTCGATGCGCAGGATGATCTCCTTGTAGCCGCCGTGTTCGCCAGGCCGAGAGTTCAGTACGCCGACATCCCAACGTTCGTTCTCCGCGTAGCGGGTGTACATCCGGTACAGGTCGCCGGCGAACAGCGCGGCTTCGTCGCCGCCGGTGCCGGCGCGGACTTCCAGGAAGACGTTGCGTTCGTCGTTCGGGTCGCGTGGAATGAGCAGTCTGCGCAGGCCCTCTTCGATGCCTTGCAGTTCCTCGCGCAGCAGCGCGGCGTCCTCGTCCGCCAGTTCGCGGATGGCGACGTCGTCGTCGTCCTGCAAGCTACGCGCTTCGTCGAGGTCGCTGTTGGCCTTCTGGTAGTCACGATACGCGGCGATCACCGGGGCCAGTTCGGAGTACTCCCGCGACAGGCCGGTGAAGCGCTCGCGGCTAGCGACCACGTCCGGTTCGGCGAGCAACGCCGCGAGTTCCTCGTGCCGGTCGGCGAGGTCTTCGAGCTTGGCGACGATGGATGGGGAAAGCGACATCGAAGGGAACCTTGAGGATCGCGGCTTGCTGAGAGCCGAACCGTGCGAGGACTCCAGCCGAAACGCTAAACTCGCTCGCATGGTCAAGCATAGCAACTGCCGAAGCGTCGCGGCTTGCTGGCGCCCGACGTGCTTGCTGATGCTGGCCTCGCTGCCGCTGCTGTTCCTGGCCAGCTGCGCTGCGCCGCGTCAAGCCCTGTTGCAAGACGCGGACTTCCGGCTGCGCGGCAGAGTCGGCGTGCGCAGCGGCGACGAGGCGTTCTCGGCGAACTTCGACTGGCAGCAGGCCGGCGAACGCTACCGCATCGTCTTCTGGGGGCCCCTTGGCCAAGGTCGGGCGTTGATCGAAGGCGATGATCTTTCGGCCAGCCTGCGCGATGGGGCGGGTTCGGTCGTCAGCGGCACCGACCCCGGCGCATTGCTGGAGCAGGCGCTCGGCTGGGCCGCCCCTGTGTCGGCGTTGCGGCATTGGGTGCGCGGAAACCCCGACCCGGCGCTGCCTGCCAATGCCGAACAGCGCGACGACGTTGGCAATCTCGCGGGATTCGAGCAAGCCGGCTGGACGATGCGGCTCTCGCGGTGGCGCCAGACGCCCATCGGCGCCGCGCCGGGGCGCGTCGTCGCGCAGGCGAGATCGGAACAACGCACGGTCACGGTCGTCTGCAAGGAATGGTCCCGTGAATAGGCAGGCGTTAGGCCTGCTCGCGCTTGCGATCCTCTTGGCGCTGTGCAGCGCCTGCACGAGCCGCGACCGCTACAAGAACATCCGCGAAGAACAGCGCCGGCAGTGCGAGTTGGCGGTCTCGGAAGCGTTGCGCGAGCGCTGTTTGGCGGAGCTGCCGCCGGCTTCCTACGACGAATACGAACGGCTGCGCCGCACGCTGCCGGAGGCGCCGCAGGATGTTCGGCGATGAGTGTCGAGGCCAGCCACGGGGAAGCGCAAGAGCGCATGGCGGCAATCGCGCATCCGAACGTCGCCCTCGTCAAGTACTGGGGCAAGCAGGTCGCCGCCGATGGCGCCGCCTTGGACGAGAATCTGCCCGCGTCGCCATCGTTGTCCATCGCCATGGGTGCGCTTGCCACGCGCACCGTGGTGCGAGCGGCCTCGGAGGACGAAATCCGCATCAACGGCAAAGCCACGTCGGATGCGAAAGTGGTCAACCTGGTCGCCGAGATGCGCCGCGTCTGGCGGTTGCCGCCGCTGGTGGTCAGCACCAGCAACGACTTTCCGACCGGCGCCGGCCTCGCGTCCTCGGCGTCGGGCTTCGCCGCCTTAGTGACCGCCATCGACAGCGCGTTCGCGCTGGGGCTCTCGGCGGCGGAACGCAGCGTCTGGGCGCGCCGTGGTTCGGCTTCCGCGGCGCGATCTGTCGTTGGCGGGTTCGCGGAGCTCGCATCCGGCGAAGGCGACGAATGGGCGGCGTCCCCAGTCCTGGGGAAGGACGCTTGGCCGTTGGACGTCGTCGTCGCAATCGTGTCGGAGGAAGCCAAGCGTGTGCCGTCGAGTCTCGGCATGGAAAACTCGCGCCGCACGTCGCCGTTCTATTCGGCGTGGATCGAGTCCACCCACGACGACTTCGCCGCTGCTCGGCAAGCAGTGCTCAGGCGGGATTTCGAGGCGTTGTCCGCGATAGCGGAATCGAGCTGCTTGAAGCTGCACGCTCTGATGCTCTCCACCCGGCCGGCGCTCGTGTATTGGCATGCCGCGACGCTTGCCTGCATCGCCGCCGTGCGGCGGCTTCAGGAGCAGGGAACGCCGGTGTTCTTCACCATCGACGCCGGGCCGCAGGTGAAGGCGGTGTGCATTCCCGGCCACGGCGATGCGGTGGCGGCCGCGTTGACCGCGACCCCCGGCGTGTTGCGTGTGCTGCGCAGCGTCATCGGCGATGGTGCTCGATGCATCGAGCCTAGCGCGTTGGCGTAGAGGCCGAACACGCCATGCAAAGCGCGACCATCGAGGCATCCGCTCCCGGCAAGGTCGTCCTGAGTGGCGAGTACGCCGTGCTCGCCGGCGCCCCGGCGCTGGTGGCGGCCGTGGACCGGCGTGTCGTCTGCACGTTGTCGCCACGTTCGACGGGCGGCTGGCATTTCGCAAGCACCGGCTTCGAGGCCGAGCAGACGCTCGCCAAGGCGGACGTGTTCCGCGCTCCGCCGACCACCTTGGCTGGCATCGCCCGCCGCGTCGTCCCGGCGAGCGCCGCGCCGGCGCATCTGCACGTCGCCGTGGATTCGTCGTCATGCTATCTGGGCGGGCGGAAGATCGGCGTGGGTTCCAGCGCCGCCACGGTGGTCTCCGTCGCGGCCGCGTTCGCCGCGCTCGTTCGGGAAACGCCGAAACTGGCCGCGCTCTACGACCTCCACGCCGAATTCCAAGGCGGCGGCAGCGGGCTCGATGTCGCCGCGGCGGTGGCTGGCGGCGTCGTTCGCTTCCAGCAGCGGCGCATCGCTCCGGTTCGGCTCCCAGCCGGCCTGCACACCGTGTTCGTGTTCGCCGGCGCCAGTTCGCGCACCCAGGAACTCGTCGGCAGATTCAATGCCTGGCGGGACGGCGGCGACCCGAAGCCGTTGCAGCGATTGATCGGCGCGGCCCAGGATGTGGCGGATTGCACAACAAATGCGGAGTCCTTTGTGGATAGTCTGGGCGAATATGCGCTGGCCTTGGAACGCATGGACCGTAGCGCCCGCATCGGCATCTTCGGCGCGGCGCATTGTCGCGCCTTGGCGCTCGCCGAGCGGTGCGGAGTCGTCTACAAGCCGTGCGGCGCCGGGGGCGGCGACGTCGGTCTGTGCGCCGCCACGTCGGCAGCGGATGCGGCGGCGTTCGCGTCCGCCGCGGAAGGCGCTGGTCTGACCGTGCTAGGAATGGAGATTTCACTGGATGGCCTCGATGTCCGCAGCCGCGAATAGGCATCGTGCTGGTTCGCGCATCCCCAGCTTCTTCAGGATGCGCGTGGAAGACCGGCTGAGCGCCCTGCACGAGCGCGGCCTGGTTTCGGACGACGACTTGAGCGCGCTGCGTTCCGGCGACCATGCCCTGAAGCTCGACGTCGCGGACAAGATGATCGAGAACGTGGTGGGCGTGTTCGGCCTGCCGCTTGGCTTGGGCCTGAACTTCCTGATCGACGGGCGCGACTACGTGGTGCCGCTGTGCGTCGAGGAACCGTCCATCGTCGCCGGGCTGTCGGGCGCGGCGCGAACGGCGCGCCTCTCCGGCGGCTACGAGACGCAGACGACCGATCCGGTGTTGATCGGCCAAGTGCAGGTCGTCAACGTTGAGGATCCGGCATCGGCAAGGCTCGCGCTGCTGAAGAGCGAGCAGGAAATCGTCAATCTCGCCAACAGTCTGCATCCGAAGATGGTCGCCAGGGGCGGCGGCGCGCGGGGCGTGGACGTGTTCCACCACCGTGCCCCGGAAGGCGGCGACCCGCGGTTGCCGCCGCGCGACATGCTGGTGCTGCATCTGCTGGTGGACACCCGCGACGCCATGGGGGCCAACATCGTCAACGGCATGTGCGAAGGGGTGGCGAGCCTGGTGGAAGCCATCACCGGCGGCAAGGTCTTCCTGCGCATCCTCTCCAACCTCACCGACCACGCCCTGGTGCGCGCCAAGGTCTGCCTGCCGGTGCAGAATCTGGCCATGAAGGGGTTTTCCGGCACCGAAGTGCGCGACGGCATCATCCTCGCGAACGACTTGGCGCTGGTGGACCCGTACCGCGCCGCGACCCACAACAAGGGCATCATGAACGGCGTGGACGCCGTGGCCATCGCCACCGGCAACGATTTCCGCGCCATCGAGGCCGCGGCCCACGCCTACGCGGCCCGGGATGGCCACTACCGCGCGCTCACGCGCTGGTTCGCCAACGAGAACGGCGATCTGGCAGGCGAAATCGAGCTGCCGATGAAGGTGGGCACGGTGGGCGGCTCGCTGGAGACCAACCCCACGGTGCGCCTCAACCACCGCCTGATGGGGTCGCCGAAGGGAACGGAACTGGCAGCCGTGATGGGCGCCGTCGGCCTGGCGCAGAACTACGCCGCGTTGCGCTCGCTGGCCACCGCCGGCATTCAGCAGAACCACATGACGCTGCACGCCCGTGGCGTGGCTTCGCAGGCCAAGGTGCCGGAGCATCTCTTCGACGACGTGGTGGACGCCCTCGTGGAGAGCGGCGAGATCAAGGTGTGGAAGGCGAAGGAGCTGGCGCAGCGCTTCGCTCGCGAACGCATCTACGGGCGGCAGGAAGCGCCCGCCGACGATTCCGAGAAACGCAGCGCAGCGTGCGGCAAGGTGATCCTGCTGGGCGAACACGCCGTGGTCTACGGCCGCTCGGCGCTGGCTGCGCCGATTCCGCTGGCGGTGGAAGCGCGCGTGGTGGATGCGCCGTCGGACATCCAGCTGCTCATTCCGCGCTGGGGCGTCGCGCAGCGGGTGCGTCCGCTGGACGAGCACCCGACGGGTGCCGCCGGAATTCTCGCCGTGCTGCTGGAAAAGCTGCAGCTCTCCGAACGCGCGATGACCATCGAGGTCTTCCCGAACGTGCCGCGCGCCGTCGGGCTTGGCGGCTCGTCGGCGTTGGCGGTGAGCGTCATTCGCGCGCTGGACTCGCACTTCGGCCTGCGCTTGGCCGCCGAAGAAGTGAACGCCTTCGCCTTCGAGTGCGAACGCGCCGCCCACGGCACACCGTCGGGCGTGGACAACACGTTGGCCACCTACGGCAAGACGATGCTCTACCAGGCGGCCCGCGAAGACGCGCCGGCGAAGTTCGAGGAACTGGCGCTCGGCAAGCCGCTGCCGCTGGTCGTCGGCATGTCCGGCAAGGAGAGCTTGACGGCGAGAAGCGTGGCCGGCGTGGCGTCCGCGTGGAAGCGCAACCAGCGCCGCTACGACGGCATCTTCGATCAGATCGACGCGCTCGTCCACGCCGGGGCGGCCGCGGCCAAGGACGGCGAGCTCGAAGAGCTGGGCGAGATCATGAATCTCTGCCACGGCTATCTGAACGCCTTGCAGGTGTCCACGCGGCAACTCGAAGAACTCGTGGAGATCGCCCGCAGCCACGGCGCCGCTGGCGCAAAACTCACCGGCGGCGGCGGTGGAGGGTCGATGGTGGCGCTGTGCCCGAACGGGCCGGAGGCAGTGACGAAGGCGATGCAGGACGCCGGCTACGAAACGCTCTCGTTCGAGATCGACTGAGCGCAGCGCTCGTCTGCGGCGAGGTCAGGCTGCTCGCTGCCCTGGGGCGGGCAGGGAACTCAGGAATCGGGCGGCTGTTCGCCTTCGTCGGGCGGCGGAGCGTGGCGGTGGCGTCGCCAGAACACGTCGGCGTGCGCCAACGCCATCAGGAACCACATCCACGTGTGCAGATTGACCATCACCATCTCGCCGAAGAGGTGCAAGTGCAGATGGCCGCCCCAAACCGCCGAGACGATTCCCCCGGCGAGAAAGAGAACGGGCCAGATCCTCGGATAGATCGCGGTCAGACGTTTCAGCAACGGGGCCCCTCCGACACCCGATTGCCGACGACGGTTCGCCTGGTCGTCGGCAGGCCAACGCGCCCCGTGGGGCGCTTCTAGAGATGCGACGCTAGTTCGCTAGCTGCAATTGCACTGCTTGCTAGCGGTGCAGGTACACGGATCGCAGCGACAGTTCGCGCATTTGCAGGCCGCGTTGCTGGTGGTGCGCACACCGAATCCGGCGTCGTTGATGGCCGCGTAGACGGCTTCGGCGTCGGCCCCATCGTGGTCGATCACGGTGGCGCCGCTCTCGTGATCCACTTTCGCGCTGCTGACGCCGGACACGGCACCCACGACGCGCTGCACGGTGTCCGAGCAGCCGCTGCACACCATGCCCGTTACTTCGAACGCCAATTGGCTCATTTGGAACTCTCCGTTCTGGTTGGCTTGTTGAGCTTGTTGACCAAGGTCGCTTGGGTCACTTCAGCGACCGCCATAGCATAGGCGAAATCGCGCGCTGGTGCATCGCCTCGTGCGCATCTAATCGCCCTTGGGCTTGCTGGCCGATGCTTGCCCCAGCTTCGGCTTCCACGTGCGCAGCATCAGGGAGTTGGTGACCACGCTGACGCTGGAGAACGCCATCGCGGCACCGGCCAAGGATGGGCTGAGGTAGCCCAGAGCGGCGAGCGGCAGACCCACCATGTTGTAGATGAACGCCCAGAAGAGATTCTGCTTGATCTTGCGGAAGGTGCGGCGGCTGGCGTCGATGGCACCGGCGACGAGCCGCGGGTCCGAGCGCATCAGGGTGACCGACGCGGTTTCCATGGCGATGTTGGTGCCGCTGCCGAGGGCGATGCCGACGGTCGCTTGCGCCAGTGCCGGCGCGTCGTTCACGCCGTCGCCGACCATGCCGACCTTGGCGCCGGACTCGGCGAGTTCGGCGATGATCGTCGCCTTGTCCTCGGGCCGCGCTTCGCCGTGGACCTGCTCGATGCCGATGTCGCCAGCGATGTTCTCCGCCACCGCCACCACGTCGCCGGATACGAGGAGCGGCGTGACGCCGAGTTTCTTGAGCTCGTCCACCGCGGCCTTGGCGGTGGGGCGCAGTTCGTCCACCAGTTCGAAGCGGGCGAGCAGCGCATCGCCACCCGACAAGCTGGCGCCCAGCCACACTTCCGTGCCGCCTCGGTGCAGTTCGCGCGGCGGCGGGTCCAGGTTCTTGTCGCGGAACAGGCGCTCGTTGCCGATGAGGTAGCGGGTGCCTTCGACATCGCCTTCTATACCGCGCGAAACGGTGTTCCTGAAATGCTCGACGTCGGCCAGCTTCATGCCGCGCCGCTCGACCTCTTCGCGGAACGCCAAGGCGATGGGATGTTCGCTGCCCTGCTGCAGGGAGGCGGCGATGCGCAGCACTTCGTTCTCGTCCAAGCCAGCGAGTTGCTCGATGCTGGCCACCGCCGGGCGGCCTTCGGTGAGCGTGCCCGTCTTGTCGAACACCACGTGGGTGAGGCTGTGCGCCTGTTCCAGCGTGGTGATGTCCTTCACCAGGATGCCGGCGCGGGCCGCCGCGCTGGAGCCGGTCATGATGGCGGTGGGCGTCGCCAGTCCCAATGCGCAAGGGCAGGCGATGACCAGCGTTGCCGCGGCGCTGATGATGGCGGTCTCGAGACTCGACCCGGCAGCCAGCCACGTGCCGAAGAAGGTGACGATGGCGATGCCGATGACCGCTGGCACGAAGACGGCGCTCACGCGGTCGACCAGCCGCTGCACGGCTGGCTTGCCGACCTGCGCGTTCTCCACCAGATGGATCATCTTGGCGAGCGTGGAGTCTTCGCCGACCGCGCGGGTCTCGATGTCGATGAAGCCGTCGACGTTGATGGCGCCAGCCGTGACCGCATCGCCTGGGCCTTTGGCGACGGGATTGCTCTCGCCGGTAATGAGCGATTCGTCCACGTCGGCCTCGCCGCGCACGATCTCGCCGTCGGTGGGGATGCGGTCGCCCGGGCGGCAGGCGACGACATCGCCGATGGCGAGTTCGCGGCAGGGGCGTTCCTCGACGCTGCCGTCCGACAGGCGCACCAGCGCGGTGTTCGGCTGCAGATTCAGCAGTTCCTGAATGGCCGCCGCGGTGCCGCGCTTGGCGCGCGCTTCGAGGTGCTTGCCGAGCATCACCAAGGTGATGATGACCGCCGACGCCTCGAAGTAGAGATGCGCCTCGTTGCCGAACGCCAGCAACTGGTAGAGGCTGTAGAAGAAGGCGGCGCTGGTGCCCAAGGCCACCAGCACGTCCATGTTGGCGCCGCCGCCGCGCAGCGAGTTGACGGCGCCGCGGTAGAAGCGCAGCCCGAAGCCGAACTGCAGCGGCAACGCCAGCACCAATTCCAACCACGGCGGCATGTGCAGGTGCATCGTCCGTTCGCCGCCGAACATGAACGCCATCTGCACCATGAACGGCGTGGTCAAGAGCGCTGCGAGCAGGATGTCGCGCCGTTCGCGCGCGGTCTGCCGGTGTTCCCGCTCGGCCTGCCCGCTGCCGCTGCCTTCCAGCACCAGCCGATGGCCGATGTCGCGCACGGCTTCCACCAGCGCCGAATCGGGAACCATGAGCGAAACGGCGGTGACGCGCACCCGTTCGAGCACCGGATTGACGTCCACTTCGAGGACGCCAGCGACGTTCTTGAGCGCGGTCTCGATGCGTTCGGCGGTGTTGCCGTCGGCCAGGTTGTCGACGTGGAACGTGCCCACCTCGGTACCCACGTCGAACCCGCTGCGACGCACCATGCCGACCACCGCGTCGAGATCCGCGCGGGCGGGATCGGTGTGGATCATCGCCCGTTCCAAGGCCAGATTCACCACCGCGTCGTCGATGCCGTCCGCCGCGCCCAACACCCGCTCGAGCCGCGCCGAACAGGCGCTGCAAGTCATGCCTTCGATGGCCAGATCGAATCGCTGCCGATCCGCCACGGCTTGCTCGGTCATGGACGGGCCACTCTCAGGTGAGGGACGAGCGAAGTTTACCGAAACAAACGGTTGGGGTGCGCGTAGCCGGGAACCGTCGCAAAGCACTGCGGTGCGACCTCCACCAAGCGTCGAGTCCGGCTGGGGCAACGCCCCGAAAGCAGAGTACCTCCTGTACATCTCCGCTAAGCGTCAACCAAATCGTTGACAACGAAGTAGTTGACAACTGAACGGTTGACAACGAAATGGTTGACAACACATCTGTTGACGATACTATCGGGCTAAAGAAACCATCACGACAGGCCCATGCGATGAGACCTCTGGCCGGTGCGCCCGCAACGGACGCGGACTTCTTCGACCGTGATGCCGAGCTGCGGCTGCTCGAAACGAAGGTGCGCAACGGCACCCACATTCTGCTCGCAGGCCAGCGGCGCATGGGCAAGACCAGCGTCGCCAAAGAGCTCGGGCGGCGCTTGCAGGCCGATGGCTGGGAGTTCCTCTTCGTGGATGTCGAGGATGCCGCCTCGCCCGCGGACGTCATCCGCGACATCGCCAAGACGGCGCACGGGATCGCCGGGGCCTCGCGCCTCTCTGGCGCGCTTGGGCGCTGGGTCAAGGACAACATCAAGGGACTGAACGCCCTCAAAGTCGGCGTGGAGCTGCGCGCTTCCGGCGACTACGCTTGGCGGCAACAGGGCGAAGCGCTCGTCCGCGCCTGCGCCGATCACGAATCCGGCGTCCTGCTCGTTCTGGACGAGTTGCCCATCTTCCTCTCTCGCCTCCTGGCGCAGAAAGACACCGAGCAAGCGCGCCTGTTCTTGCGCTGGTTGCGCAGCGTACGCCAGCAACACGCCGGCTCGTCCTTTGCGCTGATGGTCTCCGGCAGCATCGGCATGGCGCCGCTGGTCGCCCGAATGGGCGTGCCGGACAGCATCAACGACCTGTACTCCTTCCGCATAGGCCCATGGGATCGCGACAGGAGCGTGGAGTGCTTGCGTCTCCTCGCCGAGCACAGCTCGCTCGAAGCCGACGACGCCGTGTTCGAAGCCGTCTACGACACCCTTGGCCTGGGCATTCCCCACTTCGTGCAGTCCTTCTTCGCGCGTCTGCAGGATTTCGCCGCGATGAAGGACAGCGCTCGATTGACCGTCGCCGACGTGGAAGCCGTCTACAACAACGAACTGCTGGGACCTGCCGGCAACGGCGACCTTCAGCATTACGAAAACCGACTCAGAGCCTCGCTGGACGAAGACACCTACCGCGTGGCCATGGAGATTCAGGCCGAAGCCGCCACGCAAGGCGTCTTCGCGGCTGAGGCGCGCCAGGGCCTGCAACGAACCTTCTCGAGCGTCATGCCGGATGTAGGCAAGCGCATTGACGATGCCCTCGACGTGCTGGAGCACGATGGCCACCTGGAACGTGCGGAAAACGGCTACCGCCTGCCGTTCCGCCTCCTGGAAGACTGGCTGCGGACGAGATTCCGCGATCATCACGTGCCGCTTGGGAAGCGCGGCGGAGGGCGCCAGTGATGGCCGAACCAACGCCCGTGCTCCGCAAGTTCAACCCCGGCACGTTCCAGTCCGACGAAGAGCTGATCGAGCAGTTCGTCGTGCGACACCGCGAGTTCGGCATCCTGATGGACATCCTGCGCAACAACGCCGGAGCGTCCATCTGCCAGCACGCGCTCATCGTCGCGCCGCGGGGCAGAGGGAAGACGATGATGCTGGCGCGAATCGCCGCCGAACTGCGCACCAGCGAGGCGCTGCGACGGAACTTCCTGCCGGTTCGGTTCATGGAAGAGAGCTACGAGGTCTTCGATGCCGGCGAGTTCTGGCTCGACGCGCTGTTCCATCTAGCCCCCGAAGTGGCACGGCACGACGCCGACATGGCGGCCGAGCTGCGCGAAGCCCACGCCGAGTTCGGCAAGCGCTGGCGTGGCCGAGACCTTGAAGAGCAAGCGCGGGCAGTCGTCTTGGACACGGTGCAGCGACTGGGCAAGAAGCTCGTCCTGATGGTGGAGAACTGCCAAACGCTGTTCGACGACGTGGACGAGCGCTTCGGCTGGAGCCTGCGCAAGACGCTGCAGACGGAACCCAACGTGGTCTTCCTCGGCACGGCCACCACGCGCATGGCGGCACTCGAAGACGTGCAGGGGCCCTTCTACGAGTTCTTCCGCCCGCTGGTGCTGCAGCCGCTGCCGCTCGACGAGTGCAAGGCGCTCTGGGAGGCCACGAGCGGGGAAACGCGGAGCGAGCGGGAAATCCGGCCTTTGCAGATCCTCACGGGCGGCGATCCGCGCCTGCTGGTCATCATCGCCAGCTTCGCCCGCCATCGTTCCTTGAAGGAGCTCTTGGAAGAGCTGGTCTCCCTGATCGACGACCACACCGAGTACTTCCGCTCCCACTTGGAGAGCCTCGGCAAGACGGAACGGCGCGTCTACCTCGCGCTCGTCGATCTTTGGCGACCATCCACCACCGCCGAGATCGCCGAACGCTCAATGCAGGAGATACGCGCCGTCTCCTCGCTGCTCGGCCGGCTGGTCAAGCGCGGTGCCGTCGCCTACGAGGGCACTGGCCAGAAGCGGCTCTACTCGGCAACCCAACGCCTCTACAGCATCTACTACAAGCTCCGCCGCCAACGCGACGAGGCCACAGTGGTCCACAGCCTGATTCAATGGATGGTGGCCTGCTTCACGGGCGATGAACTCTCGGCGATGGGCGAGCGGCTGGCCGAAGAGGCGATCCAGTCGGCGTCCATTCGCGAGGGCTTTCGATTGGCGCTCCGCGACATGCCGGCTGCTCGCGAGATGTTCTCGGAGGTGGCAAGTCGCATTGATACGACCGAGGCGCATGAACTCATCATGACAGCGCTGCAATACGCCGAGAGTGACGATCCGAAAGCCGCGTTGGCACCTTGCGAAGAGGTGCTGCGCCGGTTTGGCGGCGACAAAGAACGGTCTCTCGCCGTGGCCCATGCGCTCGTGGTCAAGGGTATTGTTCACCACCGCGTTGGGCGGTTCGACGACGCGATTGCCGCCTTCACTGACCTCGTGGCACGTTTCGGCGACAGCGATGCTGCGCAACTTCGCATCGCCGTCTGCATGGGGCTCGTCGACAAGGTAGCGGCGCAAGTAGCCGCTTTTCGTCCTGCAGATGCCCTTGAGACTTGCTCGTACATCAATGAGCGCTACGGCGAAGATGACTTGAAGGCCGTGCAGGCGCGGGTTGCGATGGCTTTGACCTACTGCGGCATCGCTTGTTGGTTGACAGGGGAGACGAAAGCAGCCGTTGCAGCCTGGGATGACGTAGTGGCTCGGTTCGGCAATGAAGGCCCGCTCTTCAACAATGCTGTCGCAGCCGCGTTGGCTGCGAAATCGACCCACCTCGCACAAACGCGAGATACGGTGCCGGTGACCGACCTTGTCGAGCGCTTCGGCGATAGCGACGACCCGTTCGTACGCCGCACGGTCGCAGATATTCTTGTTCTAGAGGCAGAGCTGCTGATCCAGAACAGTCGCTCAGATGAAGCCCTCGCCGCAATAGGGGATTTGGAGCGTTTCTCGACGCCGCTGGACCCGAGGAAACGACAGTGGGTAGAGTGGACCAGAGCCCGTGCGCTGCTGGTGAAAGGAGACCGTGAGCAGGCATTGGAAGCCCTGCAAGCGGCTTACGACCAGTTAGTCGTCGACGAGCAGACCCCCGGCTTCCTGCTTCAACACGTTCCAGAACTCATCGGCAGCGGCCTAACGGAGATAGAGGTGCTGAACGTCCTAACGAGCGATCCGCGGAAGCGCCCCCGGATGAACCCGATTATCACGGCCCTGAAACGGCGCATCGGCGATAGCGTACGCGTCCCGGCCGAAGTGCTCGAAGTGGCGCAGGACTTGGCCACGCACCTTGACGAGGCCATAGAGCGCGTGAAGACCCGCAAGCCGCCCGCGGCCCAGAACAGTCCGTCGTCGGCACCGTCCGATGGTGTAGGATGAGTCGCGTTCGCCGAAGAACCCCGTTCGCCGAGGGAGACATGGCCGCAAGCAACGACTCTCCCGCATCGCCCCCATCCACGCCGCTCGACGTGCGGCGTGGTCTCGCGGCAGCGGAAGACGTGGCCTTTCCGTTGCGCTGGGGCATTCTGGGAGCTGGTTCCATCTCCGCGCAGTGGGTGGGGTGCTTGCGGCAGTGCGCGGGGGCGGAAGTGACCGCCGTGGCGGCGCGCAGCCCGGAGCGGGCGCAGCAGTTCGCGGCGCGGCTGGGCGTCGCGTCGGCCTACGGGGGCGAGAACGGCTACGCGGAGATGGTGGCGGCGGAGGACGTGGACATCGTCTACGTCGGCACGATCACGCGGTTGCACAAGGAACACAGTCTGCTGGCCATCGAAGCCGGCAAGCACGTGCTCTGCGAAAAGCCGCTGGCGGAGAACATAGACGACGCCCGAACGATGTACGCGGCTGCACGGAAGCAGGGCGTGATGCTCCAGGACGCCATGTGGACGCGCTTCTTTCCGGCGGTGGAGCACGCCCGAAGGCTCATCGAAGAGGGCGCGATCGGCGAGCCGAAGCTGGTGCAGTCGGACTTCTTCGACCCCATCTACACCATTCAGGCGGTGCCCTTGGCGTTTGGCGCAGACGCCTCCCCAAGCACGGTCGTGGCCACCGGGAAACGCGCCGGCGGCGCAATCGCCGAATACGGCGACGGGCGCTGCGCGGTGCTCACCTTCCCCCCGTTCAACAGCGAGCTGCCGGAAGTGACGGAAATCGTCGGCAGCAAAGGGCGGATCACCTTGGAACAACCGGCGCACTGCCCCACGGCCATCACCATTCGCATCCCGCCGGAAGGCGGCGTACCGTCCCGCTATCGCACCCGCAACGCACCCGCGCCCGTGCAGCGCCACGAGTATCCGCTCCCCGGCGCGGTGGGGCTGCCGGTGGCGTTTCCGAACCAGCACGGCTTCCTCTACCAGGCGGAAGCCGTGCATCGCTGTCTGGCGGCCGGGCTCTTGGTCTGCCCGCAATACGACAAGGCCGAATCGCTCCACGCGATGGGCTTGTTGACGCGCATCAACCAGGAACGTTACGGGCGGTAGCGACCGCCTGCCAAACCAACTTCGAGGGGTACGAAAATGAAGCGATTGCGCTGGTTGTTGGTGCCGATCGGTTGCGCGGTTCTAGCGTCCGGTTGCGTGATCGGGGGTACGGCGGTGGACGATCTCGAGGGCGACCCGGACGACGCCGATCCCTGGCAAGTGGCCATCCCGGCGAACGTCGGCCCCGGCGGCAAAGAGGGCCTGCTGATGCGTATCGACGACGTGGACGCGGTCTACGTGGACGGGCTAGGCGTTCTGCCAGGCGAGTTCGGTGGCCACAGGATCGCCTTCGAGAACGTGGCGATTCCAACGGCATTGGTGGATTCCCCGCCCGCCTACCTGCACTACCTGGATCATGTGAACGGGCACTTCCGCATCATCATCGGCAGCACGTCGTCGGCAGGGGCTCCGGTCGATGGCGACGACTTCCAGGCGGCTCTGGAACAGGACCTGTTCATCGGCTTCCGCAACGCCGATGGCGCCACGCTCGCAACGCGGATGCGCGGCGACGACACCGAGCAGTACGAATGGGCGGCGGAAGACAGCGCCGCGGCCAACGCCTTCTTCGCCGGCACGGGCACCGTCCGCGACATCGACATCCTCTTCGGCCGCTCGTCGATGCGCTAGCCCTTCATCGCCGCTCGAACGCGGGGCCTAGCGAACGGTTGCGACTGGATGCTGCCTCGGTTCTGGAGGCTCGCGCCGCCGGCTCCCTGACGCTTGGGGCGCGGCGTTCGAGAGACCTCGCTGGACGTCTTTCGACAGACCGAGACGATCGTTCGCTCCGTGGACTGGGCCGACGCTCTGGGCGCACCGTTCGTGGCATGGTTCTCGCCGCGGGCTGCACTGTGCGGGCTGGCGCGGTTCTACGCACGGACCGCTCGATAGCGCGCGGCTGAACACTCGACCTCGGCTGAACTCGGCCAAGCGCCTCTTGCCGTGGGCGCGAGTGGACCCGCCTTGCGCTGGGCGTCTCGCGAACTTGGGGCGATGCGACTCTGCGGGGAGGAGCGCTCTCGCGCCGAGCCGGTCTCTCGAAAGTGCGCTGTCGCGCGTTCGGCGTTGCTTGCCGGCTCGTGTCGCGTCTGACGACGCGCGGTGCCTGCCGAGCGGAGCGCGCACTCGTTGCCGCAGACGCACCGGGTTGTGTGCGTGAGCGCGTCATCCGGCTGTGCCGCGGCAACACGACGATCGGCGTCTCGGCATGTGCGTTCGCCCGTGCCGGCTGGTTGTGGCGCAACTCCGCCGCCCGGGTCGAGCGCGGATGCTCCAAGGCGTCCACGGTTCGGGTCTCGCGCACGACTGCCGTTCGACGTGGCCTCTCCGCGGCTCTCCGTTCCGTGACGCGAGGCCGTGCCGGTTCGCTCCTCGCAAACGCGCCCTGTCGCACTGTCCCGGCAGGATGGCGTTGCCGGAACGTCCGCAGCCGCGGATGGTTGCGGCGCAGCTTCACCAGTTCCGGGCTGATGCGGCGACGCTCGGCGAAGACAACGGCGCCGTGCTGATTCCGCTCGCGTTCTCTGAACGTCCGCTGGTGGCGATGCCGCTCGCGGTAGATGGGCCCGTAGTGGTGGTAGTGCGGGCGATAGCCCAAGTCGTAGTAGCGATAGTCCCACGCGCCGATGAAGTAGCGGTACGGCCAGATGCCGTAGTCGTGGTAGACGTAGTAGCGCGTCGGGTCGTAGAGCCAGTGGACGTAGTGGGTGCGTGGGTAGCGCTCGCTGTAGACCGTGCGCGTGCGGTAGGTCGTGAAGGTCGTGGTGGCCTCCTCGACGAGGCGAGGCTTCGGTTCGAGCACCGCGACCAGCATTTCCACGGTGACGGCGCCCGTCAGGTCGAGCAGCCAAGCGCCGCCCAGATCGTCCTCGGGCGCCGGAATGCGCACTTCGAACCAATCCCCCTCGCCGCCCTCGGGAACCGCGATCAGCCCGGAGCGCCACTCCAACACCAGCAGTTCCGCATTGCCGCCTTCGCCGCTCGCACTGCGGGCTACAAGCACCACTTCGTCCAACGCGAAGTCGTCGGCATCGAAGTCGGTGCGTTCGTCCAGAAGCTCGTCCACCTTGAGCAAGCGCCCGTCGGCACCGTCGTCGGCATCGAGTTCGAGCGGGATTTCTACGCTGATCCGGTAGTCGTCCGCCTCTTCGGCGGCAACATGGCCTCGCGCCGCGTCGTCTTGCGCAACGCAGGCAGCGAGCGGAACGGCGATGACCGTCGCAATGAAACGTCTCACAGCGCACCTCGCATGGCTTGATTCGTCCAACGCTGGCAGTCTACGGCGACAACGTGAACCGTACCTGAACGGTGCTGGCTCCCGTGTTCATGCGAACAGCCCCTTGATCGCGCTGGCCACGGAACGCGGCGAGACCTTGCGTACTTGGACTTCATCGCAGCCCGTGAACGCCGCGTAGTCGCGCAGTGCGCTCGCGAACGCGGGCAGGAACGCCTCCGGCGTGTCGCGCTCCAGGAACAGGGCCTTCACCTCGAAGCGGCGTTCGGCGCGGTGCGCCTTGCAGTCCATGCGGCCCACCAGGTCGTCGCGGTACACGATCGGCAGCGCGAAATAGCCGAACTGCCGCTTCGCTTCGGGGGTGTAGCACTCGATGGTGTAGTCGAAGTCGAAGACGGCCAGGGCGCGGTGGCGCTGGATCACCACGTTGTCGAACGGGGAGAGGATGCGCACCATGTCCGGCAGTTTCCGTGCAGGGCGGTCGAGTGCGCCTGGGAGGGTGTAGATCGTCTCCCCGCTCGCGGTGCGGTGCGCCGCCAAATCTTCGGCGGCAGTGCGCTCTCGGAGTCGCTGGCGGACGCGGGAACGCACGCGGGCGTCGCGGCGAAAGTGGCACAGCGTCTTCTCGGTGGCGAAGCCGTGCGCCGCCAGGCCGCGGTCGATCACGTGGTCGGCGTGTTCGTCGATGGTCGGTTCGCTGGTATCCACGTCGCTGGGCAGGAAGCGTTCGATGAGTTCGTAGCGCTTCTGGAAGCCTTGGCGCTCGATGGTGGTCAGCTCGCCCTCCAAGAACAGATGTTCCAGCGCCCGCTTGGCGGGCTTCCAGTCCCACCAGCCTTTGCGGGTCTGGCGCGGGTCTTCGAAGTCGCGGGTGTAGAGCGGGCCTTCGGCGCGAATGCGGTCGCGCACCCAGGCGCGCACCTTCTCGTCGCGGTGGCCTCCGCGAAGCACCTCCCCGCGCGCCACCGCCCGCATCATGGGGATGGCGAACCGGTAGTCCCGCATCGGCAGGTAGGCCGCGGCGTGGCACCAGTATTCGAACGCCTTGCCATGGCGAAGCAGGCGGTTGGGGATGGTCTCGTCGTACTTCGATGCGCGTGTGAAGAAGGTGTGGTGGTGCGCGCGGGCGACCACGGAGATGGTGTCGATCTGCACGTAGTTGATCTGCTCGAGCACCTTCAATGCGCCCGCCAAGCCGCTGCCCGCCTTGCGTACGCCGGCCAGCCCCTGATGACGCAGGGCGAGTTGCCGGAGCAAAGCTGGCGAGGGCGGCTTCGTCATTGGCGTGCCGCGGACCCGCCCGGCAGGGAAGCCGCGGCGGTTGGTGATTGAACGTTGGCCGTCACAGTCGCTAAGGTTGGCTTTTCGCGGGATGTGGACGACTCATGTATAGCACACCGAAGCCCAAGCGCTGGCTTGTCGCGCTGTTCGCCGTTGCCGTGGCTGTGCATTGCGCGGCGGCCACGGGCGCGGAGGATGCGGCCGAGGACGATGTCGCCCTAGCCGCGCACGTCGTTCGCGGACACGGCGGCGTGGTGGCGTCGCGCTCTCCGCTCGCCTCGCAGGTGGGCGTGGACATCCTGAAGGGCGGCGGCAACGCCGTCGATGCCGCGGTCGCGGTCGGTTTCGCGCTCGCGGTCACCTATCCGTCGGCGGGCAACGTCGGCGGTGGCGGCTTCATGGTCATTCGCTTGGCGGACGGCACCACGGTCGCCAACGACCATCGCGAGACCGCCCCCGCCAAGGCGCAGCGCGACATGTACTTGGACGACGAAGGCGAAGTCGTGGACGGCCTCTCCACGGCCTCGCACTTGGCGGTCGGCGTGCCCGGCTCGGTTGCCGGCCTGCTCGCCGTGCTGGAGCGCCACGGCACGCTGCCGCGACGCGCCGTGGTGGCGCCGGCCATCGCTCTGGCGAAGGAGGGCTTCGCCTTGCCCGCGGACATCGCCGGACAATTCCAGCGCCAGCGCAAAGCGTTCGCGCCGTACCCGGCCAGCGCCGCCAAGTTCGCCAAGAAGGACGGTTCCCCCTTCGCGGCGGGCGACCTGTTCCGCCAGCCCCAACTCGCGGCGACCTTGGAACGCATCGCCGAGCATGGGCGCGACGGCTTCTACAAAGGCCTCACGGCATCGCAGATCGTCGCCGAAATGCAGCGTGGCGGCGGGCTGGTGGACTACCCGGACCTCGAAGGCTATCGCCCGGTATGGCGGACGCCGGTGCGCGGAACCTACCGCGGCTACGACATCCTCTCCATGCCGCCGCCATCCTCCGGCGGCTTGCTGCTGGTGCAGATGCTGAACATGCTGGAAGCGTACGACGTGGCCAGCTTGGGACACGGCGGCGCAGCCGCCGCGCATCTGATGATCGAGGCCGAACGGCGCGCCTACGCGGACCGCGCAACGCATCTGGGCGACCCGGACTTCTACGACGTGCCAGCGCAGATGCTCGCGGACAAGCGCTACGCGCGGCAGCGGTTCGCGGACTTCGACCCGCTCAAGGCCACGGATTCCACGGCTGTCGCGGCTGGCGAACCGTGGCCTGCGGAGAGCGTGGAGACCACCCACGTGTCCGTACTGGATGCCGCTGGCAACGCGGTCGCCTACACGACCACGCTCAACTTGGGCTACGGCTCGAAGATCGTCGTCACCGACGCCGGCTTCCTGCTCAACAACGAGATGGACGACTTCTCCGCCAAGCCCAACACCCCCAACGCCTTCGGCCTGCTCGGCGGCGAAGCCAACGCCATCGAACCCGGCAAGCGCATGCTGAGCTCCATGACCCCAACCATCGTGCTGCGCGACGACGAACCGTTCCTAGTCACCGGATCCCCCGGCGGCAGCACCATCATCACCACCGTCCTGCAAGTAGCGCTGAACGTCCTCGACCACGGCATGGACCTCGGCGAAGCCGTCGCCGCCCCCCGCTTCCACCATCAATGGCAACCAAACCGCGTAGTCCACGAAGAGGAAGCGTTCACTCTGCCGACATTGAAGGAACTCGAAGACAAAGGGCACGTGGGGTTGACGGAGGTGCCCTTCCGCATCGGCGACGCAAACTCGGCCATGCGCTTGGGCGAAGAACTGATCGGCGCCTCGGACCCGCGCAACGCTGGGGGGGCCGTGGCTTTCTGATCGGAGTCGCAGGCTCAGGAGGCCAAAGTCGGCGACAAATGCATAGCCTTTGTGGTGGTGTCGACAGAGGTCATCTTCGAGTCGACATTGGTCGATTATACAAGCTGGATCACCACGAAGCCTCTGGCCCGGGGGCCCCGCCGCTCCGAATCGTACGGACCTTTGCTCTGACCGCGGTCACGGCATCAGCAACTTCCGCTGGCAGCGGCCCGATTTCCTCACCCAACTGCGCACGTGTCGCGAGCCATAGCGGCTCCATTGACTCTGCAAGGGTGGTGTTCGCCATGATGTCTTTGACTCTGCTTGCATGGCCGGCGGCCAGGGCACCGATGAACGACTTCGCGATCTCAGGACCTACCAAACCAGACTTCGATTCAGTGCGGTTCGCGACCTCCGCTAATAGTGCTAGAGATTCTTCCCATCGCCCCTGCCGTGCGAGAACATCAGAAAGAACGTGCAGTACCATATGGCTTTTCGGACTGCACTCCCACGCGCGTCGAGCGTAACGCTCCGCTTCGGTCAGTACCGCCGTACGATTTCGCTCCGTCACTCCTGCGTTCGATTCTTCAAACGACAGAAGTAGCCGAGCCGAGATAATGAGAGGCGGGATGATCATCTCAATTGGACCCAACACCTCGGCCCAGTCATATTTCAAAGCGCGTCGAATGACCACCATGGTCTCGCTGAGTTGGTTTTGATTCACATGGCTGAGGACCAAA
Organism: Candidatus Azotimanducaceae bacterium; assembly: GCA_965243175.1. Classification (GTDB taxonomy): domain Bacteria; phylum Pseudomonadota; class Gammaproteobacteria; order Pseudomonadales; family Azotimanducaceae; genus VXYL01. The sequence continues at coordinate 896,314 of OZ251532.1, read as the reverse complement.
CAAAACAGCGCCGTTACGGCGATCCCCTGGAGTGACGACCGATCGCGCACACCGACCAGATCGGCGCAACGGTTCCACATCTCAACAGCTTCGGCGGTTCGACCGAGCGCCTCATATGCGTTTCCACAGCCGAGGAAATATAGGGTCGCGCAGCGTCGCGTAGTGTCGTCGTCATCCATGTGTACTTGGCCTGCAAAGTGCGTGTGGTCGTCGCCCACGATCGTATCGTAGTCCTTAAGGCCGAGTAGTGCGGCCATCCTGCCTAGGGCCGCGAGCAGCAAAAATTGGCTCGCCGTAGGTTTGTCTCTTGCGTAATCCAACGCGTCGCCGAATGTCGTAGCCGCATCCTCCAATTGCGAAGCTTTGAACTGTTCATTTCCTTTGCGAAACCAGCTAGCGATGACATCGTCCTCAGCGAACCTCGCCGCTTCCCGCATCCACTCGGCACGGCCGCCGAAACTCCGATCACCAGCCACATGCTCCGCCAAGGTGCCGATCAGATCACGCCTTTCCTTCTCGGCTATCCCTTCGTGCAACCCCGACAGAGTGGCTTCGTACAGAGTCCGCATGCCAACGGTGCCGAAAAGGTCCTGCAAGAACTGCAACAAGCGTCCGAAGCGTCCGCGGCTTTGATGGGATAGCCTCAGCAGATAATAGATGTTGTAGAATCGATCTACAACTTCGTAGTACACACGCTTGTTGCTTGGTAGCTGGTGTTCCTTGGCGTAGCCCTTCTCGACGAGCTGTCGCAGTTGTGCGCTTGCGTGGGACGAGCTCAGTTTGGACGCTACTGCTACTTCCTTCGCCAGTAATGGCTGCCACCCTTCGGCAAGGCAGTGGAACACGCGACGCAACTGCGCTGGAAGCTCCTCTATTCGGCCTTTAAAATAGGGGGTTTGCTCGTCGATGAGCCGTTCGAGATCTTCGAGTGCGGTACTAAGCGGCGACTCTACCATCATCCGGCAAGCCAACTTCAGCAGCCGCGGGTTACCGCCTGTCAGACGGCGTATCGTCTCCAAGCGACCCGCCTCTTCGATCATTGCATCTTGAAAACCATCACGGGACTGCTCGCCAACGGCGACCTTGAGTAGAAGGCGTGTCTCGCCCGCATCGAGCTCGCGGAGAAAGACCAAGCGAAAAAACTCGTAGAACGGGTGGCTGTGGCTGCGTATGGCGTTGAAGACCGTGTTTGCCGAGCCGAGCAGCAGAAGCTCGGTATGCTGTATCAGGACGGCCCTGAGTTCGTGGATCTGGCGTTCATCGCCAATCTGCGCCAGCACCTGATCCAGATTCTCAATAAAGAGAAGCAAGCGTTTGCCGCTTTCCTGGTGGAAATCCAGAAGGGCTGACAGCGCATACGCGGCTTGGCGATTCGTGTCTGGTTCGCTGGCGATCAGGGCATCGGCCTGCTCGGCCCATTGGCTGTCGCCGGTGGCGTGCGCCAGATGACGCAATGCGGTGAGCCAAAGGTCGGCGAGGTCGCCGATGCCGTAGCTCTCCTCGTGAAACGGCACCGGCTGCCAGTGCGCGGCGAGGGTGGGGTCTTGCTCGATCCGGCGCAGGCACATCAGTCCCATCGTGGTCTTGCCCATGCCGCGTGGCCCGATCAGCAGAGTGTGTTGGCAAGGCGCGTCTGGTGCCTGCTCGCGAATAGTGCGCAGGATGTCTGCAAGGGTCTCCTGTCGCGCAAGGAAGGACCTCTCCAGCTCGTCGCCCGAGAGTTGCGCAGGGTTGTAGATGCGCGGGCTACTCATGACATATCTGCGGCATGGTGCTTTCGCCACCATTGATGCAGCAAGTTGGAGCGGAAAGAAACGCGGTCGTCGTCTCGGCGTATGTAGCCGTCGGCCTCCAGTACGCGCAAGGCGGACCCGAAGGCGTCCTGGTGGCGGGGCATCTGTTGTTGGAGGTCCTTCACGAGTAGATCCTCCGTTGGCGAGGCTAGCTGCGAGAGACGCGACAATATGGCCAGCGCAACACCCCGTTCGCGCTCGTCCAAGGCGCTCTCCAATCGGGTTGCGTAGTGATCCAGGTGTGCCGTTCCGCTGGCCCCCGCAAGCCGCTGTTCGAAGCAGCTTTTCACGATCTCTCGCGTGAGCAAGGCGGAATCGTCGCGGCACACGTCGCGAAGCTCTTGGAGGAAGAGCTGGAGGTGGTAGGGAACAGGGTCGTAGAGCAGGCCTAGGATTTGCTCCACAGTCGAATTACCGAGGGGGAACCCGATGTCGCGACTTAGCTTCGAGAGGAACTGCCGAGCAGTCGAACGGCTCCAAGATTCTAAGCGGAATGCCGCTAGGTCGTTGATGATGCCGGGAAATCCGGCGCGTTGGACGACGCCCTCCAAGCCGATGGAACCACCCGCCAGCGTGGCGACCTTGTGCCGCAGCTCCGGTGCTTGGCGCCACTCTCGCAGTTTGGAGAGAAGCAACTCTGCGTCCCGTTTCGCCCCGTTTTCGACCAGCCTGGATACCAGCAGTGGCAGTTCGTCGATGATGATCAACAGCCGCTCTTCGGCCTCCGTCGTCGCCAGACGAGCGCGAATCTGGTCCGCCCGTCGATGCCAGTCCCCGCGCATGGCGCTGGCGAACTCCACCTTCAAGTTGCCAACGTGCGCCTTGGCGCTGAAGTTCGTGGCGTTGAGGATGTTCTTTGCCGCCTGCCAGCCGGGGATATTCTCGATGGTGCGTCGATACGTTGGATCGCCTGCAAGCTGGGCGAGGATGTCCGCGTACAGGTCGGCGGCATTTTTCGCCCCTTGGACATCGACGTAGATCACACGCCAACTCGGACGTGGCTGATCCTGCAGTTCCAGCATCAGGCTGGTCTTGCCCACTCGCCTTGGCGCAAGCAGCAGGACGTGCTCGCCACGCTCCAAGCGCTCCCAGAGGGTCGTCAGCTCGTAGCCACGCCCGTAGAGATTGTCGCCGACGACCGGCTGGCCGGTGATGTTCTGCATAGCCTGCCTCAACCAGAATGGCTTGTGAGAGGTACCCTACACGGCAAAAGAGTCGTTGGCAATGAATTTTTTGCCAAAAAACCCATTGCGGGCCGTTGAGTCTGCCCGGCGTCCGCCGAAACTCAGTCCCCCTGCGCGTCCTCAAGCAGCGTTCTGGCGTAGGCGCGGGAGTCGTCGGTGATCGTTCGGCCGCCTAGCATTCGGGCCAGTTCTTCGGTGCGTTCTTCGTCATCCAGGACTCGGATCACCGTGTCCTGCTCGGTGGTCTTGGAGACCTTGAGGTGGGTGGTGCCGAGGGCGGCGATTTGGGGGGCGTGGGTGATGGCGATGACTTGAGTGTTCTTCGAGAGGTCACGCAGGACGCGCCCCAGTACGTCGGCGGTGGTGCCGCCGATGCCCACGTCGGCTTCGTCCAGGATCAGGCAAGGCAGGCGGCAGCGTTCGGCGGCCACGACCTGTATGGCCAGCGCGATGCGGGAAAGCTCGCCGCCGGAAGCGATCTGCGCGAGGTCCTGGGCGGGGTAGCGGGGGTTCGTTGCGGCTTTGAACGTAACCGTCTCTAACCCGGCTTCGGACTCTCCAGGCTCGAACGCCACGCTGAGGGTTGCGCCCTTGAGGCCCAGTTTGGCCAAGATCGCAGTGACTTGCTCCGCGAACGGGCCGGCCGCTGCCTGTCGTGCTTCGGACAACGCTTGCGCGGCAGCGCGAAACCGTATCTCGGCATCGTCGAGCGCTTGCGCCAGCTTCTGCACGTCCGCCTCGCCAGCGGACTGCGCCTCCAACTCGGCGGTCAGGTGCTGCAAGTGGTCGCCCAGTTCCGCTGCCGGCACGCGGTGCTTGCGCGCCATGTCGTGGATCGCGGCGAGGGCCTGGTCGAGTTCGGTCAAGGCCGAGTCGTCGTCCGGGAACGACTCCGCGTAGCGGCGCAGCTCGCCGAGCGCCTCGTCGAGGTGCGCGTGCGCGGACTCCGCGAGTTCCTGGGCGGATTGCAGATTGGCGTGGGTGTCGTCTACGTCTGCGAGACGGCCGGCGAGGCTCGACAACCGCCCCAGCAGGTCGTCCTCCAAAGCGGCGACGGTGTTGCCAATGGTCGCCATCAGCTCCTGGGCGTGGCTCAGGCGCTTGTGCGTGGCGGTCATCTCGGCGACGTTGTGCAGGCTGTCGCCAAGCCCCTGCAACTCGTCCACCTGATAGCGCAGGAGGCTCTGTCGTTCTCTCGCCTGCTCCGCTTGCGTTCGGCGTTCGGCCAGTTCCCTGGTCAATCGCGTACGCTCGCGGTAGCTCTCCGCCACCGTCGCGAGCAGCTCCGGTTCCACCCCGAACTCGTCGAGCATCCGCCGTTGGGCGTCGCGGGAGAGCAACTGCCGGTGTTCGTGCTGGCCGTGGATGTCGATGAGCGGCTCGGCCAGCGCTTGCAGCACCGCGAGCGTCGCCGGAGAGCCGTTGACGAAGGCGCGCGAGCGGCTCTCGCTCGCCGTGCGCCGCACCAGGCACGTGTTGCGTTCGCCATCCGCGAACAGATCCTGTTGTTCGAGCAGTTCGAGGCTGCCTGGCCTGTCCGCCAAGTCGAACTCGGCGCTCACCTCGCAGGCGCCCGCCCCGGGGCGCATTTGCGCACGCTTGGCACGAGCGCCGAGAACCAGCGTCAGCGCGTCGAGCAGGATGGACTTGCCAGCGCCGGATTCGCCGGTGACGACGGTGAGCCCCGCCCCGAACTCGATATCGAGTTCCTTCACCAGCGCGAAGTTGCGGATGTTGAGCGCGCGCAGCACTTGCCTGCTTGGTTCCCGTAGTTCCCGTATGCAAAGAGCGAACGGAAACAAGTGTAGAGTAGGTGCGCCGCTCCACGACCCCACGGTTGCCTTGGCGCAAGAGGAATCATGGCGACGACAGCATCCACGCGGCAGCCCGCCAAGAACACGCCCGAGCGCGAGCCGAGCGCGGAAGTCGGCGAACGCGCGCAGCATCTCTTCAAGCTGCTGGTGCGGCACTACTTGGCGGATGGTGCGCCGGTCGCTTCCAAGACGCTCGCCGCATCCGCCAACGTCGCCATCAGTTCGGCGACGGTGCGCACCGTCATGGCCGATTTGGAAGCGCGTGGCCTGGTCTCCAGCCCGCACACGTCGGCGGGCAAGGTGCCCACCCACCAAGGTCTGCGTTTCTTCGTGGACAGCCTGATCTCGGTGCAGCCGATGGACGAACGCGCGCTCGGCGAACTGCGCGGCGGCCTGGACCCGGACATGACGCCCAACCAACTCGTGGAAGCCGCATCCGGCCTGCTCTCACGGGTCACCCACTTGGCTGGCCTGGTGACCATGCCGCGCCAGGATCAGGTCTCGCTGCGGCAGGTGGAGTTCCTGCCGCTTTCGGGCGACCGCGTACTAGTGATTCTGGTGGTGAACGAGCGCGAAGTGCAGAACCGCGTCGTCCACACCGACCGCCGCTACGACGAAGCCGAACTGACGCAGGCCGCCAACTACGTGAACCGCGAGTTCGCCGGCCAGTCCCTCGGCGCGATCCGCGCTGGCGTGCTGGCCAGCATGGAGGACGACAAGGCGCGGCTGGATTCGATGATGCAGACGACGCTGGACGTGGCCTCGAAGGCGTTCGCTGGCGATTCCGACGATCCGCCCTACGTCGTCTCCGGCGAGTCCAACCTCGTGGAATCGCTGGCGAGCATCGCCGACGTGCGCGAGCTGTTCGACGCCTTCGCCCGCAAGGGCGCCATCGTCCACCTGCTCGACCGCTGCATGGAGTCGGACGGCACCCATCTCTTCATCGGCGAGGAGTCCGGCTATCGGCTGCTCGACGACTACAGCCTGATCACCGCCCGCTACGAAGTGAACGGCGCGGTTGCCGGCGTGCTCGGCGTGGTCGGGCCGACCCGCATGGCCTACGAAAAGGTCATCCCCGTGGTGGACGTGACGGCGCGCCTGCTCGGCGCCGCCATCGACTACGACCAGCCGTCCTGAGCGCTCCGCTTCGATGCGATTCGGCACCATCGCGGGGTTGAAACTCTCCAGACGCGCCGCCATATAGCGCTCGCGTTGGCTTGGGGGGAAGCGCAGTGACGAGCGACTCGAGTTCGGCGAACGACGCTGAACCGGAAGTAGCGGCATCGGCGGACGATTTGGCCGCCACGGCAAGCGAGTCCGCCGAGCCGGAAACGCAGGCTGGCACCGCCGAGGAGTCGGTCGAGCAGCTGCGCGAGGCCCTCGAACAAGCGCAGGTGGAGGTCGAAGCGCAGAAGGATCGCGCCTTGCGCGCCGCTGCGGAAGCAGAAAACGTCCGCAAGCGCGCCGACCGCCGCGTCGAGAACGCCCACAAGTACGCGCTCGAGAAGTTCGTCGGCGATCTGCTGCCGGCGGTGGACAGCTTCGAACGCGCCGTGGAAGCCGCTCAGAAGGCCAGCGAAACGCCGGGCGATGCGGCTGCGGGAGATGACCCTGCATCGGGCATCGCAGCGGTGGCCGAGGGCGTGCAGCTCTCCCTCAAACTGCTGGCGGAAGCGATGCAGAAGCAGGGCATCGAAACCGTCGATCCGCTCGGCGCACCCTTCGACCCGAATCTGCACGAAGCCATGACGATGCTCGAAAGCGCCACCGCCGAGCCGGGTTCCGTCATGGACGTCTTCCAGAAGGGCTACACCGTGAACGGACGCCTCGTCCGCGCGGCCCGCGTGGTGGTGGCCAAGGCGCCAGCGGTTGCCGAGGAGGCGGAGCCCAAGAGCGAACCCACCGCGTCCGAAGAGGGCCAGTGAGGCCTCGCCACGGATCTTGAATCGGCGCACTTGGCACCAATATCTAGCTTTACCGAAAACGCACGATTCGGCCCCGCTTCGGGCCGAGCCCAGGAGAACGCAAGGACATGGCCAAGATCATCGGCATCGACCTCGGCACCACGAATTCGTGCGTCGCCGTGATGGACGGGCGCGAAGCGCGCGTGATCGAGAACTCCGAAGGCGACCGCACCACGCCGTCCATCGTCGCCTTCACAGACGGCGAGACGCTGGTGGGCCAGAGCGCGAAGCGCCAGGCCGTCACCAATCCAGCCAACACGCTGTTCGCCGTGAAGCGCCTGATCGGGCGCAAGTTCAAGGACGGCGTGGTGCAGCGCGACCTCTCGATGGTGCCCTACCAGATCGTGCAGGCGAAGAACGGCGACGCCTGGGTGGAGGCGAACGGCGATCAGATGGCGCCGCCGCAGATCTCCGCGGAGGTGCTGAAGAAGATGAAGCGCACCGCCGAGGAGTATCTCGGCGAAGACGTCGGCGAAGCCGTCATCACCGTGCCGGCCTACTTCGACGACTCCCAGCGCCAGGCCACCAAGGACGCCGGCCGCATCGCTGGTCTAGACGTCAGGCGCATCATCAACGAGCCGACCGCGGCCGCCCTCGCCTACGGCATGGACAAGCAGCGCGGCGATTCCAAGATCGCCGTGTTCGACCTCGGCGGCGGCACGTTCGACATCTCCATCATCGAAATCGCCGAAGTGGACGGCGAGCACCAGTTCGAGGTGCTCTCCACAAACGGCGACACCTTCCTCGGCGGCGAGGACTTCGACCTCAAGATCATCGAATACCTGGCCGAAGAGTTCCGCAACGAGAACGGCATCGACCTGAACACCGACCCCATCGCCCTGCAACGCCTGAAGGAAGCGGCGGAGAAGGCCAAGATCGAGCTCTCCTCCAGCACCCAGACGGAAGTGAACCTGCCGTACATTACCGCCGACAGCACCGGCCCCAAGCACCTCGTCATCAAGCTCACGCGGGCCAAGATCGAGGCGCTGGTGGAAGACTTGGTGGAACGCACCATGGGCCCCTGCCGCACCGCGCTCACGGATGCTGACGTTCGCGTTGGCGACATCGACGAGGTGATTCTCGTCGGCGGGCAGACACGCATGCCGCTAGTGCAGGAGAAAGTGGCCGCGTTCTTCGGCAAGGAATCGCGCAAGGACGTGAACCCGGACGAAGCCGTGGCGGTCGGGGCCGCCATTCAAGGGTGGTTGATCAACCCGGAGACCAAAGACGAGGACAAAAACGTCCTGCTCGTCGACGTGACCCCGCTCTCCCTGGGTATCGAGACTCTGGGCGGAGTCATGAGCGTGCTGGTCGAAAAGAACACCGCCATTCCTCACACCGTTGAGCAGACGTTCTCCACCGCCGAAAACAATCAGCCGGCCGTAACCATCCATGTGCTGCAAGGCGAACGCAAGCAGGCGGCGCAGAACAAGACGCTTGGCCGCTTCGACCTCTCGGAGATTCCGCCAGCGCCGCGGGGCGTACCGCAGATCGAAGTGAGCTTCGACCTCGACGCCAACGGCATCCTCAACGTTTCGGCCAAGGACAAAGCCACCGGCAAAGAGCAGTCCATCGTCATCAAGACGTCGGGCGGCCTTTCCGAGGAAGAGATCGACAAGATGGTGAAGGAGGCGGAAGCGCATGCCGAGGAAGACGCCCGCTTTGAGGAGTTGGCCGCCCTACGCAACCATGCGGACGGTTTGGTGCATTCTGCGCGTAAGATGGTGACAGATGCCGCCGACAAGGCGACCGAAGACGAGAAGCAGGCCATCGAGAACGCCGCCAAGGACTTGGAGCAGGCGATCAAGGGCGACGACAAGGCGGACATCGAGGCCAAGGTGCAGGCGTTGAACACGGTGACTGCGGCTGTGAAGCAGAAGATGGACGCCGAGCAGCCCCAGAGTGCCAGTGGGCCGCAGGGGGCTGAAGGCGCCGGTGGCGCCACATCCGGCCCAGCAGACGACGCTGTCGATGCTGTGTTTGAAGAAGTAAAGGACAAGAAGGACTGACTGCGGCGGCGAAGGTCCGCCGCAGCGGGGAAGACCAATGGCCAAGCGCGACTACTACGACGTTCTCGGTGTGCAGCGGGGCGCGTCGGAGGCAGACATCAAGAAGGCGTATCGCCGCTTGGCCATGAAGTACCACCCCGACCGCAACTCTCGGGACGCCGACGCCACCGAGAAGTTCAAAGAAGCCAGGGAGGCGTACGAGGTCCTATCGGACGACGAAAAGCGCCAGCGCTACGACCGCTTCGGCCACGCTGGCGTGGATCCCAGCGCTGGCGGCATGAACGGCGCCGGCTTCAGCGACATCGGCGACATCTTCGGCGAGGTCTTCGGCGACATCTTCAGCACTGGCCGAGGGCGTCGCGCTTCCCGTCGCGGCGCAGACTTGCAGTACACGCTGGACTTGTCGCTGGAACAGGCGGTGCGCGGCGACAGCGTGGAAATCCGAGTGCCCACGCTGGCGGCCTGCGACGACTGCAACGGCAGCGGCGCCAAGCCCGGCACGTCGCCGAGCACCTGCCCGGACTGCGCGGGGCGCGGCCAGGTGCGCGTTTCCCAAGGCTTCTTCTCGTTGCAGCAGACTTGTCCGCGCTGCCGCGGCGCCGGCCGCGTGATCCTCGATCCTTGCCGCAACTGCGGTGGCCGAGGGCGCGTGGAGGAGCGCCGAACGCTCTCCGTGGACGTGCCCGCGGGCGTGGACACCGGCGACCGGGTGCGGCTGAGCGGACAGGGCCAGGCCGGTGCCAACGGAACGCCGTCGGGCGACCTCTACGTGCAGATGCGCGTCGCCGAACACCCGATCTTCGCCCGCGACAACACGCACCTCTACTGCGACGTGCCGATCTCCTTCGCCGACGCAGCGCTCGGCGGCGAAATCGAAGTACCCACGCTCGATGGCCGCGTGAAGCTCAAAGTGCCGTCGGAAACGCAGACCGGCAAGCTCTTCCGCTTGCGTGGCCGTGGCGTCCCGGCGTTGCGCGGCGGGCCGACGGGCGACTTGCTGTGCCGCGTCATGGTGGAAACGCCCGTGCGTCTGTCGGAGGAGCAGAAGGACATCCTGCGCGAGTTCAAGGCCAGTCTCGAAGCCGAGGGCAGCCGCCATTCGCCCAAGGAGCAGACCTGGTTCGAGTCCGTGAAGAGCTTTTTCGACGGACGCGCCAAATGAAGCAACCAGCGCCAATCCGAGTCGCGGTGGCCGGCGCCGCGGGACGCATGGGGCGAATGCTCGTCGCCGGCATCGCCAAGGCGGAAGACTTGACGCTCGCCGGCGCGGTGGAACAGCCGGACTCGCCGCACATCGGCAAGGACGCCGGGGAACTCGCTGGCGTCGGCACGGCGAACGTCGGCATTCACGCACGGTTGTCCGACGTGGCGGATTTCGACGCATTGGTGGACTTCACCGTTCCCACGGCGACCTTGGCGGCGCTCGCCATGTGCGCCGAACGCGGCAAGCCCGCCGTCGTCGGCACCACGGGCTTCGATGCCGAAGGCATGGCGGCCATCCGCGGCATCGCGCAGACCATCCCCGTGCTCGTCTCCCCGAACATGAGCGTTGGCGTGAACGTGGCCTTCAAGCTGGTGGAGTTCGCGGCCCGCGCCTTGGGCGACGACGTGGACGTGGAAGTGTTCGAAGCGCACCACCGCCACAAGATCGACTCGCCCTCGGGAACCGCGGTCCGCTTGGGCGAAATCCTCGCCGAAACGCTAGGCCGCGACTTGGCGACGGACGCGGTGTACGGGCGCGAAGGCATCGTCGGCGAGCGAGACCGGCGCAGCATCGGCTTCCACAGCCTGCGCGGCGGCGACATCGTGGGCGAACACACCGTCACCTTCGCCGGCACCGGCGAGCGCATCGAAATCACCCATCGCGCCGGCAGCCGCGAGAACTTCGCCGCCGGTGCGCTCCGCGCCGTGCGCTTCATCGTGCAGCAGAAGCCCGGCCTCTACGGCATGAACGAGGTGCTCGGCCTGTAGGCCTCCATGCGAAGGCGCGGCTTATCAACCTCCAGGCGTCCAGCCGTAGATGTCCGCCAGCGTTCCACCCATCAGCGCACCGCGCTCGGAGTCCGATAGCGCATCGGTGACGCGGAACGCTTCCACCGCCTGTTCGTAGGTCACGAGTTCCACCGCGCGGGTCCAGTCCGTTCCCCACATGCAGCGCTCGAAGCCGTAGGCGTCGAAGACGCGGGCAAGCGGTGCCCACAGGTCGTTGAACGGGAACGGCTCGTGGGAAAGAGTGCAGGCGCCGGAGACCTTGATCGCCACGTTGTCGAGCGCCGCCAAGGCCAGCACGTCCTCCAGTTCTGCGAACGGTTCCGCCGGCGGAGGCGGATGAAACGGCTGCGGCAAGCCCAGGTGGTCGATGACGATGCGCGTATTCGGATGCCGCGCCGCCAGTTCGCCAAGCAGCTTGAGCTTGTGCCAGCACAGCACGTTCACCGGCAGCCCATGTTCGGCGGCGCTGGTGAGAATCCGATGCAGGCCGGAATGGCCCGCGCTCGCGACGCTCTCCCCAAAGCCGTCCGTAAGCATCAGCCGAACGCCAACCACGCCCGGCCTGCCCGCCCAAGCCTCGATCTGCGCCTCGACATCCGCCGCGCCCGGATCGAACGGCTTGACCAGCCCGAACCGCGTCGGATGCTCGGCGTACACCTCCAGCGCGTAGCTCCCGTCGTAGCGGTACATCCGAAACGGCGAAACGAGCAGCGCCCCGTCCACGCCCACCGCGTCCATCGCCGCAACCATCTGCTCGCCCGTCGCCTCCGCCGGCCCGACCAGCGTCCCCGCCCAAGGCCGCTCGGGACGATCCCGCTCGTAGGCATGAACCTGGCAGTCGATCACGGGCGCTTGGCGCATGACCGACAGTCTCGCTCAACCAATGCGGTAGGCGCAACAGCGCCACGGAGTAGGCGGAAGACGCCGGCGGCTTGGCTGGGCAAGCCGTTGACAGAAGGAATGGGCGGGCTTAGCGTTCGCTCTTGTCGCCCCGACTAGCCCAAATGGGGCGACTAGCTAGGAGGCCCCTTCGGGGCCTCCATATCCACCCTCCAGTCGCATCTGACGGATCGTCGGCGAGTTTCAGGCCTCAGAGGACATATTATGTCCGTTTGCGCCCCTTTCGAGGCCGAAAATTGGGGATGCACACCGCTTGCGGTCTATGCTAATCTCAATAGGTTTGGTTCCCGCTTAGGTGGCGGCGATCGCGTCCAAGGGCCACAGACAAATCGACGGTTCCGATGCTGGCTTGGCAGCGGGGCGCGGTTCCCTTTTCCACTTGAATTCCCCCCCCCCCCCCCCCCCCCCCCCCGAAACGGCGGTTGGGGAATCGATGATCGGCCATTGGTCTGACGCCGCATCGCACGGCGTAGGCCGCTTCGCCGGTTTTCGGGCGCCCTGATGGACACGCGGGAGCGCTCCCAGGGGCAATCGGGCACGGCCACGGTGTCCGACGACTACACGAGCGGCGTGCTGCCGTGGTTGCTGGCGGCGAAGGTGCAGCCGCCGGACGTGATGCAGGGCTACACGCGGCGCAACGACCTGCTGGAGCGCATCGAACCGTTGCAGCGGGTCACGGTGCTGCGGGCGCCGGGCGGCTTCGGCAAGACCAGCCTGCTTGCGGACATCCACCAGCGGGCGCGGCAATCCGGCCGCCTCGCGGCTTGGCTGACGCTGGATCAGGACGACGGGCCCGGCATCATCGACGTGTATCTGGCGTATGCGTTCTCGCAGGCCGGTCTGACCGTGGACGAAGCGCCGGGCGTGGCCTACGAAGGCGGCGAACAGCCGACGCGCCGCCGCACGATACGACTGGCGCACGCCATCGAGCGCCACGGGCGTCCGTGCCTGCTCGTGCTCGACAACGTGGAGAAGGTCACCCATCGCGACGCCTTGCAGAGTATCAACTTCCTGCTGCAGCACGCGCCGCACAACTTGAGCATCGCCCTCGGCATGCACGAGAACCCGGGGCTGGACTTCGCCGGCACCGTGCTGACCGGCAACGGCGTCTATCTGACGGCGGATCAGCTGCGCTTCGCCAAGCCGGACATCGCCCGCTTCTTCAACGGCATGCTTTCGCGGCGCGAGCTGAACGAACTGGAGCAGCGCTCGGAAGGCTGGCCGGTGATGCTGCGCGCCTACCAGAACACCAAGGTGGCGAAGCGCGGGCCGCGATCCGCCACCGTGCAGGACCTCGCCGCCGACAGCGGCGTGGTCGCCGAGTGGCTCGGCGAAGGTCTGCTGCAGGATTTGGCCGCGGACGACCGCCGCCTGCTGCTGGACATGGCGCTGTTCGACTACATCAATCCAGCCCTCGCCAACGAAGTCCTCGGCACCGCCAACGTGCGCGGTCGCGTGGCGAGTCTGGTCGTCCTCGACGGGCTGCTGCACATCGACGACAGCGGCGGCCTGCGCTTGAACCCCATCCTCAAGGAATACTGCGTCGGCCTCGGCCAGCGCGAGGACCCGGAGCACTTTCGCGAGATGCAAGGGCGGCTTGCACGCGCGGAAGCGCAGCAAGGGCATGTCGTGCAGGCGCTGCGGCACGCTCGGGACGCTGGCGACAACACGCTCATCGGCGAACTGGCGGAACAGGCCGGCGGCGCGCGCATCTGGGCACGGCTTGGGGCGAAGGGCATCGCCGCGGTGGACAGCTTCCTCAACGCCGAAGTCGTGGAAGCGTATCCACGCGCCGGACTGGTGCGCGTGGTGCTGCTCGGCCAAACGTCCCGCCTCGGCGAAGCGCTGGCCCTCTACGGGCGGTTGGCGGCTGCGACCTCGGGTTTCAGGAAGGACCGGCCAGGCGGCGACGACCGCCAACTGCGCGACGACAACCTCTTGATCCAGGCCTCGATGGCGGGATTCAGCTGCCGCACCTTGGACGCGCCGGAGGTGGAGCAGATGCTCGCCAGCTCGGAGAGGAGAGCGGACGCGGAAGACGCCCACCCGATTGTGAGAGGGGCTTTGAACCTGCTGCTCGGCGTCGTCGATCAGATGCGCGGCGACTTCGACGCGGCTGGGCGGCGCGGCGCCGCGAGCATGGACGCCTTCGGCAGCGTCGGCGCCTCGTATGGCCGCGTCTTCGCGACTCTGCACCTGGGCTCCGTCGCCTTCGCGCAAGGGCATGCCGATGAAGCGCTGGACCTCTACGGCGCCGCCGGGCCCACGGTGATCGCCGATGTCATGGGGCTTGAACTGAGGCACGAACAAACGGTTTCGCGGCTGCGGCAGACCACGCCGGACCTCTCGGAAATCGCCAACCTAGGCTGGTTCGACGTGTACGCGGCGGCCTATGGCCTCTCCGCGGAGCTCGCCTTCGAAGCAGGCGGCGCCCAAGCCGCGTTGCTGGCGGTGGAAGACGCCAGAGTGCGCAGCAAGGATCGCGGCATGGTGGGCTTGGAGAAGCATCTCGATGCGCTGCACATCCACTGGCTGCTCAAGGACGGCCTCGTCGCGGCGGCGGAACAGGCGTGGCTCGACCTCGGCCTGCCGACCGAGACCGCCGCCCTGCTCGACCTGCGCTTGCTCGGCTGGCGACGCGCGGAAGCGGTGGCCTGCGCCCGCATTCACCTGCACCTGTGCCGCGAGGAGTTCGACGCCGCGCGCTCTCTCGCCGATGCGCTCTGCGACACCGCGGAAGTACACGGCCTGCGGCGCATGTTGATGAACGGCCAAGCGCTTGCGATGGCCGCCGAATCGCTGGCCGGGCGCAGCGACGAGGCGGTCGTGCAGATGGCGAGATTCTTGACGCTCGCGGAGGAGGCGAACTTCGTTCGACCGCTGGCCCGGGTGCGCGAACAGGCGCTTTCGGTGCTGCCATTGCTGGTCGATGGCGCGACGCGCCGACGGCGCAGCACGATCGCGCAGCTGATCACCGCGCTCGACGCGCGCAACGAGGCCCCGCCGACGTTCACGAAGCGCGAGTTGGAAGTCGTGCGCGGCGTCGAACAGGGGCTGCGCAACAAGGAAATCGCCAATCGACTCGGCATCACGGAGAACGGCGTACGCTTCCACCTGAAGAAGGTGTACAGCAAGACGAACACCAAGAGCCGCGACGTGGTGGTGCAGGCCGTGCGCACTTACGAAGAGGCGAACAGAGGCTGACAGCCGCCTTTTCGTAGACTGCTCGGTGACCCGGCAAAGCGCTCCCGTGCGTGGGTACTGCCGCACCTCGTCAGCGCTACCGAGGTGGTAGTGCCGAAGGCGCCATGCGGTAGCTACCCCGTGACTTTGCCAGCTACCGCACATCTTCCACACTACCACTGCCCTCGCGCCCTATCGTTGGCTGCATCCGGTGGATGGACGGTGCAAAACGTCAACAGCGATGGCCAACCTGCGCAAGAGCATTCGCAAGTTGATGCAAGTCGATGGAATCGTCGGCGTCGCGCTTGTCGATTGCCGCGATGGACTGACGTTGGCCACTGCGGGCGGCGGCCCCGATTTCGACTTGGAGCTGGCTGGCGGCTGCCACGTCGATGTCGTGCGCGCCCAGCAGCGCACCGTGGAGCGGCTCGCCTTGGACGACCAGATGGAGGACATCGTGATCGTCCTCGGGCGCCAATACCACCTGGTCTGCCCGCTGAAGCGCAATCGCCAACTGTTCCTCTACCTCGTTCTGGACCGCGAGCGCGGCAACTTGGGCATGACGCGGTTCATGCTCATGAAGGCCGCCAAGCGGCTGGCGTTGTAGCCTGCGGTGGGCGGCTCGACGTCCATTGCCTCCAAGAGCGGCGCATCGTCGTCCGCATGGCAAGCACGCACGTTTCGGTTGGTCTGCGGTCTCGTCTCGCTCGCCATGATCGCCGCCGCCGGCTGGCTCTGGTGGCAGGCGCGGGGCCACGACAGGTACGTCAGCAACTACCGGGTGGCGGCCGCGGAGATCAGGAACATCAACCGCTTGGCCGAGGACTGGCAGGCTGCGACGATGCGGGTCTGGGCGAACGCCGCGGCGGACACCGCGCAGCTCGCCACCCTCGGCCAGCGCATCTCGCAGTACGAAGAGAGCCTGGCCCGCGCGGTCGTCGGGCTGCCGCATCTGCCGCCGCGACTGGCCAACGACCTGAGCGCCTACAGCAACGCCATCGAAGCGCGCACGGAGCGCGTCGAACGGTTCAAGTCCAGCCTCGACGCCATCCGCGACTCCGTGCGGCGATTGCCGGCGCGAGTGGCCGATGTCGCCGATGCCGCGCACCACGCCGGCGAGCCAACCGACCTCGCCGACCACGTCGCCAGCTTGGCGGCGCGGATTCCCAACTACGTTGCGAACCCCGACGAACTTGCCAATGCGAGCCTGACGCTCGCCTTGGAGAGTCTTGCCGACGGCGCTCGGCAGCATGCGCCAGCGCTCGGCGAAGCAGTGACGGCTTTCGTCGATGAAGCCCACGTGCTCTTGGCCAGGCAGGGCCCGACGAACGCGCTCTTCCAAGCGGCGACGTCCGCCGACATCGACGTATTCGCGGACGACCTGGCATCGACCTTGGACGATGCGCTGGCGGACGTGGCGCGGCGCGGAACGCGCGACCAAGTGCTGGCGATGGCGCTGGCTGGCACGACGCCGCTGCTGTGGCTGACCGGCGCCATGAAGCGCTCCGCAAGGCGTGTCGAGAAGCGGGATGCCAGCGCTGCGACGAATGGGGAAGCCGTTGACGACGCTGCGGATGTGGACAGTTCGCGCCCGGTCGAGTTCGCTGGTGCCGACACGCTCCAGCCCCTCGCATCGGATGTCCGCATCGAGCACTCGCTGCTGCGCACTCGTCTGTTGGTCGATCTGATCGCCGACGAACTGGCGGGCATCGCCGAAGGGGCCGATGACAGCGGCGAAGGCGCAAAGGCGCAGCGACGAACAACCCGCGAACAGCTCGCCGGTCTGGCGAACGGCCTCGCCGACCGGCGATGGGACCAGAACACGCGCTACGCGACGGTCGACGTCAACCAATGCGTCAAGGACGCCGTGGCCGCTGGAACACGTTGCGGCTTCGTCACGGTAGCGACGCGGTTCGAAGATCTGCCCGCCGCCTTCGCCGCCGAGGCCGAGTTGGAGGTGATGTTCGCCAACCTCGTCGAGAACGCGGTTCAGGCGGCGCGGCGCGACCACGGCGACGAAGGCCGAATCACCGTCGCCACTTCGGTCGAGGACGGCAAGGCGGTGGTGACGATTGCCGACAACGGGCCGGGCGTTGCGTCGCAGTCGCAAGACGACCTGTTCCAGCCCTTCCGCCGAATGCGCCATGACCACTTGGGCATCGGCCTCGCCAGCGCCGCCAAGTTGGCGGACAGGAACGGTGCGACGATTTCGCTGCACTCGACGGAGGAAGGAACGGCGGCGCGAATCGTGCTGCCCTGCCACGTATGAGCCGCACGATGCCGACTGGACGTACACAGAACGACAACGGGGGGAGACAACAATGAACTCTTTCGTGCAAGCCGTGGAGAAGGGCGGCAGCGCCGGGCGACGCAGGCGCCGCTTGGCGATGGCGGTGCCGGTTCTGGTCGTGATGGCGCTCGGCAGCGTGCTGGCGACCAACTACGAACCGGCCGCGCAACTCGGCCGCGACGCGCAGCTGTGCCCGGTGGACGCGAGTTTGGTGAATCGCCGAGCGGTCTATCTGGTGGATCTCCGCAAGCCGCTGGACGAAGGCGCCGAATCGCTGCCCAGCGAAATGCTGCTGCGCGCCAGCACCGAACTCGGCCTCAACGACGAACTGCAGGTCTACGCGCTGACGCCGTTCTCCGAAGCGCCGCGCATGTCCCTCGGCAAGTTCTGCAAGCCCTTCGCCAATGCCGACCTGACCGCCCGCACGGCCAAGGATCAGCGCGCCGCGCAAGGCGATTGCAGCGATCTGCCGGCGCAGATGTCGGCCACGCTGCGCACCGAGGCGCAGCGCTACTGCGAGCTGCGGGATGGGTTGAAGGAACGCATCGACGAACTGGCCAAGCGCACCGCGACCGGGACGGTCACCGACGCTCATCTCGTCGATGCATTCACCGAGATCGACCGGAACCTGCACGGCCCAGGGAGCGAGGGGGAAGGCCAGGCGACGCTGTACGTCTTCTCCGACATGATGCAGCACGCGGACTGGTACTCGCACTTGGCGGAGGAGAACGTATGGCGGTTCGCGGATTTCCAAGCCCGTGACGAACGCCGCAGAGCATCCTTCGGGCTCGCTTCGCCGCCGTCGGCGAACTTGGCGGTACGGGTCTTCTACGTGCCGCGTCAGGACATGACGGACGAGCATGAACGCCGCCACGCCCACAAGCAGTTCTGGCGCGACTACTTCGGAGAGCGGCAGGTCGTCTTCCTCGACCAGAGCACGATGTCGAAGTACGCGTGGAGTTGGGGAACCGCCTACACGCTCTGACGCCCGGCTCCTTTCATGCGAGGGGCAAGCCCCTCGCGCTCCCCGGTGTCGCTATGATGCGCCCGTCTTCGTAAACCCGAGACGGTGTTGGCCATTCGTTCCGAAGCCGAGCTGGCGCACATCTTCCAACCCATCCTCGCCGCCGCGGCAAAGCAGGCGAGCGTGGCCGAGCGCTTCGTGGACAAGGACCTCTACCGCATCTACTTGGCCACGCTGTGGGCGAACGTGGTGATGGATCCGGTCGCCGCTGGCATCGACGAAGCAGACCTCGAAGCCGCCCACGACGTCATCAATCTCGGCGCCAGCCGCGTCCTCGGCGACGACGAGGCGATCACGTCGGCCTACCGCTTCATCGAGACGAAAGCCGGCGAACAAGCCTTGGAACGGGCGAAGGTGCCGCGCCGCCACCGCGAACTGCTGCTCTACTTCTGCTCGATGATTCTCGACCCGGAAGGCCACCGCCAACGCATGACGGACGCCCGCCAACAGCGCTTGCGCCGCTGACGGCTCTTTTCATGCGAGGGGCAAGCCCCTCGCGCTCCCCGGCTGAGGGCTCTCGCTACAAAAACGCCATCGAAAACCACGGCACGTAGGTGATCAGCAGCAGCGCCAGGAGGGTCACCAGCATGAACGGTAGGCAGGCGACGTAGAGGTCCAGCATCGGCCTGTCGAAGCGGTAGCTGGCGATGAACAGGTTGATGCCGACCGGCGGCGTGAAGTAGCCGATCTCCAAGTTGGCGAGGAAGATGATGCCGAAGTGGATCGGGTGGATGCCGTAGCCCACGGCCACCGGCAGCAGCAGCGGCACCATGATCACCAGCGCCGAGAAGACGTCCAGGATTGCGCCCATCGCCAGCAGCAGAATGTTCAGCAGAATCAAGAAGGTGAGCTTGCTCTCGATGTGCTCCTGCAGGAACGCGAACAAGCGCTGCGGCACCTGCACGTCGATCAGATAATCGGTGAACGCCAGCGCCACGCCCAGAATCAGCAGGATGCTGCCCACCATCACCATCGACTCGCGCACGATGCCCGGCAGCGCCTTCAGGCTCACTTCCCTGTACAGCGCCATTTCCGCGATCAGCACGTAGAGCACGGTCAGCGCCGCCGCTTCGGAGACCGCGAAGTAGCCGGAGTAGATGCCGCCGAGCACCACCAGCGGCAGCGGCAGTTCCCAACGCGCCGCCTTCACCGCGTCCCACAGCGCACGGGAATCGAACTTGGAGCGCGGCAGGGCGCCGTTGCGCCAGACCGCGTAGGCGGAGAGCAGCAGCAGCATCAACAGTGTCGGCAGGATGCCGGCGATGAACAGCTGCTGGATCGTGAACGGCTCGCCCACTTCCAGTTGCTGGGCGACGATGCCGTACAGAATCAGCGGCACCGACGGCACCAGCAGCAGCCCTAGGCTGCCGGACGAAGTCACCAGCCCTAGGCTGAAGCGCTGCCCGTAGCCGCTCGAGACCAGCATCGGCAGCAACAGTCCGCCCAGGGCCACGATGGTCACGCCGGATGCGCCGGTGAGCGCCGTGAACAGTGCGCAAACGGCCAGCCCGACCACCGCGAGCCCGGCCGGCATCCAGCCGAACAGCGCCTGGGTGAGCGCCATCAGCCGCTTCGACGTGTTCGACGCGGACATCAGATAGCCGGCGAAGGTGAAGAACGGCAGCGCCACCAGGAGCGGCTTCTGGGTGATTTCGTAGAGCGCGATGGCGGCGGTGCCAAGGCTGATGTCTTCGGCGAGCAGGCCGAGCATCGCCCCGGCGAGCACCACCACGAACAGCGGCGCGCCGAACAGCGCCATCGCCACCACGACGGCGATGGCGATCCAGATCAAGGGCTGGCTTCCTGCAAGGATTCGCGGTCGTCCGCAGGCGGCCAGATGGCATGGCCGAGATAGCGCAGCGCCATCAGCGAGGCCGCCACCGGAATGATGCTCTCGCATATCCAGGCCGGCACGCCGGCGAACGCCGGCACTTGGTCGAGGAAGTCCCAATGCACGAACTCGATGGCGTACCACGCCAGCAGGCCGCACAGCGCGGCGGCGAACAGCGCGGTGATTCTCGCCGCCACCGCTTGCAGGCGCGGCCCGGCGAAGCGCTGCACGATGTCGATGCGGATGTGGCGATTGTCGCCAGCGGCCACGGCGGCACCGATCATGGTCACCCACAGCATGGCGACCTGGACGAGATCGGAACCCCACACCAACCCGCCGCCGAAGAAGTTGCGGGCGATGATCTGGTAGGCGGCGACGCCGATCATCACCCCCAGGAGCGCGACCAGCAGGCCAGTTTCCGCCAGCGCGAGGCCCCGCCTCAGCCGCTGCGCGAAGTTTGCGCCTCTCGTCACGGCCAACCGAAGGACGAACCGCCTAGCCGCCGTCCGCTGCGGATCTGAGCTCGGCCAGCTTCGTCGTCAGCGAGGCGTAGATGTCTCTGCCGACGATGCCGCCCTCCACCCACTCCGCCGACGCGGCCTCGGCGTGGGAACGCCAGTCGGCGACTTCGGCTGGGCTGGGGACGACCACCTTGATGCCTTGGTTTTGCAGCACTTGCCAGACCGCATCGTGGTCCGAACGGTTGAGACGGTCCGCCCTTGCCACCGCCGCCCGCATGGTGGTTCGCAGCACCGCCAGATCCGCCTCGGCGATGCCGCGCAGCGCGTCCGACTTCACCACGAACAGGCCGTAGATGTACATGAGCGGCAAGTCGACGACGTACTTCAACTGCGTATGCCATTGCAGGGGAACGGCGGCAACGGGCGGTGCGGCGACAGTGTTGATCAGGCCGGTTTGCAGCCCGCTCTGAA
Source organism: Candidatus Azotimanducaceae bacterium (assembly GCA_965243175.1). Classification (GTDB taxonomy): domain Bacteria; phylum Pseudomonadota; class Gammaproteobacteria; order Pseudomonadales; family Azotimanducaceae; genus VXYL01. Next base: position 875,398 of record OZ251532.1, on the reverse strand, counting down.
CGTCCGCGATGGTGAGCGGGATGGGCGCGATGCCAAACGCTTCCAAGGTGCGGGCGGCCGCCACGTCGCCTTGCGGCGTCCAGACCTTGAGTTTGCGGCCATCGGCCACGGTCCGCGCCGGTTGCGTGGACATCGCGTAGGCCATGCCCACTTCGGCGATGCCGAAGCATTCAAAGCCCTTCTCCGCCAGCCCGGCCAGCAGTTCCGAATCCATCGCCGCTCGCACGGCGTCCACTTCGTCGAAGCTGCGAAATGCCATCGGCAGGTTGTAGATCTGCACGTCCTTGTAGATGCTGTTGAAGACCGCCGCGGTGACCAGCCCCCCGTGCAGCGCGCGGCTGCGAATGCGGCGCAGCACCTGCGCGTCGTCGCCGCGCGAGCCGCCGGGATAGATGGTGAACAGCACCCGCCCTTCGGTCGCCGTTTCCACTTCCGCAACCGCTTCCCGCAGCACCCGCATCCACGACGAGCCATCGGGCGACTCGGTGGCGATCTTCAGGGTCTTGGCCTCGGAAGCCGCGGCGGCAAAGGGCGCAACGAAAGCGATGGCCGCCAGCAGCAGCCAGCGCCGAGTCGCCCCCCGGAACGACCGAAACCGCGCCTTGCTAGAAATAGCGGTCGGCACTTGCCAGCAACTCATGCGCCTGCTCCTTCGCAATGGCGTTCATCAGCCTCAAACCGTCCGCATCCGGCGAAGCCGCCAGCACGTCTTCGAGCAGCCGGTCGTGCAGTTCGCGGTCGAAGACGAGGCGCGCGTAGCTCTCGGCGTAGAAGACCTTCACCAGCAGGTGGCGACCGTCCGTCAGTTCGATGGCGCGCTCGAAGTGGGTGCGGCCGAGTTCCGGCTTGCCGCCGAGAGCCGCCGGCAGCAACGTCTCGAAGACGCCCATGTAGAGGTGCGGCCCGGCGTTGTCGTAGCTTTCGTCCAGCGCCAGCACCTGCGCCATGAGGGGCTTGACGCGGCCAAGGTCCGCCACCGCGTTCCAATCGTCCGAATGGGCTTGAATCCAGCCCGCCCAGGCAGTTGCAAGAGCGTAGGCCGCGGGCACGTCCGCAGCTTGCAGAGACGCCGCGCGCTGCTCGAACTCGTCGAACGGCAGCGTCCGCGCTTCGCACAGCCAGGCCACGTCCAGGCAGGCCGCCCGCTGCGCCAGCCCGAACGCCTTCTGCGTGAAGTTCCGGCGCCGCGCTTCGTCCGTGACGAACGCCGTGGCGTAGGCGCTGTTCAGGGACGCCGAAGCGCGCAGCAGCTCCGCGTTGTCGCCGTCCTGGCTGAGCGCATCGAGCATGATGAGGTACGCGGGCGCGCCATCGCGGATCACCGCCGTGTCGTCGCTGTTCAGAATGGCGTTGGAGAGATCGGCGGCCAGCCCGCTCGTGATGTTGCTGACCAGCGAGGCGCAGCCGCTTGTTGCTGGCACTAGCGCGAAGGCCAGGAGCAGAACGCAAATTCTTGGCAAGCGGGCCATTCGATCAGCCATCGACCTTCGCCGCAGGTGCAGGTTCTTCCGAGGGAGGGACTCCGGCCGGGGCCTCCAACAACGCCGCCACCGCATCGCGCAGTTCCTCGAAGGGCGGGCGCGTCTGGTACCCCGGCACCGCCCGTTTCAGGCGAATGACGCCGGCGGGATCCACGAACAGGATGCCCGGATGCGGCACGCCGTAGGCCATGTGCCCGGCGGCGTAGTTCTCGTTGCGGATGCCGAGCGCGTCCGTGTGCTTGGAGCCTTTATCCGAGAGCAGCGTGTAGGTGATGTTCTGTGCCGCCGCGAAATCCGCCAGCACCTCCACGCCATCGTAGGACATCGCCGCCACCTTCACGCCCATCGCCTCGAAGTCGTCCTGCCATCGTGTCAGCTGAACCAGCTGACGCTTGCAGTACGGTCACCAATCGGCGCTGCGCACGGCGAACAGCAAGAGGCCGCGCTCGCCGCTCAAGTTCCCCAGATCGCGCTCGGCGCCGTGCTGGTCCAGCGCCGAAATCGCCGGCATCGCCGTACCCACCACCGGCCCCCAGGCATCCGCGTAATCGGATGCGTCGCCGGCACCCGCAGCGAGAGCAAACGCCATCGCCCCACAAGCGACCACATGCGAACCCTTCATGTCGCCCGTCCTTCTTCAAGCAACCACCTAGCAGCCTAAGGACGGCAGCGGCAGCCTGTCAACGGCCCGTCGGGTTCAGCGCCTCCGGACACAGGGCAATCGCAACAAGCGCTCCGTCCGCCGCAAGTTCATCCACGCGCAGCGCAGCGACGACTTCCTGCTCGACATGAACCGCGGCGTGCGCAGGCACGAGTAGGCGCCGGATTTCAAAATGCAGTCGCCCTGCCATGTCGGGCGATCGAGACGGCGCCCGCCGAGTCCGCGCGCCCACGGGTTAGAATCCGGCGCGGTTCATCTTCGGGAGATGCTGGATGGGGCGGGAAGCACGCTGCGACGCGGTGGTCGTGGGCGCCGGATTCGCCGGGCTCTACATGCTGCACCGGCTGCGCGGCGCCGGATTCTCGGTGCGCGTCTTCGAGGTCGGCGACGGGGTTGGGGGTACGTGGTACTGGAACCGCTACCCAGGAGCGCGCTGCGACGTGGAGAGCATGGAGTACTCCTACAGCTTCGACGACGCGCTGCAGCAGGAGTGGGAGTGGACGGAGCGCTACGCCGGGCAGCCGGAAATCCTCCGCTACGCGGACCACGTCGCGGATCGCTTCGACCTGAAGCGCGACGTCACCTTCAACACCCGCGTCACCCGAGCGGCGTTCGACGAGGCGGCGAGCCGCTGGCGCGTCGAGACGGACACCGGCGAGCGCGTCTCGGCGCGCTTCTGCGTTCTGGCCACCGGCTGCCTCTCCTCGGCGAACCTGCCGCGGTTCGAGGGTCGGGAGAGCTTCGCCGGCGAGACCTACCACACCGGCCGCTGGCCGCACCACGAGGTGGACTTCGGCGGCAAGCGGGTCGGCATCGTCGGCACCGGGTCTTCGGCGATCCAGGCGATTCCCGTCATCGCCGAGCAGGCCAAGCACCTGACCGTCTTCCAGCGTACGCCCAACTACTCCATACCGGCCCGCAACCGCCCCATTGACGCCGACATGGTGGCGGACATCAAGGCCGTATACCCCGAGTTCCGCGCCGACAATCGGCTGATGCCGGCCGGCTTCGGCTCCCGCCTGCCGCAGAACGACGCCGCAGCGGAGAGCGACGATCCGACGCGCCGCGAGGCCAACTACGCGACGCGCTGGCAACGCGGCGGTTTCGGCTTCCTTGGCGCCTACAACGACCTGCTGGTCAGCGGCGACGCCAACGAAACCGCCGCGGAGTTCGTCCGCCAGCGCATCCGCGAGACGGTGAAGGACCGGCGCACCGCCGAACTGCTGTGCCCGGACAACGTGATCGGCTGCAAGCGCCCCTGTCTCGACAGCGGCTACTTCGAAACCTACAACCGCGACAACGTGGCCTTGGTGGACATCCGCGCCAACCCCATCGAACGCATCACGCCGCAGGGGATCGTGGCCGGCGGCGCCGAACACGCGCTCGACGCCATCGTCTTCGCCACCGGCTTCGACGCCATGACCGGCGCCGTGCTCGGCATCGACATTCGTGGCCGCCGCGGCCAGACGCTCAAGGAGAAATGGGCCGCCGGGCCGCGCACCTACCTCGGCCTCGGCACGGTGGGCTTTCCGAACCTGTTCCTCGTTTCCGGTCCCGGCAGCCCGTCGGTGCTCACCAACATGCTCTGCTCCATCGAACAGCACGTGGACTGGATCGCCGACTGCCTGACGAACCTGCGGCGCGACAACATGGCCTCCATCGAGGCGACTTCGAGCGCGGAGGACGCATGGGTGGAGCATGTGAACGCGGTCGCCTCGCAGACCCTCTACCCCACCTGCAACTCCTGGTATCTGGGCAAGAACATCCCCGGCAAGCCGCAGGTGTTCATGCCGCTGGTCGGCTTTCCGCCCTACGTGGAGAAGTGCGACGCGGTCGCCGCGAACGGCTACGAAGGCTTCGAACTGCGCCCGCTCGCCGAAGGAGCGAAGTGATGGCTGGCGCTCTGGACGGCATCCGCATCCTCGATCTCACCACCATCTATTCCGGGCCCATCGCCGCGTCCATCCTCGGCGACCAGGGCGCGGACGTGGTGAAGGTGGAGTCGCCCCAGGGCGACTTCATGCGCCATCCCGGCATGTCGCAGCGCAACGGCGTTGGCGGCGCGTTCGCCATGATGAACCGCAACAAGCGCTCCATCGTCATCGACCTGTCGCTGGACGAGGGCAAGGCGGTGTTCAAGAAGCTGGTTCTGGATGCGGACGTGGTGATGGAGAACTACCGGCCCGGGGTGATGGAACGCTTGCGCCTCGACTACGAAACGCTGCGCGAACTGAACCCGCGCCTGGTGTTCGCGTCCATCAACGGCGTCGGCCATGCCGGGCCCTACGCCGGCCGCCGCGTCTACGACGCCATCATCCAGTCCATCTCCGGCATCGGCTCGCTGCAGGCCGATCCCGCGCAGGAACGCCCGATCCTCGTCAACTCCTTGATCTGCGACAAGATCACGTCCATGACCGCGGCCCAGTCCATCGCCTCCGCGCTGGTGGCCCGGGAGCGCAGCGGCATCGGCCAGCGGGTGGACGTCTCGATGCTGGACGCGGCGCTGTTCTTCCTGTGGCCGGACAACATGCTGAACTACACCTTCGTCGGCGACGAGACGCCGCATCCCGGCCACCGCTCGCACGTCAACATGGTGCGCCAGACGAAAGACGGCTACATCTGCACGATGCCGGTGCAGGCCACCGAGTGGGAGGGCCTGTTCCGCGCTCTGGAGCTGCCGAACCTGTTCGAGGACGAGCGCTTCCGCACCCAGACCGGGCTGGATTCGGAGCGCTTCCAGCAAGCGCTGAACGAGGCGTACGCCCGTTTCGACACCGACGACCTGGCCACGCGGCTCGAACGCGAGCAGGTGCCGTTCGCCAAGATCAACCCCCGCGACGCGGTGATCGACGATCCGCAAGTGCAGGCCATGGAGGCGCTGTGGGAGTTCGAGCATCCCATCGCCGGGCCGATGCGCCAGGCGCGGGCGCCGGGGCGTTTCGGCGAGACCCCGGCGGACATCTTCCGCTGCTCGCCCGAACTCGGCGAACACACCCGGGAGGTGCTCGGCGAAGCCGGCTACAGCCCGGAAGAGATCACGGATCTGCGCTCCCGCAAGGTCGTCCGCTAGATGGCCTCCGCAGAGTTAAGGCATGAGATATCATGCACTATCTCCGTTACGGCATGAGATATCAGTCCTTAACTTGACTTCGTCCAAGCCCGACGTGGTATGGTTCGCGGCATGGATTGCAGTGCGCTCATGGGCATGGAGTACGCGGTCGGCGCCCGCCGCTACCGCTACTGGCTGCATCGCGAGCTCGCCGCGCGGGGCGACGTGGGGCTGGTGTTCGTGATGCTGAATCCCGCCACCGCCACCGCCACGGAAGACGATCCCACCATTCGCCGATGCATGGATTTCGGACGCCGCTGGGGGTATCGGGAACTCACCGTCGTCAATCTCTTCGCCTTGCGGGCAGCCGACCCCGCCGAGCTGCGACGCCACGGCGCCGATGCCATCGGCGAGCGCAACGACGAGTTGCTGCGTTGGCTGCGGCAGCATCCTGCAACGACGTGCATGGTCGCCGCCTGGGGAAACCACGGTACGCACTTGGGCCGGGACGCCGCCGTGCTGCCCATCATTCGGCCGGCGATGGCGCTGAAGACGACGAAAGCGGGATGCCCCGCCCACCCGTTGTACCTCCCCAAATCCACTCGCCCCTCTCCCTACGAAGCGCCTGCCCGGCAACCGATTGCGGCCAGCGAACGCGGTTCGGGCACGCCAGTTCCCGTGCGCCGCGCCTTGGCCAAGCTCGGCGCCGACATCCGCGATGCGCGGCGCCGAAGGCGCATCACCGTGGCCTTGCTGGCCGAACGCGCTTCGGTGAGCCGCGCGACGCTCGCCAACATCGAGAAAGGCGACGCCGGCACGTCCATCGGCAACTACGCGCGCGTGCTGTTCAGCCTCGGCTTGAACGACCGCCTAGCGGAACTCGTGGATTCGCGCCACGACGACGCGGGGCTGACGCTTGACAGCGAGCAGCTGCCGCAGCGCGTTCGCCAATCGTGGCGATGAGTTCGGGGCGGCCGCTATGGACCGGCATCTGTACGTCTACGTCGACACGGCTGGGGAGGCCGCGTTGGTGGGCGAGCTGTGGACGCGCGATCGCCACGGCAGGGAAAGCGCCACGTTCCGCTACGCCCCGGCCTGGCTCGCCCGCCCCGACGGCTTCGCCCTCGGCCCGGATCTCCCTCTCGACGAAGCGCCGCACCACACGCCCCAAGGCATGGCGCTGTTCGGGCCGTTGAGCGACTCGGCGCCGGACCGCTGGGGGCGAATGCTCATGCGCCGTCAATTGCGACGAACAGGCGCACCGGGGGCTTCCCTTTCGGAATCGGACTTTCTGCTGCGGGTCAACGACAACGCTCGCCTTGGCGCATTGCGACTCGCCGAATCCGAAGGCGGCCCATTCCAAGCGCCGGACGACGTGACGCCGATTCCACCTTTGGTGCAACTACCCGCGCTGCTCGACGCAAGCGCCGCGGTATTGGCCGACAACGAAACCGCAGAGGCTTTGCGGCTGCTCTTGGCGCCAGGCGCATCGCTGGGCGGCGCGCGCCCCAAGGCATCGGTGCGCGATGGAGACGGCCACCTTCGCATCGCCAAGTTCCCAGCGCGCAGCGACGAATGGGACACTGTGCGTTGGGAGGCGGTGGCGCTGACGTTGGCAAGGCAAGCTGGAATCCCCGTTCCGTCGTTCCGGTTGGAAAACGTCGCCAAACACCCGGTCTTGCTCCTTGGCCGCTTCGACCGGGCCGAGGGCCAGCGCACCCCATTCCTCTCTGGCATGGCCGCTCTCGGCGCGTCGGACCACCAGACGCGAAGCTACTTGGAACTCGTGGACTTCCTGCGCCAGCACGGCGCCCAGCCGCTCGACGACATCCGCGCACTATGGCGGCGGATCGTGTTCAACGTGCTGATTTCCAACGTCGACGACCACCTCCGCAACCATGGCTTCCTGCACCAGCGGGGTCGCGGCTGGACGCTCTCGCCGGCCTACGACCTCAATCCCACGCCAGCGGACGTGCAGCCCCGACGACTGCAAACGGCCATCGACCTGGACGACACCGATGCCTCTCTGTCCCTCGCTCTAGAGCAAGCGCCGTACTTCGAGCTCGACGACGCGACGGCCCGCGCAACCATCGCCGAAGTCGCCGCAGCAACCGCGAACTGGCGACGCGTGGCGACGAACTGCGGCCTGCGAAGCCCGGAAGCGACCCGCATGGCCAGCGCTTTCGAGCACGCGGAACTGGAGTTCACGCAGCGCCTCGGCTAGACAAGACATGCTCGTGCAGTCTACTGCTTCATGTACGCAGCCCACTCATCGTCGCCGATCTCACCAGCGAGCCTTTGCGCACACCAGCGCAAGCCGTAGACAACAGAATCTAGCACCTCGTCGTATTCCTTTCCGATAGGAAGGTAGAGGGGGCGGTACCGGAAGCCGAGTTTTTCGTTTATCTCATCCCGAGGCATCGTGTCATTCCACACGAGGAACTCGACCCAGAGCGGGTCCCCGTCTGACCGCCACCAGTCGTAATGTACGCCGAACCAAGCACCCGCCCACATGCCTTTGGCCTCGCTTCCAAGGCGAAGATACGTGCCGAAATAGCTCTTCGTCCCACTCGCTCTGGGACCCTTCTTGTCGGCGAATCCTTCGTCGCATGCCCTTTCCGTCGCATCGTCGACAAGACGGCCCAAGTCGAGTAGGCGGCGCGGCATCTCAGGACTCAACTCGTCCGCTCGAAGCGGCAGGAAGGCTTCCGTATCCTCCAGATCGCAAAGTCCGCCTAGTTGGCGGACATCCTCGCCCGTGGGCCCGTCGCCAGCGAGAATGGCGCGAGACTCCATCGCGCCCAGCAACGTGCGCCAACTTGAGAGCATCAGGTGGCGGTTGCTTCCCGCAATGGTCGCGTTTCGCAGATCGCCTGCAGGGTCCGCCACTTCCAAAGTCCACCCCCCTGCTCGCGCTCGCCGTTGCAGGAGCGGCCAAAGCGTCTCCAAACGCTTCTCAGGGGCGAGAAAGAGGAGCGCCGCTGGCTTGTCGTCATCGGGCAGGCGGTCGAGGTAGCTGCCGGGTTGGTTGTCGGTGAGGCCGGCCCAGAACTTCGCTTCGATGAGCACACGTTGCTCCCTGGCCTTGTTGAAGGCTACGACATCCACAAACCCTTGGTTGTCGCCGACCTCGTCCTTCACTTGTTCGATGGCACCCACGTCTGCTCCGCCGGCGCGCAGCATCTCCAGCAATGCGGCTTTGGCGGCATCGGAACTGTCCAGAATGTGGGCGAGCGCACTCGTGGCCACGAGCTCTCTCTTCTTCGCGAGACGGTACGCGACGTGCGCCATCAGGGAGGTTTTCTGGGTCTTCGAGGCCATAGGTGCCTTCCGCAGGGGCGAAGCCTTAAACTACCACGGGCGCGGGCGTGTTCGGCATGGAGTCGTTCGACCCACCACTTTCAGGAGGCCACGATGGCGATCAAGGCGATCTTCGAGCTCGTCAATGAAGTGAAGAAGGGCATCGAGAATCTGTCCGTGGAGCAGCTCAAGGCCGAGTTGGACAATCCGGACCTGCTGCTTGCGGACATCCGCGAGATTCAGGAGCGGGTGGACCTTGGCACGATTCCGGGCGCAAAACATGCGCCGCGCGGCATGTTGGAGTTCTGGGCGGACCCGCAGAGCCCCTACTATCGGGACTGGTTCCAGGAGGACAAGCGCATCGTGTTGTTCTGCGCTGGCGGTGGCCGTTCGGCGTTCGCGGCCAAGGCGCTTGCGGACATGGGCTTCAAGGACGTGGCGCATTTGGAGCCGGGCTTCACCGGCTGGCAGAAGGCCGGCGAACCCATCGAGGACGTGAGCGCCACCAGCCGCTGGGTGCGGCGGGAGGAGCCCTCAGCGGGGGAGCGCGAGGGGCCTGCCCCTCGCATGAAAGAGACGCCGAAGGAGACGCCGAAGTAGGCGCTTCCCGCGCAAGGAGGAATCCCGTGCTGCGACGCCACGACCACGCCCTGCCGTTGGCCGGCACGTTGCTGACGATGGCGCTGCTGCTTGGCTGCGCCGAAGAGGAAGCTGGCGGCGGCAACCGCGGCGGCTTCGGCGCACGGCCGGCAACGCTCGTGGTGCTGGACGAGGCGCAAGTGCTTCCGCTCGACGACGTCGTGGAAGCCATCGGCACTACTCGCGCCAACGAGTCCGTCACCATCACGGCGAAGGTCACCGATGCGATTCGCAAGGTGCGCTTCGAGGACGGCGACTTCGCCCAAGCCGGCGACGTGCTGGTGGAACTCACCAATCGGGAGCAGACGGCGCTGCTGGCGGAAGCGGAGGCGAACGTGGTGGATGCCCGAAACCAGCGCGACCGCTTGCAGGATCTGGTCGCCCAGGGCAGCGTGCCGGTTTCGGACTTCGACGAAGCGGACGCGCGGCTGGCAGCGACCACGGCCCGCCATCAAGCGCTGCTCGCCCGCCTCGACGACCGCCTCGTGCGGGCGCCGTTCGCCGGTCTGCTCGGCTTCCGGCAAGTGAGCGCCGGCACGCTCATCACTCCCGGCACGCCGATCACCACGTTGGACGACATCGCCACCGTCAAGCTCGACTTTTCCATTCCCGAAATCCACCTCGGCGTCGTGCGTCCCGGGCTCGCGCTCTCGGCGTTCAGCGCCGCGTTCACGGAGCGCGCGTTTCCAGCCCAGGTGGCCACGGTCGGTTCGCGGGTGAACCCGGTGACTCGCGCCGTGCAGGTTCGCGCCTTGATCGACAACGCCGAACTGCTGCTGCGCCCAGGCATGTTGATGACCGTGCAGCTCACGACCGCCAGCCGCGATGCCCTCGTGGTGCCGGAAACGGCGCTGCTGCAACGGGCGGGCGAATCGTTCGTCTACACCTTGGGCGAAGGCCAGCGGGCGGTGATGACCGGCGTCGAACTCGGCGCGCGCAAAAGCGGCTGGGCCGAGGTGCGCTCCGGCCTGAGCGCTGGCCAAGCGGTGATCGCCGAGGGCGTGGTGAAGGTCCGGCCCGGCATGGCGGTGCGCACCGCTGGCGACGAAGAGGGGATGATGTGAAGGCGCATACTTTTGGAAAACCGCTTGACAGGAGACTGACATGAAGCTGACCAAGGAGCAGGAAGCGCTCGCCGAGCGGTGGCAGCGCGGACTTCAGAAGGCGGCTGGCGTGATGCTCGTCGCCGCCATCGTCCTGTTCGCCGTCGGGTCCTGCACCCAGTGGCTGTTCGGAGTCTGACGTGCCTGCTTTTGGGAAAGCCTCAACCCCGCCCGGCGCTGGCCGGCGCAACAGCGCGAGGAGCTGAGCCATGTGGCTCTCGGACGTCTCCGTGCAGCGGCCGGTGTTCGCCACCGTCATCAGCCTGGCGTTGCTCGCCTTCGGCATCCTCTCCTTCACCAACCTGCCGCTGCGCGAGTACCCGGACATCACGCCGCCGGTGGTCTCCATCAGCACCAGCTATCCGGGCGCCTCGGCGGACGTGGTGGAATCCCGCGTGACGACGCTCATCGAAGACCAGGTGAGCGGCATCGAAGGCATCAAGTCCATTCGTTCTTCGAGCCGCGACGGCGGTTCCTTCGTGAACATCGAGTTCGGGCTGGATCGGAACATCGACTCGGCGGCCAACGACGTCCGCGATCGCGTCTCCAGAGTGAACCGCTCGCTGCCGGAGGACGTGCGCCCGCCGGAAGTCCGCAAGCAGGATTCCGACGCCCGCCCGGTGATGTACATCAACGTGGTGAGCACCGAGCTCTCGCGCATGGACCTGACCGACTACGCGGAGCGCTTCATCGGCGACCGCTTCGCCGTTATTCCGGGCGTCGCCAACGCCGGCGTGTTCGGCGCTCGACCAGCCATGCGGATCTGGATCGACCGAATGGCGCTGGCGGCGCGCGGCCTCACCGTCACGGACATCGAATCCGCCCTGCGGCGCGAGAATCTCGAACTGCCGGCCGGACGCATCGAGACGCCGGGGCGCGAACTGACGGTGCGCATCGCGCGCGGCTTCGAGACCGCCGACGATTTCCGCGAACTCGTCGTGACTCGCGGCGAGGACGGCCATCTGGTGCGCTTGGGCGAAGTCGCCCGGGTCGAGATTGCGCCCCGCGACCATCGCGCCATCTACCGCGCCAACGCGCTGCCGACGGTGAGCATCGGCATCATCAAGCAGTCCACCGCCAACACGCTCGAAACCTTGGAGGCGGTGAAGGCGGAAATCGCCAAGCTGAACGAAACGCTGCCGGAACACATCGAGCTGTCCACCGGCTCCGACGATTCGGTGTTCATCCGCGAGGCCATCGATTCCGTGTACCGCACCATCGCCGTCACCATCGTGCTGGTGAGCTTGGTGATCCTGGCGTTCCTCGGCTCGCTGCGCACCATGGCCATCCCGGCGGTCACCATCCCGGTGTGCCTCGTCTCCGCGTTCATCGCCCTAGCCGCCTTCGGCTTCACCGTGAACCTCATCACCTTGCTGGCGCTGGTGCTCTCCATCGGCCTGGTGGTGGACGACGCCATCGTGGTGCTGGAGAACATCCATCGCCGCATCGAAGAGGGCGAACCGCCGCTGCTCGCCGCCTACAACGGGTCGCGGCAAGTGGGATTCGCGGTGATCGCCACTACCGCGGTGCTGGTGGCCGTGTTCACGCCGATCATGTTCCTCACCGACAACATCGGCGTGATCTTCGGCGAACTGGCGGTGACGATTGCCGCCGCGGTGGTCTTCTCCAGCGTGCTGGCCCTCTCCCTGACGCCGGTGATGTGCGCCAAGCTGCTGCGCAAGTCGGAACGGGAGAACCGCTTGGCGCGCATGATCGACGCCGCGTTCGCCAGCCTCCGACGACGCTACGCGACTGTGCTGCGTGTGCTGATCCGCCAGCCCTGGCTGGCGGTGGTGGTGGCGGCCGGGGCCTTGGCCGCCGTCTACTTCCTGTTCCAGACGGTGCCACGGGAATACGCGCCGCAGGAGGACCAAGGGGCGTTCATGGCGCGCGTGTCCGGTGCCGAGGGCATGGGCATCGAGCGCATGAAGCGGGAGGCGCTGAAGTTGGAAGTGCCGGCCATGCAGATGGTGGACGCTGGCACGGCGAACGTGGTGGTGCTGGCGGTTCCCGGCTGGGGCGGCAACGCCTCGAACAGCGGCGTGGTGATGGTGACGATGAAGCCGGAGCGCGAGATGTCCACCGCCGATGCGATGGCGCGCATCAACGCCGCTTGGCAGACCGTTCCCGGCGTTCGCGCCTTCGCCTTCATGCGCTCCGGCCTGTCGCGGATGGGCGGCGGGCAGCCGGTGCAGTTCGTGCTCGGCGGGCCGGACTACGAGACCTTGGCCGATTGGCGCGACGAGATTCTCGCCAGAGCGCGGGAGTTCCCCGGCATGGTGCGCCTGGACAGCGACCTGCGCGAGACACAGCCGCAGGCCATCGTCCGCATCGACAAGAACCGCGCCGCCGAACTCGGCGTCTCGGTGCAGAACATCGGCCGTACGCTGGCGGCGATGATGAGCGAGCAGCGCATCACCACCTACGTGAAGGATGGCGAGGAGTACGACGTCATCCTGCAGGCGCGAGACGATCAACGCGCCTCCGCCGAGGACCTCCGAAACATCCACGTGCGTTCCGAGCGCACCGGCGAGCTGATACCGCTGGCCAACCTCGTCGCCGTGGAGGAACGCGCCGGCCCAGGCACCCTCAATCGCTACAACCGGCTGCGTTCCGTGACGCTCTCCGCCAGCCTCGCTCCCGGCGTGGCGCTTGGCGACGCCCTCGATTTCCTTGAGCGGGTAGTGCGCGAATCCTTCCCGGACACCGCGCAGATCGACTACCAGGGCGAGTCGCTGGAATACAAGGAAGCGAGCGGCGGCATCGCCTTCATGTTCGGCCTGGCCTTGCTGATCGTCTTTCTCGTGCTGGCCGCGCAGTTCGAGAGCTTCGTCCACCCGCTGGTGATTCTCGTCACGGTGCCGCTGGCGGTCACGGGCGCATTGCTCGGCCTCTACTTCACCGACGCCACGGTGAACATCTACAGCCAGATCGGCATCGTGATGCTGATCGGCATCGCGGCCAAGAACGGCGTGCTGATCGTCGAGTTCATCAACCAGCTGCGCGACGCTGGCCGCCCCTTCGAGGACGCCGTGGTGGAGGCATCCGGCATCCGCCTGCGCCCGGTGGTGATGACGACCATCTCCACCGTCATGGGCTCCATTCCGCTGATCCTCGCCACCGGCGCCGGTTCGGAAAGCCGAACCGTGCTCGGCGTTGTGGTGTTCTCCGGCGTCCTACTCGCCACGTTCCTGACGCTGTTCGTCGTGCCCTCGTTCTACGCGCTTCTGGCACGACGCACCGGCTCGCCCCAAGCGGTGGCGAAGCGCCTTGCGGGGATGATGGGTGCCTTGGGCCGGGACGAAGCGCGAAGACTCGACGCCGCTGGCTGATCGAGGAGGAAGGAAATGGACAAACGCCTGGCCGTTCTCGTGGACGCCGACAACGTCGATTGGCGATGCGCTCCGCTCGTATTCAAGGAAATCGCAACTTTCGGCGACGCCACCGTGCGCCGCATCTACGGCGACTTCTCCAGCCCCAACCTGAACGCCTGGTCGAAGATCCTAAAGGACCACGGGCTGATACCGCACCACCAACCCGCGTACACCAAGGGCAAGAACTCCTCGGACATCGCTTTGGTGATCGACGCCATGGACCTGCTGCACTCGGGCAGAGTGGATGGCTTCGTGCTGGTTTCTTCGGACAGCGACTTCACACGCTTGGCCAGCCGCATCCGTGAACAGGGATTGGATGTGATCGGCATCGGCAGGAAGCAAACGCCGGAGTCGCTCCGCAAAGCCTGCAAACGGTTCGTCTTTCTGGAGAACCTCGAAGCGGCTGAGCCGAGCAGGGAGGCTGCCAAGGAACCGACTCCGAGAGGCAGGGAGTCGCCGCCCAAAGAAACCGGGCAGCCTCCCGTCTCGCCGCAGCAGCAACCACCGACCAAGGTGGTGCCGCTGGTACTCGAAGCCATGCGATCAGTCGAGGAAGAATGGGTGGACGTGAGCTTGATCGGAAGCCACCTGCACAACGCCGATCCGGACTTCGATCCGCGCACCTACGGCAGCGCCAAACTGATCGACTTGATCGAGAGAACGGGCGCTTTCAAGGTGGACCGCAAAGAGCGCCCGGTACGTGTGCGCCCGAAGTCCGCCAAGCGCTAGCGCCGACCAACACGCCGAGATCTCGCCGACGTGCTGGTTCGACGCGGATGCCCGTCGCGAGAGCTAGCGCGAGTGCCTAGCTCTGAACTTGCGCTCGGCTCGACGCCTCTTGATCTCCGGAATGGACTCGCTTCCGTTCGGCAAGTCCACATGGCCGCGCCGGATGTGGGCATCGATGCAGGACCGCATCAAGGCCATCATCTCCGCGCCGTGGCTGTACGAGAACCGCTGGTGCTGCCAGTGATTCTCCGCTGCTCGACCATCGCGCCGCACACCGCCCACGGTGATGCGCAGACTCTTGCTCCCGTTCGTGTCGAACATGGCGGCCGGGTAATCCAGCCAATAGGTGCTCGCGGAGTCCACGAGCAACGTGTTGTCCTCGCTGTCGAACACCCTTTCGCGATCCGAGAACACCCAAGCCCGTTGCGTACCCTCCACCCCCGAGAGACTGTAGGAGAACTGGAACTCCCTCTCGTCGTTGGGTTCTACGCATTGAAGCGTCTCCCAGTGCGGCGAGTAATGGGACTGCTCACCGTCATCGAGAATGTTGAGCCACGTGCCGTACACGGCGCAGTTAATTGCCGGGCTCTCGGTTTGCTTCGGCCTGCTCCGCCCTTGGCTCGCGTCGCTTTCCAAGACGAGCACCGGCCGATAGATGTCCTCGCCCCGCAGAAATCGCAGCGCTAGCGTGTCCTCGTCGAGCTCAAGGCGGAAGTCGTCCTCGACGTCGCCGACATAGGCTTCACAGCCAGCGATCCAAGCTCCGCCGCCAATGGGGTTAGTGTGGCTGTTGATGCGCCAGTTGGCGGCCATGGCGGTTGACGCCGATGCCATCGCAAGCAGCGCCGCTGCCAACCTGATCGTTCTCATGTACATGGGTGTTCTCCTCTTGTTAGAACGAGGTGTGGTTGTTCGGACCGCGTTGCAGGTCGCACGCGGCACGGACATAAAGGACGCCCGGTACTCGCCGGACGTGCGGGGGCGCACGCGAAGGCGCTTGAGATCGAGCTTAAGGAAGCGCCGGTGGCGCTACTTCGTTCGAGATCAGTCGAAAGCCGGCTGGGCCCTACCCGCGTCTCGGGGGGGGGGGGGGGGGGGGGGGGGGGGGGGGGGGAGTGGACCTCAGCCGACCGCTGCGGGCGGCTGAACGGCTTGTCGTTTGTCACTTTCTCGGCCATGAGAGGCCCGCCCAACGGCGACTTGAGCCGCGACTATGCTCTAGCGCCAAGGCCGTGTCAACCGCCTCGACACAAGACTGGCCGGACGCCCGCCGGGCCTGCTCAGTCCGGCACCACTTCTGGTGCGTGGCGCTTGCCATTGCGCCATGGCGTCGATCAGCGGTGGTGCGTCGGTGTCCACCAGAATGCTCTCGACGTACTCCGGGCGGATGAACTTCTCGTCTTGGGCGTGGCCGAGCATCGCCAGCAGCGGGTCGTAATAGCCGGCGACGTTCAGCAGGCCGGTCGGCTTCTCGTGGATGCGGAGCTGATTCCACGTCGCCGCCTCGAACAGTTCCTCCAAGGTGCCGAGGCCGCCGGGCAGGGCGATGTAGCCGTCGGCCAGAGCCGCGAAGCGCTGCTTGCGCTCGTGCAGCGTCTCTACCCTTTCGAGTTCGATGTCATCGTGGCCCACCTGATCGGCCAGGTCCGGCGTGATGACGCCGACGACATGGCCGCCAGCCGCAGCCGCGGCATCCGCCACCGCGCCCATCAAGCCGACGGCTGCACCGCCGTAGACTAGGCCGATCCCACGCTCGGCAAGGGTCGCGCCGAGTTGCCGCGCCGCTTGCGCATACGCCGGCCTGCTCCCGACATTCGACCCGCGAACAACGCACAGCCGCTTGAACGTGCGCGGAGTTGACCGTTCCAGAGGGTTCCCGCACGGTCAGCGGTCGGGGCGCACCATTGCGGATGCAAGATCGGCCAGCGCAGCCGCTCTTCCCCCAACGGCGCCAGACGTCGCAGTGCGTTCTCGAATCTCTGTTCCGCTGCTTGCCTAGCGGCTGGAACGCCAAGCCGATCTCCCGCCCAAATCCGTCGAGCGCCGCCAGATCCTCGCGGGAAACGATCCACGCAGGTCGATTTCGCTTGCGGATCGCGCGCTACGGCCTTTACAATCCCGTGCCGTTTCAGGCCGAGCCGGTTCCCCACGTTGGGGCTGGCGGCCCAAAGGCACAGAGGATTCCAGCCAGGATGGCGACCATCAACCAGCTGGTGCGCAAGCCGCGCAAGCGGCGCATCGCCAAGAACATGGTGCCGGCGTTGCAGGCGTGTCCGCAGAAGCGCGGCACCTGCACCCGCGTCTACACCACCACGCCGCGCAAGCCGAACTCGGCGCTGCGCAAGGTCTGCCGCGTGCGGCTCACCAACGGCTACGAGGTGAACTCCTACATCGGCGGCGAGGGGCACAACCTGCAGGAACACTCGGTGGTGCTGATCCGCGGCGGTCGCGTGAAGGACCTGCCCGGCGTCCGCTACCACACCATCCGCGGCACGCTGGATACGGCGGGCGTGGCGGATCGCAAGCAGCGCCGTTCCAAGTACGGCACCAAGCGCCCGAAGTAGGGCAGCGCAGGCAGCCGGCGAATGTAGCCCTTCTTCGAGTACCAGTAAGGCTGTCCGCCGCCTTGCCCGTAGCAGGCGGCCGTGGCGGAGTACCCTGAAACCCCAAGCGCCCGGCGTCGTGAAGGCCAAGGCGCGAAACGAGACTTCAAGACATGCCGAGACGCAGAGTCGTCGCCAAGCGCGAAATTCTCCCCGATCCCAAGTACGGCAACCAGACCGTGGCGAAGTTCATCAACCACGTCATGGTCAGCGGCAAGAAGGCCATCGCCGAGCGCATCGTCTACGGTGCCCTCACGCGCATCGAGGAACGCGAGCGGCGCGATCCCGTCGAAACCTTCGAGAAGGCGCTCGAAGCCGTGGCGCCGATGGTCGAAGTGAAGTCGCGGCGGGTCGGCGGCGCCACCTACCAGGTGCCGGTGGAAGTGCGCCCGGCGCGCCGCCAGGCGCTGGCCATGCGCTGGCTCGTGGACAGCGCCCGCTCGCGCAGCGAAAAGACCATGGCCGGGCGGCTCGCCGGCGAGTTGGCGGATGCCGCCGAAGGGCGCGGCACGGCCGTGCGCAAGCGCGAAGACACCCACCGCATGGCAGAAGCGAACCGCGCGTTCTCCCACTACCGTTTCTAGAGCGCCGCGCCGAGGGTCTCGCGCCGGGAAAGCGCGAGGACGGCTCGGCGCACTTCATCGAGGATCAGCAGATGTCCCGCAGCACGCCACTCGCCCGCTACCGCAACATCGGCATCGTCGCCCACGTGGACGCTGGCAAGACGACGACCACCGAGCGCGTCCTGTTCTACACCGGCCTGTCGCACAAGATCGGCGAAGTCCACGACGGCGCCGCGACCATGGACTGGATGGAGCAGGAGCAGGAACGCGGCATCACCATCACCTCCGCCGCCACCACGTGCTTCTGGCAGGGCATGAACCAGCAGTACGACCAGCATCGAATCAACATCATCGACACGCCCGGCCACGTCGACTTCACTATCGAAGTCGAACGCTCGCTGCGTGTGCTCGACGGCGCCGTGGTCGTGTTCTGCGGCACCTCCGGCGTCGAGCCGCAGTCCGAGACGGTGTGGCGGCAAGCCAACCGCTACGAAGTGCCGCGCATCGTCTTCGTCAACAAGATGGACCGCGCCGGCGCCGATTTCCTGCGCGTGGTCGAGCAGATCGAGGAGCGTCTCGGTTCCAAGCCGGTGCCGATGCAGCTCGCCATCGGCATGGAGGAGAACTTCCGCGGCGTGGTCGATCTCGTGCGCATGAAGGCCATCTACTGGAACGAGGACGACCAGGGCCTCAGCTACGATCTGGAAGACGTGCCGCAGGAGCTTCTGGCGGACGCGGAGCACTGGCGCGAGGAACTGGTGGAATCCGCCGCGGAAGCGAACGAAGAGCTGATGGACAAGTACCTCGAAGACGGCGAGCTCACCGAGGACGAAATCCGCCAAGGCATCCGCATCCGCACCTTGGCGAGCGAAATCGTGCCGGCGCTGTGCGGCTCCGCGTTCAAGAACAAGGGCGTGCAGGCGATGCTGGACGCGGTGATCGACTACCTGCCGGCACCTCCGGAAGTGAAGGCCATCGAAGGCGTGCTCGAAGACGGCGAGACCCGGGCGGCCCGCCATTCGGACGACGACGAGCCGTTCGCCGCGCTCGCCTTCAAGATCGCCACCGATCCCTACGTCGGCACGCTCACGTTCTTCCGCGTCTACTCCGGCGTGCTGAACTCCGGCGATCAGGTCTACAACGCCACCCGCGAACGCCGCGAACGCATCGGGCGCATGGTGCAGATGCACTCCAACAGCCGCAACGAAATCAAGGAGGTGCGCGCTGGCGACATCGCCGCCGCTATCGGCCTGAAGGACACCACCACCGGCGACACGATCTGCGCCTCGAACGACCGCATCACCTTGGAACGCATGGATTTCCCCGATCCGGTGATCTCGGTCGCCGTGGAGCCGAAATCCGTTGCCGACCAAGAGAAGATGGCGACCGCCCTCGGCAAGCTGGCGCAGGAGGACCCGTCGTTCGCCGTGGCCACGGACGAAGAGTCCGGCCAGACCATCATCTCCGGCATGGGCGAACTGCATCTGGACATCCTGGTCGAGCGGATGCGCCGCGAGTTCAGCGTCGAAGCGAACATCGGCAAGCCCCAGGTGGCCTACCGCGAGACCATCCGCAAGCCGGTGGACCAGGAAGCCAAGTACATCCGCCAAACCGGTGGACGCGGCCAGTACGGCCACATCTGGGTGCAGCTCGAACCCACCTCGGCGGAAGAGGACGCGCCCAACTTCGAGTTCGTGGACAAGATCGTCGGCGGCGTGGTGCCGCGCGAGTACATCCCCGCCGTCGCCAAGGGCCTCGAAGAGCAGATGGGCAACGGCGTCCTCGCCGGCTATCCGCTCATCAACGTGCGGGCGACCCTGCACGACGGCTCGTTCCACGAAGTCGATTCTTCCGAAATGGCCTTCAAGATCGCCGGTTCGATGGCCATGCGCGAAGGCGCCCTGCGCGCCAACCCGGTGCTGCTGGAGCCGATCATGGCGGTGGAAGTCGTGACGCCGGAGGACTACATGGGCGACGTGGTGGGCGACTTGAACCGACGCCGCGGCCTGATCGACGGCATGGACGAGAACCCCGCCGGCAAGATCGTGCGCGCCTCGGTGCCACTCGCGGAAATGTTCGGCTACTCGACCGACCTGCGTTCCAGCACCCAGGGCCGCGCCACCTTCACCATGGAGTTCGCCCGCTACGCCGAAGTGCCAGACAACATCGCAGCTGGCATCATCAAGAAGTCGTAGACGGCAAAGCGCAGCGGGATCGGAGGCGCCAGACTCGTCGAGGGTCTGGCGTCACACTCCGAACGCGACCGCATAGCGCACGGCACCGCCATCGGCCAAGGCCCCCGGCGCCAGTTCCAACGCCATGAACGCCGCCCCGGAGAACGGCGCGTCCAACCTCTCCGCCAAGGCGGTGGAGAAGCCGAAGCGCGGGTAGTAGGCGGGGTGGCCCAGCACCACCACGGCCTCGCAACCCGACTCGGCGCAATGACGCAAGCCAGAGCGGACGAGCGCCGAACCAATGCCTTGCCGCTGGAACCGCGGCAACACCGCGACTGGCGCAAGGGCCGCGCCGGCGATCTCTCGCTCGCCGACAACGATGGGCAAGCGGCTGAACAGAACATGGCCAACGATGGCGCTTTCCCTCTCGGCGACGAGCGACACCACCACCTCGCCGTCAGTACGCAGCCGTTCCACCAAGTCGGCTTCGTCCGGTTGCCCAAACGCTTCGCGGTTGACGATGCGAACCGCCGCGAAATCTGCCGGCGTCTCGACGCGGGCCGAGGCGCCAGCCATCACCAGCTACCACTTGGCATATTCGGTCAACCTCGAACATCCCACATCAGGTCATCTCTTTGTTCGCGCATCAAGTCTTCTCTCTGTTCGCGCAGCAACTGGCGCTGCTCGTGATCGGCTGTGTAGTCAGCCTTGGATTGGTTGTTCTCCAATTGCCAACGCACCGCCAGTGGCGAGACGTCGAAGGCGGCGGCGGCATCCGTACAGGCATCGTCGGACGTGTCGCCTTCCAACATGTCTTCGAGCGCCGCGAACGGGCAAAGCAGTTCCACGGCAAAAGCCCGCTGCAGTTGCTGGCGGTAGGTGGATGCGGTCGTTGCCGGCGCCAACGGCTCCGGGTCGGCAAGAAAGATGCGGTCTCCAATCAGGCGCGCCAAATCGAAGCGACGACCAGTTCGCAACTTCGAGCGCAAGACCACCCGCGCACTCCCGGTACGGTTATCGTGCAACAGAAATGAGAAGCTGCTGTTACCTCTCCTATCCTCGATCGTCGCGGGTTGCGTCGCCGCCAAGTCAGCCAGGCGCGAGTTGTCCAGCACCTCCCCGTCAAGCCGTTCTTGCTTGCGCAGAGACTGCGCCATCTCCACGCCAACTCGCCAAGCCCTGCGCCTCCCAAAGTCTGCACTCTTGGATTGCCAACGACGGCCATCCGGCCCCCGCAGCTGCACAGCATCGTTGGGCTGCGTAGAGAACCCTGCCTCCGCACTCACTCCATGCAACATCTCGGCCGTTGGCAGCTGGGCCCCACGTGACCCGGCCTCCGCCGCTAGCTCGTCAACGGCGTACCAGCCCAATCGTTCGCTCTCTCGTAGAGCCGTGGCAATCTGGTCGGCGTTGCCTTGGTCGGGATCGTGGCCGAGGCGGGCTTCGATGCGGCGAAAGCGCCTGTCGTCGGGGCTCTGCCGCGCCTGTTTCACGTCCTGCCACAGGGAGTGCAGGTTCGTGTCGTGGATCTCGGAAATCTCCAAACGATCGAGCACAAGCGCAATGAAGCGATCCACACTTTCTTCCAGCATGAACGAAGGCACCCATTCCACCCGAGCAGACCCGAGATAGCGATACAAGCCAGATGTCCGATCAACGGTCGGCGTGGAAGCCACTTGGCTGCGATAGCCATCCGAGGAAACCGTGATGTTCGGCCACACGTATCCTTCGCCCACCGTCGCCATGCAGTGAGCGAAGTCCCACTCGATGCGGCGTTCACCAGGGGAGGTTTCCCAAAACAGCCGCCACCAGTTCAACGCGAACCACTCGGCGACGTGAAAGCCCGAAACCAAGGGCCCGGCCTTGAGCTCGTCAGTGTCCGTCGCGCCCTCGGTAAGTCGCCGCCCGTTCGCCTCCATCACCAACATGCCGGAGGTGGCTTGCTCCTCCGGCGCACCAGCAGCCGACTCGACCGGAATGAGATCGATGGTCAGGCTTGGCGTGTCGCCCATTCGTCCGTTACGCATTTCTTCATCGCCCCTTAATCAATGGCTTGGCCGCTGGCTATCGTGCTTCCAACTGCGCCGACAACGCCGCGAAGAACGCTTGGCGGTGTTCGTAGAACGCATCGCCTCCCGCGGCGGGCCAAGCGCTGTGCGTGGCGATGACCACTTGGCGGGCCGGGTCCACGTAGATGCTTTGGCCGAAGATGCCGATGGCGGAGTAGGTGCCGCCTTCGGAGAGCCACCAGAGGTAGCCGTAGCCGGGGAAGGCGGCCGATGGCGTGGTGGAGTCGCGCATCCAGCCTTCCGGGAGCACGCGGGTGCCGTCTGGCAATACGCCGTCCGCCAGCGCGAACAGGCCGAGCCGGGCGTAGTCGCGCAGTGTGGCGTTGATGCAGCAGCCGCCCAGTTCGCCGCCGCCTTCGCCGTGGGTCATCCAGTTCGCGCTCGCCTGCATGCCGAAGGGAATCCAGATCTTGTGCTCCAGATAGGTGGCCAGGTTGTTGCCGATGGCCGCTCGCACCAGGGCGCCGACCAGATTGGTCTCCGCCGTGTTGTAGTTGAACTGCTCGCCGGGCTTGGCGACGCGCTCCTTGGCGCCGAGCAGGCGGTAGAGGTCCACCAGCGATCCGGGCATGGTGTTCACGTCCGAAGTCGGGTCCGCGTAGTCCTCGTTCCAAGCGGCGCCGGACGCCATTTGCAGCAGGTTGCGGATGGTCACGGCGTCGTAGGTCGAATTCTGCAAGCGCGGCAGGTAGGCGGAGACCTTCTCGTCCACCGACTCGATGTAGCCGTCGGCGATGGCCGCGCCGAGTAGCATCGCCACCACCGATTTGGCGACCGAGAAGGAGACCCAGAGGCTGTCTTCGGCGTTGCCGGCGGCGTAGCGCTCCAAGTGGATCGTGCCGTCCTTGAGCGCGATCAGGCCGACGACGTGGTTGTGGTCGATGAAGTCGTCGAGGCCGAAGGATTCGTCCTCCACCATGTAGGCCACATCGCCCACGGGTTCCGGCGCGACCGGCAGCGGCAGCACCTGCTCGCCGGCTTGGATGGGGCGCGTCGCGTAGATCGAGGCGATGTTGCGGAAGCCGGCCACCTTCTGCTCGTCCTGCCAGAACAGGAACTGCGCGGGCGGGCCGAAGTGTTCGGCGTCGGCGGCGGGATCGACGTAGGGAGCACCGGCATGAACCGCCGGAGCTGCGACTCCGAAGGCAAGCGTCAACGCCATCCGCAGCCGCTTCACGACAGCACCGCCGTCTGGTTCGCTTCGATGCGCTCGAAGTCGATCTTCGCGCCCAGGCCCGGTTCGTCGAACGCATGCACCAAGCCGTTGGCATCCACCTCGATGTCCTCCACCAAGCCGTGCTTCTGGGCGCCGTCCGGCAGCAGCACCTCGAAGTACTCGCAGTTCGGAATCGCCATCAACAGATGCAGGTTGGCGACGTTGTTCAGCGAGTTGCCGCCGTGGTGGACTTCGTAGTTCATGTGGAACGCCTCCGCCAGGTGCGCGGTCTTCAAGCAGGACGTGAGGCCGCCCTTCACCGCCACGTCGCCGCGCAGGAAGTCCGTGGCGCGTTCCAGCACCCAGGGCGCGTAGGACGTGGGGCCGGCCGCCGGATACTCCGTCGCCATGATCGGAATGGAGAGATGCTGCTTGAGCTTGACGTAGTGGTAGATGTCGTCCTCCACCAGCGGGTCTTCGTACCAGTAGAAGCCGAGTTCCTGCACGGCGCGGCCCACGTTCAGGGCCTGCGTGTAGGTGTACGACCAGGTGGAATCCAGCATCACCCGGAAGTCGTCGCCGACCGCCCTGCGCACCGCGGTGCATATCTCGATATCGAGTTCGGGATCGGTCGGCGGGTGGATCTTGTACGCGGTCCAGCCCGCTTCCTTGTGGTGCAGCGCTTCTTCCGCATACGCCTCCGGCGAGGGCAGGACGGCTGAACTGGCATAGGCCGGAATGCTGCTGCGGTAGGAACCGATCAGGCGGTGTACCGGCACGCCGGCAGCCCGCCCCGCCAAATCCCACAACGCCACGTCGATGGCGCCGATGACGCGCAGCATCTGCCCCCGCGTGCGCCGCATCATGGTCTGCCAGATGCGCTCCCGCGCCAAGGCGTCTTCGCCGACCAGCATGGGCTTGAAGCGGGCAATGAGCGCCGCCGCGTCCGTCTCCGCCGAGCCCAGCGCAGACCCTAGGAACGAGTACCCATCCGCGCCGCCTTCCGCAACGATGCGCACCAACGCCATCTGCGTGCTGCGACTGCCGGAACTGGCGATGGTCCGGGTGTAGCGAGTGGGCGGAATGTCGTCCCACGTCCACAGCGTTACCGTCACGTCCTCGATGCGCATTGCCAAGCCCTTGCAGAGAAGTGCGCCAAGCATAGGCGACCTCGAACGCGAATGGGGCGGCTTGTCCGCGATGGCCTTGTCAGTACGACGCTTCTCGTAGCCAAGCGTTGTTCATCCGGCGGTAGCGGCTTCCGTTTCCTCCAGCCAAAGCTCCAACTGCTGCGGCTGTTCCACTTCGTCCTTGTAGGCCAGCCGCGAAAGATCGAACAGCGCCTCGAAGTCGCTGCTGGACGCGGCGACTTCGCTCTGCAGATCGACGCCCGTGAAGCGGCGCGACACCGGCAGCACTTCCAGCGCCGCCTCGAACGCCCGGAACAGGCGCGCGTCCTTGTCCAGGCCCGTCTCCGCCAGCAGATCGCGCGCCGCGGCCAGCGAGCGGGTGCGGGAGACGTTCGCGGCGTGATGCAGCGCGTCGACCATGCCGCGGCTGCCGTCCACCGGGCCAAGGCCGCCCTTCGCCGCCCGCGTGACGCTGTCCCACAGCCGGAAGTCGCTGCCGCGCTTCTCGCCCAGCCGCTTCGCCACCTGCCCGTCCATGTCCACCCCCACGGCGCGCGCCAGGCGCAGCGCCTCGTCGTAGGCGAACACGGGCGCCTTGAACGCATCCCACGCCAGCACGAAGAACGCGGTGACGGCGTCCAAGTCCCCCTGCGCCTTCCTTTGCGTAAGCTGTTCCAGGCGCCAGCGCTTCACTTCGCGGCGGGCGGCGTCCAGCGCGTCCTCGGGCGTGGCGGCGTAGGGATCCCACTCGTCTTCGAGAATCGACAGCTGGCGCATCAGCTTGGCCGGCGGACGCTCCCTCGGCGTGCCGCGGGTGAGCGGCCAGTTGCGCGAGAACTCCTCGAGCGCGGGGCCGAAGGAGGCGAGGTACAGGTCCACTCCGGCGATGCCCGCCTGCTGGAACTCCGCCACCCGCGTGCGCACGGCTTCGGCGACGCGGGGTTCCACGTCCTCCCAGTACACGATGGGCGCATCGCGCACTTCGCTTGCTTCGACGCGGGGGCGAGGGCGGCAGGCGAGGAACACGGTGCTGTTGGCCGCCGCCTTGTCGCGGATGTGCAGGCTGCCGCCCGCTTCGGTGTTGATGGGCCACGACGCCGTGATGACGAAGCCCGCCTCCATCAGCCCCTTGGTGAGCGCGTCCCACGCGCCGGTGGCCTTGTGCGTGAACATCAGCGTCATGATGCCGTTCGGCTTCAGCACTCGCCGGCACTCCGCGAAGATGGCGGCCATGCGCTCCTGGTAGTCGCGCCCGGCCAGTGCGCGGGCGCCCTTCTCGCCGGCGAACCGGGCCGGGTTGGCGACGGCTTCGTTCTCCTTGTCGGTGAGCTGGCGGGTGAAGAGTTCGGGGAAGACGTGGCCGGCGGTGCGCTTGAGCCAGACGTAGAAGAAGTCCGAGAGTTCGGCGTACATGACGTTGTCGTAGTACGGGGGATCCATGACCACGGCGTCGATGCTGGCGTTCTGGATGTGGTCGAGGCTGTCCGCGGACTTGCAGGTGATGGTGACCGGTGGTGGTCCCGGCCGCTCGGAGGCTTGGTCGAAGAGGTCGTCGCGCCCGTCTTGCGGATGCAGGAGCGCGACGAGCTCCTTGATGCATTTGGCGGTCTGCGTGAAGGCCCAGTCGTAGCCGAGGCCCGTGACCAGCGGCGCCATCTCGGCGTGCGACCAGCAGAAGGCGAAGTCGTGCCGGTTGAACGTGTTCGCCACCACTTCGCGCGTCGGCATCCAGACCGACATGCGCGAGTTGTAGTTGAGCAGCTTGTCCAAGGCGAGCGCCAAGTAGCCGTAGGCCGCCTTGCACATGTCCGTGAGCTCGCCAGCGGCCCGGTCCGCTTCGAGCATTTCCCGAAACACTTCCACGCTCGTGCCGTGACATAGGAGTTGCCGAGGCGAGAACAGATCGCGCCACGCCGCCATGCCGTAGCGCTTCGGCTCCATCGTTTTGTTGCCTTCCGGGATGCGCTCGCGCGGCACCATGTCCAGCGCCTCCCACTCCGGCAGCTTCTCGTCAAGCCGGGCTTGAATCTCCGCGCTGTTGTCGTCCTCGTCCCGCGGTGCCCGGTACCCGCGAACCCACTTCACCCGCTTGCGTCCGCTCTTGGTCTCGACGACCACGCGCTTCTTGAACACCACGGCGTACAGCTGCTCGTCCATCCTCCCGGCCTGCGCCTCGGCCTTGATGTGGTCGCCGCTAATCTGCCGCTCGCAGTCCGAATACGGACACAGCCCGTCCCCTCGCGCCACCGTCCCTTCCGACTGCTCCTCGCTCCGCTCCACGATCTCGAACCCGCAGACCCGCCCCTCGCTCCCCGGCCCGCCGCCAAGCTCCGGCACCAGCCGAACGCCTTTCCCACCCGGTGCCAACCGCCAGTTCGGCGACAACGGCACCAGGCCACCGCAGTAGGGGCAGGCGACGGTGCGAGCGTAGAGATAGCCATCCGGCAGCAGGTCGTCTTCGGGTTCATCGGGAAACGTACCGGCCAACCGCGCCTTCACTTCCACGACAAACCGCTCGCCAAGCTCCGCAAAGGCCGCCTCGATGTGCTTGCCGTGCTTCGCCGGCCACTCGACGGTCGCCACCTCGATCAGCGCCGCGATCGTGTTCAGGTCGTTCGCCGCCACCGCCAGCCCGAGGCGAACCGCCTCGAAGGGCACGCTGCCACCACCCGCGGTAGGGTCCAGCACCGTCAAGCCGCCCTGCTCGCCAACCAGCGAGCCCTTGACCTCTTCCGACGGCGCATGGCCAAAGGCCCGCGGGTACCCATACGCATCAGCCCCAAGCCGCACCCCGTTCCGACTGGCCTCCGCAATCCGCGCCTTGGCAACCACCGGATCGCCGTGGATGCCGACAGCATGAAGAAACGCCGCGCGATCCGCGTCGGACGGGAGCAGGGACGCCAGAATCGCCGCCCGAGACGCCACCAAGGGCCGCCGCGCCCACCAGACGTGCAGGCGATTCGGCGCGGGAAATGGCGTCATCGGCGTCCGCTCCCGCGTACTCTCGATGCCGATCTCGGCGATCGGCAGCCAGCGCTCGATCAAGCGGGTGTCGGGCATTCATCCCATCCCTAGCAGCTTGGCGGCAAGAATACAGCCCGCAATAGCGCTGCGACGTTCACTTTGGCGCTCGCTCAAACGCGCTCGGTCGTGACGTAGAGACTCGGTCCTCCGGTTTCTATGCCGAGAACATGCCACATCCGCCAATACGCAGCGTCGATCGCAAGTCTCATGGAGTGCTCGCGCTGCGTTGCCGACAAAACGCCAGACGCAGCAACGGAGCACTACATGTAGAGGACTCCACCCTATCTGTCGTGGAGCGGCGGATCTCACTCGGATCGCCGGAGTGTTGCGAGCTCCCTCTCAAGCCTCGACACGAGGGATGGTTCAGGCAATCCATCGGGCCAAGCCAGACGCTCGAGTAAGTACGCCGCCCATGCGGCGTCCATTACGGGCTCCCGAAGACATGCCTCCATGTCCTTGGCCAAGTCCAAGAACCTCTCTATGTTAGCGATGAAGGTATAGACTTTGGCTATGGCGCAGTGAAAGAGAGCGCTTGAGTCTGCCGCTGGCGGATTCGTGCTCTCCGTATTGACGTTCCACTGAACTGCCAGCCAGTCCGCCTTCTGCTTGAACTGCGCGGGAACCTCGAGCAAGTTAGTGCCGCTGCTCACGACGCTACTGAGTTTGTCGCAGAGCGCTTCGGCGTCGGCGATCAGTTTTTCGTGTTCCATCGCTACATCCTTGACTAGGAGGGGACGACAACTATAGGATATTCGTTGGCTTTTTTCAGCTCTATCTGGCCTCTAGCCCATCGAATGGTGATTGTCTGCTTGAGACTGCGTGACGTTAAGTCCTACTTGGACGGTTGGTTCCCAATCGCTGCGCAATGGAACCGGTGTCTGGTCTTGACTCCGTGCGGCACTCCATCCCAAGTTCGCCCATCCAACGTGCGGCCGCTGATCTTCTTGCCGAACCGTCCCATCGGGGCGGAATAGCCGAGTTCGCGTGTGGCCCTCGACACTTCGCTGCGAACCGCGTGGAGCGGTGCCCAATCTCCCCATTGCTTGAAGTGGAAGGCTGTTTTGTGGGCGACGCACTGGTCGCGCACGGCGAGGAACCAAGCCGGATCGGATGGCCTTGCCTTCGGGCCGCTCTCGCCTCCAGCGATTACCCACTGCACCGAGTCTTGAGCCAGCCACTCCTCTAGAGAGACGCTGCCAAGCAACGGTTCGCAGGACAGGAAACGCACCGTTGCGGCGTTTGCAGCCAAGTGGGGCAAGCGCTTGCCAACCCACTTCTGGTCTTCCACGGTAGTGCCCAACCAGACGTTGGGCGGCCAGTCGTCGTCCCAAGGCGCCAAACGTCTCACAAGGTGAGGGCGCTTGGTGAGCAGCAACCAGTCCAGGAACGGCGTCTCGTCGATGAGCCGCCAGAGCTGCGCCCGAGAAGACGACAGGCCCTTCTTCCACTCGAAGACATCGGCCATGGACGCGCAGAAGACGCGCGCTCGCGTTCCTCGTTCCTCCGCGGCCTTGTTCCAGAGCTTGGGCTGATGCCAATAGGCGTCGCTGAGGAAGCGCCTGGGGCTGCCGCTGCTCCAGATGTCCAGCCCAAGCCGTTTGGCCCAGGCCTCGGCGTAGCAGTGGTCGCAGGCAGGGGACACCTTGGTGCATCCCCACCAGGGGTTGAACGTGTGGTCGGTCCACTCGATTCTTGAGTCACGGGCCATGAGCGATCCTTGGCGCGGTGTCTGAGCCCTGTATATACGTTCAGATATAAAGTATCAAGAGGGATGGCCGCACTGCTTTTGGCAGCAGCACAGCCTCACGCATCTCTCCGCGGCAGGCGAGTGCCGGCCTCGCGGCCCTTGCGTCGCACCGCTTTCAGAAAGCGCTGCCGTTCCTTCGGCGTCAGCCCGGCGGCGATGTCCACGAGTGCGGCGTGGCTGTGCGCCTGGCTTGCGGCGAAGCGCTCGCGGAACTGCGCGAGGGCGGCGCTCAGCTGTTCGCTGTCGAACGGCTCCTTGGCCAGCGCCGCGTCGATTGCCCGTTGGGCGCGTCGGACTTCGACCAAGGAGGCGCGGATCTCGCGGCGGGTTTCGCGTGTCACCGATTCCGCGCGCCGTTCCTCCGGTACCGTGCGCAGCAGGCGTCCGATTCCCATCGTCGGGTCCAAGCCCGGCCCGCGCCACTTCGATGCGCCGCCGCTGGCCGAACCGAGCAGGTAGCCCACGGCGGCGATGTTGAGGACGAGGGAGACGCCGAGCGCGACCACGATCCATTTGGTCTTCATTGCTCTTCCCCCGGCAGTGCGAAGTCGACCAAGGCGTCGTCCGCGAAGGCGACCAGGGCGCTTTCTTCAAGGGCTGCGAAGGTTGCCGGATCTTCCGCGCCCGACACCACGGCGCCGAACGCGAAGCCGAGCAGCAGCGGAGCGCAGGCCACGCTGGCCGCGCGCCAGAGCTTCGTCGTCAACCACGCGAACACCGTGTCGGCCAAGTCGAAGCGACGCGCTTGGGCGTTGGCGACGATGCGCGTGGCGAGGCCGAAGGGCTGCGGCGTGCGACCCCAAGCGTCCAAAGCGTCGTCCAAGTGCTGCGCCTCGGCCAGCAGCGCTTGCGCCTTGGGCGAATCTTCGAGCAGCGCCGCTGCCCGGCTGCGTTCGGCGTCCGGCCAGCGGTCCGGTGTCGCACCGTGGCGGTCGAGCAAGCGCTCGAAATCTGCTTCGGTGAATGGCATAGCGTCGTTGGTCGAGTCGTTCGGCATCAGCGGTAGTCGCGTAGTTGCTCGCGCAGCGTTCGGCGCGCTCGGGACAGCAAGGACTCCAAGGCGTCCACGCTGACGTTCAGAACCGCTGCCGCGTCGCGATTGCTCATGCCTTGATGGTGGCACAGCAGGAGCGCCGTGCGCTGTCGCTCCGGCAGCGCCGCAATCGCCGCGGCCAAGGCGCGCTGGGTCGCGTCCTGTTCCGGCGCGGTTTCGGGCTTGGCGTCCGCGCTCTCCATCGCGTCGAAATCCGCCGAGGTCGTGTCGCGGCGCCGTCGATGCGCGTCGATGCAGAGGTTGCGGGCGATGCGGTGCAGCCAGGTGGTGAACTTCACGCGCCCCGGCCGCCAGGTCGCGGCGCCGCTCCAAACGCGCAGAAACGTCTCCTGGGCGAGGTCGGCGGCATCCTCCGCATGGCGCGTCATGCGGTAGTTGAAGGCGTGGATGGCAGGCAGATGCCGGTTCACCAGTTCGGCGAACGCGGCATCGCTGCGCTGTGCGACTGCAGCCATCAGGTCCTCGTCGGAAGCGGACTCGGCACTCTCTGCTGGCATTCGACCGTCTGCGGGCATCCGGCGGCGTGGAACATCGGCGGGGGCAACGGACGCCACACTAACGCAAGCCGAGAGCACGGACGCACGGATCGTCACCAGCGACCCGTGCGTCCACACGCGGTTAGCGCCTATCTTGGCGCTAACCGCGTGGCCGTCGGCGCGGCATTTCGTCGCGGTCGACGATGCCGTCGCCATTGGCGTCCATCGCGGCGAGCCTGCCGGCCCGGGACGGAAACTCCTTAGGCGAGAGGAAGCCGTCGCCATCCGCGTCCACGCGCTCGAAGACGCGCTTGCGCCGAGCTTCCCGCTGCGCTTGGCGTCGCGCCTCGAACTCCTGCGGCGAGATCTGGCCATCGCCGTCCGCGTCAATGACTTCGAAGTCGCCCGGCTTCCCATCCGCACGGGCAGCGCGTTCGCCGCCGCGCCGCGCTCGATCTCGACCGCGGTCCGCCCGCTCGAGGTCGGCAGCGACGAACTCCTCGGCGGAAACGCGGCCATCGTCGTTCGCGTCCGCTTCGGCGAACTGCGCCTCGGCCCGCGCCTTCAATTGTTCGACGCTGCGCGACCAGCGGTCGCTCTGCTCCTCGGCAATCGCGTGCTGGGCGAACGCGAAGTTCACCGCAAGGGCGAATACGGCGATCCCGAGCACCAGGCCCGGCAGGGAAAACGTGCGCTTCGGATGGCGCGTTTCGGACGATTGGCTCTGCATCGGATGTCTCCGCGTTGTGGTTGCTGCATCGTCTTACGCAGCCCTAACGTGAATCCGTCGCCTTGTCGTCTGTCCGTAAGGCTGTTGGAACCAGATCGACGCATCCAGCGGAACACCTTGACGATGACGACGAAGTTCGCCACCAGCACCATGACGACGAAAAACACGACAACCGCCGGCGAGTGGGGCAGCAGTGTTGCCACGTAGATGAAGGCCACGCCCAAGGCCAAAGCCGCTGCGTTCCCGGCCATCACTGCGATCCAAGCAGCCAGAAGCAATCGCGCCATCGTTTCCCCTCTTCAGCCGACTGCGACGTCCACGCCGCAACCGTCGAAGTAGTTTAGGCCAACCATGCCTTTCGCATCGACTATGCCCGGTGGTTCCGTCGCTTGTCGAGACGCGCCGCTGAATGGGTCTAGACTCGGCGGCATGGAAGACGACGATCGCGCAACGCCAGCCACTGGGCAGTTCGGGCTGCTTGGCACGCGGCGCTTGGGGCCTCTCTTCGTGACGCAGTTCCTGGGCGCGTTCAACGACAACGTGTTCAAGGCGGCGCTGGCGGTGCTGTTCGCCTACGGGGCAGTGGCCGCGGTGGAGAGCGCGGAGGACAAGGCGATTCTCGTCAATCTGGCCGCCGGGCTGTTCATTCTGCCGTTCTTCCTGTTCTCCGCCACCGCTGGCGCGTTGGCCGACAAGTTCGAGAAGGCGCGGCTGATCCGCTTCGTCAAGCTCGGTGAAATCGGTGTTGCGGCGCTGGCTGGCATCGCCCTCTACCTGCAGAGCGTGCCAGCGCTGCTGGCGGCGTTGTTTCTGCTTGGCACGCAGTCCACCTTCTTCGGGCCGTTGAAGTACGCCGTGCTGCCACAGCACCTCGACGCCACGGAACTGGTGGGCGGCAACGCGATGGTGCAGATGGGCACCTTCGTGGCGATTCTGCTCGGCACCATCGCCGGCACGACCATCGGCGGCTTCGGCGACGTGTCGCTGATGCTGTTCGTCTTCGTGGTGGCGGTGGCGATGGCTGGCTACGCCGCGAGTCGGGCGATTCCGGCGGCGCCTTCGTCGCACGTTGGGCCGGTGGGTTGGAATCCGGCGACCGAGACCTGGGCGTTGATTCGCATCGCGCGGGAACGCAAGGCGGTATTCCAGTCGATCCTCGGCATCTCGTGGTTCTGGCTGCTCGGCTCGGTCTATCTGGCGCAGATTCCGGTGCTGGTGCCGGAACTTCTGGCCGGTGGGCCGTCCGTGGTCACGCTGGTGCTGGTCTCCTTCACGGTCGCCATCGGCGTTGGCTCGCTGCTCTGCGAGCGGCTGTCGCGTCGGCGCGTGGAGATCGGCCTGGTGCCGGTGGGGGCGGTGGGCGTGAGCGTCTTCGGCATCGATCTGCACTTCGCGATTGCCGCGGTCGAGAGCGCTCCCGTGGACGGCGAAGCGTTGCGGGACGCCTTCGCGTTTCTCGGCGCCGAGGGCGCCGCGCGGCTGCTGATCGACTTGTGCTTGATGGGCGTCTTCGCGGGCCTGTTCGTGGTGCCGCTGCAAGCGAACATCCAAGCGCGCACGCCGCCGGACAAGCGGGCGCGGGTCATCGCCGCGAACAACGTGCTGAACGCCGTGTTCATGGTGGGCGGCGCCGGGGTCGCCATCGCGTGGCTCGCCCTTGGCGGCACGCTGCCGACGCTGCTGCTCGCGCTGGCGTTCGCCAACATCGCGGTGAGCGTGTACATCTTCCGGCAGGTGCCGGAGTTCACGATGCGCTTCCTCGTCTGGCTGGTCTCGCACTCCGTGTACCGCGTGCGCCACCAAGGCCTCGCCAACATTCCAGAACGCGGGGCGGCGGTGATCGTCTGCAACCACGTCAGCTACGCGGACGCGCCGGTGCTGGCGGGTGCGGTGCGGCGACCGATTCGGTTCGTGATGTACAAGCCCATCTACGACATTCCGGTGCTGAACTTCATCTTCCGCACCGGACGCGCCATTCCCATTCTGGGCGAACGCGAGGATCCGGCGGTGCTCGAAGCGGCGTTCGAGGCCATCCGCGAAGGGCTGGCCGCAGGCGATCTGCTGTGCATCTTCCCCGAGGGGAAGCTGACCCCGGACGGCGAGCTGGGGCCGTTCCGCAAGGGCATCGAGCGCATTCTCGCGGAGAGCGCCGTGCCGGTGGTACCGATGGCGCTGCGCGGACTTTGGGGCAGCATCTACAGCCGCCAAGGCGCGGGCGCCTTCAGGAAACTGCCACGGCAGATCGGGCGACGCATAGACCTGGTGGCCGCGGCGCCGGTTCAGCCGCAGAAAGCGACCGCCGATGGGTTGCGAGCGCGCGTTCTGGAGTTGCGTGGCGATGCCGCCTGACGGCGAGCGGATGCTGCCAGCGCCGAGCCTCTACCGCCGGCTTCGTGTGTTCCAGCCCTCCGCCACATCGATGCCGGTGCGGTTCGTCGGCGCGGACGGGGCGTTGCGAGAGGTGCGGGCGGTGGAGCTCTGCGGTCGCGTCGTTGGCGCCTACCGCATGAGGCGGGTCGATGCCTGCCGCTTCCGAATAGTCGCGCTGGGGGTGGATGCGGACCATCGCGGCAAGGGCATCGGGCGCTGGCTGCTCGGCCATGCCATCGGCGTCGCGGAATCGAAGGGCGCGCGGTTCGTCGATGCGCCGCTCGCGGGAACCGGCCTCTTCGCCAAGCTCGGCTTCGAGCGCGGCACCTCCGCTTGGGAACTGCGGCTCACGCCGGAGTAGCCCGCCAGCCGGCGTACAATCGCGCCATGCAACAAGCCATCGACGTCGCTGCGCTGCCGAGCGTGCCTTTCGCGCGCATGGTCATTCTGCGCTCCAAGTGGTACGCGGACATCATCGACTCGCTGCACGCGAAGTGCGTGGCCACGCTGGAGGCCAAGGGGGTGCGGGACATCGACACCCATGTGCTGCCGGGGTCGTTCGAGTTCCCCATCGCGGCCGAGACGTTGATGCGGCAAGCGTATCCAGACGGGCCCGGTGGTCAACCAAGTAAGCGCTGGCCGCCACCCGACGCCATCATCTGCCTCGGCGTGGTGCTCAAAGGCGACACCTACCACTTCGAGATGATCGTCGACGAATGTGTACGCGGCCTAGGTTCGGTGTCGCGGAAGTACGGCGTGCCGATCATCAACGAAGTGCTCCCGGTCACGGACATCGTCCAAGCCAAGGCGCGAGCCGCGGACGACGAGTTCAACAAAGGCATCGAGGCGGCGGCCGCTGCCATCGAGATCGCGCACTGGCAGGCCGAAGTCTGGCGGTCGCGGTCCCGCGCTCTGTGACCACGCATCTGCTGCCGCAGCCAAACTTGGTGCGGCGAGGGCCACCGCTGAAGCTCGGCTCGATTGCCAACATCGTCGATGGCGCCGCGTCACCACGGCTGCGGCGAGCGGTCGGTCGACTGCCGCCGCTGGGGTTGCGGATTGCCTTCACCATTGCCGAGGCGCCGCGGGACGTGCCGGCGCTGGACGACTCCTACGCCTATCGGCTGCGCTTCGCCGAGACCACCGCGGACGTGCAGGCGGATACCGAATGGGGTGCGCTCGCGGCGTTGGCGACGCTGGCGCAACTCGCCACGGGAGAAGCCATCGGTGTCGCCGAAGTGCGCGATGCGCCGCAGTTCCCTTGGCGCGGGCTCATGCTGGACACGGCCCGCCACTTTCTCTCGACAGCGGCGATCGAACGCACGCTGGACGCGATGTGGTTCTACAAGCTGAACGTCCTGCACTTGCATCTGACGGACGATCAGGGATTCCGCGTCTGCTTCGAAGCCCACCCAGAGCTGGCCAGCGCCGATGCCTACGCAGTCTCCGAACTGCGCGATCTGGTGGCCTACGCCGCCGACCGCGGCATCCGCGTGGTCCCTGAACTCGACGTGCCGGGCCACACGACGAGCTGGTTGGCAGCGCACCCTGAGTGGGCTTTCCCATGCGAGGGGAAAACCCCTCGCGCTCCCCGGCTGAAGGCTCTCGAACCGCCGAAGGTCGCGCCAAGTCGCCGCTTCGGTGTCCACAGAACCTGCATCGACCCGCGCAACCCGCAGGTGCTGGCTGCCGTGGACGCGCTCTTCGCGGAGTTGGCGGATGTCTTCCCGGACCGCTTCCTGCACTTCGGCGGCGACGAGGCCACGGCCTTGGACGCGGCGACCCAAGCGGTCTTCAATGCGCGGCTCGTACGACTGCTGATGGAACTCGGCAAGCGTCCGCTGGGCTGGGACGAGTGCCTGCATCCAGACCTGCCCACCGGCACGACGGTACAGGCGTGGCGCGGCCTAGCGGCGCGGGATGCGGCGCTGCAAGCGGGCTTCGACTGCGTTGTCTCCGCGCCCTACTACCTCGACCTGTTCTTTCCCGCCAGTGCGCACGCCGTCGCGCCGACGGCCTCGGCTGCCGAGGTCGCCGCGGCCAGCGACGATCCACGCCTCGCCCATGTTCGGCAAGGCATCGACTGGATGGCTGGATTCGCGAACGTGCCGACGCTGCCTGCGTGTGGGCGCGAAGCCGGCAAAGTGCTTGGCGGCGAGGCCTGCATGTGGAGCGAACTGGTTACCGAGGACCTGCTCGATACCCGCGTCTGGAGCCGCATGCCGGCGATAGCCGCGCAGTTCTGGGGCGAAGCCGCGGACGCTCCCGACTTGCTTCCCCGCATCGCCAACACGCGGTACACGCTGGCCCGGCTCGGCGTGGTCGCCGAGGATCGCGCCGTTCTGGACGCCTATCCGGATCTCGCGCCGCTCATCGAAATGCTGGAGCCGGTGAAGTGGTATCGACGGCTGCTCGGCGACGCCGCTTTCCGCGCTCGCGTGAGCGGACTCGGCAGCGGCGACGAGGAGCGCCCCTACGACGTCGACTCGCCCTTGGACCGCATCGTGGATCGCATCGCGCCGGAGAGTCTTGCCTCGCGCCGAGCAGAAGCCGACCTCGCTCGCGGCGCCGACATGACGCAATGGATCGCCGGCTGGCGAGCACAACGTGAAGCGCTGGACGACCATCCCGAACTGCTCCCTGAGCTGCGCGACGTCTCGGACGCACTGCTTGCCGTCGCGGACCTCGTGGCCGGAAGCGGCGACGCGAACCCGGCCGACTTGGCCGGACCGTTCGGCGAATACCTGCTGCCCATCGCCTATGCCCTCGACGGACGTTGAAGAAGCGCTTGCGCACTGGCCGCAAGCGCCGAAGACGGTGCGACCGCTAGCCGCCGGGCACATCAACGACACCTACATCGTAGGCGGCCAGCGCTACGTTCTGCAGCGCCTGAACCAAACGGTGTTCCCGAACCCGCGCGCGGTCATGGGCAATCTCGTCAAGGTCGTGGCGCACGAAGGCGGCACCCTGCTCTCCGCGCCGCTTCCCAGCAAGAACGGCAAGCCCTTCGCCGAGCTGCCGAACGGCGATGTCTGGCGGCTCTTCCCGTGGGTGCCTTCGCGCACCTTCGAGACGCTGCCGGACGAGCTGCTGGCCGCGGCAGGGGCAGCCTTCGGCGGCTTCCTCCAGCGCTTCGCGGACTTCCCGCACCGCTTGGAGACGGCGATCGAAGGCTTCCACGACCTGGGCGACGTGCTGAAGCGCTTCGACGCCGCCCCCCGCCAGCCCGGCATCGACGGGGAGACGGCGCGCGTGGACGCCCTGCGCTGGGCCTTCACGCCCGGCAAGGCGACGCGGGTGATCCACGGCGACTGCAAGATCAACAACCTGCTCTTCCACCCCACGAAACCAGAAGTGGTTGCCGTGATCGACCTGGACACCGTGATGCTCGGCGACCCGGCCTGGGATTTCGGCGACTTGGTGCGCTCGGCGTTCATCGGCACGGAGGAGACCGCGCCAGCGCAAACGCTCTCGCCCCGTCGGTTCGAGCGCCTGTGCCAAGGATTCGCCCAAGCCTTTGGTGCGGACTTCGGCACCGGCGACGACGTGGCCCGTTACGCCACGGCGCCCGCCTACATGAGCTTCATGCTGGCAGTGCGCTTCCTCACCGACCACATGGAAGGCGATCGCTACTTCAAGGTGCAGCGCCGCGGCGACAACCTGCGCCGCGCCACATCCCAACTCGACCTCGCCGAACGCTTCCACGAGGCGCAGCCCACCTTAGCCGGCACTGTGGAGAAGGTCGCCAGACGCAGCAGCTAGCTACGGCCGCTGCGAACCGATCAGACGCTAGGAACACTCCGTGCAGAGCGAGTCGGCTGCACACAACCTGGAGGCGGCGAAAAATGTCGCTGCGGTCGGTACGTTCCGCTACGCTGTCAGCACGGATCCTCAAAGAAGCAATCGTGGAATGAGCGTGACGATCCAAGTTCGTGTCGATCAGATGGCGAAGGAACGCTCCCAGCCCTGCAACAAGGCCGAGCTAATCCCGCCGCCCAACGCAGAGACGGTCGCGGCCATTCAAGCGGCCGAACGAGGGGAGCTCGTTCACATCGGCCACCCGTTGAACCTCATCGCCGACCTGGATGCGGACCGAGTGCGGCAGATCGGCTAGCCCGCGGCGCCGAACGCCGTTTGCGCGAAGGCCCACGTGTTGGAGAGCGCGTGCAGCGCCAACGGCACGATCAACGTGCCAGTGTGGTGCCGGGCGGTGCGGAGCAGGAGGCCGTAGAGGAACAGGCCGCCGATTTCGAAGGCGCCGTATTGCGAGTGCAAAGCGGTCCATAGCGCTGCGGTGAGCGCGATCGTGCCCCAGACGCGCAGCGGCGAGGGCGACCAGCCGCGGAACAGGAGGCCGCGAAAAGCGGCGCGACGACGACCACCGCGACGAAGAGCAAGGCAGGGGATCCGGCCGTGTTGTAGACGTTCTCCATGAACTGCGGCGTGGATTGATCGAGCAGAAAGCCCAGGACGCTGAACGCGATCCAGAATCCCGCGCCGGCGAGTACCCACAGAACCAGCGCGCGCGGCTTCGGCCAGCGCAGCGAGAGGTAGTCGTACACGTCGAATTTGCGACGAACGACGGCCCACAACGCGGCCATCCCGGCGAGACCGCCGAGGATGGTCGCCACGGCCAATTGCAAGCCGTTCGCAGACTGGTCCTCGACGCCCAGCAACGCGACCACGCCCACTTGCGCGCCCACGAACGCGGCGAACGCCACCAAGCCCCAACCGGCGGTGCGCCAGAATCCCCAGGGCTTGGCGCTGCCGCCTTCGGCGACGGCAACGTGTTGTTGGTCCTGTTCGTCCAAGGCGTGCGCTCTAGACGCGCCGCATAGTCGGCACTCCGTCAGTACCCGCTCGCTACCGCGCCCCGACGCGTTCGAAGACGAGCAGGCTGTCGTCGTCGCTCACGTAGATGTGCCTGCCGTCGGGGCTGGCGGCGACGCCGCCTTCCAGCATGGAGTAGGACGGCAAGTGGTTGCCGAAGCGGTCTACGCCCCGGCTGTAGACGTCGTCCTCCGCCCGCAGCAGCGGCACACTCGGCTTCAGCCGCACGCTGTAAACGGCGTCGATGCATACCACGTCCGCTGAAAGCGTCTGCGTGCGCATGGATACGAACCGGCAGCCGGGCACCAGGCCGGCGAAGAGCGTCGTGCTCCAGCCGTTCGTGAAGGCACCGAGCCGCCCGAGCAGCGGGTTGGCCATGTTCTCGAGATCGAAGGCCGCGGGCGCGAGGCCGCTTCGTCCGAACGCCAGCAAGTAGCGGTTGCTCGCGTCCACGGCAAGCAGCCGCACATCGCTCAACGCGCGCTGGATTTCCCTGGCCTCGTCGACTCCAGCACCATCCACGGACTGATCGACCCCGACGCCCTCCTCGGGCTCGTCGGTCCCGGCGCCCTGGTCGGGCTCCTGCGGCAGCGTGGCCGTCAACGTCAACTCTCCGGTCGCTTCGTCTCTGGCGTAGATGGCCACCGTGCTCTGCACCGTCGCCGCGTACAGGACGTCGTCCTCCGGGCTCAAGGTCGCCGCCTGAACGCCCAACGCTTCGGCGCCGACCTGGCTGAACGCGCTGCGTTCGGCGTCCAGCGCGTAGATGTCGATGCCCATGCCGGCGGTGACGGCGTAAAGGAACGTGCTCGTCGAATCCCACAGCATGGCGTCGCCGCGACACGGCGCCAGTCCGCCAATGGGCATGCCTTCTTCCGGCAGAGTTCCGTCCTCGTTGGCGGCGAACGCGGTCCAACCGTCGCAGGAGCCGGCGAGCAGCGTCTTCGTCCCTTCGTCCCAGTGCAGCGCCACGCCTTGGTCGATGCCGCCGAGGGTCTGCCCGACGCGCAACGCGCCGGTTGCGGCGTGGCGCTCGTAGCGTTGCAGACCGTGCAGCGAGGCGGCGAAAAGTTGGCCGCCCTCCGCATCGAAGGCCAGGCTGTCCACGCCCGACATCCGTATCACTTCGCGGTTGGCGTCGAGGTCGCCGTTCCGCACCTGTCCGAGGTAGCGCAGCCACGTCGGCGGCCCGTCCAGTTCCCAGCGCAACGCGAACGGCCCGCGCTGATCGATGCTGCCGACGCGAACGGCGTAGCGCGCACCCGCTTCGGTTCGCAGCGACGCATCCAAGGTCGTGGCGACCCGGCGCCCGTCCACGACGTGTTCGAGGTCGCCATCGTCGCGCACCTTGAAGATCGCCACCGTGCCGCTGGTGGTCGGGTCCTGGAGCGTGAAGCGATACCAGCCGACGTTCGGCGCCTCCCAAATCCACCATGTGGAAGCATCCCCCAAACGACCGGTTCGCTCGCCGACTTCCACCGTGGCGAACTGCGTGGAGCCGAAGACGATGCCGGACATGCCGTCGAGCGCAGCGGCGTTGGCAAAGTCGTCGTTTTCGGGCAGCTGTCCCCAGACGAAGGTCAGATTCTTCGTGGCGAGCTCCGCGAAGGCGCTGTCCGGCGGCAGACCGGCGGCCAGCAAGTACCGCTCTCCGGCCGTCGCAGTGAACGACACCGTGGCGTCGGCCGCGGCGTCGCTACTGCTTGCGAGCAAGGTCAGGTTCGAGACGTCCTCGCCGGCGAAGACGGACAAGCGCAGCGTGATCGACAGCGTATCGACGCGCCACATGTAGTCGCCGTCCTCCGGCGCCGTCCAACTCCACCAGGCGGTGCGCGTTCCCGATGCCGCCGGTTCGCCGGGTTCCACCGTGGTGGCGTCGAAGTCCACGTGGACCGCGTGGATTTGAGTAAGGTTGGAGAGCGGTTCGGCGTTCGCCACGTCGTCGTTGGCGGCGGAGAATCGCGTTCCCGGCCCCCAGGTCAGGGCGAAGTCGCTGCCGGACGTGGACGCATCCTTCGCCGCCACGGCAATGTGGTACGTGGTGCCTTCCTGCGCGGCGAACGCCATCGACTGCTCTGGCGAGCCGGAGACGAGGCGCAGCGAACCGACCTGGTCGCCGGTGAACGCCGCAAGCCGCAGGTCGCGGCGGTCCACGGCGAACTCCCAGTCGCCCGTGGCCGGGGCCGTCCACTGGTACCAAACGGTCGCCGCCAGTTCGCCCAAGGGCTCGCCACCTTCCGGCGTCGCGCCCAGATTGCTGCCTTCGAGGTCGCCGGTCTCGCCTTCGAGACTGGCCGCGAACCGAAGGTCGTCGTTGGCTGGTCGTTCGGCTCGGCCCCACGCAAGGGCGAGGGGGAGCATGATGCGCCTTGCGTCGTCGGCGACCGGCGGGCCGAAGGGGGTGCTCTCCGGCCGCAAGCTCGGCGCGGTGACGCTCAAGCGGATTCGATACGCCTGATGGGCTCGCGCTTCGAACGTCAAGCCGCCGCCAGCCCTGCCGTTGATGCTGGCCAGCGACACCAAGGGCTCGTCGCGCACCTCGAAGAGATCCATCTGCACCACGTCCGCGTAGTCGTCCAAGGCGCTGGCAGCGATGTCGAAGCGGTAGGCGCCTGCTCGCGGCGCTCGCCACGCGTACCAGATCGACCGCGGGCGAACGTCTTGCTTCGCCGACAGGCCGAAGAATCCTTCGCTGAGGAAGCCGCGCTCGAACGGCGGCTCGCCTGGCTCGGGCGTGGCCAGCAGCAAGTCGAACGTCGTCTCGCCAGCTTCGGCGAGTGGAACGGCGTTCGCGTAGTCGTCGTTCGCTGGCGCGTTCGCCACCGCCGGAGGCGAACCGTCCGGCGCGCCGATGACCACCTCCGCCGAAGCCGATGCGCCAGTGGCGTTCCAGGCCGACGCGGTGAAGTAGAGGTGCAGATGTTCCGGCTCTTGACTGCCGGGAAACATCAGCCGTACGCGCTGTTCCTCGCCGGCCGCGATTTCGCCGAGGGCGATGCGGTCGCCGCCCTGGCGGTCGAGCTGGCGGTCGACCGCGTCTTCCCGGGAGGCGGTGCTTGCCCGCGGCAGCATGAGTTCGGTGTGCCGGCAGCTGCTCGACAATCCCGCGCCGTCGTTGCCGCTCCGACAATCCACCCGCAGCACGGCGCCAGCTGCGACGTAGCCGTCGCTGGTGATGGTCACGTCCACCGCGAACGGCGTGCCCGTGGACGTGGCGACGTTCTGCTGATCGACGGCAACGGAAAGCTGCGGCGTGCTCGGGCCGCGGATGACCGTCCACGCCAGCGCGGCGCGGGGCGTCTGCACGCGGGCGTACTTCGGCACCACCTTCAAGCGATAGAGGCCGGGAACCGGGTCGCGGAGAATCAACCACTCCACGTTGTCGCGGTTCGACAGCGACGCGGCGTTGCCGCAAGCCGCCGGCTGCGTCGGCGGGCAGTCCGCGTCGCGGTCCACCCACAGATCCAGGTCATTCAGCAACGGCTGCGCCAAAGTGTCCGCTGGCGGTTCGTCCCAAGTGAGCGCGATGTCCAGGCGGCTGGCGCCGGCCGGAACCTCGATGTCGTGGTAGCCGTATTCGCCGTCGCCGACTTCGACGATGACGCTGCCGGTGGTCCAGCCGTCTTCGGCGTCGCGGCTCAGGACGCTGGTGCGCGCCGAGACCTTGCCCAGCCCGTACTTGTTCTGCAGCGGCCCCGGGCCGTCGCCGGCATGGAGTGGAAAGAGGGTGATGTCTTCCAAGAAAGCATCGGGCTTGATGGCGCTGGCGATGAGCCGAGCGCGCACCGCGGCGGGTTGTTCGCGGAACTCCGGCACGGCTTCCATCAGCAGCGCTGCGACGCCCGCCACCGCTGGCGACGACATGCTGGTGCCGCTGGAGAGCGAGTAGCCCTTCCGCGAGCCGCCACCGGCCACGGAAGCGAGATTCACACCGGTGCCGACGATCTGCGGACGCAGCCGGCCATCGAGGGTGGGGCCTTGGCTGCTGAAGGAAGCGATGTCGCCTTCGTTGGTGGCGGCGCCAACCGTCAGCGCGTTCTTGGCCGAGGCGATGTCGCCGCGACCACGGGAGTCGCTGTTGCCAGCGGCGACTACGTAGAGCTGGCGATGTCGCCAGACCGTGGCGTCCAGTTTGCGTTCCAGGACCGACCGCCCTTCCCAATCGAGCCCGTCCTGGCCGAGGCTCATGTTCACCAGCAGCGGCTTCGCCGCGACCGGATTTCGACCGCAGGAAGACGCCTCGGCCAGGAAGTCCATGCCGCGCCCGATGGCCACCGCGGTGGTGGGATTGGAAGCGCCGAGCACCTTGCCGAAACGGATGTGCTGCACCAGCGGCGCCATGCCCGCGAACTGCCGCTGGATGCTGCCGTTGCCAGCGATGGTGCCGGTGACGTGGGTGCCATGGCCGACCACGTCCACCCAGAGGTCGAGGTCGTCCGTGCGGGCGGATTTGAACCCGGACGGCACGAAATTGCCGCCGCAGATGCTGGCGCGGTTCGACGTGATGTCGGGATGCTCGATGTTCAAGCCGGTGTCCAGCACGCCGACGGGCACCGAACCACCGCCGTTGCCGGAGAACATTCGCGTGCTCGCGTCGTAGACGCGCAGCGCGTCCGCGCCCATCGCTGGCACGGCGGTGTCGTGGGTGGGCTTCAAGATGCCCACCGGCTCCACGGCAAGGACGAAATCCGCGTCGATGAGCGCAGGAAGGGCGCTGTGGGGGACGTTGGCCGCGTAGACCCGCGTGGCCGAGTCGAAATGGCCGACCACGGCGCCCAGTTCCGTGAGCGCCTGCCGCCAGACGCCGTTCGGATCGTCCGCCATCAGCGTGACGAACGAAGGCGACTGTTCGAGAGGGCGAGAGGCCGCATGTTCAAGCAACGACTCCGGCGCCTTCATGTCCTTGGGCGTCGGCGCAATGCCGGAAACGCCCGGCAATGCTGCGATCCGGCGCAGCTTGGCCGCGTCCGTCGGCAACCGCGAACGCAGCAGATCGCCGTTCCGACCGAGCACGGTGCCGCCAAAATCCGCCAGCCCGTCCTCGACTTGCGCCAAATCCGCGTCGCCTTGCAGCCCGACCCAGCCGAACGTCCAGCTTCGGCTTGAGGATTGCGCCGAGAGCGCATCAACGTCCGCTACTGCGAGCCAGTCGTAGGTTGCGCTCGTTTCGCTTTCGCCCACACGGCTGGTCGCCGCCACGCGGCCCTTCTTCATCTCGCCGTGGAAGGCCGTGAACGAATAGCCATCCGGCGGCTGCGGCACCCCCGCAGGAGGGGAAGTCGAAGGCTCGAATCCGGGCGGCGCTTCGATGGCTGGGGGATTGGGGCCAGCGTCGCTCTCGGCGGCGATGTACTCCGCCGCGACCTGCT
This sequence comes from Candidatus Azotimanducaceae bacterium, assembly GCA_965243175.1. Classification (GTDB taxonomy): domain Bacteria; phylum Pseudomonadota; class Gammaproteobacteria; order Pseudomonadales; family Azotimanducaceae; genus VXYL01. The sequence continues at coordinate 831,767 of OZ251532.1, read as the reverse complement.
TCGCCTGGCGTTCCGCCTCCCCCGTGACAGGCGTGGGCAATTCCACCTGCGCGAGCACATCGGGCGGCGCTGCCCCGGGGCTGCCCCACATCATCCAACCCGCAGCCGCCGCGACCACCGCCAAGGCGCCGACCGCGTTCCACCTAGCCAATTTCGACATCTCCGCCTCCGGCCACGGCGTCGTCGTCCGTTGCTTTCGGCGCCGACTAGGAGCTCTCGTCGGCTTGCCGAAGAAGACGCGGGCAGACAACCACCTTGTGAAGAATCCTCAAGAAAACCCCATCCAACGCAGGTTCCCTCGACTCGCTCGGAGAGACTCTAACCCTGTTTTCGGCGCACGCAAGCGCTTTTTCGACTCCCCGCCGTCGACGTCGATGACGGTGCCCCCAGCCTTGGCGCATTGCGGCGTCCACGCGCGTCACGCGCGTTCAGATGGTTGCCAAACCGCGATGCGACGGGCTACGGTAGAGAGATGCCAGCCTTAGGCTGCCCGTAGCGAGGAGTTCGGAGTGAAGGCGTTGGTGCGGCAAGTAGGCCGAGCTTGGCTCAACCAGTGGGTTGTGTCGCGTGGCGACGACTCGTTGGGGAAGTGGTGTTGGCGGATCGCGATGGTGTATGGCCTTCTGATCTTCGCCGTTGCCTGTTTCTTCTGGGTCTTCTGGGGACGTTTTGAGGCCCTTTCGGTCAACACCGTACTCCGAGGCCTCGCCTTCGCTCTCCCCCTGATCGTGCTCTTTCAGGTAGTTCGGCTCGCTCTGATGCCCGTTCTGGAAGACCTCCGCCGGCTGTATGGCGAATCCAAACGGCGCAACACGCCCAAGCACGGGAGTTAATGGAGCACACGGCCTTCCCGCGGGATGCGAGATCGGAAACTCGCATCCCGCTCGTGCAGTGGGCATCACGTCGCTCGGACGCGCTGGTCACGGGGAAGGTCGCGGAAGTGCCGCGAACGATGGCCATGGCGTTGTCATTACAGGGGCCGTGTCTGGAGTCGCTGGTGTTCCCTGAGCAAGTCCGCCATGTGCTTGTGGAACGACGGGATGCCGAAGCTCACCGCGCCGTGCTCGGAGGTCAGTACGCCGTGGGCGATTGCTTGACGCACGGCGGCTTCGCCGTCGAAGGATGCCTTGTTTGCGACCGCCACGGCCTCTGAGCGTCGCAGCGAGTCGCGGCCGGTGGCCAGCATGATCTCGATGACCGGCAGCATGGCGTCTTGGTCGGCAAGCATGTCCAAGCGCGTGGCGTAGTAGTCCGCTCGCGCCTGGTCGCCTGCCTGCAGCGCCTGTTCGAGTGCGCCGTCGGCTTCCAGGCTGCCGTGTTCGTCGATGGCTTCTAGGGCGCCGGTCAGGTAGCCGTGGATGTGCTGCGGAAAGCCTTGGGACGCCTTCGCCAAGGCGGCAGCGCTCGGTTCGGCGATGTCGTGGCCCAACGCGCCCATGTTGCCGCTCACGGCATCGAGCGCTTCGCTTTCGGAGAGCGGGCCCAGTCGGAGCGGGGTGGCCACCCGTGAAATGCCCGCTGAACCGTCGGCGGGATTGGCGAGCACGTGCTGCGTGTGCTGCAAGCCGATGCCGAGCAGCAGAATCGGGCAGCCGTGGTCGCCTTGGTGCACGACGCGCAGAGCGCTCATGCCCTGCGGCTGAATCGTCTGGATTTCGTCCACGACGAGCAGCAGCGCTTTCCCTCGCTTCGCGTCGCCCCACATTCCGGCGTGCTTCGAGGCGTCGAGCAGCGCCGAAAGAGCGCCGGTATGGCGAACGTGCTCCCGGGTGAATCCGCCCTTCACCGGGCCGAGGCTGGCGTTGCGGGCCGTGATGCGCGTGTCCAAGTCGGCCACTTTGCGGCCTTGCTCCTCGGCGTCCAAGGCGCGGGCTATCGCCATGAACAGGCCAACGCCGTCGTCCAGCATGGTGGTGTCGGTGGCCAGATGACGAACGTCCAAGTCCGTTCGGCGAGCGATTGCGCTCTCGGCGAACTTCCGCCCCAGCTGGGTCTTGCCGGCGCCGGGGACGCCCACGATGAGCGCGATGCCGCCGGTCGGATCGCCGGTTTCGCACAGGTCGTAGAGGCGCTTGTTCAGCGTTGCGAGCTCCTTGGTCCGGCCGGCGAAGTACGGCGGCGGCTCGCGCTGGGAACGAAGCCGGGCAAGTCCCGCTTCGCTCATGGCGCGTCTCCGAATCCCATCGGGAGCTCCGGCTACAGCAGGCCCGCGTAGCGGTCGAGCAGTGGAAGGATCTGATCCGCGCCGGCGGACGGCAGGGCGAGCACCGCGCGGTCGATGCCGGCGGCGCGGTAGGAATCCAGCGTTTCCGCCTTTGGCGGGGCGCCGAAGACGCTGATTGAGAGGGTGGCCATGTCGCGTTCGCCGGCATCGGCGACGCGGCGCAGGCGGTCCGTTTCCAGGGTGGGGTCGAAGCCGCCACGGGCGCGGGGGAACCAGCCGTCGCCGAAGGCCACGACGCGGCGCAGGGTGTGGACGCTCTCGCCGCCGATGAGGATGGGCGGGTTCGGCTTCTGCGCCGGCTTCGGGAACGACCACGCGGTGTCGAAATGCACGAACTTGCCCTGCCACGCGGGTTCGTCCTCCTGCCACAGCGTCTTGATGGCCTGCGCCCGTTCGCTCATCACTTGGAAGCGGGTGGCGAACGCGGTGCCGTGGTGTTCCATTTCCTCGGCGTTCCAGCCGGCGCCGATGCCGAGTTCGAAGCGGCCGCCGGAGAGCAGGTCGAGGCTGGCGGCGGCCTTCGCGGTGGTCAGCGGGTCGCGTTCGGTGAGCAGGCAGATGCCGGTGCCCACACGCAGCGTCTTCGTTGCCGCGGCCGCTGCGGTTAGCGCCACGAACGGGTCGAGGGTGTTCCAGTACTCCTTCGGCAGGTCGGGGCCGCCGGGCCAGGGGCTGCGCCGACTGGCCGGAATGTGGGTGTGTTCGGGCACGAACAGCGATTCGAAGCTGCGCGCTTCGGCTTCCCGCGCCAGTTCGTCGATGCGCATGGCGTATTCCGTGGCGAAGATGAAGATGCCGATGTTCATGGGTTCCTCTCTCAGGTGGCTTGTTCGTCAGGAGTTGGCGCCGATTGCGATGGCCATGCCCATGGCGGCGCTGCACTGGCGGCCCTTGTGGCGCGGATCGCCGACGTAGTTGGAGACGGGCAGCGCGGCGAGATCATGGGGCAGACGCGGTTCGAGCAGGCGCGCGAGCTCTTCGCTGGGCGTCTCGTGGTCGAGCCAGCGCGCGGCTTCGTGCGGCGAGAGCATCAGCGGCTGCCGGTCGTGCAGGAACTCGAGACCCGGACTTACCGCCGTGGTGACGACGGCGAAGCTCTCGATGGGCGGCGATCCGTCGCGTGGACGCCAGCGATCCCAGACGCCGCCGAGGCACAAGGACGACGGCTGGGACTCGGGGCGAACGTAGAACGGCTGGCGCAGGGTGCCGTCGCGTCGCCATTCGTAGAAGCCAGCCACCGGCACGACGCAGCGACGGCGCCGGAACGGTTCGGCGAAGGTGCGCGAGGTCGCCAAGGTCTCGGCCTTGGCGTTGAAGGTGGCGTAGCGGGGCTTCGCGGTGCGCGACCAGTACGGCGTCAGCCACCATTGCGCTTCGGCCGCCTCCAAGCCGCCGCCATCGCTTTGGCGGCGACTGCGCACGATCCACACCGGCTCGGTCGGCGCGGTGTTGAAGTTGCTCTCGCCGGGGAACGGCTGGCCCAGCAGCGATTCGAAGATGTCGTCGAGGACGTCTTCGTCGACGTTCATGCGACCGCACACCGCGACTTCCTTCGGGTTGCCGATGCGTGGGCGACGGCCTTGCGCCAGCGCCAAACGTTCCGAACGGAGCTTCAGTAGCCAGGCGGCGCGGCGAAGCGGAAGCCTTCGCGTTCCAACAGCTGCGCGACGCCGATGGTCACCAGATCGCCGTACTCCGGGCCGATGATCTGCACCCCAACGGGCAGGCCGTTCGGGGCCGGACCAGCTGGCACGACGGTCGCCGGCAAGTAGGCGACGCTGGCCAGGCCCGCCCAGAACACTTGGTCGAAGTACGGTACCTGCTCGCCGTTCACGGTCACCGTCCGCTCGCCGAAGGGGCGGTGGTCGTGCGGAAAGGCCGGCGTCGCCATCACCGGCGCCAGCACGATGTCGAAACGGTTGAAGAACTCGTGCCACTGCCAGCGCAGGTGCGTTCGCTTCTCGTTGTTCGCGGTCCAGTCGCGGAAGCGCGCCACTTGGGAGCGCTGGATGGTCGCGCCGATGCTCTGGTCGTCCTCCGGCAGCGCCTCGACCTGCCGCAGGATGGCCTGGTAGCGGTCTTCGGGCAGGCGCGCGGACATCGTGGCCTGCAACAGGCTCTGGTAGACGGTGTGCGAATGTTCGGATTCCACCGGCCGGGCGTCGTCGTCCACGCGAGCGCCGAACCCTTCGAGCGCCTTGGCCACCGCGTCCACGGCGGCGGAAACCGCGGCATCCACTGGCGCCATCGCGTCGTCCCGCCACACGGCCACGCGCAACCTGCTGGCTGGTCTATCGAGCTCCCGCAGGAGGATCGCTGTGCCGCGGCGGGCGATTTCGTCCGGCCCCGACATGGCTCGAACGGCGGTCGCCAAATCGTCCGCGGAACGCGCCAGCGGGCCGATCACGGAGATGTCCGAGGGCGAAAGGACGCCCGGCATCGCGTGGCCGCGCGGCGGCAGCAGGTTCCACGTGGGCTTGTGGCCGAAGACGCCGCAGAAGTGCGCCGGATTGCGGATGGAACCGCCGATGTCCGAGCCGGTCTCGATGCCGGTGAGGCCAGCGGCGAGGGCAGCCGCGGACCCGCCGGAGGAGCCGCCGGGGCCGCGTTCGACGTCCCAGGGGTTGTTCGTGGTGCCGTAGACCTCGTTGTAGCTCTGGAAGTCCGAGAGCATCAGCGGCACGTTGGTCTTGCCGAAGATCACCACGCCGGCCGCTTTCAGACGCTTGATGGAGAGCGCGTCCTGCTCGGCGATGTTCTCCTTCAAGTGCGGCGCGCCCCAGGTGGTGGGCGTGCCGGCCACGTCGTAGGACTCCTTCACGGTCATCGGCACGCCGTGCAGCGGCCCCCAGCTCTCGCCGCGGGCGAGTGCCGCATCGGCCTCCTTGGCGCGTTCCAAGGCCCGCTCGCGCATCTGCACGACGATCGCGTTGAGGGCGGGGTTGAAGCGGTCCACGCGGTCGAAGTAGAAGTTCAGGAGTTCGACGCAGCCGATCTCCTTCTTGTCGATGCGCCGCGCCAGTTCGGTGGCGCTGGCGAAAGCCGTCTCGCTCATGCGGTCTCCTTAGTCGTGGCAGTCGCGGTGCCGCCCGGCTAGCTGATCACCGAGTGCGGCGTCGGCACGATGCGGGTGACCTCGATGTCCGGCTGCATCAGCTCCGCCACCCGGGGAGCGATGTCGTTCTTCCACTCGTCCGTTTGGTAGACGGCCTCGTAGAGCCGTTCGCGCTCCGCTTCGGAGGCGAAGCGGCGCAGCCAGACGTAGGTGGTGTCGTCCTCCTCGCCGCGGAAGCTGCCGGCGATCACCATGCCCTTGGCGACCTGGAATGGGATGATGGTCTCTTCCATGAAGCGCACCCACTCGTCCATCCGGCCGTCGTTGATCCTGTATCGCCGCAGCTCGTAGAACACCGTAAGCTCTCCTTAAGGGCCGTCGCCCGTGCTTGCGGGCAGTCGCCCAACGCGCCACGTTATACAGGATGCGTTGGGCGCTTGGAACCGCGAGGCGCTGCCGGCAGGTCGGCGGGCGGCAGAGGCCTTGAAATCGGCGCTTGCGCATTGAGACTTTCGATGCCGGATGAAGTACGCTTGCGGTGTGCGCCGGCCGTCGAGAGGCAAATCGGTCGGCCGGGTGCGCGGCGAGTCGGCTGCCCGCAAGGGTGCCGACGTGCCTCGGAGCGGGAAGGGGCGGAAACAAGGCAATGGTAACGAGACGATCGCTTGTCGGGGGTGCCGTGGCTGGCGGTTTGGCCGCGCCATGGCTGCGCGCGGGGGCTGCGGAAGTGGGCGCCGGCGTCACCGATTCGGAGTTCACGCTGGGCATGTCGGCGGCGTTCTCCGGGCCGTCGCGGGGGCTCGGCATCGAGCTCTATCGCGGCGCGATGGCCTATTTCGAGCAAATCAACGGCGCCGGCGGCGTGCGCGGGCGGCGCGTCGCGCTCAAGACCTACGACGACGGCTACCAGCCGGACCCGTGCGTGAAGAACACCACCACGCTGATGCTGGACGACCAGGTGTTCCTGCTGTTCGGCTACGTCGGCACGCCGACGGTCACGCGGGTGCTGCCGATGCTGAAGAAGTTCCAGGACCGCAGCATGTTCCTGTTCTTCCCGTTCACCGGCGCCCAGCCGCAGCGCGAGCCGCCCTACGGCGCTTTCGCGTTCAACCTGCGGGCGTCCTACGAGCAGGAGACCGGCGGGCTGGTGGACAACTTCGTGAACGTCGGGCGCCGCCGCATCGCCGTCTTCTACCAGGCGGACGCCTACGGGCGCAGCGGCTGGGCTGGCGTGCGCAAAGCGCTGCGGCGGCACGGCGAAACCATCGCCGGCGAGGCAACGTACAAGCGCGGTTCCAAGTTCACCAGCATCATGCGCCGCCCGGTGGAGATCCTCAAGGCGGCGGATCCGCAGGCGGTCATCTGCATCGGCGCCTACGCCGCTTGCGCCGCCTTCGCCCGCGATGCCGTGGACATGGGGCTGCGCGTTCCCATCGCCAACCTGTCGTTCGTCGGCAGCGAGAACATGCTGAAGCTGCTCCAACCCGACGACCGCACGCCGGAAGACAGCGCTCGCTACACGGAACTGCTGGTGAACTCGCAGGTGGTGCCGAGCTACGAGGACACCACCATCCCCGCGGTGCGCGAATACCGCGAGCTGATGGAGCGCCACAATCCGGCGCCACCGGCCGAGCTGGTCACCGAGGACTACACGCCGTTCAAGCACAGCTTCGTCAGCTTGGAGGGGTTCCTGGACGCCAAGCTCATGGCCGAGGTGCTGGGGCGGCTCGGCGACGCGCCGTCCCGCAAAGGCTTGGAGGAGGCGGTGTTCACGGTGCGCGACGTTGACCTCGGGCTCGGCGAACTGGTCTCCTTCGGGCCCGAGCGTCGGCAGGGCTTGCAGCGCGTCTACTACACGGTGGTGGATGGCGACCGCTTCGTCACGCTGGACGACTGGCAGGAGCGATTCGCTCTGCCGTCGGAAGGCGAATCGAGCCTAGGGTAGTGTGGAAGGGTAGTTTGGGGGAAGGCTAGACCGTGAAGATCAAGAGGCTTTTTCAGAAGACCCTGTTCGGCATCATCGCGATGCTCGGCGTGATCGGCCTGTCCACGTCGTGGCTGGCGGTGGATACGGTGGAGGGCCACCTCTCCGAGGAGTACGTCAGCAACAGCCGCAACATCGCCAAGACCATCGCCGATTCCAGCGTGGACATCCTGCTCAACCGCGACCTCGCCACGCTGCAGTCGCTGATCGACCAGTTCCTCGGCATTCAGGGCATCAAGTACATCTACATCACCAACGAGAGCGGCGAATATCTGGCGCATACCTTCGTGCCGGGCATTCCGCAGGAGATTCTCGACAGCGACCCGAAAAGCACCGAAACGGTGAACCGCGACCTGCCCGGCATCGGCGCCTGCGTCGAAGTGGGCAGCCCGATTCTGGCTGGCGTCGCCGGCACGGTCCACGTCGGCATGGATCGCGGCCTGATCGCGTTGAAGATCTCCGCCGCCATCGGCCAGCAGGTGTGGCTCATCGGCGCCGCGTTCATTCTGGGCGTGGGCGGCGCCATCTGGTTCGTGCATTTGGCCGCCAAGCCCATCGGCCAAGTGCTGGCCTACGCTGCGACCTTGGCGGAATCCACGACCGTTCCGGAAACCGACGGCGACGGCCTGCTCGAACGCGAGGACGAAGCGGGCGACCTGGCGCGCCTGTTCCGGTTCTTCGCGCAGCCCGGGGCGGGACCACCGCCGAGCGCTGCGGCGGTCAAGGGCGAGCAAGCAACGTGACGCCGCAAGTGCCGCGCGTCGTCACGGCGGCTTTGTGTACGGCGCTGCAAATCTGCTTCGGCACCGTCTACGCCTGGAGCTTCTTCCAGACGCTGCTGGTGCGGCAGGTCGGCTGGTCCTTCACGCAGACGGCGTGGGCGTTCAGCATCACCATCTTCGCCCTCGGCACCTCCGCGGCCTGGGCTGGCGCGGCGCTGCCGAAGATGGGGCCGCGCCGCCTCGCGCTGATGGGCAGCGTGATGTTCGCCAGCGGCTACTTCATCGCCGGTTTCGCGCTGCGGATCGATTGGGTCTGGCTGTTCTACCTCGGCTACGGCGTGATCGGCGGCGCCGGAATCGGCCTCGGCTACGTGACGCCGGTGGCCACCGTCGCCAAGTGGTTTCCGGACCGCAAGGGTCTTGCGACCGGCATCGTCGTCATGGGATTCGGGGTCGGCGCGTTTCTGCTCAGCAAGGTGCTGGCGCCGGTGCTGGTGTGGGCCACCCAGAGCGACTTGCCGACGGTCTTCTTGTCTTTGGGCGTGGTCTTCGCCTGCATTCTGATTCCATCGAGCCTGCTGCTGCGCGACCCGCCCTTGGACTACGCGCCAGCCGCTGGGACGGCCGCCGCGGAACCCGACGCCCCTCTCGGCACCTACTTGCAGAGCCGCGAGTTCGTGGTGATGTGGATGGTCTTCTTCTTCAACATCGCGGCTGGCATCTCGGTCATCAGCTTTCAATCGCCGCTCTTGCAGGACGTCTGGGGGCTCGCCGATCCGTCGGTCGAACCGGAGACTCTGGCCGAATACGGCGCCACGCTGATCGCCATCAGCTCGCTGTGCAACGGCCTCGGGCGCCTGCTCTGGGGGCTGCTCTCGGACCGCATCGGCCGAGTCCGCGTGTTCCGCATCCTGCTCGCCAGCCAGATGCTGGTGTTCGGCTTCCTGATGACGGAACGGGATCCGTGGATCTTCTCCGCTCTGGTGTGCTACGTGCTGCTGTGCTTCGGCGGCGGCTTCGCCACCATGCCGTCCTTCGTGCTCGACGTCTTCGGTGCCAGGCGCATGTCCATCATCTACGGCGCGGTGCTCACCGCGTGGGCCGCGGCTGGCATCTTTGGCCCGCTCTACGTCGGGCATCTGAAGGATCAGTACCCGGACCGTGCCGTGATCTACTGCTTCCTCATCGGCATCTTCATTCTGGGGCTGGGCTTCGTCTTCACCTATCTGCTCAACGACGACCGGCTGCGCGTGGGGAAACCGACCATTCCGGACACCCTGCGGCAGTACGGCATCCCCATCCCCAAAGCCGCTTGAGCCGCCGCCGATGACCTTGGTGGCGGCCTCGCGGCGCGAGGCGGCGCATCCGCCGCGAGAGGAAGGCGACGGCTCCGCAAGCGCTGGGGCCGACTCTCGAAGAGCGCAAGTCGAGCGGCGGCGCACCTTCGCCATCATTTCCCATCCAGACGCTGGCAAGACCACGGTCACGGAAAAGCTGCTGCTGTTCGGCAACGCCCTCAAGCTCGCCGGCACCGTGAAGGCGCGCAAGTCGAAGCGCCACGCGACGTCCGACTGGATGGCGATGGAGAAGGAACGCGGCATCTCCGTGACCACCTCGGTGATGCGGTTCGTCTACGGCGACTGCGTGGTGAATCTGCTCGACACGCCGGGGCACGAGGACTTCTCGGAGGACACCTACCGCACGCTTACCGCGGTCGATTCGGCGATGATGGTGATCGACGGCTCGAAGGGCGTCGAGGAACGCACCATCAAGCTGCTCGACGTCTGTCGGCTGCGCACCACGCCGATCATCACCTTCATCAACAAGCTGGACCGGGAAATCCGCGAACCCATCGACCTGCTCGACGAAATCGAAGACGTGCTGCGAATCGAGTGCGCACCGATGACCTGGCCGATTGGCAGCGGACGGCGTTTTCGCGGCATCTACCATCTGGCGCTCGATCGGATCGTCTGCTTCGAACCCGGTTTCGGCGACCGTCTGCACGACTTTCCCATGATTCAAGGCTTGGCGAGCGACGCCGCCAAGGACTGGCTCGGTGCCGACTACGACGCCTTCGCCGAGGACGTCGACCTGCTGCGCGGCGCCAGCCACGCCTTCGACGGCGATGCGTTTCTGGCCGGTTCGCGCACGCCGGTCTTCTTCGGCACCGCGCTCGGCAACTTCGGCGTCCGCGAATGTCTCGACCATTTGGCGACCTACGCGCCGCCGCCCGGTCCACGGCAGACCGTCAGCCGCGCCATCGACCCGGCCGAGGAACGGTTCGCCGGATTCGTCTTCAAGGTGCAGGCGAACATGGATCCCCGTCATCGCGACCGCATCGCGTTCATGCGCGTCTGTTCAGGGCGCTACCGACCGGGAGCGCGTTTGCGCCATGCTCGGTTGCAGCGCACCGTGAAGGTCACCGATGCCGTGACCTTCATGGCCGGCGACCGATCCCACGCGGAAGAAGCATACGCTGGCGACATCATCGGCCTGCCGAACCACGGTTCCATTCGCATCGCGGACACCTTCACGGAAGGCGAAGCGCTGAGCTTTCTCGACATTCCGAACTTCGCCCCCGAACTCTTTCGCCGCGTTCGCGCCCGCAGCCCGTTGAAGTCCAAGCAGCTCGACAAGGGGCTGCGCCAGCTGTCCGAAGAAGGCGCCATGCAGGTCTTCTTTCCGCTGGCGAGCAACGACGTGATCGTCGGCGCCGTCGGGCCGCTGCAATTCGACATGGCGGCGTTCCGGCTCGACGACGAATACGACGCAGGCTGCGTCTTCGAGTCGGCCAACGTGGCCTGCGTGCGCTGGGTGTTCGGGGATCGTCCGGCATTGGCGGATTTCGAGCGCAAGAACAGAGATCGCTTGGCGCTGGACGGCGGCGGCTGCCTCGCCTACCTCGCCCCGACGCGCACCAACCTGGCCTTGGCCGAAGAACGCGCCCCGACCATCCGCTTCGCCGCGACCCGCGAACACGCCGCGGCGCCGGCTTGAACTCAAGCACATGAACGCGGAACTGAGCGACGCACTCGCCGACTTCCTGGAGCGCCCGGACGATCCAGTCGAAGGTGCGTTGATCGTCGCCCGCATCATCGCTGCGGACGCCGATGTGGAGTGGGCGCGCCAAGAGATCGCGGCCATCGCCGCCGTGGTGCAGGAGGCACACGCCGAACCGCAACCCGAGGACGTGATCGGCGAACTCGCCAAACAAGGCTTCGAAGGCGCCGGCAAGCGCTACTACGAAGTGGAGAACAGCGTCCTGCCCCATGTGCTGAAGACGCGCCGCGGCATTCCGATTTCCTTAGGCGTGGCGCTGATGGGCGTGGCGCGGGAAGTCGGCCTCGACGCGCTCGGCGTGAGTTTTCCGCGCCACTTCCTGGTCACCATCGGCGACCTGCTGATCGATCCGTACCAGATGGCGCCGACGTCGGTGGATGCCTGCCGCCAATGGCTGAAGCAGAACGGCGTGGCCGAGGAAGGTGCCTTCAACATCGCCACCGGCCAGGACATCGTGCTGCGAATGCTCAACAACGTGCGCATGACCATCCAGAACCAAGGCGACTACGTCCGCGCCCTCGACATCTCCGACTACCAGCTGATGATCGTCCCCGACGCCTACGGCCTCTACATCGAGCGCGCCGACGCATGGCTCCGCCTCGGCGCCCCGGAGATGGTCGTGGACGAGCTGGAGAAAGCAGCGAACCACGCCCCGGACGACATGAAGGAACGCCTGCAGGAACGCATCGCCCAGGCGCGCCGCGTAAAGTCGGTCGTGAACTGAAGCCCAGCGCCCGCGAGTGCTATGCTTGTCGGCGACTCATCCCAAGCAAGATGGCGAGGCGAGCATGGGGCTGCAACACAAGCTGAGACTGCCGAACGAGCAGGAGGCGTTGACCGGCCGCCAGGCGGCAATGCCGGTGCCGGAGGCGCATTTCGTGAACGGCAAGGCGATGCAGCCGCCGTTTCCCGCTGGCAGCCAGCGCTTCCTCGGTGGCATGGGCTGCTTCTGGGGCGCCGAGCGGAAGTTCTGGGAAACGCCGGGCGTCGTCGTCACCGCGGTGGGCTACGCGGGCGGGCTGACGCCGAATCCCACCTACGAGGAAGTGTGCTCCGGCCTCACCGGCCACAACGAAGTCGTGCTCGCGGTCTTCGACCCGCAGCAGACGAGCTACGCGGCGCTGCTCAAAGTCTTCTGGGAAGTCCACGATCCCACCCAGGGGATGCGCCAAGGCAACGACCTCGGCACCCAGTACCGCTCCGGCATCTACGTCTTCGACGAGGAGCAGCGCGAGCTTGCCGTGGCTTCCAAGGCGGCCTACCAGAAAGCCCTCGCCGCGGCTGGCTACGGCCCGGCTACCACCGAAATCATGGATGCGCCGCCCTTCTACTACGCCGAGCACTACCACCAGCAGTACCTCGCCAAGGTGCCCAACGGCTACTGCGGCCTCGGCGGCACGGGCGTGACCTGCAACGTCGCCCCGCTGGTGGAATACGCGGCGGGCTAGACCCTCGAGAAATCCCGGGCGCCTGCTGTCCCCTCGCTGCGATCCGCTGTTTCGCGCGGTTCGCGGGATGGTTCGCCGGCACGTCGTCCCGTGCCGCTGGGCTGAACATCCAAGGCAGCGCGTAGCCGGTCGCCCAGAACATTGCAGGAGAACAGCGTCGCCGCCAGGAACGCCGCGGGAAAGGCGAGTTGCCAAGGCGAGTGGCGCATTTCCCTCGCGCCGTCCGCGATCAGCACGCCCCAGCTGGTGCGCGGTTCCTGCACTCCCAGCCCCAGAAAGCTGATGAAGCTCTCGGCGATGATGACGCCGGGCACCGCCAGCGTGGCGTAGACGAGCGCCGGCCCGACCACGTTCGGCGCGATGTGGCGAAAGACGATGCGCGTCGTGGTCGCCCCCATCGCGCGGGCCGCTTCCACGTAGACCTCGTTCTTCGCCGCCAGCGTCTGGCCGCGAACGATGCGCGCCAAATCCAGCCAGGACACCGCCCCCAGAGCGATGAACAGCAGATAGACGTTCCGCCCGAACAACGCGCCCAGAAGGATCACCAGCAGGATGAACGGCAGCGCGTAGAGCCCGTCCACCACGCGCATCATGGCCTGGTCCGCTTTGCCGCCGAGATAGCCGGCGAGCGCCCCCCAGGGAATGCCGATCAAGCAGCTCACGGCCGTGGCCAACAGCGCAATCGCCACGGAAACGCGGGCCCCGTGGAGCGTTCGCGTCAGCAGATCGCGGCCCACCGCATCCGTGCCGAACCAGTGCGCCACGCTCGGCGGCGCGTCGATGGCGTTCCAACCCACGGCGTCGAAAGCCCAAGGCGAGAGCCACGGCCCGGCCAGAGCGCCGACGAGCACGAACCCAAGCGCGCCGCAGCAAAGCCGCGCAAGCACCGTGCCGAAGAGCGCGTCACGCATGGCGGATTCGCGGGTCCAGCTGCGCGTACAGCAGATCGGCGAGCAGGTTGAAGAGCAGCACCAGGGCGGCGTAGACCACCACCGCGCCGGTCACCAGCGTGTAGTCGCGGTTCAACGCGCCTTGGGTGAAGTAGCGCCCCAGGCCCGGCAGCGAGAACACCTCCTCGATCACCACCGAACCGGCGAGCAGAGCAGCCGCCGCAGGCCCGGCGAACGAAACCGCCGGAATCAATGCGCTCGGCAGCACATGGCGCAGCAGAATGCGCCGCTTCGGCAGCCCTTTTGCACGCGCCGTCAGCACATGCGGCTTGGCCAGCGCTTCCGCCACGCTGCCCCGGGCGAGCCGGGCGAAGGCGGCCGCGTACGGCAAGGCCAGCGCCAGAACAGGCAACACGTAGTGCGTAGGCGTCTCGAAGCCGCCAGCCGGAAACCAGCCGAGCGCGACCGCGAAGACGAGTACCAGCGCCGGGGCGACGACGATGGGCGGCAGCGCCAAGGCCAGCGTTGCGAACGCCACCAGCGCCCGGTCCCGCGGCGATTCCGGCGCCAATGCCGCGAAAGCGCCGAACGAGATGCCAGCGAGAAGCGCCAACGCGAACGCCAAGCCGCCCACCGTCAAACTGACCGGCAGCCCTTGCGCGATCAGTTCGTTGACCGAGAAGTCCTTCTGCCGAAACGAAGGCCCCAGATCGCCTCGGGCAAGCATCCCCAGATAGCGCGCGTACTGGATGGCGAGCGGCTCGTCGAGGTGGTACGCGGCGCGAAGATTGGCTTCCACTGCGGGCGGCAGACGCCGCTCGCCATCGAACGGCCCGCCGGGCGCCAAGCGAACAAGCAGGAAGGTCGCGCTGACCACCGCCCACAGGACGATCAGCGCGAATGCGAACCGCCGCAGCAGATAGCGGCCCATCGGTCTTCCGAACCTCTCGACGGAGGCGGATTAGATGTGCGCGACGGTCGGCTCGGCGAGTTCCTCGCGGAACCGATCCAGGCTGGTGGTCGGCGCCGAGCACTGCATGTCGCTGCACATGAACGCGCTGACCCGCGCTCGGGTGTCCGCGGAGACCAGTCGCGGCAGGTAAGCCGGAATCTCCGCCGCGTCGTAGGGAATGCCAAACACGGCGCGATTCGGGTGGTAGCCGCTACGGGCCACCCGCAGCCACTCCTGCATCGCCTCGCCGGGGCCGCGCACGATCACCTGCTGCTGCGCCCCGCCTTCCGCTTGCAGCGCGGTCAACAGTGCGCAGTGGCTTGCCGGATGCTGTTCGACGAATCCACGCGCCCACTTCAACGTGCGCTGCGCCGCCTCCAGATAGCGCGGTTCGCCGCTGAGATGGCCAAGCGCAAGCAGCGCACGGGCGGCCGTGGCGTTGCCCGGCGGCAGCGCGTCGTCGCCAGTCGGCTTGGGGCGGTGGATCAGCGTTTCGTGATCGTGGGCGGTGAAGTAGAAGCCGCCGGAGTCACGGTCCTCGAAGCGTTGCAGCAGTTCGTCGGCGAGGAACGCGGCGAAGCGCATCTCGTCGTCGCGCCAGCGGGCGGCGAGCAGCGCCAGCACGCCGGCCAGCATGTTGGCGTGGTCGTCGAGGAAGCCCGGCTGCCCGACAACGCCATCCTTCCAGCTGGCGCGCAGCCGGCCGTCCTCCACCATCCGTTCGCGAACGAAAGCCGCTGCACGGGCCGCCGAGTCGATCCACGCCTCTTCGCCCAGCCGCGCACCAGCCTTGGCCATGCCGCCGATGGCGATGCCGTTCCAACTGGCGAGCACTTTGTCGTCCTTCCTCGGCGGCACGCGCTGGGAACGCGCCGCGAGCAGCTTGGCCTTGGCGCTGGCAAGATTGCGCTCGGCGTCTTCCGGCGAGAGGTAGAGACGCTCGGCAACAGCCCGCCAGGCGTCTTGGCGGGCGAGGTTCCACAAGCCTCCGAAGTTCGCCGGCTTGTCGAGGCCGTAGAGCGTTTCCACGACCAGGTATTCGTCTTCGCTGAGCAGGCGCTTCACGGCGTTGCGCCGCCAGACGTAGAACTTGCCTTCCTCGCCTTCGCTGTCCGCATCCAGCGCGGCGAAGTAGCCGCCTTCGGCGTGCTGCATGTCGTTCGCGATCCACATGGCGGTTTCGCGCGCCACGCCAGCGAACAGCGGGTCCGGCCCCAGCGCCAGCGCATCGGCGTACAGCGCAAGCAAGGCGCCGTTGTCGTAGAGCATCTTCTCGAAGTGCGGCACGCGCCAGCGGCGATCCGTGGCGTAGCGGAAGAAGCCGCCGCCGAGATGGTCGTAGATGCCGCCGCGCGCCATCTTGGTGAGCGTCGTGGTCACCATGCCCAGAGCGTCCTTGTCCGGGCGCTGCGAACGGTCCGCCTGAACGCGGGCCCAGTGCTGGAGCAGGTGGTCGAGGGCGGCTGGCATCGGGAACTTCGGCGCCGAACCGAAGCCGCCCTCGGCTGCATCGTGAAGCTCGCCGAGTTGCTGCCGCGCGGCCTTCAGCAAAGCCGCGTCGCTGTTCTTCGCTTCCCGCTTGTGCTGCTCGATCTGCGCGATCACGGTGGCGAGCTTCTTGCCTTGCGCGGTCAGTTCGGCGCGCTTCTCGCGAAACGAATCGCCGATGCGCAGCAGCAGATCGCTGAAGCCCGGCAGGCCGTGGCGAGGGCGGCGGGGGAAGTAGGTGCCGGCGAAGAACGGCAGCAGCGTGTCCGGATCCAGGAACGCGGTGAGCGGCCAGCCGCCGGACTGCCGCGTGAGCAACTGGTGGCCAAGCTGGTAGACGCGATCGAGGTCTGGACGTTCCTCGCGATCCACCTTGATGTTCACGAAGTGCGCGTTCATCACCTCGGCGGTGGCGGCGTCCTCGAACGACTCGCGCGCCATCACGTGGCACCAGTGGCAGGAGGAGTAGCCGATGGAAAGCAGTATCGGCAGCCCCTCCCGGCGCGCCCGCTCGATTGCCTCGTCGCACCACGGATGCCAATCCACGGGATTGTCCGCGTGTTGCAGCAGATAGGGGCTGGTCTCGCCAGCGAGCCGGTTCATGGCACACTCTCGACTGGTCATAGCGATGGGGTGTCCGCAAGGCATGATAAGTCAGTGAAGCAGCGATCCGACAACGTGGACCGCCACGGTTTTCGCCCGAACGTGGGCATCGTCGTCCACAACGCGCGCGGCCAAGTGTTCTGGGGGCGCCGGGTCGACCTCGAAGGGTGGCAGTTTCCCCAAGGCGGCATCCACCCCGACGAAAGCGTGGAGCAGGCGCTGTTTCGAGAACTGCGCGAGGAGACCGGCCTCACCGAAGACGCCGTGGAGATACGCGGGCGCACCTCCGGCTGGCTGCGCTACCGCCTGCCCCGACACTACCCCACCCGGGGGAATTTCCGCGGCCAGAAGCAGAAGTGGTTCCTGCTGCGGCTGCTGGCCGGCGACGAGGCGTTCCACCTCGCCAACGCGGAAGACCCGGAGTTCAGCGAGTGGCGCTGGGTGAGCTACTGGTACCCCTTGACGCAGGTGGTGGCGTTCAAGCGCGAAGTCTATCGACAGGCGCTGCGGGAACTCGCGCCGGCCTTGCGCGTGGAGGAGGCGAGGAAGCGACGTGGCCGTCGCCGCAAGCGCTCGCCCGGTACGGCACCCGGCTGAGGTTCTTCAACCGGAGAGTGCGAGCCCAGCAAGAGAACCTGCGCCGAGGGCAAAAGGTCGCTATTCTCACGGCTGTTCCACGTGGGCGGCTGCCATGCTCGATGCGCTTCGGCAAATAATCCAGGATGTCGATGCGGCGCCTAGTTTTCGCGCCGCGCTGGATCTGCTCGTCGCCAGGGTGTCGCTCATTCTCGATGCCGAGGTCTGCTCCATCTTTCTGCGCGACGGCAGCGGGCGCTTCCACTTCGTGGCCAACGAAGGGCTGAACGCGGAGATGGTCGGCGCCATCTCCGTCGGCGCGGACGAAGGCATGGTCGGGCTGGTGGCGGAGCGGGCGGAGCCCATCAATCTGGAGAACGTCGTCGCCCATCCGCGCTTCTCCTTCGTGCCCGGCCTGGGCGAGGAAGCCTTCGGCGCGTTTCTCGGCGTGCCGATCATCGACGTCGGGCAGGCGCTGGGCGTGCTGGTGGTGCAGGACCGCGAGCAGCGCCGCTACGACGAGGCCGAAGTGGCGTTTCTGGTCACGCTCGGGGCGCAGATCGCGAGCCGGGTGGCCCATGCCGAAGCCACCGGCGACGTGCGGGTGCTGCTGTCGAACAGCGGCGCGGATTCGTCGGAGGGGCGCTTCAAGGGCGTTCCCGGCGTGCCTGGCATCGGCGCGGGCACGGCGTTCGTGCTGCTGCCGGTGGCGCGCTTGGAGTTGGTGTCCGAGCAGGAAGCGTCGGACATCGACTTGGAGATCGCCCTGTTCGAGCGCGCCATCGAGCACACGCGGACGGACATCGAGCGCATCAACGAGGAGATGGCGAAGAACCTGGGGCCGCAGGAACGCCAACTCTTCGACGCCTATCTGCACATGCTGGACGACGCGGCCTTGGCTGGCGACGTGCGGCAGCGCATCCAAGGCGGGCTTTCAGCGCAGAGCGCGCTGAAGCAGGCGGTGCTGGAACAGGCGGCGAGCTTCGAGCGGATGCAGAACTCCTACCTGCGGGAGCGCTCGGCCGACGTGCGCGAACTCGGCCAGCGGGTGCTCGCCAACTTGCAGCAGGTCGGCGAAAGGAAGGTGGAGTACCCGGACGACGTGGTGCTGATCGCCGAGGAAGTGACGGCGCCGATGATGGCGGACCTGCCGGTGGAACGGCTGCGCGGCATCGTCTCCCTCAAGGGCTCGCGCAACTCCCACGGCGCCATCATCGCCGACGCGCTGGGCATCCCCACGGTGATGGGCGCTGGCGACGTGCCCATCTACGCCGTCGAAGGGCAGTCGGTGATCGTCGACGGCTACCACGGCGACGTGTTCTTCAATCCGAACCCGCTGCTGCGGCGCGCCTACGACGAGTTCCTCGCCGAAGAGGAGGATTTCGCCCGCGAACTCGACAGCCTGCGCGGCTTGCCGAGCGAAACCCGGGACGGCCACGCCATCAACCTGTGGGTGAACATCGGGCTGGTGAGCGAACTCACCAGCTCCCTCGACCGCGGCGCCGAAGGCATCGGCCTGTTCCGCACCGAAGTGCCGTTCTCGATGAGCGACCGGTTCCCCACGGAGGAAGAGCAGCGCGCCGTCTACCGCGAGCACATGGAGGCGTTCGAGCCGCGCCCGGTGACGATGCGCACGCTGGACATCGGCGGCGACAAGCGCCTCTCCTACTTCCCCATCGAGGAGGAGAACCCCTTTCTGGGCTGGCGCGGCATCCGCATCACCCTCGACCATCCGGAGATCTTCCTCGGCCAGGTGCGGGCGATGGTGAAGGCCAATGCCGGCCTGGAAGGGGTGCTGCGCATCATGCTGCCGATGATCACGCGCCTGGAGCAGGTGGAAGACGCCAAGGCGCTCATCGACCGGGCGCATCGGGAGGTGGTGGAAGAAGGCTACGACGTCAAGGCACCGCTGGTGGGCGTGATGATCGAAGTGCCCGCCGCCATCTACCTCGCCGGCGAGCTTGCCGACGCGGTGGACTTCCTGGCCGTTGGTTCCAACGACCTCACGCAGTACATGCTGGCGGTGGATCGCAACAATCCCCGCGTCGCGGACCTGTTCGAGGAAGTCCACCCGGCGATGCTCTCGGCGCTGCGCGAAATCGCCACCACCTGCCATGCGCGGGGCAAGCCGGTGGGCATCTGCGGCGAGCTTGCGGGAACGCCCGAAGGCGCCGTGCTCTGCGTGGGCATGGGCTACGACGTGCTCTCGATGAACGCCGCCAACCTGCCGCGCGTGAAGTGGGTGATCCGCCGCATGTCGCTGCGCCGATGCCGCCGGATTCTCGCCCGGGCGCGGCGTTTGCCGTCGAGCAAGGAGATCATCGCCTACGTGCGCGAGCAGCTGATCGCGGCGGGTTTGCAGCGGGCGGTGCCCGAGCACGAACTGCCGTCGGGCGTCTGAACGGCAGCGGCCGCCTTGCCCACCTACAGCAACGTTCGGCTCTGGGACGGCGTCTCCAACGGCTACGCGGACGCGAACGCCATCGTCGTGGAAGGCGAGACGATTGCCGCGATTGGAGACGCGAAGGACGATCCGCAAGCCAGGGATTGCAGCGGCCTCACCGTCATCCCCGGGTTGATCGACGCCCACGTCCACATGGTGCTCGACCCGTCGCTGCACAGCGTGGCCGCACAACTCGCCGAATCGCCCGACGTGACCCGCGAGAAGATGCGCGCCCGTGCCGAAGCGATGGTCCGCGCTGGCATCACCACGGCTCGCGATCTGGGCGGCGGCGCATGGCTCGAACTGGAACTGCGCGACCGGATCAAAGCGGGGGAGATCGTCGGCCCGCGCTTGCTCTGCGCTGGCCAGCCGATCACGTCGGTCGGCGGCCACTGCCACTTCTGGGGCGGCGAAGCCACGACCTTAGAGGACGCCCAGGCGATCATCGAACGGCAGCGCCAGCACGGCGTGGACCTCATCAAGGTCATGGCCACCGGCGGCATGCAGACGCCCGGCAGCCAGCCGAAGGACGCCCAGTTCGACGAACCCACTCTCTCCGCCATCGTCGCCGCGGCCAACGCGCTCGGCTATCCGGTCGCCGCCCACTGCCACGGCACCCCAGGCATCCGCAATGCCGCGAAGGCCGGCGTGCGCAGCATCGAGCACTGCTCCTGGATCGGCAGCGACGGCAAGCGCGGCGTCTACGATCCGCAAGTCGCCAAGGAAATCGCCCGGCGCGGCATCTGGACGTCGCCCACCGTCAACGCCGGCTGGGCCCGCTTCGGCCCCGACTTCGCCGCCACGGTCACCGCCAACTTCCGCGGCATGAAGGCCCACGGCTGCGCGTTGATCGCCTCCACGGACGCTGGCATTCCCAACGTTCGCCACGAAGATCTGGCCAAGGCGCTGCCGGTCTTCGCGCGCTTGGCCGAACTCTCGCCAGTGGAAACGCTGCGCTGCGCCACCAGCGAATGTGCCCGCGCCCTCGGCCTCGGCGACACGACCGGCGCCTTGCGCGAAGGGGCGAGCGCGGACCTGCTCTTCGTGGAGGGCGATCCGCTCGCGGACCTGGGCGCGCTGCTGAATCCCGTTCTGGTGGTGGCCCGGGGCCGCGAGTGCGCCTCGGTTAGCTGAGCGTTAGACTGGCGTTGCCACACCGACGGCGGACCACCACAAGCAACACAGGAGGCAGGCATGGCAATCGAGGAAGGCAAGGCGGCGCCGCTCTTCACGTTGAACGACGCGGACGGCAACAAGGTCGCGCTCAAGGAGCTGAAGGGGCGGCACGTGGTCGTTTACTTCTATCCGCGCGACGACACGCCCGGCTGCACCAAGGAAGCGTGCGGATTCCGCGACAACTGGCAGGAAATACAGGATGCCAACGCCGTCGTGCTCGGCATCTCGCCGGACACCGAAGCGTCGCACCAGAAGTTCCGCGACAAGTACGAGTTGCCGTTCACTCTGCTCGCGGACCCCGACCGCAAGGTGATGACCAAGTACGGCGCCTACGGCGAGAAGATGATGTACGGCAAGAAGACCATGGGCGTCATCCGCTCCACCGTCCTCGTCGGCCCGAACGGCAAGGTGGTGAAGCACTGGCGACGAGTCGCAAAGGCGGCGGACCACCCGCAGAAAGTGCTCGAAGTGCTGAAGGCGTCGGCGTAGGGCGGACGCCCACGCAACCGTCGCACGGAACGCGACGGTGCAAGTTCCGCCATTGGCGTCGGTTGCCAGTCGCAGCGTCAGGCTCGGCGCGTGAACGAACCAAGCGACACGGTTCGGGAGCAGGAATCCAGCGCCCCGTTTCGCGTTGCCGCCGCGGCACTCGCCGGGCTGCCTGTCGGTTTCGCTGCCGGAGCGGTGTTCGGCGGCAGGTTGTTGACCGCCCCGGAAACGCCCGATGCTGGCCCCACCTTGCTGGCGCTCGGCGTCTTCGGCGCCCTCTTCGCCGCTGGCGCCATGGCCTTCGCGGCGACGCTGCTGACGCCGAAGACGACGCGGCTGGCAACGCTGGTGGTCGGCGCCGCCTCCGCGCTCATCGTCGTCTACATGGTCTACAGTTTCGTGACCGACCGGATGGCCCAAGCGCACACTTTCGACGAAGCCTATGCCGCTCTGCCGGCTTTTGAACTCACCTTGCAGGCAGACGACGAAGACCGCCGCCCGTTCTCCGAACTCTCCTACCGATCCGACACCCGCGCCTACACGGCGCGTCGCCCAGGCGGCTGGTTCTGCGAAGGCGCCGCCACCCGCGCCCACAACATGGCGCTGTTCCAAGCGCTGCCAGCCGCCATATCGCCCCAGCTAGCGGAACGCTGCCCGCTGCGGATGTCCTGGCGGATTGCCGACGGCGCCGAGAGGCGAGGCTGCGCTTCCGCCAATGCCGAGGCGTTGGTTGCCGTCGCGGACGCCATGATCGAAGCCACCGAACGCCGCTCCTCCTGCCGCCGCGACTAGCCCGCCTTAAGCGGCTGCCGGCCGCCTACCGCCCCGTCGGTACCTCGTTGAACGGGATGCCCTTGTCCACGCGCACGTCCTGGGGGAGGCCGAGGACGCGCTCGGAGAGGATGTTGAGCATGATTTCGTCGCTGCCGCCGGCGATGCGTCCGCCTGGGGCGGCCATGAAGGCGGCTTGGAACAGGCCGTGGGCTTCGGCGTGGGCCGGGTCGCTGACGGCGCCGGAGAGTTCGAGCAGATCCATGGCGAAGGAGGCCATGTCCTGGGTCTTCGAGGCGGCGACCAGCTTGCCGATGGAGTTCTCCGGCCCTGGCGTCGCGCCCTTGGAGAGCGCCGTCAAGGAGCGGTAGCCGGTGTAGCGCAGGCCGGCTTCCTGGGCGTACCAGGTCGCCAGCTTGCTGCGCACGTTCTTGTCGCGGATCGCCGGTTCGCCGTCGACCTCCACGCGCTTGGCGAGGTCGAAGACCTGGCGGAAGCCGACGCCTCCGCCCCCGCCGCCGATGGCCATGCGTTCGTTCATCAGCGTGGTGAGCGCCACCTGCCAGCCTTGCCCCACGGCGCCCAGGCGCTGGTCGTCCGGCACGCGCACGTTGGTGAAGTAGACCTCGTTGAAGTTGGCGCCGCCGGAAATCTGCTTGATCGGGCGCACTTCGATGCCGGGCGACTTCATGTCCAGGAAGAAGTAGGAGAGCCCCTTGTGCTTCGGCACGTTCGGGTCCGTGCGCAGGACGATGATGCCGTAGTCCGAATAGTGGGCGCCGGAGGTCCAGATCTTCTGGCCGTTGATGACCCATTCGTCGCCGTCCTTCTCCGCCCGGGTGCGCAGCGCGGCGAGGTCGGAACCGCCGGCGGGTTCGCTGAACAGCTGGCACCAGATGTGTTCGCCGGACGCCAAGGGCGGCAGGTGCTTGCGCTTGTGCTCCTCCTTCGCCCAAGCCATCATCGTCGGCGCCGCCATGCCTTGGCCGATGGCGAACACGCCGCCGGGCGTTGCGAACTTGCCCTCTTCTTGGTTCCAGATCACCTGCTCGATGGCCGAAGCGCCGCGCCCGCCGTATTCCTCCGGCCAGCGGATGCAGGCCCAGCCAGCGTCGTACTTGCGCTTCTGCCACAGCTTGGCGGCCTCGATTTCGCCCAGGCCCTGGAGTTCGTCGCGGCTCGGCACGTTCGCTTCGAGCCAAGCGCGCGCCTCCTCGCGGAACGCGGCCTCTTCTGCGGTGTCGTTGAAGTCCATGTGTGCTCCTTGAAAGCGCGTTGGCTCGATGGCCCTACGCGGCGTCGTTTTGTTCGATGGCGGTGATGAGCTTGTCCTGCCAGCTGGCTTCGCTGCCGATGTTCACGGAGAGCAGCTTGGCGCGGCGGTAGTGGAACTGGCAGTCGAACTCCCAGGTGAAGCCCATGCCGCCGTGGGTCTGGATGTTCTCCTTGGAAGCGTAGTAGTAGGCCTGCGTGGCGCTGACTCTGGACGTGGCCGCGGCGGCGCCAAGCTCGGCGGAGTCCGTATCCAGCGCCCACGCGCCGTAGTAGCAGTTGGAACGCGCCAGCGTGTTCTTCACGTAGGCGTGGGCGAGTTTGTGCTTGATGGCCTGGTAGCTGGCGATGGGCCGCCCGAAGGCGTAGCGCTCCAGCGCGTATGCCTTGGCCATGTCCAGCGCGGCGTTGGCGCCGCCGACCTGCTCCCAGGCGAACAGCACGGCGGCGCGGTTCAGCAGGCGTTGCGTGAGCGCCCAGCCGGCGCCGGCTTCGCCCAAGGGCTCCGCCGGCGCTCGCTCGAAGACGAGCCGCGCGTGGGAGCGCGTGGGATCAAGAGTGCGCACGCTTTGCCGTTCGACGCCGTCGAGTTCGGCTAGGTAGAGGCTTGCGCCGTCGCCGGAATCCGCGCTGGCCACGACGATGGCGAAATCGGCGATGTCGCCGTCCGCCACCGGCGCCTTCGTTCCGCTGAGGCGGCCTGCCTCCGCCTTGGTTGCCAGATTGGAAGGCCGGGGCTGGCCCGCGCCTTCGCCCAGCGCGAACGTGCCGATGGCTTCGCCGCTCGCCAGCTTCGGCAGCCACTGCTCGCGCTGCGCATCGCTGCCGGCCAGCAGCAGCGCTTCCGTGGCCAGATAGACCGACGACGAAAACGGCACCGGCGCCACCGCCCGCCCAAGCTCCTCGGCGATCACGCACAGTTCGAGATGCGTCAAGCCGATGCCGCCGTGCTTCTCCGGAATCACCGTGGCCGTCCAGCCGAGCTCGGCGATCTTGCCCCACAGCGCCTCGTCGTAGCTCGCATCGCCATCCAGAATGGCGCGCACTGCCGCGAGCGCGCAGTTCTCCTGCAGAAACCCCTGCGCCTGATCGCGCAGCAGATTCTGCTCGTCCGAAAACTCGAAGTTCACCGTCTGCCCTCATGCCGCGTACTTGGGTGCCGATTGTACTCCGCCGGTGGGCGTTCGGCGGGAAAGGCCGTGGTTGAATTTCGTCGCGCAAGTCGAGACGCTAGGAGGCGGCGGCAGTTCGCGGAGGGGTGTCCGCGAAGTCGCACACTGCTTGGCTTGGAGGGCTGTCCATGACGAAGACGAATCGCGCCGCCGCCAAAGCCTCGATCGGCGGAGAACCGCGTGCCGGCGAGAATTGGTCGGCGCTGAATCTTAACGTGCTCGGCGTACGCGAGGACGACGCTTGGTGCGCCATCGCGTTGGAGATGAGCCTGCGAGGCTACGGAGAGACGTTCGATGCGGCGCTCGATGCGCTCGTGGAAGCCGTCGAGGCGCAGGTGACGTTCGCCGTCCAGCACGACAATCTGGACCAGATCTTCGTTCCGGCGGAGCCTCACTACTTCCGGTTGTACGCCGACGTGAAGCGCGAAGCGCTCAAGCGCGAGCTCCTCGACAAGGCTCAGTCAGGCTGGCCCGACTACCGCGTGGGCGACATCCGGTTGCCGAAACCCACCGCTCGCCCGTTCGAGCAAGCCGTCGCTTGACGTGCCATGCGCTGGCGCGAATACCGCGACGTCATCGCCAGGCTCAAAGAGCACGACCCGAGGTTCGAGATTCACGCGCGACGCGGTCGAGGCAGCCACCGCATGCTCGTTCATCCCGACGTCGAGGGCGTTATGCGTCACTATCCGATCCCCTACCACGGGATGAAGACTCCCGTGGCGCCCGGGATGCAGAAGGACATCATCCGCGTCTTTCAACTGCCAGAGGGCGTTCTCGACTAGACGCGCACGCACCGCCTAGAGCTTGTCGAACTCCCGTTTCAGGTCGTAGCGGCTGTCGGTGACGATGCGTTCCAGCGTTTCGATGCGTTCGCGGAGGTCGGCGACTTCCTGCTGCAGACGGGCTTGGTCGTCTGCCTTTTCGTTGGCGGCTGCGCTCCTCCGGTGTCTCTTCGTCCGCTTGCCGAGAGTGAAGAAAACGGCGAATCCGATCCCGACGAGCGCCATCAAGATGGGCAAGGCTTGCGGGCTCTTGCTGAGGAACAGCGTGATCGGCACGGCCATCACCACCGCCACGATCAGCACGACGGCCGTCGGCCACGACATTCTGTTGTCCATTGTCTTCTCCTGACTCTCGAAGCCCGACCGATCGCCCGATCAAGGGTTGCCGATCTTCGCCAGCTCTCGGCGCAGTTCGTACTGCCCCGAAGTGACGTGGGCTTCCATGCGCCGCAGGCGCAGCTCCAGTTCGTCGAAGTGGGCGCCGACGTAGCGTAGGCGGCGTTGCGGCGAAGGCGGCTTCTCGCGGTGTTCGCGGCGTCCGGCGCGGCGGTGGGCGCGGCGATGGGAGCGGGCGCCGCTCGTGGCCTGTTCGTCCAAGCCCGGGGCGGGGTCCAGGATCAGCGCGGCGACGAGATAGGCCACGAAGACCATCCAGTTGAGGAAGATGAGGCCGGTCACCGCGAGGATGCGCACGACCCAGCTCTCCAGGCCGTAGTAGCGGGCGATGCCGCCGCAGACGCCGAAGATCTTGCCGCGCTTGACGTCGCGGTAGAGCTTGGCGGTGCGCGGTTCGTCGCTCCACAGCCACGCCGGTTCGCGTTGCCGCCAGCTCTCGCGGCGCGGGCGCGGCGACGCTTCCCGTTGCAGGCGCTCGGCGACGAGCTCCACGTAGTCGGCGGCGCGATCGCCGGCCACACGGGCCAGGTCCTCGACGGCGCGTTCGAGGCGCGCCGTCGCCTCGGCGATGCGTTCGCGTTTGTCGGAGTTGCTCACGTTCGTTGCTCCTTGCGCCGCGCCGCTATTCCGAAGCGGCGCGGCGACGCCATTCCGGCGAGTCGCTGTCCAGGATCGACTCCAAGGTGTCGATGCGCTCGCGCATGTTCTCGGCGGCTTCGGAGAGCCGCTCCAATTCGTCGCGCTCGTCGTTGGTCAAGGACGTCTGCGCCCGGTTCTTGGAGCGGTAGTGCATGATGATCCAGATCGGCGCGACGAAGATCAGGAAGAGGATCGTCGGCGCGATCACGATCGGGGCCAGTTCGTCCATCGTCGACTCCTAGCGGGTTCGCTTCCGAGCGGCTAGCGCTGGCCTTGGTCGGCCTCGCTGCCGCTCGGCTGCTCCTTCACCTGCGCCTTCAGCTTGCGCAGCTCGTCGTCCACGCTCTCGTCGACGACGAGTTCGTCGATCTGCTCCTTCAAGGAGCGCTGGCCGAGGTCGTAGGACTCCACCTGGCCTTCGAGGTCGTCCATCTTGCGCTCGTACTCCTCGAAGCGGTTCATGGCGTCCTCGATGCTGTGGTCGTGCAAGTGGCGGCGAACGCCGAGGCGGGTCTGCGCCGCTTTGCCGCGCACCACGATGGCCTTCTGGCGGGTGCGCGCGTCCTTGATCTTCTGCTGCAAGGCGTGGATGTCGTCGTTGAGCTTGGCGAGGGTGCCGTCCAGCACCTCGAGCTCTTCGCCGAGCGCGTTGGCCACGTCCTCCGCCTTGGACTTCTCGACCAGCGCGGCGCGCGCCAGGTCGTCGCGGTCCTTGGAGACCGCCAGCGCGGCCTTGCGCGCCCAGTCGCCGGCTTCCTCCTGCAGGCGTTCCCGGCGGCGCCCGATCTCCTTCTTGTCGGCGATGGCGCGGGCCGAGGAGGTGCGGACTTCCACCAAGGTCTCTTCCATCTCCTGGATGATCAAGCGCACCATCTTCTCCGGATCCTCGGCCTTGTCCAGCAAGGCGTTGATGTTGGAGTTGACGATGTCGGTGAAGCGAGAGAATACGCCCATCGGTTGTTCCTTCCTTACGGTCCAGTTCCAGGCACGAATGTGCGTTTCGCTCCATGCCCATCAGATTCCGTGCCAACTTGCGGCGAACACCCCGTAACGCATTGAAAACCATCATCGTTTTTCTGCATAGGGGAACGGCGAGGCGGCAGCACGTCGAGTCTCAAGGCGAACGTGGTGGCGGAATCCGCCAACTGTTGGCAAGATCAAGCCTCACCTCGGTCTTCGGAGGCGCGGCGGATGCCAAGCCCCAGCGAGCAGGAACGCCTCATCGGCGAGTCGCCAGCCTTTTTGGCGGCGTTGGAGCAGGTCTCCAAGGCGGCGCCGCTGGACAAGCCAGTGCTGGTGGTGGGCGAACGCGGCACCGGCAAGGAGCTGATCGCGTCGCGGCTGCACTACCTCTCCGAGCGCTGGGAAGGCGAGTTCCTGAAGCTGAACTGCGCCGCCATCAGCGACAGCCTGATCGAGAGCGAGCTGTTCGGCCACGAAGCGGGTTCGTTCACGGGCGCCTCGCGCACGCACCAAGGGCGATTCGAGCGCGCCGACGGCGGCACGCTGTTCCTCGACGAGCTGGCGACCACCTCCGCGCTGGTGCAGGAGAAGCTGCTGCGCGTGATCGAATACGGCGAGTTCGAGCGCGTCGGCGGCAAGAAGACGCTGCGCGCGAACGTGCGCGTGGTGGCGGCCACCAACGAGGATCTGCCGCGCCTCGCCGCGCTCGGCAAGTTCCGCCTCGACCTTCTGGATCGCCTCGCCTTCGACGTCATCACCTTGCCGCCCTTGCGCGAACGGCCGGACGACATTCTGCTGCTCGCCGAACACTTCGCCGTGAACATGGCGAAGGAGCTTGGCCGCCGCTACTTCCCCGGGTTCGCCGAACGAGCGCGGCAGACGCTGCTCGCCTACCCTTGGCCCGGCAATCTGCGCGAGTTGAAGAACGTCGCCGAGCGCGCCGTCTACCGCGCCGAGCCCGAGCGTCCGGTGGAGGACGTGGTGCTCGATCCCTTCGCCTCGCCCTACCGCCCGGTGCAGGCGGAGGGCAACGGCGGCGCGTCGCCCGGCTTCCAGCTGCCGCTCGATCTCAAGCAGACGGTTCAGGAACTGGAAGTCGGACTCATCGAACGCGCCATGGCCGCCACCAAGTTCAACCAGCGCAACGCGGCGCAGCAACTCGGCCTCACCTACCACCAGTTCCGCGGCTATCTGAAGAAGTACGAGCTGCAGACCCGCCAAGCGGCGAGCGTGGAGGACGCCTAGCCTAGCGCCGTAGGTTCGTTCTCCACCCGCGTGGCCCAGTAGTCCGCGTCGAAGGAGTCGTCGCCGAGCAGGAAGCGCCAAAAGCGGATGCGGTTGATGTATTCCAGCCGCCCGCTGTCGTTCTCGAACCACGGTTCCGGCGTGGTGAGGATGGCGTGCAGATGCTCCGGCGAACGGCGCTCCTTCACATGGAAGATGGGTTGCTGGGCGTAGTCGCTCGGCGTCAGGTCCGAGGTGTCCCACAGCCGCTGCTGGCGCACGGTGGGATTGAGCCGGATCTTGAACATGTAGCGCACACGCTCCGAGCGATTCGCCCCGCCGCCGTGCCAGAGGCCGTGGTGGGTGAAGAGCAGCGTTCCCGCCGGGCACACCACGTGCTGCTGGCCGAGGATGTTCTGGTAGCGCCCGACCGCGGCTTCGCTGACGATGCGCAGATGCGTTCCGGGCACGTAGCGCGTGCCGCCCATCGCCGCGGTGACCTCGTGCGGGAAGTACATCAGCTGGATGTCGAACGCCTGGCGCGGGTCGATGGTGGAGTCCTGATGCGTGTTCTGGGAGACGTTGGGCCTTCCCTCTCGAAAGCTCGGCGGAAAGGTGACGTGCAGGAAGTGGTGGTCGAGCAGCGATCCGGGGCCGACCAAGCTCTCGATGGCGCCGCGCACCCACGGCAGGCGCACGAGGCGCCCAAGGGCGGTGTCTTCTGCATAGGCGTCGAGAAGCGGCGTGCCGGCCGGCACTTGCGGAATGCGATTGGCTCGCAGCAGCGCCCGGTAGCGTTCGAACACGGATTGCGCGTCCTCGCCGGCGGCGGGAGCGTCCATGCGCCCAGCGTCGTCCATGAACTGTTCGTTGATCGCTTCCGGTACGCGCCCGTCGAAGCGCAGCACGCCGTGCGCGGCGAAGCGCGCCATCTGCGTCGAATCGAGGCGTTCAAGCACCGGCCGTCTCCGCCATCTCCACCACCTCCACAAGCTTCTCGAACAGGAACTCGTACTTCAGGTAGCCGGTGCGGAACTCGCCGCCGATGGCGTGGTCTTGCAGTGGCGAAGCCTGAATCAGCCGCCAGCCGTCGCGCAGCGCGGCGAGGCCGGTGGCGTAGGGCGGCTTCTCCTCGTCGCCCGCCATGTGCGTCTCGCGACCGGTGCCGTCGTAGCTCGCCCACGCGACCACGCCGGAATCGAGCGCGGAACTGCGCAGGTAGAGCACCAGAACTTGCTGCCGCTGCATGGCGGCGAGAGCATAGCGCATCTGGCGGGAACCACGCGCCGGCCGCTGGTATCGTTCCAACCATGAGGAACGCCGCCGTGTTCGCGCTGTTGCTGCCGATCCTGGCCGGCTGCGCTGGCGGCCATCGCCCGTTGCAGTTCATCGGCGGCCAGGATCTGGTCTATCCGCCGCAAGCCCAGGCCGCTGGCATCGAAGGCCGCGTGCTGGTGCGCTACGACGTGACCGCCGAGGGCCTCGTGCGCAACGCCCGAGTCGACTCCGCCACGCCACCCGGCCACTTCGAGGCGGCTGCGCTCGCCACCGTGCGTTCCTGGCGCTTTCGACCGCTGCTCGAACGCGGCGAACCGACCGACGCTCCCAACCGCGTGAGCGAGGTGGTGTTCAAGCTCGACGACGGCAGCTACGACCTGCCTGCTTCGTCGAGATAGCGGCCCGCACAACTCTACGAAAGTTCCACGCCCTCCAGATCGCCCGCTTCGCGCCAGTCGCGGAGGATCTGGAAGAACGCCTCCGGGCCGCCCCCGTACTGGCTGCCGAGCAGCGAGTTGCCCTGCCCTGGCTTGCCTTCGTTGTTGTAGTAGCCGGGCGTGCATTCCTCCAGAAAGCGCTGGTTGAACACCGCCATGCTCTTGATGGTGTCCACCCAGCCGTTCTCGCCCGCTTCGGACGCCTCGACGCAGTTGACGTTGGAGCGCAGGGCGTAGTCGATCATGTAGGCGATGTGGACGCTCTGTTCGTTCAGCATGTGCGGGAAGTTGGCGGTGAAGCCGCCCTGGGTGACGCCCATGAAGAAGCAGTTCGGAAAGCCGCGGGTTTGGAAGCCGTGCAGAGTGCGCATGCCGTTCGCCCATTTCTCCGAGAGCGGGAGGCCGTCGCGGCCGTTGACGTCGTAGCCAGCCCGTCGCGTGTAGGCGGTGCCGACCTCGAAGCCGGTGGCGTAGATCAGGCAGTCGAGTTCGTACTCCTGGCCGTTGGCGACCACGCCCTTCGGGGTGATCCGCTCCACGCCCTTGCCGTCGGTGTGGACGAGGGTGACGTTGGGGCGGTTGAAGGTCCTCAGGTAGTCGTCGTGGAAGCAGGGGCGCTTGCAGAACTGCCGGTACCAGGGCTTCAGCGCTTCGGCGGTCTGTTCGTTCTCCACGAGGCTGTCCACCCGCGAGCGGATCTGCTCCATCTTCTTGAAGTCCGCGAGTTCCACCCGTGCCGCCGCCTGCTCCGGGGTGGTCTCCTCGCCGCTGCGGCTGGCGGCCAGCGACGCCAGGTTGCGGATGATGTCCGTCCAGCCGTCGTTGACCAGGTCTTCGTCCTGGAAGCCGCCGGTGACCAGCACGTTGAAGTTGGTCATCCGCTGCTGCTGCCAGCCCGGTTCCAGCGACTCGGCCCATTGCGGATCGGTCGGCTTGTTGCCGCGTACGTCGATGGAGGAGGGCGTGCGTTGGAAGACGTACAGCTGCTCGGCCTGTTCGCCGACGTGCGGTACGCACTGCACCGCCGTGGCGCCGGTGCCGATGATGCCCACGCGCTTGCCGCGCAGGCCGACGAGATTGCCGTTGGAATCGCCGCCGGTGTAGCCGTAGTCCCAGCGGCTGGTGTGGAAGGTGTGCCCCTCGAACGTGCCGACGCCGGGGATGCCGGGCAGCTTCGGCCGGTTCAGCGGGCCGTTCGACATCGCCACGAAACGCGCCCGCATGGCGTCGCCGCGGTTCGTTTCGACGATCCAGCGCAGCGCTTCATCATCCCAGCGCATGGCGGTGACTTCGGTTTGGAAGCAGGCGTTGTCGTAGAGCCGGTACTTCCTGCCGATGGCGCTGGCGTGGGCGAGAATCTCCGGCGCGAAGCTGTACTTCTCCTTTGGCATGTAGCCGAGTTCTTCGAGCAGCGGCAGGTAGATGTACGACTCGATGTCGCACTGCGCGCCGGGGTAGCGGTTCCAGTACCAGGTGCCGCCGAAGTCGCCGCCCTTCTCGATGACGCGCAGGTTCTCCACCCCCGCTTCGCGCAGCCTTGCCCCGGCCAGCAACCCCCCGAAGCCGCCACCGACGATGAGCACGTCCACGTCGTCCTTGAGCGGCTCGCGCTCGAAGCCCGGCACCACGTAGGGATCGTCCGTGAAGCTCGCGAAGCGCCCGACGACCTCGACGTACTGCTCGTTGCCGTCCTCCCGCAACCGCTTGTCGCGCTCCCGCCGATACTTCTCGCGCAGGGAGTCCGGGTCGAAATCCAAATCCTGTGCCGCGTCCGCCATCTGCGATTCCCGCCCTCTGTGGAAGGACGGCGATTGTAATGGCTGACGCGGCTCGGGTGTAGCGTCCCGCGTCGAGCTACGGTCGCCGTGCGTCATCGCTGCCGAGTGCCGTAGCGACGATCCGATCCCACTCGTCCACTCGCGTGTCGTCGTCGCCGACCAGCGCCACGACTTGCGCGCGAACGGCCTCGGCGTCGAGCCGTTCACCGTAGTCCCGCGCCAAGGCGTGCAGGTCGGCGACATCCTTGGGCCGGAAGAACATCAACTTGAGCACCGCCAAGTCTTCTGCGCCGAGCACCCACACGTTGCCGCCCCCGAAAGGCACCCGCCGCCGTCTTTGCTGCAAGGACGCGTAGTAGTCGATCGCCGGCACGAAAACGTCGACGCGCACCCCGTCGATGCGCCCGCGGAACTGGCCATCCTCGGTCGCGGTCCTCACCACCGTCTCTGGTCGTTCCACTTGAAAGCCGATTTCGCCGAGCGTCCGAAGCAAGGCGTCGATGGCATCCGGGGGCGTGACGAAGATGTTGATGTCCACGTCGACCGTGCCCCGAGGCTCGGTGTAGTAGCCTAACGCGAGCGCACCGCCGATGGCGTAGGGGATGTCGTGGGTTTCCAGGACGTCCGCAAGTCGCCGCGCGATCGAACACGCGGCGCCCTCAGCCATGCCGCCGTTCGCGGCTCTCCCGCGCCAACCGGCGGATGAGGGCTCGACTGGACTCGGGCAACGGTGGTTGATTGTCTCTGGGAACGGTGACGCCGGGGAAACGGAACCGCAGCTGTTCGGCTGCGATTTCGCAGGCCGCCTCCAGCAGGCGGTAGTGCGTTTCCGGGGACATGGGTGGGAACGGCTCGTGTTCCAACAGCTTCGGCCAATCCACCCGCGTCGCCTCGGTCCGGCTGGTGCCGCTGCGCGATGTGGCGACGGTCGAGCGTTGGGTCGGCATGAGCGAGAGCATAGCACCGCTAAAGGACTGCGACCTTCGCGCTCTCGCCATTTGATGTCCGATAGAGCGTTATCGGCCGAGCCACGTCTCCGCGATGACCTCCGCGGCCGCCATGTGGCTGCGCGAGCCGTCGGCGCCACGGGAGGTCGCCTCGAACGTCGAGAGGCGTTCGTCGGCGTAGTCGATGGGCAGGGCGTAGCGATGCGCGAGCTGCTGGCCGAAGTCGCGGGCGCGGGTCGACATTTCGCTTGCCGTGCCATCCATGTTGAGGGGCAGCCCGACTACCAGCGTGGTCGGCTGCCACTCGGCGAGCAAGGGGTCGAGGGCGCTCCAGCGGGGCGTTCCGTTCTTGGCGGGAATCGTCGCCAGGCCGCGGGCGATGTTGCCGCACGGCTGCGCGAACGCGACGCCGATGTGCTTGAGGCCGAAGTCGAAGACCAGCGCGGCCAAGGTCAGGCGAGGCCGGCGTCGGTTCCGAGCAAGCGCAGGTCGATGCCGAGGGAGGCGGCGGCGCGGTCCAGGCGTTCGCTGAACGGCACCTCGAACAGCAAGTCGTGGCAGCTTGGGGCGGTGAGCCAGGCTGAATCCTGCACTTCGTGCTCCAGCTGGCCGGGGCCCCAGCCAGCGTAGCCGAGGGCGACCAGAAACCGGCTCGGCCCCTGTGCGGAGGCGATCAGTTCGAGGATCTCGCGGCTGTAGGAGATGGTGAGATCGTTGCCTGCGTCGTCGCTGGATTCCACGCTCACGTCGTTGGTGTGCAGGATGAATCCGCGTTGCGGCTCCACCGGGCCGCCATCGGCAACGCGCGCATCGATCGAGACCTGCGACGGCAGGTCGAGTTGGTGTAGCAGCTTGACGAGCGTCAAGTCGTGCGGCTGGTTGACGACCAGGCCCTGGGCACCCTCTTCGTCGTGCGCCCAGACGTAGATGACGCTCTCGCCGAAGATCGAGCCATGCAGCTTCGGCATGGCGATGAGCAACTGGCCGGTCAGATGCACGGTGCTTGCCTCTGTTCGTTTGCCGCGGGCCGAGCGGCTTGGCAGGCCACGCGCCTGCCCGACCTGCGCCGTTGCTTCGCTAGGAAGAGAGCCGACTGTTCAGAAAGCGCCAAGTGCGTTCGATCTCCAGAACGTCCGTTGTGGCCCGCATCGTCGGGGGAAAGGGCGCGTACGGGGCAGCCAAGCGCACGATCCGCAACGCCGCGTCGTCGAGGAGCGCGTGGCCGCTGGTTTCCAGCACCCGCACGTCGTCCAACGCGCCGTCCGGCGTGATCGTCACCAGCAGCCGCAGACTGCCGACGATGCCCTGGGCGCGTGCTTCGCGCGGATAGTTGAGCTGCCCGACGCGCTCCACTTTGCGTCGCCAAGACGCCAGATAATAGGCGAAGTCGGTGCCCGGCGGGGGAGCGACGCGCCCCAATCTTCGCACCCGCGACGGCGCGTGTTCGTTCGTGGGAGTGGCGGTGGCGGCAACGGCGCGGGCCAAGGCGGCGACGTTTCGGCCGGCGAACGGGCTGACGGGCGGCGTAGGCGTGGCGATTTGCTGTGGCGGAGCGATTGGCGCGGCCTCGGGAGGTGGCGAGGCGGCCGGCGGTTCGGGTTCAGCCGGTGCGTCGAGCGCTGCCACCGGGGGCGCAACTTCCGCCTCTGGCCGCGGGGCCGGGCTTGGCAACGTCGTGAGCACCGCGTCGATCACGGCTGGCGCAGTCGGTATCCCGGGGATGTAGGTGCCGAAGAACAGCGCCAGATGCAGAGCAACGGCGACCGTAACGCACACTCCTAGACGCAGCCTGTCCTTCGACAACACCGCCCCGGACGCCCCGGCTTCCCTCGGAGCACTGGCCTTTGGAGCGCGAATTTTCAACCGAGACTCTCAGCCACGGCGTCCAGCAGATCGCCGGCGATGTCCAGGCCGAAGCCGCGGTCGAGTTCGCGGATGCAGGTGGGGCAGGTCACGTTGATCTCCGTCAAGTAGTCGCCGATCACGTCGATGCCGACGAACCGCAAGCCGCGCGGGCCGAGTTCGCCGCCAACCGTCTCCGCGATGAAGCGGTCGCGCTCGGTGAGCGGCTGGCCAACGCCTTCGCCGCCGGCTGCGAGATTGCCGCGCGTCTCGCCCTGCATCGGTATCCGCGCCAGCGCGTAGGGAACCGGCTTGCCGTCGATGAGCAGGATGCGCTTGTCGCCAGCGCTGATTTCCGGGATGAACTTCTGCGCCATCACTGGTTGCCGCTCGTTGTCGGTGAGCGTCTCGATGACCACGCGCAGGTTGGGGTCGTCCGGGCGGACGCGGAAGATGCTCATGCCGCCCATGCCGTCGAGCTTCTTGAACACCACGTCCTGGTGTTCGGCGTGGAAGTCCATCAGCAGATCCTTGCGGGAAGCGACGATCAGCGGCGGCGTGCATTGCTCGAAGGCGGTGGCGTAGAACTTCTCGTTGCAGTCGCGGAGCGCGCGCGGGTTGTTTACGACCACCGCGCCTTGATCGACCGCCCTTTCCAGCAGATACGTCGCGTAGACGTAGCCCATGTCGAAGGGCGGATCCTTGCGCATCATCACGACGTCGACGTCGGCAAGCGGCAGCCGCAACGACGGGCCCACTCGGTAGTAGTCGTCGCCTTCAATGGCATCGAGGTCCGCGACCGCTTCATCCGCGAGAACGAGATCCCGCATCCAGCCGACGACGCCCCCGTGCTGCAGCGCCAGGTCGCCAACGCCGAGCACGGAAATCCGCCAGCCGCGACGCTGCGCGGCCCGGATCATGGCCAGCGTGGAATCCTTCTTGACGTTGAACGTCTCGATGGGATCCGTAACGAACGCGATGTGGCGGCTCGCAGGCATTGACGCGGGGCCTCGCGAAGATTCGCGGCGGAATATACATGGTGCCTCCAACCAGACACGAAGGCAGCAGGATGGTTCGTAGATTGCCAGCCGAGATCTGGCGGAAGTCGCCGCGCCAGCCGGGAGAGCTGGCGCGGCGAGAGGTGGCGCCTTAGGCGGCTTCCACCTCGATGGCGCGCGGCTGCGCCGTGGCGGACTTGGCGACGTCGATCGTCACCACGCCGTCCTTGGCGGTGGCGCGGACGGCGCTCGGGTCCGCATCCGCCGGCAGTCGGAAGCTGCGGGCGAACTTGCCGTAGCGCCGCTCCTTGCGTTGCACGCGGCCGTGCTCCTGCTCGTCGGCGAAGCGGCGCTCGCCGGAGACGCGGAGCGTGCGCTCCTGCAGTTCGATGCGCACGTCCTTGCGCTCGACGGCGGGCAACTCCAGCTCGACGCGGTAGCCGTCCTTGGTTTCGCGGACGTCCGCAGCCGGCTGCCAGTTGAGCGCGTTCGGCGCGACGAACGCCTGCTCCAACTCGCGGAAGGGATCCCAACGTACGATGTTCATGTCTTGCTCC
Organism: Candidatus Azotimanducaceae bacterium; assembly: GCA_965243175.1. Classification (GTDB taxonomy): domain Bacteria; phylum Pseudomonadota; class Gammaproteobacteria; order Pseudomonadales; family Azotimanducaceae; genus VXYL01. The sequence continues at coordinate 795,601 of OZ251532.1, read as the reverse complement.
TTTCTCTGGATGAACCGTGTGACGGCTCCCTATGTGGGGATTCCCGATTGGAAGCAAAGACCTTGAAAAACGAACAGAACGCCCCATGCGCCGCGAAAGATCAGGCACCAAGCAGCGTCAAGGCCGCCGCCCGGACACCGAAAACTGCGGCAAACAGAACAGATAGCGACCGCCCTCCACCGCTGCCTCGGCTTCGGCCAACATCGCGGCGACTTCCGCTTCAGGCATCGCATCGAAGGCGCCAGCGTAGCTCGCCATGTTGCGCAGAACCTCCAAGCTGCGCCCGGTCGTGTCCACCCCGGCGCGTATGTCCACTTCGACATCGACGAACCCGGCGTCCATCAGCGCCGCGCGCAGCCCACGCCCGATCTCCGGCGTCTTGAACGCCGGCGAAGCCGCCGCGAAGAACCGCGCCGTCCTCGCCCCGCCCCACGGCTCGACCACCACGAACCCCCAGTCGCTGTCGATAGCCAGAATGCGCCCGCCGGGTTCAAGCACGCGCTGGAACTCCGCGAGCGTGGCGCCCACGTCCGGCACGTACTCGAGCACGTTCTTGCACAGCACCCGATCGACCACGCCATCGGAAAGGGGAATGCGACCACCTTCGACGCGATGGTAGGAAAGGTGCCGCACCCCCTCGCCACGCCGATTGGCATCGGCAACGAAACGCGCGTTGATGTCCACCCCGTACACATGCCCGCCAGCCTCGGCCATGTCCGCCATCGCCCTGGCAACGAAACCAGGCCCGCAGCCGTAATCCAGCACCCGGCAGCCAGCCCGCACGTCAAGCGGTTCGAGCAAAGCGGCCTGCGCATCCCGCCACGCGAACATGCGCTCGTAGCGCGCAACCCGCTCGTCCTCGATGTCCTGCCAATGCTCGGTGTAGAAGGCGTCTTCGTCCATGGACTGCGAGTGTAGGGCCAAACGCAACGAGACTCCTACTCATCGTCGCGGCGCCTGGCGCACCTGACGGCGATCATCGCCCACAGCCGCGGCTCGTCCATCGACACGCTCGGCACCGCCGCCCTGCTGCTGCGCACCGACACCGGCGCCAAGGCGCAGATCATGCAGGCGGACCAGACGGTCTACCTGCATCCGGACCGGGATCGCCCCAGGGCGCGGCGATGGAGGTGGGGCAGAAGCTGCCGGACGTGGTGCTGGAGGTGGACCACACCACGGACGTGTATCGACGGAAGTTCGATCTCTACGAGGAGTGGGGCTTCCCGGAGCTGTGGGTGGAAGTGCCCGATGCGGCGTCGCGCAGCCGGCCGAAGCGCAAGGCGCCCGGTCTGCGCATCCATGTTCTGGGCGCATCGGGCCGGTTCGAGGAACGCGCGGCCAGCGCGGCGTTCGCCGGCTGGACGGCGATGGATATCCACCGGGCGCTGAACGAGGAGACGCCTTCCGCCGAGACGACGGCGACGTTGCGCCGAATCGGTCGGGCGCTGGGCGAGCGCGAAGGCACCGGGCCGGACGATTCCCTGTTCCTGAAAGCGGAGCGCGACGAGGGACGGCAGGAAGGCCATCTTGCAGGACAGCGCGAACTGCTCAGGGCGCAGGCCGCAATGCGTTTCGGTGCGACGTCCGCCCAAACTCTGGCACCACAGCTCGCCCAAGTCGGCCCCGAGCGACTCGCCCACTTCAGCGCCGGGTTGCTGCATGGCGCAACCGAGGAAGAGCTCGCCGCGATGCTCGCGAGACGGTAAGGCACGCATGGCGCAGCGTCTTCCAGCGCTTGAGCGCACTACAACGTCCAAACGGTGATTGGCCGGTGCTGCGAGCCTCGTTCCTGGCTCGGTTTGCAGGCCGGCGGTTCGACCGCGACGTTGACCGCCCTACGACACGGGTTGAGCTACGATGCCGCGGCTGGCGAAGGTCAAAAGAAGGAGTTGCACCGTGGCCGAACCCCACATGCCCGCCGAGCCCGTCGCGGATGAAGCACCCTCGAACGCCAACCGGCGCGTACCAAGCTCCCGCTGCGCGTGGACGCTCGGCGGCAGTACGCCGTGGCCGGCTTCCCCGGTTGCCGTCCGGTACGCATCCCCCGCGACGAGGTCGACTCCTGGGAAGGCCGCTTCGAGTTCTGGGATGCCCGCACCGAGATCGCCATGGTCGCCGAACCCGTCACCACCTACCACGAGTATCCGTCGCAGCGAAGATGGCCGCCATGCGCTCCTGGTAGTCGCGCCCGGCCAAGGCGCGGGCGCCCTTCTCGCCGGCGAACCTGGCCGGGTTGGCGACGGCTTCGTTCTCCTTGTTCCGTGAGCTGGCGGGTGAAGAGTTCGGGGAAGACGTGGCCGGCGGTGCGCTTGAGCCAGACGTAGAAGAAGTCCGAGAGTTCGGCGTACATGACGTTGTCGTGGTACGGGGGATCCATCACCACAGCGTCGATGCTGGCGTTCTGGATGTGGTCGAGGCTGTCCGCGGACTTGCAGGTGATGGTGATGGGCGACGGCTCCGGCTCATCGGGCGCTTGGTCGAAGATGTCCCCGCCATCCCGTCGCGCAGCAGCGATCTTCTTCCGCGCCGCTATCGGGTCGCCATGTATTCCCAGCACATGCAGAAACGCTTGCCGATCAACGCCATCGGGCAGCAAAGACGCCAATATCGCCGCCCGCGACGCCACCAGTGGTCGCGCCCACCACACATGCAGCCGGTTCGGTGCCGGAAACGGTGTCATCGGCGTCCGCTCCCGCAGGCTCTCTGCGCCCGGCGATCGGCAGCCAGCGTTCGATCAGGCGGACGTCGGGCATTCATCCATCCCAAGGCGTTTCCGGTCCATTCAACTCGCGATTCCCCGATCTTGAAGTGCGCCGCCGTCGCGTCCAGCTTGCCGAGGACCTCGGGGTGGCTTTCATCGGGTCGCATGGTGGCCGCAATGCGATAACACTGAGTCTTGGTGGGATGCGTTCCGCGGTCTTCCCGACCTTCCCCGACGATGCGGCGCGAGATGCCGTAGCCGTTGCGCGAAAAGCCACCTCCCCGCCTACGCCGCGGACTCCACCGCCTCGGCATGCACGAGTTCCCAGCCGTGGAACACCAGCGCCAGGCCGGTGAATGTCGCGTTCGGGTAGCGCTTTGCGAGCAGGCCGTCGGCCAAGTAGCGGCGCAGCTGGTGTTCTGCGGCGGTAGCGGCTTCGCCTGCCTGGGCCTCGCGGTCCGCATCCCGGCGGAGGTACTTCACCTCGATCACGAAGCCGCGGGTCATGCCTGGGTAGCGCGCGGTCAAGGGTTCCAGCACGATGTCGGCGTAGCCTTTGGCCAACTCGCCTTCGGTGTGCAGGGCGAAGTAGCCGGGGGCGCTCAGGTAGGTGGCGAGGAACGTCTGCACGACTTTCTCGCCCTGCATGTAGTCGCGGATGCCGGTCTGCTCCGCTACCGTCGCCGCCAGCCAATCCATCGCCGGTCGCCATTCGCCGTCGAGCGCCATGCGTTGCAGCAGGCGGTCCAACGTCACCAGATCCGGCGAGAACGCGCCGATGTCGCGGTACGCATCGCGCAGAAAGCCGTAGGTCAGCTGGCGCACCGTCTGGTTCGGAATGCCGAGCCTGGGCACCCCGCCGACCACCGAGCGGATGCTCAGCAGGCCGAAGTAGTGCATCAGCGAGAGGAAGTTCTCGCGCTCCGTCAGTCTGGCCTGGGGAAAGCTGGCGACGATGTCGCACTCTGCTCGCCCTTCCTCCACGGACTCGCGCAGCAGCGCGAAGTTGCCGTTCAGCCGCTCGCCGGTGCGCAGCAGATGGCGCAGCTTGCCGTAGTCCGTGCGCACGTTCACGTCGATGAGGTCGTCCGGGCCGGGCTTGTTCGGCACCGAGTGGCTCATGTAGTGGAGCACCATGTCGGCGTTGTAGACCGTCTTCGGCGCGGTCTTGGTGAACTGGTAGCCGTCGTACCACTCGCGCATGGTGGCGATCGTCTTGTCCACGTCGCGGTCGAACGCGCCGATGTCGCGGTACGTCTTCAGCATCCAGCGCACGTCGGCCTCCGTGAAGCCGAGCAGCTCGTTGTACTCCGGCAGCAGGCTCAGGTTCTTGCCGATGTTGAAGCCGCTGGTCACGTCGTCCATCGTCACGGGCGACACGCCGGTGACGAACAGCCGCTCCAGGCTGCCGCTCTCCGTGCCCGCCTTCAGCGTGGCGAAGAAGCAGCGGTAGAAGCCGCCGCCGTGGGTGAGCTGGTGATAGGCGTCCGGGCCCTCCCGCGAAAGCACCGTATTCGAGAAATTGTCGTACTCGTCGATGAGGACGTAGAGCGGGATGCTCTGCCTGCGGGCGTGCAGGAACAGCGCGTTCAGCTTGTCGTTGATCGTCGGCTTGGAGCAGATGCGTTGGCGCACCGCGTCTGGGAACAGGTCCGCGTTGCTCTCCAGAGCATCCTCGACGACGAGGGCGCAGTAGTTCTCGAAGTTCCGTTCCAGGGTGCCAAGGGCGTCGTTGAAGGCCGAGAAGTTGAAGCGCAGCACCACGTAGCGGCTGCGGTTGGGCGTGGGCTTGGCGGCGATGTCCGTGTCGGCGAACACGGCGTCGAAGTCCGCCGCCTCGCGGCGGTCGTAGTAGCTCTCCAGCGTGGAGAGCCAGCAGGTCTTGCCGAATCGTCGCGGGCGGACGAAGAAGACGTAGCGCTCGTCCTCCAGCTCGCGGATGAAGCGCGTCTTGTCGACGTACAGGCAGCCTTCCAGCCGGATGCCCTTGAAGTAGGCGCGCCCGTAGGGAATGGCGGGATAGGCGATGTCGGCGCCAGCAGCCATACGCTGCATTGTAGGGGAGAGGCGCGTTTTAGGGTCAGCGAGGCAGGATGTACCGCCTGTAGACAAGCACCAGGTCCCATCGTTGACGGCGGGGACTCGGAGACGATTCGCTAGCCGCTCAGAAAGGCGAGTTCTCCATCGACGCTTTGCAGCCCGCGGTTGGGTGTCTCGCCCGCTACGCAGTTTCCTTCGCGACGATAGTCCTGGATCCGATAAGCGGGTTGAGCATCCAGAGCGAGGTTGTTCAAGTCGTAGACGTCGACCACGGCCCGGTACAACCCGCGTTCCCGTCGATCCCTGACGCATCGTCGGTAGCGAACACGATCGTATTCCTCGCCCGGAGGGGTGGCGCAGGGCGCCTGCCCGAACACCCGCAAGAACCTCATGCTGTCGCCTCGAAAGCCAACACCAACGAGGCCGCCGAGGTCGGCAGCCGATGCGTTGTCGCCGACCACGCTTGCCAACCTTTCCAGTTGCTCCAGCGGTGGCGCCATCTGCGGATACTTGAAGACGACCTCGCCGGTGTCCGTGTTCAGCACATGGATGTGATGGCTGTTCAAGCCGAGCCAGCGCCCGTCGCCGGACACGAACATTCGCCCGCCAAACCGATCCAAATGCAATCGGTGGCGCCACACGTCCTCCGCCGTGCCGCTGGCGGCGTCGAAGCGGCGCTTCGCGACCTCCCATACGCGGCTCCTCTCGTCCGTCTCCAGGTCTTTGGGCCAATCCACGAAATAGCCCTCCGCGCTTGAGACGAGGGTGGCGCTCCAGCTGTTCTCCACGGTGACGCGCCGCGTTCTTCCTTCGCCTACGGGGTAGAAGGAGTGGTGCCCTACTCCCTGGGCGTCGGCATGCGCCGGCATGAACACGACCTCGCGTCCGTCCAGCGTGTGGTCGAGCGCGTAGTCGACCTCGTAGGCGTTGGTGCGCGTCATGCTGGCGCCCAGATCGAAGTGGCGCTCCGTGCCCGCCGCCAGATCGTGTACCACCAGCCGGGAAGCGCCGCCGCCCCGTGGTTCGTGAACCGCGAAGGAGGAACCGTCGCGAGCCACGGTGAAATCCCACGCCTTCGCGGTTTCGTAGACCATGTGCTCGCCGACGTAGACGCGCAGTCGCTCCGGCGAGTCCATTGGGCGGAACGTCTCGGAACCGAGCCTCAGATCGGCCAGTGCGACTACCAACGTGCCGTCGTTCCGTCTACCGAGCCCGTAGTTGTGCGGCTTGAACGGCAGGTCGTCCCAGAAGACGGTGCCTTCGCCGTCGATGACCGAGAACCTGGCCCCGGCATCGGTCGGCAGCGTCACTACCGCGACCTCGCCGGCCGGACCGAGTCCACCAACCAACGTGCATTCGATGTTCCCAAGCACTTCGTAGGGTGCTAGGGCGCGAAGAGGGGCGGTTTCGGGCACGGCGAGGAACGGCGCCTTCGCTCCCTTGTCGTGCTCGGCCTGAAGGGGCGGGCGAGAGTCGGCGAACAGCCAAGGACAAACAGCGGTGACAATGGCCACGGCGACAGTGACGCCTAGCGACTCCGTGTACCGTCTCCCCGCAGGGCTAGCGCGTGGCAGCGTCACTCACTGAGCACCACAAGCGGGGCCCCGTGGCACATTGCGCAACGGGGCCCCTGAGGGCTAGAAGGTGAGACCGGCGGCGACGAACCAATACCGGCCCAGGGCGTCGTACATGCCTGGGAAGGTGTTGCCGTTGCCGGAGATGGACGGGCCGGCGCCGTTGCCGGCGATGGGCGGGTCAACGTCCATGATGTTGCTGACGCCAGCGCGCACCTCAAGCGCTTCCCGGGCGTTCCAGATCGCGGAGACGTCCAGATAGGAGGTGCCCTCGAGCTCGATGGTCTCGTTGTAGTCGTCCACCGGGCTGAAGTAGCGCCACATGCCTGTGAGCGTGAGGTCCCAGGGGGTCGTCCAAACCAACCGCAGCTTGTTGCGGACGGCCGGCGTCGGGTAGCCGCAGACGTTGCCCCACATGCCAGCGCAGCCTTCCGTGGGTGCGCCCGCCAGTTCCTGCTGATCCCACTGGCTGATGTAGGAGGTCACGTTGGCGACGCTCAAGCTGCCGTACTCGGCGATGTCCAAGGTGTAGTCCGCCACGAGGTCGTAGCCGGAGACTTCCTCGATTGCCAGATTGTCCTGCAAGGCGATCACGTGGCCGCTGCTGTTCAGGTCCGAGCCGATCCAGAGGTCGCCTGGGATGCCGCGCTTGATGTTCGCGCACTGCGACTGGTTGCCGTCCAGACACTCGTTGAGGATGAACTCCGGCGTCAGGTTGCTGATGCCCTCTTCGATGCTGATGGTGTAGTAGTCCAAGGAGAGCGTCAGGCCGTCGATGGCGCTTGGCGAGTAGACGAGGCCGAAGGAGACGGTGTCCGCTTCCTCCGGGGCCAGATTCGGGTTGCCGCCCTGCAGGAAGTTGTACTGGCCAGCCGGCGAGTGGGCGATGTTGCCGAACTGCGCTTCCGTGACGCCGCTGCGGGCGCACTCCTGCAACGTGCGGCCCTCGGTGGTGCGGCCGGCCGTCACCGGGCCGCCGCAGGGGTCGCCAGTCATGTCGAACAGGTTGAAGCCTTGCGGCTGGAACAGCTCGCGCACGTTGGCGCCCCGAATGGAGCGCTGGAAGCTGCCGCGGACTTTGATGTCGTAGTTGAGCGCCCAGCCCAGCCGGACGCCGAAGGTGTTGGCCGTGACGCCGTAGTCGTAGTCCGAGTAGCGGTAGGCCAGGTCCAGCGAGAGTTCCTCGACCCACGGCTTGCCCTCGGCCAGCGGCACGTCCGCTTCCATGAAGAGCTCGGAGACGGTGTAGCCGCCGCCCACCGCGTTGGTGGCGCCGCCTTGCCCTGCGCCTTCGCCCTCGCGGAAGCCGTCGTCCGGGTTGAAGTCCATGTTCTCGTTGCGCCGCTCGTAGCCGAACACCACCGCCACGGCGGTGTCCGCGGCGGGCGAACGGATGCCGTAGGGCGCCAGATCGCCAGCCACGTAGGCCGTCAGCACAGTTTGGTCCGTGGTGCCGCGAGCGAACAGCGGCAGGACGATGTAGTCGAGCGCGGCCTGGGTCACGCCGCCTTCGCTGAAGATGTTCCACGGCACGCAGTTGGGATCCGAACCATCCACCACCGAGCGGCAGACGATCTCGCCATCGTCGTTGCGCACCGCGTCCAGCGCCCGGCGGATCTTGGTGGTGCCCAAGTCGTTCAGGTAGGTGTTCTCCATGCTCACTTCCGAGCGCAGGAAGGAGACGTCGTAGTTCCAGTTCGCGTTGATGTCGCCGCGCAGGCCGAACACGCCGCGGAAGGTGGTGTGGCGCAAGTCCTGCTGGCGGTTGCCGCCTTCGACGTTGCGGCGGCCGATCCAGAACAGGTTGCGCACGTCGTCGCGGGTGAGGCCGATGGAGCCGCACACCGTCTCGAACTGCTGATCGGACATCAGCGGATTGGCGCAGCTGAGCGAGTTGGTGACGAAGAAGGCGCCCGACGGAGCGATCTGCGAGACCGTCCGGTCGTCCATGTACATCAGCTCCGTGTACGCCTCCACCATGTCGTTGACGGCGTAGTGGGCGAAGGCGCCGAAGGCGTACTGCTCGTCCGGGCGCTGGTAGTAGTTCAGCGGGCCGTAGTTGAACGTCTCGCCTTGGCGGGGCACGAACTGGTCGCCCGACACGATGTAGTCCACGAATGGCCCGCCAGCGCCGAAGTTGGTGAAGCGCCCTTGCGGAATGGTCGACGACCCGAAGCAGAACGTGGTGTCGTCGCTGAGGGCGCAGGAGCTGTAGTCCCGATCCGCCTGCCAGACGGCTTCGATGTCGCGGTAGGTGGCGTACGCGGTGACGTTGCCGCGCCCGTCGTCCAGATTGCCGCCGAGCAGCAACGAGATGTACGACATTTCGCCGTCGCGGACGCTGCCGTCGGCCGCCGGATAGCCAGCGGTTTCGACGACATCCTGCCAGTTCGAGGCGTCGTTGTTGTGCTGGTAGCCGCTGTACTGGTAGTCGAAGCGGAAGCCTTGGAAGTCGTCCTTCATCAGGAAGTTGACGACGCCGGCCACGGCATCCGAACCGTAGGTGGCGGAAGCGCCGCCAGTGAGAACTTCGACGCTGCGGATCAACGCGCCCGGCACTTGGTTGATGTCCGCGCCGCCGCTGTGCAGGGGCGATCCCACGGGCATCCGCCGGCCGTTGACCAGAACCAGCGTGCGGTCGGTGCCGAGATTGCGCAGGTCGATGGTGGCGGTGCCGGTGGCGCCGTTGGACTGGCCGGTGTTCTGGTCCGAATAGACCTGCGGCAGCGTCTTCGCCATGTCTTCCACGCGCACGGTGCCTTGAAACAGCAGTTCCTCCGCGTCCACCTGGGTCACCGGACTGGAACTCACCAAGTTGGAGCGAACGATGCGCGATCCGGTGACGACGACGACTTCCGCCCCCTCTGCCGCGTCCTCCGCCTCGGCTTCGTCGTCCTGCGCCTCTTGACCGTTCGCCACGACCGAGAACAGCGACGCGGCGCCGAAGATCAGCGCTCGCCTTGCCAGGCTGGACGCTTCCGTTGGGTTGGGCATGGCCACAAGCTCCTCCGCTCGTTCGAGTGTTACAACCTGAAACAATAGCACAGCGCCGGTGCGCACGTCAGGTGCGAAAATGTCCCGGAGGTCGATTGCATTGGAATCCGGTGCCTACTCGTGCCTGCGGACGCCGCGGATCATGTCGAGCAGGAAGTCGTCGCTGCGCTGGGCCTGGGGGTCCTCAACTTCTTGAAAAACCGACAGAAGTTCCGCATTCTCTCTCCGTCCTTGGATCGAGACGCCTATTCTGAACCACCCCCTCTCCTTCCACACACCTCCTAACCCGAATGCAATCGCCCTGCCCGACATGGCATACATGGCATTGACTCCCTGGGATCGCCTCGGTAGGGTTCATGAAGTCGCCCCAACTCATTCGAGGAGGCCTCACATGAGACTCGCAGCACCGTTGACCGTAGCGCTCGCGGCTGTCCTGCTTGCCGGGGATGCGCAAACCAACCACCACCAAGCGCCCCCCGAATGCTTGGAACGCGGCTGTTTGGACCTGTTCTACTGCCGTGGCTGGTGTCCCGAAGAGTGGACTGCCGATTCGGTGGCCAGTGCGACAGCGGACAACCAGTTCACGATCGTCAACAACACCACCACCCCGGCCACCACCGACTCCAACGTCGACTACGCGGTCGGCGATCTGCTCTACGCCTGCGCCGGAACGGCAACGCTTTCGGTGATGGCGGCGAACGGCTCCGACGACCTCGCATGCAGTTCCACCAGCATCCTGTACCGTGTGCCCGGCGAAGTCGGCCCGCTCCGTCTGGACAAGGAGTGCGCCTCGAACGAAAAGGAGACGTTCACGTTCAGCGGCAGCGGCATTGGCGTGACCGCGCAGCGATCGTGCAGCGCCATGGTTGCCGCCCACCCCTAGATTCCTTGAACCGCGCCGACCGTCGCAACGGCGTGTACGAGGTTTGAGCGACCAAAGGCACCCGTTCCAAGGTGCCCTTGGTCCGTACGCTGGAGCGGCGATGGGTCGAGCGCCGCGGTGCGACTGGCGGGGTAGACGCCGAAGAACACGCCCGAAGCGACGGCAAGGCCCAGCGCCATGGCCCCGCCAGATGCCACGAAGGTCCAGCGTTGGACAGCGGCGAACAGGCAATGCCAGAATCCAATCCGGCCCGCGTTCGACATCGGCGAGGACGCCACATGACCACATCGGAGAACGCGCCCTTTCCCGGCATTCCCTACGGTCGCTCCCACTTCAAGGGCATCCAGCGCGAAGGCTGCCTGTACGTGGACAAGACCGGCTTCATCCGGACGCTGGAGAAGGAGAACCACGTCTTTCTGATTCGCCCGCGGCGCTTCGGCAAGAGCCTCTGGCTGTCGGTGCTGGAGAGCTACTACGACCGCAAGCAGGCCGAGGATTTCGACGCCGTCTTCGGCGACACGGACATCGGGCGGAAGCCCACCCGGGAACGCAGCCGCTACGTCGTCCTGCGCTTCGATTTCTCGGCTTTCAACGACAAGCCGGAAACCTTGGAGGAGCGCTTCGAGGAGTACTGCTTTCTGAAGTTCCGCAGTGCCGTGGAGCGCAACGCCGATCTGTTCCCCGGCGCCGCGATGCAGCGCGTTCTCTCCCCGACGGACATCAACGCGCGCCTCAATGCGCTGTTCCAATACGCCGGCGAGCAGGACATCCCGCTGTTCGTCCTCATCGACGAATACGACAACTTCGCGAACAACATCCTTGTACACAGAGGCGCGGACGCCTACCACGCCTTGACCCACGGCGGCGGCTTCTATCGCAACTTCTTCGCCACGTTGAAGAGCGGCACGACTGAGGGCGGCTTGCGGCGCATGTTCATCACCGGCGTCTCGCCGATCACCATGGACGACGTCACCAGCGGCTTCAACATCGGCACCAACATCAGCCTCAATCCGGCCTTCAACGAGCTGCTCGGCTTCACGGAAAAGGAGGTGGAGGACGTCCTGCGAACGTACAGCGACCTCGGCGCGCTCGACCAAGAAACGACCACCACGCTGGACACCATGCGCGAGTGGTACAACGGCTACCGCTTCGCGCACGGTGCGCCGAACGACGTGTACAACTCGGACATGGTGCTCTACTACGTGAAGGCCCTCGTGCTGTACGGCGCACCGCCCCAGGAACTGATCGACGCCAACGTGCGCATCGACTACGGCAAGCTGCGCCATCTGCTGGTGAGCGGGCGGCAGCTGAACGGCAACTTCGACCTGCTGCGCAATCTCATCGGCGAGGGCAAGGCGGATGCGAGTCTGGTCGGCAGCTTCCCCTTGGAACGCCTGCACAGGCGCGAGAACTTCCTCTCGCTGATGCACTACTTCGGCTTGCTGACCATCCAGGCCAACAGCGACGACGCGACGAATCTAGGCATCCCCAACCAGACCGTGCGCCAGCTGATGTACGGCTACCTGCGCGACGCCTACGACGACACCGGCGTGTTCGCCGTCGATCTGTACGACTTCGACCGGTTGACGCGCGCCATGGCCCGGAACGGCGAGTGGCGTCCGGTCATCGAGCGCTTGAACGCGGCGGTCGGCCAGCAGACCGGCATCCGCGACTACATCCAGGGCGAGAAGGTCATCCAGGGCTTCCTCGCCGCCTACCTAAGCACCTCCAACTGCTTCGTCCTGCACACGGAAGCGGAACTCAACAAGGGCTACGCGGACCTCGTCCTCATCCCCCTCGTCGCCCGCCAGCCGAGCTTGCGCCACGGCTACGTGATCGAGGTCAAGTACCTGAAGCGGGAGGAGGAGGCCAGTGCCCGGCTCGATGCCGCGCTGGAATCCGCGACCGAGCAGCTGCGCGGCTATCTGGCGGACGAGCGTTTGGCGAAGGAGTACGGGACGGTGCAGTTCACCGGCCTGGCGCTGGTTTTCCGCGGCTGGGAGTTGGTGCGCAGCGAAGCGCTGGTGCTCTGACCCGATTTGCCGCGACGTGGCTAGGCGGGGCTCGACGCAGCCTGGCCCTCGCGCGGATGTTCGGCGAGCACCGCCAGGAACGCCTCGCCGTAGCGTTCGAGCTTCGCTTGGCCGACGCCGTGGACCTCCAGCATCGCGGCCAGAGAGGTTGGGCGCAGGCGGACGAACTCCCTGAGCGTGGCGTCGTGGAAGACGACGTAGGGCGGCACGCTCGCTTCGTCCGCGAGCTGTAGCCGACAAGCGCGTAGCGCCTCCCAGAGCGGTTCGTCCGCAGCGGCGATTTCGGTGGCTTCCGGTGCGCTCTTGGCTGCCGTCTTGCGCCGCGTCGTCGCCGTCTTGGCGTCTTCGCGCAACGTCAGCGTGGCTTCGCCGCGCAGCAAGGGGCGGGCCGCTGGAGTCAAGGCCAAGGCGCCGTAGCGGCCCGGGTCCGAGTACACGAAGCCGCGCACGACCAGCTGCCGGAGCACCGAGCGCCATTGCCTCTCGTCGAGTTCCTCGCCGATGCCGAAGGTGGTCAACGAGGCGTGCCGGTGCTGGCTCACCTTCGCCGTGTCCTTGCCGCGCAGCACGTCGATCACGTGCCCGGCGCCGAAACGCTGCCCGGTGCGGACGATGCAGGACATCAGCTTCTGCGCTTCCACGGTGCCGTTCCAGGTCTTCGGCGGGGTCAGGCAGATGTCGCAGTTGCCGCACTGCTCGGCCGGGTCTTCGCCGAAGTAGCGCAGCAGCGCGGCGCGTCTGCAGGCGGTGACTTCGCACCAGCCGAGCAGCGAATCGAGCTTGCCGCGTTCGACGCGCTTGTGCTGCTCGTCCGCTTCGGATTCGTCCACCATCTGCCGCAGCCGCACGACGTCCTGCAGGCCGTAGATCATCCACGCCGTGGCTGGCTGTCCATCGCGTCCGGCGCGCCCGGTTTCCTGATAGTAGGCTTCGACGCTCTTCGGCAGATCGACGTGGGCGACGAAGCGCACGTCCGGCTTGTCGATGCCCATGCCGAAGGCGATGGTGGCGACGATCACCACCCCGTCCTGGCGCAGAAACCGCGTCTGGTGCGCGGCGCGCTGGGCGGACGGCAGCCCAGCGTGGTACGGCAGCGCATCGTGGCCTTCGCCTTGCAGCAGCTCCGCCACGCTCTCCGTCTTGTTCCGCGACAGGCAGTAGACGATGCCCGTGGCGCCGCGATGCTGGTCCACGAAGCGCAGCAGCTGCGCGTTGGCGTTGGCCTTCGCCTGCACCATGTAGCGGATGTTGGGGCGGTCGAAGCCGCTCACGAACCGCGCCGGCTGCTTGAGCGCTAGGCGGCTGACGATTTCCCCCCGCGTGCGCTGGTCGGCGGTCGCCGTGAGCGCCATGCGCGGAACGCCGGGGAAGCGTTCCGCGAGCACGTGGAGGCCCAGATAGTCTTGGCGGAAGTCGTGCCCCCACTGCGACACGCAGTGCGCTTCGTCAATGGCGACGAGGGCGACATCGCAGCGTTCGAGGAGCGCCAGCGTCTCTTCCTGAAGCAGCCGCTCCGGCGCCAGATACAGGAGGTCCAGCCGCGACCGCATCAGGTCGTTCTGGATCTCCCGCTGCTGCGCCCAGGGCACGGTGGAGTTGAGGAACGCCGCCCGCACGCCAAGCTGCGCGAGCGCTGCCACTTGGTCCTGCATCAGCGCGATCAGCGGCGAGACGACGATGCCGGTGCCGCGCATGATCTGCGCTGGAACCTGGTAGCAGAGCGACTTGCCGCCGCCGGTGGGCATGAGCACGAGGCAGTCGCGTCCGCCGAGGACCGCTTCGATGACGGCGTCCTGCCCTTGCCGGAACTCGTCGTAGCCGTAGACGTCGCGCAGGATCTCGCGGGCGCGGTCGAGCATCCGACGAGTATAGTCCGCGTCGGATGGAACGTTCGGTGGTCTTGGTGGACGGAATGAACGCGGCGGAAGCGGTCGAAGTCGCAGACGCGGATCTGCGGCCAAGCCCGCTCTCCGGCTTGCCGCGAGCGTTGCGCGACGACGTGCGGCTGCTCGGCAGCCTGCTCGGCCACGTCATCGCGGACGACCGCGGCGACGATTTCGTCGCGCAGATCGAGGTCATTCGCGCCTTGGCGAAGCAGGCGCGCCGCGGCACGACCGCCGACTGGGAGCGCCTGAGCACGCGCCTCGCGGCGCTGCCGGAAGACGAACTCACCGACATCGCGCGCGCCTTCAACCAGTTCCTCAATCTCGCCAACATCGCCGACCAGCGGCAGGCGGCCGGCCACGCCGTCTGGCCGCAGCGCATCGACCCGGACGCGCTCGCCAAGGTGCAGGTGGAACTCGTGCTCACCGCGCATCCGACGGAGGTGCTGCGGCGCACGCTGATCCAGAAGTACGACGCCATCGCCGACCTGCTCGAACAGCGCGCCGCGCTTGAGCAGCGAAACGGGGTGCCTGCTGCGGAACACGACCAGCTGCACGAACGCCTCGCCCGACTGATCGCCGAAAGCTGGCATACGGACGAGATTCGCAGCGAACGCCCCACGCCCCAGGACGAAGCGCGGTGGGGCTTCGCGGCCATCGAGAACTCGCTCTGGCGCGCCGTGCCGGCGGCGATGCGCGAACTCGACCGCATCCACGGCAGCGTGCTCGCGCCGCGGATCATGCCGTTCGCCTTCGCGTCCTGGATGGGCGGCGACCGCGACGGCAACCCCCGCGTCACCGCTGCGGTCACCTGCGAAGTGCTGCGCCTGGCGCGGCGCAACGCGGCGCGGCTCTTCGGGCGCGACGTGGACGCTCTCGACGCTTCGCTGTCGATGCACGACGGTTCGGCGGCGCTTCGCGAGGCGGCCGGGGATGCCCACGAGCCGTACCGCGCCGTGCTGCGCCGGCTCCGCGAACGTCTCGCCGCGACCGAACGCTGGGCGGAGACGGGCGCTGCGGACGCGCAAGCGATTGCCACCGATGCGGAACTGCTCGCGCCGCTCGAGCTTTGCTACGACTCGCTGCTCGAAACCGGCCTCGCGCAGATCGCCAACGGCCCGCTGCTCGACACCTTGCGCCGCGTCCACTGCTTCGGAGTTTCCCTTGCGCGTTTGGACATCCGCCAACACGCCGAACGCCACGCCGCCGTGCTCGACGAACTGACGCGCTACCTCGACGGAACCGCCAAGCCCGGGCAGCCGCAGGGTTCGTATGCGTCGTGGCCGGAACAGCGGCGGTGTACGTGGCTGCTCGACGAGCTGGCTTCGCGGCGGCCGCTCTTTCCCGCGTCGTGGCCGGTCAGCGACGAAGCCCGCGAAGTGATCGAGACCTTCGCGGCGATTGCCGAACACGACGCGGCCGGCGTTGCCGCTTACGTGGTCTCGATGGCGGCGCAGCCGAGCGACGTGCTGGCGGTGGCGCTGCTGCTCAAGGAGGCCGGCGTGGCGAAGCGGCTGCCCATCGTGCCGTTGTTCGAGACCTTGCAGGATCTGGAACGAGCGCCCGACACCGTGGACGCGCTGCTGTCCATGCCGTGGTATCGCCGCTACGTCGGCGAGCGGATGCTGGTGATGATCGGCTACTCGGACTCCGCCAAGGATGCCGGCCAGCTTGCCGCCGCCTGGGCGCAGTACCGCGCCCAGGAAGCGCTGGCCGCGGTGGCCGCCAAGCACGGCGTGGCGCTGACGCTGTTCCATGGCCGTGGCGGTGCCGTCGGGCGCGGTGGCGGCCCGTCCGCCAAGGCCATCGCGTCGCAGCCGCCCGGCTCCATCGGCAGCGCCATTCGCGTCACCGAACAGGGCGAGATGATCCGCTTCAAGCTCGGCACGCCAGCCATCGCCAAGGCGACGCTGAGCCACTATCTCACCGCCACTCTGCAAGCCACCGAGAAGCCGCCCCCGGCGCCGGACGCGAACTCCCGGGCGCTGATGGGCGACCTCGCCGGGGCGTCTTTGGCGGCGTATCGAAGCTGCGTTCGCGATCCGCGTTTCGTAGAGTTCTTCCAAACCCTCACCCCTGAAGCGGAGCTTGCCGCGCTGGCTCTCGGCAGCCGACCGGCGCGCCGCGCGGCGACCAAGGACCTCGACTCGCTGCGCGCCATCCCGTGGGTGTTCGCTTGGACCCAGGTGCGGCTGATGCTGCCGGCCTGGCTGGGCGCGGAACGCGCCGTGGCGGCGCTCGCCGAAGACCCCGGCGGCTATCGAGCGCTGCGCGCCTGGCCGTTCTTCGCCATGCAGGCGGACATGCTGGAAACGGTGGTCGCCAAGGCGGACGCGACGCTGGTGCGCTACTACGCGAACCGCTTGGCGTCGCAGCCGCAGCAGGCGATGGCCGAGGAACTGCTCGACCGCTTGCGGAACCTCGGCGCGGACATTCTGCGCCTGAACAGAACCGACGAACTGCTGGCGCACGCCACCGAAGAGCGGGATTCCATCGCCGTGCGCAACACCTATCTCGACCCACTGCATCTGCTGCAGGCGGAACTGCTGGCCCGTCGCCGCGCCGGCAACGACTCCGAAGCGGTGAACCAGGCGTTGAAGGTCACCATCGCCGGCATCTCCAGCGGCTTGCGCAACACCGGATGAGCACTCAAATCGGCCTGCTTTCGGACACGCACGTCACCAAGCGCGGCGAGCTCTGGCCGCAGGTGTTCGATGCGTTCGCCGGCGTGGACGCGATTCTCCATGCCGGAGACGTGTGGGCGCCTGCCCTGCTCGACGAACTCGAAGCCGTCGCGCCCGTGCATGTCGCGCGCGGCAATGGCGACTTCGGCGTGGACGACGACCGCCTGCGCGACCATTGCGTCCTGACCTTCGACGGCGCGACGGTGCTGATGCTGCACGACTTCCCTTCGCCCGCGCGCCGCGGCGCCGACTTCGTACTCGAACAGGTCGGCAAGCGGTTCCCGAACGAAGCGCCGGACGTCCTCGTCTGCGGCCACACCCACATGGAAGAGATCCACCGCGTCGGCGACCTGCTCTACGTCAACCCAGGTTCGCCGACCTTGCCGCACAACAAGTCGCTACGCCTCGGCACCATCGGCTTCCTGACGATCGCGCACGGTGCCGCCCAAGCCCAGCTATGCCAACTCACGCCAACCGGCTTCGAGCTGTTGGACTGAAGCGGCGCACATGAAGGTTCTTTGTAATAGCGTGCCCTCGGTAGCCGAGACAGGCAGTGACCCAAAGAGCTTGGGCGTTTGAAGACGGCGCATGGTGACGCAGAGCTTTCCATCGGACGTTCGAGACGCGCTGAGCCTGCTCGCTCGGTCCAGCGATCGCACATCCCCATCGGTGTTCGTGGGTCGAGAGGAGGAAATCGACCTCATCGACTCGGCCGTGCGAATGACGCGACGGGGCGAAGTCGGCCACACGGTAGTTGTCCAAGGCGTTCCCGGGGCCGGGAAGACTGCGCTGTTGCGCGAGTATGGCCGTCGCCTGCTCGCCAGCAGCGGCGAAGGCGGATTGCCAGTTGTTCCCGTGCCTCTGCGGCCAACCGACTTGAATGCTTCGCCAGCCGCCATTCTCGAAGAAGTCGACAGGCAGTTTTGCGAGTTCGAGGCGACGGGGAAGTGGGGCGAGCCGATGAGTCGGATGATCGAAGGCGCGTCCTTCGTCGGCAGCACGTTGTTCGCGGCCTTCACAGAGCGGGATTTCAGGGAGTTCACGGCATCCGCTGGAGCGCCCAACTCCCTCCCTGTCGCTCTCGACAGCTATATGCGATTTCGCTTCAACCGGCGCGACAGCACCATCGTCCTCCTGGTGGACGAGGCGCAAAACCTACCCGACACGTCGCATGTTCGAGCGCATTTGGACGCGCTGCACGGCGGAGTGCAAGGGCACACGCAAGTGCTTCTGGTCTGCTTCGGACTGCGAAACACCACGGCCCGTCTGCGCGAACTCGGCTTGTCGCGGCTTGCGAGCGATCACGAGAGGTCGATCGGCGTTCTCGACAGTGGGGACGCCAAACGGGCCGTTGTCGGCACATTGGAAGCGGCGTTTTCCGGCTTCGTCTTCGACGATGGGACGGTCAATGAGACTCGGCGCACACATTGGATCGGCGCATCGGTGGACGCGATCCTCCACGAGAGCGGCAACTTCCCGCACCATCTGGCCAACGGGTGCCGCTCGTTGGCTCGAATCGTCCTGGACGAAGGAATCGGCGTCGAGCCGCCGGTGCATAGACTCCAGGAAGAGTGCCGCAAGCGGAAGCGGGACTACTACGACGCAAGGCTGCATCCGTGGCGAAGGCACACGGTCGCGCTGTCGCACGCCTTCCCGGGCGGTTCGACGTCATGGACGTCGATCGAAGACGTCGTGGCGGTCTTGATGGCGGCCGACAATTTCGGAAGACCCGTCGCCGAAGACGTCGCCGTAGCCATCGTGGAAGAGTTGAGCGCCAACGGCTTCGTCGAGGAGCACATGACCGGCTGCCGGCTGGCCTTGCCGTCCTTGGAGTCCCACTTCAAGGAAATGCAGCTCGGCGTCGACCCTCGCAGCAAGGCAAGCCAAGCAGTCCGAGCCGTCCGCGCAGACCTTGGCAACCAGAGATCCGACTCGCTCTCGAAGTGATGCACATACTCGAAGGGATCGAAGGGCGCTGTGATGGAGAGCGAACGCAAAGGGCTTGCGCCGCGCATCAAACGTCGGACAATGGCGGCAACCGTAGCGGACTTGTGAAGCCATGAAAGATTCCCCTTTGCCGATGGGCGAGCCGCGCCAGCTTGGATTCGATGCCGAGCGGCTTGCGCGCATCGGGCCGGCGATGCAGGCGTTCGTCGACGACGGCCGGGTGCCGAATCTGGTGACCTTGCTGGCGCGACGGGGGCAAATCGTCCATCGCCACGCTTGCGGCGTGCTGGATATGGAGGCCGACGACCCGGCCGGGTTCGACACGCTGTTTCGCATGTGGTCGAACACCAAGCCCATCGCTGGCGTGACGACCTTGGCGCTCTACGAACGCGGCTTGCTGACGCCGGACGACCCGGTGGCCAAGTTCCTGCCGGAGTACGGCGATCAGAAGGTCTTCAATCCCGCCGATCCGATGACGCCGCTGCCCGCCAAGCGCGGCATCACCATCCGCGACTGCCTCACCAACACCACCGGCCTCGTCAATCCGGCGACGATGCCGCACTTCTACCGCCAGCAATACCGCGACGCGCTCACCACGCTGGGCTGGATCGGCCACGACGCCAACATGCTCACAGTGCCGAAGGGCGAAGGGGAACAAGCGCCGCCAACCAACCGCGAGCGGGTGCGGGCGCAGGCCGCGTTGCCGCTGGCGGCGCATCCCGGCGAGCGGTTCGGCTACCACCTCGGCTATCGATTGCTTTCGGCGGTGCTGGAAGAAGCGAGCGGGCAGCGGCTGGACGCGCTGTTCCGCGACAGCATCTTCGAGCCCCTTGGCATGAAGGACACTGCCTTCTACGTCGGCCAACTAGGCGACGGCGCCTTGGCCCGCTTCGGCGCCAGCTACGTGCCCCGCGAAGTGGACGGCAAGATGCGTCTGGTCGCCATCGACAAGGCCGCCACCAGCGAGAAGACGGTCGGCGAACAGACGGAGTTCGCCGCTGGCGGCGATCTGGGCGGCGTCCTCTCCACGGTGAACGACTACGCCCGCTTCGGGCAGATGCTGCTGAACGGCGGCGAGTTGGATGGCGCCCGCATCCTCGGCCGCAAGACGGTGGAGATGATGGTCGGCAACCACACCGGCAGCATGACCATTCCGATGACCGGCCGCGGCTTCCACTGGGGCCTGGGCGTCGCCACCTACCACGGGCGCGATCGCTTTCCGCTGATCCGCTCCGCCGGCACGTTCGGCTGGGGAGGCGCGGCCGGCACCACGTTCTTCGTCGACCCGGCGGAAGAGCTGCTCGGCGTCTGCCTGACGCAAGTGATGGCGCACGGCACGATGCCGAACAACACCTACCAGGAGGACTTCCAGCGCTTGGCGTACCAGGCGCTGGTCTGACCGAGGCCGCCTAGCGCTGTCCTCGACGTCCCAACGTGTGGTTTCTCGCTCTCAGCAATTTGAATCGGCGGTTGCCGAGAACCATCCTCACTTGGCTTGGCCTCTCCATCGCCTTCCTGCTTTTCGGGCTGTTGCGGGCGTTCGTTGAATACTCCCTCGGCGAACGCTTCCTCGCCGCGAGCCATGAGCGGCTGGTCGTCAGCCCTCGCTACTCGCCGTTGGACTCGCTGCCGCTGTGGTACATCGGCGAAATCGAAGCCATGGATGGCGTTGTCGAGGTGGAACCGCACCAGCTGCTCGCCGGCCACATCGAGGGAAAGAGGCGGTTTCAGCAACTCGCGGCGGATCCGCAGAAGCACTTCTCCATCTTCCCCGAATATCGTGTCGATGACAGTGCGAAGGTTGCCTTCCTGGCGGACAGAACGGCGGCGCTGGCGCCCGTCGATCTCGCCGCCGAGTTCGGGTGGACGAGCGGCCAGCGCATCGCCATTGAGAGCCCGTATCCACGCCGCGACGGCGGCAGACTCTGGGAGTTCACTCTCGTGGGCACCTACAGTGCGCCGGAAAACGTCCCCGTGCGGCCGATGTTCCTGCTGCGCTGGGACTACTTCGACGACGCTAGGACGTTCGGGGCCGGCACGGCCAACTGGCTGACCGTCCGCGTCTCCGACTTGAACAAGCTCGACGCCATCGCCCAGGAGATCGACGCTTCGTTCGCCAACTCCGCGAACCCGACGCGCTCGTACCCGCACTCGGCGGCGCAACGGGAGCTCGCGCGGCAAGTCGGGGACATCGAGTTCGTCACGTCGAGCATCATCGGCTGCGCCTTCTTCGCCGTGATTTTCAGCACTGGCCACGTCGTCATGCAGATGTTGCGCGAGCGAATCCGCGAGTTCGGCGTCCTCGTCTCGATCGGATTCACTCGCGCCAGAATCATGACGCTGCTCGTCGCTGAAGTGGGCGCGCTGTGCTTCTTCGGCTACGGAGCGGGAATGGGGGCGGCGAGCTTGATCCTCGAATCCGCCGGAGACAGCGCGAGGGGCGTGCTTGGCGATCTCCATATCTCCGCAAGCACGATGCTCCTAGGCGCGTCCGTGGCGGTTCTCACGTTGGCGGTCGTCGTGGGATTTCCCTGTCGCGCCATAGGCCGGATGACCGTGGCAGCGGCCTTGAGGGCGCGATGACGGCCACGTTGCGCCAGTGGTTGGCGGTGGTTGGCTTCAACCTTGGCGCGTTGCCGCTGCGGGGCGCGAGCTCTCTCGTCATCGTCGGCGGCGTGGCCAGCGTCGTCGTCGTGCTGGTAGGGCTGCTCGCGGCGACCGAGGGATTCGACCGCGTGTTGGCCCGAGGCGGAGACGCCGCCCGCGCCATCGCGTTGCGCGATGGAGTGACGGGCGAGGGCGGCGGCGCGATCAGCGCTTTGCATGTGGCTCTGCTTGAAGACCTGCCAGGCGTCTTGGCGGCGAGCGGCGAAGTCGTGGTCGTCAGCGCGATTGAAGGCCCCGGGATCGACAAACCGGCCAACATCGGCATGAGGGGCGTGGCCGACGCTGCGTTCCGCATCCGGCCCGAAGTGAATGTCTCTGCCGGCCGCGTGTTCACCGCGGGCCGCAAGGAGGCGATTGCCGGGCGTCGGGCCGTGGCGGAGTACGACGACATCGCATTGGGGTCGACCGTCGCTCTGCGTGGCGAAGACTGGCGAATAGTCGGGATCTTCGAGGCCGCCGGGTCGGCCTACGAGTCCGAGTTGTGGGTTGACTTGGCGACGTTGCAGTCCGAAGTCGGTCGCGGGAGCAATGTCGGTTCCGTGCGTCTGCGGCTGGCATCCCCGGATGCCCTTGAAGACGTTCGCCGTGCCGTAGCCGCGGACGGCAGGCTTGATCTGGAAGTGCAGTCGGAAGTCGCTTGGCTCTCGTCGCAGATGGGCCACGTGACGGCGCTCATCGAGTCGTTCGGGTACATCGTTGGCGGGATCATGGGCCTTGGCGCCGTCTTCGCCGGTCTCAACACGATGTACGCCGCGGTCGAGAAGCGTCGAACCGAAATCGCGACGCTGCGGGCGTTGGGATTCGACGGCACGGGCATCGTGCTCTCGATCTTCGTGGAGGGCACCCTGCTGGCGCTTCTCGGCGCCGGCGTCGGATGCGTCACTGGCTGGGCGGTGTTCAACGGCTGGACGTCGTCCATGCTGAACCAGAACTCCTACTCCCAGGTGATCTACGAGTTCGCCGTCACGCCAGCCACGCTGATCGACGCGGCCACGTTGGCGCTTGCGCTCGGCGTCCTGGGTTGCCTTGCGCCAGCGATCCACGCGGTGCGCCGGAACGTCGCCGCCTCCTTGCACCAGGACTGAGCCCTCAGCCGGGGGAGCGCGAGGGGCTTGCCCCTCGCATGAAAGAAGCCTCAGCCGGGGAGCGCGAGGGGCCTGCCCCTCGTAAGAAAAGAGCAGTGCGCGGGGCCGCCCGTCGCATGTAAAGAGCAACGCGAAGGGCCTGCCCCGCGCATGTAGAGAGCAGCGGTTACCCCTTGCAAGAAAGAGCCCCCGAACCGAGGCCGCCTAGGCTCGCTGCTTGTAGTGCTTGGCGGCTTTGCGGGCGATTGCGAAGGCGTTCTTGCCGCTCTTGTTGGGGATGGACGGGTCGGCGCCGGCTGCGAGCAGCGCTTCCACGGCATCGACCTGCCCTTCGTAGGTGGCGCGGTGCAGGGGCGTGCGGCCTTTCTTGTCCTGGGCGTTCAGTTCGGCGCCGTGTTCGGCGAGCAGGCGGATCACGTCGGCTTGTCGGGCGTCTTCCGCGGCGTCGCCAAGGGGCGTGGTCTCCGCAGCCAGGTGTAGAGGCACCCGGGCCGCCTTGTTGCGGGCGTTCACGTCCACGCCGCGTTCGAGCAGTGCGCCGAGGCAGCGCATCGAAGAGGCGCGCGCGGCCCAATGCACGGGCGTCATGCCGTAGGGGTCCGCGGCACCGACGACGGCGGGGTCGGCTTCGACGAGTTCTTGCAGCCGCTCGGCGTCGTCCAGGCCGCAGGCCGCGTAGACGTCGTAGGGCGCTCCGTCGGCGATGAGCAGGCGGGCAATCTGCAAGCGCGCGTCGTGTCTCTCGGCCATGCGGGATGGCGCGGCGGCTTCGTGCAGGGACGTGTAGCCGCGCTCGCCGTTGCCCTTGATCGGCAAGGCGTGGTGCTTGCCGACGCCGTGCCGAATGAGCAGTTCGGCCACTTCCGTGAAGCCGCCCTGCGCAGCCCAGTACATGAGCGAGAGGTTGTCCGGCCAGCCGACGTGGGGCTTCTTGACGGAGACGCAGGTGGCATCCGCGACGCCCGATTCGAACACCGCCCGCAGCGTGTCCTCGGCGCCTGCCCAGGCGGCTTCGTGAAGGACGTTGTACACGCTCGCATCCTGCTCGAAGGGGACGCCGTTGGCGAGCAGCAGCCGGACGGCAGAGCCGCAACCGCGCTTGCCGATGGCGACGACGAGCAGGCGCTTCCCGATCCGCTGCAACACCTTCGGATGCTCGGCCAGCAACGCGGCCATGCGGTCGTCGTCCGGCGCACCGTCCCAGCGTTTCGGGGCGGCGCCCAACGCGGCGCGCACGAAGGCGGCCTCGGCATCGTCCAGCGTCGGCGCTTCCTCGTTGCGTACGAACCAGTTGTTGCGGAACTGACTTAGCGCGTCCATTCGGTGCCCCTCAGGCTCGTGTGCCGCGCAAATCGTAGCCGAAATAGTCGAGTGCCGATCGGCGCCTGCGAAAGACGCGGTTGATCGCGGCCAGGTCCGCGGCGTCCAGGCGGGCGATCTGGCGCGCGTTCATATTGGTGAGCACTTCGTCGTAGGACTTCACGGCCAAGCGTCGGCGCAGGTTCAAGTCGCGCAGCTGCGGAACGAGCGTTGCGATCTGCGCGGCGACCCGCTCCGGCTCGGCGCACAGGGTCTCGTAGTGGAAGAACGCGCTTTGGTCGGCCTGCGTGTCGATGTTTCCGCGCTGCCGCTCCAGGCATGTGACGGCGTGCTCCGCGGCCATGGCCGGAAGGTCGGCACGCGCCAGGCCCTCTTTCCGGTAGGCGCGGCAGATGCCTTCGCAGACGGCGTAGGGGTTGCGCACCATGAACAGGAAGCGAGCGTTGCGGAAGTGCCGCGCCAGTTCGTCGACGACCAGCAGGAAGGGCGGCGATTTCGTGACGAACACGGATGCGTCGGGCTGGCGGCTTCGGGCTTGGAAGTACCAGGCGCGGCGGGTGCGCGGCCAGTCGTAGCGGGAGGCGGTGGCGAAGGTTTCCAGCCAGTGCTCGTCCGCGGCCCAGAGCAACCCCGGCCGTTCGCGGCCCGGTTCGATCGACTTCCAGGTGACCGGGCCGACGAAACCGGCCATGCGCTGGCCGTCGCGCGCCAGGTTCCACGTCGCGGCGGATGTCGCCAGCGCTTCGCGGAGAAAGGTGGAACCGCTGTTGTTCGGCGCGATCACGAAGAGGTGCACGGCGATTGCGCGCTCCATCGCCTGTACGGCGCTCGCCGGTTTGAGCGCGTCGTGGAACGCCACCCGGTCGAGCGTTCCCGAAGCGCTGCGCCGACGGCCCGTGGCCAGCGACTCGACGCGGGTCATGCGGCCGTGCGTCTCGGCCAAGGCTGCCTGCTCCGCCATGCTTCGGCCTACCCCGCCCGTTGCCGCTCGAGGTGCCGAGCCGCGTCGTACACGCGGGCGTTGGCGAGCACGTCCACGTAGGTTTCGTACCAGAGCTTGAACGCCTTGGGGCGGGGCTTGGCGCGCCGGTCGTCCGGCGAGGTCCAGTCGATCATCTCGTGCGTCAGCCACGGCTTGGCGCGGTCGTTGAAGTGCAGCACCTTCGCGTCTTCGAGGCGCAGGCCTTCCCGGGCGCGGATGGCGGCGGCTTCGCCGACGAGGAAGTTGCAGGCCGAGCTGACCAGCCTCTGCCGGCCAGCGAAGTACGTGTTCAACAGGAAGCCGTCGGCGCTGCGCACCCCGCGATAGCGTTCGGGCGTCAGCATCGCCAGAAGCTCCTCGTAGCAGTTCGCGCCTACGCGCTTCAGATTGAGCGCGAGCAGTCCGCAGTTGAACGTGTTGGCGAGGAGCTGGGGCGTTTTGGCGTCAAGCCGCTCGCCGCTGGGCTGGCACCTGGCGCGGGCGAAGGTGGCGGCGTCGCGGCACATGCCGGCGAGCGCTGGTCGGTCCGGCGCGGCCAGCAGCACGCCCTCTGCGCCGAGCAACTCGTCGACCGCGCCGCGGAACAGCAGATCGCTGTCGCAGTAGAGCATGTGCTCGTATTCCCGCAGCCGGAACGCTTCGACGAAGTAGAAGCACGCCGCCGGCAGCCGCGATGGCGAGCGCACCGGCGCGATGGCCGCGATCCGGCGCCGCAGTTCGGCGCTCGGCGTCTCGAAGCGGATGGCGCGTCCGGCCACCTTGCCCAGCAAGTCGCGCAAGCGCCGCGGCAACCGCCAGTGAACCACCACGACGTCGCCGTCGAACGTTGGGTGCAGGCGCAGGAAGGACGCGAGCATGACGAGCGCGCCGGGCAGGAAGCGCGGCGTCACCACGGTGAACAGGCAGCAGTTCTTCGTCATTCGAGACCGCCGGATTTCCTCCAGCGGCGTTGATCCCCACGGGGTCAAGTTTGCCACGGGGTACTTGCCGGCGGGGCAACGCCTTGTCAGCATCGTCGTCAACGTGCGTTCGAGGGCGGCGTCCAGCGCATGTCCGCAACAGCAGATTCCGCCTCGCGCAACGCGAATCGCGCACTCGCGGTGGTGCGCGGGCTCGACGAGTCTCGGATGTTGGCGGCGGTCGTTGTTCTGGTCGCGGTCGGCATCGTCGCGCTCAATCTCTACGCGCCGGCGCAGCCGACGTTTTCGCAGCGGATGCTGGCGAGCCTGCTCGTCGCAATGTGCGCCGTGCCGTCGCTCATGTGGGTCGCCAAACGGCAATGGCCGCACTCCGCGATGCCCTACGTCGGCGTCCTGTACGCCGCCTGCTTCGCGCTGCCGATCTTCCTGAAGTTGAGCCTCGTCGGCGCCTGGTTGGGCACGCCGAAACTGGACGATGCCGCCGTCGAAGGCGCCCTCGTGCTGGCCGTTGCCGGTTGGGCGGCGCTGATGATCGGGCACTTCGTGGTGCCGCTTAGTGCTCTCCCAAGCGAGGGGCAGGCCCCTCGCGCACCCCGGCTGAAGGCTCTCTCAAGGGAGGGGCGGGCCCCTCGCGCACCCCGGCTGAAGGCTCTCTCATGCGAGGGGCGGGCCCCTCGCGCACCCCGGCTGACGGCTCTTCGGCGCATCGAAATCGTCCCTGGCGGGCCGCGACTCGCCAAGGCGCTTGCCGCGGTCGCCGCCCTCGTCGGGGTGCCGTGCCTCTATCTGGACAACACGGCGGTGGTGGCCCGCTACACCGGAGAAACTCTGCTGCCTGACGAGGTGGCGTTTCCGGTCGCGTTCCTGGGCCAGCTGGTGGTTTTCGCGGCGCTGGTGCTCTTCCACCTGCAACTGCGCTCCCAGCTTGGCGTGGCCGGGCGCGTATGCCTGGCCGTTCTGGCGCTCTACTACACCGTGCTGGGATTCAGCACTGGGATGGCCAACCACGGTCTGAAGGCGGTGGTGGGCCTGTTCGTGGCCTACGCGGTGGTTGCCAACCGGCCCAGTTGGCGCTTCGTCGTCTTGGCCGCGTTGGTGGGGGCGTTTCTGATCCTCGTGCAGTTGCCGAGCCGCTACGACTATCGCCGGCTCCTGTGGACGCATGGCGTCGAGCCGGCTGGAGTGCCGCCGGGGCTTGGGCACCAGCTCGAACCGCACGGGGAATCGTGGCCAGCCATCGAGACGCCGGCCTACAGCGTGATGGTGGATCCTCGGCCGGGGGAGCTGGTGTTCGCGCACAAGGACCCCGAGGTCTGTCGCCGGCTGCGGCCAACGCCCGACTTTCAGGCGTTCGTCCACGTCTACCCCGTCGACCTGGACGACTTGGCCTACCTGCGCCATCCGTACGGCTTCGACCAAGCCGGCTTCACGTTCAAAGGAGGCTCCGTCGAAGGCGACCGCTGCGTTCACCGAGTCCCCTTGCCGGACTATGCGATTCGGTCTGTGCGCGTGGGTCTCTTCCGTATCGCGGTGCCTGCCAGCAGGCCGAGCTATCTGCCGGGCCGCGTCGAGTTGGCGTCGAACGGCGGGTGGCGGCTACTCACCCGCGATGGAGTGGCTTGGCGGATCGACCCGTCTGCGGGGCGCAATCGGCTGATCGTCGCAATCGAGGACGAAGAGCAGCGCCGCCGGATGGCCATGACCGGCGCCAACAACCGAATCCTCATAGAGA
This sequence comes from Candidatus Azotimanducaceae bacterium, assembly GCA_965243175.1. Classification (GTDB taxonomy): domain Bacteria; phylum Pseudomonadota; class Gammaproteobacteria; order Pseudomonadales; family Azotimanducaceae; genus VXYL01. The sequence continues at coordinate 768,156 of OZ251532.1, read as the reverse complement.
TCGACGAACGCAACTGGGCCGAGTACGTCGTCTCCGGGGTGGACTTCTCGAACCCGTCCGTGGCGCCTGGCTGGCGAGCCACCTATGGGCTCGCCGAGATGCGGCGCTCGGAAGGCGACCGCACGGCGCTGACGGAAGGCGCTGCCGCGATATTGCGCTACGAGCAGGCCGGGCCTATCGTCGGCGCGCTCTCGTATGTGTCGTCACAGGGCGAGGGCACGAACCCGTCGGCGCCCAGCGCGTCGCGTTCCTTGGCGGGCAACACGGTCGTCTATCTGCAAAGCCTTGGCTATGGTCTCGGCGACGACGCGGTGAAACGACACAGATGGACAGTGGACCGCTTCGACCGTCTGCTGCCGGTCGCCTGGGTGATGGCGAACACGCCGGCGCGGATTCCCCACCTGCGCGGCGAGACGCTTCGCCCCCTGCTCCACAAGCTGGCGCCCCGTGCCGTCTACGAGGGCAAGCCGGGCGACGCGCAGTACGTCGGATGGCGCTACGGATTCGTGCTGGCCGCGGAGCGGACGCGGAACTTCAAGGTGCATCAGCTCGGCGAGTTCTACGCCAACTTCGGCGTCGTCGGCACGATCGCCGGCATGCTCGTGTTGGGTCTGCTCTATCGCGTCATCCACCATCTGTTCCACCACCCGGGCGCGTCGGCGGCGACGATGGCCGCGGGCACGCACATGCTCACCGTGCTGATGCTGGAGATGGAGTCGATCCTCTCGGTCTCCCTAGGATTCGTCATGTGGTACGCGGTAGTGCTCGCGGCACTGGCGGTGGTCGTGCGAGTCGGGCGACAGTCTCTTGGTTCGTCGCGGGCGGGCGGCTAGACTCGTGGCGATGGACGCCGCAGGAGACCGCGACGCGGTAATCGCGCTTGGGTGCAGCGGCGCCCGCGCGGTCAGGGGCGTGGAGTGGACGGCGCTGCGGGATGCGCTCGACCGGCGACACTGCGTGCTGCTCAAGAACTTCGTGCCGCCTTCCTTGCTGAGGCAAGTGCAGCCGCTGCTGGAGACGCGACGATTCGTCGAGTTCGTCCATGACGGCAGCGCCGAAATGAAGATCGCGTCGGAGCTCAAACTCGTCGACTCGGACCCGCTCGCCAGGCTGCTCGAGTTCACCACGAACCAAGCGCCTTTGTTCGAGGCGGTCGAGGCGTTCACGGGTTGCGAGGGCATCCAAGCCTTCGTTGGCCGTGGCTTGAAGATGAACTCCGGCCACTTCGACAATTGGCACAACGACGTCAACGGCTCGAGGCGCATCGGCCTGAGCATCAGTCTGCAGGCGGCCCCGATCTGCGGCGGCGAGTTCCAGATTCGGCACATCTGGAGCGACGCCGTCCACACGTTCCCGACGCCCGGGTTCGGCGACGCCCTGCTCTTTCGCCTCGGCCGCCTGCTCTACCACCGGGTGTTGCCGATCAAGGGCGCGGTGCCGCGGTTCTGCTACGCGGGCTGGTTCGTCAACACGCCGGGCATCGTTCCCTCGCTTCGGCGCGTCCGAGAACGCCGGGAGGGTTCGCAAGAGGAGGTTCTTGCGAAGGGCAAGTCCCCTTGAGCTTGGCCATCGATCGGGCGCAGACTGTGCGTACGTTGAGCGTTGCTGCCGCGTTCGTTGCTGGGCGCGGAGCGCATTAGCGCAAGTTGAGGGGAGCAACAGGAGGAAGCACCATGTCACATGATCTCGTCATCCGCGGCGGCACCGTCGTCGACGGCACCGGCGCGGAGCCGTTCGTCGGCGATGTCGCCATCGAAGGGGACGCCATCGCCGAAGTCGGTTCGGTCGCCGCCAAGGGCAGCCGCGAAATCGACGCCGAAGGCCACGTCGTCACGCCCGGCTTCGTGGATCTGCACACCCACTTCGATGCCCAGGCGGGTTGGGATCCGCTGCTCACGCCGGTGTCGTGGCACGGCGTCACCACGGCGCTGTTCGGCAACTGCGGGGTGACGTTCGCGCCCTGCAAGCCGGCCGACCGCGAGTTCCTCGCCGGCATGATGGAGACCGTCGAGGACATTCCGAAGAACGCCATCCTCACCGGCCTGCCGTGGGATTGGGAGTCCTACGGCGAGTATCTGGATTCCGTCGAGAAGCTGAATCCGGCCATCAACATCACCGGCCTCGTCGGCCACTGCGCCTCGCGCTTCTACGTCATGGGCGAGCGCGCCATCACCGACGACGCCACCGCGGACGAAATCGAGCAGATCGCCACGCTGGTCGGGCAATCGGTGAAGGAAGGCGCCATCGGCTTCTCCACCAACCGCCTGCCGGGCCACGTGCTGCCGGATGGCCGCTCCATTCCGGGCACCTTCGCCAAGCAGGAGGAACTGGTGGCGATCTCCAAGGCGGTCGGCGCCCACGGCGGCATCCTGCAGAGCGTACTGAACTACGGCAAGCTGGACGAAGAGATGGCCATCCTCACGAACCAGGTGCGCGCCGCTGGCACGCGCATCCTGTTCAGTGCGCCGTACAACCCCGGGCCGGATGGCGAAGGCACCGGCTACGACGCGGCCATTGCCGCGATGCGCGGCGAAGGGATGGACGTCAACGGCCTGACGCTGCCCCGCAGCGGCGGCTTCCTCTCCGGCCTGCGCACGGACATGCTGTTCCAGACGCCAGGCTGGGCAGCCATTCGGAAGCTGGATTTCGAAGGCCGTCTGAACGCCATTCAGGACGCGGACACCCGCGCCCAGCTGGTGGAGGAAGCGAAAGCGCAGCCGCAGATGGAGGAACGCTTCAAGGCGTTCTTCTGGCTCGGCGACGCGGACCGCCCGCACTACACCCGCGGCGACGAAGAGAGCCTGCACAGCCTGGCCAAGGCCGCCGGCAAGCACCCGCTCGAACTGTGGCTGGAGAAGACGCTGGAGACCGGCGGCGAAGCGCTGTTCCACGTGCGCTTCTTCAACAACAATCTGGAGACCCTCAAGGGCTTCCTGAAGGCGGATTGGATCCTGCCCGGCATCGGCGACGCGGGCGCCCACGTGAGCCAGATCATGGATTCCGGCTGGACGTCGTTCCTGCTCGCGCATTGGGTTCGCGAGAACGACCTGTTCAGCATCGAGGAAGCCGTGCGCCGCCTCACCAGCGCATCGGCGCGGGTGCTCGGCTTCGCCGATCGCGGCACCTTGGCGCCGGGCATGAAGGCGGACGCCAACGTCATCGACCTGGCGCGGGTGGCCGAGCGCCAGCCGCAGCTGGTCCACGACTTCCCCGGCGGGGCGCCACGCTTGATCCAGAAGGCGACCGGCTACAAGGCCACGGTCTGCAACGGCACGCCGATACTGCTCGACGACGAGCACACCGGCGAACGCAGCGGCAGGGTGCTGCGCAACCCGGCAGCGGCATAGCCGCTTTCTGAAGTTGGCGGGTTCGGCGGCTGTGTTGCCGCCGAACCCGCTTTAGTAGGAGTTGACCACCGAGCAGAACAGCTTGGCGGTGACCTCCGCGTCGTAGCTCGCGTTGTGCGCCAGGTTCGGCGAGTAGCCGACGCCGGCCCGTACGCACGCTTCGCCGAGCACCGTGTGGCCGTACGCGACGGCAGCGATGCCGACGGTGTCGACCACGCAGAACGGATGGAACGGGTTGCGCTTCACGCCGTTGCGGGCCGCGGCGGCAACGATGAAGGCGTGGTCGAAGTGCGCGTTGTGGCCAGCGACGAGGGCGCGCCGGCAGCCGTGCCGCTTCACTTCCGTACGCACCGTCCTGAACAGTTCGCGCACCGCTTGCGCTTCGTCGATGGCCGGCCGGTCCGGATCGTCGAGGTCGATCCCCGTGACCTTCAGCGACGCCTCTTCCACCAGCGTATCCGGGTGCGGAGCGACTTCCCAGCGGTGGCGGTCCGCGATCACCATGCGTTCGCCGTCGAACTCCAAGGTGAGCGCGGCGACCTCCAGCAGCGCGTGCTTGGCGCTGTCGAAGCCGCCGGTTTCGAGATCCACCACCACCGGCAGGTAGCCGGAGAATCGCGCCTTCATCTTCATGGGCGAAGCCTACCAACAAAACCGCCAAGCGAAGCCGCGCTCGACTTGCGCGAATTTCCACCGTTGGGCGGTCGCGGCGCCGCGCCTCGGCTAAACTCGCGGCTTCGCGTTCCACGGAGGCGCCATGCCGCGCAAGATCGTCCTCGCCTTTTCCGGCGGCCTCGACACATCGGTGATTTGCAAGTGGCTTCAGGAGACCTTCGATGCCGAAGTCGTGACGTTCACCGCGGACATCGGCCAGGGCGAGGAAGTGGCCCCTGCCCGCGCCAAGGCGGAAGCGATGGGTGTGCGCGAGGTCTTCGTGGAGGACCTCACCGAGGAGTTCGTGCGCGATTTCGTCTTTCCGATGTTCCACGCCAACGCCCTCTACGAAGGCGAATACCTGCTCGGCACCAGCATCGCCCGCCCGCTGATCGCCAAGCGCCTGGTGGAAATCGCCGCCGCCACGGGCGCCACCGCCATCGCCCACGGCGCCACCGGCAAGGGCAACGACCAGGTGCGGTTCGAGCTTTCCGCCTACGCCCTCGCGCCAGACATCGAAGTGATCGCCCCGTGGCGCGACCCGAAGTGGACGCTGCACAGCCGCGAAGCCTGCATGGCCTATGCCGAACAGCGCCAGATTCCGGTGGAGTACCAGTTGGCGAACTCGAAGTCGCCGTACTCGATGGACGCCAATCTGCTGCACATCTCCTACGAAGGCGGCGGCTTGGAAGACCCGGGCGCCGCCCCGGACGACACCATGTGGCGCTGGACGGTCGCGCCCGAAGCGGCGCCGGAGCAGGGCGAGGAGGTGGACCTCGAGTACGAAGCCGGCAACGTCGTGGCCGTGAACGGCGCGCCGCTCTCCCCGGCGGCGGTGCTGCGCCGCTTGAACGAGATCGGCGGGCGGCACGGCGCGGGCCGCAGCGACATCGTGGAGAACCGCTACGTCGGCTTGAAGTCGCGGGGCTGCTATGAGACGCCGGGCGGCACGATTCTGCTCAAGGCCCACCGCGCCATCGAGTCCATCACCTTGGATCGCGAGCTGGCCCATCTCAAGGACGAACTCATGCCGCGCTACGCGTCGCTGGTCTACAACGGCTACTGGTGGGCGCCGGAGCGCCTCGCCATCCAAGCGCTCCTCGCCGAGTCGCAGCGGGCGGTGAACGGGCGCGTGCGCTTGAAGCTCTACAAGGGCGGCGTGTCGGTCCTGGGCCGCTGGTCGGAAACGGACAGCCTCTACGACGCGGAACTCGCCACCTTCGAGGACGACAGCGGCGCCTACGACCAAACGGACGCCACCGGCTTCATCCGCCTGCAAGCGCTGCGGCTTCGCCTTGCCGCTCGCAAACGCGGCGTCGATGCGAACCGCCAGGGCCGGGCCGCCGTGCGGTGAAGCCGTCGAACGCGGAGCACGGGCAGGCCACGTCCGCCTCGCGGATGGACGAGGACGCGGCGCTGGCAACCCGCCTGCCACGCATCCGCCTGCGGCTGCGCACCGTTCTCATCGTCGTCAGCCTGCTCATTCTCACCTTGCCGCTGATCGGCATCTATGCGCTGCGCCTGCACGAAGCGACTCTCGTAGAGCAGACCGAAGTCGATCTCCGCACCAACGCCGCCTACCTTGCCGCTGCCTTCGGCGCCCTGCTCGGCAGGCGCGTCGATCCCGTCGCCGCGCTGCCAGACCTCGACCTGCATAGCGCTCCGATCCAGCCGCCTCTGCCCGCCGGCAAGCCCGGGCCGGTGGCCGACGACGATGCGCGGCGCGTGGGCGAGCGCATGGCGCCGCTGCTGACGAGCACGCAGACCGCGTACAACGCGAGCAAGCGGCTGCTGGATACGCAAGGCGTCGTGGTGGCCACCACCGAGGGCGACCTCGGCCTCTCGATGGCGCATGTGCCGAGCGTACAGCGAGCGCTCAGCGGCATTGCTGCGAGCAGCCTGCATCAGGAATCGTCGGAAGCGCCGGTTCTCGGCGGCGTGGTGCGCGGCGTGGACGTGCGCGTCTTCCTGGCCATGCCGATCGCGGCTGGCGACGAAGTGCTTGGTGTGGTGGCGCTCTCCCGCCCGCCGTCGAACATCCTAGACACGCTGCTGGAGAAGCGCGACCTGCTGTTGCAGGGGGCGTTGTTCCTGCTTCTGGTGGTCGCCTTGGTGGGTTTCGTCACCGCCCGCGGCCTGGTGTTGCCCATCCGCAGTCTCGCGCTCAGCGCCGGCCGAGTGTCCCGCGGCGAAACAGATACCTTCGAACAAGCGCACCACTTCCGCGTGCGCGAAATCGCCGATCTCGCCGCCAGCATCGAGGCGATGGTGGCGAGCCTGCAACACCGCGCCAGCTACGTGCGCAACCTGGCGCGGCACATCAACCACGAGTTCAAGACCCCTATCGCGGCTGCCAAGGGCGCCATCGAGCTGTTGCAGGACCAGCTTTCGAGCATGACCGAAGCCGAAGCGCGGCACTTCATCGACAACATGGCCGGAGACGTGAGCCGCTTGGAACGATTGACGACACGGCTTCTCGAACTCGCCCAGGTGGACATGGCGCCGCCGGCGAACGAGTCCGCGGACGTGCTGGCGGTCGCTCGCGCATTGGGCGAGCCGTCGCTGCGCGTGGCAGACGGAAGCGCGGAAGCTCGCATCTCCGAAGACGCCGCCAGCGCGCTGTTGCGCCATCTGGTGGACAACGCGCTGCGCTACGGTGCCAAGCGGGTGGATGTGGGCGCGGCGCCGGGGGAACGGCCTGCGCGGGCGAGCGACCGTCTCGGCGCGAGGGCCACGGTGGAAGTCGCGGTGCGCGACGACGGCCCGGGCATCTCTCCCGGCAACAGAAGCCGCGTGTTCGACCCGTTCTTCACCACCTCCAAGGAAGAAGGCGGCACCGGCCTGGGGCTGGCGATCTGCCGCGCGCTCGTCGACGCTTGCGGCGGCAGCATCGAACTCGCGCCGTGCGTGCGCGGCACGGCTTTCAAGATCACGCTGCCGGCCGCGGCAAGCCCCTCGCGCACCCCGGCTGAGGGCTCTCCCATGCGAGGGGCAAGCCCCTCGCGCACCCCGGCTGAGGGCTCTTCCATGCGAGGGGCAAGCCCCTCGCGCACCCCGGCTGAGGGCTCTTCCATGCGAGGGGCAAGCCCCTCGCGCACCCCGGCTGACGGCTCTCCCTAAACTACAGTTCATGCGCGCATCGCTTCGGAAATCCGCGCCACTGGCGGAGACCGCGTTGCTGTGGGCGATCCGCGCCGGCCTCGCCCTGCTCTTGCTGACGCCGCTGGTGGTCACCATGCAGACGGTGTTTCCGTGGGTGGTCGGCAAGGCGGTCTATGCGCGGGTCGTCATCGAGGTGCTGTTCGCGCTGTGGGCCGCGCTCGCGCTCGTGAATCCGGCCTTTCGCCCGCCGCGTTCGTGGATTCTGGCGCTGCTGCTGCTCGGCTTGCTGTGGTCGGTGATCGCCGGGGTCTTCGGCGTCAGCCCGGTGCGCAGCGTCTGGTCGAACTACGAACGGATGCAGGGGCTGTTCGACGCCGCGCATTGGGTGGCCTTGGCCGTGGTGCTCGCGGCCACCTGCCGCGACATGCGGAACCTCTTGCCGGTGCTGAACATCCACATCGGCATCGGCGCGGTGGTGGCGCTTCTCGCCATCGCCAGATTCCACGAACTGCCCGTGCCGTTCTACGGCGCTCTGCCGGAGGGCGATCCACGGGGCATCGGCGGTGCGCTCGGCAACGCGCTCTTTCTCGGCGGCTACGCGGCGGTGAACGCCGTGCTGGCCATCGGCCTGTGCGTGCGCTGCTGGTTCGCGGGTTCACCGCACCCATCCGTCAAGCGCCTGTCGGCGATGCTCTGTCTGGCACTCGCGGCGTACCTGAACATCCACGCGCTCGTCCTGACCGGGGCGATGTCCGCCTGGCTGTCGCTGGGGGTCGCGCTCGCGTTCGCCGCGTTCGCGTATGGGACCTGGGGCCGTTCGCGCCGTTGGCGAGTCGCGGTTCTGGCGGCGACCGTGGCCGGCTTGGTCTGCGCGAGCGCGTTGCTGGCGTTGCCTCAGGTCGGCGGCAAGGTGTTCGACCGCCTGGTCGCCCTAGGCAGCGACGTGAGCGGCCGGCAGCGAGCGGCAGCGCTGCTCGCCGGCGTGGCGTCGTTCGGAGAACGACCATGGCTCGGCGTCGGCCCGGAGAACTTCATCGTCGCCTGGGGCCGCCATGCGAGCGAAGCCGGCGAGGAGGCGCACGACAGCGCCCACAACAGAACCTTGGAAGAGGCGGTCGCCAAGGGCGTCTTCGGTGTCGGCATCTACATCGCGCTTTGGGTGTTCGCGTACGTCGTGCTTGCGCGTCGCGCGCGGGCCGCGACGAAGACGGCGAGAGGGGGCGAAGGCGCGTTGCTGCTCACCGTCGGCGCGGCGCTGACGTGCTTCTTCGTGAACGACCAGCTGCGCTTTCTCACCACGGTGCTGAATTTGCAGCAGATGCTGCTCTTCGCGCTGATCGTCAACTTGGAGCCGACTAGGCAAGACTCGTCGATCTGGGAACGCATCGGCGCCCCTTTCCGACACGTCGCTGCCAAAGTGGGCGTGGCGCTGGCCGCCTTGGCGGCAGCGGTCGTCGGCCTGCATTTCAACAGCGCCATCCATGCCGCCGCCGCAGACATCGCCAAGATCGGCCGGCCCGGCAAGCCGGGCGCGTATCTGGAACGCGCCATCGAGCGCTTCCCGCCGCTGGCCAATGCGCCGCGGGTGATCTTGATCGAGCAATTGGCGGAGAACTGGCGCGCCATTCGCGTCCGCGAGAGCGCCGAAGCGCTGCGCCTGCTCGCGCTTGTGGAAGAGGAAGGGCGCTTGGCCATCGCTGCGGAGCCCGCCAACTGGGAGATCCACCACGCTCTCGCCCGCCTTCATTCCGAGGTGGCGCTTAGCGACCCGGCGCATCGAGCCAAAGCGGACCGCCACTTGGCCGAGGCGAAGGAGCTCGCCCCGAACGTGATGCTGAAGCTGGTGCCGAGCTGGTAAGCGCGGGCTGAGGCTTTTCCATGCGAGGGGCAGGCCCCTCGCGCACCCCGGCTGAGGCTCCTTCATGCGAGGGGCAGGCCCCTCGCGCTCCCCGGCTGAGGCTTTTTCCATGCGAGGGGCAGGCCCCTCGCGCACCCCGGCTGAGGGCTCCTACTGCAGCAGAACCTCGCGATCCTTGCGCCCGCGTCCGAACTGCGTCGCCAGGAAGTCCATCTGATCGCCGAGGATGCGCCCGGTGTTGATGAGCGCCAGATACTCCGCGATGTTCGGCAGGTACGGCAGGGCGAGCAGCTCCATGCCGCACTCGTGCGGCAGGCTGCTGCCCTTGTGGTGGTTGCAGCGCTTGCACGCGGCGACCACGTTCTCCCATTCGTCCTTGCCGCCGCGCGACTTCGGCACCACGTGGTCGCGCGTCAACAGGGCGTGCGGAAAGACGCGCCCGCAGTAGAGGCACAGGTTGCGGTCGCGCCCGAACAGCGCCCCGTTGGTGAGCGCCGGAATGGTGCGCGTGCGCGGCGCGCGGCGACCGCCGCAGGCGATGATGCTGTGGATGTCCACGGTGGTGCGTTCGCCGTCGATGCGCGAGTGACCGCCGCGCAGCCGGAGCACGGAGTCGCCGAGCGTCCACTCCACCAGATCGCGCGCATACAGGCAGACCGCATCCTGCCAGCTCGCCCACTCCACCGGCCGGCCGGCGACATCGAGGCGCAGGATGCGCGGAACGCGATCGAAACTGTCGAGCATTGCGGTCACTTGCCAACCTGCTCGGAACGTCCAGTACAAGCGCTCAATCTTGGATGAAGCGCGGCCACGAATCAACGCCGCCCAGTCGGGCGCGGCCGGCGGATGCCGCCTCGCCTACTTCAGCGGCATCGCTGGCAAGCGCTTCAAGGTCTGGTTCGCGGGGTCCACCACCAAGCCGGTGTTCTCCAAGGCGACCACGCCCAGCAGCGGCTCGGCGTCCTCGGCCCCGAAGATGACGTGCGCCACGGTCTCGTCGCCCATGAACGAGACCCGCGCAAAGCCGTACTCGTACTCGACGGGCTCACCGCTGGCGAGCTGGTAGACCTGCCGGCCCTCCGGCGTCACCCCGACCTCTCGCAACCGGCTTGCTGGCGCGAGGCAGTGCAGCGAACCGGTGTCCACCATGAACTCCGCCTCGAAGGGCGAGCCCGTAAGTGCGAGGTCGCGGATCTGCGCGGTGACGTGCGTGATGCCCATGCCGTAGCCGCTGTGCAACTTGGAACGTGACGGTTACTCTACCAGCACTTTCGGGAGTGGGCGTGTTGGCGCGTACTGCGCTTTGACACGCGCCGCGCAAGGCGGCAATCTGATTCGGATGGACTTCAGTTGTTTTGAGAGGTGCCGCGTGTCGTCCGTGCGCGTCGTCGCGGCTTGGGCGTTGCTCTTGTTCGTCGCGGCTTGCCGTGGCCCGGCGCCGGCGGACGTGGTCGGCAGCAACGCGGGTGGCGGCCGGGACTGGTACTGCGAGCCGGGAAGCGAAGGCGGCTGGCGGTGCGCGGCGAACGACGACGACGCGGCGCAACGCTCGGTGGCGGACGTCGCTCCAACGCCGCCTCCGCAAGGTGTCGATTCCGAACCTGAACCATTGCCCGAACCGCAACCCGCGCCGCCTGTTCCGGCGCAGCCGCGCCCAGCTCCAGCCGAGCTTCCACTCTATCGACAGCTCGCGCTCTCGCTCGATGACACGCCGCTGCTGGACCTGCCGGCGTCCTACTACGCGCTGCAGCTGTTCGCGGCCGGAACGCGGGAAGGAGCGGAAGCGGTTGCGGTGCGCAGTGGCCTGCGCGGCATGGCTGGCGCTCGCGTGGAGCGCGACGGCGAGGTCTTCCACGTGTTGCTGGTTGGCGTCTACGCGAGCAAGGAGAGGGCGGAACGGGCGTTGGCGAGCCTGCCGGCGAGCGTTCGCGCCATGAACCCTTGGGTGCGTCGGCTGGGCGGGCTGCAAGCGGCGATGCGGCGGGCAACGAGCCAGGAGTAGCAGGCGGTCGCGGCGCACCTGACTCGTCCAAGGTGCGACTTTGACTATTCGATTTTGCGGTAACTCGCAGGCAGGGATGGACACTGCGCTGCGCGGTCCGGGCCGATCTGCGCCACGACCCAGTCCAGATGTTGCGGCAACACATGCATTCTGCCGATAGCCAGCATGTTGAAGATGGCATCGGTCACGTCTTGGCCGAGTATGGTCTGCAACGCCGGATGCCCGACCAGATCGACGGTACTGCCGACGGTCAGGTGGCTGAACCGCTCGGTGCAGATGCGAGTCGCCTTCTTCTCGTCGATCAGGATCGTCGCGTCATGTTCCGTAGCGTAGGCGATGGTTGCGGCTTCGCCATCGTCCAAAGTGTCCTTGGCGGGCCCGACAACTAAGGTGGAGAAGCAACCCACCCCTGCGGCGCCCAGGTCGACGGTGGCCACCCTTCCGCCAGCGACCAAGCCCGCCAGCGCGTCCGCGTCCTTGCGGCCGCGGCTTCGCCCTCTCTCGATCTCCGCCTGCACTTCGCTCGGCACCCGCAACGGCACCGCAAGAGCGCCTAGGATCGTGGCCGCGAAGCCGCTCGCGATCAGGTTGATGACCACGCTCGCGTCCGCGACGATCGGCGTGGCGAGGTCATCGAGACAACTGGGGCAATCCATCGACATCTCGCTCCGCATCGACGCTGTCCAAAATCTCACGCAGCTCGATTCGGTCGAGACGCAGAAGGCGGGCAAGCTGGCCTTCGCTCATCAGCCCTTGGCGATGTGCCTCGGCAGCCAGCAGGTTCAAGCGCAGGGTACCGGGTTGCTTCGCGCCGACGCGATCCAGGTCGTCTGGAACCAGGTCGTTCAGCACTTGCCGAGCTTGCTGGTTCGTGATGCCGCCGTTGGCCTCGAACCAGTCCCATGCCCCGGGCTTCACCAGGCCCAGTTCTTCGAGACGACGAACGAGGGCTTCTCTCGAGACGCCGAAAAAGTGGGCCATCAGGATGACGTGCCTGCGCGAGAGCGCCTTCGACCCTCGCGTCAGTTCCGCGAAGCGCTCCATGACCGTGCGAGGCGGCATCAGGAACGCTTGGGCAAATGCATTGGCGTGGCGCTCCTCGCGTGACTGCCGCTGCCCATCGAACGTGATTTCGACCGTGTTTCGGCAGGACACGAAGTGGCCCAGCTCGTGTGCGGCCGTCTGCGCTCTTCGCTCGCGTGGGTGCTTGGAGTTCAACAGGACGCAGGCACCAACCGCGTCGTCGTAGGCGAATGCCCCCGCCACGCCCGAGTCGATGGGGCGGATGTAGACGCGCATGCCGAGGTCGATCTCTAGCAGGCTCACGATGTCCCTGATCGGCGCCATCCCGATCCCAAGCCGATGGCGCATGTCGGCGGCGTCCGATTCCGCCTGCGTACGCACGTCGCCAGCCACGATGGGCCGTTCCGGCGGGTAGGAACGGACCCGCGCGGCGTCCAGCAAACCTTCGAGTTCCACTTCTGCGCTGACGAGATTCGAGAGGAGCTCGGCCGCCTGACACGCGGCGGAATCTTCGCCAGCGGCCCTCCTGAAGCGCGGCAACAAATCGACATGCACCGCTTCGGGCCGAGCGAGCACGTTGACGGATTCTCCGTAGCTCTCCGCCAACCGACGCAGTTCCTCCATGCGCACCGGCCTCTTGCCGCTCTCGATGGCAACCAGCGTCGTGCGCGCGACCTCGATCTCGTTCGCCGCTTGCGCCTGCGTGAGGCGGACCCGCTCGCGGGCTAGGCGCAGCCGCTTGCCCAAGTCGGCTGCGCCTAGGTCGTGTGGCGCGTCTCTCATGTCAGGCAAAATGACACCCTAACTCGACATTGTCAAACTCTGTGATGCTCGCACGAACCAAGCGCCCTAAAGGATGCCGAACCGAGGGCAGTGCGGATGGCGCGCTCGCCGATCGTCTAGGATATGCATAGGGGCGGCCAGCAAGAGGCCAAGGACGACCGTGGCGCTGCACAGCAAGAGACCCGGCCCCCTGCCGGATGGCCCAACAGCACGGCGGCAGGGGGAAATCGACCTGCGCCCAAGCGAGCGCGTTGGCGACGTGCTGGGTCGGATTCGGCGCGAGGCTTCCGGCGAGGCGGAGAAGGGGCGGTGGTTCGAGCATCTGTTCATGGCGACCGTGCGCGACAACGCCGAGTTCGACGTGGCGGACGTCTGGCGGTGGCGGGACTGGCCGGAGCGGGAGCGGCTCACGGGTCTCGACGGGCGGGACCACGGCATCGATCTGGTAGCGCGGCAGAAGGACGGCACGGTGGTGGCCGTCCAGTGCAAGTGCTACGCCGAAGACGCGGTGATCGGCAAGCCGGCCATCGACAGCTTCCTGAACGAGTCCGCTCGGCCGGCGTTCGGGCTGCGGTGGATCGTCTCCACCTGCCGTTGGAACTCGGCGGCGGAACGGGCGATTGCCGAGCGCGAGCCGCGGGTCGCCCGCATCGACTTCCTGGAGTTCCTCGATCTCCGGATCCGCGAGTTGCGCCAGCCCGAGGAACGGCAGCCGAAGCCGCTTCAGCAGCGCGCCATCGACGCCGCCTACGACGGTCTCGCAACGCAAGGCAATGCGCGCGGCAAGCTGGTGATGGCGTGCGGCACCGGCAAGACGTTCACGGCGCTGCGGCTGGCCGAGCGCATCGTGCCGGACGGCGGGCATGTTCTCTTCGCCGCGCCCACCATCGCCCTGGTCTCCCAGGCGCGGCGCGAATGGCTGACGCACACGGCGCGGCCCATGTCCGCGCTGGTGGTGTGTTCGGACGGCACTGCTGGCGGACGCGGCGAACGCTTCGAGATCGGCGCCGACGCGCTGGTGTGCGACGTGGTCTCCGACCCGGCGGCAATCGCCGAGCGTCTGCGCAGGCGGCGCGGCGGCGTCAAGGCCGTGTTCTGCACCTACCATTCGCTGCGCCGGGTGTGCGAAGCGCAAGCCCGGCACGATTGCCCGCGCTTCGATCTCGCCATCGCCGACGAAGCCCACCGCACCACCGGCGTCGTCCGCGGCGGCACGGCCGAGGTGGACTTCCAGTCGTTCCACGACGACAGGCGGCTGGACGCCGCCAAGCGCCTCTACATGACCGCCACGCAGCGCATCTACTCCGACCAGTCGAAGCGGGCGACCAGACGAGCCGCCGAGAAGCGCGGCCTCGCCTACGAAGTGGTGGACATGTCCGACGTGGACATCTACGGCCCGCTGCTGCACCAGGTGCGGTTCTCCGAAGCCGTGGCGGCGGGCGAGCTTTCCGACTACCGGGTGATCGTGCTCGGCATCCGCGAAGCCAGCTTGACGCCCGGCATCCGCGCCGCGCTCACCGGCAGGAACGTGCCGAAGCGGGCGTCGGACACGGATCTGTGCCGGCTGCTCGGCACGATGCTGGCGCTGAACGGCGCCGTCGAGGGCGAGGGCAAGCCCGGCCTGCTCTCCCGCAGCATCGCCTTCGCGTCCACGATCCAGCGCTCGAAGTGGTTCACGGAGACGATCAACGGCAACCTCGCGCTCAAGGGCCGGGTGACCAGGACCCTGCAAGGCCGCGCCCGGCGGGCCGATCTGGAATCCCGCCATCTGGACGGCAAGAGCTCGGCGCTGGCGCGCAACGGCGAGCGGCGCTGGCTGAACGACGCCCCGGGCAGCAACCAGGCGCGGATGATCTGCAACGTCAAGGTGTTCTCGGAGGGCGTGGACGTGCCGGCGCTGGACGCGGTGGCGTTCCTCGATCCGAAGCAGAGCCAGATCGACATCGTGCAGGCGGTGGGGCGGGTGATGCGCAAGGCCGCCGGCAAGCGCTTCGGCTACATCGTCGTGCCGGTGTTCGTGCCGGAGGGCGAAGGCGACGTGGCCACGCTGCTCGAACAGCGCGGCGACGACTACCGGCACATCGGCTCCGTGCTGCGCGCCCTGCAATCCCACGACGAGCGGCTGGCGGAATCGCCAGCGTCGTTCGTGGACATCCTGATCGACGAGAGCAAGCGGGAAGGCCGCAGCCGAACGTCGGCGCCCGGCCAGTCGTCGGAAGTGCGCGACCGGGCCGACCCCGCCCCCGCCATCGACGACATCTTCACGTTCCAAGCGGTGGAGCCGGGCATCTTCGCCAAGCTGGTGGCGTCCTCCGGGCTCGGCCGGCCCGGCCAGGTGACGGCGGACGACATCGTGCGTTCCGTGGGTCTCGCCGCTCGGCGCATGGAGGACGACGCCGCGCTGCTCGATTCGCTCCGCCAGGCGCTGGACTTGGCGGGGGTGAAGGACCGCGAAGTCTCCACCACCGCGGCCCTGCTGCTGTGCAACGCCTGCCTGCTGCATCGACGCCTGCAAAGGGAGTCGTCGGCGCTCGAAGGGCTGCCGGATCTCACCGAAGTCGCCCGTTCGCACACGCCGGCCGAAGCCCTGGCCGAGGCGTGGGACGAGATTCTCGGCAAGGACTACGCGCCGGTGTTCCGCCCCGCCCTCGCCCTCATCGAGAACTCGCCGTCCTTCAAGAGCCTGAAGGCGCCGGCGCGGATACTGGCCGAATGCGCCGTCAACGTCTCCGACACCGTGGCCGACCTCGGCTACGACCACGCCGGCCCGCTCTACCACAAGATCCTCGGCAGCGCCGAGAGCGACGGCGCCTTCTACACCAACAACATCTCCGCGCTGATGCTGGCCGGCCTGGCGCTCAAGCCGGACCTGGTGGACTGGGCAGACCCGGAACAGGCCACCGGCTTGCGCATCCTCGACCCGGCGTGCGGCACCGGCACGCTGCTGATGGCGGCGCTGAAGACCATCAAGGAGCGCATGGCGGCGGCGAAGCCGATGACGCCGGAGCAGACGCGCGAAGTCCACAAGCGGCTGGTGGAGAACTCCATCCGCGGCCTGGACATCAACTACCAGGCGACGCAGCTCGCCGCCTCCAACCTCACCCTCGGCGCCCCCACCGTGGACTACGAGGCCATGCACATCCACACCATGCGCCACGGCCCGCAGCCGGACGGCACCGTCGCGCTCGGGAGCCTGGAACTGCTGCCGGAAGCGGTCGGGGATGGCCAGCAGCTGGATCTGCTGGGGCATGTGAAACAGGCTGCCGTGTCCACGCAAGCGTCCGCGGTCGCCAAGGTGCCGGACATCCGCAACGTGGACGTGGTGCTGATGAACCCGCCGTTCACCAACAACGAAGACTACGGGCGCCGGTTCAGCATCGAGGTGAAGAAACGCATCCAAACGCGCAAGCTCGAAGTCAAACGGCAGATCGCCTCGGACGCCGACGCATCCAACCTCATCGACTCGAACAGCGTCCGCACGTTCTTCACGCCATTGGCCGACGCCCTGCTGCGCAGGAACGCCGGCGTTCTCGGTATGGTTCTGCCCACGACGGCCTGCACCAGCACCTCCGGCATCGCCGAGCGCAAGTTCCTGGCCGAGCGTTTCCACATCGAGTTCATCGTCACCAGCCACGATCCCAAATGCCCGAACTTCTCGGTGAACACGGCGATTCACGAATCGCTTCTGATCTGCCGTCGTCGGGACACCAGCGAACCGCGACGACCCACCACCTTCATCGCGCTCAGTCACATGCCGCAGACGGCCGCGGACGTGGAGGATTGTCTGCGCGCCCTGCGCGCTGGCCGGTGGCATCCGCACCAGCGGACGTTCGAGTGGCCGGCTGCGAAGGTGGCCGAAGGCGATTGGACGCCCTGCCAATACCTGGGCGGCACGCTGGCGGAGATCGCGCAGGAAATCGACGAGCACGACGCGACGACGCCGCTGGGCGAACTGGCCTTGGTGGAGCCCGGCGGCCGCCGGTTGCGGGATGCGTTCGTGAATCCCCTCGACCACCAGCCCAAACCGGAATACCAGGTGGTGTGGACGCACGACACCAGCGCCCGGAAGACCATGCGTTCCTTCTCGGACTTCGCTACGGAGCCCAAGCCAGCCAAGCGCGAATACGCGACGAACGTGCTTGCGCCGAAAGCGAGCAGGATGTTGGTTGCATGCAAGATCAATCCGCAGGCCATTCGGGTTGCCGCCATTCACTTGCCGCAAGCGATGTTGGGCCAACCTTTCATCCCGGTGACGCCCTTGCCGCACCTCTCGGCGCCGGCCTCGACCCTGGAAGCCTGGTGCGCGTACCTCAACTCGACGCCAGCAATCGTGTCGTTCATGAACCGGCGACAAAAGAAACTCACCTACGCGGACTATTCGTTGGATCAGTTGCGTTCCATGCCGGTGCCCGATCCCTCGAAATGCGACTTGGCCCCCTTGCGGGACGCCTTCCACAAGCTCGGCGAATCCGCGCTGCTGCCTTGGCCGCGAATCGGCGAATGTCCCGTACGTATGGAGTTGGACGCGGCAGCGGGAACCGTCCTAGGCATCGACCCGATAGAACTCATCGACTGGCGCCATCGGATTTGCAGCGAACCGACCGTCTCCAACGAACAGCCCTACCGCCGCGACTTGGATCCCTTCGTAGCGCTCTTGATGAGCGGCCCAACGCTTGAGGGGCTGGACCTCACCCGCGACCGCTCCCCCATGCGGGACGTGGACCTGTGAAAACCCTGCTGGACACCTGCGCCCTCTCGGAGACGCGCAAGGTCAGTGGCGAACCCGCCGTCAAATCGGCGGTTGACGCGCTAGGGAAAGACGCCTACATCAGCGTGATCACCATCGGCGAGATACTCAAAGGTGCGCATCTCTTGGCCGAAGGCCGCAGCCAACGCATGTTCCTGGCATGGCTCGATGCAGTACAAGGCGAGTTCGGCCCGCGCGTCCTGCCCGTCGACATCGAGATCGCCCGCCTCTGGGGCGAACTCACCGCCCACGCGCAACGCCGGGGCCGACAGATCGCCGCGCCGGACGGCCTGATCGCCGCCACCGCCCGCCACCACGGCTTGCCCGTGATGACGCGCAACGTGGGCGATTTCACCCCCACGGGCGTGGAGGTCGTGAACCCTTGGCCGGCTTGACCTGAAATGACTGGGCCCGGTCTCAGCCCGCCTACCGCGCTCGGACAGCGCTCTCCCCCATCTGTCGCAAAAAATGCGGAATTTTCTCGAATTAGGGAAACTTCTCGCGCCCTCAAACGAAGTATGTAGGGTAGGAAGCTCATCGCACGAGGAGGAGACATGAGGGTTCGCATTCATCGGGGCACGAAGGAAATTGGCGGCACCTGCATCGAAATCGAGGCGCAGGGCAAGCGCATCGCCTTGGACGTGGGGCTGCCGCTCGATGCGCCGCGGGACGAGGAGGGCCACGAGAGCCTGCTGCCGGCGGTGCCTGGCTTCAAGGAAGCCGACGACACGCTGCTCGCCGTGGTCATCTCGCATCCGCACATGGATCACTACGGCCTCGCTCGCCACGTTCGCCCGAGCGTGCCGGTCTACATCGGCCAAGGCGCCCACCGCGTCATGTGCGCGGCAAAGCCGTGGGTTCCGAACGGCCACGCCTTCGAGGCCCCGCGCTTCCTGCACAGCGAGAAACCGGTGCAGGTCGGCCCGTTCCGCATCACGCCCTACCTGGTGGATCACAGCGCCTTCGACGCCTACTCCCTGCTCGTCGAGGCGGACGGCAAGCGCGTCTTCTATTCGGGAGACTTCCGCGCCCACGGGCGCAAGGCGGCACTGTTCGAGAGGATGGTCAGGCAACCGCCCGCCGACATCGACGTGCTGCTCATGGAAGGCACGACCATCGGCCGCGTCAACACGACGACGGGGTTTCCGACGGAAGAGGACCTGGAGCACGAGTTCATCAAGGCGTTCAAGGCGACCAAAGGCGTCCACTTCGTCTGGACGTCCTCGCAGAACATCGACCGCCTGGTCACCATCTTCCGCGCCGCCAAGAAGGCCGACCGCTTGTTCATCGTCGACCTCTACACGGCCGTCGTCATGGAAGCGGCTGGCGGTCGCATCCCGCAAACCGATTGGGAGGAAGTGAAGGTGTACGTGCCGCACGCGCAACGGCTCCAAATCAAGAATTCGTGCCTGTTCGCCGACAGAGATCGGCACCATCGCCACCGGATCTACCCAGAAGACCTGCCCGGCCTGAGCGGGCGCGCCGTGATGCTGTTCCGGCCACTGATGATGCGCGACCACGGCGTCCAAGCCATCACCGAGGGCGCTCGGCTCAGCTACTCGATGTGGAGCGGCTACCTCAAGGAGGAGAGCTCGCAGAAGGTGCTGGCCTGGCTGGACGCCCACGGCATCCCCCACGATTCCATTCACACCTCCGGCCATGCCTCCGTCGCCGACCTGCAACGCTTCGCCAAGGCCCTTGCGCCCCGCAAGCTGGTCCCCATACACTCCTTCGAAACGCCACGCTTCGGCGAGTTCTTCGACAACGTGACGCGAGAGGACGACGGCGCGTGGTGGACGGTTTAAGCAGGGGAGGAGACATGGCGGAATTCATGCGCGGGTTGGACGAGGCGTTCGTCGAAGCGCTGAACGAGCAGTACGATATGGAGGATGGATGGTGGAGGCAGTTCGTCGTCGACAAGGAACTGTTCCTCGCTATCCGACACAACGCGGTGCATGTCTACTACCGAGGTTGCCGGCTGATCGAGGTCGTGTGGCGGAGGCGAGAAGAGAAAATCGTTGGCAAGACGCACTACAAGTACCTGTTGCGATCTACGGCGAAGCCAAAGTATGTGAAAGTCGTTGATGGCAAACCGTCTAATTATGACGCAAGCGCGTATTTCGCCAATCCGACCGATCCGCTGTGCGCGAAGGAACTCAAACTGTCGGCAAAACGCTATGCAGGAAACGAGAAGAAGGGTGTCCACGAGATCTTGCTGAAGAACAAGCATATCTTGGATGTGGAGATCGCCATCAGCGATGGCAAAACGGCGTCGAGAATCGACTTCGCCGCCTTGCGGAATGGCAAGGCAGGGCAAGCCTGCATCGTCTTCTACGAAGTCAAGCACTTCGACAACAAGGAGCTACGAAGTGAAGGCGGCAAGATACCCGTTGTCGAGCAGATCCGCAGGTACCGCAGTTTGCTCGAGCAGGACCAACACCGTGCGAGCATTAAGAGGAGCTATCGTCGTGTCGCTGAGAACCTCTGTGCCCTGAAGGGAGTAAAGGTGCCAACGCCTGTCGCTGCTGCTGCGGAGAACGGGGTCTCCATTGAAGAAGATCCTTGGCTGGTTGTATTTGGTTTCGATGGAGATCAGAAGGCTGGGGACTATTGGGCGCAGCACAAGATGAGACTGGAGAAGGAACTAGATGGGAGGGTTTTACCCTACGGGGATCCGGCAGGCGTGAAAATCCCGAAACAATAGGCTTCCTCAAGTCGCTGCGCTCTCAGCTGCTGCCCTCCCCAGTTTTGCAGTTCGCGCCAAGGAACGCCGTCGGTGCCAGCCACTGCGTGTCTTGCACGCCGATGTGGCGGTAGCGGCGGAGCAGTGCGTCGGCATCGCTTACGCGGTAGCGTTCGGGCCGGGCCAGGAAGTCGTCGCACAGCTTGAGCAGGCGTTGCTGGGCCAGTCGCAGCAGCGTCGCGTTGTAGACGTTCGGGTTCAGCGCTTCGTCCCAGAAGGCGTTCACGTGGTCCGCCCAGGTGAAGCGCCGCTGCCGTTGCGGGCGGCCTTCGCGCCAGCGCAGGAGCGCCGGCTTGCCGTTGACCACGCCGTCGTGGAGCAGGCCGCGGTAGAAGAGATAGCCTTCGTAGTTGGCGACCAGATCGGCGTTGGAGAGGACGCCGGTGGTCAGCCGCCCGAACAGGCCGGTCTCGGTCACCGTCGACCAGCGCGCTGCGGCGGCTTCGTCGCCCAGGCGTCGATAGCGGCGGTAGAACTTGCGCCCCTGGGAGAAGAAGTGGCCGATCTTGTCCGTGCCGAGGTACACGCCGCCGATGTTGATGGTGGGGCCGAAGCCGAAGATCGCGGCCACGCGCCCGGCGTGCAGCGGGAAATCGCCAACGAAGGATTCGCCCCGCGAAACCGGAACCTTCGGCACGTCGGGGGATTCGATGGCCCACCGCTCCAGCTTGTCCACCCAGTGGATGCCGCCGAGCTTGCGGTAGACGGCCAGAATCAACGTCGTTTCACGGCTGTCGGGCGTCGTCTCGGCAGGCCAGGAGGCGGCGATGTCGTCGAAGGCCGCGTTCACCTTGGCGTCCAGAACGGCCAGGCTGTCGCCGATGTCGACGTCGCGCTTGGTATACGGGTCGGTCTCGTAGCCGAGCGCCGTGGCCGCCACCAGCACAGTGGCGATGGCAGCCATCCGCTGGCCACGCAAGCAGAGACGCCACGCGGAAGAGCGCCGAAGAGCAACAAGGAGTCGGTTGCCCGGCGAGAGCGTGGCCGCTCGTACGCGAGCGGTGCGGGAAGGGCTTGCCCGTCCCATGAACGAGCCTCCTGTCCGGCTGCCGAATCATCTTGCACTCGCGCCGACGTCCCTTCAAGGCGCATCCCCCTGGGAGCGCGGGCGTCTCGCCCGCTCAGAGCTGAAACACGCTAAGGACAGTGCGGGCGGGGACGCCCGCGCTCCCAGGGCGCACCGCGGATGCCACCATATACGGCGCACCCGTCCGCAGTGCGCTGCTTGACTTTGCAGTGCGACACGCTAGGTTGCGGCGCCATGCTGGAAATCGAGCAGGTCAGCAAGCGCTACGGCGAGAAGCTGGCGGTGGACCGCGTCTCCTTCGCCGCTCGGCCGGGCCGCATTCTGGGGCTGCTGGGGCCCAACGGCGCCGGCAAGACCTCCATCCTGCGCATGGTCACCAACATCACCAAGCCGGACACCGGCGAAGTGCGCTTCGAAGGCGCGCCGGTGAGCCGCGACACCCAGGGGGCAATCGGCTACATGCCGGAGGAACGCGGCCTCTACCGCCGCATGAAGGTGTACGACCAGCTCATCTACTTGGGCCGGCTGCGGGGCTTGGACCACGCGCAAGCGCGGCGGAACACCAAGCACTGGCTGAACGCGCTCGAAGTCGGCGACTGGCGCAACAAGCCGGCGCGGGAGCTCTCGCGCGGCATGCAGCAGAAGATCCAGTTCGCCATCGCCTTGGTCCATTCGCCGCGCCTGGTCATCCTGGACGAACCGTTCAGCGGCCTGGATCCGCTCAACTCCGCCTTGATGGAGCAGGTGATCCGCGATCGCAAGGGCGCCGGCGCGACGATCATCTTCGCCTCCCATCGCATGGAGCAGGTGGAGGATCTTTGCGACGACATCTGCCTGATCGCCAGTGGCCGCACGCTCATCGACGGCGAACTGGCGGCCATCAAACGCGAGCGAGGGCGCAACACCGTGTCGCTGGAGTTCGCCGGCGACGATGCCTTCCTGCAAGACCTCGCGGCGGCAGGCAACATCGAGCTGCTCAAAAGCGATGCTGGCCGCGCCGAGTTGCGCATGTTGAACGGCTACTCCGCGCAAGCCCTGCTGGACGCCGCCCGAGCAGGCACGGAGTCGATCCACCACTACTCGGCCAGCTACCCGTCGCTACGGGAGATATTCCTGAGCGCGGTCGGCGCCGCCAACCAATCCGACGAGTCGGAACCCCCATGCTCGGCGTGATCTTCGCCAGCGAGTACCTGCGCAAAGTGAAGGCGCGCGTCTTCGTGGTCGTGACCTTGCTGGTGCCGTTGGTGTTTTTCGCCATCGGCATCACGGTGGCCGTCGTCATGTCCGATTCCGACGACGAACAGGAAGAGGCGCAGCAGATCGCCGTGCTGGATCCGAGCGGCGACATTCTGGCCGCGTTGCGCGAAGCCGAATACGGCGACTACCAGTTCACGGCCGCAACGAACGCGGAGGCTGCCAAGCAGGCTGTGATCGATGGCGACTACTACGGATTGCTGACCATCCCAGCGGACCTCGATGGCCGATTCAATCTGTACGTTCGACAGGTCGGCTGGATTGGCGAGCAACACGCCTTGCGAAGTTTCGTGCTCGGCACGGTCCGCGAGGTGCGGCTGAGTCGCCACGAGCTGTCGCCAGCGCTTCGCGCCGCGCTGGACGCGCGGCCATCCTTCGACGTCGTGCGGCTCACCGACGAGGGCGAAGACCGCAGCGACAGGATGACGGGGGTTATCGTCGGCAGCGTCAGCGCCATGTTGTTGTTGGGGTTCGCCGTGCTCTACGGCGGCAACGTGATGCAGGCGGTGATGGAGGAGAAAGCCAGTCGCATGGCCGAGATCGTGGTTTCGGCTGTGCGTCCGTTCGATCTCCTGTTGGGCAAGATACTCGCTGCCGGGGCAATCGGCCTCACCCAGGTTGCGGCTTGGATCGCCCTGTCTTCGCTGCTGCTTCTGGTGGCGAGTCCACTGCTCGGCCTGCTCGACGCGCTGCCTGGGGATTTCGCGGGATCGTCGTCTCCCGACGCCAGCAGCGCGCTTGCCGAGCTGCCCGGCGATGGATTCTCCCTCTCGCCAGTGCCCGTCGTGTTGGCGATACTGCTCCTGCCGTTCGGCTTTCTGATCCACGCCAGCCTGTTCGCCTCCTTAGGCGCCATGTTCGAGAGTCCTACCGAAGCGCAGAACGCGACCTTCGTGGGCGTCCTGCCGATCATCGCAAGCTGGATCATGGTCACGCAGGTCGGCCAAATGCCGGACAGCGCCTTCATCGTGTTCGGTTCGCTCTTTCCGTTCTCGGCGCCGGCCATCCTGCCGGCGCGCATGTTGATCACCGATGTTCCCGCTTGGCAGGTCGCGACCGGCATCGTGCTCTGCGTGGCTGGCTCTCCGGCCATGGTCTGGCTCGCCGGCCGCATCCTGCGCGGCACGCTGTTGAGCTACGGCCAGATTCCGACGCTCCGCGACATAAAGCGCATCTTGTTCAGCGACTGAGAGAGCGCACAGCGGCGACGGGTACGATTTGGCGAACACGCGCCGCGGTGCTACGTTCCCTGTTGCGGTTTCGAGAAGCGGGAGGACGCGATGCTGTCTGGCAGCTGCTTGTGCGGGGACGTTGCCTTCGAGATCACCGGGCCGGTGACGCAGATGGGCAACTGCCACTGTTCCATGTGCCGGAAGTTCCACGGCGCGCCCTTCGCCACCTTCGGCGTGGTCGCGCCCAGCGACTTCCGCTGGCTGCGCGGCGAGGAGCAGGTCGTTCACTACCAGTCGTCGGCTCGGGGCTGGCGGAACTTCTGCCCCCGTTGCGGCGCCGGAACGCCGGCGTGTCCGCCGGGCGGCCCGTTCGCGCTGGTGCCGATGGGCAACGTGGCCGACGATCCTGAACGGACCCCCGAACTCCACTTCTTCGTCGGCTCGAAGGCGCCTTGGCACCGCATCGCGGACACCCTGCCCCAGCACCCCGAATACCCGGAAGCGTTCGGCCCGGACGCGGTGGCCGTCGAGCGCCCGCAGCGCAGCGCGGCAACGCCCGGCGCAACCGGCGGCAGCTGCCTCTGCGGCGCGGTGGCCTTCGAGTTCGACGGCGAACCGCAACGGATGGTCAACTGCCACTGCTCGCGCTGCCGCCGAGCGATGAGCGCCGCCTACGCCACGATGGTGATGGTGCCCAAAGGGGCGTTTCGCTGGCTCTCCGGCGAGGCGCTGGTGGTGAACTACAAGATGCCGGAAGCCCGCGTGAAGGGCACCGCCTTCTGCCGAACCTGCGGCGCCCAGGTAGCGCGGCGCAGAGACGAGGACACCATGCAGATTCCCGCTGGCTGCCTGGACGACGACCCGCCGGCCCGCCCCTCGATGAACATCTACACGGCCTCGAAGGCGGCTTGGTCGACCGTCGACGAGACGTTGCCGAGCTTCGCCGAACTGCCGTCGTAGCCAGGCTGAGTGGCGAACTTGCTCCCGATAGCGTGGATCGCCATCTCCACCGCGCCTATGCCGCGCCTCAGGTGATCACCGGACCGAACCCTCACCTCGTTGGTGCGACGCCGCAGGCAGCAGCGGGACCGAGGTGGTCGGCCCTATCGCTCGGGATGCGGTGCGTCTTCACGGAAACTCTCGCCGCCTCCTCCTCGCAACCGCAGCTCGTAGCCGCCGGTCGCCCTCCCAGAGGAGTGGACGCGAACGTAGTAGATGCCCGCGTCGAGCGTTCGTTCGATGCGGAAGTTGGGATAGCCAGCGCCGTCGTCCTGCACGATGCGGCCGCCTCGTGCGTTGAACAGCGTGCCGACGGCGTCCAGGCCGCCGGCGGACTCCATCACCACGACGCCTTGGGTTGGCACTGTGAAGCGGAAGTAGTCCGTGTCGTTGCCGGGATTGATGGTGCCAGACGTCGTGCTCGGCAGGGCGATGCGAGTTGCGGTGGAACGGGTGTTGCCGTGGTCGACAGGTTCAAACGCAATGCGGTGTCCAGACTCCACCACCGTAACGCGCAGCCTGTCCCCGCCCACGATGGCCACATCATCATGCACAACCTCTCCGGGGAGTCGACGCTTGGGCAGTCCAAGCGGAAATCTCCGTCCGTGTCCAAGCACACATAGTCCTCGGCTCCTGTGAACAGCCCGTCAATGTCGCGATCAACAGTCAGGGCCAGAACACTCGAATCGTTTGGCAATTCGACATTCCCTACCCACCCCACGCCTCGAACGATCCCCGCCAGACCATCCTCGCGCCAGCTAGCCTGCCGCGTTGCGAGCGTAATGACGTAGGGAACGGTGATCCCTGACGCGTAGGACACGTCAATCTGAAGCGACTGAAATAGACAGCAACCGTAAAGTGCTCGCACGGGGGGCCCAAGGGGCCTAACCCCGCATACTTGCGGTAGAAGTTCGCGGATGCCAGCGCGAGCCGCATGGCCGAAACGCTGCGTCCCTGCTCGTCAAGTTCGCGGATGCGGTCGAGTACCGATTGATCGTCAGGCGCGTCGCCGATGACGTGCGGCGTAAGGTCCTTCAAGGCGCTGGTGTAGGAGTGCCGGGTGGCCTCCGGGATGGACGCCAGCACCTTGGATCGGAGCCAATCGTCGTTGTCGTGGGCGAACGGCAGGGCGGTGCGGGTGGACCGGGTTGCGGCCTGCGCTTCAAGGTGCTGTTGGGCGGCGTCCATCGTTCAACCGGCGATCAACCCCATAGCGCCGCCAGCAAGGGTGTATCCGCTGCTGACCAGCGAGATCCAATCCACCATGCTGAGGTTGCCGAACTGCTTGAACATGCTCTCGGTCTGTTCGTCGTCGGCGTTCCGCACCACTTCTTTCGCCTGTTCGCCTTTCTCGGCGTCCATGTCTCTGGCCTTCACGGTGAGGTCGATGATCAGGATGATGATGGTCTTGCACTCTTCGACGGTTGGCCGTCTCTCGTCTTCCGCGTCGATGGCTTCCAGTTTTTCCAGTCCTAAGGCGGTGATCGGGCACCGGGTGTAGTGCGCTGCCGCTTGTCCGAAGTAGTGTTGGGGTTCAACATCCGAGTCGATGAGCCCGCCATCGTACAAGTGCTTGATGGCCATGTGCTGCTCTTCGGTGAAGTCGTCTTGGGTGCTGATGCCTTTCAAGCCGTTGGCCTTCGCCTCGCGCAGCATGTGGATCATAATCGGGGTGAGTTTCATGGCTGTCTCCGTCGTGACGCCGTGCGCCGCGCCCGGTCTGCGGGGCGGCGCACGGCGCTGTTTTCGCTAACGCGGGAAGATCGGTGCCGGTGGCTTCGGAATCGAAACGGAGTCGTACTCGATGTAGCCAGCCGGATTCGGAGCAGGGCACCAACGTCGAGCGGGGATCGGCCAAATCCTGTCTCCGGCGTCGGAATAGACCGTGCTGATCATATCGCGGCGTCGATAGTCCGTGAGACATCGAAGCAGGCTGTGAGCGGCTGTTCGCGCCGCGCCAGCGCTCTTGTAGATCACGCCGCCATCGTTGCCAAGCCAAGCCTCGTTTGGATTCTGGCGCCAGCCGAGGTTGCCGTTCACGCCGTCGCCGTCGCCGATCGAAGCGCGTCCGAAAATCACGCAGCCCCAATTGCCTTCGTAGTACGGCTGGTGGCAAACCTGAAACTGGTAGCCGCGACTGATGCGTACCACCACCAGATACAACCTCTCTTGGCTCTGTTCGAGCGTCCGGTCGATGTTCACGATGCCTGCGTCGGAGTAGGAACTGCCGAAGGGGTGAGCGCGTACTTCCCAATTGTTCTCGGTGGTGAATCCGACTACGCGGGGGTCGATGTACCGACGCTCACTGTCGTAGCGCGGATCGAAATAGAGCCGATACGGGTTGTACATGCGGTGCGCCTGTTCGCACAACGCGGATTCGCGCTGCCCTTCGGCGGGCGGGTTCTCCGAGCAGATGGCTTGCAGCAAGGTGCGGGCTTGCGCTGGCGCTCCGACCGCGATGGTGAGGACGATGGTGGTCAGAAGGATGAGGGTGCGTTTCATGGTTTTCTCCTTGTTCGGGCGGTCGTTTTCCAGCGTACTCGACCCCGAAGTGTGCGCCGGTTTTGCGGAGAGACGATCCTGAGTCGTACATCTCGATGATTGCTTGCGTTTGTTCCGGTTTCTTCGGAGCGTTCGTTTTGTGTTTGTTCATTTTTGTGGTTCCTACCGCTTCGGTTTCCGGTTCTTTTGTATCGAGACCGTTTGTTCGCCTCCTGACGGCAATGGTTCGTTGCTATCCCGTCTTAGCAACGGGAGCACGACGGCTTGCGCTTCCTCTGTCAGTTTCCGGTGGGCCTCTTTGGCATCACGCTCCTGTTGCTTCCCAACGGCTTTGGCGGCGCGTTCGTCTTCATCCTGCTCGATACTCCACCACGCTTTCTTTTCGGCTTCTTCCGTGGAGGATGGTCACCGCCTCGGCTCGATCCATCACCGGTGCGTCGGCGGGCGGCTTGGCGGCGTCATCCGCTCCTACGATGACCACGTTCGCCACCTTCGCGCCATCCTTCGTGAAGCGCGGCGGCTGCGGAGGCCGCCTCGTACGGAGGTGCGAGTTGCTGCATGCTGGCGAAGCATGCCGCCCGCGTGGTCGGATACGAGCTGATCCCCTGACGCGCACGAGGCCGCAACGAACGCACTTTGGTCCGACTTGCCAAGTTTCATCCCTCGAGAACAGCCAAGTTGCTATGTAGCGTACCAAAAGACACGCTTGCATGCATCGGTGTGTACTGGTTCAACTGGTTCATGCAGCGATGGACGTCCATGTCGCCTCAAGTACTGGGCCAAGCTCGGCACTTGGCGGCTAGGCGCAGGATGGACTCCTCGTTGGTGACGGAGGCCACGCTGTCGAGCGGTACCCACTCCAACTTCAGCGATTCGCTGGTTGCTCTCACTGCCGTGTGCTCCGCGAACAGAACGAACCGCACGTCGTAGTGGTAGTGGGCCGGATCCGTGCCGTAGGTGGGAACCTCGTGGACGTCCACGTCGATCGGCTCTTCCATCGCTGGCGTCACGTCCAGCCCCGACTCCTCTTCCGCTTCCAGACACGCCACCGCGAGGGGATCCGGGTTGCCGTCCGCGTGGCCGCCGAGTTGCAGCCACATGCCGAGCTTGCGGTGCAGAGTCATCAGCATGAACTTGCGCGAGGGATCGAGCAGCGCCGCTGAGGCCGTCACATGGCCGTCCTCCCAGCAGTCGCGCTCGAAGCAGCGCGGCTGGTTGGACACGAAGCGCTGGAAACGCCGTGCCGCGTCCTCGTCCGGGTGCTGCCGCTGGTAGCGGGTCAGCATGGCAAGCAGTGCGTCTCGGTGCATGGTTGGCTATGCTCTCCCGCTCACCGAAGCGAACGCAAGGAAACGCAATGATCGCACTGCTCGCCCGTCTGAAAGTCGCCGCTGGCAAGGAATCCGAATTCGAGACCGTGATGCTGGAGCTCGCCGCGCAAGTGCGCGCGAACGAACCCGGCAACCAGCTCTACACGCTGGTGAAGGACGACGAAGGCTACGCCGTGATGGAACTCTACGACGACGACGAAGCCCTCAAGGCGCACGGCGCCAGCGACCACTTCAAGGCCGCCGGTGCCAAGTTCGCCGGCCTGATGGCCGGCCGCCCGGACATCAAGCGCTTCCAAGTCGTCGGCTGATCTTCAGCCGAGGGCCACCCGGGCGTTGCGGAACAGGCGCAGCCACGGGCCGTCGGCGTTGCGCCAGTCCTCGTGCCGCCAGGAGTTCTGGATGGCGCGGAAGACGCGCTCCGGGTGGGGCATCGCCGCCAGTACGCGGCCTTCGGCGGCGGTGACTCCGGCGAGGCCCTGCTCGGCGCCGTTGGGATTCAGCGGATAGCGTTCGGTGGGCCTGCCTCGGATGTCGGCGTACTGAAAGGCGATGTCGCCGGCGAGGCGGAGGGCTTTGATGCCGGTTCCGGGGTCGAACTCGGCGCGGCCTTCGCCGTGCGCCACCGGCGTTGGCAGCAGGGCGCCGGCCATGCCGTCGAGCCAAGGCGACCGCGACGCGTTGACGCGCAGCACGATGGTGCGCGCCTCGAAGCGCTCGGAACGGTTGGCGACGAAGCGCGGCCAGTTGCCGGCGCCCGGAATCAGCTCGCGCAGGGCGGCGAGCATCTGGGCGCCGTTGCAGACGCCCAGCGTCAACGTGTCGTCGCGGGCGAAGAACGTGGCGAACGCATCCTTCAACGCCGGCTCGAACAGGATGGACTTCGCCCAGCCGCCCCCACCGCCAAGCACGTCGCCGTAGGAGAACCCGCCGCAAGCGGCGAGGGCTTGGAAGCCGCCGAGCAGGCGCGGGTCGGCGAACAGGTCCGTCATGTGGACGTCCACCGCCTCGAAGCCAGCGCGGTCGAAGGCCGCCGCCATTTCGATCTGCCCGTTCACGCCTTGTTCGCGCAGGATCGCCACGCGCGGGCGAACGCCGGTTGCGATGAAGGGTGCCGCGACGTCCTCCTGCACGTCGAAGTCCGCTCGGAAAGTCAGGACCGGGGCGTCGCTGCCGATGGCCTCGAACTCCTGCTCCGCGCAGGCTTCGTCGTCGCGCAGCTTCTGCATGGCATAGCTGGTCGCCGCCCAGATGCGTTCCAAGTCTGCTCGCGTGGAGCGATGCAGGACGGTCTCGTTTTGGAGCACTCGGACGTCTTGGTCGTCGCGCACCACGGCCACCTGCCGAAACCGCAGTCCGGCACGCGCCGCAGCTTCGCCCGCGGCCTCCGCTTCTTCCTTCCCGATGCCGACGACCACGCCGATTTCCTCCGCGAAGAGCTCGGCGACCGGCGTTTCGCCGACGAGAATGTCCAGGCCCCGACCGCTGGCGAAGGCCATCTCGGCCAGCGTTGCGAACAAGCCGCCGTCGGAGCGGTCGTGGTAGCAGGTCAGCCAGCCGTTGCCTCGTGCTTCGGCGATCCACTCCAGAAGCGCCCGCAAGGATGCCGCGTCGTCCACGTCCGGCGGCGTCGAACCCAACGCGCCGTGGCACTGCGCCAACGCGCTGGCGCCGAGCCTGCATTGGCGGGCGAAATCCGGTTCGACCAAATACAGCGCATCGGTTCCCCCCGGAACCTCCGGCGTCAAACCAAGGCGAACATCGGCCAATGGCGCGAAGGCGCTGACGATCAGCGTCACCGGCGACACCACCACTTCTTCTTCGTCGCCACTGCCCCACGCGGTGCGCATCGAGAGGCTGTCCTTGCCTACGGGAATGGCGATGCCGAGCGCCGGACACAGTTCTTCGCCCACCGCGCGGACCGAATCGAAGAGCGCCTGATCCTCGCCTTCGTGGCCCGCCGCGGCCATCCAGTTCGCCGAGAGCACGACGCGACGCAAGCCGTCGATCGGCGCCGAAGCGAGGTTGGTGAGCGCTTCCGCCACGGCGAGCCGCGCCGCCGCTGCCGGATTCAGCACGGCTACCGGAGACCGTTCGCCCATCGCCATCGCTTCGCCGGCGAAGGTGTCGAAGCCGGCGAGCGTCACCGCCGCATCCGCCACCGGCACTTGGCGCGGGCCCACCATCTGATCGCGGGCGACGAGGCCGGTGATGCTGCGGTCGCCGATGGTGACGAGGAACTTCTTGCTGGCGACCGTGGGGAAGCGAAGCACCTGCTCGATGGCGTTGCCCAGATCGATGCCGCGTGGGTCGAACGAAGCGCTCGTCGCTCGGGATTCCGCGCGCGAGAAGGACCGCGTCGTTTTCGGCGGCTTGCCGAGCAGCGTCGCTAGGGGCATGTCCACGGGCGTTCCGTCGAGCAGCGGGTCGTCCACGCGCAGCCGCTGGTCGGACGTGGCCTTGCCGACCACGGCGTAGGGGCACCGCTCCCGCGCGCAGATCGCGTCGAAGACGTCCAGCGCGTTCGCGTCCAGCGCGAGCACGTAGCGCTCTTGCGCTTCGTTGCACCAGATTTCCATGGGCGAGAGCGCCGCGTCCGCGTTCGGCACGGCGCGCAGGTCGAAGCGTCCGCCAACCCCCGCATCGTGTACCAGTTCCGGCAGCGCGTTGGAGAGGCCGCCGGCGCCCACGTCGTGGATCAGGCGGATGGGATTGCGCTCGCCGAGCGCGCAGCAGCGGTCGATCACTTCCTGGCAGCGCCGTTGCAGTTCGGCGTTGGCGCGCTGCACCGATGCGAAATCCAGTTCCGCGTCGCCTTCGCCGTTCGCCATGCTGGACGCGGCGCCGCCGCCAAGTCCGATGAGCATGGCCGGGCCGCCGAGCACGACCAGCTTGGCGTCCACCGGCACGTCGCCAGCGCGGACGTGGGGTTCGGCGACCGTGCCGACGCCGCCAGCGATCATCACCGGCTTGTGGTAGCCCCATGCCTCGTTGCGACCCTGCCCCGGTGCCTCGAAGGTGCGAAAGTAGCCGGCGAGGCAGGGCCGCCCGTATTCGTTGTTGAAGGCCGCGGCGCCGAGGGGCGCTTCGAGCATGATGTCGAGCGCGGAAGCGATGCGCTCCGGCTTGCCGACCAGCGGTGGCGGCGACGTGCCGATGCCAAGGGCGCTGGTGGTGAAGCCGACCAGCCCGGCCTTCGGCTTGGAACCCCGACCCACCGCGCCTTCGTCGCGGATTTCTCCGCCGGAGCCGGTCGCGGCGCCGGGATGGGGCGCGATGGCGGTGGGGTGGTTGTGGGTTTCCACCTTCATCAGCAGGTGCGCGGTGCCGGGCTGGCGGCGGTAGATGCGGTCCGCGTCGGGTTGGAAGCGAGCGGTGGCGCTGCCCTCCACCACCGCGGCGTTGTCCGCGTAGGCGGAAAGGATGCCCTCGCCGTTCACCGCCTGGTAGGTGTTGCGAATCATCCCGAACAGCGTCTTCGGCTGCGGCGCGCCGTCGATCAGCCAATCGGCGTTGAAGATCTTGTGGCGGCAATGCTCCGAGTTCGCCTGCGCGAACATCATCAGCTCCGCATCCGTGGGGTCGCGGCCGAGCGTCGCGAAGGCATCGGCCAAGTAGTCCACTTCGTCGGCGGAGAGCGCGAGGCTCAAGCGCCTGTTCGCGGCATCGAGGGCGGCGCCCGGATCGTCGCCCAGCGCGACGTGTCGCAACGGGCGGGGAGCGGTGGGCAATGCGAGCAGGCCGAAGTCGTCGCCGACGACGACGGACTCGGTCATGCGGTCGCGCAGCGGCTCGAAGCTGGCCGGGCGGGCGCCGTCGAAATGCCAGCGAACGCCCCGCTCCACCCGCGTCACGGCGCTCAAGCCGCAGCGATGGAATATGTCCGTCGCCTTGCTCGCCCAAGGCGAGACCGTTCCCGGACGCGGCACCACGGTACACAGCGCGGCGCCGACCTTGGCTGGCAGGTCGCGCTGCGGGCCGTAGCTGAGCAGCTGGTCGATCTTCGCCCGCTCGTCGGCATCGAGTTCCTCGGTGACGAACAGAAAGTGGATGAACTCGGCGAAGACATCGCGCAGCGTGGGCGTGTCGTGCTTGAGAAGACGCAGCGTTCGCGCCAGCCGGGCCTTGGAGAAGGCAGGCGGCCCGGCCAGAACCAGCGGCATTGGTTCCGCCACGGGCGTCGTTTCGCGCTCTGGATTCGTCATGGCTCGCCGTCTCGGCACTTCTCCCGGCGAGCGGCGAAGAACGCGGTGAGCAGCCCGGCGCAGCACTCGGCCAGCACGCCGCCTTCGACACGTACCCGATGATTCGCGGGCGCGGTTGCCAACAGCGCCGCCGCGCCGGTTGTCGGCGCCGACGCGCCGTAGACCAGCCGCTCGATGCGGGCGTGAACCAAAGCGCCAGCACACATCAGGCAGGGTTCGACGGTGACGTAGAGAGTCGCCCCCGGCAGCCGGTAGTTGCCGATTCGTCGCGCCGCATCGCGCAGCGCGTCGATCTCGGCGTGGGCGGTGGGGTCCACGGCGCCGATGGGATGATTGCAGCCGCGCCCGAGGATCTCGCCGTCGCGCACCACCACCGCGCCCACCGGCACTTCGGCCAGCGCCTCGGCGCGGCGCGCTTCGGCCAGCGCGGCGCGCATCCAGCGCTCGTCGTCTTGGCGCTGCGCGACGGGCGTCGCGGCGGTCACTCCCACTCGATGGTGCCCGGCGGCTTGCCCGTCACGTCGTAGACGACCCGCGAGACGCCATACACCTCGTTGACGATGCGGCTGCTGACCCGCGCCAGCAGATCGTGCGGCAGCGGGGCCCAGCGCGCCGTCATGAAGTCCGTGGTCTGCACGGCGCGCAGCGCGATTACAAACTCGTAGAGACGGGCGTCGCCCACCACGCCTACCGAGCGCACGGGCAGGTGGACGGCGAACGCCTGGCTCACCTTGTGGTACCAGTCCGCGCGCCGCAGTTCCTCGAGGAAGAT
Source organism: Candidatus Azotimanducaceae bacterium (assembly GCA_965243175.1). GTDB lineage: Bacteria > Pseudomonadota > Gammaproteobacteria > Pseudomonadales > Azotimanducaceae > VXYL01. Next base: position 734,638 of record OZ251532.1, on the reverse strand, counting down.
GGCGTCGGCTTCGCGGAGCGCTTCCAGATGCTCGCGGCGCACTTCGCCGAGGGCGCGCACGGCCAGTCCCGGGCCTGGGAAGGGGTGGCGGTGGATCAGATCTTCCGGCAGGCCGAGGGCGAGGCCGATGTTCCGCACTTCGTCCTTGAACAGGTCGCGGAGCGGCTCGAGCAGGCGCAGATTCATGCGCTCCGGCAGCCCGCCGACGTTGTGGTGGGATTTGATGACGCGCGTCTTGCCGCCGGTGCCGGCCGACTCGATCACGTCCGGGTAGATGGTTCCCTGGGCCAGCCAGCGGGCGCCTTCGATGCGCGACGCTTCGCGTTCGAAGACTTCCACGAAGGTTCGCCCGATGGCCTTGCGCTTGGCTTCCGGCGCATCGACGCCGGCCAGCGCGTTCAGGAACTCGTCGCTCGCGTCCACCATGCGCACATCGATGGGCAGGGTGTTCGATGCGCCGCCGAACGCGGCCTGCACGTCCGCGGCTTCGCCCTTGCGCAGCAGGCCGTTGTCGACGAAGACGCAGGCGAGCTGCTTGCCGATCGCCCGCGACAGCAGCGCCGCCACGACGCTGGAGTCCACGCCGCCGGAAAGTCCGAGGACCACGCGGTCGTCGCCAACTTGCTCGCGGATGCGCACCATGGCTTGGTCGATGATGTTGGAGACGGTCCAGTCGCCAGCGCAGCCGGCGATGTCGCGGACGAAGCGGTGCAGCAGTTCGCCGCCGCCTTCGGTGTGGGTGACCTCGGGATGGAACTGGACGCCGAACAGGCCGCGCTCGGCATTGGCCATGGCGGCGATGGGCGCGTTGGGGCTCTCGGCGGCGACCTCGAAGCCGGGCGGCGCCGTCGTCACCTTGTCGCCGTGGCTCATCCAGACGTCGAGCGCGGCGCCGAGGCCCGCGAACAAGCCGCTGCCGTTCGCTTCGGATTCGGCCACTCGCAGAACCGCGTGGCCGAATTCGCTGTGGGGCGAGCGTTCCACGGCGCCGCCGAGTTGCGCCGCCATCGCCTGCATCCCGTAGCAGATGCCGAGCACCGGCGCGCCGGACTCGAAGACCGCGTCGTCGATGCGCGGCGTGGCGTCTCCGGTGACCGTCTCCGGGCCGCCGGAGAGGACGATGCCGCGCGGCGCGAAGGCGCGCAGGGCGTCGGCGCCGACGTCGAAGGGGCGAATCTCGCAGTAGACGCCGTGTTCGCGGATGCGCCGAGCGATCAGCTGCGTGGTCTGCGAGCCGAAATCCAGAATCAGGATGCGGTCGCGGGAAGGGTCGTCCGCCGCGCGGTCGGGGGCTGGCTGCGGCACGGGGTTCAAGCGCTGGGGTAGTTCGGCGGCTCCTTGGTGACCGCCACGTCGTGGACGTGGCTCTCCGCCAGGCTCGCCGACGACACCTTGGTGAACCGCGACTCGCTGCGCATTTCCGCCACGCTGGCGCAGCCGGTGTAGCCCATCGCGGCGCGCAGGCCGCCCATCAGCTGATGGATGATGGGGCCGGCCGGCCCGCGGTAGGGTACGCGGCCTTCGATGCCCTCGGGAACGAACTTGCCGCCGTCGCTCAACGGCTCCTGGAAGTAGCGGTCGCTGGAACCGTAGCGCTCCGCCATCGCGCCGAGCGATCCCATGCCGCGATAGGACTTGTAGGTGCGGCCTTGGAAGAGCTCGGTTTCGCCTGGCGACTCTTCCGTGCCGGCGAAGAGCGAGCCGACCATCACCGCCGACGCCCCGGCGCTGATCGCTTTGGCGATGTCGCCGGAGAAGCGCACGCCGCCGTCCGCGATCACCGGCACGTCCGCTTCCGCCGCTTCGTCCGCGGCCTCCGAGACCGCCGTGATTTGCGGCACGCCGACGCCGGTGACCACGCGGGTGGTGCAGATGCTGCCTGGGCCGATGCCCACCTTCACCGCGTCCACGCCAGCATCCAGCAGGGCGCGCGTGCCTTCGCGGGTGGCGACGTTGCCGCCCATCACCGGCACCGCCGGATACTTCTGCTTGATCCAGCTGATGCGGTCCAGCACACGCTGGGAGTGGCCGTGCGCGGTATCGACGACGATGACGTCCACGCCGGCTTCGACCAGCGCGGCCACGCGGTCGTCGGTATCTGCGCCGGTGCCGACGCTTGCCCCGGCGCGCAGCTGGCCGTGGTCGTCCTTGCAGGCGCTTGGGTACGCCTGCGCCTTGGCGATGTCCTTGACGGTGACCATGCCCTTGAGTTCGAAGCGTTCGTTCACCAGCAGCACCTTCTCGATGCGGTGCTTGTGCAGGAGCGCGGTGACGGTGCCGACGTCCGCGCTTTCGCTGGCGGTGACCAGGCGCTCCTTCGGCGTCATCACGTCCGCTACCTTGGCGTCGAGGCGCGTCTCGAAGCGGATGTCGCGGCCGGTGACGATGCCGAGCAGCTCGCTACCGCGCACCACCGGCACGCCGGAGATATTGTGCTCGCGGGTCAGGGCGAGCAGTTCGCGGACGGTGGCGGTGGGGGCGATGGTGATTGGGTCGCGGATGACGCCGCTCTCGAACTTCTTCACGGCGCGCACTTCCCGCGCCTGGGCTTCGAGGGGCATGTTCTTGTGGACGATGCCGACGCCGCCTTCCTGGGCGAGGGCGATGGCGAGACCGGCCTCGGTGACGGTGTCCATCGCCGCCGAGATGAGGGGGATGTTGAGCGCGATGTCGCGGGTCAGGCGGGCCTTGAGGTCCACTTCCGACGGCAGCACCTGGGAGTAGGCCGGCAGCAGCAGAACGTCGTCGTAGGTCAGCGCTTCGTGGGCGATCCTCAGCATGGGCACCCCAGCAACGGGCGGCGCGGAAGGAACCCCGCGACGCGATTTGTTGAAGCGACGGCATCATACGCGCCGCGCTGCCGCGTGTAAAATCGGCCAGCGATGTCCACGGTATACGTTCCGGCAGATTCCTCCGCGCTGGCAGTCGGCGCCAATCGCGTCGCAGCCGCCTTCGCGGACGCCGGGGCGACGGTGGTGCGCAACGGATCCCGGGGCATGGCCTGGGCCGAGCCGCTGGTGGAACTCGCCACCGGGGAATCTCGGCTTGCGTTCCGCAACGTCGACGTGGAGGACGTTTCCTCGATCCTTCGCGGTCCACGCGATCATCCGAAAGCGCTGGGGAACATCGACGAGGTGCCGTTTCTGCGGGCGCAGACGCGGACGGTCTTCGACCGCGCCGGCAGCGACGATCCGCTGCGGCTCGCGCAGAGCACGGTGCTCGCGGACTGCCTGCAACGGACGCCTGAGTCGCTCATCGCCGAGGTCGAAACCGCCGGGCTGCGCGGCCGCGGCGGCGCGGGCTTTCCGGCGCACATCAAGTGGCGCACGGTCTTCGAGACGGAAGCGGAGCGCAAGTACGTCGTCTGCAACGCCGACGAAGGCGATTCCGGCACGTTCGCGGATCGGCTGCTGATGGAAGGCGACCCGCACCGGCTGATCGAGGGCATGACCATTGCCGGCTTGGCGGTGGGTGCCGAGTCCGGCTACGTCTACCTCCGTTCCGAATATCCCCACGCCGCAACGATTTTCGAGCAGGCGTTGCGCGACGCCTACGCCAGCAACCACCTCGGCGCTGACGTGCTCGGCAGCGGCCGCGCCTTCGACATCGAACTCTTCATCGGCGCAGGGGCCTACATCTGCGGCGAAGAGACGTCGCTTCTGGAGAGCCTGGAAGGCAAGCGGGGGGAAATCCGCGCCAAGCCGCCGGTGCCGGCCGTGAGCGGGCTGTTCGGGCAGCCGACGCTGGTTCACAACGTGATTTCGTTCGCGTCCGTGCCGGCCATCATGGCCAACGGCGGCAGCTGGTACGCGGGCCTGGGCGTCGACCGCTCCACCGGCACGATGCCGTTCCAGCTCGCCGGCAACGTGAAGCGCGGCGGGCTGGTGGAGGCGCCGTTCGGCATCACCATCGACGAACTCGTGCATGGCTACGGCGAAGGCACCCGCAGCGGCGCCCCCGTTCGGGCGGTGCAGATCGGCGGCCCGCTCGGCGCCTATCTGAAGCCGGAGGAGTTCGACACGCCGCTCGCCTACGAATCCCTCGCCGCGTTGGGGGCAGGCGTTGGCCACGGCGGCGTCGTGGTCTTCGACGACAGCGTGGACTTGGCCGTGCAAGCCCGCTATGCGTTCGCCTTCTGCGAGATCGAGTCCTGCGGCAAATGCACCCCCTGCCGCCTGGGTTCGGTGCGCGGCAAGGAAACGATGGACGCCGTGCTCCGCGTACGCGACGAAGGCGGCGACACCGGCGACCGGCTGACGCTGCTCGAAGACCTGTGCGAGGTGATGGAGAAGGCCAGCCTGTGCCAGATGGGCGGCATGACGCCGATTCCCGTGGTCAGCGCGATCAAGCGCTTCCCTGAGGACTTCGCCGCCAAGCAGCCGTGAGGCGGGCGGAGTTGCCAGCGTGCGTTAGAGTTGGGGTTCGCGTTGCGGAGGGCCGACAGTGGACGACGCCTGCCTTGAGCACAGATTGACGGACGACGAACGGCGGCAGTTCGAGGAACAGGGCTTTCTCGTGGTACCGAACGTGTTGCCGGGTGATGCGGTGGAGCGCCTCGCTGCCGCGGCCGAGCGCATCGACGCGCAGTGGCGGCCAAAGCGCAAGTTGAAGCCTTCCGAACCGCTGAATCTGCTCGACGCCATCGGCAAGCACGACGCCTTCCTGGAGCTGCTCGAACTGCCGGCCACGTTCATGAAGGTGGTGGACATCCTCGGCTGGCACATCCAGCTCTACCACTCGCATCTGATCGTCACGCCGCCACTGCCGCCCGGCCATCGCCCCCGGCAGCCGCGCCTCGGCTGGCACCAGGACAGCGGGCGCTTGAATCTGGAACTCGAAGGCGAGCCGCGACCACGGGTTTCGCTGAAGGTGGGCTTCTTCTTCACCAGCACCTTGGCCACCGACCGCGGCAACTTCCACGTGGTGCCGGGAAGCCATCGCCGCAACAGCCTGGACTTGCCGGACGACACGGACATCGACCATCCGAAGGCGCTGCCGGTGCGGGCGGACGCTGGCGATGCCGTCTTCTTCGACCGCCGCCTGTGGCACGCCGCCGGGCGGAACCGCTCGGACGTGACGCGCAAGGTGCTGTTTCTCGGCTACAGCTACCGCTGGCTGCGTCCCCGCGACGACATGACGGTCGCCCACTATCTCGAAGGCGCGGACCCGGTGCGCCGCCAGCTGCTCGGCGAAAGCCCGAACGGCGGTTTCGGCTACACGTCCCCGGCGGACGACGACGTGCCGCTCAAGACCTGGCTGCAAGAGCGCCTCGGCGCCGAAGCCGTCGCGCCCTAGCGTCGTTCGACAACCCTCCACTGCGGCGCAGCACGGCCCGTGATCGACCTATCCGAGTGGAAGCCGCGCATCGTCGGCGTGTTCGCAAGCACTGGCGTCATCTGGGGCGTCTCGCTGTTCGCGTTGTTCGCGGCACCGCAGCTGGTTTCTCTGCTTGCCGTGGTGCCGCGCCGTCTGGACGGCCTCCCCGGCGTCCTCGGCATGCCGTTCGTTCACGACTCCCTCGGCCATCTGATGGCCAACACCGTGCCGCTGATCGTGTTCGGGCTGATGCTGGTCGTGCGCGGCCTGCGCTACTTCCTCGGCGTGGCCCTCGCCGTCGCGTTGCTCGGCGGCTTGGCGCTGTGGGCGTTCGGCAGAAACGCCATGCACATCGGCGCCAGCGGCGTGGTGTTCGGACTGTTCGGCTTCCTCGTCGTGCGTGGCCTCTACGAACGCCGCCTCACCTCCATCGCCGTCACCGTCCTGGTGACGTTCAGCTACGGCGCCTCGATGCTGATCGGCATCGTCCCAACCACCGGCCCCATCTCCTGGGAAGCCCACCTCTTCGGCCTCCTCGCCGGCATCGTGACCGCCCGGGCGGCCTACGCTTTGGACAAACGCCATCGCCGGGATGGGGAGCGTGGACTCACTGACGCCTGATTCACTTCACGCTTCACGCATCGGCGAAGCGCCTGATGGCGGCCATGAACACGCCGAAACTGTGCGATGCGTTCTCGTTGATGGACATTCGCGGCCCGATTGCCCTAGAGCCTCCGACCTTCTGGTAGGCACCGCCCGTGATCATCCTCAGTTCCCGTGACGGAGAGTGGATGGAGTCCGGAACGCGGTACTTGGCTTGGTTGGCGCGACGGCGCAGGTTCTCGAGATCAAGCCCTTCTTCTACAAGCTCGCAGATCGCCGAAGTACCAGCTCTCGAGCTCTCGGCAGACGATCCGGACCACCACCGACGATTTGCCCGCTTCCTTGCACTTGCCCATCAACTCCTCCTTGATCGCCTTGCAGTCTGCGGCATCCTGATCTTGGAGGACGAAGAAGACCGTGTCGGGCTTTTGCCATGCTCGAAGTTTGCGTACCAAGCTCTTGTTGAGATCGTGCTTGCCTTGGAAGACCACGTATTGAACCGCCACTTCCGACGGCAAAACCTTCGGCAGCAGCCCTTTGAGCATCTCTCGTGCTGATGGCTCCTCGAGAAAGAACGCAAAGTTCATGCCTATGGATCGATGCCCTCGAAGAAGCCCTGCTTCCACAGGTGGCCCATTCGGTCGCCGTCCGCCATGTACGCCTTGATCTGTTCGTCGTCGCTGGCCCTTCGTATGCGCGTGTAGCCGTTCTTCTTCTGAAGAAGGAACACCTCGTCCACCTCGACCGCGTTGAGGAAGTCCGGGGAGTGGGTGGATACGAACACTTGTCCGCCGTGGTTGGCGTAGGTCCTGAACTCCTCGGCCAGCTCTTCGAGCAATGTGGGATAGAGCTGATTCTCCGGCTCCTCCACGCCTAGCAGCGGATGCGGGTTGGGGTCGTAGAGCAGGGCGAGGTACGCCAACATCTTGATGGTGCCGTCTGAAACGTGGCGAGCGAGGAACGGATCCTCGAACGCCTCGTCCTTGAACCTCAACAGGATGCGCCCCTCTTCCGTCTGCTTCGACTCGACGCGGGAAATTCCTGGAACGCGCTTCTCCAAGCAGTCTAGGATTTTGTCGAATACATCCTTGTGTTGGTCGTGCAGGTACTCGATGACAAGAGCAAGGTTCTCGCCCTCTCGCGACAAATGCTCGGCGTAGCCCGCTTCCTGCTCGGGACGCGCTTTACTGATATGGAAGTCGGACACATGCCAGTTCTCGACCAGATTGCCCAAGGCGACGACGGCAGGGAAGCGCTCGAACTGCGCCAGGCCCTTGATCGCTAGGAGATCGGGTGCCTTCAAGGACTGCTGATCCCGCTGCAACTGCGACGCGTCCGTTGTCTCTTCCGCTTCGTTGGTGACCGCGAAGCCGCTGCCGCGGCGGAAGTCTAGGAAGTGCCACGGTCTGCCGTGGCGCGTGCGCCGATACGCCAGCAGTTCGCGATCCACAATAGGCTGTCCTTCCTCTTCATCGATCGCGATGCGATAGGTGACCAAGGGCCCTTTTTGATCCGTCCGATACTTGATCTCGATCTCGATGGGGCCCTCGGAGTCCCGGCTGCGTACTTCGTGGAACCCGCGGCTGCCGACCAGCTTCGCCAGTGCCGTTCTCACGTTGGAGTCCATAGCGTCGCGCAGAAAGCTGAAGATGGCGAACAGCGTCGACTTTCCAGTGCCGTTGGCGCCGACCAGCACGGCGAACCTAGGCACGTCCCGCAGTTCCACGTCCTTGAACGCACGGAAATTCCGGACCCGTATCTGCTCGATCTGCATGGGGTCGGCCGGTGTTCGTGCCTAGTGGTCGTCGTCGACGTAGGTGTTGTTCACCAGTACGCCGGTGGAGCTGCGCGTTAGCTGCTGAACGGAGATGTCTCGCGTCGCGTACACGGAGCAAGTCATCCGTCCAGTCTCCCAGGCACCTTCGGCGAGGCCCAGTGCTTCGCCGATCGACTCTGCCGTCAGCACCAAGGTGGTGCGCCCCGGCACCGGGTCCGGCACCTGCGCGAAGTAGGGCTCGCCATCCTGACTGTCGCACTGCAAGTACACCACGCACCGCGTGGCGACCTCGCATTTCACGCGCACCATGCCGGTGTCGCCGGCGCGCATCGGCGGAATCGCATAGGCGTGCCGGTGCCCGCCCTCGACCAACGCATAGTTCGTCGAGTGCCGTGACGTTGTAGCCGGGAGGTCGGCGACGACCGCGCTCGAGGTCGTTACCGAGTAGGTGCTGCGGAATTGCACCGGGCGCATGGGGTCCCGGCCGTTCGGGCGGTAGATGAGCCATTGGGTGTCCCAACCTTCCTCGCGCTCCAGCTCGCCAGCCTCGCCGGCTACGGCAACGAGGGGTTGGAGGGCGAAACCTTCGGCGCGGCCGTTGTTGCCCGCCACGTGATCGAGCCGAAACGACTTCTGCATCGAGCCGTTGTTCTGCATGTTCAAGGTCTCGTCGGGGCTTGGCTCTTCGTTGCGGTCGAGGTCGAGGAACACCGCGTCGCCATCGCGGAAGTCGCCCGTTACAGTGACGTGCAGGTGGCCACGACCGTGGCCCCTCCTGCCGAGGCGGAATGGCCTGCCATCGGCTTGCAACGGGCAGAGGGCGGCATAGGGCGGTTCCCGAGAGGTGCATTGGTAGGCACCGCGGAGACCGACCTCGACGACGCCGAGGTACGCTTGGCCACCCTTGTAGGTGACGGGGCTGAGATTGTTGTAGGTTTCGACGGTGGGCGACGCGACGAAGGCCATGCGCCCGGCAGCCAAGTCAATCAAGGAAGAGATGCGGTTCCGGTAGGCTTCGAACCAGAACCCGGCAGTGAATCTGACCACAGACACCTCCGCATTCCCCCACGTGAGCAGTCCGGTGCTGTCGAACCTGTCCTCAAACGGCGGCTGCCATAGACTTTCCCATCGCGCCGACAGAACGTTGTTCACGACCGCCGAACAGACGCGGTCGGAGTCGGCGTCCGCTTGACCGCAGACGTCGGAGACGCCACGGCCACGCGCATCCAAGCCAGGCCAGCCGCTGCCCCCGGGCGTGTCCGTGGTCACCCTGACGGATACCAGCCTGGTGTTCGTCAAACCAGTGAGCGCGGGCAGCGTGAACGCGAAGTTGACGTTGCCGCCGGTTCCAGTGCAGCCGCCTTCGGTGGCTTCGATGCTGAACGTCGCCCTGCTGCTGCCAGCTTCGCCATCGGCGCTTCTCACCCGCACATCGCAGCCTCCAACGGCGGCATTGAACTCCGGCCGCAGAGCGCTGGCGGAAACCTTCCTGGCGAACTTCGCGTTGCTCAACGTGAAGGTCAAGTCGATGGTGTCGTTCCGACCAATCGCCGTCAGTTCGGCGTCGTCGAGATAGAGCCAGACGGTCGCAGTCGGCGCATTGCCTCGGTAGCCGATCACGACATCGCCAGACGTGATGGACTCGTCCGCGTAGGTTCTCGCGTTCGAGATCACCAAGTCGTAGTTCGCGGCCAACGCAGCAGGCGCGAACGCCAGCAGAGCGCCGACGATAGCCGCAGTGACGACTCTGGAAACCTTGACAAGCCCGGAGCTTGACGAATGATGCGAGTGAATCAAGTTTGGCAAGTCGGCACTCTCTGTCTTGACCGTCAGGGTGAACCTTAGCATGTGGCCTCTGGGCGTGCAGGGCGTGCGCGCTAGGCTGTGCTAGGATTTGTGCGTTCAAGCAAGGAGTGGTGGGCGCCAATGAGGGTGTTCTTCTGGGCCCGCGTTGCCGCAGTCGCCGTCCTTGGCGGTTGCAGCTCAGTCGAGCCGATGACTTTCGACTTCAAGTGGTTCGAAGACGATCCGGCGTATAGCTGGCTGGTCGGATGCACCGGAGAGCCGCCGCAGGCGGGTGCCTCCTACGCAGGGCGCATCGAGATCGCCGATCCCAAGCTCATGCGGCGGTTGGCGCGAATGGAGAGCTGGGACAAGCTGGACGCGGAGGACCTGAAGGGAATGCGCTGCGCGGCTCCCCAGCGCGATCCTCCGTAGTCCGAGACGCGGCCCAGCCGCAGCGCGATCCCTCTCCCTCGCCTAGGTGCCGTCCAGGTAGTCGAAGACCTTCACCACCTTGCGGACGCCGAAGATGGTTCGGGCGGCGTCCGCGGCGGCGTTGGCTTGGGCGCGGGGCAGTACGCCCATCAGGTAGACCACGCCGTCCGCCGTCACCACCTTGATGCGCGCTGCGTCCACGTCGTCGCGGCTGGCGAACTTCGACATCACCTTGGTGGCGAGCCAGCTGTCGTTGGCCCTGGCGACGAAGCCGGTGGGGCTGCCGACGATGAGCTCGTTGTGGACGGCGCGCACATCGCCGAGGCCAGCGATGGCGCTCTCGGCGCGACCGCGCAGCGTTTCGTCCTGCACTTCGCCGGTGAGCAGCACGATGCCGTGGTAGCTGGTGACATTGACATGGCTGGCGGCCAAGCGGTCGTCGGCGGCCTCGATGCGCTGCGCCGCTTGGCGGGCGATGGAGAGGTCGTCGACGATCTCGCCCGGCGTGCGCAGCGTCGGGTCCTTGCCGGTGACGCTCACGCAGCCGCTCACCGCGAGCAGCGCCGCAAGCGCGAGAGAGAAGACGAGGGGCGTGGTTTCAGCAGTCCGTTGCTTCAAACGCATTGGGAGTCCATTCACAAGCGATGCCGTAGTTTGCGCCCGAAGCGGCCACGACGTCAAACCGCGCTTCGCGGAACCGATGTTCGGGGTGGTCATTGAGGTAAAGGGCGGCAGTGCGCGCCAACCGCCGCTGCTTGTCGCGATCGACGGAATCGAGCCCTCCGCCCCACGCCCCGGGGCCGCGATAGCGCACCTCCACGAACACCAGCGTCTCGCCATCGAGCATCACGAGATCGATCTCGCCGCTGCGCCGCGTGTAGTTGCGCGTCAACGTACGCAAGCCCTTGCGCTTGAGGAACCGCTCCGCACGGCGTTCGGCGCGACGCCCAACGCCGCTGCGCTGTCGAAGCGGAAACCACCTGCGCTGCCGTAGCGCAGTCAATACCCTCAAGCGCAACACAGGCCAGTCGCCGGTAGCGTATCGACTAAACCACCCGGCACCGTGTCCTTCTTGCGCCAATAGACGCACCTCGCGCAGCTGCCTGCCGGCGCATCCAATGCCATCGCCGTTTCCCTCCTAGGCAAGCTCGTCCAATCTACTACACGCGCTGAAAGTCAGACAGAGGTATTGACTGGGCAAAACGGCATGTTCAAGATGCGCTCATGCACGGTGGCCAGTGTAGTCGCCGGCAGAGAACAACAACGAAGAGGAGGGGCCTTCGTGGCTGAAACTCCCGGAGCCTTGGCGCTGTCCTTTGGTGCGCCCTTCGAACCGGCCAATCAGGACGCTAGCGGGCCGTCGCAGGCACCACACGCGGTATGCTCCAGAGCTGGTGCTGTCCAGACTTACGTACCTGTCGATCGATGCCTTGAGCCGAGGTCGGCGCAGACGTGAAAGTTCGAGAGGTCATCTCGGTCTTGGAGTCGAAAGGCTTCGCTCTCGACCGGCAGAAGGGAAGCCACCGCCACTTCGAGGGCGTGGTAGGCGGAAAGCGCCGCTTAGTCACCGTGCCCGGCAAGGATAGTGAGGAAGTTCCAAAGGGCACGCTGGCGTCCATCAGGCGGCAGTCGGGCCTGGGCAGGGCAGTCTTTCGGTAGCAGATATTGAACTAGCCAAGTGCAGCGATCTGAGGGTGGACCACGAAGCTGTGGTGCATCTTCTCGCTGCTCCTGTGCTTGCGCCACTTGCGGCGGACGTCGTGGGCAAGGGACGACAGTGCGAGCGTGAGACGAACATGCCACGGGGCTCGCCGCGACAACATCGCTTGACGCGCTTCGTCCGGGAGACCAGCTACGCTCTCCAAGTGCAGATCGATGGCTTCCGCCAACGAGCGCTTGACGTGCTCTTCGGACGGGCCAAAGACGGCCACGTCCAAATCCACGCAGATCGCTTCCCACACGTCGCCGCGCCGATAGGCGTAGCACCGAAGTTCCATGGTCGAGCGGTTTCGCATGGCCGCCATTCTGCCATATCTCTCAGTTGCCGGTGCGTGCGGGTCACGGCGTGGCTGCCACCAGTTGTTCGCCGACCACTTGTCCCCAAGCCATGCCGCGGCGGATGCGACCGCCGGGGCCGAGCGTGAGTTGGCCGGTGCTGCCGGCGATGGATTCGCCGTGGGAGACGAAGCGGAAGAGCTGGTTGGCGACGCGGAATCCGTCCACGCCCAAGGCGAAGACCGCGGCGAGCGGGCCGCGGCTGCTGGCGAGGTCCGCGGTGGCCGAACGCAGTGCGCTCTCGTGCAGGCGCCAGGGGAGGTCGCAGACGCGCAGCCCCGCGAAGCCGCTCCAAGCGGCGTCGCGCACCGATTGCGACGGCGCGTAGGTGGGCAGGTCGGCGGCGAAGTGGTAGTCCAAGGCCGGTTTCAACGCCGTCAGCTCCACGCCTTCGACGAACGTCACCAGCGCGTCCACGTCGTCGCGACGGGTCGGCGCGAACTCCAGCCGGGCGCGTAGGTGGCGGCTCAAGCTGGCATGGCGTTCCGCGCTCGCGGCGATGCCGAGCACGGCACCGACTACGCCGGTGGTCTCCGCTACGCCGGTCAGCACGCCTGCCGCGACCACTTCCACGCCGTCGAGATCGGCCTCGAAGCGGGCCCGCGCTCGGCTTGCCCAGCTGTCGGGTTGGCCGCTTTCGAAAAGCGCTACGCGCTCCACGCCGTCCGCCGCAAGGCGCTTGGCAATGGCGGCGGCGGTCTCTTCGACCGCGAGGGACAATTGGGGGAAGCTGGTGCCCTCCGCATCGTCGAGACTGTTCAGCGCAACCACGGGCAGTTCCGGCGAAAGGCGCGCCAACTCGGCGACTGCCGCCTTGTCGAGCGGGCCGACGATCACGTCCGCGCCGTCCGCCAAGGCTCGCTGGTAGGCGTTCGAGACCGAGGCTGTGCCGGTGTCGTAGATGCGCACGGAAGGTGCCGCATCGTCCTGGGCCGCGTGCAAGTACGCTGCGAGGAAGCCGTCACGCACCGCTTCCGCCAACGGTGCGAGATCGCCGCTCAGTGGAATCAGCAAAGCCATTCGGCGTGGCGGCGCTGGCTGCTCGGCGATGCTCGGCGGTGGAAAGCGGGTGGCGACGTGGCGCGGATTGTTCTCCCGCCAACGGTGCCAGATTCGTTGTTGGGCAGTGCTGGTGAGGGCCGTGTTGAAGCGATGCGCCAAATCGAACCACGCAGCCGCGTCCGCCGAGTGCTGCGACTCCGCAAGGTGTTCCAGAACCGGCGGCGGCAGACGCGAAAGGTGCTTCCAGATGGCGGCGACGGCCAGCACCGAGTCCTCGTCCGCAACGTCCGGCCCGGCGGCGACGTCGATGAGGGCGAGGGCCGCGTATTCGTGGTCGTCGGCGCCCGCGAGCGCTTCGCTGCGCAGCTTCGCCAACACGGCGCGTTGTTCCGGCGTGGCCGGTCGCAGCGCGTCGAGCAAGCGCCCCGCCCAGTCTTCGTCCCTGGCGGCCAACGCGATTCGCCGCGCCGCCAAGTCCATCTCGAAACGCTCGGCATCCGCAAGCGCGGTTGCGAGCGCCGGTTGGTTCGCGTCGAACGCGACAAGCCGGCCGTGGAGCCGGACCGCGCCTTCCAAGTCGCCCCGCGCAACCAGTTCAAGCAAGGCGGCGAGATACGCTTCGGCGCGTTCCTTCGCTGCGGTCGCGGACTCGGCCCTGGCGATCGCAGCCATCGCCGCGTCCTCTTTCACGACAAGCGCGGGCTGTTGCGGAGCGCCAGCGCAGCCGGCGAGAACGAGTGCGCCAACCGCCCATGCCGTGCGCCGCGACATAGAATCGTCGGCTGTCTTGCGCGGAGAAGGATGAATCATGGCGGCGGCCCGTTCCGCTTCCGATGCGCCGGGGCGGCTTTATGTTGTGGCAACGCCCATCGGCAACTTGACGGACATCACGCAACGCGCCATCGAGGTGCTTCGGAACGTGCCGTTGGTTGCCTGCGAAGATACCAGACGCAGCCGCCCGCTGTTGACGCACATCGGCGCCGCGCCGGAGTCGCTGCTGGCCTTGCACGACCACAACGAGGCCGAAGGCAGCCGCCGCGTGCTCCGGCATCTGCTCGAAGGCGGCGACGCGGCGCTCGTCTCGGATGCAGGCACGCCGCTGATTTCGGACCCCGGCTTCGAGCTGGTGCGGGAGGCATGGCGGCACGAGGTTCCGGTGACGCCGATTCCTGGCGCAAGCGCCCTGACGACCGCGCTCGCGGCTTCGCCCATTCCGGCGCGCAGATTCCGCTTCGAGGGTTTCCTGCCGGCCAAGCCCGCGGCCCGCCGTGCCGCGTTGGAGGAGATCCTGCGCGCGAACATGGCGACGGTGTTCTTCGAGGCGCCCCACCGACTGCGCGCCACCCTCGGCGACATCGTGGCTCTCGGCGGCGGGCAGCGGGCGCTGATGGTGTGCCGCGAACTCACCAAGCGCTTCGAGACTATCCACGTCGCTACCGCCGAACGCTTGCTAGAGGACGACGCGTTGATCCAGCGCGGCGAGTTCGTCTGCGTGCTGGAGGCTGCGGAAACGCCGCCAGTCGCAACCGAAGCCGCGGACGTGCTTCGCGCCTTGGCGAGCGAACTGCCGGCCGGCCAAGCGGCTCGGCTGGCCGCGAAGATCACTGGTGCGCCTCGCTCGGCTCTCTACACGCTGGCGGTTTCGGTTCGGAGGCGCTGACCCGCGACAAGCGGAAAGAGAGTAGGCTGCGCCGGGCGAGAGTCGGTCAAGCAACCGCGGGCCGTTGCGCACCAATGGGCGGGCGGCACGAGGAAAGTCCGGGCTCCACAGGACAGGGCGCCAGGTAATGCCTGGGAGGCGCGAGCCTGCGGCAGGTGCAACAGAGAGCAGACCGCCAGCCGTCTTCGGATGGTCGGCAAGGGTGAAAGGGTGCGGTAAGAGCGCACCGCGGGTTCTGGCAACAGGCCCGGCTAGGCACTCCCGCCTGGAGCAAGGCCAAATAGGGAGTCGATGGCGTGGTCCGCGCCGACTCCGGGTAGGCCGCAAGAGGCAATCGGCGACGATTGCCCTAGATGAATGGTTGCTCGCGACAGAACCCGGCTTATCGACCGACTCTCGCGTTCTTTCGCCCCAAACGCTGGTGGTCGCTCGCGCCGCCAACGCGCCCGGCCATGACGCTGCGCTGGCGGCCATCGCCGCGATGCGCCGCGAAGAACCGCTCCGCATCAGCCGCCAGTCCTGCGCGAGCCGTGGACACTCGTCCGCAAATGTGGACTTCGCCGCTGCCAGTGCGGGACGCGCTCTTGGACATACGGCGCTTCGCGTCGGCCTTCGGGGTGCTCGAAGACGGCCAAGCGGTGACGGACATGCTGGCCACGCTATGCCGAGAT
Source organism: Candidatus Azotimanducaceae bacterium (assembly GCA_965243175.1). Taxonomy (GTDB): domain Bacteria; phylum Pseudomonadota; class Gammaproteobacteria; order Pseudomonadales; family Azotimanducaceae; genus VXYL01. The sequence goes on along the minus strand of OZ251532.1, from coordinate 719,337 downwards.
GTGGCGTTGCCGGCAAGCTGGTCCACGATGCGAAACATCGTCGCAACAATGCTCACGCACGGCGAACGCCGCCTCGCCACCGCCCCTGATGGCTTCAGCCTAACCATCATCGCGCAGATGGAGCACGTAGTCGCCGGTTTGCCCACCGTAGGCTCCGTAGTAGAGTTCGAATACCGTGGCGGCTGGCAAACCGATGTCGCTGGGTAGCTGCTCCCGCATTCGCGCGGCCAACGCCTGCGAGGTCTGGTTCAGCAGAGCGATGCAGGCGTTCGTGTCCAAGAGAAAGCGCATCACTCGAAAGCCGGGCCCATGTCTCGGTCAGCCGGCAGCGGGGGCTGATTGCGGCCCGCGGCAAAGAAGTCCTCGGAGAAGCTGGCAGCGATGTCGTCGAGCCACCGCCAGTCCATGGCAATCGGCTCCAGAATCACAGCCTCGCCATGCTTGCGGATGCGCACCTCGTCGCCCTTCATTCGGAACTCTTTCGGCAGGCGCACCGCTTGAGACCGGCCGGACCAGAACAATTTCGCAGTCTGCGCCATCTGAGCTTCCTCGGTGATGCGTACCAATAGCATGTATCCAACCTAGCGGCTACGAGCATGGCAACTTTTTCTTTATAGGTCAATCAGATACGAGGCTGTCAGCGGCTACGGCCTGTGCTCTGAACGTGGATGGCTGGTCACGCTGTGCCGAGACGTGGGCGTTGCCGGCAAGCAGGTCTTTGATGCGAACATCGTCGCCACGATGCTCACGCACGGCGAGCGCCGCCTCGCCACCTTCAACGTCAAGGACTTCCGCCGCTACGGGCAGCGCGTGGAGCTCGTGCCGCTTTCGTGATGTAGCGGATCTGGAGCGTCCGACGGGGAGCGCCTAGAAGCGGCGGAATGGCAGCAGGTGGTAGCCTTGCGGCATGGCGATGGCAGACCAGATACCGATAGATGTCCGGCGTTCGTTGGAGCGGCTGGCCGATGCGGGGGACCGCTCGGCGCCGGTGGTCTTTGCCGGGCGTGCGGACGAGTTCGCCTTGCTGGAGCGGGCGATTCGAGGGGTCCGCAGTGGTGAAGAAGGCCATACCGTCGTCATTCAGGGCGTGCCGGGGGCGGGTAAGACGGCTTTGCTAGGGGAGTTCGCGGCGCGGTTGTTGGCGCGTGGGGCGGATGAGCTGAATCCCGTGATTCCGGTGAAGCTCGCCGCGACGGCCATGGACTCGAAGCCTGCGGCCATCGTCGAAGAAATCGACAGCGCGTTTCGCGATTTGAATGCGTCCGATTGGTGGCGGCGGGCGATCGACAAGGCAACGGACAGCGCGCATTTCCTCGGCAACGCCTTGTTCACAGCTGCCACCAGAAAGCCCCTCGGCGAGTTCACCGTGGCGTCGAGGGCGCCGGATTCCCTGAACCTCGTGTTGAACGACTATGCCAGTCTGCGTTTCGGACGGCGGGGAAGCACGATTCTGCTGTTGGTGGACGAGGCGCAGAACTTGCCCGATACGCCCACGGTGCGGCGCCACTTGGAAGCGCTGCACGTCAGCGGCACGGGTGGGTCTTCGGTGATGCTCGCATGTTTCGGGTTGGGGAACACCGTGGAGAGGCTTGCCGATCTTGGGTTGTCGCGATTGGCGACCGGGCATGCGCGGACTGTGGGGGCGTTGTCGGACGAGGATGCGCACGAAGTGGTGGCCGGCACGTTGGCTGTGGTGTTCGCACAGCACACGTTTGCCGACGGCGCGTTCGACGAGCAAGCGCGGGAGCAGTGGATTGGCACGGCTACCGATGCCATCGTGGACGAGAGCGGCGGCTTTCCGCACCATCTCACGAACGGGTGCAGGGCGCTCGCGCAAGCCGTGTTGGAGGAAGGCATCGGTGACGATCCGCCGGTTGCCGCGATGCGCGAAAAGGCGCTCGGCTACAGGCGGGAATACTATGGCGCGCGGCTGCGCCCATGGGCCCGTTACGAGACGGCTTTGGCTTGTGCCTTCACGGAAGCCGGCAATGGGCGTGTGCCGGTGAATGCGGTTGTCGCCGCGCTGACGACTGTCTCGCAGCGCGGGAAGGCGGTTGGCGAGGAAACCGCATGGCAAGTCGTGGAAGGGATGTGCGCGGCGGGGTTCGTCGTTGAACGCGGCGATTTCCTTGACGTGACGCTGCCGTCTCTGATGACGCACTTTCAGGACGTGTGCCGTCGAACGCCGCCGAATGTTCGTACGATGGAGGCGGTCAGGGCGGCACTCCCAGCGGCGGACGCGAGCTCCAATACGCGCAGCAGTAGCCGGACGTAGGCGACGCCGAGGACGTTCGGCCGGCAAGGCCGGCGATCAAGCCGCTTCCGGCGGTGGTTCGTAGCCTTCAATCGGCCCGCTCCACCAATCGCAACGCCGCCCGTCCGCGTAATGGGTGGGGATTTGCGCTTGGAAACGTGCCACGCGGGCCGCTTTCTGCGTTTCCTTGCCGTAGATCGCCTGCATCCGCACTTCGATGGTGTAGCGCATCGGCGCGTCGGCTGGCGTGGTGGGGTCGGCAACGGCGGTGTGGAAGACGGTGCGCAGATTCAGCGTTTCCTGGCGCGTGTCGTATTGGCGGAACAGCAGCACTTCGTTCGGCGTCATGTGCGGGAAGTAGTACCAGCGCTGGTGCGCGCCGTGGATGAGCCGCTGGTCCACCACCTTCATGTACTGCTTGATGTTGCCGGTGTTCTGGCCATCGCCGAAGACGATGTCCTGCGGCTGTACGGAGCGCATGTCGCACACCGCCAGCGGCATCGTCTGGATGGTCTCCGGCGTGGTGCTGCGCCAGATGTTGATGCTCTCGAAGTGCCGTTCGTCGGCAACGATGCGCGCGAAGCGATCCTCCACCGCTGGCGACATGTCCGCGTGGATGCCCTGCGCGTAGGCGCCACCACTGCCGTTCGGCGTGGGCCTGACGCCGCGCACGCCGGATTCGCCGCCGAAGCCGTTGCGGTACTCGTGGGCGCCACCGCGCGCTTCGCGGCAGCCGGTCACCCGGCGGAGCAGTTCCCGGCACTCGTCGTAGAACACGCCGCGCACCGTTGCGGTGTCCATGAGATCGCACTCGGTCGGCGCATTCACCAGCTGGAAGCCGCGGCTCTCGAGGGTGGGCGCCGGGTCGAGCAGACGCGCGTTGCGGACGACGATGCGGTGGCTCTCGCCGACGGTTTTCAGGTCGTCCGGATGCTTGGCCGAGTAGCGGTTCGGCACCCGATGGCCGCGATGCCGGGCATGGGCGAAGTTGGCCATCGCCTCGATCGATTCGGCAAGCCCCACGGGTCGCCTCCGCATTGCCAGCCGCACCAAGGCGGCGAGACGTGCAGATTATTCCATCTCGCCGCCCACTGCCTGCCCCACATGGATTCCCGTAATCTACGCACCACGAAAGATGGCGGAGTCGGCTGGTGACCACTGCTCTCAAGGAACGTCGCGACGCGCTGCTCGGCGCCGGGGCGCCGCTCTTCTATCGCGAGCCGCTGCACATCGTGCGCGGCGAGGGCGTGGCGGTGTTCGACGAGAGCGGGCGGCGCTACGTGGACATGTACAACAACGTGCCCTGCGTCGGCCATTGCCATCCGCACGTCGTGCAGGCGATCAGCCGCCAGGCGGCCACGCTGAACGTCCACAGCCGCTATCTGCACGAAGGCATCCTCGACTACGCCGAACGGCTGACCAGCCGCCACCACGCCGGCATCGAGAGCGTGGTCTTCACCTGCACCGGCACGGAAGCGAACGAAGTGGCGCTGTTGATGGCGCGGCTCGCCACCGGCGGGCGCGGCATCGTCTGCACCGATGCGGCGTACCACGGCAACAGCGCCGAAGTGCGCAAGCTCACCCGGCCGAAGGATCGCAGCGGCGAGGTGCGGGCGATTCCGTTCCCGGAAACCTTCCGCCACGCTGGCGCGGAACCCACCGAGTGGCATCTCGACCGCCTGCGCGAAGCCATCGAGAGCTTTCGCAAGGACGGCATCCCCTTCGCCGGCCTGCTCCTCTGCCCCATCCTCGCCAACGAGGGGCTGCCGAACATTCCGCCGGGCTTCATGGCGCAGGCGGCGCGGATCGTGCGCGCGAACGGCGGCCTGTTCATCGCCGACGAAGTGCAAGCCGGGCTTTGCCGCACCGGCCGCTGGTGGGGCTACGAGACGATGGGCGTCGAGCCGGACATCGTGGTGATGGGCAAACCGCTGGGCGCTGGCGTGCCGCTTGCGGCCACCGCCGCGAGCCGCTCTCTGGTGGAGGCGTTTCGCAAAGGCACCGGCTACTTCAACACCTTCGCCTCCAGCCCGTTGCAAGCCGCGGCGGGCAACGCCGTGCTGGACGTGATCGAGAACGAGAATCTCCGCGCCAACGTGGAAGCCGTGGGCGGCGTGCTGAAGCAGGGCCTCGAAGCGCTGCGGGCGAAGTGCGAGGCGATGGGCGAAGTGCGCGGGCATGGCCTGTTTCTTGGCGTCGAGTGGGTACGCGATCGCGTTGGCAAGGAGCCAGCCCGAGCTGCCGCCCGCGACGTGGTCGAGAAAATGAAGCACAGGGGATTCCTGATCGGCAGCGCTGGCGCGTTTGGCAACGTGGTGAAGATTCGTCCGCCGCTGGTCTTCTCCCGCGAGGACGCCGGGGCATTTCTCGCCGCCTTCGAAGAGGTCGTCGAGGAACCAGCCGGGTGACGGGGGCTGCGACGAGCACCGAGTACGAACACCAGCGCGCGGCGCAAGAGGCCCTTCGGGCGTGGGATGTCGAAGTCGCGGACGTCAAGCGCGTTTCGGTTTCGGAGAACATCGTCCTCCGCGTCGAGAGCGCCGCCGGCAAGCCTTACGTGCTGCGCCTGCACCGCCCCGGCTACCACACGCTGAAGGAACTCGTCTCCGAACAGATGTGGACGCGGGCCCTGATCGACAGCGGCATCGATGCGCCGTTGCCGGTTGCGACGCGATCCGGCCACGGCTACGCGCCCGTCGAAGTGGCCGGCGAACAGCGCCATGCCGGCTTGCTGGAGTGGGTGGAGGGCGAGACGCTGGACGACGTGATCGAAACGGCGAAGCAGGCACCCGCCGAGCGATCCGCCGTCGCCCTCCGCTTCGTCGCCCTCGGCACCGTCATCGCGGCGATTCACAACCACGCCGCGACGTGGCGAGTTCCCGCCCATTTCGCGCGTCACGCCTTGGATGCGGACGGCTTCCTCGGCGAGGCGCCGTTCTGGGGCCGCTTCTGGGAGTCGCCGCATCTGACCCGGCCGCAACAACGGCGATTGGAAGCGCTGCGACAACCCATCCACGACATCTTGAGCGACTACGGTACGGACCCGGCGACCTACAGCTTGATCCACGCGGATCTGCATCCCGGCAACGTCGTCGTCCAAGGCGAGCGGCTGCACGTGATCGACTTCGACGACGCGGGCTTCGGCTGGCATCCCTACGAATGCGCGGTCGCCCTCTACCACTACCGCGACGTTCCCCGTTTCGAGGATTTGCAGGCGGCGCTGGTGGCTGGCTACCGCGCCGTGCGCCCGATCGCGGATGCGGCGCTGGCGCTGATTCCGTTGTTCATGCTGGTGCGCAGCCTCGCCTCCATCGGCTGGGCGGCGGCCCGCCCGGAGCTGGGCGGCGAAGAGCAAACGGCGTACCTCGTGCAGCAGGTGGAGAACCGCGCGGACGCCACCCTCGCGGCTTTGCGCCGTTGAGCCGGATGGTGGAAGATCAGCGCGAGTGGAACTTCAATACGGTGGCCGGAGCATTCGGATGATTTGCAAGTCGCTTCTTGGGTACCCCTTCCTCAAGCGCCTGTTCGGCCTGTTGGCCGTGGTTGGCGGAGCGGTCTCGCCGCAGGCCGCGGAGGGCCTCTACATCGGCGGCGACCTCGGCGTGGTTTTGCCGGGCAGCCTCGAATCCACGCGCACCAACATCGGCATTCCGACGAACTGCGACCAGTGGCTGGGTTCGGCGACGCTGCTCGACGGCACTCGCGTTCCCCTGCCAGCGTCCGAATGTCAGCCACGCACCTTGCCGGCAGCCGCCAACGAGTTCGACCTCGGAAGCGGCTTCGCCGCCGGCTTGAACGCTGGCTTCAGGCATGGGCGCTTGCGCCTCGAAGCGGAATACCTGCACCGTCGGCAGGAGGGCGAAGTGCTGCCGCTGGTGGTGGCTGGCGACTCGAAGCAGCGCGAGTTCGTCCGCCGCGACGAGGCAATCGGCGACGTGACCGGCCACGGCCTGTTCGCGAATCTCTACTGGGATCTCGGGCGGTCGCTGTCGAACGAGCGGCTGCGCCCCTATCTGGGCGCGGGTCTGGGCGCGGCGCGAGTCGGCATCGACTACGCTGGCACCTCCATCCGCAACAGCGACCCGCAGGCACTGCTGGCGCTTGGACGCAATCCGAACGCCGCCGGCACGGTCTCCCGCGCCGACGAATCGCTAAACGACACGCTCTGGAGCTGGCAGGTGATCGGCGGTTTGGACTTTGCGCTGGGGGAACGCCGCGCCCTCGTCTTCAAGGCGCGCTACGGCGGCGCCTTCGGCACGTTCGAAGCGCGCGGCAACCTCTGGGAACCATTGCGCAGCCACGCCTCGACGGTCGCCCCCGGCGGGGCCGCAGTGCGCTACGACATCACCGCGGACGCGCTGCGCTTTTGGACCGTTACGGTCGGCTTGAAGTTCATGGTTGGAGACTGACCCGGCCCGGCAAGCGGGAGGTCCGCGAGTCAGTCGCGGAAGTTGACGAATTGCAGCGGCAGGCCGAAGTCGTCCTCCTTCAAGGCGGCGATGATGGCTTGCAGGTCGTTGCGCTTCTTGCCGGTGACGCGCACTTTCTCGCCTTGAATCTGGCACTGCACCTTCAGCTTGGCGTCCTTCACCGTCTTGACGATGCGCGAGGCGACGGCGCGGTCGATGCCTTGGCGCAGGCCGAAGGGCTGGCGCTTCTGCTTGCCGGACGCCTCCAAGGGCCGCGCGTCCAGCACGCCGACGTCGATGCCGCGCCGGGTCATCTTGTCCTGCAGGATGTCCGCCAGCTGATCGACTTGGAACTCGTCTTCCGCCCACACGATGGCGATGTCGTTCGCCAGTTCCACCCCGGCGTCCACGCCGCGAAAGTCGAACCTGTTGCGCAGTTCCCGCGCCGCCTGATCGACGGCGTTGCGCATTTCCTGCAAGTCGACTTCGGAGACGACGTCGAAGGCGGGCATGGCGGTGCTCCCTATGTTGCTGGCCGAACCGGCGGCGCGTTCACTCCACCTCGTTCAGGCGCCCGGTCTTCACGTCGTAGACGAAGCCGCGCACCTTGTCGCGCACTGGAATGAACGGACAGGCCTGGATGCGGCGGATGGACTGGCGGACGTCCTCTTCCTCGTCCGCAAAGGCTTCGAGCGCGAAGGGCGGGCGCAAACCGGTCTCGGCGGCGATGGCGTCCTTCACGTCGTCGTCGCGGAACGTCGCCATGCCGCATTCCGTGTGGTGGATGAGCAGAATCTCCTCGGTGCCGAGCAGCCGCTGCGAAATCAGCAGCGAGCGCAGCACGTCTTCGGTCACCACCCCGCCGGCATTGCGGATCACATGCGCGTCGCCTTCCTCCAGACCGAGCAGCCGCCCGGTCTCGATGCGCGCATCCATGCAGGTCACCACAGCCGCCTTGCTCTTCGGCGGCGCCGGCACGTCCGCCTTGTCGAACTCCTCCGCGTAGCGGGCGTTCTTGGCAAGGCAGGCGTCGGTGAACGTCGATTCGGCCACGCGCTCTCTCCTACAGTGGCAGGCCTGTCGATACTAACCGGAATCTCTACGCCTGCCGGGTCGCCAGCGCGTGCAGCAGGTGCGCCATGCAGGCGGTGACGCGCTTGCCCGTGGCGATGTCCAGGAACTCGTTCGGGCCGTGGGCGTTGGAGTGCGGGCCAAGCACGCCGGTGACTGCGAACTGCACGTTGGGGAAGCGCTCGGCGAGCATCTGCATGAAGGGGATGGTGCCGCCGGTGCCCATCGTCATGGACGGGGCGGCGAAGTGGGCCTCGGAGGCGGCGGCCAGCGCTTCCGAGAGCCACGGCGCCTGTGCTGGCGCGTGCCAGCCGGTTTGCGGCTGGTCGAGCTCGAACGTCACGTCGGCACCGTGCGGGGGATCGGTCTCCAGCAACGCCTTCACGCGATTCGCGGCTGGTTCGGCTTCGAGAGTCGGCGGCAAGCGGAACACCAGCTTCGCGGCGGTGAAGGGGCGCAGCGTGTTGCCGGCGTTCTCCACAGGCGGCGCACCGCCGAGGCCGACGACGGCCAAGGCCGGCCGCCAGGTGTTCGCCAGCACGAGGTCGCCTTCCATGCCGGGCGCAAGCGCCGGGCCGGTAGCGCCGGCCCACGGGAAGCGGTTCACGTTCATGTCGCCGAGCACCTTCGCGACGTCCACGGCTTGGCTGCCCGCCGAGTTCGGAATGTCCACTTCGAGAGCCGCGATGCGTCCGCTGCTCGCGTTCTCCACGCGCTCGATCAGTTGCCGGAGGACGCGGAAGCTCGAGGGCACGATGCCGCCCGCCGCGCCCGAATGAACGCCTTCGGTGAGCACCCGCACCGTCAACGTGCCGGAGAGGATGCCGCGCAGGGAAGTCGTCAGCCAAAGCCGGTCGTAGTCGCCGCATTCCGCGTCCAGGCAGATCACGAGGTCCGGTTCGCCGATCTCTCCCGCCAACGCCTCCATGTAGGCTGGCAGGTCGTAGCTGCCGCTCTCTTCGCAGCCTTCGATCAGCAGCGCGCAGCGTGGATGGGGCAGGCCCTGGGCCTGCAACGCGGCGATGGCGGCCAGCGATGCGAAGCAGGCGTAGCCGTCGTCGGCGCCGCCGCGTCCGTAGAGGCGGCCGTTGCGGATCACCGGTTCCCACGGGCCGAGGCCCGCGTTCCAGCCCTCGAACTCGGGCTGCTTGTCGTAGTGGCCGTAGAGGAGCACGTTGCCGGCGCCGTTGCCAGCGACTTCGCAGAACAGCACCGGCGTACGATCCGGCAGCGTGACGATGCGCACGGTCAAGCCGCGCACGCCGCAGTTCTCCGCCCAGGCGCGCAGGTGCTCCACCGCCGTCTGCATGTGGCCTTCGGCCTGCCAGTCCGGGGCGAAGGCTGGCGACTTGTTGGGGATGCGGATGTACTCCACCAAGGACGGCACGATGCTGTCGTCCCACAGTTCGGAGACGAATTGGCTGATATGATGCGTGTTCATCGAACTTCAGCGGAGGGGCGCGACGAAGCGGCGCGACGCCGCACCGCGCGTTTCCTGCCTATGACTTCCAGCCACGCCCACGGTCTCGGCCACTATCTGCACGTCGGCTTCAGCACGGCGGTGCTCGTGTTCCTGATCGCGCCCATCCTAGTGGTCGTGCCGTTGAGCTTCAACGCCGAGCCGTACTTCACCTTCACCGAGGGCATGTTGTCGTTCCAGCCCGAGGCGTTCTCGCTGCGCTGGTACGCCACGGTCGCTGGCGAAGACAACTGGCTGCGGGCGCTCGGCAACAGCGTGCTGATCGGCAGCTGCGCGACCGTGCTGGCCACGGTGCTCGGCACGTTGGCGGCGCTCGGCTTGGCCAATCCGGCGATGCCGGCGCGTCCGGCGATCATGGGCGTGCTCATCTCGCCGATGGTGACGCCGATCATCATCTCCGCCGCCGGCATGTTCTTCTTCTATTCCAGCGTCGGCCTGGGGCAGACGCATCTGGGGCTGATTCTCGCCCACGCGGCCTTGGGCACGCCGTTCGTGGTCATCACCGTCACCGCGACCTTGGCGAGCTTCGACGGCAATCTGCTGCGCGCCGGTGCCAGCCTCGGCGCCGGGCCGTGGCGCGTCTTTCGGCGGGTGCAGCTGCCGCTCATCGCGCCTGGCGTCATGTCCGGCGGCCTGTTCGCGTTCGCCGCGTCGTTCGACGAAGTGGTGGTGGTGCTGTTCATGGGCGGCTTGGAGCAGCGCACCATCCCGCGCGAGATGTGGGCCGGCATCCGCGAGCAGATCAGCCCCGCCATCCTCGCCGTGGCCACCATGCTGATCGCCTTCGCGCTCGTTCTGATCGGAACCGTGGAGTGGCTGCGCCGTCGCGGCGCGACCGCATCGTAGGATTATCGAGGAGCCGTGCCGTGAGCGAAAACGCCTTGCCCTACGTGCAGTTCGACGCCGTCCACAAGAGCTACGACGGCGTCACGCCCATCGTCAGCGACCTGCACCTCACGGTCCACGAAGGCGAGTTCCTGACCCTGCTCGGCCCGTCCGGTTCCGGCAAGACCACCTGCCTGATGATGCTCGCCGGCTTCGAGACGCCGAGCGCCGGAACCATCCGCATCGCCGACCGCCCGGTGGACGACGTGCCGCCGCGCAAGCGCGACATCGGCATGGTGTTCCAGAACTACGCACTGTTTCCGCACATGACGGTCGGCAGCAACCTCGCCTTTCCGTTGCAGGCGCGGCGCATGGGCAAGGCGGACATCGACGAGCGCGTGCAGCGGGCGTTGCAGCTGGTGCGCCTCGAAGGTTTCGAAGGACGCCGCCCAGGGCAGCTTTCGGGCGGGCAGCAGCAGCGCGTGGCCATCGCCCGGGCGCTGGTCTTCGAGCCGAACCTGGTGCTGATGGACGAACCCCTCGGCGCCTTGGACCGACGCCTGCGCGAGGAGATGCAGTTCGAGATCAGGCGCATCCAGCGCACACTGGGCGTCACCGTCGTCTACGTCACCCACGACCAGCAGGAAGCGATGGCGATGTCGGATCGCGTCGCCGTGTTCAACACTGGCCGCATCGAGCAGGTGGCGAGCCCGGAAGTGCTCTACGAGGAACCGGAGCGGCCTTTCGTCGCGTCCTTCATCGGCGACAACAACCTGCTCTCCGGGCGCGTGGAAAGCATGGAGGGCGACACCTGCGTGGTCGGTGTCGAAGGGCTGCGAATCAAGGCGTTCCCGGTGGCGCGTGGCCGAACCGGGCGCGACGTGGTGCTGGCCATCCGCCCGGAACGGGTGGGCCTGGCGCCCAATCCCGGCGCCTACAGCAACGAGTTCGAGGTGGACGTGGAGGACATGGTGTTTCTCGGCGACCACCTGCGCCTGCAGACGTCCATCGGCGGCACCAGCTTCGTGCTGAAGATTCCGAACATCGTCGGCCACGGCGGCGTATTGCCGGGCGACCGCGTGCGCATCGGCTGGACCACCACCGACTGCCGCGCCCTGGCGCCCGACTTGAACGACGGGCAGAAACAAACGCAGAAACAAGCACAAGGAGAAGGAGAGGAAACATGAGCCTTCAGCGAGGGGCGTTCGCGTTCGCGGCGCTGCTGGCGTTCGGCGCGCAGAGCGCGTTGGCGCAAGAGACGCTCACGGTGGTGTCCTGGGGCGGTTCCTACCAGCGCGCCAGCACGTTGGCGGTGCTGGAACCGTTCAGCGAGGAGACCGGCATCGAGGTGCAGGTGGAGGACTACAACGGCGGCCTGGCGCAGATCCGCGCCCAGGTGGAAACCGACAACGTGTACTGGGACGTGGTGGATCTGGAAATCCAGGACCTGCACCGGGGCTGCGACGAAGGGCTGCTGGAACCGGTCGACGTGGCGGACTTGCCGCCCGGGGCAGACGGCACGCCGGCCGCGGAGGACTTCATCCCCGCCGCCGTTTCCGAATGTGGCGTCGGGCAGATCTTCGGCGCCACCATCTACGCCTACAACCGCGAACTGTTCCCCGAAGAACGGCCAGCGACCCTCGGCGACTTCTTCGACTTGGAGAAGTTCCCCGGCCGGCGTGGCATGCGCCGGGTGCCGGGCAGCAACCTCGAGTTCGCCCTGCTGGCGGACGGCGTACCTCGTGCCGACATCTACAAGATGTTGGACACGCCCGAGGGCATGAACCGCGCCTTCCGCAAGCTCGACACCATCAAGGATTCCGTCGTCTGGTGGGATGCCGGAGCGCAGCCGCCGCAGATGCTGGCCGATGGCGAAGTGATGATGAGCACCGCCTACAACGGCCGCATCTTCAACGCCCAGGCATTGGAGGACCAGCCGTTCGAGGTCGTCTGGGACGGCGGCAACCTGCAATCCGCCGGCTTCGGCATCGTCAGCGGCACACGCAATCTCGACGCAGCGCGCAAGCTGGTGCAGTACGCGGCGCGACCGAAGACGATGGCCGCCATCAGCAAGTACATCTCGTACAGCCCGGCGCGGCGTTCGGCGATGCCGTTCGTGACCACCCACTTGGAAACCGGCATCGACATGGCGCCGCACATGCCGACCGGCGAAGAGAAGATGGCGGTGACGCTGCTCACCGACGGCCAGTGGTGGGCCGAACGCGCCGACGACGTGAACGAACGCTTCGCCGCCTGGCTGGCGCGCTAGCGGCGCTTCGGCGAAGGGGCTGGGCAGAGCGGCATGGTTTCGGCGAACGCGAAGGGCATCGGCGGGGCGAGCCATGCGGCTGCGCAACGCAGCGCCCGCATCCGCGCCATCGCGCTGACTCTGCCGCTGATCGCGTTCGTCGGCGTGACGTTCATCGCGCCGCTGGTCGTGATGCTGGTGCGCAGCGTCCACGATCCGCTGGTGGCGGAAGCGATGCCGGAAACGCTGGCCATGCTGCGCGGGTGGGACGGTGCCTCGGTACCGTCCGAAGCGGTGTTCACGGCGGCCGCCGCCGAACTCGTGCAGGCCCGCGAGACCCGGGTGGTCGGCCAGCTGGCCACTCGCGTCAACCGCATCGAGAGCGGTTTGAGAAGCGTCATCACACGAACCGCGAGCCGCTTACGGCGTTTGGAACCGGAGGCCGGCAACACCGCCTTCTGGCGGGACGCGATGCTGGACATCGCCCCGGCCTGGGGAGAAGCCGCGACGTGGCGAGCCGTGCGCAGCGCCGGGCAACGCTTCACCGACCGCCACTATCTGCAATCGCTGGACTTGGAGCGCGACGCCGAAGGGAGCGTGGTGCAGCGGGCGGAGGAACAGCGCATCTACGTCGCGCTCTTCGGGCGCACCTTCGCCGTGACCATGGGCGTGACGCTGCTGTGCCTTCTGCTCGGCTATCCGGTGGCCTACTTCATCGCCCAGGCGCCGCCGGGCCGCGCCAACCTGCTGTTGCTGCTGGTGCTGGTGCCGTTCTGGACGTCGCTCCTGGTGCGCACGACCTCGTGGATCGTGCTGCTGCAATCCCAAGGCGTCGTCAACGACGTGCTAGTTGCCATCGGCTTGGTGTTGGACGACAGCCGGCTCTCCATGATCTACAACATGACCGGCACGTTCGTCGCCATGACCCACGTGCTGCTGCCGTTCATGGTGCTGCCGCTCTACGCCGTGATGCGCACCATTCCCCCGTCGCACATGAGCGCGGCGGCTTCCCTGGGCGCGAGTTTTCCGCGCGCGTTCTGGCGGGTGTACTGGCCGCAGACCCTGCCGGGCGTGGGCGCCGGTTCGCTGCTGGTGTTCATCATGGCCATCGGCTTCTACATCACCCCCGCGCTGGTGGGCGGACGCACCGGCCAACTCATCTCGTCGATGATCGCCTACCACATGCAGCAGTCGCTGAACTGGGGCTTGGCCGCGGCCCTGGGCGGCATCCTGCTCGCCTGCGTGGTGGCGCTCTACCTCGTCTACGACCGCTTCGTGGGCGTGGACCGCATGAGGCTGGGGTGACCGCGGCCAAGACGCGCCGCTCAAAGGCTGCGTCGTCGCCGACTTCCCCCACGCGAACGACGCCTGCTGAAGACGCCAGCACCGCGTTGCCTCTGGCCGCCCTTCGCCACCGCCTCTTCGCGATGCTCTACGACGCCTTGGTGCTGCTTGCGATCTGGATCACCACGGTGGTGGCGCTGGTGACGTTGATCGGCGACGCCGTAGTGGGAGCGTGGGTGCAGAGTCTGCTGTTCGTCGAAACCTACGCCTTCCTAGCCTTCTTCTGGTGCCGCCGCGGCCAGACCTTGGGAATGTTGGCATGGCGCCTCCGCCTGCGCTGCGACGGCCCGTTCACCGCCGGTCAAGCCTTGCGCCGCTTCGTCGCCGGCCTCGCCAGCTTCGCCACGCTCGGCCTGGGCTTCATCTGGATGTGGTTCGACCGCGACCGCAAGAGCTGGCCGGACCGCTTCTCGAACAGCGTCATCGTGCGCGAACCCAAGCGTCCACGCCGTCGTTAGAGGCGCTCTGGCCAAACGATAGAGGCTTGCCTACAGCGGCAGCGCCCTTCTCCCAACGACGCGCCGCGTGGTGGCGAGGGACTCCAACCGTTCCACCCCAGGCAGCCGCGAGAGCTTGCTGTCGCTCAGGCGGTCGTGGTCGTGCAGGTCGCTTGTCGCGACGCGCAGCACGTAGTCCCACTCGCCGGTCACCGCGTGGCACTCCATCACTTCCTCCACGCCCTTCACCGCCTCGTCGAAGGCCACTCTGTCGTCGTGCCCGTTCGAGTGCAGCTTGACGAGCACGAAGACGTCCTCGGACAGCCCGACCTGCTCCTGATCGACCAACGCCACGTAGCCTTGGATGACGCCGGCATCTTCAAGCCTATGACGCCGCTTGCGATACCCGGACGGCGACAGATTCACCAGCGGCGCGACTTCCTCGTCGGATCGCTTGGCGTCCTCCTGCAGCACTCGCAAGAGGCGCCGGTCCGTGCGGTCGAGTACGAACGTGGCAGAGCCGTCGAGTGCGCGTTTTGCCATCGAATATCCGTTTCAGTGCGGATTCCGCACCAGCGTACTGCAAATTGGCGGCAAGTGGGTCACAAGCGCACTGGCAGCAGGTCTAACGTACGACCCGTGACCGCCTTCGGAAGGCAACATGAAACCGTCGCGCTTCACCGTCGCACTGCAGCTGGCCCTCGCGCTCGTCAGCAGCACCGTTGCGGCCGGCTGCGCGCGCTGGCGATCGTTTCGGCCTGTTCCATGGAAAGCGCTGTTGGCCACCGTGTGGACCCTATGGGGTTTCGCGTCGTGGGGCGCAGTGGACGTACTGCCCACTATGAGATCGGCCGGCTCGGTGGCGAGTGCCGAGTTCAGGCGGGAAGTGCTGCGACTTCGGCTTCTCTGTGCGCCGCTTTGGGGCGATCTGTCGCCCGACTGCGCGGCGGAGTTGGAGCGCGTCTACATGGATCGAGACGTGATGCTCAACTGGCACTCCGACCGCGAACAGAATCCGAGCAGCTATCGTCCCTTCTGGATTCCCTGCCCCTTGGAGGACCGCATTGTCTGGCGCGAGGTGTTCAAAGATCCGCTTGCGCTCCGCGAAGCGATGGAGGCGGCCGCTGCCGAGTCGCGGTGTCATGCCAAGGTCGGCGAAGCGCCGCACCATCTGCGCGAAGCCTGCGCCGCGGACGCCTTTGCGCGCGTCTCCGTACTCATCCACGCATGCGGCAGAGCGCTGTACTGGGATGGCCACGACCTCCATCGCGGCTGGGCCGACGAGTGGGCGCGGGAGCGACGCCGTGTGGACAAGAAGGCGCAAGACTTCGACGATCACAGGCTGCGCATGGCCGCGCTCGACGAGAGCGAACTGCACTTCGCTTGGCGCTTGCGGAAGTGCCGTGCCGTGCCGCCGGCAGCAATGGAGCGAGTCGTTTCCTTGCGGCGCCCACCGATCCATTTCCACTACCACGAATACAGCCAGTCCTGGGAACTGAGGGTCGTCGCCGCCCGCCTAGGCAGCCCGTGGGCGAACGTTCGCGTTGGCGGCACCGGCCTGCCTGGCTTGGACCTCAACGCCACAGCCAAGGAGAGCCTTGCTTTGGCCTACGTCCGACGAGCGTGGGCGGCGGCTTGGCGCGAGTCCCGCTACTGGCATCTCGCCCATTTGCTTACGGCCCGGGAGTACGATGCGCACGAGTCCACTCCCCAGTTGGACTGGAGCGGACTGGAAGAGTACTTCTCCAACGCCGAAATCCGCCAAGCGCAGCCGGCCGTCAGGCGACTTCTGCGCCACGGATGGCAGCCTGCGGAGGATCCCACCGGCACAGACACATGGCCTTGGGCGATAGCGCCCCCGGTCGTCGCAACTCGGATCGTCAGAAGACGACTCGACCCAGACGGAACGGAGCGCTGGGTACACGAGAACGGCGACGAGGCTTGGTTCGACGACGATGGCCAAGCCGTCTACAAGAGTGCGGAGACAGACGAGCCTTCGATCATCAGTCACTCGGTGTTGGGTACGCGAAAAATGCCGACGTTGCGGCGTTGGGATGACGAAGAGGGCCGCCCTCGCTGGCTGGACTACTACGGCGTGGAACACTGGGTGGACACTCGCGGGGCAGAGCACTGGGTCGACTATGGCGGCACGAAGTGGACAGTGCTGCCGCCCGAACCCGCCGCGCCCTAGATAGAGCCATGCATGACGCCAAGACGCACTTGAGCAGCTGATGAACACCAGTCAAGCAGCGAAATCGGGCCTCGTCCTAGGTTTGGCCGCCGTGCTTGGCGTTGGCGCAGGTGCCGATCCGGCCACGGTTGAGTTCGCCGAGGCGCAGCAGACGGCCTGCGGCGGAGCAGGCGCTGCCCTGATCATCGAGGTCGAGCCTCTGAAGGCGCTGTGCCCGTCGCCACTTGCGGAGGTATCGCCAGAGTGCCGCGAGGCGTTGGACGCGCGCTATTGGAACAGGCCGGTGCTGTGCGACATGCACTCCACCACGAGAGATTTGCGCCGCCCGAAGTGGTGGCCGCACGCGCGCAGCGACACGGTCGTCTGGCGTGAAGTGTTCGAGGATCCGTTGACGCTGCGCAACCGGGTGGAGGCCGCCACGCACGATCTCGCCTGTCGTCTGCGTGAGCACGAGTTCCGGCCGGACTTGCGGCAAGCGTGCGCGGCGGACTCGATGGCGCGGCTGGGTGCGCTGCACCGCGCTTGTCGGCGTGTACTGGATTGGGAAGAAGTGACCAATCCGTATTTCGCAGGCTGGCAAGCGGAGTGGGACGAATGGCGGGAGACAATCGACGCAACGGAGGACGACTACTGGCAGCAGGTCGCTGAGTTCGACGAGAGCGAACTGCACTTTGCGTGGTTGATGACGAAGTGCCGCGCTGTGCCGGAGGCCGCTCTGGCGCCCTTGGCGCAGGTGCGACCGTCCGTGTACGCCCTCACCAGATACGATCAACGCGACCAGCTTGTCGTGGCGGCGGCGAGGCTTGGCAGCGTGTGGGCGCTTGTGGTGTCCAGTCCGTGGAAGGCATGGGGCCACGAGACCAAAGTAGCCGTCGAGACTTGGCAGGAACCTCCGTTGCCGTTGGCGTATGCCAGCTGGCCTACTCAATCGGGCAAGTGGCTGCCGCATCTGCTGGCCGCGCGTGACGAGGACCTTGCCGGCGACATGTCGTTGATCGACTGGCGTGGGTTCGAGGCCGCGTTCACTGCCGAGGAACGTGCGGCCGCTCGGCCAATCGCCGCGGCCATCCGCGCACACGGCTGGCCACCGTGCTGTGGGCGGGCACTCGGCGACTCGGTGTGGCCTTGGATGGACCAGCCGACGCCGGTGCGAACGAAGGTCTTGCGGCGCCGGATCGACGAAGACGGCAACGTCCGTTGGATACACAGGAACGGGCTTGAAGTGTGGAACGATGGCTGCGCCACCTATTCGGGCAGGCCCGGCGAGACTCCTACCATCGGAGGGGGCCACCGGGAAATCGGCAGAGACACGCTGCGCCGATGGACCGACGCCGACGGCACCGAACGGTGGATCGACGAAGTGGGCGACGAACACTGGGTGGACGCCGATCGTGCGGAGCACTGGATCGCACTGGATGGCACGGAGTGGATATTGCTGCCGGTCGGAGCGCCCTTTCCCGATGACGCGGAGTAGCGACCGATGAGCAGTGGCGTCGTGGATCAGAGTCAAGGAGGCGGAACGATGTTCACCGGCAACGTTTGCCTCATCCTGCGTCTGATGTTCTGGCTTGGCGTTGTGTTGGGGGCGACCTTCGCAGTTGCCGAAGAGCGGCAGACGGCCTGTGGCGGAACCGGCACGGCATTGGCCGCTGCGATCGAACCCCTCAAGGCGCTGTGCCCGTCGCCATCCTCGGCGACGTCTCCCGAGTGTATCGAGGCGTTGGACGAACACTGGTTGGACCCGGACGGCACGGAGCACTGGATCGAACTGGACGGCACGGAGTGGATACTGCTGCCGCCGGAACCGCCGCACGTGGAGTAGGTCGAAACAGACATGATGAAGCGCGAGTACGGCCATCACGTCGAAGAGAAGGACGGCGACGCGTCGTGCGAGCTCGATCCGCGAGCGAGCGGCAAACTGACGTCCAAGCGGAACTTGGTTGCCTTGCTGGCGCTCTTGTCGGCTGGCGCTTGGTCCGAAAGCTGGGCAGGCGGGGTGTATCGAGTGGCAGGCGCGGATGCGGCGGAGGCGCAAACCGGAGGCCACTGCACCGACATTTGGGCCGATCTCCCGAAGCCCTGCATGGCCATGCTGGATCAACGCCATCTCGACGCGGACGTCAGGAACACTCGCCCGCCGAAAGCAGCGGTGGGTCAGGGGCTTCCATACCAACCCACCTACAGATGGTCGCCGCTTCCGAAGGTCGATCGGTTCGTTTGGCGCGATGTCTTCGAGAACCCGTTGGCGCTGCGCAACGCCGTGGCGGAGGCCGCCAACCAGCCGCGTTGCCGAGCGATGGCGGGCGAAGCCGCCCACGGGCTGCGCTCGGCTTGCTCTGCCGACGCCTTTGCGCGGCTTGCCATGTTGCACCACGCATGCGGCGAGATGCTCTACTGGGATGGCAGCGAGTACCACGAAGGCTGGGAGGTGGAGTGGGAGTGGCACCGCCAAGTGCTGAAGGAAGAGGCGGGAGAGGAGGACTACGCGCAACGCGCCGCGTGGCTCAGAGAACAGGAGTTGGCGCACGCATGGCGCCTCGCGAAGTGCCGCCAGGTGCCGAAGGAGGCGCTGCGGCCGATCGAGATGATTCGACCGCCACACTTCATGGGCAACATGAGTGGCGACCAGTACGATCAGGGGTACTCGCTGCTTCGCGTTGCCGCGAGACTGGGGAGCGTCTGGGCGAACACGCAAATCGTCGTGGACGAGCGGCAGGTCAACTCGACGGCCAAGGTGAATTTGACGTTCGCCTATCTCCAACAGGCATTCCGCACGTCGGATTGGTCGTTCGTGCCCGAGACCATGCAGCTGCCGCTCTTGCTGACGGCGAGAGAGCACGACCTTCGCGGCAGCGAGCCGCAAGTCGATTGGAGCGAACTGGCTCAGGAATTCTCCGACCAAGAGATCGACGCGGCCGGCCCTGCCGTCGAGAGCCTCTTGGGCAAAGGCTGGCAACCTCTGCGGGAAACTGCCCAGAACAGCCCCACAGAGCCGTGGGCGATCGCGCCGCCCGTGGTCGAGAGGATGTTCATCGCCCGTCGCCACGACGACGCGGGCAATGTCCGATGGCGATATCCCAGCGGCTCGGAGAGTTGGTTCGGAATAGACGGCGAAATCCATCAGGCCGATCCAGATGGGGAATGGTTTATGTCGGAGGGTCCCCAGATCGCCAGCGCAGGCGTGGTGACGCGACGCTGGATCGACGACGACGGCAAGGAGCGTTGGGCGGACAAGTTCGGCCACGAGCACTGGCTCGACGAAGACGATGCCGAACACTGGATCGACTGGGAGGGCACGGAGTGGATTCTCCTGCCGGTCGGAGCACCATTTCCCGAATTGGTACGCATAGTCGAGAGGCCCACGGCGGGCGAGCACGCAGGGACCGAGCACATGTCGACGCAAGGGGTTTCAACGGCGACGGCTTGTTGGACGAAGCGTACTTCGTGCAGACCAAAGGCATGTACGCGCTTGTCGTCGCACTGAGTGGCGTGGACGAGCTGACGATCTTGGACGACGAAATTGTCTCGCTTGCCAGATCGGGCATTTCTACGCTGCCACCCGGCAAGTACACGGCCTATTGCGCCGTCCGGTTTCGGGGAACACGGCCTTGTCCCGAGGGGGAGCTGCGAGAGCTCCTAACCGAGCACGACTCGATCCAATCCTTCGCCTACGAAGCGGCAGCGAGGGTGCTGTACTGGGACGATGGCCAACTCTACGAGCTGTACTGGGCGGACTAACGCAGATGGAAGGGCAACAATCTCGCACTGCTTGGGGATCCCTGTGCCGGCAACGTCGCCTTCTGGCGGGGCGCGATGGAGTCATGCGCAGCCCACGGATCGTCTTTGCCGCGCTCGCCCTGTCGTGGTCTTTCGCGTGCTTAGCCGGTTCGCAGCCGGGCGGGGACGAGGCATGTCCGGTTGTGCCCCAGCGCTCGGAACCGGCGTTGGAAGTGGCCCACTTGCGGAACCTCTGCGCACCGTTTTGGGAGCGCCTCTCCAACGACTGCATGGCGGCGTTGGACGGCATCTATCTGTACCGAGACGTAACGCGCAACTGGCACTCCGAGCCGTTGGAGGACCCTGCTGATGGCGACGAGGGCCCGTGGGCGCCTTTGCCGTTCTCGGATCGGGTCGTTTGGCGAGACGTGTTCGACGATCCCATGGCGTTGCGCATGGCGGTTGAGGGCGCCATGACGGAGCCGCAATGTCGCGCCATGCGCCACGACGCGCCCCATGAGTTGCGCGAGGTCTGCGCCGCGGATGCGTTCGCGCGGCTCTCGGCGCTGCATCGCGCCTGCGGCAGGACTCTCTATTGGGATGGCAGCACTTACCACGACGGCTGGGCGGCCGAGTGGGAGCTGGAACGCGAGTATCTGGCCGAGGACGCGCACGGCCTGGACCACGCCCAGCGCGTGGCGAGGCTCGACGAAAGCGAGTTGCACTTTGCCTGGCGCCTGGCGAAGTGCCGCACGGTGCCGAGGGCTGCCATGGAACGGGTCATTGGTCTCCATGCGTCGCATTATCGGCAGAACATCCAGGACACGGAGCTGCTCCTCGTCGCCGCCCGTCTGGGCAGCGTGTGGGCGAACACCCAGGTTGGGGGCGTCGGCGCGGAGTTGGACGCTGCCGCCACGGCGAACGTCGCGCTGGCCTATCTCCGGCGAGCGGTCGGCGCAGCGCTCGGAAACAACGATTCGCCACAGATGTACCTCCCGTACCTGCTTGCGGCGCGGGAACACGATCTGCGCACGGGTGCGCTGCTCGACTGGAGCGAACTCGAACAGCGGTTCTCCGAGGCCGCGCTGAGTCATGCGCAGCCAGCGCTCGATCGTCTCTTGCGCGAGGGCTGGCAGGCGATGCAGGAGGGCCCAATCACGGATACAACGCGACCGTGGGCGATTGTGCCTCCGGTCGTCGACACCCGGTACATACATAGGCAGCTGGACTCGAGGGGAAACGAGCGTTGGCAGTATGAAGACGGCACGGAGGAGTGGATCGACCGCGCCGGCAAGCACCATCTCCGAGATCCGGACAGCGACGAGACGATCACCATGTACCACGGGCCGCTTCAAGATCGACGGCAGCCGAGCTTGCGCAGCTGGCTGGACGAGAACGGTCGGCAGCGGTGGCTGGACGTCGACGGCGTGGAACACTGGATCGACGCCGATGACGCCGAGCATTGGATCGACTTCAGCGGCACGGAGTGGATACTCCTGCCGCTTGGAACGCCTTTTCCCATAGAGGCGGAATAGCGACCCGCGAGCAGTAGCGTCGTCAGGAGGTCTGGCCGGGCCTTCTCTCGAACAGCGTGAAGTGCCCGCGCCGTCCCTAGACGCGACGCGCCAGCACTCCGCCAGCGGCCCAGCAGAGCGCGACCGGCAGCAGCATCGAGAGCCACGGCGGGACGCCGAAGACCATGCTCGTCGGTGCCAGCATGTCCAGCAGGTACTTGAAGCCGAGGCCGACCGCGATGCCCACCGTCAGCCGCGCGCCCATGCCCGCTTCGCGCAGCGGCCCGACCACGAACGCCACCGCCAGCAGCACCAGCCCCAGCACCGCCAGCGGCTGCAACGCCTTGCGCCAGAACCACACTTGGTAGCGCGTCGCGTCCAAACCCTCGCCCCGCAAGTGGCGGATCTGGAACCGCAAATCCGCGAACGAGAGCTTGCCCGGGTCGAACAGCGCCTTGGCACTCAACAGCCGCGGATCGGCGCTGCTTCGCCAAGGCAGTTCGCCGTAGCGATGCGTACTGGTCTCGGCGGTACCGAAGCGCGTCTCCACCACGTTGCGCAACAGCCACCTACCCTCCCCGTCGCCGCGCACATGGACAGCGCTTTCGGCTCGGCGAACAAGGCGCAGCGCCCCGTCCTCCACCACGTACTGGCGAACGTCCAACAGCGCGCCGCCACCACCGTAGCCCGCGATATGCGTGTAGAGCGACCCCTCGCGATGCCATTGCGCGGCGTGGATGGAGCCCTCCGCCGGCGAGCTCCCCCGCTGGGCATTCAACTTCAACGTCCCGCCCAGCGCTTCGCCAGCCGGCGCCACGAACTCGCCGAGCGCCTGATTGCCAATCACCAGCAAGAGCGCTGGCACCGCCGCACTCCCGAACAACCGCGCCACCGAGACCCCGGCGCTCCGCAGCACCGTGATCTCTTCCCTGCTCGCGAGCAGCCCAAGGCCGGCGAGAGCACCGATGAAGACCCCGTACGGCATCAGTTCGTAGATGCGCCTCGGCGTGCTGTAGAGCACGTACAGCAAGGCATGGTGAGTCTCGTAGCCAGGCGTGATATCGCGCAGCTCGTCGGCAACGGTGAACAAGGTCACCAGCACGACCAAACACGCCAAGACGCCACCAACCGCGCGCAGCACGGTGGCAGCGACGTAGCGATCCATGGTGCCTGCGAGCATGCGGCTAGCCAGTCCCTTCCTGTGGCCGTTCGACGTCGATCACCAGCACCTTGATTCGACGCGAAACGTCCGCTGGCAAGGAGTCGATAAGCGACGCATGCAGTGACGCTGCGCTTGCTGGCCGTTTGCCAGCCTTGAGGCTGCAGAACTGCTGCCCGAACCAAAACACCAGCAGGATTCCGTGGCCAGCGGCACCCGGGTCACGGGTGTATCTGGGGATGAGCTGACTGCGAACAGCACTCCACAAGTCCTTGCTGCTGCTCAGCTTGATCTCTATCGGCACGTTGAAGCAGTCGTGGGAGACGCGGATGTCCGCCCGCTTGTCGTCCGCGCAGGTGGACTCCTTGTCTGCCATCACGTTGAAGCGTAGCAGCCGTGGCCGCAAGTCCGACAGCAGGCGGTCTCGACAGTCGTTCTCGCGCTGTGGCAGCCAAGGTTCGCACTCCGTGCGCCAATACTGCCGCCAGTCCGACGTCTGACCGTCGCGTATCTCGCGCCCAAGCGTAGTCAGCTCGTCGTAGGCCAACGCGGCGAGATCGCCTGCGTTGGCCGGGGCGTTCCCCCCAAGGGCGTCTATGACGGTTCGGACTTCCGCATAGCGGAACTCCGAGCTTCGACGCAACTCGCGCTGACTGCGCGCTGCTCGTCTCAAGGGCTCGTGCCACCGCGTTAGTGCTGAATCATGAACCAAGTCCTGCAGCAGCGCGGTCGCGTCGGCGTCCGGCTTCTTGGCGATGGCGCTGATCAGCCTAGGAACTACGATCTCGCCGGGACTGGCTATGATGGGGAATGGAGTTGAGAGGGGCCCCAAAGCGGGCCCCATACGCCTCACCAACAGCCCCGCAGCGCCGATGTGATCAAGCTGCGCGAAGTGGCCATTGATATCGTCTCTACCAAGAAACTCCGCCGCGTAGCGCACCCTGCGTTGACTCGCGCCACCTTCAAGTTCCCGCTTGAGTGGCGAAAGATAGGTTGCCGGACGGCGAAGGAGGCCCGCGCACAACCAGTGCATCTTCTGCTGTGTGCCCATGCTCTTGGCGGCCAGCTTGCCATCGACAATCGCGCAGAACTCGTCCCCGTCGCAGTGCGAGAGCGCAGCCGCCAGTACCGAAGCCAACATCCCTAGCTGATTGGCGCGTCCTCGTGTCGGAAAGGTGCGCAACAGCGACGGCACCGACAGCCGCGCCACCTCTGCATAAGCAGGGTCGTGGCCTAGTTCGTACAGTCCGTAGTGTCCGGAGCGATTGCGGCGGAGAACATCCCTGTAGACCGACACGATTGTTTCGGCCACCACTCGCGGCCTTTGCGTCACCGCCCATTGATGCCACTCGGGTTCAGCTTGGTGCGACGCGGGGTCGTAGAACGCACGAATCGTCAACGCTGGCCGCAAACGGTCATCAGGCAGTCGCGCATCCTTCTTGTCTGCCCGTGTCGAGCGTTCTTCTAGGCCAGCTAGCAAGGGCCAAGCCAAGTAGGGCATCCTGTCGCGAGCCCATAGATCGGACACCTCGTGGACGCTCGGCAAATCTGGGCGGCGTGGGACGCATGCGATTGCGTCCAGCGCTAGCGTTGCCAGCTCATCGTCTTCTAGAAACCGCCGCAGCCGGTCGTGCGCGGACGTTCCGTTGGCCCATTCAGAGTGCCCGAAATAGAGAGCGGCTAGGAAGTGCAACTGCTGTGGCGGCGCCTTGTTGGATTGGAACGAGCTTGCGTTTTCGCGCAGATGGGCCCGCCACTCGGCTTGAACTGTTTGTGGCGACCGTTGTCCCGCGAGTGTCATGGCGAGATCCACGCTCTAGAGACGCCCGCACGACGAGATGCTTCGTTTGCTTTCTCTGTCAAGCGCTGGAACTGTGCCGACAATCGCCGGGCCTCACCTCTCTCGGGTGGGATTGCGTCGCGTTTTACTACGAACGTCCAGAAATACCGATAGTGGGGAAGCCGGAGCTCCTTTGGCGCGTGGAGAAAGGCCTTCGCGTCGGCCAGCGACACTCGGTGCGGATAGAGTTCGCACAGCAAGCGCCCGGTTAGCTCATCATCGCGGTCGGCTAGTCGGCCGGCGGCGATGTCGCTCAGCAAGCCGCAGAGCTCGTCCTCCAGTTCTTGTGCGCCTCGAAACTGGCTGATGAGCCGGTGCAGCGCCTTCCGCCTAGTGGCGTTCAAAAGCTCTTCGTTGCGTACGATGGACAACAACAGCGACCAGAGATCGGAGAACGTCCGGCGTTCGGGAACATCAGCGAGCAGCAGTGCGACACGTTGGCCCTGCTCGCTGTCGGGTGCTCTCGAGAAGACGTCCCGGACCAAGTAGGCGGCGTCGTCTGTGACTACATCTGCCCAGCGGGGGCTGCTCCATCTGTCGTATGGCAGATCGAGAAGCTCGCCGCTTCGGCAACGGGCGCGATCGAGCAAGCGTTGTTTGTCGGCAACAGAAAATTGCTTGACGTCGCCGTACAGCACTGTTCCGAAAGGATCTCCGTCAATGAGTTCAACGCGGGCCACCGCGCAGTGCGCGGCGAACCACGCCCAGACGCCGCGCAAGGCTGCCACGACACCACCGTCGAAGCCGGTCATCAACGCGATAGCGCGGCGGGGCGGAAGGCCGTCTTCCACACGCTTGGCCAAGTGGCGGCCCGCCAGAAACTCGGCGATGTGATGGTGTGGAGGCGCGAATCGGTCATCGGCGGCCTCGAACAGGCGAGTACGGAACACCGCGTTGAAGAGGTCGTGGTTGCCGGGCACTTCCCCGACCGTGATCCAGCGTGCATCCGACTCGGCGGGGGAGCGCACGTAGCCACGCTTTCCCGCAAGTAGGGCCACCGCACACAGGTGGGCGGCAGCGTCGAGTTGCTCGTCCGCGCCAAAGGGCACGTTCTCGCGGGTGCGTGCGTGCCGCGGGTTGTGCTCGCGCAGCAACGAACGGCAGGATGCTTCAAAGGCTTCCTTGCGACTTCGTGGTCGTTGGCCGTCTTCGACGGCTCGAACCAGATGTTCCAAGCTGAGAGGATTGCGGAGCAATGGTGCGTTGCCGTCTTCGTGGGCCTGGTCCGCGAAGGCGTCTGCTTCATCGACGTTCAGCGCCGCGAGGAACTTGCCTACTTCGCCGTCGGAAAGGGGCGCGAGCTTGAGCTTTGCGACGCGGCCATCTCTCGATACCTTCACCAAGTCGTCCGCGTCCAACGCGCTGGACCAGTCCGCGTCTCGGCAGGAGAGGCGGAATCGTGGCCTGCCGAGCTTGTCGAGCTTCGCGCGAATGAGCCTCAGCGGATCGGAGGAACTCGAACTCGCACGGAGCTCGTCTAGGCCGTCAATGAAGAGAGTCTTGTCGCGCGGTTGGCTGAGGTCGATGAAATTGTGCGCTTCAACGTACTCCCCCTTGGTTCGCTGCGCTTCTTCCTGGAAGGATCGGGTCTTGCCGCTGCCGGGGCCGCCGAGCAGCACATAGGCATCCCATCCGCGGAAGTCCGCAAGCGAGACTTCCTTCTCGTCCTCGTCGCCAACCACCGTGCAGGTGCGTTCAATGTAGGTGTTCATTCGTCGTCGAACCAGTGATTCGCGGGCACCGAAAGGAACTCGTCGATTGGAACGCCATCCGGCCCCGCCACCATCGTGCGAGCGTTCGGGAAGGCGTCTTGGAACGCGGCCAACCCCTTGATGCGTCGGCTTTGGCCGCTCTTGACTTCGATGCCGAGCAAGCGTCGCCCTCTTTGCAGCACGAAGTCCACCTCGGTGCCGCGTTCGCGCCAGTAGTGTATGCGCATCGTGCCTTGGCGCGTGTTGAGCAGGTGTGCGCCGACGGCGCTCTCCACCAGGCGACCCCAGAACGTGCGGTCCGCCTGGGCATCTTGGAACGTGTAGTCGGAGGGCGCGGTCATCAAGGCCGTGTTGTGGACGTTCAACTTCGGCGGCGATGCTCGGCGGCGGTGGGCGGACCCTTGGTACTTCTGCAAGCCCGCGACCAGGCCTGCGTGTTGCAGCAGCGTGAGGTAGCGCGCCAGCGTCGTCGTGTTGCCGGCGTCTTGCAGTTGGCCGAGCATTTTGTCGTAGGCAAGCAGCTGACCGGAATACTCGGCGGCCAACTCGAACAGCTGCTTGAGCAGGGCCGGCTTGTCTACTCGTTGCAGCGCGAGCACGTCGCGCTCGATATTAGGTTCCACCAAGGCGCCCGTGATGTACTCGCGCCACCGTTCCTGCTGGCCAACAAGAGCCGCGGCACCCGGAAATCCCCCGAAATACAGGAAGGTCGGCAGGTCGAAGTCGAACGCGGTGGCCATTTCGCTGAACGACCAATGCGACAGACGGATGCGCTCGAAGCGGCCCGCGAGGCTCTCCGTCAAGCCCTGCTGCATCAACAGCGGTGCCGAGCCGGCGATCACGACGTGCAGCGGCAGGCCATTCATTCGGTCCGCATCCCATAGGCCCTTCACCACCGCAGACCAATTCGGCACCTTCTGAATCTCGTCCAGCGCCAGCACGTGGCCGCGCTCGGATTGCCGCGCCTGCTGCCGTGCCTGCTCCCAGACCCTCGCCAGCCACTGGCCATCTCGCGGCGCCCGCGACAGAGGATCGGGCAGCGCCGTGGCGTCCTCGGAGGCGAAGTCCACCGGGCCGGGCGGCTCATCTGCTGCGTCGACGGCCACGTAGCGGCTGGCGACATCGATGTCTGCCAACACTTGGCGGATGAGCGTGGTCTTCCCCGTCTGCCGAGGACCGGTCACGAAAACCAGCGTGCGAGGCGGCTCGCGCAGCCGCTGCATGAGCGTCTCGTACTGTTCTCGCCGGAAGACCATGATGGGTAGTTTACTCTTGTGAGGAAATTTAACTCAAGAGAGTAATTCAGGCTGGCGGCAGGAGCTCCGTGACGCTGGAATGGCGACCCGGCGAGCGGTCAGTGGGGACGTACGGAGCGGCGTAGCAGCCAGCAGGCCAGCGCGAACGCGGTGGCGTGGATGCTCCAAAGGCCAGTCCAGGTAGGAATCGCACCTTCGGCCAAGGCGTCGCGGGCGAATTCCAGCAGCAGGTAGTAGGCGACGAACAGGCCGACGCCGGGCATCAGCTTGGCGAAGCGGCCCGAACGAGGCCGTGGTCGGGAGATGGCCAGCGCGAGCAGTGCGGATACCAACGTCATCAGGGGCGCGGCGATGCGGCCATGCAGTTCCGCCGCGTCGCCGGGTTCGCTCCAGGCGAGGGCGGAGGTTGGCTCGGCGCGAACGTCCGCCAGAGGCGAGGCGGGTTCGTGCTCCAAGCGTTGGCCGAGGCGTTGGAAGCGCACTACGCGATAGCCCGCTTCGCCCGGGCTGCCTTCGTAGCGTGTGCCGTTCTCCAACTCCAGGAAGCGCGCGCCCGTTTCCGGCAGGCGGCTCAGGCGTCCGCTCTCTGCCAACACGGTGACTGTGCGCGTTTCCTGTTGTTCAGCCATGAAGACGCCGTGCAGGCGATTCGTCTGCCGGTCCACGCTTTGCGCGTAGGTGACGCGGCGGCCGTTCCCGTAGACGTGGAAGGCGCCGGGCAGGACGGCGTCCACTTCGGCCTGGGCGAGCTGTTCCAAGGACAGCGCGGCGTAGTGCTGCCGGGCCAGCGGCGTGGCGACGAAGGCGAGACCGGCTTGCAGGCCGGCGAGGGGCACGGCGATGGCGAGGAGCCAGACGACGATGCGCGTCGTGGAGGCGCCGCCGCTCGTGAGGGCGACGTACTCGCGTTCGGCATGGAGCCGGCCGAAGACCAGCAGCAGCGCGAGCAGCAGCGCGAAGGGCACCGTTACTTGCACGAACTCCGGCACCCGCAGCGCCAGCAGCTGCCATAGCGCATTGGCGGCGAAGCGTCCCCCCGCGGCCTCCTGCAGGAAGCCGATGAAGCGGCCGCCGAGGCCCACCGCCAAGAGCAGCGCGAACACGGCCAGGAACACGAGCAGCAGCTCGCGCGCCACGTATCGAAAAGCCACGGCCACAGCCTAATCCGCTACTATCCCGCGTTCAGTCACCGCTGGCGGGGATTATGAGATATTCGACCAAGACCGGAGACGCGGCCTCGGTTTCCACGGCCTGCCTGGTCGTGCCGCGCCGGAGTGCGCAAAGCGTTGCTGACATCCTGGGCATCGGCGCCGAAGCGCGGCTGGCCCTGGACGGCACGAAGAACGCGCACGGCACCGTGCTCAAGCTCTTTCGGAACGGCAAGCTGTCGCGGCTCCTGGTCGTCGGCAAGGCGGCGGACGAACCCGCCACCGAAGCGCAGTTCCGCAAGGATGTCGACGCGGTCGCTGGCGCCTTGGCGTCGCTCGATGTCGGCGACGCGACGTTCTGCATCGACGATTTCGCGGTTGCCGGCGAAGGTGGCGAGAAAGACGCGCACTGGAAGATCCGCACCGCGCTCGCTGCCGTCTCCCACGCCTGCTACCGCTTCGACGCGCCCAAGTCGAAGCAGCCGAGCGCGGCCAAGCTGCGCCGGGTCGGCGTGCTGGCGAAGGACCGCACGATGGCTCGCGACGCCGTGCGCCAGGCGCAGGCATTGGACGACGGCCTCGCCTTCGCCAAGAATCTCGGCAACCAGCCGCCGAACATCTGCAACCCCACCTTCGTCGCCGAAACCGCGCAAGCGCTCGCTTCCGACAACACCACGGTCACGGTGCTGGACGAAGACGAAATGACCGAGCTCGGCATGGGCGCGTTCATGGCCGTCTCCCAAGGCAGCGAGACGCCGGGCAAGCTGGTGGTGGTGGAGTACAAGGGCGCCGAGGGTGCGCCGAACGTGCTCATCGGCAAGGGCATCACCTTCGACAGCGGCGGCATCAGCTTGAAGCCGGGCGCTGGCATGGGCGACATGAAGTTCGACATGTCGGGCGCGGCGTCCGTGCTCGGCGTCGCCAAGGCAGTGCAGAGCGCCAAGCTGCCGATGCATCTCGTGGTCATCGCCGCGGCGGCCGAGAACATGCCGAGCGGGCGCGCGACCCGGCCGAGCGATGTCGTGAAGACGCTGTCCGGGCAGACGGTGGAGATTCTCAACACGGACGCCGAGGGCCGACTGGTGCTCTGCGACGCCCTCACCTACGCCGAACGCTACAAGCCGAAGTCCGTGGTGGACGTGGCCACCCTCACCGGCGCCCAGGTGATCGCCCTCGGCTCGCCTGCCGCCGCCCTCTACGCCAACGACGACGCGCTTGCCGATGCGCTGCTGGCCGCTGGCCAATCCGCCCACGACAGGTTCTGGCGAATGCCCCTGTGGGACGACTACCAGAAGCAGCTGAAGAGCGCGTTCGCGGACATGAAGAACATCGGCGGGCGCGAGGCTGGCTCCATCACCGCCGCCTGCTTCCTGTCGCGCTTCGCCAAGGGCTTCCCGTGGGCGCACTTGGACATCGCCGGGGTCGCCTACAAGTCCGGCAAGGGCTCCACCGGGCGCCCGGTGGCCGCGCTGTTCGAGTTTCTGCTGAACGGCGGAACGTCCTGATGCGCGTCGATTTCTACATCCTGAACGACGTCGATGAGCTTGCGAAGCAGCGCTTCGCCTGCCGCCTGGCCTGCCGCGCGGTCGCGGAAGGCGAGCGCGTGCATGTGCGGGCGCCGGCGGACGCCGCCGGGGAACTCGACGAGCTGCTTTGGAACTATCCGCCGGATCGCTTCCTGCCCCACGCCCGCAGCGCCGAGGCGACCAGCGAGCCGGTCGCGATCGGTACGCCGGACGAAACGCCCAACGGCGCTGGCGTGCTCGTCAACCTCGCGGCCGACGTGCCCGAATCCTTGGCGAAGCTGGCGCGGGTCTCGGAAATCGTGCTGGCGACGGAACGCTCGGCCGGCCGCGCCAAGTACCGGCACTATCGGGAACGCGGCTATCCGCTGTTCCACCACGAACTCGACGACTGGGAGTAGCACCCGCGACGTTTGCCGTCGGCGCCTCTTCGCCGACGCGATCCGCGACGATTCCGCCCATGGCCATCGCTGGCACATTCGACCCCGCCGCCATCGAAGGGGATCTCTACGCGACGTGGGAGCGCGAGGGCTTGTTCGCGCCCGATGGCAACGGCACCCCGTACAGCATCGCCATTCCGCCGCCCAACGTCACCGACCGCCTGCACGTCGGCCACGCCTTCCAGCACACGCTGATGGACGCGCTGATTCGCTACCAGCGCATGAACGGCGCCCGCGCGTTGTGGCAGACCGGCACCGACCACGCGCAGATCGCCACGCAGATGGTGGTGGAACGGCAGCTTCTCGCCCAGGGCATCGCGCTGGAGGACATCGGGCGCGACGGCTTCGTCGCCAAGGTCTGGGAGTGGAAGGAGAGCACCGGCGACAGCATCTCGTCGCAGATTCGGCGCATGGGTTCGTCGGTGGATTGGACCCGCGAGCGCTTCACCATGGACGAAGGCTTCTCCCGCGCCGTGACGGAAGTGTTCGTGCGCCTGCACGAAGACGGCCTGATCTATCGCGGCAAGCGGTTGGTGAACTGGGACCCGCAGCTGAAGACTTCGATTTCCGACCTCGAAGTGGAGAACGTCGAAGAGCAAGGCCATCTTTGGCACATCCGCTATCCGCTGGCGAACGGCGCCGTCACGGCGGACGGCCAACGCCATCTGGTGGTGGCGACCACGCGCCCGGAGACGATGCTCGGCGATACCGCGGTGGCTGTTCATCCGAGCGACGAACGCTTCGCGGTGTTGGTTGGCAGCGAAGTGGAACTGCCGCTCGTGGGGCGGCGCATTCCTGTGATCGCGGACGACTACGTGGACCGCGCTTTCGGTTCGGGCTGCGTCAAGATCACCCCGGCGCACGACTTCAACGACCACGCCATCGGGCAGCGCCACGGTCTCGAGACCATCAACATCCTGAACGCCGATGCCAGCGTGAACGACAACGCGCCGCCAAGCTACCGGGGCCTTGATCGCTTCGAAGCGCGCAAGCGCATCGTCGCCGACCTCGATGCCGCTGGCCTCCTAGAGCGTGTGGAACCACACACAGCCACCGTGCCGAGGGGCGACCGCTCGAAGGCGATCGTCGAACCGTGGCTGACCGACCAGTGGTTCGTGAAGATCGGCCCGCTCGCCGAGCCGGCCATCGCTGCGGTGGAAAGCGGCGACGTGAGGTTCGTGCCGAAGCAGTACGAAAACATGTACTTCGCTTGGATGCGCAACATCCAGGACTGGTGCATCAGCCGCCAGCAGTGGTGGGGGCATCGCATTCCCGCCTGGTACGACGAGCACGGCAACGTCTACGTGGGCCGCAGCGAAACGGAAGCGAGGGCGCGGGGCGGCTTGGCCGCGGACGTGCCGCTGCGCCAGGACGACGACGTGCTGGACACCTGGTTTTCGTCCGCCCTGTGGACCTTCGGCACGCTCGGCTGGCCGGAGAAGACGCCGGAACTGGACGCCTTCCACCCCACCAGCGTGCTGGTGACCGGCTACGACATCATCTTCTTCTGGGTGGCGCGGATGATCATGATGACCTTGCGCTTCACTGGCGAAGTGCCGTTCCGCGAGGTCTACATCCACGGCATGGTGCGCGACGCCGAAGGCGCGAAGATGTCCAAGACGCGCGGCAACGGCCTCGACCCGCTGGACATCGTCGATGGCATTTCGACCGAAGGGCTGGTCGCCAAGCGCACCGCCAACATGACGCAGCCGCAACTTGCCGAGCGCATCGCCGAACGGACGCGCCGCGAGTATCCGAACGGCATCCAAGCCTACGGCACGGATGCGCTGCGCTTCGCCTTCTGCGCCTTGGCTTCCCAAGGCCGGGATCTGGCCTTCGATCTGAAGCGCATCGAAGGCTATCGGAACTTCTGCAACAAGCTGTGGAACGCGGCCAAGTTCACGCTCTCGCATGTGGAGGACTCGCCGCTCACGGGAGAAGGCGCACCGGGCGTGGCCGAGCGTTGGATCCGTTCCCGCACCGCGCACCTCGCCAACGCGGTGCGAGACGCCATCGGCAACTATCGCTTCGACCTCTACGCGAACGCCGTCTACGAGTTCGCGTGGCACGAATACTGCGACTGGTATGTGGAGTTCGCCAAGGCCACGCTGTTCGACAAGAGCGCGTCCGAGGAACGCCTGGCCGCGGTGCGCCGCACGCTGGTCGAGACGTTGGAGACGCTGCTTCGCATCGCCCACCCGATCGTGCCTTTCGTGACGGAAACGCTGTGGCGGTCGCTGCCGGAGACGGCTCGCGGCAGCGGCGAGACGATCATGCGGCAGCCGTTTCCGACCGCGGAGGACGGCGCACTGGATGCGGATGCCGAAGCGGCGGTGGGCTGGGCGAAGGACGTCGTGGCCGCGGTGCGCAACATCCGCGGCGAGATGAACGTCAATCCCGGCAAGGAAGTGGCCTTGCTGCTGCAAGGGGGCGGGGCGGACGACCGCGCATGGCTGGCGCAGACCGAACCGCTGCTCAAGCGCTTGGCCAAGATCGGTGCGCTCGA
Organism: Candidatus Azotimanducaceae bacterium; assembly: GCA_965243175.1. Lineage (GTDB taxonomy): Bacteria > Pseudomonadota > Gammaproteobacteria > Pseudomonadales > Azotimanducaceae > VXYL01. The sequence goes on along the minus strand of OZ251532.1, from coordinate 686,263 downwards.
TTGGCTCGGCGAAGGCGAAGCGGCGCCCGCCGCATCGGTGCAGATGGTGGGCGATCTGAAACTCATGGTGCCCCTTGCTGGCATCATCGACGTGGACGCGGAACGCGCCAGGCTCGGCAAGGAACTGGACAAGCTGCGCAAGGAGATCCAGCGCACGGAGGGCAAGCTCGGCAACGCCGCGTTCGTCGCCAAGGCGCCGCCAGCAGTGGTGGAGAAGGAACGCGAGAAAAAGCGCTCGCTGACGCGCCAGCTGGAGGTCCTGGAAGCGCAGCTGGAGCGTCTAGCCGCTCTCTAGCAGCGGTGTGGCACGGCAGCGGGAGGCAGGCAAGGTGGCAATGATGGACGACGAACTCAAGGTCTTCGCCGGGCGCTCCAATCCGGCTCTGGCGGACGACGTATGCGCCTGCCTCGGCATCACCCGCAGCAGCCTGACCCTCTCGCGCTTCTCCAACGACAACCTCTCCGTGCAGATCGACGCCAACGTGCGCGAGCGGGACGTCTTCGTGGTGCAGGCGTTCACCGAACCCGCCAGCGACCACATCATGGAGTTGCTGATCACGTTGGACGCGCTGCGCAGCGCCTCGGCGCGCCGCATCACGGCGGTGATTCCCTACTTCTCCTACGCCCGCTCGGACAAGAAGGACCAGCCGCGCATCTCCATCGCCGGCCGCTTGATCGCGGACCTGCTGAACACCGCCGGCGCCCACCGGGTGCTGACGATGGACCTGCATGCGGAACAGGTACACGGCTTCTTCAGCATTCCGGTAGACCACCTCACGGCCATCCCCATCGTCGCCGAACACATGGCCAAAAAATACGATTTGGCGAACGCGGTGGTGGTGGCAAGCGACGCCGGAGGGGCGAAGCGCGCCGGCCGCTTCGCGTCCAAGCTGGGCGTGCCGCTCGCCATCATCGACAAGCGCCGGGTCAGCGACACCGAGGTGCGCCAAGGCCACGTGGTGGGCGAAGTCGCGGGCAAGGACGCCATCGTCTTCGAGGACGAAGTCTCCACCGGCGGCACGCTGGTGGAAACCGCCCGCACGCTGCACCACGCCGGGGCCGGGCGCGTGCTCGCCGGCGCCACCCACGGCGTGCTGGTGGGCGAGGCCATCGACCGGCTCGGCGATTGCGGCATCGAGTCGATGACCGTCACCAACACCGTCGCCGTCGACGTCCACAAGTCGAAGCGCCTCGACATGCTGACGGTGCTCTCGGTGGCGCCCCTCTTGGCCGAGGCCATCCGCCGCATCCACACCGGAGAGAGCGTCGGCGCCCTCTTCGCTTAACGCTGCTTTAGAGGCGCCAGAGCGGAAAGAAAAAGGCTCGGCGGATCGAACGATCCGCCGAGCCTTGGTCAGATGCTGGCGATGGCCAGCGGGCGCGGTTCAGTAGGTGGCGAGGTCGTAGCCCTTCCCCTGCATGCACCGCTGGTACGCGGCGAACTCCGCGCCCTTGCTGACTCCGAGGTCTTCACCATGCGCGTCTTGGCTGTGCTCTTGGGAAGGTGCCGCCACGACCTCGGTGCCGCGCAGTTCCACCATCGAGCTTTCGGCGCACAGCTTGTTGTCGAAGTTGTACTTGGCGCTGGACACGTCCGTTTGCGCGACCCAGCGATGCGTGGGCGTAGCGCCCGCCTCGCCCCCGCCAACCGAGGCGCAGCCCGCCCCGATCACCGCCGCCAATGCCACCACCATGGCCGTCATGGCCCTATTCAGCTTTTCCATCGTCGTCTCCCTCGACTTGGGTTGGCGTTTGACCGATAGGATATTTGTTCCTCAGAGCATCCACAACCCCCTAGGAAGAAAAAACCGCCCTCGCCGAAATCTCCGGCGAACGCCCTCGAATCCGTCACGAAACAGTCATATTCGCAACGTAGGTTCACCGCCCGTGAACACGTTGCGCACCTTCGTTGCCGCCCTGCTCGCAAGCGCCGCCATCCAAGCGACGGCAGCCTCCGCTGCCGACGAGAGCGCACCGGCCAACACCGCCGACCGCCCCCAAGCGCTCGCAAGAGCCTGCTTCGGCGGCTTGGAAGACGGCAAAGTCGTCGTCCGCGAAGCCCGCCTGGCCGACGCCTCGGAGCAAACCACCGTAGAGAATTGCCGAATCGGCGGCGGCATCACCAACCAAATGCCCCGCTCCCCCACCATCGCCCTAGGGCGACCCGCCGTCGCTTAGCCAGGAGTCTGCAGGGCCGACTCCGGCAAAGTCCACAGAGAGCGAAGGAGTCCCCTGACCCGCTGCGAGTCCGTTGCCCGACGGGCAAGGTGGCTGCATGCACTCAAGAGCGCTTCGTGCAAAGGCGCGGCTACTTCGGCCGGCGCCAGACGAACTGCGGCCTGGCTGCACTCGAGGAAGCCGAACCCGGCCGGCGTGCCGGCGCTTGGAACATCACCCCACGAGATTTCCACGACATCGCGAAGGCGGCGGAAGACCACATCGGGGAACAAGCCCCCGTCGCTGGCCGCCCGCAGAGCGTGACGATTCCACCAGCCCTGCCAGCGTTCCTGCCATGCGGTCTCTAAATCGGCATCCATCGCCATCGCATCGGGAGGGAATCGCGTACTGCGCAGCGATGCCCATGCGTTGCCGCCGTCGTTCTTCACCGGCAGCCGTTCTTCGTGAAGCAAGACTCCAGTTCCGAGCGAACCACTCCATGAGCGGCAGCAGATACCAGTGAACCGAGTCGATGCGCTCGCCCTCTTCGCGGTGAGCGCAGAGATTCCGCCCGTCCACCCAGAGTTGGAAGCTCCCCCCAGGAGCGAGCCAGGTCCGGCGTGGCGGCGCGCCCGCCATCCGGGTCGGGCGCGAACGCCAATCGAATTGCGAATCGGCTGGTGTCGCCCGCGAGCCTTCCCCCCCACTGCACCGGCATCGTCGTCAGTTCCAATTGCCTTTGATGTCGCGTCGGCGTACGCGGCCAACGTCCAGCCACTGCTGACGGATATGCACCGGCACGTTCACCCATCCAACGGGATAGCCATGCCAAACGTCGCGGGCGTGCTGTTGCGCGCAATGAAAGAAGGCGGAGGCCGCCAAGTCGAAGCTGCGCTACGGCTCGTCGTAGTACCCGTCCGCGTAGTAGCCGTCGTTGTCCTCGCCGCCGGACCTCTTTCGACCCTTTCCCTTCCGACCCTCTCCCTCTCCGGAGAAGATCTCGAAGACGTAGAGCAGGCTGAACGCCGCCCCCGCCAGCGCGGAGTAGAACAGGACATCGAGCCCGAACACGGGATTCTCCATTGCGCAACCGCCGACAACATGCGCCCCTAAACGGTTCTTGTCAACGACCTCGGAGAGAGCGAGAGAGCGGGTGTGCAACATTTGGGCGACATCTGCTCCGCACACACACTGGGAGCGCGGACGTCCTCGCCCGCATTCTGGTTCTCGGTGTTCGCCTGTGCGGGCGACGCCAGGCGAGACGCCCGTGCTCCCAGCGCCGCCGCGGCTGGACGCGGCAGCGTTGGCGGCGAAATCTGGTGGCTCCCAACACTTGTGCCACCGAGTGTCGCACACCCGGAGAGAGCATGGCCGCCGCGCACGACTTCAAGGGATCCGTGAAGCACAACACGCAACCGTAGTGCTACAGACCGGCAGACCGTCCCTAGGCAACCGCGTTAGAATCCTCGCTCCCTCTCTCCAGCTAAAGGAAAAACGCCATGAGATCGTCTAGGAGATTCGCGGCCGTCGCGCTATGCTGCGCAGCCATCGCCTTCGTTGGTTGTTCGCAGGAGACCGCGCCGGATGCCGCTGACACAGCACCAGACCCAGAGCCCGCCGAAGCCGAGATGCCGGCGGAGGTCGAGTCGTCGCCTGCCGAGGCGCCGATGACTGCCTTGGAGCGCGGGCGCGTGTTTCTCGCGGAGAACGGGCAGCGGGAAGAGGTCGTCACCACGGCTTCCGGGCTGCAGTACGAAGTGCTGGCTTCCGGCACCGGCGGGATGCCCGGGCCGACGGATCAGGTGTCGGCGCACTACCACGGCACGCTGATCACCGGCGATGTCTTCGACAGTTCGGTGGAGCGCGGGCAGCCGCTGGACATCCGCGTCAATGGCGTCATCCGCGGCTGGCAGGAAGCGCTGCAGATGATGCGCGTGGGCGACAAGTGGAAGCTCTACATTCCTTCCGAACTCGCCTACGGCAAGGCGGGCGCGGGGGCTTCCATCGGCCCGGACGAAGCGCTGATCTTCGAGGTGGAACTGCTCTCGATCGCAGGCGCTTGAGCGGCGCTTCGCCGCGCCGGGCGCGGGTCGGGCGGTGAAGACTTCCCGACTAGGGCGCACGATCGTGCTCGGCACGATGGCGGCGGCCTTGGGCATCTGGTGGCTCGCCCGCGCCTACGAGGTCGAAACGTCGCAGCTGCTGCGGTTCCTCGTCGCGAGCGTCGTCTTCGTCGCCGTAGCGGTGGTGCTGGCCTTGGGCGGTGCGCTGGTGCTGCGAATGTTGCGGCGTCGTCGGCCTACGCTGTTGGGGCAGCGTGGCGCCGTCCGGCCTGACGAGAATCAGGTCAAGGGAGATCGGTGAAGAAGCGGCTGAAGCGCGGTCTGTAGAAGCTCGCTCGGTCCACCGAGAAGGCGATGGCGTGGGCGCGTCCGTAGATATTGCGGCGGGCGACGAAGCCCACCACCCGCGAGTCGCTCGAGTTGTCGCGGTAGTCGCCCATCATCCAGTACTTCTCCGGCGGCACGGTGAACGGGGGGAAGGTGGCGCAGGCGCCTTGGTCGGCGCAGCTGCACACCGCGGCAGCCAAGGCCGGGCCTGCCGCTTCCGCCACCGCCTCGAACTGAGCGCAACGCGGGCCGCTGCCGGAGGCGGCGCGGAGGGAGAACGAACCCACGTCGTCGCGGCTCGGGCGGCCAGGCTTGCTGTGCAGCATCACGACGCGGCGCGTTCCCAGCAAGTCTTCGTGGTAGAAGAGGAAGCGCGAGGCGCTGGCGACGGGCAAGCCTAGGATCTCGCGCTCTTCCAACGGGGTGTAGGTTGCCTCGGCGCCGTTCACGAAGAGCTTCTTGCGCCGCCACTCCACGCGGTCGCCGGGGATGGCCACCACGCGCTTGACGAACAGCCGGCCGTCGAGCGGATTCTCGAAGGTCACCACGTCGCCGCGCGCCGGATTGCCCCAGCGCACCAGGCGGGAATCCGTGAACGGTACGCGCAGGTCCCACGCGAGCTTATCCACGACGATGCGGTCGCCGTCCAGGATGCCGGGCTTCATGCTGCCGGACGGCACCTGGTTCCAGTCCGCAACCGCGGAGCGGAACACCAGCATCACGGCCACGAACAGGAACAGGCCACGCCATTCCCGCCAGAACTTCAACAACCGCTCGCGCACGACAACGCCCCTGGAAGTATGGGCTTCGGAGCTAGTCCGCTGGCCGCTGCTTGGCGAAGGCGGCCAGCTGCTCGGCGCTCGCTTCGCCCTGGTGCTGCGCCTTCCACTCGCTGTACGGCATGCCGTAGATGCGTTCGCGGGCGGCGTCGTAGTCCACGTCCACGCCCTGCTCCTCGGCCGCTGCCACGTACCACTTCGAGAGGCAGTTGCGGCAGAAGCCAGCCAGGTTCATCAGGTCGATGTTCTGCACGGCCTTGTGTTCATCGAGGTGGGCGACGAGGCGGCGGAACACCGCGGCTTCGATGGAGTCAGTGGCGTCGGTCATCTGTTCGTCCTCTTGGCGGGAACGGGAGCCCTCGGCGGGAGAGCGCGAGAGCCGCCCCGCGCATGGCGGAACCCTCGGCGGGAACGCGAGGGCTTGCCTTCGGTTAGGGGCGCATCATACCGCGTCGGCGCATCCAATGAGCCGTCCGTTGCGCTACAGTGCTGGGAACGCGAGGGGTTAGGGAAGAGCCCTCAGCCGGGGAGCGCGAGGGGCTTGCCCCACGCATGGGAGAGACCTGTGGTCGAGATGCTGAGCAGTCCGGAAACGTGGATGGCGTTCGCCACGTTGGCCGTGCTGGAGATCGTCCTCGGCATCGACAACGTCATCTTCATCAGCATCCTCACGAACCGCCTGCCGAAGGCTCAGCAGCGGTCGGCGCGGCTCATCGGCCTCTCTCTGGCCATGGGTACGCGCATTCTGCTGCTCTTCTCGCTCTCCTGGGTGATGGGCCTCACGGACAACCTGTTCTTTCTCCTCGGCCAAGGGATTTCGGGGCGCGACGTCATCCTCCTGCTCGGCGGCGCCTTCCTGCTCGCCAAGTCCACCCGCGAAGTCCACAACTCGCTGGAATCCGAACCCGAGGAGACTAGGCACGGCGGCGCGGCCAGCGGGTTCCTGAGCGTGCTGGCGCAGATCGCGGTGATCGACATGGTGTTCTCGCTCGATTCGGTCATCACCGCCGTCGGCTTGGTGAACGAACTGCCGGTGATGGTCGCGGCCATCGTCGCCGCAGTGCTGGTGATGATGGTGGCGGCTGGCCCGGTGAGCAAGTTCGTCGAGGACAACCCCACCATCAAGATGCTGGCGCTCTCGTTCCTCGTGCTGATCGGCGTGGCGCTGGTGGCCGAAGGCTTGGACATCCACGTGCCCAAGGGCTACATCTACTTCGCGATGGCCTTCTCCTTCGGCGTCGAGGTGCTGAACATCCGCGCCACCAAGCGCAAACGCATGAAGCGCATGATGCTCGCCGACCTCATGCGCGGCGAAGCCGCCGGTACGGATCAGCCGCCAAGCGACGAGGTGCCAAGCACGCGCACCGAAGGCGAGAGCCGCAGCTAGGCCGCCGCCTCCTCGCGCACGAAGGCGAGTTCGCCGGGGCGGGAGTGGGGCTCCGAATAGCGGTAGCCGTTGCTGTTGAATGCCTTCAGCCCCTTGATGGTCTCGATGCGGTTGCGGGCGATGTAGCTCGCCATCAGGCCGCGCGCCTTCTTGGCGTAGAAGCTGATGATCCGGTATTGGCCGTTCTTGCGGTCCAGAAAGCGCGTCTGCACCACCTTGGCGTCCAGCGCGTCTGGATTCACGACGCTCCAGTATTCGTTCGAGGCGAGGTTCACCAGCGTCTTGCTGCGATGCTTGGCGAGCTCTTCGTTCAGCGCGTCGGTGACCTTGTCGCCCCAGAAGGCGTACAGGTCCTTGCCGCGCGGGTTCGCGAACGGCGTGCCCATTTCCAGGCGGTAGGGGTGGATCTTGTCGAGCGGGCGCAGCAGCCCGTAGAGGCCGGAGAGGATGCGCACCCGGCGTTGCAGCGAGGTCAGCTCTCCGGGCGCGAAGTTCCAGGCCGCGAGACCCATGTAGACATCGCCGGTGAAGGCCAGCGCCGCCTGCTTCGCGCCTCGCCCGTCGCGCCGCCACTCGTTGTAGCGGTTGCAGTTCAACTCGCCGAGCTTGGTGCTGATGCCCATGAGGTCGGAAACGTCCGCTGGCGCGAGCTTGGTCAGGTCGTCGATGAGCAGCGAAGCGTCGTCGAGAAACTCCGGCTGGCTCGACTTGCGGGTGGCCGGGCGCGTCTCGAAGTCGAGCGACTTGGCGGGCGAGATGACAGCCAGCATGGGCGGCTCCCTTCACGTGAACGTCGGCGCAATCCTACCAGCCCGCGTCGCCGGCTCAACGCCGGAACAACGCGCCGACTTCCGCAGCGGCCACCGGCCTCGTTCGCCAAGAGATGGCGACATAGGCGATGGTGGAGCAGGCGAGCGCCGGAAAGACCTCGTGGACGGCATCGTCGAAGCCCGCCGCCAGCCACGCCAGCAACACCGCGATGCCGATGCCGAAGGCGGCCAGAGCAGCCGCTTCGTTGCCGCGCCGCCAATGCAGTCCGAGCAGGACGGTGGGCACGAAGCAGACCGCGAACAGGCTGCCGGAGAAGATGGTCAGCTCGACGATGCCGCCCGGCGGATTCAAGGCGACGAGGGCCGACGTTACGGCGAAGGCGACCACGCCGATGCGCGTCCAGCCGACGATTCTGCCGGACTCGTCGCTGCTGGTTCCTTCGTCCGTTTGCGGTGCGAGCCAACGGCCGGCGATGTCCCGCGTCGTCACCGATGCCGCGACCAGCAGCACGCTGTCCAGCGAGGACATGGCGGCCGCCAGTATCGCCACGACGAGGAAGTCCCGCACCAAGGACGGAAACACCGCCGCGTCGCGCACCAGCGTCGGCACCACGAGGTCCGTGTCCGCCATGCCGTCGAGCAGAAAGCGCGCGTACAGCCCCACGGGAAACAGGCAGAACTGGATCACCAGAATTCCAGCCACCGCCACCCAGATGCCCACCTGCACGCTGCGTTCGTCGCGCAGGCCGTAGAAGCGCGTCAGCTGGCGCGGGTCCACCAGCAGCTTCAAGGATCCGGCAAGGGCGATGCCAAGCAGGACGACGAAGGGAATCGCTGCGTCGAACTCGAACAGATGGGCGGCGCCGGGCTGCTCCGGCAGTTCGACGATCGCGCCCACGCCGCCCGCCGCCGAGGTGACGAAGTAGAAGATCAGCACCGAGCCGATGGCCATGAGCACGCCCTGCACCACGTCCGTGCGCACCACCGAGAGGAAGCCGCCCACCGACGTGTAGCCGACGATCAGCGCCAGCGTGACCCCCACCGCCGCTTCGTAGGGAATGCCGAGGAAGAGCTGCAGCAAGTGCCCGGCGCCCTTGAACACGGCCACCAGGTACAACACGCTGGAGAACGCGACGACGATGCCCGCCGCCACGCGCACCCTTTCGCTGGCGAAGCGCACGGCGAGGAAATCCGGCACGGTCAGCGAACCCCAAGCCGCCGCGAAACGCCTCATGCGCGGCGCCACGAACCGCCACGAAAGCCATGCGAAGAGCACCAGCAGCACGGCCATCGTCAGCCACGCCACGCCGTATTCGTAGCCCTTGCCAGCGTGCCCGATGTAGCTGTTCGTGCTGGCGAAAGTGGCGTAGAACGAGACGCCAACCACCACCCCGCCGAGCCGCCTGCCGCCAACGAAGAACCCGGCCGCCGAATCGCCCGCGCGGAGACCGGCGCGAGCATGAAGCACCAGCATCGCGGTATAGGCCGCGAACAGCGCCGCCGCGAACCAGTGCTCGATCAGCCACGCCACGGCGTAGTGCTCCGCAGGACGCGCCTAATCGGGCCGCCCTTTGCTGATGTCGCCGCGTCTGTTCACGAGGCGGTCGGGATCCGCGCTCGCGGTGTTGCGCATGGCGCGATCCACCATCTTGTCGTACTTCGGGTCGAGTCGAGCGCCCTTGGAACGCGACGAAAGATGCACCGAAGGCAGCGAGACGATGCGCGTAGCCGAACCGCCGCACTGGTCGCAGTCGACTTGGGCGGGGATGTCGTGGATGGCCGCGATGCGGCTGGCGATGGCGCGGCAGTCCTGGCAGCGGTATTCGTAGAGCGGCATCCGCTATGCGGCGGCTGCGACTCGGCGCGGCCCCGGAATCAGCGCGGCGCCACGGTCCACGAACGCTTGCAGCGTCAGGTGGTAGCGCTCGAACTTGAGGCGACGCAGCGGGTCGGCGGCGCTGACTATCGAGCGTTCCGCATCCAAGGCGAGGAGCGATGGCCCCTTGCCTGCGGCACGGCGGCGAAGGTAGGCGGTCCAGTCGCGGGGCGACATCTCGATCACCACTTCGCAATCGCGCAACTCGGCTTCGTCCGCGGTTTCCGTACGGGTGATGCCGAACGCCTCGAACACCACCACGCGCACCACCCGCCCGGCCTTCAGGCCGAGCACCAGATCCGCCGAGCCGAGCTTGCGGAACGCCGGGTCTTCGTTGAGCGCGGCGGCGGCCGCTTCGGTCCAGTCGAGTTGCGCCATCTCTCTGCTTTCCTCTTGGCTCCCTCTACGCCGCCGCGCTGCGGCTGGCGAACACTGTCTTGATGCGGGCGGATGCGTCGAAGAAGAACTGCAAGGTCTGGTTGTAGCGGAAGAACAGGTCCTCGCGGTACTGGTCGCCGTGGCGCGATGTCGCCAGGCCGTCTTCGCGGTCCAGGTCCAAGGTGTTCAAGGTGTGGTGGAGGTCGGCGTGGCCGTTGGCGCCGATGTTGGCCACCATGTCGCGCCAGTCGTCGGCGGTCATGTCCAAGTAGAAGTCGACGTCTTCCAAGGCCGCGTCGTCTGTCTGGGCGGCGCTCACGCACTCCATGCCCTCGAACGTCAAGACGAAGATATCGTCGCCGATCTTCATGCCGGCCACGCAGTTGCAGTAGCCGCCGCCAGCGCCACGGTAGCTTTCGTCGCCGTTGAACACATCGCGCACGGCGTCGAACCAGCCGACCGAGGGGAACTTGGCGGAAGCGGCGTCGGTCATCAGGCGGAAGCCGCCGCCGGTGGCGCGAACTCCTTGAGCACCGGCGGCCAAGCGTCTGGATTGCGCGGCACGTCGAGCCAGCGGCAGTAGTCCAGGTGGGTTTTCAGGAACTCGCGCATCAGATCGTTGAAGATCTCCATGCCGTGCCGCCGCGCTCCGGCGATGCCGCCGCCGAAGACGATGGCCAGCGCTTCCTTGAGAACCGGATCCGAGAAGTCCCGGGCCAGTCCGGCGTCGCCGATGGCGAGCAGCGTCGCCACCACCTGGCGCTGGTCTTCCACGTGGGCGATGGCGAACTTGAGGTGTTCCATGCCGTAGGTGACGTGGCGCGCCTTGTCCGCCAGCGCGTGGCCGTAGATGAAGCGCTCGGCGTCGTTGTGGGCGTAGCGTTCCAAGTAGCGGTAGAGCGTCATCGTGAAGACGCCGCGCAGCAGATAGAGGTACACCACGGCTTCCGTCCAGCCGCCGCGGCTCTCCAGAATCATGCGGTTCACTCGGCAGGGGCTCTCCAGGCCCAGCCCGCCGCCATTCACCAAGGCGCGCTTGCGGAAGCACTCGTGGTGGCGGGCCGCGTCGAAGCTGGCGGTGGCCAGGTACTGCTTCACTTCGTGGTAACCGTAGGACATCTGGTGCTGCCAGCCGGTGACGGCCTCGATGTCCACGTTGGCGTAGCCGGTGAGTTCGGTGCAGATCTGGCAGACGGCGTGCTCGACATCGCTCGGCAGCGGTTCGATGGTCTCCCACGGCACGTCGGTGGCGGGCGCCCAGCGGCGCTGAATGGCCTCTTCGTACAGGTCGGCGGCGCTCTCCGCCCACAGGCCGGCTTTGTCGCGCACCGCGTAGCCCACCGGCGGCATGCCCCTGCGGGCCACGGCGCCGCGCGGGTTGCGGCTTTGGTCCTGCCAATGCATCGGCACTTCGCCGTAGATGCCGGCGTTCAGGTCGCCCAGCTTCAAGCCCGCCTTGCCTGGGCGAACGCGCACCCCCCATTGGCGGGTCTTGTTCATCCAGTTGTACTTCGGCTCGAAGCTCCGCTTGCCGCCCTCTTCCTTGGGCGCCGCCACCGTGTCGAACGCGGGCGAGACGGCCTTTGGCGCCGGAGCGGCTTCGGCGACCTTTGCCGGCGCCGCCCCTTTGCTCTTGCTTGCCTTCGCCATCGGGCGAAGCCTATGCCGCGGCCTGGGCGATCATGTCGTCGACCTTCGAGCGGCCGTTCTCGAACCGGTCGCCGAAGCCAGCCGAGACGACGCGCTTCTTGTACTCGCGCAGCTGCCGACGGCGAATGGAGATGATCTTGTTCATGCCGTCGTCGAAGTTCTCCTTGCCGCCGCCGAGAATGATGGCCATGGACTCCGAGGTGGGCGTCAGCTGGCCGATCGGGTTGGCGGCGCCGATCAGGCCGCCTTCGGCTTCGTCCAGATAGCAGTGGATCTCCTCGCGGCGCTCCGGCGCGGTTTCGGACATGTAGCGCATGTGCATGACGCCGAACGCCACGTGCCGCGCTTCGTCCTGGGCGCAGAGCCGGTAGATGGCCTTCTCGGCGTCGTTCTGCGCCATCAGTTCGCCCATGCGGAACAGCGTCAGCACCGCGCCTTCGCCGGAAATGTGCAGCCGCGACGACATCTCCGTGAAGTCCCGCGAGAGGTCGATGCCGCCGACGAAGCCGGACGTGGCGCCGGTGGCCTGCATCAGCCCGCCGCCGTTGGCGAGGGCGCGCTTGCGGAACACGTCCATGTGCCGCGCCTCGTCCATCACCTGGGCGAGCAGCACTTGGCGCGGTTCGAAGAAGTCCGGCGTGGTGAGGGAAATCCAGCGCGCCGGCACGTCGCCAGCCACGAACTCCACCTCGGTGAGGAAGGTCGCCATTTGGCACTCCGCCTGCTCGACGTCGTCCGGCAGCGGCTCGATGGTGTGCCACGGCACGTCGGTGGCGGAACTCCACTGCCGTTGCAGCGCTTCCTCGTACAGGAACGAGGCGTTGTCGAGCCAGATCTCGCTCTTGCTGCGCACGCCGTAGGCGCCGATGCGAAAGGTGCTTTCGCGGGCGGCAGCGCCGCGCGGGCGGCCGGTCTGGTTCTCGCTCAGCTCCGGCGCTTCGCCGTATTCGCCCACCTGGATGTCGGCCAAGGTGAGGCCGTATTTGCCGGGCTCGGCCTGGGTATCCCACGGCCCGGTGCGCTCCATCCAGCCGAGATCGAGTTCGTAGTCCTGTTGCGTGTCGACGGCTTCGCTCATCCCGATTGCCTCCAGCCACTCAAGCAGCGGAACATAGCACCGCCGGAGCGGGAAGTGGAAAGAAAATTTCGGTGCATTGGGAGGCGTCGAATCCGCCCCCGAAGGTGCCTACTGTTGCTGGTCTTCCCCTCCCAGACCCACCACGGCCGCCAGCCCCGTCGCCACGTCGTGGCTGTCTTCGATGGCCGCGTCGAAAACGCCGCGCAGGTACATGGACAGCGATGGAATGTTGGCGGCCACGTGCAATCCTCGCTGCACCAGCAAGCCGCGGCTGAGCAGCCCGTCGTGGATCGCCGCCACCTGCGCGGTGTCGACCGCGTCTCCGTGGTCGTTCGAGTGTTTGAGCGCCTTGGATAGGAGCGACGAGCGCAGCCAGCCGTCGTCGTCCGCCTTCGAGAGCGCCGCGCCCATCGCAAGCAAATTAAGGGAGAACGGCGCGAGCCTGGCCAGATAGTACTCCTCTCTGTACCCCCCGCAGCGTCGGCGGATGTCCGGCAGCGCGGCGTGGCCGGGATGCGGCAGCCCGGAGTCCATGATGGTCTCGCACAGGCCGGCAAGGCTGGCGTTCAGGTGTTGTGGGAAGTTCGCCGACTCATCCAGAACGATGGCTTTCGCGTCCGCTCGCCACTGCGGCCATTCCTCTGTGGAAAACCCTTGGCCATCGAGATAGGCGCACCAATCGGCGTCTTTCTCGGACAAGCCCAGATGTTCGAAAGTAGCCTCCGCCAAGTGGTCGGCTTCTTCGGGTGCGAGGGTCGCGAGCGACCTCACGTGGCCTCTCGAGAGCCTTGAGAGCCCAAGCTCGCGCAGCCTCTGTTCAGTGTTCTGCAGCCCGAAGGACAGCAGGACGACGTTGGCGTCGAAACGCCGCTGGTGAATGGCGCTCAAATTGCTGCGGACCCGCGGGGTGTCTTCGACGGTCTGCATCTCGTCGATGGTCAGGACGATAGTCGCCCCCGCCGGCCACAGACTCGTCGCCAAGGCGGTCATCACTTGGCCGAGCGACGAGTGTTCGTTAAGGTTCAGCGCCTTGGCGAAGAGGTCGAACGACGACCCTCTTTTCAGCAGCACCGTTGTGGCGCTGATCGCTCGTTCGATGTGGTGACCGACGTCCCCCCCCCGCCGAGCAGCTTCGCCAGTCCGCTCCTGAGAATGGGCATGTACGAGTTGATTTCGCGTGCGATTTCCAGCGGCGGCATGGCCAAGAAGTCGGTGTCCCTGCGCACCAGGACCACGGGACTCTCGGCGCGCACCCGCCCTTCCAACTCGCGCTCGAAATGCCGACACAGAGCGGTCTTGCCCGCTCCCGGGGGCCCTTGCACCACTGAGGTGAGGCCAGACCGACCGTCCTTCGCCAACGCGACGGTGTCGCGGAGGAAGCGTAGTTCGTCCTCGCGTCCAACGAAGACGGGCGGTTCACCCCTGTCGCCGGCATCGACGTAGAGCTTGAGAGCAGCGCGAATGCGCTCTGGCAAATCGGCCTTCAACGGTGTCGATCCTTGGTTCAGTTCCTTGCTCGCCGTTCGATGCTAGCACCGTCGGTCGTGCCCCCTTAAACACCAGCGTAGTCGGCTTCTCGCGGCGCCCAGGTGGCGATGATCGTCGATGCGGTGGCCGGGTCCTTGGCAAGCAGCTCCTCGCCGAGGCGAACCGTCTCCGGCAACAACGCACGGTCCGCCGCCAGATCCACCAGCCGGAAGGTCTGCTCGCCGGTCTGCCGGGTGCCGAGCACGTCGCCCGGACCGCGCAGTTCCAAGTCCTTCTCGGCGATCTTGAAGCCGTCGTTGGTCTCGCGGATGGTGGCCAGGCGCGCCCGGGCGACTTTGGAGAGAGGCGGCGCGAACAGCAGGATGCACTCGCTTTGCGTGCCGCCGCGGCCAACGCGCCCGCGCAGCTGGTGCAGTTGCGCAAGCCCCAGGCCCTCGGCGTTGTCGATCACCATGACGGTCGCGTTCGGCACGTCGACGCCCACTTCGATCACCGTCGTCGCCACCAGCACGTCGATTTCGCCGGCCTTGAACGCGGCCATCGCGGCGCTCTTCTCCGCTGGCGGCAGCCGCCCGTGGACGAGGCCGAAGCGCAAGGAACTCGGCATCGCCTGCTGGAGTTCCTCGAAGGCGGCCTGGGCGGAGTTGCGCGGCGGCTTCAAGTCGGCGCTCTCGGCGTCGTCCTCGATCAGCGTGCAGACCCAGTACGCCTGCCGTCCCTGGGCGCAGATGCGGGCGACCCGCTCGATCACTTCGCTGCGCCGCGACATCGCGGCGATGCGCGTGGTCACCGGCAATCTCCCCGGCGGCAGCTCGTCGATGGTGGACACGTCCATGTCGGCGTAGAGCGCCATGGTCAACGTGCGCGGAATCGGCGTCGCGGTCATCACCAGCTGGTGGGGAAGCCGTCCCTTGTCGCGCAGCAGCATCCGCTGGTGGACGCCGAAGCGATGCTGCTCGTCCACCACCGCCAGCGCCAGATTGCGGAACTCGACGCCAGCTTGGAACAGCGCATGGGTGCCGACCGCGACCAGGTCCTCGCCGCTGGCCAGCGCCGCCAACCGCGCCCGGCGCTCGGCCGCGCCTTGCCGCCCGGTGATCAAGCCAACAGCGACGCCCAAGGGCGGCAGCCACGCGCTCAAGGTCTCGAAGTGCTGCTCCGCCAGTATCTCCGTCGGCGCCATCACCGCAGTCTGGCCGCCGTGTTCGGCTGCGCGGATGGCCGCGAACGCGGCGACCACGGTCTTGCCGGAACCGACGTCGCCTTGCAGCAGGCGCATCATCGGCTGCGCCGAGGACAGGTCGCCCAGCACTTCCGCCGTCACCTTCGCCTGGGCCCTCGTGAGCCGGAAGCCGAGCCGCCGCAGCAGTTCCCGCCCAAGCCGTTCCTTGGACGGCAGCGGCAGCGTCTCCTGCGCCCGCGCCAGTTCGCGACGCTGCTTCAGCGCCAAGTAGTGGCCGAGCAGTTCGTCCAGAACCACCCGCTCCCGCGCTGCTCGAATGCGGCCGTCGTCCGCTTGCGGGGCGTGCAGGAAGCGAATCGCGTCGAACAGCTGCGGAAACTCGCGCCCTTCCAACATCGCCAAGCGCACGTCTTCGCAATAGTCGAGCGCCGCCGCGGCCCAGGCGCGAATGCGCGCGGACGCAAGCCCTTGGGTCGCTCGGTAGATGGGTGCCAGCTGTGGCGCGACGGGCCCCGGCTCGTCTTCGTGCATACGGTACTCGGGATGGACCATTTCGAGTCCGGTCGGGCCGCTGCGCACTTCGCCGAAGCAGCGCATCCATCGTCCTGGCTTCATGGCGTTGCGCTGGCTCGACGCGAAGTGGAAGAACCGCACCGTCAAGGAACCGTGCTCGTCGCCGATCCGCGCCGTGAGCGAGCGGCGCCGTCCGTAGGCGAGGCTGGCTTCCAGCACCTGCCCGGTCACCAGGCATTCCATTCCCACTGCCAGTTCGTCGAACGGAACCGAGCGCGTACGGTCCTGGTAGCGGAACGGCAGGTGCAGGATCAGATCGCCAACGGTGGCCAGGCCGAGCCGTTCCAGTTTGACGGCGCTGCCGGGGCCGATGCCCGACAGCACGGTCAGCGGTTCGTCGAGCTGCTTGCGGGCGCTCGCGGCAGCCATGTGTTTCGATGTCGGCGGCGAACGCCTGACGACGCCTGGCCGGGCTAGCCGTTGGGCCCGGACGCGACCGGGCGTTCCACCCGCCGCACGGCGGGGATGGCGAGCAGGCGTTGGCGCACTCTGGCCAAATGGCGGCGATTGGCGACCGACAGTTCCAAGCGCACGCTGGAGAGGTCCGCCGAACGTTCGTCGACGGTGATGTTGTCGATGCCGGCGTCGGCGCCGTTGGCCGCCGCGGCGAGCTCCGCGATCACGCCTTTGCGCCGATTGACGGAGATGGCCAGCGTGGTGTCGAACTCGCCGTCGGTGTGTTCCGCCCAGCGCGCCGGAATCAGCTCGTGGCTTTGCCGGCGGCGCCATTCGCGGACGTTGTTGCACGTCTCCACATGCACCACGAAGCCCTTGCCGGGCGTGGCGTGTCCGACCACCGGATCGCCCGGCACCGGCCCGCAGCAGCGCCCGTAGGTGATGACCAGGCCCTCGCCGCCGCGTATCGCCACCGGCCCGCCGCGTTCCAGGTCCACGGCTTCGTACTGCGGATTGTCGGCGGCGAGCAGGCGTTGCGCGACGCCGTAGGCCATCAGGTTGCCGAGGCCGATCTCCGCCAGCAGGTTGTCCAGCTTGCGGACGCCGAAATCGCGGAACACCTTGCGCAGGCGGCGGAAGTCGAGCGCCTTGATGGACGTGCCGGCGTTGCCGAGGGAACGGTCGAGCAGACGTCGGCCAAGGCGCACGGATTCCGACCACTGCTGCACCTTCAAGGCTTGGCGAATGGCCGCCCGGGCACGGCTGGAAACGACGAACGTCAGCCAGTCGGGGTTCGGGCGGGCGTTCTTCGAGGTGATGATCTCCACCGTCTGGCCCGATTCCAGCGGCATCGACAGCGGCGCGAGCGAACGGTCCACTCGGCAGGCGACGCAGTGGTCGCCCACGTCGGTGTGGACGGTGTAGGCGAAGTCGATGGCGCAGGCGCCCTTCGGCAGTTCGCGGATTTCGCCGGTGGGCGTGAAGACGTAGACCTCGTCCGGGAAGAGGTCGAGCTTGAGGTTCTCGATGAACTCCAGCGAGTTGCCGGCGCGCTGCTGCAAGTCGAGCAGCCCGGCCACCCACTGCCGCGCCCGGTCGCGGCTGCCGCTCGCCGCCTCGTTCTTGTAGAGCCACTCTCCGGCGATGCCGTTCTCGGCCACCGTGTCCATCTGCCGGGTGCGGATCTGCACGTCGATGGGCACCGCGTTCATGCCGACGAGGGAGGTATGCAGCGATTGGTAGCCGTTCGCCTTGGGAATGGCGATGTAGTCCTTGAAGCGGCCGGCAATCGGCTTGTAGAGGTTGTGCAGCACGCCGAGCGCCCGATAGCAGGCGTCCACCCGATCCACCACGATGCGGAAGGAACTCACCTCGGTGATGTCGGCGAACGACCGCCGCTGCGTCTTCATCTTCCGATAGATGGAGTAGACGTGGCGGCGTCGCGCTACCACAGAGGCGTCGATGCTCTCCCGCCGCAGCGCCTCGTCGATGGAGCGTTGCAGTTCCGCCACCGTCGATTGGCGATGGCTGTGCATGGAATCGGCGGCGCGCCGGATGCGGTCCGCGCGCAGCGGAAACAGCGCTTGGAAGGCCAGTTCCTCGAACTCCACGCGCACCTGGTTCATGCCGAGGCGGTTGGCGATGGGCGCGTAGAAGTCCAGGGTTTCGCGGGCGATCAGGCGGCGCTTCTCCGGTGGCATCACGCCGAGCGTGCGCATGTTGTGCAGCCGGTCGGCGAGCTTGACGAGGATCACGCGCAAGTCGCGCGCGGTGGCCATCGCCATCTTCTGGAAGTTCTCCGCCTGCGCCTCGGCGCGGGACTTGAAGATCGTCGCCAGCTTGGAGACGCCGTCCACGATCTCGGCGATTTCGCGCCCGAACGTCTGCGCCAGCTTCTCCTTGGCGACGCCGGTGTCTTCAAGGACGTCGTGCAGCACCGCGGCGGCGATGGACTGCGCGTCCATGCGCATCGACGCCAGGATGTCGGCGACCGCCAGTGGATGCGTGATGTAGGGGTGGCCGGTGCGCCGGAACTGGCCGTTGTGGGCGGCGTCGGCGAAGCGGAAGGCGTTGTTGGCCGTCTGCACTTCGTCCGGCGCGAGGTATTCGGAGAGGGTGTCCAGCAAGCCTTCGATGGTGGTCGGAGCGGCGACCCGAGGCGCAAGGGCTTGTGCCCGCATCTGCGACTGGAAGTAGCCCTCGATGCGATCTTCGCTGGGCTTCTGGCGCCACGCTTCGCGCTTGGGCGGCCGGCGTTTGGCTGGCTTCCTGCCGCCGCCCCCCGCTTCCAGCGGGAGGGTCTCCTGGCGAGAGGGCGCGTCCGCGATGGCGGTGCTAGAAATCGTCTGCGCGGTCATCCCCCAAACCGCCGAAGGGCGTCTCCATCGCCGCTTCTTCCTCCACTTCCTCGATTTGGATGTCCGCCGCTTCGAGGACTTCGTCCGTGATCTTGCCCTCCGCGATTTCGCGCAGCGCGATCACGGTGTGCTTGTCGTCTTCGTCGGGCAGCAGCGCCTCGGCGCCGCGATGCATTTGCCGCGCTCGGCGCGTCGCGCGCAACACCAGCGTGAAGCGATTGTCCACATGTTCCAGACAATCTTCCACGGTCACTCGGGCCATCTGAACCTCGCGCAAGCAGACGTGTTGGAACGGGACAGTCTACCGCTCATCTACGTGGACAACAAGGCGGTCAATAGTTCCCGATGCGGTTGCCGCGGCAGCGTCTCGCCACAGCGCGTGGCTTCGACGATTGCCCGCAAGGCGTCGAGGGCGGCGTCGAAATCGTCGTTGACGACGACGTGATCGAATTCGTCGCAGTGGGAGATGTCGCCGACCGCCTGGGCGGTGCGCTTGGCGATGATGTCCGCGGCGTCCTGCCCGCGCCCGTTGAGTCGCGCCAGCAGGGCTTGGCGCGAGGGCGGCAGCACGAACACGCAGACCGTTCCCGGCCAACTCCGCCGCACTTGGCGCGCGCCCTGCCAGTCGATTTCGAGGACGACGTCGCGCCCGGCCTGCACGGCCTCCTGCACGGCGCGGCGCGAGGTGCCGTAGGCGTGGTCGAAGACGGTCGCCGATTCCAGAAACTCGTCGCCGTCGCGCATCGCTTGAAACCGCTCGGCCGGCACGAAGTGGTAGTGGACGCCGTCCCGTTCTGCAGGACGCCGTGGTCGCGTGGTGTGGGAGACGGAGACTTGCAGCAGCGGGTCGCTTCCAGCCAGCGCTTCGATGAGGCTCGTCTTGCCAGCGCCGGACGGCGCCGAGACCACGAACAGATGGCCTTCGCGCTGTGCCTCGGACGGGCAGCGGGCAGCGTCTTCGCGCATGGCCTACTCGACGTTCTGCGCTTGTTCGCGCATCTGCTCGATGGCGACTTTGAGTTCCACCCCGAGACGCGCCGCTTCTGGAAGCAGCGCCTTCGCGACCAGCGTGTTCGCTTCGCGGTTGAGCTCCTGAACCAGAAAGTCGAGACGACGGCCGCAAGGCTCGTCGCCGTCGAGGCTGGCCTTGGCTTCGGCGACGTGCATCCGCAGCCGGTCGAGCTCCTCGGCGACATCCGCTTTCTGCGCCAACAGCGCGACTTCCTGTGCCATCCGGTCCACAGCCGGGCCGTTCCCCAAGCCACTCCGCGGTTCTCCCTCGGCTGCGCCGTTCGTCAACTCGGCAACGCGTCGCTGCAAGCGCTGGTGCAGAACGGAAGTGTGCGCGGTCGTCAGGGCCGCCACTTCCTCGGCGATGGCGTCCACCCGCACCAGCCGTTCCCGCAGTGCCTTGGCGAGGCCGTTCCCTTCGCTGCGGCGTTGCGCAAGCAGGTCGTCGATGGCGTCCGCGTAGCTCGACAGCGCGGCTTCCTTGAGCGCCGCGACGTCCCCGCTGTCTTGCTCGAACACCCCCGGCCGTGCCATCAGGTCGAGCGGGTCGACGGCGCCGATTGCCACGCCCCCGCCCTTCGCATGAAGGTGAACCTCCCCGACGGCGGCGAGCACGCGCTCCAAGGCGTCCGCGTTCAAGCGAAGGGTCGGCGAGCGCCCGGCGGGAATGTGCAGCGTGGCGTCGACCTTGCCGCGCTTGACGCGCTCCTGGGTCAGCCGCCGCAGCGCCGCCTCGATGCCGCGCACCGGCTCCGGCAGGCGGAAACTCAGGTCCAGATAGCGGTGGTTGACCGACTTGATCTCCCATTGCGCCAACGCGCAAGCGGCGCGTCCGAACCCTGTCATGCTGGCCACCATCGCGGCATTATGCTGCATAATGCCGCGCTCGCGGACGAACGGAGCGCCAGCATGGCGGAGAGACCAAGCGGGCGCGCAGCCGACGAACCACGCCAGGTGGAGATCGTCCCGAACTTCACCAAGCACGCCGCCGGCTCGGCCCTGATCGCGTTCGGCGACACCAAAGTGGTGTGTACCGCCAGCGTCGAGTTCCAAGTGCCGGCCTTCATGCGCGGCCAAGGCCGCGGCTGGATCACCGCCGAGTACGGCATGCTTCCCGGCGCGACGAATACCCGCACGGACCGCGAAGCAGCGCGCGGCAAGCAAAGCGGCAGAACGGTGGAGATCCAACGTCTGATCGGCCGTTCGCTGCGCGCCGCGGTGGACTTGCGGGCGCTTGGCGAACGCACCATCAAGATCGACTGCGACGTGCTGCAAGCCGACGGCGGCACGCGCACGGCGTCCGTCACCGGCGGCTGCGTCGCCCTCGCCCTGGCCTTGCGAAAGCTGCGCGAATCGGGGCGGCTGGGAAAGGCCAACCCGCAGCCGTTCCTCGGCTGGGTGGCGTCCGTCTCGGTGGGCATCTGGCGCGGCCGCTGCGTCCTCGACCTCGACTACGCCGAAGATTCCAAAGCCGGCACCGACATGAACGTCGTGATGATGGACGGCAAGGGCTTCATCGAGGTCCAAGGCACCGCGGAGAACGGCGCCTTCTCCCGAAAATCCTTGGACGAACTGCTCTCGCTGGCGGAATCCGGCATCGAGCGCCTGTTCGAGGCGCAGAAACAGGTGTTGGCCGAGTGACCACGGATCCTTCGGCTGGTGCCGCCACGTTTCTGCGCGCCATGCTGGCCCACGGCGTGTTGAAGTTCGGCGACTTCACGCTGAAATCCGGCCGTCGCAGCCCGTACTTCTTCAATCTCGGCGCCGTCGCCGACGGCCCCGGACTCGCCCTGCTCGGCGCCGCCTACGCGGCCGAGGCCATGCGGCTCGAACCAGCCCCGGAGGTGCTCTTCGGCCCCGCCTACAAGGGCATCCCGATCGCCGTTGCCACCGCCATCGCCTTGGCGCAGGCCCACGGCGTACACGCGGGCGCAGCCTTCGACCGCAAGGAAGCCAAGGCCCACGGCGAGGGCGGTCGCCTGATCGGCGCGCCAATGGCCGGCCGAAAGGTCGCCATCGTCGACGATGTGGTGACCGACGGCACCGCCAAGCGCGAAGCGTTCACGACCATCCGGGAGGCTGGCGGCGAAGTCGTGGGCGTCCTGCTGGCGTTGGACCGCCAGGAAGCACTGGCCGATGGCGCAACCGCGGTCGAGGCTTTGCAGCGCGAGTTCGGCGTTCCCGTCCGCTGCGTCGCCACCGCCGACGACCTCCTCGCCTTCCTCAAGGATGAACCCGGCCAGGCAAGCGCATACGCCGCACTGCGCCGCTACCGCGACTGAGAGGGGTGCGGATCACTCGGCAAGCGGGAGCTTCGCGTACGGAGTAGCTGCGCCGAGGCGCGCTGGTCGCTCTCCGATCTTCTTGATGGAAAAGCCGCCTTCGCCGAAGCGGTCGGTGCCAATGACGTAGGCATCCCACCGATCATTGAAGAGGTGAACAAGCTCGCCACCGTGCAGCAACGCGAATCGGCCGCGATGATGGCGTTCCAGCTCGCGTTGCATCGTTCGATAGGCGTCGCGGTTCAGGTTGAGCTCGCGCATTGAGGCGTTGTCCATCATCGTTGTTACCTGCAAAACGGGCTTCAGAACAGCGCTGCCGCCAACGTTCGCCATTGTTCGTTCCACTCCTTCGTTGGTGGGGAGCGGAACTCGCTGCGGACGAATTGGGTGATTCGGCCTTCGCAGGTGGCGAGCATGAGGTTGGCGGCGGCGGTCGCCGAGAGTGCGCCTTGGCGGCCGTGGACGGCTTGGACCTCGCGCATGATCTGGCGCAGCTCGGTTTCGATGCGGTCGAAGAACTGGCGGATGCGTTGGCGCAGGCGTTCGGTTTCGCCTTGCAGCGCGTCGCCGGCGAAGAGGCGGGCGAAGCCGGGGTTCCGCTCGCAGAAGCCCAGCAGGAGGGCCAGGATCTTGCCGCAGCGCTCCTCGCCGGTGGCGGCGTCGTTCTCTTGGATCTGCGCGACGCGGGTGAAGACGGTGTCTTCGGCGAACTCGATCAGGCCGTCGATCATCTTCGCCTTGCTTGGGAAGTGGCGGTAGAGGGCCGCTTCGGAAACGCCGACTCGGCTGGCGAGCGCGGCGGTGGTGATGCGCGAGCCCGGGTGCGTCTCCAGCATCGCTGCGAAGGCTTGCAGGATGTCCTCGCGGCGCCTGCGGCGGTCCATTCGGGCCACGGTCAGCGGGCCTCGGCCACGGTGGTGCGGTTCGCCCTTGGCGCGGGGCGAACGGCTGCGTCGGCATCGTTGCGGACGGGGCCGCGGCTGGTGAGCAGAGTGCCGACGCCACGGTCGGTCAGCACTTCGAGCAGCAGCGCATGGGGAACACGCCCGTCGATGATGTGGGCGGTGGCGACGCCGCTTTCGATGGCGCTCAGCGCGCACTCCGCCTTCGGCAGCATGCCGCCGGCCAGAGTGCCGTCGGCGATGAGGTGCGCGGCGTCTTCGCGGCCGAGGCCGGTGAGCGTCCTGCCCTCGGCGTCCAGGATGCCGGGGGTGTTGGTGAGCAGCACCAGCTTCTGCGCGTGCAGGCGTTCGGCTACCGCGCCGGCCACGAAATCCGCGTTGATGTTGTAGGACTCGCCGTCCGCGCCGACCCCGACCGGCGCGATGACGGGAATGAAGCCGGTGTCGATGAGCGTGTCGAGCAGGCCGCGATTGACGGTCTCCACTTCGCCGACGTGGCCGATGTCGATGATCTCGGTCGCCTGCTCGCTGGTTGCCGCGTCTTCCGGCGAAGCCCCCTCGCCGCTCCGTTCGAGCTTGAGCTTGCGGGCGCGGATGAGATTGGCGTCCTTGCCGCTGATGCCCACCGCTCTGCCCCCAGCCGTGTTCAGCAGCGAGACGATGTCCTTGTTGACGAGGCCGCCGAGCACCATCTGCACCACGTCCATCGTCGCCGCGTCGGTCACCCGCATGCCGTTCACGAAGCGCGTGGGAATGTTGAGGCGGTCGAGCAGTTCCCCGATCTGTGGGCCGCCGCCATGCACGACGATGGGATTCATGCCCACCAGCTTCAGCAGCACCACGTCGCGGGCGAAGGCGCGTTTCAGGTCCTCCGCCACCATCGCGTTGCCGCCGTACTTGACGACGATGGTCGCGCCGTGGAACTGCCGGATGTAGGGCAGCGCCTCGGTGAGAACGCGGGCGATCCGGGCGTGTTCGTCCACGACCGTCACGATGCCGCTACGCCGCTGGGCGCGGGATGGAAGCCGAGCGCACCGTCGATGCGGCGCAGGGCGGCGTCGAAGGTCTGCTGGATGCGGCAGAGGGCTGCGTGGTCGTCCGCTTCGAAGCGCAGCGTCAGCGCCGGGCTGGTGTTCGATGGGCGCACCAGCCCCCAGCCGTCTTCGTAGTCGACGCGGATGCCGTCGATGTCGTTCAGCTCGCCGCTGCCGAACCAGCCCTCTCGCGCCAGCCGCGCCATCGCCTCGAACTTCGCCTCTTCGGTGGTGGGAATCTTGATCTCCGGCGTGGCGATGGCGTTCGGAAACCGGGCGAACACCGCATCGGCAGGGTCCGGCGTGGCGGCGAGGATGTCCAAAAGCCGGGCGGCGCTGTAGATGGCGTCGTCAAAGCCGTACCAGCGCTCGGCGAAGCAGATATGGCCGGAGAACTCGCCGCCGAGCAAGGCGCCGGTGGCGCGGATCTTCGCCTTGATGTGGGAATGGCCGGTCTTGCAGATGATGGGTTCGCCGCCGCGGGCGCGGATCAACGCTGGCAGGTGGCGGCTGCACTTGACGTCGAAGACGACGCCGGCGCCTGGATTGCGGCTCAGCACGTCCTCGGCGAAGAGCATCATCGTGCGGTCCGGCCAGACGATGTCGCCACGGTTCGTCACCACGCCCAGGCGGTCTCCGTCGCCGTCGAAGGCGATGCCGACGTCCGCTTGCTCGGTCACCACGGCAGCGGCGAGATCGGCGAGGTTGGCGGCGTCCGCCGGGTCTGGATGATGATTGGGGAACGTGCCGTCCACTTCCGCGAACAGCGGCACGACTGCGCACCCCATTTCGGCGAGCAGAGGCGGCGCGACCAGCCCGGCAACGCCGTTGCCGCAGTCGACCACCACCTTCAAGGGCCTCGCCAACGTCGCTTCGGCGGCCACTTGGCGGATGTAGCGCTCGATGACGTCGGTCTTGCGCGCGCTGCCTTCGCCGCTGGTCAGCTGGCCCGTTTCGATGCGGCGGCGCAGTTTCAGAATGCGCTCTTCGGCCAAAGTGGTGCCGCCGATCATCATCTTCAGGCCGTTGTATTCCGGCGGATTGTGGGAGCCGGTGATCATCACGCAGGTGCCGGTGTCCAGCACGTGCGTCGCGTAGTAGGCCAGCGGCGTGGGCACGCAGCCGATGTCGATGGCGTCGACTCCGCCGGCGCACAGGCTGTGCAGCAGGATCGAACGCAGATCGTCCGTGCTGGCGCGGCCATCGCCTCCCACCACGACTTGCCGCTGGCCGGCGTCGATTGCTTCGGCGGCGAAGGCGCGGCCTACCTGACCCACCGCATCCACGGTGAGGCTCTCGCCCACCACGCCGCGAATGTCGTAGGCGCGGAAGATCTCCGCGCTCGGCGCGGTTGCCGCGTCCGTCATCGGCTTCGCCCTGCCGAGCGTTCGGCGATGGTGCTCGCCGGGGAGCGCGTCCGGTAGAGCGCAGCCACTTCCTCCACCAGCCGGCGGGCAAGAACCTCCTTGGACGCCTTGGGGAACTCGATTTCGCCGCTTTCGTGGATCAGCGTTACCGCGTTGTCCGCGCTGTCGAAGCCGATGTCGGCTTGGGACACGTCGTTGACGACGATGGCGTCCATGCCCTTGCGCCGCCGCTTGTCGCGGGCGTAGGCCAAGGCGTTCTCCGTTTCCGCGGCGAAGCCCACGACGAACGGACGCCGCTCGGCGCCGGCAATCGAACCCACGATGTCCGCGTTCTCCTTCAGCGCCACGCGCATTTCCGTGCTCTCGCGGTCGCTCTTCTTGAGCTTCTGTTCGTAGAAGTGGCTGGGCCGGTAGTCCGCGACCGCGGCCACGGAGACGAAAATGTCCGCCGCCGAGACGTGTGCCGCCACCGCGTCCTTCATCTCCGCCGCGCTCACCACGTCGATGCGCCGAATCCCCGGCGGCGTTTGCAGGTGAACGGGCCCGGCCACCAAGGTCACCTCGGCGCCAGCGTTTCGCGCCGCTGCGGCGAAGGCAAACCCTTGGCGCCCGGAACTGCGGTTGCTGATGAAGCGCACCGGATCGAGGAACTCCCGCGTCGGCCCTGCCGTCACCAGCACGTTGAGGCCTGCCAGGCAGGACGACTGCGCGAGTGCGCCGCGCACTGCTTCCACGATTTCGGCCGGCTCCATCATGCGCCCCGGGCCGAACTCGCCGCAGGCCTGCTCGCCATCCGCCGGCCCCAGCAGAACGCAACCATCCCCGCGCAGCCGTTCGACGTTGCGCTGCGTGGCCGGGTGCTGCCACATCACCGTGTTCATGGCCGGCGCGAGCAGCACCGGAGCGGTGGCGGCGAGGCAGGTGGTCGTGAGCAGATCGTCGGCCAGTCCGCTGGTCAGACGCGCCATCAAGTTGGCAGTGGCCGGCGCGATCAGCACCGCGTCCGCCCAGCGCGCCAACTCGATATGGCCCATGGACGACTCGGCTTCGGCGTCCCAAAGGTCCGTGCGCGGCCTCTCGCCAGCCACCGCCTGCAGCGCCATCGGCGTGACGAAGCGTTGCGCGTTCGCGGTCAGCACCGGAATCGTGCGCATGGACGCGGCGCGCAGCCGCCGAACGAGTTCGGGGGTCTTGTAGGCGGCGATGCCACCGCCGATGCCGAGCAGAATGTGCTTGCCGCCGGTGTCGGGCTGCATTGGAAAGTTGCCCTTGGCCTCGCCGTGGCGGCGGCACTTGGCCCCGCTGCGAAGATGCCGCCTAACATAACACGCCAAGCGCCGATTTTCGCCTCGGCGCGGCTGCCGACGACCGCCAAACCAAGGCGAAATCCTCATTCACAAAGCGGCAATGTCTCACACGCGAAAGGGTCGTTCTGCCCAAGATTCGCGGCCCAGCGGCATCTAGGATGCTGCCAATCCTCTGCTTCGACATCCGTTGGCGCGCCGCGCCACGCATGGCTCGGACGATCGGAGGAGCGGACAGACAGGAGGAGGAAGTTGAGAGCTACGCAGAACCCGCGAGGGGGCTCTCCCTCGCATCGGAACGTCGGCAAGCAGCGTAGAGAGGAGCCCTCGGCCGGGGAGCGCGAGGGGCGACGGCTCGCTCGCGAGACGCCCCCTCGCAAGAAAGAGTCCACCGGCGGGGTGGGCGAAGGGCTTGCCCTTCAGATGGCGGAACCGTGCGAACGGCTGTTGCGCACCGGCCCGGACAGTCTGCGCGACGTGGAACTGCTCTCCTTGCTGCTCCGCCCCGGCAACGGACGGCGCAGCGCGGCGACGCTCGCCAAGGACCTGCTGAAGCGCTTCGGGGACGTCGCCGGCGTCCTCAGCCAGGATGCGCGGGCGCTCGGTGGCGTAACCGGCCTAGGCGCGGCCAAGGTCGCGGCGCTGGTCTCCATCCGCGAACTGCTCAAACGCGCCGAACGCGCCAGCCTCGACAAGGAGAAGGTGTGGTCCAGCTCGACCAAGGTGCGTCGGCACATCACGCTGCATCTCGCGCACTACGAGCAGGAGGTATTCGGCGCGTTGTTCCTCTCCGCGCGCCATCACATGCTGGCCATGGAGGACATGTTCTTCGGTTCCGTGGATCGTGCCGCCGTCTACCCCCGCGAGGTGATGAAACGCTGCCTGCACCACAACGCTGCGGCTGTGATCCTCTACCACAACCACCCGTCGGGCGTCCCCGAACCGAGCCAGATGGACCGCGACATCACCGCCCGGCTGGTCGCCGTGCTGACGGAAATCGACGTGGAGGTGATCGACCACGTGGTCGTCGGCCGCATGCGCAACGTCTCGATGGCGGACAAGGGGATGCTGTGAGGGGAGGGCCTCGCGTCCCGACGAAAGAGGTGGTCAGTCTTTCTTGCCGTCCTGCTGGCTGCGCGGGTCGCCTTCCGGGTACTTCACGGTGTCCACCAGGCCGTATTCGCGCGCTTCCTCCGGGTTCATCCAGTAGTCGCGGTCGGTGTCTTCGGCGATGCGCTCTACGGATTGATCGGTGTGGCGGGCGAGAATCTCGTTCAGCTGCTTGCGCATGGCGAGGATTTCGCGGGCTTGGATCTCGATGTCGGCGGCGACGCCTCGTGAGCCGCCGGAGGGCTGGTGCAGCATCATGCGCGAGTTCGGCAGCGCGTAGCGTTTGCCCTTCGTGCCGGCGGCGAGCAGGAAGGCGCCCATGCTGGCGGCCTGGCCGATGCACCAGGTGGCGATGTCGCAGTTCACCAGCTGCATCGTGTCGTAGATGGAGAGGCCGGAACTCACCGCGCCGCCGGGCGAGTTGATGTAGAGGTGGATGTCCGCTTCCGCGTTTTCGGACGCCAGGTAGAGCAGCTGCGCGATCACCAGGCTGGCGACGTTGTCTTCCACCGGGCCGATCAGAAACACGATGCGGTTGCTGAGCAGGCGCGAGTAGATGTCGTAGGCGCGTTCGCCGCGCGCACTCTGCTCGACCACCATCGGCACCAGCGCGAGCCCTTGCGGAGGCGTGGCGAAACCGGAGTGCGGACTCAGGACGTTGCCGGGGCGATGGGGCGGGCTGTCGTTCAATGGAGGCTCCTTGGTCGGTGGCGCGTTTCGGTGCGCTTGAAGAAGTGGCGTATCAGGCGTTGCGGTTGCGGCGGAACAGGCGGCGGAGGCCGCCGAAACGTCCGGGGTTCGCCTTGGGCGCTTCGTCCGCTTCGCCATCCGGTTCGGGCGCGGCGGGCTCGCTTTCGACAGCTGCTTGATCGGCCTCTGCCGCTGTTTGCTCGGCGTCAGTCGGTGCGGAAGATTCGGCGTTCGTGGCGGCTTCCAGGGGAGCGGCAAGCCCCTCGACCTCCCCGGCCGAGTGCTCGTCAACCGCTTCGTCCTGCTCGTCTTCTTCGTCTTCCAACGGCGGCATGATGCCGGCGGCCGCCGTGGCGTAGGGCATCTCCACCGTCGTCACGGTCGCCTCCGCGAGCACCTTCTCCACGACCTGTTCCCGCAGCACGTTGGATTCGATGCGGCTCAGCTGCTCTTCGTCGGATTGCAGAAAGCGCCGCACTTCCGCCGGGTGCTCGTAGGCGCTGGCGATCTCGGCGATTCTTGCGGCGACGCGCTCGTCGTCCGCCGTGATCCCCTCGTGCAGCGCAATCGCGCGTATGACGAGGGCGGTGCGAACGCCCTGCTCGGCATTGGCTCGCACCACCACCTCGAAACCTTCGGGAAACTCCCCGATCGCGTTCTCGAAGCGCGCTCTCTGCAACAAAATCTCTTCATCCACTAGCGCCTTCGGCAGCTCGAAGTCGTGTGCGGTGACGAGGGCGGCGAGCACTTCCCTCTCCTGTACGCGGCGCGTGGCGGCATCGAGTTCCACTTCCATCCTGGCTCGCACGGCACTGCGGAACGCCGCCATGCGGTCGTCCTCTTCGGCGACTCCGAACCAGTCGAAGAAGGCATCGTCCAGCTCGGGCAGATGCGGCTCTTCCACGGTGCGTAGCGTGACCTTGCCGATGGCGTTGAGCTTCTCGCCGGGGATGTCGTCTTCGTCGTCCGCGTCCGCTTCGCTGGGCGGCGTGCTCGCTTCCTGCTCCGCGACGGGCGCATCGGCGCTCTGCGCGTGGTCGCTGGTCGCGTCGTCGCCTTGCTGGTCGTCCTCGTGGGGATGATCGTCGTCGTGGTCGAGCTCGAGCACCTCTGGCTCGGCTTCGGCTCGCTGCTCGCGCACCCATACGGTGGTTGGATACGTGCGCGTCTCGGTGGCGGACATGCCGACGATGGCCTTGTCCAGCTCGCCGTCCGAATCGTCGACGATGCGCGGCTGCCCCTCGCTGCTCTGCAACGTCTCGCCTTCGGCCTCGATCGAATGATCGATGAGAACCCGATCGTCGTTTCGCGCCGGGCGTTCGACCGGATGCCACTCCACCTTCTGGCGACGCAGCTGCTCCACGGTGCTGTCGATGTCGCTTTCCGCGATTTCCGTCTCGGGCTTGCGCACCCGCAGCGTGCCGTAGGGCACGATCTCGAACTCCGGGAAGACCTCGAAGGTGGCGGTGTACTCCAGGTCCTTGCCCTCGGCGACCGTCCCCAGGTTCACGGCGATCTCCCCGGCGGGAGACAACTGCTCCTGCGCGACCGCGTCGTTCAGGCTCGATTGCAGCAACGACGCGGCCGCCTCCTGGCGCAGCTTCTCGCCGAAGCGCTGCCGCACCACCTTCAGCGGTACCTTGCCCTGGCGGAAGCCGGGCAGCTTCACCTGGCTGGCGGTGTTCCGCACCTGCTCGTCGAGCAGCTTCTGGATGGACTCCGCGGGCACCGCCACGGTGACCTTGCGTTCGAGGCCGTTCGTCGTCTCTACCGATACCCGCATATGCAGCAAGCGTCCAAGGCGTTGATTGGGGTGGATGATGGGATTCGAACCCACGACCGCCGGATCCACAATCCGGAGCTCTACCAACTGAGCTACACCCACCGTCGCAGGGGTATTCTACAGCTTTCGCACACGCGATTCGCAGCTTGGGCCGCCTCGCGGCAGGGCCAGCCGGCGCGATAGACGGCCTGGCGCGCCCGGAAGGGCTCGAACCTTCAACCCTCGGCTTAGAAGGCCGATGCTCTATCCATTGAGCTACGGGCGCTCAAGGGACTGGTCGGGGTAGAGAGATTCGAACTCCCGACACCCTGCTCCCAAAGCAGGTGCGCTACCAGACTGCGCCATACCCCGCAGCGTCCAACGTGGGCGGCACCATACCCGCGCTCCGTTTCGGCGTCAATTCGCCTCGCCGTTGCGACCGGCGCATGAAGTGCGCTCAGCGCATGAAGTGCGCGGTTGTGGCAAAGTGCGCGGGCTTGCCGGAGCGTCGAACCCGCTCGCGGCGACCAACAGCGGAGGAGGGTAAGAGCATGGCGAAGGCGGTTTCTCCCGCGGACGGCCCGGTGGCGGTGACCGGCGCGAGCGGCTACATCGGCTCTTGGATCGTGCGCGACTGCGTGGAGCAGGGCTATTCGGTACGCGCTTGCGTACGCGATCTCGACCGGCCGGAGAAGGTTGACCACCTCGCGGCGATGAACGAACAGGGCTTGCGCGGCAACGTCACGCTGATGGCTGGCGACCTGTTCGAGGCCGGCAGCTACGACGCCGCCTTCGACGGCTGCAGCGCGGTCATCCACGCTGGTGCCACGGTCGGCTACAACCGCGAGACGCCGCAGCAGGTCTACGACGGCTGCTTCACCGAGGTGAAGCACGTGCTCGATTCCGCCCGCAAAGGCGGCGCCCTGCGGCGCTTCGTGTTCACCAGCTCCTTCGCCGCGGTGGGCCATCCGCGCCCGGAGGGCTACGTGTTCACGGAGAAGGACTGGTGCGGCGACAACATTGAAGCCTATCGCGGCCGGTGGACGGAAGACCGCATCCCCGAGAACCGCGACCTCGCCTACGCCATGGCCAAGGCGAACACCGAGCGGATGCTCTACAAGGAAGCCGAGGAAGACGGCAGCTTCGACGCCATGGCCATCCTGCCCCTGCACGTGATCGGCCCGCTGATGTGCGTCAACCACGACCAAGGCTGGAGCTGGCAGAACTGCATCCGCTTCATGCTGCAAGGCAAGCCCTACAAGAAATCCCGCGGCGGCCGCATGCTCTGGAACAACGTCGACGTGCGCGACACGGCCCGAGCGCACCGCCTGTGCGCCGAGAGCACGGTAGCCACGAACGGCTCCCGCTACATCCTTTCAGCCACGGACCGCAGCGGCGAACTCTTCACCTGGCAACTGCAAGCCAAGCTGCGCGAACTTTATCCCTCCGTGCAGGAAATCGGCGGGGAGGAGATGGACGGCGATGCACCTGCCGAACACACCTACGAGTCGCCTCGGTCATACTGCTTGCTGGCGAAGGAGGAACTGGGACTGGAGACGTACTCCATTGAGGAGACGTTGCGGGCTACGGTGGATTCGTACTTTGAGCTGGGGATCCTGCCGGGCGGGAGTTGAAACAGGCGAAGGGAAGCGAGCTGCGGGGGAGCAGCGGTATAGAAAGGCGCAAGATGATCAGCCGTCTGAGGATGGTCGACTTCAAGAACTTCAAGGACGAGACCTTGGATGTCGGCCCCTTTACCGTCATAGCGGGCGCCAACGCCGCCGGGAAGAGCAACATCCGCGACGCGTTTCGTTTGCTACATGGCATTGGCCGCCGTTACTCCTTGGCGGACATCCTCGGCGGAAACTCCGAGTGGCGTCCGATACGGGGCGCCCTCACGGACATCTCCCGTTTTGGCGAAGCTGGCTTTTCGCTCGATGTGTCTTTTGGCGAGCATACGCATCCTAACGGTCGACTAAGCATAACGTGTTCGTTCCACGACAACGCTGTCAATGATGGTTGGCATGCGCTTGAAGGACTTTCTGTGACCCGGGAGTCGCTTCATAACCGCAACGGCATCGTCTACGAAAGCGACCCGGCCCAGAACGAAGATGACGAACTCCATCTCCGAATTCGCATGGCGAAGGGCAAGTCGAAGCAACTTGGTCGTCTAATCGCCGTGAGGAACGGTCAACCCGCGTTGACGCAGATCGTGGAGCACAAGGAGGTACCCCGTGACCAAGAGAAGGCAGCGCAGTACGCGATAGACACTCTCGCCGACATACGTTTTTTGGACCTGTCCCCGGAACACATGCGCAATCCTTCGTGCCCTGGGCAGACAGTGTTGGGCGACCGTGGAGAGAATCTGCCAACGGTATTGGAGTTCATTTGGGCAGACCCAAAGCTGCAGGAGCCGTTGTGCGACTGGTTGCGCGAACTCACGTCCATGGACGTGGCGGACTTCGATTTTCTCTCCGATCCAACGTCTGGCCACATTCAACTGGTCATCATCGAGGCAAACGGGCGGCGCGTGTCGGGCTACTCGGCATCCGATGGCACGTTGCGACTCTTGGGGATACTTGCTGCTCTGCTCAAGCCAAGGCGGCCAGGCCTCTACTTCTTCGAGGAGATAGATCGCGGCATTCATCCGTCACGTCTGCACTTGCTGGTCGAACTGATCGAGAAGCAGACATCGGAGGGCGACATTCAGGTAGTCACGACGACGCAATCCCCGCAATTGCTCTCCATGCTGGGCGACGAAGCGTTCAAGTTCGCGTCTGTGGTCTGTCGCCGAGAAGATTCCAGAGACGCCGTCATCCGCCCGATCCACCAGTTGCCGAACGCGGCAGAGCTCAGACGATCCCAAGGTCTCGGCCGGTTGCACGTTTCGGGTTGGTTCGAGGATGCCATCGGTTTCACGGAACACTAGACGGCGACGTGAACGTGCTTAGAGCCCGACCTCCACCCTCGCCGCGACCACCCGCGCCTTTCGCCTAGCTTCGTCCACATCTTCACCTAGCGCGAGCGCCACACCCATCCGTCGTTCACCACGCACTTCCGGCTTCCCGAATAGGCGCAGCTGCGTATCCGGGAGCGCAAGCGCTGCATCGAGATTGTCGAACGCCGGCTGGTTCGATTGTCCTTCGGCGATGATCACCGCGGAAGCCGCACCCCCCAACTGCCGGATCACCGGAATCGGCAAGCCGAGCACAGCCCGGGCGTGCAGCGCGAACTCCGACAGATCCTGGCCGATCAACGTAACCATCCCCGTGTCGTGCGGGCGGGGGCTGACTTCGCTGAAGATCGCCTCGTCGTCGCGCACGAAGAACTCCACGCCGAAGACGCCGCAGCCGCCGAGTTCCCCAGTCACCAGGCCCGCGATGCGCTGGCACTCGACAAGCGCCGCTTCGGGCATCGGCTGTGGCTGCCACGATTCCCGATAGTCGCCGCCTTCCTGCCGGTGGCCAATCGGCGCGCAGAACGCAGTTCCACCGACGTGCCGCACCGTCAGCAGCGTGATCTCGAAGTCGAAGTCCACGAATCCTTCCACGATCACCTTGTCGGCAGCGCCACGGGCGCTGGTGCGGGCGTGGCGCCAAGCATCCGCAGCTTCGCCGCGGCTTCGCACGGTGGACTGGCCTTTGCCGGAGGAACTCATCACCGGCTTCACCACGCAGGGCAGGCCGATGGCGTCCAAAGCCGCGTCATATTCCTGCTCGTTGGCGGCGAAGCGGTAGGGCGATGTGGCCACACCCAACTCTTCCGCGGCAAGGCGGCGAATGCCCTCGCGGTTCATGGTCAGTGCTGCGGCGCGAGCCGTGGGCACGATGCGCCAGCCTTCGCCTTCCAGCGCGACCAGTTCATCGGTGGCGATGGCTTCTATCTCGGGAATCACCAGCGCCGGTGCTTCCGCTTCCACCACGCGCCGCAACGCCGCGCCGTCCAGCATGTCGAGCACGTGCGAGCGGTGCGCCACCTGCATGGCCGGCGCATTGGCGTAGCGGTCCGCGGCAATCGTCTCCACGCCGAGCCGCTGCAACTCGATGGCCACTTCCTTGCCGAGTTCGCCAGCGCCCAGCAACAGCGCCCGCGTGCCGGTCTTGGAAAGCGGCGTGCCGATTCGCATCAGGTCGCGGCGGCTAGATGCGCTCGATAGCGGCGGAAGTTGCGCACGTAGCGGTCTGCGAAATCGGTGATCTCCGCCACTTCGTCGTCGCTCAGCTCGCGCACCACCTTGCCCGGCGAACCGAGCACCAGGCTGCGCGGCGGAATCTCCTTGCCTTCGGTGACGAGCGCGTTGGAACCGATCAGGCAGTCGCGGCCTATCACCGCTTCGTTCATCACCACGGAGTTGATGCCCACCAGGCTGTTGTCGCCGATGGTGCAGCCGTGCAGCACCGCCTTGTGGCCGATGGTCACGCTGTCGCCCAGGGTGACCGGAAAGCCCGCGTCCATGTGGACGACCGCGTTGTCCTGCACGTTGCTGCGCTTGCCGATGGTGATGGCGTCGTAGTCGCCGCGCAGCACCGCGCCCCACCACACCGACGATTCGTGCTGGATGCGCACGTCGCCGATGACCACCGCGGTGGGCGCGATGAACGTCTCGCCATGCGTCTGCGGCGTCCGCCCTTCCAGCGAATAGATCATGTTCTCACCCTCGCCCCGGCCATCCAAGCAATGCGCCATTGTCGCCAACGCGCAAGACAGATGCCAAGCGCCCGACGGCGCCTCGTCTCGCTCGGCCCGCGGAATCACCGCCCAACGCCACGGGCTATACTGCGGCGATGAACTATTGCAGCGCTTGCGGCGGCACGGTGACGCAGCGCGTGCCGCCTGGCGACAACCGCCCGCGCTTCGTCTGCGACCGTTGCGGCGCCATCCACTACGTGAACCCGAAGGTGGTGGCCGGCTGCCTGGTCGCCGCGGACGACGCCGTGCTCCTGTGCCGACGCGGCATCGAACCGCGCAAGGGCCTGTGGACGCTCCCCGCCGGCTTCCTGGAGCTGGGCGAGACCACCGCCGAGGGCGCCCGCCGCGAAACCCGCGAAGAGGCCAACGCGGACGTCGCCATCGACGGCCTCTACACCATCTTCAACCTGCCCCACATCTCCCAGGTGTACTTCTTCTTCCGCGCCAGCTTCCGCGACGCCAAGCGCACCTTCGCCCCAGGCGAGGAAACCCTCGAAGCGCGCCTCTGGCAGGAGCACGAAGTCCCTTGGGATCAGCTGGCCTTCCCAGTCGTAACTAACACTCTCCGCCACTACTTCGCCGACCGCCTCTGCGGCCGCTTCCCCGTGCGCATGGAGGACATCGTGGTGGCGCGGCCAAGCAGCGAACGCCCAAAACAAAGCTGACGCGAAGTGTGGAAAATCGGCTCTCACACAAGCGCCGCAATGTTGCATAATCAGTAACTGGAACTGAATGAGGGAGCCAGATGGCCCGTAACCGAACTTCCGATGAGCAGGCGCTTGCGAGCGCCTTTCAGCAACTGGCGGACGTGCTCGTGCCGTTGAAGCAGGAGCTCCGCGTTCGCGCCCACGCGATGGTGGGGGCGTTCCTTGGGGTGGCGGCGTCCGATGCCGCGCCCGTGGAGGCGCCGCCCGCCACCGCCAAGCCGGCGAAGCGGCAGAGCGCGTCGGCGGGGCGTCAGAGCGCGGCCCCGGCCCGCCAGAGCGCGCCGCCGGCCCGTGCCGCGTCGGGCAAGACGCCGTCGCCGAAGGACTTCATGGCGGAGAAGAAGGCGAATACGGACACCGAGCGGGTGGCCTGCCTTGCCTACTATCTCACCAACCACCGCGGTGTGCAGCAGTTCAAGACGGCCGATGTCGCCGCGCTGAACACCGAGGCGGGGGGCGTCGCGTTCGGCAGCAATGGGACGTACGCGGTCAACAACGCAACGCAGGCGGGGTATCTCGCGGCGGTGTCCAGAGGGATGAAGCAGTTGGCACCGGCCGGGGAGAAGTACGTGGACGCGCTGCCGGACAGGGCGGCGGCCAAGGCTGGCTTCCGCAAGCGCAAAACCAAGCGCCAGCGCAATGCCGGCTAGGGGTGCGCAAGCGGCGGCTTAGGCAGTAGCCGGGCCGTCTCGCCATAAGGGCCCACGGCGAGGCGGCGGCACGACGACGACTTCGTTGCACTTCAAGGGCCGCGTGTTCGTGGAGAACTTCCATCTGGGGTTCCGTACCACGAGTTGACGCTGTGCGCGGCAAAGGCCTCGCCAAGAAGGCCAGTCTGCACGACAACCTGATCGCTGGCTGCAATGCGTACGTAGGCGACGCCGCGGACGACTTCCGCCTTGATCTCAACGAGGACGCGCTGGTGCCGCGGTTTCTGCGCGGGGAGGACATGTACCGGCCGGCGCTCGTCCTAGAGAGCAACGCAAGCCAAGGGCGGAGCTGGTCCCAGCCATCCTCATCATCGCCGAGATGGCCCTGTACTCGCCGGCACTGCGATTCCTCGGCAGCTGGACGACCCGCCGCCAAACCGCCTGACCACCACGTTGCCTAAGCAACCTAACAAGAAGCCTAGGTCGGCAATCGCCCCGTGTGCTCTGACGACGTTGGCCTTGGCGACCGCCACGGCCTGCAGCGGCCCCATCTATACGTCGCGGCGCTGCGCTCGCTTGGCCAGAGGGGATTGAGAAAGCTGTTGTCGTTGCCTTCTCTCCCTGGGGCACCAACATACTTTTGGGTGCCTTCTGGGTGGCTATCGGCTTGCTGTTCACGGCGGTCACATTTCTTGTGTTGGCGGCATGGCAGGAGGTGTCGTCGTGGCCGTAGGAGCTGTTGCTATTGGGGCATTGCGATTTCTTTGGGGCCTTTCTCAGCTTGCGCTTCACGGTCTCAAGCGAACCTAGCGCCACATCCGCCTAGGCAACAAGGAAGCACTGCGTAAATCAGAGGACTACGACGATTCTACCGATGTAGGCGCACTCACATTGGCAGCGGAGCAAGGTCACGCATCTGCACAATTTCATCTTGGTACTATGTACATAGAAGGTCGCGGCGTGGTGCGCGACTATTCTAAGCGTTAAGGTGGCTCAATCGTGCCGCTGAACAGGGGACATTCAGGCACAGCACAACCTTGGCATGATGTATACGGAAGGTAAAGGAGTTGCGCGTGACGCTGGCCGAGCCTTCGCGTGGTTTCATCGAGCAGCTCAGCAAAGGGTTCACATAATCGCATCCTTGGGGTGGATGCATCAGCAGCGTCCGCAGCAGCGCGTCCGGCGACTTGTCCTTCCGCAGCCCCTTGAGCGCCCCGTGCTCCGCCGCCTGCTCCCGCCAGTCCGATGGCAGCAACGACGACAGCACCTGCCAGTCCTCGTCCACTCCGTGACCTCCTTGTCACTGTCAACGCACAGCCAGCCGAGGCCACTTCGAACGCCCAAAACAAGCTAGCGCTCATGGGCGTCTCGCCCGCACAGGCGAACATCGTGAACCAGGACGCGGGCGGGGACGCCGGCGCTCCCAGGATGTGCGGGAGCAGACGCCACCAAATGTCGCACACCCGTTGTTCTGCCGCCGCTTGCGCTTGAAGGTGGCCGTGTGCAGGGCTTGCCTCATTCGTCTACGCTATGGGCGACTTGGCCGCCAACGCGCAAGGGGATGGATCGTGGCGGATGAAGGAGACAGCGCTCCGCGCTCCGGCAAGACGCCTTGGAGCGCCAAGGGCATCGCCCAGATCGTCGTCATCGTCGTGGTCATCGCGGCTGGCATCTACTTCGCCCGCGCGCCGTCGGTGGTCTCCTTGGAAGGGCGCGGCGCGACGGGCGGGCGCGCTGCTGGCGTCTCGGTCAACGTCGTTCGCCCGGTTCGCGCCAGTGCCACGCTGGACGTGCGGACGACCGGCGTGGTCACGGTTCGCGGCGGCGTTACGATGCGCAGCCAGGCCGCCGGCGAGGTCGTGTTCGTCTCGCCGTCGTTGCGCAGCGGCAGCGCATTCCGCGCTGGCGAAGTGTTGCTGCGAATCGACCCGTCGCCATTCGAGATTCGCGTCGAGTCGGCCAAGGCGGCGGTGCGCGAAGCCCAGGCCCGGCTCCGCAAGCAGCAACTGAAGGGCGAGTTCAAAGCGCAGGAGTTTCGCCGCCAGAACCCCGGCATCGAGGTGCCGGCGGTGGTTCGTCGCGTACCGCAGATCGAGCGGGCGCAAGCACGGGTCGAACGGGCGGAGAACGGGCTGAAGAACGCGGAATTCGCCCTCTCCCAAACAAGCATCTCGCTGCCGTTCGACGGCTGGGTTCGCGCCACCGGCATCGAAGTCGGCCAAGTCGTCGGCCCGACCGTACCGCTCGGCCAGGTGTTCGCGAAGGACGCCGTGCAGTTCGAAGCGCAGGCGGCTTTGCGGGATCTGCGCAGCCTCGAACCGGTCGTTGGCCGCGCGGCCAGAGCGGTGACGCAGGGAGGGCGCTCTTTCGACGTCATCGTGGAGCGGGTATCCCCCGTGGTGGATCCGCAGAGCCGCCAAGCGACGCTCTACATGGCGTTCGCGAACGATCGCGAACGGCAAGCGCCGCCGCGCCCCGGCACCTTCGTCAACGTCGTCGTTCCCGGCCCGCCGGTGGACGACGTCTTCGTCCTGCCGGAAGCGGCGGAGCAGTCGGGCGGCAGCGTCTGGCTGGTGGAGGAAGACGCGCTGCAATCCTTCCAGCCGCGCGCACTGGGGCGAAACAGCGCCGGCTGGGTGGTGCAGGCGTTCGATGCGAAGCAGGGCGTGGTGGTCGGGCGGCTGGCGCAGCCGCGTTCGGGAATGGCCGTCAAGCCGGTGGCCGCCGCGCGGCCTTGATCCATGAGCGAAGTCGAAGCGAGCGCCGCCAGCGGCAGGGAGAGCATCGACGGCAGGGCGGGCATCGCGGGCTACTTCGCCCGCAATCGCGTCGCCGCCAACGTGCTGATGCTGTTCCTGCTCGGCGGTGGCGTGTTCGCTGCCAGCCAGGTCGCCATCGAGCGCTTTCCCGAATACGACCCAGGCACGATAACCGTCACCGTTCCCTATCCGGGCGCGTCGCCCGTGGAAGTCGAAGAGGACGTCGTCCGGCGCGTGGAGGAGAGCATCGACGGCATCGTCGGCGTGCAGCGCGTGCTCTCCACTTCCGCGCAGGGCATCGGCAGAGTCGTCGTCGAAGTCAGCACGTTCGCGGACCCGGTGGACACGCTCAGCGCGGTGCGCACGGCGGTCGAGCGCATCGAGAACTTTCCGCCGCCCAACGCCGAGCCGCCCGAAGTTCTACGCACCGAGGTGCTGCGCCGCGTCGTCACGTTGGCGGTGTCCGCGTCGAATCTGGACGAAGACGCGCTGCGGCGAGACGCGGAAGCGCTGCGCTCGTCGCTGTTGACGCTGCCGGGCGTGTCCGTGGCCTATCTGGAAGGCGCCCGCGACCGCGAGATAAGCATCGAACTGAGCGAAGAAGCGCTGCGCCGGCACGGGCTGACGATCAACGGCGTGGCGAACATCGTCCGGCAGTCGTCGTTCAATCTCTCGGGCGGCGAGCTGCGCACGGACGCTGGCGAGGTGCTGATCGGCACGTTCGCCCAACGAACCACCGCGGACGGGTTCAAGAACATCGTGCTGGTGGCCGAACCGAACGGCACCGTAGTTCGCCTGGGCGACGTGGCGACGTTGCGCGACGGTTTCGTGGACGAGGACCTGGTCAACGAAATCGACGGCCGCGCCACCGTTTTCGTGCAGGTCGATGCCGCCGCTGGCCAATCCACCCAGGACGTGGGCGACGAGGTCAAGCGCTTCCTGGCCACCTACGTTCCGGCGCCGGGAACGGAAGTCCTGCTGTGGAACGACGAGAACGAGCTCATCTTCGATCGACTCTCCGTGGTGGCCAGCAACGCCTTGATCGGCGCGGTGCTGGTCTTCCTGGCCTTGCTGGCGATCTTCGACCTGCGCATCGCGTTCTGGATCGCGATGGGCATTCCAATCGCGTTCCTCGGCTCGCTCGTGTTCTTCGACGCCACCGGCATGAGCATCAACGCGCTGACGATGTTCGCCTTCTTCATCGCCGCTGGCTTGGTGGTGGACGATGCCGTCGTCGTCGGCGAGAGCATCGTCCGGCAACGCGAACTCGGCCATCGGGGCGTGAATGCGTCGATTGCCGGCGTGCGCGCCGTGGCCGGGCCGGTCGCCATCGGCGCGCTGACCACGGCAGTGGCGTTCTTCGCGCTGTTTCCGCTCGACGACGCCTGGGGGCAGCTCTTCGCCGCCACGTCCGTCGTCATCGCCCTGGTGCTCGCCATCTCGCTCGTCGAGGTGTTCTGCGTTCTGCCCGCCCATCTGGTCGGCGACAGCCGCTGGAGCCTCTCGCCGCTGGCGGAGTGGCAGAGCCGATCCCGCCGCGTGTTCGACGACTTCGTTCACGGCAAGGTGGTGCAGGCCATCGCCTGGGCCATCCGCTTTCCCTACCTGGTGCTGCTCGCCGTGGCGCTTGCGCTGGTGGCTGTGGGCGGGCTGGTGGGCACCGGCGCGATCGGCTACGCGGCCTTTCCCGAAAGCACGGGTTCGAACACAGCCCAGGCCACGATTGCGATGCCGGTCGGCACGCGATTCGAGGCGACCGAGGACGCGGCGAGACACGTTGCCGAAGCGGCCCGCGCCGTGGACCGCGAACTCGGCGGCGGCGTGATCGAATCCGTTGCCGTGCTGGTGGGGCGCCATCGCTTGCCCACCTCCTTCGACGGCGCCAAGAAGAGCCCGGCCGGCAGCCACTTGGCCACCGTGGAAGTGAGCCTGGTTCCGCTCGCCGAGCGTTCCATTTCGGAGGAGAACTTCCGCCGGCTCTGGCGCCATGCCGCCGGCGAGGTGCCGGGGGCGCGCATCGTCACCTACACCGAGCCGGCGGGCTTCATCTCCACGGTCGTTGCGCACGCCCTGATGCATGAGAACGAAGACGTGCTGGCGCAGGCGGTGGCGGACTTGCGCGGCATCTACGCGGGCGCCAAGGGCATGGGCGACGTGGAGGATTCGCTGATCCCCGGCAAGCGGCGCTACGACATCCAGCTCACGGAGGCGGGCATTGCCGCCGGGCTGACCTCCGCGCACGTGGCGAGGCAGCTGCACAGCACCTTCTTCGGCGTCGAAGTGCAGCGCATCCAGCGCGGGCAGGACGAGATCAGAGTGGTGGTTCGCTATCCCGGAGAGCGAAGGCGCAGCGTGCGGGATTTGCTGGACGAACGCATCGTCACGCCCGCCGGCAGCGTGCCGCTCTCCACCGTGGCGACGATCGCGGAAGAGCGGGACTACGCCGAACTGCTGCGCATCGACCGCGTTCGCGCCGCCACCGTGAGCGGGCATTTCGACACGGAGGTGGTTGGCTCCCTCGAGATTTCCGCCGAAATCGAAAGCGCCCTGCCAGCGCTGCTCGCTCGCCATCCGGGGCTGACGATAGAGCAGCACGGAATCACCCGCGACGCCACGGCCACCGCCGACACGCTGGCGTGGTCGTTTCCGCTCGCGCTGCTGGTCGTCTACGGCCTGTTGGCATCGCAGTTGCGCAGCTTCGCACAGCCTTTGCTGGCGCTGGCCAGCTTGCCGATGGTGGTGGTCGGCGCGGTGGTCGGCCACGTGGTGCTCGGCTACGACCTCACCAACACGTCCTTGTTCGGCATGGTCGCCATCAGCGGCGTGGTGGTGAACGACACGCTCATTCTGCTGGACCGCTACAACCGCATTCGAGCAAGCGACGAGAGCCTCCCCGCGGTGGCTGCCATCGCAGCCGCGGCCCGCCATCGCGCCCGCGCCATCCTGCTCACCACCGCAACCACCTTCATGGCGCTGCTGCCACTGCTCTACGACAAGAGCGAAGTGAACGCCTTCCAAGTGCCAATGGTCATCAGCCTGGCCGCCGGCCTCCTTTTCGCAAGCGTGGGCGTGCTGTTCCTGGTCCCAGCCATCCTCATCATCGCCGAGATGGCCCTGTACTCCCCGGCACTGCGATTCCTCGGCAGCTGGACGACCCGCCGCCAAACCGCCTGACCACCACGTTGGCGAAGCAACCAAACAAGAAGCCCAAGTCGGCAATCGCCCCATGTGCTCTGGCGACGTTGGCCTTGGCGACCACCACAGCCTGCAGCGGCCCACTGGGCCCGTTCGCTGGCGGTGCCCTCTCCGGCCCAAGCGCCGAGCCACCGAAACAGTGGAACGCCGTCCCGGATTCCATTCAGCTGGAGGTGCGCCCCTCGGCCCCGTACTCGGTGAACCTCTGGAGCGTAGCCATCGGCCCCCATCTATACGTCGCCACCGGCCCGGATGGTTCGACGTGGACCACCCACCTGCAAACGAACCGCAACGTCCGCGTGCGCGTAAACGGCACGATCTACGAACTCCAAGCCACCACCGTAACGGACGCCAACGAGCACCAGCGCGCCGCGAACGCCTACCGCGCCAAATACGCCAACCCCGAAGAAGCAGACCGCTTCGCCCCAATCCGCAACCGCCGC
This sequence comes from Candidatus Azotimanducaceae bacterium, assembly GCA_965243175.1. GTDB lineage: Bacteria > Pseudomonadota > Gammaproteobacteria > Pseudomonadales > Azotimanducaceae > VXYL01. The sequence goes on along the minus strand of OZ251532.1, from coordinate 643,896 downwards.
CGCACCGCAATGAACGCAGCCCTCGGCGAAAGCGGCCAGCTGTTCCGGCTGCAACTGCGCTAACGGAGGAACCTATGCGACGTGCGGCGCAACTTCCATTTCGATGCGGGCGAACATCGTGCGCTTGGCCACATCCAAATCGTAGCGCGCTTGCAGGTTGATCCAGAACTCCGGAGTCGTCCCAAAGAACCGCGCCAAGCGCAACGCCGTATCGGCGGAAACGGCGCGGCGACAACGCGCCAAGTCGTTGGCTCTTGAGCGAGGGATGTTGAGGGCGTTGGCAAGCGCGTAGGCGCTCAAGCCAAGCGGCTCGAGAAAGTCGTGCCGCAAGATCTGCCCCGGATGAACGAGCGGCAGTTCAGCGCCAGTCGTCACATCGGACAGGTCCACCAACCCTCTGTCCAAGTCTTCTCGTTTGATGGCCATTGGGTCCTCCCGTTAGTGGTAGTTGCGACTCGGTGTTCCCAGACGTCAGCGGTGAATTCACTGCTCAAGCGGTCAGCTATGCGAGGATTCCAAGAGGCGGCGATCGCCAAGGAGGCTCTTGAAAAAGAGATGTCCGCCGAAGACCTTGCCAGCGCCCGCCGTCGAGTGTCGTTCACATAACCGCATCCTTGGGTGGAAGCCCCGACTCCTCCAGCCGCGTTGCGCCGTTTGGCTCCAGGCCGACTTTTTCAGCGCTCTCTTCGTCCAGCGCTGTGACACGCACGTTTTCGTGCCATCGGGCTCCGAAAAGCGCACGCAGTGACCGGCCACAGCTGCCATGACGGAACCGAGTGCGACACGTCATGGCCTACGTCTTCAGCAAGCCTTCGCGTTCCAGAACTTCCCTCACGTCCTCGAATACGGCCCGTATATCGCCCTTCGAGAACCGCAACTGACCGAGGCCAGCTATGTTGCTGAATTCTTCACATCCATCCTCAAGTAAGACGATCGCACGTGCGAACCCAAGCCTTCCTTGAAACAAGCCAGCCTCGTGAACTACGTTCAATCGAGCGTGCGACCGTCCATCATGCTGTTCGTCTTCCCCGGTCATGACGAGAAACGCCATCGCCGCCGTGTTCAGCATTTGCAGAAGACGCTCAGTATTCGGGACCCCGGCGACCGGTACTCGATTGAACTCGTCCGTCGATAGGCCAAGTCGACTTTCGATGAAGTCTTTGAGTTCACGCCATGTGTCGGTACGACCGTGACCAATGAAGACATTGCCCGTAGTATGGCTTGAGGCGGGCGCTCGTTGGCGCGAAAGATGTGTTAGAATATCGTTGACGATCTTGATCATGTTCTTGATGGTTCCGCGAGTATGTTTTATCGCAATGATTTCTGATTGTACTGAGAGATGAGGAGGTGTTTTCCGTCCTTGACTCATCGCAAGTCCGTCGCGAGTGAAAATTTGTGATTTCGGTGCGAGACTATTGACAACGTCGGCCTGTCCCATCAAGGTGAGGCCGTCTATTCCTTCCCGAATGCCCTTTAGGTATGGATCGTCTTGGTTTAGGTGAACTTGGATGATGGATAGCAAGTTCGACTTATGTTTCTCGATTTCTTCCTGCGCCTCGTCGTTGAACGTGCGAGCTAGCATCAAATCGGGAGAGCCAGCGCGCCGATGGATTTCCTCTACGATGGCACTCGGATCATGCTCGATCCAATTGCGGTTAGTTCGACCGGAGTAAGTAACCATCTTGCCCCACTCTCGGTCGAAATGCACACCGGGCGGAGGTACCTCGACCTGGCCGTAGTATATGTAGGCTTGGTAGCCGAGCCAAGAACCACTTGCCGATTTTCCGACCTCTTCTGCCGACTCAAACAATCGATCTAGTGCCTCGGCAACTTCCGCTCTGGCACCTTGACGGGCAAGGGTCTCCAACCGCTTAGCGATCTGAGCTAGTTCGGATGAGGCGTCCATGGACATCGTGCTACCTCCTAACGAAATGGACGCCACTTAGTGACGTCGGTGTGTATGGAGCATCGAGGCGGCCATCGCGCCTGTCTCCGTCTCGTCGGTTGGCCGTGCGGTGCCAAGCCAAAGCGGCAAGTCTCCTCGTTCTTGGTGTTGGACCATCTGACGACCAGCTGGTAGAAGGCGTGAGACGACTATACCACGGTGGGGAGCGAGTCTCTTCATTGCCGATACGCACGACGCGCGCGGCTTCGGATGCACCGCTGCTGTCGCGCTACAGGGCTCGCTGGGCGACCCGCTCCCATGTTTGGCCCTACAGCGTCCACACCGTCACGCGCTCTCCATCCGGGTTGGTTTCGCCGAAGGAACCACTCCGGCCATCTGGGGCCTCCGTTGCGTCGTGGCTGGCGCTGCCGCGACGGTCGATCACCACCAGATGCCCTTCCTCGGCCTTGCACTTCGCCATGTAGCCCAGGGTCTGCTCCACCCCCTGTTCCACCGTGCGGTCCAAGCTCCGGCGGTCGGAATCGCGCAGCACCTTGCACTCGATGACGAAGCGCTCCCACAGGTCGGACGGCTGCCCTGGCTCGCGTGGCCACAGCACCAGCAGGTCCGTGCGCCCGCGGCCTAGGCCGTACTCCCGTTCGATGCGTCCGCCGCCGTTGACTACGCGCTGCAGGTACGCCTGCAGGATGAGCTGGGGTGCCGCCTCCGGGTAGTCCTCGAAGCGTCCTAGCCAGTGTTCCGCGTGTTCGCCGTAGAAGATGGCGAACGCCTTGAGCAGCTTGGCCATGTCCAGGCGGCCATCGTCGCGCACGTACCAGGCGGCGTCCTGCGCCAGGCTGCTTTGCAGGATGTAGCCGAGTTCGCGGGGCACCACCTCTTGGTAGATGGGGTTGGCGATGCGCGGCGGCTGGCTGTCGTCGATGAGGCCCAGGTCGCGCGCGTACTCCAAGTCTCGTACTTGATGCGCCGCCTGGCCGCCGCTCAGGATGGGTTCGACGACGCGGCGCACCCGTTCCTCCTCCAGCTTGTGCGCCAGCTGGTCGAGGTGCGTGCGCCGCGACAGGATCAGTTCCTCCCGGGCTGCGTGGATGGCGTCGGCGTCGATGGCGCGGGTGCGGTCGCGTCCGGCCTTGTCTTCGAAGCAGGCACCGGCGCAGAGGGCGTTCACCAGCCACGGCTGGCCGTTGGTCTGCTCCCACACCGTCCGCTGCGCCGCATCCGTGAAGGGCTGGCCGGTCTGGTCGGTGTGCTGCCGCATGAGCTCGAACGTCTCGGCCTCGGTGAAGTCGCCGAGGCGCAGGGACTTCGCCGCGACGTTGAACGGACTGCCGCCGGCGATGACTTCACCGGTGCTTGAGCGGATGCGGTAATCCCTGATGTCGCGTACGCCGCATAGCACGATGCTCTGCGGGAAGGCAGTAGGGCGCTGCGGGTAGCCGGCGCGAAGCTGGCGCAGCACGGAGAGGAGCGTGTCGCCGACCAGCGAGTCGATCTCGTCCACAAGCAGCACCAGCGGCGTCGAGTCGGCGCGACACCAGCGCGAGAGCAGCACGTTGAGTGCGCTATCCGGCCCCACCGTCGCTAGAACGTCCTGCCACACGCTGGCGGGGTAGTCATCGCCCAATCCGCTCGCGCTTTCGGCGAGGACGCCTAGGATGGAGCGCATCCCCCGCGCCGTGTCGTCGCGTACCACTTGGCCGACCTCGACGTTCACGTCGACGCAGCGAAACTTGCCCTGCTCGCCGCTGTTCAGAAGATCGCGCAGGGCGATGAGTGCGGAGGTCTTGCCGGTTTGGCGGGGGGCGTGCAGCACGAAGTACTGCTTGGCTCGGATCAGAGCCAGCACGTCCTCGACGTCGATCCGAGTCAGCGGATCGATCGTGTAGTGGTCGTCCGGGCGCACCGGACCTGCCGTGTTGAAGAAGCGCATGGGCCGATTGTCGCACGCCACGGCTTGCCGAGAGGCTACGGCGCCGATGTGTCCACGATCATTCGGGCAGCCCATGCTCGTCGTAGAGCAGATCGCCATGTTGGGTGGAGGACAGTCCCGGACCCACCAGAAGAGCGCAGCGCTCCGCGATGGTGCGCATTCGGCGCAGGCGCGCATCCACGTCGCGCTGTTTGGCCTCGCGTTCCAGGCGTTCGCGCAACGCTTGGTTAATCGCGCCCGTCTTCGTCTCGCCGGTGAGTTGTGCGCTAGCCAACCGGCAAGTCTCCTCGTTCTTGATGTTGAGGCCCATCTGATGGCCAGCACGGTAGAAGGTATGAGGAGACTACACCGTGCGGTGAGCGTCTGGCGTCTGCAAAGCGCTTGCGATTTCTGCCGCTTGGTGGGCGAGGGTGGCGGCTTGGGCGCTGTCGTTGATGTCTAGGACGATGCCTTGGGGCGGGGTGGACGCCAACGTGCGGACAGCGGGGTTGTCGAGGGGGGCGACTTGCAGGGCGGCGGCTGGGGCCAGCGCGGAGTACGCGCCTTCGCCGATGGCGAGGGCGCCGTTCGGGGCCAGTGAAGACAGCAGCACTAGGTTGTGTTGGTCTTGTTCGGTCGAGAGGGCGTCCACGCCGTAGCGGAAGGGGATGCGCGTTGCCGGCCAAGCGCTGCTGAGCACTTCGCGGAGCAGGAGCGCGGCGCAAACGGCGTCGAGTCCGCGCTCCGGGCCGAACCCGTCGAAGGTCATCATCGCGCCGACTTGGGGCAGTTCCGTCGCTTCGCCGCCGTAGAGGCTCGCGGCTCTCGCGGCGGCTTCGTTCGCGTACTGGAGCGCGGCGTGGCGGTCGTCGTCGGTCATGCTTGCGCGGTGGAACAGGTTGGCGGCTACGCCGTACCCGGAGCTCTCCGGGGGATCTGTTTCCGCGGTGGGTTGCGCGGCGGTCGTCAAGTCGACGCGGTGCCGCGGCGCCCGGTTCAGATACGTCGACACCGCGCTGCCCACGCCGAAGGCGAACAGCACTGCGGCGAGTCCGACTGCGCCGACGATCAGATAGCTTGTCGCCGCGGGTCGGAAACTCGCGGGGTTCAGCGCCACGTACACGTTGCCGACCGTCGTGCCCTGTGCGGCGACTCGTTTGCGGTAGGTCGGTTCTTGGAGCGACGCGATGTTGCCGACGGCCACGAACGGCTGGCCTTGTTCGGTGTGAACGGCGATGCCGCGCACTTCGCTGCGCTCGACTAGGCGGCCGACCACCAGGCCTAGGCCGATGCGGTCGTCGCGGCGCAACGGTTCGGCGGCTAGGAACGCCACGTCCTCGGCGAGTCCTTCGCCGTAGCGGGCCATCTCCTTGGCTCGACGCTCCGAATCGATCAACCACCACGTCAGCGCGGCTAGGACGAGTGCGAACAGGCAGCCGCCGCTGGCCGCGAAAGCGACGAGGTTGCGGCTTGCGTCCTTGCGCGAGGGAAACGACGAAGACATGGCGCTTCAGGCGGAAGAGAAGACCGCGCTGCCGCCCACCCACTCCTTGGCGGCAGCGCCGGGCGTCTCGCGCACGAGCTTGGGTACGAGATAGCCGGGCAAGCGGGCCGCCAAGTCCTGGTGAATCGCCACGGCGCGTTCCTCGGAGACGTGGAAGTGCGCGGTGCCGGCAACGGCGTCGGGCATGTGCAGGTAGTAGGGCAGAACGCGCGAATCGAAGAGCCGTTCGGAGAGGGCCGCCAGCGCTTCGGCGCTGTCGTTGACGCCGCGCAGCAGCACCGATTGGTTGAGCAGCGTCAAACCGTCGAACGCGGCCATGGCGCGGGCGCAGTCCGCATCCACTTCGTTGCCGTGGTTCACGTGCAGCACCACCACCACGCGCAGCCGCGTCTCCGCGAGCATGGTCACCAGTTCCGCCGTCACGCGCTGCGGAATCACCACCGGCAGGCGGGTGTGGATGCGCAGCGTGGCCACGTGGTCGATGGCTTCGATTTCCCGTACGAGTCGGCTTAGGCTCGCGTCGGTCAGAAGCAGCGGGTCGCCGCCGGAGAGGATCACCTCGCGCACGCTTTGATCGTCGCGCACGGGCGCGAGGGAAGGCATTGCCGATGAATAGGGATAGTGGCGGCGAAAGCAGTAGCGGCAGTTCACCGCGCAGGCACCGGTGGCGAGCAGCAGCGCCCTGCCGTGGTACTTGCGCAGCACGCCCGGCCCCGCTTGCGCGTCCGCTTCGCGCAGCGGATCGTGTACGAAGGCTGGCGCCGTCAGCGCTTCGCGGCGGCTTGGCAGCACTTGGAGCAGCAGCGGGTCGACTGGGTCGCCCGGCTTCATGCGGGCGACGAAGGGGCGCGGTACGCGCAACGGGAACCCGCCATCGCAGGCCGCGCCGGTTTCGTCCGCGCTCAAATCGAGCAGCCGCAGCAACTCCGGCAAATCCGTGACCGCGGCGCGCAGTTCGGTTCGCCAAGCGTCGTTCGGCCAAGGTGCCGCCCCGCGGCGAGTTGTGGCGGTGGGTTGGGCAGGTATGATGCGCGTCTCCATTGCTCCGGCGGGCCGCCCAAGTTCGTCCCTTGGATGGCGGCACCTTAACAAATGAGCCGGGTTCGGCTTGATTCGCCGCACGTCGCGGTAGACGGAGAGACCGAAGCTGTGCCAGAGACGCAGCTTCGCTAGCGAGGAGGTTCACCCGCGTGGCCACTTACTCCACCAACGAATTCCGGCCGGGGCTGAAGGTGCTGCTCGAAGGCGACCCGTGCTCCATTCTGGAGAACGAGTTCGTCAAGCCCGGCAAGGGGCAGGCGTTCAGCCGCGTGAAGTTCCGCAATCTGAAGACCGGGCGCGTCTGGGAGCGCACGTTCCGCAGCGGTGATGCCATCGAAGCGGCCGACGTACTGGAAACGGAAATGGAGTTCCTCTACACGGACGGCGAGTTCTGGCACTTCATGAAGACCGACGGCTCCTTCGAGCAGGTGGCGGCAGCGGCGGCAGCGGTGGGCGACGGCAGCGCCTGGATGCGCGAGCAGGACGTTTGCAGCGTACTGCTGTGGAACAACGACCCCATCGCCGTGACGCCGCCCAACTTCGCCGAACTCGAAGTGACCGAGACCGACCCCGGCCTGCGCGGCGACACCGCCCAAGGCGCCACCAAGCCAGCCACGCTCTCCACTGGCGCGGTGGTGAAGGTGCCGCTCTTCGTGGAAGTCGGCGATGTTCTGAAGATCGATACGCGCACCGGGCAGTACGTCAGCCGCGTGAAGTCTTGACGGTGGCGGACTGGCGGCCTTCGTGCAGCCTCGAAGCGCTGCACGCGAGGGCGTCCGCGATGCAGACCGTGCGCCGGTTCTTCGCCGATCGGCAAGTGCTGGAAGTGCAAACCCCGGTGCTTGGGCGGCACACGGTGACCGACCCCGCCATCGAGAGCCTGCGCACCGAGGATGGCCGCCATTTGCAAACTTCGCCGGAGTTCCACATGAAGCGCCTGCTGGCGGCTGGCGCACCGTCCATCTACCAGCTAGGCCCGGTCTTCCGCCGCGGCGAGGAAGGCCGCTGGCACAACCCCGAGTTCACGATGATCGAGTGGTACCGGCTGGGTTTCGACGCCGAGCAGTTGATGGACGAGGTGGCGGCGCTGGTGGATGCGCTGCTGGGGCCCTCGCCTTATGAACGGCGCAGCTACGCCGACCTGTTGCGGAATCTCGGCGTGGATGTTGAGGCGCTCGACGAGTCCGGCGTGATCGAAGCCGCCAACCGTCTCGGGATGGCCACGGCCACGGATGCCGTGCAGGCGCATGGCTTCCTGTTCGACCTTGCGTTGCGCGAAACGAACGCGCCGCGCCTGTTCGTGACGCCGTTTCCCGCCAACCAGGCCGCGCTGGCGAAGCTGGACGCCGAAGGCGCGGCGGAGCGCTTCGAGCTGGTCGTCGAAGGCGTGGAAATCGCCAACGGCTACAACGAGTTGACGGATTCGAACGAACTGGAACGGCGCATGGTGGCGGATGCGAAGCGCCGCCAAAGGCTCGGCCTGTCGGCGGTGTCGCCCGATGCCGCGCTCGTGGCCGCGCAACGTTCCGGGCTGCCGAACTGCGCCGGCGTCGCGGTGGGCTTCGACCGGCTGCTCGCGCTCAAGCTCGGCTGCGAGCGCATCGGCGAGACGCTCGCTTTCGATTGGCAACGCGCGTGACTCGGCGCCTCTGAGACATGGCGCCGACTCGTCGCCGAGCGAAGGCCAGCGCACAGCGGCGAGGCACTTCGAGTGGCGCGGCCAGTCCGCCGTTCGTGCTGGTGGTGGCGGTTGCCGCGACGATTGGCGTCGTCGCCGCGCTGCTCTGGTTAACCCAGCCGTCCGACCCCACAAGCGAGATCGCGGCCCGTCTCGCTGGTGAACGTTGGTACGCGGTGGTCTACCGGCATGTGCCCATCGGCCACTACCGGACGTGGCATGGTCGAGGTTCCAAGGGCGAGTTCGAGTTCCACACGGAGTTGCGCTTCGCGCTGGCCAGGGAGACGCCGACCCGCATCGAAGAACGGCTGGTCTTCGGTGCCAGCCCGCCGCATCCCTTCCTGTACGCCGAGCACGTTGCCGCGGGCGGCGAGACGCACACGCGAGTCACGATCGAAGGCGGCACGGCGAGAATCTCCCAACAAGACAAGGTGCGAGAGCGCGAGGTCGCGTTCGACTTCACGCTCGCGGACTACTTGGCCGTCGAGCATTGGCTCTCGTTCGATGCGCCGCAGCCCGGTGCCACGAGAAGCGCCCGATCCATCGACTTCGACCGCTTGGAAGTTGTCGACGATCTCTGGCGGCTGCAAGCGCTTGAACCGTCGGGGGCAGTGGTCGTCAAAGCTGGCCGCGACGAAGTGCGCATCCAGCTCGACCGCGACCACGCCCCCCTCGGCATGGCGATGGGCAATCTGTTCAGCATCCGCAAGGTCGCCGACGCGCACACCGCCCGCGCTTGGCAAGACGAGGCGCCGCTGTTCGCATCCGCCGCGCATCGAGTCCCCGTGGACCGCGCCATCGCCAATCCCCAGGGCTTGCGGCGAATCACCTTGGCCATCGAACCGGCATCGCGGCAAACCTCGGCTTGGCTGGGCGGAACACCGGATGCGCGGCTCAACGGCAGCATCGCCCCGCAGCCGGTAGCGAACGCGGACGAGACGGCGCAAGCGACCACGGCGACGGTGAGCTTTCCAGCGGACGACGAACGCTTGCGCAAGCTGGCCGAGCGGGCCGTGGCCGGAGTGGACACGGCGAGCGACAAGGTCGCGGCGCTGACGCGCTTCGTCTCCCGCTTCCTGCGCTACAGCGACGCCACCGGCCCGCGCACGGTCTTCGACACGCTCCGCGAGCGCCGTGGCGACTGTACGGAGTTCGCGGACTTCTACACGACCCTGGGCCGCGCCGTAGGATTGCCGACGCGCACGGTGGTCGGCCTAGCGTACCGGCCCTCGGAAGCCTCGGACGAAGCAGGCGTCTTCGCGCCCCACGCTTGGAACGAAGTGGCGATCGACGGCGCTTGGCACAGCGTCGATCCCACTTGGGAGCAGGCACCGGCGGACGCGACGCATCTGCCCTTGCCGCCCGCCACGGCCCTCGACGCCATCGCGCAACTGCCGACGTTGCGTTTTCGAGTCGTGGCAGCGGAGTACCAGCCGGCGCTATGATCGAGCGCAAGCGGCGCTCTACGTCAGGGTGCCGTTCGAGGAACAAGGGGAGCGATGTGAAAACGAGAGTGATCGCGTTGGCCAGCCGTCCGGTCGGCCTGCCGAAGAACGAGGACTTCGCCGTGCGCGAGGTCGACCTGCCGGAACCGGGCGATGGCGAGGTCTTGGTGGAGAACGTCTGCATGTCGGTCGATCCGTACATGCGCGGGCGCATGATCGACCGCAAGTCCTACACGCCGCCCTTCCAAATCGGCGAAGCGCTCACCGGCGGCGCCATCGGCAAGGTGGTGCGCTCCAACAACCCGCAACTGCCGGTCGGCACTCACGTCGAATCCCACTACGGCTGGCGCGAAGCCTTCGTCGCCGAAGCCCGCCGACTGCGCCGCGTGGGCGAACTCCACGCCCCGGCCTCCGCCTACCTCGGCGTATTGGGAATGCCCGGCATGACCGCCTACGTCGGCCTGCTGGACGTCGGCGCGCTTCAGGAAGCCGAGACGGTCTTCGTCTCCGGCGCGGCCGGTGCCGTAGGCAGCGCGGTCGGCCAGATCGCCAAGATCAAAGGCTGCACCGTGGTGGGCAGCGCAGGCGGCGCGGAAAAAGTGCGCCACCTGGTGGACGACCTCGGCTTCGACCACGCCTTCGACTACCGCGAAGGCCACTTGGAACGCCACATCCGCGAGGGCGCCCCGGAAGGCGTGGACGTCTACTTCGACAACGTAGGCGGAGACCACCTGCAAGCCGCCCTCAACTGCATGAGACCCAACGGCCGCATCCCCCTCTGCGGCGCCATCGCCCAATACAACGCGACGGCACCGGTACCCGGTCCCAACAACCTCACCATCGCCATCGGCATGGGCCTAACCCTCAAAGGCTTCATCGTCTCCAACTTCGAACACCTGCGCGCCGACTTCATGCGCGACATGACCGCCTGGGTCACCAGCGGCCGCCTGAAGTACCGCGAAACGGTCTTCGAGGGCTTGGAGAAGGCCCCGGAAGCCTTCATCGGCCTCTTCACGGGCGCGAACACTGGCAAGATGGTGGTGAATCTGGGCTGAACGGCGGGGCGTCAAGCAGCGGTTCTGGCACCGCATGAACATCGTCAACGGCCTCGCGCTGGTCGTCCTGCTGCTTTGCGTCGCCACGCTATGGCGCGGATGGACTCTCGGACGGCGCGGCGGCGCGATGGGCGCCGTCCGCCTGGGATTCGCATTCTGCCTAGCCGCGGTACTCGCGCTGATCGCTGTGCTGCTTGCGCTGACTTCGTTGATCGGTGCCCCATGACGCCAAGCCGATTTCCACCAAGGTGCGTTGGTGTGGTTGCGTGGTTGCTTGGCATCCGTCGCTGAGTGAGAATGCAGGCATGCGCCAGCCGTCCCGACCAACGCCGTTGACCAAGGAGCAAGTCATCGACCGTCTGCTATGCTGCGTAGGTGGTCAGATCGTTGCCTGCAACATGGTCGATGGTCTTGAGAACGATCTGATCGATCCGGCGTGGACGGCCAACGTACTGGCTTGGATGGGCGAACTCAGCACCTTTGACGATTACGCTCAACCCGAGCAGCTCGTGCAGGCATTGGACGACCTTCGGACGCGCAGATACTCCGTCGCGTCTTCCTTGCCGGCAGTGCCACCCGACATAAGGCTTGGTAGTGTCGACGCTCCGAGCCCATTCGACGTGGAGGTTACCTGTGTCGTGGCAGCGTGGGTGTTGGGCAATATGATGTCGGAAGGCGACCAGGGTCGGCTTGCAGGGGAGGGGTTGGTGCTGCCGACGCGCTCCGCGGAAATCTCGAACGCAGACGTCGACAAGTGGCGCGGCAAGCCTGCTAGCTTGCGGAAAGTGCGGCTCGCTCCCGCGCCGCCGCTTGGCGACACTCACTCCGTCGTCTGGTTCACTCGCAGGGACGCGCTGCCGATGGGCGTCCAAGGCGAGGGCACCACGGCACTCGCCCAACGTATCCGCGACTTGCTAGGCTTGGTGCATCATCAACAGGGCACACTGCTAGCAGCAATGCACTTCTCACCTCGAACCCTCTCTGCGTGCGCTTCGGCCCGGCCGACATTTGCCGACGCCGGCAGCCACCGGCGCTTCAAGACGTGGCCCGACAGCGTCTCTGCGCGGAACCAGCGCAGCTGGGGCAGCACGGTGGATCTTCATGCACTTGCGGCAGCCCGGCCATCGGTGGATGGCTGCCCCGAGCGGGTAACGAAGTCGATAGAGAGCAACATGCTCACTGGGGAGGCGACGTTTGAGATCGAGCTGCTGGGTGCGTTGCCGGCACCGTCGGACGAGACCACGGACCCAGTCTTCGCCCACAGGCTCTTGAACGGCCGAACGGTGGCGCAGCTAGGTGCAGCGCTGAAGGCGCTGACCAACGGTTAGCTCTTTGGGGCTAGGAGCATCAAGATGCAGGAACGGATTCAGTTCGACGCCAACGACGCCACCGCCGAAGACGTGTGCCGCTGGCTGCAGATCGGCCTAGACGCCTACTTCAAGGAGGACATTGGCCGGTGGGCTTTTCGTCCGTTTGAGCAACAGATCGGAATTAGGGATGATCTGGCTGATGATATCCGGGCCATCTACGATGGTTTGGTACCAGCCGCGCAGGGGCGCTGGCGCCTCGCCATACGAGATCTGCTGGCGATGCACGGACGGGAGGTACCCGGTAAAGACACTCGTGTGCTTGTTGATTTGGCCGCGCTCATTCGTGCTCACGAGGTGCTTGAGGTACTCCCAGCATTAGTGGCTCGCGACAAGGCACCGTTGTTTTATCAAGTTCTGCGCACTGCGACTGAGCTAGCAAGCCAAACCAATGCAGCGCGCTCCTGCCTCGAGCGTATCCGCACATCGCCGTCGTTCTCCCCAGAGTACGCCGGCCACGTTCTGGTAGCGCTTTGCCGTGCTGATCCCGATGGATGGATCCGGCACGTCGAGAACCTCTCGCAGGCTATGGATATTCTTGCAGATCGGCTCACGACGGGCTCGACCGCTCTACGACACTACGCCAGCGCTATTCTCGACAATCTCAGCCTTGAGCGCGTTGGTGTTGGCCTTAGGGAGATAGAGGGTCGATCGACGTGCAAGTGGCTCTGGAATGAGTGGCTCACTGGTCCGAACTCGCTTCTCTATTACGAGCCCCATGCCGAACTAGGCCATCGTCTCCTACTTCGGGACCAGCGCACTGTCGCTGTCACGCTAGATGAACCGCTTCGAACCTCTCCCCTCTTTACCGCGGTGCTTGTGCGCATCCAGCCAGACGAGACAGCTCAGGAGAGCAAGACTTGGGTCGCCGCATACCGAAACGAAAAACTGACTGACCTAGAGTCGATGGACTATGGAGCGTCCATTGAATGGTTGGCAGATCAACTCAATGTCTTTTCTAGGGACGCTCTAGCTGTCAGAACCTTACTATCTACTCATAAACAGCCGCCCCCGCGAGCAGTCGTACTGTCGCCAAATCAGGGCGTCCTCCCGCTTGCTGCTATTGATTCCGACAAATTTGTCGATAGCTCCTCATTGCACACTATGACAGATAGAATTCGATACATTCGTCCGTTCCGCAAGAAGATCGACGCAACTCGTGGTCGCGTAGCGATTGGAAACCCCGCCGCAACCAAGGCCGTTGCATGCGCTATCGGGCTGGCGGCGCAATCTTCTTTGCACTTGGCCGCAACGTCCCCCTAAACTCCATAGTTAGCTGGCACCAAACATGTTCACGCTTACACAAACGGAGCTCGATCGAGCTAAGGATGCCGTCGACAATCACGGATACAGCACGATGCTACCGAACCTCCCTGAATGGGTGGATCTGGATGAGAACTGGGAGGCCATTCGTGCTAGCCTGTGCAATGTCGACCTAGAGGTCTATCGTCCTATGGAGGCCCTCGCCATCACGGCCGCCAAGGGCGAGGAAAGCACTAGAGTCCTTCACCTCCTCCACCCCCAAGACATGATTTTCTATACCTGCCTAGTCTTGCTTCTCAAGAATGACATTGAAGCACGCAGAGTACCTTTGGTAGAGGAAAGGGTCTACTCCTATCGGGCAAGTGATTCCCCTGATCTGATCTATGACACAACTCAGAGGCTTCATGAAGGCTACATCGAACGCCTGAAGGAAAAGGTGCATGGAGAGGGAGTTACTTTCGTAGGAGTTACGGACATAGCAGACTTTTACGCTAGTATCTCACATATCAAACTTCAATCTCTCCTTACCAAGTTGGCTAGCACGAAACGATCTAAGCAGGCAGCAGGGTTGCTCATATCAACTTTTGCACGACGTATTATGGGCAAAATGGGCCGCGGAATACCGACGGGCCCCTACGCTTCCAGATTGGTGGCGGAAGTCCTACTCGACGATTTCGACCGGCGCCTAATGTCGAAGGAGGTTGATTTTGTTCGATGGGTAGATGACTTCAACATATTTTCTCCATCCTATGCGGAGGCGCAGCGCACGATGATGGAGTTCTCTACTTGGCTATATAGGGAGCACGGCTTGTTTCTGCAGCTGTCAAAGACGCGCGTTTTTAGCGTTAGACAATACTCAGACAAGCTCCTAAGAAATGTGGGCGACTTCCTATCTGGAAAACCGGAAGTGTTGTCCATGTTTGAGGATGCTTTGGACTACGACATAGATGACGACGATGACTTTCATGAAGTCGAGGCGTCAATGGATGATGCCCAAGCAATGGAGTTGCTGGAGATGCTCGTCGATGCCGTCCCCAGGGACGGGAGAATCGACTTCAGGATGGTCGACTTTGCCGTGCGAAAGCTTCGGCGGATCCCGGTAGATCGACGGCGCACATGCGACGAGTTGCTGACGTTCTTGCTGGAGAATATAGATCGCCTAGCTCCTGCGATAGAAGGTGTTATGCGACTCATTTTTGTTATCCGCCCTGAGGACGCGCGACGATGCACGAAGATTGCTATTCACCTACTTAAATCTATCGAAGACTTGAGCTTTATCGATCATCATGCTGTTTGGATACTGACGACATTGGCACGTGACGAACGTTGGGGTTGTCTGGACGAGCTCATCGACTTGGCGGGGAAGTCAACGTCCGATGTGGTGAAGCGTTATGCGACGCTGGCGGTGGCGAGGATCGGGGGCAGAGGACGCCTCTTGCGGAGCGCTAACGCAAACACGGATGAGGGCGACTTGGTGCGGTTGGCATCGTTGAAGGCTGGCGGGGGTAGCTTGGCTAAGGCGGGCAGAGACGGGGGTGACGGGCCATTGGAGGCAATCTTGCGGTCCCGATGAAGCTCCAAGGTGCTGTGGACGCTATCGACGATTTTGAGGTGAGGACCGAGAGCATTGTGAGGTGGTCATGCGATACGCCGAGAAACAGATTCGCGGTGTCGGTACAGAAGCCTCAGTACGACCTCGGCAAGCCCAGCACGTGCTCCGTGACGTAGTTCAGCACCATTTCCTGCGAGATCGGGGCGATGCGTTGCAATCGGGCTTCTCGCCAGTAGCGTTCGACGTGGAACTCCTTGGCGTAGCCGAAGCCGCCGTGGGTTTGCACGGCTTGGTCGGCGGCTTGGAAGCAGGCGTCGGCGGCCAGCCACTTGGCCATGTTGGCTTCGGCGCCGCAGGGCTGGTCGTTGTCTAGCAGCCAGGACGCCTTGCGGATCATCAGTTCGGCGGCGTCCAGGCGCATTCGGGCTTCGCCGAGGGGGAACGAGACGCCTTGGTTCATGCCGATGGGGCGGTTGAAGACGACGCGCTCGTTGGCGTAGTTCACCGCTCGGCGGAGGGCGGCGCGGCCGATGCCGAGCGCTTCGGACGCCACCAGAACGCGCTCGGCGTTCAGGCCGTCGAGCAGATAGCGGAAGCCCATGCCCTCTTCGCCAACGCGGTCGGTGACGTGAACGGGCAGGTCGTCGTAGACCACCTCGCAAGTGGCGACGGCGTTGCGTCCCACCTTGTCGATGGGCGAAATCGTCACTTCCGGGCGCTGGATTTCGGCCAGCAGCAGCGTCATGCCCTGGGTGCGCTTGGCTACCTTCTCCCGCGACTCCGTGCGCACCAGCAGCAGCACGCGCTGCGAATCCAGCGCCTTGGTGGTCCACACCTTGCGGCCACGCACGATGTAGTAGTCGCCTTCGCGCCGGGCGGCGGTCTTGATGGAGGTGGTGTCCGTGCCAGCGTCCGGCTCCGTGACGCCGAAGCAGACGTGGAGACTCCCCCGCGCCACCTCCGGCAGGTACTTCTGCTTCATCTCCTCGCTGCCGTGGCGCACCACCGGATGCATGCCGAAGATGGAGAGGTGAATGCCGCTGGCGCCGTTCATGGCTGCGCCGGAGGCGGCGACCTCTTCGAGCACGATGGAGGCTTCGGTGATGCCGCGCCCGCTGCCGCCGTAGGCTTCGGGGATGGCGATGCCGATCCAGCCGTCCGCCGCGAGGGCGTTGTAGAAATCCCACGGGAAGCGGTGTTCGCTGTCGCACTCGGCCCAGTACTCGTCCGGGAAGTTGGCGCAGACCTTGCCGATCGCGTCGCGGATCAGCTGGTGCTCGTTCGTGGTTTCAAAGTTCACGCGGCAAAGCGTAGCATGGCGCGGCGGCGAACGTGGCAAGGGGCGGCATGGCGGGCAAGTATTTCGAGGAGTTGGAGGTCGGGCGGCGCTTCGAGCACGAGCCAGGGCGCACGGTGACGGAAACCGACAACCTGCTGTTCACCGCGCTGACGCTGAATCCGCAGCCGCTGCATCTGGACGCCGAGTTCGCCAGGAGCACGCAGCACGGCCAGATTCTCGTCAACAGCATCTTCACGCTGGGCCTGGTGGTGGGGCTGTCCGTTGGCGACACCACCCTCGGCACCACGCTGGGCAACCTCGGCTTCGAGAAGACCACCTTTCCGAACCCGGTGTTCATCGGCGACACCATCCGAGTCGCCTCCACCGTCCTCGACCGCCGGCCAAGCCGCAGCAAGCCGGATCGCGGCATCGTCACCTTCGAGCACATCGGCACCAACCAGCGCGGGCAGATCGTCTGCTCCTGCCAGCGCGGCGCGATGATGCTGCGCCAGCCTTCGGATGGCCCGGCGTGAAAGAGCCCTCAGCCGGGGTGCGCGAGGGGCGTGCCCCTCGCATGAAAGAGCCCTCAGCCGGGGTGCGCGAGGGGCGTGCCCCTCGCATGAAAGAGCCCTCAGCCGGGGTGCGCGAGGGGCGTGCCCCTCGCATGAAACAGCACCGGCTGCGCCGCTCGCTGCACTTCGTCCCTGGCGGCAACGAGCGGATGCTGGCGAAGTCCCTTGCCAGCGCTGCGGACAGTCTCGTGCTCGACTTGGAGGACGCCGTGACGCCAGCCCGCAAGGACGACGTGCGGGCGGAGGTGGCGCGCTGGCTGTCCGAGACCGATTTCGCCGCCAAGGAGAAGATCGTCCGCATCAATCCGCTCGCGACGCCTTGGGGCGAAGCCGATCTTGCGGCGACGATGCCCGTGCCGCCGGACGCCTACATGGTGCCGAAGCCGGAAACCGTGGCGGAGCAGCAAGCCATCGACGCGGCCCTCGGCGCACTCGAACGAAAACATGGCCATCCCGACGGCGCCGTCGGCCTGATTCTGATCATCGAGACGCCGCTCGGCGTGTTGGCCGCGCCGGAGTTGGCGCGCTGCCCGCGAGTGTCGGCGCTCACCTGGGGCGCCGAAGACCTCGCCGTGAGCTTGGGCGCGCCGGGCAACCGCGATGCCGCTGGCAGCTACTTGCCGCCGTTCGCCCACGCCCGCGTGCAGACGCTGCTCAGCGCAGCGGCAGCCGGCGTGCCGGCCATCGACACCGTGACCGTGGACTTCCGCGACGAAGCCGGCTTGCGCCGAGACTGCGCCGAAGCCGCCGCCATCGGCTTCGCCGGCAAGCTCTCCATCCATCCCGCGCAGATCGACGTCATCAACGCCGCGTTCCTGCCGTCGGCAGCGCAAATCGAAGAAGCGCGCGCCCTCGTCGCTGCGTTCGCGGAAGCACAAGCCGCCGGGCGCATGGCGTTCACCTTCAACGGCCAAATGGTGGACGCGCCCCACCTCAACCGCGCCAAGGCACTCTTGGCGCGAGCACAGAAGGCCAGCTAGTAGCGACCTGAAAGCGGCCGGCCAACTGCGCCACGGTCGCGGCGTATACTGCCGACGACATGGAATCAACGGCGAAATGGGTCTTCACGCCCGGTGATGGCGCATCGCCGCCGGCACTGACCGGGCGCGCAGCCGAACAAGCTGTGCTCAATCGATGCCTGGGCGGCTTGCTCGAAGGCGTCCCTCCGCCGCACAACGTTGTGCTGATCGGGCCGCGCGGCAACGGCAAGACGGTCCTGCTCAACTGGTTCAAGCAATCCTGTGCACAGCGCAAGGGGGAGGTCGATGTCGCTTCGCTCGTGCCGACGGCCATCCCCGATCGCCAGCAACTTGTCGAAGCCCTGTCGCCGCGCCGCAGCCTTGCCAAGCTCCTGCCGAAGAAGGTCGGCGTCGCCTCGGTTGGCACGGCCGAGTGGTCGTCGGCCGATGCCCAACGCGACCTCGCCGAAGTGCTGATTCGCCGTTGTCGCCGCCGACCGCTTGCGGTTCTGCTGGACGAAGCCCATGCGCTGGATGGCGACGTCGGCGCGACGCTGCTCAACGCGAGCCAGCAGGTTCGCGCCGCCCAGGAACCCTTTCTACTCGTGCTCGCGGGCACGCCCGGCTTGCCGTCGCGCCTCGATGCGATGGACGCCTCGTTTTGGAGTCGCCTGGGGCAGGGCGAGCTCGGCATCGGACGGCTCACCGAGGAAGCTGCCCGCGAAGCGTTGACCGAACCCTTGCGCGAACACGGCGTGACCGTTGATGCGGATGCCTTGGACGTCGTCGTTGGCCACAGCCAAGCGTATCCGTACTTCGTCCAGATCTGGGGCGACGCGCTGTGGCAGAGGCTTCTAGCGACTGGGACTTCCGAGGTGACGGCTCGGCTCGTCGAAGAGGAAAGGCCGAGCGTCGCTGTTCAAATGGCGAACTACTATCAGCGCCGTTTCGCGGAGCTGGAAGGCGAAGGCTTGGTGGAAGCAGCCAGCGCGGTGGCGCACTTGTTCCAGAACGAAACACAGGCGTCCGACCAGGACATCGACGCCGCGCTCCTGTCCGCGGGAATCGACGACACTAGCGCACGGTTCGCCGCGCGCGAGGCGCTGAATCGGATCGGCTACGTTTGGCGACCGCCAGGCCAGCTTCCACCAGTTGCTTGGCAAGCCGGAATCCCGTCGCTGATGACCCACGTGCTCCAACAACGAGACGATTCGACGTCGCCTTGAACCAGCCGGGCGGAGGGGGCGGAGTCGGGCGCGCTCACTCCACTTCGATCAGCAAGCGGCAGTGGTCGCTCGGCCCCCACTCGTGGGGCGCGTTCAATGCCCGCACCCGAACCTGCTCGTGGAAGCCCCGGGAAGCGAACACGTAGTCGAGTTGGTTTCCGGCGACGGTGCCTTTCTCTGGCGCCTCGCGCATCTCCTTCAGTCGTGCGAAGGGCAGGTAGGTGGGGACGTTCTGGGTATCGGGCGGCACGTCGCGGGTCTGGCCGCGACCCGTCGGCCATCGCGGGCCCACGAACTCCAGGCCCAAGGCGTTCATGCGGCTGAAGATCGTCTCCGCTCGGGCTGGCGTCTCGTAGCGACTCTGCTCCGTCGCGCCGTAGATGGTGTTGAGGTCGCCAGCGACGATGATGCGGTGGCCGGCCGGATTCGAGTGCCCGATGAGGTTGGATAGATCGGAGATGATCCGATGCGCGGAGGCGTCCGCGTAGAGATTGATGGCGAGCAATCCCGGTCTCCTCACGGGCGGCGCTCGGCGTGTGAGGGGATGGGGCTTCAGCCACCGTGCGTACATCGACACGACGATGAAGGGTTCCATGGGTGGAGGCGTTTCGCCCTCCACCGCTGAGGGTTCTCCCACGCGAGGCGCGTCGCTCCCCACGGCTGAGGGCTCCGACGCTTCACCATCCGGCAGCGGCGTGACACGTGCGATGGCGAGCGTGGTTGGATCGCTGACCGCAATCTCGTCCTCGTTCAGGCTGGAGAGCGGAAGGGGCGTTGGCTGGAGGGGTTCCGCCGAGACGCGGTTGGAGAGCGTCGCCACCACCGGACGCGATTCGGTTCCTTCGAGTCGGAGCGGGCCGCCCACGATGGAATCCGACAGCTGCGTGACGATTCCGGGACCGACCTCCTGCAGAAGCGCGAGATCCACGCCCATTGCCCGGAGCGTCGAAATCGCCACGCTGCTTCGATTGACGTTCCACGACACGATGGTGATCACGCTCCCTCCGTTCCCCCAACTGACGATTCCGGCCGCTGCCTAGGCTTCCCAAGCGGCACGGCCCTGCCCGATTGCGTCAAGTTTGCCATGTGTGTTCCGGCAGAGCCTCGTTGCTGGCCGAACTTGGTACGATGCGCCGTTGCGGCAGCAAGCGCGTGGAGACATGGCAGAGCGGATCGTCACCGCCAGCGTCTTGATCATCGGCAACGAGATCCTGAGCGGGCGCACCCAGGACGTCAATCTGAACCACATCGCCAAGGTGCTGGGCGAGCAGGGGGTGCGCGTGCGCGAAGCCCGCGTGGTGCCCGATGTCGAGGACGTGATCGTGGCAGCCGTGAACGACGCCCGCGCTCGCTTCGACTACGTCTTCACCACCGGCGGCATCGGCCCCACCCACGACGACATCACCGCCGACTGCATCGCCAAGGCGTTCGACGTGCCGCTGGTGGTCAGCGAGGCGATTGCGGAGCGCATCCGCGGGCGGCCAGCGCCAGCGGACGTGATGGCGTCGCGGCTGCGCATGGCCCGCATCCCGCGCGGCGCCGAACTCGTCGACAACCCCACCGGCGGCCCGCAGGGCTTCCGCATGGCCAACGTCTTCGTCATGGCCGGCATCCCCGCGGTCATGCAGGCGATGCTCTCCACCGTGGAAGTGCAGGGCGGTGCCGTGGTGCGCTCGCGCTCGGTCACCGCCTACTTGGGCGAGAGCCAAGTCGCCACCGGCTTGACGCGCATCCAGGCCCGCTACCCGGAAGTCGACCTCGGCAGCTATCCCTTCACCCGGGATGGCCGCTACGGCACCACCTTGGTGATGCGGGGCACGAATCCCGACGACTTGGCGGCGATGCTCGACGACGTGCGGCAGCTCATCGTGGACGCCGGCGAGACGCCCGAAGACATCAACTGAACACGCAGAGCAGGCAGCGTTTAGAAAGGAGCGAAGAGTGAATCTGGAAGGCAAGAAGGCAATCGTCCTCGGCGGCACGTCGGGAATCGGCTTGGCGGCCACGCGGCAGTTGCAGGAGGCGGGCGCGACGGTCATCGCCGGCAGCCGCTCGCAGGCCAACCGCGAGCGAGCCGCGGCGGCAACGGGCGATGGCGTTTCGCTGCGCACCGTCGATGTGCTGGACCGAGACGCCCTCGCCACGCTCTTCGACGAACACGCCGGCTTCCACGTCCTCGTCAACGCCGCCACCGGCGGCGAACGCGCCTCCGGCCCGTTCCTGCAGATGGACATGGACGGCTTCCAAGGCTCGTTCCGCAAGCTCTGGGGCTACGCCAACAGCGTCCGCCTGGGCGCACCGAAGATGGCGGAAGACGGCGCCATCGTGCTGGTCAGCGGCTTTCCCGCGAAGAAGGCCAATCCGGGCGCGGCGGCCCTCTCCACGGTCGGCAACGCGGTCGAGGGCTTCGCCCGCGCCATCGCCCCGGAACTCGCCCCTCGGCGCATCAACGTGGTCTCCCCCGGCGTCATCGACACGCCGATGTTCGCCGCCGAAGGCGAAGCCCGGGAGCAGCTCTTGGCTGGCGCAACGCGCAACATGCTCATCAAGCGCGCCGGCACCGCCGACGAAGTGGCATCGGCCATCCTCTTCACCCTGCGCAACGACTACATGACCGGCGGCTGCATCGACATCGACGGCGGTGCCACGCTGCCGTGAAAGGCCACGGGCCTAGACGAACTGGTCGGGGAGAACCCTTCGCGGTGGAAGTGGGTTTAGCGTGGCCAACCGTTCTCGTGCGAATGATCCGGATCTATGGCGAGGGGGAGACGGCGCTGGTGCTGCGTCGGGCGGATGTGCTCTGCTCGCGTCCGACCTGCTAGTCCTGCCTGCGTCGCCCGGTTGTGAGTCTCCCGCGTGCGCCGCGTAGCGGACGGTGGTGGTAGCGATCGAGCTAATGTCCGGATGCTCAGATCGCCCTGCCGCAAGGGGTCGGTCGAGCGGCAACGCCCAGCCACAAAACTACTGGATGAATTACAGGATTGCTATGCACGTTCTGGCATGGTTTGCTAGAGGGGCTTTGGTTCTGCGAGTAGCTGCCCGGCGACGGCCGGGGCGCCCGTTGAATAGGGACCCGGCTGAGGTTCGATGGTTTGGCCACCATTGGAACTTGCCACTGACGGTCGAAATAGGCGGGATCTTCGCAACTACTTGCGGAATCAAAGCACGGCCCGGCCACTAGCCGGAAAACGCAACGTTGGGGGGAACTCCATGATGATTCTGCTTTCGATGGCCGTTGCTTTGGCGGCCTTTTTTGCCGTCATGCTCTGGCTTGACCCGGTCCGGCGCAAGCGCACCGTGATTGCCACGGCAATGGTTGCGGGGGCCGCCGTCGCGACGAACGGCTTGCCGACTGTTGGCGGACCGGCTTTTGCCGACGAGGAGGGGGAACAAGAACAACAGGACGCGCCTGGCGAGAACCCGTCTTGGTGCCAATGGGGTGGCAACGAAATCCCATGTGGCGATGGCGGTGTAGGCTCCGGTCCATACGGCCCTGGGTACAGTGATTACGGTGGCGGAGGCAACGGTGGCACTAGGGCGTTACCGAGCACAGCCTGCAACATTGGGATAGCGCTCTTTACCGGCGGTATTGCTTACGGCATACTTGGCTTGGCCGCGCCGGAGCCCGCTTTGAGCAAACTTCTTGGCGCTGGCTCTTTGGTCGTTGGGTTGGGTGGCGCGGTGATGATTGACCGATACTGCGAGAAAGGGCTCTTTGCACCGTGATGAACGCAAGCGCTGATGCGAAGGAGGGCGCGTTGGCTTTCCTTCGCAAACACACCCACTGGGGCCACTACGCTAGTGTGCTCGGAATAGCGATATGCCTTTCCGGGCTTGTGGCCTACATGGGGTTGTTCAACGGTGTCGTTGTCGCCTTGGTGGTTGGTGCGCCGGCGGCAATCATCGGCTTCATCCATCGGAAGCGACACTCTGCGGGACAGCGAGGGAAGGCCAGCTAACGGCGCACTTCGACGCCTTGATGCATACGCCTTAGGCTGCGGATTTGAGGGAGAAACAGGGCTTGGAGCGCGGGCCGCCGGGTAACGTCTACTAATCCAAGGGCTTGCCTCCGGGGCAGCCTTGGTTTTCGTGTAGATGCCGCTACGACTGGAGAGACGCGGAGCACCTGCCATGCGACGCCGAGCCACCTTTCCGCAGCCAGAGACTGCCGCACCGCAACGCCCTGCGTCGCTGCGCACTCCGGCGCGGGTCAAGCCGTCCCATCCGAACATCGGTCCGCCGCTCGACGAAATCGAGGTGGATCCATCGTGGCGGCGCTTTCGCATAGGGGCGGACGAGTTCGAGGCTTACGACCGTCACGTCGAGCTTTGGGACGGTGCCACGAAGACGGCCTTCGAAGTCCGCGACGCCAGTCCCGCCCACGAAGTCCCGTCGCACGGCTTGGCGACGCTGACGGGACTGATCGCCCAGGTGCGCGGAAGCCCGATCAAGTGCTTCGGCACGATGAGCCTCCGATTCCCAGCGAGCGGCAAGCGTTCGGCGCGTGTGCTGGCGGCGGACCAGGCCATCTACCTGAATCCCGAATACGCGGCCGAGCTCATCGGCCGGTCCGCGATGATGGTGGGCGAACATCACTACCCGGACGTCATTCTGGAGGTGGACCTCACCACGGACGTGCGCCGCAACAAGCTGAAGCTCTACGAGGCATGGGGTTTCCCGGAACTGTGGGTGGAAGTCCCGGACGTGTCGCGGCTGCCAGCGACGAGGGAGCGCCGCACGACCATCTACCTGCACGACCGCAACGAACTCGTCGAGGCGCAAGAGAGCCATGCGTTCCCCGGCTGGAGCGCGGAGGACATCCACTTGGCCTTGAACGAAGAACAGTTGTCCGAGCACACGGTGGCTGCGCTGGTTCGGGTCGGCGAGACCCTTGGCGAACGCGAAGGCACCGGCCCGGAGGACTCGCCCTTGATGCGTTTTCAGCGCGAGCAGGCCCGGCGGGAAGCATTGAGGGAGGCTCGGCGCGTTCGTCATCGGCTGACTGCGCGTGGCATCGTTGTGGCGGACGATTTCCCGCTCGACCTGCCGGAGTTCGCATCGGCCACGCCGGAGGTCGTTGCGGCTGCGGCAGCCGAATGCGTGGACGCAGCCGATTTCGCGGCGCGTCTGAAACGCGGCGAGTAGGCTCAGGCGCCGAGGTTGAGGTCCAGCGCCGTTTCGACGTCCGCCCACGAGACGTACTTGAAGTTCTGATTGGCCTCGGCGGCGACCGGCACGGGGGATTCCGCAACGCGCATCAGTTCGGTGTTCGCGCCATCCTGCACCACCAGCAGGCCGCGTGGATAGGCGGGGCCGGCGGTGAGGGCGGTCACCTCCAGGCCGTCTGTGTCGCTCGCGCCATCGACGATGCCGTCCGCAACATGGAACGTGCCGCGATAGGCATGGGGCGGGGCGCGGTCGAAGACCACGATGGTCGAGTTGCCTTGGCTGGAAGCGAGCAAGTAGCCGCTGCTTGGGTCGGCGTTGGGCGGTGCGTAGATGGCGAGACCTTCCACGTCTGCCGTCAATCGGTGAGGACTCGTCGGCAGCGGCGCATCCGCTTCCGCATCTGGGCGCACGGTCGCGATCAGCTCACGTTCCCCGGCTGAGGGATCAGCGTCGAGTCTCCAGATGCCCACGTCTTCCTCCCCGATGAACAGTGTGCCGTTGGCGTCGTCGGCAACGCATCCCTCGGCTTGCGTGGCGGTGGGGATTCGGCGCACTTGCACGCCGCGCAGCGTGCCTCGGCCGGTGTCGTCCAAGCGCCATTGCACGGCGCCGCCTTCCTTTGCCGTGGCGATGGCGTAGAGCGTGCGCTCCGAATCAAGGTAGAAGCAGAATCCGTAGGGATCACCGACGGCTGCGGGCAGCGGCTCGGCGAGCAGATTGCTCAAGGCGCCGGAGGCGGGGTCGAGCGCCCAGACGTCGATGGTCACCGTGCTGCGGTTGGTCGCGCCGACGACGATTCTCGTTGTGCCGGAGACGGGTACGCCGCTGCGCAAGTCCACGTTGTTGATCCGCCCGGCGTCCAGTCGAAACGCGCGCCGTCCGCGCATGTCGTAGACCTCGATGCCGCGCCGTTTGTTGGTGCCGATCACCCAGCTGCGGCGCGGGTCCTCGGCGTCGATCCAGATCGCCGGGTCGTCCGCCGCGTCGCTGGCGTCGAGGACCGGTTCGGTCTCCGCCTGCGCCGCAATGTAGGCGGTGTCGCGCGGCTTCGGCTTCGGTTCCGTGTCGTAGAAGAGCGCCGTCACCGTTTCGCGGAAGGTCGTCTCGACATCGCAGGAGGAAACGCCCAAGGCGAGCGCCGCCACCAGAGCGAGCATTGCGATGCGGCCAAGCATGGCGACTACCTTAGTGGAGCACTGCGCGTCCGTTCAACAGCTTCGGTAGTTGCGCCGCCGTGCGATTGCTTGGCAAGCTCCGCGCATGTCGTCCGTGGCCACTGTCGTTGGAACGGGAACCGCCGGTTGCGCGGCGGAGGGTGTTGAAGCGCGGCAGGCGGCGATTGCCGAACCGTTCGGCGTCGTCCTGGGGCCGGACGGCTCACTGTACTTCTGCGATTTGGGCAACCACCGGATCTGCCGCGTGGATGCGACGTCCGGTCTGCTGACGACCGTTGCTGGCACAGGCGCTGCCGGATACTCCGGGGATGGCGGTCCGGCCGTGGAAGCGCAGATGCGCGAGCCGTACGAGGTGCGCTTCGACGCGGCGGGCAGTCTCCACTTCGTGGACATGGCGAGCCACGTGGTGCGGCGCGTCGATGCCCAATCGGGCGTCGTCGAGACGATTGCCGGAACTGGCGAAGCCGGCTTCTCCGGCGATGGCGGCGCAGCCAAGGACGCTGGGCTCGACAAGCCCCACAGCATCGAAATCGCCGCGGACGGCGCAATCTTCATCGCCGACATCGGCAATCACCGCGTGCGCCGCATCGATCCCGCCAACGGAGGCATCGAGACCTTCGCCGGCACGGGCGAAGCCGCGCCCACGCCAGCCGGCGCGAACATCGCCGATGCGCCGCTGCACGGCCCGCGCGCATTGGCGTTCGACGAACGCGGCGACCTCCTGCTCGCGCTGCGGGAAGGCAACGCCGTCTACCGCATCGACATGGCGAGCGGCGCGCTCCACCGCATCGCGGGCACGGGCGAAGGCGGCTATGCCGGTGACGGCGGCGATGCGAAGCTGGCGCTGCTCGCGGGGCCGAAGGGCATCACGGTCAGCTGCGATGCGATCTACCTTGCGGATACCGAGAGCCACACGATTCGCCGCATCGACCGCCGCAGCAACGTCATTACCACCGTGGTCGGCAACGGCCAGCGCTTCGACGGTGCCGACGGCGAACCAAGCGCTTGTGGCCTAGCGCGCCCGCACGGAGTCTTCGCCACCGCGGACGGCAGAGTGTTCATCGGCGACACCGATAACCACCGCGTTCGCGTCCTCGAACCTTAAGTTCGCGTCCTCGAGCTTTGACGCTTGACCCAGACCAGCGGAGAACGGGTAGTATCAGCCTTCAACCGGGAGCGCGAGGTGCTATTCCATGCGAGGGGCAAGCCCCTCGCGCTCCCCCGCTGAGGGCTCTCGGCAAAGATTCACAACGAAACGAGGAAGCGCATGAAATCACCGATCTGCGACATGCTTGGCATCGAGTTTCCGCTCGTCGCCTTCACCCACTGCCGCGACGTGGTGGTCGAGGTGTCCAAGGCGGGCGGCATGGGCGTGCTTGGGGCCGCCGGCTACGGCGCCGAAACGCTGGAAATCGAACTCAACTGGATCGACGAGCACATCGACGGAAAGCCCTACGGCGTCGATCTGATCGCGCCGACCAGCATGGCCACCACGGACGACACCACGCCGGAGCAAACGCTGGACATGGTGCCGCAGGAGCACCGCGATTTCGCCCGCACCATTCTGGCGCAGCACAACATCGACACCCGTGACCTCTACAAGGGGCAGGTGGGCGCCAGCGGCGGCTTTCTCACCAAGAACCGCGCCGCCAACATCATCGACGTCGCCTTCTCCCATCCGATCAAGCTCATCGCCAACGCTCTGGGCGTGCCGCCGCGCTACATGCTGGACATGGGCAAGGAACGCGGCGTCGTGGTCGCGGCCTTGGTCGGCGCCAGGGAACACGCGGTGAAGCAGGTTGAAGCCGGCGTGGACGTGCTGGTGGTGGCGGGCACCGAAGCCGGCGGGCATTGCGGCGAAGTGTCCACGATGGTGCTGGTGCCGGAAGTGCTGCAGGCCATCGAAGGCCACGACACGCCGATTCTGGCCGCCGGCGGCATCGTCACCGGGCGGCAGATGGCGGCCTGCATGGCGATGGGCGCGGCCGGGGCGTGGACTGGCTCGATGTGGCTCACCACCGCCGAAGCCGAGACCTCGCCGGTCATCAAGGAGAAGTACGTCGCTGCGAACTCGCGGCAGACGGTGCGTTCCCAGGCCCGCACCGGCAAGTATTCGCGCCAGCTGCGCTCGCCGTGGACGGACGCCTGGGAGAGCGAAGACGCGCCAACGCCGCTGCCGATGCCCTTGCAGTCCTTGGTGAGCGAACCAGCCCTCGGCCGCGTGACGAAGCTGGCCGAAGGCGGCCACGACGGCGCTCGGCATCTGGCCACGTCCTTCGTCGGCCAAGGCGTCGGCCTGATGAACTCGATCCAGACCACGCGCCAAGTCGTCTACGAGTTCATGGAGGACTTCCTGCAAGCCAGCGAGCGGCTGGCCGTGGCGGTCGGCGAGGACTGACCGGGAGATTAGCGCCAGGCTTGGAGCTGGGCGTACACCATGCGCCCCTGCCAAGGCATGATCGAGTCGCGCCGATACACCATGCCGCAGCAGGTTTCGTAGGCGGCTTCGTCCGGGTAGGCGTCGAGCAGATTCTCGGCGCCGACCTGAACGCGAAACGCCTCGCGCCACGTCCACCCAGCTTGG
This sequence comes from Candidatus Azotimanducaceae bacterium, assembly GCA_965243175.1. Lineage (GTDB taxonomy): Bacteria > Pseudomonadota > Gammaproteobacteria > Pseudomonadales > Azotimanducaceae > VXYL01. The sequence continues at coordinate 616,212 of OZ251532.1, read as the reverse complement.
GCGTCGAGCACGGCTTCGCGTCCGAAGTGCTGGATGCGTTCGAGCCGCGAAGTCTGCGCGTTGCTGTGCTCGCCGAACCAGCGCAAGCGCAACATGCCATCGAACGACCGCCAGGCATGGCGGGCGGTGAGGGTGCCACGCATCGCAGGCAGGCCGTTTTCGATGTCGTACTGGGATTCGTCGAACAGGAAACGCCCACGATCCAGCATCCGCGTACGATTGAAGTTCACCGCCGCCTCGACGGATGCGCCGTCGAGCGCTCCGCCCAACTGCCAGTTCGCCACCACGTCCACGCCCTGGGTGCGCGTACGCACGTCGTTGACGAAGAAGCGCACCTGCGCGATGTCGTTCGCGCCAGGCACGCCGAGCGCGACCAGTTCCGCCGCCTCCGCCGGCCCCACCGGGAACTGCGAAGAGAGCGTGATGCGGTCGTCCAGATCGATGCGGTAGCAATCCACCGTCACCGTTGCCGGCCACGCGAAGGGCAGGTCCAAGGCAACGCCGGCCGTCACGGAACTCGAAGTCTCCGCCTCCAACGGCAAGGCGCCGAACAGCGCCGCGGCCAGATGGGTGGCCGGAAACAGACCCTCGGCGCGAGGTGTGCCGTCGCCACCAATGCGGGTGGACACGTTGGTGGTGGACATCTGCCCCGGAGTCGGCGCGCGGAATCCGGTGCCGAGCGAAGCGCGCAGGTTGAGGTTCTCGGTCAGCCGAAACCGCCCCGCCAGCTTCCAGATCGCCACGTTGCCGAAGTCCTCGAAGTGCTCGAAGCGCAACGCGGCGTTGCCGAGCAAGCGCGGCGTCAACTCCGTTTCCAGATCGACGTAGGCGGCGTAGCTCTGCCGCCCAACGTCCGAAGCGAAAGCCGGCGGATAGCCAGGGAAACCGTTGGAACCAATCGGCAGCGCGTTGTTCACCGGATCGCCTTCGGGGCAAAGCGAGCCGACAGCGCGAAACCCCGGAACGCGGCACTCGACCTCGACCAGCGCGTCGTCCGCGCTCGCATCCACTTCCGCTTGCGTGATCTCCAAGTTGAACGGATCGCGCCGCCCGAACGGCCCGATGGCGTAGGAAGCCGGGTCGCCTTCCTCCACGGCATAGCCTTCGTTGCGGTACTCGCCCCCGAAGGCGAAGTTGAGCAGGCGTTCGCCAATCGCCAGCGGCCTGGTGAAATCCGCGTTCAGCGCCAGTTCGTCGTTGGCGAGGTTGCCGGGGCGAAACCGCGTCGGCGTCTCCGGCCCAAGGGAAGGATTGAGCGTGTTCTCCAAGTGGTAGCGGATTCGGCTGCGCCCGTAGGTGGCGGAGAAGTCGTAGCCGAGGCCGCGAGCGCTGCCGCCGCGAACGCCCACGTGCATGGCGTAGTCGTCCACTTCGCCGCGAAACTGCGGCGTGAAGCCAGAGGGATAGAGACTGGCGCGCGGATCGTAGATGGCGCCGTCCGCCAATCGCACCGGCAGCAGCTGACTCACCCCAGGGCGACGGTAGAAGAACCCGCTGCGCTGATCCTTGCGCGAGTAGCTGGCGAAGCCGTACAGCTCCGCGCGTTCCCCCAACGGCTTGCCGGCGTTCGCCACCAGCATGGCCTGCCGACGCCGCGGCTGCCCCCATATCTGCACCGGACTGGCGAACGGGCTGCTGCCGCCCACGCTCGCATAGTTGTCCGCGAAGCGCGTGTCCAGATCGTCCGGCACGCCATCGCTGCCCGGCAGAATCTGCACCGCGTTGCCGCTCGCGTCGTAGACGTAGGTGAGCGCATCCGGCCCGTAGTAGGTGGTGCCGTCCACCATCAACTGGTTCCGTGTGCTGGCAAGCGGCGTCAACCCGGAACCGGCAATGGGCAGATCGTAGGGTTCGGAGCGACTGGTCGCATCCGCCGCGGCCACTTGCGCACTCAAGGTCAGAAACCCACCCCGACCCAACGGCAAGCCCCCGGTCGCTTCTACGGTAGTCTCTTCCCCATCGCCCGCGCTGTAGCCGCCCCGCCGCACCCGCACGTCGAACCCGCTCGCGCTCTCCCGCAGCTTGAAGTCGAGCACCCCCGCGATGGCATCCGACCCATACTGCGCCGCAGCCCCATCCCGCAGCACCTCCACCCCGCCGAAGGCAATGCTCGGCAGCCCGCCGATGTCCACCCCATGCGGCCCGAACGACCCAAGCCGCAGCACCGCCCCCCGATGCCGCCGCTTCCCATCCACAAGCACCAGCGCATGATGCGAATCCAACCCCCGCAGATTCGTAGGCCGCATAAACGAGGCCCCATCCGCAATCGGATACCGCGCCACGTAGAACGACGGCACGATAGTGCCCACCACATCCAGCAAATCGGAGGACTGGACGCTGGCCATGTCCTCGGCATCGAAGACGTCAACCGGCACCACGGAATCCGTGGCCGAACGCGGGGCATGACGAGTGCCGACCGTGACGACCTCTTCGACGAGGCCGGGTGGGGTTTCGCTCCCTTCGCTCGGCTGCTCGCCTGCCGCCGCCCCGCAACACAGCGCGGAAAGCAGCGCCGAGACCACCAGAGGCCCGGATTTGGCGCTACGTGGTTGGGCGTTCACGGCGTGAAGTGTAGACCAGCACGGGCTGCCAGCGTCTCGCGCAACCGGGAATCCGGGCGCAGCGGAAGCGCTCGCATTCTTGCGGGCACGGTTGAACATCGCCTCGGAGTAGCCGGGCGACCGAGGGCGTTGCCTCCAGAAGACTCACGGCACACCGAGTGCGCCCATCAACTCAGCGCATCTGCCAATTGCGAACGAGGGGTACGCGGCGTCGAGACCCAACAGGTCCTTGTCTTCCGAGACCAGATAGTCGGCCTTCCCATCGAGGCAGCAAAGGATGAACACCGCATCGTCCGGGTCGGGTGGCGCTATCGGAGGTGCCGTGGTCGTCACCCCCACTTCATCGAACGCGCCGCGCACCAGCGCCAACAGCTTCTCGATTCGGTCGGGCGGGTGGCCTTTGGTGGTCAGCTTCTCGACGTACTCGTCAATGATCTCCGAGCAATAGAGGCCTGCGTGACTCGCCGCCACATGAACCAACATTCGCCGGTGGTAGTTCCAGTTCGCGTCGGGCACGTCGCCGACCAGCCAGCGCGTACCGGCGCCAACGATCTGGTTCGTGTCGAGAACAACACGCTTGGCGGTGAGGCTCACGAAGCGTCAGTCGGGCGGACGCGGCACGTCAAGCAGCTCGCCCAGCGCTTTGGCGAAGTCCTGCTTCGTCCACCCGATTGCCCGCAGCCGGTCTGCTTCCGCCTTCGCTCTCTCGCTAATGTACTCGACCAGCGGTTGCATCCGCTCCTTGTGTTCTGCGGCGACGCGCTTGAGCTCGTCGCCAAGCCGCTGTGGGTTCCAGCAAACGAGGAACTCCCAATGGCCGAGCTTGCCCCATTTGGTGACTGCGGCGGCCCAGCGCTTCGCGGCCTCGTGCTTGATCGGGGTCTCCGCATGGGACCGGCCCTTCACTTCCACCACCACCTTGAGGCCGGACTTGAGCTCGACGATGAAGTCCGGTTCGTAGACGCGCGAGACGTTGTGAAACTCGTAGGGAATGTTGAAGTCCAGCCGGTCATTGCGGACGTAGCAGCGCACCAGCCCTCGCTGGGCCAACTGCTCGATCTGGAACATCGCCGCCTGCTCCCAACTCCCCGTGTCGCAAGCGACGGCGTTGAGATGGCTGGCCGTAGCCGCCCGCACGGGCTTGACTGTCTTGAAGTGGACATCCGCCGTGCTGCCCAACGGCTGGTATGGATTGAGCCTTGGCAGCAACGTGGGCTCACCGTCGGTCTCCACGTGTGCGATGGCTTCGGCGAGCAGATTGACGATGCGTTCGGCGTAGGTTTGCAGGCCCACGTCGCAGGGATGCATGCCATTGAACTCCACGCGCCTTGCGATGTAGTCATGCACGATGCGCAGCACTTGCGGGAAGAGCGCCTGTCGATTCTGCTTGTGCGGTTGCTCGCTCGGCGCGGCCACGGTCAACTCGCCAACCAGCCGAGCCGCGATGGCGAACTCGATGGTTTGCAGGTAGGTCGATTGGTGGTATTCGCTGCGGTTCACCTCGGTGAGCTCGAAGCCTCCGTAGGTGCTGATGTGGCCAACTTGATGCGCCACCTGGGGGCGGATGAACGTGGCCGTTGGCGTGTCGGTTGGATCCAACGTCGTTCGTTCCACCTTCTCCACATCGCAGGCGATGCGATTGCAGGTGGAAGACGCCACATATCCCTCGACCACCGGAAAGCGGATCTCCAAATCCTGCCGCTCCGGCAGCGCCATCACTTCCTGTTTCGGAAAGTCCGTCTTGCCCGTACTTTGACCTTTCTCGCGGCCCTTGAAGGGGATCAGCGAGAACGGTACGCCGAATACGTCCACGTACTCGGCGGTCAGGAAACCCGTTTCGGGATCGGGCGTGTAGTCCATGCGCCGCAAGCCCCGCCCGACAACCTGCTCGCAAAGCAATTGGCTGCGGAAAGCCCGCAAGCCGAAAATCTGCGTGACGTTGTTGGCGTCCCAGCCTTCGCTCAGCATGTTGACGCTGACCACGCAGCGAATGTGCTCCCCCGGCGCCCCCGAAACGCCGATCGTGGAGATCACCTTGCGCAGTTCCTCAGCCGCCGTCTTCACCGTGCCGGTGCCGTCCTGGCTCTCCGCAGCGGCCAGCAACTTCGAGTCGATGCGCAGCGTCACATCGCGCTGCTCGTTGTTCCAGAGGTCCGGAAATCCAGTCAGCCCGTTCGAGAAACGCCGGACCCGCTTGCGCCTCTTGTCGCCTTCTTCGCCGTTGCCCTCTTCAACCGTCTCGTCGCCGCCGATCATCTTGTGGAAGTGCGCGGCCATGTCCGTGTTGTCGCACACGAGGATCATCACCGGCGGCGACCGCTCCTGATCCGGCGTCGCCGCCTGCATCAAGTCGAAGCGCTCCTTCCACTCGCCAGCCAGAGTCAGCAGCGCCGGTTCCGCCTCACGATAGGCGGCTTCCGGTTTCGGCTTGCCACCCGGCAACCGATCGCCCGCTTGCAGGTTGGCCATGATGTTGTCCCACAGCTTGAAGTACACCGGGTCCGGTCGGCCGCTGTTGTCGATGGCCGGCAAGCGCGGAATCTTCGTGATGCCGGACTCGATGGCGTCCACCAGCCCGAAGTCGCTGACGATCCACGGAAAGGGCGAGCCTTCTGGATAGCCGCTGCCGTGCAGATAGAACGGCGTCGCCGACAAATCCACGCAGATGCCGATGCCGCAGGCTGCATTGATGCGGTCCAGCCCTTCGATCCACACCGTCGCCGTCTGCCGTTCCGTGGCTTCCTCGGCGGAGAGATCGCCGTTGCCATCGCGTGGCCGCCAAGCGTGGTGCCCTTCGTCGTTCAGCACCATCAAAGGTTCGTCCTCGAACAGATCCCCCAAGCGATTGCGGGCGAACGCCTCGTCGGTTTCCTCGCCGAGCCGGCTGACCACCATGCCGCCCGCCGTGACGACCTCCGGTGCTGGATTGAACCAATGCCAGTTCGTCACCAACACCTTGCCCTTCGCCAGTTCCGGCCGCATGGACGACGGCACGATGTCGAACCGCTGGTAGTAGTTGTCCGCAGCGCCAGGATGCAGCACGTTCAGCCGTTCCTTGATCGTCAAGTTCGGGCAAACCACCAGCACACGGCGCGGGAAGCGCGGGTTGGCCGGTGCGGCGGCACGATTGCAGAACGCCCACGCGATGAGCATGGCCATCACGACGGTCTTGCCAGCCCCCGTCGCCATCTTGCAGGCATACCGGGGAATTGGCAGGCCCAAGGGTTCCGCCGGCAAGTCCGCCAGCTTAGGGTGCTGCGCGACCTTCGCCACCCAGTCGTCGGGCCGCGGATTCACTCCTTCGTGCAACGCTCGGAAATCCTGCACGTCCAAGCGCGGCCGGGCCCGTGTTCGCTGGCCGGTGCTGAGGATTTCCTCCAGATAGATGATCGTCTCCACCGCCTCCAGCTGGCAGAAGAAGAGGCGCCGGCTGCGATCTTCCCGCCACCAGTGCCGCAGCAGGCGCTTCGTGGTCTGCGAGGCGTTGCGATAGCCGGATTCGCGCCAAGCCTTCACGTCCGCCCGTAACGCATTGACGAGCGGCAGATCGTCGCGCTCTTCTTCCGCAAGCAGCTGAATCTGCCTGCTGCCGGTACGCTCCGTGCGATACCAATAGCTCGCTTCCCGCCGCTGCGGAATCTTCTGCGGCAAGCCGGTTCGCATGTCGTAGAGCCAATGCTGATCCGGCTCGCTGTAGGGCGAGCACAGGATCGGGTTCTCGACCGGCTGGATGGGAACGGCGGCGTCCGCCATCACCCAGCACCCTCGATGGCCCGTACCCGCAACCCCTCGTTGCCCCGTGGGTCGATCATCTTCACCGCGACACGCCACGGCTCGCCTTCGGTCAAGCGGGCCGGCCTGGCGAACGGCAGGCTCAAGAGACCGCTCAACTGCCCGAAGGCGTCGCGTTCCACCACGCCGTTGTCGCCGAGTACGCGGGCCAGCTTGTCCCACTTGGAGCGGTCTGGGAAGAAGGCTTGGCAGATGCAGAAGGTGCGGCCGTCGTAGTCCGTGTCCAGGAACCAGGCGGCGATCTGGCGGCTGTCCGTGGGGGAGACGGAGCCGGTGGCGGGGTCGTAGACGTCCATGCCCTCCACTTCGACGACGAACTGGCCGTCCTGCTGGCGCTCCGGCTCTTTCATCCGTGGTGCGCTGAACACGGTGAAGAGTTGGCTGGTGGATTGATCCTTGAGCAGGTCGTCGCCCATCTGCACGTCGGGGCGAATCAGCGCCATGTGCAGGCGCAGCTTGGGGTGGCTCGCGTCTTCCACGGCTTCCTGCGCGGCGGCGTCGAATCCGAAGGCGGCGAACACCAGGTCGTCGTAGCCAGCGCGGTTGGCATCGCGTATCGCCTCTTCCACTTGCAGTACGGACAGGTTGCCGCCCTCCGGCCCGACGGAAACCGCCACGCGCCGTTCGCCTCCGTTGCCGTTCGCCCACGCGCCTTCGGCGTGAACGAGCGAGCCCCTGGTGGGGTCCAACCGGGCGAAATGGAGGCTCTTGTTGCCTGGGAAATCCACGCCAGCGACTTTGAGCAGGCGGATCACCTTCTCCAGATGCGCTTCCGCATTGGCCAGCGCCATGTCGCCCGCTGGCGCGTCGAACACCTGCAGATCTTCTTCCGGTGCGCCGCCGATAGGAGACTCCGGCCCGGTCTCCACCGCGATCACGCCCTCCATCGTGAACGGCCCGGAAACACGAACCACCCCGCGCACGATTTCCGGCCGATCCACCAACTCTTCCGACTCGGAATTGGCGGCGATGCAACTGTCCACCTCCTCCATCTTGTCGCGTCGGGCTGCGCGATAGGCTTCCAGCGCGTCCTGCAACGATGGCGGCCAGTCCGGGTCCGCATCGAACGGCACTTGCCACTCCTGCCAGCCGCTTTGGGGAATGCGCTGCCGGTAGTTGGCGGCTTGGCGGTCGGTTAGCGCCTTCAAGCCGCCGCGGGCCGGTGCGCGCTTGATCGAAGTGGCGGGCGCGTCCGGCAGCAGCCAGCGGCGAACGTCCGCATCGGCGATGCCGTTCGCGCCTTGCCGCCGGTGCTTCGCAATCAGCTTGTCGACCAGCGCACTTTTGAGCTTGTCGTCCACATGGACCAGCGCCTCGTTCAAGCTCTTGAGCTTCTCCGCCAGCTTCTCCTCGTGCTTGGCGAACACCGAATCCAACGACGTGTTGTGCGCGATGCTGTTCAGCGTGATGCGCGGCACCCGCTTGCCGCGCAGCGTCAGCGGCTTCTTGCGCTGCTCATCCGCGATCCAGACGCCGCGGGGGTTGCGGGCGAGGTCTTCCGCGCCGAGTTCGCGCAGGTCGTAGTAGTCGAACTGCGCCGTCATCAGCCGATGCTTGGCGAGAGCGAGCGCCACGCGGCTGGTGTCGATGGCGATCCAGCGCCGCGCCCACTGTTCGGCGACGAACGCGGTGGTGCCGCTGCCGCAGGTGGGGTCCAGCACCAGATCGCCGGGATCGGTGGTCATCAACAGGCAGCGCTGCACCACCTTCCACGCCGTCTGCACGGCATAGATGGGATTCGCTTCGCCCTTGGTGTCCACCCAGAGGTTGGAGATGGCCGTGCTGCCGCGATCTTCCCAATAGACGACGCCGCCGATGGAATCGCCGCTGCCGGAGAAAAGGCGTTCGGATTTGGCGAGGCGGTCTAGGCCGGCGGGCACGTCGAAGCTCCATTGTCTATTGGCACCGCACCTTCGCTCGCGCCCTTCAAAAAGGTAGTCGGCGCTGCGGACTTCGTGGGGATGCTGGCTCACGATTGGATAGTCGATCCGCGCCCAACGAAAGCCCTCGCGCAGCAACCGGGCCTTTTCGTCCGCGCTGCCCGCTCGGCGAACCTCGCCGTCCGGCGAGATCAACGCCCGAAACTTGGGATCGTCTTCGGCGTCCGAACGCTCTTCGGCCAAGGGGATGATCTTTGCCTTGCTGCGATCCTTGGCGTACCAGAGCAGGTAGTCGTGTACCGCTGCGGTGGGCGTGGTGGCGCCTTTCTTCTTGAACACGATGGTGACGATGGCGTTCCCCTCGCCGAACACCTCGTCCATCACGCAGCGTACGCGGTGCTGGTTCTCGTCGCTGATCTGCACGAAGATGCTGCCGGTGTCGGCCAACAGCTCCCGCGCCAGAACGAGCCGATCGCGCAGATAGGCCAGATAGGAATGAACGCCGCGCAGCCAGGTGTCCCGATACGCCTGCACCACTTCCGGCTGCCGCGCCAAGTCCTGCTCCCGATCCTTCACGTCGCGCTGGCCAAGGTTCGGCTGGAAGTTGGAACGAAAGCGGATGCCGTAGGGCGGATCGAGATAGATCATCTGCACCTTGCCGGCCAAGTCCTCGCGCCGCGCCAGGCTCGCCATCACCTGCGCCGAATCGCCCAGGATCATCCGGTTCGCCCAATCCACGTCGTGCCGGTAGAACTGCACGGCCTTGGCGTAGTCGTGCTGCGGATCCGCGAACAGATCGCGGTTCACGTCCTCCCGCGCCAGCACCTGCAGAATGGCCTCCGTCGCCACCCGCTCGTGCATATGGAGCGGCACCGGATCGACCTCGAACGCCGACCTCTCCCGCTTCCCACTCCATTCCAACCACGGCTCATGCTGCTTGACGGCGGCGTGAAGCACCGCCGCTTCGTCCCCGGTGAGCGCCCGCTCCCGAGCGACCTCCACGATCTCCCGCAGCCGATCCGCCGCCTCCCCATCCGGCGCACTCCGCAACACCGGCGGCAAATGCGCGTTGTACCGCACCTGCACCGGCGGCTCATCCCGCACCATCCCCTGCGCCTCAAGCCCCGCGGGCGGGATGTTCTTGCGCCGAGCGGGGTAGGCGACGGTGCGGACGGGCGCCGAATCGGCACTGGCGGCTTCGCGCTTGGGCGTACGCGGCATACATCGGCCTCTGGGAGCAGAGGGGCGGATTCTAGCCGAAGGGCGACCACCATGCGCCAGAGGCACGCAGGGGGCCTGGTTGCCGTGCGGTCGCCGCCGACAGGCATTGAATCTTCGCCTCGCAGCCCATACTATATGCATAGCCACCTAAGGCGGCGGCCGCTGGCAATGCCGTCAGCGCCGTGACCGTTTGGAGAGGCCGTGCCTGCAGACCCGATACTCTACTGCCTGGAGCAGAACACCGACTACGCCGCCTTCGAGACCATGTGCGTCGACCTGATGGCGAATGCTGGCTTCACCGGCATTGAGCCCATCGGTGGTGTCGGCGACCGTGGGCGCGACGCCATCTGGTCGGGGCGTGACGGTGACAGCCTCGTCGTCTTCGCCTTCTCTTGCAGAGAGGATTGGGAACGCAAGCTCGACGAGGACTGTAAACGCATCCAAGAGTGCGAGCACCAAGCCGCCAAGTTGGTGTTCGTCTCCTCCCGCCCTGCCGGCGGCCAAGCACGAGACAGAGCTAAGCGGCGCGTACAGGAACGCTTCGGCTGGATCTTGGAACTGTACGACGTGCGCCGCGTTCGAGCCATGCTCAGGAGCGACCACCGCCCAGTGCTTGCCAATCACCGCAGCATCTTTGGTCCACCCTGGTTCGACACGCGTGGAGGGCTGCTGATCGACGACATCCGCGACACGCTGATCATCGACCACTTGGAGTGCGACCACGCCTTCGCCAATTGGCTGTCTGGCCGCCTCCAACTGGAGGGCTACAAGGTCTGGTGTCGCGGCCTAGCACCGCTCGTTGGCGAAGACGCCCACGACACGGTAGGGGAGCTCATCGCGACCAGAGCCCTTCGATATCTTCCGATCCTCTCCGCCGAGTCCATCCCATACAACAGGGACCTCTTGGACCGATGCGCTCACGCCATTTCAACGAGCGGACTGGCAACGCTTCCATGTGTTGCGACCGCTGTCGACGAGGATTTGCTTGGCGAGCAGCTTCGTCGGACAAAGCACGCACGCTTTGATCGCTCATGGTCCAAGGGTTTGGACGAACTGTTGCAGACCCTTGAAGCCACAGGTGTGTGTCCAACGTCAGCACCCGTAGTCTCTCGCTACGTACGTTCGCTTTATTCGCAACAGCCTGTAGTCGTGAAAGATGAACCAGAACCCATCTACGCCAACGTCTTTCGCGCAACAGTGCCGGAAGCGATAGCCGCATTTCAGTTATCGGAGGACGTTGCCGATGACGAGATCGAGAGAGCGCGGAGGACATGGGCCTTTGCGAAAGGGCGCGAGCGTGTGCTCTTGGCGTTCCATACGCCACCAGAAGGCGTCTGCTTGCCGCTTCTTGATAACGTACCGGCGCGCCGTTATGCATGGAAGTCCCTTCGCGACGAATATGGCCGTAAGTCAATGGGATTGATTAAGGAGCTGGTGCGCAGGACGTTGGAGGTCGCGTGTGGGCGAGCTGGCTTGGAGTGGTGCAACGAGGGAAAGGAATACTATGTGCCGCAAGCGGAGACCGGACTCTACAGATTTCTCCACGTCGACGGAGAGCGCAGAACGGTCGGCTTCACCGGCTCTCGGAGCTATGGAAGCGGCCAGGATAAGAATCGGTTTTGGTACCAGCTCGTACCGAGATTCCACGTCCGTCTTGACGAAGATTGGAGGGTCTGGGTAGCGTTGCGTATCTATATTCGCCTAACCGGTGAAGATGGCGCTCTCGTTCCTAGGTCGCAAATTACGAGAAGGCGGAAGAAGGTAACAAAAAATTGGTGGAACAAGGAGTGGTTGATGCGTACATTGGCGATGATGCAGAGAATCAGCATAGGCGAAGCCGCCATTGAGGTTGGGGAGGGAACCGAGAGAGTGAGCGTCACGACGACGCCGTTGCGGTTGGAGTGCCCTCTCTCAATAGATGCTCAGGCAATGGAGACCTTGGCGGACTTCCAAGACGAGTTTGCGACCATCCATGGGGACCGGGAGGATCACGCAGACGACCTGTACGACATGGACGGAGGCGCCGATGACCCCTAGGCTTCACCTATTGGATGAGCCGGAACTCGTCTTTGGACACGGGCAGTCGGCGACCGACCCTCGGGACGGACTATCGATGTTCGGCCCGGCGGAAGGCTCTTTGGCATCCACAACCTATGTGGCGATTGGCACGGACGATGGGTTGAGCCTGTGGGCGGATTGGGTCTCCGCGATGAACGGCCCGGCTGCCTGTCGCGATCCTTCGAGGCAGCGTGCATGGCCACCCTACCCCGGATTCGACGTCGCGTTCGGTTCCTCTTGGCCGCGCGCTTCCCGAACTTACGCCTTGGACCAGAGGACCTTGGTCGAGTCCGCACGAAAGGCCGACAAGCACGAACGGGCGTACGCTGTTGCCGATCTCTACCTCGCACAGTTCGACCAAATCGCTCGCTTGGACCAGAAGCCCGCCCTTGCGGTTTGCATTGTGCCCGACGAAGTCTACCTCAACTGCAGGCCACAATCGTACGTCCCGGAACCAAGTGACCACCGCCGAACAAGCGATGAAAGGAGGGTATTGAAAGCAGCCCTTCAGGAACGACAGGCGGAGCAAGCGGACCTTGTTGGATTCAGTGGGCTCGATGTCGACACCGAGCATCTCGACCAATACGGACTTTCCCCAGACTTCCGACGCCAGTTGAAGATGAGGATTATGGCGCAAGATGTACCCGTGCAGATAGTCCGCGAGTCGACGATGCAGATCACCGAGAAGGTACGCTTCGGGCTTCCCGGCACGAATCCCCTCTCGGACCGCCTGTGGAACTTCGGTACTGGCGTCTACTACAAGTGTGGAAGAAAGCCGTGGCTGATTCGCTCTACGAGGGAAGGCGTGTGCTACATCGGTATCGCGTACCGTAGAGCCAACGAGCGTGGCAACACAGCGTGCTGTGCCGCCCAGATGTTCTTGGACAGCGGCGATGGTTTGATCTTCGTTGGCGAGTTCGGACCTTGGTACTCGGAGGACAACGCGAGTTCCACTTGACGCCGAAGAAGGCGGAGGAGCTACTTGCTGGCACTCTGGAGACTTACGAAGGCCAAGGCGGAAAACCCCTGCGAGAGATATTCCTGCACTCGCGTTCTGGAATCGAACGAGATGAGTTCGAGGGATTTCGGAGCGCGTGCCCGTCAGGTACCAAAATAGTCGGCATTCGCGTCCGTCCAGATACGTCTGGAGTCAGGCTATTCCGTCATGACGATCATCCGAAGGTGGGCCTGCGAGGGAAATATCCCGTTTTGCGAGGCGTCTTTTGGCAGCGGTATGCAAGGCATGGGCTGCTATTCACAAATGGTTTCAAGCCGAGAATAGCAACCTACGACGGCTGGGAGGTTCCCCGGCCGTTAGAGATTCACCTGCAACACGGCGAAGGCGATCTGGTTGCCATCGCAAAGGATATATTTGGACTGACGAAAGTGAACTACAACACCTGTCAATTGGGCGAAGGGCAACCCATCACCGTCAAGTATTCGGACCGGGTTGGCGAGATATTGCTCGCCAACCGTGAGGTAGACAGGACGACCTGGCGACACAACTTCAAGTACTACATTTGATGCCGACCGTACGCTGTCGATAGGACGGCCGGCCGGCGGGGCTAGGTTGTGAGCAGAAGCGGATTCTAGCCGGTGGCCACGGAGTCCTTGGTGGACCTGCCGAGCTACGGCTACGCCCGCGCGTCCAAGATGCCGCACGCATGGGGCGCGCTATCGACGACTACCTGAACAACCGCCCGAATCTGGCGGGCCTCGTGCCAGTGATGGACGCCGACACCCTTTGCAGCCCTTCGACGAGACCATGATCGCCTGGTGCGCCGCCCGCCATCTGCCCCTACTGGCCCTCCTCACCAAGGCGGACAAGCTCAAACGCAGCGCCCGGGTCTGCGAAGAGCGTTGGATGCTGGAAGGTGCGTCCGTCGTGGCCTTCTCCGCCCGAAGGGCTAGCGTTTGCGCTCTTCTGCACTACAATCGCCCAATCTCGCGGTTTCGGGGGCTTGGTGCTCGGTAGGAAGGTTGACATGAAAGGGGGGCATGAACCGTTTCACGACAATGGGGTCTCCATTGGGGCGACGCTGCAGGATTGCTGGCGGTGGTCGAACTCCGATCTGCTAAGCAATGTGGGGCGCGGGGTGATGGCGGAGTTTCTGATCGCTCGGGCGCTGGACGTGGCGCACGAACCTCGCGTCGAGTGGGTGTCTTGGGATTTGCGCACCTCGTCGGGCGTTACCGTGGAGGTCAAGAGCGCGGCGTACGCGCAGGCTTGGCCGCAGGAGCGGCCTTCGGACATCCGGTTCGACATCGCGCCGCGCAAGCAGGTCTGGGAGCCGAGCGCCAAGGAGTTTCGGGATCTGCCGGAGCCGCAGCGGCCGGCGGACGTCTACGTCTTCTGCGCGTTGGGGCGTCGGGAGCGCACGGCGAGCGATACCGACCCGCGTGATGTCGCCCAGTGGGCGTTCTTCGTCATCGCCACCGCGGTTCTGGACCGCGAATGTCCGCGGCAGAAGACCATCGGCATCAGGCCGCTGCGTTCGTTCGCGCGGGCGCCGGGGCAGGATGCCGCCGAAGTGGAGTACGGCGACCTCGCCGCTGCGGTGGAGGCTGCCGCTCCGCAACGAGATTCCCTCAAGTAGTAAGGAGAGCCAATGAACGTGCGACGGGAAACTGGGGCGCCAATGCGAGGAGCGCCGTCGGCCAGAGCGGGCTTGCGCTGCCGAAACTTCGGCGCCGCCACCCTTGGCCTGGTCTGCGCCTTGATGCTGGGCGCTTGCGAGCCGGTGTTCATCTTCGCCGGCGGGGAACTCTCCGGCACGGACGAAGCGCACCCGGAGAGCTGGGATTTCGCGGCCGAGGTGGACACCGTGCAGGTCGAGACGCGGCCCGCCGATCCCTACTCGGTGAACGTGTGGGGCGTCGGGGTGGGCGCGGACTTCTACGTTGCGGCGTCGGACGGGCCGGAAGCGCGTTGGGCGCAGGCCATCGAAGCGGATGGCAACGTGCGCTTGAAGGTCGCGGACCGGCTCTTCCCGCTAGCTGCCGAACGCGTCGAAGGCGCTGAGGAACTGGCGCGAGTAGTCGATGCCTACGCGGCGAAATACGACGTCGACCGCGACGAGAGCTTCGTCGATGCCGCCTGGGTCTATCGCTTGGACCCGCGATGACGGTCGCCGCCGAACCTGGTGCGCCGCAGCCGAGCGCGGTGGCTTCCGGTGCGGCGTCGCCTTGGTTCACGGCGGCGAACGTGGTTTCCGCGGCGCGTCTGGGCGTCGCCACGCCGCTTTCGGTCTACGCCGTGTTCGCCGGACGTTGGCAACTGGCCGCTGGCGTGTTCGTCGCGGCGGTGGCGAGCGATTTTCTGGACGGCTTCGTGGCGCGTCGTCGGGGGACGGTCTCCGCGCTCGGCGGCGTGCTCGATCACTCGGCGGACGCGCTCTACGTTGCGGCAACGCTGTGGGCCGTCGCCTATACCGAAGCGCAGAACCGCGTCGATGCGGTGCCGGGCATCTTGCCGCTCTTCATCGCGCTGGCTTTTCTACAGTACCTGCTGGATTCGAGAGCCCTCGCTGGCCAGCCGTTGCGCACCAGCCTGCTGGGGCGCTGCAACGGCATCGCCTACTTCGTGCTGGCGGGCGTCGTGCTGGGCCGCGACGCGCTCGATTTGGGCTGGCTTCCGCTCGAAGCCGTCTACTGGGCGGGGTTGGTCATCCTGCTTTCCACGATGGCGTCGATGTTCGACCGTCTGCGCGCGCTGCTGAAGACGGCGCCGAAAGAGTAGCCTTGGGCCGATGGCGAACTCCGAACATCGCTCGCCGCGCGGCACCGGCTTCGACACGCTGGCGCTGCACGCCGGGCAGCAGCCCGACCCGGCGACCGGGGCGCGGGCCACGCCCATCTACCAATCCTCCGCGTTCGTCTTCCCGGATACGGATTTCGCGGCGGGCCTCTTCAACATCGAGCGCAGCGGCCACGTCTATTCGCGGCTCTCGAATCCCACCAACGCGGTTCTGGAGGAGCGCATCAGCGCCCTCGAAGGCGGCGTCGGCGCCATCGCCACGGCCAGCGGGCAGGCGGCGCTGCACTTGGCGATCGTGACGCTGCTCGGAGCGGGCGACCACATCGTCGCCTCGCGTTCGCTCTACGGCGGCACGCACAATCTGCTGGAGTTCACGTTGCCGCGCTTCGGCATCGAGACGACATTCGTCGATCCCCGCTCGCCGCAAGCGTTCGCAGACGCCATCCGCGAGAACACACGGCTGGTGTTCGGCGAGATTCTGGGCAACCCGGGGCTGGAAGTGCTGGACGTGCCGCGGGTTGCCGCGGTGGCGCATGAAGCGAGGCTGCCGCTGGTGGTGGATTCGACCTTTGCCACGCCCCATCTGTGCCAGCCGATTGCGCTCGGCGCGGACATCGTGATCCATTCCGCGACCAAGTTCCTCTCCGGCCACGGCATCGTCATCGGCGGACTCGTGGTGGACGGCGGCACCTTCGACTGGGAAGCGTCCGGCAAGTTCGCCACGCTTACGGAACCCTACGCCGGCTTCCACGGCATGGTCTTCGCCGAGGAGTTCGGGCCGCTGGCCTTCGTTACCCGAGCGCGGCGGGAGGGCATCCGCGATTTCGGGGCCTGCATGGCGCCCACTACCGCGTTCCACATCCTGCAAGGCTTGGAGACGCTGCCGCTGCGCATGGCTCGGCATGTGGAGAACACGCGCACCGTGGTTGAGCACCTGCTTGGGCACGAGGCGGTGGCGTCGGTGAGCTACCCGGAGCTCGAGGGGCATCCGGACCATGCGCTGAGCAAGCGCTTGCTGCCGAAAGGGGCCGGCGCGGTGTTCAGCTTCGAGTTGAAGGGCGGGCGGGCCGCTGGCCGCGTGTTCATCGAGAATCTGTCGCTGTTCTCGCACCTCGCCAACATCGGCGATGCGAAATCGCTGGTGATCCACCCGGCGAGCACCACCCACCACCGCATGACAGCCGAAGCGTTGGCCGAGGCGGGCATTGGCGAAGGCATGGTGCGTCTTTCCATCGGCTTGGAAGACCCGCGCGATCTCATCGACGACTTGAATCGGGCGCTTCGGCGGGCGGCACGGGCATGAGCGGCTTCCGTCTGCCGGTGGCGGGGCGAACGGTGTACGTCGGCACCGCGTCCGCCAGTCCGGCACCGAACGCGCCCAGCGTGGTCTTCGTCCACGGCGCCGGCATGGATCACACTGTGTGGGCCTTGCCGGCCCGGCATTTCGCCCGCAAGGGCTGGCGCGTTCTCGCCGTCGACTTGCCGGGGCATGGGCGCTCGCAAGGGCCGCCGCTGGATTCGATTGCCGCAATGGCCGAGTGGCTGGCCGAAGTGCTGGATGCGGTGCAAGTCGTGGAAGCGGCCGTGGCCGGGCACAGCATGGGTTCGCTGGTCGCCTGGGAGTTCGCCCGTCGCCAACGCGAACGCTGTTCGGCGCTGGCCTTGTTCGGCACCTCCGCGCCGATGCCGGTGACCAATCTGCTGCTCGATGCCGCTGAGGACGACCACCACGCCGCCATCGACATGGCGAACGCTTGGAGCCACAGCCCAGGCGGGCGCATCGGCGCCAACGCGAACCCGGGGGTGTGGATGTTCGGCGCCGGCGAACGGCTGCTTGAACGGGCGGTGCCGGGCGTCTTCCATGCCGATCTCGCGGCCTGCAACGGCTACGTTGCCGATGGTGGCAACGTCGATTGCCCGGTGCTGGTGGTGGTCGGCGAGGCGGATCAGATGACGCCTGCGAAAGCCGGTCTCGACGTTGCGGACAAAGCCGGCGCGAAGGTGGTGCGCCTGCCCGGTTGCGGACACGCCATGCTCAGCGAACGCCCGAACGAAGTGCTCGACGCGCTGCTGACGGCGTTCGAGTAAAGGCTTCCTCGCGGCGCATGGCGTTTGTCCGCCGGTACGCGCTGGTTCGCCAGCACTTGAGGATGCCCTTGGTCTGGGTGTTGGCGATGGCGTTGATCGTCGCCCGGATCGGTGCCGCCGAGGAAGGGCCGTCCGGCTACCACGATCCGAGTTGGCCCCGGGGCTGGTTCGAGCCGATGCGCACCGCCAGCGAACTCGGCATCGAGCGCTTTTCCCAGAGTCCGATACTGGACGGCCAAGAACTGCCGCCGGTCGAAGAGCGCCTGCCGGACGATCCGCCGGTGGCCACGCCACTCGCGGAGAACGGCATCTACGGCGGCACGGCGCGCATCACCTTCACCGAGTGGCTCACGTTTCCGAATGTGGAAGCGCCGTTCTCCATCGCCGCCGACATGCGCACGTTCCTGCCCAATCTGGCGAAGCGCTGGGAAGTCAGCGAAGACGGCCGGCGGATCACGCTGTGGCTGCGCGCCGGCATCAAGTGGTCCGATGGCCAGCCGCTTACCAGCGACGACTTCCTGTTCGTCTTCAACGATCTGTTTCTGAACAAGGAGTACTCGCCGGTCACCGATCGCAACGTGGTCGGCGGACGCGCGGTGAAGATCGACGAGACGACCTTCTACTACGAGTTCCAAACGCCGCATCCGCTGTTCGTCAACCTGCTCGCCCAATACGGCAACTTCCTGGTCGCGCCGAAGCACTACTACCGCAACTTCCATCCCTCCTACGTGGATCGGGAAACGCTCGGCGAGCGCATCGCCGAGGAAGGCTTCACCAGCTGGATGCAGTACATCGCCGAATGTCGGCGCGGGCGACTCGAACAGAGCGTCAACGCGCCGACGTTGGACGCGCATCGCATGGTGAGCCGAACGCCGCGTCTCGCCCGCTACGAACGCAATCCCTACTACTTCAAGGTGGATCCCGCAGGCCGCCAGCTGCCGTACATCGACGCGGTGGAATCCTTGGACGTGACCGACAAGCAAGTGCTCACCGCCATGACCTCCACCGGCCAGCTCGATTTCTCCTCCTACGAAATGCGCACCCAGGACATCCCGCTGCTGAAGCTCGGCGAACGCACCGGCGCCATCAAGGTCCATGTGTGGAAGCGTCTGCATTCCAGCGACGTCGTGATCCAGCCGAACTACAATTACGAAGACGAACGTCTGCGGGAGCTCTATTGGGACGTGCGCTTTCGACGCGCCCTCTCCGTCGCCATCAATCGCGAGGAAATGAACGAGATCATCTATTTCGGACGCGGCACCCCACGCCAGGTCACGGCGCATCCGACCAGCGTCTTCTACCAGCCGGAGTTCGCCACCGCCTACGCGGAATACGATCCCGAACGCGCCAATGCGTGGCTGTCGGACATCGGTCTGCACGACGTCGACGGCGATGGCCTGCGCGAACACGTCGATGGTTCGCCGCTCACGATCACCTTGGAGTTCATCGACTGGGAAACGCCGAAGGGAATCACGTTGGAGCTGGTCTCCGCCTACTGGCGCGAAGTCGGCATCGACTTGCGGCTGAAGGTCGTGGACAGCAACTTGCAATCCGCCCGCGCTCAGGCGGGCGAAATGCAGATGACGGCTTGGCACGCGGACCGGGTGACGGACATCTTGCTGCCGCTGCAACCGGATTGGTGGGTGCCGCGACGCGCCGGCTGGGACATGGCGATGTGGAATCTCTGGGCGCGCTGGCACCAGACCGGCGGCGAACTCGGCGAAGAACCGCCGCCGATCATGAAGCGCCTGCAAGGCTGGTCGGAAGAACTGCGCACCACCATGGACGACGAACGCCGCATCGAACTGGGTCGGCGAATTCTCGCCACCCACGCGGAGAACGTCTGGAACTTCGGCACGGTCGGTTTGGCGCCGCATCCGGTGGTGGTGAGCAGTCGCTTGAAGGGCGTTCCGCCAGTGGCCGTCTGGGGTTGGGACATTCGCTGGACGATGCCGAGCCAGCCTTCCACCTGGTACTTCGACGAATCCGGGATCCGAACGCCGTGAAGCCGCGGCGACTGCCTGCGAATCTCGCCAATCCGCGTTTCGCTGCGGAACTGCCGATTGCCGCGCGCATCGAGGAGATCGTCGATCTGCTGCGTTCCAACCAAGTGGTGGTGGTGGCTGGCGAAACCGGCTCTGGCAAGACGACGCAACTGCCCAAGGCATGTCTCGCCGCGGGACTCGGTCGACTCGGCGCCATCGTCCACACGCAGCCGCGGCGTTTGGCGGCACGAACCGTGGCGGCACGAATCGCCGAAGAACTCGGTGTCGATCTCGGGAAGGAAGTCGGCTACGCGGTGCGCTTCGCCGATCGCACGTCGCCGGAAACCGTCGTCAAAGTGATGACCGACGGCTTGCTGCTGAACGAAATCCAGCGCGATCGAAAACTGCGCCGCTACGACTGCGTGATCGTCGACGAAGCCCACGAGCGCAGCTTGAACGTGGACTTCATTCTCGGCTGCTTGAAGTACCTGCTGGCGCAACGCCGCGACCTCAAAGTGATCGTCACCAGCGCGACGATCGACGTGCAGGCGTTCGCCGAGCACTTCGGCAACGCGCCGGTGGTGGAAGTGAGCGGCCGCGGCCATCCGGTGCAGACCATCCACCATCCGGCTACGGAGAACGCGGAAGCGGGCTTGGTCGATTGTCTTGAAACCATCGTTCGGGAAGCGCCCGTCGGCCGCCGCGACATTCTCGTCTTCCAATCCGGCGAACGCGAAATCTTCGACAACGCGCAGCTGCTGAAACGCACCTTCGCGGATCGCTTGGAAGTGCTGCCGCTCTACGCCCGCCTGCCGGCTTCCGAGCAGCAGCGCGTGTTCGCGCCGGGTGGGCGGCAGCGGATCGTGCTGGCCACGAACGTCGCGGAGACTAGCATCACGGTGCCGAACATCGGCTACGTCGTCGATCCCGGATTCGCCCGCATCAGCCGCTACAGCTACCGCGCCAAACTGCAACGCCTGCCGGTGGAACGCATCTCCCAGGCCAGCGCGGCGCAACGGGCCGGACGATGTGGACGCATCGCGCCCGGCGTCTGCTACCGCCTCTACGACGAGGAGGATTTCGCCTCCCGCCCGGAGTACACGGACCCCGAACTGAAGCGCAGCAACCTCGCCTCCGTGGTGCTGACCATGCGCGCGTTCCGCTTGGGCGACATCGAGCGATTCCCGTTCATCGACCCGCCGGATGCGCGCGCGGTGCGCGATGCGGTGCGCCTGCTGCACGAACTGCAAGCGCTGGAAGACGACGAACTCACCCCCCTTGGCCGGAAGATGGCGCGGCTGCCGGTGGACCCGCGCTTGGCGCGAATGTTGGTGGAAGCGGCCCGCACCGGCGCCCTCGCCGAAGCACTGATCGTCGTCTCCGCCCTCGCATCCCAGGATCCACGCTTGCGTCCGCTCGACCAACGCGACGCCGCCGATGCTGCCCACGCGCAGTTCGAGCGTCGAGACACCGACGCACAGACGCCGCCTTCGGACTTCGTCGTCTACCTGAACCTCTGGCGTTGGCTGGAAGAGACCCGCGCCGAACAGACGCGCAGCGCCTTCCGCCGCACCTTGGAGAAGCGTTTCCTGAGCGCCGCCAGAGTGCGCGAATGGCATTCGCTGCACCGGCAACTGCTGCTCGCTTGCCGGGATCTGGGGCTGAGAGCGAACCAAACGCCGGCGGATTACGCGACCCTGCATCGAGCGCTACTCGCCGGTTCGCTAGGCTTCATCGGCCTGCGCCGCGACTCGGAAGACCCCGCCGAGCGCCGCCCTCGCGCCAAGCAGCGACGTGCCGCCCCTGAGTACGACGGCGCACGAGGCCTTCGCTTCCGCATCTTCCCAGGCTCTGCCCTGCGCCGCAGTGCACCCCGCTGGACGATGGCGGCGGAAATCGGCGACAGCGGCCAAACGTGGGCGCGATGCGTGGCGGCGGTGGAACCGCAGTGGATAGAAGCCGCCGCGAAGCACATCGCCAAATCGAGCTTCTCCGAACCGCGCTGGGACGAAGCCCGTGGCGAGGCCGTGGTTCTCGAACGAGTGACCGTCTACGGCCTGCCGGTGGCGGTGGACAGGCCCAGACCCGCCGCGCAGGCGGACCCGGAAGCGGCCCGGCAGCTGTTCGTGCGCGAAGTCCTGCTGCGCCGCGAGGCATCCCCGAAACACCGCTTGCTGGCGCCGTTTCTCGAACACAACGAACATCTGCTGCAACGTGTCGAGGAGCAGCAGGCGAGAGGCCGACGTTCCGGCTTGGTGGCGAGCGACGCCGCCCGTGCGCAGTTCTACCTTGCGCGTCTGCCGCCGCAGGTCTGTTCGGTGGCGACATGGCAGCGTTTCGCCCGCCGCGCCACCGCGGCCCAGCTCGCGCAGTTCGAGATGTCGGAAGCGGACCTCCTCGGCGACGAGCAGGCCCGCTTCTCCGCCGAGGACTTTCCAACCCGCCTCCACATCGGCGAACTGACCATCCCTCTCGCCTACAAGTTCGCTCCCGGCGAGCAGGACGACGGTGTTTCCGCCCGTATCGACCTGCCGGCGTTGCAGCAACTCGACGCGGACGCGCTGGACTGGCTGGTGCCAGGCTTCTTCGAGGAGAAGTGCCTGGCCTTGGTGAAGGCGCTGCCGAAGTCGTGGCGGCGCCAACTCGCCCCAGCGCCTGACCGCGTGCGCCGCCTGCTTCCGCACTTGCTGGAAGAGTCGAACTACCGCCAAGGCCCGTTGCCGCAAGCGCTCTCCGCCGCGATTCGCGCTTCCTTCGGCATCGACATCCCCACCGATGCCTGGCGACCAGAAGCGCTGCCGCCGCACCTGCGAATGAACGTGCAACTGCTGCGCGAAGGCAGCCGCAAGACGGCGGGCGCGTCCGGCAAACGCCGAGTGGTCGACCAGGACCACGACATCAACGCGCTACGCAACCGTTCCCTCGCCAAGGTGGAACGCGCGATCAGCGACCGCTGGCGACAAGAACTGGAGCGCAGTGGTTTGGTGCGTTTTCCAGAAGCTGGCGTACCGGACACCCAGGTCGTGCGCAGCGCCACGGGCAGCGCCGTGGTCTACCCGGTGCTGGTGGATCGTGGCGCCAGCGTGGATCTCTTGGTCCATGCGCAGCCCAAAGGGCGCAGCGCCTTGAACCGCCACGGCTACGCCCGCCTTGCGTTGCTGGCCGATGGGCAGACGGTTCGCCGCCTTCGCCGGGAGGCTGAAAGAGCCCTCAGCCGGGGAGCGCGAGGGGCCTGCCCCTCGCATGAAAGAGACGCCACCCTCGGCCTCCACTACGCCTCGCTGGGCACCCTCTCCGAACTGGCCGACGACATCCTCCTAGCCGCCGCATGGTTCGCCTGCTTCGAAGACCGCCCCCTGCCGGTCACCCAGGCCGAGTTCGACGCCCGCATCAAGGAGTCCAAACTCACGCCAACATTCGCAACCACGCTAGCCCAAACGAAGCGAATCCTCTGCCAACGCTTCGAGCTAACCAAGGCGCTGGCAGCCCTGGTTTCGCCAGCATTCACCCCCAGCCGCACTGACATGACGCGCCAACTCGAACGCCTAGTCGGCCCCGGCTTCCTCCGCACCGCATCCAGCACATGGCTCCACGACCTGCCTCGCTACCTGGACGCCATCGCCTACCGAATAGCCAACCTCCAAGGCCGAGTCGCCAAGGACCGCGCCGGAATAGAGGCCGTCGCGCCATGGGAAGCACGCCTAGAAACACTACGGGAAGCCACCAACGAAGCCGGCGCAGACCTGCAACGCCTCGTTGAGGAGTTCCGCATCGCCACCTTCAGCCAACCCATCGGCACCGCCATGAAGATCTCGGCGAAACGCCTAGCGGAGCGCTTCGAGGCCGCCGAAGCGTTGCGGGCACAGCGTTCGAGCAAGGCGCGACCGTCGTCTAGTCCAGCGTCGTACTTCGCCATCTTGCACCGGCCCGGGTCCGCCTAATCTCCGCCCAGGGCTTCTCTGACGATCTCGGCTCTTTCTCGCTCCGCCTTGAGCGCCAGCGAATCTCTCGCCATGTCCGTCGCTAGAGCCAGCGTGTCCTCGATGTGGCAGTCGTTCTCGAAAGTATTGACGAGTCTTTGCGCGGTGTTGGGCATCTGCAATCCCGTTCGCAGCCGGCCGCACAGTTCGCCGAGCAGGTTCCGAGCCCCGCCCAGGTCCGGTTCTTGACCGTCTGCTGGCAGTGTCGATGCGAGCGCTGTCGCAAGCATCCGTCGTGCCGACTCCCCGCCCGGATGCGCCGCCAACAGCGCATCGTCGGCAGTGACGAGAAATCCGTCGTTCCTGCCCCACCGTTCGCGTACCAGCTGATTGATCTCGTGGTGATCCATCGAGCGCATGTTGTTCGTGACGATCATGTCCACGCGGCAAGCCAAGCCTTGCGCGACCACCAAGCAGTCGCTGTGGTGGCGGACGTCCGCCACGTTGGCCAGCGCCGGAAAGTGCCGCAAGGTGAAAGCGCCGAGAATGTCCTCGACCCTTTCGCCCTCTTCCGTTGTCAGCTGGACGATCTCGAAAGGCGAACCTTCCATCTCGACCACGGCCAACCACGCGCTTCTGTGCGCCATCCCCCTCGGCGAGGCGTCCGTTCGGCCATGGCCTGCAAGTTCGGCCCACACCTGAGGCAGCAAAGCAGTGCTCGCGCCGGCTTGTTCCATCCACAAGGTGAACAGACGCCGAGGCGTTGGCGTGCTCAGCAAGTTGGTGTCGCAGATCGGCCCTCGGCTAGGGATCATCGGGTACGCCGCTGCCGCGTCGTTCCCGTGCGCGAATGGCCGCGGCCTCGGCTGGATTCGCGGCTTCCCACTGCCGATAGGGCGGCAACGGCGGCAAGTCTTCGCCTTCCGCCGGCGCGGTCTCGCCGGTGCCCTCGTAAGGGCGCGTGTTCCGAAAGGTCACCCGGGCCAAGCCTCTGAGACCTTCGCTGTCCGTCGGATAGGGCATGACGACGCCAATGTAAGCAGAACGACCATCGGACGCAACGCTCTGCGGGGGCTCAGCGCCTTCTAGGTGTTCCGTCGCGCCAAGGATGCTCTTGGGAGCGGCGGTTCGGTAACCTACGACGACAACTGACTCCTCTTCATAGGCCACGATGGACGAAACGCCAGGAACACGCGCTGTCGTGTCGTTCCTAGCCCCGAATGGCCGGGGCGCGTGGCACTGGTTCGCCGCGCAGACGGTGCTGGATGTGCTGTCGATTGTCGCCGCGCTGGCGACGCCTGCGCTTGCGGCCGTTGCTGTCGACCAGGCAATCGAGGGGCGGCTTGATTGGGGCTTCTGGGGCTTGGCCGTGGCATTGGCGCTCGGCGCCGTGGTGGGTGCCGCTTCACCTCTCGCGTCGGCTCGATTCGGCATCGTTCTCGGCAGCCGCCTGGTGCGGCGTTCGGTTGCCCGCGCCCTCGACATGGGGCTGCCGGGGCGTCGGCCCTTCAACGATGGAGACTTGCTTTACCGGGCGGCATCGCTTGCCCCAAGCCTCCCAGGCTACGCGACGGTGATGCTGCGTGTCGGCACCGGCTTGGCCGTGGTGTTGGGCAGTCTTGCGGCGCTCGCGGTCATCGATTGGCGTTTCGTCGTGGTTTGGCTTGCTTGCGTGTGCCTGCTCACCTTGGCTGCGCGCCGCCTGATGGCGGTGCTTTCCACTGGCCAGTCCGAATACGACACGCTCAGCGGGCGCATGGTGAACGCCTATGCCGACGCCTTGGCTGGGCGGCGCACCATCCGCGCAAGCGGCACGCTGGAACGCGAAGTCGAGCGCGTGACGGAAGCGCTGCCGGCGCTGGTGGCCAGCGGGCGCGGCATCCTGCGTTCCATGGCGAGGGGCGCGGCGACGATTGCCAGCGCGGATCACGGCGTGCTCATCGCCACCGCGATGGCGGGCGTCTGGCTGCTCGCCACGGGCGATCTGACGGCCGGCGCGTTGCTCGCCGCGGTGCGCTACGCGCAGCTGGCGTACAGCAACGTCGCCAGCGTCTTCGACAACGGCTGGTTCCAGATCGCGATGATTCGCGCCCAGGCGGCCAAGGTGATGGAACTGTTGGCGTCGCCGCCGGCTGCAAGACCAGTGCGCGAGGCACGGCGGCCGAGCGAGTCGGCGACGAGCGAGGTGACATTCGACGGCGTCTCCGTGCGCGGCGACGAGGACCAAATCGTCCGCGACGTGGACCTGCACATTCCTGGCGGCGCCACGATCGCCATCGTTGGCGAGTCCGGCGTTGGCAAGACGACATTGGGAGCGCTTGTCGGACGCTTGCTCGACCCGGATGCGGGAGAGGTGCGCATCGACGGCGCTTCGGTGGCCGCGTGGCCTGCCGACGAACTAGCCCGCACGGTGGCCTACGCATTCGAGACGCCGGTGTTGTTCGGCGACACGATTCGCGATGCCATCGTGCTCGGCCGCGAAGTCGACGACGAACAGGTGCGGGCCGCGGCGCGCAGCGTCGAAGCGGACGGATTCATCCAACGCATGCCACTCGGCTACCAAACGCCGCTCGGCGACGCGCCTTTGTCCGGCGGCGAGTTGCAGCGGCTCGGACTGGCCCGCGCCGCCCTGGGCGACGCGCCGGTGCTGGTGTTGGACGATGCCTTGAGCAGCCTCGATGTGGCCACCGCGGCGCGAGTGTTCGCGGCGCTGCGCGCGGTCGGCACGGACCGCACGACGGTCGTCATCGCGCACCGGGCGAGCACGGCCGCGGCTGTGGATACCGTGGCCTGGCTGGTCGACGGCAGGCTGCATCGGCTTGCGCCGCATGAAGAGCTTTGGGGCGATCCGGCGTATCGTGCCGCGTTCATGGCGACCGGCAGCGAGGCGGCGTCCGCCGCGGATGAGGCGGATCGATGATCGACACGCCCTTCGCCTACGTCCTGCGACACCGAGGCCGCTTGGCGCGCATCGCCGGTTGCAGCTTGGGCGTCGTGCTTGCTCCGCTTTCCGCTGGGCGCTTCATCGCCAGCGCCGTGGATGCCGCTTACGCGGAGGCGCTGGCGGAGTCGTTGGCGTGGATAGGGGCCTTGTTGGCGACCGGCGCGGTGGGGGTCTGGTCTCTGCTGCGAATGTTGCGCTTGGCGGCGGACGCCTCCGCCGATGTTCAACTCGCCCTCACTCGCGATGTCGTTCGTCACTCGCTCGGTGAAGCCGTGCAAACGGGGCAGGTGGTGCGATCCGGGGCCGAACTGGTGCAGCACGTGCCGGTGTTGGTGGACACGTTGGCGCTGATGCTGCGCACGGCGCCCAGCGGACTGTTCGCATTGGGCGCGGCGGTCGGGCTCGCCACCATCTCTTGGCCGTTGTTGGCGCTGGTCGTTCCTTGGCTTGCCTTGGCCATGTTCCTGCTGGTCGCGCTCGTGTCCCGGGACACGCGCAACCAGACCGCGCTGGCACATGCCGCCGAGGCGAGTTACGGCGAGATGAGCCGTGCGATCCAAGGCGTGCGCGACTTGATGGCGTTTGGCGCGGCCGGCCCGAAAGGCTACGCGATGGCGCACGTGCGGGAACGCATCGACTTGACGAATCGGAACCTGCTGCGGCAAAGCGACCAAAACGCCATCGGCACTGCGGCCGTGAACGCCGCGGCGACATGGCTGCCGGCGCTGACCGCGCTCGGCTTCGTCCCGTTGCTGGTTCGGCGTGGCTTGACGCCGGGCGAGATCGTCGGCGCGTTCACCTACCTGCTCGCGGGTCTGTCGGCTGCGACGATGTTCGTGACGACGATGGCGAGCTACATCGTGGTTTTGCGGGTGCAGCATGGTCGCTTGCTGGAGTCCGCCGAGTGGCCAGCATCGACGCCGGATCTGCTGACGCTGCCGCCGGTCTCGTCGCCCGACATCGCCGTACGCGACCTTTCTTTCTCCTACGGCGCTTCGGCCACGCCCATCGTGGAAGGTCTGCGTCTTGATCTGCCGTTCGGCGATCACCTCGCCGTCGTCGGTTCCAGCGGCATCGGCAAATCGACCTTGGCGGCGCTGCTGGGCGGCGTACTGGCCCCGAATCGAGGTGCCGTGGAGATTGGCGGCGCACCGCTTCACCGTCGCTCGGATCGCAGCGAACTGGTGGCGATGGTGCCGCAGGAGAGCTATGTGTTCGCCGGTTCCCTACGCGACAATCTCACCTACTTGAGGCCGGCGGCAACGGACCAGCAGATCCTCGCTGCGGCCCAAGCCGTCGGATTGGAGCGCGTGCTGGATCGACTCGGCGGGTTGGATGCGGAGATCGATCTTTCCAAATCCGGCCTGTCCGCTGGCGAACGCCAGCTTGTGACGTTGGCGCGGGCACATCTCTCGGCCCGTCCGATCGTGATTCTGGACGAGGCGACCTGCCACTTGGACCCGGCCGCGGAGGAACGCGCCGAGCGCGCCTTCATGGAAACGGGCGCGACGTTGATCGTGGTTGCGCATCGCATGTCGGCCACGTTGCGGGCGCGGCGGGTGCTGGTCATGGCCACGGACGGTGTCGTCGTAGGCAGCCACGACGATCTGTTGTCGTCGCACCCGCTCTACGCGGACCTTCACGCCTTTTGGTCGCCGGGGTCGCAAGCCTCGGCAGGCTAAGTAGCCGCGTTGAGTTCCTTCAGCGGCAGCGGCACCACGCGGCGTTGCATGGCGGCGAAGTCGGCCAGCGCCGGGTCCGCCAAGTGGGTTGGCACCGTGTGGCGCAAAGCTCGGGCGATGTTGTCTACGCGGCCGGGGGCTGCCGCGTCCCATTCGCGCAGCATCGCCTTGATCTTCTGGCGTTCGAGGTTGGTCTGCGAGCCGCAGAGGTCGCAGGGGATGATTGGGTGGGCCTGGTGGTGCGACCAGCGTTCGATGTCGCGTTCGCGGATGTAGTAGAGGGGGCGGATGACGACGTGGCGGCCGTCGTCGGAGACCAGCTTCGGGGGCATGGCCTTCAGGCGGCCGCCGTGGAACATGTTGAGAAAGAGGGTCTCCACGGCGTCGTCCGCGTGGTGGCCGAGGGCGATCTTGGTGGCGCCGATGCGGGTGGCGAAGTTGTAGAGGACGCCGCGCCGCAGCCGGGAGCAGACCGGGCAGTAGGTCTTGCCCGCCGGGGTGAGTTCCTTGACGATGGAGTAGGTGTCTTCCTCGACGACGTGGTACTCGATGCCGATGCCGTCCAGGTAGTCCGGCAGCACGTGGGCGGGGAAGCCGGGCTGCTTCTGGTCCAGGTTCACGGCCACCACGTCGAACGGCACAGGGGCGTTGCGGCGCAGCGAAAGCAGCATGTCGAGCAGCGTGTAGGAATCCTTCCCGCCGGAGAGGCAGGCCATGATGCGGTCGCCCGCCTCGATCATGGCGTAGTCGACCACGGCCTGGCCGACGAGGCGGCGCAGCTTTCTGGCGAGCTTGTTCGCGTTGCGGCTGTGCGCTGCCTCGGCTTGGGCGGGAGGGTTCGGCAAGGCGCCTAGACCTCGCGCAGTACCGTGGCTGGCGGCGACTGCACCAGCTTGCGCGTGCCGAGATAGCCGACCACGGCGATCACCGCCATGCCGAGGGCTGGGCCGGCCACCCACAGCCGGGGGTGCAGTTCGGTCGCCAGTTCGAAGACCTGGCTGTTCAGCGCCCAGACGGTGATTTCCGCGCCAGCCACCGCGACGATGCCGGCGAACAGGCCGAGCGCGGCGAACTCGGTGGCGAGGGCGCCGCTGATGAGCTTGCGGGTGCCGCCGAGGGCGCGCAGCAGGGCGTGTTCCTTCAAGCGCTGGTCGCGGCTGGACTGGATGGACGCGAGCAGCACCAGCGCACCCGCCGCGAGCACAAGATAGAGCAGCAGTTCCACGGCCTGGCTCACGCGGTCGATGATGCTGGTGACCTGGGCGACGATGGCGTCCACTTCGATCACCGTGATGGTGGGGTGTTGGGAAAGCAGTTCGTTCAGAAACGCCTTCTGCTCGCGTTCCAGGAAGAAGCTGGTCATGTAGGTGGCCGGGTAGCCGTCTAGGGCGCTCGGCGAGAAGACGATGTAGAAGTTCGGGCGCAGGCTGTCCCATTCCACGCGGCGCAGGCTCGACACCGTGGCCACCAGCGGCAGCCCGCCGATGTCGAAGGCCACGCGGTCGCCAATGACGAGGCCGGTGTCCTCCGCGTACTCCTCCTCCAACGAAATGAGCGGCTCGGCGGGCGTGCCGTTCCACCATTCGCCGGCGATGACGGTGTTGTTCGCCGGCAGTTCGTCGGCGAAGGTGAGGTTGCGCTCGCCGCGCATTTCCCGCCCGCCGCGGCCATCGCGGCTTTCCTCCCGCCGGGCGCGCGCCCACTCCCGGGTTGGCGTCTCGTTCACTTCGGTGATGCGGCCGCGGATCATCGGCACCAGTTCCGCGTCCACGCCGGTGCGGGAAGTCAGCAGCGCACCCACGGCATCGGCTTCGTCCGTGGCGACGTTCATCACGAAGTGGTTGGGGGTGTCCTTGGGAATCTGCGCCCGCCACTCGTCGATGAGGCCGGTGCGCACCAGCAGCATGATGAGCAGCAGCATGATGGCGAAGCCGAAGATCATGATCTGCGCCACGTTTTCGCGGTAGCGGCGCTGCAAACCGGCCAGCGCGAGGCGCCAGACGCTGCCCGCCTGCATTCCGAGCACGCGCCCGCTGCGCAGCAGCAGCAGCGCCATCACGGCGAAGGTGCCGCCCGCGACCAAGGCGCCGAGCAGTGCCCAGAAGGTGAGGAACACGGAGCCGCTGTACCAGACGAGCAGGCCGAGGCTGCCGACGATCGCGCAGCCGTAGGTGACTGCAGGCGCCACGCCGCCGTCCAGGTCGCGGCGGATGACGCGCATCGGCGATATCTTCTTCAAGGCCAGAAGCGGCGGCAAGGCGAAGGCGATGAGGCAGATGAAGCCGGTGGCCAAGCCGAGCAGAATCGGGCGCGGGCCGGGAAGCGGCAGCGAAACCGGCAGATAGCCGCCAAGAGCGGCGATGATGCCGAGGTGGACGAGTGCGCCCAGCAGCAGGCCAAGCAGCGCAGCGGCGATTCCGAGCACGCCGAGCACGCCCAGATAGCCCCATTGGATTTGCGAAGGCGTGGCGCCGAGCGTCTTCAGCACGCCCACGTGGTCGAAGTGGCGGCGGGCGTAGCGGTTGGCGCCCAAGGCCACCGCGATGCCTGCCAGAAGCACCGCCAGCAGGCCGCCGAGCAGCAGAAAGCTCTCGGCGCGGCCAAGCGCCCGGTCGATGGTCTCGTTGGCGTCGCGAATGCTCCGCCAGCGGAAGTTCGGGCGCAGTTGGGATTCCACCGCGCCCTTCATCGCCGCCAAGTCCGCTTCGTCGCCCGCGATCAGCAGGCGGTAGCCGATGCGGCTGCCCGGTTGAATCACCTCGGTGGCGGGAACGTCCTCGGCGCGCATCAGCAGACGCGGCGCGAACTCGAAGAAGTTGCCGCCGCGATCCGGTTCCGCGGTGAGCACGCGAGTGACGACAAGTTCCGCGTACCCCACCGTCACCTTGTCGCCAATGGCCACGCCGAGCGCCGGAAAGAGCCGCGAATCCAGCCACGCTTCGCCCAGCCCCGGCAAGTCGCCGGTGACTTCGCCGGTGGTGAACGGCGTATCCGTCGTTCGCAGCACGCCGCGCAACGGATAGCCCACGGTCGCCGCCTTCACGCTGGCCAGCTGGGCGCGTTCAGCGCTTTGGTCGCCCGCGTCCGTAGGCGAAACCATCGTCGGGAACGTCAAAAGATCCGCGGTGGTCAAGCCGCGTTCCCGGGCCGCCGAGCGAAACCCCTCCGGAATCTCCCGCGATGCATCGATCACCCGGTCCGCGGCGAGAAAGCTGGTCGATTCGGCCACGAGAGCCCGTTGCAGCCGATCCACGAACAAGCTGATCGAGGAAACGGAGCCGACCGCGAGCAGCAACGCCGTCAGCAGCAGGCGCAGTTCGCCGGCGCGCCAGTCCCGCGACGCGAAACGAAGAACGAGGGAGAACGACATGGTGCCGATCATAGGCGCTTGCGCCGCGCTTCTAAAGCCCTTTGGTTCATCGTCCGTCGCCAAGGCGTTTGTGCTGAACAGGCCGTGGCGGACTATCCCGATTGATGGTAGAAAGGCTGCGCCAGTCTCGAATCACGTCGAGGCGCTGGGCGAAGGGGGAGAGCGTGTCCGACGGCAACCATTACGGCTTCACGCTGCCGGATGAGCTCGTGCTGCTGCGCGATCAGGTGCGGCGCTTCATGCGCGAGGAAGTGAAGCCCATCGAGGATGGGCTGGCGCACGACGCCACCGGCTGTGCCGCGGAAGATCGCGCTCGGCTGCGCGCCAAGGCGGAAGCGTTGGGGCTTACCAGGCTCAACGTGCCGGAGGAGTACGGCGGCAATCCGGTGAGCTCGTTGGCGC
The DNA here is from genome assembly GCA_965243175.1 of Candidatus Azotimanducaceae bacterium. Lineage (GTDB taxonomy): Bacteria > Pseudomonadota > Gammaproteobacteria > Pseudomonadales > Azotimanducaceae > VXYL01. Next base: position 584,552 of record OZ251532.1, on the reverse strand, counting down.
GGGTGGTCATTGCGGAAGAGTCCGCGAAATGTCGGCTGGGGGGCTATGCGCCAGCGCTTGGCGCTTTCGGGGGCGGGCCGCCGAACATCATCTGGGGCGGCACGGCGGAGCAGATCGAGAAGTACGGCGTTCCCTGCGTGGAAGGGAAGAAGCGGGCGTTCGTCGCCATCACGGAACCCACCGGCGGTTCCGACCCGCGCAACAACATCCAGACCCGCGCCACGCGGCAGGGCGACAACTGGATTCTGAACGGCCGCAAGATGTGGATCACCGCCGCTTACGGGGCCGACTACGGCGTGATCTTCGCCCGCACCAAGGACGGCACGGCCAACGCCCCGCCGGAAATCACCGCGTTCATCGTCGAACCGACGTTCCCCGGCATCTCGTTCAACGAGATCAAAGTCATTCGCGCTCTGTCGCCCTACGAGATCGTGCTCGAGAACTGCGAAGTGCCGGCCGGCAACGTGCTCGGCGAAGTCGGTCGCGGTTTCGGCGTGGCGCAGAACTGGCTCGTGGATGCGCGCATTCCCTACGCCGCCGGTTGCATCGGCATCGCCCAGGAAGCGTTGGACATGGCCTGCGGCTGGGTGAAGCAGCGCCCGGCGCGGGACGGAATGTTGGCGGACAAGCAAGCCATCCAATGGATGATCGCCGATTCGGAAGTGGAACTTCGCGCTGCGCGGATGCTGGTCTACGACGCGGCTTCCAAGGTCGATGCCGGATTGCCCGGCAAGGTGGACGCATCCGTCTGCAAACTCTACGGAACGGAAACCGCCGGGCGCGTGGTGGATCGCGCCATGCAGATGTTCGGCGGCATGGGCATGGCCAAGGAAATGCCTTTGGAGCGCTGGTACCGGGAACTGCGCGTCAAGCGCATCGGCGAAGGGCCGTCGGAAGTCCATCGCATGGTCATCGCGCGCGACAAGCTGCGCAACACGGACGGCGGAACGTACTTCGGCTGAACGAAGAAACAGGAGAACGCAATGAAGGACTTCGGCGGCAAGTTGGCGGTCATCACCGGCGGCGGATCGGGCATGGGCCGGGCGCTGTGTCGGCAATTGGTGGCGGAAGGCTGCGACGTCGCCACGTGCGACGTGCTGGACGAGAACCTCGCGGAAACCAAGGCGCTGTGCGAACAGGAAGCGAGCCAAGGCCGCATCGTCACCATCCACCGCTGCGACGTGGCGGACGAAGATCAGGTCAACGAGTTCCGCGACGCCGTGAAGTCGCAACACGACACCGACCACATCGACTTGCTGTTCAACAACGCCGGCATCGGCGGCGGCGCCAGCTTCGTAGGCGGCGAACGCCAGGAATGGGAACGCACGTTCGACATCTGCTGGTTCGGCGTCTACTACTGCGCCCGCGCCTTCATGCCGATGCTGTACGCAAGCGCGGAAGCGCACATGGTGAACACCAGCAGCGTCAACGGCTTCTGGGCAACGCTGGGGCCGCACAGTTCCCATTCCGCGTACAGCGCCGCCAAGTTCGCGGTGAAGGGATTCACCGAAGCGCTGATCACGGATTTCGCAACCAATGCGCCGCACGTGAAGGTTTCCGTGGTGATGCCCGGACACATCGGCACCTCCATCGCCATCAACTCCGGCCTCATCATGCGCGGCGAAGGCCAGCCGGAGGACTTGGAGCGCTGGCGGCAACGCTACCGTTCGCTCGGCATGATCGAAGAAGATACAAGCGACGATCAGCTGCGCGAAATGATCGCCGAGATGGGGCGGAGCTTCCGCGACAACGCGCCCACTTCCGCCGAGCAAGCCGCAAGCATCATTCTGGACGGCGTACGCGAGGAGAAGTGGCGGATCCTAGTTGGCGACGACGCCCATCGCTTGGACGAAATGGTGCGCGAAACGCCGGAAGAAGCGTACACGGAGGCGTTCATCGAACGGCTGCGCGAGACGTCCGAATGGAACATCGGCGCACGAGCGCTGCGACTGGGGGATTCGGCTGCGAAAGGCGAGTCCGACTAGGCGCACCTTCCAATCGACGAAAGGGCGGGAGGCGTCAGTAGTAGACGGCCGGGCTGCCGCCGCCATCGGCTGCGATGGTCTCGCCGTTGATGGCCCACGACTTGTCCGAACACAGGAAGACGGCGATGTCGGCGATTTCCGCGGCATCGACCATGCGGCCGATTGAGTTGCCCCGTCCGCTGTCCGGCGCGTAGTCGGCGGCTTCCACTTCCGCCGCCGTCATGCCCTTTCTTTGCCCTCGCGCTTGCAGCATGGCGGCGGTGCGTTCCGTGCGCGTCATGCCGGGGTGGATGCAGTTCACGGTGATGCCGTCGCGACCAAGCTGCATGGCCAACGTGCGCGTGAAATGCACCAGCGAGGCGTTGCGGGCGCCGCCGCTCAGGTTGCCAGCGATGCGCGCGTTCAAGCCGCTGATGTTGACGATTCGGCCCCAACCGGCGGCTTGGAGGTGCGGAATCGCGGCGCGGGCAGTCCGCAAGGCGCCGAGGTACTTGACGTTGAAATCCTGCAGGAAGTCTTCGTCGACGATGGTGTCGATGCGTCCGGTCGCGGTGCGGGAGCCGCCGGGCAGCGAGCCGCTGTTGATGAGGATGTGCAGGCCGCCGAGTTCTTCCGCGGCTTTGTTCACGGTGGCTTCCACCGCGGAACGATCGGTCACGTCGCAGGGCAACGCCACCACCCGGGGCCCGGCCATGAGGTTGATTTCCAGCGCCGCGTGCGCCAAGGCGTCCGCGTTGCGGGCGACGATCGCCAGTTCCACGCCCTCGTGCGCCAACGCCAGCGCAATCGCCTTGCCGATGCCACGGCTGCCGCCAAAGACGATCCCGCGGCGGCCAGCCAATCCCAGATCCATGCCGCTAGTATAAGGGCGCTTGAAGGCCGCCGGGCTAGGCGAGCCCCAGAACCGCCCGGTTGCCTGCTTCGTCCGTTCCAGACGAGGCGAAGTCGTCGAATGCCTTGTCCGTGACGCGGATGATGTGGTCGCGGATGAACTGCGCCCCTTCCCGCGCGCCGTCCTCTTGGTGCTTCAAGCAGCATTCCCATTCCAACACCGCCCAGCCGTCGAAGTCGTAGCCGGCGAACTTCGAGAAGATGGAGCGGAAGTCGATCTGCCCGTCGCCGAGGCTGCGGAATCTGCCCGGACGACTCAGCCAGTCCTGATAGCCGCCGTAGACGCCGGCGCGTCCCGTTGGATTGAACTCGGCGTCCTTCACATGGAACATTTTGATGCGTTCGTGGTAGATGTCGATGAACGCCAAGTAGTCCAGCTGTTGCAGGATGAAGTGGCTCGGGTCGTAGAGAATGTTGGCGCGGGGATGGTGCTGCACTTCCTCCAAGAAGCGCTCGAACGTCACACCGTCGTGCAGATCTTCCCCCGGGTGGATTTCGTAGCAGCAGTCCACGCCGTTTTCCTCGAACACGTCGAGAATCGGCCGCCAACGCGCGGCGAGTTCCTGAAAGCCCGTTTCCACTAGGCCAGCCGGGCGCTGCGGCCACGGATACATCATCGGCCAAAGCAAAGCGCCAGAGAACGTGACGTGGCTCGGCAATCCCAAATTGCGGCTCGCCTTCGCCGCGAGCTTCACCTGTTCGATGGCCCAGGCGGTGCGCTCGGCCGGCTTGCCGTGCAGGTGTTCGGGGGCGAAGCCGTCGAAGAGCGTGTCGTAGGCCGGGTGGACCGCCACCAGCTGCCCTTCGAGATGGGTCGAGAGTTCGGTGATCTCCACGCCGCATTCGCGTACGCGCCCGGCCAGATCGTCGCAATAGGTTTTGCTTTCCGCCGCCTTGGCGACGTCGATGAACGCCGAGTTGCCGATGGGCACTTGAATGCCGACGAAACCGAGATTCGCGGCCCATTTGGCCATCGACTCGATGTTGTCGAAGGGATCTTCGTCGGCCATGAACTGGGCGAGGAAGATCGCCGGGCCTTTGAGCGTTTTCATGTTCAGTTCCTTCGGTTTGATCGTCAGGCGGGGAAGTCCAGCCACTGTGCGCCGGCTTCGGCGCTCGCTACCACGGTTTCGATGAACGCCATGCCGCGCACGCCATCGGCAATGGTGGGGAAGTCCAGGTTCTCCTCGGTCGGTTTGCGGCCAGCGCGCCGCGCTTCCAAAGTGTCCGCGAAGTTGCGGTAGAGCAGCGCGAACGCTTCCAGAAAGCCCTCTGGATGGCCTGCCGGCAAGCGCGTGGCGCCGCCCGCCGATTCGCCAACGCCTGGGCCGCCGGTGCGCCGCACTTCGAGTGGTCGATCCGGCCAGCGCACGATCAGCGAGTTGGGTTCCATCTGGTTCCATTCCAAGCCGCCGTTCTCGCCGTAGACGCGCAGCTTCAAGCCGTTTTCTTCGCCGACCGCGATCTGGCTGGCCATCAACACGCCCCGCGCTCCGCTCTCGAAACGCAACAGCACGTTGCCGTCGTCTTCCAGGCGGCGCCCCGGAACGAAGGTCGTCAGATCCGCGCATAGCGAGGCGATGCGCAGACCAGTTACGTATTCGACGAGGTTTTCGCCGTGGGTGCCGATGTCGCCCATGCATCCGGCGGCGCCCGAACGCGAGGGATCGGTGCGCCATTCGGCCTGCTTGTTGCCGCTCGCTTCCTCGGGTTGCGAAAGCCAGCCTTGGATGTACTCCGTGACCACCCGGCGCACGCTGCCGAACGCGCCAGAACGCACCAGATGACGGGCTTCCTTCACCATCGGATAGCCGGTGTAGTTGTGGGTCAGGCCGAAGACCAGATCCTTCTCGGCGACGAGGGCGGCGAGTTCCTTCGCTTGCGCGAGGTCGAACGTGACGGGCTTGTCCGACATGACGTGGAAGCCAGCTTCGAGCGCCGCCTTGGCGATGGCGAAGTGGGTGTGGTTGGGGGTGGCGACGACGACGAAATCCATGCGTTCGTCCGCCTTTCGCGCCGCTTCCCCGGCGAACAGTTCCTCGTAGCTGCCGTAGCTTCGCGCCGGATCGATGCCGTAGAGTTCCACGCCGGCGCGGCGACTTTTCGCCGGGTCGCTGGAGAACGCGCCGCAGGCGAGCGCGATGCGCCCGTCGAGTTCCGCCGCCATGCGGTGAACCGCGCCGATGAACGCGCCCTCCCCGCCGCCGACCAAGCCCATCCGCAGTTTCGCCATGCCGTGGTTCTCCTTCTTGGTGCGCTGTCAGCTATCCAGCGCCTTCAACATGCGCTTGAGGGCGAAGTGCCGATAGCTGCCGAGGACGAGTTCGCGCACTTCCTGCCAATCGATGCGCTCTTCGACGTCCAGATCGATCCAGCCCCGATGGCCGATGTAGCGCGGCACCTCGAAGCGCGGATCGTCGGTCAGCGTCGCTTGCAGTTCCGGCCCCACCCAGAATTCCAGCCGCAACCGCATTCGCCGCGTTCGGTAGACGACCAGAAACGTCTTCTTGCCCGCCTTGAACGCTGGCGTACCGAACTGCTGCCCTTCGCTGGTTTCCGGCAGTTCCGCGCACATGGCGCGAAGCCGAGCGAGCGCCTCTTGCGCGTGGGGAACCGAGAGCGGATCGAACTCCTCCGGGTCGATGGTTTCCGTGGGCGGCTCGATGTCGATGGTTTCGCCAAGCTGCCGCACGAGCGCCGCTGGCGCCGTTCGCGCATAGGCTTCCCGCACCCGCGTGGCGATGGCGAACCAGTCGTTCCCCTTGTCCAGATGCAGGCCAAGCCACCCGCGCGGCCCCACGTAGGGCGGCACGAAGTAGAACTGCGGCTCGCCCTCCACATGCAACGCCTGGGCGCCGGCCGGCGCGTTCACCCAGAGCGCGATCCGCCCGTCGCCATGATGGTTCACCGCCATCGTCGCGAACGACTTGCCGCGCACCTTGAAATCCGGCATCCCGTGGCCAGCGCGTTCTTCCGCCTCTGGAAACGAGAGGCAGATCTCCCGCACCGCCGCCTTGATGTCCTTGCCCATCGCCTCCCTTTTCGGTCCTGCGGACACGAGGGCGAATCTACCACGATCCGAGTGCGCATCCGGCCACTCGCGGGCCGTTTCGCTTCTGGCGGCCTCAAGTCGAGCGCTCGCCAAGGCGCTATCATCGAGGCATGAACACAGCAGCCTTGCGCGTGACGCGGTTGGTGGATGCGCCCATCGTCTCGGCGGCGTCGCATCCGAGCATCGGGGCGAACATTCAGGGGCCGTCGCTCATTCGCGTGCCGGATTGGGTGCCGAACGGGCTTGGCCGCTACTACCTCTACTTCGCCGACCACAAGGGCAGCTACATTCGCCTCGCCTACGCGGATGCGCTTGCGGGGCCGTGGCGCATCCACGTGCCGGGCAGCCTGCACCTCGCGGACTCGCCGTTTCCGAACGAGCCGCCGCCGATTTCGCCCGAGCAACTGCGCGCCGCCGAAGAACGCATGCGCTCCGGCGTCACGCGCATCGGCCACAGCGTGCGCGAGGAACTCACGACGCCCCATGTCGCCTCGCCCGACGTCCATGTGGACGAGCAAGGCAAGCGCATCGTCATGTACTACCACGGGTTGGAATCCGCTGGCCGGCAAGTCACCCGCGCCGCGGTCTCGCGGGACGGCATCGCTTTCGAGTGCGGCGACGAGGTGCTGGGGCGAACCTACATGCGCGTCTTCGAGTACCGGGACGCCAGCTACGCGCTGGCGATGCCGGGCCAGTTCTACCGCGTGGTGGAACCGCTGCGCCGGTTGCAGGAAGGCCCGTTGCTCTTCAACCCGAACATGCGCCATTCGGCGGTGCTGGTGCGCGGAGACGTACTCTACGTTTTCTGGACGCAAGTGGGCGACGCGCCGGAGCGGATTCTGCTCTCCACCATCGACCTCGGCGGAGACTGGCTCTCGTGGCAAGCATCGGCGCCGACCGAAGTGCTGCGCCCAGAGCGCCCTTGGGAAGGCACGGACGCGCCCCTTGAACCCTCCTTCCGCAGCGTCGCCTACGGCATGGTCAACCAGCTGCGCGACCCTGCCATCTACGTCGAAGGCGACCGCACGTACTTGCTCTACGCGGTTGCGGGCGAGAGCGGGATCGGCATCGGCGAGATCGATTGGGAAGAACGCTAGACCTTTGCGGTCGCACACATCTCTAGTCGTCCATCTCCCGCCGCCAAAGGGAGCGCGACACTTCCTTCATGAAGAACCGCCTGTAGCCGGGTGGCGCGTCGAGAATGTTGCCTTCGTTGTCGATGCGCAGCGAGTGGATGCGAACGTCGAGATTCCGGCGCTCGAAGTAGAGGATGGAGACATCCTCCGGCTTCAATGTGCCGACACCATCGCGAACATCCATGCGTACTCGGTCGATCAAGTGGTCGCTGTGCGTCTCGACGATCAGCTGTCGCTTCCAAGCGGCTACGCGGCAGAACAAACTGCCGAGCGCAGCCTGGGCGCTAGGATGCAGGTGGACTTCGGGCTGCTGCAGCAGGAACATCCTGGGCGCGTCATTACGCAGCAGTTCAGTAACCACAGAAAGCACTTGGCTGACGCCATAGCCGACGTCAATGAGGTTGCGCTTGGGCCCTTTCGCTGTGCTGTCGAAGCGTCTGATCTGCAGTTGAAACGGTCCCCTCTGCTTGCCGAGCGGCTTGACCGTGATTTCGTCGAAGATACCTGCATCTTGTCCGAAACGCTGTAGCGCCTCTCGCAAACCGGCCCAGTGTTTGTCCTCGAAGTACCGATTAGCGAGGAGCATAGGTGTGTAGTCGCCTTCAGGATCGCTAGCGATGCGGGCGGGATCGTAAGTGCGACGGGGCCTAGAGCGCACGGGAGCACTCGCGCATATCCGCTGAGCAGACACCAGTGTCGAACGAAGTAGATCCTCGACAGCTCGTTGCTCCCTTGTGAGGCCACACAAGAACGCAATCTGTCTCAAGGACGGCAACCGATCGACCTCATCCAGCAGTTCCGGGATCTCTGACTTCCAGGTGCGGCTCGGCGTGCCGAATCCAACTTCGGATTGGTCATGTTCTAGCCACACGTCACCCTCCTTGTTGGCGAGTCGCCTCTTGGTGGGCACAGATGCAGTACCACGCTGCGAGAAAGTTACGCCCCATTGGTGTGCCTGAGGAGCCTCCTTGGCGGACATCTCGAAACCCGACTCGAACGAGGTGGCTCGTCCGCCTCTGCCGCCGCGGAAGTGCGCGATCTCGTTGAAGCTGCCGAGGTCGTAGGGTTCCTCCTTGAAGTTGGGAATTCGGTTCGCATAGGCGGAGTCCCAAAGCGCTCGAATCATGGCGAGGAAGGAGGTTTTCCCTGTGCTGTTGTCGCCCACGAGTATTGTGAGCGGTGCCAGCCGTGCATCCTGACGATCACGAAAGCAGCGGTAGTTCCGTAGCCAGATGTGTCTCATGCAGCGTCCCTGAGCCAGCGATGGCTTGACCACCAACGCACCAATGCAGGCCGACAGGCCCGACGCCTTGTTGGAGGGGAGCAGCGCGGACGACTTCGGTGCCGAAGAGTCCGCGCCCTCGCTTCGTTCCTACGTTTCGGCAGCCGCTTCCGCATCCTCCGTCGCCAACGGGTTGCCGTCGGCGTCGAGGTGGACGATCTCGTAGCCGAGAGTCTCGAGTTCCGGCTGCACGACGTTGCGGTCGCCGACTACCACGATGGCCATGTCGTCCATGGTCAGGTGCTTCGCGGCGATGCCGTTCAGTTCCTCGGCGGGAATCGTGGCGAGTATCTCGTTCTGGGTGTCCACGAAGTCGTCCGGCAGGTCGTAGGTGAGGATGTTGGAGAGGAACGCGAGTTTTTGCAGTGGGGTTTCGTAGCGGCGGGCGTCGCTTTGGCCGATGGCGTTGCGGGTGAAGGCCAGTTCGTCGGGGGTGATGCCGTTTTCAGCGTAGGTGCGGATTTCCTTTTCGAACTCCACTACCGACGGCAACGTGGCGTCCGTGCGGACGCCGGCCTGGGCGACGTAGATGCCGTAGTCCTTCTCGCCGAAGAATGTGGAGCGGGCGCCGTAGGTGTAGCCCTTGTCTTCGCGCAGGTTCAGGTTGATGCGGCTGTTGAAGGCGCCGCCGAGCGCGAAGTTCGCCAGCCCCGCTCGGTGGAACTCGCCCGTCGCATCGTATTGCAGGGCGCGTTTGCCGATGCGTATTTCGGATTGGGCGGCATCCGGCTTGTGGACCAAGTAGAGTTTCGTTTTGCCGAGCTCGGGGAAGGGCCGCAAAGGTGCCGGTGAGGTTTCGCCGCCTTGCCAGCTCTCCAACACGGCGAGCTTTTGCATCACGGCGGCTTGGTCGAGATCGCTGACCACCACCACCTTGGCAGCGGCGGGCGAGTAGCGTTCGCCGTAGAAGCCGCGCACGTCCTCCAAGGACATGGCGGCGACGCTCTCCGGCGTGCCGACGTCGCGGTAGCCGATGGTGTTGTCGGTGCCGAAGAGCAGCAGTTGGAAGACCATGCCTGCCGTTTGGCTTGCTTCCTTCTTGCTCGTCTCGATGAGTTGCAGGGTCTGCGCTTGAACGCGGGCGAAGTCCTCGGCGGCGAACTTCGGCGTCAGCAGTTTTTCCTGCAGCACGGCCAGCGTTTCGTCGAGATTTCTCGACAAGGAACGCACGGTGGCGACGGCGCGATCGTCGTCCGCGGAGAACGCGATCGTCGAACCGAGTTTCTGCAATCGGTCGCTCAACTCTTCCTTCGTGGACTGCTCGGTCGATTCGTTCAGCATCGCAGCCGTGAAGGCGGCGAGGCCGAGCTTGTCCAAGCTCTCGTGGCGCTGTCCGGCTTCGATGCTCAGCTGAATCGCCGTGGTGGGCGTTTCCACGTTGCGCGCGCCGAGTACCTGAACGCCGTTCTCAAGCTGGCCGCGCCAGAGGCCCGGCAACGTCACGGCAGGGTTCTCGCCGGCTGCTGGCACCACGCTGCGGTCGAAGTCGTCCGTTGCCGGCCGATAGGCCAGGTCCGCCTCGGAAACGGTTTCGTATTCGGGCAACTTGCGTTCGTAGCGCTGCCAAGTGTCCTCGGAGGCGCGCAGGCCGGCTTGGCCGTGCGGAACGATGCTCATTATCACCGCCGGCTGGCCGGCGACGTACTGCTGGTAGACGCGCATCACGTCTTCCTTCGTGACGTTCTCGTAGCGCGCCACGTCTTCGGCGGTGTAGTCGGCGCGGCCGGTCAGCGTCTGGTAGTGCGCCAGCTGACTGACCTTGCCGGCGACGCTCTCGAGGCCGTAGATCATGTCCGAGACGATGTTCATCTTGCTGCGTTCCAGATCGTCGTCCAACACGCCTCTTTCCTCGAATTCCACAAGCGAATCGCGGACGATCTGTTCGATCTCGGCAAGCGTCTTGCCGCTGGCCGGATTGCCGAGGGCGAGCAGCGCGAACTCGCAAGACAGTTCGCGGCAGCCGTGGCTCGCCTGGGCCTGCACCGCGATCTGGTTCTTCACTAGGTTCTTGTAGAGCAGGGAGGTATCGCCCACGCCAAGCACGAACATCAAGACGTCGAGGGGCGCTTCGTCCGCATGGAAACGGCTTACCGTTGGAAACGCCATGTAGAGCAAGGGCAGGGCGACGTTGTCTTCCAAGGAAATGTAGCGGTCCGCATCGAGCACCCCCGGTGCTTTCGCCGCGGCCACGACCTCCGGCCCGCGTGGAATCGAACCGAAGTACTTCTCGATCCATTCAAGCGTCTGCGCGGTGTCGAAATCGCCGCCAATCGTGAGCGCGGCGTTGTTCGGGCCGTACCAGCGCAGGAAGAACTTCTTCAAGTCGTTCACGTCCACTCGGTCCAGGTCTTCCACGTAACCGATGGTGGACCAGGAATAGGGATGACCCTCTGGAAACATCGCTTCGCCCACACGCTCGAACAGCAGACCGTAGGGGCGGTTGTCCACGCGCTGGCCGCGTTCGTTCTTCACAGTGTCGCGCTGCACCTCGAACTTCTCCTGGGTTACCGCGTCGAGCAGAAAGCCCATGCGGTCCGCCTCCAGCCAGAGCATCTTCTCCAGCTGGTTCGCTGGCACGGTCTGGAAGTAGTTGGTGCGATCCCCGTTCGTGGTGCCGTTCAAGGTGCCGCCGGATTCGGAGACGATCTTGAAGTGCTGCTCGTCGGCCACGTTGGAGGAGCCTTGAAACATCATGTGCTCGAAGAAATGCGCGAAGCCGGACTTGCCGACTTCCTCGCGGGCCGAACCGACGTGGTAGGTGACGTCCACGTGCACGAGGGGATCCGACGAATCCTCGTGCAGGATCACCGTGAGGCCGTTGTCCAGTCGGTACTTGGCGTAGGGAATGGCGATCTCGGCACCGGGTTCCCCAGCGTAGGTTTCCACCAGCGAGACGCCTTCGGGAAGCGTCGAGGTTTCGCTCGGCGGTTCGCTCGGCTGACAGCCGGAGAGCGCGACCAGCGTGGCCAAGCCAATGGCGAGAGTTGCCTTCATCGTTCGCTCCTTTGGTTTCTCCGGCGCGACGGCAAAGCGAGTTCCCCGGCGCGCCTGCTTGCGAACATTGTAGAGCACAACGGCGGCGTCTTTCGTGGCAGACTGCGCCCTTGGATCGGGAACGCGAGGGAGCGAGATGCCGAGGAAGCGATTGTCAGTTGTGCTCATGGGCGCGGGCGGGAACATGCGCCATGCCCACGTGCCGCGCCTTCTGGCCGACGGCGCGGTGGACGTGGTTGCCGTCGCCGACCCGATTGAAGCCCATGCGCAGCAGTTGATCCAGCGGATCGCAAAGGATGGGGCTCCCCGGCAAGAGGCGGCCTACTTCGCCAACTGGCGAGCGCTGCTGAAGAGCCCGCAGGCGGAGGCCGCCGATGCCGCGCTCATCAGCACGCCGCACAGCGATCACTTCGCGCAAGCGAAGGCCTGCCTTGAGCAGGGTCTGCACACGCTGGTGGAAAAGCCGCTGGTCAATCAGCCCGCCCACGCGAAACGGCTGCTGAAACTCGCCGAGACGGCGCAACGTGTTCTCGTCGTCGCCTACCAGCGGCATTGGATGCAGCACTTCGTTTACGCCAGGGAACTGGTCAGCAAGGGCGCGCTGGGCGACGTGCGGGGCGTCTCCGCCTACGTGACGCAGAACTGGCTCGGCGTAGGCGGCTGGCGACTCGACCCGGCGCTTGCAGGCGGCGGCATGTTCATGGACACCGGCAGCCATCTCGTGGCCGCCACGCTCTGGGTGACCGGCCTGCGCCCGGTCTCGGTCTCCGCGCTATTCGACAACGCTGGCAAGGCGGTGGACATCAACGGCGCCGCTGCGGTGCGGTTCGAGGGCGGCGCGATGGGCACGATCGCGACCCTCGGCAACGCCGCCAAGCATGACGAACGGCTGGCGATCTCCGGCAGCAAGGGTTCCCTGGTGCTGCATCTGCACAACTGGCGCGTGCGCTCGATGCTGCTGAACGACGAACCCGTGGAACCGCCGCGCCGCATCGAAGCGGCCACGCCGGACAGCGCCTTTCTGCGGTGGATTCGCAATGGCCGCCGGGGCGTCGAAGCCCCGGACTTCGCCTTGCGGGTCTCGCAACTCACCGAAGCCGCCTATCGCTCGGCGGACGAAGGCAAGCCGGTGAAGGTGCGCGGCTGAACCGAGCGCTCTTTTCTTGCGAGGGGCCGATGCCCCTCGCGCTGCTCTTTACTTGCGAGGGGCAAGCCCCTCGCGCTCCCCGGCTGAAGGCTCTGTCCAAGTGGAGCCGCGTCAGCGCCGCGCTCGACGACGTGGCCGGCGGTACTTGGCGCCGGACTTGGGGCCGTGCGGCGGCGCTTTGCGTGGCTTGCGTCGTTTCGAGGTGCGGCGGATGAAGGGCCTGAAAACGCCGCGGCCATCGCCGAGCGACCAATGCGCGGCGCCGACGAGTTCGTGCTTTTCCTCGATGGTGACGTCGCCGCCGTAGCGACGCAGCAGCGCTTCCGTGACCGGCAGCCGGAACGTCGATGCGATGTCCGTGGGCGTCACGTCGATGTCCAGCGCCCGCGCATTCACCTTGGCGCCGTGTTCGAGCAGCACGCGGGCGAATCGCGGCGTGTCCATGCGCTGCTTGCTGTCCCTCAGCACCGCGAAGTGCAGCGCCGTCACGCGGTCCTTGGCGCGGGCATTCACGTTGGCGCCGTGTTCGAGCAGCAGTTCGCCGGTCTTCAGCGCATCGGCGACGACGGTGGCGTGCAACGGCGTCCAGCGTTCGGAATCCAGCGCATCCGCCAGTGCGCCCCGTTCGAGCAGCAGGGCGGCGGTTTCGGCCGCATCGTAGCGGGCGGCGACGTGCAGCGGCGTCCAGCCGTTGGCGATGAGGGAGTCCACCTCGGCGCCGGCATCCACCAGGACGCGGGCTGCCGCTGCGGCGTTCGACCACGCCGCCAAGTGCAGAGGCGTCTCGCCCTCGCGCTTCCAGGTGGTGAACATGAGGCCGAAGCGGTTCAGCACCTCAAGCAAGTCGCCGTCGAGTTGCTCGCCGTCGCTGCGCATCCGCACGTTGGCGGCGATGCCCTGCTCGATCAGTTCCCGCGCCGCGTCCGCCGCGTTGAGCACCGCCGCGTAGTGCAGATCGGTCCAGCCGTTGCCGTCCACGGCCTGCGCGGAGGGTTCGCGGCCAAGCGCCGCGGCCAAGTCGTTGGTGTGAAGAGACAGTTGCTGGGTCACCGGCTTGCTCCAAGGTCGTCGGGCAGGCAACCGTACACGCCGGCGCAGAGGAAAAATGTAGGACATCCGCCATAGTCCGTGTAGGAAATTTGCCCTATTTCATGGTCGTTTTCGCCCATTGACCGAGCGGGGGAAAGGTGGTCGGCGCAGCGACGTTCAAGCCATGCGGACCAAGGGAAGACCGCCACGGCAGCGCGTGGCGGCTGTTCTCGAATCGAACGCGGCGGGGGCGGGCCCTGCCGCGGAAAGCCGCTAGCCGACCTTGCGTTCGCCCCGCCAGTACGGTTCGCGGAGCTTGAACTTCTGCAGCTTGCCGGTGGCGGTGCGCGGCAGTTCGTCGCGGAACTCGATGGAGGTCGGGCACTTGAAGTGCGCCAGGTTGTCGCGGCAGAAGGCGATGAGTTCGCTCTCCGTGGCGGACGTGCCCTCGCGCAGCACCACCAGCGCCTTCGGCGTTTCGCCCCACTTCTCGTGCGGCACGCCGATGACCGCGCATTCCATCACCGCCGCGTGCTTGTAGAGGGCGTCCTCGATGTCCGGCGAGCTGATGTTCTCGCCACCGGAAATGATCACGTCCTTCTTGCGGTCGACGATGTGGATGCTGCCGGTTTCATCCCAGACGGCAAGGTCGCCGGTGTGGAAGTAGCCGTCGCGGATCGCCTTCGCGGTCTCTTCGGGCTGCTCCCAATAGCCTTTGAAGACGACGTTGGCGGCAGCGCACACCTCGCCGACGGATTCGCCGTCCTGGGGCACCGGCTGGCCGTTGTCGTCCAGCAGAACGACGTCCGCGCCGAGCGTCGCCACGCCAGCGCGGGAACGGCGCGCGTAGTCGCCGGTTTCGGTGTGAAAGTCCGGATGCGACACGGTGAGCAGCGGCGCCGTCTCGGTGAGGCCGTAGATCTGAATGAACTCCCAGCCGAGTTCGTTCTCCAGGCGCTCGATGAACGCTGCGGGCGGAGGCGCGCCGGCCACCACGAAGCGCGGCTTCGTCTCGATGCGGTGCCGGTCCTTGTGCGGGTAGTCGAGAATGGTGCGCAGCACGGTCGGCGCCATGCAGGCGAACGTGACCCGCTCGCGTTCGATGAGATTGAAGATCTCCGCGCCGTCCACCGCTCGCAGCACCACATGCGTGGCGCCCATGCCGGTGAGGGCGTAGACGCCGCCCCAGCCGTTGCAGTGGAACATCGGCAGCGTCCAAAGCTCCACGTCGTCGTGGGCGACGCGCAGGTGGGCGATCAAGCCGTAGGCGTTGATGGTGCAGTTGCGATGGGTGAGCATCACGCCCTTGGGCCGCGCCGTGGTGCCGGACGTGTAGTTGATCGAGACGACGTCGTTCTCGTCGCAATCCACCGGCGGCGGCGGCGAATCCGGCTGCTCGGCGATGAGCGCTTCCCAATCCCGCCAACCGCTCGGCGCCGCCCCTTCGTCCTGGGCGACGACGAAGTGTTCCACCGTGGTGAGCCCGGGGCGAATGGCGTCCACCACTTCGGTGTACTCGTAGTCCGCGCACACCACCTTCACGCCGGCATGGTTCAGGATGTATTCGTGGTCCGCGGCCACCAGCCGATAGTTGAGCGGCACCAGCACGGCGCCGATCTGGCTGGTGGCGTAGAAGCTCTCCAGAAAGAAGTGCGAGTTCGGACTGAGGATGCACACCCGATCCCCGCGCGCCACGCCAAGCCCGAGCAGCGCATGGGAGAGGCGATTCACCCGCGTTTGCATTTCCGCATAGGTGAACCGCCGCTCGCCGTCCACCACGGCGAGCTTGTTCGGATAGAGCTGGACGGCGCGCCGAAGAAAGAGGTCGACAAGCAACGGCGTCTGCATCTAGAGCCCCCCCGGCCCGCAGTCGTTGGCGAGAAAGTCGATCATCGCAGTGAAGAACTCCGCTTGGTGGTTCTCCCGCAGCGTATTGTAGAAGTGCCCGGCGCCGCTCAACTCGACGTACTTGTAGGGCTTCTCATGTTCCTCGAGTTGCTTGACGTACCTCCTCGATTGCTCGACGAGGACGCGAAGGTCGAGGACGCCATGGATGAGGAGCATGGGCACGTTCACGTTTTCCACTTCCTCCATCGGACTGACCGCCGTGTCCGTCAAGGCTTCGTATCGACGATGTGTTTCGCCAACCATTCGGCTCAACTCCCAGTTCGACTGCCGACGCGGATCGAGAACAGCAGCGCCGGCGACGACGCATTGGTATATCTGCGGCGTTCGCGATGCCGCGACACCCGCCGCGTAGCCGCCGTAGGACCAGCCGAACATCGCCATTCGATCTTCGTCCGCCAAGCCCCGTTTCACCAAGTAGAGCGCCGCGTCGTCCTTGTCGTCCTGCATCTTGCGGCCCTCCTGGCCACCATCCTCGAATACGACCATGCGGTGCGCCAAGCCATCGCCGACACCGCCTCGAAACTGCGGCTGCACGACCAGATAGCCGTTGTTCGCCAACAGCTGCGCCCACTTGTCGTAGCCCCCGAAGTCGCGCCCCGCCGGGCCGCCATGCGGCATCACGACCAGCGGAAAAGGCGGTTCTCCCTTGGGGATGGTGAGGTACGCGGGTATTCGGTAGCCATCCCTGGCGGCGTAGTGGACGTACTCGACGTCGGCGAGACGCTCGCTGTCGAAGAGGGGCTGGCGGCTCCCGATCGTGCTCAACTCGCCGTTGCGGAACAGGTAGTACGTTCCTGGGTCGCGCGGTCCGGAGTTGTATATGACCATCGCGCTGCCGTCGCGCGAAGTGGACACGGCGACCTCGTGGGCGTAGGGAATGACGCCCTCAAGCTGGCGTTGGAGGGCCTCTTCGCGGCCATCGAAGAACTCGACATGCCTCTTGTCGGTGTAGTAGACGACCCCGACGACGGTGTCCGGGTGCGTCCACGTGTTGCTGTGGAGCCACACGCCCAACACGTCCACATCCCCTCGGCGGTAGATGGCCTCCGCGAAGCGCTTGTTGGCCATGTCGTAGGACCACAGACCAAGCGTGTCGTGGCCGTTGCGGGCGGTCACCAAGGCGTGGCCGGGCTTGGCATCATCCTTCGCCCAGATGTTGAACGGCTGGAACTCCCACTCGTCCGCATGGACCCGGTGGATCTCCTGCCACTTCGCGTCCGGTGTCGGACGCCACATCCAGGCGAGCTCGCGCTTGCTTTCGTCGCTAGCAATCGCGCGCCACAACTCTCCATCGGCGTCGAACCCGTAATCCCCGAAAGCGAGCTTCCCTTGCACTAGGAGCTTTTTGGTTCCCCGCTTGAGGTCGAGTTCGTAGTAGTCGAAGGGTCGAATGATGCCTAGGATGCGTCGCAGTTCACTGGACACCTGTGGTTGGTCTGGCGGCGCGATTGCGACGATCACCTTGTCGGGTCTGTCCGGCATCCGGCTGACGATGCGCACGGAACCTTGGGTGCCGAATTCGCTTACGTCCTTCTCTTCGATGTCGAGCAGTCCCAGCCTGAACTTGTACGGATTCTGCTCGCGGCCTCGAATGGTGTCGCGAACCAACTGCCGCGCCGAGAACAGCACTTGGTGGTCGTTCATCCAGTTAAATGAGATGAGCTCCATCGGATCTGCGTTCATGCGGAACGGTTCTTTGCTCAAGTCCGCCGCATCGTAGATCTCCAGCAGCGGGTCGGCGTCGTTCGGCGGGGTCTTCATGACGGCGAGGCGTTTGCCGTCCGGCGACAACTGTACGCGGTTGATCACGTCGCGCATCGCCCACTGCTCGGGTGGATAGGGTTCGTACGAAGCCTCGGACTCCTCCTCTGCCGCTGCGGGCAGACCCAGTAGGCACCCCAAGGCCGGTATTGCGAGCTTCTTCATCTCTCTTCCTCACGCAAGCACTGCCCGCAAACGCCCCTCTGCGAGGGCGTTGCGGGCCCGTTCGTCTGGTTCTCCTAGGTGTCTCCGCCGAACCTGAACTCCGTGGAGAGGAACAGGTAGCGGCCGCGGTAGTCGTAGGTGCCGCCGATCACGGTGTTGTTTATCGTGTAGCCGAAGGCTTCCGTGCCATCCACCTTCGGCGGCGCCTTGTCGAACACGTTGCGGGCGCCGAGGCGCACCGACCACGCATCGCCCCGGTAGCTCACCGAAGCGCGGTGCAGCCAGTAGTCGCCGGCGTAGTCCAAGTCGCGGCACAGGAGATCGTTGGGCGGGCCAAGGCAGGTGCTGGAGTTGCCCGTGATGTCGTCGAACTCCTCCTCGCCATCCGGGTCGTCGTCCTGGTCGCCGATGTAGCGGGTCGCCCACGTCGCGCCCCAGCGCCCGTAGCGCAGGCGAAGCTGCATGTCGCCGTCGTGTTCGGGGAAGAACCAGTCCCGATGGTCGGTGTCGATGGCGACGTCGCCGTTGTCGCTGACGAAGATCTCGGTGCGCTCGATGAGCCGGTGGCTGTTGAGCTCGAAGCTCAGGTCGATCGCCCTTTCGAACACCGTCACCGTGGTGTCGAGCGCGACGTTGAAATCGACGCCTCGAACCTTCTCGTGGTCGCGGTTGATGAAGCCGCGGTCGAGATAGTTCAACAGCGGCCTCGCCGGATCCGCTGCGCGAGTGACGCGATCGCAGTACGCCTGCACCGGCGACTCGGTGGAGTAGCACTGGTTGACGATGAACTGCGATCCCGGCTCGATGATCGTGTCGTCGATCTCAGTCTCGTAGAACGTCATGCCGATGGTCAAGCTGAACAGCGTGGTGAACGGCTGCTCGAATGCGAACCCGAACGAGTAGGACTCCGACGTCTCTTCGTCCAAGAGCAACGAACCGCCGGATGCGACTTCGACGCTGTAGACGTTGAAGCCGTTGTTGCTGGCGAGCGTCGGGTCGATGCCTTGAGCACGACAGTTCTGCAGGACGTAGGGTTCTCGTTCATCCAGAGCCGCGTTGTAGCCATCGGTGATGGGATCCAGAGCATCTTCCGGCACGAGGCACGGGTCGAAGACGTTCTGGAAGCCGGTCTGCGGCAGCAGGAACAGTTCGCGCAAGTTCGGCGCCCGGTAGGAGGTGCCGTAGGTGGCGCGGATGAGGAGCGAGTCGATTGGCCGCCAACCGATCTTGGAGGCGCCGGTCCATGCGCCGCCGTAGTACTCGTCGTCGGTCCAGCGCGCCGAGAGGTTGACCGTCAGGTCCTGCGCGCCCCGCATGTTGCCGAGGAGCGGCGCTTCGACTTCGCCGAACATCTCCTGTATGCGCCGGTCGCCGACCGCGCCGCCGTCCGAGAAGAAGCCGAAGAACAGGCCGTCGCGGGCCACGTGGTCCGGTACCGATTCGATCTCGTCTATGCGCTGCTCGAAACCGATGCCGCCGGCGACTTGGCCGGCGGGCAGCTCGAACAGCGAACCAGAGACGTAGAGCGAGATCAGGGTCTGCTCGGTGATGGTGGTGAAGTCGCGGTTGTCGAACAGGTAGTCGTGCTCCGCTTGCGTGGCGAAATCGCCTACGAGCGGCGCGTACAGCGATGACGCGAACATGTTGACGGGCACGCAGCCGCCTGCGGTGTCGTGCGCCATGGGCGTTCCGGTGTCGTTGACGCAAGGCGTGTTGGTGGTGGAGTACGCGCCTAGGGCGAGATCCAAGCGGTCATCGCGGATGCCTGGGCGAATCGAGTAGCTGTCGGACTTCGAGTAGGCGACGGAGAAGTCGAACCGCCAGTCGGACAACGAACCCACGCTCATGAACGGCAAGTCGCCGCGAACGCCCCCGACCCATCGTCGCCAGTTCGTGCCGGTGGTCACTTGCGTTCGGTCGCCGCGCACCGCAGTGATCGGAAGGGTGGACATCGGCCCGACCGCTCCCCTCAGCTGGCCGAACGTGGCCGGCGTGCATGCCGCCAGCGGGACGCCGCGGCTCGCGCAGAACGCGCCGAACCGCTGCGCGAACTGCGTCATGAAGTTGGGGGAGGTGAGCAGCGCGTCCCAAGCGAGCCCGCAATCCACGCCGGCGCCGTTGGGATTGCAGATGTTGAAGGGATTGCCAGCTGGCACGGAGGGAAAGAGCTGGTAGACGCCGTTGTCCGCGTAGAAGTCGCGGCTGGCGTAGAGCGACTCGAAGTAGGGCGTGATGTTGTACTCGCCTTCCAGCGTGTACTCGCCGTAAGCCATGGCGCTGAAGGTCTGCCGGTCGCCGCGCAAATGCGCGAACTGGGCGCGGCCGTTGAGGTCGTAGTCGCGGTAGGTGAGGTCGGTCTCGCCGTCGCCGTCGGCATCGACGCCGAAGCCGTACAGGTTGGTCTCCGAGAAGTCCGGCCAGCCGCCGTTGCTGCTGCCCGGCGTGAAGTAGATGCTGCCGGCGAAGGGGACGCTGACGCGCCCCGCCAGGCTGCCAAGCCTGCATTCGTCCCAGCGCATGCCGAGGGTGGTCGGATACTCCATGTCCTGATGGCGCAGGCGCCCGCTCTCGTCGAGCTCGTAGTGCTTCTCGCAGCCGGCTGTCCACGGTCGGTCGGAGAAAGCGATGGGCTCGAAATCCGTGTATTGGGCGCCGACGCCGATGAAGCCGCGGTCGAAGTTCCTGCCCCAGGTGGCGCCGATCGCCGACTCCCGGCCCTTGCCGTGCGACGGGAAGCTCGGCGAGACCTCGAACCTGAAGCCGTCGAAGTCCTTGCGCAAGACGACGTTGATGACGCCCGCGACCGCATCCGAGCCGTAGATGGACGAAGCGCCGTCGAGCAGCTGGTCGTACTGGTCCACCAAGAGCCCGGGGATGATGCCGAGGTCCGGCGTGGACGGCACGCCCTCCACGCCGGACGGCGCGATGCGCCGGCTGTTCAGCAGCACCAGCGTCCGCTGCGCCCCAAGACCGCGCAGATTGGCGGTGACGGTGCCCGGCCCGTCGTCGAGCACGAAGCCGTTGAACGTGAGATCCACCTGCGGGCCAGCCGCGGCGGTGGATTCCTGCAGGATGTCGCCAGCGTCGATGAGGCCAGCCTCGCGCTTCACCTCGGCGGAGATGATCTGCAGCGGCGCGATGCTGTTGTAGGTGTTTCTACGCAGCCGAGAACCCGTGACCACGACTTCCTCGACCGGCCGCGTGTACTCCTCCTCGGCTTGCTCCTCGGCCTCCGCCTCGTCCTCGGTTTCCTGCGCCGCGACGGGCAGGTGAATCAAGCAGGCGAGCGCCAAGCACAGCAGCGGCTTGACGCCGGGAACGGGATTGGCCCCGGTGACCGATCCCGACAGATGCCCCAGAAAACAGTCCCCTTGCATGGCAACCTCCATCGGCTACCCCAAACCTGCCGCAACCCTACACCAGAAACCCCCACCTTCGCCACAGCGAACGCGACGCCAACCCAGCGACGCCGCTTTGGAGAGCCGCCAGTCCGGCTTCCTGAACGGTCGCGAGAACGTGTCGTGGCTCGGAGGCCGTCCTCCGGCGTCGACCGTAGCCACGGCCCGACGGCGCAGCGAGATCGCGAGCATGTCGTGTGGGCCTTAGCGCTCGACGTTGCCGCGTCTCTCCCCCCTCAACTTATTGAAAAATAGAAAGAAAAATCACGGGGAGGAAGTGCCGTTGGACCTGATCCTCTCGGACATCGCGGAAACCTGCGGCTTCGTCTGGGAAGAGATCGGCGTGCTCCCACGCGGCAAGGGCAACGCCAGCCAGCAGATGGGCCGCTTCGGACGCCGCGAACTACGCAAGTCCGTGTACCGCTGGCAGCGACGGGACTGACGATGCCTGACAACACTCGGTAGTCACCAGCGACTCCAGCCGCACGGCTATCCGTGTCGGCGGCGTATACTGGCCAGCATGGCCGCAACCATGCAACGTCTGTTCGCGCCTGGCGATGGCTCTGCACCGCCTGAACTGACTGGTCGTGGGGCGGAGCAGGCGGTGCTCTCGCGTTGCTTGGCGGACTTGGTGGGTGGGTCCGCGCCACCGCACAATGTCGTCTTGGTGGGGCCGCGTGGAAACGGCAAGACGGTGCTGCTGAACTGGCTCAAGGCGGCGTGTCGAGATGCTCCTTCGGTCGAAGTGCTGCCGCTCACGCCCCGCGACATCCCCTCTACTCAATCGCTGATGCAGGCGCTTCTGCCGCGGCGGGGGCTGGCCAAGCTGCTGCCGCGGAAGATCGGCATTGCATTGGTGGGCTCGGCCGAGTGGACGTCGACCGGGGCGGCTGAGAACGGCTGGCGCAATCTTGCGGAAGAGTTGGCAGCGCGTTGCCGGCGAAAGCCGCTGGTGGTCTTGCTCGACGAAGCCCACACGCTGGCTCTGGATGTCGGCAGTGCGCTGCTGAACGCCAGCCAGCAAGTGCGCGCCGAGGCACCGTTCCTGCTCGTTCTCGCCGGCACGCCTGGGCTGCCGAACCGCCTCAACGCCATGGACGCTTCGTTCTGGGGGCGCCTGGGGGAAGGGTTGCTCGGCGTGGGCCGGCTGACCGACGCGGCTGCCCGCGCGGCGCTGGCGAAGCCGTTGGCGCGGCATTGCGTGGCGATCGACGCGGAAGCTCTGGATGCCGTGATCGAGGACAGCCAGCGCTATCCCTACTTCATCCAGCTTTGGGGGGATGCGTTGTGGCAGGAGCATCTGGCCAATGGTGGGGCTCGGCTTACGGCAGAAGCGGCAGGCGCCGTACAGGGCGCGGTCGGCGCCCGCGTGGCGGACTACTACCAAGGCCGCTACCAGGAGTTGGCGGCTGCCGGGCTGCTGTCGGCAGCCGCCGCGATTGCACCGCTCTTCCAAGGCGACGTGGACGCCACGGCTTCCAACCAGGAGATCGACGACGCCCTCTTGGCCGCTGGCATCGAAGATGCGGCGAGTCGGTTCGCCGCCTGCGAAGGGCTGAGCGGCCTCAGCTACATGTGGTGTCCGCCAGGCCAGCTGCCTCCCGTGGTCTGGAGCGCCGGCATTCCTTCACTGACGACCTACATGCCGGACCACGTTCCGCAGTCGGCGCGCTAGGCCGAGTCCAGCGAACCAAGGAACTCAAGAATCGCGTCGTTGGTTCCGGTGGGTTCCTCCTGTTGCGTCCAGTGGCCGATGCCGGGGAAGTTCACGATGTCGCGCAGGTTCGGGACGACGGCGCGCATTCGTTCCTCGTAGTTGGGGTTGTTGCGGGTGAGGTCGCGGTCGCCGGTGATGAAGAGCGCGGGCTGTTCGATCTTGCGGCCTTGGAACGGGGCGGAGAGGTGCCATGTGCGGTCGATGTTGCGGTACCAGTTCAGGCCGCCGCGGAAGCCAGTGCGCTGGAACTCGGCCGCGAAGAAATCCAAATCTTCCTCGGAGAGCCAAGGCGGGAGCTTGTCGGGGTCGGTCATCTGGTCGAGAAAGCCGGCGGTCTTGTGCAGGCGCTGGAAGCTGCGCTCGGCCCCGTCGCCGGAGGCCGAGTACAGCAGCATGCGCAGGCTGCGCTTCACGTCCTTTTGCAGTTCGTGCTCGGCGACGCCCGGCGTTTGGAAGTAGAGGATGTAGAAGAAGTTGTCGCCGAACGCGGCCTTCATGCCGGCGGTTGGCGGCACCGGCGCTCGGTCGCTGGCTGGAACGCTGAGGGCGATTACGGCGCGGAACACATCGGGCCGCCAGAGCGCGGCGTTCCACGCCACCGGTGCGCCCCAGTCGTGGCCGACGATCACGGCGTTTTCCGCGCCGAGGGCGGCGACGAGGCCTACGACGTCTCCGACGAGGTGGAACTGGGTGTAGGCGGTGTCGTCCTCTGGCGCGCTGGTGCGTCCGTAGCCGCGTTGGTCCGGCGCGACGGCGTGGTAGCCGGCTTCCGCCAAGGCGGGCAGCTGATGGCGCCACGAATACCAGGATTCGGGGAAGCCGTGGCAGAGCAGGACGAGCGGGCCGTCGGCAGGGCCGGCCTCCGCGATGTGCATGTCGATGCCGTTGCTGGCGACCGTGCGAAAGGTGATGTCGGTCAAAGCCGCGTCCTCGTGTGGCTCACGATGTCGATGCGTTGAACGTAGCGGCATCGACGGGCGGCGTCCAGTCGCCCTAAAGGTGTCCTATGCTTGGCTGATGGCGAAGCGCAATCTGCCGCTCTACTTTCTGGCGCAGCTGGTGTTCACGTCCGGCACGATCCTCGTGGTGACGCTGGGCGGCATCGTCGGCAACGAGATGGCGCCGGATCCCGCGCTCGCCACCTTGCCGCTTTCGTTCATGGTCGTCGGCACGGCCGCGGCGACCATCCCCACGGCCTTGTTGATGCAGCGCGTCGGGCGGCGCAACGGTTTCGCGCTCGGCGGCTTGCTGGCCTTCGGCAGCGCGTTGCTGGCCGCGTTGGCGTTGGAAATCGGCCACTTCGGGCTGTTCACGGCGGCCTGCTGCTTGATCGGCACGACCTTGGCGTTCGCCGCCCAGCTGCGCTTCGCGGCTGCGGAGAGCGTGGCCAGCGAACGCGCCGGCGCCGCGGTCTCGGTGATTCTGCTGGGTTCCATCGGCGGCGCTCTGATCGGCCCGGAACTGGCGATGCGCAGCCCGCAGTGGACGCCAGCGCAACCCTACCAAGGAGCGCTGTTCGCGTTGGCCGGGTTGTACTTCGTTGCTGGCGTACTGCTCGCCTGCACACGGGATCGGAAACTCGACGTCGAGGAGCAGCGCAGCGGCGGACGCCCGCTGGCGGCAATCGTTCGCCAGCCGGCGTTTCTCGTCGCCGTGATGGCTGGCGTGGTCGGTCATGGCGCGATGGTCTTCATCATGACCGCCACGCCCATCAGCATGCACGTGATCGACGGCCACGGCCTCGACGACACGGCGCGGGTCATTCAAGCGCATGTCGTTGCGATGTACCTGCCGTCCTTGGCTTCGGCGTTTCTGGTGAGCAAGCTCGGTGCGCGGCGCTTGATGGCCTGCGGCGTGGTGGCGATGCTGGCGACGGTCGCGATCGGCGTTGCCGGGCGCGAAATCATGCACTACTGGTGGGCGCTGGTGATTCTCGGCATCGGCTGGAACTTCCTGTTCGTGGGCGGCACGACGGCGCTTGTTGCCACCTATCGGCAGGTGGAGCGGTTCCGCGCCCAGGCGGTGAACGACTTCAGCATCTTCGGCGCTTCCGCGCTCGCCAGCCTTTCCGCTGGCGTCCTGCTGCACGGATTCGGCTGGAGCGTGGTGCTGCTCGCCGCGCTTCCCGCCTTGGCGGCAATGCTGTTCGCCTCGCTGTGGAGAGCAAGGCCGATGGCGACTGGCGCGGCTGGACGGCCTTGATGATCGAAATCATCCGGCAACGTCCCGACGGGCCACTTCTGCTACGCTCGCAAGCGCTGTGACGAAAGCGACGAAAGCGCTGCGGCTGGCCATCCTCTGCTCGGCTTGGGCCGCGCCGGTCGTTGTCGGCGAAGAAGCGCCCTGCACGGACGTCGAATACGGGCACGGCATCTCCTATCTGCTGCCGCTCAAGTACGGGCCGGACTTCGCCCACTTCGATTGGGCCAATCCAGATGCGCCGAAGGGCGGCACGATGCGGCTGCCGCAGATGGGCACGTTCGACAACTTCAACGTGATTCTCGAAAAAGGGCGCAATGCCGCCGGCTACGACATGGGCGGCGGACTGGTCTACGACAAGCTGCTCGAACCCTCCATAGACGAACCCATGAGCTACTACGGCCGCCTCGCGGAAGGCGTGGCGCGGGCGCCGGACCTCGCGTGGATCGCGTTCAAGCTGCGCGACGACGCGCACTGGCACGACGGCCAGCCGATCACCGTCGACGACGTGCTGTTCTCCTTCGAGATGTTCCAGGAGCACGGCTCGGTGGCCTTGCGCACGGTGCTGGCCGAAGTGGAGGACGTGTTCGCGTTCGGCGAACGGGGGGAACTGGGCCAACGTGAAGTGTGCTTCGTGCGCAAGCGCGAGGTCGAGAGCAATCCGATCCTGCCGTTCGCCATCGGCAACTACAGCATCATGCCCAAGCACTATTGGGAAGGC
This sequence comes from Candidatus Azotimanducaceae bacterium, assembly GCA_965243175.1. Classification (GTDB taxonomy): domain Bacteria; phylum Pseudomonadota; class Gammaproteobacteria; order Pseudomonadales; family Azotimanducaceae; genus VXYL01. Next base: position 559,167 of record OZ251532.1, on the reverse strand, counting down.
CGCGACATGTCCAAGACCACCATCGAACCGCCTTTGGCGAGCGGCCCATACGAGCTGGTGTACGAAGAAACAGGCCGGGTACTGGAATACGAACGTCGGCACGACTACTGGGGGCGCGACATCCCGGTGAACAAGGGCCGCTACAACTTCGACCATGTAAAGTTCGACTACTTCAAGGACGAAGGCGTGATGCTGGAAGCGCACAAGGGCCACGTTTTCGATGTGCGCGAAGAAGGCGTCTCCAAGAACTGGGCGACGCAGTACGAGTTCCCGGCCGTCAAACAGGGTCTGTTCAAGCGCGATCTGCGACCCTTGGCGCGGGTGGAAGGATTGTGGTGGCCGATCTTCTGGAATCTCGAACGCCCGTTCCTCAACGACATTCGCGTCCGCGAAGCGCTGTGGCTGCTCTACGATTTCGATTGGACGAACCGCGTACTGTTCTACGATTTCTACTTGAAGGGCGTGAGCTTCTTCCAGAACTCGCCGATGGCGCACAGCGGCCCGCCGAGCGAAGCGGAACTGGAGTTGCTCGAACCGTGGCGCGACCAGGTGCCGCCGCGCGTCTTCACGGAGCCCTTCACGCATCCGATCAGCACCGGCGTCGGCACCCAGCGCAGCAACGTCGAACGCGCCATCGCCTTGCTCAAGGAAGCCGGCCTGGAGTTCATCGACGGCAAGATGCGCAACGTGGAAACCGGCGAACCGTTCACCTTGAGCTTCATCGGCGTTTCCTACTACTCGATTCGCCAGAACCTATCCTTGGTCGGCAATCTGGAACGCATCGGCATCGACACCGCCGGCCGAGCGCCGGAAGTTTCGCAGTGGCTCTACCGCAGCCGCACCGGCAAGTTCGACGGCAACACGGTGCGTTTGGGGCCTGGCCACACGCCAGGACTGCAACTGCGAAACTGGTTCGGCAGCGCCGCGGCCGGGCACGACTACGGCCAGAACTGGGCGCGCATCCGCAATCCAGTGGTGGACAGCCTCATTGAAACCATCATCGGCGCCAAGAGCGCGGACGAACTCTACGCCGCGACCCGCGCCCTCGATCGAGTGCTGCTGTGGAACTTCTACTTCATTCCGCTCGGCTCGCAGCCCGGCTTCCGCCTAGTGCATTGGGACAAATTCGGCGAAGTTCGCAACGACCGGCTCAACCGCGTGCCGTTCGTGGACGCCTGGTGGTTCGACGCGGAACGCGCGAAACGGGTGGAAGAAGGACTCGCCGCGTTGGGCGACTGAGCGTTCATCGAGCCGCTTGGCTGCTTTCCCCCACGTCCTCCTGCCGTTCTTCGCCGCTCCCTTCTTCGCTGTTCTTCTTCCGCATCAGCGCGGCGATGATTTCCGCGTGGCGCCGGCGGTTCAAGTTGTACGGCCAGAAGACCCAGATGGCCAGCATCACGAACGCCGCCATCGCCGCGTAGATCAGGCCGAAGTCGAACAACACCTGCTCGGGAACCTCGCCGGGAGTCGAACCTGGCGACAAGCTCACGATGTCCAAGGCGACGCCAGCGATCAACGGCGCCAAGGCGCCGGTGCCTTTCTCCGCGAAGTGGAACGCGGCGAAGTACACGCCTTCCTGCCGCGTTCCCTTGCGCAGTTCGTGCTCGTCCGCCATGTCGCCCATCATCGACGCGACGGTCACGGAAACCGGCGCAATCGCGAACGCGCTGAGAAACGCCATCAAGACCAGCAGCCACATCAGCACCACGCCCTTGTCCAGCATGATGCCGGCCAAGTCCAGCATCACCGGGCCGGTGACCGCCAACACGCATCCCACGACGCCCAGAATCACAGTCCACTTCTTGTCCAGCAGTCGGTTCAAGTACAGCGTCAACGGTGTGCCGGCGATGCCGCCCAGAATGCCCGCGTAGTGCCACCACTGAATGCCGAAGCTGTCGAGTTCCCAGAAGAAGGTCTTCAAATGCAGCGCCAAGGTTCCCGAGGTGCCCCAGTAGACCGTGCAGACGAGGTGGCCAAGGAAGAGCGACCGAAACGGGACGCTCTGCAACGCATCGAACAGATCGCGGAACATCGTGCCCACGCTGAACCGACGCCCCGAACTGCCGACGCTCGGCAGACGCGGAATCACATCCATCGTCTTCCACGCCGAAAGCGCCATCAACACCGCCATCACAACGGCGGACACCACCGCGAAGAGCGGGTAGTTCTCCGCGTTGAGTTGCGGATGCGGATCCGCTGCCGTGCTCTTGAAGACGAAATTCCACCCTGCCCAGGCAATCAGCAGCGCACTGCCGGCGCCGATCATGGCGCGATAGACGGGAATCCGAGTGCGTTCCGCGTAATCCTGCGTCACTTCCGCGCCAAGGCCAAGATACGGCACGTTGTAGAACGTCAACGCAGTGCGCATGAGCGCGTAGCACACGGTGAACCACACGCACAGACTGATCTGCGACAGCCCTTCCGGCGGCATGAACAACGCCACCGTGAACACGCCGACCGGAACGACCGAGGCGAACATGAACGGATGCCGCCGCCCCCACCGCGATCGGTGCCCGTCCGACCAAGACCCAGACACGGGATCCGAAAACCCGTCCGCAATCGTGGCGATGGCAACGCCCACGCCGGTGAGCGTGCCGGACAGTTCCAGCACCTGGTTGTAGTAGATGAACAGAAAGCCAAGCAGAAACCCCTGAACGGAATGCCCAGCCTGCCCAGCGCCGTGCCAAAGCAGCCAGCGCAGGGGGAGGCGGGTCTGCTTGGTCACGTTCAAGCCGTCTGCACCGCGGCGATGCGGTTTGCGATCTCCTGCTTCCAAATCCGCGGCCCGCTCAGGTGGACGGACTCTCCCTGCGCATCGACGGACACCGTGACCGGCATGTCCTGCACCTCGAACTCGTAGATGGCTTCCATGCCGAGGTCCTCGAAGGCGATCAGCGTCGATTTGGAAATCGCCTTGGCGATGAGGTAGGCGGCGCCGCCGACCGCGATCAAGGAGACGGCGCGGTTGTCGCGGATGGCGGCGATGGCTTCCGGGCCGCGCTCGGCCTTGCCGATCATGCCGAGCAGGCCGGTGCGTTCGAGCATGGTGCGGGCGAACTTGTCCATGCGCGTGGCGGTGGTGGGGCCAGCCGGGCCGATCACTTCGTCGCCCACCGCATCCACCGGGCCGACGTAGTAGATGAAGCGATTGGCGAAGTCCACTGGCAGCGGCTGGCCACGTTCGATGAGATCGGCCAGGCGCTTGTGGGCGGCGTCGCGTCCGGTGAGCATCTTGCCCGAGAGCAGCAGCGTCTCGCCCGCCTTCCAAGTGGCCACGTCCGCTGGCGTCACCGCGTCCAAATTCACGCGCCGGGCGTCGTCTCCGGGCTGGAAGGCGATGTCCGGCCAATCGTCGAGGTTCGGTGGCGTGAACGCTGCCGGGCCGCTGCCGTCGAGCTCGAAGTGCAAGTGCCGCGTCGCCGTGCAGTTGGGAATGACCGCGACCGGCTTGTTGGCGGCGTGGGTGGGGTACTCCAGTACCTTCACATCCAGCACGGTCGTCAGGCCGCCGAGCCCTTGCGCGCCGATGCCGAGCGCGTTCACCTTGTCGAACAGTTCGAGGCGCAGTTCCTCGGCGCGATTGGCCGCGCCCCGCTGCCGCAACTCGTGGATGTCGATGGGCTGCATCATGGCTTCCTTGGCGAGCAGCATGGCCTTCTCCGGCGACCCGCCGATGCCAACGCCGAGAATACCCGGCGGACACCAGCCGGCGCCCATCTTCGGCACCGAATCCAGCACCCAGTCCACCACCGAATCGGAAGGGTTGAGCATCTTGAACATCGCCTTGGCTTCGCTGCCGCCCCCTTTCGCCGCGACCTCCACCCGCAAGCGATCGCCTTCGACGAGCCGCGTGTGAATCACCGCCGGCGTATTGTCCCCGGTGTTGGCGCGTCGCCCATCGGGGTCGCGCAGCACCGAGTTGCGCAGCACGTTCTCAGGAAACGCGAACCCCCGCCGCACCCCTTCGTTCACCATGTCCTCGACGCTCACGCTCGCCTCCCAGGACACGTCCATCCCCACTTCCAGAAAGACGATGACGATGCCCGTGTCCTGGCAGATGGGGCGTTTGCCGAGCGCGCACATCCGCGAGTTGACGAGCACTTGCGCCAAGGCGGCCTTCGCGGCGGGCGATTCCTCGCGCTCATGCGCAGCGGCCATGGCGCGAATGAAATCCGGCGGATGGTAGTAGGAGATGTACTGCAGCGCGTCGGCAACGCTTTGGATCAAGTCGTCCTGCTTGATGACGGTCATTGGGCGGCTCCTAGGTCGCCGAGTTTTCCGATCTTAAGACTGTTGGCGCAAAATATCACATGACCAAAGAACGCCTCTAGATTGATTTCCGCATCCTCGGCACTATGACCTACCAAACCGTAGCGCACAAACGGAGACTCGTCACCCTCCCGTTCTAGCGACTTGTTGATCTCTGCAACCGTGTCGTGATACGTGTCGCCTCTGTAAACGAAGCAGCCGGATGTGAACAAATATCGTCCTTGGCCCTCGTTCGTACGAACCCCACATGCTAGAGAAAGTAGTGTTTCCGTCCTATCGAAGACACGCTCAAAGCGCTTCTCCGATGGAATGATTGTCACTGTGTGTGGTCTAAGCGTTTCGAACAGCCAGTCGTGCGTCGGCAAACGACGGTCCTTCATGTCCGCAAGTTGCCGAATGGCCTGTTCGGCTTGGGCGAATTTCGGCATCGCATTCGCCATATCGTACGCTACTTCGCCTTCCGTTCTCAGAGTTGTGTGCTCACCATGCCGCTCGACTTCTCGCCCGGTCGGAAACGCAAGAATCCCGCCCAAGGTGTCTAGGCGACGGTGAGCCACCGCTCCAATGGCTAGCGCGTATGTCAACAGAATCGCTGGATAGGAACTGAGCACCATGCCAACCCCTGCCCCGATATCCTTTACCTCTTGAAAGAAGAGCTCCACCGTATTGCTCCATGCATCAATTTGCGCCGCGTCACTCCAATACGACGCAGTGACTGCAGTCGAGAGCAACTTTGAGCAGACGCCATCGTAGCGACGCATACGATCCACCAGGCTATCGCTATCGAGAATCTCCAGTTGCGACAAGTCAGCAAGGTCGCTAAGCGCCTCTCTACCTATGGAGTCAATCAAATCAGCCAGATCAATCCTATGGTGGTCGTAAGCAAGGAAGCGCTTACACTGCGCTACCGTTGCTTGCACGGAGAGAGGATGAGGATTGGAGTGGCCCTTCAACGATTGGACCAGGCTGGACAAATCGCCGAAGAACTTATCGGCGCTCTCTATGTGAATGACTCTCGCGCCTCTGGTAGCGACTATGTGTTTAGCCGTATCACCAAGATCGCCGTAGGCTGCCCAGTACGTTGTATAGCGCCTCGACGGTGTACGTCGAATGGCGTTGTTGAGAGCCTTGTCCCAGTCTCCGGACCAACCACATATGAGTAGGCCGTACTCGTCGAATATCCGGTCGAGAAGGTTGTTTACAACTTGGGGATATAGGGAGAGCTCGGCCTTGGTACTCCTAACTCGTTCGTCCATGTAGTCGCCGTGGAGCTTAAGCACACAACATTCAGTGTGCTCCAAGGGCATCATTCCAGCGATGTCATCTGGCGATCTCAAGACCATCGGCTCAACGCCTACTTCGCGGAGCGCATTCTCGATCAAGCGATCGAAATTGGTCGTAACGATGACCTTGACGAATCCCTCCTTTGCCAAGTCCGCGACGGCGCGATGGGCCTTGGTAGGTGCTTTGGCGTCCACCGGGTTTCCTTCCCAGTACTTGCGCTGCAATTGCTGCCTGTCCGCCGGAGTGGGCGCGATGCGCTCCAGCAACTCCGAGTAGTCGGGTTCGGCCCCATAGTGCGTCCTATACCATTGATTGGGATCCTTTGGTTTCTCGCCCTCCATACCCGCGAGCTCTCTAATGAGGTCGAGGACGACCTCCCACACAGTGGGGAGATTCGCGGCTCTTGATATGCCCGACCCCAACAGAAGGGCGTACAACCTGGGCTGCGCCTGCATGGAGAACGCCAAGGAGTGAATTGGCTCGATGTCTTTCACGAAACGGCACCTCGGACGAACGGCTCGATTTCCATCTGCCTTCGCCAACTGTCCATGGTGCGCTTGGGGAATCCTGCGGCCGTCGCGGCAGCGTGGTCCCAGACGCGTCGTACTTTGGCGTTAGGTTCGCGATACTGCGGCACGATCATGTCGTTGGTCGCGTGGTAAGCCTCTACTAGTGGTTGGCGCATGCGCTTCCAGTGCTTGCTGGCTGTGTTGGGTACGACTAGCTGCTTGATGGCGGCAGGCTGGTACATGGGCCAGTTGGCCCGTCGGCTGCCGTACTTGCGGAGCAAGATGCGGCCGAGCGTAGAGTTCAGCCAGACGGCGAGGGCCTGCGCGTCCTCCATGTCGATTTCCTGCACGGGCGTCCATGCGTAGCCTACCACAGGGGCGTCAAAGGCGACGGCGGCGAGGCGACCAGATGATGCGTCTTGGGTGTTGGCGATGAGGAGGCATCCGGCCTTGTCGAGCAGGTTCTTGCGCTCTCGCGCCCGGGAACGGTAGGCGGGCGACCTCCTTGCCCAGCCATCCACGGCACCTTCGATTCGCATCTGGCCGGACGACGACGCGGACTTCGCCACGGAGACCTCTGCCTCGCTCTCGTCGCACCACTCCCACCGAGACTGGCCGACGGTCTGTTTGGTGGTATTGACCTCGTACAGATCGCCCAAGCGGGCGAAGCGGTCGGGGTCGTTGAGCGGCCACTGGTCCAGCTCGTAGCAGGTCTCGGCCAGTTCGGGTTCGTAGAACACGGCGGGCGACCAGTCGCCGCTCTCCACGCGCTCCATCGGCCACTCGCAGATGCGGCCGAAATCGCCGAGGTCGCGGGCGCGAATGCGATCGTAGAGTTCAACCGCCTCTTTCGCGCTGGACGGCCGCCGCCGCACCGAGACGAAGCGGACCGTTTCCGACCGCTCGCCCTGTGCTCTTCGGCGCATGAGCAGCAAGCTCTCCTGATGGCCCTTTACGCTCCAAGCATAGGCGCGGGGATCATGCAGGGAGATCACCGAATCGATCGCGAACTGTTCGGCCAGCAGGCGGCGTTCGGCGATGCCGGCGGGAGCGCTGTTGGTGCAGGCCGTCGTCGGCATGATCTTGCCGACCACGCCACGCTCGCGGTGGATTCGTTCGGAGAGGATGAACGAGAACGGTGGCCGGATGGAGTCCGCGGACATCGCATCCTTCGACTGACGCCAGCGCGCACCGACGTTCTCTCGCAAGTTCGCCATGCGGCCGGTGAGTGCCGTGCGCACGTCGGCTTCGACATCGGCGGCGAGATTCTTCAAGCTGCTGAACGGCGGATTGGTCAGCGCGATGGCGACCTTGTCGAGGCACTCCATCATGGCGGAGTCGTCCGAGAACGGATCGTCGGACATCTCGACGCCGCCGCGGTGCCGGTCGCGGTTGGTGGCGGCGGACTGGGCGATGGTCTTCTCGAAGCTGCTTGCGGAGTCGCTGCTTTCGTCGAACAGAAGCTCAAGCGAGCCGAGCATCACGTCGTCCACTTGCGCCTTCGATTGGCCGTCGCGCCAGCCGCCTCGGCGGCCCCTTGGCAACGTCCACAGGCCCATGTTGCGGAAGTCCGCCGAGAGGCCGCCCATCGTGAGTTGCGCCGCGGCGATCTGCACGGCTCTGGGGTTGATGTCCAAGCCAACCATGCCCTGCTCCACGAACGCCTTGTGGATCTTCTCCAGCCGCTTCTGCTTCGCGCCCTGCTCGACGGCACGACGGCGCACCGCTGCGGCGAAGGCCACGAGCAGTGTGCCTGAACCGCAGGCTGGGTCCATCATGGCGATCTTCTTCCAGGTGCTTGGCTTGCGCCAGAGCGGATCGTCGGGCGGCGCGTAGAGGTCGCAGGCGAGTTCCGCCAGCAGCATCGCGCCGGGCGTGAGCGTGTAGTAGGCGCCGTCGGCTTGCGGGTTGTCCATCGCGGCCTGGAACAGTTCGCCGGCGTGGTCCATTCCGGCCGCGGCGTACTTCTCGGCCACTTCCACGGCGTGTTCGGCGAGGCCGTAGAGCGCGTGCTTCACGCCTCTCGGCGTTCGCTTCTGGCCCATGTCCGCCGCTTTGAGCACTTCGACGGCCGGTTGGAAGATGGGCTTGTAGTCGTGGGCGAGAATCTTCCGCCACGCTCTCGCCAGCTTGCGCGAGACGTTGCCGGTTCCGGCGAGTTCGTCCAGCTTCGGGAGCTCGATGGCGCTTCGGGTCTGGACGAGGCGCTCATGCACGAGGCAGGCGTTCATCAGGATCAGCGCGGCTTGGGTGCAGGCGCGAAGTTCGGCGTCTTCCTTCACGTCGGCCACGCCCACCACCGGCGCGAGGGCGCGGCCCATGCCGGTCTCTTCCGCCAGCGAATACGCGGCCCGCGCCACGGCCGCCTTGATGAGATTGGCCGTCTGCACTCGCTGGTCGCCGTGGATGCCGGATTCCGCGAGCATCGGGGCCAGCGCGTCGAAATCGCCGTTGGCGAGCTTCTGCCAGAAGTCGAGCGCTTCCGGCCTTGGGCCACCGGACTCGCCGGAGGAGACATGCACGCGGAGCACGTCGGTCAAGTTCGTCTCGATGCGGTCGTCGTGGGCCTTGAGCGCCCGCAGCACCTGGCCGACCACGCTCCAATCGCCGCCGCCCGTCGCCAAGGATTCCTCCAGGCTCGCCTGCGGCGACATGACCACCGGCACGACGATGTAGCCGTGCTTCTTCGCGCCTTGGGCCGGCCTGCGCATCACCCTGCCGACCGCCTGGACGATCTCCACTTCGCTCTTGCGCTCGTCGAGGAAGCAGATGGCGTCCAGCGCCGGCACGTCGATGCCTTCGGAGAGCACGTTGACGTTGGTGGTGACGTGCTTCGTGCCGTTCGCGTCCCGCAGACGCTGCAACTCGTCGCCGCGGCGCTTGGCGTTGTCCTTGGCCGAGAGGCTGCCGGAGCCGACTTCGACGGGGCGCGTGCCTTTCTTCGCCTTGCCTTGCGCCAGCGCCCGGCCGTGCGCCCACTTCGACAAGCGCGGGTCTCCAAGCAGGCGCGAGGCCTGGGTTGCGAAATCGACTCGGTTGCAGAAGGCGATGCAGGAGCGGATGTCGTCCATGTCGTCGACGCCGTACTGCATGGCCAGCGCGAGCGTGGCGACGCGCGTGTTCTTCGAGGTGTTCGCCACGTCGTCCGTGTCGCGGACTTCCGCGTCCCGTCCCGACGGGCCGATGGCGTCCGCATCCGTGGTGAGTGGGGTGCCGAGGACGATCACGCGGTAGTCGCACAGGCGCGGATTCTCGGCCTGCAGCGCTTCTCGGAAGCTCAGGCGGTGGAACTGCCGCCCGTAGATGGAGAGGTCGCCCATGTCCTGGATGGTGACGTTCGCGCCCTGTTCCAGCGCGGACTTCACCATCTTGCCGAGCTTCATGCTCGATCGCTTGGAGTAGATGCGGGGCGTGGCGGTCTGGTAGAGGCGCTTGGCCGCCCGCAGCCGGTGGTGGACCACTTGGAACGGGCCGGGGTTCTCCCGGTCGTACTTGCCGGCGGTGCGGTGCGCTTCGTCCGCGACCACGAAGTCCACGTCGGGGAGACGGTGCTTCTCCTGCGCCGTGCAGACGCGGTGCAGGGACTGGTAGGTGGCGAAGATGGCCACCAGCCCGTTCTCGACGCCCTCCAGGCTGCGTTGCAGTTCGCGCACGGTGGCGGCGATGGCGCCTGGGTCTGTGGAGACCGGCGCTTCGATCTCCGAGACGAAGCCGGTGAAGCTGGCCGCGCTGCCGCCCGCGCCTTCGTCTTCGTCCGAGCAGACGACGATGGTGCGCATCGGGCGCTTGGCGTTCTGCAGCCACGAACGCCGCGACTGGCCGGTGAGCGCGATGCTCGGCGTGGCGTAGACGACGATGCCGCTTTGCGGGGCGATTCTCTCCGCCACGCGCAGCGAGACCAGCGTCTTGCCCGTGCCGCAGGCCATGACGAGCTTGCCGCGGTCGTCCTCGCGGAAGCCGTCCACGCAGGCCTTCCACGCGGCTTTCTGGTTGTCGTCGAGTTGCAGGGGCTTGGCGCGGCCCAGGCTGTCGGCGGGGATGTCGCCCCACTCGCTCTGGGCGTTGATGAGCGCGCCGCGGGCATCGCTGGCGTGGGCCGCCACCGTCCTGCCCCACTCGCCGGTGGTGACGACCCAGTTGGCGGCGAGCTTCCGATTGCCCTTGACCTTGAGCCAGAACTGCTTGAGGTCGTCCAGCACGAGGTTCTTGTCGGGCCGCAGGCACTTCGCCTGCACCGCGATCAACCCGCCGTCGTGCCGCTCGGCGAGAACGTCCACGCCGGTATCCGCCAGACCGGCCAGCGACCGCCCGAACGCTCGTTGCTTCAGCGGTGTGGGGGAATCCTGCCAACGCCATGCGCGGGCGACTTCCGTCTGCGGCATCTGTGGAAGCGCATCGACCAGCCAGCGCTCGAACATGACGCCTTTCTCGGGCCCGTCGTGCTCCGCCAAGGCGAGAATGTCTTCGCGGAGCGTGTCGCCAGCGGCGAGCTTCGCTTTCGGATCAACGCCCATCCGCGCATCATACCTATGCGCTTGACGCAGTTGCGGAAGTCGATGACTACCAGTGGGGGCCTGACATGATCGAGAGCGGAATGAGAGCGGTACACCTAGGCGAGGTCCTGCGCGAGGAGCTCGACGAGCTTGGCCTCGCCGCGAACGCCTTGGCCAAGGCGATCCACGTGCCCGCCGACCGCGTAACGGCGATTCTCAACGGAGAACGGGGCGTCAGCGCCGACACCGCTCCGGCTTGGCCGCTACTTCGACACCTCTGCGACGTTCTGGCTGCACCTCCAGCAGGCTTGGCAGCTTCGCCAAGCGGAGTGAGTGAGGGCCGCAGTGTATCGGTGTAGGTGATTGATTTTTGAGCGTTATCGCATCCGTCGGACACGGTGGCAGGCACTCTTCCACTGGCTCTTTTCCTACGCTCAAGTTCATCCACGCCACTAGGCAAATTCCAGAGATCTCTCACATCCTGCCGGGCTGATGTCTCTAACGGAGGCACTCCGGGCTGGGCAAGATCCTCTCTTCACGCGAGGAATGCTCCTTCGCTCCATCGAGAGGCTTGGCAGCCGTGGTACGGTTCGGACATGAAAGCGATGCGTCAATCCGAGATCAACGGCGAGTCGGAACGCCGGCCGGCGCTGCCGCCCGTGCGCGACGACGGCCTGTACCGCTACGTGCCGGTGCCGCCCGTGTACCGCGACGAAGACGGCTACCCCGTTGAGGACGGCATGTCGCAGGCGATAGATCATCAACGCCAGACGGCGCACTGGAGCGACGCGCTGCAGCGGCGCTACCCGGAGGCGACCGTGGCCTCGGACCTGACGATGCCCTACAAGCGCGGCGACACCACCAGGGTGCTGGTGCCGGACCTGTTCGTGGCGCTGCGGGCGGAACGGCGCAGTACGCGAACGTCCTACCGGTTGTGGGAGAACCCGTTGCCGGACTTGGTGATGGAGATGCTGTCGAAGAAGACTTCGGAGGCGGACATCGGCTCGAAGTGGCGCACCTACGAATATCTGGGCGTGCGCGAGTACTGGCTGTTCGACCCCGAGGGCTTCGAGCTGCCCACGCCTCTGGTCGGCCACCGGATGTGGGGCGGGCGCTATCGGCTGGTTCGCGCCAATGCCGCGGGACGGCTGCCGAGCCGTGTGCTTGGCCTCGAACTGCACGTCCAAGATGGCAAGCTGCGTTTCCGCGACCCGGAAACGGACAAGGACCTCGCAACCTACGACGGCGCTGAAGACGGGCGATTGGCAGAGAAGCGCAGAGCGGACAAGGCCGAGAGAGGCCGAGCAGCCGAACGGCGCAGGGCGGACCAAGCCGAAACCAGAGCGGAGGAGGCCGAGGAAGGCCGAGTCGCCGCCGAGGAAGGTCGAGCAGCCGAAAGGCGCAGAGCGGAGGAGGCCGAGCGCGAGTTGGCGCGCCTCAGACAGCTTCTTCGTTGACAAGATCACCGAAGGACAGCGCTCCAACCAGAGCACACGCGCACATGCTGACGGAAAGCAACCACTGTTCCGCCGAGACCGAAAGACGGCATCGCGCCATCCGGTGGCAGGCACCCTTCCGCTGGCCCTTCCTACGTTCAAGTGCGTCACGCTCCCATGCGTCTCGCATACGCCGGAGGATCGATGTCTCTGGCGGACGCACCCCGGGGCTGGGCAAGATCCTCGCTTCATCGAGAGGCTTGGCAACCGTGGTACGGTTCGGGCATGAAAGCGACGCGTCAATCCGAAATCAACGACGAGTTGGCACACCGCCAAGTGCCGCCCGTTCACGCCGACGACGGGCTGTACCGCTACGTGCCTGTGCCGCCCGTGTATTGCGACGAAGACGGCTACCCCGTCGAGGACGGCATGTCGCAGACCATCGACCATCAACGCCAGACGTCGCACTGGTGTACGGTGCTGCAATATCGCTACCGGAACGCGACCGTGGCCTCGGACCTGACGATGCCCTACGAGCGCGGCGACACCACCAAGGTGCTGGTGCCTGACCTGTTCGTGGCGCTGCGGGCAGAGTGGCGCAGGGACCGAACGTCCTATCGGCTGTGGGAGAACCCGCTGCCGGACCTGGTGATGGAGATGCTGTCGGAGGACACCTCGGAGGCGGACGTCGGCTCGAAGTGGCGCACCTACGAGTATCTCGGCGTGCGCGAGTGCTGGCTGTTCGACCCGGAAGGCCTCGAGCTGTCCACGCCTCTGGTCGGACACCGGTTGCAGGGCGGGCGCTATCGGCCGGTTCGCGCCAATGCCGCGGGCCGGCTGCCAAGCCGCGTGCTGGGCCTCGAACTGCACGTTCAAGATGGCGCTCTGCGCTTCCGAGACCCGGAGAAGGGCGAGAACCTCTTGACCTACGACGAGGTCGAAGACAGGCGATTGGCCGCCGAGGAACGCCGAGCCGGCGAACGGCGCAGAGCGGACGAAGCCGAAGACAGGCGACTGGCAGCGAAGCGCGAAGCGGACGAAGCCGAGGCGAGAGCGGACGAAGCCGAAGCTAGGCAACTGGCAGCGAAGCGCAGAGCGGACGAAGCTGAAGCCGAGCGACTGGCAGCGAAGCGCAGAGCGGACGAAGCCGAAGCCAAGATAATAGAAGAGAGGCGCAGGGTGGCCGAGGCCCGAGCCGAGGCAGCCGAGCGCGAATTGGCGCGCTTCAAGGCGGAACGAGGTCTCAGCACCTGAGCAAGCAGCGCGCTTGGGTTCGGGGTGGCAGTGCTGTAGGCTTCGCGCACTTCCGCTGCGGCGGATCGCTTCGGAGGTTCCAAGGACGTGCGCATCGCGGTACTCGGCGGAGACGGCTTCATCGGTTGGCCGACGACGTTGCACCTGTCCGTCCAAGGCCACGACGTCGCCATCGTCGACAACCTGGGCAGGCGCTGGATCGACGCCGAACTCGGCGTTCAGTCGCTCACGCCCATGGACTCCATCCAGGAGCGGCGGCGCATCAGGCAGCAAGTCGGCGGGCGGTGACGGCGCGGTTGTCGCGGATGGCCGCGATGGCTTCCGGGCCGCGTTCCGCAAGCGCCTCGGTTGGCCCGAGCAGCGGAGTCGTCCTTCGGCCTACCGCGAGTAGTCCGCGTCGCCCGGTTTCGCGCCCTCGTTCCGCGCACCTGCCAGCGCTCGCTGCTTGGGCGCGGAGGCGTATTCGCCGCGGAAGTCGCCGAAGGGGCCGTCGCGCCATTCCAACGCCGCCTTCAGGCCGTCTTCGCGGACTCGGCGGCCGAACTCGCTGGCGGCGGGGCGGTGTTTGGACATGGCCTCCACGTCGGTGCCGGACATCAGGCCGGTGCGGATGCCCATGATCTCGTACTGGCGGTTGACGGCGCGCTTGTTGTAGTTCAGCTGGTCGTTGTCGATGTGGCCGAGGCGGCGGGCGTACTTGGTGGTGAACTCGTCGAGCTCCTCCTTCGGCTTGGCGAAGGTGGCCCAGCCGAAGTCCTCCATCTCTTCGCCGCTGAACCAGTCGCCGGTGTAGGCGAAGGCGCGCGCCTTGCCGGGCTTGAGCAGCCACGGCGCCCACATCATGTCCATCGTGCCCATGGCGCGAACCGGCGGGTAGCCGATGCGGGCGTCGTTGGCGACCATGCGCATGTCGCACATCGACGTGAGTTCCGTGCCGCCCGCCAGGCACCAGCCGTGGATCTGCGCGATCACCGGCTTGGCGAGTTCCCAGATGGCCCAGTGGCCCATCAGGGCGTGGCGCGACCAGTCGTAGTGCTGGGGATGGGTGGAGCCGGTGTCCGGCATTCGGGAGCGCTGGCTGACGTAGTCGCTCTGCTCGTCCGGGTTGGGCGCGAGGTCGTAGCCGGCGGAGAAGGCGCGGCCAGCGGCCTTGAGGACGATGACGCCGATGGCCGGGTCCGCCTCGGCTTCCTTCATGGCGTCGTAGACCTCGCCACGCAGCGCGTGGCTCAAGGCGTTCAGCTTCTCCGGCCGGTTCAACGTGATGAACGCCAGACGGTCGTCGGTTTCGTAGATGATGTTGTTGTAGGACATGGTTCCCCCAGTGCTAGGCGGTGCGCCAGCGACTCCGCCTTCCTTCCTCAAGACCTCAAGGCGCGAACATTACCACGCCCGCACGGTCCGGCTACGCCGTGGATTCGCGCGAACGCGCCGCGAGCGCGGCATCCCGAGCCTGGCGCATGTCGTCGCGCAGCCGGAACGCGGCCCGTTGCGCCGCCGATTCCCAGTCGTCGCCTTCGCTCGCGTAGAGAATGCTGCGCGAGGCGTTCACCACCAGCCCGCCGCCATCGGCGTCCATCCCGTGCAGGAACACCGCGGCCGCATCGCCGCCTTGCGCTCCGACCCCGGGAACGAGCAGCGGCACGTCGGGGGCGCGTTCGCGCACCGCGGTCATCTGCGCGGGGAACGTGGCGCCGACCACCAGCGCCATGTTACCGGCGTCCTTCTCCGCCACCAACTCGGCGATCCGCAGATACGCCGGATTCTCGGCCGGATGTTCCTGAAGCCACGCGCTGTCGGGATTGGACGTGTGGCACAGCACGACCGCGCCCCGCCCCGGCCAGGCCGCGAAGGGCGCGATGGAGTCCCAGCCCAGGTAGGGATTCACGGTCACGGCATCGGCATCGTAGGCACCGAACGCTTCCTCGGCGTAGAACTCGGCGGTGGCGCCGATGTCGCCGCGCTTGGCGTCAAGAATCACTGGTACGTCGGGGTGCGCGTCGCGGATGTGGCGGATCAGCAGCCGCAGTTCCTCCTCCGCCCGCTCGGCGGCGAAATGGGCGAACTGCGGCTTGAACGCGCAGACCGTCTCCGCGGTGGCTTCAACGATCGCACGGCAGAACTCGAACAGCGGGGCGGACGTGCGCTGGAACTGCGCCGGCAAACGCTTGCGGGCCGGGTCCAGCCCCACGCAAAGGGCGGAGTCGGCCCGCTTGGAAGCGGAGCGCAGCCTCTCTTGGAACGATTGGGGCATCGGAGTTTCGACGGTGAACGAACGTGCTGCGGCTGGCTCGCGCTATAGTGCTTGCAGCGTAGCGCATTCGAAGGAGCAACGCCCATGCCCGCCATCAACGCGACCGGCGAACCCGTCCGCTACCCGGACCCATCCGTCGTCGTCCACGACCGGCGCTTTCGCAAGTACGTCTTGGGCAGCGCCGCGGTGGAACGCCTATACACCGGCTGCCGCTGGGCGGAAGGGCCGGTGTGGTTCGGCGATCTCCGCCAACTGCTCTGGAGTGACATCCCCAACAACCGCATCCTGCGCTGGGACGAAGACAGCGGCGCGGTGAGCGTCTACCGCTCGCCGGCCAACAACGCCAACGGCAACACGCGGGATCGGCAAGGCCGCCTCGTCACCTGCGAACACGATTCCAGGCGGGTGACGCGCACCGAACACGACGGCACCGTCACCGTGCTCGCCGACGCCTTCGAGGGCAAGCGCCTGAACGCGCCCAACGACGTGGTGGTCCACCCGGACGGCGGCATCTGGTTCACCGACCCGGGCTACGGCATCCACGGCTACTACGAAGGCCACGCGGCACCGTTCGAGTTGCCGGAACGCACCTATCGAATCGACCCGCGCACGTTGCATCTGGCGGTGGTGGAGGACACCCTCGTCAAGCCGAACGGCCTGGCGTTCTCGCCGGACTGCAAGAAGCTCTACATCGTCGACACCGGCGCGTCGCACAAGCGCGGCCATCCGAAAACCATCTCGGTCTTCGACGTCGTGGACGGCGTATCGCTCGCCAACCCGCGCATCTTCTGCGACATGGGCGCCGGCAGTTCGGACGGCGTTCGCACGGACATGGACGGCAACGTCTGGTCGGCGGCGGGATGGGGCGGCGCGGGCTACGACGGCGTCCACGTCTTCGCCCCGGACGGCGCGCTCATCGGCGCCATCAACCTGCCGGAAGCGGTCGCCAACCTTTGCTTCGGCGGCGAAAAGCGCAACCGCCTCTTCATCGCCGCGTCGCAGTCTCTGTACTCGCTCTACGTCGAGACCCAGGGCGCACCCTACGTCTGAGCCTGCTTGAAGGGCTGGCCGAAACGCCCCCAAAAGAAACGGGCGGCCCGAGGGCCGCCCGTTGAAGCTCGAACCGGTGCCGCGAGCGATCAGAACTCGTGGCGTCCGCGCAGGAACAGCATGCGTCCGCGCGGGTCGTGGATGGCCAGTTCGATGTTGGCGCCGAACGCGCCGGACAGCGGGTCCGGGTACACGTCCATCAGGTTGCGCGCGCCCACTTCGATGACGCTGCTGCTGTCGCCGATCAGGCCCTCGATGCGGTACGAGTAGGTGAGGTCCAAGTAGGTGACGCCCTCGATGTCCACGTTGGTCCAGTTGGCGTCGATCTCCGAGTTCCACCGCGCCCGCAGCATCGCGCTGTGCTGCGCGACGTTCCAGTTCACCGTCCCGATGAGGCGGTCTTCGGGCAGCGTCGGGATGACGTCGATGCCGAGGTTCTGCTGGCCTACCGCGTCGCCGGTGTTGCCGCCGCCGAAGTCGTAGACGTATTCCAGAATCCGCGTCGCCTGTACGCCGAAGCGCACGCTGCCGAGCCTCTCGGTGTGGATGGTGTAGTTGCCGTAGAGGTCGAACGCGGTGTGGTCCATCACGTCGGCGTTCACGTACTGGCCGCGCACCGAGACGATGGAGTAGGAGGGCGGGCCGCCGCGCACGATGGCGGGGTTCTGGAAGTTCTCCACCCAGTTGACCGCGTCGGCGCGGTCGACGCTGCCGGGAGGGCAGGCGCTGCTGCTCGCGCCGGTGCAACCGGCTTGCGGGAACATGTCCAGGAAGTTGCGCAGATCCTCTTCCACCACGCGCGGGCCGCGCAGGAAGGTGATGCGGTCCGTGAAGTAGAAGTTGGCGTAGTCGAAGCCGAAGTTCAGGTCGCCGTCGAGCAGCGCGAAGGAGACGCCCAGGTTGTAGACCTCGGCTTCCTCCGGCTGCAAGGTCGGGTCGCCGCCGCCGATGTTCGTTCGATACGTGCCCTCGAAGTCGCCGAAGAACGGGTCGTTGGTGGACTGCAGGAACGAGAACTCCGGCGCGAAGCGCTGGCTGATGCTCGGCGCTCGGAACGCCGTCGAGTAGGACGCGCGCAAGGAGAGCCACTCGGTCGGCTGGTAGAGCGCCGCGATCTTCGGATCGAAGGTGGTGCCTACGCCCTCGTAGGAGGAGTACCGCCCGGCGATCTGCACTTCGCCGCTGCCCCACACCTCGCTGGCCACGAACGGCACCGCGACCTCGAAGAACGCCGAATCCACGACGTCCTTGGCGACGTAGTCGAAGGAGCAGGCGTCGTACCAGTTGTTGCACTGGTTTTCGTCGCTGCGGGCATCCCAGTCCAGGCGCACGGTGCGCCGTTCCACGCCGAAGGCGGCGTCGATGGAACCGGCCCAGCCGTCGGCGACGGTGCCGGTGACGATCGCGTCGTAGGAGATCAGCGTCGTCTTCAGCAGCCGGATGGCGTTGATGTCGATGGCGTCCGCGACGTACTGCGTGTTCGGATAGTCGCCGAGGTTGGGGTTGTTCGCCGCGCCCGGATCCGTGCAGTTGCGGTAGCGGCAGTTCAGCGCGCTGGTCGAGAACGGGTTGTAGTAGCGGTACTGGTCGGGGTGTCCGTCCGTCACGCCGGGCGCCGGCCCAAGCTGGCCTTGCAGTCCCAGCAGGACGGCCCGGTAGCTGCCGTTCTTGCGGAAGCGCAGGTCGACGTTCTGCTGCAGCTGCACGGATGCCGTGGCCTCCCAGCCGTTGTCGAATACGTAGGTGAGGTTGTGCCCCATGCGGTACGTGTTGATGTCGTAGGTGGCGTAGCCGAGGTTGGCACCGCTCTCATCGAGGTTGGAGGGCAGGTTGCCGAGCTTGCCGAACAGCCGCAGCGCGGCGATCTGCACGTCTTCGTTGAACTCGATGCCCATGCTCGAATCGAACGGATCCGCCGCTAGAATCACGTTGTTCTCCGCATCGCGGTCCGGCATGCCGTCGCCGTCGGAGTCCTGCGCGTAGAGCAGTTCGTTGCCGGTCACGTCGATCTGCCCGTTGCCGTTGCGGTCGTAGAAGGCGGTGAACGGATTGCCGGGGTGATCGCCGGAGACGCCGCCGAGAGCCAGGTTGATGTCGCGGACGCGGCCGCCTGGGTTGGTCGGGGAGCCACGGCTGCGGGTGCGCTGCCGGGAGTAGATCAGGTCGGCGTTGTAGGTGAGCTGGCTGGTGATCTCCAACTCGTAGTTGACGTAGGTGTTCAGCACCTTGTTGGGGGTGACGAAGTTGAAGAACTCGCCGAACTGGAAGCGGCAGGTGGTGCCCACGAGGTTGCCGCTGATGTTGTTGCGGTAGTTGCCGATCTCGATCCCCAGGCCGTTGCCGCCCGGGCTTTGCGCCACGCCGCAGCCGGGATCCGGCGTTCTCGCCGAGCCGGTGATCGAGCCGTCCTCGCCGCGTACCGGCACGTTGTAGGTGCCTGGGTTGCCGGTGCCGGAACTGGAGAAGGAGTTGCCGAGCAGGTTCGGGCGCTCGGTCTGGTACAGCGCCGTGCGCTGGCGGTACTCGGCGGCGAGCGTGAAGTAGCCGCGATCCGTGGTGTCGCCGAGGATGAAGTTGTAGACCTGCTCGTCGTGGTCGCGCAGGTGGTCGGTCTGGAACTGGAAGCCCGCCTCCGCGCCCTGGTAGCCCGCCTTCGGCACGATGTTCAGCACCCCGGCCACGGCGTCCGACCCGTACAGCGCCGAGGCGCCGTCCTTCAGGATGTCCATGCGCTGGATGGCGATCTGCGGAATCAGGTTGTTGAGGTTGGCGTCCAGCACGCGCTTGCCGTTCAGCAGCGTCAGCGTCGCCCCGCCGCCGAGACCGCGCAGGTTGGCGCCGGTGCGGTTGCCTTCGGGGTTGGTCACCGAGTAGTGCGAGGCGAAGGCGTCCGAGCCGTAGTTGAAGGTCTGGTTGTAGATGATCTCGCCGAGCGCGGGCGTGGCCTCCATCTCGATGTCCACGGCGTCCAGCACCTGCAGCGGCGAAGCGGAATCGAAGTTGTCCCGCTTGATGAGCGAGCCGGTGACGACGACCTCTTCGATCTCCTGCTCGTCGTCATCGTCGGCTTGTTGGGCGGTGGCCGTGAAAGACAGCGCCAACGCGGCCGCCGTCCCCATCCACCGCCATTGCAGCAGTTTCGTCATTGCTCCTCCTCGGTCTCCCTCGTGAAGTAGTCGGGTGTCAGACAGTCCGATATTGTAACCGTTCTGTAACGGGTTGCAGTGCTCTGAGAGACGCTCTCGACGCTATCCGTACACGCGCTTGACGTGGCTGCAACAAATGGTTACAAGCCCTGCCACCCATGACCGGGCCGACACTAGAGAGGTAGCTGCCACATGGTCAAAGGAACGATCAACCAAGGGCTCATGCTGGCGACGGTGCTGGCGGTTGCCCTGCCTGCGCTGGCGCAGGAAGAAGACGCGCGGAGCGCCGAAGTCGAAGAAATCGTCGTCACCGGCACCTACATCAAGGGCACCCCCGAGGATGCGCCGCTGCCGGTGACCACGCTGCAACGCGACGACTTGGCCCTGGAAGGGGCGCCGACCACCATCGACCTCATCAAGAGCATGTCGTTCTCGCAGGGAGCGGACGGCGAGACCGACCAGTTCCAAGCTGGCGCTGGCGCCGACCGAGCCACCATCAACATCCGCGGCCTCGGTCCCAGCCGCTCGCTCGTGTTGCTGAACGGGCGGCGCACCACCTGGTCGCCGCACGCCATCGGCGCCCAGGCGCAGTTGCTGGTGGACGTGAACATGCTGCCCTCCATCGCCTTGCAGCGCATCGAAGTGCTGCGCGACGGGGCCGCCGCCACCTACGGCTCCGATGCCATCGCCGGGGTGATGAACTTCATCACCCGGGGCGATTTCGAAGGCTTCGAGCTCACGGCGAACCACAAGGTCATCGCGGATTCCGACGGCGACACCGAATTCGGCGCCATCTGGGGCGGCGCCCTCATGGATGGCCGCGTCAACCTGATGACTTCCGCGAGCTACATCGAACGCGGCGAGCTCAACATCGCCAGCCGCGACTGGTCGCTGCGCACCTACGCGGACAGTCCGGCTGGCGGCTGGTCTTCGGTGGGGCGGCCGTCGGTGTTCGTGCCGCTCGACCGCTGGAACGCGGCGCCCGCCGGCGGTTTCACCGGGCTGCTGCTCGCTGGCGTCGTGGATCCGAACTGCGAGGATCTGGGCGGTGCCCGCACCACAGTCCTGCAACCGTTGGGCGGCTTCTGCCGCTTCCAGTACACGGCGTTCGACAACCTCATCGAAGACGCCCAGCGCTGGCAGTGGTTCACCGAAGCGACCATCGATCTCAACGAAGAGACCTCCTTGAGCCTCGAGTTGCTGATTACCGACAGCGACGTGCCGCATTGGGGCACGTCGCCTTCCTACCCGCCGAACCGGCTGGTGGACGAGACCCGCACTGTTCGCGCCAACAACCCGGGCCTCGTGGACATGGCGTCGAAATACCCGGATCTGTACGGCGCCTACGCCTTCTGCGACGCGGACCACTGCGGTTGGCAAGGCGATGGCGGCGCCCAGGACGAAGCGGGCGTGCCAGCGGCGTGGCAGGAGGTCGGCTGGTACTACGGCCGCTACTACGGCCAGGACGGCCCGCGCCGCGGCCATCACCGCAACTCCAAGCTGACCCGCTTCGCCGCCGCGCTAGACGGCGTCTGGGGCGACCGGGGCTGGCAGCTTTCCATGACCTATTCGGGGTCCGAGCGCGAGAGCGCTGGCGGCGACACGATGGTCTATCGGGACGCGCGGGCGCGCCAGGGCCTTGGCGGCTTCGAGTGCGAGCGCATGGTGCCGAACGAGTACGACGCGAACGGCAACCTCTCCTTCTCGCTGGCGACCGTGCAGCAGTGGGCCGGGCAAGGCCCTTGCCGGTACTGGATTCCCTTCTCCAACTCCATGCCCGGCTCGCATCCGTTCGTGAAGAACGGCGAAGCATCCAATCCAGACTTCGTGCCGGCATTGAGCAACCAGCCGTTGCGCGACTACATGATCACCACCGGCGTTGGCGAGGGCGAAACGTCGCTTCTGGTGCTCGAAGGCGTGGTCACGGGCGAGTTGGACTTCATGCAGATGCCGGCCGGCAACGTCGACTACGCGGTCGGCGTTCAGTACCGCGACGAGACCTACGAGAGCGGCGTCGACGTCTCTTCCTTCTTCAACGGCGTCACGTACCCCTGCGCCGCCGGCCCGGAGATCACGGACTGCGCGATCGGACGGACCGGACTGTTCGGCTTCCTGCCGCCGAGTTTCCCCATCGACGACGGGCGCAGCATCTGGAGCGTCTTCGGCGAGGCCAGCGTGCCGTTCAGCGAGAATCTCGAAGGCTCGTTGTCGCTGCGGCACGAGAACTACGGCAGCAAGACCGGCTCGACGACCGACCCGAAGGTGGCGTTGAAGTGGCAGATCATGCCCAGCGTCGGTGTCCGCGTGTCCGTTGGTTCGACGTTCCGCGGCCCGACGCTGAATCAGACAGTGGCCAGCAACTCGTCGAACTCGCTGCAGTTCGTGGGCTCGACCGGCGCGTTCAAGCGCATCGACACCAGCGGCAATCCGGACCTCACCCCGGAGGAAGCGACGACCATCAACGCCGGCCTGCTCGTAGACCACGACGGCCTCCTCATGGACGGCGACAACCTGTTCGTGACGGTCGACTACTGGTCCTACGACTTCGAAAAGCCCTTGGTGACGGAACCCTTCCAGAACGTGCTCAACCTCGCTTGCCCCGGCGCCGCGACCGATCCTTGCGATCAGGGCAGCCCGTTCTTCAATCGCTTGGTCTTCGGCGGCAACCCGGCCGCGGCGGATGTCGAGATCATCAACATCAACATCGTCAACGGCCCGGACATCCAAACGGACGGCATAGACTTCACGTTCCGCTACAGCCTCGAAGCTGGCCCTGGGCTGCTCTCGCTGGCGCTCACCGGCACGCGCATCACGTCCTACGACATCAGCGAATGGGAGTTCGGCGACGAGTACGACGCCCTGGGTCGGCTGAACTACCGAACGCCGCTCGCTCGAACGCTGGCCGAGTGGAAAGGGCGCCTGAGCGCCAACTACGCATGGCGGGATCTGAACGCGCGCTGGGTGGTGAACGGCATCGACGAATACGACTACCTCATGCAGGGCTTCGGCACCGAGGGCGTCGTCGCCTCGCACGTGACCCACGATCTGCACGTCAGCTACTCCTTCATGGAAGGCAAGCTGCAAGCCATCGCGTCGGTCATCAACATCGAAGACGAGAATCCGCCGTTCATGTCGCGGGAAATGAACTACGACGCGTTCACCCACAACCCGTTCGGGCGCATCGTCAAGGTCGGAGCGACCTTGAGCTTCGGCAACTAGCCCGAGGACAGGAGGCCATATGGCTGCCGTCGCGCCCCTGCCGGATCACCCAGTCCATCCGCTCGAGCCGCTCGACGCCGCGGAAGTCGAGTGCGCCACGGGTTTGGCGAAGGCCGAACTGGGGGCGCGGGCCGCCTTCTGCGCGGTGGCGTTGGTGGAGCCGCCGAAGGCCGCGTTGCGCAGCTTCGCGGCGGGCACGGAGTTGCCGCGCAAGGTGCGGCTGGTCGGCTACGACTACCCGCAGGGCGAAGCGCCGGACGGCGGCTTCGATGCGGTGGTCGATCTCTCTTCCGGCACGGTGGAGGTGGAGCGCATCGCCGTTGGGCAGGCGCCGATTGGCTTCGCGGACGTCGTGGCGGCCATCGGCATCGTCAAGGCGGATGCGGGCTGGCAGAGCGCCATGCGGCACCGTGGCATCGAGTCGTTCGAGCACGTGCAGATCGACCCTTGGCCGGCGGGCGGCTACACGCACCCGAGCATTCCGAAGGGCCACCGCGCCCATCGCTGCATCGCCTTCGTGCGCGAGGACAAGACGGACAACGGCTACGCGCGCCCGGTGCAGGGCTTGATCGCGCACGTCGATCTCACGGCTGGGCGCGTAGCGCATCTCGAAGACCACGGCGATTGGCCGCTGCCGCCGGAATCCGGGCGCTACGACGCGGCGAGCCAGCCGCGCCTCCGCGAGCAGCTCAAGCCGCTGCGCATCACGCAGCCGGAAGGCGTCAACTTCAGCGTCGACGGCAACGCCATCGCTTGGCAGAACTGGGAGTTCCGCGTCACGGTGCATCCCACAAACGGCCTGGTGCTGCACCAGCTTGGCTATCGGGAGAACGGCGCGTTGCGCCCGATCCTGCATCGCGCCGCGCTCTCGGACATGGTGGTGCCGTACGGCGACACCGACCCCATGCACAGCTGGAAGCACGTGCTGGACGCCAGCGAAGCGAGCATCGGCAACTGCGTGAACTCGCTCGCCCTGGGCTGCGACTGCGTTGGGGAAGTCCACTATCTCGATCACGTCGCGGTGAAGCCCGACGGCGAAGCGCGGCTGGTCGAACGCGCCATCTGCATCCACGAAGAGGACTACGGCATCCTCTGGAAGCACCACGACGGCCACTCGCAAACCACCGAAGTGCGCCGCTCCCGGCGCCTCGTCGTGAGCACCTTCCACACCGTGGGCAACTACGAATACGGCTTCTACTGGTACCTCTACTTGGACGGCGCCATCCAGATGGAAGTGAAGCTCACCGGCATCGTCGGCGTATCCGCGGTGCGCGACGGCGAAGAGCGCCCCGAGTTCGCGCCGCTGGTCGCGCCGAATCTCGCCTCGCCCATCCATCAACACCTGTTCTGCTTCCGCCTGGACTTCGACTTGGATGGCGAAGCCAACAGCGTCTACGAGATCAACACCGAATCCCTGCCGGCAAGCGAAGAGAATCCAGACGGCACGGCGTTCCGCGCCGTCGCCCGTCTGCTCGGCACGGAGGCCGAGGCGAGGCGCAACGTGGATTCCAGCCGAGCCCGCAACTGGAAGGTGGTGAACACGCATCGAAGGAACCGCCTGGGTTCGCCGGTCGGCTATCGGCTATTGCCCGGTGCCACGCCGACGCTCTTGGCGGACGCGAACTCGAAAGTGGCCGGGCGCGCCGGATTCGCGCGCCACAACCTGTGGGTGACGCGCTACGACGACGCCCAGCTGCACGCCGCTGGCGAGCACACGAACCTGCATCCCGGCGGCGACGGCCTGCCGGCGTGGAGCGGCGAGCGCTCCATCGAGAACACGGACCTCGTGCTCTGGCACACCGTCGGCGTCACCCACCTGCCGCGCCCTGAGGATTGGCCGGTGATGCCGGTCGAGTACTGCGGCTTCTCGCTGCACCCGGTAGGCTTCTTCGACCGCAACCCGGCGCTGGACCTGCCGCCGAATCACGGCTGAAAACGGCGCTTTGCGTTTGCGGAGAGCTCGGGCCTAGCCGCCCAGCCGGGGTAGATGAACAAGCCGAGACGCTCGCGGATGGCGACGGAAGAAGCGACATCAAGCGCCTGACGCCTCGCGCTTGTTCATGCGAAGAAGCCGTTACGCGGCCCGCTCCACCTCGAAGGCGGCGACGTTGCGGGCTTCGCGGCTGAACTCCACGCCGATCAGGTGGACGGGGCGGCCCGGTTGCCGGTACTTGTCGGCGTACCCTCGGGCCTTGATTTGCGCCAGCGCCCGCCCCGGTGGTTCGCCGTTCGTCAGCTTGAACTCGAACACGTACACCCCTTCCCCGAAGCGCACCACCATGTCCGAACGGCCGGCGCTGGTGCTTTCCTCCGCCACCAGGTCGAACCCTTGGGCGGCGAAGCAGGAGTACACGACGCTGGCGTAGTAGCCCTCGTAGGCCTCGATGTCGTTGTTGACGTGCCACTGGTGCGGCACGCCGGCGAACAGGCCGCGGAAGAACGCCTCCAGCCCTTTGAAGTCGTTGGCGGACAGCAACTCGCGCAGCGGGGCGTCGTCCGCCTTCCGCCTTGCGCCGTCCGGCAGCAGCGCCATCAGCAGGCGCTCGTTGAGGCTCTGCCGAACCTCCTGGTTGGGGAAGCCCAGCCGGTAGCGGAGGCGCCCGCCGCGGTCCTCCTCGCCGACGATGGTGAGGTAGCCGGTCTGGAACAGCAGCGCCTCGACGGACATCTCGTCCACGTCGAAGGCGGAGAGGAGCGCCTCGGAGCCGACCATGCCCTCCAAGTCCAAGGTGGGCACGCCGCGCCGCAGCAGCGTGTCGACGAGGAACTTCGGCGAGCCGGTCTCGAACCAGTGCGCCTTGAACTCGCGCTGCCGGAACAGCAGCAGGATGTCGAACGGGTTGTACACCTTCTCCTCGTCCTTGCCCCGCCAGTTGTAGCCGTTGTACCAGCGGCGCAGCTCCTCCCGGTCCAGGCCGGGCAGCTCCGGCGCGAACACCTTGCCCAGGTCCCGCTCGGTGTAGCCGCAGATGGCGGCGTAGCAAGGGTCCAGCGTGATGTCCTCGAGGTTGTTCAGGCCGGAAAACAGACTGACTTTGGAGAATTTGCTCACCCCGGTGAGCAGCGTGAACCTGATGTCCGCGTCGCAGTCCTTGATGACCGAGTACAGGCCGCGCAGGAAGTCCCGATTGGCGCGCGCCACCTCCGGCGCATCCAGCGCGTCCAGAATCGGCTTGTCGTACTCGTCGATCAGGAGGACCACCCGCGGTCCGCCGGGTTCGCGCAGCGCCTTGACGAGCTGGCGGAAGCGGATCGGCGCGCTCGCGCTGCTGGAGAGGACGCCTGCCCGCCGTTCGATGTCCGCCAATTGCGCGTCCGCGTCCTCGCGCAGGTAGCCGGGCTCCGCAAAGTTGCCGGAACCGAAGCTGAGCCGCACCACGGGGTGGGGCGTCCAGTCCCACCCCTTGTGGATGGCGAGCCCCCGGAACAGTGCTTCGCTGCCCTCGAACAACTCCTTGATCGTGTCCAGCAGAAGGCTCTTGCCGAAGCGCCGGGGGCGGGAGAGGAAGTAGTGTTGGCCGCCGTCCACGAGTCGGCCGATCAAGGCCGTCTTGTCCACGTAGTAGTAGTCGTCCTCGCGAATCTTGCGAAAGGTCTGAATGCCGATGGGCAGCTTGAGCCGAGCTGCGCTTTCGCCGGATGCGGTCATGGCCAAGACCATAGCCTTTGGCCGAAGGGCGGTCAAAGCCGAACTGGAACAGTCCGGGCGGCGACCTCTCGCAGGTAGTCGAACCGGACAGTGGCGCGGCGAACTCGCGCATCAAGCACCAGCTTGAAGATCGAGAAAGTGCAAGGCTCTCAAGACGCGGCCCGGCTGGGCCCGGTACCGCTCCGGCCGGGCCAGGCACTCGTCCAGCTTCGACATGTCCACGTAGCCGGCCCGCAACGGCGTGGATGCGGCCAGTCGTTGCCGTATCGTCGGCAACGCGGCGCACCACGCATCGATCAGCGGCTCGCTGCGGGCGGGATCGCGCTTGCCGCGATGCCAGCACACTTCGGGCGGCAGCACGGTTCGCAACCCGTGGCGCATCAGCCAGCGATGCCACTCGCCGCGCTGGAATCGTTCCGGCGACAATCCCAAGGCGAACTCCAGCAAGCGGCGATCGAGCAGCGGATAGCGATACTCGATGCCGCGTTTGGCGCCGCTCGCGGCCCAGCCTTCGATGCGCTGGGCCAGATGCCCGTGCCGTAGCCGCCGCAACTGCGCGCGCCGCACCCCGATCGTCCGAGCGTCGGCTGTGGCCAAGGGCTTCACCCGCCGCGCGAACGTCGGGTCGATGAACCAGCTCGGACGCATGGTTCTGCCGGTGCGCAACTGCCGCAACGCTGCCGGAAGGGATGGCAGCAGAAGCGGCAACGCCACGCCGACCAGAAAGCGCCCCAGCGGGCGTTTCGCGGCACGGCGTTCGGCCGCGAGCTGCCGCCAACGGCCACTCAGCAGCAGGTGCTGGTGGTGCCCCGCGCCGGAGTACGACACGCACTCGTCGCCACCCCAGCCGGAAAGCAACACCTTGACGCCTCGCGCTTGGGCGTTGCGCTGCACGATCTCCTCGTTGACGTGAACGTGTACGTGCGGCAACGCGCCGTCGAGCGCCAGCAGCGCGAGCAGATCCTCCGCGCTCGGCGCGCCGTGGCAGACTTGCAGCTTCTCCTGCCGGCACACGGCGTCCACCAAGGCGTATTCCGGCGCATGCGCCGGCTTCGGCACCGTGTCGCCGCCGGGCAGCCAAGTGAAGGCGAGCGGCGGCGGGCGCCCTTGGCGGCGCAGTTCTCGCGCCGCGAGCACGGCGATGCTCGAAGAATCCAAACCGCCGCTCAAGTGCGTACCGACCGGGCCGCCAGCGCATCGGTCGCGCACCGCCTGCTCGTAGAGGTGGAGAAACTGCTCGATGCTGGCCTCGTCGGACGTCGGCTTCGCCAACGGCGCCTGCTCGGGAAACCAGTATTGCGCCATGCGCACTCGCGCCGCCGCCCAGCCGTGCGGGCTCGCCTCGACGGTGAGCGTGTGGCCCGGTGGCAACTTGCGCACCGCCCGGAAGAACGTGCGCGTGTCGCTGCATCGCGTGCTGCCGAGGTGGGTGGCCACCATGGTTTCATCGAGCGCATCCGGCATGGCGGCGTTCGCCAGCACGGCTTCGACGGCGCTGGCGAAGGCGAACTGGCCGTTCTCGTGCGCGTAGTACAAGGGTCGGGCGCCGATGTGGTCGCGGGCGCAGAACAACACGCGCTTGCGCTGGTCCCACACGGCGAAGGCGTAGTCGCCCAGCAAGTGGCGCGGGCAGTCGGCGCCCCAGCGCATGAAGGCTCGGAGAATGAGCGCTGCGGCGGTGAGGGCGGCGCGTTCGGCCGGGGATATGCCGAGCGCGGCGCCCAAACCCTCCCGATCGTCGATGCGGGCATCGGCAACCGCCACGAGACCGGCCTGCGCATCGACGTGGCACCGTGGTTCGCTGTCGGCGCCGCGCCAACCGAAGGCCGCGTCGCCTTCGCGCCACGCCGCGGGGGCTGCGCCGTAGTCCGCGAGTACGGCTTGCATCGCATCCAGCGTTGGCGCAGCACCGCCCAATGCTCCACAGATGGCAGCCAAACGGGGCTCCGCTAGGTCGATTGGCGCACGGAGGCGATGTCCAAGAACTGCCGCGCCTCCTGCAAGTAGCCGAACCGCTCCATGACATGGCCGTGTACGTCGACGATCGCCCGCACCTGTTCGGCCGCGAGTTCGCCGCGCCATTGTCCGGCCATTCCGGCGCGGAAGAACGAAGGCGCGGTGGGCTGCTTCTCCTTGAAGCCCGCCTCGGCTTCCTGCGCCTGCAAGCGGTGGAAGGCGCTGTGCTCGATGGCGCGGTTCAGCCGTGCATCGTCCAGGTCGAGGCCGGCGAAGCGGGCGATGGCACCGAAGCCAGCGCGGGGGTCCGCCAGCAAGTCTTCGTAGCGGGCCACATGGACAGGCAGTTCCGCCTGCTCGATCCAGCTCAGCGCATGATTGCTCCAAGTCGTCATCGGTTCGGGCAGGCGGTTGTGGATGCCGTTGGGGTCGAGCCCCTCGTGGGCCTGCCAACTGTTCATCAGTTGGATGGTGCGGGCGACGGGCAGGTCGAGGTGGCGGGCGTAGGAGACCGCCACGTCGAGGGGATTGCGCATCAGGTAGACCACCTTGCCGCCACGCGGGAAGCGCGGCGGGCCGTCCGGCAGCCGGTGGGCTTCGTGCGTCTTCGCGAACGTCGGCCCGGCGGCGGCCAGGAGTTGCTCCACCGCCGCGGCGCGGAAGTGCGCCAAGTGGCGCGACGTCTCCTCCGCCGTCATGTGCGAGGAATCAAGCCCCACGTAGTCGTCGAACTCGTCTCGGCCGTGCAGCCACGCGCCGAGGAGGGCGTTGATGGAAGCCGGTTGGCCGTCGTCGCGCAGGCAGTTGGTGAGCACCGTCCGCAGCCATGTGCTGCCGGACTTGGGCCAGCAGGCGATCCAGACGAAGCCGGGCGTCCGGCTTCGCGTTGCTTTCGCAACAGACGGCGCGGACGACACCGGCTCGGGAACTGCCGCCGGCGGCTCGTGTCCCGGAAGGGCACTCGCGCCCGCTCTGGCCGGGCCAAGCTCGGCTACACGCGCTTCGACGTGGTCCGCGAGCTCCTCGAGGAGAAACGGATGGCGCGGCCGCCATGCTCGCAGCATGGGCACCTGCCGGGCCATCGCCGCGGCGACGCGGAAGTGCGCAGGCCGCTGCCCCATGGCGCGCAGCACCCGCTTACGGTGGGTGTGCTCGCACAGCAGCGCGAAGGCATCGCTCTGCGACACCGGCACCGTGCGGATGTCGGCGTGGCGGCTTGGCGTCAGCACGAAGGCGGCGCACACCGGCAACGCCTCCGTGCAGGCGCTGGACGCTTCCACCCAGAACTTCTCCACCCCTGGGCGCACCCTCGACCGCACCTTGAGCGACGTGCGCATCTGTTCCAGCGTCGGCTTCCACAAGCGCAGGCTGGCGAACGACGGCAGCGCCGTGACCCGCCCGCCGCGCAACGCCAGCCCGGTCACGTCGTCGGCGAGGAGCGCGTGGCCGCGTTCGACCAGAGCGGCCGCCAGCGTCGACTTGCCGTGGCCGCTGCGTCCGATCAGCAGCACCGCGCCGGCCGTGGTGCGCACGGCGGCCGCGTGCAGCGGCACCACGCCGCGCTGCTGCAGCAGGACAATCCACAGCCCCGCCAGGAGGCTGGCGATGTCGGCATGGTCGCCGCCGATGGGCTCGATCCGCACCTCGCGGCCGTCGGCGATCAGATAGCGGGCCACTCCCTCCATTTGCAGAAGGAGGGCGCCGGGACGCGCTTGCCACATGCCGTTGCGGACCGGGCGGCCAACGCCGGGAAGGGTGCGGGGAACGACGCCGAGACGCACGGAGACATCCGCGGCGCCGGCGTCGGGCAACGGATCGAAGAAGGGCAACGCAAGAGCCGATCGGATGCGCAGTCCGTAGGCGCCATAGCAGTACGCCAGCTCGCTCACGACACGCTATTGACGCTTGGGCGTCTTGGGCGTCTTCCAGTTCCAAGTCTTTAGCTGGGGATGTTGTAATGGGCGGTTTCAGTGGGATTGGGATGCGGGCCGCTCCTAAAGAGCTTCATGTCGGCATCCAGGACGATGAAGGTGGGCCTGTGCCACTCCTTCTTGGCCTTCGTGCTCGCCGAAGGCCGGTCGGTCACTTGCTCGTCAGCGTCAGTGCCGGGCTCTGGGGGGGGGGGGGGGGGGGGGGGGGAATTGGGGGATTCGGAAGTCATTTCATCCTCCTCGGTGAGTCAGCTACGCTCTTCAGGCCGAACCAGCACGACATCCGCGAGGCCCAGCTTCTTCACGAACGAAGGTCGAATCTGCCGCAGCGTCTCGGTGTCGTCGGGATCGGCGGCAAGCCGCCGTTCGTGTTCGGCGACTGTCCGGCTCAAGAGGCTCACGTCCGTGAAGGCGTGGCGCTGCTGCAACACGATCCCGTTCTCCGACGCAGGCGCATCCGCCACGGTCAGCACGTCGGGCTGGGCGGATAGGTCGCGCATCGCTTCGGGTTCCACTTTTCGCACACCTCGACAGCGCACTGTCGCATCGGCGATGGCTGCGAATATCGCACGCTGGTTGGTGCCACGCAAGCGCGACGCGGCTCTTCGCGTTTGCGGAGAGTGCTCAGGCCCAGCCGCGCAGCCGGTAGATGAACAGGCCGAGGCGTTCGCGGATGGCGGCGGAAGAAGCGCTGAGCTGACTGGCGCTCGGCAGGAACCTGAGCGCCCTGTGCGCACCGACGCGTGGGCCGCTGGCGAGCACGACCGGCACGGGTTCCAAGCCCACCTTTCGGAACGTCGCGGTGGCGCGTTGCATGTGTACGCCGTCGGCGACCAGATGTACGCGCTTGAAGCCGTGTTCGGCAGCCAACTCAGCGGTGTAGACAGCGTTCTGCCGGGTCGTGCGGCTGCGGCCTTCAACCAGCACGGCGTCGCTCGGCACGCCCAGCGCCACGAGCATGTCGCGCATCGCCGATGCCATGGATCGCCTTCCTTCGCGCGGCCACACCACCCCGCCGGAAACGATCACCACGGGCGCCAGGCCGGCGTTGAACATCCGCGCGCCGTGCAGGAGTCGATCGCCGGTGGCGCCGAACAGCGGATACGGGCGTCTCGCGCTGCCGGGGCGGACGTTGCCGGAGAGCACGACGATGGCGTCGGCGCTCGGCAAGTCGTCGATGTGGCGTACCGGGTAGCGCTCGACCAGCTGCGGGACGACCAGATCCGCGGCAATCGGCGTGGCCCAGAACCAGAGCCACGCGAAGGCCGCCACCGCCAGAACCCGAGCCGAACGCCGCCAGCCGCGCCACAACGCCACCGCTGCCGCCAGTGCGCCGAGGATGGTCGCACCCACCGGCATGGCGAGCAGCGTCAGCAGCTTGTCGACGATCAGCGGCATAGGGCGCGACCTGGCGGAACGCTCGCGGTTCGCGCCGGGTGTACGGCATATCCCGGGAGACTGACGCTGGGAACGCGGGCGTCCCCGCCCGCATGCAGGCGAGACGCCTGCGCTCCCAGTGTGCCGCCCACGGGCGACTACGACGTGCCGATTGAGAGCAGGTTGTCCACCGGGCGGTAGAGTTCCTCCAAGTAGGCGACGTCGTCCTCTTCGAGCGCGATGTTGCAGGCGGCGACGAGCTGATCCAGCTGCTCCACCCGGGAGACCCCCACCACCGGCGCATGGATCTCCGGCTTGTTGACGAGCCATGCCAAGGCGATCTGCGCTGGCGTCTTGTCGTGCTTCTCCGCCGTTTCGATCACCCGATCCGCGATCTGGAACGTGGCCTCGCCACGGTAGAGCCCCTCGGTGCGCACCCGGTCGCGTCCTTTGGAGCGGTTCGTGGCCCCGCCACCGAACCCGCCGCGGTAGGAGCCAGCGAGAATGCCCCGCGCCAACGGCGACCACGGCGTCAGCGCAACGCCGGTGCTGGCGCAATAGGGGTTCATCTCCCGCTCTTCCTCGCGGTAGACGAGGTTGTAGTGGTTCTGCATGGAGACGAAGCGCGTCCAGCCCTTGGCCTGCGCGGTCATCTGCAACTGCGCGAACTGCCAGGCGAACATCGACGACGCGCCGAGGTAGAGTACTTTGCCCGCCTTCACCACGTCGTGCAGCGCCTCCATCGTTTCCTCGATGGGTACGCGGGCTTGGCCGGGGACGCCGTGCGGATGGCGGTGGATCACCAGCTGGTCGATGTAGTCGTGGCCGAGGCGCTTGAGGCTCGCGTCCACGCCTTCGAAGACGTGCTTGCGCGACAGGCCGCCCTGGTTGGCGCCGCGCCCCATCGGCATGGTGACCTTGGTGGCGAGCACGTACTCGTCGCGGGCGACCAGTTCCTTGAGCAGCGCGCCCACCACCTGTTCGCTGGCGCCGATGCCGTAGATGTCCGCGCAGTCGAAGTAGAACAGGCCGTGATCCAGCGCCGCCTTGAAGATCGGCCGCGCTTCGTCTGGGCCGAGCGTCCAGTCGCCCTGGTGGCCGCGGCCGGGCTCGCCGAAGTTCATCGTGCCGAGGCACAGCGGCGGCACGCGCAGCCCCGAGAGCGCGCCGAGTTGAACGGGTTTCAGCATGGGTTCCCCACTTGGTCTTGCTTGAAGAGTCTTGGTCGTCGGCCCGCGAGGGGCCGTCCCTCCCGCCACTATCCGCGAATTGCGCCGTGGCGGTCAAAGCGGAAACGGCGTGCGGCGCGAGGCCGCAAGCGTTCGCAATCGAGTACACTGCCCGAAACCGCTGCCGCTTGGATCGCCATGAAGCTCTTCTGGTGCCCCCGAACGCGCGCCGATCGCATCGTCTGGCTGTTGGAAGAGGCCGGCCTCGACTACGAGCGGGTGCATATCGACATCCGCGACGCCGACACGCCACGGGATCCGGATTTCGCCAAGGCCAGCCCGATGGGGAAGGTTCCCGCGCTGGTCGATGGCGAGGTGCGGATGGCCGATTCCGCCGCCATCTGCCTCTACGTCGCGGACCGCTACCCCGACTGCGGCCTGGGCTGTGCGCTCGACGATCCGCAACGGGGCTTGTACCTCTACTGGATGTTCTACTCGCCGGGGGTGATGGAACCGGCCTTGATGGAGAAGTTCGCCGGCTTGGAGCCGAACCGCATCTCCGCCGGCTGGGGCGACTTCGACACCATGATCGAGACCTTGGCCGAAGGCTTGCGCCCAGGGCCCTGGATACTCGGCGACCGCTTCACCGCCGTGGACGTGATGCTCGGCTCCGGCGTCCACTTCATGCAGGTGTTCAACGTGCTGCCGGAGAACCCGATGCTGCGCGAGTACCTTGAACGCTGCCTCGAACGGCCCGCCTTCAAGCGGGCGATGGGCGGCGAAGAGTAAACCCCCGGCGCAACCAGTCATCTTGAACGCATAGGCAACGACCACCCATGTCCACCCGCATCCTTTGGCCGCGCTCCGGCCGCGACCACTCCGTGGAAGAACAGGCCGTGCGCGCCGTCGACGAGAGCTTCGTCTGCGAGTTCGGGCGCGGCTTCGAGCACGTTTCCGACGAACAGTGGCGCAACTGCGACGCCATCGTCGGCGTGGCGCCGCCCGCACAGTACCTGCCGAAGCTCGACAAGTGCCGCATCGTCGTCAAGACCGCCGTGGGCTTCGACGACGTGGACATCGAAGCCTACGGCAAGCTCGGCATTCCGGTGTGCAACTGCCCGGACTACGGCACCCGCGAGGTGGCCGACCACGCCATCGCGCTGATGATGACGCTCGCCAAGAGCATCGCCTTCCACGACGAATCGCTGCGCGCGGACCCGCTGGCCAACTGGCGACCAGCGCTCAATCCCTACGGCCGGCGCCTCTCCGCCTGCACCTTCGGCGTCATCGGCCTGGGGCGCATCGGCACCGCGGCGATGCGCCGGGCGCAAGCGTTCGACATGGACTGCGTGTTCTTCGACCCCTACCAGCCGAGCGGCGTGGAACTCGCCCTCGGCGTCCGCCGCGCGGATTCCCTCGACGAACTCATGGCGCAGTGCGACATCGTGAGCATCCACACGCCGTTGAACGACGAAACGCGCGGCCTCGTCGGCAAGCAGGCGTTCGCTGCCGCCAAGGCCGGGCAGGCGAAGCGGCCTGGCTCGATGGGCCTCGTCGTCATCAACACCGCCCGCGGCCCGATCATCGATCTGGACGCGCTGCACGACGCGCTGCGCGACGACACCGTGCTCGCCGCTGGCCTGGACGTGCTGCCGGACGAACCCGCGAATCTGAATGTGCCGCTGATCGCCGCTTGGCATCGCAACGAGGACTGGATCAAGCACCGGCTGCTGGTGACGCCCCATTCCGCCTTCTTCACGCCGGAGAGCGTGCGCGACATCCGCGCCTTCTCCGCCCGAACCGCGGCGCGCTACTTGCGCGACGGGCGCTTGATGAACTGCGTCAACGACCAGCATCTGACGACGCGGCGCTGACGGGCCGCCTCGGCGCACGAGTGACCCAACGGCCCGCCAACGACCACGAGCGCCGAGCGCTCGCCTTGGCACCGCTGGTGCGCCAGCACGCGGACGACGCCGAACGGCAGCGCCATCTGCCGCGCCCGGTCGCCACGGCGTTCGCCAGCGAAGGGCTCTATCGGCTGGCCGGAACGCCGGACATCCACGGCGCGGACGCGGACCCGATGACGCAGATCCGAGTCATCGAAGCGGTCTCGCGGGCCGACGGCAGCGCCGGCTGGAATCTGATGATCGGCATCGAGACGTTCGGCCTGATCGGCCCCGGCTTCAAGGACCGCTGCCCGGAGTTGATCGCGGATCCATCGATCATCATGGCCAGTTCCACCGCTGCCGTGGGGCGCGCCGAACGCAGCGGCGACGGCTGGCGGGTGTCCGGCCAATGGCAGTTCGTGAGCGGCATCCACAACGCGCAGCTTTTCGGCGCCACGGTGCGCTTGTACGAGGATGGCGGCGACGTGCCCATCGACGACGGCAACCGCTACGCCGTGGTGCCGGAGGGCGAGTTCGAGATCATCGACACCTGGCATGTGGGCGGCCTGCGCGGTTCCGGTTCCCACGACGTGCGCCTTGACGACGTCTTCGTTCCAGACGAACGCATCATCGCTCCCATCGGCGGCAACGCCGCCACCACGCCGCAACTGCGCCTGCCTCTCGGCAATCGGCTGGCGTACAACAAGGCGGCGGTGGCCATCGGCATCGCCCGCGCTGGCATCGACGCCTTCGTGGAACTGGCGACGCGCAAGCGTCCGCGTTTCGTCAATCGCACGCTTCGGGAACGCCCTTTCGCGCAACGCGCCGTGGCGAACGCGGAAGCGCGGTTGCGGGGATGCCGAGCGGCGCTGCTGGAACTGGCGGCGTCGAGTTGGGAGACGGTGCTGGCTGGCAACGACGTGGCTGCAAAGGATCGGGCGTTGTTCAACATCGTCGCGTCGGACGCCGCTCGGGGCGCGGTCGAGGTGGTGGAGATGCTCAGCGAAGCCGCTGGCACCTCCGCCAACCGCATCGGCGAACCGCTCGAACGCATCGGCCGCGACGTGCGGGTGGTGCGCCAGCACGCCACCGTCGCGCCGCATCTCATCGAAGACGCCGGGCGCACGCTGCTCGGCCTCGAATCCGGCCTCGACCGGCGGCTGCACGGCGGACGCGAAGCGGTCCGGGAAAGCGCATGAGCTTGGAGCAGAAGGACGTCGTGCGCTGGCTGAACGAGCTGCGCGTGGAGCACCGCGACCTCGACGACGTGATTCGCCATCTCCAAGAAGCCGGCCACAGCGACTTCCTGCAGCTGCAGCGCTTGAAGAAGCGCAAGCTGAAGCTGCGCGAGAACATCGCCAAGCTGGAAAGCCAGCTGATTCCCGACATCGACGCCTGAACGCCGATGGCAGATTCCCACCCTCAACCAGACGAAGGCAGCAAGGCCGACCGCGCCACGTTCCTCACGGTGGCGATCTCCTCGCGGGCGCTGTTCGACCTCGACGCCTCGGACGCGGTCTTCCGCGAAGAGGGCCTGGCGGCCTACCGCCGCTACCAGATCGAGCACGAAAACGAGCCGTTGCCGCCCGGCCAAGGCTTTCCCTTCGTGAACAAGCTGCTCGGCATCAACAAGCTGCTCGGCTGTCGCCGCGTGGACGTGATCCTGCTCTCGCGCAACTCGGCGGACACCGGCTTGCGCATCTTCAACTCCATCGGCACCCACGGCCTGGACATCGTGCGCGCCGCGTTCTCCGCCGGCGCCAGCCCCTACCGCTACGCCAAGCCGTTCCGCTGCGACCTGTTTCTTTCCACCGAAGCCGAGGACGTGGCTGGCGCCCTGGGCAACGGCGTGGCAGCGGCAACGCTGATCGGCACCTCGCGCTCCGCCAACCCGACGGAACTGCTGAAGATCGCCTTCGACGGCGACGCGGTGCTGTTCTCCGACCAAGCCGAGCAGGTCTTCCAACGCGAGGGCTTGGAAGCGTTCGCCGAATCCGAAGCGCAGGCCGCCGACCGCCCGTTGCAGGGCGGCCCGTTCAAGCCCTTCCTGGAAGGCCTGCACCGCCTGCAACGGGAGTTCCGCGACGACGACTGCCCGATTCGCACCGCGCTGATCACCGCCCGCGGCGCCCCCGCCCACGAGCGCGTCATCAAGACGCTGCGCGCCTGGGACATCCGCTTGGACGAAAGCCTGTTTCTCGGCGGCTTGGACAAAGCGGAGTTCCTGCGCGCCTACGAAGCGGACGTCTTCTTCGACGACCAGGCCGGCAACTGCCTGACGGCACCCGGCAACGTGGCCGCCGGGCATGTGCCCCACGGCATCCGCAACGCGCCCCGGGAAACCCGTGCCGAGGGCAGTTCGTGAAGCTGCAACAGCTGCGCTACGTGCTGGAGGTGGTCAAGCACGACTTGAACGTCACCGCCGCGGCCAACGAGATGTACACCTCGCAGCCTGGCGTCAGCAAGCAGATTCGGCTGCTGGAGGACGAACTGGGCGTCGAGATTTTCGCCCGCCGCGGCAAGCACTTCGCGGAGGTGACCCCGGCCGGCCAGCTGATCATCGACAAGGCGAACGTCATCCTGCGCGAAGTGGAGGCGATCAAGGGCGTCGCCGACGAATACCGCCACCAGGCGCGCGGCACCCTCTCCATCGCCACCACGCACACCCAGGTTCGCCACGCCCTGCCGGAACCGCTGGTCGCCCTGCGCGCCGCCTATCCGTACCTGAACTTGCAGATTCGCCAAGGCAGCACGGAGCAGATCGGCGAGATGGCGTCTTCCGGCGAAGTCGATTTCGCCATCGCGCCGGAGGTGATGGACCACTTCCCGGAACTCGTCATGATGCCGTGCTACCGCTGGAACCGCTGCGCCGTGGTGCCCGCCAAGCACCCCCTCGCAAGACGCCGCCGCATCGACTACGCGGACCTGGTGGAATACCCCATCGTCACCTACGACACCGGCTTTCGCGAACGCCTCCCCCTCGTGCAGACCCTCGCGGAAGGCGAAGAGGAACACCCCATCCACGTCGTCATGTCCGCCGTGGACACCGACGTCATCAAGCGCTACGTCCGCCTGGGCTTCGGCATCGGCATCATCGCCGGCATGGCTTACGAGCCAGCGGAGGATTCGGACCTCGTGGCCATCGACGCGAGCCACCTCTTCCAGCCAAGCACCGTCTACATCGGCTGCCGCCGCGCCACCTTCCTCCGCCAGTACATGATCGACTTCGTCGGCCTATTCGCCCCCCACCTCACCCCGACAAAAATCGAGGCCGCCTTGGCCGCCAGAACCCCGGAAGCCTGCGCACTGCTGTTCGAGAGCGTCCAACTGCCGGAACGCTGAACTTCACGCACAACCACAACACGGAGGATCGCCTCAAGTGTTGGTCTCGTTGACCGCCTCGATCACTTGGAACGGCAAGCTCCCCCTAGGACCGCGCTAGCCACCTTGGCGCTGCCAGAGTCGTTCGTTCTCGGCTAGGGTGCGGGCAAGGACGAAGAGGTAGTCCGAGAGGCGGTTCAGATAGGCGCCGATGGGAACGTTGCGCAATGCCTCGTCGCCTTCGCACGCTTGCCACCAAGCGCGTTCGGCGCGGCGGACGACAGCTCTGGCGACATGGGCGGTGCTGGCAGCGCAGCCTCCGCCGGGAAGGATGAACTCGCGCAGCGGCGGCAGGTTTTCGTTCAGGCGCGTGGTCTCCGTGGCAAGGGAGGCGGCGAGCTCTTGCCAGTCTTCGGCTGGTTCGCTTCCGTTGGTGCCGATTGCGACGACCGCGCCGGCGTCGAAGAGCCGCGACTGAATGTTGGCCAGCTGCTCGGCCAGACTGTCGTGGCGCTGAAGTTCGGGGTCGGAGGCGAGCAGGCCGAGAAAGCTGTTCGCTTCGTCCAGCTCGCCGACGAGGGCGATGCGGGCGTCATGCTTGCGGTAGCGGTGGCCGTCTGCCAAGGAAGTCTCGCCGTGGTCGCCGGTGCGCGTGGTTACGCGGTCGATGCGGTTGCGGCGGGTCACTTCGGGGTCTCCGGGCGGTCGATTCCGGCGGCCCAGCGGTGCCGGCGAAGGTCGAGCCTGCCGTTGCTGAACCGATGGCCTTCTTCCCGCAGGAGCGTGCGCTGCCTTCGCGCTGCCTCGCCTTCAAGCGAGAGTTCGCCACGGGCGTTCACCACGCGGTGCCAAGGCAAGCGGCTGTCTTTGGGCAGGGCCGACAGGACTTGGCCGACTTGGCGAGCGCCTCTCGGCAATCCGGCCAACTCGGCCACTTGGCCGTAGGTCGCCACGTTGCCCTTGGGAATGTTGGCGACGACGTGCCAGATGCGTTCGCTGCGGTTCGGCGGGGCGGCCCGTTCCATGAGCGTCGCCGCCACTCGCGGAGCTAGACGGTCTCCATCAGCTTCTTCATGCCTTCGCCGAGATTCATCCAGGCGGCGCGGACGATCATGCGATCCCAGCCGATGCAGAAATCGCGTACGCCGAGGTCGAGGTAGCGCTTCGCCTGTTCCACGGCGCCGATTTCGATGCGCGGGCGGATGCCGTATTCGAGGGACTTGGCGATCACCTTCTCTTCGAAGGGGCGAATGTCCGGCGAGCCCATGAGCCGCATCTGGCCGCGCGAGAAGCTGAAGTCCGCCGGTCCCCACTGGGTCATGTCCACGCCGCGTTCCCGGGCGCGTTCGAGCACGTCGTCCAGCCCTTCGACGGTGACGTTCTTCTCGATCATGATGGCGAAGACGATGGATTCGAGGTCTTCCAGATAGCCGTCCATGCTGTAGCTGCCAAGGGCGGGGCGGCGCAGCTTGACGCCCATCAAGCCGCCGGTGTTCGGCGTGTCCGGGGCAATGGCGCGGTGGCAGTCGTCCACGTCTTCGGGCGTGCGCACGTCCGTGAACAGCACCGATTTGAAGCCAGCGCCGAGCGCCACCTGCGCCCAGAAGCTCTGCGCTTCTTGATCGAGCTTGATCATCAGCGGCAGGTTGCCGCACTGCGCGGAACGCGCCAGATGGTAGAGCAGGCGCATGTCGAAGGCGGAGTACTCGGCCACGTACTCGGCGTAGTCGAACATGCCGGTATCGCCGATGATCTCCGGAATGTCCGCATCGGCGAGCAGGAAGTGGGTGCCGATGGTGGGTTCGCCGCGGTCGAACTTCTCGCGGAACGTGTTGGCAAGAATCATGGCGTGTCCTTACGTTGCGTTGCGGATTCCGGTGGCTGGCCGCCGCCAACCAGCTTGGCCCTAACTTAAACGACCAGCGAGCGCTGCGGCAAATGGGGTGTTGGCCGGGGCTGCGTCTTCGGTGCGCCACTGCACTTGGCCGTTGCGTACCGTGAGGGCGACGTCTTCGCTCCGCAAGCGTGTGCGGGCGACGTGCCACGGGAGCTTCAGCAGGCAGAAGTCCGCGGCGGCGCCCGTGGCGATTCGTCGCGGCCTTCCGCCGGGCGCATCCAGAGGCGTGGTGAACAAGGCCAGCGCCTGTTCGGGCGTGAGCGTCTCCGCTTCGCCGAGCACTTCGCCGGTCTCGGTGCGTCGATGCACCGCGGCATGCATCGCGGCCCACGGGTCCGCGCCTCCGAACGGGGCGTCCGTGCCGCCGCCAAGGGGGATGTCGGCGTTCAGGAAGGCGCGGCAGCGGTAGAGGTTCGGGTGGTCGGCGGGCGGAACGTCGCGCAAGTATCGGTTGCCCCGTTCGGCCACGAAGTTCGGTTGCGTCACCACCGTCAAATGGTCGGGTTCTCCGCGTACGCGCTTGAACAGGTCGAGCGCGGCGTCGTCCGCGACGGATGCGTGTTCGATTCGGTCGCCGCGCATCGTGCCGGCATCGCCCAAGACGGCGAGCGCGAACACCAGTTCGGTGCGGGTGACGCAGTGGATGGCGACGGGGCGGCTGCGTTCGTGGGCGTTGGCGATGCGCGTCCGCAATGCTTCGTAGGTTGGCAGTTGCGCGTCGTCCAGCATGATCTTCAGCGAACCCTCGGCGAGAGACTCGTCGCCCATGCAGTTCAACCGTTGATGGAGATTCAAGCCGCGGTAGAAGGCGATGGTGCTCGGATCGTTGTGCGGCGTGGTCTCCGTCAGTCCGGTGACGCCGAAGCTGGCCAGTCGCAGGGAGGTTTCCTCCACGGCGGTGCGCATTTCGGCGTTTGCCGCTAGCCGTTCGTGTACTTCATGCAAATGCGTGTCGGCGCGGAACAAGTGGCCGTCGCTGGATTCAACTCGGAGTTCTTGAATGGCGGCGGAGTTGAGAAACCACATCTTCCCGGAACGATGCTGAATCCGGGCCGGACGAGTCGCCTCCATGCAGTCGAGGGCCTTGCGATCCAACATGCCAGCCACGGATTCGTGGTAGCCGACGCCGCGAATCCAGCCGTCGCCGGGGGCGCTTCGCAGAGCGCGTTGAAGTTGCTCCCGGGTTCGCACTTCGGGCGGCCCGCAGCGAACGGAGCGCGAGGCCGCTGCCAACGCAAGCAGATGGATGTGGTGATCGTGCAACCCCGGCAGCAGGGCGCCGCCGTTGGCGTTGATGGTCGGTTCGTCGGGGCCGCGTTGCAGGCCGCGACCCACTTCCTCGATCAGACCGTCGCGGCAGCGAACGGCGCGACCGGGAACGCCGTCTATCTCGGCATCGGCGATCAGCAAGTCAGTTCCGCAGGTCGATGGCGATGTTCAGATCCTCGTCGGCGACGACGAAAGCGGAATCCTCGAACGCTGGCGGCCCGAATCGCGGCACCACGCCGTTGCTGAATCCGTAGGGTTCCTTGGGCAATCGGATCAGACCGTAATCCATCTTTTCGTTGCCGTTCACGTCGTGCAGCACGGCCACCGCGTAGGTGCCGCTCGGCAACTCGAACGTCGCCGCGACATCCGGCCCGGTCTCGGCTGGAATGCGCTTCGCGGCAACCCAGCGTTCCGTATCCAACCAAGTTTCGCTGTCGTAGACGGCGATGCGGATGTTCCCCTTGGGCTGGGTGACGTTGCCGACGCTTACCGTCAGCGTGGCAGCAGCGGAGGCGCCGCAGAGGAAGATCGCGGCGGCGGCGAGGAGCCGTGCGAGGAGGCGTGGGCCAGGGAGCATCGCGGCTCCGTCGTGTGCTTGGAACGGCGATGGTACTCAAAGCGTATAGTCTCCGCTTGGGCGCTTCTGGAACGGGAGATCGCTTGTGATGGGTGCGCGGGGAACCCCGGCGAAGATGCCGCTTTCGGAGTTGGCGGAGAGGTTGCGCCAGCCGTCGCAAGCGGAGGAGTTCTCGCCGCTCGGAGGTCGGCCATGCGTGGTCGTCGATCTGGACGACGACGCGCCGAGCGTAGCTCAGCCGCCGACATGCCCGGTGGTGGCGATTGCACCGCCTGGCGGTGCGCCGGCGCTGGTTGACGTGGCCGTGGCGACGGAAGAGGAAGTGGCCACGGCGGTCGATGCGATTCGCCGCAATCCGTTGGCCGCTGCCGCTCTGGTGAGATTGCTCCGCCACAACGAGGCGGCGAGCGTCGCGGACGGACTGTTCGCCGAGTCGCTCGCGTACTCGACGCTGCAACACGGTGCCGAGTTTCTCGCCTGGCTCGCCGATCGAACGCGGCGTCCGCCGCGACCAGATCCGGATGGCGACGCCGTGCTTCTGGCGCGTTCGGATGCACATTTGCGCATCACCCTCAATCGACCGCACAAGCGCAACGCCTACTCCACCGGCTTGCGCGACGCGCTGTGCGAAGCGTTGACCCTTGCCGTCGAGGACGACTCCATCGAACGCATCACGCTCGACGGCGCCGGCGCCTGCTTCAGCGCAGGCGGCGACTTGGACGAGTTCGGGGATGCGCGGGACGCTGCCGTCGCCCATGTCTCGCGCATGACGCGCAGCGCCGGGGCGTTGATCCACCGCTTGCGAAGCCGTGTCGAAGCACGGCTGCACGGTGCCTGCATCGGCGCGGGAATCGAGTTGCCGGCCTTCGCCGGGCGCGTGGTCGCGCGGCAAGACGCCTTCTTTCAACTGCCGGAAGTGGCGATGGGACTGGTGCCGGGAGCTGGCGGCACTGCCAGCATTCTGCCGCGAATTGGGCGGCGACGATTGGCTTGGATGGCGTTGACCAGCGTACGGGTCGACGCAGAGACGGCCCTGGACTGGGGCTTGGTGGACGCCATCGAGGATTGACGCCGGCGCCTCCCCCGGCCTACTCCTGCAACGGATGCTCGAAGCAGATGCGGCGTCCGTCCGGGTCCTTCAGAGACAGCTGCCTCATGCCGTAGAAGGCGTTGCTGGGCGGTTCGACATCCACGCCGCGACCGCGCAACGACTCGTGCAGCGCGTCCACGTCCTCGCACATGAAGAACAGCGCCACGTCGCTGTTGCCTTTCTTCAAGCCTTCCAGATCCTCCGGTTCGGCGAGTTGCAGCATGATCTGCGCGTCTTCGAGCGCCAACGTACACCAGGAGAACTTGCCGTCCGGGTCCCAGCGGCCCTTGAGCGTGAAGCCGAGCTGGTCGCAGTAGAAGGCGCGCGAGCGTTCCATGTCCGCCGCGTAGAGCAGCGGATAGGCGAAGCGCACGTTGCGCGCCGGTTCGAGCAGACGCGCCTTGACGATGCGGCGCAGCAGCTTGCCGGTCTCGTTGTACGGCAACTCGTTCCAGAACTCGATGCGTTCGGGAACGCGGGAGGAGCGCATGTGCGTGCGCACCCACTCCTGAAGGTTCGCCGCGAGTTCATCGTTGGCGGCGATTTGCG
This sequence comes from Candidatus Azotimanducaceae bacterium, assembly GCA_965243175.1. Classification (GTDB taxonomy): domain Bacteria; phylum Pseudomonadota; class Gammaproteobacteria; order Pseudomonadales; family Azotimanducaceae; genus VXYL01. The sequence continues at coordinate 515,582 of OZ251532.1, read as the reverse complement.
CCTTGGCGACGATGACGCTGGCGACGGCTTCACCCCATTCCTCGCTCGGCACACCAACCACCGCGGCATCGGCCACGGCTTCGTGTTCGAGCAGCACGTCTTCGATTTCGCCGGGCGACATGTTCTCGCCGCCGCGCACGATCACGTCGTCCGCCCGACCGTCCAAGTAAAGGTAGCCCTCGTCGTCCTGGAATCCGGCATCGCGGGTGGGGAACCAGCCGTCGGCATCCACGGTGCTGCCGCGATCTTCGTATTCGCCGGAGACCTGCTCGCCGCGCACGTGGATTTCGCCGCGCTCGCCGGTGGGCAAGGCGTTCCCTTCGTCGTCGCGGATTTCGAGCTCGATGCCCGGCAGCGGCACGCCCACCGAAACCAGCCGCCGCCGCCCTGCTTCGTCGGTGGCGGCTACCGCCGCCCGGTGTTCGTCCGGGCCGAGCACCGTGATGGTGGAGCTCGTCTCGGTCAGCCCGTAGGCGTTGGTGAAGTCGGTGTCCGGGAAGAGCGCCATCGCGCTTTCGATGACGCTCAGAGGCATCTTGCCGCCGCCGTAGGAGAGCGACTGCAGGTGCGGCATTCCGGCGGTCTTCTCGCCTTCGAGCGCGGCGACGATTCGCGCCAGCATCGTCGGCACTACGAAGGCGGTAGTGATGCGTTCGGCGCGAGCCGTTTCAATCCACGCATCGGCGCTGAAGTTGGCAAGCTGCACGACGCGCCGCCCGGCGTAGACGGAACTCAAGGCCGCGGCGATGCCGGCGATGTGGTACGGCGGCACGCACACCAGCGCCGCGTCGTCCTCCTGCGCGGACATGAACTCGACCGAACTGACGATGTAGGAGACGAGGTGCCGGTGGCGCAGCACCGCCGCCTTCGGCGTGCCGGTGGTGCCGCTGGTGAACAGCAGCACGCCGATGTCTTCCGGGTCCATCGAACGCTGCTCGTGCGGGTCGCCGCCAGCTTCGGCCACCGCGAGGAACGCGTCTCTGGAACGCGCGTCCACGCCCTCCCGCCCTTGGAAGCGCGCCAGGCGGTCGTCGTCCGTCACCAGATAGGCTGGCGTCACTCTGGCCAGCAGGGCGTCGATTTCGTCCGTTGTCAGGCGGTAGTTGATGGGCACGTAGGGCACCCCGGCCCAGCCGCTTGCGAACAGCGCCACGGGTACGGCGATGTTGCTCACGTCCAGCATCGCCACCCGGCTGGCGCCGGATTCGCGGATGTCGTGGGCGGCGGCCCCGGCCGCGTCGTAGAGCGCCTGGTAGGTGATCGACTTGCCGCTCGCGGCATCCGTGAAGGCCAGCCGTTCGCCGAAGCCGCCAGCGGCCATCTCGAGGAGCATCATGGTGTTCACGGCGTCTCAACTCCGTGCTTGGTCGAACGCAGGCGACAGGACTGCGAAGCGCTTCCCACCGCCGAACTCTGGCAGGTGGTCAGTCCGTCTTCGGGAGCTTCTTGGCGTCCTTCACGGCCAACGCGACGCCGCCCACGGAGAGCGAGCCGTCGCCCGCCTTCACGCAAAGCACTTCCAACGAGCCGTCCTCGTTGACGTAGCGCTTGCCGATGGCGCTGCCCTTGGCCAAATCGGCCGCAGCCGTACCCCCGTTGCCACCCCCTTCGGACATGGCCGCCCCCCCGCAGCACAAGTCCACCTCGCCATCGGGAGCGGCGATCACCATGATCTCCGTCGTGCAGACGGCGCTCTTCAATCGCTTGCCAGCAGCCAACATCGCCATACAGTCGCCTCTCGAGCCCCACCGCCCGACCTTGAAAGCGCCGCATTGTAGCCGAACCAACGCCGTTGGTGCTTCGGGTCGCGGCGGTGCGCTAATGCTTGCCGATGGCGTTGAAGTCTATCTCCACGGCGAGAGCGTCTCCGGCGCCGCCGAGCTTCACGAATCCCAAGGACGCCAGCCGCGCCAGCTCGCGCTGGAAGGTGCGCGGCGTCACATCGGCGTAGGCGGCCTGAACGTAGGGCGCGATGCGCAGAGCGGTGAGCTTGGTCTGGGCGCTGGGCTCGTCGCTGAACGGATCGGCTGGTTCCGTGCGTTCCAGGAGGAACTCCAGCAAGCGGCGCTCGCGTGGATTGATCTTGTAGCGGCGCTTGCCCACGCGCTCGCGGGACGCTCGATCCAGCGTGTCTCTATACACCAGGCGATTCAGCTTGGTCTTGATGAAGTTGTTGATTCCTTTGAGTTCGGCTGCGAAACCGGCGACGCCGAAGCCCACGAAAGGGGTGACGTCGAAGGGTTGTCGGCCGCGGGACTGCTGCAGCAGCGTCTTGTACTCGTCGCCGTTGCGGTAGAAGTAGTTGGAAAGGCCGTAGAAGCCGTGGACGTTGTAGGCGCCGCGAAAGAGAATGCTGGCCTCCACAAGCCGCGAGACGCGCCCGTTGCCATCGCCGAACGGGTGCAGGGTGACCAGGAAGAAGTGCGCCAGCAGCGCTTGCACGACGGGGTGCTGGGACTGGATTCGGGCCGAGTTGATGAAGGCCACGAAGTCGGCCATCAGCTTCGGCAGGCGGTCGGCCGGCGCCCCACGATGAACGCCGCCAAGGGCTGGCGTGCCGACGACCACGGAGTGCGTTCTCAGCCGCCCAGGCACGTTGTTGGTCTCGTCCGAGCCGCGCGTCACCATCTCGTGCAGGCGCATGATGTCGTCCAGCCTCAGCGGCCTGCCGCCGGGCACGAACTCTCGCCGTATCCACTCCTGGGCGCGCCCGGCGTTGATCACCTGCTGCTCGTCCTTGGAGCGTGCGGGGAGACCTTCGCTGGCGTCCAGCCGGGCCATCTGCCGAGCCACCTCCGCCTCGGACAACGTGTTCCCTTCCAACGCCGTGGTGCCGTGTACCGCCCGCACGCGATTCAGGCGATCCAGCTGCGTCCGCCAGTTGGGCGGCAGAATCAGGTTCAAGGCCGCCTCGCGGTAGCCTTCGATCTGCACCAAGTCTCGGCGCAGATCGTCGTTGAGCTGTACGCGGAAGTCGAAGGCGAAGAGTTGCCAGTCCACTATCTCGAACCTTGTTTGACGCTTTATTTGACAGCCTAACACATTGAATATAGGTGACAATACAGAGTTGACAGATTTTATTTGGCAGCTTGTGTAGCGCGTTTTCAGGTGCGGATACCGAAGCGGGGCAGCAGCTATCGAGAACTCCCGTGCATGGAGAGCCATTACTGGCTTTGATGTCGATAAGGCGGCACCAACGGCGTCGGTGACGAAGGGCGCACAGATGAACTGGCACTGGTCACAGCGTTGCGAATCTACGCTCCGCTCGGCGGAGCAGCCAAGATCGCTGCAAATTGAGCCAAAACTGGGTGGTCGTGCCGAAAAAGCGGCCTAGGCGCAGGGCGGTAGTCGTATCGACGTCCACATCGGCGTTGAGGATTGCCGTGACTCGATTGGCAGGTATTTCCGTTGCCTCAGCCAACGCTTCCGCCGAGAGGCCAAGATCGTTGAGTTCCTCGCGCAACACCAAACCCGGATGCACCGGGCACATCCCGCACTTGGTGGTGGCCATGTCAACGCTCCTTCCTTGAAGTCCTGAAGGCTGAGCGAGGTGGTGCCGAGGGGCCTCGTGGGTGCCTGACTCGGTTGCGTCGCTTCCGCCGGCGGGCGTTTCTGCCTCAGGCTTGGTTCAGCGCCTGGTCCAGATCCTCCACGATGTCGTCGATGTGTTCGATGCCGACGGAGAGGCGGATCATTTCGGCGGAGACGCCCACGCTCGCTTGCTCCTCTTCGGTGAGCTGGCGGTGGGTGGTCGATGCGGGGTGGCAGGCGAGGGATTTGGCGTCGCCGATGTTCACTAGGCGCTTGAAGAGCTTGAGCGCGTCGTAGAAGGCGACGCCAGCGTCGAAGCCGCCGCGGACGCCGAAGGTGAGGATGCCGGAGGCTTTGCCGCCCATGTAGCGCTGGGCGAGGTCGTGGTAGCGGTCGCCGGGCAGGCCGGCGTAGCTCACCCACTCCACCTTGGCGTGGCCTTGCAGGTGCTTGGCCACGGCGAGGGCGTTCTCGCAGTGGCGATCCATCCGCAGATTCAGCGTTTCGATGCCCTGCATCACCAGGAAGGCGTTGAACGGGGAGATCGCGGAGCCGGTGTTGCGCAGCGGCACCGTGCGGGCGCGGCCGATGTAGGCGGCGGGGCCGAGGGCGTCGGTGTAGACCACGCCGTGGTAGCTCGGCTCCGGGGTGGTGAACATGGGATAGCGCTCGGCGTGATCCGCCCAGCCGAACTTGCCGCTGTCCACCAGCACGCCGCCAAGGGAGTTGCCGTGGCCGCCCATGTACTTGGTCATGGAGTGCAGCACGATGTCGAAGCCGTGGTCGACGGGTTTCAGAAGGGCTGGCGTGGCCACGGTGTTGTCGACGATGGTGGCGACGCCGTGCGAGTGGGCCATGTCCGCGACCGCGGCAAGGTCGATGATGTTGCCGGCCGGGTTGCCGATGCTCTCGCAGAACACGGCCTTGGTGCTGCCGTCGATGAGCTTCTCGAGGTCCGCGGGCGAATCCCCATCCGCGAAGCGCACTTCGATGCCCTGCTTCGGCAGCATGTGCGCGAACAGCGTGTAGGTGCCGCCGTAGAGCTGCGGCACCGTCACCACGTTGTCGCCGGCTTCGGCGAGATTGAGGATGGAGTAGTTCACGGCGGCGCTTCCGGCGGAGAGCGCGAGTGCGCCAACGCCGTGTTCCAGCTCGGCGACGCGCTGTTCCAGCACCGCCTGGGTGGGGTTCATGATGCGCGTGTAGATGTTCCCCGGCACCGCCAGATTGAAGAGGTCCGCGCCATGCTGGGCGTCGTCGAACTCGTAGGCGACGGTCTGGTAGATCGGCACGGCCACCGCGTGGGTGGTCGGCTCGCTCTCGTAGCCAGCATGGATGGCGATGGTCTCGTCCTTCATTCCTCTACCCCTTGAACTTGGCGACTCTTCGGTCCGGGCAGCGCTCTAGGAGGCGCGGCAGGCGGCGAAGAATACGCGAACAACGTCGGAACGTCCTGCCCTACAATCCGCCAATCGTCCGCAACTCCTCCTTGGAGCACCCATGCCGCTGCCGCTCGCGCACATCAAGGTTCTCGACCTCACCCGGGTCCGCGCCGGCCCCACCTGCGTTCGCCAGCTGGCGGACTGGGGCGCGGACGTGGTGAAGATCGAACAGCCCGGCCAGGGCGACGGGCAGATGGGCGATGCGCGCCTCGGCCCGGATTTCCAGAACCTGCACCGCAACAAGCGCAGCATGACGCTCAACCTCAAGGCGCCCGAAGGCAAGGCGGTATTCATGAAGCTCGCGGAGTCGGCGGACGTGGTGGTGGAGAACTACCGCCCGGACGTCAAGCACCGGCTCGGCGTGGACTACGAGGCGGTGAAGGCCGTCAACCCAGGCATCGTCTACGCGAGCATTTCCGGCTTCGGGCAGGACGGCCCCTACGGAAACCTGCCGGGCTTCGACCAAGTGGCCCAGGGCATGGGCGGCCTGATGTCCATCACCGGATTGCCGGGGCAAGGGCCGGTGCGCGCCGGCATTCCCGTCGCCGACCTCTCCGCCGGCCTGTTCGCCGCCCTCGGCGTACTGACCGCGCTGGTGGGGCGCACTCAGACCGGCGAAGGGCAGTGGGTGAGAACCTCGCTGCTCGAAGCGCAGATCACCATGCTCGACTTCCAGGCCGAGCGCTGGCTGCTCGGCAAGCACGTGCCGCAGCAGGCCGGCAACGACCATCCCACCGGCATCCCGACGGGCGTCTTCAAGACGAAAGACGGCCACATCAACATCGCCGCCACGGGCGATGCCATCTACAAGCGGTTCTGCGCCGCGATGGGGCGCGAGGACTGGCTGACCGACCCGCGCTACGACACCCCCGGCAACCGCTCCCGCAACCGCGCCGCGATGAACGCGGAGATCGAAGCCATCACCCGAACGCGCACCAGCGCTGAGTGGATCGCGGCCTTCAACGACGCGGGCGTACCCGCCGGCTACATCTACGCCATCAACGAAGTGTTCGAAGACCCCCAGGTGAAGCACCTCGGCATGGCCGCCCCGGCCAAGCACCCGAAGCTGGGCGACATCGAACTCGTGGCCCAGCCCATCAAACTCTCGGACGCCCCGTTCGAGGTGCGCTCCGCCACCCCGGAACTCGGCGAACACACCGACGAAGTGCTCGCCGAGGCTGGCTACGACGCCGAGCAAGTGGCAGCGCTGCGCACTGCTGGCGCTGTGTGAAGGCGGCGCAACGGCTGCCTTCAACGATGGTGCGTTAGCGTCGAATACCCGTCTCTTGGCGCTGCCTCTGCTGGTAGCGCCTGATGGCAGCGACCTGTGCTTGACGACGTTCGAACATGTCCTCGCCCGCCAACGGATCCAGAACATGGTATTCAACGGCCAGTCGCGGTGCCCGCAGCTTGTCGGCTACTTGGGCCGCGTAGCGTTCGGCCATCTTCAGTTTCCCAGTCGTCGGCACGACCACGACAGGCAGGCGCGCGGGCGTCTGGTAGGCCATGTTCAAGTCCCGCGTCACCAAAGCGACATAGCCAGCTTCCGCGACTGCTTGATGCAGGCGGCCATTGGCGGAACCCGCCCATCCGACCGCGAACACGGTACGGCACGCCCACTCGTCGGGGAGACGCAGCTCGACAGCTTTCGAGAAGGCGACCGACAACCCCTCATCGATTAGAACGTTCAACGTGCGGTCGCCGATGCCTCCTGCTCTGGCATCCGTTCGGCGGGCAGGCCGTAGTCTCGCTCGATTTCCTCGGTCGCCATGCGCAGCGCAAACTCCGTCTGCTCCCGCGTGACGCCGGGACTGCGCTCGAAGAACGCATCCAATGGCAGTCCTCCGCGCAAGTGCGCGAAGAGGTCTCGGACTGGAACTCCGGTGCCGGTGAAGCACGCCTCGCTGCGGTCCGGCATGGCGCAGATGAGCCTCGAGCCAGCATCGGCGGCGACGACTTCACCCAACGCGGCGCTGTCGGCGGCCTCGCGGAGCGCGAACCGCGCCTGTTCGGTGCTCACTGACGGAAAGCCCGCAAGAAAGGCGCTCAAGGAGTCGCCCCCGGCGAGGCACTCGAACATGGTGCTCACTGGAACGCGTGTCCCTGAGAAGCATGGGTCGCCGCAGTGACGCCCAGGCACCGCGTCGATAAGCACGTCTTTCGTTTCCGCGTTCATAGCTGACTCCGCCAACTGCGGGGCAGAATACTCCAAACTTCATCTTTGGTAATGTTCCCGTTCAGTGGAACTTCGATTGCCCGCTAGGGGTGGCGATGTCTCCATGCCTTCCCCCAGATCCGGCGGCATCGTGGTGCGGCAAGCGCTTGAGGACGTGACAACAACGCGAACGTGGGTGCCGTGAAGCACGCCGGCGAAGACGACATCGTGCGCGTCGAGGGTGCTCTGGCGCGGCTCCTTGTCGCGCCGGAAGGCGTTGGCCCGGACGAGGAGCGGTTGTTCGACGCGATGCGCTATGCGGTTCGGGGTGGCAAGCGCTTGCGCGCTCGGCTGGTGTATGCGGCTGGGCGGATGGCGGGCGCTAGCGGAGAGCGCCTGGATCGATTGGCGGCGGCGGTGGAACTCGTCCATGCCTTCTCGCTCGCCCACGACGATTTGCCGGCGCTGGACGACGATGCCTTGCGCCGGGGCGAGCCGAGTACGCACGTGCGGTTCGGCGAAGCGCTGGCGATTCTCGCTGGCGATGCGTTGCTGGCGTTCGCGTTCGAGGTCGCGAGCGACTCGGCGGACGACCCGGCCAAGGCGCTGAGCGGCGTGCGTTTGCTGGCGCGGGCCCTGGGCGCTTGCGGCATGGTCGGCGGGCAGGTGCTGGACATCGCTGGCGAGAGCCGCGCCTTCTCCGCCAAGGAACTCGAACGCATGCACCGCTTGAAGAGTGGTGCGCTCATCCACGCCTCGGTGATGCTCGGCGCTGGCGCTGGCCATCTTGTGCGCGAAGATCTGGCGGCGCTCGATGGATTCGGGCAGGAGATCGGCTTGGCGTTCCAGATTCAGGACGACGTGCTGGACGCCACGGTGGAAACGGCCCGGCTCGGCAAGCCGAGCGGTTCGGACGAGCGACGCGGCAAGTCCACCTACACAAGCCTGCTCGGCGTTCCGGGCGCCAAGCAAGCAGCGGAACACCGCCTCGAGAGGGCGTTGCGACATCTGGCGCCGTTGGGCGAGAGGGCGGCTGCGCTGGTCGATCTTGCATCGGCAATGGTGTGCCGCGACCACTGACCGTGCGGGAACGTCTCGAACGGAAAACTCCGCGCGCGTTCCAGCGGCTGTGCGTGGTGTGCGGCTCGAACGTCGGGAGCAGGCCGGCGTATGCGCAAGCGGCGCGGCAACTCGGCGCGACACTTGCCGAGCGCGGCATCGGCCTCGTCTACGGTGGCGCAGCCGTCGGCTTGATGGGCGCCGTGGCTGATGCCGCGGCTGCCGCTGGCGGCCATGTCGTCGGCGTCATCACGCCGGACCTGGCCGATCAGGTGGGCCACGACGGCATCGAACTCGAAAGGGTAGAGACGCTGCACGAGCGCAAGCAACGCTTCGCGGCTCTGGCCGACGGCTACATCGCCCTGCCCGGCGGCCTCGGCACCTTGGAGGAACTGTTCGAGGCGGCGACGTGGAATCAGCTCCGCATCCACGAGAAGCCGACCGGCCTGCTGAACGTCGCCGGCTATTACGACCCGCTGCTGGCGATGCTCGGCCACGCCCAAGACGAGAAGTTCATCCGCCCGGAGTACGTCGAGAGCATTCTGGTGGACACCGACGCACCACGGCTGATCGACGCCATGGCGCAATGGCAAGCGCCACGCACCCGGAAGTGGCGGACGAAGACGAGTGTGAGCAGCGGCTGAACGCGATGTTCGCCTGAGCCGCACCGGGCCATGCCACGAAGACCGCGAATCGAACCCGTGCCGCTGCTTGCCCGAACGCCGTGGCGGAAGCCGGCGTGGGGCGTTCCGGCGCTGGTGCTGCTGGCGCTGGCCAGTTACTTGCCGGTGATGTTGTGGGGCGGCTTCGTCTGGGACGACCGGCAGTTCATTCTGGACGAAACGGCGCTGCGGGATTGGGCTGGCCTCGCGCGCATCTGGTTCGCGCCCCTCGAACTGCACGAGACGCACTATCGCCCGCTGACCTACTTCACGTTCTGGTTGGAGTACCAGCTGTGGGGCTACGATCCGCGCGGCTACCATGTCGTCAACGTGCTTCTGCACGCCGTCAACGGGGTGCTGCTGTGGCGCATCCTGGCAAGGCTGGCGGTGCCGGGTGCGTGGCTCATCGCCGCCGTGTTCGCCGTCCATCCGCTGCATGTGGAATCGGTGGCATGGGCCATCGAACGCAAGGACGTGCTCTCGCACTTGTTCTACCTGGGGTGCCTGCTGGCTTGGCTTCCCTTCCTTGATGATTCGCCGAACGGTGCTGGGGCCGATCGCCTATGGCGGCGGTACGGCTTGGTACTGGCGCTGTTCGTCGTCGGCCTCTTGGCCAAGAACATGGTGGTGACCCTGCCGGCGGTGCTGGTGGTTCTGCACTGGTGGCGACGCGGCAGCCTTGGCCGACGCGACGTGTTGCTGATCGCGCCGCTCTTCGCGGTCAGTTTCGCCTTCATCGCTTTGGACATGTGGACGGTCGTTCAGGCAACGCCGTTGAACTTCGGGTTCTCCATTGTGGAACGGACGCTGATGGCCGCGCTCGCCGTGTGGCTCTACGTCGGCCAGCTGGTGTGGCCGCTGGATCTGCCGGTGATCTATCCGCGCTGGGAGGTGGACTCTGCCGATCCAACGGCTTGGCTGGCCCTGGTCGCGGCAGTGGCCTTGGTCGCGCTGTTGTGGCTGCTGCGCGGCCGCATCGGGCGCGGGCCGCTGGCCGGTGCGCTGGTGTACGCCGTCATGCTCTCGCCCACGCTCGGCTACGTCGATCACACCTACATGCTGTTTTCCTTCGTCGCGGATCGGTACCAGTACCTGGCCTGCGTTGGCGTGATTGGCGTGCTCATCGGCGCGGCTGCCACGTTCGCGCCGCGTTGGCCGGCACACTGGCGCATCGCCGCGCACAGCGTGGCGGCGGCGATGTTGCTGGCGTTCGGCGTGCTGACTTGGCAGCAGTCCAGCATCTACAGCGACCAGCTCACGTTCTTCCAGCATGTGACCGAGCACAACCCGCAAGCCGCCGGCGCGCACCTGAATCTCGCCCAGGCGCTGATCGACGAAGGTCGCCTGGAGGAAGCCGTGCAAGCGGGGATGATCGCCGTCGAGCAACGCCCGGATTCCTACGACGCCCACATCAACCTGGCCATCGCGCTTGGCGAGTTGGAACGCTACGACGACTCCGAACGTCACCTCCGCCGCGCCGTGGAAATCGCCCCCACGGAAAGCGAACCACACGCGAACCTCGCGGTGCTCCTGTCGCGCCGCAACGAACTCGACGAAGCCGAACAACACCTCCGCCGCGCCATCGAACTCGCCCCACGCGATCTCGGCCAGCAACGCAACCTAGCCGCGCTGCTGGTGCTGCAAGGGGGAACGGCGCCACTGGAAGAAGCGGTAGCGCTGTACGACCAACTGCTCGCGCAAGGCTATGGAGACTTCGCAACACAGCGCGCAAAAGGCGACATCCTCATGCGTTTGGGGCGCTACGACGAGGCGATGACCGCTTGGCAGCAGGCGCTGGCCCAAGGCCCGGCCCCGAACGTCGCCTTCGCCCTCCACGTGTCGATGGGCCGTGCCGAGTGGGCCAAGAGCAACGATGCCGACGCCACCGCGCCCCACTACGAACGCGCCCTCGCCATCGCCCCGCAACACGCCAGCACCCTCGGCGACTTGGCCTCGCTGCGAATCGTGCAGGAACGCTACGAAGACGCGCAGACGGTCTTCCAGCAGGCCATCGAACAAGCACCGAACAACGCGAGATTCCATGCCGGCCGCGGCTACGCCCTGTACCGCCTGGGCCAAACCGACGCTGCGGTCGTCAGCTTGGAACGGGCGTTGGCGCTGGACCCGACGCTCGACGAAGCGCGCTCGCACCTTGCTGCAGCATTGCAGAGCCAACAGTGACAAGGGGATGGACGCTTCCGAACGTGGTCGCGATGCGTGGGCGAGAGCGTAGAATCCTTGTCGCGTAGCAGGAGGAGCTAGACATGTCCGACACGAAGCCGATTGGCCGTCTTGACCACATCGGGATTGCGGTTCACAGCATCGATGGGGCGCGGCGCTTCTTCGAGGAGGTGCTTGGGGCGACGCATCGATTGACGAGCGATCACCATTCCGGCGATTTCCGCATCGCGCTCTTCGACCTGCACGACTTCTGCATCGAACTGCTGGAGCCGATCAACCCGGAGGGCTTTCTGGCGCGGTTTCTGGAGAAGCGCGGCGAGGGGTTCCACCATCTGACGCTGCAAACGCCCGATCTCGCGAGCAAGGTGGAAACGCTGGAAGGGCAGGATGTTCGCGTGGTGGACAAGCACTTGGAGGGGCCGGGCGGCATCGACGCCTTCATCTCGCCGAAGAGCGCGCACGGGCTGCTCATTCAGCTTGGCCAAAGCCCGGGCCCGCTGAACAACCCGCCGTACTGGGAAACCGAAGGCGAGTGAACAAAGCCGCCGAGTTTCTGGCGTAGACTCTTCGAAGGCGGAGCAAGGGGAAATCACGATGGCAAAGGTGTACGCGGGCACGGTCGGCTGGGGCGTTTGGGGCAGCGACGACCTTGGGGAGACGTGGAGTTTCGCTTTCCAAGGGCTGAACGTGGAGTGCCGCATCTGGTCGCTTTCGTGGCATCCCGCCGAGCCCGGCGTGGTCTGGGCGGGTTCGGATCGCGGCATTCTCCGGCAAGGCCCGGACGGTCGCGCCGAGCGAATCCCCTCGCCCGCGGACGCGATGCAGGTGTGGGCGTTCGCGCAAGCGCCGAGCGATCCGAACGTGCTGCTGATCGGCACCAATCCCGGCCACCTGTTCCGTTCGGACGACGGCGGCGCGAACTGGCGGGAACTGCCTATCGACTTGGTGGAGGAATGTCTGATCGGCAAGCCGCGCATCACCCGCATCCGCTTCGATCCCTTCGATGCGAACGCCATCTGGGCAAGCGCGGAAATCGACGCGGTACATCACACCGAAGACGGCGGCGAAACTTGGCGGCGCTGCGAGGAAGGCTTCAAGTTTCCAGACATCCACGACATCGCGGTGGTGGACGACGGCGGCGCCCGCAAACTCTTGGCCGCGACCGCCGTGGGCCTCTACCGTTCCACGGACGACGGGCGCAGTTGGGAGTGGAACCGACTGGATTCGCCGTGGCAGTACACGCGCGGCCTGAAACCCCGCGCCGACCTGAACGGCACCGTGTTCCTGTGCAATGGCGACGGCCCTCCCGGCAGCCGTGGCCGCCTGCTGCGCAGCCGCGACTGGGGCGAAAGCTGGGAAGACGCCAACCTGCCGGAACCCACCAATTCGACGCCGTGGACAGTGGCCACCAACGACGCGGACCCGAACCTGCTCTTCGCCTGCACGAACCTAGGGCAGATGTTCCGCAGCACGGATGGCGGCGAAGCGTGGACGAAGCTGCCCCGCGAACTCGGCGAAATCCGCACGATGCTGTGGCATCCGTAGGCCGAGTCAGCGGCGAACGGGCTCTCTGAAGAGAGCTCCGTCGGGCGCTACCCGTTGGACATGTAGCCGCACTCCGCGCCCCAATCCGGCGTCACCACGCCGCGTTGCGCCATCGCCTGCATCTCGGCTTCAAGCCGGGTGCGCTGAGTCGCTTTCTCTTCGTCGTCTCGGAAAGGGCCTGGCACGAACGCTTCCCGTTCACCCTCGATAGCGAACGGAAAACGGGCGGTACCCAACGCGCGCAGCACCGCGAGTTCGACCAGAGAGCAGGCGTCGTGGCGCGGTCGGTCGAAGCGCATGGGTTCGGCGAGGACGAGGGCGGCGTTGGCGATGAAACGCGGGCGGGTGGATGGATTCGCGCAAGGCCGATGCAGCATGTACGGGTGCAGGATCGCCATGTCGCCGGTTTCGCCGGTGAGTTCCTGAAAGCGCGAACACTGTTCGACCAGGCCCGGTATCAGATAGCCCGCGCCTTGCACGCTGTCCGCATGGAAGCCTTGCGGATTGCTGGCGAGCAGGCGCGCCACGGGCGCAATCGAATCGGTGGCGATGCGCGTACCGCCGCTTTCCGGCAGGATGTCCGAGTAGATCGGAACCACCAGCAGACCCTGTTCCGGCGAGTCCAGAAAGTGGCGGAAATGCCAGCCGTCCTTGTGCCAACTGCGTTGCCGCGCTTCGATGGGAACGGCGTTGGTTGAGGGCTCTTTCAAGCGAGGGGCAAGCCCCTCGCGCACCCCGGCTGAGGGCTCTTGCACTGCGCTTCCGCCGTTGCTCGGCGTGGTCGGTTCGCCGTTGCCGAGGTTGGCGATTGCGCCGTCGCCCCACGCCAGCCGTTCGCCGCCATGCGGAAGCCGCTCGGCGCCGCCCACGACGTCCGCAAGCGCACGGAAGGCTCTCGGCGCTTCCGTGCGCAGCGTGAACTTGCGACCGCTACCGGCCGTGCGCACATAGCCGGGAATGCCGTTCGCCCCTTGCGTCACGCCCCAGCCGCTCGGCGCCTGCTCGCTCACGCCATGCTTCTCGCGCAAATCCCGCCACGCCTGTTCGCGCACCGTCGCCGCGAGTTCCTTGCCGAACGCTGCGGGGATGCGCACGTAGCCATGTTCGACGAAGTGCCAAGCCTGTTCGCGGCTCAGCAAGCTGCACTTCGAACAGGCCGCGTCGAAGGCGGCGGCAAGGTCTGCGTCCACGGTTTCCATTTGCGGATTCGCGTTTCAGTCGTCTTTCGCTTCAAGCCAGGCGTTGAACTTCGGCGCACGCTTTTCGTGGAATGCGCGTACGCCTTCTCGGGAGTCCGGGTGATGGTCCGAAATGCCGGTTTTCGCGGCGATTTCGTCCAAGCTCTGCTCCCAGTTCGTCTCCGCGGCGTTGTAGATCGAGCGCTTGAGCAACCGCATCGAAACCTGCGGCCCATCGGCGAGCTCCATCGCCAACGTCATCGCGCTGCTTTCAAGCGCATCACCCGCCACGACTTCATGCACCAAGCCAAGCGCCAACGCTTCGTCCGCCTCGACGATCCGCTTGCGCATCAGAAAGTCCATCGTCCGCGCCACGCCGAGCAGTTGCACGAGCAGGTACTGGCCGCCTTCATCCGGCAGCAAACCGAAGCGCAACGTCGCGCTGCCCATCCGCGCACCTTTGGCGGCGATGCGGAAATCGCAAGCGAGCGCCAAGGAGAAGCCGGTTTGGATGGCGACCCCGTTGATGGCCGCGATGGTCAGCTTGTCGATGCTCCGCAAAGCGGTGTTGACGCGCTGCGAAATGGTGCGCAAGCCATTGTAGGTGCCGATGCCGCTGTCGTGCCCGTGCGGGACTTCCGGCACCAGCCGCTCGCCCGGCACTTGAATGCGCCCGTAGCCCTTCAAGTCGTCCCCAGCGCAGAACGCCCGCCCGCTGCCGGTAAAGACCAGCACGCGCACCCCGTTGTCCATCTGCGCTTGGGTGATGGCCTCCACCAAATCGCGCTTGATCCCCGGCGTCATGCCGTTCAACCGCTCCGGCGTCGTAAACCGAAACCAGGCGATGCCCGGCTCGCGCACCTCCACCTCGAACCCGCGAAACTGCCCTGTGTCCATCATTCGTGCTCCTCGTCCCACCGCCGCGCTCATCGAAGCGCAGCGCGAGGGAGCTTAACAACAACGCGGAACTTGGCGAAACGCTGGCAACAGCGACGGCGAGGGTTCGTGGTGGACGGCAATCCGAAGCGAACGTCAAGGCCGCTCGTTGAGCGCCGCCAAGCCTGCGCGGTGCATATCCGCTCGCAGCCGCTCGCAACGCAGCGCGTGGGATTGCGCCGCCATTGCGCGCGCCTTCTCCAACACGGCTGTCAGATCGCGACATTCGTTCCAGCGCGCGTCGAGACGCTGAGCAGTGACCGCCAACCCGGCCCCCACCATGGCTCTGCGAAGCTCGCTGAGGTCTTGGTGCGCCCTGTCGACTTCCCACTCCGGTTCGACCTCGGCCGCCGCCACGGTGGACATGGCCAGCGTCAGCAGTTGTTCCGCGGCGCGTCCACCCGGATAGGCGCTGCACAGCGCCTGATCCAGCGTGGTCACGAATGGCGCGTTGCGACCGAGGAGTTGGCGCACGATGAGGTTGATTTCGTAGTGGTCTATCGTCCTGACGTCTCCCGTCACAAGGACGTCCGTGCCGAGCGCTAGGGATTGAGAAACGACCAGCGCATCGCTGTGCGTGTGGATCGTCAGCGGATGCACTCCCGGGAAGCAGGCGCTCGTGAACTTCGACCTGATCTGGTACGCCGCTTCCTCTTGCTTCTCCGAGAGGCCGGGGAGCAGGAAGGGCGAGTCGGGGCGCTCGGCCAAGCGACGCCAAGCGTTCTTCGGATACGCTCTCGCAGCCGGCCCTTGGCTCTGCGTTAGTTCCCGCCAGACTTCCGGCACGATGACCGTCTTGCGGCCAGCCTGCTCCATCCAGCATCCGACCAGCTTGCGCGGCGTTGGCGTCGACAGCGTGCTCGTGTCGAATGCCGGGCCAAGCCTCTCATCCGCCACTGTCTTCAGCGCCAGCAGGCAACGGAACGGGATCGATTCCAGCGCAGGCCGCCTCGGCGAGGTTGCCGCCCTTGTCGTTCGCCCAACCATGCCGCCGATGCCAGTCGCTGATTTCCGTGCAGTCTTCCCCTGGCGGCACAGCCACAATGTCGAACTCCCAACTGGGCTCGTCCGGGTGGTACATCACTGCCGCCAGCCCGGTGAGTTTGGGGTCGTTGGGGTAGCCCATGTTCGCGCTCCAAGCCACGAATGCGAGCAGTGTACTTGAACGTGGCCGCGTACTGCTCGTCCTGCTAGCGTATCTCGCCCAGATGCGCCACGTCGATGTCGCCCCAACGGTCGCGCAGGTATTCGGCGACAAGTCGCCGGTGGCAATGGTGGGGCTGGTCTTCGCTGCACAGCAGACAGCCCTCTTCCAGCAGCTTCGGATCCAGAGTCTCCTCGATGCGCCGCTCGCGCATAAGATCGAGAAAGCGCTCTTCGTAGGCGGGCCAATCGATCTCCGCCTTGCGGTAGGCGGCAAGCAGCGTCTTGGTAGGCGCGAGCGCCGGCACGTGCTCGTAGTCGATGTCGCCGATCTGCCGCAAGAACCAAGCCAAGTCGTCCCGCTTGGCAAAGCCGGCGAGCTGCGAGGCGTTGCTCAAGCGCACATCCACCACGCGCTTGACGCCAGCGCTCTGCAGCAGATCGAAGAAGCGCTGCGCGTTCTTTTTCGTGAAGCCAATGGTGAGTACACGCATCGCCTTAATGTCTCCTGTCCGAGGCATCCAGCGCATGGCCCACGCTCGCCGCCTGTTTGCGAATCGCTGCCTCCAAAGCAGCTCGAGGATCTCCGAGCAGGTCGTCCTGCGGATGCAGGCCGAAAGACGCCAAGAGGCGATCCATGGCTGCAGCGTGACTTTCCAACTCGCCGTTGGCATGGACGTGCGAGATGTCCACGCCCTCCGCGTCCAGCGCGTGCGCAACTAGCAGCGTGCGGTGGCAGTGCAGGGGTTCCCTTTCCGCGCACATCAGCGCGATGCGATGTTCTGCCATGCCCTTCGTCAATCGGCGCAAGCCGTCTTGGAAACGCGGCGTTCGGGCGACGCGCTCGTAGCAAATGCGGCCGTTCCGATAACACGCCGTGTCGTCGCTGCGGCCGCCGAGTTCGCTTCCCAAGTAGACGTAGCTGATGCCCGCGTCTTTCAACTCGCGGCGCAACGTTTCGCGGTTGAAGTGCGGATTGAAGCGGCTGTACGGCGCCGAGCGCACGTCGGCCACGACTTCAACCGCGTGTCCGTGCAGGAGCTTGAGGAAGTCCGCCGCGGCATGGTTGGAGTGGCCGATGGTGAACACGCTGGCCATCAGGCGTCCTCGATCACCGCTGCGATGAGCTTGTAGCAATGCCCGCGGTACCGTTCGCCCAAGCTGATCGTCAGGAAGCATCGACTTATCCGGTAGCTGCCATCGAGCTTGGCCAAGTAGCGGCGTTCGCAGACTGGGTCCGTCACCCACAGGGCGTAGTTCCGACCAGCGTGGCGAAAGCTCCCCTGCACACGCCGCTTGCGGTTGCCGAACGCCTCGCCGGGCGCGAACACGGAGATCGCCAGTTCGTCCACAGCGACGAGACGAAGCGAGTCTTTCACCTGGGCCATTCTGGTAAGTGGAATCTGGTCGTTGCTGCCGTGATAGGTGTCGAACCCGTCTACCCACAGGGGGCGTTCGTCGTCTACAAACGCCGGCAAGTCGAACCACGAAATGCGCCCGGCCTTGCGCCAGTACCGTTCCTCGTCCAACAACCAGTTTTCGACCTGCCCGCTCTCGGCCCCCTCCACGGCCGGTTCGATGACTGGAACGTCTATCACGTCAAGCACCCGCGGGTCGCTGCCATCCTCGTACTGACGTTCGTACTCGGACACTTCCTGTCCTGCGCGTACGCTAACTGGGCGAATCCAATCTCCGGCTTCAGCGCCATCCCACTCGCGCCCGGCGATGCAGCGCCCCGCCAGCTTGCGGGAGTTCGCTAGGCAGACGATGCGTTTGGTTTGCACCTGATTTCTCTCGCTCAAGCCCAGATCACCAAGCTCAGCTCGGCATCGTCGACAAGGCTGTACTCCGGCTGCCGGCCTGAGAGTGCCATACTTTCCTCTAGGATGATCGGCACCCCGTCGCCGCGCCTATCCATCATGCGGGTGCGTCCGAGACCCGTTGGCGCTGGGCAACGCGCCAGCAGCGAGACGATCAGCTCGTTGCGGCTCGCTTGCCGAAGGTGCAGGCTGTCCGGCGTCAGAGTATTCGCTAGCGCACCCGGAACACGCAACTCCAAGCGATCGCCGAACATGTGCAAGCGGATGCGCGAGCCTGCCATCGAGTAGTCGCGGTGCGCCACCGCGTTGACCAACGCTTCGAAGACGGCTCGTTCGCTGAACTGCGGTCGCTCCGTGCGCGCCGTTTCCTTCGCAGCGCACACGAGCATGTTACGGCGCACGAAGTGCAGTGCTTCGTCGATCTGGGCGTCGAGCGGGCCGCCGATGTCCCTCGCGTCCGTCTGGTAGGCGGCGTCCGTGCGCTCGCCGGCATAGCTGACGGCTTGCACGTAGGCGTGCGGCAGCCAACGCTGCGGCTGCTCGGTGCAGAGCAGAGTGCCTGCAAGAGTCAGTCCTAGTGTTCCATCGTGCGCGCTGCCAGTGATGCGCAGCTTGTCCAGCACCTCGTCCTCCGGCGCGTCTGGAATGCCCGCCACGGCGTCGCTGCGCAAGAAGCGCTGCGCGAGCGCGTAGTCCAAATCGCTCCGCCGAGTGCCGGGCACGATGGATTCATCGAAGCGAATGGTGCGGCTCTGGCTGCGCTCCTGAAACTGCCTGGCCAAGACATCCGGCGACATCTCGCGCTTGGAGCTGCCGATGCGCCGGAAGTACCCGCCCGGGCTCTTGTGGACGAACAGACTGCGCGGCACGTCAATGCACAGCACCGGCACCAAAGCACCGTCGGCACTCTCCAGTTCGAGCCTGAGGATGTCCGCATCCAAGGCTGGGCTGATCGAGTCGTTGCAAATCTCGCGCACCCAGGTCTCAACGGCGTCCAAGCGCTCAAGCGGGAGACCTTCCACACGACGGGTCTTGTCGTCCACGCCCAGCACCAACGTGCCGCCACGCCCGTTGGCCAACGCCGCGAGTTCGTCGGCGAAGCTCTTGCGGTCGTCGAAGCGAGCGCTCTTGAGTTCCAAGGCGGAGTCCTCGCCAAGGCGAATGCGCCTTGCGAGCTCGGCCGACAGGTCAGCCACGTCCCATCTCCGTTGTCCGCCTAGATGGGCGGATGTTCGCACATTGCGGGCGAATGGAGGGTGACGCTCTGACGTGCCACCCCCGCGTCTCGCCGGTCCGCGCAGCCTACCGCAAAGCGTTTACAATCCGCCTCGATCTGCGCCCGTAGCTCAACTGGATAGAGCACCAGGCTTCGAACCTGGGGGTTCGGGGTTCGAGTCCCTGCGGGCGCGCCAGACACACTCTTGCGAACGCAAGGCGACGGGTGGCGAGGAGGCTGTGGACGTGTCAATCGCGGGGTTCGACCACGCTGCCATTCCCATCGAGAACGTGGAGGCGATGCTGGCGTTCTACCGGCGGCTTGGGTTCGACGTGCGCGACGTCCATCCGCCGAACTTCTACTCCGCCCATTGCGGCGATCAGAAGATCAACTTCCACGCCCCGGGCGCGTGGCGAAACGAGAAGTTCACCCTGCGCGGGCCGACGGCGCGTCCTGGCTGCGGCGACTTCTGCTTCGTCTGGGATGGTTCCGAAGCCGCGCTGGCGGAGATGCTGGCGGAGGCCGGTGCGGAGCCCATCGTCGGGCCGGTTGCGCGCGAAGGCGGGCGCGGCCTCGATGGGCGAAGCACCTACGTTCGCGATCCAGACGGCAACCTGCTGGAGTTCATCGTCTATCCCCCTTGAAGCAGCCGCTCGCCTAGCGGCGAGATCGCAGGGCCTCCAACACCAGTCGAGCCGCTTGGTTGTCCGGCGGCAAATTGCCGAGGGCTGCCTTGAAGTGCGACATCAACGAGGGGATGGCGCAACGGCACGATCCGTCTCGTTCTTCGACGTAGCCGTTGTCGCGCAACTCGTCCATCACTTGCACGGCAGTCGCTTGATCGACCGGCAAGCCACGGTTGTCGGCGGCCATCAGGGATTGCACGAGGTCGGTTGCTGGAATCCACTCGTCGTCTTTGTTGCCGAACGCCAAGGACAACGCAATCGTGTGCGGCGCCCAAGGCAGGAGGCGGGTGTTGTAGTAGTCCGCTCTGTAGCCACGGCACTTGCGGCGTAGGGCCTCGACTGGAGGTTCGGCGCCCACGCCTTCGCGCAACACGATCTCGGCCAGGCCCCGGCAGCCGTTCGCCAAGTGATGGGGGAAGTTGGCGCTCTCGCGCAGAATGGCGCCTGCGGCCTTGCCGATCCACCGCTCGCGCGGCACGTCGTCAGGCGCTCCTTCGTCGAAGGCGTACCCCGACAGCGCGACGTCGAGCGTGTCGGTCACCACTTGCGAAGCGTCCTCGTCCGACAGTGGGCCGATGGTGCGGACGTGTCCGGTAGCCAGCCGCGAAAGCCCAAGTGTTCGCAAGCGCTCCACCGTGTTGGCCAACCCGAAGCAGGCCAGCAGCATGTGCGTGCTGCCCCTGACGCCGCCATGCAGGGCGTCCAAGTGCCGCCGCACATGGGGTGTGTCTTCCAAGTTCTGCGCCTCGTCCACAAGCAGCATGACGGTGCTTCCCTTGCGCCCGACTCTGAACGAAACGTATTCGTCGAGCGCCATCGGAAGCGATGCGGGCGCCCGCGCGGATGGCTTGAACTCGCTGAAATCGCGTTTAGTGAAGGAAGCGAACAGGGTTCTGGCCGCCAGCATCGCGCTGTTGACGGCGCCGTCCAGCCGTGCGCTGCGCTCGTCGACGGCGACGAACGCGCGGTACTGCCTGTCGATCTCCTCGATGATGGCGGCTGGCGGCGCGTCGAGATCGTTCGGGCGCAGCGGCACCGGTACGACGGGGGGTTGCCCTTCCCGATCGCCCTGCTCGCGTGTTGAAATCCGCTTCGCATGTTCGTTCAGCAGCGACGTCTTGCCAGCGCCGGGGACGCCTTGTACGACCACGGTGCGCCCGACCCCGCCGTGCTGTGTGCCGTAGATGGCGGAGTCAAGCAACTCGAACTCGCGCTCGCGCCCAACGAAGACCATGGGATGGTCACGGTCGCTCATCTTGGTCAGATGGGCGAGCGCGGCGTACACGTCCGATGGCAACGGTCGAGAGGGCATGAGGACCATCATACGCCGCTTGCCAATGGGGGGCACCGTGGCGCACCGCATCGCCAAGTCCGGTCTCGGCCAGCGAGACTCGGCCGGCGTAATGTCGCGTATGATGAAACCATGAACGCCAAAGCCGTCATGCGGGGGGAACGCGGCCCTCCGCCGCATTTCGCAGGCCGGGAACGCGAGTTGACCGTGATGCGGAATCGGTTGGACATCGTGCTGCACGAGCACGACCCGGCAATCGAGGGAGCATTGCTCATAACGGGCATTCCGGGCATCGGCAAGACGCACTTGGCGTACCACTTCGCGCAACAGGCTGCCGAGGACAGCAACGTCAAGACGCTTGCCGTCGATCCCATCGATCTCACAGCGCCGGAGGTACTGATCAGACTCGTCGGGCGGGCGATGGATGCGGAGGATTCGTTCGCGAGAGCTGCTGGCATCGACGACAAGGTGAGTGGCGTTCGGGGCGGCGTCGGCGGGTTGCTCTCCGGCGGTGTGACGTTGGACACCCATCGGCCCGAACTGGCCTTCTCGCATCTGCTGCGCGCCACGAGGGACCTTTCCGCGTGGCGCGGACGCGCCCTGGTACTGGTGGTCGACGAAGTCCAAAGCATGGACTCCCGCTCCGCCGACGCGCTGCTCTCGCTGCACACGGGGCGGCACGAGTGCCCCATTCTGACCATCGTCGCCGGGTTGCAGCAGTCGAAGTCCGTCCTGAGCGAACACGGCGTCTCGCGGATGGAGCACCTGCGATTGGATTTGCTCTCCCAAGGCGAAGCCATTGAAGCGGTGTACCACGGCTTGGCGAACCTCGGCGTGGAAGTGTCCGAGGGCACTGCGAAAGAGCTGGCGGATGCGTCCATGCGGTTCCCGCAGCATGTGCGGGGCCATCTCGAAGCCTCCTGCATCGTCAACGAGCGGCATGGCGAGGTCGATTCCCCGAAGGCGCTGGCGGAGGCGCTCGAGATCGGGCGGCAATCTCGCGAGAGATACTACGACGGGCGCGTAGACGCCATGGGCGGTGAGGCATACACGCTCTATCCGCTGGTCAAACACATGGACGAGCAGGCGGTCGAGAGCTTGCCGCGCTCGGAAGTGGAAGCGGTAATCGACAAGAGCGTGGCGGATGCGGCGATCAAGCACGGCGTGCTCGCCCAGGGCGAACACGGGCTGCTGTCGTTCGGCATCCCGTCGTTCCACACCTACATGGCGCGCAGGGCGGACGAGTACGAGAAGGCCGTCGGGCGAACCGCAACGCCTCCGCGCTGAGAAGCCTGGCAGTCGAGTCGTCTATCCGCCTTGAAGCAACGTACTCGCTTGGGTCGCCACGCGGGTGCCGGCGAAGAACTCGGGGTTGGTTCGGCCCCAGAAACGCACCGGGTTTTCGAACACGAAGCGCTTGAAGCCAGCGCTGTCGATGCGGCCGTCCTCCACCAGTTCGAAGGCTTCCGGCAGCACTTGCGCCATGTCCTGGACGTCGAAGTGGCCGATGTCCGAGCCGAACAAGGTGTTGATTTCCACGCCGCCCGGGTTGCACTCGCGGTTGAACGCCCAGGCGTTGTTCGCGTCGTCCGCTTCGCAGCCGAAATAGAAGCGGTCCACGAACAACGCCTTGAAGTCCTCGATGCTGGCGATGTTGCAGGCCGCGTAGTCGTCGAGATCTTCAATGCCGCCGGTGGTGCGTTCGTCGTTGCGGGTGCCGATGCCCGTACCGCTGCGAATGGCGTCCGCCATGCCTTGCGGGGCGTATTGTTCCGCGAGGTCGAGCAGCGTGTCGCGGTCGAGATTCGCCGGGTTCACGTCTTCCAAGGCATCGCGGTTGCGGATGTGCCAGTGGCCGATGAGGTCGGCGTACAGCAGGCAGGCGAAGCCGACGCCGCCTTCCAGGAAGGCGAAGTTCAAGCCCGGAAAGCGCCGCGTGACGCCGCCGAGGAAGATCGCCTTGCAGACCGCTTCCGAGGCCGCCGCGAAGTGGCCGATGTGGTTGTAGCAGAAGTTCGAGGGCGACATGCGAAAGGCGCGACCGCGGGAACCGCGGTGGAATGTTGGCGAGACCGAAAGCTCTTCGCACTTCCGCCAGACCGGATCGTAGTCGTGGGCGCTGTCGAGGCCGATGTTGTCGTACCAGATGGCGAGGTCAGCGGCGTCCGGGCGTTCTTCCGCCACCTTCGCCACCGGCCGGTCGATCATGCTGTTCAGCATCACCGCCTTGAGACCGAGTTCGCCCACCGCGTGTTCGAGTTCGGCGATGGCTTCCTCCGGGTGGTGCATGGGAATCACCGCGGCGGGCGTCATCCGATCCTTGAGCGGCTCGAACAACTCCGCTTGATAGATGTTGAAGGCGCGGCAGGCCGCTTGCCGCGCTTCGGTGTCGTTGACGCGCGGCAGACCGAGGCCCATGGTAGGAAACAGAATGGCGAAGTCGATGCCGAACTCGTCGAGCCGCTCGTAGAGCAGGCGCGGCATCATCGCCGTGGCGCGGTCGCGCGTGTTCTTCGTCGGCGCGCCCCAGAACGCTTCCTGGGCGATGTTCTCGCGCCGCCTTTCCGCTGGCGTCATGCGCAACGCCCGGCCAACCCGATCGCCGTTGATGCGCATGGCGCGCGTTGCCGCCTCGCCGCCGATCTTGCGCATCGCCTCGGCAACGACCGGCCCGAACTCCAGCCAGTGGCCGTCCGCATCGATCACCGGATGCCCCAACTCGGTACGCAGTTTCGCTCCGTCGCTCATCTCTCCTTGCCTCCTGTTCTTCCACCTTGCTGCGATTCCGTGGCCTGCCGATCGTTCCCGTGGCCGTGCTTTAGGGAATGTCCAGGCCGCTGCTTGGACACTTGGCGCAGTTCGTCGTAGCGCTCCTCGATGCCCCACTCCTTCAACCATCTTTCCATATGCGCCGCATCGAGTGACGGGTTCCCTTTCAGGACCGAAACGACGTCCAACTCGTCCTGCGCTCTGTTTGCGATGAGCTTGTGGATGATGACGTCCTCCACCGCAAGGAAGCGCACGACACCCATGCCCTTCACAGTCCTTTCTACAGCCCGGTCGAGCGCAGTGTGCTGGTATTCCTCTTGCGTACACATCACGTCGATGTCGCCGAATTGTGGATGTCTGGCCCTTATCAACCATCCGTCTTCGGTCCTGTGGCGCACATGCCACCCGCCTGCGGTCAAGTCGTCGGCAAGCGATTTCATTAGCGGAGCGCTCAAGCTCACGAGCACATCGACGTCTTGCGTGGCGCGCACTTCGTCGCGATAGAGATTGGCGGCGTGAGCGCCCAACACAGCCCAGCGGACGCCTTTCGGGGCCAGGAGCCGGTCCACTGCGGCGAGAGCCTCAGCTACGCTTGCCACCACGCCTGCCCATAAGGAAGTCGTGGACTCGAACGTGCTCGTCGAGGTCGCCATCGCCATCCGCCAGTGCGGGATTCAGCTGCAGAGCGAAGGCGAGCAGCGCCTCGGACCGTTGCATTGCAACATCCGGCGAACGTGGGAGCGCTTCCGTGAACTTCGGTACGCGGGATTCCACCGCGGCCCACCGTTGCCGGAATCGTTCCGCCTTCGACATTGCGTGCGTTGGTGTGCTCAAAGTTCGTTTGCTCCTCAACCATCGAACAACCCGCGAAAGCGTGGCGCTTCGTTGCTGGTGCGGGCTTCGCGCAGGCATTGCGCGAGGATTGGGATGCCGTCGCGGATGTCGTCGTCCGGCACGTGGCCGAAGGCGAGGCGCAAGCAGGACACCTGTTCGCCGTGGATGTGGAAGTTGGCGCCGGGCGCGTAGAAGAAGCCGCGTTCCGCGGTGAGGCGGGCGAGCTTGTTCTGGTCCACGTCGTCCGGGAAGCGCACCCACACGAACAGGCCGCCGCTGGGATTGGATGAGACGCACACGTCCGCCGCGTCCTCCAAGCCGGCCACGACCAGGTTCTTCTTCACCTTCAAGGATTCGTTCAGCTCTTCGGTGAGGTTCCACACGCCGTCCTTGTAGAGTTCGGCGACCACGCCGGCGGCCAAGGCGTTGGGGCCGGCATCGTGGCGGCGGGCGAGGATCGTCTCGAGCATCGCCGGTTGCGCGATCAGGTAGCCGAGGCGCAAGCCGGGCGCGAGGATCTTCGAGAGCGAGCACAGGTAGACGATCTTGTCGTAGTCGGAAAGCGCGTAGAGGGATGGCGGCTTGTCGCCGTCGTAGTGGACGTCGCCGTAGCAGTTGTCTTCGACGATCGGAATGTCCTGCGCTTGGGCGATTTCGACCAGCGTGCGGCGACGCGCAAGCGAGAGATTCGCGCCGGTTGGATTCTGGTAGGTCGTCAGCGCGTAGATGAACTTCGGCTTGCGCGCGGCGCCGAGTTCGGCGAGTTTCGCTGCCAGCAGATCGACGCGCATTCCGTCTTCGTCCACCGGCAGGCCCACCATGTCGATGCCGAGCGTTCGGTAGGCGGAAATGGTGCCGCCGTAGGTGAGTTCCTCGCAGATCACCGCGTCTCCCGGCTGCGTCAACGCTTCCGCCACCAAGGTGACGGCCTGCATCGAACCGTTCGTGAGCGCGAGCGAATCCGCGGCCACGGCGACGCCTTCCCGTTCCGATTCGCGCCGCGCCATCACCGCGCGCAATGCGGGATGGCCGAGCTTGCCGGGGTACTCGGTGAGCTCCGCGTATTCGTTGGCGATGGCGCGATGGGCGGCCTGCTGCACGCGCTCGACCGGGAAGGTCTCCGGATTCGTGCGCCCGACCGCGAAATCGAAGCGGCGTTCAGACATTGCCGGCCGCCAAGCCGTTGCCGGTGAGATAGCGGTAGCTTCCCTCCACCGCGGTCATCATGTCCGTATCGCAGGCGTCGAGTTCGACGATGATCCATTCCAAGACGTCCGCGTCCGCCGCTGCGATGACGGCTGGAATGTCCATCTTGCCGTCGCCGACCGCCACGTGGGCGCGGTCGCGTTCGAGCGGGCCGTCCTTGATGTGCAGCAACGGCGCTCTGGCCTTGAGATTCGCCACTTCCGCGGCCGCGTCCACCGCGCCGAAGTTCGCCGCCCAGTAGGTGTCCACCTCAAAGAGGACCTTCGGGCAGCGCTCGGCGATGTGGTGCGCGCCGAGCTTGCCGCCCAATTCTTGGAACTCCCACCAGTGGTTGTGCAGGAAGAGGTCGATGCCGTGCGGCGCCAGGCCTTCGACGATGGCGTTGATCGCCTCCGCGGTGCGCCCGACGGCATCCATGTTAGCGAAGTCGTCCGGCGCGAAGCCGCCAGCGGCGCGATTCAGGCCAAGGGCGGTCACCGTCTCCGCCACGTCGTCGAGCGCGGCGCGATTCGCCCACGGCGTGTGGCTCGACGACACCACCATGCCGAGGTCCTCCACCTGCGCTCGGAATTCCTGCGGGCTCTTGCCGAACAGGTCGAACGGTTCCACGCCCTTGTAGCCGATGGCGGCGAGGCGCGAAAGAACGCCGTCGAAATCCTCCGCGCACTCCTTGCGCAGCGAATAGAGCTGAACGGAAATGGGCTTCACGAATCCTCCTGACTGCGGCTCTTCGCCACCCGCACCATACACGAACGGCGCCGCGGCCATCCCGCTCAGCGCGAGTGCGCCGCCGGTTCGGTGCGCTCTTCCTTCACGAACACCATCAGCACCGCGCCCACCGCCAGCAGGAGCAGGATCGAACCGAAGCCCACGCGCTGGCTGTCGAACAACCCGGTGGCAAGGGCGACCATGAACGGGCCGAGCGCCGCGGTCACCTGCCCGGAGAGCGCGTACAGGCCGAAGAACTTGGTCATCTCCTGCTCCGGCGCGATGCGCGCCAGCATGGTACGGCTGTTGGCGTAGGCCGAGGTGATGAAGAGCGCGAACAGGACGGAGACGATCAGGTAGGCGATCTCCGGCAGCGTGCGGAAGAAGGCGAAATCCCAGACCGGTTCGTCCAAGCCCTCGAACTCGACGAAGAAGATGGTCGTCGGCGTGATGGAAACGGCTGCCAGCAGCGCCACGACGTTGCCGCTGATGGTGAAGATGATCGCCTTTCTGGAACCCACGATGTCGTCCAGCCAGCCGCCGATGAAGCCGGCCGCAATGGCGAACACGGTGAGGAAGACGCCGACCATCAAGCGTTCCGCGCCGCCCCAGTCGAAGATGCCGGTGGCGTAGATCATGTAGAAGGTCATGATGGCCAGCTTGCCGTCGTTGAAGAACATGCGGGCGATCAGATAGAGGAGCACGTTCTTGTAGGCGAACAGGTGGCGCACCGTGTTCCAGATGTCCGCGATGCCTTCGCGCACCGCTTGGCGGGCGGTGGTGGCGACGTTCGACTGATCCGGCGTGAAGAAGAAGAGCGGCAGCGCGAAAATCACCAGCCACACCGCGGTGATCGGCGCGGCGATGCGGTCGTGCTCGAACATGGTCACGTCCAAGCCGAACATCACCTCCTTCGGCAGCCAACCCCAATCGAGCAGCCCCGATGCTGGCAACGCGAAGGCGTAGAGCATTCCCGCGAGGATGAACAACGCGCCGCCATTGCCAAGCGCGAGCCCCCAGCCGGACACCGTGCCGAGGCGGTGGTACGGCACCACGGACGGCAGCATCGCGTTGTGGAAGACCTCGGTGAAGGCGAACCCGGCGCCAGCCACCGCCAAGGCCACGGCCAAGGTGACGATGCCCACTTCGGCTTGCCCGGGAACGGCCAGCCAAAGCAGCAGGATCGCCGGCACCATCACCGCGATGAAGGCGCCGATCCACGGTTTGCGGCGGCCCACTTTGTCCGCGATGGCGCCCAGGAACGGCGCCACCGCAGCCGTGACGAGACCAGCGAAGCCGTTGATGTAGCCCCAGATCTCCTGCCCGCGCACCGGGTCGCCGATGACTTCGTTGGTGAAGTACGGGCCGAAGATGTAGATGACGATGAGGATGTAGTACGGGTTGCGCGCCCACTCGAAGAGCGCCCAGCTGACTTGGCCCAGGGTGTTGGCGTGGGTCGTGGATGCGGCGTTCCGCTGGCGCGGTTGATCCGTCGCGCCGCGCTCCCCCTTTCCTTCGCTCACCGCGAAACGTTCCCCCCGCGACTGATTTCAGCCTACACCCGCCGCGAACGCCCAAGCAAGCCGACGTACGGGCTCAGCGCCGAGACGGCTGTTGCCTGATTCGTCAGTCGAACGGATTGTCCATCGCCAGAGGAATGCTGTGGGAATACCCGGGCGCACCGAGCGCCTCGGCGGAGATGGCCAGATCCTCGCCGTGCAGGACGCCTTCGCCGTAGCGGTAGATCGTTTCCGCGTCGCCTGCGGTGGCGGCTTGGTCGTAGTCGCGGGCTTGTGCGGCGACGGACTCGTTGCGCTTCGCCCAGCGCCTCAAGGCGGCTTCGCCGTGGCGTGTCTTGAGCAGGCGGTCCACCACATGCGGGCCTAGCAGCAGGCCGCTGGCGTTGTTGCCGCCGAAGCCCTTGGAGTTGACGACGGCCATGTCGATGGCTTTGGGGTCCACTTGGGAGTGCGCGGGCTGGATGCGCAGGTGGTCGCTGTGGACGTCCTCGGCGGATTCGTCGATGGTGGCGATGCCGGGGATCAGGCCGTAGCGCCAGGTGCCCAGCGCGAACGCGGTCTGGTCGCCGGAGGCTGGTGCCAAGGTGTGGCCGAGGTACGCCTTCACCGCGGCCACCGGCCACTGTTCGATGCCGAAGGTCTTGGCCATTTCGTTGAGGATGTGCGATTCCGTCACCCGGTTCTGCGGCGTGCCTGTGCCGTGCGCGTGAACGTAGGAGCGCTGCCGCACGCCCTCTTCGCCGACGATGGCGCGGCCAAGGGCCAATGCCTTGGCGACCGTGATGTAGTTGCCGACTCCGGGCCCGGGAATCGACTGCTTGTAGCCGTCCGCGTTCACGAACACGCCGCCGACCGCGCCGTGGATGTCGCAGCCCAGTTCCAACGCCAACGCATCGTCGACGAGCACCACGTAGACCGCTGCCTCGGCCAGCGTGAAGCCGCAGTTCTGGCCGAAGGGACGGCAGGCGCGGCGGTTGTCCACCGCGTCGGCGCCGTCGATGGCCATCAGCGCTTCGTCTTCCGCCAATGCGCCCATGGTGCGGTACGCCTCGACGATCTCCGGCACGATGGGCGCCTCCGCCCCGCCGACGATGGCCACTCGGCAGCGTCCGGCGCGGATGTCGTCCACGGCGATCTTCAAGTTGTAGAGGAACGTGGCGCAGGCGCCGATCGCCCCGCCGGTGCCGCCCAGCCCGCCGATGACGTAGGCGTTGATGAAGTCCGCGGGCATTTCGCAAAGCCCGAGCGCGGCCTGCTTCGACGTCGGGCGCTTGCCCATCATCGGCGCCTGCATCATGCCGCCGGCGCTGTAGCCGTCCAGCTGCCCCATCGCGCTGCCGGAATAGCACGCGAACTCGTCCGGCCGCACATGCGCCTTGAACGCTTCCCAAGGCAGCCCCACGGACTGCACGGCGTCGGATGCGGCGTAGATCGTCAGTTGCAGGCCGCGCGGATGGCTGCGCGACGAATAGAGCTTGCCCGGCTCGAACCCCTTCGGCAGCTGGCCGCCCGACGAAACGCGGGAAACGCGACGGTCCGGAACCAGCACACTGGCGCGTTCGGTGGTCACTTCCACGCTGCCGTCTTCGCGCTTGCGCGTTCGCCAGCCTTCCGGCGTGGCGTCGGGCGCATCTCGTTCCCGCAGCGCGAACGAGAGGGCATCGCCGGAAGCCGGACGCAGGCCGACGCTGCGCTGCCAATACACGGCGTCCGGGTCGAAGCAGTCGATGCGCCGCACCAGCGTGTTGTCGCGAATGTACGAACGCACGTCGCCATCGGCGGCATCGCCTTCGACGTTCATCAGCGTCCGCAGGCTGGCGTAGGTGTCGTCCGCGGAAGCGCTGTCGAGGGCGTCGATCACCGTGCGCCGAAAGGCGTGGTGGAAGGAAACCCGCCCGGCCGGATTGACGCCCCCGAACCCCACTATGACTGGCAGCGGCTGCCCCATCGCATCCCCTCCGTGGCCGTGCCGTGTTCGTGCAGGCGTCGCCGCCCAAGCCCGCGCAATGCGCCGGAACTACGCCCGTTCCAACGCGATGGCCGTTGCCTCGCCACCGCCGATGCACAGCGAGGCGATGCCGCGCTTGCCGCCACGGGACTTCAACGCATGCGCCAAGGTGACGATCAAGCGGCTGCCGGTGGAGCCGATGGGATGGCCTTGGGCGCAAGCGCCGCCGTACAGATTCACCTGCTCGGGCGGCAGGCCGAGTTCGTCTATGGCCATCATCGGCACGCAGGCGAAGGCTTCGTTGATCTCGAAGACGTCGACGTCCTCCTTGCGCCAGCCGAGCTTGTCGAGCAGCTTGGCGATGGCCCCGGCCGGGGCGACGGTGAACTCGGCGGGATGGATGGAGTGCGTGGCGTGGCCGACGATGCGCGCCAGCGGCTCGGCTTCCTCGGCAGCGCTCTCGTCGCCGATCACCAGCGCCGAGGCGCCGTCGGATATGGAACTGGCGTTGGCCGCGGTGATGGTGCCGTCCTTCTTGAAGGCGGGCCGCAGCGAAGGAATGCGCTCGACCTTGGCGCGGCGCGGCTGTTCGTCTTCCACGACTTCGCCGAGCGGGCTGATCTCCGCTGCGAGCTCGCCCGAATCCATCGCGCTGCGGGCTTTCTGAACCGAAGCGATGGCGAACTCGTCCATCGCCTGGCGGGTGAGCTGCCGTTGATCCGCCGTATCCTGGGCGAAGGCGCCCATCGAACCGCCGGTGTCCGCGTCTTCGAGGCCGTCGGTGAACATCGCGTCGCGCAGTTCCCCATGTCCCATCCGCAACCCGCCGCGCGCCTTCGGCATCAGATACGGCGCGTTGGACATGCTCTCCATGCCGCCCGCCACCACGCGGTTGGCGCTGCCAGCGCGGATCAGATCCGTCGCCAGCATCGCCGCCTTCATGCCGGAGCCGCAGACCTTGTTGATGGTGGTGGCGCCCACGCTGTCGGGAATGCCAGCGCCGCGCATGGCCTGGCGCGCCGGCGCCTGTTTCGCGCCCGCGCTCAGGACGCATCCCATCAGCACTTCGTCGATGGTGTCCGCGCCGATGCCGGCGTGCTCGATTGCGGCGCCGATGGCGTGCGCGCCGAGTTCCGGCGCCGAACGATCCGCCAGCGCGCCTTGGAAGCTGCCGATGGGCGTGCGCTGCGCGCCAAGGACGAAAACGTGGGTCATGGTTGCTCCTCGTTGGAAACAGGGGCCTTGGCGGCTGCCGAACCTTCGTGGAAACGCGGCAGCAGTTCCGCGAAGTTGCAGGGCTTGAAGGTGGCGTCGAGCTGATTGCGCAGGATCTTCTCCCAGGCGGTCCGGCAAGCGCCGGTGGATCCAGGCATGGCGAAGATCAACGTGCCGTTGGCGAGCCCGCCGAGCGCGCGCGATTGAATGGTGGAACTGCCGATCTCCTCGTAGGAAACCTGCCGAAACAGCTCGCCGAAACCGCTGATGGTCTTGTCGAAGAGGGGCAGCAGCGCTTCGGGAGTGCTGTCGCGGCCGGTGAATCCGGTGCCGCCGGTGGTGAGCACCACGTTGACCTCCGGCGCGGCGATCCAGCCGCTCGCCACGGCGCGGATCAGGTAGACATCGTCCGGCACGATGCGCCGCGCGGCCAAGCTGTGGCCTTCGGCGGCGAGGCGTTCCGCCAGATAGTCGCCGGACGTGTCTTCGCTCGGCCCGCGCGTGTCGGAAACGGTGAGCACGGCGATGGTGAGGCCGCTGCCGTTCGATGCGCTTGCCGCGTCCGCAGCATCGCCCTCGGTTGCCGGGCGCTTCGCGGGCGCCGTCTTCACGCTTGCCATGGCCGTGCATTGTAGTCGCGCCGCAAAAGCCGTGCCAGCAACCCGGCGCTGGCGGGGAGCGCTTTCTTGCTGCGGGCAACCCGCGGCGACAGTGGAAATGCCGCTCCGTTTGTGGTTTTGTTCGCTTCGCAACGCAGGCCGACTAGCAAAGCGATGGATTCCGCCGCGCAAACGATGTCCAGCGCCCCTTCGCCGGGGCGGACGAGAGCCGCCACGGAAGGCTCTGAGGCGACCACCGACGAACACTGGTCGGGGGACAGGCTGTTCCTGATCGCCGAGGAACTGGCGCGGGATTCGTCGCTGGTTCCAGACGCCGAACGCGAGTTCGACCCGCCGTTGCGCGGCGTGCTCTCGGAAGCCGACGTGCTCCGCCAGGCGGAAACGCTGGACCAGCTCGACATCGACGCCTACATCGAAGCGGTGATGACCGGCGCCGACGATCCCAAGCGGCTGCCCGCCCCGGACGCCATCCGGCGCCTCGGGAAAGTCGAGAGCGAACAGTTGGACGGCCCGTTCTACTCTGCCGTGGTGCTGCTGGATTTCGATGGCACGGAGCGGCGAGTCGGCTTCATCGCCCAGAACCGCGCCGTGCGCAGCGGCGAGTGGATGCCGGAGCACCACTTGCAGGCGGTCGCGAGCATCGCCGAGTTCGCCAACCGTTCCTTGCCCATCGTCAGCCTGATGGACACGCCCGGCGCCGCTGGCGACGAGGCGGCCAACAAGAACAACCAGTCGCACAGCATTTCGCGGCTGATCGCCGAGATGTCCAATACCGACGTGCCGAATCTCGGCATCGTCTACGGCCTCGGCTATTCCGGCGGCGCCATCCCCCTGGCCGCCAGCAATCTCATTCTCTCCGTGCGCGATGGCGTGTTCAGCACCATCCAGCCGAAGGGCCTAGCGAGCATCGCGCGGCGCCTGAACCTCTCCTGGCAGCAGTGCGCCAAGCAGGTGGGCCTGTCGCCTTTCGAGTTGAAGCGCCAAGGCAACATCGACGCCGTTGTCGACTACGTTCCAGGCGAAGACGCGGAGAACCTGCGCTTGGCAATCGTCTCCGGCATCCTGCACGTGGAGGAAAGCACCAAGCGCTTCGTCGCCGCCAATCCCTACATCCTCGATCACTATCGGCGCAGTTTGCAGCGCTATCTGGTGCCTTCCGAACGGCTGCGCCAAGCGCAGGCGAACGCGGAGCTGAAGGTGACTCGGAATCCCACCGAGTACCTCAACGTCTTCGGCGTCGCCTACCGCTATCTTCGCTACTTGCGCGTTCGCCGGCGCATCAAGGCGACCACCACCGGCTCCTACGGCCGCTTGGCGGAGCAGGAGTTGCCCGCTGGCGAACTCGATGCCCGCACGGATCGCGAACGCCGAGAGACCTTTCTGCGCTGGCTGCAGGACCCGGACCGGGTGGTCTACGACGATGTGCTCTCCAAGGCGTGGAAGAACTACGTCGAGAAGAAGGAGAGAGTCAACGAACCACGTCGCCGCGTCGCCCAGTTCTTCCTCGGCGAACGGAGGAAGAACTACGAAGACGCCCGCACGGTACTCATCGCCAGCGTCGGCACCTATCTCTACAACCGCTGGAAGGTGGATGCCGCCGGCAACTTCCAAGCCTTGCGCGCCTTCGCGCAGAACGTCGCCGAGACGCGCTCGCTGTTCCGCGTGGCGGAGCTGACCGAACCGCGTCGGCTGATAGACGCGATCCGCGACGACGACGCCCTCGGCCAAGCGTTGCGCGCCCGCTTCACCCACGAGGGAATGAAGCTCTTCAGTGGCATGGCGGACAAGCCGGAGGCGTCCTTGCGCGAACAGCTGGCCGCCGAACTCAACATGGCCATCACCGACGGCCCGTTGTGCGCGGACACGAAGATCCACGGCGCCCTCTCCGCCAACGCCCGCGCCTTCGTCAACGGCGCATCGTCCGCAATCGTCGCCAATCGGCGGGTGATCGAGGATCGCTTCGGGCCGCTGTTCTCGGAGACGGTGCGGACGACCAGCACCGCACCTTCCGACATGACGGTGATGGACGTGGTGCTCGAAGAGGACCTGCGCGAGGACTTCGCGCTCGAGTGCGAAAACCTGCTGCTTTTCGATCAAGTCTACGACCACATCGTCGCCAACCTGGACTCCATCGCCGCAGAGGCGGAGTCGTCGCGCTCGCTTTCCCGCGAGTCCATTCGGAATCTGATCCGCAAGGCGTTGGCGGAGGTCGCGGCTGCGGATTCCGACGGCGATGCGCAAGCGACGACGACTCGCCTAGAGGCGCAGTTCTTCGACTGGCACAAGCGCACGTCGGGCGCCGTCGGCCGCTTCTTCCGCGATGTGGAGGAGTGGAAGAAGAGCACCTCCTCCCGCGTCTCGGACACCTTGTTCGTGGTCGTCACGTTTCTGTTCGAGAGACTGCTCGCCTCCTACTTGCAGGCGGAGCGGGGAGGGCGACGCTACGACGGCCGCATCGCGCCGCGCAACATCGGCCGCCGCAAGGACTTCTGGAACCGCTTGATGCAGGCGTATCGGGATTTGCAGATCCGCGACGTGCTGCAGAGCAGCAAACGTGCCGCAAAGCTGGATCCAAGCGCTTTCGTGGCCCATTTCTTCGACGACTTCCAGGAACTCAACGGCGATCTCATCAGTTCCGACCCGCACCGCTTCCCCGGCTTGCGACTCTCAATCGAGAAGGCACTGCAAAGCGGCCAGCCGCCATGCGGCGTGGTGACCGGCATCGGTCGCTTCCGCAATGGCGAAGACGGCGTCAACGTCGGTGCCGTGATCTCCAACACCGCCTTCAAGGCCGGCGCTTTCGACATGGCCAGCGCGGAGAAGTTCTGCAAGCTGCTGGTGGTCTGCGCGGAACGGCAACTGCCGGTGGTGTGCTTCATTTCCTCCGGCGGAATGCAGACGATGGAAGGCGCCGGCGCGTTGTTCTCGATGGCGGCGGTGAACGACCGCATCACCCGCTTCGTGCGCGACTTCGACCTGCCGGTGATCGTCTTCGGCTTCGGCGACTGCACCGGCGGCGCACAAGCGAGCTTCGTCACCCATCCGCTCGCCCACACCTGCTACTTCTCCGGCGCGAGCATGCCTTTCGCCGGCCAGATCGTGGTTTCCAGCTATCTCCCCTCGGATTCGCACATCGCCAACTACCTCTCCGCCGTTCCCAACGCCATGCGGGCGTTGGTGGAACACCCCTTCCTGCCGAATCTCGACGACGAACTGCGGCGCATCGATCCAGCGATTCCTGTGCCCCGAGAAACGGTGCAAGGCGTGGTCAATCGAGTTCTGGCCGGTGCCCCCGACAGCGAAGGCCCAATCGCCGAAGTGCCGCAACGCCGCGTGGAAGAATCAGAGTTGTACCGCCCCGTGGAAAAGATGCTGGTCCACGCCCGCGGCTGCACCGCGGTGAAACTGGTTCGCGTCGCGCAAAAGCGCGGCGTTGCCGTGGTTCTGGTGCAATCCGACCCGGACATGGAATCCGTTGCCGCGGATATGCTCGGCGATGCGGATTCCCTCGTCTGCATCGGCGGCAACACGCCGGACGAAAGCTACTTGAACGCCCGTTCCGTGGTGAACATCGCCGAACACGAGGCGGTGGATTCGCTCCACCCCGGCATCGGCTTCCTCTCCGAAAACGCGCAGTTCGCCGAGTTGGTGCGCGCCCACGGCGTCAACTTCGTCGGCCCGCCGGTTTCCAGCATGGAGACCATGGGCAACAAATCGAACGCCATCGCCACCGCTCTTGCGCACGGCGTTCCAGTGGTTCCCGGAAGCCACGGCATCCTCACCGATGGCGACCGAGCGGCCGCAGCCGCCGCGGAAATCGGCTATCCGGTACTCATCAAGGCAGTCCACGGCGGTGGCGGCAAGGGCATCGCCGTGGTGGAAGACGCCGACGACTTCCACGAATCCTTCCATCGCGTGGTGGTGGAAGCGCAAAGCGCATTCGGCAGCGGCGACATCTACCTGGAACGCTACGTCACCTCGCTGCGACACATCGAAGTGCAGGTGCTGCGCGACAGCCACGGCAACGCCAAAGTGCTGGGTTTGCGCGATTGCAGCGTCCAGCGGGACAAGCAGAAGGTGATCGAGGAATCGGGCTCCACCGCGTTGCCAGCCGAACTCGAAAGCGACGTGCGCCGTCACGCCGCAACGCTGGCCAACGCGGTCGGCTACGTCGGTGCCGGAACGGTCGAGTTCATCCACGACCTAGATTCCGGCGAGGTCTACTTCATGGAAATGAACACCCGCCTGCAGGTGGAGCACCCGGTCACGGAATGGGTCACCGGCGTGGACATCGTAGGCGAACAACTGCGCATCGCCGCTGGCGAGAGCATCGCGGACTTGAAGATGGGTACCCAGGGCTACGCCGTCGAAGCCCGCATCAACGCCGAGCGCCTAGTCGCTTCGTCTGCGGAAACGCTAGCGTTCCAACCAAGCCCCGGCAAGATCCACGAATGCGTACTCCCGCGACAAGGCGGCATCGACGTGATCGCAAGCGCTGGCGAGGGCAAGTTCGTCTCCCCCTACTACGACAGCATGGTCGCCCAAGTCATCGCCCACGCCGAAGACCGCGCCTCCGCCACCCGCAAACTCGCCGACTACCTGGACGGCGTGCGAATCCGCGGCATCTCCACCAACATCGCCTTGGTAAAGCGCATCCTCCGCGACGAGGTATTCCAGCGCGGCGACTACGACACCAACTACCTCCCCGAACTCCTAGACCGCCTAGACCACAGCGAACTCATCGCCGAAATCGGCAAGGACGCCGGCTCCACGGACGCCAGCATCGGCGCCGAGTCCATCGCCATCGAAAACAGCGACGAACTCAAAGTCCTAGCCCCCTCCACCGGCATCCTCTACCTCACCCCCTCACCCACGGAACCCCCTTTCGTCTCCACCGGCGAACGCATCGACACCACGAAGACGATCTGCCAACTCGAAGCGTTCAAGATCTTCGCTCCACTTCGATTGGCCGACTTCAACGCCGGCGCACCGACTCCGCTCTACGACCCGAACGTCCGCTTCGAGATCGTCCGCGTCAACGTCGCCAGTGGCGCCCAAGTGAACGCCGGGGATCTGCTCTTCGTCGTGCGCCCCGTCGCCAGGTGACAACGGCGCTCACTCGAGGATTGCGAAGACGATCCCCGCAAGCAAGTCCGCAGCTAGCAAGATCAGCGGTCGTTGCCTATCCGAACTGCTCAATGGGTGCCGAGCGAGAACGTCGCTACCTCGTCCCTATTCGCTCCACCTCAAGAGCTTCTCTACGACAGAGTCTGTCACCTCGTCCCCGTCCACAAAGACGTTCGGGATGCCACCACTATAGAGGCGCACGTTTTCCTCTCCGAACAAGTCCCTTGTCGCCACAAGAGTATTGCGGAGCGCCTCCCCCCATTCCTTGTCCCCGAGAATAGCATCACATTCTGATGGGCTATACCATCGTTTATCATGTGTTTCGCTCAGATTGACTACGCTGCATCTGACCGGACCATCTTGATCTCTACGACGCCGTGCAGCAAGAAAAGCCCTGTAGTCCACGTCGTCCGATGGTAGAGAGTAACCCATGAGCACCACATGGTTAGCCTTCTGGACGGCAACACGCAAATCGCGTTTGATCTCATCTAAAAATGGCGGCGGCGGACTCTTGAAGCTGCTCTGCATTATCGTTTGGGTGTGGTGTGCATAGGTCAAGGTCTCGCAGTGAATGCAGACGCGGGCGTCTACTTCACCTCTGCTCCAAGCGTCGCTTTCTTTGTCGTGGCGCGGCTTGAACTTAATGTTCTCCACGAACGCTCCGAACGGTGGCGGTGGAATCAAAGTCGCCGAGTCGTACTTCCATTCGTCACCCATGTAGGACAACAGTTTGCCGCAACTTGGACATTCCCGCCACCACAGGCATCCATGGGGGAACAGGAATTTACTGATGCGTATCCGCACACTAGCACCATTGTCACGATCGTTCAACTGTAGCACAGACGCTTCGTTCATGGGGTGCCACGGCGTCTCCGAGTCCTTTGGCTCAACACGAGGCCCGGGCACAAAATGGCCAAGATCATGGAAGATCTGCAGTTTTCGGGCGGGGCTGTCGATGTATGGCACTCTCAGTTCGTCTTGGTTGAGGTCGCGATTGGCGACAAATTGGCACCAAAGGGCAATAGGATCCCAGTTGAAGCAGGCGAAGCTGACGTTGCCCAAATAGAAACCCCGACTATCGAAAGTGACATCCTCTTTATCAGCCAATTGCAATCCATGTTGTTGCATGCGACGTCCTAGTGCTTTAGCAAACTCATAGTGGTATTCCAAGTCCTTTTTGTGACGACCGCACTGCCAGTTGATGTAGAGTATTGTTTGCAGCAACATTTTCAGAGCGTTACGTGCGCCCAACACCTGTTGCGGAGTCAGGAAGTTCTTATCTTTGTCGTGAAACCCATGGCCGGTCTGCCCATGCATGTCAAGAATGTTGAATAGGTCGTTGAGTTGGAAGCCTTCGCCATGCACACCAGGGCAGACGTTTACAACTGCCTTGAGTGCCGGCCAGTCATATAGCGTACGAAACGCGGCCACACGCGCCCGCAGCTCGCTTTCGGGATAGTGCCAGTGACGGCGTACGATACACAAAGCCTCGTCTTCCCCACCCTCGCCTAGGACAGTCAGTAGATCGCGAAGCGCCGGTGCCCAAGGGCAAGTATCTTCGGCCTCGATCTTTAGCGCAACTCTGACGCGTTCATCGAGAGACTTACTGTTTTTCTGCTCAGATGCGATCTTCTGCAGTGCCTTAGTCTGTTGCAAGGTTGTCTGCATTCCGAGACTTACGGTGGCACCGGCGCCCCAGAAAATGATCGTGTGTTCCGGATCGGTCATTTGGCAGGCTCGGTTATGGATGCGAGCGTCAAAGCTATGAGTGAGTTGTTATCACATTTCACCCACAGCTGCACGTTGGTATGGTGCGCAGCAGCTTCGGAAGCAATGCACATATGCTCCGCCTTAACTCCGACTTCAACGCCCTTGGCACCACAGCACTCCGCGATAATCGCCCCGTTACAGGACGATCGTTGGGGGACGAAGACGGCGAAGGTCCTATTCTCGTGCTCAATAGAGTAGCTGACATTAGGAACAAAGCGGACCGTGCCGTTGGAATTGCTATGGACGCTTATGACGCCCTGTGACGTGTACATGCTCACGACTTTCTCCCTAGCGTTGCGACTGTTCGGCTTTCATCAAGGTGCGGCGGCGACCCATTCGGTGTCCTTCACGCACGATTACGCCCTTTCTCGAACTTCGTACTGTACTACCGTCTGGCAGAGACAGCAAACCCGTGTATGGGTTGGCCGCGAAGGGATTGACGCGATGCGCGCGCGCTTCACGGCGCTGGAGCATGCCGGATATTCGAGGTGTCGCGGGCGAGTTTCTACGAGTGGCGGCGGCTGGAGAACGGCGGGGTGGCGGGGCTGATTCCGAAGAGCAGTCGTCCGGGCCGGGGGGATGAAGGCGGACTCGACGCTCGGCATTTGGCGGGAGATGCCGTGAGAGCAAGGCGGGGGCCGTGCGAGAGCTGCCACTTCAATCCCCAAGCGTCTTCGCCACCCGGAAGCCGGCGGAGCCGTGCCGCTCCCCGGCGGACGACGGAGCGCGGTTGGCGGAGCGGACATCCCCCGGGTCATCGTAGTACGAGCCGTTGCGCAGGAAGCGGGAGTCGCAGTTGCCGGTTTCCACGGCGCTGCCGTCGGCTGGCCAGCCGCGGAGGTTCGAGGCCGAGAAGCAGTCCTGGGTCCATTCCCGCACGTTGCCGTGGACTTCGTGCAGGCCCCAGGGGTTCGCGGGGAGCAGGCCCACCGGCACCGGGCCGCCCCGGTACGTGCCCGGGTTCTCGCGGGCGTATGGCGACGCCTCCTCTCCTTCCCCTCGGCGCGGGCTTGGCACTTCGCCGTCGTAGTTCGCCTGTTCCGTGGTGATCGTCTCGCCGAAGTGGAAGGGCGTGGTCGTGCCAGCGCGGGTGGCGTACTCCCACTCGGCGTCGCTCGGCAGGCGGTACGCCTGCCCGGTCTTGGCGGAGAGCCAGGCCACGTACGCCTGCGCGTCGTTCCAGCTGACGTTGTGGACCGGGTGGTTCGGCTCGTCGAAGGGCGTGTGGCGCGGCAGGTCGGCGCAGCCGCCGTCCGCCGCGCAGGCGTCCCACTGCTCGAACGTCACCTCGAACACGCCGATGGCGAAGGGCGCGGCGAAGTCGACTTGAAGCTGCGGCCGCTCGTAGCCCTGGCTGCTCCCAGGGCCGCCCTCTTCCTCCACCGGCGAACCCATCGTGAAGGAACCCGCCGGCACCACCACCATCTGCGGGCATTCCGGGCAGTCGCGGAACCGCCGCCCCACTTGTCCGCTTTCGCTGACGATGGCTTGGAACGTCTGCGATACCGCGTAGCCGTCCGCGTCCCGCGCCGTGATGGTGACCGTCGCCCGCCCGTTCGCCACCGGCGCCAGCGTCAGCATGTTGCCCGCCACGCTCACGCGCACCACGTCCCCATCGCTGGATTCCACCTCCAAGACGAGCGTCTGCCCGCCCGCGAAGTGCAGAGACAGATCCAAAGCAACGTCGCCGCCGAGGGCGAGGGGCCGGTCGGGCAGCGTGGCCAGGATTCGCGGCGGTGCCTCCAAGCCGCCCTTCAGCACGCCCCAGGCGGTGCCGCTGGCCAGTGGCACATCGCCGCCCGACGTGAACGACCCGTAGCCGCCGTTCGTGGAGTAGTACCGCCAAGCACCGTAGCCGTGCCGCGTGAGCACGTCGGCTCTGCCGTCGCCGTTCATGTCGCCTACGCCGGCCAGCCAGACCGTCGGGTCCGCCGGCAAGTCCGCAGCGCCGCCGCCCTCGAGCAGGTTCGCGCCGTCCATGGGGTGATGGCGCCAGCGCCCGTCCTCGTGGCGCAGCAGCACGTCGTCCTTGCCGTCGCCGTTGAAGTCCGCGATGCCAGCGACCGCCCACGCCATGTCTTCCGGCAGGGCGACGGCGCCTTCCCCCGGCAGCGCGCTGGTCTCGCCGCCGATGCCGCCGTGGAACGGCAGGTAGTGCCAGGAGCCGTCGGAGAGGCGGAACAGCACGTCGTCCCTGCCGTCGCCGTTGAAATCCCCCACGCCGCCGACCCAGTCGCCGAAGTTGTGATGCAGGCCCGCCGGCGTGCCGCCCTCCAGCACCCGTTTGCCGTCCATCGGGTAGTAGCGCCACTCGTCCACCATCTGCAGCGGCGATTCGCGCTCGTAGCCATCCTCGTCGACCAGCGGCACCGGCGAAGGCGCCAGCCGAGCGCCCCGGCGCCGCATCAGCACGTCGTCCTTGCCGTCGCCGTCGAAGTCGCCGACGCCTTCGAGTTGCCACGCCAGGTCCGTCGGCAGCGCGACCTTGCCGCGTCCAGCCACGGGGCGCGGCCCGTCCATCGGGTAGTAGCGCCAGGTGCCGGAAGCGACACGCATCAGCACGTCGTCCCTCCCGTCGCCGTTGAAGTCGCCGACGCCGGCCACCACGATGGCCGGGTTGCCTGGGAGGTTCGCCGCCACGCCATCCGTCGGCGCTCCTACCCCGTCCATCGGGTAGTAGAGCCAGTGGCCGTCCGCATGGCGCAGCAGCACGTCCGCCCTGCCGTCGCCGTCGAAATCGCCCAAGTGGCGCAGTTTCGCGTTGGGAGCGCCGGCGCAGTGGGGCTGCGCAGAGCCTTGCTCCAGCGCGATGTGGCGCCGCGGCACGCCGCCCCACTTTCGCGCTACTCCACCCCCGAACGATCGCGCAAGTTCAACCGTGGCGAGCGCTCTGCGCGGCACAGCACACGCCCCGTCGTACCGCGGTGCCGCGACCGACAGCCGCTGGTCGCCCCTTCGAGGCCCATCCACGGCCACCTCGAAGGTTGCATCCGCCGGCCACGCCCGCAGTTCACCTTCCGCCGCCCGCGCCCAAGTAGTTCGAGTAGATTGGTAAGGTTTAACCAACTCCCGAACCGCACCTATGGAACGCACGCTCAACCATGCCTCTTTCGCACACTTGCTCGACACGATCGGTGAGAGCAGAAGCTCCGACGCCCCGCCCACTGGTTCGATTTGCCAGCCAACAGGCAGCTTGGACGACAGCGCGTCGGCAGGAACATCCTCCGCGGCGCAATCCCAATCCGGCAGCCGTTCCGCCCAAGGTTCAGAAATGGCGGCCACAGTATCCCAAACCTCGTCAATCGCCCTTGAGGCGTTTACTGGACCGCTAAAAGCCACTGTAAGGTTATCCCCCGGAACCCCCATAGGAGTATTAGGCTGAAAAGGATAATTTACATAAGCAGGAGCAGGAGGAAAAAACAAATCAGGATTGGAAAAATAAGGTACCTCCGCTCCTCCAACACCAGAACAACCATTTACAAAAGTATAACTCGCACCCATCACAGTCACTTGGCTTATGCAATTCTCCGCAATATTGGGGTCTACATAACCAAAAGCATAAGGCTTAATGAAGGGGAAATAGCCTCGTGCAGTATAGTAAGTTTCCATACTACTCCAGCCATAACCTTCTCGATTATGCCAAAGCCCCAAGTTATGGCCCAATTCATGGGTAAAAGTATAACCGTAGGTACATTCATGCGCCGACACAGAATATCTTTTGAACTTCCATTGTTGACGGCGCTTATTGTAGAGGCATACATCAAAATTATCAGAATATTCACAATCTTTTTGAACCCAGTATTCAGATCTTCCACCATAATTATTAGCTTTGCCACACATTCTTCTTCCCTCCTTTACAAAAAGATGAACCAGATCGGCCTGATGTTCTTCAACTAAAGAAAATGCCTCATCCAAAGCACTATCTGCTGAAGCGTTTTCCAAGTTTTCTAAATCTGTACCTAATCCTTCTCTCTGCTCATAATCTACCTTTTCCATAGCGACTAAACGCATACGCCGGTGAGAAAGCCCACTGTTTTCTAAAACCTGATTGGTCTTTGCCATTTCGTTTTCGATTGTGGCCTGCACTTGAGC
Organism: Candidatus Azotimanducaceae bacterium; assembly: GCA_965243175.1. Lineage (GTDB taxonomy): Bacteria > Pseudomonadota > Gammaproteobacteria > Pseudomonadales > Azotimanducaceae > VXYL01. The sequence continues at coordinate 472,928 of OZ251532.1, read as the reverse complement.
AGGTCCCCCTTCGTGATCCTCCACCCGTTGCGTATAAATCACCAACACATCAATGGGTTTGCTTTCTGCTGAGTCTGCCGCACCCGCACCACTGCCCAGCGGTTCCGCTTGGCGGCTCGAACGCTCCGCGCCGCGTCCGCTGGTCGCCCACATCGGCAGCGTAGTCCGCTGCCGCTCGGCCAGGGCAGGGGTAAAGCCTGCTGGCCCACCCGCCAAGCCGTCGTTGCCGCAACCAGGCAGCTTCGACACGTCCTGTTGCGTCACAAGCACGTTCCCAGTCCCCTGCGACCTCAAGGAGTAGAACCCCGTCGCCGAGTGGAACTCCCCGCGCACGATGCCCGTGGCGTGCCGAAACAGCGTGAAGTGCCCGCCGCCCTCCAGCGCCCCGGCAAGGAACCGCGAGCCGCCCTCCAACGTCCTGGCGCTCCGCACCCGCGCCCGCACCTCGACATCCCCGAACAGGTTCACCACCAGCGGCGCTGCCCCGGCCACGGCCCCGAAGACGGCATCGCTGTCCATCCCCGCCACCCGCCACCGCATCACATACGGATCCGCCGCCAACTCTAACCGCTTCTCCGCACTCACTGCCACGCCGCCAGCCCGAAGCACCCCCTCGCCAGCCGCCGGCACGGCAACCGAACACAACGCCACCCCAAGCACCAACAAGGCGCAAGCCCTAGGCACCGACCTCCCCGCCACCGCCAACGCCAGCAACCGCCGAACAGCCCGCACTACGCTCCGCATCTCACTCCCCAATCCAACTTCCCCGCCCCACCGCAACGACGGTGCGGGATCACGGCCTTCGCCAAAACTCCGGCAAAATTATCAAGGATGCCGAGAACAGGGCAACCCTCGCTCATCACCAAGCACGGGCACCCGGCCATTCCGGCAGCGCCCTTCGACGAGGGCTCCCGGAGCTCGGAGTACAACGCACCCTAGCCTTGCGCCTCTCCGAAGGGCGCCACCTCTCACTCTCCCAAGCCGCGAAGCTCTCTGGCTTGCTTGGAGAGCTTCGAGGTTGATTCAACGACGCTGTCGAGATTAGCGCGGAAACGCGGCCCACGTGCTTGGTGAGGGTTGGACATGTGCGCAGAGTGTCGCGAGCCTTTCTCTCCAGCGCGAGAACACATCGCCCCAAGTCTCGCTTGGACTTGCCTCGTCGCCCATAGCCTCGGGTGGAACCCATCTATTCCCAGATGAATGCACCCTGTCAGGAAGGTGCTCGCTTTCGATCCACATCGCTCGCTTTTCTTCTTCCTTAGTGGTGGTGAATTGAATCAAGGTCGGATGCAGTGTCTGTAGGACGGTGACCAGAGGACGCAGGTCGTCTTCCGCGCCATTGGGCAAGGCCCGCAATGGCAGTATCTCCAGCGAGCCACTGGAACCAAACTTCCGTCGCAGCCCGTCGAGTTCCTTAAGCACTTCTTCGTCTGGCTGAACCAACAGGTAACGCACAATCATCCCACGGGTTGTCCAATCGAGAATTGCATCATGCAGCTTGCGCTTCTTTTCGCTAGTGAGATAGGTTCCGTCGCTTCCCACAATGAGGACTTCGCCGGACTTGGCTTGGCCACGATTGAAGACCTCGTTGACGAGAGGTACTAGAATCGTAGCGATCTGCGCCTCGACGAAAACTCGCGTGTGGGTGGCCCACCGTTTCCGAATGGGCGGGAGGGCTATGAGGAGCCTCGGAAGAATCTTCGGCCCGAAACGTTGGAGCAAGAACAAGAACAGTCCCGCAAGAGCGGGGCCGGCTGCGGCGACGAGGATCAGGATGTCGTAGCTGCCCAGCTGTCCGTTGGGTGCTTGTGCCCATGCCGGGTACGCCGCAAGGACGACCATGATTGTGGCGACGGTGGCGAGAGCGTCGTGCTCATTGGGCTGTTTCATCCTGAGTCCCTCTTCTCTCATCCTAGCCCTGAATGTCATCGGCACGAATCTCCCGCCGGTACCTCGAGTCAACGCCATCGTCTTGACCTCGAGCCGCCCCTTCGCTTGTTGCGTGTACGGCTGCGTATTCCATATACGGGGGTGCGGTGTGTCAACCCCAACTCGGCGTTTTTTGAACCATGTGGGCGCAAGAGCCATGCCAACGTCTGGCTGGGCTGGGTGCTCGACGATCTGCTCCGCTTGGCCCGACGCCTAGCGATTGTCCAGCGCGGCGAGTACTCGGTCGACGATGCCGTTGGGGTCGCCGGCCCAGCGGGTGACGATCACGAGGTCGTGTTCTGGTACGACGCAGACCAGGTTGCCGCCGGCGCCGAGGGCGGCGAAGGCGCGTTCGGAGGCGCGGGGCCATGGGCTGCGGTTTGGGTTCAGCCACCACATGAAGCCGTAGCGGGGGTTGATTTCGCATGGGGTCAGGGCGGCTTCCAGCCATGATTCGGAGAGGATCTCTCTGTCCGCCCAACGGCCACGGGCCAGCATCAGCAGGGCGTAGCGGGCGTGGTCGAGGGCGCTGATCCATAGGCCGCCGCCCCAGTGGGCGCCGCCGGGGACGGACGGCAGCATCTGGCCGTCGATTTCCACCGAGGCGTTGTCGTAGGCGTGCCAGGCCCAGGATGGCGTGGCCCCGATTGGCGTCATCACTTCGCGGTCGAGGACGGTGGGCAGTGGCTCGCGCCAGACGTGCAGGGCGGCGAACGCCAAGGCGTTGACGCGGACGTCGTTGTATTCCCAGAACGTGCCGGGGGGTGCGAGCTGGCGGGGCTCGCCCTTTTTCGCGCCGGTTTGGCGCTGGTTGACGCTGCGGTTGTGGTCGACCGTGTCCGGGATGCCGAACAGGGTGCCGGACCACTCGCTGGTCTGTTGCAGGAGGTGCCGCCAGGTGATGGCGCGGTTGTGGGGGCTGGCGAACCAGTCGCCGGGGACGTAGTTCGCTACCGCGTCGTCCACGCTGGCGATCAGGCCGCGGTCCACCGCTAGGCCGACGCAGGTGGAGAGATAGCTCTTGGTGGCGCTGAACGTCATGTCCACGCGGGCGGGGTCGCCCCATGTCGCGGCGAGTACGCCTCCTTTCACCACCGCGCCGGAGGCTTCGCCACGCGGCTTGGTGGGGCCCAAGGGCTTGTCGAAAGGCGGAGGATCGTCGCGGGCGACCATGCGCGAGACATCCTGCGGCCAGTCGATTTCCGAGGTCGTCGCGTAGTTCACGGCGCGAGCGAGAGCGTTTGCATCGATTCCGAGGGTGGCGGGGCCGGCGCTTCGCCAGCCGTCCACGGGCGGGAACTCGATGCCTTTCATGCGAGGGGCAGGCCCCTCGCGCTCCCCGGCTGAGGGCTCTTGCGTTGTGCCCAACGGATGCCTCCTGCTCAGCGAACGCCGTAGAATAGCGCGTGTCCTTGAGAACCGCGTACACCCTACGATGGTGGTCATCGTCGACTACGATGCCGGCAACTTGGCGAGCGTGCTCCGGGCGTGCCGGGAAGTCGGCGCGGAGGCCGAGATTTCCGGCGATCCGGTGCGTGTGCGCGATGCCGAGCGCGTCATCTTTCCCGGCGTCGGTGCGGCGGGCAGCGCCATGCGCAGTCTGCGGGCGAGCGGCGTTGGGGCGGCTCTGGTGGATGCGTTCCAGGCCGGTACGCCCATTCTCGGCATCTGTCTCGGCTTGCAGATTTCGCTTGAACGTTCGGAGGAGAACGACACCGAAACCCTTGGCCTGGTGCCGGGCGAGGTGCGTCGGTTTCGGCTGGACGATCCGTTGCTGAAAGTGCCGCACATGGGGTGGAACGCGGTGCGGGTGGTGCACGAGCATCCGGTCTTGGGCGGCATCGAAGAAGGCGACGAGTTCTACTTCGTTCACGCCTATCGGCCCGTGCCAGCGCAAGCGCGCCATGTGCTGGCCGAGTCGGAATACGAGGGCGCGTTCTGTTCCGCGCTTGGCTGCGCGAACCTGGTGGCCACGCAGTTCCATCCGGAGAAGAGCGGGCGCGTCGGGCTGCGGCTGCTGGAACGCTTCCTCGCGTGGGACGGCGTTTGGGCGGGCGCAACGTGCTGAGCAAGCGCGTCATCGCCTGCCTGGACGTACGCGACGGGCAGCTTGCCAAAAGCGTGCGGTTCGTCGACACGAAGAACATCGGCGACCCGGTGGAGAAGGCGCGCGAGTACTACCTCGACGGCCTCGACGAGCTCGTGTTCTACGACATCACGGCGTCCAGCGACCGTCGCAAGATCATCTTGGACGTCGTGGAAGCAGTCGCTGAGCAGGTCTTCATTCCGCTCTCCGTTGGCGGCGGAGTCGCCTCGGTGGCCGATGCCACCGATCTGCGCTTGGCCGGCGCGGAGAAGATCAACGTCAACTCGGCGGCGGTGCGTCGCCCGGCGTTGATCGCCGAGTGCGCGGACGCCATCGGCGACCAGAACGTCGTGCTCTCCATGGACGTTCGCCGCGTCGAACAAAGCGAACACCTGCCATCCGGCTACGAGATCGTCATCGAGGGCGGGCGCCGGCCGATGGCCCTGGACGCGCTGCAATGGGCGAAGGAGGGCGAACGCCTGGGCGCGGGCGAGCTGGTGGTGAACGCTATCGACGCGGACGGGACGCGAAACGGCTACGAGTTGGCGCTCACTCGGCTGCTCAGCGAAGCCGTGCGCATTCCGGTCATCGCATCCGGCGGCGCGGGGCAGCCGTCCCACCTCTACGACGTGCTCACCGAAGGCAAGGCCGACGCGGCGCTGGTCGCGTCGATGGTGCATTACGGCCACTACACGGTGTCCGAGTTGAAGCGCTTCCTGCACCAGCGCGGCGTGAAGGTTCGCATGTCCTGGTAGGCGGGTACGGCAATGGAAGGAGAGAGATGAAAGCGATTCTGGTGGAAGGCGACCAGTTGGTCTGGGGCGAAGCGGAAACGCCATCTCTGGGCACCGGCCAAGTGCGCATCGAGAACCGCGCCACGGCGATCAACCGCGCCGACTTGGCGCAACGCACCGGCGGCTATCCCCCGCCACCCGGCGCCAGTCCGATCCTCGGCCTCGAGTGCGCTGGCGTGGTCTCCGCGGTTGGCGAAGGCGTGTCGCGGGTCTCCCCCGGCGACGAAGTGTGCGCGCTGCTGGCCGGTGGCGGCCATGCGGAAACGGTGGTGGTTCCAGCCGGCCAGGTGCTGCCCAAGCCTAAGGGGTTGACGTTCGCGGAAGCCGCGTCGCTGCCCGAAGTCTTCGCCACCGCATACCTCAACCTGTTCATGGAGGCCAAGGCGACGAAGGGCGAGCGCGTCGTCCTCCATGCCGGCGCAAGCGGCGTCGGCACCGCCGCCATCCAGATGTGCAAGGCGTTCGGCAATCCCGCCTTCGTCACGGCAGGATCCGAGGCGAAGATCGACCGCTGCATCGCCTTGGGCGCAAGCGCTGGCTTCGACCGCCACCAAGGCAGCTTCAGAGCAGCGCTTGCCGAATGGACGGCCGGCGCCGGAGCGGACGTGATCCTCGATCCGGTGGGCGGCGCCTATCTCGAAGACAATCTCAAGAGCCTCGCCCCGGACGGCCGCCTCGTCGTCATCGGCTTGCTCGGTGGCGCGGCTGCCGAAGCGCCGCTCGGCCTGATGATGGTGAAGCGCCTGCGCATCATCGGCTCCACGCTCCGCGCCCGTTCCATCGCCGCCAAGGCGCTGGTGATGGACGCGCTTCTGGAGCGCGTCTGGCCGCTCTTGGAAACGGGCGCGGTGAAGCCGGTCGTCGAGACCACGCTGCCGATCACGCAAGCGGCTGCCGCGCACGAGTTGCTCGCCGGCAATCAGAGCTTCGGCAAGGTCGTGCTCACCTTCGGCGACGACTGAACGGCGCCGCGGCCTTCGCCGCTCGGCAACGCGCCAGCCGCCAGAAACGCGAACAGCGCGAACACCGAGGCCGCCGCGGCCACCCCGAACGCCCACGCGTAGTTCACCAAGTCGTGGACGATGCCGAGCACCAGCGGGCCGCCCGCCACTCCCGCGGTGGAGGCCGCGTTGGCGATGGCGAAGATGCGCGGATAGCGCTCGGCACCGAACGCCTGCACCAGCAGCAGCGGTTGCAGCATCAGCAGATTGCCGATGGTGATGCCGAACAACACCGCCCCCGCGACCGCCACGGCCGGCTCCCCGGCCCATCCAAGCACCGCGAGACCGACGCTCTGCCCCGCCACGTTGAAGGCCGTGAACGAGCGGATCGGAAATCCAGCGGCAAGAATGAAGCCGCCGCACAGCCTCCCGGTGATGCTCGCGAGGGTAAGCGCCATCACCGCGGTCGAGGCCACCACGTGGCCGGTGAGCAGTTCGATGTGGTTGAACATGTGCGCGATGCCACCCACCTGCGACGCCATGATGGCAATGTAGGCAACCACCGTGCCGACGAAGAACCGCGAACGCAGCGTGCCGCCGACCCCAGCGACCAGCGCCGGCTTCGCGCCCTGGGAAGCCCCCGACGGCCAGGACCGCACCAGCAGCACGGCGATGGGCGCGATGGCCAGAAAGTACGCCACGCCGAACCACGGCATCGCCGCTTCCACCTGCCAGGCATGGAGAACGCTGGCGCACAACGGCGTCAGCAACAGCCCGCCCACGGAGAGCCCGGTCGAGGCCACGGAAAGCGCGATGGAGCGATTGGCGCCCGGAAACCACCGCGTCACCACCGTCGTGCCCGGCACCAGCGAAACCCCGCTGTTGCCCAGCCCGAACAGCGCGAAGAGCAGCCACACCTGCCAGATCGTCGTCGCTTCGCCAACCAGCCCCAGCGCCACCCCGCCGAGCACCGCCCCGCCCAGCATCACCCAGCGCACGTCGCGCCTCTCGATGAGCCGCCCCACCACGACGCCGCCAATGCCGCTGGCAAGAAACAGCAACGCCACCCCCGCGGACAGATCCGCCACCGAGAACGCCCGTTCCGCGGCCAGCGCGTTCATGTACACGGAGAGGTTGTAGAAGCCGAAGCCGGACGACACCGCCAGCACCAGAAACACGCCGGCCACCAGCCACCAAGGCGATCTCTCATGCATGACGCTGCTCTCGTCGGCGCATGCCGGCGCAAAGCACGGCAGAGTTGGAGCGGGCGATGGGAGTCGAACCCACGTCTCCAGCTTGGGAAGCTGGGGTAATGACCGTTATACGACGCCCGCTTCGAGACCGCGATTATTCATAGTTGGCGGCGAGGGCACAACAAGGATTGAAGGACTGGGCGCCGTCCCAGGAGACCAAGGGGCACGGGTTGAACGCACCCGGCGCAATGTTGACGACTCTGCCCTCGAAAGGGCCAATCGTGCCGCAGCGCAGGCCATGCTCGGCGCAGGCATAGACTTCAAGGGCTTCGGACGCGACGCGGAACACCTGGCCGCCACCGTCGGCGCCCTAGCCGTCGCAGTACGCAGTTTCGGCCCTCGTTGCCTACCCCGAGGGTTGGCCGCAATCAGAGAAGCACTCGCGGATCGCCTCGATGAAGGCACCGTCGGCCGCGCCCTGACCGGCTTCCTAAAGGCGGGCCGGCGCAACGGCTTCGCCGGTGATCTGGCCGATTGGGAGCAGGCTCTGCAGAGCCTCGCCACCTCGTTGTACGACCTGCCATGCTGCCGCATCCCAATCGGGATGCTCCAAGCAGCAGTAAGACACGCCAAGACGGGCGACGAGAGGCATCTTCTGAGTCTGCCGCTTGAACAACGGCAACTGCTGAAAGATGAACTACGACCCACATCGGACAAACGAACTTGACGAAGACGAACCGACGCCACGACCGGAAGCGCCCGCCCGTCACCGCGCTGCCCGAAACGCTGCGCGATCGCCACGGGGCGCTTGTCCGTTCGTCGGCCGCTGCTACGATGCGCAGCGTCATACACGCTGACGGAAGATCGGCATGGCGCACCGCATCAACGTCGTCGTTCAAGACGACGTCTGGAGCCTGTTGCAGCGCATCCCGCAAGGCGACCGCAGCCGCACGATCAACTGGCCTTGCGCGAATGGGCGGACAAGCGCGGCCGGGTGGAAGCGATGGCCGAAATGGACCGCCTGCGGCAGGATTCCACGATGCCCGCCGCCTCCACGGAGGAAATCGTCCGCTGGATTCGGGAGGATCGGGAAGGCGGGCACTGATGGCAACTGCCTTGGTCGTCCCGGACGCCTCGGTGATTCTGAAGTGGGTTCTGCCGCCTGCGGATGAAGCGGACGTGGACCGTGCGTTGGCGTTGCGCGATGCCATCGGCAATGGCGATGTTCAGGCCTTGGTGCCGGAGCTCGGGCTGTACGAGGTCGGCAACGCAGTGGCGCGGCGGCTTCCAGGCCAAGCCGAGCCACTGCTGGCGAGCCTCCTGCGCTTCGACCTGCCCACGGCCCGCCGTCAAGCCGCTGGCTGAACCGGGCGCTTGATTTGACGCGGCGCTACGCGCGACGTTCTACGACGCCGCCTACCATGCGCACCGCGATCTTGGAGCGCGGTGTCCTCGTCACCGCCGACGAGCGCTACTTCCGCCAAGCCCGCGGGGCACGGGCCATGGTGCGGCTGGTGGAGTGGAGGATCGGTGAGGATCGCTAGGGAGGGTTCAGGGGTGCTGGCCGCATGTAGTACGATGCGACGCAACTCGACCGTACTGGAGAACCCGTGCCGAGCCCGCATGAGCTGATGGCGTGGTCAGCGCCTCGGCGAGTCCGGCCACGCGCCGACCATCCGAGGGTCGTCCGGTGACCGTAAGAAAGCAGCAAGTTGGCCACGCGGGGGCGAGCGAAGCTCTCGCGCAGGAGCTCCTTTCCGCTAGCTTGACGCTGACTCAGCAAGTCGGCCATTGGGCTCGGCATGACTGAAGACCGGCGGGAGCAGATCACTCGGCGGCTGGGTGACGTAGGCGGGCGGCTCCGCGTCAAGAGTGCGTTGAACCTCGTGCTGTGGCCTTGCGCTGTCGTGACGGTTCCGGCAAATCAGCCTCGCTTCGTATACCGAGGGGCCTCCGTGGTTGCTCGTTTGCTTCGTCGTCATAGCGTTCGTGCCTTTGCTTCTCGTCGCCATTGGATTCGTGGTACTCCTGCTGCGCGATCCCGACAAGCTACAGTCCGAAGACTATCAGATTCGCAAGCGCACCCTTGAGATGATCGGCGAAAAGGGCGGAAACGGACGCCTCGTGGAGATGGTCGGGACAGCGGCTGGTCGCCTCACCAACAAGGACGACCATGGCTAGGCGCGCATATCTCTTCGTCTACGCGGAAGACCTGGGTACCCGAGAGGAGTTGCGCGACTTCCTTGATGGGTTGCCGGAGGTGCTGAACTGGCGGTACGACCTGCCCAACGCGTTCTACATCGTGTCGGATTCGGAGGCCAGCGAGCTCGCGAAGAAAATCAGGCTGGTTGGCGACGGGCGGTTCGTGGTCACTGAAATGCCGGAAAACTCGGACGGTTGGTTGCCGAGGCGGTCGTGGGAAATCGTCTTAAGCAAACCCCTTCCCGATAGCACCAGCAAGAGTGCCGTTAGCCAATAGGCGATGCGACACCCGGCGCGATGGGCGGATGGGCGCAAGGGCCCTGCCTTGGTGTTGCGCGATGCGGTCGGCAACGGCGATGTTCAGGCCTTGGCACCGGAGCTTGGCTGTACGAAATCGGCAATGCGGTGGCGCAGCGGCTCCAGGCCAAGCCGAGCGACTGCTGGCGAGCCTCCTTCGCTTCGACCTGCCCACGGCCTCGCCGTCACGCCTCTGGCCGAATCAGGCGCTTGACTTGACGCAACGCTACGGCGTGACGTTCTACGACGTCGCCAACCATGCACACGCGACCTTGGAGCGCGGCGTCTTCGTCACCGCCGACGAGCGCTACTCCGCCAAGACCGCGAGGCACGGGCTATCGTGCGGCTGGCGGAGTGGAGGATCGGTAGCGAAGGTTCAAGTTGGGAGGGTACTTGAGGCAAGGCGGCGTTGCTCAAGCGCTGGCGTCGCTACGCGGGCAGGCAGCGACCTACCCTCCAAAGCCGCTCACCTGCCCTCGACGGCCAAACGCACTGGCCCGACCGCCGGGACTGGTATAGTCGCCTCTGCCAGCCCCCGGAGTCCGCGTGTGCCCGTACCCGCAGCCATCAACCTGTACCACATCGTCCACGGCGACAGGCTTCGATCCATCGTCAGCCAAGGCGGGCTGCACTGCGACGCCACGATGGCGGGCCGAGGCGGCACTGGCACGACCATCGGCTATTCGCACATCAAGCAACGGCGACGGATGCAGCCAGTGTCATGCCACCCAGGAACCTGCGTAGGGGACTACGTGCCATTCTACTTCTGCCCACGCTCGCCAATGCTCTACGTCATCGACCGTCGGCAAGCCGACCCTGACGGCACGTCGGAGCTCAAATACGTTGGTGGCCAGATGCCGATCCTGCACCTCGAATCCCACATGCGATCTGTCGTGCGCTGGGCGGACGAGCACGAGGCCCGCTGGGCCTTCACGACCGGCAATGCCGCAGCGCCCGGCGTGCGCTTCTACAAATCCCTTGACGAGCTTGAGGAGGTCGACTGGACGGCGGTTCACTCTCGGCACTGGCAGGAAGTGCAAACGGCCAAGCAAGCCGAGTTCCTCGTTTACCGCTTCTTTCCGTGGCATCTGGTTGCCCGCATTGGCGTCTTGAACGAGAGGGTCCGGCAGCGCGTTACGGGAATTTTGCGCTCGACTCGCAACCCGCCGGCTGTCGCCACGATGCCGGGTTGGTACTACTAGATGATCTCCTATCAGCATGGCGATCTGCTTGCGGCCGACACCGAGGCGCTGGTGAACACAGTCAACTGCGTTGGCGTCATGGGCAAGGGCATCGCTCTGGACTTCAAGAAGGCGTTCCCAAAGAACTTCAAGCAATACGCCGAAGCCTGCAAGCAGGGCAACGTGAAGCCCGGCCGCATGTTCATCACGGAGCAAACTGGCCAGCCCCGCTACATCATCAACTTCCCCACCAAACGGCATTGGCGCTCCAAGAGCCGCATGTCCGATGTCGAAGCGGGTCTGGACGCCTTTGCGGACGAAGTACAACGGCGCAACATCCGCTCGGTGGCGATGCCAGCCTTGGGGTGCGGCAACGGCGGCCTAGCCTGGGACGACGTGCATAGGTTGATCGAACAGCGGCTCGATGCGCTGCCGGATGGCATACGGGTCGTGGTCTTTCCCCCGCCTGGGGTCCAGCATGTGCCGTTGCAGGAAGATGCGGTGCTGACGCCTGGGCGGGCAGTCCTCGTCGCCTTGGTTGATCACTATCTCGCGAAGCAGCTGCCGAGGCCCGAAGGCGCACCGGAGGCCGCCATTCACCCCATGCTCTACCTCGCCCAAGCCGCTGGCGAACAGCTCAATCTCGAATTCGCGGAATCAGATGATGGCTGCCTGCAGTCGCCCCAACTTCGTCGCGCTTTGCGACACATGACGCCAAGCGTGATCTCACGATGCGGGCCTGAGAGCGACAGTGCCGACGTACGCTTGCGCCCTGTTCCCGACGCTGCAAAAAGGGCCGCTTCGACGATGGACGACACGCCTCAAACAGCGGCGCACGTCCATCGCGTCATGGACTTGATCGACGGGTTCGAGACGCAGGCCGCCCTCAACCTTCTGGCGATCTGCCACTGGCTCGCGCAACCGCAGCCGATTGCGGCGGATGCCCTCAGTCACCACCTCAGAGAGCGCGGGTTCTACAGCAAGCAGATCGAGCAGGCGCGAGACGTATTGGCGCAACAGGGCTGGATACACATGGATGCGTCCGGCATACGGAGCACCAGCAACCGCGCCACATTGGCCCGTGAGCGCAAGCCAGGTGGCCCCACAATCGAGAGAGAGGCCGCCGAAGAAGTAACGACCACAACGGATACCGCGCTCCTAGACCTAAACGAAGCGACCGCCGAGGAACTAGCGCAGCTCCCGAAGATCGGTCTCAGCCGGGCTCGTTCCATCGTGGAGCACCGCGACGCGCAAGGCCCGTTCCAGCGCTCCCAAGATCTCGTGCATGTGCAAGGCATAGGCCCCGACCTCCATCGAACGCTGGCCCATCGGATAACGGTTGGCGGGTTGTTCTAACGCTAACGGGGAAACAAAAGAGCCTCAACCTCAAGGCTCCCTCGATCCAAGGCGTCGCAGTGCGTCCAGACCGTCCGAGCCCACATTCGTGAGCCTTCTGAGAGCCGGTGCCGTGGTCGCATGAACGGCCTCTGTGGTCGTTGGTCTCTCGGTCAGTACCCGCGTTAGCTCCCCGAGCGCATCGCGGACGGATTCGGCGTGGACGTCGGCATCCCGCATCAGCCGGAGACTGGCTTCGGCCCTCTCGACCGGGTCCTGCCGCCGTTGACCACGAAGCTCTGCCATGTCCGCCATGCACTCCGCAACGGCGAGAGCGCGATCCTCGAAGGTCAGGCGCAGCCACGCTCGAAGGGGAGCCTCAAGATCGCCAAGTTGGCTGATCCGCTCGTAATTCCGCACCACCTTCCGCCGCATGGCCTCCATCAGCGAATGCAGGAAACCCGTGGTCGCCGCGTCTACATCACGCAACCAACCTGTCATCAGCCGCTTGTCTACCGCCTGCCGCACTTTGCGGGTACCGAACAGAGCTGCAGGGCCGCCTGCGCTTCCGAGTATCAATGCGCCCGCCGGGCCAAAGAGGATCGTACCGACCAGCTTGCCGGACAGGCTGCCCGCTACGGCAAGCGCTCCATAGATTGAACTGTCCAAGAAGACCTCCAGGGGCAAATCGCGCAGAGGGATGCTGCCCCGATGCCAGCGGTAGAGATTTCGACCCCCAGCGAATACTGCCGCGAACAGTGGGCCGCCCAGATCAACCAAGTCAGCGCCTGCCTCAAGAGACTCGTCCATGAGGGTCTTGACGCTCTCATGGTCGTAGCCGTCCACGTAGTAGACGCGCTCTACCCACGAGGCATCCGATGCCTCCACGGCCGGTTGCACGTCGCTGTTGATGAACACCGGCGTGTCTGCGTAGCGAGAGAAGTGCGCCTCAAGAGCTTCTACCGCAGCGCTGCCGTCAGCGTAGCACTTGACTTGAAATGGCTGACCGTCGACAAGAAGGTCATAGCCGGGATTGTTCGACGTGGTCGGAAACTCGACGTCATGGCCGTTCAGCCGAGCCGCCACGAAAACCTCGGCGACGTACCCGAGCAGGTTGTTCTCGGCACCAGCGCGAGCAGCCTCGCCTAGGCTGCGGACACGCTCCGCAAAGCTGCCGAAACCGAAGACGTCGTTCAAGCTCTCAGCGCGGGAAAAGTCGGCAGCGGCCACCACACGTGGATCTATCAGCGCGGCATTGTGGAGCAGGTCCGCGAAGGTGAGCCCCCCAATGACCGCAACTTCACCGGTCACTCCAAGCCGCCCACCGGCTTGAGCCCGCCCATTGGGCTTGAGCGCCGGTGGCACCTCGTCGGCCCCAGAACCAGGTGTTTGCGGCAGTTTGCTCGGATCGAAGTAGCTGGCGAGTCGAGGCTCCGAGGCCACCGACTCTCGCAGGCAATCTCTCACTGCTCCTTGGCGTTTCTTGGCTTCGGCGATCACCTCTCGATCGACACCATCGACAGGTTCGTAGGCGCTACTGCCAACCTGCTTGAAGTCGTCCAAGCAGCGCTTTAACTCTGCCTCAGCCGTTCCGCAAGAGAGCCCCCGCATCGCCAACACGCAACATAGCTGGCTTGCCTGCCCTCGACGCAGCTTCCTGTTCATACGCTTGTTGACCCACCAAGCGCCACCAAGCAGCGCCGGCACCCCCAATAGCGGGCTAGCCAAGACAGCCAACGCAGAGACGGCCGTCTTCGCCCCAAGCAACGGGATCAACGCGGATGCCTTCGCCGCCAGAATGTAGGCGCTGAAATCGGCCAACGCCACGGTGACCGCGAAGCCGCCCCACGCTGTACCTGCAGTTATCGTACTCAACGTCTTCAGGTTCCCGGTTCGGATGGCTTCCTCCAATGCCGCGTCGCGAAGCTCGTCGGGCAACTCTGCTAGGCGGCCTCGGAGCGAGGCGACAATCTGCTCGCGAAGCTCCGGTTGCAGCGCATCAGCACGTTCGCCAATCCTCCGCGCCACCTCGAATCGGACCACGTCGCCGAAATCTGCATCTTGGTTGGCCGAGAAGATCGCGCCGATCTTTGCCGCCACCTTGCGCCATCGCGCGAAATCGTCCGGCGCGAGCTCCTTCCTGACGTTGCGGCCCAGCTCTCGAGCTGCTCGGCTCGCCACTTCTGCGCTGCGTCTGTCAGCCGTGGCAGTCGCAAGGGGATTGAGCCGTGGCAGACCAAGGGCATCCCGTAGCGCAACCCAAACGAGCAGGCGCAGGTGAGCGTCGGGACACTCGGACCGGCAGTGTACGGCAGCGGCCCGCTGGACGCGCCTCTCGAACGCCCGATCGGGCTCCGGCGAGCGGCGGAACAACACGTCACGGAAATCTCGAATCGAGTCGGTCGCCACTTTCATGGCCGCGAGTTGATCGAAAATCGCAAGGAAGTTGCAGAGTTCCTGCCGCTGGAGGGTCGCCAAGCCGGCTAGCACAAGACGCGGCGGGACAGGCAGGGGTTCGGTTTCGTCCGGCAAGCGGGATGGCGAGTGGCTGTCCATACGTCTCGCCGTCACCTTCGTTAGGAGTCGCCCAAGCGCTTCAGGAGGTTCGTGTCAGGCTGCTCGTCCCTCTCGAACACGCCTCTCAAGCTCTCCATGATGGACCTCAGACCTTTGCCCCTGGTGCGTTCCATCCCCCTTGTTTGTCAATCGAATGGATGGCGTCGTCGAGTGCTCGCGCTAGGCCGCTTGCCGCCGCCGTGCCCCGCTGCAGGCACTCCGCGTTCATGTCCTTCACCCTTGCCAACCCTCCAGTGAGGAACTCGCCTCACCAGTTCCTCCGCAGCAAGCGGCGCATCCTGCATGGTTTGGTCGACCGCCGCAACCACCATGCAGGTTCTGCGACGCTCGTCGGCCCGACCACGCGACTGGTGGAGTAGCCGATCGCAGATCGCAACCGCCGCCCGGGGAGGAGGGCGCGCCAGCCGAGCCAGGCGCCGAGACGGCTTGACCGCCTGCCCGTCGCCTACCGCGTCGCAGGGGCGCCCGGACGCAGCCACTGCGATTGCTTGCGGACTTCGGCCATGCTACGGTAGTGCTCCGACACGGCCATGGGGCTAGGCATTGAATCCCGACGAGACCGACGACGCCGCGACTAGGGTCGCCAACAAGGTTGGAAAGATCGTGGCACGAGCGGGTGCCGGCGTGGGCCTGCCAGCCGTAGTCTACGGAAGCGCAGCCGCCTTCGGGACGGCGAGCACCGGCACAGCCAAGCTCGGCATCCGATTGTAGACCAGAAGACTAAGGTAAAGATCCAGTGGAAGTACTGCTATGGATCTTTCTGGGTCTCGTCGGCTTCTACTTCGTAGCCATACGAGCGGGCAAGTCGGACCGTCATCAACGGCGCGACTCGGTCGATGCAGCCGACCCAGATGAAGGCCGAACCCTGACATCACCATCTAGTCTCGCCGCAAGAACGACAACGACCACGAGACAGGTAGCAAACGTCGCAGGCTCAGTCATGCAGGCGTCCGCGCTTGCGCTTGGAACCATGGTTGCGGTGGCCGTTGGCACCCTTGTTATTGGTGCTCACGTGGCAAGCAGACTCATCCGATCCACGCTTGACGAATATCGCGCAGCTAGTCAAGTGGTTGACTCAGAGAAGGAAAGGAGCCTAAGGGAGCGAGAGATTCGGGACATCAACTCCGAAATCGGCGAGTATGAGGAAAAGCGACTTAGGGATGGGCGCTTGGATCAGTACGAAGGCCATGAGTTAGATGAACTGTATCGCCGGCGGCAGAGCGAGTCCGCATTGCTTGCTGATGCAAATAGCTTGGTCATCGCCAATAGGATCGTGGACGGTGAGGGAACCTACGACAGTTTGCGAGTGTCCGACGTCAATACGCATGTCCTGCAGTTCCATGTTGGTCAAACGGTATTTGGGAAGGTCTGTGGGCGATGTGGGTTGCCCATGGTTCTCCAGTGGAAGCAGCGACTTGAGACATTGCACATGGCAGACTTCTTTTGGGGTTGCACGGGCTTCTTTGACCGCCGATGTCGCAACGTAGAACAGTTCAAGCAGTCAGACATGGACTTGTTCACCAGAACCGACCGAGAGGAGTTCACGATTGGCGCAGCTCAGCTGATGTCGATTGCCCGCTTGCCGCAGTCGGTTAGGGTGACGAAAAGGCGGATGGACGAGATCGTGAGCTTGCCGAACAGCACCTACTACTGCCCCGTACACCACGAACCGATGGTTCTACGGCGCAAGAACAAGCCCGAGTCGCTGCGCGACATGTACTTCTACGGTTGTCCAAGGTGGCGACCTGAGGGGCCGGGTTGCCACCAGATCGTGAAGCTCAAGTCTGCGGCGCAGCTTTCTGCGGCGCTAGAGACGAAGACGGGCAAAGGGATGTTGTAGCCCGCAGTACGCACTGTCTTACCTGTAGACGCGATTCTTGGCCGGCCCGGAATATCATGTGGCAAGCCGCATGCCTCACCGTTGACGGCACGCGCCTCTCGAACGCTACGGGCCCGCCGAGACATTCTCGGCATGGTCCGTATCGGGTACGGCGACGTAAGCGCGTGATGCGTTCAGTCGCTCACTGCGTCGCCCTGCCCATGGGAGCTAGCCAATCCGTCGAGGATTGCGTCGGCGAGCACCGGGAGCGAATCGAAGGTGCGACTGCCCGAAGCTTCATCCAGATGTCGTTGCGTACCTGGGATCGGCGCTTTCCAAGAGAGAGCGACGCCAGCGCGACCGCGCGCTCACTGCAGTCGCCGTGGGTTCGCCGAGGATCATTCGCTTGTCGGAGAGACGCCACACCACGCTGGGCGTCACCACTTCCGTCGAGGGATAGACCACGGAGCCGATGCCGCGTTCCGGTTAGGTGCCGCGCCAGATGGGGCCACCGAGGGCCATGCACTCCACGGGTGCGTTCGCCGGGGGCGACTCAGACGTGGAGGTACCACCACGGATTGCCTTTGAAGGCGCTCACCCCGCCGTGTCTTGGTGCGGCAGTGCGCGAGTGCCCGCCACCGACGGGGCAATTGAGTGCGCCTTCAGTGTCACGAGGACGACGGCGTGCTTGCCGACGCGGGCGGTGGCGTCCGTCGCCGGCAATCGACTTCGAGTTCCTCGTCGCCAAGCAGGAGCTTCACGCCTTGGCGTTGAATGGCGGCGAGATGCGCCCCCGTGCGACGATGGAAGCGTCCGCCCCGGCGTACGCCAGCAGCACCGCCAAGTAGCCGCCCACGGCACCGGCACCGAGGACGCAGGTCTTCATGCGTCCAGCCCCGGCGCCTTGGCGAGGCCGACGCGTTGGACCTTGCCGGTCGCCCTTTCGGGATCTTGTCCACGAAGACGATGCGGCGCGGCGTCTTGAAGTCCCAGTCGCTGTCCGACGACTCGCGCAGCTCGCGTCGGCGGCGTCCCCGTCATCCGCAAGCACCACCGCCGCGGTCAGCTTTGGATGTGATTGCGCGAGGTGCAGACTTGACGCACCGCGGCATGGTCGAGCAGCGTTGGCCGCCCGACCCGCCCGACAGAGTGCCACAACGCCGACGCGCCTTTTCTGCTACGCTATGCCCATGCGCTCGCCAATCTCACCCATTGTCGCCCACCTCAAGCGGCCGCGCCTCGTCCGTCCTGCCGCCATCGCAGCCTCTGCCGGACCGCTCGCACGGTATGGAGCTGCAATCAATCCAGACGACTCCGCGGGGCAAAGGCGCGGCCAGTGCTTGCGGGCCACGCCGAAGAAGCGACGCCTCGGCGGCCTCTTGGCGAAGATCAGCGAACTCCAGAACGAAGTGGGCGAGGTGCTCGCAGGCCAGGTGCTGCGTACGCTGTACGAACTGCTGCGTGGCTTCCAAGCGGCGCACCACACCTCCAAGGGCGCCCTGCTGGCGATGGAGCAAGCCGAGATCATCACGGCGACCCACGCGGCGCTCGGGCGCACCGATGACAAGGCGTCGGGCTGAGGCAGGCTATGCTGGGTTTGCGCGAGCCAATGCGGGAAGGTCTGGGCCTCACTCGCATGTTCATGGTGTTGAGCAGCCTTGCGCCGCTTTTCGTCCTAATGGCGGTTCGGGGCAATAGTTTGATCCCAGAGGCCTACTTTATCGGCGCCTGTTCGATCTTCGCTACTCTGCCATCGGTCCTCCTTTGGAGGCGAATGAGTGTCGCCAAGAGGAACAAGGACGTCGTACGACTAACCACGGGAAAGACAGAGGATCATCGAAGTCATCTTTTGGTGTATCTCTTCGCAACGTTGTTGCCGTTCTATCGTGAAGATATATGCACCGTCCGTGACATGACGGC
Organism: Candidatus Azotimanducaceae bacterium; assembly: GCA_965243175.1. Lineage (GTDB taxonomy): Bacteria > Pseudomonadota > Gammaproteobacteria > Pseudomonadales > Azotimanducaceae > VXYL01. The sequence goes on along the minus strand of OZ251532.1, from coordinate 454,654 downwards.
CATGTGCCTCGCTCTAGCACTAATCGTGTTTCTGTTTTGGCGGCTGAATCTACACTACATGAATCTGCTTTTCGCACTTCGCGGTTACCGCATATTTACCGTCTCACCTCCGGATGATGGCAATCCGCATACCGGGCAAAAAGACTTCGTCATTCTCTCTAGGAGAACGCAAATCGCAGAAGGCATCCACCTAACTGCATACAGGTTAAGCAACGACGTCTTCTTGGAGAGTGCGTCAAAGTGATACTTGACTTCGACTTGGACTTGGAGAGCGTAGACACAACCGAATTTGGCGTCGGCAAGGATGATGACGACCCTACCTTCTGCGCCGTGCCCACCAATGCCGAAGTGAAGTCCGCGCTCTTGGACATGGTAAGGACGACCGTTGTGTGGATGCGCAGGCTTGAGGACGAAGGCGGGGCGGATAGGCCATATTCGCCAGCCGAGAAGCACGCGACGTATGAATACCTCGTCGTACCCGCTGGACATGAGTTCGAGGAGTATTTTCGGGCTCTACATGAGGCTGCAAACCTGCCACTTGGACCAGTAGGCCTCGCGGAACCAGACGACGTTATCTCGTATTTTGCACGGTTCACAGACCGTGCGGGCCGCCACCTCACGGCAGTTCGACGGGCGGTCCAGTTCAAGGGCATCCTCCGGCGGCGACTCCTCACAATCGTCGACGATTCACTGCAGATTGTCGAGGATGACGTGTTCAAATTGGATCGCGACTTCGACGTGCTGGTGGACTCTAGCAGAACCCACATTATGAGGCCAAGCGCCTTCGAGTCTCTTGGCAACTTGAATAAGGCACTTCTTGAGTCCGTGCCGGCAAATGTCAATGCTATTGGTGCGGCCTTACCCTTTGTCGACTTTGTCGGAATAGGGCGCTATGCTGCTTCGCACCCGCGAGCTGCACGTCTTTTGACATCAATTCGAACCCAGACACTGACAGATATGGATCATCAAGCATTAGCGGACCTCTGCAGCAGTACAGGGGTCAACGTCAAAGACGTGAACGGACGTCTCGTGGTGAGGCGCGGCAACGAGATGGGCTTCCTCGAAGTGCTTGACAGACGGCGATATCAGGTGGAACTCATACGTGATGAACCAGAACGGTTTAGGGCAAGCAGTAGAAATCGGATCGGCGGGGCATGAAATTAGCTAGTAGGGCAGACGGAAACCAAGGGTGGCAGTGCGGGAGCTCTCCGTTCGCCGTGCGAAGGACCATATATCTTCCCGATTCATCTTCCTGCATCATCCCATCCGCATAGTAGTAGCTCACTTCCAAGGCTCTGCTTGCCCATTCCCTCGCGTCGCCCCATTGCTTCAAGATGAAGAACCCCGCGCAGTGGCGTTCCCCAGAGCCAAGGCCGGCGTGGGCCCATCGCGAGAATGAACTTGCGGATTGCTCTGCCCTGCCATCCATCGGGCGCTTCTTCCGCATCTGTCTCGCACGTCGTCACTTCCCGCAGCCTTGCTTCGCCGCGCACATACATGCATCGCCTACTCCTGTACCCCGTACGCGACCACCTAAGTCCGCCTTTCGCTCCTCGACCCTTGCCGGCAAAGGGTGGGAGGGTCGGTTGGCGTAACCGCTGCGATGTGTCGCTGTACTCGTTGGTGAAGAACGTCCTCCTGAGCATCGAGTTCGAGAGCGAATCGAATCAGCAGTCGCCTGTATAGATCGGACTCCCTGTTTTGCCACGCTCCGGCCAATTGTCGAATGGCAAAGTCGTCTTCCCGCAGTGCGCCGCATTTGCGGATGAGGAAGAGCGCGGCGTTGGCGCGTTCGGAAAGGCGGTGCTCGCGACGTGCCGCGCCCCTTAGAGCCTCGTCGAACGCTTTCCGCGCATCCTCGACCAATCGGGTCCTGAGAGCGGTGTAGAGGGTCGGCGTTGCTACCCCTATCCAGCACTCCGGATCGTCGACTTGCGTAAAGTGGATTTCCGACTCGACGAGTGCGATTTCCGAGGTCTTGGCGGCCTCGACGAGTTCTACCGCCGCGGCAACCAATCCTTCGCCGGAAGCAATCGGCAGCGTGTACGCCGGCGGTAGAAGCGTTCCGAGCGTGGACGCTTCGTTTGGGTCGGCGATGGCGAGCGCGTCTGGGTCGTTCCGCCAATCGAGGTGGTGGGCGAGGTACAGCGTGTTGTCGCCTTCGAATGAGAGCAGGGGGTGGCAAAGGTGCATTTGGTCGCCGATATCGGCGACGGATACGTGGAATCCCCGCAAGGCGGCGGGCTTGCTTACGTCAACCACGGGCCGCCTCTACCGCCAAATGCCCCTGAATTCCCCGTCTACCGCGCGGCCCTGCCCGCCGAAACGTCCTCCGCGTCCCCAGCATCCGGGTACTGCGGCGCGTATTGCCGGTAGAGGTGCGCCCCGATGCGTTCGATGCGCTCCCGCTCATCCGCCTCCAACGGCCCGCTTTCCAACGCCGCGATTGCGTCGTCCATCTGCCCCGCGTTGGCTGGGCCGCAGAGCACCATGTCCACGGCCGGGTGCGAGAGCGAGAAGCGGTAGCAGTCTCGGGCGCTTGGTGGGGATTCGCCGGGCGGCATCTTGCTTGGGTCCAGCAGGTGGCCCCAGCGGGTGGCGGTGTAGGTGCAGATCATTGGGCGGTTGGGGCGTTCTGGGACGTGAGGGAAGACGTCCTTCTCCGCGCCGCGGTGGACGCCGTTGTAGCGGAGCATCAGGAGGTCGTAGGGGCTGGTGCCGGCTTCGTAGTCGGCGAGCAAGGTTGGGAGGAGGGGGCGGTTGTGGCTGCTCAGGGAAAGGAAGCGCACTTTGCCTTTCTCCCGCAGGCGTTCGAAGACTTCCACGTAGGCGGTGGCTGGCACGTCGTTGCGGTTGCCGAGCAGGAGGAAGTCGAAGTTCTCCATGCCGCCGGTTTTCAGGGCGTCCTCCACTTCGGCCTCGATGCTCGCCGGGTCCTGGGAGTAGGATTGGATCGTGAAGATCAGTTCGTCGCGGTGGTGCTTCGCCAAGTTCACCATCGCTTCGGCGAAGCCCGGTTGCCGCACCGTTCCCCAGTAGAGGTAGTTGATGCCGCGCGCGAAGGCGTCTTCGATGACTCGCGCCGGGGCGTTGAAGGTGGAGCCGATGCCGAGTCGGCTCGATTTGAGCCCCGTGCGGCCGATTTCGCGCGGTTCGAGAAAGTCGTTCATGTATGTTCCCCTTTGTCGTCGTCCCGTTGTCAGCGTTCCCTCGTCATCGGAACGCGGCGCGTTGCGTCACCAGCGCGTCCACCATGTCGATGGTGGGGGTGGGAACGTTCGTTAGTGCGCCGAGTTCGCGCACCGCTCGCACGATGGCGTCTGTTTCCAGTGGTCTGCCGCGTTCCAGGTCTTGCAGCATCGACGTGCGATGGGCGCCCACCGCTGCGGCACCGTCGATGCGCTTGTCGATGTCCACTGCGAAGCGGGCGCCGAGTGCCTCCCCCACCGCCTGGCCTTCTTCCATCATCTTGCGGGCGACGCCGCGTGTGCCGGGGTCTGTGGCCAGCACGTCGAGGGTGGCGTTGGTGAGCACGGAGAGGGGGTTGAAAGCGAGATTGCCCCACAGCTTCATCCAGATGTCGTTGCGGATTTGGGAGCGGATGGGCGCCTTCAAGCCCGCCGCCAGAAACAGCGATGCCAGCGCCACCACACGTTCGCTGCGGTCGCCGTGGGGTTCGCCGAGGATCATGCGGTTATCGGAAAGATGCCGCACCACGCCGGGTGCCACCACTTCCGCCGAGGGATAGACGACGCAGCCGATGGCGCGTTCGGGTTGAATGCCGCGCCAGATGCCGCCGCCGGGATCCACGCTTTCCACGTGGCGTTCACCGAAGGGCGAATCCAAGCCGTGGAAGTACCACCACGGAACGCCGTTGACGGCGCTGACGACCGCCGTGTCCTGATGCAGCAGCGCGCGAATGCCCTCCACCGCCGGGGCAATCGAGTGCGCCTTCAGCGTTACGAGGACGACGTCGTGCTTGCCGAGGCGGGGGGGATCGTCCGTGGCTGGCAGATCGGCTTCCAGCTCCTCGTCGCCGAGCAGGAGCTTCAAGCCTTGGCGTTGAATGGCGGCGAGGTGCGCGCCCCTTGCGACGATGGAAACGTCCGCCCCGGCGTGTGCCAGCAGCACCGCCAAGTAGCCGCCCACGGCACCGGCGCCGAAGACGCAGGTCTTCATGCGTCCAGCCCCAGCGCCTTGGCGAGGCCGATGCGCTGGATCTTGCCGGTGGGGCCTTTCGGAATCTCGTCCACGAAGACGATGCGGCGCGGCGTCTTGAAGTCCGCCAGCCGTTGCCCGACGAAATCGCGCAGTTCGCGTTCGGCAACGCTTTCCCCATCGGCCAGCACCACCGCCGCGGCCACCTCTTCGCCCAGCTTCGGGTGCGGCAGCGCGAAGGTGCAGACTTGGCGCACTGCCGGATGGTCGAGCAGCACGTCGTCCACTTCCAGCGGTGCCACTTTCTCGCCGCCGCGATTGATGATCTCCTTCAAGCGCCCGGTCACGCGCACGTAGCCGTCGCCATCCATCACGCCTTGGTCGCCGGTGCGGAACCAGTTGCCGTCGGCATGGAAGGCGGTTGCGTTGGCCTGCGGATTGTTGAGATAGCCAGCCGTCACGTTGCCGCCGCGAATCACGATTTCGCCCTCGGCGCCGGTTGGCAGCGGTTGGCCGCCATCGTCCATGATCGCCACTTCCGGGCCAGCCGCGGGGCCGACGTGGCCGGGCTTGCGCGCTGCTGGCGGCAAGGGGTTCGAGCACATCTGATGGGCTGCTTCGGTCATCGCGTAGGCTTCGATGACCGGCGTGTCGAAGACCCGTTCGAGTTCCGCCATCACCTGCGGCGGCAAGGACGCCGAGGACGAACGAATGAAGCGCAGCCGGCTCTCGCGCACGGTCTCTTTGTTGCGGGCGGCCCGGGCGAGGATGGCCTGGTGCATCGTCGGCACGGCGCTGTACCAGGTGGGTCGCACGGCGGCCAGCCAAGCGAAGAAGCGCAAGGCGTCGAAGCTGGGCGAGCAGACCACTTCCGCGCCTGCCGCGAGGCTTGCCAGCACCGGCGCCATCAGGCCGTGGATGTGGAAGAGCGGCATGATGTTGAGGCAGCGGTCTTCCGGCACGAGGCGCAGCGTGGCGACGATGTTGCGAGCGGAGGCGACGAGATTGCCTTGGCTGAGCGGCACCATCTTCGGGCGCGACGTGGTGCCGGAGGTGTGCAGCACGAGCGCCGTGGCTTCGGCGGGGCGAGGTTCGGCCGGCGCTTCCGGGACGTCGATCATGTGGATGCGGCCGGCAACCTCCGCGTCTTCGCGGAGGCGCAGAACTGGAACGCCCCGCGCTGCCGCCACGTTGATGGCCGCCGAGGTGGAGTTCTCCTCGACGATCAGCGCCTTAGCGTCCAGATCCGCCAAGTAGAAGTCGAACTCGTCGGCCTTGTAGGCGGGATTCAGCGGCGCGGTGGCGCACCAGGGCGCAGTCGAGACGAAGGCGCTCGCCATCGCCGGGCCGTTGTCCAGCACGATGGCGACGCGGTGCTCCGCACCGATGTCAGCGCCGCGCATCTGCCGGCCCATCGAATCGATCTGCGAACGCAGTTCGCCGTGCGCCATGGCCGTGCGCGAGGAGGCGCCGATGGCGGGCCGGTTCTCCGGCAGCCCCGAAAGCAAGTCGATCAGCCCCTCCATCGCCGCGATTCTACTCGCTCCCCGGCGCACTCGGCGTCAACTGCGAGCGCCTCTTCGTGTACGGGCGGTGCGTTCCAGAATGGCCGCGGTTCGCTCGTTCCCGGCTGCCGTGGCGATGTCGAGTGGCGTGCGGCCTTGATGGTCCACAGCATCAACTTCGGCGCCCGAATCCAGCAGCAACTCCACGAGATCGGTACTCTCCTTCCACCAAGGCGCAGCGGCGACATGAAGGGGCGTGCGTCCCAAGCTGTCCCGCGCGTCGAAGGCCGCGCCCTGTTCCAGCAGCACCCACGCCGCGTCGTAGCGCCCTTCGCGGGCTGCCTCCATCAAGGGCGTCAACGCCGATGCCGGTTCCGCCCCCTCCGGCGATGACATCCGCCAGAGCGCCGAGGGAATGGGCTGCGTACGCGCTTCGATGTCCGCGCCCGAACCCAGCAAGGCGTGCATCACCGGCAGCCAGCCGTAGATGGCCGTCAGATGCAGCGGCAGCGTGCCGAGCGGACACGGCGCGTCCAAGCGCGCTCCGGCTTGGATCAACGCCGTGGCGATAGCCGCCGCATCGCCCGCGTAGCCGTGCGCGCAAACGCCTTGCAGCGGCAACCAACCCCCATGCCCAGCGGCGAGCGCCTCCATTTCCCACGCGAAGAAGCCGATGCGCGGCAGCGGACGATTCGGGTCGTCGCCGAGTTCCAGCATGGCGCGCACGGAAGCCAGCCTGGAGCGCACGAGGGCGAACCCCATCGGCGTCAAGTGTTCGGCGAGGGCGGCGAACGCGCTCGGGCTGGCGAGACGACGAATCGCGGCCTCGTCGCCAAGCGCGCAGGCGCTGTGCAGATCCCAATCGCAACCGCCAGCCAGCAACTGCTCGGCGGCCTCGTCGTCGTAGAGCGAAGCCAGCTGCAACGCGCTCAACTCCGAGTCCGCCCCCAGCCCAATCCCGCGGCGCGCTTCCGCGGCGTACTCGAGCAGCGCAACGCGCACCGCCTCTCCGCCTTGGTTCAGTGCGCGCCGCACCCGATCGTCCATGCCCGTAGGGTGTGCGATAACCGGACAACTCGTCGGTCAGCGACCGCCCTTGCGCTCCCCGGCCGACGGCTTCGCCGCGGTGACGCCGGAGCGTCGCTAAGCGCGGGGCGCTCCGTTGCTGGCCTGGCGGAGCAGCTCGTCGCCCGTTTCGCAGCGCACCACCGCTACGGCCAGTGCGTCCAGCCGTTGCAGGTCGTCCTCCGCTTGCAGCAAGGCGGACAGCCGCTCCGCCGTCGCTACGCCGAACCGCGCTTCGGCCAGACGCCGCAACTGCGCCCGTCCTTGCTCCCGTTTGCCTTGCTCGATGCCCTGGCGTTTGCCTTGCTCGATCCACGGGTCCCGCCAGCGGGCCACGCGCTCTTCCAGTCTCATTCCAACTTCCTCCAACGTCAGGTCCGGTGGCGGTTGCGCCGCCTGCTCGCCGGGCTTCTCAGCTGCCTCTCCAGCACCCACAGCCAGTCCGCGAAGGTGCGCCGCAGCTCTCGGTGTCCGGGGCCAACGAGCAGTTTCGCCAGGATCCGCTTGACATCCACCAGATCCTCCGCCGTGCCGCTTTGTTCAAGGCGCACCACCGCACTCGTCAACTCGCCCACATAGTCCGCCTCGATGTGCCGCTCGTCAAGCAGGACGCTGCGTTGAGACGGCTGGTACGCGGCTAGCCTCGGCCCGGTCTCGATGATCAGATCCCGCACGTCCAGCGCCGCGCTCCACGGCGAGTCGCCGTTGTAAAGCAACAGCGGCAGCACGGGCGGCAGCTGACCAGGCACCGCTACTTTGGCGCGCAGCAGTTCGCGGTACAGCATCGCCGTGTACTCCAGCACCCGCAGCGCCATCGTCGGGTCGTTGCTCGACTGGAACTCCAAGAGCACCAGCACGTAGGCCCAGCCACCCTCGGCGCCTCTCGCGCGCACCCGCCACACCGTGTCGCCGTGGCGCTTGCGGAAGTTCTCGCCCACGTACTCGGCGGGCACCTTCTCCAGCGAGTCCAGGTCGATCTTCTCGAGCGCTTCGTTGGGCAGGACACTGCGCAGCAGGTCCGCCACCATGTCGGGGATGGAGTAGAGGCGCTTGTAGATGGGGTCGCTGGTGGCTTTGATTTCGTCCATGCGGAGAACGATAGCCGGCATCGGCACCCGGCCACGTGCGACATCGCCCAGTGGAGATGTAGGAAATTCCTGCTTTCTCATGTCCGACATCGCCCATATGCGCTGTAGGACATTTGCCATCGATCCCGCGTCGGCAGCCGGTTTGGCCAACGCTGCCGAAGGCGGTCACCGACCTGCGATTTGCCGTACACCCATGCCGAAAGTTCGCCTTGAGAATCACCCGTCGATGCGTAGAATACGCTCCACTCTTCCGCCTTAGCTCAGTTTGGTAGAGCAGCTGACTGTTAATCAGCCTGTCGCTGGTTCGAGCCCAGCAGGCGGAGCCAAACTCCCGAACCTCGGCGATGCGCCCTTCGCGCTCGCTCGTCACCATGCGCGTGCTTCAACGTCGGCTTGAGAAGAACGCGCACCGCCCCGGCGCTGCCACGGCTAGTTTGCAGGTTCGGCAGGCGTTGGAGAGATGCATGGCTTCGGCAGTTGCGGCCGGTCTGGCTCGGATTCCACTTTTGCGGGCTGCTCAGGCAGCCTTTCTAGCCGCCGCGGCGTGTGCGGCCACGATTGCACACGCGGATGACACTGAAATTCTTGAAGAAGTGCTGGCCAGCGCGAGCCGGATCGCGCCGGTGGATCAGCGCGTGGTCTTGCTCACCGAGGACGACCTCGAAGCGGACGCGCTGTTGCTCGGCGTTGATGCGTTGCGTTCGCTGCCTGGCTTCGCGCTTTCCACGTCCGGCGGTCGCGGGGCGCTTGCCCAGGCGCGGGTGCGCGGGGCGGAGGCCAATCATCTGCTGGTGCTGCTCGACGGCGTGGCGTTGAACGATCCGGCGAGCGGCTCGGAGTTCGATTTCGCGTCCTTGGCGCTCGCCGGCATCGGCCAGTTGGAGTTCCTCTCCGGACCGCAGAGCGCGGTTTGGGGCAGTGACGCCTTGGCTGGCGTTCTGCACCTGAGCACGACGCCGCGCGAAGCGCGCCGCAGCCTTTCGCTCGGCACGGGTACGCAGGGTGCCGGCAAGGTGGGTGCGGAGTTCGCCGCAGTGGGCGAGCGCGGGCACACGGCGCTGCACGTTCAGCACGCCGCGAGCGATGGCGACAATGCCGCACTCGAAGGCGACGAGGCGGACGGCTTCTCCAACACCACGGCGCAGCTGAGCGCGGCGCGTCGATTCGGCGACTTCGAGTTGGAGTCCAGCGCCCGTTGGACGCGGGCGTGGGCCGACTACGACCCTTCGCCGCCGCCCCGCTACGTTCCGGCTGACGGCGATCGTCGCGGCGAAAGCCGGGCGCGGATGCTCAAGGCGAGCGTTCGCTTCCTCGGTTCGCCGCGGTTCTCGCCTTGGCTGACCCTCGCCAGCGTTTCCACCCGTCGCCGCGACTTGAGCGCTGGCGATTGGCGCAGCGCCGTTTCCGCAAGGCGCGACACCGCGACCTTCGCGAGCAACGTCCTCCTCGAACGCCAGCGCTTCAACGCCACCGTCGAACTAAAGTCCGAGCGCTTCGAGCAGGCGGCGCCCGCGACGTTCTTCGGGAACCCAAACCAACGCCAGCGCACCACGGCAGTCGGCCTCGCCGGCGAATACCAGCTCGACCTCCCCCGGCTGGCGCTCACCGCATCCGCCCGCCGCGACTTCAACGACGAGTTCGACGATGCCTTCGCCTATCGCGTGGGCGTCACCAGCCTGGGGCAGCCGCGCTGGTTCGGCAGCGTCGGGCGCGGCGTGAAGAATCCGACGTTCGTGGAACGCTTCGGCTACGCGCCGGATGCGTTCGTCGGCAATCCGCAGTTGCAGCCGGAGACGGCCACCGGCTTCGAGGCGGGCGTGGAGTGGCGCTTCGACGCTGGCTCGCTGACGCTGCTCGCCTTCGACAGCGCGTTGCGCGGCGAGATCGACGGTTTCTTCTTCGATGTCGAGCGCGGCGCGTTCACCGCCCGCAACCTCGCCGGACGGAGCAGACGGCGGGGCGCGGAACTGGTGGTCGCCGCCGCGACCGAGCGCAGCACGATTCGCGCCAGCTACGCCTACGTGGACGCGGCGGACGGCGACGGCAACCGAGCGCTGCGCCGGCCACGGCACTTGGCGGACCTCGCCGTGCGCGTTCGCCTCGCCAGCCGTCTCCAGGCTGGCTTCGGCGTCACCCACAACGGCCGCAGCGACGACAACGACTACTCGACGTTCCCGGCCAACCGAGCGACGTTGCCGAGCTTCCGCATCGTCCGCGCCCACGTGGATTTCGACATGACGCCCCAGGTCGGCCTGCGCCTCGCCGTGGACAACGCGCTGGACGCCGCCTACTCGACCGTCTTCGGCTACGCGAGCCCAGGCTTCGCCGCGCTCGCCTCGGTGCGCTTCGCGTTCTGAGCTCTGTTGCGCGCCGAGTCGCGTGGTGGTGCCGTCATCAGCGCTTCGATGATCTCCGCCATCTGCTCGGTGCTCGCGCGCAAGCGAAGGTAGGTGCGGTGGCCGGAGCGCATCGGCCAGGTGAAGCCGTTGCGCAGCCGGCCTTCTCCTTCGGCGACTTCGCGGAACAGCGCGCCCAACCCGCGAACGCCGTAGAGCACGGCCACTTGATCCCAGCTGGAGCGAGCCTTCACTTCGCCGCGCCACCACAGCCGGTAGGCTTCGCGGACGGGATTGTCCAGCGGCGTCCGGCGCAGTTCGGCGCCGGTCTCGATGTCTCCACCTTCCTGGCTGACGACGACGGGCCCCGGCCAATGCTCCAGAACGTGCGCCGTTTGCGGCGCGAGGTTGTGGCGCACGAAGTTGAACCCGTCGTTGCGAACGCCGCCCATCTGCACCAGCTTGCCGACCTTCGCCGCCACGAGGTCGGGCTCGTGCCGCAGCAGGTCGTACAGGTTGTTCAGAAAGCCGACGCTGATGATGGTGACGCTCCCGTCCGGCTGCTCGCCAAGCACCTGACGGTAGAGGGCCAGCGAAGACATGGCGGGGCTGGCGGCTATGTCGGCAGGCGCCATCTTCGCCAACGGATCGATGTAGCGCGAGTGTTCGTCGTCCGGGTCGTCGAGCGCCCCGGTGAAGACGCCCACCGGGATGTCCGAACGCCCATACCAGGCGTTCACCGCCCGAATGGCCGCCGCCGCGTTCGGCTGAACTTCGTTGTAGCTGATGCCGAGAATCTCCGCTTCGCCGTTGTCGGCGAGCGCATGCAGCACCGCCAACGCCCCCACGTCGTCCACGTCCAACGTGAAATCGGTCTCGAAGACGACCTTGACGGGTTCCGGCGCATGTTCGGCGGCGCACCCCGACTCGGCTTGAGCACCGATTGCGACCATCGCCACGAGCAGCCAGATGGACTCGGCTACGCTGCGCATCGGCGGACGGCACCGTGAAGAGCGGCAGCCATGGCTAAGACCTCGATGCAGAAGCGGCGCTTGGCCTGTAGCGCAAGTCTAGCGGCCTGCACCGCCCCAGTGCGCTGTGGTCCGTGAACTCGGCTATCCGAACCAGTAGTTGTACGCCCCCGCTCTGGCATTACCGGGGTGCCAAACGGGCACTCGCATTTCCGCACAGGTTGCCCTATGCTTGAACCCATTGCAGAGGGCGTTGTCTAACGCCCGCGCAATCGACACGGCCCGCTAAGGGCGACAAGGAGAGAGGAGAGCCAATGAAGAATCGCAATCTGAAGCCCGTCGTGGCTATCGTCGGCGCTGCCGTGGCGGCGTCGCTCAGCCTCGGCGCGGTCGCGGACGAGAGCGGCAACCCCTTCGAGGCGGAAGTGCTCGAAGACGTGCTGCTGGTCGACGCCCATGGCGGCGAAGGCAAGTGCGGCGAAGAGGGCAAGTGCGGCGAAGGCGACGACAAAGGGGATGGCGACGACAGCGACGACGCCCCCGAGGACGCGCCGGAGTCGGAGAGCTAGCCACCGCTCCGCATGTTCGGCCGGTTGAACGACCGGCTGGACATCTCGAGTCTTCAGGGGCGTTGTACCCAGCGCCCTTGGAGGCTTCTTTTCTTCCGCGTGAATGCGGGCCTTTCCTTGCGAGGTCGCCCGCGTTTGGACGCGATCTGCTGCGACATCCACTGAACCCTCTTGGAACCCCGCGCGCCAACGGCCATTCGCGGCGCCGGATTGGGGCTGCGCCGCGCCTTCATGGGCGAGCTTGCCGATGCTGGCGAGCATGCGCTTCGGCGCATCGACTTCATGGAGGTGGCGCCGGAGAACTGGGTCGACGTCGGCGGACGCTTGGGCGAGCGCTTCCGGCAGTTCACCGAGCGGTTCCCCTTCGTCTGCCACGGCCTCTCGCTCTCGCTGGGCGGGCCGACGCCTCTCGACATGAGCTTCCTCGAAGACGTGAAGCGGTTTCTCGACGCCCACCGGATCGCCTTCTATTCCGAACATCTCTCGGCCTGCAGCGACGGCGGCCACCTCTACGACCTCATGCCCATCCCCTTCACCGACGACGCGGTGCGCTACGTCGCGGAGCGCATCAGGCGCGTGCAGGACGTTCTCGAACGGCGCATCGGCATCGAGAACGTCTCTTGCTACGCCACCCCCGGCGCCCAGATGAGCGAGCTGGAGTTCATCAACGCCGTGCTCGACGAAGCCGACTGCCTGCTGCTGCTGGACGTGAACAACGTCTACGTCAACAGCGTCAACTTCGGCTACGACCCGCTGGAGTTCCTGCGTAGGCTGCCCAGCGAACGCGCCGCGTACATCCACATCGCCGGCCATCGGCGGGAAGCGGAAGACCTGCGGGTGGACACCCACGGGGCGGAGGTGATCGATCCGGTGTGGCGGCTTCTCGACCAGGCGTATGCGCTCCACGGCAAGTTGCCGACGCTCTTGGAACGCGACTTCAACGTGCCGCCGCTGCCCGCGCTGCTCGGCGAGGTGGAGACCATCCGACACGCCTTGGGCGACGAGCCCGCCGAGTTGCGGGCGGAACGTGCGGCTCCGTCGAGAATGCACGACTCGCGGCCAACGTCGCATGAGTTTCAGAAGCCGCAGCGCGAGTTCGCCGCCTACATCCGCGATCCGCAACGCAATCCGCTGCCAGCCGGAGTCGAGAAGCGCCGCGCGAACGTCTACGCCCGCCTCTTCTACAACAACATCGAGACCTTCCTGGCCAACGCCTTCTCCACTCTGCGGCAGCTTCTCGGCGACGAGGCGTGGCATGAGCTGGTGCGTGGCTTCGTGCATCGACACCGCGCCCAGTCGCCCTACTTCTCGGACATTCCGAAGGAGTTTCTGTCCTACCTGGCGGAATCGAAGCCCTCCCCGGAGGCGCTGCCGCCCTTCGCCTGGGAGCTCTGCCACTACCAGTGGGCGAAGCGAGCCTTGGCGCAAGCGCCCGATGCCGATTTCGCGGCAGACGACCGGGCGGTCGAACTGGACGACAAGCTCTCGCTCTCGCCCCTCGCGTGGCCGTTGCGCTACGACTTCCCCGTGCAGCGCATCGGCACGGACTTCCAACCCGCCGAAGCCCCGCCGCAACCCACCTATCTGATCGCCTACCGCAACCGCCAGCACGAAGTGCGATTCATGTCGAGCAACGCCACCACAGTGCGCCTGCTGGGTCTCATCGACGAAGGCAACAACGTGCGACGCTCCCTCGAAACCATCGCCGAGGAACTGCGTACGCCGTTCGAGCGCATCGAACGCTTCGGCCTGGAGATTCTGCATCGGCTCCAAGAGCACGACATCGTGCGGCGGTGACCTCCTCATTTCCGCACGTTGCGGCCTGTGGACATCTTGTTTTCAGCGACGCAGGCGAGTAATGTGCGCGGCCACTTCCAACCCACCCGCGGATCGACAATGGCCATTGCGGTCATGGGCGACGATGCCGAGTCCACTTCGTCGCTGATCCTTCGACTCAGCCGTCTCGGATTCAACGCTGTCCATGCCAAGCGTGGCAGCGGCGCCTTTGCCAAGGCGTTGGAGGCGGCGGACGTGATCCTCTGCAACAGCGTCGAGCAGGCGGTGCTCGGCACCGAAGCCGTGGGGCGCCTGCCGGGCGCCTTCATGATGCTCAGCGACGAGCTGCCGGATGCCGAGGAAATGCTGCTGGCGATGCGCCAGGGCGTGATCGACGTCGTAGCCGGCCCGATGGACGACGAAGTATTGGGCGCGCGTCTGCGGGCGGCGGTGAACCGCGTGAAGCCGACGGATTTGCGAATCGCTGGCCAGCTGGACACGCTCGAACGGGACCAGCGCGCTGGGCAGTACGTCCAGTTGCGGATGCTGCCGCCATCGCCCTGGGAGTTCGGCCGCTACCGTTTGGCGCATCGCGTACAGCCCTCGATGATGCTCTCCGGCGACTTCGTGGACTACTTCGGCATCGGCGATGGCCACTTCGTCTTCTACATCGCCGACGTCTCCGGGCACGGCGCGTCAAGCGCGTTCATCACCGTCATCCTCAAGAACTTCTTTCGCCGCCTGCGCCGCGAACACCATCCTTCCATGCTGCACAACCCAGGCGAAATTCTTGCGGCGCTGAATCAGGAACTGCTCGACCAAAGCCTCGGCAAGCACGTCACGGTGTTCATCGGCGTCGTGGACGTGCAGGAAAACTCGGTCGCGTTCGCCAATGCCGGGCATTTTCCGCATCCGATTCACGCGCGGTCGGGCCATGCGGGCTACTTGGAAACGCCGGGCAAACCCGTGGGCTTGTTCGAGGACGTGGAATACGACGTCGCCACCACGTCTCTCGATCCAGGCGACAGTCTGGTTTCGTTTTCCGACGGCGTGCTCGACGCGATGCACGAGGACGGCTTGGCGGCCAAGGAAGAACGGCTGGTCGATTGCGCGGCCGCGAAAGCGCCGAACATCGCCGGGATCTGGGCCGACATCGGCATTACGGAAGGGCCGGGGCTGGACGACATCACCTGCCTGGTCGTCGAACGGGAGGCGTAGCGATGAGCGTTGGCCGCATCCTGATCGCCAACGGCGACAGCACTTGCCTGCTGAAATTGGTGGGCGACGTGCGGCTCAGCCTCGGCGCCGCGTTCGACGAATACGTCGACCGCCTGTTCCAGAACAACAACCTGTGTTCCGTGCTGGTCGACCTGTCGGCGACGGAAGGCATCGACAGCACTTCCCTCGGCGTGCTCGCGCGCTTGGCCACGCAGACTCGACGGCGGCTGGGGTGTACTCCCACACTGATTTCCACGCGCCGGGACATCACCCGCATTCTCACCACGATGGGCTTCGACGACGTCTTCCACATCGTCGAGGAGCCGCTGCGCGACGAGCGGCAACTCGGCGAGCTGCCAAAGGGCGAGTTCTCGCCGGAGGAACTCCGCACCCGGGTGCTGGCGGCGCACCGCAGCTTGATGTCGATGAACGACGAGAACCGCGATCGGTTCGTGGATCTGGTGGAGACGCTCGAATCCTCGCGCTGACGGTGCGTACAAGCCGGCATCTTCGCCGGCAAGCTCAAATTCGCGGATCCTCCAAGTCCGTCGGAATCGTCCCTTCTTCCAACACGTGGCGCCAAAGATCGATCAGCGGCTTCAGGCGCTCCGCCTTGCCGTGCTCCCGTTGCCACGGCTTTTCGTACTGGTAGTGAATCACGCGAATGCTGCGCCAACGCCACAACTGCGGCAGGTTGAAGTAGAGGTACTGGAGCGCGTTGAAGGTGTACGGCAGGCCATGCCAATCCGGGAAGTAGCTTTCTAGGAACGTCTGGTCCGTGCGCCGCCAGAAGACGCCGGGCGCATCGAGTTTTTCGATCATCGCATCGAATGTCGCGGCGTTCGGCTCGGCGACGAAAACGCCGGAGTTCATGCGGTGCATGTCCGCCAGGGATTCGTAGAGATTGGGCGCCGCGCAGAACTCGGGATAGCCGAACAGCTTGTCGATGTTCCGAATCGCGAGCGTGTCCGCGTCGAGAAAGACGATGCGCCGGTAGGTCGTCAGCCGCCACAGTTCCAGCTTGCAAAAGTTGTCCAGCGGATCGTGGAAGTCCGGCTTCACGCCCTTGGTGAACGGCGCCAGCGCATGTTGGCTTTCGCGAGCGTGGCGAGCGCGGAATTCTTCGGCGAGCGGCAACGGCGAGACTTGCCGAACGATGCAGCCAGCGGCTTCGAGGGCATCCAATCCACCAGCATTCCCCGTGGCCAGAACGACCAGTGGCCAAGCGCTGCCGACCGCTCGCAGGGAACGCGCCAAGGCCAAGGCGCCAAGGCCGTAGTCCGCGTTGGTGACGAGCGTCGCGTACGCGCACTCGCTGCGTTGGTCAGCGCGAGCCGTTGGTTCTCTCCGGCTTGCCTTCGACGTCCGCGACGACGTCCGCGGCGAGTTCCCGAGTCCAGGCGGACGTGCTGGGAATGCGCGAACGATCGACGCGGTGGATGTACTTCTTGGCGACATCCACCAACTCGGCGAGCAGGCCGTCCTGCAGCCGCACCGGATTCAGGCCGAGGGCGAGGAACTGTTCGTTGCGTACTGAAAGTTCGTTTTCGGCCGCCTCCCGGCGTGGATTCGGAAGGTAGGCGACATCGACGCCCGTGAGTTCGCTGACGAGATTCGCCAAGTCGCGCACCCGATGCACTTCCGTCATCTGATTGAATATCTTGGTGCGTTCGCCTCGCGCTGGCGGGTTCGCCAGGGCGATCTCGATGCAGCGCACCGAGTCCTGGATGTGTATGAACGCCCGGCTCTGGCCGCCGGTGCCGTGGACCGTCAGCGGATGATCCAGCGCCGCTTGGATGAGAAAGCGATTGAGCACGGTGCCGTAGTCGCCGTCGTAGTCGAAGCGGTTGACGAGCTGTTCGTGGCGGCGGGTCTGGTTGGTGTGCGTACCCCAGACGATGCCCTGATGCAGGTCCGTGATGCGCAGCTGGTCGTTCTTCGCGTAGAACGCGAACAGCAGTTGATCGAGGCACTTCGTCATGTGGTAGACGCTGCCGGCATCGGTCGGATAGAGGATTTCCCGGGATGCCTTCGTGCCGTCGTCGAGCGTCAAGTCGACATCCAGATAGCCTTCCGGAATCGAGGCGCCGGCGGTGGAGTACCCATAGACGCCCATGGTGCCGAGGTGGACGACGTGCGCATCGAGTTCGGTCGCCACCAGCGCGTTCAGCAGATTGTGCGTGGCGTTGACGTTGTTGTTGACCGTGTAGGTCTTGTGGCGGTCGCTCTTCATCGAGTAGGGCGCGGCGCGTTGCTCCGCGAAATGCACCACGGCGTCCGGCCGCCATTCGCCGAGCCAAGCCTTGAACTGATCGTATTCCGTGGCGACGTCGATGTGCTCGAAGTCCAGCGTGCGCCCGCCGACCTGCTGCCAGATGCGCCGCCTCTCCTGGATGGAGTCCATGGGCGTGAGCGACTGAACGCCGAGTTCGGTGTCGATCCAGCGCCTGCTCAAGTTGTCGACGATGGCGACGTCGTGGCCTTGGGCGGACAGATGCAGCGTCGTCGGCCAACCGATGAAGCCGTCTCCGCCGAGTACCGCGATGCGCACGTCCTTGGAACCTCCGAAGCGATCCGCCGCAGCGGAAGTGCGCGAAGCCTACAGCACTGCCGCCCCGAACCCAAGCGCGCCACCTGTTCAGGCGGTGAACCTCGCGCCGCCTTGATGTGCGCCAACTCCCGCTCTGCCAGCGTCTCCAAGCGGTATGATGGCCAGCCTTGCCGTAGGAGGGGAATATGGCGGACAGAGTACACGTCCACGGTTTGCAGGTGGCCAAGGTGCTGCACGAGTTCATCGCTGCGGAGGCGACGCCGGGCACGGGGGTCTCGGCGGATGGGTTCTGGGCTGGGTTCAGCGCCATCGTGCGCGATCTGGCGCCGAGGAATCGGGAGTTGCTGGCCAAGCGCGACGAGCTGCAGGGGAAGATCGACGCTTGGCATCTGGAGCGGAAAGGCCAGCGGCACGATGCCGGGGCGTACAAGGCGTTTCTGTCCGAGATCGGCTATCTGGTGCCGGAAGGGGGCGATTTCGAGATCGAGACGGCCAACGTCGATGCGGAGATCGCCGCCACCGCCGGCCCGCAGCTGGTGGTGCCGGTGATGAACGCCCGCTTCGCGCTCAACGCCGCCAATGCGCGCTGGGGCAGCCTGTACGACGCCTTGTACGGCACGGATCTGATTCCCGAGTCGCCCGGCCGCGAGAAGGGCGCGAGCTACAACCCGGCGCGGGGCGAACTGGTGATCGAGCGAGCCGGCAAGGAACTCGATGCCGTCGTGCCGCTCGCCGGGGCAAGCCACGCGGACGCCACGACTTACGAGATCGTGGCCGACGGAGAGGGCGGCCATGCCTTGCGCGTGGCGACCGGGGAAGGGGCGACGACCCTTGCCGATCCAACGCAGTTCGCCGGCTTCACCGGCGACGTTCCCGGCGAACCGAGCACGGTGCTGCTGCGCAACAACGGCCTGCACGTGGAAATCCAGATCGATCGCGGCCACGATGTAGGCGCCGTCCACCCGGCCGGCGTCAAGGACGTGCTGCTCGAAGCAGCGGTCACCACCATTCAGGACTGCGAGGACTCCGTAGCCGCGGTGGACGCCGAGGACAAGACCGCCGTGTACCGCAACTGGCTCGGCCTGATGACGGGCACGTTGGAGGAGACCTTCGAGAAAGGCGGCGAGACCGTCCGCCGAACCCTGGTGGCGGATCGCGAGTTCACTGCCCCCGACGGCGCCGCGTTCACCCTGCCGGGACGCAGCCTGCTGCTGGTGCGCAATGTCGGGCATCTGATGACCACCGACGCGGTGCTGGATGCCGACGGCAACGAGGTCTTCGAGGGGATGCTCGATGCCGCCGTCACCTCCCTGAGCGCCCTGCACGATCTGCAAGGCCGCGGCAAGTTCCGCAACAGCCGCGCCGGCAGCGTCTACATCGTCAAGCCGAAGATGCACGGGCCCGAGGAGACCGCCTTCGCCTGCGAACTGTTCGACCGCGTGGAAGACGTGCTCGGCCTTGCCCGCAATACCGTGAAGGTGGGCGTCATGGACGAAGAGCGCCGCACCAGCCTGAACCTGCGCGAGTGCATCCGCGTGGCGCGGGAGCGGATCGTCTTCATCAACACCGGCTTCCTGGATCGCACCGGCGACGAAATCCACACCTCCATGCAGGCTGGCGCGATGGTGCGCAAGGAGCCGATGAAGCAGGAGACGTGGATTCTCGCCTACGAGGACGCGAACGTGGATGCCGGCCTCGCCACCGGCTTCCCTGGCCGCGCCCAGATCGGCAAGGGCATGTGGCCGAAGCCGGACGAAATGCAGGAGATGTTCAACGCCAAGACGAACCATCCGCTGGCCGGCGCCGACTGCGCCTGGGTGCCGTCGCCCACCGCCGCGACCTTGCACGCCCTGCACTACCACCAGGTGAGCGTCGCCGGGCGTCAGCAGGAACTGGCCGCCCGCACCCGCGCAAGCGTGGACGACATCCTCACCATCCCGCTGCTCGCCGGCGAGAACCTGCCGAGCGGCGACGTGCAGCGCGAACTCGACAACAACGCGCAAGGCATCCTCGGCTACGTGGTGCGCTGGATCGACCAAGGCATCGGCTGCTCCAAGGTGCCGGACATCAACGACGTGGGGCTGATGGAAGACCGCGCCACCTGCCGCATCTCCAGCCAGCACATCGCCAACTGGCTGCACCACGGCATCGTCGGCGAGGACCAGGTGCGCGAGACCATGCAGCGCATGGCGGCGGTGGTGGATCGCCAGAACGAAGGCGATGCGGCCTATCGCAACATGGCGCCGAACTTCGAGGACAGCGTCGCCTTCCAAGCCGCCTGCGACCTCGTCTTCAAGGGCTTGGAGCAGCCGAACGGCTACACCGAGCCGGTGCTGCACGCAAGGCGCCGGGAAGCGAAGACGCGCTACGGAGGCTGACGACCTGCCGCGCGATCAGTTCGGCGACGGCGTGGCGAGTTCGGCTGCGTCGTCGCCTTTCGCAAGCTCAAGATAGCGCCGGTGCAGGCGCTCGACGGCCGCTTGCAGATCGTCGAAGCCTTTGTCGTTGACGATCACGTCGTCCGCGAACGCCAACCGCGTCTCGCGGTCGACTTGGCTGGCGAGGATGGCACGAGCCTGTTCTTCGCTGCCGCCATCCCGAGCCATCGTGCGCCGAACCTGCACATCCTCCGGCACGTCCACGACGAGAATCCGCTGCGCCCGCGGATCCCGAGACCGCATCAGCGGATTGACGAGGATCGCGTAGGCGGAACCAGCCGAGCGCAGCTTGGCGGCGATGCTGGCGTTGATGCGCGGATGCAGCAGCCGCTCCAACCAGCGCCGTTCGTCCGCATCCTTGAACACATGCTCGCGCAGCGCCGGACGATTCAACGTGCCGTCTTCGCGCAGCACGCCGGCGCCGAACCGTTCCCCGATCTCCGCCAGCGCCTGTTCCCCAGGCTCGACCACCCGCCGCGCCTCGACGTCCGCATCCACCACATCGACGCCCAAGGCGGCGAAGCGATCGGAGACGGCCGTCTTGCCGCTGCCGATGCCGCCCGCGATCCCCACTACGAAGTCCGCCACGATCAGGCCCTGGGTACCATCAAAATGCGAGTCCTCGATGAGCCCTCAGCGGGGGAGCGCGAGGGGCTTGCCCCTCGCATGTAAAAGCCCTCAGCGGGGGAGCGCGAGGGGCTGCACCAAGATCTCTCGCCGTGAGCATACCAAGATGGCTAATCCTGCAAATTGTCCTGCACATTGAGGCGGCGTCCGCTACACTGCGCCGCCTTGTGCCGCCGGGCACTGTGGGGCAAGTCCCATTGCCGACGACGTAGAACCGGCGGTTTTGTTGAGAGGTTGAAGGAGGAAGCCCATGAGGTGGCTTTTGCGTGACGTGCCGCTTGCGGCAGGACGAACGTCCAAGGTGGCGCTGCTGGTGGCGGGATTGGCCGTTGTCGGGCAGCAGTCGTTGGCTCAGGAGGCCGATCAGGAAGAGGGTTCGGCGGCTGCGGGCGAGATCGAGGAGCTGGTGGTCACCGGTTCCTACATCAAGCGCTCCGCGCAGGATTCGCCGTCGCCGCTGACGGTCATTTCGGCGCAGGACATCGAACAGGCGCACATCGGCGACGTGCAGGAGCTGCTGCTGCGTCTGCCCTACGAATCCGGCGGCTGGATTCGCGCCAGCACCTTCGATGGCGGCGGCGGCCAGGGCCGCATCCCCATCAACCTGCGCAATCTGGGCGAGTGCGCCACGCTGCCGCTGGTCAACGGCAGACGCCACACGACCGGATGGATGACGCCGGCGGGCTGCGCTGGCGTGGACACCAACTCGATGGTGCCCACCATGATGCTGCAGCGCGTCGAGATCCTCAAAGACGGCTCCTCGGCGCTGTACGGATCGGACGCCATCGCCGGGGTGGTGAACTTCATCACCAAGGACAACTTCGAGGGCTTCGACTTCGACGCCCGCTTCGTGACCGACCAGAACACCGGCCTCGGCGACGAGATCTCCTTCGGCTTGGTGACCGGCTCGCGCACGGATCAAGGCGGCTTCGTGGTCGCCGCGGACTACCTGCGGCGCAACGAAATCCCCACCCAGGACCCCGCCATCTACGAGATCCAAGGCGGCTTCGGCTACTCGGACACCGGGCAGCCGGGCTGGTATCCGCCGGTGAGCACCGCGGAACTGTTGTTCGCCGACGGCACGCCGTTCCCGGCGGAAGCCGGTCGCCGCACGCCGCGCATGCCGAATCCGCGCATGCCGGGAACCGCTGGCTGGGAAGAAGACTGGGGCTTCGCGGACCTGAACTGCGAAGACGTCGCCGCTTGGGACGGCTTCGGCGGCACGCTCGGTCTCTTCTCCAGCGGCGTTGGCCCGAACACGCGCTGCCCGATCGACTACGGCAACTTCTTCTCCATTCAGGAAGGCGAAGTGCTGCAGAAGATCTACTTGACCGGCGACTACGCGCTCACGGACACCTTCGAGGTCTACTTCGAAGGCGGCTACTCGGAGCAGGAGTTCTTCCGCTTGAACTCCTTGGCGCCGCAAACGCGCACGCCGACTATTCCCGTCCACAACCCGGCGCTCGTCAACGACGCGAATCTGCGCGGCATGATGCCGGTGCCGTTGGTGAACCGCTCGCGTCTGCTCGGCGGCACACCGCTCACGCCCATGCACATTCGCCCGATTCGCACCCAGCAGGACGGCGACCGCGACACCTTTCGCATGGTGCTCGGCGCAAGGTGGGACCTCGTGCTTGGCGAACGCGACTGGACGGTCAACGCGTCGTTCTCGGCCAGCGAGTCGTCGCAGTACCAGTACAACGTGGAGGATTCCCGCGCCGCGGAGACGGTGCTCGCGCTGAACGGCCTCGGCGGCCCCAACTGCAACTCCACGGGCCGGTCGCAGGAGTGGATCGAGGAGAACCGCGGCAGCGGCAACCTCGCGTACACCGGCGGCAACTTCGAGGACGGCAGCTGCTACTACCTCAATCCCTTCGGCAGCGGCCTGTTCGATTCCAGCGGCAACTTCCGCGATCCGGTGAGCAATCCGAACCGCGTCACGTTGCCTGACGGCACGGTGACCAGCATCGCCAACCCGCCCGAACTGCTGAGCTGGCTGGACGGCACTTGGCAGCAGAACGACGAGTTCGAGCTGCGCGTCATCGACGTCGTGGCCAGCGGCGACCTGTTCGAACTGCCTGCCGGCGTGGTCGGCGCCGCGTTCGGCTATCAGCAGCGCGTGGACACGCTGCTGCGCCACTACGACATCAACTTCCGCCAGTTCAACGCGGCCTTCCGCTTCGGCGGCTCCAACGTCTCCGGCACGGTCACCACCAACGCCTTCTTCGGCGAACTGAACGTGCCCATCCTGCGCGATCTCGAAGCGCAGATCGCGGTTCGCCGCGAGTCGTTCGACGAGATCGACACCAACACCACGGACCCGAAAGTGTCGCTGCTGTGGCGGCCCACCGAGGAGTGGACGGTGCGCGCTTCGTGGGGCCAGTCGTTCCGCGTGGGTTCGATTCTGCAGTTGATCGGCCCGCAGACCATCGTCAGCAACACAAACGATCCGTTCAACGACACGTCCTTCTTCATCCCGTGGATCAGCGCGGGCGCGGCCAACTTGTCGCCGGAGGAGTCCGAGGCGCTGAGCTTCGGCTTCACCTACGCCCCGCAGAGCGGCATGTTGGAAGGCTTGACGGTGACGATGGACCGTTGGCAGATCGACTTCTCCAACCTCATCACCAAGGAGAGCGCGCCACGGCTGCTGTTCAGCGACGGTTGCGCCCGCTCCCGTGCCCGCGCCGAGGCTGGCGGCCTCGCCGAGCATCCGGACTGCGTGGCCAGCACCGACCGCTCCACCTTCCAGGTGGAATCGCAGGTCATCCGCAACGCGGACGGCAACCCGGTGCGCATCCTGCCGGACTTCATCAACGCGGACCAAGGCCAGGCCACGGGCGTCGACCTTGAAGTGGCCTACCGCTTCGAACTCGACAATCTGGGCTCGCTCGACGTGGCCATGATCGCGGCCTGGTTCGACGAGTACACGGTGGAGACGGCCCGCGGCACCTTCGAGGGCGTTGGCACGATGGGCATTCTGACGCCCATCGCAAGGCCCCTGCCGGAGTGGAAGATCAACTTCAACATCAACTGGACGCGCGGGCGCCACACCGTGTTCTGGCAGTCGCGGCTGATCGACAGCGTGGTGTGGGACGGCGGCTGGTCCAGCGCTCGTCGCCAGCGCGTGTTGCGCGCGACAGGGCGCGACATCGGCGCCTACTCCTATCCGGACAACCCGTACACGATGCCCGCCACATGGTGGTCGGACGTCTACTACACGCTGGAACTGCCAGCGATGTTCGGCATGCAGGGAGCGACCGCCACGGTCGGCGTACGCAACGTGTTCGAGGAGGAACCGCCGGTCGCCAACTCGGCCAACGGCTACTCCGCCATCCTGCACGACGCCCGCGGTCGGATGATGATGTTCCGCATGCGCGCCAGCTTCTAAGGCGCACTCCGCTTGACGCGCTGCAAGCCGGTTGGGTTGCGGCGCGTCGAGCCTCTTCCCCCCCGAACCTCAGTGGCGCGGCCACGGTGGCCAATCGCTGAAACGTAGTTGACGGCATCGAGCAGGCGGAAGCCTGCGCCGTTTCCAGTCGGGCCTTCACGGTCCCGCAGCCATCTTGCGCGACCTAGGCCGCGCAAAGGCGGCAACCTGACGTTTGCTGCTACGCTCCCACCTCCGGGAGAACAACATGAAAAAGGCGCTGGCAGAAGCACCCTGCGATTCGTCGGTCGTGGCCGCGGACGAACTCGAACTGGCCTTGCTCGCCGGGCGGCTTGCGGTGCCTTCGGCCGGGGCTGCTGGCGGTCGATTGGAGCGCGGTTCGCTGTCCGCGGCCGAGGCTGCGCTGTTGGGCCAGGCGTCCCACCGAGCCGCGATGCCGCTTGCGCCGAACGTCGAAGCGCTCGCCATGGCCATCGTCGCTGGGCAGGATCCGCTTGGCGAAACGCTCTGCCGACTCCGTTCCGTTCAGGAACGGCGTCGAGATGGCGCGGTGTACACGCCCGCGCCCATCGTTCGTGGGATGGTCGACTGGGCAGCGAAGCAAGGGACGCCGGTGCGCGTCGTCGACCCAGGTGCGGGGTCGGGGCGGTTCCTCCTCGCCGCTGGTCTCCGGTTTCCGCAAGCTCGGCTGGTGGCGGTCGAACTCGATGCGTTGTCCGCCCTCGTGCTGCGGGCGAACGCGCAAGCGATGGGCATGACCGAGCGGCTCGACGTGCTGGTTCAGGACTACCGCGGCCTGAACCTGCCGGCAGCGGACGGTCCGACGCTGTTTCTCGGCAATCCCCCTTACGTTCGCCACCACGCGATTGCGCCGAAGTGGAAGGAGTGGTTCGCCGAGGTTGCCGGCGCTTACTCGCTGAAGGCCAGCCGGCTGGCCGGCTCGCACGTTCACTTTCTGCTGAAGACCGCGTGTTTGGCGAAGACGGGCGACTTCGGCGCGTTCATCACGTCCGCCGAATGGCTGGACGTGAACTACGGCGCACTGCCCCGCAAGCTGTTCACGGATGTGCTGGGCGGCACGGCCATCGCGGTCTTCGCACCCGACGCGTCGCCGTTCCCCGACGCCGACTCCACGGGTGCCGTCTTCTGTTTTCGGGTGAGCGACCCCGGGACTGGCGATGGTCGGACAAACGGCGCTTCGGGGCGAGAGGACGCGCTGGTTCGATTTCGGCAAGTGGAAGCTCTGGAAGAACTGGATGGGCTTGATTGTGCGGAACCCTCTGCGGCCAAGCGCGAGGCGCAACGGCTCGTCGAGCAGCCCCCTTGCATGACCGTGCGGAGGTCGCGTTTGCGGCGTTCCAAGCGTTGGTCTTCGTTTCTGCGCCCGGAATCGAGCGCCCCGGCGGACTTCATCGAGCTCGGCGAACTGTGCCGCGTCCACCGTGGGCAAGTGACCGGCTGCAATGCCGCTTGGATCGCCGGTCGCTACTCAGGTGAACTGCCGGAGCGCTGTCTGTTGCCAGCCGTCACCAAGGCGCGCGAGTTGTTCAATGCGGGAGAACGTCTGGTCGGCTTGGAGAATTTGCGCCGCGTCATCGACTTGCCGGTCGAACTCGACGCGCTGGACGCGGCTGCGCGTCGCCAGGCCGAGGGGTTCCTGATTTGGGCGAGGAAGCTCGGCGCCGACGCATCCTACGTCGCCAAGCACCGACGCGCCTGGTGGGCCGTCCAGCTGCGCCAACCGGCACCGATTCTATGCACCTACATGGCTAGGCGTCCGCCAGCGTTCGTCCGCAACCCGCCCGGCGCGCGGCACCTCAACATCGCCCACGGCATCTATCCGCGAGAGGCGCTGTCGCCGAAGACGTTGGATGCGCTCGCCGACTGGCTTCGGCGCCACGTCGAGACCACGAGCGGTCGCACTTACGCGGGCGGCCTCACCAAGTTCGAGCCCAAGGAAATCGAGCGTCTGCTCGTCCCTCCGCTGGCACGATTTCAGTGACCTTGCCCCGCTGGTCAATTGCGGAGCTCGAACGCGACGCCGAGGTAGCCAAGGCGGTGTTCCGGAGGGAACGTTTGCAGGAACCGCGCCAAAGCTATTCCGCCTTCTACAGCGCATTTGCACCTGTCGTGGCCGAGACCATCGACCGGTTGCCTCGGCTGCTCCGAGAGGACATGGACACCGACGCTTGGGCGGATCAACTCCGCGACGACGACCGGCGAACGGCTCTTCGCTACGTAGGCGCACCGCCGATCTCCGCCGACGACTTGGAGATTCTGGCTGAGACGTCGCTCGCTCCGAGTGTGCTGCAACGCGACCAAAGTCGCCTGCAGCGGGTCCGCCAAGTGGTGACGCAGATCATCGACCCGCACAGATTCCCTTGGATCGTCGAGCACAGGGACAGGACAGCCTCGGAATACTCCGCCGCCGTCGAGGCGACAGCCGCTCTGATCGCGGCTCGCAAGGTCGAAACGTTGCGCCGTTCCACAGCAAGCGCATCGCAAGAGCAAGAGGTCAAGGTGGCTTTGCGCGAAGCGGGCTTCAACGAGGTAGCGGCGCGAGACATACCGATTCTCGACGCTGCGCCTCGTGCGGGAGAGTCTGCGGCGAGAGCAAGTTGGCCGAGACCCGAGCGGACCTTGTCGTCCACCTGCGGGATGGTCGCCTCTTGGCCATCGAGTGCAAAGCATCCAACAGCACCGTCAACTCCTACAAGCGAATCAACCACGAAGCAGTCGACAAGGCGCGCAAGTGGCTCGAAGCATTCGGACAGCGCCAAACAGTGCCAGCCGCCGCCATCAGCGGCGTCTTCAACCCTGTCAATCTCCACGAGGCGCAGGAAGCCGGATTGGCGCTGATATGGAGCCATCGCCTCTCGGACCTCAGACGGTTCCTCGAGGCCGACGACGCGCTTGCGGAATCGCGCAACACGTAACGCAGCGCAGGCCTTGCGCGGCAGTGGCTGCTGGCGAGCTTGTCGAGCCGCTTCGAGAGGCCATGTCTCGAGCGCCCACCTTCGCCTCACCTGGTCCAAGCGCCGAGCTGGCGGCATCCCTTCCGAGCATTTTGCACACGCGCCTCTTTCGGAAGCGGTACACTGACCGTCCTTCGTCGCCATCCTCGCCTGCCTAGCCCCACCTGTGAGCGAAGTCGCTGAAATCGAGGCCGCCGAGGTCGCTGCGGCGGCTGCCACCGCCGTGGCGGTTGCCTATCAGACGGGCGACGAAATCCCGGAAGGGTCGCAGGACGCAGACGTAGAGGGCGCCTTCGTACACTTGTCCGTCCACAGCGAGTATTCGCTGCGCGATGGGCTGGCCAAGGTGAAGGACCTCGCTGCGCGGGTCGCCGAGCTCGGCATGCCAGCCGTGGCGCTCACCGACCACGCCAATCTGTTCGGCCTGGTGAAGTTCTACTCGGCCTGCCGCGATGCCGGCGTGAAGGCGCTCATCGGCGCGGATCTGCGCTATTCGGATGCCGAGGGCGAGCATCGCTGCGTCGTCCTCGTGGCGTCGGAAGCGGGTTATCGGAATCTTCTGCGGCTGGTCTCGGCTGCCTACACCGGGGACGGCGCACGGAACGGGGCGGAGGCCAACGGGGCGAACGGCGCCGCCACGTCGGGAAGCCACGGGCGCGTCGACCGCGATGCCATCTTCGCCGCCGCGGAGGGCTTGCTGGTGTTGCTGGGAAGAACCAGCGACGTCGGCGCGGCCTTCGGTGAACCGCAGGCCGCGGCGAAGCGTCTGCAACGCTGGCAGGAGGCGTTCGGCGATCGCCTCTATCTGGAACTATCGCGCACCGGCAGGCCTGGCGAAGGCCGCTTCGTCGTGGCCGCGACGGCCTTCGCGGCCGAGCACGGCGTGCCGGTGGTGGCGAGCAACGACGTGCGCTTTCTGCGCCGCGACGATTTCGAAGCGCACGAGACCCGGGTGTGCATCCAAGAGGGCCGCGTGCTGAACGACCCGCGCCGGGAGCGCCTCTACAGCGAGCAGCAGTACCTGCGTTCGGCGGCGGAAATGCGCGATCTGTTCGCGGACGTGCCGGAGGCGCTCGACAACACGCTGGAGATCGCCAAGCGGTGCAGCTACGCCATGCAGCTCGGCACCTACTACCTGCCGAGCTATCCGGTTCCGGAGGGCTCGTCGCTGGATTCGCTGTTGGAGCAGCGCGCCAAGGAGGGGCTGGCGCAGCACTTGGCGAGCGAACCGGAGTTGGCCGCCGAGCGCTATCACGAGCGTTTGGACTACGAGCTCCGCGTCATCACCGACATGGATTTCTCAGGCTACTTCCTGATCGTGCAGGAGTTCGTCAACTGGGGCCGCGAACACCGCGTGCCGGTCGGCTGCCGCGGCTCCGGCAACGCGTCGCTGGTGGCGTTCTGCCTCGGCATCACGGAACTGGACCCGTTGCAGTACGACCTCCTCTTCGAACGCCTGCTGAACCCGGAACGGGTGTCGATGCCGGATTTCGACATCGACTTCTGCATGGAAGGCCGCGAGCAGGTGATCGCGCACGTGGCGCAGCGCTACGGCCAGGATGCTGTGAGCCAGATCGTCACCTTCGGCACGATGGCGGCGCGGCTGGTGGTGCGCGACGTGGCGCGGGTGCAGGGCAAGCCGTTCGGCTTGGCCGACCGGCTCTCGAAGATGATCCCGTTCGAGCTCGGCATGACGCTGGCCAAGGCGATGGAGCAGGAGAAGCCCCTCGCCGAGTTCGTCGAGCGCAATGAAGACGCCGCCGAAATCATGGACATGGCCTACAAGCTCGAAGGCGTGGTGCGCAACACCGGCAAGCACGCGGGCGGCGTGGTCATCGCGCCCACCCGGCTCACGGACTTCGTGCCGCTCTACGCCGACCAGCCCGGCGGCGCCGTCGTTTCGCAGTTCGACCTGCACGACGTGGAAGAAGCGGGGCTGGTCAAGTTCGACTTCCTCGGCCTGAAGACGCTCACCATCATCGACTGGGCGTTGGGCGCGGTGAACGACGAGCGCGCTGCCGCTGGCGACCCCCCCATCGACATCAAGACCCTCCCGCTGGACGACGCCGAGACCTACGCCTTCCTGCGCAAGGCAGAAACCACCGCCGTGTTCCAGCTTGAATCGGAAGGCATGAAGGACCTCATCCGCCGCCTGCTGCCCGATTCCATCGACGACATCATCGCCTTGGTCGCCCTCTACCGCCCCGGCCCGCTGCAATCCGGCGCCGTGGACGACTACGTGGATCGCAAGCACGGCAAGGCGCCGCTGGCCTATCCGCATCCATTGCTCGAAAGCGCCCTGAAGAGCACCTACGGCGTGATGCTCTACCAGGAGCAGGTGATGAACATGGGCCGCCTGCTGGCCGGCTTCTCGCTGGGCGAGGCGGACCTCCTGCGCCGCGCGATGGCGAAGAAGAAGCCGGAGGAAATGGCGGAGATGCGCACCATGTTCCTGGCCGGCACCGACGCCCACGACGTCGATCAACGCATCGCCAACGACATCTTCGACCAGGTGGAGAAGTTCGCCGGCTACGCCTTCAACAAGGCCCATGCCGCCGCCTACGCGCTGCTGTCGTTCCAGACGGCCTGGCTGAAGGCGCACCACCCTGCGCAATTCATGGCCGCCGTTCTCTCCGCGGACATGCAGGCCATCGAAAAGGTGGTTCCCTTGATCGACGAGGTGAAGCGCATGGGCTTGCCGGTGCAGCCGCCGGACGTCAACTCAAGCGTGTTCCGCTTCCGCGCCAAGGACGAAGGCATCCTCTACGGCCTGGGCGCGGTGCGCGGCGTCGGCCCGGCGCCGGTCGAGGCCATCGTCGCCGAACGTGAGCGCGACGGCCCGTTCCGCGACCTCGGCGACTTCTGCCGCCGCGTCGATGCGCGCCGCGCCAACAAGCGTGTTGTGGAAGCGCTGATTCGATCCGGCGCGATGGACGACTTCAAAGCCGCGGGCGAGGAGATGGACGCCGTGCGCGGACGGCTGCTCGGCGAGTTGCCGGACGCCTTGCAGGGCGCCGAACAGGTGGCGCGGGACGCGCAGCTGGGCATTTCCGACATGTTCGGCGGCGCCGCGAAGCCGGAAGCGGTGCCGGCGCCGCGCGCCTTCCCGCCGCTCACGCCCCCGGAACGGCTCGATGGCGAAAAGGAAACGCTCGGTCTCTACCTAACCGGCCATCCGATGGACGCGCATGTGGACGAGATCCGCCGCTTCTGCCCCCAGGAAATCAAGAGGCTCGATGTCCGCAAGGGCCGACAGACCGTTGCCGGCGTGGTCGTCTCCAACCGCACGCGACGGGGACGCCGCGGCAACATGGCCTTCGCCGTGTTGGACGACGGCAGCGACCGCATCGAAGCGAGCTTCTACGGCGAAGTCTTCGACCACAACCGCGGCAAGCTGGAAAAGGACGCCATTCTGATCGTCGTCGGCGAAGTGCAGACGGACGACTACGCCGGCACGTCGGCGTTGAAGCTGCGCGCCGAGCAGGTGATGACGCTGGCGGAAGCTCGCCAGCACCATGCCCAATGCGTGGCGGTGCGCGTCGACTCGCCGACCAACGGTTTCGTCGCCGACTTGCAGCGCGTGCTCGGCCAGCATCGGGACCAACGCGGCTGCCATGTCGCCGTCGACTATCGAACCTCCGCCGCGCAAGGGCGCGTCAAACTCGGCGCCGAATGGCGCGTGGAAGCCAGCGAGGCACTGCTCGGCCAGCTGCGGGAGCGTTTCGGCGAAGCCGAGGTGCGCGTGGACTACGATGCCCGCGACGTCGCTGTCTGAGCCCTCGGCCGGGGAGGGCGAGGCCACAACGTTCGTCGAAGAACATGCCGTCGCCCGCGAAGTGGCTGCGTTCGCCGTCCTTGCTCCGTGGTTCGAGGGCAACGCGCCGGGAACGCTGTGGGTGGCGTTCAGCGGCGGCGTGGACTCCACGGTGCTGCTGCACGTCCTGCGTGGCTTGCCGAACGTCGCCGCCATCCATATCGACCATCGCCTGCACGAGTATTCCCCAACATGGGCGCGTTGCTGCGCCGCCACTGCCAGTGCCTGGGGCGTTCCGTGCCGAGTTCGCAGCGTCGCGGTTGCGCGCGGCGGCAATCTCGAAGCCCAGGCGCGGCGCGTTCGCTACGACGTGTGGCGGCAGCTTCTCGAACCCGGCGACATGCTGGCGCTCGCCCACCACGCCAACGACCAGGCGGAGACTCGGCTCTGGCAGCTGCTCACCGGGCGCGAGCCGGGCGGAATGCCGACCGAACGCCCCCTAGGCAAGGGCCGCCTCGTGCGCCCGATGCTGAGCCTGCGACGCTGCGCCATCGTCCAATACGCGCAACGCCACGAGCTGCGCTGGGTCGAGGATCCCGCGAACGCCGACCTGCGTTCGGACCGCAACTTCATTCGCCACCGCCTCGCGCCGAGCATCGAACGACATTTCCCCAAGGCGTTCGCCCGCTTGGCGGCACCGCGCCCGAACACCGCCCAGACGCTGCCGCCTTTGCCAGCGGCGAACGCCAGCGAAGAACGGGTGGCGGATTGGCTCGCCGCCGCTGGCCTGCCCTTGGCGCACCGTGCGATCCGCGAAATCGCCCGCCAAAGCGAAGCGTCGCCAAGCCGCCTGCCGCGCATCGCCGTCGCGCCTAGCATCGACGCCTGGCGCTACCGAGGCCATTGGCATCTGGTGCGCCGCCAAGCCGAAGACGACGCGCTTGGCCATGCGAGCGAACTCGCCGTCGGCACATGCGTCGCGTTGCCCTGCGGCACGTTGCGTTGGCGGCCGGACGCAGTCGGGCTCGCCGCCGGTTCTCCGCTCACTGTACGCCCGCGACGGGGCGGCGAGCGGCTCCGTCTGCACGGGCGGGGAAGCAAGGCGGTCAAGGCGTTGTTCCAGGAGCATGGAATCGCGCCGTGGCAGCGTCCCAACTGGCCGCTTCTGTACGATGCCGCTGGTCGGTTGGTGGCGGTTCCCGGTTTGGGCATCGCTGCCGAGTTCGCCACGCCCGGCGGCCTCGCGCCGTGCTGGACGCCCCGCGCCGCCACGCTCACCAGCGCGTAGCGGCAAAGCCGCGTGCTGTCCACAACGCAGACGCTGCCGGCCGGCTTGCGGCTGCACGCCTCGAACCAGCTGGAAATCCTCGCCGCGCAGCTGGCCGAACGGATGCGCGTCGAACCGAGCGACCCGCTGACGCCGGAACGCATCGTGGTGCCTCATCCGGCGCTTGGGCGCTGGCTGCGCCTCGCGCTTGCCAGCGAGCTCGGCGTCGCCGCGAACCTGCGCATCGAACTGCCAGCCGAGTTCGCGTGGGCGGCGATGCGCGAAGCGGTGCCGACGCTCGCCAAGGCGCAGCCCTTCGCGCCGTCGAGTTTGCGCTGGCGCATCCACGAACGGCTGCGGAACTGGCCGGGCGACGACGCCTTGGCCCGCTACCTGCACGCGGAGGCCGCCGATGCAACACCTTCTTCCGCCACGCCGAGCGAACGCCGCCGTTACGAACTGGCCGAGCGCTTGGCCCAGGTCTACGACCGCTGCCTGCTGTATCGACCGGATTGGATACGCGCCTGGCAGCGCGGCGAGACGCCGCATTGGCAGGCCCAGCTTTGGCAGCAGCTTGCGGAGGAGGTGGCGCCGCCAGCGCACTGGGTGGACGCCATCGACGCCTACCGCGAGGCGGTGGGCGCGGATCGCTCGGCAGGGTCCTTTCGCATCGAAGAGTCCACGGCGTCAGTGCAGGAACAGGAGCAGTTGGCGTTGCCCATCGCACCGCCGCCCCTGCGGGCAAGGGTGAGCTTCTTCGGCATCGTCGTCCTGTCGCCTTCCTATCTGGAGATGCTGCGTTGCGCGACGGCGCGGATGGACGTGCATCTCTATCTGCTGAGTCCATGCCGAGAGTTTTGGGCCGACACGCGCTCGGCCCGCGAACGTCCCACAACGGGCGAGGCCCACTTCGACGAAGGCAACGGGTTGCTCGCGCTCTGGGGTCGGCCAGCGCGCGACATGCAGGCGCTGCTCGCCGAGGATCTAGGGGTCGGCCGGCCCAGCGAGCGCTACCAGGACACGGGGGCCTCCACCCGACTTGCTGCCGTGCAGCGCGACATCCTCGAGTTGCGCGATGCCGCGGACGGTGCGGAAGCGGAAGCCCCCACGAGCGACGATTCGCTGCAAGTCCACATCTGCCACTCCGCCATGCGCGAAGCGGAAGTGCTGCACGACCGGCTGCTCGGCGTATTCGATGCCCACCCGGACATCGAACCGGCGGACGTGCTGATCCTCACGCCTTCGCTGGACGACTACGCGGGCGCGGTCGAGTCCGTGTTCGCCGCCATCGGCACCATCCCGGTCAACGTCGGCCGCCGGCGAAGACGCGACAACGCGGCGGTGAAGGCGCTGCTGGACATCCTCGCCTTGCCAGGTTCGCGCTACGCCGCTCCGGCAGTGCTGGCGCCGCTGCGGGCGCGTTCCGTGCAGCTGCGCTTCGGCATCGACGAGGACGACCTGCCGATGCTGCGCGACGCCCTGCACGACGCCGGCATCCGCTGGGGCATCGACGCCGAGCATCTCGGCGGTCTCGACATGCCGACCACCACGAGCCACACCTGGCGCGACGGCGCGCGGCGGCTGCTGCTCGGCTACGCGGTCGCGGAGGATGCGACGATGATCCAAGGCGTGGTCGCCCGCCCGTTGCGCCGCGGCGGATTCGACGCCAGTTCCGGCGACTACGAACGGCTCGGCGGACTGCTGCGCTACGTCGAACAGCTTTTCGCGCTCGCCGCGTGGAGCGACCAGGAACGCTCGCCGGAGGATTGGGCGGCGGCGCTGCGCGAAGTCGTCGGCGGCTTCTACGCGGACTTGCCCGGCCTCGCCGAAGTGGACGCCGTGGCCTCGTTGATCGACGAGTTCGAGGAAGAGTGCCGCGTTGCCGACTGCACCGCGCCAATCTCCTTCGAAGCGCTGCGCGCGGCAATCGCCGGCCTCGGCGAAGGCGCCACCCGCTCCAGCGCCCGCCTTGCCGACGGCGCGACCCTCGGCCAGCTGGCGACCGGCCGGATCTTCCCCGCCAAGGTGGTCTGCGTGGTGGGCATGAACGACCGTGCGTTCCCACGCCATCCGGCGCAAGCGTCGTTCGACCTGGTGGCCGACGACACCCGCCGAATCGGCGACCGCGACGTGCGCGACGAGGACCGCTTCGCCTTCTTGGAAGCCCTGCTCGCCGCCCGGCGTGCGTTCATCGTCACCTACACCGGCCGCGACATGCGCGACGACGCCGTGATGCCGCCGTCGGTGGTCGTCAACGAACTCTCAGAGTATCTCGCCGAACGCTTCCCGAAGGAGCCCTCAGCCGGGGAGCGCGAGGGGCTCGCCCCTCGCATGAACAAGCCCTCAGCCGCGGCCGCTAGCGTGAGCGAGCCAGCCGAAACGGCGCATCCGCTGCAACCGTTCAGCCCGCGCTACTTCGCCACGCCTAGCGAACAGAGCGCGAACGGCGAGCTAGGCGGCCTTTTCAGCTACTCCCAGGCAATGGCGGATGCGGCCAACGCGCTGGATGCTGGGGGTGGCGTGGCGCGAAGCCTGGCCGGCGTCTTACCGATGAGCGATGGCGGCTTCCTACAAGGGCGGAGCGATGCCGCCTTGGACGACCTGTGCCGCTTCGCCACGGCGCCGGTGCGTTTCTTCTTCGAGAACCGGCTGGGCCTGACGCTGCGTCTGGGCGAGGACGATGTGCCCGAGGAGGAGCCCTTCGCCCTTGACCACTTGGAGGCTTGGCAGTTCAAGCATCGGCTGCTGGAGCTGAAGCAGGTAGAAGATCCCTGTTTGGATCCGAAGGCGAGCGCCGTGCTGCTCGCCGAGGGGCGGTTGCAGCAGGGCAACCTCGGCGGCATCGAGTATCGGCACGGCGCGGTGGACGTAGCCGAGATGCAGGCGGCGCTCGAACCGCTGCGCGAACACTTGGACTCGCCGCCGTTGGCCGTCGAAGTCGAGATCGACGGCGTCACCATCGTCGGGGCCGTGGCTGGCTACCACGCCGGTTCCCTTGCCATGCACCGCGTCGGCGCGCTGCGTCCGCGCGACCGAATCGAGACGTGGCTGCGGCTGCTCTGCGCGTCCTGCACGGTCGATGTCCCGCTGCGGGCAACGCTGGTGTCCCTCGGCAAGGAGGCGGAACGGCGCGAAATGCGCGGCCCGTCGCCCACCGAAGCGCGCGAGATGCTGGCCTGCTGGCTCAAGGCATGGGAGCGCGGCTGGCGAACGCCGCTGCCTTTCTTCCCGAGCACCTCGTGGGCATGGGTCGCGGCGAGGAAAGACCCGATGCGCGATGCGAGCGCGGCTTGGACGGGCCGCTCGTACGGCGAGTCCAGCGACCCGTACAATCGCTTGGCCTTCCCCGATCCGCCGTTCGGCGACGAGTTCGAGTCGCTGGCCGTATCGCTGCTTCGCCCGTTGCGGGAGGCGATGGCATGAGCGCTCGCCGGCAAATCCCAGCCACGCCGCTCGACACCCCGCTCGGCGGCGATCTGCTGATCGAAGCCAGCGCTGGCACCGGCAAGACCTACGCCCTGACCACTCTGGCGGCGCGCGCCGTGGTCGAAGCCGAGCTGCCGGTTGAACGGCTGCTGGTGGTGACGTTCACCGTCGCGGCCACGAGCGAGTTGCGCCACCGGCTGCGGCGCACGCTGCGCCACGCCTTGGCGGCGATGCAGTCGGCGGCGGACGCCGAAGACGATCAGGCGTCCGAACTGGCCGCGCGCTGGCGCGATCTGGGAATCGAAAAAGAAGCCGAACGTCTGTTGACCGCAGCGGTGCGGGATCTGGACCGCGCCAACATCTTCACCATCCACGGCTTCTGCCAGCGCCTGCTGGCGGAGTTCGCCTTCGATGGAGGCATTCCCTTCGGCTTCGAGGTCAGCGGCGACGACGCCTTGGCCGTGGGCGCCGCGACGCGGGACTTCTGGCGCCGCCGCATCGTCGATGCGCCGTTGCCGTTGCTGGGGAACGCCAAACATTCGCGCTACGGCCGCGACCCCTTCGAGCCGGACGTGTATGCCGACTGGGCGCGACTCGTCCATCCGAAGCCGGGGCTGGTCGTGCGCGGCGCTGAACAGCACGACGTCGCCACGCGCTTCGAGAACGCCTACGGTGTTTGGCGACGACAGTTCGACGCGGTGCGCGGCGCGTGGGAGCGGCACGGTACCGCGTTCATGCATTCGCTCGACGGACTGTCTTTCAGGAGGCGAAGCGAACCCAAGGCGCGGCAACTGAAACGCCTGTTCCGCGCCGCCTTCGACGGCGACCTTCCCGAGCTGCTGCCGCTCGCCGACGCGGGCTACTTCGGCCGCCAGTCGCTGCCCAAGGTCACCGCCAAGCCGCAGCTTCCAGCCAATCCGCTGTTCGACGCCTTCGACCACCTCGGCGCGGCGGCGCAAGAACCGGACGCCCTGGCCGATGCCTGGCTGCGGCAGCAGCGCCGGGAACTGCTCGATGCGATTCGCGCGACGTTGCGCGAGACCGCGTGGGCGGATCGCCAACTGAGCTTCAACGGCCTGCTCGCCGAAGCGGAACGCGCCTTGACCAGCGCGGGCGGCGAAGTTCTGGCGGAGCGGATTCGAGAGCGCTATCCGCTGGCGCTGATCGACGAGTTCCAGGACACGGACGGCCTGCAGGCGCGCATCTTCGAGCACATCTACCCCAGCAGGCGAGCGGCAAAGCCCGGCCCGACCACCGAAAGGAAGACGCAAGGCGTGGTGGTCGTCGGCGATCCCAAGCAGTCCATCTACGCCTTTCGCGGCGCGGACCTCTTCGCCTTCCTGCAAATCAGCAAGCGCAAGGGGCAGAGGCGGCTGCGGCTGGAGGCCAACTACCGCTCCACGCCGCGCCTGGTGCAGGCGGTCAACGCGCTGTTCTCGCGCCGCCATCCGTTCCTGTTGCCGGATGTCGCCTACGAGCCGGTGCAGGCGGCGCGTACGGAGATCGACGGCCTGCAACTCGGCGACGACGCCCCGCCGTTTCTCATTCGCCTCGATCACACCGGCGGCGAAGGCTCGGACGACGACTTCCAAACCATCGCCGCCGACTCCGCGGCCGCGGAAATCGCCCACTTGCTGTGGCTCGGCGAAACGGGCCAGGCGACGGTCGATGGCCAGCCCCTGACCGGCGGCGACATCGCCGTGCTGGTGCGCACCGCCGCCCAAGGGCAGGCAATAGCCGAAGCCCTGCGTTCGCACCAAGTGCAGAGCGTGCAGCTTGCCGACGTGGACGTCTTCGAGACCGACGAGGCGGCGCAGCTGCACCATCTGCTCTACGCCTTGGCCGCGGCGCCGGAACATCGTCGGGCGGCGTCCTTGCGCGGCGCTCTCGCCGCCGACCTGTTCGGCCTGACGCTGCCGCAGC
Organism: Candidatus Azotimanducaceae bacterium; assembly: GCA_965243175.1. Lineage (GTDB taxonomy): Bacteria > Pseudomonadota > Gammaproteobacteria > Pseudomonadales > Azotimanducaceae > VXYL01. The sequence goes on along the minus strand of OZ251532.1, from coordinate 417,619 downwards.
TTGCCGCGCTTGCCGAGGACCGCAGCTGGGCGCTCTGGCAGGAGCGATTCCGCGACTGGCGCGAGACCTGGCGACGAGCGGGCGTCGCCACGCTGATTCGCCGTTTGCTGTTCGCCGAGCCGACGCAGTGCGCCCGCGCGTTGTTGCAGCGCAGCAACGGCCCGCGCAGCCTCACCAACGTGCTGCACTTGGCCGATCTGTTGCAGCAGGTGGAAGCCCGCGAGCGGCTGGCGCCGGTGGCGCTGGTCGATTGGCTGGCGGTGCGGCGACGCCATCCCCAGCGCGGCAACGACGCGACCCAGCTGCGTCTCGAGAGCGACGAGCGGCTGGTGAAGGTGGCCACAGTGCATCGCAGCAAGGGGCTGGAGTTTCCGGTGGTCTTCTGCCCCTTCGCTTGGTACCGCCGCCAGTCCAGAAAGGGGGCCACCGCGCAGTACCACGAGCCCCAAGGCGACGGCTATGCGGAAGTGCTGGACCTCGCCCCGTCCGACGAAGCTCATGCCCGGGAGCGCGTGGAGGACCAGGCCGAGGAGTTGCGCCTGCTCTACGTCGCCCTGACCCGCGCCAAGTACCGCTGCGTGGTGACCTGGGCCAGAGCGAACAACAGCGACCGCGCCGCCCTCGCGTGGCTGCTGCATGGCCGCGACATCGTGGGCGACACGCCGGTCGCGTCCATGAGCGCCCATGCGTCGCACATGGGGCAGGACGCGATGGCGTGGCACCGCGAAGTAGCTGCTTTCATCAACGCGCATCGGGACGCGATCCAGCTCGCCGAACTGTTCGACCCTGACGATGCGCCTCGGCGTTCGCCGCCGGTGGAAACTGCTGGCACGGAACCAAGGCCAGCGGATGCCACCGCCAGCGAGACGCCCGAACCTCTGCGCGCGAGGGCGTTCCGCCGGCCCTTGCGCGCCATTCGCCAGATGACGAGCTACTCGGCGCTCGCCGCCGAGCGAGGCGCGGCGGTCTCGCCCGCCGAACACATCGAGGTGGCGCGTCCGGACCACGACCAGCGCGAAGACGCCGCGCTGGCGGCGCTTGCCGTGGACGGCCCTGCGCAGACCGTGCGCGACGCCGGGTTGAGCGCTTTCGCGATGCCGCGCGGCCGGCGCATCGGCAACTGCCTGCACGAAATCTTCGAGGCCAGCATCGAAGCGCGGACAAGCGAAACCAAGGCGGAACCCGATCTGGAGAGCCTCGGCGAGAGCGCCCTGCGGCGCCACGGCATCGACCTCAAATGGCTGCCGACGGTGTGTTCCGTGGTCGCCGACGCCAGTCGAACCCCGCTCCTGCCGAACGCCCCAGGCCGAACGCCGCTGCGGCTGCTCGATTTCGAACGTCCGCTCGTGGAGATGGAGTTCCAACTGCCCGTGACCGAACTGCGGCGGGAAGACCTCGGCGCGTGTCTCGCGGCACACGGCTACGACGACCCGTTCCGCCAATCTCACACAGACGCGGCAACCGAGTTGGCGCCGGTCGAAGGCTTCCTGAGCGGCTTCATCGATCTCGTCGGCGAACGCGACGGGCGCTGGTACGTCGTGGACTACAAGTCGAACTGGCTCGGCGACGGCTACCACGCCTACGCGCCAGCCGGCTTGCGCGAAGCGATGCGGCACAACGGCTACCACTTGCAGTACCTGCTGTACCTCACCGCGCTGCACCGCTACTTGCGGCTGCGCTTGCCGGACTACGACTGCGAGCGGCACCTCGGCGGCGCCTTCTACCTCTTCTTGCGCGGCATGACGCCGGAACACCCCGGCCACGGCGTGTTCCACGACGTGCCGTCGCCCGCCTGCATCGGAGCCATCGACCAGTGCCTGGGCGGAACGCTATGAGCGAAGTCTTGGACGATCTCTGCGCCGCCGGGGCGTTGGCGGACATCGACCGCACCTTCGCGACGTTTCTCGCCGAGTTCGACGACGACCCGGCCCTGGCGCAGGTCGCCGCGCTAGTGAGCGCCGCGCATCGCGCCGGCCACGTCTGCCTCGCGCTCCACGACTGCGCCGGGCAGCGCATCGCCGACGTGCTGAACGCGCTGCCGAGGGGCGAGGCGGTTCTCGGCTCGTCCGCTCTATCGGAAGAGGCGGCGCAGGCCCGCCTGCCGCCCTTGCCAGCGTTGCTCGACGCACTGGGGCGAAGCGAAGTCGTCGCCGACGCCGGCGAAAGCGCCATCCGCCCGCTCGTGTACGACGGCGAACGCCTCTACCTCCATCGCCTGTTCGACGCCGAACGCGAACTCGCGGCACAGCTGCGCGAACGGGTGGCCAGCGAAGCGACAACCGCGGAGAGCGACGCGGAGTTGGCACGCCTGTTCCCGAACAGCGAAGACCGCGAAGCCGCCCAAGCGGCCCGCATCGCCGCCAACCGCCGCCTGTGCATCGTCACCGGCGGTCCCGGCACCGGCAAGACGACTCTCGCCGCGAGCATCGTCGCCCTGCTTGTCGGCACCGGCCTCGCGGCGCCGAGGCGCGTAGCTTTGGCGGCGCCGACGGGCAGAGCGACGGCGCGACTACAGGAGTCCGTCGCCGCCCGGCTTGGGGCTCTCGCGCCGAACGTCCCCGCGCCCACCGCGACCACGCTGCACCGGCTGTTGCTGGGCGACGCGGTTCGCAGCGTGGACGCGCTGCTCGTGGACGAATGTTCGATGGTCGATCTGGCGCTGGCCACGCGCCTGCTGACGGCGCTGCCGGACGCCGCGCGATTGGTGCTGCTCGGCGACGCGGCGCAGTTGGCGTCCGTGCAGCCAGGCGCGGTGTTCAGCGACTTGTGCAGCGCCGGCGCGTCGTCGCGTTCACCTTTGGCGCAGTGCGTGACGCGCCTCACGCGAAGCCACCGCTTCGACGCCACGGGCGGCATCGGCCGCCTCGGCGCTGCCATTCTGAGTGGCGACCCGGCAGCCGCCGCAAGCGCCTTGGCCGATGCCGCCGACGAGCAGACCGAGTTGCACCCGTTCGCCGACCCGGACGAGTTCGACCGCATGGCCGAACACTACGCGAGCGAATGGTGCCTGCCCGTGATGCGCGTTCTGCGCGAAACGAAACAGCCGACCACTTGCGCACCTTTCCCGACTCGCCGTGTGCTCTGCGCCCACCGGCGCGGCCCTTTCGGCGCCACCCGCTTCAACCGCGTCGTGGAGCGCCGCCTGCGGCAACTTCTCCCCGGCGCCGGCAACGACCATTTCTACGAAGGCCGCCCGGTCATCGTCACCCGCAACGACCGGCAGACCAGCCTCGCCAACGGCGACACCGGCGTCGTGGTGCGCGACGAGACCGGTGCCAGAACAGTCTGGTTCCCCGACTTGACCACCCCCGACGGCGGCAGCGTCCTGGTCTCGCCCGCCCGACTGCCGGAACACGAGAGCTTCTTCGCCCTCACCGTGCATCGCGCCCAAGGCTCCGAATACGACGAGGTGGCCTTCGTCCCCGGCCCTTCCGATTCCCCGGTGAACACCCGCGAACTGTTCTACACCGCCATCACCCGCGCCCGCCGCAAGGTGATCGTCCACGCCACCGAGGCGGACATCCGCGCCTGCGTCTCCCGCGCCACCGCCCGAACCTCCGGCCTGCTGGCGCGATTGAGCTGAGCCTTTACGCCGCGAGCCGGGGTTCGATCACGCCGAGTTCGATGGCGCTCTCCACCACGGCCCAGATCGTGTCCTCGACCGGGCGGATGGTGGCGCCGAGGACCGACTTAGCCTTCTTGCAGTCGTTGAGGGCTCGCGCTTCGATGGTGATCGGGTCGCCCTTGCTGGTGATCGTTGCCGGTTCGCCGAGTTGGAAGGAGGGGAAGCGTTCGCGGATCACCGCCGCGACTTCCGTTCCGAAGCGCAAGGCGGAGCGGCCGCCGCTGCCGTGCATGACGTAGCGGTTGCCGCCGTGGGTCGCTTTGTGGTCCACGGACGATTCGGCGGCGAGGCGGTGGGCGCGCACCAAGTCCCGAACGTCGATGATGTTGTAGTACATGTCGTACTTGGAGGGCCAGTTGGGCTGTTCGCCGCCGGCCAAGCGCCCGATCTGTTCGATCCACTGGCCGACCTGGGCCTTGAACAGGATGGGGCCGCAGATCATCGCCGGGTTCATGGTGATGGCGTCCCATGTGCCGCTGTCGTCGGCTGCTTGGTTGATGAAGCGTTCCGTATCGACCTTGCTGCGGGCGTAGGCGTTGCGGGGATGCTGCCAGCGTTCGGGCTCCACGCCGTCGGAGGCCCAGTCCGTTTCCGTCCACTCGTAGCCTTTCTCGATCGTCGCCGCTCTTGCGCCTGAGACCGCGGCCATCGAACTGGTGTAGACGAGGCGCTTCACGCTGCTGCTTGCGTTGATCGAATCGACGACGTTGCGTGTGCCGCTCATGCCGCCGTCGTAGACGTCCTGGGAGACGTCGCCGCTGCCGAGGGGCTGCGACTTGCCGTCCGCCGAGTTGCCGAGCACGGCGGCGACGTGGAAGACCGCCGAGCAGCCCTTGAACGCGGCATCGTAGGAACCGGGCGTGAACAGGTCGCAGCCGTCGACGATGGCGACTCTCGGCAGCCGCTCCAAGTATTGAACGCAGTCCTGGCCGCGCCACGAGTTCGCGTCGCGGATGCAGGCGCGCACGTCGTAGCCGTGCAGAACCAGCTCGCGCACCATGTGGCCGCCGGTGAAGCCGGAGCAGCCGGTCACGGCCACCGGGCCGTCTTGCGGAGAGATTGCGGACATTTGGATTTCCTTGCTTGAAGTAGCGAGAGTGGCGATTAGCTCAACGGCTGTGAGGGCTCGAGCAAGCGTCGATGTTCCGGCGCGAACCTCGCGGTGGGATTGAAGACCACGCCGTCGTGCAGCACGTCGATGGGATCCCGACCATCCACGCCGATGCCGAAGCGGTGGTAGCCGAGCAGCCGCAGCAGTTTCTCCGGCAGTTCGCGGGCGACTTCCCGGGGTATGGAGACCAGCTGGATTTCCTGCGGCCGCAGATAGGCCACGTTGTGGCTCATGAAGAAGCCGAGGCGCTCGCGGTCCTGGGAGACGTTGGCGCCGCCGCCGTGCCAAAGGCCGCCTTCCCACATCAGCATCGTCCCGGAGCGCATCTCCACTTGCAACGTCTCCACGGTTTGATCGACCTTGCGGTCGTGCCAGCGATGGCTGTACGGCACGATGTGCGTGGCGCCGTTCTCGATGTCGAAATCGTCCAGCGCGATCAGCGCGTTGCAGACGAAGTGCGGATGCGGGCGCGGAATCGGCCACAGGCCGTCGTCCTGATGCAGGTACTGGCGGGTCTCGCCCGGCAGCACGTTGAAGAGCGTGGTGACGTTGACCTGCACGTGCTTGCCGAGTACGCCTTCGATCAAGGCGCGAATGCGACGGTCGAGGAACAGATGATCCACGGCGCGGGTCTTCGCCAGCAGGTTGTGGGCGCGCCAGGTCTTGCCGGTGTCCGTGCCGATGGCGCGCATCTCCGTGATCGGCACCTCGGTGTCGAAGGCGTGCCGGATGCGCGCCACGTCGTCGGCCGGCAGAAAACCCTCCACCACCGTGTAGCCGCGCTCTTCGATCTCGGCGACCCGTTCGGCGATGTTCAAGCCGTCGATGATGGCCGGCGTTTCGGCCTTGGCCGCGTCTGCGCTCATGTTGCCGGCGTTCACTCCGCCACGCGGACGATGCGGGTGCCGACGTTGCCGCCGGCGAGCATGTCGATGAAGGCGCGGGGCATTTCCTCCAGGCCGTGGAACTCGTCCTGCAAGGGCTTGAGCTGGCCGGCCTCGATCCACTCGCGCATCTGCGCCCGGCCTTCGGCGTAGCGTTGCGCGTAGTCGAAGACCAGAAAGCCCTCCATGCGCACGCGGTTGTTCACGAGCAGGCCCGGAATGCCGCGCGGACCGGGTTGCGGGTCGGCGGTGTCGTACTGCGAGACGACGCCGCAGCAGACGATGCGCCCGTGCGGCTTCATGCGCCGCAGGGCGCCGCCGAGGATGTCGCCGCCGGTGTTGTCGAAGTAGATGTCGATGCCGTCGGCGCAGGCTTCGCGGAACTCGCCGCGGAAGTCCGCGCTGCGGTAGTTGAGGGCGGCGTCGAAGCCGAGTTCGCTCGTCAGCAACGCGCACTTCGCGTCGCTGCCGGCCACGCCGATGGTGCGGCAACCTGTGATCTTCGCCATCTGCCCCACCAGATGGCCGACCGATCCCGCCGCTGCCGAGACCACCACCGTTTGCCCGGCACACGGCTCGCCGACGGCGAACAGGCCGAAGTAGGCGGTCAGCCCGTTGGTGCCGTAGACGCCCAGATGGTGCGCCGGATCGCCGCCTTCGGCCACCACCTGCACGGCCTCGGCAGCGTGAACGGAGTAGTCCTGCCAGCCGGCGGGGCAGGTCACCAACGCGCCCTCGGCGATGCCATCGGCGTTGGATTGCTCCACCCGCGCCACCGCCGAACCGCTCATGACGATGCCGCTGCGCGGCGCCGCCGCGTAGCTCGCGCTGCCCTGCAAGCCAGCGCGCTGCCCTGCGCCCATCGTCAGTACGAGCGTCCGACACAGCACTTCACCAGCGCCCGGCGCTGGCGCCTCGGCGCTGCGCATGTCGAAGTGGCTGAGTTCAAGCTTGCCCTTGGGCAGGGCGACGATGACGATCTGGCGGTTCTCCATTGCGGTCTCGCGTCGGTTTCGGTGGTGCGATTCGGCCTAGCTTACAGAACAACGGCGGCAGCGGCAGAGCTCATCGGCCTCTGCGCAGCGTGTGGACGGCGCCGGCGGCGAAATCCCCGAATTGCTCTTCGGGGCCATCCGGCCAGCGTACGCGCACATCGCGCAGCGTGGTCTCCGCGCCGAGCCCGAAGTGGACGCGGGGATCGTTGGCGGCGAGGTAGCTTGCGGCCACTTGCACATCGCGGTAGTGGCGGCGGGTGCCGACTTCGGCGGATACCGTGGCGCCTAGGGCGGGGCTTCCGCGTGGGCCGAGGACCCGGAAGCGCGCCCAGTTGCCGCGGTTCGGCGCTCGGTTCATCAAGAGGTAGGCGGCGCCGTCGCGGTTGACGACGAGGAGGTCCTGGCCGCCGTCGTCGTCCACATCGCCGACCGCCACGCCTCGGCTGGTGTGGACGAGCGGGGTGGCGACGCCCCCGGCGGGGCGTGCTCGCTGCCAGCGGATGCCGGCCGTCGCGTCCGCCACGCCGCGGTAGTGTACGTTGGGTTCGGCGAAGGCGTCGTTCGCGGCTGCGGCAGCGCCATCCACTGCGCCGTTGGCTTGGTAGACGTCGAGCAGACCGTCGTTGTCGAAGTCCGCCAAGGCGACGCCGAAGCGGGTGTGGCGGCGGCTTGCCGTGCCGAGGCCCATGGCGGCGGAAGCGTCCTGGAAGTAGCCGCCTTCGTTGCGGAAGTAGGAATCCGTCTCGCCGCTCAAGTTCACTACCAGAATGTCCGCGTCGCCGTCCCAATCCACATCCGCTACGCCAACGCCCATGCCGGCCTTGGCGATGCCGTGTTCGTCCACCGCGCAGCCCCACGCGGCGGCTTCTTCGTCGAAGCGCAGGCCGCCGCGGTTCAGCCACAGCTGGTTGACCGTCTTGTCGTTGGCGACGAAGAGGTCCAGCAGGCCGTTCGCGTCGAAATCCGCCGCGGCGAGGCCCAGGCCGTTGCCGAAGGCGCGGTGGAAGCCCGACGCCCGGGTGACGTCGGTGAAGGTGCCGTCGCCGTTGTTGCGGAACAGGCGGTCGCTGGCGGGCAGGTTGTAGGTGGTGGGCGAGCAGTAGGTGAGTTCGCCCCGCGAGCGGCACTCCTTCTCCACGGCCAACGTCCACTCCATGTAGTTGACGAGGAAGAGATCCAGATCGCCGTCGCCGTCGAGGTCGAGAAGGGCCGCCGCGGTGCCCCAGCCCGGATGCGCGACGCCAGCGGAACCGGCCACCTCGGTGAAGGCGCCGTCGCCATCGTTGCGCCAGAGCGCGTTGGCACCGATGTTAGTGACGTAGATGTCGACGTCGCCATCGCCATCGTAGTCCCCGGTGGCCACGCCCATGCCGTAGCCGGTGTCGGCCGCGGCGTCCGGCAGCCACTCGAACGTGCCGTCGCCGCGATTCAGATAGAGGCGGTTGCCCGGCGCTGCGGCACGGGCGCTTTCGCCACTGCCAAAGTGCCAGCCGCTCTGCACCAGATAGGCGTCCAAGTCGCCATCGCCGTCGAAATCCGCAAGCGCCGCCCCTCCGGCGACGATCTCCGGCAGCAGCGGCTTGCCGGAGAAGCCGGAGACGTGCCGGAAATCGATCCCGCGCACCTGCGCTTCCTCCGCGAACCACGGTGCGCTTTCGATGGGCGCTTCACCGCTCGAGCTCGTCGATGGCGAACAAGCCACCGCGAACAACGCCGCGCCGAGAATCACAGGCAAGCGGTTGCCGTCGCTCATGGGTGCCCGGCCTCCAAATCGCCCAACCGCGCCCGTGCGTCGGCCACGTCCTCTGCGGAAGCCCCGGCTGCGAGAGCCGTAGTAAAGGTACGGCGAGCATCGTCGAAACGGCCCGCCTCGGCGTAGCTGCGGCCCAGATAGAGTTGCCCGCCGCCGTGCCAGGGATACAGCGCCACGAGCTGCTTGAAGCGGGCGATTGCCGCAGGCCAGCGTTGCCGAGCGCCTTCGATCAAGCCGGCGGTGTAGGCAAGCGTCGGACTCTGCCTACCCTCGGTCGCCGCCGCGTCGATGGCGGCCAAAGCGTCTTCGCCGCGGCCTTCGCCCACCAGCAGGGCGACCTTCTCCTCGTGCGCCGGCAGGAAGCCCGGGCTCAGGCGCAAGGCTTCGTCGAGATGCCGCAGCGCCTTCGCCACGTCGTCGAGTTCGGCGTAGGTGGCGGCGATGTTGTAGTGGAAGAGGTAGTAGCCCGGCTGCCGCTCAATTGCCTGCGACAACACCGCCAGCACGGCGTCGGGGCGGTTGCTCATGCCGTAGGCGGCCGCGAGGTTGTTCATCAGGACGCGATCGTCGCCGTGCTGCTCGCGCAGCGGTTCCAAGATTGCCAGTGCCGCAGCGGGACGGCCTTGGTTCAGCAACGCTTCGGCCTGGCTCAAGCGGCCGCTGAATCCGCGCACGAACTCGGCGAGGGCCGCGCGGTGCTCGTCCGGCCAATCCAGCGCCGTGGGGTGCCGCCCGCGGGTGGCGGCCTGCCGCGCCGCCTCTTCGTTCCCGACTCGACGATGCGCCTGCGCCAGCAGTTGCCACACGTAGGGATGGTCGAACTGCGCCGTCAAGGGTTGCAGCAGACCGAGGGCGGCATCAGCTTCGCCCGCCCGCAACCGCACCCGAGCCAGTCCGACGGTCGCCGCGGCCTCTAGTAAGGGTGCGTCCGCCAGCCGCAGCCCGCGCTCGTAGGCGGCGCTGGCAGCCGTGTCGCTCCCGGCGTCGAGCAGCCAGGAGCCCTGCCAGAGCAGAGCCGGCGCGTAGGCCGGATCGATGGCCAACGCCCGTTGCAGGCTGCCGAGCGCGGCGTCGTGGTCGCCGGATTCGGCCAGCAGCAGCGCGCGCAGATACGGCCAGCGGAACTCCGCCGGATCGAGCCGTGCGGCTTGGGCGTAGGTTCGCGCCGCGGCGTCAGCGAAGCCGTTGGCGTGGTAGGCCATCGCCAACCGCCCACGCATTGCGGCGGAAGCGGGAAGCGCCTGCGCGGAGGCGACCTGTTCCGCCAAATGCGCAGCCAGTTCCGGCTCGGCGGCGTCGATTCCCGCCACGACCAGCGCGGCCCCGTCTTCCCCCGGCGCACACGCCGCCAGCAGCCATAGCGCCAGAGCGCACGTCGTCCTGCGACGCGCTTTCCCAAGGCGCTGGAATGGAGAACCTCTCGCCACTGCCGCCAAGTTTGGCACAGGCGATTCGCTTAGGCCGACGCCTCGCGGGTCCCAAGCGCGTCAAGTTGCGCTTGACCAGGCGTTGCAGGGGGCGTATGTAGAGGGTGTGGGGAAGTATTGACCTCGACAGGGAGAACAGGAGGCATAGTGTGAATACGCGTCTCAAGCAGGCTGCGCTGTGGGCCATCGCTCTTGCGTTTTCGCTTGGCGCCAAGGGCGCTCTGGCGGCGGAAGACGAAGACGACGAAGCGGAAGACGACGAAGACGTCGAAGAGATGGTGGTGACCGGATCCTACATCCGGCGCACCAACTTCGACCTGCCATCGCCGAAGTCCGTCATCGACAACATCGACATCGAGATGTCCGGCAACGCCGAACTCGGCGATGTCATTTTCGACCAGTCCTTCCAGCTTGGCGTCAACGCCAACGCGGCGCCGTTCGAGGGCATCTGCTGCTCCGAAAGCGGCCAGGACGGGCTTGCGAACGACGAATGGGGCGGCCAGACCGACAACCAGCAGGGCAACCAGGGCACGGAAGTGTGGGCCAACCTGCGCGGTCTCGGCACCCGCGCCACGATGACCATGATGGACGGCCACCGCCTGCCTGCGGACACCACGCCCAGGGGCGAACGCGCCGGGGTGGACGTGAGCGGCATGTATCCGGCCATCGCCGTCGGGCGCGTGGACACCATTCTGGACGGCGCCTCGGCGCTGTACGGGGCGGAGGCCGTGAGCGGCGTCATCAACATGGTGCCGCGCAAGGATTTCGAAGGCCTCATGGTGAGCCTCGACTACGGCCAGCCGCTGGAAGACGGCGCCGCCAACACCGGCTTCAGCCTGCTCGGCGGCGTTCAAGGCGAACGTGGCCGCGCCATCTTCGCCATGGAACTGCGCGACCAGGAGCGGATGCGCTTCACCGACCGGCCGCGCTACATCATCGACACCAAGAACCCTTGGGCGCGCCATACCGAGGTCTCCAACGACTACTACACCTGGGGCCAGTGGTCGCGCTTCTGGAAGGACGCCTACGACGCTGGCGGCAATCCGGCAAGCCGCATCCACGTGCCGCTGCGCTCGCCGACCGGCGAGTTGCTGTCGCCCGGCGAACGTTCGGACCAGTCGGGTCTCGGCTACACCAGCCAGGCCGGACACCGCAACTGGCGGGACAACATCGGCGAGGTCGCCCTCGGCTGGACGCAAGACCCGACCTGCGCCTACGGCTTCGCCGCCGGCCACGACGACGGCGGCCCGCCGCCGCTCAACGACTTCGGCCCGTTCTTCGATTGGGGCAACGGCGAAGACGCCCACAACGCCAGGCGCGACGCTTGGCAGGCGGAATTCGGCGCCCACTGGGGCACGGACTTCCGCAACTTCTACGGCGAGACCTACGTCTACAACGACGTCGCCAAGCACGGCAACTTCCTGAACGGCTACAACGACCCGAACGACCCGGCCTACCACTGCCGCATGGTCGACTCCGACTACCAGGACGTGTTGGCGGAGAGCGAACGGCGCAAGGGCATGGGCTACTTCGAGTACGAGTTCAACGACTACATCACGGTGCGCGGCGAGTTCGTCTCCGGCTCCGTGGACTACAACACGCGGCTCTACGCCCCGGCCTTCAACGACTTTGACGACGCCGACGGCATTCTGGTGAACGACCGTACGCCCATCGCCATCGGCTCCAACCCCGGCAACCCGTTCCGCGCCTTCGCGGACGGCTCCAGCTGGATGGGCTGGGACGTCGCGGACAACAACTCCTTCCTGCCGCCAGGCACCGACGTCTACTGGCCTGGGGTCTCGCCGGACATCTGGCCGGGCGGCTCCAATACTTGGACCGCGCGCCCGACGCGCCAGCTGGACTTCCGCGATCTGAACGGCAATGGCCGCTACGACTACTTGGAAGAACCCGGCGAGCTGCTGGTGTTCGCCCAGGACGCCAACGGCGACGGCATCCCCGATCGCGACTGGGACGGCGACGGCATTGCCGACACCGGCGTGCAGCGCGACCCGCGGGCGCGCGTCGTGCTGATGGGTATGGGCGACGCGGACGGCGATGGCCTGGCCGACCGCTTCGACCCCGACGCTGGCGGCATCCCCTTCTACGAGGACGTCCGCTTCGAGGGCCGGCGCCTGTTCGCCTTCCCGAAGCATCCGCGCAACAACAATCTGGACTGGGCGGAGGACGACGGCATCCTGCACTTCCTGCGCCGCACCCAGCGCAAGGACATCCGCCTGCGCCTCGGCGCTGAAATCCGCGTCCCCGACACCGACTGGATCATCGACGCGGACTGGATCTGGTCGCAAGGCACCCGCGAGCAGAACCAGTTCCAGGAAGTGACGCCATCGATGGTGCAGGCGCTGCGCTGCAACGCCGGGCCGACCCAGGACTCCTGCTGGAACCCGTTCGGCACGACGTACATGATGATCGACGAGAACGGCTTCCCGACCGGCGATCCGAACATCAAGTTCCCGGCGCCGAACGATCCGGGCTGGACGCCGCCGGACCACGCCTTCGTGAACACCGAGGAAGAGCACCGGCTGGCCGGCAACGTGATGTCCTACAACGTGCAGGACCTGGGCATGACGATCTTCGACCTCGTGGGCGCCAACAACAACCTGTTCGACCTCTGGTACAACGATCAGCCGGTCGGCCTGGCCATCGGCATGCACTGGCGCGTCGAGACGGAGGAGTACCGGCCCCACGCCTTGGCGCAGTCCGCCATCGGCGGCAACCGCTTCGCCCTGCGCAAGAGCGAGCAGCGCTCCACCGCCGTCTTCGGCGAGGTGAGCCTGCCGCTGTTGCAGCACGAGCGCTTCGGCGAGATGGAGATGCAGATCGCGCTGCGCTACTCCGAGATCGAAGCCGAGGGCATCTACGGCCAGCCCGGCCAGGTGACGTTCACCACGACGATTCCGAAGCTCGCCGTGCGCTACGCGCCGGTGGACTGGCTGGCGCTGCGCGGCAGCATCACCCAGGGTTTCGTCACCCCGGGCCTCTACTCGCTGTTCGGCGATGCCGAGATCACCAGCCTGGCCGGTGTGCGCGACTACGTGTGCGACTACCTGCCGGACATCCAGGACTGCATCGATTCCGGCGCCGGCAAGGGCGGCGCGACGCCGAACGTGCGCGTTGCCAACGCTGGCAGCCCGGATCTGGATCCGGAGACCTCCGACCTCTACAACCTGGGCTTCTCCCTGAAGTTCATGGATGGCGACCTGGTGTTCGACGTCGACTACACGAGCGTCGAGTTCCGCGGCAGCATCGAGGAACTGGACGCCGGCACCCACGTGAGCCTGAACGAAAACGGCTTCACCGAATACGTGCAAGCCGCTTGTCCGGGCACGCTGGTGGACTGGGACAACGAGCGCCGGCACGGCAATCCGGAGATCGCCCAGCTGACCCAGGAGGAGTTCCGCACCTCCGAGCACACCAATCCGGCGGACTTGGACTGCCGCCGCAACGCGGCCCTCAGCTGGATCGCAAGCGGCGCCAACGCGGGCGCCGGCGAGCGCAGCTTCAGCGGCGCGGCCTTGGAACGCGGCCGCGACATTGAAGGCGCGGACGGCGCCTACGCCAGCCCCATCACGCTGCGCTACGTGGAGTCGCCGTGGACCGCGCAAGGCTCGCGGGAAGCGGAGACCGTCATCTACGGCATCCGCTACGGCTTCGAGCTGCCGGAATCGCGCTGGACGAACTGGCTCGGCGACGACACCGGCGCCTTCATGTTCACGCTCAGCGCTACGCAGTTCCTGACGCAAAGCCTCACCAAGTTCAAGAGCTTCGGCTGCGACGAAGCCGGCCGGAACGAAGGCGGCTTCTGCATCAACGACCACGTGCTTGCCGGCATCGAAGTGGACGGCGTCGGGAACCGCAACTCGCAGTACTTCTCGCCGCCGAACATGCACCTCTACTCCGACCTGCCGCCCACCCCCGAGTGGCGCGCCCAGGCCGGCCTGCGGTGGTTCCGCGGCGCACACACGGCGCAGATCGTGGTGCGCTGGCACGACCGCGTGACCAACGTCAACATCGGCTGGGACGCGCAGAAGGAACGCGAGGCGCTGGATCCGCGCACGGTGATTCCATCCTGGACGTGGGATACCGGCGGGCGGTCGTCGTATCCGCACCACGTGCCCTACCGCGGCTACACCGAAGTGACCGTTCCGGGCACCGACATCGTGAAGCGGATTCCCAACGAAGAACAATCCCAGCGCTGCGCCTTCCAGCCGTGGCCGGTGTGCGAGATCGACTCGCGCCACTACTGGGACGTGAGCTACACCTACCGTCGCCCGGACGTGCTGGGCCTGCGGGCGCTGACGGCAAACGTGGCGGTGCGCAACATCTTCGACACGTACCCGGACCCCATCACGCAGTTCTCCGCGCACGAGCCGTATCTGGACAACATTCTGGGACGGAGCATCCTGCTGCGGCTGAGCCTGACGCTGTAGGCGCTCTCGCGCGTTCTTGGATGCGTCGCTGCCGCGAACGCATCCGGCAAAGCCCCGCGCTTCGGCGCGGGGCTTTTTTTCGCCTCCGTTTCACGCTCCTACGCCGCTGGGCTTGCGTTGGTGCCCTCGCCCTGACCGCGCTGGGCCGCGCGGACGAGGTGCGGTTCACCGACGTGGCAGCCGCCGCTGGCCTCTCCTTCCAGCACGTCAACGGCATGGCGGACAAGCGCTGGATCGTGGAAACCGTCGGCCCAGGCGCTGCGGTCTTCGACTTCGACGGCGACGGGCGCTTGGACGTCTGGCTGGTGCAGGGCGGGCCGTTGGCGGCGCGAGAGGGCGCGTTGCCCGGCGATGCCCTGTTCCGCAATGCGAGCACGGGCGACGGCCTGCGTTTCGTGGACGTCACCAAGGAATCGGGCGTTCGCGCCAGCGAATACGGCATGGCAATCGCCACCGGCGACATCGACAACGACGGCGACCTGGACGTCTTCCTGGCCAACTACGGCCCGAACCAGATCTTCGAGAACATCGGCGACGGGCGCTTCCGCGAGATAAGCGCGACGGCCGGCTTCGGCGGGTACCGCGAGTGGTCGGCAACGGCCAGCTTCGCCGATTTCGACGACGACGGCCGGCTGGACCTCTTCGTCGGCAACTACCTTCGTTTCGACCTCGCCAGCAACAAGACCTGCCGCGACATGGCCTCGCGGCTCGCCTATTGCGCGCCGTCCGCCTACGCGCCGGTCGCCGACCGCCTGTACCGCAATCTCGGCAACCGCCGCTTCGCCGAGGTCACCGCTGCCGCTGGCCTCGACAAGGCCGAGTCCGGCGCCGCGCTCGGCGTCGTGGCCGAGGACTTCGACGGCGACGGCGACACGGATTTCTACGTCGCCAACGACGGCGCGGCCAACCACCTGTGGCTGAACCGCGGCGCCGAAGTGGAGCCGCGCTTCGCCGAAGACGCGCTGCTCGCCGGCGTGGCCCTGAACGGCAACGGCGCCGCCGAGGCCAGCATGGGCATCGCCGCGCAGGACTTCGACGGCGACTGCGACGTGGACCTGTTCCTGACGCACTTGGGCACGGAGACGAACACGCTCTATGTCAACCACGGCGGCTGGTTCGCGGACGCCACCAACGCCGCCGGCCTCGCCGCCACCAGCGCCCCCTACACCGGCTTCGGCACCGCCTGGCTGGACGTGGACAACGATGGCGACTTCGACCTCTTCAGCGCCAACGGCGCGGTGCGCGCCCTCCCTGCCCAGCGCGACGCTGGCGAACCGTTTCCGCTGCGCGAGCGCAATCAACTCTGGCTGAACGACGGCCAAGGCCGCTACCGCGAAGTCGACGCCGGGCCGGCTTTCGCCGACGTGGAAGTCAGCCGCGGCGCGGCCTTCGGCGATTTGGACAACGACGGCGACTTGGACATCGTGGTCGCCAACAACTCCGGCCCGCCGCGCCTGTACCGAAACGACGGCGCGACAGCCGCCTGGCTCGGCGTGGATCTTCGCGCCGCGAACGGCGCGCAAGCGACGGGCGCCCGCGTGGCGCTGGCTTCGCGCCCGTGCCGCGACCAGCGCGTGGCCACCGACGGCAGCTACGCCTCGGCCAGCGACCCCCGCATCGTCTTCGGCCTCGGCGCGACCAGCACGGCGCGAACCGTGACCGTGCAATGGCCGGCGGAACGCGGCAAGGAGCGCTTCGGCCCGCTGGCGCCGAACCGCTACCACGTTCTGCGCGAAGGCGCTGGCAAACCCGCAGGCCGATGACCGCAACGCGGCTCGCATCGGCCTGCGCGATCCTTGCCGTCGCCGTGTCGGCAGTAGCGAACGATCTGCCGCCTTCCCTTGCCGACGCGCTGCAAGCCGCTCGCGCCGAAGCCGAACAGGCCGCGGCCCAGGCCAAGGACGACACTGAGCGTGCGGACGCTTGGGGCAACTTGGGGATGATCTACCACGGTCAACGGCTGCGCGAGTTGGCGGAGCAGGCATACGACCGCGCGCTCGGCATCGCCGAGAACCCTCGCTGGCGCTACTTGCGGGCCATCGTGCTCTCCGAACGCGGCGACATCGCCGCGGCTGCGGAGGACTTCGCAAAGGTCGTTCGCGCCGTGC
Organism: Candidatus Azotimanducaceae bacterium; assembly: GCA_965243175.1. GTDB lineage: Bacteria > Pseudomonadota > Gammaproteobacteria > Pseudomonadales > Azotimanducaceae > VXYL01. The sequence continues at coordinate 401,268 of OZ251532.1, read as the reverse complement.
CGGAGGACGCCGTCGCCCGCTATCGCCTCGGCGTCGCGCGGTTCCTGCTCGGCGACTTGGACGCGGCGCAGACGCAGCTGCGCCTCGCCCGCCAAGCCATGCCCGATTCCGCGCTGGTGCTTGCCACGCTTGCGGACATCGCCCTCGCCCAAGGCCGCGCGGAGCAGGCGCTGGAACTTCTGCGAGAGGCGTGGGAGTTGGAACCGCAAGCGGGCCAGCTCGCGTACAAGCTGGCGATGACGCACCGGCGGCTGGGCAATGCGGATGCCGCCCGCGACTGGCTGGCACGGCAGCCGGAGAACAGCCTGGCGCCCGGCATCGCCGACCCGCTGCTGCTGGAAGTGGCGCAGACCAGCCGCTCGCCGCGCTTCCTTGAAGCGGCCGCGAACTGGGCCTTGGCGCGCGGCGAGAAGGAACAAGCGGCGGACGCGCTTGCCGAAGCCGTGGCGCTGGCGCCGAACGACGTCGCGCTGGCGTTGCGCCTCGCCAGCCTGCTCGGCACCCTCGACCGCGAGCAGGAAGCCCTGACGCACACGCGGCGGGTGCTGGCGCTGAACGACCAGTCCGCCGCCGCGTGGCATTTGCTGGCCTGGCTGACGCGAAACGCCGCTGCGGAGGAAGAAAGAGCGCTGGCAGCCGAAGCAGCGGCGCGTTCGCTGGCATTGGCCAACGACCCGAAGGTGCGCGTCCTGGCGGCGATGCTGGCGATGCGCAACGGCAACTGGCGGTTAGCCGCCAGCCACTACCATCGCTTGGCCAGCGACGATCTGGACGACGCCGACCATCGCTATTGGCTGGCGTTGGCGCTGCTGGCGGATGCGGACTGCGACGGCCGCCAGCCCTTGGCGGATGCGCTGCGGCTGCGCCCGGACTGGGGCGAGGCGCACCTGGTGCTGGCGCGGGCCGATGCGCTGTGCGGGAACGCGGAGGCGGCCATGCGCCGCGCCGAGCGTTTGCAGGCGGCGAAGGACGATGCCGAGACGCGGATCACGAAGGCGTACGCCGCTTACGGCCTACGGCGTGTGGACGAGGCGACGCGGCTCGCGGAGGCGGAACTGCCGCATCCGGACGCGCAAGCGCTGCTCGATGCCTTGGGCGGCGAAGCCGGCCGAGCGGCACTGCGCGTGTTCGCCAGTGGCTCTCTGCGGTGGTTGCCAAGGCAGGTGCGTCCTCCATAGGCTTGGTCCGATTGCAGCGTGCGGGCGAGACGCCTAGGCGAACTGGCTCACAGGCGCAGGCGCTGCCCTCGGCGAGGGCGACTTGGGCTAAGCTGTCGCCCGCCTAACATGCGCATGGTCGGCAGGTTCACGTGCTGAACAAGCTCTACGCGGACAACTACAAGTGCCTCGTCAACTTCGAGCTTCCGCTCCGCGAGGTGACGCTCCTGCTCGGCCCAAACGGGTCGGGCAAAAGCGCCGTTCTGGAGGTGATCTCCAGACTGCGCCGAGTGTTGGTGGATGGCTGTAAAGTGGCCCATCCCGACGCCTTTCCGCCCAGCTCCATTACGCGCTGGGAGACCCGCGACGTCCAGTCCTTTTCGTTGGAGGTCGTTCTCGGCGGCCACCGGTACCAATACCAATTCCAAGTGGAGCACGAGCGGCCAACGGGGCGGGCGCGGGTGCGTCTCGAGGAACTGACGGACAGCCGCGGCACGCTCTTTTCCTGCGCTCTGGGCGAAGCGCAGCTGTACCGGGACGACTACTCCGAAGGCCCGCGTCTCTCCGTCGACTGCGAGGAGTCGTTCCTGGCGCGCGTTTCGGCTGGGCGGGACAACGGGCGCTTGGGGCGGTTCATGGCTTTCATGCGGGCCCTCCTCGTATGTGATCTCCAGCCCGCCAGCTTCCTCGCGCAGTCCAGCCTGGAGAGCACGTCCTTGCGCGGAGACGGGAGCAACTTCGTCGACTGGTATCGCCATGTCTTGCAGGAGCGCACCGACCTCGCGGTGTCCCTTACGGAAGAATTGCGCGACGTGATCGATGGTTTCAGGGGCATTCGCATGGAGCGCGCGGGACCGGAGACGCGCATCATGCAGGTCGCGTGGGCGCACGGCGATCGAGCGTACCCACTGGGCTTCAACGAGATATCCGATGGGCAGCGCATGCTCATCGTGCTCTACGCGCTCATTCGTCTCGCCGGCGAGCAGGGCTTCTCGCTGTTCCTCGATGAACCGGACAACCATGTGGCGTTGGCCGAGATCCAGCCCTGGCTCATGGCTTTGGTCGACGCCTGCGGCCAGTCGCAGCACCAAGCCGTGCTGTGCTCGCACCATCCAGAACTGATCGACTACCTCGGCGGCGACAGAGGCGTGTTGCTCGGCCGCACGGACGCGGGAGTCACGCGGCAACGCGGCTTGACGACCGAAGATCTCGAGGGACCGCTTCGCTTGTCCGAGCGCGTGGCCAGAGGTTGGGGGGTGTGACTTGCGGCTCGTTCCGAGGGGAGAGGCTTCTCAGTGAGGCACGTGCGTACGGTAGTGCTGTGCGAAGACCTTCAGCAGGAGGTCTTCGTGCGGCGCTTCCTCAAGACCCTTGGCAGGGGCACGCGGCAGCTTCGCGTGGAAAAGGCCCCTCCCGGCCGCAGTTCCGCGGAGCAGTTCGTGCGCAAGAGGTACCCCACGGAACTGGCCGAGTCTCGGCGGCCCGACACGGCCAGCTTGCTGATCGTCATCGTCGATGGCGACAACCGGGGCGTCGACGCGCGTTTGCGCGAGTTGCGGGCTGCTTGCGAGTCCGAAGGAGTGCGCCCTCGGCAGCCAAGCGAGAACGTCTTGATCCTCGTCCCCACTTGGCGAATCGAGACCTGGCTCGCGTATCTGGAGGGCGAGAGCGTGGACGAGAGCAGGCGGGACTATCCTCGTTTGGCGAGGGAGGCGGACTGCCAACGGCATGTGGACACGCTGGCGGAAATGTGCAGGCAACGTCGCCTCCGCACCCCGCCGCCTGCCTCCTTGAGCGCTGCTTGCGAAGAGTACGCGAGGATGCCTAGCCAAGGCGCTGCCGATTGAGGCGGCTGGACGGCGCCGAGACGCCGGTCACGGGGGCGTACGCCGCCTGCGGGCTGGGGCGGGCGGAGGAGGCGGAGCGGCTTGCGAAGGGCAACTGCCGCATTACGGACGCGCGGTGCTCGGTGCCTCGGGTGGGCAAGAGGGGCGTGCGGCGTTGCGGGTGGTCGCTGGCGGGGCCTGGCGGGGGTTGCCAAGGCAGGTACGACGCGAGTAGGCTTGGCGCATTGCATTTGGGGGAGCCGAGTCATGGCTAGGAGTTCCATTTGGGCGGCTTTCGCCGTGGCCTTGCTGGCGTTCGCGCCCGTTGCGGCGGCCGCGACGTGGATCGCGAACGTGAACGGGGTGAGGACCTTTGCGACGGAGTCCATCACGTCGGGGGATGTCGTGATCGACTTCCGAGGTATCGCGCCACAGGCGACCGCCCGCCTTACTCTGACGGACCCCGAAGTCGACATGCTCGATCGGAACGACACCGTCGACTTGACGTTCACGTTGGTCAACGCGAAGTTCGCCCGAGCTGTCCGAGGCAGTGCGTTAGTGTCGTTACAACTTGGGGGAATCCAATACTGCGGTCTGCGCGTGCGGAGCGTCGACAGTGAAGCTGGCAGCGCCAGCGCGACGTTCACTGTCGAAACCGTGCCTAATGTCGGCGACGGCAACTGCGCCACAGTCGGAGCGGGTGTGCGCCATGCTCTTTTCGTTTTCCAGTTGCCATCGCTTACGGGTTTGGACAGTACGCTGCTGCCCGACGGCTTCAGCGCCAAGCCGGTACAGGTGAAATTCAAAGCGGATGCGCCGGCGGGCAGTGGCTGGCACAGTACCGCCGAGGAAATCGCGACCAGGACCCACCCCGTCACGAGAGTCGTGTCCCCGCTCAACATCGTCCAATACAGACCAGCTCTGTCCCTCGACGCACTCGGTTTCGCACTCCAGAACGGCAGCTTGGTGAGCGTGGCGAGCTCGGAAATCGACTTGGCGGCCGGCCGCACCGGCTTCACCGCCCCAGGCCGAGCCCTCTTGTCGATCGTCAGCGTGGGTAGGCGGAATGCCAACTTGTGTACCCTGCGGGATACCCCCTACTCTAATCCGTGGTCCGCCTGTACGCTGCAACACGACGGTACGCCGTTCAGCCTCGGCCGGCGGGGCGATGGTCGCGGCGACCTGAACGTCACCGTGACGGGCGATTTCCGCGACGACGACGTGGTGTTCCTCGACCTCGACGGCGACCGAATGCCAAGCGCCGGCGAGGACTTGGACTTGCAGGCCGACGGCTCGATGCAGGAGTCGTTCCGCCTCGACTACGTGGCCGGCAACCCCAACGCGGCGGACGGCGAGCGCGGCGAGCTGGACCGCGAGGAAGGCGTGGCCACCAAGAATCTCTACTACCTTCCGAACGGCACGAATGCCTTGCGCCCAGGGGAGTACCGCACCACCTTCACGATAACGACCGATGACGCGACGGTGGCCGACATCGTCGACCGCCCGCAAAGGGTCCTCGGGGTGCTCACCGGCATTCGCGTTCCGATTGGCACCACCCACACGACGAGCTACACGCTGACCGAGGACATGCAGATCGCCTACGCGATTCCGCCGCAGCGCGCTGGCGACTCCGGCACGGTGCGCGTCAACTGCAAGGGCTCCACGCCCTGCACGCTGTACCTGGAGTGCGACGACCAGGACGGCATGTCCTACTTCAAGCAGGTGGAGGAACCGGTGCAAGGCCGCTCCACCCTGGTGCTGACCGCCGAGGATCTGAGCGACGCGCTGGACCTCGGGGAAGGCGTCTGGGAGAGTGGCCGAATGTCCTGCACCATCCACTCGACCCGCGACATTTCCGTCCAGCAACTCACCCGCAGCGCCGCGGGCGTCCTGGTGAACAACACCTACGTGGACAACTAGGGGCGCTGGGGTGGCCTTCGCACAAGGCGAGCGGAGCCCGCTCTATTCCGCCTGTAACAAAGGCCCGACACCCTTGGGGTGCCGGGCCTTTCTCGTGAGGGGTGCCCTCGCGCTCTCCGGCTGAGGGATCCAGTGGCGGCGGACGCCGCTTCGTCCGCGCTCTGCTAGGCGTCGAGCTTCCCGTTGCTGGCTTGGCGGAGCAGCTCGTCGCCCGTTTCGCAGCGCACCACCGCCACGGTGAGCGCATCCAGCCGTTGCAGGTCGTCCTCCGCTTGCAGCAAGGCGAACAGGCGCTCCGCAGTCGGGGTGCCGAACCGCACTTCGGCCAGACGCCGCAACTGCTCCCGTCCTTGCTCCCGCTTGCCCTGCTCGATGCCCTGCTGCTTGCCTTGCCGTTTGCCGAGCTCGATGCCTTGGCGTTTGCCCAGTTCGATCCCCTGCTGCTTGCCCTGCTCGATCCACGGGTCCCGCCAGCGGGCCACTCGCTCTTCCAGTCTCATTCCCACATCCTCCAGCGTCAGGTTCGGTGGCGGTTGCGCTCCCTGTTCGCCCGGGCTCCGCAGTTGCCTCTCCAGCACCCACAGCCAGTCCGCGAAGGCGCGCCGCAGCTCTCGATGTTCGGGGCCGACGAGACGCTTCGCCAGCTTCTGCTCGACCGCGAACAGATCCTCCGCCGTGCTGCTCTTTCATGCGAGGGGCAAGCCCCTCGCGCACCCCGGCTGAGGGCTCTGCTCCAGCCGCACCACCGCGCTCGTCAACTCTCCCACATCGTCCGCCTCGACGTGCCGTTCGTCAAGCAGCAGGCAGCGTTGAGACGGCTGGTAGGCGGCCAGCGTCGGGCCCGTCTCGACGATCAGATCCCGCACGTCCAGCGCCGCGTTCCACGGCGACTCGCCGTTGTACAGCACTATCGGCAGCACGGGCGGCAGCTCGCCGGGCTTCACCATCTTTGCGCGCAGCAGATCGCGGTACAGCATCACGGTGTATTCGTTCACCCGAAGGGCCATCGTCGGGTCGGTGCTCGACTGGAACTCGACCAGCACCAGCGCGTAGGCCCAGCCGCCCGCGGCGCCTTCGGCGCGCACCCGCCACACGGTGTCGCCGTGGCGCTTGCGGAAGTCGTCGCCGACGTACTCGGCGGACATCTTCTCCAGCGAGCCCATGTCCATCCCTTCGACCACCTTGCCGGGCAGCAGGCTGCGCAGCAGGTCGGCCACCATGTCCGGGAAGGAGTAGAGGCGCTTGTAGATTGGGTCGCTGGTGGGCTTGATCGCGTTCATGCGGGGAACGATAGCCGGTATCGACGCCCGGCCATGTGCGAGATCGCCCAGTGGCCACGTAGGAAATCTCTGCTTTTTCATGTCAGACATCGCCCATAAGCGCTGTAGGAGATTTGCCATCAATTCGGCCCCTGCGCGCATTTTCTGATTGACAACGGTGGGCGGGTGGGCCACGCTTGTGCGGCTATCGAGGACGGGTTACGCAAGAGGGGCAGAACATGCAGGAACCCAGGTTCGAGAAGACGCGCCTTGCGCTCGCGGTATCGCTTGCCGTCGGCAGTGCGGCGGCCTACGGGCAGGAACAGAGCGAGGGCGGGGCGGCGGTCGCCGACTCGAACGTCGTCGAAGAGGTCATCGTCTACGGCATCCGGCAGAGCTTGAAGGACTCGATGGACCTCAAGCGGGTCCGCGACGGCATCGTCGACGCCATCACCGCCGAGGACATCGGCGATTTCCCGGACAGCAACCTCGCCGAGTCGTTGCAGCGCATCACCGGCGTCTCCATCGACAGGGAGCGCGGCGAAGGCGCCCGGGTGACGGTGCGCGGCTTCGGGCCGGACTTCAACCTAGTGCTCCTGAACGGGCGGCAGATGCCCACCAGCAGCGGGCTTGGCCGCTCCTTCGACTTCGGCAATCTCGCCTCCGAAGGCATCAGCGCGGTCGAGATCTACAAGACCGGCCAAGCCAACGTGCCCACCGGCGGCATCGGCTCGACGCTGAACATCCGCACCACGCGCCCGCTCGAAGACCCGGGCTTGAAGTTCACCGCCGCGGCGAGCGGCCTCTACGACACATCGACGGAGGACGGCTCCAGCTTGACGCCGGAGGTCTCGGCGCTGTTCTCCAACACCTTCAACGAAGACCGCGTCGGCATCGCGCTGAGCGTTGTTCGGCAAGACCGCAACAACGGCGCCAACACGGCGAACGTCGGCGGCTGGCGCACCTTCCCCGGCGAAGTCCACAACGATTGGGGCGCCTCGGTCGGGCGTGCCGAGTGGGGCGGCATTCCGCTGGACGCGAACCAGCAGAACCGCCCGGCGGCAGGCGACCTCTATTCGGTTCCGCAAGCCATCGGCTACGAGTTGGCCGAGTACGAACGGCTGCGCACGAACGGCCAGCTGACGCTGCAGTTCCAAGCCAGCGAGCAGGTTCAGGCGACGTTGGACTACACCTATTCGGAAGTGGAACTCGAACGCAGCTACAGCAACCTCTCGGCGTGGTTCAACTTCGGCGGCCAGGAGACGGTGTGGACGGACGGCCCGCAAGCGGCGGCGCTGGTGTACACGGAGAATTCCGCCAACAGCGACTATTCGATGGGCGGCGGCATCGACGCGTGGCGGGCGCAGAACGGCGCGCTCGGCTTGAACGTGCTCTGGGACGTGAACGAACGGCTGGTGCTGGAGTTCGACCACCACGATTCCGATGCCGACCGGCAGCCGAACAGTCCGTTCGGAGATTCCGCGCTGCTCTCGACCGCGGCGTTCTCCCGCGACAAGACCACCGGCTACTTCGGGCAGGACCTGCCGATTCTCGAACTCACGCTCAACAACACCTTGGACCCGAGCGACATGATCGTCACGGGGAGCGTGTTCACGAACAACTTCTCCAAGATGGACATCACGCAGACGCGGGCCGGCGGCACCTACGAGTTCGACGTCGGCTTCGTGGAGAGCATCGACTTCGGTGTGCAGATGACGGAAGTCAACAACCGCTCCGCCGGGTCGGTGGTGCAGCGGGACGCCTGGGGCGGCGTCACCCAGCCGGGCGCAATCGCGGACCTCCTGACGCCAGCGGATGCGGGATCGGCCTTCGATCAGGTCCCCGGCGGCAGCGACCCGCGCCGGCAGACGACCTTCTTCAAGTTCGACATGGGCGAGCTGGCGGCGCGCACGGAAGCGCTCATGGCCAGCGGCGATGCGACGATCTTCATGCTGACGGATATGGGCGACTGCGGCACCGGCTTGTGTACGTCCAGCAACTACACCTCGGATCGCCGCACCACGGAAGACTCCACCGCCGCCTACGTGCAGGCGAACTTCGCCAACGGGCCTGTGGCCATGCGCGTTGGCCTGCGTTGGGAAGAGACGGACATCTCCTCGCAGGCGCTTTCGCCGGCGTACACGCGCATCGACTGGGTCGCCGGCAACGAGTTGTCGGCGGTGCAGGGCGCGCCGGACTTCACGTCGCTGGACGGCAGCTACGACGTCGTGCTGCCGAACGTCGACGTCAAGTTCGACGCCACCGAAGACATCGTGGCGCGGTTCTCCTACAGCGAGACCATCACGCGCCCGAACTACGGCGACATTCAAGGCGGCCAGACGATCAACTCGCTGCTGCGCATAGACGGCGGCACCGGCAACCGGGGCAATCCTGGGCTGCTGCCGTTCGAGTCGCAGAACTTCGACCTCTCGTTCGAGTACTACTACGGCGAGGACAGCTACGCGGCGGTCGGCTACTTCCTGAAGAACGTGGAGAACTTCATCGGCACGTCGTCGGTGATGGAAACCACGTTCAACCTGCCCCACCCGGCGCTGGGGCCGCTTGGCGACGCAGCACGGGCTGCCACCGGCAGCAGCGATGGCGGCACCCTCTACAACTGGATCCTCGAGAACGAAGCCGACGCCCAGGGAGTGGACGCCGAAGCAGGGGTGATCACCGGCGTTGCTGGCCGCGACCCCGCTTCGCCCTTCAACCTGACGGTGCCGGTGAACATCGAGGAAGCCCAGATGAAGGGCTGGGAACTGGTGGTGCAGCACAACTTCGGCGACACCGGCTTCGGCGCCATCGTCAACGCCACCATCGTCGATGCCGACGTCGGCTACGACGACTTCAGTTTGGAGCAGCAGTTCGTGCTCACCGGGCTGTCGGACTCGGCCAACGTCATCGCCTTCTACGACAAGAACGACATCAGCGTCCGCTTGGCGTACAACTGGCGCGATGCGTTTCTTGCCGGCACCGGGCAGAACAACGTGGGCGCCGGGCCGCCGACCTACGTGAACGCCTACCAGCAGCTCGACCTCAGCGCGAGCTACTGGATCAACGACCAAATGCAGGTCTACGTCGATGCGCTCAACATCACGGACGAGACCACCCATGTCTATGGTCGCCACGAGTTCCAGACGCTGTTCGCAGGGCAGGCGGGGCCGCGCTACAACATCGGCTTCCGCTACAAGCTCTAGGCGCGTCTTGCGGGGCGGACGCGAGTTCGTTCCGCAAGCCTGGCACATGGCGGGTCGAGCCGCGCGGGCGTCTGCACCGGCGGCCGGTGGTCGGCGGTGAGCGGGCAGTTGCCGTCAATGCGTCGCGTCGTGATCGTGGGCGGGGGCGGCGCGGGATGGATCACCGCCTGCGTCGTCGCCGCGGAGCATGTTCGCCAAGGCACCGCGGCGGTGGTTCTTGTGGAATCCCCGGACGTGCCGACGGTGGGCGTCGGGGAAGGCACGTGGCCCTCGATGCGAACGACGTTGCAGCGCATCGGCGTTCGGGAAGACGAGTTCGTGCGCGAGTGCAGCGCCAGCTTCAAGCAGGGCACTTGGTTCACGGGCTGGCGGGGAAGTGCGAGCGGCGACGCCTACCTGCATCCGTTCAGTTGGCCGCTCGACTACGCGAACGTCAATCCGGCGCGGCACTGGCTGGCCACGCCGCGCACCACGCCGTTCGCCGAAGCGGTGACGCCGCAGGCGGAGGTGGTCGCCCGCGGCCTTGCGCCGAAACAAGCCGCGATGCCGCACTATGCGTTCGCCGTCAACTACGGCTACCACTTGGACGCCGCCAAGTTCGCCGCCTTTCTTGCCGAACACGCCGTGAAGCGCTTGGGGGTTCGGCACGTTCGCGCCAACGTCGTCGGCATCGATGCCGCGCCGAACGGGGACGTTCGGGGGCTAGTTCTGGACCGCGGGAAGGCTGTCGAGGGCGGTCTGTTCGTGGACTGCACTGGCAGCAGGGCGCTGCTCGTCGGCGAGCATTGCCGGCAAAGGCTGGTCTCCGCCGCCGACGTGCTCTTCAACGATCGCGCCGTGGTCGCCCAGGTTCCCTATGCGAATCCAGAGACCGACGCCATTGCGCCGGTGACGCGGGCTTCGGCCCAGGACGCGGGTTGGATCTGGGACATCGGGCTGCCAATCCGGCGCGGCATGGGCTACGTCCACTCAAGCGCCCATCTGGACGAAGAAGCGGCGCAGCGCGCGTTGCAGCACCACATCGCCGAGACCGCGCCGGGCATCGATTCTTCCAAGCTCGGCTATCGCACCATCGCCTTCGAGCCTGGGCATCGGCAGTCGTTCTGGGTGCGGAACTGCGTGGCGGTGGGGCTTTCCGCCGGGTTCATCGAGCCGCTCGAAGCGTCCGCGCTCGCGCTCATCGAGCAGGCTGCGGCGGCCATCGCCGACGAGTTGCCTCGGGATCGCGCAATCATGGATGTCGTCGCCAAGCGCTTCAATGCGAAGATGGGCTACCACTGGCGGCGCATCATCGAGTTCCTGAAACTCCACTACGCCGCGAGCACACGCGAGGACAGCGCCTACTGGCGCGACCACCGCGAGGTCACGTCATGGCCGGAGGAGCTGCGCGACAAGATGACGCTCTGGCAACAGCAACCGCCGTGGCACGACGACGCGCCGCTGCTCGGCGAACTGTTTCCGTCGGCGAGCTACCAGTACGTGCTGTACGGAATGGGGTTCGCGCCGCGCTATCCGCAAGTGGGGGGCGGGGGCGACGGCTGCGAGGCGCGGAGCCGCACGCAAGCTCAAGCGCAACGGATGGTGCCGTTGCTGCCGACCACCCGCGAGCTGGTTCGCGCCATGGCGGCTGGCGGGGAGGCGGCATGACCGACTACGCGCTGCTCAACAACGTCGATCATCAGGACGTGAAGATCGTCACTGCGCGCGCTGCCAAGTACGGCGACGAGGTGATGAAGGCGCCGGTGTTCCCGTTCGAGTTTCGCAACGTCCAGGCCTTCTACCCGATCCTGTTCCAGAAGGGCGCGGACGGCGAGCACATGCCGATGGCGTTGTTCGGATTCCAAGAGGGCGAGAATCTGTTTCTGGGCGAAAGCGGTTGGGATGCCGCGTACGTTCCTGCCATGCTGCGCCGGGAACCCTTCCTCATCGGCTTTCAGGAGACTTCGATTGGCGGCAGGAAGGAGCGGGTGCGGGTGCTCTCGCTGGACATGGATCATCCGCGTGTGAGCACGCAGGAGGGCGAGCCGCTGTTCCAGCCTTTGGGCGGACGCACGCCGTTTCTGGAACGCGCCGCGGACCTGCTCGAAACCATCCACGACGGCTTGGCGCAGAACGCGGCTTTCGTTCGCGCGTTGCGCGACCATGATCTGTTGGAAACGGTGACGCTGGAAATCACTCTGGACGATGGTTCGAAGAACCAACTGCTCGGCTTCGACTGCATCGACGAAGACAAGGTGCGGGCGCTTTCCGGCGACCAGCTCGGCAAGTTCAACGCCGAGGGGCATCTGATGGCGTTGTTCATGGTGCTGGCGTCGATGGCGAACGTCGCCCGCTTGGTGGAACGCAAGAACGCGCTCGCGCAACAGGGCGCGGCGCTTGGCGAAATCCTGTGAGCTGGCTCTCCGAACTGCCGTCGGTGCGCGTGCTGGACTGCGCCGATGCCGCGGTGCCGGACGCGGTGTACCAAAGTGGCGAGCCGGTTCTGCTGCGCGGTCTGGTGGCGGGATGGCCAGCGGTGGCACATGGCCGATCCGAGGAAGCGATCATGCGCTACCTTGCTCGCTACGCGACGGCAGCGCCGCTCACCGTCTACGTTGGCGATGCGTCCATCGACGGTCGCTTCTTCTACAACGACGATTGCACGGCGTTCAATTTCCGCAGCGGCAAGGCGACGCTGGGGCAGGTTTTCGCGAGGCTTCAGGATCCGTCCCGGGAAGATGCCTTGGCGACCATCTACGTCGGCTCCACGCCGGTCGATCAGTGGCTGCCGGGCTTTCGAGCGGAAAACGATCTGCTGTGGTCGGTTGCCGATGCGCTGGTGAGTTTCTGGCTCGGCAACCAGACGCGCATCTCCGCGCACTACGACTTTCCAAGCAACATCGGCTGCGTGGTGGCTGGTCGCAGGCGCTTCACCTTGCTGCCGCCGGAACAAATCGACAACTTGTACGTCGGCCCGGTGGACCGGACCCCGTCCGGCCAGCCGATCAGCCTGGTCGATTTCCGCTCGCCTGATTTCGCTCGCCATCCGAGATTCAAGCAGGCTTTGAGACACGCGAAGACCGCGCTGCTCGGGCCGGGAGACGCGATCTATATTCCCAGCATGTGGTGGCATCACGTGGAGTCGCTGGCGGCGTTCAACCTGCTCGTCAACTACTGGTGGTGCGATACGCCGAACTATCTCGGCACGCCGTCCCACGCCTTGCTGCACGCGATGCTGGCGTTGCGCGATTTGCCGGCGCACCAGAAAAAGGCGTGGCGCAAACTCTACGAGCACTACGTCTTCGATGCGGACGAATCGGCGTTCGCGCACATCGCCGAAGCGGGCCGCGGCTATCTGGCCCCGTTCACGGAGCGGAACGCGAAGCGCTTGCGCGCCGATCTGCTGAACAGGCTCAATCAGTAGACGCTAGGAGGAACAATGTCGCAAAGAGCGGAACCTTCGATGAACGCGCCTGTTGGGCGACGGATCCACAAAGTCGTGATCGCCGGTGGCGGAACGGCCGGATGGATGGCCGCGGCGTCCTTGGCGAAGCTGCTCGGCAAGACGTTGGACATCGTCTTGGTGGAATCCGACGAGATCGGCACGGTGGGCGTCGGCGAAGCGACCATTCCGACGTTGCTGACGCTGCATCAGCTGCTGAAGGTGAAGGAACAGGATTTCGTGAAGGCGGTGCAGGGCACCTTCAAGCTCGGCATATCCTTCGAGAACTGGCGCGACGTCGGCGAAAACTACATCCATTCGTTCGGCTGGACCGGAAAGGACAGCTGGGCCGCTGGCTTCCAGCACTTCTGGCTGAAAGGCGTGAAGATGGGTCTGAGCGCGGAATTCGGCGAGTACTGCAACGAATGGGCGGCGGCGAAACACAGTCGCTTCGCCGTCCTGCCGAACCAGGGCTTGAACTACGCCTACCACCTCGATGCCTCGCTATACGCGAAATTCCTGCGCCGAATCGCCGAAGAGCACGGCGCCCGCCGGCAGGAAGGGAGAATCGAGGAAGTCTGCGCGGATGCCGAGAGCGGTTTCGTCACCGGCCTGCGACTGCAATCCGGCACCTTGATCGAGGGCGACTTCTTCATCGACTGCACCGGATTTCGCGGATTGTTGATCGGCCAAACGCTGGGCGTCGACTACGAAGACTGGCGGCATTGGCTACCTTGCGACCGCGCGGTCGCGCTGCAAACGGAATCCGTCGGCGCGCCCATTCCCTACACCCGCGCAATCGCCCGCGAAGCCGGTTGGCAGTGGCGCATTCCTTTGCAGCACCGGGTCGGCAACGGCATCGTGTTCAGCAGCCGCCATTGGAGCGACGACGACGCCATGCGCTGCCTTCTGGAGAACGTACAGGGAAAACACCTCACCGAACCGCGCGTGATCCGTTTCGCTGCCGGGGCGCGGCGTTTGCAGTGGCACAGGAACTGCGTGGCGATGGGGCTTTCCTCGGGTTTCATCGAACCGCTCGAATCCACCAGCATCCACCTGATCCAGCGCAGCATCATCCGCCTGATGCAGATGTTTCCGTACGACGGCATCCGACAGCCGGACGTCGACGAGTTCAACAAGCAGATGGCGTTCGAGATCGACAATGTGCGCGACTTCATCATTCTCCACTACCATGTGACGAACCGCGAGGACACGCCGTTCTGGAAGATGTGCCGGGAGATGGACGTTCCCGACTCCCTCAAGCATCGGATCGAACTCTTCAAGCAGGCCGGCCGCGTGTTCAAGGTGCCGTTGGAACTGTTCGGCGAGAATTCGTGGATCCAGGTGATGCTGGGGCAGGGCGTCACGCCGGAGCAGTACCACCCCATCGTCAACATGATGAGCGACGACGAGCTCGAGAAGTTCCTCACCGGCATTCACGAAGCGGTACGCAAGATGGTCGGCCAGCTGCCGGAACACCAGCGCTTCATCGACTACTACTGCAAGGCGGCGATCTGAACGGCGCAGTCACTCGGCGGAATTCCGCCGCCGCTGCTCCCGCTTGCCCTGCCCGATCCACGGTTCCGGCCAGCGGGCTGACGAGCGGCCATCAATCCCGCCGCTGTACGCATTTTGGTTGACAACGGTGGGCGGAGTGGCCACGCTTGTGCGGGAGACTTCGATTGGCGGCAGGAAGGAGCGGATGCGCGTGCTCTCGCTGGACATGGATCATCCGCGCGTCAGCACGCGGGAGGGCGAGCCGCTGTTCCAGCCTCTGGGTGGGCGCACACCGTTTCTGGAACGGGCCGCAACGAGGCGCGGCGACTGGCGAAGCGGATGAACTGGCTCTCTGAACTGCCGTCGGTGCGCGTACTGGACTGCGCCGATGCTGCGGTGCCGGACGCGGTGTGTCAAAGTACCGAGCCGGTTCTGCTGCGCGGTCTGGTGTGCGGATGGCCAGCGGTGGCGCATGGCCGGTCCGAGGAAGCGATCATGCGCTACCTTGCTCGCTACGCGACGGCAGCGCCGCTCACCATCTACGTCGGCGATGCGTCCATTGACGGTCGCTTCTTCTACAACGACGACTGCACGGCCTTCAATTTCCGCAGCATCAAGGCGACGCTGGGGCAGGTGCTTGCGAGGCTGCAGGACCCGTCCCGGGAAGATGCGTGGACGACCATCTACGCCTCCTCCACGCCGGTCGATCAATGGCTGCCGGGCTTTCGAGCCGAGAACGACCTGCGGTGGTCGGTTGCCGATGCGCTGGTGAATTTCTGGCTCGGCAACCAGACGTGCATCTCCGCGCACTACGACTTTCCAAGCAACATCGGCTGCGTGGTAGCCGGTCGCAGGCGCTTCACCTTGCTGCCGCCGGAGCAGATCGACAACCTGTACGTCGGCCCGGTGGACCGAGCCCCGGGCGGCCAGCCGATCAGCTTGGTCGACTTCCGCTCGCCTGACTTCGCTCGCCATCCCAGGTTCAAGCAGGCTTTGAGACACGCGAAGACCGCGCTGCTCGGGCCGGGAGACGCGATCTACGTTCCCAGCATGTGGTGGCATCACGTGGAGTCGCTGGCGGCGTTCAACCTGTTCGTCAACTACTGGTGGTCCGACCCGCCGAGCTATCTCAGTGCGCCCTCGCATGCGTTGCTGCACGCGATGCTGGCGTTGCGGGACTTGCCGGCGCATCAGAAGGAGGCGTGGCGCAAACTCTACGAACACTACGTCTTCGACGCGGACGAATCGGTGTTCGCGCACATCCCCGAGGGGGGACGCGGGTATCTCGCCCCGTTCACGGAGCAGAACGCGAAGCGCTTGTGCGCCGAGCTGCTGAAGGGGCTAATCAGTAGGCGACAGGAGGGACAATGACGCAAAGAGTTCGTGGATCCAGGTGATGCTGGGGCAGGGCGTCACGCCGGAGCAGTACCACCCCATCGTCAACATGATGAGCGACGACGAGCTCGAGAAGTTCCTCACCGGCATTCACGAAGCAGTGCGCAATATGGTCGGCCAGCTGCCGGAACATCAGCGCTTCATCGACTACTACTGCAAGGCGGCGGGCTGAACAGCGCGCAGGTCACTCGGCGGATTTCCTGATCGTTCTGAACGTGAGGTTGATTCGTTCCCCGATAGGGCGGGAACGCTTCGGAATCTGGTGCTCCCAGTGGTGCTGGGTGGCGCCGGCCATCAGCAGCAGGCTGCCGTGGGGGAGATCGATCCGTTCTCTGAGCGACTTGTCGGTCTTGTGTCTGAACTGGAACGTTCGGACGGTGCCGAAGCTGACCGATGCGATGATCGGGTTCCGGCCCAGCTCGGGCTCGTCGTCGCTGTGCCAGGAGACGCTGTCGCGTTGGTCGCGGTAGCGGTTCAGCAGGACGCTGTTGAAGGTTGCGCCGGAGGCACAGTCCACTCGGGACTTGATGGTGCGCAGGAGCGGCGTCCAAGGCGTGGGTACCGCTTCGATGCCGGAGTATCTGTAGACGGTTCCCGGATCCCCGAACCAGGCGACGAGGCGGGGCATCGGTACGGTGCGCCCGTAAAGGCGGGCTGATTCCAGCTTCCAAGCGACCTCGCTCTTCAAGGCTTCAAAGAGCGCGTCGCTCTCGGCGATTGAGAACAGGCTGGGATAGAGGCGGAGTTCGCCGTCCCGAATGGGGATGTTCCGCGCCTGTGCGCCCGTCAAGGCCGCGATCGCGTTCTGCGCCCGCGCCACGGGCGCCTGCCGATGACGGGAGGCGGCGAGAGGCGGCGCGCCACGTCGACGATGTCGTCGCGGTCGATGGCGCCGGTCTTCTGGCGGATGGCTTCGAGATGCGCTTCGACGTGCAGTTCCGAAACGCCGAGCGCTTGCGCGATTTCGACGTTGTCCCGGCCTTGTTCGACGCGCCGGACGATGGCCATCTCGCGGGCGCTGAAGATGGTCTCCTCCTCCGCCGCGGGTTCGTCGAGTTCTTCGAGCAACTTGGCGGCCGTGGCGTGAACGTCGGCTTCGCGCTCGGTGGCGAGCAGCGCTGGCAACACGTTCAAGGTCGCCTCGCGTTCCCGGGCGAGGGGCCGCAGGTAGTCGGAGGTCGCGGCGATGCGCAGGAAGTCCGCGAGATCGGCGACCGCGTTGTCCACTCTGCCGAGGCCGCGTTCCGTCGCCATCGAGAGCGCCACGCCGTTCATCAGCACGCGCCGCAGTTGCCGCTCTTCGGCGGCTCGACAGAGCGCTTCCACCAGCGGGCGCGCGGAAATGAAATCGCCGCGCACGAGCGCCATGCGGATGCGGGCGCAGGCAATCGCTTCCATTTCGCGCCAGGACTGGTGCTCCAAGTCGAGCACTTCCGCAGTCTCGGTCGGAAGGCCCGCCTCGCTCCAGTGCCGTACCGCCTGGTCGACGAAGCCGTCCTTCACCAGCCAGGACGCCTGCAACGCGGAGAGGAACCGCTGCACCGTGACCAGCCCCTTGGAGCGTGCGTACTCGAGCGAGAGTTCCACCGACGAGCGGGCGCTCTGGGCGTCGGGCGCCATCTCCGCGGCGACACCATAGGCCGCGGCGTAGACGTCCATCCAGCCGACTTCGGGCATCGGCGGCACGTTGTGCGCGGCGACCCCCGATGGCTTGGCGCTCCGCTCGAATTGCAGTTCCAAGGAGAGGATGTCGGCAATGGCCGTGGGCGCGCCTTGGCCGTAGCAGTCCTCGGCCTCCTCGATGCGGCCTTGCGCCATCGCCAGCGAGCCGAGCGCGAGGTTGACGAAGACGCCGCCGTAGTCCGCGCCGCGGCGAGCGAACGCGCTCTTGGACGCCTTGCCGCGCCGACTCGCCAGCGCGAACCGAGAGCGCTGCTGATCGGCCAGGCACAGCGAGAGGTTCAGAGCGCCTTCGACCACCGCGTCCAACCCAGCGGCGTCCTGTCCGTCCGGCACGACGTGTTCCATGGCTGCCAGCGCCTGCTGCACCATCGAGCTTTGGAACGGCAGGCAGTTGAAGCCAGCAAGCGTCGCCACGACCAGCAGGTGGTCCATCTTCAGCGCCGTGTCGTCGCCGCCCTCCCGATCGCGCTCGAAACCGCGGGTGCGTTCCTGCAACGATGCGTAGAGCGCGGACGCCTCGCCGAACTGCGATTGCAGCACCAGCACCGCGCAATGGAGCAGGGCCGCGCGGGGGAAGCGGTCGATCACTTCGGGCGTCAGGAACTCGTCCACGGCGCTCAGACTCTTGACGCCGAACAGCGCCCACAAGCGCACGCCGCCAGCGTCCTCGAGTATTTCGCCGGTGAGCGCGTGATCGCCGGCTTCGTTGGCATGGCGCAGGGCGGGCGCGACGTGGCCAGCCTCCGCCTCCAATCGGGCGATGCGCCGTTGCAGGGCGCGGAAGCGGGCGGGATTCTCGGTTCGCGCCTGCTCCGCGCAATACTCCTTGAGCAGCGGGTTCATGCGCCAGGTGCCGGCATCGTCGCCTTCCTGGGGCAGCAGCAGGCCGTCGAGCGCCGCGAGTTCGGCAATGCGCTGGCGGACGTCGTTGGTGCGCAGCACGGTGTCCACGAGGGATGGCGAGACCCAGTCGAAGAGCGCGAGGTCGAGCAGCAGTGTTCTGTCTTCGGTGCGCAGCCGGCCGAGCAGACGCTGGCCGAACCAATCCGCCGGCCCGCGTTGCTTCGCCAGCGGGTCGGTCCCGAAGCGGAAGCGGCGGCCCTTGCCTTGGGCACTGCGCTCGTTGCGGTAGATGCGCAGCGCCACCGGCCAGCCTTCGGTGCGCCTTTCCACCGTGCGCAGCTCCTTCGCCGACAACTCGCCGTCGAAGAAGCTCTCGATCTGCTGCGACGAGAAGCGCAGATCTTCGGCGCCGAGAATGCAGCGGCCTTCGCCGCTGGCATCGCCGATTTCGAGGCCCGGGTCGTCGCGCATCGCCAGCGCGAAATGCAAGTTCGGCGGTCCGTGCTGAAGCAGGAAGTCCACCGTGTCCAGCGCTTCCGAGTGGCGCAGCTGCTCCACGTCGTCGAGAGCGAGCAGGCAGGGCGCACCGTAGGCCTCGATGGTGGCCGCCAGCACCTCGGTGCGGCGCCGCGCACGATGGGGAATCTCGCTGTCTGACCGGGAATCGCCTTCGCTTTCGCCAGGATGCAGCCCGGCGAGCTTGAACGCATAGGCGAGATAGGCATCGATCACGCCGGGCGCATCGTCCGCATCCAGCGTCAGCCAGGCGACCAGCCGCCGCTCGCCGACCCAGCGCCGGCAGGCATCCGCAAGCAGACACGTCTTGCCAAAGCCCCCCGGCGCCTTCAGAACCGTCAACCGCCCCAACGGCTCCATCCGCGCCAGCAGATCCGCGCGCCGCCGATACACCTCCGGCAAGGCCGGCCACCGCGTCTTCGCATCCAGCAGCCACGAAGTCCCGCCCTGCACACCACCTTGGCTTGCCACGTCGACCAAGAGCCCTCCCGCAACACCGCCACCGCCCGCCACGCAAGCAGCGGACGGCAGCAACGAATAGCACGATGATTGTGGCGGGCGCAAGGCGTGGGCCGTGCGCCTTCGGCTTCGGCATTCGAGTGACGCGGTCTCTCTTGGATGCGAACGCCGCAAACCGCTCAAGCGCACCACCGCGAGGCGAGATCGGCTAGGCTTAACGCATCGACGAACCGTTGAAAGGGCTTCCAACGTGGGCCGCATGACTGCTGCCGAGTTCTTCGCGGGCATGGGCCTTGTACGCGCCGGTCTGCACCGTTGCGGCATCGAAACCGTCTTCGCCAACGACATCGACAAGGCCAAAGCCGCGCTCTATCGGGAGAACTGGGGCGCCGGCGAGTTGCAGGTAGGCGACGTGCGGGCCATCCGCGGGCGCGACTTGCCCAAGGTGGATTTGGCGACCGCTTCGTTCCCTTGCGTCGACGTCTCGCTGGCCGGCTATCGGGCCGGCCTGAACGGCACGCGATCGGGCGTGGTGTACGAGTTCTGCCGCATTCTGGACGAGATGGTCGAACCGCCTTCGATACTCATACTGGAGAACGTGCCGGGGTTTCTCACCGTCAACGGCGGTCGCGACTATCACGCCCTCGTAGCGCGACTTAAGTCCTCCGGGTACAGCGTTGGCCACACCTGCATCGATGCTGCCGCCTTCGTCCCCCAAAGTCGGCTGCGCGTGTTCCTGCTTGGCTTCCGAAACGCGGCCCAAGTGCCCATGATGCCACCGCCCCCCACGCCCCGTGGCGACGCTCGACTCGCGGATGTCATCGAGGACGGTTTGGAGTGGTGGGAACCGGAGCGCCAGCAGGCCTTCTTCGGCTCGCTCTCCGACCTGCAAGCGGCCCGAGTGTGCGCCTACGAGCGGAAGGAATCGATCAGCTACCACGGCGCCTACCGACGCACCCGGCGAGGACGCGCCGTGTGGGAGGTGCGTGGCGACGAGATCGCAGGCGCGTTGCGAACAACCCAGGGCGGCTCCGGTCGCCAGGCCGTACTGCGCGCCGGACAAGGCGAGAGAGCGGCTCGGTGGATGGATGTTTCGGAATACGCCCGGCTGCAAGGCGCCGACGGCATCAAGTACGACTCCGTATCGCCGCGCCAAGCCATGTACGCGCGTTTGGAGACGCGGTGTGCGTACCAGCGGTCGAGTGGCTCGTGAAGAACTGCGTACTGCCGGTAGCACACGCTTGACGCCCATTTGGCTTGGCGCGTACTACGCGGAGTTTCACCTGCCCTCATGTCCAAATGGCGACTGGCGTGTCGTTGATCGTCTCTGGCTTGGAAGGGATCGACTGCGCTTGGCGGCAGTCGATCCGAAGTGCTGCCCAAGCGCAGGCGACGGCATCGACAACATCGTCTGCGTTGTGACGGCCTGCGACATCAACGCGTTGAGGAATGACCAATCCTGCCTCGGCTAGCAGCGCCTTGCGCAGCATGATGCCATTCCAGGTCTTCTTGGACGGCAGCGGCTTGTCTTGGTTCATCTTTGTGAAGCAGATTTCCGGGTGCGTCTCGCGCACCCTTGCCTCGGGATTGGACGCGATTGCGTTGGCGACCTCTCGTATCTTCGGAAGGAGAGCAAAGCTCTGCTGCGTCAGACCGCAGCCAGCGATGCGCTTTGATCGCTCGCTAGCGTCCTTGTAGTCGGCGGCGTCAAGCACGCATGCCGCTGGCGCATTGAAAACGCGACTGGCGCAGCCGGGGAGCCGCTCTCGCGCTTCCTGATCTGCTTTGCGTTTGCCGCTGGGACTCAATCCGATAGGAATGTCCACCGCGAACACCGTCGCCTGCGGATGTGCGTGGACGACCTTGGCGGCCGAGTCGTGGTATTCGATTGCGGTCAGCCGACCGGCTTGAACCACCGCGGCAATCCATCCGTCCTTGCAGCCATCCAGGCCGACGACCTCGTTGGCACCGTATGCGGCATCTTGCGCCGCTGGTTGCAGCTTGGCGAGAACTTCAGGATCGGCCAAGACCCGGAGATAGCGGTCCTGACCGGGCGTTTGGATGTCCGTACCGTCTTCCCATCGCTGCAACGACTCCTCATCAAGGCCGGTGATCCTTGCGAACTCGGAACGGGAC
The DNA here is from genome assembly GCA_965243175.1 of Candidatus Azotimanducaceae bacterium. Classification (GTDB taxonomy): domain Bacteria; phylum Pseudomonadota; class Gammaproteobacteria; order Pseudomonadales; family Azotimanducaceae; genus VXYL01. The sequence goes on along the minus strand of OZ251532.1, from coordinate 379,956 downwards.
AGGTCGTGGCCGGCGCGGATTTCGCGAATATCTCGCGGCGCGAGTACGCCGAGGTGGCGGCATACGGCGTCGTGCTCCAAATCCTCGGCCTCGTGGTCGAGAAACTGGATGTCGCAGCGAACGCACTGCCTAACTGGCACACACGTCTCGAGGTCCGCTTTTCCAATCCCGGATCCGTAGCGAAAGGTGTGGGATTGCCAAGATGTTCCCACATGTCCACCACAGCGCGGACATGCCTGTGCTTCGTTGACCTCGAGGTCCTGTTCAGTGTGCGAGTAGGTCATGTTCATTTCCGCCCGCGGTCCGAATAATGGAAGCTACGCCCGTACACCTTGCCCGCCTCAAGCTCGATCTTCACGTAGACCGGAGGGTGCCCGGCTTCCGCCTCGAAGTGCATCACGTAGCCTTTCGCGCCAGGTGGCTGGCGCAAGGTGACCACCTCGACGTCGTGCCCCTCCTCCAGCTTCGATGCAATGAACTCCCAAGCGGATGGCGTGGTGAAGTGGCGGTCGAATGCGCCTTCCGGTCTGGCGACCTCTCCTGGCCGCCACTCGCTGGGCCGCGAAGGAGTGAACTCGACCGCCCGAGCCCGTTTCCGCCGGGCGAGGACAACCAGTTGGCGTCTGGTCTCGGCATTGATGCTCACGAAGTTGGCCTGCTTGGGGTTGCGACGGGCCGCTTGCCGACGGGCATGGTCCAATGACCCACCTGCGGCTCTGGTTGGTGGAGAGCTGGAGCTCGCTCGCCCAGCGTTGCTGTGCCACGCACGGTTCCATGTGCGCGATCATACACGGGCTTCGCAAGAACGAGTGCGGCGGGCGTGGAAGTCCTGGCGGTCTCGCGCTGGCTGCGCCCTCGGCTATGATGCAGCACCCTGACGGTCGCAACCAAGGAGCCAAGGCGTGAGGGGTGTGCGACAGATCGTAGGTCAGTGGTTGCTCACCAAGTCCATTCTCAAGCGGCGAGTGCGGCGACGCGGTCGTTCCAGTAGTCGTCGAGCTGGCCTCCGATGCGCGCGCAGCGGAGCCAGAGGACGGGGTTGGCGCCGGCCACGGTCCAGCGCATTCCGGGGCCTTTCGCGCGCTGGCCGACGACGTTCTTGCAGCCCGCCTCGATGACGCCGGAACCGATCGGCAGGCCGCTGGCGAGGTATTCGTCGTAGCGCATGCGGTCGCGCCGGGCGCCGAGGTACGCGACCGCGCGGCGGCACTCCTCGGCTTCGCCGCCGCGCTTGCGCAGGTCGTCCAGGGCGTCGTCGACGCGGCCCGCCTTGAGCATCGCGCACAGCTTCTTCGCCCACGCCTCGGCGAGGTCGCCGTCGCCGTGGCGGGCGCGCGCCGCCGCCCACAGGTACTCCGCCGCGTGGTAGTAGTCGACGATCCTCTCGGCGTCCGGGAACCAGTCGTCGAACACCCGCCGGATCCACTCCGCGCCGTCGCCGACGCACACGTCGACGTCGCCCGGCCCGCAGCCCGCCGCCGCCAGTTCGCGCAGCAGCCGCCGCTCGAACGGCGACTCCCGGCCGGGCGTCTCCGCCGCGCTCTCGATCGCCGCGAACAGCACCGCCGCGCCCTCCACCATGCGCGGGCGGCCCTCGGCGTCCGTCTCGGACACCCACAGCGCGCCCACCTTCGCCTCGCGCGTGCCAGCCCGTCCGCCGTCCTTGCCGGAACGCCCCTCGGTCTCGCTCGGCAGCGCCGGAACGCCCGTGCCGTCCACCGCGCAGCACAGCTTCCGCCCCGGCTTCGACGCCTCCCGCGCCAGCGAGGCCCCGTCGCCGTCGCCTCCCCCTTCCGACCGCCACGCCTCCAGATCGTCGCCCACCGCCCGCGTCGTCCGCTCCACCCGCTTCGCGCCGAAGTTCAGCCCCGACAGCTCGCGCAGCAACTCGTCCGCCCCCGCGTAGCTGCACTGCGAACCCGCCAGGCTCGCCAGACGCCGCGCCGACGGCGTCATCGAACCCTCGACGCCCAGCCGCCGCGCCCGCGGGCGAACGCTGCGCCCGCACTCCCGGCACCCGCGCCGCGCCATCTCCACCCGCACGCTCCCCAGCACCGTCTCCACGCGCACCTCGTCGACCCGCAGCAGCCGCGTCCGACCGCCGCACGCCGGGCACGCGCACGGCGCCGCGTCGTCCTTCCCGTACGCCAGCTCCAGCCCTTGCCGCGCCAACTCCTGCATGTCCGCGCGCAGCCGCATGTCCAGCAGCGCCGCATCCCTCGAACCGGACCCGCAGCGCGCCATCTCGAACCGCGCCAAACGCGCCGTCGCCGCCACCAGCTCCCGCCGCAGCCCCGCGCCTTCACCCTCTTCGCGCTTGCGTTCCTCTTCCAACTCCTCGACAGTCCCTGTCGCCATGGCGGGTCTCCTTCCCCTGGCTCGTTTCGCAAAAACGCCAAGAGTACGAGACCCGCCTTGGCTCAACCCCCTCGACCGCCGACCTCCGCGCCAGAACGGCCCGGGCGCGGCGACCACCGACGACGGCGGCTTCAGCCACGGCGCGCTCTGAACGGCATCGGGCGCCAATCCGTCCTCCGCAACGGCCGCGTCGCTCGACTCGCCGCCCGAGATCGGACCCAGTGAGCAACCACTGACCTACGATTTGTCGCACACCCAGGCGTGAGTCGGCCCATCACTGTCGTGGATCTGTTCTGCGGGGCTGGCGGGCTCGGTGCAGGCCTGCACGCTGCTGGTTTGGAGACGATCCATGCCGTGGACAGTCTGCCCGCGGCGGTGCGCACTTACGACATGAACTTCGCCACGCCTGCCAAGCTGGAGTCCCTGCGTTGGGATGCGGATTTGCCGTACTGGCCCGTCGACTCGCCGGAGTCGCGTTTCGCAAGAACGGGTGCGGTTCGAGGCAGTCGGCATATCATCCGCGCTCACATGCACTCTGTCGGAGGCCGCTTTGAGCTACCGCGAGATTCTCTATGCCGTCGATGGGCCGATGGCGCTGATCACGATCAACAGGCCGGAGAAGCACAATGCCATCTCCTTGGCGACGCTGGCCGAGCTTCAGGATGCGGCGGGGGCGGCGGCCGAGGACGAGGGCGTCAAGGTCATCGCCATTACCGGGGCTGGCGGGAGGGCCTTTGCTTCCGGCTCGGATCTCTCCGAGGTGACGCATCGGGATTTCCGCAAGGCGCTCGAGCCCATCGTGCAGGGCTTGGCCGAACAGTTGGAGCGGACGCCGAAGCCGACCATCGCGGCCATCGACGGCATCTGCATGGGAGGTGGGCTGGAAGTGGCGCTTGGCTGCGATCTGCGCATCGCCACGCCGAACTCCCGCTTTGCCACGCCGGAAGGCAAGCTCGGCATCATTCCCGGCGGCGGGGCGACGGCGCGGCTGCCGAGGATCGTCGGGCGCGGCTGGGCGATGGAGATGATGCTGATGGGGGAGCCGATCGATGCGGGACGGGCGCTTTCCATCGGGCTGGTCACGCGCCTCGTTGCGAAGGACGAGCTCATCCCGGAAGCGCGGCGCATGGCCGAGCACTTGGCCGGGTTCGCGCCCTTCGTGCCGCGCACAATGAAGGCGATGGTGCATTTCGGCATGGAGGCGAGCATGGCCGGGGCGCTGATGCTGGAGAAGTACGCCCAAGGCGCGCTGGTGCAGACGGAGGACAAAGACGAAGGCATCGCCGCGTTTCTGGAGAAGCGCAAGCCGGTCTTCAAGGGCAGGTGAGCGAGACGGTCGCCTGCGGGTGAGGCGCTAGAGGGCCATGAGCACGGTCAGCCGGTGCGGCGTGCGCGAGGCGTCGTAGACGAGGACGTCCTGCTTGCCGTCGCCGTCGAGGTCCGCAAGGGACGTGTCGCGTTCGTCGTCCGGCAGTTCCACCGAAACGCTCTGCGGCCTTCCCCGCCACGGCTCGGTGGCATCGCCAGCGTAGATCCGCAGTTCGTCGCGGGCGTGGCCGACCACCAGATCGGCATGGCCGTCGCCGTGGACGTCGCCGATCAGCACCGGCGGGAAGAAGACGCCTTCGCCGACCGGATAGAGGCGCGGACGGACGCGATGCTTGCCGGTGGCCCGGCGCGGGTACCGGCCATCGGCCATGGCGTAGAACTCCACGTTCAGCGCTACGGACCTGCCGGCTATCGCCCGCACCATCCCGCCGAAGCCGACGGCGACGTCCGTGAAGAAGACGTCCGTGGCGCCGTTGCCGTCGAAGTCGCGCAGCGTGGCGGTCGAGTAGCCGGATGCCTGCAAGGCGCCGGCCGTGCCCCGCGGCCGAATCGTGGTGTTCGGCGTCGAGGCGAACTCGGTGCCTTCGGGCGTCGCTTGGCCGAAGTACGCTTGATAGGTGCTGCGGTGGTTGCCGAGCCGCCGACCTTCGAGCGCAACGGTGATCAAGTCCGCAATGCCATCCCCGTTCAAGTCCTGCAGGGCGTGCAGCATCGTCAGCTGGGTCTTCTTGCGCAGGCCGAGCAGCAGCGCCAGCATGTTCTGGTCGGTGTACTCGAACATCAGCGCATAGGCGCCATCCGCATCGAAGGGAACGGCGACGGGGAAGCTCTTGGCAGCGGCGTCGAAATCGCCTTGCGCGTTCTGGAAATGCACGTCGAAGCGCGGCTCGTTCCAGAACACCAGGTCGTCGCGGCCATCGTGGTTGAAGTCGGCTTGATAGGCGCGGCGCAGATACCAGGGCATGTTGGTGGCGGTGATGCCGTCTTCGGCGTAGGTCTGGCTCGCGCCCAAAGCGGTAGCGGCCAAGTAGGGGTCGGGCGGGCCGAGCTTGCGCGGCGCAGCGAAGGCGCCGGCCTCGGATTGGACGGCGATCCAGAAGCCGTCGGTATCGGGCAGCAGCAGGTCGTCGCGCCCGTCGCTGTTGAGATCGCGCATGATGTCGAGCTTGGGGATGCGCGCTTCGTGGCTGCGGTAGCGGGTCTCGACCTCCACGAGCAGGTGTTGGGCACCGGTTGCGGGGTCGAACCAGCTCACGCGCCCGGGTTCGTAGGCGACGAGCCGCTCGCGACCGGCGATCCTCGCGTTATCGACGAAGAGCGTCGCCGGACTCAGCCGCGCCTCGAACGGGGGTTGTGCGTCGTCGTTTGGCGAGAGGATCATCAGATGCGGTTGCGTGCGCCTTTCGCTCCGCGCCACGAGGGCGATGTCGGCCCCGTTCGTGGTATCGAGAAACGCGCCGGTCAGCAGCGTCTGCCGCACGGTGCCGGTGTCGAACTCGTAGCGCTGGAACTCGGCGCTTGCGCCATTCGCGGCTTGGCAGGCCGCCAGCAGCGCCGGAATGTACAGGCGCGGCAGCCAACGCCGTACGGTGTGCTGGCACGGGATGCTCTTGGGTTCGGCCTTGTCGCCGAGGCGTACTCGCGGAGCGGACATCGGTAATCTCGTTGCCGGGGGTGTGCGGACTTTGGGCGTCAAATCGCAACACAATAGCGCGAAGACTATGGAAGCTGCATGGAGCCAGAACTTCAGGCGTGCGGTTGCGCGGTTCGCGTGCTTGTGTACCGGCATCGCCGCACTCTGGGCCATGCCGACCGCAGCGGTGGAGTCGCTGCGCGTGCAGGTGCAGCGCACCATCCCCCACGATGTCGAGGCGTTCACCCAAGGCCTGCTGTGGTGGGAGGGCAAGCTCTACGAGAGCACCGGGCGGCGCGGCGCGTCCGAGTTGCGGCGGTTGGACCCGGCGAGCGGCGAGGTGGAGCAGCGCACAGCCATTCCCGTGTTCTTCTTCGGCGAAGGCTTGGCTCGGGCTGGCGACCGGCTGCACATGCTCACCTGGCACGCCGAGCGGTCGTTCGTCTTCGATCTGGAGAGCTTCCGCAGGCTCGGCACCCACGGCTATCGCGGCGAAGGCTGGGGACTCTGCCACGACGGTGGGCGGTTCGTGATGAGCGACGGGTCGAGTCGGCTGACGTTCCGCGACAGCGAGACCTTCTCGCGCACAGGCGAGGTGGCCGTGACGCTTGCCGGTGCCGAGCTTGCCCTGCTCAACGAACTGGAATGCGTCGGCGACTCCATCTACGCCAACGTCTTCCAGCGCGATTTCATCGTCCGCATCGATGCCGCGACCGGGCGCGTCGTTCAGCGCATCGACGCATCCGGCCTGCTCGACCCGGCCGCGGCGGCGCGAGCCGACGTGCTGAACGGCATCGCCCACGACCCGCAGTCCGGGCGCTTCTACATCACTGGTAAATTGTGGCCGTTCATATTCGAGACGACCTTCGAGGTCACCTTCGAGCCCGTCGAATGACTACGGATGCGGAAACGGCCCGGCTCGCGCAAGCGATGTCCGCGATGCCCGAGGTGGCCAACCGCTACGACGACGTGTTGCGCGAGGTCGATGCGCCGAGGCGTCTCTGGGAACTGGCGACGGCGGATGTGCGCGACGGTCTGCTCGACGACCGCCCGCTCTACTGGGCGAGACTCAAGCTCCAAGCGACGGAGCGCATATCTCGCGGCTTCGACGTCGATTGGCCATCGAAAGGGCCGGTAGCGCTGGTCACCGGCTTCGACCCCTTCCGCCTTGGCCGAAACGTCGCGCAGAGCAATCCGGCCGGGGTCGCGGCTTTGGCGCTGCACGGCGCGGTCATCGCTGGCGTCGCCATCCGCGCTGCGGTGTTGCCGGTGCGCTTCGTCGATTTCGACCGCGGCATCGTCGAAGACCTGCTGACGCCGGTGCTGCGGCGACGACCGGTGCTCGTCTTGACGATCAGCATGGGCCGCCGTGGCCGCTTCGACGTGGAACGCTTCCCCAGCCGCCGCCGCGCTTCCGCGAAGCCGGACAACCGCGACGCCTCCACCGCCGGCACGGCGTGCGAACCCCTGCCGCCGCCTGGCTTGGCCGGTCCGGAGTTCCTGGAGACCACGCTGCCCGTCGCCGCCATGGCCGCGGTGCGTGGCCGCTGGCCGGTGCGCGACAATCGCCGCGTCGAGACGTTGCGCCGAGGCCCATTCACTGCGAAATCGCTTGACCAACTCGTGGGCAAGGTGAGCGTGCAGGGCTCAGGCGGTGCGTTCCTCTCCAACGAAATCGGCTTTCGCAGCCTCTGGCTGGGGCAGGCTTTGGGCACCACGGCACGAATCGGCCATCTGCACGTGCCGTCGCTGGTCGGCTACGACCGGGATTTCGTCTCGGACGTCGCGGCGCAAACGCGGCGCATCGTCGAAGCGGCGCTACTCGTGCTCACGTAGCGTTGGATTCAGCCCTTCCGTCCATGCTCACTTAGCGTTGGACAGTTCTCGTTCTAGCGGCTACCAAGGAGCTTGGCGCAAGATCCGCGCCGCCACCAGCGCGCGGTCTCCCTGAACGCCGACAACCTTCACAACCGAAGCGAGTTCGAGACAAGCGAGAGCTTGCGGGCCAACTTGCACGCGCCCGTCCAAGGGCCGAGGTCAAGCGACTCACTAGCTGTTTGGCGCTTCCCACCGCACTTCCGAATTCTCGTGGCGTATTCCGTCCAACGGCCATGCGAATCGGCCCGCGATAGGACGAAAGAGCCTCGGCACTCGGCGTAGCGTTCTGGTCAACGAGCCCTGACGGGCTGCTGCGGAATCCCAGGAGGGACAATGAAAGCCACGCATCTTCTTCTCGCCTTGGCCGTGCTGTTGCCGGCGGCGGGCGAGCCGGCGCTTGCCGGCGCCACGGAATCGTCCTTGGAGACCTACGCGAAGCTGGTCGAGGAACTGGACATGCGCCGTCGGGTGAATGTCCTCTATCCGAACCCGCAATCCCTGTTCGATGGCCTGCAAGCGGGCTTCGTGAACGTGGGGGCCGGCAATCTCACGTTCAAGCGCCGCGACCTGGTGACGCGCGCCAACGGACCGGTGGCGTTCGCTCGGCTGTACGACTCGCGCATCGACGGCAACGAGGATTTCGGACGTGGCTGGCGCCTCGCGCTGGCGGAGGAACTGCTGCTGGACGACGCCGGCGTCACCTACGTCGATCGTTCCGGCGCAAGCCACCGCTTCGTCGCCTCCGGCAACGCCTACGTGCAACGTCCGGCGACGCCGCGGCACGCGCGGACGCGCATCGTGCTGGCCGCGAACTCCGAAGCCACGCTGGTGGAGGCCAACGGCACGTCGCGCACGTTCAAGCCCCTGCGCAAGAGCAGCAGCCGGCTGCGCATCGCCAGCGTGGAAGCCGGCGAAGGGTGTGCGACAAATCGTAGGTCAGTGGTTGCTCACTGGGTCCGATCTCGGGCGGCGAGTCGAGCGACGCGGCCGTTGCGGAGGACGGATTGGCGCCCGATGCCGTTCAGAGCGCGCCGTGGCTGAAGCCGCCGTCGTCGGTGGTCGCCGCGCCCGGGCCGTTCTGGCGCGGAGGTCGGCGGTCGAGGGGGTTGAGCCAAGGCGGGTCTCGTACTCTTGGCGTTTTTGCGAAACGAGCCAGGGGAAGGAGACCCGCCATGGCGACAGGGACTGTCGAGGAGTTGGAAGAGGAACGCAAGCGCGAAGAGGGTGAAGGCGCGGGGCTGCGGCGGGAGCTGGTGGCGGCGACGGCGCGTTTGGCGCGGTTCGAGATGGCGCGCTGCGGGTCCGGTTCGAGGGATGCGGCGCTGCTGGACATGCGGCTGCGCGCGGACATGCAGGAGTTGGCGCGGCAAGGGCTGGAGCTGGCGTACGGGAAGGACGACGCGGCGCCGTGCGCGTGCCCGGCGTGCGGCGGTCGGACGCGGCTGCTGCGGGTCGACGAGGTGCGCGTGGAGACGGTGCTGGGGAGCGTGCGGGTGGAGATGGCGCGGCGCGGGTGCCGGGAGTGCGGGCGCAGCGTTCGCCCGCGGGCGCGGCGGCTGGGCGTCGAGGGTTCGATGACGCCGTCGGCGCGGCGTCTGGCGAGCCTGGCGGGTTCGCAGTGCAGCTACGCGGGGGCGGACGAGTTGCTGCGCGAGCTGTCGGGGCTGAACTTCGGCGCGAAGCGGGTGGAGCGGACGACGCGGGCGGTGGGCGACGATCTGGAGGCGTGGCGGTCGGAAGGGGGAGGCGACGGCGACGGGGCCTCGCTGGCGCGGGAGGCGTCGAAGCCGGGGCGGAAGCTGTGCTGCGCGGTGGACGGCACGGGCGTTCCGGCGCTGCCGAGCGAGACCGAGGGGCGTTCCGGCAAGGACGGCGGACGGGCTGGCACGCGCGAGGCGAAGGTGGGCGCGCTGTGGGTGTCCGAGACGGACGCCGAGGGCCGCCCGCGCATGGTGGAGGGCGCGGCGGTGCTGTTCGCGGCGATCGAGAGCGCGGCGGAGACGCCCGGCCGGGAGTCGCCGTTCGAGCGGCGGCTGCTGCGCGAACTGGCGGCGGCGGGCTGCGGGCCGGGCGACGTCGACGTGTGCGTCGGCGACGGCGCGGAGTGGATCCGGCGGGTGTTCGACGACTGGTTCCCGGACGCCGAGAGGATCGTCGACTACTACCACGCGGCGGAGTACCTGTGGGCGGCGGCGCGCGCCCGCCACGGCGACGGCGACCTCGCCGAGGCGTGGGCGAAGAAGCTGTGCGCGATGCTCAAGGCGGGCCGCGTCGACGACGCCCTGGACGACCTGCGCAAGCGCGGCGGCGAAGCCGAGGAGTGCCGCCGCGCGGTCGCGTACCTCGGCGCCCGGCGCGACCGCATGCGCTACGACGAATACCTCGCCAGCGGCCTGCCGATCGGTTCCGGCGTCATCGAGGCGGGCTGCAAGAACGTCGTCGGCCAGCGCGCGAAAGGCCCCGGAATGCGCTGGACCGTGGCCGGCGCCAACCCCGTCCTCTGGCTCCGCTGCGCGCGCATCGGAGGCCAGCTCGACGACTACTGGAACGACCGCGTCGCCGCACTCGCCGCTTGAGAATGGACTTGGTGAGCAACCACTGACCTACGATCTGTCGCACACCCGCCGGCGAACGGCGCCTGGACTTCCGGTACGCGAACGGCGTACTCGCGTCCGTAATGCACGGCACCAGGACGCTGTTCGCGGTCCGGCGCGGCTCGGGAGGGCGCATCGTCGCGGTGACGGACGACCACGGCCGCACGGTTCGCTACAGCTATACGGCCGGCGGCTTGCTGAAGGATGTCTACGACGTGGCCGGCAATCTGTGGTGGCACGAGTACGATTCCGGCGGCCTTTTGACAGCGGCAATCGGGGCCAACCGCCGTGCATACTTGCGGGCGTCCTACGACAGCAAAGGGCGCGCGGTGGAATCCCGGACTGGCCGCGAATACACGTTCGCCTACGAGACAGGCAGCACGACGGCAACCGAAGGCACGGGCCGACGGCACGTGTTCGAGCAGAACCGCGCTGGCGTCACGGTGGCGTATTCCTCCAGTTCCGGCGCGCGCTGGCGGCTGGGGGTCAACGCCGACAACAGGATCAAGACGCTCGCCACCCCGGCGCGGACGCTCGATTACGACTACGACGCCCTCGGCCGCGTCACGATGATCGCGGAGAGCACGGCCGACGGACGATCGGAGCAGCGGTACGACTACGACGCGTCGGGTCGCCTGGAGGCGGTGCGGTCCTCGGGCGGAGAGGCGCGGCACATCGACTACGCCTCCGGCCAAGTGACCGTTGGCGGCGCAGACGGGTTGCGCTACGAGCTCGCGTCCCATGGCCACGTGGTGGCGGTCTGGGAGGGCCGCACACGCATCGACGTCGAGCGCGACGGGGGCGACCTCGCCGTGCTGCGGCGCGGAGCGCAAGCCGTACGCTTCTCCCGCGACGCGCTGGGACGCATCGTGGAGACCGCCTACCCTGGCGGACAGACGAATCGATACCGCTACGACACCGCAGGCAACCGGCGTTCGGCGGAGTACGGCACCCGCGGCTCGGTCCGCTATCGACACGACCCGGCGGGCAATCTCGTCGAGGTGGAGGTCTCGGACCTGTGGGGCGCGGAGCTTGGGCAGACGACGACGGTGGGCGACATGAACCGGGTGGAGCGCATCGTCTACGAGGGTGCCCACACCCTGGACATCGGCTACGACCGCATGGGCCAGCCGGTGGCGTTCGACGACGGCACGGAGCGAGTCTCGGCAACCTACGACGACTTCGGGCGTCTGACTCGTCTGCAGTCGGCGGCCGGCGCCGTCTGGCGGCCGGACGACGCGAAAGCCCCGCCGGCCTTCGGCCGCAGCTTCACGGCGCAGCGGCTTGCCGTGCTGTCCCGAGACGCCGTTGGCGCGTCGCAGCCGGAGTACGGCGTTGCGTCCTTCGCCGAAACGACGTTCGCGCCGGCGCCGCGAGACCCGCTGGAAGCAGGCGTTCCCGGCCTGGCGGCGGCCCGGGACCTGCTGGCGGTGGCGGCGCCGTTGTTCGGCGCGAACGGCGACGCCGCGGTGCAGGGCTTCGAGAAGCCGTCGAACCCCGTGTTCCAGCCCGCCGAGTATCGATCGACCAACTGCTGCGTCCCGTACTCCTCCACCTGCGGCGGCTTCTGCGACCCCTTCGGCATCTGCGTGAGCGTCAACACCTTCGCGCAACCCACGGTGACCTGGCCGTCCGGCGCCAGCGAGGAGAAGGCCGTCTACGATTGCCTGCTCGACAATGCGAACCAGACGCTCGAGGACACCTTGGCGTTCCTCAGGTACCACACGATCCCGATCCGCTTCGTGACGCTGGGCGTGATGGGCAGAGCAACCTATTGCAAGCGTACGGACGGCGAGAACTACCCGCCTCCGACGTGCGACGAAGCGAAAATCGAGCTCGACCGCGACGCGATCAGGTCGGTGGTGGCTGCGTGGAACGGGCGCCACGGCGCGGGCACGGTCACCTATCGAGACGTGCTGGCCTTCGTGCTGATCCATGAGCTCCAGCACTTCCGCTACCCGAGAGATGACGACAACCGCATGCGGGTAACCGACGCGCGCATCTACCGCCTGAGACTGGGCATCTCCACGGCGAGGATCTTCAAGGTGGTCTTTGGCTACAAGCATCCGTTTGACGTGGTTGCCAACCGCGGCACTCCAAGACCTCGAAGCGACCGCATGGAGTGCATTCGATGAGCGCCTTGCGGAGCTGGTGCGGCGCTCTGTTCCTTGGCGCGGCGCTGGCGTGTACGTTGCCCGGCGCCGGCGCCGAACGGACGGAAGCGCCGGCGACCGCGTTGGCCACCTTCCGAGGGCACCTCAAGGCGAACCACCGGGCGCCGCCAGCCAGCTGCGCCCGTGTGGATGCGCAAGCCCTTGAAGACGCGCCCTCGGTGGAAGGCCTGTCCGATGACGCGGCCGGTTGGGTACGGGACCAGCACGCCCGCACGCGCGGGCTGTCGACGTCCTGCTTCGCGGCGCTCGACGAAGAGTTCCGCGACGCCGCCTGGGGGCCGTCGTGCGTCCTGAAACGACTGGGGCCTTCTCGCAACGGGACGCTGTTCGTCGGCGTCGAGGCCAAGGCGGCGGCGGTGCTGCGAGCGCAACGGGACCCCGCCTGCGCCCTCGCCCCAGACGCGCTGGCACCCGGCCTGCGCACCGCCTGCGCCGCCGACGCCGCCTGGGAGCTCGCCAGCGCGCAGAACGCTTGTACGAGATTCGGCCACTCCGAGCGCCCTGCTGCTCCGGAGTGGGAAGACCTGTGGTGGGCGTGGCTGGCTCGGCGCTGCGCGGAGATGCCCCTGGCGCTGCGACAGGCCCATCACTATTGGGCTTGCAGGAATACGTCGCATTGCGCGCTGCCGGCCCCGCCTCCGCCGCACATCCACCAAACGCATCTGGCCGACTGGGCCGCTCGCAGGGGGAGCCCCGGCGCGATGAGCTGCTACAGCCAGTACGCCGCCGGTGGCCTGCGCAACGAATTCTGGCGCCGCCATAGGGACCATCGCCCCGAATTCGCGGCGCGGCTGGAAGCGGCGCGGATCGGCGGCGTCGACTACGACGGACTTCTGGAAATGCTCGACCGCTACGAGTTGAAGGGGTTGCTCGCCACCGAAGAAGCGGATCGTGAATTCGACCGCATGTACCAGGACGCGCGCAGCGTACTTGAGCAGATGGCGGCCGTCGACCCCGCGTCCGCCTTCGCGCAGATGGCGTTCTTCGAGATTGTCCAGCGGCCCTACGTCGTCTATCCCGAAATCTGGTGGCGGCTGCCGGAGTCGGATCGCGTCCGGCGCCAGCAGCGCAGCCTCGCCTTCCTGCTGGCGGCGGAGACGATGGACGACGGCCGGCTGCTCGACAACTTGCGCGAACGGCGCTGGGAACGGCTGGGGGACTACCACTTGCTGACGCCCGACAACTTGCCGGCAGCGCAGCGAGCGGCCGACCGCATCGTCGCCAAGGTGCGCAACGGCCAGCGGCCCGAACTGTGAACGCTCCGACCCAAGTCAGGCACTACAGAATCCCCATCCGCTTCGCGACGTTGGGCGTGATGGGCAAAGATCGGATGGAGTGCATTCGATGAGCGCCGTGCGGAGCTGGTGCGGCGCTCTGTTCCTTGGCGCCCCCCGTTCAGGCTTACTTCTCATTGGACAAGACACCGCCTGCAAACAACCCGCGGAACGGCTAGGCTCTCCGTGGGGATCGGGAGCGCGGCATGGAGCACGAGGAACTGTTCGCCGAACGGGCGGTGAAGGTCGAACCGGCGGCGCGTCGGCATGTGCTGCTCGTGGGCGACGACGGCAGCATGGCCAGCATCGACGGCGATGCGTTCGCGGCGACCACCGTTGCCGACGACCGCGTCGTTTGGGACGAATGTCCCGGCGGCTATCGGCACGTCGTCAGCGGAGCCGTGGTCGAGGCCGCCAACGGTCGCGTTGTGCTGGCCGGCAAGTCCTTCGCGCCGGCGCATGGTCCCGAGAGGCGGCCTTCGGAGTATCTGCGCGAGCTGCGAGCCAACGGCTGGGTCTGCATGACGAGCATCCTGGCGCCGGATGTGGTCGACGACTTGCAGCGCGTCGCCGCCACCGATGGCTACGCGCACCTCGAGCCAGATCGCGCCACGCCGCAGTTCAGCCAGAGCCCGGCGTTGGCGAGGACCGCCGCGGAGCCGGTGTCGCTGTGGGTGATTCGCCAGTATCTGAATACGCAAGACATCCACTTCTCGCACACGCCCGCCTTGATCGTCCTGGGCAAGGACGACGGCAAGCGCAACGTGCAGGGCTGGCACTCGGACTATCCGTACCACTGGGGCATCCGCGTCGCCGGCAAGGTGCCGGAACGGGCGGTTGGACTCGATAGCGGCGAAGGCGAGCTGATCCTCGGCGTGCAGCGCAACGTCTGCGTCTCGGAGTTCACCAAGGAGCGCGGCGCCACGGCCTTCAAGCTGGGTTCGCACAGCCGCAACCAAGGGCCGCCGGAGCAGTGGGGCACGGCCACGGCACACGCCAAGCCCGGTCACCGCGCCGCGCAGGGGCTACCGTACAACGGCGCGGACGCGGACGTGGTGGAAGCGCCGGCCGGCAGCATCATCCTCTACGACTCGCGCACTTGGCATCGCGCTGGCGTCAACCGCACGGACCGCAAGCGCGCCGCCATGCTGCAGGCCATGACGCCGATGTTCGTGATGCCGAAGAACGACACCAGCCGTGCCTACAAGCACTTCCTGCAAAGCGCGGCGTACCAGGAGATCACCGAGCGCGAACGCGATGAACTGCGCCGCCTGATGGTGCATCGCTTCCTCGGCCCGGGCGGCCGCGACGTGATCACCGGCGACGCCGAACTGAGCGAACTGTTCGACGGCGGCTAACGCCTCCGGGGGCCTCGCTGCCGGGTGCGGCGGCGCGGTATGTTCAGGCGCTGGCGGCGTTCCCACAAGCTCTTGCGGCTGATGCCTAGGCGGCTTGCCAGCTCCGTTTCCGTGAACTGGTCCTGGTTGTCGAGGACGAAGCGCACGAAGAAGCTCTCCAGACTGCCGGAGGTCGTCGGCGCCGTGCCCTGTGCTTCCGCCAATGCCGTCGTGGGCGGAGACGCGGTTGCGGCGCCGATGCCGAGCAGGTCCGCATCGATGGTCGCGCCGCTTGCCAGCGCCACGGCGCGTTCCACCGCGTTCTCCAACTCGCGGACGTTCCCCGGCCACGGGTAGCTGCCCATCGCGGCCAAGGCGTTGGCGGCGAAATGCATCCCCGCCTTGTTGAGCTTCGCCGCTGCTCGCGCCAGAACGGCGGTGGCGATTGCGGTTGCATCCGCCGCGCGGTCGCGCAACGGCGGAACGTGCAGGGTGGATGCCGAGAGAAGCGCCAGCAGGTCGGAACGAAAATGGCCGTTTCTAGCTAGACGCGGGAGGTCGGCGCGGGTCGTCGCGACCCAGCGCACATCGACAGGCGGCCGTTCGTCTTCAAGCTGGGCAGGGGCGGCGCCGAGGGCCTGCGCCAACATCTCTTGGGCGTCCTTCGGCAGTTCTTCGACGGCGCGGAGGAGGAGCGTTCCGCCCACAGCCGCGGCGGCCAAGCCGCAAGCGGGCGGCGCCGTCGGGTCGCCGTCGCCGAACAACTCGGCGGCAATCGTCGCGGCCGGCACCGCGGCGCAGTCGAGCGAAATCAGTCGTCCGCCGCGACGCCTGTGCGCGGCGTGCAGGGCGTGGGTGACCAGGGTCTTGCCGGTTCCCGATTCGCCGCGCACGAGCACCGGGCCATCGCTCTCGCCCAAGGCGTGGATGGCGTCGAAGAGTTCCCGCATCGGCGGACTGTCGCCGAGAATGTTGGCGAAGTCGCGGCTGCGCGGCGAACCCGCCGGCGCGGCGTCGCCAATGCCGAGTCGCACGGCGTTGGCCAAGGCACCGCTGTCGAGCGGCCTCGGCAGATAGTCCGCGGCGCCTCGGCGCATGCAGTCCACGGCGTGTTGGACGCTCGGCGCGTCCGCGACCAGCACCAGCGGCGTTTCGCCAGCGAACACCAGCAGCGCGTTCGCCTCGTCGAACAACTCGGCGTTGGCGACGATGGCCGCGTAGTGCGCGGAATCGAGGTGCGCCGCAGCCTCCACGCTGGCCGCTTCTTGAGTCTCGAACGCGGTCAGCTCGGTGCGCAGCTGCTCGCGGCTGGCCGGCGCCGGGTCGATGACGAGAACGCGCATCTCGCAAGTTTCCGTCGTCGGCTCAGTGTCCAAGACGGTCGCCGCGCAACCCGTTGGCCGATGACGTGGGGTGTGCGACATTCGGTCGCACAAGTGCTGGGAGCCACCACGACTCGCCGCCAAACGCTAGCGTGTCCAACCGCGGCCGGCCCTGGGAGCGCGGGCGTCTCGCCCGCACAGGCGAACGCCGTGAACCAGAATGCGGGCGGGGACGCCCGCGCTCCCAGGATGCGGGAGCAAATGCCACCAAATGTCGCACACCAATGACGTGTCCATGTTTCCGAGCCGTTGTCGAGTGCGTGCAAGATGTGCGTTTGGGCGGTTGCAGTCAAGCGGACCGGGTCCGATCGCTCACGCCAAGGCGACGAAGCCCGGCATCACGGTCGCGGCTGGCAGCCGTTCGATGCGCCACTGGCCAACCGCCCAACGGAGCATGGCGTGGATGTCGCCTGGCGGCGGATGCATGCCGAGCAAGCACAGCGCCGAGGCGATGTTGCGGTGCGCGAAACGGGCGTCGATGGCGGTGGCGGCGTTGTGCTTGGAGAGCTTCACGCCGTCGGCTTCGGCGATCACCGGGAGGTGCGCGTAGCGTGGCGGCGTCAGCCCCAGATGCGCCATCAGGCGCAGTTGGTTCGGCGTGGTCGGCAGGAGGTCCGCGCCGCGCACGATGTCCGTCACGCCCATCGCGGCGTCGTCCACCACCACGGCGAGGGGATAGGAGGCGAAGTCGTCGCGTCGCCAGACGACGAAGTCTTCCGGGAACTGCTCTCGGTAGCGTCCCTGCACGCGGTCGGCGAACTCGATGCGGGATCGGTCGTCGATGCGAAAGCGCACGGCGTTGCCGTGGCGGGGAAGCCCTCGTTGCCGGCAGGTGCCGGGATACCGTGGCAGACTGCGCAGCGCCTTTCGCGTGCAGGAGCAGGCGAAGCACTGTTCGCCCAAGGCGTCGAGGGCGGCGCGATGGCCTTCGACGTTTTCGCTCTGGCGGTGCAGCCGGCCGTCCCAGTGCAGGCCGTGGGCATCGAGAGCGTTGAGGATGTCCGTTTCCGCGGTGGGGACGACGCGCGGCGTGTCCAGATCGTCGATGCGCAGCAGCCAGCGTCCGCCTTGGGCGCGGGCATCCAGCCAGGACGCGATGGCGGTGAGCAGGGAGCCGAAGTGCAGCGGCCCGGAGGGCGTTGGCGCGAAGCGACCGACGTAGCCGGCCGTCATCGCTTGGCTTAGGCGCGGAAGCGCCTAGCCGCGCAGCTGGCGCTCGCGCAGTTCGTCGAGGGCTTTGCAGTCCACGCACTGGGTGGCCGTGGGGCGCGCTTCGAGGCGGCGCAAGCCGATTTCCACGCCGCAGGTGTCGCAATAGCCGTAGTCGTCCTGCTCGATGCGGTCCAGGGTCTGGTTGATCTTGGAGATGAGGCGCCGCTCGCGGTCGCGGGTGCGCAGTTCGATGCCCAGCTCCTCTTCCTGGGTTGCGCGGTCCAAGGGATCGGGGAAGTTCGAGGCTTCGTCCTGCAGGTGGTTGACCGTGCGGTCCACCTGCTCCATCAGCTCGCGGCGCCACTCGTTCAGCATGTGCCGAAAGTGCGCGACCTGATCCCGATTCATGTACTCCTCGTCCTCCTTCGGGGCGTACGGGACGAAGTTCCTGAACGGCGAGTCCACGGCTGCACTCGCCTTCGGTGCGCTTGCGTTCTCGGTACTGGCCTCTGCCGACATCTGCACAGCCTCTCGTTGACCTGCTCCGCGCTCTCAGTCGTTGGCGACCGCGTTCGACTCGCTGAGCGGACGCATAAACTACCAAAACCGCTCGCCGATGACTACGCTCGCGGATGGGTTGGCCTTCGCGGGAGGCGGTCGTCAAGTTCGAGTCACCACTTCGGCGCGGCGTGCTGCTGCGCCGCTACAAGCGGTTTCTCGCCGACATCGAGACTGCCGATGGCGAGCGGACCACCATTCACTGCCCGAACACGGGCGCGATGACGGGCTGCGCGGAGCCGGGCAGCGCCATCTGGTACTCCACCTCCGACGACCCTCGGCGCAAGTACCGGCACGGCTGGGAACTGGTGCGCAGCGCAAGCGGCCATCTGGTGGCGATCAACTCGGCGCGGGCGAACGCGCTGGTGGCCGAAGCGGTGGCCGCGGGGCGGCTGCCGGGCTTCGCCAGCGGCGCCTCGACGCGGCGGGAAGTGAAGATTCCGGGCGAGAGCGGGCGCTTCGATCTGCTGGCCGACGGCACCTTGGTGGAGGTCAAGGCGGTGACCTTGAAGCTGCCGGATTCCGGCGCCTTCCCTGACGCCGTGAGCGCAAGGGCGAGCCGACACGCCACGGCGCTTGCGGAACTCGCCCGTACCGGTCGGCGCACGGCCATCGTGTTCTGCGTGCTGCACAACGGCATCGATGCCGTGCGCCCGGCCGACGAGATCGATCCCGCCTTCGGCGCCGCTCTGCGTGGGGCGGCGGGCGCTGGCGTTCGCATCCTCGCCTTGCGCTGCCGCGTCGCGGCGAAGGGCATCTTCCCGGAGGGGCCGCTGCCGGTGCGCTTGAACGCTTGACCCGTCAGCCCTTGAAGCGGCCCTTGAGAGAGGCGTAGTCCGCCGCTTTGGGCAGCCGGGCGCCGTGCCGCGACACCAGTTCGGAAGCGGCGAAGTTGCCGAAATGCGCCGCCGCAACTGCGTCCGCGCCATTGACGCGCGCATGGATGACCGCGCCGGCGTAGATGTCGCCAGCGCCGGTGGTGTCGACCGCGTTGGTTGGGAAGGGAGCGGCCTGCTTCGCGGTGCCGCGCTCGACGGCGAGGCTGCCTTCCGCGCCCAGAGTGATGTTGACGCTCGGCGCGATGTCGCTCAGTTCCCGGGCCGCGATGTCCAGCCGATCGGTGTGCGCCCAAGCGAGGGCTTCCTCGGCGTTGCAGAAAAGCTGCCGAACGCCGTTGCCAAGCATCTCCACAAGCGCGTCGCGGCAGCCGGCGACCATCGACGGATCGGAGAGCGACAGGCTCGTGTGTACCGCCGCGTCCTCGCCAATCTGCCGCGCCAACACCGCGGCTGCGCAGCCGTTCGGACGCGCCGCCAGATAGCCTTCGATGTACAGATAGGCGGAGTTCGCGAGCGCCGCTTCGTCGATGTCCTCCGGCGCGAAATCGGCGGAGACGCCGAGGCAGGTGGCCATCGTCCGTTCGGCATCGTCGGTCACCAGCGTCAGGCAGCGCCCGGAGCGGCCCGGCGCCGTTCGGGTGCCGGCCGTGGCGATGCCAGCGACCTCGAAGTCCGCTAGGAAGTGCCGCCCGGCATCGTCGTCGGCCACCCGGCAGGAGTAGATGCCGCTGCCGCCGAAGGCGTGCGTGGCGAACACGGTATTGGCCGCCGATCCCCCGGACATGCGCGTGTGTACGTGGCCGCGCTCGTCGAGGCTGGCTTCGAGCGCCGCCATGCGCTCGTCGTCCACCAAGGTCATGTTTCCCTTGGCCAGGTCCGCTTCGCCGAGGAAGCAGTCGTCGATGACGTACTCGGCATCGACCAAGGCGTTGCCGATGCCGTAGATGTCGTACTTCAAGGTGTGCTCGCCAGTTCCGCGAAGGCGTCGTCCAGTGCCGCCAAGGTGTGCTCCACGGCGTGATCGTCGTGGGCGCCGGAGACGAACGCGGTCTCGAAGGCCGAAGGCGCGAAGTAGACGCCGCGCGCCAACATGGCGTGGAAGAAGCGCGCGAAGCGCCCGGTGTCGGCAGCCGCCACGTCGTCGTAGTTGGCGACCGGCCCGGGGGTGAAGAACAGGCTGAACATGCCAGGCACGGTGTTCACGGTGGCCGCGATGCCGTGTCGTTCGGCGGCGGTACGCACCCCAGCGACGAGGCGTTCGGTGGCGGCCGCGAGCTGGGTGTAGAACGATGACGTCAACGACTTCAGCATGGCGAGCCCGGCGCTCATCGCCAGCGGATTGCCGGAGAGCGTGCCAGCCTGGTAGACGTCACCCGCCGGCGCGATGCGTTCCATGATTTCCGCCCGGCCGCCGAACGCGCCCACCGGCAGGCCGCCGCCGATGACCTTGCCGAGAATCGTCAGATCCGGCGCGACGTCGTAGCGCCGCTGGGCGCCGCCCTCGGCCACGCGAAAGCCGGTGATCACTTCGTCGAACACCAGCAGGCTGCCGTGCTTCGCGGTGATTTCGCGCAGGGCTTGCAGAAAGCCGGGGCGTGGCGGAATGCAGCCCATGTTGCCGGCCACCGGCTCCACGACCACCGCGGCGACTTCGTCGCCCACGTCCTGAAAGGCGCGAGCCACGGCATCGGCATCGTTGAACGGCAGCGTGAGCGTGTCCTTCACCGTGTCCGCGGGCACGCCAGGCGAATCGGGCAGGCCGAGCGTGAGCACGCCCGATCCGGCGTGGGCGAGCAGCGCGTCGGCATGGCCGTGGTAGCAGCCTTGGAACTTCACGATCTTGTCGCGCCCGGTCCAAGCGCGCGCCAGGCGCACCGCGGACATCGCCGCCTCGGTGCCGGAGTTGACCATGCGCACCTTGTCCACGCTCGGCACCCGGGCGACCACGGCCTCGGCCATGTCGATCTCGATTTCCGTCGGCGCGCCGAAGCCGAGACCGGCCTGGGCGCGTTCGCGCACCGCGGCGACTACCGGCTCGAAAGCGTGGCCTTGCAGCATCGGCCCCCAGGAACCGACGTAGTCGACGTAGCGGCGCCCGTCCGCATCTTGAACCCAGGCGCCTTGGCCGCGCTCGAAGAAGAGCGGCGTGCCGCCAACGCCGCGAAAGGCGCGCACCGGCGAATTGACGCCGCCGGGAATCGAGTGTTCGGCGCGGGCCAGCAAGGCCGCGGAGTTGGTTGGGTGATTGCTCACTGTGCCTTCGGATCGTCCGGGAGGAGCGCAGAGCTTACCAAGGTGTACGCCGCCCCTTCGCCTACGGCGCCTGCTCGCGGGCCTCGTCCGGCGATTCCGGCGGATAGCGAATGCCAAGGCCGGCCAACGTATCGAGGAACACGGACCGTTGCTTGAACGCCTGCCTGACCACCAGCTTCGCCACGACGATCACCAGCATCGCCGGCAGGATCACGGCGGGATTGGCGGTGAGTTCCAGCACAGCAGCGAGCGCCGCCAACGGCGCTTGCAGAACCGCGGCCATCATCGCCGCCATGCCGAGCATCACGTAGAGGGCCGGTTCCGATGCGTGGCCCGGCGCCATCGCGTTGCCGGCCTCGCCCAGCAAGCCGCCGATCATCGCGCCCATCATCAGAGTCGGCGCGATGATGCCGACCGGCAGGCCGACGCCAACGCAGGCCGCGGTGGCGATGGTCTTGGCGACGAGAATCGCCAACAGCGCGGTCCACGCCAGATGGCCGAGCAAGGCCGTGTCCACGGTGTCGTAGCCGATGCCGAGCGCCGCTGGCGCAAACAGCGCAACGCCGCCGGTAATGGCGCCGGCCGCCGTGGCGCGCAGCCAGAACGGCAGGGCGCGGAAGCGGGCGAACATCTGCACGGCGCGAATGAAGACGCCGCCGAGAACCCCCACCGCGACGCCGACCAGCACGATGTACGGCACTTCGAGCAGCGAGCGCAGTTCCGTTTCCGGCACCGAGAACACGGCCTCGCCGCCGAACACGCTGCGCGAAACGACCGTCGCCGCGACGGTGGAGACGATCACCGGCACGAAGCCGACCACGGTGTATTCCATCAGCACCACTTCCATCGCGAAGACGACGCCCGCCAGCGGTGTGTTGAAAGACGCCGCAATCGCCGCCGCGCTGCCGCAGGCGACCAGTGTGCGAAGGTTCTGCGCCGACTGGTTGAACGCCGTGCCGAGCAGACTCGAAGCCGCCGCCCCGAGATGCACCGCCGGCCCTTCCCTGCCACCCGACAGCCCCGCCACGAGGCCGACGACCGCACCGTAGAACTGCCGCCATGCGGAACGCCAGGGCATGCGAGCATCGTGCCGAGCCAGCCGCTCCATGACGTGCGAGACGCCGAGGCGTTGTTCGTCGGCGGGCAGCCGATTGAAGACGACGCCGAGCGCCAACGCGCCGATGATCGGCATCAGCAGGTGCGCAGCTGTCGGCAGGGCTTCGAGCTCGTCCACGCCGTGGCCGTGGAGCAGCCAGGCAAGCGCTTCCAGCGCGCCGCGAAAGAGCACGATGACGCCCCCGACGATGAAGCCCGCCCCGGCCGCGAGCAGCGTCAACCGAGGCAGCGTGTCGAGACCGCCGAGCAGTCGGCGAACGGGCGCCCAGAGCGAGGGAACTTCCAAGTGAGTGGCCAACTAGACGTGCCGCGAGAAAATACCATGCGTTGCGCAGGCGGCGAACGTCGTCCGCGCGACAGCACCCAGGTGCGCCAGATCCTCACCCGCTGCGCCGCCCACGGCTTTGTCGGATACGCCGTCATGCCCTTGACCTCGGCTTCGGCGCTCTGGCAGCTTGGCTGCCATGTGGCATGGTCGGATTCCAGTCTTCGGGTCGTTCGCAGCCGGCCTTGTCGCCGTCCTCTTCGCGGCATCTTCGGAGGCGTTCGAGGGGACGCCGGCGGCGTATGTAGGGCCACCAGCCATACACGAGCCCCGCGTCTCGCCGAGCGGACGGCGATTGCTCTTCCTGCGTTCGACGCAGAGCGGCACGGAGGTGTTCGTCGGCGATCTCAGCAACGGAGCGGGCTTCGAAACCGTGGTGGTGCGGCACGGTAGGTCGCATCTCAACGCCTGCGACTGGGCGACCGATGAGCGCATCGTCTGTTCGCGGATGCGATACCACGAGTTGCGCCGCAATCGCGTCCCCCGCAGAGGCTTCCCATTCAATCGCGGAATGCAGACGCGTCTCTTCGCGATCGACTACGACGGTAGCGATCTGCTGAACTTGGTGCCGTCGCCCGACAAGCCGCCTGAAACGCCGCTGCCCGGTGGTCGAATGTTGCCGGGGTACAAGCACTATCCGGGCGACGAGGGCAAGCACAACGTGGTCAGCCTGCTGCCACACGATCGGGACCACATCTTGGTCGAGCTGATGCGCGACGTCATATGGTCCGTCGGCGTCTACCGCCTGAACATTCGCAACAATCGACTGAAGTCCGTCGTCCCCGCCGAAGTCCTGGCGACTCGGTGGAGCGCGGACGCCCAAGGCCGGGTGCGGATCGGTGTCGGCTACAGTGCGGACATTGCCGGCGGCACTTGGGGGCAGCGCAGGATGTACGTCGAGGACGGTGCCGAAGGATTCGAGGCGACGGCGGCGCCGCAGTTCGGCACGCCTTGGTTGCCGCCCACGGTGCTTGGCTTCACGTCCGACGGCGAGAGCGCCTATCTGCAGGCCCACGACGCCGAGACTGGTCGCATCGTCGTCCTGCAAGCGGCCTCGGACACGCTCGCCGTGGAACGGCGCGTGGCCGACCTTGCGGATCGGGACGCCGCGGCGGTGGCGGTAGGCGGAACGTCCTGCGGGGTCGTGGGTTTCGCGCACGAGGACGCGGCGGCATTTACTTGGCTGGACGAAGACTTTGGGCGCGACATCGAGGCGCTGGACGCGAAGACGCCGGGGCGCATCCGATCCGTGCCGTCGATGAGCACGGACTGCAGGCGCGTGGTGGCGGTGGCCGACGGCGGCGGCCGCACGCCGACGGTCTACCTGCACGACCGCGACAGTGGCGCGACGCGGCGCATCGGTTCGCGAAATCCGCCTCTGGACGGCCGCTTGGCGGACACCCGGGAAGTCTCCTTCACTACCAGGGATGGTCGTTCGATAGACGCGACGTTCACCGTGCCGCGGGAAGCGCCGGCGGGTCCGTCGCCGTTGGTGGTGCTGCTCGACGTGGGGCCGCTCGGCGCCGCCGAAGGCTACAGCCCGTGGGCGGAGTTTCTCGCAAGCCGCGGCTATGCCGTGCTGGCGCCGCGGGTGCGGGGGCTGCCCGGCCGTGGCGACGAGCACTTCGTGGCCGGACTCACGATGTGGGGCGAACGGATGCGCACGGACATGGCGGACAGCGTGCGCTGGGCGGCGGCGCAAGGCTTCGCCTTGGCGGATCGCGCGTGCTACGTCGGACGCCGGTTCGGCGGCTACATGGCCTTGGCGGGCGCCTACGACGAACGCTCCGGGGTGCGCTGCGTCGCCGCGTTCGCGTTCGAGGAGCCATCCCTGCGCACCTTCTTCAACGACCGCGTGAGTCTCTACAACTGGTTCTGGCGGAACTGGATCGGCCCGCATTGGACCGGCAAGTGGCACGGCATGTTCCGGATCAACGAGAACCCGCTGCTGAGCGGAGGGGACGACGGCTCCGCGACCAGCGCCAACGTGTCGCCGCTGGTGGACGCGCCGCACCCGGGCTTTCCGGTGCTGCTGGCCACCGAAGCCGGCGTGCAGCGGTTCGACGAGAAGTCGCGGGGCTACGCGCGGGCCGTGGAGCACGCGGCCAGCGTTCGCCGCGCCTTGCCTGCCGGCAGCGAGCGCGAGGTCGAGTTCCTGATTGCGCTCGAGGCGATGCTGGAGAGCGAGATCGGCGTTGGGGACGAAGTGGAGGCGCGAGCGTCTTCGTACTCGTTGGCGACGGCGGTGCGCGACGACGAGTAGAGGTTGCTATGATGGCGGCATGAACGCCATCCAATTCTCCTCCCGGGCCGCGGGCAAGGTGCGGGAGCTCATCGAGAGCGAGGGGCAGCCGGACTTGAAGCTGCGCGTCTTCATCACCGGCGGCGGGTGCAGCGGGTTTTCCTACGGCTTCACGTTCGACGATGCCAGCGCGGACGACGATACGGTTATCGAACGCGATGGGGTGACGGCGCTGGTGGACCCGATGAGCTACCAGTATCTGGCCGGGGCGGAGATCGACTACAAGGAAGACTTGGCCGGGGCGCAGTTCGTCGTCGCCAATCCCAACGCTTCCACCACCTGCGGCTGCGGCAACTCGTTCGCCATCTGAGCGCGTACGCAGCCGCGTTCAGCTGGTGCGTTGCGCTTGGCCGGGGTAGATCGCGCCGAGCACTCGTTCGCCCGCCGCGCCGGTGACGCTTGGGGCGTTGCTCGGCAGTCCTTCGAGGGTGCGATGCGCGAACCAGGCGAAAGCGGCGGCTTCTAGGGCATCGCCGTCGTAGCCTAGGTCGTCCGTCGAGAGCAGCCGCCAGCCATCGAGATTGGCGGCGAGCCGTTCGACCAGATGCGCGTTGCGGCGTCCACCGCCGCAGAGGACGACGTCGCCTCGGTGCGCTTCGGCGCTGGTCGATGGAGGAAACGGAGACGCGCCGCGTACGCCTTGGGCGATGCTCCACGCGGAGAACTCGGCGAGGGTCGCCTGTACGTCTGCTGGCGGAATGCTCTCGTCGCCCGTGGACTTAGGACCGATTAGGACTTGCGCGTCGTGGCAAGCGCTCTGCACGTAGCCCAGGTGGTAGGTCTCCTTGCCGGTGCTCTTGGGCGGCTGCCGTGCGACGAAAGGGTCGCCTTGCAGCACGGTCAGCAGATCCGCATGGACGGTGCCGCTGCGCGCCCAGGCGCCTTCGGCGTCGTAGGCTTCGCCTCGGCAGTGGCGGATCCAAGCGTCCAGGAGGGCGTTGCCGGGGCCGGTGTCGAAGCCGACGACGGACTCGGAACCGCTGGAAAGCAGCGTCGCGTTGGCGATGCCGCCGATGTTCACCACGACGCGATGCCGGGTCGGGTGGCGGAACAAGGCGGCGTGGAACAGCGGCGCCAGTGGTGCGCCTTCGCCCCCGGCGGCCATGTCTCGGCGGCGGAAGTCCGCGACCGTGTCGATGCCGGTGGCTTCGGCGATGCGGTTCGGGTCGCCGATCTGCACGGTGAACTTGGGCGCTGCTTCTGGATGGTGGCGGATCGTCTGGCCGTGGCAGCCGATGGCGCGGACGTCCGCTGCCGCAACGCCCCAGGTGCGTAGACATTCGACGACGCTTGCGCCGATGAAGTCGCCGAGTTCGGCATCCGCAGCGCCCACCCGCGCGACTTCGTTTGGCCCGGGTGCGCAGAGTGCGCGCAACTCGCCGGCGAGGGCTTTCGGCAGGGGGATCGTCGTGGCCGCTTCGATGGAAACGGCGTCGTTGATTTCAATGAGAGCGACATCCAGACCGTCCACGCTGGTGCCGGTCATGACGCCAACGTAGCGCACGGGAAGGGTGGACCGGCTAGGGCGTGTTCGCTTCGGCCACCATGCGCGTCGCCTTCTGCCGTTCCAGTTCGGCGAGTTGGCGCGTCGCCGCGTACTCGAACTGCTCGCGTTCCGTGCTTGGAATCGGCTCGCCTGCCGGCAGCTCGACCGTGCGCGGGTTCTTGTGGACGCCGCCGACCAGGAACTCGTAGTGCAGATGCGGGCCGGTTGCCCAGCCGGTGGCGCCGACGCGCCCGATCACGTCGCCTTGCGAGACCTGCTTGCCGACGTGCAGGCCGCGCGCGAAGCCGGAGAGGTGCAGGTACTTGGTGTGGTAGTTGCTGCCGTGGCGCAGCACCACGAAGTTGCCGTTGGGGGTGGTCTTGGACTTGGCGACGACTACGCCGTCTCCGGCTGCGCGCACCGGCGTGCCGGTCGGCGCCGCGTAGTCGATGCCGCGATGGGGCATCGAACTCTTCCAGAGCGGGTGGATGCGGCTGAGGTTGAAGTTGGAACTGATGCGGGTGAACTCGAGCGGTGCCTTCAGGAACTGCTTCTGCATGTTCCTGCCGGCTGGCGTGTAGTAGCCGTGCTCGCCGTTGCCTTCGTAGCGCACCGCGAGGAGCTGCTCGTCTTGGTTGGTGAACTCCGCCACCAGGATGTTGCCGAAGTCGAAGAACTGGCCGTCCAAGTAGCGTTCTTCGTACAGCACGTGGAACTTGTCGCCCTTGCGGATGTCGCGGATGAAGTCCACGTCCCACTGGAAGATGTTGGCGAGCTTGGACGCGAAGGAGTCGTCGAGGCCGGCGCGCTGGCAGGCGACGAACAGCGAGCGGTCGATGATGGCGTGGGAGTAGCCGAGCTTGATCACCGGCTCGATGACTTCGGTCTCGCCCTTGAAGCGGTCGCCGACGCGCTCGAAGTGGATGGACTCCAAACGCCCCGCGCTGTAGGTGACGCGCACCAGATTGCCGTCTTCGTCGCGCTCGAACTCCAGCTCGTGGCCTGGGTAGATGGATGCTAGGCGCTGGCCGAGCGGGCCGCTGGACACCACCAGATGCAGCTCGCGATCGCTGAAGCCGTGGCGCTGGAATATCTTGGCGGCGGTGTCGCCGCGCTTGACCGCCGCGACCTCGGTGTCGCGCTCGACTTCCAGGGGCGGGGCGGGTGGCGGCGACTCCTGCTGCGGCAAGGCCACCGCGGGAGGTTCGACTTCGACGACGACCGCGGCGTTGACCTCCTGGTCGGACGTCCAGCCGGTCATCCAGACGAACACCATGGTCGCCACAATCACGGTTGCGACGATGGCATGGGTCTTCTGCGGGAACGACACGTTGAACCGTCGGGCGTTGATGCTTCCACTCCCCCCGCTGCGCCCTCTCAAATTGGCCGGCGCAGCGCCAAGAGGGCGGACCATACACCACTATCGCGTTGATTGACACCCCTTTTTGGCGCTAATGTGCCTGCCCCCCGACCGAACGCCGCGCTAGCCATGGCATCGTTCCTCCACGCGCTCGAACGGCGCGGCCTGCTCGCCCAAGTCTCCGACCGCGCCGGGCTCGACGAACATCTGTCCGGCGGCTCGCGGGTCGTCTACGCTGGCTTCGACCCGACGGCCTCGAGTTTGCAGGTCGGCAATCTGGTGACGCTGCTGATGCTGCGTCGTCTTCAGCTGGCTGGCCATCGGCCCATCGTGGTGGTGGGCGGCGCCACGGGCTTGATCGGCGATCCGTCCGGACGCAGCGGCGAGCGGGCGCTGAACGACCCGAGCGTCGTCGAGGGCTGGGTGGGGGCGATCCGCGAGCAGGCGTCGCGCTTCGTGGACTTCGACGGCGCCAACGCCGCCCGCGTCGTCAACAACCTCGACTGGACGCAGGGGCTTGGCGTGGTGACCTTCCTGCGCGACGTCGGCAAGCACTTCTCGGTCAACGCGATGATGCAGCGCGACTCCGTGCGCGCCCGGCTCGACCGCGAAGGGGCGGGCATTTCCTTCACCGAATTCAGCTACATGCTGCTGCAGGCGTACGACTTCGTCGAACTCGCCCGGCGCCACGGCTGCACGTTGCAGGTGGGCGGCAGCGACCAGTGGGGGAACATCGTCAGCGGCGTCGAGCTTGCGCGACGGCTGCTGCAACGGCAGACCTACGCGCTGACGCACGTGCTGGTCGCCAAGCAGGACGGCGCCAAGTTCGGCAAGAGCGCCGCCGGTGCCGTTTGGCTGGATGCGCAGCGCACGTCGCCCTACGCCTTCTACCAATTCTGGCTTAACACGGCGGATGCGGACGCGGCGCCCTTCCTGCGCTGCTTCACCCTGCTCGACGAGGCGGAACTCGCCGCTGCCGAAGACGCGACTAAGGCGCATCCCGAGCGTCGCGAGGCGCAGCGCATGCTGGCCGCCGAAGTCACCCGCTTGACGCACGGCGAAGCGGCGCTGGGCTCGGCGCAGCGCATCTCGGCGGCGCTCTTCGGCGGCGACGTGCGCGCCTTGGACAGCGCCGACCTGGCGCAGCTCGAACGCGACGGCGTCGACAGTTCGGTCGCGAGCCCCGGCGTCGGGCTGCTCGATGCGCTCGTTGCGGCTGGCCTCGCGGCGTCGAACGGCGCCGCCCGGCGCCTCGTTCAGAGCGGCGGAGTGGCGGTCAACGGCCTTCCCGCGAGCGACCCGACGTTGCGCCTCCACCCAGCGGATGCCCTGCACGGGCGCTACTTCCTCGTCCGCCGCGGCAGGAAGAACTGGCACCTGCTGACGCTGGAGGCTGCTTGAGCCAAGCTGCGACGACGGCCCGCCGGAGCAGTCCGCGGGGGCTGCGAAGGCAGCGTGAAAAAAACTGCATTTGGGTGTTGACACGCCCTTCACGAGGCGTAAGATGCCCATCCCTTGGTCGCGGCGCATGCCGTGGCCGGCTCTTTAAGAACGTGAAGACAAGCCATTCGTGTGGGCGCTCGATTCGAGCTCCGGGCAAACCCTTTGGCCGTGTTTCCGGTGCGCTAGTCGCGTCGGTTGGCACGGTACTTGCAGTCATCTGCAAACAACTGAAGAGTTTGATCATGGCTCAGATTGAACGTTGGCGGCAGGCCTCATACATGCAAGTCGAACGAGAAAGGCCCTTCGGGGCCGAGTAGAGTGGCGGACGGGTGAGTAACGCGTAGGAATCTACCCGGCAGTGGGGGATAACTCGGGGAAACTCGAGCTAATACCGCATGCGAGCGTTGGCGTAGCAGCCAATGCTGAAAGCGGGGGATCTCGCGCACGGCCTTCGGGCCGAAGGCGGAGACCTCGCGCTGGCGGAGGAGCCTGCGTTGGATTAGCTTGTTGGTGGGGTAACGGCCTACCAAGGCGACGATCCATAGCTGGTCTGAGAGGACGATCAGCCACACTGGGACTGAGACACGGCCCAGACGTCTACGGACGGCAGCAGTAGGGAATCTTGCACAATGGGCGAAAGCCTGATGCAGCCATGCCGCGTGTGTGAAGAAGGCCTTAGGGTTGTAAAGCACTTTCAGTGGTGAAGAAAAAGTCGGCGTCAATACCGCCGGCCCTTGACGTTAGCCACAGAAGAAGCACCGGCCAACTCCGTGCCAGCAGCCGCGGTAATACGGAGGGTGCAAACGTTAATCGGAATTACTGGGCGTAAAGCGCGTGTAGGCGGCTTGTTAAGTGAGGTGTGAAAGCCCCGGGCTCAACCTGGGAATTGCACTTCAAACTGGCAAGCTAGAGTTCAGTAGAGGGAGGTGGAATTTACTGTGTAGCGGTGAAATGCGTAGATATAGTAAGGAACACCAGTGGCGAAGGCGGCCTCCTGGACTGAAACTGACGCTCAAGTGCGAAAGCGTGGGGAGCAAACAGGATTAGATACCCTGGTAGTCCACGCCGTAAACGATGAGAACTAGCCGTTTGGCCCCTTGAGGGCTTAGTGGCGCAGCTAACGCGATAAGTTCTCCGCCTGGGGAGTACGGCCGCAAGGTTAAAACTCAAATGAATTGACGGGGGCCCGCACAAGCGGTGGAGCATGTTGTTTAATTCGAGGCAACGCGAAAAACCTTACCACCACTTGACATCCACGGAACTTTCCAGAGATGGATTGGTGCCTTCGGGAACCG
This sequence comes from Candidatus Azotimanducaceae bacterium, assembly GCA_965243175.1. Taxonomy (GTDB): domain Bacteria; phylum Pseudomonadota; class Gammaproteobacteria; order Pseudomonadales; family Azotimanducaceae; genus VXYL01. The sequence goes on along the minus strand of OZ251532.1, from coordinate 349,868 downwards.
TGTGACAGGTGCTGCATGGCTGTCGTCAGCTCGTGTCGTGAGATGTTGGGTTAAGTCCCGTAACGAGCGCAACCCTTATCCTTATTTGCCAGCGGGTCAAGCCGGGAACTCTAAGGAGACTGCCGGTGACAAACCGGAGGAAGGCGGGGACGAGGTCAAGTCATCATGGCCCTTATCGTGGTGGGCTACAAACGTGCTACAATGGGCGCTACAAAGGGCTGCAAACCCGCGAGGGGGAGCGAATCCCAAAAAAGCGCTCGTAGTCCGGATAGGAGTCTGCAACTCGACTCCTTGAAGTCGGAATCGCTAGTAATCGCGAATCAGAATGTCGCGGTGAATACGTTCCCGGGCCTTGTACACACCGCCCGTCAAGTCATGGGAGTGGGTTGCACCAGAAGTAGCTAGTCTAACCTTCGGGAGGACGGTTACCACGGTGTGGTCCATGACTGGGACTAAGTCGTAACAAGGTAGCCGTAGGGGAACCTGCGGCTGGATCACCTCCTTAAACCAAGAAGATCGACCCTCCGGCCAAGCCTAACGGCAACGCTAGGGGTGTTCGATCCACGCTCGGACAGTTCGTTCGGGCGCCCACACGAATGGCATTGTCTTTACGGGAGCCTTGTTTGGCGGCGATCCGCTGCCAGACCGGCTGGCGCTGGCTTGGCCTCAAGGTCGGCCAAGCGCGAGCTGGCGAACAATGGGTCTGTAGCTCAGTTGGTTAGAGCACACCTCTGATAAGGGTGAGGTCGGCGGTTCAAATCCACCCAGACCCACCAAGCCGGAGCGTCCCTTGGCCCAAGCGAGCGGCTGACGGCGAACGCCGCGCAAGCGCATCGACGGTAGCCAACGACGAACTCACGGGGCCGTAGCTCAGCTGGGAGAGCACCTGCCTTGCACGCAGGGGGTCAGGAGTTCGATCCTCCTCGGCTCCACCACTCTCGCGCCTCCCGCGAAGAGTCAACATCCAAGCGCATCGGCAACGGTGCCCTTGGATGCTGGCTTGCATAAGCCGCTCTTTCACAATTCGTTCGATGAAGCCGCATCTCTCCGAAAGGAGGGATGCAACCCAAGAGCAACGAAAACAACAACAAGTGCGTCTTGTGCGGTGGTGCGTGAGCGCCACTGCGCTGTGGCGGAGCGCGAGCTCCGGCACAGGTAACCGGCGACGTTCACTTGTCTTGAAAACTTGGCCGCGCGCAAGCGGGCTGGGTTATATGGTCAAGCGAACAAGCGCATTCGGTGGATGCCTTGGCAGCTGAAGGCGATGAAGGACGTGGCAGCCTGCGATAAGCCTCGGGGAGTCGGCAACAGACTTTGATCCGGGGATTTCCGAATGGGGAAACCCAGCCAATTCGTTGGCTATCGCGCGTTGAATACATAGACGCGCGAGGCGAACCCGGGGAACTGAAATATCTAAGTACCCGGAGGAAAAGAAATCAACCGAGATTCCCCAAGTAGCGATGAGCGAAAGGGGAGCAGCCCTTAAGCGGCTCGGAACGACTGCTTGCAGTCGCGTTAGCGGAAGCACTCTGGAAAGGTGCGCCATAGCGGGTGACAGCCCCGTACGCGAAAACGCCCGAGTCGTGAAATCGAGTAGGGCGGGGCACGTGAAACCCTGTCTGAACTGTCCTTCGGGACGAGGGGGGACCATCCTCCAAGGCTAAATACTCTCAGCTGACCGATAGTGAACCAGTACCGTGAGGGAAAGGCGAAAAGCACCCCTGCGAGGGGAGTGAAACAGTACCTGAAACCGGATGCGTACAAGCAGTGGGAGCCATCGCCCGGAATAGCCGGCGCAGCTCGTTCGCGAGTTGTGCGGGCCGCTTCGACGCGAGGTGACTGCGTACCTTTTGTATAATGGGTCAGCGACTTACTCTTTCCGGCAAGGTTAACCGTCTAGGGGAGCCGTAGGGAAACCGAGTCTGAACAGGGCGTGTACCGGCAACGGTGCGTCAGTCGGTAGGAGTAGACCCGAAACCGGGCGAGCTAGCCATGGGCAGGGTGAAGGTCAGGTAACACTGACTGGAGGCCCGCACCCACCTATGTTGAAAAATGGGGGGATGACCTGTGGCTCGGAGTGAAAGGCTAATCAAGCCCGGAGATAGCTGGTTCTCCTCGAAAGCTATTTGGGTAGCGCCTCTCGTATCACCATCGGGGGTAGAGCACTGTTTGGGCTAGGGGGTCACCTCGACTTACCAACCCCATGCAAACTCCGAATACCGATGAGTGCAGCGAGGGAGACAGACGGCGGGTGCTAACGTCCGTCGTCGAGAGGGAAACAACCCAGACCGCCAGCTAAGGTCCCTAAATCATGGTTAAGTGGGAAACGATGTGGGAAGGCTCAGACAGCCAGGAGGTTGGCTTAGAAGCAGCCATCCTTTAAAGAAAGCGTAATAGCTCACTGGTCGAGTCGGCCTGCGCGGAAGATGTAACGGGGCTCAAACCATGTACCGAAGCTGCGGGCCTGCGCCTCATGGCGTGGGCGGTAGAGGAGCGTTCTGTAGGCCAGTGAAGGCGAACTGCGAGGTTCGCTGGAGGCATCAGAAGTGCGAATGCTGACATGAGTAACGATAAAGGGGGTGAAAATCCCCCTCGCCGAAAGACCAAGGGTTCCTGCGCAACGCTCATCGGCGCAGGGTAAGTCGGCCCCTAAGGCGAGGCCGAAAGGCGTAGTCGATGGGAAGCTGGTTAACATTCCAGCACTGCGTTCTGCTGCGATGGGGTGACGGAGAAGGCTAGACTGGCCTGGCGTTGGTTGTCCAGGTGAAAGCACGTAGGCTGAGATCTTTGGCAAATCCGGGGTCTCGTTAAGGCCGAGATGCGATTGACGAACGGGTCTCTTGAAGACCCGGAAGCAGTCGATGCCACGCTTCCAAGAAAAACCTCTAAGCATCAGGCAGATCGCAACCGTACCCCAAACCGACACAGGTGGTCGGGTAGAGAATACCAAGGCGCTTGAGAGAACTCGGGTGAAGGAACTAGGCAAAATGGCACCGTAACTTCGGGAGAAGGTGCGCCGCGGCTGGTGAAGGGGCTCGCCCCCGGAGCTGGTTGCGGTCGAAGATACTAGGTGGCTGCGACTGTTTACTAAAAACACAGCACTCTGCAAACTCGCAAGAGGACGTATAGGGTGTGACGCCTGCCCGGTGCCGGAAGGTTAATTGATCAGGTTAGGCGCAAGCCGAAGCTTGTGATCGAAGCCCCGGTAAACGGCGGCCGTAAATATAACGGTCCTAAGGTAGCGAAATTCCTTGTCGGGTAAGTTCCGACCTGCACGAATGGCGTAACGATGGCCACACTGTCTCCACCCGAGACTCAGTGAAATTGAAATCGCGGTGAAGATGCCGTGTACCCGCGGCTAGACGGAAAGACCCCGTGAACCTTTACTACAGCTTCACACTGGACTTTGACTTAGTTTGTGTAGGATAGGTGGGAGACTGTGAAGCGAAGGCGTCAGCCTTCGTGGAGTCGTCCTTGAAATACCACCCTGGCTACGTTGGGGTTCTAACTCAGGCCCATTAGCTGGGCCGAGGACAGTGTGTGGTGGGTAGTTTGACTGGGGCGGTCTCCTCCCAAAGAGTAACGGAGGAGTACGAAGGTGCACTCAGCATGGTCGGAAATCATGCGATGCGTATAAAGGCAGAAGTGCGCTTGACTGCGAGACCGACGGGTCGAGCAGGGTCGAAAGACGGTCTTAGTGATCTTGTGGTTCTGAATGGAAGGGCCATGACTCAACGGATAAAAGGTACTCCGGGGATAACAGGCTGATACCGCCCAAGAGTTCACATCGACGGCGGTGTTTGGCACCTCGATGTCGGCTCATCACATCCTGGGGCCGGAGCCGGTCCCAAGGGTATGGCTGTCCGCCATTTAAAGTGGTACGCGAGCTGGGTTTAGAACGTCGTGAGACAGTTCGGTCCCTATCTGCCGTGGGCGTTTGAGATTTGAGAGGAGCTGCTCCTAGTACGAGAGGACCGGAGTGGACGAACCTCTGGTGTTCCGGTTGTCACGCCAGTGGCATCGCCGGGTAGCTACGTTCGGACGGGATAACCGCTGAAAGCATCTAAGCGGGAAGCCCCCCTCAAGATGAGATCTCACGAAATCTCCGAGATTTCTGAAGGGCCCTCGTAGACTACGAGGTTGATAGGCGGGATGTGTAAGCGCTGCGAGGCGTTGAGCTAACCCGTACTAATTGCCCGTGAGGCTTGACCATATAACCGAGTCCGCGTTGTCGCGCACGCTTATCGCACGACGCGGCCGGTCAAGAATGTCAGCCAAGGTTGCCCACACGCACAATGCCAACGGGTCAGCGCTTCATCGAACGAATTGCCCGGTTTGCCTGACGACCATAGCGATTCGGAACCACCTGATTCCATCCCGAACTCAGCAGTGAAACGTGTCAGCGCCGATGGTAGTGTGGGGTCTCCCCATGCGAGAGTAGGTCGTCGTCAGGCATTGAACGGAAAGCCCTGGGTGCGTTGGTGCCCAGGGCTTTTTTTGTGTCCGGCGAGTGCGCCGTTCGCTGCCGCAAGGCGTTATGATGACGCCATGACGAACGCCCCGGCAGACGAGCAGAAGCAGCCCTTCGCCGATGTGCGGATCGTCGAGTTCGGCCAGTTCGTCTCCGTGCCCTTCTGCGCCCAGCTGCTCGCCGAAGGCGGCGCCGAGGTCGTCAAGATCGAGGCCCTCGCTGGCGATCCCACCCGCATGTTGCGGCAGATCGCGCCGTTGGAGACGCGCATCTTCGTCTCCCGCAATCGCGGCAAGCGTTCGCTTCCCCTCGCCCTCCGCGATGCCGCCGCGAAGCCGGTGATCGACCGGCTGCTGGAATGGGCGGACGTGGCGCTGATGAACTTCCGCCCCGGCTTGGCCGAAGAGCTGGGCTTGGACGAGACGACGCTCAAGCGACGCTTTCCGCGCTTGATCTCCGGCACGGTCACGGCGTTCGGCAAACGCGGCCCGGATGCGTCCCTCGCCGGCATGGACACGGTGGTGCAGGCGCGCACCGGCCTCATGGCCGCCAATGGACGCATCGTGGATGGTCGGCCAGCGCCGGGCGATCCGGTGAGCGCGGACTACATGTGCGCGATGAGCCTGGCGTTCGGCATCTCCGCCGCGCTGTTGCGGCGCGAACGCACGGGCGTTGGCGGTGCCGTGGACGTGTCGCTGATGCAGGCGGCGATGACGCTCGCCAACAACCAGCTGCTGCGCTCGGAGGAAGTCGATGCCCCGCAGCACGAAGAAGCGCTTGCCCGCCTCGCCGACCAGCGCAGCGCTGGCGTCCCCTATCTCGACCAGGCCCGCAACATGACCTCGGCGCGCGCCCTGCCGATGGTGCGCGTCTACTTGCGCACCTACGACACCGCCGACGCGCCCATCGCCATCGCCTGCGGCAGCCGCTCGCTGCGCGCGAAGTTCATGCAGACCGTCGGCTTGGAAGACGCCGCCCTCGACACCGACGGCGATCTGCACGGCGCCCACTACGACGACCTCATGCGCCGCGTCGAAGCCGTCATGCGTACGCGCCCTTGCGCCGAGTGGACGCGAATGCTCAACGACGCCGGCGTGCCCGTCTCCCAGGTGCGCTTCCCCATCGAAATGTTCGACGACGAACAGGTGCGCGCCAACGCCATGCTGCATCGACTGCGCCATCCCACGGCAGGCACCTTCACCGTCCTGGCCCCGCCGGTTTCCTTGGACGGCGACGGCTTCCGCCCACGCGGCCCCACGGCCCCGTTCGCATCCGAAACACGCGCCATCCTGGGCCAGCTCGGCTTCTCGGCAAACGACATCGACCAACTGGTCGCCGAAGGCGTCACCCGCGAACGCGAGGAAGAATCCGACGACAGCAGCTGACGTCGTCAGTACGGTGACGTTCCATTGCGTCGAGGCGACATCCTCGTCCCGACGGCTGCGCCCTCAGCGATAGCCGGTCAGCTTGTAGGTGACGATGGCGGTGGCCACTTCCTCGCCGGCGCTGTTGCGCACGCTGACGTCGCCGGTACATAGCGTGCCGCCACGGCGGCGCACCGTGGCGGTCGCCGTCAGGTCGGTCGCCACCGCCAAGGCGAGGAAGTTGATCGTGAATCCCACGGTGGCGCCCCGAGCAGCGCTCGACAGGTTGGGGCATGCCCAGAACGCCGCGGTCGCCGCGATGTCCACCAAGGCGCTGATGGCGCCGCCGTGGATGCGTCCCACGCCGAGCTTCGCCGAGTAGGGCAGCTTCACGACCACGCGGTCGTCCTCGCGTTCGAGCAGAACCGCGCCCAGCAGAGCGGCGAAGTTCTCGCTGGCGATGCGCTGCACGTTGTCGGCGGGATGGGCTTGGGTCACGGTGTTCGCTGCGTTTGTTCGCGCGCAGTTTAGCTCACTCGGTTTGGGCGCGAGCCGCATGGCAACAGGACGTGCGTGTCGAGCAAGAGCTTCACGGCCCACCCTCGAACATCTCCCGGACGTCCTCCCCGCCCATCGTGTCGAAGTCCTCCGGCACGTCGACTTCGCCCGCCATGAAGCCGATGCGTTGCTGGCCGCTCCCCTGCGCCTTCGCCTTCAGAATGTCCTGCACGTCGCCCGGCCGCCACGACACGGCGCAGTCCCACCGCCCGAAGCCGCCGTGTTCGTTCACCGCTCTGCACCAGTCCTGCAAGTAGCGCCGCTTGGTTCGATCTTCCTCGCGTTCCTGGCCTTTCACTTCCAGCACCAGCGTCGTGCCGTTGGTCAGGCGAATCAGGAAGTCCGGGCGGTACTTGCGCACCACGCCAGCGTGGATGTAGACCACCTCGAACCCCAGGTGGTCGTTCTTCGCCCACGAATGGACCCACTCGCTGCCATCCAAGGCGAAGGCCTCGGTTGCTTCCCAGGCGCTGTCGAACACGCATTGGTTGATATGGCTGCGGCGGGTGTGTTCGCACGGCTTGCCGGTGTACCAGGTGGCCATGTCGCCGGTGCTGCGGATGGGATGGTCGCGGTCGAAGATCGGCGCGAGCTTCTCGGCGTTCTCGAAGCGAATCGCCTGCCAGAGGTGCCGCACCACTTTCGTCATGTTGAACGTGAGCGTCAGCCGGCGTTTGAGTTCGTCGGCGCCGAACAAGCGCGGTTCGAAGATGATTCTGTCCGAATGGAAGAACCGTTCCGTCAACCCGACAAGCTGCACGAGCAGCTCCTCTCGGCAGCCCTCCCAGTTCTCGCGCATGTTGTCGAACACGGTCGCGGCCGTCTCGAAGACCACGCGCTGCATCCGGTAGTCCTGCGCTAGGCGTTCGAGGTCGATGGTCTCGATGAGCGCCACGTGCGGCTTGCCGTCGACGATGGGCGCCAAGTCGGCCAACTTGGCCGTTTGGCTGGCGTCGAGCACCAACGGTTCCAGCGCTTCCACAGCCAAGGAGAGACGCGGCTGCAACACGCGATCGATGCGCACCACGTTGGGCCAGCGGATCTCGAACTCGGACTTGGCGGCGTCCGGCTCGATGGCCGTCTTCGGTTTGGCGGGCGGCGGCACCACGTCTTCCTCCGGCTCCTCGTGGGGCAGGAAGGTGAACGGCACGCCGAAGACGTTGACGTACTCCGGCTCGAACAAGCCCGTCTCCGGCGACACTTCGTAGGCCGTTCGGCGCAACCCCCGCCCCACCACCTGTTCGCACAGCAGTTGGCTGGCGAAGGCGCGCAGACCCATGATGTGCGTAACGGTCTTGGCATCCCAACCTTCGGAGAGCATCCCGACGGAAATCACGTTTTGGATTCCCTCGCCCGGCTGCCCCGGTTGCCCCACCGTATCCACTTGCCGGCGCAGGAACTCGGCGCGTTCCCGGGCGTTGCTCGGCTTGCCGTTGCCCAACGTGTCGCCCGCCTCCGCCTCGGCTTCCGCTTCCGTCAACACTTTGGAATCGATGTGCAGCGTTCGTTCCGCGTCGCAGAGTTCGTCGATCTGGATGGCGCGGCTGTCGAAGGCATGTTTCACTCGCGCTGCCGTTTCCGTTCGGTTCGCCACCGTGATCATGGTGGGGCGCGTCGCAAGGCCAGCCGCCTCCCAGCTTCGCGCCGTTTCCCGCCAGTCGTAGCCCAGCAGGTAGTAGCCGTTGCGCACCAGGTCCGGCAGCGGTTCGGTTGGCCCGGCCTTGCGGTTCAGGTCGTCCTTCACTTCCGAATCGTTGTAGATGTGGTACAGGCGCGACTTGTAGGTTTTGGCATCCGGCACCGCGTCGTCGCGCACCACCACTCTCGGCGTCTTCACCAATCCCGCTTCGATGGCGTCGTTCAAGCCGAAGTCGCTGACGATCCAGTCGAACAGCGCTTCCTCTGAACTGGTGCCGCCAGTCGGCGCGAAAGGCGTTGCGGAGAAGTCGTAGCAGCGCAGCACGCCCCGCGCCCGATGGATGCGATCCAAACCGCCGATCCATTTCGTGGCCGTCTCCACTTCGTCGCGCGCAACGCCCTTGGTTCGCCCTTGCCCGGTCACGCGCCACGCATGATGCGCTTCGTCGTTCAGCACCAGAAGGTCCTTCGCCCGCGCCATCTCGCCGAGCACGTCGCGCACATACGCCTCGTCGCTCTTGGCGCCGCGTTTGTCCACGCTGCGGCGACGAGCAACCCGTTCGTCCGTCTCCCAGTTGAGCGCATGCCAGTTGCACACCCGCACCCGCCCCTGCCGAAGCCTGTCCAGCAAGGCTGGAGGCACGACGTTGAACGCCTCGAAGTAGTTGCCTGGCGCGGAAGGTTGCAGCACCGCCAACCGACTCTTCACGGTAAGCCCCGGCGCCACCACCAGCACGTTCTTGGAGAAGCGCTTGTCCTGCGGCTGCGCGACCTTGTTCAGCACCTGCCAAGCGATCACCATCGCCATCACGATGGTCTTGCCGGAACCGGTAGCCATCTTCGCGCACACCCGCTCGAACGGCCCGCCGTCGGACGGCACGTCTATGCCGACCTTCTCCGCGTTCGGTGCCTCCGCCAGCCAGATCAACGTCTCCATCGCCTCAAGCTGGCAGAAGAACAACCGCCGCTCTGATTCATCCCGCTCGTGCCAATGCTTGAGCAACCGCCGAGTAACCGACGACACCCCCGGATGCCCCGCCTCGCACCACGCCTTCACCCGCGCGCGAATCGCGTTCACCAGCGGAATCTCGACGAACACGCCGGGATCGTCGAACGAACGCGAATCTTCGGACGCCACCACGTAGCCCGCCGGCCGCCGCCCTTCGATCAAATCGAAGGTGCGGGTGGTGCGGTCGTAGCGCCAGTGCTTCTGCGGCTCCTCGTAGGGCGAGTTGACGATCAGGCGGTCGATGGTGGCGCTTGGCATCAGTCGGGTTCCTTGGGCACCAGCGGGCGCAGCTGTTCGGCCAACGCGGGGATGTCCTCTCGAACCGTTCGCCAGACGACTTCAAGCCGAATGGCACCGTAGCCGTGAACGAGGCGATTGCGCATCCCGATTATCTCAGGCCACGGGATGTCCGACAGCGCAGTTTGCGTCGCATCGCTGACTTGGGAGGCTGCCTCGCCAATGGTCTCGACTGCTTTGATGATGGCGAGTTGATGCAGCCGGCTGGCCTCGAAGCCCTCGAACGTCAAGGACGAAGCGAACCGTACTGCTTCGTCGGCGGAGAGAAGCATGTCCAGCAAGAGTGCGTCGTCACGCTGCATGGATGACCTTCGCGGACGCCAGGATCGCTTCGCGGCGAATGTAGTTGCGACTTTGTTCCACGGCCTTCCGCTCCACCAGATCGACGCGCCTGCCGACAATCGCCGTCAGCTCCGCCTCCATCTGAGCTAGGTCGAACAGCGACGGCGTGGCGTCCGCATGAAACCGCACCAGCACGTCGACGTCGCTCTCCGGCTTGAAGTCGTCGCGTAGCACAGAGCCGAACAAGGCGACCTCGGCGACGTCCCAGCGTTCGCAGAACGCGGCGACTTGCTCTGCCGGCAAGTTGATTCCAAGCGCTAGTCTGGTTTCGTCTTGAGATTGCAACACTTAGAGCGCCTTGTTCGCGTCCACGTCGAATCCGGCCTTTCGCAGTTCTTGCATCAACCGCTTCTCCCAGTTGTCTTCCATTGGTACAAACTCAACACCAGCGTAGTCGCTCAGTATTTCCGGAGGGCCTCCCTTCGTCAATGCGCATACGCGCCCCCGCAGAAGTTTCCCGACGAAGAACCCAAGTTCGAAGATAACGTTCTGCCGGGCGCGAAGCTCAAGTTGCTCCCCCACTAACGCACCTTCGTCGTCCTTCGTCAGCAGCACGACCGCGTAGCCGACCTCTGAGTACTCCTCGACCTTCTCAATGATGGTTTTGCCACCGCTCGGCATTTCCGCCAAGATGATGGGCTCAAAGTCCAGCTTCTGCAAGAATCTTGCAACTTCATGCTTGCTGCCTTCGTCCCGCCCGTGAACTATGAATACCTTCCTATTGTTCAGTGGCACCTGATCTCCTTTAGCGTCTACCTCTTCATTCTGCCAATACTCCGAAATCTCTTCGATCATCGATTCCAGATTCGCCTTTGCCTTTGACAACCCTTCGAGGTATTCTTGCTGTTTCTCCGAGAGCGTATCTGCGTACATTGACCAGAACGAAATGTCCGCGAAATCCTTAAGCTGCTCCGAGCCTTTACCGAATGTGTTAGTGAGCGCAACCCGCACGTCTCTGCGCCACTTCTCGAACTCTATCGCATCGTGCGTCAGCGTCTCGAGCGTAGGTACTTTATCCAACACTGCTCCTAGGCGCTTGAGCGCTAGTGCTTTGCTTGGTCGGCTCATCGATCCAACTCCACGATCTTCAAACTCTCGATGCCGCGGTCGTCCACGATCTTCACAGCGGCCCGGCCATGTTCGCCAGCCTCGAACGGCAGGGAGACGGTGCCGTGGTAGGCGCTGATGAGGTCTTCGTCAATCTCCGCCTTCAGGTTGCGGGCGATCTTCGCCCAGCCGTCGCGCGGGCCAACCATCGGGAAGAACACCTGGCGGGGGAAGAGGCTGCGGCCGTCGTAGTCCGTGTCCAGCATCCACAGGGCGATCTGCTTCTCGCTGCCGGATTCCACGTCGCCCGTCTTGGTGTTGTAGTAGTCGAAGCCGGAGACGCGGACGCGATGCTTGCCGGCGTCTTCGCCCTCCGCGATGGTCTCTGCCTGCACATCCGGCTGGCCGATCAGCCAGAAACTCTCGTTGCTGGCGCGTTTGCGCTTGAGGTCGCCCGTGAGCAAGTCGGCGTTCATCTGCGCCTTCAGCAGCGTGATGCCCGGCCAGTGGGTCTCGTCGATGTCCTTGGCGGCTTCCGGGTCGAACTGGAAGGCGGCGAAGACGATGATCTTCGGTCTCGGCACCAACGTATGCGCTTCCTCTATCGCCAAAGCGACTTGGCGCTGTTCCAAGGGCGTGTGGTCAGGGCCGAAGGAGACGACTACCGGCGTTGGCTCAGTGGCTGTGCCGTCGCGCACTTCGTTCGCCCCCCGATCATCCGGGCGCGTTTCGCCTTCCGCGTGCAGCCAGTGGGCGCCTTGCATCGGTTCGATGCGGGCAAAGGAGATGCGCTGGCCGGCCTTGCCGCGAATCCCCGTCTTCGCCAGTTCATCGCGCCAGTCGCTCTGGCGGATGGTTTCGCCAGAGCGGGCTATGGACTGATCGGCAGGCGGCACCATCGGGACGGATTCCATGGGTCTGACAACAGGAGCAGGTACTGCCTCGACGGTAAAGGGCCCCGTGACTCGTGCCTTCGAACGGTCAGCGATTGGTTGGTCGTAGAGCGTAACGGCGTGGGCTGGTTCGTCGTAAGCCAACGTCCGCGTAGAGACACGGGCAGACTCGCGGTATCGGAAGCCGGAGCCAACCCCTTCCTTGGGGTGCGCGAGCTGGTAGTAGTCGAAGTTCGACGTCATCATCCGTTGCCGAGCGATCGTCATAGCGACACGGGATGTGTCGCACACGATCCAGCGTCGCCCCCACTGCTCAGCAACACTGGCCGTGGTGCCCGATCCGCAAGTGGGATCGAAAACCAAGTCGCCTGGATCCGTTGTCATCAAAATGCAACGTTGAATCGGCTTGGCGTCAGTCTGAACGACGTAGCGCTTGTCGAGTGCCGACATCTGATCGCCCCAGACGTTGTGCATTCTGCGGCCTGGTACCTCCTCCTCGTAGCGTTTCCAAGACAACGACCCTCTATCGGATGCGTCCAGTCGGCCGAGCGCAGCCAGACGCTCTAGTCCGTCGAAATTGACCGACCAATGCCTGCCACCAACACAAGGAAAGGTGCGACCGTTCCACACAAAGGGTTCAGAAAGACCGCTCGTGGAGACACCCTGTGAGTCGAGGCTGGTTCGCTTGTAGATGCGGGCCCCTTCAGGCAAGTGGGCGTCAGGGTCAAAGCGTTCTGGTGGCGTGAGCCTACGACATTCCCCATCGGGCATCTCGACCATCGCATAGGAACTGAAGAACTCGACGATCTCCCGCCGCGTCAACGGCTCGTACAACTGCCGGTACTTCACCCTCGCCTTGTCCTTCGCGTACCAAAGCAGGTAGTCCGCGACCTCCGGCAGCGTCTTCGCCGAACTACCGCTGGTCGTCGCGTACGAGATCGTCGCCACCCGATTCTCCGCCCCGAACACCTCGTCCATCACCGTACCCACCCTGTGTACGTTCTCGTCGCCGATCTGCACGAAGCAGCTGCCGCTGTCGGTCAGCAGTTCGCGTGCCAGCAACAGGCGGTCGCGGAGGTAGGTCAGGTAGGAGTGGATGCCGAGTTCCCATGTGTCGCGGAAGGCGCGGATGGTCTCCGGTTCTTGCGTCAGGTCTTCGTCCTTGCCGTCCGTCACGTCGCGGTTGTTGACGAAGGGCTGGAAGTTGGAGCCGTAGCGGATGCCGTAGGGCGGGTCGATGTACACCATCTGCACCTGGCCGCCCAAGCCTTCCTTCTCCAGCAGGCTGTTCATCACCAGCAGGCTGTCGCCAGCCACCAGCCGGTTGCTCCAGTTGTGCCGGTGCCGGTAGAAGTCGATGGCCTGGCGGATCGGCGGATTCTCCTCCGGCGCCTCGAACAACGACGTCTGCCCCGCGCTCCCGTTCCGCTTCCGCACCGCCTCGATGATGGTGCGCGGATCGACCCGCTCGTGAACATGCAGCGAAACCGTGGGAACCTCGAACGACGTATGCTCGGCCTTCCCCGCCCACGAAAGCTCCGGATCGATATGCGGATCGTGCCGATACCCCTTCTTCCCCGCATCCTCATCCGTCTCCGGCGTCACCAGCCCCACCGGCGGATTGTTCACCCGCCCCTTCCCCGAATGCGCGTAGTTCTCGATCTCCCGCTTGCGCGGCTTGGCCGGCTTACGCGCCATCAGCGGGCAGCCCGCCCGCTGGCGGGCGGATGTCGTTGGTGAAAGCGGGGCGTTGTCATGCACAGGGTCTCCTACCGCCGCGCACCCTACCAGACACCCCAGATGGCAGCAACCGCGCGGCGCGTGAGCGCCGAGCCCTTGGGCGAGTCGCCGATGCCTTGCCCGCGTTGACGGCGCGGGTGTAGGCTTTCACCCCGATGGAGCAACCGGCGCTCATGGGCCTCAGTAACGCACCCGTGCGTGGCGTTGGCGCCCCTGCTCGGCACGCGGTACACGTGATGAAGGCACCTCGCGCATGACCACCACAGGGCTGGACTGGATCAGCGTCAGCGGGTTCAGGAGCATCGCGCAGCTGGAACAATTGCCGCTCGGCCCCATCAACGTGCTCATCGGCGCGAACGGGTCCGGCAAGTCGAACTTGATCCAGGTCTTCGCGCTCCTGCGAGCATGGCAACGCGGCAGGCTCGACCAGTATGTGGCACTGACAGGCGGTGCCGACCGAAACCTCCACTTCGGCGCCAAGGTCACCACCCGGTTGGCGGTTGGCGTCTTGTTCAAAGACGAAAAAACGTACGACGTCGAATTTCAAACCTCTGATGATGATCGGCTTGTCCCAGATAAACTGTCAGCGGGGCCGGCGCCTAAATCGCTACCCGGGGATGATGAAACCATGAAGAGGGTAATGTTGTTCAAGGAGATGCAGGACCAACGCCTGAAGCAATGGCGCGTCTACCACTTCCACGACACCGGCAAAGGCGCACCACTGCTGAAGACCGCGTATTTGGGCGACAACGAGTTCCTCCGCGAAGATGGGGAGAATCTCGCGCCCTTCCTCTACTACCTAAAGCACAGGGAGAAAACGTCATACAAAAGGATCCAGCAGACATTCCGGCTGGTCGCACCGTTCTTCGACGACTTCATACTTGAACCGATGCCCGAAAACGAGCAGATGCTCCGCCTTGGATGGTGCCACCGCACGTCGGACGCGCGCTTCGACATCTCTGGTTTCTCCGACGGCACCCTTCGATTTCTGGCGTTGGCCACGTTGCTGCTGCAACCAGCCCACCTGCGACCGCCCATCATCCTGTTGGACGAACCGGAGCTTGGTCTACACCCCTACGCGATAACCCTGCTGTGCTCGCTAATCCAAAGCGTCGCCGTGGAGACACAGGTCATCCTAGCCACCCAAGCGCCCTTTCTAGTCGATCAATTCGACCCGGAGGATGTCATCGTCGTGGATCGGGTGGATGGTCGATCGGAGTTCAGAAGGCTGTCATCGGAGAAGCTCAAGAGTTGGCTGGAGAACTACAGCCTCGGCGACCTGTGGTTGAAGAACGAGCTCGGCGGCAGGCCCGCCTACGAAGCCCCTGCGCAAGAGCATGACTGACCGGAGACGCTTGTTGGTCCATGTGGAGGGCCAGACCGAGGAGACGTTCGTCCACGCAGTGCTCGGGCCGCACTTGTGCAATGTCGGATACATCAGCGTTGATGCTTGCTTGATCGGCAACGCGCGGCTCAGGAAGGACAGGGGCGGCGCACGTTCTTGGCAGACCGTTCGTGATGGGATCCTCAGCCATCTCAAGGACGACCGACAGGCCATCGTCTCGACAATGGTGGACTACTACGGCATGCCGCAAGGAAGGCAACGGGCGTGGCCGGGCCGATCGGAGGCGAGTACGCACGGACAGGCGCAGAGGGCGGCTTCCGTACAGAAAGCCTTGGCCGACGACATCGCCAACCACATGCCGCCGAGTTTCGATCGGCATCGCTTCATACCCTACGTTTCCATGCACGAGTTCGAAGCGCTCTTGTTCAGCGATTGCGCCCGTTTCGCCGAGTCCGTCGGCCAGCCCGACATCGCCGGCCCGATGGAGGAAATCCTGACTCAATTCGGCGATCCAGAGGCCATTGACGACTCGCAGGAAACCGCACCGTCGAAGCGCATCCTCCAACTGCTGCCGAGCTACCGGAAGGTCGCGATGGGTGCGGCGGCCATCCAAAGCATCGGCTTGGCGGACATTCGGCACCGATGCGCCAACTTCGCCGACTGGCTGAAGCGCCTCGAGGCCGCGGGGTCGTAGCCGCCCATCCGCACCCGCATTCCGCCGAGCCTATCGAAACCGCCATCGTCGCCTACGAATCTCGGCGCAAGCGCATTATCTCGGCTACGGGGTCGTCGAATTTCTTCCACCCACTGCCTCTGACCGCACGCAGTTGCTCCACCACTTGGCCAAGAGGCGTGTCGTCCAACAGCTTGAACTCGCTGATGTTGAAGCGATGCAGCTTCCAACTCCCGTCGGCTTCGCGTTCCCAGCGGCCCTCGCCCGAGACGCGGAGCGTTCCCTGGTAGAGATGTGGCGCTAGGCGGCGTGCCATGTCGCGGTCGGCGTTGCAGACGTGGATCTTGTCGCCCGCTTGGAGATGTACGGGTACGGTCTCGTCTCCGCCGCCAACGCGAATGAGCATGCCATCGAAGCTGCACCTCTCGTTGAAAGGACCGAACGTACGCGGGCTCGGCCTGTCGTGCGCCTGCCCTTCGTGGCTTCCTCGCCTACCGGCCACCATGCGCTAGTCCACCTGGGCCGCGGCGAAGTCGTCGATGGCGTCGAAGATGCCGGAGAGGCGGTCGATCTTCTTGTGCTCTTCCAGATACTCGGCGTAGGCGCGGCGGGAGTTGCCGAGCAGCTCGTCGTAGAGCACGACGCGGGCGGGGATGGCCGCGAGGTGCTGTCGCGTTTGCTCTGGGTTGCGGTCGTACTCCGGTGGACGTTGGCCCATCAAGCAGATCACCTCGATGGGCCAGTGGCCGTAGCCCGTCTGGTGGACGAGCTTCGCTACGCCATCGCGGTACTTGGAGATCTGTGCCAACAGCGGAAAGAGCGACGGGCGCACCGAAGCCCGCTTGAGTTCGATGATCACGTGGGCGCCGCCTGTGGTGCGGTAGCCGATGTCAATGCGGGCGTGTCGCTCTTCGTCGCTCAACTCTTCGGACGTGGCCTGCAAAAACGTCGTGATGCGGCGTTCGCTTTTCTGGCTTCCCTCCACAACGTCCCAAGACGGGTCGAGCAGCCATAGGTTCTCGTAGATGTGGTCGCGGATCACGCGCTCCTTCTCGTCCGCGTCCAGCTTGTCCTCGAGCGTGTCGATGATGCGCAACCGGCCCTTGGCGATCTGGCCGTAGTAGCTGCGTTCCAAGTCTGCGATGTCCTTGAATATGTGCAGGACCGTCTCGATGTTCTCGTTGGAGAGGTTGCCGAGGACGTCCAGCTGCTCCTTCCACCGATAGCTCTCGAAGGCCAGAATCGACGCCTTCAGGAGTTCGCGCTTCGCTTCGTCTCCGGCTGGCAGCACGTTGAGGCGGCCGATCCACTTTGCGGCCTTCTTCTTGGTGTCTCCTTGCAGCGCCTCGAGCCACTCCGCCACCGCTGGCACGTCGCGGCAAAACACCTTGGCCCCTTGCTGGTTGCGCAGTTCCGTCCACTGGCTGGCGACGTAGCGAAGCTCGCTGTGGATGAACGTCCGCAGGGCGGCGAATCGTAGGTCGTCGTACTTCAACGCTTGGCGGCTGCTGGTGGCGATGTCTTCTTGGATATCCTGATCGAGATCGTCGCAGTGGATCTCGCCGACGATGTAGTCCGCGAAGATCTCCTTCAAGCCGAAATCTCTCAGCAGATCCTCTTGCGCCACCTTGCCGCGCATGAAGATGGCCAAGCGGTTGAGATTGTCGCCGTCCTCGGCCTTGAGGAAGTTCGGCTTCTTCACGGTGCCGATCCAGCCGGTGACGTTCAGGCCGGCCTCTGCCAAAGCTGCCGCACGACTGGATGGTGGCTGATTGTCAGCCAAGTTGTTGAAGCGATGCAGGATGTGGCGCTCGTCGCCGTACGTCCAGCAATACTCCACATGCTGGTCGTAGCCGCGGTCGCTCGGCGAAACGCACTCGCCATCCACAACCACCGAGAAGCCGCGCTGCGGGCCGATCACGGAGAACCGTCGGGCGATGCGTTGGCGCAGGCCGCGCGTGGTGCGCCCAGTCGCTTCGTGCTTTAAGCCGGTGAGAACGATGCGGGTACCGACGCCGAGCGCTTCCGGCCACTCGTCCAGTTCCTCTATTGGGCACGCGCCCCGATCGCTCCGGCGCATCTGCTTGCGAATCCGCTCCGCGTCCATGCGGAAGCCAGTGCGTTCGCCACCGCTCGTCGTATGGACGGTGACGACGTTCGCAATCGAGAAGGAGGAGAGCTTGCCGATGCCCTTGCGCCCCATCGGCTGGCGTCCCTTGGCCGTGTACTCGCCCATCGCTGGGCGGCGTTGGAAGCCCACGTCCAGAAAGCGGTCGATGACTTGCTCGCGGGTCATGCCGATGCCGTCGTCCTGAATCGCGATCTCCCCCTCGCCAAGCGTTACCGACACTTGGCCCGCATCGGCATCCCAAGCGTTGGCGACGATCTCCGAAAGCACCGCCGGGATGGTGCTGTAGAGGTTCATCCCCAGGTGTTCCAAGGCCGCCAAGCTGATCTTGATTTCCAGCGGGCGCTTCATTTGCTGCTCAGCCATCGCGCCCTCCGTTCAGCGTCCGAGCAACGCTCCGTGCCACCGCCCTCGCCAATGAGACGGGCACGGCGTTGCCGATGCAGCGGGCAGCTGCGGAGATGTGCCAGCGCTCGTCCAGCTTGAAGAACTCGTAGCCCGGCGGGAACGTTTGCAGCAGCGCGGCTTCGCGCAGGGAGATGGCGCGATCCTGCTCGGGGTGGCCGAAGCGACCGTTGCCGAAGCCGTTGCATTGCGTGGTGATCGTGGGGGCGGGCGCGTCCCAGTCCATGCGGCCATAGACGCTTTGGTACCAGCGCCCAGTGTGCTTGCGGTGGCACTTGGCGATGAGCTGCGGGTCCCAGTCGCGCCATGTCCCGCCCGGCTTGGCCGCCTGGATTCGGGAGAGATTGACGGCGGAGAGGCGGCTGGCGCGGTGCAGCGGGTCGTCCTTCGCGGACTCGCCGGCACCGAGCGGCGCCAGGCCAGCGATGGCATCGCGCACCGTTCGGTAGCGGCTTGGCCGGTGCGTGGGCGGGACGAGTTCGATGGCGCCCACGCGGGAAGCCAGCACCACCAGCCGCTGGCGCGTCTGCGGCACGCCGTAGGCCGCGCAATCGACCACGCGAGACCACACCGCATAGCCGGCGTCCTCCAATTCCCGCAGGAAGCCGCGCAGCAGATCGCCGCCGTGGAAGTTGGCCAGCCTCGGCACGTTCTCCATCGAGAGCACGTCCGGCTCCACTTCGGCCACCAAGCGCCCGAACTCGCCGAGCAGCTTCCACTTGGCGTCGGCGCGGTTCTGGCTGTAGGTGGAGAACGGCTGGCACGGGGCGCAGCCGACGAGAATCCGCGGCTGCCCTTTGGCGAACAACTTGCGGATGTGCTGGCCACGGAGTTTCGCCACGTCCCTTTCGATGAATCGGGCGCCGTTGTTGCGCTCGTAGGCGTGGCGGCAAGCGGCGTCGGTGTCGATGCCCGCCCGCACATCGAAGCCTTCCAGAACGAAGCCGTGGCTCAGCCCACCGGCGCCGCAGAACACATCCACGACGGTGCCGGGCAGCCGTGATGGACGGGCCGACAGCCGGCTGACCGCGTCCGCAACGCCGAGTTCGCTGGTTTGCTTTTGCACAGGTTCGGTCACGCCACCCGCCTGTCGATGCGCCGTCGAGACGCAGCGCCTGAGCAAGCCTGTTGGCTCTCCGGGCGTTGCGGACGCCGCAGTCTTTGTCGTGTGCGCGGCAACTTACGCCCAATCGCTGGACTAGGCAACCGCGGAGCGTGGTCTAGCGTTCGCGGAGGTGATGCGATATGCGGATCGTGCCGACACGCCTTCTTCCCCGCATCCTCATCCGTCCCCGGCGTCACCACCCACCGGCGGACTGTTCACCCGCTCCTTCCCCGCATGGGCGTAGTTCTCGATCCCCCGTTTGCGCGGCTTGGCAGGCCTACGAGCCATCAGCGCGAAGCCCGCCCGCTCGCGAGCGGGTGCCGTTGGGGAAGCGGGGCGTTGCTGCGCCACCAGAAACGCTTGTTGGTCCATGTGGAGGGCCAGACCGAGGAGACGTTGTCCGTTTAGACTCGCTTCCGCTCGACAGGCGTTGAGCGAGCACAAGCAACTTGGAGGAACCCGAAGATGGCGGATGTGGACATTCCGAGCATCGTCAGTCACGTGTCCATTGGCGTCAACGATTTGGCGGCCGCGTTGGCGTTCTACGACGCCGTGCTGCCCACCATCGGCGCGACGCGCAAGTTGGAGATCCCGGGCGTGGCGGTGGCCTACGGCAAGGGGTTCCCGGAGTTCTGGGTGCAGCGGCCGCTCGATGGCGAGCAGGCGAATCCCGGCAACGGCGTCCACTTCGGCTTCATTGCGCCGAATCGGGACGCCGTGCATGCGTTCCACGCCGCGGCCCTTGCGGCCGGCGGCAAGGACGACGGGGCGCCCGGCCTGCGGCCGATGTACGGCCCGGACTACTACGGCTGTTTCGTCTACGACCTGGACGGCCACAAGATCGAAGCCGCGACGATCCCTACCGGCGAAGATTAGGCGGGCCTGCCCGCTCGAAGCAGCCGGTGGAGCGGGATCTCGCTCCATTGAGCGTCCAGAAAAGTTCCACTTTTCTTCACCGGCCGGAGCGCTTTGCGGCTGAACTTTCGCGCCGGGGCGATGTCCTACGAGACAAAGGGCAAACGGAGCACAGGAGTTTCAGCCAAATGCCATAGCTGCGTGGAAGGCACCCCTAGAGTGTCTCGACGGGCGGACGACTTGAGGTTCGAGCGAACGCCCCCACATGGAGAGCTTGGCATTTGATTCGCTATACGCCCCGGCGACGACATTCCCCTCCCTCCCCCATCCCCCCCTGTCGCCGGGGCACTTTTCTCCCTCTTCCACGCATCCAACAACGCGGACGCGCGTCCGAGGATCGCTCGTCGGCCACCATTCGGCGGCCTGCAAGAGCTGAGAGCGGGAGCCGGCTACCCGGCGGGTGCGGCAGCGCCGACTTCCTTGCGGGACAGCAGACCGGCGATAGTGCGTGGCAGGCGGCGGATGGCCAGAACGTAGGGCCGATGCGGCAGCGCCAGCATCGCGGGCGTCGCCACGAGGGTGAGCACGGTGGCGAAGGTGAGGCCGGAGACGATGGCCTGGGCCAGCGGCACCCAGAAGCCGGAGAGCTGGCCGCCGTAAACGATCGAGCGGTTGATGAAGTCGATGGAGAAGTGGCTGGCCAAGGGTAGCAGACCGAACACCGTCGTCACCGTCGTCAGCAGAACGGGACGAAACCGCTGCGCTCCGGTGCGCACGATGAGCGCGATGTGGTCCAGCTCCGGATGGGCGTTGCGAATGTGGTTGTAGGTGTCGATGAGCACGATGTTGTTGTTCACGACGATGCCGGCCAAGGCCACCACGCCAACCCCCGTGAGAATTGCGCTGAACGGACTGTTCGTCACCAGCAGGCCCAGCAGCACCCCGGCGGTGGACATCACCACCGCGACGAGAATCAGCAGGCTCTGGTACAGGCTGTTGAACTGCGTCACCAGCAGCACGAACATCAACAGCAGCGACGCCATCATCGCCACCATGATGAAGGCCATGGAGTCCGCCTGCTCTTCGTTGGCGCCGCGGAACTCGACTTCGACGCGGGGGTCCAGCCCCGCGCCTTCCAGCCACGCTTGGATCTCCTTCACCTTGGTGTCGGCCAGTACGCCCGGTTCCACGTCCGCCCGGATGAACTTGACCACCCGCCCGTTGATGCGCTCGATGCTTTCCACGTTCGCCGCCGCGGTGCGCTGCACGAAGTTCGAGATCGGCACCAGACCACTGCTGGTGGTGATCTTCAGGTCGTCGAGCGCGGTCAGCCCGCGCGCGCTGGAAGGATAGCGCACGCGAATGTCCACGGCGTCGTCCGCGGTGTCGGGCCGGTACTCCCCCACCTTCACGCCGTTGGTCACCAGCTGCACGGCGGTGCCCACCAGCGACACGTCGGCGTTGTAGAGCGCGGCCTGGGCCCGGTCCACGGCGAGCGTCCATTCCACCCCCGGCAACGAGCGCGTGTCGTCCACGTCGCGCAGCCCAGCGACGTTGGCGTCGATGTGGTCGCGCACCCGCGTCACCACCGCCGGCAGCAGGTTCGCGTCTTGGGAGGAGAACTGGATCTGAATGGGCTTGCCGACCGGCGGCCCTTCTTCCATCTGCTGCACTTCCACCGTGATGCCGGCGAGCGACGCGGTCACTTCCCTGGCGCGCTCGAGAATCTCCTTGCCCGTCAGCCGCCGCTCGTGCTGTTCGTGCATTTCCAGGAAGACGTAGCCCACGGTGTCCGCGGCGGCGCTCATCCGACCTCCGCCGCCGCTGCCGAAGGTCGTCTGCATGTTGGCGCTCTTGATGCCGGGGATCTCCAGCACGCGGTCTTCGACTTCGCTCACCAGAGCGTAGATCTCCGCCGCTGCGAGATTGCCGCGGGCGCGTACCGCGACGCGGGCGAACGACGGGTCGGCATCCGAGAAGAACGTCATGCCGCGCCCGTACTGGCCGTAGGCCATGAAGGAGCCGACCAGCACGAGCAGCGTCGCAAGCACCGTCAATCCGGCATGGCGGCAAGTGAACGCGAGCATCCGCGCGTAGACGCCGGTGAACCCGGACAGACGCAGCGGATCGCCTTCCTCCAGCTGCACCAGCGTGCGCCGCGATTTCTCGTCGCGGGCGCTTGCCCGGCCGACCAGCGCGCCGATGGTCGGGCCGAAGACCAGCGCGTACAGCAGCGAGCCGGTGAGCACGAAGAACACCGTCACCGGCAGATAGCGCATGAACTTGCCGGCGACGCCAGGCCAGAACACCAGCGGCAGGAACGCCGCCAGCGTGGTGGCGACTGACGCCGTCACCGGCCAGAACATCCGCTTCGCCGAGGCCGCGTAGGCGTTGCGCGGCGTCAGCCCCTCGGCCATCTTGCGGTCCGCGTACTCGGTGATGACGATGGCGCCGTCGATGAGCATGCCGAGGCCGAGCAGCATTCCGAACGCGACCATGAAGTTGAAGGTGTAGCCCAGCGCCCATACGAAGATCAGCGCGAACAGGAAGGACACCGGAATCGCGGCACCCACGATGAGGCCGCTGCGCAAGCCGATCGCCGCCACCACCAGCACCATCACCAGAATCAGCGCGGTGGCGATGTTGCCTTCGAGCTCGGTGACCTGCTGGATCGCGAACGGCGCCTGGTCCTGCGTGTAGAAAAGGCTCATCGCCGTCGGCAGGTCGGCTCGGTAGCGCTCCACTTCCGCCCGCGCTTGCGCCACCGTGTCGACCAGATTGGCGCCCGGGCGCTTCATCACGTTGAGCGAGATGGACGTGTTGCCGTTCACCCGGGCGTAGCTCTGCCGATCCTTGAAGGTGCTGCGGATGTCGGCGATGTCGGCCAGCGTCACCACCGTGTCGCCGTTGGCCTTCACCGGCAGGTCGAAGATGTCCTCGGCGGTCTCGATGACGCTCGGCACCTTCACGGCCATGCGCCCGGCGCCGGTGTCCAGCGAACCGGCGGCGATCAGGCGGTTGTTGCGCAGCACGGTGTTGAGCAGTTGCTCGCTGCTCACCTGGTAGGCTTCGAGGCGGCTGGGGTCGATCACCACTTCCAGCAGCTCTTCGCGGTGGCCTTGCAACTCGACGTCGAGCACGTCCGGCAGCGCCTTCACATCGTGCTGAATGTCCTGCGCCAGGTTGTAGATCATGCGCTCCGGCACCCCGTCGGCGCCGACCAGATTCACTTGCAGGATCGGGAACTCCGACGCCGTCTGCTCCAGAATGAACGGTTCCTCGGCGGAGGTCGGAAACTCCGGCTTCGCCCGGTCCACCGCCGCCCGCACGTCCAGCAGGGCCTGGTCGAGGTCGTAGGCGGCGTCGAACTCCACCAGCACCCGCGCCGTGCCCTCGTAGGCGAAGGCGCGCACTTCGTCGACGCCCTCGACGGTGCGCATCTCCACTTCCAGCGGCTTCACGAGCAGCCGCTCCGCGTCCTCCGGCGAGATGCCTTCGTGCGGCACCACGACCATGAAGATGGGCACTTCCACGTTCGGATTGGATTCGATGGGAATGAGGACGCGGGCGGAGATGCCGCCGAGCACCACCATGAACATCAGCAGCAGCGTGGTGCGCGCCCGGCTGACCGCGGCGTCGATGAGCAGGTTGTTCAAGAGGCCGCCCCTTGGTCGCCCACGGCGTCGTGGGCGACGCTGGCGCGCGGCGACGAATCCAGCCGTCGTTCGCGCTGGAACTCCACGTCCACGCGCTGCCCGGCGACCACCAGCTCCTGGCCGACGGTGATGAGCGTGGTCACCGGCGGCAGTCCGCGCACCCACACGCCGTCGGCCGCGTCGGAGAGGATGTCCACGCGCTGGAAGCGCACCCGGTCGTCGGCGTCGACGATGCGCACGCCGATGTTGCCGGCGTCGTCCAACGCCAGCACCGCGGGGCTGATCTTGTGGGCTTCCACCTCGCCGATGTCGACCTCGACCTCCGTGGTGACGCCGCTGCGCAATGCGTAGTCCGGATTCGGTACGGTCACTTCCACGCGGTAGGTGCGGGTGCCGGGATCGGCTTGCTGGCCGACGAAGCTCACCGGCCCGGTCACGCGCTCGCCGGTGGCGAGATGGCCGATGGCCGCCGCGCCGACGTCGAAGCGGTACACGTCCCGCTCGGAGACGCGGCCGACGAGCAGCATCGGATCCAGATCGACGATGCTCGCGCACGCTGTCCCAGGCTGCGCGTAGTCGCCGATTTCCAGCGGCGTGTCTTCCACGACGCCGGCGAAAGGCGCCCGCACTTCCGTGCGCTGCACGTCCAGCGTCGCGGCTTCCAGCTGCGCCTGGGCGGTGGCCAACTGCGATTTGGCCTGGGCGATTGCGGTCTCGGAGTTGAAGCCCTTGTCCTGCAGCCGCAGGCTGCCTTCGTACTCGATGCGCGCCTGTTCGACGCTGGCCCTGGCCTGGGCGAGCCGCGCTTCGCGGTCTTCGATGGCCAGGCGGCAGAGCAGATCGCCGCTTGCGACCCGCGTGCCGCGCTCCACCGGCCGCTCGACGATGCGCCCGTTGGTTTCGGCGCGCACGTCCACGGTGCGCTTGTTCTCGGTCCTGCCGCGCACCTTGATCCGCTCCGGCAGCGCCACGGCGTGGATGACGCGCCCGCGTACGGACGTCGGCGACATGTCGCCGATCGCCGCTTGGGCGCGTTCGTTCGCTTCGGCGAGGCTCGGGTGTTCGACCACCCCTTCGCCAGCCGTCAGCCCACCGGACGCGAACCAGAGGATGGTGGCCAGCGCAATGACGGCCGCGGTGATGTAGGTCTTGCGCATAAACCGCCGTACCTCGGTTCACGCTTTAAGAAGAGTGCTACCAAAAGTAACACACGTTTGCGTTTCCTGAAACGGGAATCGAGCCGCAACGCCAACCGGCGTCTTGCTACCAAGCCCCCGTGTTGGGCATCGAGGCCCACGGCTCCGCGGGTGCCTTCGGCGCGCCTTCCTGCAAGAGTTCGACGGAGATGCCGTCCGGCGAGCGGACGAAGGCCATGTAGCCGTCCCGGGGCGGCCGGTTGATGACCACGCCGCCGTCCATCAAGCGTTGGCAAAGGGCGTAGATGTCCTCCACGCGGTACGCGAGGTGGCCGAAGTTGCGCCCGCCGTCCAGCGGTTCCGGATCCCAGTTGTGCGTCAGCTCCACTTGCGCGTCGCCGTCTCCCGGGGCCGCCAGGAACACCAGCGTGAAGCGTCCGGCCTCGTTGTCGATGCGTCGCAGTTCCTCCAAGCCCAGCTTGCCGCAGTAGAAGTCGAGCGAAGCGTCCAAGTCGGCGACGCGAACCATCGTGTGCAGGTATTTCATTTGCACGGGCTCTCGTTGTGGAGTCGCGACCAAGAATAGCGGATCGCCCGTCCGCGGCGCAGCCTCGCGTAGAATCAGGCCGAGTCCGTGGCCTTGGAAGCTCGCGCCACGGGAACGACGGGGAGAACGCATTGAGGATCGGGGTCGGCGCACTGGTCGCGGCGCTCGCTGGCGGTGGGGGGGCATTCGCCTCAGAGGGCGCCAGCGACGCAACGTCCCAACTCGAACATGCGGAAGTCGTGACCGTGTTCGGCCCGGTGCGTGGCGAAGCGATTGGCGACCTGCGGGTCTTCCGCGGCATTCCGTACGCGGCGCCGCCGGTCGGACTGATGCGCTGGCGGGCGCCTCGACCGCCGCGGCCGTGGCGCGAGACCCGCCCCGCAGTCGATTTCGGCGCGCCCTGCTGGCAGGCGCGCGTCGAAGGCGTCTACGACCACGGCCCGCTCGCGCCGTCCGAAGACTGCCTGCACCTCAACGTCTGGACCCGCGCGCGGGACGGCGACCGCTTGCCGGTGATGGTTTGGATCCACGGCGGCGAGTTGCAATTCGGCCACGGCCACTTGCCGATGTACGACGGCGCCGCGCTGGCGGCGAAAGGCGTCGTGCTGGTGAGCATCAACTACCGCCTTGGCGTGCTCGGCTTCCTTGCCGACGAAGACCTCTCCGCGCGTTCGCCGAGGGGCCTCTCCGGCAACTACGGCATCCTCGATCAGATCGCGGCGCTGGAGTGGGTGCGCGACAACATCGCGGCGTTCGGCGGCGACCCCGGCAACGTGACGATTTTCGGCGGCGGCCCAAGGGGCCGGAGCGTGTGCTACCTGTACGTCTCGCCCCGCGCGAAGGGCCTCTTCCAGCGCGCCATCGCCCAGTCCGACAGCTGCCTCCGGTGGCATCCGACGCTGGTGGACGACATACCGGCCGGCCCATCCGGCCACAACGTGGGGGCGACGCTCGCGCCAGCGCTGAACATACCCAGCGTCGCGGCGTTGCGTGGACTCGACGCCGGCTCGCTCTACGCGGAGATCGCGGCGGCGCAATGGCGGCTCCAGGGCGAGGCCATCGTCTACAGAGACGGCGAGCTGTTCCCGCGGCAGATGGTGGTCTTGGTGGACGAGGGCAAGCACAGCCGCGTACCGCTGCTGCTCGGTGCGAACACGCCGGTCCCACGCGCTCTCGAAGAAATGCCGGACGGGGAACAGGACTGGGCCGCCGCTCCCGGGGAGGTGGCTGGCGGAGTGGCGGCGGCGACGGCCCACGCTGCCCTCAGGGCGTTCGAAGCGGCGTTCCGCTTGGCGTCGAACGGCATGCGCGACGCTTGGCGGACGCGCCACTGGGCACGTCGGCACGCGATGCAGGGGGATCCCGTCTGGTTTTACCGCTTCGTCCATGTGCCGGATCTGGGCGGCGATCTGGGCACGTCGCTGGGCGCCTTTCCGGGCGCCGAGATACCGTTCGTCTTCGGCAATCCCGGCCTCGACTTCCGCGGCCGCGCCTTGGCGGTACGCTCGGGCGACGAGGAGGTGGCGCGACTGATGACCGGCTACTGGACGAACTTCGCCAAGACCGGCGACCCGAACGGCGACGGTCTGCCGCACTGGCCAGCCTACCGGCGGGACGCCGAATTCGCCTTGCGGATCGACGCCGCGCCGGCGATCGACATGGTGCAACAGTACAGACTCGACGTCTTGGACCGGCTGGACGCTCTGAAAAAGCTGGCTTTCGAGTCCTATCAAGCCAACAATGCGGCGAACGCGACCAACGAGGAGGAATGACCTGTGGCCATCAGCCCATCGAATACCGACGATCTGCTCGTCGAACAGCGCGGGCGCATCGCCGTGCTCACGCTCAACCGCCCGGAGCGCTTGAACGCCATCAGCGGCGAAATGCTCGGCGAGCTGTCCGCCAAGCTGGTGGAGGCCGACAAGGACCCGGACACCCGCTGCATCGTCCTCACCGGCGCCGGGCGCGGCTTCTGCGCCGGGCTGGACCTCGTGGCCGTCAACGAGGGCGGCATCGGCAGCCGCGGACAACGCGAGGGCGACAACCGCCCGCGCCGCCTGTTCGACCTGCGCGACGCGCCGATCAACGTGATGTGGAAGCTCGACACGCCGGTGGTCTGCGCGGTCAACGGTGCCGCCGCCGGCTACGGCATGGATCTGACGCTGCTCGCGGACATCCGCATCGCCGCCGAGTCGGCGAAGATGGCGGCGGTCACGGCGAAGCGCAACGTCGTGCCGGAAAGCGGCGGCACCTGGCTGCTGCCGCGGTTGATCGGCTGGGCGAAGGCGGCCGAGCTCTACTATCGGGCGCGCACCGTCGACGCTCAGGAGTGTCTGGACATCGGCCTCGTCAACACCGTCGTGCCGAACGACGAACTCATGCCGACCGCCATGCAATGGGCGGAGGAAATCGCCGACAACGCCCCGATGGCGGTGCAGACCACGAAGCGCATGATGCGCATGGGCCTCGAAGAGTCCTACGACACGGCCGTGGATCACCTGATGGTGCATCTGAACGGCATGTTCCAGAGCGCGGATTTCGAGGAGGGCGTGCGCGCCTTCCTCGAACGCCGCAAACCAGAGTTCAGCGGGCGCTAGACGGCCCGGCAAAGGAGAGACGAAATGCACAGCAACGACTCGACCGTCCACCGCCCGGGCCGCCGTGCCGCCTGCCGGCCAACGATCGCCGCCGCGGTCTTGCTCGGCGGAATGTGGCTCGTCGGCTGCGCGCCGGAGCAGCCGGCGGAAGCCCCGGAACCGCCAGCCCCGGTGCCGCCGCCACTTGGCGAAGTGGTCGCCACCGCCAACGGCGACGTGCGCGGTGCCTACACGGACGACGACAACACCGTCCTGGCCTTCAAGGGCATCCCGTTCGCGGCGCCGCCGGTCGGCGATTTGCGCTGGAAGCCGCCGATGGCTGCCGCCTCTTGGCAGGGCGAACGGGACGCCACCGCGTATTCCAAAGCCTGCGTGCAGCCCTCCTCCACGGAAGGCTTCTACGCCCAGGGTCCGATCCCGCAGAGCGAAGACTGCCTGTATCTGAACGTCTGGGCGCCGGCCGGCGGCAGCGATGCCAAGACGCCGGTGATGGTGTGGATCCACGGCGGCGGATTCGTCCAAGGCACCGGCAACATGCCGCTCTACGACGGCGAATCCCTGGCCCGGGCTGGCGTGGTGCTGGTCTCGGTGAACTATCGGCTCGGCCTGCTCGGCTTCCTCGCGCATCCCGCGCTCTCCGCGGAATCCGCGCACGGCGCGTCGGGCAACCAAGGCATCCACGACCAGATCGCCGCTCTCGAGTGGGTGCGCGACAACATCGCCTCGTTCGGCGGCGACCCCGGCAACGTCACTATCTTCGGCGAGTCGGCCGGCAGCATGAGCGTCTGCTACCTCACCGCCACGCCGCTCGCGAAAGGGCTGTTCCAGAAGGCGATCGGGCAGTCCGGCGGCTGCTTCGCCAAGCACGCTTCGCTCACCAGCGATGAAGGCGTGGTGCCCGATTCCGCGATTCCGGGGCAGCTGGCCGGCTCCGGCCACGCCATCGGCCTGGCGGTGGCCGAAGCGCTCGGCGCGGCAGGAGAGGGCCCGGAGGCCATCGCCGCGCTGCGCCAACTCGATGCCGAGGCGATGATCGCAACGCTGGCGGAGGCGCAGGTCGGCGCGCCTTGGCGCTCGATCTTCGTCGACGGCCACCTGTTCCCTGACCAGATGCGGCGCTTGACCGAGCAGGGCATGGGCAGCCAAGTGGACGTGGTCGTGGGTTCGACCGCCGACGAAGGCACGACGCTGTTCATGGGCATGCCAGAACCGTCCTTCGACGAGTGGGCGGAGCAAGTGCGCCAGAGCATGGGCGAACATGGCGATGCGTTCATCGATGCCTATCGGGAAGACGCCGCCGAGTCCGTCCTCACCGCGCAGCAGCAGATGCTCTCCGACGCCATCTTCGCGTGGGAGATGAGAACTTGGGCGCAACTCGCCACGGCTGCGGGCAAGAACGCCTGGCTCTACGTCTTCGACCATGCGCCGCCGGTGCCGGACTACGGCCGCTCGCTGGGTGCCTTCCACGCCGCGGAAATCGCCTACGCCTTCGGCAACCGCTTCGACTTCGGCGCTGATTCCGAACAAGCGGCCACCGAGGAAGAGACCGCGAGCGATGGCGCGGACGCGATGGAAGAAAGTGCGTCCGCCGGCGCCGAGCCGGAAGCCCCAGCGCCGCAAGCCGCCTGGGACGCAAGCGACGAGCGCGTCGTCGAGCTGACCCAGGGCTACTGGGTGAACTTCGCCAAGAAGGGCGACCCAAACGGCCCCGGGCTGCCGCAATGGCCGCGCTACGACGCCGACGACATCGCCATGGAGATCTCCACGGAGCCGGCGCAACGGCCGGGCTTCCGCAAGGCGAAGCTGGATCTCCACGACGCCAACTCGAGCTTCTAGGGCGAACAGCGGCTGGTCGCCATGCTGCGAGCGTTGGCCGTCTCCGGCTACCGCTCGCTGCGCGACCTGGTGGTGCCGCTGGGGCGGCTGAACGTCGTCACCGGCGCCAACGGCAGCGGCAAGTCCAATCTGTACCGCGGTCTGCGCCTCCTCTCGCAGACCGCGTTCGGCACCGCCATCGAGTCGCTGGCGGTGGAAGGCGGCCTGCCGTCCGCGTTGTGGGCCGGGCCGGAGCAGTTGGCGGGGAGCGTCAGACGGGGCGAGCACGCTGTCGAAGGCGGCCCGCGCCGCAAGCCGGTCAGCCTGCGTCTTGGCGTCGCTGGCGACGACTTCAGCTACGCCATCGACTACGGCCTGCCGACGCCGGTGCCGCGCACCATGTTCGGGCAGGATCCGGAGATCAAGCGCGAAGCCATCTGGCATGGCGAGGTCTGGCACGACCGTCGCGCGCTTGTGGATCGCCGTGGCGGCGTCGTCCGCGCACGCGACGACGCGGGCGCTTGGCAGGTGATCGAAAGCCATCTGCCGACCTTCGACAGCATGATGTCCCGCGCCGACCCGAAGAACGCGCCGGAAGCGCTCCTGCTGCGAGAGCAGATTCGATCCTGGCGCTTCTACGACTATCTGCGCACGGATGCGTCCGCGCCAGCCAGAGTGCCGCAGATCGCCACCCGCACCCCGGTGCTGGCCAACGACGGCCGCGACTTGGCGGCGGCGTGGCGTACGATCATGGAGATCGGCGATGCCGACGCCCTCGACGAAGCGGTGGCCGACGCCTTCCCGGGCGCGACGGTTCAAGTGGTGCAGGAGAGTGGCCGCTTCGCCTTGGAGTTCCACCAGCACGGCCTGTTGCGGCCGCTCTCGCAAGCGGAACTCTCGGACGGCACGCTGCGCTATCTGCTTTGGATCGCCGCCCTGCTCACGCCGCGTCCGCCACCGCTCATGGTGCTCAACGAGCCGGAAACCAGCCTGCACCCCAACCTGCTGCCAGCCCTCGGCCGTCTGATGCGGCGTTGCGCCGAACACGCCCAGCTGTGGGTGACCTCCCACGCCACCAATCTGGTGGAATCCCTCCTCGCCACCGACGACGCCAACCACCTGCAACTGGAGAAGACCTTCGGCGAAACCGAAGTGAGCAACTTGGACCCGCTCGACACGCCGCCATGGCGCTGGCCGCCACGCTGACGAGACGCCGGCTGGGCTTGGTTCAGCGAGGTGGCCCGCCCGTTGCGGCGCTCTCAATCCAGGCGCAAGGTCACGGTGAAGAAGCGGGCGGCCTTGTCTTCCTTCAACTCCGGTTCCGTGCCGTTGAACTCCCGCATCGCCCGGCGCATCAGCAGGTAGCCGCGTCCGCGCTGCTCCATGAATCCGCGCGCGAGCATGAAGCTCGCCATCTGCTCGTTGCGCGTGCGAGTGCGGCCTCCTTGGCGGACGGCGTCGATGGGAAGATGGTTCGGCAACGCGCCGGGGCTCGTCACGTCCACCCGGTCGGTGAACACTTCAAGCTGGATCTTCGAACCGATGATGGCGTAGTCGCGGTGCGCGACGGCGTTCACCAACGCTTCCCGAATGGCCGCCACGGGCAGCAGCGGGATGTCTTCGCGAACGATGCCGACGTAGCGCTCGCGATGCCCAAAAGCCCGCGCCCAGCCAACAGCCGTGGCCACCTGTTCGTCCAGTCGCCCGTTGGCTTCGCGCGCCGTGTCCAGATCCGCGGCCTGGTCCAAGCCCGAGTAGGCAACGCAGTTGATCCAGAAGTTGCCCGTGCCAGGAAACGACTGCGGTTGCCGGCCGAAGGCGAGCAGGCCGAACAAGGTGGGACGCAGAGCGCCGTCGAATTCGGCAGCCACGCCGAAGTTTCGCAAATCGTCTTCCAACGCCGGTTGCGGCTCGGTCAAGTCCAATCCTTGATGCGCGAGATGGCGGCGAAAGCGCTCCGTGTCGATGTCGTTGATGGTGGCGGCGACAATCGTCTGCTCTTCGGTCAGCACATAGCCGAAAGCGTTGAAGAGCTCCTGCAGCTCCATCGCCGACGGCTCCGTGGTGGATCGGTCCCGCCGCACCCAGACGCGGCCGTCGTAGCGCAGGGGTTCCAAACCTCTCTGCGGTGGCACCTCGATCCACACGACAGAACCCTCGGGCGTTTCTTGATGGCTGCAGCGGGCGCGCACCGGCGCGTTGCAGCCGTTGTGGAAGAAGCTGGCGAGGCGCTCCCGAGCCGTGGTCAGGTTGTCTCGCAACCCAACGACGGCGCCGGCGTCGTCCACGCCAAGCACCAGCAGGCCGCCTTCGGTATTGCCGAAGGCGCAGATCGAGCGGCCGACTTGGCGCAGTTCCAAGGTGCGCTTGAACTCGACGTCGATGCCTTCGCCCGCCGCGATGCGCCTCTGTACTTGCGGCCAGTCCATGGCGAAGACGACTTGAGCGGCCGGCGCGAAAGTCAGCCGGCGGCGACCGCCTGCTCCTCGTCCTTGCGCTCTCGCCTGGCCATGGCCATCCGCTTCTTCGTCTCCGGGCTGCCGTACTTGGCCATGCGGGAGTAGTCCGGGCCGCGTTCGTCCCAGCCCATCTGGTCGTCCGCGCCGACCAGTCTGGCGAACTCTGGCGGGTTGCGGTCCAGCATGTCCTGGGTGACGCGCCATTGGTAGTTCTCCTGGTTCTTCAGGCGCCGATGGCAGTGGTAGCTGGTGACGTTCAGGCGCAGGCCGTCGGTCTTCTTCTCGAAGGCGCCGTGCCAGGTGTTGCCGTGCCAGACGATCAGCGAACCGGCTTCTGCCTCCACGGGCACGGCCGAGTTCTCGCCTTCTCCGGGACGCGGCTGGCGGCACCAGGCGTGGCTGCCGGGCACCATGGCGATGGCGCCGTTGTCCAAGGTGTAGTCGGTGAGGCAGTAGGCGGCGTTGGCCACGTCGGAGCAGGCCGGCAGGCGCCCGTCGCGATCCGGCGGGCAGTCG
Source organism: Candidatus Azotimanducaceae bacterium (assembly GCA_965243175.1). Lineage (GTDB taxonomy): Bacteria > Pseudomonadota > Gammaproteobacteria > Pseudomonadales > Azotimanducaceae > VXYL01. The sequence goes on along the minus strand of OZ251532.1, from coordinate 317,272 downwards.
CTGTGCAGGCCGAGGCTCTCCCGCTTGCCCTTCCACTTGACGAAAGACGTCAAGCTTGAGACCTGCTGCTGGCCGCGCATCAAGTAGTCGATGAGCGTGTAGAGGGTGGGGTTCAGCACCCACTCCTCGAACACGCGGTCGGCCATGAGCAGGTAGAACAGCAGGAACTGGCCGTCGGATTGCGGCTGCGCTTCGTAGTGGCCGAACTCGCCGTTGCGGTCGAGCCGGAACTCGACGCCGGTGCGCTCCTTGCAGACGCGCAGCACCGTGTCGCGCATGCGCTCGAAGAAGGCGCGGTCTGCCACCTGTTCCGGCGGCACCACCGTGAAGCCGTAGGAGTCGAGTTCGAAGACGTGCTTCTCCAAACCCAGTTCGCGAATGCGCTTGAAGGTGCCGTTGAAGGCCTCCGTGTTCTTGAAATCGCCGAATCGCATCGTCCCTTCCCGCCATCGTTGAGATGCGAGCGATAGTAACGCGATGCGACGCTGCGGCAACGGGCGGTTTGAACACGGGTGTGCGACAGATCGTAGGTCAGTGGTTGCTCACCAAGTCCATTCTCAAGCGGCGAGTGCGGCGACGCGGTCGTTCCAGTAGTCGTCGAGCTGGCCTCCGATGCGCGCGCAGCGGAGCCAGAGGACGGGGTTGGCGCCGGCCACGGTCCAGCGCATTCCGGGGCCTTTCGCGCGCTGGCCGACGACGTTCTTGCAGCCCGCCTCGATGACGCCGGAACCGATCGGCAGGCCGCTGGCGAGGTATTCGTCGTAGCGCATGCGGTCGCGCCGGGCGCCGAGGTACGCGACCGCGCGGCGGCACTCCTCGGCTTCGCCGCCGCGCTTGCGCAGGTCGTCCAGGGCGTCGTCGACGCGGCCCGCCTTGAGCATCGCGCACAGCTTCTTCGCCCACGCCTCGGCGAGGTCGCCGTCGCCGTGGCGGGCGCGCGCCGCCGCCCACAGGTACTCCGCCGCGTGGTAGTAGTCGACGATCCTCTCGGCGTCCGGGAACCAGTCGTCGAACACCCGCCGGATCCACTCCGCGCCGTCGCCGACGCACACGTCGACGTCGCCCGGCCCGCAGCCCGCCGCCGCCAGTTCGCGCAGCAGCCGCCGCTCGAACGGCGACTCCCGGCCGGGCGTCTCCGCCGCGCTCTCGATCGCCGCGAACAGCACCGCCGCGCCCTCCACCATGCGCGGGCGGCCCTCGGCGTCCGTCTCGGACACCCACAGCGCGCCCACCTTCGCCTCGCGCGTGCCAGCCCGTCCGCCGTCCTTGCCGGAACGCCCCTCGGTCTCGCTCGGCAGCGCCGGAACGCCCGTGCCGTCCACCGCGCAGCACAGCTTCCGCCCCGGCTTCGACGCCTCCCGCGCCAGCGAGGCCCCGTCGCCGTCGCCTCCCCCTTCCGACCGCCACGCCTCCAGATCGTCGCCCACCGCCCGCGTCGTCCGCTCCACCCGCTTCGCGCCGAAGTTCAGCCCCGACAGCTCGCGCAGCAACTCGTCCGCCCCCGCGTAGCTGCACTGCGAACCCGCCAGGCTCGCCAGACGCCGCGCCGACGGCGTCATCGAACCCTCGACGCCCAGCCGCCGCGCCCGCGGGCGAACGCTGCGCCCGCACTCCCGGCACCCGCGCCGCGCCATCTCCACCCGCACGCTCCCCAGCACCGTCTCCACGCGCACCTCGTCGACCCGCAGCAGCCGCGTCCGACCGCCGCACGCCGGGCACGCGCACGGCGCCGCGTCGTCCTTCCCGTACGCCAGCTCCAGCCCTTGCCGCGCCAACTCCTGCATGTCCGCGCGCAGCCGCATGTCCAGCAGCGCCGCATCCCTCGAACCGGACCCGCAGCGCGCCATCTCGAACCGCGCCAAACGCGCCGTCGCCGCCACCAGCTCCCGCCGCAGCCCCGCGCCTTCACCCTCTTCGCGCTTGCGTTCCTCTTCCAACTCCTCGACAGTCCCTGTCGCCATGGCGGGTCTCCTTCCCCTGGCTCGTTTCGCAAAAACGCCAAGAGTACGAGACCCGCCTTGGCTCAACCCCCTCGACCGCCGACCTCCGCGCCAGAACGGCCCGGGCGCGGCGACCACCGACGACGGCGGCTTCAGCCACGGCGCGCTCTGAACGGCATCGGGCGCCAATCCGTCCTCCGCAACGGCCGCGTCGCTCGACTCGCCGCCCGAGATCGGACCCAGTGAGCAACCACTGACCTACGATTTGTCGCACACCCTTTGAACACCGCAGGGCGTGCGCCACATATACTCGCTCGTCGTGTGCGGATGAAGCGGGCCGACGATGCGGCGCGAGTTCAGCGATGCCGCCAAAGTGCGCCTGTTCATGCGCCGGCTCGGCGAGGCGGCTGCGGGGGCTGGGCGCGTCTATCTCGTCGGCGGCGCCTCGGCGGTTCTGATCGGCTGGCGGCAAACCACGGTGGACGTGGATCTGAAGCTCGCGCCCGAACCCGCGGGCGCCTTCGAGGCCATCGCCCGACTCAAGGATGAACTGGCCGTCAACGTCGAACTGGCAGCGCCGGACGACTTCATCCCCGCGCTTCCCGATTGGCGCATCCGCAGCCCCTTCATCGAACGCCACGGTACCGTGGACTTCTTCCACTACGACTTCTACGCCCAGGCGCTGGCCAAGATCGAGCGCGACCACGCGCAAGATCTCGACGACGTGGCCGCGATGCACGAACGCGGCCTGATCGACCCGCGCCGCCTCGCCGGCTTCTTCGCGTCCATCGAAGGCGAGCTGCTTCGGTTCCCCGCCATCGATGCCTCCTCCTTCGCTGCCAAGGTGCGGGCCGCCACGCGGCGGATGGAGGCCACGCGGTGACGACGACCATGCGTTGGCGCCGTCGCGACGTCGTCGGCTTGCCCGGCGCCGAACTCGTCTGTGCCGGGTTGGACGTCCTCGAGGCACTCGCCACCGCCCCCACGACACAAGCGGACGACATTGGCGACTCTTCCGCCTCGGCTGCCTCGGGCTTCACGGTCGAGGCGTTGCTGGTGGCGGTGGGTGCGCCGCGGCTACGCCGAGCCGGGCTGCGCGTCCCAACCGCGCCCGGCTGGCCCGCGCAACCAGAACTTGCGCTGTACGAAGCGGTCGCCGCCCAGAGTCCGGCGGATGTCCATTCCCGCTACAACGCCCTCATCCGCCGGCTGGTGAGCTTCGAGCGGGCGCTGGAACAGCGGGCGTCGAGGTAGGTTCCGAAGAAGGCGCGTCCCGCGCTCCGCTCGTTGCACCTCTACGCCGCTGCTTGGACGCTTGCCGTCGAGCGCACCTGGGTGCGGCGCATGAGGCGTCGTTCGTTCGCGTCGAAGGCGCTGCGGCGGTGCATCACGCTGCGGTTGTCCCAAATCACCAGGTCGCCGCGCTTCCATTGTTGCGTCCACGTGCTGCCGGGGAGGGCGACGTAGCGCCAGATTTCGTCGAGCAGCGCCTCGCTCTCGTCCAGTGGGAGGCCGACCACGCAAGCGTCCTGGCGGCGGCCTAGGAACAACGCCTCGGTGCCGCTTTCGGGGTGACGGCGCAGCAACGGGTGATCCGCCCCAGGCGCGGCCAGCGGGTCGGCGGATTCATGGTGGCCACGGCGCAGCTTGCCGACGCTGTCGTGGGCGGCGTCGTGCTTCACGCGGAGCGTTCTGGCGCGTTCGGCCAGAGCCGGCGGCAGCGCCGCACGCGCCGCCACCATGTCGCAGTAATGCGTGTCGCCGCCCGCTTTCGGCACTTCGATGGCGTAGAGGAGGCTCGCGGTCGGCGGATGCTCGATGTAGGACATGTCCGTGTGCCAAGCTGCTTCGGCGTTGCCGAGGCCGCCGATGGGGCGTCCGTTCTCGACGATGTTCGAGATCGTCGCCACATGCGGATTCGGCAGCTTCGCCCGCTCGGCATCGCTGATGCGACCCAGCGGCGCGTATTCCGGCGGGCCGAAGCGGCGGCTGAACGCCTGCAGCTCCGCATCGTCCAAGGCTTGGCCGCGCAGCCGCAGCACCGGATAGCGCAGCCACGCGTCGTGGATGGCGGCGAACGCCGCGTCGTCCACGTCGCGAACGTCGATTTCCGGCACATCCGCCGCGAACGGCGCGACGGGGTCGAGACGCAAGGCTTCGGTTGGCATGGTGCTGGTGTCGCTGTTTTTGGTTGCGCGGAGCATACACGGCACTGTTTAGAATGACGTGGCCATGAACTTGGCAGTCGCCATGCGAAACAAGCGCGGCGTGGCCGATGCGGGCGAGCGCCCGCAGGTAAGGGCCGCGCCGCCGGGCATCGTTGTCGGGCGACGAGTCGTCTGCGCTTTGGCGCTGGTCCTCGGCGCCTTGGCGTCTGTCGCTGCCGAAGGCCAGCAAACCGAGGCGCCGGCATCGTCCGAGCCGGCCAGCATCTCGCGGCAGGACGCCGCGAACATCGTTCGCCAAGCCTTCGGCGGGCGCATCGTCGCCGCGGTTGCCGCGCAGCGCGTCGTCGAAGGCGAGAGGCGGTCCGGCTTCCGCGTGCGCGTCGATGTGCGCGGGCGCGTGAAATCCGTCTTCGTGGATTCCGGCGGTCGCATCCACGAGGACGACCCGCGCAAGGCGCCGGACTGACCCATGCGCCTGCTGATCGTCGAAGACGAAGCGCTGCTCGCCGCGCAGATCGACAGGTTCCTGCGCGACCACGACTTCGTCGTGGACATGGCCTCGGACGGAGAAGTGGGCCTTCACTACGCTCGCGAGTACGACTACGCCGCGGCAATCGTCGACTTGGGCCTGCCGAAGCTCGGCGGCATCGAACTGATCGAGACGCTGCGCCGGGAGAACATCCGAACGCCGGTGCTGATCCTCACCGCGCGCAGCCACTGGCAGGACAAGGTGGCCGGCCTGGAAGCCGGCGCGGACGACTACCTCGCCAAGCCGTTCGCGCTGGAGGAACTGCTGGCGCGCGTCAAGGCGCTGATGCGGCGCAGCGCCGGCTATGCGTCGTCGGTGATCGAGCATGGCGCGTTCCGCTTGGACCTCTCGCGCAAGGAGCTGCGGGTGGAGGGCGCGCGCGTGGAACTGACGGCCTACGAATACCGCCTGCTCGAACACCTGGCGCTGAATCCGTCGCGGGTCGTCTCCAAGGCCGAACTCACCGAGCACCTCTACGAGCAGGATTTCGACCGCGACAGCAACGTCATCGAAGTCTTCGTCGGACGCCTGCGCCGCAAGCTCGGGCGGTGCGCTCCGTTCATCCACACCGTGCGCGGCCAAGGCTATCGGTTCGCCGTGGACGCGGAACGGCCATGAAGGCGTCTTCAGCGCCTGAACGGCCTCGGGCAGCCCGCCGCATGGGGCTCCATGTTCGGCTGGCCCTCATAGCCGTGCTGGTGCTGATCGCCGGCTTGGGCGCCATCGGCTGGATTCTCGACCGTTCGTTCACGGCCGCGGTGCGGGCAGGAGCGCAGGAGCATTTGCAGGCGGTGGTCTTCGGCCTGCTCGGTGCGGCCCAGGAGCAGGCGGACGGTCTGGCGTTTCCGAACGACCTTGCCGAGCCGCGCCTGCTTCGCGCCGGTTCAGGTCTCCATGCCTATGTGGACGACAGCGCTGGCGAAGTTCACTGGCGTTCGCCTTCGGCGGCCTTGGGCGGCGGATTGCCGGAGCAGCAGCCGCTGGAGCAGCGGCCGCGACCAGGCGAGTTCCGTTTCGACGACGCGCGTTCCGCGTCCCCTCCGCCACGCTACGTCTTCGCCTACACGGTCGTTTGGGAGGCGCTTGGGATGGAACTGACGTTCTGGGTGCTTGCGGACCAGACGCCGTACCGTCGGCAAATCGCCACGTTCCGGCGCAGCGCGATCATCGGTCTCGCCTTGGTCGGCATCGTCTTCATCGGCATCCAGCTGGCGGCGCTGCGTTGGGGGCTGCGGCCGGTTCGCGCCATGGCCGACCGCGTGCATGCGTTGGAGGCAGGCGCCCGCGCGGACATCGGCGCCGACTACCCGCCCGAACTGGCCGGCTTGGCGCGCAATCTCAACCACTTCATCGCCTACGAGAAGGCGAGCCGCGACCGCTACCGGCGGGCGATGGAAGACTTGGCGCACAGCCTGAAGACCCCTCTGGCGGCGCTGAAGAACGCTGTTGCCGAATGGCCCCGCTCCGCCGAGCGGCTTGGCGACGACGGCTTGCTGGGCGAACAGATCGAACGCATGGAGAGCGCCGTCGCCCATCAGCTCTCCCGGGCCGCTGCGGCCCGAGCAGCGGCGCCGACCCAGCGCGTCGCCGTGCTGCCGGTCGCGGCGCGCATCGTGCGGGCGCTGCAGCACGTCCATGCGGAAAAGGGCGTGACGGCGGAGCTGCAGCCGAGCGAAGAGAGCGCCTTGGCGCTGCGCGTGGATGAACGCGACTTGATGGAGATGCTGGGCAACCTCATCGAAAACGGCTTCAAGTACACGCGGCGGCGCGTTCGCGTTTCCGCTTGCGTTGCCGCCGATTCGGAGCGTGCCCTGTGGGTCGCCGTGGAAGACGACGGCCCAGGCGTGCCGCTTGCGCAACGGCGGGCGATTCTGCGCCGCGGAACCCGTGGCGGCGAATCCGGCGCCGCCGGCCATGGCGTCGGCTTGGCGGTGGTCGCCGAACTCGCCACGGTCTACGAAGGTTCGCTCGAGATCGGCGACAGCGCCGAACTCGGCGGCGCGTCATTCAGACTGGAGTTGCCTCGCGCCGTTGGCGATTAGGAGTGCGCCGCTTCCCGCGCGGCGTTGGCCGCTTGGCGGTCCACGGCGGCTCGGTCCGCGTGTTGCAGCACGGCTTGCGCACGGCGGCGAAGCTCGTTCGGGAGCGTGTCGAACGCCGGCAGGCGGCTCTCGTAGTCGGCCACCGTGTCGCGATCCAGCGCCGGGTCGATGTCCACGCGCCGTTCCAACTCCGCCAGCAAGGCCTCGGCGTCCTCGATGGCGCGTCGCCGATCCACGTGGCGGTCGTGTGCGGTGTCGCGCGCTTCGAAGACCGCGTCGCACTCGGCGCGAAAGAGCTTCCACAGGCGCTGATCCTGGCGCCGTGGGACTGGCCCGACAGCCTTCCATTGGCGCTGCAGGTCCTTCATGGCGTCGGCCTTGGCGGTGGCCGTCTGCGTGGACTCGCGGACTTCCGTCGCCTCGGCGACGATCTTCTCCTTGCGCTCCAGATTGCGGCCCCAGGCATCCTTGAGCTTGCCGTGGAGCTCGCCGGCGAGTTTCTCGAAGCGTTCGGCCAATGCCCGCCCGGCCTTGCGATCCATCGGGTGGTACTGTCGCCACTCGGCGCGGGCCTGGCGCAGCACCTGTTCCGCGCCGCGCCAGTCGGCGTGCGTCCAGTCGTTGTCTTCGAGAAAGGCGGCCAGCGCGTCGACGATGGCTTGGCGCTGTTCGAGGTTGAACTTGCGCCGCTCCGCTTGCTCCTTGAAGTACGTCCGACAGGGATCGAACGCCCGTTCGGCGGCACGGTCGAAACGCTTGCGCGAGTCGCGGTCTCGGCGCGAGTCGACGCCGCCGAGGGTGTTCCACTGCTCGCGCAACGCCTTCACCGCGTCCGCCTGCTCGTGGACTTCCAGCGGATTGTCCGCAAGCGCCTCCATTTGCGCGCAGAGGTCGCGCCGTTTCGGCGCTTCGGCGAACGTGCGCCAGTCGCGCAGTTCGCGCACGCGATTGCCCAAGGACGCGAGCTCCGGGCCGAAGCGCCGCATGGCGTCGGGCGGCAGCTGGTTCGCCAAGTCGCGCAGTTGCCGATCCTTGCCGAGGGCGTCGTGTGCGGCGCCCTCGGCTATGGCCTTTTCGAGTTCGGAGATGCCCGCGGCCATCTGCTCCGCAAGTGCTTCGGCGGCAGCAACGCACTGCTGTTCGGCGTTCGCCAACGCCTCTTGTCGCTGCGCGAGTGCTTGCGCGCCTGCAGGTGGCGGCAGGCCGTCCGGCCACGCGTAGCGTTCGAGTAGTCGCTCGACGTTTCGAGCTTGGCCGCGGATGGCCTTGCGGACCTGTTCGATGGAATCCCCTTGCGCTGGTTCCGGCACCGGCTTTTGCAGCAGACGCTCGCTTTCCTCGGCTAGGCGCGTCGCGCGTTCGAGTGCGCCGCAGGAGGTGGAGATGGCGGCCATCGCGGCGCGGAAGCGTTCGCTGAGAGGATCGCTCGGCGGTTTCAGATCGGCGCTGACGTTCCACCGGCCGGCCAACGCGCTCGCCTGCTGTTCAAGCGCGGAGCAGGCATCCGCATCGGCGTCGGCAATGGCGGCCAGCACGGCGTCGCGCAGCGTCGCCGCTTCGGCGAGCAGCGCATCGAAGTCTTCGCCCACTCGTTTCGGCGCGGCCTTGGGTGCCGGGCGGCGCGGCGGCAGCCGCCCGCGTATCGCTTCCAGATCGCGAGCCACCACGCCGAAGCGGGCAAGCTCGGTGTCGGTCTCGGCCAGCGCCGCCAAGTGGCCGCGCCAATCCCGTTCGATGATTTCTCGTCTGGTGTCGTAGTGCGCGTCGTCGTCGTCGAGCGCCACTGCCGCTCGCAGCAGGCTCTCGGTCCGATCGTCCTCGCGGTCGCGGCGCGTGGATGCGGTGCGCAGGCTTGCGAGCCGCTCCCGGGCCAACCGATGCACCGCCTTGTCGCGGTCCCGCGCCGCCTTCTCGACCTCTGCCAGCACGGTGGGCGCCCAGATCTCCTGCGCCACGGCCAAGCGCACGTCGGCGCGGTTGTTGTCGAGCAACGCCGAAGCGCGTTCGCTCGCGTCGCCGATGTGTTCGGCGGCGCGGAGCGCGTCCTCTGCGGAGTGCGCGTACACCAGCGTAGCGCGCTGCAATGCGGGGTGGCTCGCGACCGCGTCCGGCGTGTTGTCGTCGATCAGCGCCAGCAAGCGCTCGGTTGCCGCGGCGGCGATGTTCGCGTCCGCTAGACCTTCGAGCAGCGCCTCGAGCTTGGTCAGCCGCTCCAGAGCGGCCAGCCGCACTTCCCGGTCGGCGTCTCCCAGAAAGACGCTCGCAAGGGCGTCCTGTTCGCTTGCGTCCAGACCTTCGACGGCGGCGATGCGTTTGGCGGGTTCGGCGGCGTCGAGTCGCGGCTTCCCCGCCAGGGAGGACACCGCGGAGCGGAATCGCTGGCCGAGCGTCTTGGACTTGGACATGTTCCACGCCTCCGCCTGCAACGATTGGCCGGCCATTGTAGAACAACGAAGCCGGAGCGGAAGGTGGCGCGTGAGGAGACATTTCTCCTTCTTAAAAGGAGAAATACCAGCTATATTCTCCTTCTTAAAAGGAGAAATACCGGCTATATTCTCCTTCTTAAAAGGAGAAATGAGTTGGACACGCCTCCCATCGCCAGGCAAGCGCTTCGGGAACTGCTGGCGGATTCCGCGAACCCGCCGCCCGTTTTCACACCGCGGCGCGTCTTCGGGCCGGTGCGAATGTCGGCCAAGGCCACCGTCGTCATCGGCATGCGCCGCGCCGGCAAGACCACGTTCGTCCACCAGCTGCGGGAAGAGCGTCAGGTGCGCGGGGTACCGCTCTCCCGTTCGCCGTTCGTTTCGTTCGAGGACGAGCGGCTTGCCGGTCTCGACGCCGCGCACTTGCACGCGCTGGTCAACGAGTACGACCGCCTGCCCACGGATTCCGCCGACGTGCCCGTGCTGTGGTGCTTCGACGAGATCCAGGTGGTGCCTGGCTGGGAGCGCTTCGTGCGCCGCCTGCTGGACGCGGCCGGGCACGAAGTGGTCGTCACCGGCTCCTCCGCGGCGCTGCTCTCCCGCGAGATCGCCACTGCCCTGCGTGGACGCGCCTGGCAGGTGCTGATGCATCCTTTCAGCTTCGAGGAAGCGCTGCGCCACCAAGGCATTCTGCGCGGCAGCGTGGACGGCCTCGGCGCCACGGGCCGCAAACGGGGTCGGATAGAGCGCGCCTTCCTAGACTGGCTGGAGATAGGCGGTTTCCCCGAAGCGCAGCCCTCTCGAGAACAGGCCCCAGACGGCGGCCTCGACCGCGCAACGCGCCATCGGCTGCTCCGCGACTACGTCGACGTGGCGATGCTGCGCGACGTGGTGGAGCGCCACAACGTGAGCAACGTCGTCGCCCTGCGTTGGCTGGTGCGGCACTTCCTAGCCAACGCCGGTTCCCTGTTCAGCGTGGAGAAGTTCCATGCCGCGCTCAAATCCCAAGGCGTCGCCGTCGCCAAGGACACCGTGCATCAGCTCGTCGCGCACTTGGAGGACTGCTTCCTGGTGCGCATCGTCTGGATGGAATCCGCCTCGGAGCGCCAGCGCTGGGTGAACCCGCGCAAGGCGTATCCGGTGGACACCGGCCTCATCCCCGTGTTCGACCGCACCGGACGCAGCAACATCGACCACGCGCTGGAAACCGCCATCCTGGTCGAGCTGGAACGCCGCGGCTGCGAGGTCACCTATCTGCGCACCAGCGATGGCCACGAGGTGGATTTCGTCGTGCGCTCCCCCGACGGAACCGTGCAGCTGATCCAAGCCTGCGTCACCCTCGCCGAGCCCGCCACCGCGCAACGCGAGTTCCGAGCCTTGGTCGCCGCCGCGGACCGCTTCCCCGGAGCCCGCCGAACCGTCCTCACCCTGACCCGCGACGACCTGCCGCAGAGCGTGCCGGACGGCATCGAGGTGCAGCCGGCATGGCAGTGGATGCTCGACCTCCCGAGCGCGTAGCGTTGCGCATTGGGAGCCTAGGCCACGTGTTCGAGGGCTCGGCTACGGTCGGAAGGCTGCCACCAATCAAAAGTACGCCCGCGCGATGCGCTCCGCTAGAACCGCGGCCAACACGGGTGGAACTGCATTGCCCACCTGGGTGAACTGTCTGGCGGTTGAGCCGGTGAACCGATAGTCGTCTGGGAAGGTCTGTAGCCGTGCGCACTCCCGGACACTCAGCGTTCGGGGAATCTCCGGATGCAGGTGCGAGCGCCCTCCCCCCTTCGTGCCTCCGGCGATGACGGTCTTGGCGGGGCGCGTTGGATCCAGACGATCAACCCGGCCCAAGTGATCGCGCTCGCCATAGCCAAGTCGCATGTAGCGTCTGACGGACCGAACTTTGTGGTTGCGCGTCTCGTGGTTGGGTGCGGATTTCGTGACACGTCCGGCCAGTACGCTGCCCGCGCCCGCCGGCTGCCGGCGTTGCGCCAACGAAAGGGCGCCGGACACGCGGGATCCTATGACGATCATCCTGCGTCGGTACTGAGGAACGCCGTATTCGGACGCATCGTATACGGCTGCGTCGGCAATCGCGTAGCCGCATTGCCGCAGTCTGTCGATGGCTGCCGCCAACTGTCGCCCGCCATCGATGTCCCTAAGCCCCGGCACGTTCTCTATCACGAACACCGCCGGTTGGAACTTGGCAATGAGGTCAACGAAGTTGAAGATCAAGGAGCCATTCCCCTCGTGCTTGAATCCTACTCTCTTGAAGTTGGGTCCCGCCTTGGCGAACCGCTGATTCGACGCGATCGAGAAAGGTTGACATGGGGGGCCACCGATGAACACGCCGTCGAATGGCACGTCGACGAGCGGCCGAAGCGTCGTCGACACGCTCTCGAGATCCGACACGTCTCCACTATGCGATGGCGGCCCGAAGACTCGCCAGTCGGGCCGATTCAGGCGCAAGGTGTTGCAGAAGGTCTCGGAAATCTCGAACGATGCCCGCTGCTCGAAGCCGACGGCTTCGAAGCCTAGGTCCATGCCCCCGCAGCCCGTAAAGAAGCTGACAAGCGGGATGCCGTCCGCCGCTCTCGGAAACGAGGAAATGTAAACAGGACAGCCACCTGTCCACTTGAGGGTCTTGCTGTTCTCGTAGACCAAGTCGTCTATCGACAACCCAGCAGGCGCAAGCGCGTCTTCCACGCACGCATCGAGCCCGGCGGCTTCGAAGATGCGCTCTTGATGGGAGAACGGCGTGTCTGCGCGTCCCATCACGTCCTCTCCACGCTGCGGGCCGCGCGTTGATGTTCGTGCTTTGCCTCGGTGTAGACCTCTCTAGCTTCGCCCGCGTCGGCGAAGTCCTTGCGACTCTCCTGTACCAGCCACTTGTCGTAGTAGCGGTGAACCGCGCGATGGCAACTGGGGCAGTTGGCCACCAAGTCCTCCAACAGGGTGCCGTCCTTGGATGTTCGTGCTCCCGAACACAGGGGAAGCAGATGGTGGACCTCCAGCAGCCTGTCGACCCAGGGATAGAGTTGCCGGGTTTCCATGCCGCAGAGGTCGCAGACGTGCTCCGGTTGCTGCTTGAAGAACATCTCGCGGATGACGCGGTTTCGTTCTATCGAGACGTGGGTGCGCCGTACACGCTGCCCCTCCGGGAAGGTGTCGTCGAAACCAGCTTCGCTGATGGAACTCAGGGCCGTGTGCGGATAGTCGGTCTCTATGGCTGCCTTTGCGCTCAGGAACAGTGCCGCCCGACGGTCTATCTCGTCAGCTCCTTTCGCCAAGGGAGGACCGAGGACAGGCGTGAGGTCATCGAACAGCTCGGCAGCATCCAATGGTGAGAGCGAGACGGTTACGTCGCTGCTCGTCGCCGCGAGGTAGGAGAGCTGAGCAAGCACTATGATGCTCTCCGCTGGCTGTCGGTGGCGAGGACGATGGCCCGAGGGGCTGGTGTAGGCATTGAGGATTCGGAGGAAGTCTTCCTGCCCTTCGTCGCCGCGAAACTGGCTTCCGACGTAGCTGTCGATGATGTCGGCTATCTTGGTGACGAACTGATGCTGCGTGGCGCGTGCGAGAACGAACCGCAGCGTGAAGAGCAGGGGATACCGAAGCGGTGCGTTGTGATCCCAGCCCCTCAACGCAGGCGACGGTTGGGTCGTCGCTTGGGCGAGGAAGTGCAGGTACTCATCGGTGGTTACTTTGCCGTCTTCGGCGAGAAATCGCCCCAACTCGGTCAACTTGGCGCTGGCGCGCCCTTGCGGAACAGCGAGCATCGTGATCTGAAAGACACGGCTGTAGTTCCGCCAAGGCGGATAGGCTGCATCGTTCGGCAGGAAGAGAAGCCCAACCGCATCCTCCAAGTCGCTCCGGACTGCCGTTCGAAGGTCGTGATCCCTGCCAAACTTGGCGATCTGGCGCAGCGCGTCGAATTGGAAGTACTCGAGCCGTCCCTGATCCCAATCCCACATTCCCGTCGCTCCTGACATGCCTGGTGTTGGCCGGCCTCACGTTCGCGGCGCGATCCGTGGAACCCGCACCTTGGCATACTGTATGGCGAACCAGTGCATGGGGTCAAGGCCGTTCCGTCTTCAACGACAGACGGCCCTTGACGTCGACTGGCCTCGTGCTCGGTTGGAGCTACGTCACCGTGAACTCGATCCTCCCCAAGTCGCCGTAGTCCGCGACGTAGCGCCCCGGCTGCGCGGGGTGGATGCCGCCGCAGGCGCCGGTGATCAACAGCATGCCGTTCGCCACGGCCAGGCCTCGCGTTCGGGCTTCGTCGAGCATCCATGCCAGCGCGGCTTGCGGGCCGCCCAGGGCGTCCGAAGCGGGGGCGGCGCAGACTTCTTCGCCGTCCCGGGTGAGGCGAATGCGCACGTCGCCGTAGGAATCCCGCAGCGGCTGCTGTTCGCCGACGATGAAGCGGTCGGCGGCGATGTTGCAGGCGGTGAGGTTGGCGCCGTTGCGGTCCGCATCGTCCGCGAAGGCCATGCGCGGCACTTCGATCACCGGGCCGGCGGTCTTCGGCGCGCCGTCGGCGTCCACGACGACGCCGATCTCGCACTCCAAGCTGACGCCGGGGCCGCTCGCGAAGGATGCGCCGGGCGCCAAGCGCCCGGCTTCGTAGAGGTTGCCGATGAGCGGATGCGTCAAGCCGAACGCCTGCTGGCCGGCAGCAGCGGTCATGCCCGCCTTCAGGCCAGCGACCGCGCCGCCGGAAACCGCCGCGACCACCTGCTTCTGCAAAGCGTAGGCGTCGTCCAGGCTCAGGTTCGCGGGCATCTTCGGCAGCGGGTCGCCGGCGCGAATCGCCGCCGCCATCGCCTGCGCCAGGTTCTCCATGTTCGCGGCCATCAGTTGCCGAAGTCCCAGCTTTCGCCGGCGTGGTAGCGGCGCAGCACGTTTTTGGCGATGAGGATCTTGTGGACTTCGTCCGGGCCGTCGGCGATGCGCAAAGTGCGGGCGCCTTCGTACATGCCGGCGAACGGATAGTCGCCGGAGATGCCAGCCGCGCCATAGACCTGGATGGCGCGATCCACCACCCGATGGTAGGCATTGGGCACGAAGATCTTGATGGAGGAAATGTCCGTGCGGGAATCCGCGCCCTCTTCCATCTTGCGGGCGCAGTCCACCACCATCAGGCGCGAGGCTTGGAGGTCCATGTAGGAATCCGCGATGAAGCCCTGCATGAACTGCTTGTCTTCCAGCTTCTCGCCGCCGTGGACCTCGCGGTTCATGATGCGGTCCACCATCAGGTCGAAGCAGCGCCACATCGAGCCCACCGAGTTCATGCAGTGGTAGATGCGGCCGGCGCCGAGGCGATCCTGCGCCGCCTGGTGGCCGGTGCCGGTGCCGCCGAGCTGGTTGGTCTTCGGCACGCGCACGTTGTCGTAGATGATCTCGCAGTGGCTGGACGCCTTGCCCCACACCGGCACGCCGCGCACGATGTTCACTCCCGGGGTGTTCTTGGGCACGATGATCTGCGTCATCTTCTCGTTTGCGCCGCCTGGGTCGTCCGGGTCCGCGGTGCGGCACATGACGATGTAGAAGTCCGCCGCGTGGCCGTTCGAGGTGAACCACTTGTGGCCGTTGATGACCCATTCGTCGCCGTCGAGCACGGCGCGGGTCTGGATGGAGCGCGGGTCGGAACCGGCGTTGTGCGGCTCGGTCATCGAGAAGCCGGACTGCATCCGGCCTTCGGTGAGCGGCACCAGCCACTTCTCGTGCTGCTCCGCCGAGCCGTACTTCAGCAGGATCTTCTGGTTGCCGGAGTTCGGCGCCACGACGCCGAACAGCGAGGCGGCGCCGGGGCTGTAGGCCAGCACCTCGTTCATGTAGGCGTGCTGCATGAAGGAAAGCCCCATGCCGCCGAACTCCGGCGGCAGATGCGGCGCCCAGAGGCTCGCCCGCTTCACCTTGTTCTGCACGCCGACGCGCAGCTCGTGGGCTTCCTCGAGCTGCTCCTTCGACGGGCGCCCGCCGTCCGTGCGGTGCGCCCAGAGCTTGTTCTCCACCGGCAGGATGTCGTTGTTGACGATCTCCGCCGTGGCCAGCCGCACCTCGTTGACTTCGTCGTCCAGCGTCGGCACGGGCTTCACGTTCATGGGCATGGCGACCCTCCCCTGATTGCTTCGAGGCCCTAATGTAATCGAAGCGGCGCCGCGTTCGCCATCGGCAGGTGCGGAACGGCACGGATGCGACCGGCCGTTCGCGCCCACGCGGAGTTGCGTGCGCGGGCCGTCAGACCACGGCTTCGAACAACTCCAGTTCGGGATGCCCGAGGTAGGTGCCCTTGGGGGCGCTGCGCTGGGCATGGGCCTTGCGGAAGTGCTCGGAGCGCGTCCACGCCTCGAAGTCGGTGCGCGACTTCCAAATGGTGTGCGAGGCGTACAGGCGGTGGTCGTCGCGTTCGGGGCCTTTGAGCAGGGCGAAGGACTGGAAGCCCAGCACTTCGCCCAGAAAGGACTCCCGCTCGCGCCACATGCGCTCGAATCCGGCCTCGAAGCCGAGCGCGATCCTGAATCGGTTCATGGCGATGAACATGATGGTTCTCCTTGGGTTGTCGATCGTTGAACGATGCCGGCTCAGGTGTAGACCACCAGCCGGTCCAGCCGCCGATGGCGCTCCACGCGCACCGGCGTGCCGTAAACCCGACTCAAGCGCTCCTCCGCGAGAACGCAAGGCGGCGACCCATTTGCCGCGACGGCGCCGTCGGCCAGCAGCGTCAATCGGTCCGCGAAGCGCGCCGCCAGATTGAGGTCGTGCAGCACCACCAGCACGCCGACGTTGCGTTGGCAGGTGCGTCGCGCCATGCGCAGCAGCTGCAGTTCGTGGCCGATGTCGAGGCTGGCCGTGGGTTCGTCCAGCAGCAGGTAGCGCGGCGCGTTGTCGCTGCGCCAGATCTGCAGCAGGGCGCGGGCGAAATGCACCCGCTGCCGTTCGCCGCCGGACAACGTGTTGAAACGCCGCCCGAGCAGCGCGTCGAGACCGCACTGCGAAACGACCTCCGGCAGCGCCCGCTGGTAGCCGCTCGTGGTGCGCAGCCAGCCCATCGCCAGCACCTCCTCGACGTAGAAGTCGAAGGCCACCACGGCCGACTGCCCCATCACGCTGCGCAGCCGCGCCAAGTCGGCGGCGCCGAACAGCGCCAGCGGCTCGCCGCCCAGCGAAACCTGGCCGACGCTCGGCGCGAGTTCGCCGCTCAGCACGCGCAGCAGGCTGGACTTGCCGGCGCCGTTCGGTCCGACCAGCGCGGTGACCGTTCCCGGCGTCACGGCCACGGAGACGTCGTCGAGCACTTGGGTGCCGCCGAGCCGCAGCGTGACGTTGCTTGCCGCCAGCGTCATCGCGGTCGCGCTCGAGCGATCAGCCACAGGAAGAACGGTGCCCCGATGGCGCTGGTGACCAGGCTGACCGGGATTTCGGCTGGCGTGGCCACGGTGCGGGCCAGCAGGTCGGCGAGAATGGTGAGCGCCGCGCCAAGCAGAGCCGAGCAGGGCAGCACGAAGCGATGGCCAGCGCCGATGGCGAGCCGCACCAGATGCGGCACCACCAGCCCGACGAAGCCGATCATGCCGGAGAGCGCCACGCCAGCGCCCACGGCGCCGGCCGCGCACAGCACGATGCGCCGCTTCAAGCGCCGAACGTCCACTCCCAGGTGGTAGGCGTCCGCTTCGCCAAGCTGCAACAGATCCAGCCCGCGGGCGACGAAGAACAGCGGCAGCGCGGCCACGGCCATTACCACGACCGCTGGCGCCACGGCCGGCCAGTTGGCGCGGCCGAAGCTGCCCATCATCCAGAACGTGAGCGTGCGCAGCTGGGCATCGTCGCTGAGGTACTGGAAGACGCCGATGCCGACGCCAGCCAAGGCGTTCACCGCGATGCCCACGAGCACGATGGTGACGATGCTGAACTGGCCGTAGCGGCTGGCGAAAGCGGTCAGGAACAGCGTCACCAGCATGGCGCCGGCGACCGCCGCGAGCGGCAGCGCGAAAGGCGCGACGGCGCTTGGCATGACCAGGGCGCTGCCAGCGACGATCATAGCCACGGCGCCCAGCGCGGCACCGCTCGACACGCCGATCAGGCCCGGATCGGCGAGCGGATTGCGAAACAGGCCCTGCAATGCGGCGCCCGACAGCGCCAGCGCGGCGCCGACGAAGCCGGCAAGCGTCACCCGCGGCGCTCTGATCTCCATGAACACGATGCGCTGCAAGTCGGCGTCGGCATCGAACAGGCTCGTCAACGCAATGGGCATCGCGCCTCTGGCAAGCGCTACGGCCACGGCGACGAGCAGCGCCACGGCGAGGACCGCCAAGACCGGGCCGCGCAACAGCAGTTGCCGCGGCAAGGCGGCCCCATGCGCCAGCGCAGTGCCGTTCGCCGTGTGCTCCATCGTTGCGTTCTATTCCGCCCGGAAGCGCCGCGCCAAGTCGAGGGCGACCGCCAACGTGCGCGGGCCGAAGCCGAGCGCGGCCATGCCGTCCAAAGTGATCAGGCGATCGGGAAGGCGACCCGCGGGCGTGGCTTGCAACACCGGCAGCAGCGCCTCCCTGCCGCCGGCGTGGTCGACGTTGCGTTCGGTCACCAGCACGTAGTCCGGCGCTGCGCGGGCCATGGCTTCCATGGAGACCGGCTTCCAGCCGTCGAAGTCCGCGAGCACGTTCGCGGCGCCGGCCATCTCCAGCAGGCCGTGGGCGGACGTGTCGAGTCCGGCGCCGATGGGTGCGCCGTCGCGCAGACCCAGCAGGAAGGCCACCCGAGCGTTGCTCGGCGTCGCGCTGGCTTGCAGTCGTGCGAGCGCTTCGACCGTCGGCGCGAGTCGCTCTTCGACGATCCGGGTCGCGTCCAGCGCCAGGACGCTTGCCACGCAACGCACCTTGGCGACGATGCCAGCCGCGGTGTGCGTCTCGGCGACGCGCACCACGTCCACGCCGGCGCGCCGCACGGCGACGAGCGCCTCGTCCGGGCCCATGTCGTCCTCGCCGAGCACCAGCGTTGGCGCCAAGGAAAGCAACCCTTCCGAAGAAAGCGCCCGCACGTAGCCGATGGATGGAAACCGGGCGGCGTCCTCGGGATGGTTCGAGGTGCTGTCCACGGCGACGATCCGGTCTTGCGCGCCGAGAAAGTAGAGAATCTCGGTGAGCGAACCACCGGCGACCGCGATGCGCGAGCTGTCGGGCGTCT
The DNA here is from genome assembly GCA_965243175.1 of Candidatus Azotimanducaceae bacterium. Lineage (GTDB taxonomy): Bacteria > Pseudomonadota > Gammaproteobacteria > Pseudomonadales > Azotimanducaceae > VXYL01. Next base: position 298,987 of record OZ251532.1, on the reverse strand, counting down.
GCTCGCAGGCGCTGGCGAACGGCGCCAACGCGCCACTTGCGCAGGCGACGAGATGCGCCGCCAAGGCCGTCCGAGTCCGCATCGGCTAGAACTCCGCGCGCAGCGTCACGCCGGCGTTGAAGCCCGGCTGCGTGAACCGCGCCGCGGCGTCGCCGCCGATGGCGGCGGAATCCGTCCAGCGGATGTAGGTCTTGTCGGCGAGGTTGAAAAAGCCGACGTTCAGCCGCGTGCGCGAACCCAGCTGCACGTGGGCGAGCAGATCGAGGACGCCGTAGCCAGCCGTGGCCGGCCGGGCATCGGCGGGATCGATATCCGCTGCGTCCTTGCCCCGCGCCATGCTGCAGATCAGCTCGCCGCCCCAGCGCCCGCCCGGCGCCTGGTAGCCGAGCCCGACGATGGCGGTGAGCGGCTCGACGCTGCTGAGGGGCTGGTCTTCGCTGCGGTCGTCGCCGCTCGCGTAGGCCACGGCAGTGCGCCCGAACAGGCCGCTCGGCAGCGCGAACGCGGCGCGCAGTTCGCTGCCCTGGATGCGCACGCTGGCGCGGTTGATCGACTGGAACGTGAGCAGGCCGTCGGCCGGGTCGATGCCGCGGCTGGCGGCGAAGCGCGGCGCCATGGCGAACGACTCGATGAAGTCCTCGTAGTCGTTGCGGTACAGCGCCCATTGCAGTTCCAGCGCGCCGTTGGCGAAGCGCAGCCCCGCTTCCACGCCGCGGCTGCGCTCGGACTCGAGCTCGGCGTTGGCGATGGTCTTGTAGCCGCCCAGGAAGTTGCTGAAGCCGACGTTCACGTCGTCGTAGGGCGGCGCGCGGAATCCCTCGCTGTAGCCGGCGTAGGCGGAGAAGGCGGAGGTCAGGCGGTACACCGCGCCGATCTTCGCGGTGGCTTCGGCGGCGTCGTAGTCCGCCGGCGTCGGCGAGCCGGGGTTGCCGCTCAAGTAGATCGAATCCGCTTGCGCGTCGGCGTCGAAGCGGTCGAAGCGCACGCCCGGCGAGAGCAGCAGGGCGCCGTCGAACAGTTCGATCTCGTCCTGCGCGAACAGCGCCGACTGCGTGACGTCCGTGATCGGAAAGTCCCGCGTCGGCAGCGGCGAGAACTCGCGCTGCGGCGCGCCGTTCGCATCGAAGGTGCCGCCGTCGCGCAAGCCGGCGTTGCGGGTGGCCAGGTAGTCCACGCCGTAGCTCAAGGTGTGGCGGACCGCGCCGGTGACGAGGGACTTCTGGAATTGTGCAGCGAGGCCCTGGATGCGCTGCTCGTACTGCGAATCGCGCCGCCGCGTCTGCTTGGTGCGGCGCGGCGTGGTGCGCTCTTCGCGGGTGCGCTGTTCGGTCTCGGAGCGCTGCTGGTAGAGGGTGATCTCGGCGGCGTCGGCAAGCGCCCAGTCGCCGCGGTAGCGATAGGCCAGCGAGCCGCCGCGCCGCCGTTTGGAGTCGTCCGCGTCGCGGCGATCCACGGTGGTGCCGAAGACGACGCTGCCGTAGTCCGAGAGAATCCGCGTGGCCGTGTCCGCGGCGTAGAGGTCGACGCCGAGCGTCAGGCGATGCCGCTCCGACGGCTTGTAGGCCAAGCGGGCGGCGAGATTGTCGAGGCTGGCGTTCTGCGGGTCGGGCTGCTCGCGCATGGCGCCGGTGCCGCCGGTGGCGCCAGCGTTCTCGGTCTCGCTGCCGGCGCGATGCGTGTACAGAACCATGCCCGCCAGCGGGCCTTGGCCGGCGGCGAGATCGAGCGTCGCCACGGTGCTGTCGTCGGCGCTGGAGTAGCCGCCCTTGAAGGCCGCCGAGAACGGCCGCTCGCCGAGCCGCCGGTGGGCGTCCTTGGTGGTGAGCGCCACCACGCCGCCGAGCGCGTCGCTTCCCCACAGCGCCGAGACCGGGCCGCGCGCGATTTCCATGCGGCTCAAGCTGTCCACGTCCACGAAGTCGCGCCGGGCGCTCAGGAACGGGCCGAACGAAAACTCGTCGGGAACGCGGACGCCGTCCACCAGCGTCAGCACGCGATTGCCGCCGATGCCGCGGATGCTGAAGCCGGAGAGCCCGAAGCGGCTTCCCGTGCCAGCCACGCTGACGCCGGGTTCGAAGCGCACGAGGTCCGCGATGTCGCGTACCAGTTCGGCTTCGATTTCCTTCGCGGTCTTCACCGAAACGGTGGCTGCTACTTCGTCGAGCTGCCGCTCGGTGCGCGTGGCCACGACGACGACCGTCTCCTCGGCCGCGGCGGCTTCTTCTTCCGCATTGGCGGCGCTTCGGTCTTTCGTCTCGGCGCCAGTCGCCGCGTTGGGCGTCAGCAGCGCCAATGCCAGCAGCGTCGTCGCCGAAGCGTGACCGCGGCGGGGCCTGGGCGCTTGCCCTTGGACGATGGAAAGCGGACGGCAGTGCATGAAGGACTCCTCTTTGGGCTGCTCTAGGGTTGGATTAGGGTTGCCCCTGCCCCGTCTGGACGGCGCTCTCGTGTGCTTGGGAAGGGAGGTCCAGCACGGACGGAGGGCCGACCAGAGGGGACAGGGGGCTGGAACCGTCGCCGGGGCCACGCCAGCAATCTCGCTCGGCGGCCCGCCAAAGGAGAGGCAGAGGCCGTGCGCCCCTGCTTGCCGCGTTTTCCTCTGCGTCAAAGTCACAACCGCTAATCTAAGCGAGAATGATTCTCATTATCAATATCAATAAAGCTCTGTCAACACCCCTCCCGCAACTGCCCGTGTCGCTTGGCGTAGCCGCCATCTGCGACGGCTTCGCGCCCGCCAGATTGCGCCGAATTTGCATAGACAGCCCGCAGGGGAGCGGCTAATTTCGCGCCGTGCTCCGGGAGGGGGCCTCAGGAATCGTGCCCAAGGCCAGCTACAAGTACGCATTCGACCTCGGCGTGATCGTCGTCGCCGGGATGCTGTTGCTGCCGTTCTGGCTGCTCGCGCTCACCGTCATTCCGGTGCTCATCCGCTTGGAGGATCGCGGGCCGGTGTTCTATCTGCAGGAGCGGCTCGGCCTGGGCGGGCGGGTCTTCCGCATCATCAAGTTCCGCACCATGAAGCCGGACGCTGTGGATTCGCACTTGGCGGTTCCAGGCGACGAGCGGCTGACGAACGTGGGGCGTGTGCTGCGCAAGCTGCATCTGGACGAGATTCCGCAGATCGCCAACGTGCTGCGCGGCGACATGAGCCTCGTCGGGCCGCGCGCGGAAACCGTGGAACGGCACCGCGCCATCGAGGAAGACCTGCCGACGTTCGGCGAGCGGCTGCGCGTGAAGCCGGGCATCGCCGGCATCGCGCAAGTGCAAGGGCACTACCACTCCACGCCCGGCGAGAAGCTCAGGTACGACAACCTGTACATCGCCACGCTGAACCCTTGGCTGGACTTCAAGCTGCTGCTCGCCGCCGTCTTCACCGCCCTCAAGCGCGCGGTGGAATCGCAAGCGGTCGGCTTCGCGGCACGGCGTTCGCGCGGCTTCGCCAACGGCCAGGCAGAGGTCGCGTTCTCGCCGTCGAGCGGCAACGGCACGCGCTGAAGCGCTTCCGGCGGCGCTGGCCGCCGGTGTCGAGCAAGGTTCCCGCGGGCGCGGAGTTGCCGAGCCACACGCACCCCCGCAGGGCGCGCCCGCCCTTCCAATCCAGTCCATGTGGTGGTCACAATTGCGACCGCCATGTGCTGGAGTACGCCATCCCTCTTCGCCCGTGCGATCCCGAGGCCGCGCGCATCGGCGCTGTGCGTGGCGTTCGCCCTTGCGCTCTGCCATGCGCTGCCGGCCGGTGCCGATCTGGTGGACTACGACTACGACCCGGAGGCGCTCCCCAAGCCGGTGCTGGACGGGCGCGAGGACTGGATTCGGCTCTACTACGCGGCTTGGGACTTCGCCGCGGACAACATCAACTTCGCCACCCCGGGCAGCGGGTTCGTTGCCGAGTACATGGACGAAGCGCTTACCGACAACAAGGTGTGGCAGTGGGACACGCTGTTCATCGCCATGTTCGCCAAGTACGCCAACGGCGAGCTGCCGATCATGGACGGCGTGGACAATTTCTACCGCAAGCAGCGCAGCGACGGCTTCATCTGCCGCGAACTCAACGAGAAGAACGGCACGGACATCTATCCCAACAGCTCGCAGCCGTGGGACATCCCGAATCCGAACCCGCCGCTGTATTCGTGGGCCGAGTGGGACTACTACCGCGTCACGGGCGACGCAAGCAGATTCACCCGCGTCGTCGCCAGCAACCGAGACGACGAGCCGCCGCAGGCGAAGACCATCTTTCGACGCATGGTGGACTACCACTTCTGGATCAAGGACAACATCCGCCATGCCGACGGCCACTACCGCTCCGATTTCTGGGCCAACGGCATGGACGATTCGCCCAGAAACGACATCAACACGACGGATGCCAACGAGGGCGCATGGATGGACTTGGCCGCCCAGCAAGCGTTGGCGGCGCTCTATCTGGCGAAGATCGCGGCAGTCGTCGGCGATGACGACGCGCGGCGATCCATGCTGGCGGAGCATCGCCACCACAAGGATCTCGTGAACGACGCCTATTGGCACGAAGGCGACAAGCTCTACTACGACCGCGACGAACACAGGGAGATCTACAAGACCAAGACGGTCGCCACCTTCTGGCCTCTGATCGCCGAGGTTGCCAGCCGCTACCAAGCAGACCATCTGGTGCATCACCTGGTGGACTTCGGCGAGTTCTGGCGGCCAACGCTCGTGCCCACGCTCGCCGCCGATCAGTCGGCCTACAGCGTAACGGGCGAGTACTGGCAGGGCGCGAGTTGGCCGCCGACCACCTACATGACCACCCGGGGCCTGACCGCCTACGGATACTGGCCGTTGGCGCGCGCCGTGGCGGAGAACTACGTACACGCGCTCTCGCTGCTCTACGAGCGCACGGGCACCATTTGGGAAAACAACGCGCCCGAGATCATCGCTCCGAGCACGGATTCGATACCCCACTTCGTCGGCTGGGGCGGCTTGGGCCCCATCGCCATGCTGATCGAGCACGTCATCGGCATCGAACTGAACGCGCCGGACGGCACGATAGAGTGGCGATTGGGGCAGCCCTCCCGCAACGGCATCGAGAACCTCGCGTACAACGGCGGCAGGATCGCGCGCATGGTCAGCGCCGAGAGGGCGGATCCGGGCGACCCTGCCACCATCACGATCCAATCCACGGTGCCCTTCGCGTTGACGGTTTGGATCGGCAATCGCAGCTTCACGCGAAACATCGCGGCGGGAGCGGAGAGGACCTATCGTTTCGGCCACGACAACCATGCGCCCACGCCCAACCCGAACGGCCCGTACCGCTTCCAGCCAGGCAGCGCCGTGGCGTACAGCAGTGCCGGTTCATCCGATCCGGATGGCCGCATCGTCGGCTACCACTGGGATTTCGGGGACGGCGGCAGCAGCACCGAACCCAACCCGACGCACGTCTACACGGCGCCGGGCGCCTACCGGGTCACGTTGACGGCGACGGACGACGACGGTGCCACGGCAAGCGCGCGAACCTTGTCCAGCGTGGGGGAAGACAAGCCCGTGGCGGCGTTCTACGGCGACAAGATCAGGCTCAAGCACGGTGGGCGCGTACGCTTTCGGGATCAATCCACCAACAGCCCCACGCGGTGGCGATGGGAGTTTCCCGGCGGTACGCCGCCAACAAGCGACGAGCGCAATCCCGTCGTGCAGTACAGGACGGCCGGCGAATACGACGTGTCGCTGCAAGTCGGCAACGCCTATGGGAGTTCGGAGAAGTCCTACGCTCGCTACGTGGACGTGCTGGGAGACCTTCCCAAGGACTACTGCTGGACCGGCCCCAGCAACGACCACTACACCTACATCTCCGAGATTTCCTTCGGCGCGCTGGCGAGTCGCACGTCGTCCGACCGGTACAGCTTGTGGCCCGAACGCATCCGCATCGCGCCCGGCTCGACGCCGACGTTGCGCCTGGTGGCGGATGTGGTGACGCCGGTCAACAACGACCGCAACGCCGCCCGTGCCTGGGTGGACTGGAACGGCAACCGGATATTCGAAGCGGAGGAGTTGGTCATGGACCGCCGTCTGATCATCGCCGACCAGCCTGTATCGGTCACCCAGCAGTTCGCCATTCCAGACGAAGTGACCGGCCTGCGCCGGATGCGGGTGAAGCTGAACTACGACGACGGCAACCCGGTGGCCGACTTCGGGCCGTGCCTCGGTTTCGCCAGCGGCGAGGTCGAGGACTTCGACCTGTGGGTCGTCGGCGAACCGCCGTCGCCAAGGCTGTCCCTCTGGTCGGGCGACCAGGCGACGCTGGACATGCGCTCCTTGTTCCCCGATGAACTGGAAGACCCGCAGGCGTACACCGCGGTGTCGGACAACGAACGCTTGGCCACAGTGGACATTGAGGACGGCGGGCTGCGCATAGCGACGCGTGCCGCAGGCGTCGTCGACGTGGCCGTCACCGCGATCTTCGAAGACGGCCGCGAAGCGGTGTTCCATCTCGTGCTGACGATTGAGGTCGAACAGCCGCGCTTCATGCGAGGGTGGCGCATTCCCTGGCTGGACGATGCGTGAGAGCCGATCATGATCCCGTTCCTGCCAAACGCCATGGCGCGAGCTGCCGCCGTCTGCGCTGTCTGCGGCCTGTCGATGTGGGCCGCCATGTGCCTTGGCGCTGATTCGGCAACCGCCAGTGCATCGCCCACGGCACATCCGGCCAGCGAGCGCCCGCTCCTGGGCGTACATCCGCGCAGCCGACGAGCAATCACGACCGTCGTTCCGCGACCGCAAGAGCCGAGGGTGCTTCCGCCCATCCGCGAGTCCACCGAACAGGATAGGCTCGACCGGCTGGCAAAGCCCTACGTCTCGCGCATCGCCGAACAGGACGACGACACCCCCTGCGATGTTCAAGGATTTGGCGAGAGGACGGGCGCTGCACTTTCAGAACTCATTCGCGACACCGCCTACGGTTGCTTGAACGAGTTGTTCTCCGATGCGCCGCTCTCCCTCCGGAGCAGGGCCTTCCGCCGGCAGAACATGGTCGATGTCTCGGCATCCACCGTCGCCCTCATGGAGGCATACGAGGGAAAGAACACCGACCATCTGTACAGCAAGCACTTCCTGTTCCTGCGAATCGGCTTCTACAACCAGTATGGAGACCCCGACCATTTCGACTGGAGCGACGACCGTTCGGCATTGGTCGACGTCGTCAACGAGAGCGTGTCCGCCTTCCTGCTCAACGAGCACTTCTTCGACTATACGGATACGCACAGCGAGACCGCGTGGGAAGTGTTCTCGATACTTGACGACCCTGGGTGGGGTACACATTGGATCGCGCATCTTCCTCGATTGAAGGCTTGGCTGCGGATGCTCGAGCGCCGCCACATAGAGGAGCTCATCAGCGACGAACTTTGGGACGAAGGCTACGAAGTGGTCGCCGCGACCAACGTCATCTTCCACATCTTGTTCCGCGCGTCCGACGACGACGCCTTTCTGCGCTCGGTGTCCTCGGACTTCGAACTCATACAAATCCTGCGCGAGTTCGCGCTTCAGGACTACATGGTCGGCACCGAGGCGGAGTTGGTGATCGACAGCGCCGGCAACATCCTGTCCCACTTCTTGGATGAAGAAGCGCTCGCGATCTACGATGAGGTCGTGTCCGCGATAGGGGCGATTCTGGCCCATTACGACCCTTTTGGCGAGGGCGCCGGCATTTGGATTTCCACCGCTGGAGCCGTGTTCCACGAAGAAAAGTGCGCCTTGTTCGACATCTGCGGACTGGACGCTGAACTGAAAGAGCACATCCTCACCAGCGACCATTTGTGCGAGAGCGTGGACGTGCGGATCGTGGGCCAGGGTTTGACGGAAGGCCAGCTGAACGACGCCTGCCGCCTGATGCGCGACGCCGGAGACCGGTTCCACCAGCTGCTCGATACCGGGCGCATTCCGGTGCCGGACGACTACAACGAGCGCCTGGAGGTCATCGCCTACCAGAGTTCCTACAGCTACGAGACCTACTCCGGCCTGTTCTACGGCAACGAAACCGACAACGGCGGCATCTACTACGAGGGCGATCCTGCCGATCCGAACAACGTCGCCAGGTTCTTCGCCTACATGGAAGGCGACGAGGACGAGCGCTACATTCGCAACCTCGAGCACGAGTACACCCACTATCTCGACCTCAGGTTCAACATCCACGGCGATTTCTCCTTGGAGTACGACACGTTGTGGTGGATAGAAGGGATAGCCGAGTACATCCAAAAGCGGAACGACTATCCCAGGGCCATCGAATTGGCCAAGGGGGCCGAGCCTTATTCGTTCGACGAGTTGTTCAAGAACACCTACGATCACGGCGTGGACCGGGTCTACAGGTGGGGCTACTTGGCGGTGCGGTTCATCATCGAGCGCCACCCGGGCGATGTCGGGCTGCTGCTCGGATACCTGCGGTCGGGCTGTTTCGACGAGTTCGAGCGCTATCAGCAGAACGAGATCGCATCTTCCTACGACGCGGAATGGCGCGAGTGGCTAGGAACGGTGGAGGCCGCGAGCGACTTCCCGACCGATCGAGGGGTGCGCCGGCGGCAGGTGGTCTGCGGCGTCACCTCGGAAGTCGACTTGGCGACGCTGCGATTTGCGGACATCTTCCCCGTCGGCGCGTCGAGCAGGTTCGACTTGAGGCAGCACTTTCGCGACCTGTTGCCCGACGGCGGAGAGTTCACGGTGTCGTCCTCGAACCCGCAGGTGGCCACGGGGAGCCTGGACGGCGGCTTGCTGACGGTCGCCACCTTCGCGCCTGGCGAAGCGGTGATCAGGATCACGCTTGGCCACCAGGGCAGAAGCGTCACCGGAGTGGTGCGCGTGACGGTGACGGCGGAATGTCCGCCGTCGCTGTGTCGGCCTTGGAACAGAGGGTGGCGGCAGTGGCTTCGAGCGCAGTCGTGACGTCCTGGCTGGATGCGTCCAAGCGTTCGGGGCGAAGTTCGGCCACGCAGTCCCCGCGGCGGGCTATAATCGCCGCCAGATGGCGCTCCAATACCCCTACGACTCGCACCCCCAGCCCGGCACCACCATCGAGGTGGCGGACGGCGTCCGCTGGCTGACGATGCCGATGGGCGGCTCGCTCAACCACATCAACCTCTACCTCATCGAAGACCGCGACGGCTGGTTCGTGGTGGACACCGGCCTCGGCAATCGGGAGACGAAGCAGCTCTGGCACCGCGTCTTCGAGACGGCCATGCAGGGCAAGCCGGTGAAGGGCGTCATCTGCACGCACATGCACCCGGACCACATCGGCCAGGCGGGCATGATCGTCGATCACTTCCGCTGCCCGCTCTACATGACCCGCGCCGAGTACTACCAGGCGCGTTCGTTCACCACGATGGGCTTCTCGTCGTCGCACGGCAGCTGGCAGGGCGAGGAGTTCTACCACCGCTACGGCATGCCCACCGATCACATGGCCAAGATGCGCGCCATGTGGCAAACGCGGCTGCCGAAGGGCCGCAGCAGCGCCATGACCATGCCGAGCGCGTTGCCGATGGGCTTCCGCCGCTTGCAGGACGGCGACATCCTCACCATCGGCGACCACGACTGGCACGTGGTGGTGGGCGCTGGCCATTCGCCTGAACACGCCTGCCTGCACTGCCACAGCCTGGGCGTGATGATTTCGGGCGATCAGATCCTGCCGGTGATCACCTCGAACGTCAGCGTCCATCCCACGGAGCCGGAAGCGAATCCGCTGAAGATATGGATGGAGTCGCACGACAAGTTCCTCGACACGCCGGAGCAGACCTTCGTGCTGCCGGCCCACAACCTGCCGTTCTACGGCGTTCGCGAGCGCCTGCGCGATCTCATAGGCCACCACGAGGACCGCATGCTGGCCATCGAGGAAACCTGCGCCGAACCGCAAACTGCCAAGGACCTGCTGCCGGTGCTGTTCAAGCGCAAGCTGGACGCCCGCCAGACCATGATGGCCCTCGGCGAGGCCATCGCCCACTGCCAGTTGCTGCTGCATCGCAACCGCTTGCAGCGTTCCTTGGACGAAGACGGCCGCTACCGCTTCCTCTCCGTGGACCCGGACCTCGAACGCCGCGCCCATCCGGATCGCCACGACGCGCCGGACGAGCGCCCGATCATGGTGTAGCGCAGTGGCCCTGAAGCGGTCCGGCCTCGCCAGGAAGGTGGCCGGCCTGACCTACCGCATTCTCCACTGGGGGGATTCCCGCGTGCCCTTCGGCATTCGCTCCCTCGTCGGCGTGCTGTTCATGATCGGCGGCGTCTTCGGCTTCTTTCCGCTGCTCGGCTTCTGGATGTTCCCCTTGGGCGTGGCCTTCATCGCCTTGGACCTGCCGTGGACGCGCCACCGCATCCACGCTTGGATGGATTCCTTGAAGCCCAAGTCCGGCGCGTAAGCGCCCTTTTAGAGCACCGCGAACTTGAGCAGGAAGATCGCCGCCACCACGTACACCGCCAACGGGCACTCGCGGAAGCGTCCGGCCAGCACCTTCACCGTCGCGTAGACCATGAAGCCCATGCCGATGCCGTCCGCCACCGAGAAGCTGAGCGGCATGGCGATGGCGGTCACCACCGCCGGCACCGCTTCCGTGGTGTCGTTCCAATCCAGATCCGCGGCGCTGCGCACCATCAGGCAGGCGACGAACAGCAGCGCCGCGCCGGTCGCGTAGGCCGGCACGCTCTCCGCCAACGGCGCGAACAGCAGGCACAGCAGAAACAGCCCGGCCACGACCAGCGCCGAAAGCCCTGTACGGCCGCCGCTTTCCACGCCAGCCGCGCTCTCGATGAAGCTGGTTGTGGACGACGTGCCGGCCAAGGCCCCGAACAGCGTCGCCCCGGAATCCGCCAGCAAGGCGCGGCGCAGCCTCGGGAGCTTGCCGTCGGTGCCAACGAGTCCGGCCCGCGTCGCCACGCCGACCAGCGTGCCGGCGGTGTCGAACACGTCCACCAGCAGCATGGAGAGAATCACCGTCAGCATGGAGAGGCTCAATGCGCTGGCGATATCCAACTGCAACAACACCGGCGCCGGGGAAGGCGGCAGCGCCGCGACGCCGTGGAAGGCGGCATCGCCGAGCAGCCAGCCGGCCAAGGCCACGCCGAGCATCCCGATCACCACCGCGCCCGCGATTTGGCGCGCGGCCAGCGCCGCGATCAGCGCGAAGCCGACCAGCGCCGCGGCCGGCGCGAACGCGGAGAAATCGCCGAACGCCACCAGCGTGGCCGGGTTGTCGACGACGATGCCAGCGTTGCGCAAGCCCACGAAGGCGACGAACAGCCCGATGCCAGCCGCCATGCCGAGCTTCAAGTTGCGCGGAATCGCGTTGACGAGCCACTCCCGCACCGGCAGCACGCTGAGCGTCACGAACAGCACGCCGGAGAGGAACACCGCCCCCAGCGCCGCCTGCCAATGGTGCCCGGAACCAACCACCACCGCGTAGGTGAAGAAGGCGTTCTGCCCCATGCCGGGCGCCAGCGCGATGGGATAGTTCGCCAGCCAGCCCATCGCCAGCGTTCCGGCAGCCGCCGCCAGACAGGTGGCTACGAACACGGCGCCGAAATCCATCCCGGCATCGGAAAGAATGGCCGGGTTGACGACGGTGATGTAGGCCATCGCCAGAAACGTCGTCGCGCCCGCGACCGCTTCGCCCCGCCAAGTGGCGCCGTGCGCAGCGAGTTGAAAGCGCCGCTCCAGCCAGTCGGACCGCGCCATCACGGTTGCCTGTTGGCGGTCGGCCGGGGAGCGCGAGGGGCTTGCCCCTCGCATGGGAGAGCAGCGCGAGGGGCTTGCCCCTCGCATGAGAGAGCAGCGGGAGGGGCTTGCCCCTCGCATGTCGTCGGCGCGGGAACGGCGAGCAGGTCCTTCAGAAAGGGCTTGTGGGCGGCGATTTCGGCGCGGCTGAGACCGGCCAGTTCGTACGGCAGCACCAGCCACTTGGCGGTTTCGTGCAGGAAGTAGTCCGGCGCCGTCGTGCCGGGCCCAGGCCGATACCAGAGCGCGGCGATGCGCACGTCCTCCGGCATGTTGCGGCGCGTGCCTTCGCGGAGCGCCGCGACCACCGCGTTGGCATGGCGCCCGCTGCTGTACACGTCGTCGACGATCAGCAGCCGATCCTCGCGGTTCAGGTTCTCCAGCAGATACTGCTTGCCGTGAACGCGAATCGGCTGCTTCGCCTTGGCCGACGCCTCGTACTGCGGACGCCCTTCGTAGGACGTGCGCACCGCGATGTGGTCGGTCTCCACGCCCAGCACGGCCATGCACTCCTGCACCACGATCCCCACCGCACTGCCGCCCCGCCACAGGCCGACGATGAACGTCGGACGAAAGCCGCTCAGATAGATCTGCCGCCCCAGCCGGAACCCATCGCGCACCCGCTCGGCTTCGCCAACGAAGAGCTTCTCCACGCCGCCCGCTCCTTGAACTCCGCGCATGATACGACGACACGCACGCCATGCCGTGCGTCCACGCCACGCGAAGCATAGACTTCCACGCCATGACGCAAAGCGCCGAACCGCTCTACTTGGACGCCCAGGCGCTGCTCGAGGACTCGTTCCGGCTCGCCGCCAACGTGTTCGCCAGCGGCTTCAAGCCCACGTTCATCGTCGCCGTTTGGCGAGGTGGCGCCCCGGTCGGGCTCGCGGTGCAGGAATACTTCGCCTACCACGGCACGGCGACCGACCACATCGCCATCCGCACCAGCAGCTACCGCGGCATCGATCAGCGCCGCGCCGTGGTGGTGCATGGCCTCAGCTACCTGGTGAAGAACCTCGCCTTCGAGGACAAGCTGCTGCTGGTGGACGACGTCTTCGACACCGGCCACACGCTGCAGGCCGTGCTCGATGAACTCCAGCGCAGACTACGGCGCAACATGCCGCAAGACGCCCGCATCGCCGTTCCCTACTACAAGCCGACGCGCAACGAGACCTCGCTGCGCCCCCACTACTATCTCCACGAAACGTCGCGCTGGCTGAACTACCCCCACGAAGTCCAAGGCTTGGCGCGCACCCAACTCAAGCAGCACCGCCCGGAGATCCACGCCATCCTGGAGGACCTGCTGTAGACCGTCGCCACGCTACCGAAGGTAGCTGGACCGAAACTGAATTCCCCAATGCCCTCGTTCGGATGCCCCGCTGCCTGCGGCTAAGGTCGCGATCCACAGCGTCTCGAAGCTGTTGTAGACGGTCCCGTCCGCTCGCCGACGCAAGACCGTCATCACCAGATGGACCTTGTCGGCAGCGGCCTGCACCACCTCGATGCGCTCGATCACCGAGTCATGCCACCCTTCCTCGGCCAAGCGCCGCTTGCCGCGCTCGCTCCGCTCCGCGAACTCCTCGGCGGAGTCGATGCGCACGAACGCTCCGTTGGCGAGGCGGATATGCGGGTAGTTGAGCGCGGCGGCCAGCCGCTGGTGATCCTGCGCGTTGAACGCGGCGATGAACTCCCTCGCCGCGGCGATGCCGGCGTCGGCTGCTTCCGAATCCATGAGTGGCTCCGCTCTTGAGTTGCGGCGAATGATGCCGCATCCCGAGCAGGTCGGCATCTGCTCGCGCAGGCCGGGCCCGCCTTCCCGAGTCTCCGAAGAGGGGCGGAGCGGTTGCGTCGGGCAGGAGCCATGTTACTGTGCCACGTTGTTGCGGTTCACGGCCTGCAAAGGACTCCCGGATGGCGAAGTCGACAGCGTTGGGCATTGAACGCACGCCCGGCGTCTGTGGCGGCGAAGCCTGCGTCGCGCGGACGAGAATTCCCGTCTGGGTGCTTGTTCGCATCCGACAGTTAGGGGCGGGCGACGATGAGATCCTTCAGAACTATCCGACCTTGGGCTGCGACGATCTGGACAACGCATGGGCTTACTACGAGATGCACCAAGCGGATGTAGAGCGGCTAATCGCAAGCAACGAATCTTTGGATTTGTCGGACGATTAGCCGATGGTCGCCAGAACGGAAAGGCGCAGCCTCTGGACGTGGGGCTACGTTTCGGACGAACCGAGTGAAGCCGAGCGGCGGGCCGCTGCCGAGCGCTTGGCGGCGCGCCTGGGCCGTGCGGTCGAACCGCCGCCACCGCCGGATGCCGAGCGCGTCGAACTGCCAGCGCCGCGGCTCGAAGTGCCCACGCAACTGGCCGACTGGACCAGCGCCTCGAACGTCGAACGCGCGACGCATACCTATGGCGGGCACGGCCTTGAACTGCTCAAAGGGCTGCGCGGCGAGTTCGACCATCCGCCGGACGCGGTCGCGCATCCGCGCAGCGAAGACGAACTCGAAGCGACCCTGGCCTGGTGCGACCGCGAAGGCCACGTCGTCGTTCCCTACGGCGGCGGCACGTCCGTGGTCTGGGGCGTCAACGCGCCGAAGGACGCGGCCAGCGTGGTCACGATCGATCTGGACAACCTCAACACGGTGCTGGAAGTGGACGACGTCTCCCGCGCCGTGCGCGTTCAGGCCGGAATGTTGGGGCCGGACTTGGAAGCCGCGCTCAAGCCGCAAGGCCTGACGCTGCGCCACTTTCCCCAGAGCTTCCCGTGGTCCACCGTCGGTGGTTGGGTGGTCACGCGCTCCGGTGGCCACTACGCCACCAACCACACCCACATCGACGATTTCGTCGAGGCGACGCGAATGCTCGCGCCGAAAGGCTGGTTCGAGTCGCGTCGCCTGCCGGGGAGCGGCGCCGGGCCGAGCCCGGATCGCCTCGTGCTCGGTTCCGAGGGAACCCTCGGCATCGTCACCGAGTGCTGGCTGCGCTTGCAGAAGCGGCCGGTCTTCCGCGCCACCGCCGGGGTCTCGTTTCCCACTTGGCGAGCGGGCTGCGAGGCGGTGCGCGAAATCGCCCAAGCCAAGCTCTGGCCGGCGAATCTGCGCATTCTCGATCCGGCGGAAGCCGAGTTCTCGGCTGGCCTCGACGGCGAGCAGGCGCTGCTCATCATCGGCTTCGAGTCCAGCGAAGTCCCGCAGGGCGACAACATCAAGGCGGCCATCGGCATCGCTCGCAACCACGGCGGCAGCGTGGACGATGCCGACGTCCTGATCGACGACGGCGCCGGCCGCCCCACCGGTCGCGGCGGTGCCGTGGGCGCATGGCGCAACGCCTTCATCGGCGTGAACGCTGGCCTCACCGCTGGCCTGGGGCTGCTGTCCGACACCTTCGAGACCGCGATCACCTGGGACAAGTGGCCGGCGTTCGACGCCGAAGTCCGCGAGCGGCTGGGCACGGCGCTGCGCACGGCGTTCGGCGACACGGCGCGGCTCTCCTGCCGCTTCACCCACGTCTACCCGGACGGCCCGGCGCCCTACTACAGCTTCAGCGGCGTGGTGCCCGTCGGCGCGGAAGAGGAGCGCTGGCGCATCGTCAAGGAGGCCGCCACCGATGCGGTGGTCGCAGCCGGCGGCACGGTGACGCACCACCACGCGGTCGGCAGAATGCACCGCAGCGGCTGGGAACGTCAGCGCCCACCACTGTTCGCCGAGATGCTCCGTGCCGCGAAGCGCAGCGTGGATCCGAAGGGCGTTCTCAACCCCGGTGTGCTGATCGACCCGTAGCGTTCGTTCCCGGCGGCCTTGCGGAAGAATGCGCCGCTGCTGTGGCATCATCGGCGGCAACGGACAAGAGCCGAGGTCGCAAAGATGAGCGAAGCCGCCACCCTGCCGAAGGTCGAACGGCTGTTCGAGACCCGCGCGCCGTTCGATCTCTCGAGCGAGCTGCGCTGCCGCGTCGAAGAGCACGGCGTCGCCGAGACCATCGCCGAACTGCGGGAGAACGGCTACGGCTACGTTCGCCAAGCCGCGTCGCCGGAGTTCAACGCTCGCCTGCGGGAGGCGATTCTCCGCATCTCCTTCAAGGGCGTTTCGCCGGCAGAGAGGAACGGCGTCGCGGGCGCCAGCATGTTGCTGCACAAGGATCCGGTCTTCGAGGAGGTCATCCTCAATCCGAAGCTCCTGGCGGTCGCCGAAGTGATGTGCGGCAAGGGCGCGATGATTTCGCAGATCGCCGCCAGCGTCCGCCCCAAGGGCGCGCCGTCCATCGGTCTGCATGCGGATCAGAACTGGACGCCGGCCCCGTTTCCAGTCCACAACCAGCTGGTCACGTTCTGCTGGGCCTGCGATCCGTTCGACGAAGCGCGCGGCAGCACCAAGGTGGTGCCGAAGTCGCACCTGCTGCGCCGCCATCCGAACGAGCAGGAAACGAAGGAGGAGCTCGGCGCGATTGCCACCGAATGCGCGCCGGGCGACTGCGTGGTCTGGGACGGCTCGACGTGGCACTCGAACTATCCGCGCGGCGCCGATGGCCAGCGCGTCGTGCTGCACGTGACCTACAGCCGCCTGGCGCTGCGCCCGGTCGAGTGCTACGACTTTCTGGACGAGGACTGGCTGGCCGCCAGACCCTACGAGATGCGCGTGCTGCTCGGGCGCGAGGACTTCCTGAACACCAGGGAGGGGGCCTTCGCCCACGGCGCGAGAATTCAAAGAACCATGAACTGGGCGAAACACTGATGCGCGCCGGCATCGTGCGCACCTTGGCCGCGGCGGCGTTCGCCGCCGCATCGCTGTCGCCCGCTTGGGGAGAGGACATGTTCGACCGCGTCGAAAGCCGCTACGCCGAAAACGACGGCGTGCGCATCCACTACGCCATCGCCGGCCCCGAAGACGCGCCGCTGGCCGTCTTTCTGCACGGCTTCCCGGACTTCTGGTATTCGTGGCGCGAGCAGATGGCCGCCCTCGAAGACCGCTTCCGCGTCGCCGCCTTGGACATGCGCGGCTACAACCTGAGCGACAAGCCGAAGGGCGTGGAGAACTACGCCATGGCGCACTTGGTCGCGGACGTCGCCGCGGTCATCGCCGCGGAAGGCGCGGAGAGCGCCATCGTCGTCGGCCACGACTGGGGCGGCGCGGTGGCGTGGAACGTCGCCATGGAGCGGCCGGAACTGGTGCGCCTGCTGGTGATTCTGAACCTGCCGCATCCGCGCGGCCTGTTCCGCGAGCTCACCACCAACCCGGCCCAGCAGCGCAACAGCCAGTACGCCTTCAACTTCCAGCAGCCCGATGCCCACAAGGCGCTCACTGCCGACGGCTTGGCGTTCTGGGTGACCGATCCGGAGGCCCGCAAGCGCTACGTCGCGGCCTTCGAGCAATCGGATTTCGAGGCCATGCTGAACTACTACAAGGCCAACTACCCGCGCCCGCCGCAGCCCGAAGGCGAAGGCGCGGAAGCAAGCGAAACGCCCGCCGGAACCGGCTTGGCATCGCCGGACATGCCCAACGTGCAGTCCCCGGTGCTGATGTTCCACGGCCTGGACGACACCGCCCTCCTGCCCGGCGCCCTCGCCGGCACCTGGAACTGGATCGACGCCGATCTCACCCTGGTGACGATCCCCGGCGCCAACCACTTCGTCCAGCAGGACGCCGCCGAACTGGTCTCCAACACGATGCGCGACTGGCTCCTGCGCCGCCTCTAGCGACCTCCGCAAGAGCGGATTGTTTCGGGCCATGCTGCTGAAGTCGCTGAGAATCGCCAATTTCACCGCCTTCGCGGAGGCGGAGCTCGAGTTCTCGCCCGGGCTGAACGTCTTCATCGGCGAGAACGGCACCGGAAAGACGCACCTTCTGAAGCTCCCCTACGCCGTGCTGCGGATAGGCGCGGAGGAGTGCGTGAACAACAACGTCCGCGACCCCACCAAAGCACTGATGCAGCGGCGGATCGCGGAGAAGCTCTTCGGCGTGATGCGCCCTGACGCGCTGGGAAGGCTCGCGAAACGCCAACCTGGTCGGCAGCGCTGCGAAGTGGGGATCCGCTTGACGTCGCGCGGTGGACGCCGGGAGTCCATCGAGTTCCACTTCGCGACCCGCAGCAAGTCCGAAGTGACGGTCGATTGCCTGCCGCCGAAGTGGTGGAACGTCGGGCCGGTATTCCTGCCCACGCGGGACTTGCTGGCCATCTACCCAGGTTTCCTGGCCTTCTTCGAGACCTATCGCACCGAATTCGAGGAGACTTGGCGCGACACGTGCCAACTGCTGAGTGCGTTGGAGGTCAAGCAGCGTGCCGAGGGCGCGGTTGCGCTCCTGGCTCGGCTGGAGGAAGCAATGGGCGGAAAGCTGGAGCTGGACCGCAAGACCGACAGGTTCTACTTGCGGCGCCGTGGAGGCGAGCGGTTGGAGATGCACATGGTCGCGGAAGGGAGCCGCAAAGTCGGGATGTTGGCGCACCTCGTCGCGACCGGCGTCCTCACCAAGGGCGCGACCCTCTTCTGGGACGAACCCGAAGGCAACCTCAACGCCAAGTTGGTGCGCAGCGTGGCTAGGGCGATCCTCGACGTCTGCAACCTCGGCGTTCAGGTGTTCATGGCCACGCACAGCTTGTTCCTGCTCAGGGAGATCGAAATGCTGACAGATACGACGCACGCCGACTTGAAACAACGGTACTTCGCGCTTCAGCACACGGATGATGGCGTGGCTGTTCATCAGGGGGGTGACATAGCGGACGTCGATCCTCTCGTACTCTTGGACGAAGAGCTCGAACAGTCCGACCGCTACCTTGAGGCATACAACAGCTTGTGACGACATTGATCGAGGGCGGCCTTGAGTTCCAGTTTGCCGAGGGCTGCACGGCGACCAAGTACGACCAATGGTCGTTCTATCGCAACCAGTTCGCGAACATGCCCGAAGGAAGCGGCTCAAAAGCTGTCGATTTTCTTTGTGTTCATCAAGAAGAAGCATGGCTCGTCGAGGTTAAGGATTACCGTATCCATACGAGAGAAAAGCCCATTAGCATTGCGCAGGAGGTCGCTCTCAAAGTGCGCGACACTCTGGCTGGCTTGGCGGCTGCTCAGGCAAACAGCAACTCCCGTGCTGAAAAGAGTGCAGCGAGAAGCGCTTTGAAGAAGAAATGGCGGATAGCGCTGCATCTTGAGCAGCCGCGCCATCGGAGCAGGTTGCGACGGGCAGTCGCGGATCCGGCATTTGTGCTCCAAGCGTTGAAGAAGGCAGTGAGAGCGGTTGACCCTCATCCAATAGTCGTGGACTCATCGAGCGAAGGTGCGTTGTGGCGTGTGCGTCGAGTCGTGGACGGAGGGACGACCTGAGCGTGCGGGCAGGGCTGCGACACGAGCCAGTTGCAACGGTTGGCAGCGGTCGGGCGGACAAAGAGAAAGGGCACCCGAGGGTGCCCTTTCTCGTTCCCAACGCCTTGCCGGTTTGCGGCAAGGGCGGCGCGTTCAGGCCGCTTGGAACTCCGGATAGGCTTCGATGCCGGTCTCCGCGATGTCCACGCCGGACATCTCGTCCTCTTCCGAGACTCGAATGCCGACCGTGACCTTGAGCACCAGCCACACCGCGAGCGCGGCGAGGAACACCCAGGCGAAGATGCCGACGATGCCGTAGAGCTGCCCAAGTACCGTGGCCTCGCCGTTGTTGAACACCACCGCGATCACGCCCCAGATGCCGCAGGTGCCGTGAACACTGATGGCGCCGACCGGATCGTCGATACTCAGCTTGTCCAGCGCCACGATGGAGGCCACCACCAGCAGGCCGCCCACGGCGCCGATGATCATCGACCAGAACGCGGAACCGGAGAGCGGGTCGGCGGTGATCGCCACCAGGCCGGCCAAGGCGCCGTTCAGCGCCATCGTCAGGTCGGCCTTGCCGAACCACGCCCGCGCCAGGATGAGCGCCGCGACCAGGCCGCCGCAGGCCGCGATGTTGGTGTTCACGAACACCTGCGCCACCGCGTTGGCTTCGTCGACGTTGGAGATCTTGAGTTCGGAGCCGCCGTTGAAGCCGAACCAGCCGAACCAGAGGATGAACATGCCGAGCGTCGCCAAGGGCATGTTGCAGCCTGGGATGGCGTTCACCTGCCCGCCGGGCCCGTACTTGCCCTTGCGCGGCCCGAGCAGCACCACGCCAGCCAAGGCCGCCGCGGCGCCGCAGAGGTGGACGATGCCGGAGCCGGCGAAGTCCGAGTAGCCAGCTTCGGAGAGCCAGCCGCCGCCCCAGGTCCACATGCCCTGCACGGGGTAGATGATGCCGGTCATCACCACCGCGAAGATCAGGAACGACCACAGCTTCATGCGTTCCGCGACCGCGCCGGAGACGATCGACATCGCCGTGGCCACGAACACCACCTGGAAGAAGTAGTCGGAGCGCTCCGAGTGGTCGGTGGCGACGCCCCCGGCCGTGCCGGCGACGATCTGCTCGGCGGTGTTCTCCATGCCGATCAGCCAGCCGAAGCTCGGCAGGATGCCCCCCTCCGGCGCATCCATGTACATGATGTTGTAGCCGAAAAGGAGGTACATGATGCAGGCGATGGAGTACAGCGCGACGTTCTTGGTGAGGATTTCGGACGTGTTCTTCGCCCGCACCATGCCCGCTTCGAGCATCGAAAAGCCGCACGCCATGAACATCACCAGCACCCCCATCAACAGGAAGTAGAAGGTGTCCAGCGCGTAATTGGTTTGAATGAGATCTTCCACGAGTCTTCTCCTTGAGGCAGGGCGCGCCTAGACGGCGTCCGTGCCGGTCTCTCCAGTTCTGATGCGCACGGCTTCCTCCAGCGCCAGGACGAAGATCTTGCCGTCGCCGACCTTGCCGGTGTTCGCCGCCTTGCTGATCGCTTCGAGGCATTGGTCAAGGAGGTCGTCGTCCACCGCGGCCTCCACCTTGACCTTGGGCAGGAAGTCGACGACGTATTCCGCGCCCCGGTACAGCTCGGTATGCCCCTTCTGGCGCCCGAAGCCCTTGACCTCGGTGACCGTCATGCCCTGCACGCCGATCTCCGAGAGCGCCTCGCGGACGTCGTCGAGCTTGAACGGCTTGATGATTGCGGTGATGAGTTTCATGGTTCTCCCCTAGTGCTGCGCCATCGCTCCGGTTGCCGCGTTGCCGTGGCTGCGGGCTTGGCGATTGAGTTCTCGGTGCGTGTCTCGTGGAAGATCGACGCACCGAGATTGTGCCTTGTTTGGGCGCTTGGCTACAGGCTCAGCGACACGATGGGGCGCAGGTCGCAGTCGCGTCCGCAGCCGTCGTCGTCATCGTGGTTGGTGCCGTACAGCCCGATGCTCAGCGTGGCGCCCAGCAGCGGGAAGCCGATGCTGGCCGAGTAGTCCACGTACTCGTCGCCCTGTTCGGCGCCGAAGAAGTCCTCGCCGAGCGAGTCCGCCTGGTTGAAGCCGACGTGCAGGTCGAGGCTCACGTTCTCCCCCAGAGCGCGGCTGTACTGCGCGTAGGGGTAGAAGAACGTCGCGTCGGCCACCGCCAGATACTCCGGCGAGTAGTTGACGCCGAACGTGAAGTCCGCCACCGAGAGGCTGGCCGCGTACTCCTGGTAGTTGAGGTTGTCGCGGTCGCCCGGGTACTCGAAGTGGATGAAGCTCACGTCGATGCTCACGTCGTCCGAGAGGTCGCGGGCCCACCCGATGTAGAGGTCCCACTCCATCGACGCGACGTTGCCCTCGTCGGACGCTCCGAAGTTCACGTTCGAGCCCCAGGTGCCCACGTACAGCCCCGAGTCGAAGCTGACGTCGAAGCCGCCTTGGATGGCCGGGTCGCGCTGGGTCTGCGACCAGCCGCGGAACGAGTAGTCCGTCGCCAGGGTCACGTTGCCCTCGATGGTCACTCCGTCGCCGTCCTGCGCGGTCGCGGGCGCGACCAGCACGATGGCGGCGAGCATGGCCAGAATCTTTTTCATGTCGGTAATCCCCTTGTTTGGTTAACGGTTTCCGGCCAGCCCCCCCAAGAGAGACCGAGCCGAAGCGCCCGTCGCGAGTCCGAGCAGCACTTTCCATGCCAACCACGCCAACGCGAGCTCGCGTTGACGGATGGGCAGGCGGAATCGAACGCCGCGACCAGCAAGCACAGTTTAGGTGCTTCCAACGTCGCGTGTAGGCACCAAAACGGTGCAATGTGCGGGCGGCGCCGTTGCGGGCGACTTTCCGCCGGGAGCGCTCTCCTATGGGCGATTTCCTACGCCCGAAGTGGACGATTTCCTACGTCGGAAAGCGGCGATTTCCTACGTGCGAAGGGGGCGATCGCCGCTATCGGCGGCGTTCCTCGGCCAGCAGACTTGCTCGCCATGTCCATCCCAGTCAGAACCCGCGCCCAGGTGGGCGTCGATGCGCCCAGCGTCCTGGTGGAAGCGCACTTCCAGGCCGGCACGCCATCCTTCACGCTCGTGGGGATGGCGCAGAAGGCCGTGCGCGAAGCCCGCGACCGGGTGCGCAGCGCCATCAAGACGAGCGGCTTCAAGTATCCGCAAGGCCGCGTGGTGGTGAATCTAGCGCCAGCCGATCTGGCCAAGCACGGCGGGCGCTACGACCTCGCCATCGCGGTCGCCCTGCTCACCGCCACCGAGCAGCTCGAAAGCCGCCACCTGCCGCGCTTGGAGTTCATCGGCGAACTCTCGCTCTACGGCGAACTGCGGTCGGTGCGCGGCGCGTTCTGCGCGGCTGCGAAGCTCGGCGGCGGCGACGCCCGTCTGGTCGCGCCCGCCGTGCAGCGGCGCGAGTTGGCCCCGCTGGCCGACGTCGGCGTCTACCCGGCCGCCAACCTGCTCGAAGTCGCTCGCCTGCTGCAGGCGGAAGAATTGCCGGAACCGCCTGCGCCGCCTCCGCTGCGACGCCAGACGCCAAACACCAAGGCCACGCTGGACGACGTGCGCGGCCAGGCCCACGCCAAGCGTGCGCTGGTCGCGGCCGCGGCTGGCGGCCACCACATGCTCATGGTCGGCCCGCCCGGCACCGGCAAGACGATGCTCGCCCGTCGCCTCGCTGGACTGCTGCCGCCGCTGACGATTGCCGAGGCCATCGAAGTCGCCAACGTCTACTCCGTGTCGTCGCGGGCGGCCCCATCATTCGGCTCGCGGCCTTTCTGCGACCCGCACCATACGGCGTCCACCGCGGCCGTCGTCGGCGGCGGCACGCCGGTGGCGCCGGGCGAGGTCGCCCTCGCGCATCGCGGCGTGCTCTTCCTGGACGAACTCGCCGAGTTCCAGCGCGACGCCCTCGAAGCGCTGCGCGAGCCGCTCGAGGAGCACGAAGTCGCGGTCTCCCGGGTCAATCAGACCGTGCGCTATCCGGCGCGCTTCCAACTCGTCGCGGCGATGAACCCGTGCCCGGCCGGCTACGCCTGCGACGAAGCGCGTTGCCGCTGCGCACCGCATCAGGTGCGCCAATACCAGAACCGCGTCTCCGGCCCGCTGCTCGACCGCATCGACATTCGCGTGGAAGTGGGCCCGGTGCCGGACGAAGATCTGTGGGCCGCAAAGGCCGGGGAAGGCGACGACACGGCGTTGCGCAAGGCGGTGGAAGAAGCCTGGCAGCGCCAAATGCGCCGCGCCGGCAAGACCAACGCCGCCTTGGACGCCCGCGAAGTGGACGTGCATTGCGCCATGCAGCCGGCTGCGGCCGCTTTGCTGCGCCGCGCCGCCAAGCGCTTCGAGCTGTCGGCGCGGGCCGTGCATCGACTGCGCAAAGTGGCGCGCACCATCGCCGACCTCGCCCAGGCGGACGCCATCGACACCGCCCACGTCGCCGAAGCGCTGGGCTACCGCCGCGGCACCATCGGCCCCGCTTGGCGCTGATGCTGGCTCTCGCCACGCAACGGCGAACGCCGTCGGGGTGGGAACGGAAGGGTTGCGTCAGCCCTCGGCTTCGCCGGTCATGTAGTCGATGGCGGCTTGCAGTTCGGCATCGCTGCAGGACATGCACAAGCCCATCATGGGCATCAGATTCAGCCCGGTCTTGGTGGTCTGCAGCAGCGCGTCCATGCCTTTCGAAAGCCGCGGCGCCCACGCTTCGGCATCGCCGAGCTTCGGGGCTTCGTTCAAGCCGGTGTTGTGGCAGGTGTGGCAGAACCGGTCGTAGACGTCGCTGCCGCTCAGGGCGCTAGCGGCTACGGGCGCGGGCGGCGCCTCGCCGCCACCGCAATCCTCGCCTTTGAGGCAGAGCTTGCCGAACGGTCGCGTGCGCTCTTCCACGTCTGCGTAGGTGCCGACCGGCACGGCTTGCGCGAGGGCGCCCACGGCGGCCAGAACGGCCGCCAAGGAGAGCAGCCTTCTAATGTTGAAGGGCAACTTGGATGTCCCTCGTGTCGAGTGGCGCGGGCGATTATAGCGAACGCTACGCCACGTTCGGGAACGCGGATTCGGCGCGCTCGGCATTGGCCTTGGTCGCCAAGCGGCGCACGAGCAGCTTGGCGAGCAGCCGTTGCCGCTCCGCCCGCGCAGCGCTCGCCGCCTTCGACTTCACGCCGCTGAAGCCTCTGACGGCGACGGGCCAGTGCGCCAGCGCCACTGCGACGGCGAGATTCGTCGCGTTCGTGCGCTCGATGATCGCCTCGCAGTCGTTCTCGAAGTCCCTTAGCAACTGTTGCGCCAGCTGCCGCTCGCTGCCGTAGCGGAACGGGTCCAGCCAACTGCCGCGCCATCGCCGCGCTTTCGCGAGAAGGCGCAAGATCGGCATGGCGCTCCACCCGGCAACGGCGACCTTCTTCGGACGCTGTTCGCGTCCGCCACGGGCGAGCCACGGCGGCGCGAAGTAGAACGTGGGCGCAGCCCCAGGCTCGAACAGCGCGGCGAGTTTCGCGGCGAACGAGGATCCTTGCGCCGCCCCGACCCCGGACGGTGGCTGGGTGAAGAGCCGCGCCACCTCATACTCGTCCTTCGCCGTCAGCAGCTTGAAGTAGCTCTCTGCCACGGCCTCGGTCAGCGCCGTGCTGTCCTGCTTCACGCCCTGTTCCACGGTCCTGACCCGCGCCACCAGCCGCGAATAGCGAGCCGCCAGCGCCTCGTCCTGGTAGGCGACGAGGAAAGCGCGGCGAGCGGCCATGCGTTCGCCGAAGGTGCGCGATGCCGGCGGCTCCATGGCCGACGATCCCGGCGCCCAAGCGGATTCCGGCAGCAGCCGTCGGTCGTGGGCGATGGCGCGCCCGCAATGGAACGCGGTCAAGTTCTCGTCCACGGCGACGCCGTTCATGGCGATGGCGCGTTCCACGGCATCGACCGACACCGCCACGGCACCTTTCTGAAAGGCGAATCCCAGCAACACCACGTTCGCGAACGCGGTGCCGCCGAACAGCGCCGAGCACACGCCGACCGCGTCGACCGAATCGACGCGCTTGGCCGCCTTGCGCAGCTGCGCCCGCAGAACGTCGGCGTCGGGCTGCGCGCCGCGCAGCACGAACTCGGCGGTCGCCGCCACGCGCTCATTCGCGAACACCGTGGTTCGTCGCGGCGACATCGCCGGCAATGCGTCGCTGGCCGCCGCGACCAAGTCCGCTGCCAGCACGGCGTCCGCCGCTGCCGCCGGGATCCGCGTCGGCGCATGGCGATCCTCTAGCGGCGAAATGCGCACGTGGCTGAGCACCGCGCCGCCTTTCTGAGCCAGTCCGGTCATGTCCAGCGAAGACGCGAACTTGCCGTCCAGATGCGCGGCCATGGCGACCAGCCGCGACACCGTGACGACTCCGGTGCCGCCCACCCCGGCAATGAGAATATCGGCGCGATCTCTGTTCCTCGGCACCGGCAGCCGTCGGCGCAGCGCCGCGACATCGACTTGCGCACGGTGTTCCCGCAGAGGGCCCTTCACCGCCACCAGCGCCGGGCAGAGACCGGCCAGGCAAGCGAGATCCTGATTGCATGCACTCTGGTCGATGGCGCGCTTCGTGCCGTGCTCCGTGGCCAACGGCGCCACCGCGATGCAACTCGATTGCGTGGAGCAGTCGCCGCAGCCCTCGCAGAGCGCATCGTTGATGACCACCCGCACGTCGTCCTTGCCGCGTGGCGCTCTCCACCGCTTCCGCCATCTGCCGGGCCGACTCGCGTCCGCGGTGCCGGCCTCGGCCAAGCGCGCCCGCTTGCGTCGTCGGCGCAGTTCGGTGGCGCAGGTCTGGTCGTAGACGAGCACGGTGCAGCCGGGCGTTTCGCGCAGCTGGCGCTGCACGGCGTCCAGCGCTTCCCGCTCATGTACCGGAGGGGTTACGCCCGCATGGAAGTCCGCGTCGCGGTGCTTTCGCGGATCGTCCGCCACCACTTGCACGTCGGCGACGCCCTCGGCCTGCACTTGCGCCACGATGTCGGCCACGGTGAGCGACCCGTCCACCGGCTGCCCGCCGGTCATGGCCACCGCGTCGTTGGCGAGAATCTTGTACGTCACGTTGATGCCAGCGGCCACCGCCGCCCGTATCGCCAGAATGCCGGAGTGGAAGAAGGTGCCGTCGCCGAGATTCACGAACAGGTGCTTTTCGTTCGTGAACGGCGCCTGGCCGATCCAGTTGGCGCCCTCCGCGCCCATGTGCGTGGGCGTGGACGTGTTCCGGTCCATCCATTGCGCCATGTAGTGGCAGCCGATGCCGGCGACCGCGCGGCTCCCCGCTGGCACCCGCGTGGAGATGTTGTGCGGGCAGCCGGC
Organism: Candidatus Azotimanducaceae bacterium; assembly: GCA_965243175.1. Lineage (GTDB taxonomy): Bacteria > Pseudomonadota > Gammaproteobacteria > Pseudomonadales > Azotimanducaceae > VXYL01. The sequence continues at coordinate 272,638 of OZ251532.1, read as the reverse complement.
GCAGTACAGCGGCTTGCGGACATGCGCGGTTCCCGGGCCGGAACGTGGGGAACCGGCCCTCGCGTCCGCGAGCGAATCCAAGGAGTCCAGGTAGGCGCGATTCGGCACGTCGCCCAACCGGGCGGCGAGGGTGCGGGCGATGGTCGGCACGTCCAGTTCGCCCGGCAACGTCGCCTCGGCGCCGTCCCTCGCCCCGATCACCCGCGGGCGGCTCGCCGCGTCGAAGAGCATGGCCTTCAATTGATCTGCCACGAACGGACGCTTCGCCTCCAGCACCAGCAGCCGTTCGCAGTCGCCCGCGACCTTGGCAACGAAGCCTGCTTCGAGCGGCCAAGTCATGCCGAGCTTCGCCAGCCGGATGCCGGCTTCGGCAATGGCGCGAGGGTTGCGCAACCCGAGCCGCGCAAGCGCTTCCAGAACATCCGCGTAGACCTTGCCGGCGGTCACCACGGCGAGGCGTGGTCGGCGGCAATCCGCGACGATGCGGTTGACGCCGTTGGCGGCGGCGAAGGCGGCGGCGAGGCGCTGCTTCACATGCAGCCGCGCCTCTTGGTCGAGCGGCGCATCGGCCAAGCGAATGTGGGGATCGTCGCGGCGCTGCGGCGGCGTGTAGAGATGCGTTCGCGGTCGAACGCCGAGGGCGCTATCCGCGACGTCCGCCGCCACCACCAGCGCCGCCCAGCATCCGGCGTAGCGCGACAGCGCCCAGCCGAACAAGCCGAGGTCCAGCACGTCCTGCACGTCCGCCGGCGCCAGCACCGGGATGCCGAGATCGCGCAGCGCGAACTCGCTGGCGCTCGGCAGCGTCGAAGACTTGCAGCCGGGGTCGTCGCCGACCACCAGCAGCGCCCCGCCGAGCGTGCTCGTGCCAGCCGCGTTGGCGTGCCGCAAGGCGTCGCAGGATCGGTCCAGTCCAGGCGCCTTGCCGTACCACATGCCGAACACGCCGTCGTGGCGGGCGCCAGGGAACAAGCCGACCTGCTGGCTGCCCCACACGGCTGTGGCGGCGAGGTCTTCGTTCACGCCGGGCTGGAAGACGATGCCGTGTGCGTCGAGTTCGGCCTTCAGCTTCCAAAGCTGGCGGTCCAGGCCGGCGAGCGGCGAGCCGCGATAGCCGGAGACGAAGCCCGCGGTGTTCAACCCGCGTTCGACGTCCGAGCGGCGTTGCTCGATGGGCAGGCGGGCGAGCGCTTCGATGCCGGACAGGAAGACGCTCTCGTCGCCGCGTCCCGCTGGCGACTGTGTGATTGTCGTCTGTTCGCGCATCTTCCGGCGTCCTCTCGCGGTGCCACTTTATGCCCGCGTCGCAAGGAAGAGGCTTGCTTTCTTGCGCGAGAAGGCGCGAAACTCGAACTATTGCGCCTTCAAGGAGGTGGTTAGTAGGATGAAATCTCTCGACCGCATCGATCGCCGCATCCTCATCGAGCTGCAACAAGCCGCGGACTTGTCCATGCAGGAGGTCGGCGACCGCGTCGGCATCTCGCACACGCCGTGCTGGCGGCGCGTCAAGCGCTTGGAGGAGCGCGGCCTGATCCGGCGGCGGGTCGCCCTGCTGGACGCCGAGCAGCTGGACTTGGCGGTCAACGTCTTCGTCAACGTCAGCCTCAAGCAGCATCAGGAGAATGCGCTCAACCGCTTCGAGGACGCCGTGCAGGACGTGCCGGAGATCGTCGAGTGCTACTCGGTGTCCGGCGAGACCGACTTCCTGCTGCGCGTGGTCGTGGCGGACGTCGAAGCCTACGAACGCCTGCTCAAGGCGACGCTGGTACATCTGCCGGAAGTCGGCAACCTCACCTCCACATTCGCGCTGCGCCAAGTGAAGTACACCACTGCCCTGCCGCTGGGCGCCTGAGCGCGCACCGTGGGCCCGCGGCGAAAACCGCGGCCCGGTATGGCGTATGTCTGACGTGTTTTGCAGAGATCGCCTCTATTTTCCCGCCCTCGCGAGCCGCTACCGTGCTCCTCGCCTTCACAAACCAAACGAGGAGAACGACATGAAACTGCGAAACCTGCTTGCCGGCGCCCTGGTGGTCGGCCTCGGCGTGGCCGCTGGCCCGGCCGCCGGAGATCGCTTCGACCACGGCTTGCGCGGCATCGAGTCGGCCACGCCGGCCTTCTCGACGTTCTGGTATCGGCCGTGCGTGGTCGAGCCGGTGCATCGGTGGCGGCCCTACGGTACGCCCGATTGGCATCGCCCGGTCTTCCGGCTGCCGCCCAGGCCGCCCTGCTGGGTGGAACCTCCGCGCCCGCCCTTGCCGTGGTGAGACGCGACGAGGCTGCGTCCCGTTCGCGCGGCGCAGCCTCAGGCCGTTTTCGATGGCGAAACAGGGGCGATGTCGCACGCGAAATTCCGAGATCGCCCCTATTCGCAACCGAATCGGCCGCCGTACCGTACCCATCGCGCAACAACACTCCCTCGCCAGAGGGTCTTCAACAAAGGAGAAACGACATGAAACTGAGAAACCTGCTTGCTGGCGCGTTCGTGGTCGGCCTCGGCGTTGCCGCCGGGCCAGCCGCCGCGCAGCCGGAAACCGCCGAATCGGTGGACTTGGAGCGCCTGCAGGCGCAGGCGCAGACCATCGAGGTCGCCGACGCGAACTTCGTTCCGATGTGCGACTTTCCGCCGGTCCGGACCGTTGCGAGCAACAACTTTTTCCAACCCGGTCCGTTCGGAGAGCGCACTCCGTGTTGGCACCCTATGTTCGGCCCCGCTCCCCTGTTGGGCTGACCGACCGTGCCGCAACGAGGCTGCGCCGCTCTCGCGGCGCGGCCTCAGCGCTCCCCGCCGTCGCAGTTCGGGCAGGCGACTTGATCGGCGGACCGCACCGGCCAGCCGCAATCGCCGCACAAACGGTGGCTTCCCTCGGCCAGGCGGGCGTTCACGGCGATGCGGTTGTCGAACACGAAGCACTCGCCGTCGAACGCGTTGTCTTCCGCTGGCGTCTCGGCGAGGTAGCGCAGAATGCCGCCGTCGAGTTGGCGGACGTCCTCGAAGCCCTGCTCGATGAGGTGCGCGGACGCCTTCTCGCAACGAATCCCCCCGGTGCAGTACATGGCGATCGGCCGCCGCTTGTCGGTCAGCTCCCGCGCCGCGAACTCGGGGAAGTCGCGGAACGACGCGATGTCGGCCAGCAGCGCACCGCGGAACGCGCCGACCGCGGACTCGTAGTTGTTCCGCACGTCCAGCAGCAACACGTCGTCGTCGGCGACCAGCGCGTTCCAAGTCGCGCTGTCCACGCGCCGACCAACGGCCGCGGTTGGCGCAAGCGAACGCCCGAAACCGACGATTTCCTGCTTCGCCCGCACCTTCAGCCGCCGAAACGGCACGGTGTCGGGCTGCACCGGGCACCACTTCGTCGCAACCCCTGGGAAATGCCGGCGGACGAACCGCTCCAAATCGTCGCGCCCTCCGGCCAGCGCCGCGTTCACGCCTTCCGGTGCCAGCAACACCGTGCCCTTGAGCGCGAGTTCCCGGCAGCTCTCCTCGACCACCCCGCGCAAGGCGGCCAAGCCCGGCGCGTCTTCCGCGAGAGAGACGAAGCTGTAGAACGACAGCACCCAGGAGCCCTCAGCGGGGGAGCGCGAGGGGCTTGCCCCTCGCATGGAAAGAGCCTCAGCGGGGGAGCGCGAGGGGCTTGCCCCTCGCATGGAAAGAGCCTCAGCGGGGGAGCGCGAGCGGTCTGCCCCTCCCATGAAAGAAGCCGTCAACGCGAGTTACCGCTCGGCGTGTCGCGGCCGCCGCCCAGACACGGCGGCGACATCGGCGCCTCGCCGAATCGCTTCCGCCACTCGTCCGCCGTATAGGTGTGGATCGCCAAGGCGTGAACGCCGCTGGCGAGTTCCGCCGCCAGCGTCTGGTTGACGCGACGGTGGCGCGCCAGCAGACGCTCGCCTTCGAAAGCCCCGGCCACGACCACCACCTTGAAGTGCGTCTCCGCGCCGTCCGGGACGTTGTGGTTAGCGCTCTCGTTGACCACCTCGAGATGCGCGGGCTGCAACGCCGCCGCCAGCTTCTCCTCGATGCGAGCCTGCATCATTTCCTGCTTCTCCCAACCAAACGCGCCGCAGCCGCCTTGCGCACAGCATAGGCCAACGCCTTCGCCGCGACCACGCCTTGGGATGGCAAATGTCGCCTACGAAATTGCAGAGATCTCGCACGACCACAAGGGTGGATCGCCCCTATTCGGAGGCGCCGGCGAGCGAATAGAGTGGCGTCTCAACTGTCGTGCCCGCATGGCGAACGGTTCGTTCACCACGCCCAAAGACGGCGCGATTGTGGCAACATGGCAACCGTCGCAGACGGAGAGGACTAATCGCCGGCGGACGAGCCGCCGTGCAGTAAAGAAGGAGTCGCACCGATGACCGATCTCGCACCCATTTTCCAGTCGCTGGCGATGCCGGTCGTGGCCGCGATCGGCATCGCCGTGGCGTTCTACTTCTCCTTGCGGGCGCACCGCGAAGAGGGCCGTCGGCGCGAAGCCGAGCACGTCCAGGCGAATGCGCTACGAGACGCCCAGTTGGCGCAGCTCAAGGAGAGCCAAGAAGCCCAGTTGGCGCAGCTCAAGGAAAGCCAGGAAAAGGCGGACGCCAAGTTCCAAGAAGTCCACCACGCCCAGTTGGCGCAGCTCAGGGAGAGCCAGGAAAGGGCGGACGCCCAGTTCCAAGAAGTCCGCCACGCCCAGGCGGCGCAGTTCAGGGAGAGCCAGGAAAAGGCGGACGCCCAGTTCCAAGAAGTCCGCCACGCCCAGGCGGCGCAGTTCAGGGAGAGCCAGGAAAAGGCGGACGCCCAGTTCCAAGAAGTCCGCCACGCCCAGTTGGCGCAGCTCAGGGAGAGCCAAGAAAAGACGGACGCCCAGTTCCAAGAAGTACGCCACGAGATGAAGGAGCTTCACAGCGAGTTTCGCAGCGAGCTTCGAAGTGAAATCAAAGGCGTGCGCGACGACCTCAAGGCCCACGAGGAGAAATGCGAGCGCCGCTGGCAGCGCTTGGCGGAGGAATTCGGCGAAGTGCGCGGCCTTTTGTCGGCACTGCTGCAACAGCGCACTGGCGAGCACACGCCGGCGAGGCTGGACCGATGACCGATCTCGCAACCAACTTGCAGTGGCTGGCGATGCCGGTCGTGGCGATGATCGGCATCGTCGTGGCGCTCTACTTCTCCTTGCGGTCGGAGCGCCAAGAAGCCCGTCGGCGCGAAGCCGAAAGCGCGCAGGCGAACGCGCGGCGAGACGCCCTCTTGGCGCAGCTCGTGAAGAGCCAGGACAAGGCGGATGCGGAGTTCCGAGCCATCCGCGACGAGGTGAAGGCTCTCGGCGATGGCTTGCGCGCCGAGATGAGCGACATGCGCGCGGAGTTGCGCGCCGAGATGAGCGACATGCGGACGGAGTTGCGCGCCGAGATGAACGACATGCGGACGGAGTTGCGCGCTGAGCTTCGAGGCGAAATCAAAGGCGTGCGCAGCGAAGTCCAAGGCGTGCGCGACGACCTCAAGGCGCACGAGGAGAAGTGCGAACGCCGCTGGCAGCGCCAGGCCGAAGAGTTCGGCGAGCTGCGCGGCGTGTTGTCGGCCTTGCTGCAGCGCACGGTCGAGCGAGGCCAGCCGAGGCCGGATTGACCTGCCTTCGGCACCGCGCCGCTCCCGCCAGCGCGTCTACCTCGATGCGCGGATTCACGCTCCTCGAGGCTGTCGTGGCCTTGACGATCTTCTCCGCCGGCGCCATGGCGCTCTACGGCTTGTTCAGCGCCAACCTGTTCGGCCTCGCTCGCGCCCAGGACGCGACGAGCCGGATCCCCGTTGTCGAGCAGGCCGTCGAGCACCTCTCGCTGGTCAATCCGTATCGGCAGCCCGAAGGCGAGTTGCAGATGGGCCGGTTCGTCGTCTCCTGGACGTCCACGCCGTTGGAACCGTTGCGCCAGAGTCAGAACGCCGGCGGCTTCATGGGCAGCTTCGAGGTCGGCCTCTACCAGATCGAGTTCGAAATCAGCGAAGACGAGCGCCCCTTGGGCGCCTGGCAGATGCGCCAGGTCGGCTACGAAAGAGTGCGCACCCGCGCGTTCGCGCCGCTGCCATGACGCCGCGAGGCCGCTCGCCGCGCACTGGCCGATCAATGCTCCCCCCGCACGCAAGACTCGCCGGCATGAGCCTCTTGGAAATGCTGGTGGTCTTCGTGCTCGTCTCTCTGCTCAGCGTGCTCGTCGTGCAAGGCACCGGCTTCTTTCTCGGCGGCTACCAGGCCGCCGTCCGCGGCAATCGAACGGAGGCCCAAACGGTCCTGCAACGCAGCTGGTTCATGGAGTCCTTGCGCGGCATGGTGGCGTCGCAACTGGCCGCGCAACGGTTCCGCGGCACCGCCGAGACGCTCGAAGGCATCACGCTGCAACCGCTCGTGGCCGAGTCCGGCGTGCCGGTGAAGGTGCGCTGGACCGTCCGGCAGCAGGACGGTGCTGGCTTCGCGCTAGCCTACGAGGAAGGCGAGAACCCCGAGACCGCCATCGCCTGGACCCTGCGACTCGACGAAGCGCGTACACGTCAGCGCAATCCAGCCTCCAACGCATCCACGCTTGCCTTCCAGTACGCCGACCGCACCGGCGCATGGCAAGACGCCTGGCCGCTCCCCCGCTCCCCCCGCGAACACCTCCCGAGCGCCGTCCGCCTGGTTTCGGAAACCGGCGAGACCGTCTGTTTCGTGCGCATCGACCTCCACTACGAACCCGTCTACGAAGACGACGAACTCGCATCGCGCACCCCTCAAGCGCCGCCGACGTTCCGCGTCTCCACCACACCGAACGTCGCCACTATGCCCCACACCGGCGCCCTCGCCCCCGCATGACCCCGCCGCGCCAACAGGGCTTCGTGCTGGTCGCCGCACTGTGGGTGCTCGCTGCTCTGGTCGTCCTCGCCGCCTACATCGACTCGGTGGCCACCGCCGAAGTCCAGCGCGCCACCCTCGCCAAGGAAGCGCTGCAGCGCCGCTTGGATCGCCGCAGCTTGGAGAACACCCTCCTTTACCTGCTCGCCACGTCGCGCATGAACCACCACGCCGTGGTGCTGGAAGAGACGCAGCGCTTCGCGGATGCACTGGTCGAAAGCGAGCTGCTGGACGTCGAAGGCGACGGCGAGATCCTGCTCGCCGGCGAAACCTACGCCGCCGCCAACGGCTGGCGCTTCGCGCTGCAGGACGAAGGTGGCCTGGTCTCCGTGAACTTCCCCCGCTCGCGCCTGTTCGCCAGCACCCTCGCCCACATCGGCCTGCCGCAGCCGGCGGTGGTCGCCCTCGTGGCCCGCGCCGCGGACTACATCGACATCGACCACCGCCTGTCGCTGAACGGCGCCGAAGCCTTCGACTACCGGCAGGACGACCTGCCCGATCCCCCGAACTGGTTCATGGCGAGCCCGCTGGAACTCAAGCGCGTCCTCGGTGTCGAAAGCCTCGTTTCGGACGCGCAATGGCGCAGCCTGCGCCCGCTGCTCACCGCCAGGCCGCCGACCGGCTACAATATCAACACCATGCATCCACAAGTGCTATCTGGACTGCTGGACGCGGACGAGTCCGCTCTGAGCAACCTCCTCGAGGCAAGAGCGGAAAGGCCCATCGTCGGCATCAACCAGATCGCCATGCTCACCGGCCGGCAGCTGGACGTAAGCGCCGCCGATTTGCGTTCGCTGCCGTCGAACTTTCTGCGAATATCCACATGGCACGAAAGCCAGCAGGAGAGCGGCGGCGCCCGCCAGGTGCTTGGCGTCGAGCTCGCGCCTTACGGACTGGAGGCCCCTTGGCAAAAGAACTACCGGTACTCGGAGCCCCCGGCGGGGCTCTCTCCTATAAGGGGTGCCTCAGCCGGGGCCGCTCGCGAGCGAGCGGCGCGCGAGGGGTCTACCCCTCGCATGAGAAGAGCCGCCCCTCGCGTGGGAGAGCCCTCAGCCGGGGAGCGCGAGGGGGCTACCCCTCGCATGGGAGGACCAATTAATGAAGCAAGCCTTCGCCGAGGTCCGCTCGAAGCTCCGACGCGCCTTCTCCAATAAGCCGAACGTCATCCAAACGCGCTCCGGCGCGGAGCCCCTGGCTGTCCAGTCCATGCACCCGCACTGGATCGTCGGCCGCGGCCTGTGCATGTTCCGCTGCGAGAGCTTCGACAACGTGCCCCGAACCAAGCGCGGCGCCGCGCTGGCGCTCAAGCTGCCGGTCTGGAGCCCCTTCGAGCACACCGGCCACCACTGCGCATGGGCCGGCCCGCTGGCGATGGTGTGGATGTGGAACCAGGCGGAAGTGGACGCCGCCCGCGAGAACCACGGCCCGCCGTGGTCGGCGCCCGATGTCCGCGTGCTGCCGGAGTCCGTGTTCCAGCCGAAGCCGCCGCAAGGCGTCCACGTCCAGGAGTGCGCCGAAGGCCACGACCTCCAGCACTGGCGCGATGGCGTGCTGCGCGACGCCTACTGGCAGGCCGAACCGCCAACGCCGGAAACCGTCGCTTGGTTCCTCGACCGGCAGCAGCCGTCCGGCGCGGCCCAGCCGACCGACGCCGCCTTCCAGCCAGCGCAGCTTGAAAGCGAGCCTTGGCCAGGCCTCGAGACCCCAACCCAGTGGCTTCTCGCCCGCGAGCGCGCCATCGTCGCCGCTTGCATCGGTGCGCTCGTGCTCCCCCTCGCGTGGCAGGAAGCCCGCATTTGGAAGATGCGCGGCCTCGCCGAAACCACATCCGCCGAGATGGCCGAAATGCAGGCCGACCTGGACCCGGTGCTCGGCGCCCGCGACGAGTGGCGCAACCTGCGCGAGCGCAACCAAGCCTTGGCCGCCATCCTCGCCGAGCCTTCCCAGGCGTACGTCATGGGTCTCGTCGACGTCGCCATTCCGAACCCCGCCGCGCGCCTGCACAGCTGGCGCTACCAGCAGCGGCAACTGCGCTTTCTGGTCGAGGACGCCGAACTCGACCCGGTGGAATACACCCGCGCCTTGGAAGCCCAGCCGCTCTTCGACCAGGTGCGGATGCAGCCCATGCGCCGCGCCGGCCAGTTCGAGATCACCTTGGAGCTGGTCGTGGCGGGAGGGGTTACTTGAGCACCCTCGCCCAGGCGTGGCGGCGTGTCGGCGCGGAACTCGCCGCCAACGCCCGCTTGCGCGCCGGCGCCTGGCTCGTCCTCGCCTTGGCGCTGCTGTCGCTGGTTCTCCTGCAAGCCGAGCGCGTGCAGGCCGCTTATGCGGACTACGCTGCCACCGCCGAACGCTTGCAGCGCGCCGGCGCCGTGCTCGGCCGCGAAGACTGGCCGCAGCTTCTGGCCGCCGAACGCGCCGTCCACGAGAAGATCGACGCCCTGCTCTGGCGGGCGGAGTCCGAAGGTCTCGCCCAGGCGAGGCTGCAAGCCGTGCTGGGCGACATGGTCGCCAACGTCGGCATAAGGAACGCGCGCGTGCGCTCCGGCGTCAGCCAGCCCCTGCCCGAACTGCCGACGGTGTGGCGAGTGCAGATGCGCATCTCCGGCAACTGCGAGCCCGCAGTGGCCTTGCGCCTGCTGCACGACCTCGCCAAGCACCCGCGGAAGCTGGTCGCGGATCGCCTGGACTACATCCGCTCCAACTCGCGCTTGACGGTGCTGGTCTCCGGCTACTTTAGCCTTGCGCCCAACAGCCCCGAGCAAACCTGAGGCCGATCCGATGCGTCGCCCGCAGCTTGCCCCCCTTGTCCACTGGGCGAAGCGCCGTGTGCGCATGGTGGCGGCTGCCGCCGTTCTGCTGCTGGTCACCGTGGTCGCCGCCTTGGCGATTCCGGTGCGCCAGAACGAGGCCGCCGACTTCGCCGCGCAGTTGAACATCGACAGCGCGCTCGCCGCGGCCGCCACCGCCAGCGAAGACCTGACCCCCTTGCTGGACAGCGAACGCTGGGGAACGACCCTGCGCGCCGCCTTGGCCGCGGCCGCCCTGGCGAACGATGCCGGTTCGCCCGCGGCGGAGGCGGCAGAGGCCGCCGCCCGCCGAGACGCGGCAGCCGTCCGCTTTGTCGGCTACATCGCCGCCGAAGATCGTCGCTCCGCCCTGCTCGCCTTGCCGGACGGCGAAGTCGTGCGCCTGGGCCTCGGCGAACGCCTCGGCGATGGCCGCGAACTGGCCGAGATTTCGGACCGCGTACTCACCCTCAGCGCGGCTGACGACGGCCCCGAGGTGCTAACATTGTTTCCGCCAGTTGCTTCTTCGCCGCCTGCTGGTACCGGCACCTCAGCCGAGGGCCGCGAGGGGCTTGCCCCTCGGATAGGGGAGCCTTCAGCCGGGGAGCGCGAGGGGCCCGCCCCTCGCATGGGAGAGCAGCGCGAGGGGCTTGCCCCTCGGATGGGAGAACCCAGATGATCGCACCTCGCTCCTGCACCCGCATGGTCGCTTGGCTGGCGCTGCTGCCGCTGGCCGCGTGCGCGGTGCTGGAGGTGGATCCGCTCCCGACGACCCCGCCCTCCGCAGCCGCGGTTGCCGAACAGCCCGTGGCCGAGGCGGAACCGGAGCAGCGTGGCTTGCGCACGTCGTCGACGCCCGGCGTCGTCATCCAGCGTTCCGTCGCCGAAGGCATGGCCGACGACCTCGGCCAGAGCCTCACCGGCGACCCCATCCAGGTGAGCTTCCACGACCTGCCCCTCGTCGAGTTCATCAACGCCGTCTTCTTCGAGGAGCTCGGCATGTCCATCGTCGTCGCGCCCAGTCTGCGCGGCAAGACGGATCTGGTCACGCTGCGCCTCAACGAGCCGCTCCCGCCGGCGCAGCTGTTCGCCACCGCCCGCCGGGTGCTCGGCGAGTTCGGCGTGGACCTGCGCGAAACGGACGGCGTCCTCACCTTCGTCGCCAGCGAGGACGCGGTGGCCCGCGACGTCCCGCTGCTCGTCAGCGGTCGCGCGCTGCCGGAAGTGCCGCCCAGCCACCGCACCGTGTTCCAGCTCGTGCCGCTCAAGGTCGTCGGCGCCCAGTACCTGCGCAGCCTCCTCAGGGAAGTCTTCGACGACCGCGGCGAACTGCTGGTCGAGCGCGACGAAGTCAACAACGCTCTGCTGCTGATGGGCCCCGCGCATCTCATCGAACGCGCCCTGCCGATGATCGAAGTGCTCGATCAGCCGCTCCTGCATGGCCGCCACGGCGTGGTCATCCAGCCGGATTTCCTCGATGTCGGCGATTTGGAGAGCGCTCTGCGCACCGTGCTGCGTACCGAAGGCTACGAAGTCGCGGTGGACGAATCGAACGGCGCCATCGTCTTCGTCCCCTTGGACGAGCTGAACAAGCTCATCGTCTTCGCCGTCGACCCCCGCTCTCTCCGCCACGTGGAGGAGTGGGCGCGAGTGCTCGACGAACGCCGCCAGGAAGAGGTGGACGAAGGCGTCTTCGCCTACGAGTTCCAGAACACCCAGGCCGAGAGCGTCGTGGAAACGCTCGCCGCGCTCGAAGGCGGCGGCAGCGCCGAAGACGGCGAATCCAGAGGCGCCGCGAGGAGCGACGATTCCGCGTTCGTGGTGGACAAAGCCACCAACATGCTCATCTTCCGCGGCCCCGGGCGCAAATGGGCGGAACTGCTGCGCATCGCGCGCCTGCTGGACCGCCCGGTGCCCATGGTGCTGCTCGAAGTCGTCATCGCCGAGGTGACGCTCAACGACCTGGAAGGCACCGGCGTGGAATTCCTGGTCCGCGGCGCCGGCCTCGGCCGCACCGGCTCCACCGGCACCTTGGAACGGCTCGGCCTGCGCTCCAGCGGCCTCTCGGCGGTGCTCAACAGCGCCGGCCAGACCCGCGCCATGATGAACTTCTTCTTCCAGGACTCCCAAGTGGTGATCCGCTCCAGCCCCAAGGTGCTCGTCAAGAGTGGCGCGGACGCGACCATCGACGCCGGCAACGAGATTCCCGTCATCGTCCAAATCGCCGAGCAGGGCACCCAGATCGGCGGCTCGACCAACGTGCTGCAGCAGGTCTCCTACCGCAAGACGGGCATCCAGCTGGAGATCACCCCGGTCGTGCAGGCCAACGGCCTGGTCGACCTGGCCATCTCGCAGCAGCTGAGCGAGGCGAGGCCGGCGGATTCCAGCAGCCTGGACGGCTCGCCGACCATCCTGAACCGCTCCATCACCACCAGCCTCGCCTTGCGCGACGGCGGTTCGGTGCTCATCGGCGGTCTGATCTCCTCCAACCGCAGCCTCGGCCAGAACGGCGTCCCGGGCATAGGCCGCATTCCCGTCCTCGGCCGCCTCTTCCGCTCCGACCTCTTCCAGCACGACCGCACCGAACTGGTCATGCTGGTGATCCCCTACGTCGTCGCCGACCACCAGCAGAGCCTGGCCATCACCGAACGAATCAAGCGCCAGCTCGAACTCCACCCGATGGCCACCACCACGGAACCATCCTCCGAATGAGCCCGCGCACTCCGTGTTGGGTGCGGCAGTTGCGGATCAATTGAAGGCCAGTGACCGCTCACGCCGGCTGGTCAGGACCGCGAACGCCACAGCTCAAGCCCCAACTCCGCAATGCGAACGTCCAAAACCGCATTGTCAGCTTCAATCTTCGCAGTGCGAGCCTCGGCGGCCGCAATGCGGGCTTCGGCGGCCTTGCGCTTGGCGCGGGCCTTGGCGATTGCCACCTTGGCCTCCGGGCGATGCAGGATGTCCTCGCCCGTCGCCGGCTCCCGAAAGCGAAGCAGTGTGCCGTCCACCAGCACGTCCAGTCCCAGCACCTCGCTGCGGATCACCCGTTCGCCGTCCACCAGCCGCGATGCCAGCGGGCGGTATTCGCTGTCCACCAGCCCGAGCCCTTGCAGTCGCGGCGTCCCCGGCGGGTACACGTCGCCCTTCGCGTCGAACAGCCAGTACTCCGGAATGCCCATCGCCGCGTAGTAGTCCCACTTGTAGCCCCGGTCGTCCGCCTCGGAACGAGGCGTTGCCACTTCCAGCACCCAATCCGGCGGCTTGCCTTCCACCCACACCTTGTAGCTCATCCGGTTGTGGCACCCAGCGCCGAGCGCCACAAGCACGTCCGGAGAGATTCGGTTGTCTACGTTGCCCTTCTTCGGGTACACCAGAATGGCCACCGCCACCAGTGCGTCGGGATGCGCCAGCTCAAGCTCGGTGGCGGCGTTCATCATGGCCCGCGACTGCCATGTGTCGTCAGCCATGGGCTCGCCGTCCTCAGACGGATAGACCAAATCTTCCACTGGCTGTTCTCCTTTGTCTTCTCTGGCGCGGTTCGCCGCGCCGTTGGCGAAAGCAGCGTAGTCCACCTGTCGTCGGGATGTGGGCCGCGAGGTCGACACGAGCAGATACAGTTGATTACGGTCAGTGGCGCTCACGGCGGCTGCTCGGACTGCGAACGTCGCAGCACGGCCTCCAACTCCGCTACGCGAGCATCGGCGGCCGAGCGGGCGGCAGCCTCCTGCTCAGCACGGGCTGCCTCGCGTTCAGCACGGTCCGCTTCGCGTTCAGCACGGGCTTCGGCGGCCTTGCGTTGGGCGATCTCCCGCTCGGCGCGGTCCGCTTCGCGCTCGGCGCGGGCTTCGGCGGTCTTGCGCTGGTCGGCTTCCCGGTCAGCACGGGCTCTGTCCTGGGCGGCTGCCGCCTCGACCTCCGGGTGATGCCGGATGATCTGCCCCGTCGCCGGGTCCCGGAAGCGGAGCAGCTCGCCATCCGCATACACGTCCAGGCCTAGCGCCTCGCTGCGGATCATCCGCTTGCCGCCCACCAGCCGCGATGCCAACGGGCGGTATTCGCCGTCCACCAGCTCGAATCCTTGCAGCCGCGGCGTCCCACGCGGATACGCGTCGCCTTTCGCGTCGAACAGCCAGCACTCCGGCACTCCCATCGCCGCGTAGCGCGCCAGCTTCTCTCGCCGGTCCTTCGTCTGCGTGCTCGGCGACGCCACCTCCAGCACCCAGTCCGGCGGCTTGCCCTCCTCCCACACCGTGTAGACCGAGCGGTTGTGCGTTCCGAGCCCGAGCCCCACCAGCACGTCCGGCGCGATGCTGTTCTTGTTGTTCCCCTCCTCCGGGTACATGAGGATGTCCGCCGCCACCAGCGCGTCGGGGTGCGCCACCCCGAGGTCGACCACGGTGTTCAAGATGGCTCTCCCCTGCCACATGTTCTCCGCCATCGGCTTACCGTCCGAGCTCGGATAGAACACGTCCTCCACGCGGGCGGCGTGGGTGTTCGGCGTGGTCGTGGCCGTGGCGGGCAAGGGCGCGCCGTTGGCGAGTCGCGGGGCTGGCATGTGGCTGGTCTCCTTGGCTTGTCCGCGCGGCCCGCGGCCGCGTCTTCGGCGAAAGTAGCATAGTCCCACCTGTCTCTCGTCCATGCGTCGGGCATGGGCTTCGGGGCGGGAAGTGTCGGCCCCCGGCAGGCGCTTGTATGCCAGCCGTTTGCCATATCTCGCGTAGGAAATTCCCCATTCACGCCGGGACGATCTCTCACGTCGGATCGGGCTGATGGCTGGCATACAGCCGCCTTCGGAGTGGTGAAACTCCCCGCTCCCGTGGCCACCGGCGCATCCGCGCTTCGGCCCGGCAGACGAAGGCGCTACCATGCGGCGATTGAACACGGGCGCGGCCGTCCACGCGGCGCCGCGCCGCCAGCGGAGGAGGACAGCCCATGCCAGCGCACCCGGACACCATGCGCCAGTCCATGGCCGGCGCCGCGGCCGCCCGCGCGGGCGCCGTGGCCCCGTGTCGGCTCGCGGAGGCCGCCGAGGACTTGTTCTACCCGTCGTCGGACGGTGAGCCGATGGCGCAGAACACGTATCAGGAACAGGCCATGCGCAGCGCCACCGGCGAACTCGCGCGGGTGTGCCCGGAGGGAGCGTTCGTGGCGGCGGACCTCTTCGTGTACCCGGAGCGCGGCAACAGGAACAAGAAGGTGGCGCCGGACGTGCTGGTGGCGTTCGGCGTGGGGCGCCGCCACCGGACGAGCTACCGGGTGTGGCGCGAGGGCAAGCCGCCGGACTGGGTGCTGGAGGTGGCGTCGCCGGGCACGGTGGCCCGGGATCTGGAGTACAAGAGGCGCTTCTTCGCCGAGATGGGCGTGCGGGAGTACTGGCTGTTCGATCCCAAGGGCGGGCAGTTCCCGAGCGGGGTGCGTCTGCAGGGCATGAAGCTGGCGGGCGGCGAGTACCGTCGGCTGGGGTGGCGGCTGGTGGACGGCGAGCGGATGATCCACAGCGAAGCCCTGGGGCTGCACGTGCGCCGCGAGGGCGGCCTGCTCCGCTTCCGCGACCCGAAGACCGGCGAGGACGTGCTGCACGACGACGAATCCGAGACGCAGCGCGAGGCGGCGAAAGCCCGCGCCGAACGGGAGGCCCTGCGGCGCAAGGCCGCCGAAGCCCGCGCCGAGGCCGCCGAAGCCCGCGAAGCCCAGGCGCGCCAAGCCGCCGAACGCGAGGCCCAGCGCCGCAAGGCTGCCGAAGCCCGCGCCGCGCAGGAAGCCCAAGCCACCCGAGCCCGCATCGCCGAGTTGGAGGCGGCGCTCGAGCGCGCCGCGTCCGGCCCGCCCGCGGCCCGCTGAACCCCACGCCGCCCCACGCCCTCGCCCCACGCCCCCACCGAGCGCCCCGGCCAGCCCCTGCAGCCTCCGCCGCCCTAGGCCCCAGCCCCCTCGCATGGCCGCCTCCGGCGGAAGGCTCGAAACGGGCGTGAACGAAGTCGCGTAGGAAATTCCCCATTCACGCCGGGACGATCTCTCACGTCAGATCGGGCTGATGGCTGGCATACAGCCGCCTTCGGAGTGGTGAAACTTTCCGCTCCCGTGGCCATCGGCGCACCCGCGCTTCGGCCCGGCAGACGAAGGCGTTACCATGCGATTGAACACGGGCGCGGCCGTCCACGCGGCGCCGCGCCGCCAGCGGAGGAGGACAGCCCATGCCAGCGCACCCGGACACCATGCGCCAGTCCATGGCCGGCGCCGCGGCCCATGCGGGCGCCGTGGCCCCGGGTCGGCTCTCGGAGGCCGCCGAGGACCTGTTCTACCCGTCGTCGGACGGTGAGCCGATGGCGCAGAACACATGGCAGGGGGACGCCATCGTGAGCGCCGCGGGCGACCTCAAGGTGGCGCGGCCCGGTGCGCTGGTGGCGGCGGACGTCTTCGTGTACCCGGAGCGCGGCAACAGGAACAGGAAGGTGGCGCCGGACGTGCTGGTGGCGTTCGGCGTGGGTGACCACCCGCGGATGAGCTACCGGGTGTGGCGCGAGGGCAAGCCGCCGGACTGGGTGCTGGAGGTGTCGTCGCCGAGCACCGTGGCCCGGGATCTGGACTACAAGAAGCACTTCTTCGCCGAGATGGGCGTACGGGAGTACTGGCTGTTCGACCCCAAAGGCGGGCTGTTCCGGCGCCGGGCGCGTCTGCAGGGCATGGAGCTGGTGGGCGGCGAGTACCGTCGGCTGCGGTCGCGGCTGGTGGACGGCGAGCGGATGATCCACAGCGAGGCCCTGGGGCTGTACGTGCGCCGCGAGGGCCGCCTGCTCCGCTTCCGCGACCCGAAGACCGGCGAGGACGTGCTGCACGCCGAACAGGAGGCCCAGCGGCGCAAGGTGGCCGAAGCCCGCGCCGAGGCCGCCGAAGCCCGCGAAGCCCAGGCGCGCCAAGCCGCCGAACGCGAGGCCCAGCGCCGCAAGGCTGCCGAAGCCCGCGCCGCGCGGGAAGCCCAAGCCACCCAAGCCCGCATCGCCGAGTTGGAGGCGGCGCTCGAGCGCGCCGCGTCCGGCCCGCCCGCGGCCCGCTGAACCCCACGCCGCCCCACGCCCCACCGAGCGCCCCGGCCAAGCCCCTGCCGCCTCCGCCGCCCTAGGCCCCAGCCCCCTCCCGTGGCCGCCTCCCGCGGAAGGCTCGAAACGGGCGTGAACGAAGTCGCGTAGGAAATTTGCCCATTCACGCCGGGGCGATCTCTCACGTCGGATCGGGCTGATGGCTGGCATACAGCCGCCTTCGGAGTGGTGAGACTTCCCGCTCCCGTGGCCACCGGCGCACCCGCGCTTCGGCCCGGCAGACGAAGGCGCTACCATGCAGCGATTGAACACGGGCGCGGCCGTCCACGCGGCGCCGCGCCGCCAGCGGAGGAGGACAGCCCATGCCAGCGCACCCGGACTCCATGCGCCAGTCCATGGCCGGCGCCGCGGCCGCCCATGCGGGCGCCGTGGCCCCGGGTCGGCTCGCGGAGGCCGCCGAGGACTTGTTCTACCCGTCGTCGGACGGTGAGCCGATGGCGCAGAACACATGGCAGGGGGACGCCATCGTGAGCACCGCGGGCGACCTCAAGGTGGCGCGGCCAGGCGCGTTCGTGGCGGCGGACCTCTTCGTGTACCCGGAGCGCGGCAACAGGAACAGGAAGGTGGCGCCGGACGTGCTGGTGGCGTTCGGCGTGGGGGACCACCCGCGGATGAGCTACAAGGTGTGGCGCGAGGGCAAGCCGCCGGACTGGGTGCTGGAGGTGGCGTCGCAGAGCACGGTGGCCCGGGATCTGGACCACAAGGAGCGCTTCTTCGCCGAGATGGGCGTGCGGGAGTACTGGCTGTTCGATCCCAAAGGCGGGCAGTTCCCGAGCGGGGCGCGTCTGCAGGGCCTGAAGCTGGTGGGCGGCGAGTACCGCCGGCTGGGGTCGCGGCTGGTGGATGGCGAGCGGATGATCCACAGCGAAGCCCTGGGGCTGCACGTGCGCCGCGAAGGCCGCCTGCTCCGCTTCCGCGACCCGAAGACCGGCGAGGACGTGCCGCACCAGGGCGAATCCGAGAAGCAGCGCAAATCCGAAAAGCGGCGCCGCAAGACTGCGGAAGTCCGCGCCGAGCAGGCCGACGTCCGCGCCGAGCAGGCGAAAGCCCGTGCCGAGCAGGCCGACGCCCGCGCCGAGCAGGCCGACGCCCGCGCCGAGGCTGCCGAAGCCCGCGCCGAGCAGGAAGCCCAGGCCGCCGAAGCCCGCGAAGCCCAGGCGCACCAAGCCGCCGAACGCGAGGCTCGGGAGCGCCAGGCCGCCGAAGCCCGCGCCGAGCAGGAGGCCCAAGCCGCCGAAGCCCGCATCGCCGAGTTGGAGGCCGCGCTCGAGCGCACCGCGTCCGGCCCGCCCACCGCCCCCTGAACCCCCACGCCGCCTCTCGCCCCGCCGCCCCTGCGAGCGCCCCGGCCAAGCCCCTTGCCGCCTCCGCCGCCCCCAAGCCAAGCCCCTCTCGTGGCCGCCTCCTGCGGGGGAGGCTCGAAACGGGCATGAACGGCAGGGGGAATGGAAGGTGCGAAATAGGGTGAAATTAGGTGTTGCAATGCCGCTGAGAGGTGCTAGTATGCGCCACGCCTTCGGGCACCGGTTCCCACATGAGAGCGGGGGCGGGATGGAAATGGAACACAGGAGAAACGGAATCATGGCTAGGAAAACCATGTGGGCTGTCGCCGGTGCCTTGCTGGCGTTCGCTCCCGCTGCGTCGGCCTTGCAGTTCGACGTGGAGTTGGAGAACCAGCGGATCTACGCGGCGGAAGTGATCACGGGGGCAGACGCCGAGATCGACTACGTAGGCACTGCGCCGGTGGTGGAGGTGTCGATCAACTTCCTCGCGGACGAGTCGCAAGGCATCGCCGAAGGCGACGCCATCACGTTGGACTTCACCTTCGCCAATGCGGTGTTCGCCGAAAACGTCCGGGCGAGCGCGATAGGGACGCCTACCACGGGCATGACCGGCTGTGGGCTGCGAGCCGCGCCCAATGTGGGCGATGGCGACGAGGGCGACAACACGGTGCAGTTCACGATCGAAGCCACCGGTGGGGCTTGCGCCAACGGTACGGCCACTTTCGTCGAGATCGATTTCGAAGTGCCGCGCTTGACGGGCTTGGCTGCGAACAGGCCGGTGACCGTCTCGGTGCTGATAGACGCGCCAGGCGGCAGTGGCTGGCCGACTCCCACGGACGTGGCAAGAACGAGCCCCAGCGCGCGCACGGTTCCCGGCGTTCCCGCAGGCAAGGAGTGCTCGGATGCGTCGCCGAGGAACTGCACGAAGCTCGAGGGTAAAGTGGTGTCGCTCTTCGCTCCTAGGACGGACACCACCGGCCACGGTCAGCTGATCCGATATGCGCTTGGTCTGACGCTCTCCGGCACGAGCAGCGGCAGCTCGACCATCGACTTCGCCGGTGGCCGCACCACCTTCCTCAGGGGTTTGCCAGGAACGCTCGGCTCGGTAATGGTAGGCGTCGCGACGGCTGCGGCGTGTACCGCGGACGATCCGATTCCCACCGGGTGCGCGCTCCAACTCGACGGCAAGGAGTTCACCATCGACCGCAACGGCGACGGCCAGGGCGACCTGAACGTCTCCGTCACTGGCGACTTCCGCGAAGGCGACTCCGTTTGGCTCGAGCACAATGGCGTACGAGGAATGCAGGACAGCGAGATGCTGGAGATGCAGGACGACGGCTCCATGACTGGAATGTTCAGGCTGTCCGACGTGGCAGGCGCCGCCAATCCGGCAACCGGACCGGCAGGGGACCTCGACCGCGAGCAGGGCGTCGCAACGCGCACGCTGCACTACATGCCGAATGGCGAAGATCCGTTGCGTGAGGCGTCCTTCCGCAGCCGCTACAGCGTGGACTTCGCCGACAACGCGGTCAGGGACAAGGATCCGACCCCAACCAGCGGCGAGCATACGATGGTCTATCCGCGGTCGTCCATTGAGGACACGCAGCACGCCTACGCGATCCCAGGAATCGGCGCCGACGACGTAGGCAACTTGCGCATCAAGTGCGAAGTGGCCACCGAATGCACGGTGTACCTGGAGTGCGACGACTCGGCAGGCGACTCGTGGTTCTCGGAAATGGGTGCGCCGATCGAGGGTCGCGCGACGCATGTGGTGCGCTCCGGCGACATCGGCGAGATGCTGGGCGTCGGCGAAGACGGCTGGGAGGGCATGCTCTCGTGCAACGTGCTCTCCACTCGGGAGATCTCTGTGCAGTTGCTCACGCGCGCAGCCGGCGTGCTGGTGAACAACACCTACATCGAGATGGAATAGCCGCCCGGCACCGGGCAAGCCCTCGGCGGGGCCTCGCAAGGCCTCGCCGAAGGCAGCCAACCGCTCCATCCCGGTTCCTGTTGGAACCAAAGGCCCGACACCTCCCCGAGGTGCCGGGCCTTCTTTTTTTGGGGCCATGCCATCCTCGTGCGGCATCTCCTCGGGTCCAGAGCCGTCCCCGCTCGGCTTGAAGGTAGGCGGAAGCCCCCCGCGCCGTTTGTCCGTCCTCCGTCGTCGTCTTAGACCCTCAAGCTCGAGCGGCTGCGATTCGACGGCCAGGAAGCGGACCAAGCGCGGAAGAGTGAGGAAGGTGGAGCAGCCGAAGGGGTGAAGGAAGGGGTGAAGGAAGGGGCGAAGAAAGGTGAAAAAAGGTGTTGCAATGCCGCTGAGAGGTGCTAGTATGCCCCTCGCCTTCGGGCACGCCGGTTCCCACATGAACGGGGGCGGGATGGAAATGGAACCACAGGAGAAACGGAATCATGGCTAGGAAAACCATGTGGGCTGTCGCCGGTGCCTTGCTGGCGTTCGCGCCGGTCGTCTCGGCTGCGACCTATGGCTTGACCATCGAGAACGGGAGGACCTACGCGAAGGAGTCCATCACGTCGGGAGATGTCGTGATCGACTACCAAGGCGTGGCGCCGAGGGCTACCGTCTGGCTGTACCTCGACGACCCGGAACTGACCGCCATTGGTCGGAACGACACCATCGACCTGACGTTCACGTTGGCCAACGCGACGTTCGCCAGGAACGTCAACGCCAGCGCCTTGTTGCCGATGTTCAACGCCGCGGTATCGGGATGCAGCGCACGTGTGCGGAGTGCCGATGGCGCCGCTGGCAGCGCCAGCGCGACGTTCACCATTGAAGCCAGCGAAGGCAACTGCGCTGGCACCGGGGGCAACATCAACTTTCGGCTCACGATGCCTGCGCTCAAGGGCTTGAACAGCAGCAGGCCAGTGGCCATCAGGGTGACGACTGACACGCCGGGTGGCAGTGGCTGGCCTGGCTTGGATACGACTGGCGTCGGGACCTCCGACTTTTGCGGTCAAAACGGCGGTGCCGACAACAGCCCAGATGGCGACGACAACATGGTTTGCGCGCGAATATCGGACACTGGCGTGCTTTCGTCTCGGTCGGAAGCCGCGAACAACCCCGAGATGCCGTTCATCAACTTCGCCGATGGCTTGGCGTTCACTGCCACCAGCGGCGGGGCCTCGCGCATCAACTTGGCCGGCGGCCGCACCGCGTTCACTTGGCCATGGCAAGCCCGCTTGGGCGATGTCAGGATAGGCGTCGCGGGTGCCGCCGCTTGCACCTTGCGGGAAGCGCCCTATGGCGCGTCCACGAGTGCCTGCACGCTGCAAGCCAACGGTCGACCGTTCAGCGTCGGCAGGCTGGGCCATGGCCGTGGTGACCTGCATGTGACCGTAACGGGCGACTTCCGCAACGGCGACCAAGTGTTCCTCGACCTCGACGGCAACAATCAGCCAGGCTCGGGCGAGTACTTGGATCTGCAGAACGACGGCTCGATGCAGGAGTCGTTCAGCCTCGATCGCGTGGCCGGCAACGCTGGCGCTGACGAAGGCGATTCGGGCGAGCTGGACCGCGAGGAAGGCGTGACCACGAAGGTGCTCTGGTACCGTCCGAACGGCCAAGACCCCTTGCGCCCCGGCGAGTACCGCAGCAGCTACTCGGTGACGACCGCGAGCGCTAATGTCGCCGACAAGCCGTCGCAGCCCTCGACGGGTGCGCACATGACGAGCTACACGCTGGTCGAAGGAACCGCCAAGAACGCCTACGCGATTCCGCCGATGCGCGCTGGCGACTCCGGCATGGTGCGCGTCAAGTGCGAGGTCGCCACCCACTGCATGCTGTACTTGGAGTGCGACGATCAGGATGGCATGTCCTACTTCGCGGCAATGGCTGACCCGGTACAGGGCCGCTCCACCATGGTGCTGACCGCCGAGGACCTGAGCAGCGAACTCGGCCTCATGGAAGGCGACTGGGAAACCGGCCGCATGTCCTGCTCCATCTACTCGACGCGGACAATCTCCGTTCAGCAGCTCACGCGCAGCTCCTCTGGCGTACTGGTGAACAACACCTACGTCAACGACTAGGCACGGACGCACCGGGGCTGCGCTCCACACCAGCGAGCAAATCCCGCGCCATCCCGGTTCCCCCCGGAACCGAAAAGGCCCGACACCCCAAGGGGTGCCGGGCCTTTCCCACTTCTAAGGTCCCCTCCCTTCGACGTGCCGAGTCAGTCAGCGTCCTTTAAGCGGAAAGACGGCCAATGTCGCCTCGGCAAGCAAGTAGACGTCGTCGTAGTTGAGCCTGCGCTCCGGGTTCAGATAGCGTCCATGCGCGAGCCAGTTTCTGTACTCGAAGGCGTCCATCAGCTTCTTGATCACCACCTGTCGCGGAACGCTCGAATTTTCCCTCCACGCGACCAGAATGGCGCTGAGCCGGACATATGGACGGCGGTTGTTGCGATAGAGCTTCTTGAACGCCCGAGAGACATCGTCCTCCTCGCGATCATGGCAGCGCTGAAGGAAATCTATCTGGAATGCGGCCTCCAACGCGCCGAACACATCCATTGAAGTGCTTCGCCGTAATTCATCCAGAAGGGCATTCTTCTCGGCTAGCACAGCGCTTTGCGCATAACCAAGGAAGCGTTGTCCGGAGTTTGCGTAGTACGCCTCGATGGCCGCTTCTACGGCCCGCCGGCGTCCATCGATCTGCTGAATGTCGAGATGCTCTCCCGAGAGGTCCGAGAGAGCAGTGCGCCTTCGCCTAGCCATTGAGCACCTCCATGACCGCGTCCTGGAAGGACTCCTTGCACAGTTCCACGCAACGAACGTGGGGCGGTGGCGTGGCGATTTTCCACGTCCAGTTCTCCACCGGCTCAACGGGTTCCGGTGCGAGATCATGACCGACGACGATGCGAGGCCGCCAGCGGATACTCGTCGCGTCTGGCGGGACGAGCACGAACTTCACGGTGCCCTTGGCGCTGTGCATGTCCACGCGGCCCTTCGCGCCGATCAGATCCGTGCCGATCGGATCAAAGACGATCTTGTTGCGGCCGATGTGCAGGGCCATCGTGTCGACAGAGTAGTCGCCGATGAACTCCTCGTGCAGCGTCTTCTCGGGACCAGGCTCTAGGCGCACTTTGTCCTGGTCGATGTACTCGTGCATGAACTCCTCAACCTGTTCGTAGAACTTCTTGAGATGCTTCACCCACTCGTCGCGCTCCCGGTCCCAATCCACCTCGAGTTCGGCGGCAACGGGCGCGGTCTGCTCCTCGATGAAAGCGCTGAACTCGTCGTTCGCCATAGCTCCTCCTAGGCGTCGGGCGCCCCGTTGCTGGCCTGCCGAAGCAGTTCGTCGCCCGTTTCGCACCGCACCACCGCCACCGCAAGCGCATCCAGCCGTTGCAGGTCGTCCTCGCGCCGCAGCAAGGCGGACAGGCGCTCCGCCGTCCCCACCCCAAACCGCACTTCAGCCAACCGCCGCACCTGCTCCCTCCCGTGCTCCCTCTTGCCGAGCTCGATGCCCTGCTGCTTGCCTTGTTCGATCCACGGTTCCGACCAGCGGGCTACGCGTTCTTGCAGCGTCATCTTCGTTTCCTCCAAACTCAGTTCCGGTGGCGGCGGCAGCGGGTTGTCCGGGTTCTGCCTCTGCCCCCACAACACTCGCACCCAGTCCGCGAAGGCGAGCCGCAGCTCTTCCCTGCCCGGCCGACTCATCAGCTGCGCCAAGTGCGCCAATTGCTCGAACATCTCCTCCTGCGTGTTGCTCTGTTCCAGCAGCGCCATCGCCTTCGTCAATTCGCCCACATAGTCCGCCTCGGCGTGGCGTTCGTCAAGCAGCACGCTGCGCTGCGAGAGCCCTCAGCGGGGGTGCGCGAGGGGCTTGCCCCTCGCATGGAATGGCTGGTAGGCGGCTAGCGCGGGGCCCGTCTCGACGATCAGATCCCGCACGTCGAGCGCCGCGCTCCACGGCGAGTCGCCGTTGTACAGGAGCAGCGGCAGCACCGGCGGCAGCTGGCCCGGCACCACTACTTTGGCGCGCAGCAGCTCGCGGTACAGCATCACGGTGTATTCGTTCACCCGCAGCGCCATCGTCGGGTCGATGCTCGATTGAAATTCGAGGAGCACCAGCACGTAGGCCCAGCCGCCCTCGGCGCCTGCCGCCCGCACCCGCCACACCGTGTCTCCGTGGCGCTTGCGGAAGTTGTCGCCCACGTACTCGGCGGGCACCTTCTCCAGCGAGTCCAGGTCGATCTTCTCAAGCACTCCGCTAGGCAGCACGCTGCGCAGCAGGTCCGCCACCATGTCCGGGAAGGAGTAGAGGCGCTTGTAGATGGGGTCGCTGGTGGCTTTGATTTCGTCCATGCGGGGAACGATAGCCGGCATGGGGCGTCGACCATGTGAGACATCGCCCATTGGACACGTAGGAAATCCCTGCTTTCTCACGTCCGACATCACCCATGCCCACTGTAGGAAATTCGCCGTTCTTCCCGCAGGTCGGGAGCATTGGCCAGCGCCCCGCAAGAGATGACCTGCCCCGTTAGTCGAGGACTCCCAAGGTCGCCTACGCGATTTCCGCCGATGCGCGCTGGCGACTCCGGCGTGGTCGTGGCGGTCGCGACCCGCAGGCCGCCATGCCGCTGGGGATTGGCGAGACCGATCTAACGCTACAATGGCGGCAACGCTTGGCTCGGGGTTGGTGATGGGTTGCGAGCGCGTACACGAATGCGCTGGACGAAGCCCTTGGGCGACGTGGCGGTCGCATCCGTGCTGCCGCATCGGAGACGGCGCAGCATGATCCGCCTCTTTCCGCGCCTGCGGAACTTGGCGCTGGCCTCGTTGGCGGCGGCCTTGGCCATGCCGGCCGTGGCTCAGACGGCACCCGCGGCCCCCACCTGGCTCGTCGGATGGGAAAGCAGCTGGCGCGTCGCCACGATGCAATGGGACGATCCGGACGATTCCACCATCACGAAGTACCAGTGGCGCCACAGGACGAGTTCAGGCTCGTTCAACTCCTGGGCCGACGTTTCGGGCAGCGGCGCCAGCACCACCACGCTCACCACCAGCAGGTTTCCGCGCGACGGCCGCCGCACGATAGCGGTGCGGGCGTGCGCTGGCACTGCCTGCGGTGGCGCCAGCGAGACGGTCGTTGATATCGGCGATGCCCAAGTCACGGACGTCAGCATCACGAGTACGCCGAGGGCCGGCGACACCTACACCGTGGGCGAGACGATCTCCGCGACGGTCACTTGGGACATGGCGCTAAGCACTAGTTCAGGTGTCGAGCTGACGCTCTCGATCGGGGCAAACGGCCGCACTGTGACGACCACGGTGCCCCACCAAAACTCCGGGTCTCGAGGGACCGTCACTTGGCGGTACACGGTAGTGGCCGAAGACTTGGATACTGACGGCATCAGCATCGGGCCTTATCCCATCGGCGGTATCGTGTTTATCGGCTCCGGGCAGCCGTGGTTTGTGGCGAGGAACGTTGGCCAGCACACGATTCGCAACAGCGCCAACCACAAGGTGGACGGAGCGCTGACGGCACCAGCGGCGCCCACCGGGCTAACCGCTGCCGAGGCATCCGGCCAAATTACTTTGAGTTGGACGGATCCGCAGCTCTCCAGCCTAGGCGGCTACGAGGTCCGCTACGCGCCCGCCTCGGACAGCTACCCGGCGACTTGGACGGCGGTTCCGGGCGATGGCAGCACCACCGAATACACGGTCACCTCGCTCACCAACGAGACCGAGTACAAGTTCCAGCTTCGCGCCAAGAACGGCGTTGGCGAGGGCGCCGCCGCCGCAGTGCGGGCGACGCCCACCACGGCGACGCTGGTGAGCGACGTGAGCTTCGCCGGCGCACCCTTGTCCGGCGACACCTACGGTGCCGGCGAGGCGGTTATGGTGGACGTGGAGTTCGCCGCCGCGGTCACCGTCACTGGCTCGCCACGGCTGGCGTTGACCGTCGGCAGCAACCCGCGGCAGGCGGAAATGCAAAGCGCGAGCGGCAGCACTATCCGCTTCCGCTACATCACCGTGGCGGCGGATAGGGATACCGACGGCATCGGCATCGCCGCCAATGCCCTGACGGCGAACGGCGCAACCATAACCAGCGCTGGGGGCGGCACTGTAAAGCTCGGCTTGCGCACCCACGCCTTCACCGCCAACGCCAGCCACAAGGTGAACGGCGCCACCGCCACGGTGCCGACGGTGAGCGCGGTGTCGATCACCAGCGCCCCGGTCGGCGGCGGCAACACCTACGGCGGCGGCGAGCGGATCGAAGTGGAGGTGACGTTCGCCGATGCCGTGCCGATCATCGTCACCGGCGGTCCGCGGCTCCTCGTCAGGCTCGCCGGCGGGCCGGTGCGCGCCACCTTGCGCCGCACCGAAGGCCAGTCGCTCCATTTCGACTACGTCGTGCAGACCGGCGATCTGGACCCGGACGGCATCAGCGTCGCCGCCTTGGATCTGATTGCCGGCGGCGCTATCCGCAGCCACGCCGGCACCCTGGCCAGTCTGAGCCTGGGCACCCACGCCATCAACAACGCGCGCGACCACCGGGTGGTGGGCTCGAGCGCCACCCAGCCGACCGTGACCGGCGCGTCGATCACCAGCAGCCCGGTCAGCGGCGACACCTACGGCGCTGGCGAGGCGATCCGTCTGGAGATCGCGTTCAGCCTGGACGTGGTCGTCACAGGCAGCCCGCAAGCCACGTTGACCATCGATCCCGGCGCCCGCCTGTCGCCCGCCTCGTACCAGAGCGTCAGCGGCAACACGCTGACGTTCCGCTACGTCGTCCAGTCCGCGGACCGCGACTCGAACGGCGTCAGCCTGCTGGCGGTGGCGCTCAACTCGGGAACGATCCGCAGCCTCGTCGGCGCGAACGCCAGCCTCGCACTGGGTAGCCACGCGATCACCAACGACGGCGACCACAAGACGGACGGAAGCACCGCCACTGTGCCGCGAGTGAGCACGGTGGCGTTCTCGAGTACGCCGACGAGCGGCGACACCTACGGCGCCGGCGAGGCGGTTTCCGTGGCCATCGGCTTCACCACGCCGGTGACGACCACCGGCTCGCCGCGGCTGGCGCTGGCGGTGGGCAGCAGGACCCGCTACGCGGCCTTGGCGGGCGGCGGCAGCACCAGCCAACTCACCTTCAGCTACACCGCCGCCGCGCTCGACGTGGACACCGACGGCGTCGGCATCGGCGCTTCGGCGCTCGAACTGAACGGCGGCGCCATCCGCAGCCTGGCGGCGGCGAACGCGCTCCTGCCCCTCGGCAACCTGGCCGTCGCCAACGCCGCCGACCACAAGGTGGATGGCCGCACCACGGCGCCGCTGGTCAGCGCCATCTCGGTGACCAGCAGCCCGGCCAGCGGCGACACCTACGAAGCCGGCGAGACGATCTCCGTGCAGGTCGGCTTCACGCTGGTGGTGTCGGTGGAAGGCGCGCCGCAGTTGACGCTCACCGTTGGGCGCAACGGACGCCAGGCGCGCTACGCCAGCGGCAGCGGCACCACGGCGCTGACCTTCAGCTACACCGCCCAGGCGGCGGACGTGGACACCGACGGCATCGGCATCGCCGCCGGCGCCTTGACGCTGGCCGGCGGACGCATCCGCAGCGCCGCCGGCGCCAACGCCGCGCTGGCGCTGGGCAGCAACACCA
This sequence comes from Candidatus Azotimanducaceae bacterium, assembly GCA_965243175.1. GTDB lineage: Bacteria > Pseudomonadota > Gammaproteobacteria > Pseudomonadales > Azotimanducaceae > VXYL01. The sequence goes on along the minus strand of OZ251532.1, from coordinate 244,981 downwards.
TCACCGCGGCCACCGGCCACAAGGTGGACGGCCGCACCACGGTGCCCACCGTCACCGGCGTGACGGTCAGCAGCGACGCCGGTTCGGACAGCACCTACGCCGGCGGCGAGACGATCGCCGTGCAGGTGAGCTTCCAGATCCCGGTGACGGTGACCGGCCGCCCGCAGTTGACGTTGGGGGTCGGCATCGCCTTCCTCCCGGCCGCCTACGCGAGCGGCAGCGGCACCAGGACGCTGACGTTCCGCTACGAAGTGCAGGCCAGGGACCACGACGCCGACGGCATCAGCGTCGCCGCCAGCGCACTCGCCCTCAACAGCGGCACCATCCGCAGCGGCGGCGGCACCAACGCCACGTTGGCGCTCGGCACCCATGCCCTCGGCAACCAGGCGAGCCACAAGGTGGACGGCCGCACCACGGCGCCGACGGTGACCGACGTGACGATCGTGAGCGATCCCGGGCTCGACGACACCTACGTCGCCAACGACCGGATCGACGTGGAGGTGAGCTTCCAGCTGGTGGTGACGGTGACCGGAACGCCTCAGCTGGCCTTGCAGATCGGCAGCACCGCCCGCCAGGCCACCTACGCGAGCGGCACCGGCACGAAGACCCTGACGTTCCGCTACACGGCGCAAACGACGGACGTGGACGCCAACGGCATCAGCATCGCCGCCACCGCGTTGACGCTCAACGCCGGCACCATCCGCAGCGCCACCACGACGAACGCCGCCTTGGCGTTGGGCGCCCATGCGCTCGGCAACCAAGCTGGCCACAAGGTGGACGGCGCACAGGTGGCGGGAGCGCCCAGCGGCCTGACGGCGACGCCTGCCGGCACCGGGGCGGTCGGGTTGCAGTGGAACAACCCGCGCAACACCGCCATCACCGGCTACCAGTACCGCCAAGCACGGAATGGCAGTTGGACCCCTTGGATTCTCATTCTTGGCAGTGGCGCCTCGACCACCTCGTACACGGTCCCCGGCCTCACCAACGGCGCCAACTACGAGTTCGAGGTGCGGGCTTTGGTCGGCAGCGCGACCGGGTCGGCCAGTGCAGCGGAAGCCGTTCCCGCCGTCGTCTACATCACCGGGGTCCAGATCACCAGCCGCCCAACGAACGGAACGGCCTATGTCGCCGGAGAGGTCATCGTGGTCACCTTGACCTTCAGCCACAACGACCTCGAGGTCGACAGCTTTAGCCGGGGTGCCAACCCGACCGTCACCTTGAACATCGGCGACAACCAGCGTGCGGCCAGCTATGTTCACCAAGGCAATCGAGCCGCGTACACGCTTGAGTTCCGCTACACGGTGGCGGCAAACGATGCGGACGCCGACGGCATCAGCATCGGGCCCCAGGCACTGAACCTTCCCGGCACTACCTTCATCAACTCCTACGCCGGCGGTGGATTCGCGTCGCCGACCATCGGCCGCCACCGCATCGTCGACGCCCCAAGCCACCGGGTGGTTCAGCGTACGACGGGCAGCGCGCCAGCGAAGCCCGCCGGCTTCAGCGCCGCCGCCGGCAACGCCCAGGCGACCCTCACCTGGACCGATCCCCGGGACGCCAGCATCTCGCACTACGAGTTTCGACAGGCGCTCGCCAGCGCGGCGTTTTCCGGTTGGCAGCGGATTCCGGGCAGCAGCGCCACCACGACCACGCACACGGTCGGGAGCCTGGCGAACGGCACCCAATACAAGTTCCAGATCCGCGCCAACAACGCCCACGGCGCCAGCCCGGCCAGCGACGAAGCGAGGGCCACGCCGGCCGACCTTCCCACCGTGACCGCGGTGCGGTTCGCCAGCGGCCCGGTCTCCGGCGACACCTACGGCGCCGGCGAAGCGGTGCTGATGGACGTGGTGTTCGGCAGCGCCATCCGCGTCACCGGCGAGCCGCGCCTGGCGCTGATGATCGGAACCAACTCGCGCCAGGCCGCCAAGGCCAGCGTCGCGACGAACTCGATCCGCTTCCGCTACGTCGTGCAGACCAGCGACGTGGACGCCGACGGCATCGGCATCGTCGCCAGCGCGCTGACCTTGGGCGCCGGCACCATCGTCGGCGCCGTCAGCGGCACCGCCGCGCGACTCGCCCTCGGCAGCCACGCTTGGACCGCGAACGCCAGCCACAAGGTCAACGGCGCCACCGGCACCGCGCCGACCGTCAGCGCTGTCGCCATCGTCAGCGCGCCGGTCAGCGGCGACACCTACGGCGCTGGCGAGGCCATCGAGGCCGCAGTCAGCTTCGGCGCCCTGGTGCCCATCCGCGTCACCGGCAGCCCGCAGCTGACGCTTCGCATCGGCAGCCAGAATCGGCTGGCGAGCTTGGCCAGCACGTCCGGCCAGACGCTGCGCTTCCGCTACGTCGTGCAAAGCGCGGATGCGGACACGAACGGCATCGGCGTCAGCGCCCTCGGCCTGAACAGCGGCACCATCAACAGCACCACCGGCACCGCCGCGAACCTGGCCCTCGGCAGCCACGCCATCGCCGACCACGCCGACCACAAGGTGAACGGCGCCACCGCCACCGCGCCGACGGTCAGCGGCGTGGCCGTCGCCAGCACGCCGGTGAGCGGCGACACCTACGGCGCCGGCGAACGCATCGAGGCGCAGGTGACCTTCGCCATCGGCGTCTCGGTCACCGGCTCGCCGCAGCTCGCGCTCGGCATCGGCACGCAATCCCGCACCGCCACCTACGTGCGGCTCGAAGGCCAAACCCTCGTCTTCGAATACACCGTGGTGGCGGCGGACGCGGACTCGAACGGCCTGAGCGTCGGTGCCAGCGCCCTGACGCTGAACAGCGGCACGATCACCAGCGTCGCCAACGCCGCGGCGAACCTGGGCTTGAGCGCCCACGCCATCACCGACGCCGCCAGCCACAAGGTGGACGGCGCCAGCGCCACCGCGCCTTTCGTCAGCGCCGTGCGCATCGCCAGCACGCCGTTGGCCGGCGCCGATACCTACGGCCTCGGCGAGACCATCGAAGTGGACGTGGAGTTCGCCGCCGCGGTGGCCATCCGCGTCACCGGCAGCCCGCAGCTGGCGCTCAACGTTGGCGGCCAGTCGCGCACCGCGGCTCTCGTTTCCGCCACCGGCCAGGTGCTGCGCTTCGCCTACAACGTGCAGCGCGCGGACCTCGACGGCAACGGTATCGACGTCGCGACGAACGCCCTGACGCTGAACGGCGGCACCATCTTGAGCGTCGCTTCGGCGGCGGCGAATCTGAGCCTCGGCAGCCACGCGATCTCGAGCGCCGGCGGCCACAAGGTGAATGGCCGCGCCGTCGTCACGCCGCGCGTCACAGCGCTCACGGTGGCGAGCGCGCCGAAGAGCGGCGACACCTACGGCGCTGGCGAGACCATCGCGGTGGACGTCGAGTTCCTGCTGGCGGTGCGGGTCACCGGCGCCCCGCAGCTGGCGCTGACGCTGAGCGGCACGACGGCGCAGGCCGCATACCAAAGCGGCAGCGGCACCAGGACGCTGCGCTTCGAATACGTCGTCCAGGCCGCGGACTCGGACCTGGACGGCTTCGGCGTCGGCACCCGCGCTCTGACGCTGAACAGCGGCACCATCGGCACCGTGGCCGGCACGCCAGCCCTGCTGTCGCTCGGCCTCCATGCCATCGCCGTCGCGACGGGCCACAAGGTGAACGGCGCCACGGCCACCGCGCCATCGGTGGTCTCGGCCGCCATCGTCAGCGCACCCGTGAGCGGCGACAGCTACGGCGCTGGCGAGCGCATCGAAGTGGCGATTGGCTTCGACATCGCCGTGCAGGTCACCGGCGCCCCGCAGCTGGAACTGACCATCGGCACCAGCCTTGTGCAGGCCGCGTTGCTGACCGGCAACGGCACGAAGACGCTCACCTTCGGCCACGTCGTGCAGAGCGCCGACGTGGACGCCAACGGCATCGACGTCGCGGCCGGCGCCCTCGCGCTCAACAGCGGCACCATCCAGAGCGCCTTCGGCGGCGTCGCCGTGCTGGGCCTCGGCAGCCACGCCATCGCCACCGCCAGCGACCACAAGGTCAACGGCGCCACCGCCAACGCGCCGACCGTGAGCGCCGTTTCCATCGCCAGCAGCCCGGTGCGCGGCGACACCTACGGCGCGGGCGAGCCGATATCGGTCCAGGTCGGCTTCACCATGCCGGTGACGGTCACCGGCGCGCCGCAGTTGGCGCTGACGATCGGCAGCAACCCGCGCCAAGCGGCGTTCACTGGCGGCAGCGGCACCAAGACCCTCACGTTCAGCTACACGGCCCAGACCACGGACGTGGACGCCAACGGCATCGGCGTCGCGGCGACGGCGCTGGCGCTGAACAGCGGCACCATCCAAAGCCTCGCGGCGACGAACGCCACCCTCGCGCTCGGCAGCCATGCCATTACTGCCGCCGCGGACCACAAGGTGAATGGCCGCACCGCCACCGTGCCGACGGTCAGCGCCAGATCGATCACCAGCCGCCCGGCGAGCGGCGACACCTACGGCGCTGGCGAGACGATCACGCTGACGGTGACCTTCAACATCCCGGTAACGGTGACCGGCTCGCCGCAGGTGATCATGACGATCGGACGGGCGCGGGTGCTGGCGACCTACGCCAGCGGCACCGGCACCACCAGCCTGAACTTCTCCTACACCGTGCTGGCCACGGAGACGGACGCGAACGGCGTCAGCGTGGCGAACACGCTGGCACTGAACAACGGCACGATCCAGAGCGCCGCCGCCGCGAACGCCAGCTTGTCGCTGGGAACCGCCATCACCGACGCCGCCGATCACAAGGTCAACGGCGCCGCCACCGTGCCGGCGGTGGCCAGCGTCGCCATCAGCAGCGATGCCGGCAGCGACGCTACCTACGAAGCCGGCGAGACCATCTCCGTGCAGGTCGCCTTCCAGATTCCGGTGACGGTGACCACAGGCCCGCAACTGGCACTGACCATCGACAGCTCCACCGCCCAAGCCGCCTATGCGAGCGGCAGCGGCACGAAGACGCTGACGTTCAGCTACACGGTGCGGCTCACGGATGCCGACAGCGACGGCATCAGCATCGGCGCCACCGCCCTCACCCTTGGCGGAGGCACCATCCAAAGCGCCGCCGGCACCAACGCCACCCTCGGCCTCGGCAGCCACGCCATCGCCAACGCGGCCGCCCACAAGGTGGACGGCGCGCTGGGGCCGCCGGGCGTCGGCAGCGTGGCGCTCAACACGCCGCTGGCGAACAACACCTACGAGCGTGGCGAGGCCATCGAAGCGACCGTCACCTTCAACAAGGCGGTGGACGTGACCGGCACGCCGCAGCTGGCGCTCCGCATCGGCAGCGCCACCAAGCAAGCGAGCTACGCCTCCGGCACCGGCAGCACCGCGCTGAAGTTCGCCTACACCGTGGTGCAGGCGGACGCCGACCCGAACGGCATCAGCATCGCCGCGGACGCCCTGACTTTGAACAGCGGCACCATCGACGTGGCCGGCGGCACCACGGACGCCTTGCTTTCTCTGACCGGCCACGCCATCGAAAACAGTGCCAACCACATGGTCTCGGGCGCGACGTTCACCGTGGCGGCGGTGGGCGACGTGGCGATCACCAGCACCCCGAACAGTGCCAGTACCTACAACCTCGGCGAGGCGATCGAGGTCGCGGTGACGTTCACGCGCCCGGTCGCCGTCACGGGTGCGCCGCAGCTGGCGCTGACGATTGGCCTGAACACCCGCCAAGCAGCCTACGTGGCTGCTTCGAGCACATCGACCACGCTGGCCTTCAGCTACCAGGTGCGCGCCGCGGACTCGGACGCTGACGGCATCGACATCGCCGCTGCCGCGCTGACGCTGAACGGCGGCGCGATCGACGACGCCCGCGACAGCACCCAGGCGGCGACCCGCGCGCTGGGAACGAACGCCATCGCCTCGGCGACGGGCCACAAGGTGGACGGCAGCCAAGGCCCGCCCGGCGTCAGCAACGTGGCGCTGAACACGCCGGCGGCGAGCACCTACGAGCGCGGCGAAGTCATCGAGGCGACCGTCACCTTCAACAAGGCCGTGGACGTGACCGGTACGCCGCAGCTGGCGCTCGGCATCGGTTCGCAAACCCGCCAAGCCGACTACGCCTCCGGCACGGGTTCCACCGCGCTCGTGTTCCGCTACACCGTGGTGCAGGCGGACGTGGACGCCAACGGCCTCAGCATCGCCGCCGACGCGCTGACGCTGAACAGCGGCACCATCGACGTGGCCGGCGGCACCACGGACGCGGTGCTGTCGCTAACCGGCAGCGCGATAGCAGACAGCGCCAGCCACAAGGTGTCCGGCGCCACGTTCACGGTGGCCGCGGTGAGCGACGTCGCCATCGCCAGCACCCCGGACAGCGGCCAGACCTACAACTTGGGCGAGACGATAGAAGCGACGGTGACCTTCACCCGCCCGGTCGCCGTAACCGGCGCACCGCAGCTTGCGCTGACCATCGGCAACGACGCCCGCCAAGCCGCCTACATCGCGGCGTCCAGCACATCGACCGCGCTGACATTCAGCTACCAGGTGCGCGCGGCGGACGCGGATGCCGACGGCATCGACATCGCCGCCAGCGCGCTCACCCTGAACAGCGGCACGATCAACGACGCCCGCGACAGCGCCCAGGCGGCAAGCCTTGCGCTGGGAACGAACGCCATCAGCACCGCCGCGAACCACAAGGTGGACGGCAGCCAAGGCCCGCCCGGCGTCAGCAGCGTGGCGCTGAACTCGCCGGTAGCGGCCAGCACCTTCGAGCGCGGCGAGGTCGTCGAGATCACCGTCACCTTCAACAAGGCCGTGGACGTGACCGGCACGCCGCAGCTGGCGCTCCGCATCGGCACCGAGACACGGCAAGCGGACTACGCCAGCGGCACCGGCACCGTCGCGCTCGTATTCCGCTACACGGTCGTGCAGGCGGACGTGGACGCGGGCGGCCTTAGCATCGCCGCCGATGCCCTCACCTTGAATGCCGGCACCATCGACGCCGCCGGCGCCACCACGGACGCCGTGCTGTCGCTCGCCGGCAGCGAGATCGCGGACAGCGCCAGCCACAAAGTCTCCGGCGCCACCTTCACCGCCGCGAGCGCGAGCGCCGTGGCGATCAGCAGCACGCCCGCCAGCGGCCAGACCTACGGCAACGGCGAGCAGATCGAAGCGACGGTGACCTTCACCCGCGCCGTGGACGTGACCGGCACCCCGCAGCTGGCGCTGCGCATCGGCACCGAGACCCGCCAAGCGGACTACGCCTCCGGCACCGGCTCGACAACGCTGACTTTCCAGTACACCGTGCTGGTGGCCGACCGCGACGCCAACGGCATCAGCATCGCCGCCAACGCGCTCGCCTTGAACAGCGGCACGATCAACGACGCCAGAGACGCCACCGCCGCCGCGGGCTTGGCGACCAGCGCCGTCTCGGATTCCGCCAGCCACAAGGTGGATGGCGACCAGGGCGCCCCGGAAGTCAGCAGCGTGGCGCTGAGCTCGCCGGCCGTGGGCGCCACCTTCGAACGCGCAGAGACCATCGAGGTCACCATCACCTTCAACAAGATGGTAGACGTGACCGGCACCCCGCAGGTCGCCCTCCGCATCGGCACCGAGACCCGCCAGGCGGACTACGCCACCGGCACCGGCACCGCCGCGCTCAAGTTCCGCTACACCGTCGTGACGGCGGACGTCGATGCCGACGGCGTCAGCATCGCCGCCGACGCGCTGACGTTGAACAGCGGCACCATCGATGTGGCCGGCGGCACCACGGACGCCGAACTCTCCCTCACCGGCTTCGAGGTCGAAGACAGCGCCAACCATCTGGTGGCGGGCGGCACGTTCACCGTCGCGGCAGTGAGCGACGTGGCCATCACCAGCACGCCCGCCAGCGCCCAGACCTACGGTTTGGGCGAGGCCATCGAGGCCACGGTGACGTTCGCCCGGCCAGTCGCCGCAACCGGCGCACCGCAACTGGCGTTGACGATCGGCACCGAAACTCGCCAAGCGGCCTACGCGGCAGCGTCGAGCACGACGACGGCGCTGGTCTTCCGCTACACCGTGCGGGCGGGAGATACGGACGCCAACGGCATCGACATCGCCGCCGCGGCGCTGACCCTGAACGGCGCCACGATCAACGACGCCCGCGACGCAACGCAGGCAGCCAGCCTCGGCTTGGGCACCAACGCCATCACTACCGCCGCGAACCACAAGGTGGACGGCAGCCAAGGCCCGCCGGGCGTCAGCAGCATCGCCCTGAACACGCCGCTGGCGGCGGCGACCTTCGAGCGAGGGGAAACAATCGAGGTAACCGTTACCTTCAACAAGGCAGTGGACGTCACCGGAACGCCGCAACTCGCCCTCGGCATCGGCACCGCGACCCGCCAAGCGGACTACGCCTCGGGTACCGGCGGCACGACGCTGAAGTTCAGCTACACGGTGGTGCAGAGCGACACCGACGCCAACGGCCTCAGCATCGCCGCCGATGCGCTGACGCTGAACGCCGGCACCATCGACGTCGCTGGCGGCACCACCGACGCCGTGCTCTCCCTCGTCGGCCACGCGATAGAGAACAGCGCCAACCACAAAGTGGCCGGCGCGACGTTCACCGTCGCGGCGGTGAGCGACGTCTCGATCACCAGCACCCCGGACAGCGGCCAGACCTACGGTTTGGGCGAGACCATCGAGGCCACGGTGACCTTCGCCCGCCCGGTGACCGTCACCGGCGCGCCGCAACTGGCGTTGACCATCGGCACCGCGACCCGCCAAGCCGCCTTCGTCGCCGCCGCGAGCACGGCGACCACGCTGACGTTCCGCTACACCGTGCGGGCGGCCGACACGGACCCGAACGGCATCGACATCGCCACCGGCGCGCTGACCTTGAACAGCGGCGCCATCAACGACGCCCGCGACAACACCCAGGCGGCAACCCGCGCGCTGGGCGCGAACGCCATCGCCCAAGCGGCGAACCACAAGGTGGACGGCAGCCAAGGCCCGCCGGGCGCCGCCAGCGTGACGCTGAACACGCCGGCCGTCGCCGCCACCTTCGAGCGCGGCGAGACCATCGAAGCCACGGTCACCTTCAACAAGGCCGTGGACGTGACCGGCATGCCGCAACTCGCCCTCGGCATCGGCGCCCAGACCCGCCAGGCGAGCTACGCCTCCGGCGCCGGCACCGCCACGCTCACCTTCCGCTACACCGTCGTGGCGGCGGACGCCGACGCCAACGGCCTCAGCATCGCGGCGGATGCGCTGACGCTGAACGCCGGCACCATCGACGTGGCGGGCGGCACGACGGACGCCGTGCTGTCCCTCGTCGGCCTCGAGATCGAGAACAGCGCCAACCACAAGGTGGCCGGCGCGACGTTCAACGCCGCGAGCGTGAGCGACGTGACCATCGCCAGCACCCCGGCGAGCGGCCAGACCTACGGCCTGGGCGAGACCATCGAGGCCACGATCACCTTCACCCGCCCGGTCGCCGTCACCGGCGCCCCGCAACTGGCGCTGACCATCAACGCCGCCACCCGCCAAGCGGCCTACGTCGCCGCGTCCAGCACATCGACCACGCTGACGTTCCGCTACACCGTGCGCGCGGCGGATACGGACGCCAACGGCATCGACATCGCCGCCAGCGCGCTGACGCTGAACAGCGGCGCGATCAACGACGCCCGCGGGCAGGCCGCGACCCTGACGCTCGGCACGAACGCCATCACCGCCGCGACGAACCACAAGGTGGACGGCAGCCAAGGCCCGCCGGGCGTCGCCAGCGTCACGCTGAACTCGCCAGTGGCGGGAACCGCCTACGAGCGCGGCGAGATCATCGAGGTCACCGTCACCTTCAACAAAGCCGTGGACGTGACCGGCACGCCGCAGCTGGCGCTCGGCATCGGCACGGAAACCCGCCAGGCGGACTACGCCAGCGGCACCGGCGGCACGGCGCTCAAGTTCCGCTACACGGTGGTGCAGGCGGACGTCGACGCCAACGGCATCAGCATCGGTGCCGACGCGCTCACGCTGAACAGCGGCACCATCGACGTGGGCGGCGGCACCACGGACGCCATGCTCTCCCTCGCTGGCTTCGAGGTCGCCAACAGCGCCAACCACCAGGTGGCGGGCGCCACCTTCACGCTGGCGGCAGTGAGCAATCTGGCCATCACCAGCACCCCGGCGAGCGGCCAAACCTACGCACTGGGCGAGACCATCGAGGCCACGGTGACGTTCGGCCGGCCGATCGCGGTCACGGGCGCCCCGCAACTGGCGTTGATCATCGGCACGGACACCCGCCTGGCGGCACACGTCGCCGCTTCAAGCACGGCGACAACACTGGCGTTCCGCTACCAAGTGCGCGCCGCGGACACGGACGCCGACGGCATCGACATCGCCGTCGGGGCGTTGCGGCTGAACAGCGGTACGATCAACGACGTGCGCGGGCAGGCCGCGAACCTGGCGCTGGGCGCGAACGCCATCAACACTGCCGCCAACCACAAGGTGGACGGCAGCAGCGGGCCGCCGGGCGTCAGCAGCCTGACGCTGAACTCGCCCGTGGCAGGAACGACCTACGAGCGCTTTGAGGCCATCGAGGTCACAGTCACGTTCAACAAGGCCGTGGACGTGACCGGCACGCCGCAGCTGGCCCTCGGCATCGGCACCGAGACCCGCCAAGCCAGCTACGCCTCCGGCACCGGCGGCACGGCGCTCGTGTTCAGCTACACAGTGGTGCAGGCGGACGCGGACGCCAACGGCATCAGCATCGCCGCCAACGCGCTCGCCTTGAACGCCGGCACGATCAACGCGGCCAGCGGCGCCACCAACGCCGTGCTCTCCCTCGCCGGCTTGGCCATCGCCAACAGCGCAGGCCACAAGGTCGCCGGCGCGACGTTCACCACCCCGGCCGTCACCGGCGCGACGATCACGAGCACTCCGGGCGGCAGCCAGACCTACGCGCGCGGCGAAGCGATCACGGTGCGCATCACCTTCAGCCGCCCGGTCGCCGTCAGCGGCGCGCCGCAGCTGGCGCTGACCATCGGCGCCAACCAGCGCCAGGCCGGCTACACGGCGGGAACCGGCACCGCCTCGCTCACCTTCAGCTACACCGTGCAGGCGACGGACAGCGATCCGAACGGCATCGAAGTCGCCGCCAGCGCGCTCACGCTGAACGCCGGCACGATCAACGACGTGCGCGACGCCACCCCGGCAACCCTGAGCCTGGGCAGCCACGCCGTCGCCACCGCCAGCGGCCACAAGGTGGACGGCACGACGATCACGGCCACCGTCAACTCGGTGACCATCACCAGCGCGCCGGCCAGCGGCGACACCTACGCCGGCGCCGAGACCATCACCGTCCAAGTCGGCTTCACGGGAACCGTCACGGTGACGGGAAGCCCGCAGCTGGCGCTGACCATCGGCATGAACACCCGCCAGGCCGCCTACGCCAGCGGCACCGGCAGCACCACGCTGACGTTCAGCTACCGCACCATGGCCGCCGACCTCGACAGCGACGGCATCGGCATCGCCGCCGACGCCCTGACGCTGAACAGCGGCACCATCCGCACCGCCAGCGCCGCGAACGCCGGCTTGAGTCTCGGCAGCCACGCCATCGACAACGCCGGCAGCCACAAGGTGGACGGCACGACCACCGCGCCGGTGGTGGACTCGGTGGCGATCACCAGCGCGCCGGCCAGCGGCGACACCTACGGCGCTGGCGAGACCATCACCATCGAGGTCGGCTTCTCGCTGGCGGTGACGGTGACTTCCGACCCCGGCGCCATCCCCACCCAGGCGATGGACATGGGAACGCTGACGCCGGCCGCCCGCTACGCCAGCGGCAGCGGCACCCGCACGCTCGTCTTCAACTACGTGGTCCTGGCTACGGACACCGACCCGGATGGCATCGGCGTGCTGGCCGGCGGGCTGTGGCTCAACGGCGCCAGGATCCGCAGCGCCACCGGCGTCAACGCGGTGCAGGACCTCGGCAGCCACGCCATCGCCAACGCCGCCGGCCACAAGGTGAACGGCGCCGCCACCGTGCCGACGGTGAGTTCCGTGGACATCACGAGCACGCCGTCGAGCAACGCCCAAGGCTACAAGGCGAACGAGGCGATCCTCGTCCAAGTGGAGTTCAACATCCCGGTGCTGGTCACCGGCAGCCCGCAGCTGGCGCTCCGGATCGGCACGCAGACGCGGCAAGCCGAGTATCTGAGCGGCAGCGGCACGAGCATCCTGGCGTTCCGCTATCTGGTACTGCGCACCGACCGGGACGCCGACGGCATCGAGATTCAAGCGAGTGCGCTCACGCTGAACAGCGGCACCATCCGCAGCGGTGCCGGCACCAACGCGAACTTGGCGCTCGGCAGCCACGCCGTCGCCACGGCCAGCGCCCACAAGGTGGACGGGCGCAACGTCGCGGCGCCTTCGATCAGCCGCATCGCGCTCACCAGCCTGCCCATCGTGGGCGACACCTACGGCCTGGGGGAGGCGATCACGGTGCAGGTGGAGTACAACGTTCCGGTCACGGTCGTTGGAACTCCCACCCTCGGCATCTCCCTTGCGACCAAGGTGTCCGCTGGCTACACGAGCGGCAGCGGTTCGCGCCTATTGACCTTCAGCTACACCGTGCAAAGTTTCGATGAGGACACCGACGGGCTCAATGTCGATCGCGACCAGCTGAAGGCGGAGGACGGCGCCGGGATTTCCGATGCCGCCGGCAGCACAAGCGCAGACCTGCGCTACAGCCACGAAATCCCCACCGCTTCCGGCCACAAAGTAGACGGCAAGGACGACCAACGCTCCCGCGCCGTCACCGTGAGCTCGGTGACGATCAGCAGCACCCCGGCAAGCGCCTCCACCTACGCCGCCGGCGAGACCATCGCCGTGCAGGTCGTCTTCGGCAGCAGCGTCACCGTCACCGGCCGCCCGCGCCTGGCGCTCACCATCGGCAGCACAACCCGCTACGCCACCTACCGCAGCGGCACCGGCACCGCGACGCTGACGTTCCGCTACACCGTGACCGCCTACGACAGCGACGCCGACGGCATCGACATCGGCGCCGGCGCGCTCGCCTTGAACGGCGGCACGATGAAGAGCGGCAACGTCAACCCGACCCTTGGCCTCGGCAGCCACGCCATCTCGACGGCGTCCAGCCACAAGGTGGGCGGCACGACCACGGCGCCGACGGTCAACGCCGTCACCATCGTCAGCAGCCCGGCCAGCGGCGACACCTACGGCGCCGGCGAGACCATCCGCGTGCGCGTCGGCTTCCACCTGCCGGTGGTGGTCACCGGCCGGCCGCAACTTGGGCTCACCATCGGCTACACGACGGGCCTGCAGCCGCCGTACCCGCGCTACCCCACGGTCCGCCAGGCGACCTACGCCGGCGGCAGCGGCACCAGCGAACTCACCTTCAGCTACGTGGTCGTGGCCCGAGACGCCGACAACAACGGCATCAGCATCGGCGCCAGCGCGCTCGGCTTGAACAACGGCACCATCCGCAGCTGGGGCGGCGCCAACGCCAGCCTCGGCCTCGGCAGCCGCGCCCTCGGCGATCAGGGCAACCACAAGGTGAACGGCGCCAACACGCGACCCGCCGTCGATTCGGTGTCGATCACCAGTTCGCCCGCCAGCGGCGACACCTATCACGCTATCGAAACCATCGGCGTGCAGGTGGGCTTCCAGATTCCGGTCTGGGTGCGCGGTTCGCCGCGGCTGGCGCTCAAGATCGGCAGTTCGACCGTGCAGGCCGGCTACGTCGGCGGTCATCGCACCCGGCGGCTGACGTTCCATTACCGAGTCGCCGTGCCCGACTTGGACGCGGACGGCATCAGCATCGCCGCCGATGCCCTGTCCACGAACGGCGGCTCCATCCGCAGCGACGCCAGCACGGACGCGACCCTTGGCCTCGGCTCGCACGCGATCACGAACGAGGGCGACCACAAGGTGGACGGCCCGGCCACCGTGGCGCAAGTGACCGCGACGACGATTTCCAGTTCCCCGGCGAGCGCCACCACCTACGGCGCCGGCGAGACCATCTCCGTGCAGCTCAGCTTCCAGATTCCGGTGACGGTCACCGGCACGCCGCAGCTGGAACTGGGCATCGGCGGCGGCACCGCCCAAGCCGACTACGCCAGCGGCAGCACCACCAATACCTTGACGTTCGAGTACGAAGTGCTGGCCACGGACGCGGACTCCGACGGCATCAGCGTGGCGGCCACGGCGCTCACGCTGAACGGCGGCACGCTGCGCAACTCGGCCGGCACGAACGCGGCGCTGGGCCTGGGAACGCACATCGTCAACAACTCGACCGGCCACAAGGTGAACGGCGCGACTACCGTGCCGGCGGTGACCGCAGTGGCGATCAGCAGTTCCCCGGCCAGCGGCGACACCTACCACGCCGCCGAAACCATCGCCGTGCAGGTGAGCTTCCAGATCGCCGTCGTCGTCACCGGTACGCCGCAACTGGCGCTCGGCATGGACGGCGGCACCGCGCAGGCGAACTACGCCAGCGGCACCGGCACCAAGACGCTCACCTTCGAGTACGCGGTGGCCGCCAGCGACGTGGACGCGAACGGCATCAGCGTGGCGGCGACCGCCTTAACGCTGAACAGCGGCACCATCCAGAGCGCCGCCAACACCAACGCCACCTTGGGCCTCGGCAGCCACGCCATCACGAACAGCGCCAGCCACAAGGTGAACGGCCCGGCCACGACGCCAGCGGCCACCGCGGTGACGATTGCGAGCACCCCGGCCAGCGGCGGCACCTACGGCGCCGGCGAGACCATCGAAGTGCAGGTGGCGTTCCAAGTGGCGGTGACGGTCACCGGCGCCCCGCAGCTGGCGCTCGGCATCGGCGCCGAAACGGAGCAGGCGGCGTACGCGAGCGGCAGCGGCACGAGCACGCTCACGTTCGAGTACGTCGTGCAGCCGGCGGACGTGGACGCCGGCGGCATCAGCATCGGCGGCAGCGCCCTGACCCTGAACAGCGGCACCATCCAGAGCGCCGCATCGGTCGCCGCCACGCTCGCGCTGACCACCCACGCCATCGCCGACGACGATGACCACAAGGTGAACGGCGCCGTCGCCACGCCGCCCTCGGCGGTCGCGGTGGAGTTCGCCGGCCAGCCGGTCAGCGGCGACACCTACGGCGCCGGCGAGCGCATCGAAGTTCGCGTCCGCTTCAACATCGTCGTGGACGTGACCGGCGCCCCGCAACTGGCCTTGAACATCGACGCCACCACGCGCCAAGCCACCTACCTGAGCGGGAGCGGCAGCAAGTCCCTCGTCTTCGGCTACGTCGTGGCGGCTACAGACACGGACAGCAACGGCGCCAGCGTCGCCGCCAACGCCTTGACGCTGAACAGCGGCGCCCTTGCCAGCCCCTTCGGCGCCGCCGCGACCTTGGCGCTCACCGGCCACGCCATCACCGACGATGGCGACCATAAGGTGGACGGCAGCACGGCGACCACCCCGACGGTGACTGGCGCGGCCATCGCCAGCGCCCCGGCCAGCGGCGACAGCTACGGCGCCGGCGAGACCATCGAAGTGCAGGTGAGCTTCAACCTTCCGGTGACGGTCACGGGTGCGCCGCAACTCGCTCTGGACATCGGCGGCACCACGGCGCAGGCAGCCTACGCCAGCGGCACCGGCACCAAGACCCTGACGTTCGCCTACCAAGTGCTGGCCACCGATGCGGACGCGAACGGCATCGAAATCGCCGCCAGCGCGCTGACCCTGAACGGCGGCACCATCCAAAGCAGCGCCGCCGCCAACGCTACGTTGGCCCTGGGCAGCCACGCCATCGGCGCCGCGGCGAACCACAAGGTGAACGGCAGCGCCACCGCGCCGACGGTGACTTCCGTCTCGATAGCCAGTTCGCCAGCGAGCGGCGACAAGTACGGCGCTGGCGAGACCATCAAAGTCCAGGTCGTCTTCAACATCCCGGTGACGGTCACCGGCACGCCGCAGCTGGAACTCGCCATCGGCGCCAGCAGCGCCCAGGCGGACTATTCCAGCGGCACCGGCAGCCGCACCCTGACGTTCACCTACACGGTGCTGGCGACGGACGTCGACCCGAACGGCATCGGCATCGCCGCCGGCGCCCTGACCCTGAACAGCGGCACCATCCAGAGCGCCGCCAACACGAACGCGACGCTCGGCCTCGGCAGCCACGCCATCGCCGACGCGGCCGGGCACAAAGTCAACGGCGCCGCGACCATCCCGGAAGTGAGCTCGCTCGCCATCAGCAGCACCCCCGCCAGCGGCCAAACCTACGTCAACAACGAGACCATCACCGTGCAGGTGGGCTTCCAGATTCCGGTGACGGTCACGGGCGAGCCGCAGCTGGCGCTGATGGTCGGGAGCGCCCCTCGCCAAGCCACCTACGCGAGCGGCACCGGCACCAAGACGCTCGCGTTCAACTACACCGTGCAAATCGCGGACGCCGACACCGACGGCATCAGCGTCGCCGCCGGCGCCCTCACGCTGAACAGCGGCGCCATCCAAAGCGCCGCCAACACCAACGCCAACCTGGCCCTCGGCGCCAACACCCTCGGCGACGACGCCGACCACAAGGTGGACGGCGCCTTGGGCCCGCCCGCCGTGACCGCCGTGGCCATCGGCGCGCCACCCGTGGGCGACACCTTCCAGCGCGGCGAGGTCATCGAAGTCGCCGTCACCTTCAACAAGCAGGTGGACGTGACCGGCACGCCGCAGCTGGCGCTGATGATCGGCGCGACCACGCGGCAGGCGGACTACGCGAGCGGCACCGGCACGACGTCGCTCGCGTTCCGCTACACCGTGGCGATGGGCGACGCGGACAGCAACGGCATCAGCATCCGCGCCAACGCCCTGACGCTGAACAGCGGCACGATTCTCGCCGCGCGGGGGTCCGATGCGGCGTTGCTCGGACTGGGCGACCCCATCACAGACAGTGGCAGCCACAAGGTGGATGGCAGCATGTTCGACGCGGTGTCGCTGCAAGGCGTCTCGATTGCCAGCACCCCGTTGACCTGCGGCGGCATCCCCTGCCTGCACCGACCCGATACCTACGGCCTGTCCGAGCGCATCGTGGTCGAGGTGACCTTTGGCCGCGCGGTGCTGGTGATTGGCACGCCGCAGCTCGCGCTGGGGATCGGCTTGAACACGCGCCAAGCGGATTACATCTCCGGCACCGGCACCAAGACGCTTACCTTCGCCTACGTCGTCGTAGCCGAAGACGACGACCCGAACGGCCTCGCCATCGCCGCGAACGCCCTGACGCTGAACGACGGTGCCATCACCGACGCCCGCGACGGCACCACCGCGGTCGCCCTCGGCTTGGGCAGTCACGCCATTGCCGACGACGACGACCACGAAGTGGACGGCAGCTACGTGAGGGCGCCGACAGTGAGCGACGTCGCCATCTTGAGCAGCCCCGAGGACGGCGAGTGGTACGAGCTGGGCGAGTGGATCGAAGTCGCCGTGACCTTCACGCACGTGGTGGAGATCTCGGGCACGCCGCAGCTGGCGCTGACGTTCCATCCGACCGTGCGCCAGGCCGAGTATCGCAGCGGCAGCGGCACTCACGTATTGCGCTTCTACTACGTCGTGCAGCCGACGGATGCGGCCGGCGCCGGCCTCGCCATCGCGGCGGACGCGCTGACGTTGCAGGGCCGCCTGCCGAGCATCACCATCGTTGGCGGCACCACGAACGCGGCCTTGAGCCTTGGTGCGCACGCCATCGCCGACGACGCCGCCCACAAGGTGAACGGCAGCCTGCAATCGGTGCCGCGGGTGAGCGACGTGGCGATCACAAGCACCCCGATGAGCGGCGACACCTACGGCGCCGGCGAGGAGATCGCCGCCAGCGTCACGTTCGACCGCCACGTGGACGTGCGCGGCACGCCGGAGCTGGCACTGACCATCGGCAACGACACGGGGCGAGCCACCTACGCCTCCGGCAGCAACTGCCGCACCCTCTCCGCCACCGACGGCTGCCGCACCTTGCACTTCTCCTACATCGTGCGTCGCGCGGACCTAGATGCGAACGGGCTCTCCATCGCCGCGAACGCGCTGACCCTAGGCGGCGGCACGATCAAGCTGTTCGGCCAACTCGTCCCACCGTTCGCCGCCACCGCGAACGCCGCGCTGGGTCTGGGCGACCACGCCATCGCCAACGCCGCCAGCCACAAGGTGAACGGCAGCTTGGGCACCACGCCGACCGTCAGCGGGGTGACCCTCAACGCGCCGGCGGTGGGCGACACCTTCCAACGCGACGAAGTCATCGAGGCAACAGTCACCTTCAGCGAAGCGGTGCAGGTCACCGGCACCCCACAGCTGGCGCTGGGGATCGGCTCGGCCACGAGAAAGGTGGACTACGCATCGGGAACCGGCACCACGGCGCTCACGTTCCGCTACACGGTGACGACCGGCGACGCCGATGCCGACGGCGTCAGCATCGGCGCGTCGGCGCTGACGCTGAACGACGGCACCATTCGTCGCGTCGGCGTGGCGCTGGATGCGGATCTGGCGCTGGGCGCCAACGCCATCGAGAACAGCGGCAGCCATAAGGTGGCCGGCAGCGCGTTCACGGTGGCTGCCGCGAGCCGCGTATCGATTGCCAGCACCCCGGCAAGCGGCGACACCTACGGCCTAGCAGAGCAGATCGAGGTGGAGGTGATCTTCACGCGCCCGGTGACAGTGACCGGCACGCCGCAACTGGCGCTGGCAATCGACACGCAGACGCGCCAAGCCGACTATGCCGCCGGCAGCGGTACCAAGACGCTCACCTTCGTCTACGACGTGGCGGCTGGCGATAGCGATGCGAACGGCATCGCCATCGGCGCGAACGCGTTGACGCTGAACAGCGGCACCATCACGGATGCCCGCGACGAGACGATGGCGGCGACCTTGAGTCTCAGCGCCTTGGTCGACGACGCCAGCCACAAAGTGGCAGGCAGCCAGCAGGCCGCCCCGGCCGTCGCCGGCGTACGAATCGGGAGCCGCCCGGCAAGCGGCGACACCTATGGGCTGGCCGAGCGGATCGAGGTGGAGGTGACCTTCGACCGCCTGGTGGACGTGACCGGGACGCCGCAGGTGGCGTTGATGATCGGCGCGAAGACGCGGCAGGCGAACTACGCCGTTGTGAACGGACGCGCCGCGCTCTTCCGCTACGTCGTGCAGCCATCCGACCGGGATGCGAACGGCATCGCCGTCGACGCCGACGCGCTAACGCTGAACGGTGGCGCGATCCAGCTGGCCGGCACCTCGACCAACGCGACGTTGGGCCTCGGCAGCCACGCTATCGCCGATGTCTCCGATCACAAGGTAGACGGCAGTTCGGTCGCCACCCCAACGGTGAGCGGGGTGGCGATCACCAGCCGCCCGGCAAGCGGCGACACCTACGGGCTGGGCGAAGCCATCGTCGTTGGCGTGACCTTCGATCGAGATGTGTCGGTGAGCGGCACACCGCTGCTGTCATTCGAGGCGCCGCTCGTGGGGGAGGCAAGCTACTTCCGCCGGCGAGACGGTCGGACACTGTTGTTCCGCTATCACGTGGTGTCGTCGGATCGGGATCCCAACGGCATCAGCATCGGTGCGGCGCTGCGACCGAATGGCACGGTCACAATTGCTGGCGGCACGGAGAGCGCGGCCCTGGAGCTTGGTTCGCATGCCATCAGCAACGCCCCCGAACACAAGGTGAATGGCAGCTTGGAGGCGGCGCCGAGGGTGGTGGGCGTCGAAATCTCCAGTGTGCCCGCCCAGGGCGAGACCTACGAGCTGACTGAAGAAATCGTCGTCCAAGTGGTCTTCGACCGGCTAGTGGGCGTGACCGGGTGGTCGCAGCTGGCGCTAACCGTTGGTGCGCAGTCCCGGAACGCGGGTTGGGACTTTGGCGGCAACGGTACCGACACCCTGTCGTTCCGCTACCGCGTGGCGTCGTCGGACCGGGATCCAAACGGCATCAGCATCGGCGCGAGCGCTCTGATGCTGGTGAGCGGCACGATCAAGCTGTGGCGCGGCACTGCGGCCTTGACCGCGCTCGGTACAGCGCACGCCGTCTTGACCATCGGCGACCATGCCATCGCCGACGCCGCCGGTCACAAGGTTGACGGCAGCTTGGAGACCGCGCCCGTCGTGACCAGAGTGTCGATCTACAGTACGCCGGCGGACGACGACACCTATGTGCGCGGCGAGGAAATCAACATCGCGGTGTACTTCGACCGCCCTGTGGACGTGACCGGGGCACCGCAGCTAGCGCTGGAGATCGGCGCTCAAACGCGGCAAGCAAGCCTGTACGCCTACTCGGACACTTTGTTCTTCACTTACGCTGTGCAGCCAACGGACCGGGACCCGAACGGGGTCAGCATCAACGCGAACGCGCTGACGCTGAACGGCGGCACGATCAGGATAGCTGGCGGCACGACGAACGCGACTTTGGAACTTGGCGATCACGCCATCGCCGCTGCCCACAAGGTGGACGGCAGCCGGCTGCTACCGGCCGTGACGCTTGGTGCGACCAGCGTGGCCCTGCACGAGGATCCGGCGGCTGGCGGGGCGACAAACGCCAACGTCGGGACGTATACGGTCGTTCTAACGACAACGCCGGCGGGCGATGTGGCGGTTAGGGCGACCAGCCACGGCCGAGCGGTGACCGTGGACACCGACTCGACGCCCTTGAGGAAGGCGCTGACGTTCACGACGCGGAACTGGGCGACGCCCCAGACCGTCACGGTAACCGCGCAGCCAGACAACGACGCTAGGGACGAGTCGGTGCGGGTGACGCATTTGGTGTCCGGCTACACCGGCGTGACCTCGGCGGACTGGGTGACGGTGACGGTGGACGACGACGAGACGGCAGCCATCCTCTTGGATGCGGACCCGAACACCGCGAACATGGACGAGACCGGCCCGCTGGCGCTGGAGGAGCTCTCCACCTCCTTGAACAACGCCAAGAGCTACACCGTGCGCCTGTCGTCCGAGCCGACGCAGGAGACGACGATAACGATCACCAGCAGCGACCCGGCGGTGACGGTGGACGACACGGATGGCGACAGCCTCAACGGCGTCCAGAACACCCTGACGTTCACCGCCACGAACTGGAACACTCCCCAGACCGTGACGCTGACCGCGGCCCAGGACGACAACGGCGTCCCCGAGAGCGCGACCATCACGCACGCGGCGAGCACGGCGTCGCAGAGCGAGTACACGAACCTGATGGCGACCATCACGGCGAACACGACCGACGACGAAACACCCGCCTTCGTCTTCGACGCCGACCCGGACACGGCGAACGACCAGGCGGGCCCCTTGGCGCTGAACGAACTGTCGTCCTCCAGCACCAACTCGGACGCCTACACCGTGCGCCTGAGCGCCGAGCCCACCCAGACGGTGACCGCGACGATCACCAGCAGCGACACAACATCGATGACCGTGGACGACACGGACACCGGGAACCCCGGCGACCAGAACACCCTCACCTTCACGAGCGCGAACTGGGACACCGCCCAGACGGTGACCCTGAGCGCCGAGCAGGATGACAACGGCTTCGACGAGAACGTGACCATCACGCACACGGCGGCCACGACCCCGAGCAGCGAGTTCAACAACGTGTCCGGCAGCTTCATGGCCAGCGTGACCGACGACGAGACCCCGGCCATCACGCTCTCCGCGACCACCCTGACGGTGCCGGAGGAGAACGACAGGACGTACACGGTGCGGCTGGCCACGGAGCCGGTGGGCGGCAGCGTCACCGTGGACATCACCGGTGCGGCGAACGACCTCTCGGCCAGCCCCACGCGCCTGGTGTTCACCGCCGGCAACTGGGATACCGCGCGAACGGTGACGGTGACCGCGGCGAACGACAGCAACGGCAGCAACGAAACAGCCACCTTCAGCCATGCCGCCAGCGGCGCGGACTACGGCAGCGTGGCGGCGGCGACGATCGTAGCCACGTCCACGGACGACGACGCGCCGAGCCTGAAGGTGAGCGTCGCCGCCCTGACGGTGGACGAGAACAGCACCAACACCTACACCATCCGCCTGAACACGCAGCCGAGCGCCACGGTGACGGTGACGGTCTCCGGCGCTTCGGGCGCGGTGACCGTGGACACGGCCACGACCACAGGCAACCAGAACACCCTGACGTTCACGAACACGAACTGGGGCACGAACCAGACCGTGACGGTGGCGGCCGGCGAAGACGACAACGCCCGCGACGAGGAGGTCTCCCTGACCCACACCGCAAGCGGCGGCGACTACGCCAGCCTCGCGCTCGCTTCGCGCCCCGGCGTGACGGTGACCGTGGACGACGACGACACGGCGGGCATCCTCCTCGATGCCGACCCGGACGCGCCGAACGACCAGTCCGGCCCGCTGACGCTGAACGAGCTCCCCACGGCGAGCAACAACTCGGTGAGCTACACCGTCCGCCTGTCCTCGGAGCCGACCCAGGACGCGACGGTGACTATTGCTAGCGACGACGCCGCGGTGACGGTGGACGACACCGACGGCGACAGCCTGAACGGTGCCCAGAACACGCTGACGTTCACGTCCACGAACTGGAACACCCCGCAGACGGTGACCCTGACCGCAGCGGACGACACCAACGGCACCCCCGAGTCCGCCACCATCACGCACACGGTCGCAGGCCCGGCCGAATACGCCAGCGTCCAGGCGACGATCACCGCCAACACCGCCGACGACGACGCCCCCGCGTTCGTCTTCGACGCCGACCCGGACGCGGCGAACGACCAGTCCGGCCCGCTGGCGCTGGAGGAACTGCAGTCGTCGAGCACCAACTCGGACGACTACACCGTGCGCCTGAGCGCCGAGCCCACCCAGACCGTGACCGCGACGATCACCAGCGGCAACACCTCATCGGTGACGGTGGACGACACCGACGGCGACACGCAGGGCACCCAGAACACCCTCGTGTTCACGAGCGCGAACTGGAACACCCCGCAGACCGTGACCCTGAGCGCCCAGCAGGACGACAACGGCTTCGACGAGAACGTCACCATCACGCACACGGCGGCGACGACGCCGAGCAGCGAGTTCAACAACGTCGCCGGCAGCTTCACGGCGAGCGTGACCGACGACGAAACCCCGGCCATCGTCCTCTCGGCCACCACCCTGACCGTGCCGGAGGAGAACGACAGGACGTACACGGTGCAGCTGGCCACGGAGCCGGTCGGCGGCAGCGTCACGGTGGCGATCACCGGCGCCGCCAACCGCCTCTCCGCCAGCCCCACGTCGTTGACGTTCACCACCGGCAACTGGAACACGGCGAGGACGGTGACGGTGAGCGCGGCGAACGACAACGACGGCACGAACGACGTGGCCACGTTCAGCCACGCCGCCAGCGGCGCCGACTACGGCAGCGTCCCGGCGGCGACGATCGTGGCCACCTCCACGGACGACGACGCGCCGAGCCTGCAGGTGAGCACGACCGCGCTGACGGTGGACGAGAACAGCAGCGGCAGCTACACCATCCGCCTCAACACCCAGCCGAGCGCCACGGTGACGGTGACCGTCTCCGGCGCTTCGGGCGCCGTGACCGTGGACACGGCGAGCACGATCGGCGACCAGAACACCCTCACGTTCACGAACGCGAACTGGGCCACGAACCAGACCGTGACGGTGTCCGCTGGCGACGACGGCAACGCCGTGAACGAGGAGGTCTCCCTCACCCACACCGCGAGCGGCGGCGACTATGCCAGCCTCGCGCTGCCTTCCCGCCCCGGCGTGACGGTGACCGTGGACGACGACGACACGGCGGGCATCCTCGTCGACGCCGACCCGAACACGGCGAACGACCAGGCAGGCCCGGTGCTGCTGAACGAGCTGTCCACGGCGACCAACAACACCCACGACTACACCGTGCGCCTGTCCTCCGAACCGACCCAGACGACCACGGTGACCATCGCTAGCAACGACGCCGCGGTGACCGTGGGCGACACCGACGGCGACAACACGAACGGCGTCCAGAACACCCTCACGTTCACGAGCGCCAACTGGAACACCCCGCAAACAGTGACCTTGACCGCCGCCCAGGAGGACAACGGCGTCGGCGAGTCCGCCGCCATCACCCACACGTCGTCCACGACGACCCAGAGCGAGTACACGAACCTGACGGCGACGCTGACGGCCAACACGAACGACGACGACCCGCCGAGCTTCGTCTTCGACGCCGACCCGGACATGGCCAACGACCAGTCCGGCCCGCTGGCGCTGGAGGAACTGCAGTCGTCCACCACCAACTCGGACGCCTACACCGTGCGCCTGCACACGCAGCCGGTCCAGACCGTGACCGCCACCATCACGAGCAACACCCCCTCGGTGACGGTGGGCGACACCGACGGCGACAGTCTGAACGGCGTCCAGAACACCCTGACGTTCACCGCCACCAACTGGGCCACCCCGCAGACGGTGACCCTGACGGCGCAGCAGGACGACAACGGCTTCGACGAGACCGCCACCATCACGCACAGCGCGGCGACGACGCCGAACAGCGAGTACACCGACGTGAACGGCACGTTCACCGCCAGCGTGAACGACGACGAGACCCCGGCCATCACCCTGTCGGCGACCACCCTGACGGTGCCGGAGGAGAACAGCCGGACGTACACGGTGCGGCTGGCCACGGAACCGGTGGGCGGCAGCGTCACCGTGGACATCACCGGCGCCGCCAACAACCTCTCCGCCAGCCCCACGCGCCTGGTCTTCACCGCCGGCGACTGGGACACGGCGCGGACGGTGACGGTGGCGGCGGCGAACGACAACGACGGCACGAACGACGTGGCCACGTTCAGCCACGCCGCGTCCGGCGCGGACTACGGCAGCGTCCCGGCGGCGACGATCATGGCGACGTCCACGGACGACGACGCGCCGAGCCTGCAGGTGAGCACGACCGCGCTGACGGTGGACGAGAACAGCAGCGGCAGCTACACCATCCGCCTCAACACGCAGCCGAGCGCCACGGTGACGGTCACGGTCTCCGGCGCGACCGGCGCGGTGACCGTGGACACGTCCGCCACGACCGGCAACCAGAACACCCTCACGTTCACCAACGCGAACTGGGCCACGGCGCAGACGGTGACGGTGGCCGCCGGCGACGACGGCAACGCCCGGAACGAGGAGGTGTCCCTGACGCACACCGCGAGCGGCGGCGACTACGCCGGCCTGGCCATGGGTTCGCGCCCCGGCGTGACGGTGACCGTGACCGACAACGACACCGCCGGCATCCTCATCGACGCCGACCCGAACACCCCGAACGACCAGCCCGGCCCGCTGGCGCTGGCCGAACTCTCCACCGCGAGCAACAACTCGGCCAGCTACACCGTCCGCCTGTCCTCGGAGCCGACCCAGACCGCGACGGTGACGATCACGAGCGACGACACCACGGCGGTGACGGTGGACGACACCGACGGCGACAGCCTGAACGGCGTCCAGAACACGCTGACGTTCACCAGCGCGAACTGGAACACCCCCCAGACCGTGACCCTCACCGCGGCCCAGGACACCGACGGCGTGGGCGAGAACGTCACCATCACCCACACGGCGGCCACCACGACGCAGAGCGAGTACACCAACCTGCAAGCGACGATCACGGCGAACACCACGGACGCCCAGGCCCCCGGCTTCGTCTTCGACGCCGACCCGAGCTCCCCGGCCACGAACGAGGCCGGCCCGCTGCAACTGGCCGAACTGTCGTCGTCCAGCACCAACACCGACGACTACACCGTGCGCCTGACCTCCCAGCCCACCCGGACGGTGACCGCGACGATCACCAGCAGCAACACGTTGGCGGTGACGGTGGACGACACGGACACCGGGAACCCCGGCGACCAGAACACCCTGACGTTCACGTCGAGCAACTGGAACACCCCGCAGACGGTGACCCTGACGGCGCAGCAGGACGACAACGGCTTCGACGAAACCGCCACGATCACGCACCGGGCGAGGACGACGCCGAACAGCGAGTACACGAACGTCAACGGCACGTTCACCGCGAGCGTGAACGACGACGAGACCCCGGCCATCACCTTGTCGGCGACCACCCTCACGGTGCCGGAGCAGACCACCGCCACCTACACGGTGCGCCTCGCCACGGAGCCGGTCGGCGGCAACGCCACCGTGGACATCACCGGCGCGGCGGACGGCCTCTCCGCCAGCCCCACGCGCCTGATCTTCACCACTGCCAACTGGGACACGCAGCGCACCGTGCGCATCACGGCGGCGAACGACCTGGACGGCGACAACGAGACGGTCACGTTCACCCACGCCGCCAGCGGCGCGGACTACGGCAGCGTCCCGACGGCGGCGCTGGTGGCGACCTCCACGGACAACGACACCCCAAGCCTGCAAGTCACCCCGACCACCCTGGAAGTGGACGAGAACGCCAGCGGCCGCTACCGCATCCGCCTGAACACCCAGCCGAGCGCCACCGTCACGGTGACGGTCTCCGGCGCGACGGGCGCCGTGACCGTGGACACGGCGGCCACGACCGGCGACCAGAACACCCTCACGTTCACCACGACGACGTGGAGCGCCCAGCAGACCGTGACGGTATCGGCCGGCGACGACGGCAACGCCGTCAACGAGATGCTGACCCTCGCCCACGCCGCAAGCGGCGGCGACTACGGGTCTCTGGGCGCGGGCGCCCGCCCGAGCGTCCAGCTGACGGTGGACGACGACGACACGGCCGGCATCCTCGTCGACGCCGACCCGAACACGCCGAACGACCAGTCCGGCCCGCTCGCGCTGAACGAGCTCTCCACCGCGTCCAACAACTCGGCGGACTACACCGTGCGCCTGTCCTCCGAACCGACCCAGGACGCCACGGTGACGATCGCCAGCAACGACGCCGCGGTCACGGTGGGCGACACCGACGGCGACAGCCTGAACGGCGTCCAGAACACGCTGACGTTCACGTCCGCGAACTGGAACACCCCGCGGACGGTGACCCTGACCGCGGCGGAGGACGACGACGGGGTAGGGGAGAGCGCCACCATCACCCACACGTCGACCACGACGACGCAGAGCGAGTACACGAACCTGTCGGCGACGCTGACGGCGAACACCGCCGACGACGACGCGCCGAGCTTCGTCTTCGACGCCGACCCGGACACGGCCAACGACCAGTCCGGCCCGCTGCAACTGAACGAACTGTCGTCGTCCGCCACCAACTCCGACGACTACACCGTGCGCCTGTACACGCAGCCCACCCGCACGGTGACGGCGACCATCACGAGCAACACCCCCTCGGTCACCGTGGGCGACACGGACGGCATAGCGCAGGGCGTCCAGAACACGCTGACGTTCACCGCGACGAACTGGAGCACCCCCCAGACCGTCACGCTCACGGCCCAGCAGGACGACAACGGCTTCGACGAGAGCGCCACCATCACGCACCGCGCAAGGACGACGCCCAGCAGCGAGTACACCAACGTCAGCGGCACGTTCACCGCGAGCGTGACCGACGACGAGACCCCGGCCATCACGCTCTCCACGACCACCCTGACGGTGCCGGAGCAGACCACCGCCACCTACACCGTGCGCCTCGCCACGGAGCCGGTCGGCGGCAACGCCACCGTGGACATCACCGGCGCCGCCGACGGCCTCTCCGCCAGCCCGACGCGCCTGATCTTCACCGCCGGCAACTGGGACACGCAGCGCACCGTGCGCGTAACGGCGGCGAACGACCTGGACGGCGACAACGAGACGGTCACGTTCACCCACGCCGCCAGCGGCGCGGACTACGGCAGCGTCCCGACGGCGGCGCTGGTGGCGACCTCCACGGACAACGACACCCCGAGCCTGCAAGTCACCCCGACCGCCCTGGAAGTGGACGAGAACGCCAGCGGCCGCTACCGCATCCGCCTGAACACCCAGCCGAGCGCCACCGTCACGGTGACGGTCTCCGGCGCGACGGGCGCGGTGACCGTGGACACCGCCGCCACGACCGGCAACCAGAACACCCTCACGTTCACGACGACGACGTGGAGCGCCCAGCAGACGGTGACGGTGTCCGCCAGCGACGACGGCAACGCCGTGAACGAGATGCTTACCCTGACCCACACCGCAAGCGGCGGCGACTACGGATCTCTGGGCGCAGGCGCCCGCCCGAGCGTCCAGCTCACCGTGGACGACGACGACACGGCCGGCATCCTCGTCGACGCCGACCCGAACACGCCGAACGACCAGTCCGGCCCGCTCGCGCTGAACGAGCTCTCCACCGCGTCCAACAACTCGGCGGACTACACCGTGCGCCTGTCCTCCGAACCGACCCAGGACGCCACGGTGACGATCGCCAGCAACGACGCCGCGGTCACGGTGGGCGACACCGACGGCGACAGCCTGAACGGCGTCCAGAACACGCTGACGTTCACGGCGGCGAACTGGAACACCCCGCGGACCGTGACCCTGACCGCGGCGGAGGACGACGACGGGGTAGGGGAGAGCGCCACCATCACCCACACGTCGACCACGACGACGCAGAGCGAGTACACGAACCTGTCGGCCACCCTCACGGCGAACACCACCGACGACGACGCGCCGAGGTTCGTCTTCGACGCCGACCCGGACACGGCGAACGACCAGTCCGGCCCGCTGGCGCTGAACGAACTGTCGTCGTCCACCGCCAACTCCGACGACTACACCGTGCGCCTCTACACGCAGCCCACCCGCGCGGTGACGGCGACCATCACGAGCAACACCCCCTCGGTCACCGTGGACACGGCCCCGGCCAGCGGCGACCAGAACACGCTCACGTTCACGGCGACGAACTGGAGCACCCCCCAGACCGTCACGCTCACGGCCCAGCAGGACGACAACGGCTTCGACGAGAGCGCCACCATCACGCACCGCGCCAGGACGACGCCGAACAGCGAGTACACCAACGTCAACGGCACGTTCACGGCGAGCGTGACCGACGACGAGACCCCGGCCATCGTCCTCTCCGCGTCCACCCTGACCGTGCCGGAGGAGAACAGCGCGACCTACACCGTTCGCCTCGCCACGGAGCCGGTGGACGGCAACGCCACGGTGACCATCACCGGCGCGGCGGACGGCATCGCCCCGAACCCGACGCGGCTGGTCTTCACGGCCGGCAACTGGGACACGCCGCGGCAGGTGCGGGTGAGCGCGGCGAACGACAACGACTCGACGAACGAGGTCGTCACCCTGAGCCACGCCGCAAGCGGCGCCGACTACGGCAGCGTCCCGACGGCGGCGATCGTGGTGACGGCCACCGACGACGACACGCCGAGCCTGAACGTCTCGCCGGCCCGCCTGACCGTGCGCGAGAACCGCACCGCGACGTACACCATGCGCCTGAACACGCAGCCGAGCGCCCCGGTGACGGTCACCGTGAGCGGCACGACCGCGGAAGTGACGGTCGATGCCGACCCCGACGCCACCGGCGACCAGACCGCCATGACGTTCGACGCGACGAACTGGAACGCCAACCGCACGGTGACGGTGAGCGCGGCGGACGACGACAACGCCACGGACGAGACGGTGAACCTGCTGCACGCCGCAACGGGCGGCGACTACACGGGCCTGGCGCTCGCCTCGCGCCCCGGCGTGGAGGTGTCCGTGGCCGACGACGATGCCCCGGCGCTGCTGATCGACGCCGACCCTGACACGGCGAACGACCAGCCGGGTCCGCTGGCGCTGAACGAGATGTCCGGCCACGCGGACAACGCGAAGCCCTACACCGTGCGCCTGGCGACCGAGCCGACGGCGCAGGTGGAAGTGGCCGTGTCCAGCGGCGACCGCGCCGTATCCGTGGACACCGACGTCACGCCGCGAACGCGCACCCTGACCTTCACCACGACGAACTGGGCCACGGCGCGGACGGTGACCGCGCAGGCGGCGGAGGACGACGACGCCTCGGACGAGCGCGTGACGATCTCGCACACGGCCACCGGCGGTGACTACGGCAACGTCTCGGCGGAACTCTTCGCGACGACCGTGGACGACGACGAGCCGGCCATCGTGGTGGCCGCGTCGTCGCTGGTCGGATCGGGCGTCGCGGAAGGGACGACGGCGGCGTACACGGTGCGTCTGGACACCGAACCGGACGGCGTAGCCCGCGTATCGGTCGCGGCGACCGGCCCGGTCTCCGTGGATCTGGATCGTCACCAGGCGGGCGTCCAAAGCTGGCTGCGCTTCGACGCGACGAACTGGAACACCCCCCGCACGGCATCGGTGCGTGGCCTCGACGATGCGGACGCCGCATCCGGCACCGCGATGCTGCGCCACACGTCCTCCGGCGCCGACTACGGCCCCGCATCGGCGGTGGACGTGCAGTTCGCGGTGACGGACGACGATGCGCCGGAAGTGCTGGCGGACGCGACATCGGTGGACGTGAACGAGAGCTCGACGGCGGCGTACTCGGTGACGCTGGCGGCGGCCCCGACCGGCGGCACGGTGGAGGTGACCCCGACCAGTTCGGACGCCGCCGTGGCGACCGTCTCCCCGACGACGCTGCGCTTCACGGCGTCGAACTGGAACGCCCCGCAGCGCGTGACGGTGCGGGGCGTCTCGGACGGTGCCGCCAGCATCACCCACCCAACGACCGGCGCCGACTACGGCACGGCGTCCACGCCCACGGTGGCGGCGACGGTGCGCGACGAAGACGCTCCCGGCGTCCGCGTCGAACCCCCGCTGCTGCGCCTCGCCGAGGGCGCGATGGCCAGCTACCGCGTCCGCCTGAACACGCAGCCGTCCGGCGACGTGACAGTGACCGCGACCAGCGGCAGTTCGGAACTGACGCTCCGCGACGGCGCCCAGAACGTCGGCACGCTCGCTCTCACGTTCACGACGCAGAACTGGAACGCCGACCAGGAGGTGCGCGCGCAGTCCATCGTCGACGACGACGTGGACGACGACACGACCACGGTGACGCACGCCGTCGCCGGCTACGCGGGCGTGTCGTCGGCGCCGACGCTCGCGGTCGAAGTGGAGGACGACAACGCGCCGGGCATTGCGTTCGCGCCGGCGGAGGGCCTCTCGCTGACCGAGGGCGGCGCGGCGACCGACACGTACACGGCGGTGCTGACGGCGCGGCCGTCGGGAACCGTGACGGTCACGGTGTCGAGCGACGACGCCGGGCTTGCGTTCGACACGGACGGCAGCCCCGGCGACCAGACGACGCTGGCGTTCACGACGACGAACTGGAACGAAGCGCGGACGGTCACGGCACGGGCCGAGTCGGACGACGACGCGGCGAGCGAGATGACGACCCTGCTGCACTCGGCGTCCGGCGGCGGCTACGACGGCGTGACCGCGGGGTACGAGGTCTGGGTGTCGGACGCGGAAGCCGCGCCGGCCCCGGCGCGGGTGGAGGTTCGGTCGGCGGGGCCGACCAGCCTGTCGGTGAGTTGGTCGGCGTCGCCTGGAGCGCGCGGCTACTGGGTGCAGTGGCGACCGGTCGGCGGCGAGTGGAGCTTGGACCGCATGGTCGAGGTGCCGGGCGTCGGCTCGGCGGGCGGCGGCGGGACGCTGCGCGTCGCCACCGGCGCGCTGTCGGCGCGCATCGACGGCCTGCGCGAAGGCGTGGTCTACGAAGTCCGGGTGATGGGGCTGAACCGCGGCGACCCGGGCGATCCGTCGGCGACGGCGAGCGCGATGCCACGCGCCGGCAGCGCTGGCGGCAACCGGGCGCCGGAAGTCGTCGCCACGCCGGAGATCGTGCTGCTGGAGGTCGGCGGGCAAGCGGAGCTCGACCTGTCGGCGGTGTTCACGGAACCAGACGGCGACGTTCTGTCGTACTCGGCAGCGTCGACGAACCCCGAGGTGGCGTCGGCGACGATCGCGGGCGCCACGCTGCGCATCTTCGGCGGCCGCCCCGGCAATGCCGAGATCGCGGTGACCGCGGAGGATCCGCAGGGACTCTCGGCGCGTCTGGACATTCGCGTGGGCGTGATCGGCACCGCTTGCTCGACGACGCCGGCGCAGGCGCCGGAAGGCGGCACGGCGGTGGTGATGGCGGAACTGGCGTCGGCGGTGGAAGGTTCGACGACGGTGCGCTGGCGCATCATGCGCGACACCGACCCGACGACCCCGGACGCGGACGCCGGCGAGCACGGCGGCGCGTCCGGCGAAGTGGAGATCGCCGGCGGCGAGCGCTGCGCGGAGATCGAGATTCCGATTCTGGACGACGCGGATGCGGAACCGGCCCGCGAATGGTTCGAGGTCGAACTGCGGCTGCGCTACAACCGCGACGCGCGGCTGACGCACACGACGGTTCCGGTGGCCGTGCTGGAAGGCGTCTGCGACCGGACGCCGGCGGTGCGCCGGGCGCTGATGGCGGCGACGGACACACGCGGCTGCGAGGAACCGACGCCGGCCGATCTGCGCCTGGTGCGGACGCTGGATCTGTCCGGCGCGGGCCTTGGGGCGCTGGCGACGGAAGACCTGGGTGGCCTCTCCGGGCTGCGGACGCTGGATCTGTCCGGCAACGCCTTGAGCGGCCTGCCGGCGCTGCCGGAGGCGACGCGCTTGGAGCACCTGCTGCTGGGTGGCAACGCGCTGGAGGCCGTGCCGCTCGGAGCGCTGCCGGCGCCGGAGCGTCTGCGGAGCTTGGCGCTCCCGGACAACGCGCTCGCCGAACTGCCGGCCGACGCCTTCGCGGCGGTTCCCGGCCTGCGGACGCTGCGGCTGGACGGCAACCAGCTGCGGGCGCTGCCGGACGGCTTGTTCGCTGGTCTGGACTCGCTGCGGCTGCTGCGCTTGGACGGCAACCCGGGAGCGCCGTTCGCGCTGCTGGTGAAGCTGGAGCGCGTGGACGCCGAGCCGTCCTCGGCGGCGCCAGCCACATTGCGGGCGACCATGCCGCTGGGCGCGCCGTTCGAGACGGTGCTCGGCCTCGCGGCGGAGGGCGGCGCGTTCGCAGACGGCGGCACGGAGTGGGAGACGACCGTGCTGGCGGGTGCCACGGCGAGTGCGCCGTTCGCCGTGGATTCGGCAAACGGCTTCGCCCGCGTCTCGCTGACCGTGCCGGAGCTGCCGAGCCGGCAGTGCCTGACCGGCCCATGCTGGCAGGGCTTCGCGCTGGCTGCCGGCGAACCGCTGGCGCTGTTCGCGCGCCCGCCGCGGGTTCTCGCGGCACCGCAGCCGGAGGCTATGTTCGGCGATGGTCTGCGCGTGGCGCTGTCGTCGCTGGCGGAAGCCGGCGAGCCTGGCGACGAATTGGAATGGAGCGTCCGCTCGTCCGACCCGACGGTGGCGACGGCGCGGATCATCGGCGGTGTGCTGCTGGTGGAACCGGAGCCCGGGGCAGAAGGCGTGGTGGTGGTCGAAGCGATGGCGACCGACGCCCACGGCCAGACGGCGACGGTGCGCTTCGAGGTGCGCGTGGAGTTCCACTGGCCGACCAGTCCAATTCGCGGCTGGCGCGGAGTCATTTTCAACGGCCAGCGCTGACGACTGCCGGACCGTCCTAATCCCAATGAGCGTTGCGGCCGTTGCGGGGGCGTCGGCGCACTGCCGAAGGCTGGGTCAGAGTGGTTGCGAATTGGCCAGCGTTGCCAGTTCGTCCAAGGTTCGTTCCAAGAGCGGCCGGCCGCCGGGGCGCCAGCCGAGGGCTCGCAGAGCCGGTGTGCGCATGGGGTGCAGCAGCTTGTTCTCTGGTGCGCTTGGCAGGTTTGGGGCGACACCCAGGCGTTCGGCCAAGCCGGCCATCACGTCGCGGCTGTCCACGATCAGGTCGGAGCAGTTGAACGCGCGGCCGGCGACGTGCTCGGCGGGGGCGTTCAGCAGACGCCAGACTGCGTCGGCCACGTCGTGGCCATGCACTTCGGTGGCCAATCTCGCGGTGGGGAGTGGTTCTTGGCGGCGCACGGCCAGAGCGAGGTCGAACCACTTGCTGCGCCCGATGGGCTGCACGACGCCGTACACGCCGGTTGGCCGGAGCGCGGCGCAGCACATGCCGTCGGCGGTGGAGAAGGCGCTGGCGTGGGCTTCCAACGCGAGTTTCAGAGCACCGTAGTGGCTGTTCGGCACTGGCCGCGTGGCGTCGTCCACGCTGTACGCGGCCGGGGTTTGGGCGCCGAAGACGGCTCTGCTGGACAGCACGACGACTCTTGCCACGTTGGCCCGGCGGGCGTGTTCCAGCAGGGCGACTCCGGCCAGCAGGTTGTTGCGCCAGAACGCGAAGCGGTCGTCGCCTTCGCCGCCTCGATAGCGGCCGGCGACGTGGCTGAAGGCGCAATGCACGAGCGCGTCCGCGTTGCGGACCAGCTTCGCGAGCGCGTCGTGGTTCGCCATGTCGCCGATGATCCAGCGGCAGGCGTCCAAGCCTCGGCGGTCGCTTCCCGGTCGCGCCAACGCCTGCACTTGCGCGCGTTCCGAGAGCAGGCGGGCGACGGCGAAACGGCCGACGATGCCGGTTGCGCCGGTGATGGCGATGCGCATGGGCAAACGGACCAGGCCGGGGCTACAGGGCGACGAAGCCAGCCGCTTGCCGCAGCACGCCGAGCCCGGCGTCCGGCAGGCGGGCACATTCGCTGAGGTGCTGTCGGTAGCGCCGTGCGCCGCGCAGACCGTTGCAGAGGGTGAGCAGGTGGCGCGTCATGTCCGCAAGGCGCGCGCCTTCGAGCAGGGCGCGGTGCGCGTAGGGGAGGTAGGCGTCAATCGCCTCCCCGGCGCTCATCTTGGCGCCGCCGAAGAGTCGAGCGTGGACTTCGGACAGCCACAGCGGATTCTTGTACGCGGCGCGACCGATCATCACGCCGTCGGCCCAGCCGAGGTGCGCCGTCACCGCCTCGAAGTCGCGGATGCCGCCGTTGGCGATCACGGCGAGCTGCGGGAAGTCGCGCTTCAAGCGCTCCGCCAACTGCGGGCGCAACGGCGGAACGGCGCGGTTCTGCGCTGGCGTCAGACCGTTCAGCACCGCAGTGCGCATGTGGACGATGAACATGCGGACGCCTGCCTCCGCGACCTGGCCGACGAAATCGCGCAGGAAGCCGTAGTCCGCGTCGTCGCACGCGACAGGGTGCCCTGCATCGAGACGTTCGACGAGGCCGAGGCGGCACTTCACCGTGACGGGCAGCGCCACCGCATCGCCCATCGCCGCGACGCAGGCCGCCACCCGCTGCGGCTCGCGCATCAGGCAGACGCCGATGGCGCCCTTGCGCACCCGTTCGGAAGGGCAGCCGACGTTCAGATTCACTTCGTCGAATCCCGCTCGCGCCGCCAGACCAGCGGCCTTCGCCAAGTCGCGCGGATCGCCGCCGCCGAGTTGCAGCGCCAGCGGATGCTCCTCCGCGCTGAACGCGAGCAGGCGCTTGGCATCGCCATGCAGCAGCGCGTCGGTGCTCACCATCTCCGTGTACAGCCGCGCCTTGGTCGCCACCAGACGGTGCAGATAGCGGCAATGGCGATCCGTCCACGCCATCATCGGCGCCACGCAGAGCTGGTGGGACCGAGCCTCGGCGGTGGCTGGCGCGGCAGCGGTCTCTTGCGGGTGGCTGTGCGTGATCATCGGTTTGTCGCATTGTGCCATGCGGCGGTTTCGGCGCGAGTTGCGTCGGGCGTCGGGTAGTGCCATTGTTGTGGTTTGCCAGTCTTGATAGCGACCTCGAGGGGAATGTTCGCAAAAGGATTTGCCGGGTCGCTTCTCCGAAGGGGGCGGCGGAGGTTGCGCCTTGGCCGGTGGTTGTGCTGGGGGGCGGCGCTGTTCGCTGTTCCCGCGTTCGGCTACGAAGGCGACGTCCATCAGCAGCTCACCTTCATCGCCGCTCGGCACTACAACCAGTGCGTGGAGGAGGGGCGGCTGGCGCGGTTGACGCCGCTGCAGATCCGCTACGTGGCGCAAGCCAACGCGAACCAGGCGGAGCAGCCGTGGTGGCAGCGGCTGTTCCGCTGGAACTACTACGACCGCAGCGAGCAATCGGCTGGACGGGTGCTGTGGCTGCTGGAGACGCGGATGCATGCGACTTTCCGCGGCACCTTGGAGCGGCTGCACGAGGCGCGCGATCTGAGCCGTCGCTTCACGAATCTGGGGCGCATCGTGAACCATGTGCAGGATGCCACCACGCCGGCGCACGTGGCGCCGATCTTCACTACGCGCTGGTGGCGCTTCAGCGTTTCGGACCGATTCGCGTCCTATCCGGTGAACGAAGACGCGCTGCGGGTCTCGCTTGGCGAGGACTGCGCCAGCGTTCGCGGCGCGGACGGCACGTTCGAGGCGTTGCTGGTGGGCACCGCGCAGCGCACTCTGGCGTCGATTTCCGAGCCGATTCGCGGCATGCCGTCGAGCTGGGAAGCGTTCTGGGAGCTGGACAGCGACGACGACGATTTCGGCAGCTACGGCAAAGCCGGCAACAACTTCGGGCGCGCGGCGGCCTTCCCCTGCACCGAGGACGAAGAGCGCGAGTGCGTGCTGCTGGCGCAGGATCCGATCTACGCGGAATACGCGGCGGCCAGGCATCTCGACGCCGTGCAGGCGACGATGAGCGCGTTGGCGATGGAGCAGCAGCATTCCGGCGGCGCCCTTGCCGGGTTGCCGGGCCCGATCCCGCGCCACGACGAGCCGCGCGCGTTGGCGCGGAAGTAGAAGGCCGCGATGCATCTGGGGCTTACGCCGTGGCGGATTTCGGGTAGCGTCGATGCGCAGGAGCTCGGTCGTCAGGGCGCTTTGGCGGAAAGCTGGGGCTATCGTTCCTTCTGGTTGCCGGAGAACCACTTCGCCGCGGCGCCTGCGGCAGTGGAGGAGGGCGGTGCAGGGCCAAGGCCGTCGGCTGCCGCGAATGCCATTCCAGATCCGCTGATGTTGCTGGCAGCGGTGGCCGCCTGCACGCGTACGATTCGCCTCGCCACCACCTCGTATCTGCTGCCGCTGCGCCATCCGTTGCAGGCGGCGGAGCAGGTGGCGGTGCTGGACCGGCTCTCCGGCGGGCGCGTGACGCTCGGCGTCGGGCGCGGCTACCAGCCGGCGATGTTCGACGCCTTCTCGGTTTCGCGGCGGGACAAGCGACGCATCTTCGAGGCGAGCGTGCGGACGATGGTGCGCGCTTGGCGGGGCGAACCCGTCGTCGCCGCCGAGGGGGAGGGGCCGCCGATGATCCTCTCGCCGCTGCCCTTGCAACAGCCGCATCCGCCGTTGTGGGTGGCCGCTTTCGGGCCGAAGGCGCTGGCGCAGGCCGGCTCGCTCGGCATGCCCTATCTCGCCTCGCCCATGGAGCCGGTCGGGCGGCTGCGCGAAAACTACCAGCGCCACGCCGAAGCCTGCGAAGCGGCGGGGGTGCCGCGGCCTCCCGAAGTGCCGATCATGCGCACGCTTTTCGTTTCCGAAGACCGCGCCCTGCTTGGCCGTGTGCGCGAGCAAGTGGCGGCCACCGCCCGCGAGATGGCGTCGAGCGGCCTGCGGCGGGGGATTTCGCTCGCCGCCGACGACTGGGCCATCGTCGGCGAACCGAGCGAAGTGGCGGACAAGGTGGCGGCCTACGTGGAGGATCTCGGCATGACCCACCTCGTCGTCACCCGCTTGCGCATCGGCAAGATCGATTCCCACCTGCTGGAACGGTCGGTCCGCATGGCGGCGGAACTGCTCGTCGACTCCGCTGCGCCCTGAGTTGCGGTGCCGCTGCCGGTTTACGGCAGCTTCGCGGCGCCGATCGTCGGCTCGACCCTCGCGCGCTTTGCCACCTTCTCGAAGCGTCTCACCATGTACAGCGCCACGGACACGATCAGCAAGATCGCCACGCCGTGCGCGAAAAGCTGGGCGGCCGTCCATCCGAACGCGGCACTGGTATTGATTCTCTCCCACAGCGACCATGCCATCTGCGCGGTTGGTATGGCGACCATTGCCGCAGCCGCCCATGGCCAGACCTTCGGGACTCGTCTCTTCGAAGGTAGCGCAAGCGTCAACGAGAACAGCGCGATGGCGATGCCGAGCAGCGCGTAGTGTTGGCTCGCCGGGAGCAAGTCGAAAGTCAGCGTCATTCCGCCCACGCCTTGTCGAAGCCGTTGTAGAAGTCCTCGACCAAGCCGCCAATGCGAAGTTTCCGCGTGCGCTTGCTGGCTTCCGTGCCGTCGTAGATTTCGCCTTTTCGGTGCGAACTGCCCTTGCGGTGAGTGGACAAGTAGGACATCTTGCCGCCGTCCGCGATCTTGAAGTGAAAGTCGTCGACTGGCCGTCGATGGAGATAGCGGACTTGAAAGCGGTCCGCGTACTCGGTGCTCAAGTTCGCCATCTTGACGCCTTCGTTGAAGTTCAGCAGGCAGCGTATCCGCAAGTCCGGTTTCGCCTCCAAATGGTCGCGCACGGCCTGGACCGCTTCGTCGTTCTCGTACACCGAGCCTTCGAACTTGTCGCCGTCGTCGTGTATCAGCAACTCGTGGTGCGCATGGTCGAGCACGTCCAGGAAACGGTCGGCCGCGGCGTCGTCGTCGTTTTCGATCTCCGTGACGCGAAAGAGGCAGTATCTGTAGGTCACGAAGCAGGCGATCAGGGTCCCGACCACCATCGATATGCACACGATGGCGCCGACGACCAGGATGAAGGTTTCCATTGCGTTGCTCTCGTACCTGATTGGCGTGCGCAAGCTCGAAGTCCAAGCTACACGCCTGGCCTTGCAAGGACAACTCGAATCGCTCGGATCGGCTAAGTCGTTGATTCTTCTTGGTGCCATCGGTTGACACGGAACGCCTTTTCGCAGATTTGCGCACGGCAGGCATTTCGCCGGAGTGTTCGCCGACGAATGGCGAACGGCGTGTTCCTGCAAGGAATCCTTTAGAATCCGGTGGGTAAGTTCCGTGTACCGAGGGAACGCTCTTGGCAGAGATTGCCGCCTCGTCGCCACGCATCGATCCGCCCGCCGTGAATCGGTCTGGCGCGGCGCCGGCCATTGTCGAAGCGCCTGCCTTCGAATTGGCGTCCGGTGGGCGCGAGTCGCCGTTCGTTCACGATCTGCTGTTGGCGCTGCGCTTGTGCGCGCCGTTTCCGTTGCTGGCGCGAAAGCGTTTCAGCGGCGAGCCGCGTGTGCTGGCCTTGGCCTTGGCGTTGGCGCTCGGCTGTACGGCGTTGGCGGACTGGGCGGTGGAGATCAGCCACGACCACGATGCCCTCGCCTTCAACCCGTGGGGTCTCTACGCCGCGGTTACCTGGGTGTTCGTCGCCGCCGCCTTGATGTTCTTGTTGGCGATGGCGAACGCGAGCCTGCATCGGCTCTGCGAACTGTTGGCCGGCGTGCTGCTGGTGGAAACCGTGCGTGTGCTGACGGCGCCGATCGGGGAGGCGATGGCGGTGGATCTCGTCGGCCGAATCCACGCGCCGTTCGGCCCGCCAGCGGGCAAACTCGCAGCCGCTGGGATCGGGATCTACTGCACCCTGGCGATGGCCCGTGTCGTCTTCCTGCAGCTCGATGTCGCCGCGCCGCGTCGATTCGCGGCTGCGCTGGCCGCCGGGGCCGTGCTCTGGGCCACCGCCTTGGCGTTGCCGGAGACCAGGCTCGTCAGGCAAGCGCCCGCCCAGGATCGACGACCGCTCGATGTCGAAGCCACCTACGTCAAGCAGCCGCAGCTGGTGCAGGCGGCGCTCGACGCCGTCCAGCCGTCGCGGCCCGGCGTCGTGGACACCTACTTCGTGGGCTTCGCGCCCTACGCCGCGCAGAACGTCTTCGCCAACGAAGTGCGCCACGTCGAGGCGCTCTTTCGCAGCGAGCTGGATGCCCATGGGCGCACCGCCTTGCTGATCAACAGCCGCGACGCGCTGGATTCTCTGCCCTTGGCGAACGGCCACAATCTGGCCGCGGTGCTACGCGGCATCGGCCTCAAGATGGGCGCTGAAGACCTGCTGTTTCTGCA
This sequence comes from Candidatus Azotimanducaceae bacterium, assembly GCA_965243175.1. Classification (GTDB taxonomy): domain Bacteria; phylum Pseudomonadota; class Gammaproteobacteria; order Pseudomonadales; family Azotimanducaceae; genus VXYL01. The sequence continues at coordinate 205,238 of OZ251532.1, read as the reverse complement.
CATGACGTCGCACGGGTCGGCGGAGCACGAGTTCAGCGTTTCCTTCGCCAATCTCGGCCTGAACGACCTCGACGCCGACGAAGTGGGGCGCATCGTCGATGCCGCCGGGCTGCCGTGGCGAGTCGTCGTCGTCTCGGCTTGCTACGCGGGTGGCTTCATCGACGCGCTGAAGTCGCCGAACGCCTTGGTGATGACCGCTGCCGACGCCGAAAGCGCATCCTTCGGCTGCGAGCACGGGCGCGAATACACCTACTTCGGCGAGGCGCTGTACCAGGACAATCTGGCGGACAGCGACTACCAGGCGGCATTCCACCGCGCCGCGGAGATCGTGGCGGCGCGCGAGGAACGCGAAGGGCTGACGCCTTCGGCGCCGCAGATCTGGGTGGGCGAGGCGATTGCCGCCAAGCTGGCCGGCTGAGCGGCCATGACGCAGTACCTCGTCGTCCATCCGACCCATCCCCAGGCGCGGCTCGTGGGTCGCGCCGCCGACATCGTGCGCGCTGGCGGCGTGGCCGTGTATCCGACGGATTCCACCTACGCGGTGGGCTGCCACTTGGAGGACAAGGACGCCGTGGAGCGCATCCGCGCTCTGCGCCGGCTGCCCCGCGACCACCTGCTCACGCTGGTCTGCCGCGACCTCTCCGAACTGGCCTCGTACGCACGGGTGGACAACACCAGCTTCCGCCTGATCAGGCACTACTTGCCGGGGCCCTTCACCTTCGTTCTGCCGGCCACCCGCGAAGTTCCGCGGCGGCTTCTCCACCGCCAGCGCAGAACCATTGGTCTGCGCGTGCCGGCGAACCCCATCGCGCAAGCGCTGCTGGAGGCGCTCGGCGAACCGATGATGTCGACGACGTTGATCCAGCCCGAGGACGATCTGCCGGTCACCGATGTCGAAGAACGCCGTTCGGCGCTCGAACACGCCGTCGACGTGATCGTCGATGGCGGCGTCTGCGGCGCACGGCCGACGACCGTGGTGGACCTCACCAAGGGACAGCTCGACGTCATCCGCCAAGGCGCGGGCGTGATCGAATCGCATTGACGAGGCCGGCTCGGCGGTGTGCTAGTCTCGCGTCGCATGGAATCCGAGCCAGCCGCCGCGGCCATAGGATTTGGCCGCACCGAATCGTCGATGCGCAAGCGGACGCCGCGTTCCCGGCCGGCCTTCCACCCGCGCTCGGAGAGCGCTCGACCGGCGCGTCGAGGCTCGAGTTGAACGGCGTCGATTCCGACCAGCGGGTGCTCTCCGGGATGCGGCCCACCGGCCCGCTGCACCTCGGCCACTACCACGGCGCGTTGAAGAACTGGGTGCGCCTGCAGCGCGAGTACCAGTGCTTCTTCTTCGTCGCCGACTACCACGCGCTGACGACGAACTACGACAGCGTCGAAGAGATCGAGAAGTTCACCTTCGAGACGGTGGTGGATTGGCTGGCGGCTGGCATCGATCCGAGCACGGCGACGATCTTCGTGCAGAGCAAAGTGCCGGAACACGCGGAACTGCATCTACTGCTGTCCATGGTGACGCCGCTCGGCTGGCTGGAACGGGTGCCGAGCTTCAAGGACCAGCAGGCGAGCCTCGCCGACCGCGACTTGAGCACCTACGGCTTCCTCGGCTATCCGCTGCTGCAGGCCGCGGACATCCTCATCTATCGCGCCGGCCATGTGCCGGTGGGCGGCGACCAGGTGGCGCATCTGGAACTTGCCCGCGCCGTGGCGCGCCGCTTCAACCACGTGTTCGGGCGCGAACCGCAGTTCGAGGAGATCGCCGAAAAGGCCATCGACAAGATGGGCAAGCGCGCCGCCCGTCTCTACCGGAACTCGCGTCGGGAGTACCTCGAACGCGGCGACGGCGAAGCCTTGGCCCGCGCCAAGGCGCTGCTCGGCGAGCAGCAGAATCTCTCCATCGGCGACCGCGAGCGGCTCTACGGCTTTCTCGAAGGCGTCGGGCGCATCGTCCTGCCGGAGCCGAAGGAACTGCTCACCACCGCGCCGACGCTGCCCGGACTCGACGGGCGCAAGATGTCCAAGTCCTACCAGAACGCCATCCACCTGCGCGACGCGCCGGCCGAGGTGGAGCGCAAGGTGCGCACGATGATGACGGACCCGGCGCGCCAACGGCGCACCGACCCCGGCGACCCGGCGAAGTGCCCGGTCTTCGCGCTCCACGAAGTGTATTCCCAGGAGAGCGTGCGAACGTGGGCGGCGGCCGGGTGCCGTTCCGCTGGCATCGGCTGCATCGACTGCAAGGGGCCGCTCATCGACGCCGTGAACGCCGAGCGGGCGCCGTTCATCGAACGCGCCGAGCACTTCGAGCGCAATCCGGAGCAGGTGCGGGCGATTCTCGCCGACGGCGCCGAGGCCGCCCGCGCCGAGGCCAGGGAGACGCTGGAGGACGTGAAGTCCGCAGCCGGCCTGAGCCATCGATGAGCGCGACCGGCGAGGACGGCGTGGAAGTCGCTGCCGGGCAGGACAACGTGGTCGCGGTGGTGCGCGGCAAGACCGTGCGCGAACTGCCCTCGGACCTCTACATCCCGCCAGCGGCGCTCAAGGTCTTCCTGGAAACGTTCGAAGGGCCGCTGGACCTGCTGCTCTACCTCATCCGCCGCCAGAATCTGGACATCCTCGACATCAAGGTGGCGGCGATCACCGAGCAGTACATGCGCTACATCGAACTGATGAAGGCGCTGCAGCTGGACCTCGCCGGCGAGTACCTCGTCATCGCCGCCACGTTGGCGGAGATCAAGTCGCGGCTGCTGCTGCCGAGGCCAGCGGAAGAGGACGACGAAGACGACCCGCGCGCCAAGCTGCTGCGACAGTTGCAGGAGTACGAGCGCTTCAAGAAGGCGGCGGAACAGCTCGACGAACTGCCGCGCCTGGAACGCGACCTGCACGCGGCTGGCGCAACCGCGCCCCAGGTGGCGAAGCGCGTGCCGCTGCCCGAAGTCGCCATGAAGGAACTGCTGCTGGCCTTGGCCGACGTGCTGCATCGCGCCGACCTGCACGAACACCATTCCGTCGCGTTGGAGGAACTCTCGGTGCGGGCGCGGATGACCGACGTGCTGGCGCGCATCGACGCCGCGTCTGGATTCCTGCCCTTCGACGCGCTCTTCGACGTGCGCGAAGGGCGGCGCGGCGTCGTCGTCACGTTCCTCGCGCTCATGGAGCTGGTGCGCGAGGCGCTGGTCGACATCACGCAGAACGCCCCGTTCGCGCCGATCTACGTGAGTGCGCCGCAGTCCGGCCCGGAGATCGCCGCGGTGGAGACCGAGGCGCCGCAATGACGCCCGAACAGGTCAAGCGCGTGATCGAAGGCGCATTGTTCGCGGCTCGGGAGCCGGTGAGCGTGGAACGGCTGGTCGGCCTGTTCGCCAAGGACGAGCTGCCCCGCGACGGCGAGCGCCACGCGGTGCGGCAGGCGCTCGACGCCATCGAAGCGGAGACCGACGGCCACGCCTACGAACTGGCGCGGGTGGCGAGCGGCTATCGGTTCCAAGTGCGCCAGGACTTCGGACCTTGGGTGAGCCGGTTGTTCGAGGGTCGTCCGCCGCGCTATTCGCGCGCGCTGCTGGAGACGCTGGCGGTGATCGTCTACCAGCAACCGGCGACGCGCGGCGACATCGAACAGGTGCGCGGCATCGCCGTCGGCCCGTCCATCATGCGCACCTTGCTGGAACGCGGCTGGATTCGCGCGGTCGGCCAGCGTGAAACTCCGGGCCGCCCGACGATGTACGGCACCACCCGCCAGTTCCTCGACTACTTCAATCTCAAGAGCCTGGACGACCTGCCGCCGCTCGACGAGATCAGGTCGCTGATCGAACCGGAGCTGGTCGACGAAGACGGCGAGGAGCAAGGCGATCAGGACGCCGCCGCGCCTTCCGAGGACGAGCCCGGCGCCGCAAGGGACGAGCCGCGTCTGGCCGAAGTCGTCCAGCTGCCGCTCGCCGAGCGCGCGGACGAGCCGAAGAGCCGGTAACCGCAGCGCCCTCTCCCCCGGCAATGCATGACGGAGAAACTGCACAAGGCGCTGGCCGATCGCGGCCTGGGCTCGCGGCGCGAAATGGAGCGCTGGATCGCCTCTGGCCGGGTGACGGTGAACGGCCGCCCCGCCCACGTGGGCGAGCGCGTTGAGGCGAACGACGAAATCACCGTCGATGGTCGCAAGCTGCGCGGCGCGAAGCCGTCCATGCCGCGCCTGCTGGTGGCGAACAAGCGCGCCGGAGTGATCGTCTCCCGCAACGACCCCCGCCAGCGCCCTTCGATCTTCGATGATCTGCCGCCTTTGCGCAGCGGCCGCTGGATCGCCGTCGGCCGGCTGGACTACCAGACCACCGGCCTGCTGCTGCTGACCAACGACGGCGAACTCGCCAACACGCTGATGCACCCGCGCACCGGCATCGACCGCGAATACGCCGTCCGCGTGGACGCCAAGCTGACCGATGCCGCCCTCAAGCGCTTGGGAGAGGGCGCCGGAACGGAGGCGAGACCGGGCGATCCCCGCGAGGACCGGCCCGACTCCTTCAGCGACATCCGCTACTACGACGGCCACGGCGCCAACCACTGGTACCACGTGGTGCTGATGGAAGGCCGCAACCGCGAAGTGCGCGAACTGTTCGCAAGCGTCGGCGCCACCGTCACACGCTTGAAACGAGTGCGCTATGGCCCGGTGATCCTGCCGCCTTGGCTGCCCCGGGGCGCATGGGAGGAAATGGGCGCCCGCGACCTCGGACGACTGCGCCGAATCCTCGGCCTGCCCCGCGGCACCCGCCCGAAGCGAACGGCGAGCGCCCGTTCCATGCTGATTCCCTATCCCCGGCTGCCGACGCCGGGCGAGAACCCGTAGCCGTGCTGGCTTCTACTTCAGGTCCAGCAAGGGATAGTCCGGCATTCGCGGTGCCAGCGTACGGCGACGGCAATCGGCGATGAGGTCTAGGAACTCAAGAACGATCTGGCCGATGAGCACCCCGGCGAAGGGCGGCACGACGATAGCGTCGGTGTTCATCTCGCGGCCCACGACGCGCACCGTGACCGGGCCGACAACGGGCCGTTCGTCCTTGCGGTCGTCGGCGTAGGTGACCACGGCCATTCTGCGCGTCACGAGACCAAGGCGCTCCGAGATGTTCTGCGGCAGCGCGAGGGCGACGGCGCCGGTGTCCACGACGCCTTTCACTTCGGTTTGGCGAATGTCGGACTCTTCGCAGAACCCTTTCTCGTACGCAACGCGGTCGCCAGCGTTCTCCAAGCCGACGTCGACGACGATTGTGCCCACTGTCGCTCCTTCGGGGTCCGTTCAGCCTTTGGCGGTCGGATAGTACAGCCAGAAATGGCTCTATGCCGAGTCCCCCTCTCGAAACCCAGCCCAGTCCGTCCTCGCCGACACCCGGCAACACACCCAGTGGGCGTCTACTTGGTAGTCCGGCGGTGGCTGCTGGTTGTCGCGTAGCTCGCGGCGCACCAGGGGGATGCCGATGCCGTAGCGCTGCACCAAGCCGGTGACGCGCATGGCGTCGGCGAGATTGGGGTTGCGGTAGGCGACCAGGCCGGGTTTGCCGAAGTTGTCGGGGGTGATGTCGCCGTAGGCGCCGCCTGGGTTGATGATCTCGATGTGCTTGTCGAACCAGTAGACCTGCGTGGGACTGTTGCCGCTCTCGTAGCTGCGGTGCAGCACTGCGTTGCGCGCTAGTTCCTGCAGCGCAGCCAGTGGATAGGTGGGGCGGCGGATCTCGGTTCGTGCGGTGCCGACTTCCACGGACGTGCGTACATGGGCGCGGAGGGTCGCGTCGAGGGACGACATCGCTTCGCCAAGCGGCCCCTCGATGCGGGCGCTGTCCAGGATGGGGTCGCCGCGTTCCTCTCCAGCGATGCGCAGGAACTGGATGTAGGCGCCGGGGAGGAAGTTCGTCGGCTGCCGGCCAAGCACGAGCATTCCGAGCATGGTTGGCGTGGGATCGTCGGCGCTCACCGTCATCTTGGTGGCGGCGAGTCGTTCCTCCATCGTGCGGTCGTTCTTCTGCAGCACGTCGGCGCTGAACGCCTCGGGCAGATAGAGGAACTCGAAGCGCCGCAAGTCCAGATCGGCCAACGTGGCGGCGTGGAGCGGGCGGGTGTCGAAGGGCATGTCGCCGTGGCGCCGCTTTTCGTTGAGGATGCGTTCGTCCTGGGCGCTGGCGATGGCGCGTCGCGGTCCCACCCGAGTCCAGATGCGGCCGCGAAAGCGCACCGGCGGCGAGTCCGCTGGCGTCACGCTGACCACGGCCACGTCGCTGCCGTCGAAGGTGTGCTTGCGCACCGACATCGTGGGCAGGGGCAGGATGTTGCCGTCGGTCTTGCAGTGCGCGAGTTTCAGCAGCAAGGCGTCGTTGACTTCGAGCCCGGTCGGCGTGCCGTCGTCGCGGACGCCGACGAAGACCACGCCGGCGCGACGGTGATTCGGCAGATCGTTGGCGAACGCGCAGATCGCTTGGCGAACGGTGTTTGGGGCGTCGCCGTCGAACGTCTCCTTGCGCTCCGCCAAATCGGATTCGACGTCCGCGAGCATCGCCGCCAGTTCGGCGTGGGAGTAGGGGTCTTTCATGGGCCGGGCGGCCTAATCCTCCTTGCCGCGGAAGCCCTCGTTGCCGCGGTAGGGTTCGTCGCGGCTCTGGAAGGCGTGCTTCAGGCCGCCTTCGCGGATCGATTCGCCGAAGCGGTACGTCCACTCCGTCATCTGCGCCAGCGCATCCTGCTCGGTGGCGCTGCGCACCGATGAGTAGATGCCCATGTTTTCGTAGAAGCGGTTCATGGTGAGCTTGAGCACGGCCAGGTGGTCGGCGGAACCGTTGGCGATGCGTTCGGCGAAGGCGATGGTGTTGGCGTCCAGTTCCTCCTTCGGCCAGGCGTAGTTGATCATCTCCAACTCGGCTGCTTCCGCGCCGGTCATGCTGTCGCCAGTGTAGTAGTACTCCTTGGCCTTGCGCATGCTCATCACCAGCGGCCAGATGTTGCCGTTGCGAGCCGTGCCGAGGCCGCGCAAGCCGGGGTGGCCGATCTGCGTGTCTTCGGCGGCCACCACCAAGTCGGTCATCATGGCCAGCTCGCAGCCGCCGGCCAGAGCGTAGCCGTGCAGCTGGGCGATGGTGACCTTGGCCATGTTCCACAGATACATCTGCACGTCCGTGATCTGCTGCATGGAGGTGCGCACGTTCATCATCAGCGTGCGGTTCTTGGCGTCCGTCGTTTGGTAGCGGCGTTCGCCGGGACGGCGTTCGCGGCCGGGGGTGAGGTCGTAGCCGGCGCTGAAGCAGCGCCCGGCGCCGCGCAGGACGATGACGCGGCAGCTTTGGTCGGCTTCGAGGTCGTGCAGGCACTCGTTCAGCTCGGTGAACAGCTCGCCGGTGAGGGCGTTCATCTTCTCCGGCCGGTTCAGCGTGATGCGGGCGAGGCGATCGTCGCTGCCGAGGCGTTCCAGGATGAGCGTGTTGTAGTCGGTCGGGGAAGGCATAGGGGCTCCGCGAGCGGTGGGGTTGGCGACAAGCATACCCCGCGCGCCTTCCTCGAGTTGAGGCGAGCGCCACGCTCCTGTGGATGGACGCACTACGTTCGCAGAGCGACTCGAGGCCGTTTTTCGGCGCCGTCGGCAGAGGCCACGACGTACAGCTGCGGGGAAGATCGGCGGACGCGGCCCGTCGCGATACACCATGCCGGTGGCGGAAGTTGGTGCCCACGTACTCGACAGGCACCTTCTCCAGCGAGTCCAGGTCGATCTCTTCGAGCACTTCGTACATGTCCGACATTGCCCATGCGCGCTGGGGGACATTTGCCATCGTTCCCGGCAGTCGGCCTCGGCAGCGTTGCCGAAAGCGCCGACCTGCGAGTTGTCGTACACCCGGCGTTGTCAGCGAGCCGTTGGCGATGCAAGATGCCGCGTTCGTTGGAGAGGGAGCGCAGATGAGACCGCAGGAGCTTTGGCCAGCGATGGCCCTTCGCCGCGACGAGATCGCGTTTTCGTTTCGCGGCAACGACTACGCGGGGAACCTGGTGGCGCCGCCGCAGGACGCCGGGGCGAGGCCGCTGGTGCTGGTCATCCACAACTACCAGGGCCTCAAGTTCTTCGATGTCGACGTCGCCGAGTACCTGGCCCGCGTCGGCTACGTCGGGCTCGCCATCGACCTCTACGGCAACATCGTGCCGGCGGACGAACGGGAGTTTCCGAAGGACGCAAGCGACGCCGCGGTGGTGCAGGCGTTCCAGCGCAAGTGCTTCGAGGGCCTGGTCGCCATGGACCACGACCACGAACTGTTCCGCTCGGCGATGGACGAGTGGCTGCAACGCGGCCTCGCCCACGACGCGGTGGACAGCGCCTTCGCGCCGGCCGCCATCGGCTACTGCTTCGGCGGCATGGCGGTGATCGAGGCAGTGCGCGGCGGACTGAACCTGAGCGCCGCGGTCTCCTTCCACGGCCTGCTGCAAACCGGCGAAGACCCGAACCCGGCGCGCTTCGGCGTCGAACGCCCGGCGCTGAAGCGGGCGCCGAACAACCACAACGCGAACGCCGTCATCCTGGTGGAGAACGGCGCCGAGGATCAGCTGGTGCCTTCGCCGAGCCGGCAGCGCTTCTTCAAGGAAATGGACGACGCTGGCGTACAGTGGATCTTCAGCCACCACGCCAAGACGCCCCACGGCTTCGCCCTGCCGCCCACCCTCGGCCCGCCGGGGCGCCTGCACGAAGCAAGCGACCGCCGCTCCACCGTGAACATGCTGAGCCTGTTCCGCGAGGTCTTTCCGGGGGTCAAGCAGAACCCCGTCTCTCACAACGCCGCGGGCACGGCCATCCCGCAGTAGGGCGGGACGCCGAGCCGAGGGGGCCTCTAGCCGCCGCCGTTCAGTTCGCGCCAGAGGAAGCGGTAGACCAGCGCCCACATGAAGGCGCTTTGGGCGTTGTCGGCTGCCCCGCCGTGGCCGCCTTCGATGTTCTCGTAGTAGGTCACCTCGTGGCCCATTTCTCGCATCTTCGCCACCATCTTGCGGGCGTGGCCGGGGTGGACGCGGTCGTCGCGGGTGGAGGTGGTCACCAGCAGGGGCGGATAGTCCGCGTCCTCGCGGACGTTGTGGTACGGGGAGAACGCGCGTAGGAAGCGCCATTCGTTCGGGTCGTCGGGGTCGCCGTATTCGGCCACCCAGCTGGCGCCGGCCAGCAGCTGGTGGTAGCGGCGCATGTCCAGCAGCGGCACTTGGGCGACGACCGCGCCGAACAGGTCGGGGCGCATGGTGAGCATGTTGCCCATCAGCAGGCCGCCGTTGCTGCCGCCGAGGATGCCGAGGCGCGAAGGCGTGGCGACGCCGCGCTTGTGCAGGTCTTCGGCCACGGCGATGAAGTCGTCGTAGGCGAGGCCACGGTTCTCCTTCAGCGCGGCGCGATGCCAGCCGGGGCCGAACTCGCCGCCGCCGCGGATGTTGGCGACCACGTAGACGCCGCCGCGTTCCAGCCAGCCGATGCCGACGCCGGCCGAGTAGCGAGGCAGCAGCGCGATCTCGAAGCCGCCGTAGCCGTAGAGCAAGGTGGGTGGGGGATTGTCGGTTTCCGCGGCGGTTCCTGCCGAGACCTGGAAGTACGGGATGCGCGTGCCGTCCTTCGATTCCGTCCAATGCTGGGCGACTTCGAGGCCGCTTGCGTCGAAGTAGGCGGGGGCGCGTTTGAGGACTTGCGCCGCGCCGCCGATGGTGCCGAGGGAGAGCGTGGGCGGCGTCAGATAGCCGGTCGCGTCGATGAAGTAGCGGTCGTCCTCGTGCGGCGCCACGGCTTCGACGTCCAAGGTTCTCGCCGATGGGTCGTCTCCGGTCGGCAACGGCGAGAAAGTCCAGCCGTCTTCGCCCGGGGTGGCGACGACGATGCGGTTCTTCACGTTGTCTAGGACGTTCAGCAGCACATGGTTGCGCGTCGGGGCGAAGCTGGCGAGCGACGTGCCGGCGTCCGGCTCGAAGATCGCGTCGAAGGAGCGCTCGCCGTCCAGGAAGGCGGCCAGGCCGGTGGCGAGCAGGGCGCCGGCCGGATACGTCCTCTCGCCGACCGTCCACTCGGATTTCAGCTCGATGAAGAGCCGGCCGCGGTGCGTGGTGGCGGCAGCGTCGGTCGGCTTCTCGATGCGGCGCAGCTTCGGGCTTTCCGCGTCGGCCTCGTAGACGTACATCTCGCTGTTGTAGAAGTCCGTCGCCTGCCAGACGACGTGCGTTTCGTGGCCGCGGGCAAGGTGCGAATAGGCGCCGACGCTCACGTCCGATGGTTCGCCTTCAAGAACGATCCGCGCGGCATCGAGCGGCTCCCCCCGCCGCCACAGCTTGACGATGCGCGGATAGCCGGATTCGGTCATGCTGCCGGGGCCGAAGTCCGTGGCGACGAAGATGGCGTTCTCGCCTGCCCAATCCACAGTGCCCTTTGATTCGGGCAACGTGAAGCCGCCCTCCTCCGCGGGTACGAATGCCTTGGTTCGCAGGTCGAACTCGCGGGTGACGACGGCATCGGCGCCGCCTCTGGAAAGCCGCACCAGGCAGCGCCCGTAGTCCGGTTCGCGGCAGAAGAAGCCGTTCAGCACCCAGTTCTCGTCTTCCTTCTTCGCTAGGGCGTCCAGATCGAGCACCGGTTCCCAGTCCGGCGCTTCGTCCATGTAGGAATCCAGCGTGGTGCGCCGCCACAGCCCGCGCGGATGCTCCTTGTCGCGCCAGAAGTTGTAGTAGCGCTCGCCCAGCTTGTCGATGAAGGGAATGCGGTCGTCGGAATCGAATACGGCGAGCAGGCGCTTGCGCAGGTCCTTGAAGGACGCCTGGTTGGCGAGCGTGCGCGTGGTCGCGCGGTTCCTCGCCTTCACCCAGTCGAGCGCGCGTTCGCCCTCCACCTCTTCCAGCCACAGATAGGGGTCTGCCATGTCCTCCTCGTCCTCTTCGGCGGTGGCGGCTACGGCCCCGAACGCCAGCAGCAACGCAGCCGCGCAGCACATGAATCGTCCCGTCCGCTTTTCTTCCACCGCCATCGAATGCACTCCCAAAGACTCTACGATTTCTCGAACGCCAAGCCATGCAGCCACGGCAGGCCGAACGCCAGCACCACGCTCACCACCAGGCCGGAGAGCGCCTTCAGCGCGTCCGCCAGCACCTTGCGCGCGGTCTCCGCCCGAAGCGTGTCCGCCAAGTATGTCGAGAGCGCGAACTCGCGCCCCGCGAGTATGCCCAGAAACACCCAGGTGGTGCTCATCGGCATGTTGCTCGCTTCCTTGAAGACGAGCAGCACGAGGCCGTAGATGAGGTCGATGATGGTCGCGGCGCGGATGTCCGTGGTGTCCGTCTTGGTGGTGACGATCTTCTGGATCTTGCCGCCGAAGCGATAGAAGATGTAGCCCTGCATCGCCACCAGCACGGCGATCCCGAACGCCAGCCAGCCGGCGCCGAGTTGCCGCGGCAGGTAGACGAAGATGTTGGCGAGGTCCTGCACCAGCCACTGGCTCCACAGGAACGCCGTGGACGCCCATTGGAAGAACACCCAGTGGCGCGGGATGGCCGCGCCCCTGGTGCGGTGGAAGAACTCGCTCGCCCGCCGGAAGACCAGCCGAAACAGCACGATGGCGACCACGAACGCCACCACGTAGCCGAGCGCGGACTTCGTGAGCATGGCCTGCAGGTTGCCCGGTTCGCCGCCGGTCACCGCGAACACGGTGAGCACCAGGAACGTCGTGCTCACCGGCACGCCGAGGCGCGTGAGGATCAGCAGCGCCAACGGCGGGATGGCGTGCAGCCAGGAAACGCCGCCCGGCGGCACCGGGAACTTCTCCAGCCGCCCGTAGGCGACGTCGCCGTCGTTCACCAGCCAGCCGTAGCAGAGCACCGCCAGCAGCACCCCGCTTGCGAACAGCCACAGGAGCCACCACGGGCGGTGCGCGTTCGACGCGAGGAACGTGCCGAGGGTCTGTATCGAGTCGTTGGCGACCACGGCGTAGGCCGCCAGCAGAAAGCCGACGACCATGTAGATTTCCAGCAGCGTGATGGCGTTCCCCGCCGGCACCCTTTCGGCAAGTGCCGTCATTCTACGGGTTCTGGCCGCAGCGGATGATTTTCCGCCGCCGACGCGACAGACTCCCGCAGCCGCTCAGAAGCGAAGCCGCCGAAGGAGAAGACCCATGCCGAAGCTCGTCAACCTCGGATCGCTGTGCATCGACAACGTCTACCGCGTCGCCAACATCGCCGCCACCGGCGAGACGGTGCCGAGCATTTCCCACGCCGTGTACGCCGGCGGAAAGGGCCTCAACCAGTCCCTCGCCGCCGCCAAGGCCGGCGCCGAAGTCGTCCACGTCGGCGCGGTGGGCAGCGACGGCGAGTGGCTCCGCGAACTGCTGGATGCCAACGGCGTTGATGCCAGCGGCGTGCGCGTGGTGGGCGAGGCGTCCGGCCACGCGGTGATCCAGGTGAACGACGCGGGCGCCAACGCCATCGTGGTCACCGGCGGCGCCAACCGCAAACTGGTTCCCGCCGACGTGGAAGGGGCCTTGGCGCAAATGGCGCCCGGCGACTGGCTGCTGCTGCAGAACGAAATCAACGACCTCGACTTCGTGCTCCGCCGCGCCGCAGAAGAGCGCTGCCAAGTCGCCTTCAACGTCGCCCCGGTGGATGGCCGCGAACCCCACTACGCCCTCGACGGCATAGCACTCCTAATCGTCAACGAGGTGGAAGCCGCAGCCCTCGCCGGCATCGCCGAACCAGAGGCCGCGGTGCGGACGCTGCGCCAACGCCACCCGCAAACGGAAGTCGTCCTGACTCTCGGCGCCGACGGCCTAATCCACGCCGGCGAAGAGGGTGTCACGACACTGCCGCCCTTCCCCGTCGAAGCAGTGGACGAAACCGCCGCCGGCGACTCCTTCATCGGCTACCTCATGGCCGCTCTCCTCGCGGGCGAATCCATGTCCTACGCCCTGCGCATGGGCGCCGCTGCCGGTGCTTTGGCGGTGACGCAGCCGGGGGCCGCGACGTCGATTCCGGAGAAGGAGACGGTGCGGGAACTCGCGGCGCACTAGCTACAGCGCACACGGGTCAGCAGTTGCGAGAGAAGTCGTGCTGTTTGGAGCGGCCGTGATGTGTTCGTCTCACCAAGTGCTGTTGCCGTCTCAGCCGCCATCACGCAGTACCAAGATTGGTTGCAGCGGCGATGCGTCGACTCACGTCTTCGTCGCCGATGTGCCAAACGTCCACAGCAAGGCCCTTCGACGCCGCTTGCAGCCGCCGGTCGGCTGTGACAAGCGGCACTCCCTCGACTTCGGCGCAGGCGAGGTAGATGCAGTCGTAAACAGGATGGTCCAGGTCCAGTGCAATTGCGCTGGCGCGCACGAAGAGACCTTGGGAGCGGTGGAGCACGAGGACGTCTGGGAGGTTCGCGGCTTCCCGGAAATAGCCGTGCGAGGCTTCGATCTCTCCTCGTCGAGCCTTCTTCCATAGCACGTTTGTCGTCTCGGCCAGAATGAGGTCGGGCGCGTGCCGATCTACTCCGGCAGCCAAGAGCCGTCGGGACTCCGCCGTCCATTCCTCAGCGGCGAACCACTTGACCGCGACGCTTGCATCGACGACGAGCTTCAACGAGCGCGGTCCTCGCGCAGAAGCGTCACGCTGTCGCTCTGCGCCTTGTGGACCGTCAAGGCGCAGAGTTCCGCTGTGCGATCGCGGAAGTCCTCAAGGCGGCACCGCTGCGTGTGGCGCACTAGGAGATGTCGGATCTCGCCTTCAAGAGACCGGCGGTTGGCGCTTGCTTGCGCCTCGAGGCAGGCAAGCACATCTTCGCTTACGTCGCCAACGGTAATCTGGGGCATGACTTGGCTCTCTATAGGGAACGACACTGCTCGCGATGTTAACCGACGATGGCGCAGGTGGACGCCGACAAGGGATGCGTCAGCGAGGGACGACGATGCTGGCGTCTGTCCCCCCGTTGGGCCGGGTTCCCAGAGTTACGCGCCAGCCGTGGGCTTGGCAGAGTTGGTGGACGATGGCCAGGCCTAGGCCGCTGCCGCCGGTGGCTCGGTCGCGGGAGGTTTCCAAGCGGTAGAAGGGTTGGAAGACCTTGTCGCGTTCGTGCTGGGGGATGCCGGGGCCGTCGTCTAGGACGTGAACCACGAGTTCGGCGCCGCAGTCCACGGCGATCTCCGCGCCGCCGCCGTGTTCCTGGGCGTTGTTGACGAGATTGGCGACGACGCGCTGGAAGGCGCCGAGGGGGAGGTCCACGCGGCCTGGGGGGGTGCCGTGCCATTGGACGCGGAGGTGGTCGTCGATGCGGGCGGCGACGCCTTCCAAGTAGTCGTGGAAGTCTACGTTGCGGGGGGCTTCGCCGGTGCCGCGGGCGAAGCGCAGGGCGTTCGCGATCAACTCGTCCATGGCGGTGAGATTGCGCTCGAAGCGTTCCACTAGGTCGTGCGGCACCGTGGCCGGCAGCATCTCCAGCGCGAAGCGCATGCGGGTGAGCGGGGTGCGCAGGTCGTGGGAGATGCCGGCCAGCAGCGTGGTTCGGTTGGAGAGCAGGTCGCTCACGTCGCGGGCCATGGCGTTGAAGCTCGCAGCCAACGTGACCAGTTCCGCCGGGCCTTCCTCCGGCAACGGCTCGAAACCGCCGGCGCCTCGGAAGGATTCAACCGCTTGCGCGGCAGCGGAGAGCGGGCGCGCGACGCGACGCACGATCAGCGCCGAGGCGGTCGCCACGATCAGCGCACCGAAGAAGACGATGACGGATGCCACGTAGATCGGCTGCACGTCTTCGCGCTCCGGCGAAAAGCCCACTTGCAGCAGATGGTTGCCCATCGGCACGTTCGCCCACACCAACTCGTCTCCGGCGAGCAGGCGCAACGGCGCGCCGAGCCGTTCGCCCAGCTTCTCCTCCAAGAGCGCGACGTAGCGACCGCTGTTTTCCGCTGGCGGCAGTTCGCGCACGTCCGCGGTCACCACCAGATCGTGTCGGCTGAGCAACTCGATCTCGAAGTAGTGGCGGGCTTCCGGCGGCAACTCCACCCAAGTCTGGGCGGCCAGCACGACCAAGCCGGCCTGGTCGGCGGCGGAGCGATCCTCGATGGGCAGGATCACGAACAGCGCCACGGCGGCGATGGACGTGAACGCGATGGCCACCGCGCCCACGCCGAGCACGGCGTTGGTGCGGGCTAGAAGAGTTGGGGGAAGTTTCACCACAGGGCGAGTTTGGCAGTGCGCCGCTGCCAAGGGAACGCCTTGCCTTGCGGTTACCAAAGGATGGTCGCGGTGCGCCGCTATACTTCGCTGCAACTGGCGGCAGGTGGGATCTGGCGTTGAATCGGAGGACGAGGGCGTGATGTGCGACGGATCTCGGGTGGCCGATGCCGGGAACGCGGGCGTCCCGCCCGCATGCAGGCGAGACGCCTGCGCTCCCAGGCTTGCCGCCTGCGAGAGCATGGCGAAGGCCGAGCCAACCGGAGGCGAGTGCGGGCACTCGGCGCGTCGCTTCAAGTTCGTGCGGTTGAGCGGGCTGGCGCTTTTCTGCTCGGCAACCGTCGCCACCTGCGGGCAGAAGGGCCCTTTGTCGCCGCCGGAACAGACGCTTGCTGGAACCCCGCCAGGGCTAGAAGTCCCTGTTGGCGCAGAATCCATTCGCCCCATGCCCACTCCCCTTCGCCCATCCTGAACCGCCGTGCCTTTCGCGTACTGCAACGGCGAGCTCTGCGCCAACGACGTGCCGCTGTCCGACATCGCGAGCGCGGTGGGCACTCCTGCCTACGTCTACTCGTGGCCGGACATCCGCGAACGCCAGCAACGCCTCGCGCAAGCCTTGGACGGCATCGACCACGGCATTTGCTACGCCGTGAAGGCGAACTCCAACTTGAGCGTTCTCGCTCGACTGGCGGCGCTCGGCACCGGCTTCGACATCGTCTCCGGCGGCGAGTTGGAGCGCGTGTTCCGGGCGGGCGCCGATGCGTCGAAGGTCGTCTTCTCCGGCGTTGGCAAGTCCATCGCGGAGATCGACTTCGCCATCAAGTGCGGCGTCGATGCGATCAACGTGGAGAGCGCATCCGAACTCGAACGCATCGCGGCGCGGGCCGGTCTCATCGGCCAACGCGCCCGCATCGCCGTTCGCGTCAATCCGAGCGTGGATCCCCGCACCCATCCGTACATCGCCACCGGCATGAAGGAGAGCAAGTTCGGCGTTCCGGCGGAGCAGGCGCTCGCGCTCTATCACCAGGCGATGAAGATGCCCACGGTGGCGGTGGTCGGCATCGCCTGCCACATCGGTTCGCAGATCAACCGGATCGCGCCGTTCCAAGATGCCTTGGCGGCGCTTCTGGCGCTAGTCGACGATTTGGCGAAGCAGGGCGTTCGCTTGCAGCACATCGATATCGGCGGCGGTTTCGGCGTGCGCTATCGGGACGAAGAACCGATGGACGTGGAGGCGCTTGCCGCCGCCTTGAAGCGCGAAGTGGCCGGGCGCGACTTGAAGCTGCTGGTGGAGCCGGGGCGCTATCTGGTGGCGGATGCCGGCGTGCTGCTGACTCGCGTCGAATACCTGAAACCGGCGCCGACTCGTGAGCATCGCAGCCACGCGGTGGTGGACGCCGCCATGAACGACCTGCTGCGGCCAGCACTCTACCAGGCGTGGCACGATGTCCAGCCGGTGCGCCGCATCGACGTTCCGGCGCGGCAATGGAACGTGGTCGGCCCGGTTTGCGAGACCGGGGACTTCCTCGCCTTGGGTCGGGAACTCGCCTTGGCCGAAGGCTCGCTGCTGGCCATTCGCAGCGCTGGCGCCTACGGCTTCGCGCAGAGTTCGAACTACAACAGCCGGCCACGCGCCGCGGAAGTGCTGGTGGACGAGGACCGTTTCGCCGTGGTGCGCAAACGCGAAACGCCGAGCGACCTCCTGCGCTTGGAGTCCATCGTATGATGCCGCCAAAGGAGCGCCGTCGAGACGACGAACACCGGGAGCGGATGGGTAGACACGCCAAAATGCATCTGCGTTTCGCCAAGATGCACGGCCTCGGCAACGACTTCATGGTCGTCGATCTGGTTGGCCAATCCGCCGAGCTTCCTCCGCCTTCGCGCATCGCGGCGTGGAGCGATCGCCGCACCGGCATCGGCTTCGATCAGCTCCTCGCCGTGCTGCCGCCGGACGAACCGGACAAGGACTTCCGCTGCCGCATCTTCAACGCCGACGGCAGCGAGGCCGAACAGTGCGGCAACGGTGCCCGCTGCGTCGCCCGTTTCGTCGTCGATGCGGGGCTGACGACCAAGCGCCGCCTCGCATGGCAGGTCGCGAAGGGTTCCTTCCACACCCGCGTCTCCGGCTCCGGCAACGTGCAGGTGGACATGGGTGTGCCGAGCACCGATCCGGCGGCAGTGCCTTTCCTTGCCGAAACGGAAGCGCTCTCCTATCCCGTCGATGTGCCATCGGGAACCGTCGATGTCACGCCGGTGGGTTTCGGCAATCCACATGCGGTGATCTTCGTCGACGACGTGGCCGCAGCGAACGTCGATGCAATCGGCGCAGCGCTGCAGAGCCACGAGCGCTTTCCCAAGCAGGCGAACGTCGGCTTTCTGCAAGTCGTGAGTCGCACTTGCGCCCGCTTGCGCGTCTACGAACGGGGCGTCGGGGAAACCAGTGCCTGCGGCAGCGGCGCCTGCGCGGCGATGGTCGCCGGGCGGCTGCACGGGCGGTTCGACGAACGCGCCAAGTTCCTGCTTCCCGGCGGCGAACTGCAAGTGGCTTGGCGCGGACGGGGCGAAACGGCTAGACTCTCCGGCGACGTGCAGTTTGTCTACCAAGGACGGGTGAGGATATGACGCGCGCTGAACCGATTCGCATCGACGACGATGCGGTGGCCGAGTTCCTGGCCAACAACAACGATTTCTTCAACCGCCGCCCGGACCTGCTGCCGGACCTGGCGATGCCGCCACCGGCCAAGTCCGGCGCCGTAGTTTCGCTCGCGGACCGGCAGGCGGCGATTCTCCGCGACAGAAACCAGCAGATGCACCAGCGCCTGGCGGCGTTGATCGAGGTCGCCAAGGAGAACGACCGCACCTTCGCCGGCATGCGCGCCCTAGCGTTGGCGTTGATGGACGCGAATACGCAGGCGGATCTGAGCGAGGCGCTGACGCGGCACTTCGTGGCCGGCTTCGGCGCGGACCATGTGGTCTGCTTAGTCTCGAACGCGGCTGAATCGCTGGACGAGAACGCCGCCGCGCTCCGGCACGTCGATCCGGCGAAACTCGAAGGGCCGCTGCGCCGCGCCTTCGAGGCGACGGCGCCCGCCTGCGACGTCTACCGACCCAACGACTACGGGGCGATCTTCCCCGGCACCGATCTCGAAGGCCCAGGTTCGATCGCCATCGTGCCGCTGGCAAGAGAACAGTCGACTTTCAAGGCGGTGCTGGCAGTGGGCGCAGCCGACCCCAACCGCTTCACGCCGGAAATGGGCGGCGTCTTCCTCTCCTTCGCCGGGGAAGTGCTGGCGCGAACGCTCAAGCGCATCTTCGGATGATCGCTGCCTCGGGCGAGGTGTACGAGGGTTCGCTGCAGGAAGACGTTCGCCGCTATCTGCGGCATCTCTCCGTGGAAAAGCGCGCTTCCCCGCACACCGTCGCCGCCTACGAGCGGGACCTTCGAGCCTTCGTCGCCTTGGTCGGGGAAGGCACCCGCGCTGCGGACGTTCGCCCGGCCCAAGTGCGACTCTTCGCCGGACGACTGCACGCTGGCGGCATGGCGCCGCGGTCCGTCGCCCGCCACCTTTCGAGCGCACGCGGCCTCTTCGCGTTCCTGGTGCGGCGGGGCGAACTCGACGCCAATCCCGCGAGCGGAGTGCGGGCGCCGAAACGCGACAAGCCGTTGCCGAAGGCGCTGGACCCGGACCAGACCGCGCAACTGTTCGCCGGTACCGTGGAGTCGCAACTGGAAGTGCGCGACCGGGCGATGCTGGAACTCCTCTACGGCAGCGGCCTTCGACTCGCCGAACTGGTCGCCATCGACATCCGCGACCTGGACCTCGCCGCCGGCTTCGTCACGGTGACGGGCAAGGGCAGCAAGACGAGAATCGTCCCCCTCGGCGGCCCGTGCCGCGAAGCGATCCGCAACTGGCTGGCGACGCGCCCCAACGCGAGCAGCGACGAACCGCTGTTCACAGGCCGCGGCAACGCCCGAATCTCCGGCCGCAACGTGCAGCTGCGCTTGAAGAAGATCGCCATGCGCGCAGCTGGCAACGACGGCGTCCACCCGCACATGCTGCGGCACAGCTTCGCCAGCCACCTCCTGGAATCGAGCGGCGACCTGCGCGCCGTGCAGGAACTGCTCGGCCACGCCGACATCTCCACCACGCAAACCTACACGCACCTGAACTACCAGCACCTGGCCAAGGTCTACGACGCCGCGCACCCACGGGCCCGCGCCAAGCCGAAGGAGAGCGAAGCCCCAGCGCCCTGAGTTCGGTGGGATGGGTGCCGGCGGCTTACGCCATCAGCCCGAGCACATGTTCCTCATGCATGCGCTGCTCGATCTGCGACTTGCCGCCGTTGCCCCATCGCGCCGGCATCATGCGCTTGTCGCGGTCGAGGCGGCGAACGCCGATGTGGGCGAGTTGGAAACCTGCGCTGGTGGCAACGGCGGCAAGCCCTTTGTGCGTTTCGACGTCGATGCCGCGCAGCGTCGAACTGCCGACCACGACGATGGCCGCTTTGCCGGGCTTGAGGACGCGATGCATCTCTGCGAACACCGCGAACATCTCCCCGAAGTAGCGACGGAGCGCGGCGGCCTTGTGCTTGTCGACATCGCCTAACCGTTCGATCGTGCTCTCGCACTGCTCCGGCAGGGAGTGCCACTCGCGCTGCGTCTTCGCGTCGTGGCCAAGGCAGTGGGCGCGAATGTTGGCGAGTTCCTCGATCTTCCAACCGAACCACACCAGCGAGAACTTGTGCGCCCGCATGTAGTCGATGGCGTTGTTCGCGTAGGGAGGCGAAGTGACTACGAGGTCGACGCTCTGGGAAGGCAGGCCGGTGTTCTCGGCGCTGCGGGCAAGGATGCGCGCGTCCACGTTGGCTTCGATTTGGCTGCCGGTAGCCAGCACCGTCTTCAGCCGCTTGGCGAACTCGTCGAACGCGCAGACCGGCTTCTTGTCCTGCACCCGGTGCGGCCGGGTGTGGGCCAGATCGCGGGCCAATGAGACGCCGCCGGACTTGGCGATGATGGTGGACGAAAACACCATGTGCAGGAACCGCTGCGCCTCGGGCGGCGCATGCGACTCAATCGCCTCGAGCAGCGCGGTCAGTTCCAGCTGTTGGGTAGGTCTGAACCAGTAGTCCACGAACGCTCGCGTCTTGCCCTCGAAGCGCTGGCGCAAGGCGCTCTCAAGCCGATGGCGTTCGCTCGCGAAGCTGTGTCTCGCCCTCTCCACCACCGTGCCGCCGAGTTGCAGCGCCAGCAGAGGGTCGAGGCGCGAGAGCTTGGCTTCGGCGATCAGGCGGGCGAGCGGATCGATGTCGCAACCCGTCGCGTTCCGTTTCAGGCGTACCGCTTCCAGAATCGTCGTCCCGGAGCCGAACATTGGGTCGAGCACCATGTCGCCGGGGCGACTGAGCCGTTCGATGAAGTAGCCCGGAAGCTGCGGCGGAAACTTCGCGGGAAACGGGTGCCAGCCGTGTGTGGAGTGCCGACCATCGCTGCCGTGGAAGTCCAGATCCGCGCGCAGCACGTCGCGCAGCGCCGCGAGTTCGCTTGTCGTTCGATTGACCATGCGCGGCATGGTGACGCATCTACGGTTTGCCGTACACCCGGGCAATCGCGTGCGCTTGAGCAATGTCGGTATGCTTGACCGCCAACCGCCGAACCATCGAGCCTGCAATGCCTTCCACGCTGCCGTTTCGAGTCGAGGACTTTCTGGTGACGCCGGGAACGCCCGTCGACCTGGCCGCACTGCCGACCCACCTGCACCTCGACTACGGCGAGCGCAAGCTGGCCAGGCTGCTGCAACGGCGGGTGGAGCGCTTCGCGGAGCTGCAACGCCGGCTCTTCGCCGAGAGCCGCCATGCGCTGCTGCTGATCTTCCACGGCATGGACGCGGCGGGGAAGGACAGCACCATCAGGCACGTCACCGCTGGCGTGAACTCGCAGGGCTTCCGGGTGGCGGATTTCTCGCGCCCGACGACGACCGAACTGGGACACACCTGGCTGCATCGGCATTGGCTGGCGCTGCCGGAGCGCGGGCGTATCGGCATCTTCAACCGCTCCCACTACGAAGAAGTGGTCACCGTGCGCGTGCAGCCGGAGTTGCTCGCGGCGCGCAAGCTCTCGCCGGAGGACGCGGACGACACGTTCTGGCAGCAGCGTCTGGACGACATCGTGGCCTTCGAGAGCCATTTGGCGCGCAACGGCATCCGCGTCGTGAAGTTCTTTCTCAACGTGTCGAAGGAGGAACAGCGGCAGCGTATCGTCAAGCGCCTGCACGACCCGAAGAGGAACTGGAAGTACGATCCCTCCGACTTGGCCGCGCGCCGCCGTTGGGACGACTACCGCAGCGCGTTCGAGACCGCGTTGCAGGCGACGAGCACGGCTGAAGCCCCTTGGTACGTGGTGCCGGCCGACCACAAGCCGACGACCCGCGTCGTCGTCGCGTCGATCATCGTGCAGACCCTGAAGCGCATCGGCCCGCGCTTTCCCCGGCCGGCCGCCAAGCTGCTGGAGGAGATCGAAACCGCCCGGCAGGTGCTCGACAGCCCTTGAGCAGTCGGAGAACCCCGCGACCACGAATCGAGGAGAGAGCCATGCACATCGGCATCACCCTGCGCAACATGGGCGAGCAATCGACGCCAGCGACCCTGGCGCAATGCGTCGCCCTCGCCGAATCCGCCGGCTTGGAATCGGCGTGGGTCGTCGATCACATCGCCATTCCGCCGGACGACGCCGAAGGCTCCGGCGGCCGCTACGTCGATCCGCTCATCGCATTGGCATGGCTGGCCGGCGCCACGCGCCGCATCCGCCTTGGCGTCGGCGTTCTCGTGCTGCCCTATCGCCCTGCCCTGCCCACGGTCAAGCAGATCGCATCCCTTCAGGAACTCTCCGGCGAACGGCTGATCGTCGGCGCCGGCATCGGCTGGATGGACGCCGAGTTCCGCGCCCTCGGCGTACCGCGTTCCCAGCGCGGCGCGATTGCCGACGACGTGCTGGACTTGCTGAACCGCTGCTTCGCGGACGACGAGGCCACCCGCAACGGCCAGCGTTTCGTGTTCAAGCCGCGTCCCGCGAAGCCCCCAGTGCTGATCGGCGGCGGCCCGCCCCACGCCCTGCGCCGCGCAGCCCGCTACGGCGACGGCTGGCTGCCGATGGCGCTGAAACCGGACAAGCTGGCCAAGCACATGGCCACCTACCGCGACTTCTGCGCGGCGGAGAACCGAACACCCGGCGCCGCCACTGTGATGGGTGCGTTGCCCCTCCACGATCCGAACGCGACCGCGGACACGCTCGCCGCCTACGCCGAAGCAGGTGCCGACCGGTTCGTGCATGGCGGCCGCTACGCCGGCGTGGACGAGTTCAAGCAGCGCGTCGAGCGCTTGGCGGAACTGACAAGCGGGCAGTGAACGCTGGGGAGAAGCGGATTCGCCAAAGCGCCGGAAGGTCACGTCGCGGTTGAAAGAGATTCTTCGGTGGCCGTAGCGCCTTCGAGTCACAGCTCGTCGTGGGGTGCGACGTAGACGTTGAACGTCTCCGCCTTGAGGAATCCGATCAGGCCGATGCCGGTCTCGGCGGCGAGTTCGATGGCTAGGCTGGACGGCGGGCCGATGGCGGCGATCAGCGGGGCGCGGGTCATGGCGGCCTTCTGCACCAGCTCGAAGCTGGCGCGGCCCGAGAGCAGCACGCCCATCGCCGTCAACGGCGCGTCTTCGCCTTCCACCAAGTAGGAGCCGATGAGCTTGTCGAGGGCGTTGTGGCGCCCCACGTCTTCGCGCAGACGGTGGATTTGGCCGCTGGCGTCGAAGCAAGCTGAGGCGTGCAGGCCGCCGGTGCGGGCGAACTCGCGCTGCTTTTCGCGGAGTGAGGCGGGCAGGTTGGCAAGGGCTGCGGCGTCGATGTTCAAGGCGCGGCGCTCCACGGTTGGCGTTTCCATGCGCACGGCGTCCAGCGATGCCTTGCCGCATACGCCGCAGCTGGAGGACGTGAAGACGTGCCGCGAGAGTCGCTCGGCGTCGAAGCGCACGTCGTCCGCCAGTGTGACCTTGACGACGTTGCGCAGCCCTTTGTCCGGGCTGGGCGGGCCGCAGAACTCGATGCTGGCGACGTCCTTCGGCGCGGCGATCACGCCTTCGCCGAGCAGGAAGCCCAGGGCGAGGTCGAAGTCGTCGCCGGGGGTGCGCATCGTCACGGCGATGCTCATTTCCGCGTAGCCGTCTGCTTCCGTCTCGCGTGGCGCCCGGTAGCCGAGGCGAATTTCCAGCGGCTCTTCGACGGTGACGAGATCGGTGCCTTCGGCTTCGTCGCGTCCCCGGAAACGCACCTCCACGCGCACGCTCTGCGCTGGCGTTGCGGTAGCGGAAATGACGTCGATGCCCAAGGCGGGGCCCGCCGGATGGTCAGCCGGGAACGGCTTCCGCCTGCACCCGCGCCCGTTCCTGGAAGCGTTCCTGCCAAGGCGAGCGGTGGTTCGCCGGGCGCACTTCCACCGCAGTGACCTTGTACTCCGGGCAGTTGGTGGCCCAGTCCGAAAGCTCCGTGGTGACCACGTTGGTGCCGGTGGCGGGGTGGTGGAAGGTGGTGTAGACGACGCCGGGCACCACCCGTTCGGTGATTTCCGCGGCCAGCGTGATCTCGCCTTTGCGGCTGGTGACGGAGACCCAATCGCCAGTCCGAACGCCGCGCGCTTCGGCGTCCGCCGGGTGGATTTCCAGGACGTCTTCCTCCAGCCAGGCGATGTTCTCCGTGCGCCGCGTCTGGGCGCCGACGTTGTACTGGCTGAGCTGCCGCCCGGTGGTGAGCAGCAGCGGGAACTTGCGGTTGGCGCGTTCCGGCGTCGGCTGGTAGTCGGTGCGCGAGAACAGCCCCTTGCCGCGCACGAACTCGCGTTCGTGCATGACCTGCGTGCCCTGGGGCGCGGCGTCGTTGCACGGCCACTGGACGCTGCCTTCGCGGTCCAGCACCTCGAACGACACGCCAGCGAAGGTGGGCGTGAGCGCGGTGATTTCGGCGAGGATCTCCGCCGCGGATTGGTAGTTCATGGGATAGCCCATCGCCGTGGCGAGCGCTTGCGTCGCCTCCCATTCCTGCATCCCGGCCTGGGAAGGCATCACCGCCCGCACGCGGTTGATGCGCCGCTCGGCGTTCACGAAGGTGCCGTCCTTCTCCAGAAACGACGTGCCGGGGAAGAAGACGTGCGCGAACTTGGCGGTCTCGTTCAGGAACAGGTCCTGGACGATGACGCACTCCATCGCGTCGAGGGCGGCTTCCACGTGCTGGGTGTTCGGGTCCGACTGCGCGATGTCCTCGCCTTGCACGTACAGCGCCTTGAAGGTGCCGGCCACGGCGTCGTCCAGCATGTTGGGGATGCGCAGGCCTGGCTCAGGATCCAAGTCGCAACGCCAGTGTTCGGCGAAGACGGCGCGCACCGGGGCGTCGTCCACCCGCCGATAGTCCGACAGTTCGTGCGGAAAGGAGCCCATGTCGCAGGAGCCTTGCACGTTGTTCTGCCCGCGCAGCGGGTTCACGCCAACGCCCGGACGCCCGATGTTGCCGGTGGCCATCGCCAGATTCGCCATCGCCATGACCATCGTCGAACCCTGGCTGTGCTCGGTGACGCCGAGACCGTAGTAGATGGCGCCGTTGCCGGCCTTGGCATAGAGGCGGGCGGCGGCGCGAATGGCCTCGGCTTCCACGCCGCAGATCGAGGCCACTTGCTCCGGCGCATTGGCGTCGTCGCGCGCGAAGTCGAGCCATTCGCGGAAGGATTCCACATCGCAGCGTTCGCGCACGAAGGCATGGTCGATGAGGTCTTCCGTGGCCACCACGTGGGCGAAGGCGTTCATCAGCGGCACGTTGGTGCCCGGCCGCAGCGCCAGGTGGTGGCTCGCTTCGATATGCGCCGTGCGCACCATTTCGATGCGCCGCGGGTCGCACACCACCAGCTTCGCGCCTTCGCGCAAGCGCTGCTTCATCAGCGAGGCGAACACCGGATGCCCCTGGGTGGGATTGGCGCCGATCACCACCATCACATCCGCATCGCGCACCGAGTCGAAGTCCTGGGTGCCGGCCGAGGTGCCGAAGGCGTGCTTCAAGCCGTAGCCGGTGGGCGAGTGGCACACCCGGGCGCAGGTGTCCACGTTGTTGTTGCCGAAGGCGGTGCGCACCATCTTCTGCACCACCCACACTTCCTCGTTGGTGCAGCGCGAGGACGTGATGCCGCCGATGGATTTGCGCCCGTGCTTCGCCTGCACCGCCTTCAAGCGCTGCGCGGCGTAGGCGACGGCTTCCTCCCAGCTGGTCTCGCGCCACGGCTCGGCGGTGCTTTCGCGGATCATCGGCGCGGTGACGCGATCCCGATGGTTGGCGTAGCCCCACGCGAAGCGCCCCTTCACGCAGGAATGCCCGTGGTTGGCCTTGCCGTCCTTGTGCGGAACCATGCGCACCACCTGATCGCCCTTCACCTCGGCGCGGAACGAGCAGCCGACGCCGCAATAGGCGCAGGTGGTGTCCACGCTACGATCCGGTACGCCGTGCTCCACCACGGACTTCTCGATGAGCGTGGCGGTGGGACACGCCTGCACGCAGGCGCCGCAGGAAACGCATTCGGAATCGAAGAAGGCGTCCGCCCCGGTGGCCACCTTCGAGGCGAAGCCGCGCCCGTCGATGGCGAGCGCGAACGTGCCCTGCACCTCGTCGCAGGCGCGAACGCAACGCGAACAGACGATGCACTTGGCCGGGTCGAACTGGAAGTAGGGGTTGGACGTATCCGCCACTGCCTCTAGATGATTCGCGCCGGGCTCAAAGCGGACGTCGCGCAAGCCCACCGCGCCCGCCACGTCTTGCAGTTCGCAATCGCCGTTCGCCGCGCAGGTGAGGCAATCGAGCGGGTGATCGGAGATGTAGAGTTCGAGCACGCCCCGCCGCACTCTGGCGACGTCCTCCGTCTGCGTACGCACCACCATGCCGTCCGCCACCGGCTCGGTGCAGGACGCCACCAGCCCCCGCCGCCCGGCCACTTCCACGAGACAGACGCGGCAGGAGCCGAAGGCGTTGAGCGCATCCGTGGCGCAGAGCTTGGGAATGTCCAGCCCGGCGGCCCTAGCCGCCCGCATGATGGACGTGCCGGCCGGCACCCGCAGCGACTGCCCGTCGATGCTGAGCGCGACCTCGGCCACGGCATGGCCGTTGCGTCGCGCCGACGGTGTACCGAAATCGGCGATGGCGATGCTCACGGCGTTCCTTTGCCTGCGGGTGGGCCCTTGGCGGAGAGGCCGAGCATACTCGATTGCGGGCGCCGCCTGCGACCGTGCGAGCGTGGACGGGTGTACGGCACGCTGTGGCGTCTGCTTGGTGCTCCAAGGGCCGCCTTCACACGGCCATCCGCTTGAGGTACGGTTGTACCGTCGCTCAGGTGGACCACTGGCCATGCCCTACCCGCACGATCCGAAGCTTAACGGGTTCGCGGCCGCCACGTTCCACAGTGTGCGACACCCCCACGAAATCGACCACCAGGCGGCGGAGCATCCCGAACTCGGCGAACTGTCGCCGCTCCCCTCGTGGACCATCGAGCAAGTGCGTCTCGGCATCATGCACGACAGTGTCGACGTCGACCGTCTGCCGAAGCCGAAGCCGCTCAAGCGATGACGCCACGGGGCCCAACGGAGGTCTGAAGAGTCGAACGCAGGGGAGCAGGTGGTTGGCGGTGGCCAACGCCGCCAAGCGTCGCGCGAGCGAATCTGGGGGCTAGGCTACGCGCGAAGATTCGGCCAACTGCACCACGTAGCCGTGGAACGAAGGTATCGGAAACGCCAGCGTGTCGTCTTCGCGGTGGCGAAGGACGCCTTTCTCGATCGCTTCCGACACCACCGCAGCGCCCGCCACGTCCGGTACGCCAAGGTCGTCGATAGCCTTGATCGCGTCGTGAAACGGTAGTGGGCCACCGCGCATGGCGGTGGCTAGATGGAGGATACCGACGCGGTAGCGACGATTCACCGATTGCAGGCGGGAGCGGTAGAAATCCGTTTTGGCATCGCCTCCGGCGGAAAGAATCCGCGCTTGGACGCTTGCCGATTGCAGATCCTGCCCTTCCGCGAGGGCGTCCACCACCGCTTGGATGTAGCCGTGCAGGTGTTGCGGGAACCCCTTGGCCTCCGCGCCGATTCGCTTGGCGAGGGCCGTCGGCACGGTGCCCAGCCCGGTGGATTCGACGCCGCGTTCAACCGCCTCGGCCGCCTCGTCTTCGGAAAGCGCATCCAGCGTCAGACGCAGGCCGAATCTGGAGATGGCACCCTTGTACACGTCGCCGTCCTCGCCGACCGCCTTCGTGGAGAGCACTTCCTGCGCGTGTTGCAGCCCCATGCCGATGGCCATGATGGGGCAGCCGTGGAAGCCCTCGTGCAGCACTTTCAGCAGCGCTCGCGGTGCCGGCTCGATGGTTTGGATCTCGTCGATGGTCAGTATCAGAGCGTGGCCATCCCACCAGCCGCGCTGTCGCGTCGTATCGAGCAGCTGCGCGAAGGTTCGATCCCGTTCGCGCAGCTGGATCCGAAAGGGAAGCGCCTTCACGTTGCGCCGGGCGGAGTCGACCAGGTTGGCGGCGCTGGCATCGCGCTTCGGCAACCCTTTCGTCAGCGCGTCCACCAGCTCGTCCGCATCGCCCGACAAGGCGTCGACGCCGCAAGCCAGATGCAGGATTCGCTGATCCTCCGCGCACTGTCGGCGAGCGAACTCCAAGGCCAACTGCGTCTTGCCGATGCCTTGCACGCCGTCGATGAGCACCATGCCCACCGTCGCATCGCCGTTCGAGCGCAGCGCCCGAAGGTAACGCGCCAGCCGCGACATTTCCGCGTGTCTGCCAGCGAAGTAAAGCGGCCGGCCACGCTCGAAGATGTCGGTGGTCGCCATGCTCTCGTTCGGATCCGCCATGGCGGGGAGCATAATGCACGAGTCCAACGACTTGGTGGCGACGGCGCACGACAGCAGGGCCGCACCCCGGGGCGGGGTTCGTCGCATAGATACGGTGGGCTAGCCCAGAAGGTCGTCCACGGTTACCTGCAGGACCTCCGCCATTCGCTGCAAGGCGGCCTCGGAGCCTTTGCTTTCGCCGTTCTCGATCGCGGACAGTTGAGAGTTGGAGATGCCTGCTGCCGCGGCCAGGTCGGTCGCGGTCATGGCGCGATACTCCCGCCACACGCGAACCGGGTTGCCCTGGTGGAGGCGGTCGGCCATGCTCATGGGGATGGCCTCGTCCGCACGGCCAAGTCGCAACGCCTCGGCGTCCGCCGCGTCTTCAAGGGCATCGCGCAAGCTCAAATCCCTCAATCGCTCAAGCTATACCGTCCGCGTCGCAACCGCAGGCGGCACCACACTGGCCTTTCGAGCCGGCCCCAGCACCGCCAGCAGGCCGAGCAGCCACAGGGCCGCCATGCCGAGGGGTATCGCCAGCCAATCCACTTTCGCCACCTGCAGCTGCTGCACCAGGACGACGTTGAAGGCCACGGTCAACACGGCGCCCAAGAGGACGCCGGCGGTGGCGATGAGGAAGTTCTCTACCAGGAAGTAGCGCAGGATGTCGGACTTGGTGGCGCCGAGGGCGCGGCGGGTGCCGATTTGGCGGGTGCGCTGGCGGACGTTGAAGGAGGCTAGGCCGACGATGCCGAAGGAGGTGATGAGCAAGAGCGCGGCCATGACGACGGCGAGCGTTGTCGAGAGGCCGGAATCCAGCCAGTAGCCGAAGGCGCGGGTTTCGGCCATGGATTGGGGCGCGCGCACGATGCGCTGGCGGTTGGACTTGGCCAGTGCTTCCTCGACCACCGGCATCAGTTCATCCACGCGGCCGGGTTCCGTGCGGATCAGATAGCGCACGCTGTCGGTGACGAGCTTGTCCGGCACCAGCATGGAATCTTCCACGTTGGTGGAAGTCGGCCACGGGCCTTGCAGCGTGCCGACGATGCCGATCACCGTCATCGGTTCGTCGGCACCGATGTACACCGTGCGCCCGACAACCTGCGACGGGTCTTCGTCCGGCCACAGTCCGTGCGCCATGGCGGCGCTCAGAATCGTCGTGGGCGGCCAGTCGGAGGTGCCGTCGGGACGTTCGCGCACGTCTTCGGGGGCGAAATCGCGGCCGGCGATCAGTTCCACGCCGAACGTGTCGATGCCGTGGTCGTCCATCATGTACACGGCCACGGAGCGGCCATCCTGATTGGGGCCGGGCTGCGTCTGCAAGCCCATGCTCCAGCCGCCTTGCGACATCGGCACGGTGTTCACGGGCGTCGCGTCCACCACGCCGGGCGTTTGCCGCAGCAACGCCAGATCGTCCTCCAAAGCAGCCCGGGCGTTGAAGTTCGGCGTGTAGCCGCGCACGGAGAGGTGGAACAGCTCGTCTTCGACCAGGCCAGTGGGACGATCCATCGCCGCCCGGCGGTCGGCGATGATGGCCGCGGCGTTCACCACCACGGCCATCGTGACGGCGATTTGCAAGGCGATCAGGCAAGCGCCGATCTTGTTGCGCAGCATGGCGCGCAGCGTCGGCCCGACTTCCCAGTTCGTGGCGGTTTCACTCATGGCTTCATGCCTTCAACTGCGCGGCAGGCTGTACGTTGCAGGCTCGCCAAGTGGGATACAGGCCCGCCGCCAACGTGCAGGCGATGGCCAGCACGACCGCGAGCGCCACCATCGCGCCGTCGAAGACCAGAAGGTTGGCGATGGAGTCGCCGAACAACGCCTCGACGCCGCGCAACCCAAGCCATGCCGCGGCCACGCCACCAGCGCCGCCCGCCACGCCGATGCAGCCGGATTCCACCAGATACTGGCAGAACACGGCGCGTCTGCTAGCGCCGAGGGCGCGGCGCAAGCCGATTTCCGGTGCCCGGCCCAGGAACTTCGCCAGCAGCAAGCCCACCGTGTTGAGCAGGCAGACAGCCAGGAACATCGCGCCGACGGCCAACAGCATCGCGGCTGGCCCCGTGCCTTCCATTTCGTCGTCCAGCCATTCGTTGACGTCGCGCACGCGGTTGTTGAGCGGGCGTGGAAAACGGCCAAGGCGCTTCTGTTCGCTGGCGTAGTTGTCCAGGAACGCCAGATAGCGGAGTTTCTCGGCCTGGTTCGGCAGTTCGGCCCAGAACTGGATCCAGATGCATTCGGATGCCAGAAACGCCTCGAGGCCGTCGCCGGGGAGGTTCTTCCAGCAATTGATGTTGCCGTGGCGCGGCAGGTTCAGTTCCGCCATCAGGCTGAAGGGAACGAAGAGGTCCGCCGGATCGCCGATGGCGTCTTGCCGCAAGTCGTAGAACTTCGGCATCGGTCGCCAGCTGTCCAGAACGCCGACGACGCGGTAGGTGCGGCCGCTCAACCGCACGTTGCGGCCCACGGAGTTCTCGCCGCCGAACAAGCGTTCGTTGATGGCGCGGGAGAGCACGGCCACCTGTTTCCGCCCCGCATCGGTTTGCGCATCCCAGCCTTGGCCGAAGAGGAACGGCACGTCGAACATCGCGAAGAAGCCGCCGTAGGTGGCGCGCCCGTTGGCATCGAACGGCCGCCCGTCGTCGCCCTCAGGTTCCACCACGAATGCCGTGCGCGCCATCGCCGCTTGGCGGAACGCTGGCGGTTCGTCCGTGTGCTGGGCGCGCATCAAGGCGGTGGCGTCCAGATACGTCAGCTGGGTGGGCGGCGTGCCGTCCGGGCGAAAGGGATTGTCCGCGCCCCATGTGTCCAGCTGCACCGCGTACAGCACGTCGCTCTTGGCGGGGATCGGGTCCTTCGCCAACAGGTAGGTGATGTTGGCGAAGGTCATGCAGGCGCCGATGCCGAGCGCCACCGCGCACACCATCAGCGCCGACATCACCGCGTTCCTGCGGATGCTGATGGCGGCGAGGCGAACGTAGTAGGCGAACATCGTTTGCGCTTCAGGCTTCGTGGGGGACGACGCGCCCGTCGGCCAGGCGAACGATGCGCTGCGCCCGCGCGGCCAGATCGGGATCGTGCGTCACCATGATGATCGTCGCGCCTTCGCCGTGGATGCCGTCCAGCAACTCCATCACGCCGCTGGCGGTGGCGGAATCTAGATTGCCGGTGGGTTCGTCCGCGAGCAGAAAGCGCGGTTCGCCAGCCAACGCGCGGGCGATGGCGACGCGCTGCTGCTGGCCGCCGGAAAGCTGCGCCGGCAGATGCTTCATGCGC
The DNA here is from genome assembly GCA_965243175.1 of Candidatus Azotimanducaceae bacterium. Classification (GTDB taxonomy): domain Bacteria; phylum Pseudomonadota; class Gammaproteobacteria; order Pseudomonadales; family Azotimanducaceae; genus VXYL01. Next base: position 173,890 of record OZ251532.1, on the reverse strand, counting down.
CCGGCCAGGCCCACGGTTTCCAGCACGCCTTCGATGCGCCGCTTGCGTTCCGCCGCCTTGAAGCCGCGGTAGCGCAGCGGCACGTCGACGTTGTCGAAGACGTTGAGGTCCGGAATCAGATTGAAGCTCTGGAAGATGAAGCCGATCTTCTGATTGCGGAGTTTCGATCGGGCGTTGTCGTTGAGGGCGGAGACGTCCTCCCCGTCCAGCCGATAGGCGCCGTCGTCGAAAGTCTCCAACAGCCCGGCGATGTTCAGAAACGTGGACTTGCCGGAACCGGAAGGCCCCACCACGGCGACGAACTCCCCCTCTTCCACCAGCAAGGACACTTCGCGCAGCGCATGCGTGGCCACGGTGTCCGTCCGGTACACCTTGGAGATGTCGTGCATGTCGAGCAACGTAACTTCCCGTTTTCGCGTCGGCTCTTGCCGGCCTAACGCGACTTTCGGCCACCGGACGTGAATCTATGCTGAACAGCCGGCCCTGTCCACGACGTAGCGCACCAGCGACGGAATGCCCACGCGCCACGCTTCCGGCGGCAGCTGCCCGGGCGGACACCAGATGAAGCCAAGGCGATTGAGTTCCTCCCGTGCCGCCAGCCGCGTGGCGGCATCAGCTCCAATGGCGGCGAGCGCGGCATCGACGTCTCGATCCGTTGCCGTGGCGTCCATGCCTTTTTGAAACAACGGCGCGACGGCCTCGGCTGCGGGCAACAACCCGCCGGCTTCAAGCTCCCGATAGCGACGTTGGTAGTACTCGGTTATACGCTTCTCCACCGTCGGCCAAGCCGCTTCCACATGGCCTGCGGTGAGTTGCGTCTCCCCCGTGGCCATGCGTTGATTCCACAGCGCTTCGCCCCACAGTTGAACGAAGTACGCGTAGCATTGGCTGTGCTTGATTGCGGAGTCCAAAGCGTCGTTATCGATGCACACACTCTGCGCCGCGAGTGGTTTCACCAACGCTTCCTTGGCGGCGGCGTCGCTCAGGAGACCGATGCCCAAGAGGCCCTCCCCCAATCGGTCCGAGAACGACGCGTTCATCTTGCCGAGGTGCGCGAACAGACCTGGCGTTCCGGCCAGCACCAGAACGAATGGCGCCGCTTGGCGCACGTCTTGGCTGGCGTTCAAGAGAATCTGGCCGACTTTGAAGTCCAAAGTGTGCGCCTCGTCTACGAGCACGGCAGTCGGCTTTCTGCGACAGCGGTGGATCAGTCGGTCTACCCAGTCGTCGGTGGCGGAGGGCGCTTCCCATTCGGCCTTGCCGATGCTGGCAATGCCCCACTTCTTGGGCAGCAAGCGCCCGAGACGGCTGGGCGGCAACAGCCTGCTCGCCAGGACGCCTTCGGTAGGCACGCGGCTCGGCACCACCTTTGCCACGTTGACGGGGGCCTCGCGGCAGGCTTCCTCGAACCAGCGAAGCAACGTCGTCTTGCCGTTGCCTCGAGGGCCGATCAGTACGACGTCGTATGGCGGCGACTTGCCTCTCGTAAGCGCCGACAGGCACCGGGACAGCACGGCTTGTTCCCGCTCGCGCCCGGTTAGTGCCGGCGGAGTGGCACCCGTACCCGGCGAAAATATCATTGTCTCTTCCGTTCTCATGTCCGCAGTTTAGGTATACGAGGGACTATCGACAAGCCGCACGGCAGCGGGCCGCCGCTAATCCGTCACCAGCAACGTCTCCTTGCCGGAGTAGGCGTCCAGGCTGGAAACGATGATCTCGTCGCCGATTTCCAGCCCGGAGACGATCTCCACAGCGTTCAGACTGCGGGCGCCGGTTTCGATGCTTGCGCGGCGGGCCACGCCGTCGGCGATCACGTAGGCGATGCGACCGCTGCCGCTTTCCAGAAACTGGCCGCGGCTCACGCGCAGCACGTCGTACTTCGCTTCGAGCAGCAGGCGGGTGGTGAGGCGCTGGTTTTGGCGCAGGCCGCCCGGCATGGCGCCGTCGAAGCGCAGCCGCACGGTCACTTGGCCGGCGACGATTTCCGGCGAGACGGCCACCAAGGTCGCCGTTTGCGTCTGGTTCCCGATGCGTACTTCGGCGGCCATGCCGACCGCCAGATCGTCCGAATAGCTCTCGGGAACTTCCGCTTCCACCTCGAAGCGCGACAGGTCCACCACCGCCAGCACCGCCATGTTCGGCGCCACGGCGGTCTTCTGCTCCACCAGCCGGTTGCCGACGATGCCCCCCACGGGCGAACGGATGGCGAGTTCGTCCACTTGCCGTTGCAGGTCGCCCACCACCAGCGTTTGCCGATCGAGTTCGAGTTGGCGCGTTCGGAGTTCGAAGTCCAACCGTTCGGCGGCAAGCGCCGCATCGGCCACCGCGTGTTCGTGGGCCAGTTCGGCGGAGCGCTTCTCGTCGTGCGCCTTCTCGAAATCCAATTGCGAGATGGCTTCGCTGGCGTATGCCTCGTCCGCGCGCCGCGCTTCCCGCCTGGCCGCAACGAGGGTGACGTTGGCCAGATCGACCGTCTTGCGGCCGGCGAGGTTCTGCTGCTTGGCTTGGATGCGTTGCCGTTCCACCTCCACTTCGAGGCGCGAGCGGTTGGCCTCCTCCTGTTCGAGACGGTTGGCCACTTCCGGACTGTCGATGACGGCCAGCACGTCGCCAGCGGCAACGGCATCGCCGGCTTCAACGCGAAAGGTGATGGTGCCGGCTTGCGTGGCGTACAGGGTTGGGCTGACCGCGGCGACGACGCGGCCTTGCACGGAGACGTCCCGCACCAAGTCGCCGCGGGTGACGACCGCCGTGCGCAGACGTTCCCGGGAGACGCTCATCTCCGCCTCGGACCACCGCAGCAGCCACGGCACCGCGGTCGCCACGACGGCAACCAGCGCCACGGCCACCACCGCGCCGATCAGCAGCCGCTTGCGCTTCGAGGGCGGTTCGATGCGCTCGTCCTGCGCCGACGTGTCTTCGATGCTGGACGCGGCCATCGTGTCCGCCTTGCCGGCCCGGCGCTGCGTTCCGTAGGAGTTTCGAGAGTTCGAGACGGTCAGCCCAGGCGAATGGTCGTGTTGGTGCTCGCTGGCGGGGCGTCGTCGAACCAGCGGGCGGTGACGGTCTTGGTTTCCGTGTAGAAGCGCACGGCCTGCTTGCCGTAGGCGTGGAGGTCGCCGAGGAACGAATCCTTCCAGCCGGTGAAGGAGAAGAACGGCAGCGGCACCGGAATGGGGATGTTGATGCCCACCTGCCCCACCTGGACTTCATGCTGGAAGCGCCGCGCCGCCCCGCCGCTGGACGTGAACAGCGACACGCCGTTGCCGAACGGATTGGCGTTGACGAGGGCGATGGCGTCGTCGAGGGTCGGCACGCAGCAGGCGACCAGCACCGGGCCGAAGATCTCCTCGCGGTAGATGGACATGGCCGGCGTCACGTCGGCGAACAGCGTCGGCCCCACCCAGTTGCCGCGCGGATAGCCTTCCACTTGGCAATCGCTGCCGTCGAGCAGGCAGGTCGCCCCCTCCGCCTTGCCCTTCGCAATGAAGCCGATGATCCGCTCCTGCGCCGCGCGGGTGATCTGCGGCCCGTAGCCGGCGCGTTCGTCCTGCCAAGGGCCGGGCCGCACCGCGGCCATCGCCGTTCGCAAGTCGTCCAGCCAGTCCGCGGCGCTACCCACCAGAACCGCCGCGCTCACCGCCATGCAGCGCTGCCCGGCCGCCCCACATGAAGCGCCGACCAAACCGGCGATGGCCTGCTCCTTGTTCGCGTCCGGCAGCACGACGAGATGGTTCTTCGCGCCGGCCAAAGCCTGTACGCGCTTGCCGCGTTCCCCCGCCCGCCGATACACCTGCCTCGCCACCGGCGCCGAGCCGACGAAGCTGACGGCGCGCACCTCCGGGTGGTCGATGAGCGCGTCCACCTGCTCCTTGCCGCCGTGAACCACCTGCACCAGACCATCCGGCGCCCCCGCTTCGGAGAGCAGTTCCATCAGCCGGTTCGGCGTCATCGGATCCTGCTCGGAAGGCTTGAGCACGAAGGAGTTGCCGCAGGCGATGGCGAGCGGAAACATCCACAGCGGCACCATCGCCGGAAAGTTGAACGGCGTGACGCCAGCGCACACGCCGATGGGCTGCACCAGACTGTAGGTGTCGATGCCCCGCGCCACGTTCTCCACCGTCTCCCCCATCGCCAAGGAGACGACGCTGCACGCATGCTCCACCACCTCGATGCCCCGCCACACTTCGCCCCGGGCGTCCTCGAACGTCTTGCCCGTCTCCCGGCACAGCCCGCGAGCGATGTCGTCCTGCTTGCTCTTGAGAAGGTGCTGGTACGCGAACAGCAGCCTTGCCCGTTCCGGCGCCGGCACGTCGCGCCACGCTTCGAAGGCGGCTTTGGCGCCTTGAACGGCTTGGTCGACCTCCTCGCCAGTGGCGAACGGCACTTCGCAAAGCACCTCCTGAGTGGCGGGATCGGTAACGGGCTGGCCAGCGGCGACGCTGTCCACGCACCGGCCGTTGATGAAGAGCGGCAGTTTGTTCATGGCGGCGAGTTTGGCGGATTTGGCCGCGGAAGCGCAACGAGTTCGCTTGCCGCGGGTGTGCGACAAATCGTCGATAAGTGACCACTAACGGTGCAGTCCTGGGACAAGGCGCGTTTGGACCGTCGCGGGCGCCAATCCGTCCTCTGACCCCACTGCGTCTGACTCTGCGGCTGGCTCCACGACTACCGGAGCGGTCCGCGTCGCCGGACTCGCCGCTTGAGAATCGACCCAGTGAGCAACCACTGACCAACGACTTGCCGCACACGCACCGTTGCCGCGCCTAGCGACCGCGGTGGGGCCCAAGTAGGGTTCCCTGGCGACTGTTCGGCGGCTGCTTAAGTACGCGCCGTGCGCATGACGGGAGGGTTACACTAGCGGAACTTCAGCTACTGATGGAGCAGCGATGCCGGCGTTGGAAGGCGTGAGAGTCCTCGACATGACGCAATACGAGGCGGGCACCTCGTGTACCCAGGCGTTGGCGTGGTTGGGGGCGGACGTCGTGAAGGTGGAGGCGCCCGAATACGGCGATCCGGGGCGGGGCGTGGGGCGCTCCGAGAACAAGGACTACTCCGCCTACTTCTGCGCCTGGAACGCCAACAAGCGCAGCGTCGCGCTGAATCTGCGCAGCGCGGAGGGGCGCGATCTCTTCATGCGTCTGGTGCCGAAGTTCGACGTCTTCGTGGAGAACTACGGCCCTGGCGTCATCGAACGCCTGGACATCGGCTACGAGACGCTCCGCGCCGTCAACCCCGGCCTCATCTACGCCCGCATCAAGGGCTTCGGCGTCACCGGCCCCTACGCTGGCTTCCGCTGCATGGACATGGTGGCGCAGGCCGCCGCTGGCGCCTTCTCCATCACCGGCGAAGCCGACGGCCCGCCGATGATGCCCGGCCCCACCACCGGCGATTCCGGCACCGGCGTGCAGGCGGCGATGGCGATTCTGGCCGCCTACGTGCAGAAGCTGCGCACCGGCGAGGGCCAGCAGGTGGAGCTTTCGATGCAGGAGGCGATGGCCTACTACGTGCGCACCCGCGCCTACATCGGCTCGGCTTGGGGCACCAAGGCGACGCCGCGCACCGGCAACGCGGGCGGCCTGCCGCCGGTGAACATCTACCCCTGCAAGCCCTTCGGCCCCAACGACTACATCTATCTGATGCCGGTGAACCAAGACCACTGGGACGGCCTGTGCGCTGCCATCGAACGGGCGGACCTGCTGATCGACGAGCGCTTCAAGACCACCCGCGGACGCATCGAAAACGGCGACGCGCTCTACGAGGCGGTGGCGGCGTTCACCCGCGCCCACACCAAGTACGAGGCCATGGAAACCATCGCCGCCGCCGGCGTGCCCTGCTCCGCCTGCCTCGACACCGGCGAACTGCACCACGACAGGCACCTCCGCACGCGCGGCTTCGTCCACGAGATGGAACTGCCGGTGCATGGCAACGTGCCAATGCTCGGCTTCGCGCCACGGCTCTCCGAATCGAACGTGGAGATGACTCCCCCGCCCCGCCTCGGCGAACACACGGACCAGGTGCTGGCGGAAGAACTCGGCCTCGCCGAGGGCGACCTGGCGCCGCTGCGCGAAGGCGGGGTGATCGGAGACGCGGCGCGCTTCGGCTGAGTGCGCGTTCGGGGCTGTTCCCGGCGGTGCTTTGGCGCCGCGCCGAGGCATGTTCCGACGGAGGCCATCATGGGCAAGCTGACTCGCTGGCTGTTCGCCGCGGCCGCGCTGGCCTGCCTGCCGAATGCCTCCGCCGCCACGTACAACGTCATCGTTGAACAGGAGAAGACCTACGCGGACGAGGTGATCACCGGAACGGATACGACGATCGACTACTATCGGGACGGTGGCCCCCTGCTGGGAATCAACCTGAGCTTGGCGACAAGCGACGCGGAGCGCATCAAGGCGGGCGACGTGATGGCCCTCGCGTTCACGCTGATCAATGCACAGTTCGCCGAGAGGGTACGCGCCAGCGACCTGCAGCTCCGCCTGTCCCGCGTCCAAGCGGGCAGCGTTCGCGTGAGGCCAATGGTGGTGGACGGCGGACGGGGCGACACGTCCGCGACGTTCGAACTGGACGCATCGGACGATTGGCGGTGCGACAGCGGCTGCGGCTTGGAAATGTTGTTCGAGATCCCGGAGCTGACGGGCTTGACGAGGGATGCATCGACCGGAGCGGTGAACCCGGTGACTTGGCAGGCGTCGACCACCGCTTCCGGCGGCAGCGGCTGGCCGGATACGAAGACGACCAGCATCTATGTCCATTCGCGGTGCGTCGATGGGGACTGGTGCGTGCGTTCCGAAGACGGCGTGCTGCAGTTCATGCAGCCGCTGGCGGAAGGCGCGTCGAGGCAGGAACCGCATCCGTTCGTGCGATTCGTGCCCGGTCTCACATTCGCGGCGACCAGTGCCGGCGCCTCGCGCATCGACCTCGCGGGCGGTCGCTTGGGCTTCACTGGGCCGCCGCAGGCGAATCTGGGCCATGTGCGGTTGGGCTTGAGCTCCGCGGCGGCCTGCACCGGTCGCGCTCCGATTTCCATCCTCTGCCCTCGACAAAGCGACGGCATGGAGTTCGCCATCGACCGCGGCGGAGAAGGGCGCGGCACTCTGGCCGTCGAAGTGGCGGGCGACTTCCGCGAGGGCGATCAGGTGTGGCTCGACTTGGACGGCAACGACGAGCCTGCCGCCAACGAACTGCTGAACCTGGCGGCTTCCGGTTCGATGCAGCGTTCGTTCCACCTCGACGACGTGGCCGGCAACGCCAACGCGACGGAAGGCGACGCGGGCGAGTTGGACCGCGAGCAGGGCGTGGCGACGCACGACCTCATCTACCGACCGAACGGCAGCGATCCCCTGCGCCTAGGCGCGTTCCGCAGCCGCTACGCCGTGGACTTCGAGACCGCCATCGACAAGCCGACGCAGCCGACCACAGGCGAACACACGATGCGCTACGCGGGAATCAGCGAGACCCGGCTTGTACACGCGATTGCTTCGCTTGCCGCCGAGGACCTGACGTCCGTGCGCATCAAGTGCGAAGTGATCGCCGACTGCATCGTCTACCTCGAGTGCGACGACGCGGCTGGCAACTCCTGGTTCGGCCGCCTGGCGCCCATCGACGGCCGCTCGACGCGGGTGCTGAACCAGCAAGCCGTCGCCGAGAGCTTGGGCGCCAGCGAAGCCGGCTGGGAAGACATGCTCGCGTGTACGGCCTACGCGACGCGAGACATCTCGGTGCAGGTGTTCAACCGCAGCAGCGGCACGCTGGTCAGCACTACGTACGTGGACAGCGAATAGGACCCGGCATCTTCGTCAGGACGCTCCCGCATCGCTCTGCGCGATGAGCTCCCGCGCCGCGTCCAGCGAGGCTTCGCCCTGCCCGGCGGCCTCCAGGTCCACGAAGCTCAGGATGGCGCGCTCGTGATCGACGAGGAACTGCATCTCGCTTCGCTCTGCGGCCGGCGCCTGATCGAGCAACGCTTCGAACTTGCCGATGGCGTCCAGCAGGATCGGGCGCATGGCGGAGACCGCTTCCGAAAACGGCAGCTTGGCATACTCCTGCGCCGCGGCGAGCAGTTGCCCGGACGCTTCCGGCGCCTCGAGAGCGACGTTTCTCGCCTGCAGCACCGTCGCCATGCGCTGGCCGGTCACACGCTCCAACTTCGCCAGGATCTCCCACTTCCCACGCCCCGCGCCCGCCTCGGACTCCGCCAGCGCGTTGAAGAAAAGTTCGCCTTGGATCTCGCCCACCCACGCGGCATGAACGCCGTCCTCGTAGCCGTTCCGAATCGTCTCCGCCATCTTGTTCGCCTTGGCCTTTGCCGTGTTGTCCAATGAGAAGCGAGCATGAACGAAGCTGTCGCTGATGGCAGCAGAGTGCCACGTTCTCGTTCGATTCGATCAGCATGGACGCTGGGGGGCACCGCCGCAAGCCCGCGAAAACCGCTTGACAAGCCGACATTCCCACGCAAGAGTTGCCCCTCAACGCGGTTGGGAGGGCTGTGGTTACACGGTTCGCTGGGGCCAGGTGCCCCACCTAGCTGCGGTATTCGTCGCCAACCCTTATTGAAAGTACCCGAACCTGCTGTCTCGGCGGATCGGGTTCCGTGAAAGAACCCCGATCGATCCGTCGAACACCACCTTCGTACGCGCTCCGAATGTGGTATAAAGCCGCGCCCTCGCCCTAGGCGAGGGGAATAAGCGCTGCGTTGGCGGTGTCGTTGCGGGTGGCCATTGCGGTGGCGGATTCAACGGCGGGACGTGGCGGGGAACCCAACCCGGAGACCAACCATGAGCACACTCAGCATGCGCGACATGCTGGCGGCCGGCGTGCATTTCGGCCATCAGACGCGCTTTTGGAATCCGAAGATGGCGCAGCACATCTTCGGCGCGCGCAACAAGATCCACATCATCAACCTCGAAGCCACCCTGCCGGCGTTGGAGGCGGCGCTCGACGAAGTGCGGCGCCTGGCTGCGCGGCGGCACAAGATTCTCTTCGTCGGCACCAAGCGCGCCGCGTCCAAGGTGATCCGCGAGCAGGCCGAGCGGGTCGGCATGCCGTACATCGACCAGCGCTGGCTCGGCGGCACGCTCACCAACTACAAGACCATTCGCCAGTCCATTCGCCGCCTGACGGAACTGGAAACGCAAGCCGAAGACGGCACGTTCGACCTGCTGACCAAGAAGGAGGGCCTGCAACGCCGCCGCATGATGGAGAAGCTGCAACGCAGCCTCGGCGGCATCAAGGAGATGGGCGGCCTGCCCGATGCGCTGTTCGTGGTCGACGTCCACCACGAGCGCATCGCCGTCACCGAGGCCAACAAGCTCGGCATTCCGGTGATCGGCGTGGTCGACACCAACAGCAGCCCGGACGGCGTGGACTTCGTCATCCCCGGCAACGACGACGCCATTCGCGCGGTGCAGATGTTCGTCGTCGCGGTCGCGGATGCCGTCGAGGAAGGCAAGGCGCGCAGTTCCGGCGACGTGACGGTCGAGGACTTCGTCGACATCGAAGACGCCGCGCCTTCGGCGGCCCCGTCGCCGTCGCCGGAACCGACTACGGCGCCTACGCCTGAGGCGACTGCGGCGCCCGCAACCGAACCGACTCCGGCACCCGCGCCGGAAGCGACTCAAGCGTCCACGCCGGAACCGACTCAAGCACCCACAGCGGAATCGACGCCAGCGCCCGCATCGGAAGCGACTGCGGTGCCCGCACCGGAAGCGACTCCCGAAACCCCACCCACGGACAGCCCGCAAGCCCAGGAGGAGCAAGCGCCATGAACATGGCGATGATCAAGGAACTCCGCGAACGCACCGGCGTCGGCTTCGGCGACTGCAAGAAGGCGCTGGCGGAAGCGGACTGGGACATGGCCCGCGCCATCGACATCGTGCGCCTGCAAAGCGGCGCCAAGGCGGAGAAGAAGGCGGACCGCACCGCCGCCGAAGGGCTGCTCGGCATCAAGGTCGCGGCTGGCCGCGGCGCCATGGTGGAAGTGAACATCGAGACGGACTTCGCCGCCCGCAATCCGAAGTTCGCGGCGTTCGTCGCCCATGCGGTGGAGACGGTGCTCGCGGCCGGCGCGGAGGGCATCGCGGAGACGTTGGAAGAGGCGCGTCAAGCGCTGGTGCAGGAAGTGGGCGAGAACATCCGCGTCCGCCGCGCCGCGCTGCTGGAAGCGCCAGCTGGCGGCACGGTGGTGAGCTATCTGCACCAGGACCTCAAGAAGGGCGCGTTGGTGGCGCTCTCCACGGACGACGCTGCGCTGGGCCGCGACCTCGCCATGCACGTCACGGCCATGCGCCCCCTCGTGGTCGCGCCGGACGACATGCCGGCGGAGGTGGTCGCCAAGGAACGTGTTCTGGTCGAGCAGCAGACAGCGCAGGAGGAAGCGGAAGCGGCGAAACCGAAGCCGCCGCAGATTCTCGAACGCATCATCGACGGCCGAATGCGCAAGTTCCTCGCCGAGTCGAGCCTGGTCGAGCAGGACTTCGTCAAGGACACGGCCATCAAGGTCGGCAAGCTGCTCGCCAACGCCAAGGCCGCCTGCATCGGCTTCGAACGCTTCGAGGTCGGCGAAGGCATCGACAAGCGCGAAGAGAACTTCGCCGAAGAAGTGCGCAAGCAGATCGGCTGAACTCCCGAGGCGCTTGGCTAGGGATTCCCGCTGGCGGCGAGCAGGTGGCAGCGCGCTTCGTGGCCTGGCGCTGCGGCGGCAAAGCGCGGCGGCGTTGAGCGGCAGACGTCCATGCAGCTTTCGCAGCGCGGGTGGAAGCGGCAGCCCGCTGGCGGCGACAAGGCATTGGCCACTTCGCCGCTCGCCAGATGCTGCGAGCGCGGCGCGAGCGGGTCGGGCTGCGGCACCGCGGCGAGCAGCGCCCGCGTGTACGGATGGGCAGCCGCCGCGAAAAGCTCCGCGCACGGGCCGAATTCCACGATCTGCCCCAGATACATCACCGCCACGCGGTCGGCGGCGTGTTCCACCAGCGCGAGGTCGTGGGCGATGAGCAGATAGGTCAGGCCGCGTTCCTCCTGCAAGTCTTGCAGCAGATTGAGGATCTGGGCGCGAATGGACACGTCCAGCGCCGAGATCGGCTCGTCCAGCACGATCAGCTCCGGCTCCAGAATCAGCGCCCGCGCGATGGCGATGCGTTGCCGCTGGCCGCCGGAGAACTCGTGCGGATAGAGCCCGGCCGCACTCGATGGCAAACCCACCCGTTCCAGCGCGCCCGCCACCTTCGCGGCTGCTTCGCCGCGCGCCACGCCGTGCGCAAGCAGCGGCTCCGCCAGAATCTTCCGAACCTTCAAGCGTGGATTCAGCGAACTGTAAGGGTCCTGGAAGACCGCCTGCACCCGTGCCCGATAGCGCTTGGCGGCGGCCCCTCGCAGGCCGCCCACGTCTTCGCCATCGAACAGGATGCGCCCCTTGGCCAGCGGATTCAGCTTGAGAATCAACGACGCCAAGGTGCTCTTGCCGCAACCCGATTCGCCCACCAGCGCGAACGTCTCCCCCTTGGCCACCTCGAACGACACGTCGTCCACCGCAGTGAGCAGGCCGCCTTTGGTCTTGAAGCGGCAACTCGCGCTGTCGATTCGCAGCAGCGTCATGCGTGCAGCCAGCAGGCGACCCGGCCGCCGTCGGTCGCCACTTCCGGCGGCGCTTGTTCACGGCAGCGGTCGGTGGCGTGGGGGCAACGGGGATGGAACGCGCAGCCGCTCGGCAGCGCCAGGGGGTTCGGCGGGCTGCCGGGAATGGAAGCCAACCGCTTGCGCCGCTGGCCGAGACGGGGCACCGCCGCCAGCAACCCTTGCGAATAGGGGTGGCGCGGCGCCGCGTACAGTTCCTTGGCGGTGGCCAGTTCGACGATCCGCCCGGCGTACATCACGGCGATGCGGTCGCAGACCCGAGCCGCGACGCCGAGATCGTGGGTGATGAAGAGCAGGCCGGCGCCGGTGTCGGCTTGAATGCGTTCGAGCAGATCCATCAGCTGCACTTGAATGGTCACGTCGAGCGCGCTGGTGGGTTCGTCGGCGATCAGCAGCCGCGGACGGCAGGCAATCGCCATCGCCGCCACCACGCGCTGACGCATCCCGCCGCTGAACTGGTGCGGATAGTCCCGCGCCCGCTCTCTGGCCGCTGGAACGCGCACGTGTTCCAGTTCGTCCACCGCCAAGTCGATTGCCGCCCGTGGCTCGCTTTCTCCACGGCCAGCCATGCCGTGCGCCCGAATCGGCGCCGCCACCTGCTCGCCGACCGTGAACACCGGATTGAGGGACGTCATGGGATCCTGCGAGATCATCGCGATCTGCCGGCCACGCACTTCCGCCGCCATGATGCGTTCGTCCAAGCCCACCAGCTCGCGGCCATCGAGCTCCACGGTTCCGCCGACGATGCGTCCGGCGGGCTTCGGCGGCAGGCCCAGCAGCGAGAGGCCGGTCATCGTCTTGCCGCTGCCGGATTCGCCGATGAGGCCCAGGGTCTCGCCGGCGGCGAGATCGAAGCTCACGCCGTCCACCGCCTTCAACACCCCGCGCTTGAGGTGCAGATGGGTCTTGAGGTTGCGGACGCGCAGCATCACAGCTGTCGCCGCACCGGATCGAAGGTGTCGCGCAGCCAGTCGCCGAGCAGGTTGGAGGCGAGGCACGAGGCCATGATCGCCAGCCCCGGCATGGTGATGAGCCACCACGCCACGTCGATGAAGTTGCGCCCGTCCGCCAACATGCCGCCCCAGGAAACGTTCGGCGGCTGAATGCCGAGGCCGAGGAAGCTCAAGCCGGCCTCGAAGACGATGACGCTGCCGAACTGCAACGTCGCCAGCACGAGCAGCATGTTCAGGAGGTTCGGCGCCAGGTGGCGGTGGAAGATCGTCGGCGTGCCGACGCCGGCGATCTTCGCCAGCTTGATGAAGTCGCGCTCGCGCAGGCTCAGCACTTCGCCGCGCACCAGCCGCGCGTACCACGTCCAGTAGCTCAGCACGATGATGAACACCACCATCGCCTCGCCCGGCGGCAGCACCGCCGCGAACAGCATGGCGAGCGGAATCGACGGCACGGACATCTGCACGTCGATCAGGCGCGAGATCAGCGCATCGACGACGCCGCCGAAGTAGCCGGCGGCCATCCCCAGCAGCGCCCCGACGAAGCCGGAGATGACGATGGCGTACAGCGCCACGTTCGCCGAAACCCTTGCGCCGGCGATGATGCGGCTCAGGATGTCGCGCCCCAGGTTGTCCGTGCCCAGCCAATGTTCCGTGCTGCCGCCTTCCGCCCAAACCGGCGGCGTCATCGCGTCCGCGAGCGCGATCTTGCCGGCGTCGTGGGGCGCGATCCAAGGCCCGAACAGCGCACTCAGCAGCACCAGCGCAAGCACCCCGGCGGCAAGCGCCGGGAACCGTCCCTCGCCTCGCCGCAGCAGCCGTGCCAGCAACGGCCTCGGCATCGGCGCCGGGTTCGTCTGGGCCGCCGCGTCGCTCATCGAACGCTACGATTCCGCATGGCGAATGCGCGGGTCGATGAAGCCGTAGGACAGGTCCACCAGCAGATTCACCACCACGAAGACCAGCGCCGCGAGCGCGACTCCGGCCTGCACCACCGGAAAGTCGCGGGCGAAGACGGCATCCACCACCGTGCGCCCGACGCCCGGCCAGGCGAACACCACTTCGATCACGAAGGCGCCGCCGAGCATGTTGGCGAAGTAGACGCCGATCATGGTGGCCAGCGGCACCATCGCGTTGCGCAGCGCGTAGCGCCAGACGATCCACCGCTCCGGCAGGCCGATGGCGCGCGCCATGCGAATGTAGTCCGAGCCCAGAATGTCCAGCATCGCCGAACGCAAGGTGCGCGTCATCGCCGCCACCGGATACCAGCCGAGCGCGATGGCCGGCAGCACCAGATGGCCGAGGCCGCCGCGCCCGAACGCCGGCAGCCATTGCAGCTTCACCGCCACCAGCAGAATAAGCAGCAAGCCGATCCAGAATCCCGGCACCGCCTGGCCGAGCATGGCGAAGAGCTTGGCGGCGCGATCCACGATGCCGCCCCGATGCACCGCGGAGACGACGCCGAGCGGCACCGCCAGCAGCAGCGCGAAGACGAGCCCGGCAAGGGCCAGCTCCAACGTCGCTGGCAGCCGTTCGATGAGCAGCGCCATGGCCGGCGCCTGCCACTGGTAGGAGTTGCCGAAGTCGCCTTGCAGGGCATTGCCGAGGAAGAGCGCGAACTGCACCGGCAGCGGCTTGTCCAGGCCGAGCGCTTCGCGCATGGCGGCGAACTCTTCCTCGCCAGCGTCCATCGGCAGCATCAGCGCCACCGGATCGCCGGAAAGACGCTGCGCCACGAAGACGATCAGCAGCGCGCCGAGAATGGCGACTGCGCCTTGCAGCAGGCGCTTGGCGACGTAGGTTTTCACGCTGGGGCGGCCACGGTTTCGTCAACGGCTGCTTGGGCGCAAGCCGCGCATCGAACGCCAGAACGCGCCCGGCCAAGGCTCGAAGCGCAGATGGTCGCGCCAGGCGAGGGTGAGCATGGGGCGGTAGGTAGGGAAGCCGCCGGCCACTTCCTCGTGCTTGCGGCGGGCGATGCGGCGAATGAGTTCGACTCGACGCGGCGTCTCCATCGTCGTGCGCAACTCCTTGATCAGCGCGTCGAGTTCCGCGTCCGAGTGGTAGGAATAGGTGCCCCAGCCGTCGCCCGTGGTGTGGACGTGGCCGGACCACGCATCGGTGGGATCGCCCGGCAGCCCCTGCCCCCACATCGTGCTGAAGATGCCGTCCATGTGCGGCCGCGAGAAGCGCCGCCCCACCGCGATCCAGGCGCCGTATTCCAACTGCACGATGCGGCAGCGGATGCCCACTTCGTTGAGGAAGGCGAAGATCGTCTCGCCCACTTCCTTGAAGTACGGCTCCCGGGGCGTGGTGAGGTTGTAGCAGTTGACGTTGAAGCCAGCGGGAAAGCCAGCTTCCGCGAGCAGTTGCCGAGCGCGTTCGGGATCGTAGGGGTGGGGCTGCAAGTCTTCGTCGTAGCCGAGGGTGCCGGGGGCGAGCTGCACGGTGCGGATGCCTTGGCCGTAGAGCAGATAGCGCACGATGTCGTCCACGTGGATGGCGTGGGCGACGGCCTGGCGCACCTTGGCGAAGCGGAAGGGGCTGCCAGCGTCGATGGCGTTCAAGGCCACGTACAGGTTGTTCGGCGCCGGCAAGGACGCGACTTCGACGCCGGGCAAGCCTTCGAACTCGCGCACCTGGGCCGGGGGCACGGCGTCGATCCAATCCACGGCGCCGGTCTTGAAGGCCGCCACGCGGGTGGTGTCCTCGGGGATGATCTTGATGCGCAGACGTTTGGCGACCGGCATCGCTTCCTTGTTCCAGTAGTCCTCGAAGCGTTCGACGACCAGTTCCTCTCTGGGCTTGCGGGAGACGAACTTCCAAGGCCCGGTGCCGATGGGATGCGCCTGTACGCCTTCGTCGCCGACTTCCTGGAAGTAGCGGTGCGGGATGGCGGTGAGCACCAGATTCAAGGCTTCCAGCGAGCCGTCCGGGCTGTTCAGCACGAAGTCGAAGCGCCGGTCGTCGTGGATTTGGATGCGCTCCACGTAGCGCAGCCGCCCGGCGGTGGGCGACAACGGATCGGTGAGCCGCTCGAAGGCGTAGGCGAAGTCCCGCGAGGTGAGGAGATCGCCGTTGTGGAATTTCACGCCGTCGCGGATCGTCACCGCGATCGCGAGCCCGTCCTCGCGTTCCACCACCTGCCACGATTCCGCCAGCCAGTGTACGCGCTCGAAGCTGGGCGTAACGGTGAGCAGGCCTTCGTAGAAGAGATCGATGTAGTAGCCGTCCACCCCTGCCGACGAGCGGGTTGGATCCACCTGCTGCGGCTCGGCGCCGAACGCGACGACGATCTCTTCTTCGCTGGACGCCGCCTCAAATGCGGCGAGGGCGCTCAGCAGCGCGACGATTGTCCCCGCGGCGAAGTGCGCACGGCGACTCAACGGACCACTTCAACGCCGTTCCAGAACGCCACCCGCCCGTCGATCATGCTGGCGGCCTCCTTCGGATCCGGGTAGTACCACACCGCATCGCGGCTGGTCTCCCCGCCCGCCGTCAGATGGAAGTAGCAGGCCGTCCCCTTCCACGGACAGTAGCTCTGCGTGTCGCTCGCTTCCAACAGCGCATCGTCCAGCGCCGAACGCGGAAAGTAGTGGTTCCCCTCCACCACAACGGTGTCGTCGCTCTCGGCCACCACTTGGCCATTCCAGATCGCTTTCATCCCATGCGCCCCTGTCGCCGCGTACAGACGAGAGAGTACACCCGAACGGCAGCATTCGCGCTGCGGCGTACCACGACGCTCAGAAGGGCCGACCTTCACTCCGCCGCCAGCTGTCGAGCTACAATCCTCATCGCCCCAACGACGCACCGAGGAGCCAATGCCATGCCTGTTGCTGAAGTGGACCTTCGCAACGTGATCACCATCGATCAGGGCAAGCGAGGCGGCAGGCCCTGCATACGAGGAATGCGGATCACCGTGTACGACGTGCTCGGCTACCTGGCTTCCGGCATGACCTACCGCGAAGTGCTGGACGAGTTCCCGTATCTGCGCGAAGCGGACATCCTCGCGTGCTTGAGCTATGCGGCCGACCGAGAGCGGTCGACGCTGACCGCGGGAACCGAACGCCCTTCACGAGATTGCACGTCGGCGTGAGCAGACCGCATCGCAGGCGCATCCCGACCCGTTCTGCGGAGAAGCGCTCGACGAGATTCAGTCCTTCACGGGGCTTCCGTGTTGCGCCGCTTCACGCTGCCACTCCGCCCGCATGCGCTCGAACTGCATCGCGCAAGAGGTTTCGGCAACCGTTCGCGCTTCGTCCAGCGTCCGCTCCAAGTCGTCGCACTGACTCCAGCGCACG
This sequence comes from Candidatus Azotimanducaceae bacterium, assembly GCA_965243175.1. Lineage (GTDB taxonomy): Bacteria > Pseudomonadota > Gammaproteobacteria > Pseudomonadales > Azotimanducaceae > VXYL01. The sequence continues at coordinate 157,011 of OZ251532.1, read as the reverse complement.
TCCAGCCGTTGCGCCGTCTCTCTGACATTGGCCCCCGCCAGCGCTCGAAGCAGATTCGCAAAGTCCAGGTGGGCGTCTTCGACAGTCCACTCGTGGTCTGTCGGCGCGATGGTGGCCAAAGCCAACATCAACAGGTGGTCGGCCGATTCACCCCCGGGGAAAGCTCGCGCAAGCGCTCTGTCCAAGGTGAGAACGAACCCCGCGTTCGCCCCCAGCCGCTTCTCGATCACGAAGTTGACCTCGTCGTGATTGATCGAGTTGATGTCCTGCGTAACCAGCACATCGGTGCCGACGATCAACGCTTCCGCGATGATGTTCGCATCGGCGTCGTCCGGTATCTGATCCGCCACAAGCCGTGGAAAGCATGGTTCCGTGAAGTGTTGCAGCACGTCGTCCACGGCGTCCTGCTGCTCGTCGTCCAGTTCCAGCCACCGGAAGGGGGCGTTGGTGTGCGTACGCATGCGCCGCCAGGAGGCTGCGTTGACGCTGATCCTGTTCTTGCGTGTACGTGCAAGCTGCTCCCATACAGTGGGCAGCAGCACGGTGCGCGAACCCGCCTGTTCCATCCACAGACAGACGAGCTTGCGTAGAGTTGGCCGAATCAACGTGACGGTGTCGAAGCCCGGCCCCAGAGCATCGTCATTCACGCTCAGGCCCCTTCGTCACCGGCTTGACGCGCGCTTCGGCCGTCCGCTCCATGCTTCCCGACTCGTTGTTGGCCCTGCCGTGTCTGCGGTGCCAGTCCGATACGCGCAGAGGCTCGGTGCCGGGCGGGACGGCGCGAATGTCGTACTCCCAAGGCGGAATGTCGCTGTGGAACATCACGGCGGCGAGCCCTCGGAGCTTGGGGTCTTTGGGAAAGGGCATGGTGCGGCTTCCCGATGCTTGAACACCCCGCCATCATACGCCGTTCTGCGGAGGCAGCCGTCGTCAAGCGAGATGGCGTTCATCGGGCAGACACGGCGTGGACAATGGGCAATAATGGCTGCCGAGAGGAATGGGAGGAGAAGCCTGTGAACCATGTCGCCCGCCCCACGGGGTACGCAACGCTGCTCGGCTGCGCGTTCATGCTCGGATGCCAGCCCGGGCCGGAGTCGGAATCCGCCGCGCCACCGCCGGAAGCGTCCGCCGAAGTCGCCCCGGCGGCGAACGAGACGGCCGTCGAGGTGAGCGTGGCGCCGCCCATGCCCACGCACTGGACGATCGACAAAGCCATCGGCAAAGGCGATGGGCCGGTGACCAACGACGATCTGCTGGCCGGCACCGCGGACCCCGAACAGTGGCTGCTCTACGGCGGCGACTACGCCAATCTCCGCCACTCGCCCATCGACGACATCACCCCGGCGAACGTGGCGGATCTGAAGGTGGCGTGGGCGTTTCCCAGCGGCACGACCGAGCAGTTCGAAGTCTCGCCGACGGTCTACGACGGCATCATGTACGTCACCACCTCCTTCAATCGCTTGTTCGCGCTCGACGCCGCCACCGGCGAAATTCACTGGCGCTACGATCACCAGCTTCCGCCGCCGGAAGACCGCCGACTGTGCTGCGGCAGCGTGAACCGAGGCGCGGCGATCAGCGGCGACACCGTGCTGATGGCCACCTTGGACGCCAAGCTGCTCGCCTTCCATCGGCTCACCGGCGAACTGCAATGGGAGAAGACGCTGGCGGACTACGCCGAGGGCTTCAGCGCCACCTCGATGCCCATGATCGTCAAGGACATGGCCGTCATCGGCATCGCTGGCGGGGAGTTCGGCGTGCGCGGCTTCTTCGACGCCTACGACGTCGCCACCGGCGAACTGCGCTGGCGCCACTACACGGTGCCGGTGGAGGGCGAACCCGGCGTGGAGACCTGGGCCGGGGATTCGTGGAAGACGGGCGGCGCTCCAGCGTGGACGAGCGGCGCCTACGATCCGCAGCGCGACGTGCTCTACTGGACCACCGGCAACCCGTCGCCGGACTGGAACGGCGACCTGCGCGCTGGCGACAACCTCTTCTCCAACAGCCTGCTGGCCGTGAATCCGGATACGGGCGAGCGGCTCTGGCACTTCCAGTTCACGCCGCACGACGTCTGGGATTACGACGGCAACACGCAACTCTTCCTAGTGGACGTCGAGCGCGACGGCACGACCACGCCAGCCATTGTGCAGGCCAACCGCAACGGCTTCTTCTACATCCTGGAGCGCGACACCGGCGCCTTCATCGACGCCGCGCAGTACGTGAAGGAACTGAACTGGGCGACGCTGGACGAAAACGGTCGCCCGGTGGTTGATCCGCGGGCCAACCCGACGGAAGAGCCCGACTATCGAGTCTGCCCAAGCAACCTCGGCGGCATGAACGGTGCCTGGACGGGCGCTCTGAACCCCGATCTCGGGCTCGCCTACATCCCCTCCGTGGAGTCCTGCCAGTTCTACCAGAAGGGCATCACCGCGTTCGTGAAGGGGCAGCCGTTCATGGGTGGTACGCCGCTGCCGGTGGACGTGGAGGCCGGCAAGGCGCACGGCCACATCTCCGCCATCGACATCCACACCGGCGAAGTGCGCTGGCGGCACGAGGACAAGGACCCGATGATGGGCGGCGTGCTCTCGCTCGCCAGCGGCGTGGTCTTCACCGGCACCCAGGAAGGCTTCGCGCTCGCACTGGACGCCGCCAGCGGGGAGCTTCTGTGGCAGTTCCGCATGGGCAGCGGCATGAGAAGCCAGCCGGTGGCCTATCGCGCCGACGGCAAGAGCTACGTCGCCATCGCCTCGGGCAACTTCGCCACCTTCGTGTCGTTCGCGGGCGGTCGCACGGAGATTCCCGAAGGCGGCCACTTGTTCGTCTTCGCGCTGCCGTAGACGTGGCGCGGTTTCACGCCGCGGCGGCATTCGCCGTCGCGGCCTGCCTCGCCTTCGCAGGAACGGGCGCGGCGGAGGGTGCGTCGCCGTTCGCCGTCTGCTTCGCGGAAAACGACCCGCCGCGATCGTTGCGAAGCGGCGAGGGGCCGAGCTTCGACGTGGACGTGGCGCGGCTTCTGGCGGCGAAGCTGAACAGACCGTTGCGCTTGGTCTGGATGCCGGAGAGTGCGCAGACGGACATCGAATCCACCGACCTCGACTTCCGCCCGCTGTTGCGCGGCGAATGCGATGTGCAGCTCTCGGTGCCGGGCGAAGGCGCAGTCGCCCACTTGCGCGGACGGCTGGCGTTGAGCGAGCCGTACTACGGCGCCGCCTACGAACTGCTGCCGCAGCACTCGCCTTTGCGCTGGGGGAAGGGGGCTGCGGTCCTTGGCGCGGAACCAGACCCGGGCAGAGTCGCCGTGGTCGCCAACTCGGTCGCCCACGTTGCAGTGAACGCCGCTGGCCTGCGCTGGACGATGCAGGAAGCATCGGCGGATGTGCTCGGCGCGCTTGCCGACAGTACGGCAACCGCTGGCTTGGTATGGGGCCCGGACCTCGCGCTGTTGGCCGGCCAAGTCGAACGAAGCGCAGACTTCGAGCCGCCGGAGGTGCTGCGCTGGAACCTGCACGCAGCCACCCGGCGCGGCGACCCGCTGCTCGCCGACCTCAACCGTGTATTTGCCGACGCCGAGATCCAGCGCCGAATCCTGGCACTGCTCTCCCAGCACGGCATCCCCAGCCGCCCACCGTTCGAGACCGTCCACACGCGCGAAGGGCTGGCCGCGCTGGTCGGCACCGAGAATCCTTGAAGCACCTCGCCATTACGCTGGCACTCCTGATGGCCAGCGGCTGCGAGCAGCAAACGCCGGCCGACGCCTTCCGCGCCGACCCGCAAGCGCTGCAACGCGGCAAGTCCCTGTTCACCGGCACCTGCGCCGGCTACTGCCACAGCCCCACCGTGGAACGCGCCGCCCCCTACCTCTTCGACTGCACCTGGCGACACGGCGACGGCAGCGACCAGGCCCTGTTCGACATCATCGCCAACGGCGTCCCACAAACCCCAATGATCGCCTTCAAAGGCAAACTCCCCCAAGGCGACGACGACATCTGGCGCATCGTCGCCTATATTTCGACCACCGCGCCGACCTGCGACTGAAGCCACGGACGCAGAGACGGTAGCGCGTGGTCGTGGAAATGCGACTGGCGTCGGCGACGCACTGCGTTCGAGTCGTGCAGCGGACCGTGGAATACTCCTTTGCGGCGTTTCGAACTCCGAAGGACACGACATGGCCCCCAGTGACGACATCTGCCGCGCCTCGGCGGTTGATCTGCTCTCGCGGTTTCGCAGCAAGGCGCTTTCGCCGGTGGAGGTTGCGAAGGGGCTGCTCGAACGCATCGAAGCGTTCGAGCCGAAGGTCAACGCCTTTGCTTGTTTGACGCCGGAGCTGGCGCTTGAGGCGGCCAAGCGAGCGGAGGACGCTTGGCTGCGCGGGGATTCGGGGCCGTTGCTGGGGGTGCCGGTGACGATCAAGGATCTGTTTCATCTGGAAGGATTTCCTACGGAGCAAGGCTCGCGCAGCCAAGTGGGGCGGGTGGCCGATGCGGATTGTCCGGTGGCGGCGCGGCTGAAGGCGGCTGGCGCCGTGGTTCTCGGCAAGACGACGACGTCCGAGTTCGGCTGGACGGGGGTGAGCCGCAGTCCGCTCACCGGCGTGACGCACAATCCTTGGCGGCACGGCTACAACGCTGGCGCGTCCTCCGCGGGAGCGGGGGCGGCAGCGGCTGCGCGGTTCGGGCCGTTGCACCAGGGTTCGGACGGTGCCGGGTCGATTCGCATGCCGTGCCACTTCAGCGGCGTGGTCGGCTTGAAGCCCACGTGGGGAACGGTGCCGCATGTGCCGTTGCGCAACAACGACCAGGTCTCCCATGTCGGGCCGATGGCCCGTTCGGTCGCCGACCTTGCGCTGTTCTTGAACGCGACTGGTGGCCCGCATCCCTTCGACCACACGAGCATGGTGCGTCCGGCGGACGATTTCGGCGCGGAGTTGGAGCGGGACGTCTCCGGCTTGCGCATCGCTTTCAGTCCGGACCTCGGCCATGCGAGAGTCGATGCCGAAGTCGCCGACGTGGTGCGAGCGGCCGTTCGGCTCTTCGAGACCGTGGGCTGCCATGTCGAGGATGTAACGCCGGAGTGGGGGCCGGAAGGCGCGGAACTGGCGCGCTTCTTCTGGTCCGTGGACCGAACCTCCTTGGCGGCCCATCTGGACGAGTGGGAGGAGCAGATGGATCCGGGCCTGGTGGCGTGCATCCGGGCTGGCAGCGGGCACTCGGCCGAAACCTACCTCGCCATGCGGGCGCGCAAGCTGAGCTACGTCGAACGCCAGCATCGCTTCATGGCGGATTGGGATCTGCTGCTCACGCCTTCGGTTTCCGTGGCCGCCTTCCCGGCCGACCGTCTGCAACCCGAACACTGGCCGCAGCACCCGTGGGACTGGCTCTCTTGGGCGGAGTTCTCCTATCCCTTCAACATGAGCGGCCTGCCTGCCGCCAGCGTGCCCTGCGGGCTGACGCCGAACGGCCTGCCGGTGGGCTTGCAGATCGTCGGCAGGCGCGGCGCCGACCCGCTCGTGCTGCAAGCGGCGGCCACCTTGGAGCGCGCCAACCCGTTTCCGCTGCCGCAGCTGCCTGGCTGAGCATCGGGCGAATAGCGGATCGCCGAAACCGTCCTTCAACTGCCGGAGGGAACGTGCTAGGGTGCAAGGCCATCTTCCGGCGGGTGGCGAAGCGGCCGGTTTCTGGATGGGCGCTCCATGACACAGTACATCTTCGTGACCGGCGGCGTCGTGTCCTCGCTCGGCAAAGGCATCGTCACGGCGTCCCTCGCGGCCATCCTCGAAGCGCGCGGCATCGGCGTCAACATCCTGAAGATGGACCCGTACATCAACGTCGATCCGGGCACGATGAGCCCGTTCCAGCACGGCGAAGTGTTCGTCACCGCCGACGGCGCCGAGACCGACTTGGACCTCGGCCACTACGAACGCTTCATCCGCGGCGCCCGCATGTCCAAGCGCAACAACTTCACCACCGGCAGCGTCTACGACGAAGTCATCCGCAAGGAGCGGCGCGGCGACTATCTCGGCGGCACCGTGCAGGTCATCCCCCACGTCACGGACGAAATCAAGCGCCGCATCCTCGCCGTGGGCGACGGCTTCGACGTGGTCATCGTCGAAATCGGCGGCACGGTGGGCGACATCGAATCGCAGCCGTTTCTGGAAGCGACGCGGCAGCTGCGGCTGGAGATCGGCGCCGACAACACGCTCTTCATCCACCTCACGCTGGTGCCGAAGCTGGCTATGGCCGGCGAAATCAAGACCAAGCCGACCCAGCACTCGGTGAAGGAACTGCGCTCCATCGGCTTGCAGCCGGACGTGCTCATCTGCCGCTCCGAAGAGCCCCTCGACTGCGAGGTGCGCGAGAAGATCGCGCTCTTCACCAACGTGGAAGGCCGCGCCGTCATCTCCTTGGCGGACGCGCCCTCCATCTATCAGGTGCCGGTGATGCTCAACAAGCAGCAGCTGGACGAAATCGTCGTCGCGAAATTCGACTTGCGGCGCGGGCCTGCGGATCTGCAGGAGTGGCAGCGCGTCACGGATGCCTTGCAGAATCCGCAGCGCAAGACGGAAATCGCCATCGTCGGCAAGTATCTCGACCTGCTGGACGCCTACAAGTCGCTCTCCGAAGCCATCACCCACGCCGGCATCGAAAACCGCACCGAGGTGAGTGTGCGCTACGTCGATGCCGAGCAGCTCGAAGAGAACGGCTGCGCGGAGTTGGCCGACGTCCACGCCATCCTGGTGCCGGGCGGATTCGGCGAGCGCGGCTTCGAGGGCAAGATCAGCGCCGCCCGCTTCGCCCGCGAGAACAACGTGCCGTATCTGGGCATCTGCTACGGGCTGCACGCCGCGGTCATCGATTTCGCGCGCCACGTCGTAGGCCTGGACAACGCCAACTCCACGGAGATCAACCCGAACACCCGCGACCCGGTGATCGGCCTGGTGTCGGAGTGGGAAGACAGCGACGGCACCACCCAGCGGCGCAACGGCGACGAAGACCTCGGCGGCAGCATGCGCCTTGGCGAACAGTGCTGCCTGCTCGACGAAGCCAGCCTCGCCAGCAAGCTCTATGGCGGTGCGTCGTCGGTGCTCGAACGGCATCGCCACCGCTACGAAGTCAACAACGCCTACCTGCCGACGTTCGCCGAACACGGCCTCGCGGTGGCCGGGCGCAGCGAAGGCGAAGCGCTGGTGGAGATGATCGAACTGCCGGACCTCGACTGGTTCGTCGCCTGCCAGTTCCATCCGGAGTTCAACTCCTCCCCCCGCGACAGCCACCCGCTGTTTCGCGGCTTCATCGCCGCCGCCAACCGCCACGCGGACGCGGCGGAAGTTGACGCCGCGTAGGGGAGTCGGCCATGCGCATCGCCAACTTCGAGGTGGGGCTCGACAAGCCCATCTTCCTGATCAGCGGCCCGTGCGCGATCGAGTCCGAAGCGCTGGCGCTCGAGACCGCCGCCACGTTGAAGGAGGTCGCCGAGGCGGTCGGGGCGCCCTTCATCTACAAGAGCTCGTTCGACAAGGCCAACCGTTCCTCCCACGAGAGCTATCGCGGGCCAGGGCTGGAGGAAGGTTTGCGGATTCTGGAACGGGTGAAGACTGAAGTCGGCGTGCCGGTGCTCACCGACGTCCACGAGGACACGCCGCTCGACGAAGTGGCGGACGTGGTCTCGGTGCTGCAAACCCCGGCGTTCCTCTGCCGCCAGACCAACTTCATCCGCAACGTCGCCGCCTGCGGCCTGCCGATGAACATCAAGAAGGGGCAGTTCCTGGCCCCCGGCGACATGCGCCACGTGGTGGCGAAGGCGAAGACCACCGGCAACGACCGCATCATGGTGTGCGAACGCGGCGCCAGCTTCGGCTACAACAATCTGGTCTCCGACATGCGGGCGCTCGCCATCATGCGCGAAACCGGCTGCCCGGTGGTCTTCGACGCCACCCACTCGGTGCAGATGCCGGGGGCCTTGGGAGGCAAATCAGGCGGGCAGCGGCAGATGGTGCCGGTGCTGGCCCGGGCCGCGGTGGCGGTAGGCGTGGCCGGCATCTTCATGGAGTCGCATCCGAACCCCGACGCGGCGCTCTCGGACGGCCCGAACTGCTGGCCCACGCCTTTGATGCGGGAGCTTCTGGAGGAGCTGGTGGCCATCGATGCCGTGGTCAAGCGCCACGCCTTTCTCGAAGACCTTGAACAGGTTGCCAGCGCCGCATGAACGCGATCGCCGAAGTCACCGCCCGGGAAGTGCTGGATTCGCGGGGCAATCCCACCGTGGAAGCGGCGGTGCGGCTCGCCGGCGGCGCAATCGGCTCGGCCATCGCGCCCTCGGGCGCGTCCACCGGCAGCTTGGAAGCCCTCGAACGCCGCGACGGTTGCGCAAGGCGCTACCGCGGCAAGGGGGTTCTGAACGCGGTCGCCTCGGTACGCGGCGAAATCGCGGCGCGCTTGCAGGGCATCGACGCTGCCGAACAACGGCGCGTGGACGATGCGTTGATCGAACTCGACGGCACCCCGAACAAGCGCCGCCTCGGCGCGAACGCTCTCTTGGCCGTGTCGCTGGCTGTAGCCAAAGCGGCTGCCATCGCCAAGGCCGAGCCGCTGTTTCGCCACTTGGCCGAACTCCACGATGGCGAAGCGACGCCGCGTTTGCCGGTGCCGATGATGAACATCGTCAACGGCGGCGCCCACGCCAACAACAACCTCGACATTCAGGAGTTCATGGTGCAGCCGGTGCGCCCCGGTTCGTTTCGCGAGGCGCTGCGCTGCGGTGTGGAGGTCTTCCACGCCTTGAAGGAGCTCCTCGACGCCCGCGGCCATGCCACGACGGTGGGCGACGAAGGCGGCTTCGCGCCGAACCTGGCGACCAACGCCGATGCCTTCGCGCTGATCGCGGAAGCGGTGAAGGCCGCCGGCTACGCCCTCGGGCAGGACGTGCTGCTGGCGGTGGATTGCGCCGCGAGCGAGTTCCACGGAGAGGGTGGCTACATGCTGGCCGGCGAAGGCGAGACGTTGAGCGACGAGCGGTTCCGCGGCTATCTGCGCGATTTGGTCGAGCGCTTTCCCATCTCTTCAATTGAAGACGGCTTGGACGAACAGGATTGGCCCGGCTGGCGGCAGCTCACCGCGGATATGGGGGAGCGCGTGCAGCTTGTCGGCGACGACCTCTTCGCCACCAACACCGCGCTACTCGAACGCGGCATCCGCGAGGGCGTGGCCAATGCGATCCTGGTCAAGCCCAATCAGATCGGCACCTTGAGCGAGACCTTCGACGCCATTCGCATGGCCGAGAAGGCGGGCTATCGAGCGGTCGTCTCGCACCGCTCCGGCGAGACCGAAGATTCCACGATTGCGGATCTGGCGGTCGCAACCGGCGCGGGCCAGATCAAGGCCGGCGCCTGTTCGCGTTCGGACCGCGTCGCCAAGTACAACCGCCTGCTGCGCATCGAGGAGATGCTGGGGCCGCGCGCGGAATATCGCGGGCGCGCCGAGTTGGGCCTTCCGGCATGAACCCGCGCGGCGTGAAGGTCTTCGCCTTGGCGGGCATCGCCTTGTTCGTGGTGCTCCTCTACCGCTTCTGGTTCAGCGAGTCCGGCTGGTTCGCGGTGCGGGCGTTGCAGGCGGAAGTCGCGGCCCAGGAAGCGCGCACGGCAGCGCTCGAAGAAAGCAACCGCGTGCTGATCGCGGAAGTGATGGCGCTCAAGCGCGGCCCAGCCGCGGTGGAGGCGCGGGCGCGCACCGACCTCGGCATGGTGGCCGAAGGCGAGACGTTCTATCTCGTGGTGCAGGACGACCGCGAATAGTGGTTCCACTGGTTAGAATTGAGGCGCTTCGGTCTCAGGCGACCGGGCGCGAGGCGGAGCTTTTGTTCATGGGCGGCGCATCTTCCAGCGGCGTCTTCGCGCAGGCTGTCGATGCGCACCGCGAATACCACTTGGAAACGAACCGCTGGCGATGACCCAGTTCAACCTGCAAGGCATCGGCATGACCTCGGCGCGCACGCGCAAGCGCCTCGTCGAACGGCTGCGGAAAGCTGGCATCGACGACGAACGGGTGCTGGACACGATTGCCGCCGTGCCCCGCCACATCTTCGTCGACGAAGCCCTCGGCCACCTCGCCTACGAGGACAAGTCGCTGCCCATCGGCCACGGCCAGACCATCTCGCAACCCTACGTGGTGGCGGCGATGACCGCTGCGCTGCTGAAGGCGTGTCCGGCTGTGGACGGCCCGCGCCGCGTACTGGAGATCGGCACCGGCTCCGGCTACCAGACGGCGGTGCTGGCCTCTTTGGTAGGCCGGGTCTATTCGGTGGAACGCATCGGCGCGTTGATGGGCCGGGCGCGGGAGCGCTTCGAAGCGCTTTCGTTGCGCAACGTCTATCTGAAGCATGCCGACGGCAACCTCGGCTGGCCGGACGCGGCGCCGTTCGACGGCGTGATCGTGACGGCCGGCGCCAGCCACGTGCCGGACGCCCTGATGGCGCAGATGGCCGACCGGGCGCCGCTGGTGATTCCGGTCGGCCACGGGGATTTGCAGCAGCTCAAGCTCTTCGAGCGCGCTGGCGACGCTTGGCGGCAGAAAACGCTGGAAGACGTGCGCTTCGTGCCCTTGCTGCAAGGCGTTCGGCCATGACGGTGGAGCGTTCGCCGACTGCGCACCCCGACTCGACCACGGCGACGGCCAAGTGGCCGCTGCTCGCCAAGGGGATGGCGATGGGCGTGGCGGAAGTGGTGCCGGGCGTCTCCGGCGGCACGGTCGCTTTCGTCACCGGCATCTACGACCCGCTGGTGAAGTCGCTGGCGTCCTTTTCGCGACTCTCGCCAGCGCTGCTGTTCAAGGATTGGAAGGCGTTCGCCCGCGAACACGATCTCGGCTTCTTGTGCGTTCTCGGCATCGGCATGGCGATAGGCTTCGCCGCGGTCGCGCAAGTGGTGCTGTGGCTGCTCGACAACCATGGCGTCTACGTCTTCGGCCTGTTCTTCGGCCTCATCGTCGGCGCCGTCTTCTACGTCGGCGCCCAATCGAACTGGCGCTGGCTTTGCTCCAACGGTCTGCTTGGCCTCGCGCTGGGCCTCGGCGTCGGGTTGGCGTTCGAACCGGGCGCGGCGAACACGGCGCCATCGAGCGGGATGGTCTTCGCCGCTGGCGCGTTGGCCGCCACGGCGTGGATCCTGCCGGGCGTCTCCGGCTCCTTCGTGCTGCTGATGCTCGGCCTCTACCAGCCGCTGCTGCAAGCTCTCAAGGCGCTCGAACTGGCCACCGTCGCCACGTTCCTCGCTGGCGTCGGTCTTGGCCTGCTCGCCTTCTCCAAGCTGCTGGCATGGCTGCTGGAACGCTGGCGCGTCCAAGTGCTGGCGCTGCTGACCGGCGTTCTGGCGGGTTCCCTGACCCAGCTCTGGCCATGGCGCCAAGCCGTGGCGAACGATGTGCCGCCAACCGCCGGCATCGTCGCCGCAATGCTGCTCGGTGCGCTGGTCGTGGCCGCGCTGGCATTCGCGGCGCGCCGACGAGAACCATGAAGCCGATCGCGCGCATCTTCGCTTCCGGCGCCGCGCTGGCGCTGGTCCTGCTGGGATGCGCACAGCAACCGGGCGCTCCCGTCGTGGATCGCAATGCGCGACCGGATGCGCCGACGCCCCCCGCTGCGCGGCCTCGCGTCGCCACGAGCGGCGAGGTCTACACCATCCGCGACGACGACACGCTGTACGGCATCGCATGGCGCCACGACCTCGACTACAAGGCGCTGGCCGCCGCCAACGGCATCGAAGCCCCATACACCGTCTATCCGGGACAGCGCATTCTCCTGCGGGAGCCCACGTCCCCGACTGTCGCCACGCCGCCAAAGGAGAGGGCGTCGAGCACCTCTCCGCGAACCACGGCCAGCACTCCCCCCCGCCCAACGCCGCCAAGGCCCGCCGCACCGCGAACTCCAGTGCCGGCCCCGCAAAGCGCCAGCGGCTGGCGAGCGCCGGTGAGCGCAAAGCCGGTGCGCCGTTTCGGTGGCGCGTCCAAGGGCATCGACTACGAACTGCCGCCGAACACGCCGGTCCGAGCCGCGGCCGCCGGCGAGGTGGTCTACGCCGGACCAGGCCTAGGCGGCTATCGACATCTGGTGATCGTCAAGGCCAGCGAGCGCCACTTGGTCGCCTACGGCGTGAACGTGCCGCCGCTGCCCGGCGAAGGCGCGCGAGTCGTCGCCGGCGCCACCATCGCCACCATCGGCAGCGGCGACGCGGCCGCCGGACGCTTCCACTTCGAGATCCGCGACAACGGCAAGCCGGTGAATCCAGCCACCTTGATCGGCGGGTTGTAGGCAAACGCCTAGCGCAGCACGACGCGGGCGTTGCGTGGCTGCACCGGGCGGTTGTTCGGGCCGTGCAGCGCATCGGCGAAGGCCGCTATCTGCTCGCTCGATGCCGATGTCGGCGCCTTCATCACCAGCCAGATCACGCCTTCCGTGCAAGGCGGCGTGGTGAGGGAGCCGTTGAAGCGGTAGTAGTCGCGGGCCTCGGGCAGCAGGTCCGCCGGAGCGATGGGCGCGTCGAAGACGTGCCTTTCGTCGGCGCTTGGCATGTGCCGCCACGATTGCTCCAAGGCGTCGTTGTGTTCGCCGGCCTTGAACATCACCGCGACCACGGCCAGACCGCCTTCGGGCCCGACGTGTACGAAGTGGACTTCCATCGGGAACTCGACGCCTTCGATGTGGTTTTCGCTGGGCGCGTGGAAGTGGAATTGCAGCAGGCGATAGACGCGCCCGTCGAGGCTGATCGCGCTGCCGTCGCCGCTTTCGACCTGAACGGTGTGGCCGTTGTTGAGGATCGCCGTGCCGCTCTGGGCGTAGCTGAACTCGATGGGCGCCAGGTCGGCGTCCACGAACCCCGCGAGGTCGACCGGCGATTGGTTCACGCCGGCGCAGGCCGCGTACTCCGGCGAGAGTTCGGCCCAGTTCGGCGGCCCGGCCTCGCCCGAATAGCTCCACCGGCTCTCGCCCATCGCCACCGCGCCGATCAACGCGAGCGCCAGCATCGCGCCGCGGCTCGTGTTCTGCTTGCTTGCTGCGTGTGCCACTGCTCAACCCTCCGTTCCGACCAACACCTGTGATGCGTTTCGATTGTACGCCCCGCTACCGCCGCATGGCGTGGAACTTGCCTACCCACTCCAGCAGCCCTTCCGGGGCGTGCGCCTTGCGCCAGGTGCTGGCGGCGAACTTGGTGGCTTCGGTGAGGGTGGGGTAGATGTGGATGGTGCCCATCACCTTCTTCAAGCCGAGGCCCCACTTCATGGCGAAGATGAACTCCGCCATCAGGTCGCCGGCGTGGTGGCCGACGATGGTGACGCCGAGGATCTTGTCCTTGCCGGGCGGCGTCAGCACCTTCACGAAGCCCTTGCCCTCTTCGTCCGCCAAGGCGCGGTCGAGGTCGTCCAAGTCGAACCGAGTGACTTCCACGTCGATGCCCTGGCGCTGCGCATCCTGCTCGTTCAAGCCCACGCGGGCGACTTCCGGGTCCGTGAACGTGGTCCACGGAATCACGGAATAGTCCACCTTGAAGCGCTTGAACGGCGCGAACAGAGGGTTCACGGAGGCGTACCACGCCTGGTGGGAGGCGGTGTGCGTGAACTGGTAGGGGCCGATCACGTCGCCGCAGGCGTAGATGGTGGGCACGTTGGTGCGCAGGTAGTCGTCCACTTCGACGGTGCCGCGTTCGTCGAGCGCGACGCCTACCTCTTCCAAGCCGAGGTTCGCGGTGTTGGGCTTGCGGCCCACCGCCACCAGCACCTCGTCGAAAGGCACGACTACGGCTTCACCGCTCTGGTTTTCGCACAGCAATCGCTTTTCGCCGTCCGCCACTTCCACGCGCTTCGCCGCGTGGTTGGCGAGGACGCGGATGCCTTCCTTGGCGAACTGCGTCTGCATCAGGTCGATCACGTCGGCGTCTTCGCGCATCAGCAGGTGCGGATTGCGCTCCACTTGCGTCACTTCGGAACCGAATCTAGCGAACGCCTGCGCCAGCTCGCAGCCGATGGGGCCGCCGCCGAGCACCGCCAAACGGCGCGGCAGTTCGCGCAATTCCCAGACGGTGTCCGACGTGACGTAGCCGGCTTCTTCCAACCCCGGTATGGGCGGCACGAACGGCACGCCGCCGGTGGCAATGACGATGTTGCGCGTGGCGATCTCCGTGTCGCCAACGCGCACTTGGTAGGGCGAGACGATCTTCGCGTCGCCCATGATGCAGTCCACGCCGAGGCCGGTGTAGCGCTCCACTGAATCGTTGGGTTCGATCTTCTTGATGATGCGCTGCACGCGCGCCATCACCTCGGCGAAGTCGAACTCCACGTTCGCGCTCTTGAAGCCGAACTCCTGCGCCCTGGCCGCGTAGGAGAGCATCTTCGCGGAGCGCAGCAGCGATTTCGACGGCACGCAGCCGGTGTTCAGGCAGTCGCCGCCCATGCGGTGGCGTTCGATCAAGGTGACCTTGGCCTTCACCGTGGCCGCGATCAGCGCCGCGACCAGCCCGCCGGAACCGGCGCCGATCACCACCATGTTGGTGTCGAAGCGCTTCGGCTTCTTGAAGCGCCGCAACACCTTGCGCGACTTGTAGGCGTCCAGGATTTTCTTGGCGATCAGCGGAAACACGCCGAGCAGCGCGAAGGATGCGATCAGCCCCGGCGAGAGAATGCCGGAGATGGAGTCCAGCTGCCCCAGCTGCGCCCCGGCGTTCACGTACACCACGGTGCCGAAGATCATGCCGACTTGGCTCACCCAGTAGAACGTCCACGCCCGCAGCGGCGTCACCGACATCGCCAGGTTGATGGCGAAGAACGGGAACGCCGGCACCAGCCGCATCGCGAACAGGTAGAAGGCGCCGTCCTTCTCGACCCCGCGGTCGATGGCCGCCAGCTGCTTGGCGAACCGCGCCCGCACCGCGTCGCGGAACAGGTAGCGGGCGATCAGGAACGCCAGCGTTGCGCCGATCGTACTGGCGAAGGAGACCAGCACGGTGCCGAGCAGGAGATCGAACAGCGCCCCCGCCACCAAGGTGAGCAAAGCCGCGGCGGGCAGCGCCAGCGCCGTCACCACCACGTAGAGCAGGAAGAACGCGACCACCACCAGAACGTAGTTCTCGCGCTGGAACGCCTCGACGGCCTGCCGCTGCTCGCGGAAATACTCCAGGGTGAAGAACTGCTGCAGGTCGAAAGCGAAGAACAACGCGATCAACGCCGCAACCATCACCAGAACGACGATTCGGCTCGTTTTCATTGCCGGCCTCCTTGTGGGCGCTGGCTAGGTGGCTAAAGCTAGCACGCCTTCGCCCGGTGCTCCCGATAGGCTACGCTCGCGCGATGGACGCGGACGTGGCGATCATCGGTGGCGGCCCGGCTGGCAGCACGGCGGCCACGCTGCTTGCCGACGCTGGCCTGCGCACGGTGCTGTTCGAGCGCGAGCGCTTTCCCCGCCCCCATGTGGGCGAATCGCTGTTGCCGGCGACGTTGGCCATCCTCGAACAGACTGGCGCTCTGCCGGCGGTGGCCGCCGCGGGCTTCGTGAAAAAGCCCGGTGCCACCATGAGCTGGGGCCGCGACCGCGAGCCGTGGAGCTGGAGTTTCCGCGAGACCAACCGGCGCTTTCCCCATGCCTATCAGGTCTGGCGCGCTCGTTTCGACCAGATTCTTCTCGACCACAGTCGGGCGCGAGGCGCGGATGTGTACGAGGGCGTGGCCGTGAAGCAGGTTCGCTTCGAGGGCGACCGCGCAGTGGGCGTGACGCTGGACGACGGCGCCGACGTGCGCGCCCGCATGGTCGTGGACGCGAGCGGCCAATCCTCCTTGATCGCCCGCGCACGGGGCTGGAAGCAGTGGGATGCGTTCTTTCGCAACCTCGCCGTCTACGGCTACTTCCGCGGCTGTCCGCACTTGCCGCCCCCCGCCGAGGGCAACATCTTCATCGAGTCGGTCGAGGACGGCTGGCTGTGGAAGATCCCTCTGGCCGGAGGCTGGTCGAGCATCGGCGCCGTGGTGGACCGCGAGGTCGGTGCCAAGGCCATCCGCGCAACAGGACCACGGGCGTTCCTGAACCAGCAGATCGCCGCGGCGCCGCGAATCGGCGCACTCGTAGGCGGTCGGGAAATGGCAGGCGAGCCAGCGGTGGTGCGCGACTGGTCCTACGCTTCCACGAAGCTGGCCGGCCTCGGCTACGTGCTGATCGGCGATGCCGCCTGTTTCGTCGATCCGTTGTTCTCGACCGGCGTCCACTTGGCCGTGTCCGCCGCCCACATCGGCGCCGCGTATGTGGTCTCGGCGCTCGTCGACCCGCCCATCGCCAAAGACGCGGCGACGGCCTTCGAGTGCGCCTACCGAACGCAGTACGAGCACTTCCACGAGCTTGCGCGGCTGTTCTACGCCGGCAATCGCAGCGTCGACTCCTACTTCTGGCAAGCGCGGCGCATTACCGGCGAACAGCGTCCGCCGCGCGAAGCCTTCGTGCGCGCCGTCTCCGGGCAGTCCGCCGCTGGCTACGAACGCGCAGTGCTCGCCCACGGCGTCCTGCCGGCGGAGACCGCCGCGGCATTGTCCGCCTCCGCGCCCCGTCGCGTAGCCGGCGACGTCGGCGCAGCGGTTCTCGAACTCGCTCCGGGAACCCGCCTCGAACGAACCGCCGTGCTTGGCGACGGGCGGTTCGAGATGGGCTACGCCGTACGGGCCGAGCAGCGCGTCGACTTGCCGGTCAGCCCGCTGGTCGCGCATTTGGTAAGCGGCGTCGAACGCTGCAACGGCGCCGCCACGGTCGCCGAACTCGCGAAGGACATCGCGCAAGCGAACGGCGTCGAGACCGAGCGCGTTCTCGGCCCACTCGTCGATGCGGCAAGGCTACTGCTCGCCGATGGCGTTCTGATCGCACGGGAGGCGCGGTGACGCCAGCCGAAGCCCACCGGCGCAACGTGGACGCCGGCTTCGCCTCCGATGCCGCGCAGTTCGAGGCCGCCGCCAAGCTCACGGACTTGCGGCAGCGCCTGATCGCCGACGGTGCCGCATTCGTGCCCAAGCGCCGGTTTGGTTGGCCGCGCCGCCGCTCTCGGCCCGTCGAACCGCCACGCGGCCTGTATCTGTGGGGCGGCGTGGGCCGCGGCAAGACCTATCTGATGGACCTCTTCCACGAAACGCTGCCGTTCCGGGAGAAGGAGCGCCTGCACTTCCACCGCTTCATGCACCGCGTCCACGACGACCTGCGCGGCTTGGCTGGCCGCGCCGAGCCGCTCGACGTGGTGGCCGACCGCTTCGCCGAGCGAACGCGGGTGCTCTGCTTCGACGAGTTCTTCGTCTCCGACATCGGCGACGCGATGATTCTCGGCGGCCTGCTGCGGGCGCTCTTCGAGCGCGGCGTGTGCCTGGTGGCGACCTCGAACGTCGAACCCGCGAAGCTCTACGAGAACGGCCTGCAACGCCGCCGCTTCCTGCCCGCCATCGACCTCATCGAGCGCCATGCCGAGGTGGTCCACGTCGGCGGCGATGCCGACTACCGCCTGCAAGTGCTGCGCCGCGACGGCATCTACCGAGTCCGCGCCACCGACGAAGCGCTGCTCGCCAGCTTCCGCGAGGTCAGCCACACGCAGCCGGCGGAAGACGTGGCGGTGATCGTCAACGGACGCCCGATCGCCGCGCGCTACTGCGCCGAGGACACCGTGCTGTTCGACTTCGACGCCGTGTGCGACGGCCCGCGCAGCAACGACGACTACATCGAACTGGCACGGCTCTTCTCGACCGTCTTCCTGCGCGGCGTCCCGATCTTCGACACCGCGAAGGAAGACCAGGCACGCCGCTTCATCGGCCTCATCGACGAGTTCTACGACCGCAACGTCAAGCTCCTGCTCGGCGCCGACGCCCCCATCGACGCCCTCTACCAAGGCCAACGCCTCGGCGCCGAGTTCGAACGCACGAAGAGCCGCCTGACCGAAATGCAAAGCGCCGCCTACCTCGGCCGCACCCACCGCCCCTGAACCAAGAGCGGCGACATCGAAGCCGCGACGGACCAGCTTCCTGCACCGGCACGGATACGAGGGCTGTCATGTTTTGCGGTGACCAGCGCCGACACCGGGGCGGCCAAGACCGAAGGCTAGCTGCGCGTCCGTGGGTGCTAGGCACCCAGCCCATGACGAGCGCCGAACGGCTGACGAAGATGAGATGCCGTCCTCGGACCGCCTAGTCTGGAGTCCGCTATCGGCATCGGCAAAGGTGGGGGGCGAGGACTACGTCGTCGTACTCGACTCCCACCTGCGCATGGAACGGCAGGGCCGCGCTGTACGGAAGCGGACCACCAGTACGGAAGCCGATTCGAGCGACCCCATCCTCGCCCTTCGACAGAGCGAAACCGCCGTCTCCAAACAAGAACCTGATCTGCGAAGACTCGAGATCACTGTCGTAGCAGGAAACACTTACGCCCCTCCTGTCCACCAGAAAGGTCTTTCGCCCAGGCGTGTTCTTCGGATACTTCGAACCCGACCAGCAGTCTTCGCCGCCGGGCAGGGGGCAGACCTCAAAGATGCGTTCGCCGGTCTCGGCATCCGCGGACGACTCGTAGCGGAACCTCGCGGATCCCCACTCCGGCTGCAGCGCGGAGTACCTCGGGCAATGCTCGTCAGAACGAGGGCGTATCTGACAGAGACCTCCCTCGTCGACATTGCAGTCAGGAGGGCCGGGACTTGGCTCGACATAGCCGTGACCGTCCACGCGCCCACACGCGATGTCCCCGCACTCGGTCCTCGGAGGCACCTTCCACCAACCGTACTTGCCGCCCTTCAAGTACCAGAAGATGTCGACGAACTCCCCCACCGAAATCGGAAACGCACCCACCGTTGCCCCGTATTCGTTGACAGCGTTCAGCAGCACTTCAGTCTCGCCGTCGGCAAGCGGGCGGATCCTCAGCGTTGTGCCGGCCAACTCCACACTGGCGATGCTCTCGTCGCGGACTTCGGTGTAGATCGCCAGCGGCATCCACTCAGCCGCTTCGAAGACGCCGTCCAAGTCGACCGTCACGGCGTTTCCGGCGGTCAGGTACTGGGTGGGTATCCGACGCGAGACCACAGGCACGGTATTCGGAAAGCCGTCGCACGAAAAGGAGACCGCCGTGCCCGCGGGGAGTTGGAGCATTTCAAGGAGCCGCTCCGACTTCGCCTCTGAAGCATAGAGGTCGCGGAGACGGTAGCCGTCAATGACTTCAGATGCCGACACCGTTGTCGTCACACCACAGTAGACATTGGGATCGTCTCCAAATCTATTGCGCTTGCCCGCCCCACTTCGATACGTGAACAAGCCGTGTTCCTTGCCACCACGTCTTGGACACACCTGTACCTGTCCCGAGCCTTCCTCCGAGTAAAGGTAGTCGAAACCGAGCCAAGGCCGATGGGTCCACCTAGTGCGGTCGATGACTTGACAGAACCGATCCGCCGCAAACTGTGAGTTAGCATACTCCTTGATCACGCCAAGCTCGCCTTCTCCTTCGTTTCCACAGATCTTCGTGCCGCACCGCGCACCGAGACTAACGTCATGGTAGCCCACCCTGTTGGTGTAGTCGCGGTAGGTACCGACGCGCGGCTTGACGATCACTTGAAAGCTCAACGACGCGGAAAGCCCGGCTGGATCGGTTGCCATCAGCGCGAACGTCGTCGCTCCCGCAGCCTCACCCCAGATGCAAAAGGCGTGAAAATCGCCTTCGTCGTCGCTGAGGTACGAAAGTCGCGCACTGGCGACGCTCGGGGCGTCGGACTCCAACGCCAAGGTGAGCGCATCACCATCCGGGTCCGAGAACAGCGCTTGGAGTGTGCCGGGCCAGAGCATTCTCCCGAAACAGGTTGCCAACCCTGTCCCACCATGATGAAAGACGGTGCGGTCCGGCAAAGACCCCACAACCACCGGCGCCCGATTGCGGTGGCGCGGGGCCGGGTCGTCGGCGTCCGGGATGCCGTCTCCGTCGTCGTCAGGGTCTGTCTCGTCGCCCTGGCCGTCGCCGTCCAAGTCGGCGGCCGACAACGGATCCAGCGGCAGATCGTCGGCCAAGTTCGCGACGCCATCCCCGTCGTCGTCCGCCTCCTCGTCCGCCCCGTCCTGCACCTTGATCCGCTCGGTTCGGCAAACACCGTCAGCTTCACCATCCGCCACCAGCAGTTCGACCCGCTTGCCCGCGACCAGCGCGAGCCGCGACGACGCCAGCATCCGATCCCCAACGAGCGCCCCGGTACCTTCGGCCGGACAGTCGAACGCCACCCAGTCGCCTTCGCAGTCGAGCCCGGCCGCCGCCAACGAAGCGTCGACGCGCACCATGCAGCGCGCCCCTTCGGAGGCGCTCGGCACCGCGGTCTCCAAGACCCTCGCGTCGACGGTTGCGCTCGCAGCGCTTGCCGCCTGCGTCAAGTAGACGAACGCGCAGCAGCCAATCGCGACAGCTCGCAGTGCTGCCCAGCGGGGCCTTGGCATCATTTGAGCACCTCTATTCGATCCGCGGTGGCCGTTGTGTCTTCAGTGACCGGCGCCGACACCGGACAGCCAAGGCCGAAGGCCAGCCGCGCGTCCGTGGGTGCTGGGCGACCCAAGGCCATCGCGAGCGCCGAATGGGCCAAAGCAAAGATGAATGCTCATGGCGTGAGCGTCCGCACGACACGGAAGCCCATGTGGTCGGAGCGATTCCGGGAATCGGTCCAGTTGCGATAGGCGGAGCGGAGGTCTTGCGGCCTGTAGCTCCAAGCGCCGCCGCGCAAGACGCGATCGCAGTCTCCGCCCTCCCGAGCGCTGCTGTCGGCGGGCGCATCTTGGTGGCTTTCGTTGTAGCAATCCTGAACCAACTCCGCGACGTTCCCATGTACATCGTGCAGACCGAGCGTGTTAGCGGCGAACGAGCCAACGGGAGTCGTCTTTCTTCGGTACAGGCCCTCGTCGTCGTAACCTTCTGGATAGCCATGCCGCCCGTCGTAGTTCGCCTGTTCGGGGGAGATCGTGCCGCCAGTGTAGAACGGAGTGGTGGCGCCGGCCCGTGCTGCGTACTCCCATTCGGCTTCGGTGGGAAGCCGATACGCCTGCCCGGTCACTTCCGAGAGCCACTCCACGTAGAGTTGCGCGTCTTCCCAAGACACGTTGATCACTGGTCTATCGCCGCGGCCCCAGTCGGCGTCGTCTGGCCAGTAGCCACCACAGCCGCCATCCGCAACGCAGGCATCCCACTCCGCGAACGTCACCTCGTAGGCGCCCGCGGCGAACGACGGCACCGAGACGGCCCGCCGAAGATGCTCGTCCGACCGCGAATGAGGCTCGGATTCCCATGCGCCCATCAAGAAATGCCCAGCCGGCAGGGGCACCATCGCCGGGCATTCCGCGCAGTCGTGAAAGGTCTTGCTACTCGTGCTTTGACCATCGCGTACCCGCACGGCGAGGTGGTAGCGGCCCGTCGTCCCCCAGAAGGAGGTGACGCGAACATAGTAGGCGCCCTCGTCAAGAGTCCGCTCGATTAGGAAGTTGAGCCATTCGCCGCCATCGTCGTCTTGCGCCATGCGGTCGCCGCTGGCGTCAAAGAGGGTGCCAACCGTGTCCGAACCGCCGAGCGACTCGATCACGACCGTGCCGCTGTTCGGCATCTCGATGCGGAAGTAGTCCCTGTCGTTTACAGGATCGATTCTTCCCGAGGTCGTGCTCGGCAGTTCGACACCGGTGGCGGTCGAGCGCGTGTCGCCGTGGTCATCGCTTCTATTGCCGCCGTCACCACCTCCACGCAGGACGAGATGGTAGCCGCCGGTCTTTCTCCCGCGCGAGTGGACGCGCACGTAGTACGTGCCCTCGCCGAGCGATTGCTCGATTCGGAAGTTGGCGCCCATCGCACTGTTGTCGTCCTGCGCGATGTAGTCGCCGTACACGCCAAAGAGCGTCCCGACCGTGTCCAGGTCGTCGCTCGACTCCACCACGACGTCCGCGTCCGCAGACACCTCGAAGCGGAAGTAGTCCGTGTCGATGCCGGTATCGATCATGCCCGGCGTCGTGCTCGGCAAGGCAACATGGGTGGCGGCCGAGCGCGTATCGCCGTGGGCATCCCATACGCCTCCCTCGTCGCCTCCGCTGGCATCGCTTTGCAGGTAGAGGATGTAGCCGCCGGCCGTGGCGCCGAGGGAGTTGACGCGAACGTAGTACGTGCCCGCGTCAAGCGTCCGCTCGATCCGGAAATGAAAATAACTGCCGCTGTCGTCGTCCTGGGCGATGCGACTGCCCCTCGCGTCGAAGAGCGTCCCGACCGTGTCAACGTTCCCACCAGAGAAGGTTGACTCTATCGTGACCGTACTGCTGTCCGACACCTCGAAACGGAAGTAGTCCGTGTCGTTCCCAGGATCGATCGCACCCCCCATCCCGCCCGGCAGGGCAACAAGGGTTGCAGTCGAGCGGGTATCGCAGTGATCATTGCATCCGCCAACCTCTCCCCCGTCGTCGCCGATACTGCTGCTTTGCAGATTGAGAACGTAGGACCCATTTCTGGCGCTTTCTCTCCAGACCATCCGAACGTAGTATGTGCCCTCGGCGAGCGTCAGCTTGATTCTATTGCCTACGCGCTTGTCCTCTTCGACTTCTTCGCCCTGCGCGTCGAAGACGGTAGCGGTCAAGTCATGTCTGTCCCACAGCTCGATTACGTCGATGGCAATGGTCTCGCTGGCCGACACATCGAAGCGGAAGTAGTCTGTATCGTCTGCAAAGGGGACACTCCCCGATGCGAAGCTTGGCAGAGCGATGCGGGTGGCGGTCGAGCGGGTGTCGCCGTGGTCGTCGTCGCCTCCGTCGCGCAGGTGCAGGTGGAGCATGTAGCCGCCAGGCGGCGAATACGGCTTCGAGACGACAATGTAGTAGGTGCCTTCATCAAGCGATTGCTCCATATGGAAGTTTCGCCCACTAGGCCCTCCTCGCGAGCGAAATGAGGTGTTTATCGTATTGCTCCTGCGTAAGCCATTTACGCTCTCTAGTAGAACGGTGCCTGCTGCATCGAAAAGCGTCCCCCACAACTCCATGTCGCCGCTCGTCTCCATCACGACGATCCCGCCACTGGCCGGCACCTCGAAGCGGAAGTAGTCCAGGTCGGTGGCGTCCACGTTGTCGGCATTGATACGTCCTGACGTCGTGCTCGGTAGCGCGACGCGGGTGGCGGTCGAGCGCGTGTTGCCGTGGTCGTCCTCCTCCTCCTCCGTCTCCCTAGCCGCTCCCACGTGGAGCGTGTAGTAGAGGTCCCAGTTACCACCGCCCCAATTCGGACCGTATTCAATGCGGACGTAGTACGTCCCCTCGTCAAGGTCCCGCTCGATTCGGAAGCCCTCCTCCTGAACGACGCCGCAGCCTCTCGCGTCGAAGAGTGTGCCACGGGCACCAGTGCCAGTCGTCTGCACTACCAACGTCTCGCCGGCCGGCACCTCGAAGCGGAAGTAGTCCACATCGTCTTCAGGATCGATTCTCCCGTAGGCGGTGCTCGGGAAGGCAACGGGAGTCGCGGTGGCGCGGGTGTTTCCGTGATCGTCGAATCCGCCCGGTCCACCACTCGAGTCTTCGTCGATACCGCCGCCCCGCAGGTCTAGGCGAAGCGTGTACACACCGAAGTCCCCCCATTTGGGTTCGACTCGAACGTAGTACGTGCCCTCGTCAAGCGCTCGCTCGATTGGGTGGTTGGGCGAGACTTCGTCCTCGACGATGCGGCTGCCCTTCGCGTCGAAGAGCACACCGGCCGTGCTGATCCCGGTCAACTGTATCAGGACGGTCCCGCAGCCGGATACTTCAAAGCGGAAGTAGTGCGCTTCGTCTCCGGCGTCCATCCGCCGAGACGTAGCGCTTGGGAGCGAAACATGGATGGCGTCCGGGAAGGGGCTGTCGTCATCGTCGCTTTCGCCCCTCTTCAGCGTACGCGTCTCCCAACGCGTCGCCAGGCGGTCGTGCTGGTCTTTGCGCGAACCGTCGGACGCTGCCGCAATGCCATCGCCTGCGGCAAACGCATCGGAACCGGGGAAGGAGAAGGAGAAGATCAAGACGATCAAGGCGAGCTTATGCATGACGGGCCCTGGCTAGCTTCGAATGGCTGCGGCGAAGCCGCCCATGTTGACGTGATTTCGCCGAGCCCGCCTCACGGGGGCGTCCCGGCAGATTGCCGCAGAGAGCAAGCACATCGAATCCACCGCCTGTTTAGTCGGCCGTACCCGTCGAGACGTTGACCAGGTGGCCCGTCGGGTTCTCCAACAGGCTCATCACGGCCAGCGGAGTATCGGCGTCTACGCGCAGCCGCCACTTGCCACCGCCATCGCCTAGACTCCCCGAGACACGCCCGCTTCCCTCTTCGAGTTCGGCAGCGGTGAACGTCCGCGCAGCCATCGCCGGCACGGTGAGCGCAACCGTTCCCGAGTCCGCGCCTTCGTCGTCGATGCCGGTGACCGTCACCCGCGCCATTTCGTCGCCGCTGTTGACCAAACGCAGCTTGCTCACTTGCTCAGTGTTGCTGCCCGGATTGAAGAACACCACGCGATAGGCGCCATCATCGCCGCGGGGCGCCAAGTCGTGCATGCTGGTGACGAAACCATCCTCCGTGCGCACGTAGGACAGCACTTGGAGGTCCAGCTCGGACGTCAACGTCAAGCGCCAATCGCCATCGCCCCGCCCCACTCCACCGGAGAGCCCCTTCGCGGCATTCCCTGCTTCCAAGTCGCTAGAGGTGAAGTGAACCGTCCGCCCACCGCGCACGTCCAAGTACACCGGGCCGAAGCGGTTGCCCTGGTCGTCTGTCGCGTGGACCGCCACTTGGCCGGACGCTTTGGAACGGTTCACCATCCGCAGGAATCCCTCGCGCTCCGATTCAGCCGCAAGGAACAACGGAACGCGGTATCGGCTCGTGCCGTCGGCCAGCGCCTCAGCGTTGTCCGGGACGGAGGATAGATTCGTCAGATGGCCGCTGGGGCTGGCCAGCAGGCTCATCGCGAACCAAGGAAACCCGGGCGACCGAAACCGCCACTTGCCCTCGCCGTCCCCAACGCCGTGAGCGTCCTCCAGCTGTGCCGTCGTGAGAGTGAGCGCATGCCCTGGCATCACCACGACAGCACTGTCCATCGGGTGCCAAGTACCGCGATCGTCGTAGCCACCCGTCATCCACATCGCCGGCTCCTCTTCCGTGTTCACTACCCGTAGGAGACTACGCATCCCCGCATCGCTTCCGGGATTGAATAGGGGCAGGATTTCCTCCGTGGCCACGTCGTGCATGCTCGCAACGAACCTGTCCTCGGTGCGCACGTAGGACAACGCTTCTACGTCCAAAGAGGAGACGATTTCGAGCCGCCAATCTCCCGCGGTTGGCGGACCGATGCCAGTCGCGATGCCCTTCGCGACGTTGCCGTTCTCCAGGTCCGCCGCGCCGAAGTGAACCGCCTGTCGCGCACCGACGCCCAAGCGCACGGGCCCGTGACGGACGCCCGCGTCGTCTACCGCCTCGATGCAAACTTCGCCGCCCGTGTCGCTCCAATTGATCAGTCGCACGAAATCTTCGCGATCGGCTCCCGCCGTGGCGAGAAATGGCACGACCTCTCCGGCCAGCACGGTCGCGCCGTCGTCGCGCAGCGTCCTCAAGTCGGTCACCGAGTCGCAGGACAGCCGGTTGTTCCGTACATCGACCATCCACATCTCCTTCCCCAACAGCGGCGACAGATCGCGCACGGAGTTGTTTTTCATGTGAACTTCCACTAGCGAGAGGTCCGTCAGCGGCGTGAGGTCTTCCACCTGGTTGTCGCTGAAGTTCAATTGCCTCAGGTTCCGCATTTCCGCCAAGGGCGCTATCGACGTAATCGCGTTGCCAGCTACCTGAAGTTCCCACAAGTGAGTTTGGTCCGACAGTGCGGCTATGTCCGAAATCAAGTTGTCATCCAGATACAGTCTGCTCAGTTGTTTCGGCATGGGAGATAGATCGCCAATCCTATTTCCGTCTAGGGCCAAATCTCTTAGACCGTGCCCTTCCTCTCCGCCCCAAGAGGTCCCGAGTTCGGCAAGCGGTCCAATGTCCTCAATCATGTTGTCCCGCAACGTCAGCACTCGTAGGCGATAGACGACGTCGACGTGCCCTCCTTCCGCCGGCCCCACTGTCTCGACCCTCACCAACCCAGCCAGCGGCGCAACGTCTTCGATGATGTTGTCGTCCAAGTGGAGAGAGTGCAGTGGAAGATCCGCTAGCTGTGCGAGATCAGCAATGGCGTTGCGACTGAGGTCCAATTTCCTGAGATCGGTCGCAAACTCGATGCCAGCCAAATTCACGATGCCCTCGTTTTCCCCACGTATGGATTGGATTCGCGCCATCTCATCGGCTAGGAGCGGCCAGACCCCACGAGCGCCAACAGAACGTCTGATGGCGGTACGAAGCCCCGGATCGGCTATCTCGACCGGCGATTCCCCTTCGTCCAACGTGCGCTCGTAATCGACGAGTACACTCACGCCGCGCTCGCGTAACGCGGGCACGTCAACGCGCAGAGACCGCTCGCTCAGCCAGTTGCCCCGTAGGTCGATGTGGTCGCCATGGTCCAATCCCGCGTTACGCACGAGCGGCTCGACCTCCGATATGTCGTTTCCGACTAGATACAGGGCCTCCAAAGATCCCAAGCCTGCTAGAGGCGACAGGTCGGCGACGTCATTGACGTTGAGGCCAAGGCGCGCCAGCGACAACAGGCCAGCGAGCGGCGACAAGTCAGTGACCTCATTAACGGCCAAATCAAGGCTCCAGAGCGACGTCAAGCCAGAGAGGGGCGACAGGTCGACGATCTTGTTGCTATGCAAGTTAAGGTCCCAGAGCAAGGTCAAGCCAGAGAGGGGCGACAGGTCTTCGATCTCCTCAACGTTCAGACTGAGTCTGTTCAACGAACCAAGGGCACCCAAGGGCGATAGGTCGGCGATCTTCTCACCGGACAAATGAAGCCATGTCAACGCTTCAAGGCCAGCGAGCAATGACAGGTCGGAAATCGACGAATCTGAGAGGCCCAGTATATTCATGTTGACGGCGTAACTTATCCCGGTCAAGTCGGCAACACCCCAAGCCCTAATGGCATCCACGCTAGCCATTTCACGACGGGTGATTGCCTCGCCCGAATCCTTCCGGAGCGCCCACTCCACCGCCGAGCGCAGATTCGCGTCGGGAATGTCGACCAGCAACTCGGAATCCGCGCCTTCCACTCTGCATGCCGCTACAGCGAGGAGCAGGGACAACAGCGCAACCACGCGCAAGCGGCGCGCCTGCCCACACCACGACCTATTCACGTCGCAGCCCCTGACCACTGGCCGCGCGGCTGGCCCGAATGTTGGCCACCAGATGGCGGCGCCGATTCAGGTTCGTGACAGCGTCCGCCGGGCCACGCGGCCCACGCTCCTTGCTAAAGGAGGAAACTCCAAGGGGGCTACCGTCCATTGGCAGGTAGCGGTGCGGCGACGCGTAAAACGGCAAACCACTATTTACCGACCGCCCCTGCCTCCTCTTTCCAAAGCACCCGAGACCATTGGCGACGATCGTGCTATAGCATCGTCGACCATAGAACAGCGTGAAGCCATGGGCGGAACCAAGCCCTGGAGTTTCAGATCGTTCGTGCCACACGCCGAAGGCATGGCCAATTTCGTGCCCGAAAGCGCCCCCAGATCCAATGTTGAACTCGCCACCGGATAGCCCGCCGAGTCCCAGGGTGAAAAGATACACCAAGTCGGCGCCTACGTGATCCCGAAGGGAATGTACCTCGTCCATGTGCCCGTCGGAAGGATCAACGAGCATCATTAGTTCCTCCGACCGACCCACTTGGGGAAACTCCACCGGCACAGCCCCGACCAAGTTCAATGAAATGAAAGCACCGCTACGTTCAAAAGCATCGTTCGTATGGGCAATGGCGAGATCTATCATGGCTCGGATACCCGCCTTCTTTTGCTCGTAGGGGCCATCGGAGAGGTGGGAACCATCGAGGAAGCCAGTGTTCCAAAGCGCCAGAATGTCCACCACCGCGACGTCGGCAGAGAGGGCTCCAGCGCTGCTTTGAGCATTCCAATCAGGCACCGCCAAGCTAGAAGGCGACGCAGTCTTGCATTCAAAGGGCCCCCTGTTCGTCACGTCGCGCAACGCATGGACGCCATCGCTCAAATACCCAATTTCATACGAGGCGTGAGGCAGCCAGATCGATCCGGCGACAGCTTCGTCGTGTACCACCAGGGTCACGAATCCCACGGAGCCAGCCCCAACGCGCCCCGAAAGCGAGTACCCCCAGGCCGTCGTCGCGCTCCGTTCGACACGCACGTCGAGTTCCATCCCGGCCCTTACGTTGAGCAACAGACGACCACCACCAGCGTGTTCGACCTCGTAGCGCGCCCGCTCCAGCGCATTGCGGTCGACCCGCACACGCCGCTCCCAAGCCTGGCCAGCGGCTTGGCGACCCGCGCCAGTCGCAACGTGGGCCGCGCCCCCCGCTTTCCCGGCCGTTGGATCCACCGGCAGAAAGACGCCAGCGGCATGCGTCCAACCGGCCACCACCAAAGCAAAGGCGCTAAGCAAGAGCTGCTTCAAGTTCTTCCCTCCCATCCTGGCTCGCATCTGCCGAGCTTAAGTTCCCTTTGCGGTCACCAAGGATACCACTCTGTCTCCGCACGCGAGCCCCGATGGCGCCGGCAGCAAGCGCCCCCGGTGCCTTTCGCCGCCCGGGGAGTGGCGCGGCCATCACTCGGACGTTCCGACGCGATCTGGTCGACAAGCCGTCGTGCAGTACGGGAACTTGGTACCGTTGCCAACTCCAGCGCCATCACAGAAGCCCTGCCTTTTCAAGTCTGTCTCGATATTGGTCTATCACTTCAAAGGGAAGCACGTCAAGAACCGCACCATTACGCCGGGCTTGTTCGATCAAACCAATATCTGCGTTCAGTATGCCTAGCCACAGATTAATATTGGGGTCATTGACGCCGCTCTCTTTCAGCCAAGTGAATAGCTCGACCAATCTTCTCGTTTCCTCATTTTCCGTCGTCGGATCGTCTCCCTTTGCCACTCCTTTCCTTATATTTATCATGGCTTGTATGATCGTATTATTCTTCGTCAAACCGGAGGACACGACCTCAACGAGGTCCGAATTATACTCGACGATATTGTCAACGTCTGTTGGCGTTAGTGACTCTAGCAGAACTAGAATGTCGACAATATAATGGAACGGCATTTCGAGCAGCTCTGGGCCCGACAAATGCGCCAACATAGGGAAAAATATCCTCCATTTGCTATCTAGTTCTGCATCATTCTCATCAATCCATGCCCGATAAGCTATAGCAGACTCGCTACTGACGAAGTCAGACAGCACCTTCCTCTCGCCTGAAACGTCGAACTGGTATCTATCCCCTTGGGAATCGAGAGCCCACTTTTCAGCGATGCTCATCAAGGACACGTACAGCCTTGCCGTATTGGACTTAACCTGCTCGACAGCGTAATGGTCGCTGCTCGAGATCTGCTTGGCGACTTCAGCGCTATAGTACACCGCCACGATGCTTACGCAGATCGCGATGGCAGAAAGCGCCGATTGAATGTTGAACTTCATGTCTACTCCTCCTCTTGATTGTGTTCGGTCTGTCGTTGACGGCTGTGGTCGCGATGCTTGTCACCCGCGTCAAGAAAGGCGAAGCGCAGGAATCAACACAGGTGCCTTGCGACGCCGTTTGGAATGCCTTGGCATCACTTGAACACGTCGATTCGGTTGGCCACGCAGTGGCCGTTGTGCTTTCGGTGTTCCGTGAGCGACACCGACACTGGCGAGCCGAAACCAAAGGCCAGCTGCGCGTCGCGGAACATCCTGGAAGCATTGGTGCGAGACGCGTGGGTGCCGTCGCAGCTGAAGGCGACCCAGCTGCCCGGGCAGTTCAAGCCTGTTTCCCCCAGCGAGATGTCCAGTTCTGCCATGCATCCGCCGTGGCGGTGGGTGGTTGCGAGCGTGCGGACGACATGGGTGCGGACCCTCGCGCTGCGGACGTCGGCGGCGATGTTCGACGACGTGACGACCGAGGGCTGTCGGCTGTCGATTCCGCTACTGCCGGCCTCCGCAATCGGAGACCACGCCCAAAGCGGCAGGCTGGCGTTGCTCAGCGCAGGATCCACGGCAACCGCAAACCGCCAAGTAGCCGTCATGCCGCCCCTGTCGATGGCGGTCACCATCACTTCAGTTGAACCCTGCCTCAGCGGGCGGATCGTCAACGTTCCGTCAACAACGCTGACAGCCACGACATCGCTCGATGCCTCCGCGTCGTAGCGAAGTGGCTCCTGCTCTGGATCCTGGAAGATCGACGACAGTTCCCTCTCGGCCGGATCGTCGCCGACGTTCAACGTCAGGGGCGCGGCGCGTGCTGCGTGGGCAGCGACCTCTGGGCCACCGTTTTCACCCGGGCTGGGCTCGACCACGCTCAGGCGCCAGATCCCGTTTCGTTCCCTGTGCGCCTCGAACGCGATAGCGGTGTTGTCCAGAGTGCCACGATGAACCACCACGACGTTGCCGCAGAACCTGTGCGCGTCGGTCGCAAGGCACGCTCGGGATCGCAGCGAGTCGACATCGAAGACCACCGCCGTGCCATGCAGCTGGCACGACTCGCCAGCCGAGACAAGGCCTCGCGGGCGGCAGGCGAAGATCGAATTGGATTCTGGCGACTCGGCCAGTTCTCCGATCGTCGCACCCCCGGCAACCTGAGCGGAAGCAGGGGTGGCCACGCTCAGTGGCGCAACGAGGCACAGGAGAACGAGCCGATGCCGGACCGCAACGACGAGATTCTTGAGACAGAGGAAGACCGCGGAGCTAGCGGCTAGGCCCGATGCAGGGCGGCGATGGTGTTCTAGGGCGCTAGCGCTTCGTTGGACCAGCGAGGCGCTGCAGCAGGCGCCGAGTTCGGGGGGGGGGGGGGGGGGGGGGGGCAAGATCCCTGCGAGCAGGCTACGCCCGCGGGAGGCGGAAGCGCCCACGCCCGAAATGCTGTGCTGCAAAGTACCCATCTCCCAGCGAGATGCGGTCACCATGCCACCTCTAGGGGGCGGTGTCAAGCGATCGTCTCGTGAAATTTCATGGACGATTTTTTTGGACTTTCCTCTTTATAATCAATGGTTTCTATGCCGGCAACCGGTCGGACGTGCGTCAAGACCTGGCCCGCCAAGCTGCCTGAGTAGCCGTTCTTGGCGTTGCCGTGGCGCTGGGTGCGTGGCTCCGTGGCGGCAAAGCTGCTGCCGGACGATGGCGAAGGTCTACGTGCTCGCACATGAGGCGGCTACGAGGAACGCTCGATGTGCAGGCGGTGGCTGAGCAAGCCTTGGCGGACTTGAGCGACGTGCGGAGTTGTGGACGCCGGGCTAGGAGCCGAACGCTGCGCCGTGACATTCGCGTGACGTTTCCAAGCGGGCACTGCGCTAAGCTCTGCGCCATGTTGGAGGATTTCGGTGCCGTTGGCGTCTCTTGGCAGCAGCGCGGCAGCGAGGCGCTGGCCGATTTCGCGCTTGGCGACGATGCCGTGGAGCGGCTGCGCGACTTCGCGGCGCGGGCTGGGTTGGCCGAGCTCGCGTATCTGGAGACCTGCAATCGCGTGGAAGTCGTGTTTCGGCGGCAGGTGGCGAGTGGCGAGCGGCGCGATGTGCGGCCGTTGGCGTTCGAGCTGCTCGCCGGGCGCGCTCCTGCGCCCGGGGAAGCGGAACGGGAGTTGAAGGCTTGGCGGGGCGAGGGCGCTTGCGAGCACCTCTTTCTGGTCGCCGCCGGGCTGGATTCCGCGGCGGTCGGCGAAACGGACGTGGCCGGGCAGGTTCGCGCCTGTCAGAGCGAGGCCGCGGCCGCTGGCTTGAGCGGGCCGGGGCTTGCGACGCTGTTCGAGGAAGCCTTGCGCATCGCCGCTGCCGTGCATAGCGGTACGCGGCTTGGGGCGGGTTCGATTTCGCTGGCGGAAGTGGCGATGGGGCATGTTCGCGCGCAACTGCGGCGAACGCCCGGGATGGTGGCGTTGGTCGGGGTTTCGGCGATGACGAAGCGGGCCGCCCTCGCTCTGGCGGACGACAAGGCGCCGTTCGTGGTGGTCAACCGTTCGCCGGAGAAGGCCCGCGAACTGGCCGATGCCTTCGCCGCCGATGCGATGGCCTTGGACGCCTTCCGCGAGCAGCCGCCGCCGGTGCAAGCCGTGCTCGTTTCGACGGGCGCCAACGTGCCGCTGCTTGGCAAGGCCGAACTCGCGAAGCTGCGCGCCGCCGCGCCTTTGGGAGAACCGCCGTTGTGCATCGACATGGCGGTGCCGGCGAACATCGACCGCAACGCCTGCGCCGAACTCGACATCCCCCGCATCGGCATGGACGCAATCGTCGCGGAAGCGGAGCGCAATCGCGGCACGCGCGCCAAGGAGGTCGGCGAAGCGCGGGCATTGGTGGACGACGCCCTGCCCCGCTTGCGGCAACGCTTCGCCGAACGCCTGCACGGGCCGCTCTTCGCGGCGCTGCGCCAGCACTACGAAGACGCCGCGGCGTCCAGCATCCGCCGCTTCGAGAAGAACCTGCGCCGAACGCTCAGCCCGGCCGAGCGACAAGCGGCCGACGATTGGGCGCGAGCGTTGGCGCGGCGGTTGGCGCATCTGCCGGTGGCTGGCTTGAAGAGTCTGCTGCGCGACGGGCCGGAGGGTGCGCTCGATGCGTTCCTCGCCGGCGTTCCCGACCTTCGCTTGAACGGCGAGTGCGCTACCGATTCCCGCGAACACTCGCGCCGCGCCGAGCGCTGACGAGGTAGACGCATGGCGAACAACCGCGACCTCCCGAAGATGCTGCAAATCGGCTCGCTCGTGCTGCTGACGATTGCCATCGCGCAGGTGGCATGGTGGATCGCCGACCAAGTGTCCTTGGCACGGCACGACCGCGACGACGTCGCTGCGCTGTACCGCGCCGAGGCCAACGCGGCGAACGCGATGGCGAGCCTGCTGCGTGGCGAACCCGCCGGCGCGGTTGCGCCAGCGCCCGGCCTTTCGGAAGCAAACGCCGGCGATGTTCTGCCGGCAGTGCTGGCAACCCTGCGTTCGCACTTGCCGCAGCTGCGAATCGACGATGCTGGCAACGCCGTGGTGCGTCCGGAGTTCATGGCGGCGCTTGCCGATGCCTCGGCCTCGCGCATCAACCGCTACGCTTGGGAAGGCGGCTTTTTCCTGCTGGTGCTGATCGGCGGTATGATCGTGCTCACCCGCGCCATCCGCCACGATGCGCAACTTCGCCGCCGGCAGCAGACCTTCCTCGCCGCGGTTTCCCACGAGTTCAAGAGTCCGCTCGCCTCCATGCGCCTCTCGGCGGAAACGCTGGCGTTGCGCTCCGCCGATGCGGACTGCCGCCGTCTCGGCCAACGCCTGCTGAACGACGGCGAGCGTCTGCTCAACATGGTCGACAACCTGCTCGACACCACGCGCATCGAAGACGGCGAACTGGAATTGCGCCCGCAAGCGCTGCCCTTGGCGGCGGTGGTTGGCGCGGCCCGCGAGCGCATCGCCGACGACGCCCGCGCCCACGACGTGGCGATTCACGCGAACGTGGACGACGCCATCCGACTGCTCGGCGACCGCGGGGCGTTCGAGACCGTGCTGCGCAATCTCCTCGACAATGCGCTCAAGGCCTGCATCGCCGGCAACGGACGGCGCATCGCCATCGACGCCGGGCGCGTCGGCGAGAACGTGGAGATCAAAGTCGCCGACGACGGCATCGGTTTCCCAGCGGACGCGGCGCAGGCCATCTTCGGCAAGTTCTACCGTGCGCCGCAGTCGCGGATGCCGGGCACGGGCCTTGGCCTCTACATCGTGGATCGGCTGGCGGCGCTCTCCGGCGCGAGCATCGCCGCGGCCAGCGAAGGAGTCGGCAAGGGCGCGGCGTTCACCATCCGCTGGCCGGCCGCATCGTGAGCGAAGCCGTGCCCGCGGCGCACATTCTGGTGGTGGACGACGAAGCCCACCTGGCAGCCGGCATCCGCGAGAACCTCGAAGCCGAGGGCTACGCGGCGCAGACCGCCCACGACGGCGCCGAAGGCTTGCGCATGGCGCTTGCCGAGCCGTTCGACTTGATCGTGCTCGACGTGACGATGCCGGTGCTGGACGGTTTCGCCGTCTGCGCGGAACTGCGTCGCCAGGGGCGGCGCACACCGGTGCTCTTTCTGACCGTGAAGAACGAACCGGCGGACCGCGTTCGCGGCTTGGAAGAGGGCGGCGACGACTATCTGGCCAAGCCTTTCCATCTGCGCGAACTGCTGCTGCGCATCGCCGCGATTCTTCGCCGCAGCGCCGGGGACGCGCAGGACGCGAGCGACAAGCTCGCCTTCGGCAGCAACGAAGTCGACTTCCGCAGCTACCAGGCGACGGCATGGGACGGCGCCAGCCACGCGCTGACGCACAAGGAAGCGATGATTCTGAAGGCGCTGGCGGAACAGCCCGGCGCGGTGGTGGGGCGCGAGGAGATTCTCGACAAAGTGTGGCGCTTCGAGGTCTATCCCTCCACGCGCACCATCGACAACTTCATCGTGCGCCTGCGCAAGCGCTTCGAGCGCGATGCCAACGCGCCCCGGCATTTCCACACCGTGCGCGGGGTGGGCTACCGCTTCACGGCGGAGCCTTCGAGCGAAGGCGACTCGCCATGACCACGCGGCTGCTCACCCGAACTCTGCACGGCGAGCCGACGGCCCGCCGACCCGTGTGGATCATGCGCCAGGCGGGGCGCTATCTGCCCGAGTACCGGCAGCTGCGCGCGAAGCATGACTTCAAGGCCCTCGCCAACACCCCGGAGTTGGCCGCGCAGGTGACGCTGCTGCCCATGGCCCGCTTTCCGCTCGACGCGGCCATCGTCTTCGCGGACATCATGAGCCCCTTGCCAGCGCTGGGCGTGGAGTTCGAGTTCAACCCCGGCCCGGTGATCGCCGAACCGCTGCGCTCGCAGGCCGCGGTGGATGCGCTGCCGGATGCGGAACCGGAAGCGTTGGCGCCCGAAGTGATGGCGGCCTTGCGAATGGTGCGCGAGCAGCTGGCCGATGACACGGCGCTGCTCGGCTTCTGCGGCGCTCCGTGGACGCTCGCGGCGTATCTGGTCGAAGGCAAGGGCGTGCAGGGCTTTCCGACGCTACGCGCCTTCGCCCACCAAGCGCCGGCAGCCTTGGACGCGCTGCTCGGCAAGCTCTCCACGGCGATGGCTCGGTATCTCGTCGCGCAAGGGCGGGCCGGGGCGGACGCGGTGCAGATATTCGACTCCTGGGCCGGTGCGTTGTCGCTCGCGGATTGGCGGCGCATCGTGCGGCCGCATCTGCTTGCGCTGTTGGAGGCGGTGGGCGAGGCGGGCGTACCGCGCATCCTGTTTCTGCAGAACGCGCCGCATCTGCTGGACGCCTACGCGGAGCTGCCAGCCGAGGCGCTGGCCGTGGACTGGCGCGTGGACATCGCGGCTCTGCAGCGAGCGCGACCGCAGCGCCCGGTGCAGGGCAATCTCGACCCGGCGGTGTTGCTCGCCGGGCCGGAGGCAACGCGGCAGGAAACCGTTGAACTGCTGCGCCGCACCGACCGCCGCGGCCACGTCGTCAACCTCGGCCACGGCATCCTGCCGCAGACGCCCCTCGACAGCGTGGAAGCGTTCGTGCGGACGGTTCACGAGGAGCGGGCATCGTGACGGAGAAGAGTTTGGACATCCGCGAACAGGGCCGTCGGGACGGTGCGCCGATCCACCTCGACCGGCGGCTTTTCATGAAGTTCACGGCCTTCGGCGGCTGCGACTCGGTTCACACCGCAGCCGTTGCGCTGGAGAGCAGTGGCCTGCAAGGCGCACTCTACAAGGACATCCACGACCCGCACGGCATCGGCGTGGTCGCGCTCGCCGAAGATCCCGCCTACTTCGCCACCGAACTGCGCGAGTTCTACACCACTGCCGCGCCCTTTGCCGATATGCGGCACAAGGCCGAGTTCGACATGCTGGGGCGAACCTACGCCATCGGCTACGAGGCGGACTTGGAACATGTGCTGCTGCAACGCCCGCGGGAGCGGATCATCGACCCTGCGCTCCCGTGGGCGGTCTGGTATCCGCTGCAACGCGACAAGGCGTTCTACGCGCTCTCCGCCGAACGGCAGCGGCAGATTCTCGCCGAACACGGCGGCATCGGGCGGCGCTTCGGCGAGGCGGGCCTGGCGGCGGACGTCCGCTTCGCCTGCCACGGACTCGATCCCGTGGACAACGATTTCGTGATCGGCCTGCTCGGCACCCAGCTGCATCCGCTCTCGATACTCGTGCAGACCATGCGCAGCACCGAGCAGACCTCGCAGTACCTGAGCCGCCTGGGCCCGTTCTTCGTCGGCCACGCGGCTTGGCAAACCAGCTGGCGCAGTGCGTGACCAACGCCGCGTTCGACGACGAGGCGCGAGACTACGACGCCGTGCTCGTCGTCTCCTTCGGCGGCCCGGAAGGCCCGGAGGACGTGATGCCGTTCCTCGACAACGTGCTGCGCGGGCGCCCGGTGGCGGCGGACGCAAAGGCGAGGGTGGCCGAGGTCTACCTGCGCTACGGTGGCGTGAGCCCCCACAACGGCCACATGCGTTCCTTCGCCGCCGCGCTGGAGAAGGCGCTGCGCGACGCAGGGCTGCGTTTGCCGGTCTACCTGGGCAACCGCAACTGGCATCCCTTCCTGGCGGACACGGTGCAGCGCATGGCGGACGACGGCGTTCGCCGCGCCATCGCCTTCGTCGCCAGCCTGTTCAGCTCCTACAGCGGCTGTCGGCAATATCGGGAGAACCTGCACCAAGCGGTCTCGCAAGTCCGCAACGCCCCGCGCATCGACAAGCTCCGCCAAGCGTGGAACCACCCGGGCTTCATCGCCGCGATGGCAGCGCGAGTGTCCAAGACGCT
Source organism: Candidatus Azotimanducaceae bacterium (assembly GCA_965243175.1). Lineage (GTDB taxonomy): Bacteria > Pseudomonadota > Gammaproteobacteria > Pseudomonadales > Azotimanducaceae > VXYL01. The sequence goes on along the minus strand of OZ251532.1, from coordinate 120,141 downwards.
TGAGGACGCTACCGACGCGCCGCTCCTGTTCACCGCGCACAGCCTGCCACGACCGATGGCCGCTCGTGCCGACTATGAAGCGCAGCTTCTGGAAGCGAGCGCTTTGGTCGCCGAGCGGGTAGGCGCGAAGCACTGGTCGCTCGCCTTCCAGAGCGCGAGCACTGCGCCGGTGCCGTGGTTGACGCCGGACGTGGACACCGCGCTGGGCAAACTCGCCGACAAAGGCCACGGCGCAGTCGTTGTGGTTCCTATCGGCTTCGTCTGCGACCACATGGAAGTGGTCCACGACTTGGACGTTCAGGCCGCGGCCACCGCCCGCCGCCTCGGCCTGCGAATGTTCCGCGCCGCCACCGTTGGCACCCACCCGGCCTACGTCGGCATGGTGCGCGACCTCGTGCGCGAACGCATAACGGCCAATCCCCAACGCCCGGCCGTGGGCAGTTCCGGCCCAAGCGCAGACTTCTGCGCCCCCGACTGCTGCCTCTCCGGTCGCCCCGGCACCCAAATGCCCGCACTGTGCGGTTCGCCGCCGTGACCACCGCCGAACGCACAGACGTCGTAGTCATCGGCGCCGGCTTCTCCGGCCTAGCCGCAGCGCTGCATCTGGAAGCCGCGGGCGCGCGGGTCGTGGTGTTGGAAGCGAAGGCGGAAGTCGGCGGTCGCGTACGCTCGGTGGACCGCGGCGACGGTGTGCGCGAAGCCGGCGGCGCGACCATCGGCGCTGGCTACAACCTGGTCATCGACGCGGCCAAGCGCTGCGGCGTGCCGCTGGTGGACGCCACGCCGATGCTGGCGTTCTTCCGCGAGCAGGTCTTGGCGTTGAACGGCCAGCTCATCCGCCAAGAGGAGTGGCCGGCGCATCCGGCCAACCCATTCCCCGAAAACGACCGCCACATCCTCCCCTGGGCCTACGCGAGAACCCTCACCGCCCGCCATTGTCCGCTGGATGCACCGCAGGATTGGCTCCACGCCGACCACGCGGCAACCGACATCTCCATGCGCGACTGGATGCAAGCGCACGGTCTCGGCGAGGCGGTCGCCCTCGGCTACAACGTGAACGCCAGCTACGGACGAGACGCCACGGACATCTCCGCGCTGATGCTGTTCGCCCGCGCCGCGTTCTCCATCGCCCAACGCCGCCAAGCCCCACCAGGCATCGTCGGCTGGACAGCACGGGATGGCGTACAGCGCATCCCCGAAGGCATGGCGGCGACGCTGCGCGGAGAATTGCGCTTGGAAACGCCAGTGCTAGCCATCGAGTGCGCACACGGCGAAGCCCAAGTACGCGACGCCGCAGGCAAGGTATGGCGCACAGCACACGTCGTGTGTTCGGCACTGCCCCCGGCATTGCGCCGCATCCACTTCGACCCGCCCTTGCACGGCCACCAAGCCGAGGCGGTCGCTTCGCTCCCCGCGCAACCGATGACCCAGCTCTACTTCGCTTGCGAGTCGCCGTTCTGGGAACACGACGGCCACAGCCCAAGCATGTTCACTGACGGCCTAGCGGGCATGGTCGCAGCCCATCGCCGCGCCGAGAATCCGCAGGAAGTCACCGGCCTCACCGCATGGGCCATGGGCCGCAACGCCGAACGCCTCGACGCGGTGCCTGAAAAGGACGCCGCAGGGCTCGTGATCGACGAAATCGAAGCCCTACGCCCCGCCTCGCGTGGCCACCTCCGCTACGTCGGCCGCCAAAGCTGGGCCAGCGACCCCTTCGCTGGCGGCGGCTGGGCCTACTACCGCCCCGGCCAGATTGGCCGCTTCGCCAACGCCCTCGCCAAACCCCACGCCAACATCCACTTCTGCGGCGAACACGCCGCGCGAACAAGCCGCGGCATGGAAGGCGCTATGGAATCTGGTTTGGCGGCAGCACGGGCGATCGTGGATTGAGACTACGGTAGCGATGTGAACCCCTCGCTCCAGCCTTACGATCCTCGCCGCGCCGTTGGTCCTCCGACTCTAGTCGTTCAAGCGGACACGGAACTGGGAGGGATCCAAGCCGTCCACCTCTTCAGTGATGATGTGGCGGATGTTCCTAAGGGTGTCAGCCCCGCTGTAATTCGTCTCAACAAAGACGCCTTCGGCTTGCTTCGGGCGTGTGAACTCATCTCCGTTCGGATGAATGGCCCTGGCAGCGACAATGAACCTGCCGCGGATCTGCACAGGCAACCGACTCTGGGTCAAGTAGCCCCCACGCACCAGCCAAGCCACAACCCTTTCATTGAATGCTGTCCAACTCCTAGTCGTCTCGGTCTCGCCAGTCGGAAACCGCACCTCGGCAGGTTTGACACGTACTCTAGGCGTATACGAAGCGACCGATCGCCACCCACTGGCATCAGTCTCTTTGGTCGAAGAACCGCTCGGCTTTGTACGCTGCTGCGAACGCCTCGCAGGAGACTCGGGGGCTTCGCTTCTGGTCGTAGAGGCCGTCGCGTGTGGAGAGTCAACGGTCCCAATACGCCCTGCTTCTACGCGAGTCCGCCAGAAATCCAAAGCAGCCAAAGCCCACTCGACAGGTTCATCTTGTAGGCCGAATCTGACAACGATCTTCTCCGCTGCCGGCACAGGACGATGTGTTTCGTAGAGCCTCCAATGCTCGCCATCCGTCAACGCGAAGTACGGAGTGCCCTCCGCCGTGCAGTAGGTGATTCCTTTCCTAATGATGACGGCGTCGTCTAGCGCAGTACCGAGGCTCTTCGCTTCAATCACGACCTGAGATTTCCCGTCCACAAGAAGTGCGTAGTCCGCCCGACCGTCGGCAACCGCATACTCTGGCATGACGTGCGCCGGGTCGCTGGTGTCCCAGCCCAGTTCCCGCAGCAACGGGTCGATGAGGGCATAGCGCGTGAGGGCTTCGCTCTTCCGCAGGGATCCGCCGTGATCTTCGATGCGTCCTTGCAACGTCTTCATGAGCGCTAGCAAGTCATCCAGAGGCGTGGCAACGGGCATCAGTAGTTGGCTCAGACAGATTTGGGGTGACACTACGGCGTCTTGCCGGATTAGTCAACCACTTGCGGCACATAGCTGCCCAGTTGCGAAGTCGGGCTACGGCAGCGAGCGAACCGCCTCTGGCGTTGCCACTAGAACCGTGTGCGGGCGCATCGAGGCGGCGAAGACGCCGTTTTCGACTACGCCGGGGACGTTGTTGATGCGGGCTTCCAGAGTTGCCGGAGCGTCGATGGTTAGGCCGTGAACGTCGAGGATTTGGTTGCCGTTGTCGGTGACGAAGTTGGCGCGAAGCACCGGGTCGCCACCCAGGTCGCGCAGGCGATCTGCCACTAGGCGTCTCGCCATCGGGATCACTTCCACCGGCAGTGGGAACGCGCCGAGGGTAGAGACGCGCTTGCTTTCGTCGACGATGCAGATGAAGCGGTCGGCGGCTGCGGCGACGATCTTCTCTCGCGTGAGTGCGCCGCCGCCACCCTTGATGAGTTCCCGGCCCGGGGCCACCTCGTCGGCGCCGTCCACGTAGACGGCGAGGGTCTCGGCCTCGTTCAGATCGACGACGCGGATGCCGGCGGATTCGAGGCGTTCGGCGCTTGCCTCGCTGCTTGAGACGGCGGCGGTGAAGCGGTGGCGGATGGTTTGCAACCCTTCAATGAAGTAGTTGGCGGTGCTGCCGGTGCCGACGCCGACGATGCTGTCTGGGGTGAGCAATGGCTCGATCAGGCGCAGTGCGGCCTCCGCAGCGTTGCGCTTCAGGGCGTCTTGGTTCATGGGCGGGCGTCCGGTGCGTTGAAGGTTCGCCAGCCGGTTTCCGTTGCTACGGCGGTGAGGGGGATATCGCTCGCTTCCGTTGGCAGGGCGTCGGCGCGTTGGCAGTCGTGGGCGATTCCGAAGCGTCGCGCCTCGGGGTGGGCGGCGAAGAAGCGGTCGTAGAAGCCGCCGCCCATGCCTAGGCGGTGGCCTTGGTCGTCGAACGCCACCAGAGGGGCGAGGACGGTGGTGGGGGGGAGCAGTTCGGCGTTGGCTGGTTCGGGGATGCCGAAGCGGTTTCGGCGCAGAGTGGTCTCTGGCCGGTAGGCGTGGAAGGAGAGTTCGCGGCCGTCGATGACCGGCAGCGCCACGGCGATGCCTCGTTGCCAGCAGGCGTGGATGATCGGCTGCAAGTCCACTTCGCCATCCTGGGCCATGTACGCCGCGACCACGTCCTCAGCGTCGATGCGTGGGAGGACGTGCCGGGCGATGGCGGTGGCGTGGCGCTGCTGGGCTTCCACGGTCAAGGCTCGTCGTCGCTGCCGGAACTCGGTGCGCAGGTGGACCTTCTCGCTCGGCTGCGAGGAATTCGTCTCCCGGCGATGCGGCTGCCGATGCGACCCTGAACCGTCTTGGTTCAAGGCGGAGACCCAGGCCGCTGACGAAGGCTTCCCGGAACGGCGACGAGACCATCGTCCACCGGAAGCGCGGGCATGCACACTGTCACCGACGCCAAATCCCCTTGGGTTTCTCTAACGGCTCAAGGATTACGTTGGCTGGCCAACATCCCAGGAGACGGCAGCGAGTATAGCCACAAACGGAAGGGCGTCGTCCAGTGCAACCGGCAAGCATCGGCGGCACCGTCAGACAGGCGCGCCATCGGCGGATTCGCGGTCCTCAAGGGCCTTCGTGAGGCGCTCCGTCACTCCCTCCACGCGCTGCGCGACGTCTTGCGCGTTCGAGCGGAGGCGGTGGTTCTCGTGCGCCAGGTTCAGCGCCGCCATGATCGCGACGCGATCCGTGCCAGCCACCTTGCTGGCGCTGCGGATGGCCCTCATGCGGGCGTCGAGGTCGTCCGCCGACGCCTTCAAGATCGCCACTTCGTCCTCGGCGCAACGCACGTCGTACTCGCGGTCGAGGATTCGCACCGCGACCGTCAGGCGCTCGGCCGGAGCGCCCGCGGGTTGCGCCTCGTCGCCGTTCACGTTGCTACGCCGAGTGTGGGCGTTCGTCGGCGGGCGGCGAGGTCGCCGCCTCCTCGGTGGTGCCCCTCAGGTGGCCGAGGGTCGCGTCGATCTTGCTTCTGGCGCGTTCGTTGCGTTCGACGAGGCTCGCGCGTTCGTCGATCAAGGACTGCCGCTCTTCGCGCAGCGCTCGGTTCTCCTCGGCAAGCCGCTCGCAGAGCGCGATCAGTTCGTCCACCTTGGATTCGAGTGCGCTGACATCCGGTTCCTGCATGGGTGCTCCTCCTTGGCCGTCAAGAGTCGCGGGTCGTTCGCCAAAGCGCAGCCCGAACCGCGAGCCCGGCGATCTTGCCGCAATTCGGCGCGGCGCACACGCCCGATATTCGACCGGGTGCGTAGGTCAGTGACCGTCTGCGGCAAGCGCTGGCAACGCCGCCACGGTCTTCACGCCATTGAGCAAGTCCATGAACATTGCCGGCAGACGCTGGTTGGTCATGCGAAGGACAGCGTCCTCGGGCTGATACGTTGCTCGGCGTCTCGTTCGCTGCCGCTCGCATCGAGTCGTTCGATCAACGCCGGCGAGAGATACAGCGACTCCACCGTCTCGCAGTTCCGCCCCAGCAGCGTGGATTGGCTCGATCGCCCCGCGTGGATGTGCAAGTGGCGCAGGCCCAAGTCCGTCGGCAACGGTTCGCCGTGCTTCTTGGTTCCGGTTTGGCCGTCGTAGCTGACGATGTAGGACTTGCCAGCCGCGCTCATCGTCCGAAGGGCGGCCACGAAATCGGCGAAGGGCAGGCCGCCGTAGTACCGGTGGTCTCTGGTGGACGACGTGCCTTGGTAGGGCGGGTCCATGTAGATCACGTCGTCCACCGTGGTTTCGTGCGCCACGCTGCGGAAGTCTCGGGCGCTGGTCGTCGCGCGGTCGGCCAGCGCCGCGGAGACGCCGAGGAGCTGCATGCGCATGGCCTCTGGCTTCATGCCCCAACGTCGGTTGTCCGCGCTCTGGTTGAACTGGCCGTCCGCGCTGTAGCGCACGGCCCCTTTGACGATTCGCGCCAGCAGATACAGCAGCAGGTGCGGCGCGTGCGTCTGGTTGAACTGGCGTCGCGCTTGAAAGAAGAACGCCTTGCGGTCCGGTCGCTGCTCGCGCCAAAGCCGCTCGTAGCCGTCCGCCAACTGCATCGGGCGTTCGAGGATCTCCCGCCACAGCGCCATGAGAGGCGCGTTGGCGTCGTTCAGCCAGAAACGCTTGGCTCCGCCATGCACGGCGGCTGCGAGCGAGACCGCGGCGGCACCGCAGAAGGGCTCGACCAGACGGTCTGCGCCGGCCGGAACGTAGGGCAGGATGTGGCGGCAGATCGACCGTTTGCTCCCCTGATAGGGGAACGGCTGCGGCGTGGCGCGACGACTGTTCGACATGCGCGGAGCATAGCATCGTGGCGCTTGACGCCGGGTGCTGGGCACGGCCCAGCCAGCAGGGACAGACACGCCAAGCACCCCGGTGTCGCTTGTTCGCTGCCGACATTGCTCGGACTTGGCGCTTGCGGTCGCGGCGAGAGCCGCGCACAGTTCGATTATGGCTGCGATGCGACCGAACGCGCAGAACGACGAAGCGATCTACGACGCCGCGGTGGTGGGCGGCGGCATCGTCGGCACGGCTGCGGCCTTGGCGCTTGCCGACGCTGGCCGGCGCACCGTGCTGGTCGAACGCTCGGCGCCGCAGCGGTTGCGCGGTGCGCTTGGCTTCGACGTGCGCAGCGTCGCGTTGACTCCGGCTTCCGTGCGTTTTCTGGAGGACGTGGCGAGCGTTGAAGCGGCGGGTTTCACGGCGGTTGACGAAATGCGCGTCTGGGAATGTGACGGCGCGGCGCAGTTGCGGTTCCGCACCGGAGATCCGCTCGCCTGGGTGGTGGAGAACAGCGCCCTCGTGGATGCGCTGTGGCGGGCGGCGCAAGGTCGTCTCGACGCGTTGACCGCCACGGTGACGGGATTGGACGGTGACACTGGCGGCGCAGTCGCTCTCGCGGTACGCGATGGCGACGGCATCGAAAGGAGAATCCGCGCCAAGCTGGTCGTGGCTGCGGATGGTGCCGAGAGTCGCGTGCGCGGACTTGCTGGCGTCGGTACACGCTACGAGCCAGCGCCACGGAACGGTGAGCAGCGTGCCATTGCCACCGTGGCGCGGACCGAGAAGCCGCATCGTGGCATCGCTTGGCAGCGCTTCGGCGCGACCGGCCCGGTGGCGCTGTTGCCGCTTGCCGAGCCGCGCATGGTCTCCGTGATCTGGAGTGCGAGCGCGGAAGAGAGCGAGCGTCTTGGCGCTTTGGACGATGCGGCGTTCCGTGCGGCGCTCGGTGCCGAGACCGAACATGTGCTCGGCGGCGTCGAGGCCGTGGACCGGCGCTTCGCCTTCCCGGCGAAGCAGGTTCTGGCCGCGAATCCGAATCCGTTGCCGCGCATTCTGCTCGCTGGCGATGCACTGCGGGCGCTGCATCCGCTCGCTGGTCAAGGCGTCAACATCGGCTTGGAAGACGTCCGCGCTATCTCCGCCCAGGCAGCGCGAAAGGATGTGGCCGACCTAGGGCAGGCCGGGCTTTGGCGCGGCTATGCCCGCAGTCGGCGGCGGCGGTCGAAGGCGATGATGGCCTTGATGCGCGGGCTGCTCGCCGCTTACTGCGGGCCAATCGCACACGATCCGTGGTTCCGCCTTGCGCGGAACGTGGCGCTGCGGCGCATCGATGCGTCGAACGCCGCCAAGCGCCATCTGGTGCGCGAAGCGATGGGCGCGGGGGCGTTCGCGGCATGAGCGCTCGCACGGCTTTGCACGAGATGCACGTTGCCGGCGGAGCGCGGATGACGGCGTTCGCGGGCTGGTCGATGCCGCTCCACTACGGTTCGCAGATCGCCGAGCATCACGCCGTGCGCAAGGCCGCTGGCATGTTCGACGTGTCGCACATGGCCATCACCGACTTGGCCGGTAGGGATGCGCTGGCGTTTCTGAACCGCGTCTTCGCCAACGACCCGGCGAAGGCGACGCCGGGCAAGGCCGTGTACGGCGTGTTCTTGAATGCCGACGGGGGCGTGATCGACGATTTGATCGTCTACGGGCTGGACGATGGCTGGCGGCTGGTGACGAACGCGGCCACTCGCGATGCGGTGCGCGGTTGGCTGCAAACCCAGGCGGCCCCATACGAGATCGCGCTCAACGAGCGCGACGATCTGGCCATGATCGCGGTGCAGGGGCCGGATGCGCTTGCCACGCTGCACGGAGCGACCGGCATCGACGCGGCGCCGTTGCCACGCTTCGCCACGCTGCGGCGGGAGGATTGGCTGGTCGCCCGCACTGGCTATACCGGCGAGGACGGGGTGGAGATCATGCTGCCGAACGACCAAGCGGGCGATCTCTGGCAGCGCTTGAGCGAGGCCGGCGTTCAGCCTGCCGGGCTCGCCGCCAGGGATACGCTCCGCCTAGAGGCCGGCCTCAATCTCTACGGCAACGACATGGACGAAACCACCACGCCGCTCGAATCGAACCTCGGCTGGACGGTCGCCTGGGAACCGCGGGAGCGCATGTTCCTAGGCCGCGAAGCGCTGGAACGGCAGCGCGCCGAGAGGCCAGCGCGGGTGTTGCGGGGCATCGTGCTCGATGGCCGTGGCGTGATGCGCGAGGGCAGCCGCGTCCACACCAACGCGGGGGTTGGCGTCGTCACCAGCGGCACGTTTTCGCCGACCTTGGGTTACAGTATCGGCTTGGTGCGCGTGCCGCGCGGCAGCAAGGGTGAGTGCATCATCGAACTGCGCGGCAAGCCGGCCACGGCGCGTCTCGTCAGGCCGCCTTTCGCGCCCCTTTCGCGTGAGTAGACAGAACGGAAAACGAAAATGAGCGAAACGCCGAACGAACTGCGCTACGCATCCAGCCACGAATGGGCGCGTTCCGAAGATGGGCTGGTGGTGGTCGGCGTGAGCGATTTCGCGCAGGAATCCCTTGGCGACGTCGTCTACGTGGAACTGCCGGAAGTGGGTCTCGAGGCGCAAGCGGGTTCGGAAGTGGGCGTGGTGGAGTCGGTGAAAGCCGCAGCGGACATCTACGCGCCGGTCTCTGGCACGGTCGTGGCGGTGAACGAAGCCTTGGAGGACGCGCCGGAACTGGTCAACCAGGATCCCTACGGCGACGGCTGGTTCTACAAGCTGCGGCCAGTCGATGAAGCGGATATCGACGAGTTGCTGGATGCGGACCGCTATGACGAGCTGTGCGAATCCCAAGCGGACGATTGATCGTTCCGTGCAACACCATCCCTTGAAAAACCACTTCGGCCTCGCGATGTCGGAGGCGGCGCACTAGCCGACCACGCTCGCGTGCCCTTCATTCCGCATACCGACGACGACGTGCGAGCCATGCTCGACTGCGTCGGTGTGGCTTCGACCGAGGATCTGTTCGACGAAATCCCGTCGATGCTGAAGAACGCGGACTTCGGCGCACTGCCCGACGGCGTGGACGAAATGACGATGCTGGCGGAAATGGCCGCCCGTGCTCGACAGGACGAAACCGGCCCGTGTTTTCTCGGCGCCGGCTGCTACGACCACCACATTCCCGCCGCGGTGTGGGACGTCGCCAGCCGCGGCGAGTTCATGACCGCCTACACGCCCTACCAGGCCGAAGCCAGCCAAGGCACGCTGCAACTCGTCTACGAATACCAAACCATGATGGCCGCGTTGACGGGCATGGACGTCTCCAACGCATCGGTCTACGACGGCGGTTCGGCGCTCGGCGAAGCGGTGTTGATGGCGGTGCGGGCAGGTGTTCGGGGCAAGCGGCGCGGATCGCGTTCCGCACAGAAGGCAAGCGGCGAAGAGAAGACGCGCATCGCATTGGCCGGCGCCTGCCATCCGCTCTATGCCGAGACCGCCGCCAACATCGTGCGCAATCAGGGCGTCGTGCTGGAAGAGACTGGCTTCGGGGAAGACGGCACGGCAAACCTCGACGCCTTGGGGGAAATGCCGCCACCCGCGGCCGTCGTCGTTCAGCAACCCAACTTCTTCGGCTTGATCGAACCCGTGGACGAAATAGTGCGCATCGCCGAGGAACACGGCGCGCTGACGATAGCCGTCGTCAACCCCCTCGCCCTTGCCGCTCTCAAGCCGCCTGGCGAATGGGGCGGCGAAGGCGCGGACATCGTCTGCGGCGACGGTCAGCCGTTCGGCATTCCGATGGCGTCCGGTGGCCCCTCCTTCGGCTTCATCTGCACTCGGCAGCGCCACGTTCGGCAACTGCCAGGGCGCATCGTTGGACGCACCACCGACCGCGACGGCAACGCTGGTTTCGCGCTGACCTTGCAGGCTCGGGAGCAGCATATTCGGCGCGGCAAGGCGACGTCCAACATCTGCACCAATCAAGGTCTGCTGGTGACCGCGGCGACGATCCACCTGGCGTTGATGGGGCCGGAAGGCTTGCGCCGGGTGGCCAGCGCCTGCCACGCCAAGACGCGGCAGCTGGTGCAGGAACTCGCCTCAATCGACGGGGTGCGCCGTCGTTTCGATGCGCCTTGCTTCCACGAATGTGTCATCGACGTTGGACGGCCCGCGCAACCCGTAGTCGCGTCCTTGGCGAACGAGGGCGTGATCGGTGGCTTGGCGCTGGGGCGCTTCTACCCGCAGTTGGAGAACTGCCTGCTGGTTTGCGCCACGGAAAAACGCACCGACGCCGAAATCTCCCGGTTCCGCGATTCACTGCGCAAGGTGCTCGGCAAATGAAGCGCGGCACCACCATCTACGACATCGGCGCAACCAATCGCCGAGCGGCGGCCCAGCACCCGAGCGCTGGCGACGTGGACGATCTCCCCGCGTGGTGTCTGCGCGAGTCGCCGCCAGCGCTGCCGGAGGTCTCCGAACTGCAAGTGGTTCGCCACTACACGAATCTCTCGGCGCGGAACTTCTCCATCGACACGCATTTCTATCCGCTCGGTTCCTGCACCATGAAGTACAACCCGCGCGGCGCCCACCGCGCTGCCAGCCAAGCGGGTTTCCTGAACCGACATCCCTTGGCCCCTGCCGCGGCGAGCCAGGGCTTCCTCGCCTGCCTTTACGATTTGCAGGAAACCTTGAAGACCGTCACCGGCATGGCCGCGGTCTCGCTCACGCCGATGGCCGGAGCGCAAGGCGAGTTCGCCGGCGTGGCGATGATCCGCGCCTGCCACGAAGCGAACGGCGAGAACGACCGCAGCGAAATCGTCGTTCCCACCGCGGCGCACGGCACCAATCCGGCCACCGCCACGATGTGCGGCTACGCGGTGCGCGAAGTCGCCGTGGGCGCCGATGGGGACGTGGACGTGGCGGCGTTGAAGGAAGCGGTGGGGCCGCAAACGGCAGGAATCATGCTCACCAATCCATCCACTTGCGGAGTGTTCGAGCGGCGGATTCTGGAAATCGCGGACATCGTTCACGACGCTGGCGGCCTGCTCTACTACGACGGTGCCAATCTGAACGCGATCCTCGGCAAGGCGCGGCCCGGCGACATGGGTTTCGACGTGCTGCACATGAACCTGCACAAGACCTTCGCCACGCCGCATGGCGGCGGCGGGCCGGGCGCTGGGCCGGTGGGCGTGAATGCCCGGCTGCTGCCGCATCTGCCCACGCCTTTCGTCGAACGCGACGAAGACGGCACGTACCGCTGGGTGGAATCCGCCGACCGCCCGCAATCCATTGGCCGGCTCTCCGCGTTCATGGGCAACGCCGGCATCCTTCTGCGGGCGCTTGCGTACGCTCGGATGCTTGGTTTGGACGGCATGGCCCGGGTCGGCGAGTTCGCTACGCTGAACGCCAACTACCTGATGGCGCGCTTGCGCGACGCCGGATTCGAGTTGGCGTATCCGCAACGTCGCGCCAGCCACGAATTCATCGTCACCTTGCGAAAAGAGGCGAAAACGTGGGGCGTGACGGCCATGGATTTCGCCAAGCGACTGCTGGACTACGGCTTCCACGCGCCGACGACCTACTTTCCCCTGCTGGTTCCCGAGTGTCTGCTCATCGAACCGACGGAAACCGAAACGAAGCAGGAACTCGACGCCTTCGTGGACGCCATGACGCGGATTCGAGAGGAAGCGGAACGCGACCCGGAACTCGTCAAGACCGCGCCGCACAACCTCGAAGCGAAGCGCTTGGACGACGTGAAGGCGGCGCGGGATCTGGATCTGGTGCAGGATGTGAAGTGAGTTCGGGGGAGGAGTCGCCGCTTGTCGCCGCTTGCGTAGAGATTCCGCTCAGCTGGCCTTGCCCGGCTTGTAGCTGTCGCGCAGAGCGACCGTGAGATTGAAGACTGGATTCTCCGCCGTGTGCAGTTCGGAGTCCTTCACGAAGTAGCCCTTGCGCTCGAACTGGAACGCGGTCTCTTCGCTCTCCACAACCGCCGGTTCGACCATCGCCCGAACGCTACGGCAGGATTGCGGATTCAGCGCCGAGAGGTAGTTCTTGGAAGTCGGATTGGGGTCCTTGAACAGCCGCTCGAACAGCCGCACTTGCGCCGGGCGGGCGCTCTCCGCTTCCGCCCAGTGGATGACGCCTTTCGGTTTCAATCCGCTGGAGTCGCTGCCGCTCTTCGATTCGGGAACATAGCGGCAGCGCAGTTCGACCACCTCTCCCGAGGCGTCCTTCAACACCTCGTCGCAGACGATGATGTAGCCGTAGCGCAGCCGCACCATGCCGCCTGGAACCAAACGGCGGAACTTGCGTGGCGGATCTTCGGCGAAGTCTTCGCGTTCGATGTAGAGCGTGCCGGAAAAGCGCATCTCCCGCGTTCCACGCTCCGGCTGCTGCGGGTGCCAAGGCGCGGTTAGCGTTTCGCCCTCGCCTTCGTAGTTCGTGAGCGTCACGCGCAACGGGTCCAACACCGCCATCGCCCGGGGCGCCGTCGACTCCAGATCCCGCCGGGCGCAGAACTCCAAGAGTTCCAACTCCACCGCGCCGTCGGATTTGGTGACGCCGATGCGCTTGCAGAACTCGCGGATCGCCTGCGGTCGGAAACCGCGCCGGCGCAGTCCGGCGAGGGTGGAAAGGCGCGGGTCGTCCCAGCCCTCCACGTGGCCGCCCTCGACCAGCGCCGAGAACAATCGCTTGGACATCACCGTGTGTTCCAGGCTGAGGCGCGAGAACTCGATCTGCGGCGGGTGGTAGTTGATGGAGATGTTGTCCAGCACCCAGTCGTAGAGCGGGCGATGGTCTTCGAACTCCAGCGTACACAGCGAATGGGAGATGCCTTCGAGCGCATCGCAGATGCAGTGCGTGAAGTCGTACATCGGATAGATGCGCCAAGTGTCGCCGGTGCGATGGTGGCTGGCGTGGCGAATGCGGTACAGCACCGGGTCGCGCATGTTGATGTTCGGCGAGGCCATGTCGATCTTCGCCCGCAGAACGCAGGCGCCGTCGGCGAACTCGCCGGCCTTCATGGCGCGCAGCAGACGCAGGTTCTCGGCCACGCTGCGTTCCCGGAACGGGCTCGGCGTGCCCGGCTCGGTCAGCGTGCCGCGAGTGGCGCGGATCTCCTCGGCGGGCAGATCGCACACGAACGCCTTGCCGCGCTCGACCAGCTGCTCCGCGAAGGCGTAGAGGCGGTCGAAGTAGTCGGACGCGAACGTGGGGCCGACCCACTCGAAGCCGAGCCAGCGGACGTCGCGCATGGTCGCCGCCACGAACTCGTCGCTCTCCGCCAGCGGATTGGTGTCGTCGAAGCGCAGATAGGTCTTGCCGCCGAACTCCTCCGCGACGCCGAAGTTCAGGCAGATGGACTTCGCGTGGCCGATGTGCAGGTAGCCGTTCGGCTCCGGCGGAAACCGCGTCGCCACGCCTTCCAAGCCGCTCGCGATGTCGCTGCGGATGCGGTCGCGGATGAAATCCCGAAGGTCGGCGGACATGCCCATGCCTGGCGGCGAACGTGGCGGCGGATTGTAGCGCCGTGGCTGGTAGCGGGCGAACCGCACACGGCACCGCACTTGGGGTATGGTTGGCGCAGCACGGGCAGGAGCACGGCATGAAGGTCACCGGCATCGAGACCATTCTGGTGGAGAACACGCCGCCGTATCGGGGCGGCAGGACGTTCCTGTTCATCCGCCTGCTCACCGACGAAGGCATCGTCGGCCTCGGCGAGCGGCCCACCGGACACACGCCGGACCTGAAATCCCAGATCGCGCTGCTGCACGACATCGCGGAGCGGTTCGTGGTCGGCGCAAGCCCGTTCGACATCGAAGCGATCTGGCAGCGCGTCTACGCCTCCAACCACGACTACCGCCATCCCAGCCTGTACGGCACCCCCGCCCTCTCGGCCATCGAGATGGCGCTGTGGGACATCGTCGGCAAGGCGGCCGGGCAGCCGATCTACAACCTCCTCGGCGGCCGCTGCCACGAGAAGCTTCGCGCCTACGCCTACATGCCCACCGACGGCGTGTGGGAAGATCCGAAACGCGCCGGAGACATTGCGGAGAAACTGGTCCGCGAAGGCAACACGGCCTGCAAGATCGATCCCTTCATGCCGTACTTTCCCCTCCCCAGGGATTTCCCGCTGAAGACGATCAAGCACGCCGCGAAGATCTTCCAAGCCATTCGCGACGCGGTGGGCGACGAGCTGGAAATCGGCATCGGCACCCACGGCCAGTTCAGCACCTCCGGCGCCATTCGCGTCGCCAAGGTGTTCGAGGAATACCAGCCGTTCTGGTTCGAGGAACCCGTGCCGCCGGAAAACGTGGACGAAATGGCCCGCGTGGCGGCCCACACCAGCATCCCAATCGCGTCCGGCGAACGCCTGGTGACCCTCTACGAGTTCTCCGAACTGGTGGAGAAGCAGGCGGCGCAGATCGTCCAGCTGGACGTCGGGCAGTGCGGCGGCATTCTGGAATCGAAGAAGATCGCCGGCATCGCCGAGGCGCACTACGCGATGATCGCGCCGCACATGTACGTCGGCCCGGTGGCGGCTGCCGCCGCGGTGCAGCTCGATACCTGCTCACCGAACTTTCTGATTCAGGAGTACAACGGCGGGCCGCTGCACGAGGCGCTCTTCCAGGAGCCGATTCGGTTCGCCGACGGCTTCATCGAACCGCCGACCACGCCGGGGCTGGGTCTCGCCTTCGACGACGACATGGTGAAGAAGCACCGCATCGAACCCTGATGAATCGCACAGCACACCGCAAGAGCCGTCGCGCGCTTGGCGCGATCGCAGTCGTTCTCGCATCGGTCGCAGGTGCGCAGCAGGATGCTGTTCTGGAAGCCCTCGAGCTCGAACTGGCGCGGTCGATGGCGGTGCTTGGCGAGCAGGAGGCGCCGCCCTATTTCCTGAGCTACGAAGTCACCGAGACGCAGGCGGTTTCCGCGTCGGCTTCGTTCGGCGCGCTCACGTTCGGCAATCGCCGCCAGCGCAGGTACCTCGACGTGGACGTCCGCGTTGGCGACTACGTGTTGGACAGTTCCCGGCCGCTGCGGGAATCCTCCGGCCGGCAGCGCCGTACGCAATCGCTGATCGCCGTCGAAGACGACGTCGACGCGATCCGCAGCATGATCTGGAACGCGACGGATCAGCACTACAAGGAAGCCGCGGAGAACCTCACCAAAGTGCGGACCGACATCGAAGTGAAGGTCGATGCGGAGGACCAGTCGGCGGATTTCTCCAAGGAAGCGCCGGTCGAGGATTTGCGCGAAGTCGCCTCGCTGGATGTCGATGCCATCGATTTGGATGCATGGCAAGCGAAGGTGCGGCGCTACTCCGCACCGTTCGCCGGCAACGAGCACGTCTACGGCGGTCGCGCGACGCTTCAAGGCACGGTCGAAAAGCGCTGGTTCGTGAGCAGCGAGGGAACGCGAGTGCGCACCGGCAGGACGCAGTTCCGACTGAGCCTCAGCGCCCGCACGATTGCCGAGGACGGCATGGCGTTGCCGCGCTACGAATCCTTCGCCGTGCGCGATGCCGGCGCGCTGCCGAGCGACGACGCGGTGTTGGCGACGGTACGCGGAATGATCGACGACCTCGACGCGCTGCGCGAAGCGCCCATTGTCGATCCCTACGCCGGGCCGGCGATTCTTTCCGGGCGCGCGGCTGGCGTGTTCTTCCACGAAGTGCTCGGCCATCGCGTGGAAGGCCACCGGCAGAAGCGCGAAGACGAAGGCCAGACCTTCAAGAAGAAGATCGGCGAACGCATCCTGCCGGAAGGTTTCGACATCACTTTCGATCCGACGTTGCGCCGCTTTGCGGACACCGATCTCGCCGGCGCCTACGACTACGACAACGAAGGCGTCGGCGCGCGCCCGGTGGTGGTCGTGGAAGACGGCGTGTTCAAGAACTTCCTCATGTCGCGCACGCCGATAGAAGGCTTCGCCAGTTCCAACGGCCACGGACGCAAGGACATCGGCTATTCCTCCGTCGCTAGGCAATCGAACTTGATTGTGGAAGCCGCAACGACTCTGGACAGCGACGCCCTCAAGGAACGCCTGCTCGCGGCGGTGCGGGAACAGGGGAAGGAATACGGCTTGTTGTTCGAGGACATCCAAGGCGGCGTCACCACCACCGGCCGCATCCTGCCGAACGCCTTCAACGTGCAGCCGATTCTCGTCTATCGCATCTATCCGGACGGGCGCGAGGAACTGGTGCGCGGCGTCGACCTCATCGGCACGCCCCTCGTCGCATTGAGCCGCGTCGTCGCCGCCGGTGGCGAAACGGTGGTCTTCAACGGCACTTGCGGCGCCGAGTCGGGCGGCGTTCCGGTTTCCGCCGCTTCGCCATCGATTCTGCTCTCGCAGATCGAAGTGCAGAAGAAGCGCAAGTCGCAACGGCGGCCACCGCTCCTGCCGCCGCCACCGTTCGACGCCGGGGAGGCCGCAGCGGAATGAGGGCTCGCGCTTCGGTTCCCTTGCTGGTCGCGGCCTGCTGCTTGTTCGCGGACCAAGGTGTTGCGCAGGAAGGCGACCAGTGTCCGGCGCCCGACGACATCGTGATGCGGGCGATGTGCGACGAACTCGAACGCGCCATGCGCAGTTTGCAGCTCGAAGAACTGGAAAGGCCCTACTTTCTCTCGTATCGGGTGGAGGAACTGCACGAGGTGCGCGCCGACGGGCACTTCGGCGCGTTGACGAACAGCGATACGTCGAGATCGCGGGATCTGTTGATCGAGCTGCGCGTCGGCGGGCCGGACTTGGACAACTCGAACTACCTGCCTGATTCGTTCGGGCGTTCGCCGCTCACGTCGCG
The DNA here is from genome assembly GCA_965243175.1 of Candidatus Azotimanducaceae bacterium. GTDB lineage: Bacteria > Pseudomonadota > Gammaproteobacteria > Pseudomonadales > Azotimanducaceae > VXYL01. The sequence continues at coordinate 103,041 of OZ251532.1, read as the reverse complement.
CTACAGCCTGCCCTTGGACGACGACTACCGCGAGCTGCGCCGGCAAATGTGGCTCGCCACGGATGTCGCGTACAAGCACGCCTTGGAAACGCTGTCGAAGAAGCGCGCCGCCTTGCAGAACAAGACTCGAGAGGACGTGCCGGATTTCCTGGCTGAAGAACCCTACGTTGGCGAAGGCGGCGCCGAGACGCCGGAAGTGCCGGACGTCGCGGCTCTGGAATCGACCGTGCGCGACCTTGGCGCGGTCTTCCAACAGTTGCCGGGCGTCGATGCGTCCCGGGTTGACGCGTGGGCCGGCTTTCTGCGCAGCCGCTACGTCAACAGCGAAGGATCGTTCTACACATCGGTGCAGCCGCGTTCCGGCGTGAGGGCAATGGCCAGAACGCAAGCGCCCGACGGCACCGTGTTGCAGGATGCCGAGGTATTCGCGGCTGGCGAGTGGCGCGACCTGCCGTCGCTGGATGCGGCGACAAGCCGCGTTCTCGAACTCGGCGCGTCCCTTGAGGTGCGCCGGCAGGCGCAGCCCCTCGACGTCTACAACGGGCCGGTGCTTTTCGAAGGCCAAGCGGCGGCGGAGCTTTTCGGCCAGGTCTTCGTCGCCAAGCTGCTGGCGACCCGAGTGCCGGTCACGGATGGGCGGTTGCAAGGCTACGGCGCGTCGGTTCGCAATCCGTTCATGGACAAGTTGGGCGCCCGCGTCCTGCCGCGATTCCTGAACGTCCACGACGATCCGACCCTCTCCGAAAACAACGGCGGATTCCTGCACGACGGCTACGCGGTGGACGCCGAAGGCGTGCCAGCAACCCCGACCACGCTCATCGAAAACGGCCGGCTGCGCGCATTGCTCGCCACCCGCAATCCAGTTGCCGGCATCTCTCGAAGCACCGGCAATCGACGTGGCGGCAGCGTGTCGCCGAGCAACTTGATCGTCACCGCCACGGACGCACTCTCGGACGCCGAGTTGCGCGACGAGTTCATGGCGTTGGTTCGCGAGTTCGGCCTCGACCACGGCGTCGTCGTCCGCCGCTTGGCCAGCGTCCACAAGCTCGACGGCAGAGACCGCGTTCGCGGCCAAGCGGCGGACTACCTGACGCGAGCCTTCAAGGTCTACCTGGACGGGCGCGAAGAGCCGATCCGCAAGGCGGAACTCTCCAGTTTCAGCGAGACCGCCTTCAAGGACATCGTCGCCGTGTCGGAATCCGTCAGCAATCACGCCGTGACTTTGGTATTGCCAAGCGCGTACGCGGTGCGCCAAGCGGGCGCGCTGTACGGCTGGTCCCTCGAAGTTCCCGGCGCGACCATTTCCGTTCCAGACCTGCTCTTCGAAGACGCCACCATCCGCAGCCCTTCCAGGGACACGCCGCGACCGCCCGTGCTCGCGCACCCGTTCTTCGAGTAGTACGAACCATGCCGCTGCGCAGTGACGGCCCGGCACTCCTCGGCGGAGAGCGCGATTCCGCTCTGCATTTCGCCGGCCGAAAACCGGAACTGGCGGCGTTGGGCGAACACCTGCACTACATCATGGCGACGGGCAGCGCTCGCGGCGGCATGGCGCTCGTGGACGGTACGCAGGGTGTCGGCAAAACGGAACTGCTGCACGAGTTCGCGCGCTTGGCGACATCCGAACAATCGGCAACGGCGGAGAGGAAGGTCGGCTGGTTGGACGTGCCGACGACCGACCTCGACGGCAACCCCGAGCAGCTCTTCGAGTCCATGCTCGACGCCGCGGCAATCGATCCGGGATTGCGCAAGGTCAAGACGACCCGTTCGATGCGCACCAAGTGGTTCGGCTTGACGACCACCAAGCAGGCGCCGGAACGCAACGCCCTCAGTCTCATGCTGCGGGAATCGGCGCGGAAAGGACTCTGGGCGAAGAAGTGCCTTCTGGTCACTGTGGACGAAGTGCAGACCGTCACCGGCCCGCGCAGGGAGACCATCCGGCTGCTGCACGAAGGCGCACACCAGTGCCCGATCATGCTCGTTTGCGCTGGATTGCAGCACGCTGCGGGCCGCTTGGCTGAACGCATGACGGTGGACGACATCGAGGTCGATGGAATATCCCGGCTGCAGACGCACTTGACACTGGGCGGACTGGAACGCGCCGAAACCGTGGAAGTCATCACACAGAGCGTGGGCCGCAGCGGGTCGCAGATCACCGCCGAACACGCGGAACGGCTCGCCGAGGCGTCGATGGACTATCCGCAGCACATTCACTGCTACGTCAAAGGGGCGCTGACCGCCATCGATCGCTACGGCGCGTTCGACACGTCGAGGGCGCTTGAACTCGCACTTGAACTGGGCGACGAGGCGCGGAAGCGCTACTACCGCGCGCGCTTGGAAAACGCTCGCGTCCAGCCGTTGGTCGATCTGGTGCGGAAGCTCGACGCGATGGGCGAAGCAGGCCCGGTACCCTTGGAAGTGGCCGAAGAGGCGGTTGGCGGCGATGCGGCGATCATCGAGAACGCGATCCGACACGGCGTGCTCACGCCGATATTCCCGGATCAAGTGGACTTCGGCATCCCTTCTTTCCGCGACTTCATCAGGGATTTGGGGAGTCGTTGAAGCCGCTTGCGCTTGCAGCGCGTTGGCGGCGGACCTCGAACAGAAGGACGCCGAGAGCCACCGAGACGTTCAAGCTGGCGACCGCGGAGTCGGTCGGGATTCTGGCCAAGTGGTCGCAGCGTTCGCGGGTGAGTCGGCGCAGTCCTTTGTGTTCGTTGCCGACGACGATGGCGGTGGCGCTTCGGTAATCGATTCGGTCGTAGGGCGAGGCTTCCTGTTCTGCATCGCTGACGCCGCCGGAAATCCACGTTCCTTGTTCGCGCAGCCACGTCAATCGTCGCGCCACGTTTGCCGTTTCGACAATGAACAAGCGCTCCAAGGCGCCGCTTGCCGCCTTTGCCGCGACGCTGGAAAGCGGTGCCGAACCACGCCTCGGCAGCAATACCGCATCGGCGCCAGCCGCGGCCGCAGTGCGCAGGCAAGCGCCGAGATTGCCGGCGTCCTCGATGCCGTCGAGCACGACTACCAACGGATTGTCGAAGGTAGGCCAGCGCGCTTCGAGTTCCTTCTCCGATGCCGGCGCGAAGGTGCTGCGCTGCACAGCGACGCCTTGATGGTTGCCGTTGAAACCGGCTCGCAAGGCGCGACGGCGCAATGCCTGCCTTGGTGCGCGTTCGACGCGAACGCCGGCGTTCTTCGCCATCGCAGCCAAGGCGGCGACGTCCTCCGAACGTCGGCCTTCGGCGAGCACCAAGCGCCGCGCTTCGGTCGGGGAATCTTCGAGCAGCGCGCGCACGGCATGGATTCCGAAGATCCAATCGACGCTGCTCGCCTCGTGATCGGGTGATTGCGCCATGTTCCGCCCACTCCTTGCTGGCCGCGGTTCGAGAGTAGGCGAGTCAGGGCGAATCGGGGATGTTCAGCCGCCAGTTTCGCCAGAACCCGCGCGGGACGTATTCCGCCACCGCGTGGAAGCTCACCGTTGCGGACTGCCCTGCCCAATCGGTGGCCGTCACGGTGATGACCGCGACGCCGTCCTCACCATCGGCGTTCGCGTCCAGCACAAGGGTTTCGCCATCGATGGACGCGGCGACCAGGCTGGGATTATCTGAACTGGCGGCGAAGGTCAGCGACTCGCCGCGGGCAATGAACAACGGCGCGAGCCGTACGCGCACCTGGTCCGCGAGGCCGACGAGCGGAACCGTCGGGGGTTCGGCCACGGCGACTCCGGGCGGCAGCTTGAACAGCACAAGCGGCGGGCCAGCTTCCGCGACCACGCCTTGAAAACAAGGATGACGAGCACTTGCAGAACCGCACATGGCGGCGGGAACGGCCGGGGGCGCTGAGAACGACAGTTGCGCTGCGGCCTCGCCAGTTGCGGACACGCGAATGAACGACCCCGCCGTCTGCCCGGCGGGAACGGACACAGCTTGCGCGGAGAGTTCAGCGCCGACCGCCTGAATCCCAGCGCGCATCGGGAAGGGTGCGCCTTCCAATACTCGCGGTGCCACTTGCGCCGGGCCCGGTGCCCAAGGTTCAGCGGCATCCACTCGCGCCAGAGAAATCGTGAGGGCGAACGGGGTGCCGGGGTTGTCGAGCAGATTCAGTTCGGCAAGCGTCGGGATGCCTGCGAACAAGCCTGCCGGCAACGCCGTGAGCTGGTTCTCCTGCAAGCGCAGAACGCGCAGTTGCGAAAGGCCAGACAGTTCTTCCGATTGCAGTGCTGCGATGCCCTGATCGGACAAATCCAGTTCCGTTCGCCTCGCCAGCTGCGTCGGCGTGACCCGCCAGCAAGCCACCCTACCTCGCAGCGCGTCGCGCACTTGCGGAGAACGGTCGCATACCCCTTCCTGAATCGCCATTCGCAACGGCTGGCCGAAAAACGCCGCGTCCGTTTCCGGTGGCGGGAGCAGTTCCACCAGCAACCATTCCCGCGCGGGTTCGATGTCTTCATCGTCCAGCACGCGCAGATCGATGAACGCCTTGGTTTCGCCAGCGGCAAAGGCAACCGACCCTTCCGCCACGGCAATGTCCTCGGCGTCCGCAGGTGCGGAATCTTCATCCGGCACTGCTCGCCAAGCGAAAACAAGCGCTGTGGCGGCGGGGCGGTTCAGCGCCAGTCGCAGCCGGACCTCGCCGCCTTCCCGCGCATACGCCGTGCTGCTCTCGAACGAAAGCAGCCAACCCACCTCGGTATCGAAACGCTGCTCGGCGCTCAATCCCGCGTTGTCGCTGGCGGTCACGGTGATGGATGCCTGGCCCGGCGACCGCCCCCGCACTCGAAGCGAGTTGCCGACGATTCGCACGGAAGCCACGGATGGCGTCGACGATTCCGCCGCGTAGCGCAGTGCGCCGTCGTCGCGGAACTTGCCGTCGAGCGCCACGTTCAGTTCCTCGCCAGAGGCGATTTGGATGTCCGCGAAGGACTCAGCCGCGGTAGGCGCGCGATTCACGGGCGGCGGAGGCGGTGGTGGCCGCCGTGGCGTCCGCGTTGTCGGTTCCGACGACTGCCCCAAGCCCATGCCGGCCACCACCAGTTCCAGCGCCCTGCCGTCGCCGATGGCCGCGCAGTGGTTCGAGTCCGGCGTGGTGTTCCAGCGCTTGGGATGGCCGGAGGCGGAGGTGATGCTGTTGAACACGTGCATCGCGTCGCCCATCGCCCAGCGGTGGTCGCCGTCGCTGCCCCAGAGGTCCATTTGGAAGTCGATGGGGTGGTCGAAATCCCAATCGCCGGTGGTGTAGCCGAAGCCGCTTTCATCGAAATCCGCGTGGATGGGCGTGGTGCTGTCCGCCGCGGACACATCGCAGGCTTGCGTGGCGTGAACGTGGTTGACGACGGATTCGTACAGGGACGCGAGCGGTATCGGCCCAGGCATGGTGCATCGGCTTCTGGCCGAGAGGCTGGCGCAATCCGCATCGGCGCTGCACGTTCGGCTCGCATCCAGGTCGCAGAAGCCGGACGTGTGTTGACGCCTGCCGCACCCGGCATTGATGTCCCAAAGCCCAGGGCCGCCCACCATCAGTTGGTAGTCCACGATAGAATCCACGCCGCTATGCCAATACACCGCGCCAAGGGTCGCTTGCGTGCCCATGCTGCAACCAACGGTGCCGAACTCCGCGGTGCCAGCAAGGTTCTCATGCACCCACGCAAGAACGCTGGCGATGCGCCGGGTCACGTTCGGCACCCGCGTGGCCGCAGCGGAAGTCCGCGTGAACCAGCCCCAGCTGGAGAAGCCGCCCTCCCAACGCACCATCACCACCTTCGCATCCGACGCGCTCTCGATCTGCCGCGAGAGTGGGTGCATGAAGTTCGTGCCACCGACACCCGTATGCAGCAGCACAGTCTTGGCGCCGGTCTGCTCGGTGGTGAACGAGAAATGCCCACCCATCCCGTCCACAACGAACGCAAGCCCGTCCTTCGCGCCGCCCCCGCCAGCGCTGGCCGTCGAACGGCACTCGCGCCAGTCCGCGCAGTTCGTCTTGCAGCTGTAGGAGACCCAGTAGTCGCCGTTCGCATCCGCGGTGGACTGCGAGGCGTTGAAGGGAGACGACGCCGCTTCGCAAATCTGCAGGTCGGCAGCGAGGGCGCTGACTTGGGCGTGAGCGGAGCCGTTGAAGCAGGCAGCGAGCGCGGTGCCCACGACAAGCACGAGGCGGCGTGTTCGGTGGGCGGAGGTGATCATCGGCCTTCCCGTTGCCGAGGTCCTTGGTCGGCATTTTGCCGCCTTGCGGTCGCCCATGCCAGCGGGGGCACGGTGTGCGGGTGTGCGACATTTGGCGGCATCTGCTGCCGCACGTTCTGGGAGCGCGGGCGTTTCCGCGTCCAGCTTCGCGCTGGCGACCAGCCCAAAGGCGCATTCTCCGGATTTGGAGCGGGCGGGGTTCGTTTCGCGCGGCGGCAGGGGCAGCCACCGGAACTACCGACACCCGAAGGGGCCGCGAGTGACAATATCGGGGGGCTTGGGCGACGACGCCAAGCCCTATCAGGAACGAGAGGTCAGTCGGAAGATCGAGGAGTCGCAGGAATGAAGGACAGCGCAAGATACATCAAGCGGGTCGAGTGGTCGGACGAGGACCAGTGTTTCGTCGGTTCCTGCCCTGGGGTCATCGGCCCATGCTGTCACGGCGACGACGAAGTGGAGGTGTACCGGGAGCTGTGCGGGATCGTGGACGAGTGGCTGGGTATCATTCGCGACGAGGAAGGAGCACTGCCCGAACAGATGGCGGGCGATTGCGTTGTTGGATGAGGCCGACGCCCGGCATCGGCGCGGTTTCGCCGCCCATGTGCTGTTCAAGCGGCGACCATAGGCGCCTCGGCGCACGGTCGCAGCTTGGCGATGGAGGTTCGAGATGGACGAGCAGCAAGTAGGGAAGATTGCCGAAGCGGCCTTTCGGGCCCGCTTCGGCGATGTCGAGATCGTTCGGGTCAACATCCGCAGCGGTCTCGACCACGAGGGCGACCCCGTGGTGGACGTGAACATCATCTACGACGGCAAGTACGAGCAGTTGAGAGGCGATGGCACGTTCGACGTGTACAGGGAGATCATCGACAAGGTTTGGCGCGAGACGGAAGATTCCCCCGGTTTCCCGATGGTCCACTTCATCGCCAAATCCGAGATCGGGCGACGCGACCCGGCCACGGTGTACGCTGGGCCGGCACCGCCTGGTTGATGCTAGGCGGCGGCAACGGGGCGCTGAGCTACACGGTTTCCGGCCTGCCGGCGGGCCTCGTGTTCGACGCGGATGGCGCGGGAACCTGCCCCGGCGTCGAGCCGAGGGAGTTCTGCGGCACGCCACCAGCGGCCAGCAGACGGTCACCGTCACCGCGCAGGACGCGGACGCGAACCGCGCCGCCGCGGACCAGGCCACGCTGACGTTCCAGGCGGAGGTGCGCCCGCGGCCCGCCGTCACGGCCAACCCGGCGACGCTCACCGAGGCGAACCTGAACGGCGCCGCGCTCGCCGTGAGGCCAGTCTGAGGACCGCATCAGGGTGCGCTTTCGGACGACGGGCGACATATTATGTCGAAATGCAATCGCCTGCCTGGACAGTCCGTTTCACCGGCTGCAACTCCGTCAGCGAGCTAGGCTCCAGCGACAACGCCGATTTACGGCCACGGGGGTTGACAGACGCAACGCCAAGTGGTCAGATAAGAGCAAATGCCCCCTGGCGTCCGGTACCGGTTAGCGCTGGTGCCGCATGTCAGGTTTTCCATCAGATTGGTAGGTGCGGGCCCCCGTCTCCGCGCCGCATATGGAGACCGCGAATGGGTGTGCGACAAATCGTAGGTCAGTGGTTGCTCACTGGGTCCGATCTCGGGCGGCGAGTCGAGCGACGCGGCCGTTGCGGAGGACGGATTGGCGCCCGATGCCGTTCAGAGCGCGCCGTGGCTGAAGCCGCCGTCGTCGGTGGTCGCCGCGCCCGGGCCGTTCTGGCGCGGAGGTCGGCGGTCGAGGGGGTTGAGCCAAGGCGGGTCTCGTACTCTTGGCGTTTTTGCGAAACGAGCCAGGGGAAGGAGACCCGCCATGGCGACAGGGACTGTCGAGGAGTTGGAAGAGGAACGCAAGCGCGAAGAGGGTGAAGGCGCGGGGCTGCGGCGGGAGCTGGTGGCGGCGACGGCGCGTTTGGCGCGGTTCGAGATGGCGCGCTGCGGGTCCGGTTCGAGGGATGCGGCGCTGCTGGACATGCGGCTGCGCGCGGACATGCAGGAGTTGGCGCGGCAAGGGCTGGAGCTGGCGTACGGGAAGGACGACGCGGCGCCGTGCGCGTGCCCGGCGTGCGGCGGTCGGACGCGGCTGCTGCGGGTCGACGAGGTGCGCGTGGAGACGGTGCTGGGGAGCGTGCGGGTGGAGATGGCGCGGCGCGGGTGCCGGGAGTGCGGGCGCAGCGTTCGCCCGCGGGCGCGGCGGCTGGGCGTCGAGGGTTCGATGACGCCGTCGGCGCGGCGTCTGGCGAGCCTGGCGGGTTCGCAGTGCAGCTACGCGGGGGCGGACGAGTTGCTGCGCGAGCTGTCGGGGCTGAACTTCGGCGCGAAGCGGGTGGAGCGGACGACGCGGGCGGTGGGCGACGATCTGGAGGCGTGGCGGTCGGAAGGGGGAGGCGACGGCGACGGGGCCTCGCTGGCGCGGGAGGCGTCGAAGCCGGGGCGGAAGCTGTGCTGCGCGGTGGACGGCACGGGCGTTCCGGCGCTGCCGAGCGAGACCGAGGGGCGTTCCGGCAAGGACGGCGGACGGGCTGGCACGCGCGAGGCGAAGGTGGGCGCGCTGTGGGTGTCCGAGACGGACGCCGAGGGCCGCCCGCGCATGGTGGAGGGCGCGGCGGTGCTGTTCGCGGCGATCGAGAGCGCGGCGGAGACGCCCGGCCGGGAGTCGCCGTTCGAGCGGCGGCTGCTGCGCGAACTGGCGGCGGCGGGCTGCGGGCCGGGCGACGTCGACGTGTGCGTCGGCGACGGCGCGGAGTGGATCCGGCGGGTGTTCGACGACTGGTTCCCGGACGCCGAGAGGATCGTCGACTACTACCACGCGGCGGAGTACCTGTGGGCGGCGGCGCGCGCCCGCCACGGCGACGGCGACCTCGCCGAGGCGTGGGCGAAGAAGCTGTGCGCGATGCTCAAGGCGGGCCGCGTCGACGACGCCCTGGACGACCTGCGCAAGCGCGGCGGCGAAGCCGAGGAGTGCCGCCGCGCGGTCGCGTACCTCGGCGCCCGGCGCGACCGCATGCGCTACGACGAATACCTCGCCAGCGGCCTGCCGATCGGTTCCGGCGTCATCGAGGCGGGCTGCAAGAACGTCGTCGGCCAGCGCGCGAAAGGCCCCGGAATGCGCTGGACCGTGGCCGGCGCCAACCCCGTCCTCTGGCTCCGCTGCGCGCGCATCGGAGGCCAGCTCGACGACTACTGGAACGACCGCGTCGCCGCACTCGCCGCTTGAGAATGGACTTGGTGAGCAACCACTGACCTACGATCTGTCGCACACCCACCGCGAATGGCGAAGTTGGCGATTTACGTCGATGGCGGTTATGTTGGCAAATTGGCTGAGCATCACTTTGGCGGGCAGTGGGTGGATTACGAAAAGCTCAGCGACAGGGTGTTGCAGGCCGTCGGTGCAGGTACGCCAGAGCCGCTCGACCTGCTCCGCACGTACTATTACGACTGTCTGCCCTATCAGAGCGACCCGCCAACCGAGGGCGAGGCGCGCAGATTCGGCCAGAAGAGGAAATTCTTCGGGGCGTTGGGGAGACTGCCGAGATACGCCGTTCGCCAAGGGCGGCTGATGTATCGCGGTCAGAATGCCGCCGGCCAGCCCATTTTCCAGCAAAAGCGTGTAGACCTGATGATTGGGCTCGACATAGCACTGCTGGCCGCCAAACATCAGATTACTCACGCTGCCCTCATCTCCGGAGACAGCGATCTCCTGCCTGCCGTCGCGGTTGCACAGCAGGAGGGCGTTAGCGTTTGGCTTGTGCATGGGCCTTCATCCACCTATGCAAACGAGCTTTGGTCCGCCGTAGACGAACGGATCCTCATTGACGATCGTTTTGTTCGCGATGTGGCGCAGAGTCGGCGGCCGCTGTCTAGGAGATGATGAATCCAGGGCGAAGTCGACTTTTGCGCCTCGCTCGGCGTTCGCGCCCAGCGCCTTGCCTAGCGCCTCCGCGCCCATGATCCCCCCCCCCCCCCCCCCCCCCCGAAACGGGTTCCATCGGCTAGGCGGGCGATTCCGCGCCGCGCTTGGCGCGGGCGGGCTGGCGCTGGGGGCGTTCGCCAGCGCGCCGGCGTTTGGGCAGGTGGGCGTCGGCGTCACCTCCAGCCCCGCGAACGGGGCGTACTACGTCACCGGCGAGAACATCACCACGCGGCTCAGCGTACCCCAGCTGGGCGGGGGGAACGTGCAGGCCGAGGCGCACTCGGCACCGCAAACCCGAACGGCAGAGCACGTTCCTACTATGGCCGTCGCCCGTAGCATGATCCTATGACCGTCACCCGTAGTATGATCGGGCAGGCTCAGCAACGCACCCGGAGCATTGCGCCGTGGACCCGCATGACCTGATGGAAGTCGCCCGCGCACTCGCGGAACCCGGCGACGCGCCGCCCACGCAGGCGAGGCTGCGCCGTGCCATCAGCACCGCGTACTACGCGATGTTCCACTGCTTGGCGGCGTCGGCGGCCGACCTGTTCATCGGCGCGGAGCGCAATCCGGCATGGCATCGGACCTACCGTGCGCTGGAACACGGCAGGGCTAGGAGTGCGTGTCGGCAGGCGCAGGCTATGCCGGAGTTTCCGGCGGAAATCCGCGACTTCGCCAAGGCGTTCATCGTGTTGCAGATCGAGCGGCAAAAGGCGGACTACGCACTGGATGCGCCCAATCACCAGAGGTCCGACGTTTTGGACTACATTGGCTCCGCGGAACGGGCCATCGGCCCGTTCGAGCAGGTGGCAGTGGAAGCCAGACGCGCCTTTGCCGCCCACGTGCTGTTCCGGCAACGGTCACCATAGGAGGTCCGACAATGAACAACCAGCAGGTCCGCGAGATCGCGGAGGCGGCCTTCAAGGCGCGCTTCGGCGACATCGGCATCCTCAGCATCAACATCAAGCCGGGCTTCGACCACTACGACGATCCCTTGGTGGACGTGAGGATCATCTACGACGCCGCCTTCGAGGATTTGCGTACCGAGGACACGATGAGCGTGCGTTCGGAAATCATCGACAAGGTGTGGAGGGACGCGGAGGACTCCCCCGGCTGGCCGCAAGTCCACTTCATCTCCAAGTGCGACCTCGAGGAGGGAGAGGATCTGGCCACGGTGTAGCGGGACGGCGTCCGTCGCGGGGAGGCTGAGGATGACCGAACGGCGGATGTGTTCGGCTGTGTGGTTCCGGCCCGCGCCCGCTTCGCAAGCGCTCCAGCGCCGTGCCTAGCGCCTCCGCGCCCATGATCCCCCCCCTCCCCAGAAACGGGTAAGGCGGTAGCCGGCGGGCCGATTCCGCGCCGCGCTTGCGGCACCCGTGCTGGCGCTTGCGGCGTTCGCCGGGGCGCCGGCGCTTGCGCAGGTGAGCGTCGGGGTCACCTCCAGCCCCGCCAACGGGACGTACTACGTCACCGGCGAGACCATCACCACGCGGCTCAGCGTGCCCCAGCTGGGCGGGGGGAACGTGCAGGCCGTCAAGATGCGGCTGAACATCGGCGGGACGACGCGGGAGGCGGCCAGCACCTCCAGCTACTCCTTCCGCATGAGGCAGGTGAACTTCTCCTATACCGTCGTGGCCGCGGACGTCGACGCGGACGGCATCTCCATTCCGCCAGCGCTATCGTCGGCGCGGACGTCTGGCGAACCGACCGCAACAGCCCCATCAACCTGAACAACGCCGCGCTGCCGAACCAGGCGCGCACAAGGTCTTCGGCGGCAGCGGCGCCTACGTCTCCGCCACCAATCCGGCCTCGCTCACGGAGTCCGCGCTGAATGGGGCCACCGTCGCCGTCACGCTGGTGGGCCTCACCTACGCCTCCGGGGTGTCGGCGTCCAGCTTCTCGCTGGCGACGAATCCCACGCTCTCCGGCCTCTCCGTGTCCGGCATCACCGGCGGAACGTCGGGCAGCACCACGGCCACGTTGACGCTGGCCACCGCCAGCGGCTTCGACTTCGACGTCCCGGCCACGCTGGCCGTGCAGGTGGCGGCGGCGGCCCATTCGGGAAGCGGGAACGTGAGCACCGGCGTGGTCGCCCTCGCGCCCACCGACGAAGCGCCCACCTTCGGCAGCGGCGCCGTCTCGGCCAAGACCTTCCACACCGGCACGCCCATCGCCGAGTTCCAGGCCCCGGCGGCGACGGGCGGCAACGGGCGGCAACGGGGCGCTGAGCTACGCGGTCTCCGGCCTGCCGGCGGACCTCGCGTTCGACGCGGACGGGGTGGGAAGCTGCCCCGGCGCCGAACCGAGGGAGTTCTGCGGTACGCCCACCACCGTCACCAGCGGCCAGCAGACGGTCACCGTCACCGCGCAGGACGCGGACGCGAACCGCGCCGCCGCCGACCAGGCCACGCTGACCTTCCAGGTGGATGTGCGCCCGCGGCCCTCCGTCACGGCCAACCCGGCGACGCTCACCGAGGCGAACCTGAACGGCGCCCGGCTGACCGTGACGCTGCCGAGCGGCTTCACCTTCGCCTCCGGCCTCTCCGCGTCCACCTTCGCGCTGGCGACCAGCCCCAACGGCGCATTCTCTGAACCACCGCGCCGAGCGATGGGGTAGACTCCGACCTTCAAGTCGTCGAGCAGGAGCGGAGCGATGAAGCAGCGGATTCTGGAACTGGCGCGGAGTACCGTGGATGGCTTCCTGCACCGGCAGTGCGCCGACACCACGCTTGGGGTTCTGTCGGTGAACCCGGAAGAGGACGGCTACGGCGATGAATTCCTCTTGATTCGCTTCACCTACGACGACAGCAACGGCGCCGGCGGGCTTCCCGACTCGTTGGCTCAGATCAAGCTGATAGGCCATTTGCGCACCGAGCTCCAGGGCGAGGACATCGAGGCGTTTCCCGTCGTCTCGTTCATCGCCGAGTCGGAGGTCGGGAAAGAGCCGGAGTAGCGCGTCGTGGCACCGGAACACCTCCTGCAGATCGCCACCGACCTTGCGGAAGTCAATCCCCGCCGGCCGCGGCGAGCGGATCTGTGCCGTGCCGTCAGCACCGCGTACTACGCCATGTTCCACTGTCTGGCGCGCACCTGCGCGGACCGTCTCGCGGGTCGCGCTGGCACGGTCGGCAGCCGGTCGATGTGGCGGCGGGTATACCGTGCGCCGGATCACAGGCAGGCCAAGAGGCGGTGCGAGAACATGCCGTCGTCGTTCCCCGACGAAGTGCGGGAATTCGGGCACGTGTTTTCGCTGCTGCAGAACAAACGCCATCTGGCAGATTACGACCCGGATTACCGGGTTGGCAAATCCGAAGTGACCGCGGACATCCGCCGTGCCCGAACCGCCATCGACCGTTTCCTCGCGGCGCCCGCCAGCGTTCGGCGGGATTTCGCCATCCACGTGTTGACGAAGATGCGGGCCGATGGCTGAGTCGGGCGCTGTCGAGCCGAGTCTCCTCGCCGCTGCGGGCGCGCCCGCTCCGCAAGCGCCCCGGAAGTGGACGGCTACGGCGATGTCTACTTGATACGTTGCACCTGCCGAAGTGAGTATTTCCAAGGGAGTGTGAGGATGGCGCTGAAGATCAACGTGACGTGGCCAGTCGATCTGGGCCAAGTCTGCATTCCAATTGACAGCAGTGAAATGGCGATCATTGCGACCAACAAGGCCATCCAACTTGGCGGCCACATAACGATTAACAACGCATTCGGCGCAGACAATCGTGTTTGCGACGAAGACAGGTACCGTATTGGCGACCAACGCATTGGTCCCCTGGAGCGTTGCCAACCAAATGCGATCTATGGAAAGACCTTGATCATTCTCTTGGAGTCGCCGCACAAGTACGAGTACCATAACAAGTGTATAGACCGTCCCAAGGGCCCCGCACAAAAGACGACCGGAAACAACATTCGAGATCATCTCGTGAACATCACTAGTAGTTGCTACCATATCCATAGCCGTCTTGGCCAAGATGTGAGAGTTATACTTGCTAATCCCATACAGTTTCAGTGTTCATTAGTGTCGGTCGTAAGGTCTCCAAAGTGGCAAAAGACACGAGATGCCGTTTGGAGAGCGCTTTGGGACATCCAAGAGATTCGAGAGGAGTTCAGAATGAGGTTGAGAGGGTACTTCCCTGATTTCATCATTAACGCCTGTACGCACGACGGAGGTTGTAAACCAAAGTGTATCGGTGGGGACCCTCAATGCAGGAAGCGAAAACTCCATGACTTCCTCAATTGCAACTTCCCTTTTGCTCACATATACACTGCGGCCCACCCGGCTAGTGGACACTGGAAAGGGAAAGGTTTGACACTGGTTCAGGAAGGTTACCCGAGTCTACCCGGATCGTAAAGCGGTGCTAACGGAGAGTAGAGCTAAGGTGATCACCGTATGCACTCTTGGCGACTACATTGGAAGCACCATGTTGCCGCCGCGTTCGAGAAAGGCCGGACGATAGCCCCTTCTTCGCGGAGAGGAAACGCCGCCTCTCAAGCGTGGGTCAGCGACTACTCCTTTCGATGTCGGGGTTGCGTGTGAGCCGATCGCCGGACGCAACGCAAGCGCAACGTGTTCGTCCGTTGTCGCGTCGAAGGGTTCGACGGCCGTTCACCGGAGCGAGCACTACCCTCTGCACCCTGACGCCATGACAACCCCAAAGCCGAAATCCGCCCGCTGGTCTCCGCTATGGGGCCGAGCGTCTACATCGAGGCCACCATTCCCAGCTTCTACTTCGAAGGGCGGGCCGGAGGTGGAGATGGTCGCACGGCGCGAGTGGACTAGCGACTGGTGCGCTGAACGGGGCCACCGTCGCCGTCACGCTGGTCGGCCTCACCTACGCCTCCGGGGTGTCGGCGTCCAGCTTCTCGCTGGTGACGAATCCCACGCTCTCCGGCCTCTCCGTGTCCGGCATCGCCGGCGGAACGTCGGGCAGCACCGCGGCCACGTTGACGCTGGCCACCGCCAGCGGCTTCGACTTCGACGTCCCGGCCACGCTGGCCGTGCAGGTGGCGGCGGCCCATTCGGGAAGCGGGAACGTGAGCACCGGCGTGGTCGCCCTCGCGCCCACCGACGAAGCGCCCGCCTTCGGCAGCGGCGCCGTCTCGGCCAAGACGTACTACACCGGCACGCCCGTCGCCGAGTTCCAGGCCCCGGCGGCGACGGGCGGCAACGGGGCGCTGAGCTACACGGTCTCCGGCCTGCCGGCGGGCCTCGTGTTCGACGCGGACGGCGCGGGAAGCTGCCCCGGCGCCGAGCCGAGGGAGTTCTGCGGCACGCCCACCACCGCCACCAGCGGCCAGCAGACGGTCACCGTCACGGCGCAGGACGCGGACGCGAACCGCGCCGCCGACCAGGCCACGCTGACGTTCCAGGTGGACGTGCGCCCCCGGCGCTCCGTCACCGTCAGCCCCTCGACGCTTACCGAGGCGAACCTGGGCGGCCTCACCTTCGCCTCCGGCCTCTCCGCGTCCAGCTTCGCGCTGGCGACCGGCCCCAACGGCGCATTCTCCGAACCACCGCGCCGAGCGATGGGGTAGACTCCAACGTTCAAGGTCGTCGAGCAGGAGTGGAGCGGTGAAGCAGCGGGTTCTGGAACAGGCGCGGAGCATCGTGGATGGCTTCCTGCACCGGCAGTGCGCGGACACCACGCTCGGCGTGCTGTCGGTGAACCCGGAAGTGGACGGCTACGGCGACGACGTGCTCCTGATCCGCTTCACTTACGACGACAGCAATGGCGCCGAGGGCCTCCCCGATTCGTTGGCGCGAATCGAGCTGATGGACCGCCTGTGGGACGAACTCGAAGACGCGGAGGTCGGGGCGTCTCCGGTCGTCTCGTTCATCGCCGAATCGGAAGTCGGCCACGAGCCGGAGTAGCACGTCGTGGATCCCGAACACCTCCTGCAACTCGCCGCAGACGTAGCGGAGATCAACCCGCGCCGTCCGCGACGGGTGGATCTGTGTCGTGCCGTCAGCACCACGTACTACGCCCTGTTCCACTGTCTGGCGAGTACCTGCGCGGACCGTCTGGCAGGCCGCCCCGGCACCGTCGGCAACCGGCCGATGTGGCGGCGGGTGTATCGAGCGCCGGATCACGGGCAAGCCAAGGCCCGTTGCGAGCGCGTGCCGTCCTCGTTTCCCGACAGCGTGCGGCATTTCGGCCGCACGTTCGCTACGCTGCAGAAAAAGCGCCACTTCGCGGACTACGACCCGGACTTTCGGATCGGCAAGTCGGAAGTGATGGCGGACATCAACGACGCCCGAACCGCCATCGACCGTTTCCTCGAAGCCCCCGCCAGCGTTCGGCGGGATTTCGCCATCCACGTGCTGACGAAGATGCGGGCCGATGGCTGAGTCGGGTGCTGTCGAGCCGAGTCTCCTCGCCGCTGCGGGCGCGCCCGCTCCGCAAGCGCCCCAGCGCCGCGCCTAGCGCCTCCGCGCCCATGATCCCCCCCCCCCCCCCCCCCCCCCCGAAACGGGTTCCGGCGGCTAGCGGGGCGGTGCCGCGCCGCGCTTGGCGCGGGCGGGCTGGCGCTTGCGGCGTTCGCCGGGGCGCCGGCGCTTGCGCAGGTGAGCGTCGGGGTCACCTCCAGCCCCGCCAACGGGGCGTACTACGTCACCGGCGAGACCATCACCACGCGGCTCAGCGTGCCCCAGCTGGGCGGGGGGAACGTGCAGGCCGTCAAGATGCGGCTGAACATCGGCGGGACGACGCGGGAGGCGGCCAGCACCTCCAGCTACGTCTTCCGCATGAGGCAGGTGAACTTCTCCTACACCGTGGTGGCCGCGGACGTCGACGCGGACGGCATCTCCATTCCCGCCAGCGCCATCGTCGGCGCGGACGTCTGGCGAACCGACCGCAACAGCCCCATCAACCTGAACAACGCCGCGCTGCCGAACCAGAGCGCGCACAAGGTCTTCGGCGGCAGCGGCGCCTACGTCTCCGCCACCAATCCGGCCTCGCTCACCGAGTCCGCGCTGAACGGGGCCACCGTCACCGTCACGCTGGTGGGCCTCACCTACGCTTCCGGGGTGTCGGCGTCCAGCTTCACGCTGGCGACGAATCCCACGCTCTCCGGCCTCTCCGTGTCCGGCATCACGGGCGGAACGTCGGGCAGCACCGCGGCCACGTTGACGCTCGCGACCGCCAGCGGCTTCGACTTCGACGTCCCGGCCACGCTGGCCGTGCAGGTGGCGGCGGCGGCCCATTCGGGAAGCGGGAACGTCAGCACCGGCGTGGTCGCCCTGGCGCCCACCGACGAAGCGCCCACTTTCGGCAGCGGCGCCGTCTCGGCCAAGACGTACTACACCGGCACGCCCATCGCCGAGTTCCAGGCGCCGGCGGCGACGGGCGGCAACGGGGCGCCGAGCTACACGGTCTCCGGCCTGCCGGCGGGTCTCGTGTTCGACGCGGACGGCGCGGGAACCTGCCCCGGCGCCGAGCCGAGGGAGTTCTGCGGCACGCCCACCACCGTCACCAGCGGCCAGCAGACGGTCACGGTCACGGCGCAGGACGCGGACGCGAACCGGGCCGCCGCCGACCAGGGCACGCTGACGTTCCAGGTGGAGGTGCGCCCGCGGCCCTCCGTGGCGGCCAACCCGGCGACGCTCACCGAGGCGAACCTGGACGGCGCCCGGCTGACCGTGACGCTGCCGAGCGGCTTCACCTTCGCCAGCGGCGTGTCCGCGTCCAGCTTCGCGCTGGCGACCAATCCCACGATTGCGGGCCTCACCACCTCCAACGTGGCGGGCGGCGCGTCGGGCGCGAGGACCGCCACGCTGACGCTCGCCACCGGCGCGGGCTACGGCTTCAGCAGGCCGTCGACGCTGGCCGTGCGGGTGCTGGCCGCGGCGCACTCGGGCAGCACGGACATGACCTCGGGAACGCTCGCGGTCTCGCCCACGCCGGGGATTACGCTGAGCCGGCGCAGCCTGACGGTGCAGGAGGACCCGAACTTCGGCGGGGGGACGAACCGGAACCGGGGGACGTACACCATCGTGCCGGACAGCCCGCCGACAGGGTGCGGCGGGATAGGCTTCGCGCCCGCCAGCGACAACGCCGACGTCACGGTGTCTCCGGCGAATCACCAGTTCAACCACAGCGACTGGACCACGCCCAAGACGTTCACGGTGACCGCCGCGCAGGACGGCGACAGCACCCACGACGCCGCCACCATCAGCCACAGCGTCTTCATCAACTGCGATGGCGCTGGCTACCCCCTCACGCTCACCCTCCCCAGCCTCACCGTCAACGTCAACGACGACGAAGCGCCGCGCGCGGCCATCGCCTCCACCAGCCCGGCGTCCCTCACCGAGGCGAACCTGCACACCGCCACCGTCGCCGTGGCGCTCACCAACGCCACCTTCGCCAGCGACGCCACCGCGTCCAGCTTCGCGCTGCTCACGGACATCCGCAACGTCACCGTCTCGCAGGTGTCCGGCGGCTTCATGGGCGCCACCTCGGCCACCCTCACGCTGTCCTTCACCGGCGACAGCGCCTTCGCCGCCGTGGAGACGCTGGCCGTGCAGGTGCCGGCCGCCGCCCACACCGGCAGCGACGCCATCGCCACCGGCACGGTGAACGTCACCCCCACGCCGGGCATCGCCTTGAGCCGCACCACGCTGGCGCTGGAAGAGGACCCCACCGCCGGCGGGGGCACGAACGCCAACGTGGGGACGTACACCGTCGCGCTCACCGCAGACCCGACGATAGCCGTCAGTGGCGACTGCGCGGTGAATCTCCGAGCCACCAGCAACAACGCGGACGTGGCGCTCGACGCCGGCAGCCCCACGCCCCTGAGGAAGTCGCTGGAGTTCGACGGCACGAACTGGAGCACGCCGCAGACCGTGACGGTGACCGCGGGGCAGGATGGCGACGGCGTGGACGACGTCGCCACCATCAGCATCACGCGGCCATCCGTCTGCTCCGGCGGCTTCTTCGGCAGACCCACGCTGCCCTCCGTGACCGTCAACGTGAACGACGACGAGACGCCCGCCGCGGCCATCGCGTCGCCGACCATCCTCACCGCCGTGACGCTGAACAACGCCACGCTCACGGTGTCCTTGGAGCGCACCACCTACGCGAGCGGGGTGACGGCGGCGGGCTTCGAGCTGGTGACCGAAGGGATTGCGGACGCGGCCGTCTCCATCTCCGCGGCCACCGCCACGGCCGGCGGCACGAGCGCGACGCTGACCCTGGCCTCGTCCGGCGTGGTGGGGGCGAACGCGACGCTGGCGGTGCGGGTGCTGGCGGCGGCCCACGCGGGGGACACGGCCCTCACCACCGGCAAAATTAGCGTGCTTCAAGGTGCGGACACGGCGCCGACGTTCGGGTCGGCGTCGGTGCCGGGGCAGTTCTTCCGCCGGGGCGTGGCCATCGCCCCGTTCCAGATCCCGGCGGCGACCGGCGGCAACGGCGCCATCGGCTACTACAGCAGCACCCAGACCCGGCCAACAAACCGCAGCCTGCCCGCGGGCCTGAAGTTCGACGCCACCGGCACCGACGCCGGCGGCTGCACCGTCGCCGACTTCCCGCCCGGCACCGCCGCCACCTGGGCCACCGCCCCGCGCACCGTCTGCGGCACGCCGACTTCCGGTGCGCTCACCCGCGTCGTCACCATCGTAGCGTTCGACGCGGATTCGAACCGAGCGTTTTCGGACGAAGGCTACCTGTTCGTCACGATCAGTATCTTGGCCGCCGACATCGCGTCCACGACCCCCTCGCCGCTGACCGAGAGCAGCCTGCACGGCGCGACCGTCCAGGTGCAGCTTGGTGAGCTCACCAGCTTCGCCAGCGGGGTCACGGCGTCGAGCTTCGAGCTGGTCACGGCGATCCCCGACGTCTCCATCTCCGGCGTGTCGGGCGGCGCCTTGAACACCGCCACGGCCACCCTCACCCTCGCCTTCACCGGCGACTTCAGCGTCACCGAGACCCTGGCCGTCAAGGTGCTCGACGCCGCACACAACCGAAGCGGCGACTTGACCACCAACGCCGTCTCCGTCGCGCCCACGGACACCGCGCCCGCCTTCGCCGCCGCGCCGGCGCGGGAGTTCCTGCCGGGCGTCGCCATCGCGCCGTTCCAGGTTCCGGCGGCCACGGGCGGAAACGGGGAAGTGGCCTACACCATCGCCGGCCTGCCCGCGGGCCTGAAGTTCGACGCCACCGGCACGGACGCCGGCGGCTGCACGGCGGCAGACTTCCCGCCCGGCACCGCCGGCACCTGGGCCACCGCCCCGCGCACCGTGTGCGGCACGCCGACGCGCAACGTCGTGAGCATCGTCGTCGTCTCCGCCGAGGACGAGGACGGCGACACCGGCTCGGTGCAGTTCCGCATCACCGTGGCCGGGCCGGAGGCGTCCATTGCTTCGACCACGCCCGCCGCGCTCGCCGAGGGCAGCCTGAACGGCGCCACGCTCACCGTCTCCCTCGCCCGCACGGACTTCGCGGCCGGGCTCGCCGCCGCGCGCTTCGCGCTGGTCACGACCATCCCGGACCTGCGCATCAGCGGCGTCGCGGCCATGGGCGGCGGGGCGGTGGCCGTGGGCGCCACCGAGGCGGTGCTGACGCTGGCCTTCACCGGCGACTTCGGCGGCACGCGGACGCTGGCCGTGCGGGTGCTGGCCGCCGCCCACGGCCAGTCCGGGGACCTCACCACCGGCACGGTGGACGTGACCGCCACCGCCGGGGTGACGGTGGGCACGGACAGCCTGGCGCTGAACGAGCCGCCCAACGCCGGCACGAGCGGCACGTACACGCTGGTGCTGGACGCGGCGCCGCCGTCCACGTGCAGCCTGACCATCGGGGTGACCGGCGGCAACGCGGACGTGGCCGCCTCGCCCGGCTCGCTCACCTTCACCGACGCCAACTGGGACACGCCGCAGACGGTGACCGTGACCGCCTCGGCGGACGCGGACAGCAGCGCGGACGCGGACACCCTCGCGCACTCCGTCACCGCCTCCACCTGCACCGGCTACCCGACCACGCTTGCCATCGGCAGCGTCGCGGTGACGGTGGCCGACGCGGACGTGGGGGCGACCATCGCGCCCAGCCCGGCGGCGCTCACCGAATCCAACCTGCACGGCGCGACGCTCTCGCTCACGCTGGACAACACCACCTTCGCCGCCGGGGCGCCGGGGGCGGGCGCGGGGGCGTTCGCGCTGGTGAGCACCATCACGGGCCTGACCATTGCGCAGGTGTCCGGCGTCACCAGCGGCGGCACGACGGCCACCCTGACGCTGGGCTTCACCGGCGACTTCCGCGGCCAGCCGACGGTGGCGGTGCGGGTGCCGGCCGCGACCCACCAGGGCACGGGCGCGCTGACCTCGAACGCGGTGACGGTGACGGCCAACGCCGGCGTGACGGTGAGCGAGAGCAGCCTGAGCCTGGACGAGGACCCGGGCACGGGCGGCAGCGCCCACGAAGGGACGTACACGGTGGTGCTGGACAGCCCGCCCACGGGCTGCGCGCTGGTGCGCATCGACGTGGCGAGCAGCCATGCGGGGGTGACGGTGGCGCCGGCCATGCTGACCTTCCGGCGCACCGGCGCAGTGCAGCTTTGGAACGCGCCGCAGACGGTGACCGTGACCGCCGGGCAGGACGACGACGGGGCGGACGTGGCGGCCACGGTGAGCCACTCCGTGGGCCTGGGGTGCAGCGCCGCCGGCTACATCCCCGGCATGGCCATCGACGGCGTGGCGGTGGCGGTGGACGACGACGAAACGCCGGGCATCCTGTTCGACGCGGACCCGGGCATGGCGAACGACCAGTCCGGCCCGCTGGAGCTGGACGAGGATCAGATGTCCAGCACCAACTCGGACGACTACACGGTGCGCCTGGCCGCGCAGCCGACGCAGACCACGACCGTGACGATCACGAGCGGCGACACGTCCTCGGTGACGGTGGACGACACCGACGGCATGGCGCAGGACGTCCAGAACACGCTGACGTTCACGGCGACGAACTGGAACACGCCGCAGACCGTGACGCTGACCGCGCAGCAGGACGACGACGGCTTCAACGAGAGCGTCACGCTCGCCCACGCCGCGAGCACGGCGACGACCAGCGAGTACGCGAACGTGGCCGCCAACTTCACGGCCAGCGTGGACGACGACGAGACCCCGGCGATCACCCTGTCGTCGTCCACCCTGTCGGTGCCGGAGGCGGACGACGCGACGTACACGGTGCGGCTGGCCACGGAGCCGGAGGGCGGCAGCGTCACGGTGGCCGTCACCGGCGCCGCCGACGGCCTGGCCGCCAGCCCGACGTCGCTGACGTTCACCGCCGGCAACTGGGACACGGCGCGCACGGTGACCGTGACCGCCGCGGCCGACAACGACGGCACCAACGAGACGACGACCTTCCGCCACACGGCGAGCGGCGCGGACTACGGCACCCTGACGGCGGACCTGGAGGCCACGGCGACCGACGACGACGCGCCGAGCCTGCGCCTGAGCCGGACGCAGCTGACGGTGGCCGAGAACAGCAGCGGCACGTACACCATCCACCTGAACTCCCAGCCCACCGCGACCGTGACGGTGACGGTCTCCGGCGCTTCCGGCGCGGTGACCGTGGACACGGCGGCGACCAGCGGCGACCAGAACACGCTCACCTTCACGCAGACGAACTGGGGCACGGCGCAGACGGTGACGGTGGCGGCCGGCGACGACGGCAACGCCGTGGACGAGACGCCGACCCTCTCGCACACGGCCACCGGCGGCGACTACGCCGGCCTGTCGGCGGGTTCGCGCCCGGACGTGCAGGTGACGGTGGACGACGACGACACGGCGGGCATCCTGCTGGACGCGGACCCGGACACGGCCAACGACCAGTCCGGCCCGCTGGCGCTGAACGAACTCCCCACGGCGACCAACAACTCGGTGAGCTACACCGCGCGCCTGTCCTCGGAACCGACCCAGGACGCGACGGTGACCATCGCCAGCAACGACGCCGCGGTGACCGTGGACGACACCGACGGCGACAGCCTGAACGGCGTCCAGAACACGCTGACGTTCACGAGCACGAACTGGAACACCCCGCAGACGGTGACCCTCACCGCCGCCGACGACAACGACGGCGTGGGCGAGAGCGCGACCATCACCCACACGTCCACCACCGCATCGGCGAGCGAGTACGCGAACCTGACGGCGACCATCACCGCCAACACCACGGACGACGACGCCCCGGCGTTCGTCTTCGACGCCGACCCGGACATGGCCAACGACCAGTCCGGCCCGCTGGCGCTGGAGGAACTGCAGTCGTCGACGACGAACTCGGACGACTACACCGTGCGCCTGAGCGCCCAGCCGACGCAGACGGTGACGGCGACGATCACCAGCGGCAACACGTTGGCGGTGACCGTGGGCGACACGGACACCGACACCCCCGGCGACCAGAACACCCTCACGTTCACGTCGAGCGACTGGAACACCCCGCAGACCGTGACCCTGAGCGCCCAGCAGGACGACGACGGCTTCGACGAGTCGGTGACCATCGCCCACGCCGCGGCCACGACGACCAACAGCGAGTACCGGAACGTCAACGGCAGCTTCACCGCCTCGGTGAACGACGACGAGACCCCGGCCATCACGCTCTCCGCGACCACCCTGACGGTGCCGGAGGAGAACAGCAGGACGTACACCGTGCGGCTGGCGACGGAGCCGGTGGGCGGCAGCGTGACCGTGGACATCACCGGCGCCGCCAACCGCCTCTCCGCCAGCCCCACGCGGCTGGTCTTCACGGCGGGCAATTGGGACACGGCGCGCACGGTGACGGTGGCGGCGGCGAACGACAGCGACGGCACCAACGACATGGCCACGTTCAGCCACGCCGCCAGCGGCGCCGACTACGGCAGCGTCCCGGCGGCGACGCTGACGGCGACCTCCACGGACAACGACACGCCGAGCCTGAACGTGAGCGTCACCGCCCTGGCGGTGAACGAGAACAGCAGCGGCAGCTACACCATCCGCCTCAACACCCAGCCGAGCGCCACGGTGACGGTGACGGTATCGGGCGCATCCGGCGCGGTGACGGTGGACACGGGCACGACAGGCGGCAACCAGAACACGCTGACGTTCACGAACGCGAACTGGGCCACGGTGCAGACGGTGACGGTGGCAGCCGGCGACGACGGCAACGCCCAGAACGAGGTGCTGACGCTGGCACACACGGCGAGCGGCGGCGACTACGCCAGCCTGGCGCCCGCTTCGCGTCCGGGCGTGACGGTGACCGTGACCGACAACGACACCGCCGGCATCCTCCTCGACGCCGACCCGGACACGGCGAACGACCAGTCCGGCCCGATCGCGTTGGCCGAACTCTCCACCGCGAGCAACAACATGGCGGACTACACCGTGCGCCTGTCGTCCGAACCGACCCAGACGGCGACGGTGACCGTCACGAGCAACGACACCACCGCCGTGACGGTGGACACTTCCACGGCGTCCGGCGTCCAGAACACCCTCACGTTCACGAACACGAACTGGAACACCCCGCAGACGGTGACCCTGACGGCCGCCCAGGACACCGACGGCGTGGGCGAGAACGTCACCATCACCCACACGGCGAGCACCGCGACGCAGAGCGAGTACACCAACCTCCAAGCGACGATCACCGCGAACACCACGGACGCCCAGGCCCCCGGCTTCGTCTTCGACGCCGACCCGAGCTCCCCGGCCACCAACGAGGCCGGCCCGCTGGTGCTGGCCGAACTGTCGTCGTCCAGCACCAACACCGACGACTACACCGTGCGCCTGACCTCGCAACCCACCCAGACGGTGACGGCGACGATCACCAGCGGCAACACGTTGGCGGTGACGGTGGACGACACGGACACCGGAAACCCAGGCGACCAGAACACCCTGACGTTCACGTCGAGCAACTGGAACACCCCCCAGACAGTGACCCTCACGGCGCAGCAGGACGACAACGGCTACGACGAGTCGGTGACCATCACGCACGCAGCGGCGACGACGACGAACAGCGAGTACCGGAACGTCAACGGCAATTTCATGGCGACCGTGAACGACGACGAGACCCCGGCCATCACGCTGTCTACGACCATGCTGTCCGTGCAGGAGCAGAACAGCGCGACCTACACGGTGCGCCTCGCCACGGAGCCGGTGGGCGGCAACGTGACGGTGGACGTGACCGGCGCCGCCGACGGTCTCTCGGCCAGCCCGACGCGCCTGGTCTTCACGACGGGCAACTGGGACACCGAGCGCACGGTGCGGATAACGGCGGCGAACGACCAGGACGGCGACAGCGAGGTGGTGACGTTCAGCAACGCCGCGTCCGGCGCCGACTACGGCAGCGTGACGGCGGCGACGATCGTGGCCACGTCCACGGACAACGACACCCCGAGCCTGCAAGTGACCCCGGCCACGCTGGAGGTGGACGAGAACGGCAGCGGCACGTACCGCGTCCGCCTCAACACCCAGCCCACGGGGAACGTGACGGTGACGGTCTCCGGCGCGACCGGCGCGGTGACCGTGGACACGGCGACCACGAGCGGCGACCAGAACACCCTGACGTTCACGACGACGACGTGGAGCGCCCAGCAGACGGTGACGGTGGAGGCCGGCGACGACGGCAACGCCCAGAACGAGATGCTGACCCTGACCCACACGGCGAGCGGCGGCGGCTACGGGTCTCTGGGCGCCGGCGCCCGCCCAAGCGTCCAGCTCACGGTGGACGACGACGACACGGCAGGCATCCTCATCGACGCCGACCCGAACACCGCGAACGACCAGGCGGGCCCGCTGGCGCTGAACGAACTCTCCACGGCGTCGAACAAGTCGGTGGACTACACCGTGCGCCTGTCCTCGGAGCCGACGCAGGACGCGACGGTCACGATCACGAGCAACACGCCCTCGGTGACGGTGGGCGACACGGACGGCGACAGCCTGAACGGCGTCCAGAACACGCTGACGTTCACGGCGACGAACTGGAACACCCCCCAGACCGTCACTCTGACCGCGGCCGAGGACGACAACGGGGTAGGGGAGAGCGCCACCATCACCCACACGTCCGCCACGTCGTCGGCCAGCGAATACACGAGCTTGTCCGCGACCCTCACGGCGAACACCACCGACGACGACGCGCCGGCCTTCGTCTTCGACGCCGATCCGGACACGGCGAACGACCAGTCCGGCCCCTTGGCGCTGAACGAACTGTCGTCGTCCACCACCAACTCCGACGACTACACCGTGCGCCTCTACACGCAGCCGACGCGGCCCGTGACCGTGACCATCGCCAGCAACACCCCCTCGGTGACGGTGGACGACACCGACGGCGACAGCCTGAACGGCGTCCAGAACACGCTGACGTTCACGGCGACGAACTGGGCCACCCCGCAGACCGTGACCCTAACGGCGCAGCAGGACGACAACGGCTTCGACGAGACCGCCACCATCACGCACCGGGCGAGGACGACGCCGAACAGCGAGTACACCAACGTCGACGGCACGTTCACCGCGAGCGTGACCGACGACGAAACCCCGGCCATCACCCTCTCCACGACCACCCTGACGGTGCCGGAGCAGACCACCGCCAGCTACACCGTGCGCCTCGCCACAGAGCCGGTCGGCGGCAACGCCACCGTGGACATCACCGGCGCCGCCGACGGCCTCTCCGCCAGCCCGACGCGCCTGATCTTCACCGCCGGCAACTGGGACACGCAGCGCACCGTGCGCGTAACGGCGGCGAACGATCTGGACGGCGACAACGAGACGGTCACGTTCACCCACGCCGCCAGCGGCGCCGACTACGGCAGCGTCCCGACGGCTGCGCTGGCGGCCACGTCCACGGACAACGACACCCCGAGCCTGCAAATCACCCCGACCACGCTGGAGGTGGACGAGAACAGCAGCGGCCGCTACCGCATCCGCCTCAACACGCAGCCGAGCGCCACCGTCACGGTGACGGTCTCCGGCGCCGCCGGCGCGGTCACCGTGGACACGGCGGCCACGACCGGCAACCAGAACACCCTCACGTTCACGACGACGACGTGGAGCGCCCACCAGACCGTGACGGTATCGGCCGGCGACGACGGCAACGCCGTGAACGAGATGCTCACCCTCGCCCACGCCGCGAGCGGCGGCGACTACGGTGGCCTTGGGCCAGGCGCCCGCCCGAGCGTCCAGCTCACGGTGGACGACGACGACACGGCCGGCATCCTCCTCGACGCCGACCCGAACACGCCGAACGACCAGCCCGGCCCGCTGGCCCTCGCCGAACTCTCCACCGCGTCGAACAACTCGGTGGACTACACGGTGCGCCTGTCGTCCGAACCGACCCAGGACGCCACGGTGACCATCACCAGCAACGACACCACCGCGGTCACGGTGGGCGACACCGACGGCGACAGCCTGAACGGCGTCCAGAACACGCTGACGTTCACGTCGAGCAACTGGAACACCCCCAGGACCGTGACCCTGACCGCGGCCGAGGACGACGACGGGGTAGGGGAGAGCGCCACCATCACCCACACGGCGACCACGGCGACGAGCAGCGAGTACACGAACCTGTCGGCCACCCTCACGGCGAACACCACCGACGACGACGCGCCGAGCTTCGTCTTCGACGCCGACCCGGACACCGCCAACGACCAGTCCGGCCCCTTGGCGCTGAACGAGCTGTCGTCGTCCACCACCAACTCCGACGCCTACACCGTGCGCCTCTACACGCAGCCCACCCGCGCGGTGACGGCGACCATCGCGAGCAACACCCCCTCGGTCACCGTGGACACGGCCCCGGCAAGCGGCAACCAGAACACCCTCACGTTCACGTCGTCGAACTGGAACACCCCGCAGACGGTGACCCTGACGGCGCAGCAGGACGACAACGGCTTCGACGAGACCGCCACCCTCACGCACCGCGCCAGGACGACGCCGAACAGCGAGTACACCAACGTCAACGGCACGTTCACGGCATCCGTGACCGACGACGAAACCCCGGCCATCGTCCTCTCCGCGTCCACCCTCACGGTGCCCGAACAGAACAGCGCCGCCTACACCGTCCGCCTCGCCACCGAGCCGGTCGGCGGCAACGCCACGGTGACCATCACCGGCGCTCAAGACGGCATCGCCCCGAACCCGACGCGGCTGGTCTTCACGTCGCGCAACTGGAACACGGCGCGGCAGGTGCGGGTGAGCGCCGCGAACGACAACGACTCCACCAACGAAGTCGTCACCCTGAGCCACGCCGCAAGCGGCGCCGACTACGGCAGCGTCCCGACGGCGGCGATCGTGGTCACGGCGACGGACGACGACACCCCGAGCCTGAACGTCTCCCCGACCCGCCTGACGGTGCGCGAGAACCGCACCGCGACGTACACCATGCGCCTGAACACGCAGCCGAGCGCCGCGGTGACGGTGAGCGTGAGCGGCACGACCGCGGAAGTGACGGTGGACGAGACCGCCCTGACGTTCACGACGACGAACTGGAACGCCACTCGCACGATCACGGTGAGCGCGGCGGACGACGACAACGCCACCGACGAGACCGTGAACCTCCTCCATGCCACCACGGGCGGCGACTACACCGGCCTGGCGCTCGCGTCGCGCCCGGGCGTGGAGGTCTCCGTGGACGACGACGACATGCCGGCGCTGGCGATCGACCCGGACCCGAACGCGGGCCCGCTGGCGCTGAACGAGATGTCCGGCCACGCCGACAACGCGAAGGACTACACCGTGCGCCTGGCGACCGAGCCGACGGCGCAGGTCGAAGTGGCCGTGTCCAGCGACGACCGCGCCGTGTCGGTGGACAACGACGCCACGCCGCGGACGCGCACCCTGACCTTCACCACGACCAACTGGGCCACGGCGCAGGCGGTGACGGCGACCGCCGCCGCGGACGACGACGCCTCGAACGAGACCGTGACCATCACCCACACGGCCAGCGGCGGCGACTACGAAGGCGTCTCGGCGCAGCTCCTCGCCGCCACCGTGGACGACGACGATCAGGCCATCGCCGTGGCCGCCAGCGCCCTGGTCGCCTCCGGCGTGGCCGAGGGCGGCACGGCGACCTACACGGTGCGGCTGGAAACGGAACCGGAGGGCGCCGCGCGGGTATCGGTGGCGGCGGAGGGCCCGGTGTCCGTGGACCTGGACAGGAATCAAGCGGGCGTCCAACGCTGGCTGCGCTTCGACGCGACCAACTGGAACACCCCGCGCACGGCGTTGGTTCGCGGCG
The DNA here is from genome assembly GCA_965243175.1 of Candidatus Azotimanducaceae bacterium. GTDB lineage: Bacteria > Pseudomonadota > Gammaproteobacteria > Pseudomonadales > Azotimanducaceae > VXYL01. The sequence continues at coordinate 73,734 of OZ251532.1, read as the reverse complement.
TGGAGGACGCGGACGCCGCATCCGGCACGGCGACGCTGCGCCACACGGGATCGGGCGCGGACTACGGGCGCGCACCGGCGGTGGACGTGTCGTTCGCGGTGACGGACGACGACACGCCGCAGGTGTTGGCGGACGCGACGACGGTGGAGGTGAACGAAGGTTCGACGGCCGGCTACTCGGTGACCCTCGCCGCAGCCCCGACGGGCGGCACGGTGGAGGTAACCCCCACCAGCTCCGACGAAGCGGTAGCGACCATCTCCCCGACGACGCTGCGCTTCACCGCATCGAACTGGAACGCCCCGCAGCGGGTGACGGTGCGCGGCGTCTCGGACGGTGCCGCGAACATCACCCACCCGACGACCGGCGCCGACTACGGCACGGCTGCCACCCCCACGGTGGCCGCAACGGTGCGCGACGAAGACGCCCCGGGTGTCAGAGTTGAACCCACGCTGCTGCGCATGGAGGAGGGCGGAACGGCCGGCTACCGCGTCCGCCTGAACACGGAGCCCGCCGGCGACGTGACGGTGACCGCGACCAGCGGCAGTTCGGAACTGACCTTGCAGGAGGGTGCGCAGCAGGTCGGCGCGCTGACGCTGACGTTCACGACCGGCAACTGGAACGCCGAGCAGCAGGTGCGCGCGCAGTCCATCGCCGACGACGACGTGGACGACGACTCCACGACGGTGACCCACACGGTCGCCGGCTACGCCGGCGTGTCGTCCGCCCCGACGCTGGCGGTCGAAGTGGAGGACGCCGACGCCCCCGGCCTGGCGTTCGACCCGCCGGAGGGCCTCGCCCTGACGGAAGGCGGCGCCGCGACCGCCACCTACACCGCGGTCCTCGCCGCCCGCCCGACAGGCACGGTGACGGTCGCCGTCTCGAGCGACGACGCCGGCCTCGCGGTCGACACCAGCGCCACCCCCGGCGACCAGACGGAGCTGACGTTCACGACCACCAACTGGAACGATCCGCAGACCGTCACGGCCCGCGCCGAACTGGACGCCGACGCCGCCACGGAAGAGGCAACGCTGCTGCACGCCGCAGCCGGCGGCGGCTACGACGACGTGACGGCGGAGTACGCCGTGCAGGTCTCGGACGCCGATGCCGCGCCAGCCCCGGCGCGGGTGCAGGCGTCCTCGGCCGGCACGACGAGCCTGGCGGTGAGCTGGTCCGCATCCCCCGGCGCGAACGGCTACTGGGTCCAATGGCGCGCGGTCGGCGGCGAGTGGAGCCTGGACCGCCTGATCGAAGTGCCGGCCGCCGGTTCCGCGGGCGCCGGCGGAACGCTCCGCGTCGCCACCGGCCCGCTCTCCGCCCGCATCGACGGCCTGCGCGAAGGCGTCGTCTACGAAGTCCGCGTCCTCGGCCTGATCAGCGGCGACCCGGGCGACCCGTCGCCCACGGCAAGCGCCACACCGCGCCCCAGAAGCCCGGCCGGCAACCGCGCCCCGGAGATCGCGGCGCAGCCGGAGATCGTCCTGCTGGAAGTCGGCGGCCAAGCGGAACTCGACCTCGCCGCGCTCTTCCGCGAACCGGAGGGCGACGCCCTGACGTACTCGGCCGCATCGACCAACCCCGAAGTGGCGACGGCAACGCTCGCCGGAACCACGCTGCGCATCTTCGCCGCCCGCCCCGGCAACGCCCAGATCGCGGTGACCGCGGAAGACCCCCAGGGCCTCTCGACCCGCCTGGACATCCGCGTAGGCGTAATCGGCACCGCCTGCTCCACGGCCCCGGCGCAAGCCCCGGAAGGCGGCACGGCGATCGTGACGGCGGAACTGGCCTCGGCGGTGGAAGGTTCGACCACGGTGCGCTGGCGCATCATGCGCGACACGAACCCCGCGACCGCCGACGCGGACGCCGCCGACCACGGCGGCGCATCGGGCGAAGTGGAGATCCGCGGCGGGGAACGCTGCGCCGAGATCGAGATCCCGATCCTGAACGACACGGACGCGGAACCAGCCCGCGAGTGGTTCGAGGTGGAACTCCGCCTCCGCTACAACCGCGACGCCCGCCTGGCGCAGACGACGGTGCCGGTGGCGGTGCTGGAAGGCGTCTGCGACCGGACGCCAGCGGTGCGCCGCACCCTGATGGCCGCGACCGGCGCGGCGAGATGCGAGGAACCGGCGCCATCGGATCTGCGCCTGGTACGAACGCTGGACCTCTCCGGCGCGAATCTTGGCGCACTGGCAACGGAGGACATGGGCGGCCTCTCCGGGCTGCGGACGCTGGCTCTCTCCAACAACGCCTTGAGCGGCCTGCCAGCGCTGCCGGAAGCAACGCGCCTTGAACACCTGCTGTTGGTGGGCAACGCCTTGGAGGCCGTGCCGCTCGGCGCCCTGCCAGCCCCGGAGCGGCTGCGCAGCCTGTCGCTCTCGAACAACGCCTTGGCCGACCTCCCGCCGGACGCCTTCGCGCCGGTTCCCGGCCTGCGCTCCCTGCGCCTGGACGGCAACCAGCTGCGAACGCTCCCGGACAGCCTGTTCGCCGGCCTCGCTTCCCTCCGCCTGCTGCGCCTGGACGACAACCCCGGCGCCCCGTTCGCACTCCGCGTGGAGCTTGAGCGCACGGACGCCGAACCGTGGGCGCCGTCGCCCGCGACCCTGCGCGCAACGATGCCCCTGGGCGCCCCGTTCGAGACGGTCGTCGCCCTCGCGGCGGAGGGCGGCACGTTCCCCAACGCCGCCACGGAGTCGCAGACGACAGTGCCGCCTGGTGCCACGACCAGCGCCCCATTCACCGTGGACTCGGCGACCGGCTTCGCCCGCGTCTCCCTGACCGCGCCCGAACTCCCGCCCCGCCAGTGCCTGACCGGCCCCTGCTGGCAGGGCTTCGCGCTGCAAGCAGGCGAACCGCTGGCGCTGTTCGCCCGGCCGCCGCGTGTTCTCGCGGCGCCGCAGCCGGCGCCCCTGTTCGGCGAAGGTTTGCGCGTGGCGCTGTCGTCGCTGGCGGAAGCGGGCGACCCGGGCGGCGAACTCGAATGGAGCGTCCACTCGTCCAACCCGGCGGTGGCGACCGCACGGATCTTCGGCAGCGTACTGCTGGTCGAACCGGAGCCCGGCACCGAGGGCGTGGTGGTGATCGAAGCGACGGCCACCGACCGCCACGGTCAGACGGCGACCGTGCGCTTCGAGGTGCGCGTGGAGTTCCACTGGCCGACCAGCCCGACCCGAGGCTGGCGCGGCGTCATCCTGAACGGCCAGCGTTGACGACAAGAGGGTGTGCGACAAGCCCTTGGGTAGGCGTTCGCGACAAGCGCGAGGCGGCGTGTTCGGTGGGTGAGGGTGATCATCGGCCTTCCCGTTGCCGAGGTCCTTGATGGGCGTTTTGCCGCCTTGCCGTTCACGCCAGCGGCGTATAGTGCGCTCCGTAACCCCGAAGGATGATCTCGTGGCCGACCAAGCAAACTTCCTGCCTGAATACGGCAGCCCCAAGACCCGCACGAAGGATGGCAAAAGGCTCAACTGCCTAGTTCGCCACAAGGAGGTGCAAGCCACGCCCGAGGAGTCGGTGCGTCAGCGCGTATTGCACTGGTTGATCCACGACAAGGGGTGGGAAGCAGGCAAGCTCCGCTTGGAGCACGCGTACAAGTGGGAGAGCGACCTGGGCCGGTCGCACGTCCGACCGGACATCGAACTGCTGGACGACGAAGACAACGTGCTGGTTGTCGTCGAGTGCAAGCGCGAAGACGTGCCGCTCGACGAAGGGGTCGACGCTCAGGCCATCGGATACGCGATCAAGTCCTATGCGCCATATATCTGGGTCACAAATGGCGGCGAGCATAAGTTCCTTAAGCGTGACCGTAGTGGCGCATGGGATCAAGTCCCCTCCATTGAGCCGCTTGGCGAGACGTACGAGCCGCCTACGGGAAGGATTCCGTTTCCCCTCGTGTCCGATGAAGATGACGTTAAGGGATATTTGGAGGAGCACCGCCTGGGTGCCATCGTCGATCGCGACGAGAAGCGCTTCACCTTGGCCCTTCACCATGCGGTGTTCGAAGCCGCGGCAGGCAAGTCACTTCCGTACTCCCACGACGGCGTCCATATACTTGAGTACCCCGGGGTCGCTTTTCACAACTTCCCATTTCCGGGTGGGCGTTACCATAGGAGGTACGCGGACTTCATTGCTGCGACACGTGGCCGCGTGGAAGCGATGTCCGTCGCGGTCAATCCTTGGTATAGGGGTGGCATCCGTCTGTGTGTCGGCGTGACTAAGCCCGAGCGTAAACATCATGCGTTGCAGTTGGATTTCGCCCACAACTGCCAGTGGGGTGAGGAGAACAAGGTCTGGTACGTCTTCCATGACGGACGTATGCAGCACGTCTCCAACTCGGTCGTCCTGACCGCTGTGCGCGAGGCTGGCTGTGGTCATTGGATAGATCGGTACGATGATGGCAAGGAGTGGATCTACTTGGGGGAATTGCCGGCGGCCGGAGCGGAGCGACCGGAGCAGTGGAAGTTCCTGGCAAGGCTCCTCCACTACGGGATCATCAGAACGAACCTCCGCGAGGCGCGATCCGCCCAGAGCTAGCCCGCCGCCTGCCGCGGTTGCTTGCCAGGCGCAGTTCGATGCGGCCGGTGGTTACGGAGACCTCCTCTACCGTCACCTCCACGCGGTCGCCCGGTCCAAAGCGGGCGCCGGAGCGTTCGGCGACCAGGCTCATCGATTCCGGCAGGTAGTGGTAGTAGTCGGCGCCTATTCTGGAGATGTGGACTAGGCCCTGCACGTACAGGCCGTCCAGTTCCACGAACATGCCGAAGGCTGTCGTTGCCGCCACGGTGCCGGGGAGTGTTTCGCCGACGCGGTCCTCCACCAAGGCGCACTTGAGCCATGCGTCGACGGCGCGTTCCGCTTGTTCGGCGCGGCGTTCGGTCATGGAGATGTGCGCTGACGCCGATTCGAGTTCGTCGATGGGTAGGTCCAGTTCGCCGACGATCATCCGATGCACCAGCAGATCGGCGTAGCGGCGGATGGGGGAAGTGAAGTGCGCGTAGGTCGGCAGCGCGAGTCCGAAGTGGCCCAGGCGGCGGGGTTCGTAGCGGGCCTGGGTCAAGGAACGCAGGACCAGCGCATCCCAGATCCAACCTGGCCAGCTTGATCGTTCGCGGGCCCGGTCGCAGGCGGTCGAGAGAGTCATCGGGGTGATCTTGCCGTCTGGCAGGTGCTGGCCGGCGCGTTGCAGCGCAATGCGCAAGGTGTCCAGTTTGTCGCCTTGGGGCGGTTCATGGACGCGGTAGACCGGCGGCGGATGTTTCGCGCTTGCGTTGCCCTTGCGCCGTGCTTCCAAATGTCTCGCCGCGGCCACGTTGGCGGCGATCATCGCTTCTTCGATCATGCGATGCGCGTCGTTTCGCTCGCGTGGCGCCACATCGATTGGCCGGCCGTTGTTCAGCACCACCGTTGCTTCCCGCGCATCGAAATCCAACGCGCCGCGTGTCTCTCTCATGCGGTGGAGCGCTCGGTAGACCTCGTGCAGGCAGCGCAAGGAAACGGCGACATCCTCCGTGACCGCTTCGCCTTTGCTATCCCCCGAGTCGGCGCCGTCGAGGAACGCGGCTACGGCGTCGTAGGTGAGGCGGGCGCGGGAGCGCATCACTGCTTGCTCGAATCGGAAGCGCGATACTCGGCCTTGGGCCGAAATGCTCATGTCGCAGGCCAACACCAGCCGGTCTTCGTTCGCCACCAGCGAACAGGCGCCGTTGGAGAGTGCCTCCGGCAGCATCGGCACCACGCGGTCCGGCAGATAGACGGAGTTGCCGCGTTCGCGGGCGGCGCGGTCCAAGGCCGAGTCGGGGCGGACGTAGTGCGAGACGTCGGCTATCGCCACCAGCAGGCGCCATCCGCCGCGCGGCTTCGGTTCCGCGAACACCGCGTCGTCGAAGTCGCGGGCGTCTTCGCCGTCGATGGTGACGAGGGGAACGTCGCGCAGGTCGCGGCGGTCGTGGTGGGAGGTCGGCGCTGAACTCGCTTGCTGGCTTTCGGCGAGCGCCTCGTCCGACCAGCGGTGGGGGATTCGATGCGCGGCGAGCAGGGCTTCGGCAGCGCGGGCGGCTTCGTTGCCAGCTTCGACGACTCGCAGCACGCGGCCTTCCGCTCGACGCGGGCCTACGGAGAGCAGTTGCGTCTCGACCAGATCGCCTTCGCGGGCCGCGGGCGTACTCGCGATGTCGATGCGGGATTTGAGATGCGGGTCCACGGGCGCGACGAACCAGGTGCGGGAGAAGCGCTGCAGCAGTCCCACCACCGGCGTTGCCGAAGGTTCCACCACGCGCAAACTGGCGACGCTGCCAGCTTGGACGACGGCTTCCACGCGGTCGCCTGGCCGGGTGTTGTTGCGGGGCGGCACGGCGAGCGCATCGCCGGAACTGGTCGCCAGCAGCAGCTCGCCGCTGGCGCCAAGCACGACCTTTCCGGCCACCTTCTCCACGTCGGTGCCGCCGAGGCGATAGACGCCGCCCCGCGAAACCAGCACTTCGCCGCTGGCCAGCAAGCCGTTCACGATGTCTCTGAACGCGCGGGTTCCCTTGCCGCGTTGCGGACGGCAATAGTCGATCAGTTCCGCCCAGCTGGCGCTGCCGAGATGGGCGAGGGCCGCCTGCACATCCCGAGCGCTGATGCGCGGCGCAGAGCGGGATCGTCGCGGGCCGCGCACGCCGCGATGCCGGTGCGTTCGTCGGCCATGCGAATTGCTCACCGCGACGCCCCGTAGTACAGTTGCGCCCGCCTCATGCCGAGGTGGTGAAATTGGTAGACACGCTAGCTTCAGGTGCTAGTGGGGGTAACCCCGTGGAGGTTCAAGTCCTCTCCTCGGCACCAAACTCTGCGCACTAGGCTCGCCACATCCTGGCTTCGGCCGCCAAGGCTGGCGGCATCGTTCCGGCCACGGCGAGCAGAATGCGCTCCAAGGACTGCCAAGCATCGCCGTTCAACATTCCCTTCGCCTGCAGATCCAGCAACGCGCACTCGCCCGCCAACTCGCCCAGCCGCGCTGCGCCAAGCCGTTGCACTGCGGCGCCGACCAAGCGCCGCCGCGTGTTCGAGAGACGCGGGTTGCCGCCAGCGGCTAGTTCCCGCGCTCGTCGCAGTTGATTGACCACCGCGCCCATGATCTGAAACACCGCCACGCCTTCGAGACGCAAAGCGTGCAGCATCTTGCGCGACTTCGCGCCTTGGCCGGCCAAGGCCGCGTCGATGAGCGCGAAGACGTCGAAGTGGGTTGAATCGCCGACCGCTTCCGAAACCTCCGAGACGCCTATCGAAGTGGACGACGCCAGCAGCTTGAGCTTTTCGATCTCCTGACGGGCGGCTAGGAGGTTGCCTTCCACTCGTTCGGCCAGCGCTTCGACGGCGTCCGGCGTCAAGTCGAGACCGACGGCGCGGCAGCGTCCTTCGAGCCAGCGGGGCAGCTCGGCCGCGGTCACCGGCCACACCGAGACCAGCAGACCGGCTTTCTCCAACGCCTTGTACCAGGCGCTCGAACGGTGCCGCCACTCCAGGCCCACGGCGCGGCAGAGCAGCAGCGTGTCGTCGAGGGGCGCTTTGAGATAGTTCCGCAAGGCGTCGGAACCTGCTCGGTCCACGCCGCGCGGTGGAATGCGGACGTCGAGCACGCGCTTGCTGGCGAACAGGGAGAGGTTGGCGGCGCCTTGGAAGAGTTCGCGCCACGGCGCGCGGGGGGCGGCTTCGAAGAGCGTGCGTTCGCTGAAACCGCGCGTCTTGGCGGCGGCGATGATCGCGTCGCAGGCTTCTTCGACCAGCAACTGTTCGTCGCCAGCGACGAAGAAGGCTGTTGGCCAGTCCGGGGATTGGAGCCGTCGGCCGAGTTGGTTGGCGCGGATCTGCAACTTGCGCTCTCAGCCTTCGGAAGACTGCGTTTGAGGCGGCGCGTCGGCGGCCTGAACACGGGCGAGGGCGGCGACCGAGCGCAGCATCTGGCCGACGATGTCGCTGCGCAGTTCCTCGATCACCAGCGCCTGTTCCGCGCTGCCGCCGAGCAGGTTGTCCTGCAAGGGGACCGAGCGCTCGCTGCGCAGCAGGCGCATCGCCGCCAACTCGCTGCCGTCCGCGTCCGCAACGGTGAACTGCACTTGCAGAGCGAGCTCGAACTCCGAGGCGCGGGCCGTTCTGGTGGCCGCGACGTTGCGGCGTTCGCGCTGTTGTTCGGCGAGTCGCAGCACCAGGGGGGCTTGCGTTTCGACCACCTGCACGCCCGCGGACTTCAGCGCTGCGGCGAGGTCGCGCTGCAAGTCCACGCTGTCGTCGGCTTCGATGCGTACGCGCTCGAAAGCGTCCGCGAAGTTCCAGGTTCGCAGGTGGAAGCCGCAACCGGCCAGCAGCGCCGTGGCCAGGACGGCAGCCAAAGCCCGGCGCGGAAGGCTCATCCGGCCACCAGATTGACGAGCTTGCCCGGCACCACGATGGTCTTGCGCAGCTGGCGGTCTTGCAGATGGCGGGCGACGTTGGCGTCCTCCTTCGCCGCGGCGACCATCGCTTCCTTGGTGGCGTCCGCGTCCAGGTCGATCCGAGCGCGCACCTTGCCGTTCACCTGCACGGCGATCTGCACGGTCTCGGCGGCGGTCTTGGCCGGGTCGAACGCGGGCCAGCGGGCGGTGTCGAACAGACCGCCTTCGTGGCCCAGGCGGCCGTAGAGCTCTTCTGCGACGTGCGGCGCGAAGGGCGCGGCCATCACCACCAGCGGCGCCACTTCGGCGCGTTTCGGCGTGCGGCCGTTGGCGCGCACCACGTTCAGATACTCCATCATGGCGGCGATCGCGGTGTTGAACTGCAACGCCGGCACCTGTTCCGTCACCTGCTTCACCGTGCGATGCAGCGCCCGTTCCACGTTCGCGTCCGGTTCGCCGGGGGTGGCCGCGAGAACGCTTTGCCAAAGCCGGTTCAGAAAGCCGTGCGGGCCTTGGATGCCGCGGCTTTGGTAGTCCGCGACTTGATCGTAGGGGCCCATGAAGAGCAGGTAGAGGCGCATGGTGTCGGCGCCGAACTCGTCCATCACCGCTTCCGGGGAAATGATGTTGCCGCGGCTCTTGGACATCTTGCGTCCGTCGCGGATCAGCAGGCCGTGGGCGCGGAACTTGGCGAACGGTTCGTCGAAATGCAGCACGCCCAAGTCCGCCAGCGCCATCGTCAGGAAGCGCGCGTACATCAAGTGCAGCACGGCGTGTTCGTTGCCGCCGATGTAGCAGTCCACGGGAAGCCATTTGCGCGTGAGTTCGGGATCCAAAGGCACGTCGTTGCGATCCGTGTTCGGATAGCGCAGGAAGTACCAGCCGCTGCAGAGGAAGTTGTCGGTGACGTCGGTGTCGCGATGGGCTTGGCCGCCGCACTTCGGGCAGGGCGTGTGGAACCAGTCCTCGGCGCGCGCCAAGGGGCTGACGCCGGAGTCGTCCGGCTGGAAATCCTTGAGGTAGGGCAGCTCGACCGGCAGGTCGTCCTCCGGCACGGGCACGGCGCCGCAGGCATCGCAATGCACGATTGGGATCGGCGGCCCCCAGTAGCGTTGGCGGGAAACGCACCAGTCGTGCAGGCGGTAGTTGGTGCGCGGTTCGGCGAGGTTCTTCTCCGCCAGCCAGGCGACGATGGCGCGTTTCGCGTCCGCCACCGGCTGGCCGTCAAAATCGCCGGAGTTGACCAGCGTGCCGTCGCCGACGAACGCTTCATCGAGGGGTGCATCGGGCGACTCGTCCGGGGCCAGAATCACGCGAACGATGGGCAGATCGAACTTGCTGGCGAACTCGAAGTCGCGGCTGTCGTGGCCCGGCACGGCCATGATGGCGCCGGTGCCGTAGCCCATCAGCACGTAGTCCGCGATCCAGATGGGAATCTGTTGGCCGTTCACCGGATTGACGCAGTGGCTGCCGGTGAAGACGCCTGTTTTTTCCTTCTCCACCTTCTGGCGTTCCACCAGATCCTGTTTCGCGACGGCGCTTCGATAAGCGTCCACGGCGGCGCGCTGGGCATCGTTCACGATCGCGTCGACCAGCGGATGTTCCGGCGCCAGAACCATGTAGGTGGCGCCGAACAAGGTGTCCGGGCGGGTCGTGAAAACGCGGATCGCTTCCGTCGAACCGGCCACCGCGAAAACCACTTCCGCGCCTTCGCTGCGCCCGATCCAATTCGTCTGCGCCTTCTTCGTCGCTGCCGACCAGTCGATGTGGTCAAGATTGGCAAGCAGCTGCGGCGCGTAGTCGGTGATGCGGAAGAACCACTGCGGCAGTTCGCGTTGTTCCACGCCCGCTTCGCAGCGTTCGCAGGCGCCGGCGATCACTTGCTCGTTGGCAAGCACCGTCTTGCACGACGGGCACCAGTTCACCGGGGCGCGGCGACGTTCCACCAGGCCGCCTTCCAACAGCTTCAGGAAGACCCACTGCGTCCACTTGTAGTAGGCGGGGCTGGTGGAATCCACGGTGTGGTTCCAGTCGTACATGCCGCCGAAGCGCTTCAGCACGCGGATGAAGTTGGCGATGTTGGCGGGAATCAGATCGTTCGGGTTCCTGCCCACCTTCAGCGCGTAGTTCTCCGAATGGATGCCGAAGGCGTCGAAGCCGATGGGCTCGAAAACGTCCTTGCCCTGCAGGCGCCAGTAGCGGCCGTTCACGTCGGCGCCGGTGTAGGCGTAGAGGTTGCCGATGTGCAGCCCTTCCGCGGACGGATAGGGGAACATCATCAGGTTGTAGTAGGGCGCTTCGGCGTTGCGGAGATCGTCTTCGGTGAAGGCGTTGGTGCCTCGCCGATCCCACTCCGCCTGCCACTTCGCCTCGACCGCTTGCGGGTCGTAGCGCTCGCTCGTCATGGGACCAAGACCATGTGCAATGGGGAACGGTGCGCAAGTGTACCACCGGGCGCCCTCCCGCCCGCGCGCGGACCAGCTTAGCCGCGCCGCGGCGGGCGCACCACCATGATCAGCCCGGCGGCGACGAGATTGGCGACCGCCACGGCGAGCATGGCGCCGTCGTAGTTGCCCACCACGTCGCGGTAGTAGGAGACCGCGAGCGGTGCGCCGGCGCCGAAGATCAGCGAGAACGGCAACGCGGCGCTGCGCACGGCGCCGAGGTGTCGTCGACCGAAGAACGACGCCCAGATCACTTCCTGCAACGGAATCATGCCGCCCCAGCCAGCGCCGAGCAGAAAGAAGCCGGCGCAGAGGCCCACCAGCGAACCGCCGACGATGCTGGCCACGATCACCAGCAGCGCTGCGCCAGTGAGCGCGGAGCCGGCCGCGGCCAAGGGCTGCACGCCGATTCGCTTCCGCGTGGATGTGGCACCCGGCGTGGCCTGCGTCGCCAAGCGGTCGATCAGGTGGCCCCAGAGCGGCTTGGCGAGCATGGCCGGAACCGAGGCGACGACGATCATCGCCGCGGCGACGCCACGGCTGTAGCCGGCGTCCGTCAGGTACGGCACCGTTTGCAGCAGCATCACGCCGATGTTGATGACGAACAGTCCGAAGGCGACGATCAGCAGGTAGAAGGCGCCGCTTCGCATCGCTTGCCTTCGGGTGAGGGAACCGGCGTAGTCGGCTTGGGCTGCCGCGGCGCGTCCGGCGGCGACTTCTTCCGCGGTGCGGCCATCCGGCTGCAAGCCGTAGTCTTCCGGCGTGCGGCGCATGAGCAGCGCGAACGGCAGGCCCAGCACCAGCGTCGCGACCGCGAGCGCTTCCCACGCGGCCCGCCAGCCCCAGACGTCCACCAGCCACGTGATGGCGGGCGTTCCGCCGATGCCGCCGAACGAGACGCCCATCGCCGCCACCGCAACCGCCTGCCCGCGCCGTTCCACGAACCACTTCGCCAGCGTGACGTTGACGACGAGGTTGCCGAACAGCGCCGCGCCGATGGTGAGCAGGACGCCGTTCAGCACGATCCACTCCAACAGCGTTCCGGTGGCGCCGAGACGCCACAGCGCCACGGCGCTCACCAGCACGCCGACGATCATGAAGCGGCGTCCGCCGTAGCGATCAACCCAGGCGCCGATGAGGAAGCCGGTGAGCGCCATCACCGCGCCGCCCAGCGAGCGCGGAATCGTGAACTCGGCGTAGGACCAGCCGAGTTCCTCGGTCATCGGCGTCAGAAACGGCCCGGCCGCGTAGTTCGTCACGCCCACGGCGACGAACTGCGTGACGAAAGCCGCGGCGACCAGCCAGTAGCCGAAGTAGACCGCTGGGCGAGCGGCGCCTTGGCTGTTCGGGAGGGTCGCGCGCCTACTCGTCGGTTGCGCTCGAACCGAGCGCGGGAGGTTTCCGCGCATGGAGCATGTAGTTCACGCCCACGTCGCGGCCGAAGGCGCAGCGGTGGGTGAAGGGGTTGTAGGCGACGCCCACGATGTCGAGCACCTGCAAGCCGCTGGCGCGGCACGCCCGCCCAAGTTCGGACGGGCGCACCAGCTTCTCGTAGCTGTGGGTGCCCTTGGGCAGGATGTTCAACAGGTACTCGGCGCCGACGATGGCCAGGGCGAAGGCCTTGGCGGTGCGGTTGATGGTGGCGAGAAACACGTCTCCGCCTGGGGCGGCGAGCTTGGCGAGGGCGTTCACTGCGGCATCAACGTTCGGAACGTGTTCCAGCGTTTCCAAACAGAGGACGATCTCGAAGGCGTCGGGGCCGGTTTCGAGGAATTCTTCCGGCGTTGCACGAACGTAGTCGATGCGCTCGCCGAGGCCGCGCTCGGCGGCGTGCAGCTTGGCGACCGCCAAGGGGGCTTCGGCGGCGTCGATGCCGGTGGTCGTCGCGCCGAGTTCGGCCAGCGCCTCGGTGGCGAGGCCGCCGCCGCAGCCGACGTCCAGAGCGCGGCGGCCTTCCACCGTGCAGCGTTCGCGGATGTAGTCGATGCGCGGGCCGTTGATGTCGTGCAGGGGCCGGAACTCGCCCTCCGGGTCCCACCAGCGATGCGCCAGCGCCTCGAACTTCGCCAGCTCGCGCTCGTCCGCGTTCGTCATCGTCCGCGCCTCAAGCCGCGTTCAGCCGTTCCCGCCACAGCTGGGCGCGGCGCAGAATCTCGGCGATGTCCAGCGTCTTCCATTCGCCGTCGGCGTACAGGCATTGGCCGTCGACGAAGGTATGCGTCACGCGCGGGCCGGCCGCGGCGTGGATCAGCTGCGCGAAGACGTCGTGCAGCGGCTGCATGGCGGGCGCGTCCAGATCCAAAGCAATCAGATCCGCGCGCTTGCCCGGTTCGATTGAACCGGCGCGTTCGGCGATGCCGAGCGCCTTGGCGCCGCCAAGGGTGGCGGTTTCCAGCACGTCCCGGGCTGGCAATGCCGTCGGGTCCGCCGCGCTGCTCTTCGCCAGCAGCGCGGCCAGGCGCGCTTCCGCGAACAGGTCGAGGCCGTTGTTGGAAGCGGCGCCGTCGGTGCCGAAGGCCACCACCGCGCCCTCGGCGCGGAACTTCGCCAGCGGGCAGACGCCGCTCGCCAGCTTCATGTTCGAGTGCGGGCAGTGGATCACGCGCACGCCCCGGCTGGCGGCGAGGCGTATCTCGTCGTCGCTCACCGCGGTCATGTGGACGGCTTGCAGGTTTTCGTTCAGCAGGCCGATGGCGTCGAGCAGGCGAATCCAGGTGGTGCCGATGCGGGTGCGCGCGTCGGCCACCTCGGACGCGGTCTCGTGCAGATGGATGTGGACGCTGGCCTCGGTCTCGTTGGCGAGCATGGCCACCCGCCCCAACGCCTTTTCGTCCACCGCGTAGGCGGAGTGGGGGCCGAAGCAGGTGGTGACGAGATCGTCGTCGCGGAAGCGGTCGTGCAGCGCCAGGCCCTTGTGGAAGCAGTCGTCGATGCTCTGCGAGTAGGCGTTCGGCACCGACGTGATGGGGAAGGCCGCCTGCAGGCGGAAACCGGCCTCGCGGCACGTCTCGGCGGCGACTTCGGGGAAGAAGTACATGTCCGCGGCGGCGGTGGTGCCGCAGGCGATCATCTCGGCGACCGCCAGGCGGGTGCCGTCGCGCACGAAATCGGCGTCCACCCAGCGCTGCTCCAACGGCCAGATGGTCTCGGCGAGCCAGGCGTCCAAGGGCTGCGATTCGCCCATGCCGCGCAGCAGCGTCATCGCCAAGTGGCCGTGGGCGTTGACCAGCCCAGGCATCAGGGCGTGGCTGTTCAACTCCATCCGCGGCGCGTTCGGGAAGCGCGCCAGCAACTCGGCGCGACCGCCCACGGCGAGGATTTCGCCGCCGCCAACGGCCACCGCGGCGTCTTCGAGGGCGATGTTTCGCGGCGCGATGGGCAGCAGCAGACGCGGTTCGAGCACGTAGTCCGCATCGCGTGTCGAGGCGTTCTCGGAGGGGATTTGGGTCGCCTCGGGCATCCGCCGATTATAGCGCCGTGGTAGACTTGCCCCTTCGCCCGCCACGCTTCGCGCCCACCCATGTCAGACGCAGACCTCGGCCCCGGTTCGCCCGCGCCGCCCGGCGGACCAGAAGGGCCGGAACGGGAGATTCTGTCCCGCAGCATCGAGGACGAGCTGCGGCAGTCGTATCTCGACTACGCGATGAGCGTCATCGTCGCCCGTGCGCTGCCGGACGTGCGCGACGGCCTGAAGCCGGTGCATCGGCGCGTGCTCTACGCGATGAACCAGCTGGGCAACTTCTACAACCGGCCCACGCGCAAGTCCGCCTACGTCGTCGGCGAAGTGATGGCGAAGTACCACCCGCATGGCGACAGCGCCATCTACGAAACCATCGTGCGCATGGCGCAGGACTTCATGCTGCGCTACCCGCTGGCGGACGGCCAAGGCAACTTCGGCTCCATCGACCGCGACCCGCCCGCCGCGCCCCGCTACACCGAAGTGCGCATGGCGCAGATCGGCAGCGAGATGCTCGCGGATCTGGATAAAGAGACGGTCGACACCGTCGCCAACTACGACGAAACGCTGCAGATCCCCGAGGTGCTGCCCACGCGGGTGCCGAATCTGCTGGTCAATGGCGCCTCTGGCATCGCCGTCGGCATGGCGACGAACATTCCGCCGCACAATCTCGTCGAAGTGGTGAACGCCTGCCTGGCGCTGCTCGACGACCCGGGCGTCACCGTCGATGGCCTGATGGAGCACATCCAAGGGCCGGACTTCCCCACCGGCGCCATCATCAATGGCCGCGCCGGCATCGTGAAGGCGTACCGCACCGGGCGCGGCCGCATCTACGTTCGCGCCCGGGCGCGGGTGGAGAACGCCGGCAGCGGCAAGGAAACCATCGTCGTCGACGAGATTCCCTACCAGGTCAACAAGGCGCAGATGATCGAGAAGATCGCCGAGCTGGTGAAGGAACGGCGCGTCGAGGGCATCACCGAGATCCGCGACGAATCGGACAAGGACGGCCTGCGCGTGGTCATCGAACTGCGCCGTGGCGAGAACGGCGACGTCGTGCTCAACAACCTGTACGCCCATTCGCAGCTGCAGCAGGTGTTCGGCATCAACTGCGTGGCGCTGGTGGACGGCCAGCCGCGCACGGTGAATCTGCGCGACATGCTGGACGCCTTCCTGAAGCACCGCCGCGAAGTGGTGGTGCGGCGCACCGTGTTCCTGCTCCGCCGGGCGCGACGACGCGGCCATCTGCTCGAAGGCCAGGCCGTGGCGCTGGAGAACATCGACGAAGTGGTGGAACTGATCCGCTCTTCGCCGGACACAGCGGAAGCCAGGGCAGGGCTGATGGGCAAGGGCTGGAGGTCGCAGTCCATCGAGGCGCTGCTGGAGCGCACCGGCGTCGAGGCGGTGCGGCCGGAGGACCTCGGCGAGGAGTTCGGGCGCCGCGACGACGGCCTCTACTACCTCTCCGAAGCGCAGGCGCAGGCGATTCTGGAACTGCGGCTGAATCGCCTCACGGCCTTGGAGAAGGACCGCCTGATCGAGGAATACGACGAAATCCTCAAGGAGATTCAAGAGCTTCTGGCGATTCTGGCGTCCGAGGAACGGCAGAAGGAAGTGATGCGCGAGGAGCTCGAAGACATCCGCGAACGCTACGGCGACGAACGGCGCACGGAGATTCTGAGTTCGCAGCTGGACTTGACGGACGAGGACCTCATCACGGAGGAAGACTCCGTGGTGACCGTCTCCCATCGCGGCTACGCGAAGCGGCAGCCGCTCAGCGTCTACCAGGCGCAGCGGCGCGGCGGAACGGGGCGCGCCGCCACCGGGCTGCGCGACGAGGACTTCGTCGAACACCTGCTGATCGCCAACAGCCACGACACGCTGCTCTGCTTCACCAACGCCGGCAAGGTCTACTGGCTGCGCGTCTTCCACATTCCCTTGGGTTCGCCCACGGCCCAGGGCCGCGCGCTGGTGAACCTGCTGCCGCTGGCGGACGGCGAACGCATCACCGCCATCCTGCCGCAGCCCAAGCGCGCCGCCGATGTGGACGACGCCGAAGACGAGGAAGGCGAAGAGGTTGTGGCCGAAGCGAGCGCCGCGGATGAAGAGGACGCGGCTGGTGAAGATACCGAGGGCGAAGCCGAAGACGCGGCGGATGCCGAGGAACTCGGCCCGTGCGTCTTCATGGCCACGGCGAACGGCACGGTGAAGAAGACGCCGCTGGCGCGGTTCGCCCGCCCGCGCACCGCCGGGCTGATCGCGCTGCGTCTGGAGGAAGGAAACACGCTTGTGGGGGTCGCCATCGTGCAGCCGGAAGACGACGTGCTGCTGATGGCCAGTTCCGGCAAGGCGGCACGCTTCAACGCGGCGCGAGTGCGGGCGATGGGACGGACGGCGCGTGGCGTACGCGGCATTCGCCTCGGCGACGGGCATTCCGTGATCGCGCTCATCGTGCCGGCCGAGAACGGCAGCGTGCTCACCGCCAGCGAACGCGGCTACGGCAAGCGTACGCCGGTCGGCGAGTTCACGCCAAAGGGCCGGGGAACCCAAGGCCTCATCGCCATGCGCACGAGTGCCCGCAACGGCGATTTGGTGGGTGCCGTGCAGGTCTTCGACGGCGACGAAATCATGCTCATCAGCGACCACGGCACGTTGGTTCGCACCCACGCCAACGACGTCTCGTTGCAAGGCCGCAACACCCAGGGCGTGCGCCTGATCCGGCTCGCCGAAGACGCCAAGCTGGTGGGCGTGCAGCGCATCGTCGAGACGGTTGGCGGCGACGTGCCGGGCGACGAAGACGTGTCCGGTGCCGAAGACGCCGACGTACCCGGCGAAGACGTGAGCCACTGACGGGATGCGCGCCTTCAACTTCTCGGCCGGCCCGGCAGCGCTGCCGGAAGCGGTGCTAGAGCAGGCCCGGGACGAGCTTCTGGACTACCAAGGGCGCGGCCTGTCGGTGATGGAGATGAGCCACCGCTCGGCGGAGTTCATCGCAATCGCGGAAACGGCGGAAGCGGATCTGCGCGAGTTGCTGGCCATCGGCGACGACTACGCGGTGCTGTTCCTGCAAGGCGGTGCCTCGCAGCAGTTCGCCATGCTGCCGATGAACCTCTGCCGCGCCGGGGACACCGTGGACTACGTGCGCACCGGTTCCTGGGGCGACAAGGCGCTCGCCGAAGCCGGGCGGCTCGCCAACGTCAACATCGCCGTGTCTCCCGCCGCCTACACCCACGTTCCATGTGTCGACACCTGGCGGCTCACGCCCGGCGCCGCCTACTGCCACATCGTCTCCAACGAGACCATCAACGGCGTGCAGTTCCACGACTTCCCGGAGACCCCCTCGCCACTGGTGGCGGACATGTCCTCGGAACTGCTCTCCCGCAAGATCGACGTGAGCCGATTCGGCGCCATCTACGCCGGGGCGCAGAAGAACATCGGCCCGGCCGGGCTCTGCGTCGTCGTGATCCGCAAGGATCTGCTGGGCCGCGCCCGCCCAGGCACCCCGCGCATCTTCGACTACGCCGTGCAGGCGAAGAACGGCTCCATGTTCAACACGCCGCCCACCTATTCCTGGTATCTCGCCGGGCTGGTGCTGCGCTGGCTCAAGGACCTCGGCGGTGTGGCCGCCATCGAGCAGGTCAACCGCCGCAAGGCGGCGAAGCTGTACGCCGCCATCGACGCCAGCAACTTCTACACGTCGCCGGTGGCGACTGGCGACCGCTCCACCATGAACGTGCCCTTCACCCTCGCCGATTCCAGTCTGGACGCCGCGTTTCTGGCTGGCGCCGAGGAGCGCCGCCTGCTCAACCTGAAGGGCCATCGCAGCGTCGGCGGGATGCGGGCGAGCATCTACAATGCCGTCCCGGAAGCAGCGGTGGACGCGCTGATCGACTACATGGCGGAATTCGAGGACGAACGCGCGTGAGCGAGGCGAAACCAGAGCCGCGCAGCCTGCCGGAGGTGCGCGAACACATCGACGCCATCGACCGGCAGTTGCGCAAGCTGCTGAACGAACGCGCCGCCTGCGCCACCGAAGTGGCGCGCATCAAGGCCGCCGCGAACGACGGCGAGCCGCCCGTCTACTACCGGCCGGAACGCGAAGCGCAGATTCTGGAGCGGCTGCGCGCGGAGAACGAAGGGCCGCTTTCGGACGCGCACATCGAACGCCTGTTCCGCGAGATCATCTCCTGCTGCCTGTCCTTGGAACAGCCGCTCACCATCGCCTATCTCGGCCCCACCGGCACCTACACCGAAGCCGCGGCGATCAAACAGTTCGGCCACTTCGCCAAGATGCGCGCCCTCGCCTCCGTGGCGGACGTCTTCCGTGAGGTGGAATCCGGCGCCGCCCACTACGGCGTGGTGGCGGTGGAGAACAGCACCGAAGGCATGGTGAAGCACACCTTGGACTGCTTCATGGCCTCCAACTTGCGCATCTGTGCGGAAGTGGAGCTGCCCATCCACCACGCGCTGCTGGTGAAGCGCGGCGCGGACGTGGGCGCGCTCAAGGAGATCTGCTCCCACGAGCAGTCCTTGGCGCAGTGCCGGCACTGGCTGGACGCCAACCATCCCACGCTGTCGAGGCGGCCGGTGGCGAGCAACGCGGAAGCGGCGCGCATCGCCGCGGCACAGGAGGGCATCGCCGCCATCGCCGGCGAGAGCGCCGCCGACCACTACGGCCTGGAGGTGGCGCAGGCGAACATCGAGGACCAGCCGGACAACAAGACCCGCTTCTTCGTCATCGGCGATCAAGACGTCGCCCCTGGCGGCCGCGACCGCACCTCGATCATGGTGGCGACGCGCAACGAACCCGGCGCACTCTACCGGGTGCTGGAGCCCTTCCACCGGCACGGCATCAGCCTGTCGCGCATCGAGTCGCGGCCTTCGAAGGTGTCGTCGTGGAACTACGTCTTCTTCATCGACTTCGAAGGGCACCGCAGCGAAGCGGCCATCGCCGAGGTGCTCGACGAACTCGGCCGCATCGCCACGGACGTGAAGAACCTCGGCTCCTATCCGCGGGCCAGCGCATGACGCGGCTGGCGAACATCAACGCGTCGGTCGCGGCGCTGCGCCCCTACCAGCCGGGCAAGCCGGTGGAGGAACTGGCGCGGGAACGCGGCATCGAGAACGCGGTGAAGCTCGCCAGCAACGAGAATCCGCGCGGCCCGGGGCCACTGGTGCGCAAGGCGCTGGCAGCGGCGGTGGAAGACCTGTCGCGCTATCCAGACGGCAACGGCTATCGCCTCAAGCAGGCGCTGGCGGAGCGGCTGGGCGTGGCGATGGAGCAGATCACCCTCGGCAACGGCTCCAACGACGTGCTGGAACTCGCCGCCAGAGCGACTATCGCTCCCGCCGCCAACGGCGTCGTGGACGAACACGCCTTCGTCGTCTATCCGCTCGCAATCCTCGGCGCCGGCGGCACCGTCAAGCGTGCGGCATCGGTGGCTTGGGGGCACGATCTGGACGGCCTCGCGGCTGCCATCGATGAGCAGACGCGCATCGTCTACATCGCCAATCCGTCGAATCCCACCGGCACCTGGGTGGACGACGCGGCGCTGACTCGCTTTCTCGACCACGTACCCGCCGACGTCTGGGTGGTGTTGGACGAAGCCTATGCCGAGTACGTGGAGCAGCCGACCTATCCCGATGGCCTGCGCCATCTGGCTGCCCATCCGAACCTCGTCGTCACGCGCACGTTCTCCAAGATCCACGGCTTGGCGGCGCTGCGCATCGGCTACGGCGTCAGTTCGCCGGAGTTCGCGGATCTGCTGAACCGCCTGCGCCAGCCCTTCAACGCCAACAGCCTGGCGCTGGCCGCGGCCGAGGCGGCGTTCGATGACCACGACTACGCCGCGACCAGCCGCCGCTTGAACGCCTCCGGCATGGCGCAGCTGGAGCAGGGCTTCGCCGCGCTCGGCTTGGAGTGGATTCCATCCATCGGCAACTTCATCTCCTTCGACGTCGGCGCCGAACGCGACGCGCTCGCGGTCTACGACGCGCTGCTGAACCACGGCGTGATCGTTCGCCCGGTGGCCAACTACGGAATGCCGCGCCACTTGCGGGCGACGGTCGGGCTGCCGGAGGAAAACCAGCGCTTCCTCGCAGCGCTCGGGCGAGTCGTCGAAGCCAGCGGGTGAGCGGCGGCGCGGACAAGCGCGGCGGAACCCTGCTGCTGGTCGGCACCGGGCTGGTCGGCGGTTCGTTCGCTTTGGCGGCGAAGGCGCATGGCGTCTTCGACCGCGTGGTCGGCATCGATGACAACCCGGAGGCGCTGCGCGAAGCGTTGGATCTCGGCATCGTCGACGAATGTTGCGAAACCACCGACGCCTCGGATGTCGCTTGCGACGCCGCCTGCATCGCGGTGCCGGTCGGGGCTGTCGCCGACTGGGTGCAGGAAGCCGCGAAGACGGCGCCGCTGGTCTTCGACGTCGGCAGCGTCAAGCGCCCAATCATCGATGCGCTCTATCCGCTGCCGCCGAACTACGTCCCCTGCCATCCCATCGCCGGGTCCGAGCGCGCCGGGCCCGCGGCCGCGCACCGCCATCTCTTCGACGACGCCTCGGTCGTCTTGACGCCGGTTGCGGAAACCGACGCCGCAGCAACCGCCACCGTGCGTGACTACTGGCAGGCCATCGGCGCCACGGTGACCATCGAGACCCCGGAAGCACACGACGAGCGCTTGGCGCTGGTGAGCCATCTGCCGCACTTGGTCGCCTTCGCCTTCATGGAAGTCGCCGGAGACGCGGACGCCCTGGCTGGCGCTGGCGGCGGCTTCCGCGACTTCACGCGCATCGCCGCGGCGGACGCCGCCATCTGGACGGACATCCTGCGCGCCAACGCGTCCCACATCGAGCGGCATCTGGACGACCTGATCTTCGCCTTGCGCGGGTTCTCCGAAGCGATATGGGATGACGACTCATTGCAGACCCGCATCGAGGCCGCAGCGGCGGTGCGCCGCGCACTCGATTCCGAGCAACGTTGACCGCCGACGTCATCGCCATCGACGGGCCGGCTGGCGCCGGCAAAGGCGCCGCCGTCGGGGCCGTGGCGGCGCAGCTGGGCTGGCACTTGCTCGACAGCGGAGCGCTCTATCGAGTCGTCGGCCTGCAAGCGCTGCGACGCGGCATCGGGCTGGCGGACGAACGCGCGCTTGCCGCCATGACGAGCGGGCTGCGCATCTCCTTCGAGCCAGGTCGCGTCGTGGTGGACGATCAGGAGCAGACCCAGGCCATCCGCGCACCGAAGGTGGACGCCGCGGCATCGCAGGTGGCGAAGCTGGCCGCGGTGCGTGGTGCGCTGCTGGACTTGCAGCGCGGTTTCCGCCAGCCGCCCGGCCTCGTCGCCGATGGCCGCGACATGGGAACGGTGGTGTTTCCAGACGCGCGGCTGAAGATCTTCCTCACCGCGAGCGCCGAGGAACGCGCTCGGCGGCGTTACCGGCAGTTGAAGGCAAGTCAGCCGAATGTTAGGTTACGCGCCCTTTTGGAAGCCATCGAACAACGTGACCGGGCGGACAGCACCCGATCCGTCGCGCCCTTGGTTGCCGCCTCGGACGCAGTGACCATCGACTCCTCCGCGATGTCGATCGACGCCGTGGCCAAGGCCATCGCGTCCCTCGCCGCGCAGCGCGGGTTGATGCGTTCGCCGCACGGCGGGTAGTCGTTGGTCGGTTGGCAACGTCACAGCACACAAGGAAAACATGGCCGAGAACCTGCAAGAGATCGAGAACTTGGACGCCGAACTGCAATCGGCGATTGACGGCGCGGCGAGCGCCTTGGAAGCCGACGGCGGTTTGCCTTCCGCCATGGCCGCGATGGACAGCTTCGAGTCGCTGTTCGAGGAGAGCCTCTCCAGCGTCGTGATGGAGCCGGGCGCCATCGTCTCCGGCACCGTCGTGGACATCGAGAAGGACCATGTGCTGGTCCACGCCGGCTTGAAGTCCGAAGGCGTCATTCCGCGCAACCAGTTCCTGGACGAGAACGGCGACTTCACGCTCTCCGTCGGCGACCAGGTGCGGGTGGCGATGGAGACCGTGGACGACGGCTGGGGCGAGACCCGCCTCTCGCGGGAGAAAGCCCGCCGCGCCGAGTCCTGGCAGATGCTGGAGAAGGCGTTCGAGACCAGCGAAGTGGTCAAGGGTCTGCTGAACGGCAAGGTGAAGGGCGGCTTCACCGTGGACATCGACGACATCCGCGCCTTCCTGCCTGGTTCCCTCGTGGACATCCGCCCGCTGCGCGAAACCGCCCACCTCGAGGGCCGCCGCCTGGACTTCAAGGTCATCAAGCTCGATCAACGCCGCAACAACGTCGTCGTCTCCCGCCGCGCCGTGCTCGAAGAAGAGAACAGCGCCGAGCGCGAAGCCCTGCTCGCCTCCATGCAGGAGGGGCAGCAGATGAAGGGCGTGGTGAAGAACCTCACCGACTACGGCGCCTTCGTCGATCTCGGCGGCGTGGACGGCCTGCTGCACATCACCGACATGGCGTGGCGGCGGGTGCGGCATCCGAGCGAAATCGTCAACGTGGGCGACGACGTGCAGGTGAAGATCCTCCGCTTCGACCGCGAGAAGAACCGCGTCTCGCTGGGCATGAAGCAACTCGGCGACGATCCGTGGGTGAACATCACCAGCCGCTACGGCCAAGGCAGCCGCGTGCAGGCGACGGTCACCAATCTCACCGACTACGGCTGCTTCGCGGAGATCGAAGAGGGCGTGGAAGGGCTGGTCCACGTCTCCGAAATGGACTGGACGAACAAGAACATCCACCCCACCAAGGTGGTCGCGGCTGGCGATCAGGTGGAGGTGATGGTGCTGGACATCGACGAAGACCGGCGGCGCATTTCGCTCGGCATCAAGCAGTGCCGCGCCAACCCTTGGGACGAGTTCGCCGCCGCCCACGGCAGCGGCGACCGCATCAGCGGGCGCATCAAGTCCATCACCGACTTCGGCATCTTCATCGGCCTGCCCGGCGGCATCGACGGCCTCGTCTACATCTCGGACATCTCCTGGAACGAACCCGGCGAAACCGCGGTGCGCCGCTACAGCAAGGGCGAAGAGGTGGACTCCGTCATCCTCTCCATCGACCCGTCGCGGGAGCGCATCTCGCTCGGCATCAAGCAGCTCGACGAAGACCCGTTCACGGACTACATCGAGGCGCATCCGCGCAACAGCGTGGTGACCGGCGACGTCACCGAGGTCGACACCAAGGAAGCGACCGTGCGCCTCGCCGCCGAAGTCGAAGCGCGGCTGAAGGCGTCCGAAGTGCGCGTCGACCGCGTGGACGACGTTCGCCAGGCGCTCGCCGTGGGCGACGAGATCACCGCCAAGATCATCGGCATCGACCGCCGCAACCGCCTCATCGACGTCTCCATCCGAGCCTGCGAGCAGGACGAAGAGCGCCAAGCGCAGCGCGACTACCAGCGCCAGGAGGCCGAACAGCGCCCCGGCCCCACCACCTTGGGCGACCTCATCAGGGAGCAGATGAACCGCGACCAGTCGTAGTCCAAGGCCCGGCGCAGGCAGCCGTTTTCGGCCATGACCAAATCCGAGCTGATCGACCGCGTCGCCGCCCGACAGCACGGCTGCACGGCCAAGGAGACGGAAGCCGCCGTGAACGCGCTGCTCGAACACATGGTCGAATCGCTGATCGACGGCGAACGGGTGGAGGTGCGCGGCTTCGGCAGCTTCTCGCTGCATCACCGCGGGGCGCGCATCGGCCGCAATCCGAAGACCGGCGAATCGGTGGATCTCGACGCCAAGCGCGTCCCCCACTTCAAGCCCGGCAAGGAACTGCGCGACCGCGTGAACGCCGCGGCGAACACGGCGTCCCGACCGTAGGGACGCCGCGCCTCTCGGCCACCGCCGCGGCATGACCTGGCTCAAGAGGATCGCCGTTGCCATCGCCTTGCTGGCCGTGGCGCTGCTCGGCGCGTTGCTGGCGGTGGACAACCACGGCTTGATCGCGCTGCGCTTTCTCGGCTGGGAGAGCCCGCAGCTGGCCATCTTCTGGTGGCTGTACGTGGCGTTTGTCGGTGGCGCGCTGGTGGGCTTCGCGCTCTGCGCCATCGGCTTCGTGCGCGGCAAGCTCGGCGAACGCCGCCTCAAGCGCACCCTCGCCGAACGCGACCGCGAACTGGAACGCCTCAGGAGCGCGGTACAGCCGGTGCCCGCCCCTACGCCGTAGTCGCATCTATGGCAAATGTCGCACAAGACGCATGGCCGATCTCGCAAGTCAAAACACAGCGATTTCCTACGTCCGCGATAGCCGATGTCGTGCAGGCTTCGGCTTTCGGAACGCCTAAGGTGTGCTCTCAACCACTCAACGGAGAGAGCCATGTCCTGGTTGCCCAAAGCCCGCCTCGTGTTCCACATGGCGGCGATCGCCCTGTTGTGCCTGACCCCGCTCGGGGCGCAAGCGGAGCAGCGCGTGAACGTCAACACCGCCGATGCGCCCGCCATCGCGAGCGCCCTCAGCGGCGTCGGCCTGAAGAAGGCGGAAGCCATCGTCGACTACCGCGAAGCCAACGGCCGCTTCAACGCGCCGGCCGAGCTGACGAAGGTGAAAGGCATCGGCGCCGCCATCGTCGCTCGGAACGAGGGCCGGATCGCCATCAGCAGCGCGGACGAGGCCGGTTCGTCCGCGGACGGCTAGCCGCGCTCGGCCTCGAGGGATGAACCCCAGCGCCTGCATCACCGGCGCCAGCGGTTTCATCGGCAGCCATCTCGTCCGCCACTTGCGGCGGACGGGGTGGCGAACCGACGCGATCCGGGTGCGGCCGGCAGACGGGTCGGCCTTGGACAAGCACGATGGCGCGATGGCCGGCAAGGTCGTCTTCCACTGCGCAGGCATCGCCCATCGACACGCCGACCTGAGCGAACAGATGGCCGCGAATCGCGATTTGACGTTGCGACTCTACGCGCAAGCCGCTCGGAGCGACGCCGTCGGTTTCGTCTTCCTCAGCACCAGCAAGGTGCTTGGGGATGAGAGCGACCAGCCGCTTGGCATCGATGCCTGGCGGCGTCCTTGCGGGCCGTACGCGGAGAGCAAGGCCGCGGCAGAAGAGGCGCTTGTTGCGGCTGGCCGTCGCTTCGAGCTGCCGCTTGCCATCGTTCGTCCGCCCCTCGTCTACGGGCCGGGCGTCAAGGCTGGGTTCCGTACGCTGCTGAAAGCGACCCAGCTCGGCGTGCCACTGCCGCTTGGTTCCGCGACCGCTCGCCGCAGCTACGTCTCCGTCGCCAATCTGACGAGTGCGCTGGCGTCCATCGGCGCATCGTTCGAGCGCTTCGCGGAGAGTCGAATCTGGCACGTTGCCGACGACGAAGACGTTGCCGCGACCACCCTCTGCCGCATCCTCGCGGTGTACTTCGGGCAAAGCGCAAGACTCGTCCCGGTGCCCCGAAGCGTCTTCGACTTCGCAGCCCGATTGGGCGGCGACGCCTTCGCCACGCGCATCAACAACCTCTTCGCGCCCTGCCGCCTCGACGCCCAGGCATTGCGCCAGCATCTGGGCTGGTCGCCGCCGCAGACGCAAGTCGCGGCCTTGGAAGAGGCCGTCCGCTGGTTTCAGGCGCCGGAGGGAGTGCGCTACGATGCTTGACTGCAAAGGACATTCTGGTCAGCGTGGCGAAGAAGGGCAGGAGACGAAGGAGCCGCAGGAAAGACGCTGGCGCCGCCTCGGCGCAAGCCGTGCCGGTACAGCCCATTCCCCCGGTACAGCCTGTCCCGCCGGTACAGCCCATCGCCCCGGCCCTGTTCGGCATCGGTGCGCTGGGGTTGGCGTTGCTGGTGCTTGGCGCGTACTTCCCGGCCTTGTCGGCCGGATTCGTCTGGGACGATAGAGCATTCGTCGGCGTAGCGCCGATCGCGGAACCCGGCGGCATCTGGCGCATCTGGTTTTCACCCTCGGCGATCGAAGGCGAAGGCCACTACTGGCCGCTGACCTACACCACGTTCTGGTTGGAGCACCGTTTGTGGGGGGCGTTCTGGGCGCCCGGCTACCACGCGACCAACCTCGTGCTGCACGCGGCCAACGCGGTGCTCGTCTGGCAGTTGCTGCGCAGACTGGGCGCGTTGCCGACCTGGTGGGCGTGGGCGGTGGCGGCGCTGTTCGCGGTACACCCGGTGCATGTCGAAGCGGTCGCCTGGGTGATCGGGCGCAAGGATCTGCTGGCGACGCTGTTCTACTTCTGCACGGCGTTGGCGTGGCTGCGCACGCTGGAAGAAGGCGCAACGTGGCGGTGGCATCTCGTCGCTCTGGCGCTGTTCGCGGCCGGCCTGCTCTGCAAGTCCATCGGCATGACGCTGCCCATCGCGTTGCTCGTGCTTCGCTGGTGGCAACACGGCCGGCTGACTGCGGGCGACTTCTGGCGCTCTGCGCCCTTCTTCGCCGTTGCCCTCGGCTTCGGGATCGGCGACATGAACTACTACGAGGAGTACATCCACGTCGACTACACGGTGTTGGAGCGCGTGCTGATCGCCGCGCAGTCGCTCTGGTTCTACTTGTGGAAGCTGCTGTGGCCGGCGGATCTGATGCCCGTCTATCCGCACTGGCAGGTGGACGTTGTAGCCGTCTTGCCTTGGGTGTGCGCCTTCGGCGCTTTGGCGGTCGCGGGCGCGCTCTGGTGGCTGCGGGGCCGGATCGGGCGCGGGGCGCTGGCCGGCGCGCTGTTCTTCGCGGTGACGTTGGGGCCGACCCTCGGCCTAGTGCCTTTCGGCTACATGCAATTCTCCTTTGTGGCCAACCGATACCAGTATCTGGCGGACATCGGCGCATTGACCGTTCTTGTCGGTGCCGCGTGGGTGGCGGTCGGCGCTTTGGGCAGGAACTTACAACTCGCCGCGGCCGGGGTTGGCGCGGGCCTGGTGATCGCGTTGGCCACACTCGCTTGGCAACACGCCGGCATCTACCGCAACGAGATCGTCTTCTACGAGGCCATGCTCGCCGGCAATCCCCACGCCCGGGACGCGCAGTTCAACCTCGGCTCCGCCTTGTTCGCCGCTGGCCAGCGCGAGGAGGGGCTGGCGGCTACGCTCGCCTCGTTGGAGGCGCGCCCGGAATCCATGAAGGCGCAGTACGGCGCTGGAACGATGCTGCAGGCGATTGACCGAACCGAGGAGGCGCTGGCTCACTTCCAGCGCGCCTTGGCCATCAACGCGAACAACAGCGTGGTGCAGTACGCGGCCGCCCAGGCGAGCGTCACCTTAGGTCGCAACGCCGAAGCGGAACGCCACTTTCGCCGCGCACTGGACGTGACCCCGGGGCATTGGAACGCGCGCATCGAACTGGCCAAACTGCTGGCCAACACCAACCGACCAGCCGCAGCCGCGCAGCTGCTGCGCGAAGCGCTGACGATGCGCCCGGGTAGGACCGACGTGCTGCTGTTCCTAGCCGGCGTCGAGTTCAGCCGGCAACGCTATGGCGAGGCGCTGGACCTGTATCGCACGGCGAAGGATCGGCTGCCGAACAGTGCTGTAGCGTGGTCCGGCATGGGCGCTGCGCTATTCCATTTGGGTCGGCCAGCGGAAGCGCTGCGCCACGTGGATCAGGCGCTCGCCCTGGATCCGTCGCTGCAGGATGCCATCAACAACCGCGCCGCCATCGCCGCCGCGGCTGCCGCCGAAGGCGAGGCTACGCAGGGCGGTTGACTCGCGGCCTCCGCCCGTCATCCCAGCGCCGCCCCCGGCCAAAACCGACTGGACGAACCCCGCGTCCTTACCGGAAATACCTGGAATCAAGCCGCATGACTTGACAAGGGACAGCACACCGCGCAGGTCTATCAATTGATAGATTGACGCCGCACCCTGGCAGGCATACGCTCATGCACCGTGAGCCGAGACGATGTTTCTTTCTTGCGAGGGGCAAGCCGCTTGACCGAAGGCTCTTCCAACACCCCAAGCGTCCGCGAGTTGCGGAAGCGCTTCGGGCTGACGCAGGAGCAGTTCGCCAAGCGCCTGCATGTGACGCCGCTCACGGTGCTGCGCTGGGAGGCCGGCCAGTCCTCGCCGCGACCGCTGGCATTGGCCAAGCTGCGCGAGTTGGAGGACGAGTTGGCCAGTCAGGAGGCAGACGAACGCCGCGGCAGAAGCGCACCACGCGCTGGCGGAGTTCGCACCGTTTCGCCTCCCGCACTGGACTTCGCCGGCAATCCCGACGCGATTCTGGCGCTGGCGGAGGCGCACCGCCT
The DNA here is from genome assembly GCA_965243175.1 of Candidatus Azotimanducaceae bacterium. GTDB lineage: Bacteria > Pseudomonadota > Gammaproteobacteria > Pseudomonadales > Azotimanducaceae > VXYL01. The sequence continues at coordinate 45,258 of OZ251532.1, read as the reverse complement.
GGCGTTCGGCCACCAGTTCAACCCCACCTTCGCCAGCGAGATCTCCCGCATCGACCCGCTGCCGCACCAGCGCATCGCGGTGTACGAACACATGCTGCCGCAGGATCCCCTGCGCTTCCTGCTGGCGGACGACGCCGGCGCCGGCAAGACCATCATGACCGGCTTGACGGTGCGCGAGATGCTCTCCCGCGGCCGCGTGAAGCGGGTGCTCGTGGTGCCGCCGGCGGGTCTGGTGGGCAACTGGGAGCGGGAGCTGCGCACGCTGTTCCGGCTGCGCTTTCGGATCGTCACCGGCGAGGACGCCCGCGCCGGCAATCCCTTCCACGGCGCCGCGAGCGATCTGGCTATCGTCTCTCTGGACACCTTGGCCAGCGCGCGCACCTTCGCCCGGCTGCAAAGCGCCGAGACCGCACCCTACGATCTGGTGGTGTTCGACGAGGCGCACAAGCTGGCGGCGGCAACGGAGAACAACCGCACATCGAAGACGCGCCGCTATCGGCTGGCCGAGGCGTTGGCTGGCTGCGCTTCGCCGGTTGGCCACTACTCCGGCTTGGCGAGGCATTGCCGCCATCTACTGCTGCTCACCGCCACGCCGCACATGGGCAAGGACTCCCCTTACCACCACCTGTGGCGGCTGCTGGACCCGCTTGCCTTCGCAACGAGCGAAGCCTGCCGGAGGCTTCCGCCCGAAACCCGCGCTCGGCACTTCATCCGCCGAACGAAGGAAGAGATGGTGGATTTGGCGGGCAACCCCTTGTATCGCGTCCGCCACTGCAACACGTTCGACTACCAGCTGACGCCCAGCGAGCAAGCGCTCTACGACGCCACCACGGACTATCTGAACGGCACCTTCGGCCACGCGCTCGGCAATCGCGGCGCCGCGAAGCTGGCGCTTGGCGTGTTTCAGCGTAGGCTGGCCAGTTCCTGCTGGGCGCTGCTGCGTTCCTTCGACCGGCGCATCGAGCGGCTGAAGCGCGCTGCCGCCGATTTGCAATCGGGCGAAACGACGCTGTCGGAGCTCTCCCGCCAGAGCCGTCGTTGGGACCGGCAGGAGGACTATTTCGACGAACACGGCGCGGACGACGACTACCAGGAGGGCAAGCCGCACGAAGCCCACGAGGACTTCGAGATCGAAGTCCTCGGCGCGATGGTCGCCGCCACCATCGAGGATTTGCAGGCCGAAGTGGAGACGCTGAACGGCCTGCGCCGCATGGCCCAGCAGGTGATGGTCGAAGGCGCCGAGGCCAAGTTCGTGAAGCTGCGCGAGGTGTTGGAAGCCGACGCGGACGACGACGCCCCGCAGGCAACGCCCGAGAAGTGGCTGGTCTTCACCGAGCACCGCGACACCTTGGAACACCTCGTGCGGCGCTTGGAGGGGCTGGGCTACGCCGGCCACGTCGCGCAGATTCACGGCGGCATGGATTGGCAGACTCGCGAAGAACAGGTGGAGCACTTCCGGCGCCCCGACGGCGCCCGCTTCTGCATCGCCACCGACGCCGCTGGCGAAGGCATCAACCTGCAGTTCTGCGCCCGCATGGCCAACTACGACATTCCCTGGAACCCCGCCCGCCTGGAACAACGCATGGGGCGCATCCACCGCTACGGCCAGGCGCGGGACGTCTCCATTGCCAATCTCGTCACCGCCAGCACCCGCGAAGGCCGCGTGCTGACGCTGCTGCTGGAAAAGCTGGAAGCCATTCGCCACGCCTTGAGTTCGGACAAGGTGTTCGACGTGATCGGCCGCCTGTTCGAGAACGTCTCCCTCAAGGACAAGATGCAGAACGCCCTCACCGACGAAGGCGAACGCGAGGCGAAGGCGGCAATCGAATCGCTGGGCCCGGCCGGCGTCGCGGCGATTGAGGACGCCGAGCAACGCGTCCACGGCGCGAGCGGCGACGTGGCCGGTCGCATCCCGCAGCTGCAGGGCGACATCGAACGCGAACGCTATCTTCAACTCACCCCCGGCTACGTGCGCCAGTTCGTCTCCGCAAGCGCCGGGCTGCTCGGCTTGACCATCCGCGGCGACTTGGACGGCCTCTTCGCCCTGGCGCCTGAACGCTCCGGCGCGGTGGATGCCCTGTTGCCGGCATTGGACACCTACGACATCGCCATGCGCGAACGCCTCTGCGTGTACCGCCCCAAGCCCGACGACGCAGCGCCCTGCATCTGGCTACACCCGGGCGAGCCGGTGTTCGATGCCTTGGCCGCAAGCGTGATCGAGCGTTTCCGCGACGACGCCTTGCGCGGCAGCATCTTCATCGACCCGCGCGCAAAAGCGCCGTATCTCTGCCACCTGGCCATCGCAACGCTCAGCTTGGAACCAAGCGGCCCGACGGCAACATCAACGCCCCAAGCGCTCGAGCGCCGGCTGGTGGCAGTGCGCCACGACGATGGCGGCGAACCCACAATGTGCGCCGTCGAACCCCTGCTGTTGCTGCACAGCGCCCCGCACATCCCGCCCGGCGCCGTCCCGCTGGCCGCCCGCGCAGTGGGCATGACGGCAGAGGCGGCCCGGCTTCTCGCCGACTTCGCCGAGGGCGAATTCGCCGAACAACGACGCGCGACTTTGCGCGCCGAGCTACCGGATCGAGAACGCCGCCTAGCCACCGGCTTCGATCTTCGCGCCGCCGAGCTAGCCGCCCAGCGAGCGGCCTTGGACAAGGAAAAGGCCGCCGAGGAGTGGGCCACCGTCAAAGCCGCCCAAGGCGACCTGCTCGCGGAACGGGCCGATGCGCTGCAAGCGCTGGCCTCGGAACCAGAGCGAGTAGTCGCCGACGAGGTGAGATTCGTCGCCCACGCCCTGGCCGTCCCCCCGCCGGAAGACGACGAACGCCAACGCTACGACGAGCGCGTGGAAGACATCGCCGTGCGCATCGCCGTCGCATGGGAGCGCGAACGCGGCGCCACCGTGCAGGACGTGTCCAAGCCCGAACTCGCCCGCGATGCCGGCCTCTCGAACTGGCCCGGCTTCGACCTGCTGGCCGCACACCCAAACGGCGAGACCCGCCGCATCGAAGTGAAAGGCCGCGCCGGCCACGACGCCATCCAGATGGAGGCGAACGAATGGACACAGGCCTGCCATCTGGCCGAGCAATACTGGCTGTACGTGGTGTTCGACTGCGCCACCGCAACGCCGCAGCTGGTGCGGGTCAGGGATCCGTTCAAAAGGGTATTTGCCAGCACACGGCAGAGCGCGGCGTTCTCGATCTCCGCGGCCGCAGTGGTGGAGGCAGCGCAGAAGGATTGACGCAACGGTGCGTGTCGCAAGGCAGCGCGTCACCGACGATCTACCCCTCGCACACCATCTTCGTAAGCCGTTCCATAGCCGTCGCCGTTTCATCGTCAAGGACGTCTTGATCCTTTGCCGTCAGCACGAGCCGAGACCGATCGAAGACGATCCCTGCTTCCCGGCTGGCCTCCCGCAACAGGTCGTCGGCCACATGCCGGGGCGTTGCGAAACTCTTCACCGGCTCGACCAGCGACAGCGGGTTGAACCAGCGTTGCAGCGCTTCCACCTTGAGGTCTCGCCACTTGTCCTGCCAGTTGTTGCCGCAGGCGCACTGTCCCAGGACGAACAGCTGGCCCGATTTGCGCCCGTCGCTGGAATCCAGCCAGACGACGAAGTCGCAGCCCTCGTCCTTGACGTGCGTTGGATCCAAGCCTTCTTCCGGCCCCCAGTGCCACTCGCCGGTGTGGGCGTGCAGCGCATTTGCGGCGTCTTCGAACGAAGCGTCGTCGTCTCGCGGCCAGCCGAAGTGCCTGCTCTTCGCGTTCTTCCCGAAGTACGACTCGATCAGCCGAGTCGCCACCCTCTCGAACAGCCTCGGCAGTTGGACATGGCGGTTGCCTTCGTGCGCGGAGAAGCTCGCGGCCAGAAGGAATTCGTAGACCGCGGAGCGTCTTCCTGAATCATGGATGAGGGCGCTGTCTGCCACCTCGAAAGGGTAGGCGCCTTGCAGCCCGTTGGCGCGACGGCTCAGTTCCTCATGGATTGGCCCGACGGAATCGTCCTGCACAAGGTCGCCTAATTGCCACGACTCGCCGCCCCCAAGTGGCGCCTCGACAGCCGAGTCGTCAAGAACGCCAGCCATCCGCTCGTCGTCCGCCCCGCCGGTGATGGCCGCGCGCCCGCTTCTGAGCGCATTGAGCTCCACTTGATCCGCATCCGCGGCGCGTTGTTGCGAGCGGTATGTTCGCGACGAGCTAGCCATCGTCGTCCTCGCCCGTTGCGCTCGCTCGTAGTTTCCTGTCGAGTTCAGTGGCCGAGCGACGGTTCCTTCCCGACGTGGGCAACAGCGCGGTGGCGACCGCCTCGCTAATCGCCTGCTCGGACAGCCCGCCGACAAGGTCCCGCAGCTCTCCCCTGATCGTCGCCAGGCCTTCTTCCAAACGCTTCTCGATGGGCTGGGTGAGCCGCTCGGCCTCGGCAAGGCTCTTGCCTTGTTCGAGCAGGCACACTTTGTCGGCGCTCGCAAAGGCGGACGCCAGGGCGCCAAGCTGTCGGGAGTCCTCGATTGCGCTGCTCATGCCTCTGGACCGGTCGCCGAACATCGCTCTCATCAGCAGTCCGCCGCTGTCGAGATGCGCTGGCTGCAAGGGATCCTTGTGGGCGTCTTCGCTGGCGAGGTCCAGGAAGTCTCGAACGGTCGCGTAGCCGAGGATGGTGTACACCCAGGAAAACGGGTAGGCCGAGACGCTGCCACGGCCCTTGCGAATGCTGTTTTCGGGCAGAAAATGGCCACTCTTCGTGAGCTGGTCCACGAGGTAGTAGCCCTCGAGCATCCGGTTCACCGTTCGGTGGCGGTCGCCCAGCATCGCGGCAATCCGCGCGACGGAGAGCTCGTCGGCTTCGACCACCTTCGCCACCCACGCCGCTTTGGCGTGGGAATCCCACGGCTTCGCAGAGGCGATGTGGCGCACGCCCAGGTAGGCGAGGATGGCGTCCTGCTGCTCGTCCGGCTCGAACACGAGAGCCGGGATGGGATTGATCGGCGGATGATCGCGGTCGCGCCAACGCGGCACGTAGAGCGCTTGCCGGCGAGCTTGATTCCGGGCGCGTTCGTCCTCCAGCAAGATGAGGCAGGCCGCCAAGCGGCGGTTCCCCTCCACGACCACGAAGGCGGACGAGTCCGCCTGCCGTCTGCAAACCACGGGTTCAGCCTCAAAGTAGCCGTTGACGACCAGCGAGCTAAGGACGTCATCGACGCCGAACTGCCCGACGATGTGGTCGAGGACCTCGGTTTGGCTGCCGCCCGCGTCCTGCACCCCGAATCGAGGATTGGCGTCGTCCAAAAGGAGGCTGCCCGCGTCGATCCGGGCGACTTCCCGACTGGCTGGCACGGCTTCGTTGTTGGCCATGGCACTGTCCCCACAGGCGCGGCGCCCGTCCACGAAGGGGCACCTTGTCAACGCGACGCGATCTTACGCCAGATCGCCACTTGCCGCCTCTCACGGCTTCCACACCAGCTGCAAGGCGAAGGATCGTTCCGGCATCTGCACTGCGGTGCGGAGTCTAGCATGGCGCAGCGTATCATTTGATAGGGCCGCCTGGAATTGACTCGCGCCGTATCGCGGCGTATGGTCATGCCAACTTGCGCCCGGATGCAGACCCAGCACTATGGCCACAGCATCGATTCCCGAAATGGGTATGGTCGTTACCGCTATGGGAATAACCAGCGTTCGTCAGAGCCATCTGCCCACTGGCCACGGACCGGATGGCTTCATGGTGTGCGTGGCTAAAGGCCCGCGTTTTCCGGTGTTGGGAGAGGACCGGGATGCCCGCATCTGCGATGAGCCAGCAGGCGGCATCGAATGAGACTCACCAACCTCACGATTCCCGGCACCAGTCGAGGCCATCCTGCACAAGGTCGTGGCGCTCGCCGAGGCATCATGAAGTTGAACCTGGACAGCCTGAACACCAACCAGCTGCAAGCGGTGAACTGGCAGAACGGGCCGCTGCTCGTCCGCGCCGGGGCGGGCGCGGGCAAGACGCATGTGCTCACCACGCGCATCGCGCGCATTATCTTGGACGCGCCAGACGCCCGCTTCCGAGTGCTGGGGCTCACGTTCACAACGAAGGCGGCGGACGAGATGCGAAGTCGGGTCGACGACATGCTGGGCGGCCCCACGCGCCGGGTGCGGCTGGCGACGTTCCACTCGTTCGCCGCCGATGTTCTGCGTCTGCACGGCAGCCACTTCGGCTTGCGCCCGGACTTCCGCATCATCGCGCGCGACGAAGAGCGATACGAACTCTTGAGCGCTGCGATTGACGCCTCGGCCGCGAAGAAGTACCTGCCGGCGACGGCCAACGGCAAGAGCGTCGTCCTCGCCACGGATCGGCTGTTCAGGGAAGGCTACGATGGCTGCGAGATGCCGGCGCATCTCGGCACGCCAAAGCCGTGGGTGCAGCCTCTGTTCAGAGCGTATCTCGAACTGCTCGTCCGCAACAATTACTTGGACTTCGGCGCATTGCTCGTCTACTGCTTGCGTCTCTTTCGAGAGAGGCCCGTCATCGCTCGCCACTATCGCACGGTGTATTCTTTCGTGTGCGTGGACGAGTACCAGGATACGAACACCGTGCAGGACCTGCTGCTGCGCGCCCTCTATCTCACGACCGAGGATGCCAACCTGTTCGTCGTGGCCGACGAAGATCAGACCATCTACCAGTGGAACGGCGCGAGCCCGAACCGCCTTGCCGCTCTTCGCTCGCACTACGGGATGGACACCATTCAGCTGCCGCAGAGCTACCGCTGCCCGCCACCGGTCGTCGCGTTGGCGAACAAGCTCATCGGCTGCAACCAAAGTCGCCCTGCCGGCAAAGCGCCGCTGGTTTCCATGAGCGATGGGGCGGCATCCAGTTCGGCAGTTTCGGTCCAGTCCTTCGCCGATGCCGAGACGGAAGCGCAGTGGATAGCCGACAACATCCGCGAGCGCAGCCTTCGGCCCAGTGATTGCGGGGTGCTGGCGCGCAGCGCCAAAGCCCTCCATGCTGTGGCAGATGCGTTGCGCCGGAGCGGCCTATGCGCACATGTCCCGCCGCGAAAGCAGGAGTTCGAGACGCCGTTGTTGGTTTTCGTCCACTCGGCGCTGCGGCTCCGCGACAAGCCGGCGGACTATGCTCACCTCGTCAGTCTCTGCGGTGCCTACGGCAAGCTGACGGGCGAAGTGATGTCGCCGGATGAGGTCGCTGCCGAGGCGACCTTGAATGGAGGCGAGTCACTGTTGCGCCGGTTCGTGGCGGCGTCCAAGCCGAACGAATTCAGCGGAGCGGTCGCGGACCTCCTCGAAGGGGAACGCCATCGAGACTTCGCCGCGACGATGCTCGACACGTCGCGGGTTGCGTCCAGTCCCGATGCCGAGGAGATCGCCGTTTGGAAGGAGCTGGATCGGAACATCCGGTCGAGCCTTCGCGGCAGCCCAACGCTCAGCCAGTTTCTTCAAGAGCTCGACCTGCGCCAGAAGACGTCGCCTGCCGGTGCGAACGACATGCAGTGCTTGACGATTCACCTCGCCAAGGGCAAGGAGTTCAGGCACGTGTACTTGATGGGGCTGGCCGAGGAGCAGTTGCCTTCGTACTACGCCGTGCGCGACGGCGCCGCCGCCATCGAAGAGGAGCGGCGCAACTGCTTCGTCGCCATCACCAGAGCGCAAGAGACGCTGACGCTGACCTACGCCCGCGAATACGCCGGCTACGCCAAGCATCCCTCCCGCTTCTTGGCGGAGATGGGAGCGACGCCGTGATCGCCGGCCTTCGCCGAGTACGGGCGATCAACTACCGCTGCTTGCGGGATGTGGACGTGGAGCTGGACCAGTTCCATGTGCTTGTCGGCGCGAACGGCAGCGGCAAGAGCGCGTTGTTCGACGCCATCCTCTTCGTCCGGGACCTGCTGTGGTGGGGACTAGATACCGCGGTTGGCGGGAGAACCGACGACTTTCGAGACTTGGTCTGGGGCCGTCCGAACGACGGCTTGGAGTTCGAACTCGCCTTCGAGCTCGATGTGTCCGCCGAGATGGCGGAAGACTTGCCCAAGTCCTGTGATCGGCTTGCGGTGTCACTATTCGTGCAGGAAACAAAGAATGGCCTACAAGCCGTTCTCGATGCGTCGCCCAAGCCAAAAAGACGCCCGATCCCTAAACGCTGGAAGACGCGGATGATATTCAGTGCTGCGAGCTCGTTCGAGGGAGCCGTAGAGTTCGAGAATCCACTTGTCTCACGTTATGTCGAGCGTGCCTTTACACCTAGGAAGATCAACCACGTCGTCCTCGAGAGTAGCTCTCTTCGTAAAGCAAGCAGGCCGCTTACGCTCCCGTGGCTGACGTCGGGCGGTGCTCTACCTGTGCTCATTCGTCGGCTCAGGAAGCAACGAACGCGCTTCCTGGAGTGGAAGAGGCACATTCGCACGGCAATTGGAGATGTCACGGACATTCGCGTACGCACCCGCAAGGACGACAGGCACTCCTATCTGGTGGTGGTCTATGGCGATGGCCTCGAGGTCCCTTCCTGGGCGCTGTCCGACGGCACGTTGCGACTGCTCGCGCTGACGATCATTGCGTATCTGCCGGAGAACGGAAGCGCATATCTCGTTGAGGAGCCCGAAAACGGCGTTCACCCGCTGGCCGTCGAAGCGGTCTACCGATCTCTTTCATCCTCCTACGACGCCCAGGTCCTTGTCGCCACACACTCTCCGGTCTTCTTGGCCTGTACAGAGCCGAGCGAGCTGCTGTGCTTCTCAAGGCGCAACGGCGAGACCCAGATCACGCGCGGGGACAAGCATCCTCATCTGGAGAATGGCAGGGTGCGGCTGATGTTGACTTGCTGTTCGCTTCGGATGTCCTCGGGTAGCGCAACCATGAAGGACCTCTTCGTGCTTGTCGCCGACGCAGACATGCGTGAGACCTTGACCGCGCTGCTGAAACGGCACAAGAGCCTCGGCATCCGCCCCGTCACCTACGAGGTGGAACGGCACCTTCGGCGCGATCCAGGCTGCCGCACCGACGCTTCCCGGCCGCTGCGGCCTCGACTAGCGCAATACCGCAAGGCGATCGTGGTGCTCGACAAGCATGGCTGTGGCAGAGAAGACGCGGCCAGAGAGGTCATACAGCACGAGATTGAACAAGACCTCGCTGCTAGCGGGTGGGCGGATCGAGCAAGGGCTGTCGTCATCGACCCGGAACTCGAGGCTTGGGTCTGGGCTGGCTCCAACAACGTCACGAAGGTCTTGGGCTGGTCAAAGGGATACGACGACCTGAAGGCTTGGCTCATGGACCACGATCTTTGGCCGGAAGGTGCCACGAAGCCAACAGACCCCAAAGCCGCCTTGAAGGCAGTACTGCGGGCCACCAAGAAGGCGCACTCGCCAGCGCTGTTCGGCGAGTTGGCCAAGCGCACCACATGGCGCCACTGCCAATGCCCTGCGTTCGCTCAACTCAAGCACCACCTGCAACAGTGGTTCGGCGAACGGCATCGCGCCCGCACGGCATCCAGAGCACCACCACGCCGCAGCGCATGAAGTATTGTTTGATATGACCGAAATTGGCGTTGACAAGTGCCGTGCCGCGGCGTATTGTCACGGCCGATGGAAGCCCTCCTTCGCCAGCCGCTTCGACTTGGCGTACAGTGGCGCGTACGCGCTGGCCTTGTGCTACCTGCGCCGTGTGGGTCCGGTGGCGGTGGCCTCACCCTTGGCTTGAAGAGCGCTAGCTTCAACGTGGCCGCCGCGGTGGAGATCGAGCCGTACGCTTGCGCGGCCTACAAGGCCAATCGCCCGAAAGTTCAACTGTTGGAGAAGGACATCAAGAAGGTGACAGGCAAGGAACTGCTGGACATAGCGGGCGGCAACGTTGACCTGCTGGCTGGCCTAGAGTTCTCGGTTCAACTGCCCAGCCCCACCCACTCCAAGGATGGCGCGGACGGCCGTTTGCCGTCGCGTACGTTCGAGGACTGCATCGGCGAGACGCCCAAGCCCGCGACCCTGGGCGAAGCCAAGCGCCAAGGCCCGGTGAGGGAGTTCGACTGGCACACCGTGAGAGACCTCTCGCCCGCCAACGTGAAAAGGCTAGAGGCTGCGCGGGTCGGCAAGGGTTGGACTGCGACACCGGAAGAGCTTCGCCCTCAGTGTCGTCATCACGGCGAGTATCGGGGCTTCTACAACGTCTACGGACGCATGGCGTGGGGCAAGCCCGCGCCGACCATCACGGGCGGCTGCACGACCTTCTGCAAAGGCCGATTCGGGCATCCCGCCGAGGACCGCACGACTTGGGTGCGCGAAGCAGCGACGTTGCAGACCTTCCCAGAGGATTACTGCTTCGACGTGCCGTACATGGAGCACGTGTGCAACGTCGTCGGCAATGCGTTGCCTTGCGACTTCGCTGCGGTGGTGCCGCGGCGTTGCCACAGAGCGCTGGCAGGTGGAACGCCGTGAATCGAGACGATGCGCTGACCTTCTCCCAGAGACACGGGTACGAGGACGTACCGGGACGGCTCCAGTTAGAGGAACTGCCTTGGGCGGCTAGAGTTGGGATTTGGAACATCCTCTATGCTCACCTAGATGAGAGCCAAAAGTCGACATTGAGTGGCTATGTTGTAGGTCCTCCGTGGGATGGTGTCCTTCGGGCCGTGCATCTTGATCACGACAAGATGCGGCTTGACAAGCTCGAAGATGGTTTCGAGCGATGGCGACATCACCTAAGTGAACGCGTACTCAAGTTTCCGTTCAATCGCGTCTTTGACCTCGTTGAGTTCATCATGCGCCACGATGACTGCCCACAAGAGTTCATAGTGAAGATGGCGGGAGCTTTTAGTGACTGCCAGCTGGCCTATACGATAGATTCTGACCCGCCGCCTAGCATTCTGCCTGCCACAACCCCAGAAGAGGGAGAACAGCTAAAGCGGAACTTGAACGAGTTGCAGGCCGCCGGGTTGGTGCGTTCCGCGACGCACTTGCGCAAAGCATCAAAGCACATAAATGATGGTGAAGGGGCGGACGGCGTCCGAGAGAGCATCAACGCCGTTGAATCGGTAGCGAGGCAGATAGATCCCGCCACGTCCCATACCCTTGGTGCCGCGCTCAACTCCCTTGAGAAAAAGGGCCTATTGCAGCACCATGCGCTCAAGGACGCTCTCAGCAAGCTATACGGCTATGCGTCAGACGAGGAGGGTGTTCGTCACGCGCTAGTGTTCCAAGATAAGCCCAACGTCACCATCGACGAAGCCGTGTTCATGCTCGGCGCTTGCGCGTCCTTCGCCAGCTATCTCTGGCGCAAGCACCAGGCCGCCAACACCCCATGACCTCCCGCCGCCTCATCGAGACCGCCTTTCCCTTGAAGCAGGTCTCGCTCGACTCCGTTCACGAAAAGAACGTCCGTCACGGCCATATCTCCACGTTGCACATCTGGCCGGCGCGGCGGCCCTTGGCTGCGAGCCGGGCTGCGCTTTTGGCCACGCTCCTGCCAGCGCCCGTGGATGCCAAGGAGCGGCGGGAGTTGCTGTTGCGGATGGCGGGGGAGGTGGTGCCGAAGACCGATCAGGCGGGTGAGGAGGTCGGGGAGACGACGAGGGGTGGGATTCTGCATTGGGGGCGGGAGAGCCTTGGCGATGCGGGGCGTGGCCGTGAACAAGGCCCGCAAAGCAATCGGGAGTGGAACGGGGCGCGGGGCGAAGCCGGGCAGTTCCATCCGCTGCTCGGCTTCCGCGAGGAGATCAAGCGGGCGTTCGGCGACAGGGCGCCGCGGGTGCTTGATCCCTTCGCCGGTGGCGGCGCTATCCCGCTCGAAGCGATGCGCCTCGGCTGCGAAGTCGTGGCGTCCGATCTCAACCCCGTGGCGTGGTTCGTTCTGCGTTGCACCTTGCACTATCCGCGGTTGCTTGCCGGGCGCATCGCCCCGTTGCCGGAGTTTGCGCTTGGCGACGAGGCGTTGATGACCGCCTTCTTCAAGGCGCAGGGCGTCGGCGGCAAGCGGCTGCGGGAGGCCGTGGAGGCGGCGCGGCCTTCGGGTCTGGCGCAAGCCCCATCGCAGGAGGGCAACGCAGACCTGTTGCCGCCAGCGGCGGGGAACACCCGCGCCGATTTCGCCTGGCATCTGCGGGCGTGGGGCAAGCGCGTGTTGGCCAACGCCCGGCGCGCGTTGGCGGGGCGCTATCCCACCTACGCGGCGTTTGAGGTGGTGGCGCGGGGGCGGGGGAAGGCGGCGGCCAGTGCTGGCGGCACGCGCCATGAACAGCGGCCGCCGAAGCTGCTCGTGCCGGATGCGGAGGGCAACGTCTCCGTGCGCGGACTCAATGCCGAGTTCGATGCGCGCTACCTTGAGGACGAACGCAACCCGCGCTGGGTCGCCAAGCCCACGGTGGCCTATCTGTGGGCGCGCACCGTGTCTTGCGCGGGCTGTCGCCGGGAACTGCCGCTGTTGAAGACGCGCTGGCTGTGTCGGAAGGGGAGCAAGCGCGTGTTGTTGACGATGGCGCCGGGGGAGCGGGGCGTCGTCTTCGGCGTACAGAGCGACGTGCCGCAAGGCAAGGGCGCCGCGGCGCAGAAGCGCGAGCGGGATCGGGCGCTGGGCGCGGGCACCATGTCCAGCAGCGGCGCCACCTGTCCGTGCTGCGGCGTGACGGCGACGATGGCGGATTTGCGCGCCGCTGGCCGCGCCGGTCGCTTGGGCGAGCGGCTGACGGCGGTGGTGGTGGACGGGCAGCGCGGCAAGGAGTATCGGCTGCCGACGGAGGTCGAGCTCGAACTCGCGGAGGTGAGCGACGACGCCCTCGCCAGCCTCTTCGCCGACGTTCCGCACGGCTTGCCGGACGAACCCACGCCGAAGGCCGGCATGGGCGCATCCCGCGCATTCTCGGTCGACGGCTACGGCTTCGACGCTTGGCGCAAGCTCTTCACCAATCGCCAACTGTTCGCCTTGGGAACGTTCATCCGCGAGATTCGCCGCCTGCCGCTGAACGACTACCCGGACGACTGGCGCGAGGCGCTGACGGCCTATTCCTCCTGCATCCTCAGCAAGCTCACGGACTACAGCAGCGCCATCTGCTCCTGGCACAACGGCGGCGAGAAACTTGGCCACACCTTCGCCCGTTTCGCGCTGCCGATGGTGTGGGACTACTGCGAAGTGAATCCCTTGTCGCAAGCCTCCGGCGGTTTCGCGGGCATGACGGATTGGGTGGCGCGCTACGTCGATCACGCCCTGGCCGCGCTCGATGCCGCGCCACCGCCGGACCTGCGCCAACAGAGCGCGATGGAACTGGACGTGGCGGACGTCGACGTCATCTGCACCGATCCCCCCTACTACGACGCCATCCCCTACTCGGACTTGATGGACTTCTTCCACATCTGGCTGCGGCGCGTACTGCACGGCCTGTCGCCGGAAACGGACGCCGCCTTCGCCGCGCCGCTCGGCCCGAAGTGGAACCACGCCTCCGACGATGGCGAACTCATCGACGACGCGGCGCGTTTCGAAGGCGACCGCGAGGCGTCCAAGCGCAACTACGAGGACGGCATGGCGCGCGCCTTCACCCGCTTCCACGCCGCGCTGCGCGAAGACGGGCGGCTGGTGATCGTCTTCGCCAACAAGTCGCCCGATGCGTGGGAGACGCTGGTTTCCGCCCTCATCCGCGCCGGTTTCGTGGTGGACGGCTCCTGGCCGATCCAAACGGAGATGCAGACCCGCCAGCGCTCGCTTTCCTCCGCGGCGCTCTCGTCCTCCATCTGGCTGGTGTGCAGGAAGCGCCCGGCGAGCGCCCGCCCAGGCTGGGACAATGCCGTGCTGCGCGAAATGCAGGCCAACATCACCACCCAACTGCGCGACTTCTGGGACGCCGGCATCCGCGGCCCGGATTTCGTCTGGGCCGCCACCGGCCCGGCCATGGAAGCGTTCAGCAAGCACCCGGTGGTGAAGCGCACGGACGAACCCGGCAGCCAACTCGCGGTGGCCGAGTTCCTGCGCCACGTGCGCCGCATGGTGGTGGCCTTCGTCGTCAACCGCCTGTTCCGCGTGGAGGGCAGAGCCACCGACCAACTGGACGACCTAACCACCTACTACCTCTTGCATCGCAACGACTTCGGCATGGCCGCCGCGCCAGCGGGGGCCTGCATTCTCTACGCGCTCTCCTGCAATCTTTCGGACGCGGATCTGGCCGGGCGCTTCGACTTGCTGGTGCGGGGAGGCAAGGGGGATGTGGTGGGCGCTGATGATGAGGATGAGCCAGACCAGCCGCGAACCACCTCCGGCAGCGAAACCCGCCTCAAGCCCTGGCACCGCCGCACTGCCAAGGCTCTGGGCGAACCCAACCCCGACGGCAGCCCGCCTGCGCTCATCGACTGCGTTCACCGCCTGATGCATCTTTGGAAGACCGGCGAGCAAGCCCGCGTGGATGCCTATCTGGAGGCCCAAGGCCTCTGGCGCAACGACCTCTTCCGGCAGGTGGCGCAGGCGGTGCTGGAACTGGCATCGCCAAGCTCGGACGAGCGTGCTACGCTAGAGTACATCCAGAACCATCTGGCTAGCGAGGGCGGCAAGGTGACGCCGCGCCAGCGAGGGTTGTTGGGCGACTAGCGAAGGCGAAGGCTAATGGGACGGACAGCGAACAGCCTAGCTGACCCTGGCACTGCCCAGAGCGGCCTCGACAGCCTCTCGATCACAGGTTTCCGGGGCATAGACCAACTGGAGATTCCCCGCTTGGGGCGCGTTGCGTTGCTTGCAGGCAGGAACGGCGTTGGCAAGACCACGGTCTTGGAGGCGTTGCGCGTATATGCGGCTCGTGGCGGCTCTGCGATCTTGCGGGAGATGCTGAGTCTTCGCGAGGAGTTGACGGAACTCCGCTACGGAAACGAAGATCCCGTCTACGCTCCAGCAGTGGATCGCTTGTTCCACCAGAACGGTGCCGGTGGCGCCGCTATTGCCATCGGCCAGATTGACGGTGATGTGCCAACGTTGACGATTGAGGACGTCCGTAGCCTCTCGGAGGTACCTGACGAGGTGGCGAGTCGCTTCGGGGCAGACGACTTCAAGGCTCTGAGGGTCGTGTTCGCGCATACGACGAGTTTCTATTCTTGGCCGGGCGTTTTCGCCAGCCCGCGCGGAAGGTGGGGCCGCATCACACAAACGAGCGATCAAGAGGAAACTCCGTCTCGTTGCGAGTTGCTGGGACCGGGGTTACTTGGTAGCAGCAGGTTGGCACGGCTCTGGGACAAGGTTGCGCTGACGGATGCTGAGGGGCTTGCCTTGGATGCACTCCGTCTTGTTTTCGGTGACCGCATAGAACGCGCTGCGGTGATTGGGGAGGATATCCCCGAATCAAGAGGGTACGGTAGTCACAGACGTGTGGTCGTCAAACTAAGCGACCACGACCATCCCGTGCCGCTGAGGAGTCTCGGCGACGGTGCGACGCGGATGTTCGGCGTTGCGCTGGCGCTTGCCAATTGTCGGGATGGCATCCTGCTGATCGACGAAGTAGAGAACGGCATCCATTACGCGCTGCACAGCAAGTTCTGGAGCGTAGTCCTTCGCACCGCACATGCTCACAACACCCAAGTCGTCGCCACGACCCACAGCAAAGACTGCATCAACGGGTTCGCGGCGGCGGCCTTGGCTTGCCCCGACGTCGACGGCAACCTCGTGCGCATCGGGCGGCGCAATGGGAAGCTGCGGGCGGTTGAATACTCTACCGAGGAACTCAAGACCGCAGCCGAGCAAAACATCGAGGTCAGATAGACGTGTACGCTAGCGAAGCACCGCCGGCCAAGTTGCTCCTGGTGGAAGGCGTTGACGACAGGCATGTCGTTGAGCACTTGCGCCGAAAGCTGGCGCCCGATCTCGACTTCTGCTGCAGAAGCGCAAACGGCAGCGATCCCTTGCTGAAAGCTATCCCGTTGGAAATGAGGCCAGACGAAAGGAGCTCTCTCGGCATCTTGATGGACGCCAATACCGACGTCGCGGCACGCTGGCGCTCGATTGGCGACCGATTGCGTGAAGGGGACGTGCGTCTGCCCGGCCAACCAGAAAGTGGCGGCACCATCGTCGACGGCGACTTGCGTGTAGGCGTCTGGCTGATGCCAGACAACTCCGCGCCGGGCGAGCTTGAGAACTTCGTGGCCGAGCTGGTCCCCAAGGACGATCCGGTTTGGCCGCTTGCTGAGCGGTACATCGACGGCATCCCCAGCAAGCATCGACAGTTCTCACCGACGAAGGAACTGCGGGCGAAGCTCCACGCTTGGCTTGCCACTAGGCAAAGGCCGCGGCCGATGGGTACTGCGATAGCCGCTGGATCACTCGACGCAACGGCCGCGGTCGCGAAAGGACTTGTCGCTTGGTTGACTGCGCTGTTCGGCACCAGCGGTACGCGCTAGTGCCTATCCCGGATCTTGACGAGCACGGCCTGCTTCCGGCCGGCGTCCACGACTGCTCAGTCGAGGAGATGAGAGCGAGGTTCGGGTGGAACGAGCGTCGCCGACGGCTCGCGGAGGGCTTCCTCCGGTTCTTCACGGATGAGATCCGCGGTGAGTTCGATGGACCCGTCTACGCCGATGGCAGTTTCGTGACGGACAAGGACCGTCCGGGCGACATCGACGTCGTCCTGAAGATGCACGCCGGAAGCGATGCTGAGAATTGGCGGGGGCTCATGTTTTTGCTGGAGCACCAGGGCCGCATCCGGGATCAGTACGGAGTGGACTTCTGGATCAGCTTTCCACGCGCCAACGACTTTGTGTCGTTCTTCCAGTACGCTGGTCACAAGACGGCCAAATTCAAGGGGTTAGACAGCAAACACCCCAAAGGGATACTGAGGATCAAGTGATGGGTGCTTGGACAGACGTAGTCGAGGCAAAGGCGCGGATCATCCACGGCCAGATCAGTGCCGGGAGGATGCTCGCCGAACGTGTTGGGGAAGACCCGAACAAGGTGGATGGTCCCTACCTTGACCTGTTGGGCCAGCTGTACCGCGACGAATATCTGTTCGCGCAATTGGTGGACAACTCCGACTTGGTGGCGCGTTTCGAAGGGCCGGCCGTACACGCCAAGGTGCCCACCATGTCCCTCGTCGCGTCGATGTGCTCGGAGTTGCGCAAGCACGTTCGGCAGGTCGTCAAATCGATCGTGGGGCTGGCGACAGACGAACGGGTGCGCCGTTGGCCGGCTTGGTTGGACCCACATCTCGCTGGTATGGCGCCAGGAAGCTTGGTTGTGGGCGTCTGCATTCAGGGCGACGAGGCCGAGGCGCAGGAACCCCAACGTGAGTTGCCGGAGGTGTCTCGTCCTGTGTTGGCCGCGGCAAAGGAGGCAGTAAGAAGCATCGCGGCCATTACGCGGCACGTTCATGACGATGGCGTTGACGACGGCATCAACGAGGACTGTCCGGATCCCGCCGTTCGAGACACCGTTGTAGTCGCTGCCAGCAAGCTGGCGCCGTCGGGCAGAGCGGGCATCGACAGTCTCTCGCTCTACGGGCCCGATGTCACGGGCAGGGAAGCGACGCCGCTAACCCGCAAGTCGCGCAGAGTTCTCGCAAACGCGGTACGCAAGCCAGTCCGAGTTAGCGGCAGCGGTCGTTTCAGAGGTGTCGTACGCGCCATCGATCTGGACGCTCGCCGTTTCGAGATTCGGCGGGTGGACGACATCGGCGCGATCAGATGCATATTCGGCCCGGATCGTGACGCGATGGCCAAGGAGATTCTCGACGCGGAGGTGGTTGTGACCGGCGAGTACGAAGCCCAACCAGACCGAGGGCCTCGGTTGATCCAAGTATCGTCCTTGCAGGTAGTGGTTCGGCCAACACAGCCATCTATCGATGACGTGGGCCCGCCGGCGCCATCATGAACACTTCCCGCCATCCGTTTCCGAACGACCGCGAGCCGCTGCCCTACTTCGCCGGCCGGGTTGATGAGATGAGCGTGTTGAACGCGCGTCTCGACAAGGTGTTGGCGGGCAGCGTCACGGGTGGCATCGCGCTCGTGACGGGGGTGCCGGGCGCAGGCAAGAGCGAGCTGGGGCGTCAGTTCGTCAAACGCGCTATTGGGCCGGGGAAGTCGCCGACTGCCATCTGCCATTTGCCGGCCGATGTTTCCCTGCTGGCGAGCGACCTCGGCATGTTCAAGGAGATGTCGGCGACGCTTGGTCGTTCGGATGTCGGGCGGAGAGTGGCGGAGATCGACACCAAAGGCACGGGCTGGTCGGCCGGCGGCGGGTCCGTCAAGGTTCAACGGACGACGGAGCATGTGCGGCACACGGGTACGTTGTACGAACTGCTGCGGTCGTCCGCGCGTGCAGGAATGTGGACGAACAAGGCGCTGATCCTCACTGTCGATGAGCTGCAAACAGTGGAACCAGAGGCGATGCCGAATCTCCACATGCTGCACAAGGGCGAACACGGGTGCCCCATCCTCGTCGTCGGGATCGGCTTGCAGCATACGCAGGACGTCCTCGCCCATCCGAGCGACGGCTCGGCAGGCATTTCCCGCATTGCCCATCCGGTCACGCTTGGCTGCCTCTCGCACGACGAAACGGTTGATGCGGTCGAAGGAAACATGCGCGCCTTCGGCTGCGAAGCGTCCGAGGGATGCGTGGAAGCGCTCGCCAAGGCGTCTTTTGGCTTTCCGCAGCACGTCCACGCCTACTTGGAAGCCGCTGTGGGGGTCGTCCGCGCACGGGGCTCGTTGGATGAGCGGGCGAAGCTGGACGAGGCGATCGACCGAGGGAACAAGCGCCGCATACGGTACTACCAGGACCGGCTGCGAAGCATGACCACGAGGGCGCCATTCGACGCAATGATGCCCATGGTCGCGGCTCTGGAAGCGCAGAAGAAAGATGCGTTGAGCGAAAGCGCTGCCATTGCCATCTGCACCACGGGAAAGCTCGACGGCGAAGCAATCGTGGACGACGCGATAGCGCATGGCGTGTTGACGCGCCATCCAGACGGCACGATCGGCTTCGGCATCCCGTCCTTTCGGGACTACATGACGGAACAGCTGCGTCTGCTGCGAGGCGAAAGGCTAGCGTAGACCGTTGCGCCCATGCGCCGCGCAGGCGCGAACGACCACCGAAGCGACGTGATAGGCTTGTTCCAGCGCCCGCAGCCGGTACTCCAATGCAACCTTGGCACCACTTCGTCACCCTCAAGCCCGAGCTCCAGTCCGGCGAGCTCACCCTCGCCGAGTTCGCGGCGGATCTCCACGAAGTCACCCTCGCTCGCGGCAAACGCGCCGTCTACGAGGACCCGGCGCAGTTCTTCGCCCTCACCTACCCCACCCACGCCCTGCGCGAGCTGGTGAAGGATGTCGCCGTTCGGCTGGCGGGGCAGAGCGACAAGGCGGTGCGGCAGTTGGAGCTCACCTATGGTGGTGGCAAGACGCATACGCTCATCGCGCTCTACCACCTGTTTCGCAATCCCGTCGCGCTGCCGGACATGCCCGCAGTGCGGGAGTTTCGGGAGCATGTGGGCGGCGATTTGCCGCAGGCGTTCGTGGCCACGCTGTGTTTCGACAAGATCGATGTCGAGAAGGGCATCGAGGATGTGCAGGCGCCGAACGGCGAGACGCGGACGCTGCGCCATCCGTGGAGCGTGCTGGCTTATCAACTCGCAGGGAGCGACGGGTTGTGCGCTATCCATGCCGATGGCGAGGATGCGGAACGGGAGACGCCGCCAGCGGAACCGTTGTTGGCGAGGCTGCTGGCCATGCCGGGGGAGCGCGGGCTGTCCACCTTGGTGCTGGTGGACGAAGTGCTGATGTATGCGCGCGAGAAGGTGGGGCTGGACGCCAAGTGGCAGGTGCGCATCGTCGATTTCTTCCAGCATTTGGTGACGGCGGTCGGCAAGGTGGATCAGGCCGCCATGGTGGCTTCGCTGCTCGCCACCGATCCGAACAAGCAGGACGACCTTGGCCGTCGTGTGCGCGACGAACTGTTCGCGGTGGTTCGGCGGCAGCGCGAAGAAGGCGTGCAGCCGGTGGCGCGGGAGGATGTTGCGGAGGTGTTGCGTCGCCGATTCTTCGAGCGGGAGAGCCTGGGCGATGAAGACGCTTACAAGCCGCACGTCATCGGCGTCGTGCGCGAACTTGCCAAGCTGGACGAAACGATGGCCAAGGATCGTTCCGCCCAGGAAACGCGGTTTCTCGAGAGCTTTCCCTTCCATCCCGATCTTACGGACGTGTTCTACGGCAGGTGGACGCAACTGCCGGCGTTTCAACGCACCCGAGGCATTCTGCGCACGCTGGCCACCGCCTTGCGCACGGCGCAGCAATGGGATGCGAGTCCGCTGGTCGGTCCGGCCGCGCTGCTCGCCGCGCCTGGGGAAACGGGCGTTTCCGAAGCGGTGAAGGATTTGGCCAACGTCGTGGACACCGGCGGCGACGGGCGGCCCACGGATTGGGCGCGGCTGCTGGAAGGCGAGTTGGCGAAGGCGCGGGACATTCAGGACGAGTTCCCTGCCTTGGCGCCAAGCCGCACTTCGGAACAGGCCGTCGTCGCCACGTTCCTACATTCGCAACCTATCGGCAGCAAAGCGAACACGCCCGAGTTGCTGCGCATCGCTGGCACAGCCGCGGACGGCATCGAGTTGTCCAAGGCGCTGCGGCGTTGGCGAGACGTCTCGTGGTTTCTGGACGACGAAGACGCCAGGGGCGTGGCCGAGGACGAACTGCCGAAATCGTGGCGGTTGGGCAATCGTCCGAACTTGAAGCAGATGCACGACGAAGCGTGTCGCGAGCGGGTGAGCGACAACGCCGTCGATGCGGAGTTGGCGGAGGCGGTTCGCAAAGCCAAGAGCGCGTTGGAAGGCGGCGCGGCGGCAACCGGCGCGAAAGTTCATCTGTTGCCGGCAACGCCTGCGGACGTTCGCGACGATGGCGATTTCCGCTTCGTGATTCTGGGCGCGGACGCCGCATCCGAGTCCGGGCGGCCAAGTGCGCTCGCGAAACGGTACTTGAACGAAACCACCGGGCCGAACCGCCCGCGGGTACATCGCAATTCCGTCGTGCTGGCGGTGCCGTCGCGGGATGGACTGGACGTCATGCGCGCGAATGCCAGAGCATTGCTGGGCTGGGAGGATGTCGCGTCGCAACTGCAAGGTCAGGACGTGGACCCCTTGCGCAGCGAACGGCTTCGCCGCGAACTTCAGGAAGCCCGCGCCCGGCTGCCGCAGGTGATCCGCCAAGGCTACGCGGTGGTGGTGACCGTCAACGAAAGCAACGACGTCCGCGCCTTTCGCTTGGCTGCGGCGCCCGGGCCGCTGTTCGTGGAAATCAAGAACGACGAACGTTCGCGCATCAAGGAAGCCGCGGTTGATGCAGAGGCGCTGCTCCCGGACGGCCCCTACGATTTGTGGCGCGAGGACGAAGATGCCCGTTTCGTCAAGGATCTCGCCGGCGCCTTCGCCCGCGACCCGCGGCTGCCGAAGATGCTGAATGCGCGGGTCGTACTGGACACCGTGCTTCAAGGCGTGGAACGCGGCCTGTTCGTCGCTCGGCTGGCGCGCCCGGACGGCAGTGGCCGTACATGGTGGCGAGAGCCGGTGGAGGAACAGGCGCAGAGCGATCCAACGCTGGAGGTGGCGTTGCCGCACAAGGCCATGCTGATGGCGCTGCCGGTCGGCCTGCTGGCACCGGATGTGCTGCCGGAACTGTGGCAGAACGACCGCCTTGGCTTGGAACAGGCGAAGCGCTACTTCTCCGGCGAACACGCCGTCACCATCGCCCACGACGGCTGGGATGAAGAACTGGCGATTCCGGGCTGCGACGAGGCGATCTTGGAAGCGGCGCTGGCGAAGGCCGTCTCCTCCGGCACCGCTTGGATGCTCAACGGGCCGACGTCTTGTTGGAAGGAGGACGTTCCCTTCACGGCATTGGACGAAGAAGCCGAACTGCTTCCGCCGCCACGGATGCCGGCGCCTTCGGAGCTGACGCAGGACGAGTTGCCCGATGCGTGGACGGACGGCGAGACGAACGGTGCCGCGATGGTGCGTGCGCTGTCGCGGAAGCGCCACGTTGCGGTGCCTTGGGGGCTGGTTCGGGAGGGTCTCACCCAGGCGGTGCGCAGCCGTTGGCTGGAGACCATCGGCGGCGACGCAACGGTCGAGTTCGATCGGGCGGGCGAGTGGCGGCTCAGGGTGCCGGACGCTAGCAGCTCCCCGCCGCCTCCCCCGCCGACTGCCACCTTGGAGGTCGAGGGTTTTCAAGTGCAGGATCTGGCCGAATCCATCCCCAAGCTGCTTGAAGCCAGCGCCGGCTACGGGTTGCGTTTTCGAGTTGGCGTTGCGCTGGACGCGAAGGCGCCCGAGTCGGTGCGGCGGAAGGTGGACGAGTTGCTTGTGGAAGCCGCGCCGGGGCTCAAGAGCGAGACTGACCACGGCGCGACATCGGTGCGCGTTTAGAGGGTACATGCGAATCTGCAAGCTCCTTGCTGTTTCGGCCAACTTGACTCAATCGTGAACGCAAGCGCACTCCGAGGAGTCCAGCGGGCTCGATCGACAGTTCACCCGAAGAAGTTCTGATGTTCTCCAAAGCGCACGGCGTTGGTCGCCTTGAGGAGATCGATGCCGCCGACCGAGCGCTCGTCGAAACCGTGTGCGCAGCCAACACGGCGCATGGCCTTGGGCTTTCCAAAACCTTGCAGGGGCCGGTGGTGGAGGACTTGCTCACCATTGGCAGGGCGGTTGACTCGCGGCGTCAGCCTGCCATCTCCTCCGCCACGTCCTCCATGGCCAAAGCGGCGCGTTGCGCCACCGTGTCGATCAGCGCTTCGTCCATCACGGTGGAGAGGCAGATCAGCCCGCGCGGGGCCATCATCAGGCCGTGGTTGAGGGCGGCGAGAAAGAACAGCTGCATCGCATCGGCGTCCTCCCGACGCGACGATGCCGCTTGCGGTTCATCGGCGAAGAACAGGTTGAGCAGGGAACCGTTGCGCTTGGTGGCGAGCGGCAGGCGCAGGTTGCTGGCGTGGGTGGCGAGCCGTTCGTCGAGTCGGGCCGCCAGCGCGTCCATGCGTTCGATGCGTTCGGCGGTGAGTTCGCGCACGGATGCGTCGCCGGCCGCCATCGTCACCGGATTGCCGCAGAAGGTGCCGGAGTGAAAGACCTTCATCGCCGCCGGGTCGAACACGCTCATGTGCTGGCGCTTGCCAGCCACCGCGCCCACCGGAAAGCCGCCGCCGATGATCTTGCCGAGCATGGTGAGGTCCGGTTCGATGCCGAACAGCGCCTGCGCCCCGCCCTCCGAGAGACGAAAGGTGATCACCTCGTCGAGCACGAACAGCGCTCCGGCGGCTTCGGCCGCGGCTTGCACGCGGTTCAGGAACTCGGCCGTCGCCGTGATCACCCCGCCGGCGCCCATCACGGGTTCCAACACCACCGCCGCGATCTCGTCGCCGTGTTCGGCCAGGATTTCCTCGAAGCTGGCGGCATCGTTGTAGACGCCCAGATAGGTCGCCTGCTCGCCATGCGGCATGAGGCCGGGGAAGCTGCCCGCCTCGTATTCCATCAAGATGCCGTGGTAGCCGTGCCTGGCCATCAGCACCTTGTAGCGGCCGGTGACCGCCCGAGCGATGGTGAGCGCCAGAATGCCGGCTTCGGAACCGGAGTTGGTGAAGCGCACGCTCCCCGCCGACGGCAAGCGTTCCAAGAGCGTCTCCGCCAGCCGCGTCTGCCAGGGGTTGTTCGCGGTCCACGCCGTACCCGCCGCCACGCGCTCCGCCGCCGCTTCGACGACGGGCGGGTAGGCGTGCCCATGCGCGAGCGACGTGTAGTTGTTCACCACGTCGATGTACTCCCGCCCGTCCACATCGACGACGGTTGTGCCGTCCGCTTCCTTGATCGTCAACGGATGCGGCGTCCAGTAGGCGGCGCCTCTGGAGTTGCCGCCAACCACGGCCCGCTGCGCCCGCGCTTGCGCCGCCGCGCTCCCCGGCGTGTTCTTGATGTAAGTGTCGAGAATCCTACCCATCGCCTTGGCACCTCGATTGCGTCTTGTATCTGGCGGAGCGCTAGGGGCCTCGCAAGAATAGCGCCGTTCGGCTCAACGTAGACCCGCCGGTACGAGCCGCAGTGTACTCGGCCGGCGGGTTGCAGCCGTTCAGAGAGGGCATGTCGCGAGTCCGGCGGACCGCAAGATGGCGGCGACGTGGCCTACCCGCCAGCCGCGCCCCGCTCCGACTAGGTCGGATCCATGGCGCTGCACGATCGCTGCGCGGTCACGCCCTGCCGCTGAACGTGAACGTCTCTCGTTCGTTCGAGGCGCATTCCTTGTCCAGCGGAGCGGGCCGAGTTCGCCGGGCACGCGGTACTCGCCGAACAACGCGGGGCGCTCGCGTTCCAGCGTTGGTTCCGGGCGCAGGCGAGGGGGAACCAACGAGACTCCTCCGCGGAACCGGGGCTTCGCCGCCCGCCGGCTCCAGGGTCGCGAGCCTTCGGTTTCCAGTTTCAAGATCATCCTCCGATGATCCCGATCCCGCAGCCTTCAGGCTCATGTCTTCTTGGACAAGACGGAAGCTGCCCTCCCAGGCAACGTCTAGTGTAGCGTCGCCGTCGAGCGAGCCGGCGCGCACCTTGGCGATGTCGTAGTCCGGCAGGCCGCACACGGCGTAGCACTTGTCGTCCTGCCGCCAGCCCAAGAGATGCTGTTGGAAGTCGATGAGAGAGTCGAACCCGAACGGCCGCCGGATTGCGGAAAGATCGTTCGTGTCGGCCGGCCAGACATGCGTGAAGACGCGGCCGCCGCCCATCAGGATGCTTCGGATGTGCCGGTCGTCGTTGATCTGATGGTCGGGGCATTGGTCGCGAGAAAAGAGCAGTTCGTTCCCCCGCTCTCCTTCGACGAGGTAGATGTCGTAGTGGGGAAGTCCAGCACTGGAGCGGCCTGCTCTGCGTACCGCTCGTACCGGCTCAAGGCGGCGTCGTAGCTGGCGCGACCGTAGAGGAACATGAAGCGGTTGTCCGGGGTCAAGGTGTGCGCTCCCAGGCCGTGCAGAACCAGCATCGTGCCGAATAGGTCGATCACGCCCTCGGTCGCGACCATGTCTGCGTAGAACAGCGCAAAGTACGAGGAGAACGCCAGCAGAGTGGCGGCCAGCGCGGCCCAGCGGTTGCCCGTCAATCTGCACAGGGCCAGGTAGGCGAGCGTCGCCGCGGCGGCGAAGAGGACCAGCATCAACGTCCTCGCGGCCGCCTCCCGCGCGGAGAAGTCGTCCGCGAAGGGCAGCGCGACGAGCTTGATCAGCGCGTATCCGAGCAGCGGGAAGCGGTTGTACAGCCGCCCGTACACGAGGTCGTCGTCGCCAGTACGGGTCAGTTGGAGGAAGCCGAGAAAGCCGTGCTCCGGCGACATGTTCAGGGCCACCGCCATGTGGTCCCTCGTCAGTTCCGCGTGATAACCGCCAGGGGTTCCGTAGACGGGTGCGCCGCGGCTGCCGCCGAAGAGGAACACCGTCGCCAGCGCCAGGAACAAGAGGACGAGCGTTGTCGCCGACGAACGCCTGCGCCGACCCAGCGCCTCGGATTCATGCGCTTCCATAGGTCCGGGCACGTCCAGAGCGGCGGTGCGCAGAGTACCACCCGCGGTTTCGCGTACATCGGGCAAGAACCGAGAGCGAGCAAAGCCGCCAACCGACGAGGAATGGATACCGTCACCGGTATCGGCGCGCGATTCTTGCCAGTTCCAGGGGTACGCGGGCGAAATCCTGCAGTTTCATCGTCGAGTCGCCAGCGTCCAGCCATGTTGCTACGGGCATTTCGACGATGCGGGCGCGGCCGCGCTGCTTCATTCGCAGGATGAGTTCGACGTCGAATATCCACGGCGAGATGAACGGTTCGCGCAGCACGTCCGGCAGCGCGTCGGCCTTGAACAGCTTGGCGCCGCACTGCGTGTCGTAGGCGGAGAGTTGGAACAGCAGGCTGACCGCGGTGGCGAACACGCGACCAAGGGCGTGGCGCAGCGGGCTGCGTTCGACGGTGGCGCCCATGCGCTTCACGCGTGAACAGAAGATGCCGTCCGGCGTGTGCTCCACGGCCATGCGGCGGAGGCGGGGGATTTCGTCCAACGGCGTGGCCAGGTCGGCATCCCAGAAGCCGACGTAGTCGAACGCGCCAGTGGTTTCGTCGGCCAACACGGCGAGCATGGCGTCGCGCACGGTTTCCGCCTTGCCGCGGCGCGTGGGGAAGTCGAACAGGCGCATGCGCTCGCCGCGGCTGCACAGCTGCGCAAGGGTGGCGGAGGTGGCGTCCTCGCTGCCGTCGTTGGCGAAGTAGAAGTTCACGCCGGCGCCCTCCGGGGAGGCGAGGAAGTCCACCCAGGCGTCCGGCGCGAGCCTCCTGCTCTCGTTGTAGCACGGCACCACAAGGGCGATGCGCAGCACTTGGCGAACTCCTTGTCAGACGTACACGAGATGCGCTTGTCCACGCCACTGAAGACCAGCACGACGCCACTATACCCGCACCCACTGTTCGTTCTCGGCGCGGGCGGACGCGGCCCGGCGGGGCATCGCGCCGTGGCAAACTGCCCACGAGGCATTCGCGAAACCGCAAGGATCTCCCCCGGCACATGGCCCGCTCCGCACAAGATCCGTTCGCGTGATCGGCCGCCATCGCGTTCGACCGGCCTTCGCCGCGTTTCCGGCGGCGGTTGCGGGCACATGGCTGGTGCGCGAGTTCTTCCACGGCGTGGGCGTGGACGAAATGAGCCTGCTGGCGATGGGGCAGGCGCTCGCCGAAGGTTCGCTGCCGTATGCGGTCTACTGGGATGTGCGAATGCCCTTGGCCTATCTGTGGGGCTGGGCGTCCGCGCATCCGGGCGATGCGATGCGTTCCGTGGCGACGTTGCGGCTGCTCGCCTGGTTCGCCCAGGTCGGCGCCGTGTGGCTGTTCTTCTGCCTGTTCCAGCGCACCCTCGGCAAGCCGGCAGCGGCGGTCGGCGCGATGGCGCTGGCCGCGGCCGCGAACGCCACGCCGCTGCACGCCTTGGGGATGCCGAACCACTTCGCGATGGCGATGTCCGTGGCCGCCTTCGCCTGCGTGGTTTCGGGCTTGCGCGGTGGGCGCGGAGGGAGAGTCGCGTACTTGGCGTCGGCGCTGCTTGCTGGCGCGTTGCCGTGGACGATGCAGCAGGCGAGCTTGTGCGCTGCCGGGATCGGCGCTCTTGCGTTGTTCGGCGCGTTCGGCAAGGAGATGTCCGCGACGGGGAACGCTATGCCGGCTGCTCGGTCCGTGATCGGGCTGCGCGTTGTCTGGCTTGTGGTGGCGGCATTGCCTAGCGGGCTGCTCTTCGCCGTCTACGCGACTGCCGGCCACTTCGACGTCTTCGTGCGCACGGTCTTCGTGGCGCCTCTCGAAGTCGTGGACATGCGTGGCGGCGGCTACCACTTCTTCACGGGTGCCGAGATCGCCCGCCTGCTGAACGGATCGCCGTGGGTCGTACTCCAGATCCTCGTGCTGGTTGCCGGGATCTGCTGGCTGCCCGGGGCGATTCGCGCCGCGCCGCATGGCTCGGCGCTGTGCGCCTCGGCCTATCTTGCGGTGCCGACGGCGGCCGGGTTCGCGTTGATGGCCTACGCGAAGCCGCCGGCGCCCCCGGAATACTGGATCGAATTCGCGCCAGTGGTCGGTCTGCTCTGCGCCGTCGTGGTCGCGAAGGTCGTCGGGTGGGGCGGTTGGAGTGCGTGGATTGCGCGGCGTGCGCGTCCAGCGGTGCTCAAGCCGTGCCTCGCCGCCTATCTCGGCTGTGTGCTGGTGCTGCCGACCGATCCTTGGGCTTCGCCGCCAGAAAGCGCGCTGCCGCAGGAGTATTGCGACGGGGTCGAGCGGGCGTTGGCGGGACTGGGACCGGACGAGACGGTGCTCGACGCCGTGGGCCTGTGCAGCTTCCAGATTCTGAACGCGAAAGCGGCGGTGCATCCGCCGTTCACGTTCACGCCGATGTGGTTGCGGCAGCTCGACATGCCGTGGGTCGGCATCACCCTGGGCGGCGACGGTTCGCGCACTGCGGCGGTGGAGCGACTGCGCGGCGCACTTGCTTCGGATTCGCCCGTCGGCGCGGTCCTCGCCGACGGGCGCCTGTTCGGGACGTTGCACGAAGCGGGCGAGGCAGATTGGGAAGGTTGGCAACGCGCCTTCCACGCCGAGTGGCGCATGGTCTGGTTCCGGCGCGTAGACGGGCGGGAGACCGGCGAGAAGTTCGCGCGGCTGGCGATTTTCGTGCGCCGGTAGGTTGGCGATGCGGCGCCGAGAGCACAGGGCTGCCGCTTCCGCTACTATCCGCGGCGCAACCTCGATCGGGAGCGGCAATGCCTTGGTGGGCTTGGATCATCGGCGGCCTCGCGTTGCTGGGGGTCGAACTCCTCGGCGCGGACTTGGCCTTCTACTTGGCGTTCCTGGGCATCGCCGCCATCCTGGTCGGCGTCTTCGAGGCCGCCGGGCCTGGGCTTCCCGCCTGGGGGCAGTGGCTGCTCTACGCCTTCCTCGCCGTCACCTCGATGCTGCTGTTCCGCGACGAACTCTATCGCCGGCTGCACGGGGGGCCCGGCTTCAAGGGCGGCAGCGAAGGCGCGGTGGTGGACGTGAAGGAGGACGTACCCAAAGGCGGCAAGACGCGGGTGGCGATGCGCGGCACCGAGTGGGATGCCGTGAACGTGGGCAACACGGCGATCGCGGCCGGCGAACAGGGGCGCGTCGTCAAGACGTCCAGCACGGAACTGCACATCGTGCCGGTTTCGGAGAGCACGCCCCAGAAGATGGAAGACGGCTAGCGGTTCTCGGCTATGCTCGTTGCCAGCTGCGCTTCCAAGGCCTCGATTCGCGCCAGCGCCTCGGCTTCACGTCTTTCCGCCGCCTCTCGACCGGAGCGCTCTTTGGCCGTCTCGGACTCCGCGGCCTCCGCCCGAACTTCGGCTTCGTCCGCCCGAACTTCGGCTTCGTCCGCACGCGCTTCGGCTTCGTCCAAGGTCGGCAGGTAGCGAGCCGTCGCGGGATCGAAGAAGCGCAGCAAGTCGTCCTTCACGCAGAGCTCCAGCCCCAGCGCCTCGCTCGGCAGGCGGCCGGCGGCGTTGGCAGCCATCCGTTCGTAGTCGCCCGCGCGCAGCCGGTAGCCGACGAGCCGCACGCCAAGGCGCGCTCCCGAATCGTCGCGCAGCCGGCGGCCCGTCTCGTCGAACATCCAGTACTCTTGGACGCCCAGCTGCCGGTACAGCACGCGCTTGTCCACCGCGTCCTTGCGCCAGTTGCCGGGCGACAGGTCCTCCAGCACGAACTCCGGCACCGGCTCTTCCCACAGCTTGTAGGACGGTCGGTCCTCGCGCGCCTCCGCCTTGCGCGCCACGAACAGGTCCGGCGCCAGCGTCCTCCTCCGATTGCCCTTCACGTAGTGCATCGACAGGTCCGCGCCCACCATGCCGCCCCGCCCTCGGTAGAACCTCTTGAGCGTCGGCGCGTAGGCCAGAAGCCGCCCGAGATGTCGTTCGTTCTGCGACATGGAATCCGAGACCAGGTAGCCGTCAGTGTCCAGAACGAACGGAGGCACGGGCACGTAGTCCCACGGCTCGCGCTTCTCGGCGCCGAAGCGCAAGGCGCTGCCGTTGGCCACCAAAGCCGGCGCCGTCTGTTCGACGAACGGCGGCGGCTCGGCTTGCGCGGGCGTTGCGCCCTTGGCCTGGGGTTGGGCAGTCATGCTTGAAACATAGCACGGCGGACGCGCTCTCGTTGGGGTTCGGGCGCGATCCTGAGCGACGGTTCCGGGGTTGTGTGTACGCATGGCCGATGTCTCACGCGAAAAACAGCGATCTCGCACAAACAGGCACCGTTCGGCTGGACTATCCGAGCGCGACGCACTAGATTGGTGCAGTGACCGGTGCAGCCATGCACCACAACCATGCCTTGGTTGCCGCCGCGGACGGCGCGGCAGCGACTTGACGACGATGGAACGCTTTTTGCTTCGTTCCGGTCCCGTGGCCACCTATCGAGACATTCTGGACCAGCTCAATACCGCGGTGGCGGTGGTCGACGCCGCCAGCGATCGCTCGTTTCGCGTCAGCTACGTGAACCAGTCCGCGCAGGCGCTCTTCGGGCGCAGCGCGGTGCGGGTCGTCGGGGCGCGGCTCGACGCCCTCATGCGCGACGACCATGCCGCGCCCAGCGTCCTGCAGGCCGTCCTCGACAGCGGCCGGCCATTCACCAAGCGCGACGTGGCACTCTACTTGCCGGACGGGCTCGTGCGCCTCAACTATTCCATCGCGCCGCTCTCCGAGCGCGAACTGCTGCTCGAGTTCGAGCGCTTGGACCGCTTCATCCGCATCGACCGCGACAAGCAGCAGGCGGCGCTGCAGGACACCATGCGCAAGCTGGGCCGCGGCCTCGCCCACGAGATCAAGAATCCGCTCGGCGGCATTCGCGGCGCCGCGCAACTGCTGTCGCGGCAGCTTGCCGACGCCGAGCAGCGGCAGTACACGGCGGTGATCATTTCCGAAGCCGACCGCCTGCGCAATCTGGTGGACCGCATCCTCGGGCCCAACGGCCGCTGCCGGTTCGCGCCGGTGAACGTCCATCACGTGATCGAACGGGTGGTGAAGCTGGTGGAAGCCGAGCATCCGTCGCGCATCGCCTTCCAGCGCGCCTACGATCCCAGCCTGCCGGAGGTGGACGCGGACTTCGAGAAGCTGGTGCAGGCGACGCTGAACGTGCTGGGCAACGCCGCCCTCGCGCTGCAAGAGACCGCCGAACCGACCATCGAACTGCGCACCCGCGTGGTGCGCCAGTTCACCATCGGGCGCACGCGGCATCGGCTGGTGGCCAACATGGACTTCATCGACAACGGGCCGGGGGTTCCGCCGGACATCGCCGATCGCATCTTCTATCCCATGATCAGCGGCCGGCGCGACGGTTCCGGCCTCGGCCTCGCCATCACGCAGACCATCCTCGCGCAGCACAACGGCCTGGTCGAGTGCGAAAGCGAACCCGGGCGCACGGTGTTCTCCTTCTACCTGCCGCTGCGCCAGCCCACCGAAGGCAAGGCGGAAGACGACCGTTCGGCGACCCTCCCGGCACCGACGCTGCAAGCGGGAGGTGCGAATGGCCGCTGACCGCGTGTGGATCGTCGACGACGACGGCTCCATCCGCTGGGTGCTGGAACGGGCGCTCGCCCAAGCCGGCTTCGAGACCGCCTCGTTCGACAACGCCGCCGACGTGCTGCGCCGCATCGACCGCGAGACCCCGGACGCGCTGGTGTCGGACATCCGCATGCCGGGCACGGACGGTCTGGAGCTGCTCGCCGCGCTGGGCGAACGCTGCCCGGGGCTGCCGGTGATCATCACCACCGCCCACTCGGACCTCGAAAGCGCCGTCGGCGCCTACCAGTCCGGCGCCTTCGAGTATCTGCCCAAGCCCTTCGACGTGGACGACGCGGTCGCCACCGTGCGCCGCGCCGTGGAGCTCGGCCGCGAGAAAGCCCCGTCCTCCGCTGCCGACGCGCCGAGCGCCACCGGAATCGTCGGCAAGGCGCCGGCGATGCAGGAAGTCTTCCGCGCCATCGGCCGGCTCGCGCACTCGAACATCACGGTGATGATCGAAGGCGCATCCGGCACCGGCAAGGAACTCGTGGCGCGCGCTCTGCACCGCCACGGGCTGCGTGCCGGCGGAGCGTTCGTGGCGCTGAACATGGCCGCCATCCCCAGCGAACTCATCGAATCCGAGCTGTTCGGCCACGAACGCGGCGCGTTCACCGGCGCTCGGGAGCAGCGCGTCGGCAGGTTCGAGCAGGCGAGCGGCGGGACGCTGTTCCTGGACGAGATCGGCGACATGCCGGCGGCGGCGCAGACGCGCCTGCTGCGGGTGCTGGCGGAGGGCGAGTTCTTCCGCGTCGGCGGTCGCGCCAGCGTGCAGGTGGACGTGCGCATCATTACCGCCACGCACCGCGACCTGCGCGCCTTGGTGGCAAGCGGAGACTTCCGCGAGGACCTCTACCACCGCCTGAACGTCATCCGCGTCCATGTGCCGACGCTCGCCGAACGACGCGCCGACATTCCCGCCTTGGCGGAGCACTTCCTCGCCGCGGCGGCCCGGGAGCTCGGCGGCGAGCAGAAGGCGCTGCGGCCAGACACCCTCCGCTACTTGGAGACGCTGGAATGGCCCGGCAACGTGCGGCAGTTGGAGAACGCCTGCAAGTGGCTCACGGTCATGGCGCCGGGGCGCGAGATCCACGTCCAGGACCTGCCGCCGGAACTGCACGGCATCGCCGTGCGCAGCGAAGGCGAGTGGCCGGAACAGCTCGCCGCCTGGGCCCGCGAACGGCTCCGCGACGGTACCGAGCGCATCCTCGACGAAGCGCTGCCAGCCTTCGAGCGAACACTGATCCGCGCCGCCCTGGCGCACACCGGCGGTCGCAAACGCGACGCCGCCGAACTGCTGGGCTGGGGCCGCAACACCCTGACCCGCAAACTCGCCGACTTGGGCCCCGGCGAGGTTCCGATTTCGACCGATCCGCAGCGGGGTGCGCAACCGGACGAATGACGCGCTGGGCCGGAGTTCCGCGCACAACCGAAGCTCGTGTAGAATTGGTTGTTTACCCCCCGCTTGAACCGCCATGGCGCTCCATTCGAAATCCCGCGATGCGGCCGGCGCCAAGGCCCGTGTTTGGCGCGATCTGTCGAGTGCCGCGCTCGCCGAGCTGGCCGTGCTGCGCGGCGAGGGCCGCTTCGCCAGCAACGGCGCAGTGGTGGTGGAGACGGGCGAGCGCACCGGGCGTTCGCCGAAGGATCGGTTCATCGTCCGCGAGCCGGGCAGCGAAGCGGCCATCGACTGGGGCGAAGTCAACCAGCCGGTGGAAGCTGAGGTCTTCGACGCTCTTTGGCGGCGCGCCCAGGCGCATTTGGCGAAACGCAGCCGCTTCGTGTCCAGCCTGCACGTCGGCGCCCATCCCGAACACTACGTGCCGATCGACGTGACCACGGAATACGCTTGGCACGCCCTCTTCGCCGAAGCGCTGTTCATCTCGCCCACCGCCGCGGAACCGTTCAATCCGCTCGCCAGGCCGGTCTGGCAGGTGCTCGACGCGCCGTCGTTCGTCTGCCGCCCGGAACGCGACGGCACGGCTTCGGACGCCACGGTGATGATCGACTTCGCCGGGCGGCGCGTCCTGCTCGCCGGGCTGCGCTACGCCGGGGAGATGAAGAAGGCGATGTTCGGCGTACAGAACTATCTGCTGCCGGAACGCGACGTGCTGCCGATGCACTGCGCGGCGAACGCCCGCGCCGACGGCGACGTGACGCTGTTCTTCGGGCTGTCCGGCACCGGCAAGACGACGCTTTCCGCGGATCCCGAGCGGCTGCTCGTCGGCGACGACGAACACGGCTGGGGCGAGGGCACGGTGTTCAATCTGGAAGGCGGGTGCTACGCCAAGTGCATCAACCTCTCCCGGGCTTCCGAGCCGGTGATCCACGACGCCATCCGCTTCGGCGCCATCGTCGAGAACGTGGTCATCGACGAGCGCAGCCGGGTGCCGGACTACGCGGACGCGAGCCTCACGGAAAACACCCGCGCCTGCTACCCGCGTTCCAACATCGCCGCCAAGGTGTCGGAGAACCGCGCTGGCGAACCGAGCGCGGTCGTCTTCCTCACCTGCGACGTGAGCGGGGTGCTGCCGCCGGTGGCCGTGCTTTCGCCTGAAGCCGCGGCGTACCACTTTCTCTCCGGCTACACCGCGGCCGTCGGCTCCACCGTGGTCGGCTCGGCCGAACCCTATACGGCGACCTTCTCCGCCTGTTTCGGGGCGGCATTCTTTCCACGCCCGGCGCGGGTCTACGCCGATCTGCTGATGAAGCGCATCGCGGCGTTCGGCACGGTGGTCTATCTGGTCAACACCGGCTGGACCGGCGGCGGCTACGGGGTCGGCAAGCGCTTCGACATTCCGGCCACGCGCGCGATCGTGCGCGCCATCCAATCGGGGGCGCTCGTTGACGCGCCACGGCGCCGCTTGGAGGCGTTCAATCTGGAGGCGCCGACCTGCGCTCCGGGGGTCGACTCGCGGTTGCTGAATCCGCGCGACACCTGGGTGGATGCGGCCGCCTACGATCAGGCAAGCCGCGAGCTGGCGGCGAAATTCGTCGCCAACTTCGAGAAGTTCGACGTCGACCGCGCCATCGTGGACGCCGGGCCGCGCCCGTAGCCGGCCGTTGACGGACTCCGCGAATCTGTTGGCGGCGCTGGCCGGGCGCCCGGAACTGGCGAAGCTGCGACGCGGCATCGAGAAGGAGAGCCTGCGCGTCTCGCCTGATGGGGAGCTGGCGCAGACGCCGCATCCGCAAGCGCTCGGTTCGCCGCTCACGCATCCGAACATCACCACGGATTTCAGCGAGGCGCAGCTGGAACTCATCACGGGCGTTTGCGAAAGCGCCGAGGACGTCGTAGCGGAACTGGAGGCCATCCACGGGTTCGTGTGCGCCAACATCGGCGACGAACTGCTGTGGGCGGCGAGCATGCCGTGCCGCCTCGGCGCCGAGGAGGACATCCCCATCGCCCGCTTCGGCACTTCGAACGTCGGGCGTTCCAAGACCGTGTACCGCAACGGCCTGAGCCATCGCTACGGGCGGCGGATGCAGGCGATCAGCGGCATCCACTACAACTTCTCCCTGCCGGAGGCGCTGTGGCCGGTGATCGCCGAGAGCCGCGGCCGGAACCACGACCAGCGCTTCGTCACCGACGCCTACTTCGGGCTGATCCGCAACTTCCGCCGCTACTCGTGGCTGCTGATCTACCTGTTCGGCGCTTCGCCGGCGGCGTGCCGGTCGTTCTTGGCGCCCGGCCAAGAGGCAGCGCTCGAGGCACTGGGCGACGACACGGCGCACCTGCCGAATGCGACGTCGTTGCGCATGGGGCGTTTGGGCTACCAGAGCGAGGCGCAAGCGGCGCTCGACATCTCCTACGACGGCCTCGACCAGTACGACGCGACGCTGGGCAAGGCGCTGACGATTCCCTATCCCGCCTACGATGCGATTGGCCTGCGCGGGCCGGGCGGGGAGTACCGGCAGCTCTCCACCGCCGTGCTGCAGATCGAGAACGAGTTCTACGCCACCATCCGCCCGAAGCGCCGCACGCGCTCCGGCGAGCGGCCCCTCGACGCCTTGCGCGAACGCGGCGTGGAGTACGTGGAGGTGCGCTGCATGGACCTGGACCCGTTCCTGCCGCTCGGCATCGACGCGGCCACGTGCCGCTTTCTGGACGTCTTCCTGCTGTTCTGCCTGCTCGCCGACAGCCCTGCCGAGAGCTCCCGCGAATCCGCGGCTTTGGCGGCGAACCAGCTCGCCGTCGTCGAACGTGGACGCCGGCTGAATCTGCCAGTGGCATTGGCCGATGGCACGCGGACGCTTGCGAGCTGGGCCAAGCGTTTGCTGGATCGTTGCACCGGAGTGGCGGCGACCGTCGATGCGGTTTCCGGCGACAGGAAGCACGAAGAGGCGGTGGCGTCGCAGCGGGACAAGGTCGATGCCCCGGAGCAGACGCCCTCGGCGCGGGTTCTCGCGGAACTCGCAAGCCGCGGGGAGTCGTTCGCCAGCTTCGGCCTGCGCCGTTCGATGGAGCATCGGCGGTGGCTTGCGCAGCGAGAGCCTGTGGCGCGGAACCAGCTGGCGGATGCGAGTGCCGAATCCCACCGTCGCCAAGCGGAAATCGAAGCTGGCGAAAGCGAGAGCTTCGACGACTACCTGGCGCGCTTCATGACACTCGACCAACGGTGAACTTCCTCGCGCATTGCCTGCTCGCGGGCCCTGGCGAAGGCTGGGTCGCGGGCGGCGTGCTCGGGGATTTCGTGAAGGGCGGGATTCCCGAACAGATGCCGCCGGCGCTGCGCTCCGGCATCTGGCTGCATCGCCGCATCGACTCCTTCTCCAACCACCTGCCCCTGCTTCGCCACGGCATCGCCCGCTTCCACCCGGAACTGCGCCGCCCGGCCCCGGTGCTGCTCGACATCGTGGCGGACCACTGCCTGGCCCTCGACTGGCAACGGCGCTGCGACGAGGAACTGCCGGCTTTCACGGCCAAGGTCTACGCCGCCATCGCCCGCCACGACGCCTGGGTGCCGGACCGGGCGCGCCGGTTCGTGGAGCACATGGCGGCCCGCGACCTGCTTGCTGCCTACCGGCAGCCCGAGACCATCCGCTGCGCCATGCATCACGCCCTGGAGCGCTTGCGCATGGCGCACCTCGCGCCGTTGGCGGACGCGGCGCTCGGCGCCGACCTGCCGCGCTTCGTCGAAGACTTCGAACGCTACTTCCCGGCGCTCGAGGACTTCGCCGCGGGCGAGCGACGACGCGCGCCGTTCGCCGAGGCTGGCGTTTTGACGGAGCCGCCGGAACTTGACGCCTAGGCAGCGAAGGATGCACTATCGGCGCATGGTTCATGTGGCCGCGGGATGAGACCGCGTGGCACGTGGCAGGAGGTTCGCACATGGACATGCAACAGGTCTGCGCGGCGACGCTCGACGAAGTGGACGGGGCGCTTGGCTGCATCGTGATGGACATGTCCACCGGGCTGACCGTGGCGGCGCAGTACCGGCCCGGTTCGCCGGTCAACGACGGCACGATCAACCTGGTTTCCGTGGTCAGCGCGAACATGTTCGCCGGCAAGCTCATGCGGCAGTTCGAGGGCGCTTTGGCCGCGGCGCCTGCGCCCGGTTTCGTCCGCGAAGTGCAGATGACCACGGCCAACAGCAACCAGTTCATGGCCGCGATTCCGGGCTGGAACGATGGCGTCTTCGTGCTCGTCACGGAGAAGAGAGTGAGTCTCGGCCTCGGCTGGATGGCCGTGCATCGCGTCATGGAGCGTATTCAGGAGGGCGGCCAGCAGGGCGCCGTCAACGCTGGCCAAACGGTTCCGCCAAGCCAGCACACCGGCGTGGCTGCCGCGCACCAGCCTCTGCCGCAGAGCGCTCCCCACGTCCCAGCACTGCAACACGCGCCGCCCAGTCAGCCGTTGGGCCCCCAGCCATCGGCGGCGTTCGTCGGCGCTCCGCAGGCGCCGGCGAACGACGTTCCGCAATTGGAGGCGCAGCCCGCACAGCCCGCGGCGCCCCAGGCGATGCCGCCCAGTGAAGCTGCGGCGCCGGCCCAGGCCGCAAGACCCAGCGCGAGGGCGGCGCCCGGCTTTGGCCGCGCCAAGGCCGAGAAGGAACCCGAAGAACGCCCAATCGCCATGGGCGCCCGCGCGAACTTCATGTCGCGCAAGAAGGCGAAGAAGAAGTGATGCGGCGGATGGCCCCGGCAGCCACGGCCCAGCAGCCACGGTAAAGAGAGGAGCCCTGAGCGAAGATGAAATTCACCACCGTCACGCGATTCGCGGCCTTGGCAGCGCTGCTGTGTCTCGCGCCAGCGGCCTTCGGCGCCGATGCCGTCGAGACCTTGGACACCGGCACCACCGCTTGGATGCTGATGGCCGCGGTGCTCGGCTTGATGATGACCGTGCCGGGAATCGCCATGTTCTACGGCGGCATGGTGCGGCGCAAGAACATGCTCTCCATCGCCGGCCAGTGCTTCGCCATTTGCTGCTTGATATCCGTGCTGTGGATGGTGGCCGGCTACACGCT
Organism: Candidatus Azotimanducaceae bacterium; assembly: GCA_965243175.1. Lineage (GTDB taxonomy): Bacteria > Pseudomonadota > Gammaproteobacteria > Pseudomonadales > Azotimanducaceae > VXYL01. The sequence continues at coordinate 7,729 of OZ251532.1, read as the reverse complement.
GGCCTTTTCCGGCGACAACAACCTCATCGGCAACTTCGACCTCCTGCTGCTGGCGCAGCTCGACCTCCAGGCGCTGCGGCGCACGTTCCCCGAATCGCTCTACGTGGTCTTCCAGCTTGGCTTCGCCGTGGTCGCCGGGGCGCTCATCACCGGCGCCGTCGCGGACCGCATGAAGTTCTCCGCCATCCTGTGGTTCATCGGCCTCTGGTCGGTTCTCATCTACGCGCCGGTCGTGCATTGGATCTGGGGCGGCGGCTTCCTGAAGGACGAAGGCGTGCTGGACTACGCCGGCGGCACCATCGTCCACATCAACGCCGGCATCGCTGGCCTGGTGGCCTGCGTGGTGGTCGGCAAGCGCACCGGCTACGGCGCGGAGAACATGGCGCCGCACAACCCGCTGTTCAGCGTCATCGGGGTGTCGCTGCTGTGGATCGGCTGGTTCGGATTCAGCGCCGGATCGTCCTTGGCTGCCGGCACCAACGCCGCGCTCGCCATGCTCGTGACGCAGACCGCCGCCGCTTCCGGCGCACTCGCCTGGATGTTCTGCGAGTGGGTGATGCTGCGCAAGCCGAGCATTCTGGGACTGGTCTCCGGCGCGGTGGCCGGGCTGGTGGCGATCACGCCGGCCGCCGGCTTCGTCTCCACCGCCGGCGCGATCGCCATCGGCGTGATCGCCGGCTTCAGCTGCTGCGGCGCCTGCGCCTACCTCAAGTACCAGCTGGGCTACGACGACGCCCTCGACGTGTTCGGCATCCACGGCATCGGCGGCCTGCTCGGCGCGGTGCTCACCGGCGTGTTCGCGTTGAACGAGATCGGCGGCGCAAGCGGCGCGGTCGAAGGGAACCTGTGGCAGGTGGTGGTGCAGCTGGAAGGCGTCCTGGTGGTCGCCGCCTACAGCGGCATCGGCAGCGTGATCATCCTGTTCGCCATCCGCATGTTCACGAGCCTGCGGGTGTCCGAGGAAGAGGAAGCGGAAGGCCTCGACTACAGCCAGCACGGCGAAGCCGTCGGCGCGGACGGCTGAGAGGGTCAGACCCGACTCGGCCGACTGTCGCGCCGCCAGAGCAGCCGGAGACCGTGTAGCGCGAACTGCAAACGGGGCCGCATCGTGCGAAGTGAGCCAGAGCAGATGTCGGCGGATGCCGTGTTCGAGCGGATGCGCCTCTATGCGAACACCTTGGAGCGCGCTTCGCCTCCGGTGTTCGTGGGTCGCGAGGACGAGCTGAGTTCGCTCCAGGCCGCGGTCGAGTTGGTGGCTGGCGACAACAACCCCCGCGGCATGACGCGCATCGTCCAAGGCATTCCCGGCGCCGGCAAAAGCTCCCTGTGCGACGAGTTTCTGGGCACCGTGCAGGGAACGGACGTTGCCGGCAGAACAGTGCTGTGCGCCAAGATGGACCCTGCCGACTTGGACGCCCCGCCGTTGCGATTCGTCGCCGCGCTGACGGAGAAACTGCGGCACACGCACGCGCAATTGGCGGGCTTGCGAGGCTTCGCCGCCGCTGGCCGGCGCCATGCCGGGCTGGTACTCGACGCCGCCGGCCAGCTGGTCTTCAAGACCAGCGGGCATCGGCTCAACGCGCAGGCGCACGGGCTGACGGACGAGTCGCCCCTGGCCACCTGCATCGACGCCCACGCGGCCCACATGTGGCCGGACGACGTGGTCATCGTGCTGGCTCTCGACGAAATGCAGGAATGTCCGGTCACCGATCGAACCAGGACCGCGGTGCGCGTCCTGAACGAGCGCCTGCACAACGCCCGCATCCTCGTTGCCTGCTTCGGCCTGCACTACACGGAGACCTTCATGAGCGAGCAGTTTCGGCTGTCGCGCATTCCCGCCGGCGCGGTCATGGACATCGGGCCGCTGAACCCCGGCGAAGGGCGGCGGGTGCTGAACGAAACCCTGGACTACTTCGGGCTCTCGGCGGACAACCAGGGCTGGCTGCGCCATCTGCAAGCCGTGGACTGCGACCCTCGGTCATGGGCGGCATGGCGCGACAGCCTGATCGAGGTGCTGGACGCGCAAGCCCACGACTTTCCGCAACATCTGACCGCCGCTCTGCGCGCCGTGTGCATAGTCCTGTGTACGCACCGTGGGGCTGCGCCCACCGGCGATGCCCTGCTCGAAGCCGTCCTCGACCTGCACAACGACAACAAGGCGGACTACTACCGAAAGCGCGTCGGCAGTGTGCTCCTGTACCACGGAACGGCCCTGGGCGGGGTCGTCCAAGCGATCACCGCCAACCGCGTGCCATTGTCGAAGGTCGCCGCGGCCTTCGCGCTGGGCGACGACTTCGGGCAGCCTGTGGATCGCGGCCGGGCGGCTGAGTTGGCGGCGCTCGCGGTGCAGCGCGGGGTGCTGACGGTGGCCGAAGAGTGGGGCGGTCTGCATTGCGGGCCGCCGTCCATCCCCTCGATGGCGCAGTACCTCGTCGCCCGCTACAGCTGCAGGCTGGAGCGAGGCGACCCGGTGGCCCGCGCATTGGCGGAGCTGTTCGGGAGCTAGCTGGCGCTTGTCCGGTCGCCGCCGGTTGCCGTCAGGACGCGGGTGGCGGCGCCGATCATCGACGACATGTCGCTTAGGTTGGCGGGGACGATCAGGGTGTTGCCTTCCTTGGCCAGGTTGCCGAAGCGGTCCAGATAGTCCTCGGCGATGCGCAGCTGCATGGCCTTGTCGCCGCCTTCCGAGTTCAGCGCCTCGGCGACCTTCTTCAAGCCTTCGGCGGTCGCTCCGGCGATGGAGAGAATGGCCGCCGCCTCGCCGTTCGCCTCGTTGATCTGCTGCTGTTGGGCGGCTTCGGATTCCTTGATGACGCGCTGCTTCTCGCCTTCCGCCTCGTTGATCTTGGCGTCGCGCTCGCCTTCGGACTGCAGAACCGTGGCGCGCTTCTCGCGCTCGGCGCGCATCTGCTTCTCCATCGCCGTGACCACGTCCGCCGGCGGGTTGATGTTCTTGATTTCGTAGCGCAGCACCTTCACGCCCCATGGGCTGGAGGCTTTGTCCAGTTCCTCGACGACGCGCACGTTGATGTGGCTGCGTTCCTCGAAGGTCTTGTCCAGCTCGATCTTGCCGATTTCGCTGCGCAGCGTGGTCTGCGCCAGCTGGGCGATGGCGAACAGGTAGTCGGCGATGCCGTAGGAGGCGCGTTGGGCGTCCATCACTTGCAGGTACAGCACGCCATCGACGCCCACCTGCACGTTGTCCGCGGTGATGCAGATCTGCTCCTCGACGTCGATGGTCTGCTCCTTCAGCGTGTGCTTGTAGGCGACGCGCTCGAGGAAGGGCACCAGGATGTTGAAGCCGGGCGTGAGGGTGCGCGCGAACTTGCCGAGGTTCTCGACGACGTAGGCGCTCTGCTGCGGCACCACGACCGCGGTCTTGATGATGACGACGAGCGCGACGATCGCGACCAGGCCGCCGATGATGAGTCCCACGTCCACTTGCGATTCCTCCTTTCTCCCCGCCTCCTGCTGCCCTGCCCCGTCGCCCGCTGCCGCGGCGATGCCGACGCGCTAGGGCGCGTCAGTTCGTCGCGTAGTTCTGCACCTCCTTCATCGACAGCTTGATGCGCCCGCGCTGGTCGGTGTCCAGGCAGACCACGTCGATCTCCTGGCCTTCCTTCAGATAGTCGCTGACCTTCTCCACGCGCTCCTTGGCGATCTGGGAGATGTGCAGCAGGCCGTCCTTGCCCGGCAGGATGTTCACGAAGGCGCCGTAGTCGACGATGCTGGCGACGCGCCCGCGGTAGATCTTGCCGACTTCGGCTTCGGCGGTGATTTCCTGCACACGCTTCACCGCGGCGTCCTTGGAGTCGCCGTCTTCACCGTAGATGCGCACGGTGCCGTCGTCCTCGACGTCCACTTCGGCGCCGGTTTCCTCGACGATGGAGCGGATGGTGGCGCCGCCCTTGCCGATGATGTCGCGGATCTTGTCCGGGTCCACCTTCAGCACCACCATCGACGGCGCGTTCTCCGATACCGTGGCACGGGAGGCGGAGAGCACCTTGTTCATCTCGCCGAGGATGTGGCGGCGGGCGTTCAGCGCCTGGGCCAGCGCCGTTTCCATGATCTCCTCGGTGATGCCGTCGATCTTGATGTCCATCTGCAGAGCGGTGACGCCCTGTTCGGTGCCGGCCACCTTGAAGTCCATGTCGCCGAGGTGGTCTTCGTCGCCGAGGATGTCGGTAAGCACGGCGAAGCGGTCGCCTTCCTTGACCAGGCCCATCGCCACGCCAGCCACCGGCGCCTTCATCGGCACGCCAGCATCCATCAGCGCCAACGAGCTGCCGCAGACCGACGCCATCGAACTCGAACCGTTGCTCTCGGTGATCTCGGAGACCACGCGCACCGTGTAGGGGAAGTCCTCTTCGCTCGGCAGACACGCGGCGATGCCGCGCCGCGCCAGGTTGCCGTGGCCGATCTCGCGCCGCTTCGGGCCGCCGAGGAAGCCTTCCTCGCCGACGCTGTAGGGCGGGAAGTTGTAGTGCAGCATGAAGTTGTCCTTGAAGGTGCCATCCAAGCCTTCGACCAGCTTGGCGTCGCGCAGCGAGCCCAGCGTGGCGACGACGATGGCCTGGGTCTCGCCGCGCTGGAACAGCGCCGAGCCGTGCGTCTTCGGCAGCATGCCCACTTCCACGGAGATCGGGCGCACCGTCTTGGCGTCGCGCCCGTCGATGCGCGGCTGGCCGTCGAGAACGCTGGCGCGCACGACGTTCTTCTCCAGCTTGTAGAAGGCGTCGACGACGTCGCTCTCCTGGAAGCCGTCGTCGGTGGCAAGCTCGGCGACCACGTCGTCGCGCAGCGCCCGCACGGTGCGCTGGCGGGCTTGCTTGTCCGTCACGCGGTAGGCTTCGGCCATGCGCTCGCTTGCGGTCGCCACCTTCGCCACGAGTTCGGCGTCGGGCGCCGGCGGCTCGAAGTCCCACGGCGTCTTGCCCGCTTCCGCCGCCAGTTCCTTGATGGCGGCGATGGCGGTCTGCATCTCCATGTGGCCGTAGAGGACGCCGCCGAGCATCTGGTCTTCGGAGAGTTCCTTGGCTTCGGATTCGACCATCAGCACCGCGGAATCGGTGCCGGCGACGACCATGTTCAGCGCCGACGAGGACAGCGCCTCGGCGCCTGGGTTGAGCAGGTAGCGGCCGTCCGCGTAGCCGACCCGCGCCGCGCCGATGGGGCCAGCGAAGGGAATGCCGGAGACGGCGAGCGCCGCCGAACTGCCGATCAGCGAGATGATGTCCGGGTCCATGTCGCGGTCCGCGGACATGACGGTGGCGATCACCTGCACGGCGTTCATGAAGCCGTCCGGGAAGAGTGGCCGGATGGGGCGGTCGATGAGTCGCGAGGTGAGCGTTTCCTTGTCGGTGGGGCGGCCTTCGCGGCGCAGGAAGCCGCCCGGAATCCTGCCCGCGGCGTAGGACTTCTCCTGGTAGTTGACGGTGAGCGGAAAGAACCCCTGGCCGGGGTTGGGGGTGGCCGCGGCGACCACCGTGCAGAGGACGACCGTGTCGCCCATGCTCGCCACCACGGCTCCCGTGGCCTGGCGAGCGATCTTGTTGGCTTCGAGGACGACCCGATGGTCGCCGAACTGAAATTCCTTGCGTACTGGCGTCAAGTGATTCTCCTTTGCGCGTTCGTGTCGAGTGCTCTCGGCGGAGGCCGAGCAGCACGATGTTTCTTTCGTGGGCGGGCCTTAGCGGCGCAGGCCCAGGCGGGCGATCAGCGAGGCGTAGCGCTGCTGGTCCTTGCCCTTGAGATAGTCCAGGAGCTTGCGGCGCTTGTTGATCATGCGAATCAGGCCGCGCCGCGAGTGGTGGTCCTTGCCGTGCGTTCGGAAGTGCCCTTGCAGCGAGTTGATGTTGTAGGTCAGCAACGCCACCTGCACTTCCGGCGATCCGGTGTCGTTCTCGTCGGTTCGGTAGTCCTCGACTACCTTCTTCTTGGTCTCGGCGGTCAACGCCATGCTCTTGCTCCTCTCTCTTCGCTTGTCGCTTGTTCGGTTGATCTGGCGCGGTGCGCTAGCCGACGATGAGCCGTCGCGGCGCCACCCGGCCGTCGTCCAGAATTTCGCCGACGCCGATGAACCGGCCGTCGTTCGCCTCCGCCTCGTCCGCGTCAGCGGCCGAGTTGGTGGCGGCGCATTCGTAGAGCCGCACCCAGCCTTCGGTCGGCGAGTGGGGCACCAGCACCGGCTGCCCCTGCTTCAGATAGAACGCTGGCGCGCCGGTCAGCCGCACCGGCGGCCATTGCCCCACGGTGCTTGCGGTCGGACGCAGCAGATCGTCCATGCCGCCTTCTCGGCGGCGGCACTCCAGCGCTTCCAGCGTCAGCAGGTCTTCCTCTCGGTACGGGCCGGCCATGGTGCGCCGCAGTTCGAAAACGTGCGCTCCGCAGCCCAGCGCTTCGCCCAGGTCGTGGGCGATGGTGCGCACGTAGGTGCCTTTGCTGCAGTGGATCAGGAGTTCCAGCGTGTCGCCTTGGAAATCCAGAATGTCGTTGCGGTAGACGGTGACCGGGCGCGCTTGCCGCTCGACCTCGATGCCCTGCCGCGCCAGCTTGTACAGCGGCTGGCCCTGGTGCTTGACCGCCGAGTACATGGACGGCACCTGCTCGATGTCGCCGCGGAAGGCGTCGAGCGCCGTGTCGATGCGCTCGCGGGTGATGCCTTCGACCGGGCGCTCGGCGATGGTTCGGCCATCGGCATCGCCGCTGTCGGTGGCGACGCCGAGACGCACTTTGGTGCGGTACTCCTTGTCGGAATCGAGCAGGAACTGCGAGAACTTGGTGGCTTCACCGAGGCAGAGCGGCAGGACGCCGGTGGCCAGCGGGTCGAGGCTGCCGGTGTGGCCGACCTTGCGGGCGTCGAACAGCCGCTTCACGCGCTGCACCGCTTCGTTGGAACTGAGCCCCGGCGGTTTGTCGAGCACGACCACGCCGTTGACGTCGCGACCTCGCCTCCTACGCGACACGTTCGGTCTCCCGTTCTCCGCTGCCTCCGCCGTGCCCGGCGTCCGCTTGAACCGCGCGGTCGATCAGCGCCTCCAAGCGCGGCGCTTCTTCGGCGAGGTCGTCGTAGTGGAAGCGGAGCTTCGGCGTGGTGCGCAGGTCGTGGCGCCGCGCGATGGCGCTGCGCAGGAATCCGGCGGCGTGGTTGAGCACCGCGACCGCATCCGCCCTGGCGTCGCGCCCGACTTCGGAGAGCGTCGAGACGTAGACGTCGGCCACCGCCAGATCGCGGCTCACGCGAACGTCGGAGACCGCCAGCAGCGGCAGGCGCGGATCGCTCATCTTGCTGCGGATGACTTCCGCCAGCTGCGCGCGGAGGTGCATGGCGACTCTGTCCGCCCGGTCAGGCGTCATGCGCGGCCACCGGCGAATCGGCGCGCGGCGAGTACGCGGAGCGACAAGGAACGGGGAACATCGGGCTACGCCGGCTGCGCTTGCGCCGCTTCGACCGCGGGACTGCCGGCGAGCACTCTGGCCACCTGCCGCGCCTCGAACACTTCGATCTTGTCGCCAGCGCGCACGTCGTTGTAGTTGCGCACGCCGATGCCGCATTCGAGGCCGTTGCGCACCTCGGCCACGTCGTCCTTGAAGCGGCGCAGGGACTCCAGCTCGCCTTCGAAGATCACCACGTTGTCGCGCAGCACGCGGATGCGCTTGTTGCGCGCCACGGCGCCCTCGACGACCATGCAGCCAGCGACCTGGCCGAAACGCGGCGAACGGAAGATGT